>NZ_CP178858.1:0-4800000 GCF_052056005.1 Massilia sp. GER05 | reverse complement strand
CGGCCTCGGCATGGCGGCACGTGCCGGCATCCCGCTGCAGGACATGGAGTTCTGGCAGTTCCACCCGACCGGCGTGGCCGGCGCGGGCGTGCTGATCACGGAAGGCGTGCGCGGCGAGGGCGGTATCCTCATCAACAGCAACGGCGAACGCTTCATGGAGCGCTACGCGCCGACCCTGAAAGACCTGGCGCCGCGCGACTTCGTCTCGCGCTCGATGGACCAGGAAATCAAGGAAGGCCGCGGCGTGGGCCCGAACAAGGACCACGTGCTGCTGGACCTGCGCCACATCGGCGCGGACACGATCCGCAAGCGCCTGCCGTCGATTCTCGAGATCGGCCACAAGTTCGCCAACGTCGACGCGACCAAGGAACCGATTCCCGTCGTCCCGACCATCCACTACCAGATGGGCGGCATCCCGACCAACATCCACGGCCAGGTCGTCACGCCTGACGGCACCGGTTCGCAAAAGGTCGTCAATGGGCTGTACGCGATCGGCGAATGCTCGTGCGTGTCGGTGCACGGCGCGAACCGCCTGGGCACGAACTCGCTGCTCGACCTCGTCGTGTTCGGCCGCGCGGCCGGCAACCACATCGTCGCGCAGAACCTGAAGGAGCAGGGCAACCGCGCGCTGCCGAAGGATTTCGCGGACTACGCGCTGGGCCGCCTGAACCGCCTGGAAAACTCGACCGGCGGCGAGAAGGTGCAGGACGTGGCCAACGCGATCCGCGCGACGATGCAGAAGCACTGCGGCGTGTTCCGCACCCAGGCGCTGATGGACGAAGGCGTCAAGGAAATCATGGCCCTGGACGAGCGCCGCAAGCACGTCTCGTTCAAGGACAAGTCGAAGGTGTTCAACACGGCGCGCATCGAAGCGATCGAGCTGGACAACCTGATCGAAGTGGCCAAGGCGACCGTCGTGTCGGCCGCGGCGCGCAAGGAATCGCGCGGCGCCCACGCCCACAGCGACTACGAGCAGCGCGACGACGTGAACTGGATGAAACACACCCTGTTCTACTCGGAAGGCAACCGTCTCGACTACAAGCCGGTCGTGACCAAGCCGCTCACCGTCGACACGTTCAAACCGAAGCCCCGCACGTTCTAAGAACTTGTCCCGGTAGGGTGGGCGGCCCCCGCCCACGCGTGACGTTCGCGGCTCGTTGGCGTCACGTGGGCACGGGGGGGGCCCCCCACCCTACGATTAAAGAATATGAGGTAACACATGGCACGCACAGTCCACCTGAAGATTTACCGCTACGATCCGGACAAGGATTCGAAGCCCTATATGCAAGACGTCACCGTCGAGCTGAAAGACACCGACAAGATGCTGCTGGACGCGCTGCAGCGCATCAAGTCCGACGTCGACGACTCGCTGGCCCTGCGCCGCTCGTGCCGCGAAGGCGTGTGCGGTTCGGACGCGATGAACATCAACGGCAAGAACGGCCTGGCCTGCACGACGAACCTGAACGAGCTGACGCAGCCGATCGTGCTGCGTCCGCTGCCGGGCTTGCCGGTCATCCGCGACCTGATCGTGGACATGACCAACTTCTTCAAGCAGTACCACTCGATCAAGCCGTATTTGATCAACGACTCGATCCCGCCGGAGAAAGAGCGTCTGCAGTCGCCGGAAGAGCGCGAAGAACTGGACGGCGTGTACGAGTGCATCCTGTGCGCGTGCTGCTCGACGTCGTGCCCGTCGTTCTGGTGGAACCCGGACAAGTTCGTCGGTCCGGCCGGCCTGCTGCAGGCGTACCGCTTCATCGCCGACTCGCGCGACGAGGCGACCAACGAGCGCCTGGACAACCTGGAAGACCCGTACCGCCTGTTCCGCTGCCACTCGATCATGAATTGCACGGACGTGTGCCCGAAGGGTTTGAACCCGAACAAGGCCATCGGCAAGATCAAGGAATTGCTGGTACGCCGCGCGATCTGAGTGGGTTGGGCGGCCTCCGCCCACGCGTGACGTCGACAAATCGCATCCGTCGCGCGTGGGCACGGGGTGCCCACGCTACGACGAAATACGGGCCCGCGGGCCCGTTTTTTCATACCGCTTCCGCTTCGATGCGGCTCGCCGTCGCGGGCGATGTCGGCCGGATCGCTTCCGTCAGCTCGGTCAGCGCCGAGCCGCAGCCGAACACCAGCACGTCGCCCGGCTCGCAGCGCGCGAGGCCAGCGCGGATCGCTTCGTGCACGTTCAGTTCCACCTGCAGGTGATCCGTCTCGTACTTGCCGAGGCGCGCGCCCTGCACGAGCAGCGCGGCCACCTCGCCGGATGCGCGCCCGCGGTTCTCCGTCTCGTACACGACCAGCTCGTCGAAGCCGGCCGCGCACGTCTCGCCGATGGCGACGAGGTCTTCGTCGCGGCGGTCGCCCGGCGCCGCGACGACGCCGACGAGGCGGCCCGGCGTCAGCGCGCGCGCCGTCTCGGCCAATGCGGCATAGGCGGCCGTGTTGTGGGCGTAGTCGAAGATGACGGTGACGCCGTCGACGTCGAACACGTTCGAACGCAGCGGGTTGTGCTTCCAGTCGGAGACGAACGTGCGCAGGCCGGCCGCGATCTCGATGTTGCCGAAGCCCGTCGCGCTGAGTGCGGCGGCGGCGGCCAGCGCGTTGGCGATGTTGTAGCGCGCCGCGCCTTTCATCGTGCAGGGCATCGTGCGCACGTCCAGCAGCGCGTCGTGGCGCGTGCCGGTCGCCAGCACGATCATGTTGTCTTCCAGGTAGACGCCGCGGCCGCCGTTTTCCAGGTGGCGCAGCAGGACAGGGTTGTCCGCGTCGAGCGCGAAGTACAGGATTTCCACGCCATGCGCCAGCTCGGACGACATCGCGACGCAATGGTCGTCCTCCGCGTTCAGCACGACGGCGCGGCGCGCGCGCTCGGCAATCACGAATTTCACGCGCGCGAGTTCCTCGACCGTGTCGATGCCGTCCAGGCCCAGGTGGTCGGCCGATACGTTCAGCACGACGGCGACGTCGCAGTGGTCGAACGCGAGGCCGCGTTTCAGGATGCCGCCGCGCGCCGTCTCCAGCACGGCGAAGTCGACGTCCGGCGATGCGAGGACGGTGCGCGCCGAGCGGTAGCCCGTGCAATCGCCTTTCACGATCCGTTCGCCGTCGATGTACACGCCTTCCGTCGTCGTCACGCCCGTGCGCAGGCCCGCGAGGCGCGTCGCGTGCGCGATCATGAGGCTCGTCGTCGTCTTGCCGTTCGTGCCCGTCACGGCGATGACGGGAATGCGGCCGTCGTCCGCGCCGAACAGCGCTTCGACGATGGCGGCGCCCGCGTCGCGCGGCGTGCCGCGGCTCGGGTACTGGTGCATGCGGATGCCCGGCGCCGCATTGACTTCGATGATGCCGCCTTTCTGTTCGCGCAGCGGGCGCGCGATGTCCTGGCAGACGATGTCGATGCCGGCCACGTCCAGGCCGATCGTGCGCGCGGCGCGGATGCAGATGTCGCGCGTTTCTTCCGGCAGCAGGTCCGTGACGTCCTCGGCAGTGCCGCCGGTGGACAGGTTGGCGTTGCCGCGCAGGTCGACCACGCTGCCTTCCGCGGGGACCGAGTCCAGGTCATGACCCTGGCTCGCCAGCACCTGCAGCGCGAGGTCGTCCAGCGGGATCGTCGTGAGGATGTTCGTGTGGCCGTCGCCGCGCGCGGGGTTGCGGTTTTCGATCTCGACCAGTTCGCGCACCGTCGATACGCCGTCCCCGGTCACGTGCGGCGGCCGGCGCCATGACGCGGCGGCCACCTTGCGGCCCGCGACGAGCACACGGTAGTCGCGGCCCTGCAGGAATTCCTCGACGATGACGTGGCGCCCGTACTTGCGGGCGAATTCGAACGCACGCGCGATCTCGTCCTGCGTCCCGCAGTTGACCGTCACGCCCTTGCCCTGGTTCGCGTCCAGCGGCTTCACCGTTACCGGACCCTTGATGCGGCGCGCCTCGCGCAGCGCCTGTTCGAGCGTGGTGACCGTGGAACCCGCCGGCACGGGCACGCCGGCCTGGTCGAGCAGCGTCTTCGTCAGCTGCTTGTCGCTGGCGATGCCGACGGCCACGTGGTTCGTCGCGCCCGTGATCGTCGCCTGCAGGCGCTTCTGGCGGCTGCCCCAGCCCAGCTGGAACAAATTCGCTTCCTCGGTCAGGCGCAGGCTCGGGATGCCGCGCCGGTGCGCGGCCGCCAGCACGGCCGCGGTGCTCGTGCCGATGGCGTGGCGGTGCGCGGTGTCGCGCAGGTCGTCCAGCGCGGCGTCCAGGTCGAACGGGACGTGGCTCGCGCACGCATCGATCAGCGCCGCGGCCGTGCGCAGCGCCTGGCCCGCCACCTGTTCCACCGTGTAGCCGCAGACGACGCGGGCCTGTCCCGGCCTGGCGGGATCGGTCTTCGTCATGCCGAAGGTGCCGGCCGCGCCGGCGAGGCGCTGCAATTCCATCACCACGGGTTCGAGCGCTTCGTGCGCGGCCTGGCAGTCCGACAGGCGCGCCGCCGCTTCGGCCGGCATCGCGGGCAGCAGGGCGAGCAGGCGCGCGCCCAGGCCGGCCGCGTTCTGCTGGGCGGCGAGGTCGATCACGGCGAGCAGGCAGGGCGCCGCGGCATACAGGCTCGGGCCGCGCAGGAAGCGTTGTTCTACGATGTTCATGTGATTGGATTCCGTTTCGTGATGTTTTCCAAAAACTCGAGCAATGGCGGCGGGATGCGTTTTGCGTCGTCGCCGGGTAGTGTGTATTTGCTGCCGGCAGGCAGCAGGTGGAGGCGGACGTCGATCAGTTCCGGCGTCTCGTGGTTCGCGATCTCCGCCACGTTCGTCGACATCGTCCGGCCGTCGACGATGGTGACGGCGCCCTGGCCCACCACTTCGATGCCGACGCCGCGCTCGACGACGAGGGCCGTGTCCTCGTCGATCCCGATCCCCTGCAGATACGGGTTCTGGGCGACGACGGACAACAGCCGCGACAGGCGCTGGCGTTCGGAGAAATGCTGGTCGATGACGACCTTGTGCAGGAAGCCGAGGCCCGCGCCCAGGCTCACGGAGCCCTTTTCGGGATGCAGTTCGGCGCGGCCCTGTGCCAGCATGTGGCCGGACATGGCGGAGGCGCCGGCGCTCGTGCCGCCGATGCAGGCGCCGCGCAGCTTGAGCGCGGCGTGCATCCCGGCGTCCAGCGCCGTGCCGCCGATGATCGCGAGCAGCCGTTTCTGGTCGCCGCCGGTCATGAAGATCCCGTCGGCGTCGGCGACGTCGCGGATATGCGTTTCGTCGTTCGCGTCATGGCGGCTCTGCAGGTGCAGGTGCGAGTGGCGTGTGACACCCAGGTCCGCGAATGCGCGGTCGTACGTTTCCCACATGTTCTCCGCGACGCTGCTCGCCGCCGTGATGACGACGATCTTCGCGGCCGGCCCGCCGGACAGCTCGACGAAGCGCTTGAGGATCGCCATGTCGTTCTGCTTGTCTTCGCCGCCGCCGATGATGACGAGGTGGCCGTGGCTCTTGGCGACCCGTTCCGCCTGTTCGGCCTGGGCGATGGCGTTCTTGTCCTGTGCGGTCATGGTGCGACTATCCTTGCGTGGGGCATGTCCTGGTTGCTGTGCGACGCGGCTTCCGTGCGGGTGACGGCGATCAGGCCGACGGGCACTTTTGGATCGAACAGGTCGACGCCGCGCTTGAGGGCCTGTTCGAGCGGCATGCCGTCCTCGATCCAGCCATAGACGGTGCGGGCCAGCAGGTGGCGCACGATCTGTTCGCCGATGCCGGTGGCCGCGACGGCGCCTTGCGGACCGGCATAGAAGCCGCTGCCGATGATCGGCGTGTCGCCCACGCGGCCCAGCAGCGACGGCGCCGAGCCTCCGGTGGACAGCGCCACGGCGAAGTGGCCGTCCGGTCCGCGCACGACGGCGCCGACCGTGTCGCATGCGGCATGCGCGGGCAGGTCGAGTGGCGTCTGGTAATTCCAGAAGCGCAGGAAGGCTTTCGCTTCTTCCGGGATCCCGGGCATGGCGGGCACGCTGCCCGCCAGTTCGCGCACGACTTTCTCGTGTGCTTGTCGCTGGTGGTCGGAGATGGTGGTGTGCGTCGGGTGGCCGATGGCGGCGGCGAACCGGGCGGCGCCGTCGCCGGCCAGCAGCCAGTGCGGCGTCTCGGCGACGGCCCGCGCCAGCAGCACGGGGTTCTTGACGCCCTGCACGCAGGCGACGGCGCCGAGGCGGCCGCGCGTGTCCATGATGGAGGCGTCCATCTCGACGGTCGCGCCGTCCAGGCACAGGACCGATCCGCTGCCGGCATTGAAGCGGCCGTCGTCTTCCATCGATACGACCGCCGCGATGGCGGCCTCGAGCGCGTCGGCGCTGATGGCCAGCTCCTCGACGGCCCGCTGCGCCGCGCGCTCGCAGCCGTCGTCGTACGCGCGCGGGCTTCCGGCGCCGCCGTGCACGACGATTGCATATCCTTGGGTAACGCTCATGTTGTGCTTCTCTCCTGGGAAACTTGTGCGATGCGCGCACCAACGCGGTGCGGCAAAGCGGATACCGCATTATGCAAAACATAAAAAAATAGAAACATCGGTCGCGTCGCCGTGTGGTTGTCGGACGCGGCTTACACGGATCAGGTTGACGAGAGAGCTGTCCGTAGGAGTGGGAATACGGGTATCCCGGCGCGCTTCGTTTCAGCCGGGAACGCGTTTTGACAGCGTTGCGCTAACGCATCGCGGATACGCTGCGCAGCGCCTGGCGCAGTTCGCGCGCCACCTGGCGGCGCCGCGTATCGTCCACGAAGCGCCCGATCTCGACCTTCACGCCGCGCGATTCCAGCTGGATCAGCGTGCGGCGGCGTTCGTCCGGCACGACGACGCGGGTCCACAGTGGATCGAGCCGCACGAGTTCCCGGTGGTCGGCTTGGACGCAGGTGACGAGCAGGCCGGACTCGGACAGGGCGATGCGCTCGTGGTCCGTCGCGTGGCGCGCATAGACGAGGAGGGCGAGCCCGACGAGTGCCAGCTCGAGCAGGGAAAACGCGAGGACGAACCAGATGCCGTGAAGGAGAAAGCCGAGCGCGACGGCGAGCGAGCCGAGACACAGGACGGCATACGCGCGCGCGACCTGGCGCGGGGACAGGGAGCAATTGCGCCGCAATGTCCATTCACGCGTCATGGAGGCACTCCCGAGTTCACTTGACGAGCGGCGGCGTCTCGAACGTGTGGAAGGGCGCCGGGCTGGGGACGGTCCATTCGAGGCCTTCCGCGCCTTCCCATGGCTTCGGCGGTGCGGGCGCGCCGGCGCGGATGTTCGGGATCACGACCCAAAAGAGCCAGTACACCTGCGACAGGCCGAACAGCAGGGCGCCGACGGACGTGATGGCGTGGAAGTCCGTGAACTGGACGGGATAGTCGGCGTAGCGGCGCGGCATGCCCGCCAGCCCGAGGAAGTGCATCGGGAAGAACGTCACGTTGACCCAGACGAGCGAATTCCAGAAGTGAAAACGCCCCCGTCGTTCGTCGATCATGTGTCCGGTCCATTTCGGCGCCCAGTAGTAATAGCCGGCGAACAGGGCGAACAGCGACCCCGCCACCAACACGTAATGGAAGTGCGCGACCACGTAGTAAGTATCCTGCACCTGGACGTCGATCGGCGCCACGGAGAGGATGAGGCCCGTGAAGCCGCCGATCGTGAAGACCCAGATGAAGCCGACGGCGAACAGCATCGGCGTTTCGAAACTGAGCGACCCCTTCCACATCGTGGCCACCCAGTTGAACACCTTCACGCCGGTGGGGACGGCGACCAGCATCGTCGCATACATGAAGAACAGCTGGCCCGTGACGGGCATGCCGGTCGTGAACATGTGGTGCGCCCACACGATGAACGAGATGATGGCGATGGCGGCCGTCGCATAGACCATCGACGCATAGCCGAACAGGGCCTTGCGCGAAAATGCGGGAATGACCTGCGAGATGATGCCGAAGCCGGGCAGGATCATGATGTAGACCTCGGGGTGGCCGAAGAACCAGAAGATGTGCTGGTACATGACGGGGTCCCCGGCACCGGCCGCGTTGAAGAACGTGGTGCCGAAATGGCGGTCGGTGAGGATCATCGTGACGGCCGTCGCGAGCACCGGCATCACGGCGATCAGCAGGTAGGCGGTGATCAGCCACGTCCAGCAGAACATCGGCATCTTCATCAGCGACATGCCGGGCGCGCGCAGGTTCAGGATCGTCGTGACGATGTTGATGGCGCCCATGATGGACGACACGCCCATCATGTGCACGGCGAAGATCGTCATGTCCATGCCCGGCCCCATCTGGACCGACAGGGGCGGGTACATGGTCCACCCGGCCGCGTTGGCGCCGCCGGCGACGAAGAACGAGCCCACGAGCAGGATCGCGGCGGGCGGCAGGAGCCAGAACGAGAAATTGTTCATGCGGGCGAACGCCATGTCGGCCGCGCCCACCTGCAGCGGGATCATCCAGTTCGCGAACCCGACGAAGGCGGGCATGATGGCGCCGAAGATCATCACGAGGCCGTGCATGGTGACGAACTGGTTGTACAGCTCCGGCTGGAAGAATTGCAGGCCGGGCTGGAACAGTTCCAGCCGGATCAGCAGGGCCAGCACGCCGCCGACCATGAACATGGTGACGGAGAACCACAGGTACAGCGTGCCGATGTCCTTGTGGTTCGTTGCGAACAGCCAGCGGCGCCACCCGTGCGGGTGGGCGTGCCCGCCGGCATGGCTGCCGGGGGGGTACTCGGAACTGCCTGCCGTCGTCGACATCTCTGCTCCGTTTGGCGTCGTTTGCATGAGACAAGCCGGGCCGGCGTTGGTTCCGCGCCCGGAATCTGGTAACATCTCGCCCCTTTCATCGAGAGACTTCCATGGCCAACGCTTGCGGCGTCGATTTCGGCACGTCCAATTCCACCGTCGGCTGGGTGCGGCCCGGCCAACCCACGCTGCTGCCCCTCGAGGACGGCAAGGCGACCCTGCCGTCCGTCGTGTTCTTCAATGCCGACGACGAGCAGGTACGCTATGGCCGCGCCGCGCTGGCCGACTATCTGGAAGGCTATGACGGGCGCCTGATGCGGTCGCTGAAGAGCCTGCTGGGCACCAGCCTGATGGATGGCCAGACGGAGGTTGCGGGCCGCGCGTTGCCGTTCCGTCAACTGCTGGGGCATTTCATCGGCGAGGTCAAGCGCCGCGCCGAGTGCGAGGCGGGCCGCGGGTTCGACCGTGCCGTGTTCGGCCGCCCCGTGTACTTCGTCGACGACGATCCGGAGGCGGACCGCCTCGCCGAGGACACGCTGGCCGACATCGCCCGTTCCGTGGGCTTTACGGAGATCGGCTTCCAGTACGAACCGATCGCGGCCGCGTTCGACTACGAATCCCGCATCGACCGCGAGGAGCTGGTGCTGATCGCCGACATCGGCGGCGGCACGTCCGACTTCTCGCTCGTGCGCCTGGGGCCGGATCGCGCGAACCGCCTGGACCGCCGCGACGACATCCTCGCCACCGGCGGCGTGCACATCGGCGGCACGGACTTCGACAAATACCTGAGCCTCGCGTCCGTCATGCCGCTGCTGGGTCATGGCAGCGCGCTGTTGTCCGGCGCTTCGGTGCCGTCGAGCTATTATTTCAACCTGGCGACGTGGCACACGATCAACCAGGCTTATACGCGCAAGAGCGTCGCGCAGCTCGCCGACCTCGTGCGCGACGCGGCCGAGCCCGACAAGCTCAAGCGCCTGCAGCGCCTGATCGACGATCGCGCCGGCCACTGGCTCGCGATGCGCGTGGAAGAAGCGAAGATCGGCCTGTCGGACACGCCCGAAGTGGCGCTCGACCTCGACCGCCTCGCCCCGCCCGAACTGCTGCGCGTCCACCGCGACCTGTTCACGGACGCGATCGCCGGCATGATCGACAGCGTCGGCGCGACCGTGCAGCGCCTGCTGGACGAAGCGGGCATCGGGCCGGAGCGCGTCGATACCGTGTTCTTCACGGGCGGTTCCAGCGGCGTGGCGAGCCTGCGCGAGCGGATCGCCGCGATCGTCCCGGACGCGCGCCGCGTCGAAGGCGACCTGTTCGGCAGCATCGGCGCCGGGCTGGCGATCGACGCCGCCCGGAAGTTTGGTTGAAGCGATCTGGTCAAAGAAAGGATCACCGTGTTCGAACGCCCCATCGTCATGCTCGACTTCGAGACCACCGGCCTGTCGCCCGACGGCGGCGACCGCATCACCGAGGTCGCGGCCCTGCGCATCGCGGACGGCCGGATCGTCGAGCGCTACGTCTCGCTCGTGAACTGCGGCGTGCGCGTGCCGTCGTTCATCACCCAGCTGACGGGCATCACGCAGGCGATGGTCGACGGCGCGCCGCCGGCCGCCGAGGTCGTGCCCGCGCTCATCGACTTCATCGGCGACGACGTGCTGGCCGCGCACAACGCGAGCTTCGACGAGAAATTCCTCAAGGCCGAGGGCGCGCTGCTGGGCCACGGTTGCCGGCATGCCGGGCTCGTGTGCTCGCTGAAGCTGTCGCGCCGCGTGTTCCCCGGCATGGCGAGCTACAAGCTGGGCCAGCTGTCGCGTGCGCTCGGCATCGTGTTCAAGGGCAACGCCCACCGGGCCGAGGCCGACGCCGAAGTGGCCGCCCAGCTGCTGCTGCACATCGGCCGGCACCTCGGCGACGCCTACGGGCTGGCGGGCGTCGACCCGGACCTGCTCGTCTCGCTAAACCGCGTGGCGGCCGCGAAGGTCGGCGCGTTCATGGGCGTGTACGCGGCCGGGCGGCGCGCAACGGCCTGATCCGGCCTTATATTTCCTGCATGCAGTAGGGCTTCGTCGCGTGGCACTGTCCCCGCTGGCCGAGCCGTCGCGCCGGCGTCGTTTTTGCCGTCGTCCATCCCCTTCACGTTGTTGCAAGTCAAATCCGTAATGCATCTCGTCATTACAATTTTTGCAATTCTTGGCCTCAACGCGTGTCCGTCAGGAGCTACCGCATGCACAGTCACGAGTCCCTCCCGCGCGCCGGCGCGCTCGCCTGGTTCGCCCGCGCCGCCGCGTGTGGCGATGCCTATGCGCAGTTCAACCTGGGCATGATGTACAAGGAAGGCGACGGTGCCCCGCAGGACGACGTCGCCGCCTGCCGGTGGCTGGAGCGGGCCGCGCGCCAGCGTCTCGCGTTCGCCCAGAACCACCTGGGCAGCATGTATTTCCTGGGGCGGGGCGTGGTGCAGTCCGACCATGAAGCGGCGTACTGGTTCGGCCTCGCCGCCGCGCAGGGCGACGCGTCGGCGCAGCAGAACCTGGGCGACCTGTACCGGGCCGGGCGGGGCGTCGTGCGCGACTCCGCCCAGGCCGTCGCGTGGTACTACAAGGCGGCCGAGCAGGACCTGCCCAGCGCCCAACGGCTGCTCGGCACGTGCTACCGGGACGGCGCGGGCGTGGCGCGCAGCCTGCCGCTCGCGATGGCGTGGTTCCGCAAGGCCGCGCTGCTGGACGATACCGAGGCCGCCGTCTGCCTCGGGCTGATGTACCGCGGCGGCGAGGGCGTGGCGCCCAGCGAGGCCGAGGCGTTGTACTGGTTTCGGCGCGCGGCCGCGCGCGGCCATGCGCCGGCGCAGCGCCTGCTGGGGCTCGCGTACCTGGTGGGGCATGGGTTGCCGTCCGACGCGCAGGGCGCGCGCGCCTGGCTCGAATGCGCCGCCGAGCAGGGCGACGCGGAAGCGCAGTTCAGCCTGGCCCAGTTGCTGGGCGCGGCCGACGCCGAGGCACTCGCGGGGGCGGGCGATGGGGCGCGCTGGAGCGGCCCCGCGCTGGCCTGGACGCTGGCTGCGGCCGAGCAGGGCCACGTGCTGGCCCAGGTGAACCTGGGCAACCGCTACGCGTACGGGCGCGGCGTCGCGCGTGATCCGGAGCAGGCGCTGTACTGGTACCGGCGCGCGGCCGAGCAGGGCGCCGCCAAGGCCCAGTTCACGCTCGGCGTGATATACGCGAACGGCCAGGGCGTGCGCCGCGACGAGGCGCTGGCGGCGACCTGGTACCGGCGCGCCGCCGAGCAGGGCGATGCGAGCGCCCAGAACAATCTCGGCGTCATGTATGCGAACGGCCAGGGCGTGCCGCAGGACGACGCGCAGGCCGTGCACTGGTACCGGCTCGCCGCCGAACAGGGCCACGCGCTGGCCCAGTACAACCTGGGCGGCATGTACAACAGCGGCCGCGGCGTCGCGCGCGATACCGTGCGCTCGTACATGTGGATGCTGCTCGCGGCCGACGCCGGCGACCCGGCCGCCAGCGCGAACAAGGCGATCGTCGCGCGCCGCCTGTCGGAGGAACAGATCGCGAGCGCGGACGACATGCGGCGCCAGTGGCAGAGTGCCCGGTCGTACGCGGGGCCGGAGCGGCGTGCCGCGTGAGCCCTGCGGTGTTGTCGTCCTGACGGCAGAATCGCGCTATCATGCTCAGCGGCATCCGCCGACTACCCATCGTACAACGGCAACAACCATGCACATGAGACATGCCACCTTTGTCGCCGCCTTCGTCGCTCTCGCTGCGGCGCTCGCCGGTCCGGCCACCAGCCAGACCTGCCAGGGCAGCGGCACGCCGCTGACCTATCCGGTCGCGAAGAAAGTCGACCAGACCGACACCTATTTCGGCACGGACCGCGATGCGCCGCGCCAGCGCATCGTCGCGATCGACACCCGCAAGCCGCGGGTGGCGAACTGGAAGACGATCGTGCCGGAAGGCGAGCAGACGCTCGTGGCGGCGCACCTCGTCGGCGACCGCTTGATCGCGCAATACCTCGCCGACGTGCGCAGTGTGGTCAGGATCACGGACCTGAAGGGCAAGCCGGTGCGCGAGGTGGTGCTGCCGGGCATCGGCAGCGTCGCGGGCTTCACGGGCAAGCGTGGCGACAAGGAAACCTTCTTCTCGTTCACCAGCTTCACGACACCGACGACGATTTACCGGCTGGACATGAAGAAGGGCACCAGTACCGTGTTCCGCCAGCCGAAGGTCCAGTTCGACCCGAACGACTACGAAACGCGCCAGCAGTTCTTCACCAGCCGCGACGGCACGTGCGTGCCGATGTTCATCGTGTCGAAAAAGGGACTGAAGCTGGACGGCAACAGTCCGACCTATCTGTACGGCTACGGCCGCTTCAATATTTCGCTGACCCCGGCCTTCTCGCCGGCCAACCTGGCGTGGATGGAAATGGGCGGCGTCTACGTTGTCGCCAACCTGCGCGGCGGCGAATACGGCGAGGCGTGGCACGAGGCCGGCACGACGCTCAAGAAGCAGAACGTGTTCGACGACTTCATCGGCGCGGCGGAATGGCACCTTGCCAACAAGGTAACGTCGCCCGCGAAACTCGCGATCGGCGGCGGCAGCAACGGCGGCCTGCTCGTGGGCGCGGCGATGACGCAGCGGCCCGAGCTGTTCGCGGCGGCGATCCCGCAGGTGGGCGTGATGGACATGCTGCGCTTCCACAAGTTCACGATCGGCTGGGCTTGGACGTCGGACTATGGCTCGTCGGAAAACCCGGATGAGTTCAAGGCGTTGGTGAAGTATTCGCCGCTGCACAACCTCAAGCAGGGCACATGCTACCCGGCCACGATGATCACGACGGCCGACCATGACGACCGCGTGGTGCCGGCGCACAGCTTCAAGTTCGCCGCGACGGGCCAGGCGGCGCAGGCCGGACCGAATCCGGTGCTCATCCGCATCGACACGAAAGCCGGCCACGGCGCGGGCAAGCCGACGAACAAGCAGATCGAGGAAGTGGCCGACCGTTGGGGCTTCCTGACGAAGGCGCTCAACGTGGAGGTGTCGCCCACCGTCGCGGGCGGCGCGGAGATATAAGTTTGCGTGATCCCCGCTGTCAGCGCCTGCAATATGACAGCGGGGAGACATCACGAAAACCTATTGCGGAAATCGGAAAAGGAAATTGGATTGATATCTGATGTGGGCGTAGACTTCAATCATCAACGAACGATATTGAAAACGGAGCTGTCATGAACGCCTACACCACGATCTCGACCCGCAACACCGCCGCCGGCGACAGCAAACTGAGCCGCATGTTCCGCACGTTCTGCATGGAAATGCGCCGCGCCATCGAAACCGTCGGCGCCGCGTACCAGAACGGCCTGCAGCCGCCGATGTAAGTCGCGCTTGCGCCGCCGTCCCGCTGTGGCGGCACTGTGCCCCGGAGCACCCGACAACCCCCGCCGCCTGCGGGGGTTTTTGTTTGGCGCCGTGCCCGCCTGCCGGGCCGTCAGAAGCTTTTCGCGACCTCCGCGCTTTCCGGCCGGGTCAGGCTCGCCGCGCTCTGCCGTTCCGCCCGCTGCATACGCGAAGGCTGCAGCCTGAGCGCCAGCTTTCTGAGGTTGTCGGCGATCTGTTCCCGTGTCCTGGCGATCCGCTTGTAGCTTTCGTCCGGGCCTTCGCGGCGCGTGCTCAAAGCCCGGTACAGGCGCGCCAGCGCCTCGATGTCGGTCACGATGACATCCATCTCCGACGGTTTCAGCGCGACGCCATGGGTAGCGTCGGTATAGGCCAGCAGCACGTTGTCGAAGCTGGCCTGGCCGCTGGCGCCGTCATCCCCGAGGGTGCCCGTGATCAGGGTCTCCACCAGCAGGGCCTTGGCCCGTAGCAGGGTCGACGCGGTATCGGTGGATGGATCGGTCTCGCAGGCGTAGGCGCCGCACAGCCGGGCGAACGTGATGGCGGCGCCTTGCGTCTTGTCGGCGGTGTACAGGCCGGCCAGCGCCTCCAGCGCCAGCCTGCTCAGGGCAAGGTCGGGAGCAATATTGCCGAGGGCTGTTTTGCCTTCGGCTTTCCGGTAAGCGTCGGTGGCCAGGCGCAACTGCTCTTCCATCCTGGTCGCGGCATCTGCGATTTCCTGGGTGCGGTCTTCGGACAGGGCCAGCAGCCGGCGCGCCTGCACGCTGGCCATACGGCGGTGGATTCTGCCGCGCAAGGCCTGGCGCAGGCAATTCGGTGCCACGCCAGGCCCGGCCGGTGTGGCCCGGTTGGCGTCCGGCCCGACGGCAATGTCGGACAAATGGTCGAGCGAATCGACGCGTGCCAACGCACGCTGGAGCAAAGCGTCGCTGCGCGCCAGTGCCTTGCGCAACTGCGCCTGGTCCGGCCCTTTGCCGTTCTCCGGCGGGAGCGCGCGCGCGGCGCACTGTTCGCCGTACTGGGCCTCGACCTCCGCCAGTTGTTCGATGTCACGGACCGACAATTTGCCGTATTGATCCTCAAGTTGGGCCGCGCGCAGGAAGGCATCGTAGGCCTCTTCGATCTGGTTCAGCTCCCGCCTCGTGGCGCCGAGGGCCGAATGCAACTCGGGACGCACCCGCCATTTGGGCTGGCATCGCTTGTCCACGAGCATGTCGACCCGCTTCGCGATGAGGGCGCTTTCCTGCTCGGCGTACGTATCGCGCTGGTGCGCCAGGCGCACCCGGGCATCCGCCAGGGCCTCCAACAGTTCTTCCAGCGCAACGAACGGGGTATCCTGCAGTACCGGTTCGTCGGTGTTGTCGGTGGTAGATTCCGCAGTCCAGCCAGGATCGCCGTAGGCCTGGAACGCGCCCCAGGTGAGATCGTTCCGATTGCGCTCCCAGACTTCGTAACGAGCGACCTTGACTGCTTCGCCGAACTGTTGACGTTGCCCTAGCAGCTGATTGTAGAAGCAGGTGCCGAAGCGCTGCGCCAACGCGTCGTCGACTGCCCAGCCCGTCACGAGCACGCAACGCACCCCGATCTCGATGAGTTCGCGGGCAATGCTGGCGGCCAGACGGTTGCTCTGGCGTCCATCGTCGAATTGCCCGGTATGGCAGCAATTCAGAAACACCAGTTCGGGTACCACTTCCATCGCCGAGATTTCGGCCGCGGTGATCAGCAAACCGTCCGATAGCAGCACGCCGCTGCGCGGCCGCCCGTCCTTGTGCTGCATGCGGAACACGCCGTGCCCGGAAATGTGCAGGATGCGCCACGGCTGCCGGTACAGCGCGGCCAGCACATGGGCCGCGTCGGTATCGTTGCCGGCCTCCTCCGGAACGGGTGGGCCGAGGCGCATCGGGCCGCCGCGCGCCGTGACGGCGGCGTCCTCCGTGAAGGTCGCCACGCCGGACTCGTAGCCAATGAGCTGCTGTACTTCATAACTATGTTTTTTCAAGACCTGGGCGATCGTCAGTGCCTCGTCGCGGGCGCCGGGGAGCGGCGCCGGTTGCCAGGCGGCCGCGTCACCGTCGGTCGGGACGAATCCGTCCTGGAAGCCCCGCACGGATGGATTGCCAATGACCAACGCGGTGTATGCCATCGCCTGCACCACCTGCGGCCGGTAGCGCAGCGAGGCAAGCTGCCGTACGACGGACGCGCGTACCGCAAGCGGCATGTTCTCGCGCTCGGCCCCGGTGCGCTCGCGCGGCGGCTCCTCGGCCAGCATCAGTTCCCATGGCAGGTTGGCCGTATACCCGTCGACGACGAGAACCAGCCGGTCGAGCTGGCGCGCCGCATCCTTGAAATCGTGCGGCACCATCAGTTGATACAGCATGCGACCGAACTCCGGGTCCCATTTGTGGCTCGCGATCTGGCGCCGGACCAGCGTCTCGATCAGGCTCGGCTGGCGCTGCTGGACGATGGTCTCGGCGCGCGCCCGGGTGCCGACGTACATGAAGCGGAGACGATCGGCGATCGGCGCCTCTGCCTGTTCTGTCGGCTTGAGGGCCGGCGGGGCGAGTGCATTTTCCTCGGTCCGGTCCGCGTCCGTGACGATGATGCGCGGCCAGTAGCTGGCCTCCGCCGTATCGTGCAGGCGCTGGCGCATCCCTTCGCCGCTGACCAGCTCATCGCAGGTCACGAGTTCCGTGTTGTGGCTGGCGGCGAACTGCTTCATACGTTCGCGCAAGTCGCGCAACGCGTATACGGCGCTGATGGCCGTGTCCAGGTACAGTTCGACGATATCGAGCGTGGCGATGTGGATGTTGGTACCTGTCCGCTCGTGGAAGCGGGCGTTGGCCAGCACCACGCCGCGGACCAATGCCTCGACCGACGCCGCGGCGGACAGGTTGGCGGAGGAATTAAAGCCGATCAACAGCGAGCTCAGCGCCAGCTCACGTTCATCCTTCCCCAGCACATCCATTACCTGCAGCAGGAAACGCAGAGCGCCCACGCGCACCGATTCGGTGAGCTCGGAGGCGCTGAGCGAGACGTCGTAGCGCCCCAGTCCGGTGACCACCGCACCGCTCAGGCGGGCCGCGCGCTCGCCGGCGCGCGCGCCGCGCAGCACGACGGTCGCGGAACCGCGTGCGCCTGCGTACTGGCCGAGGTTGTAGCGCTTGCTCAGGTCGCCACCGAGGAGTTCGCGGTCGATCAGGGCTTCCGGTCCGGAGATCGGATCCTGTTCGTAGTGGCCGACCATGATCGGCATGGAGAGGAAGCGCAGGTCCATCGCACGCACCTTGACGTCCAGGCGGCGCGGCGGCGCGGCCGGCAGCCGGCTACGCAGCGAGCCGCCGAGCAGGCAGCGCTGCACCGCCTCGGTGTCGGCCGCGGTCGGGGGCGCCGCGTCGTACATGACGGGACCCATCTTCTCGATCGTCCGCAGCGGCGGTTCGTGCGACAGGTGGCGGGTCGTGCCGGCTTTCAGCAGTTCCGCAAGCGCCGGGAAGTACTCCTGCGTTGCCGCCATGTCGCCATGACGGGCCGGCATGAAGTAATAGCTGTCGATGCCGGGCAACCGGCCGGATTCCCAGGTCACGATGCCGTCGCCGGACGGGGTCGCCATCATGCCCGGATGCGAAAGTCCGGGAAGCTCCACGAGGCCGCAAGGCGTGCTGGGTGCGACGCCGAACACATAGATCGTGGTCGGATCCGAACTCGCGGTCGGGAGCGCCTTGCCGACGCGCTCCCGTTCCAGCTCGGCATTCTTGTCGGACAGCCACGCGGCCTGGACCAGTAGTGCCTGCGATGGCGTGGCGCTGCATCCGGCGCCGAACCAGCGGTCGGAAACGAGGCCGGCCAGGCGCTTCCACTCCTGTGCGTCGTAATAATCGTGTTCTCTGCTGCCCGGTATCATGCCGACGGTTTCGGCGAAGTCACGTGCAGGAAGCAGGCTGAGCACACCTGGAAAGCGCGCGAAGGTGTCCAGCAGCTTCCGGAGGGAGGGGCCGTTGACGTCGAGCCGCCATAGTGAGCGGAAGCCGTCGCCTTTGCCCAGCAGGTCGGCCACTATCGCATGGGTGCCGCGGTTGGGTGTGCCGAGCATGACGATGCGCGCACCTTTGCGCTCCATGAGTATGCGGAGGATGTTTTGTGCGGGCAGGCAGGCACAGGCACGCACCACGAGGCCGCCCATGCCGTGGGCGAGGAAGCGCACCGGAACCTGGCTGTCGCGGAAGCGCTCGAGAAAGGCGGCGAGCCGCTTTCCAAGGTCTTCCGGCGACAGCCGCCAGTCATAAGGAAACGGCTCCACCTGGTGACTGTCGGAGAGGTGGCGGCACAGGTTGCCGTACAAGATGTCGAATATGTCCGTCGCCTCGGTGTCGTAGCAGTTCGCATCGGGGAGCTCGAGCAGTTCCAGCCCGCGCGCGCCTGGCAGGGGCGGGAACCAGATGTGATTCTGCCTGGTCTTCAGGTGCGATCCCATCAGGTCCGGCAGGACCACGACGATCGGCAGCCGCGCCGCGCCGCTGCGGCCCCGCCAGCTTGTCGCCTTTGCCATGGCGGCGGCGTAGTCCTCGCGTTCGGGCAGCGTGATGAAACGGTCCAGCTTGTCGACGTCGGGACTCAGCAGCCAATCGCGCACCGCGATGCGGCTGGAACTGTTGGTGAAATAGCGGAAGTGCGATACGTTGCTCCCCCGTTCGAACAATATGCGCGCGTTGGCTCTGGGAGCGATCCCCGCCAGCATGGCGGGCGTGTCGACCACAAGGTCGTTGTCTTCCTTGTCGAACAGGACGAAGTCGGTGAGCGCGACGCGCAGCCGGCTCAGCATGTCGCCGCCCTCGGCGTCGCCGGCGATGACCGCCATCTGGATGCCGGGTTGGACCGGCGCCACGCACAGGAACTGGGTCAGGGGCGAATCCGGCAGCATGGCCTCGATGCCGGGCACCATGTGCGGGTCAGTGCGGCGCTTGGCGATTTCGATGACGGCGCGCCGGAACTCCCGGTACAGCAAGCTCGAATAGAGGAAGGGCACGGCGCCGAGCAGGGTCAGCACGCTTGACAGGAACACGTCGAAGTTACCGCTGGCCAGCAGCGTCCCGTTGGCGGGGCTGGCGATGCGCGCATACCTGCGAATCACGAGCTTGCGGTCGCGAAGTTCGCCGGCGAGATTCAGCAGCATCTTGAGTTGGTCGCCGTAGGCGTCCTTCAACCCATCCAGGATGGCCTTGCCCAACTTCTCGTCGTGCGTTCCCGGCGAAGGAAACCGGTAGCAATAGTTTTCGATCTGGGCGCCGAAATCGGCCAGGCATAGCAAGTCGGCGACCAGGCCGCCGCGGGAGTGCGAGACCAGCGAGACCTGGGCGCCGTGCGGCAGGGCGCGGACCAGGTCGAGTGCATTTTCGATCGGGCTTTGCGATAGCGTCCGGTGTTCGAAGCCGTAGATGTGTTCGCCAAAGCGATTGACCAGGCTTTTCCAAAGGTCCGGTTCCGCGGTGCACAGGTGGCCGAAACTGCCTGCGGTGCTCGATCCGGTGCCATGGATAAACACGAGCAGGTGCGTGTCCGGCGACAATGGCTTGGAACCAGGGCCCGTCAGATTCGCTTGAGTCAATTTCAACTCCGCCAGGTCGTGCGGTGTGCCACCCGCATATTCGAGGCGACACAGGCCAGGGCGGTCAAGGCGCGCCTCGATGGCTTTCATCAGGGCCATGGTGCCGAGCCAGGGCACGCCGGCCTGGGCCATGCCGACGCCGGCGGCGACGTCGCGCAGCAGGTCGTCGTGACCCGACTCCGGCACCGCGAGCAGCGTGATCCTGCTGATCAACCCCTTCAGCATGGCCACCGCACCGCGCTGCGCGTTCGTATCCGGGCCCAGCTTGTCGAGGTCGGGCTGGCTGTCTTTCTGTTTCTGCAACTGGCTGTCGCCGGCGCGGTCCAGCGCCTCCTTCAGGCGGGCCGGGTTGGCCACGAGCGTCCCCCCGTCCGCCAACTCCAGGACGACGATATGATCGGGTGCTACCGAGAAGGTCTTCGTCGTCGCTTCGGTGTCGCGCGCGGCGGGACTCACGTCGATTGCCCACACCGTTTCCAGGCCCGGTGGCAGCAGCTCGTCGTCGGCTTCCTGTCCGGGACCGGCGGCGCGGGGAATGACGCGCACGAAGGCTGCGGGCATCGGTTTCGTTTCAAGCTGACGCCCTGTGATGGTCAACATCACGGTATCGCCGCGAGCTTGGTCGGTCATGGCTAACCTCTCTGGTCTTTGCCATGCTGCAAACGGACGGCACGCGGGCTGCAACCCGCATCGTGCCGGGCGGTCGGCGGCAATGGCGGTTGTCGATGGGAACGCAGTCGGATGAGTTCTGTTGACGGCGGATCAATGACGAGATTGACTTGGGAAAGCCCGGCCTGGCGGTTGCTGTGAGTTATATGAACGGCGTGCGCAAATGTACAGCGTAAGATCGACCTTTTGACGAGAGGTTCGCGTGTTGAGTGAAACGGAAGTGCCGCCCAGCTAGCGGTGTACGACCACCAGCAATGCCTTCGCCTCCGTCTTGCCGGCATTCCGGATGGCATGATTCTGGTCGGCCGGATAACGCGCCGTCGCGCCGTGCTTGATTTTTCGCTTCTCGGCCCCGACCTCCAATTCCACCGTCCCAGTTACCACGGTCAAGTGCTCGTTGGTACCAGGATCATGGGCCTGCGACGCCAGTTCGCCGCCCGGCTGCAAGGTCAATTCATACCATTCATACTTGCCGGCAAGGTCCATCGGTCCCAGGATGCGCAGGGAGTAGCCCGCGTGGCTGCCGGGCAAGGTGGGGATTTCGTGGGCGTCGACGACACGGATCAGGTCGACCGCGCGCACTTCGGAGGAGAGTAATTCGCCGATCTGCACGCCGAGCGCATTGGCCAGGCGCCACGTGATGGCGATGGTGGGGTTGGCCTTTTCGCGTTCGATCTGCGACAGCATCGATTTGGAGACGCCGGCGATGCGCGACAGGTCTTCCAGGGTCAGGCCGCGTGCGAGGCGCAGCCGCTGCAGGGTGGCGCCGACTTCGGGCGGAGCGCTGGTATTGTTGTTCATGGAGCTTGCTTGCCAAGTTCAATGGCTGGGAGTAATATTCAATATATTGAATTTCTGTTCGAAATACAGAACAAGTTCCATACATCGAACGAATCCACACTATACCATTCGCCAACCGACAAGGACGAGGAAACATGAGCGATCAAGCATTCTATAGCGGCCTCCAGCAGAAACTCGACACGCTCAAGACCGAGGGCCTGTTCAAGCCCGAACGCGTGCTTGCCTCGCGCCAGGGCGCCGAAGTGGTCGCGGACGATGGCCGCACGCTGATCAATATGTGCGCCAACAACTACCTCGGCCTGTCGGGCGACGTCGAGACGCAGAAGGCCGCCGAAGCGGCGCTGCAGAAATACGGTTACGGCCTGTCGTCCGTGCGTTTCATCTGCGGCACGCAGACGGTGCACAAGGAACTCGAGAAGAAGCTGTCGGACTTCCTCGGCACGGAAGACACGATCCTGTACGCCGCCGCGTTCGACGCCAACGGCGGCGTGTTCGAGCCGCTGTTCGACGAGAACGACGCGATCATCTCGGATGCGCTGAACCACGCGTCGATCATCGACGGCATCCGGCTGTGCAAGGCCGCGCGCTACCGCTATGCCAACAACGACATGGCCGACCTGGAAAAGCAGCTGCAGGCCGCGACGGAAGCCGGCAGGCGCCACAAGATCATCGTCACGGACGGCGTGTTCTCGATGGACGGCACGATCGCGCAGCTCGACAGGATCGTGGCGCTGGCCGAGAAATATGGCGCGCTGACGATGATCGACGAGTCGCATGCGTCCGGCTTCATGGGCAAGACGGGCCGCGGCACGCACGAGCACTGCGGCGTGATCGGCAGGATCGACATCATCACGGGCACCCTCGGCAAGGCGCTGGGTGGCGCGATGGGCGGTTTTACCTCCGGCCGCAAGGAAGTCATCGAGACCTTGCGCCAGAAATCGCGTCCGTACCTGTTCTCGAACACGCTGGCGCCGATGATCGCGGGCGCGTCGCTCGCGGTGCTGGACCGCATCGGCAAGTCGACCGAACTGCGCGACCGCCTGCACGAGAACACGGCCTATTTCCGCCGCGAGATCGAGCGCATCGGCTTCACCATCAAGCCGGGCACGCACCCCGTGGTGCCGGTGATGCTGTTCGACGCGCCCGTCGCGCAGAAATTCGCCGCCCGCATGTTCGAACTGGGCGTGCTGCTGTCGGGCTTCTTCTACCCGGTGGTGCCGATGGGGCAGGCGCGCGTGCGCGTGCAGCTGTCGGCCGCGCATACCCGCGAACAGCTCGACAAGGTGCTGGGCGCCTTCGAGCAGGCCGGCCGCGAACTGGGCATCATCAAGGCCGCCTGACCGCGGCCGCTGGAACATCGATCGACCGGATGCGCCGCCCACGAAGCGAAGCGCCGGGAACAGGCTCACGAAGCCGCAAAAAGAGCAAGGAAAACAAGCATGGAACGCATCCTCGTCATCGGCGCCAACGGCCAGATCGGCAGTGAACTGGTAACCGCCCTCGCGCAGCAGCACGGCGCGGCCAACGTGATCGCAGCGGACATCGGTACGGACAACGTCTACGGCGCCGCGCGCTACGTCCGCGTCGACGTGCTCGACAAGGACGGGGTGGCCCGCCTGATCGCCGCCGAAGACATCACGCAGGTCTACCAGCTGGCGGCGCTGCTGTCGGCCACGGGCGAAAAGGCGCCGTTGAAGGCGTGGACGCTGAACATGGACGGCCTGCTGAACATCCTCGAGATCGCGCGCGAGCGGGGCGACGCCGGCAAGCCGCTGAAGGTGTTCTGGCCGTCGTCGATCGCCGCGTTCGGCCCGAATACGCCGGCGGAAGCCACGCCGCAGACCACGATCATGGATCCGACGTCGATCTACGGCATCAGCAAGCTGGCCGGCGAGCGCCTGTGCGAGTACTACCACGCGAAGTATGGCGTGGACGTGCGCAGCATCCGCTACCCCGGCATCATCAGCTACAAGTCGCCCCCGGGCGGCGGCACGACGGACTACGCGATCGCCATCTTCCACGCGGCCCTGCGCGGCGAGACGTACGAATGCTTCCTCGGCCCGGAAACGACGCTGCCGATGATCTACATGCCGGACGCGATCCGCGCCACCATCGAGCTGATGGAGGCCCCCGCGGAGCAGGTCGTCATCCGTTCCTCGTACAACGTGGCCGGCGTGTCGTTCAGCCCGCGCGAGCTGGCCGCCGCGATCCAGAAAAAACTGCCGGCGTTCCGCATCGCGTACCAGCCGGACAGCCGCCAGCAGATCGCCGATTCCTGGCCGAAGAGCCTCGACGATAGCCGCGCGACCGCGGACTGGGGCTGGAAGGCGCGCGTCAAGGTCGACGAGATGGTCGAGGACATGCTGGCCAATGTCGATGTCGGGTTGAGCAAGGCGGCTTGAGTACACTATGCGCATGTGTGGATTCACCATAAGTGGACAACATATGCACCGTCATTCCCGCGAAGGCGGGAATCCGAGCTGAGCTGGCATTGCCGATTCAGTATGGATTCCCGCTGCCGCGGGAATGACGCTTTTTGAGGGCGGCGTCCACGAGACGTTCCAACAGCCCGCTACACAACAAGGAGACAGCTCATGGACATGAGCGTATTTGACCTGTTCAAGATCGGCATCGGCCCATCCAGCTCGCACACCGTCGGCCCGATGGTGGCCGCGCGCCGCTTCCTCGTCGAATGCGGCCCGCTCATCGATGTCGTGGGCGTGGAAGCACACCTGTACGGCTCGCTGGCGCTGACGGGCGTCGGCCACGCCACCGACAAGGCCGTCATCCTCGGCCTGATGGGCGAGACGCCGCAGGACGTCGACCCGGACACCGTCGAGGACAAGCTCGCGGAAGCGGAACTGGACGGCGTGCTGAACCTGCTCGGCACCAAGACTGTGCCGTTCACCCGCGGCACGGGGCTCGTGTGGCACAAGCAGTCCACGCTGCCGGACCACCCGAACGGCATGCGCTTCGTGCTGAAGCTGGCCGACGGCAGCGTCATCGAGCGCATCTATTATTCGGTCGGTGGCGGCTTCATCACGGCCCCGGGCGAAACGCAGGCGGCGCGCGAGACGGTCGCGGTGCCGTTCCCGTTCTCGACGATGCGCGAGCTGCTGGCGCAGGGCGAGCGCGACGGCCTGACGATCCCGGCCATGCTGCGCGCGAACGAGTGCGCGCGCATGACCAACGACGCGCTCGATGCCGGCCTGGACCGCATCTGGGCAGTGATGCGCAGCTGCATCGAGCACGGCCTCGTCACGGAAGGGGAACTGCCGGGCGGGCTGAACGTCAAGCGCCGCGCGGCGAAGCTGTGGCGCCAGGAGCAGGCGGCGCGCAACGCGACGAACCACCTGCCGCACGACGCCGTCAACCAGGTCAGCCTGTACGCGATGGCCGTCAACGAAGAGAACGCGGCCGGCGGCCGCGTGGTGACGGCGCCGACGAACGGCGCGGCCGGCATCATCCCGGCCGTGTTGCGCTACTACGCCGAGGATTGCCGTCCGACCGATGCGCGGCGCGGCATCCACGACTTCCTGCTGACGGCGGCCGCGATCGGCATGCTGTGCAAGAAGAACGCTTCCATCTCCGGCGCGGAGATCGGGTGCCAGGGCGAGGTCGGCGTCGCGTGCGCGATGGCGGCGGCGGGGCTCGTCGCCGCGCTGGGCGGCACCAACGGCCAGATCGAAAACGCGGCCGAGATCGGCATCGAACACCATCTGGGCATGACCTGCGACCCGATCGGCGGCCTCGTCCAGATCCCGTGCATCGAACGCAACGGCATGGGCGCGATCAAGGCGATCACGGCGGCGTCGCTGGCGATGAAGGGCGACGGCACGCACTTCGTCAGCCTGGACGACGTCATCGAGACGATGCGCCAGACCGGATTCGACATGCAGGCGAAGTACAAGGAAACGTCGCTGGGCGGCCTGGCGATCCACGTGGTGACGGTGAATCACGCCGCCTGCTGATTATTCGACGTCGGTGTCGTTCGCCCGTCGTAGGGTGGGCACCATGTGCCCACCACGCCGCACCGCACCATCATCGGCCGAAATAACAAAACAATATTCGGTAAAAAGACAATATTGCCCGTCCGGACTATAATAATTGTCCAACGCCAGCCAACCCCGATCTTTTCTACCGTATGCAATATGTGTCCACCCGCGCAACGAGCGCGTCCGCAGCACGTAATCCCCAACAATTTTCCGACATCCTGCTGGGCGGCCTGGCGCCGGACGGCGGGCTGTATCTGCCCGAACAGTATCCGCAGGTGACCGGCGCCGAGCTCGACGCCTGGCGCAAGCTGTCCTACGCGGAACTCGCGTACGAGATCCTGCGCAAGTTCGCGACCGATATTCCGGACGCCGACCTGAAGGCCCTCACGGCCAAGACGTACACCCCCGAGGTCTACAGGAACGCCCGCGCCGACGAGTCCGCCAGCCAGATCACGCCGCTGCGCATGCTGGAACAGTCGCCGGAACGCACCTTGATTCTGCAGGGCCTGTCGAACGGCCCGACGCTGGCCTTCAAGGACATGGCGATGCAGCTGCTGGGCAATCTGTTCGAATATGCGCTGGCGAAGAACGGCGACGAGCTGAACATCTTCGGCGCCACGTCCGGCGACACGGGCAGCGCGGCCGAGTACGCGATGCGCGGCAAGCGCGGCATCCGCGTGTTCATGCTGTCGCCGCACAAGAAGATGAGCGCGTTCCAGACCGCCCAGATGTTCAGCCTGCAGGACCCGAACATCCACAATATCGCCGTCGAAGGCGTGTTCGACGATTGCCAGGACATGGTCAAGGCCGTGTCGAACGACCTCGAATTCAAGGTCCGCCAGAAGATCGGCACCGTGAACTCGATCAACTGGGCCCGCGTCGTGGCGCAGGTCGTGTACTACTTCCGCGGTTACCTGAGCGCGACGACGTCGAACGACCAGAAAGTGTCGTTCACCGTCCCGTCGGGCAACTTCGGCAATATCTGCGCCGGCCACATCGCGCGCATGATGGGCCTGCCGATCGCGAAGCTGGTCGTCGCGACGAACGAGAACAACGTGCTGGACGAATTCTTCCGCACCGGGGTGTACCGCGTCCGTAAATCGTCCGAGACGTACCACACGTCGAGCCCGTCGATGGACATCTCGAAGGCGTCGAACTTCGAGCGCTTCGTGTACGACCTCGTCGGCCGCGACGCGGACCGCACGCACGCGTTGTTCCGCAAGGTCGACACGCACGGCGGCTTCGACCTGTCGGGGGCGCCGGGCAGCGACGGCGACGAGTTCAAGCTGGTCGCGAACTATGGCTTCCAGTCGGGCTGCTCGACGCACGAAGACCGTCTCGCGACGATCCGCGACGTGTTCGACGACTACGGCATCACCATCGACACGCACACGGCCGACGGCATCAAGGTCGCCCGTGAACACGTGGAGCCGGGCGTGCCGATGATCGTGCTGGAGACGGCGCTGGCCGCCAAGTTCAACGAGACGATCCTGGAAGCGCTGGGCACCGACGCCGCGCGTCCGGCCGGCTTCCAGGACATCGAGTCGCTGCCGCAGCGCTTCGTCGTCATGCAGCCGAACGTCGCCGAGATGAAGCAGTTCATCGCGGCGCACACGGGGCTGGACAAGTGAACCAGCCTGCACGCAAGCCGCTGATGCCGGTGCGGGAGGCGCTGGACGTCCTGCTGGCGGCGGCGCGTGCCGTCGACGGCGTCGAGGACGTCGACACGCTTGCCGCCAACGGCCGCGTGCTCGCTTGCGACCAGGTGTCGGGCTTGAACGTGCCGTCCGCGGACAACACGCAGATGGATGGCTATGCCGTGCGCGCGGCCGATTGCGCCAGCGGGTCGGCCACGTTGCGCATCGCCCAGCGCATCCCGGCCGGCACCGTCGGCCAGCCTTTGGTGCCGGGCACCGCGGCGCGCATCTTCACGGGCGCGCTGATTCCGGAGGGTGCGGATGCCGTCGTGATGCAGGAGCAGTGCGAGGCGAGCGGCGACCAGGTCACGATCAGGCACGCGCCCCGATCGGGCGAATGGATCCGCCGCGCCGGCGAGGACATCGTCGCCGGTTCCGTGATCCTGCCGGCAGGTACGCGGCTGCGCAGCCAGGAGCTGGGGTTGGCGAGTTCCGTCGGCCTCGCGCGCCTGCCCGTGCGCCGGCGCGTGCGCGTGGCCGTGTTCTTCACGGGCGACGAGCTGGCGATGCCGGGCGAGTCGCTGGCGCCGGGCGCCATCTACAATTCGAACCGTTTTACCTTGCGCGGGCTGCTGGACAACCTCGGCTGCGAGATCAGCGACTACGGCATCGTGCCGGATTCGCTGCGGGCCACGCGCGACACGTTGCGTGCCGCGGCCGCAGAGCACGACCTGATCATCACGTCGGGCGGCGTCTCGGTCGGCGAGGAAGACCATATCAAGCCGGCCGTGGAAGCGGAAGGGCGCCTGAACATGTGGCAGATCGCCGTCAAGCCGGGCAAGCCGCTGGCATTCGGCGAAGTGAACCGCGAAGGATCAGGCGCCGCGTTCTTCCTGGGCCTCCCGGGCAATCCAGTGTCGAGCTTCATCACGTTCCTGCTGTTCGTGCGGCCGTTCGTGCTGCGCCTGCAGGGCGTCACGGGTGGCGTCGCACCGAAGGCGATCCCGCTGCGCGCGGATTTCGACTGGACGAAGCCGGACCGCCGCAACGAATTCCTGCGCGCCCGCATCAACGACGCCGGCGGGCTGGACCTGTTCCCGAACCAGGGCTCCGGCGTGCTGACGTCGACGGTATGGGCCGACGGCCTGATCGACAACCCGCCGGGCCAGGCGATCGCGAAGGGCGACATCGTGCGCTTCATTCCGTTCGCGGCGCTGCAGTACTGAGAGATGTCATGAAGATCAATTTGCGATTCTTTGCCAGCGTGCGTGAAGCGCTGGGCACGTCGGGCGAGTCGGTCGACCTGCCCGAAGGTGTGGCGACCGTGGGCGCCGTGCGCGACTTCCTGATCGCGCGCGGCGGTACATGGGCCGAGGCCCTCGCGCACGAGCGCGCGCTGCGCATGGCGTTCAACCATGTGATGTGCGAGCCGGGGACGCCGGTGCTTGAAGGCGGGGAAGTTGCGTTCTTCCCGCCGGTTACGGGCGGCTAAGCCACGCGGGTGTGTGTTACCCTGCTCCAGATCAGCGTCGCCCCCGCGCAGGCGGGGGCCCAATTACGTAGCGGTGCCGCATGGTTTGCAGTACTGCTCGCTTTACTTGGGTTCCCGCCTTCGCGGGAACGACGGTTTCAGGTTATGGGGCCCTTCAGACGATCGTCTTCTCCGCCAGCGCCAGCAGCTTCGCGCAATTCGCATTGCGCTCCCCGTAGTCGCGCCACGCCGTCGCGCGTGCCAGCTCCTGCCATTTGCGCAGCGAGTCCTGGTTCAGGTCCACCGTGCGCCCGCCGGCACCCTGGAACAGCGCGGCCACGGCCGCATCGTCCTGCTGGGCCGACTTGCGCGCGAACGCTTCCAGGTCGGCGCCCACCGACAGCAGCACGGCCTGCTGGTCCTTCGGCAGGCGCTCGAAGGCGGTACGCGACATCAGCAGCGGCTCCAGCATGAACCAGTAGGTGCCGCCGCGCGCGGTTGTCACGGACTTGCTCACTTCGTCGAGGCGGAACGAGATCAGCGACGACGACGACGTCATGGCCGCGTCGAGCTGGCCCTTTTCCATCGCGCCCTTGATGTCGTTCGACGGCATCGTCACGACGGTGGCGCCGGCTTCCTTCAGGATCATGTCCATTTCTGGCGAGCCGCCGCGTACCTTCAGGCCGGCCGCGTCTTCCGGATCGACGATCGGCTTGCCGCGCGACGCCATGCCGCCGGCCTGCCAGATCCAGCTCAGCATGATCAGGCCCTTGTCGGCCAGTACGCGATTGAATTCCTTGCCGATCTCTTCGTTCTTCCAGGCATAGCCCTGTTCATACGACGTGACGAGGCCGGGCATCAGGCCGATGTTCACTTCCGGGAGGTCGGCGCCGGCGTACGACAGCGGCACCAGCGAGATGTCCAGCGCGCCCTTGGCCAGGGCGGGGATCTGCGCATCGCTCTTCATCAGGGTGGAGCGGGGGTAGATCGAGAATTTGACTTTGCCTTTGGTCCGGCGCTCCGTCTCGGCCGCGAACATGCGGCACAGGCGGTCGCGGAAATCACCTTCGGCGACACTGCCGCCGGGGAATTGATGGGAAATCTTGAGGTTCGTGGGCTGGGCCCATGCAGCGTGTAACAAGAGCGGGCTGGCCGCAATTCCAACCAGCATTGTCCTACGGGTGATAACCGACATACACATCCTCCAAGATGATATTACGGACTACCTTACGAATCGTGGACGCCTCTTGACGACCGCCATGGGCGCACATCGTTCGAGCTTTTTACATTTTTTGTAGCCTATAAGAATAGGCTCAGCAGTGGCCTTGTCAAGAAAATATTGCGCCAAAAAACCATGCGGCGCAGCATAAACACAGGCTGCACAAGGGCGCCGTCAAGGGCGCAGTATCGCGCGGCAGAGTCGAGGAGGTGTGCGCCGGATCTGAAGTGCGGCGTGCTGCGGCGCCGCGAATGTGACATCCGTCGCCAGACGGCCGGCGGCGTTTTTTGACAGGGCATGCGGGGCGTGTCATGCGCCCTGCATGATGGGGCGGGGATCAGCGTGCGGGGAACGGATACGTGGCCGGGCTCACGTTGCCGTCCTTGTCGACGGCCTGCACGCCGAACAGCAGGTTGTCCTTGGACAGGTCGACGCGGTACGTCGTCACGTTGCCGACGAACTTCGATCCCTGCCACAGCGGCGCCGTCGTGTCGCGCCACACGATGCGGTAGCCGGCCAGGTCGGGTTCCGTGTTCGCCTGCCACACGAGGTCCGTGCCGTTGTCGAGGTTCGCCGTCTTCACCTTGACGTCCTGCGGCGCGGCCGGCGCCAGCGCCAGCGACGCGAGCGAGGCCGCGTTCACGCGCGCGACCTGGGCCACGTAGTCCGGATCGACGTATTCGACGAGGTCGCCGATCTTCTTGCCGTTCTCCGTGCGCAGGTCCTGGTGCTGGTGGTTGAAGTCCTCGTGCGGTTCCGTGAAGCGCACGGCCGCGTAGCCGGCGTCGAGGAACGGGCTGTGGTCGCCGCCGCGCAGGTAGCGGTCGCGCCGGTAGATGATGTTCACCTTGAAGTTCGGGACATAGCGCTCGCCCGTCTCCTTGACGTGGCGCGCGAGCTGGCGCGTGATCGAGTCGTTCTCGCCGCCCGTCTGGAGCAGGGTGCGCAGCGCCGGCGTCGTCTCCTTCACTGGCGGGACGCCTTCCGCGAACAGGCGCACCTCCGCATTATCCAGCTTGCCGTTCTCGTCGTGCGAGCTGCCGATGATGTCGTTGTTCAGCATGCCCGCGATGTTCATGCCGGCCGCTTTCGCCTTCGCCGCGTAGTCGCCGGAGCCGTACAGGCCTTGCTCTTCCGCCGCGACGGTCATGAATACGAGCGACGCGTCGAACTTGTGGCGCGACATCACGCACGCCATCTCGATGACGGCGGCGGTGCCCGAGGCGTCGTCGTTCGCGCCCGGCGCGTCGGCCGTGGTGTTCATCACGTCGGTCACGCGCGAATCGTAATGGCCGCTGACGACGTAGTAGCGGTCCTTCGACGCCGGCTGCGTGCCGGGCAGCGTGGCCACCACGTTGACGATCTCCGTCGGGCGCGTGATGCGGTTGGCGACGGGGTGGACGTGGCTCTGGAACTGCACGTCCAGCCTGCCGGCGCCGCAGCGTTCCAGCTCGGCCTTGATCCAGCGCCGCGCGGCGCCGATGCCGCGCGTGTTCGATTCGGTCTCGGACATCGTGTGGCGCGTGCCGAAGCTCACGAGTTTTTCGACGTAGGCGTGGATGCGCTGCGGCGAGATCTCGCGCACGATGGCGTCGACGTCGGCCTGGCGCGCGGGCAGCGTGGCGTCCGTGGGCGGCGCGGCATGGGCGCCGGCGCCGAGCAGCAGCAGGATGGGGAGGGCGGTCTTGTGAACGGGATGCATGGGACTCCTTGGCCGGTTGGGCTTTTTGTATGATGGGCGACGTGCGGATGCGCGGGCGTCGCCGCCATGCACTGTACCCGACGGCGGCAAACCGGGAAATCTTTACACCGTCAGGTCTTGGACCAGCGCCGCAGGATGGCGAGGATGACGAGGGCGAACAGCGTGGACAGCAGCGCCGTCGCTTCGCGGCCCATGCCCGCCGCGACGCCGAGTGCCGCCGTCAGCCAGATGCTGGCGGCCGTCGTGAGACCGCGCACGTCGTTGCGGTCGCGCTGCTTGAGGATCGCGCCGGCGCCGAGGAAGCCGATGCCCGCCGTGACGCCCTGCAGCACGCGCGACAGGTCTTCCATCTTCATGCCGGCCTGCAGCGGGATCAGGACGAACAGCGCGGAGCCCAGCGACACGAGCATGTGCGTGCGCAGGCCCGCGGGCGCGCCGACGGATTCGCGCTCCCAGCCCAGCACCCCGCCGAGCACCACCGCCACCAGCAGGCGGACGACGATGCGCACGATGCTCGCGCCGTCGCCGATGTCGGTGAATTCCTCGCGTACCGTGCCCCACACGTCGTCCCAGCTCATGTCATCTCCATCCTGCCGTCTCCCCGATATCGATGACGGTCATGATGCCAGCGCGGCCTTGACGGCGGCGCACGCACTTACAGCGTGTCGAGGAAGGTGCGGATCGCGGCGTTGACCGCGTGCGGCTGGTCGAACATCGCGAAGTGGCGCGCCGGCGCGACCGTCACCACCTGCAGTTTCGGCGTGCCTTCCATCAGCGCGCGGTAGTAGTCGGCCTTGGCGGCGGGCGTGAGGCCTTGCTGGCTGCTGTCCAGGTCCAGGTAGGGCACGATCGTCAGCACCGGGGCCTGGATCGCCTTGAGGCCGGGGCGCAGGTCGACGGTCACGACGTCGGCGGCCCACGTGCCGACCGACGCCGGATCGCTGCGCGCCGTCAGCCCGGCCAGCGCATCCGCTTTGGCCATGTCCATCACGCCGATCGTGCGCATATAACCCTGCTGCTGTTGCGCGAACCGCGCCGGCGGCTGGTTGCCGACCTGGGCGCGCATCCGCTCGGCGAATTGCGCGCGCTGCGGTGGCGTCATGTCTTCCGCGCCGGGCATCACGGGCAGGCCGTCGATGCTGACGATGCCGCCGACCGCGGACGGCTTGTCCTCGGCGACCGCCAGCGCGAGGATGCCGCCCAGGCTGTGGCCGACGATGACCGGCTTGTCGAGCCGGCGGCTCGCGATCAGTTCCTCGACGGCGGCGCGCGCGGCCGCGAACGGCGCGGGGCCGGCCGGCGGGCGGCCGTCGAAGCCGGGCAGGGTCAGGACGTAGACGGCGTGGTCCGGCGCGAAGGCGCGGATCGTGTCCTGCCACACCCAGCTGCCGCTCGCGAGGCCCGGAATCAGGATCAGCGCGCGGCCGCCGTTTCCCGCCTTGCCGTGGCGTTCGACCAGCACGCCGCCCACTTCGAAGCGCTCGGCCGGCGCGATGGTGGCGGCGTAGCGGTTGGTCTCCGGCGCCGCATCGGCGGCGCGGCTCGGGTGGCCGGCGCTCATGCACAGCGTGACGACGATGGCGGCGAACAGTGCTTGGTTGCGTACGAGGTTCATGCGGTCTCCTGGTCGGGGAAGAAAATGGATTCGATCGGTTGTTCGAACAGTTTCGCGAGCGCGAAGGCCAGCGGCAGGCTGGGGTCGTAGCGGCCCGTCTCGATGGCGATGACGGTCTGGCGCGAGACGTCCAGCAGCTCGGCCAGGTGCGCCTGGCTCCAGCCGCGCGTCGCGCGCAGGTCGCGGATGGCGTTCTTCATGATTCGACGGCCCGGCGGGCGCGCAGCGACAGGATGGTGCTCGCGACACCCCAGCTGACGCCCATCACCATCCACACGCTGAACATCGACAGCTTCGGGAAGCCCGCCGTCTCGAGGAAGCCGTAGCTGAACGTGACCGCGCCGGTGATTCCGAACGCGAGCGCCAGGCTTTCCAGCAGGCGCATGCGCTGGTATTCGTCGATGCGGGCCACGTGGCGGGCGATGGCACGGATCATCAGGCAGAAACCGATCATCGGCGACAGCAAGGCGGCAGTGCGCAGCACCCCGTCGTCCAGCGGCCGGCCGTACCGGATCGACGCGAGCAGCAGCACGACATACACGGCGATGGCCGTCAACAGATCGCTGCGGTAGGCCCGGCCGACACGTTTCTCATGCATCACACACCTCCTCGTGTAAAGTATGCTTTACATCGTAGGACGGGTTCGTGGCCATGTCAAGCTTCCTTTACATCCATTTTTGTCCCCCGTTCGACTACAATGCTCGCCTCCGTTGTCTACTGTCGCCGCCATGTCCGAGCCCACCGAAACCCGTCCCCATCGCGCCATCGTCATCGGCGGCGGCCCCGCCGGCCTGATGGCGGCCGAGGTGTTGTCCGCGGGCGGCGTGCGCGTGGACCTGTACGATGCGATGCCGTCCGTCGGCCGCAAGTTCCTCCTGGCCGGCAAGGGCGGCATGAACATCACGCATGCGGAGCCCTACGACGCGTTCGTCGGACGCTACGGCGCCCGCGCCGATGCGGTGAAGCCGTGGCTGGACGCGTTCCCGCCGGCGCAGTTGCGCGAATGGATCCACGGCCTTGGCGTCGACACGTTCGTGGGGACGTCCGGCCGCGTGTTCCCGGCCGACATGAAGGCCGCGCCGCTGCTGCGGGCGTGGCTGCACCGGCTGCGCGAGGCGGGCGTCGTGTTCCACATGCGCCACCGCTGGACGGGTTGGCGCGATGGCGCCCTGATGTTCGCCACGCCCGATGGCGAGGCGGCCGTGCGGACGACGGGCGCCGCGACCGTGCTGGCGCTGGGCGGCGCGAGCTGGGGGCGGCTCGGGTCCGACGGCGCATGGGTGCCGTTGCTGGCCGCGCGCGGCGTGGACGTGGCGCCCCTCGTGCCGGCCAATTGCGGCTTCGACGCCGACTGGTCGGCACACTTCGCGCAGCGTCACGCGGGCGCGCCGCTGACGACCGTCGCGCTGGCGCTGGCGGGCGGCCCGTTCCGCAAGGGCCAGTTCGTCGTCACCGCGACCGGCGTCGAGGGCAGCCTCGTGTATGCGCTGTCGGCAGGCATCCGCGACCGCATCGCGCAGGATGGCCAGGCGACCGTGCTGCTGGACCTGCTGCCCGACCATGACCCGCGGCGCGTGCTGGACGAGGTGACGCGGCCGCGCGGCACGCGCTCGATGTCCAGCCATCTGCAGAGCCGTCTCGGCATCAAGGGCGTGAAATCGGGGCTGCTGCACGAGTGCCTGGGCAAGGCCGACTACGCGGACCCCGTCAAGCTGGCGCGGGCGCTGAAGGCGTTGCCGCTCGTGCTGAAACGTCCGCGCCCGATCGATGAAGCGATCAGCAGCGCGGGCGGCGTGCGTTTCGGCGCGCTCGACGGCGCCATGCTGCGCGGCCTGCCGGGCGTGTTCGCGGCGGGCGAGATGGTCGACTGGGAAGCGCCGACCGGCGGCTATCTGTTGACGGCCTGCTTCGGCAGCGGGCGCGCGGCCGGACGCGCGGCGCTGGAGTGGCTCGGGTCGCGCGCCGGCGCGGCGCTGGGGACATGATGGCCGGGTCGGGTCTGGCCCGGACGTTCGGGCTCTACTTTGCCACCGCGATCGCGGAACTGGTCGGCTGCTATCTGCCGCTGCTCTGGTGGACGGGCAAGGGCGGCGTCTGGCTGCTCGCGCCCGCGGCGCTGAGCCTCGTCATGTTCGTGTGGTTGCTGACGCTGCATCCCGCCGCGGCCGGCCGGGTCTACGCGATGTACGGTGCGGTGTACATCGCCACGGCGCTCGGATGGCTGTGGCTCGTCGATGGCCTGCGGCCGACGTGGACGGATATTGCGGGCGTCGCCCTGGCCCTGTGCGGCGCGGCGGTGATCGCGCTGGGGCAGCGCGCGGCGTGATCGCCGGGGCGCGCTGCCGCCGGCAGCCGTCAATCCTTGTCGTCGAAGCTGACCGTCGCGCTGCCGTTGCGGCTGACGGAGCGTTCGTCCGGATTGCCGAAGACGCGCGCGTCGCCGCTGCCGGTCAGGTCCGCATGCAGGCGCTTGCGCGCATACACGGCGCTGTCGCCGGAACCCTGCTGCGCCAGGTCGACCTCGTCGGCGCGCAGGTGCCGTGCATCCAGGTCGCCGGACCCGCGCAGCTCCGCGTGCAGCGCGCGCGTCGAACCGACGAGCGTGAGGCGGCCGCTGCCGATGACGGCGGCATCCACCGTGTCGCTCGTGCCGCCCGTGAGTTCCATGTCTCCGCTGCCGTGGATCGCGGCCATGATCTCGCGGTAGCGGCCGTTGAAGCGCATGCGGCCGGAACCGTCGAGCGCGACGTCGAGATGGTCGCCCGCGAAGCCGCTCACGGTGTGCTCGCCGTTGCCGTTGATGCTGAGGGATTCCAGCGACGGCAGGGTGACCGTCACCTCGATCGGCGTCCGGTGGCGCAGCAGGATGCCGCGCGGGCCGATGTGCAGCATGTCGCCGTCGACGGTCGTGTCGATGTTGGCCAGCAGGCGCTGCTCGCCCCGCACTTCCAGCGATGGCGTCGGGCCCTGGCGCAGGGTCAGGTTGACGGGGCCGGACAGGTCGACCTTGGCAACCGGCTGGGCTAGCGTGCGGCGCTCGGTGGTGAGCAGGCGGCCGCCCGGGTTCGATGGGCCATTCGTACCGTGGGCGCGCAGCATGCTGTACGAGACGCCGATCAGCAGGAAGGCGATGAGGAGCAGGGTGAAGCCCACTTTGAGTAATGCGCACATGGTGGCTCAGCTCCCCTTGAGCAGGGAACGGTTCATCTGGAGGTAGCGCTTCAGGCCGATGAAGGTATAGCGCGTGATCACGAGGGACAGCAGGAACAGCGCGATCCCGCCCAGCACGAGGCCGAAGCCGAACAGCGTCTGCGTCGTGCGCGATTCCGCGTCCATCTCCGTGCTGATGCGCACCGTGCTGTCCGCGAGCGCCTCGGCGCTGCGCATGGCGCGCGAGCGTTCGAGACGGCTGCTCCGGTCGCTTTCCGCGTCCGGGCCGGCGGGCGGCAGCGGGTCCGCGACCTGCGGGCGTTCCTGCGTGACGTTGATGCCGTGGCTGCCGATCTCGATGCGCATCTGGCGCCCGCGCCCGTCGTCGTCGATGGTGACGAAGCGGCTCGGCCAGTCCAGTACGAGTTCGTTGGCGCCGGCCAGGCCGCTCGCCGTCGTCGCGATGCCGGCCAGGTAGAACGTCAGCGCGCACACGTACAGGGCGAACAGCAGCGCCGAGTAGACCATCGCGGGCACGATCATGAACAAATTGAAGATGGCCAGGCCGACGGCGGATATGGCGACGCGCAGCACGTTGGCCGGGTTCGTCTTCTCGGCGAACCCGTTCGCCGGGTTCTTCTTCTCCGCGAACGCGTTCAGGTGGGCGCTCGCGCGCAGGGTCATGGCGATCTTCGTCGGATCGTCGAGCTCGCGCGCCACGTCCGGCTCGCCCCGTCCGGCGGCGACGCCGTCGACGAAGCGCTGCTCGTAATAGGCCAGTGTCCTGGCCTGGACGTCGGGTGGCAGGCCCAGCATGGCCCGCTTGAGCGCCTCGAGGTATTCCAGTTTGCCCATCGTTACTCCTGGCAGGGCGGTATTAATTTCGGCCAAGCAACAGCATGGCGTTCAGTGCCGGATCGGGGGCCTCGCCCGCGTGCACCAGGGCGATCGTCGCGGCCGCCACGACGGCCAGCAGGGCAAGGGTACGTACGCCGAGATGGATGTTCATTTGCATTTCCGCTAACACTCGTTTCGATGTTGCTACTGTACGGATCCGGGACGGCGTGCGCCACCGGGGTGCGACAGGCTGCGGAAAATGCGGGGCAGGGTGCGATCAGGCGGGATGACCGGCTGCCCCAGCGCGTCGTTCCCGCGCCGGCGGGAACCCGATTTCGTCGGCCCTGGACGCAGAACCTGGACCTCCGCCTGCGCGGGGATGACGGTCTCGAGGCCGCGGGCTTCTGGCCGCTCATCGTCCGACTCCTGTGATGACATTGGCTGCGGCCACCCCGCTGCGCACCGCCGCCTCCAGCGTGGCCGGATAGTCGCAGGCCGTGTAGTCGCCCGCCAGCGCGAGGCCGGGCAAGTCCGTGGCGTTGGCCGGGCGGTCCAGCGCGGGGGAACACGCGAACGTGGCGCGCTTTTCCGTGATCACGCGGCTCCACTGCGGCGTCGCGAGGCCCGGCTGCGCGAATGCAGCGGCCAGTTGGGCGGCCACGCTTGCCGCCAGCGCATCCTGGCCCATGTCTCCGGCCGGATCCGCGCCGCTGACCACGACGGCCAACAGACCGTCCTGGCCGGGATCGAGCTGGCCGCGGTCGAACACGAACTGGCCCCAGCGGTTGTCATGCGGCGCGTCGGCCAGCGCGCAGAACGGCAGCGGCAGGCGGACCCCGGCCGCGTATTGCAGGTACACGGTGGCGATCGGTTCATAGGCCAGCGCATCGAGTCGGGAGACGATGCCGGCGGTGCCGTCGAGAGGCCGCAGCAGTGCCGCCGCCTGCCACGGCGGGGCCGCCAGCACGACGGCGTCGAACGTCTGCACGTCGGCGCCCGCGTGCACGCTCCACGTGCCGCCGTCGGGGCCCAGCGCATCGATGCGGCGGCCCGTGTGCACGGCGGCGCCGCGGCTTTCCAGGTAGCGGCGCGCCGCTTGCGGGAACAGGGCGTCGAGCAGCACGCGCGGAATCAGCATGTCGGACGCGGCGCGCTTTGCGCCAAGGCTGTCGCGCAGCACGGCCAGGAAGACCTGGGCGGACGCGCGTTCCGGCGGCGTGTTCAGCGCCGCCAGGCACAGCGGGCGCCACATCAGGCGATTCAGGCGTTCGGTCTGGTCGTAGCGGACCAGGAGTTCCGCCACGCTGCAGTCGTTGTGCAACTGCCAGCCCATCCAGCGCGCGGTCGTCGTGAAGCGGGCGAGGGCCAGCTTGTCGGCGCGGTCCAGGCCACGGGCGCGCAGCAGCGCGACGAGCATGTGCAGGGGCGCGGGCAGGCGCGGGGCGACGAAGTCCATGCCGTCGCCGCCCGCCGGGTAGCGCATCTGCAGCGGCAGCCGCAACAACGCCTGTTTCGGGTCGACGCCCACGCGGCGCATCAGGCGCAACGTATCCGCATAGGCGCCCAGCATGATGTGCTGGCCGTTGTCGAGCAGGCGCCCGTTCGTCTCGATCGCGCGGGCGCGGCCGCCCAGCGTGCGCGCGGCTTCGAACAGGGTGACGCCGCAGCCCGCGTCCAGCAGCGCGACGGCCGCCGCGCATCCCGCCCAGCCGCCGCCGACGACCGCGACCTGCCGTTTCTCAGCCGCGGACATACGTCTTCCACGCGAGCCACAGCTTGCGCAGCGGCGTCAGGGAGATCTTCTGGGTGAGGACGTGGAAGCCGTCGCGCTCGATCTCGTCGAGCAGCGTGCGGTAGATGGCGGCCATCATGAGGCCGGGGCGCTGCGCGCGCCGGTCTTCCTGCGGCAGCAGCGCGAACGCGTCGTCGTACAGCTGTTGCGCGCGGGCGGCCTGGAATGTCATCAGCGCTTCGAACTTCTCGCTGTGGCGCGCGTTCAGCAGGTCGGCCGCCGTCACGCCAAACTGCTGCAGTTCGTTGACCGGCAGGTAGATGCGGCCCTTGCGCGCATCCTCGCCCACGTCGCGGATGATGTTCGTGAGCTGGAACGCGAGACCCAGCGTCTCCGCGTACTTCAAGGTCTGCGGATTGGTCACCCCGAAGATGCTGGCCGACAGGATCCCGACGACGCCCGCCACGTGCCAGCAGTATTTCTTCAGGTTCGGGTAGTCGAGGTAGCGCGACTGGTCGAGGTCCATTTCCATGCCGTCGATGATGGCCTGCAGGTGTTCCTGTTTCAGGTCGTACGGCTGGATGTGCGGCTTCAGCGCCAGCATCACGGGATGCGTGGGCGTGCCCGAATACATCTGCGCGACCTCGTTGCGCCACCATGCCAGCTTGATGCGCGCGACCGACTGGTCGGTGGCTTCGTCGACCGTGTCGTCGACTTCCCGGCAGAACGCGTACAGCGCCGTGATCGCCCGGCGCCGCTCGGGCGGCAGGAACAGGAAGCTGTAGTAGAAGCTGGAGCCGCTTTGCGCGGTCTTTTGTTGGCAGTATTCGTCGGGGGACATAATTAGGTTGTTATTGCGCGGAGCAAGTCCGCTATCTTAGCCGATGAGGCGTTACATACGTAGTGCGCGCCAGCCTACCGTGAGCCAGTCGAGGCGTTTCAGGCGCGGACGGCGCCGGAACACGTCGTAATCCACGCGTTCGATCGCTTCCAGGATGCGCATGCCGCCCTGGACGACCATGCGCAACTCCCAGCCGATGCGGCCCGGCAGGCGGGTGGCGAGCGGCGCGCCTTCCAGCATCAGTGCGCGCGCCCGGTCCACCTCGAAGCGCATCAGCGCACGCCAGGCGGGGTTCATGCGGCCCTCCTCGATGACGTCCTGGGTCACGCCGAAGCGAACGAGATCGTCCAGGGGCAGGTAAATGCGGCCCTTGGCGATGTCGATGGCGACGTCCTGCCAGAAGTTGATCAACTGGAGCGACGTGCAGACGGCGTCCGACTCGCGCAGGCTCGTCGCGTCGTCCACGCCGTACAGCCCCAGCATCAGGCGCCCGACCGGATCGGCGGAGCGCCGGCAGTAATCCAGCAGGTGCGGGAAATCCGGGTAGCGCGTCGTGACGACGTCCTGCTTGAAGGCCGAGAGCAGGTCGCGCAGCGGCTGCAGGGGCAGCCTGTATTCCGCCAGCACGGCGGCGAGGCGCTGGAACATGGGCTCGGCCGGGGGCTTGCCGGCCGCGATGGCGTCCAGCGCCGCCTCGTACGCCTGCAGGGCGGCCAGGCGTTCGGCCGGGGTGGCGTCGCCCTCGTCGGCGAGGTCGTCGGCGCTGCGGGCGAACGCATAGATCGCCTCCACCGCGGGCACGAGGCGGCGGGGGAGGAGGATCGACGCGACAGGGAAGTTTTCGTAATGGTCGACGGCCATGCGACTCTGTAGATTGCTGACTCTAAAGTCATTTACTGGCGATAATTGCATGATTATAATTGCTAGGCTAAATCCACGACAGTGCCTCGCCGTCCCGGCCGGGCCACCATGAGGAAAACAATGCGTGCTTTTTCGTTCGCCGTTCCTTTGACCCTGGTCCTGGCCGCCGTATCGCTGGCAGGCTGCTCCCGTAACGACACCCCCGCCGAAGACGTACGCCCCGTGCGTGCCCTCACGCTCGCGACGGGCACGGTCGGTTCGTCGGCGGAGTTTTCCGGCGACGTCCGGCCCCGTTACGAATCCCGCCTCGGTTTCCGCGTCGGGGGCAAGATCAGCGCCCGCAAGGTGGACGTGGGCACGGTCGTCAAGCGCGGCCAGGTGCTGATGCAGCTCGATCCGCAGGACCTCCGGCTCGGGCAGGCCCAGGCCCAGGCGAACCTGCGCGCGGCGCAAACGACGTACGAGCTGGCGCGCGCGGACCTGAAGCGCTACCAGGACCTGCGCGGCCAGAGCTTCGTCAGCCAGGCGGTGCTCGACCAGAAAGTGGCGGCCGCACGCTCGGCGCAGGCGAACGTGGAGGCGGCGCGCGCCGCGTCGAGCGAGCAGGCCAACCAGACGGGTTATGCGAACCTCGTTTCCGACACGGACGGCGTCGTGACGGGCATCGATGCGGAAGTGGGCCAGGTCGTGCAGGCCGGCACCCCGGTCGTGCGCGTGGCGCGGACGGACGAGAAGGAAGTGGTGATCGGCGTGCCGGAAGACCAGGTCGACGAGCTGCGCAAGGTGAGCACGGTAAAGGTCCGGCTGTGGGCGGATCCGGACCGCGGCATTCCGGGCAAGATCCGCGAAGTGGCGCCGGTGGCCGATCCCGCCACGCGCACGTACACCGTGAAAGTGGCGATCCCGGCGCAGGAAGACATCCGCCTCGGCATGACCGCCGTCGTCCAGCTGGCGCATGCGAACACGGGTACCGCGATCAAGGTGCCGCTGTCCGCGCTGTACCAGAACAAGGGCGCGACGTCGGTGTGGGTAATCGAGAACGGCGCCGTACACCTCGTGCCCGTGCAGGTCGGCGGCGTGTCCGGCAACGACGTGGTGCTCGCGGGCGGCGTGAAGCCGGGCCAGACGGTCGTCACGGCCGGCGTGCATCTGCTGAAGCCAGGCCAGAAAGTGAAGGTGCTGACCGCGGACGTCGCGCGCCGCGGCGATGCGGAGGCGGAAGCGACCGGTGCCCGGGGGGCACCGGTCGGGGGCCCTCAGGAGGTTTCACCGGTCGGGGGCCCTCAGGAGGTTTTGAAATGAGAGGCTTCAACCTGTCGCGCTGGGCGCTGGAAAACATCCCGCTGACCCGCTACCTGATCGCCGCGCTGCTCATCGGCGGCATCATCAGCTACGGCGAACTGGGCCAGGACGAGGACCCGCCGTTCACCTTCCGCGTGATGGTCATGACCGCGTACTGGCCCGGCGCCACGTCCGTGCAGATGGCCCAGCAGGTGGCGGACAAGCTCGAACAGAAGCTGCAGGAGACGCCGCACATCGACAAGCTGCGCAGCTTTTCCAAGCCGGGCGAGACGACGATCATCATCGAACTGAAGGAATCCACGCCGCCGGCGGAGGTGCAGGGCGTGTGGTACCAGGTGCGCAAGAAAGTCGGCGACATCGCGGGGACCCTGCCGCCCGGCGTGATCGGGCCGTTCTTCAACGACGAATTCGGCGACACGTACGGCTCCATCTTCGCGCTGTCGGGCGACGGATTTACCTATGCCGAGATGCGCGACTACGCCGATTTCGTGCGCCAGCAGCTGCTCGCCGTGCCGCTCGTGTCGAAGGTCGAGCAGTTCGGCGTGCAGCAGGAAAAAGTCAACATCCTGTTCTCGCAGCAGAAGTTCGCGCAGCTGGGCATCCCGTTCGAGCAGATCGTGAACCAGATCGCCACGCAGAACGGCATCGAGTCGGCCGGCGTGCTCGTGACGCCGCTGGAAAACCTGCAGGTGCGCGTTACCGGCGGCCTGAAGACCGTCAAGCAGCTCGAGGACCTGAGCCTGCGCGCGGGGAACACGACGTTCCGCCTCGGCGATTTCGCAAGAGTCGAGCGCGCGTACGAGGATCCGCCGCACGACAAGATGCGCTTCAACGGCAAGGACGTGATCGGCCTGGGCGTGTCGATGGAGAAGGGCGGCAATATCATCGAGCTGGGCAAGGGCCTGGAACAGACGGTCGAACGCATCCGCAGCCAGCTCCCCGTCGGCATCGAACTGGAGCGCGTGTCGAACCAGCCCGCCGCCGTCACGGCGTCCGTCAGCGAATTCATGCACAGCCTGATCGAGGCCGTCGTCGTCGTTCTGGTCGTGTCGTTCGTCGCGCTCGGCCTGCACACGAAGCCGAAGCTGCGCCTCGACGTGCGCCCCGGCCTCGTCGTCGCGCTGACGATTCCCCTCGTGCTGGCCATTACGTTCCTGTTCATGCGCGTGTTCGACATTTCGCTGCACAAGATCTCGCTGGGTGCGCTGATCATCGCGCTGGGCCTGCTCGTGGACGACGCCATCATCGCCGTGGAGATGATGGTGCGGAAGATGGACGAGGGCATGTCGCGCTTCGACGCGGCCACGTTCGCGTACACGTCGACCGCGTTCCCCATGCTGACCGGCACGCTGATCACGGCGGCCGGCTTCCTGCCGATCGGCCTCGCGAAATCGGCGGCCGGCGAGTACACGTTCTCGATGTTTTCCGTGAACGCGATCGCGCTGCTCGTGTCGTGGGTCGTCGCCGTCACGTTCACGCCCTACATCGGTTTCATCCTCCTGCGGGTAAAACCTCACGGCGACGGGCACCACGACGTGTTCGACACGCCGATGTACCAGCGCTTCCGCCGTCTCGTCGACCGCTGCGTGGAATGGCGCAAGACGACGATCGTGCTGTCGCTCGCCGTGTTCTTCCTGGGCGTGTTCGGCTTCAAGTTCATCGAGAAGCAGTTCTTCCCCGATTCGAGCCGCCCCGAACTGATGGTCGAGATGTGGGCGCCGGAAGGGACGAGCTTCGCCGTCAACGAGGCGCTGGCCAAGAAATTCGAAGCCTTTGCCCGCGCGCAGCCGGAGACGGACAGCGTGACGTCGTACATCGGCACGGGCAGCCCGCGCTTCTACCTGCCGCTGGACCAGATCTTCCCGGCGTCGAACGTGTCGCAATTCGTCGTGCTGCCGAAGAACGTCCATCAGCGCGATGCCCTCAAGCGCAAGATCGAGGACAGGTTCAAGTCGGACTTCCCCGAAGTGCGCGGCCGCGTCAAACTGCTGCCGAACGGGCCGCCGGTGCCGTACCCGGTGCAGTTCCAGGTGATGGGGCCGGACATCGGCGTCGTGCGCAAGGTCGCCGACCAGGTGAAGGAGATCATGATCGCCAACCCGAACACGGTGGGCGTGAACGACAACTGGAACGAGTCCGTGAAAGTGCTGCGGCTGGAACTGGACCAGGACAAGATGCGCGCGCTGGGCGTCACGTCGCAGACCGTGCGCCGCACGATCGCGACCCTCCTGTCGGGAACGACGGTGGGCCAGTTCCGGGAAAGCAACCGACTGATCGACATCGTCGTGCGCCAGCCGCTGGACGAGCGCTCGAACATGTCCGTGCTCGCCAACACGAACGTGCCGACGCCGTCCGGCAGGGCCGTGCCGCTGTCGCAGCTGGCGCGCATCGAATTCGTGTGGGAACCGGGTGTCGTGCAGCGCTACGGGCGCGAGTGGGCGATCATGGTCCAGTCGGACGTCGTCGAAGGCGTGCAGGGACCGACCGTGTCCGACCAGGTCAATGCGAAACTGGACGCGCTGCGCGCGAAGCTGCCGGCCGGCTACCGGATCAAGCTGGAAGGCGCGGCCGCGAACAGTTCGACGGCGGAAGACTCGATCTCGGCGAACGTCCCGCTGGTGCTGTTCATCGTGTTCACCCTGCTGATGCTGCAGCTGCACAGCTTCTCGCGGTCCGTGATGGTCTTCCTCACCGGGCCGCTGGGCATCGCGGGTGCCGCGATGGGGCTGCTGCTGTTCAATGCGCCGTTCGGCTTCGTGGCCAACCTTGGCGTGATCGCGCTGTTCGGCATGGTGGTGCGCAATTCCGTGATCCTCGTCGACCAGATCGAAAAGGACATCGCGGCCGGGCACCCGGCGTGGGAAGCGATCGTGGAAAGCGCGGTGCGGCGGTGCCGGCCGATCCTGCTGACGGCCGCCGCGGCGGCGCTGGCGATGATCCCGCTGTCCCGTTCCGTGTTCTGGGGCCCGATGGCGATCGCGATCATGGGCGGATTATTGGTCGCCACGGCGCTCACGCTGTTGTTCCTGCCGGCGCTGTATGCCGCATGGTTCCGGGTAAAGCGGCCGGTGCACACCCGGGAGGCGGTCGTAAATCCTTGAAATATCGGGCGATTTGATACGATTTAAAATCTGCCCAATGGTGTCAGAAAATCCAGTAAAATATCGGGTTGAAGTTGTAGCCCCTAGACATTGGATTCAGGGCGGCCGGTTTCATTGTCGGGCGCCCTTTGTTTTTGTGGCAAGATCAGCAATCCTGCGCGAGGATGGCGAAATTGGTAGACGCACCAGGTTTAGGTCCTGACGCCAGCAATGGTGTAGGGGTTCGAGTCCCCTTCCTCGCACCACGAACAATTATTTTTTTGGACGATTTTTACAATGGCAACTGCAGTCGAAAACCTGGGTAAACTCGAGCGTCGCTTGACGATCTCTTTTCCGCTGAGCGACGTACGTACGGAAGTTGAAAAGCGCCTCAAGAAGCAGGCCAAGACCGCTCGTGCTCCGGGCTTCCGTCCGGGCAAGGTGCCGCTGAAGATGGTCGCTGCGCAGTACGGCTACCAGATCGAGTCCGACGTGCTGAACGACAAAGTCGGTCAGGCGTTCAGCAGTGCCGCGGACGAAGCGCAGCTGCGCGTTGCCGGCATGCCGAAAATCGAGCCGAAGCAGGACGCACCGGAAGGCATGCTGGCCTTCGACGCGACCTTCGAAGTCTATCCGGAAGTGTCGCTGCCGGGCCTGGAGGGGATCGAGATCGAGACCGTCAAGACCGACGTGACCGATGCCGAGATCGACAAGACCATCGACATCCTGCGCAAGCAGCGCGTGCACTACCACACCAAGGGCGAAGCCGGTGAGCACGGTGATGGCGGCGAGCCGGTCGCAGCGAACGGCGACCGCGTGACCGTCGACTTCGTCGGCGTCATCGACGGCGTTGAATTCCCGGGCGGCAAAGCCGAAGACTATGCATTCGTGCTGGGCGAAGGCCGCATGCTGCCGGAATTCGAAGCCGCGACCGTCGGCCTGAAAGTGGGCGAGTCGAAGACCTTCCCGCTGGCCTTCCCGGAAGACTACCATGGCAAGGACGTGGCCGGTAAAACCGCCGAGTTCACCATCACGCTGAAGAAGCTGGAATGGGCGCACCTGCCGGAAGTCGACGCCGAGTTCGCCAAGACGCTGGGCATCGAAGATGGCAGCATCGAGAAAATGCGCGAAGACATCAAGGTCAACCTGGAGCGTGAAGTCAACGCCCGCATCAAGGCCCGCAACAAGGAAGCCGTGATGGACGCCCTGGTCAAGCACACCGAAATGGACGTGCCGAAGGTCATGATCGAGCAGGATTCGCAGCGCCTGGCCGAGCAGACCCGCCAGGACATGGCCCAGCGCGGCATGGACGTGCAGAGCCTGCCATTCCCGGCCGACCTGTTCGCCACCAAGGCCGAGCGCCGCGTGCGCCTGGGCCTGATCCTGTCGCAGCTGGTCTCGGAGAACAACCTGCAAGCCACGCAAGAGCAGGTGAAGGCCCAGATCGAAGACTTCTCGCAGAGCTACGAAGATCCGAAGGAAGTCCTGAAGTACTACTACAGCGACCGTCGTCGCCTGGGCGAAGTGGAAGCTCTTGTATTGGAAGAAAACGTCGTTAACTATGTGCTCGGCAAGGCAAAGGTGACGACCAAGGACATCGCCTTTGACGAGCTGATGGGAAGCGCTGCACAGGCTTAACTTCCTTGATGAAGCCGTACGACGTTCTTGAGAGAAGTCTGAGATAGTGCGGCTTCGTAACTTTTACAAAGGAATTGACAGGTATGAATCGTAATCCGGCATTGGATACCCAAGCCCTCGGCCTCGTGCCGATGGTGATCGAGCAGAGCGGCCGCGGCGAGCGCGCCTACGACATCTACTCGCGCCTGCTGAAGGAGCGCGTCATTTTCCTGGTCGGCCCTGTCAACGACCAGATGGCCAACCTCATCGTGGCCCAGCTGCTGTTCCTGGAAAGCGAGAATCCGGACAAGGACATCTCGCTGTACATCAACTCGCCGGGTGGTTCCGTGTCGGCTGGCCTCGCCATTTTCGACACGATGAACTTCATCAAGCCCGACGTGTCGACGCTGTGCACCGGCCTGGCCGCCTCGATGGGCGCGTTCCTGCTGGCCGCCGGCGCCAAGGGCAAGCGCTTCTCGCTGCCGAACTCGCGTGTCATGATCCACCAGCCGTCCGGTGGCTCGCAGGGCATGGCGTCGGACATCGAGATCCAGGCCAAGGAAATCCTGTACCTGCGCGAACGCCTGGCCCGCATCATGGCGGACAACACCGGCCAGACGATCGAACAGATCCACAAGGATACCGATCGCGACCGCTTCATGTCGAGCGAAGAGGCCGTGGAATATGGTCTCATCGACAAGGTTCTGACGAACCGCGGCTGAGGGTACACCGCGCGGTTTTCGAGATCGCTTGGTGCACTCGACAACTGTTGCTCAAATACGCCCGGACGCGACAGCGCTTCGGGCGTTTTGTTTTCAAATCGGGTAGCATGGTGTCGTGCGCACTTGTTGCGCCCTCGTATTAGCGTTATATTCATAGCAATTCAACTGAAACCTGCCCCATGTCAGACAAAAAATCCTCTAGCGGCGAAAAACTCCTGTACTGCTCGTTCTGCGGCAAGAGCCAGCACGAGGTCAAGAAGCTCATCGCTGGACCTTCGGTCTTCATCTGCGACGAGTGTATTGACCTGTGCAATGACATCATCCGCGACGAGACCTCGAACGTCGAATCGGTGGCGGGCGCCAAGTCCGACCTGCCGACTCCGCACGAGATCGCCGAACTGCTCGATCAATATGTCATCGGCCAGCAAACGGCGAAGCGCATCCTGTCGGTGGCGGTCTACAACCATTACAAGCGCCTGAAGCACCTGGGCAAGAAGGACGACGTCGAACTGGCCAAGAGCAACATCCTGCTCGTCGGCCCGACCGGTTCCGGTAAAACCCTGCTGGCCCAGACCCTGGCGCGCATGCTGAACGTCCCGTTCGTGATCGCCGACGCGACCACGCTGACGGAAGCCGGCTATGTCGGCGAGGACGTCGAGAACATCATCCAGAAGCTGCTGCAGAGCTGCAACTACGAAGTCGAGAAAGCCCAGCGCGGCATCGTCTACATCGACGAGATCGACAAGATTTCGCGCAAGTCCGACAACCCGTCCATCACCCGCGACGTGTCGGGCGAGGGCGTGCAGCAGGCGCTGCTGAAGCTGATCGAAGGCACGATGGCGTCGGTGCCCCCGCAGGGCGGCCGCAAGCATCCGAACCAGGATTTCGTACAGATCGACACGACGAACATCATGTTCATCTGCGGCGGCGCATTCGACGGCCTGGACAAGATCATCCAGAACCGTTCGGAAAAGAGCGGCATCGGCTTCGCGGCCAGCGTCAAGAGCCAGACGCAGCGTTCCGTCAGCGATATCCTGCTGGAAGCGGAACCGGAAGACCTGATCAAGTTCGGCCTGATTCCGGAACTTGTCGGCCGTCTGCCTGTCGTAGCTACCCTGAGCGAGCTCACGGAAGAGGCTTTGATCCAGATTCTGGTCGAACCGAAAAACGCCCTCATCAAGCAGTATTCGAAACTGCTGGATATGGAAGGCGCCGAACTGGAAATCCGCCCGGCGGCCCTGCACGCGATTGCCAAGAAGGCATTGGCGCGCAAGACCGGCGCACGTGGCCTCCGTTCGATCCTGGAACACGCTCTGCTCGACGTGATGTATGAATTGCCGAGCCAGCAAAATGTCGTGAAAGTCGTCATCGATGAAAATACGATCACGAATGGCGCGAAACCTTTGCTGATTTACAGCGAATCGCCGAAGGCTGCAGGCGAAAATTGAACCAAGCTGAAAAATTTCCGGGCGCAAACACAACAAAGGTATTGAATCGCTGAGTTGAGACGGTACAATCAATCTCAACAAAAGACGGCTTCAATCGAAAAGCCACTCGCGGCCGATGCTGTGAAGTGGCTTTTTTATTTGAATTCAGGACTTTTGTAGAAACGGCTATTATTCGTATCAAGTTAAAGTTTTTTTACTTGTAGAAAATATTTCCGGGCCGGTATTGTGTTTCGACAGTGTGCTCCCACATCGTCTACACGCTTTCTATAAGGTATGCCATGACAACTTCCAAATTGACCGAGCAAATGACGCTGCCCCTGCTGCCCCTGCGCGACGTGGTGGTGTTCCCGCATATGGTGATACCGCTGTTCGTTGGCCGCCCGAAATCCATCAAGGCGCTCGAGGCTGCCATGGAACAGGGTAAGAGCATCATGCTCGCCGCCCAAAAGGCCGCTGCCAAGGACGAACCCTCCGCCGCAGACATCTACGAGATCGGCTGCGTGGCCAATATTCTGCAAATGCTGAAGCTGCCGGACGGCACCGTGAAGGTGTTGGTCGAAGGCGCGCAGCGTGCACGCATCAATCACATCAACGACGGGCCGAGCCATTTCATCGCCGACCTGACTCCGATCAATTCGGAAATCGGCGACGACTCCGAAGTCGAGGCAATGCGCCGCGCGATCGTCCAGCAGTTCGACCAGTACGTCAAACTGAACAAGAAGATCCCGCCCGAGATCCTGGCTTCGCTGGCCGGTATCGACGACGCCGGCCGCCTGGCCGACACCGTCGCGGCCCACCTGCCGCTGAAACTCGAGCAGAAACAGGTCATCCTGGAAATCTTCAACGTCGCCAAGCGCCTGGAGCACCTGCTCGGCCAGCTTGAGGGCGAGCTCGACATCCTGCAGGTCGAAAAGCGCATCCGCGGCCGCGTCAAGCGCCAGATGGAGAAATCGCAGCGCGAGTACTACCTGAACGAACAGGTCAAGGCCATCCAGAAGGAACTGGGCGAAGGCGAAGAGGGTGCCGACATCGAGGAACTCGAGAAGAAGGTCATCGCCGCCAAGATGCCGAAGGAGGCCATGGACAAAGCCCAGGCCGAGATCAAGAAGCTCAAGCTGATGTCGCCGATGTCGGCCGAAGCCACCGTCGTGCGCAATTACATCGACACGCTCGTGTCGCTGCCGTGGAAAAAGAAATCCAAGGTCACGATCGACCTGGAAAAGGCCCAGGAAGTCCTGGAAGCCGACCACTACGGCCTCGACAAGATCAAGGAACGCATCCTCGAATACCTCGCGGTGCAACAGCGCGTCGACAAGCTGAAGGCGCCGATCCTGTGCTTCGTCGGCCCTCCGGGCGTCGGTAAAACGTCGCTGGGCGAATCGATCGCCCGCGCGACGAACCGCAAGTATGTCCGCATGGCACTGGGCGGCGTCCGTGACGAAGCCGAGATCCGCGGCCACCGCCGTACCTATATCGGCTCGATGCCGGGCAAGGTGCTGCAGTCGCTGGCGAAGGTCGGCGTCCGCAACCCGCTGTTCCTGCTGGACGAAATCGACAAGATGGGCGCGGACTTCCGCGGCGACCCGTCGTCGGCCCTGCTCGAAGTGCTGGATCCGGCGCAGAACCACACGTTCTCGGACCACTACGTCGAGGTGGACTTCGACCTGTCGGACGTGATGTTCGTGGCGACGTCGAACTCGTTCAACATCCCGCCGGCCCTGCTGGACCGTATGGAAGTGATCCGCCTGTCGGGTTACACCGAGGACGAGAAGACGAGTATCGCGCAGCGCTACCTGCTGCCGAAGCAGATCAAGGCGAACGGCCTGAAGGATGAAGAGATCAAGGTCGACGAGGCGGCGATCCGCGACATCATCCGCTACTACACCCGCGAAGCCGGTGTGCGTTCGGTCGAGCGCGAAATCTCGAAGATCTGCCGCAAGGTCGTCAAGATGCTGTTGCTCAAGAAGGACAGCAAGCGCGTGATCGTGTCGTCGAAGAACCTGGATAAATTCCTGGGTGTCCGCCGTTACGACTTCGGCGTGGCCGAGAAGGAAAACCAGATCGGCCAGGTGTCGGGCCTCGCGTGGACGGAAGTCGGCGGCGACCTGCTGACGATCGAAGCCGTGCAGGTGCCGGGTAAAGGTGCCGTCATCCGTACCGGTACGCTGGGCGACGTGATGAAGGAATCGATCGAAGCCGCGCGCACCGTGGTCCGCAGCCGTGCGGCGCGCCTGGGCATCAAGAACGAGGTGTTCGAGAAGACCGACATCCACGTTCACTTGCCGGAAGGCGCGACGCCGAAGGACGGTCCGTCCGCCGGTATCGGCCTGACGACGGCGCTGGTGTCGGTGTTCACGGGCATCCCGGTTCGCGCCGATGTGGCGATGACGGGCGAGATCACGTTGCGCGGCGAAGTCCTGCCGATCGGCGGCCTGAAGGAAAAGCTGCTGGCGGCCCAGCGCGGCGGCATCAAGACCGTGCTGATCCCCGAGCAGAACGTGAAGGATCTCGCGGACATTCCTGACAACGTCAAGAACAAGCTCGAGATCGTGCCGGTGCGCTGGATCGAGAAAGTGCTGGAAGTGGCACTGGAACGCCAGCCGGAACCGATCGTCGACGTGCCGGCGGTAGCGGCGTCCTCGTCGTCGGTGACGACCGCCACGAGCGACGGCCAGGGCGGCGTCGTCAAGCACTGAGCCTGCTGGGCAGCGTGACATGCGGCACCTTCGGGTGCCGTTTTTTTATGTCGCGCAGTTGCTCGTGCGTTACTTGACACAACGCATTGTCGGCTTGTTTAATACGCCCTTGCGGTTTTTGCCGACGGTCAATCCGACCCGGTCGTGCAGACCGTGTCCAGAACGCACAACGAGGGAAGAAAGTGAACAAAACTGAACTGATCGAAGAAATCGCGAAGTCTGCGGACCTGACCAAAGCTTCCGCGGCACGCGCCCTCGATGCCATGATCGACGCTGTGACCAACACGTTGAAGAACAACGACAGCGTGACGCTGGTCGGCTTCGGCACGTTCACCGTCGGCGAGCGCGCCGCACGCACGGGCCGCGATCCGCGCACGAAGGAAGCCATCAAGATCAAGGCGGCCAAGGTCCCGAAATTTAAGGCTGGTAAAGCACTGAAAGATGCAGTAAACTAATGCCTCCGCTGCGCTGACACGCAGCAGGACGCTGCTGGATTCCAGTCAGTCGAGTAGTACCCAGTATTTCGTGGAGCGGTAGTTCAGTTGGTTAGAATACCGGCCTGTCACGCCGGGGGTCGCGGGTTCGAGCCCCGTCCGCTCCGCCACGGTTTAGCAGACGTAGTGTTGCCCCTGCGGGCAACACGGTTTAGGGATCGAAGGGAATCGCTTGCAAGCGATTCCGCGGCCGGCGGAACGTCGGCGAGCCCCGTCCGCTCCGTCACCGAAATGCAAAAGAATCTGGAGCGGTAGTTCAGTTGGTTAGAATACCGGCCTGTCACGCCGGGGGTCGCGGGTTCGAGTCCCGTCCGCTCCGCCAGATACTGAAAGAGAGGCGAACCTAGGTTCGCCTTTTTTTTTAAGTTTTTCGATAACGCATTTTCAACCTTGATTGGCTGACCATGTTTGAATTTATCCGTACTCACCAGCGCCTGATGCAGTTCTTCCTGCTGCTGCTGATCGTTCCGTCGTTCGTTCTGGTCGGCGTCAGCAGCTACAACGAACGCGGCAGCAACGATGGTGTGGCGACCGTGGACGGGAAGAAGATCACCCAGCAGGAGTGGGAAGCCGCCCAGCGCCGCCAGCTGGACCAGGCCCGCCAGATGATGGGCGAGCAGTTCGACCAGAAACTGTTCGAGACGCCGGAAGCGAAGCAGGCCGTGCTCGACCAGCTCGTGGCCGAGCGCGCCATCAACGCCGAGATCGTCCGCAACCACCTGACGGTGAGCGACGCCGCGCTGCAGAAGGCGATCCTCGAGATCCAGGCGTTCCGCAAGGAAGACGGCACGTTCGACATGGACCGCTACAAGGCCGCGCTGGCCGCGCAGGGCATGACGCCGGAGATGTTCGACCAGCGCATGCGCCACGACCTGGCCGTGCAGCAGCTCGTCGGTTCCGTGCAGCAGACCGCGTTCGCACCGCGTACCGTCGCCAACCGCCTGTCGGACATCAACGACGAAGAGCGCGAAGTGCAGGAGCAGTTGTTCCCGGCGGCGAACTACGTTTCGCAGGTCAAGGTCACGGATGACATGGTCAAGGCTTATTACGACAAGAATGCGGCGCTGTTCCAGGTGCCGGAATCCGTCAAGGCCGAGTACGTCGTGTTCGATGCGTCCGCCGTCGAGAAGCAGGTCAACGTGTCCGACGCCGAAATCGCCGACGCGTACAACAAGAACAAGGCGCGCTTCACCACGCCGGAAAAGCGCACCGCCAGCCACATCCTGATCAACGTGAAGAAGGGCGCCTCGGCCGCCGAGGACGCCGCCGCGAAGGCCAAGGCGCAGGCGATCCTGGATGACGTGCGCAAGAACCCGAACGACTTCGCGAAGATCGCCAAGGCGCAATCGCAGGATCCGGGCTCGGCCGAGCTGGGCGGCGACCTGGGCGTCGTGCAGAAGGGCGTGTTCGTCAAGCCCGTCGAAGACGCGATCTACGGCCTGAAGGAAGGCGAAGTCAGCGGACTCGTCCGTTCGGAATTCGGCTACCACATCATCAAGATCACGAAGATCGTGCCGGAAACCCAGAAGTCGCTGGAAGAGGCGAAGCCGGAGATCGCTGCCGAGCTCAAGAAGGCGAAGATGTCGGCCAAGTACACCGAGCTGGCGGAAACCTTCCGCAACACCGTGTACGAGCAGTCGGACAGCCTGAAGCCGGTCGCCGACAAGCTGGGCCTGACGATCCAGACCGCCGAAGGCCTGACCCGCGCGCCGAACCCGGCCCTGGGCCCGTCGCCGGTCAACAATCCGAAGTTCCTGGAAGCGATCTTCGGCAGCGACGCGGTGAAGAACAAGCGCAACACGGACGCCGTCGAAGTGGCGCCGGGTACGCTGGTCGCAGGCCGCGTCGTGGAATTCAAGCCGACGACCAAGCGTCCGCTGGCCGACGTCGAAGCCGCCATCCGCCAGCGCGTGACGCAGGAAGAAGCGGCCAAGCTGGCACGCCAGGCCGGCGAAGCGAAACTGGCCGCCGCCAAGGCATCGGGCGATACCGCCGGCTTCGGCGAAGCGAAGATCGTGGCGCGCACGAAGCAGCCGACGATCAACGAAACGGCCGCGGTCGCCGTGCTGAAGGCGGACGCGAGCAAGCTGCCGGCCTATGTCGGCGTCGACATCCCGGGCGTGGGTTATGGCGTCTACCGCATCAACAAGGTAAGCCAGCCGGCCCAGCCGGACGTGGCGCGCCGCAAGCAGGAAGCGGAACAGATCGGCCGCGCCGTCGGCAATGCCGAGACCTATGGCTTCGTCGAAGCGCTGAAGCACAAGGCGAAGGCGAAGATCAACGTCAAGCCTGCCGATCTCGGCGCGAAGTCCGAGTAAATCCGGACGCGTCCTCGACAGCCCGGCCGCGCGAGCGGACCGGGCTTTTTCTTTGCGACACCGCTACAATCGCGATTCGATCCACAACGCAAGGACAACCATGACCGTGACCTGGACTGATACGCTCGACGCTATCGATTGGAACGAGCTTTCCGAGCTGTACCGCAAGGCGCCGCTCGGGAACAAGTCGCCGGAGCGCCTGAAAACCGTGTTCACGAACAGCATGTTCCGCCGGTTCGGCTACGAGGACGGCGTGCTGGTCGCGGCCGGACGCGCGCTGGCCGACGGCCTCGACTGTTCCTACATCTGCGACGTGGCGATCCTGCCCAGCCACCAGGGACGCGGCCTGGGCGACGCGCTGATCGCGCACCTGGTCGAGCTGTCGCGCGGGCACGCGAAGATCATCCTGTATTCGGTGCCCGGCAAGGAGGGGTTCTATGCGCGCTACGGCTTCCGGCGCATGGCGACGGCGATGGCCGTGTTCCAGGACCAGGACAAGGCCGCGTCACAGGGTTATCTGGCGGCGGAATGAATGCGGTGGGGCGTCGCGGCGAATGCCGCGTTGCGGGCAGGTTGGGCGCCCCCCCCGCCCACGCGTTCAACCGACCGGACGGTCGTCCGGCATCTCGAGGGCGCCTATGTCCGTCGAGCGCGTGGGCACGGTGTGCCCGCCCTGGGTATGGAGGTGCCGCGCCGCCGCGATGAAGTCGTCCTTCGAGATGCCCGGCAGGGTCAGCGTCTCCGCCTTCGGGTACTGCACGAAGTTCCGGTCGATCGAGCGCAGGTAGGCCGGGTCGTAGTGCTCGACGAGCAGTTGATCCACAAGTTCCGGCATCTGTCCCGTATTGGCCATCTGCTGCCACGTTTCGATGCGCGCGCAGCCGTGCAGCTGCACCAGATGGTCGAGCTGCGCATTCAGCGCGCCGGGGTCGGCGCAGAAGTGGTGGTAGTCTTCCATCAGCAACTGCACGCGGAGGGAACGGCCCAGCTGGAGCGAAATGCAGGGTGAGGCGCGCATGCGTTCCATGACCGCTTCCGGCACGCGCAGGTTGCCCACCTTCTTGCTCTCCGATTCCACGAACACGGGCCGCGACGGATCGAAGCGGCGCAACTTGTCCCAGATGCGCGTCTCGAACATCTTCTGGCTCGGCTGCGGCTCGCCCGGCAGGTGGCCGAGGACGGAGCCGCGGTGCGCGGCGAGGCGCTCCAGGTCGAGCACCTGCGCGCCGATGGCGTCCAGCGTTTCGAGCAGGCGGCTCTTGCCGCTGCCCGTCGTGCCGCAGATGACGCGGAAATCGAGCGGAGGCGGGTTTTCCAGCGCGGCCGCGACGTAGGCGCGATAGGCCTTGTAGCCGCCGTCGAGCTGCACGACGGGCCAGCCGATCTTGGCGAAAATGAGCGCCATCGAGCCGCTGCGGTTGCCGCCGCGCCAGCAGTAGACGAGCGGCTTCCAGTCCTTCGGCTTGGCGGCGAACAGCGTCTCGATGTGGCGCGCGATGTTCTGCGCGACGAGCGGGGCGCCGATCTTCTTCGCCTCGAAGGCGCCGACCTGCTTGTACGTGGTGCCGACGAGGACGCGCTGCGCGTCGTCCAGCGTGGGACAGTTGATGGCGCCCGGGATGCGGTCGAGCGCGAACTCGGACTCGCTGCGCGCGTCGATGATGGTGTCGAACTGGTCGAGCACGGGCAGGACGTCGTCGACGCCGAGGACTGCAGGGTATTTCATTATCGTTTGACGAGAGGCGCGAATTGCGGCCAGATGTTGTTGAGGATGGTCGGGTGGGCGGTCGCGAGCGGGTGCATGCGGTCGGCCTGGAAGTTGGCCGCGTCCTGCGCGACGCCGTCCAGCATGAACGGCACCAGCGGCACTTTGTAGGTGCCTGCGAGGTCCTTGTACATGCCGGCGAAGCGTTCCGTGTAGGCGCGGCCGTAGTTGGGCGGCATGCGCATGCCGACGAGCAGGACTTTAGCCCTGTTCCGCTGCGCGAGCTGGATCATCGTGCGCAGGTTGTCCGCGGCGGCCGGCACCGGCAGGCCGCGCAGGCCGTCGTTCGCGCCCAGTTCCAGCACGACGACGTCCGGCCTGTGCCGCTGCAGCAGGGCAGGCAGGCGGGTGCGGCCGCCGCTCGTCGTCTCGCCGCTGATGCTGGCGTTGACGATGCGGGCGTCGATCTTCTCGGCCTTCAGGCGCTGCTCCAGCAGGGCGACCCAGCCGGTGCCGCGCGCGAGGCCGTATTCGGCGGACAGGCTGTCGCCCACCACGAGCACGGTTTTTGGGGCAGAATAGGCGCTCCCCGCCGCGGCCATGCCAAGAACCGCGACGGCAGCGATCGTCCATTTCCTGAGTAAAGCAAGCATGCGTGATATTCCCGAGGCGTCAAAAGGCAGTTCAAGTGTGAGCGGAACGGCAAGGCCGGCCATCGAGGTCCGCGGCCTGTCGAAGCGCGTGGCGGATGCCAGCGGCGAGCTCACCATCCTGCACGAGGTGGATTTTACCGTGCAACCGGCCGAGACGCTCGCCCTCGTCGGCGCTTCCGGCTCCGGCAAGTCCACGTTGCTCGGCCTGCTGGCCGGCCTCGATACGCCATCGTCGGGCCAGGTCCTGCTCGACGGTACGGATATCTTCGCCCTCGACGAGGATGGCCGCGCCGCGTTCCGCAAGGCGAAGCTGGGCTTCGTGTTCCAGTCGTTCCAGCTGCTCGCGCACCTGAACGCGGTGGAAAACGTGATGCTGCCGCTGGAATTGCGGGGCGATGCGGATGCCCGCGCAAAAGCCGAGGCGATGCTGGGCCGCGTGGGGCTGTCGAGCCGCCTGCGCCACTATCCGAAGTACCTGTCGGGCGGCGAGCAGCAGCGTGTTGCGCTGGCCCGCGCTTTCGTCACCGAACCGCCGCTGCTGTTCGCGGACGAGCCCACGGGCAGCCTCGATGCCGCCACCGGCGAAGCCGTCATCCAGCTGATGTTCGAACTGAATCGCGAGCGCGGCTCGACCCTCGTGCTCGTCACCCACGATCCCGCCATGGCCGCGCGCTGCGGCCGCACGCTGACGATCGCCGCGGGCCGCCTGGCCGTCTGAGCGTCTACGCGAGCGCGGCGTCGGCCACGAGCGCATTCAGCTCGGCACGGATCGCACGCGGCAGCTCGCCCGCCGTGAGGCCGATCGGGCCGACGCCGCTCGCCACGAGCCGGTCGGCCGCCGCGCCGTGCAGCCACGTCGCCGCCAGCGCCGCTTCCCAGGCGGGCCAGCCCTGGCCCAGCAGGGTGCCGACGAGGCCCGCCAGCACGTCGCCCGTGCCACCCGTGGCAAGGCCCGGATTGCCCGTCGCATTCAGCGCCACTTCACCGTCTGGCCGCGCGATGACGCTGCCCGCGCCTTTCAGCACGACGACGGCATCCAGACGCTGCGCCAGTTCGCGCGCATGTTCCAGCCGGTCGGCCTGCACGATGGCGGCCGTCACGCCCAGCAGGCGTGCGGCTTCCAGCGGGTGCGGCGTGATGACCACGTCGCCGTCGTGCGCGGCCAGGCGGGCGGCCAGGTCGGGGCTGGCCGCGCACAGGTTCAGCGCGTCCGCATCGACCACGAGCGGCCCCGTGCCGTCGACGACTTTCGACAGCAGGTGCGTGGCGCCGGCGGAATCGCCCATGCCCGGACCGGCGACGACCGTGCGGCCGTCGAACGCGAAGCCCCCCGCGTCGCGGAACATGATCTCCGGCTGCAGCGGGTCGAGGCTCGGTCCCGGATCGACGGCCGCCACGAACACGCGGCCCGCGCCCGCATACAGCGCCGCGCGCGCCGCCAGGATGCCGGCACCCGCCATCCCGCGCGCGCCGCCCAGCACGGCGACGTCGCCATAGGTGCCCTTGTGCGAATTGTTGCGGCGCGGCGCGAGACAGCCCGCGAACAGTGCGGGCGCGTTCAGGCGCGCGTGCGCGGCTTCCGTGTGCAGGCCATGTGCACCGAGGCGGTTGACGTGAACGCGGCCCGCGTGGTCGCAGCCGTCGCCCGTGTGCAGGCCCGGTTTGTCGCCGAGGAAGGTGATCGTATGCGTGGCGCGCACGGCGATGCCGTCCGGGCCCACGACGCACCCCGTGTCCGCATCGAGGCCGCTCGGCACGTCCAGCGCGAGCACCGGACACGTCATGCCGTGCGTGCGTTTGACGAGCGCGCGCGCCTCGCCCGCGAGCGGACGCGCGAGGCCGATGCCGAACAGGCCGTCGACGACGAGGCAGCAGCCATGGCAGTCCGCGAGGTCCGCCACGAAGCGCGCCCGGCTGGCCTGGGCCCGCGCGAGGGCGTGCCGGGTTTCGGGCGACGGCGCCGGGCCGGCGAGGTGGACGATGTCCACGTTCGCGCCGAAATTGGCCAGGTTCGCGGCCACTTCCAGCGCATCGCCGCCGTTGTTTCCGGGGCCGGCCAGCACGAGGATGCGGCCCGTCGGCAGGCCGCCGAGCAATTCGAGCGCATACGTGGATGCGGCCTCGCCGGCGCGTCGCATCAACGTGCCCGGCGGGAGCTGCGACTGCGCGGCCTGTTCGATGGCGCGGATCTGCGCGACGCTGTAGAGCGGATTGTCCATGGCGGTTCCAGGCGTGAGGGTTGCGAAAACTGCATTGTCGCCAAAATCGGCGCCGCGCGCGACTACAATAGCCGCTCGATGACATACTGGGGGCATACGATGGATTGGCAGTTCTGGATCGACCGCGGCGGTACGTTCACGGACATCGTGGCGCGCCGGCCCGACGGCGTCCTCGTGACGCACAAGCTCCTGTCGGATAATCCTGAACAGTACCGGGACGCGGCCGTGGCCGGCATCCGTCACCTGCTCGGCCTGGCGCCCGGCGCGCCGATCCCCGCCGGACGGGTGGACGCCGTCAAGATGGGCACGACGGTCGCGACCAATGCGCTGCTGGAGCGCAAGGGCGAACCCACCGTGCTCGCGATCACGCGGGGTTTCCGTGACGCGTTGCGCATCGCCTACCAGAACCGTCCGCGCCTGTTCGACCGCCACATCGTGCTGCCCGAGCTGCTGTACGGCCGCGTGATCGAAGTGGACGAACGCATCGGCGCCCACGGCGACGTCGTCGTGCCGCTCGACGAAGCGGCCGCGCGGCGCGACTTGCAGGCCGCGTACGACACCGGCATCCGCGCGCTCGCCATCGTGTTCATGCACGGCTATCGCTACCACCAGCACGAGGAAGCCGTCGCGCGCATCGCCCGCGCCATCGGCTTTACGCAGGTGTCCGTGTCGCATGCGACGAGTCCCCTCATGAAACTCGTGGCGCGGGGCGACACCACGGTCGTCGACGCTTACCTGTCGCCGATCCTGCGCCGCTACGTGGACCAGGTGGCGTCCGAGCTGCCGGGCGTGAATTTGCAGTTCATGCAGTCCAGCGGCGGCCTGGCGGACGCGCGCGCCTTCCACGGCAAGGACAGCATCCTGTCCGGTCCGGCCGGCGGGATCGTCGGCATGGTGCGCGCGAGCCGCCTGGCCGGCTTCGAGCGCATCATCGGCTTCGACATGGGCGGCACGTCGACGGATGTGTCGCACTATGCGGGCGAGTTCGAGCGCGTGTTCGAGACGCAGGTGGCCGGCGTGCGCATGCGCGCGCCCATGATGAGCATCCACACCGTCGCCGCGGGCGGCGGCTCGATCCTGCATTTCGACGGCAGCCGCTACCGCGTGGGGCCGGACAGCGCCGGCGCGAATCCGGGGCCCGCGAGCTACCGGCGCGGCGGACCGCTGGCCGTCACGGACTGCAACGTCATGCTCGGCAAGATCCAGCCGCAGCACTTCCCGCGCCTGTTCGGACCTGGTGCGGACCAGCCGCTCGACGCCGCCGCCGTGCGCGCGGGCTTCGAAGCGATGGCCGACGACGTCGAACGCGCGACGGGGACGCGGCCGCAGCCCGAAGCCGTCGCCGAGGGCTTCATCCGCATCGCCGTGGGCAATATGGCGAACGCGATCAAGCAGATCTCGGTGCAGCGCGGACACGACGTCACGGACTACGCACTCGCGAGCTTCGGCGGCGCGGGCGGCCAGCACGCCTGCCTCGTCGCGGACGCACTGGGCATGAAGACGGTGTTCATCCATTCGCTGGCGGGCGTGCTCTCGGCCTATGGCATGGGCCTCGCCGACCAGGGCGCGATGCGCGAGCGAGCCGTCGAACGCCGGCTGGACGACGTCGGACCCGATGCCCTGGCGGCCGAGCTGGATGTGCTGGCGGACGCGGCGCGGGCCGACCTCGCGGCGCAGGGCGTGGCGCCGGAGCGCATCGACGTGCTGCGCCGCGTGCACCTGCGCTACGAAGGCACCGATTCCGCCATCGTCGTGCCGGATGGCGACCGCGCCGCGTTGCAGGCGCAATTCGAGCAGGCCTACCGCAGGCGCTTTTCCTTCCTGATGCCGGGCAAGGCGCTCGTCGTGGAAGCCGTGTCGGTGGAAGCGCTGGGTCACTCCGATGCGCCGCCCGAGCGGCAGGTGGACGCCGTTGCGCGCGTCGGCGCCGCGCCGGTGTTCGAGACGGTAAGGATGGTTGCGGACGGCGCGTGGCGCGACACGGGCGTGTACCGCCGCCAGGACATCGCGCCGGGCGACGTCATCGACGGCCCGGCCATCATCGCGGAAGCGAATGCGACGACGATCGTGGAGTCGGGCTGGCGCGCCGAGGTCACGGCGTACAACCACCTCGTGCTGCGCCGCGTGCACGCGCTGCCGCAGCGCCACGCGATCGGCACGACGGTCGATCCGGTGATGCTGGAGATCTTCAACAACCTGTTCATGTCCATCGCCGAGCAGATGGGCCTGCGCCTGCAGAACACGGCGTACTCCGTCAACATCAAGGAGCGCCTGGACTTCAGCTGCGCCATCTTCGACGCCGACGGCAACCTCGTCGCGAACGCGCCGCACATGCCCGTGCACCTCGGGTCGATGGGCGAGAGCATCAAGGCCGTGATGCGCAAGAACGCGGGGACGATGAAGGCGGGCGACGTCTACGTGCTGAACGACCCGTACAACGGCGGCACGCACCTGCCCGACGTGACGGTGATCTCGCCCGTGTTCGACGCGGCGGGCCGCGACATCCTGTTCTACGTGGGTTCGCGCGGCCACCACGCGGACATCGGCGGCACGACGCCGGGATCGATGCCGCCCGACTCCACGCACATCGAGGAGGAGGGCGTCCTGATCGACAATTTCAAGCTGGTCGACGGCGCGGACGGCGTGCTGCGCGAGGCCGAGACCCGCGCCTTGCTGGCCGGCGCACGCTGGCCCGCGCGCAATCCGGACCAGAACCTGGCCGACTTGCGGGCCCAGGTCGCGGCGAACCAGAAGGGTGTCGACGAGCTGCGCAAGATGGTCGCCTTCTACGGCCTGGACGTCGTGCGCGCCTACATGGGGCACGTGCAGGACAATGCCGAGGAAGCCGTGCGGCGCGTGATCACGGCGCTGCAGGACGGGCACTTCGTCGACGAGCTCGATAACGGCGCGCGCATCGAAGTCACGATCCGCGTCGACCGCGCGGCGCGCAGCGCGGAGATCGATTTTACGGGCACATCGGGCCAGCTGCCGAACAATTTCAATGCGCCATCCGCCGTGTGCATGGCGGCGGTGCTGTACGTGTTCCGCACGCTGGTCGACGACGAGATCCCGCTCAACGCCGGCTGCCTGAAGCCGCTGAAGGTGATCATCCCGCCGGGCTCCATGCTCGATCCGCACTATCCGGCGTCGGTCGTGTCGGGCAACGTGGAGACGTCGACGTGCATCACGAACGCGCTGTACGGCGCGCTCGGCGTGATGGCGGCGGCGCAGGGCACGATGAACAACTTCACGTTCGGGAATGCGCACTACCAGTATTACGAGACGATCTCCGGCGGTTCGGGCGCGGGCCCGGGCTTCGACGGCACGGACGTCGTGCAGACCAATATGACGAATTCCCGGCTGACGGACCCGGAGATCCTGGAATTCCGTTTCCCCGTGCGGCTGGAGAGCTATGCGATCCGCGCCGGTTCCGGCGGGGTGGGGCGCTGGCACGGCGGGAACGGCGGCGTGCGGCGCATCCGCTTCCTCGAACCGATGACGGCCGCGATCCTGTCCAACAACCGCGTGCATGCGCCGTTCGGCGTGGCCGGCGGGGCGCCGGGCGCGCGCGGGCGCAATCGCGTCGAGCGGGCCGACGGACGCGTCGAGGAGCTGGGCCATATCGGCAAGGTGGACATGCAGGTTGGGGACGTGTTCGTCATCGAGACGCCGGGCGGGGGCGGGTATGGCAAGGCGGCAGGTATGCCGATTTCGTAAGTTCCCATATGAAATCGGAATTGTTCTTCGCGTAAGCCGGGGCCCATACTGCGGCCATGACTACACGACGAACCTTCCTGCTATCCCTGGCGCTGGCCGCAGCGCTGCCCGCCCATGCCGGCGTCCAGACCATCACGCTGGACGGCCGCGCGCCCGGAACCCGCTTCGACGGCATCGGCGTCGTCGACGGGGGCGGGGCGACGTCCGTGCTGCTGAAGGATTATCCGGAGCCGCAGCGCAGCCAGATCCTCGACCTGATGTACAAGCCGAAGTTCGGCGCCTCGATCAGCGCGCTGATCGTGGAGATACCCGGCGACGGCAATTCCACGCAGGGCTCCATGCCCAGCCACCGCCATACGCGCACGGAGGTCGACTACGGCCGCGGCTACACGTGGTGGGTGCTGCGCGAGGCGAAGCGGCGCAATCCCGCACTGACCCTGGACGCCGCCGCGTGGAGCGCGCCCGGCTGGATCGGCGACGGCGCCAACCGCGACTTCTTTTCGCCCGACGGGGCCGACTACTACGTCAGCTGGCTGAAAGGCCTGCGCGAGGTGTACGGGCTCGAACTCGACGCGATCGGCAGCCGTAACGAACGGGGCGTCAGCTACGATTTCGCAAAGACGCTGCGCGCGCGCCTCGACGCCAGCGGATTCTCCAAGGTGAAACTGCACAGCTTCGATAACTGGCCCGACGATAAATTCGATTTCGTGAAGGACATGCCGAAGGACCCGGGCCTGCGCGACGCGATCGACATCATCGGTGCCCACATCAACGCGCCCGAATACATCGTGCCCACGTGGGTGCGCGAGGCGGCGGCCGGCATGGGCAAGCCGATCTGGAATACCGAGCAGCACGTCTACGTGGCCGGATTCGACGGCGCGCTGGGGATCGTCCAGGCGTTCAACCGGAACTGGATCGACAGCGGCGTGACGAAGATCGTCAACTGGTACGGCATCGCGGGCCTGTACACGATGGAGCCGTATTCGGGCGTGAAGGAAGCGGCCATCCGGGCGAACTGGCCATGGAGCGGCCATTACGAGATCAATCCGCAACTGTGGGCCTACGCGCACTACGGCCAGTTCACGGCGGCCGGATGGACCTACGTGCCGCAGGGCAGCGGCGCCCTGCAGGACGGCGGCAGCTACGTGACGCTGAAATCGCCCGGCCCGGACTACAGCGTGATCATCGAGACGCGCAAGGCGAAAGCCCCGCAGACGGTGCGCGTGGCGGTCGGCGCGGGCCTGTCGACGGCCGACGTGGCCGTGTGGCGCAGCGATGCGCGCGCACAGTTCGTGCACGTCGCGGACCTGCATCCGGAGGGCGGCGCGGTGGCGCTGACAGTCGATCCGGACGCGATCTATTCGCTGACGACCACGCGCGGCCAGCAAAAGGGCGGATTCGCCGGGGTGCCCCCGCAGCAGGCCTTCCCGTTCCCGTACCGCGTAGACTTCGACCGTTACCGCGATGCGCGCGCTTGGGGTTATCTGCCGCGCTACTTCGCCGACATCGAAGGCGCGTTCGAGCTGGCGCCGTGTCCCGGCGACCAGCGCATCTGCCTGCGCCAGAGCGTGCCCGTGCGACCGTATTCGTGGGCGCCGGACTGGAAGCCGTACACGATCCTCGGCGACGACGGCTGGACCGACTACGAGGTCAGTGCGGACGTGAGGGTGCGCGGCGGCGAATCGGCCGCCGTGATGGGCCGCATCAACGACGTGGGCAGCGGCTACGGCGCGATCCCGAAAGGCTATCTGCTGGAGCTGGACGGCGCGGGCGAGGTGCGTCTCGTCGTCGTGCGCGGCAAGGTGGACAAGAAGGCGCTCGTCGGCGATGCCGAGCAGCAGGCGCTGATCAAGGCGGCGAACGATGCGGCCGAGGGTGGCGAGAAGGTGCTGGCCCGGGCGCCGCTGGCCGGCGCGGCCGCCGACCGCTGGCATACGCTGAAGCTGCAGTTCAGCGGGACGCGCATCCGCGGCTACGTCGACGGCAAGCCGGTGGTGGAGGCGACCGATGCCCTGTACGGCAAAGGCATGGCCGGCCTGCTGGCGGGACCGGCGCAGTCAGGCCTGAGCATGCCGTACTACCGCGACGTCGTGATCAACCGCGTCGACGGCGCGCTGCCGCCGCCGACGAAGCCGTTGCCGGGGCAGGCGCCGCTGTACGTCCGCCAGCGCTGAGCGGCGGTCAGGTCGAGCTCAGTTCGCGATACCGTACTTCCGCTTCGCCGCTTCCATCTCCGCATCCAGCGCCGCGAGCCGCGGATGCGCGGGATCGAGCGCGCGGATATGCTCCAGCTGTTCTTCCGACAGCGCGGCCAGCGGGTGGTCCCAGCCCATCTCCATGATCTGGCGGAGGACGCCGCCGACGACCGCGATCATCACTTGCAGGTTGTTCGGCGCCATGTGCAGCGCTTCCAGCAGGGTTTGCACGGCGCCGCGCACGTCGCCCATGTTGCGCTTCTCGTCCGCGACGCCCAGCAGGATCTGCGCCTGGGCGCGCAACTGCTTGCCCATGCCGTCCGCGAGGTCGGGCCGGCCCGCGCGCACGAACACGTTCAGCGCCTGCTGCGCGGACAGCGCATCGTCGCCGCCGTTCAGCGCGCCGAGCATCACTTCCGACGCCTCGTCGTCCATGCGGTGCGCGAGGCATGTTTGCGCGAGGCCGACGCGCATATTGGGCGACAGCGCGCCGCCCGCGCGCACGGCGTCCACCGCGAGCTTGAGTTCCTTGACGGCGGCCGCGCCATTGCCGGCCAGGTCGTGCAGCAGCGCCACCGAGATCGCCTTGCACGCATCGGCCGCGGGCGTGCCCCGGAGGGAGCGTTCGAGGTCGCGGATCACGGTCGACGCGCCGGCCGGATCGCCCTTGCCGACGAGCGCCCGGACGAGGTTCACGTGGTCTTCGGGATTGCGGAATTCGGAATAACGGGAACGCGCCACCACTTGCCGGAACGATTTTTCGGCGCCGTCCGGGTCGCCCGCTTCGAGCGCCACCTCGCCCAGCCGGCGCAGGCGCCGCACGACGTATGGCGAGATGGTCACGGCCTCTTCCAGCGTCTTCTTCGCGAGCGCCGCGTCGCCGCGCTCCTGCTGGCAGCGCGCGAGCAGGTCGTAGGCGGCCATCAGGCGCGGGTTCTCGGCCACGATGTGTTCCAGCAGCGGGATCGCGTCGATCGTGCGGCCCTGGGCGGCGATGGCGCGCGCGAGCCCGAGCCGTGCCCAGCCCGCCGGCTTTTCGGCCAGCACGTCGCGGTAGACGGTTTCGGCGAGCTCGTGCTCCTTCAGCGACACGTGCAGTTCCGCGCGCAGCCGCGCGAAGTCGAGGGCGTAGTGCGGGCGCGTCCGGGCCGATTCGATGGCGGCGTCGATCGCTTCGCGCGGGCGCGCCTGCGCGATCAGCTGGTACACGGGGAGCAGGGCGGCACGGCGGGTGACCGCCTTCTGGATGCGCTGGTGCAGCGCCTGCGCCGTGAACGGTTTCAGGATGTAGTCCGTGGGCGTGAGCTCGGCCGCGCTGACCACCTTGCCGTACGCGCCTTCGGCCGTCAGCATGATGAAGATGGCCCAGGGCGGGATCAGGCGGTGGTGGCGCAGGTCTTCCAGCAGCTGCTGGCCGTCCTGGCCTTCGGCATTCGCCGTTCCGCCGCTGAGGTCGTACTCGCACAGGACGATGTCGAAGGACTTGCGGCCGAGCGCCTTGATCGCGGTGCTCGCGTTGACGGCGGATTCGATGCGCGTCACGCCCGACTGGTTGAGCATGTTCTGCAGGTTCGCCCTGAGCGCCGGGTTCGGGTCGACGATGAGCACGCTCAGTTGCGCATTCAACGGATTGTTGAGCTGCGCGTTCTGCGGAGCGCCGGCTGGGCTGGATGAGCTGTTTTCTGGCATGCGTCTCGGAAACCGTCAGGGTTTTTCGACACTACGATACCGCTAAGCTGCAAGGTCGGCAACTTTTTGCCTCCCGTGCGGGCTTCATGCCAAACGGGAAAGGGGGCAACGCTGTATAATACCGGGCTTCTTTCACCCGCAGCCACGCTGCATCAACCGACTTCCAAGCCATGTTGATTCTGCCGGGTTCCAACGCCCTCTCTGCTTTCCGTAGCCAACGCCTCCTCACGCAACTGCAAGCCGTCGCCCCGACGATTGCCGACGTGGCGGCACGCTACTACCACTTCATCGACGCAAGCGCCCCCCTGTCCACGGAGGACACCGAGCGCTTGACGGCCATGCTCACCTACGGGGAGCCCGTGCCGGAAACGCAGTACGAGGGCGTCACCGAGGAATTCTTCGTGATCCCGCGCCTGGGCACCATCTCGCCGTGGGCGTCGAAAGCGACCGACATCGCCCACAACTGCGGCATGGCCCACATCCACCGCGTCGAGCGCGGCGTCGCCTTCAAGGTCGTCCTGAAGAGCGGCATCCTCGGCACGGGCTTCGGCGCGCCGAAGAAGCTCGCCGACGACGAGATCCAGGCCGTCGCCGCGCTGCTGCACGACCGCATGACGGAAACGGTGCTGCGCAGCGCAGACCAGGCCCAGGCCCTGTTCACGGACCTGGAAAGCCGTCCGCTGGACCAGATCGACGTATTGGGCCGCGGCCGCGACGCGCTGGTCGAAGCGAATGCCACGATGGGTCTCGCCCTGGCCGAGGACGAGATCGACTATTTGTTCGAGGCGTTTGCCCGCGTCCAGCGCAACCCGACGGACGTCGAGCTGATGATGTTCGCGCAGGCGAACTCGGAGCACTGCCGCCACAAGATCTTCAACGCCGAGTGGACCATCGACGGCGCGAAACAGGACAAATCCCTGTTCCAGATGATCAAGAATACGCACCAGCTGCAGCCGAAGGGCACGATCGTCGCGTACAGCGACAACTCGGCGATCATGGAAGGCGCGGACGCGCTGCGCTTCTATCCGCAGGCCGGCAGCCAGGAATACGCGCCGGTCACGCAGCTGACGCACACGCTGATGAAGGTCGAGACCCACAACCATCCGACCGCGATTTCCCCGTTCCCGGGCGCCTCGACGGGCGCCGGCGGCGAGATCCGCGACGAGGGCGCGACGGGCCGCGGCGCCAAGCCGAAGGCCGGCCTCACCGGTTTCACGGTGTCGAACCTCTACCTGCCGGACGCCGTGCAGCCGTGGGAAAACGCCGCCAACGTGAATTCGGCCGACAAGGCTGGCAGCGATAAAGTCTATGGCAAGCCGGAACGCATCGCGTCGCCGCTGCAGATCATGGTCGACGGCCCGCTGGGCGGCGCCGCCTTCAACAACGAATTCGGCCGGCCGAACCTGGGCGGCTACTTCCGCACGTACGAACAGAACGTCGGCCCGACGGCCATCAACGGGAACACGGTTTTCGGCTACCACAAGCCGATCATGATCGCGGGCGGCATCGGCAACATCTCGGCCGAGCACACCCACAAGAACGACATCCCGGTCGGCAGCCTGCTGCTGCAGCTGGGCGGTCCGGGCATGCGCATCGGCATGGCCGGCGCGGCCGCGTCGTCGATGGCGACGGGCACCAACACGGCCGACCTGGACTTCGACTCGGTCCAGCGCGGCAACCCGGAGATGGAACGCCGTGCGCAGGAAGTCATCAACTCCTGCTGGCAGCTGGGCGCCGGGAACCCGATCATCTCGATCCACGACGTGGGCGCGGGCGGCATTTCGAACGCGTTCCCGGAGATCACCAACGACGCCAGGCGCGGCGCCACGTTCGACTTGCGCAAGGTGCCGCTGGAAGAAAGCGGCATGTCGCCGAAGGAAATCTGGAGCAACGAGTCGCAGGAGCGCTACGTCCTCGCGATTTCGCCGGACGACCTGCCGCGTTTCGCCGCCATCTGCGAACGCGAACGCTGCCCGTTCTCCGCAGTGGGCGTTGCCACCGAAGAGCGCCAGCTGCGCCTGATCGACCCGATCGCAGGAAAGGATGGATGCGCATCCCCGGTCGACATGCCGATGGACGTCCTGCTCGGCAAGCCGCCGAAGATGCACCGCAACGTCGAGCACGTGAAGGACCAGTTCAAGCCGGTCGACGTGACGGGCCTGGACCTGGAAGAAGTCGCGCGCCGCGTGCTGCTGCTGCCGACCGTGGCCGACAAATCGTTCCTGATCACGATCGGCGACAGGAGCGTAGGCGGCATGAGCGTGCGCGACCAGATGGTCGGTCCGTGGCAGGTGCCCGTGGCCGACTGCGCCGTCACGACCTTGAGCTTCGAAGGCTACAAGGGCGAGGCGATGGCGATGGGCGAGCGGACGCCGGTCGCCGTCATCGACGCGGCCGCGTCGGGCCGTATGGCCGTCGGCGAGGCGATCACGAACATCGCCGCCGCGCCGATCGCGGACATCGCCGCGATCAAGCTGTCCGCCAACTGGATGGCCGCCTGTGGCCAGCCGGGCCAGGACGCCGCGCTGTTCGACACCGTGAAAGCCGTCGGCATGGAGCTGTGCCCGGCGCTGGGCGTCTCGATCCCGGTCGGCAAGGATTCGCTGTCGATGCGCACCACGTGGAACGAGGATGGCGAGAACAAGGCTGTCGTGTCGCCGGTGTCGCTGATCGTATCGAGCTTCGCGCCCGTCACCGACGTCCGCAAGACCCTGACGCCGCAACTGCGCACGGACCTGGGCGACACGTCGCTGATCCTCATCGACCTGGGCCGCGGCAAGAACCGCCTGGGCGCCTCGGCGCTGGCGCAGGTGACGCAGCAGCTGGGCAACGACGCGCCGGACGTCGACAACCCGGCCGACCTGAAGGCGTTCTTCGCCGCGATCCAGCAGCTGAACAACGACGGCAAGCTGCTCGCCTACCACGACCGTTCGGACGGCGGGCTGTACGCCACGCTGTGCGAGATGGCCTTCGCGGGCCGCGCCGGCGTGTCCGTCAACCTCGACATTCTGACGATGGAAGGCGAGCACGCGTCCGACCACGGCGACGCCAAGAACTGGGCGGCGCAGGTGGGCGAGCGCCGCAACGACCTCACGCTGCGCGCGCTGTTCAGCGAAGAGCTGGGTGCCGTCGTGCAGGTTCGTACTGCCGAGAAGTCGGATGTCATGAACGTGCTGCGCTCGTTCGACCTGGGCGCCTGCAGCCACATCATCGGTAAAGTGAACGACCGCGGCGTCGTGGAATTCACGCGCGACACGAAGGTCATCTACAACAAGCGCCGCAGCGAACTGCACCGCCTGTGGAGCGAGACGAGCTGGCGCATCGCCCGCCTGCGCGACAACCCCGCGTGCGTGGACCAGGAATACGACCGCCTGCTGGACGAGCAGGATCCGGGCTTCAACCCGAAGCTCGTGCACGACACGACCGTGAACATCGCCGCGCCGTTCATTGCAACCGGTGCGCGTCCGACCGTGGCAATCCTGCGCGAGCAGGGCGTCAACTCGCACATCGAGACGGCATGGGCGATGCACCAGGCGGGCTTCAAGGCCGTCGACGTGCACATGAGCGACCTGATCGCCGGCCGCGCCAAGCTGGATGATTTCAAGGGCTTGATCGCCGTCGGCGGCTTCTCGTACGGCGACGTGCTGGGCGCCGGCGAAGGCTGGGCCAAGACGATCCTGTTCAATCCGGAACTGAAGGCGGCGTTCGCGCAATTCTTCGGCCGCGGCGACACGTTCGGCCTGGGCGTCTGCAACGGCTGCCAGATGATGAGCAACCTGAAATCGATCATCCCCGGTGCCGACGCGTGGCCGAAGTTCACCCGCAACAAGTCGGAACAGTTCGAAGCGCGCTTCGGCATGGTCGAGGTGATGGATTCGCCGTCGATCTTCTTCCAGGACCTCGCGGGCACGCAGGCCCCGCTGGCGATCGCGCACGGCGAAGGTTTTGCCGACTTCTCGCAGACGGGCGATCTGTCGAAGGTCGTGAAGGCGCTGCGCTACATCGACAACCGCGGCGCCGCCACCGAGGCGTATCCGTTCAACCCGAACGGCTCGCCGGAAGGTCTCACGGCCGTCACGACGCCGGACGGCCGCTTCACCGTGATGATGCCGCACGCCGAGCGCGTGGCACGTACCGTCACGATGTCGTGGCATCCGGATGGCTGGGGCGAGGATTCGCCGTGGGCGCGCATGTTCCAGAATGCGCGGAAGTGGGTGGGCTGATCCGGCCAGTTCCATGAAAAAAGCGCTGCCCCGGCAGCGCTTTTTCATTCCGGCCGCTGTTTGTAGATGCCGGGCCGGTTGATGTGCCAGAAGAGCTTCGGGTTGTCGGGCGTCGTGAAGCCCAGCTTTTCGTACAGCCAGGGCGCGCTCGTCGTCGCCAGCAGCAGCCGTCGATAGCGCTCGATGCCCGGATAGGCCAGCATGCACTCGACGAGCCACCGTCCCAGTCCCTTGCCCCGATAGTCGTCGATGACGAACACGTCCGCCATGTAGGCAAACGTCGTGTGATCGGTGATGAAGCGGGCGTAGCCGATCTGCCGGCCGCCGTCGTACAGGCCGAAGTTGAGGCTGTGCGCGACGGCGTTGCGTACGGTCGCTTCGTCGATGCCCGCCGCCCAGGTGGTCCGGCTGAGGTTCTGGTGAATGACGTCGAGCTGCAGCAGGCTGTCGTCGGTCGAGACCAGGTAGTTTTCTTGAGTCCAGTTCAGCATCGGCGCACGCTCCGCGTCAGGCTGCCAGCCATGCGACCAGCGCCAGCACGGCCGGCACGGTCTGCACGAACAGGATGCGGCGCGACACCGTCGCCGCACCCCACACGCCCGCGACGGCCACGCACACGAGCCCGAACACGACGAATGCGCGCCCGATCGCCGGATTCGGGTGCAGCAGTCCCACCGCAAGACTCGCCACCAGGAAGCCGTTGTAGCACCCCTGGTTCGACATCAGCGGCGCGAGCGCCTCTACCCTGTCTTCCTTGATGCCGAACACCTTCCTGCCGCGCGTGCGGAACAGGACGGTCTCGATCAGCACGATGTAGACGTGGATGGCGATGACGATGGCGGTCAGGATGGTAGCGATGAGTAACATGGGTGGTCCGGTTGTCGAGATGTACGTACTGTAGAGTAACATCTTCGGCAGGTCCAGCCGCCGGTTACAGTCCACTCCTGGCGAACTTCGCGAACATGTCGGCGAACGTAAGCCGTGTATCGATGGTCCTGTAGACCCGCATCGGGCGGCCGTCGGCGCGGGCCTCGTAGCGCCCGTCCGCGACGAGGCGGGGCGTTGGCCGTACGACGTAGTCGCTCGACGACGTATCCGGATCGAATGCGGATTGGAGCGCCGTAAGGGTAACGAGGGGACTGTCACCCAGGATATAGGTTTCGCCGAAGTTGGCGCCCATCCGCCGTGAGACGCGCTCGAGTTGCCGGATCAGGAACGCGCCAAGTTTTCCGGCGGGGCGCAGGCCCTCGTCGAGTTCCGCATAGCCGATGTTGAGCTGGCGGTAGACGTTACGCGGCACTTGCCAGATCTCGACGTCCGACCGGTTGAATATCCACCGCGCGGCCGCGAGGTCGATCGTGAGATTGTATTCGGCGTCGCGGCGCTGCGGCATGCCAGGCAGCAGATCAGGATGTTCCATCCCCCCGATCCACACGAGCGTCAGTTTGCGGCCGATGCGCGGCGCATGCATCAACGCCACGGCCAGGTCGGTGAGGCCCGCGCCGGCGGCGTAATAGAGGGGCAGCGCGGTGTCGGTGCGCAGCGCCTCGCCGATGATTCGGCGTGACGCCTCGTTCAGTTCCGGCATGGCGTCGGCCGACAGGGCCGCATTGCGCCCGGCGACGACGGGCGGCCGCGGACCCGGTTTCATCGTTGCGTAGAGTTCGCGCACCCTCGCGGCGGCATTCTCCGGCTGGGCCGCGGTCGGGTCGAGGAAGTCGTTGACGTGGATATGCGACCCGATCACGAACGGAATCTCGACGGAAGGCGAGGCCAGGTGATGGGCCAGCTGAAACAGGCCGTCGGGGTCGCCCGAAAAATCGTTGTCGACGATGACGCGCTGGCGTGGCGAGGCGGACAGCGCACGTGCCGTCCCAAGCACGCCGACAGCTGCCGCCCCACACGTGGCTTGCAGGAATTGCCGGCGCGACCGGGATACAGGACGTTGCGCCGCCGCCTCGGGCATCCCTGCAAGACTATCGTTCATGCGGCCGGATCGTGTCAGCGCATCAGCTTGTCCAGTTCCGGCTGCATCTCGCGCTGCCAGATCTTGTAGCCTTCGGCGTTCGGATGCAGCAGGTCGGGCATGATGTCTTTCGACAGCGTGCCGTCCGGCGTCAGGAACGCCTTGTTCATGTTCAGGAAGAACACGTGCTTGTTGTCGGCCAGCTTAGGCAGCATCGCGTTGACCTTCTCGTTCAGCACGCGCAAGGTGTCGTCCGGCTTTTCGCCGCGCGGGAAGATCGCCAGCAGCAGGATCTTCGCCTTCGGCAGGCGCTTGCGGATTTCCGCGATGTCGCGCTTGATGCCGGCGTAAAGCAGTTCCGGCGGTTCCTGGCGGAAGCCGGTGTTATTGGTGCCGATCATCAGCACGGCGACCTTCGGGTCGATGCCGTCGATTTCGCCATGCTGCAGGCGCCACAGGACGTTTTCCGTGCGGTCGCCGCCATAGCCCAGGTCCAGCGCGTTGTACTTGCCGTAGAACGCCTTCCACAGTTCCGGCTGCTGTTCTTCCCAGTGGTGCGTGATGGAGTCGCCGATGAAGACGAGTTCCGTGCGCTCGCCGGCGGCCTTGCGGCGCGCGATCTCGGCCAGTTTCGCGTCGTGACGCTTCATCCACCAGTCGAGCGCCCACGATTCGTTCAGCGGGGACGGCGTCACGTTGGCGGTGCGGTAATCCGGGCAGGTCTGGTTCGGTTTGCCGGCCTCGTCGATGCGGATGTTCGCGATCTCCACGTCGCCGGCGCCCGTGCCGTCCAGCGCGAACGGTTTCGTCACGGCGCTGAAGTCGTCGCCCTTGCGGTAGAAGCACGACAGCGCATAGCTCAGGTGTTGCCAGCCCTTGCCCTCGGCCGCGCGTGCGGGGAGCACGTCGGTGACCTTGCGCTCGCAATTCTTGCCGCAGTCGATGCGGAAGTTCAGGCCGCCCTTGGCCAGTTCATTGACCTTCAGGTCGAACGAGACCGTGCCCTTGGCCAGGTACGGGCGCAGGTCGAGCGGTGCGCTCTCCACGCGCACGGTCGAGAACCACGCGTCCTTCCACGTCAGGCCCAGCGCGTCGCCGGCCGCATCCTTGCTGGTGCGGCGGGCTTCGACGACGGCGTTCTTCAGCTTCGGATCGTCGTCCATGCGGCCGGCGTCGCCGTCCAGCGGCTTTTGCACGTCGAAGTCGCCGAACATGACCTTGGCGCCGGCCAGCGGCTGGCCGACGTACAGGGGCAGGGTGGTCGCGGCTGTCGCGGCGCTTGCGGCCAGGGCGGACAGGATGAGGGCGGCGGAATGGCGGAATGTCATGGGCGTCTCTAGTTTGTTGTATGGTCGAACAAATTGGTCAAAAAAAAGCGCCCACGAGGAGCGCTTTTTTCAGGCATGACCTGATTACTGGATCTTGGCCTTCTTCATCAGCTCTTCACGGAATGCGGCCAGCTTGCGCTGTTGCAGCGATTCCGCGACCTGCTGCTTGACTTCTTCCAGCGGCGGGATCTTGGCGGCGCGGACGTCTTCCAGCTTGATCACGTGGTAGCCGTATTGCGTCTTGACCGGGGTCTCGGTGATCTGGCCTTTGCTCAGCGAGGTCATGGCCTTCGAGAACTCAGGCACGAACGAGGCCGGGCTCGCCCAGTCCAGGTCGCCGCCGTTCGCTGCCGAGCCCGGGTCTTTCGACTGCTTGGCCAGGTCTTCGAACTTGGCGCCGCCCTTCAGCTTGGCGATGATCTGCTTGGCTTCGTCTTCCGTGCCGACCAGGATGTGACGGGCGTGGTATTCCTTGTCGCCCATCTGTGCCTTGTACTTGTCGTACTCGGCCTTGATGTCGGCGTCCTTGACCGGGTTTTTCTTGATGTAATCGGCCAGCATCGCATTGATGATGATGCTCTGGCGGGCGTTGTCGATTGCGTTCTTGACGTCCGGACGGGTGCCGACGCCTTGCTTGTCGGCTTCCTGGATCAGGACTTCGCGGCCGATCAGGTCCTTCTTGATTGCCTCGCGCAGTTGCGGGGAATCGGTTGCCTTGCCCTGGGCGACGACCTGCTTGACCACCTGGTCAACCTTGGCCGCGGGGATGGGCTTGCCATTGACGGTCGCAACGTTCTGCGCGAACGACGGCAGGGCTACCATCGCGGTCATGGCTAACAACAGGCGGGCTGGCTTCACAATCATTTATTCGATCCTATCTAAAACCGGTGGTGGATCCGGTGGTCAACACGAAATGTCGCCGTGGCGACGAAAACCGGCGGCCGAAGCCGCCGGTGCTGCAATGTTACTGTACCTTTGCCTTTTTGACCATTTCCTCTTGAAACGCGGCCAGCTTCTGCTGGGTCAGCGCTTCGGAAATCTGCGGCTTGACTTCGTCCAGCGTCGGCAGCTTGGCCGGACGGACGTCGTCCAGCTTGATCACGTGGTAGCCCACCTGGGTCTTGACCGGGGTGTCGGTGATCGCGCCTTTCTGCAGGTTGGTGAAACCCGCTGCGAATTCCGGCGGGAACGACGACGGGCTCGCCCAATCCAGGTCGCCGCCGTTGTTGGCGGTGCCGGTGTCTTTCGATCCCTTGGCCAGGTCTTCGAACTTGGCGCCGCCTTTCAGCTTGGCGATGGCTGCCTTCGCTTCGTCTTCGGTCGCGAACAGGATATGACGCACGTGGTATTCCTTGTCGCCGGTCTGCTTCGCGAAGCGGTCGTACTCGGCCTTCACTTCGGCGTCGGACACCGGGTGCTTCGTGATGTAGTCGCGGGCGAGGGCGTTGATCACGATGGTCTGGCGGGCGTTCTCCAATGCCGCCTTGACTTCAGGATTCTTGTCGTAGCCTTGCTTGATCGCTTCCTGCATCATCACTTCGCGCGAGATCAGGTCCTTCTTGATCGCGTCGCGCAGTTGCGGGCTGTCGGTGCCCTGGCCTTGCGCCACGACCTGCTTGACGATCGCGTCGGCGCGCGACGACGGAATGGCTTTGCCGTTCACCACGGCGAGGTTCTGTGCGAACGAAGGCGAGTACGCAAACGATGCGGCGATAGCGATCAGGGCTAACAGCAGCCGTGCTGGCTTAAAAGTCATTTTGTTTCCTGTGAGGGGGTTGCTTGGACGAGGATTTGATTAGTTTTTGTAGTGCGTAGCGGATTCTGGATCGACTTACTTACATCTCACTTAAGACTTCCGAAAAACACGCCGTCACGACTGCTCCGAGGGCGCAACGGCGGTAATCGCCAGGGCATGTATGTCGGTGTGCATCATACCTTGCACGGCATCATATACCAGTCGATGTCGCATGACCAGTCTCAGTCCCTCGAAGCGTTCCGAAACGATTTTCACTCGGTAATGCCCCCCGCCGGAGGCCGCGCCGGGATGCCCTGCGTGCAGGTGCGAATCGTCGCCGACCTCCAGTACGGACGGGCTCAATGCGGCGTCGAGCGACTGCCGGATGCGTTCCACGCGGTCGTCCATCATGCGTCTCCCTTGCCCTGCGGCTGCTCGTGTTCTTCGATGTACTTCGACAGCATCAGCGTCTGGATGACGATGAACGCGAAGAAGATGCCCGTGATGCCGAACAGCTTGAAATTCACCCAAGCGCCCGTGTTGCCCTTGAAGACGATGAAGGCCATGACGAGGTTCAGCACGCCGATGGCGGCGAAGAAGCCCATCCATGCATAGCCGACCTTGGTCCACACGGCGTCCGGCAGGCGGATCTGCGCTTCCATCACCTTGCGCATCAGGTTGTTACGGAAGCCCACCTGCGCGACGAACAGCGCCAGCGCGAAGGCCCAGTACAGGATCGTCGGCTTCCACTTGATGAAGTCCGGATCGTGGAAATAGATGGTCGCGCCGCCCGTCACGACGATGACGCCGAGGGACAGCCACAGCATGCCGTCGACCTTGCGGCCGCGCGCCAGCAGGTACAGGATCTGCAGGATGGTCGCGATGATGCCGACCGCGGAGGCCAGGATGATCGGCGACTGGTCGGGCGTGACGCTGCCGCCGGCGATCAGGCCGCCCATGTATTGCTGGACGAGCGCGTGCGCCGCGTCCTGGTGGCCGTCCGCGACTTTATAGACGAAGAAGAAGAGGATGACCGGGAACAGGTCGAACAGGAATTTCATCGGTACGTCGCCCCTGGTTCAGATCGGCTCGAAGCGGAGCGCGGCCGAGTTGATGCAATAGCGCAGGCCGGTCGGCGGCGGGCCGTCCGGGAACACGTGGCCCAGGTGGGCGTCGCAGACGGCGCAGATGATTTCCGTGCGCACCATGCCATGGCTGCGGTCGACCTTCTCGATCACGTTGTCCGGATCGAGGGCCTTGAAATAGCTGGGCCAGCCGCAGCCGGAATCGAACTTCGCGTCCGACTCGAACAGCGGCGTGTCGCAGCACACGCAGTGATAGATGCCGTGCTCATGGTGGTCCCAGAACTTGCCCGTGAACGCGCGCTCGGTCGCCGCGTGGCGGGTGACCTGGTATTCCATCGGGTCCAGCTGGGCGCGCCATTCGGCGTCGGTCTTTGTCACTTTGTCGGTCATGATCCCTCGTTGTCAATCGTATTCAGGAAGAGCAGCTCACTTCGAGGTGAGATGCCCAGTCCGGCGGCAGTGCGGCATAGGCGTCGTTTTCGGGCTGGTCGTCGAACGGACGCTCGAGCACGCCGAGCAGCCTGCGCACTTCTTCAAAGTCGCCATTCTGCGCCTTTTCGATGGCCACCTGGGCCAGGTAGTTGCGCAGTATATATTTGGGGTTGACGGCGTGCATCGCAACCCGGCGCGCCGCATCGACACTCGTTTCCTGGCGCAGCCGCGCGCGGTAGGCGACGGCCCACGCGTCGAACGCGGGGCGGTCGAGGAACAGGTCGCGCAGCGGCGCATCCGTTTCGGGTTCTTCCAGCCGCAGGTCGCCCAGGCGGCGGAAGAACAGTGTGAAGTCGACGCGGTTCGCCTGCATGAGCTTGAACATATCGTCGGCCAGCGCGCGGTCGTTCTCTTGCGCCGATTTGAGCCCGAGCTTGGCGTGCAGCAGTTCATCGAACTTTTCGCCGTAGGCGTCGACATACACGTCCAGCGCCGCCTGCGCCGCTTCCTGGTCCTCGATCAGTGGCAGCAGCGCGTTCGCCAGCGCATAGCAGTTCCAGTGGCCGACGGGCACCTGGTTCGCGTACGAATAGCGGCCGCCCTGGTCCGTGTGGTTGCAGATGTGGTCGACGTCGAACGCTTCCATGAAGCCGAACGGGCCATAGTCCAGCGTCAGGCCCAGGATCGACATATTGTCCGTGTTCATCACACCGTGCATGAAGCCGACGGATTGCCAGTGCGCGATCATGCGTGCCGTGCGGCGCGTGACTTCCTCGAGCAGGGCGAGATAGGGATTGGGGGCGCCGGCCAGGTCCGGGTAGAACGTCTTGATGACGTAGTCCGCCAGGGTGCGCAGTTCTTCCGGCTTGTCGCGGTAGCGCCAGTGCTCGAAGGAGCCGAAGCGCACGAACGACGGCGCCATGCGGGTGACGACGGCGGCCGTCTCCATCGTTTCGCGGATCACGCTCTTGTTCGAACCCGTCACCATCAGCGCGCGCGTCGTCGGGATGCCGAGGGCGGCCATCGCCTCCGAACACAGGAATTCGCGGATCGACGAGCGCAGCACGGCGCGGCCGTCGCCCATGCGCGAGTACGGGGTCATGCCGGCGCCCTTCAGCTGGAGTTCCATGCGGCCCTCGGGGCCGTCGATGTCGCCCAGCAGGATCGCGCGGCCGTCGCCCAGCTGGCCGGCCCAGTGGCCGAACTGGTGGCCGGAATAGACGGCGGCCAGCGGCTGCGAGCGGGGCGGGACGTAGTTGCCCGTGAAGACGGCGACGGTATCCGCGCGCGCGAGGTCGGCGGCGTCGAGCCCGACAAGCCGCGCAGCCGGCGCGCTGGCCGCGACAAAGTAGGGCGCGGGCAGGGGCGTCGGCATCAGGCGCGTATAAAACGCGGGCGGCAGTTCGGCAAAGGAATTGTCGAATGGCAGATCGTCGGCGGTGCGGGTGCTGATAACGCTTCCTCGGGTGGATTGGTTCTTCGTGCGCGGATTTTACCGCACACGCGCGGATTCTATGGGCGCAAGACGTGCGCGGCCTATCCGGGTTACATTCCGTAACCGTTTGGTAATGTTAGGCTGGTGCGGTGCAACATCGAATTCCGTTGACGTTTTCCGTACGAGCGTTCGAAACTCGGCTTCCCACAAGCAACCCGAGAGACCGATGACACCTGTTCCGTTGATGGGCCGGATGATGGACCAGCCCCTATTGATTTCCAGCATCATCCGGTTCGCCGCACGGCATTACGGCGGCAGCGAGATCGTCTCGCGCCGGGTCGAGGGCGACATGCACCGCTACAGCGTGCGCGAGTGCGAAGCGCGGGCGCGGCGCGTGGCGAACGTCCTGCGGGCGCAGGGCATCGCGATGGGCGAGCGCGTCGGCACGCTGGCGTGGAACGGCTACCGGCACCTGGAACTGTACTACGGCGTGTCCGGCTCGGGCGCCGTGCTGCACACGATCAATCCGCGCCTGCATCCCGAGCAGATCGCGTACATCGTCAACCACGCCGGCGACCAGCTGCTGTTCTTCGACCTGACGTTCCTGCCGCTGGTGGCGGCGATCGCGCCGCTGTGCCCGTCCGTGAAGGCGTTCGTGCTGATGAGCGACCGGGCGCACATGCCCGCCGATGCGGGCATCACCAACCTGATGTGCTACGAAGACCTGCTCGCCGCGGTCTCGGACGATTATGACTGGCCCGAACTCGACGAGCGCGCGGCCGCGTCGCTGTGCTACACGTCCGGCACGACGGGCAATCCGAAGGGGGCGCTGTATTCGCACCGGTCGACGGTGCTGCACGCGTACGCGTCCGCGCTGCCCAACGCCCTGAACGTGGCCGGGCGCGACGTCGTGCTGCCCGTCGTGCCCATGTTCCACGTGAACGCATGGGGCCTGCCTTACTCCGTGCTGCTGTCCGGCGCCAAGCTGGTGCTGCCCGGCGCGGCGCTCGACGGCAAGGCGCTGTACGACCTGTTCGAGGCCGAGGGCGTCACGTTCTCGGCGGGCGTACCGACGGTCTGGCTCGGCCTGGTCAATTACGCGCTGCAGAACGGGCTCACGTTCTCGACGTTCCGCCGCACGGTCATCGGCGGCGCCGCGTGCCCACCCGCGCTGATGGACACGCTGATCGACCGCTTCGGCATCGAGGTCATCCACGCCTGGGGCATGACGGAGATGTCGCCGCTCGGCACGACCTGCGGCCTGCTGGCGCGGCACCGCGACCTGCCCGTCGCCGGGCAGCGCGCCGTGCTGCGCAAGCAGGGCCACGCCATCTTCGGCGTGGACATGAAGATCGTCGACGACGACGGCAACGAGCTGCCGTGGGACGGACTTGCGTTCGGCCACCTGCTCGTCAAGGGGCCGTGGATCATCTCGCGGTACTTCCGCGACGAGGGCGGCGAAGTGCTGCAGGACGGCTGGTTCCCGACCGGCGACGTGGCGACCATCGACGCGGACGGCTACATGCAGATCACGGACCGCAGCAAGGACGTCATCAAGTCCGGCGGCGAGTGGATCGGATCGATCGACCTCGAGAACATCGCGATGGCGCACCCGGGCGTTCTGCAGGCCGCGTGCATCGGCGTGCGGCATCCGAAATGGGACGAGCGGCCCGTGCTCGTCGTCGTGCGGCGGCCGGAAGCCGAGATGACGCGCGAGGAGCTGCTGCGGTTCTTCGACGGGAAGGTCGTGAAGTTCTGGATGCCGGACGACGTGCTGTTCGTGGACTCTCTGCCGACCGGGGCGACCGGCAAGATCCAGAAGAACCGCTTGCGCGAGCAGTACCGGGACTATCGCCTGCCCGGCACGGAGCAAAAATAACACGACCGTTCTTTTAGCGGTTATATTGTCGCCACCGACAATCACACCGACGCAAGGAGACCCATGAGCGCCGACTACCAGGTCATCGATGACGTCGCCGTCATCACGCTGAACAACCCGCCCGTCAATGGCCTCGGCCTGGCGACGCGTACCGCCGCCGTCGAAGGCCTGAATCGCGCCGCGCAGGATCCGGCCGTGAAGGCCATCGTCATCACGGGCGCGGGCAAGGCGTTTTCGGGCGGTGCCGACATCCGCGAATTCAACTCGCCGAAGGCGCTCACGGAACCCACGTTGCACACCCTGATCCGCACGGTCGAGAATTCGGCGAAGCCTGTCGTCGCCGCGCTCCACACCGTGTGCATGGGCGGCGGCCTGGAACTGGCGCTGGGCGCCAATTACCGCGTGGCGCTGCCGGGCGCGCAGATCGCGCTGCCGGAAGTGAAGCTGGGGCTGCTGCCGGGCGCCGGCGGCACGCAGCGCCTGCCGCGCGTGCTGGGCCTGGAGGCCGCGCTGAACATGATCGTGACGGGGACGCCGGTGCTGTCCGAAAAGCTGGCCGGCAGCTTGCTGTTCGACGAACTGCTGCCGGCCGGGTCCGACCTCGTTGCCGGCGCGATCGCGTTCGCGCGCCGCGTCGCCGGCGTGCGGCCGCTGCCGAAGGTGCGCGAGCGCCAGGTCGACCACCCCGATGCCGCGGGCTTCCTGGCCGCCGCGCGGGCGCGCGTCAAAGCCGAGGCGGGGCCGTTCCCGGCGCCGGTCGAATGCGTGGAGACCGTCGCGGCATCCGTCGAAAAGCCGTTCGAAGCGGGCCTGGCATTCGAGCGCGAGCGCTTCATCCACCTCACGCGGACGACGGAATCGAAGGCGTTGCGCCATGCGTTCTTCGCCGAGCGCGCCGCGAGCAAGGTGCCGGACGTCCCGGCCGACACGCCAGTCCGCGAGATCCGCAGCGCGGCCGTCGTCGGCGCCGGCACGATGGGCGGCGGCATCGCGATGAACTTCGCCAACGCCGGCATCCCCGTGACGATCCTCGAGACGAAGCAGGATGCGCTCGACAAGGGCCTCGCCACCATCCGCAAGAATTACGAGAACACGGTCAGGAAGGGCAAGCTGGCGGCGGACAAGGCCGCGCAGCGCGTGGGGCTCATCCGCGGCACGCTGGACTACGCCGACATCGCCCAGGCCGACATCGTCATCGAAGCCGTGTTCGAGGACATGGACGTGAAGGCGTCCGTGTTCCGCCAGCTCGACGCCACGATGAAGCCGGGCGCCATCCTCGCGTCGAACACGTCGACCCTGGACCTGAACCGCATCGCCGCGTCCACGGCACGCCCGCAGGACGTCATCGGGCTGCACTTCTTCAGCCCCGCCAACGTGATGAAGCTGCTGGAAATCGTGCGCGGCGCGGCGACCGGCAAGGACGTGCTGGCGACCGCGCTGGCGCTGGCGAAGAAGATCAGGAAGACGGGCGTCGTCGCCGGCGTGTGCGACGGCTTCATCGGCAACCGCATGGTGGAACAGTACATTCGCCAGGCCGGCTTCCTGCTGGACGAAGGCGCGCTGCCGCAGCAGGTCGACGCGGCCATCGAGACCTTCGGCTTCGCCATGGGCCCGTTCCGCATGGGCGACCTGGCCGGCAACGACGTCGGCTGGTACATCCGCAAGCGCCGCGCCGTCGAGTCGCCGGACGTGAAGTATTCGAAGACGGCCGACCTGCTGTGCGAACAGGGCCGCTTCGGCCAGAAGACGGGCGCCGGCTGGTACGACTACCAGGCGGGCGAGCGCACGCCGCGCCCGTCGCCGTGGGTCGACGACATGATCGTGCGGCATTCGCAGGACCTGGGCATCGAGCGCCGCGCCATCTCCGACGGGGAGATCGTCGAGCGCCTCGTCTACGCGCTGGTCAACGAGGGCGCGCGGATCCTGGACGAGGGCATCGCCCTCAGGGCGTCGGACATCGACATGGTGTATTTGTCCGGCTACGGCTTCCCGCTGTTCCGCGGCGGCCCGATGTTCTATGCGGACACCGTCGGCCTGCCGGCCGTGCTGGCGGCCGTCGAGAAGTACGCCCGCGGCTACCACGGCGAGGCGTGGACGCCGGCGCCGCTGCTCGTCCGCCTGGCGGCCGAGGGCAAGACCTTCAACGGCTGACCCGCCACGACGTCAACGCGGCGCCCGCGTACCACGGCGCCCGCACGCCCGTCAGCCGCATCAGCGAATGCCGGTGCATGTGCGGGCCGCTCGCGGCGGCGCGCATCGTGCCCCGGTTGCGTGCCCGCGGCGTGGTGGGGCCGCGCGCGGAAGGCCAGTTCGCGGCGCTCGCATTGTGGATGCAGGGCGGCGGCGTGCCGGCGGCAGTGCTCGCCGAGGAGCTCGCGCGGTTGTCCGCCGCCGCGGCCGCGCCAGGGTAATGTTCCTGATGCGGTCGGGGTGCGCGCCGTGCTAGGCTGTCCACCATGAAGAACGCCCTCCTGATCGCGACCGCCTGCCTGCTCGGACTGTTGTCCACGACCGGCGCGTCGCTGCCTTATCCCATCCTGCCGCCGTTGTTCGTGAACGGCGCGCCGGACAGCCTGACGCACTTCCTCGGCCTGCCGCCCAAGCTCCTGTTCGCGCTGGCGCTGATGGTCAACCCGATCGGCCTGCTGCTGGGCACCGCCGTGCTCGGGTCGCTGTCGGACCGCTATGGCCGCCGGCCGTTGCTGCTGGTGACGGCCGTCGGCGCCGCCATCGGCCACGTGCTGACGGCGTGGGCGCTGGCGCGCCGCTCGTATCCGCTGTTCCTCGTCGCCCGCTTCGGCACGGGCCTGCTGGAGGGTCACAGCGCGATCGTGCGCGCGATGCTCGCGGACCGGCTGCAAGGCCCGCTGCGCAACCACGCGCTGTCGTGGCTGAACGGTGCGCTGCACCTGGGCTGGCTGGTCGGGCCGCTGCTGGCCGGGTTCACGATCGCGTGGGGCCTCACGGTGCCGTTCTACATCGCCGCGGGCGCGTTGCTGCTGGGCGCGGCGCTCGTCGGCGCCGCTCTGGAACGCAAGCCGCGCGCGGCCGGGCCGTCGTGGTGGAGCGTGGCGCGCGAACGCCACGCGTTCAACCTGCTGCGCCACGACGGCCTGCGCGCGCTGTTCGGCGTGCAGCTCGCGTACACGTGCGGCGTGACGGCGTTCTACGAGTTCTATCCGCTGTGGCTCGTCGAGGTGGGCCATTACGACACGCGCGCGATCGCGCTCGTCAACGTCGGCATGTGCGGCCTGATGACGTGTTCCGCCCTGTTCGCCGGCCGCGCCAGCCGCACGGAGCCGATGCGCCGCGCCGCGTGGCTGGCCGCGTGCGTGGCGCTGGCCATCGGCTCGCTCGGCGTGGGCCATCTGTGGGTGGGTCTCATCGGCATCATGGCGTTCGGCCTGCCGCATGCGTTCTACAACGCGGTCGTGCAGGCGTGGGCCGCGGACCGCTTCGGCGGCGGCCACGGGCAGGGCGCCGTCATGGGGCTGCTGTCGACGACGTTCTGCCTCGCGAACATCCTGATGGCGGCGGCGGGCGCCGTGCTGACGCTCGTGGACACGCGGCTCGTGCTGCTGACGGGCGCGATCCTGACGGCGTGGGCGGCGAACCGGATGCGGGCGTGGGGGAGCGGCGCGATGGCCGGGCTGCCGCCGGCCGCGTGAACGATCCACGATGGAGGCATGGTTGAAGAAAGCGGTTCTTTTGCTGGTCTGTCTGGTTCCTGTCGCAGCGCTGGCGGCGGGTCGGGGTTGCGGCGCGCAGGTCGCGTTCCGCTGGGTGCCCAAGGATGCGGATGCGCCGTCCGCGGGCAGTGTGCGGGTCGTCGATGTGCGCTCGGCACGGACCGTGCAGGTGCTCGACGGCGTGACGAACCACTACGGCGACGACGGCGGGTTGTTCGCGCAGGACCTGAACAACGACGGCTGCCCGGACCTCGTCGTGACGAGCGACGTCGCACCGATCGGGAATACCAGCAGCACCGTGTACCTCTACGATCGCGTGCGCGGACGCTTCGTGTTCGACGAGGCGCTGTCCGCGATCGGCAACATCGGCGTCGACGGCCGCGATCCGAACTGCGTGACGGGCGACTGGAAAGGCGGGGCGGAAGACGTCGGCGGCGAGCGCTATTGCTGGCGCAAGGGACGGCTCGTCAAGACGAGCGAATACAGCGTGCGGCCGCTGTACGACCGGGAAACCGGCGCGTTCTCGTGTTACGAGCACATCGACACGACGTACGCGGGCGGCCGGAAACGCGTGCGCAGGTATTGCACCAAGCGCTTCTGAGGCCGCCCGCAGCGCGGCTAGCGCGTCTCCGGCACCAGCGCCTTCAGGATCGGCTGCACGAACTCGTTCTTCTTGAAGTCGTACAGCACGAAGTCGCTGGAGAACTGCCAGTAGCCCCACGCGAAGCCATATTTCTCGGCCGTGCGCGCGACGGTCGTCGTCCACAGCACGCGGTCGTCCATCGCGGCCTTGTCGTAGGCGCCGAATTCGCCGAGGAAGACGGGGCGGCCGCTCGCGTCGCTCCATGCTTTCACGGCCGCGAAATCCTTGTCGATCTGCGCGATCTCGGCCGGCTTGCCGAAGCGGATGCCCGTCGTCGAGCGGATCGGCTCATCGGCCCACGACGCGCCCTGGTGCGTGAACGGGAACGGGTCGTAGTAGTGGAACGTGGCGATCAGGTGTTTGTCGGCGGCCGGCAGCGCCAGGTCCTTCAGCGTGTCGCGGCTGTTCCAGCGCACGCCGCCGATGATGACGTTGCGCGTGGGGTTCGTCTTGCGCATGATGGCCAGCACCTGCGGGAAGCTGGCGTTCCACGTGGCCGCGTCGAACTGGCCGTGCGGCTCGTTGAGCAGTTCGAAGACGACCGTGTTCGGCTCGTTGCGGTAGCGCTCCGCCAGCTGGCTCCAGACGGCCTTCAGCTTCGGCATGCAGGCGGCGACATCCTTCGAGCAGTCGTCGAAATCGTGTTCGTCGACGATCACGTTGAGGCCGTGCTTCGTGGCCGTCGCGACGACCCAGTCGAGGCGGTTCAGCCATTTCGGATCGAGGCGGTTCCTCGCGTCGAGGGCGCGGAACGCGAACAGCACGACGCGCACGGTCGAGAACCCGGCCGCCTTGATCTGCGCGAAGTGCTCCTCCTTGTAATTGCCCCTGGCGCCGTCCTGCCAGAACGGATCGTAGCCAATGACGTTGACGCCGCGGCCCAGTTGCCGGACCTGGTCGTGCGCGGAAATTTCCTTGAACTGCGACGTGGCCGGCGGCGGGTTGGGGGCGGGATCGTCGGCGAACGCGGCGTGCGCGACGAGGGTGAGCGTGACGGCGGCGGCAAGGCGCGGCAGCTTGAGCATGAAGAGTCTCCATCGTTATCGTTGTGTTCGTCGATGGTAGCGCTATCGCGCCCCCTTGCCAAGCATGTGACAACGAGACATTTCCCAAAACCGGGGTCAGAGCCCGGTTTTGGGAAATTGCTCAAAAACGGGCTCTGACCCCGGTTGGGTCAATCGGCCGCGTAGATGTTGTTGTCTTTCGTCTCGCGCACGAACAAGGTGCCGATGACGACGGTCGCGACCGCGACCACGATCGGATACCACAGGCCGTAGTAGATGTTGCCGTTGGCCGCGACGAGGGCGAAGGCGGTGGTCGGCAGCAGGCCGCCGAACCAGCCGTTGCCGATATGGTAGGGTAGCGACATCGACGTGTAGCGGATGCGCGTCGGGAACATCTCGACGAGCATTGCGGCCACCGGGCCGTACACCATCGTCACGTACAGGACCAGCACGAACAGCAGCAGCACGATCATCGGCTTGTTGATCTGCGTGGGGTCGGCCTTCGCGGGATAGCCGGCGGCCTTGATGGCGGCGCCCAGGTCCTTCTTCAGCGCCGCTTCGCGTTCCTTGCTGGCCAGGTCGAAGTTCAGGCCGTCCGCAGTCATCGTCGCGTTGAACGACGGGTAGACCTTGGCACCGACCTTGACGCTGGCGATGGTGCCGGCCGGCGCATCCTGGCGCGTGTAGCTGACCGAAGCCGCCGTCAGCTGCGCGGTGGCGATGTCGCACGACGACGGGAATTTCTTCGTGCCCGTGGCGTTGAACTGGAAGTGGCAGGACGCCGGATCGGCCACGACGACGACGGGCGAGTTGTTCAGCGCCGCCTCCAGCGCCGGGTTGCCGTAGTGCGTGAGGCCCTTGAAGATCGGGAAGTACGTCAGCGCGGCGATCAGGCAGCCGGCCATGATGATCGTCTTGCGGCCGATGCGGTCGGACAGCGAGCCGAAAAAGATGAAGAACGGCGTCGCCAGCGCGAGCGCGATCGCGATCAGGATGTTGGCCGTCGCGTCGTCGATCTTCAGCGTCTTGGTGAGGAAGAACAGCGCGTAGAACTGGCCCGTGTACCAGACGACGGCCTGGCCCATCACGACGCCCAGCAGCGCGAGCAGCGCGATCTTGCCGTTCTTCCAGGTCAGGAAGGCTTCGCTCAGCGGCGCCTTCGACGTGCGGCCTTCGGCCTTCATGCGCGCGAACGCGGGCGACTCGCTCATCGACATGCGGATCCACACCGAGACGGCGAGCAGCAGCACGGAGACGAGGAACGGGATGCGCCAGCCCCACGCGTCGAACGCGGCGGTGTCCATGCCGGCACGCACGCCGGTGATCACGAGCAGCGACAGGAACAGGCCGAGCGTGGCCGTCGTCTGGATCCACGACGTGAAGAAGCCCCGGCGTCCGTCCGGCGCGTGTTCGGCGACGTACGTGGCGGCGCCGCCGTATTCGCCGCCCAGCGCGAGGCCTTGCAGGATCCGCAGCGTGACGAGGACGATGGGCGCCACGATGCCGATCGACGCATAGCCTGGCAGCAGGCCGACGATGAACGTGGAGCCGCCCATGATCATGATCGTGACGAGGAACGTGTACTTACGGCCGATCATGTCGCCGAGGCGGCCGAACACGAGCGCGCCGAACGGCCGCACGATGAAGCCGGCCGCGAAGGCGAGCAGCGCGAAGATGAACGAGGTGGTCGGATCGCCGATGAAGAACTGCTTGGCGATCACGGTCGCCAGCGAACCATACAGGTAAAAGTCGTACCATTCGAAGACGGTGCCGAGCGAGGAGGCGAAGATGACCTTGCGCTCTTCCTTCGTGAGCCCAACGCCGGACGGCATGGATTTGCCGCCCGCGGCCATGCCGGGGTTGATTGCCATTGTGGTCTCCAGTCGTGTTTATTGTGTGCGCCGCCCGATGGCGCGGGCAGCCTGCTGACTGTGCGCCGGGAAGCTTACGGCACGCTTGCTGGAAACTTACGCGGGGCTTACAGTTGGGCCGGCATGGTCGGGATCATCCGGCGCAGCGTCGCCCGGCGAGGCGTCGCCCGGCGCCTCATGCAGCCGCGCGTACTTGTACGCTTCCGTCGACCGCTCCAACGCGAGGCCCAGCGCCGTCGTCAGCTCGCTGCGCGACACGCCCTGTTCGAGCTGCTGGACGGCGAAGCTGTTGCGCAGGGTGCGCCCGCCCGCGCGGGACACGCCAATGCCGGCCCGCTCGAACGTCGCGCGCGTCTGCCGGTAGACGGTCGCCTTGTGCAGCGGCTCGCCTTTCAGGTTCGCGGGGAAGACCAGGTCTCCCGGAATCTCGAGCTCCGCCCGTTCCTTCAGCCATGCCGTCAGTTCGGCGACGCCGGCCCGCGGCAGGGTCGTCGTGTGCTCGTAGCTCGTGCGGTGCTTCGCTTCGGGGGTGATGTCGAGCGTGATGGCGCCGTCGATGTCGGGCTGGCGGCCCACTTCATCCAGCAGCAGGCCGATGGCTTCCGCCACGCGCAGGCCGGCGAGCGCCATCACGATCTGCATCGCGCGGTCGCGCCGGCGCTTCCAGCCGGCGTGGCCCGCCGTGTCTTCCGTACGGCCGGCGGGGAGGGCGGCCAGGAAGCGCTGCAGGTCGTCCGCGCTCAGCGCCGTCATCGGGGCGTCCTCGGCGAGGTGGGCGCGGTCCGTCGCGATGATGGCCTGGCGGGCCGGGTTCGGCGCGCGTTCCAGGTAGTCGAAGCAGCGCTCCAGCAGGCGCAGGTAGCGGTAGGCGATCTTGCTGTTGAGGTCGCGCCGGCCGTCCTTGGCCAGCTCGATGAAGCGGCGCAGGTCGGCCGCGTTCACGGTCGACATCCTGAGGCCGTGTTCGAGCATCCACGTGGCGAACTTGCCGAACATGAATCGGTAGATCGCGGCGGATTCCATCGACACAGGCAGCGGCACGTCGCGCTGGCGGCTGGACGTGAGGACGAACTCCGGCGTGACGACGAAGGCGGCGAAGGCCTCGACGGGACGCTTGTCCCAGTCGGCGAGGGAAGGTGAATGGCTCATGGCCTCATCATACTGCAACTAACCGACTTGCGACGCGGGCGCCGGCCACAGCGGCCAGCAAGACTGTAGTTTCGGCAATATACTCGACGATCCTTACAACAACGCACACGCCAGGGGAACACCATGTCCGACCATCCACCCGAAGGTCTTCCAGCCTATCGCATCCTCACCGGCCCGGACGACGCGTCGTTTTGCCGCCGCGTGAGCGCGGCCCTCGAGCAGGGCTATCTGCTGTACGGCTCGCCCGCCGCCACCTTCAACGGCGAATCCGTCATCGTGGCACAGGCGGTCATCTGGCCCGGCACGCGGACATCGCTTGCGTAAGTGCAGCGGCCACCCAGGCGACGAAGGCGGTCGTTCCAAAATTATGCAACTAACCGACATGTGGCCCACCACCAACCCAACCCCGCCACCAACGGGCGAGGGCGGGAGCGCCTTATCGCTCTTATAATAAGGGCGCGGCATCCATTGGAACGGGACGTCGCGACAGTCCAAAATCGAACGCTACAAAGGAAATCCATGCTCAAGCACATCGTCATGTGGAAACTGAAAGACCACGCCGAAGGCGCCGACCGCGCCGCCAACGCCATCGAAATGAAGCGCCGCCTGGACGAATGCGCCGCCATCGTCCCGGGCCAAATCAAGTTCGAAGTCGTCATCGCCCAGCCCGGCCTGGAAGCCACGTACGACGTCGTGCTGTATTCCGAGTTCGAGGACAAGGCCGCGCTCGACGCCTACATCAAGCATCCGGTGCACCAGGCGGTCGTGCCGTTCATCGGCGCGATCCGCGAGGGGCGCCAGTGCATGGACTATGAAGTCTGACGTGTGAAGTAACAACGACGGGGAGGGCCCCATGGAGGACTTTGCGGGACGGGTGGCCGTCATCACGGGCGCCGGCAGCGGACTCGGACGCGAGTTCGCCAACGAGGCGGCCCGGCTGGGCATGAAGCTGGTCCTGGCCGACGTCGATGCGCATGCACTGGAACAGGCGACCGACGCGCTGCAGGCCGGCGGCGCCGACGTGCTGGCGATGGTGTGCGACGTGCGCAAGGCCGCGCACGTCGAAGAGCTGGCGGATGCGGCGATGATCCGCTACGGCGGCGTGCACCTGTTGTTCAACAATGCCGGCGTCGGCACGGCGGGCCTGATCTGGGAACACACGGAAGCCGACTGGGAATGGGTGCTGGGCGTGAACCTGTGGGGCGTGATCCACGGCGTGCGCGTGTTCACGCCGCTGATGCTCGACGCCGCGCGCCGCGACCCCGGCTACGAAGGCCATATCGTGAACACGGCGTCGATGGCGGGCCTGCTGGTGCCACCCGTGATGGGCCCGTACAACGTGTCGAAGCACGCCGTCGTCGCGCTGTCGGAGACGTTGTACCACGACCTGCGCCTCGTCGATGCGGCAATCAATGCGTCGGTGCTGTGCCCGTATTTCGTGCCGACGGCGATCGCGCACTCGGTGCGGCACCGTCCCGGCGAACTCCGTCACGACGGTCCACCGACGCCCAGCCAGCAGGCGGGCCAGGCGCTGCTGGAACAGGCCGTCGCGTCGGGCAAGATGACCGCGGCGGACGTGGCCCGCATCACGTTCGACGGGATCCGCCGGGGCGATTTCTATATCTTCACGCATCCGCAGGCGCTGCAGGGCGTGGCCCAGCGCATGGACGCCATCGTGCACGGCCAGCCGCCGGCCGATGCCTACGCGGCGACGCCGCAGTTCACGGCCATGCTGAAGGCCGCGGTTCAGGGCGAGGGAAAGTAGGGCGGCACGTTCGCCGCGATGTACGCGAATTCCGCCTTGATTGCCTTGCGCATGCTCTGCTCCTTTTCATTACTGTAGAGCAACAATGTTGGCAGTGCGCTGCGGAAATTCCAGCCCCCATCCGAGGAGCAATCCAGTCAGGTGGCAGCCTGGTCGCAAGGTTTCAGGATGCGTTCGTGCAGCTCCGGTTCGGCACCGTCGTACATCTTGACGACGGTCGACGTGCGGGTGCCGTAACCGGGAATCTCGATGCAGACGGCGGACAGCTGCCGTTCCAGGTCGAGCGGCACGCCCGTGTGCGGGAGGCGCATGTCAGGCGCGCGCGTCGTGTCGGCGAGCATCTCGAAATACGCTTCTTCCGGCGCGCCCTGCAGCAGCAGGCTGGCGAAGGTCGCCTTGGTGCGCACGACCTTGGGCCACGGCGCATCCAGCAGGCCGTTCGACACACCGTAGATGCCCGGCTCCAGCGGCCTGCCGTTGCGCGGGTCGTCGCCCGCGTGGTTCGAGAACCAGACCATGCCGTCGCGGTCGCCCAGGATCAGGTTGAAGCCGTTGTAGGCGTCCGCATCCGCCGCGATGCGGGCGAGGTAGGCCGGCGCATCCTCGTCGCCCTTGAGGAAATCGGCGACGAGGGCGCCGCGCGTGGGTGCATCCGTGCGCCAGTCGCTGGGAGAACGGACGTTCGTGAGGGCGGCGAATTTCGGGCCGCGCGGGCCGTCCTTCGTCACGCCCATCCAGCTGCCGCCGCCGCGCAGGTCGCGGCCCGCGATGATGTTCGGGGCGTCCGGCCACGGACCGGCCGGAGTGGCGGGACGATCATAGTATTCGTCGCGGTTGGCGCAGGCGACCAGGGGCAGGCCGGGGATCACGCGCCAGGCAAAGACGATCAGGCACATGTTGGAAGATCCGTAAAAACTTCGGCGCGGCGGGGACCTTCGATGAGGCCTTCGAATCCGGCGCTGCGGGCCGCGGCGTCGAGCCGCGCGGGAAAGGCGTCGTCCACGCCGGGGTAGACTTCCATCCAGGTCTGCAGGCCGTCGCGCACCTCGGGCCGGCGTTTCAGCTGCGCCGGCATGCCGACGCCAGCCTGCAGCGCACGCACGCGCGGCGCGAGCGCGGCGGCGTCGACGTCGCGCACCTTGTAATAGACGTACAGGTCGATCATGTGCGTCAAACGTCGAGTCCGTCGAGCGCGTACGGCAGCGGCAGGAAATCCAGCTTCGTGCCGCCGGCGGAGCCGTGGCGCACCTCGCCGTCCAGCGCCGCGAGCTTGATCTCGACGAGGACATCGGCCCCGCCGGCGCCGTTCGGCGCCGCGTTGACGATCATGCCGGATGGCTGGTCCGGGTCGGCGACGGAATACACTTCGTCGCCCGGACGCGCGGCCGCATTGGCGAGCGTGGCCAGCGCCATGCGGCGTTTCAGCTTGCCGAGATACTGGCTGCGGGCGACGATTTCCTGGCCCGGATAGCAGCCCTTCTTGAAATTGACGCCGCCGAGCAGTTCGTAGTTGACCATCTGCGGCACGAACTGTTCCTGCGTGCCGGCGCCGATCTGCGGCACGCCGGCGTGGATGGCCGCCAGTTGCCAGGCCGCGTTGCCGCCCAGCGCGAGCGTGTCCTTCCATGCGGCCAGCGCGGCGATCGCGCTGTCAGGCGTCGTCAGCCACAGGTAGCGCGGCTGGCCGAATGCGTCCGCCAGGCGGATCACGGTGCCGGCCTCGCCGTCCACTTTCGCGTACGGTGCCTCGGGCAGGGTGCCGGCACGGGCACGGAGCGCGTCGGCCGCGGCCGCGCCGCCCAGGCCGAGGACGGCGGCATGCCGCGGTTCGTCGCTGGCGTCGCGCAGCTTCGCTTTCGCGCGCAGCACGAACATCGCCAGGCGCTTCTGCAGCGGCGCCTGGATGGCGCGAGGCAGCTGCAAATAAATGTTCTCGGCATCGCGCCACATCAGGAACGTCGCCTGGAGGCGTCCCTTCGGCGTGCAATAGCCGGCGAGGCGCGCTTCGGATGGGCCGAGGTGCTCGACGTCGTTGGTCAGCTGGTTGTGGAGGAAGCTGGCGGCGTCTTCGCCGGCAATCCCAATCAGCCCGAGGTCGGTGACGGGGGCGACGAAGCCCTGTTCGAGGTCGGCGGTGGCGAGTGCGCGGCCGAAGTCCTCGACCTGCGTCGGGCTATCGGGGTGAAAGCGGGCGCCCAGGGTGGCGAGGTGTTCGATCCAATGATTCATGACACGATTTATTTCCGGTTTGGCTGTATCGGCTTTATGATTACGGCCTCATTATAAGTTCGCCTTCAAAATTGCGCCGACGACGGCGAAAAACCAGATCCAGCATGGCATTCATAAAAAAACTCATCGTCACAGGCGTCATCGTGGCCGTCGGTGCCGGCGCCGGCTTTCAGTGGTGGAGCAGGCAGCCAATCACGCCGGGCAACGCGGCCGTCATCCCGTTCGCCATCGCGCAGGGCAGCCACGTGGCTGGCGCCGCGCAGCAGATGGCGACGGCCGGCGTGCCCGTCAACCCGTTCCTGTTCGGCGTGCTGGCGCGGATCACGGGCAAGGCGGGCAAGATCAAGGCCGGCAGCTACGAGCTGAAGCCGGATACGTCGCCGCGCCGTCTCCTCACCCAGCTCGTGCGCGGTGAGTTCGCGCAGGAATCGCTGACGATCATCGAAGGCTGGACGTTCCGCCAGATGCGGCAAGCCATCGACGCGGCCCCGAACCTGAAGCACGAGACGGCGAAACTGTCCGACCAGGAATTGCTGGCGAAGATCGCCCCGGACTACAAGGCGCCGGAGGGCCTGTTCTTCCCCGATACGTATCTGTTCGCGAAGAACGCGAGCGACCTGTCGATCTACAAGCAGGCGCACGAGATGATGATGAAGCGCCTGAAGGCCGCGTGGGAGAAACGCGACCCGGGCCTGCCGTACACGGAGCCGTACCAGGCGCTGATCATGGCGTCGCTGGTGGAAAAGGAAACGGGCCAGAAGAGCGAGCGCGCGATGATCGCGGGCGTCTTCGTCAACCGCCTGAAAGCGGGTATGCTGCTGCAGACCGACCCCACCGTCATCTACGGCATGGGCGAGAAATACGACGGCAAGATCCGCAAAAAGGACCTCGAGACGGACACTCCGTACAATACCTATACGCGCCCCGGCCTGCCGCCGACGCCGATCGCGCTGCCGGGCGTGCAATCGCTGGCCGCCGCGACGGCGCCCGCGAAGACCGAAGCCCTGTATTTCGTGTCGCGCGGCGATGGCACGAGCCACTTCTCGGTCAACCTGAATGAGCACAACAAGGCCGTGAACCAGTACCAGCGCAACCAGTCGCAGTAATTACGAATGAATGCCATGAATCAAACCGATGCCACCCGCGGGCGTTTCATCACCTTCGAAGGCATCGACGGCGCCGGCAAGTCGACGCACATCGGCTACGTCACCTCGCTGCTGAAAGGCGCGGGCAAGCGGGTCGTCTCGACGCGCGAGCCGGGCGGCACGCCGCTCGGCGAAAAGCTGCGCGACCTCGTGCTGCACGAAAAAATGCACCTCGAGACGGAAGCGCTCATCATGTTCGCCAGCCGGCGCGAGCACGTCGCGCAAGTCGTCGAACCGGCGATCGCGCGCGGCGACTGGGTGCTGTCCGACCGCTTCACGGATGCCAGCTTCGCCTACCAGGGCGGCGGGCGCGGTCTCGATCGCGCCAGGCTGGAGGCGCTGGAGCAGTGGGTGCATCCGCACCTGCAGCCCGACCTGACCCTGCTGTTCGACGTCCCGCTGGACGTCGCCAAGGCCCGCCTGTCCGCCTCGCGCACGCTCGACAAGTTCGAGATGGAGCAGGCCGATTTCTTCGCGCGTGTGCGCGCCGAATACCTGCGCCGCGCGGCGGAATCCGGCGGCCGCATCGTCGTCATCGATTCGACGAAGACGATAGCCGAAGTGCGCGGCGCGCTGCAGGCCGCGCTGGAGACCTGGCTGTGAGCATGTACCCCTGGCAAGAAGACGCGTGGACCCGGCTGCAGGCGATGCGCGTGCGGCTGCCGCATGCGATCCTGTTTTACGGCCCGGCCGGAATCGGCAAGGCCGATTTCATCGAAGCGTTCGCCCAGGCGCTGCTGTGCGAAAACGGGAGGCCGGACGGGCACGCATGCGGGGCGTGCGCGTCGTGCGGCTGGTTTGTCCAGGGCAATCACCCCGACTACCGCCGCGTGCGGCCCGAAGCGATGGAAGACGAAGCGCCCTCCGCGGAGGGCGACGAGGCGCCGGCCGAAGAGAAAAAGGCCAAGTCGAAGACGGCGTCGAAAGAAATCAAGATCGAGCAGGTGCGTGCGCTGGCCGATTTCATGAACATCTCGACGCACCGCCAGGGCCTGCGCGTCGTCGTGCTGTACCCGGCCGAGGCGCTGAACATGCCCGCGTCGAATGCGCTGCTGAAGACGCTCGAGGAACCGCCGCCGGGCACCGTGTTCCTGCTGGCATCGAACGGGCTGGACCGGCTGCTGCCGACGATCCTGTCGCGCTGCCGCAAATTCGCCTTGCCGATGCCGGATCATGCCCAGGCGCTGGCGTGGCTCGCAGCGCAGGGCGTCACCGATGCGGACGGCTGGCTGCGCGAGCAGGGCGGCGCGCCGCTCGCGGCGCTGGCACAGGCGGAGACGGGCAGCCGCGAAGAGCTCGACGGCCTGCTGCAAGTGCTCGCGCAACCGAGCGTCGATGCCGCGTTGCGCAGCGCCGACAAATTGAGCAAGGCGCCGCTCGCATCCCTCGTCGCGTGGCAGCAGCGGTGGCTGTATGACGTGTTCTCGTACAAGCTGTCCGGAGTGATCCGGTATTATCCGAGATATCAGCGGGAACTCGCGGCGCTGGCCGGACGGGTGCCCGTGGCTCAGTTGATGCAGGCAATCAAGTCCACGAACGAGCGCCGCGCCGTGGCCGATCACCCCTTGTCGCCGAAGCTGTTTGTCGAAGACATGTTGCTCGATTACACCGCCCGCTGCGGTGTGTGATGAAAGGAAGATGATGAGCGTATCGCCGAACGGTCCGATCAGTGGCCTGCCCGCCGATCCGAACGCGCCCCAGCCGGCGCGGCCGTCCGTACTGTCGCTCGCCATCAAGGAAAAGGCAGCCCTGTACGCGGCCTATATGCCGTTCCTGAAGAATGGCGGCATGTTCGTGCCGACCAACAAGCCATACAAGATCGGCGACGAGATCTACCTGATCCTGTCGCTGATGGACGACCCGAACAAATACCCGATCGCCGGCAAGGTCGCGTGGATCACGCCGGCCGGCGCGAACAACAACAAGGCGCAAGGCATCGGCGTGCACTTCCCGGCCGACGAAACCGGACAGCGCGCCCGCCTGCGCATCGAAGAAATCCTCGGCGCCGCGCTGCGTTCGGCGCGCGCCACCCATACCCTGTAACTTCCTGGTTTCACCATGCCGTCCTACGTACACCGCCTCGCTCGTCGAGAAGATCTTCCCGTCATCGTCGACATCTACAATTCCACCATCGCCTCGCGCGACGTCACGGCCGACACCGAACCCGTCACCGTGCAGTCGCGCGAAGGCTGGTTCAACGACCACACGCCGGAACGCCGTCCGCTGTGGGTGATCCACGACGCGGCCGATACGTCGGACGACCCCGCCGTGATCGGCTGGTGCTCTTACTCGAATTTCTATGGCCGTCCGGCATATTCCGGCACGGCCGAGCTGTCGATCTATATCGCGGAGGCATGGCGCGGCAAGGGTGTCGGGCGTTACTGCCTGGAACAGGCGATGGCGTTCGCGCCGAACGTGAACGTGCATACCTTGCTGGGCTTCATCTTTGGCCACAATGTGCCGAGCCTGGCCCTGTTCCGCAAGTACGGGTTCGATACGTGGGCGCATTTTCCGCGGGTGGCGAATCTGGATGGGATCGAGCGGGACCTGATCATCCTCGGTAAGCGGGTGGCCTGAGACCGCAAAACCGTCGCCCCTGGACTAGGCGTCCCCCTCGGCAGGGGCCCAAATTTTGCGTCACGTAGACGCGACGGAATTGGGTTCCCGCCTGCGCGGGAACGACGGCGCGAACGCAGGCGGTGCTTTTGCACCTCGCGTACAATATCGGGATGTATATCGATTCCCACTGCCACATCAATTTCCCGGAACTGGCCGCCCGGATGCCGGACATCCTGGCCAAAATGGCCGAGAACAAGGTCTCGCACGCGCTGTGCGTCTCCGTCGACCTGCCGGAGTTTCCCAGCGTGCTCGCGCTGGCCGAGCAATATCCGCACATTTATGCTTCCGTCGGCGTGCACCCCGATTACGAGGACACGCCCGAGCCCACCGTCGCCCAGCTCGTCGAACTGGCCGATCACCCGAAGGTCATCGCGATCGGTGAAACCGGTCTCGATTATTACCGGCTGGAAGGCGACCTCGAATGGCAGCGCGAGCGTTTCCGCACGCACATCCGCGCGTCGCGCGAGACCGGCAAGCCGCTGATCATCCACACGCGCTCGGCCAGTGAAGACACGATCCGCATCATGCGCGAAGAAGGTGCGGGCACGGACCAGGGCGGCGTCGCGGGCGTGATGCACTGCTTCACGGAGTCGCTCGACGTGGCCCTCGCCGCCATCGAGATGGGTTTTTATATCTCGTTCTCCGGCATCGTGACGTTCAAGAGTGCGAAGGACCTGCAGGCGGTGGCGCGGGCGCTGCCGCTGGACCGCATCCTCATCGAGACGGATTCGCCTTACCTCGCCCCCGTGCCGTTCCGCGGCAAGATGAACGAGCCGGGCTATGTGGCGCACGTGGCGGAATATCTCGCCACGTTGAAGGACGTGCCGCTGCGCGAGATCGCCGACCGCACCACCGAAAATTTCTTCAACCTGTTCAAGACCGCGAGGACCTGACCGTGACCCTTCTTCGATCGATCGTGCTCGCCGCCGCGCTGGCGGCACCCGCCATGGCGATGGCCGACCAGACGAGCGACTTCTTCCGTGCCGTGCAGATGGACGATGCGCGCACGGTGCGTGCGCTGCTGGGCAAGGTCGACCCGAACCAGGCCAATCCCGTCGGCGGCGAACCGCCTCTCGTGCTGGCCGTGCGCGAAGGCGCGATGCAGGTGTTCGACGCGCTGCTGCGCCACCCGGGTACGAACGTCGATGCGCCTGCGCTGAACGGCAACACGGCGCTGATGATGGCCGCGTACAAGCACAACAAGCCGGCCGCCGAGGCGCTGATCGCAAAAGGCGCCGCGGTCAACCGCCCGGGCTGGACGCCGCTGCACTACGCGGCCGCGAGCGGCGATAACGACATCGCGCGCCTGCTGCTCGCGCACGGCGCCCGCATCGATGCGCAGTCGCCGCCGGCGAGCGGCAAGTTCACGCCGCTGATGATGGCGGCGCGCGAAGGCCACGAGGACACGGCCGTGTTCCTGCGCGGCCAGGGCGCCGATGCGACACTGAAGAATGGCGAAGGTCTCACGGCGGCCGAGATCGCGCGCCGTGCGGATCACGCCACCATCGCGGCGAAGCTCGACGCGCAGGTCAAGCCTGCCCGCTGAGCTAGCTTTCTCCGCACTTGTGGGCGCGCTTGCGCGTGTACATGTGCGCGTCCGCATGCATGAGCAAGGTCTCGACCTGGTCCGCGTGATCGGGGAACAGGCCGATGCCGATGCTGACGCCGATGTGCAGCGGCGCGCATTGCGTCGGCACGGGCCGCACGAGCGCGGCGCGGATCTTGTCGGCGCAGTGTTCCGCGTCCTCGGGCGCCTGCAGGTCTTCCAGCAGCAGCACGAATTCGTCGCCGCCCAGGCGCGCCACCGTGTCCGATTCGCGCGCGCATTCCACCAGCCGCGCCGCGACTTCCCGCAGCAGCGCGTCGCCGGCCGCATGACCATAGCGGTCGTTGACCTCCTTGAAATCGTTCACGTCCACGTAAAGCAGGCCGAGCCGCGATTGGCAGCGCCGCGCCCGCGCGATGGCCGTGCGGATGCGGTCGAAGAACAGCCGGCGGTTCGGCAAGCCCGTCAGTTCGTCGAGGCAGGCCGACCGCATCAGGTCGTCATGCAGGCGCTTGCGTTCCAGCGCCAGGCCGACCTGGGCCGCGACGAAGCGCAGCAGGCCGCGGTCGGCGGGGGAGTATCCGGTGCCGGTGCGGTCGCGCAGCAGCAGCGCGCCGATCGTGCCGGCCGGGCCGCCCAGTTCGATCATGAGCCACGTGTTCAGGCCGCCTGCGCCGACGTGGCGGACGGCGTCCGGCGCGATGCTGTCCGGCGTCGTCGCGGCCGCGCGCCAGCGTGCCAGGCACGCGCGCGACGGCAGGCGCATCTTCGGATCATGGTCGCACTGGTAGACGACCTTGAAACCATGCTGCGGGGTCGGGTCGCTGACGACCACCATCCCGGGCGCACCCACCAGGTGGTCGAGGATGGCGTGGATCTCGCCGCAGAGTCCGGCCAGGTCGCCCGCGTGGTAGGCCGCTTCGGAAATCGCGTACGTCGCCGCCTGGCGTCGCTCGGCGCGTTTGCGGGCGGTGATGTCGCGCCCGACGCCCAGGCGCAGGCCGTGGTCCGCGATGAAGCGCGCCGACCACATCACGTCGACGCGGCGTCCATCCTTGTGCAGGTAGCGGTTCTCGAAGCCGACGCGTTCCTGTCCCGCCTGCACGCGCGCGCTTTCCATGCACGTGATGGCGCGGTCCTCGGGGACGACGAAATCGAGCATGTATTGACCGATCAACTCGGTGGGACGGTAGCCGAGCATGCGTTCGCACCCGGCGCTGACGTCCACGATGATGCCACGCCGGTCCACCAGGAAAACTACGTCCAGCAACAAATCGGCGATATTCGCCGACAGCGAACGGATCGAATGGACCATGGCGGGCTACTAACGGAAACAGCGGTGGGAAAATACTAACATTCCCACATGGAAAAAGGTCAAGGTATTTAAGCATCGCCGGCCAGCTGTCCCATCGATCCGACAAACTGGCCGGCAAATCCCCGTCAGCTCGGCGCATCAGTTGCATAAAAGCATGGAGATAATGCAGACACACTCCGACACAGAGGAACCCATGCTCAACGAACGCGAAATCGAAAGCTGCTACCTGGGGCAGTTTATTCCGGTCCACTACCATCACAACATGCTGATGGACCATAACCGCATGCACAGCTTCAAGTCCGCGATCTACCACGCCGTGAAGCCGGGCATGAAGGTGCTGGAGCTGGGCGGAGGCACGGGCGTGCTGTCGTACTTCGCGGCCCAGAACGCGTCGCAGGTCTATTGCGTCGAGTTCAACCCGGACATGGTGCGCGAGGCGCGCCGCTTCCTCGCCATGAACCCGAACGGCCACAAGGTCGAGGTCATCCATGCGGACGCGTTCGAATACCTGCCGCCGGAGCCCGTCGATCTCGTCATCTGCGAAATGATCCACGTCGGCATGCTGCGCGAAAAGCAGGTCGAGGTCATCGAGTCGTTCAAGCGGCGCTACCTGGCGCGCTTCGGCGGTCCGCTGCCGATCTTCATGCCGGAAGCCGTCATCATGGCCGCGCAGCCGCTGCAGCTCGAATACGATTTCGAGGGTTTCTATGCACCGATCGTGCAATTCCAGCCGACCAACGTGATCTACCCGGGCACCATCGACCTGGCGCAGCCGGGCGTGTATGCGATCATGGACTTCAGCCAGCCCGTCGGCGACGCGATCGCGTGGGAAGGCCAGTTCCGCATGGAGCAGGGCGGCCGCCTGAACGCGCTGCGCTTCATCACCAAGAACGTGCTGTCCATCGTCGAGGAACGCGGCACGACGATCGACTGGCTGAACCACTACATGATGCTGCCGCTGGCCACGCCGCTGGACGTGCAGCCGGGCGACGTCGTGCAGGTGAGCTTTGCCTACCGCGCGGGCGGCTCGATTCCGTCGCTGGAAGCGTCGATGCGCGCCGGGGTCGTCGAACGGGCGGGCGTGCCGGTGCAGGTCCGCGACACCGTCCTGGCCTGATCGTTTGCCCCGCCGGGGACGACGTCCGCTCGTCCCCGCTTTTGCCCCGTTTGTCTCCCCTTGCTGACCGTCCGTCGCAGAAATATTGCGGATTGGCGTCCCTACAACTACAGTCACATCGTCGGGCCGTACCGGCCCTTGCCCTGAAAGATGGAGCTGACGATGCTGGGTTTCCTCGTGTGGTTGGTGTTATTGTTCCTGTGCTGGCCGATCGCGCTGCTGGCGCTCGTGATGTATCCGCTCGTCTGGCTCGTGCTGCTGCCGTTCCGGCTGCTCGGGATCGGCGTCGAGGCCGTCTTCGAGTTGCTGCGGGCGATCGTCATGCTGCCGGCGCGCGTGCTGGGCGGGGGCGTGGGACGCTGAAACTTGTCGTCCAGCCAGTGTGCGCGGATTAACAGACGGACACGAACCGTTCGCCTATCGTGCCCATACTGATGGCTTTCATTCGACAGCCATGCTTTTAAAGGAGTGACTATGCGCCTGGACATCTACCGCAGAGCCGAACACGACGGCAAGTTTTCTTACCTGGCCGTCCCGGAGACCCGCAATATCCCCGAGGAAGCCACGAATACCGACTGGGAGGTCGAAGCGCGGGCCTTCGAAGTCGACGACGATGCCGGAGACCTGCCCGATTACGATATCCAGAACCTGAACGCCCAGCTGGCGGAAAAAGGCTACGCCGTCACGTCGTCGACGATGCATTGACGATGCCTTGACGATGTAGTGGTAGCACCACATTCGCGGCCTTACGTCGTCCGTCCCGACCAGCCGGGGCGGAGGGCGTACGGCCGCGTATCGCATATGGTATCCTTGCGCCTCGTTCAGTCGGAGGCGTCATGAAGTGGTTCGTAGTCGGTTTTCTCGTGCTGTCGGTCCTGCACATCCATTTCCGTGGCAAGGTCCGCCTGCCGTTCGGCCGGCAGCTGTTCGACCATTCGTCGTTCATGGCGCCGATCAATATCTTCATGCACCTGTTCTCGAAGGTGCCCAGCACGCCGTACATCCCGGTCCGTGAATTCCCCGAATTGTCCGTCCTGCAGGAGAACTGGCCGACGATCCGCGAGGAAGGCCTGCGCCTCATCGAGATGAAGAAGATCAAGGCGTCCGAGGAGAACAACGATGCCGGTTTCAATTCCTTCTTCAAGACGGGCTGGAAGCGCTTCTACCTGAAGTGGTACGACGCGAGCCACCCGTCGGCCGAACGCCTGTGCCCGCAGACGTACGCGCTGCTGCAGGGCATCCCGTCCGTGAAGGCCGCGATGTTCGCCGAGCTGCCGCCGGGCGCGAAGCTGAACCCGCACCGCGACCCGTTCGCGGGCTCGATGCGCTACCACCTGGGCCTGGCCACGCCGAACGACGACCGCTGCTTCATCGAAGTCGACGGCCAGCGCTACAGCTGGCGCGACGGCCAGGGCGTCATCTTCGACGAAACCTTCATCCACTGGGCCGAGAACGCCAGCGACAGCGACCGCCTGATCCTGTTCTGCGACGTCGAGCGTCCGATGCGGTTCCGCTGGATGCAGGCCGTGAACCGCTGGCTGGGCCGCACGATGATGACGGCGGCCGCCTCGCCCAACGAGAGTGGCGACCAGACGGGCCTCGTCAGCAAGCTGTTCCGCGTTTCGTACGTGATGGGCCAGTACCGCCGCCGCTACAAGGCCTGGAACAAGACGGCCTATAAAGCGACGAAGGTCGTGCTGATCGTGGGCCTCGCGGCACTCGTCTATTACGTCTGAAAAAAAGGGCCGCAAGCGCGGCCCTTTTTGTTGGGCCGCGCCTTGCGGCCAAAGGGGATCCTCAAAACGTGAAGGGCATCCTGACCATCAGCGTGACGTCCGGCGTATCGCGCGTGAGGCCCGCGCCCACCGATACGCTCAGGGTGCGGTTGTTCTTCAGGCGGTACGAGTAGCCGAGCAGCAGCGTACCGAGCTGCACGCGCACGGAACCCGGGATGACCATGCCGTTCTGGTGCATGCGGCCCACGGAGTTGTGGTCGTAGCCGATGCTGAACGACGCCCGCTCGTTCAGCGCGAGACCCATGCCGAAGTTGAACCCGAACACGTCGCCCGGTTCCACCGTGCCCAGCAGTTCCTTGCCGCCGTTCAGCACGGTGCGGTAGACGTTGCCGCGCTTGAAGTTCTTCGTGTAGCTGAAGCCGCCGAAGAAGATGGCCGGATCGGACGGCAGCAGCCACGTCACGCTTGGCTGCACCGAATAGAAGCCGGAGCCGGTCGGCAGGTCGAGCGGCAGGCCGGTCCCGGTGACGTTCTGGCCCACGCAGCGGGTCTGGCAATCCGTCACGACCTCGAACGGATCGCGGCCCGTGCGCGACTTGAAGCGCAGGCCTGCGATGTAGTACGGGGTGTCGACGCCGCCGTCGTTCAGCTGGTAGCGCCAGCCCAGCTCGATGTCGCCGATGCCCTTGCCGCTCGTCTCGAACGCGCGCTCGGCCGCGGTGCCCGTGAACAGCTCGCGGCTGACGGTCGAATCGCTGCGGTAGACGTACGGGATCTTCGCTTCGAATTCCAGGCGGTTGTCGAAGCCGTAGCGGAACGTGGCGGTGCCCGTCGTCGTGTTGCGTTTCACTTCGCGCACGTCCAGCAGGCCGATCAGCAAGGCCGGGATCACCGTGTAGCCGACGAGGGCGACGCGGTTGCTGGACGAATAACCGTACTGCACGGACGGCTCGAACACGACTTTACCCCGCGGCGTGAGCACGCCCGGGGTCTCGAAGATCGGCGCCACTTCCGGCGTTTTCGGCGCGGGCGGCCGGCCGACGGCATCGTTGCCCGCCTGGGCCTGCCCGCCACCGCCCGTCCCGCGCAGCGGCGCCAGGCGGCCCGGATAGACGGGATCCGCGAACGGGACGGCGAGCTTGGGCGGGGCGTCGAGCGGGCCGGCCTGCACCTGCGCGGGCGCGTCGGGCTGGGGCGCCGGCAGGTTGCCGGTGCCGCGCATCCGCTCGAGCTGCGACGGCGCCGCCGCCGCCGCCGTGTTCGCGGGCGGCGCCACGCCGCTCGCGCGCAACTGGCGTTCCAGTTCGTCGACGCGCGCGCGCTGCTCTTCCAGCTGTTGTCGCATGATCTTGAGCTGCTCGAGGAGGTCAGGACCGGACTGGGCACCGGCCGGGATGGCCGCCAGGGCCACGCTGACACCAATCACGCCGTACAGCGCTGGAATTTTATGCATAGGTTTTCTCCAGGTAAAAATCCGTCACCTGCCGGTGGCGGCGGTATTGAGCGCGTTCGCGAGGCTGGACTGGAAGTTCATGGACTGCAGCAGTCCGCGTGCGTTCACGCTTGCATTGATGATGGTCTGGTTGTTGATCAACTGGTTGTTCAGGCTGTTCTGGATGACGGTGCCGCCCAGCGTGGTGTCGCCCATCTGGACGTTGAACGTGCCGCCGCCGTTCTGGATCAGCCGCACCTGGTTCGCCATGTCGGCGGTGAGCGTACTGTGGCCGCTCGTCAGCTTGCCGAGGTCGCCGAGCTCCAGCTGGCTGCGTTCGGCCACGTTGCCGTTGATCGTGACGATGCGCTCGATGCCGAGCGACACCGCCAGGCCGTTGTCGGTGATGAAGCCGCCGCGGTAGTCGTCCAGCGAGTCCGCCGCCACGGCGTTGTCGCTGGTGAACGGGTTGTCCGGGCCGCCGGCATGGCCCTGCGCAGCGATCGCGGCGCTGGCCAGCACGAGGCCGATCTGGACGGGGATGCGCATGGGGTCTCCTGTCAAAAATCGCCGGGACCGAATTTCGGCAGCGTCGTCATGTCGATCGCGGTCCGGGTCACACCCTCGGCCAGCGGAGCGCGCGGCGCGGCGCGCCAGTCGAGGTCGGCGTTGAACGAAGGCTTGCCGGGCGCGTCGTGGATCACGAACAGCAGCCGGGTCGGCCAGATGGATTCGAAGTGCTCGCGCGTCACGGAGCGCGTGCCGCTGGACGGATCGCCCAGCAGGACGCGCCCGTCGTCCGCGCCCTTGATCACGACGAAGTGGTTGTAGCCCTTCTCGGAGATCAGCACGATGGCGGGCAGTTTGCTGTCGAACAGTTTCTGCAACGGCACCTGGAAGCCGTCCGCCTTGTAGCCGATCTTTGCGAGATAGCGCTGCATGTCCAGCAGCGAAAAGCCTTCGCGCCGGATCTTGGCCTGGTCGCCGATCTCCCACATCGCCTTGAAGGCGGTCGTTTCGCTGATCGGATAGCCGTAGTGATAGGTCAGCAGCGTGGCCAGGGCGGCCGAGCCGCAGCTGAAGTCGTATTGCTGGCGGGTCGTCGAGGCGAAGCGCAGTTCGCGCATGCTCTTGACCGGCACGTCGAACCGGGCGCCGCCCGCGATCGGCAGGTCGGCCGCATCCACGCGGGTAGCGCCCGCCAGTGCGCACAGCAGCAGGGGCAGGGCGCCGTACTTCATTTGAACTGCAGGTTGACGATGGTGGCATTCTGGATCAGGACGTTCGCGCCGCTGTTCTGGATAACCACCGGTATGCCCGACATGTTGGCGAACGCGCCGGCATCGATCGTGTTCGACCCCGTGACGACGTTCACCGCGCTGTTGCCGCTCACGACCCCGCCGAGATTCGCGTTGTTGCTGGTGTTGAACGTGTCCGTCCCACCGCGCGAATGCTCCAGCTTGCCCAGGTCGGCGGCGGGGCCGAATCCGAGCGAGTCCTGCGCCTGGACCGACTTGCCGTCTCCCTTGTCGGCACCCGTGGCCGGCTGGGCGGCCGGCGCGCCGTCCCGGGCGGGAACCGCGAGTTCCGGTCCTGCCCAGGCCGCGGATGCGCAGACCGCGAGCACAGCGAAGCTGCACACGCGGTTGCTGACGCTACTTTTGAGTGATGACTGCATTCTCTACCCCCGGTTGCATCGAAAAACCGCCGTGCCCGCGGGCACGGCGGTCCTTGGCATTACTTGCCGACAGCCAGGTTGCTCTGGACGTTGACACTCTGCTGGACCAGCGAGGAGAAGCCGTTGTTCTGGCTGATCACCATCACGCCCGCAGCCGACTGGCCGACACCGCTCATGTTGTTGGACATGTCGAAGGAGCCGGCATTGACGGTGTTCGAGCCGCCGTTGCCGCCGGTGCCCGCACCGCCCAGGCCACCCGTGCCCACGCCGGCCGTGATGTTGGCCAGGGCGCCGCCTGCGCCGCCGGTGGTCGAGCCGCCCGCGCCGCCCGCGCCGCCGTTGCCGGCGGTCGAATCACCCACGGTTGCCGAACCGGTCGTGGCGCTGCCGGTCGTGGCCGAACCGCCGGCCGCACCTGCGCCTGCCGTGTTCGACGCCATGCCGCTGGCGGCACCCGCACCGCCCGCTGCGCCGGCACCGCCCGCGCCCGAGGTTGCCGTGCCGGCGGCACCTGCGCCGCCTGCGCCCGAGGTCGCCGTTCCGGCCGCACCGGCACCGCCCGCGCCGCCGGCGCCGCCCGTGTTGCCGGCAGCGTTGCCGGCCGTCGAGGTCAGGGCTGCGCCCGCACCGCCGGCAGCGCCGGTCGCTGCGCCGCCTGCCGCGCCGTTACCGGCCATGTTCGAGCCGGCGGCACCTGCGGCGCCCGCACCGCCTGCCGCACCTGCCGCACCCGCACCGCCGGCACCGCCGGCCGCACCCGCCGCGCCTGCACCGCCGGCGCCGCCGGTCGTGGTGCCTGCCGTCGAGGTCGACGCACCGCTGGTGGTGGCGCCGCCGGTCGAGACGGGCGAACCCGAGGTGGCGGTGCCGCTGGCGCCGCCCGTGCCGCCGTCGGCCGACGAGGCGCCGCCGGCGCCCGACGTTGCCCAGCTGCCGCCGGCGCGGGTCAAGCCGCCCGTGGCTGCGTTCGATGCGGTCGAGCCGGCATTGCCTGCCGAACCCGCTGCGCCGCCTGCACCGCCGGTGCCGCCCATGCCGCCTGCCGCACCTGCGCCGCCCGCGCCGCCCGCGGCACCGGCACCGCCGGCACCGCCCGTGGCCGCACCGGTCCTGCCGCCGGCGCCGCCCAGGCCAGCCGTCGTGGCACCGCTGGCGCCGCCGTTACCGCCCGACAGGTCGCCGGACGCGCCGCCATTGCCGCCCATCGCGTTGCCGGCCATGCCGCCTGCCGCACCCGCACCGCCGGTGCCCGTGGCTGCGCCGCTGGCCGCACCTGCGCCGCCGGTGGCGGAGACCATGCCGGAGCTGCCGCCGGCACCGCCCGCCGCGCCGCGGCCGCCATTGCCGCTGGTCGCGCCAGTCGCCATGCCGCCCGCGCCGCCCGCACCCGCGGTCGCGCCGCCGATGGTGGCGCCGCCTGCGCTGGCGCCGCCGTTGGTGGCCAGGCCGCCGGCCGAACCGGCTGCGCCGTTCGCGCTGCCCGCGCTGCCGCCCGCGCCGGCGGTTGCCGTGATGCCGCCGCCGGTGCCGGCTGCGCCGTTGCCCGCGGTGCCGGCGGCGCCGTTGGCGTTACCGGTGTTGGTGGCGACGTTGCCGATGTTCGAGATGGTGTTGCCCGACACGCGGCCCGTCAGGTTGGCCGTGTTGTTGGACGACGAGGTGTTGAAGCTGTTCGAGAAGTTCGACGTCGCGGTGCCGCCGTTGTTCACGGCGACGGAGCCGGTCGCGGACGCGGTCGAGTCGCCCGAGCTGTTGTTCTTGCCCGTGCTGTTGTCGTTGTCGCGGTTGGTCGTGGTCGTCGTCGAGTTCGAGACCGTGCGGTTGGTCGAGGTGTTGTTGGTGCTGTTGTTGCTGCTGTCCGACGTGTTGTTCGAGTTACGGGTGCTGTTGTCGCTGTTGTCCGTCGACCTGTTGGTCGTCGTGGTGGTGACGCTGCGGTCGCTGTTGTCGGTGTTCGTGCTGCGGTTGCTGTTGTCCGTCCTGCTGCGGTTGCTGTTGTCGGCCGTGTTGGTGCTGCGGTTGCTGTTGTCGCTACGGTTGCTGTTGTCCGCCGTGTTGGTGCTGCGGTTGCTGTTGTCGGTGGTCGTGGTCGTCGTGCTGCGGTTGCTGTTGTCGCTGCGGTTGCTGTTGTCGGCCGTGTTGGTGCTGCGGTTGCTGTTGTCCGTCGACGTGGTCGTCGTGGTCGTGTTGGTGCTCTTGTTGTTGTTCTGGTCCGAGTTCGTGGTTGCCGTGCTCGTGTTCGTGCTGTTGTTGCTGCTGTCCGAGGAGTTGGTGCTGTTGTTGCTGCTGTCCGAGGTGTTGTTCGAGTTACGGGTGCTGTTGTCGCTGCTGTCCGACGTGCGGGTCGTGGTCTGCGTGACGGTGGCGCCGCCGCCGTTCGCATTGACGCCATCCTGGGCTTGAGCGGTCAGCGAGAATGCCAGCGAAATGGCAGTCACGAGCAAAGTCTTGTTCATTCGAGTTCCCCTCTGGGTTTGATGGTTGGTGATGGGTCGGCTGTAGCGCCGACCTCCATCCCTTTGCAGTTTCAGTGCCAGCCCCACTGCAGAGCTTTCTAACCCATTGTTTTTGTTGACTTTGTACGGATTTTCCTACACGGCTGTCAGAGAAATTCCCGCACGAATTACCGAAAATATCGAAAAACTGTTTCACTTCCGGTACAACTCTGTCCACATACGCGCTGCAACACACAAAAAAAAGTGGACACCTTGTCCACTTGTGCCACATACCGGACACGCGTCACTCGCGCATGCCGTGCTTGCTCAGCAAACGGTACATCGTCGTGCGCGACACACCCAGGTCGCGTGCCGCGCGGCTCACGTTGTGGCCGCTGCGGTCCAGGCATTCGCGCAGGGCGCGCCGCTCGGAACGCATGCGCGTGTCGTCCAGCGCGGCGGGCGTCGGCGCCATGATCGCGCGCGTCAGTCCCAGGTCTTCCGGCATGATCAGGCGGCCGTCCGACATGACCAGTGCCCGCCGCACCCGGTTGATCAGTTCGCGCACATTGCCCGGCCAGTCGTGGTCGAGGATCGCCTCGATCGCCCGGTTGGAAAAGCCCTTCAGGCGCGGCGATTTTTCGCTCGCGTACATGTGGAAGAAGTGCTCGGCCAGCGTGACCAGGTCGTCGCGCCGTTCGCGCAGCGGCGGTACGGTCACCGGCAGCACGGCGAGACGGTAGTACAGGTCCTCGCGGAACGCGCCGTTCGCGACGGCCTGCTGCAGCTGCACGTGCGACGCGGCGATCACCCGCACGTCCACGCGGATGTTGCGGGTACTGCCCAGGCGGCAGATCGTCTTCTCCTGCAGGAAGCGCAGCAGGTTGGCCTGCAGGTCCTTCGGCAGGTCGCCGATCTCGTCGAGGAACAGCGTGCCGCCGTCCGCCGACTCGATCAGGCCGGCCTTGCTCCGCGTCGCGCCCGTGAACGCCCCGCGCTCGTAGCCGAACAGCTCGGAGTGGATCAGGCTCGGCGCGATGGCGCCGCAGTTGATGGGGACGAACGGTCCCGCGGCCCGGTCCGACTGCGCGTGGATCGCCTGGGCCGTCAACTCCTTGCCGCTGCCGCTTTCTCCCCAGATCAGCACGGGCGCTGCGACCTTGGCGACACGCGACACCTGCGCGCGCAGCCGTGCGATCGCGTCGCAGCCGCCGATCAGCGGCGACGCGGGATCGTCGTGCGTGTCGTTGGCGCTGGGCCGCGGGCGCAGCATCGCCCAGCCGTGCGCATGGCCGAGCGTATGGGCCAGCCGCACCGGATCGACGGGGGCCGTGTGGTAATCGCACAGGTGCTCCACGACGAGGTCGCGGCAGGGCGCGGATTCGAGATCGCGCGGGTTGAACACGCCGACCCACTGCATATGGCTGTGGCGGCGCAGGAAGGTGTCCACTTCGGCCGGCCGGTGCTGTTCGCGGTCGTGCACGAGCAGGCCGACCAGGTAACGGTCGTTACGCAGTTCGCGCCCGGCTTCGCCGAGGTTGCTGACACTGCGGATCTCCCAGTCGTGCATTGCTTCATTGAGCAGGGCGCGCGCACCCTTGTCATCCGGGGCAATGCACAGCAGGCGCTTTCGGGTCATCCATCCTCCATCGGGTAATCGGCCGGTCCTCGCAACGGCGGCAGACGAATGGGAGAGCCGGCATAATTTCTTGACAAGTGTAACTGGGTGTAACCTGGGCTGCTGTTCTGTAGCCTGTTAGCAATTTCTTACTATCAGTTGATCTTTGTTTAATATTATGCCGCCCGTGAAATATTCGTGGCGGACGCTACATTATCGACCGGTGGTTACAATTAGTCACAATCGTGTAACCGATCCTCGTCATGGTCAAGGAAATAACGGCCGCCGTGTGGCTTTTTCCCGAATGTGGAAGGGGAACCCCCCATCGTTGGGGGGAGGTCGTGAAAGGGACGGTTCAAAAACCGAACGGCATGCGGACCGTGAGGGCCAAGTCCGGCGTGTCACGCGTGAGACCCGCGCCCACGGACACGTTCACGGTGCGGTGCGCATCGAGGCGGTACGACGCGCCGAGCAGCAGCGTGCCCATGCAGGGCGAGGCCCATGCCGGGATTGAGTCCAGGCCGGTCCGCGCCATAAGCTCATGTGAAGACACGAGCGCGCTGGACGAATGCCGAAAAGATTCAGCGGACGCGCCGGACCTTGGGCGAGGCGTTGGTGCCTTCGATCTCGAGGAACAGGGTGCCGAACATATTGCGCACGATCTTGACCGGCGGATTGCTCACCGGCGCGAGGTCTGCCGAGCTGCCGTCGACCACTTTCCACACCTGGCCGTTGGCAAGGGTGAACAGCGTGGCCGGGCCCCAGCCGGAGACCGTGCCGACGATCGTGCTCTCGATCGAGCGGGCCGGTTCCTCGGGCGTCTTTTGTTCGAGGCCGAAGGCTTGCGCGGCCGCGGCGGCCGGACGCGCGTCGGCGGGAATCGCGTCATAGCAGCCCAGGCGCGCGGCGCCGTCGGCCAGCTTGCGGCACGCCAGGATGGCGGCATCGTCGGCGAGGGCCACGCCCGTCGTGCCCAGCAGGGCCAGCAGTAGAGAAGTGCGCAGGATCATCAAGGGCCTCATGCGCGCGGACGCTGGCGGTGGAAGACGAGCGGGCTGTACGGAATGGCGGACGGCGGCGGCGAATTCAGGATCCCCGGCTTCATCGCGCCCATCACGTGCATCTCGCACGGCTTGCAATCGAATTTCAGCGTGTAGGTTTCGGCGCCGGACACGAGCGTCATCGGCTCGGCGCGCACCTGGCCCTGCACGCCCTGCACACCCTTGGCCTGCTTGGGGCACAGGTTGAACGAGAAGCGCAGGCAGTGCTTGGTGATCATCAGCGACACTTCGCCCGGTTCCTCGTGCGACTCGTACGCGGCCGCGATCAGCTGCACGCCGTGCTTGTGGTAGAACGCGCGCGCCTTCTCGTTGTAGACGTTGGCCAGGTAGCTCAGCTGGGTCTCGGGATACGCGGCCGGCGGTTCGACCGGCTGCGCGCGCTCCGGACGCTGCCATGCCGCGAGGCGCGCCGCTTCCTGGGCGGCGATGGCGTCGCGGCGCAGGCCGTTGATGGCGCTGGCCGGCACGAACCACGGCTGCGTCAGCGCGACATCGACGGTGCCCGCCTCGAACATCGTGTTGCCCAGCTTGGCGAGGCTCGTGCGCAGGCCCGCCAGCGCCTGGTCGGCCTGCTGGGCCGGCTGCAGCGCGAGGCGGGCCTCGGTCGTCGTCGTGATGCCGTCCTCGTCGGTGACGGTCAAGCGCAGGCCCTCGACCGTGTCTTCCAGGCGCAGGTCCGCCCGCACCTTGCGGTCTGACGATTTCTTGTTGAGGGCCGCTTCCCACTGGTGGTCGCGGTTGCGGTGGATGACGGTGCCGACCTTCAGGCCCGGCAACGTGGCCAGGCCCTCGTTCGGGAACACGCGCCAGCGCTGGCCGTCCTCGTCCTCGGACAGCTTTTGCACGGTGTTCGCCTGGATGCCGACCGTCTCGCGCTTGTGCATGTAGTTCAGGCCGTCGCCGTTGGCCATCGGCGAATTCGTGACGAGATCGAAATTGTCGCCGCCGATGCGCGCGACCGTGCCCAGTTCCACGCCCACGTACTTCGGCGAATCGAAGGCGCCGATGGTCTGCTGGCGGCCCTGGGCGAAATAATCCGTGTGGCCGCGGTGGAAGTTCTTGTCGACGTCCGGCGTGAACATCACCTGCGTCCGGCCGCTCGACGCGCGCGCCAGTTCCGGACGGCGCTCCAGGATCTCGTCCAGCAGCAGGCGGTAGTGGGCGGTGATGTTCTTCACATAGCCCATGTCCTTGTAGCGGCCTTCGATCTTGAAGGAGCGGATGCCGGCGTCGACGAGCGCTTCCAGGTTGCGGCTCTGGTCGTTGTCCTTCATCGACAGCAGATGTTTTTCGTAGGCGACGACGCGGCCCTGGCCGTCCGACAGCGTGTACGGCAGGCGGCACGCCTGCGAGCAGTCGCCGCGGTTGGCGCTGCGGCCCGTGTCCGCGTGCGAGATGTAGCACTGGCCGGAGAACGCGACGCACAGCGCGCCGTGGATGAAGTACTCCAGCGGCGTGTCGACCTCGGCGCGGATGGCCTTGATCTGTTCGATGGTCAGCTCGCGCGCCAGCACCAGCTGCGAGAAGCCGACCTGCGACAGGAACTTCGCCTTTTCCACGGTGCGGATGTCGCACTGGGTGCTCGCGTGCAGCTGGATCGGCGGCAGGTCCAGTTCGAACATCGCCATGTCCTGCACGATCAGCGCGTCCACGCCGGCATCGTACAGCTGGCGGATCTGCTTTTCGGCCGTTTCCAGTTCGGCGTCGTGCAGGATCGTGTTCATGGTGACGAAGATGCGCGCGCGGTAGCGGTGCGCGAATTCGACGAGGCCCGTGATGTCTTCCAGCGTGTTGCTGGCGTTGTGGCGCGCGCCGAATGCGGGCCCGCCGATATAGACCGCGTCCGCGCCGTGCAGGATGGCTTCGCGGCCGATCTCGGCGGTTTTGGCGGGGGACAGCAGTTCGAGCTGGTGGGCGAGCAGTGACATGGCGGGTGATCCTGGCTGACGAAGGCGGAAATTATAGCCAGATCAAGGGCTTATGTCACCGTTCGGCGTGTACCTCGACATGCAGGACGTCTTCGATGGCCGTGCGCAGCGCCTCGGGCGCCACCGGCTTGGGCAGCACGGGGATGTCGTCCGGCAGGCCCATGGCCCGGATCGTGGCCGGATCCAGCCCGCTCGTGACGACGATGGCCATGTCGCGGTAGGCCTCGCTCGCACGCAGCGTGCGGATCATGCGCAGGCCGTCCACGCCCGGCATGCTGAGGTCGCCGACGAGCAGGTGCGGCCGGGTCTCGCCGATGCGGATCAGCGCTTCGAAACCGTTCCCGACCCGGACGACGTCCAGCGGCAGGTCCCAGCCGGACATCGCCCCCTCGTACCGCGCCATGGTCGAGGCGTCATCGTCCACGAGCAGCACCTTGTAGCGCGCGGGCGCCGTACGGTCCAGCATCGCCTGGCGCCGGCGCTCGACGTGGCGTTCGATCGACGCCAGCGCGATGCGCCGGTGGCCGCCGGCCGTCTTCCACGCTTCCAGGGTGCCGCTTTCCACCCACAGCTGCACCGTACGGTGCGACACGCCCAGCATCGCGGCCGCCTGCCTGGTGTTGCAGTAGGCGGCGGCGTCGAAACCGGGTTCCGGCGAGGGCGGGCGATAGGGCGATGTCATGGCTGCCAGATCATGTTGTTTGAAAGATTCCGTTGATGCACTTAGGAATCTATCAAAAAATCACAATCTATGACAGCAATATTTACGCAGAAATACCAAAATGGCAACAGTCAATGCAGCGGCCGCCCCGTCCCACCCGTGCGCTCGACCCGGATGGCGATGGATTTCGCGGCCGGTACCTTGCTCTCTTTCGCATAGTGCCAGAGGGGAATCAGCGGATTACACTCCGGGAAATAGCCGGCAACGCAGCCGGCAGGCACGCTGTATTCCACGACGCGCAAGCCTTCGACCTTGCGCTCGACGCCGTCGTCGATGGCCGTGCTGGCTGTGACAATGTCACCATCGGCCAGGCCGAGGCGGGCCATGTCCGTGCCGGCCATGAACAGGACGTTCCTGTCCTGCACGCCCCGGAAACGGTCTTCAAGGCTGTAGATCGTCGTGTTGAACTGGCCGTCGCTGCGCACCGTGAACAGGCGCAGGGCGTCCTCGGGCACGGGCATGTCGGGGTCCGCGGACAAGGTGTCCGGCACGGTGAAATTCGCCTTGCCGGTGGGCGTGTTCCATTTACGGTCCGCTGCCGCCAGCGGTTTGCGGAAGCCGCCCGGCTGCCACATGCGCTCGTTGAAGTCGTGGAAGATCTTCGGGTACGTCGCGGCGATGGCGTCGCGCACCTTCGCATAGTCCGCCACCCATCCATCCCAGTCGACCTTCGGATTCGGGTCCAGCGTCGCCTTCGCCAGGCGGGCCACGATGGCCGGTTCCGACAGCAGCGTGTCCGCAGCCGGTTCGGCGCGGCCGCGCGAGCCGTGCATGCAGCCGGTGGAATCCTCCATCGACACGGACTGCTCGCCGCTGGCCTGGCGGTCGATCTCGATGCGGCCCAGGCAGGGCAGCAGGTACGCCGTTTTGCCGTGCACGAGGTGGCTGCGGTTCAGCTTGGTCGAGATCTGCACCGTGAGCGGGACGGCGCGCCAGGCGGCATCCATCTGGCCGTGGTCCGGCACGGCCCGCACGAGGTTGCCGCCGAGGCTGATCAACGCCTGCAGCTTGCCGGCCTTGATCGCCTCGCACATCTCCACCGTGTTCATGCCCTTGGCGCGCGGCGGTTCGAAGCCATACAGCTCCTTCAGCTTGTCCAGCGGCGCCAGCTCGGGCTTTTCCGTGATGCCGACCGTGCGCTGCCCCTGCACGTTCGAGTGGCCCCGCACCGGGCAGATGCCGGCGCCCGGCTTGCCCATATTCCCCCGCAACAAGAGGAAGTTGACGAGCATCTGCACGTTCAGCACCCCGTTGCGGTGCTGCGTGAGGCCCATGCCATAGATGCCGATCACCTGTTTCGCACGGAGGTAGGTGCCGGCCGCCTGCTCGATCTGGCCTTGCGTGAGACCGGATTCCTTCTCGATCTCGTCCCACGTGCGTGCGCGCATGGCGGCCGCGAACTCGTCGAAGCCGTGGCAATGTTCTTCGATGAACGCGGTGTCGAGGGCGCGCGGTCCGCCGGTCGTGCGGGCGCGCTCGTCCGCCTCCAGCACGGCCTTGCACAGGCCCGTCAACGCCGCCACGTCGCCGCCGGCCTTCACCTGGTGGTACTGGGTGCTGATCACGGTCTCGTGGCCGCTCAGCATCTCGACCGGGGATTGCGGATTCACGAAGCTGACCAGGCCGCGTTCGCGCAGCGGGTTGAACGTGACGATGGGAACGCCGCGCTTTCTCGCCTCCTGCAGCTGGTGCAGCATGCGCGGGCTGTTCACGCCCACGTTCTGGCCGAAGAAGAAGATGCAGTCGGTCTGTTCGAAGTCGTCCAGCACCACGGTCCCGATCGGCACGCCGATCGTCTTCGGCAGCGCGACGGACGTGCTTTCGTGGCACATGTTGGAACTGTCCGGCAGGTTGTTGTTGCCGTACATGCGCGCCAGCAGCTGGTACATGTACGACGTTTCGAGCGAGGCGCGGCCCGAGCTGTAGAACGCGACCTGGGCGGGATCCATCTTGCGCAGCTCGGCACCGATTTCGGCAAATGCGCGGTCCCAGGTGATTTCCACGTAGCGGTCCAGCGCGCCGTCGTAGCGCATGGGCACCGTCAGGCGGCCCGCTTCCTCGAGTTCGTGGTCGTTCCAGCCTTCCAGTTCGCGCAGCGTATGGCGCTTGAAGAATGCCGGGTCGAGGCGCTTGCTCGTGATTTCCCACGCCGTCGCCTTGGCGCCGCTTTCGCAGAACTCGGCCGGATGCGGATGGGCCGGCTTCGCCCACGAACAACTCACGCACATGAAGCCGTCCGGCTTGTTCTGCTGCATCAGCAACTGCGTGCCCTCGAGGGGGACGCGTTCCTTCAACAGGATCGTCGTGACTTCCTTCACCGAGCCCCAGCCGCCGGCCGGGATTTGCGGTTCGTTCGGTTCGTTTGGTTTGCCGCCGTGCTTGCTCATGATCAGACTCCCAGTGCGCGATACCGTGGAGCTTGATCCGATGGCGCAACCATGTCTGTTCGACAGCGCACACGCAAGATCGGCAAATCCGTGCACTCCGTACGGCGTTGCACAGACCGCCGAGCTCGCGCGCGCCGATGATCCGCATATCATCATTCAAACCACCGGATTCCATCATGACCGCCCCGATCCCGTTCGAACCGCGTTTCGAAAGCCTGGAAGACGACGAAGCGCAGACCAGCTTCGACCTGCAGACGACGATGCGCAGCATTTCCACCAAGACGTACGAGGATTCCGGCCGCGCGCTGCGCAGCGTGCACGCCAAGACGCACGGCCTGCTGGTGGGCGAGCTGACCGTCGAGGCCGGGCTGCCGGACGCGTACGCGCAAGGCCTGTTCGCCCGGCCGGGCACGTATCCCGTCGTGATGCGGCTGTCGACGACGCCGGGCGACCTGCTGGCGGACGACGTCTCCACGCCGCGCGGCATGGGGATCAAGGTCGTCGGCGTCGAAGGCCCGCGCGTGGGCGGCAGCGAGCACGACGTCACGCAGGACTTCGTGCTCGTCAACGGTCCCGTGTTCAGTGCGCCGAACGCGCGGACATTCCTCGGCGGCGCGCAACTGCTGGCCGCGACGACGGACAAGGCGCCGAACCTCAAGCGCCTGTTTTCCGCGGTGGCGCGCGGTGCCGAACAGGCGCTGGAAGCCGTCGGCGGCGACAGCGTGACGCTGAAGGCGTTGGGCGGCCATCCCGAGACGCATCCGCTCGGCGAGACGTATTACAGCCAGGTGCCGATCCTGTACGGCCGCTACATGGCGAAGGTGCAGGTGGCGCCCGTGGCGCCCGCGCTGGCGGCGCTCGCGGGCAGCCACGTCGACCTGAAGGGCCGGCCGGACGGCCTGCGCGACGCGGTCGTCGAACACTTCGCGAGCGAAGGCGGCGAGTGGGAACTGCGGGTGCAGCTGTGCACGGACATCGACCGCATGCCCATCGAGGACGCGTCCGTCGAATGGCCGGAAGACCTGAGCCCGTACGTGACCGTGGCGCGCCTGCGCGTGGCGCCGCAGAAGGCGTATGGCGACGACCTGGCACGCCTCGTCGACGACGGCATGCAGTTCAATCCGTGGCATGCGCTGGCCGCGCATCGTCCGCTCGGCTCGATCATGCGGGTGCGCAAGGCCGTGTATGCGATGTCGAAGCGCTTCCGCGCGGAGCGCAACGGCAGCGCGATCGCGGAGCCGCGCGACGTCGAGGGGGTGAAAGCCGCGGCGCGGCGCTGATGGTATCATCGGCGGCGATGAATCCCCTTCACGATCCCGAGACCGACGCCTTGCCGCTCACGGCGCATCCGCGGCGTGTGCTGCGCATGCGTGCTGGCGTACTTGCCGAGGTGGATGACCGGGTGGTCGACGAGGTCCCCGTCGCGCTCGTCTACAACGGCATCTCGCACGCCGTCATGATGGCCACGCCGGCCGACCTGGAAGACTTTGCGCTCGGCTTTTCGCTGAGCGAAGAAATCATCGTGGGGCCGGGCCAGTGCTACGGGATCGACGTCGAGCCCGCCGCGGGCGGCGTCGCCGTCCAGATCGAGATCGCCGGCAGCGCGTTCATGGCGCTGAAGGAGCGCCGCCGCAGCCTGACGGGGCGCACGGGCTGCGGCCTGTGCGGCGTGGACAGCCTGGACCAGGTGTGCCGCGCGTTGCCGTCCCTGGCGCCGGCGCGCGGCTTTCACGTCGACGGCGTACGGCGCGCGCTGGGCGCGATCGGCGCGGAACAGAAGCTGACAAAGCTGACGGGCGCCGCCCACGCGGCGGCCTGGTGCGGCATGGACGGCACCCTGCACATCGTGCGCGAGGACGTCGGCCGCCACAATGCGCTGGACAAGGTGATCGGCGCGATGGCGCGGGAGCGCGCGGCGCCCGGCGCCGGCTTCCTGTTGATCACCAGCCGGGTCAGCTTCGAGATGGCGCAGAAGGCCGCGGTGGCGGGCGTGTCGGCGCTGGTCGGCATGTCGGCGCCGACTTTGGCCGCCGTCGAGCTGGCGGATAAAGCCGGCCTGACCCTGCTCGCGTTCGCGCGCGGGAACGACTTCGTCTGCTACACGCATGCCGACCGGCTCGGCCTGCCTGGCGCGTAGAATCAGCCGGAGACGAGCGCCAGCAACGCATCCCGGTCGGCCGCCTGCTGGCGCTGGGCCGTGACGCGGTCCCACAGCAGGAACATGCCGTACGCCCATTGCGCCACCAATTCCGCTTCCCCGGCCGGCCGGGTCGACGCGCTGCCCAGCAGGCGTTCGATCTCCGTCCGCGTCTGGGTCGTGACCTGCTCGTAGTTCCACGCGCCCTTCGGCCGCATCTTCTGGCGGGCGCGGTAGCGGCGGGCCCGCTCGGCGTCGCTGAGCTTGTCCTCCTTCGGCGGACGGCCGCGCTTCTTCGCCAGCGCCGCGTCGAGCGGCAATTCGATCGTGCTCAGGTCTTCCGGTTGCTTCATGGTGCGGTCGAGAATGATTGTCGCTCTATTATTCGTGACGCATTTCAATAAAGCAATAGGGAACCGTGCGCGCCGCGGCCTGCCTAACGGTGCGGGAGGGTCACTCACCTAACCCCTTGTGCCGGGAGGCCCTATGGCAACCAATCACATCGCAATCGCCTGCCAGGGCGGCGGCAGCCACGCCGCGTACACGGGCGGCGTCCTTCCGATCCTGCTGGAACAGTTCGACAACCGTGGCGACGAGGATGGCGCCGACCGCACGGCGCTCGTCGCGATCAGCGGCACGTCCGGCGGCGCCATCAGCGCGCTGCTCGGCTGGTACGGCTTCATCACGGGCGGCGCGCCGGAGGCGGGGCGGCGGCTGGACGCGTTCTGGCAGGGCAATTCCGCGCTCGGCCTCGTCGAGTCGACGGTCAACCACGTCTGCCGCGGCCTTGCCGACCTGGCCGCGCTGGGCGGCTGGGACATCAAATCCAGCCCGTACGTGTGGCCGCTCGCGGGGATGGAGTCATGGAACGCGACCGTGTGGCCGGCGCTGGCCCGCATGCTCGGGCCCGACAATCCCTGGATGCGCCCCGACTTCTTTTCGCTGCCGGCGCTGCTGCGCCCGGGCGTGGACTGGCCGCTCGTCGCGCTGCTGGGCGAGTTCGCCAGTATTCCGGCCGAGGTGGAGCGCTGGCTGCGCAGCGACCTGGAGGCGGCCATGTTCCCGCCCACGGCACCCTGCCAGGAACGCTACCGGGCCGACCGGGGCGCGGTCGAGGGCCGCATCGCGAACAAGCTCGGCGCCGCCGACCGCCTGCGCGCGCGCATGGCGCAGATCGGCGTCCAGCCCGGCAGCCTGCTGCACGCCGCGCTGGAGCGGTGGCGTCCGCCCGCGGTGCGCTTCGACGCCGAGGCGCTGGGGCAGCTTGCCGATGCCGTGCGCCTCACCCTGCGTCCGATCCCGCGCCTGCTGCTGGGCGCCGTGGAATTGCACGAAGGGGAATTCGTCGCGTTCAGTTCCGAGCGGGCGCCGGGCGACGGCGGCATCTCGCTCGACGCCGTGCTGGCGTCCGCCGCCGTCCCGTGGCTGTTCCGCGCGCACGAGATGGCCGGACTCGACGAAACGACGCTCGCCCCGCGTCCGCTGACCTTGTGGGACGGGCTGTTCTCGCAGAATCCGCCGATCCGCAACTTCCTGTCCGGTGTGGCGGACGACGAGAGAAAGCCGGACGCCATTTGGGTCGTGCAGATCAACCCCAGCCAGGCCAGGCTCGCCGCGGACGGGCCGCATATCGCCCTCAACGGCGGCGAGATTTGGGACGTGCGCAATGCGCTGGGCGGCAATCTGGCCATGAACCAGGAACTGGGTTTCGTCGACGCGATCAACCGCCGCATGGAAAGCGGCCGCGGCGACGATGCGTCCCCCGCCAGCGCGGCGGCGCAGCGGCGCGACAAGCTCGTGCGGGTCGACCGCATCGTCATGGATTGCACGGCCGTCGAGGCGGCGGCCGGCATGCCGCTGGGCGCGAACTCCAAGCTGGACCGCGACCCGGCCCTGCGCGGCGCGCTGTGGGACCATGGCGCGGCGCAGGCACGGCGCTACCTGGCCCTGCGCGAGCATATGCCGAGACTGTTCGCCGGCCTGGACGGCACCCTGGCCGGTGCGTGCGCGTGCGCGGCGGGCCAGCGTCCGGATGGGGCCGGCGGCACGGTCCGGCCGGACGGCGCGGCACACTTCGGCGAGCTCGTCATCGATGGGGCGACCGTCCACGGCATCGCGCCGGACGTTCCCAGGACGCCGCAGGCCGTCGTCGCCTGGCGCTCGGCGCACACGCTGATCAATGGGCGGCCCGTACGCATCGAAGGACAGTCGGAGCTCATGGTCGCGGAGGCCGGCTGGCGGCTGAAGGACGTGCGGATCACGGCCGTCGTGCCGAAGCCGCCGTCCGGGCGGACGCCCGCGCCGGCGCGGGCGCGAGCGGGGCGGCAATCCGTGGCGGTACGGCCGCCATCGGACGCCAGGCACTGAATATATGATGTGCAATCGGCAACGATCCCGGTAGAATGACAGGGTTGTACGTTCGTAAATACTGTCAAGGAGTCGGGAATCGTGGGTTCACCATTCAAAAGGTCGGCGGCGGCCGTCGCCGCCGTCTGTGCGCTCGTGGGCGGCGCCTGTTTTGCACAGGACGCCGGTCCGCAAAGCATCGTCGTCACGGGCCAGCGGAGCACGTCGTCGTGGGTGCGGGCCGAGAGCGCCCACGTGGTCGTCCTGTCCGACGCGCCGCGCGACGACGTGGCCCGGCTCGTGGAACACCTGGAGCGCCTCGACAGCCTGCTGCGCGTGTACACGGACGACTACCGTCCGAAGTCGGCCGGCCCTGAGACCAAGCTGAACCTTGTGTACCTGAACGACGTGCGCGACCTCGACCGCGTGGCGGCGGACCGCCCGGCCAACGGCATCGCGCTGTTCCGCGATTGCACGGACGGCACCCAGGGCTTCCTCGTGCGGACGGCGCCGCTGGCCGCCATCGACGACGACAAGCTCGTCAAGACGCCCCTCGACGAAGGACTTTCGTACGCATCGGAAGCGTATGCACGCCACTTCCTGTACCGTCACACGGACGTGCGCGGCCCGTCCGCCTGGATCGAAGGCTTCGCGAATTATTTCGCGGGCGTGCGCTTCGGCGCGACGCAGATGGTGATCGGCCGCACGCCGCCGGGCGTGGGCCGGTATTTCTATTTCCTCGACCAGGGCCACCGCTACAACCTCGACTATGCCGACGTACTGGGGCCGCGCCCGTTCGCGAACCTGTCCGACACGCGGCGCCGGGCCGCGGGCGTCGAATTCGAGGCGCGTTCCTGGCTCCTCGCGCACTACATCCTCGGGGCCGGCGAGCGGCGCAGGAAGCTGGGGACGTTCCTGAATGCCGTCCACCAGGGTACCGACCCGGCCGCCGCGCTGCGCGACGCGTTCGGCCTGGACGTGGGCGATGCGTCGACCGCGCTATGGCGTTACCGGCTGCAGCGGGCCGAGGTCATGCGCGTGGAGCAGCCGCCCGGTCTGCGTCCGGAGATCGCCATCACGACGATGTCCGCGACGTCCGGCGGCTTCATGCTCGCCGACGCGGCCCTGAAAGCCTGTCCGGCACCCGCGCAGGGGGAGGCGCTGCTGCGCACGCTGACGGCCGACGCCGGCGCGGTCCCGAACGTCGAGGCGGGGCAGCTCGCCCTGAACCGGGCCCGCGTCGACTGGGGCGATCCGGCCGCCGCGCTGCCGTGGCTGGAGAAGACCGCGCGCCGTGCCGATGCCGGCCCCGACGTGCTGTTGCTGCTGGCGCGGGCGCACCTGAAGCTGGCCGCGCATCTCGACGCCGGCGCACGCGCGCCGCACCTCGACGCCGCCCGCGCCGGTCTCGCGCGGGCGCGCGAGCGCGATCCGGGCGCCGGCGCCATCGCGCTGGCGGCGCTCGACCTGTCGCTGCTGGCCGATGGCAAGCCCAGTCCTGAAGCACTCGACGGCGTATTGACGGCCTGGCGCACGGGCCGGGATTCGCGCACGCTGGCGCGCGCGGCGGTGCTCGCGTCCTGCTACCGGGTCGACGTGCCCAGGGCCGAGCACATCCTGCGCACGCTGGAGAACGACGTCCGCGACTCGGCCACGGCCGCGTGGGCGGCGGCGTTCCAGCGCCGCCTGAACGGGGGGCTGAGCCTGGCCGACATCACGGCGGAAATGCGCCTGGTGGCGGGTGCCGGCGGCTTCAGCGAATGGACGATCGACCAGGTCAGCGTGATGCGCGACGTCGAATACAATGCGGGGCTGGAGGACGCCCGGGGCTTTTTCGAGCAGCAGATGCAGAACCCGGATCCCTCCAAGGCGTTGCTGAACCCGCCGACGAGCCGCTAAAAAAAAGCTGGAACTTTTATGGGTGGCCGGAGGAATACGGATTCATGCTCCGGCGTTTCCACTCACTGATCCTGTTCGATGATTCCGACCAAGCACGCGCTGAAAATCCTTCCCGCCTTACTCGTTACCTGTTTCGCCGTACCGGCGTCGTTCGCACAAACGGCGCCGCCCGCCGCCAAGGCCGCACCGGACACGAAGTCCGACGACGGGGTCGCGACCGTGGAGGTGGTCGCGACGCGCCCGACCAACAAGGTCGACCGCGATGTTTACGACCTGAAGAACGACATCAGCGTGAGCAACGCGTCCGCCGCCGACATCCTGAACAATGTGCCGTCGGTCACGGTCGACCAGGACGGCAACGTGGCGCTGCGCGGCAACCAGAACGTGCAGATCATGGTCAACGGCAAGCGCGACGCCCAGTTCCAGGGCCAGAACCGGGGCGACGCGCTGAATGCGTTCCCGGCCGAGGCCATCGAATCCATCGAGGTTGTCAACGTGCCCGGCGCCGAATTCGGCAACGAGGGCGGCAGCGGGCCGATCATCAACCTCGTCCTCAAGCGCAACCGCAAGGCCGGCTCGCGCGCGAACATGAGCGTCAACAAGGGCACCGAGGGCCGCGGCAACGCGTTCCTCAACGGCGAGCACGCGGAAGGCCCGTACTCGATCTCCGGCAACATCGGTGTGAGAGAGTACGTGCGCAACAGCCATAACGCGTCCCAGCGCGAGGATCTCGACCCGGCCACCGGCGCCGTCAAGGACTCCCAGGATTCGGTGGGCAACCGGCAGGGCCGGTCGAAATCGCTGAACCTCGCGTCGACGTTCACGTACAACGTCGGGGAGCGCGACCAGGCCGGCGCCACCGTCAGTTATTCGAAGATCCGCAACGAGAGCGACAGCACGACCTCGACCCGGCGGTTCGCTGCGGACGACTCGCCGCTGGCCGATTTCACGAGCCGGTCGCAGAGCCGCTCGCCGGCCGAGAACTTTGGGATCGGCGCATCGTACGACCACAAGAGCGGCGCGCCGGGCGAAGACCTGAAGTTCGACCTGCGCTACACGGGCCAGAACAATCATTCCGATTCGGACGTCTTCTACGACTACCGCCTGCGCCCGACCCCGTTCATCGCGAACAGCCTGCGCTCGACCGACCGCCGCAACCGCATCCTCGACATCTCCGTCGACTACGAGCGCAACGTCTGGGACACGTGGCACCTGAAGGCCGGCGCGAAGGTCGCGGACAGCAAGACGAACAATCCGACGAACTACCTCGGGCAGGATCCCGCCACGGGCGAGTACGTGCCGGTGGCGAGCCGCATCAGCGATTTCGAATCGAACGACCGCAACGCGGCCATCTACGGCATCCTGTCCACGAAGCTGGGCAAGAACCTCAGCATCCAGGGCGGCCTGCGCGGCGAGTACACGGAACTCGACGTCCACCAGCCCCTGCTGGACGAGGAAGACAAGTATTACTACATGAACTGGCTGCCGAGCTTTTACGTGACGCGCGACATCGGCACCGACGGCATGCTGCAGTTCCGCGCCTCGCGCCGCATCGCGCGGCCGAACGAGCGCGACCTGAACCCGAACCTCGTCTACCTCAGCGACTTCAGCGCGCGGCTCGGCAACCCGCAGCTGCAGCCGGTGAACAACGATAACTTCGAGGTGGCGTACCGCGACCGCCTGTTCGGCGTGGACAGCAGCTTCGTCCTGTTCAAGCGGCGCGAGTCGCCCATGATCGGCAACCGCAGCTTCGCGCTCACGCTTGATCCGAACGTGATCGTGACCTCGCCCATCAATTTCGGCACCAACGATTCAGTCGGCCTCGACCTGAATTTCAACATGCGCCAGCTGTTCGTGCCGGGCCTGTCCGCCAACCTCGGGGCGACGCTGGCCAACGAGAAGCGCCAGCGCATCTCCAACTTCACGACCGACACGACGGCCGTGGAGCAGACGAACCACCGGGAGAACATCAAGCTGCGGCTCGCGTACCAGGTGGGCATGGAATCGCTGCAGCTGAGCGTCAACCGCAACGGCGCCACCCTGAACGGCCAGGGCATCAACAGCGCCGTCACGATGACGAATTTCACGTGGATGCACCGCATCACGCCGCGCCTGTCGCTGAACCTCAACGTGAACAACGTTTTCCATACCGGGAACATGGAGAGCGACATCGAGAACGAGGTGCTCCGGCTGCATACGCTGAACGTGAGCCAGCCCCGCATCGTCCAGATCGGCCTGCGCTACCAGTGGGGCGGCGTGACGGGCGACGAGCGTCTGCGCAACGGCAACCGCGGCATGTTCCGCGGCGGCCGCGGCGATGGCGGCCCTGGCGGCGGCTTCGGCAATGGCGGGGGCGGGTTCGGACCCGGCGGCGGAGGCGGCCGGGGCTTCTGAACGCCTGCGCTTACGGAAACGGCCGCTGCGCGATGCCGTGTTCGAACAGATGCGGCAGCCACGCATGTTCGAAGATGCGCCGGAATCCCAGGTTGGTCGGGTGCATCTCGTTCGACCAGTAATCGCGGTACGTGTGGTCGCGCGGCAGGATGCCGCGGCTGTCGATGTGCACGACGCCCGGCGTCACGGCCGCCAGCGGCGCGAGCAGGTCGTCGTTCAGGCGGTCGATCATGATCTGGGCGATCTCGCTGCGCAGCGCCAGGTCCGGCGGGACGCCGTGCCGGTCCAGCGCCGGCGCGAGCCATGGCCCGGCGTGGATCAGGCCGAACTCGAAGCCCCGGCCGTCCGGCACCGGGTAATCGTAGCCGTGCACGAAGATGGGCGCCAGCGTGGCGCTGGCGTGCTTCGCGACGCGGATCGACGCGATCAGCCTTGTGAGCGCCTGGCGCAGCCGGAACAGCATGTCGTCCATGCCGCGGCCGTCGATCCAGCCATGGGCGTCCGTGCCGGGCGGGCGATGGTCGAACAGCGCGAGGTCGACGTCGACGGCATCGTTGCCCGCTCCGCTGATGTAGAACTCCGAAAACCCTTCCACGAAGCCGGGACGGAGGAAATGCTCGACCGTGTCGGCATACTTGCCGTCGCCGACATAATCCTTGAGCCGCGCACCGTTGTAGCCCACGAGCTGGAGGTTGCGGTGGTCGTCGGACAGGGCCGGATGGTTGATCATCGTGCCAAGGATATTGTTGTTGACGTACCAGAACCAGGAATCGCCGATGGCGAGCGCGGACGGATAGCCGATGTCGGCGTTGTCCCAGCGCTCTTCGGGTTTGTAGATGTGCGGCATGATGGCCTCCGTTCCACGTATTGTGCACTGACCGGGAACAAGACGGCGCATTGACGCTAAACAAAGATGCCGTGATGCGTCACGCAAACGCGGAGCAGGGCGGCCCGCTCCGCGTGCCGTGTCAGAGCGACTTCAGGAACGCCAGCAGCGCCACGCGGTCGGCCTTGCCGAGGTTTTCGAAGCGCACGCGTGTCTGCGTGGCCTCGCCGCCGTGCCACAGGATCGCTTCAAGCAGGGTGCGTGCGCGCCCGTCGTGCAGGTAGCCCACACGCGCCGCGTTGCCCATCACCTTGTCCGTGTAGCCGATGCCCCACAGCGGCGCCGTGCGCCACATCGCGCCCGTCGCCTGGCCCTCCGCGAACCTGTCCGCCAGGCCGGCGCCCATGTCGTGCAGCAGCAGGTCGGAGTACGGGTGGATGGTCTGGTTGCGCAGTTCGGCGAACAGGTGGCCGCTGCCCGTCTTCATCTCCGCCGTGTGGCAGGCCGTGTAGCGCATGCCCTGGAACAGCTTCGCGCCGGCGCCGAGCTGTACGGGATCGACCCTGTGCTCGTCGAGCGGCGCGACGCCTTTCGGGAAGCCGCTGGACAGGCTGCGCTGCGCGGGCACGGCGACGAGCGCCAGGTAGTGGGCGATCTTCCGCAGGTCCGCTTCCGCGATGCCGGTTTGCGTGCCGGCGGCGGCGCATGCTGCCGGTCCGTTCATGCAGGCGCGGTTCGGATAGACCGGCGACGTCACGCCCATGTCGAGAAGGAGCGCTTCGGCCGCCTGGTGGCGCAGGGTCGCTTTCGCCGCCTTCCAGCCGAAGCGGCCCAGGCGCACGGCGCCGGTTTCCGGATCGTAGGCGAAGTTGGCCACGCCGCGCACGCCATCCACGTCGGGCGTCGTGCGCACGCGCGCGAGGATGTCCGCTTCCGGCACGGCTTCCAGCAGGCCGGTGCCGACCACGTACACCCATTCCGGGCCGTCGTAGCGGATGCCGCCGTTGTCGCCTTTCGCGGCCATCGCGTCCGTCGTCGAGAACATCGACGGCGCGACCTCGATGACGTCGCCGGCGACGAGCGGCCGGGCCGGCACGTCCTTCCCGTTCGGAAAACCGTCCGCGCCGAGATCTCGTTCCAGTCCTCGCCGCGCTCGCGTCCGTGGCGGCCATCGCGCGCGCGCCGAAGCGCGTGACGAGCGTACCGTCGGGGGAGGGTGAATTGCAGCGTCTCCAGCGGTTCGGCCGAGGCGGGCAAGGGCGTCCATCCGCTGCCCGATGCGGGATGGTTCAGGGGTGACGTCGCGTTGACGGGCAGCGTGTTGTCGTTGGCGGGCGTGCGGAGCTCGGCTTCGAACAGCGAATAGCCGTATTGCGTGGCGCGCGCGACACCCTGCAGGCGCACGTAGCGCGCGCTCGTGTTCAGGTTGAGGAATTCTTCCGTGCCGCCCTTGCCCTCGGCGACGTAGCGCAGCTGCGCCCACGTCTTGCCGTCGTCGGAGACGCGCAGCGCGTATTCCTTGCCGTACGCGTTCTCCCAGGTCAGTTGGGCGTCAGTGCGGTTTCGGTGACGATCTGGGTCGCCGTGCGCGTCATCGACTGGCCGCCCGGCGCGCCCGGATCGCCGGCACCGCAGGCGGAGAGCAGGGCGCTGGTCAACAGCGACAGAAATGAAAATAACGGCCGTCGCAACGGCCGCTATTGAAACGTTTTCGCCTGGAAACGTTGCCAAGATAGCTCGGGATATTGAACGTTTCAAGCGTGCGGCAAACGCGCGATGACCTTGATTTCGAACTCGAATCCGTACAGCCAGGTCACGCCGACGGCGGTGACGTTCGGATAGGGCGCCTGGCCCCAGTATTCCTGCGCCACGGCCCAGACACGCTCGAATGTCGATTGGGGATCGACGATGAACACGGTCACGTCGACCACGTCCTCGAAGCGGCAGCCGGCCGCGCCCAGGACGGCGTTGAGGTTCTCGAAGGCGCGCCGGACCTGGTCGTCCAGGTCGGGTTCGGGCGAGCCGTCGTCGCGGCTGCCGACCTGGCCCGAGACGAACAGGAAGCCGTTGGCGCGCACGGCCGGCGAATAGCGGTTCTTTTCGTACAGCGCCTGGCGGCCCGGCGGGAAAACGACGTCGCGGATGGTCATGGTGATCTCCTTTGTTGGTGAAGGATCTCACTGTAGAGCCTTGACCATTCCCGATAAATCGGCAAGTCACGCCATCACTGTTTGTATAATCAAAACAATCAACCTTTGGAGGGAGCGTGGACCGATTCGATGGCATGCGGGCATTCGTGCGCGTCGTGGAAGCCGGCAGCTTCACCAAGGCGGCGCAGACACTGGACATGAGCCGGGCGACGGTTACCCAGCTCATCCAGCAACTGGAGACGCGGCTGCGCGTAAAACTGCTGCACCGGACCACGCGCAAGGTCAACGTCACGGAAGACGGCGCGGTGTATTACGAACGCGTCGTGCACATGCTGGCCGAGCTGGAAGACCTCGAGGCCGGGTTGCCGAACAAGGCGACGGCGCCGGCAGGGCGCTTGCGCGTCGATGTGCCGAGCCCGTTCGCGACGATGCTGCTCGTGCCGGCGCTGCCCGGGTTCTACGCGCGCTACCCGGACATCCAGCTCGACCTGGGCGTCAGCGACCGGATGGTGGACCTGATCGGAGACAATGTCGATTGCGTCGTGCGGGGCGGCGTCCTGACCGACCAGTCGCTGGCCGCGCGTCACCTGGCCGACCTGCAGCTGCGGGTCTATGCGGCGCCCGCGTATCTGGAACACGCGGGCGTGCCGGCGCATCCGGCGCAACTGCGCGAGCCGTCCCACCGCATCGTGCAGTTCCGCGGCGCGCGTTCCGGGCAGGGATTCGAGTACGCATTGCGGCGGGCTGGCGAGACCGTGCTGCTGGACGCGCGGTACATGCTGGCGATCGACGACGGCAACGCGTATCTCGCGGCCGGGCTGGCCGGCCTGGGCGTGCTGTGGCTGCCCGATTACATGGCGCGGGACGCGGTCGCGCGGGGCGAGCTCGTGCGGTTGTTCGACGGCTGGGAGATCGCGCCGCTGCCACTGTACGTCGCGTATCCTGCCAATCGGCGCATCGGCAGGAAGCTGCGGGTGTTCATCGACTGGGTGGTTGAATTGATGGAGGAAAAACAATGACGATCAAGCGCATGGATAACGTCCTCATCGTCGTGGACGATCTCGACGCCGTGAAAGCGTTTTTCATCGACCTGGGGCTCACGCTGGAGGGCGAAACGACGGTCGCGGGGCCGGACGTCGGGCGCCTGATCGGCCTGGAGAACGTCAGGGCGACGCTCGCGATGCTGCGCACGCCGGATGGCCAGGGCATCGAGCTGGACAAGTTCCACACGCCGGACGCCGTTAGGTTCGGGCCGGTGGCGACGCCGATGAATGCGCTGGGCTTGCGCCGGGTGATGTTTGCCGTCGACGACATCGATCAGATGGTCGTGCGCATGCGGGAGCTTGGTCACGAGGTCATCGGCGAGATGCGGTACGGCGAGTCCTACCGGCTGGCGTATATCCGTGGGCCGGAGGGGATCATTGTCGGGCTCGCTGAAGCGGTCGGGGCGTGATTTATGTGATGCGTAACGGTATCCGCGTAATTTCGCATAATCTATATTATGTCAAATGACGTTTATCGAGACGGCCGAGGGATGTCTCCCCTGGAGTACGCCGACACGAAGTTGGGGTTCACAGGGACAGGAGGATGGGTTTTTTGCGAATCGGCAGAAAAGGTACAACTTCGCGTCCCGCATCTGGGCATCGCGCCGCCAAGAACCAGTCTCACCGCTGCCTTTCGCTTCCATAGTCCCCGGCGACTTACTCGATCGTTGCTTCGGCTTTCGTCGACAGTCGATCAGCAGAATGCACCCCCTATAGCGACAGAACCGTGTGAGTTCTTTCCCTTCTGGAGCGAATGCGATTTACTCACACCATTCTGTCGCGGTTTTAGGGACGCCTCCGGAAGAATCAGACGGTTCTGTCGTGGTTCAGGCCTTCATTTTGGCTCGCAGCGTCCGATTTTCTACATCTTCACAGGATTCTGTCGCGCTCTCCTAGGAGCTCGATATCCAGAGCGGCGGCAAACTCACATCATTCCGCCGGCAGCATGCTGACATGATTCTCTCGCTATCAGGGCGGCGCGTCCAACTCTAGCGACCACTTTCTAACCACCCAGTCCGGCTCCTGCGAAACCTGGCGGGACGCGGTTTTTGGATTACGTGCCGACAACGCGGCTGCCGCTGCTCCAATTGTCTAATGCTTTCTGTACATGAAACGGCAGTAGTTGCTGAGGCCATTCTTTGTTCGCGCACCCAAGAGGATGGACACCGCCGCTCTTCGAGCCACGTGAAGAACGCTGAACAAAGGACTTAGCCGGTACCACCGAATACTGAATGAGCGCATGTACAAAATGACCGCTAGGGCCACGTGTGTTTGATCTGGGAGCTGGTTGCAATCATGCCGGACCTTCACTCATGTCAACGGCGATTGAAAACTGATACAGATTTCGTCATGCCAGCGATTTAAAACTGATACACCGCCGTCGCCGAACACCGTCCGTGTTCAGCCCAGTTCTGCAACGTCGTTCCCCCTCATCATTCCGGCCTGTCGCTGGTGTTTCAAGCGATAGCTTTCCCCTGCAATCGGCACGATATGCGCATGGTGCAGCAACCGGTCGAGCAGGGCCGCAGTCAGCGTCGTGTCCTGCGCGAAGGTCGTGTCCCATTGCCCGAACGGCAGGTTGCTGGTCACGACCAGGCTGCTGCGCTCGTACATGGCCGCGATCACCTGGAAGAACAAATTGGCCTGTTCCCGGTTCATCGGCAAGTAGCCGATCTCGTCGATGATCAGGAGCCGATATGCCTTGATCGCGCGGTGCATCACCGCCTTCAGATTGTTCTGCGTGTGCGCCGTCGTCAACGCCAGCAACAGGTCGGCTGCCGTCGTGAAGCGCGTCTTGATGCCGGCCTGCGTGGCCTTGTAACCGAGGGCCATTGCCAAGTGCGTCTTGCCCACGCCGCTGGGGCCGACCAGTACCACGTTTTCATGCCGTTCGACGAAGCCCAGGCCGGCCAACTCCTCGACCTGGCTGCGTTTGACGCCCTTGGCAAAGTCGTAGTTGAACTCATCCAGCGTCTTCACTGCCGGGAATCCGGCCAGCCGGGTCAGCGTGCTTTGCTTGCGCACATTGCGTCCAGCTACTTCCTCCCTCAGCAAGCCTTCCAGGAAGTCGCTGTAGGCCGTTCCCTGCTTGGCTGCCTTCTGGGTTGCGGCGCTGTAGCCCTGCGCCACGAACGGCAGGTTCAGGCTCTCGCACAGCGCCGCGATCCGCTCATGCTGCAGATTCATGCCACCACTCCTTCCGATACCCGCATCAGCAGCGCGTCGTAGACCTGCAGCGGATGCTGTACCGGAGAAGGTTGCGCGATCCGCTCCACCACTGCCGCCGGCCGTGGTGCCGCAGGCGCCGTTACTGCCGGTTGCGGCCGGGCTGCCGCAATGTCTGCCCGCCACGGTGCTGGCAGTGGCTGCAGGTGCTCCGACTCCCGCTTCAACGCCGCGGCTGGCGGCTCCCCGGTGGTGCCGTGGATGCGTGCATTGGCCACTTCTTGCAACCAGTGAGCCACTTCCACGTTGGCCGTTACGACATCAAGCTTCTGGCCGCTCTGCGCCAGCCGGCTCACCAGCGGCACGTAGAACGAACGGCGCAGATAACCGTTGAAGCGTTCGACCTTGCCCTTGGTCTTGGCACGGTACGGCTGGCACAGCTTGATCACAAAGCCGCTATGCCTGGCATAGTCCAGGAAGCCGGCATGGAAGCGGTGCTCGCCTTCGCCGTAAGCGTCGCGCTCCAGTACCACCGTCTTCATGTTGTCGTACAGGACCCGCCGCGTCACGCCACCGAAGGCAGCGAAAGCGCGCTCGTGGCAAGCGATCAGGGTTTCCACCTTCATGTTGCTGACGAACTCCACATAGCTGGCCCGGCTAAAGCCGAGCGTGGCGCAAAATGCATACAGCGGCGCGCTGCCCTTGCGGAACTCGACCCAGTCCACCTGCAGCTGCTCGCCCATCGCCGTCTCGAAACGCACCACCGGATCTACCGGCGGCGTCGGGCGCAGCGTGCGCATGAAGGCGCGCAGCTGGCTCATGCCGCCTTCGTAGCCGCGCGCTGCGATCTCACGGTACAGCACCGTGGCTGGAATCGTATCGGGCTGGGCGGCCTGCTGCCGATCCCTCAGATACCGCTCGAATTGCGCCAGCTTCGTCTGGCGCTTGACCTTGCGCTCGTACTTCGGCACGGCCTCCAGAGCCAGATGCCGGCGCACCGTGTTCACTGCGCAGCCGACTTCAGCGGCAATCTGCCGAAGGCTCAACCCATGCTTCTTCAGTAGCTTGACTTCCACGTACACCTCTTTGGGTTTCAAGGCCGCTCCGCAAAGCGGCCATCTTCTCAAATCGGTGTATCAGTTTTCAATCGCTGCCTGTATCAGTTTACAACCGCTGCTGACAACTCAGGTAGGCGTCAAGTGTGCCGACTAAAGCTGTATGCGGTGTTTCCCTAGCGAGACAATATGTGGAGGTCGGAAAGCAAACTCGACATTACAAACAGTATTGTCGAGTTTGTGACGCGTGGTATGTTGTGGGCATGACGCGAGTGCGTTTGGCGCCTTCTGAATTCGGGCCACATCGTAGCTCGATAAGCGCCAAATGCTGAGGGTCGTTTGGTTGACACCAGGCGGTAGCTATTGTGATACGGTCCGTCCGTCTCGGTATACCAAGCGGCGCCAGTTACGGCCTCTTCGGTGCGCCCTGACTCTCCTAGCCACATGAGTAATCAACTCACCTTCCTCGAACTGATCGTCGTCTACAACAAGCAAGGACTTCGAGCGTTACGTCGACACCCTTCGCCGAACCATTGAACCGCGCTGTTGACTCAAGCGACATGGCTGGATCGTCGCCCCCTTGCCTTGCCGGATACCCGCAAGAAAGGATGCAAAGTAAACATCCGTTGTGCCTTAACGCGGTAGGAGGACCGGCGATTATCGTGGTGCGCCCTCCCCTAAACGCTCGTGCATCCGGACGCCGCAGCAGCGAAAAGACTTCGCGCTTTGGACTCTTGCATGCGAAGGCGCCCGGAATCTTTCAGAGCGGCGTCGGATCAGAGCCCACCTGATGTTACTTCTATAACCACATCCGCAAAGCCGGTCGACGGGCCGCAACGATTCCGCAAACGCCAAGCTCGACCAGTTGGGGCACTACTGTGTAGTACGGCCAGTACGGCATTGGCAACACGGCACGGCGGGTGTCGGCCTACTGAGCGCAGGCGGGCCGCGGCGGCGCTACGGCTTGTCGTCCACCGGCGGGATCGCCGCAGGCACGTACGCTACCGGCGCGACGGCCTTCACCGGGATCGTCAGGTGCGCGGCCCGCAGTCCGGGCGCGCTGGCATCGACTTCGATCGAACCACTGCTGTTCCAGTTGCTCTGCACGAGCAACTGCGCCAGGCCGTTGAACAGCTTACGCGTGCTGCCTTTCTCGTCCTCGTGCGAATTCGGGTCGCCATTGCCATGTCCAATCGACCGGCCCGCGCCGGCGATGGCAAACCGCACCTCGTCCTGCGCGAGCGGCACCGCCCTGCCCTCCGCATCGAGTGCACGGACCGTGATCGGCATCGCATCCCGTCCATCGCCATCGAGGGCGGTCCGATCCGGCACCAATTCCAGCGCGACGGCCGGGCCGGTGGTCTCGACGCGCGCGCGTGCCACTTCCTTGCCGCCCGTATAGGCAATCGCCTCCAGCGCGCCCGGCGCATAAGCGACCTTGAAGTCGTTCATCCGGTAATGGTCGACCTTCTGCTCGCCGATTTCCCGACCGTTCAGAAGCAGCTTGACGCGTTCGGCATTGGACATCACCCTGACCAGGATCTCCCGGCCCTCCTTGCCGGCCCAGTTCCAGTGCGGCGCGATGTAGACCAGCGGCCGGTCCTTGATCCACTGCACCTGGTGCATGTAGTAGGCGACCTTTGGAAAACCGTTCAGGTCCATGATGCCGAAGAACGAGCTGACCGATGGCCAGGACGCGTACGGCCACGATTCGCCGTGATAATCGAAGCCGGTCCAGACAAAGCCACCGGCGACGAAATCGCGCGTGTCGATTGCTTGCCAGGCGTCGCGGTGCGTATTGCCCCAGGCCGGTGCCTGGGTGTCGTAGCTGGTCTCGATATGACGCGCCTTGTCGGTCGCGAATTCACCGCGCGTCATGAACGCCGACGTATCTTCGGAACTCGTGAACGGCTTGTCGGGATGGGCTGCATGGAATTTGTCGTACTCGGGGATCTGGTAGTTGGCGCCGACCACGTCGACCGCATGCGACACGTTCAGTGGCGTCAGCAGACCGTTGCTCATGGCCGCGGTGGTCGGCCGCGTCCCGTCGAGTGCCTTGGCGACGGCTACCATGCGCCGTGCCATTTCGTAGCCGGCCTCGGTGGCCTGCACCGGCTCCTCGTTGAACACCGACCACAGGATGATCGACGGATGATGGCGGTCGCGCTTGAGCATCCACTCGAACTGCTTCATGTAATCCGGCGACGGATTGAAATTGCGGTTCTCGGCCATGACCAGGAATCCCATGCGGTCGGCCATGTCCAGCACTTCGGAGGCGATCGCATTGTGCGAGAAGCGGATCGCGTTCACCCCGAGTTCTTTCAAGCGGCGCAGACGGAATGCCCAGATCGCGGTCGGCACGGCGACGCCCACGCCGGCATGGTCCTGATGAAGGCAAACGCCTTGCAGTTTGACGTGCTCGCCGTTGAGGAAGAAGCCTTTTGCTGCGTCGAAGCGCAGCGTGCGAAAGCCGGTATCCAGCGTCAGCCGGTCCACCACCTTGCCGTCGCGCCGCACGGTCGTCGTCACGTGATACAGCGTGGTCTTGTCGAGCGACCACAGCGCCGGCCGGCGTATCGTCATCGGCAGCGACGCCGTCACCTGGGTCAGCACCGGCACTGCGATCGACGTGCTGCGGCGCGCCACCTGCTTGCCGTCCGGCCCAGTGACCACCATTTCCACTTCGACCCGCGCGTCCCGCTTGCCGTCGTTATCGAGCGTGACCGCGGCCGGGATTTCCCACGTGCCGGCGGCGGCCTCGCGCGGCGTCACGCGCACGCCATCGGGCACCACGTGCACGGCATCGGTCTTGACCAGCCAGGTGTGCCGGTACATGCCGGCCCCCTCGTACCACCAGCCTTCCATCGCGTTCGCATCGACGCGGACCGCGACGACATTGGCGTGCTGGTCGCCATAATGCAGGTACGGCGTAATGTCGATGCGCACCTCGTTATAGCCCGACCAGTTATGGTTGACGAGGTTGCCGTTCACCCATACCGTGGCATGCGTCGCGATCGCGCCGAATTCGAGTTCGACGTGCCGGCCACGATCGCTTTCGGGCAGGGCGATATAGCGCCGGTACCAGGCGATGCCGCGCGGGCGAAATCCCTGGGCCATATTCGCTTTCGGGTCGAATGGCTGTTCGACCTGCCAGTCGTGCGGCAGGTCGAGCTTGCGCCAGGCGCTGTCGTCGAATTTCACGGCTGCCGCACCCGACGCCAGGCCGGCCTTGGTGGCGTAATAGGTTTCATCCTGCGTCGCGGGCACGTGGAAAGGTACATCCCCAAGATGAAACAGCCAACCGCGATCGAGCGACAGCCGTTCGCGTTCGGCGTCGGCGTGCGCCGGCATGACGAGCAGCGCGCCGAGCACTGTGAACAAAACATGGCGAACCAAAATCCGCCAACCAGGAAAAGCAGACTTGTGCAGCTTCATTGCGTCGTTCCTATGCGAGTAAAAAATCTGTGTATCGAATCAGGGCATCAATACACGTAAGGCCAGCCATCCGCCGTAAAACCGATGCGGTTGACGCCCAGCGTCGGATTGCCATTGTTATTGGCATCGTAGTAGTGGTACACCATCAGGGGGCCGTCGCTGTCGGTCATCAGGCTCTGGCCGCCGGGTCCCTTGATGTTGCCGTGCGCGCTCAGGACGATCGTGCCCCCGCCGTTCAGCAAATTGACACCGCCGCGGTCCAGGTAGGGGCCGGTCACCGAGCTCGAACGGCCAACGATGATGCGATAAGTGCTGTTCGCACCGCTGCAGCAGTTATTGATGGACGCGAAGAGGTAGTAATACCCGTTGTAATAGTAGAGATACGAACCCTCCAGTCCCTTCGGACGCTGGGCCAGGTGGTAATTCGTCGTATTGGCCGTCGATTGCTTGCCGGTGGCCGGGTCCAGCTTGATCAGGTAAATGCCGTTCCACCACGATCCGTAGGACATCCACCAGCCGCCCGCCTGGTCCTGGATGATGCAAGGGTCGATGGCGTTGTAGGGCGTCGATGCGCTCGACGTGACCACGGTCCCCAGGTCCGTCCACGTCGTGCTGTTCGGCGTGGACGCACTGGCGACGCCGATGGCCGAGGTCTGCGACCCGTAGCTGGATGCGGAATAGTATTGGTAGTAGGTATTGTTCATCCGCGCCACATTCGGCGCCCACAGCGTGCCACCCTTGGTATAGGTGCCGGTCCACGCAGGTATCGGCGCCAGCGCACTGCCGGCATTCGTGAAATTGATCCGGTCGCTCGAGGACGCCAGCGTATTGTTGGTGCCGTACAGCCAGTAGGTCCCGCCGCCGTCGCGCAGCATGAACGGATCGTGCACGCCCGTCCCGTTGCCGCTCACGGCGCCCGGCGCCGGATACGGATCGGTGCCGGTGCTCACCAGCTGCCATTCCTGGCACAGGCAACCGGACGCGCTCCATTGGTCGATGATGGCGCTCGTCGACGTGTTCGCCTGGTAGACGTCGAGGTACAAGCCGCTATTGACGTTCTTGATCAGATAATTGCCATCGGACGCCTGGGTGACCGTCCACAAGTGATCCGCCGTGCCGTTATCGGCCCATTGGACGATTTGCGCGCCGGCCGATTTCGATCCGCTCGACACACCCAGCAACTGGTGGGTCGCGAGGTTTTCGATGTTGTACTGGCCGCCGCCCATCGGAATGAAATGCCACAACTGCTCGCTGCCGCCGGTATCGCTCCATTGAATCACGTTGGTTCCCGCGGCCTGGCTGGCGCCGGGAATCGCGAGCATCAATCCGCTGTTGACGTTCTTGATCTTGAACTGCACGGCGTCGCTCACGGCCACCTGCGCGCGCGCCTGGGTCGCCAATGCAGTCAGTAATACCAGTCCCACTGCAAATCTTTTCATGAACATCCTCCTGTGAGTAAGTACGTCAACCACGCACGCCTTCCAACAAAAAAGTGGCAGCCGAGGCTGCCACAAAGGCCACGACGGCCAAGGAGACGAGTCGTGGTTGAACGGCCCGCGCCCTTGTGAATCAAGTGACACGGTATATATTTTCGCGACGTGCTTTAACGTTAAACCAATGTTCAATAATACTAGTTGAACGTAAAACTAATTTCAAGGAAAATCCCGACATCCATTCATGCAAGGCTTTCGAATCCACTCATGGCAACCATCAAGGAAGTAGCGGCCCATGCCGGCGTCACGCCGACCACCGTCACCAACGTTCTACGCGGACGCGGCAGGACGAGCGACGCGACCCGGCAGCGCGTGCTCGATGCGGTCGCGCATCTGGGCTATCGTCCCAACCTCGCGGCGCGTGCGCTCGTCGAGCGCAAGGCCCCCACCTTCGCCCTGGTACTTACCTGCATCACGAATCCCTTCTATTCTGAGCTCATGCTGTACGTGGACCAGGCCGCCCGCAAGCACCAGCGCTATCTCATCGTTTGCAACACCGACTACGAAGCAGAAAAGGAAACCCGCTTCCTCGACGAAGTGGCCGGCTCGCTGTCCGACGGCGTCATCGTCGCCAACAATCCGGGCCTGAACGTCGAGCATCTCAAGCAGATCGTCGCGCAGGGCACACCCGTCGTCGTCAACCTGTGGGAAGACCCGGACACGCATCCGGGACTGCCCTGCCTTGCCTTCGACGGCCGCGAGGCGGGACGGATGGCGGCCGGCCATCTGGTCGAACTCGGCCACAGCAAGATCGGCGCGATCATCGCCAGCCCGAAAGACGGCATCCACAACCTGCGCTACCTGGGCTTTCGCGACGTCATGCGCAAGGCCCGCCTGGCTTGCCCAGCTGCGGCGGTGCGGTTTTGCGCGGACACGTTCGAAGGCGGAAAAGCGGCGGCGCTCGACCTGCTGTCCGCCATGCCGGACCTGACGGCGGTCTTCGTCTCGAACGACCTCGCCGCACTGGGCGTCCTCGACGCCGCCGCTCAACTGGGCCGTCCGGTCCCCGCCGCAATGTCGGTGGTCAGCATCACCAACATCATGGTGTCGAGCCAGTCGCGCCCGGCGCTGACGACAGTCGCCATCCCCACTGCCGCGATGGCCGCGCGCGGCGTGGAATTGCTGATGGAAATCCAGGAGCGCAAATACGACGCGCCGCCGATGGAATGCATTCCCGGCCTGGAACTGATCGTCAGGGAATCGACGGCGGCGCCGCGACTGCGCGCCTGAAACATCGACCGTCCGATCAGTTCTTCCAGTTCAGCGCCAGCCCAAACGTACGGTCATAACGGCGGGTATCGCGTGGATACAGGCGCTGGTCGGTCCAGTAATCGACATACTGGAAGTTCAGCAGGTTGGTGGCAGTCAGGGTTACCGACAGGTTCGGCGTGAACTTGTAGCTCAGTGAACCATCCAGCGTGGACATCGGGGCGGCGATCAAATCGCGCGCCGGTGCGCTGCCCGAATTGCTCGGGTGATCGCCATAGACCTCCACGAATTTCGAACGCCAGTTATAGGCGAGGCGCGCCGATACGCCGGCCCTTTCATACAGCGCGACCAGGTTGTACGAATTCTTCGACATGCCGCTGAACGGCTTGCCCTGCAATCCCGGCACGATGGACGACGTCAGGCCGCCTTCCATATAACTGGCATTCGCCTCCATGCCGAAGCCGCCCAGCCAGCCCGGCAGCTTGTCGTAGAACTGGCGGTACGACATTTCCAGGCCTTGCAAATGGCCCTTGTCGGTATTGAACGGACGGCTGGTGTCGTACTTGAGGCCCTGGAACATTTCGGGCACCGATTTGTTGATGATGTAGCCGTCGAAGTTATGCCGGAACACCGTCGCGCTCAGCATGCCGGTCGGTGCGAAATACCATTCCAGCGCCGCATCCAGGTTCTGGCCGGTGAACGGCTTCAGGTTCGGATTGCCGCCGCTGGCCGTCGCCTGTACTGTCGTGCCGTTCGCCGCGACGTAGGCCGTACCGGGATTGAGCTGTGCAAAACTCGGACGCGTCAGGGTCTTCGCGTAGGCAAAGCGCGCAATCACGTCATGCGGCAGCCTGGCCTTGAAGTTCGCGCTCGGCAGCACGTCGGTGCCGCTCGCGCTGACCGGCGTCTCCACGTACTGGCCGTTGACCTGGCTCTTGCCGATCAGGTCGGAGTCGGTCCGCGTCACGCGCACCCCCAGCAGGCCGTCAACGGGAATGGAGCCGACATCGAAGCCGATCTTGCTCGACACGTACATCGACACATTCTTTTCGACGTCCTTGAAGAACGAACCCGGATCGAGTCCCTTGGCGGCCGGGTTGCCCGTCACCGCCTGCCGCACCGTCGCGGTATCGTCCAGCAAGTAGCTCGCGCATGGCGTGTACCAGTTCTGCGTGCCGTAATCGCGCGACAGCGTCGGCGTGTTGCAGGTCATGCCAGGCAACGTCGATGCCTTGACGTTATTCGGCGCAGAGGCGCTGCCCTCGAACGACTTGATCGACTCCGCGGTGCGGCGGTTGGCGCGCACGCCGGCCAGGAATTCCTTGAACAAGCCGTCGGACGCCGGGGTAAAGGTGGCGTCCGAGCGGAAGTCGGTCGAACTCCCCTTGTCGTTGCCGTAACGGTCGAACAGCTGCAACAGGTTGATATTGGCCGCATTGCCGATATCGAAGCCGCTGTATTTCACATACGCGCCGCCGTCGACATTGGTCTTGCCGTACGCGTTCGGCACGGTGGTGATCACGTCCAGGATCGGATTGCGCCAGACGTATTTCGAGTCGGTATGCGCCAGTTCTGAGGTCAGGCGCAAGCCGGGCGTGACCCGCCACTTCGCACCAAGGGCGATCTGGGATGTCTTGTTGTCCGCGTTGCGCGCCTGCGTCGACAGGATCGTGTTGGCGTTCTGCGAAGTCACCGTATCGACTTCCTTGGTGCCGGGTATCATGGTGGCGCTGCTGCTGCTGGCCCAGAACGGAAAGCCCACCAGCAGGTCGGTCTGGTCGTTGCCCTGGAAATGGGAAGCCAGGCCTTCGGCGTAGACTTCCAGGTCGGCGCTGGGTTTGTACTGCGCGGCGAAATTGGCGGCCGTGCGTTTGCGTTTGCCGTAAATCGCCTGCAGGCCCAGCACGTCTGGACCGGTCGCGCCGGCCCCGAGCCAATCCTTCGAGATCGGGAACGACTGGAAGCTGCGCTCTTCCCAGTAATCGCTCTTCACGTACGACGCGCCGATCAGCGCGCCGAACTCGCCGGCACCCGTCTTCCAGCGGTTCGAGAACAGGGCGTTCGCTTCCGGGTTGGTACGGTGCGCCTTGTCCAGGTGGCGCGCGCCGGCGTTCACGCTGACCGTGGCGCCCTTGAAGTCGAACGGGCGATTGGTGCGCACGTCGATCACGCCGGCGATACCGCCTTCGAGCAATTCGGCGCTCTGCGATTTGTACACATCCACGCGCTGCAACATCGTCGATGGAATGTCCGCCAACTGGATATAGCGGCCGGTCGTCGTGAACATTTCACGGCCGTTGAGCAGCGTCGAAATCCCCGGCAGGCCGCGGATCAGCACCGAATTCGCTTCGCCGGCGTCGCGCCGTACCTGGATGCCGGTAACGCGCGCCAGCGTCTCGGCCACGTTCGTATCCGGGAATTTACCGATATCGTCCGCGACGATCGAATCGACGACGTTGTCGGCATCCTGCTTGATTTTCTGCGCCGTTTGCGCGGCCCGGCGCACGCCGGTGACCACCACGACGGTTTTCTGGTCCGCCTGCGGCGCATCGGCCGGGTCGGTTTCCTGTGACCACGCCGGGGCGCTGCCCAGGACGCCCGCTGACGCCAGCGCGGCCACCGTGAGCTTGAGCGCACATGGCGCCGTTGTGTTCTGTTTCATCCTATGTCTCCTCAAGATTTTTACTGTTATCGATGGAACCTGGACAATCACGTCATGTGGTTTATCGTTAAACCACACCGCGCAAAAAAAATGGACGATGCATGTCCGGTCGGAACGAATTTTAGTTTAACGTAAAACCAAAGCGCAAGAAAAATCGCGCCGACGTCCGTGTGCCGTGGTTTTTTTGGCACCGTCCTGTGTGCTCCTGGGTCCACGACGGCCCGTCTCCATGAACGAAGGCATGGCAGTGCGGCGCCCCCGCCATGTTGCGTAGCTAGTCGAGCAATCCGCTTGCGATCCGCTTACTTGCCTGCGAAGACTTTCTGCTCGAACGGTTCCATTTGGAATTTGGATTTGGTGGGGGTTACGGTCGGCCAGCCATCCGCGTCCATGTAAAGCGGCTTGATGTTGAGCACCGAGTTGTAATCGAAAGCCTTGGTGTAGGCGTGATAGACCAAGTAGGTGGTGTCGCCTTCCGAGTAGATGCCGTTATGGCCGCGACCGGGTTCGTTCTCGTCGCCTGCCAGCAGCAGCGAATACTTGTCGTCGACCCAACTGCCGCCATCCTTGGTCAGGTAGGGCCCGGTGATCGTCCTGGAGCGGCCCATCACGATCTGGTAGGTGCTGTTGGCGCCGCTGCAGCAGATGCCGCGCGAGGCAAAGATATAGTAATACTGCGGGTCCTTGATCAGGAAGACACCTTCGCCGAGCGACTTCGTGAGGACCGTTGGCGTGGGCGTTTCCGACAGCAGTTTCCCAGTTTTTCGATCGAGTTCGACCATCCGCAATCCAGCCTTGAAGGATCCGTAGAGCAGGTAGATCTTGCCGTCCTTGTCGATGAACACGTTCGGGTCGATGACGTTGACCCCTTCGCCGCCGTTCTTGTACGAAATGACCTGGCCCTGGTCTTCCCATTTATAGGCCGGATCAGTCGGATCGAGCGTAGTGTTGGTGGCGAGGCCAATGCTGGAATCGAAGTTCATCCAGGCCGATACGGCGTAGTACATCCAGTACTTTCCGTCGTGCCAGGAGATATCGGGTGCCCAGATCTGGGCGCCTTGCGGGATATCACGGCTCCACCAATCGAGCTTGAAGCCATCCGGGAAGACGGCGCCGGCACTCTTCCAGGTGACCATGTCCTTCGAGGTTTTGATGCCGGTGAAGGTGCCAAACACGTAGTAGGTGTCGCCGCCCTTGATCATGACTGGATCATGCACGCCAAGAGCACCTTTGAGCCCGCCGCTTTCAATGTAGTCCGGCAATGGTTTTCCCGCCACGACAGGGACGGCATCGGGCGTCGGCAAAGAAGCGGCGCCGCTTGCCCCGCCACCGCAAGCGGCGAGCAGCAGTAGGGAAAGCAAGCTGGTCGACAATCGGAGTTTGTTCACGGAATTTTTCGTCATCTGCGAGGATCTTTCTTTAAGCTGTAGGAAGGAAGAGCACGAAACCGGCGCTCGGTTGCCGGCGGCATGTTTAACGTTAAATCACTTTCTGAGTTTAACGCAAAACCGCGTTTAAGAAAATCCGCAGCGTTGCGATGCCGGCCCGCGCTTCCGTTGGCTGCCGGGCGTCGTCCGGCAAGTCCGCCACGTCGAAGCGCAACGTGGCGCGGTCGATGGCGTTGGACTGGGCTCCGCCAAGCGACGGCAATTGGCAGGTCGTCGTCTTCAAGCAATTCGTCGTGGACAGTCCAGTCATGGCAGGCGTGCGCGAAGCGGGCCGAATAGGAAAGTCATCCTTTTCAAACCTCAGTATTCTCCCGCTCCAGTAGGAAACTCCTTCCCCAAAGACGCGCTCTCTCGCCCTGACCCCTATCAACAACGCCGAGCCCGTTTGTCACGATAGTGGACGGCGCGGGAATGGCGCCTGCCCTTTGCCGGTTCCAACGCTGCAAGCTATTTCAATGGAAAGGAGTAATGTCGTGAAACATTCTGCTATCGAAATCGGGACTCAACTGGAGGCCGCGGCGCCGCAACTGAGGACTGTGGAGACCATGCTGCAAGACATGGAAAGCAATGTGGCGCCGAATGCGCGCGCGGTCGCGCAGGGAAAATCGAAGCCCTTCCTGCCGACGATGCCTGCGGCCGAGTATGAAGAACTCAAGTCGAAACTGCGGGCACAGGACCGGATGGCCGACAAGCCGGTCGAGGCGGGCATGGAAGCCGAAGCGGAAGCCGAAGCCGAAGCCGAAGCCCTCCCCCGCGCGCCCATCGTCCTCGTCGGTCCGAATTTCGCGGGTGCGACCGACGTCGACGGCCTGATGCCGCCGGACACGCATGGCGCGGTGGGTCTCGATCATTTCGTCGAGGTGACCAACTCCCACATCGATATCTTCCTGCGGACCAATCCCAGCCAGCGCACCAGCATTTCGCTGGCCGCCTTCTTCGGCTATAGCACCCGCGTGCTGTTCGACCCGCGCGCCGTGTACGACAGCGTGTGGAACCGCTGGGTCGTCACGGCGGACGCGTTCCAGGAGTCGAGCACGCGCCAGCTCTTCTTCGTCGCGATCTCCACCACGTCGAATCCGCTCGGCGCGTATTTCATCTACGCGCTGAACGTGACCTTCAATGCGGGCGATTTCTGGGATTACCCGCAGCTCGGCTACGACCAGGACGCGGTCATCATCACGGCCAACGTCTTCACGTCGTCCGGCGGATTCCGGGGTGCGGACATGTTCGCGGTGGCGAAAGCGCGCCTGTACAACGGGCTCGGCTTCTCGGTTCCCGTCTTCACGGGCCTGCGCGCCACGCTCGCGCCGCCGATCGTGCTCGACCAGAATGCCCGCACGTACCTGGTCGCCGCATCGGGCGGCAGCAGTCTGAGCCTCTACACGCTCACCAATTCGAGCCGGCCGAACGCGATCCAGCTGACGGGGCCGGTGAGCGTGGCGGTGCCCGTCTACACCGCGCCGCCCGACGCGCCGCAGCCGGGCACGACGTCCACGCTGGATACGCTCGACGGCCGCTTCGTCAATGCCAGCACGCAGACCGGCGACTTCCTGTGGCAGGTTCATACCGTCAACCTGGTGGGCTATGCGGCGCCCAAGTTCTACCAGATCAATACGGCCACCAGTGCGCTCGTGCAGAGCGCGTTCTTCTTCGGGACGTCGACGTCGTTCGACTTCAACGCGTCGATCGCCGCCAACAGCGCGAACGACATCTACGTGACCTGGACGATGACCGACCCGCCACGCGGTACCAACGCCCAGGTGCGGTTCTCGGGCTTCGACCACAACAACGGCACCACGTATTCGCTGAGCCCGGGCATCGCGGCGTTCACGAGTCCGACGTTCTTCACGGGCGGCCGCTGGGGCGATTATTCCGCAGTGACGGTGGATCCGCGCAACACGCGGCGCGCGTGGCTGGTCAACGAGGATGTCCTGACCAACCACGACTGGGGCAGCCGGATCGTCGGCATCGGCTTCGCGTCGTGATCAGCGGATGCCGCTGTCGTAAATGATGCGTACCGGCGTGAACTGGTCCTTTCCCACCGTGACCGTTTGCGCCGGCGCCTGCGGATAGATGGCCTCGGATTCGGGTTGCACGACGTACGTGCCGGGTTCGAGGACGATGTGGAACCGGCCGTCGGAATCGCTGCGGACCTCCGCCACGCGGCGCCCTGCCCCATCCGCGACGGCGATCAGCGCCTGGTACGGGCGCTGGTTGACCATGCCCGGCCATTCGACCGGGCTCACCGGGCGCAGGATCACCTCGCCGTCGATACCGCTGGTAGCGTGAGCTGGAAGCACCATGCATCCAGTATAGTCACGAAAACGCGCAGCGTAAGGCGCTTACAGAATGCCGCGGCCGTTCACGGAAGCGATGATCTCGTCGTAGCGCTCGTTGTCGGTCTTGTGCAGATAAGCGGCCGTCGTCGCGATGTTCGCATGGCCCGCCGTGTCCTGCAGCGTCTTCAGCTGCACGCCGTTGTTCGCATGGTTCGTCAGCATGCTGTGGCGCAGCCAGTGCGCGGATGCCTGGCGCAGCGTGGCGGCCGTGTCGGCGTCGCCGCGCCCGTCCGCGACGCCTGCCGCGTCGGCGAAGATCGCCTTGATGGCTTCCGAGGCCGCTTCGTCCGTGATGCGCGCGAGCTCGCGGCTGCGGCTGGACAGGACGAGCGGCGTGCGGTCGGTCCGGCCCGTCTGCGGCAACAGGCCGAACGCCTGGCGGTAGGCTCGAAACGCGTCCAGCATGTCCGGCGGCACCGGCAGGCGACGCGGCTTGTTGCCCTTGCCGAGGACGTCGATCCACCAGCGGCCATTCCCTTCCGTGTAGATCGAGCCCATCGACGCACCCACGATCTCGTTCAGGCGCGCACCCGTATGCGCGAAGGCGACGAGCAGGAAGCGGTCGCGGGCGCGGCGCTTGAGCGCGGCCGGCGTGTCGGCAGCACGGCGTGCGACGGTCTCCAGCGCCAGCGCGATCGCGCCCTGCGTCAGGTAGCGCGTAATGCGGCTGGCGGACGGCGCCCGGACGTTGCGCACGAGCGCGCCCGGGTTGCGGCGCAGGTAGCCTGTCTGCTCGGCAAAACCCAGCAGGCCCTTCACGGCGATCATCGCCTGTCTCCGGCTCGCGTCGGACAGCGGTCCCGTGAACGGCCGGTAGCGCGCATCGGTGCGTGGCCATTTCGTCGTGCAGACCCACTCGGGCGGCGGGTTCTTGAGGAATTCCTTGTACGCGTTCAGGTCGGCGACGTTCAGCTGGGCCAGCGTCTTTTTTGCTTCCTCGCGGCACCAGGTCAGGAAGCGGAACAATTCCTTCTGGGTGTTCTGGATGGATTTCGCGCTCAGTTCGCCGTGGGCGATGAATTCGCGCGCCAGTTCGATGTCCGTGGTCGCTTCCGTGATCGCGTCCTCGGCCTGGCGGTACATCTTGACGTGCAGGCGACCGCTCGCGCCGGTCGTGATCGCTTCCGGTATCGTTGGACCAAGGTCGATGGGCGTGAAGTTCGGCATGGCGGCGCTGGGATGACTGTGTTTTTATACAGTATAGCAGCTCGGCCGCCGGCGGCCCAGCGCCGGCGTTGATTTAGTCCAGAAGTCGCTGCCGCGTCGCGGCCAGGATCTCGTCGCCCAGCGCCGGATCGTCGACCGCCCGCGCGAGCGTCACCGCGCCCACCATCGCGGCCAGCGCCAGCATGGCGTCGGCCCGCGCGTCCGCCTCGGCGCGGCGCTTGCCGGGCAGCGCGCGCATCAGGCGGTCGATGGCGCCCTTCACGTGGGCGGTGAACGGGCCGCGGGTGGCCGGCTCCTTCGCGCTGTCGGCCGCGAGCGCCGTCATCAGGCAGCCCGCGCCGGCGCCGTCGACGTGGCGCCGGCTCAGGTACAGGTCGAGGTAGGCCGCGATGCCCTGCTCCGCCAGGATGCGGTCGAAATCGGCCTGCGTCCGCGACGACAGGTCGGCCAGCGCCTCGGCCATCAGCGCTTCCTTGGACGCGAAGTGGTTGTAGAACGGTCCGTGCGTGAGGCCGGTCGCCTTCATGATCTCGCCGACGCTGACGCCCGCGAAGCCGCGTTCGCGGAACAGCCGGCCCGCCTCCTCGAGGATGCGGCGGTGCTTGGCGGCGGTTTCTTCCGGTGGATAGCGCATGTCTATCGCCTCCATATAAATTGTGAGGTTGACTTCAAACATTATATCCATCATGCTTCGTCCATACAAACATGACGTCCATCATGTTTGCTTTCAACCCCACCATCGAGGAGCACATCATGAGCAAAGCACAGCAAGGCACGGCCATCGTCACCGGCGCATCCGCAGGCCTGGGCAGGATTTACGCGGACCGCCTGGCGCGGCGTGGCTACGACCTCGTCATCGTCGCCCGCCGCGGCGACAAGCTCGCTGAACTGGCCGAGACGCTGACCACCGAATATGGCGTGCAGGTTCGTCCCTTCGTTGCCGACCTGAGCCGCAGCGACGACGTGGAGCGCCTGGCCGACCTGATCCGTGACGATGCCAGCATCACCATGCTCGTGAACAACGCGGGCGTGTCGGTGTCCGGTGCGGCGGCGACCTTGAATCCGGCCGATGTCGCCTGGCAGCAGGCGATCAACGTGGACGCGGTCAACCGACTGAGTCTTGCCGCCCTGCCGCAATTCCTGGCGCGCAACCGCGGTACGCTCGTGAACATCGCCTCGATCCTCGGGTTCGGCTTCCTGCCGACGAGCACCTTCTACAGCGCCGGCAAGGGCCATGTCGCGAACCTGACGCGCGCCCTTCAGTACGAGGTGCAAGGCACGAACGTCCGCGTGCAACTGGTGGCGCCGTCCGTGACTGCCACCGAGATCTGGGAAGAAGACCGCCTGAATGCGATGGACCCGCGCATCGTGATGACGGCCGAGGATTGCGTGGACGCGGCCCTGGCCGGCCTCGACCTGGGCGAACAGGTGACCTTCCCGTCCGTCGAGGATGCGCAACTGTGGAAGAATTTCGAGGAAGCCGCCGCCAGACTGATGCAGGGCGCGATGAGCGGCAAGCCGGCCTCGCGCTACCTGACCGCCGCGCACGCTTGAACCGCGTTTGCAGCCCGCCCGCGCCTACGGGACAATGACCGTGACGACCAGCACACCGAAAGGAGCATGCATGAGCATCACGGTAAAGAACACGACGCCCGACACGACCCGCGTCACCCTGTTCGGCGAATTGCGCGACGGCAGCTTCGACGCGAAGATCATGGCCGAGACCGACGTACCCTACACGCGCTGCTGGGAAGATGAGGTCGAGCAGCGCATCGTCTACATCCAGCCCGATCCCGACCAGCTGAAGGCGATCCTGGCCGCGCTCAACGAGCGCCGGCTGACGATCGAACAATTGCAGGAGTTCGGCAGCGTGGGCGGCGGCACGTCCGAGATTCCGGTCTGATCCTACACGCGCACGCCTTGCCTGCCGACAGACGGGCGGCGCGCGCGCGGCGACAATCGCTCATCAATTGACACTTCAGGAGGCGACATGAACGCGAAATCGACGACGATCGGTGTCGGCAACCCGACCAGCGGCGAAGAAGGCAGCACGCTGACCCACGAGACGATGGCCGAGACGGGCGGCAGCGGCACCCAGCCGCGTCCGGAAGAGGAAGCGCCGCTGGCGCGCGGCACCAGCCAGTCCGGCGAGGCCGGCAACCGCCAGGGCCAGCCGGACGAGCCGGCGGAAGGCGAAGGCACGGCCGCGACAGCCATCAACCGCGGCTACCAGGACACGCGCAGCCGCCAGGCCAGCCCCGGTTCGACGGGTCTCGGCGCGCCGGAAACGGGCGGCAACCAGAGCGAAGACGACCTGGCGCCGCCCCGCCGCGACTGACCGCTCAGGCGGCGCCGGCCATGCGCCGGCACGCCTCCGCGCAGGCGCGGCACGCCTGCGCACACGCCTGGCAATGGTCCATCGGATGTTTGCCGCACTCGTCGCCGCAGGCCGTGCACACGTCGGCGCACAGGCGGCACAGGTCGCGGGCAAAATCGCCGCCCCGCGCCATGAAGGCGGCGGCCGTGCGGCAGATCTGGGCGCAGTCCATGTCCAGTGCGATGCAGCGCGCCATCATCTTGACGTCGTCTTCCTTCAGACATGCCGTCGAACAGTTGTCGCAGGCGGCGGCACACACATAGCAGGCGTCGATACAAGCTTTAAAATTGTCGTTAGACATCACTTCTCCCGTCGGTCGTGGATAGGTGACGTCTATTTTCGCGCAGCGCTCCGGATGACGGCGCCGCCCTTCATGACGAAGTCCACGCGCGTCAGCGCGGCCGGATCCGCCAGCGGATCCCCGCTGACCGCCACGATGTCCGCATACTTGCCCGGCGTGATCGACCCCACGCGATCCTTCCAGCCCAGCAGGTCGGCGCCATTGATTGTCGCGGCCTGGAGCGCCTGCATGGGCGTCATGCCGTACTTGACCATGTAAAAGAACTGGCGGGCATTGTCGCCGTGCGGATAGACGCCGGCGTCGGTGCCGAACGCCATCTTGTCGCCGGCCTTGAACGCCTTGCGGAAGTTATCGCGCTGCAGTTGCCCGACCATGCGCTCCTTCTCCAGCGACTCCGGCAGCATCCCGGCCCTGGCGCCTTCCTGCAGGATGAAGTCGTCGTTATAGATGTCCATCACGAGATACGTCCCCTTTTCACGCGCGAGGCGGATGCCCTCGTCGTCGATCAGGCTCGCATGCTCGACCGAGTCGACGCCGGCCAGGATCGCGTCGCGGATGCTGCTCGCGCCATGCGCATGCGCGGCCACGCGGCGGCCCAGTTTATGGGCTTCCTCGACGATCGCCTTCATCTCTTCCAGCGTCAGTTGCTGGGCGCCCGCCTCGTCGCCTTTCGACAGCACGCCGCCGGACGCGCAGATCTTGATGGTGTCGGCGCCGAACTTCGCCATCTCGCGCACCTTGGCGCGTGCCGCCCACGGACCGTCGGCCACGCCGTTCTCCGTGAAATGGAAATCGTGCGGCAACAGGTTGTTGTCGCAGTGGCCGCCCTGGATGCCGATGGCGTAGCCGGCCACGCGCATGCGCGGACCGGGCAGCTCGCCGTCGTTGATGGCGTCGCGCAGCGCCACGTCGCCGAAGCCGCTCGCGCCCACGTTGCGCACCGTCGTGAAGCCGGCTTCCAGCGTGCGCCGCGCCGCGTACGCGCCGTACATGGCGGCGCGGATGTCGGACACGCCCAGTGACCGGTAGCCGTGCAGGTTCGGGTCGCCGGTCAGGTGCACGTGGGCATCGATCAGGCCCGGGAGCACGGTCTCGCGCGACAAATCGATCACCTGGGCGCCCGCCGGCACGGTCGTGTTCGCGCTGGGACCGACGGCCGTGATGCGTTCGCCGCTGACGAGGATGGTCTGGTCCCGCAGTACCTTGCCGCCGACGACGTCGACCAGTTGGCCGGCGCGGATGGCGACGACCTGGTCGGCGGCGGTGGCCGACAACGTGAACGTAAGGATGGCCAGTGCGGCCGCGAGCGGTGTCTTGTTCATGGGGTTGGGCTCTCGGATAAAAGAGGTTGCGCGGCCAGTCGGTACCAGCTGCGCCAGGAAACGATGGCATTGATCCAGAAGCCGCCGTACAGCACGGCCGTCAGGACGAGGTCGCGGCTCAGGTAGAGCGGTGCGGCGATGGAGTTCACCAGCAGCCAGAACGCCCAGTTCTCGACGCGGCGCTGCATCATGAGCACCTGGCCGATGACGGAAAAGACGAGGACGGCGGAATCGAGGAAAGGCGCGTATGCGCTGGTCGTGAAGTGCAGCAACGCCCCGTAGGCGGCCGTGGCGGCGATGCCCACCGGCACGGTCCACAAGAGGCTGGCAGCGCCGGCGTGCGTGATCGGCAGCGGGTCGCCATGGTCGCCGCGCACCCATTTCCACCAGCCGACGACGCTGGTGGCGACGAAGAACGCCTGCAGGGCGACGTCGGCATACAGGCGGTTCTGGGCGAACAGCGCGCCGAACAGCGTGCAGCCGACGATGCCCGTCCACCACGTGTGGACGTTGTTGCGTCCGGCCAGCAGGATGGACACCGCGACAAATCCGTTCGCCGCCAGTTCGAGCGGCGCGATCATCGCGTCCGGCCCTGCCCGTCCCTGTCCATGCACGCTCCTTCAAAGAAGCGTGTACTGTACGCCAGCCACTCCGATTATTGCAAGAGAGGAATGTTATAGCTTCAGTGTGCGGTGTTCGGCATCCATGTCCGGTCGCGTTCCCGTCACGGCGGCTTTTGCGATGGCAAACAGGCGCACCATCTTGCTGTCGTTCGAATCCCAGTATTCGACGGAGTGCGGCTCGACGCGGATCAGCACGGCGTGCTCGTCGTCCGGACCGGCCGGGAACCACGCCTGCACGCCCGCGTTCCACATCGCGCGGATGCGTTCGCGGTCGACGACGCGCTCGGCCAGGCCGCTGACCGACACGAACAGGCTGTCTTCCGGCTTCGCGAACGACAGGTTCACTTGCGGCCGGTGCGCGATGCAATCCCACAGCGCGGTCTGCGTGGACGTGAAGAACCAGACGCCGCCCGCGTCGTCGACCTCTTCCTGTGTCATCGGCTGGCTCAGCAGGTGGCCGTGTTCGTCCTGCCACGTGAACATGGGAAAGCGGACTTCCTTGATCCTCGATTTCAGGTCGGCGATGTCTTTGCTGTCGTGTGTGCTCATGGCGATTCCTTGTACGGATGGAGCCCCATCGTAGCGCGCGCCCACCTGTGGTTCGGTGCGGCGGCGAACCTTTGAGGCCGGTCAACAGTGCCCGCAAGCAGAAAAAATGCCACGTTGCAGCGCAATATAATCTGCCATCTCGTCTCATTTTCGGGTGATGCATGGGTTCCCTCTTCGAGCCGGACGAGCGGCCGCGTCTCGTCGTCCACGTGGTCGACGCGCTCGATGCCGCCCTCACCGGGACCAGCCTGCTGAACCTGATCCGCCTCCTGCCGCCCGAGCGCTATCGCCACGCCATCGTCTGCATGCACGACCGCTTCGGCCATCACGCCGACGTTCGCGAGCACGGCGTCGAGGTCGTCAACCTGCACAAGCGGTCCGGGTCCGATCCCCTGCACTACGTGCGCATGTACGGCGTCTTGCGCGCGCTGCGGCCCGACCTCATCCACACCCGTGACGGCGCCGGGCTGCCCGCCCAGGTGGTCGCGGCGCTGGCCGGGGTCAAGCTGCGCGTGCATGCGGAACACGGACGCGGCGCGGCGGATGGCGGACGGGGCGTCGGTACCCGCCTGCTGCGCCGGCTGCTGTGTCCGCTCGTCGACCATTACATCGCGGCCAGCAGCGACCTCGAGGAATGGCTCGTCGAATCCGTGGGCGCGGAACCGGCGCGCGTGTCGCAGATCGCGAGCGGCGTCGACAGCGTGCAATTCCATCCGCGGCTGGGGCCGTCCGCCGCCGTCGGCCCGCCCGGGTTCATGCACGACGGGGCATTCGTCGTCGGGAGCGTCGGCCGCATGGATGCCGACGGCAACCACACGACCCTCGTCGAGGCGTTCCTGCGCCTGATCGCGTCGCCGCATCCGGCGCACCAGCGGTTGAAGCTGCTGCTCGTCGGCGACGGGCCCGAGCGCGCCGAATGCCAGGCGCTGCTGCACCGGGCCGGCGTGGCGGCGCGTGCCTGGCTGCCGGGCGCCCGCGCCGACGTGGCGCAGCTGCTGCGGGCGATGGACCTGTTCGTGCTGCCGGCGCGCGCGGAGGACCGGTCGGGCGCGATCCTGCAGGCGATGGCGACGGGGTTGCCGGTCGTCGCGGCGGCCGTCGGCGGCAATACGGAGCTCGTCCACCCGGGCTTTACGGGCATCCTCGTGCCGCCGAAGTCGACGGAATTGCTGGCGGCGGCGATCGCCGACTACTGCAGGATCCCGGACATGGCGGCCCGCCACGGCGCCCGCGCGCGCAGCCAGGTGATCGCGCGCCACAGCATGCCGGCGATGGCCCGCGATGTCCTCGCCGTCTACGATGCCCTCACGGGCGGCGAGGCGCCGGGGAGCGTCCGCGGCGGATGCTGAACAGCGCCATCTTCCACATGCCCGCGCCAAATCGTCTATAGTGATGCCTCTTTACAAAAGCAAAACCAAGAGAGTGCGATGAAATTTGACGTAGCCATCGTCGGCAGCGGCCTCGCCGGCCTGTCGGTTGCCCTTCATCTGGCGCAAACCCGCAAGGTCGCCATCATCTCCAAGCGCGAGCTCCTCGACGGTGCCAGCAACTGGGCGCAGGGCGGCATCGCCGCCGTGCTGGACTCGGGCGACAGCCACGACCAGCATATCGCCGACACCCTCGTCGCCGGCGCCGGCCTGTGCGACGAAGCGGCCACCCGCTACATCGTCGAGCACGGGCGCGAGGCGATCGAATGGCTGATCGAGCAAGGCGTGCCGTTTACCCGCGACGAGACCGCGGAACTCGGCTTCCACCTGACCCGCGAGGGCGGGCACAGCCAGCGCCGCATCATCCACGCCGCGGACGCCACGGGCCACGCCGTGCAGGTGACGCTGGAACAGAAAGTGCGCGCGCACCCGAATATCACCCTGTTCGAGCATCACTGCGCGATCGACGTGATCACGTCCGATAAACTGCAGCCGGACGGCGTGCATGCCGGGCCGGCCCTCGTCGGCCAGCCGCGCTGCCATGGCCTGTACGTGCAGGACGAACAGAGCGGCAGGGTGCAGACGTTCGAGGCGGAGCACACCGTGCTCGCCACCGGAGGCGCCGGCAAGGTCTACCTGTACACGACGAACCCCGACACCGCGACGGGCGACGGCATCGCGATGGCCTGGCGCGCCGGTTGCCGCGTGTCGAACATGGAGTTCATCCAGTTCCACCCGACCTGCCTGTACCACCCGTTCGCGAAATCGTTCCTGATCACGGAAGCCGTGCGCGGCGAAGGCGGATTGCTGAAACTGCCGCCCGAGGCGGGACCCGCGGCCGGCACGCGCTTCATGCCCGCGCACGACGACCGCGGGGAACTGGCGCCGCGCGACGTCGTCGCCCGCGCCATCGACTTCGAGATGAAGAAGCGCGGCATCGACTACGTCCACCTGGACATCACGCACAAGAGCCCGGAATTCATCAAGGAACACTTCCCGACGATTTACGCGCGCTGCCTGGAGCTGGGCATCGACATCACGAAGGAACCGATTCCCGTCGTGCCGGCCGTCCACTTCACGTGCGGCGGGGTCGTGACCGATTTGTCCGGCCGCACCGACATCCCGGGCCTGTACGCCGTCGGCGAGACTGCCTACACGGGCCTGCACGGCGCCAACCGCCTGGCCAGCAACTCGCTGCTGGAATGCCTCGTCGTCGGCCGCGCGTGCGCCCACCAGATCGCCGCGGCGCCGTCCGTCGACGTGCCCGCGCTGCCCGCGTGGGACGAAAGCCGCGTCACCAATGCGGACGAGGAAGTGGTCATCGCCCACAACTGGGACGAGCTGCGCCGCTTCATGTGGAACTACGTCGGCATCGTGCGCACGACCAAACGCCTGGAACGGGCACAGCACCGCATCAAGCTGCTGAAGGAAGAGATCGACGAGTACTACCGCAACTTCCGCGTCACCAACGACCTGCTGGAGCTGCGCAACCTCGTCGAGGTGGCGCACCTGATCGTGCGGAGCGCGCTGTCGCGCCACGAAAGCCGCGGCCTGCATTTCTCGCGCGACTATCCGGACACGCTGCCGAAGGCATTGCCCAGCGTGCTGACGCCGCGCCGCCGCTAATTCGGGTAGATGAATCAGAAGCTTACGCCGTCGACCGTCCTGCTGCTGACCGTCCCGCCCCTGCTGTGGGCGGGTAACGCCATCGTGGGACGGCTCGTGCGCGCGGCCGTGCCGCCGATGACGCTGAACCTGCTGCGTTGGGTCATCGCGCTGGCCGTCCTGTTGCCGCTCGGGTGGGCGACGTTGCGCCAGGCCGGCGTGCTGGACGCGATTCGCACGCGTTGGCACCGCTATGCGCTGCTGGGGCTGCTGGGCATCGGCATGTACAACTCCCTGCAGTATCTCGCGCTGCAAAGCTCCACGCCCATCAACGTCACCCTCGTCGCCTCGGGCATGCCCGTGTGGATGATGCTCGTCGGACGGCTGTTCTATGGCGTGGCCGTACGGACGCGCCAGGTGATCGGCGCGTTGCTGTCGATCGTCGGCGTGCTCGTCGTGCTGTGCCGCGGCGACGTCGGCCAGCTGCTTGCGCTGCGCCTCGTCGCGGGCGACCTGTACATGATCCTCGCGACCATCGCGTGGTCGTTCTACAGCTGGATGCTGCTGCAGCCGCAGGACGAGCCCGCCTTGCGCGCCGACTGGGCCGCGTTCCTCGGCGCGCAGGTGGCGTTCGGGCTGTTGTGGTCGGCCGGTTTTGCCGGCGTCGAGTGGTCGCTGGGCGCAGCGGCCATCGCGTGGAGCTGGCCCGTCGTGGCGGCCCTGCTGTTCGTGGCCGTGTGCCCGGCCGTGCTCGCGTTCGCCATGTGGGGCGCGGGCATCCGCCGTGCCGGGCCGGGCATCGGGGCCTTCTTCGTCAACCTGACGCCGCTGTTCACGGCGCTGCTGTCGTCCGCCTTCCTGGGCGAGCTGCCCCATGCCTACCACGTGCTCGCGTTCCTGCTGATCGTCGGCGGGATCGTCGTGTCCGCCAAACGTTGAAGCAGCCGTAACGTGTTTCTGTGCGGGCATCGGAGATGTTACGATCCCGGCGGAAGGAGCACATCAAGATGGCTGAAGCATTCACCGCCCACGACCACGCGGCGCGGATCGCCGCATTCCTCGACCGCCACCCGCGCGCGCTCGTACTGACGGGCGCGGGGTTGTCGACCGCATCCGGCATTCCCGATTACCGCGACCGCGACGGCACCCGCCGCGGCAAACCCCCGATCCACGGCCCGGATTTCCGCAAATCCGAGGCCGTGCAGCGGCGCTATTGGGCGCGCAGCATGATCGGCTGGCCCGTGCTCGCGCAGGCCCGGCCGAATCGCGGCCATGCCGCGATCGCGGGGCTGGAGCGGATCGGCAGGATCGGTTCCGTGCTGACGCAGAACGTCGATGGCCTGCACGGCCAGGCCGGATCGCACGGCGTGCTGGAATTGCACGGCAATATCCATACGGTCGTGTGCCTCGAATGCACGGCGATCTTCCCGCGCGCCTTCGTGCAGGGCCAACTGGAGGATTTCAATCCGCACATGGCGGGTGCGAACGCGACGCCGCTGCCGGATGGCGATGCGTCCGTCGAACCGACGGAACTCGCCAGCTTCCGGCTGCCGTACTGCACGTGCTGCGGCGGGACCTTGATGCCCAACGTGGTGTTCTTCGGCGATAACGTCCCGCCGGCACGCACGGCCATCGCTCTGGAACAGATGGAACGGGCGGACGCGCTGCTGGTCGTCGGCTCATCGCTGATGGTCTATTCCGGCTTCCGGTTCTGCCGCATGGCGCAGGCCGCCGGCAAGCCGATCGCCGCCATCAACCTCGGCCGCACGCGCGCCGACGACCTCCTCGACATCAAGATCGAAGAATCGGCCGAGCGGGTGCTCCCGCTCGCGCTGGACATGCTCATCAAAGGGTCGGAGCAAACGGAGCGAGACACGCCATCCATACCACTCGACGGGGGAATACTGTGACGAAAACGTTAAGCAGCACTGGTGTCAAACCCTGGCAGGCCGGCGCATTGCTGGCCGGTCTCGGCCTCGCGGCCTCTTATTTCTATGTGCGTTCGAAAACGAAACAGGCGGAGGCGGAGAATCCGCCGCAGGGCCGCTTCGTCAAGGTCGACGGCGTGCGCCTGCATTACGTGGAACGGGGCAGCGGCCCCGCGCTGGTCCTGCTGCACGGGAACGGCGTGCTGGCCAGCGATTTCCAGACGAGCGGCCTGATGGACAAGGCGGCCGAGCACTACCGCGTGATCGCGTTCGACCGCCCCGGCTTCGGCTACAGCGAGCGGCCGCGCAGCAAGGTGTGGACGCCGCAAGCCCAGGCGCGGCTGCTCCATCACGCGCTGCAGGAGATCGGCGTCGATTCGGCCATCGTGCTGGGCCACTCGTGGGGCACGCTCGTCGCGCTGTCGATGGCGCTGGAAGTGCCGGACTTCGTGCGCGGCCTCGTGCTGCTGTCGGGCTACTACTACCCGAGCCTGCGCGCGGACGTGCCGCTGCTGTCCGGCCCCGCGATCCCGGTCGTGGGCGATTTGATGCGGTACACGATCTCGCCGCTCGTCACGCGCATGCTGTGGCGTCCGCTGACGAAGCGCGTGTTCTCGCCGCAGCCGGTCGACGCCCGTTTCCGCGAGCTTCCCGTGTGGATGCTGCTGCGTCCGAGCCAGCTGCGCGCCAGCGCGGCGGAGACGGCGCTGATGGTGCCGTCGGCCGTGGCGCTGGCCAGGCGTTATCCGGAGCTGAAGGTGCCCGTGGTGGTGATGGCCGGCACCAAGGACAAGATCGTCGACTTCGGCCACAACTCGGAGCGGCTGGACGAGCGCCTGCCGGATAGCGAGCTGCAGTTGCAGCCCGGCGTCGGGCACATGACGCATTATGCGCATCCGGAGAAGGTGCTGGCCGCGGTCGACGAGATCGCGGGGCGCGTTGGAGAGTCCGTGTATCGGAGGAATCCGCAGGCGGAGGCGTTGGCGAGGGCCAGCGAAAGCGGGACGTAAAGCGAAGAGCGGAACGTAAAAAAACACCGTCGCTCCCGCGCAGGCGGGAGCCCAAGCTTGCGTGATCAGGCACAAAAAATTGGGTTCCCGCCTCCGCGGGAACGACGGGTCTTGGGGCTCTCAGCCAATAATGCGCAGCGAGTAGTCCGTCGCCTTGACGTCCTTGGTCAGGCCGCCGATCGAAATCCGGTCGACCCCGGTCTCGGCGATCGCACGTACGGTCTGCATATTGATGCCGCCGGACGCTTCCAGCAACGCCCGTCCCTCGTTGATGCGCACCGCTTCGCGCATCATGTCCAGGTCAAAATTGTCGAGGAGGACCGACGTTGCGCCAGCCGCAAGCGCTTCTTCCAGTTCGGCGATCGACTCCACCTCGATCTGGATCGACACACCCGCGTTCAGCGCGGTCGCCGCCTGCAGCGCCGGCGTGATGCCGCCCGCGGCCGCGATGTGGTTTTCCTTGATCAGGATGCCATCGTATAGCGCCATGCGCTGGTTCGCGCCGCCGCCCACGCGCACGGCGTACTTCTGCGCCTGGCGCAGCCCCGGCAGCGTCTTGCGCGTGTCGAGGATCTGCGCCCTGGTGCCGGCGATGACGTCGACATAGGTGCGCGTGGCCGACGCGACGCCGGACAGCAGTTGCAGGAAGTTCAGCGCCGAGCGCTCCGCCGTCAGCAGCGAGCGCGGCGAGCCCTCGATCGTGCAGACGACGCTGTCGGCCGCCATCACGTCGCCCTCGGCATATTTCCAGTCGATCTCGATGTCCTGGTCGACGGCGAGCATGACGCCTTCGAACCACGGCGCGCCGCACAGGACGGCCTGCTCGCGCACGATCACGCGCGCCTTCGCGCGGGGCGCTTCCGGCACGAGCTTGCCGGTCAGGTCGCCGCTGCCGACGTCTTCCAGCAGCGCGGCCAGCAGGTTCTGTTCGAATGCGGCCTGCAGCTTGTCGTCGAACTGGCCTTCGTCGGCGTAAGGGTTGCGGAGATTGCTCATGCGGGACCGATTCCTTTGAAGAGGTTGGCTTCCTGCTCCAGCGCGCCGGTCGGCAGCGCCTTCGCCTTCTTGGCGGCGGCGAAGTCGAGCATGCGGTCGATGGCGCGCTTGGCCTGCTTGCCGATTTCCGGATCGACGAAGATCTCGTTTTTACTGTCAGAGGCTTGCAGCACGTCGGCCAGGTTCTGCAGGCCGTTCATCGCCATCCACGGGCAGTGCGCGCAGCTCTTGCAGGTGGCGCTGTTGCCCGCCGTCGGGGCTTCGATCAGGGTCTTGCCCGGCGCGGCCATGCGCATCTTGTGCAGGATGCCGTTGTCGGTGGCGACGATGAAGTGCGTCGCATCCATCGTCTGCGCCGCGTTGATCAGCTGGGTGGTCGAGCCGACGACGTCCGCCTGGGCGACGACGTTGGCCGGCGATTCCGGGTGCACGAGGACTTTCGCGTGCGGGTACTCCGCGCGCAGCAGGTCCAGTTCGATGCCCTTGAACTCGTCGTGCACGAGGCAGGAACCCTGCCACAGCAGCATGTCGGCACCCGTCTGCTTCTGGATATACGAGCCCAGGTGGCGGTCCGGCGCCCACAGGATCTTCTTGCCCTGGTCGTGCAGGTGCTTGACGATGTCCAGGCCGATCGACGAGGTCACCATCCAGTCCGCGCGCGCCTTCACGGCGGCGGACGTGTTCGCGTAGACGACGACCGTGCGGTCCGGATGCTGGTCGCAGAACGCGGCGAACTCGTCGGCCGGGCAGCCCAGGTCCAGCGAGCAGGTCGCGTCCAGGTCCGGCATCAGGATCGTCTTTTCCGGGCTCAGGATCTTCGCCGTCTCGCCCATGAAGCGCACGCCCGCCACGACGAGCGTCCTGGCGGGATGATCGCGGCCGAAGCGCGCCATTTCCAGCGAGTCCGACACGCACCCGCCCGTTTCCTCGGCGAGGTCTTGCAGGTCGGCATCGACGTAGTAGTGCGCTACGAGGACGGCTTCGCGCTCTTTCAGCAGGCGGCGGATGCGGTCCTTCAGCGCGGTCTTTTGTTCGACTTCGAGCGGCGACGGGGTACGGGCCCAGGCCTCGGCGGTGGAACACGCGCCGCCGACCGGCCGGTCGTATTCAAAGATTTTAACGGGGGCAATGGTATTCATATACAAATTGTACTCTCCGAAACGAAGGCGGGCACGGGGTGCCCACCCTACGGCACGCGCCACGTAGGGTGGGCACCCCGTGCCCACCGTTCATGCGCGAATCATGTTCGCGTCACAAAAATCAATCCAGACCCTGGCTCTTCAGGTAATCCTCGTAATTGCCCTGGAAGTCGATGATGCGGTCTTCCTTGATCTCCAGGATACGGGTCGCCAGCGACGACACGAACTCGCGGTCGTGCGACACGAAGATGAGGGTGCCTGCGTATTTATCCAGCGCGATGTTCAGCGACTCGATCGATTCCATGTCCATGTGGTTCGTCGGCTCGTCGAGCAGCAGGACATTGTGACGGCCCAGCATCAGCTTGCCGTACATCATGCGGCCCTTCTCGCCACCGGACAGCACGCGCACGGACTTCTTGACCTCGTCGCCGCCGAACAGCAGGCGGCCCAGGATCGAGCGCACGGCCTGGTCGTCGTCGCCTTCCTTCGTCCACTTGCCCATCCAGTCGGTCAGGTTCAGGTCGGTGGCGAATTCTTCCGTCGGATCCTGCGGCATGTAGCCCGGATTCGCATTCTCGGCCCACTTCACGCGGCCGGTGTCGGCGTCGAGACCCGTGATCGGGCCGCTGCCGATGCAACGCAGCAACGTGGTCTTGCCGGCGCCGTTGGCACCGATGATCGCGATGCGTTCGCCGGCCTCGACCATGATCGAGAAATTCTTGAACAGCTGGCGGTCGTACGATTTCGACAGGCCTTCCGTCTCGACGGCCAGGCGGTGTAGTTTCTTCTCGCCTTCGAAGCGGACGAACGGATAGGCGCGCGAGGACGGCTTGAATTCCTCGATCTTGATCTTGTCGATCATCTTGGCGCGCGACGTGGCCTGGCGGGCCTTGGACTTGTTCGCGGAGAAGCGGCGCACGAAGTCCTGCAGCTCGGCGACCTTCTCTTTCGCCTTCGCATTGTTGGCCAGCTGCTGGTTGCGGGCCTGCGTCGACGCTTCCATGTAGTCGTCGTAATTACCCGGATAGACCTTCAGCGTGCCGTAGTCCATGTCGGCGACGTGCGTGCAGACCGAGTTCAGGAAGTGGCGGTCGTGCGAGATGATGATCATCGTCGAGTTCCGCTGGTTCAACATGTCGGCCAGCCAGCTGATGGTGTGGATGTCCAGGTTGTTGGTCGGTTCGTCGAGCAGCAGGATGTCCGGATCCGAGAACAGGGCCTGCGCCAGCAGCACGCGCAGCTTCCAGCCCGGCGCCACGGCGCTCATCGGGCCCTGGTGCAGGTCGGTGGCGATGCCCAGGCCCAGCAGCAGTTCGCCGGCGCGCGCTTCGGCCGAGTAGCCGTCGTATTCGGCGACCTTGCCTTCGAGCTCGGCCGCTTTCATGTAGTCCTCGTCGGTCGCTTCCGGATTCGCGTAGATGGCGTCGCGTTCGCGGATGGCTTCCCACAGTTCCGTGTGGCCCATCATGACGACGTCGAGGACGCGCACGTCTTCGTAGGCGAACTGGTCCTGGCGGAGCTTGCCGAGGCGCTCGTGCGGGTCGAGGCTGACGTTGCCGGCGGACGGCTCGAGGTCGCCACCGAGGATCTTCATGAAGGTCGACTTGCCGCAGCCGTTGGCGCCGATGAGGCCATAACGGTTGCCGTCGCCGAACTTGACGGAAATATTTTCGAACAGCGGCTTGGCGCCGAACTGCATCGTGATGTTGGCTGTACTTAACATTAGTACCTGTCTATTTCTTTAGGAGAATCAACGGCTTAATGCCGAAACAACCATTATACAACACCGCCATAACCCGCTGTATGAACCGATGAAAAACAATAGGCGTCGAGCCAAGTCGAGGAAACGCGCGCGGCGACATGCCGAGGTGAACAGTGTGGGGAATCGAAGTGTGGCTGCCAGCCTAGCGCTGACAGCCTGGGGCCGAACTGTGGCTACTACAATAACGCGATATGGTCCGAGACCCCGACAGTGGTCACTGGAACGTGATTTTCCGTGCCCGTGGCGCTATACACGTCGTGTGCCGCCAACGTCCCGACATTGGTATCGTTTGCTTTCGTTGCCGCGAGATAGTCTGTATCGGAGGTCGGGCTGATCGACCCTGGATTCTGCCAGTAGCCGCCCCTCTTTTTTCCGCCACTTGGGGAACATCGGGCAGCTTGATATCGCCGCCACCATTCGACCCGCCCCCGCTCCCGCCCGTCGAGTCACCGCCACCGCCGGACGCCTGGCCGAAGCCGTTTTGAGCCTGGATTACCTTGATGGTTTCCCAGTTTAAAATAACGTCATTTAAGCCGGGAGAGAATCCGTCGAACTTGAATGGTTCAAGCTGCATGCACGCCGCGAGTGTGGAAAGGACAGCATTACTGTTGTGCCCGCCAAATTTGGATTTGCGGCCTGAATAATCTGCATCTTTTCTTCCTAGTAATTTTCGCGTTTTGTCGTGCTCGCGATTTCTATCGCGTTTCGACGAATCTTTGCAGCAATATGGATGGTAAGTTTGTACCTTTCGGTGCGCGAAGCATCCGGGCTCATGATCGTGGTTTTGGCGGAGCCATCATATGTGCAGTCCGCAGGCGGCGTCGGGACACAAGTGAAGCCCAATTGCTCGAGTTTCCCGCGTGGGTCGGGCATTGCAAGGATGTCCGGCTTGTTGACGAGCTGACCGACCGCATAATCGATACCGACACTGCTGGTAAAGGCGGAATATCGAAGCGTTTTTGCTACCTCGCTATCGCCGAGTCCTGAATAATCCGCCGTGGCGACGGGGTCCAATGCGCATGCAGTCAGTAGCGCGAGCATGGGCGTATATTTGAGAATCTTCATTCGTAACCTGATCCGTAGCATCCAATAATGAGATGGTTAAGTTTTGACGTCCTCCCGGAATAAATGTAAATCGTGACGCAATGCTGATTGAAGTTCACGATTGCATCATTCCAGTAGGCAAAACACGTAACATTCTAGCCAAATGTTACTTTTGTTAAATTCTTTTATGCGCCATGAGAAGCTACCTTGGTCCGCTTGGGCGAGCGGACGCGGCCTGCCGAGACCCCTGGAAATTCGAGGCCATTGCAGTGGGCATATAGCAAGGAGTGGGTACGACGAATGCCCAAGCTGTGTTGGGCAGGATCTCTCTGTCGGGTGACCTGCGTCAGGCGGCCGAGAGCGTCGGGTAATCGGACATCTTCAGCGACCAACGGTCGCCATCGCACTGCAAATGCCCCTGCGCCCCGAACGGAATCGTCACGTGGCGCGCGATGTGGCCGAATTCCAGCCCCGTCAGCACCGGCACGGGCAAGGTCGCGCGGACATACGCCAGCATTTCGTCGAAGTTGTAGCCGTTGTCGTTCGCGCCGAGCCGGTAGCCGGAGAAATCGCCCAGCACGATGGCGCGCTGCTTGTCCAGCACGCCGGCCTGCAACAGCTGCAGCAGCATGCGCTCCACGCGGAACGGGTGCTCCGCGATGTCCTCCAGGAACAGGATGCCGCCGTCGATGCACGGGAAGTACGGCGTGCCCATCAGCGACATGACCATCGCCAGGTTGCCGCCCCAGACGATGCCCGTCGCGTCGAGGCGCGGGTTGGCCGCGCCGTGGCCGGAGATCGTGTGCGTGGGACCGGCCAGGCAATGCCAGAAATCGTTCAGCGTGAATTCGTTCGGCTCGGCCGTGCCCACGTCGGCCGTGAACATGGGCCCGGCGTAGCTGAGGGCGCCCGTCGTCGCGTACAGCGCCATGTGGAATGCCGTGACGTCGGAGTACCCGACGAAGATCTTGCCGCTGGCGGCCATGCGTTCGAAGTCGATGTGCGGCAGCAGGCGCGTCATGCCGTAGGCGCCGCGGATGGCCATGACGACCTGCACGTCCGGGTCGGCGGCCGCCGCTTCCAGCTGGGCGAGGCGTTCCGCGTCCGTGGCCCCGAAGCGCTGGTGGCGCTCTTCGTGCTTGTAGTAATTGTGGACCAGGATGCCCTGGGCTTCGAGGCGCGCGATGCCGCGCGGGATCGCTTCCGGCTCGGGCGCGTAGCTGCCCGGCGCGATGAGGGCAATGCCCGGTTTTGGGATGGTCACTGTTTGACGAAGAGCCTTGGTGTCGAGTCGGGCGCCATCTTACCGTGCGCATGGGCGTCGATCAAGGCGAGGAGCCGCTCCAGCAGCTGGGGCGGCAGGTCGTGCCCCATGCCCTCGATGACTTCGAGGCGGGCGCCGTGAATCGCCTGCGCCGTGTCGACGCCGCACGCGAGCGGCACGAGCGGATCGGCCGCGCCGTGGATCACGAGCGTCGGCGCGACGATCGTCTGCAGCTGCGGCGTGCGGTCGCCGCAGGCCGTCACGGCCAGCATCTGGCGCACGACGCCCCCCGGGCAGCAGTTGCGGCGCAGCGCGCGGGCGACGCGGCGGCGCAGGTGTTTTTCCGGCGTCGGATAGGCCGGGCTGCCGATCGCTTGCAGGAGCTGCACGTTGTACTCGATCGCCGCGTCGATGTCGCCGGCGCCCCGCGGACGGCGCAGCAGCGCGCGGCGGGCCACTTGCGTCGGGCCCGGCAGGCCGCGGCGGCCGCTGCTGGACATGATCGACGTGAGGCTGAGCACGCGCGACGGGTACTTGGCCGCCATCAGCTGTCCGACCATGCCGCCCATGGACATGCCGACGACGTGGGCGCGGGCGACGCCCAGCGCGGACAGCACGCCGATCGCATCGTCGGCCATGTCTTCCAGGCGGTACGGCGGTTTGAGCGGGATGCGCAGCAGCGACTTCAGCCAGGCGAGCCCGAGGCTCGGCGTGCCGGCGTGTTCGAACTTGGTGGACAGGCCGCTGTCGCGATTATCGAAACGGATCACGTAAAAGCCCAGCTCGACGAGGCCTTCGACGAATTCGTCCGGCCAGGCCGTCAATTGCAGGCCGAGGCCCGAAACCAGCAGCAGGGGTACGGATTTCGGATCGCCCGCCGTGTCGAAGGCGATGCGGATCCCGTTGGCGTTCAGGCTAGGCATTGTCGATAGCTGGGTCGTGAAATCCTCCGCTACCGGGAAGCAGCGAAGGCCTGGGACCAGCATATCATTTTTGGCAAACGGGTGGTGTCAGCCTTGCGTGCGCCGGGCGGCACGCCGCTCGGCGAAGAACCCCTTGAGCATGGCGCTCGCTTCGTCGGCCAGCACGCCGCCGACGACGTCCGTGTGGTGATTCAACTGCTCCAGCGCGAACAGGTCGAGGATCGAGCCGCACACGCCCGTCTTGGGATCGGGCGCCGCGTACACGACGCGGGCCAGGCGCGCGTGCATCATCGCGCCCGAGCACATCGCGCAGGGTTCGAGCGTCACGTACAGCTCGCAGCCAGGCAGCCGGTAGTTGCCGAGCTTGTCCGCCGCCGCGCGCAGGGCGACGATTTCCGCGTGCGCGGTCGGGTCATGGCGGCCGATCGGCTGGTTGAAGCCGGTGGCGATGATCGCGCCGTCGCGCACGACGACGGCGCCCACGGGCACCTCGCCCGCCGCCCAGGCCTTGCGGGCCTCCTGCAGGGCCAGGCCCATGTACGTATTGTCGTCCGCTTCAGGCATCCGTGATTTCGGCCCAGCAGTTCGGCGTCTCGTGCAGCACCAGCTTCTGCAGGCGCAGGCCGGTGCCGTAGCGGTCGGTGTAGGCCGCCTTCAGGATGTTCCACGCCACCTGCGCGAGGTTTTCCACGGTCGGGATGCGGTCGATCACGACGGTTTTATGGTTCGGCAGGCTGGCGAGGAAGCCGCGCACGGACTCGTCCTTCTCGTACACGAGGAAGGCGTGGTCCCAGACGTCGACGAGGTGCGCTTTCGCGAGTGCCTTGATGTCCGAGAAATCCATGATCATGCCGTTGTCGGAATTGCCTTCGACGTCGATGACGGCACCCGTCAGCGTGATTTCCAGCGTGTAGCGGTGGCCGTGCAGGTTGCGGCACTGGCTTTTATGGTCGGGGATGCGGTGGCCGGCGTCGAATTCCAGCTTGCGGGTAATGGTCAGCATGTGTGCTCAGGGGATGTTCAGGAGTTTATGGGTCTGGAGGCTGAGCTTCCACTTCGGGTTGCGGCGGCACGTGTCGATGGCCAGTTGCGTGTTGAACTGGGCCAGCGGGCCGTCCATCGGCTGCACGAAGAAGTTGTCGAAATCCAGGTGTTCGTACGCGGCCAGGTCCTGGCCCGCCTGCGGGATGACGACCTTGAGCTCGTTGCCCTTTGCAACCACCAGTGTCGAGCCCATCTTCGGGCTCACGCAGGTCCAGTCCACGCCCGGCGGCACCGGCAAGGTGCCGTTCGTCTCGATGGCGATCGTGAAGCCGACGGCGTGCATCGCGTCGATCAGGGCCGCGTCCAGCTGCAGCAGCGGCTCGCCGCCCGTGAATACGACGTATTTGCTGGCCGGATAGGTCTCCGGCCACAACCCATTGATTTCCGCCGCGAGGCTGGCGGCATCCTTGAATTTGCCGCCGCGTTCGCCGTCGGTGCCGACGAAATCCGTGTCGCAGAACTGGCAGACGGCCGTGGAACGGTCCGCTTCGCGGCCCGTCCACAGGTTGCAGCCGGAAAAGCGGCAGAACACGGCCGGGCGGCCCGCATGGGCGCCCTCGCCCTGCAGGGTGTAGAAGATCTCTTTGATGCTGTAAGTCACAGTAAAAATCCGGTAAGGCTCGCGTCAACCTTCCATTATACCGCGCCCCGGCCGGGTGGCAGAAGAGGCGCATTTCCCACGCATGGTGCTGTAAAGATGGCAAAATTGATGGTGAGCAAAAACGTGCCATTCGGAAAGTCGTACCTTTGGATACGGAAAGTTCCTAATCAAGTCGTCCTAGTCCTCGCCGGAGGGATCGTGATGAAAACCCTGCTGCTTCAGTCGCTGCGTGTCACGCTCGGGGCCCTGCTGTTGCTCACCGCGTGGTTCGGCCTGTCCGAACACGCCCGCATGCTCGCGGTGCCGGAGCGGCTGCAACTGGGTGTGCTGGTGCTCGTCGCGTTGTCCGTGCTGTTTGCCGTGCTGTTCCGGCGCGTGCACAGCGAGGACCAGATCGCGCGCCTGGAGGCCGCGCTGTGCCGGGAACAGAAGGCCCGCAGCCAGGCCGACCAGGCGCTGGCCGAGTCCGATATGCTGCTGGGGCGGCTGACGGGTGGCCCGGACGGCCGCCGCGGCAACCTCGACCCGCTCGCGCAACTGGTGGCCATCCAGACCGAGCTGCTGCAGGTGCGCCGCCAGTACGCGCTGGAAGATCCGCTCCTCGCGTCGCGCATCGATCTATTGTGCACCCGGGTCGACCGGGTCGCCCAGGCGATCGTCACCCACGCCGACGAGCCGGGGTAACAGCCCCGTCCACCCTTGCTGAAAATCAAGGGGGCGCCATTGTCTGTAGCGCACAATCGGTTCTCGTCAGCAAGTAATTGCTAATCAGAACCGAAGGACGGTACATGACAAGCACAACAACAATACAGCGGCTCATGGATGCCTCGGGCGCGCCGGCCGATCGCGCTTTCGCCCACCAGTTGATGGAGACGCTGGCCATTCCCATTTTCGTCCTCGACACGACATCCCGCGTGATGCTGTGGAACCGCGCCTGCGAGCGGCTGACGGGCGTGCCCGCGCGCGACATCATCGGTACGCGCGACCACTGGCGCAGCTTTTTCGAGGAGCGCCGCCCCACCCTCGCCGACCTCCTGATCGAAGAACGCGCCGGCGAAGCGCACCAGCCCCGCATCGGCCTGCCCGAGGATCCGCACCTGTCCGCCGAAAGCTGGTGCGACATGCCGCGCATGGGCCGCCGGCGCTACCTGGCTGCGGACGCGAGCCCGATCTACGACGAACGCGGCCGGCTGGCCGCCGTCGTGGAGACGCTGCGCGACATGACGGATGAAAAGCTGGCCCAGATCGCGCTCGAACAACTTGCCACGCGCGACGGCCTCACGGGCCTGGCCAACCGCCGTTGCTTCGACGAGACGCTGCACGCCGAATGGGCGCGCGCGCTGCGCCAGCGCCAGCCGCTGTCGCTGCTGATGGTGGATGTGGACAATTTTAAGGCGTATAACGACGCGAATGGCCACCTGGGCGGCGACGAATGCCTGAAACGGATCGCCACGGCCGTCGCCAGCGAAATGCGCGCCAACGACCTCGTGGCGCGCTATGGCGGCGAGGAATTCGCCGTGATCCTGCCGAACCAGTCACTGAAGGGCGCCGCGACCGTCGCCGAACGCATCCGCGCCCGCGTCGAACAATTGCAAGTCCCCAACCGCCTGGCGCCGGGACAGCACGTGACCGTGTCGATCGGCGCGGCCACCGCGATCGCCACGCCCGACAACAGCGCCAGCGAACTGGTCGCCATTGCCGATGCGGCGCTGTACCGGGCCAAGCATATGGGACGGAACCGGATCAGCTTGCCCCTCACCGAACTGGCATAAGCCACGTCGTTCCCGCGCAGGCGGGAATCCCTGCCGAGTGTCTCGTTCAACCCGGCATGGGTCCCCGCCTCCTTGGGGCGACGGTCAGCCGATGGTCGCCCTGTCCCATCCGTGCCGCACCGCGGCCTTCATCTTCTCCCAGGTCGACGCGCCATCCTTGCCGTAGCGCGTATCCCAGTCGGCCCGCAGGTCGTTCTCGACGTCCGACCAGTCGCGGTTGCGATAGCGGACGTCATTGCGCATCTCGGCGCCGTAGCGATAGGCCGGGGCCAGGTCGTCGTAGCTCGTCCCGCCCGGCTTGTACGTGTTCGTCCAGTGCGTGCGGTAGTGGCTGTCGTCGTCCGTGGACGTCGTCTCGCCCGTCATGCTTTCCCAGCCGTGGCGGACGGCCGCCTTGATGCGTTCCCACGCGGACGGTTCGTTGTCCGTGCCGTACCTGCTGTGCCAGTCCTTCTTGAGGTCGTGCTCGACGTCGTCCCAGTCGCGGTCGCGGTAGGTGCCGCTGCTGCGCATCTCGTTGCCGTAGCGATAGGCCGGCGCGACGTCGTTGAAGTCCGTGCCGCTGGCGGCGTAGGTCGACTCGTAGTGCGTATGGTAGTAGGTCGAGTCGTCGTCCATGTCCGGGGTGATCTTGTCCCAGCCATGGCGCACGGCGTCCTTGAACTTCTCCCACGTCGACCCGCCCGTCGTGTAGCGCGAGTCCCAGTCGGATTTCAGGTCGGACTGCACGTCGTCCCAGTGGCGGCTGCGGTATTTCTGCAGGCGGCGCGCTTCGTTGCCGTAGCGGTAGGCCGGCAGGTAGTCGTCGTAGTTGTCGTCCGCGTTCGAGTACCGCGCGTTCCAGTGGCTGCGGTAATAGCTGTCGTTATCGATGTCCGGGGTGATCTTGTCCCAACCGCGGCGCACGGCGGCCTTGAATTTCTCCCACGTGGACTCGCCCGGATGACGCGATTCCCAGTCGCTGCGCAGGTCCGACTCCACCTCGTCCCACGAGCGGTCGCGGTATCTGGCGCTCGAACGCATCTCCGTGCCGTAGCGGTAGGCCGGCTCGTAGTCGGCGTAGCCGCCGCCCAGGCTCGAATAATTGTCGTGCCAGTCCGAGTGGTACCAGTCGTCCGTGTTCAGGTCCGGGGTGATCCTGTCCCAGCCATGGCGCACGGCCGCCTTGAATTTCTCCCACGTCGACTCGCCCGGATGGCGCGTTTCCCAGTCGGTGCGCAGGTCCGGCTCCACCTCGTCCCACGCGCGGTCGCGGTAAGTCGCGTCGCGCCGCATGTCGCTGCCGTAGCGGTATGCGGGTGCATAGTCGTCGTAGCTGCCGCCCAGGCTCGAGTAATTGTCGTTCCAGTGGCTGCGGTAGGTATCGTCGTACGTATCGCTCATGCCGCCGTCATGCGAGAACACGCGCACGTTCCCGCGCGAGACGGAGCCTCCCGTATCGCGCTGCATGGAGCTGCCGACGCGGGCCGTGCCGCCCAGCGACGTGTCGTCCGAGCCGGGAATCGATGCGGTGCCCTGCAGCGTGGCGCCGCTCTGGTTCAGCGAACCGCTCTGCGCCGACTGCAGCGACGAGGAGGTGGCCGGGTTCTGCGCCGAGCTCTGGGTGCCGCTCAGCGTGTTGCCGCCGATGGCGCTGTCCATCGATCCGCCCGACTGCTCCGAGGCGCCCAGCGGCTCCTCGTAGGTCTGCCCTTTCGGGACCGGATCGTTGATGTTCTGCGTGGCGAAGAAGTTGCGGTCGTCGTGGCCCGTGAACTGCAGCGAACCCGGTTCCGTGCCCGGGGGCGTGCCCTGGTACGAGCCGGACGAGGCGGAACCCGATCCGGGGCTGCCCGACTGCGCGGACATGCTGCCCGATTGCCGCATCGCGGACGCCGCGCCTCCGGGGACGCCCGCGTTGTCCGGCTCGCGCGTCCACTGGTCGTGGTGCTCGTCGATGTCGACGGGGCCGAAGCGCTCGATGATGTCGGCGGCGCGTTCGACTTCCGGCTCGGAGTCGGTCGTCAGGGTCAGGACGTGATGGCCGCGCGTGACGGCGTACGAGTACTTCATCGCGTGTTCGTTCGTGTCGGATCCGAACAGGCCCGTGAAGAAGTGCTTGATCGAGGCGCCGAAGCCTTCCTCGCGTTCGCCCTCCAGCAACTCGTTGTCGCCGGTGACGCTGTTCGACTGGCCGGTGGGGTCGGCGCTGGAGAGGCTCGCATCGGTGCGCGGGAAGCCCGACGCCAGCAATTCGTCCAGGGCGCTTTGTGCGTCGCTTCGGTTGTCGAAGACTGCTACCAGGGTGTGTCGCATGATGTTCCTCCGCTGTATTGGTGAAGAAGACACCGGCTTCCGCGAAGCGCGCCACGCCGACCTGCTCGCCTCCGAGCACGACGTTTTCCGCGTGGAGCTCCTCACGCCGGTTCCTTGTCGAGACTACTCCAAAGCGGCCGCGTTGCGCGCACCATTGACCGGCTACAACTCATGCGTATCGCACCCATGAAAAACGGGCCGTGTGGCCCGCGTTTCGTCCATGTTATCCATGGGTTCAGTGAGCACGCGCACCGACCGGCACGCGGCAATCCGGCTGTCAGCCGAACGGATTGGCGACCGTTTTCACGTCGGGCGGCGGCAGCCGGTCCGGCAGGTCGCGCGCTTCCAGGCCGGCGACGATGCGGCCCAGCAGGTCGTGCAGCAGGCGCGCCCTGGCCAGGCCGTCCTTGTCGGCCGTGAGGTCGACGTCGCCCGCCACCGTGACCCGGTCGAGCCGGTTCTCGAGCGTCAGGTTGCCGATCTCGACGACGTCGGCCTCGTTCTCGTAGGGTGCAAACTTGGTCATAAGGTTCCTATTTACGGTTGCGGGACGGCTTGACGCGCACTTCCGGCAGCGCCAGCACGCGTTCCTTCTCGGCGTCGGACAGCGCGGGCAGCAGGTTGATGCCGATGATGCGCTCGAGCTCCGGGATCGGGATCACGTTCGCCTTCGCATCCGCCGCGTTCTCGACGAACCACGCGGCGCCGGCGCGCTGGCGCGGGCTGTACACGAGTTTATACAAATGGGTCGGCACGAGCACGTTGCCGATCTTCTTCAGGTCGGCGCCGAGGAAGGCCGGCCCCGTCACCACGTACAGGTCGCCCTCCTTCTTCGCCATCTTGCGCACGGCGCCTTCGATGCCGGCCCACAGGTTGCGGTTGTTCGCGCCGTCCTGCGGGACGATGTTGGCGAGGCTGAAGCTGTCGCGCTGGCTGTCGCGATCCGGCATGTCGCCGTTCGGGGCCATGTGGCCGCGGTCGTAGCCGCTGCGCGAGTAATCCGATAACTCCGCGCGCTGGCCGGCCGGCAGGCGCGCTTCGGAATGGAACGAGTTTTCGCGCGACAAATCCTGCGCCGCCGCGATATTCTCTGCCTGCAGGTGTTCCGCCGACCACAGCGGCGTGCGTGTGATCCCCGAGTGCAGCACGCTGAACACGTTGAAGCACAGGGTTTCCGTCTTGTTGCCGAGCTTGGGATTCGTGATGCGCGGCGCCTGGCCGGCCACGAAATGGTCGTCGCAGGATTGCGGCTGCGGTGCGCGCGCTTCCGTCTGGACGCGGGCCGGGGCCGGGTTCGTGGACTCGCGCTTGCACGCGCCGAGGGATAACAGCGATGCCAGCACGAGCGCCGGCGTGACAAACTTCTTGAACATGATGAAAAGACAAATCAACGATCGCGCCATTTTAGCCGACGCGCGCTTGCGCTTCCTCAGGGGTTTCCTGTGTGCATAGCCGCGCACGCTTGAAATCCACCTGCATTTCCGAAAAGAATGCTATACAATCCAAGTTTCAAAAAGCTAAGTACATTTGTCCAAATTAAATGGCGATGGATAATTCCTCCATACCCGAGGACCTCCGGCGCTTCGTGCTGACCAGCATCCCCTCGGTCCCTTTCCTGGAAGCGCTGTTGCTGATGCGCGCCGATCCGGACTACGCCTGGCGCCGCGATACGCTGGCGCGGCGGCTGTACGTGCGCGAAAAGACGGCGGAAGACCTGCTCGCCGACCTGTGCACGGCCAGGATCGCTGTGCCGTGCGAGGAAGCCGGGGCCTACCGCTATGGCCCGGCCGATGCCGGCCTGCGCGAACGGATCGACCGCCTGGCCGATGCGTATGCGACGCACCTCGTCGAAGTCACCCACCTGATCCACTCTTCACTCGACCGCAAGGCCCAGCAATTTGCGGACGCGTTCAAATGGCGTAAGGATTCATGATGGCGATTACCATCTATTCGCTGTGTACATTGACGTCGCTGGCGTGCGCCTGGCTGCTGCTGGGCAGCTATCGGCGCACCGGCCACCGGCTGCTGTTCTGGAGCGGCGCCTCGTTCGCCGCACTGACCGTGAACAACGTGTTCCTCATGCTGGACAAGGTCGTGTTCCCGGATATCTACCTGCTCCCCGTGCGCCAGGTGTCGGCCCTGGTGGCCATGCTTCTGCTGCTGTACGGCCTCATCTACGAGAAAGAATGACATGAGCAACCTGATTTCCGGCGCCATCGTCATGGCTTCCTTCGTGATCGCGCTGTTCTTCCTGCGCTTCTGGCGCAACTCGCGCGACCGTTTCTTCCTGTACTTCTCCCTGTCGTTCGGCATCGAGGGCGTGCACCGCATCGTGTCGGCGCTGACGTTCGACGAGGCCGAGGACACGCCCCTGCACTACCTCGTGCGCCTGCTGGCGTATGGGCTCATCCTGTGGGCGATCCTGGAAAAGAACCTGCCCGCGCGCCGCCGCGACGGCAAGTAGCGTGCGCCGCGGCCGCCCTTCCCCGCGCCATAATCGGCCCGACACCACTATCGGGAGGACGCCATGACAGGACAGGACAAACGCAAGGATCAAAGCGCCCAGCGCGCCGATCCGGGCCAGCAGCAGCGCGCCGAAAACCGCTCGGAGTCTCTGTTGCCAGGGGACGATGCCGGCGACGGCCGCTACGACGTGGCCGAGGAAGTGAACCTCGACCAGCAGTCGGACCAGCTGCGCCGCGTCGGCAAGCCGCCGCAGGACATCCCTAAACCGTAAGCCCCATCTTCAGGCCCTCGATCGCGTGGGCCTGTTCGATGTGTTCCAGCGCCGGCACGATGCGGCAGCGCAAGTGGTCGCGCACCTCGGCCGGCAGCGCATCCCAATAGGCCTGCGTCACCTGCAAGTCGTGCTTGTCGGCGTTGCGGCCGTCCGGCGCATCCACGCCCAGCACGAGCACGGGACGCGACTGCTGGCTGCGGTTCGCCGTGCCGCGGTGGATCGTCAGGGCCGAACGGGCCGAGATGTCCCCGACTTTCGGCAGCTTGCGCTGGGCGCGCGCCTCGTAGCGCGGGTACAGCGACTTGTCGGGAAACATGAGGTCGCCGCCGGCGAGGTCGTCCCATTGCGTGCCGGGTGCGATCTCGAATGGGCCGATCTCTTCCGTCACATCCACCGTCGTGAGGTTGAAGGCGAGCGAATTCAGGCGGCGCCCGACCAGCGTTTCCGGCGGCGACGGAAAGTCGCGGTGCCACGGCTGGTGCATGGCGCCCGGGAACGGGATGTCGAAGCCGACCTCCACGATCTTGTAGTCCGGCCCCAGCACGGCCCGGCACACGGCGACGACCCACGGGTGCGTCGCCAGCTCGGCGAAGCCGCGCAGCCGTTCCGGATGCACCTCGACGTAATAGCGGCACGGGCCGCGTTCGAGGGCGCCGTTCGGACGCGCACGCGCCTCGGCGAACAGGGTTTCGATGTCTTCCTTCAGTTGCGCTACCCACGCGGCGCTGAAGGCGCCCTTGCAGGCGATGATGCCGTCGCCGTACAGGCCGCCCATGATGGCGCCCACGTCGTAGCCGGCGCTCTCGTTCGATGCTTGCATGCTGATCTCCTCGCTAGACCTCGGCCATCCTACCGGCGATCGGCGGGAGACGGCGCCCGAATGTCACCGTTGACAGTTGGCCGTTCAGCTCCTACAGTCGCATCACGATGACTTCCACTTCCCGTGTGAGCGGCCGGATGCAGGGACGCGTGCTGTTCCTGTGCGACCGTCCCGTTTCCGACCCGGCCATCGGCACCGTTGCCGCCGAGATGGGCTACGACCTCGTGCGTGCGGGCACGCTGGACGAGGCGCTGGCGCACGCCCGCCACGGCGACGACCTGCCCGGCTTCGCCCTCGTCCTGGCCGGCTATTCCGGCAACGTCGACGCCCTGTTCGACAGCGTGCGCCGCCTGCGCGCCGCCCTGCCGGAGGCGCCCGTGATCGCGCACGGCGTGCCTGGCTCCCCGCCGTTCACGCTCGAGTCGCTGTACGACGCCGGCGCGCTGGCCGTGCTGCACGATCCCGTCTCCGTCCCCATCCTCAAGGCCAAGGCGCGCTTCTTCCTGGAAGCCTACGCCACGGCGGCCGAGCGGCGCCGGGCGGAGACCGCGCTGCAGGACACCCGCGCGCGCCTGGAAGCCATCATCGCCGCGGCCGAGGTGGCCGTGTGGTCGCTGGACATCGCCACGGGCCGCATCCGGGGGGACGCGCGCATGATCGAGATGTTCGGCCTGCGTCCCGAAGACGGGCAAAGCGCCGAGGTGGCCACGTATTTCGCCGCGATCCATCCGGACGACGTGCCGCCGACCCAGGTCCTGCTCGGCCGCGCCATGGAGACGGGGGCGCCGTACGATGCCACGTTCCGCGTCCGTACGCCGGACGGCGCGTGGCGCTGGGTGCTGGCGCGCGGCCACCTGGACCGGCATGCCGGCACGCGCGGCATGATGCGCGGCGTCGTGATCGACGCGTCGCTGCAGAAAGAGGCGGAGGAGCGGCTGCAGGCGAGCGAGGAACGCTACCGCACGCTGTTCGACGCGATCGACGAAGGCGTGTGCGTCGTCGAGATGCTATACGACGATGCCGGCATCCCGAACGACTACCGCTTCCTCGAGGTCAATCCGGCGTTCGTGAAGGCCACGGGGCTGGCCCATGCCGTCGGGCGCACGATGCGCTCGCTCGTCCCGCAGCACGAGGCCCACTGGTTCGAGACCTACGGCCGCGTCGCGGCGACGGGCGAGCCGGCGCATTTCGTCGACGAGGCGGCGCACATGGGCCGCTGGTACGACGTGTACGCGGCGCGCGTGGGTCCGGCCGGCAGCCGCAAGGTGGTCGTGCTGTTCACCGACATCACGGAACGCCGCCGCACGGAGCTGGAGCTGCGCCGCCTGGCCGACGACCTGGCCGAGCAGGACCGCCGCAAGACGGAATTCCTCGCCACGCTGGCGCACGAGCTGCGCAATCCGCTGGCGCCCATCCGCAGCGGCCTGCAGCTGATGCGGCGCGCCCGCTCCGACCCGGCCGCCATCGCGCGCGTGCAGGACATCATGGACCGCCAGCTCGACCACCTCGTGCACCTCGTCGACGACCTGCTGGACGTGGCCCGCATCACGCGCGGCCAGGTCGACCTGAAGCCGGCGCTGGTGCCGCTCGCGGACGTGCTGAACGCGGCCGTCGAAACGAGCCTGCCGCTGATCGAGGCGGCGCGCCACGAGCTCGACGTGCGGCTGCCGGGCGAGCCGCTGATGCTGCACGCGGACGCCAACCGCATCACGCAGGTCGTCAGCAACCTCCTGAACAACGCGGCGAAATACACCCCGCGCGGCGGCCACATCGTGCTGGCGGCGGAGCGCGACGGCCGGCAGGCGCTGATCGCCGTGTCCGACAACGGCATCGGCATCCCGCCCGACGCGCTCGACGAAGTCTTCCGCATGTTTACGCAAATCCCGAACGCGACCCGGCACATGCCGGGCGGCCTCGGGATCGGCCTGTCGCTCGTGAAAAGCCTCGTCGAGCTGCACGGCGGGACGATCCAGGCGGCCAGCGCCGGCATCGGCACGGGCAGCGTCTTCACGGTGCGCCTGCCGCTGGCCGACCATGGCGCGGACAAGGCGGCGCCCGGCGCGCCGGGCCCGGACCCGACCCGCATTCCGGCGCTGCGCCTGCTCGTCGTGGACGACAACCGCGACGCGGCCGACACGCTGGCCGCGCTGCTGACCGTGATGGGCCACGACGTCGCGGTGGCGCACGACGGCCACCAGGCGCTGCGCATGCTGGGCGGCCTGGAACCGCACGCCGTGTTCCTCGACATCGGCATGCCCGGCCTGTCCGGCTACGAGGTGGCGCAGGCCGTGCGGCGCGAGGCGCGCCACGACGGCGTCATGCTCGTCGCGCTCACCGGCTGGGGCGGCGCGGACGACCGCGCGCGCACCGCGCAGGCCGGGTTCGACGCGCATCTCACGAAGCCGGCGACGGTGACGGCCATCGAGTCCGTGCTGCGCGACGTGGAATCGCGGCGGACTCCTTCACCAGCCGATCGCTAGCAGCTTCGCGGCCATGCGCGGCCAGCACAACGCCGCGACCTCGTCGCGCGTGGCCCAGCGGAAGGCATCCATCTCCGGCGTCGGCCTGCCCGTCACGTGGTGCGGGAACATGCTGGTGCACACCAGGTGCGCAAGGTCCGGCAGCGCCTCGCCCACGTCCACGCGGAACAGGTGCAACACCTTGTCGCGCCGGTAGTCGAAGCGGCCCAGCTCGCGGAAGGCGCCGGCCGGGAATGCGAGGCCCGTCTCTTCGAACAGTTCGCGCATGGCCGCGTCCAGCAGCGTTTCGCCCGGATCCCGCAAGCCCTTCGGGATGTCCCAGCGCGGCGTGTGCGTGACGTGGCCCAGCAGCAGCCGGCCGCCGGCGTCCACCACGAGGGTGCCGCAGGAGACGTCGACGGTCTTCATGGCAGCGTGCGCGCGGCGGCGGCCAGCGCCTGTTCCAGCGCCTCCAGGCTCACGGGCTTCGTCAGGTGCTGGTCGAAGCCCGCCTCGTGCGACTGCTGCTGGTCGCTCTGCGCGCCCCAGCCGGTCAATGCAATGAGGACGATCTGGCGCATCCCCTGGTTGCGCCGGATCGCGCGCGCCACCTCGTAGCCGCTCATGCCGGGCAGGCCGATGTCGAGCAGGACCAGGTCCGGCTGCGCCTCGAGCGCCAGGCGCAGACCTTCCGGGCCGTCGCGCGCGACCGATGTCGTGTGGCCGAGCGCGTCGAGCAGCGCGACGAGGCTGTCGGCCGCATCCGCGTTGTCGTCGACGACCAGCACCCGGAGGGGCGCCGGTGGCCGCGCGTGCGCGTCCTCCCCGGTCGCGCGCGGACGCGCGTGCGGCGAGCCGGGTTGCAGCGGCAGACGCACCGTGAACGTGCTGCCGTGGCCCCGGCCGGCGGAAAACGCGGCGACGCGCCCGCCGTGCAGCTCGACGAGGCGGCGCACCAGCGACAGACCGATCCCGAGGCCGCCCTGTGCCCGGTCGAGGCTGCCGCGCACCTGCGTAAACATCTCGAACACGGAGCCGATCGCATCCGGCGGAATGCCGATGCCGCTGTCCGACACGGCGACCACGGCGTGCCCGTCCTCGCGCCATGCGGACAGCGCGACGCGCCCGCCGGCCGGCGTGTACTTGGCGGCGTTGTTCAGCAAGTTCGACAGCACCTGCACCATGCGCGTGACGTCCGCCTCGAGCGGCAGCCGTTCCTCGGGCAGGTCGACGTCCAGGCGGTGGCCGTGCGCTTCGATCAGCGCGGCGCTCGTCTCCACGGCCATCTGCGCGATGACCTTCAGGTCGACGTTCTCCCGTTTCAGTTCGATCTTGCCGCGCGTGATGCGGGCGATGTCGAGCAGGTCGTCGACGAGGTGGATCAGGTGGCCCAGCTGGCGGTCCATCATCGCGTGGATGCGCGCCAGCGCGTCCTTGTCGGCCGGCGCCATGCGCAACAGGTCGAGCCCCGTGCGGATCGGGGCCAGCGGGTTGCGCAGTTCGTGCGCGAGCGTGGCGAGGAATTCGCTCTTGCGGTGGTCCGCCTCGGACAGGTCGGCGGCCACGCGGCGCAGCTCGTCCTCGGCGCGCTTCTGCGCCGTGATGTCGCGCGTGATGGTCGCGAGGCCGATGTTGTTGCCCTCCGCGTCGCGCACCGCGAACCCCTTGAAGTAGACGGGCAGCGGCGGCCGGCCGTCCGGTTGCGCCAGGCGCAGTTCTCCCTCCCATTCGGCCGCGCCGACCGTCAGCGCGGCCATCACGTGGTCGCGCACGAACGGCCGGTCTTCGCGCGGGAAGAAATCGATCATGCGCCAGGCGGCGATGTTGGTGCGGTCATCGAGGCCCGCCATGCGCCGGCCCGCCGGGTTCAGGTAGATGCCGCCGGCGTCCGGCGTGAAGATGCCGATGAAGTCGGACGACTGCTCGGCCACGGCGGCCAGGCGCCGGATGCCCTCTTCGGCGCGGCGGCGGTCGGTCTCGTCGCGGAAATACAGCGCGAGTCCGCCGGCCCCCTCCATCGGGAACGAGTTGATCTCGAACCAGCGGCCCTCGGCGTCGTCGTACGCTTCGATGCGGGATCGTTCGCGTTCCAGCGCCGTGCGCCGCAGCGCGCGTTCCTGCTGGCTGCCTTGCAGGCGCGCGAACAGGTCCCAGAACTGGGCGCCCACGAGTTCCTCGCGCGGCTTGCGCGTGACGGCTTCGGCCGCGCCGTTCGCGTACGTGATGCGCCAGGCCGGATCGAGCGCGATGAAACCCTCGCTCATGCTTTCCAGGATCGCGCGCGAGCGGTGCTCCGCGGCCTGCCGTTCGGCCGCCTCGTGGCGCTGGCCGATCACGAGCGACGCGGTATTCGCCAGCAGCGCGAGCGCCGCCTCTTCCTGCGGGTTCGGCAGGCGCCGTTCGCGGTAGTACAGGGTGAACGTGCCGAGCACCGTGCCGGACGGCGCCAGGATCGGCAGCGCGCGCGCCGCGCGCAGTCCGTGCCCCTGCGCGAGCAGCACGTGCTGCTGCCACAGCGGGTCGGTCGCGATGTCGGCGCAGACGATCGGTGCGCCCTGCCACGCGGCGCTGCCGGCGGCACCCGCGACGGGGCCGACGGGCACGGTGTCGAGCGCGCGCTGGAATTCCACGGCGAGCGACGGCGCCGCCGCGTGCTGCAGGCGCCCGCCGCCGGCCATCAGCTGCACGGAGGCCAGCGCCGCGCCGCCCGTGTAATCCTCGGCGGTGCGGGCCAGCACGTCGAGCACGTCGCCGAGCGGCGCGTCGGTGACGGCCAGTTCCAGCGCGCCGCGCTGGCCGATGGCCAGCAGGTTCGCACGCGCGCGCTCGGTGACGTCGACGCCGTGCAGCAGCACGCCCGACACGCTGCCGTCCGGTTCCCGCAGGGCCATGCACACGAAGTCGAGGAAGTGTTCCTCCAGGCCCGTGTGCGCGTCGCCGGTGCCGTCCGCGGCAGGGGCCAGCAGCAGGCGCACGTTATGGCCCTCGACCGCTTCGCCGCTCGCGAACACGCGGTCCAGCACGTCGGCAAAACCCTGCCCCGCCAGTTCCGGCAAGGCCGTTCGCACGGGGCGCCAGGCAAGCTTGCGGCCGCCGGCCAGTTCCAGGAAGCGCTGGTTGGCCATCTCGATCACGTGGTCCGGGCCGCTCATCACGCACATGATGGCGGGCGCGCGGTGGAAGATGTCGCGCATGCGCTCGCTGGCGGCCTGCAGCTCGCGCAGCAGCCGTTCGCGTTCGGCCTCGGCCTCGCGCCGGCTTTCGTCCAGTTCGTGTTCGCTCTCGGCCAGCCGTTCGGCGGCCAGCTTTTCGGCGGTGGCGTCGCGGATGATCTTGGCAAAGCCGACGTGGACGCCCGCCTCGTCGCGCAGCGGCACCATCACGCCGTCCGCGAAGAAACGCGTGCCGTCGCGGCGCAGGTGCCAGCGGCGGTCCTCCGCGCGGCCCTGTTCGAGCGCGCGCCGGGCTTCCAGCTCGGGCTGGCCGTGCGCCACGTCTTCCGGCGTGAACAGCAGGTCGGCGCCGCGCCCGCGCATGTCGTCGGACGACCAGCCGGTGATCGCGGCGGCGCCCCCTTCCCACTCCGTCACGATGCGGTCGACGTCCGTGCCGATGAACGCATAGTCGCGGATGTTGTCGAGGATGAGCCGCAAGCGGGCATCACGCGAACGCAGCTGGGCGCGGTGGCGTTCTTCCTCGATGCGGGCCAGTTCCGCGTTCTTGCGGTACAGGTCGATGAACACGGCGACCTTGGCCCGCAGGACGATGGGATTGAGCGGCTTGGTGAGATAGTCGACCGCGCCCAGCGCGTACGCGCGCTCGAGCGGGAATTCGTCGGCGTCGCCGGCGGTGAGGAAGATGATGGGCAGGCTGTGCGTTCGCGGGTGCTCGCGGATCAGCTCCGCCAGCTCGAACCCGTTCATCGTCGGCATGCGCACGTCCAGCAGCACGACGGCGAAATCGTGGGCCAGCACTTCGCGCAGCGCCGCCTCGCCGGACGTCACGGACACGAGCGTCTGCCCCAGGTCCGCCAGGATGGCCTCGAGCACCGCCAGGTTGGCCGGCTGGTCGTCGACGAGCAGGATCTTGGTGGTCTGGTCGGAGGCCATCGGTGTCGGGCGGTGTATTGATGCAAATAAGACAATGTATGCCGCGCCCTTCCGAAAGTCAATTGTGCGCGGCCGGATGGCGCCCGCCCGCACACTGGCGGCTGGCTTTCGTTTTTAGTGAATCATGTCGATGACGTTTCCCTTCCTGTCCCGATCCGGGCATGTCTCCTTTCTCAACAATGGTGTCGAAGACTGGGCCCTGGCCCTGGGCGTGGCGCTTGGCAGTGCCGTCGCGATGGTGTTCCTGCGCGCGTTCGTGCTGCGGCGCATGGAAGCGCTGTCGCGCCGGACCGAAACCCGGCTGGACGACTTCGTCACGGCGATGCTGTCGAAGACGTATCTGCTGTTCATCCTCGCGTTTGCCGTGTATTTCGGCAGCACGTTCCTGGAACTGACGGCCAGGCAGGACAAGTTCGTCACCCGCATCGCCATCGCGTCGCTGCTGCTGCAGGCGGCGATCTGGGGCGACACGGGCCTGCGCGCATGGCGCGACCGGTTCAGCATCGGCCCGGTCGACGGCGCGCGGCGCGCATCGAGCAGCGTGCTGTGCTTCATTTCGCGGCTGCTGCTGTGGGTGGTCGTCACCCTGATGATCCTCGATAACTTCGGGATCAACATCACGACCCTCGTGGCCAGCCTGGGCATCGGCGGCGTGGCCGTCGCGCTCGCCACGCAGAACATCCTTGGCGACCTGTTCGCGTCGCTGTCGATCATGCTGGACAAGCCGTTCGAGGTCGGCGATTTCATCATCGTGGGCGACGTACTCGGGTCGGTGGAACACATCGGCCTCAAGACGACGCGCGTGCGCGGGCTCGGCGGCGAACAGGTCGTGTTTTCCAACGGCGAGCTGCTGAAAAGCCGCATCCACAACCACAAGCGCATGCAGACGCGGCGCGTGGCGTTCGTCCTGCGCGTCGCGTACGGCACGCCGGAAGACCAGCTGTGCCGCATCCCGCAGATCATCCGCGAGATCGTCTCGAGCCAGCAGAACGTCGACTTCGAGCGCGCCCACTTCTTCAGCTGGGGCCAGTGGTCGCTGGATTTCGAAGTCGTGTACCACTTCCGCAGCCCGGACTACATCCTGCACATGGATGCGCAGCAGGCGATTTTCCTCGAGATCTACCGCCGCTTCCAGAAGGAAGGCATCGAGTTCGCGCACCCGCTGTCGATCGTGCGGCTGGACGACCCGAAGCTCGCGGAATCCTTCCTGCGCCGCGGCGATGCGATGCCGCCGGGGCCGTCCGTGCACTGATTGTTGCACCAAAATGGACAGACTCATCCTACAAGTCAGCCGTAAGAATTCCTATTCACCATGCATAAGGACGGGCTTACCATGGACTCACCTCTTCCCGATCGGACGTCACGAGACGCTGCTCCGGCAGAGGAAGTGCAAATGCGCTCAACCCACTTAAAGGAGAACGATCATGGCATCGAACAACCAACAAGGCGGTAACAAGGGCAACAACCAGAGCGGCGATACCAGCAACCGCGGTTTCGCATCGATGGACCCGCAAAAGCAGCGCGAAATCGCATCGGAAGGCGGCCGCGCCGCCCACGCTTCGGGCAATGCCCACGAGTTCACTTCGGAAGAAGCACGCCGTGCCGGCTCGATGAGCCACAAGAACGACGGCAACAGCCAGAGCGGTAACGCTGGCAACTCGCAGAGCGGCAATCAGCGGGGTAACAGCACGCGCGGCGGCACGCCGGAGCAGCACGCCAAGGCCGGCTCGCAGAGCCACAAGAACGATGGCAAGCGTTAATGCGCAAGCGTTAATGCGCAAGCGCTGATCACTCACCGCTTGGCGTGACGAAAACCGCTGGCTTCGGCCGGCGGTTTTTGTATTTGCGTGACGCGTTCGAATAATCGCCATGCATTCGTCCGCATCCAATTGTGCGGGGCCAAACGGGTGAGAGGTGATATATTTTTGGCACTATATTTCACATTCCTATCGTGTAGTAACTGCAAGTCACCAGCAGCGCATGCGGGCATGGGTCACACATCACTTTTCAAACAGGATCAGCGAATGAAAAAAAATATTGCCATTGTCGGTGCTGGATTTTCCGGAGCTGTCATCGCCCACCAGCTGGCCCATGCGGGCTACACCGTCGAGATCTTCGAGGCGCGCGACCACATCGCGGGAAATTGCCACTCAGAGCGCGACAGCGAGACCGGCGTCATGGTCCATGTGTATGGACCGCACATTTTTCACACCGATAACGAACGGGCGTGGGAATTCGTCAACCGTTTCGCGGAATTCATGCCCTACGTGAACCGCGTGAAGGCGATCACGAACAACCGCGTGTTCACCCTGCCGATCAACCTGCTGACGATCAACCAGTTCTTCGGCAAGACGTTCCGTCCGGCCGAAGCCCAGGCGTTCATCCAGTCGCTGGGCGACAAGTCGATCGAGAATCCGCAGACGTTCGAGGAACAGGCGCTGCGCTTCGTGGGCCGCGAACTGTACGAAGCCTTCTTCAAGACGTACACGATGAAGCAGTGGGGCCTGCATCCGAGCGAACTGCCGGCCAGCATCCTGAAGCGGCTGCCCGTGCGCTTCAATTACGACGACAACTATTTCAACCACAAGTACCAGGGCATGCCGAAGGACGGCTACACGGCGCTCGTGGAAAACATCCTGAAGGTGCCGGGCATCAAGGTGCACCTCGGGACGCGCTTCGATCCGGCGTCCAAGGCGGATTACGACCACGTGTTCTACAGCGGCCCGATCGACGCCTGGTTCAAGCACGTCGAAGGCCGCCTGCCGTACCGCACGCTGGATTTCGAAGTCTTCCGCGACACCGGCGACTACCAGGGCAACGCCGTCATCAACTACTGCGATGATTCGCAGACCTATACGCGCATCACCGAGCACAAGCACTTCTCGCCGTGGGAACAGCACGAGCGCACGATCTGCTACATGGAGTACAGCCGCCAGTGCGAGGAAAACGATACGCCGTACTACCCGATCCGCCAGGCGCGCGAGAAGGCGCAGCTGGAAAAATACGTGAACCTGGCGCGCACCGAGCCGAACGTGACTTTCGTCGGCCGGCTCGGCACGTACCGCTACCTCGACATGGACGTGACCATCCACGAGGCGCTGCTCACCGCGGACAAGTTCCTCGAGGCCGCGCGCGAAAACGTCCGGATGCCCGCCTTCGCGATCGACCCGCTGGCCTGATCACCGGGCTTCGAGGATCACCGCCGCGCCGCCCGCCCCCGCCAGTTCCAGGGCCAGGGCGTCGCGCGGCGTCACGTCCGCTTCGCGCAGCTTGACGTTGTTCGGCGTGGCGCCGTCTTCCCAGATCGTCGCCTTGTAGCGCCCGGCCGGCAGGAAGTCCAGCGGCACGCGCTTGGTCGTCGTGCCCTCGTCCGCGGACATCGCGCCCACGTACCACGTCGTGCCCTGGCGCCGCGCCAGCACGATGTCCTTGCCCGGTTCGCCGGACAGGAAACGGGTCTCGTCCCACGCCGTCGGCACCTGGCGGATGAAATCGAAGCCTTCGGCGTCGCGGTAGGCGTCCGGATCGTCGGACACCATCTGCAGCGGGCTGTCGTACACCACGTACTTCGCCAGTTCCTGGCCGCGGGTGTTCTGCACGAACGGCAGCTCGGCGCGTACCTGGAAGGCCGCGGGCGCGACGTTGCGGAAGCCGCCCGGCGTGTAATCGATCGGCCCGGCCAGCATGCGCGTGTACGGCAGCATCAGGTTGTGCTCGGGCGTGACCTTCTTCTGCATCTTGCTCCACTCCGCGCCCAGGACGCCTTCCTGCGTGATGAAGTTCGGATACGTGCGCTGCAGGCCGGCGGGCACGTAGGCGCCGTGCAGGTCCAGCAGCAGGTGGCGCTGGGCCGTGGCCCGCGCGACGCGTTCGTAGAATGCCACCATGTCCTGGTCGTCGCGGCTCATGAAGTCGATCTTGACGCCCTTGATGCCCCAGCGCGCGTAGGTGTCGAGCACCTCGTCCATGCGCGCCGCGACGTGTTCCCAGTGGGCCCACAGGATCAGCCCGACGCCCTTCGAGGCCGCGTAGCGCACCAGTTCCGGCATGTCGATGCCGTCGGCGGTGCGGGTGATGTCGGTGGTCGGCAGCGCGACCCAGGCGTCGGCGTTGGCGCCTTTGGACCAGCCCGCGTCGATCAGGTAGTACGGGAAGCCCGATACGGCGGCGAAGTCGATGAAGCGGCGGTAGGCCGCCATGTCCGGCTTCATGCCCATGAGCGGACCCGACCACCAGTCCCATGCGGCCTTGCCCGGCTTGACCCAGCTGAAATCGCCCTGCGCGGCGGGATTCAGGTTGCCGACCAGGTTCGAGGCGATCAAATCGCCCGGCCGGTTGCCCAGCATGACGACACGCCAGGCGGTCTGCAACCCGCCCTGCGATGCGTACACGGGCGCGGCGCGGCCCGGCACCGGCGAGAGATGCACGCGCAGGCCGGCGCCATCGCGCCACAGCGACGCACCCGTGTAGCCCCCGAGGTTGGCCTGGGTGATCGCGTAGGCGGTGCGGCCGGACGGCGTCGTGCACACGACCGGCACGTCGTAGCCCTTCTTGTCGTCCAGTTGGGTGATCTTCTGGCGTGCGAACGGCACTTCATGCGCGCCGTCGAACACCGAGATCAGGCAGTCCGGATCGCCCGCAGGCACGAAGCCCGTCTTTTCGCCGCGCAGGCGGACGGGATCGCTGCCGTCGATGCGGTAGCGGAAGGCGACGCCGTCGTCGTAGGCGCGCACGTCCACGAGCAGGCGGCGCGTGGCGTCCGCGCGGTCGCGGAACTGGAGCGTCGCGGCGCGGTAGCGGTCGCGCGCGCTCGACGCCTTCGTCGCGACGAGCGGAATGGCGCGGTCCGCGCTCGTCCTGGTGACCTTTTCCAGCACCAGCGCGCCGAACTCCGGCTGGCCGTCGAATTCGAGGCCCAGCGGCGACGTAGCGATCACCGTTTCGCCGCCGCGCGTCACGGCGTAGCTGCCGCCGTCCCGCGCGATCTTGATGACGGCCCGCCCGTTCGGCGACGTCACCGCGACCTGCCCCGTGGAAGCGGCGGACGCGGCACCGCTGAAGGCGGCCAGCAGCGCCAGCGTCAACATACGCATGTTCATGTCAGAATCCGATCTTGAAGCTGGAGGCGATCGTGGTCGGCAGGCTGGCCGGCACGTCGATCACGAGGGCGTCGTCCTGCTGCTTCCAGCGCAGCGGCGCGGTGGCGCCCACGAGCGACACCGACTTGACCGGGCGCTTGTCCAGCCCGGCCTTCGCGCCGAGCGACGCGATGCGCACCTGCCCCTTCGGCTCGCCCAGCGTGATGGCGTACACGGATCCGCGCTTGGTGGTGAAGCGGATGTCGGCGGCCGTGTAGTCCGCGTTTTCCTTGAACGCGCCGCCCTCCGTCTTCGTCGGGCCTTCGCCGAACGTCTTCCACGGCCGCGTGCCGTAGATGGCTTCGCCGTTGACCTGGATCCACGCTGCCATCTCGTCGAGGAATTTACGGGATTCCGGCGGCAGGCTGCCGTCCGGGTACTGCACGACGTTGAGGAGCAGGTTGCCGTTCTTGCTGACGATGTCGGCCAGCATGGTCACGACGTCGCGCGTGGTCTTGTACTTGTAGCCCTCGCTATAGAACCAGTCGCCCATCGACGTGTCGGTCTGCCACGGCAGCGGCTGGATGCCGTTCATGACACCCCGCTCGACGTCCTGTACACCGGCCTTGCGCAGGAACTCGCCGGAGCCGATGTCCTTGTGGTTGTACACGGCTTCCAGCTTGCCGTGCGTCTTGATGTTCTCGTTGTAGAAATTCGCGACGAGGGTCCTGCCGGTGTCGCCGAACGGAATGCCGCCGTCGGAGTAGAGCAGGTCCGGCTTGTAGTGCGTCACGAGGTCGGTGATGCGGTTGAACCATTCCTGGTGATACGCCGCGTCCTTCGTGTACCACTTCTGGCCGCCGCCGAACAGCTCGTCATGCTTCGGGTGGTACAGGTCCGCGTACTGCGGATCGGCACCGTCGTACGGCACGCCAAGCTGCGGGAAGACCTCGTCGTGCCCATGGCTGGTCCCGAACCAGCCGTAGCTCGCGCCCAGGTGCTCGGAGACGCCGAAGCGCAGGCCCGCCTTGACGGCCGCCTTCTGCCAGTCGCCGACGATGTCGCGGTGCGGTCCCATCTTGACGGCGTTCCAGCGGTGGTACTTCGAATCCCACAGGTCGAAATTGTCGTGGTGGACGCCCATGCTGACGAAATACTTCGCGCCGGCCTTGGCGTACAGCGCCATCAGGGCGTCGGGATCGAATTTCTCGGCCTTCCACAATGGGATGATGTCCTTGTAGCCGGACTTGGACGGGTGGCCGTAGTGCTTGAGATGGTGTTCGTACTGCGGCGTGCCGTAGATGTACATATTGCGCGCGTACCAGTCGCCGGCGCGCGGCACGGCCTGCGGGCCCCAGTGGGACCAGATGCCGAACTTGGCGTCGCGGAACCAGCCCGGGGTTTCGTACTTGTCCAGCGAGGCCGGATCGGCGGCGAACGGGCCGGCGACGTGCGTCAGCTGGACGGCCTTGTCGGCAGCGGATGCGAGCGGACTGGCGAACAGGCCGCACAGGATGAGGGTGGAAAGAAGTGAGCGGCGCAATTCGGTCTCCTTGGTTTTTAATCTATAACGTACTGACCGGATTATAGATGCACCCAAGGAATCCCCGCAACAGCTTATTTTTTGCGCGCAACAGTGACCGTCTTCCCTCCTTCCAGCGCCAGCTCGTAGCGGCGCTCGCCGATCCTGCGGATCGTCCCGCCATCGCTGCGGGGTGTGCCCGCACTCGTGAACCGCAGGACGCCCTGCCCCGCCACGCCCGTCACCCGGATCGTCTGCGCGTCCGCGTACACGGCGATGTCGCCGCGCGGCGTCGGCACCTTCCCGTCGATCCATGCCAGGCCGCCCAGGTCCGGCTCGACGACATAGGCGGCGTAACCGGGCTGCGTCGGCTTCACGCCCAGGTAGTATTTGCCGAGCAGGTAGAGCGGACTCGCGCCCCAGGCGTGGCACAGGCTCATGCCGAACGGCTTGCCGTACATCGCGTAGCGCGCGGCGCCCTCCACGTTCGGGTCGTACTGCTCCCAGAAGCAGGTCGCGCCCGCGCGCAGCATGCCGCCCCAATAATCCTTGATCTGGCCCGTGACGTAGCGCTGCTGCCCGCTTTCCGCCAGCGCCGCCAGTTCGTAGAAGCGCATGTACGGGGTCGTGATCTTCGGTACCGAGTCGCTCGTGAGGACGTTGCGGCGCACGGCGGCGGCCTGCGCGTCGTCCAGATAGCCGAACATCAGCGCGAACATGTTCGGATGGCGCGTGACGAGCGGGTTGACCTTGCCGTCCTTGCGGGCGTGGATGAACAGCTGGCGTTGCGGATCCCAGAACGCGGCCATGATCTTCGTCTTCAGCTCCGCGGCGAGCTGGCGGTACGTCGCGGCCTTCGCGTCGTCGTGGGCCAGCGCCGCGCAATCCGCCATCGCTTCCAGGCTCCTGGCGAACAGCAGCTGGATGACGGCCAGCTCGCCATCCTTCGGCATGTCGGCCCAGTCGACGAACACCCAGTCGCCCGGCAAGCCTTCCAGCATGCCGTTCGCGTTGCGGCGCGCGAGCACGAAGTCCATCAGCGTCGTCATGCGCGGGTAGACGCTCTTCACGAAGTCCGCGTCGCCCGTGTACTGGTAGTAGTCGCGGATGCCGATGAACCAGTACAGCGAGTAATCCAGGATCGTGTTGATGTGCATGTCGACGGGATCCGCGCCGCGCAGTGCCCACGTCGTCCGCTTGACCGTGTCGCTGTCGAAGAACGTGTAGTAGTTCATCAGGTACGTTTGCACGGCGTCGCCGGACCACACCCAGTGGTCGCGCTTGACGCCGTCGATGAAGAATTCGCGCGTGTTCAGTTCCAGCGTGCGCTGGGCGACGTCCCAGATCCGGTTCAACTCGTCGTCGGAACTCTTGAACGTGCCGCGGTGCGCGACGGGCAGGTATTCGTACAGGAGCGTCACGTCGTCGGCGCGTATGCCGCCATCGAAGCGGACGTTCACGTAGCGCATCGCGCGCGACGTGGGCGCGATGAAGTCGCCGCGGTGGTCCGCGAGCGGGAAGCGGTCGAGGGTCTCCGCGCCCTGCTCGGACAGCGCTTCCTCTTTCGATTCGCCGTAGTACAGGGTGACCTTGCCGCTGCCCGTCAGGTTCTTCAGCTTGACGAATCCCGTCGTCTCCTGGCCGAAGTCGACGAGGACGCCGCCGTCCGCGCGCGCGACGGCGACGGCCGGGATCTCGCGGGTCGGCAGGCGGTAGCGGGATGGCGGTGTGTCCGGCGCGCTGAGGTTCCAGTGCGCCGCATGCGCCGCCGGCGCGCCGGGACGCGGACCGACCGACCACGAGGCGTCGGAGCGGATCGTCGGTCCCTGCACGAACACGGCCGGCGGCGAGGCCGCGTTATAGACCTGCAGGTTGAGCGTGTGCCTGCCGGCGGGGACGCGCACGCGGTGCTGGTCGCCATGGACGAACTGGCCGTCGATGGCGACGTTGTAGATGCCTTCGACGGCGATGTCGATGTCTTCCGGCGCGGCCAGGTCGACCTGCCGGATGAAGTTCACCTGCGGCTGATGGTGGTACAGGCGCCAGAACGGCGGCCAGGCGACGTCGCGCTCGACGCGCTGCACCTGCATCCGGTTGGAGAGCCAGATCTCGAAATCGCCCGGGGACCAGATCCAGGTCGCCGTGCCCTGCGCTCCCGCGCCGCCGCTGGCGACCGCCAGCAAGAGGGCGATTACATGAGCGATGAAGAGTGAATACGTTCGCATGCGCGAATTGTATTCACGTTCGTCACCGGTCACGCGCGTTTGCGCGATTTAATCGCCCGGTTGAGCGATTTCTGCGATCAGCCCGCGGCCTTCGCCATCCCGTCCTTCGGCGTCATGCGCGCGGCCAGTGCGGCGATCGGCAGCGGATTGACGTTCTCGGCGTTGACGACGTCGTCGAAGTCGCGCTGTTCCGCCTGCGCCAGGAAGCGCTGGGCCTTGTTGCTCGGCGCGGTCGTCTGGATCAGGTGGTGCATGCTGGCGGCCGTCTTGTCCCACGACGTGTTGGCGACGATGGCGCGCATGCGCTCCTTCAGCGCGGCTTGCTGCTCGTCGTTCATGGCCAGCATGCGTTCGCAGGCGGCGATGAATTTTTCCGGCGTGTCCGCGATCGCGACGACGTCGCCGTACGGCACCTTCACGTCCGTGATCGGGGTGCTGACGGACGGCAGTTCGGCCGCCATGTATTCCAGCACCTTGGTCGGGCTGATGAACTTGGTCGACTCGTTCAGCGCGAACGGCAGCAGGCAGACGTCCCAGCCGGCCAGGAATTGCGGCAGCTGTTCGTACGTGCGCTGGCCCATGTAGTGGATGTTGTTCGCGCGCGGCAGGTTGGCCGGGTCGATCTTCACGACCGGACCCACCAGGACGATCTGCCAGTCCGGCCGCGCTTGCGCGACCTGGCGGACGAGGTCGGTGTCGAAGCGCTCGTCGATGACGCCGTAGAAGCCCAGGCGCGGACGGGCGACGTGCGCCTGCTCCGGGTGGCTGTAGTCACGGTCCAGCGCCTTCTGGAAGTGTTTCGCGTCGACGCTGCTCGAGAAGCAGTGCGCGTTGGCGTGGCGCTCGCGCTTGGACTGGTACAGGCTCGGACCGCCCGTGAAGCAGAGGTCGGCGATGTTCAGCAGTGCGTTTTCGCGCTGCAGCAGTTGTTTCGGGGCGTTCTTGAAGGCCGCCAGTTCGTCCATGCAGTCGTAGACGACGAGTGCCGGATCGAAGCCTTGCAGCAGCGGCAGGGCCATCGGGGTGTAGAACCAGACGACGGGACGCTCGCCTTCCGGGACGAGGTCGGCCAGCAGCGTCTGCAGCGTGGGGATCTGGTCGTCGTGGAAGCCGGGTGCCTGGATGCCGGTATGCGGCTGGCACACCGTGATGTTCGGCGCAACGGCCGTCTTCTTCAGGTGCGCCTTGCCCTCGTCATACACCGGCTCCTCGACAAACAGGATTCGGTAGTGTTCCGCCAGGCGAGTCATGAGGTGCTGGGGGCGCTGGAAGACGAAGTCCCAGCGCAGATGGCAAAACACGATCAGGGTCGGCATGTTGATTTCCTTTCGCCTTGGGGCGTTCTAGTTGATCTGGATTCAAGGCCGGAACCTGATGCGTCGATGCTCTGGAAAACACCGACAGATCAGATGCCGGACCAGTGAATCGTATCATGCAAAATTCTTAATATTTTCATTTATGCATTGCAATGTTTGCATCGGGAAACGTGCCGCCCCCCCTACGGTCCGGGTCTCCCTAGGAGAGCTCGGCAGAGTGCCAAAAATTGTAGGTTCCCTCCTACGCGGACAATGGAAAAATCACTACGAAGCGGCATCGTCTACGCTTGCGTGACGACGTGTGCAGTGCCGCAAAACGGGATCACATCTGGCGGAATTGCCGGCCGTACGCCTCGCTCACGGCGAGCTTTTCGGGCCTGCCCTTGAGCAGGATTTCCATCGCCGTCCCGTCCCGCACGATGTGGTCGATCGCTTGCAGGTTGACGATCGCGGCGCGGTGCACCTGCACGAACTGGCCGGGATCGAGCTGTTCGATCAAGGCCTTCAGCGGGAGGCGTATCAACGCATCGCCGGCGGAATGGAACAGTCATCATGGACCCCTTGTAACGTTCGACAAGGATCATTGTATCGACGCCATGATGACCCGGCGGACGATGCGACGAAGGGGTACGCCCGCGGCATGAATGCGTTTTTCCGGGTTTGAACGCCTCAGGCCGAAAGATAGGGTTCCGCGTCTTCCGGTTCGCCGGCGGCGTCGAAGCTGCGCGCCAGCAGCACGCCGTCGAGGCCGACCGTGCCCAGCGCATCGCACAAGTCTTCCAGCTCGGCCTCCAGGTGGGCGGCCAGGTCGAGCGGCTTGTCGACCGTGGCCAGCGGCGCGCCGCCGTCCAGCGGGTACAGGTTGATCCTCAGGACTGGCTCGCCGTTGGCTTCCAGAGGCGCGACGACGGCCTTGATGCGGTCCGGCGGGCGCTGCTGCTCTTCCAGTTTCTGGTTGACCTCGGCCAGGGTGCCGAGCATCGACAGCTCGCCCACGCCCTGCTCCTTGGCGCCGTAGAACAGGTCCTGGTACAGGAAGTTCAGCTCGATCCCGGCCGGATGGCGCGACAGGCAGCGCTGCAGCAGCGGCGACACGCTGCCGGCCCACATGCGGTAGCGGGCCATGCGGCCTTCGAAGTACGCATCGGACGCGGCCTCGCCGGACGGCACCTTGTAGAACGGATCGTCGGCCGGTTTCAGCGCGAAGCCGAGCAGGAAGCGCAGTTCCATCGCCTCGTCTTCCGGCTCGTAGTCGCCGCCGATCCACGGCCGCATGCTGGCCTCGATGGCGGGCGTGGCGACGAGCTTGCGCGAGCGCAGCGCCTGCGCGGCTTCGCGCAGCATCTCCTGCAGGTGGCTGTAGCGGATGCGGTCGACGGCGTCGAGGTCGTACAGGTGGCGCACGAGCACGATGCGGGTGGCGGCGCTGGCCAGGCCGGACTGCCGGAAACTGTCCATCAGGGCGTCGAAATCGGCGTCGTCGCGGAACACGTCTTCCTGCACGAGGCCGCCCGTGCTGTGCACGAACAGCGGGATCATGAAGGCGTCGATTTCCAGTTCGGTCTCGTCGTCACGGACGTGGTAGGTGGCGGCCTCTTCTTCCACGCGCTCGCGCAGCAGGCGGCAGCAATCGGGATCCGTGTACTTCGCCACTTCGATGGCGCCGTACAGCACGTCGTCGTGTTTGCGGCGCAGCATGCGGCGCACGAGCACGGTCAGTTCTTCCTGGCGCGCGGTGAGCGTGGCCGCGTCGGGGCCTTCGCGCTCGGTGATCTCGAGCGCCAGGTCGACGAGATTCTGGGCCAGCTCGTCGGGATCCGCTTCCACCGGCCTGGCGGCCTTGGCCGGCTTGGCCGGCGTCGCTGACCTTCGGTTGGGCTGGGCCGACGGGCCCTTGGCCGGGCGCTTGTTGTTGGGCATGGCTGACTTCATCAAAGTTTACGAGCCACCATGGTAACAAATCGGTCGCGCGGGGCAAAAAACGCTTCAGCGTGGGGGGCGCGCGTCGAGGTGGGCGGTGAAGAATTCCGGACGCAGCTTGCGGGTGATTTCGAGCACCGGCATCACATGGTCGAGGTGTTCGCGCATGGCGGCCACCGCGCGGGCCGGGTCGCGCGCCTCGATCGCGTCGACGACGGACCGGTGCTCTTCCAGCACCCCGGCCATGCGGCCTTCCAGCGGCAGGGTGAGCTGGCGGTAGCGGTCCATCTGCGTCTTGGCCTGCTGGATGATCGGCCACACGCCCGGGTAGCCGGACAGCTCGGCCAGCAGCGCGTGGAAGCGCTCGTCCGTGCGGTGGAACGTGCCGAAGTCGTTCGCGGTGATGGCAGCCTCCTGCTCGGCCAGGATCGCGCGCAGGCGTGCCATGTCGTCCGGTCCCACGCGCTCGGCCGCCTTTTCGATGATCGCCGTCTCCAGCGCGTGGCGCACGAGGTTGGCCTCGTCCAGCGCGTCGAGCGGGATGCGGGACACGAACGTGCCCGAGCGCGGCACGATCTCGATCAGGCCTTCGTCCGCCAGGCGCTGCACGGCCTCGTGCACGGGCGTGCGGCTCGTGCCGAACTCCTCGGCGATGTCGCGCTCGACGACGCGGGTGCCCGGCAGCATGTCCATCTCGACGATGCGCCGGCGCAGGCACAGGTAGACGCGGCGCGACGCGGAGAGGCCGCTCTCGGCCTCGGCCACGGGATTGGGTGGGGCCTGGTTCATGGTCGGAAGTGTAGCGAATTCGGCATCGCGTCGCGCGGAATGATCGCGCCGCGGTGGCGGATCACCGTGCCGGCCAGGCGGTGCCCGGCGCGCGCCGCGTCGGCTGGCCCGTTGCCCGACAGGCGCGCGGCCATGTACCCGGCGCCGAACGAATCGCCGGCGGCCGTCGTATCGACCACGTCGTTCACGGGTTCCGGCGCCACTTCGTGCACCGTGCCGTCGTGCCAGACGACGGCCGGATCGCCGCCGCACTTGACGACGATCTCGCCCACGCCCAGCGTGCGCGTGCGCTCGATCGCGTCGCGCGCGGCGCCCGGACCATGCAGCGCGACCTCGTCGTCCAGCGTGAGCAGCGCGATGTCCGCATGGGCCAGCACGCGGCCATAGACGTCGCGCGCCGTGTCCGCGCTCTCCCACAGGCGCGGCCGGTAGTTGTTGTCGAAGACGACCTTGCCGCCCGCCGCGCGGCACCGCGCCAGCGTCGCGATCAGCACGTCGCGGTCGCCCGGGGACAGGATCGCGAGGCTGATGCCGGACAGGTACACCATGCGCGCCCCGGCCAGTTGCGCGAGCACCCGGTCCGCGCCCGGCGCCGCCATCCAGTGGCGCGCGGCGGAATCCTTGCGCCAGTAGTGGAAGCGGCGCTCGCCGTCCGGGTCCGTCTCGATCATGTAGATGCCGGGCAGGCGGTCCGCCAGGCGCAGCACGCTGGCGGTGGCGACGCCTTCGCGCTCCCACGCGGCCGCCATCTCGGCGGACATGCCGTCCTGGCCCAGGCCCGTCACGTACGCGACGTTCGCGACCGCCGGATCGAGCAGGCGCGCCATGTACACGGCCGTGTTCAGCGTGTCGCCGCCGAAGCGGTAGTCGAGCGTGCCCTGGTCGCCGTGCTTCTGCAGTTCGATCATGCATTCGCCGATCGCGTAGACGGTGTGTGCTGCCATCGTGAGTCCTTGTGTTGAGTATCGGCCGAGAGTTTACCGGATGCCGGCGACGGCCGGGGCATCTGTCTTGCGGGGCGTGCGCGGCCCGCCGTCGCGGACCATGGTCCACACGACGACCGCCGCCAGCACGTCGAACACGGCCAGCACGACGAACAGCGGGCTGTAGCCCACGTGCGTGACCACGATGCCGAACACCAGCGTGAACAGGGTCGCGCCCAGGTAGCCGGACATGCCGGCCAGCCCGGTGGCCGTCGCCACTTCGTTCTTGCCGAAGACGTCGGACGTGATCGCGTACAGCGCGCCGGACAGCGTCTGGTGCGCGAAGCCGCCGATACACAGCAGGAAGATCGCGGTGTACGGGCTGGCCACGAGGCCGATGCAGCCCGGGGCGATCATGCACAGCGCGCCGAACGCGACGACCCATTTGCGTGACGCGAACAGGGAAACATTGAAATGCCGGTGCACGAACGGCGACAGATAGCCGCCCAGCACGCAGCCGATGTCAGCGGCGAGGAACGGCAGCCACGCGAACACCGCGATCTCCTTCAGGTCCATGTGGCGCTCGGTCGCCATGTACAGCGGGATCCAGGCGTTGAACGTCTGCCACGCCGGCTCGGACAGGAAGCGCGGGATCGCGATCGACCAGAAGTTCCGGTTCCTGACGATCTCGCGCCACGACGCCTTCGCGGCGCTGTCCTGGTGCTTCGCTTCCTGGCCCGCCAGGATGTAATCGCGCTCCGCATCGGACAGCAGTTTCTGGTCGCGCGGGTGCTTGTAGAACACGGTCCACAGCAGGGTCCACGCGATGCCCAGCACGCCCACGATGACGAACGCCGACTTCCAGCCCGCGTGCAGGATCGCCCACACGACGAGCGGCGGCGCGCACAGGGCGCCGATCGACGAGCCGATGTTGAACCAGCCGATGGCGACCGACCGCTCCCTGGCGGGGAACCACTCCGTCGTCGCCTTGACGCCGGCCGGGATGCCCGCCGCCTCCGTCAGCCCGAGCAACCCGCGGAAGAACGCCATGCTCTGCCAGCCGGAGGCCAGCGCGGCGCAGGCGCAGGCCAGCGACCATGCGAACGCGAACACGGCGAAGCCGATCTTGGTGCCGATCGCGTCCAGCACGAAGCCGGCCACGGGCTGCATGACGGCGTAGCAGACCTGCCACGCGACGACGATGTACGAATACTGCTTCGTGTCGATGTGCAGGTCGGCCATCATCGTCGGCGCCGCGACGGACAGCGTGTTGCGCGCCAGGTAGTTGACGATCAGTCCCAGCGTGACCAGGCCCACCATCCACCAGCGCATGCCCTTCATTTTGCTCATGTTGTCTCCTCCGGCGCCGTTTTTTAGGCGCGCAAAATTCCGGGCCGCTCGGCGCGGGTGCGCCTGCGGCTTCTTCTTTCGTTGTTAGTGAGTGCCTTACGCCAGCAGTGCGCGGATGCCCTGCTGTTCGATGTCGCGCAGGTTCGCGGCCAGTTGCGTAGCCAGTCCCGGTACCGAATTCAGGTCCCTGCCCCACAGCGCGGCGTGGGCGAGCCAGCCGCGGGCCAGGTCGTCGAGCGACCACGCGCCGCTGCCGACCTTGTCCCAGCCTGCCTTGAACCAGGCCAGCGTGGCCGGATCGTCCGCGAGGTCGATGACGCCGCCGCGGTACAGCACCATCGTCGCGGCCATGGCGAGCACGAGGCGGCGCGGCAGGCGGCCGTCGTGCAGTTCGGCGTAGCGCAGCAGCTGCGGCAGCACGCGCGCGGCGAACTTGCTCCAGCTGTTCAGCGCGATCGCCGCGAGCCGGTGGTGGATGGCCGGGTTGCGGAAGCGGCGCAGCACGTCGGCGGCGAACGCTTCCAGTTCCACGCGGTCCATCTCCAGCGCCGGGATGATCTCGTCATCGATGGCGGCGCGCAGGAACGCGCCCACCTGCGCATCGTCGACGGCCGGACCGACCGCTTCCAGGCCAGCCAGCAGCGCGACCGGAACGAGCGTCGTGTGGCCGCCGTTCAGGATGCCGACCTTGCGCTTCTTGTACGGCGTGATGTCGTCGACGAGCTTCACGTTGAGGTCCGCGCCCGCGAGCTTCAGCTCTTCCCCGACCGCCGCCGGGCCCTGGATCACGAACAGGTAGTAGTACTCGGCCGCGACGAGGAACGGGTCCGCGTAGCCCAGTTCCTGCTCGATCTGCGCGGCGTCCGCGGCCGGGTAGCCGGTGACGATGCGGTCGACGAGCGTACTGCAGAACGTGCAGGCGTCGCCGATCCACGCGGCGAAGCCGGCCGGCAGGTCCCACAGGCGCGCATAGTGCAGCACGGCGTTCTTCAGCGCTTCGCCGTTCTTGTCGATCAGTTCGCACGGCAGCAGGATGAGGCCCTTGTCCTGTGCGCCGTCGAACGCCTGGTAGCGCGCGAACAGCAGTTGCGTGAGCTTGGCGGGGAACGTCACGGGCGGCGCGTCGGCCTGGCCATCGGTGTCGTTGACGACGATGCCCGCCTCCGTCGTGTTGGAGACGATGAAGCGCAGGTCCGGATTGGCCGCCTGGGCCAGGTAGTCGGCATACATCGTGGCCGGATCGATCTCGCGCTGCACGCATTCGACCTTGCGGTACTGCTTCACGGGCAGCCCCGCCTCGTCCAGGCCGCGCACGAGCACGGTGAACAGGCCGTCCTGCACGTCCAGCAGCGGGGCCGAGCCACCGCCGCGCGGGCGCACGACGACGACGCCGGCATCCAGGCCCGTGCGCTCGTTGAGCAGGTCGATTTGCCAGTCGAAGAAACCGCGCATGAAATTCCCCTGCCCGAACTGCAGGATCTTGACCGGCAGTTCGAACGGAGTGGTACGACGAAGTTGAGTCATGGGTCTGCCCTTACAGCGAAATATCGCGTTTCCAGAAAATGAAGTCGTATTGCTGCAGCCGGTCGGCCTTGCACTTGTATTGCCCGCCCGCCGTCGCCACGACCATGTCGAACAGGCCTTTCGCCACCTCGGGCAGCGGCTTGCCTTCGATGATCGGACCGCAGTCGTAGTCGATCAGGTCGGACAGTTTGGCGGCCACGCGGCTGTTGCTGGAGATTTTCAGCACGGGGACGATCGGGTTGCCGGTCGGGGTGCCGAGGCCCGTCGAGAACAGCACGACGTTCGCGCCCGAAGCCACGATGCCGGTGACGGATTCGACGTCGCCGCCCGGGGTGCACAGCAGTGCCAGGCCCTGCTTGTCCGTTTGCTCGCCGTAGTCCAGCACGGAGACGATCGGCGACGTGCCGCCCTTCTTCGCGGCGCCGGCCGATTTCATCGCATCCGTGATCAGGCCGTCGCGGATATTGCCGGGGCTCGGGTTGTCGGCGAAATGCGTGCCGACGGCCAGCGCGCGCTGTTCGAAGTCGCGCATCATGCCGAGGAAGCGGCGCTTGTCGTCGTCCTCGACGCAGCGTTCGATCAGCGACGACTCCACGCCGCACAGTTCCGGGAATTCCGCGAGGATCGACGAACCGCCGACGGCGACGACCATGTCCGACACATAGCCCATCGCCGGGTTGGCGGAAATGCCGGAAAAGCCGTCCGAGCCGCCGCATTTCACGCCGATCTTCAGGTGCGACAGCGGCATCGGCCGGCGCTGCACCTTGTTCGCTTCCTTCAGGTGCGTCAGGGTGTCCTGCAGCACCGCCTTCATCATCTTTTCTTCGCTGTCCCATTGCTGCTGTTCGTAGATCAGCACGGGCTTGGCGAAATCGGGGTTCTGCTTCGCGAGGGCGTCCTTGAACATGCCGATCTGCGCGTTCTGGCAGCCCAGCGAGAATACGGTGATGCCGGCCACGTTCGGGTGGTCGGCATACGCGGCGAGGATCTTGCACAGCGAGCGCGCGTCCGCGCGCGTGCCGCCGCAGCCGCCGTTGTGCGTGATGATGCGCACGCCGTCCACGTTCGGGAACGGGCGCACGACGGGCTTCGGCGCTTCCATGTCTTCGCCGAGCAGCTGGAACGTCAGCGACGCGAGGTCGTTGGTCGCATAGCCCAGCGGTCCTTCCAGCGCATTGCGCAGGTGCTCCACGTTGCGGTTCTCGCAGAACACGAGCGGGAAGATCAGCCAGTAATTGGCGGTGCCCACGCGGCCGTCCGCGCGCACGATGCCGTCGAATGTCGCTTCTTTCAGGTCCGCGACGTCGGGCGGCGTCCACGTATAAGGCTTCGACTCCCCGATCTCCACCTCGGACGCGTAATGCGCGAGGTTGTCCGTCGTGACGGCCTCCCCCTTGCGGATCGGCTGGGTGGCCTTGCCGACGACGACGCCGTACATGGACAGCAGCTCGCCCTCGGCGAAGGCGCGGCGCGCCAGTTTGTGCTTGGTCTTGACAGGCGTGGAGACGAGGATGTTCTCCCCGTTCCACGTCACGACATCACCCGGCGCCAGGTCGGTCAGGGCGACCAGCATGCTGTCGTCCGGGTGAATGCAGATTACTTTTTGCATGGTTGCCCAATCAGAGCTTGAAGTAGTTCTTGGCGTTTTCGTAGCAGATACCGCGCACGATGGTCGCCAGCGCATCGTAGTCTTCCGGATACTCGCCGCTGGCGACCCATTCGCCCAGCTGGCGGCACACGAGGCGGCGGAAGTAGTCGTGGCGCGGGTACGACGCGAAGCTGCGCGAGTCCGTCACCATGCCCACGAAGATGCCCAGCACGGAGTGATTGCCGAAGGCGAGGATCTGGTTCAGGTTGCCCAGCTTGTGGTCGTTGAACCACCAGGCCGGGCCGAACTGCACCTTGCCGGCCACGGTGCCGTCCTGGAAGTTGCCGATCATCGTCGAAAGCACTTCATTCATCGCCGGGTTCAGGTTGAACAGCATCGTCTTCGGCAGCTGTTTACGGGAGTCGAGCGCAGACAGCAGCGCCACGAGGCCGTTACTCGTCGTCATATCGGAAATCGAATCGAAGCCGGTATCCGGACCCAAAGTCTCCAGCATACGCTGGTTATTGTTGCGCATGGCACCGATGTGGAAGCACATCGTCCAGTCGTATTTCGCATAGACGCCCCCGATCGCCTCCAGCAGCCCGCGCAGGTATTGCGCCTGTTCGAGGTCGCCCAGCAGCTCGCCGCGCATGCGCCTGGCGAACAGGCCGTCCAGCTGGTCGGCCGTCGCGGCGACGGCCGGCAGCGGGATGTCGATCGCGTGGTCCGAAATACGGCCGCCGCGCGCATGGAAGTATTCCACACGGTTGGCCAGCGCGGCGATCAACGACGTGAACGAATCGATCTTCACGCCGGACACGTCGGCAAGGCGGGCCACGTATTGTTCGAAGCCCGGGTTATTGATGCGCATGGCCTTGTCCGGACGGTAGGCCGGCAGCACGCGGGTCTTCAGCGCCGATTGCGCGATCTCGGCGTGCTGCAGCAGATCGTCGGCCGGGTCGTCCGTCGTGCAGGCGATTTCCACCTTGGCCTGCTCCAGGAACGTCCACGTGTCCATGCCGGCCAGTTTCGCGTTCGCCTGTTCCCAGATCGCTTCCGCGTTCTTCTCGTTGATGACCAGGTCGATGCCGAAGATGCGGCGCAGTTCCAGGTGGCTCCAGTGGTAGATCGGGTTGCCGATGGCGAGCGGCAGCACCTTGCAGAAGGCCAGGAATTTTTCCTTGTCCGAGCGGTCGCCCGTGCAGTATTCCTCCGGCACGCCCGCCGTGCGCATCAAACGCCATTTGTAATGGTCGCCGCCCAGCCACAGCTCGGCGATGTTGCGGAACTTCTTGCGCTCGGCGATCTCGCCCTGCTGCAGGTGCGAGTGGTAGTCGATGACCGGCAGGTCGGCGGCAACTTCATGATAAAGCTTGCGGGCGACGTCGGTGGTGAGGAGGAAATCCTGGTCCATGAAGGCGGTCATAGCGTGTAGCTCCTTGGTGGCTAAATCTGATATATCAGGATGGTAGGCCTAATATATTACCAGTGCAAGGACTTTGTGCCTTCGCGGCCGTTGGTGCGGATGTTATGCTTCGGTCATCGGCTCGTGACGCATGGATACAACGCTCACGGCCATCACTACAACAATGGATCCAAGAATGCTCGACTCATTTTTCAAACTGCGCCAGAGCGGCACCGACACGCGGACCGAGATCCTCGCCGGCGTCACCACGTTCCTGACCATGGCGTACATCATCTTCGTCAATCCCACGATCCTGGGCGACGCCGGGATGCCGAAGGACGCGGTGTTCGTCGCGACGTGCCTCGTCGCGGCACTGGGCAGCCTCGTGATGGGCCTGTACGCCAACTATCCGATCGCGATGGCGCCCGGCATGGGCCTGAACGCCTATTTCGCCTACGCCGTCGTGCTGGGCATGAAGGTGCCCTGGCAGGCGGCGCTGGGCGCCGTGTTCGTGTCGGGCTGTTTGTTCATCCTCGTCTCCGTGTTCGGGCTGCGCGCGATGATCGTGGGCGGCATCTCGCGGTCGCTGCGCGTGGCGATCACGGTGGGGCTCGGGATGTTCCTCGCGCTGATCGCGCTGAAGAGCGCCGGCATCGTCGTGGCCAGCCCGGCGACGCTCGTGCAGGCGGGCAACCTGCACAAGCCGGAGGCCATCATGGCCGTCGTCGGCTTCCTGCTGATCGTCACCCTCGACCGCCTCAAGGTGCGCGGCGCGATCCTGATCGGCATCGTCGTCGTGACGATCCTCTCGTTCTTCTTCGGCGGGAACACGTTCCACGGCCTCGTCTCGGCACCGCCGTCGATCGCGCCGACCTTCGGCCAGCTGGACATCAAGGGCGCCCTCGGCGCCGGCATCCTGAACGTGGTGCTCGTGTTCTTCCTCGTCGAGCTGTTCGATGCCACCGGCACGCTGATGGGTGTCGCCAGCCGCGCGGGTCTGCTCGTGGAAGGCAAGATGGAACGCCTGAACAAGGCCCTGCTGGCGGACAGCGCCGCGATCGTCGCCGGCTCCGTGCTGGGCACGTCGAGCACGACGGCGTATATCGAAAGCGCGTCGGGCGTGCAGGCCGGCGGCCGTACGGGCCTCACGGCGTTGACCGTGGCCGTGCTGTTCCTGGCCTGTCTGTTCATCGCCCCGCTCGCGGGCGTGGTGCCCGCGTACGCGACGGCGCCCGCGCTGCTGTTCGTCGCGTGCCTGATGCTGCGCGAGCTGGGCGACATCGAGTGGAACGACACGACGGAGGCGGTTCCGGCCGCGATCACGGCGCTCGTGATCCCGTTCACCTACTCGATCGCGGAAGGCATCGCTTTCGGCTTCATCACCTACGCGCTGCTCAAGCTGACGACCGGCCGCGCGCGCGAAGTCAAGCCGGTGATCTGGGTGATCGCGGCCCTCTTCGCCTTCAAGATCGTCTATATCGGCAACTGATACCGCCGCGCGACGCCGTTGGGTGGGCGGCCTCCGCCCGCGCATCGCTGACGCGCCGCGAACGTTCGCGCGGGCGCGGGGTGTCCGCCCTACGCGGCGGCGGGTAACGGGCGGCCCGTTGCCAGCAGCTGCGCGAATTGGTCCGCCGGCACGGCGCGGCTGAACAGCCAGCCCTGCACGAGGTCGCATCCGAGGTCGGCCAGCAAAGCCAGCTGGCCGGCCGTCTCCACCCCTTCCGCCACCACCGACAGCCGCAGGCCATGCGCCATCGCGACGACGGCGCGCGCGATCGCCAGGTCGTCGGCATCCGTCTCCAGGTCGCGCACGAACGAGCGGTCCAGCTTCAGGCGGTCGACCGGGAACCGCTTCAGGTAGTTCAGGTTCGAATAGCCGGTGCCGAAATCGTCGATGGCGAGCCGGATGCCCATCCCCTTCAGCCGCGCCAGCAGCGCGATGCTCTTGTCCGCGTCGGCCATCGACGCGCTCTCGGTCAGCTCCAGTTCGAGCAGGCCGGGTTCGAGCCCGCAGTCGTCCAGTACGCGCCGCACCGTGCCCACGATGCGTTCGTCGAACTGGTGCGCCGACAGGTTCACGGCCACCGGCACGACGGGCAGGCCCGCGCGCCGCCAGGCCTGCAACTGGCAGCACACCTTGTGCAGCACCCATTCCCCCATCTCGACGATCAGGCCCGATTCCTCGGCCAGCGGGATGAAGTCGCTCGGCGGCACGAGGCCCCGCTCCGGATGGCGCCAGCGCAGCAGCGCCTCCGCGCTGACGATCGATTTGCCGTCGACGGCGATCTGCGGCTGGTAATGGAGCTCCAGCTCCTGGCGTTCGAGCGCCCGGCGCAGCGCGTTTTCCAGCTTGAAGCGCTCGTTCGCGTCGCGGTTCAGTTCCGGTCGGTAGAACGCGTAGCGCTGGCCGACACCGTCGGCCGCCTGGCGCAGCGCCGTTTCGGCGCCCCTCGCCAGCGTATCGTACGCGACGCCGTCGTTCGGATAGATCGCGATGCCGACGCTCGGGTCGAGGTGGAATTCGTCGTGCTGATACCTGTACGGTTGTCCCAGCGCGGCCAGCACGCGGCGTGCGCTGGCGGCCAGTTCGTCGGCGTCGGTGCGCAGCAGGGCCAGCGCGAACGCGCCTTCCGAGATGCTCGCGGCCATGTCCTGGCTGCCCACCGCGCGCAGGCGCGCGGCCGCTTCCTGCAGCAGGGCCTGTTCCGCGCCGGGTCCCAGCGCCTCGCGGATCAGGGCCATGCGTCCGAAGCGCACGAGCATGAAACCGAGCACGCGGCGGCCGGCCTGGGCCTGCACCTGTGCCTTGAGTTGGCGCAGGCGGTCGCGCAGCAGGTCGCGGTTCGGCAGGCCCGTGACGGCGTCGTAGTTGCTGGCATAGTGCAGCCGCCGCTCCGCGCCGCGCAATGCGGTGACGTCGATGCCGGTGCCGAGGACGAATTCGACGCTGCCGTCCTCGCGCCGCAGCAGCGTGTGCGTCCAGAACGATGCTGCGCGTGCGGCCGTCGGGCGTCACCCATTCACCCTGCAGCCGCTGCGGCTGCGGGTCCTCGGCCAGGCCCTCGAACATGCGCCGGACGACCTCCGGGTCGGCGGCGCCGCGCACCACCTCCCAGTAGTGCCGCCCGATGGCCTGCGCCGCGCGCCAGCCCAGCGATTCTTCGCAGGCCCGGTTGAACGTCACGATGCGGCCTTCCGGGTCCGTCATGAGCACGAGCGTGCCCGCCGTCTCCACGATGGCGGACAGGCGGTTGCGCTCGGAGCGCAGCGCGTTCGTCCGCTCGACGACGAGCGCCTCGGCCCGCGTGTACAGGCGCGCGCGCTCGAGCGCGAGTGCGATCTGCTGCGCCACGCCGGCCAGCAGCGCGCGATCTTCGTTACTGAATGCGTCGTGCCGGGCGCGCGCCTGCAATTCGCCGAGCCGGCGCGTCCCTGCGAGCAGCGGCAGGCAAAGCTGCGCCGGGTCGTCTCCCGCGCGGCCGTCCGCGCACGCGCAGGCGCTGGGGACGGGCCCCTCGCCCCTTTGCGCGAGCACGCGCACGGCGCCGTCGGGCGCGGCGGTGCTGATGGCGGCGCCCGCGAGCGCCGGGAGCCTGATCAGGTGATCCAGTGCGGCGCGCGCCACGTCGGTCTCGCCGGCCGCCTCGTTCAGGGCGCTCGCGATCCGGCCGAGCAGCGCGAGCGAATCGACCATGCGCGCGAGGTCCGTATTCAGGCGCTGGGTGTCCTCGTGGGTGGCCACGAGCAGTTCGTAGATGCGGCGCCGCTCGTCCGCCATCACTTCCAGCGGCCGCGCCGGGTCGCCCGCGTCCCGTCCCTGCAGGATGCGGCGCACGCGGTCGCGCAGCTGGTCGGCATCGTACGGCTTGGGCAGGAAGCCGTCGGCGCCCGCTTCCAGGCTGCGCACGATGTCCTGCAGCGTGGTCAGGCGCGTCAGCAGCAGGACGGGCACGGCGGCCAACCCCGCATCGTCCTTCAGGGCGCGGCACAGCGCATAGCCGTCCATGCGCGGCATGGCGATGTCGCTGACGACCAGGTCGGGCGCCATGTCACGCGCCATTTGCAGTGCGGCCTCGCCGTCGGCGGCCACGCGCACGCGCGCGGGGCAGTCCGGGTCGTGCGCCAGCACCCGGGCCAGGTGTTCGGCCTGTGTCGGGCTGTCCTCGGCCACGAGGATTTCATAGGATCCCCGGGCGTTCTCTCTCTTGTGCGTTGTTGTCATCTTGTTCGCGCCGCGTTTGTTGGGCGGTCGTGCCGTCATGTCATACAGTCGGTGGCCGGTGCACCGCACACCCCGGCCGTCAGAACTTGCATTGATATTAGCTAAGATGGCTAAGCAATAACATTCGTAGCAGGTCTGTCCATGACAACGAATGTCATTACGAGCGAACCGGTTCGGCGCCGGTTTGGCGCCGCCTGGCCGCGTTCCGCTGCGGCGCGACACAATTTAGGGTAGGAAAACGCGAAGAAGCCTGTCACGAATTCTATGACAATTGCCCAGACACATTGTTGCCGTATGGCAACGTAAAAGCTCAGCCGGCGAGGCCGTGCTGGAGCGCGTAGCGGATGAGGGCCGCGTTCGTCGACAACCCCATCTTGCGGAAGATGCGGGTGCGGTAGGTGTTGACGGAGCTGATGCTGATGCCCAGCTCGGCTGCGACCTGCTTGATCTGCAAACCGGAACCGATCAGCGCGACGATTTCCGCTTCGCGCGGCGTCAGGCTGTGGTGCGGGGGGCGCCCACCCGGCCGCGCTTCGAGCGCGAGCAGTTCGCCCACCCGCGGCCCCAGCCATGTGCCGCCCGTGGCTGCGCGGCGCACCGCTTCCACGAGTTCCGCAGACGCCATCGCCTTGGAGACGTAGCCGAGCGCACCCGCGCGCAGCGAGGCGAGCGCGAATTTTTCCTCAGCGTGCATGCTGAGGATCACGACCCGCAGGTCGGGGAAATGGCGCCGCAGTTCGACGAGGCCGTCCAGCCCGTCGTAATCGGGCAGTGTCAGGTCCAGGATCACGACGTCTGGGTGAACCTGGGCGATGAGGGCGATCGCCTGCTTCAAGTCTGCGGCTTCGCCGACGATTTTTAGGTCGGCGCAGGGCCGTACGATCTTCTTGATTCCTTCGCGGATCAGTTCATGATCGTCGGCGATGACTAGCCTGATCAAAATGCTTCCTTCTTACATGCAAACCGGTATGTCGGCAAAGCAAGCATTCTAGGCAACGTTTACGCACGAATGCAAACACAATCTTTGATCAGTTAACAATTGCACCAGATTTTGGGGAATTTCTCCAGATAAATGTGTAAATTTTCTACGCGAAAGTATTTCGTCCGGCGCTTTGGGCTACAATGTCGCCTCCGCCGGCAGGCTCGGCCTGCCGCAGATGATCCGTGAACGACAGGCTGCGCATCGCTCCCGATGGCGACGGAAGGCAGCCAACCCGATGCCTATGAAATCTCTGATGCTTTGTGTGCTGGCACTGACCGGCGCGGGGGCGGCGATGGCCGCTCCGGACGACCTCGACAGCAGTGTGCCGTCGTCCAGTTACTTCACCCAGGCGCCGACGATGGCGATACCGGAAGGCAGCAACTGGTACACGTCGGCCGAGCTGGGTGCGATCACGACTTCGGGCAATACCGAAGGCACGTCCGTGACCGGCAAGATCGATGCGCGCCACGAGATGGCGAACTGGAGCAACGAATACATCGTCAGCGGCTATTTCAAGGAAGACGTCACGCACAACGACGACGGCTCCACGACCCGCACCCGCTCGGCCGAGCGCTACCAGGTGTCGGCGAAGGCGGCGTTCAAGCTGCTGGAAGACGGCAACCGTGCCTTCCTGCTCGGCTCGCACGTCAACGACAAGTTCGGCGCCTACACCCGCTATTCGTCGGTCGGCGTCGGCTACGGCACCCAGCTCCTCAAGCGCGACAATGAAACCGTCGACGTCGAAGTGGGTCCGGGTTATTTCCACGGCGAGAACGCGGCCGGCGGCGTCGAATCCGGCGTGACCGTGCGCGGCGCGGCCCAGCTGCGCTGGCGCGTGAGCCCGTCCGCGGCATTTTCGCAGAGCCTCAGCGTGGAACGGGGCACGTCGAACATGCACTCGATCGCCGAGACGGCGCTGTCCACCAAGATCAACGGCACGATGCAGATGAAGGCCGCGTTCAGCGCGCGCAGCGATACGAACGTGCCCGACAACAAGAAGAATACGGATACGCAGACGTCGCTGACGCTCGTGTACTCGTTCTGAAAACACAAACGGCCGGGATATCCCGGCCGTTCCTCTATTCTTCCCCCTTGGCTTATTTCGACAGGATACGCCCGCTCAGCTGGATCGTGCCCTGTCCCGTCGCCATATCTTCCCCGCCCGTGATGTCGCCGCCGCCCGTCGCCTTGGCGTAACGGCCGGTGCCGCCCGTGACCTGGAACGTGGCGTTGCTGAACACGAATTTGGTGCCCACGCCCGTCGGCACGAACTGGCCGCTGTAGTTTGCGAAGATCAGTTCGCCGGTGAGCGTGGTGATCAGGAATTTGCCTTCGCTGAAGGTGTACGACGTGCCGCTCGGCGTGATGCAGTCGGTGGCCAGGAACGTGACCTTGTTGCCGACCAGACTGCTGGTGCCGAAACCGAGAATGGTGCCGCCGAATTTGGATGCGCAGCGGGCGGACGGGCCCGGGATTTCCTGCAGCACACCGGACACCTTGAAGTCCTTGTACGTGGCCGGAGCGGCGGAAGCGCAGAGCGCGGCAGACATGAGGACGGCGCCGGTGGCGAAACGCAGGACAGACTTGAACATGAAGTTCTCCAAATAAATTGTTGAAACCGAATTTTAGCGATTTGCTATCGTTTCGTGTGGACGATTGTGTATTTTATTGTAATTGCGTTGGTAAATACGACACTTTTTGTGTCAATATTTCAACACAATAGTCCATCGGAGCGTGTCTTGGCGTAACGTGGAAGTGCATCCGCGAGATGCAGCCAGCGCACTTGCTGGGACGCAAAGGTATGGTCGGCCGGCGGTACGGCGTCCGGATCGTCCAGGCTGCACGTCGTGACGTCGATCTCGTCGGCGGCGCCGGCGCCGTGCCACGTCAGCTGCGTGCCGCACTGGCCGCAGAACAGGCGTTCGACGCCGGGGCTCGATGCGTTGCGGGCCGGACTGCCGCGGGTCCAGCGCAGGGCGTCGCGGCGCACGCTGAACCACGCGAGGGCGGGCGCACCGCTCGCGCGGCGGCAATCGACGCAGTGGCACAGTGTGGCGTTGAAAGGTTCTCCCGACGCCTCGTAACGCAGCGCGCCGCACATGCATCCGCCCTGCAGGCCCATCGCCGTCCCCGTCCTCGTGTCAGCGCGCCGTGGCCGGCGTCCCGCTGCTTGCCGGCACCGTCAGTAGCAACGCGGCGAGGCTGATGACGGACGCTGCGCTCAGATACCAGCCCACGGTCTGCACGCCGTAGTTGGTCGCGAGCCATGTTGCCACGTACGGCGCGAGCGAGGCGCCCAGGATGCCCGCCAGGTTGAACGTCAGCGATGCGCCCGTGTAGCGCACCTCGGGCGGGAACATTTCCGACAGCAAGGTGCCCAGCGGGCCATACGTCAGGCCGATCAGGCATTGGCCCAGCACGAGGAACAACGCGACGAGCGTCAGCTGGCCGGACCCGAACAGGGGGCCGAACAGCAGGCCGAACAGTGCCAGGCCGACGGACACGAGGATCATCGCGGCGCGCCGGCCGTGGCGGTCGGCCAGTACGGCGGCGATGGGGATCGTGAGGCCGAAGAAGACGATGGCGCCCAGTTGCAGCAGCAGGAAGGTCTGGCGCGAATAGCCCAGCGCGGACGTGCCCCAGCTCAGGGCGAACACGGTCATCAGGTAGAACACGACGAACGTGGCCAGCGCGGCGAGCGTGCCCAGCACGAGGGCGCGCGTGTGGTTCGCGAACACGGCCGCGACGGGCAGCTTCACGCGCTCGTTACGATCGAGCACGGCCTGGAAATCCGGCGTTTCCGTGATCTTCAGGCGCACGTACAGGCCGACCAGGACCAGCAGCGCACTGGCGAGGAACGGAATCCGCCAGCCGTAACGCAGGAAATCGGCATCGGACAGGGTCTGCGACAGCAGCAGGAACACGCCGCTCGACAGGAAGAAGCCGATCGGCGCGCCCAGCTGCGGGAACATGCCGTACCACGCGCGCTTGCCCGGTGGCGCGTTTTCCGTCGCCAGCAGCACGGCCCCGCCCCACTCGCCACCCAGGCCGAGGCCCTGGCCGAAGCGGCACAGCGCGAGCAGCAGCGGCGCCACCGTGCCGATCGTGGCATAGGTGGGCAGCAGGCCGATGAAGACGGTGGACAGGCCCATCGTCAGCAGCGCGGCCACGAGCGTGGCCTTGCGCCCGACGCGGTCGCCGAAGTGGCCGAACACGGCCGAGCCGACGGGGCGCGCGAAAAAGGCGATGGCGAACGTGGCCAGCGACTGGAGCGTGGCCGCCGCGGGATCCCCGGCCGGGAAGAACAGCTTCGGGAACACGAGCACGGCGGCCGTGGCATAGATATAAAAGTCGAAGAACTCGATGGTGGTGCCGATGAGGCTGGCGAACAGGACGGTCGCCGGGCGGTTCTGCGGGGTGTGCGTCGCGGTACCGGTCATGCGGCACCGGCCTGCGACAACGCGTCGGCGAGCTCGCTGCTCGCGACCGGGCGCACGACGCGCGCGACTTCCTGGCCATCCTTGAGCACGACGACGGTCGGCCACAGCTTCACCTTGAACGAACGGCCCAGCTTGCGTCCGGGGCCGTCCTCGACCTTGATGTGCTGGACGCCGGGGTACGGTGCCAGCGCGTCGTCGATGAGGCTGGCCGCCGCCTGGCAATAGCCGCACCAGTTCGTGCCGAAGTCGAGGGCGACCACGCCGGGCAGCGCGTCGATGGCGCCGCGCTCGGGCTGCGCCGTGTCATAGGGTTTGCTCATGCATGTCTCCATGTTGTCGATCACGCTAGCCTACAACAAAACATGCCATTGGAGTAAGTCCAGGCCGCTTTTAAGGCGGCCACAACGTGAAACACCGAACGGAATATGGCCGGGACCGGTGGCATCCTGCACTTGTATCGACCAAGGAGGCCATCATGTCCGATAACCTGCAAAACCGCGGCCAGCAGGACCGCACGCGCATCAACCTGCACGAAAAATGGGAAGTCCAGTACTGGACCAGGGAACTGGGCGTGACCGAGGAAGAGCTGGCGAAGGCCGTCAAGGACGCCGGCAGCAGCAGCGCCGAGGCGGTTCGCCAGCACCTGCGCGGCACGCGTCACTGATCCGGTAAGTACTTTGCCCGACGCCCGCCCGGCCCCGCCGGCCGGGCGCCATCCTTTCGCGCGTGCTCCCGCGCAACCCGTCCTTTCGAAAGGAGCCCGATGACTATCCGCGGCTATTTCTCCAATCTCGACATCAGCTGGACCAATGCGGCCGTGGCACTGACCGCGGCCGTCGTCAGCTTCATCGCCATCCACGGCGCCGTGCGCCTGTTCCGCCGCCGTCTCGACCAGTTCGACGACGAGCGCGCCCATAAACCCATCGTCGAAGTCCTGCGCCATACGCTCGCGCGCACGAGCAACCTCGCCGTCCTCGCGACCTCGATCCTGATCGGCGTGTCGATGCTCGACCTGCCGCCGCCGTGGAACCAGCGCATCGGCCACCTGTGGTTCATCACGCTCGGCGCGCAACTCGCCCTGTACCTGCACCACGCGATCGCCGTGACGGCGCGGCGCTACTTCCGCGTGCACGGCAAGGGCCTGGAAAACGACCAGGTCACCGTCGCGCACACCCTCATGATCTGGGCGCTGCAATGGAGCGTGTGGACCGTGTTCCTGCTGGCGATGCTGTCCAACCTCGGCATCAACGTGACGACGTTCGTCGCGAGCCTGGGCATCGGCGGCGTGGCCATCGCGCTGGCCGTGCAGAACGTCCTCGGCGACCTGTTCGCGTCCCTCGCGATCGCGACCGACAAGCCGTTCGAAGTGGGCGACGCGATCTCGGTGCCCGAATTCTTCGGCACGATCGAGCACGTGGGGCTCAAGACGACCCGGATCCGCGCGCTGTCGGGCGAGCAGATCGTGATCGCCAACGCGGAGCTCCTGCGCAAGACGGTTCACAACTTCAAGCGCCAGAACACGCGGCGCGTGCAGTACACCTTGCGCATCAATCCCGCCACGCCGCACGAACTCGCGGCGCAGCTGCCGGAACGGGTGGGCGCCATCATCGCGGCCAGGGACAAGGTGAAACTCGACCACGTCAACCTGACGACGATGGACCAGAACTACCTGGAATACGACATCGTCTACAACCTGACGGACGCCAACTACGGCCTGTACCTGCAGACCCAGCAGGCCGTGCTGCTGGAGACGATGCAGCTGCTGCGCGACCTGGACATCTCGACGGCGCCGCGCGCGCAGGAACTGCTGCTGCGGCAACCGGCCGCCAACGACGCGCGCAGCGAGGTCCCCGCGCCCCCGCAGGCCCGGCCCATGCATTGACCAGCGGAACCGGACGCCGCCTCCCGGCGTCCGGCCCTATCATCCGAGCCTCCAATGTTCGATCAGGAGGTCACGATGCAGCAACATCAACCCGCGCAACAACAGACGCCGCCCGGCCACGAGGCGCAACTGACGCCGAAAGCGGACCACGGCGAGACGAGCTATGTCGGCCACGGCCGGCTCAAGGACAAGGCCACCGTCATCACGGGCGGCGACAGCGGCATCGGCCGCGCCGTCGCCCTCGCCTTCGCGCGCGAAGGGGCCGACGTGCTGATTTCCTACCTCGACGAGCATGACGATGCGCGCGAGACGGAACGCCTCGTACGCGAGGCCGGCCGGAAAGCGGTGCTGGTCCCCGGCGACATCGCGGATCCCGCCCACTGCCGCGCCATCGTCGACCGCGCGGTACAGGCATTCGGCCGCATCGACGTGCTGGTGAATAATGCGGCGTTCCAGATGACGCGCGAGTCGCTGGACGAGATCCCGGACGACGAATGGGACCGCACGTTCGCGGTCAACATCTCGGCCATGTTCCACATCTGCAAGGCGGCCGTGAAGCACATGAAGCCCGGGTCGTCGATCATCAACACGACGTCGATCAACTCGGACAATCCGAAGCCGACCCTGCTGCCGTACGCGACCACGAAGGGCGCGATCGCCAACTTCACGGCCGGCCTCGCGCAGCTGCTGGCGGAAAAAGGGATACGCGTGAACTCCGTCGCGCCGGGGCCGATCTGGACGCCGCTGATCCCGTCGACGATGCCGCCGGACCAGGTAGAGAGCTTCGGCCAGCAGGTGCCCATGAAGCGGCCGGGCCAGCCGGTCGAAGTGGCGCCCGTGTACGTGATGCTGGCGTCGGACGAAGCCAGCTACATTTCCGGGGCGCGCATCCCGGTCACGGGCGGCACCCCGATTTTGTGAGACGCACGCGCTTCGTGGGCGGAGGCCGCCCACCCTACGCCATGGCAGGCCGTTGGGTGGGCACCCCGTGCCCACGAAGCATATCCGCGCCCTAGGCGTCGTTCGGCGGCGGCAGCGTGATGCCTTCCTGCTGCAGTTCCGGCTGCGGCGGCGCCGGCGGTTCATTCTCGGGCGGCTGCGGCGTGTCGGGCGGCGGGCCGCCTTCCTGTTGCATGTCGCCGCCCTCTTCCATGTCTTCCTCGGGCGGCGGCTCCGCGTGACGCGTCACGGGTTCGGGTTTGCGCCCGCCCGGGAACAGCGCGTCGCCGCTGATCTTGCCGCTGTCGAGCGCGGACTTGAAGAAGTCGCCCACGAGCAGGATCGCGCTGTGCCCGCCCTGCCCCCAGTAGTTCGACCGCATCGTGACGCGGTTATCGTTGAAGCCGACCCAGGCGCCCGCGACGAGGTTCGGGTGCATCATGATGAACCAGCCGTCCGCGTTGTTCTGCGTGGTGCCCGTCTTGCCCGCCACGTCGGCCGTGATGCCGAAGCGGTAGCGGATGCCCGTGCCCGTGCCGCGGTTGATCACGCCGCGCATCATGTCGATCAGGGTGACGGCCGACTCCTGCGACAGCACGCGCTGCGGCGTCTGCGACGCGAAGTCCGCGACGACCTGGCCGTTGCGGTCCGTGATGCGGCGCACGAACACCGGTTTGCGGTATTCGCCCTGCGCGGCGATCGACGAATACGCGTTGACCATCTCCAGCAGGGTGACCGGGCTGGAACCGAGCGCGATCGACGGCACGGGCGCCAGCTTGCTCGTGCGGACGCCCAGGTCCTGCGCCAGCTTGACGACGGGCGCCACGCCGATGTCGCGCACGACCTGCGCCGTGATCGTGTTCTTCGAATAGACGAGGCCATCGCGCATGGTCAGCTGACGGCCCGTCGTGCCGCTGTTGTCCGTCGGGCGCCACACGGTGCCGTCGTCGAAGCGGATCGTCGTGACGGCGTCCAGGTAGGCGTGGTCCGGCGCGATGCCCTTCTCCAGCGCGGCGGCGTAGACGATCGGCTTGAACGTGGAGCCGGGCTGGCGCGCGGCCTGGGCCACGTGGTCGTACTGCTCCTTCTCGAAGTCGCGGCTGCCCACCCATGCCTTGATCTCGCCCGTCGTCGGGTCCATCGCGAGGAAGCCCGCCTCCAGGCGCGATTTCGACGCCTTCAGCTGGCGCATGAAGTTGCGGTCCGCCTTCAGCTTCTTCAGGACCGCGACCGGGTTCTCGCCGCCGTCGACGGCCTTGCGGTAGTCGGACGATTCGCGGATGAACGTCTCCAGCAGTTCGCCGTGCGACTGCCAGTAGTATTCGAACGGGTTGACGCCGTCGCGCATGTCGACATAGGTCTGCGTGGACGTCGCGTTGATCGGCCAGGAATGGGCCCAGTCGACGTCGGCGATGGCCTGCAGCGCGCCGGCCTGGCGTTCGACGGCGCGCTGCGCGGCCTGCTGCAGGTCGTAGTCGAGCGTCGTCTGCACGACGAGGCCGTCCTGCTGCAGGTCGGCGTCGTGCTTCTCGGCCCAGTCGACGAGCCAGCGCCGCACATAGGCCGTGAAATGGTCGTCCTTGCCGTTGCGTTCCGCCATGCGCGCGAAATGCAGGCGCAACGGCCGTTTCACGAGCTGGCGGTACCTGGCCTCGTCGATGGCGCCCGCCTTCAGCATCTGCCCCAGCACGACGTTGCGGCGCGCGAGCGAACGTTCCGGGTTCGTCACGGGGTTGTAATAGGCCGTGCCCTTCAGCATGCCGACGAGCGTGGCCGCTTCCGTCTCGTTCAGCTGGGCGGCCGTCTTGTTGAAGTACGTGTGCGCGGCCGCCTCGATGCCGTACGTGTTGTACAGGAACGGGACGGTGTTCAGGTAGGCTTCGAGGATCTCCGTCTTGCTGTACGTGTTCTCGATCTTGAAGGCGGTGATGAGTTCCTTCAGCTTGCGGTTGATGTTGCGCGCGCGGCCGATCTCGTCGCGGAACAGGTTGCGCGCAAGCTGCTGGGTGATCGTCGAGCCGCCCTGCGCATCGCCCTTCAGGTTGGCGACGAAGGCGCCGGCGATGCGCGTGAAGTCGACGCCGTGGTGGTCGTAGAAGCGGTGGTCCTCCGTCGCGATGAGGGCATTGACGACGTTCGGCGACACGGCCGACAGCGGCACCTTCATCTGGATGCCCTGCTCGAAACTGGCCAGCTGGCGGCCGTCGGCCGAGACGACGACGGTGGGCTGCGCCACGCGGGCCTGCTTGACGTCCTCGATGCCGGGCGTGAGCGGAAACAGCAGCGCGATCCAGACGGCGAACAGCGTCACGAGCAGCAGTGCGAGTCCGGCGGCGATGTACAGCCAGCGCAGGTGCGGCGGTTTGGTCATCAGGTGCCCGTGCGCCCGCGCATAGGCTTCCCTGGCGCGGGCCCCGGCGCGGTCGATCATCCTGCGTTCGCGTCCGTTCCAGCCCTTGCCCTCGTTATGGTCTTCCACTCTCGTTTCTTCCTGTCAGCTAGCTTGTCAATGGCGGCACAAGTATAGCCGACGGCCCGCTGACTTTCGGTTAGCGCACGCTCATACCGTTCGCGTCATGCGGTATCATGTTCCGCCCCGTGCGCAGCAGGCGCTCGACGTCGGCGCGTGACGCCGCCTGTGCATATACGTGGCCCTGCACCTCGTCGCAGCCGCGCCGGCGCAGGTAGTCCAGTTGCGCTTCGGTTTCCACGCCCTCGGCGATCACGCGCATGCGCAGGCCGCGCGCGAGCTCGATGATGGCCGCGACCATCGCCGCGTCGTCCTCGCAGAACGGGATGTCGCGCACGAAGCTGCGGTCGATCTTGAGCACGTCCACGGGAAAGCGGCGCAGGTACGACAGGCTCGAATAGCCGGTGCCGAAATCGTCGATCGACAACTGCACGCCCATCTGCTTCAGTTCGCGCATCGTGCGGATCGCGCTTTCCACGTCCCCCATCACGAGGCTTTCCGTGATCTCCACTTCGAGGCAGCCCGCCGACAGGCCCGTCTCGTCCAGCACGCGGGCGATCTCGCGCACGAGGTTCGGTTCGGCGAACTGGCGTGCCGACAGGTTCACGGCGATGCGCAAATGACCCAGTCCGGCATGCTGCCACGCGCGGCTCTGGCGGCACGCCGTGCGCAACACCCACGCGCCGATGGGGACGATCAGGCCCGTCTCCTCGGCCAGGTTGATGAAGCGGTCGGGCCGCACCATGCCCAGGCTCGGATGGCGCCAGCGGATCAGCGCTTCCAGTCCGACCACGGCGCCGGTCTCCAGGTCGACCTGCGGCTGGTAGTACAGCTCGAACTCGTCGTGCACGAGCGCGCTGCGCAGCGCGCCTTCCAGCGCGAGGCGTTCGCGGGCGCGGGCATTCATCGTCGGCATGTAGAACTGCACCATGTTGCGGCCCAGTTCCTTGGACCGGTACATGGCCACTTCCGCGTGCTGGATCAGCGTGGCGGCGTCGGTGCCGTCGGCCGGGAACGCGGCCAGGCCGGCGCTGCCCGTGAGGACGAGGTCCTGCCCATGCAGCTCGAGCGGGTGGGCGAGCGCCTGCAGCACGGCGTTGACGGTGGCCGCCGCGTCGGACTCGTTCTCGCGGCCCGGCAGCACGAGCACGAATTCGTCGCCGCCCGTGCGGGCCACGGTGTCCGTGCGCCCGACGGCCGCGCTGATGCGCTGCGCGGCGGCCTTCAGCAATTCGTCGCCGGCGTCGTGGCCCAGCGTATCGTTGACGAACTTGAAGTGGTCGAGGTCCAGCGCCGCCACCCACACCGTGGCGCGCCCGGCCGCGAGGTTGATCGCGTTGTCGATGCGATCGTGCAGCAGCGCGCGGTTGGCGAGGCCCGTCAGCGTGTCGAAGCGGGCGCGCGCCTCCAGCTCGGCCTCGTAGCGCTTGGCCATCGTCACGTCGTACTGCGCCAGCACGAAGTGCGTCGTCACGCCGTCCTCGTTGTTGACGGGCGCGATATACACCTCGGCATACATGTCCTCGCGGCCGCGCCGCAGCAGGCGCATCGACACGTGGCCCTCGCGCCGCTCGCGGATGGCGGCGCGCAGTTCGGCCACGCCCGCCTGGTCCGGTTCGCGGTTGCCCACGTCGAGCAGGCCCCGCCCGACCACCTCGGACGCCGTCACGCCGCGCATGCGTTCGAACGCCGGGTTTACGTACTCGATGGGGTAGCCGGGCCGCGTCGCGCTCACGAGGATGATGGCGTTCGCGCTGGCGTCGATGGCGCGCCGGTACAGCCGCAGCGCGTCGAGGGCGTCGTGCAGGTCGGCGGTGCGGCTTTCGACGAGCGCCTCGATGCGGCGTGTGCGCTTGACGCGGCTTTGCACGTACGCGGACGTGGCGATGCTCACGAGGCAGCCGAGGACGAGCGCGATGAGGGCGCCGGCGCTGCCCGCCATTTCGCTTGAGCGCCCGGTGACGCGCAGCTCCCACGGCATGCCGGCCACCTCGAACGTGTGGCGATTCGTGAAGACGGCGTCGCCGAGCCACGCGTGCCAGGCGGGCCGGCTCGTGCGGTCCAGCGCGTCGTGCAGAAAGGCGCGCTGCGGGCCGTCGAGGCCGCGGCCCGTCAACTCGATCCGGAGGCCATTGCGCACCAACATGTTCGATTTGGCGAGCGTCGTGCTAACCAGCGTGGCGACGTCGATCACGACGGCCGTGTCGCCCAGCGCCGCGGCGCTGCGCGCGGCCGCGTTCGTGAGCGCCGCCCCGCGCCGGTATACGGGCATCATCAAGATGAAGCCGAGATGGTCGCCGCGCTGCAGTAACGGCAGCATGACGCTGGACGCCGGCTGGCCCGTGTCGATGGCGCGCATGAACGTGGAGCCCTGCTGGGCGAACGAAAAGGCGTCGTAGCCGAGGGTGACCTCATTGCCCGCCATCGGCTCGATGTAGTCGACGACGAGGTAGCGCGGGCGCGGCGCCGCGCGCACGAGCGTGACCCCGTTCCCGTTCACGCGGCGTTCGCGGATCTCGAAGCCGGGCCGGAAGCGCTGGTTCTCCGCCTCGAACGCGGCGCGCTCGTGGCTTGCCACCATGCGGTGGAACACGACGGCCTGCAGGTAAGGATGGCTGGCCAGCAGCGGCCGGGTAAAGGCGCCGAACTCGTCGCGGCTGGCGATGCCCACGGAGGAAAACAGGGCGTTGGCCGCCCGCAGCACGTCGAGCGCGTCGCCGAAGCTGCGCGTCACGGTGGCGTTGCGGATTTCCGCGCGCTGCAGGAATTCGGAGCGGGCCCGTTCGCGCTCCGCGTTGACCATCCCGACGACCAGCACGGCAGTAAGACCCAGTCCCGCCAGCAGTGTCAGCACCGCGGCAGGGGTCAGGGGCCGCGCGCGGGCGCGGCCGAGGCGCACTTTCCGTGTCAGCATGCCCCATGCTAGCGCATTTGCACACGCGGGCGTGGCTTATTTCCGTGCCGCCTCAGTCTGCCGTCGGCGGTTGTGCCGGCGCCGCGTCCGGGGCCGGTACGCGGCCCAGCTGGAGCCGCGCGAGGGTCGGATAAAGAGGCGGACTGATCAGGCGCGCGACGGCAAATGCGATCAGCGCACACGCCATCAGGCTCAGCACCATGGCGTGGCCGTCCACCATCTCCATCACGATGATGAAGGCCGTCAGCGGCGCCTGCGTGGCGGCCGCGAGGAAGCCGACCATGCCCAGCGCGATCAACGCCGGTACCTGCATGCCATATAACAGCAGCGCGACGTCGTTGCCGAACGCGGCGCCGATCGCGAGCGACGGCGCGAAGATGCCGGCCGGGGCGCCGGACCACGTCGTCAGCCACGTCGCGAGGAATTTGAAGGGCGCGTAGGCGAACGGCATTGCCGCACTGCCCTCCACCATCGTGCGCGTGGTGGCGTAGCCGGAACCGAACGCGGCGCCGCCCGTCGCGACGCCGATCAGGGCGACGCCGAGGCCGCACGCGGCCGCGAACAGCACGGGCCGGCGCGCGCGCCAGCGGCTGACGCGGTCGGGACTGGCACCGGACAGCGACGCGATCATCAGGCGCGAGAACAGCCCGCCGGCCAGGCCGGACAGCACGGCGACGAGCAGGCCCGGCAGCAGGAGGTCCATGCCGATTGCAGGTGCGTGGATGACGCCGAAATACGCGCCGTTGCCGTGTGCCGAAACAGCGACGAGGCCCGCCAGCACGATGCCTGCGATGATCAGGCCGCTGGAGCGCTGTTCCGGCGCCCGCGCCAGTTCCTCGATGGCGAACATGACGCCGCCGAGCGGCGTGTTGAACGCGGCGGCGATGCCCGCCGCGCCGCCCGCGACGAGCAGTCCGTGGACGCCGACGGCGCTGCCGGCCGGGATCAGGCGGCGCGCCTGCAGCATGACGCCGGCCGCGATCTGCACGGACGGCCCTTCGCGCCCGAGCGACAGGCCGCCCAGCAGGCCGCCGGCCGTCAGCAGGATCTTGGCCACGGACAGCCGCAGAGAAACGAACAGGCCGCGCTCGGCCTCGCCGACCTTCGTGTCGAGCGTGGCCATCACCTGCGGGATGCCGGAACCGCCGGCGCCGGGCGCGAAGCGGCGCGTGCACCAGACGACCACAGCGGTACACAACGGGGTCCAGATGAGCGGGCTCCACCACGCGAGGGCGCGCAGGGCGGCGAAACGCCCGTAGGCCACCTCGGCCAGCCAGGTAAAACCGACGACCGTGAGGCCCGCCGCGGCGGACAGCAGGACGACGATGCCGCGCACGGTCCACAGGCGCCAGTCGCCCAGTTCGCGGCGCAGGTCCGGTGCAGTATTCATGGTTTGACCCGCTTTCGATATCGTTGCCTGAATACCGTGTTCCGGCGGCCTTTCGGGTTTTCCGCTATCATTCTTGCATGTCCTCGTCTTCCGAAACCAATGCGGCTTCCGAGCCGTCCCTGGCGCCGTCCACGCGCGTGCTGCGCCAGTTCCGCGTCGTCTTCAATTCCGTCAAAACCCATTTCCGCCAGGTCGAGCGCGAAGCGGGCGTCGGCGGCGCCCAGCTGTGGGCACTGTCGGTCATCGACCGCCGTCCCGGCATCGGCGTGACGGAACTGGCGCGCGAGCTGGACATCCACCAGTCCACCGCCAGCAACCTGATCAAGAGCCTTGTCGAGCGCGGCCTCGTGGCCACGAGCCGCGAAGGCACGGACCGGCGCAGCGTGTCGCTGCGCATCCAGCCGGCGGGTGCCGATGTCCTGCGTACCGCGCCCTTGCCCTTCACCGGCGTGCTGCCGGACGCCCTGTCCGCGCTCGACGCCGAGACGCTGGCGCGGCTGGAGCACGACCTGTCCAAGCTGATCGCCCTGCTCGAGGCGGATGAAGCCAGTGCGAACGTGCTGTTGTCGCAGATGTAAAAAAGAAGCCCGCGGCAAGCCACGGGCTCAAGTGATACATTGGTATCCTCATCGCTGATCGCGAAGGCTGCAACAAGCAACCCCGCTCACAGCTTCATTGTCACATAAAACGTGTATTGAAGGCAATCACATTTGTGGCAATACATCAGACCCGCGGTTTGGCACAACGGGAATGCCGGCCCTCCACCGTGCAGGTATTCCGTTCCTTGCCGTCGCGGTCGTGGACGATCACGCGCCACGCATCCGGGCCCATCCTCTCCATCGTCATGAAACCGAAGCCGTCGATCCACGAACTCAGCGCCTCGAGCACCGCACCCGGCGCCGGCGGCTGCCCGGCGGGCGGCGTTTGCGGCAGCGGGACGATGTCTTCCGCCGTGCCGGCGAAGCCCGCGACGAACTGGGTCGGGTGATCGCTGCTAAAACTCGTCTGCTCCCACAGGTGCACGTGGCCGGACAGCAGGACGTCGATGGTCGCCGGCAGCAGGCGTGGATCGAGCGCGCCGAACACCTGCGTGAGCCCGGCGTCGCCGCCGAACAGGGTGACGGCGCCCGTGCGCGCATCGCGCAACGCGCCGTAGGCGTACAGCGGATGGTGGTCGACGGCGATGTTGTAGCGTTGGCGGCGGGCCAGCCCCTCGATCTTGCGCCACGTGTCGGTGTAGCGCGCGATGGCCGGGTCGCCGGGCTTGAATCCGCGCCAGTTCGTGTTCGCGCTGTCGAACACGATCAGTTGTGCGCCGCCGCCCAAAGGCACCGCGTACGGGTCCGCGTAGTCCGCCTGTCGGTCCGCCGCCGGGTCGTCGCAGTTCGCGGCCGGGTCGTAGGCGTGGGCGTCGAGGAAGCGCCACCAGCCCTGCCCTCCGCGCGCGCACGACTCGTGGTTGCCGCGCGCGATCACCCACGGCGCCGCGGCCAGCAACGTGCGCGCGGGCGCGAAGAAATCCGCGTTCCACGCGTCCCAGCCATAGCCGTACGGGCTGCCCGCGCAGCCGGGGCGGTCCGCCGGACACGGGTCTTCGCGATAATGAAAATCGCCCACATGCACGACAAGGTCCGGCTTCCACGCGGCCGCACTCGCGGCCACGCGCGCGAACGGGTACGCCCGCGGGTCGTTACAGTCCTGGAATTCCTTGCCCTTCAGGCGGCAGCCCGTGTCGCCGATCACGACGATGCGTTTCAGCTCCGCCGCTGGCAGCGGCAGCGGCTGGCCGGCGACACTCACCTGTGTTACGCCGGCCGGAAGCGGGGTCTCGCACGACAGCACCGGGGCCGATACGGCATCCGGATGAAAACTCGCGCTGTGGTCCTTGCCGCGCAGCGGGATCGGGCCGCGAGGGGCACGCACGGCCATCGTCGCCGTGCGGCCGTCGATCGTGATCGCGGGACAGGTGGAGGCCGTGGTGACGGCGCGGGCGATCGGGGCGCCGTCCGCGCCCAGCATGACGAAGGCGGCGGCCGGCGGCGGTTCGGACGGCAGGCTCGCGCAGCCTGCCAGGACGGCGGCGACGGCGAGCAGCCGCAGGATCGGATGGATCATGGAGGGTCCGGGCAAAGTCGGCAATCTACCACAGCGGCGTCGCCATCGCCGTCGGCGCCCTGCTCGACGGCATTCCCGAGTCGATCGTGATCGGCCTGCCGATGCCGGGCGGCGGTGCTGTCGGCACCATGGCGGTCGGCGCCATGTCTCTCTCCAACGTCCCGGAAGGCCTGTCCAGCGCGGCCGGGTGGCGGTGTTCGCGCTCTGCAATCCCGGGCGCTGACCGGGCGAGCTACCGGTCGGTGCAGCGATCCCGACAGACGTCCGTCAGGTTGTTCGCGATACTGTACTGGATCATGTCGCTCAGGCTCTTGCAGCGCAGCTTGACCATCGCCCTGGCCTTGTGCGTGCTGATCGTCTTGATACTCAGGTTGAGCACGGCCGCGATGCGGCTGACGCTCCGACCGCAGACGAGCATGGCGAACACGAGGAACTCGCGATCACTGAGCGACTCGTGCGGCAACGCATCCTTACCTTCCCACATGTGCAATGCGACTTCCTCGGCGAGTCGCTCGCTCATATGGACCTTTCCCAGGCTCACCCGGCTTGCGGCCTCGAGAAGCTCATCGGCGGGACGGCTTTTCATCACGTACCCCTTCGCGCCGCAGCGGATCGCCCGCATGCCGAAGTGAAGCTCGTCCAGTTCGGTATACACGAGGACGTGGGCGCGCGGCGCTACGGCCCGGATTTGGCGCAGGAACGTCTCCTCGCTTCCAGCTGCGAGTACCGGATCGACGAGGATGATGTGATATTGCTCGCTTTGCAATTTACTGATCAGGTCGGAACGACTTGTTGCCTCGCGGACCACTGTGTCCCGCGCCTGCCTGGCAAAGAGCGTACACACGCCGAGCCGCATCGTCTCGCTTCGATCAGCCACCAGCATCTGTATCATGCTGCCTCCGTATGGTTAATGGGTAGTAATGTTTAAGTAAACACATCCATGATTAACCAATTGTCACCATTGGTCAATTTACCGTTTTGAAATTAATTCTCACCGAACTTCACTGTCGCAAAATTGCTGCAACGCCGCGAAGTTTTGCATGCATATCCCATAGCCGTTGAGAGGTTTGATTAAAGTCAAATGCTGCATCGCATCAGGCCGTAAGCTTGACCTTGTTCATTTTCAATAACTTACACGCATTTTATTGCGCCATGTCAAGAAAAAAGCTTATCGCATCGGCGAGCATGCACCCGGAGATCATCGCCATCGGTCTCGAAGTGACGCTCGATCCCAGTCGGCGCCGCTATTATTCCGCGCTCGTCCTGACCCTCGCGGATGCTGCCATGCAAGAATTTGTGAGGATGCTCGCCGCTGAACCGCAGCGATCGCCCGGCGTCGAGCCTGGTCCCAGTGGTGATCCAGCAGCAGGACATTAACTGATGGTTACCATCAATACTTCTTGCCGATCTGCATTCCGGGCGCCAGCGTCGGGCATTGCCCGATGAGCGGGCGGCGGCATGGACGCTTGCGGAACATCGCGTCGGTTGCCGGTTCGGCCCTCGCCAGGTCATGGGGCCGGCTTCGGGCAGCGGGCGCCATGACGCATCGCGCCACCGCCGACCCGGCGCGCGGCGGCATCGAACGCCGCGTCGATGCCGTCACTGCGGACGTCATCCAGGTCGGCATTATTTTCATGAACGTCTACGGCCGGGACAACGCGGACGCTTTCTTCCTCACGGCCGACATCGTACCCACCGTCTACCGGAGAATCGTTGCAGGACGGTTTCGCCGGACCGTGCGCGGCGCCGATCCAGAGCCGGAAGGCATCCCGGCATGAGTCGCGCCGAAGACGAGCTACGGCATTTTCTTGGCGTCAATCGCAGGAAGGATCATGCGACGGCAGACATTGTCGAGATCGGTCTACTGTTCATGCGGGTCTTCGGCAACGACAAGGGATGGAGCTTCTTTCGCGGCACGCTGATCCAGCCGGAAGTGTGCTGGCGTGTGATGCGGCACAGGACACGCGGCTCACCGCCCGAGGTCGATCCCGAGCGCAAGGGCGGCATGGGCGGTCAACCGCCATGACGCCGGGCCCATGCATGGCTGGAACGTTGAGCGCGCCCGATGCCCGCGCCGGCGCCGCGCCCGTCACCCTGGATGTCCGGGTCGTTGATTGTTTTGAATCTATAACGTACAATCGCGTGTGCTGTTATCGATAACCAAACCATCACGGAGACATCATGAAACGACGCCAGGTCCTGGCCGGGTTGGCCGCAACCGTGCCGGGCTTCGCCGCCAGCACCCTCCTGCCGCGGTCCGCGCTCGCGGCGAACGCCCCCGGCCCTTTCAAGCCCGACTGGGATTCGCTGGCCGCGTACCGCACGCCGGACTGGTTCCGGAATGCGAAGTTCGGCATCTGGGCCCACTGGGGTCCGCAGTGCGAGCCGGAATTCGGCGACTGGTACGCGCGCAATATGTACAAGGAAGGCAGCGAGGCGTACCGCCACCACCTGCAGAAATACGGCCACCCGTCGAAGTTCGGCTTCAAGGACGTGATCCGGCAATGGCAGGCGGCGCAATGGGACCCGGACGCCCTGCTCGCCCTGTACCGCAAGGCGGGCGCGCGCTACTTCGTCGCGCTCGCGAACCACCACGACAATTTCGACCTGTACGACAGCCGCTTCCAGCCCGACTGGAATTCGACGCGCATCGGACCGAAGAAGGACCTGATCGCCGGCTGGGCGAAGGCGGCGCGCGCGCAGGGCATGCGCTTCGGCGTCAGCGTCCACGCGGCCCACGCGTGGACCTGGTACGAAGTGGCCCAGGGCGCCGACAAGGCGGGGACGTACGCCGGCATCCCGTACGACGGCGTGCTCACGGCGGCCGCCGGCAAGGGCCAGTGGTGGGAAGGACTGGATCCGCAGGCGTTGTACGCGCAGGCCCATCCGCTCAGCCGCAAGACCACGAAGCCGGCCGAATGGGGCGCGCAGTGGGACTGGGGCGGCGGGGCCACGCTGCCGTCGCGGCGCTACGTCGACAACTTCCACGACCGCACCATCGACCTGATCGACAAGTACGACCCGGACCTCGTCTACTTCGACGACACCGCCCTGCCCTTCTGGCCGTTCAGCGACGCGGGCCTGCGCATTGCCGCGCATATGTACAACCGCAGCATCGCCACGCGCGGCCGGCTGGAAGCGGTCATCAACGGCAAGATGCTCGACGAGCGGCAGCGCCGTTCCCTCGTGTGGGACATCGAGCGCGGCCAGAGCAACGCCATCGAACCGCTGCCCTGGCAGACGTGCACCTGCATCGGCGGCTGGCATTACTCGCGCCCGGGCTATGAGCGCAACGAGTACAAGAGCGCGCAGAAGGTCGTGCACATGCTGGTCGACATCGTCAGCAAGAACGGCAACCTGCTGCTCAGCGTGCCCGTGCGGGGCAACGGCACGATCGACGAAAAGGAACAGGCGATCGTCGAGGAGATCGGCCGCTGGATGGCCGTGCACGGCGACGCGATTTACGATACGCGGCCGTGGGCCGTGTTCGGCGAAGGTCCAGCGCAGCACCGGACGGCGCCGCTGACGGACCAGGGCATGAACGAGGGGAAGAACGCGCCGCTCACGGCCGCCGACATCCGCTTCACTGCGAAGGGCGATGCCGTCTACGCGTTCGTGATGGGCTGGCCCGCCGGCCGCGAGATCGGCATCGCCGCGATGGGCACGGCGGCCGGGCACCTGAAGAAGCCGGTCGCGCGGGTCGAACTCGTCGGCACCGGTGCACCGCTCGCGTTCCGCCAGGCGGCGGACGGGCTGAAGGTCACGCTGCCGTCGACGGCGCCCGCCCTGCCGTACGCGTTCGCCTTGAAGGTGCTTGCTTGAAACTGCGTTGAGCGTCGTTGGGTGGGGGCCCCCGCCCTCCCCTGTGCCCACGCGAACGGTCGTGAACGCAGGCGTCACGCGTGGGCACGTTCCATTGGAGGCCCCCGGCCTTAAATGCCGGCCCTACTTGACGCGCTGTTTTTCCAGCTTGCGCGCCAATGTGCGGCGGTGCATGCCGAGCCGGCGCGCCGCTTCCGAGATATTGAAATCCGTCTCGGCCAGCACGGCATGGATCCGCTCCCATTCCAGCGTCTTGATCGACGTGGTACGGTTCGTCAGTTCCAGCTCCGTGTTGCCCGCCACGTGGCCGAAGGCGGCCTCGATGTCGTCCGTGTTCGACGGTTTCGCGAGATACTGCCGCGCACCGAGCTTGATCGCCTCGACGGCCGTGCCGATGCTGGCAAAACCCGTCAGCACGACGATCTGCATGTCCGGATCGTGCGCATGCAGCATCTGCACGCACGCGAGGCCGGAGCTGTTTCCCTTCAGCTTGAGGTCGACGACGGCATAGTCCGGCGCATGTTCCTTCAGCAGTTCCTGCGCTTCGTCGAGGCCCGGCGCCTGCAGCACCCGGTAGCCGCGCCGTTCGAAGGAACGGCCGAGGGTGCGCGCGAACGCGTCGTCGTCCTCGATGATCAGCAGGAGGCGGTCGTCATTGTCTTCATCCATGGGCATGTCCCAGTTCCTTCTCGAGCGCGATCGCGGACAGCGGCAACGTCAGCGTGACGGCGGCGCCGCCTTCCGGCCGGTTGACCGCCTGCACGGTACCGCCCAGCGTGCGGGCCACGTTCACGACGAGGAACAGGCCCAGGCCGCCGCCGGGACGGCCCTTGCTGGACTGGTACGGTTTGCCGAACTGCGCCAGCATCGCCGGCGCGAAGCCGGGGCCGCGATCGAGCACGGTCAGTACGAGCGTGCCGTCGGCGACACCCGCTTCCACGCCGACCCAGTCGGGCGAGGCCTCCAACGCGTTGTCCAGCACGTTGTCGATCGTTTGTTTCAGGGCGGAGTCGAAGGCGACCGGCAGGTCGTGTTCGATCCGGTTGCGGTAGTCGAAGCCGCGCACGGGGCGGCTGTGCTGCCAGTCCGCGACGAGCTTGTCGAGGAAGCCGCGGATGGTCGTGCGCGCGGCCGATTCGCCACGGGTCTCGCCGGCCGACAGCAGGATGCCGCTGACGATGGATTTGCAGCGCTTCAGCTGCGTCTCCATTTCCGTGATCTCTTCCAGCAGGTCGGGGTTCGCCTTGAATTCGCGCATGCGCTTCCAGTCGCCGAGGATCACGGACAACGTGGCGAGCGGCGTGCCCAGTTCGTGCGCGGCGCCGGACGCGAGCAGGCCCATGCGCACGATGTGGTCTTCCTCGGCCGCGCGCTGTCGCAGGTCCGCCAGCTGGGCCGCCTTCGCTTTCAGGGTATTCGTGATGCGCGAGATGAACACGACGAGCAGCGCCGCGTTCAGCGTGAAGCAGATCAGCATGCCCTGCACGTACAGGCTGGAGATGCCGCGCGCATGGTCGAACGGCAGCGCGAGCGGTTTCGCGAACACGGACAGGCCGGCCAGGCACGCGAGCGTGATGGCGACGATGGTCCACGTCGACCACGCTTCCAGCAGCACGGCCGACAGGATCACCTGCAGCAGGTACAGGAACGCGAACGGATTCGTCGTCCCGCCGGCCAGGTACAGCTGCATCGTGAGGCTGGCCACGTCGACGAGCAGTGCGAGGAACAGCTCGTTGTTCGTGACGGGCCGGTGTTCGTGCCAGCGCAGGTGGCTGGCGATGTTGAAGGCGATGAGGCACGCGAGCACCTCGAGCATCTGCACGAGCGGCAGGCGCACGTCGAAGACGAGGATCGCGCCGGCGATGGTCGTGATCTGGCCGATGACGGCGATCCAGCGCAGCTCGATCAGCTGCAGCATGTTCTTGTGGCCGGCGACGTATTCGACGGCGGCGGCGTTGTCCGCGCCCCGTTCGAACATCCGTTTCAGCAGGTCAGTCGTGTCGTTCATCATTCTCAGGGTCGTTGCCGCGGCGGGCGACCCACCACCAGGCGGCGGCCACCATCAAGGCGAGAGCATACCAAGTGAACGCGTACACGAGGTGACTGTTTGGAAATTTGACGACGGTGAGGCCGCCGACGGGCCGGTCGGGGCTGTCCGGCGGGTTCTGTCCGGCGGCGGCGTCGACGAAGAACGGTGCCGTGGCGATGCCGCGCGCCGCGGCGATCGCGGCCACGTCGCGGGTGTACCAGCGGTTCGCCGCGGGGTCGTTCGTGCGCGTGAACGCGCCGTTATGTTCGCTCGTCCTCAGGAGACCCGTGACGGCGGCCGCCGGTCCGGCGTTCGCGCACGGATTTTCCGTGGCGCGCTGCGGCGTGTAGCGCGTGCGTGCGCCCAGTTCGGCGGGAATGAAGCCGCGGTTGACGAGGACGACGGTCCCATCCCCCATGCACATGGGCGTGAGCAGCCAGTAGCCGCTGCCGGCTTCGGTCAGCGCCTGGACGGGGGTGGTGAGATCGTAGAGATAAGTACCGTGCAGTTGCACGCGGCGGTACTCGGCGGATTCGGGCGTGATGCCGGCCCAGCTCGTGCGCGATGGCAGCGGCGCCGGGGCGGCGTGCACGCGTGCTTCCACGCGTGCGATGAGGTCCAGTTTCCACTGGAGGCGAACCACCTGCCAGGTGCCCAGACCGGCGAAGAGGACGATCAGCAGCAATGCCAGCACCGCCAGGACGGGAGAGACTCCCTTGCGGCCGGCCGGTGCCGCTGCGCGATCGTCCCTCGCCATTACTGCATGTCGTGCATGCCGTGTACCGAACTGCCGTCATTGCCCATGTTGGGCATCATGTTGGCGTTCATGTGGTACATGACCCAGATCGAACCGGTCAGGACGATGAACAGCAGGATGGCCGTGAGGATCAGCGCCATCATGTTCCAGCCGCCTTCCGACTTCGAGTTCATGTGCAGGAAGTAGATCATGTGCACGACGACCTGGACGGCCGCGAAGCCGAGGATCACGAACTTGGTCGTGCCCGGTGCCAGCTGGTGGGTCATCACGAGCCAGAACGGGATCGCCGTCAGGATCACGGACAGGATGAAACCGATCGTGTAATCCTTGAAGCTGCCGTGGGCGTGCAGGTGGTCGTCGTCGTGGTGGCCGTGCCCGTGGCCGTGGTCATGGCCGTGGGCGTGGTGAAGGTCGCTCATGGCAGGACTCCCATCAGATAAACATAGGTGAACACGCCGATCCAGATGACGTCCAGGAAGTGCCAGAACATCGACAGGCAGGCGAGGCGGCGGTAGTTGGCACCGTTGATGCCGTGCTTACCCACCTGGAACATCAGCGTGACGAGCCAGACGATACCGAAGGTCACGTGCAGGCCGTGCGTGCCGACCAGCGAGAAGAACGCGGTCAGGAAGCCCGAGCGCCACGGGCCGAAGCCTTCGTGGATCAGGTGCGCGAACTCGTCCAGTTCCAGGTACAGGAAGCAGGCGCCCAGCACGCCGGTGATGGCGAGCCAGACGAGCGTGCCTTTGACGTTCTTCTTCTGCGCGGCCAGCATGGCGAAGCCATACGTGATCGACGAGAACAGCAGGAACGCGGTGTTCAGTGCGACGGTCGGCAGCTCGAAGATCTCGGCGCCCGACGGGCCGCCCGCGTAGTTGCGGCCCAAAACGGCATAGGTCGCGAACAGGCAGGCGAAGATGAGGCAGTCGCTCATCAGGTAGATCCAGAAGCCCAGCAGCGTGCCGTTCTCCGGATGGTGCTCGCGCACGTAATAGCGCGAGCTCGGGTCGGCGCTCGCGGCGCCGGCGTGGGTTACGTTAATCTCAGACATGGGCTTCCAGCAAACGGGTGCGTTCTTCTTCCGTACGGGTCACTTCGTCCGCCGGGATGTAGAAGTCGCGTTTGTAATCGAACGTGTGGTAGATGGCGACGGCGAGCATGGCGACGAACGTCACGCCGACCAGCAGCCACATGTGCCAGATGATGCCGAACGCCATCACGAACGTGATGCCCGGGATGACCGGACCGGCCCACGTGTTCTTCGGCATGTGGATCGCCACGAAGTCCTTCAGCGGACGCATGTAGCCGTTCTTCTTCATGTCGGCCCACGAATCGTTGTCGTGCACGACCGGGGTGAACGCGAAGTTGTAGTCCGGCGGCGGCGACGACGTCGACCATTCCAGCGTACGGCCGCCCCACGGGTCGCCCGTCACGTCGGCCAGCTGCTTGCGGTTCATGATCGACACGAAGATCTGCATCAGCAGGCAGCCGATACCGGCGGCGATCATCAGGGTGCCCAGCAGCGAGACCTGGAACAGCCAGTGGATCGACGGATCGTCGAAGTGGCTCATGCGGCGGGTCACGCCCATGAAGCCCAGGATGTACGGCGGCGTGAACGCGACCCAGAAGCCGATCGACCACAGCCAGAACGAGTACACGCCCCATTTACGGTCCAGCTTGAAGCCGAACATCTTCGGCCACCAGTAGTTCACGCCCGCGAACAGGCCGAACAGCACGCCGCCGATGATGACGTTGTGGAAGTGGGCGATCAGGAACAACGAGTTGTGCAGCACGAAGTCGGCCGACGGCACCGCCAGCATCACGCCGGTCATGCCGCCGATGATGAAGGTGATCATGAACGACACGGTCCACATCATCGGCAGTTCATAGCGGATGCGCCCCTTGTACATCGTGAACAGCCAGTTGAAGATCTTCGCGCCCGTCGGGATCGAGATGATCATCGTCGTGATGCCGAAGAACGAGTTCACGCTCGCGCCCGAACCCATCGTGAAGAAGTGGTGCAGCCACACGAGGTAGGACAGGACCATGATCACGACCGTCGCGTACACCATCGAGGTGTAGCCGAACAGGCGCTTGTTGCAGAACGTCGCGACGACTTCCGAATAGATGCCGAACGCCGGCAGGATCAGGATGTACACCTCCGGGTGGCCCCAGATCCAGATCAGGTTCACGTACATCATGGCGTTGCCGCCCAGTTCGTTCGTGAAGAAGTGCGTGTCGAACAGGCGGTCCAGGCCGAGCATGGCCAGCGTGGCGGTCAGGATCGGGAAGGCCATCACGATCAGGACGTTGGTGCACAGGGCGGTCCAGGTGAACACCGGCATCTTCATCAGGTCCATGCCCGGGGCGCGCATCTTGATGATGGTGACGACCAGGTTCACGCCTGACAGCAATGTGCCGACACCCGCCACCTGCAATGACCAGATGTAGTAGTCGACGCCCACGTCCGGGCTCGCCAGGATGCCGGACAGCGGCGGGAACGCCAGCCAGCCGGTACGGGCGAATTCACCGACGAACAGCGAGGCCATCACGAGGATCGCGCCGGCGGTCGTCATCCAGAACGAGAAGTTGTTCAGGAACGGGAACGCCACGTCGCGCGCGCCGATCTGCAGCGGCACGACGTAGTTCATCAGGCCCGTCACGAACGGCATCGCCACGAAGAAGATCATGATCACGCCGTGGGCAGTGAAGACCTGGTCGTAGTGGTGCGGCGGCAGGAAGCCGTGCGAGTCGCCGAACGAGAACGCCTGCTGGGCGCGCATCATCAGCGCGTCGGCAAAGCCGCGCAGGAACATCACGAGACCCAGCACCATGTACATGATGCCGATCTTCTTGTGGTCGATACTGGTGAACCACTCTTTCCAGAGGTAGCCCCACAGCTTGAATTTGGTCAGCAGCGCCAGGCCGACGATGCCGCCCAGTGCCACCATGATAAAGGTACCGATCAGGATAGGCTCGTGGTAGGGAATCGCTTCCCAGCTGAGCCGACCGAAGATCAACTTCGCTAAGTCAAATTGCTCGTGCATGATTACTTCTTCTTCACAGAATCATTGGGCGTAGTGCAGACCTCGCCGTTGGCCTGGGCCAGGCGGGTCGCTGCCGCTTGTTGGGGCGCGTGGCGCAGCATGGCCATTTCACGGGCCTTCTTCGCGTCGTCGTTCATCATCTTGTCCATGCATACGGCGCCGTCGGCGACGCAGCGGTTCAGGACGCGATAGAACAGGTCGTTGTCGACCGCCGCATAGTGGCGCACCGGCTCCTTGATACTCGGCTTTTCGAGCGTCAGGTACCCTGCGCGGTCGAGGTTGGCGCTGGCGGACTTGACCGACTGGACCCAGCCGTCGAAGTCGCCCTGGGGCACGCCACGGTACGAGAAGCGCATGTCGGAATAGCCGGCGCCGCTGTAGTTCGACGAGAAGCCGACCGACTGGACCGCTTTGTTCTGGACCGCGTTCAGGGTCGTTTCCATGCCCGGCATCGCGTAGATCATGCCCGCCAGTTCGGGCACGTAGAACGCATTCATGACGGAGGTCGCGCTGATCTTGAAGCGCACCGGCACGTCGACCGGCACGACCAGTTCATTGACCGTCGCGATGCCCTGCTCCGGATAGATGAACAGCCATTTCCAGTCCATCGCCACGGCCTGGATGACCAGCGGCTTGGCGGATGTCGGGATCGGACGCCCTTCGGCGATGCGGTCCAGCGGACGGTACGGATCCAGCTTGTGCGTCGAGATCCAGGTCACGAGACCCAGCACGATGATGATCAAGAGGGGCGCGCCCCAGATGACGAGTTCCAGCTTGGTCGAGTGGTCCCAGTCCGGTTCATAGGCTGCTTCCTTGTTGCTGGCGCGGTACTTGTACGCGAACCAGACGATCAGGAACATGACGGGAACGATGATCAGCAGCATCAGGATCACCGAAACGATGATCAGTTGCGCCTCTTGCTTGGCGATGTCGCCGGAAGGGTTCATCACCACCGTGTTACAGCCGGAAAGCAGCGCTAACAGGGGAGAGAGGAACATTCCGCGACGGAGGGTCTTTGGAATCATGCTTGTGTTTTACGTTACATGGGAAAAATAACATGCTAATGTAACGCCAACGGCGTGCGTTTGGCGATTGGACGTTTTGTCCTACCCTTTACCGTATTGCAGCATTTCAGAGGGTCCAGAAGGCGCCGGCTGAAAAAGGAGACGAAGACATGCAGAGCACCCCGAACACGTACGGCGGCGCAGGAGCCGCTCCCATCACAGCACCCCACTCCGGGGCCCGGAACATCAACAGCCGCGACACGAAAATCGCGCCTGGAGAGATCGCGGTCGGCGTCGTCATCGGCCGCGCTTCCGAATACTTCGACTTCTTTGTTTACGCGATCGCCTCGGTCCTCGTGTTCCCCGCCGTGTTCTTCCCGTTCGCGGACCGGCTCGAAGGTACGCTGTACTCGTTTGCCATCTTCGCGCTGGCCTATGTGGCAAGGCCGCTCGCGTCGCTGTTCTTCATGGTCATCCAGCGTCATTACAGTCGCGAGATCAAGCTGACCATCGCCCTCTTCCTGATGGGCTCCGCCACGGTCGCCATCTCGATGCTGCCCACCTATTCCCGCTGGGGCGAGTGGTCCATCGTCGCCCTGGCCATCCTGCGCATCGGCCAGGGCGTTGCCCAGGGCGGGTCGTGGGACGGCTTGCCGTCGCTGCTCGCGCTCAATGCGCCGCAGAACAAGCGTGGATGGTACGCCATGTTGGGACAACTTGGCGCACCAACGGGATTCATCATCGCCGCCGGCCTGTTCTCCTACCTGATGGCCGAGCTGTCGCAGGACGATTTCCTGGTCTGGGGCTGGCGTTATCCGTTCTACGTCGCCTTCGCGATCAACGTCGTCGCGCTGTTCGCCCGCCTGCGCCTCGTCTCGACGCCGGACTATACCCACCTGCTCGACGAGCATGAGCTGGATCCGGCCCCGGCCCGCGAAGTGATCGGCAACCAGGGTGCGAACATCGTCATCGGCGCCCTCGCCGCCCTGGCCAGCTATGCGCTGTTCCACCTCGTGACCGTGTTCCCGCTGTCGTGGATCCAGCTGTACGATACCCGTTCGATGGCCGAATTCCTGCAAGTCCAGATGATGGGCGCGGGTCTCGGCATCGTCGGCGTGCTGGCGTCGGGCATCATCGCGGACAAGTTCGGCCGCCGCAACACGCTGGGCACGCTGGCCGCGCTGATCGCCCTGTTCTCCGGCTTCATCCCGACCCTGATGGATGGCGGCGTGACCGGCCAGAACACGTTCATCCTGGTGGGCTTCCTGCTGCTGGGCCTGTCGTACGGCCAGGCCGCGGGCGCCGTGACGTCGAACTTCCTGCCACAATACCGCTACACGGGCGCCGCCCTGACGTCGGATCTCGCGTGGCTCGTCGGCGCCGCGTTCGCCCCGCTCGTCGCACTGGGCCTGGCCGCCAACTTCGGCCTCGGCTACGTCAGCCTGTACCTGCTGTCCGGCGCCGTCGGCTCGCTGGCCGCGCTGAGCCTGAACCGGGCGCTCGAGATTCGCAACTGAGCGACATATATATAGCAAAGCCGAGCCCCGGTACCCCCGGGGCTTTTTTTGTTGCCAAGAACCGGGGTCAGAGCCCGGTTTTTGGAAATGGCTCAGAAAATCTTGCCAAAAAAAGGGCTCTGACCCCGGTGGTCGACCCCGGTGGTCAGCGGTGGCCGGCGACGATGTCGAGGAGGGCTTGCAGTTCGACGGATGCACAGGGTGTCCAGCGGGATGCCTTCCGGCGTACGGAGCTGCGCGCCCGCGTGGAAGCACAGGCCGGGCTGGCCGGTGGCGACGGGATTGAGCGCGAAGCGGGTATCGATGTGGGCGCACCTCACACGCGTGCGCCCTGCTGCCTCACTTCCGGATCAGCGACCACTGCTGGTTGGCGCCCCCGTTGGACGGATACTGGATGATCTGCGCGCCGTCGGCCGTGCTCTTGTTTTGCACGTCCAGCACCATGCCGGAGAGCTGGTTCGCGACCGTGTAGTAACCCGCTGCCGGGCTGGCGAAGCGCCACTGCTGGCCCTGCCCCGCCCAGTAGCCCCACTGCGCGATGTTCGTGCCGGCGGTCGTGGAGTTATTGTAGTCGTCCAGGCTCTTCAGGCTGTTGGCGTTGATGATGCTGTAGTAGCCGTCGCCATGGCCGATCACATACCACTGCTGGTGGCGCGCGTTCGCATCGGTCGACTGCTGCACCAGTGCGCCGTCCGCGGTCGAAGCGCCCGCCACGCCGAACACCTTGCCCGACAGGCGCGACTTGAACGCGTAGACGCCGTCGCTGATGCCGCCGCAGCCGGCGAAGTCGGTGAAGTTGCGGGTCAGGACCGGCCAGCCGGCGCTGTACGTCATGCGCTGGATGTCCAGCTTCGCATTGCCGTTGTCCGTCAGGTCGTAGTAGTGCGTGGAAACGAAGTGGCAGCCGTCCTGGCGCAGGTCGGCGATGTGGCCGGGGCCGCGGTACTTGCCGTCGGTGACCGGCAGGATCGTGCGTGTGCCGGAGTATGGGCCGCGGATGTTCGTCGCGCGCTGCACTTCGACGTAATACGTGGAGTCGACGCCCTTGCAGCAGCTGCCGCGGTTCACGAACAGGTAGTAATAGCCGCCGTCGCGCGTGATGTACGGCGCCTCGATGTCGCGTCCGCCGCCGCCCCAGATCGTCGTCACGCTGCCGGCCAGCTTGCCGGTGGATTGGTTGATTTCGGCCAGGCCGATGCCGCCGAAGAACGAGCCGTAGCTCAGGTAGACCTTGCCGTCATGGTCGCGGAACAGCGCGGGATCGATGGCGTTGACCTCGGCACTGCCGCCGTACGACTGCACGACGATGCCGAGGTCCTGCCAGCTCGGGTTCTTCAGCGAGAGACTGCGCGCCACGCCGATCGCGGACGACGACGTGCCGAACGACGACACCGAGTAGTACAGGTAGTAATAGCCGTTCATCTGGATCACGTCCGGCGCCCAGTACGAGCCGGAGAAATTCGGGATCTTTTGCGTGACCCAGGCGGGCGGCGTGGCGAACACGGGGCCCGGCCCCGCAGCCCACGTCTTGAGATCCTTCGACGTGGAATACCAGATGCCGGTGCCGGTCGTGAAGTTGAAATACGTGTCGCCGTCCTTCGTGATGGTACCTGGGTCGTGGGCATTGTTCACGCCCAGCAGGTCGATGGCCCCGGCCGAGGCGCAGCCGAGCGCGAGGCAGCATGCTGCCAGCAGCTTTTTAAACATGAAGTCTCCTGTTTTATTTATACATATGGGTTGAACCCGCCACCAGCTTAGGCAATGCGGGTCGGCGCCACCAATGAAATAAAACAGGGGTGCGATTGCGATTTCGGTATCAGCCGAGTGCCGTGTCCAGCACCGTCATGAGGATGAAGCCGAAGACGAGGGCCACGCTGGCCCACGTGCCGTTGCCGTTCTGCTGCGCTTCCGGCACGACGTCGTTGACGATCACGAACAGCATCGCGCCCGCCGCGGCGGCCAGCGCGAACGGCAGCAGGCCGGCCGAGATGCCGATCAGGATGGCGCCGGCGACGGCGGCCACCGGTTCGATCAGGCCGGACGCGACGCCGAGCGCCGCCGACAAACCCCGTCCATAGCCGACCGTGCGCAGGGCCAGCGCGACGACGAGGCCTTCCGGCACGTCCTGGATCGAAATGCCGGTCGCCAGCGAGTTCGCCTTGTCGATGTCGACCCCCGCATACGCGACGCCGATCGCGAGGCCTTCCGGCAGGTTGTGCAGCGCGACGGCCCACACGAACATCCAGGCGCGCTTCAGGGAGTGCGCCGTGCGGGGATCGTCATGCGCCAGAATCCCGTCGGTCGACATGCAGCGGTCGAGGACGAGCAGCAGCGCCGCCCCGGCCATGATGCCGGCACCGACGGACAGGCTCGCGCCCCAGTTGCCGGCGCCACCCGTCTTCGCCGCAGCCAGCGCGGGGATCACGAGCGAGAACGCGGTCGCGCCGAGCATGACGCCGCCGCCGAAGCCGAGGAAGCAGTCGTAGGTGCGGTTCGAAAAATTCTGTGACAGCAGGATGGGCAAGGTGCCGAGCGCCGTCGCGGCGGCGGCCGTCGCACCGCCGACCAGGGCGCCGCGCACGTGGGGCACGTCCTGCAGCACGCCGGCGAGGTAGCCGAAGCCCGTGAAGATCAGGACGGCGCAGCCGAGGAGGCAGACGGCGCAGCCGGCGAGGCGGCGGGGGCGCAGCATCCAGGAGAGTGAGGCGGGTTTGGTCAGGGGTGATTCCATGCACGGGCTCGGTGTTGGAGATGAACACACCGTCGCTCCTGCGCAGGCGGGAGCCCAATTTCCTCGGCAGAGCCGCGAAACTTGGGTCCCCGCCTGCGCGACGACGACGGCTTAGTGAAGCTTCGGCGCCCCCGGGCTCGGCTGCGCACCCGGCTGCACGGTCATGCCGTCAGCGAGGGTCTGGTTCCCCATCCCGAGTTCGGCACCGGTCGTCGGGTCGACATTCGGGTCGGACATGGTGCGCTCGGCCATCTGCTTGAGCACGTCGACGTTCTTGGCCGGCAGCCTGACTTCGGCCTCGCCCGTGCCGCCGTCGACGGCCATCTGCTTTTCGCGGTCCGTCACGAAGTCCCAGTTCTCGCCCTGGTTCCAGGAGCCGCGCATCTCGCCCGGGCCCTGCGACATGTTGAAGTAGGTGTTGGCGAAGCGCGGGTCGCCCGGCATCTTCCCGGACGGGAAGTTCGGCTGGATCGAGTACAGCGCCTTCTCGAACGACTTCTGGTGCGCGATCTCGCGCGTCATCAGGAAGCCCAGCGCTTCCTTCACGCCCGGGTCGTCGGTCAGCGCGATCAGGCGCTCGTAGACGATCTTGGCGCGCGCCTCGGCGGCGATGTTGGAGCGCAGGTCGGCGGTCGGCTCGCCGATCGTGTCGATGTACGCGGCCGTCCACGGCACGCCGGCCGAATTGACCAGCGGCGTGCCGGCGCCGTACAGCACCTGGGTCACGTGGCTGTCGTTGCCCGCACCGTGGATCTTCTTGTACAGGTCCGCTTCGCTGTCGACGGCTTCGGCCAGGTCGCCCTTGGCGCCCTTGTTGAGCATGGCGACGATGTGGCCGATCACCTCGAGGTGGCTCAACTCTTCCGTCGCGATGTCGAACAGCATGTCCTTGCGGCCCGGATCGTCTTCGCTGACGGCCTGCGTGAAGTAACGCATGGCCGCGGCCAGTTCGCCCTGCGGGCCGCCGAACTGTTCGAGCATCAGGTTGGCCAGCCCCGGATTTGGTTCACTGACACGCACGGTGTACTGCAGGCGTTTGTTATGTGCAAACATTCCGATTCCTCCAGTGTGTGATTGGATGGCCGCGCGGAACGCGTCCTGCATTACCGCGCGGACAAACGGAAGCGCCGTAGCGCGACCGGTCGATGCCATCTTGGCAGCGTTGCGGCGCCGAGTAATCAGAAACCAAGCCGTGTCTGTGTAGGATTGGAGGCGACATCCTGTCGAGTCGCGCGAGATTCTGAACACGTGGAAACAGTCGAAGATTGCCAGTCTGGGCCGGGCGGCCCGTGCGTCATCCGCCGACAAGACAGTGCGGCGCCCTCCTACGCGGGAGCTCTAGCGTCGGCACTAACATGGATTTATCGCTACCCCACAGCCAACAGGAGACGATCATGTTTTCCCTGAATAAACTGAGTCCTTCCATCACCGACATGATCCGCTTCGATCACTCGCACGTGATGGTGACGTTCCACCAGTACACCCGCGACAAGCGCCCCAGCGTCAAGAAAGCGCTGGCGGAGACGATCTGCGACGCGCTGGAAATCCACGCGACGCTGGAGGAGGAAATCTTCTATCCCGTCATGCGCCCGCGCGCCCACGACCAGAAGGTGATGGACAAGAGCGAGCCGGAACATGACGAAATGCGCGCCGTCATTGCGGAGCTGCGCCGCACGGATCCGAAGTCGCCGCGCCACGACGAACTCGTGTTCGAACTGATGCGCGACGTGCAGCACCACGTGGCCGACGAGGAAACCGTGCTGCTGCCGGAAGCCGAGCAGACGCTCAGCAAGGACCGCCTGTCCGAGCTGGGCGCGCAGATGACGAAGCGCCGCCTGGAACTGGTGACGCCGAAGGCCGGCAAGATCGCGGCCAACACGGCCGTCGGCTTCTCGGGCAGCACGGCCGCCATCGTCGTCGGCGTGGCCAGCGCCCTGTTCGCGGCCCGCGCCTTTAGCCGTAAGCCGTCGCACGCCTGACCCTTTTCCGCAGCGGCGCAAGCCGCCTGCGCTCCCCCGGCATGGCGTTCCGCGCGCCTGCCTCGCCCGCAATCGCGTCCGCGCGTGGTTGCGGGCTTCTTCGCTTACTGACCCATCCAGCGCAGCAGCAAGGGCACGAGCCACGGCGCCAACAGCGCCGTGAGCACGCCGTTGATGCCCATGCCGAGGCCCGCGTACGCGCCCATCTCCGGACTGACCTGGAACGCGCGTGCGGTCCCGATGCCGTGCGACGCGACACCGAGCGCGAGGCCGCGCGCCGCATGCGAATCGATGCGCAAGGCGTTCATCAGGAAGCGCGCCGTCACGGCGCCGAAGATGCCCGTGCCGATCACGAGGACGGCCGTCAGCGCCGGCACGCCGCCCAGGTGCTCGGACACGGCCATCGCGATGGGCGTCGTGGCCGACTTCGGGCCCAGCGAGCGCGCCAGTTCGGGCGATGCGCCCATCAGCACGGCGATGCCGACCGCGCTGACGATGGCCGTCACGCACCCGGACACCAGCGCGCACGCGAGCGGGAACAGGCTGCGGCGCAGGCGCGGCATCTGGCGCGCGAGCGGCACGGCGAGGGCGACGGTGGCGGGACCGAGCAGGAAGTGGACGAACTGCGCACCGGCGAAATAGCGCTGGTACGACATGCCGCTGGCCGCGAGCACGAGGCTCACGAGGGCGATCGCGATGGCGACGGGATTGGCGAGCGGCGAAAAACCGCAGCGTGCATAGACCCATTGCGCGCACACGTAGGCGCACAGCGTGACCGTGAGGCCCAGCAGCGGCGACGCGGACAGGTAGACCCAGAAGTGGGTGAATTCCTCGACATTAAACATCGCGGCCCTCCCCGTTCTTGTGGGCGGGCGTGAGCGCGCGCAGCACGAGCGCCGTTACGGCAAGGGTCAGCAGGGTGCTGCCGACGACGGCCGCGCAGATCGCGAGCCAGTGCCCGCTGCCGCTCGCCGCGGCGACGATGATGCCCACGCCCGCCGGCACGAACAGCAGCGACAGATGGCGCAGCAACTCGTTCGCGCCCGCCTCCACGGTGTCGTGCAGGCGCGGGAACGCGACGAGCGCCACCAGCAACAGCAGCATGCCGGCCACCGGACCCGGCACCGGGAGCCGGAGCAGGAAAACGAGCCCCTCTCCCAGGCACTGGAAAACGAGCAGTACGGCAAACGCGATCAGCAAGCGACCTCCTTCGATCTGGGTTCCCCGAAGGATAGCATCCGGCTCAGCGCCGCGTCGGCTGCACGAGGCTCGTCATCGCATCCACATACGTCTTCTCGTCGTCGGCGTACAGCGACAGCAGCGGCGTGACGGAGACCTGGTTCAGCTTCGTCCTGCGCAGCGCGCCGGTCGCCGGATCCTTGAAGACGGCATACGGCACGTCCTGGATCACGTACGGCGCGCCGTTCACGTGGCCGATGATCATCAGCACGTGGCCCGGCACGACGACGAGGTCGCCCACCTGCGCCTCCCGCACCGCTTTTACGCGCGTTTCGTGGGTGTCGGCCGCCGTGAACGCGCGGTGTTTCAGCGCCGTCGACGTCCCCTGCAGCCCGGAACTGTGCTGCAGCAGCAGGCCCATGGTGCGGTAGGTCTCGGCGATCAAGCCGCTGCAATCGCGCGCGTCGAACTGGTGGCCCCACCCGTAACGTTCGCCGAGCAGCTTGAACGACTGCCGGATGATGTTCGCGCGCGTGAGCGGCAAATAGCCCGGCGCCGTATCGGCGCTGCGGCGAATCAGCGCCGGCCGGATCGCGAGCGAGCCGTCGGCCTGGCGCACGGGCAGCAGCACGGGCCACGATGCGTACGGACTCGCGCCGTTGACCGGCTGGTCGGGCGGCACGTCGGCGCGCGGCAGGGCCACGCCCATGTCGAGATCCAGCTGCGACACGGCAGGCAGCTCGCGCGTGTGGACCGTGGCCACATGGTCGCCCGTGACGACGCGGCCAGGCGGCAGCGCCGCGTAGCCGAACACCGCATCCGCCGTGCCGATGGCGATGTCGTCGGCGTGCACCCACGCCGGGCCCTGCGTCGTCACGGCGAGCAGCCAGCGGCCGTCCGCGCTCGCGTGCGCGACGAGCACGGGCTCGCCCGGGAACAGGGTGCCGGCCGTGAGGCTTTCGAAATCGGGTTGGTCGAGGCTCGCGTAGAACACGCGGTCGCTCGGGTAGGTGCGCAGTGCCGCGCGGCGTACCGCGAGGCCGTAGCGGGCCGGCGCCGTCACCGGGACCTGCCCGGCGGCCGTGGCGTCGCGGAGGGTCTGCAGGGTGTCCGGCCCGACGGGATGGCCGGCGGCGTCGACCGCGACCTTGACGGGCGTCTGCTGTTCCGCGCCGCGGATCCAGTCGAGCACCTGGCCGCGCGTGAGGGTCGCGGGCAGCTTGCGGACGTCGACGAAGCCGCCGCCGGGCGCGTACGCGGCGGCCCGCTGCGCGGCGGTGGCGCGGGCGTCCAGCAGCACGGCGTCCGGCCCGGGTGCGCGCCGGATCCAGTAGTCGGGGGACAGCATCGCCTCGTCGAAGGCGGGGATGCCCGCTCTCGACACGGCCGGCTGGGCGGCGGTAGCGGCGCCCGCGATGGCGAGGCCGCAGGCGATGGCGGCCAGGAAATGACGTGCGGCGTTGTGCGCTGCTGTCGTATGCATGGGTCTCCTCCGGATCGTGGATCCGGAAGTGTAGCCCAACGTGAACGTTTACGCGGCGGCCAGCGCCTTCAGCGGCCCCCCCCGCGCGGCGACGGCCGGACGCACCGGCGCCGGCGCCGCGCCCTCGAGCTTGAACTGGCCCACCAGCGACACGAGCAGGTCCGCCTGCTGCTGCAGGCTGTCCGCCGCGGCGGCCGCCTCTTCGACGAGGGCGGCGTTCTGCTGTGTCGTGCCGTCCATCTGCACGATGGCCTGGTTGACCTGGCCGATGCCCGTGCTCTGCTCCGCGCTGGCGGCCGAAATTTCGGCCACGATGTCGCTCACGCGGCGCACGCTGGACACGACGTCGTCCATCGTGCGGCCGGCGTCCCGCACGAGCGCGCTGCCCGCTTCCACCTTGCCGGACGCATCGCCGATCAGGGCCTTGATCTCCTTCGCGGCGGCCGCGCTGCGCTGGGCCAGCCCCCGCACTTCCGACGCGACGACGGCGAAACCGCGGCCCTGCTCGCCCGCACGTGCCGCCTCGACGGCCGCATTCAGTGCGAGGATATTGGTCTGGAACGCGATGCTGTCGATCACGCCGATGATGTCGACGACCTTGCGCGACGCGGTGTCGATCGCGGCCATCGTCTCCACGACTTCGGCGACGACGGCGCCGCCGCGGCGGGCCGTCTCCGACGCGGAGAGCGCGAGCAGGTTGGCCTGGCGCGCATTGTCGGCGTTCTGCCCGACGGTCGACGTGAGCTGTTCCATCGAAGCCGCCGTCTCTTCCAGCGCGCCGGCCTGCTGCTCGGTGCGGCCGGACAGGTCCATGTTGCCCTGGCTGATCTCGACGCTCGCGGCCGCGACGCTGCCGGCGCTCGCGCGCACCTGCACCAGCACTTCCTGGATCTTGGTGACGAAGCCGTTGAAACCGGCGGCGATCCGTGCCAGCTCGTCGGTGCCCTTCGCGTCCAGGCGGGCGTTCAGGTCGGCGTTGCCGCTGGCGAGGTCCGTCATGGTGGCGCCGAGGACGCGCAACGGGCGGGTCAGGCGGCGCTGCACGGTCACCATCACGATGGCCGCGACGATCGCGCAGACCAGCGACGCGAACAGCGAATAGCCCATCAGCAGGCGCGCGCTGGCCGTGGCGACAGCGCGCGGGAACGACAGCTTGACGGCCCACGGCGCGAGGTCCGGGTGGAGGCGCAGCGGCTGCAGCAGGTGCACGACGCCGGCCGTGTCGATGTATTCATAGGTCTGGCCGGCGCGCACGGCCGCGAGCGCGGCGGGCGGCAGGTCGTCGGCCTTCTTGCCGTTCCGGCTCGTATCCGGGTGGCTCGCATACAGGCCGCCGTTGGAGACGAGCGACAAGCCGCCGCCATCGATGACCTTGATCTTGCCGAGGATCTCGCCCAGGTGCGTAAGCTGGAAGTCGGCGCTGGCCACGCCGCGGAACTCGCCCTTGACGAGGATCGGCGCCACCAGCGACGCCATCATGATGTTCTTGCCGTTGACGGCATATCCGTACGGCTCGGTGAAGAATACCTTGCGCGTGGCCTTGGGGATGTCGTACCAGTCGTTCGCGCCCGGGGTGGTCGGGAACACGATCGGTTCCACGTGCAGCGTGCCGTCCGGGTTGCGCGTGTAGTACGGCATGTAGCGGCCGGTCGCGTCATATTCCGGCGCCTTGCCCGCGAAGTCGGCGTCCTTGCCGTCCAGCGCGTCCGGCTCCCAGGTCACGGCACCACCGATCAGGTCGCCAAAACTGCGCAGCATGCCTTGTGTCATCGCGGACACCTGCGGGCGCGACGGCGCGATGTCCGCTTCGCGCAGCGCGCTCATCGCGGCGGCAAGGTTGGTGACGGCGCCCAGCTTGGTACCGATCTGCGCCTGCACGGCGGCGGCGGCTTCGCGCGCGGACGTGCGGGCCTGGTGCATGCTCGCGTCCTCGGCGGTGCCGCTGCTGCGCACGGCGATGACGGCCGACGTGACCGCGAGGCTCAGCACCACGAGCGTAGTGGCCGTCGCGCAGATCTTCGCGGTCAGCGAGAGAGACGACAGGGGGTTGCGACGCATTGTTTCTCCTCGATTCAAAATTTGCGGGTCAGCGACAACACGACGGCGCGGCGCGCGACGTTCGCCACGGCCAGGCGGCCGTCGCGGCGCGGCACGCCCGTCGTGTAGCCGTTGTAGGTGCCGGTCGCACCGATGGCACGGGTGTAGTTCAGGGCAACGGTCCAGCCGTCTTCGAGCTTGTGCGTCAGGCCGGCCTTCAGGTCGCGCCAGTCCCAGATACCGTTGCCGCTGCCGGCCACGCGGCCGTCGCCGGCATGCAGGTTCAGGGTCAGCGACTTCGTCAGGGGCTGGTCGGCGCCGACGTCCAGGTAGCCGGTGCCGCGGGCATTCGCGATGCCGAAGAAGTCGCGGCTGAACGTGTAGTTGTAGCGGGCGTACAGCGATTTCCAGGCCACGCCGGCCGCCAGCTCGCCGTAGTCGAACGACGTGTCCGTCGCGCTGATGCGCGCGCCCGGGTATTTGTACCAGTAGACCATCGCGGACCAGCCGACGGGACCCGCGCTGCCGCTGTAGCCGCCGTACAGGTCCCATTCGACGGTGCCGCTCTCGATGAACCTGTCGCTGACGTTGACGACGGACGTGCCGGCCGACCAGCCGCTCGGATGCGCATAGTCGATGCCGGCCATCGCTGCGGGGCCGCCCCACGTCTGGCGGATGCCGCGCGAGACGTATTGCGAGCTGACGGCGACGGTGGCGCTCAGCGGGTCGTCGGCGGGTACCTCCGCCGTCAGCGGCGCGCCGGATTCGCCGGCGTGCGCGCACGAAGCCGCGGCCAGCAGCAGGAAGGTTAACGGAGCAAGGCGCCGGGTAGTCATGGTTTGTGGTTGAATTTCAGTAGGTATTGATGCCGTACGGAAATTCTAGTGCCGAGCTTGTGGCTTTTGGTTACAAACCGATGAGAAAATCTGTGGGAAACGGGCGAATGAGACGTGCGCGCAACACTCCGGTATTTGTCTGGAAATGAAGTGCACAGGTGTTCGCAAAAATCGCTTAACACCTTGAAAATGTTTGATTTCTTGTCCGCGTGCCGCTACCGTAACCGATCGTAGGTGGGTTCCCCGAGCCCACCATGCCGGTCACGAATCAGGCGGCGGTCTTCAGCGCCCCACGGCGCAACTGGTCGCGCTCGATCGACTCGAACAACGCCTTGAAGTTACCTTCGCCAAAGCCCTCGTCGCCCTTGCGCTGGATGAATTCGAAGAACACGGGACCCAGCTGCGTTTCCGAGAAGATCTGCAGCAGCAGGCGTTGCGTGCCCCCTTCGGTCGTGCCGTCGACGAGCAGGCCGCGCGCCTTCAGCGCCTCGACGTCCTGGCCGTGGCCGGGCAGGCGCGTTTCCAGCATCTCGTAATAGGTGGCCGGCGGCGCGGTCATCAGCGGCACGCCCGCGGCGCGCAGGCCGTCGACGGTCGAGAAGATATCGTCCGTGAGCAGCGCGATGTGCTGGATGCCTTCGCCGTTGTACTTGAGCAGGAATTCCTCGATCTGGCCGCCGCCCGCCTTGCCCTCCTCGTTCAGCGGGATGCGGATCATGCCGTCCGGTGCCGTCATCGCCTTCGAGGTCAGGCCCGTGTACTCGCCCTTGATGTCGAAGTAGCGGATCTCGCGGAAGTTGAACAGCTTCTCGTAGAAACCGGCCCAGTACGACATGCGGCCGCGGTAGACGTTGTGCGTGAGGTGGTCGATGAGCTTCAGGCCGTGACCGGCCGGGTGGCGTTCCGTGCCGTCGATCCATTCGAAGTCGATGTCATAGATCGATTTACCGTCTTCGAAGCGGTCGATCAGGTACAGCGGCGCGCCGCCGATGCCCTTGATGGCGGGCAGGCGTAGCTCCATCGGCCCGGTCGGGATGTCCAGCGGCTGGGCGCCCAGCTCGAGCGCGCGCGCGTAGGCTTTATGGGCGTTCTGGACGCGGAAGGCCATGCCGCAGGCCGACGGGCCGTGCTCGGCCGCGAAGTAATAGGCGGCGCTTTTCGGCTCGTTGTTGACGATGAAGTTGATGTCGCCCTGGCGGTACAGCACGACGTCCTTCGAGCGGTGCACGGCCACTTTGGTGAAGCCCAGCGCTTCGAACACGGGCTCCAGCACGCCCGGGGTGGGCGACGCGAATTCCACGAACTCGAAGCCCATCAGCCCCATCGGATTGTCAAACAGGTCGGCCATTGTCTATTCCTCTTTTCATTAAAATGTTCGCGCCTCCCGGCGCGTTCGCCCGTCATTCCGCGAACACGTCGCCAATCAGTCCCCGCAGCCACTGGATGCCGGGATCGTGGTTGAAGCGCCGGTGCCAGAAGACGTTGGTCTGCAACGCCGGCAGGGCGAGCGGCGGCTCGATCCACTTCAGGCCGAACGGGCTTGCCGCGCTTTCGGCCAGTTTTTGCGGCACCGTCACCACCAGCTCGCTCGTGCTGACGATGTACGGCACCGCGGTGAAATGCGGCACCCGGAACCGGGCCCCGGCCGTCACCCCGGCCTTTTCCAGCAATCCATTGATGCGGTCGTAAGGACTCTGGGCGGCATCGACGATCAGGTGCGGCGCCGCCACGAACCGCTCCAGGTCCACCTTGCCCTTCGCCAGCGGATGGTCCTTGCGGAACATGCTCACGAACGGCTGGCGGAACAGCGCGCGGTGGTACAGCGCGTCCGACACGTCCTCGAACGCGCCGATCGCCAGGTCCACCCTGCCCGTCTCCATATCGTCCTTCAGGGTCAGCCCGTTCGCCCGCAGCGACGCGATCTCGACGTTCGGCGCCACCGTGCGGCAGCGCTCGATCAGTACTGGCATGAAATACACCTCGCCCACGTCCGTCATCGCCAGCGTGAAGCGGCGGGCGCTCGTGGCCGGGTCGAAGCGGCTGCGCTGCGACAGGGCCAGTGCCACCTGGGCCATCGCGGCGCCGATCGGCTCGGCCATCTGCTGCGCGAGCGGGGTGGGCTGCATACCGTGCGCCGTGCGCACGAACAGCTCGTCGCCGAACGTGCGCCGCAGCCGGGCCAGCGCATTGCTAACGGCCGATTGCGTCAGGCCCAGACGCCTTGCGGCGGCCGAGATCTGGCGTTCGCGGTAGACCTCCTGAAATACCGATAACAGATTCAGGTCGATGCTAGAGGGTTCGATCATGCGGGAGATAGGGTTATTGACGGTCTAAATAGTCTACATTTTTGTATTCATCTCGTAAAACCGGCCGCGCTCCTCTAGAGTGTCGTAAACACCACGCAATCTGGAGAGACCCTTGACCGCTTCATCCGACCGCTACATGTCCGGCTTCGCCAACGAATTCGCGACGGAGGCCCTGCCCGGCGCACTGCCGGCGCACCGCAATTCGCCGCAGCGCGTCGCTTATGGTCTGTACGCGGAACAATTGTCTGGCACGGCGTTCACGGCGCCGCGCAGCCACAACCGCCGCTCGTGGCTGTACCGCATCCGCCCGGCCGCGATGCACGGGCCGTTCGAGGCGATGGGCAATGGCCGCATCGCCGCCGGCTTCGACGGCGTGGCGGCGTCGCCGAACCAGATGCGCTGGAGCCCGCTGCCGATGCCGGACGCGCCCACCGATTTCGTCGACGGCCTCGTGACGATGGCCGGCAACGGCTCGCCGGCCGCGATGTCCGGCTGCGCGATCTACCTCTACGCCGCGAACCGCTCGATGCGCGGGCGCTATTTCTATTCGGCCGACGGCGAGCTGCTGGTCGTGCCGCAGCAGGGGCGCCTCGCCATCGCCACGGAATTCGGCCTGGTCGACGTCGAGCCGCAGGAAATCGCCGTCATCCCGCGCGGCGTGCGATTTGCCATCGACCTGCCGGACGGCGCGGCACGGGGCTATGTCTGCGAGAACTTCGGCGCCCTGCTGCGCCTGCCGGACCTGGGTCCGATCGGCTCGAACGGCCTCGCCAACCCGCGCGATTTCCTGACGCCGGTCGCCCGCTACGAAGACGTCGAGGGCGATTTCGAGCTCGTCGCGAAATTCGGCGGCAACCTGTGGCGCGCGGGCATCCACCATTCGCCGCTGGACGTCGTGGCCTGGCACGGCAACTACGCACCGTACAAATACGACCTGCGCCATTTCAACACGATCGGCTCGATCAGCTACGACCACCCGGACCCGTCGATCTTCCTCGTGCTGCAGGCGCCGTCCGACACGCCGGGCGTCGACACGCTGGATTTCGTGATCTTCCCGCCGCGCTGGCTGGCCGGCGAGGACACGTTCCGCCCGCCCTGGTTCCACCGCAATGTCGCGAGCGAATTCATGGGCCTCGTGCACGGCGCCTACGATGCGAAGGCGGAAGGTTTCGTCCCCGGCGGCGCGAGCCTGCACAACTGCATGAGCGGGCACGGTCCGGACGCGGCCACGTTCGACAAGGCGAGCAGCGCGGACACGAGCCGGCCGCACAAGGTGACGGACACGATGGCGTTCATGTTCGAGACGCGCAATCCGCTGGTGGCGACGCCGTATGCGCTGCAGTCGCCGCAGTTGCAGGGAAATTACCAGGACTGCTGGGCGGGGATTGCCAAGCATTTCAATCCGGCAAAGCGATAACCCGTCGTTCCCGCTTTCGCGGGAACGACGCGAGCTTCTGTGCGACCTTGTTCAATTCCCTCGTGCGATGATTAATCCGTCATCTCACCCGGGACCCGCATGGTCGACATCGTCATCATCCTCGCCCTCATCCTGCTCAACGGCGTGTTCTCCATGTCGGAGCTCGCCGTGGTGTCCGCCAAGCGCCTGCGCCTGGAAAAGATGGCCGACGAGGGCCGGCGCGGCGCCGGTACCGCGCTCGACCTGCATGACGATCCGAGCCGCTTCCTCTCCACCGTGCAGGTGGGCATCACCCTCATCGGCATCTTCAACGGCGCGTTCGGCGAAGCGTCGCTCACGGCGCGCCTGACGCCGGCGCTCGCCGGGCTGGGCGTGCCGGACGGCTATGCGCGGCTCGCCGCGCTCGCGATCGTCGTGGCCGGCATCACGTTCTTTTCGATCGTGCTGGGCGAGCTCGTGCCCAAGCGCATCGCGATCCTGTATCCGGAAACGATGGCGGCCATGATCGCGCGCCCGCTGCAATTCATGGCCCGTCTCGCGCATCCGTTCGTGCGGCTGCTCGCGATGACGACGGACGGGATCATGCGCCTGCTCGGCATGCACCACCACAAGGACGAGACGCCGACCGAGGAAGACGTCACGGGCATGATCAAGGAAAGCACGGACGCGGGTGTGTTCGAGAAGGCGGAGTACGACATCGCCGCGCGCGCCCTGCGGCTCGACGACTGGCACCTGCGCGCGCTGATGACGCCCCGGGTCGACCTGGAATTCCTCGACCTCGACCAGCCGCTGGAACGCAACCTCGCGCGCATCGCGGAATCGCCGTACAGCCGCTTCCCCGTGTACCGCGGCGACCGCTCGCAGGTGCTCGGCATCGTGCGTGCGCGCAACCTGTTCGGCCAGGCGATCCGCACGCAGTCGCTGGCCGGCATCGACATCGAGGCCGCCCTGGAGACGATCTTGTACCTGCCCGAATCGAGCAGCGCCATCGACCTGCTGGAACAATTGAGGCAGCACCGCGCCGAGCTGGCGATGATCGTGGACGAATACGGCGACATCCAGGGCATGATCACGCTGACCGACGTGATGAGCGCGCTCGTGGGCGACGTCACGCCGACGAGCGACCACGGCCAGCCGGACGCCGTCCGGCGCGACGACGGCAGCTGGTTCGTCGACGGCGGCATGGTGCTCGACCGCTTCCGCTACCTCACGGGCGCCGACATCGACTTCCCCGACGAGGACAGCGGCGCCTACCACACGCTGGCCGGCTTCATGCTGTACCAGCTCGCCGTGATTCCCCGCGCGGGCGACCGGCTGGACTGGGAAGGCTGGCGGTTCGAAGTGGTCGACATGGACGGCAACCGCATCGACCGGCTGCTGGCTTTTCATCTGCCTGCGCCGCCGGCGCGCACCTGACGCGGGCGGAACCGGCGGCCTGTTTCACGATCCTATCCACCAAGGAGGTTCCAATGAAGCTGCATACCGTCGCCGGCATGGCCGGCTGCCTGTTCGCTACCGTGGCCGCCGCCCAGCACCCGCAGCCCGCCGGCGCCCCGAAGGCCGGCGACACGCGCGCGCTCGAAGCGGGCGCGAAACTCTTGCAGGGCAACGCGCCGCTGGCCGGGTTCGACATCTACCTGAACGGCTTTCATCCGATGAAGGACCATCCGGAGATGCAGGTCGAGGCCCACCACTTCTGCCGCCAGGTCAACGAGGACTTCGCGCAATGCGCCCTGTTCGACGGCAATACGCGCACGGCCAACCTGAACGGCATCGAATACATCATCTCGGAAAAGCTGTACGGCAGGCTGCCGCCGGACGAGCGCCAGTACTGGCATCCGCACAACGGCGAGATCCTCGGCGGCCAGCTGATCGCGCCCGGCCTGCCCGAGGCGGCCGAACACGCGCTGATGAAAAAGAAGATGAACAGCTACGGCAAGACGTGGCACGTGTGGAACACGGGCGCCAACGGCAAGCCCGGCGACGCCCTGCCGCTGGGTGCGCCGATGCTCGCGTGGTCGTTCAACCGGGACGGCGAGCTGCTGCCCAACATGCTCGAGGAGCGCGATACCCGCATGAAGATCCACACCGGCGACCGGCGCAAGTCGCGCGCCGACCTGAAACCGCTCGCACATCCGCAGGGCGGCGTCGACGCACTGAAGGGCAAGTTCCCGCGCCAGACGCAGGACATGCCGGGCGTGGTGGACAGCCAGCCCCAGCCGCCGAGCAAATAATCTATTGATTTATAGATTGTAGTTTTATAGAATGAGTGCATGGACACCGTCACGACTCTCCCGCCGGACGCCATGCGCGTCGCCGCGGCCCAGGCCGGCGGCCTGCTGAAGGCGCTCGCGAATCCGGATCGCCTGCTGCTGCTGTGCCAGCTCACGCAGGGCGAGCAGCCCGTCGGCGCGCTGGAAGCGGCGCTCGACATCCGCCAGCCCACGCTGTCGCAGCAGCTGGCGGTGCTGCGCCAGGAAGGCCTCGTCGCCACGCGGCGCGACGGCAAGCAGATTTTCTACAGCGTGGCGAGCCCGGAAGCGCTGGCTGTGCTGCGGTTGTTATACCAGCTGTATTGTCCGAAGGAGGACTGATCATGCGGATCGACTGGCTCCATTTCACCCCGTGGGCATCGCTCGCGGGTGGCATACTGATCGGCCTGGCCACGGCCCTGCTCCTGCTGGCCAATGGCCGCGTCGCCGGCATCAGCGGCATCGTCGGCGGCCTGCTGCGACCCAGCCGCGGCGATATTGCGTGGCGCGTCACGTTTATTCTCGGCCTGTTCGCCGCGCCGCTCGTGTGGCTGAGCATGCGCGCGATGCCGCCGGCGCAGATCGACCATTCCCCGGCGCTGCTCGCCGTGGGCGGCCTGCTCGTGGGGATCGGCACCCGCTTCGGCAACGGCTGCACGAGCGGCCACGGCGTGTGCGGCATCGCGCGCCTGTCGCCCCGCTCGCTGCTGGCCACGGCCTGCTTCATGGCGGCCGGTGTCGTCACCGTATTCATCGTGCGCCACGTGCTCGGGCGCTGAGGAATCTTTCATGAATCTCGTTACCGCCTTCCTCGCCGGCCTGCTGTTCGGCGGGGGCCTGATCCTGTCCGGCATGAGCAATCCCGCCAAGGTGCTCGCCTTCCTCGACGTGAGCGGCACCTGGGACCCGTCGCTGGTGTTCGTGATGCTCGGGGCCATCCTCGTCGCCGCCCTCGCCTTCCGCTTCGCCCGCACGCGCGTGCGGCCGCTGTTCGGGAGCCAAATCCGCGTGCCGGGCGCGGGCCGCATCGACGCGCCGCTCGTCCTGGGCAGCATCACGTTCGGCGTCGGCTGGGGCCTCGTCGGTTATTGCCCCGGTCCGGCGCTGACGGCGCTGGCCGTCGGCGGACGGTCCACCCTCCTGTTCGTTGCGGCGATGGTGGCCGGCATGGCAATATTCGAAGTGGCCGAGCGTATCCGCGCCGGCATCGAGGCCCAACGCGGCGGTACCCGCGCCGCGGCCGGCCCTTCGGGAGAATGAATGCACAACAATCCGATCCAGTTGTTCGACGCCGCGTCGTCGACCTTCACGTACATCCTCGCCGCGCCCGGCAGTGACGCCGCGGTCATCATCGACCCAGTCGACCAGCACGTCGAACGCGACCTCGCCCACCTGCAGCGCCTGGGCCTGCGCCTCGAATACATCCTCGAGACGCACGCCCACGCCGACCACGTGACCTCCGCCGGCCGCCTGCGCCAGCTGACGGGCGCGCGTGCCGCCGTGCCGAGCGGCTGCGGCATCCCGCCCGCCGAAGTGCAGCTGCAGGACGGCGACATCGTCCGCTTCGGCGCCGCCGAGACGATCGCCGTGATCCACACGCCCGGCCACACGGCGGGCAGCATGTGCTACGTCTGGCGCGGCAATGTGTTCACGGGCGATACGCTGCTGATCGACGGCTGCGGCCGCACCGATTTCCAGGGCGGCAGCGCGGCGGCGCTGTACGACAGCATCACGCGCAAGCTGTTCGCACTGCCGGATGCGACGCGCGTGTGGCCGGGGCATGACTACAGGGGCCAGTCGGTGTCGACGATCGGCTGGGAGAAGGCGCACAACGCGCGTGTGTCGGGGCGGTCGCGCGAGGATTTCGTGACGCTGATGGACGGGTTGAACCTGCCGCAGCCGAAGCTGATCGACATCGCCGTGCCGGCGAATCGCAACCTCGGGCTGCCGCACGGCGTCTGATCGGATACCGGGGCCGCCTCCGAACCCGCCCGGCGGCGGCCTAGCCGTTGCGTTGCCGGTGGAGCCGGAACGCGTCGCGAATATTTCTGACCAGTTCGCCATCGTCCCATGGCTTGGTCATGAACTTGAAGAGTTCCCCCTGGTTGACGCTGTCCGTCACCGCCGCGAGATCGGTAAATCCCGACAGGATGATGCGTATCGTATCCGGATAGAGCTCCCTGACGATCCGCATGAACTGGGTTCCCGACATGTTGGGCATGCGCTGGTCGCAAATGATGACCTGCACCTTGTTCAGGGCAAGCAGGTTGAGACCCTCCTGCCCTCCGCTCGCCGTCAACACGCGGTATCCCTCGCGCCGCAGCAGTCGCCTCAGCGTCGACAGGTTGTTGGGTTCGTCGTCGACGATCAGGAGCGTATCTTCATCGACCTGCGGTCCGAGCGTCAGCTGCGTTTTTTCGACGAGCATCGTTTCGAATTGCGCGGCCGGCACCGCCTCGCTGAAGTAAAATCCCTGCAGTTCGTCGCAGCGGCGCCGGCGCAGGAATTGCAATTGTCCTTCCGTTTCGACCCCTTCCGCGACCACGCGTAAATGCAGGCTGTGGGCCATCGCAATGACCGCGGTCGCGATCGCCGCATTCCCGGCATTGGCATTGACGTCGCGGATGAACGCGCGATCGATCTTGACCGCGTCGAACGGGAAACGCTGCAGGTGGGCGAGCGAAGAATGCCCGGTGCCGAAATCGTCCAGGGACAACTGGATACCCAGCGCCTTCAAGGCCTGCAGATTCGCCGCGGCCAGCTCCACGTCGTTCATCACCATCGATTCCGTCAGCTCGAATTCGAGATGGTGGGCCGGCAGCTGGTGCCTGGACAGCGCATCCGTCACGTCCTGTACGAATTTTCCATTCCTGAGCTGCGCCGCCGACAGGTTGACCGCGACCGGCACGACGTCGATCTTCCCCTGCAGCCAGCGCGCCTGCTGGGCGCAGACGGTATCGAGAACCCAGTCGCCGATCGGCTCGATCAGCCCAACCTCTTCCGCGAGCGGAATGAAGGTGCCGGGAAACACCAGTCCGCGCTGTGGATGCCGCCAGCGAATCAGGGCTTCCGCGCTGACGACGCGTCCACTCACGAGGTCAACCCGTGGCTGGTAATACACGACGAATTCCTGCGCATCCAGCGCGTGCAGCAGCTCCGATTCCAGTGCGAGCCTGGCGGCGTGGGAGGCGTTCATCGCCGGCGAGTAATACAGATAAGGTTCGCCCAGGCGCTTGGCGCTCTGCAGCGCCGCTTCCGCATGCTTGAGCAGGGTTTCGGCATCGCCGCCATCGCGGGGACACAGCGCCAATCCGGCCCGCGCCTGGACACGTGCTTCGTGCGGCCCCAGCCGGAAATGCTGGTTGATGGTCGCCAGGATGAACTCATCGACGATATGTTCGAGGTCGGCGTCCTGCGCCAGTTCGGCGACGGCGATCGCAAACGTGGCGCCACCGATCCGCGCCACGCTGACACCCCCCGGCAGCGCCTCGTCCAGCCGCTGCGCGACCTGTTTGAGCAGGGCGTCGCCCATGTGGCGTCCGAGTGCGTCGTTCAATTGCGTGAACCGATCGATATTCACCAGGATCGTGCCGACATGCTGTCCCGCCTGCGCCGAGTGGATGAATTGCCCGAGCCTGTCCTCGAACAGCCTGGCGTTCGGCAGTCCGGTCAACACGTCGTAATACGCCAGATAGCTGAGCCGCTCCTTGTTGTCGATGAACTGCAATGCAAAGTTGATGTCACCGACCAGGTCATCGAGGAGCTTGAGTTCCTCCGCATCGAAGAACCCGGCGGTATCGGCAATGAACACCATCACGGCGTCGACGCGACCGGCCGGCGCCAGCGGCAGCGCGGCAACGGCACGCTGCCCTTCCTCGAGCATTTCCCTCGCCAGCGGCGCCAGCCCGGGGTCCGTCGCGACGTCATTGCAAATCACCGCCCGCACTTCGCGCGCCGCCACGCAGGCTGGCCTTGCGCTATCGATACTGTCGGCGCGTAAGGTCAAGTGCACCCGGTCGACGTTGCGCCGTTCGCCGCCGCACCACGCCACGACACGCCCCTCGAGCACATCGGGCTCGAACGCGCCGATCCATGCCGTCTTGAACGCGCCGACGTGCACCGCGATCCGGCAGACCTCGTCGAACAGCTCGTCACGCGTGTGGATCCGGGCGATCGCCGCATTGACACCGCTCGACACGGCGTAGATCCGGCTGAGACGCATGATCTTGTCCTGCGCGAGCAGGCGCTCGGTGACGTCGTGGGCCAGGACGAACCTGCACGCGCGTTCTCCGAACCACAAGGGATGCGACGTGATTTCCACATGAATGACGGAGCCGTCCTTCCTGACATGCCGCCAGATGCCGGACTTTTCGATACTCGGTACCTGCGGCTGCCGCAGGTTGTCGTCCAGCCGCTCGAGATCTTCGCGCAAACGGATATCGCGGAGCGTCATGGCCAGGAATTCCGCTTCCGAATAACCGTAATGGACGATGGCCGCGGCATTGACCGCCATGAAGCGGAACGTTTCGAGGTCATACACCCACATCGGTACTGGATGGGCGTGAAACAGCGCGGAAAATCCGGCGTCTGATGGTTGAATCATGATATTCCTGGCCAGCTGCTTATAAAATACATGCGGGAAGACATCCGCCATGCCGGGACGAGTCCGGTTCAAGATTGCTCGAACCGCCGTGTTTTTGCAAGTCCATATTTTTACGACGAAATCGCGCCTCGATATTCGCGTACGAGTTCGCGATCGCGTGGTCACATCCGCCACCGTTTGCTTTAAAATCCTTGTCTTTTAGCAAGCGGGCACCATGGCTTCCGACCACACCACACTCCACCGCGGCCTCAAGAGCCGGCACATCCAGTTGATGGCCCTCGGCGGCGCCATCGGCACCGGCCTGTTCCTCGGCGTCGCGGAAACGGTCAAGCTGGCCGGTCCGTCCGTCCTGCTCGGCTACGCGGTCGCGGGCCTGGTCGCCTTCCTGATCATGCGCCAGCTGTCCGAGATGATGGTCGACGAACCGGTCGCCGGCTCGTTCGGCCACTTCGCCGACAAATACTGCGGCCGCTTCGCCGGCTTCGTATCGGGCTGGAATTACTGGGTGCTGTATGTGCTCGTCAGCATGGCCGAGCTGTCCGCCGTCGGCATCTACGTGCAGTACTGGTTTCCGGGCGTGCCGACGTGGGTGTCGGCGCTGGGCTGCTTCGTGCTCGCGAACGGCATCAGCCTCATCAACGTGCGCGCGTTCGGCGAGAGCGAGTTCTGGTTTTCCGTCATCAAGGTGGCAGCCATCATCGCGATGATCGTCTATGGCGTGTTCCTGCTCGCGAGCGGCGGGGCGGGACCGCAGGCCGGCGTCAGCAACCTGTGGACGCACGGCGGCTTCTTCGCCCACGGCATCCAGGGTCTCGTGATGTCGATGGCGATCATCATGTTCTCGTTCGGCGGCCTGGAGGTCATCGGCATCACGGCGGCCGAGGCGGCCGATCCGTCCCGCTCGATCCCGCGCGCGACGAACCAGACGCTGTGGCGCATCCTCGTGTTCTACGTCGGCGCGCTGGCCGTGTTGTTGTCGCTGTACCCGTGGGACCAGATCGTGCCCGGCGCCAGCCCGTTCGTGCTGATCTTCAAGGCGCTCGACGCCGGCGTCGTCGCGCACGTGCTGAACGTCGTCGTGCTGACGGCCGCGCTGTCCGTCTACAACAGCTGCGTGTACTCGAACAGCCGCATGCTGTACGGCCTCGCCGTGCAGGGCCACGCGCCGCGCGCGCTGCTGCGCGTGAACGAACGGGGCGTGCCGCTGGCGTCGCTGGCCGTGTCCGCCGTCGCCACCGCGCTGTGCGTGGGGGTCAACTATGCCGTGCCGGGCAAGGCGCTGGGCCTCCTGATGGGTCTCGCCGTCGCCGGCATGCTGATCAACTGGGCGATGATCAGCTGGTCGCACCTGCGCTTCCGCGCCGCCAGGCAGGCCGCCGGCGAGCGCACGGCGTTTCCGAGCCCCCTCTACCCGCTCACGAACTGGGCGTGCCTGCTGTATCTCGGCGGGATCGTCGCGATCATGTATGCGACGCCGGAACTGCGCGTCTCGGTGTGGATGATTCCGGCCTGGCTCGTCGTGCTGGCGATCGGCTACCGCGTGGCCGAGGGCCGGCGCGCGCGCATCGCCCGCGCGACATCGTGATCACGGGCGCCGGTCCGGTCGCGCAACGTCGTACAGGGATGAGTGTGGACATGGACCAGTGATACACTCCGCGTTCACGAACTCCGAACACTTGCGAGCCCAGCATGGAACAACAGGAATTCCTCGATGCGCTGAAAGCGGAAGGTTATGCGGACCCGGTCCTCGTCGAACGCGCGCCGAACGGCACGCTGGCCGATCATGCGCACCCGTTCGAAGCGAAGGCGCTGATCCTGAAAGGCGAGATCCGCCTGCACGCGGGCGGCGAGATCAAGATCTATCGGGCCGGCGACGTGTTCCACCTGCGCCGCGACGAGCCGCATCGCGAGAGTTACGGGCCCGAGGGCGTGGCCTATCTATCGGGGCGGCGGTAGGGTGGGCACCCTGTGCCCACGCGTCACGCCGACAATCTGCACACTGCGCCCGTGGGCTCGGGGAGCCCACCCTACGTCTGTTCTTCGGCCAGCACGAGCACGGGCTGCGCGCCGGCCGCGCGGAACACGATGGCGAAGCAGTCGAACCAGTCCTGCGGATCGGAGCACCCGTCGGCCAGCATCGCCCGGTACGCGTCTTCTGCGCGGTATGCGTACGCGACCACGACTTCACCCGCCGCATTGGCGAACCAGCCCTCGTCGTCCGCGCGCGGCCGCACGCCGTCGCCATGACGGCCATGCCAGCCGTGCTGCGCCGGATCGAACAACAGCACCTCGCGCCCGCACACGGGGCACGCGGCGTGCACGGGCGCGACGGGGGCCGCGACCGTCTTGCGGCCGAACAGCCCGCGCCGCTCGCGCCGCCGCGCCGTGCGCAATTTCAGTTCCCAGCTGCCGCAGGGGCAGCCGAGCCGGCGCGCGAGGACGTCCGGGCCGTGCGGCACCCCGCGCACGGCGGGTGCCGTGACGCTGGCCAGCATGAACGGCGCCAGGTTGGCCGGAATGCGGGCACCGAGCAGGGCGATGAGGTCGGACACGGTCCGGATCCGTTATCAGAAGTACTTGGATAGATAGTACACGCCGGAGTCCGGGAACACGGTCGCCACACGCTTGCCGGCGAGGCGCGGTAGCAGGTGCGCGATGCCGGCCGCGACGCAGCCGCTGGACCCGCCCGCCAGGATGCCCTCTTCCGCCGCCAGCCGGCGGCACCAGTCGAGCGCGTCGTCGTCGGCCACCTGCACGACGTCGTCGACGATCGCGGGGTCGAAGCTGCCGGACGGCTGGCGTTTGCCCACGCCTTCGACGACGCTGGCGAACTCCCCGTCGGCGGGCGTGTCCGTGACGAGCTTGCGGTACGCCGAGTTGCGGGGCTCCACGCCGAGCACGACGAGGTCCCGCTTCTGTTCCTTCAGGTAGCGGCCGATGCCGGAGATCGTCCCGCCCGAGCCGATGCCGCACACGAACACGTCGATCTCGCCCGCGAGCTGGCGCCACAGTTCCGGCCCCGTGTCGCGGTAATGGGCTTCGCGGTTCAGCGCGGAGCGGTACTGGTCGAGGAGGTGGACGTTGTCGCCCTGCGCGAGGCGCTCGGCCACGGCCTGGTAACCGGCCGCGGGGTCGAGGCCGTCGTCCGGCGCGCACAGGTGTACCTCGGCCCCGTAGGCGCGGATGCGCTTGATCTTTTCGATGCTCGTGGTTTGCGGCACGGTCACGTCGCATTGCAGGCCCAGCACGGCACTGGCCATCGCGAGCGCGGCGCCCGTGTTGCCGGACGAGCTCTCGACGACGCGGTCCGTCCCGGCCGGCAGGCTCTTGAGCATGTGCCGGACCATGCGGTCCTTGATGCTGCCGCCCGGATTCATGTATTCGAGCTTCGCAACCACGTCGTAGCCGGGGAACAGGCGGCCCAGCCTGACGACGGGCGTGTTGCCGATCGCGTCCAGCACGGAAGATTTGACTTGGGATTCCACGCCGCTCCTTTCAGTGAGATTGCCGCCGAGAAAGGCTAACACAACAATCCGCCGCATGGCGTCGGATTGAGACGGTCCCTACCTTAACCGGATCGGGTGCGTTCCCGCAAGACATTCGGCGTGCCGGTGCGGTCTATCGGGTTCGTCAGGGCAATTACCGTGTCCGCGTGACAATGCGTGTATTTATGGGGCATGTTCCTTTGCTAAGCTCGCTGTTCTTGATAACGATCGCAAAGGATGTCCGGATGCCCTTCCTGTTTCGCGCCACGGTGCTCGCCGCTGCCCTGGCCACGCTGCTGCCCGCCACAGCCGCCGTCGACCTCAACGCCCGCGTTCCCGTCGGGCCGCAGGTCAAGGTCGGCAAGCTGGCGAACGGCCTGACCTATTACATCCAGAAGAACGGCAAGCCCGAGCACCGGGTCGAGCTGCGGCTCGTGGTGAAGGCCGGCTCCGTGCTCGAGGACGACGACCAGCAGGGTCTCGCCCACATGGTCGAACACCTCGCCTTCAACGGTTCCACGCACTTCAAGAAACAGGAACTGGTCTCGTACCTGCAATCGATCGGCGTGAAATTCGGCGCCGACCTGAACGCCTACACGGGCCTGGACGAGACGGTCTACATGCTCCCCGTGCCGACCGACCGCAAGGAGAACGTGGAGACGGCCTTCACGGTGCTGGAAGACTGGGCGCACGGCGTCACGCTGGCTGCGGACGACATCGACAAGGAGCGCGCGATCGTGCTCGAGGAAGCGCGCCTGCACAAGGGCGCGCAGGAGCGCCTGCGCAAGGCGCTCGCGCCGAAGCTGTACAACGGCTCGCGCTATGCGCTGCGCGAGCCGATCGGCAAGGAAGACGTGATCCGCACCGCGCAGCCGGAAGCGCTGCGCCGCTTCTACCGCGACTGGTACCGGCCGGACCTGATGGCCGTGATCGTCGTCGGCGACATCGAGCCGGCCGAGGCCGAGCGCCTGGTCAAGGCGCACTTCGCCGGGCTGACCAATCCGCCGCAGCCGCGCCCCCGGACGTACGCCGACATTCCCGCACGAACGGGGACGGAAGCGTTCGTGTTCGCCGACGAGGAAATGCCCCGCAGTGCCGTCGAGCTCAACTATCCCGTCCGGCTCGAGCCGGACCTCGGGACCTACGGGAGCTACCGCGCCAAGGTCGTGGACAACCTCGCGGCCATCCTGCTGAGCCTGCGGTTGGGCGAGCTGACGCAGCAGGCGAATCCGCCCTTCCTCGGCGCGGGCGGCCGCACCACCCCGGTGAGCGCGCGCCACAAGGCGTTCTCCGTCAGCGCCGTTGTGGGTGCGGGTGGCGTGGTCCCGGCCGTCGCGGCCGTCGAGCAGGAAATGCACCGGGTCCGCCAGTTCGGATTCAGCGAAGCGGAGCTGGCGCGTGTCCGCAAAGTCGTCCTGAATGGGATGGAAAGCGCGGTCAAGCAACGGGACACGACGGATTCCGGGCGGTACGTTGCCGAATACCAGCGCAATTTCCTCGCCGGCGAGAGCATCCCGGGCATCGAGGCCGAGTTCCATCTCGTGCAGGAATTGCTGCCGGGGATCACGGTGGCCGATCTCAATGCGGCCGCCCGCAAGGCGTTCCCGGAGGATGCCGGCAAGCTCGTCGTGTTCGCCGGCAATACGAAGACCGGCCCCGCGCCCACGACGGATCAATTGCTGGCGGCCGACGCGGCCGCCGCGCAGGCCACGGTCACCGACCGCGCCGAGAAGAAGGTCGCGCAACGCCTGATGGACCGTCCCGCCACGCCCGGCCGCATCGTGACCGAAACGCGCGACGAGACGCTCGGCCTGACCCGGCTGACCTTGTCGAACGGGGTGCAGGTCGTCCTCAAGCCGACCGCCTTCCGCAAGGACGAGGTGCTGCTGGGCGCGGTGCGCTACGGCGGCCAGACGCTGGTCGACGAGAAGGACCTGCCGAACGCGCGCGCCGCCACGGGGCTGGCCATGTCGATGGGCATCAAGGACTTCGCGCCCACGGACCTGATGAAGATGCTCGCGGGCCGGCGCGCGGCGGTGACGCTCGGGATGTCCGACTACACGGACGAGATCGGCGGCCAGTCGGCCAGCGGTGCCGAAGACCTGGAGACGATGTTCCAGATGCTGTGGTTGCGTTTCGACGGCGTGCGGCGCGACGAATCCCTGTACAAGGCGTACATGGGCGCGCTCGGCGACATGGTGCGCAACCGCGCGGCCGCCCCCGAACAGCGCTTCGCCGAAGCGGTCGCCGACACGCTCTATGGCCGTCATCCGTACGAAGGGCGCATGCCCACGCAGGAAGACCTCGGCAAGATCGACCTCGACCGCAGTCTCGCCGTGTACCGCCAGCGCTTCGCCAGCGCGAAGGGCCTGACGTTCGTCGTCGTCGGCGACTTCGATCCGGCAACCATCAAGCCGCTCGTGACCGCCTACCTCGGCACGTTGCCGACGCCCGACCTGCCGCTCGCCTACCGCGACGTCGGCCTGCGCATCGCGCCAGGTGTCGTCAAGAAGGAAGTCCACGCGGGCACGGAGCCCAAGAGCGTCGTGTCGCTGACGTTTTCCGGTCCGGCGGCCTGGTCGCCGGCCGAGGCGCTGCGCATGAATGCGCTCATCGAGGTGATGAATTTGCGTGTGAACGCGGTGTTGCGCGAGAAGCTCGGCCTGATCTATTCGGGCCAGATGGCCGGCGCGGTGCAGCGCATCCCGTACCAGCACTACGAAATCAGCACGCAGCTGCCGACCGGCCCCGAAAAGGTCGACCAGCTCGTCGCCGCCCTGTTCGCGGAGATCGACAGCGTCAAGGCCAACGGCCCGACGCAGGCGGAACTCGACAAGGTCAAGGCCAACTGGCGCGTGGTCCACGAGCGTTCGGAGCACGAGAACGGGTACTGGCTGCAGAGCGTGAAAGTGTCCCTGCTCGACGGTACGCCGCTGTCGCACCTGCTGACGGTCATGGACGAGGTCGACGCACTGACGGTGGCCGACGTGCGTACGGCCGCGCAGCGCTACTTCGACAAGGACAACTATGTCCAGGTCGTCCTGCTGCCCGAGGCCGACGTGAAGACGGCCAGCAAGTAGGTCTGGTGGCGGGCATGGCCGCGGGCGGTAAAGGTGCATTTCGGATGCACCTTTGCTAGAATGTCGGGCATCACGTTGTTCCCGAGCGAGCCATGCCTTCCCCCACCATCACCGAATCGTCGATCATCCGCCTGGTCGACACGTTTTACGCGCGCGTGCGCGACGATGCCGTGCTGTCCCCCGTGTTCGAAGCGAAACTCGCCGGACGGTGGCACGAGCACATGCCGCGGATGTATGCGTTCTGGACCAAGGTCCTGCTCGGCACGGGTGAATTCCAGGGGAATGTCTTCGGCAAGCACATGGCCCTCTCGGGTATCGAGACGGAACACTTCGTCCGCTGGCTCGCACTGTTCCGGCTGACCGCCATCGACGTGTTCGGCATCGACGGTGCGACCGAAGCGATGGAGGTGGCCCAGCGCATCGCGTCGAGCCTGCAACTGGGATTTTTCGGCGATATTCGCGTTTGAGGCGACCTCTCAGGCGCGGCGTGACGCGTCACGCCGCTCGGCCACCGCGGCCAGCAGCGCCTGCTTCAGCTGCAGGTCCGTGAACGGTTTCGTCAGCACCCGTGCCGTGACGTCCGCCGCGCCCGCGACCAGGCTGCCGTAGCCGGACGCGAACACGATCGCCACGCCCGGATGGCTTTCCACGATGCGGCGGGCGAGCGTGAGGCCGTCCAGGTCGGGCAGGCTGTAGTCGACGACGGCCGCGTGATAGCGGTCGCGCGCCAGCAGCGCCAGCGCGTCCTGGGCCGTGGCCGCCTCGTCGGCCTGGAAGCCCGCCGCCAGCAGGATGTCGCGGTACAGCTCGCGGGCCTGGGCATCGTCTTCGATCAGCAGCACGCGCAGGCCCGCGGACACCGCCTGGCGCGGCGCCGGCGCGGCCGGTGCCGGCTCGGACATCGCCTCCTTCGCGCCCAGCAGCTGGCGCACCTTAGACGCCAGCTTCTCGCGGCGGTAGGGCTTGGACAGCAGTTCCACGCCCGGGTCGAGGCGCCCGCCGTGGATGATCGCGTTCTGCGTGTAGCCGGACGTGTACAGGACCTTCATGTCCGGCAGCAGAGCGCGCGCCTGGCGCACCATGTCCGTCGTCTTCAGCTTGCCCGGCATGACGACGTCGGTGAACAGCAGGTCGCAGCGCACGCCCGCCTTCATCACGGCCAGCGCCGACTCGGCATTGTCGGCGCGCAGCACCTGGTAGCCCAGCTCGGACAGCATGCCGACGACGGTCGCCTGGACGTTCGGATCGTCCTCGACGACGAGAATCGTCTCCGTGCCGCCGCGCACCTCGTTCGCGACCGGTTCCGGCAGCGTCTGCTCCGCCTCGAGCACGCGCGGGAAATAGGCCTTGATCGTCGTGCCGTGGCCCACTTCGCTGTAGATACGGAAGTGGCCGCCGCTCTGCTTGACGAAGCCGAACGCCATCGACAGGCCGAGGCCCGTCCCCTGCCCTTCGCCCTTGGTCGTGAAGAACGGTTCGATGGCGCGGTCCAGCACCTCCGGCGTCATGCCGGTGCCCGTGTCGGAGATCGCGAGCAGCACGTACTGGCCCGGCGGCACTTCGTGCGCGGCGCTGACGTAGGTGTCGTCGAGCACCGTGTTGGACAGTTCGACCGTCAGCTTGCCGCCGCCCGGCATCGCGTCGCGCGCATTGATGGCCAGGTTCAGCACGACGTTTTCCAGCTGGTGCGGGTCGAGCGTCGTGTTCCACAGCGACGCCGAGACGACGGTCTCGACTTCCACGTGTTCGCCGACGGCGCGGCGCACGAGGTCTTCCATGTTGCGCACGACGCGGCCCGGGTTCAGCACGCAGGGCCGCAGCGGCTGGCGGCGCGCGAACGCGAGCAGCTGCGACGACAGCTTGGCGCCGCGGTCGACGGCGGCCAGCGCCATCTGCACATGCCGCAGCGCGGCCGGCAGCCCGGCCACGGTCCCGCCCAGCAGCTGCAGGCTGCCGCCGATCACCTGCAGGATGTTGTTGAAGTCGTGGGCGACGCCGCCCGTCAGCTTGCCGACCGCTTCCAGGCGCTGGGCATGCTGCAGGGCCTGGCGCGCCTCTTCCAGCTGCACGCGCTGCGTGACGTCGCGCGTGATCTTGGCGAAGCCGACGAGGCGGCCGTCCGCGTCGCGGATGGCGTCCACGACGACGTCGGCGCGGAAGCGCGTGCCATCCTTGCGCACCCGCACGCCCTCGCCATGGTAGCGCCCCTGTTCGCGCGCCGTCGCGAGCACGCGGTCCGGCAGCCCGTCGTTCCGGTCTTCGTCCGTGTAGAAGCGGCCGAAGTGCGTGCCGATGACTTCGTCCGCCGTGTACCCCTTGATGTTGCGTGCGCCCGCGTTCCACGTCGTCACGAGGCCTTCCGGGGACAGCATGTAGATGGCGTAGTCGATCACGCCGTCGACGAGCAGGCGGAATTGCTCCTCGCTGCGGCGCAGCGCTTCGCGCGCCAGCTTCTTGTCGCTGATGTCGCGCGTGATCTTGGCAAAGCCGAGCAACTGGCCGTCGTCGTCGAGGATCGGGTCGATGACGACGGAGGCCCAGAAATGGCTGCCGTCCTTGCGCACGCGCCAGCCTTCCGCCTCGAACCGTCCTGTTTCCAGCGCCGTGGCGAGCGCCCGTTCCGGCAGGCCGGAGGCGCGGTCGGCCGGCGTGTAGAAGCGCGAGAAATGCTGACCCAGGATCTCGGCCTCCGTGTACCCCTTGAAGCGCCGCGCGCCGGCATTCCAGCTCGCGACCGTGCCGTCGGGATTCAGCATGTAGATCGCGTAATCGGCGACCCGCTCGATCAACAATTGCATGCGGCGCTTCGTGGTGAGGTCGGAAGTCATATCGGAAAAGGTCAAACGTTCATGATCTGATTATAACATTGTGGAAATACTCATGCACATCATGAAACGTTTATGGCTGTGTTGACAACATTGCGTGTCCGATCACGCTTTCCGATACAATGCGGACGACCACTTCACGGAGAACGTCATGTCGGGCTACAGCATCAACATCGAAGAAAAAACACTTGCCGGGAATAATTTCCGGGAAGTCCTCTACACGACGCAGCGCAGCCAGCTGGTCATCATGACCCTGCAGCCCGGCGACGAAATCGGCCTCGAAAGGCACGAGGGCCACGACCAGTTCATCCGCATCGAAGCCGGCCAGGGCGTCGCGATCCTGGATGGCGAGGAGCACAAGCTCGAGGACGGCGTCGCCGTCGTCATCCCGGCCGGCACCGAGCACAACGTCATCAACACCTCGAGCGGCGAGCCGATGCGCCTGTACACGCTGTACACCCCGCCCGAGCATCCGGACGGCATCGTCCATGCGACCAAGGCCGAGGCGGACGACTACGAACAACAGCACGGCCACTGATTCCACGCCGGCCTATCCTTTGCAGGCGAGGCCGTAGCGCGTCATCGTACAGGCGCGCTCGATACACCGGCGCGCGTCGTAGCCGTGGGCCCGGCATTGCATCAGCGTCTCTTCGCGGCGCTGGCGCGGCGACGGGTCGGCGGCGACCGGAGGCGTCGCTCTGGTTGCCGTGCGGCGCGCCTTCGCGGCGCCCTGTTTCTTCACTGCCGTCCTCGTGCGCGCCGTGCGCCGGGGCGGCGTGACGTCGGCCGGGGCCGCGGCAGGCGCCTTGTCCTCGACGATGGGGGCGACGGGCTCATCGGGCACCGGCTTCACAGGTTCCGGCGTGACGGCGGGCTGCACCGGCACCGGTGCGGGCGCTGGTGCGCGGGCAACGAAGGCCGCCGCGGCCGGCGGCTGCCCTGCCGGTGACGTGTTCGCCACGACGACGAGCGCATCCTCGACCCGGTTTTCCTCGTACAGCCACAAGCCGCCCGCCGCCAGGCCGGCCAGCAGGCCGCCCGCGATGCTCCACGTGACGAGGCGGCGCCTCCACATGCTCGTCCAGGCCGGCGTCTCGCGCGCCGCCGCTTCCTCGCGCAGGCGCGCGGCGAGCCATGCCGCTTCGATGTCCGGCTGCACGGGGCGCGGGATCGTGCCCGTGTCGGCGCGCGGCGGCGGAATGTGATCGGCGACCGGCGGCGCCTCGGGAGGGCGTGGCGGCTCCGGGGGCTGGCGGGCCGCGGCGCCGGGCACGGTGGCCTCGTCGACGGGCACGGTGGCCTCGTCGACGGGCGGCGGCGCTGTTGGCCGCGCCGTCCGTGCTTGCGCGATGCGGTCGGCCAGCGCTTCGATCGCGACGCCCTTGCCGCGCGCCGAGACTTCCGGCGCGCGTTGCACCGGCCCGGGGTCGGCCTTCTGGACGGCCGCGCCGGCTTCGGCCCGCTGCGAACCGGGGCCGTGCCAGACGGCCGGCCGCCGGCGCGGCGCGGCCTGAGATGGCGGCGGAGATGGCGGCGCCGACGATGCCGAGCCGCTTTCCTGGAAGTCTTGCAACAATTGGGTCTTCATGGTGCAGTGCGCAATTCCGGATCCCGGAGGAGCAGTGTACCGAATTCAACCCAAGTGCGGAGCGCGCCTGCGTTACAGTGTCACGACCACCCGCAGCGCCCCGGTACGAACGGCCGGCAGCCTGACGTCGAGCACGCGCCGTTTCGCATCCCAGCGGTACGCGATCGCCTTGCCGCCGACCTGCACGGCCCGGGGTTTCGCGGCCACGTTGTGCACCTTCAGGTCGAACGTGCGCGCGGTCGGCGTCGCGGCGGCGCCGGGTTCCGGCGCGACCGTCAGGGCCAGGCGGCCGTCGGCGAAGGTGCTGGAGAACCGCACCAGCTCGTACTTGCCCGTTTCGAACGCGTGCGCGGTGTGGCCGTCGTCGTCGTACAGGTGGCTCTGCGCCTGCGTCACGCCCGCGTCGTGCCAGTAATGCAGGTCGAGCTTTGCCGTCGAATAATCGCGCGTGCTCTGCACGGGCTGCGCGAGCGGGACGAACGCGCCGGCGCGGACGTAAGTCGGAATGCGGTCCGGACGCGGCGTCACCGTCTCCAGGATGCCGCCGTGATGCGGCTCGTCCGTGTAGAAGTCGAACCACACGCTGCCCTTGCGCGGGAAGAAGACTTCCTTGCGCGTGGCGTCCGGTTCCGTGACGGGGGCGACGAGGAAGTCCGGGCCCCACAAGTACGTGGACGAGATGCCCGTCGTCGACATGAATTCGTTGTCCGGGTCCTCGAACAGCACGGGGCGCATCATGGGCATGCCGGTGCGGCTGTCGTCGAAGGCGGCCGTGTAGTTATACGGCAGCATCGCGTAACGAAGGCGGATGGCGTCGCGCGCGCGCGCCTTCACGGCCGGCGTGCGGAAGATCGCCTCGGCCGGCACTTCTTCCTGCGCATGCGGGCGGAAGATCGGCTGGAACACGCCGTACTGGAGCCAGCGCACGTACAGCTCGTCGTCCAGCACGGGTCCGGCAAAGCCGCCCAGGTCGGAGTGCATATAGGCCTGGCCCTGCATGCCCATCTGCAGCGCGATCTCCATCTGCGACTGCAGGCCGCCCCAGCCCCGCTGAACGTCGCCGGACCAAGGGATCATGCCGAAGCGCTGCGAACCCGAGTAGCCCGAGCGCATCAGGATGAACGGCCGCTCCTGCGGAAAGTCGCGCGCATAGCCGTCGGCGATCAGCTTCGCCCATTCGTGGCCGTAGATGTTGTGGACCTGGTCCGCGGTGCCGGTGGCGTGGCGCGCGGCCGACGGATGCGTCTCGGGCTCGCCCAGATCGCCCCACCAGCCGGCGGCGCCGCCCGCCTTGAGGTCTTTATAGATGTTCCAGAACCAGTCGCGCGCCTGCGGCTTGAACACGTCGATCAGGCCCGTGTTCCCGAAGAAGAAATCGAAGACGAACGGTTTGCCCTGCGCATCCGTCGCGAGGACGCCCTGCCGGGCCGCTTCCTGCCAGCGCTTCGACGTCGTCAGCACGAACGGCTCCGTGATGAGGACCGTCTTGACGCCCTTCCTGTTGAAATCCGCCATCATCGTCTCGGCATGGGGGAAGCTGTCGCGGTCCCACGCGAGGTTGCCCATCGTCCCCTTGACCGTCTTGCCGAACCAGTACAGGTCGAACACGATGGCGTCCAGCGGGATGCCGTCCGCGATGAATTTATCGACGACGGCGCGCGCTTCGGCCTCGTTGTGGTACCCGAAGCGGCTCGCGAAATTGCCGAACGCCCAGCGCGGCGGCAGCGGCTGGCGGCCGGTCAGGCGCGTCGTCTCGTCCATCAGCTGCGCCCAGTCGTCGCCCGCGATCACCTGGTAGGTCTTGCGGCCGCCCATCACTTCGTAGCGCAGGGTACCGTCCTTGCGGCTGTCGAAATCGAGCCAGCCGGCCTGCGGGTTGTCGAAGTGGATCGCGTACTTGTGCGACGACACGGCCATCGGAATGCCATAGCCCATCTGGTCGGCACGGTTGCCGAAGCCGTACGACGCGCGGTTGTACAGGCGGAAGCGGTTGCCGCGCCGGTTCATGCCGACGGCGCGCGAGCCGGCGCCGTACAGCGCCTCGTCGCCCGCGAGCGCGAACTCGATGCTTTCCAGTTCTCCCGCGTGGCCATAGCCCCCCTTTTCGGCGACGAGCGGTTTTCCCTTGTACGCATAGCTGATGCGCAGCGGCGATTTTTCCACCGTGACCGTGATGCCGTCCGTGACGAGCTGGATGCGCCCGTCCGCCTCCCGGACCGTGGCCTGCGCCTGGCCGGGCTTCAGCACGACGGCGTGCGAGGCCGGATCGAACGTCTCGCCGCGCGGCACGAAGCTCGTCTCGACGATGTTGGCGTCGTAGGGCCGGATCAGGTAGCGGCCGTCGCTGGTGGCGATGTCCAGCGTCCCGTTGTCGTTGCGGTAGCCGAGGAACGCGCGCTCCGCATTCTGCGCATGGGACGGCAGGCTGGCGAGCAGGCAAAGGGCGAGGACGGCGTGGGGGATCGGCTTCATGGTCTCCGGGCGGTATCGTTGTTGGAATACGGGAGTTTAACTGCATTCCGTAGAAAAGCTACAGAGATGGGCTGCAGACATAGAATTTCTGAAGATTTGCGCGTAGTTTGACTACTTCGGCGCGTCGTGCGGCGGTCGCGGCATTCTCGGGTCAGAATAGCGGCAACGACAACCCATGAGAGACCCCATGCGCATCGCGACCTTCAACGTCAACGGCATCAACAGCCGCCTCCCCGCCCTGCTCCAGTGGCTCGAGGAGACGCAGCCCGACGTGGCCTGCCTGCAGGAGCTGAAGGCGCCGCAGGAAAAATTTCCCGAGATGGAGATCCGCGCGGCCGGCTATTGTCCGATCTGGCACGGCCAGAAAAGCTGGAACGGCGTCGCGATCCTCGCGCGCGGCACCGAGCCGCAGGAACTCCAGCGCGGCCTGCCGGGCGATCCCGACGACGAGCAGAGCCGCTACATCGAGGCCGCCGTGAACGGCATCCTCGTCGCCTGCCTGTACCTGCCGAACGGGAACCCGGCGCCGGGCCCTAAATTCGAGTACAAGCTGCGCTGGTTCGAGCGCCTGCGGCTGCGCGCGCAGGAACTCATCGCCACGGGTGCGCCGGTCGTCATCGCGGGCGACTACAACGTGATGCCGACGGAACTGGACGTCTACAAGCCGGAACGCTGGCTCGACGATGCGCTGTTCCGCCCGGAGACGCGCGCGGCCTACCAGCGCCTGCTCGACCAGGGCTGGACGGATGCCCTTCGGGCGACGCACCCCGGCGAAGTCATCTACACGTTCTGGGATTATTTCCGTGACGCGTACGGCCGCAACGCGGGCCTGCGCATCGACCACCTGCTGCTGAGCCCCGCCCTCGCGCCGAAGCTGAAGGCGGCCGGCGTCGACCGCGACGTGCGCGGGCGCGAGAAGCCGAGCGACCATGCGCCGACGTGGGTCGAGCTCGATTGGCCAAAACTTCCTGGTGCATAAGCCACGCTACCTGCCTGAAGACCGTCATCCCCGCGCAGGCGGGGATCCAAGCTCTGCGTCCGTAGCTGGAGAAATTGGGTTCCCGCCTGCGCGGGAACGACGGTGTCTCAGTTGCCCACAGTCCGCCGCACCGGCGCCCGTCCCAGCACCATCCCGAGGCGTAACGCGCTGTCGGTGACGATCTCGATGTCCGGCGTGTACCCGTCCTCGATCCAGCGCAGCGCGATGTGGATCACGCCGCCGACGATGCCCGCTTCCAGCAGCGGATCGGCCGGCACGCCGGGCGGCACGACGTAGCGCCCGACCTGTTCGCCGATGGCGCGCAGCGCGGCATCGAACGCCTTGTCGACGGCCCGGCTGACGCCGCGGATCTCGACGAGGAACACGCGCGCCGAACGGGGCTCGCGCTGCAGCGCCGCGAAATACGTATGCAGCATCGCACGGGCCCGCGCGACCCGGCTGCGGCCGGCCTGCTGGGCCGCTTCGGTGAGCTCGCCCAGCACGCCGTACGTGACGGCGTTGAACGAGGCGATCAACAACTCTTCGCTGTTCGCGAAGGATTCGTAAAAATAGCGTTCGGTCAGCCCGGCGGCCTCGCAGACGGCCTTGACGGTCGACTGGCGGTAGCCGCGCTCGCCATACACGGCGACGGCCGCCGCGATCAGTTGCGCGCGCCGCTGCGCTCGCCGTTCGTCTTGCGGGACGCCGCGATAAGGCCGGGCAGGTTGGGAAGTTTCTGGAGGCATCCTTCTATTTTCGCACAGAACATTGCTTATCGATATGTGACAATATACAGTGTCAGTCGCATTCCAAAACCAACGAGACACGCCATGCCCGAACCCGCCGCGGCGCCATTTTTCGACGTCATCATCGTCGGCGCCGGCCTGTCCGGCATCGGCGCCGCCCGGCACCTCCAGCGGGGCTGCCCCGGCAAGACCTGGGCCACCCTGGAAGCACGCGCCGCGCTCGGCGGCACGCGGTCGTCGTCGGCAGCGGGGCCGCGGCCGTGACGCTCGTGCCGGCGATGGCGCAGGACGCCGCCCTCCTCAAGAAAGCGATCAAACGATGACTCTCGTCCTGGTACTCCTCGCCGTCCTCGCGTTGCCGGTGTTCGTGGCCTTCCTGTTCACGCTGTGGACCGCGCGCAAGGTGGAAGCCGTGCTGCCGCCGCAGGGCCGCTTCGTCGACGTGCCCGGCGCGCGCCTGCACGTCCAGGAATTCGACGGCGGCGACCCGAACCTGCCCCCGCTGCTGCTCGTGCACGGCCTTGCTGGCCAGCTCGCGCACTACACGTACGGCGTGACGGACCGGCTGGCCGGGCGCTACCGCATGGTCGCCGTCGACCGCGCCGGATCCGGCTTTTCCACGCGCGCGCCCGGCACGGCGGCCGACCTGGACACGCAGGCCGCCATGCTCGCCGCGCTGATCGAACAATTGAGACTGGAGCGTCCGCTCGTCGTGGGTCACTCACTGGGCGGTGCGCTCGCCCTCGCGCTCGCGTTGCGCCATCCGGACCGCGTGGGCGGCCTCGCGCTGGTGGCGCCGCTGACGCACATGCAGGAGCACGTGCCGCCCGTGTTCGAAGGGCTGACGATCCTGTCGCCGACGTGGCGCAATCTTGTCGCATGGACCCTCGCGATTCCCGCGTCGATCAAGAACAGCCGCGTGGCCCTGGACCAGGTGTTCGGCCCGGAAGCCGTGCCGGCGGATTTCGCGACGCGCGGCGGCGGCCTGCTTGGCTTGCGTCCCAGCGCGTTCCTGGCGGCGTCCGACGACTTGCGCGCGCTCCCCGACTGCCTGCCCGCGCAGGAGACGCGCTACGGCGAACTGCAGCTCCCCGTCAGCATCCTGTACGGCAAGGACGACCGCATCCTCGACTGGCGGGCGCACGGCCAGGCGCTCGCGGACAAGGTACGTGGAGCGCGGCTGGAACTGGTCGAGGGCGGCCACATGCTGCCCATCACGAATCCGGACGCGACGGCCGCGTTCATCGACGCGGCCGCGGCTCAGGCGACGCTGTCCGCCAGCGCCGCCTTCAACGCGGCCAGGTCGTAAGGCTTGCGCAGCACGACGGCGTCCGGCCAGTTGTTGACCTCTCCCTGCCCGGTCGCGAACACGATGCGGATGCCGGGCGCCAGGGTGCGGGCCTGGGCGGCCAGCAGGTCGCCGGACATGCCGGGCAACAATACGTCCGTGATCAGCACGTCCGACGCGGACGAAATGAGCGCGAGCGCCTGCTCCGCATCGACGGCTTCCAGCACCTCGTGGCCGAGGTGGCGCAGCAGCGCCGCGGTCGAGTCGCGGATCTCGTCCTCGTCTTCCACCAGAACGATGCGCAGGCGGCCCGGATCGGGCTTGCGCCCGGCCGAAGGCAGAAGCGGCAGCACATTCGACGGCGCGCCGTCCACGTGGACGCGGTTTCTCTGGTTCGCGAGCACCTGGCGGATGCGGCGCGCCAGGCTTTCGCGCGTGTACGGCTTGCCCAGCAGCTCCACGCCCGGATCGAGGCGGCCGCCGTGCACGATCGAGTTTTCCGTGTACCCGGACGTGAACAGCACGGCGAGGTTCGGCAGCCGTTCGCGGGCCATGCGGGCGAGGTCCGGGCTGCGCAGGGTGCCGGGCATGACGACGTCCGTGAACAGCACGTCGATCGGCACGCCGGATTCCACCACTGCGAGCGCGCTGGCCGCATCGGCCGCCTTCAGCACGCGGTAGCCGAGCTGGGTCAGCATCTCGACGACGGTCGTGCGCACGGCTTCGTCGTCTTCCGCCACGAGGATCGTCTCGCTACCGCCGACGGCCGGCTGGTGCGGGTCCATCGGGCCCAGGGGCTCCTCGGCCGCCGTCGTGCGCGGCAGGTACAGCTTCACCGTCGTGCCCTGCCCCGGCTCGCTGTAAATCTTGACGTGGCCGCCGGACTGCTTGACGAAGCCATACACCATCGACAGCCCGAGGCCGGAACCTTTACCCTCCGCCTTGGTCGAGAAGAACGGCTCGAACGCCTGGCGCAGCACGTCCGGTGTCATGCCGCTGCCCGTGTCCGTCACCGCCAGCATCACGTACTGGCCCGGTGCCACGTCGCCGTGCGTGCGGCAATATAAATCGTCGAGGATGGCGTTGTGCGCCTCGATCGTCAGCTTGCCCGCACCGGACATGGCGTCGCGCGCGTTGATGGCAAGGTTGAGGATCGCGTTCTCCACCTGCGCCACGTCGACCGCCGTATTCCACAATCCACCCGAGAGCGCGAGCTCCACTTCGATCTGTTCGCCGAGTGCGCGGCGCAGCATGTCTTCCATGCCCGTCACGACGCGGCCGATCTTGACCACCTTCGGTTCCAGCGGCTGGCGGCGGCCGAACGCGAGCAGGTAGCTCGCCAGCTTCGCGCCCTTTTCCACGGCCTGACGCGCATTCCCGATCCACCGCTTCGTGTTGGCAACCCCGTCCGCGCCCCCCGTGTGCATTTCCAGCAGCTGCAGGTTGCCCGAAATGATCTGCAGGAGGTTGTTGAAATCGTGCGCCACGCCGCCCGTCAGCTTGCCGATCGTCTCCATCTTCTGCGACTGCTGCAGTGCCAGTTCCGTGCGGCGGATCTGCTCCGCCTGTTCGCGGTCGGCCGTGATGTCGCGGCCGATCGCGTGGATGAAATCGGCGTCCGGCGCCGCGGTCCACGACAGCACGCAATAGCTGCCGTCCTTGCGCCGGTAGCGGTTCTCGAATTTATAGACGTAATGGCCCTCGCCCAGCGACGCCATCTGCGCCATCGTTGCGGCCTGGTCGTCCGGGTGCACGAGATGCAGGAAGTTCTTGCCGACGATGTCGTGCTCGGCCCAGCCGAGCAGCGACCCGAACGACGGACTGACCGCTTCGACGTTGCCGTCGAACGACGCGACGAGCATGACGTCGCGCGACAGGCGCCACATGCGGTCGCGCTCCGCCGTGCGCCGCGCGACCGTCGATTCCAGGTCCGCGTTCAGCGCCGCGAGGCGGTGCGCGATCACCTTCTGGTCTTCGATGTCGATGCTGGTGCCGATCCAGCGGGCCACGTTGCCGTCCGCATCACGCAGCGCGACGGCGCGCGACAGATGCCAGCGGTACGTGCCGTCCGCGCGGCGCAGGCGGAACTCGGCGTCGAACGGCGCGCCCGACGCCACGGCGATCGCCCAGCGCTTCTGCACGGCCGGCAGGTCGTCGGGGTGCACGATGGCAGTCCACGCGATGCCCGCGTGGGCGGCGTGATCGAGACCGCCGTACGCGTACGCGTGCGTGTTGAACCAATCGAGCCTGCCGTCCTTCGTGGCCGTCCATACCTGGTTCGGCATCGCCTCGGCGAACGTGCGGAACTTTTCCTCGCTCTCGCGCAGCGCCCGCTCGGCCCCGACGCGCACCGTGACGTCGCCGCCCTGCACGAAGATGCCGAACACGGTGCCGTCCTCGCGCTTGACGGGCTGGTAAACGAAATCGACGTAGTGCAGGCGGCGGTTGCCGCCGCTGTCGGCCAGCCACAACGGGCTCGCGGTCGCGGTATAAGTCGTGCCGGTGAGGTAGACCTGGTCGAGGATCGCGATCACGCCCTGCGGCACCGTCTCCGGCAGCGCGTCGCGCAGCGGCTTGCCGATCAGGTCGCGCTGGCCGGCCAGCGCGCGATAGGCTGCGTTCGCGGACTGGATCACGTGGTCGGCGCCCGCCAGCTGGGCCATGAAGCCGGGCGCCTGCTCGAACATCGTCTGCAGGCGGTCGTGTTCCCCGCTCAGCCAGCGCTCGGCGCGCACCTTCGCCGTCGTCTCGACGACGATGGCGATCACGCCGACGACGGCGCCGGCCGCATCGACGATCGGCGAGTAATCGAGATTCATCCACACCGGCTCGGGCTTGCCGCTGCGGTGCAGGGTCAGTTCCTGGTCGCGGTACGACAGCGTGCCGCCGGCCAGGCCGACTTTCATCACGTTGTCGTTGAAGTCGGCCACTTCGGGCCAGCCTTCGCGCACCCTGGAGCCAAGCAGGCGCGGATGGCGGCCGCCCGCGAAGCCGGAATACGCGTCGTTGTAGATCATGACGCCGTCCTCGCCCCATAACGTGACGATGGGCACGGGCGAACGCAGGATCAGTTCGACGGTGGTACGGACGACGTCCGGCCAGCGGCAGATGGGGCCGAGGCTCGTGCCGGCCCAGTCGTAGTCGTCGATGATTCCGCCTAGCAGGCCGCCGCCCGCGCCGAAGGTTCTGACCGGAGCCGCCTGAGTCGACATCGTGTGAATCTGCCCGCTGGAATATTGTGAAGTCCGCGATTTTAATCGCGTTTGCAATCGTGCGGTCACACGATTCGCGACCTTGTCCGGATCAGCCCCTGTCCGCTGCACCGCATGCTAAGGTGCGGGCCAGATGCGACGGGCGCGCGCGCGGCGATCCCATGCTGGCATGCTGCAGGGCAGCACGAAAATTCCCGGCGAAAGCACCCGTGCGCCGTCTTTCCGGAATTAATATGTTGCTGCCGCACACACACCTTACCAAGGGGGACAGCGTTTATGAGCCAGAGTACACCTCTGTCGCTGCACGTCCCGGAGCCTACCGGCCGCCCGGGTTGCAAGACCGATTTTTCTTACCTCGACATCCACCAGGCCGGCGACACACCCCGCCCGCCCGTCGACGTCCGCTACCAGGACACGGCACTACTTGCCGCCGGCATGATCCGCGTGCTGGACGACGACGGCAATGCCGTCGGCCCGTGGGATCCGGGCCTCGACCGCGACAGCTTGCGCTTCGGCCTGAGAACGATGATGAAGACCCGCATCTTCGACGCGCGCATGGTGATCGCGCAGCGCCAGAAGAAGTTGTCGTTCTACATGACCTCGCTCGGCGAGGAGGCCATCGGCAGCGCCCATGCGCTCGCCCTGAAGGATGGCGACATGTGCTTCCCCACCTATCGCCAGCAAAGCCTGCTGATGGCGCGCGAGTATCCGCTCGTGGACATGGTGTGCCAGCTGCTGTCGAACGAAGCGGACCCGCTGAAGGGCCGCCAGCTTCCCGTGATGTATTCCGTGAAGAACAAAGGCTTCTTCACGATCTCCGGCAACCTCGCGACGCAGATCCCGCAGGCGGTCGGCTGGGCCATGGCGTCCGCGATCAAGGGCGACACGAAGATCGCGTCCGGGTGGATCGGCGACGGCGCCACGGCGGAAAGCGATTTCCACACGGGCCTCACGTTCGCGCACGTGTACCAGGCGCCCGTGATCCTGAACGTCGTCAACAACCAGTGGGCGATCTCCTCCTTCCAGGCCATCGCGGGCGGCGAGAGCGTCAGCTTCGCCGCCCGCGGCGTCGGCGCCGGGATCGCGTCGCTCCGGGTGGACGGCAACGATTTCCTGGCCGTGTATGCCGCGTCGTGCTGGGCCGCCGAGCGGGCGCGCCGCAACCTCGGTCCCACGCTCATCGAATGGGTGACGTACCGCGCCGGGCCGCACTCGACGTCGGACGACCCGTCGCGCTACCGGCCCGCCGACGAATGGACCTATTTCCCGCTGGGCGATCCGATCGGCCGCCTGCGCCGCCACCTGATCGGCAAGGGCTGGTGGTCGGACGCCGAACACGAGGCCCTGCAGGCCGAACTGGAAGCCGAGGTGCTGGCCGCGCAGAAGGAAGCGGAACGCCACGGCACGCTGATCGACGGCCGCCTGCCGAGCGCCGCGTCGATGTTCGAGGACGTCTACAAGGACATGCCCGAACACCTGCGCCGCCAACGCCAGCAACTGGGGGTGTGACATGAAGCGCGACATCGACAACGACATCAAGACCACCCCGATGACGATGATCCAGGCCCTCCGCTCGGCCATGGACGTCATGCTCGGGCGCGACGACAACGTCGTCATCTACGGCCAGGACGTGGGCTATTTCGGCGGCGTGTTCCGCGTGACCGACGGCCTGCAGGCGAAATACGGCAAGCAGCGCTGCTTCGACGCGCCGATCTCGGAAGGCGGCATCGTCGGCACGGCGGTGGGCATGGCGGCGTACGGGTTGCGGCCCGTCGTCGAGATCCAGTTCGCCGACTATTTTTATCCGGCGACCGACCAGATCGTGTCGGAAGCGGCGCGCCTGCGCTACCGCTCGGCAGGCGATTTCACCGCGCCGCTGACGATCCGCATGCCCTGCGGCGGCGGCATCTACGGCGGCCAGACGCACAGCCAGAGCCCGGAAGCGTTCTTCACGCACGTGTGCGGGCTGCGCACGGTGATGCCGTCCAATCCGTACGACGCGAAAGGCCTGCTGATCGCCGCGATCGAGAACGACGACCCCGTCATCTTCCTGGAACCGAAGCGGCTGTACAACGGCCCGTTCGACGGCCACCACGACCGCCCCGTCGTCTCGTGGGCGAAGCACCCGAAGGGCGAAGTCCCGGAAGGCTATTACACGGTCGCGCTGGACAAGGCCGCCGTGTTCCGCGAAGGCCAGGACCTCACCGTGCTCACGTACGGCACGATGGTGTGGGTGTCCGAGGCGGCCGCGAACGAGACGGGCATCGACGCGGAGATCATCGACCTGCGCACCCTGTGGCCGTTGGACCTCGAGACGGTCGTCGCATCGGTCAGGAAGACGGGCCGCTGCGTCGTCGTCCACGAAGCGACCCGCACGAGCGGCTTCGGCGCGGAACTCGCGGCCCTCGTGCAGGAACACTGCTTCTACCACCTCGAAGCGCCCATCGAGCGCGTGACGGGCTGGGACACGCCCTACCCGCATGCGCAGGAATGGGCGTATTTCCCGGGGCCGGACCGCGTGGGCGCGGCATTCAAACGAGCGATGGAGGCGTGATGGGACAGCATGTGATCAAGATGCCGGACCTGGGCGAAGGTATCGCGGAAGTGGAAGTCGTCGCGTGGCGCGTGCAGCCGGGCGATGCGATCGTCGAAGACCAGATCCTGGCCGACGTCATGACGGACAAGGCGACCGTGGAGATTCCGTCGCCGGTGCACGGTACGGTGATCTCACTCGGCGGCAAGGTCGGGGAATCGCTGGCGGTCGGCGCCGAGCTGATCCGGCTGGAAGTGGACGGTGCGGGGAATGCGAAGGCGGCGCCAGCGCCGGCCGACGAACCCGCGGAGGTGCCGCACGGCTTCGTGCCGGAGCCGCCGCGGGTGGCCGAAGCCGCGGCGAGCGTCGCGCAGGCGGCGCCCATCGTCGCTGCGCCGCCGCGTCCCGCGCGCACGCCTGCGCCTGCGCCTGCATTGCGCGCGGCGGGCGAAAAACCGCTCGCCGCGCCGGCCGTGCGCAAGCGCGCGTGGGACCTGGGCATCGAGCTGCAATACGTGGCCGGCAGCGGTCCCGCGGGCCGCATCACGCACGCGGACCTCGATGCGCATGTGGCGGGGCGCGGCCGCGCTGCGGGCGCGGACGGGCGTTATGCGCAGCTGGAAGGGGAAGAAGCCGTCCCCGTGATCGGCCTGCGCCGCAAGATCGCGGAAAAGATGCAACTGGCGAAGCGCCAGATCCCGCATTTCACGTACGTCGAGGAAGTCGACGTGACGGACCTGGAAGCGCTGCGCGGCCAGCTGAACGCGCGCTACGGCGAGGAGCGGGGCAAGATCACCCTGCTGCCGCTGCTGATGCGCGCCGTCGTCCTCGCGATCCGTCGCTTCCCCGACGTGAACGCCCGCTACGACGACCAGGCCAACGTGGTGACGCGCTACGCGCCCGTCCACCTGGGCATCGCGACGCAGACGGATGCCGGCCTGATGGTGCCCGTCGTGCGCCATGCGGAAGCGCGCGATCCGTGGTCCAGCGCGGCGGAGATCGCCCGGCTGGCGGACGCGGCGCGCCATGGCAAGGCGGCGCGCGACGAGTTGTCCGGCTCGACGATCACGATCACGAGCCTGGGCGCGCTGGGCGGCATCGTCAGCACGCCCGTCATCAACCGCCCGGAAGTCGCGATCGTGGGCGTGAACCGCATCGTCGACCGGCCCGTCATCAGGAATGGCGGCATGGTGGCGCGCAAGCTGATGAATTTGTCGTCGTCGTTCGACCACCGCGTCATCGACGGCATGGTGGCGGCGGAATTCATCCAGGCGGTACGCTCGTATCTCGAGTCGCCGGCCACCCTGTTCGTGGAGTGAGCGCATGACGGTCAATACCGAGAACACCACCCTCCTCGTCATCGGCGGCGGCCCGGGCGGCTACGTCGCCGCGATCCGTGCCGGGCAGCTGGGCATCCCGACCATGCTCGTCGAAGGCGCGGACCTGGGCGGCACATGCCTGAACATCGGCTGCATCCCGTCCAAGGCGCTGATCCATGCGGCAGACGCCTTCCACCAGGCCGCCAGCTACACGGGCGAGTCGCCGCTCGGCATCCGCGCGGGCGCGCCGACCATCGATGTCAGGCAAACGGTCGCGTGGAAGGACGGCGTCGTCAAGCGCCTGACGGGCGGCGTCGGCGCGCTGTTGAAGAAGAATGGCGTGAAAGTCGTGCAAGGCTGGGCGCGCATCCTGGACGGCAAGACGATCGCGGTGGGCGACCTGCGGATCCGTTGCGAACACCTGCTGCTCGCGACCGGCTCCGTACCCGTGGAACTGCCGTTCATGCCGTTCGGCGGCAACGTCGTGTCGTCGACGGAAGCGCTGGCCCCAGAGACGCTGCCGGAGCACCTGGTCGTCGTCGGCGCCGGGTACATCGGCCTGGAACTGGGCATCGCCTACCGCAAGCTGGGCGCCCGCGTGACGGTCGTGGAAGCGGCCGGCCGCGTGCTGCCCGCCTATGACGACGAACTCGTGAAGCCCGTCGCGGCAAGCCTGAAGCGGCTGGGCATCGGCCTGCACCTGGAATCGAGCGTGCTGGGCCTCGCGGAGGACGGCCGTGGCGTCCGCATGAAGGACGGCGGCGGCGAGGAAGCCGTGCTGGAAGCGGACCGCGTGCTCGTTGCCGTCGGCCGGCGGCCGCGCACGGAGGGCTACGGCCTGGAGAGCCTGCTGCTCGACATGAACGGGCGCTACGTCCGCACCGACAACCAGTGCCGCACGTCGATGCGCAACGTGTGGGCCATCGGCGACCTCACGGGCGAGCCGATGCTGGCGCACCGCGCGATGGCCCAGGGCGAGATGGTGGCCGAGATCATCGCCGGCAAGCGCCGCCATTTCACGCCGGGCGCGATTCCCGCCGTCTGCTTCACGGACCCGGAAGTGGTCGTCGTGGGCATGACGCCGCAGGAAGCGGCTGCGCTGGGTGTGGATTGCATCGGCGCGAGCTTCCCGTTCGCCGCCAACGGCCGGGCGATGACGCTGGAGTCCACGGACGGCTTCGTACGCGTGGTCGCCCGCAAGGACAATCACGTGATCGTCGGCTGGCAGGCGGTCGGCGGCGCGGTGTCGGAACTGTCTGCGGCGTTCGTGCAATCGATCGAGATGGGTGCGCAGCTGGAGGATGTCGCGGGCACGATCCACGCTCATCCGACGTTGGGCGAGGCGGTGCAGGAAGCGGCCCTCAGGGCGCTGGGCCACGCGCTGCACATCTGACAAAAACGCACGGGCGAACGGCGTCGCCCCCGGCGCCTTTCGCCCGTACCGCGCACCAGACCGCTGGCGCGTCCCCGATCCCGGACCCGCCGGGCGTTACTCCGATGCCTTGTCGTCGTCCGACTGGCGGCTGCCCGCGTTGCCGGTGCTCAGGCTGCCTATGCCGCCGAGACCGGTCTGCAATTCACCCGCCTCCTCGCCGACGAAGCCTTCGCTGTCGCGGTCCGCATCATTGCTCAGCAAATCGTCCGCCCTGCCTTTTTGCAGGTTGCCGCCGCTATCCGACTGAGCATTCGTACCGGCGCCGGTGCCGCCCGCGCCCAACGTGCCGGCGGAACTCGTGCCGTCCTTCGTCACCTGATCGTAGTTGCGCCCTTTGGCGTTGTTGCCTTCGCTCTGCATGGACATAGGATTCTCCATTCGTTCGCGTTGATGACCATCATAATCCTCCCGTATCCGCCCACTATAGGCACGCACCCGGCTGGCTTGTAGGACATGTCGGGCGAGAATGACGCAAGGCATGTCTTGTATGCTATAAAACGATGTTGCAATTGATGAATGACGAATGAACGAACCGAACATCCTGGTGATCTACGCCCACCCGGCGCCGCACCGCTCGCCCGTCCACCGCCGCCTCGCCGAGACGGCACAGGCGCTACCCGGCGTCGAGCTGTGCGAGCTGTACCAACGCTATCCCGATTTCGACATCGACGGCGAGCAGGAGCGCGAGCGGCTGCGTGCCGCCCACCTGCTCGTGTTCCTGCACCCGTTCCGCTGGTATGGCATGCCGTCCATCGTCAAGGAATGGATGGACGTCGTGCTGCAGCCCGGCTGGGCCTATAACGATTACGCCCACACGGGCGAGTGCGCGCTGCGCGGGAAAAGCTTCTGGCTCGTGACGACGACGGGCAGCGGTCCGGACGCCTACCGGCCCGGCGGCCTGCACGGCCGGCCGTTCGCCGACTTCCTCGCGCCGTACGAAGCGACGGCCGCCCTGTGCGGCATGGACTGGATCGCGCCGCTCGTCATGCACGGCGCCGCACAGGCGACGCCGGAAGCGATCGACGCGTTCGCTGCCGAGTTCCGCCATCGTCTTGAAGGCTATGCGGGCCTCGCCGCTGCCGCTCTACAGGAGCGTGCAGATGGAACATAATCTTCTTCAGAACGCGGTCGTCTACCTCGGCGCCGCCGTGCTGGTCGTCCCGCTCGCGAAGCGCCTCGGCATGGGCGCCGTGCTGGGCTATCTCGTCGCCGGGATCCTCATCGGCCCGTTCGGCCTGCGCTTCGTCGCCGATGGCGAGGACGCGCTGCATTTCGCCGAATTCGGCGTCGTGCTCCTGCTGTTCCTGATCGGCCTGGAGCTGGAACCAAGCCGCCTGTGGGCGCTGCGCCGGCCGATCTTCGGCTGGGGCGGCGCGCAGGTGTTCGGGGTCGCGGCCGGCCTGTTCGGCGCCGCGCTATTGGCCGGCATCGACTGGAAGATCGCGCTGATCGCGGGCCTGGGCCTGTCGCTGTCATCGACCGCGATCGCCCTCGCCTCGCTGGAAGAACGCAACCTGATGCCGACACCGGCCGGCCAGGCCGGCTTCGCGATCCTGCTGTTCCAGGACATCGCCGCGATCCCGATGATCGCCATCGTGCCTTTACTGGGCGTGCCGGAATCCGCCGGTGGCGGCGGAAATGCGTGGATCGCGGCGCTGAAGGTCGCGGGCGTGCTCGCGGGCCTCGTCGTCGCGGGCCGTTTCCTGCTCCGGCCCCTGCTGCGCATCATCGCCAAGACGGATGCGCGCGAAATTTTTACCGCGTTCGCGCTGCTGCTCGTGATCGCGATCTCGCTGCTGATGCAGTGGGTGGGCATGTCGATGGCCCTCGGCGCGTTCATGGCCGGCGTGCTGCTGGCCGACTCGGAATATCGCCACGCGCTCGAGACCGACCTGGAACCGTTCAAGGGCCTGCTGCTCGGCCTGTTCTTCATCGCGGTCGGCATGTCCGTCGATTTCGCCGTGTTCCTCGCGCAGCCTCGCCTCGTGCTGGGCCTCGTCGCCGGCTTCCTGGTCATCAAGATCGCCGTGTTGTACGGCCTGTCGCGCGGCTTGAAGATCGCGCGCGGCCAGCACCTGCAGTTTTCCCTGCTGCTCGCGCAGGGCGGCGAATTCGCGTTCGTCGTGTTCGGCGCGGCCGCGACGGCAAAGGTGTTCTCGCCGGATGTGGCGAACATCCTCGTCGTCGTCGTCGCGCTGTCGATGGTCGTGACGCCGCTCGCGCTGATGGCCTACGACCGCCTGTCGGCCGGCCGCGAAGGCCGCGGCGGCAAGCGCAAGGCCGACCGCATCGAGCCGAACGAGGACCACGTGATCGTCGCGGGCTTCGGCCGCTTCGGCCAGATCGTGGGCCGCTTCCTGCACGCGAACAACGTGCGCCTGACGGTGCTGGACCACGACCCGGACCAGATCGAGGTGCTGCGCCACTTCGGCTTCAAGGTGTTCTATGGCGACGCGACCCGGCCCGACCTGCTGCGCGCCGCGGGTGCGCCGAAGGCCAGAGCCGTCGTCGTCGCCATCGACGACATCGAGGACAGCCTGAAGCTCGTGGACGCCGTGCGGCGCGAGTATCCCGACCTGCCCGTGTTCGCACGCGCCCGCAACGTCACGCACTATTACCAGCTGATGGACCGGGGCGTGGAACTGATCGAGCGCGAGACCTTTGAAGCGGCGCTGCGGCTGGGCCGCTCCGTGATGACGGCGGGCCTGGGCCAGAGCGCATACGCCACGCGGCAGGCCGCGCTGAAATTCAGGCGCTACAACAAGCAGACGCTCGATGCGGTGTACCCGTATTACAAGGACCGCGAGACCTTCGTGTCGATGGCCAAGCAGGCGCGCGAGGAACTCGAAGCCATGATTTCGCGCGACCGCAAGGCGTTCGATGAAGAAACAGGAAGCGATTGGGACTGAATCGCTCGCACTTCAAGTATCGCAGGGTGAGCTCTCCGGGCCCACGCGAACGTATGTGCGTGTTGGCGTCACGCGTGGGCACAGGGTGCCCGCCCTACGGCGCTGTTTGTTCCGTCCACGTCGGGCCGGGCGTGGCTGGCATGCCGTCCCGCCATTCCAATCGGTCGATGCACATGCGCCGCGCCGTCTGCGCGAGGTCCCACGCGTGGTACACGATCCATGTGGACGTGCCGTCCGGCCCGGTGGTGAACGAATTGTGCCCCGGCCCCAGCAGGTCCCCGCCTTTCGGCGTCCGCATGAGCAACGCTTCGTGCCCGCCTTCCGGCCGCGTGTACGGCCCGAGCGGATCGTCCGCCACGACCCAGCTGACGCCATAATTGTCGCGCTCCCACGCGCCGCCGCTGTAGAAACAATAGTAGCGGCCGTCGTGCCGCAGCACGGCCGCGCCCTCCACCGTGTGCCAGTCGTACACGGCCCCGTACATCGTGCGGCCCTTGCGGAACACGTGCCAGTCCTCGTGCGGACGGACCACGACGCGCGGTTCGCCCGCCAGCGTCGTCATGTCGACGAGCCGGTCGACGACGATGCCCGTGCCGACGCGGTACCCGCCTTCCAGTTCCAGGAAATCGGCGCAGTAGAACAGATACCACTGCCCGTCCTCCGCACGGAACGGATGCGCGTCGATGGCGAACGATCGATCGGGCACGAGCAGCTTGCCGCTGTCGACGAACGGGCCGGCCGGGTGGTCGGCGACGGCCACGCGCAGCTTCTGGTCCGTGCCTTCCGGCTTTGATCCCGCCGAATAGTACATGTAGAAGCGACCGCCCTGGCTCGCGACTTCCGGCGCCCAGTAGTGCACCTCGCCGATCGGCAGCAGCGCGTGGCCCAGCGGTTCCCATTCGACGAGGTCCGTCGAGCGCAGGACGGGCACCTGGCGCCCGTCCGCGCCGCCCGGCGCCGTGCCGTACGCGTAATACACGCCGTCGTGGCGCAGCACGAACGGGTCCGCGAACACGTCCGGGTAGACCGGGTTGCGATACGTCTTCGCCATGGGCATGCTCACAGCGAGAAGCGCAGCCCGAGGCCGTACGTGGTCGGGTTGTAGCGGATGTCGCGCGGACGGATCTCGGAGCCGAGATAGCTTTCGTACTTCTCGTGCGTGAGGTTGATCGCGTCGAATTGCAGCGACAGGTTCTTGTTCAGCGCATACGACGCGCTCAGGTCCACGTACGTGCTGGCCTTGACGATGCGGTCCTGGAAGAAGCGCGGCTCGGCGATCTGCTCGACGTAGTTGCCGCGGTGTGTCGCGGTCAGGCGTCCCGTGATGCCGTTCCCTTCATACAGCAGCGCGAAGTTGTAATTCTTCTTCGCGACATTCGTCAGCGCCGTCGTGCGGTATTCCGTGCTCGTCGGCGAGACGGGCGTTCTGGTTGTCGCCGTCGATCCAGGTGTAGTTGAACTGCGCGCCGAAATTGCTCCACGGGCCGGGCAGGAAGTCGAAGAACTTCTGGATGCCGAATTCCGCGCCGCGCAATGTGCCCTTGCCGGAATTTTGCGGACGCGTCACGCGATAGTTCTGGCCGTTGATGACTTCGTTCGACTCCATGTTCTGCAGATAGCCGTCGATGTCGCGGTGGAATAGCGCGATCTGCGCGTAGCCGTTCTTCGGGAAGTAGTATTCGAGCGTGGCGTCCGTGTTCACTGAGCGCGTCGGCCGCAAATTCGGGTTGCCGGACGAGCCGGTGCCGGGCGCGTTGACGGTCGGCGGGATCAGCGACAGCGCCGGGTTCAACGACGCGAAGTCCGGCCGCGTGATCGTCTTGCCGACCGCGAGGTGCGACTGCAGGTTCTCGCGCCAGCCGACGACGGCCGCAACGCTGGGCAGGAAGTTGTTTTCCGTCGAGTTCACGGCGATCGGCGTCACCACGTCGCCGATGCGGCTGTTGCCGTTCAGGTTGCGCGCCACGTGGACGTAGCGCCCGCCCACCGTGCCGGACAGGTCGACGTCGCCCGCCTTCGTCTTCCAGCGCGCCGCGACGTACACGGTATTCGTGCCTTCGCGCTGCTCGAAGGTGCGGGTCGGATCGTCCGGCACGCGGCCCGCAGAAGCGCCGTAGAACGCGCGTACCGTGTCGGCCTGGTCGATCAGGAAGTCGCGCGACGGCGTCAGCCACGGGCCGCCCAGCCGGTCGAGGCCCGGCACCAGCGCTTCGAAACCGGGGCCGAACGCGTCGACGGGATTCGCGCGCACCGGCCCCGCGATGTCGCTGTGGCCTTCCGCGCCGTGGAAGCTGGCGAGGCGGTTCGACAGGCGCAAGCCGGCGTCGATGCCCGAGAAGAAGCCGTCGCCGAGCCGGTACGACACGTCGCCGCGCCACTGCACCTGCTCGCCCTTCGAGATGCCCCAGTTCTGCACCATCCCGCGCAGCACGAACGCGCGCGGGTCGCGCAGGGCGTTCGGGCTCGTGGGCGTGCTCACGCTGTTGTAGCCGCCGTGGCCGTCCGCGCCGTACGTGTAGACGCCGACGCTGGCGCCGGGGATCTGCTGGTCGACGATCACCGTGTCGTTCACGAACGTCGACTTGGTCCAGCCGAAGTTGGAGCTCGCCTTCCACGGTCCCTCGCGGTAGTTCAGGCCGAGGTTCAGGAAGTGCGACGTCGTGTGTTCCTTCACGCCCCACGTCGACGTGGCCGTGTACGGATCCCAGTCGTACGGCCCGCCATACTGCGCGGCCTGCGCGTACGCGGACTGGATCGGGCACACGACGCCTTCCGGCGTGTTGCAGTAGGCGCCCTGCGGCGCCAGCTGCACGTTGGTCAGGCGCGGCGTCCACGTCGTGATGGCGAGGATGTAATCCACTTCGCTGCGCGCGCGGTAGCCCGTGCCGAGGTATTGCACGTTCGCTTCCAGCGTCGGGTTGACCTTCCACTGCAGGGCGCCGTGGATGCTGCCGCGGTCGCGGTCGCCCGCGTTGTAGATGCCGCCCACGTTGGGCAGCTCGCCCAGGCGCGCGCCCGGCGTCGATGGCGCGAGCGGACCGTCGCCCAGGCGCGTGCCGACGCCATCCGCATCGATCGAATGTACGCGGTCGGGACGGTCGACCCACTGCACGGGATAGCCCCAGTGCTCGCGGTTGAACGCCACGTCGACCAGCGCGCCGATCTCGCCGTAGCTCGTGTTCCAGCGGTTGCTGGCCGAGAAGCCGGCGCCCGGATTGTTCTTCGTCGACGTCGCGTCGGACCCGCTCACCTTCTGGCGGCGGTCTTCCACATAGCCCGTCACGTTCCGGCCCTTCAGGTCGAACGGCTGGCGCAGCCGGACGTCGATGCCGCCCGCGATGCCGCCTTCGAGCTGGTTCGGCGTCGCCGTCTTGTACACGTCCAGGCCGCCGATCGATTGCACGGGCAGGTCCTGGTACTGCAGCCGGCGGCCGTTCCCCGTGAAGTATTCCATGCCGTTCAGCGTGGTCACGACGTCCGGCAGGCCGCGGATGATCACCTGGCTGGTTTCTCCCCGGTCGCGGCCGACCTGCACGCCGGCGATCCGCTGCAGGGCGTCGCCCGCGGCGCGGTCGGGGAACTTGCCGATGTCTTCCGCGTTGATCGAGTCGACGACCTGCACGGAATCGCGCTTGATCGCCTCGGCGCTGCGGATGCTGCCGCGCAGGCCAGTCACGGTGACCTGCTGGATCTGCTGGACTTGCGTGGGTGACGTGTCGGTGGTTTGCGCGTTGGCGGCCTGGGCGAGCAGCGCAAGGATGGCCGCGCACACGGGCCGGAGCTGGAACGTGGTCATGCGATTCTCCTCATAATTAGTAATAATTTTTATCAGGAAGCTAACGCAAAAGTCGGCAGGCCGACGCACGCTTGAACCCGCTTTTTGGGCGGTTTTACAGCCTTGGCGGGGCCACGGAATCGCGTGCCACCAGAGGGCATTCCATCTTGATGATGGCCTTCGAGGCATGGTCCGCGCGGCATTGCGCGATGAGGGAATCGGCCGCCCAGCGGCCCATTTCGTAGTTTGGTAACAACACTGTGGTCAGCGGCGGGTGAGTGTAACGGGCGATATCCTGGTCGTCGTACCCGACGACGGACAAGTCGCGCGGCACCGCCAGCTTGCGTTCGCGGGCAGCGTCCAGCGCGCCGATGGCCATCAGGTCGTTGGCGCAGAACAAGGCGGTCGGCCGCTGCGGCAAGTCCAGCAGCGACAGCGCGTGCTCGTACCCCGCCGCGACCTGCCAGTCGCCCGCGCGCACGAGGACCGGATCGAACGGAATGTCGGCCGTCGACAGCGCCTGCCGGTACCCCTTCAGGCGCTCGGCCGCCGCCTCGATCCAGTGCTCGCCGTTGATGAAGCCAATGCGGCTGTGTCCGTTCTCGATCAGGTGCATGGTCGCCGTATAGCCGCCCAGCAGTTCGCTCGGCACGACCGATGCGCGCCCTCGGTCGCGCGTATGGCAGTTCAGCAGGACGGTCGGCGTCGCCTCCAGCGCGGCCGGCACCGTCACGGCGCGGGTGAAAATGGTGGAGTAAATGACGCCCAGCAGAGCCGGATGGTCCAGCATGCGCGCGAACACGGCCGCTTCCAGTTCGGGATCGCCGCGCGTCGCGAACACGGCGACGAGGCAATCCTGCTCCCAGGCGGCCTCCTTGGCGCCGTCGATGGTCTGCATCGCGTGCGGGCTCGTCGCCAGCTCGTCGGTGAGATAGACGATCAGGTTGCGGGTCTGGGCCGCGGCCGGATGCGCGTGCCGCTCGACGGGGTAGCCGAGCTCGCGCGCAATCCGGAGCACGGTCTCGCGCGTGACCTTCGACACTTTCGCCCCGCTCATGTGGTTGATGACCAGCGACACCGTCGATTGCGACACGCCAGCCAGCTTGGCGATGTCGGTCATCGTGGGTCGGCGGGGCCTGGTCATGTCAAAGGTGTTCGCATGGGATCATCGGTTGCACAACATTATCACTAATTATTACAGCGTTGTAGTTGATTTAAATTTAAGCACATTTGTGCCAATGCACATAATTGCTTATAATTCAGGTTAAACGCAGCCGCGCTCATCGAGCGCTCCGCCTCGACCGGCGCTACCCATTGCCGGCGCCAGCCATGACAGTCCCGGGTTGCCCGGACCGCTCAGCAAGCACTAACTCTTCCCGTCGCCCGTCCCCGGCAGCCTGCCGGCGACATCTGCCTGGCATGCCGGGTAGCATTCCGACATCTGCGCGGCCGCACAACGCTCAAGAAAGGTGAACAATATGACAAGCCCATTGCCGGGCCAACGCCGATGGATCCAGGTCAATCCGCCCGTGTTTTTCGTGTCGGCGGCGCTGGTCCTCGCCTTTTCCGCCATGTCGGCACTGTTTCCGAAACGCGTCGGCAGCCTGTTCGATACACTCCAGGCGGGTATCGTGCGCGATTTCGGCTGGTTCTACATCCTGTCCGTCGCGTTCTTCCTGATCTTCGTGATCTTCCTGATGATGAGCCGCTATGGCGACGTCAGGCTGGGACCGGACGACAGCGAGCCGGAATACAGTTACCTGTCCTGGCTCGCCATGCTGTTCAGCGCCGGCATGGGGATCGGCCTGCTGTTCTTCGGCGTCGCCGAGCCCATCCAGCACTATGCGCTGCCGCCGGTGGGCGCCGGCCGCACGATCGAGTCGGCGCGCCAGGCGATGGTGCTGACCTTTTTCCATTGGGGCTTTCACGCCTGGGCGATCTACGTCGTGGTCGGGCTGGCGCTCGCGTACTTCGCGTTCCGGCGCGGCCTGCCGCTCACGCTCAGGTCGAGCCTCTTCCCCCTGATCGGCAACCGCATCCACGGCCCTGCCGGCCATGCCATCGACATCTTCGCCGTGCTGGGCACGATGTTCGGCGTGGCGACGTCGCTGGGGTTCGGCGTGCTGCAGGTGAACGCGGGGTTCGCGCACCTGTTCGGGCTCCCGGTCACGCCGCAGGTGCAGATCGTGCTGATCGCGGTCATCACGGGCATGGCGGCGCTGTCCGCGGGCTCGGGACTGGACAAGGGCGTGAAACGGCTGTCGGAACTCAACGTCATCCTCGCGATCGCGCTGCTGCTGTTCGTCCTCGCCACGGGCTCGACCGTATTCCTGCTCGAGGCCTATGTCCAGAACGTCGGCACCTACCTGGGCGAAGTCGTGCAGCGTACCTTCCGCATGTATGCCTACGAGCCCAATGTCTGGCTCGGCAAGTGGACGCTGTTCTACTGGGGCTGGTGGATCTCCTGGTCGCCGTTCGTCGGCATGTTCATCGCGCGGATCTCGCGCGGGCGCACGATCCGCGAGTTCGTCGGCGGGGTGCTGCTGGTCCCCGTACTCTTCACGTTCCTGTGGATGACCGTCTTCGGGAACACCGCGATCCGGCTCGACCTGGGCGGCGCGGCGCCGATCGTGCAGACCGTCGCCGACAATCTCCCGGTGGCCCTGTTCGAAGTTCTGGAGCAACTGCCGCTGTCGATGATCGCGTCCGGCCTCGCCACCGTGCTTGTGATTACCTTTTTCGTCACGTCCGCCGATTCGGGCGCGCTGGTCGTCGACATGATCACCTCCGGCGGCGCCCCGAATCCGCCGGTCTGGCAACGTATCTTCTGGGCCGCGTGCGCGGGCCTGATGGCCGCCGTGCTGCTGCTGGCGGGCGGGTTGCAGGCACTCCAGAACGGCTGCCCTCGTCAGCGCATTGCCGTTCGCCGTGGTGATGCTGCTCATGTGCTACGGCCTGCTGCGCGCCCTGCAGTCGGAATCGGAAGGGTCGGCGATCGACCTGTCGATTGCCGCCGAGACGCCGTCGGACGTCGGCCTCAGCTGGCAGCAGCGCCTGGCCAGCATCACCCGCTTCTACGACCTGCCCGAGATCGCGGCCTTTCTCGGCGGGCCCGGACGCGCGGCCCTCGGCGCGGTGGCGGCGGAGATGCGGGACAGCGGCCTGGCGCCGGAACTGACCGAGACCGACCGCCGGATCGACCTGAACGTGCCCCACGGCGACCGCGGCACGTTCCGCTACACGATCCGCGTGCGCGGCTTCCGCGCGCCGAATTTCGCGTGGGCCGAGTCCGGGGAGAGGAACAGCGACACGCGTCACTACCGCGCCATGGCCTACAGTTCCGAGGGCGACCAGCAGCACGACGTCACAGGCTATACGCGCGAACAGTTGATCAACGACCTCCTGAATCGCTATGCCCGGTTCCGCCATGCGCGGAGGATGCCCTGATCAGTTGCGGGCCGCACCCCTGCTCCGACAATTCGTCCAGGGGATTGCGCAGCCGGCACGCCTCGATCGAGAGGCAGCCGCAGCCGATGCAATCGTCGAGCTGGTCGCGCAGCCGGGTGAGCTGTTCGATGCGGTCATCGAGCTCGCGCCGCCACAGGCTGGACAGGCGCGTCCAGTCGGCCTTGGTCGGCGTGCGCTCTTCCGGCAGCGACGCCAGCGCCGCGCTGATCGACGCGAGCGGAATGCCGATGCGCTGCGCGACCTTGATGACGGCCACGCGCCGCAGCACGTCGCGCCCGTAGCGCCGCTGGCCCCCGCTGCTGCGCACGCTGCGGATCAACCCCTTCGATTCATAGAAATGAAGGGCCGACACCGCGACGCCCGCGCGCCGCGCGACCTCCCCCACCGTCAAGGACCGCCCGATGTCGGCCGGGTCTATCTTTGCCATCAAAATCCTCTTGACCTCAAGTGAAGTTGAGGTTTTACACTGCTTTGCATCGACACGCAACCACGAGGACAAACGCATGAACGACCGCATTAAGGATCACATGAGCGCCACCGCCATGAACAAGGCCCTGGTCCGGGCGCTCTACGAGGAGTGCATCAACGGCCGCGACCTGGACCGGCTCGAGACGCTGATCGCCCCGGACTTCGCCGGCGCGCGCGGCGAACGGGGGCCGCGCGAATTCCGCGCGACCATCGAAGCCGTGCTGACGGGCTTTCCGGGCGTGCGCTTCGAGCTGCACGACGTGTTCGGCGAAGACGACAGGGTCGCCGTCCGCTGGACGTTCCGCGCCGTGCACGGCGGGCGTTTCGTCGGCATCAAGCCGAGCCGCGCGGAGGTGACGCAGGAAGGCAATGTGATCTACCAGCTGCGCGACGGGCAGATCGTGCGGGCGTGGCTGCAGGCGGACCGGCTGGGGGTGCTGCAGCAGATTGGCGTGGTGCCGAAATCGTTTGTCGAAGCAAGCGGGCAACGGCCGATCTGACGTCGTTCCCGCGCAAGCGGGGATGACGGTTTCTAGGTAGCCGCCACTTGTTCCCGCAACGCCGGCAATGCGCCGCCCTGCTCGTCGAACAGCCACGCCCGCGCGGGATCGAACCGCAGCCGCACAGCGGTCCCCGGCGCCGGCAGCGGCACGTCCGGCGCACACTTGGCCGCCACCATGCCGTCCACGCCGTCGACCTGGACGTACGCGAGCGTCACGTCGCCCAGGTATTCGACGAGCGACAACCGGCCCGGGATGCCCGCCTCGCCGCCGGTCTCGAGCCGCAGGTGCTCCGGCCGCACGCCCAGGGTCAGCGCGGCGCCGCCCTGCGCCTGGCTCGCATCCGCCGCCACCTGCGCCATGCCGCCGCCCGGCACGCGCACGGTCGCGAGGCCGCCCGTGTGGCCCGCCAGCGCGGCGGGAAACGCGTTCATGCGGGGCGAGCCGAGGAAGCCCGCGACGAACAGGTTCGCCGGCCGCTCGTACAGTTCCAGCGGCGTGCCCACCTGCTCGATGCGGCCGCCGTTGAACACGACGATCTTCTGGCCCAGGGTCATCGCTTCGACCTGGTCGTGCGTCACGTAGATCATCGTCGCCTTCAAATCCTTGTGCAGGCGCGCGAGTTCCACGCGGGTCTGCGCGCGCAGCGCGGCGTCGAGGTTGGACAGTGGTTCGTCGAACAGGAAGACTTCCGGCTTGCGCACGATGGCGCGACCGATCGCCACGCGTTGCCGCTGGCCGCCCGACAGCGCCTTCGGCTTGCGGTCCAGCAGGTGCGCGATCTGCAGGATCTCGGCCGCGTGCCGCACGCGCGCGACGATGTCCGCCTTCGGCACCTTCGCGAGCTTCAACGCAAAACCCATGTTCTCGGCCACCGTCATGTGCGGGTACAGCGCATAGCTCTGGAACACCATCGCGATCCCGCGCCGGGCCGGCTCCACCGTGTTGCTGACGACGCCCCCGAGCTCGAGGGTGCCGTCCGTGATGTCTTCCAGACCCGCGATCATCCTCAGGAGAGTCGACTTGCCGCAGCCGGATGGCCCCACGAAGACGACGAACTGGCCATCCTCGATGTCCAGGTCGACGCCCTTGATGACGGGATTGTCGCCATAGGTCTTGCGGATGCCGCGCAGCCTTACCGATGCCATAGAATCTATCCTTTCAATCCGCTCGCCGCCAGGAAGCCCTGCGTCACGCGGCGCTGGAACAGCACGTACGCCAATGCCACCGGCAAGGCGCCGAGCAGCGCCGCGGCCATCAACTGGGCGTAGCGTACGCCGAACGCATCGTACGTCTGCGTGAGGCCCAGCGGGATCGTCATCATGTCGTTCGACGTGACGATGATGAACGGCCACAGGAAGTTGTTCCACGCCGCGATGAACGTCACGATCGCCATCGCCCACACGATATTGCCAGAGATGGGCAGGTACACGCTCCACAGTACGCGCAGCGGGCCCGCGCCATCCATCACGGCGGCCTCGCGGAAGTCGGCGGGAATCGCGTCGAAGAACTGCTTGAACACATAGATCACGACCGGCGACACGACCTGCGGCAGCACGATGCCCGCGTATGAATTGATGAGACCCAGCTGGTGCATCGTGCGGAACAGCGGCACGAGCAGCGCCTCGAACGGCAGCAGGAAACCCAGCATGGCGATGCCGAACACGATGCCGCGGCCCCGGAAACGCAGCTGGGAAAAGGCGTAGGCTGCCATCAGGCTGATCGCCATCGTCACCACCGTCACCAGCAGCGCGACGAGGAAGCTGTTGAACAGCCAGCGCACGACGTTGCCGGCGCCGAGCGTCTTGCGGTACGCGTCCAGCGTCCATTCCTGCGGCAGCCAGTGGAAGTTCGCCGACACCGTCTCGAGCTCCGGGCGCAGCGACGTGGACAGGGCCCACAGCAGCGGAAACGCCCACAGCGCGGCGAGCACGATGGCGCAGGCGGCGCCGGCGACCGTCCAGAACGAGGCCCTCATGCGTCCCTCCCGGCCAAAAATTTCACCAGCCACGCCTGCAGCAGCGACAGCAGGATGACGATCGCCACGAACGCCATCGCGACGGCCGCCGCATACCCGGCATCGCTCTGCGTGAACGCCGTCTCGTACATGTAGTGCAGCGCGACCCGCGTCGTGTTGAACGGCCCGCCGCTCGTGAGGATGTACGTCTGGCCGAACACTTTCAGCGACGCGATCAGCTGCAGGATCAGCGCCGTCGTCGCGACGGGCCGCAGCGCCGGCCACGTGATCGTGCGGAACAGGGTAAGACCGCGGGCGCCGTCCAGCGCGGCCGCTTCGTACAGCTCGGCGGGGATGTTGCGCAGGCCGGCGAGGAACAGCAGCATGTTGAAGCCGACCGTCCACCAGATCGTGCCGATGGCGACGGCGGGCAGCGCCCAGTACGGGTCCGCGAGCCAGGCGCGCTGGCCCCCGAGGATGTGATTGACGACGCCGGACGACGGCTGCAGCATCCAGTCGGCGATCAGGGTCATCACGGAGATCGGCAGCACGAACGGCAGGAAGAACGCGCCCTGCAGCCAGCCTTGCACGCGCGTGAAGCGGTCGACGAGCAGCGCCATCAGCAGGCCGATGGCGCACAGCGGGATCACCGTCAGCAGGGCAAAATAAAACGTGTTGCCGACCGAATCCCAGAACGACGGGTCGTTCAGCAAGGTGTGGTAGTTGTCCAGGCCGACGAAGGCGCTCGTGCGCGTGAGGCTGCTCTCCGTGAGGCTGAGCCAGAACGTCTGCAGCGCCGGCAGGAAAAAGAACAGGCCGAACGCCAGCAGGAAAGGCGCCAGCAGCAGCCAGGCCGGCAGGCTGTCGCGCCGGGCCGTCGTCGGCCCCAGGGTCATGTCGTCGCGTCGCATGGCGCCCCTCAATAGCGCGGCGGACGCTTGCGCACGAGGCGCGCCGCTTCCGTCTCGAACCGGTGCACGGCCTGCTCCGGCGTCAGGTAGCCGTACAGCGCGGCCGGCAGGAATTTCGACGCGATCGCCTCCAGCGGTCCGGCCGCGCCCATGTACCAGCCGTCCGGATCGTACACGACGTCGTTCGCGACCTGCGCATACATCGCATTCGGCATCAGGCTTTTCGCAGCGGCCGATTCGGCGACGGGCTTGTACGCGGGGATGTGGCCGCCCTCCGCCCAGCCCAGCGAATGCTTGCTGACGTACGCGATGAAGCGCATCACCGCCTTCACCTTTTCCGGCGACGGTTCATGGCCCGGGTTCGCGGGCAGCGCGAACGCGTGCGAATCCGCCCACGTGGACGCGTTCGCGTACATCTTCGGCAGCGGCACGATGCCATATTCGAAGCCGAGCGTGCCGGCCTTCGTCGCGCGCACGAGTTCCGGCACTTCCCACACGCCGTTCAGCATGAACGCGGCGCCGCCGCCCATGAACTGGCTCGTCGACGCCGCGTAGTCGAGGCCCGACTGCGCATAGCCCTTCGTAAACCAGTCGCTGATGCGCGACAGCGTCGCGGCGCCGGCCGGGCCGTACGTGAAGCGGCCATTGGCAATGATCGTGACGTTCTGCTGCGCGAGCATGGCCAGCCACAGGCGCCAGATCGCATACGAACTCTGGCTGCTTTCCATCGTCAGGCCGCGCTGGCCCGTGCGCTCGGTGGCGGTGCGGAAAGCGTCCGTCAGCGCGTCCACGCCGTCGATCGGCTTCAGCTTGCCGTCCGCGCCGAGCAGGCCCGCCTTGCCCGCGAGCGTCTTGTTGTAGTAGAGGACGAACGGGTGCACGTCGAGCGGGATCGCATACGTCGCGTTCTGGTACTGCGCCTTGGCCCACTGCCGTGGCAGGTAGTCCTGGCCGCGCAGGCCGGCCGCCGCCAGCTCGGCGGGCGCGATCGGCCGCAGCACGCCGCCACCGGCCAGGTTGACGATGCGCGACAGGTGGATGGTCGCGACGTCCGGCCCGGCGCCCACGACGGAGGCCGTGATCAGCTTCGTATAAAAGGGTTCGCCCCACTTGAGGGTCGTGCTGACCACGCGCACGTCGCGCTGGCTCGCGTTGAAGTCGTCGACCAGCGCCCGCATGCGCGCGCCGTCGCCGCCCGAAAGCAGCGTCCACATCCTGACTTCGACCTGCCCCCGCGCGGGGGCATTCACGCCCGCCAGCCCGAGGAACAGGGTCGCAACCAGCGCGGCGGCGCGCGGGAATCCGCGTCGCGCCACGTTGTCTCCTGATCGTGTTTCCTTCTCGTTCGTTGTGGCGCGCGGCTGTCAGGCTGTCTTTATGCGACTTTACGCCGTGCGCGCGCCCCGGGACCGCCACGCCCGCGGCGTTCGAAGCCCGGAGGCCCCGCGGACGGACCGGGTTCGGTCGGCGGGATGTCCGGTGCTTCCAGCTGCGGAGGCTGGCGCTCTCCCGGATAGGCTAGCACTTCTGCCGTTTCTCCGACGCGCGTCCACTCGACAGGGAAATCGGGCCCCCGCCGCGCGCGCCAGCGCTGGCTGTGGCCGAGGGGGTCCAGCACCCAGTCCTGCAGGTGCGCCTGCGGCCCGCGCGTGGCGAGAGCCAGCGCTTCGATCGGCGCTTTCGGGACGCGGTCTTCCGTCAGCAGGCCGTTCTTTTCGAGGAAGGTGTCCGTCAGCTGCGTGTAGCAGAAGCCGGACAGCGGCCGGCACCGGTGCACCGCCGACATCAGCTGCTGGTAACGGGTCAGCAGCTCCTTGCTGTCCTTCGCCACCGAATAGCCCCAGCCCGACTCCTCGCCGGGTTTCGACATGGCAATGCCACCGAACTCGGACAGAAACAGCGGCCGGCCCAACCCGGTAAAACCGTCGATGACGAGGCGGCGCCGGTCCGGCTGTACGTGTTCCAGCGTATAGGCGACGGCTTCGCGGCTGCCATAGCGTTCCAGCAGCACGACCGGGTCCTGCTCGTAGTCGTGCACGCACACGAGGTCGCCGCACGGCATCTCCCAGCCGTCGTTGCCGACGACGGGCCGCGTGCCGTCCAGCGCGCGGGTCACGTGGTACAGGGCGCGCACGAAATCGACCTGGCGCCGGTCGTTCATCAGTTCCGGCACGCCCCACGACTCATTGGTTGGCACCCACGCGACGATGCAGGGGTGCGAGATGTCGCGTTCGACCAGTTCCTTCCACTCTTCCATCACGCCGTGGATCGTCGCGCTGGAAAAGCCGTACGCGGACGGCATCTCGCCCCACACGCACAGGCCCAGCACGTCGCACCAGTACAGCCAGCGCGGATCTTCCGACTTCTGGTGCTTGCGCACGCCGTTGAAGCCGAGGCGCTTGATGAGCAAGACGTCGTGGCGCAGCTGGTCGCTCGACGCGACCATCAGGCTGTCCGGCCAGTAGCCTTGGTCGAGCACCATGCGCAGGAAATACGGGCGGCTGTTCAGCACGAAGCGGTCGCCTTCCACGCTCACCGTGCGCAGCGCCGTGTAGCTTTGCACGCTGTCGATCAGGTTGCCCTCGGCCGAGCGGATCTCGATCTCGGCGTCGATCAGCTGCGGGCTCTCCGGACTCCACATCCACAGCCCGCGCGCGTCGTCGATGCCGGGGTCGGGCAGCTGGAAGATGCGGGACAAGCGCGGCCCGGTCAGCAGGCAGCGGTCGCCCACGAGCAGCCGGTCGCCCAGCTTCAGCGTCACGTTGGCCATGCCGCCTTCCGGCACGTGGGCGATGTCGGCGTCGAGGCGGATCTGCCATCTGGCGACGTCTGCCGTCCAGCGCAACTGCGCGACGTGCGCGCGCGGGACCTTCTCGATCCACACGGTGCGCCAGATGCCGCTCGTGCGCGGGTACCAGATCTTGTGCGGCTCCGGCTCCCAGTCCATCTTCCCGCGCGGCTTGTGCATGTCCTGCGGGTCGTCCTCGGCCTGCACGGCGATCTCGAGGATCGAGCCGTCCAGGTGGCGCGTGACGTCGATGGAAAACGGGCTGTGACCACCCCGGTGCTCGACGGCGAAGCGGCCGTTGATCCACACGCGGGCCCGGTAGTTGACGGCGCCGAAGTGCAGCATCAGCCGTTCCTCCGGTCCCGGCAGCAGCGCGGGGTCGAGCGAAATCTGGCGCTTGTACCAGACGCGCCGCCGGTAGCCGCGGTCGTGCACGCCGCTGGCGCGCGCCTCGGGTGGATACGGGACGACGATCGTCCGGTCGAACGGCACCTCGGCCGGATCGACGTAGAGGGTCGAGTCGTCGAACATGGCCTGCCAGGGGCCGTCGAGGCTGCGCCAGGCGGCGCGCCGCAATTGTGGGCGGGGGTATTCCACGTTTGCGCTCCTTCGTTCTTCAGTACGGCCTACTCTAGGAGCCGTAACCGCCGCTGGCAAGCCCTTTCACTACCGGTTACAAAGCGATACCAGCGACGTCGCATCAACGAGACAGGCGGGACACGGTCACGCGTTCGAACACCGCGCGGTAGCCGGCGCCGCCCATCGCCACCAGGCCCAGCCTTGCCTGCGGTCCGAGGCGATGCGTCCAAGTTCCGCCCCCGACCCAGGTCTTGCCGTCCTGGCTCGAATATGCGGTATAACGCTCATCCCCCCCGACCCGGTGGACATCGAGCCGCAGCCACGTGGCCGTCCCCGGCGTGCCGACGACCGTGTTGCCGTAGCGCGGATACGCGGCCGGCACGGGAGACAGCTCTTTCGCGAACTCGACCTGGTGCAGGCCGCCGTGCGCCATCTCGACGAGCTTGACGTAGTTGTCGTCGTCGCGCATCACCACCAGGCCCGCCTGCACGGCCGTCTTGCAGCAATCGTCCGGCACGGCCAGTCTTACCACTGTCTCGACACGATAGTCGCCGTCCGGCAGCGCCGCCTGCAGCACGCTGGCCGTGTTCGTGTCGACGTGCAGGTCGGTCGCGGCCGTCGCCACCGTGAAGCCCCGGGGACCCGTCGACCAGGCGTCGTCGGCCGGCGGGCGCCGCCACGTCCACCGCTCGTCCAGCTTCGTGCCGGCAAAGGTGTCCGTCCATTCGGGACTCGTCTTCTGCGCGGGCGCCGGCGCGAGCGCCAGTGCGCGGGGACGCGTACCGGCGACCGTGGCGGGCGCGGGCCGGGGTTCGTCGCTGGGCGCGCCGCGCGCGACGGGCCAGCCGTCGACCCAGTCGATACGGTCGAGCAGCGCAAGCCGCCGCGTCAGCTTGTCGGACGCGCTGAAGAACGGCTCGTTCACATCGATGCCGTGGTAGATCGTCCACCACTGGCCGGCCGCGTCGGGGAAGACCGTGTTGTGGCCCACGCCGACCCAGCGGTTCCCGTTCTGGAACAGGACGGGCGTGCCGCCGGCGCGGGGCGCGGCCAGGTCCTGGCCCAGCCGGTCGAGGAACGGCCCGGCCGGTGTGCGCGCCCGGCCCGCGTACACGGCATAGCCGGTCAGCGGGCCGTTGCAGCAGTCCGTCGTGGAGCCGAACAGGTACCACCAGCCGCCGTGCCTGACGACTTCCGCCCCTTCGTAGCGCCACGCGGCGCCCACCTTGCGCGGCGTGCCCTCGGCCTGCAGGCCGTCGAACCGCAGCGGCTGCACGTACACGCCGCCGCCGTAGCTCCCGTAATAAATCCATTTGCGGCTGCCGTCCTCGACGACCTTCGGATCGAACGTCCACTGGAAGTCGCAGCCGGGTCCCGCGCGCCGGGGCGGCACCACCGGCTTCGATGCCGGCACCCACGGGCCGGCCGGGCTGTCCGCCATCGCCACGCCGATGGCGCTGTCCTTGTCGCAGCCCGCTTCGGGGCTGTGCGCGTCGGCCACGTCGGTCACGGTGAAGTACAGGTAGTAGTGACCGTTGAGGAAGGCCGGCTCCGGCGCCCACAGGCCGGACGTGGGCGCCGCCAGCCCGGCCGGACGGTCGGCGAACGCGTCGCCCACGTAGTTCCACGCGACCAGGTCCGTCGACCGGTAGATGGCGATCATGTGGAAATGCCAGTCGCCCTTCTCGCCGTCCAGCGGACGCTCCTTCTTGCTGACGGGATCGCTCGTGCAATACAGATACCACGTGGGCGTCTTCGCGCGCGGGTCGCGCAGCACGGCCGGGTCGGCGCAGTTCTGGGCGGGTTCGCCGTTCGCCAGGTGGACGGGGAGCGGATTGCGATAGGTGGCGGCGGGCGCCGCCCATGCGGGTGCGGCCAGTGCACATGCCAGTGCGCCGACATACCGTAGCGACCCCGTGCGTAGCGATCCCATCGTCCCTCCCTGATTTTTGCCGCAGAGCTTACCCCAAGCGGCCCGGGCGGGATGCACGGTTGACACGCCAATCGTCGTTCATGTGCCCAACTTGTTGCCGGATGATGAACAACGCCGTCGTATCGTGCCAACTCGAAGGGCCCGGGCCGGGCATTGCGTGACACGCTCTGGTATCATGACGATTGTTTCCGCTTCGAGATCCACACGTTGACGCACCACACGAGGATGCCCACCGGCCTGCTGTTTGCGGCTCTGCTGAGCGCCGGCACGGCGGTCGCGAAGGACGCGACCCTGCGCCCCTGGCCCGCGGGCCAGCCGACGCCGGCCCTGCAGGTGACGGGCCTGGACGGACAACCGTGGGACGTGGCGAGCCTGCGCGGGAAGGTCGTCGTCGTGAATTTCTGGGCCAGCTGGTGCGGCCCGTGCGTGGACGAGCTGCCGGTCTTGAAAGGCCTGGCGGGCCGCGACGGCGTCGCGGTCGTGGGCGTGAACTACAAGGAACCGCGCGATTCGATCGAACGTTTCACGCAGGACCACCCGCTCGGCTATCCCGTCCTGCGCGACCGCACCGGCGATGCGTTCAAGCGCTGGACGCCGGGCGTGATGCCGACGACGATCCTCGTGGACCGCACGGGCCGCGCGCGCTGGCGCACGGTCGGCGAGATCCCGCCGGACGACACGAAGCTGCGGGCCGCCATCGACGCGCTGCTGATGGAGCCGCAACACCGAACGAACCACCAAAAATAGGGAAAAGCCATGCAAGACACCAAACCGTCCACCGCCCGCCGTGCACTCCTCAGAGCGGCCGGCGGCCTCGCGCTCGCCACCACCCTGCCCCGCGCCGTGCTGGCGGCGGACGCGCAGGAACGCCACTTCGACCCCCGTCCGGGCGACTGGAAGAGCTACGAGGTGGTGACGAAGGTGGCCCTGCAGCGCGCCGCCGGTCCGTCGACCGTGTGGATCCCGCTGCCGGCCATCGACACGGAATGGCAGCGCAGCCTGTCGAACAACTGGTCAGGCAACGCGACCAAGGCCCACGTCGAAAGCGACCCGCACTACGGCGCGCGCTTCCTCGTCGCCGAATTCGACGGGAGTGTCGCGCCGATGCTGGAAGTCGTGTCGCGCATCCAGACCCGCGACCGCGCCGAGAACTGGAAGACCCGCACCCCGGGTACGGAAGCCGCCGAAGACCTGCGCGTGTGGCTGCAGCCGACCGACCTGATGCCGCTCGACGGCATCGTGAAAAAGACGTCGCTGACGATCACCAGGGGCGCGCGCACGGATGAGGAAAAGGTCCAGCGCATCTACGACTGGATCGTGCTGAACACGTTCCGCGAGCCGAAAGTGAAAGGCTGCGGCACGGGCGACATCAAGACGATGCTGGAGACGGGCAACTTCGGCGGCAAGTGCGCCGACCTCAACGGCCTGTTCGTGGGCCTGTGCCGGGCTTCCGGCGTGCCGGCGCGCGACGTCTACGGCATCCGCATCGCGCCGAGCGCCTTCGGCTACCGGGAACTGGGCGGCAAGCCGGCATCGCTGCAGGGCGCCCAGCACTGCCGCGCCGAGGTCTACCTGAAGCAGCACGGCTGGGTCGCGATGGACCCGGCGGACGTGGCCAAGGTCATGCGCCAGGAAACCGCGGACTGGATCAAGGACCCGGACAACCCCGTCGTCGCGCCCGTCAAGCGCGCGCTGTTCGGCGGCTGGGAAGGCAACTGGATGGGCTATAACTTTGCCCACGACGTGCGCCTGCCGGGCTCCGTCGCCGGCAAGGTCGGCTTCCTGATGTACCCGCAGGCGCAGAGCGGCGGCGAAGCGTACGACTCGCTCGCGCCGGACACGTTCAAGTACACCATCACGTCGCGCGCCATCTGACCGACATGTCCACGCTCGCCCGCCAACCCGTCGACGGTACCGAACGCAAGGCCGGGCGCCTGCTCGCCATCGGCATGCTCGCGGCGCTGCTCGCCTCCACGTGCTGCGTGCTGCCGCTCGCGCTCGTGCTCATCGGCGTGACGGGCGCGTGGATGGTCAACCTGCAGGCGCTGAAGCCCGTGACGCCGTATGCCATCGCCTTGACCGTGGGTGCGCTGGCGTGGGCCGGCTGGCTCGTGTTCCGCCCGGCGCGCGCGTGCGACCTGGAGAGCGGCGACTGCGCCACCACGCGGCCGCTGATGCGCCGCGTATTCATCGCCTGCGCGCTGTTCGTCGCGCTGTTGCTGGGCTTTCCGCTGATCGCCCCGCTGTTTTACTGAGGATAGCCATCATGAACTTCACCCGATCCCTCGCCATCGCCGCCCTCTTCATCGCGGCGCCGGCCTTCGCCAAGCAGCAGACCGTGTCGCTGAACGTGCCGACCATGGACTGCGCCACCTGCCCCATCACCATCAAGACGGCGCTGTCGAAGGTGCCGGGCGTGTCGAAGGTGAAGGTCAGCTACGAGAAGCGCGAAGCCGTCATCGTCTACGACGACGCCCAGGCCACCGTCGCCGACCTGAAAAAGGCGACGGAAGACGTGGGCTATCCGGCGCTGCTCAAGACCTCGAAGTGATACCACGGGGCTCCGTGAGGAAGACGACGAACACGGCCCCGATCAATCCCATCCCCACGGCGCACGCGGCCTGCCAGCCGCCGTGCGCATAACTCCACGCCCCCAGCGCCGAACCGGTCGCGCCGCCCAGGAAGAACGTCGCCATGTACAGGCCGTTCACGCGCCCGCGGACTTCCGCGCCCAGCGCATAGATCGCGCGCTGCCCGAGCACGAGGTTGCCCGACACGGCGAAGTCCAGCGCGATGGCGGCCGCCACGAGGATCCCGACGCCGAACCGGCCGCCGTCCGCCAGGCCCAGCGTCGGCACGAACGCCAGCAGGCCGAGCAGCATGCAGAACACCGTCGCGGGGCGCGTCCAGCCGCGGTCCGCGACGCGGCCCGAGAGCGGCGCCGCGATGGTGCCCGCGACGCCGGCCAGCGCGAACCACGCGATGTCGCGCTGGTTCATGCCGTAGGCCGGACTCGCGAGCAGCAGCGGCACCACGGTCCAGAACACGCTGAACGCGCCGAACATGCCGGCCTGGTAGATGGCGCGGCGGCGCAGCACGGGCAGGTCGCGCACGAGCCCCGCCATCGAGGCGAGCAAAGCGCCATAGCCGAGCGTCGCATGCGGACGGCGCGCCGGCAGCAGCACGCGCAGCACGATCCCGAGCACCACCATCAGCACGGCCGACAGCACGTACACACCCTGCCACGACCACGCGTGCGTGATGAAGCTGGCGACGGGACGGGCCAGCATGATCCCGAACATCAGGCCGCTGACGATATTGCCGACGACTCGACCGCGCACGTGTTCGGCCGCCATATGCGACGCGTACGGCACCAGCACCTGCACGGATACGGCGCTGAAGCCGATCACCAGCGAGCACGCGAGGAACGCGGGCACGGGGTGGCCGAGCGCCGGCGCGATGGGCGCCGCGACGAGCGCCGCCACCAGCAGCGCCACGAGGGCCAGCACGAGCTTGCGGTTTTCGAGCAGGTCGCCGAGCGGCACGACGAGCAGCAGGCCGGCGCAATAGCCGAGCTGCGTCAGCGTGACGAGCAGGCCCGCCGCGCCGGCCGGCAGGCCGATCTCCGCACGGATCGGGCCGACGAGCGGCTGGACGTAATACAGATTCGCGACGATCAGGCCGCAGGCGGCGGCGATCAGCAGCATCAGCCACGTGGGCATGTCGGGATGGCTTGCGCTGACCTGGCCAGCACGATCATGCCGCGGACGGTCGAGCACCTCGGTGGGCAAAGGCGATGGGGACAACATGCGCTCCGGGTAAAGCGGCAAGTGTAACGCCTGCCTGCGATCCTTGCCGGACGCGTCCTAGATTGGCGTGCGCTCCCACAGGACGTCGAGCGCCCCGTCCACGTGGCCCACGGCGATGCGCGGATAGCGTTTCAGGCGCGCGCCCGCGAAGCCGTCGGCGAGCGCGGCGCGCACGACGCGCCGCACGAGCAGCACCCCGTCGTCGCCATCGGCGACGTCACCCGGCAGCGCGAGACGCGGGCGCGACGGCAGCCACACCTCGTCCAGCGCCCAGTCGGCGGCGGCCGGGTCGCAATCCGCGGCGCCGATCAATTCCACGGCGTGGTCGCCGGGCGTGATCGGGTGGACGTTGAAGCACAGCGCGCGCACGCCCGCGCGCCAGCTGCCGGCCGGCTCGCCGATCGCGCTCAGCAGCCAACGCCGAAAGGAGTCCTCGAAGCGCGCATCCTCGCAATAGGCATCGGGCGCGGGCTGCGGCATGCCGGCGCCGCCCGCGGCGTCAAGGTTGATCCAGCCAGTCATATTCCCAGCTCCACGGCATGTCGTCGGGCCCGAGCGCCTGCCGGCCCAGTTCCGGGAACAGGCGCTCCGCCCGCACGTCGTTCGACAGCATCACCACGCAGCGCTGGCCCGTCTCCAGGCACAGCACGAAGTCCGCCGTCGATTCGTCGTGGCCGCCGTCGAACCAGCCGGGGCCCGAGCGGTCCTCGAACGTGACGACACCGAGGCCCGCCGCCAGCTTCTGCGGCCACGCGGTCTCGGCGCCGTCGAACGCGGGGTAGCGACGGCGCGATGCGATCGGCAACCAGCCCGTCGAGAACGCGGCACGCGTGTCGGGCCGCAATCCGTCGCCGCGCATGATGCCGGCCCACAGCCTGGCCTGGTCCGCGATCGTCGTCTCCATCGAGCCCGCGGCGCGCACGCGGTAGCGGCGCTCGTGCGGCTGCAAGGTGCCGTCGAAGGCGTAGCCGTCCGCCGCGTTCTCCGAATACTCCGCGCGCCAATACATGCTCGTGCGGCGCATGCCGAAGCGGTCGAACACGCGCCGGCGCATTTCCTGCGCCACGTCCAGGCCGAGGCCTTGCTCGACGATCAGCTGCAGGATCGCATAGCCTTCGCTCGAATACGCATAGCGCTCGCCGGGATCGGTGTGGATGCGCAGCCGGCCGCCCGGCTCCATCCAGCGGTAGTCGGCGAGCCCGCCGCCGTGCGCGAGCAGCATGCGCGGCGTGATCGTCTGCCAGCGCGCGTCGCCGGCGAGGTCGGAAAAATCGTAGGGCCGCACGCGGTACGTGGGCAACGGATGCGGCAGCAGCTTCGTGACGGGCGCGTCGAGGTCGATCCGGCCCTCGTCGGCCAGCTGCAGCAGCATGTACGCGAAAGCCGCCTTCGTGAGGGCGCCGCCCGCCATGATGGTGTCCGGCGTCAGCGGCTGGCCGAGGGACGCGTTGCGCGTGCCCATCGCCTTCACGTTCACGACCTGCCCGTTCTCGATCGTCGCGAAGGCCAGGCCCTGCACCTGCTCGCGCCGCATCGCGCGCTGGATTTCCGGATCGGACAGCGATTGCATGGGGCGTAGCGGACGCGCGCAGCCCGCCACCAACATCGCCGCCATACCCACCGTCAACCACGTCCCGAACCGCATGCGCTCTCCCCAGACCCGCCGGATGCCGCACCGCGCGGCATCCAAGCCCGACATGATGCCATGAGAGCGCTAACTCCGTCATGACGATTCGTCAACGCGCACGCTTGTAGACGCGCACATAGTCGACCAGCATCTGCTGGGGGAACGCGGTCGTCGCATCCGGATTGCCGGGCCAGGCCCCGCCGACGGCCAGGTTCAGGATCACGAAGAACGGGTGTTCGAACACCCAGTCGCCCGTGACGGTGTCCGGCCGCGCCGTGTGGTACAGGATGCCGTCGCGGTACCAGCGGATCTCGCGCGGTTCCCATTCGACGGCGTAGACGTGGTAGTCGTCCGCATAGGTGCCCTGGTCGAGCCGCTGCGGCTTGCCGATGGCCTTGTCGCCGCTGTAGCCGGGGCCGTGCAGCGTGCCGTGCACGAGATCCGGCTCGCGGCCGATGTTTTCCATGATGTCGATCTCGCCGCAGCGGGGCCAGCCGGCCTGGCCGATGTCGGCCCCGAGCATCCAGAACGCGGGCCACATGCCCTGCCCGCGCGGTATCTTGATGCGCGCCTCGTAGCGGCCGTACGTGCGCTCGACCTTTCCCGCCGTCTTGATGCGCGCGGAGGTGTAGTGGCGTCCACCGTGGTCTTCCTTGCGGGCTTCGATGACGAGATTGCCGCCGTCGACGCGTACATTGCCGGGCGGGTCCGTATAGAACTGCAGCTCATGGTTGCCCCAGCCGTTGCCGCCCGTCTCCGGGATCCATTTGGTCCGGTCGAGCGTGCGGCCGTCGAATTCGTCGTGCCAGTCCAGCACCCAGCCGGGCGGCTGCGTGAGCGTTGATTGCGCATGGGCCGCAGTCCCCAGCGACAGGAAAACGGCAAGCACGGCGGCAGCGCGAAACGTGGGCATGCGACCTCCTCGTGGAAACGTTCCCAGACAGTTTCCAATATAGCACCGCGAATTTTTCGATGTCAAACGCGCCCTGTATTTTTCAGTGTGCCGTTTCGGCCACGCACTACTAAATATTCCGTTGACAATTATTTTTTCTGAACATAAGATTCGACCAGCATATGGAAACGTTTCCAGACATTGGAAACGATGTTGAAGCGGTGAAGAGAGATAAAAACAGAGGAGACCCAATGCATTACCCCAAGGCAAACCAAAAACTGATGAGCCTGGCCGTGGCGAGCGCCTGCGCCGCCCTGATTCCGGCCTACGCGCAGACGACCGCGACCGAAGACAGCCGCGGCGGCGACATCCCGACCACGTCGATCCAGCAGGTCACCGTCACGGGCCTGCGCCAGTCGCTGGCCTCGTCGCTGAACCTGAAGCGCCAGTCGGACGGGATCGTCGACGGCATCGTGGCCGAGGACATCGGCAAATTCCCCGACACGAACCTGGCCGAATCGCTGCAGCGCATCTCGGGGGTGTCGATCGACCGCGTGAACGGCGAAGGCCAGAAGATCACCGTGCGCGGCGTGGGTCCCGACTTCAACATGGTGCTGCTGAACGGCCGCCAGATGCCGACGTCGAACCTGGGCGACCTGAATGGCCGCTCGTTCGATTTCTCGAACCTGGCGTCGGAAGCGATCTCGCAGCTGCAGGTCTACAAGACGAGCCGCGCCGAGACGCCGACCGGCGGCATCGGCGCCACCGTCAACGTGATCACGGCGCGTCCGCTCGACAAACTGGGCACGTATTCGAGCATCGGCATCAAGGCCGTGCACGACACGTCGAACAACAACCTGCCGGGCGACGTCAAGGCCAGCACCTCCACCACGCCGGAATTCTCGGGCATCTATTCGACGACGTCGAAGGATGGCCACTGGGGCCTGGGCGTCTCCGCCAGCTACCAGGAACGCAACCTGGGCTTCAACCAGGCGTCCGTGTCGAGCGGCTGGAAAGGTCCGTTCCGCGGCGACGAGAACAACTGGGGCACGATCCCGCAGCCGGGTACCGCCGGCTCGGAAAACATCACGAACCGTCCGAAGCCCGGCGACATCTACCAGGTGCCGCAGAACCTGAACTACAGCATGACGGGCGTGAAGCGCCAGCGCACCAACGGCCAGTTGACCCTGCAGTGGCGGCCGGTCAAGGAGCTGACGACGACCCTCGACTACACGTACTCGGAAAACAAGCTGCAGACGAAGCGCAACGACGTCTCCGCCTGGTTCAACTTCGGCGCGTCGGCATCGTCGTGGACCAATGGCCCGATCGCCGCGCCGCTCGTCTACACGGAATTCATCCCAGCCGGGAACAGCGACATCGCGATGGGCGGCGCCGACTTCGCGACGAAAACGCAGAACAAGTCGCTCGGCTTCAATACCCAGTGGCGTGCCAGCAAGGATCTCAAACTCGAGTTCGACGCGCACCGTTCGACCGCGGAATCGAAGGCGGACAGCCCGTTCGGCTCGAACAATACGCTGGGCACCGCGAGCTTCTCGCGCGGCGACACGACGGCCGACTTCTCGCAGGAGTTCCCCGTCCTGTCGATCAAGGGCGCCAACTTCACCGGCGCGCCGCAGCAGGTCACCGGCTCCGTCTTCCAGAACGGCTACATGAAGGGCGAGGTCGACCAGCTCCAGTTCAAGGGCCGCCTGCGCATGCTGGAAGCGTCGAACCTGAACTTCGGCATCGGCACCATCGAGGTCAAGAACCGCTCCGCGTTCTCCACGCAGCAGCGCGACTCGTGGACCGGCGCGACGAAGCCGTCCGACTACCCGAGCAACCTGTGGCACGCCGACACGATCCGCCAGTACTTCGACCAGCTGGCCGGCAGCCAGAACCCGAACCTGTTCAACACCTTCTACACCTTCAACTTCGCGCAGGTGCGCGACGTGGTGTCGAAGGCATCCGGCCTGCCCGCGCTGTACCTGCCGAAGAACACGTACGACACGGACCAGCGCACCGGCGAAAAATCGAAGAGCCTCTACCTGCAGTTCAATACGGACTGGGATACGGCGCTGCCGATGCACACCGCGATCGGCGTGCGCTACGAGAAGACGGACGTCGTCTCCACCGCGCTCGTGCCGGCGGCCACCGCCATCACGATGGTCTCCGCCAACGAATTCCCGGTCACGTTCGGCGCCCCGACGTTCACGACCTTGACCGGCAAGTACCACCACCTGCTGCCGTCGGTCGACTGGGACATGGACCTGCGCGACGACATGAAGGTGCGCGCGAGCTATGGCGAGACCATCGGCCGTCCGCGCTACGACCAGATCGCCGGCGGCCAGATCCTGAATACGCTGGCGCGCGTGGACGGCGGCACGGGCTCGCAGGGCAATCCGGCGCTGAAGCCGGTCAAGTCGAAGAACTTCGACCTGTCGTGGGAGTGGTATTACGGGAAGGACAGCTTCTTCTCCGTGAACGCGTTCTATAAAGACCTGGAGAACTACGCCGGCCAGTCGAAGATCGACGCCACGCCGTTCAACCTGCACACGCCGGTGGGCGGCGCGCTGTGGAACGAAGCGTCGGCCGCCGGCTGCGGCACGGACCCGGCCTGCATCCGCAACTACATCTTCAAGAATCACCCGACCGCCGCGGGCGTGACGGTGACGGGCGTGGACAGCAGCGGCAACCCGACCGGCAACATCGTCGGCCAACCGGGCGATCCGGTGGCGCACTTCCAGATCACGACGTTCTCGAACCAGAAGAAGGCGAGCCTGAACGGCCTGGAACTCAATCTCCAGCACATGTTCGGCAACACCGGCTTCGGCATCTCGGCGAACTACACGTACGTGCACTCCGGACTGCGGTACGATAACGGCAGCGTGGGCGAACAATTCGCGCTGGTCGGCCTGTCGAACTCCGCCAACCTGGTCGGCATCTACGAGAACGACAAGTGGAACGTGCGCGCGGCCTACAACTGGCGCGGCGAGTTCCTGTCGTCGACGTTCGACGGCGCGGGCCCGAACCCGAACTACGTGGAGCCGTACGGCCAGCTCGACCTGTCGGTCGGCTACAACGTCACGCCGAAGCTGGTCGTGCAGTTCGAAGCCATCAACCTGACGAACGAGACGAGCCGCGTGCACAGCCGGACCACGCAGCAGGCCCTGTACGTGACGCAGACCGGACCGCGTTACATGCTGGGGGCACGCTACAAGTTCTAAGTTATCCGTCGTCCCCGCGCAGGCGGGAACGACGGGAATGTCGCGTACGGTCAGTCTGCCGTAATCGGTTTCAGCGTATAAATAGTTGTTCCAAAAGCAGCATTTTCAGGTAGACTCGTGCGGCCCACCGGAAAAAGGAAGCTGTGATGAGTAAACCCATCGAACACGTCGTGGTGGTCGGCGGCGGCTCCGCGGGCTGGCTGACGGCCGGCGTCCTCGCGGCCGAACACCCGCGCCTGACCGTCACGCTCGTCGAATCGCCGGGCGTGCCGCCCATCGGCGTCGGCGAAGGCACGTGGCCGTCCATGCGCGAGACGCTGCAGCGCATCGGCGTCTCCGAAGCCGCGTTCTTCCGCGAATGCGACGCCGCGTTCAAGCAGGGCTCGCGCTTCGAGCGCTGGGTCGACGGCAGCGACGGCGACGTCTATTTCCACCCCTTTTCCCTGCCCCAGGGCTATGGCGAGGCGAACCTCGTCGCGGCCTGGCAACGGTCGCATCGCGACGTGCCGTTCGCCGACCTGGTGAGTTACCAGCCGCATTTGTGCAAGCAGGGCCGCGCGCCGAAGCAGCCGCAGACGCCGGAATTCGCCGGCGTCGCCAACTACGGTTATCACCTCGACGCCGGCAAATTCGGCGTCTTCCTGCAAAAGCACTGCGTGGACAAGCTGCGCGTGCGCCACGTGCTGGCCCACGTCGTCGACATCCTGTCCACGGACGACGGCGACATCGCCGCGCTGCGCACGCGCGAGGCGGGCCTGATCGAGGGCGATCTGTTCATCGACTGCACGGGCATGGCCTCGCTGCTGCTGGGCCGCCACTACGGCGTGCCGCTCGTGTCGCAGCGCGACGTGCTGTTCAACGACCGTGCCCTCGCCGTGCAGGTGCCCTATCCAACGGAAGACACGCCCATCGCGTCGCAGACGACCTCCACCGCCCAGCCGCACGGCTGGACCTGGGACATCGGCCTGCCCGCGCGGCGCGGCATCGGCTACGTGTATTCCAGCGCCCACGTCGACGACGACGCGGCGGAGGCGACGCTGCGCACCTATCTGGCTTCCACGGGCATCGGCGGGGCGGTCCCGCAACCGCGGAACATCGCGTTCGACCCCGGCTACCGCGCCCGCTTCTGGGAACGCAACGTGGTCGCGATCGGCCTGTCCGCCGGGTTCATCGAGCCGCTGGAAGCGTCCGCGCTCGCGCTCGTGGAACTGTCCGCGGCCTGGCTGGCGGACGACATGCCCGCCACGCGTGCACAGATGGATACGATCGCCGCCCGCTTCAACGAAGCCTTCACGTACCGCTGGGAGCGCATCATCGACTTCCTGAAGCTGCACTACGTACTGTCGAAGCGCACGGATACCGCCTACTGGCTCGATCACCGCGCGCCCGGCACGCAGTCGCCGCGGCTGCGCGAACTGCTTGCGCTGTGGCGCACGCGCGCGCCGTCGCGGCGCGACTTCCCGCGCATCGAAGAAATCTTCCCGTCCGCGAGCTGGCAGTACGTCCTGTACGGGATGGGCTTCCGGCCCGAATTGACCGAGCGCGCCTCCGACCTGCCGGAGGCTGCCTCCCAGTACTTCCGCGAGGCCGCGCGGCTCACCGCCCGGATGCTGCCGCAGCTGCCCGCGAACCGCGAGATGCTCCACCACATCCGCCAGTACGGCATGCCGCCGGGCTAGCGGAGACACCACCAAAATACCAATAACGAGAGAGACTACCACCGATGGCCAACCATGCACCCCTGAACAACGTCGACCACAAGAACCTGCGCGTGGTCACCACCCGCGGCGCGGCGTACGGCGACGCCGTGATGTCGGCGCTGACCTTCCCCGCCGAATTCCGCGACCTGCAGGCCTGCTACCCGATCGTCTTCGCGCAGGACGGCAACGGCGGCTACGACGCGCTCGCCCTGCTCGGCTTCGAACAGGGCGAAAACCTGTTCCTCGGCCCGAACGGCTGGGACGCGCCGACGATCCCGCTGACGATCGAACGCCAGCCGTTCGTGATCGGCCGCAGCGGCGAGGAACTGTCCGTCCACGTCGACCTGGACAGCCCGCGCGTGCGCGACGGCGGCATCGAGGGCGAGGCGCTGTTCCTCACCTATGGCGGCACGAGCGAATACCTGGAACGCATCAGCTCCGTGCTGCGCACCATCCACGAAGGCCTCGCCGCATCGCGCGCGTTCGTCGCCGCGCTCGTCGAGCTGGAACTGATCGAATCGTTCGTGCTGGACGTGGAACTGGACGACGGCTCGCAGAACCGCCTGGCCGGCTTCTACACGATCAACGAAGACCGCCTCGCGAAGCTGACGGGCGAGCAGCTCGCGCGCCTGCACGACAACGGCTATCTGCAGGCCATCTACATGGCGGTGGCGTCGCTGGCGCAGTTCCGCGGCCTGATCCAACGGAAGAACCGCGCCAATGACCTCCGTTAAGCACGTCCGGGAAGTCTCGTTCGGCGACAACAAGCTGCCGGACGAGATGCTGCGCGCAACGCGGCCCTACATCGTACGCGGCCTCGCGGCCGGCTGGCCCCTCGTGCAAAGGGGACGCGCATCCGCCGAAAGCGCAGACGCCTACCTGCGCCGGTTTTATCGTGACGCGACCGTCAACGCCATGCTCGGCCCGCCGCAGATCGGCGGCCGCTTCTTCTACAACGACACGATCACGGGCTTCAACTTCCACAACGTGCGCGGGCGGCTCGACCAGGTGCTGGACGAACTGGCCGAACACCGCAAGCGGCCGGATCCCGGCGCGATCTACGTGGGCTCGACGTCGATCGACGGCGCCCTGCCCGGCCTGCGCGCCGAGAACGACCTGGACCTCGGCGACCGCAATCCGCTGGCCAGCATCTGGATCGGCAACCGCACCGTCGTCGCCACGCACTACGACCTGCCCGACAATATGGCGGTCGTCGCGGTTGGCGAGCGGCGCTTCACGCTGTTCCCGCCGGACCAGCTGAAGAACCTGTACGTCGGCCCGCTCGACTTCAATCCGGCCGGCCAGGCGATCAGCCTCGTCGACGTGCGCAACCCCGACTTCGAGCGCTTCCCGCGCTACGCCGAGGCGCTGCAGCACGCGGAAGTGGCCGAGATGGGGCCGGGCGACGCGCTGTTCATCCCGTCGATGTGGTGGCACCACGTGGAAGCGCTGTCCGCGTTCAACGTGCTCGTGAACTACTGGTGGCGCCAGTCCCCGGACTACATGGACACGCCGACGAACGCGTTGATGCTGGCGATCCTGACGATGCGCGACCTGCCGCCCGAGCAGCGGCGCGCGTGGCAGGAAATCTTCCGCCACTACATCTTCGAGCCGGACCCCGCAAACCTCGCGCACATTCCCGAGAATGCGCGCTATGCGCTGTCGCCGCTCGACGAGGACGGCGCCCGCGTGCTGCGTGGCCAGCTGCTGCGCCGCATAAACAGATAAGACTAAAGAAGACAACGCGTACAAGCCAGGAGTAGAGACATGGAGAACAACAACCAACAAGGACGCGGCCGCCCGATCCGGCGCGTCGTCATCGCCGGCGGCGGCACCGCCGGCTGGATGGCCGCGGCGGCGCTGGCGCGCACCCTCGGCAAGGTCGTCGACATCAAGCTCGTCGAGTCGGACGACATCGGGACCGTCGGCGTGGGCGAGGCGACGATCCCGAGCCTCGTGCACTTCCACCGCCTGCTCGACATCGGCGAACAGGAATTCATGGCCGCCACGCAGGCCACGTTCAAGCTGGGCATCAGCTTCGAAAGCTGGCGCGCGCGCGGCGAAGACTATATCCACTCGTTCGGCATGACGGGCACCGACCACTGGACGGCCGGCTTCCAGCACTTCTGGCTGAAGGGCCGCGACCGCGGCCTCGCCGGCGACTACGGCGACTACTGCCTGGAACTGGTCGCGTCACAGGAAAAGCGCTTCGGCCACCTGCCGAACCAGGGCATCAACTATGCCTACCACCTGGACGCGACGCGCTACGCCCGCTACCTGCGCCGCTTTTCCGAGCACTTCGGCGCCGAGCGCATCGAAGCGAAGATCGCCAGCGTCGACACCGACCCGGCCACAGGCCACATCACCGCGCTCGTGCTGGATTCGGGCACACGCGTCGAGGGCGACCTGTTCATCGACTGCACGGGCTTCCGCTCGCTGCTGCTGGGCCAGACGATGGGCGCCGAGTACGAAGACTGGTCGCAATGGCTGTTCAACGACTGCGCGATCGCCGTACAGACGGAATCCACCGGCCCGGCCGTGCCGCTGACGCGCTCGATGGCGCACGACTGGGGTTGGCAATGGCGCATCCCGCTGCAGCACCGCACGGGCAACGGCGTCGTGTTCTCCAGCCGCTACACGGACGAAGCCACGGCACGCGCCACGCTGCTCGGCAACATCGAGGGGAAGGTCCTCACGGAGCCGCGCGTGATCCGCTTCACGCCGGGCCAGCGCAAGAAGGTCTGGGTCGGCAACTGCATCGGCCTGGGCCTCGCGAGCGGCTTCCTGGAACCGATCGAATCGACGAGCATCCACCTGATCCAGCGCGGCATCGTGCGCCTGCTGCAGACGTTCCCGACTTACGGCATCCAGCAGGCGGACGTCGACGAATTCAACCTGCAGACCGAGGAAGACATCCGCACGATCCGCGACTTCATCATCCTGCATTACAAGGTCACGAACCGGCGCGACACGCCGTACTGGCACGACGCGGCATTGATGCCGGTGCCGGACAGCCTGCAGCACCGCATCGACCTGTTCCGCGGCGGCGCCCGCGTCTTCCGCGAAGGGAACGAACTCTTTGCGGAAAACTCGTGGGTGCAGGTGATGCTGGGCCAGGGCCTCACGCCCGAACGCTGGCATCCGAGCGCGGACCTGATGGGCGACGACGAGCTGCGCGGCTTCCTGGACGGCATCCGGAACGGCGTGCGCCGCACGGCGTCGCAACTGCCGCCGCACCAGCAATACGTGGAGCGCTACTGCCCGGCGGGCAAGCCGTGACGGCGGCGGCCGGCGGCTTCGCCGACACCAGGCGGCACTACCCCGTCCTCGACGGCCTGCGCGGCGTCGCGGCGCTGACGGTCGTCGCGTTCCACCTGTGCGAGGCGCATGCCGTCAACCGCTTCGCGCAGGTGATCAACCACGGCTACCTGGCGGTCGACTTCTTCTTCCTGCTGTCCGGCTTCGTGATCGGCTATGCCTACGACGACCGCTGGCGGCGCATGTCGCTGGGCGAGTTCTTCCAGCGCCGGCTGATCCGCCTGCATCCGATGATCGTCGTCGCGATGGCGATCGGCGCGCTGATGTTCTATTTCCAGGCCGGGCCGCTGTTCCCGATGATCGCGGACACGCCCCTGTGGCGCGTGCTGCTGATCATGGTGATCGGCATGACCCTGCTGCCGGTGCCACCCAGCATGGACCTCCGTGGCTGGGCCGAGATGCATCCCCTGAACGGCCCGGCATGGTCGCTGTTCTTCGAATACGTGGCGAACGTGCTGTACGCGCTGGTGCTGCGGCGGCTGCCGAACCGGATCCTCGGCGTGCTCGCGCTGCTGGCCGGCGCGGCGCTTGTTCACTACCTGCTGGCGGGCCCGAACGGCGACGTGATCGGCGGCTGGTCGCTGGACCCCGCACAGTTCCAGCTCGGGTTCACGCGCCTGGCCTACCCGTTCCTGGCGGGACTGCTGCTGTCGCGCGTCGTGCGGCCGGGCCGCGTCGCGTACGCGTTCCCGGTCAGCGCCGCGATCCTGTTCGCCACGATGGCGTTGCCGCGCATCGGCGGCCCGGACACACTGTGGATGAACGGGCTGTACGAAGCGGTGTGCATCGTCGCCGTGTTCCCGTTCGTCATCTGGCTCGGCGCCAGTGCGCAGGGAAGCGCCCGTACGGCCCGCGTGTGCGCCGCGCTGGGCGGGCTGTCGTATCCGCTCTACATCGTCCACTATCCGTTCGTCTACACGTACACGGCGTGGACCAACGCGAACCACGTGTCGTTGCGGGACGGCGTGCCCGTCGCCGCGGCTACCTTCGCCGTCTGCGTCGCGCTGGCGTGGCTGCTGCTGAAGTACTACGACGAACCCGTGCGCGCCTGGCTCACGCGGCGCTGGATGGAGCGCAAGCCGGCGGTCGCCGCGCCGGCCGCGAACGGCTGATCAGCCCTGGCCGAGGTGCTCGTACAGGATCAGCGATCCGATCGCGATCAGTACGAGCCCGCCCACGAATTCGGCGCGCTTGCCCACCAGCTTGCCGAGGCCGCGTCCCACCATCACGCCGATCGTCACCATGATGAACGTCGACAGGCCGATCGCGCCGGCCGTCGTGACGATGTTCGCGTCGATGAATGCGAGGCCCACGCCGACGGCCATCGCGTCGATACTCGTCGCGAAGCCTGCCACGGCCAGCAGCCAGAACGAGTGGCTCGTCGGCTTGTCGTCCTCGGCTTCGTCCGCGCCCGACAGGCCTTCGCGCATCATGCGCAGGCCCAGCACGCCCAGCAGGGTGAACGCGATCCAGTGGTCCCACGCCTGGACATACGGCGCGGCCCAATGGCCCAGCGCCCAGCCGATGACGGGCGTGAGGCCTTCGATCACGCCGAAGATGGCGCCCGTGCGCAGGGCTTCGCGGAGATGGGGACGTTGCAGCGCGGCGCCCTTGCCGACGGCGACGGCGAATGCGTCGGTGGACATGGCGAGGGCGAGTGCTGCGGTGGCGAGGAGATTCATTGTGGTTCCAGTCGGGCAAACGCGAAGGCATGCCGGCGCGGCCCGATGAACGCGCAGGCATACCAAAGGTCTTGCCAACCGAAACGGCTGCCCGTACCACGTCAGCCGGGGCTGTCGAGTATGTTGATACGGGAACTTCCGCAGGGCGGAAGCAGGCTACTCCCCAATGGGATGCCGGCATTTTACTGCAAAAGATGCCGGCATGGCCAGTCTCAGGCGGTGGTGGCCCCCTGGCGATGCAGGTTCGCATACTTCACGCCGAAGAACAGGATGAAGCCATAGCAGGCCGCCGGCACGAAGAACGACGGCTGCACGCCGATGCGGTCGGCCAGCCAGCCTTGCAGGAACGGCACGATGGCGCCGCCCACGATCGCCATGCACAGGATGCCGGAGCCCTGGCCCGTGTGGCGTCCCAGGCCGTGCAGCGCCATGCTGAAGATCGTCGGGAACATGATCGAATTGCACAACCCGACGGCGAGGATCGCCCACATCGCGGCCTGGCCCCGGCCGAAGATCGCGGCCAGCACGAGCGCGATGGCCAGCAGCGCGTTGAACGCGAGCGCCTTGCCGGGGCTGACGACGCGCATCACGGCAAAGCCGATGAAACGCCCGATCAGCGCCCCGCCCCAGTACACGCTGACGTAGCTCGCCGCCTGCGCCGCCGGCAGCCCCGCCACCTGCTGCTCGCCGAGGAAGTTGACGAGGAAGCTGCCGATGCTGACTTCACCGCCCACGTACAGGAAGATGGCGACGGCGCCCAGCACGAGATGGCGATGATGCAGCGCGGAGCCGACGGCACCCGCAGCGGGCACCTCGGCATCCGCATGGTCGATGCGCGGCAGCCGGGCCAGCGCGAACAGCCCGGCGAGGAGCGCGAGCGCCGCGGCGAGCGCGAGATACGGTCCCTGCACGGCCGCCGCCTGGTCGGCCGCGACGGTGCTAGCGCCGGCGAGGATCAGCATGCCGCCCAGCGCCGGGCCCACCGTCGTGCCCAGCGAGTTGAACGCCTGCGTGAGCGTCAGGCGGCTCGATGCCGTCGCGGCCGGGCCGAGCACCGTCACGTACGGGTTCGCGGCCACCTGCAGGATCGTGATGCCGGCCGCCAGCACGAAGAACGCGAACAGGAACAGGCCGTAGCCGCCCTGCGCGGCCGGATAGAACAGCGCGCAGCCCCCGGCCGCGATCAACAGGCCCGTGACGGCGCCTTTCTGGTAGCCGATGCGGCGGATCAGCGCGCCGGCCGGCAGCGACACGATGAAATAGGCGCCGAAGAAGCAGAACTGCACGAGCATCGCCTGCAGGTAGTTCAGCGTGTAGATCGCCTTCAGGTGCGGGATCAGCACGTCGTTCAGCGACGTGAGCAGGCCCCACATGAAAAACAGGATCGTGACGATGACGAGCGGGCCGGTGTTGGTCGCGCCCGCGGACGATGCCGCGCTCACGGGCACGGACGGGTTGGGGGAAGCTGCCATGGAATCTCCTTTGTTATGGTTATGGTGTTGCGGCGTCGAGCAGCGCGGCCGCGCCGCGCAGTGCGGGATACGGTTCGGTGACGAGCCGCGTCGGGATGCGCGCCAGGTTAGCCCGCAGCCGGCCCTTGCCCTCGAAGCGGGCGCACCGTGACGTCGGGCGCGGCCAGCAGGCGCAAGCCACTCATCGCAGGTCCTCGCATTTGACGGTGCCGGTGTCCGCGGTGACGTCGACGTTGCCGAAGGCGGCCGTGAAAGCGCCGTCGCTGGCCACGCGGAACGGCGTGTCGACTCTCGCCAGGTCCACGCCGCGCGCGCGGAAGCAGGCCAGCGGGATCGCGACCTCCTGCCGCCCCTTGCCGGCCAGGCCCGTGAACAGCCTGGTCGCATCCAGCGGCGTACCGCAGGCGGTGCCGCCGCAGGCCATTGCGATCGTCACCTTGCCGGCGGGCGCCTGCCGCACGATCGTGTCGAAGCGCAGCACGCCCTTGTCCGCGAGCGCGGCGGGCAGCGCGAGCGGCTTGCCGCCGTGCGCTTCGAACACCGCCGGCGCCGTCCACGAGACGAGCTTCGCATCCTGCTGCGTCTTGATCTGGGCGATGGCGACCGAGATTCCCGGCAGGCTGGTGCCCGCATTGAGGTCGGCGCCCAACGGCTGCACGGCCGTGCCGCTGGCGATCCGCAGCGGGAAGCTCGCGCGGTCCGCCTGGCCGTACACGGGGTACGTGTCGGACGCGCTGCAGCCGCCGGCCGGATACGTCGCATCCAGCGTGCCGAGGTGCGAACGCTCGCCGCGTTCGAGGCCGTAGCCGTACGCGAACAGCGGCGCATAGCCGGCGTCTCCCACGTTCAGCGGCGTCTGGCACACGGACTTCGGCCACGAGAACGACAGCTTGCCGCGGAATTCATGGGGCTTCGCGTCCTTGCCCGCGACGAGCAGGTCCGAGACGCCCTTGCCTTCCGTGCCGGGCAGCCAGGCCGCGATGAACGTGTCCGACAGGTTCAGCAAGTCGTTTACCCACAGCGGGCGGCCGGACAGGAACACGGTCACCACGGGCTTGCCCTTGCCGTGTACCTTCTGCAGCACGGCCAGGTCTTCCGGATAGCGGCTCGAATGGCGCAGCGTGCCCGAGGGGACGATGTCGCCGTCGCCTTCCGCATACGGCGCCTCGCCGATCACGGCGATGACGGCGTCGAACCTGGCCGGGTCCACGCCGGCGGCGTCCGCGCTGTACGTGACGTTACTGCCCGCCGCCTTCAGCCCCGCGAGGATCGTCTCGGCCTTCGGGAAATCGGCATTCGTGTTCGCCGTGCCCTGCCACGTCAGCGCCCAGCCGCCGGTCTGGTTGGCCATGCTGTCGGCGGCCTTGCCGACGACGAGGATGCGTTTGTTCGTGGCCAGCGGCAGCGCCGGTCCTTCGTTCTTCAGCAACACGAGCGATTCGCGCACGGCGCGGCGGCCCAGGTCCTTCGCGAGCAGCGCGTCGTCCTTGCCGGCCCAGGCGGATTGCGACGGGCGCTTGCCGAACACGCCGGCGCGCAGCTTCACGCGCACGATGCGGCCGACGGCGTCGTCGATGCGCGCCATCGGGATGCGGCCCGCCTCGACGTCCCCGATCGTATTGGAAATAAAGGCCTTCCAGTCGTTCGGCACCATGACCATGTCGATGCCCGCGTTGATGGCCTGGGCGCAGCTGTCGTTGCGGCAGCCCGGCACTTCGCCGTGGCCGTTCCAGTCCGTGACGACGAAACCGTCGAAGCCCATCCGGTCTTTCAGGATATCGGTGAGCATATAGTGGCTGCCGTGCACCTTGCCGTAGTCCTTGCCGGCCGCGACGTCGTTCCACGAATTGAACGAGGCCATGACGGTCTGCGCGCCCGCCTCGATGCCGGCGTAGTAACCCTGCGCGTGGATATTCATCATGTCGCGCTCGCCGACTTTCGCGACACCCATGTTGATGCCGAACTCCGTGCCGCCGTCGGCCATGTAGTGCTTGATGCTGGCGATGACGTTCGCGTCGTCCTTCAGCGCGCCCTGCAGGCCCGCCACGTACGGGCCGGACAGGCGTCGCACCAGTTGCGGGTCTTCCGAAAAGCTTTCGTAGGTGCGCCCCCAACGGTCGTCGCGCACGACGGCCACGGTTGGGCCGAACACCCATGCGATGCCGGTCGCGCGCACGGCCTTGCCCGTGGCGGCGCCAATGGCTTGCACCAGTTCCGGGTCACGCGCGGCGCCGAGGCCGATATTGTGGGGGAACATGGTGGCGCCGTAGACGTTGTTGTGACCATGGACGGCGTCCGTGCCCCAGATCATCGGGACCTTGACGGCCATGTCGGTCGCCATCGACGCGTCGTAAAAGGCATCCGCGAGCTTCAGCCAGTCGGCCGCGCTCGCGTGCTTGTCGTTGTGCGGCCAGCTGCCGCCGCCGTTCAGCACGGAGCCGAGGTAGTACATGCGCACGTCGTCCGGCGTCACGGCCTTCAGTTCGGCCTGCGTCATCTGGCCGATCTTTTGCGCGAGCGTCATGCGGCCGACGATCTCGCGCACGCGCGCCTCGAGGGCGGCGTCCGGGGCAATGGCGCTCTTCAGGTGCGGCCAGGCCGTGATCTGTGGCGCGGCCGTCGCGCAGAACGCGGCGGCGGCCAGCGCGGACGCGACGGCGAGCCGGATGTGGCTGGGGCGATGGGTGGTCATGCGGGGTCTCCAGGGGTCATTCGTTATCGTGTGTGGCCGATTGGAAACGATTCCAATCGACCCCGCAGATATTGACGGCAAACGCCCGCGCTGTCAATCACCCGCTCGCGTTCACGCCCCGCGCAGGAACCGGCGATACCATTTCGCGCTGTCCTTCAGCCGGCGTTCCTGCGTCGCGTAATCCACATGCACGAGGCCGAAACGGCGCAGATAGCCCTCCGCCCACTCGAAATTGTCCAGCAGGCTCCACGCGAAATAGCCTTTCACGGGCACGCCATCGGCCACGGCCTGGCGCAGCGCGGCCAGGTGGCGCATCAGGTAGCGCCGGCGCTCGACGTCGCGCACGGCGCCGTCTCCCGCCACCACGTCGTCGTAGCACGAGCCGTTTTCCGTCACGTACAGCGGGCCGGGACGGTAGTCGCGGTCGACCCGGGCCAGCAGTTCGGACAGTCCCTGCGGCGCCACGGGCCAGCCCATCGCCGTGATCTCCCCTTGCGCCGGCAGGATGCGGGCGCCGAGCGGGCCGTGGTCCGGATCGTGCGCCACCGTCTCCGGGAAGTAGTAGTTCACGCCGAGGAAGTCGGTCGGCACGGCGATGTCGTCCAGGTCGCCCGGGAGCACGACGGGCGCCGCCTTGCCCACTTGCGCGAGCGTCGCTTGCGGGTAGCCGCGGCCGTACAGCGGGTCGAGGAACCAGCGGTAGCGCAGGCCGTCGTGGCGTTCCATCGCCGCGACGTCCTCCGGCGCGGCGCTCGCGGGCCGCAGCGGGTGCAGGCTGAGCGAGATGCCGACCTGCGCGCCCGGCACGTTCGCGCGGATCGCGGGCACCGCCCTGCCGTGGGACAGCAGCACGTGGTGCGCGACCTGCAGCGCCGTGCCGAGGTCGGTCAGGCCCGGCGCATGCCAGCCTTCGTAATTGCCGATGATGGCCGTGCACCAGGGCTCGTTGTGCGTGATCCAGTGGCCCACACGGTCGCCGAGGCGGCGCGTCGCCGCGTCGGCCAGGTCGACGAACGCGCCGACCGTGTCGCGCGACGCCCAGCCGCCCCGGTCCTGCAGCCATTGCGGCAGGTCCCAGTGGTACAGCGTGGCCCACGGCTGCAGGCCCCGTTCCAGCATGCCGTCGACGAGGCGGTCGTAGAAATCGAGGCCCTTCGCATTCGGCTTCTCACTCACCCCGTCGCAGATGCGCGGCCAGGCGATCGAGAAGCGGTACGCGTTCAGGCCGAGGTCGCGGCCGATGTCGAGATCAACCGGCCAGCGGTGGTAATGGTCGCACGCGACCTCGCCCGAGGAACCGTCGCGGATCTTGCCCGGCGTCGCGGCGAAGCGGTCCCAGATGGATTCGACCCGGCCGTCGACGCTGCCGGCGCCCTCGATCTGGTACGACGACGTGGCGCAGCCCCACAGGAAATCGGAGCCGAAGTCGGCGCGCTGCGGCGCCTGCGGTTCGGGGCCGTCGGCGCCCGGGAAGAAATCGTAGGTGGTCATCGTAGTCTTTGTCGTTATGATTGGAAAGCTTTCCAGTGGCGCCGCGAAAAAAGGCGCGCATGCGGCGGCGCGCCGGTCGGGAAGTCGGGTCAGGCCGCCTTTCGCTTCGCGCCCGGGGCCTTGGCCAGCGAGGCGCGCAACGTCACGCTGACGGGGAATTCGCGCGTGACGGGACGGCGCATGTCGTAGCACAGGTTCAGCAAGGCGTTGATGCCGTTCTGCGTCATCTCGCGCCACGGCATGTGCACGGACGTGAGGCGCGGTGCCGAGAAGGCGGCGCTCGGCGTGTCGTCGTACCCCAGCACGGACAGGTCGTGCGGCACGCGGATGCCCGCTTCCTGGAAGTAGGACAGCGCGCCCACGGCCATCTCGTCGTTCGCGCAGAACAGCGCCGTGCACGGGTAGCCGGAATCGAGCAGCTGCTTGGCTGCGGCCCAGCCGCCGGCCGGCGAAAAGTCGCTCTCCAGGCGCCAGATCTTCGCGGGGTCGATGCCGTTGTCGCGCAGCTCGCTCATGAAGCCGTCGATGCGGGCGCGGTTGTCCTCGAGCTGGCGCGGGCCTTCGACGACGGCGATCTTGCGGTGCTTGTGGTCCAGCAGCGCGCGCGCCGCGAGGCGGCCGCCCAGCGTGTGGTCGACGGTGAAGCACTGGTCGGGCATGGAATCGAAGCTGTGGTTCAGCGCAACGAGCTGGCCGGACTTCGCGCCCAGCGCGGCCAGGTCTTCTTCCAGCAGCGCACTGGTCATCACGACGAGGCCGTCGCAGCCCCGTTCGACGAGGAATTCGACGCCCTCGATGGCCTGGCGGCGCTCGTCGCCGAGCCCGACGCCGAACGCGAGCACCATGTGCACGCCGGCCGCGCGCAGTTCCGTGTCGATGATCTGCAGGATCGGCGTGTAGAACGTCCCGCTCAGCACGGGGATGTACACGCCGACCATGCGGCTCGTGCCGGACAGCAGCGCGCGCGCCGCGTGCGAGGGCCGGAAACCCAGCTCGTCGATTGCCTTCTTCACGCGTGCCAGCGTCGCGGGCGACACGGAGCCCTTTCCGCTCACCACGCGCGACGCGGTGCCCAGGCCCACGCCGGCCAGCTTCGCTACGTCCTTGATAGTTGCCACAAACTCTTCCTCAATGCTGTCATTCGTCCGAAGGATACTGCATTTGCCGGGCTCAGAGGCGATTCCCGCTCGCGGGGTCGAACAGCGACACCCGCGCCGGATCGATCGAAAAGGCCACGCGCTCGCCCGGCGCATAGCTGCGCGCGTCGTGCACGAGCGACGCCAGCGTCGCCTTCCCGCGGCGCAGCCACACGACCTGGTGGTTGCCCATCGGTTCCACCAGCGTCACTTCGCCGACGCAATCGCCGTCCGGCCGGATCGCCACGTGTTCGGGGCGGATGCCCAGCACCGCGGATCGTCCGGCGGGACGCGCCGCGTCATCCTGCAGATAGCGCATGCCGTCCGCCTCGAAACGTCCGTGCGCATCCAGCGTGCCTTCCACGAACGCCATCGCCGGCGCGCCGAGGAAGCCCGCGACGAAGCGGTTCGCGGGGCGCTCGTACACGTCCAGCGGCGTACCGATCTGCTGGATCTCTCCGCCCTGCATGACGACGATGCGGGTCGCGAGCGTCATCGCTTCCACCTGGTCGTGCGTCACGTAGATCATCGTCGAGCCGAGCGTCTGGTGCAGCAGTTTCAGTTCGCGCCGCAGTTCCGCGCGCAGCTTCGCGTCCAGGTTCGACAGCGGTTCGTCGAACAGGAACACCTGCGCCTCGCGCACGAGCGCGCGCCCGATCGCGACACGTTGCCGCTGCCCGCCCGACAGCTGCGCGGGCTTGCGGCGCAGCAGCGCATCGAGTTGCAGCATGGCGGCGGCGCGGTCCACGCGGCGCCGGATCTCGGCCTTCGGCGTGCCGGCGATGCGCAGGCCGAACGACATATTGTCCTCGACGGTCATCGTCGGGTACAGCGCATACGACTGGAACACCATGCCGATGCCGCGTTCGCTCGGATCGGCGTCCGTCATGTCGCGCCCGCCGATCTCGATCGCGCCGGAAGCGCTGTCGACGAGGCCCGCGATACTGTGCAGCAGCGTCGACTTGCCGCAGCCTGAGGGCCCCAGCAGCACGAGGAATTCGCCGGGTTCCACGCACAGGTCGAGGTCGCGGATGATGGGCTTGCCGCCCAGGACGATGTTCAGTTTGCGCAGCGAGACGTTCGCCATTCCCTATCCTTTCACGGCGCCGGCGGCGATGCCGCGCACGAACCAGCGGCCCGAGAAAAAGTACAGCGCGAGCGGCACGAGCGCCGTGAGGATCGTCGCCGCCATGTTCACGTTGTACTGCCGCACGCCGGTCGTCGTGTTGATCACGTTGTTCAGCTGGACCATCATCGGCATGTTGTCGCGCCCCGCGAACACCAGGCCGAGGATGTAGTCGTTCCACACGCCCGTCACCTGCATGATCGCCGCGACGACGACGACCGGCAGCGACATCGGCAGCATCACCTGCAGGAAGATGCGCCAGAACCCGCCGCCATCGATGCGCGCGGCCTGGAACAGCTCGTGCGGCACGTTGCAGTAGTAATTCCGGAACAACAAGGTCATCACGGGCATGCCGAAGACCAGGTGCACGAGCACGATCGCCGGCAGCGAGCCGAAGATGCCTGCCAGCGCCAGCACGCGCACGAGCGGATAGATCATCACCTGCACGGGCACGAACGCGCCCGCCATCAGGATGCCGAACAGGAGGTTCGCGCCGCGCGGCCGCCAGAACGACAGCGCGTAGCCGTTCACGGCGCCCAGCAAGATTGGCAGGATTGTCGACGGCACGGTGATGGCGACGGAATTCCAGAACCCGGTGCGCACGCCGTCGCAAGCGGCGCCCGTGCACACGCCGCTCCACGCGAGGCGCCACGGCTCCAGCGTGAGCGCGTGCGGCAGCGCGAAGATGCCGCCCTGGCGGATCTCGTCCATCGACTTCAGCGACGTCACGATCATCACGTACAGCGGCAGCAGGAAGAACAGCGCGGCGCCCAGCAGGAACACATACAGGCCGATGCGGGCCGGTGTCCAGCGGCGGCGCGCGCGCCGGACCACCTTCCGTGGCGCGGCGACGGGTGTCGTCGCCGGCAGCGGCGGGACGATCGATTCCATTTTCATGCGGCCTCCTTGCGGCTGCGGGCATAGGCATAGGGCGCGAGCAGCGCGAGCACCGGCACGAGCAGCACGATCGCGCCGGCCGACGCGAGGCCCACGTTCGAGCGCAGGAACAGGTGGTCCATGATGAATTTCGCAGGCACTTCGCTGGCGATGCCGGGGCCGCCCTGCGTCATCGCGACGACGGCATCGTACAGCTTCGCCACCGCGGTCGCCAGCAACAGCAGGACGGTGGCGATGGTGGGCCACAGCATCGGCAGGATGATCTGGGCGTAGACGCGCCACGCGGGGATGCCGTCCAGGCGTGCCGCCTTCCAGATTTCCGGGTCGACGCCGCGCAGGCCCGCCAGCATCAGCGCCATCACGAGGCCGGACATCTGCCACACGGTGGCGATGACGACGGTATGGATGGCGAAGTCCTGCGACACGATCCAGTCGAAGCGGAGGTCGTGGAACCCGAGCGCGCGCAGGCTGCCGTCGATGCCGTCGCCCGGCGTCAGCAGCCATTGCCACACGAGGCCCGTCGCCACGAACGACATGGCGTACGGGTACAGGAAGATCGTGCGGAACACGCCCTCGCCCCTCATTTTCCACATCGCGTTCTGGTCGATGACTACCGCGAGCAAAAAGCCGATGACCAAGCAGGCCAGCACGAACAGCACGCCGTACGCGGCCAGGTTGTGCAGCGAGAGCATCCAACGCTCGTTGTCGAACAGCCGGTGGTATTGGGCGAGGCCGATGAAGTGCCCGGACGGGAACGTGCGCGAGCCGGTCAGCGAAATATAAAACGTCCACAGGCCGGCGCCGAGATAGCCGAGTGCGGCCACGAGGGCCATCGGCAGCAGCGCGGTGTACGGCGTGACGCGCGTGAGTCGTAAGGTCGCCATGTCAGTAGCGCAGCGCCGACGCGATGCTGTTCTGGGCCCGTTCGACGGGCATGTTGGTATTCCAGTAGGCGGTCAGCACATCCTGCAGCGCGCCATTCTGGTCCGGCGTCAGGTACACCTCGGCGACGCCGACGGGCCGCTTCGGATCGCGCAGGATCGCCATGCCCTTGCGCGCGCACGCGTCGAACTGGCTGTCGTCCGCATCCAGGCGCACGGGCACCGAACCTTTCAGCTTGTTGAACGCGAGCTGCACGTCCGGCTTGTCGACCACGCTCGCGAGCAGCTTCTGCGCGCGCAGCGCGCCGGCGTCGTCCGTTTTCGGGAACACGAACACGTCGCCCTGGATCAGGTAGGGGCTGTCCGCGCCCAGGCCCGGCAGGCAGCCGAACTGGCGGCCCGGCGCCTGGCCGGCGGCGATGAATTCTCCCTTGGCCCAGTCGCCCATGATCTGCATGCCCGCCTTGCCGCCGATGACGAGCGCCGTCGCGTCGTTCCAGTTGCGGCCCGGCGACGCCGGATCGACGTAAGCCTGCAGGCGCTTGTAGGCGACGAGCACCTTGCGGAATTCGGCGGAACGGATCGCCACCTGGTCACGGTCCCGGATCACCTTCAGGTACAGGTCGCGCCCCCCCATGTTCGACAGGACCATCGAGAACAGCAGGATGTCCTGCCACGCCTGGCCGCCATGCGCGAGCGGGATCACGCCGGCGGCCTTCAGCTTGTCGAGTGCGGCGAACAGTTCGTCCATCGTCGCGGGCTCGCGCGCGATGCCGGCCTTCGCGAATGCGGCCTTGGAGTACCAGATCCACGTCTGCATGTGGATGTTCATCGGCACGGCGTACCAATGGCCGCGCACCTTGATCACGTCGACGATGGGCGCGGGCAGCACCTGGTCCCAGCGGTCGCGCCGGGCGAGGTCGTCGACGGGATTCAGCAAGTCTTCCTCGATGATGTCGAGGAACTGCTTCGACGTGTTGAACTGGGCGGCGGTCGGCGGATTGCCGCCGATGATGCGGTTGATGGTGACCGCGCGCGACTGGTCGCCGCCCGCGATCGCGGTGTCGACCCACGTGCCGCCGGCGTCGCGGTAGGCCTGTTCGACCTGCTTCACGGCGGCCGATTCGCCGCCGGACGTCCACCAGTGGATCACCTCGGCCCGTGGACCGGCATGCGCCGCAACCGTAGTCGCGCACAGCCAGGCGCACAACATCGCCCTGCGGGTTCCGTACATGCTGTCTCCGTTATGGCATCCTGGCGAGGCCGGCGCCTTTTTTATACGTACTCGGCATGCCATGGAAACGTTCCCATGGGCATGGTCCGACTATAACATCCCAAAAAAATCAGTGTCAAACAAAACAACGCGCTAGCCTGCCGCCTGCGCGCACACGGCCCGGACGTGGCGCCGCAGCCACGCGTGGACGGGGTCCGCATGCTGGCGCTGGTGCCAGCACTGTTCCACGTCCACGGCCGGCAGCGCGAACGGGAGCGCAAACGTCTGCAACGGCATCGTCGCCATCGCCCATTGCACGAACGGCGCCGGCATCACGGCGACGAAGTCGGACGCCAGCGCCATCGCCAGCGCGGCCTGGAAGCCCGGCGCGACGAGGGCGACGGTGCGGCGCAGGCCGCGCTCGGCCAGGGCCGCGTCGACGGCCGCGCACGAGCGCCGGCCGGGCGACGTGGCGATGTGCTGCCACGCGACGAATCCCTCCGGCGTGATTCCGGCGCGGCGGCGCCCGGCGCACAAGGGGTGGCCGCGCCGGACGACGCCCACGAACGGCGCCGTGAACAGCCGCTCCGTGAGGATGCCCGGCTCCGGCCCCTTCACGACGAGGATGTCGAGGTCGACCTCGCCGCTGCGCAGCGCGTCCGGATCCCGGCTCGCACGCGGCAGGAACTGCAGCGCGGTGCCCGGCGCCTCGGCGCGCATCGCCGCCGCCAGCCTTGCGGCCCACGCGCCGGCGAACCCGTCGTTGGCGCGGATCGTGAACGTCCGCTCCAGGGTCGCAAAATCCACGCGCGGCGGCTGCAGCACGCCGCGCACCTGGTCGATGGCGTGGGCGACCGCCTCGCGCAGCGCCAGCGCACGCGACGTCGGCACGAGGCCGCGCCCGGCCGGCACGAACAGCGGGTCGCCGAACGCGTCGCGCAGGCGCGCGAGGCGGCGGCTCATCGCCGGCGCGCTCACGTGCAGGCGTTGTGCCGCGCCCGCCACGCTGCCCGCCTGCAGCAGGGCGTCGAGGTCGACGAGGAGATTGAGGTCGAGGGTCTGGAGAGTCATCGCGAATGCTGCATACGGTGCACGGGTTGCCTGCAAGGATATCACTTTACGCACGGCCCGCGGTCCGCCGATGATGGCGGCATGAACACACTCTTTCCCCTGCTGGCCGTGTGCATCTGGACCGGCAACACGCTCGTCACCAAATCCGCGGCCACCGCCATCGCACCGGCCGCCATCGCCTTCTATCGCTGGGTGCTCGCCGGCGCGATCCTCACGCCGTTCGTCGCGCGCGCCGTGTGGCGCAAGCGCGCCGTCGTGGCGCGGCACTGGCCGAAACTGGCGCTGCTGGGCGCCCTCGGCATGGCGACGTACCAGGGCCTGGCGTACGAGGCGGCGCGGACGACGACCGCGATCAACATGGGCGTGATCGTCGCCACGATGCCGCTGATGTCCGCGCTGCTGGCCGCGCTGGCCGTGCGCGAGCGTCCGACCCGGGCAACGATCGGCGGCGCCCTGCTGTCGCTGGCCGGCGTGATCGTCCTCGCGGCGCAGGGCGCGCCGGGCCGGCTGCTCCACGGCGGACTGCATCCCGGCGATGCGTTGATGGTCGTCGCCGTCGCGTCGAACGCCGTGTATGGCGTCCTGCTCAAGCGCTGGGCGCTGCCGCTGTCGACGTGGGAACAGCTCTATGTGCAGATCGGGTTCGGCGTGCTCTGCCTCGCGCCGTTCTGGTGGTGTGCGCCCGCTGCGCCGGTCACGGCCGCCAACCTGCCGCTGGTCCTGTACGCCGGCACCGCCGCGTCGATCGGGGCGCCGTTCTGCTGGATGAACGGCATCAAGCGGATCGGGCCCGCACGCGCCGCCGTCTTCATGAATCTGCTGCCGCTGCTGGTCGCGCTGGGCGCGTGGGGGCTGCTGGGCGAACGGCTGCACGGCTACCACGCGGCCGGCGGCGCGCTCGTGCTGGCGGGGCTGCTGTGGAGCCAGCGCCGCCCACGCCTTCACTAAGACGGCTGCACTAAGACGGCTGCACTAAGACGGCTGCACCAAGGCTTCCCTCAGCATGTCGAACAGCGTGCGCGCCGCCGGCGCCATCGCGTGGTTGCGCTTGGCGATCAGGCCCAGCGTCCGGTGGATCGCCGGGTTCACGAGCGGCACGCCGACGATCGTGTCCGGCCGCCCCGGCAGCACGGACAGGCCGGGCACCGCGGCCACGCCCATCCCCGCCTCGACGAGGGCCAGCACGCCGGACACGTGGTTCACCTCGCACAGGATCACCGGGTGCTTTTCGACGCCGGCCAGCGCCGCGTCGATGACGGTCCGGTTGCCGCTCGATTTCGCGACCGAGATGTAGCGCTCGTCGACCGTCTCCTTCCAGCCGAGTTCCTTGCGGGCCGCGAACCGGTGGTCGCGGCGCATCGCCAGCACGTAGCTCTCCACGTAGATCGGCTCGAACTCGATCTCCGGATTTTCCGCGCCGGTGAAGTTGATGCCGAAATCCGCCTCTCCCGCCAGCACGAGGTTCAGCACGTCCTGCGCGCTCTCGTCGTGCACGCGCACGCGGATGCGCGGGAAGCGCTCGCTGAAGCGCGTCAGCACGTCCGGCAGGAAGTGCCACACGGCGGACGGCACGCACGCGAGCGTGACGGAACCGGTGCGGTGGGCCGCCAGGTCGGCGACGCCGAGCACCGCGTCTTCCAGGCCGTCCAGCGCCGTGCGCACGTTGACGAGGAAAGTCTGGCCGACGTTCGTCAGGTGCACGCGGCGCGTGGTCCGTTCGAACAGCTTCACACCGAGGCTGTCCTCGAGCTTGTCGATGCGCCGGCTCAGCGCCGACTGGGACAGGAACAGGTCGGCCGCCGCCTGCCGGAAGCTGGCCCGTTCGGCGACGGCAACGAATGCCTGCAAGTCGTGAAGATCGTAATTGATGCGCATGGCGCAAGAATACGCTGGAAATTTGCAATTATCAAATCATTCGTTTTGTCGGATGATCTAGCGACTCACCCATCAGCCTCGCCAAGAAGGCATCACAAGGAGACAACGTGCGCCATTCCTGCGCCCTCACCGTATTGCTTGCCGCCACCGGCAGCTGCTTCGCCCAGACGGGCGTCAATCTCTACGGCATCGTCGACGTCGGCCTGCGCGCCGTCGACGGCCTCCCCGGCAGCACGACATCCGTCGCGAGCGGCGTGAACCAGACCAGCCGCTGGGGCATCCGCGGCCAGGAAGACCTGGGCGGCGGCTGGAAGGCCGTGTTCCGGCTCGAAGGCGGCATGAACGCCGACACCGGCACGCAGGCCAAGAGCGACCGCCTGTTCGACCGCCAGGCCTGGGCCGGCCTCGATTCCCCCTACGGCCAGCTCGCCGTCGGACGCCAGGCCAACCTGATCTCCGACGCCCTGCTCCCCGTCGACCCGCTCGGCAAGCGCGACGCGTCGTTCAACCCGAACATCAACGTGGCGGGCCTCTCGAACACGGCGTTCGGCACGCATGCCTTCGGACGCCAGTATGGTCCGAGCGGCTACGCGGACAACTTCTACCGCCTGGACAACACGGTCAAGTACACGGCGACCGTGGGGCCGTGGCAGGCGCGCGCCGCGTATTCGGCCGGCGAAGTGGCCGGCGACGCGGGCGCGTCGGGCAGCCATGGCGTCGCGCTCGCGTACCAGCGCCCGGACTGGGTCGTCTCCGGCGCGGCGATGCAGTTCCGCAGCCGCGACGGCCTGCCGCTCGATGCGTGGAGCCTCGGCGCCGCCGTGCGGTTCGGCGCCTGGCAGCTGAAGGCCAACGCGGCGCGCAACGACGCGGACACCGGACCGGCCAAACGCGTCGCCCAGCGCGTGCTGTCCGCCGGCGTGAGCCGCCCGCTGGCCCGCGACCTGCTCGTCACGACGGCCTGGTACGGCGTGCGGCGCGAGGCCACCGGCTACGTCGACGACGGCTTCGACCGCGGCTTCCTGTTCGTCGAAAAGACACTCGCGCCGCGCACCACGGCCTACGTGGAAGCCGACTACACGGCCTGGCGCGGCGATGCCGCGTCCAGGGACCGCCACGGCACGGGCGTCACGCTCGGCCTCATGCAGAAATTCTGACAAGGAGACCCTTATGCACATCAAGACCACCCTCGCCGCCCTCGCCTTCGCCACCGCCGGCGTCGCCCACGCCACCGACGTGCACGTCGTCAGCTCGGGCGGTTTCGCCCAGGCCTACAAGGACTTGTCCGGGCCGTACGAGCGCGCGAGCGGCGACAAGCTCGTGTCCGAGTGGGGCCCGTCGATGGGCGCGACGAAGAACGCGATTCCCGCGCGCCTCGCCCGCGGCGAACATGTCGACGTCGTCATCATGGTCGGCGACGCACTGGACAAGCTGATGACCGAAGGGAAGCTCGAACTGGGCAGCAAGGTCGTCCTCGCCGATTCCCCGATCGCGTGCGCCGTGCGCCATGGCGTGCCCAAGCCCGACATCGGCACCGTCGACGGCCTGCGCCGGGCTTTCCTGCAGGCGTCGAAGGTGGCGTATTCGGACAGCGCGAGCGGCGAATACATCAAACGCGAACTGCTGGACAAACTGGGCATCCAGCAGCAGATGCAGGGCAAGGCCGCGCAGATCCCGGCCACGCCGGTGGGCGAGATCATCGCGCACGGCGAGGCGGATTTCGGCTGCCAGCAAAGGAGCGAGCTGAAACCCGTGCAGGGCATCGACATCGTCGGCGTGCTGCCGGCCGAAGTCCAGCTGAAGACGCAGTTCGCCGGCGCCATCGTGCGCGGCGCTGCCCATGCGGACGCGGGCCGCGCCCTGCTCCGCTTCCTCGCGGCGCCCGCGAACGCGCCCGCCATCGAGGCCACCGGGCTCGAACCCGCCGCGGCCCCGCACTGAACCCACTCCGGAGACACATCATGACCAGTCAATCGACCGTCGCGGCGCGCGCCGCGACAGCAGCACCCGCGCGCGGGCCATCGAAGCTCGGCGCCGTCATCCGCGTCACGAGCGGCAATTTCATCGAGATGTACGATTTCTTCCTGTTCGGCTTCTACGCGAACCAGATCGCGGCCGCGTTCTTCCCGGCGACCAGCGAGTACGCCGCGCTGATGATGACGTTCGCCACGTTCGGCGCCGGCTTCTTCATGCGCCCGCTGGGCGCCATCTTCCTGGGCAGCTACGTCGACCGCATCGGCCGCCGCAAGGGTCTCGTGCTCACGCTCGGCATCATGGCATCGGGCACCGCGCTGATCGCGTTCGTGCCCGGCTACGCGACCATCGGCCTCATGGCGCCGCTGCTCGTGCTGGCCGGCCGCCTGCTGCAGGGCTTTTCGGCGGGCGTGGAACTGGGCGGCGTGTCGGTCTACCTGTCCGAGATGGCGACGCCGGGCAACAAGGGCTATTACGTGAGCTGGCAGTCGGCCAGCCAGCAGGTGGCCGTCGTGTTTTCCGCCGCACTGGGCTATGGCCTGAACCACGCGATGCCGAAGGACGTCATCGCCGACTGGGGCTGGCGCATCCCGTTCTTCATCGGCTGCTCGATCATCCCGGTCGTGTTCTACATCCGCCGCTCGCTGCAGGAGACGCAGGCGTATCTCGCGCAGAAATCGCACCCGACGTTTGCGCAGGTGATGCGCACGCTGACGCTGAACTGGCCCATCGTGACGGCCGGCGCCATGCTGGTCGTGATGACGACCGTCGCGTTCTACCTGATCACCGTGTACACGCCCACGTTCGGCAAGAGCGTGCTGAAACTCTCCACCGAGGAAAGCCTGCTCGTGACGCTGTGCGTCGGCGTGTCGAACTTCATCTGGCTGCCCGTGATGGGCGCCCTGTCGGACCGCATCGGCCGCTGGCCCGTGATGGCCGTCTGTTCGGCGCTGGCCGCCGTCACGGCGTATCCCGCGCTGTCGTGGCTGATCGCGCATCCCAGCTTCGGCAACATGGTGATGATCGAGCTGTGGCTGTCGTTCCTGTATGGCAGCTATAACGGCGCCACCATCGTCGCCCTCACGGAAATCATCCCGCTGCAGGTACGCACGACCGGGTTCTCGCTCGCGTACAGCCTCGCGACCGCGCTGTTCGGCGGCATGACGCCGCTGTTCTCGACGTGGCTGATCGACGCCACGGGCGACAAGGCCGCACCCGGCTGGTGGATGGCGGGTGCCGCCGCGATCAGCCTGTTCGCGACCTTCCTCGTCTACCGCGGCATCGTGAAGGAGCGCGTGGCCGTCAATTGAAGCGGCCCGCCGCGCCGCCGACGCTGTAGCGCCCCGCACCCAGCAGGGCGATGGCGACGGCGGCGCCGAGATACATCCCCTGCAGTTCGAGCGCCCAGCCGCCCGTGTCGTTCAGGGTGAAGAACTGGCTCGTGTGGACCAGCAGCAGCGCGACGATCATGTTCACGACCACGACGAGCGCCGCGGCGCGCGTGAACACGCCGAACAGGATCAGCAGCGGCGCGATCACTTCGCCGATGTATACGAGGTAGGCCAGGGCGCCCGGCAGCCCCGCCTTGACCAGCATGCCGCTGATGAAGCCGACGCCGCCGATCAGCTTCGACACGCCGTGAAACAGGATCAACACGGCCAGCACGGCACGCAGGACCAGCTTGCCCCCATCGTCCATCCGGTTTTCCATATTCCCTCCTGGTGTGAACACGACTGTATACTTCCATGGTACGCCACCTGAAGAGAACCAGCCGTTGATTCCTGATCCCGACAAGAATGCCCGCGTGCGCGGCGTGACGTCGATCGCCGCCATGCGCGACGCCATCCGTGACGCATCACGCAAACTCCCGCCCCTGACCGCCGTCCCCCGTTTCAGGACGCTCGATCGCGCCGCCTTCCTCGCGCAGGCCGAACGTGGCCTGCCGTTCATGATCACGGGCCTCGTCGGCCGCTGGCCGCTGTGCACCTTCACGCCGGCGGCATTGCGCGCAAGGTTCGGCGACGTGCCCGTGCGCGCCCGCGTGGGCGACTACATCGGCACGGCGTTCGCGCCGGACCGCGCGATGCGGGACCTGGCGATGGGCGAGTACCTGGATCTCGTCGCGGATTGGCGGGACGGCTTGCCGCCGTATGTCGGCAACCTGGAAATCAATGCATTGAATGCGATGTGCCACTGGCCCGGCTACTTCGGCAAGATGGGACCGCCCCGCTTCTGGCTCGGCCCCGCCGGCACGGTGACGCCGCTGCATTGCGACTACGACGACAATATCTTCGCGCAGATCTGGGGCACGAAAAGGATCTTCCTCGTTCCGCCCCACCACGACGAGTTCCTGTACGTGCGCGAGGCGAATCCGGTGCTGTTCGGGTCCCCGTTCGATCCGGAGCGGCCCGATTTCGATGCGTATCCGCTCGCGCGCCGGGCGGCGCCGGTCGAATGCATCGTCGAGCCCGGGGAAATGCTGTACGTGCCCGCCGGCTGGTATCACCAGGTGCGGGCATTGACGTTCGCCTTGTCCGTCAACCGCTGGGCCAGGGCGATGCCGCTCGCGCTGAAGGACGAGCCTTCGCTGCGGCGGGCAGCGCCCTGAGCGGCGCTTAGGCCTTGTGCTTGCGGCGGCGCGCGGCGCCCAGCAGGCCCAGGCCGCCGCAGATCAGCGCCAGGCTGGCTGGTTCCGGCAGGTCCGTCGACGGCGCGGTGTACGTGTAGGTGACCTTCGCGACGCCCGATGCGGCCGTGCTGAATTGCGTGATCAGGTTGCCCGAACCGTTGCCGCTCGACGCGCCGACGGCGTTCAGGCCCAGGTTGATCGTGCCGCCGCCCAGCGCCGAGAACAGGGCGAAATCGCTCGCGCTGCTGCTGACGAAGAAGTTCGCGCCCGACGCCGATACGGAACCGGTCGAGCCGCCCGACGTGCCGTCGAAGTTGATGCTGCCGTCGAACGCGCTGAAATCGAAGGTCTGGCTGAACACCGGGTTCGTCACGACCAGCGTGCTGTTGTCCGGACGGGTCAGGCCCAGCAGCGAACCCAGCGACAGGGTCACGGTGGAGGCCGTCGCATCCAGGCTTTCCGCATTGCCGTTGCCCTGCACGACGCCGGACAGGTCGAAGCGGATCGAGGTCAGGTTACCGAGGCTGGTGTCGAATTTCGAAAACGACAAGGTGTTCGACCAGTTGGTCGTGGCCAGGGCGACACTGTCGGAATAGCTCAGCGTGCTCGCTTGCGCGGATGCGAACGGGAGGAATGCGGCGGTTGCCGCCAGGGCTGCAAGTGTCTTTTTCATGTGTGCTGGTTCAAATTAAATGTTTGGTTATTAACGGGTGATACGGATTTCCATTATAACCATAATAATGAACAAATTTCACACGTGCATGTTTTCTTTTACACAATTTAAGTGTCAAGATTGCAATCTATAGCCGACGGCGGTTTCGGTCAACAGGTGCCGGGGCTGCGCCGGATCGTCTTCCAGCTTCTGGCGCAGATGTCCCATGTAGATGCGCACGTAATGTCCATTGTCCGCGTTCGACGGCCCCCACACCTCGCGCAGGAGCTGGGGCGCCGTGACGACGCGGCCCAGGTTCGCGATCAGCACGGACAGGAGCTTGTACTCGGTCGGCGTCAGGTGCACGGGCTGGCCGTCGCGCTGGACCGTGCGCTTGTTCAGGTCCACCTCGACCCGGCCGAACACGATGCGTGCGGAGGCGTCGCCGCCCGCCTTGTGCTGGCGGCGCAGCGCGGCGCGCACGCGTGCGAGCAGTTCGCCGATGCCGAAGGGCTTCGTCAGGTAGTCGTCCGCGCCGGCATCCAGCGCCGCGATCTTGTCCGCCTCGTCGATGCGCGCGGACAGCACGATGATCGGCACGGGGCTCCAGGTGCGCACGTCGCGGATCAGTTGCATGCCGTCGCCGTCGGGCAGGCCCAGGTCGAGGATGATGAGGTCGGGCGTGCGGCTGCCGGCGTCGATCCGGCCGCGCTTCAGCGTCTCGGACTGGTGCACCTGCCAGCCCTCGCCTTCGAGGGCCATGCGGACGAACCGGCGGATCTGCGGTTCGTCCTCGACGATGAGGGCGACGGGTGCGGCGGATTCAATGCTCATGCTGGTCGGTGAAATGGTGATGGTGTTCGGGATCCGGCAGCGGCGGCGGCTCGCCCAGGGGCAGGCGCAATTCGAAGCACGCGCCGGCGTCCGGCAGGTTGAACGCGCGCATGCGGCCGCCGTGGGCCTCCACGATGGCGCGGCAGATCGCCAGGCCCAGGCCGACGCCGGCAATCGACGATTCCTGCCTGCCGCGGACGAATTTCTCGAACAGCGCGTCCGCGCGGCCCGCCGGCAGGCCCGGGCCGTCGTCGCACACGGCGACGACCAGCATGCCCTCTTCCGCGCGCGCCGCGATCGTCACATGGGCGTCCGGCGGCGTGTACTTGCCGGCGTTTTCCAGCAGGTTGCACAGCACGCGCTCGAGCAGCGCCGCGTCGAAGCGCACGAGCGGCAGGCCGCGCGGGATCCGCGTGTCGACCGCTCGTCCGCCCAGCTGCCAGCGGCAGGCCCGCAGCGCGCTGCCGATCGTCTCCTCGACCAGCTGCCACTCCAGGTTGAGCTTCACGCCGCCGCTCTGGATGCGCGCCATGTCCAGCAGGTTGGCGACGAGGGTACTCATGCGCCGGGCCTCGTCGCGCAACGCGGTCGCCAGCTCCATCTGCGCGGCGGCCAGCGTCGGACGCGACAAGGTCAGCGATTCGGACAGGCCGACGAGGCTCGTGAGCGGCGTACGCAGATCGTGCGACAGCGCCGCCAGCAGCGAGTTGCGCAGGCGCTCGCCCTCCATGCGCACGACGGCGTCCTGGGCCACGTCCACGTAGTGCACGCGCTCGAGCGCGATGGCGGCCAGGGCCGCGAAGGCGTCCAGCAGTTCGCGCCGTTCCGGCACGAGCAGCGCGGCGACGTCCTGCACGCGCACCGCGAGCACGCCGCGCGAGCGCATCGGCGCCAGCAGCGGCAGGTACAGGTAAGGATTGCTGGGCAGCGTGGCCGTCCCGGCGCCGGCCGGCGCGGCATGGTCGAACGCCCACTGCGCCGCGGCCATGTCCAGCACGCTGAGTAGCGGCGCGCGTTCCGCGCTGGCCGGGTCCGCGACCGGCCAGCGCAGGCGGCCCGTATCGTCCGGCAACAGGATCGCGGCGCGGGCATCGAAGGTGCGCGCGAGGAAGCGGCGGGTGATCTCGAAGACTTGCTCCGTCTGCAGCGCGACGGACAGCGCCCGCGCGAATTCGTACAGCGCGCGGGTGCGGGCTTCGCGCCCGGTCGCGCTTTCCGCCTGCTCGCGCAGGTCGGACGTCAGCCGCGCCGTGATCCAGCCGACGGCCAGCATCACGGCCAGCGCGACGGCGTACTTGAATTCGCTGACGTCGTACTGGCGGCGCGGCGCGGCGGCGACGAGCGCGCAAAAGCCGACCAGGGTCGCGAGGATCGCGGGGCCGCGGCCGAGGCGGATCGCGACGAGCACCACCGTCAGCAGGAACAGCATGGCGACGTTGGCCACGTCCAGCAACGGCAGCAGCGGCAGCGCCACGATGGCCGTGCCCAGGCTGGCCGCGATCGCAGCGAGATAGCGGCGCGGCGCCGGCTTGCCCGCGGCGTGGGCGCCGTGCAGCGGCTCCGCGCGAGGCGGAGCGGGAGCGGGCGCCGCGACTTCGACGAGATCGAGTTCCGGCGCCGCCTGTGCGAGCCGGCGCAGGAAAGGTGCGCGCCACGCGGCGGCCGCAGGCCCGCGCGCCGTCACGGCCGTCGCGCAGCCGTGACGGCGCGCGTAGCTGGCGGCGACGGCGGCCGCGTCCGGTCCGTCCAGCACGGCGGTGACGGCGCCCCGGGCCTGCGCCTGGCGCAGGAGTTCGAGCGTGCGCAGGCGCGCCGCTTCGCCCTGCCTGCGCGTCCCGGCGTTCTCGACGAGGATGGCGTGCCACGGCGCACCGTCCGCCGCGGCGAGACGTGCGGCCGCGGCGACGGTACGCTCGTCGCCGCTGTCGGCGCGCAGCACGGCCAGCACGCCGCGCGCGGCGGCCGTGGAGGATGATGTCGTCGATCCGGAACTCTGCATGCGTGGATGGTAAGCGATCGCACGTAAAAGCGGCATAAAAATGCACGGCGTTTACTGACCGCGGCAGGACGAGCGTCTGCGCCAATTTTCGAGGCGCCGGGCTGTCGCGGCAACCGGGTCCACTCCCCCCGGGCTTCATGCCGGTCGTGGCGCCCACAGCCAAGATCGCTGGCGCCGCCACCCTGCACAGCCTGCACTTGTTGGATAAAGGGGGCCATCTCGTTCACGGCCCCGTGTTCCGGGGCCGTGATTGCCGTCACGCCAGGCATGGCGTGCGGCACGGCGTTACGGGTCAGAACACGTAGTTCGCCGACATCCGGAAGCTGCGGCCCGGATCATACCAGGCCCGTCCCATGTCGCCAGGGGTCTGCTGGTACACCTGCCGCGTCACGGTACGCGTCAGGTTGCTGACGTTGAAGCTGGCCGTAATGTGGTCGCTGAAGCGGTAGTTGATGCCGCCGTCCCACTGACCCACAGGCATCTGCCAGACCGGAAGCCCGTAGCCCGCATCATGCGGCGCGTTGCCGTTGGCGTCGACGCGCTGCGGATCCGCGCTGGTACCATTGCTGCCGCTGGTGCCATAGACACCGGTCGCCTGCAGGGTACGGTCACGCCAGGAATACGCCAGGCGCGCCGACAGCGGGCCGTGGTCGTACATGAACATGAAGTTGAAGGCGCGCTTCGACAGGTACGGCACCGGCAGATCCTTGTACGGGATACCGTTCGTGTCGCAACCATACAGCGCCGCGGCACCGACCAGCGAGCCGGACGGGCAGAAATTCGCCGGGTTCGGGTGATACAGTTGCTGCTTGCTGTCGATGTACGTGAAGTTCGAGGACACGCCGAAACCCTTCACCCAGTCAGGCAGTTTCTCGCTCAAGCTGCCCAGGTGATCGAAGTAGGTGCTGCCCGCCAGCTCGATACCCTTCACCCAGGCCTTGGCCGCATTGGCCGGTCCGGTGACCGTGAACTCCTGGTCCGTGCCGGCCAGATCCTTGAAGGTCCTGGTATAGGATTCCTGCATGACGATGTCCTTGACCTGCTTGTAGAAGAACGCGGAGGTCAGGGATTGTCCCGGATGCGGATACCATTCCAGCGTCACGTCGAAATTGTTCGCCTTCAGCGGCTTCAGTTTTACGTTGCCGGAGTTACTGCCGGTATATTCGATGTTGGTGATCGCCTTGTTGTTGTTGGGGTCGGTGACGACCTTCTGGCTCAGGGTAATGTACTCCTGCAACTGATCGAAGCCAGGACGGTAAATGCCGCGGGACAGCGCGATCCGCGACTGCAGCTTGTCCGTCAGGCGCGCCTTCAGGTTCAGGCTCGGAATCACGTCGACATGGCTGGACGTGAGATCGAGCGGCGTATTGATCTCTCCGAAGCGGGGAATGTTCGGATTGTCGTTCACGCTGTATTTCGGCTGGAAGACCGTGTAGCCATGCGCCACCGTCTTGGTCCTGACCACGCGTACGCCCGCCACACCCTCCACCGGATATTTCCAGTCATCGAAGCCGAAGCGCAGGTTGCCGTACACGCTCTGGGTGCCTTCGTTGTGCTTGCTGACGTGCTGCGGATCGTTGTCGTAGCCCGCCGGCTTCCAATCCTTGGCGTACGTCGTGCAGTCGGTGTTGCCGCCCTTGTACTTGTTGGCATCCTCGCAGTTATATTTCAGAGCGAGCAACAAGTTCTGGTACGCGGCCGGATCCTTGACCATCGCCACGGTGGGCACCACGAACGTCGGCGGTGCGGAAATCCTGCCATTGAAGAAGTTGGCGAACGCGTAGCCCTCGACGCTGCCCAGGGCCGCGTATTTCGGGTCGCTCAAGTAACCGAAGTTAGGGCGCTGCCAGTCCCAGCTTTGCAACTTCGGCAGTTGCCCCGGTACCGTGGTCTGCGCCACGCCCCATTCCTCGCTATACGATTTCCAACCCGTTCCGGCATTCTTGTCTTTGCGCGAAGAACGTTCCGTCACCCGTACGCCAAAGCGGACGTCGCGCAGCACCGGGTGGTCGAAACTGTATTTGGCATCCGCTTTCCACGCATACAGGTCCGCCTTGGCCCTGTTGACCTCAGGCTGCGAAATGCCCCAGAAGTAGTTCTTGGGATCGGCCAGGAATGCGGTCGTCTTGTCGTCGAACTGGAACACGGGCGTCTTGCCGGAGACGTCGACGGTTTCGCTCGGCAAATAGCTGCCGAGGTTCAGCATGCCGTAACTGGCGGAGTTGGTGGCATGCACCCACTGCAGGTCGTTCTGGAACGACCAGCTCTCATTGAGCCGCCACTTGAGATTCCAGGCCAGCTCGCGCGTGCGTCCATGCACATTGCTGAAATTGCGCGTAGTGCCCATCGCGATGCCGCCGTCCACGAACTGGTTCAAGCCCAGGCCGAACGGATAGTTGATCGTGCCCGACTGGAACACGCCTCTGCCGTCGAATTTGGCGTCGGTATAGACGGCCTTGTAGGGATCGGCAGGCCCCATGAAGGTGTTGATGTTATTGTTCAGCTGATGGAAACCGGAATCGAAATACGTCAGCGACGTTTCCACGTTGGCGTTCTTCCACTGTAACGCCCCATAGAAGCCCACGCGCTTCGTATCCTCCTCGTTGCGGCCCCAGCTCACGCCGCCCGGCACCCATACCGTCTGGTCCTTGACGATATCGTTCCGCGGGAAGTAGTTGTTCTGGTTGATGCTGTCGTAGTTGCCTTTGGATCGGGTGGTGGACAAATCCACCAGCGCGCCAAATTCACCCATCGAGGTTTTCCAGCGGTTGGAGTACAGGCCGGAGAAGCTCGGCGTCTTGGACCTGCCCATTTCGGCGTAATTGCCCGACGCGCTCAGCGCACCGTACTGGCCAGGGGCATCGAACGGCAACCGCGTGCGCAGGTTGATCTGGCCGCTGACGCCGCCCTCGATCAGGTCGGCGGAGGGATTCTTGTAGACCTCCACGCCCGCCATCAGTTCCGGCGGCACGTCGCCCCAGCTCAATTCACGTCCGGGCCAGCCGGCCGAGAATGATTCGCGCCCATTCAGGGTGGAAGAACCCCAGGAAAGGCCGCGAATCTGGACGCCCGAGCCTTCCACGTTGAATTCCAGGCCATTCGCGGCAAGGGAAGCACCCGTGCGCGACTGGTTACGGTCCATCGTGACGCCCACGACCCGCTGCAGCACTTCGGTGATCGATTTGTCCGGCAGCTTGCCGGCCTCGTCGGCCACGACGGCATCGACGATCTGCTCGGCGTCGCGCTTGATCGCCGTCGCGGTTTCCAACTGCTTGCGCTGGCCGGTCACCACGACGGTGGCCGTACCATCCTTCGAATCCTCCGCGGACGTCGATGGCGTCGTCTGCGCTTGCGCAGCGTTGCCGCACAACAGCGCGAACTGCGCCGCGGCTACCGCCAGCGCCGTCATCTTGATCGGTTTGCTCACGATCTTCGTCTCAATTCTTGTCATTATCTGTATCCTCTTGTATATGCCTTTATTGTCACCGCGCCGTACGGTGACCATAAATATCAGTCCGTTGTCACTGGAAGTAGACGGGGCCGGTCAGCTTGAACTGGCTGACGTACTTCGACGATGCATTCGCCACCTGTCCGTTCGGCTGCACCGCGGAGAACCTCAGCTCGACGACCGGCTGGGTCTGCACCAGGACCGCGACGTCCGGCGCACTCATGCCGCACGCCTGGCTGAACGTGAAGTTGTCCTTGAAACCGAGGCGGTAGTCCGTGGCGGCAGCGGCGGTTGGCTGCACCGTGGATTGCAGAGCCAATCGGCAAACGGTTCCGTCCGTCTTCTTGAAGGGCGCGAGGAACATTTCGACTTTGACCTGGTTATTTGCCGAGCCGAACCATTCGGCGTTTTCCGCCAGATTGAAATGCAGCGCAGTCTGGATGTCGAGCCGCGCGCCCTTGGGCGAAGCGGGGTCGGGCGTAAGGAAAGGGTCGTCCTTGACCGTGGCTCTGTACACGCTGTCCGTATTCGCAACATCGTTGTCGACAATGCCAGTGGCGAACAGCTGCAAGGACGCCTTGTAATACTCCGATGCCTGCGGAGCCTTATCGAACGTCGAGGTAAAGGTGAAGCTCTTGCCGTCGCTGGAAACGGCACGATCGCAACTGTCGCACCACCATTGGTTGCCCGCGTGGCCGATCAGGCCTTCGACGGTGTGATCGGTGTCCTTGTAACCGGAAAGGAAATTCACCATGGCCGGCTTTTCGGTGCCGATCGGAATGCTCTTCGACATCGCCTTCGCCATCGCCTTGCCCAACGTTGTTTCATCCGTCAGCAACGCCGGCATGAAGTAGTCATTGCCCTCCTGCTCGGCGGTGACGATGCACATCCCGTTGGCGAGCTTGGTCATCGTGTTCCCGCTGACCGAGCAGATGCTGGGCGTCGTGCTCGTAAACTTGGGCGGAAGACCCGAGGTAAAGGTGGCGGTCAACTGCACCGGCGTCGAATCGAGGGGCTGCCAACCCGGATTGATGAACGAGCTGATCATCTGCGGGTTCTTGGGAACCACAAAAGTCTGGCGTTTCGAGACCGGAGCGAAACCGTCGGCACCGGGCTGGGTCGCAATCACCGAGCACTCACCCAGTTTCAGCAGCGTCAGCTGATCCCCGCTGACGCTGCAAGTGTCCGGCGTGGCCGAACTGTAGGTCACGGTCCCGCCGGAACTCGCCGTCGCCTTCAGCGTGGTGTGCGCCGAATTGGGTGGCACACCGATCGTCGCTTGACCCAGAAACGGCATCTGGAAGTCGATGGTTTGCTCTTTGGCGCCGTCGGTGCCGCCGCCACCGCCGCCGCAACCGCTCAGCAGTGCGATGCAGCCAAGCGCGATCGCTGACACTTGGAATTTCATCCCTTGTCCCCTCATGGTGGTGTCCTTTTCTGATGTGTTTATCTAATTGCATATCGCGTCCCCGGCTGCACCGATGACGCGTCAAGACGCGTCCAGGCCCGCTCGCTGATTGCGGCGGGTCGATCGTCTTGGTTCAAGCGTTGGTTCGCGGTGGCACCTGCCGCGGCCGCTTCTTGCGAAATGCTCCCGCCACGCTCCGTCCATGTCTGGATGGACGCAGCTGGGCGATGGCAAGGGCGAGTTCGACAGTAGGAAGACCGGGCAGGAGGCGCGGGTGGCGTAAACCCTTGCGGACCAACCAGGTGTTATGGTGAGCCCAGCAACGATCGGCAGCAATTACGACAATCATCAAAACCACGAGGAAATCCCGCAATGCGTGGTTCGCGCGTGGCCGATTGCACGGGAGTGCTTAACAACGCGACTCCGGCAGGCCGCGGCGACACGGACGGACGCCGCGTGAAGGGTCAGTTCCGGTGTCGTCGGCCGGGATTGGCGCCGGTCCCGTCGACGCGGCTGCCATGATGATGGAATGTTGTGGCGAAGTGCATCCGGGGATGGATGCGGCCGGTGAGTGCTTCTGCCCGGTCAGCCGAACAGCTTGTTGGCCGTCTTCGCCACGAGCTCGCCCTGGTGGCGCGCGCCGTCGAGCTCATTGGCGCTCGGCTGGCGCTGGCCCTGGCCGCCCGCGATCGTGCTGGCGCCGTACGGGCTGCAGCCGGTGATCTCGTCCAGCGTCATCTGGCCCGCGAAGCTGTACGGCAGGCCGACGACCACCATCCCGAAGTGCAGCAGGTTCGTGATGATCGAGAACAGCGTCGTCTCCTGGCCGCCGTGCTGGGTCGCCGTCGACGTGAATGCGGCGCCGACCTTGCCGTGCAACGCTCCCTTCGCCCACAATCCGCCCGTCTGGTCCAGGAACGCGGCCATCTGCGACGGCATGCGGCCGTAGCGCGTGGGCGCGCCGATCACGATGGCGTCGTAGTCGGGCAGTTCGTTCACGGTCGCGATCGGGGCCGGCTGGTCCAGCTTGAAATGGCCGTTGCGGGCGACGTCGTCCGGCACCGTCTCCGGCACCCGCTTCACGTCCACGGTCGCGCCCGCCGCGCGCGCCCCTTCCGCCAGCGCGTTCGCCATCTGTTCGATGTGTCCATACGTCGAGTAATACAGCACCAGTACCTTCGCCATGGCCGTTCCTTTCCCGTCATCCCGGCGCCACCGGCGGCGCCCTGCCTCGCTTGCCCAATTGGCAACGATCCGCACATGCTACCCCATCATGCACTCTTCCGGCGTCCGCATTAATGCAAGTACAATGGCGCCCAGATGAAAGCCCGCCACTACCTGATCCTCATGGCCGTCGCCATCCTTGTGCCGGTCACCGTCATCGCCGGCGCGGGCCTGTCCATGCTCCTCGACTGGGAGCGCGAATCGCGCATCCGCAGCGTCGAGTCGAATGCGCGCGCCACCGCGCTGCTCGTCGACCGCGAGGTCGCGGCCGCCCAGGCGGCGCTGCGCGCCCTCGGCAATTCCGACGCCATACGCCGCGGCGATTTCGCCGAAATCCACCGCGAGGCGGCCGCGATGAACGCATCCACGCCGTGGACGTGGACCCTGTTGATCGACTACGACGGCAGCCCGCTGCTGAATACCCTCGCGCCGTACGGCACGACACTGCCGGGCCGTGCAGGCCCCTGGGTCGCGCAGGCGTGGGACAGCCGGGAGCCGCACGTGTCCGGCTACTTCGTCGGCGCCCTGTCGCGCAAGCCGACCGTCTCCGTCGACGTGCCGGTGCCGCGCACCGCCGGCGGGCGCTGGGTGCTGAGCCAGATCTTCGACGCCGGCCATTTCGCGACCGTGTTTGCGGAAAAGGGACTCGGGCCCGACTGGGTCATGGGCATTTTCGACCGCGACGGCATCTCGATCGCGCGCAACCGCAACCACGCGCTCGTCGGCGGCAAGGTACGTCCCGAACTGTTCGACGCGGCCCGCGCCGCGAAAAGCGGCATCGTGCGTCACGTGACGCGCGAAGGGACCGAAGTCTACGACATCTTCACGCACAGCGACGCCACCGGCTGGACCATCGCGATCGGCGTTCCCGTCGCCGAGATCGAGAAGGCGGCGCGGGCCGCGACCTTGTACGCGGGTCTCGCGCTGCTCGCGCTGATGGGACTCGCATTCGGCATCGCGTCGTTCCTCGCCCAGCGCCTGAGCGTGGCGCTCGACCGCGCGCGCCGCACCGCCGAGGCCTTGCCGCTGGGCGCGCCCGCCCGGCCCGCGCCGACCCGGGTGCACGAAGTCGACGTGCTGCAGGACGCGCTGTACCAAACGAGCGAAAACCTGGCACGCGAGCGCGCCGCGCGCGCGGCGCTCGAATCGGAACGCGAAGCGCTGCTCCAGAGCGAACGCGATGCGCGCCGCCTGGCCGAAACGCAGAGCGCCGCCAAGGACAACTTCCTCGCCATGCTGGGCCACGAACTGCGCAATCCGCTGGCCGCCATCGCGGGCGCGCTGAAGGTGCTCGACATGCCGGCCGCGAACGCGCAGATGACGGCCCACGCGCGCGAGATCGGCCGGCGCCAGAACGCGCCACCTGACCCGCATCGTCGACGACCTGCTCGACGTGCGCCGCATCCTGTCCGGCAAGGTGGAACTGAGAAAGACGCCCATCGACGCGGGCGCGCTGCTGCTGCACTGCTGCGCGACGCGGCAGGTGGTGGACGCGGGCATGCACGCGTGGACCGTGTCCGTGCCGGCGCTGTGGGTCGACGGCGATGCCACGCGGCTCGAACAGGTGTTCGACAACCTCCTGCACAACGCGATGAAGTACACGCCGGCCGACGGCGCGATCGCCGTGCGCGGCCATGCCGAGGATGGCGTCGCCGTGTTCGAGGTGAGCGACACCGGCATCGGGATCGAGCCGGCCACGTTGCCGCTGATCTTCGAGGCGCTCGTGCAGGGCCCCGTCGGCATCGACCGCGCGCAGGGCGGCCTCGGTCTCGGTCTCGCCCTCGTGCGCGAACTGGCGGCGCTGCACGGCGGCGGCGTGACGGCCGCGAGCGGCGGCGACGGTCAGGGCAGCACGTTCACCCTGCGCCTGCCGCTGGTGGGCGCACCCGCGCGCGCGGCGGATCCCGAACCGGACGCCGCGGCCAGCGCCGCGTGAACGGCGCCTACGCGCACACGGGTTCGTCCTGCAGGCGGTACGGCGACCCGCGGGCCCAGTCCAGCAGCAGCGCGGCCGGCATCGGCGCGGCGACGAAATAACCCTGGGCCTCGTCGCAGCCGAGGGTGTGCAGCGCATCCCAGATGCGGGCGTTGCTGACGCCTTCCGCGACGACGCCCATGCCGAGATCGTGCGCCAGGTGCACGGTGGATTTCACGATCGAGGCGGCGCGCCGGTCCTCGATCATTTGCATGGTGAAACCGTGGTCGATCTTGATGACGTCGACGGGCAGGCGGCTCAGGTAGCTCAGCGACGAATATCCCGTGCCGAAATCGTCGATGTACAGCCGGAAGCCCATCGCCGACAGGCGTTCCAGCTCGGCGATGCTCTCCGCCGGGTTCTGCATCAGGCTGCTCTCCGTCATCTCCAGCCCGATCAGGCCCGCGCACGAGCCATGCCGTTCCAGCAGCTCGCGCAGGTGCTCGGACAGCGACAGCGCGGCGATGTCGCGCGCGGACAGGTTCACGGCGATCGGGAGGCGCACGCCCTGCGTGCGCCATGCCTCGCTCTGGGCGACGGCGCTGGCCAGCATGTGCTGCGTGAGCACGTGGATCAGGTCCGTGGATTCGATCAGCGGCATGAACGTCTCCGGACCGATGCAGCCCTTCTCCGGATGGACCCAGCGCACGAGGGCTTCCGCGCCGACGATCTCGCGGCCATCCATCGTCACCTTCGGCTGGCAAAAGAGCTGGATCTGTCCGGCCTCGATGGCCGCGCGGAAGTCGCCGATCAGCGACAGGCGGTCGGGCGTGTGCGGGTCGTCCTCGGCCGCATAGACGGCGACGTTGCGCCCGAGGTGCGCGGCCTGGTACAGCGCGATGTCGGCTTTCCTCAGCAGCGTGTGGTAGTCGAGGCCTTGCAGCGGCGCGAGCGCGATGCCGACGCGCGCGCCGATCTCGTACGAGATGCCGGCGACCGCGAACGGGGCCTCCAGCGCGCGGTGGATGTGCTGGGCCCAGCGCCGCGCTTCTTCCTCGTCGGCGCCGTCCAGCACGATCGGAAAGCGCGCATCGCAGCGCGCCACGACGCCGGCCTGGCCGACGACGGCCGCGAGGCGGTCGGCCACGAGCGCGAGCAGCACGTCGCCGTACAGGTGCGTGAGCGCGTAGTTCACGTCGCGGAAGCGCACCAGGTCGACGATCAGGCAGGCCAGCCGCGCGGGGCCGCGTCCCCGGCCCGCGCCGCGGCGCAGCTGGATCAGCCGGTCGTCGACCTCGTTCTCGAACCGGTTCATGTTCGGCAGGCCGGTCACCGTGTCGTAGTATGCGAGGCGGCGCACGTTTTCCTCGGCGCGGCGGCGCTCCGTGACGTCCTGCACGAGGCCCAGCATCTTGACGACGCGGCCCGTCGCGTCGCGCCGGACCTCGGCCACGGAATGCAGCCAGCGGACCTCGCCGTCCGGCCGGATCAGGCGGAACTCGACGTCGTACTTGTAATCGGGGTCGAGCAGCGCCCGCTCGCGCGCGCGCTCCGCCATGGGCCGGTCGTCCGGGTGGATGCGGGCGTAGATCTCCGCCGTCGACACGGGCCTCTCGTCCGGGCGGAAGCCCATGATCCGGTAACCTTCCGGCGACGACGTCACGTGCGAATCGCTGGCCGCGTCCCAGATCCAGTTGCCGATCAGCGCGAGCGCCTGCGCGCGCAGCAACTCGTCCTGCGTGTCGCGCAGCTGGACTTCGGCCTCGACGTGGCGCGTCACGTCCTGCAGGACGACGAGCACGGCGTCGCGTCCGCCGTATTCGATGGCGCAACGCTGCAGGATGGCATGGTGGATCTCGCCGCGCGCGCCCGCGATGTGGCGCACGTGCGAATGCAGGCGGCAGGTATCCGGACGCAGGGCATCGGCGTCGTCCGCATCGCGCGCGTACAGCTCGGGCAAATGCATGCCCAGCAACCTGTCGCGGGTAAAGCCGAGCAGGACCAGCGTCGCGTCGTTGGCGTCGAGGATTTCCTGCGACACGGGGTCGCAGACCAGCATGGACAGCTGCGTCCCGTCGAACAGGGGCCGGCACCATGCGCTCGCATCCGCGCGCGGGGACTGTGCAGCCATGGCTTTCCTTTCCAGTCGATGAGGGACCACAATCCAGTATAACGCAATCATCGATAACAAAATGTCATCAAAGACCTGTCAAGATAGACAGGTAGCCCGCTTTTAGGCCATCCTCCAGAATGGCCCGCCCCGCTTTTTCCACCCCTCTCAGATGGAGCACACATGACGAACAACGTACGCTGGGGGATCCTCGGCACCGGCCGGATCGCCCGCGATTTCGCCACGGCCCTGCGCGACACGCCGGGTGCCACGCTCGCCGCCGTCGCCTCGCGCGACCCCGCGACGGCCGCCGGATTCGCCGACGAATTCCATATTCCCCTGCGCCTGAAAGGCTACGACAGCCTCGCCGCCTGCGCCGACGTGGACCTCGTCTACATCGGCACGCCGCACGCCATGCATGCCGAGAACGCGCTGTCGATGCTCGCCGGCGGCAAGGGTGTGCTGTGCGAAAAACCGTTCGCGCTGAACCGCGCGCAGGCCGGGCAGGTCGTCGCCCTCGCGCGCAGCCGCAAGGTATTCCTGATGGAAGCCATGTGGACGCGCTTCATGCCCGCGCTGGACGAAGTCAAACGCATCCTCGCCTCCGGCGTGCTGGGCGAGGTGTCGCAGGCCAGCGCCGATTTCGGCTTCGTCGCATCCGGCGGTCCGGAAGCGCGCCTGTTCAATCCGGCCCTCGGCGGCGGCGCGCTGCTCGACGTCGGCATCTATCCGCTGTCGATCACGGCCTATCTGCTCGGCGCCGTGGAATCCGTGCGCGCCCAGGCGGAACTGGGGCCGACCGGCGTCGACCTGCAAACCGTGTTCACCCTGCGCCACGCGGGCGGCGCGCTGTCCACGTGCGCCTGCTCGCTGAAGGCGCGCACGCCGGGTCTCCTCACATTGTCCGGCCGCCACGGCCAGCTGCGCCTGGACGCGCCGTTCCACCGTCCGCCCACCCTCACCCTCATGCTGGCCGGCGAGCCGGCGCGCATCATCCCGACGCCGTATCTCGGCAACGGCTACGTGCACGAGGCGATCGAGGCGCAGCGCTGCTGGACCGGAGGCCTGATCGAAAGCCCGGCCATGACGCACGAGCAGACCCTGCACCTGATGGGCGTGCTGGACGAGATCCGTGCCCAGACCGGCGTGAAGTATCCGGGCGATTGACATGACTCCCGGCGCGCGGCATACTCGCCGGTGTTAGCGCTATCAATACAATGACTGGAGACACAGATGGCCGCATTCCTTCATCCCGCCGGAGCAGTCCGATGACGGCCGCCCTGCCCCGGACCGCCGCCGCAGTCACACCCGCGGCGGCGGCGCCGCTGCCCTGGCGCGAAAAGCTGGCCTACGGCGTGGCCGACATGGGTTTCAATTTTTACTGGACCAATGTCGCCACCTTCCTGCTGATCTTCTACACGGACACGTTCGGGATCTCGGCCGCCGCGGCCGCGACGATGATGTCGACGATTAAGATCATCAACGCGTTTACCGACCCGATGATCGGCGCCGCCGCCGACCGCACGGACAGCCGCTTCGGCAAGTTCCGTCCGTGGCTCGTGTGGATGTGCGTCCCGCTGGCCGGCGCCGCTGTCCTCACGTACACGACGCCCGGCCTGGAAGGCGACGCCAAGCTCGCGTGGGCCTACGGGACGTACCTGCTGATGATGGTCTGCTACACCTGCGTGAACATCCCGTACAACGCGCTGTCCGGCGTGATGTCGGCCGATCCGCAGCAGCGCTCGACCATCAACGGCCTGCGTTTCATCTTCGCGTTCGCCGGCAGCACGCTCGTGACGGCCGCGACGCCCGACCTCGTGCGCTGGCTCGGCGCCGGCAACGACCAGCGCGGATGGCAACTGACGATGCTGCTGTGGGGCGTCGCCGCGTCGCTGCTGTTCGTGCTCACCTTCTTCAATACGCGCGAGCGCATCGCGCCGCCGCCGGGCCAGAAGAACGCCGTGTGGCGCGACGTGCGCGACCTCGCGGGCAACCGGCCGTGGGTGGTGCTGTTCTTCCTCGCCCTGATCATCATGGTGACGATCACGCTGCGCACCGCCAGCGCCGCCTATTACTTCAAATACGTCGTCGAGCGCCCGGACCTGATGCGCACCTTCGTGCCGACCTACATGGTGACGGCCGCGATCGGCGCAGCCCTCACGCCGCTGCTCACCCGCTTCATCGACAAGAAGACCCTGATGATCGTGCTGATGAGCGCGACCGCCGTACTGTCCGCCGCGTTCTACGTCGTGCCGCCGGACCAGGTGTGGCTGATGTTCGTGCTGCAGGGCGCGATGGGTCTCGTGCTGGGGCCGAAGTCGCCGCTGGCGTTCTCGATGTATGCCGATACCGCCGACTACAACGAGTGGCGCACGGGCCGCCGCGCCACCGCCATGACGTTCGCCGCCGCCACGTTCTCGCAAAAGCTGGGCACGGCGGTCGCCGTCGCCGTGATCGGGTCCGTGTTCACGGCGCTCGGCTACGTCCCCAACGCCGTGCAGGCCACCGGGTCGCGCGAAGGGATCGTGTGGCTCATGTCCTTCATCCCGGCGGCGTTCGCCGTCGCCGCCGTCGCCGTGATGTGCTTCTATAACCTGAATGCCAGGCAGCTCGCGGCAATCCAGGCCGACCTGGCCGCCCGCAAACCGCTCATCGAATAAACAACGCGAATAACAACGACAAGGAAAGACCATGCTGCAACCGACCGAGAACGGCGCACGCTACGACCTCGCGAGCCCGACCGCCATGCCGAACGCCGGCGGCTTCCTGTGGAACCGCCGGATGATGATCCAGGTGACGTGCCGCGGCTACGCCACCGCCCAGTTCATGCAGCCGGAACCCGCCAAGTACTCGCACGCGCCGAACCTCGAGGCGAAGACCTTCATGCAGCCGGAGCAGGCCTATTACGCGCACCACCCGGGCCGCTTCTTCTATGTGAAGGACGAAGAGACGGGCGAGATCTTCTCGGCGCCGCACGAACCCGTGCGCGCGGCGCCCGACCGTTTCAGCTTTTCCGTCGGCCGCGACGACCTCGCGTGGACCGTCGAAAAGCTGGGCATCCGCATCGACCTGCGCCTGGGCGTCCCGGTCGACGACGTGGCCGAGCTGTGGACCCTCACCGTGACGAACGTCAGCGGCCGGCCGCGCAAGGTCAGCGTCTACCCCTACTTCACGATCGGCTACATGTCGTGGATGAACCAGTCGGCCGAGTACCGCGCCGACCTCGGTGGCATCGTCGCCTCCAGCGTGACGCCGTACCAGAAGCTGCAGGACTATTTCAAGAACAAGGATTTCAAGGACAGGACCTACTTCCTGTGCGAGACGGCGCCGGACGCGTGGGAAACGAACCAGGGCCAGTTCGAAGGCGAAGGCGGCCTGCATGCGCCGGATGCGCTGCGCAACGAACGCCTGGCCGGCGGCGACGCCCGTTACGAAACGCCCGTCGCGGTCGTCCAGTATCGCCTCGCGCTGGATGCCGGCGCCGCCGTGACGCGCCGCTTCCTGTTCGGCCCCGCGTTCGACGACGCCGAGATCGCGTCCATGCAACGGCGCTACCTCGGCGCCGAGCAGTTTGCCGCCGCGGCCCGCGACTATGCGGCGTATGCGGACCAGGGCGCCGGCTGCGTCCAGGTCGAGACGCCGGACGCGGCATTCGACAACTTCGTCAACCGCTGGCTCGCGCGCCAGGTGTTCTATCACGGCGACGTCAATCGCCTCAGCACGGACCCGCAGACGCGGAACTACCTGCAGGACAACATGGGGATGGCGTTCATCAAGCCCGCCGTCGCGCGCGCCGCGTTCCTGCACGCGCTGTCGCAACAGGGTACGAACGGTGCGATGCCGGACGGGATCCTGCTGTTCGAAGGCGCGGAGCTCAAGTACATCAACCAGGTGCCGCACACGGACCACTGCGTGTGGCTGCCCGTGTGCCTGCAGGCCTACCTCGACGAGACGGGCGACTATGCGATCCTCGACGAACCGGTCACGGGCCACGACGGCATGGCGCTCACGGCGTACGAACGGATCTCGATGGCGATGGACTGGCTGCTGCACAAGCGCGACCACCGCGGTCTCTCGTACATCGAACAGGGCGACTGGTGCGATCCGATGAACATGGTCGGGTACAAGGGCCGCGGCGTGTCCGGCTGGCTGACGGTGGCCGCCGCGTACGCGCTGAACCTGTGGGCCGACGTGTGCGAGGCGCGCGGCGACGACTGGCGCACCGAGCACTTCCGCGGGGGCGCGCTCGACATGAACACGGCGGCGAACCTGCACCTGTGGGACGGCGCGTGGTACGCCCGCGGCATCACGGACGACGACGTGATCTTCGGCGTCAGCGCCGACAAGGAAGGCCGCATCTATTTGAATCCGCAGAGCTGGGCGTTCCTCAGCGGCGCGCCGGACGAGAAGCAGCGCGCGACGATGCTGGCGGAGATCGACGGCCAGCTCGACACGCCGTACGGCGTGCAGATGTTCGCCCCGCCCTATTCCGCGATGCGCGAGGACGTGGGCCGCGTGACGCAGAAGCACCCGGGATCGGCGGAGAACGGCGCCGTGTACAACCACGCGTCCGTGTTCTACATCTACAGCCTGTACACGATCGCGCAGCCGGACCGCGCATGGGACGCGCTGCGCAAGATGATTCCGGGCCCGGGCGAGGACGACTACCTGCGGCGCGGGCAGCTTCCCGTCTTCATCCCGAATTACTACCGCGGCGCGTGGAAGGAATACCCGCGCACGGCCGGCCGTTCGAGCCAGTTGTTCAACACGGGCACCGTATCCTGGGTCTACCGGTCCATCGTCGAAGGCCTGTGCGGTTTGAAGGGCGATGCGGCAGGCCTCGTCGTGAATCCGCAGTTGCCGTCGCACTGGCCGTCCATGCGCGTCCGCCGCGTGTTCCGCGGCGCCACGTTCGACGTCAGCGTGACGCGTGGCGCGGTCGAGCGGACGACGGTCGTGTGCGACGGGCAGACGCTGCCGGAAGCGCGCATCGGCGGCATCGAAGCGGGCCGCACGTATCGCGTCGAGGTGACCGTGCCCTGAAGGCCGGCGCCAGGCGGCACGGACCGGGCATGCACCGGTCCGTGTAACGCGGCACGCGCAGCGTTGGCTACGGCTTCAGCGACAACGGCATGGTCACGGGCGACGTCGCGCCGGCCAACCGTCCCGGTCACGCCTTCCTCTACGCCGGCGATACGATGCGCGACCTGGGCACGCTGCCCGGCGGCAGCTCCAGCATCGGCCTCGGCATCAACGACACCGGGCAGGTGGCCGGCTCGGCGACCACCGCCGCGGACCGGACGCATGCCATCCTGGCCGGCTATGGCGGCATGCGGGATCTCGGCACGCTAGGCGGCGATTACTCATACGGCATCGGCATCGACGACGCAGGCCACGTGGCCGGCGCCTCGACGTTCGGTGGCATCAACGATTCCCGGCAAATCCTCGGTTACGCCTGTCGTACGAGCGACGTGTGCCGGCCGGTGCGGCTGGATCCGGTCACGCCGCCGCCCGTGCCGGAGCCAGGCGCACCGACGCTGTTGCTGGCGGGGGTGATCTTGGGCGTTGGCGCGGTTACGGCCAAAAAAAACAGGACCGGAAGCGACAAGCAACCAGTCCCTAAGAGGAGATATTTGAAGAGTGCGCAGCCCCCCGCGCACCCGCACCGCCTGCCGGCGCCACCGTCTGGTAGCGCTAACAAGCAATGCTGACAGTGTAACGTTTCCACGGAAAATGTAAAGCTCAACCGGATGATTTTTTTTGGCTGTGTTCGCGCTAGTTATGTGAACTGTAATTCGTTGCAGAGGTCATACGCATCGTCGAGTTAACTCATGAGGAGTGGCGATGCGCGGCCTGACGTTCGACGAATTGTTCGCCATGTTGCTGGCGGTGCAGTTGTCGCCAGACGACCTGGCCCGGCTACGGGAATGGATCGGCGGCATCGCGGATCCGGCCGAGTGCATCGCCCTGATCGAGCAGGCGGCGGCGGGCCGGCCGTGTCCGCACTGCGGCTGCGCCCGTAAGCACCGCTGCGGCCAGGCGAGTGGACTGCAGCGCTTCCGTTGCCTCACATGTGGGCGCAGCCACAACGCATTGACCGGTACGCCGCTGGCGCGGCTGCGCAAGAAGGAGCTCTGGCTGCCGTATCTGCAATGCGTGCTCGAATCGCGCACGGTGCGTAATGCCGCGCAGGTCGTCGGGGTGCATCGTACGACCAGTTTTCGATGGCGCCACCGGTTCGTACCCGGTGCGATGAGCGACCGGCCGGCGACGTTGTCGGCCATCGTCGAGGCCGACGAAACCTACCGGCTGGAATCGCAGAAGGGCGCGCGCAACCTGACGCGGCCGCCGCGAAAGCGGGGTGGCGTGGCCAAGCGGCGGGGTATCAATCGAGAACACGATTGCCTGCTCATCGCGCGCGACCGCAGCGGCCGTACGCTCGATTTTCATACGGGGCGCGGCCAGGTGACGGTGGCGCAATTACATGAGTGCCTCAAACCCGTGCTGCAGGACGACGTCCTCTTGATCACCGACGGCGCCATCGTCTATCGGCATTTCGCGGAGCAGGCCGGCATCACGCATGAAGCGGTGAACGTGAAAGCGGGCATCCGGGCGCGCGGCGCGATTCACATTCAAAACGTGAATAGCTGGCACAGCCGCTTCAAGAGCTGGCTGGTGCGGTTCCGCGGCGTGGCGAGCCGTTACCTGATCCACTACTCGGGATGGCAGCGCATGCTGGACGATCGTCGGCTCACGAAGCCGGCTCATCTGCTGTGCGCTGCGGTCCAGCTCGGCTAGGCAAGCGGGTTACCGAATTACCGCGAACACAGCCTTTTTTTTCGCGGCCGCCGCCCGGATCAGGTGCTTTCCCGCTCGCGCAACGTGAAGCCGAGATCGATCCGCCGCTCGCGCGGCTCCTTCCCGCCGATCACGTCGAGCAGCAGCGACGCCGCCTCATACCCGATGCGGTACCGCGGCGTGTCGATGGTCGTCAGCGACGGCACCATCCAGGCGGACGCCGGCAGGTCGTTGAAACCGGCAATGGCGACGTCCTGCGGCACGCGGATGTCGTGGCGCTGGCAATAATAGATGGCGCCGTGCGCAAGGTCGTCGTTGCAGAAGAACACGGCATCGCAATCCGGCAGCGTGTCCAGTGCCTGGCGCATCAGCTCGGCGCCGAGGGCGATGGTCGACGGGTCCGCCACCATGATCTCCAGCTTCGGATCGGCCAGGCCGGCCGCCTGCATCGCCTGCCGGTAGCCGTCCGCGCGGCGCAGCGTGCGCTCGTCGAGCTGCGCGCCCACGAAGACGATACGCTTGTAGCCGCGCTCGATCAGGTGGCGCGTGATGGCATTGCCGGCGTCGTGCTGCGAGAAGCCGACCGAGAGTGCACCCGGTTCGTCGGCGAGATCCATCATCGACACGACCGGCATGCGCGAGGCGGCCAGCATGCGCTCGACCTGCGGGCTGTGCGTGAGGCCGGAGAGCAGGATGCCGTCCGGATTCGACTGCAGGTAGGTGAGCAGCAGCTTTTCTTCCTCGGCATCCGAATAGCGTGTATTGCCGATCAGCAACTGGTACTGCCCATGTTCGATGGCGTCATGGATACCGTCGAGCACGGCCGTGAACACGACGTTCGACAGCGACGGCACGAGCGCCACGATCACGCGCGACTGCGACGACGCGAGCGCCCGCGCGGCGCGGTTGGGCACATAGCCCAGTTCCACCACCGCCTGCTCCACCTTGGTCCGTGTCGCCTCGGACACCAGTTGGGGCTGGCTGAGGGCGCGCGATGCCGTCATCGTCGATACGCCCGCGTGCGCCGCCACCTCTTCCAGTGTAGTCCGCCCCGTTCCCCTTACCTTGCCTGTACTGCTTCTGCTCATTGTTTTTTTCGTAAATACTGACCACACTGCGGGCCGACCATGGATTCCGCCACGGATTGAACATTTTGTCAATGTTTGACATGCAATCGTTCCCAATCCGCGACGCGCGGAATCACTGTCGAGTGCTGTCCGACTGGTCCTACAATCGCCTGACGCCTCCGCCGATTGTCGGCCCCGGCAGGCGGCCTACCATGGCGTTTCACGTACCGATCAAGGAGACGATTATGCCGAGCAACCAGGAGTACAAAGGCAAGGGCATGAAGGGCCGGAACTATGACGAGCTGAGCGGTGTAGGCACCAGCAGTGCCGGAAAGACGGGCACGACGGGCAACCTGAACGATGGCGGCCGCGACGGCGGCATCGGCACGCCCGACCTGGGGGATTCGGGCAACCTGCAGTCGGCCGGCGGCCAGCCGGGCGGCACGCCGGCACAGGGCCGGTCGCGGCGCAGCCAGGGCAACCAGCAGAACTCCGACCTGGCCAGCGGGCCGGGCGACAACGCGCAGCGCGGTGACCAGGGCAACCTCCAGAGTGGCAACCTCGACCAGGGCAACCAGTCGCAGTCCGACCTCGGCAGCGGGCCCGGCGACAATTCGCAACGGGGCAGCCGCGGCGGCGGCAACATGCAGAGCGGCGGCCAGGGCAGCCGGTCGGGCCGGAACCGGTTGACGCCGGACGATCTCGATACGGACGAGTCCCTGTAACACCCTCACCGGCCCGCCCACCGGGCGGGCCTGTCCCGAAGCCATGATGTTGTGTTTACGCGTCACTCGGGGAAAGAGTTGCCACGCGGAATGATACAATCATCCATCCGTGCGCCTGTGCGGGCTTCTTCCGCATCATTCCCGGTCTGACTGGAAACACATCATGAACGCGCCGGCCCTGCCCGCCTCCGCCGCCGACTACATCGCGCATATCGATCTTGCCTTCGAACTGATGGTCGTGCTGGACGCGTCCGGACGCATCGTGCGCGCCAACGCGGCGGCCGGGGACATCCTCGGCTACAGCCCGGTCGAGCTGGCGGGCCGTCCCGTGCGGGAGCTTCTGCATCCGGACGAGCGAGCCGCCATGGACACGCTCGCGGCCGACCTGCTGGCCGGCCGGCCGTGCCACGAGCGCGAACTGCGCTGGCGCCGCAAGGACGGCGCGACGATCTATCTGTCGCTGTCCGCGCGCTGGTCCGCGCACGCCAGGCTCGTGTACGCGAGCGCGCGCGACGTCACCACGCACCGCGCGGCACGCGACGAACTGAAACGCTCGCGCGAGCGCATGCACGCCATGCTGGAGAGTATCGGCGACGCGTTCTTCGCCATCGACCGCGAGTGGCGCATCACGTACGCCAACCGCAAGGCCGGTGCGTTCATCGGCGTGGACGTGGCACCGAATGTCGGGCGCCACCTGCTCGAGGTCGCGCCCGCGCTCGAAGGCTCGGCCATCGTCGAGCACTACCGCCGCGCGCTGGCCAGCGGCGAATCCGGCTTCTTCGAAGCGTACTGGCAGCCGTCGGCGACGTGGGTCGAGGTACGCTGCTACCCGACGCCGGACGGGCTCTCGGTCTACTTCCATGACGTCACCGCCAAGCGCGTCGCGCTGGACGCCGTCCGCAAGAGCGAGCAGCGCTTCCGCAACCTGTTCCAGCAGGCCGGCGACAGCATCGTGATCGCCGACGCCGACCTGCGCATCATCGCCGCCAACGGCCGCGCGTGCGCCCGCTTCGGCTACACGGAAGACGAATTCGGCGGCCTGTCCGTGAGCGACATCGACGGCCACCACGCCTACACGCCGGGCCTGCTCGACAGCCTGCGCGGCGGCCAGACGCACCTCCTGCGCATGGCCAAGCGGAGAAAGGACGGCACCAGCTTCCCGGCCGAGGTGCACATCTCGCGCTTCGAGGACGGCGGCGAGGAATACTTCCAGGCCATCATCCGCGACCTGACGGAGCGCGAGGAAGCGGAGCGCCAGCTGCGCGCCAGCGAACGGCGCTTCCGCGAAGTCATCGAGATGACGCCGGCCGGCTACGTGCTGGCCAGCGCGGACGGCCGCGTCCTCGACGTCAACCCGGCCCTGTGCGCACTCGCGGGCCATACGCGCGCCGCGCTGCTCGCGCGCACGCTCGACGACCTGTTCGTCGCCTTCCCCTGGCACGGCCTCGCGGCGCACGACGCCGACGCACCGGTGCAGGGCGTGGAGGCGGTGCTGCGCCACGCGCAAGGCGGCTCCGTGCACGTGCTGTTCAATGGCAGCGTGCGGCGCGACCCGTGCGGCAACGTGGAATCCGTGACGGGCCTGATGAGCGACATCACCGACCGCAAGCAGGCCGAACGCCGGCTGCAGCAACTGGCCACGCACGACACGTTGACGGGCCTGCCCAACCGCGCGCTGCTGCAGGAACGCGTCCAGCGCATGCTCGACGAGTGCCCCCGCGGCCGCGCCGTCGCCGTCATGTTCCTCGACCTCGACCGCTTCAAGGAAGTCAACGATTCGTTCGGCCACGAGTTGGGCGACGCGCTGCTGTGCGAAGTCGCGGCGCGGTTGCGCAAGGTGATGCGGCCGGGCGACGTGATCGCCCGTCTCGGGGGCGACGAATTCGTCGTGGCGGCCGAGTGCGCGGGCGCGCAGGATGCCGAAGTGATCGCGGCCAAGCTGCTCGACGCGCTGGCGCTGCCGGTGCGCGTGGGCGGCCAGGAAGTGACGGCCGGCGGGTCGATCGGCATCAGCATGTTCCCGCACGACGCCGGCACCCGCGAGCTGCTGTTCCAGACCGCCGACACGGCGATGTACGGCGCCAAGCGCGCGGGCCGCAACCGCTACCGCTTCTTCGAACCGGCGATGACGCTCGCGGCCCAGGCGCGCATGGCGCTCGAGATGGCGCTGCGGCCCGCGCTCGCGCGCGCCGAGTTCGAGCTGCACTACCAGCCGCGCATCGACCTGCGCACGATGAACGTCGTCGGCATCGAGGCGCTGATCCGCTGGAACAGCGCGGACCTGGGACGCGTCTCGCCGGGCGAATTCATCGCCATCGCCGAGGAGACGGGCCTGATCCTGCCGATCGGCCGCTGGGTGCTGAACGAGGCGTGCCGCCAGACGCGCCGCCTGATCGACCGCCACGGCCGCACCATCCGCGTGTCCGTGAACGTCTCCGCGCGCCAGCTCGCGCAGCCTGGGTTCGTCGACGACGTCCGCACCGCGCTGGCGGATACCGGCCTCCCCGCCGCTTGCCTCGAAGTGGAACTGACGGAAAGCGCCCTGATCGAAGACATCCCGCGCACGGCCGCCATGCTCGACGAGCTGCGCGCGCTGGGCGTCAAGCTGGCCGTCGACGACTTCGGCACCGGCTATTCCGGCCTCGCCTACCTGCGGCGCTTCCACATCGACATGCTCAAGCTGGACCGCTCGTTCGTGCTGCAGGCCGATGGCCGCATCAGTGCCTTCGACTTCATCAAGGCATTCGTCGACATGGCCCATGCGCTGAAACTGTCGGTCGTGGCGGAAGGCGTGGAAACGGCCGAGGTGCTGGACTTCCTGCGCGCGGCCGACTGCGACGAGGTGCAGGGTTACCTGATGGCCCGGCCGATGCCGCTGGACGCGCTCGAGGCCTGGCTGGTCGCGGCGACCAAAGGCTAGCGCGCTGCGACGGCGGCGCCTGCTGCCGTCTCCTCATCCGCGTCTTCGGGGGGCGCGAGCAGCAGGAGCCGCCCCTCCAGCGCCTCGAACCGCAGCGGCAACCGCATCCGGCACACTTCCCCATCCGTCGCCGTCTTGAGCCTGCGCCGCGCCGACAGCAGCGGCGCGCGCACCGTCATGCTCCGGAACGCGAACGCCTGGACATCCTCCGCCTCGCCCAGCCGCCCGAGCGCCCCGCGCACGAGCAACCCCAGCATCCGCAACCGCCCGACGGGCCGCGGCGCGATCGCCACCAGCCGTCCTTCGTCCAGCGCATGGTCGAGTGCATGCATGCCCACCTGTTCCATCTGCAGACGATTGTTACCGACGAAGAGCGTAGGCGTGCGCAGGTGGCGCGTCTGGCCGTCCAGTTCGAGGGTGATGCGCAGGCTGCGGTAGCCCCGCAGCGCCGTCTTGACGGCCGACAGGAGGGCCACGACGCGCCAACGGCCGTACTGGCGCTTGTCGTGCTCGCGCTCTTCCAGCAGGTGCGGATACATGCCGACGCTCGCGTTCACGAGGAAGATCCGCTCGTTCAGCAGGCCGATCTGCACCGGCCGCACGCGGGCGTGCAGCAGCGCGCGCACGGCCTCGGCCAGGTCTTCCGGAATGCCATGCGTGCGGCCGAAATAATTGAAGGTACCCTGCGGCAGCACGCCGAACACGCAGCCGTGCGCGACGGCCGCATGCGCGACCGTGTTGAGCGTGCCGTCGCCCCCGCCGCGACGAGAATGGCGCCGTCGCGCGCCGCCCGTCCGGCCATGACGCGCGCCGCGTCCGCGAGCTTTGCCGCATCGTGCACGACCTCCAGTTCGCAGGATCGTCCCGCCGCGCCCAGCACGGCGCGGATCGTCGTGCAACGCAGGTCGGTCTCGGCCCGGCCGGAGCCGGCGTTCAGGACGACGTAGAAGGGGGCATCGGAGCGCACAGGTTCGGGACGTGATGCGGCGCGCATCGCCGTGGATCTCCATGGTCGGCGGTTGATCGGACAAGCGCAGGATAGCAGCATTCGCGCGACCGGCCCGCCCGGCTGAACGTGGCGAACGAAATGTAACTTCGGCCCCCTTTCACCATGATGGTGCATTCTCCGTCGCCCGTGCCAATGTCAACAATTTCGCTACGCGCAGCGCCACCTGCGAAGCGCTATACTCGCACGCACAATCATAATTTCATCCTACGGGACTGCGCCGCCCAGCCAACGCGACGCGCTTCCGGCACCACACGCACAGCATGAGAATCAGCAAAGAGAAGGCCGCCGACAACCGCGCCGCATTGATCCGCGCGGCGAGCAAACTGTTCCGCGAACGCGGCATCGACGGCGTCGGGGTCGCCGAGATCAGCAAGGAAGCGGGGCTCACCCACGGGGCGCTGTATGCCCATTTCCGGTCGAAGGAAGAGCTGGCGCTGGAAGCCCTGTCGTATGGCCTGGACCAGGCCAATTCGCGCATGTATTCGGGGACGGTGGACGGCATGCCCGACCTCGCGCGCTTCCTCGACCGCTACCTGTCGCTGGAATCGCGCGACGACTTCGGCAACCGCTGCGCGATGGCGGCGTCGGCCAGCGAGATCGGGCGCCAGGACAAGGCGCTCAGCGCCCGCTTCGCCGAGGGCTATATGGTGATGGTGCGCGCGTTCGAGCGCCAGATCGCGCAGAACGATCCGGACAGCGACGCCCTCGCCCGCGCGATGGTCGTCGTGTCGACGATGATCGGGAGTCTCGCGGTGGCGCGCGGCGCCGCCAAGGGCAACCCGGCCGTATCCGAGCAGGTGCTGCGGGCCACCCGCCAGCTGGTGGACGAGTTGATGCGCGCACCCGCGCGGGCAAGCGTTACTTCGTGACGCCGATCGGCGTGCGGTGGCCGCCCTTGAACGTGTACAGGGTCAGCACGCCGTCGTGGATGTCGCCGTGGGCGTCGAACGCGATGGTGCCGGTGACACCCGGATAGCGGACCTTCGCCAGCGCCGGCAGGTATTTCGCCGGCGCGCTCGATCCCGCCTTGTCCATGGCCGAAGCGATCGCCAGCACCGCGTCGTACGAATACGGCGCGATGATCTGGACGTCGATGCCGAAGCGCTTTTTATAGTCGGCGCGGAACTTGTCCATGCCTGCCTTGCCCTTCTCTTCCACGCCGCCCGCTTCCGCGCACACGACCTGGCCATCCGTCATCGTATTGCCCGACAGCGGCTGCATGGCGTCCGAGCAGATGCCGTCGCCGCCCATCATCTTCGCGTTGATGCCCAGCTGCTTCATCTGGCGCAGCATCGGGCCCGCCACGGCGTTCATGCCGCCGAAGAACACGAGGTCCGGGTTGCCGGCGCGGATGCGCGTCAGGATGGCGGCGAAGTCCGTCGCCTTGTCGTTCGTGAACTCGCGCGCGACCGGGTTCACGCCCTGCTGGCGCAGGCTGTTCGTGAATTCCGTGACGAGCCCCTGGCCGTAGGCGGTGCGGTCGTCGATGACGGCGATGCGCTTCGCGCCCATCGTCTTGACGGCGTAGCGGCCCAGCGCGCGGCCCAGCTGGATGTCGTTCGCGACGACGCGGAACGCCGTGTTGTAGCCCAGCTGCGTGTATTTCGGATTCGTGGCCGACGGCGAGACCTGCGGGATGCCGGCGTCGTTGTAGATCTTTGCCGCCGGGATCGTCGTGCCGGACGTTTCGTGGCCGATCACGGCGTTTACCCTTGCATCCGCCAGCTTCTGTGCCGCGGTGGTCGCCGCCTTCGGGTCGCCCGCGTCGTCTTCCGGCACGAGCACCCATTTCACCTTCTTGCCGCCGATCGTGGCGCCGCGCGCGTTGAGCGCGTCGATCGCCATGCGCACGCCGTTTTCACTGTCCTTGCCGAAATGGGCCACCGGTCCCGTCATCGAGGCCACGTGGCCGATTTTCACGACCTCCTGGGCCGTGGCGACACCCGCCGCGGACAGTGCCAACACTAACAACGCTTGCTTCTTCATTCCATCCTCATCTAAAACTGCGATTCTTTATACCAATACATAAGGGTAGCGCGGATGAGCGCATTTCACAAGTCTTGCAATGGAACACAGAATTTCAGGCACAATGGGATTTTGGTTTTCCGAAGTCCACGATGACAGCCGACTCTCCGTCACCGCTTCCCTCACTGGGCGCCACCACCCTGCTGCGCGCCCTGTTCAAACGCCCGCGCCGCCTGAACGGCGTGCGCACCCCGCGCACCGCATACGTGCTCGACAGCATCGATTCGAACCAGCTGCGGCGCTACCGCCAGGCCCTCGGCTTCCGCGACGAAGGCATCCCCGTCACCTATTACTACCTGCTGGCCCAGCGCGCCCACGTGGCGACGATGCTGGACGACGCCTTTCCGTTCCGCCTGCCCGGCACCGTGCACACGGAAAACGCCCTCCAGGCGCTGGCCGAGCCCGTGCGCGACGTGCCGCTCGTGCTGTCGACGACCGTCAACATCCGGCCGCCGGCCGAGAACGGCGCCGTGTACGCGGAGCTGGACACCGTCGCGCGCCAGCAAGACATCGACATTTTTACGTGCCGCAGCACCTACCTCGTCGTGCGCGGCCAGGCCGCCAGGAAGCGCCGCCAGGATGCGCGCGACCTGCCCGTGCTGACGGGCTGGCGCCTGCCGCGCAATACCGGGCGCGCCTACGCCCGCATCTCGGGCGACTGGAACCCGATCCACCTGTGGACGTGGAGCGCGCGCCTGATGGGCATGCAGCGCCCGATCATCCACGGCATGCACACGCTCGCGCGCGCCTGCGCGGAGCTGGAACAGGCGTGCGGCCGGCGCATCCTCGCGCTGGAAGGCCGCTTCCGGGCGCCGGCCGCGCTCGGCAGCGAACTGGTGCTCGGCGCCGACCTCGCGGCCGGCAGCTTCGCCGTCGGGGGCGGCGGGCGCATCGTGGCGGAAGGCAGTTTCCGGACAATTTGATTTATATCAAAGAAATCGCTTGATAGATTCGCCATCCTGAGATCGTCCCCACCGGACTCTCAGGAGGAATCATCATGTATGACCGCATCCTCATCCCCACGGACGGTTCCGACGTCTCCGCCGCCGCCGAGCAGGCCGCCATCGCTTTCGCGCGCGCGCACGGCAGCGAAGTCGTCGTCCTCGCCGTCGGCCAGCCGCAACCGCCCATCGCGTCGGCGGAAGCCGCGATGGCCATCGATCCCGGCCTCGACGACGCCGTCCTGCTGGACGCCGCGAAGGAGCACGCGCGCAACGTGGCCGATGCAGCGGAAGCCGCCGGCGTGAAATGCACTTCGCTGGCCGTGCTCGACTACTCGCCGGCCGATGCCATCCTCGCCACCGCCGACAGCCATGCCTGCGACCTGATCTTCATGGGCTCGCACGGCCGGCGCGGGCTGTCGCGGCTGCTGGCCGGCAGCGTGACCCAGAAAGTGCTGGGCGACGCCCACGTCCCCGTCATGGTCATGCGGCCCCACGCTGCCGGGAGGAAGTGACCGTGTACAAACGCATCCTCGTCCCCGTCGACGGCACCGAACGGGGCGCGGCCGCCCTCGGGTCCGCGCTGGGACTGGCAAAACTGGGCGGCGGCACGATCGTCGGCGTGCACGTGGCGGGCGAGTCGCCGCTGCTCGCGACGGGCGACATCGGCGGCCCGTTCTACGACGCCTGGCGGGCCGAGGCCGACCGCCAGGGCCGCGATGCGCTCGACTACGTCGTGCGGCGCGCCACCGAGGCCGGCGTGCCGTGCGAGACCGTGCTTGCGCCGCCCGGCCCGCCGTGGGAAGGCATCATCGCGACGGCGCGCGCACACGGCTGCGACGTGATCGTGATGGCCTCGCACGGCCGCCACGGCATGGCCGCGCGGCTGCTGGGCAGCGAGACGCAGCGGGTGCTGATCCACTGCGATATCCCCGTGCTCGTGGTGCGCTAGATGTGTTGTTTCAGGTCGCCGAGCCGCCCAGACGGCGCAGGTGGTCGCGCCAGATGTCGATCCGCTCGGCCGACAGGGAATGGGCGCGCCCGACCAGCGTCGCGCGCACGGGCCGGATACCGGCACGGCCGAGGATTTGCCGGCGCATCATCTTGATGCCGTACCCGCCGTAGCCCCACCGGTAGACGGCCGCCGGCATGCCCATACTGACGACGAGCCGCGCGCTGCGTCCGCCCAGCAAGCCGGCGCCGAACGGCCGGTGCGGGTCGTCCATGAAGACGCCGGGCCGCGTGACGTGCTCCAGGAAGCCGCGCATCAGCGCGGGCATGTCGCCCATCCACAGCGGGTACACGAACACGAGGTGGTCCGCATGCTGGATCGCCTCCTGCACGGCCGCCAGCTGCGGCGGCGCCGAGCCGTGCCACCACTCGGACGGGCTGGTCAGCAGAGGGAAGTTCATCCGCGCCGGCTCGACGACCTCGACGTCATGCCCCGCATCGCGCGCGCCGTCCACGTACGCCTCGGCCAGCGCATGGCACAGGTGCGGGCGGTGGCAATCGGGATGGCCCTGGATCAATAGAATGCGTGCCCCCATCAGCAACCGCCATGCTCTCGTTCGACTTGTACAGCGCTCATTTTTCGCCTTCGATCTGTATTCCCTCAATCAGGCTAACCGAACAGAACATTGTTACGTTGCGAGATATCAAACCACAGGGATTTTTTCGTGATATCGGAAGTCTAAGAAAATTCTGACTCCGAGGAGCGAACATGTCTGCCACCCGTGCCAGTCCCAGCCGTCCACGCGCAATCTGCGCCGCGCTGCGGCATGGCCGCAAGATGCTGTGCCGGCGCATCGGCGAGATCGTGTCCGGCCCCGACGACATGGTTGCGCACGGTTTCGCGGCGCTCGTGGCGGCCGTCGAGGCGGCCTTCCGGCACGAAGAGCTGATCATGGAAACCCTGGGCTACTTGCACCTGCACGAGCACCGCGAGGAAAACGCCGTCGTGCTGTCCGCGCTGCACCACGTGCTGCCGGACGTCGAACGGGGCGACCACATGCTGGGCCGCCAGGTGCTGTCCGCGCTGGTGGACGTGCTGGACCTGCACCGCCTGTCCGGCGAGCTGGCGCTCACGGTGGCGGCCCGTCCGGCCGAGGTGCGGGCCCGCGGACACGCGGCGCGCGCCACGCTGCACGTGGCCACGCGCCGCCCATCCTCACGCTGACAGCCGCCTGGCCATGTACAGCGCGCCGGCCGGATACGTGGCCAGCGCAGCGCCGTCGCCGGCCGCCGCCGCATAGCCGAGGTTTTCCCAGAACCGGCGCGAGTCCTGCACGGACACGAGGGCCGAATGACGCAGGCGGCCGGCCCGCGCCAGCATCGCGTCGACCAGGCGGCGCGCGACGCCCTGCCCCGCCGCGCGCGGTGCCACCGCGAGGTCGTGCAGGTACAGCGTATCTGGCGTGTCCGGCAGCGTGAAATCGCCGCCGAGCGGCGTCACCTTGCCGAGCCGCGACGGATACGCGAACAGGTACGCGCAGATGCCGTCGGCGTCGCGCGCGACGAGCACCGTGTCAGGGCTCGCGCGCAGGCGCGCCCGCACGACGTCCGCCGCTTCCCGCATGGCCCGCGGATAGCACGCGGCCTGCACGGCCAGCACGGCGTCCAGGTCCGCCTCCGCCATCGGGACCATCCGCATCAGGCGGTCCCCAGCGCCCGTGCGACGATCGCCGCGGCGTCGGCGACAACCTTGCTGTCGCTTTTCGAACCCGTGTGGTAGACGGCCACGATCACGGGCTGGCCCCGAGGGGGAAACACGATGCCGACGTCGTTGGTCGTGCCGTGGGCGCCCGTGCCCGTCTTGTCGGCCACGCGGCAATCGGCCGGGAAGCCGGCCCGGATGCGCTCCTTGCCGGTCGTGTTGGCGAGCATCCAGTCGAGCATCCGGCGGCGCGACTCCGGCGCGAGTGCTTGCTCGAGCAGCAGCGCTTCCAGGCTCCGGGCCATCGCGCGCGGCGTCGTCGTGTCGCGCGGGTCGCCGGGGATCGCGGCATTCAGTTCGGTCTCGCGGCGGTCGAGACGGAACGCGGTGTCGCCGAGGCGGCGTGCGAACGCGGTGACGGCCGCCGGGCCGCCGATCCGGTCGAGCAGCAGGTTGCACGCGCTGTTGTCGCTCACCTGCAGCGCGGCGGCGCACAGGTCGGCGGTCGTCATGCCGTCGTCGACGTGTTGTTCCGTCACGGGCGACCACGACACCAGGTCCGTCTTCTTGTAGCGCACGCGCTCCTCGAGTAGCCCCGGCGTGCGCGCCGCCTGCGTCAGCACGGTCCCGACGACCATCACCTTGGCCGTGCTGCAGAACGGGAAGCGCTCGTCGCCGCGCCACGCGATCACGTTCGCACCGCCGCGGCGCCAGGCGGCGACGCCGAGGCGGCCGCCGGCGCGGCGTTCGAGGGCGGCCAGCGCTTGCGTGGCGTCGGCGGCGGCATGGACGGCACCGGCCAGCCCGATCGCGGGCAGGATCAGCGCGGCGCGCAGGACGGTGCGGCGTGTCGTGTCGGTCATGGGTTCTCCTGATGGTGGACGCGGCCGTCATTATGCCGCAAGACGTTCCGGTTGCCGCTTCGGAAAGTTTCGCGATATGGTTCGGGTTTACAGGCACACGACTGGAGACGACATGCACAATTCCATCCTGCCCCTCGCCATCGCCGCGTTGTGCGCGGGTTCGCCCGCCCACGCCGCCAACCGCACCGACAACGTCGACGTCTTCATCGGCACCGGCGGCGACGGCCACACGTTCCCGGGTGCGACCCGCCCGTTCGGCATGGTGCAGCTCAGTCCCGACACGCAGGTGCGCCACTTCCGCCAGGGCTATCCGTGGGCCGCCGGCTACCGCTACGAGGACGATTCGATCCTCGGCTTCTCGCACACGCATTTTTCCGGCGCCGGCCACTCGGACCTGGGCGACGTGCTGCTGATGCCGACCGCCGGCCAGGTGAAGCTGGAACCGGGGTATCCAGAACGCCCGTTCAGCGGCTACCGCTCGCGCTTCTCGCACAAGGACGAGCGCGCGGAGCCGGGCTATTACGCGGTGAAACTGCTGGACAACGACGTCGACGTGGAGCTGACCGCGAGCGAGCGCGTGGGCCTGCACCGCTACCGCTTCAGGCCGGGCGCGGTGGCCAACGTGATCCTGGACCTGCGCTCCAGCATCTACGACTGGTCCGGCAAGAATCTCTGGTCGCGCGTACGCCTGCGCGGCAACGACACGGTCACGGGCATGCGCGCGACGCGCGGCTGGGCGCCGGGCCGCCAGCTGTACTTCGCGATCCGCTTCTCGCGGCCCATCGTCGCGCACCAGTTGATGAACCGCGAGGAAGGCGTCGAATACAGGGGCTTCGCGGCGCCCGGCAAGACGCCCGCCGACAAGGTCCTCGTCGAAGGCAAGGCATTGGAAGGCACGTTCGGCTTCGGCACGCCCGCCGACGGCACGGTGCTCGTGAAGGTGGCCGTGTCGGGCGCCAGCGAGGACGGCGCGCTCGCCAACCTCGCGGAGATGCCGGGCTGGGACTTCGATGCCGAGCGCCGGCGCGCGCACGACGCGTGGGAAGACGCCCTGGGCGCCGTCGACATCGACGCGCCGCAGCCGATGAAGCGCATGGCCTACACGAGCCTGTACCACGCGCTGCTGGCCCCCAGCCTGTTCATGGACGCGGACGGCAAATTCCGCGGTCCGGACAACCAGGTGCACCAGGCGCAGGGCTTCCGCTTCCACTCCACCTTCTCCCTGTGGGACACGTACCGCGCCCTGCATCCGCTGCTGACGCTGATCCAGCCGGAGCGGCGCAACGCCGACTTCGTGCGCTCGCTGGTCGAATCGCAGAAAGCCAGCCCGTACGGCATCCTGCCCGTGTGGCAGTTCGCCGGCCTGGAGACCTGGTGCATGATCGGCTACCACGCGGTGCCCGTCATCGCCGACGCGTACATGAAGGGCCTGAAGGGTTTCGACGCCGACGAGGCGCTGCGCGCGATGACCGCGAGCGCGGAGTATAGCCCGTACGGCGGCCTGCAGCACTACATGAAGTTGGGCTATGTGCCGATCGACCTGGAACCGGAAGCGGCGTCGAAGACGGTCGAATATGCGTTCGACGACTGGACCATCGCGCGCATGGCCGACAGGATGGGCCGGCGCGACGTGGCCGACCGTTACTACCAGCGCGCGCAGAACTGGCGCAACGTGTTCGATCCCGGGACCGGCTTCGTGCGGGCCAAGAAGTCGGATGGGACGTTTCGCGAGCCATTCGACCCCGTGCGCTCGAATTTCGGCAGCGATTACACGGAAGGCAGCGCGTGGCAGTATTCCTGGTATATGCCGCACGATAACGCGGGGCTCGTGAAGATGCTCGGCGGCGACGCGGGGCTGATCGACAAGATCGACCAGGTGTTCGACGCGACGATCGACCCGACCGTGTACGCGCACATGGAAGACATCTCCGGCCTGATCGGCCACTACGCGCACGGCAACGAGCCGTCGCACCACGTGGCGTACCTGTACAACTACGCGGGCGCGCCGTGGAAGACGCAGGCGCGCCTCGCGCAGATCGTGAAGAGCCAGTACAAGGACACGCCGGACGGCCTCGCGGGCAACGACGATCTGGGCCAGATCTCGGCCTGGTTCGCGTTCACGGCGCTGGGCTTTTATCCCGTCGCGCCGGGCAGCAACGAGTACGTGATCGGGCGGCCCTTCGTCGAGCGCGCGGCGTTGAACCTGCCGAACGGGAAGCGCTTCACGATCCGGACGGAAGGACTCTCGGACGCGAACCCGTACGTGGGCAGCGTGACGTTGAACGGCAAGCCGCTCGCGCGCAGCGTGCTGCGCCACGAGGACATCGTGGCGGGCGGGGAACTCGTGTTCCGGATGCAGCCCACGCCGAACAGGGACTGGGGCAAGGCGCCGGCCGCGCGCCCTTATACCCAGACCGCGTATTAACGGCGGCGCATGCTGGCGACGGCGACGCCGGCCAGGATGACGGCGAAACCGGCCGCGTGGTACAGGTGCGGCGGCTCCTTCAGCAGCGGCCACGCGGCCAGCGTCGCGAACAGCGGGATCAGGTACACGGTCAGGCTCGCGCGCGCCGGACCGGCCGCGCCCACCAGGCGGTCGAAGAAGAAGTACGCGCCGAGGCTCGGCACGACGGCGAGGAAGGCGAGCGCCGCGTACAGGCGGCCGTCGGCGAAGTCGGCGACGGTGCCGCTGGCCGCTTCGACCGCGGCGAACGGCGCCAGCACGAGCGCGCCGCCGCCGATCAGCGCGGCCAGTTTCACCGTGGACGGCAGCGGCGGCAGCGGCAGGCGCTTGTTGAAGACGGTGTAGAACGACCAGCCGCACGCGGCCAGCACGACCCACAGGTCGCCACGCCCGAATTCCAGCTGGCCCAGCGCCGTCACGTCGCCCTTCGACAGCACGACCAGCACGCCGAGAATCGCCAGGAACATGCCGCCGGCCTGGCGGCGCGACAGCGGCGCCTTCCACACGAGCGTTTCGATCAGGGTCACGAGCGCCGGGCAGGCGGCGAAGATGATGCCCACGTTGGCCGCGCTCGTATGGCGCGCGCCGACGTATTGCGGTGCAACGGAAAGGCCCATGCCGAGGCCGGCCAGCAGAAGGATGCGCTGCCAGTTGGCGCGGAGCAGGCCGCGCAACGCCCACAGGCGCGGACCGCACGACGGCAGCAGGATCAGGAACGCCAGCATCCAGCGCCCGAAGGCGAGGAAGACGGGCGGGATCCCCGCGCCCTGCGCCCAGCGGGCGACGACGAGGTTCGCTGCGAACAGCGCGGGGGTGATCAGCATGAGCGGCAGTTCGGCTGCGAAGGGATCACTCCGGTAGCCGGCGCCCGCCCGTGACACTGCATTCGACACGAGGGCTCCTGAACGAAAAGCGGCGGACGCGGACATTGCCGGGTAGGCGATGCTGCGCCGCAATAATGGATAGGCGCCATGGTAAGGGAGCACGCGCAGAATGTGCTTCTATTCGATAGCGATAACACGACCATTTCCGCAAGGGTCTTCTGCGGAAATACGAGATAGAAGATAAAATCTCCGGCGTTATCTAGAATCTACGAAGGAAGCACTGCGATGAAAGACGGCCAGCTGGACGAGATCGACCGCCAGATCCTGCGCACGCTCAGCCGCGACGGACGCATCAGCAACCAGAAACTGGCCGAAACGGTGCACCTGTCGCCGACGCCCTGCTGGCACCGCGTCAAATCGCTGGAGGAAGCGGGTTTCATTACGGGCTACGTCGCGATGCTGGACCAGCGGGCGCTGGGCATGCCGGACACGGTGATCATCGAGGTGACGGTGGACCGCCACGACGACGAGATCTTCAAGGCGTTCCAGGACGCCCTGGCCGAGTTGCCGGAGGTGATGGAGGCGTATCTGCTGTCGGGGGAGTACGACTACCTGATCAAGGTCGCCGTGGCGGGGACGGAAGGCTACGAAAAATTTCTCCGGCAGAAGCTGTACAAGCTGCCGGGGGTGACCCGGACGCGGTCGACGTTTACGTTGCGGTGCCTGAAACGCACCCCGTCGGTTTCGCCATGATGCCGGCCTGCGCGTGGGCACGGGGTGCCCACCCTACGCGCTGAAATGCACTCCGTCCGTGTGGCCGTGCACATATTTTTTGGATTTCAGTGCACTGTAGGGTGGGCTCCCCGAGCCCACGATGCGTACACGTTTATTTTTTGGATTTCAGTTCGGTCAGCTCGGCCCGCAGCTTGCTGCGCTCCGCGGTCGATTTGTCGAGCTTCGCACGCAGGTCGTCCAGCTCGGCCGCCAGGCTGTCGCGCGCGGTCGTCGCGCCCACGAGTTCCATCTCGGCGCGCAGGCGCGCGTCCGATTCGGCGGCCATGTCCGCCACCTTGCGCTCCAGTTCCTGGCGCAGCTGCGTCAGTTGCTGTTCCTTGCCGTCGATCGCGAGCTGGTCCTTCGCCTTGCTGACGAGGGCATCCATCGCGACCTGGCGCGCATTCTTGAGTTCCGCGTTCAGGCGCTCGATCGTTTCGTCGCGCTCGGCGATGGCTTCCTCGGACGCTGCCGTGGCGCTCGCCATTTCCTCGCGCAGCGCGTCGCGCTCGCCTTCCAGCACTTCGCCGGCCGAACGCAGCGCTTCGATGTCCGCCTCGTTGCGCTCGAGCGCTTCGCGATCGCCGGCACCGGCCTGCTCCGCGAACTTCAAGGCCCAGTCCGCCAGACCGGCCAGCAATTCCTGCGGCAGCTCGGCCTTTGGGGGAGCCTTCGGCTTGACGTTCGCCGCACGCCACGCGGCCAGGTGCTTGAAGATGGCGTTCGGCGACCCCTCGCCGAGGAAGTCCTGCACCGCTTCGATGGTTACCGCTTCGCCATCCTCCTGCAAACTCTCGGCTGCGCGCGCAACGTCGTCGAATGTGACTTCTTGGCCTGCCATAAGGTCTTGACTCCTGCTTCGTTGGATTTCGGGAGTGCGTATGATACTTCCCGTAGAGAAATTCAGCAGCAATCAGCGCAAGAGTGTTGCGCGCCGGACGCGTTGGCCGGCAAACCATTTCACAATTGGTAAGAATTCAGCCCGTTTGCGCGACTGGCGCGGCGATCGGGCGGATCTGGTTGCGCCCGCCCTGCTTCGCTTCGTACAGCATGGCGTCCGCGCGCAGGAACAATTCGTTCTCGCTGCGTCCGTCCGGATAGGCGGCCAGGCCGCCGCTGAACGAGAAGTGGCGCACGTCGCCCGGCTTGACCTCGAACGCAATGGCGCCAAACGCCTGGCGCAGCGCGTCGAGCCGGTGCCAGCCCTGCTCCAGCGTGCAATCCCAGAACACGACGACGAATTCCTCGCCGCCGAAGCGGCTCAGCAGGTCGCCCTCTTCCATGCGCGCCGCCAGCGTCAGCGACAAACGCTTGATGACGATGTCGCCAAAATAATGGCCCCAGGTATCGTTGATGGTCTTGAATTTGTCGATGTCGATGACGCCGAAGCACAGCGGCCGGTTTTCCAGCACGGCGCGGCAGATCAGCGCCTGCGCCTTCTGCTGCAGGCCGATCTTGTTGAGCAGGCCCGTCGCGCGGTCCTTGCCGATCAGGTCGCGGTTGATGCGGATCTTGGCGGCCCGGTTGAGCAACTGGCGCGCGAGCAGCTCGGCATCGTCCATCGCGAGCAATGCATCGAAGCCACTGTCCAGCGCGCGTCGCGCCAGCGCCGGGTCGGCGCGGCGTTGCAGCAAGGTGATCTCGCGCACGGGATCGGCCTCGATATTGCGCTTGAGCACGCGCACGACGGCTTCCGTGCATTCGTATTCCGCGTCCGTGATCAGCACGATATCCGGCTGCAGGTCTTTCACGCGCAGGTGCAGCGTCTGCGGATCGGTGTGATAGACGATGTCCAGCCGCTGTGCGCGCAGCGCCGCCTCGTCCCAGCCCGGCGGCGCGCCCAGCATGACCACGCGCACGAGGTCGCCGCGTTTCTGCTGCACGAACAGGTTGAACAGCTTGTCGACGAGGACGTCGTTCGCGATCGGCTTTTCGGCGTAGGCGAGGCAGTTGCTGTCGACGAGGCGTTGCTGCAGCAGGAACCGGCTGCCCTGGCGCACGCTTTGCAGGTAGACGTAGCGGTGGTCCGCGGGCAGCCGCTGCAGCAGCTCGCCCAGCAGCAGGGTCTTGCGCGCATCGCGCAGGTCGGACTGCATGTTGTGCAGCGCGTCGAGGTCGACGACGTACAGGCTGTCGGCCGCATCGCGTTCGACCGCCGCCACGAATTCGCTCAGCTCATGGAAGAAGCGGATATCGAAATCGTACTTATGCGCGTGCAACTGCAACTCGGCCTGGTTGTCCTTGATGAAGAAGCTGTGCGACAAGAACAACACATGATTCCTGTACAACGAGGTATGCCCTGCCATCTGTTACACGCCTTCGAAGAGTTGACCATGGTAGCGTTGCGCCGACCGCCAGCATACCTCCGTTTGCGCCATGCATAAGAAAGAAACCCCGCTTTTTTTGACTATCTGATGTTCCTCTGAGAGTTATCAGGAAAATATGTTGTGCGCTGACAAAAAGATACCGATCAGGCACGCAGGCCGGCCAGTCCGCCCAGCTTGTCCGGGTTGCGTACGACATAGATGGCGGCGATGCGGCCGTCCTCGATGTGGATCGAGGTGATCGCATCCGGCCTGCCGTTGCGCCAGGTCAGCACGCCCGGCGCCCCGTTGACGGTGATGATGTCGTGGCGCGTGTCGGCGTTCGACCACTTGCGCTCGATGCCGGCGACGAGGCGGCCCACGCGGTCGGCGCCGACCACCTGCCTGACCGTCGTCTTGACCTTGCCGCCGCCGTCGCCCGTGAACGTCGCGTCCGCCGTCAGCAGCGCCTGCACCTGGGCCGGGTCGGCCGAACGGGCCGCCTGCACGAAACGCCCCAGCAATTCCAGGTGCAGTTCGCGGTTGACGGCGAACCTGGGCCGTTCCGCCCGCACCCGTTCGCGCGCCCGCTGCAGCACCTTGCGGCAGGCCGCCTCCGTCCTGCCGACCATCGCCGCGACCTCGGCGTAATCGAAATCGAACACCTGGTGCAGCAGGAACACGGCGCGCTCTTCCGGTGCCAGCCGTTCGAGCATCAGCAGGAAGGCCGTCGAGAGGTCGCCGGCCGCTTCCAGTGCGCTTTCCGGCGACGCCGCGGTGTCTTCGACCAGCGGTTCGGGCAACCACGGGCCGACGTAGTGCTCGCGCTCCGTCATGGCCCCGCGCAGGCGGTCGATCGAGAGCCGGGTGACGACGGTGACGAGCCACGCTTCCGGCGTGCGCGCTTCCAGGCTGCCGCCGTTCTGCCAGCGCAGCCAGGCTTCCTGGACGATGTCCTCGGCGTCGGCGCGCACGCCCAGCATGCGGTAGGCGATCCCGAACAGGCGGGGACGGAGACGAATGAATTCGTCGAGGGGAGTGGCGGTCTGGGTATCCATATCCATTAGACGGATGAGGCACACGTTTTGTGACCGCCGATTGTACGCCCCGTCAGCGCTGCGACATAGCTGCCCGGGCTGTCAGGGTGGCGTCCCGCACTCGGCATCCAGCCGGGTGCGGGCATGTGACTTTCCCGGCCGCACCCGCATCGGTGCGCGTGGCGCGTCCAGCCGCACCGGGGTGAGTTTGCCGGCATACGGCGGCATGTCGGGATCGATCTCGACCGTGCTGCCGTCCGGCGGTACGCCGGCGAGGAAGGCGCCGATGGCAATGCGGACGATCATCCGGTTGCCGGGCTCCGCCTTCATGCTGACCCGCTGTTCAACCTTGTTGATGTAGAGGAACGTACACGTCGCCCCGGCGGGCGTCGTGATGTCGACTTTCTTCGGCAGGGAAAACCCGTAACGGCCCGTCGCCCACAGCTTGACGACACAGGTTCCGTGCTCCAATGACGAAAAAGTAAAGTTCATGCGGCAATCCTAACCGCCGTAACTCATCTGTACGTTTGGAATTTGTACCAAACCGTAACGGGTGGAACATTCGTTTCCTGGTCACATCTTCAGCTCGAGATTCACCCCCACGCGCGTGGCGCCCTGCTGCCAGCTGGCCTGGCGCGACAGCCCGCCCGCGTCCTCGTAGATGCTTTCCGACTCGCCGTCCATGCCCAGGATATTGTTGAGCGTGAAGCGCAACTGCAGGTGCGGATCGAGCTTCCAGGCGGCATACGCGTCGACGTCGCGCCGCGTGTGCGCGTGGCGGATCTGCGCGTCCGACACGCGCACCCAGCCGCCCTGCTGGTACGCCATGCTGGCGCCGAAGCTGAGGCGATCGCGGCGGTAGTCGAGGCCGACGTTGGCCGACATCGGCGTCTGCCCGTCGAGGCGGTTGTCGGGGCCGGGCACGGTCGACACGTCCGACCAGTTGCGGGTCACGCTCGCGCGCATGTCGAAGCCGGCGGCGGCCGGGTTCAGCATGCGCAGCGGCAGTTTCATTTCGGCCTCGAGCGAATGCACGCGCGCGTCGCCGTCGTTCAGCGGGCGATAGATCCAGCGGCCGTCCGGATCGAGGTCCAGGCGCGTGCGGATATAGTCGCTGATCAGGCGCTGCGTGCCGCTCACGGACACCATCGCCCCGTCCGCCCAGTACTGCTCGAACGCGACGTCGACGCCGTTCGCCAGCTCCGGCTTCAGGCCCGGATTGCCGCTGGAATCGGGCGCGAAGCGGGTGTTCAGCGCGGACAGGTAGCGCCGCGCCGTCAGCTGGTCGACGGTGGGCGCCTTGTACGTGCGCGTGAGCGCGAGGCGCACCTGGCGGCCGCTCTTGTCGGGGAATTTGTACAAGGTCTGAGCGACGGGGCTCAGCACGTGGCTGCGCGACGTCGTCCCGGGCACGTTCGTCCCAGCACTCTCGGTCTCCACGCCTTCCCAGCGCCCGCCCAGGTACATCGACCACTGCTTCGTGATGCTCCACTCGTCCTGCACATAGCCGGCCAGGCGCGTGACCTGCGGCTCGTAGGCCTCGACCACGTGCGTGGCGGGCGCGCCGTCCTGCTGGTCGACGCGGTCGCGCGAGTCCTCGTTACGCTGGCGGCTCGCATCGATGCCCGTCACGAGCGCATGGCCGTCGAACAGCGAGCGCGCGAACTTGCCGCGGAACGACATGCGGCGCGGACGATACACGGTGTCCCAATCGCGCAGCAGGTGGTGCGCGCGGCCTGCCGAATAATAATCCGTGTCGTTGTCGTTCTCGTCGCGGCTGCGCTCCCCCGACAGGCTCACGTCCAGCTTGCCGCCGGCCACCTTCGCGACCCAGCCGATCTCGCCGCGCATCATCCACTGGTCGCCCGACGTGCGGCCCGGCATGTCGATCCAGTCCGGATTGCCGAACGACCCGGCGCGATTCTCGTTGTGCGAGACGCCGGACCACGCATGGCTGCTCGCCTGCAGCCCCGCCGACAGGTTCAGTTCGTTGTCCGCGTCGATCTTCCAGTTCAGGCGCGGGAACAGGACGCCGCCACGGTAGGCGCCGCCGCCGTCGTAGCGGGTCAGGCGCGACTGCGCCAGCGTGCCGTCCGGCAGCGACAGCTGGTCCGCGCCCCGCGAATGAAACTCGTTGTGGCCGCCGAACAGCGTGCCGTTCACGAAGTACGACAGGGTGCCGACCTTGTCGCCCCACGTGCCACCCATCGTGCCGCTGCGCTGCAACGGCGAGCGCGTCGCGTTCAGGCGCAGGTCGCGCTGCGGCTTGCTGACGACCTTGCGCAGCACGATGTTGATGGTGCCCGCGATGGCCTGCATCGAATACTCGGCGCTGGCGGCGCGGATCACTTCGATGCGCTCGATCTGGTCCGGCGTCAGCGCGTCCAGCGAAAAGCCGGGCGGCGGGCGGTCGCCGTTGACGAGGATCTGCGTGTAGCCGGCGCCGAGTCCCCGCATCTTGATCGATTTATCCGTCACCGTGACGCCCGGTGCGCGCTTCAGCACGTCGAAGATGTTGTCGTCGCCGTATTTGCGGATCTCCTCGGCCGACAGCACGGTCTTGCTGGCCGTGTCGTCGCGGCGCGGGTCGTAGGTGCTCGCCGAGCCCTTCACTTCCACCTTTTGCACCGGCTTGTCCTGGGCCTTGCCCTTGTCGGCCGGAGGGGTGGATTGTGCGAACGCGGCGCCGGGACAGGACAGCACGGCGGCGATGGCGAGGCAAAGAGGTGTGGGTGACATCGTGAGAGGGCAGAGGATTGCGTCAATACGCGCTGGATTGGCAGCGTTCGGATCAAATAGTTCGAGAGACTAACGAATTATGCTATCCGGAATCGCGGCGTTTGTCACTTCCGCGTTGCATCAACGAGTCCCGCGAAACTGGCCCGCGCACGATCTTCCAGGAACGCTTCCGGCGGGCCCGTCTCGGGTTCCAATACAAGACGATGACGCGTATGTGGCGCGCAGTCCTCATGTGCTATTGATTTGACGAAATACTTGGTCCTCCAAGATATAATCGGCCAGCCATGCTCCTGCGCCGCCTTTATTACTTGCTGCTTGCCTTGATGCTGTCCGCGACAGGCGGCCACGCGCACGCGAAGACCTATCAGTTCAATGGTGGAAACGTCGGCGGGTGTCCGTTGACCGGGAATACGTACACGTGCACGAGCCTTCCGCTGAGCAACTGGAACGACAATATGACCATTGCGAGCGGCTACCGGGTAGATTTTACGTCGGACATCACGTTCGGATACGACCACACGCTGACGATGAGCGGGACCGCTGTCCTGTCGAGTACTGGCAACCTCGACATCGGCGGGATCAAGACCGGCAACCTCAACATCAGTGGCGGCACGCTGATCGCGGGCGACGTGTTCAGCGTGGGCGCGCAAAACCAGAACGCTGACGGCGACCATCCAGGCCGTCACGGCGAACCTGGGCACCGGATCCGACCTCACCATCACCGGCAGCATCAAGGCGACGGGCACCGTCAACGTCGCCTCGCACGCGACGATCAACGGCCCGATCAGCGGTGCGACGATCACGACCAACTCCCCTGTCGCCCTGAACGGCGACATCGTCGCGACGAACTCGTTTACGCTCGCTTCGGGGAGCACGGTCAAGGGCAACATCACGGCGCCCGTCGTCAGCCTGCTGGCGTCCGGCTCCACGGTCGAGGGCAATATTACGGCCAGGACGTCGCTGCAGCTGGGTTCTTCCGTCACCGTGAAACAAGGCGACGTAACCGCCGGCACGTTGACGCTCGACTCATCGGACGCCCTCATCGATGGCAATGCGACGATCGACAGCGGCATCTTCAACTGGCACGGCCGCGTGACGAAGACGATTTACTGCTCGGGCGGGACCGCCACCGGCAAGTGCGACTGCGTACAGAACAGCAGCGGCTACGACGTGAACACGACGCTGGGCCCGCACTGTCAGGGCAATGCTGTAGCGCTCGACCACTTCCTCATCAACTACAACCCGGCGGGCAGCGTGTGCGCGCCGTCGGCGGTGACGATCACCGCCTGCGCCAACCAGGCGTGCACGGCCACGTACGGCGGCGGCGCCACCGTGACGCTGGCCCCGACGGGCCAGTCGGTGGCAATACCGACGTCCGGCAGCGTGCAGGCGGCCGTGAGCTGGACCCAGGCCGGCACGTTCACCCTGGGGCTGTCCGGCGCGACGACGGCCAGCGCCACCGCCTGCATACGCACGGACACGGGCACCGGGGGCGACTGCAAGGTCGCCGTGGCGAGTTCCGCGTACACGATGACGATGAGCGCCGACGCCGCCTACGCCGAGGCGCCCGCGCCCCCGCAGCTCACGATGGCCGCCGTGCGCTTCGACGCGAAACAGAATACGTGCGTGCCTCTGTTCAACAATGTGGATCGCAACATCAATTTCACCTGCGCCTACAGCAATCCGGCGAGCGGCACGCTGCCCGTCCGCCTGAACAATATTCCGCTCAACAGCGGCCGGAACGCCGCGGCGGCCTGCGACGGCACCGGCGCGACCGTCAAGCTCACCTTCAACCAGGAAGGCAAGGCGAGCGTGCCGCTGCAATACGCGGATGCCGGCGCGGTGACCGTCAAGGCGTCCGACAGCGGCGCCGGCAGCCCGCCGTCGGCGAACGTCACGGCGACGTTCGTGCCGGCGAAGTTCGCGCTCGCGCTGGCGAACGCCAATGCCCCTTACGTGGCGGGCAAGGAGTTTACGGCGACGGTCACGGCCCTGAATGCCGCGTCCACCCCGGCCGCGACCCCGAACTTCGGCCGTGAGCGGATAGCGGAAAGCGCGAAACTGGTGCCGGTGACGTGCGAGCCGGCCAACGGCAACGGCCTGCTCGCACAGACGGCATCGCCGACCCTTGCCGGCGTGCAGACGATCAAGGCCACGTGGAGCGAAACAGGCCGCATCGACCTCGTCGCATCGCTCGCCAACGGCGCCGGCTACCTGGGAACGGGCGTACTTCCCGCCACCGCGGCGACCGGCAGCGCCTCCACGGGATGCACGGGCGGCGTCGGCACGTTCAGCCCGGCCTACTTCACGTTCGATACGGACGCCGACTGGAAGCGCACCTCCCGTTTCTTCGGCGGCACGCTGGCGCAGTATTATTCGGGCGAACCCGCGCTCAAGCTCAAGGTCACGGCACGCAACCTGCAGAACGGCGTCACGCAAAACTACGAGGGCGCAAATGCGCGCGACGTGCTGTTCACCGGCGTCAATCCGGACGGCAGCGCACTGGCCGCCGGCGGCGCCTTCAGCCGCTCGACGAGCTATCCGAACACCGACCTCGTGGGCAAGGCGCAGCTGCGCGGCACGGACTTCAAGGCCGGCAGCGCCACGTGGGCCGGCAGCTTCACGTTCACGAAGTCGCCGACGGCGCAGACGCGCTTGCGCGTGCGCGCGGCCGAGGACCTGCCGCTCGATCAGTATCCGGCGAGTTCGTCCGCGATGCCGGCCGAGGTCACGGCCGGCGCCGAACCGACGCTGTTGATCCGCAGCGGGCGCATCCGCCTGCCCAGCCGGTTCGGTCCCGCCGGCGCCCTGCTCGGGATTCCCGTGTCGATCGAGTATTACACGGGCCAGATGTGGATCATGAACGCCGAGGACTCCACCACCGCCCTGCCGGCCGGCATCGTGTCGACGGGGACGACCGTGCCGGGTCTGACGATCGCGTCCACGCTGTCGCCGGCGTTCGCGGGCGGCAAGGCCGACCTCACGTTGACGCCCTCCGCCGCCGCCCACGTCAGCGTGCCGTTCGCGCTCAACCTGGGGACGACGGCCGCCAACACGTCCTGCTACGCCGGCCGGGGCACGCCGATGTCGGCGAGCACGGGCGCCGCCCTCGCATTCCTGCGCAGCCCGGACGCCTCCTGCGCGGCCGCCGGCAACGTCGACCCGTCCGCGCTGGCCACGTTCGGCGTCTACGCGCCGGAGACGAAGCGCATCATCCACACGCGCGAGGTGTTCCGATGACGCGCCCTGCCCGTCGCGGCGGCTTCACGATCGTCGAGCTGGTCGTCGTGATGATCATCATCGCTGCGCTGGCCGCCATCGGCATCCCGCGCCTGACGGGCGACAAGTCGGCGGAAGCGGCCGTATTCGGGGACCAGGTCGTCAGCGGCCTGCGCCGCGCCCAGAAGATCGCGATGGGGCACCGGCGCGTCGTGTCGGCGAACGTCGGGCCGAAGGCCGTCGTACTGCGCGTGAACGGCAACAACAACGGCTGGATCGCGCTGAACGGCGTGGGCGACGACGACTATGCGACGAGCGACAGCGCGCTTACGGTCACGACCGGCAACCTGCCGGCCACCCTGTACTTCCAGCCGGACGGCCGTATCACGACGGACGCCGGCGGCGCGGCCGCCTGGGCGGGCAGCCTGTCCGTCACGGGCGCCGTCAACGGCGGAACCCTGTTTCGCACCATCACCGTACAAGGCGCGACCGGCTATGTTGAATAAAGCCAGGCGCAGCACCGGCGTCACGCTGGTCGAACTGATCGTCGCCCTCGTCATCATGGGTGTCGCGCTCGGCGGCATGGTCGCCGTGTACACGGCCACGACGCGGTCCAGCGTGGATCCCGTCATCGTGCAGCAGATGCAGTCGATCGCGGACAACATGATGGAAGAGATCCTGATGAAACCCTTCGCCCCGGGGCCGGGCACCGGGGCGCGCATCAACTACGACGACGTCAGGGACTACAACGGCTATGGCAAGGGCATGACGGGCATCCGCGACGTCGAAGGCAACCTCATTCCGGGGCTGGAGCGGTACTCGGTGAACGTCGAAGCCGTGACTGCGGCGCTGGCCGGCGTCGCGTCGGCGGAGGATGCCGTGCGCGTCGTCGTCACCGTGTCCATGCCGGGGGCCGGCTCCGTCGTGCTGACCGGCTGGAGGACCAACCCATCATGACCCGCCAGCGCGGCTTCACCCTCGTCGAACTGATCATCGTGATGGTCATCGTCGGCGTCATCGCCGGCGTGCTCGTGCTGCAGATCCGGCCGGCCATGCAAACCTATCTCTCGATCCGCCAGCGCGCGAACCTCACGAGCCAGGCCGATACCGCGCTGCGCCGCATCCTGTGGGAAGTGCGCACGGCCGTGCCGAATTCGCTGCGCTATACGTGGACGGATGGGCAGAACCAGTGCATCGAATTCGTGCCGACGAAGGATGGCGGCCGGTTCCGCACGGCGGCGGACTACGAGCATGCAACCCCCGGCAACCCGTTCACCCGCGACGCCGCCACGGATACGTTCGACACGCTGACGCTCATCGACGCCAGCTATGCAGGCGATTATCTATTCGTCGGCAACGTGAACGGGAACGACGTCTACAACCCCGCCAACAGCTGGGCGATCAAGAGCATCGCCGACGCCGCCACGACGACCCAGGGCCGGAACACGGTCACCCTCGCCGCGCCGGCGACCCTGCCGGCCGGCTACGAAGGCGGCCGTTTCGTCGTCATCCCGAAGCTCGAGCGGGCCGTGACCTACACGTGCACCCGGCAAGGCACGGACGGCGCCGGGACGGGCACCGGCGTCATCTACCGCGTCACCGGCTACACGCCGAGCACCACGCCGGCGAAGAACTGTCCGACGAGTGGCGCGATCCTCGTCGCGAAGGTCAGCGACTGCAACTTCCTGTACCGTGAAAGCCAGGGCGCCACCCAGCAAAGCGGTTACCTGCAGCTGCGTCTGGGCCTGGCCGAAGGCGGCGAATCGGCCCGGCTGACGATGGGCGCCCACGTGGAGAACACGCCATGACGGCCCGGCGCGCGGGCGGGTTCGCGTACATCGCGGCCATCATCTTCCTCGTCGTGCTGGCCGGCTTCGCGCTGGCCGTGCTGCGCCTGTCGGAGACGGAGCAGGTCACCGTCAACCAGTCCTTCCTCGGCACCCGCGCGAGCCTCGCCGCGCGCACGGGGCTCGAATGGGCGTTCTACAAACTGAAAGCAAAGGACGCGACGTGCGATACCGTGAAGACTGTGCCGGACTTCAAACACGACACGGGCTTCACGGTGAACGTGGGGTGCTCCACGACCCCGCAACCCTACGACGAAGGGCTCGGACCGGATGGCAAAACCGTAAAAAAAGTCATCTTCGAGCTGACCGCGACGGCCTGCAACGGGAGCACCTGCCCGGGCTCCGACGCGGACCTCGCGAACCCGGACTACGTCGAGCGCAAGCGCACGGCGTCGATCTGCGTCGCGTCCGACGGCACCGACTGCTACTGAGGCCCATGCTCCGCCGCGCCCCACTCTCGCTCGCCGCGCTCGACACGTTGCTGACGGACGCGCGCACCCGCGGCATCGAAGGCTGGCGCCGCGGCGTGCTCGAATCCCTGATGTTCGGGATCAAGGAAGCGCGGGCATGCCTGTTCGCTGGACTGTTCTTCGCCTGCGTGCTGCTCGTGCCCCGCGCCGGCCTGCTCGGCGTACCCCGCTACGACCTGCTGCTGGGGGCGGCGCTGGCGATCCAGGCGTGGATGCTGAAGAGCGGACTGGAGACCCGCGACGAACTGAAGGCGATCTGCCTGTTCCACGCGCTCGGGTTCGCGCTGGAGGCGTTCAAGACGTCCAGCGGCATCAGGTCGTGGAGTTATCCGGACTTCGCCTACACGAAGGTGTGGGGCGTGCCGCTGTTCTCGGGGTTCATGTACGCGGCGGTAGGCAGCTACATCATCCAGGCATGGCGCCTGCTCGACCTGCGGGTCCGCCACCATCCGCCGTACTGGATGGCCGCGCTCGTCGCGCTGCTGATCTACCTGAATTTCTTCACACACCACGCGCTGGGGGATGCGCGCTGGTACCTGGCAGCCGTCGCGCTCGGGCTCTACGCCCGCACGACCGTCAGTTTCCGTCCGCTGGACCGCGAGCGGCGCATGCCGCTGCTACTGGGATTCGTGCTGACCGGGTTCTTCATCTGGCTGGCGGAAAACCTCAGCACGTTCTGGGGATTGTGGCGTTATCCGAACCAGCTGGGCGCGTGGTCGGCCGTCCACGTCAGCAAGTGGAGTTCGTGGTCGCTACTGGTCATCATGACGTTCACGATCGTCGCGAACCTCAAGCACGTCAAAGCGCGGATACACGTACCAGAGCAGTGACGCCGGTCTTGGCCAGCGCCATCGCCACGGGCAAGGCGCACAGAACGATCATCACACCGATACGCACGCGGCGCGCGCGCTGTTTCTGTTCCTCGAAACGGGAAACGCGGAATCCTGCATCATGGTTCATGGAAGTCCTTTCATGTGATATGTATGAGCCAATCATAATATGGAGGCCGAGAAACCCGCGACACGAATGGATTTCCCGCGAATCCGATGCCACCCCGATAAGTTACATTGCGATGGGGTAAAAGATCAGATTACACCGCCTGGCTATACAAATCCATGAGGCAGATCTAACCAAGGTTAAATTCCGCAAGATCGTCTCGATTTTCTCCACGACAGAATGGCAAGCCCGCCAGCTCAGCTGCGGTCGACGACGAGCGCGAGTTGTCCATCGCGCACGACGAATTCCGACTCGCCCCGCACTGCGAGCCGGGTGCCGGCCGGTGGCCCGCCGGGCACGTCGATGGCGAGCTGGCCGCGCCAGGCGATAGCGGCGACGAGGGCGTCGCCGCGCGGCGCCAGCGCCGTCACCCGCTGCTCGCGCTGGGCGAACATCGTTCTCGCCTGTTCCGCCAGGATGCGGAAGGCGTCGCGGCCGTCGCTGGCGGCCGTCAGATGGCCGCCGGACCAGTTCTCGAAACGGACGTCGGGGCTCAGCGTATCGAGCATGCCGTCGACGTCGAAGGCGTTGTAGGCCGCCACGTAGCGCTCGATCAGGGCGAGGGCAGCCGGTGCGATGCAGGCATGGGACATCGGTCTCTCCTTTCTCGTTTCACGTAAAACGCCAGGCGATGGCGGATGCGTCGTCCGCCGTTTTCGCAGCCAGTCCGGCGGCCTCCTTGCCGGCCTCGAACGCGCGCAGCTCGTCCAGCAGCGCGTCCAGCCCGCGCGCGCGGCACGCGTCCAGCAGGCTGCCGTCCGAGTGCAGGCCATAGGTGTCGACGAGGCGGTACAAGCCGTCGCTGAGCACCAGCAGCAGCGCGCCCCGCGGCGCCGTCACCCGCGTCCTGCGCGCCGCGAACGGGCCGCGCGGTTCCAGGCACAGGACCGCGGGACTTGCCGCCGTGTTCTGTTCGTGGCGGCGTGCGCGCAGCATCGGCAGCAGCCGCGTCCAGCGCTCGGCCGGATCGAGGATACCTTCGGCAACGAGCGCCGCGACCGCGGCCTGCGTCGCCTGTTCCTGCGGGTTCTCGAAAGGGTCGAGGTCGCGTACGGTGCCGTCCGGGAGCTGCAGCAGGACCTTGCTGTCGCCGAGGCAGAACAGGTCCAGGGTGTGGCTGCCCCCGGTGCCGGCATCGGACACGCGCACCCACGCGAGCGTCGCGATGGGCCAGGCGTAAGGCGGCACATCGGCGTGGCCGCCGGCGGCGCGGTAGGCGGCGCGCGTATGGTCCAGCGCTTCCAGCACGAGCGCGTCCTGGCTCCCGTCCGCGCGCAGCACGCGGCCCAGGTCCTGCGCGAAGCGGCGCACGAACCAGGCCGGATCGCTGGCGCCGGCCGCCACGCAGCGCTCGGGCGTGAGCGGCGTCGCGCCATCCATCAGCACGAGGTCCGTATGACCGTCGCGCTCGTACACGACGGCGACGTCTTCGTTGATCCGGCCCTTGCCGGCCGACGAAGCGAGGGTGTACCGCATGCTTGCTCCCATCCGTGTTGTCGTCGTTACTATAAGCCATCCGGATGACGTACGGATGAACCGTGCGCGGCGTGAAGATTGGAGAGTTTGTCGCACCGCTTTTCGCGTACGATAGTGCCGGACTTACATCACGAGGACACCATGACGCTCATCGAATCCGTTGAAACCTGCTTCAAGAAATTCGCCACCTTCGACGGCACGGCGCGCCGCTCCGAATACTGGTGGTTCTTCCTGTTCAACTTCATCGTCAGCATGATCCTCGCGATGATCGTACCGAAGATCTCGTACGTGTATTCGGTCATCGCCCTGCTGCCGGGCATCGCCGTCACCACGCGCCGCCTGCACGACACCGACCGCAGCGGATGGTGGCAGCTGATCAGCTTCGTGCCGTTCGTCGGCGTCATCGTCATGATCGTGTTCCTGTGCCAGGACAGCCGTCCGAACCGCTACGGCGCCGCCCCGGCCTACGCGGTCTGAGGCCTGCTCACAGCAGCCGGATACCCGGCAAGGTCCGCAACGACGTCTCGCGCATCACCTGCACGAAATCCTCCAGGTAGGCGTCGTCGCGGCCGCGTTCTCCCTTGGCCTGGCGCATGACCGCGTACAGGCGCCCCGTCAATCCGCCCGCCCCGATGCGCTGCTGCGCCACGTAGCCGCGCTGCAGGTAAGTCTGCACGGCCCACAGCGGCAGCGCCGCGAAACCCCGTCCGCTCGCCACCAGTTGCAGCATCGCCACCGTCAGCTCCGTCGTGCGGCGCGGCGGTTCCACGCCCGCGGGCCGCAGCACCTGGCGCACGAGGTCCAGCATCTCGTCCGGCACCGGATACGTGATCAGGGTCTGGCCGGCGAAGTCGGCGGCCACGAGGTGGTCGCGCGCCAGCAGCGGATGGCCCAGCGGCAGGATCGCGACGATGTCGAACTCGAACAGCGGGTAGACATCCACGTCGCGCTCGTCCGCATCGACCTCCGACACGATGGCGACGTCGGCGCGGTCCTGGTGCAGCAGCCCGACGGGATCGGACTGGAAGCCGGACACGATGTCCTGCTCGACCTCCGGCCAGCGCAGGCGCAGCGCGTCCATCGACGGCATCAGCCAGTCGAAGCACGTGTGGCACTCGACGGCGATGCGCAGCTTGCCCGCGCCGTGGCCCGTCAGGCGCGCGATGTCGCGCTCGGCCCGGTCGACGGCCGGGATCACGTCCTGCGCCAGCTCCAGCAGGCGCCGGCCGGCGGGCGTGAACGCGACCGGCGCGGACTTGCGCTCGAACAGCGTCAACCCATAGAACTCTTCCAGCGCCTTCAACTGGTGCGACAGCGCGGATTGCGTCACGTTCTGCAGCGCGGCCGCGCGCGACACGCTGCCGGATTCAAGGAGGGCCAGCAAGGTGCGCAGGTGGCGCAGGTCGAGGATCGAGGTCGGCATGAGCGGAATTCATCTGGACAGAAAAATAATTCGTTTGAATTATGCCGGTTGCTCATCGATGATGACAAGACTTATTCATCCAGATGAGGCAACAACATGATCAAAACTCATATTCTCGGTTATCCCCGCATCGGCGCCCAGCGCGAGCTGAAATTCGCGCTGGAGCGTCACTGGCGCGGCGAAATCGACGAGCAGGCGCTGGAGGCCGTCGCCGCCGAGCTGCGCGCACGCCACTGGGCCGACCAGCGCGCGGCCGGCCTGGACTTCGTCAGCGTGGGCGATTTCGCGTTCTACGACCAGGTGGCCGACCACGTGCTGCTGTTCGGCTGCGCGCCGGCGCGCTTCGGCTTCACCGGCGCCGAAACGCCGCTACAGCAACTGTTCACGCTGGCGCGCGGCGTGGCGACGGAAGCGCACGACGATTGCGGCTGCGGGCACACGTCGCACGGCAAGCCGGCGCTGGAGATGACCAAGTGGTTCGACACGAACTACCACTATCTCGTGCCGGAATTCGACGCGGCCACGCGCTTCGACCTCGCGCCGGACCGCCTGCTGGAGCAGGTGGCGGAAGCACGCGCGCTGGGCCACGCCGTCAAGGTGACGCTGGCCGGTCCGCTGTCGTTCCTGTGGCTGGGCAAGGCCAAGGACGGCGCCGACCGCCTCGCACTGCTGGACGCGCTGCTGCCGGTGTACTGCAACCTGCTGGCCCGCCTGAAGGCGGCCGGCGCCGAGTGGGTCCAGCTGGACGAGCCGATCCTCGGCCTGGACCTGCCGGGCGACTGGTCGCTCGCATTCGAACGCGCATATCACCTGCTGCATGGCGCCGGCGTGCCGTTGCTGCTGGCCACGTATTTCTCGCCGCTGCAGGAAAACCTGAGCCTCGCGTGCAAGCTCCCGGTCGCGGGCCTGCACGTGGACGGCGTCCGTGCGCCGGAAGAGCTGCGCCCCGTCGCGGACTGGCTGCCGGACCACAAGGTGCTGTCGGTCGGCATCGTCGACGGCCGCAACATCTGGCGCGCCGATCTCGACGCCTGCCTCGAACGCCTGCGTCCCGTGCTCGAGCGCCGCGCCGGCGCCGTGTGGCTCGCGCCTTCCTGCTCGCTGCTGCACGTGCCGTTCACGCTCGCCCACGACGCCGCCCTCGACGCCGAACTGCGCACCTGGCTGGCCGGCGCGCGTGAAAAACTGAACGAGCTGCGCATCCTGAAACAGGCGTTGACCGGCGGCGAACGGACCGTCGCGATGGATCTCGCCGCCGCGCGCGCCGCGCTGGCCGCCCGCCGCGCCAGCCCACGCGTCGCGCGCCCCGACGTGGCCGCCGCACTGGCCGCGCTGCCGCCGGACGCCGACCGCCGCGCCGCCCCGTTCGCGCAACGCCAGGCCGTGCAGCGCGCCCGCTTCGGCCTGCCCGCGTTCCCGACCACGACGATCGGCTCGTTTCCGCAAACCCCGGCCATCCGCGCCGCACGTGCGGCGTGGCGCCGCGGCGAGCTGGCGGATGCCGCGTACGACACCGCGATGCGCGCCGAGATCGCCCATGCCGTGCAGGTGCAGGAAGACCTCGGGCTAGACGTCCTCGTCCACGGCGAGGCCGAGCGCAACGACATGGTCGAATACTTCGGCGAGCAACTGGACGGTTTCGCGTTCAGCGCCAACGGCTGGGTGCAGTCGTACGGCTCGCGCTGCGTGAAGCCGCCCGTGCTGTACGGCGACGTGGCCCGCCCCGCGCCGATGACGGTGGCGTGGACCGCGTACGCGCAAAGCCTCACGGCGCGGCCGCTGAAGGGCATGCTGACGGGGCCTGTCACGATCCTGCAATGGTCGTTCGTGCGCGACGACCAGCCGCGCGCCCTCACCTGCGCCCAGATCGCACTGGCGATCCGCGCCGAAGTCACCGACCTGGAACGGGCCGGCATCGGCATCGTGCAAATCGACGAGCCGGCGCTGCGCGAAGGCCTGCCGCTGCGCCGCGCCACCCGCGGCGCCTACCTGGACTGGGCCGGCCGCGCATTCCGCATCGCCGCGAGCGGCGTCGCCGACGCGACGCAGATCCACACCCATATGTGCTACGCCGAGTTCAACGACATCCTGCCGGCCATCGCGGCGCTGGACGCCGACGTGATCACGATCGAGACGAGTCGCTCGGACATGGAACTGCTGGCCGGTTTCGGCGCATTCGCGTACCCGAACGAGATCGGCCCGGGCGTGTACGACATCCACTCGCCGCGCGTCCCGGCGACGTCCGACATGGTGCGCCGGCTGCGCAAGGCGAGCGCCGTCGTGCCGGCCGACCGGCTGTGGGTGAACCCGGACTGCGGGCTCAAGACGCGGGCCTGGCCGGAGACGGAAGCGGCGCTGCGCAACATGGTGGCGGCGGCGCGGCTGTTGCGGGATGAAGCGGGTGGCGGGCAGGTGCAGGCGGCCTAGACCGGGTGAATACCGCGCGTGGTGAAATAGGCTTCCAGCGTATCCCGCTCCCCCGCCCGGTCCACCAGCGCGACATACGTATCCGGCCGCACGAGATAGACCGCGTCGCGCACGAGACCGGCCGCCTGGCACGCGTCGCACCAGTCGTAGCGGTACAGTTCGATGCCGCGCCCGGCGCACCAGGCCTGCAGCGCCGGCGCCGCCTCGCCGTACACGTGCACCTGCCAGGCGATCGCCGCCAGCGGCGCGTGGTTGTCCGGACCGCCGCCGTAGCCCGCCCACGGCAGCCGGTCGCCGCCGCGAACGTGGCCGGCGCTGCCGGCCGACAGCGGGCTGTCGGGATAATGGATGCCCATCTGCGACAGCACCCGGAACATGAACGCCCGCACCGGTTCGATGCCGTACGCGGCCGACGCGAACAGGGGTGCGATGTGCGTGCGCACGAAGTCCGCGAACCCGCCCTCGGCGACGACGAACGAGAACGCGCGGTCCGTCGTCTCGACCAGCCGCTGGGCGAACGCCTTGCGCTCGGCCTCGTAGGTATCGATGAGCGTTTCCGGCGCCCGGCCCCGCAGCACGTGGGCCAGCTTCCACGCGACGTTGATCGCGTCGCCGATCCCCGTGTTCATGCCCTGGCCGCCGGCCGGGCTGTGGACGTGGGCCGCGTCGCCCAGCAGCAGCGCCCGTCCGGACCGGTAATGCCCCGTCACCCGGTGGTGCACGCGGTAGGTCGAGAACCAGTTCACCTGCCGGATGGTCAAGCCCAGGCTCGCGATGGCGCGCTGGCGCACGTCGTCGAACGCCAGCGTGTGGCCCTCGCGCACCTCGGCGTCGCGTACGGCGCCGATCAGGCGGGCATTGCCCAGCTGATCATACGAGAACAGCGCGGCGAAATCGCCCTCCTCCAGCGACAGGTGGATCTCCCCGTTCGCCGCCGGGCCGCTCACCTCCACGTCGGCGACGTAGAACGTGTGCTGGTACGTGCCGCCCTCGAAACCGGTCCCCAGCTGATGGCGCACGATGGAGTGCGCGCCATCGCACCCGGCCAGCCAGGCGGCGCGGCACACCGACTCGCCCGCCGGGCCGCGCAACCGCGCCGTCACGCCCGCCGCATCCTGCTCGAAGCCCAACAATTCGGTATTGCGCTCGACCGTCACGCCCGCCTCCTCCAGGCGCCGCACGAGCACCCGCTCGTGGCGGTCCTGCGGATAGATCAGCACGAACGGATACGGGGTCAGTTCGCGGCCGGCGTCGCGGAAGGACAGGCGCGCGCGCCGTTCGCCCTTTGCCCACAGGTTGATGGCGGGATTGCGCAGGCCACCCGCGACGATCTCGTCCACCAGGTCGAGCTGGCGGTACAGTTCCAGCGTGCGCGCCTGCACGGCCATCGCGCGCGAGCTCGTGCCCGGCCCCGCGCTGCGGTCCACGATCCGCACGTCGATGCCCTGGCGCACGAGCCACAGCGCCAGCACGAGGCCGGTCGGTCCGGCCCCCGCGATCAATACTTCGGTCTCGTCCATGTCGCCTCCTCGCAGAACAGAATGGCAGGAAATCCGCCGCATACGGCGCACGATAACGATACAGTATGTTACGCGCGTCCCGCTACAATGCACCGGTCGGGCTTGTTAGAGGAAAGGATGGCGCCGTGAACATCGTCTGCATCGCCTGGGGTTCGCTGATCTGGGAACCCGGCCCCTTGAAGCTGGCGTCGGACTGGCAGCCGGACGGCCCGGCCCTGCCGCTGGAATTCGTGCGCGACAGCGACGACAGCGCCGAACTGGCCCTCGTCCTGCACGCGCCCGCGCCGCCCGTGCCCACGCGCTGGGCGCGGCTCGACGCGGCCGGCCTCGATGACGCCCGCGAGATGCTGCGCCGGCGCGAAAAGATCCGGCCCGAGTATCCGCAATGGGTGGGCAGCCTGCCCGACCCGGTGCCGCCCGGCCTGCCTGCGAAGACGCCGGCGGCCATCGTGGCGTCCATCGCGGACTGGATGGCAACCCGTGACGTCGATGCGGTCGTGTGGACGGCGCTGCCGGCCAAGTTTGCCGGCGTCAGCGAACGCGCGCCCAGCCCGCACGAGGCGGTCGCGCTGCTGGCCGGGCTGCAGGGGGAGGAGCGGGCCAGGGCCGAGGAATACGTGCGCCGGATTCCGGGGGATATCCGGACGTTGTATCGCGGGGTGATCGAGGAACGGCTGGGCTGGACGCCACGCCAATAAGCCGTCATTCCCGCACAGGCGGGAATCCATGCCGAGTGTCCCCGTTCGGATCAGTATGGGTCCCCGCTTGCGCGAGGACGACGACGGCTGATCACCCGCCCGTCTTCAGTTTTTCCATCAGCTTGCGCGCCTCGTCCGCCTGCGCAAACCCCATGTCGCCGGCCAGCAACCCGTCGAGTTCCTTGCGCGCCGCGGCCTTGTCGCCGCTGGCGGCCAGCGCCGCCGCCAGGTGGTAGCGGATGTCGCGCGCCTTCGGTGCGAGCGCCTGCGCCTCGCGCAGCAGGGTCACCGCGCGGCCGGCGTTCCCGTTGCCGACGAGGATCCAGGCCAGCGTATCCATCACGTCCGCGCGCTTCGGCGCAGCGTTCAGCGCCGCCTCGGCCGTTGCCTGCGCGCGCGCGTCGCCCAACGCCTGGTAGCACAGCGCAAGATTGTTCAGCGCAACGGGGTTGCCGGGCTGGCGCCGCAGCACGTCTTCCAGCTGGGCGGCGGCCCGCTTGAACTCGTTCGCGCCCATCCACGTCTGCGCGCGGTACGCGAGCACGCGCACGTCGTCCGGATGCGCCGCCAGCCATTTCGCCAGGCGGCCGTCGGCGTCCGCGACGCGGCCGGCCCGGCGCAGCGCGTTGTCGATCTTGATCGCGAGTTCGTTCGTCGCATGCAGCGCGGACGCGCGCTCGAACGCGGCCAGCGCGGCGGCCGGCTGGCGCTTGGCCATCAGGATGTCGCCCTGCAACTGGTAGCCGGCCGCGCCTTGCGGATGCTGCTTCTGCATGTGTTCCGCGACCATCAGCGCCAGGTCGTGCGAGCCCTTGCGCACGTACAGCGCGGCCAGTTCCAGCTGGGCCGACGGGAAATCGGGCTGGATCGCCAGCACGCTCTTGAGGTCTTCCTCGGCCTGCGTCGTGTTGTTCATCACGAGCCGCAGCGCCGCGACCTGCATCAGCGCGGGCGCGGAGCGCGGCAGCGCCTGGGCCAGCTGCTTGTACGATTCCAGCGCGGCCGGCAGGTCGCCCCGCGCCAGCTCGGCCTTCCCGCGCAAATCCAGCAGGTCCGGGTTTTCCGGATGGCTCACCTGCAGGCGGCGCGCCAGTTCCAGCGCCTTGTCCGTCTGGCCCGTGCGCAAATAGTGCGCGCACAGGTCGACGCCGGGCCCGATCGCGTGCGGGTCGACGGCGGCGGCCTGTTCCAGCCAGCGCGTCACCTCGGCGCTGTCCTGCGTGCGCTCGGCCAGTGTCGCCAGGCCGTCCATCGCGGCCACGCTCTGCTTGTTCTTTGCCAGGAAGTCGACCAGCACCTGGCGCGCCTGCGCCGGCTGGCCGGCGTCGAGCGCCAGCTGCGACAGGCTCGCCGCGGCCCGGTAGTACGCGGGATCGAGCTGCAGCGCGCGTGCGAAACTGGCGCGCGCCGCGTCCGCCTTGCCCTGGGCCGCCAGTACCTGGCCCTTGAGCGCGTGGGCCAGCGGCCGGTCGGGCTGGTTGCGCTCCAGCGCGAGCGCCGCATCGAGTGCGGCGTCGCGCCGGCCCAGGCGCAGGTTCGCCTGCACGAGGGCCTCGACGGCCTCCGGCGAACGCTCGTCGAGCGCCGTCGCCGCCTGCAGCTCGCGCACCGCGTCGTCGGTCGCGCCCGCGCCCAGCCGCGCCAGTCCCAGGCCCGTGCGCAGCGTGGCCGACGCACCGTCCAGGCTAGTGGCGCGCGCGAACAGGTCGGCGGCCTGGTCGTAGCGGCGCGCCTTCAGGTTGGCGTCGGCGGCCAGCGCCAGCACTTCGGCATCGGCCTGGCGGGCATCGAGCACGGGCTCCAGCACGGTGCGCGCCTCGTCCCCGTGGCCGGAGCCGATCAGCGCCTGCGCCAGCATCTTGCGCGCGTAGACGTTGGCCGGATTGCGTTCCAGGTAACGGCGGAAATGCTGCTCCGCCTGGTAGTTCGATCCAAGCTTCAGGTCGACGGCGCCGGCCAGCAGCACGCTGGGCATGTGGTCCGGCACGGCCTTGAGCACCTTGTACAGCACGTCGCGCGCGGCGTCGGGCTTGTCGGTCGTATAGTCGAGCAGCGCCTGCGTGTACGCGACGAGCAGGCTGCCGGGTGCGCCCTTCGCGGCCAGGTCCAGCTCGGCCTGCGCCATCTGCGGCTTGCGCAGGCCGATGGCGAGATAGGCTTTTTCCACGTGGGCCGTGCGGTGTTGCGGGCTGACGGCCAGCACGCGGTCGTACAGCGCCAGCGCGTCCTCGGGCCGCTCGCCCGCGCGCACGAGGTCGGCCTTGAACATCAGCGCGTCGACGTTGCGCGGATCGCGGGCCAGCACGCGGTCGGCGTAGCCGTGGGCGGCGTCCGCATGGCCCTCGACGATGGCGAGCCGGCCCAGGCCGACGAGCGCCGCCGGGTCGTCCGCACGCTTGGCAAGCACGTGTTCGTAGGCAGCCCGCGCCTCGTCGTTGCGGCGCAGGGCCAGGCAGGCGTCGCCGCGCGCGGTGGACAAGCCCGGGTCGTCCGGGCCGCCGGCCGTCTCGTCCAGCGCCTTCTGGTGCTGGCCTTCCAGCACGAGCGCCGCAGCCAGCGCCGCCAGCGCCGGTCCGCGCGCATGGCCCCGGTCCAGCGCCTGCCGGGCTTCCTTTTCGGCCGTCGTACTGTCGCCCAGGTCGAGGTAGACCTGGGCGAGCTGGTAGCGCGTGTCCGCACTGCGCGGGTCGGCGTCCAGCGCATTCTTGAGGACGATGAGGGCACCGCGAAAATCCCCTTTCGCGCGCAATTGGGCAGCGTGGGCCCGCTGCTGCTCCGCCGTCTGCTGCTTGCAGGCCGGAAGCGCGGCGGCGAGAACAAGGGCCACGAGGACGGCGGCCAGGCGGCTGGTGCGTGGAGGTGGGGAGGACATCGCTGATCTTGTTATAGATGAATGGTGCATTTTCGTGGGGCAAGGCCGTTTATGGCAAGCAAAACCCGACGGGCATGACCGCAATACCACGCCACCGCGAACAGTTGTAAAAAGATCACGGCTCTCATCGGTAATAAATAATTTATTTACAAGTTAAGTTTATCCGTGGCATGATACGAGCTGATGCTGGTCAACGTGTAAATATATCCGGGAGATTCTGTGAAAAAAGCGCTCAAGCTGGCCGTCTCGGCTGCATTCATCCTCGGCGCCAGCCAGGGGTGGGCCGCGACCATCACCGACTCCGGCGTCACCGCCTATTATGGCTACGACAACCAGGGCGCCGCGGACGTCATCGGGGGCACCGAATACGATATCTCCAAGGCGACGATCGCGCGCGCCGGGAGTGTGCTGACCATCACGATCAATACGAGCTTCGCGGGCAAGGCGGGCGTCAGCCCGACGTGGGGCAAGGACGGCCTGACCGGTGCGACCGGCAAGGGCATCGGCTACGGCGACGTGTTCCTGTCCGACACGTGGAATGCCGCGGGCACGTCCAGCAATCACTACACGTCCGACAACGCCACCAAGGGCACCGTCTGGGACTACGGCTTCGCGCTCGACAACCGCTGGAGCAACTCGGGCGGCGACTTCAAGCTGTACGCCCTGAACGGCGCGACCAACGCGCAGAACATCCTCAATTCGAACAGCTACATCAAGTGCTCGAACTGCAACTACCGCGAGAACGAGGAAACGGCCGTGAACACCAACTCGTCCACGGTCAAGGACACGGGCCTGTCCGGCAAATGGGCCGTCTCGACCGGCGCCCTGACGTTCACCATCAACCTCTCCGGTTCGGAACTGATGGACTACAGCTCGTTCGCGATGCACTGGGGCGAGACCTGCCAGAACGACGTCCTCGAAGGCGTGGCCATGGGCGTGCACATCCCGCTGCCGGGCACCGCCGCCTTGCTGTTCGTCGGCCTCGGCGCGCTCGGCATGGCACGCCGCCGCCGCGCTGTGGGTGCACTGCCCCCAGGCGCAGCGGCCGTCTGATTCCTTTCAGCCGGCGCTGCCGGCAATCCTGTTGCGTCCCGCCGCCTTGGCACGGTACAACCGCGTGTCGGCCACCTCGACGAGTCCGGCCGGCTGGTCCTGGCTGCCCGGGACGATCGTCGCCACGCCCATGCTGCACGTGACGACGTCCGCCACGCCGGACGCCGCATGGGGCAGCGCCGCCTGCGCCAGCCGCCGAGCGCACCGCGCCGCCACCGCCAGCGCCGCCGCCTCGTCCGTCGCGGGCAGCACCAGCGCGAACTCTTCGCCGCCCAGGCGCGCGCACAGGTCGCGCGTGCGCGATGCCGCGCGGTCCAGCACCCGCGCCACCTCCTTCAGGCAGGCGTCGCCCTGCGGATGGCCGTAGCGGTCGTTGTACTGCTTGAAGTAATCGATGTCGACCATCACGAGCGACAGCGGCTCGCCCAGCGCACGGGCCTTGCCCCACTCGACGTCGAGGATCCGGTCGAACATGCGCCGGTTGGCGATGCCGGTTAGCGGGTCGCGGTACGACAGCGCCTCCAGCTCCTTCTGCAGCTGCAGGATCTTGTCCTCGGCCCGTTTGCGTTCACTGATGTCGAACATGAAGCCCACCAGGCAGTCCACGGCCCCGTCGGCCCGCCGGATCACGTGCACGACGTCACGGATCCACACGTATTCGCCGTCGGCAGTCAGGGCGCGGTAATCGGCTTCGTGATCGGTGCCCTGCTGCGACTGGCTCACGCAGAAATCGACCGTCTTCTGCCGGTCTTCCGCATGGATGCGCGTGGCCCAGTCCTCGACCGTCTTCCAGCTGTCCTGGGGCCAGCCCAGCACGCGTTCGATCTGGGGACCGATGTACGTGAAGCGCGCGGAGGCCCAGTCGATGCGCCACGGGATGGCCTGCGTGGATTCGAGCAGGGTGCGGTAGACGCCGGCGTCGTCGCCGGTCTCGGAATGGTTGGTCATGGCGTTCCCGAACCTGAAAACCATCATACTACCGGAATGCCTGGCCTTTGGATCAGTGCCCATGCGGCGGGCGATGGATAGACTCGGGCTGTCATCCATTTCCCACCACGAGGTCTCCCATGGACAACCAACCTACCCAGGACAATGCCGGCGTCGTCCAGGAATTCGGCGCGCTGGCGCCCGTGCGCATCGGTCTTCCGGAGCAGACGCGGTCGCAGAGCGTGCGCGCCCTGAACCGCCTGCTGGCGCACACGATGGCGCTGCGCGACGCCTACAAGAAAGCGCACTGGCAGACGTCCGGCGCCAACTTCTACGAACTGCACCTGCTGTTCGACAAGCACTACGAAGAACAGGTCGCGATCATGGACGCCATCGCGGAGCGCATCCAGACCCTGGGCGGCGTGACGTTCGCGCTGGCCGGCGACATCGCCGGCGAATCGTCGATCGCACGCGCCCCGCGCGGCCGCGAATCGGCCCCCGCCCAGCTGGAACGCCTGGCCGCCGCCCACGAGACGATCCTGCTGGACGCGCGTCCGCTGGCGCGCGCGGCGTCCGACGCCGGCGACGACGGCAGCAACGACCTGATCGTCAGCCAGGTCGTGCGCGCCAACGAACTGCAAAGCTGGTTCATCGGCGAACACCTGGCACGCCAGGCCGAGCGTAACTGAGCGCGCCTGAACATCATACTTTAGTGTGATGTCATATCCTTTTGTATAGCTGGACCCGGGCGGCCTTCGTCCCGACAATGACCAGGGTGGCGCGGCATTCCGTCCGCACCACCCTGATCACCGGACGAGGAGCAGCCCATGACCACCCACCCGCCCCCACTGGCCGCGAGCCTTGAACCCGAACGGCAGGCGCGCCTGGCCACGATCGGCCAACTGGCCGCGTCGATCGCCCACGAGGTCGACCAGCCGCTGGCCGCCATCGCGCTGCACGCCCACGCGGCGCTGCGCTGCATCGAACGCGCCCAGGCGCCGGCCCAGGCGCATGCCGCCTTGTGCGCCGTGCTGGAAGCGTCGCAGCGCGCCAGCGCCATCGTGAGGAGCGTGCGCGCCCTGGCCGGCCAGGTCCGGCTCGAGCGCACCGAATGCCGCCTCGACGCCGCCATCGACGACGTGCTGGCCGAATACGCGGCCGACGTGCGCCGCCACGCCATCGCCTGCAAGGTCACGGTGGCACCGGGTGCGCGCACGGTGGCGGCCAGTCCCGTGCAGCTGCGCCAGCTCCTGCGCAACCTCGTCGGCAACGCCGTGGACGCGCTGTCTCCCGTGCGCGGCCGCACCCGCTCGATGGCGATCCGCGCCCGCGTCGGCCCCGGCGGCGAGATCGTCGTCACCGTGCGCGACAACGGCACCGGCATCGATGCGGCCGCCGCCGCAGACGCATTTGACCCGTTGTCGACGACGAAGCCCCACGGCATGGGCCTGGGATTGGCGATCTGCCGCGCCATCGCCGACGCCCATGGCGGCCGCCTCTGGCTGGACGCCAATCCGGACCACGGCGCCACGGCCGGCTTCGCGCTGCCGCGCACAGCGCACGCGCATCCGTCCACCGCATCGGTGGAGCCCGTCCATGGATGACCCGCGCCCCATCACCGTCCTCATCGCGGACGACCACCCGCTGATCCGGGCCGGCCTCGCCGCGCTGATCGGCGTCGAACCGGCGCTGCAACTGGTCGGAGAAGCGGGCGACGCCGTCGCCGCCGTTGAACACTACCTGCGTCTGCGTCCCGACGTCATGCTCGTCGACCTGAACATGCCCGGTGGCGGCGGCGTCGAGGCGATCCGCAAGATCCGCGCGATCGTGCCGGACGCCCGCATCGTCATCCTGACGACCTACGACGGCGACGAGGACGTGCACCGCGGCCTGCTGGCCGGCGCCAGCGCCTACCTGCTCAAGCAATCCGGCCTCGACGAGGTGGTGCAATGCGTGCGCCAGGTGGCCGCCAACCGCCGCTACCTCGCGCCCGGCCTCGCCGAGAAGCTGGCCGGGCGCGTGGACGCCAACCGCCTGTCGCGCCGCGAGCTCGAGATCCTCGCGCACCTGTCGGCCGGCATGAGCAACAAGCTGATCGCGCGCACCGAGAACATCGGCGTCGGCACGGTCAAGTACCACGTCAACAATATCCTGTCCAAGCTGAACGTCTCGTGCCGGACCGAAGCGGCCTGCGTGGCGGCGCGGCGGGGGCTGATCCACGCATACTGAGAGCTCAACCCTCGACCAGGTATGGCGCGGGGCCGCCGGCCATTTCCTTGAACAGCCGCCGGATCACACGGCTGAGCGATGCGTGCGGCTTGCCGCCCTTGCGCAACAGCGGGTAGCGGCCGGACAGGCGCAGGCCGTCGAAGAACGTGACCTCGTAGTCGACGCGGCTGTCGCGCCGGGCCTGCGCCGCCCACGCGGCCAGGATGCGGTTGGCCATCCGGAATTCGCTGACGACGGCCGTTGCGCCGGCGTCGGCGGACAGGCGGATGCGGACGACGTCGATGGGTTCGGTGGTTGGGGCGTTAGCGGCACGCATGCTGGGACTCCGGCGACTTGTGTGGTAAGAGAACCGGGGTCGGAGCGCCAAAAGAAGAACCGCGCTCTGACCCCGGTGCTGCCAGCGTAGCGTCCGTTCATGTCTTTTTCCCCACCCATTTGGCGGGGGGGCATGACTCAATAAGGGGGAATCTTGTACAATCTTGCCCTGTACCGCCCCCAAAGACTCCACCGCATGAACCCTCCCAGCGCCACGCCGATCCGCGTCCTGATCGCGGACGACCATCCGATGATGCGCGAAGGCATAGCCGCTTCGCTGACCGCGCACGGCAACATCGAGGTCATCGCTCAGGCCTGCGACGGCGACGAAGCGATCCGTTTCTTCACCAACTGGCGCCCCGACGTGGCCCTCGTCGACCTGCAGATGCCCGGCAAGGACGGCCTGGAAGCCATCCGCGCGATCCGCAGCATGCATCCGGACGCCCGCCTCGTCGTGCTCACGACCTACGACGGCGACGCCCGCATCGCTGCCGCGCTCAAGGCCGGCGCCTCCGCCTACCTGCTGAAGAACGTCCCGGGCCGCGAACTGGCGGCGACCGTGCGCGAAGTGCACAACGGCTCGCACATCCTGCCGCAGGCGCTGCGGCGCGAGGTGGCGATCCACTATGCCGGCGACGCGCTGTCGCCGCGCGAACTCGACGTGCTGCGCCTCGCCGCCGTCGGCCATTCGAACCGCGCCATCGGCGAACAGCTGCACATCGGCGAGACGACGGTCAAGACGCACATGAGCACGATCCTCGTGAAGCTGGGCGCGAACGACCGCGCGCACGCCGTCACGCTCGCCGTGCAGCGCGGCTTCATCGACCTCTGACCGGCACCGCGATGCGCCGCCGCCATCGTCTCGTCCGCGTACTCGCGGCAACCTTGCTGCTGGCCGCCGGGCCGGCAATGGCGGCGCCGGAAGGCTTCACGGACTACCACCACACGCAATGGACGGCGACCGACGGCGCGCCACCGGCCATCCGCATGATGGCGCAGACCCGCGACGGCTGGCTGTGGCTCGGCACCGCCGACGGCCTGTACCGCTTCGACGGCCAGCGTTTCGAACGCTACGCGCTGCCCGCCCAGCCGGGACGCAGCCATGAACGCATCGAGGTGCTGCGGGCCGCGCCGAACGGCGACCTGGTGATCGCCTTCGCCGCCGAAGGCGTCGCGGTGCTCCATCCGGACGGCCGCGTCGCGGACCTGCCGGAGCAACCCTCCCCATACGAGAGCATCGGCGCGCTGGCCGTCGACACGGACGGCAGCCTGTGGGCCGCCAGCGGACGCATCGCCCATTTCGCCGGCGGCCGCTGGCATGTCGTGGCGGCCGGGCCGGATTGGGAAACGGCGCACCAGGAAGACCTGCTCGTCGACGGCGCCGGCAACCTGTGGGCGTTCAACGAGCGCGGCGCCTGGCGCCTGGACCGGGCCGCCGGCCGCTTCGCGCGCGTGACGGCCCGGGCCGGGCAGCCGCTGCTGGCGCCGGACGGCAGCCTGTGGTTGCGGGCCGGCGGCACGCTGCACCGGCTCGCTGCCACGGGAAACCCGCGCCCCGCCACGTACGCGCCGTCGCAATCGCGCGGGGCCGGCCAGTTCGACGCGGACGGCACCCTGTGGCTGCTGGACTGCCCGCAGCCCGTGTGCCGCGTGCCGCACGCGGGGCAGCGCAAGGCGGCGCGCTGGACCATCGCCTCCGCGGCCGCGGAGCGGGTCGTGGACCCGGCGCTGCTGTCGGGGCGGGACACGACGGCGATCCTGGAAGACCGCGAAGGCGACATCTGGGTGGCGACGCAAAGCGGCCTCGATCGCTTCCGGCGCAACCGGTTCCTGCACAGCGGCCTGCCCGGCAGCGGGACCCGCTACAGCTTCGGCGTGGACGGGGCCGGCCGCGTGCTGGCCGCCGACTTCGAGACGGGCACGCTGTGGCGTCTAGCGCCCGACGCCGCGCCGGCCGCCGTGCGCGGCCCGTGGACCGGCGTGATCAACAACGGTCCCGACGGCGCACTGCTCGTCGGCGGCAAGCGCAGCATCCAGCGCGTGCGCGGCACCACCGTGGAAGACATCCCCCTGCCGCCGGGCCCGGACGGCAAGCCGCGCGACTACCGCCTCATCGGCCTGCTGGATGACGGCAAGGTGTTGTGGACGGGATCCCTCGAGACGGGCCTGATCGGCTGGCGCGACGGGCGCTGGCTGCCGCGCGCCGCCTTCAACCTGCCGTCCAAGATCTTCCAGTCGGCGACCGACGGCGCGGGTACCCTGTGGCTGGCCACCGGTGACGGCAAGCTGGTGCACTACCTCGACGACAGGCTGACGAATTACGACCTCGGTCCCGTGGGCCAGGCGAGCGCACTGTTCACGGGCGAACACCTGGTCGTCAGCGGCTCCGGCGGCACGGCCGTGCTGCGCGACCGCACGCTGCGCCTGCTGCGCACCCGCGATCCGGGCGTGCTGCGCAACCTGTCCGGCATCGTGGTCACGCCGGACGGCGACCGCTGGATGAACGGCGTCGCGGGCCTCGTGCACGTGCGCGCCGCGGACTGGCGCCAGGCCATGCGCGACCCGGACCAGGCACTCCCCCACGAATTGTTCGACGCGCTGGACGGCTATCCGGGCCGCGCCGCGATGGAAAACCGCTGGCGCGGCATCGTCAGCGCCGACGGCCGCAACCTGTGGCTGTCGGCCACGGGCGGCGTCGTGCGCCTCGACCTCGCCCAGCTGCGCCGAAACCGCGTGGCGCCGCAGGCCGTGATCCTCGGCGTGACGGCGGATGGCCGCAGCTGGCCGGCGCAAGGTGCGATAGCCCTCCCGGCCGGCACCGACCACTTCCGCATCGAGTACACGGCGCCCGCGCTGCGCCTGCCGGAACGGGTGCGTTTCGAGTATCGGCTCGACGGCGTCGACAAGGGGTGGCTCGATGCCGGCGTCCGCCGCGCCACGTCGTACACCAACATCGGTCCCGGCGACTACGTGTTCCACGTGCGCGCCGTGAACGAGGACGGCCTGCCGGGCGACGCGGTCGCCGCCCTGCCGCTGCACGTGGCGCCCACGCTCGTGCAGACGCTGTGGTTCCGCCTCGCCTGCGCCGGCGCGCTCGTGCTGCTCGGCGTGCTGCTGTACCGCTACCGCATGCGCTACGTGACGCGCCGCCTGACGGAACGGCTGCAGGTCAGGACGGCCGAGCGCGAACGCATCGCGCGCACCCTGCACGACACCTTCCTGCAGACCGTGCAGGGGCTCGTGCTGCGCGTGGACGCCGTCGCCGCGTCCCTGCCGCCCGATGCGGGCGCGCGCCGCCAGCTGGAGCACGTGCTGGACGACGCGAGCCATGCCATCGGCGAAGGCCGCGACCAGCTGCAGGAGCTGCGCGCGGGCGACGCCCACGTGCTGGAAGACGTGCTGGCCGACGCCATCGCCCGTCTCACGCTCACGCATGGCGCGCTGGCCGTCGACGTGCACGTGGAAGGGGAGCGCCGGCCCCTGCTCGCCCCCGTGGCCGACGAGATCGCGGAGATCGCGCGCGAGGCGCTGCGCAACGCGTTCATGCACGCGCACGCGGCCCGCGTCCGCGTGACGCTGGTCCATGCGCGCCGCGCGCTCACGCTGTGCGTGGCCGACGACGGACGCGGCCTCCCCGAGCCCGTGCCGCGTGACGGCGCCGGGCTTGCAGGGTACCGCGGGCACTGGGGTCTCATCGGCATGCGCGAACGGGCGGCACGCATCGGCGCCCGCCTGGACATCGCCAGCGGCCCGCGCCAGGGCACGATGGTCACGTTGACCGTGCCCGGCGTGCACGCCTACGGCGCCGACCGGGCGCCGCCGATGTAGTCCTCCAGCCCTCCCGCCTGGACAATGCCCGCCCCGTCGAGGTGCCGGGCTGTTTCGCGACTAGGCACCGAGCCGCTGCCCCTTCCCGTACATCCGGCACTCGGCCGCCAGCGCCAGCAGGTTCGGATCGCGCTCGCGGCTCTTCGAGATCAGGAGGGTGATGGTCTGGTGCGACGCGTAGGGCGCATCGAGCGGGATCAGCTGGATGCGCGTGCTGAATTCCGCCACGCGGCCCGGCAGGAGGCTGTAGCCCATGCCGCCGCTGACAAGGTTGATCAGCGAGAAGATGTCGGACACGCGCATGATCGTCTCCGGCGTGTAGCCGGCCTGGCGGAACGCGTGGTCGAAGCTGTCCGACGTGACGAAGCCGCCTCCCAGCGTGATGAATTTTTCGCCCTCCAGGTCGCGCAGATCCACATGGCTACGGTTCGCGTACGGTGAACCCAGCGGCGCGGCAAGATGCACCTCGTCCTCGAACAGCGGCACGGCCAGTAACTGCGCATCGTCGAGCGGCGCCTGCAGCCCGATCACGACGGCGTCCAGCCGCCCCTCGTCCAGCCCGCGCAGCAATTCCTGGTTCGAGCCAAGGGTGAGGTCGATCTGCAGTTCGGGCCGGCGCAGCTTCAGGCCCATGAGCAGTTGCGGGATGCAGCGCAGTGTCAGCGAATACAGCGACCCGATCTTCAGCCTGCCGCCCGCGAAGCCAGCCAGCTCGCGCACCTTGCGCACGCCCTCTTCCGTCTCGCTGACGGCGCGCTGCGCGTGCTTGGCGAACGCATAGGCGGCCGGCAGCGGCGCGAGACTCCTGCCTTCGCGCCGGAACAGCGGGCAGCGCAATCCCTCTTCCAGCGAGTGCAGGGCGCGGTGGATGCTGACCGTGCTCTGGCCCAGCTCCTCGGACACGCGCGCCAGGCTGTGCAGGCGCATGAAGGCCAGGAAGACTTCCAGTTTCTTTAAAGTAATCTCTTCGTCGATCATCGCGCCGCTCCTCGGGAAAGCATACCGCAATCATTAACCTCAGAGTAAACATTCCGCCGCCGCGTTGATTGAAGTGCGGTCGTCTCCTTTCTATGCTGGACCTACCTTCCATACAAAGGAGACAACATGGAAAGCACCACTCCCCGCCGATGGGACACGCGGCGCCAGGAAAAGGCGCGGCGCATGGCGGCAGCGAGCCACCTGGCCGACGGCCCCGTGCTGGACAGCGCGCGCATCGTCGACGCCCTCGAGCTGCTGCTGGCCGGCGGCGACCGCGTCGTCCTCGAGGGGAATAACCAGAAGCAGGCCGACTTCCTCGCCCGCGCCCTCGTGCAGGTCGATCCGGACCGGATCAACAGGCTGCACATGATCATGCCCAGCGTGAGCCTGCCGGAGCACCTCGACCTGTTCGAGCGCGGCATCGCCAGCAAACTCGATTTCGCCTACGCCGGCGCGCAAAGCCTGCGCATCTCGCAATTCCTGCAGGAGGGCACGCTCACCGTGGGCGCGCTGCACACCTACATCGAGCTGTATGCCCGCCTGTACGTGGACCTGTCGCCGAACGTCGTCATGGTCGCCGGCTATATGGCGGACCGCCAGGGCAACCTGTACACGGGACCGAGCACGGAAGACACGCCGGCGCTCGTCGAAGCGGCCGCCTTCCGCGACGGCATCGTGATCGCGCAGGTGAACGAGATCGTCGACGACCCGAAGGACCTGCCCCGCGTGGACATCCCCGGCGCATGGGTCGACTACGTCGTACGCGCCGACAAGCCGTTCTACATCGAACCGCTGTTCACGCGCGACCCGCGCCTCATCAAGCCCGTGCACATCCTGATGGGGATGATGGCGATCCGCGGCGTCTACGAGCGCCACAACGTGCAGTCGCTGAACCACGGCATCGGCTTCAACACGGCCGCGATCGAACTGCTGCTGCCGACGTACGGCGAGCGGCTGGGCCTGAAGGGCAAGATCTGCCGCAACTGGACCTTGAACCCGCACCCCACGCTGATCCCCGCCATCGAAGCGGGCTGGGTCGACAGCGTGCACTGCTTCGGCGCGGAGCTGGGCATGGAAAAATACACGGCCGCGCGCCCCGACGTGTTCTTCATCGGCCGCGACGGCTCCATGCGCTCGAACCGCGCGTTCTGCCAGCTCGCGGGCCAGTACGCGGTCGACCTGTTCATCGGTTCCACCCTGCAGATGGATGGCCTGGGCAACTCGTCGACCGTGACGCACGGGCGCCTGACGGGCTTCGGCGGCGCGCCCAACATGGGCCACGACCCGCACGGCCGCCGCCATCCGACGCCGGCTTGGCTCGACCTCGTGGAGACGGACGATCCGCTCGCCCGCGGCAAGAAGCTCGTCGTGCAGATGGTCGAGACGTTCCAGGACGGCAGCCAGCCCACGATCGTGGAATCGCTGGATGCCGTCGAGGTGGGCAAGACGACCGGCATGCCGCTTGCGCCCGTGATGATCTACGGCGACGACGTCACCCACGTTCTCACCGAAGAAGGCATCGCCTACCTGTACAAGGCGCGCTCGCTCGAAGAACGCAAGGCGATGCTGGCGGCGGTCGCGGGCGTCACGCCCATCGGCCTCACCCACGACCCGAAGCAGACGGCGCGCATGCGTGCCGAAGGCCTGATCGCGCTGCCGGAAGACATGGGCGTGCGCCGCGCCGATGCGACCCGCTCGCTGCTGGCGGCGAAAAGCATCGCGGAACTGGTCGACTGGTCGGGCGGGCTGTACGAACCGCCCGCGAAATTCAGGAGCTGGTGATGACCGCGCGCGATCCCATCCTGGTTCCTTCCGATGCCGCGCCCACCCTCGCGCAAGGGTTGGCAAACGAGCTGGCCGACCACGCCGTCGCGGCGCTGATCGACGAAGCGATGCTGACGCCGAAGCCGGGTCTCGTCGACCTGCGCGGCGCCGGCGCCCACCGCGACCTCTCGTGGCCCCTGATGTGCGCATCGGCCTGCGCACTCCGGCCCGCGTTCGGCCAGATGGCGCTGGCGGGCCTGCTCGGCGCGGACGACGACGCGCTGCTGCGGCGGCGCATCGGTGCCATCGGCCGCGACGGCGAAGCAGCGATGATGGCGGCCAGTGGAGGCGTCAACACGCACCGCGGCGCGATCTGGGCCCTGGGCCTGCTCGTCACGGCGGCCGCCGGCTCGATGGAACGCGACGCCGGGACGATCGCGGCACGCGCCGGCCGGCTCGCCCGCATCGCCGACCCCGGCGCCCCCGCTGCCACTGGCCACAAGGGCGAGCGCGCCTGTATCGAGCACGGCGTGGGCGGCGCCCGCGGCCAGGCCCGCGCCGGCTTCCCGCACGTGATCGACCACGCGCTGCCGATGCTGGCGCTGGCCCGCGCACGCGGCGACGCCGAGCACCATGCCCGCGTGAACGCACTGCTGGCCGTGATGGCCACGCTGGACGACACGTGTTTGCTGGCGCGCGGCGGCCGCAAGGCGCTGGAGGCGGCGCAGCACGGCGCGCGCCGCGTGCTCGCGTGCGGCGGCATCGCCACCCCGAACGGGCGGCGCGCATTCGACGTGCTGGAAACCCGGCTGCGCCGGCTGCACGTCTCGCCCGGCGGCGCCGCCGACCTGCTGGCGGCCGCGCTGCTGCTGGACCGAATCGAACGAGGAGAATAGGAATGGAGAGACTGGAATACGAATTCGCGGCCGGCCAGCCCGCGCTTGGGCGCACCGTCAGCGGTGTCGTCAGCTCGGGCGACCTGGAAGTGCTGCTGGAACCCGCGAGCGCCGGCCGCACGCTTGTCGCCGTACAGACGTCCGTCGACGGCTACGGCGCCACGTGGAAGGCGCTGCTGGAGCGCGTGTTCGGCGCCGGCGACCTGCCGGCCGCGCGCATCGAGATCAACGACAACGGCGCGACGCCGGGCGTCGTCCGCATGCGCATCGAGCAGGCTTACGAACAAGCCGCGAACAACGGAGGCACGCCATGAGCATCGAGAACCTGTTGAAGCGCGACAGCTTCATCGAACGGGGTGCCCGCAGCCGCGCGCAGGCGCTGCTCGACCCGGGCACGTTCCGCGAACTGGCCGGGCCGTTCGCACGCCTGCACTCGCCGTGGCTCGCCATGCAGCACCTCGTCACCCAGGCCGACGACGGCGTCGTCGTGGCCAAGGGCAAGCTCGCTGGGCTGCCGACCGTCGTGCTGGCGATCGAAGGCGCGTTCCAGGGCGGCAGCATGGGAGAAATCGGCGCCGCCAAGATCGCCGGCGCGCTGGAACTGGCGCTGCGCGACAACGAACGGGGCATCCCGACGCAGGCCGTGATCGTGTTCGAGACGGGCGGCGTGCGCCTGCAGGAAGCGAACCTGGGGCTGGCCGGCATCGCCGAGATCCAGTCCGCCATCGTCGCCCTGCGCCGCCACCGCCCCGTCATCGGCATCAGCGCGGGCACGGTGGGCTGCTACGGCGGCATGTCGATCGCGGCCGGCCTGTGCTCGTACTTCGTCATGACGCGCGAGGCGCGGCTGGGCCTGAACGGCCCGCAGGTCATCGAGCAGGAAGCGGGCGTCGCCGAATTCGATGCACGCCAGCGGGCACTGATCTGGGGCCTGACGGGCGGCGCGCAGCGCACCGCGACGCACCTGGCCGACGCCTGCGTGGACGACGACACGGCCGCCGTGCGGGCGAGCGTGATCGATTTCTTCGCCCGCGGCGTGCCGCCCGTGCATCGCAGCGACCGTGCGGCCGACTTCCTCGCCTGCCTCGGACGGGTCGACACGGACAAACAGGCCACGGCGCAGGACGTCCGTGAACTCTACGCGAAAGGACTCGAATGATGGATACGAACCACGCCTCGCGCGGCGCCATGTGGCTGCGCCTGCTCACGGGCGGTGCCCACCCAGTCCACGACTGGACCACCGTGCACGCCTGCGACGCCATCCTGGCCGGCCGCCCCGCACGCTACATCGCCGTCGTGCCCGATGCCGACAACCCGTTCCCGCGCGCCCGCAATGGCGAAGTGGGCCTCGTCGAAGGCTGGCGTCTCGCCCAGGCCGTGCGCGAAGTCATCGACCTGGACCGGGACGCGTCCGAAAAGCGCGCTATCGTCGCCGTCATCGACGTCCCGAGCCAGGCCTACGGCCGGCGCGAGGAAGCGTACGGCATCCACCAGGCGCTGGCCGGCGCGGTGGCCGCGTATGCGGACGCCCGCCAGGCGGGTCACCCCGTCATCGGGCTGATCGTGGGCCTCGCGATGTCCGGCGCCTTCCTCGCGCACGGCTACCAGGCCAACCGGTTGATCGCGCTGGACGACCCGGCCGTCGCGGTGCACGCGATGGGCAAGGCGTCGGCCGCCCGCGTGACCCTGCGCTCCGTCGAGGCACTGGAAAAGCTCGCGGCCAGCGTGCCGCCGATGGCGTACGACATCCGGAGCTTCGCGTCGCTCGGCATCCTGCACGAGGTGCTGCAGCTGACGAACCTGGCGCTGCCGGACGAGCAGGACATCGCCCTCGTGCACGGCGCGCTGGAGGCGGCACTGGCGGACATCCTCGAGGATCCACGGCGCGATCTCTCCTGCCGCCTGCATGGCCAACACCGGGGCGCGTCGCGGTCAGTGCGCGCGCTGCTCGCATCGGAATGGGAGGCCGCCGACTAGATCCCGCAGCACCCGGCCGCCAACAACAATACCTACGGCCGGTCCACCTTTTTCTGGACAAAGAGGAGACACACATGATTATCTACGGAACCGCATTGCTGGCCATCTGCCACCTGCTCGGCATCTTCCTGGGCGATTTGCTCGGGGCGCTGCTGGGTGCCAAGACCAACGTCGGCGGAGTCGGCATCGCCATGATCCTGCTGATCTGCGCCCGCCTGTGGCTGCAAAAGCGCGGCCTGATGCCGGCGCAGACCGAAATGGGCGTCGGCTTCTGGGGCGCCATGTACATCCCGGTCGTCGTCGCGATGGCCGCCCAGCAGAACGTCGTCTCGGCGCTGCGCGGCGGTCCCGTCGCGCTGCTCGCCGCCTTCGCCTCGGTCCTCGTGTGCGCCGTGTGCGTCTCGCTGATCAACCGCGGCGAGCGCCCGGTCCCCGAGGCCGACGCGGAAGCCCGCGTCGCCACCCAACACGCCTGACGGAGGCCACCATGCTCGATCTCCTGGAAAAGACTGCGAAACACAACGGCCTCGTGCTGGCCTTCGCCCTCGTGGGCCTCGTGATGATCGTGTCGATGCAGCTGTCGCGCCGCCTCACGTTCGGCCGCGTGCACGGTTCCGCCATCGCCATCCTCATCGGCCTCGGCCTCGCCTACTGGGGCGGCATCCAGACCGGCGGCCAGAAAGGCCTCGCGGACGTCACCCTGTTCGCCGGCGTCGGCCTGATGGGCGGCGCCATGCTGCGCGACTTCGCCATCGTCGCCACCGCGTTCGAAGTGCAGGTCGTGGAAGCGAGAAAGGCGGGCCTCGTGGGCGCCGTCGCGCTGATCCTCGGCACGGTGCTGCCGTTCATCGTCGGCGCCAGCGTGGCGTGGGGCTTCGGCTACCGCGACGCCGTCAGCATCACGACCATCGGCGCCGGCGCCGTCACCTACATCGTCGGCCCGGTGACCGGTGCCGCGATCGGTGCCAGCTCGGAAATCATGGCGCTGTCGATCGCGACGGGCCTGGTAAAAGCCATCATGGTCATGGTCGGCACGCCGATGGCGGCACGCTTCCTGCGCCTGTCCACGCCGCGCTCGGCGATGGTGTTCGGCGGGCTGGCCGGCACCGTCAGCGGCGTCTCCGCCGGCCTGGCCGCCACCGACCGCAAGCTCGTGCCCTACGGCGCCCTCGTCGCCACGTTCCACACGGGCCTCGGCTGCCTGCTTGGCCCGTCGCTGCTGTTCTTCGCGACCCGCGCGCTGGTGGGCTGACATGGTCCCGCACGACCTGCTGTTCATCCGCCGGCCAGACGCATTCGCGTGCGACGGCATGCGGCCGGACTGGCTGGATCCGGCCGCGCCGCTGGTCGTGCGGCGGGAGGCGACGGCGCCCGGCCTCTTCCCCGTCGGCGCGCGCGGCCTGGCACGCAACGAACGGTGCAAAGGCTACGTCGCCGCGAGCGATGTGGCTTCCACCGTCACCCCGCGCATGCTGGCGGCGCGGGCAAGGGAACGCAAAAGCGCGGCAGACCACGACGCGCCCTGCATCGCCGCCCTGCGCGCGCTGGCCCCTCGGCTGGACGCGCTCGGCGTCGACTGGGGCCCGGCCGGCGGCGCGGGCTACTGGCTCGCTTGCGGCCTGCCCGTGCTGCGCGCGACGAGCGACCTCGATCTGCTCGTGCGCCTGCCGCGCCGGCCGTCCGCGGCATTGATCGCAGCGTTGTGCGCGCTGCAGGACGGCCAGCCGTGCCGTCTCGACATCCAGGTCGACTCGGGCACCGGCGGCTTCGCCCTCGCGGAATATGCGCGCGGCGGGCGCGTGCTGCTGAAGACGGACACCGGTCCCCGCCTCGTCGGCGATCCCTGGGAGGCCGCATGAGCGTACTGTTCACCTTCCCCGGCCAGGGCGCGCAAAAGGCCGGCATGCTGCATGTGCTGCCCGTGCACGCCGAGACCGACCGCACGCTGGCCGAGGCCACGCAGGCATTGGGCCGCGACATCCTCGCGCAGGACAGCGCCGAAGCACTGCGCTCCACTGTCGCCGTCCAGTTATCGCTGCTGGTGGCGGGCGTCGCGATGGCGCGCGTGCTGGCGGCGCTCGGCGCGGCACCGCAGATGGTGGCCGGTTTGTCGATCGGCGCCTGGCCCGCGGCCGTCGTCGCGGGCGTACTCGATTTTAGCGATGCGGTACGCCTCGTTGAACTGCGCGCCCGGTTGATGGAAGACGCATACCCGGGCGGCTACGGCATGACGGCGATCGGCGGGCTCACGCGCCAGCAGCTGGAACCGCTGCTCGCGCGGGCACACGGGCCGGTGTACCTGGCGAACCTGAACGCGCCGCGGCAACTCGTCGTCTCGGGTAGCGCGCCCGCCCTGGACGCCGTCGCCGCGCTGGCCCTGGCGCACGGCGCCACCCGTGCGAAGCGGCTCGCGGTGCCGGTGCCGTCCCACTCGCCGCTGCTGGACGACCAGGCGCGCACGCTCGCCTGCGCGTGCGACCAGGTGCCGCGCAAGCGCCCGCGCATCACGTACATCAGCAGCAGCGCGGCTCGTGCACTGTTCGACGCCGACCGCATCATGGCCGACCTCGCCGCGAACATGGCCCGCCCCGTGCTGTGGGCCGACACGCTGCGCCATGCGTGGGAACGGGGCGCCCGCACGGCGCTGGAAATGCCCAGCGGCGCCGTGCTGACGCGGCTCGCGCTGGAAGCCGACTTCGGCGCGGGCATCGCCCTGTGCGCGGACGGCAACCGGCTCGATACGCTCGTGCAGGTCGCGCGCGAGAATCAGTAGCCCGCGCGGTCCAGCGCCTCGTCGACGGCGTCGACGACGGCTTGCGGCTTGTCGGCCTGGATGATGTGGGATGCCCCGGCCACGATGTGCAGGCTCGAACGCGTGGACAGTGCCGCGACCTCCTTCTGGATCGCGAGGTTTTCCGCCTCCGTCGCCTTGTTCAGGGCACTCTGCGGCTTGCCCGGCACGGCGTACGGGCTCACGCCGCGCGCGAGCACGACGAGCGGCAGGTCGCCGAAGCTGCGGCGCGCGGCCCGCAGCTCCGCTTCGCTCGCGTCGCCCGCCTTGTTGCCCGCGACGAGATCGTCCCAGTACGCCGGCTGGCGCACCATCGCGAGGCGCGCCGCCGCCAGTTCGCGGCCATACGCCGTGCCCGTGCCGCCGGTGCAGGCGGAAAACAGGTCGCTGCCCAGTTCGAACCCTTTATGTGCCGCCTGCGCGCACTGTTCGATGAACTGGTTCTGCGCGTCGTAGAACTGTTTCAGCTTGCCCTGCGAGGCGGCGTCGATCCGCTTTTCCTCGTCCTCGTGACCCGCTTCCACCAGCACGAGCGCCTTCACTTCCTGCGGATAGCGATACGCGTACAACTGGACGGCGGCGCCGCCGAACGAGTTCCCCACGAGGACGTAGGGCGGCGCGATGCCGGCCTTGCCGAGCAGAGCGTGCAGGTCGGACACGGCATTGCCGAACGTGGGCGGCAGCGGCGACGGGTCGCTGAACCCGCGCGCCGCGCGGTCGTACACGCAGGCACGCGTGCGCGTCGCCACCTTCGGCTGCACGCCGTGCCACGTCCACCCACCATCGCCCGACGGCGCGTCGAACACCACGGTCACCGGCCCGTTGCCCGCGCAGTACAGGTTCAGGCGGCGGCCGCCGATGTCGACCATCTGATGCGCACGGGCGAACTCGCGATCCGCATCATTGATCGCGGCGGCAGCGGCGCCGGCGGACACGCTGGCCAGCACGAGGCATAACAGGACGGAACGCGTCATGATATCTCCGGAAAAATGGGAAACCGCCATCCTAGCGTGCGGCGCCGGCGCGAAAACTCACCAATCTCCACACCGCAAGATTTGACACATCCGGGCGGCGCGCGGAGGTTACACTGACCCCGAAAGAACCGACTGGAGACGACATGACGGCAGCCCTCCCGAGATCCCCCGCCTGGTCCGCCCGCTACCTGCTGTTCATCGCCGGCATGGGCGGCCTGTTGTACGGCATCGACGTCGGCATCATCGCGGGCGCACTGCCTTACCTGGAATCGACGGCCGCGCTGGCGTGGAAGCTCAATGCCCAGCAGCTCTCCTTCGTCGTGGCGGCCGTGCTGCTCGGGTCCGTGCTGTCGTCGCTGTTCGCCGGCCTGCTCGCCGACATCATCGGGCGCCGCCACGCGATGGTCGTCTCGGGCGCGCTGTTCGTCGCCAGCATCCCGCTGATCGCGCTCGCGGACGGCTATGCCGCGCTGTTATGCGGCCGCCTGCTGCAGGGCGTGAGCGGGGGCCTCGTCGGCGTGATCGTGCCGCTGTATCTCGCCGAATGCCTGCCGGCGGACCGGCGCGGCCGCGGCGCCGCGCTGTTCCAGCTGCTGCTCACGGTGGGCCTCGTGGCTGCCGCCGTGATCGGGCTCGTGCAGGCGCGCAGCGTGCAGGTCGCGACGGAGGGGGCGGCTGCGCTCCCGGAAGCGGCCCGCGCCGCCGCCGTGCTGGCCGCCAAGGACCACGCGTGGCGCGGCATCTTCTGGATGTGCCTCACGCCCGGCATCGTATTCACCCTGGGCTGCCTGCTGCTGGCGGAGTCGCCGCGCTGGCTCGCGCAGCGCGGCGCGCGCGCAGCCGCGCCCACGCGCAGGCACACGAATGCAACCGGTGTGACGGACCCGCTGCTGTCGCGCCGCTACGTGCTGCCGTTCCTGCTGGCCTGCCTGATCCTCGCCTGCAACCAGGCGACCGGCATCAATTCCGTGCTGGCGTACGTCGTCAACATCCTCAACCGCGCGGGCCTGTCCGGCTCCAGCGCCAACCTCGCGGACGTGCTGCTGAAAGTGCTGAACGCCCTGATGACCATCGTCGCGGTGCTGCTCGTGGACCGCAAGGGCCGCCGCTTCCTGCTGATGGTGGGCACGGCGGGCATCGTCGTCGCGCTGTTGGCGGTCGGCCTGCTGTTCCGCGCGAACGAAATCCAGCAGCGCGACGTCCTCGCGCAGGTAACAACGCAGGTGCGCGACGACGGCCTGTCGCTGCGCCTCGACGCACCGACCCTGCGCGCGCTGGGCGCCGATCCGGCCGGCCCGCCGCAGGTGCTGACGGTCGCCTATGCCTACGGCCCGTTCACGAACGTGGCCAGCATCCGCAGCGACGATCCGGCGCTGCCACGCCTGGACGCGCGCCGCGCCGACACCGTGCAGCCGGACAGCGTAATCGGCGCCGCATTCCGCCGCCTGCACCTGAACCCATTCCCGGACCCGGCCGCGGCGGCCACCGCGCCGCTCGCCATCGAGACGGCGCGCCTCGGTCCACTGCCCACGACGGGCCACGGGTGGTTCGTTGCGGCGGCGATCTGCCTGTTCGTCGCCAGCTTCGCCATCGGGCCGGGCGTGTGCGTGTGGCTCGCGCTGTCCGAGCTGATGCCGACGCGGATCCGCTCGAACGGCATGAGCATCGCGCTCTTGATCAACCAGTTCGTGTCGACGTCGATCGCGGCCGTGTTCCTGCCGACCGTCGGCCGCCACGGCTATTCCACGATCTTCTTCTTCGGCGCCGCGTGCACGGTCGTGTACTTCCTCGCGTCCGCGTTCCTGCTGCCCGAGACGCGCGGCAAGACGCTGGAGGAGATCGACGCCTTTTTCGCGCGACCGGCCGCCAAGTAGAGGAAACTCGTCATTCCCGCGAAAGCGGGAAACCATACGGACTTACCGAATTCCGCACATCGAAAAATCAGTGGCCATTCAACGGAGCGGCTTCGGCACTTCAGCATGGGTTCCCGCCTGCGCGGGAACGACGTCGCGTAGCTGCTCGCGCCTGGCCGTAGCCGCTGACGGCGACCAGCGGCACGTCCGCCATGCCGGGCAGCGCGCGCAGGCGGCGTGCCAGCACGACGGTGAAGCGGCTGCCCCGGCCCGGCCCGTCGCTGCGCGCGGACACGGTCCCGTCGTGCAGCTCCACGAGGCTCTTCACGAGCGCGGGCGGCCACGTCGCCGGCGCCCCCAGGGGAGATGCCGTCCAGTCCCGCGCGCGCAGGATACGCTCGCCGCCCGATGCGGACAAGCCGCCGGCGGAATCGTTCATGGTGTCGTCGCCAAAGGTTCCGTCCTGCCGGGGTCACGCATATCGGGGCATCCCGGGCAGCAGCTTGTCGAGCGTGACCGGATAGTCGCGCACCCGCACGCCGGTCGCGTTGTAGATGGCGTTCGCCACCGCCGCCGCCACGCCGCAGATCCCCAGCTCGCCCACGCCCTTCGCCTTCATCGGCGACGAGACCGGATCCGTCTCGTCGAGGAAGACGACCTCCTGGTGCGGGATGTCGGCGTGCACCGGCACTTCGTAGCCGGCCAGGTCGTGGTTGACGAAGAAACCGACGCGCTTGTCGACGACGAGGTCTTCCATCAGCGCGGCACCGACGCCCATCGTCATCGCGCCGATCACCTGGCTGCGCGCGGACTTCGGATTCAGGATGCGCCCGGCCGCACACACGGCCAGCATGCGCCGCACGCGCACTTCCGCCGTCGCCGCATCGACGGCCACTTCGACGAAGTGGGCGCCGAACGTCGACTGCTGGTACTTCTTGTCGAGGTCACCGTATTCCATCGTATCTTCGCCGATCACGTCGGCGTCGCGCGCCGCATGCTCCAGCGGCAGCGCCTTGCCGCCGGCGCGCACCATGCCGCCGCTGAAATCGGCCTGTGCCGGGTCGAGGCCCAGCTTCTTCGCCACGTTCTCGCGCAGCTTCACGCACGCGGCGTACACGCCGGCCGTCGAACTGTTGCCGCCCCACTGGCCGCCGGAGCCGGCCGACACGGGATATGCGGAATCGCCCAGCCGCACCGTCACGCGCGCCAGCGGCACGCCCAGCATCTCGGCCGCCGCCTGGCCGATGATGGTATAGGTGCCGGTGCCGATGTCCGTCATGTCCGTTTCGACGGTGACGGTGCCGTCGCGCTCCAGGCGCACGCGTGCCGCGGACTTCATCACGAGGTTGTTGCGGAATGCGGAGGCCATGCCGTAGCCCACGAGCCAGCGGCCGTCGCGCACCTGCCCCGGCTTGGGATTGCGCCTGCTCCAGCCGAAGCGCTCCGCGCCGATGCGCAGCGTGTCGACGAAACGCCGCTGCGAGAACTTGCGGCCCGGCTGTTCCGGATCGACGGTCGTGTCGTTCACGATGCGCAGCGTGACGGGATCCATCTGCAGTTTTTCCGCCAGCTCGTCCATCGCGATCTCCAGCGCCATCATGCCCGGCGCCTCGCCCGGCGCGCGCATCGCATTGCCTTCCGCGAGGTCGAGCACGGCGAGCCGCATCTGCGTGAAGCGGTTCGGGCCCGCGTACAGCAAACGGGTCTGGTTCACCGCGGTCTCCGGCCCGCCGTCCGGCAGGTCGCCCGACCAGCTCTCGTGCGCGATCGCCGTGATGCGGCCTTCGCGCGTGGCGCCGATGCGGACGTGCTGGATCGTCGCCGGCCGGTGCGTCGTGTTGTTCATCATGAGCGCGCGCTGCAACGCGACCTTCACGGGCCGGCCGGCGGCCCTGGCGCCCAGCGCGGCCAGCAGCGCTTCCGACCGGAGGAACAGCTTGCCGCCGAAGCCCCCGCCGATGTAGGGCGACACGAGGCGCACGTTTTCCTCGGGGATGCCGAGCGTCCGCGCCATGTCCTTCTTGCCCCAGTTGATCATCTGGTTGGCGGTGTACAGGGTCAGCGTGTCGCCCTGCCACACGGCCGTCGACGCGTGCGGTTCCATCATCGCGTGCGTCTGGTCCGGCGTTGTATAGGTCGCGTCCAGTTTCACCGGCGCGGACGCGAAGGCGGCCTCGAAGTTGCCGACCTTCGTCGTCGATTTCGCCTTGTCCTTGCTGGCCGGGCCGGCCGCGTTCATCGCCGCTTCGAGGTCGTAGACGCCGGTGACCGGCGCATACTCCACGTGCAGCAGCGCCGCGGCGGCGCGCGCCTGTTCGAACGTCTCCGCGACGATCAGCGCCACGGCCTGGTGGTAGTGCTGGATCTCCGGCCCGCCCAGCAGGTGCGCCGTGTTGTACTTGCCCTTGGCGAGCTTGCCCGCGTTTTCGTGCGTGACCACCGCGAGCACGCCGGGCGCGGCCCGCGCGGCACGCGTGTCGATGCGCCTGATGGTGCCCTTGGCGATGGCCGCGCCGACGACCCAGCCGTACGCGGCATTCGGCGCCACCTTGTGCTGTTCGTACGCGTACGGCGCCGTGCCCGTCGTCTTGAACGGGCCGTCGATGCGGTCGGTCGGCTTGCCGACGACCTGCAGGCGGTCGATGGGATTCGTGGTGGCGGGAGTCGTGAATTTCATGGCTGCCTCCTCATGCCTTGCGTGCATCCGCCAGCACGGACGCCAGCGTGCGCTGGACCAGCGGGACCTTGAACGCGTTGTCGTTCGTGACGCGCACGGCGGCCAGCAACTGGTCGGTCACGGCCTGCGCGCCGCGCGGCATGGCGGATTCCGCTGCCGGCACGCGCCACGGCCGGTGCGCGACGCCGCCCAGCGCCACGCGCCCGCTGCCATCCGGCTGCACGACCGCGGCGACGGCGACGAGCGCGAACGCATACGACGAGCGGTCGCGCACCTTGTGGTAGTAGTGTTTGCCGCCCAGCGGCTTCGGCAAGGTCACCGCCGTGATCAACTCGCCCGGCGCGAGCGTGTTCTCGATGTGCGGCGTGCCGCCCGGCAGGCGATAAAAGTCGGCGATGGGGATCGTGCGCGCCGAGCCATCCGGACGCACCGTTTCCACGCCCACGTCCAGCAGCTGCATCGCAACGGCCATGTCGCTCGGGTGCGTGGCGATGCACGCCTCGCTGTGCCCGACGATCGCGAGCTGGCGCGTAAAGCCGCCGATGGCGGAGCAGCCGCTGCCCGGCCTGCGCTTGTTGCACGCCATGTTCGTGTCGTAGAAGTACGGGCAGCGGGTGCGCTGCAGCAGGTTGCCCGCCGTCGTCGCCTTGTTGCGCAGCTGCGCCGACGCGCCCGCGAGCAGCGCGCGCGACAGCACGGCGTAGTCGCGTCGCACGCGCGCATCGGCCGCGAGGTCCGTGTTGCGCACGAGCGCACCCACGCGCAGGCCGCCGTCCGGCGTCGGCGCTATCCTGTCGAGGCCCAGGCCGTTGACGTCGACGAGGTGCGGCGGCGTCTCGATCTCCAGTTTCATCAGGTCCAGCAGGTTGGTCCCGCCCGCGATGAAGCGCGCGCCGGGATGCTGCGCGGCGGCGGCGGCCGCCTCCGCCGGGGTGCGGGCGCGCTGGTACGTGAATGCCTTCATGCCGGCCTCCCCGCATACTCCGTGATCGCATCGATGATGTTCGAGTACGCGCCGCAGCGGCAGATATTGCCGCTCATGCGCTCGCGCAGCTCGGCCGGCGACAGCAGCGGCTGCGCGTCCAGGTCCGCGCTGACGTGGCTCGGGATGCCGCGCCGGATCTCGTCCAGCGCCGCGACCGCCGAGCAGATCTGGCCCGGCGTGCAGTAGCCGCACTGGTAGCCGTCGTGCTTCACGAACGCGGCCTGCAGCGGATGCAGCTTGTCCGGCGTGCCGAGGCCTTCGATGGTCGTTACGTCCGCGCCTTCGTGCATCACGGCGAGGCTGAGGCAGGAATTGATGCGGCGGCCGTCCACGATGACCGTGCAGGCGCCGCACTGGCCCTGGTCGCAGCCCTTCTTGGTGCCCGTCAGGCGCAGGTGCTCGCGCAGCATGTCGAGCAAGGTGGTGCGCGTGTCGAGGTCCAGCTCGTAGCGCTGGCCGTTCACGCGCAGCGCCACCCTGGCCGTGACCGGCGCCGGCGTCGCGGCGGCGGGCGCCTGGCCCGTTTCCGGCCCCTGGGCGGACGCCATGGGCGGCAATGCCGCGGCCGTGGCGGACAGCGCGCCGCCGATCAGCAGGTCGCGCCTCGTCTGGTTGATGTCGCTCGAGTCGATCATGGGTACGCTCCCTCCTGTGTACGGCATCGTCGTCAGATTGCGCATATTAAATCCGATCGGCCGAGTACCCGTGCACGATACGCGCGCCCATGCGTAAATTCGGCATTTTCAACCGGGTCGCCGCCGGCCGGTAGCACATTCCGATACCGCCAGGCGCACACCGCGCACCCGGCGCGGCGCGGCCTTGGCCCGGCCCGGTGCGACGTGCAAGATGGCGCCACGTTCAAAAACAAGGAGGAACCATGAAGCGCGTGTTGCTTGCAACCCTGTTTGGCCTGGCCTGTGCGAGTGCCCATGCGGCCGAGGCGTCGGCCCCGTCGCGTGCCGCCAGCGAGCTCGTTGGCAGCGTCGCACTCGGCTCGATCGCCGTCGTGGGCGTCACCGGCAGCGCCGTCGTGGCGAGCGTCGAAACGGTGGGCGACGGCATCGAAGTCGTGCTGGAGGGCGCGGGCCAGGCCAGCCGCGCCACCGTCCGGCTGTCCGGCGCGGCGGCGCGCGGCCTGTCGATCGGCGCCGGGACCGTGCTGCAGGTGGTCGCGATGTCGGCCGGCCATGCGCTGGTCCTGTCGGGCAAGGTGATCGCGTTCATCCCGAACGAAGTCGGCCAGGCGTTGCTGCACCATGCGCGCGCTTCGTGACCGCCTCGCGCGGCTGGCCTGCGCCCTGGTCCTCGCGGCAGCGCTGCCCGCGCATGCAGGCCAGGCCTGCCGCGACGAGCCCCTGGGCGTGGACGAAGTGCGCCGCTCGTTGGACCTTGCCCAGCGCACGTTCGCCGCCCTCGACGCGAGCGGCGCCAGCGTCGCGATCATCGCCCGCGCGGGCCAGGACCTGAGTCAATACGGGCTGGAATACTCGCACATGGGCATCGTCGTGCGCGACCATGCGGCGGGCCGCTGGACCGTCGTGCACGAACTGAATGCGTGCGGGACGGCGGACTCGGACCTGTTCGTGGAAGGCGTCGGCAACTTCTTCCTGACGGACCTGTACCGCTACCGGGCCCAGGTCGTGATTCCCGGTCCGGACCTGCAGGCGCGCGTGGCGGCCCTCGCCGCCGGGCGCACGGCGCGGCGCCTGCACGAACCGCACTACAACATGCTGTCCTACGTGTACTCGACCCGCTACCAGAATTCGAACCAGTGGGTGCTGGAGACGCTGGCCGCCGCCAGCGCGCCGGCGGGCGCCGTCGAGACGCGTGCCGAGGCGCAAGCGTGGCTGAAGGCCCAGGGCTACCGCGTGCCGACGGTCGACATCCCGGCCGTGACGCGCCTGGGCGCCCGCATGTTCCGCGCCAACGTGACGTTCGACGACCATCCGTTCGACCGGCGCATGGCCGGGCAAATCGACACCGTGACGACGAACGCCGTCCTGAATTTCGTGCGGGGACGCGATCCGCAAGCACGCGTGCTCGTCGTCGAATAAATCGCCGATGTGACAATCCTTGAATTTTGCGACACATTCCGGCTGCTATCCTTGCCTCGTTCGACCCAGGAGCGGGGATGGCGCGGACCGGCGCATCTTTGCAAGGATTTACACAAACCGTCAGCATCTTGACGGCCCGCGCGTCCATACTCCGGCGCAGGAAACGACACGAGACCATGCACCTGCCCGCCCTGCCCTACAAACAGCTCGCCGCCAGCCTCGCGCTGGCGGTCCCCATGCTGCTCGCCGCACGCGCCGGCGGCGACGTCGTCCCGGTGCGGGCGCCGCTCGTGCGCGTCGCCACCGCGCCCGCGCTCCACCCGCCGGCGCCCAGCGCCGCGCATGCGCGATGAGCCTCCTCCTTCGCCTCGTCCTCGCCTGGCTCGCGCTGGCATGGTCCGGCAGCGCCGCGGCATCCGGTTCGGAAGTGCTGCTCGAATTCCGCGACGACGCCGTGCTGGCCGAACTGCGCCTGCCGCTGCACGAGCTCGCGCTGGCGCTGGGACGGCCGCTGCCGGCCTCGCCGCTGCCGGTGCGGGGCCGCCTGCATGCGGAACTCGCGCGCTACCTCGGCGCGCACATCGACCCCGTCACCGCCGACGGCCGCCACTGGTGGGTGGAATTCGCGGACATGCGCGTTGCCGTCGATGCCGATCCGCGGGTCCTCGTCGCCCACGCGGCCCTCGTGCCGCCCGCCGGCGCCAGCCCGCGCAGCTTCGTGCTCGGCTACGACGCCATCGCGCGCGAACTGCCCGGCCACCCGATCCGCCTGGCCATCCGCAACGACTGGCACGGCGGCGTGCTCGCCAGCCACCCGGCCACGATCGCGCTGCTGGATGCGCCGCGCGGCCGGGTCGCCGTCGACCGGGGCCCCGACGACGCCTGGCGCGGCTGGCTGGCCGCCTGCAGGCTGGGCGTGCGCCACGCGGCGGACGCCGGACGCTACCTGCTGCTCCTGCTCGTGCTGGCCGCGCCCGCGGCCGTGCGCTCGCCGGCCCTGCTGGCGCGCATCGGCGCCGCGTTCGCACTGGGACAGACGCTCGCGCTGCTGGCGGGCGCGCCCGGCTGGTTCCGGGTGCCCGCCGACATCCTCGACGCGCTGGCCGCGGGCGCCCTCGCGCTGGCGGCCGTGCACGCCGTGCGTCCCCTGTTCGCGGGCGGCGAGACGTGGTACGCCACCGGCTCCGGCCTGCTGTACGGCCTGGCCGCCGCCGGCACCGTCGGCGCGCTGAACCTCGACGGCTGGCAGCTGGCAGCCGCCATCCCCGCGTTCGCCGCCGGGTGCGCGCTCGCGCAGGCGGCCCTGCTGGCCGCCACGCTGTCCGTGGCGGTGGCGGCGGGCCCGCTGGTGCGGCGCCGCGCGGCGTGGCTGCCCGCCAGGCGCTGACGCCCCGTCGACAACGCTTGACGACGGCGCAACACCGATGCTACTGTACTACCCGTACTAGTACAGTGAATTCACCATGACCCGACGTGCCCTTTTGATGCTGCAGATCGTGACCGGCGATCCGCGCCCCATCACCCGCCAGATCACCGACGGTATCAAGCGCCAGATCGCAGGCGGCGACCTGATACCGGGCGACGCGCTGCCCAGCGTGCGCGGCCTGGCGCAGCAGCTGTCGATCAATCCGAACACGGTGGCCAAGGCCTATGCCGAACTGGCGGCGGAAGGCTGGCTGTTGTCCCGCACCGGGCTCGGATTGTTCGTGGCCGAGCAGCGCCAGCGCCTGTCGGACGAGGAACGCGAACGCCGCCTGGCCGAGGCGGTCGGCCGCTTCGTCAGCGACGTGATCGGCCTCGATTATCCGCAGCAGACCATCCTCGACCGCGTGGCGGCCGACCTTTCCAACTACGAGACGAAAAAAACCGCATGAGCGATTACGCCATCGATACCGAGGACCTGTGCCTCGTCTACAAGCGCAAGCCCGCCCTCGACCACCTGACCTTGCGCCTGCCGCGCGGCGGCATCCACGCCTTCGTGGGCGCCAACGGCGCCGGCAAATCGTCGCTGTTCCGCGTGCTGCTCGGCTTCGAGCCCGCCGCCAGCGGCAGCGCGCGCATCCTCGGCCACGACTGCCGCCGCCTGACGCCCGCCCTGCGCGAACGCATCGGCTTCGTCAACGAAGAGCACACGCTGCCGGCGTGGATGCGCGTGCGCGACCTGACGCACATGCAGCGCCGCCAGTACCCGCGCTGGAACGACGCGCGCCACGACGACGTGCTGGGCCATTTCAACGTCGAACCCGGCCAGCGCATCGGCGAGCTGTCGCGCGGCGAACGCGCGGGGCTGAACCTGGCCATGGCGCTGGCGCAGGGCCCCGAGCTGCTGATCCTCGACGAACCCACGCTGGGCCTCGACGTGGTCGCCAAGCGCGCCTTCCTCGACGCCATGCTGCAGGGTACCCTGGACGACGCCGGCGCGACCGTCGTCTACTGCTCGCACCAGATGGACGAGATCGAGCGCGTCGCCGACAACCTCGTGATCCTCGAGCGCGGGCGCATGCGCTACATGAGCGGCCCGGACGACTTCTGCGACCGCATCCGCCTGTGGGTCGCGGCGTTTCCCGCCAAGGTATCCGAAGTCCGCGAATTGCCCGGCGTGCTGCAGGTGCAGGTCATCGACGACCTGACCCACGTCGTCGTGTTCGACCAGGACGACAGCTTCGGCGCACGCCTCAAGCTGCTGGGCGCGCACTCGGTCCAGGCGATGCCGCTGGGCCTGGACCGCGCCGTGAACGCCTTCCTCGCCCACGGTCACGCCCGTCCCGTGGCCAACCTGCTTGCCGCGTAAGGAGATCCCGTGCTCGAATTCTTTCTCGCCGAACTGCGCCGTTTCCGGAACGGTGCCGCCGCCTACGCGCTCGCGAATGTCGTCGTCCTGTCCGTATTGCAGCAGATGCTGGACGTCCCCAACGGGCCGGTCGGCCTGCACATCATCATGCTGGGCTTCTACGTGCTGTCCGGCCTCGCCCTCGCGGTCTACCAGTTCGGCAGCTATCGCCAGCCGAGCCGCTGGATCTGGTTGCAGCACAGGCCCGTCCACCGCGCCCGCATCCTCGCGGCCCTCGTGCTGGCCGCGGCCGTGCTGAGCGCCGTGGCCGTGGCGCTGCCCCTGTGCGCGGCGCTGCGCATCCAGGCGCATTACACCCACGGCGTCGTCGACACGCGCCACTACGCGGGCGCGGCATACCTCGCGCTGTCCGCATTGATCGCGTGGCTGGCCGGCGGCTACATCACGCTGCACCGCAGCCGCTGGGCATTCGTGGTCTTCGTGCTGCCCGCCGTGCTGACGGTCCGCCTGGCCACCGCCTCGACGGTGCTGGGGCTGACGGCGGCCAGCGCCGTCGTCCTGCTCGGACTCCTCTACACGGTCTTCCGCCCGGGCCGCAGCGCGGCGGACGACACCGTCGCCACCGCCGCCTCCGCCCTGCCGCTGCAGGCGTGTCTGTACGTCGCCCTGTTGTGGGCGGGATCGATGCTGTACCAGGCGGGCCTGGTGGCCACCGGCACGCATCCGCAGGTCATGACGCCGACGCCCGCCGGCGGCCCGACGGCTGCGTACCGCTCGGACCCGGTGCTGCGGATGAGGGCCGCGCTGGCGGGCAGCGCGGATCCGCGCGCCGCCGGGTGGCGGGCCGCGCTGGACGCGGGCACGATGGTGCGCGTCCCGAACGCCATCCACCAGTACGGCGTGCGCGGCATCCTGACGACACAGGGCCAGGTACGGTTCGTCAAGGGCGAAACCCTGTGGACGTTCAGCCACGACCGCATGCAGTACCGCGGCGTCGATCCCCGCGACCGCACGGACCAGGGCACCTTTGGCGCGGGCGGCCCGGGCACGCCCGAACGCTTCGACACGGTGCCGGACGCCCTCGGCGACCGCCAGGGTCTCCTGTGGATGTACGACGCCCACAACCTGTACCGGGTCGAGCAACCGGGCATGCGCCTGCGCCACGTCCTGCGCGTTGGTGGTCAGGAGCAGGTGGGCGGCGTCGCCGTGCTCGGGCAGCGCATGCTCGTCCTCACCAACCGCCGCGTCGCGATCCTCGCCCCGGCGACCGCGGCCCCCGTCTCCGCGACCGACGTGCGCCTGCCGCTCCCGTATGGCGACCTCGCGCTCGCGGAGGCCGCGCAGGTCCCCGACGGCATGCTCGTGAGCTTCGTGTACGGCCGGCGCCAGTTCGACGGTTCGCCCGCGTCGGACCAGGTGACCTACCTCGTCGACAATACGGGCCGCGTGCTGGAAGTGAGCCGGCGCACGCTGGCGCACGACCTCCCGCCGCTGTTCGAGCACCGCGGATGGTGGGTGTCGCCCGCGCTGCACGCGCTCGTGACGCTGCCCGACCTGCTGATCGACAACGGCACCGTCCCGGACTACGGCGTGGGCCGGTTCGCGCCCCTGCTGCAGCCGCGTCCGGCCATCGTGTGGGCCGCCGCGCTCGTCGCCGCGCTCCTCGCCGGCGCGGGTGCGGCGTGGTGGACCCGGCGCGCGGGCCTCGGCCGCGCGGCCCGCATCGCGTGGTGCGTGGCGTGCCTGCTGCTCGGCGTGCCGGCGCTGCTGTCGCTGATGCTCCTGCAGCCGCGGCGCCAGGCAGTGACGGCCGGCCGGGGCGCAATCTATACTGGCGGTTTTATCGACCTGCCAAGGAAGTCATGACCCGTCGCTCCCTGCCCGCACGCCTGCCCCTGCTTACCCTGCTGGTGGCCCTCGCGTGTTCCGCCCTGCCCCCGGCCGCCGTCCATGCGGCCGACGACGCGAAGCCCGCCCCGCGCGACCTGCGCGAGACGTACACCAAGTACGAATACCGCATCCCGATGCGGGACGGGACGAAGCTGTTCACCGTGGTCTACGTGCCGAAGGATGCGTCGAAGACATACCCGTTCCTCGTCAACCGCACGCCGTACAGCGCGGGCGTGCAGGCCGAGGGCGAGCTGCACTACGGCGAGGACTGGTTCCCGAAGCAGATCGGACCGTCGAAGGAATTCGAGGACGCGGGCTACATCTTCGTGAAGCAGGACGTGCGGGGCCGCTACATGTCCGAGGGCAGATGGCAGGAGATGACGCCGCACGTGAACCCGCGGCGGGCCGCCGGCGAAGGCCAGGAAAGCCAGGACATGTACGACACGATGGAATGGCTGCTGAAGCACGTCCCGAACAACAACGGCAAGGCCGGCATCTACGGCATCAGCTATCCGGGCTTCTACACGTCCGCGAGCATCATCGATTCGCACCCCGCGATCAAGGCCGCGTCCCCGCAGGCGCCCGTGACGGACCTGTACATGGGCGACGACTCCTACCACGGCGGCGCCTTCATGCTGGCCGCGAACTTCGGCTTCTACGCGTCGTTCACCGAGCAGCAGAACCCGACGCCCCTGCCGAAGACGTGGGCCGACTTCGACTACGGCGCGGCCGATTCGTACGACTTCTTCCTCAAGCACCGCACCTTGACGAACATCCTCGGCACGTTGACGGACAAGCAGCGCGCGCTGCTCGCGCCGACGATCGAGCACGACACCTACGACAGCTTCTGGCAGACGCGCGCCATCGCCCCGCATCTGAAAAACGTGAAGGCGGCCGTGCTGACGGTGGGCGGCTGGTTCGACGCCGAGGATCCGCAAGGCCCGTTCACGACCTACCACGCCATCAGGAACAACAACCCGGCCATCTTCAACGGCCTCGTGATGGGCCCGTGGGTGCACGGCGGGTGGGCGCGCTACGACGGCAAGCAGCTGGGCCGCGTATCGTTCGACAGCAAGACGGGCGAATACTTCCGCCAGCACATCCAGTTCCCGTTCTTCGAACAGCAGCTCAAGGGCGTCAAGCCGGCGCAGCCCATCGCCGAAGTGACGGCGTTCGAGACCGGCTCCAACGTGTGGCGCCGCTACACCGCCTGGCCGCCCGTGCAGGCGAAGGCGCGCACCCTGTACCTCGGTCCGAACGGCACGCTGACGTGGCAGCAGCCCTCCGCCGGCGCCGGCTTCGACGAATACGTGTCCGACCCGAACAAGCCCGTGCCGTACATCGGCTACCCGGCCACGTCGGTGCCGCAGGAATACATGGTGTCGGACCAGCGCTTCGCCGCCACGCGCCCGGACGTCCTCGTGTACCGGAGCGAGGTGCTAGACGAGGACGTCACGGTCGCGGGACCCGTCACGCCGAAGCTGTTCGTGTCGACCACCGGCACGGACTCGGACTGGGTCGTGAAGCTCATCGACGTGTACCCGGCCGAGTATCCGGCTGGCGAGCAGCCGCCTCGTGGGACCGGCAACGACGTGGCGCCGCCGCGCGGCACGATGGCGGGTTACCAGCAGCTCGTGCGCGCGAATCCGCTGCGCGGCAAGTTCCGCAACGGCTTCGAGCACCCGGAACCCTTCGTGCCCGGCAAGGTCGAGGCGATCAGCTACCACCTGGGCGACGTCAACCACACCTTCCGCCGCGGCCACCGGATCATGGTGCAGGTGCAGAGTTCCTGGTTCCCGCTCGTCGACCTGAACCCGCAGACGTTCGTCACGATCCCGAAGGCGAAGCCGGAAGACTTCAAGGCGGCCACGCAGCGCGTCTACCACGCGGCGCAGACGCCGTCGGGCCTGCAGCTGCTCGTCCTGCCGGCGCACTGAGTCCGGCGTGGTGCAGGGCGGCGGAGTTTGGACAGGCAGGTTTTTTCGTCGGCAAATCCAACACTTCAGTTCCCGCCTTGCGCGTTTTTGAGCAGCATGTCGTATCAATACCGTCATTTCCATCGGTTAAAACTTGAACAAGTTCTAGAAATTGATGCAAAATGACGGCGATGTGCGGCCTCGACGATGCCACCGCACGCCAACCGAGGAGCGGCCGTGCTGGTTACCGACACCCTTCCATCCAAGCGCCCCGGCACATCGTCGGGTAATGGGCTGCGCTGGCTGGCCGCCGTCATCGTCGCGATCCTCGTTGGCCTGGCCACGCTGCCGTTCCTCGCCAGCCGCGCGGCCGACACCACGATGGACGCGCTGCAAACCGCCGCGGACAAGCAGCGCGTCTACGACCGCCTGCTGGACCTGCTGACCGACGCCGAGACGGGCCAGCGCGGCTACGTCATCACCGGCGATGCCGGCTTCCTCGATCCGTACAACGCCAGCGCCGCCGCGATCCCTGCCGCCGTGCGCGACCTGAAGCCGCTGGCGGACGGCCGCGGCGAGCAGGCGACGCTGGACGAGATCGAACGGCTGGCGCAGCGCAAGCTGGACGAGCTGGCCGCGACGATTCGCCTGCGCCGCGACGGCGGGTTCGCCGAGGCCGCGGCCATCGTCGCCAACCGCTCCGGCAAGGCGAACATGGACAGGCTGCGGCTGCTGATCGGCGAGCGGTCCGCCGCGCTCGAACGCGAGCGCCTGGCGCTGCGCGACCGGCTGGACACGGCGCTCGGCTACAACACGGTGATCGGCATCTGCGCGGGCGTCGCCAGCATGCTCATCCTCGGCAGCGGCCTGTTCGTCGTCACGCGCAGCCTGCATGCCGGCTCCGAAGCGGCCGACCACGCGCGCCGCCTCGCCGACGCGCAGGCCGACCAGGCGCGCCAGAGCCAGGCCCGCAGCGAGCGCCTCACCGTCACCGCCCGGATGCTGCAGGCGATGGACAGCCTGACACGTACGGACGAATTGCACAACGTGTTGCCGGCCTTCCTGCCCAAGGTGCTGCCCGGCAGCAGCGGCACCGTCTACCTGTACCGCAATTCGCGCGACTACCTGCAGCGCGCCGCGGCATGGGGCGGCGACCACCATCCGGAGCTCGTCAGCCCGGACCAGTGCTGGGGCCTGCGCTTCGGCCACGCCCATGCGGCCCAGACCGGCGACGACATGCACTGTCCCCATTTGGGCGACGTCCCGCCCGCGCCCGGCCGCACGGACCTGTGCGTGCCGATGATTTCGCAGGGGGAGGTCCTCGGCCTGCTCTCGGTGAGCGTGCCGCAGGGCCCGGACACCGCGGTGGAGCTCGCGGCCGCCACGACCATCAGCGAGCAGCTTGCGATCGGCATCAGCAACATCAACCTGCGCGAGGTCTTGCGGCGCCAGTCCACCGTGGACGAACTGACGGGTCTGTACAACCGCCGCTATTTCGACGAGGCGCTGCGGCGCGAACTGTTCCGCGCCGAGCGCATGCGTGCTTCGCTGGCCGTCGTGATGATCGACCTGGACCACTTCAAGCACATGAACGACACGTACGGCCACGAAGCGGGCGACCTGGTCCTGCGCACCGTCGGGCGCTGCCTGCGCGAAGGCGTGCGCCGCAGCGACATCGCGTGCCGCTACGGCGGCGAGGAACTGGTGCTCGTGCTGCCCGAATGCGACGCGGCGGCCGCGCACACGTGCGCCGAAACGCTGCGCAAGACCATCTCCGCACTGGACCTGCATCACGGCGAGGTCGCGCTGCCGCAGGTGACCGCGTCGTTCGGCATCGCACTGTGGCCGGCCCACGGCGAGGACGCGCACACGCTCGTGCAATCGGCGGACCGCGCGCTGTACGCCGCCAAGCACGGCGGGCGCAACCGGGTTTGCATCGCGTCGTGAGCCCAGGCCATGAGCCTCGCGGTACTGGGCGTGCTGGCGCAGCCTTAACGCTTGAGGAGGGCCGCGCGCGCCTGCTCCCAGGGCGTGCCCGCGAGCGCCTTCGCGCACTCCGCGCAGGGCTCGAACGGATTGCAGGCGTGGTCCAGTTCGATGTAGTTGGCGCCGACCATGCGCTTGGCCGCGGCCGAGTCGGCGCGGCCAGTGGGCGCGCCCTCCTTCAGCCATTTCTGGAAGGGTTCGAGGGCGACGCCCGTGGGCACATACCAGCGCTTGCGGCCGGGATTCCAGCGTGCGCCGAGGGCACGGGCCTCGTCTTTTTCTGCGTAGGGAACGTTCAGGAAAGTCATCCCGCGGATGCTAACCGATCCCGCGCCTGCGCGCAAACACCGACTGTGACAACGAGGCTTTTCGCACTTGCCCATGCGATTTTCCATTATGATCGTCTTCCCCGTTTCTTTCCGGACCCCGACATGCCCGCCATCCGCACCCTGCACCCCGACGACTGGCCCATCTACCGCGACCTGCGCCTGCGCGCGCTGTCCGACTCGCCCCAGGCATTCGGCAGCACCTTTGCCGAGGAATCGCAGCGTACGGACGACATCTGGGCCGCACGCCTGGCCGCCCCCGCGCTCGGGTCGCACCTGCAGGGCTGGCCGTTCGCGGTGGAAGTCGACGGGACGCCCGTCGGCCTCGCATGGGTCAAGATGGAAGGCGCGCACGCCAGCGTCTACCAGGTGTGGGTGGCGCCCGAGGCGCGCGGACGCGGCGTGGGTGCCGCGCTGCTGGACGCCGCCATCACGTGGGCCCGCGCACGCAAGGCGGCGGAAGTCCGGCTCGACGTGACGGCCGGCGACGGCGCGGCGGCGCGGCTCTATCGCCGCATGGGTTTCGTCGACGTGGGCGCGCCCGTGCCGATGCCCGGCGGGACGACGTTCGAACAGGCGATGGTGCTCGCGCTGGGCGCGTAAGCGTCAGGCCGGCGGCTTCTCCGCGCTGGCCGCTTCCTCCTTCATCTCGCGATTGAGGAAGTAGTTCAGCGCCGTCCGGATCACGGCGATGGCGGCAAGCTTGCCGATGCGGTCCCACGTCGGCGCGACGGACGTCGACAGGACGTCGGCCGCCAGCTGCAGTTCCAGCGCCAGCGTGAGGTAGCGCGCGAACGCCAGCCGGATCGGAATGAAGCTGCCGCCCCGGGCCAACGCGTAGCGCACGAGCCCCACGACGACGATCACGACGCCGGCCGCGATCACGCACGCACCCAGCGCTTCCACCAGCAGGCGCAGCCACTCCACCCAGGCGCGCACCTGTTGTTCCGTTTGTTCGAACATTCGGCTCCTATTGGCTGTACAGATAAGCGGCCATGTCGCGCGCCTCGGCACCTGTGACGCCCAGCTCCGGCATCGCGGTATTCGGGACCACCTGGCGCGGATGCTGGATCCACTTCATCAGGTTGTCCGCGTTGTGCGGCATGACGCCCGCAATATAACCGCGCGCACGGATCTCGTCGAGGGGCGGGCCGACCTGGCTGTCCGCGTGGGCGATCCCCTTGATCTTGTGGCAGCTCGCGCAGCCGTACCGTGCCAGCAGTTCGCGGCCGTGGCGCGGATCGCCGCCCGTGACCGGCTCCGTCTTCGGTGGCGTCTTCGAGCAGCCGGCCAGCAGGGCTCCGCACAGCAGGACGGCGAGTGTGCGCCCCGTCATGGCCGCACCTCCGCAGGACCCGTGCGCAGCCAGCGGGCGCACAGCACGAGGCCCGCGACCAGGTAGGCCAGGCCGCCCGGGATCCACATGATGAGGCCACCGAGCTGCTGGTCTTCGAGCGGGGTCAAACCGAACAGCTGCGCGCGGTTGCCGTACAGCGGATACCAGATCGTCTCCGACATGGTGAACAAGGCGCCGAGCGCGCCCGTGTGCATCATCGTCGTGAACAGGTAAAAGATGGCGCCCCCGCGGCCGTGATGCCCACCCTCTCGCCCCAGCACGGCCCACCAGAACAGCAGCGCCGTGGCGAGGAAGCTCGTGTGCTGCAGCGCGTGCATGCCGTTGTCGGCCAGCGCCAGCTGGAAGCACGCCGGCACGTGCCACATCCACAGCGCGGCGAAGTGCAGCAGCCATGCGTTCACGGGCGCCGTCAGCGCACCCCACGCGGCGCGCACGGCGGGCCCGCGCGTCGCGGCCGCGATGCGCAACCGTCCGTCGGGCCCGAACGCCCACAGCCACAGCGCGAGCGGGCGGCCCAGCACGAGCAGCGGCCCCGCCACGATCATCAGGATCTCGTGCTGCACCATGTGCGCGGAAAACGCATGGCTGCCGGCGCCGTCCAGCGGCGACGCGAGCGCCAGCACGAGCATGATCCAGCCCGCGCCGAACCACGCGGCCTGGCGTGCCAGCTGGCGGCGTGCCCCCTGCGCGCGGGGCCATAGACGTCTCAGGCCCGCCGCGTACAGCAGCAGCGACAGCGCCAGCAAGCTCACGACCCACCATTCCGCACCCCAGCCGAGCGCCGGGCCGGCCGCCAGCTCGGCCTGGACGTCGTGGGCGCGCGCCGCGAGCGGTGCGAAAGTCAGTAAGGCGATCAGGCGGCGCATGGCGACAGCACCCACTGCGGAAACCATTGCGCCAGCACGGCGAGGCAGGACAGCGCGCCGACCAGCGCGGCCACGAGCGCGATGAACGGCGGCCGGTCCGGCACGTGGTCGCGCGCGGCTTCGCGTCCCAGGCTGCGCCCTTCTCTCCAGTTGCGCCACGCGGCCCAGCTCATCCACACGCACACGGCCAGCACGACGGCCGTGACGGCGTTCGGCGCCACCATCGACTGGCGCGTGCACGCGGGCGTCACGAGCGCATACGTGATGGACAGGTTCGTGAGCGCCAGCGTGGGCGCGAGCAGCAGTGCCGGCCAGTTTCCCATCGTCCCTCCCTAAAAACGTGCGCCCCAGTAGATGACCGCGTAGATCGGCAGCCAGCTGAGGACGACGAAATACCAGTAGCCCGCGTTTTCGCTGACGTCCACGAAGCGCTTGCCTTCGTGCGGCCCGGTGAACATCAGCACCGTCAGCACGAGCGAATCGTAGGCGTCCGTGATGAGGTGCGTCGTGTGCAGGCCGAGCAGCATCCACACGACGGAGCCGTAGGCATCGGTGTCCCAGCGCGTGTTCAGCGCGCCGAACTCGAACACGCGCACGGTCAGGAAGCCGACCGACACCAGCATGCACACGGCCAGCCACAGCCGCACGCCCGCGAGGTCGAGTCGCTCGGCCGCCTGCTTCGCCTTCTGGTTCGGCCACAGGCTCGCCAGCATGATCGCCGTGTTGACGGTCCCCCACAGCAGGTCGGGCGGGAAGCGGCTCATCGGCCACACGGTGGCGTGGCTGCGCAGGTAGAAGTAGGCCATGATCGTCAGCGCGAACACGGTGCTCTCGACGGCGACGAGGCCCATCGTGCCCCACCACATCGGGCTGCGCGTGCCGAACGCGAACGTCGGGAGGTTGGACACGTCGAGTGCCGCGCCGCGCTGTACCGCCTCCTTGCCCGACTTGCGGTTCTCGATGGGCGCGCTCATGGTGCGGACTCCGAATGCACGCGCTGCTCGACGACGGCGCGCCTGGGCCAGAACCACAGGGTCGCGCCGATCGCCACCGGCGCGGCGGCCCAGACGACGGCCCACGGCGTATAGATGGAGCCGACGAACAGGATCGTCGTCGCCACCGCCGACAGGAACGGCCAGATCGACGACGACGGCATCCACAGGCGGTGGTCCGGCTCGGCGTCGGCCACGGTCGTGACGAGGACTTCGCGCCAGTCGTTCGACATGCCGCTGACGTGCGTCGGTTCGACCTGCGGCTGCCACAACGGATAGCGCCCATGCACCACGGGGATGACGTCGAAATTGCCCATCGGCGGCGGCGAGGGGACGCTCCATTCGAGCGTGCCGGCCCCCCACGGATCGGGGCCGGCCATCGGGCCTTTGCGCAGGCTGTGCGCGACGTTCACGAGGAATAGCAGCATGCTGATGCCGATCGTCGCGGCGCCGATGCTGGACAGGAGGTTCAGGTCGCCCCACCCCATCTCGGCCGGATACGTGTACACGCGGCGCGGCATGCCCCACAGGCCGAGCAGGTGCATCGGGAAGAAGGACACGTTGAAGCCGATGAAGAACAGCCAGAAATTCCAGCGGCCCAGGCGTTCGCCCAGCATGCGTCCCGTGAACTTGGGGAACCAGAAATAGAACGCGCCGAACAGCGGGAAGACGGCGCCGCCCAGCAGCACGTAGTGCAGGTGCGCGACGACGAAGAAGCTGTCGTGCAGTTGCGTGTCGAGCGGCACGGATGCCAGCATCAGTCCGGTCAGCCCGCCCATGACGAGGATGAAGAAGAACGCCAGCACGAACAGCAGCGGCGTCCTGACGTAAACCCGGCCGCTGCCCAGCGTGGCGATCCAGCAGAAGATCTGCACCGCGGTCGGCACGGCGATGACGAGGCTCGCCGCCGTGAAAAACGTCTTGCCCAGCTCCGGCAGGTTGGTCGCGAACATGTGGTGCACCCACAGGCCGAACGCGAGGAACGCGGTCGTCACGAGCGCCAGCACCATCGCCGGGTAGCCGACGACGGGCCGGCGCGAGAAGGTCGCGACGATCGCGGAGATGAAGCCCAGCGGCGGAATGAAGATCAGGTAGACCTCGGGATGGCCGAAGAACCAGAACAGGTGCTGCCACAGCAGCGCATCGCCGCCCTTTTCGGGATTGTAGAACTGCGTGTCGACGAGGCGGTCGGTGATCAGCGCGGTACTGGCCAGCATGACGGCCGGCAGCGCGAACAGCACCATGAACGACGTCACGAGCATGGCCCACACGTACAGCGGCATGCGGTTCAGGCTCATGCCGGGGGCGCGCAGCTTGAGGATGGTCGCGATGATGACGATCGCCTCCATCAGGCCGGAGAGTTCCGTGAACGTGATCATCTGGGCCCAGAAGTCCACGCCCTTGCCGGGCGAATAGCGCAGGCTGGACAGCGGCACGTACGCGAACCAGCCGGCGTCCGGCCCGGCGCCCGCGAAGAAGGCGGCGTACAGCATGATGCCGCCCATGGTGAAGATCCAGTACGCGTAGGCGTTCAGGCGCGGGAACGCGAGGCTGCGCGCGCCGATCATCAGCGGCACGAGGTAAGTGGCGACGGCCTGCATGACGGGGACGGCGAACAGGAACATCATCGTCGACCCATGCATCGTGAAGAACTGGTTGTACATCTCCGGTGTGACGATGCCGGCGTTCGGCTGCGCCAGCTGCAGGCGGATCAGCAGCGCGAGCACGCCACCCAGCAGGAAGAAGATCATGGTCGTGACCATGAAACGCTTGCTGATCGTCTTGTGGTTGATCGCGGCGAACCAGCCGTACAGTCCGGGCGGGTCGCGCCAGGTGCGTTCCAGCGCCGTGGCGGCGGCCGGGTCGGCCGGCGGAACGAAGCGTGGATCGGATACTTTCATCGGAGGGTCTCCAGGTAAGCCAGCAGGGCTTGCAGGTCGTCGGGGGGCAAGGTGTTGGCCGGCATGTTCACGCCCGGTTTGAGCGCCTGCGGATCGCTGATCCAGCCTGCGAGGTGGCCGCGGTTGTTGGGGAACATGCCGGCGCCGATGGTCCGGCGCGACGCGAGGTGCGTGAGGTCCGGCGCGATGCTTCCCTGCGCCCGCGTGCCCGCGATCGCGTGGCAGCGCGCGCAATTCGCGTTCAGGAACACGTCGCGGCCGCGGCGCGCGGCGGCATCCGCCGGGTCGGACGCCGGCCGGCGCTGGTGCGCGGCCCAGGTCTCGTACTGGTCGGACGGCACCGCGTGCACGAGCAGCGCCATCAGCGCATGTTCGAGACCGCAGAATTCGGCGCACTGCCCGCGGTAGGTGCCGGCGTGGTCGGCACGCAGCCGCAGGGTGGCCGTGCGGCCCGGGATCATGTCCTTCTTGCCCGCCAGGTTCGGGATCCACAGCGAATGGATCACGTCATCGGCGCGCAGCGTGACGATGACGGGCCGGCCGACGGGAATCGTCAGCTCGTTCGCCGTCGTGAATTCACGGGCCCCGTCCGCATCGCGGTAGCGCGCTTCCCACCACCACTGGTGGCCGACCAGTTCGATGTCGACGGCATCGCGCAGGGGCAGCCGCGCCAGCGCGCGGCTCGTGAACGCATCGGCCGCCAGCAGCGCGAGCAGGCCCACGATGCACGCGGCGGTGGCCCAGCCGATGCGGTGCCAGATGCGCCGCTCGGGACCTTCCAGGGACGACGTGTCGGGCCGGGTGGCGGCGTCCGCGTCGGGCGCGCACCAGACGGCGATGATCGTCGCGACGACGATGGCCACGAACACGAAGGTGCAGAGCGCCAGCGTACCGTTCCACAGGTCGCCGATGTGGGCCGCCTGGGCGCCGGCGGCGCGCAGCGCATCCTGCATGGCGCTTGCTGGCGCAGCGCGCTGGAATTCCATGTGCCTCCCCGAAACTAAGGTCGAATCTGAATGCCAAAATGTCTACATTGCAGATATACCTTTTTTTCGGCCGTTCCCGCGCACGAATCAACGTGCCGGCGGTCGGATCAGCGGCACAGGGCGTCGAGATTGCCGACCGGTTCGACGGCCGGCAGCCCTGCCAGGTCGATGCCCGCATCCTGCGCGCGCCGCTCGATCATCGCGCCGTTGCCGGCACCCGGACTCGGGGTTCGGTAGGCCGCGTCGGACTGCACCTGGTCCAGCGTCACGTAATGCGCGCCGGCCGCGTCCAGGCGCTTCATCACTTCCGGCAGGGTGGCCGCGCTCCAGGCGCCCATGTGCGTCAGCAGCACCTGCGGGATCATGCGGCCGTACACGCGCTGCGACATCGCCTTCGTGCGCGCCAGTTGCTGGTCGATGCGGCGGTAGTAGCTTGCCTTCATGCCGTCGATCGCAGCCTGGTCGCCCTTCGCCACGCAGCGCGCGTACGTCTCCGTGTAGGCCCAGTCGTCGAAGCCGAGGGTCACGTCCGCGACGCGGTAGCCGCGCGCCTTCAGCCACGCCAGCGCATCGTCGTGGCGCGCGCCCTTGCCGCCCGCGTCGAGGAACGGGTAGCGCAACACGTGCCAGTCCTTGCCGGCCATGTATTTTTGCAGTACGGGTTCGTTCTTGCGCACGTCTTCTTCCCAGGCGTCCAGCGACGCCGCCTGCGACAGGCCCATGTGGGTGTAGCCGTGGTTGCCGAGCGGGTAGCCGGCCTTGCGCCACACGTCCAGCGCGGCGGCGCTGTCCGCCTCCGTGCCGAGGGCCACGGCATTGACGAAGCCCCACGCCTCGGGCACGCCGTGCGCCCTGAACGTCGCGATGTGCGAGCGCGCGATGTCGGCGCGGCTGATGTCGGCCGGCTTGGAACCGTGCGAAGGCAGGTCGTCGACCGTGACGGCGACGTCGAAGCGGTCGGCCGGCGCAGCGCCGGCGCTGCCGAAGGCGAGTGCCAGTGCGCACAGGAGGATGGATGGTTTCAAGGCTGTCTCCGTAATTGGTTCGATGGATGCATTATCGACCGGATGGGCGGAAGCGGGCAACGGGCCCGGGAACGATTTATGATCGCATGGTTCGACCTCCGCTCAACGAAAGGAAATCCGCATGCGGAAACGCCTCGCCGTTGCCCTTGCCGCCGTGATGATCGCGCCCGTCCTCGCCGTGCCGCGCGCCGTCGTCGCCGACCCGCCGCGCGCCGGTCGCGCACCGTGCCGAAATGAACGGCGCCCGTATTGACGGGCGTTCCGCGCGATTGGATGATTGACTTTACTTTCGCGGGCGGGGTAGGATGAAATCGATTTCAATTCCATAAGATCCAAGGAGACAGCATGTATTCGTCGCGCCCGCGCCTTCCCACCGCCCTCGCCGTTGCCGCCCTGCTCGCAACCGGCACCGCACACGCAGCGGCCGGCATCGAAGTGAACCAGCTCGGCTTCCTGCCGGCCGCACAGAAGCTGGCCGTCGTGCCGGCCGGCGCGAACGAGCGCTTCAAGGTCGTCGACGCCAGCAGCGGCAAGGCCGTGTTCGAAGGGACGCTGGGCCCGGCCGCGACGTGGGACGCATCGGGCGAGCGCGTGCGCATCGCCGACTTTTCCGGCCTGCGCACGGCCGGCAGCTACCGCGTGACGGTGGCGGGCCAGCCGGATTCGCCGGTCTTCGCGATCGGCGCCGAACCGTATCGCGCGCTGGACGCCGGCGCCATCCGGGCCTACACGCTGAACCGCGCGAGCATCGCGCTGGACGCGCGCGTCGCGGGGCCGTACGCGCGGCCGCTGGGCCATCCGGACGACAAGGTGCTCGTGCACGAATCGGCCGCCTCGCCCAGGCGCCCGGCGGGCACCGTGATCTCGAGCCCGAAAGGCTGGTACGACGCGGGCGACTATAACAAATACATCGTCAACTCCGGCATCAGCACGTACACGCTGCTGGCGGCGTACGAACACTTCCCGGCCTGGTTCGACAAGCTCGCCGTCAACTTGCCGGAGTCCGGCAACGGCGTGCCCGACCTGTTGAACGAGGTGCAGTGGAACCTCGACTGGATGATCACGATGCAGGACCCGGACGACGGCGGCGTCTATCACAAGCTGACGAACAAGAGCTTCGACGGCATGGTGATGCCGCACCGCGCGACGGCGCCGCGCTACGTCGTGCAAAAGACGACGGCCGCGGCCCTCGACTTCGCGGCCGTGATGGCGAAGGCAAGCCGCGTGCTGGCGCCGTTCGACGCCAAGGCGCCGGGCCGGTCGCAGCGCTACCTGGCCGCGGCGGAGCGCGCGTGGCGCTGGGCGATCGACCATCCGGCCGTGCTGTATCGCCAGCCGGCCGACATCCAGACGGGCACCTACGGCGACGAGAAGGTCGACGACGAATTCTCGTGGGCCGCGGCCGAGCTGTACATCGCGACCGGCAAGGACGAGTACCGCGCACGCGCCCTTGCGCCGGCGGCGGGCGTGCAGACGGAACCCGGCTGGTCGGACGTGCGCCCGCTCGGCTGGATCTCGCTCGCGCAGCAGGGCGCGCGCCTGAAGAATCCGCGGGACGGGGACGCCGCCCGCAAGCAGATCCTCGCGGCGGCCGACACCTTGCTGGCACGCTGGCAGGCGTCGCCGGCGCGGCTGTCGCTGGCGAAGTCCGACTTCGTTTGGGGCAGCAACGCCGTGCTGCTGAACCAGGCCATGATGCTCGTGCAGGCCTACCGCCTCACGAACAAGGCCGACTACCTGAACGCGGCGCAGTCGGCGCTCGACTACACGCTGGGCCGCAATCCGCTCGGCATCAGCTATGTGACGGGCTTCGGCTCCCGCTCGACCATGCATCCGCACCACCGCCCGTCGGAAGCGGACGGCATCGCGGCGCCGGTCCCGGGCTGGCTCGCGGGCGGTCCGAATCCGGGCCAGCAGGACGCCAAGGATTGCAAGGGCGTGTCGTACGCATCGAAGCAGCCGGCCCTGTCGTACCTGGACCATGGCTGCAGCTACGCCAGCAACGAGATCGCGATCAACTGGAACGCGCCGCTCGTGTACGTGGCGGCCGCGCTGCAAGCGCTCCTGCGCTGACGTGGGACATCCCCGGCTCCACTAACGTCGCCCCCGGGCAAGTGGGGGCCCAAGTTTTCTTGTGCCGACGTGACGCAAGCAGAACCTGGGTTCCCGCCTTCGCGCACAATAGCATCGTCATTCCCGCGCAAGCGGGAATCCATACTGAGTATGCTAACTACGTTATTCATTTCGACCTCGTTGGCTACACAGAGTCGACTTCGCGCAGTCAGCATGGGTTCCCGCTTTCGCGGGAACGACCGTTTCACCAGTTCATCTTCTTCTTGATGAACGCCGTCAGGATCCCCGCATTGTCACGCTGGTGCTTCAGGCGCGGATGCTGCCCGTAGCCGGTGAACGGAAAGAACACGGTATCGATGCGCTGGTCGCCGCCCTTGCGCATGTCTTCCACCGCCGACTTGATATAGCCCGGCCACTGCGATCCCGGCTTCGTCGCATCCATGCTGCCCAGCGCGCACACGATGTAGGCCTTCGGGTACAGCTGGCGGATGCGCTTGACGAACGTCTCGTACGCGGCGATGCGGCCCGCGTCGTCCGGCTCCGGCTGCAGCTGGTGCCGGTCGCCGATCAGCCAGCGGTCGTTCTGCAGCAGGTTGATGACGACGACGTCCGGCGTCCAGCGCGCGAAATCCCAGCGCGTGTCGTTGTTGCCGACGGCGCTCAGCTGGTCGTAGAAGTCCGGCATCGTGAACGGGAACCAGCTGATCATCACGCCGATGCCGCTCTGCGACGTCTGGTGCAGTTCCGCGTTCAGGGCGCGCGCCGTGATGCCCGCGTACGACAGGTAGCTGTTCTTGTCGCGGCCCACGTCGTCGCGGCCGTTCAGCGGGGCTTCGTCGCCCATGCCGCTCGTGATGGAATCGCCGAAGAATTCGATGCGGCGCTTGGGACGGGCGGGCGGCGCCAGCATCTGGCCGCCGTCCGCCAGTTCGAGACCGCGGAACACGGTCGCGCCCTCCTCGCCTTCCGTGCGCTTGGTGATCAGGAAGCTGTGCTTGCCCGGAGCGAGTCCCGCGATCACGTCGTACTTCTTCGAACCCTGGCTTGCTTCGATGATCAGCGGGCTGGCCGTGTCGCCGTCGATGAAGACGTTGAAGTAGTTCTTGCCCTTCTCGTCGTCCAGCGTGACGGACAGCGAGGTACCCGTGAAGTTGCCGGCGATGGCCGTGTTCGGCCACGTGATGACGGGCGCGTCCGGCTGGGCGAAGTCGATGCGGCCCGTGTACAGCAGGTGCTTGTCGCTGGGCGCCACGGCCACGGCCGCGCACGCGAGGCCGGCATGGAGCAGCGCGGCCAGCACGAAAGTCTTGGTCAGTCGTTTCATTGGGGAGCTTTCAGAAATGCGGGCAGCTCGTCGAGGGTGATCACGTCGGGGTGGCGATACACCTTCGTCTTGTGCGCCGCGTTGTTGTAATAATCGCCGGTCCAGAAATTGTCCTTGTCGGACGTGCCGGCGGGCGCGCGGCCGTCGTTCCAAGTCAGGAACCACAGCCAGCGCGCGCCGTCGCGCCGCATGTTGTCGGGATCCGGAATGTAGCTGTTCTCGGTCATGGCCACGGGTTTCGTCGCGGGGCCGATGGCGGCCATGCGGCGGTAGGTGTCGATCTGCGACCGGTACGTCTTGCGGTCGCGCTCATCGTACACGTCGTAACCGGCGATGTCGACGACGTCGTCGCCCGGATACCAGCCCGCGTCCTGGCCATTCCACACCCAGATCAGGTTGTGCAGGCCATGCTCGCGCACGAGCCGGTCGAACATGTGCCGGTACAGCAGTTTGTAGGCCTCGGCATTCGACACGCCGTCCGCGCGCCTGCGACCCCACCAGAACCAGCCGTCGTCGTTGCTGCCCGACGCTTCGTGCAACGGCCGCCACAGCACCGTCACGCCGGCCGCCTGCAGCTTGCCGAGTTCCACGGCCACGCGGTCGATGTCGGCGTCGATCTGCCGGCCCGCGGGGCTGGACGTATCGAGCCGGCCATCGCGCACGGGGATCGTGAACGCCGTGTTCTTGCGCGCATCCGGCTCGCGCGCATAGAAGTTGCCCTGCGTGCCCGCGCGCGCCGACGGGTCGCGCCAGTGCCAGCAGAACGTCACGAGGCCGCCGCGGCGCGCCCAGGCGATGGCTTCATCGACCTGGTGCGAACCATCGCCCTCCTGCCACGTGTTCATGAAGTCGAAGCCCATCAGCGCCGGATACCTGCCGGTATCGTCGAACACGCGGCGCGCCATGTCGACGCTGTCGTTCCACGTCAGGTCCTGCTGGCCGGCGATGGTCTGCCGGCCCCAGGTCTGCACGAGCCACGTGTATTCCGCTCGCGTGCGGGCGTCCGCCTGCGCGTCCACCGGCGTCGCGCGCGGCGATGCCGCACTGGCCGAACCGGCCAGCGCGAGCGTCAGCGCAAACGGGAGTCCCCGTGTCACAGCTTCACGGTGACGGGCTTGCCGTCATAGGTCACGGTCTTGTCGGCCGCATCCATGTCCGCGCTCGTCGCCACGCCGGCACGCAGCACGCGCACCTTGATCTGGCGCGTCTGCGGCATGCCCTTGTACTGGCCGCTGCGGGCACCGATCGTGACGGTGCCCGTCTTGTCGTCGTAGCTGAACGGGATGCGGCTGAACTCACCGCGCTCGTACGCATTGGTCACGCCGTCGTCCTCGTACAGGCTCGCCTGGCCGTTGGCACCGGCATAGACCTGCAGCACGATCGGTGCGTCCGGCTTCTCGTCGACATACTGCGTGACCGGACCGGTCGGGATCACGGCGCCCGCGCGCACGAACACGGGGATGCGGTTCAACGGAGCATCCACCTTCGCGCTGGTGCCGCCCGCGTAGCGCTTGCCGGTGTCGAAGTCATACCAGTCCGCGCCCGCCGGGAAGTAGACGGTGCGCTCGCGCGCGCCGTACGACGTCACCGGCGCCACCATCAGCGCGTGGCCGAACAGGTACTGGTCCTTGATATCCTTGACCTTGTCGTCCTTCGGGAAGTCCATCACGAGGCCGCGCATCATGGTGCCGTTGGCGTAGTGCGTGTCGGCCGCCATCGAATAAATGTACGGCATCAGGCGGTAGCGCAGCTTCAGGTAGCCCACCATCGAATCGCGCATCGCGTCGTCGCCGGCCGCGATGTTGTAGATCTCGCGTTTCACGACTTCGCCGTGCGAGCGGAACAGCGGCGAGAACGCGCCGAACTGGAACCAGCGCAGGTTCAGCTCGCGCCATTCCTTCATGTCTTCCGGCTTGGCCTGGCCGCCCGTCGTGGCGCGGTTTTCCTGCGCGGAGCCCACGTCGCCGTACTGGAAGCGGTTCTCCTGCGCATAGCCGCCGATGTCGTGCGTCCAGTTCGGGATGCCGGACATCGAGAAGTTCACGCCCGATGCGATCTGGTCGTACAGGTTGTTCCAGCGGCCGGCCGTGTCGCCGCTCCACACGGCGACCGAGTTGCGCTGGATGCCGGCGAAGCCCGAACGCGACAGGATGAACTGGCGCTTGTCCGGCTGGTCGCGGCGCAGGCCTTCGATCATGCCGCCCGAGTGCACGAGGCTGTACGGGTTGAACGTGATCTCGCCCGGACCGTAGACGGTCGGCCCGATCAGCTTCTTGAAGTCTTCCAGGCGCGAATTCGACAGCACGTCAGGCTCGGTGTTGTCCATCCACCAGGCGTCGAAGCCCTTGGCCACCAGCTTGTCCTTCATCTGGCGATAGTAGATGTCGCGCGCTTCCTGGGTGTACGGATCGTAGTGGCTGTTCTTGTAGCCCTTGCCGACCCAGTCCAGCGCGCCGTCCTCGACGTTCTTCGTCCACATGTGGCCCTTCGCCGCCAGTTCCTTGTAGTTGTCGGTATTGGCGTAGAACTTGCCCCAGATGGAGATCATGATATGCGCGTGCTGCTTGTGCACTTCGTCGACCATGCCCTTCGGATCCGGGAAGCGGACCTTGTCGAAGTCGTGCGAACCCCAGCCGTCTTCCGGCCAGTAGAACCAGTCCTGCACGATGTTATCCAGCGGCCAGCCGCGCTTGCGGTACTCGGACACCGTGTCCAGCAGCTGCTGCTGCGTCTCGTAGCGTTGGCGCGACTGCCAGAAGCCGTACACCCACTTCGGCATCATCGGCTGCTGGCCCGTCAGCGTGCGGTAGCCGCCGATGACGTTGTCCATGCTGTCGCCGCTGATCACATAGTAGTTGACGGCTTCGGCGATCTCCGACGACATCGTCAGCGAATGCCGCTCCGGTGCCGGCAGCGGATCGTTGTGCGTCATCGCGATCATGCCGCCCGACGGCTTCCATTCCAGGTGCAGCTTGACGGGTTTGTTCGGCGCGAACTTCACCTCGAAGTTGTGGTACCACGGGTTCCAGCCCTGGCGCCACACGTCCATGACCTGCTTGCCGTCGACGGTGAGCGTCGCGTAGTCCGACGCGTACAGCTGCATCTTGTGCACGCCCGCTTTAGGGCTCGCCATCGCGCCGTCCCACACGACTTTCACGTTCTTGCCGCCCAGCGCCTTCATCGACGGGAGCTCCTTCGGCCAGAACTCCTCCACGTCCTTCAGGAACTGGTAGGCGATGTCCTTCTCTTGCCGGGTCAGCGCGAGCTTGCCGTCGATGTAGTAGCGCGCCGTCAGGCCGCCCGGCTTGCCCTGCTCGTCCGTCAGCTTCAGGTCGCGCGACAGCCACGCGTACGGCTTCGAATCGCCGAAGCGCGTGATCGAGTTCTGGTCCCACAGCAGGCCGTAGTTCCTGTCCGAGACGACGAACGGCACCGACGCGATCATGTTGTGCTGCTGCAGCAGGACGTCTTCGCCGTTGTAGTTCATCTGCGCGTTCTGGTGCTGGCCCAGGCCGTAGAACGCATCCTTCGTGCCGTAGTTGAAGCCTTCCTTGATCGCGAGGTAGGGCTTGCCGCCCACCTGGATCGGCGTGATGGTCTCCGCCGCTTGCGTCAGGAATGCCTTGCCGGCCGCGTCGAAGAAACGGACCTGGCCATCCTTCAGCGACACCTGCGCCGAGATCTTCTGGGCCTTCAGCGTCACGGCATCCTTGCCGTCGGCGACCGTGAACGCGCAGCTGTTGCACGGTTTGGCGACCGTCATCAGCGACGGTGTCAGTTGCTTGCCTTCCTGGTCCAGCTTGACGACGTGGACGATGTTATCGGCCATCACCTCGAGGCGCACGAGCTTCGCCGGACCGGCGTCCGGACGCACGTCGATGCCGGTGGCGGTCTTCTGGACGGTGCCCGCGAGGGCGTGGCCGCCTGCGGCCAGCAGCAGCGCGGCGGCTGCGATTCGCGTTAATTGCATGATTGTCTCCTAGAGTAAAGCGACGCCGCTAACGCCGTCATTCCCGCGCACGCGGGAATCCATACTGAATCGGCTCAAGACGCGCAGCATGGGTTCCTGCTTTCGCGGGAACGACGACGATTATGCACCGCCGCGAGGTATTGTTTGTTTTAGTACGACCCCATCTTCACCTTCAACACCGTCGGCATCGCCGGCAGGTTCAGGCCATAGTCGGTCTGGTCCCCATTCCAGTTCCGTTCCATGACCCACTTGCCGTCGGCGTCGAAGCGACCTTCTTCCACCCGCGCATAACCCGTGGGCTTGCCGGCATTCGGACCGGTGCCGGACAACTTCACGCGGATCTGCTGGCCCACGATCACGAATTCGTCCGGGCCGATCTGCGCGATCGCGGCGCCGCCGGACGGCTGGTCCGTGCCTTCCGCGTATTCGTTCTTGTCCTTCAGGTATTCGCGCTCGCCGAACTGGAATTCGCGGAACGACAGGTGCGCGTTCCAGCCGTTCATGGCCACGGTCTGCGGCTTGCGGTCGTCGCCTTCCGCGACGCCGTACGTGCGGCCTTCGTACGCCCACTTCGCCCACACGCGCTGCATCGGCGCGAACACGTCGTAGACTTTCGCGAACGGCTCGATCATGCGCTTGTCCGTGTACTTCGAACCCAGCGGATAGTTGCTGTACATGGCGTAGTCGAAGCCGAACGGCGCGACGCCCAATGCGCCCTTGCCGATGATCTGGTAGACGTAGCGTGCATAGCCCGCCGCATTGCCCATCTCCGGCACCATCAGCGGATTGTCCGGGCGCTGGAACAGCTGCAGCGTGGCGCTCACGTTGCTGGACTCCGGCATGTAGATGTCCGGGCCGGCGAAATCGATGTGCGGCGCGGCCGCCTTATAGATGCCGAGGACGTCGTACGTCGGGCCGCCGGAGGCGAAGTCCGCCTTCCACGGCGGCGCGGGCTTGTCCAGCACCGGCGCGCGCAGCGCATTGTTCACGTACATCGGCAGGTCGTACACGGCGCGGCCGGCCTTGGCGATGTCTTCGATGTAGCTGGCGATGGCCCACGTATGGAAATACTGGTCGGCGTAGTCGCCGTACACTTCGCTCCACGAACCCTGCTTCGCCCGGCCCGCGGGCGGCGGCTGGTGCGCGAGGACGGCGGCCGGCACCGGCTGCTGGAACGCGGCCTGGGCGCGCGCCGCGTAGTCGCGCGCGACGCCATAGGTGCCCACTTCGTTCTCGACCTGCACCATGATCACGGTGCGCTTGTCCGAGTCGATCTTTTTAATATGCTCCATCAGCGCGACGAAGGCTTTCTTGTCGGCGGCCAGCGTGGCTTCGCCGAACGGCGACAGGCAGTAGCTCGTCTTGCCGTCCTTGTCGATCATGCGCGGGAAGCGCTTGTTGTCGAACTTGACCCATTCCGGCGCGTATGCCGGGCCGGTATTCTTCCAGGTGCCGAACCACAGCAGCACGAGGCGCGTCTTGTGCTCGCGTGCCTGCTGCACGAGCTTGTCGACGTAGCTGAAGTCGAAGGTCCCTTCCTTCGGCTCGATCTGTTCCCACGCGACGGGAATCTCCAGCGTGTTCGCATGCACGTCCTTCATGGCGGCCCAGACCTTCGGCAGCGCGGCCGGGTAGTTGCTGGAGTTGTGGGCCTGGCCACCCAGGATCAGGAACGGGGCGCCGTCGACCATCAGCGCGTAGCGGCCGTCCTTGCCCACGATGCGGGGCAGTTCGGACGCGGCGTACGCGGCGTGGCAGGTGGTGGCGGCGAGCAGGCCGGCGGCCAGCAGGCGGAAGGACATGGATTTCATATGCGAACGGGTCTCCTTCGGTCGCGGTGGTTGTAAAAACGGGCGGCCAGTGTCGAAAATGCGCGGCCGCCCGTCCGTGATGCGCTTAGAACGAATAGCGCAGCGACGCCGTGTAGCGGCGGCCGGACACGAAGACCGCGCGGGTCATCATGCCGATCGACTGCTGCATCAGCTGTCGGTACTTCGAGTTGGTCAGGTTCTGCGCTTCCACGCCGAGCGACAGCTGCTCGTTGATATTGTAGAAGAACGAACCATCCAGTTGGCCATAACTGTCCGACCACGTCGGCAACGCCCACGCGACCGTCTGCGTCGTGCCCGTGGCCGGGTCGACGCGGCGGCCGTCCGTGCCGTTCGTGCCGTTGACGTTCACGTTCTGCAGTGCCTTCGAACGCCATGCCCACGCGAGGCGCGCCGAGACCTTGCCCTTGTCGTACAACAGGGCCAGGTTGTAGGCGTTCTTCGACAGGTTCTGCAGCGGCAGGTTGCCGAAGGTCGCGCCGTTGGTGTCGCAGCCGTTCTGGTTCAGGTTCAGGTTATCCGCGCCGTTCGAGCTGCCCGTGCAGAACGCCGAGTTGACCGGATGGTACAGGTCTTCCTTGCTGTCCACGTACGTGTAGTTCGCCTGGACGCCGAAGCCCGACATCCAGCCCGGCAGCTTGTCGAAATACTGCTGGTACGCGATCTCCATGCCGCGCGCATGGCCGCGCGCGCCGTTGACCGGGCCCGTGACCGTGAACGTGTACGGCGTGCCCGTCACGCCCGCGACGTTGTAGCCGTAGGACTGGTTGATGATGATGTCCTTCAACTGCTTGTTGAAGACGGCCATCGTCAGCGAACCGGCCGGCGCGAAATACCACTCCGCCGACAGGTCGACCTGGCGCGACTGCACCGGACGCAGCTTCGGATTGCCGGTGCCCGTGCCCGTCAGGCCGACGTTGTTCACGGTGACGACGTTGCCGGTCGTGGTCTGGTCGACGTTTTCCGACAGGGTCGTGTAGCTCTGCAGCTGCGAATAGTCCGGCTTCGAGATGCCCATCGCGGCGGCGAAGCGGAACTGCAGCTTGTCGGTCGCCTTCATGCGCAGGTTCAGGCTCGGCAGCACATTGTGGTAGTGGTTGTCGAAGTCCTGGCGCGTCGAGAATGCCGCGATGTTCGGGATTTCCGGACCGACGACCGTCGTGCCCTCGGCCGGCTGCGTGATGTTCGGATTGAACACCGTGTAGCCGTGCGCCTTCAGCAGCGTCTGCACATAGCGCACGCCGATGTTGCCGTCGATCGGGTACTTCAGGTCGTCGAAGCCGAAGCGCAGCTGCGTGTAGAACGCGCCGGTACGCTCGGACAGGTCGTTGGTGCCGGCCGGGTCGGTGCCGAACGTCGCGGGCGACCACGGCGTGCACGGGTTGGTCGTGCCGTTCGCCTGGTTCGCCTGCTGGCACAGGATGTCGTGGTAGCTGTGCAGCGTGGCATAGCTGCCCGGGTAGCCCGTGGCCAGCGCCACGTTCGGGAACACGAGGGACGGGACCGGGGTGTTATTGTTGAAGAAGTTCGTGAACTGGTGGACCTGCGTCTGGTTCGAGAAGCGCGGATCGCTCAGGTACGCGAGCTGGCCGCCCGTGTCCGACTGCCACGGCTGCGTGATCGCCGCCCAGTTGAAGCTCGGGTTCGAGTTCGTCGTCGTCGAATCGGCCTTCGTCAGGCGCACGCCAAAGCGCACGTCGCGCAGGACCGGATGGTCGAACGTGTACTTCGCATCGGTCTTCCACGCCCATTCGCCGGCATGGCTGTCGTCGAAGTGTTCCTGCGTGAACGCCCAGTAGTAATTGGCCGGATTGGCCAGGTAGGCGGTCTGGACGTCGTCGAACGTCAGCTTCGGCACGGAGCCGGACAGGTCCACGTTCTCGTACGGCATCTTGACGGCCGTGGCGACGGTCGAGTCGAAGCTGTTGCTCGTCGCGCGCACGCGCTGCACGTCGGTGTCGAACTGCCAGTCGCTGTTCGGACGCCACATCAGGTGCCACGAGATGTCGGTCGTCTGCGACTTGCGGTTGGCGGCGCGGGTGTCGGCGCCGAAATCGATGCCCTTGTCGGTGGCGTCGGTCAAGGTGCCGGTCAGCAGCTGGCCGTTGGTGCCGTAGGTGCCGTTCGTGACGCCGATGTTGTACGGGCTGGCGGACGAGAAGATCGCCTGCTCGTCCCACTGCATGCGGTACTTCGACTTGAAGTACGTGAGCGACGACTGCAGGTTCGCGTCCCGCTTCCATTGCAGCGCACCGTAGAGGCCCTGGCGCTTGCGGTCGAAGTTCAGCGTGCGGTACTGCGAGCCTTTCGGCACCCACACGTTCTGGCCGGCGACCACGTCGCTGCGCTGGTAATACGGTTCGACCTGGAACGCGTCGGTACGGGTGCCGCTCTCCGAATACGCGTAGTCGACCAGGGCGCCGATCTCGCCGAAGCCGGTCTTCCAGCGGTCGGAGAACATGAAGGAGCCGGACGGCTGGCGCTTGCCCTTCTTCAGTTCCGAATACGTGTCCTGCAGCGACGCGGCCATCTTGCGGCCCTTGAAGTCGAACGGCATCGCCGTGCGCAGGTTCACGAGGCCGCCGATGGCGCCTTCGATCTGTTCCGCCGACGGGTTCTTGTAGATGTCGATGCCGGCCATCAGCTCCGGCGGGACGTCCTCGAAGTTGAGCGAGCGGCCGCCGTTGGCCGAGAACGAATCGCGGCCGTTCAGCTCCGAACGGGTGTACGACAGGCCGCGGATCGTGACGCCCGAGCCTTCCACCGAGTAGTGCTCCGGGTCGCCCTTCGACATCGTGCGGTCGATGGTGACGCCGACCACGCGCTGCAGCACTTCCGTGATCGAACGGTCCGGCAGCTTGCCGATGTCGTCCGCGACGATCGAATCGACCATCTCGTCGGCATCGCGCTTGAGCGCCTGCGCCGAATCGAGCGCGGCGCGCTGGCCCGTCACGACGACGACATTGCTTGCCGTCGGCGCCCCGGGCCCGGTCTGCGCGGCCGCCATCCCGCCGGCCAGCAACGCGACATGCGTTACGGCCACGGCGATGGCTGTTTTCTTGAACTGATACATTTACATCTCCTCTTGGCTGACAACAGGGCCCATCGAATGACGGTGCCCTTCACTGCAAAGAGACGACCTCTCGGGGTCTGCCTCTGAACTCCTCAAAACCGTGCCGCGTCCAGCCGCACGCTGTCGCCCGGACGCAGTTTCACCGCGACGGTGCGCGCGCCATAGCGCACGGTCGCGGCACCGCTGCCTGCTACCCGGCGCACGACGGCATCGACGAGACGGCCGCGCGTCCAGCGCATGTCGACCTCGAATCCGCCGCGCGCGCGCAGGCCTTTCACTTCACCATCCGGCCACGCCGACGGCAGCGCCGGCAGCAGCTCGATCGCGCCGGCCTGCGACTGCAGCAGCATCTCCGCGATGCCGGCGGTCGCGCCGAAATTGCCGTCGATCTGGAACGGCGGATGCGCATCCAGCAGGTTCGGATACGTGCCGCCGGCATTCAGTTGCTCCGAGCCGGCGCTGGCCTGCTGGGCCGCGCGCGCGCCGGGGCTGGCCAGCACACCGCGCAGCATCCTGTAGGCGTGGTCGCCGTCGTACAGGCGCGCCCAGAACGCCATCTTCCACGCCATCGACCAGCCGGTGCCCGCATCGCCGCGCGCTTCCAGCGTGCGCTTCGCGGCGGCGGAAAGCAGAGGCGTGCGCGCGGGGCTGATCTGGCGGCCCGGGAACAGCGCGAACAAATGCGATACGTGGCGGTGCGTGTCGCCCGGCGTGTCCAGCACCGGATCCTTTTTCTCGTCGAGCCACTCGAGCAGCTGGCCCCAGCTGCCGACCTTCGGCGCCGCGAGCCGGTCGCGCATGCGGGCGAGCTTGTCGCGCAGCGGCTTGTCGACGCCGAGCACGTCCGCCGCTTCCACCGTGTTGTTGAACAGGTCCCAGACGATCTCCTGGTCGTACGTGACGCCGTCCTCGATGGGGCCGTGCTCGGGCGACCATCCCTGCGGCGCGACGAGGCGGCCGTCCGGCAGTTCCTTCAGGTAGTCCTGCCAGAACGCGCTCGCTTCCTTCATCATCGGGTACGCGACGTTTGCCAGGAACGCTTTGTCCTGCGTGAACGCGTAGTGTTCCCAGAAGTGCTGGGCGTACCACGCGTTGCCCGTCTTGTTCCAGGTATAGCTCATGCCGCCGAACGGGTTCGATTCCGTGCGCAGGGTCCAGCCGCGCACCGGCTTACCATCTCTAGCCTTGAATTCCGCCGCCGTCGCCTGGCGCCACACGGGCGCCACGCTCGTCACGAAGCCGAAGAACGGCTTGGCCATCTCGGACAGATTCGTCACCTCGGCCGGCCAATAATTCATCTGGACGTTGATGTTCGTGTGGTAGTCCGAGCGCCACGGCGGCGTGAGGCTGTTGTTCCACAGGCCCTGCAGGTTCGCGGGCAGCGAACCGCGCGAGCTGGACGCCAGCAGGTAGCGGCCGTACTGGAAGTACTGCGCTTCCAGCTCCGGGTCGTTGCCGTCCTTCGTGTACGCCAGCACGCGCGCGTCCGTCGGCAGCGCCTTGCGCTCCGCCGCCGTCGCGCCCAGGTCCAGCCGCACGCGGCCCAGCAGGCTGGCCACGTCGCGTTCGTGCTCGGTGCGCAGCTGGTCGGCGGGACGCGCGGCCGCGGCCGCAACCTGCGCCGTGACGCGCGCCAGCGGATGCTCTCCGCGGAAGTGCTGCGTCGCGTCGGCGACATAACTGGTGCCGGCGCCCACGATGACGGTCAGCGCGTCGCAGCCCGTGAACACGATGCGGCCGTTCTCGACGGCCGCCTTGCCGCCCTCGTTCACGACGCGCACCTGGCTCGCGTAGTCCAGCGTGTTGGCCGTCGGCGCCTCGTTCGGCAGCGTCCAGCCGGCCAGCGTGCCCGTCGCGTACAGCGTGTCCTTGCTGGACGCGAGATGCGCGCCGTGGCGGTCCGACAGCGCGATCGATCCCGTGTACTGGCCCGGCTTGTCCGCCGTCAGGCGCAGAACCATCACCTGCGCCGGATAGCTCGCCCACGCCTCGCGGCGGAAGTGCGTGCCGCCGTGCGTGTATGTGACGGTGTGGACGGCGCGCGCGATGTCGAGCGTGCGCCGATAGTCTTGCGCATCTCTGTCATGCCCGGGCAGGTCCACGACGACGTCGCCGAACGGCTGATACGTCCCCGTCTCCTTCGCGTCGCCCGACCACAAGGTGATGTCGTTGAACTGCAGGTGCTCGCGCGCGAGCCCGCCGAACACCATCGCGCCGATGCGGCCGTTGCCGATCGGCAGCGCTTCCTTTTCCCAGCCCTGGTCGTTGTCCTGGGCCGGGCGGTCGTAGCGCAGCACCAGGTCGGGTGCGGCCAGCGCAGTGGAGACGACGCCGGCCAGCGCCAGTGCGATCATCATCCGATGAAATCGATTACAGATAGAGGTCATAAAAATCGCTGTCGAAAAGCGTTGTTCAGTTGGCGGCGGGTTTGCCGTAGACGATGCCGCGGCCGGCCGTGCTCATGTAGACGACGCCGTAGCGGTTCATGTCGCCCACGATGAACTGGCCGTCGCCCGGTCCGCCGTACTGGTGGGCGTCGTCGTTGATGCGGGTCCAGGTGGCGCCGCCGTCGATGGAACGGTGGATGCCGCGCACGCCCTTCACGTCGCCCCAGATGTAGACCGCGGGGTAGTCGTGCCCCGGCGCCGCCTTGCCGAAACCGACCGCGCCGCAATAGCGCACGGCCGCCAGCGGCGCGAAGTGGGCGCCGCCGTCCACGGAGCGTACGAGACCGCCGTTCTTCAGCGCGACCCACACGTCCCCGCCCCGGCCCGGCGCCACGCGCACGAGACGCGACCCGCCCGCGGGCAGGCTCGCGCGCGGGGCGAACGAGGCGCCGCCGTCGGTGCTGGCGAGGAGCGCGGTGTCGTCGTACGCGTAGAACACCTTCGCGTCGAGCGGATCGCCCACCGGCCGCAGGTTGGCCTTCGCGAGGCCCGCGACGGCAGTCCACGTCGCGCCGCCATCGCCCGAGCGCCAGACCTCCTTCGCCTTTTCGGGCGCATGCAGGATCACGGCGCCGTCGGCCGAGATGGCGACCTGTCCGCGCCTGCCCTTGATGGCCGCGGTCTTCGTCCACGTGGCGCCGCCGTCGTGCGTGACGAGCATGCTGTCGCCCACGCGCACCATCGTCCTCGGATCCTTGGGAGCGTAGGCGAGGCCCGTCGTCGTGCCGATCTGCGGATCGTGGATGCGGCCGTGGCGCGACGGATCGTCGTGGAGGTAGCCGTCGATGTCGCCGATCGCGGAAACGAGCGGGCCGCCGGGAATGCTGACGAAGCCCAGCGGGACCGTCTCTTCCAGGCCGTCGACCGTGAACGTCCATGTCGTGGGCGACGCATCGATGTTCGCGGTGCGGAACACGCCGTTGCCGGACGTGACCCAGACGGCGTGCGTGTCGGCCGGGTCGAACTCGACGGAGCCGGCCCAGTGGATCGAGTGGCCTTTCAGCCAGGGTACGCCGGCCGCGTCGCGCACGAAACCGCGGCCGATCACGTCGGTCCACGAGGCGCCGCCGTCGTTCGACAGGAAGATGCGGTCGCCCTTCGCGTCGCCCTGCGGCAGGAACGTGTTGATGGTCGACGCGACGAGGCGCTGCGGATTCTTCGGATCGACGCTGATGCCGGCGAACGGCCGCGTCCAGCCGGCGGGCGTGATGTTCGTCCAGGCGCCGCTCGCGATCGCGTACTTCCACACCTGCCCGCGGTCCATCGGCTCGCGCCCGGTGCGGTCGGGGTGCGGGCCGGCGCCGTTCGCGAACGTGACGATGAGGTTCCCTGCCCCGTCGAGGATCGCGCGCTGGGGCATCAGGTCCACCGGCGCGCCGGCCACGGGTTCGAACGTCGTGCCGGCGTCGTCGCTGCGGTACAGGTTCGGGCCGACGGCGCCGAAGCGCGACACGCCGACGAACACGCGGCGCGCCTGGCCCTCCTTCACGCTGGCGGGGTCCGGCACGACGACGGTCAGGCCCACGTCGTTCGGCGTGGACGTCACCGGCAGCGCCGTCACGCGCGCCCACGTGCGGCCCGCGTCGACACTCTTGAACAGGCCGTCGCGGCGCGTGCCGACGTAGAGCAATTTGCTGTTGCCCGGATCGACGGCGAGACGCTCGCCATCCTGGCGGCCCATGCCGTTCCCGTGCGTCTTGAACTGGCTGGAGACGTCGACGATGGAAAAGGTCTTGCCCGCATCCGTCGAATGCAGGATCGCGGTGCGGCCGCCGTTCAGGTAGGCGATGCCGGCGAGGAGCCAGATGTTGTCGGCGTCGCGCGGGTCGATGGCCAACGCGTCGATGCCGAGGTACCCGGTCTGGTCTTCCGCCACCCAGTCGAGCAGCGCCGTCCAGCGGCGTTCGCGCGGATCCCAGCGGTAGGCGCCGCCCACGTCGGTACGCGCGTATGCAACACCCGGTGCGGCGCGGCTGGGCACCACGGCCGTGACGAAGCCGCCGCCGCCGATCGCCACGCTGTCCCACACGTACGGCTCCTGCTGTTGTGCCGTCACGCGGCCCGCCAGCAACGCCAGAGCAAGGGCCACCGCCGGGGCCAGCTTCATCGACTTCATTACAGCGTCTCCATCATGCGTACATACACCTGTTTAGCCCTTGTAGACCCGGAAGCTATGGGGCGGAATCACCACCTCGTTCACCGTGTCGCGGCTCGCGCCCGGCACCGTCTCGGCCGCCGGACGCGCCTTGCCGTCCACCGCGTGCTTCACGACCTTCACCGTCGTCGGCGTATCGCGGAACGACTGGATGACGTACGCGCCGTTATCGTAAGTGAACAGGCTCACGCCGGCCGGCGCCTCGATGCGGACGGGCGCGTCGGCCATCAGGTAGGTCTTCACGCTGTTCATCACGCCTGGCGGCATACTATACAGGTCGCCGATATTGCTGGGAATGGACAGGATGTAGAGAACGCCCTTCGAATACCGGTTCATCAGCAGCACGGGGAAGCCGCGCGCGCCCGCGACGCCGCGGATGATCGGCCACGCGTCGTTCGTGAAGTAGTGCAGCTCCGGGAACAGCACGTCGCGCGGCGCCACCTTCGGATCGTCGCGCAGCGATTCGCCGTTGCCCGCGCCATAGCCGTTGTAGTAGTCGTTCAGCAGCACCTGGTTCCCCGTCGCGTAGACTTCGACGAGATCCTGGAAGCCGCGGTCCTTGCGCTTCGGATCCTGCGTCGCCTTGACGAAGCCGGACGTCACGAACACCGCCTTTCCCGCTTCCAGTTGGCGTTTCACTTTGTCGAGGATGTCCGGATCGGCCGCCGATGCCTGCGTGAGCAGGATCGTCTGCGCATCCTGCGGGAAGCGCGCGGTCAGGGCGATCGGGATGCCGACATTGCCCAGGTAGTTGGGCAGGAAGTCTTCCGCCGACGACGAGTTGGCCGGGCGATAGGTCGGGATGCCGGTGGGCTTGCCCAGCTGGTCCAGCACCGCGTCGATCTGTTTCAGCGCGGCGCCGGCGGCGAGGCCCCAGCCCGGCGGCGCTTTCGCATCCGGGTTCGCGGCCTTCCAGTCGGCCACGATGCGGTCCCAATTGAACGAGGTATCCTGCCCGGCCCACGGACGCTCGCCCGCTTCGGCCGGCGTGTCCTGCGCGGCCGGATGCCAGTTGAACAGCGTGATCTCGGGCGCCTTCGCGAGCATCGTGTCCCATAGCTGTTCCGCATAGCGGTCGACATAGCGGATCGAATACGTGTCGACCCAGCCGCCGCCATTCTTGCCGTCCTTACGGAGGGTCTCGTAGTAGCGGATGATGTTGTACGACTCGTATTGCTGCAGCAGCTGGTCGGTGATGACCGGGTCGCGCGTCTCGGTGCCCGCGTAGATCCCGTCGAACATCTCGGGCTGCTGCGCGAGGTCGAAGCCGAGGCCCTCGAAATGCTCGTACCAGTTCGGGTACTTGATGACGATCTTGACGTTCCTGTTGACTGCCCGCGCCGGGTCGATGATCAGGTCCTGCGATACCTTGCGCATGGTGGCGAGGCGGTAGTCCGTCCATGTGCGCTTGCCCTTCGCCCTGATGTCGGCGTCCGACTTCGACGTGTAGAACGTGAAGTCGTCGAGGATCACGTGGTCGAAATGGCGCGCCATCAGTGCCATCGCGCGCTTGCACGTGTCGCGGTCCTTGGGCGACTCGTAATCGAAGGTCATGAACTGGCCGTTGAATCCGCCCGCGGCCAGCGTGACGCCGCCCGCCACCTCGATGCCCTTCGCCTGGAACTGGCGCTTCACGGCCTCGATCTCGGCGTCGCTGGCGAAGTGGTTGTCGCGGTAGCCCTCGATGTAAACCTTGTCGAACGGGACCTGGCTCATGGCACGCGCGAACTGGTGCTCGAAGACCTGCGGGTCGACGAGGCTTTGCGTGACGTTCACCGGGATGTAGATCGCCGTCTTGAAATGCTTGTAGTGGCCCGCGGCCTGCGCGGGGATGGGCGCCAGCATGGCATTGCCGGCGACAGCAAGGAAGGCCAGCGCGGCGGCGGTCTGGCGGGCGAGTGATTTACGCATGTGTCTCCGGAATTGTTTTTATGGCGCTAATGACCGGTATCCTAAGCCAAGGGATGTTGGATGCGCAAGGCAAAAATGTTCGCGCTAACACGTCAATATACCGTTACGTGGCTTGTTTAGCATGTTTAGCTGCTAACCCCCGCAACACTACGAGACGGTGTGAAAAGGTAGCGCTGCCAAGACACAGATGTTGTATTTCTCACACGCACGAAAAGATTTTTTTGGCAGTTATGAAATCGATTGCGTATAACATCGATGTTGTGACCTTACTGCCGGGGTCAGGCGTGACACGTTCGCACGTGAACGTCCTGTCCAAGGCGGTTTTCACTCTGTACACAGGACCGTGTTCGCTAGCGGCCAAGCGCTCTCCCGGCTTGCCTGTGCACGGCGGCGCGGTCCTGGCAACGTTTTGTTTGCTCGAGCTGTCGGCAACAAGACACGTTGCGTTGTCACAAAACTGGCAACTGAGTCGTAAACAATAAAAATTTTATGGTAGCGTATAACAACCAGTGTTAAGCATCACATCCGCACTGGCTTTGCTAGAGCTTTCCATAACAACACAACCTGATCATCGGGGGAGACAATGAGGAATTTCCAGAAGACCGCGATTGCGGCAGCGGTTGCGCACGTAGCCGTTCTTTCCAGCGCCGCAGCATGGGCACAGACCAGCGCCGACACCACGGCCAACCCAGCCCCTACCGTGGTCCACATCAGCGGCCAGCGCGCGGCACTGCAGTCGGCGCAACAACTCAAGAAGAATGCGGACGAAGTCGTCGATTCGATCGTCGCCGAAGACATCGGCAAGCTGCCGGACCGTTCGGTCACCGAGGTGCTGCAGCGTATCGCCGGCGTCACCATCGACCGCAACATGGCCGGCGACCCGAACCGCCAGTCCGTCGAAGGCTCGGGCGTCTCCGTCCGCGGCCTGACGTACGTGCGTTCGGAAGTCAACGGCCGCGACGCGTTCTCGGCCGGCGGCGGCCGCTCGCTCGGCTTCGCCGACGTGGCACCGGAGCTGATGGCCGGCGTCGACGTCTACAAGAACCCGTCCGCGGAACAGATCGAAGGCGCCGTCGCGGGCCTCGTGAACCTGCGCACGGCCATGCCGTTCGACTACAAGGGCTTCAAGGGCACCGTGGGCGTGTCGGAATCGTATTCGACGCTGCGCAAGGGCGCGCCGTCCCCGACCGGCACCATCCTGCTGTCGAACCGCTGGAAGTCGGACACGTTCGGCGAATTCGGCGCCCTGGTCGACTTCGCGCACGCGAAGAGCCCGACCCGCTCCGACGGCGTCGGCGTCGACCCGTATTTCCCGCACGTGAACTCGACCGACCCGGCCAAGTACGACCGTTCCAAGACCCAGTGGATCCCGCTGGGCGTCGGTTACCGCTCGCAGGACTTCGAGCGTACCCGCCGCGGCGACTACGCCGCCTTCCAATGGCGTCCGAACCGCGACTTCACGGCCGCCCTCACCTACTTCAAGACGAAGTACAAGGAAGACCTGGACGAGCACGTCGTCACGTCGTCCGAGGACAAGTGGTACCAGCAGGTCGCGAGCCAGGATGCCGTCTTCAACAGCAACGGCGTGTTCCAGAGCGGTACGATCTCGAACCCGACCTATGGCGGCTCTCCGTTCAACAGCTCGCAGCGCATCAACACGCGTGAATCGAGCACCCGCGACACGTCGCTGAACCTGCAATGGCGCGTGACGCCGGACCTGACCTGGACCAACGACTTCCAGCACGTCCATTCGACGACCGAAGGCTTCGACGCCGACGTGTCGACCGGCTTCATCATGCCGAACCAGAAGATGGACATGCGCGGCAACGTCCCGCAGATCACGCTGGGCTCGCCGGCCTACATGGCCGATCCGAACAACTACTACTGGGCCTACACCCAGGAAGCGCTGGATCACGCCACGGCCACCCAGAAGGCGTGGAAGACCGACTTCAAGTATGCGTTCGACCACCCGGTGCTGCGCGACGTCCGCTTCGGCTTCCGCATGGCCAACCGCGACGGCGAGAACCACAAGGCCCAGAAGTTCTACAACTGGCAGGCCATCACGTTCCCGTGGATGGAGGGCTGGCAGATCCCGCACGTCGCCCGCCTGGGTGATCCGCGCTTCGCCGGCGGCTCGTCGCTGCAGAAGATCGACAACTTCTTCGACGGCAAGTACAACATTCCGGCGATGCTGTTCGCCAACGAGTCGGTGGTGCGCGGCTTCCCGGACGAATGGTCCAAGATCCACGCCTACCACGACGTGCTGTGCAAGGAACAGGGCTCGACCTGCGATCCGTGGAAGGCTGCGACCTTCAACGATCCGGCCGCGACCAACACGCAGAGCGAGAAGACCCGCGCCGCCTACACGCAGCTGCGCTTCGGCTTCGACGACCTGAAGTATCCGATCGACGGTAACATCGGCATCCGCTACGTGAAGACGACCGGCGCCGGCAGCGGCTACGTCGCCTACAGCCCGGCCGGCGTCACCATCCCGACCGACGCTCCCGTCACCGGCGTGGACACGCTCATCTACATCAAGCCGTTCGCGGAAGCCCAGTCGTACAACAACTCGTACCACAACTGGCTGCCGAGCCTGAACCTGCGCCTGAAGTATAGCGACGAGCTGCAGTTCCGCTTCGCCGTGGCCAAGGCGATGGCGCGTCCGGACTTCAACCAGCTGCAGGTGCAGACCACGCTGAACTCGGCGCCGAACCAGAACGACGATCCGCGATGCATCCGGCAATACGACGAATGTCATCTTCAACGGCACGACGCTGACCGGTACCAGCGACGGCAACGCGATGCTGAAGCCGACCACGTCGACCAACGTCGACCTGACCGCGGAATGGTACTTCGCGAAAGCCGGTTCGCTGACCTTCTCGGCCTTCAACAAGGACCTGAAGGACATCATCATCACCCAGGACTACGCGTACAAGGCGACCGACGTCAACGGCAAGCCGCAAACGTTCGTGGTCACGGGTCCCGTCAACGGCGCCAAGGGCTACGCCCGCGGCTTCGAGATCGCGCACCAGCAGTACTACGACTTCGTGCCCGACTGGCTGAAGGGCATCGGTACGCAGGCCAGCTGGACCTACGTGTCGAGCGAGCGCACCCTGAACAAGCCGGTGTTCAACGCCTGGTGCTCGGGTAACGACGCGTCGTCGAACTACAACCTGTCGATCAACGGTTGCGATACCGACGGTCGTGCGTTCGGCAAGACCCCACTGCAGGGCCTGTCGCGTCACACGATCAACTTCGCGGTCATGTACGAGCAGCACGGCCTGTCGATGCGCCTCGCCTACAACTGGCGTTCGCGTTACCTGCTGGGCGTGAACCAGTGGGGCAGCCGCGGCAACAACGGCCTGAACACGAACCCGGCGGCGGATCCGGCGAAATACCTGATCCCGACGACGAACAACGACCAGGCGTTCGGCCTGCCGCTGTACCAGGCACCGTACGGCCAGCTGGACGGTTCGATCTTCTACGACTTCACGGACAAGTTCCGCGTCGGCCTGGAAGCCACGAACCTGACCAACTCGTACACGCGCCAGATCATGGAGCAGCACGCGGGCAACTTCACGCGCCAGGTCTTCATGAGCGGTCCGCGCTACACGCTGCTGGCCCAGTACTCGTTCTGATCCAACGGGAATCCGCATGATTCGATACAATCGCTGATCGATTCCTGCACACCGCCGCCGCGGCCTTCACGGGTCGCGGCGGCGCTTTTTTTAACAAGGAGCCCTCATGAACATCCAAGGCGAAATGATCATCGGCCGCCAGGCCGTGCGCGGCAGCGCCGGCACGCTGCGCGCCTACAACCCGTCCACGCGCGCCGAAATGGAACCGGAATTCGGCGCGGCCAGCATGGACGACCTGGCCGCCGCCTGCCTGCTCGCGGAACAGGCGTTCGACGCCTACCGCAGCCAGCCGCTCGAGCAGCGCGCCCGCTTCCTGGAGACCATCGCCGACCGCATCATGGACCTCGGCCCGGCCCTGATCGAGCGCGCCTCCGCCGAATCCGGCCTGCCGACGGCGCGCCTGGAGGGCGAGCGCGCGCGCACCTGCAACCAGTTGCGCCTGTTCGCCAAGGTCGTCCGCGACGGCCACTTCCTCGAAGCGACACTGGACTCCGCCCTGCCCCAGCGCACGCCGCCGCGTCCCGACCTGCGCATGCGCAAGATCGGCCTCGGCCCCGTTGGCGTCTTCGGCGCGTCGAACTTCCCGCTCGCGTTCTCCGTCGCCGGCGGCGACACCGCGTCCGCGCTGGCGGCCGGCTGCCCCGTCGTCGTGAAGGCGCATAACGCGCACCTGGGTACGTCGGAACTCGTCGGCAAGGCGATCCGCCAGGCCGTCGAAGATTGCGGCATGCCGGAAGGGACGTTCTCCATGCTGATCGGTACGGGCTTCGAGATCGGCCTCGCGCTGGTCCAGCACCCCGTGATCAAGGCCGTCGGCTTCACCGGCTCGCGCAATGGCGGCCTGGCGCTCGTCAATGCGGCGCAGGCCCGCAAGGAACCGATCCCGGTCTACGCCGAAATGAGCAGCATCAATCCGTTCTACCTGCTGCCGGGCGCACTGGCCGCGGGCGGCGCCAGGCTGGCGCAAGGCTTCGTCGATTCGCTCACGATGGGCACCGGCCAGTTCTGCACGAACCCGGGCCTCGTGATCGCCCTCGCCGGCCCGGACCTGGACGTGTTCCGCACGGCCGTCACCGAAGCGCTGGCGGCCAAGGGCGCCGGCACGATGCTCACCGCGGGCATCCACCAGGCGTACGTCGACGCGATCGCGCGCCGCTCCGGTCTCGCCGGCGTGGAACTCATCGCCCAGGGCAGCCCGGACGGCTGCGGCTGCGCCGCGCAGGCCGCGCTGTACCAGACGGACGCCGCGACGTTCCTGTCGAACAGCGCGCTGGAAGAAGAGATCTTCGGACCGAGCTCGCTGATCGTCGTGTGCAAGGACGACGCCGAGCTGCTGGAAGTGACGCGCCACGTGGAAGGCCAGCTGACGGCCACGATCCACGCGACGGCCGCGGACCGCGACCTGGCCGCGAAGCTGATGCCGACGCTGGAGCGCAAGGCCGGCCGCATCCTGTTCAACGGCTTCCCGACCGGCGTCGAAGTGAGCCACTCGATGGTGCACGGCGGCCCGTTCCCGGCCACGTCGGACAGCCGCACCACGTCCGTGGGCGCGACGGCCATCGAACGTTTCCTGCGTCCGGTGTGCTACCAGGACGTGCCGGCGGAACTGCTGCCGGAAGCGCTGCGCGACGAGAACCCGCTGGGCCTCGCGCGCATGGTGGACGGTACGCTGCAGGTCGCGAAGTAATCCGCCGTCAGGTGTACTTTACGCGTGGGCGCAGGGCGCCCACCCTACCGTCACCGTAGGGTGGGCACCACGTGCCCACGCGGAACCATGCATAGCAACGGCCGTCAGCGCGTTTCCGGCGCCAACGTCCACGCCACGCTGTCCACGACGCCGCCCGCCTCCACCTCGATGCGATTGGCGCCCGGCGCCAACCGCACCGGCCAGCGGGCGATACGGCCCTCCACGGCCCGCTCGCCCAGGTCGACGCCATTCACCCGCAGCCGCGCCGCCGGCTGGTTGCTGTACACCTTGACCTCCACGTCCGCCGCGGTCCGCGTCACGGCGCGCCGCGACGTGATGTACACCATCGGCTTCTTCGACCAGTTGGCCTGGTACCAGTAATACGCATCCTTGCGCACCTTGCGGTCCATGCTGACGAGGCCCTTGTCGTTGACGCCCCGCGCGTCGCCCTCGTTGCGCCCGGCCGACGCGAAATCGAAGCCCGTCCACACATAGCTCGCCCACAGCCACGGCGCCGCCTCGATCTGGCGCCAGGCCGCCTCGTGGTACAGCGCCTGGTACTGCTCCGGGTGCCAGCGGCTGGGCGCCACGGGGCGCCGCACCGGGTCTTCCTGGTGCAGCGCGCTGCCGCCGGCGCCGTATTCGCTCAGCGACTGCGGCGTGCGCGGACGCTTCGCATGGTTGGCCGCCAGGAACGGCGCGAGGTCCGAGAACTCCTTGTCGTACCAGCCGAAATACACGTTGGACCCGACGGCGTCCGTGTGCAGCGCCTGCGGCCCGTCGATGGGCGCGCAGCAGTTCGCGTACGCGGTCGGCCGGCTCGCGTCCTCCGCATGCACGAGCTTCTGCATCGCGTCGAGCACGCGGCCGCTGACCTCGTCGACCTTGTAGATCTCGTTCCCGAGTCCCCACACGAACACGGACGGGTGATTGAAATTCTGGCGCACGAGCTCGCGCGCCTGCTGCGCCGCATTGGCCGCGAACGCATCGCTCGCGCCCACTTCCGACGTCAGCGGCAGTTCGGTCCACACGAGGAACCCCTTGCGGTCCGAGAGCGCGTAACTGTGTTCGTTGTGCTGGTAGTGGGCAAAGCGCAGGCCCGTGACACCGAGCTCTTCGAGGATGCGGTAGTCGGCGTCGATGTCCGCATCGTCGACCGCCGTCCCCTTGCCCGGCACATACGTCAGGTGCACGTTCACGCCGTGCACGCGGTACGGCTTCCCGTTCAGCAGCAGGCCGCGGTCCGGATCCAGCTGCACGGTCCGGATGCCGACCTCGTTGTCCACACGGTCGAGCACCGCGTCCGCACGGGCCACCGTCACTTCGCTCGTGTACAGGTAAGGATCCTCGACGCCCTGCCACAGGTGCGGGCTGGCCAGCGCAGCATCCAGCTCGACCGGCACGACGGCGCGCGCGGGCAGCGCGGCGGACCGCTGCGCCGTCGCCACGACCTTGCCGGCGGAATCGCGCAGACGGGCCGTGACGACGACGTTCTCCGCGCGCGGGCGGTCGTTCGCGACGCGCACACGCCAGTGCGGACGCGTCGCCTCGGGTGTGTCGAAATACACGCCCGGCCCGCCCGCATCGAGCATATCGACGTGCACGTCGGCCGTCGTCACGAGCCGCACGCGCCGGTACAGGCCGCCGTACAGCGTGTAGTCGCCACCGAGCGGCGCGACGTCCGGCTGGCGCGTGTTGTCGACGCGGACCAGCAGCACGTTGGCGCCCGCCCGCAGCTGGTCCGTGACGTCGAAGCGGAAGCGCGCGAAGCCGCCTTCGTGGCGGCCGATGCGCGTGCCGTTCAGCCAGACGTCGGTCGACAGTGCGGCGCCGTCGAATTCGAGATACGTGCGCCCTCCTTTGACGGCAGGCGCCGTGAGCGTGCGCCGGTACCAGCCCGCGCCGCGATAGGGATTGGGCGACGTGCCGTCGTCCGCGTTGAACGTGTGGGGCAGCGCGACGGCGGTCCAGCCAACCGGCGCGCCCTTGGCGAATTCCCAGCCGTCGTCCAGCGCGGTGACGGTGCGGGGTGCCGCCTGGACGGAGGCGGCACAGGAAAGGGCCAGGACGAGTACCCGGCAGATACGGATCATGGTAGCGTGCATCTAGGGCTCCAGAATGAAAAAAGGGCCCGCGAACGGGCCCTTGCAGGGATGGTGACGATCAGTGGTTATGGCGCGGCATGTCGTGGCCGACGTCGCGGTACTGCAGGGCCATCTCCATTACGGCGCCCGTGTGCAGCTGGCCGACGGTCGCACGGTAGATCTGCTGCCACGGCGTTCTGGTTGCCCGGAATCGGCGGCGGCGCGTCCTTGCGGCGCGCTTCCAGTTCCTCGTCGGAGATCAGCACGTTGCAGCTGCCCGTGTTCAGGTCCACGCGCACGCGGTCGCCCGTGCGCAGCAGCGCCAGGTTGCCGCCCGCCGCGCTTTCCGGCGACGCGTTCAGGATCGACGGGCTGTCCGACGTGCCGGACTGGCGGCCGTCGCCCAGCGTCGGCAACGCGTTGATACCCTTCTTGATCAGTGCATCGGGCGGTTGCATGTTGACGACTTCCGCCGAACCGGGCCAGCCCACAGGACCCGAACCGCGGATCACCAGCATCGTGTTTTCGTCGATGCCGAGCGCCGGATCGTTGATGCGGTGGTGGTAATCGTCCGAACCGTCGAACACGACGACCTTGCACTCGAACGCATTTTCCGAGCCCGGCGCCGACAGGTAGCGCTGGCGGAAGGCGTCCGAGATCACGCTCGTCTTCATGATCGCGAAGTCGAACAGGTTGCCCTTCAGGACCATGAAGCCGGCCTTCTGCTTCAGCGGCTGGTCGAACGGGGTGATCATTTCGCGATCAATGCTTTCGCGGCCGACGAGGTTCTCGGCCATCGTCTTGCCGGTCACGGTCTGGCGCTTCGAACGCAGCAGGCCTTTCTGCTCCAGCTCCCACATGATGGCGGGCGTGCCGCCGGCGCGGTGGTAACGCTCGCCGAGGTATTTGCCGGCCGGCTGCATGTTCAGCAGCAGCGGCACGTCGTAGCCGTATTCCATCCAGTCTTCCGGCGTGATGTCGACGCCGGCGTGACGGGCCATCGCGACGATGTGCGGCTGGGCGTTGCTCGAACCGCCGATCGCGGCGTTGACGACGATCGCGTCGATGAATGCGTCGCGCGACAGGATCTGCGACGGGCGCAGGTCTTCGAACGCCATGCCGACGATGCGTTTGCCGGTTTCGTACGCCATCTGGCCGCGCTCGCGGTACGGCGCCGGAATGGCCGAGCAGCCCGTCAGCGACATGCCCAGCGCTTCGGCGATGGCGTTCATCGTCGAGGCGGTGCCCATGGTGTTGCAGTGGCCGGCCGACGGTGCCGATGCGGTCGCGATGTCGATGAATTTCTTCTCGTCGATCTCGCCCGCGGCGAGGCGGCGGCGGCCCTTCCAGATCGCCGCGCCGGAACCGACCAGTTCACCTTCGAACCAGCCGTCCAGCATCGGACCGCCGGACAGCACGATCGCGGGGATGTCGACGGTGGCGGCGGCCATCAGCTGGGCCGGCGTCGTCTTGTCGCAGCCCGTCGTCAGCACGACGGCGTCGATCGGGTAGCCGTGCAGGATCTCGACGAGGCCCAGGTAGGCCAGGTTGCGGTCCAGCGCCGCGGTCGGGCGGCGGCAGTTCTCGAAGATCGGATGCAGCGGGAATTCCATCGGGATGCCGCCGGCGTCGCGGATGCCGTCGCGCACGCGCTTGGCCAGGTCCAGGTGGATGCGGTTGCACGGCGAGATGTCGCTGCCGCTCTGGGCGATGCCGATGATCGGCTTGCCCGAGCGGAGTTCCTCGGGGGTGATGCCGTAGTTCATGAAGCGCTCGAGGTAGAGCGCGGTCATGTCGATGCGCTCTTCGTTATCGAACCAGTCCTGCGACCGGAAGCGCTTCGGTTTGCTGTTCTGTTGTGTCATTCCGTATTACTCCTGCAGCCGCAGCACGTGGTGCGGCAATCCGGCCGTCTCGGCGCGGAAGGTGAACAGCGCGCCCGCGAGCGGCTGCTGGGCCAGTTCCTCGGCCGTCAGGCCCTTGCGCGCCGACGTCGCGTACACGGTGCGCAGGTCGTCGCCGGCAAAGGCCAGTTTGGTGATGTTCGAGCAGGGGAAGCGCACTTCGCCCACCTTCTCGCCTTGCGGATTGCGGCGTTCGATGCGCCAGCCGCGGAACACCGCGATCCACACGTAACCCTCGGCGTCGACCGCCATCCCGTCCGGCCAGCCGCCGTCGGTGATCTCTGCGAACAGGCGCTTGTTCGCCAGGCTGCCGTCTTCCGCCAGGTCGAAAGCATACACCCGTTTCTCGAGCGTGTCGGTGTGATACAGCGTGCGTCCGTCCGGGCTCACGGCCGGGCCGTTCGTGATGATGTAGCCGTCGTCCATGCGTACGACGCGAGTGCCGTCGAAACGGTACAGGACACCCGACGGCGCTTCTTCCGCATCGTCCATCGAACCGAACCACAAACGGCCCTGCGCGTCGACGTGGCCGTCGTTGAAGCGGTTGCCCGTCACGTCCGCCTCGACCTTCGCGAACGGGACGAACTCGCCGGTCGCTTCCACGAAGCGGTACAGGCCATCCTCGAGCGACACGACGAGGCCGCCGTCCGACGCCCGCACGACGAAGCTCACCTGGCCCGGCGCGTCCCAGCTCTGCCGGTTGCTGCCGTCGGCGTCGCAACGGTGCAGGCGCTTGCCCTTGATGTCGACGAACCACACCTGCCTGGCCGGGGCATCCCACAGGACGCCCTCGCCCAGCGTCGCGCCGACTTCCCACAATGGGGTGGGTTGCGTGGCGATCGTGAGGTTATTTTCCATCTTATGCGCCATACCAGCCCGCGTCGACGAAGTATTCACGGCCGGAGATGTGGCGCGCATTGTTCGACGCCAGGAACAGCGCCAGCGCGGCCACGTCTTCCATCTCGACGCGCTCGGGGATGCACTGGCCGGCCAGGATGCGCGCTTCCTCGTCCGGGTTGTGCCACAGCGCCTTCTGGCGCGGCGTGACGACGGCTCCAGGGACGACGGTGACGGCACGGATGCCGTGCGGGCCGAATTCGCGCGCCATGTTGCGGGTCATGCCTTCGATGGCGGCCTTCGCCATCATGTACAGGCCCAGTTGCGTGTGCGGCAGGTGCCACGAGATCGAACCAAAGTTCAGCAGCACGCCGTACTTGCGCGCCTTCATGCCCGGGATGACGGCTTGCGCGCAGAAGTACTGGTGGCGCAGGTTCACGTTCATGCGGCTTTCCCAGTACGCCGGCGTCACGTTCTCGATGTCGTGGCGGTCGTCGTTGGCCGCGTTGTTCAGCAGGATGTCGACGCCGCCCGCTTCCTCGTCGATGCGCGCGAAGGTCGCCTTCAGCTCGTCGAGGTTGGTCAGGTCGCACTTGATGAACTTCGGCGCGATGCGCGAGTTCGCCAGCGACGCTTCCAGGGAACGCGACGCTTCCTCGGCGATGTCGAGGAAGTAGACACGGGCGCCCTGGCCGGCGAAGGCCGTGGTCAGCTCGGCGCCGATGCCGCTGCCGCCGCCGGTGATGACGACGCGCTTGCCGGCGAGGTCGGGAAAGGTCGCGTAGACGAATGCTTGGTTTTGTTCAGACATGTAATTCTCGTTGTAATCAAGGAGGCGCGGCTCAGGCCGCGCCAGAGGACAGCAGGCCGCGTTGGGCCAGGTTGGCGTACAAAGCACGCACACCGAAGGTCCACGGTGCGATCTGGTCGCTGCGCTGGACGGTATTGACCAGCGTGCCCAGCGACGGCGTGGAGATGCTCACGCGGTCTCCCGCGTGGTGGGTAAAGCCGCCGCCTTGCGCGTCGCGGTCCTTGATCGGCGAGAACATCGTACCGAGGAACAGCATGAAGCCGTCCGGGTACTGGTGGTGCTTGCCGCAAGTCTGGCGCACGAGGTCCAGCGGGTCGCGGCTGATCTCGCGCATGAAGCTGGCGCCGGCCAGTTCGAAGTTGTCGTCGACGCCTTCGATCCGCATGCGCACTTCCGCGTTGCGCAGCGTGTCGATGTCGAAATCGCCGTCGAACAGGCGGATGAACGGGCCGATGGCGCACGAGCCGTTGTTGTCCTTCGCCTTACCGAGCAGCAGCGCGCTGCGGCCTTCGATGTCGCGCAGGTTGACGTCGTTGCCCAGCGTGGCGCCGACCACTTGCGCGCGGCTGTTCACCGCGAGGACGATTTCCGGTTCCGGGTTGTTCCAGTGCGACGACGGGTGCAGGCCGACGGCCGCGCCGTGGCCGACCGCCGACATCGGCTGCGACTTCGTGAACACTTCCGCGTCCGGGCCGATGCCCACTTCCATGTACTGCGACCACATGCCGCGTGCCGAGAGGTCGGCCTTCAGGCGCATGGCAGCTTCGCCGCCCGGTTCCAGTTCCGACAGGTTCGTGCCGATGGTTTCCTGCAGCTGCTGGCGCAGCGCCGCCGCGCGGGCCGGGTCACCCTTGGCCTGTTCCTCGATCACGCGCTCCAGCAGGCTGACGGCGAACGTGACGCCGCATGCCTTGATCGCCTGCAGGTCGCACGGGGCCAGCAGGCGCACCGCGTTGCCTTCGTCACCGGCCAGCGCGGCGGCGACCAGCGCGTTGACGTCGCCCAGGTCCTCGCCTTCCGCGTCGCGCACGATGGCGACCAGGTCGTCGCGCTCGAGCAGTTCGGACACGGTCGGGGCGTGGCGGGTGATATCGATTACGCGACCGTTACGGACGGCCACTACGGCCGGGCCATTGGTCGGAGCTGAACGCCAGACGCGGCCGACCATCAAGGCCTGGTCGAGGTCCTGGGGCAGCGGGTTGGCTTGGGTAGCTGTCATGTCTTGTCTCTCTTGGTTATGCCACCGTCAGGGTCGCCTTCTTCAGGTCGACGCTGTTCGGTCCTGCGAAAATGGTGAACGTCCCCGGCTCCACGACGCGTTTCATGTCGGCGTTGTAGAACCACAGGTCGGTCGGTTTGATGTCGAAGGTGACCGTGCGCTGTTCGCCCGGCTCCAGCGTCACGCGCTGGAAGCCCTTCAGTTCGAGCAGTGGGCGGGTGACGGAGCTGACGTCGTCGCGGATGTACATCTGCACGACTTCGTCGCCGCGCACGGCGCCCGTGTTCCGCACGTCCACTTGTACCTGGGTCGTGCCATTCGTCGCGATCCGGTCCTTCGTGAGGCGCGGTGCGGAGATGTCGAAGCGGGTGTACGACAGGCCGTAGCCGAACGGGTACAGCGGCGTGGTCACGTCGTCGATGTAGCCGCGGCGGCTGCTCGGCTTGCGGTTGTAGAACATCGGCAGCTGGCCGACGTTGCGCGCGATGGTGACGGGCAGCTTGCCGCCCGGGTTCGCGCGGCCGAAGATCAGGTCGGCGACGGCGTGGCCCGTTTCCTGCCCCATGTACCAGCATTCCATCAGTGCATCCGCGCGTTCGGCCAGGTAGTTCACGGACAGCGGACGACCGTTCAGCAGCAGCACGACGGTCGGCTTGTTCAGCGCGAAGATGGCGCGGGCCAGGTCGTTCTGCTGGCCAATCAGGTCGAGCGAGGTGCGGTCGCCCAGGTGGTTGTCGGCCCACGCTTCACGCGCGGTCTGCTCGTTGTCGCCCAGGACCATGACGATGGTGTCGGCCTTCTTCGCCGCTTCCACCGCATCCGCGATCAGGCGCGCATTGACTTCCGGCTTGGTCCAGACGATTTCGTCCTGGCCCCACACGTGGCCTTCCGTGAGGCGCACGCCTTCCGAATAATCCAGCGTGAAGCCGCCGGCCTGCGCTTCCTTCTGCAGCGCCTCGTACACGGAGACGACGTGGCGCGGCTTGTCGGAATAACCGCCGATCGGCGTGTCCTTCGCGTGGGTGCCCACCAGCAGCAGCTTGCCGACCTTGTTCGGCGCGAGCGGCAGCAGGCCTTTGTCATTCTTCAGCAGGACGGCGGTGCGCTGGGCGGCCTTGCGCGCGAGGGCGATGGCTTCCGGCGTCGCGGTGCGGGCTGCCGCCTGGTCGGCGTCCGCGTACGGGTTCTCGAACAGGCCCGCGTCGAATTTCCAGCGCAGGATGCGGCGCACGACGGCGTCGAGTTCCTTCGTCGTGATCTTGCCTTCCTTGACCAGTTCGTCCAGCGCGGCGAAACCGGCGGGGTCCGGCGTCTCGATGTCGACGCCGGCCTTGAATGCGCGCAGGCCGCCTTCCTTCACCGAGCCGACCAGGTGGTGGCGGCTGCCCAGTTCCGCGACCGCCATGTAGTCGGACACGGTCAGGCCCTGGAAGCCCCATTCCTTGCGCAGCACGTCCGTCAGCAGCCAGCGGTTGGCGTGTGACGGGACGCCGTCGATCTCGTTATACGACGGCATCACGGCCGCGATCTTCGTTTCCTTGATGATCTTCTCGAACGGCGGGAAGAAGTCTTCGCGCAGCGCGCGTTCGCCCACGTTCGCCGGACCGATGTTGGTGCCCGATTCGGGCTGGCCGTGGCCCGTCATGTGCTTCAGCGTGGCGAAGACCTTGTCATGCGCCAGCGGCAGCGTGTTGCCCGAGAAGCCCAGCACGGCCGCCTTGCCCATGACGCCGCACACGTGCGGGTCTTCGCCATACGTCTCTTCAATACGGCCCCAGCGCGGCTCGCGCGCCACGTCGACGACCGGCGCCAGCGCCAGGTTGGCGCCACGTGCGCGCATTTCCTTCGCGGCGAGCGAGAAGATCTGCTCGACGAGTTGCGGATCGAACGTGGAGGCCAGGCCGATCGCCTGCGGGAAGCTGGTCGCTTCCGGCGCCACGTAGCCGTGCAGCGATTCCTCGTGCATGAAGACGGGGATGCCCAGGCGCGTGTTTTCCATCGCCCACTTCTGCACGGCGTTCACGTAGTCCGCCGTTTCCTTCGGGCCGCGGTTGCCGACGGCGCCCGAGTTGCCGGCATTGTTGTCCGCACCGATCTGGCGGTCGGACGGGCGCGCGAACATGCCCATACCGTGCGGGTGGACTTTTGCCGCCTTCTCGGCGTTGAAGCTCGTGTCGTCGTTCTGGAGATCCTTCTTCGTCAGCCAGACGCATTGCAGCTGCGCGATTTTTTCATCGACCGTCATGCGGCCCAGCAGGTCTTCCACGCGCGCCGCGACGGGCGCGTTCGCCTGCTTGTAGACCGGTGCGCCCCCTTTGGCGGCTTTGGCCGCCAGCGCGCCCGGCACGACTGCCATGCCGGCCGCGCCCCCAACGGTGGCCAGAAACTCTCTGCGTTTGATACCCATCGACTTATGTCTCCTGCTTGTTTTTGTATGCCGCCGTGTGGCCGGCGGAGTGTGGTCTGCCTGGCATGCGGTGGATCGAGGTCCAACATTCTAATAACAGAAATGTTACCGCAACCATTCCAGTCTAATCGTCTAATTTGGCGCTTGTCAATGAATTATTGGGAAGATGTCCGGCAGTAGCGACGCAACAGCCTCCGCGAATGGCGGAATTGGCGGGAAAAGAGGGAATTGAGGATGTTTGCGCGAACAGTTTATGCGTTTCGCGTAGACGGCCGCAGCTGGGCGCCGCGGCCGGGAGGGATCAGCCGGCGCGCTTGGCGGCGGTGAGCGGCAGCAGTGCCGAGGGACGGGTGCGCGGTGCGGCGTCGGACTGGCGGCGCACCAGTTCGAAGTCCATGCGCACCTGTTCCGGCTCGGCCTCCTCGCCTTCGCGCAGCGCACGCACGCGGCGCACGAGCGACTGCACGGCTTCGCGCGCCATGCCGGCGATGGGCTGGCGCACGGTGGTCAGCTCCGGCCAGATCGTGGTGGCGAGCGCCGTGTCGTCGAAGCCGGTGACGGTCAGGTCGCCCGGCACGTCCAGCCCCAGGCGGTGCGCGACGGCGACGCAGGCGGCCGCCATGTCGTCGTTGCTGGCGAAGATGGCCGTCGGGCGTTCTTCCAGCGCCAGCAGGTGCTCGGCCGCGTCGAGGCCGGAGCGGTACGTGAACATGCCCTGCACGACGAGTTCCTCGGACGCGTCCGCGCCCTGCTCCGCGATGGCCGCGCGATAGCCTTCGAGGCGGCGCGCGCTCGCGGTCTGGTTCGGATGGCCGACGACGAAGCCGATGCGGTGGTGCCCCAGGTTGACCAGGTGGCGCGTCATCGCATGCGCCGCTTCGTAGTCGTCGATGCTGACGGCGCCCACGCGGATGTCCGGCAGGCCGCACGCGACGACGACGGCCGGGATGTTCGCGTCCGCGATGGCGGCGAGCACCTCCTCGCTGTCGCACAGCGGCGGCGGCAGGATGATTCCGTCCAGGCCGTTCTCGACGAGGCGGCGCGTTTGTTCCGCTTCGTGCTCGCCGGCTTCGCATTTTTCCACGAACAGCTGGACGTTGTTCAGGCCCGACTGGCTCAGGAGGCCGACGAGGAACTCGCTCAGGTACGCCGCGCTCGGGTTACTGTACAAGAAGCCGACGCGGATGGGCTTGGAGCCCGCGAGGTTGCGCGCTTCCTGGTTCGGCGTGTAGTTCAGCGCCGCCACGGCTTCCGCGACCTTGCGGCGCGTGCTTTCGCGCACGAGGCCCTTGCCGTTCATGACGCGCGAGACCGTCATGGCGGACACGCCCGCGAGCTTGGCGACGTCGGCCATCGTCGGCTGGCCCCGTCGTTCCAGCTCTTCCTGGACGGACTCTGGTTTGGTCTTGGTCATTCTCCCTATTCCCCATCATTTTTTGTTTGCGCTATCTTAGCACTTTCGCCCCATGCAAAGATAGCCATAAACATGACCGTAAACACTCATAAATCGATTTCCCATTTCCAGAGTTTGCGCTAACATTCCTGCGCCGGACGGGCCGCCGCACCCGGTACTCATATAAATACAACGGAGACTACGATGCGATATTTGTCGCGGCTTGTCCGCGCACGGATCATGACGGCGTTCGTCCTGAACCTCGTGCTTGCCCTGGTCGGCACCCACCTCGCCCACGCCGCCGATGAAGACGGCTACGACCTGTGGCTGCGCTACCGCCCCCTCCCCGCAGCCCAGAGGACCGCACTGGCGGCCGCCGCCACCGGCATCACGGCGCCCGACGACACCCCGACCGTGCGCGCCGCCGGCGCGGAACTGAAACGCGGCCTCGCCGGCATGCTGGGCCGCAGGCCGGATGCCATCCCCCCGAACGCGAAGGTACGCGCCGGCACCATCGTCCTCGCCCGCACCACGCTCCCGGCGGGCCTGGCCGACGCCGATGCCGTGCGCCGCGACCTCGCCGCCGTCGGTCCCGAAGGCTATCTCGTGCGCCGCACGCGCCAGGGTGGCGTCCCCGTCACGCTGATCGCGGCGAACTCCGACATCGGCCTCCTGTACGGCAGCTTCGCGTGGCTGCGCCAGCTGCAACTGGGCACCGCGCCCGACAGCATCGCCCTCGCCGACAAGCCGGCGCTGCCCCTGCGGGTGCTGAACCACTGGGACAACCTGGACCGCACCGTCGAACGCGGCTACGCGGGCGAATCGATCTGGAACTGGTGGGAGCTCCCCAACATCGTCGACCCGCGCTACACGGATTACGCGCGCGCCAACGCGTCGCTCGGCATCAACGGCTCGGTCCTCAACAACGTCAACGCGAAGGCCGAGGTGCTGAGCCCCGCGTTCATCGCCAAGGCGGCCGCCATCGCGAACGTGCTGCGCCCGTACGGCATCCGCGTCTATCTCTCCGTGCGCTGGTCGACGCCGCTGGAACTGAAGGAGACGAAGACGGCCGACCCGCTCGACCCCGCCGTCGCGGCGTGGTGGGCGCGCAAGGCGGACGAGATCTACCGCACCATTCCCGATTTCGGCGGCTTCCTCGTCAAGGCCAATTCGGAAGGCCAGCCCGGCCCGCAGGACTATGGCCGCAACCACGCGGACGGCGCCAACATGCTGGCGCGCGCGCTCGCGCCGCACAAGGGCATCGTGATGTGGCGCGCCTTCGTCTACAACCCGCCCGCGCACCCGAACCAGGTCAGTGACCGCGCGGCGCAAGCGTACGACCAGTTCAAGCCGCTGGACGGCAAGTTCGACAAGAACGTGCTCGTACAGGTGAAGAACGGCGCCATCGACTTCCAGCCGCGCGAACCGGCGCACCCGCTGTTCGGCGCGATGCCGGACACGCCGCTCGTGATGGAATTCCAGGTGACGAAGGAATACCTCGGCTTCGCCACGCACCTCGTCTACCTCGGCCCCTTGTTCCAGGAAACGCTGCGCTTCGATACCCGCGCCGGGGGGACGTCCATGACCGTGGCGCGCGTACTGGAAGGCGCGCAGGACGGACATGTCGGCGGCATCGCCGGCGTCGCGAACATCGGATCGAGCCGCAACTGGACGGGCTCCACGTTCGACCAGGCCAACTGGTACGCCTACGGCCGCCTCGCCTGGAACCCGGAGCTGGACAGCCGCGCCATCGCACGCGAATGGGCGGGCCAGACGTTCGCACCGGACGCGCGCGTCGTCGATCCGGTCGTCGCCATGATGATGCGCTCGCGCGAAGCCGCGGTCGACTATATGACGCCCCTCGGCCTGCACCACATCATGGGCACCGGCCACCATTATGGTCCCGCGCCGTGGGTCGACGACCTGGGCCGCGCCGACTGGAACCCCGTCTACTACCACCGCGCCGACAGGAACGGCATCGGCTTCGACCGCACTGCGAAAGGCAGCAATGCCGTGGCCCAGTACGCGCCCGAGGTCGCGCGCCGCTTCGCCGACCCGGCCACGACGCCGCAGGAGTTCCTGCTGTGGTTCCACCACCTGCCGTGGGACTACCGCATGCCGGACGGCCGCACGCTGTGGGCCGACCTGATTGCGCACTACGACCACGGCGTGGCCGAAGTGACGGCGATGCAAGCCGAATGGCAGCGCCTGCGCCCGTTCGTGGATGCGCAGCGCTTCAACGACGTCGCCCAGCGCCTGGCCCAGCAACAGCGCGAGGCCGTATGGTGGCGCGACGCGTGCATCGCGTACTTCCAGCACCAGTCCGGCCTGCCGCTGCCGGCCGGCGTACGCGCGCCCGCGCAATCCCTCGAGTACTACCGGAAGCAAGTGTTCCCGTTCGCGCCCGGCCACGGCTGAACCGTTTTCTCCCCACCACGCAAAACAGAAGGATGCATACATAATGACTACGAGACGAGAGATCATCCAGGCGCTCGCCGGCGCCGCCCTGCTGCCGGCCGCCCTCCCGTTCGCGCGCGCCCAAGGCCCCGCCGGCGAAACGCTGAAGGACGTCGCCGCCCGCAAGGGCATGCGCTTCGGCACCGCCATCAGCGCCGGCCGCAACCAGTTCGGCGACGCCGCCTACCGCGCGCTCGTCGAGCGCGAATGCAACCTGATCGTGCTCGAGAACGAGATGAAATGGCAGGCGCTCGAACCGGCGCCGGGCAAGCCGAACTTCGGCCCTGCCGACGACGTGATCGCCTGGGCGAAGGACAAGGGCATCGCCGTGCGCGGCCACAACCTGTTCTGGCAGGCCGAGAAATGGGTGCCGGCGTGGGTCGCGAAACAGAACTTCGGCCCGCAGCCCGCGAAGGCCGTCGAACAGCTGATGCGCACGCACGTGAGCACCGTGTGCGGCCACTTCGGCAAGAGCATCAAGAGCTGGGACGTCGTCAACGAAGCCGTCGACCCGGCCGACGGCAAGCTGCGCCAGAACGCCCTCACGAAGCCGCTTGGCGCCGTCGAGCAGATCGACCTCGCGTTCCGCCTCGCGAAAGAGTATGCCCCGCAGGCACAGCTGGTCTATAACGACTACATGCGCGGCGACGCCGGCAGCGCCAAGCACCGTGCGGGCGTGCTGGCCCTGCTCGCGGACCTCAAGAAGCGCGGCACGCCGGTCAACGCGCTCGGCCTGCAGAGCCATATCGGTTCGTGGGACGAAACGGATAAGGGCCATTCCGACCTTGTCGAATGGCGCAAGTTCCTCGACGAGGTGTCGGGCATGGGCTACGACCTCCTGATCACGGAACTGGACGTGAACGACCGCCGCCTGCCGGCCGACATCGCCAAGCGCGACGCCGGCGTCGCCGCCGCCACGCGCGACTACCTGGACGTGACGCTGGCCTACCCGCGCCTGCGCGACATCCTCGTGTGGGGCCTGGCCGACAACATCAGCTGGCTGCAGACGTGGGACGAGGCGCCGCGCAAGGACAAGCTGCCGATGCGCCCGACGCCGTTCGACGCGCAACTGAAGGCGAAGCCGATGAAACAGGCGATCATCGACGCCATCAAGGCAGCGCCGGCACGCCAGGGCTGACCTGCGATACCGATTCGGGTATCGGTCGGCGCGCACAAGTGATTAGCGCGCCGGCCGATCGGTGCTTATACTCGCGCGACGCTCATCAACTCTTAGCCCGCACATGGACTCGAATCGCCGCCGCATCCTCACCGCTTCCCTTGCCGCCGCTGCCGCCGCCGGCGCCCCCTCGCTCGCTTTCGCGGCAAAATCGAAATCCACTTCATCGGCCGCGGGCCTCGCGCCGACGCCGCCGATGGGCTGGAACAGCTGGAACTCGTTCGGCCCCACGATCACGGAAGCGCAGGCGCTGGAAAACGCCGACATCATGGTCGCGAAGCTGCTGCCGTTCGGGTACAACGTGTTCACCGTCGACATCCAGTGGTACGAGCCGAACGCGAACAGCTACGAATACCGCAAGGACGCCGAACTGACGCTGGACCAGTACGGCCGCTTGCAGCCGGCGCCGAACCGCTTCCCGTCCGCCGCGAACGGCGCGGGCTTCAAGAAGCTCGCCGACCAGATCCACGCGCGCGGCATGAAGTTCGGCATCCACCTCATGCGCGGCATCCCGCGCCAGGCCGTGCGCCTGAACACGCCGATCCTCGGCACGAAACTGCGCGCGCAGGACATCGCCGACACGAAGGCGATCTGCGAATGGAACGGCGACATGTACGGCGTCGACATGACGAAGCCGGGTGCGCAGGAATATTACAACTCCGTGTTCAAGCAGTACGCCGAGTGGGGCGTCGACTTCGTCAAGATGGACGACATGTCGCGCCCGTACGAACGCAACTGGCCCGAGGTCGAAGCGGCGCACAAGGCCATCGCGGCCAGCGGCCGTCCGATCGTCCTGAGCCTGTCGCCGGGCGAAATGGACCTGCGCTGGGCGAACCACGTGCCGCACTATGCGCAGATGTGGCGCATCTCGGACGACTTCTGGGACGAATGGCGCCTCCTGAACGACCAGTTCCAGCGCCTGGAAAACTGGAACCCCGTGATGGGCGCGAACTCGTGGCCCGACGCCGACATGCTGCCGCTGGGCCGTCTTGCCCTCGGCGCGCGCGACACCAAGTTCACGCCGGACGAGCAGCAGACGCTGATGTCGCTGTGGAGCATCGCCCGCTCGCCACTGATCATGGGCGGCGACCTGCGCCACCTGGACGCGAAGACCCTCGCATTGCTGACGAACCCCGAGGTGCTGGCCGTGAACCAGCGCAGCCGCGACAACCGCCCGCACCGCGCGGACGCGGGCACGCGCATCTGGAGCGCACGTTCGGCCGACAAGCGCAACCTGCAGTACCTGGCGCTGTTCAACACGTCCGACGCGCCGACCGAGATCGTGTTCGACCTGTCGCGCCTGGATCTGGGCAACCGCAGCGTCGCCGTGCGCGACCTGTGGGCGCGGCACGACCAGCCGGCCGTGCGCGGCGCGCTGCGCATCACGCTGGCGCCGCACGCATCGAGCCTGTTTGCTCTCTCGGCCTGAGGTGACAAAGGGTGACCATTCGAACGAAATAAACTGTCAGAATAGCGTCGATACTATTTTTGGAACATAATGGTCCGGTTCATGCCGGCCCACTATGTTCCCGTACATCGACCGCATGAGAATACACCCGCTCACCGGGGAGTTTGCGCATCCCGCAAACGAAACCGCGTTCCTCCTCCACCAACTGCCGCAGACACGGGCCCTGCTGGGCTACACGCTCGTGTTCTGCACACTGTTCTACCTGGCGTTCTCGATCTCGGACCTGGCCGCGCTGGGCTATGGTCCGGCCTACCTGAAGCTGTGCGCGGCGCGCGCGGTCGTCGCCGCGACGGCCGGCACGTGCGCGTGGCTCGCCTGCCACCGGCCGCTCACCCTCCACGCGACGCGCATCGCGGCCAGCGGCGCGGAAACCGTGGCGCTCGCGTGCTTCATGTTCATCGCGGTCCAGCGGCCGGACGAATTCCATTGGCACGCGATGTCGCTCGCGATCATGCTCATCGTGATCTACCTGTACATCCCGAACAGCTTCGCCAACGCCCTCGCGCTGGCATCCGCCGCCACCGCCGTCTTCCTCGCGCTGACGTGGAAATTCGGCCGGCTGACCGCGGCCGACGGCGTCACGATGGTCATGCTGCTCGCGCTGGCGAACGCGTTCGGCGCGCTCGCGGCGCGGCGCTTCAACCGGGTATCGCGCGAGGAATACCAGGCGCGCGTGCAACTGCAGCACACGGCCGCGCGCGACCACCTCACGGGCTGCTACAACCGGCGCTACCTGCACGAGACCCTGATGCGCCCCGGCCAGGTGCGCACGCCGGACCACGGCGGCCTGCTGACGGTCGTCCTGTGCGACATCGACCACTTCAAGCGCATCAACGACACGTACGGCCACGCCAGCGGCGACGCCGTGCTGCGCAGCTTTGCCGACCTGTTGCGGCGCATGACGCGCGACGGCGTCGACAGCGTGGTGCGCTACGGGGGCGAGGAATTCCTGGCGATCCTGCCGGGCACGGACCTCGACGGCGGCATCCACCTGGCCGAGCGGCTGCGCGCCCGCTTCGCCGACACGAGCGTCATGACCGACGACGGGGCGGAGCACGTACGCACGACGGCGAGCTTCGGCGTCGCCTGCGGCGACCTCGCGGCCGACGGCGGGCACCATGTGCTGCGCGACCTCATCGCCGTGGCCGACAAGCTGATGTACGACGCCAAGCGCGGTGGACGCGACCGCGTCCGCGCGCGTTACGCCTGCGCCAACGACGCGGACGGGCCGCGTCGCGCGGGAATGGTCAATAGGCGGTGACCGAGAAGTTGCGGGAGGCGAAGTCCATGCCGCCCGACGACGACGTGATCTCGAACCCGTACTGGACGTCGCCCACGGTGACGTTGCCGATCCAGCCGAGGTTCTGCAGGTAGCGCATGAGAGCCAGGGCGTCGACGGTCGTGTTGTTGGTCTTCGTCGTGCGCAGGAACGAGTACACCATGTTGCCGCCGTTATTGCCGCGGTAGACGTTCCAGGTGGCGCCTCCGATGTTCACGTTCGTGTACACGGGGATGGCGCAACCCTGCGCGGTCCAGTTATACGAGATCGGCTTGACGTTGCCGCAGCCGCCCGACGTGCCCGTGTAGTTCAGCCACACCATGATCTCGTTGGCGTGGTTCGTGTCCCAGATGTCGAACGTGGATTCCCAGGCGCCGCCGGCCGGCGTCGTCGCCGACACTACCGCGGTCAGCCGCGACAGGCTGTTCAGCGCTTTGCCGACGTAGAAGTTGATGTGCGGATAGGACTTGATGCCGCCGGTGTTCGGCTGGTTCGACCACACGCCCCAGTCGGTCGGCGAGTTGACCCACAGCGTCTGCGGCCCGGCGCCCGAACCCCAGATGTCGTTGTTGAAGCTGTACGCGCCCATCGTCGTCGACCCGTACTGCGCCGTCGTCGACCACGTTGCCGCCTGCGCCGGGGCGGCCAGACTCGCTGCCAATGCCACTGCGGTGATGCAAAGTGCGTTCTTCATATAGTCTCCTTGATGTTCGCCCCGCTTTGAAGCGGACCGCGACAACCGTATCCGCATACGGCATCCGGGGCGTCAACGCCGCATTCTTATTTTTATGTAACCGATTTCATCGTAGAGACGGTGATAGGCGCAGTCAATTGTGCCAACAGTGATTGTTAACCGCTATCACGGAGATATGCCATCTTCGTATGGCAAATACGAAGTTCGATATAGGCCGCTACTCGCGCACCTTGCCGCGCAAGGCCTTCACCTGGCCCCGGCCGGCCTTCGATTCGAGCCGGCGCCGTTGCGACCCCAGCGTGGGCCGCGTGGCCCGGCGCACGAGCGGCACGACGGCCGCCGCGTCGACGAGCGCCTGCAGCCGCGCCAGCGCGTCCGCGCGGTTACGCTCGAGGCTGCGCGCGGACTGCGCCTTGATGACGATGACGCCGTCGCGCGTGATGCGCGTATCCGGCAGCGCGCGCAGGCGCGCCTTCACGTCCGCAGGCAGCGAGGAGGCGCCGATGTCGAAGCGCGCCTGCACCGCATTCGACACCTTGTTCACGTTCTGCCCGCCCGGCCCCTGCGCACGGATCGCGCTGAACTCGACCTCGTCCGGATCGATTGCGACGGGCGCGCGCACGGGCATCAGCGGACCTGGGTGCCCAGGATCGCGCCGCCCGCGGTGCCGTACACGAACGGACCATTCAGCGACGAGCCGTCGGCATACGTCGTCGGCGTCTGCTGCGTCCAGCTGGACAAGTTGAACGTCGCATTCGTCCTGAAGCTGTACTGCGGCGCCGACGGATACGGGGACGGCTGCGCCACCTGCGCACTCAGGCGGTAGACCTGCACGCCGCTGTTGATGTCCAGCGTCTTCTTCGCGGCGCACTGGGCGGGCGTGCGCGCGAGCTTCGTGAAGTAGGCGGAGTTTTGCGGCGCGTACGGTGCCGTCGTGTTTTCCTGGTTGTACGGATTGGCGACCAGCTGCGCCTTGACGCCGCCGCGCGGCCCGGACACCAGCACGGCCGTCTCCTCGTCGACGCCGATGCCCAGCACCTGGTCGAACCGCTCCACGCCGCCGGGGCAGCCGTCGCCGATGCGCGAGACGAAGCCGATCAGCCGGCCCAGGCGGTCGCGCGTATTGAAGTGGTCGTCGGTGATCGTCTTTTCCAGGCCGGGGATGCTGATGAAGCTCCCCGTCTGGATGAATTTGCCGGACGACGTGTTGAGCGGATCGATCGTCATGTAACGGTTGAACGGATTGGCCAGCGCCTCGTCCGACGTGACGGTGTCGTTCAACGCCGCGAACGCATACTGGCCCAGCATCGCATTGCCGGCGCTCGTGCCGCCGATCGGGATGCCCGCGTCGACGGCGCGCTGCAGCGCGGCGGCCAGCGGCGTGCTTTGCCAGTACTGGTAATAATCGGCCTGGTCGCCGCCGGCGATGAAGATGGCGCTCGCTTTCGAGATCACGTCCAGCACGAACGGATGCGCGGCCGCGGTGCGGCTCGGGATCACGAGAGTCTCCACCGAAGTCACGCCCAGATCGAGGCCGCCGACCATCTCGTAATTGCGGCTCGTCGTCGTATCGACCGTGCCGAGGCGGCTGTAGACGTACGGGTTGTACGCATCGCTGCCCGTCGCGCGGAGGATGACGAAGCGGCCCCCGGTGGCCCTCGTGATGCCGGCCTGCGCGATCATCCAGCGGAACGCTTCGGCCACGTCGTAGCCCCCGCCCATCAGCACGACGGACGGCGTACAGACCGCCTGCCAGCACGACACCGGTTTTGCACGTACGGGCGCGGCCGGATTGCCCACGTAGCTGTACGTATATTTGGGACCGGCGTGCGCCGCCTCGGCGGCGAGCAGCGGAGCGATGGCGAGCAAAGAGCGCGCGAGTAATGCAGGGAAGGCCTTCGATTTCAGCGTGGAAGTCATGTAGGCTCCAATGGGCGGTGGGTTCGGAACGGCTGGCTAAGGCAGGCTCAGCATATTATCTTTTTTGCACCGCCGGAACCAGCTTCGCTAAGGGACTGCCGGATTTTCGGCATTTGCACCACACGCGGGCGGCGTGTATCGTCATGCCTGACCAATGAACCGCCTTGAGAGAACCGTACGATGAGTTTCGACCTGATGGTGTTCGCCCCCGACGCCGCCCCGGCCAAACGGCCCGCCTTCCTCGACTGGTACGAACAACAGACCGAATGGACGGAGGACCACGGCTACGACGACCCGCGGGTGGCCACACCCGCGCTGCAAGCCTTTTACGCGGCGCTCGCGGCCGAGTTCCCGCCCGCACCGGCCGGCGCCGAGGACCCTGAAACCGGCACCGACTACACCGTCGGCAAGACGGTCATCTACATGTCGTTCCTCGACTGGGACCGGATCGACGCGGCCTGGGAAGCCGTGCACCGCCTGGCGGCAAAGCACGAACTGGGCTTCTTCGACGTCAGCTCAGACCTCGCCGAAGTGTGGCTGCCCGACCGCAAGGGCGGGCTGCGGGTTGCGCATTCCGATTGATGAAGCGGGAAGATACCCCGTCATGCCCTCGCAGGCGCACCAGTGTCCGGAATATTGTTTTCAAAAGCCGTCAGAAATAGCATCGTCATTCCCGCGCACGCGGGAATCCATGCCGAGTATGCTGGCCACGTTCGTCATTTCCAACTCGTTGGTCACAAAGAGTCGGCTTCGAGCAGTCAGCATGGGTTCCCGCTTTCGCGGGAACGACGGTGTGAGCTAGTTCGTCGACACGGACCCGACGCGCGGGCTTTCCTGCGGGCCGAGATAGCTCGGCTTCAGGCCGCCCGCGTCGATCACGACGCGCTGCAGCACGAGTCCCGGATCCAGCGCCCAGAATTTCAGCGTGTGGCGTCCCGCCGCCTTCACCTCGTGCGCCGTCGTGAACTGCGCGACGCCGTCCGTGACGATCTTCTCCCAATGCTGCAGCGATGCATCCGCGTGCACGTCGACGATGCGCGGCGCCTCGTCGTCGATGGAGACGGCATAGCGGAAACCCGCTCCCGGCCGGAATTTCAGCGTGGGCGCCAGCGTCGCCTGCACGTTCACCTTGCCCGGCTCGAACAGGTAGACGTCGTACTCGAGCCGCATGCCGTCGGCCGGCGCCAGCGCGGGCGCGTCCACCGGCAGCGTGGTCATGCCGGACAGCGTGCGGCCCAGGCCCGGTACGCGCAGCCATTCGCGCCCGGCAGGGGCCAGCGCGCGGCTATAGTGTTCCGCCTCGATGGCGACCGTGCCGCCCGTCTCCACGAAGCCGGCGACCTTCGTACCGCGCTGGTCCGCGTGGCGCAGCGGGACTTCCACGGCGGCCCGCTGGCCATCCGGACCGCTCACCTGCACGCGGCCGGACGTGGCACCGGCCGGCACCTGGTCCCAGCGCACGTCGACGGTGATCCGCTTCGACTTGTCCGTCGTGCCGGACGATTCGCCCAGCACGATCCACGGCTGCTCGGCACGCGCGGTCCAGGCCACGGGCGCGGCGCCGCGGTCGAAGACCTCGATGTAGCGGTTCGCTTTGTCGAACGGTTCGAACGCGGGCAGGCGCAGGTCCTTCGCCGCCGGCCAGGCGGCCTCGCTGCCCTCCACCGCGACGCCCAGCGCCGGCGCGGCCGGCAGCGCGATCTCGCGCACCTCCGGCATGATGTTCGTCGCGGGATCGCGCCAGCTCGTGTAGCCGATGTGCGTCTGCGCCATCATGTGGTTCCACTTGCCGCCATTGATCGTGTGGTACTCGCGCGAGATCGCGGCGTCCTGCGCGAACAGGTCGCGCGCCCGCGCGGCGAGGTCGTTCGTGTCGGCGCGGCCCTGCTGCGCGTGGAGGCGGTTCGCCTGCACCGTCGCATACAGCTCGCCCAGCGTGCCCGATGCGCGCACGGGATGCTCGACGAGCTGGAAGAACGCGTCCTTCTGCGCCGGCGCCAGCTTCGCCTTCACCCGCTCGACACGCGCGGCGAGGTCGCGCCAGTCGGCGACGATGCGCTCGGACTCGCGGTAGTTCGTCGCGCTGTACGTGCCCGGCTCCAGCTGTTCCGGCCGGCGGCGCCCGTTGTAGCGGGCATAGGTCTCCACGATGTCGGCGATCTCCGCGGCGTTCTCCACCCCGAACTCTCGCGTCGCCCACAGCTTCAGGTACTCGGGCAGGCGCGACGCGGGCCACGCGGCCGGGTTCCACGCATAGGTGAGGAAGAATTCCGTCGGCACTTCCATCGGCTTGAGGTCGCCCACGTTCACGACCCACAGCCGGTCCGCGCCGAGGCGCCACGCGAGGTGCATCTGTTCCCACACCTTCGGCAGCGGCGTCACGTTGATCCACTTGTACGAGCGCGGGCCGCCCACGTAATCGAAGTGGTAGTAGATGCCGGCGCCGCCGCTGCGCTTGCGTTCTTCCGCGGTCGGCAGGCGGCGGATATTGCCCCAGTTGTCGTCGCACCAGAGCAGCGTGACGTCATCCGGCACGCGCATGCCCTTCTCGTAGTACTCCTGCACTTCCTTGTACAGCGCCCACACCTGCGGCACCTGCGGCAGCGGTTTTCCGGTCGTCTTCGCGATCATCGCGCGCTGGTCGGCCACGATCCGCTGCAGCAGCGCGACGTTCGATTCCTCCGACATCGGCTCGTCGCCGTCGCCGCGCATGCCGAGGGTGATGACCTTGTCGTAGTCCTTCGCGCGGTCCAGCCCCTGCTGCCAGAACTCGCGCAGCACCTGTTCGTTGCGGCTGTAGTCCCACGGACCCTTGCCGTACTTTTTCCACTCCGCGTGGGCGCGCATCAGCGGTTCGTGGTGCGACGTGCCCATCACGATGCCCATCTCGTCGGCCAGCGGGCCGTTTTCCGGATCGTCGTCGTAGAACGCATTGCCCCACATGGCGGGCCACAGGTAGTTGCCGCGCATGCGCAGGATCAGCTCGAACAACTTGCCATAGAACTTGTGGTTGAAGCCGCCGAATTTTTCCTTGGCCCAGCCGGACAAAGCGGGCGCCTCGTCGTTCAGGAAGATGCCGCGGTAGCGCACGACGGGCGCGTCGGCCACGCGCGTGCCGGCCGCCACGGCGAGCACGTCGTGCTTCGCGGGCGCGACGTCGGCCCACCAGTTCCATGGCGAGACGCCGATCTGCTCGGACACCGTGTACAGCCCGAAGATCGTGCCGCGGCGGTCGCTGCCCGCGACGACGAGCGCACGCGCCACGCCCGGCAGCGGATTGCGCACCGTCTGTACGAGATAGCCTTCCCATTTCCCGCGCACGGCCTTCGCATCGATCCTGTTCTCGCGCGCGAGGCGGTCGATCAGCGCGCTTTGGCCGAGCGTGCCGACGATGACGACATCCGAACCCTTCGCCACGGCGCCGGCCGACGCCAGCAGCGCGGGCCGGATGCCGGACACGCGTTCGATGTCCGCCTGCAGGTCGGCCGCCGCGCGGCGCACGCCCTTGAATTCGTTCGGGTCCACGAGGATGCGCGCGGCCTGGCCGGACCGCGCGAGTACGACGGCATCCTTGCCGGCTTCGAACGTGACGAAGGAGCGCTCTCCCAGCGCCCATGCCGGCTGTGCGGCCGCGAGCGCCAGCATGGCGGCGGCGACGAGTGATCTCATAAGTCTCCTGATGTTTTTATAGGTGGTTTCAGCGCGCGATGCTGCACGTCTTGAGTTGTTCCAGCGGCACCGCGTCCGCCATCGCCTTGTAGCCGGCGGTCGACGGATGCAGGCCGTCGTTGTCCAGGGTCTTCAACAGGTGGTCCGGTTTGGCCGGATCGCGCAGCGCCGCGTCGAAGTCGACGACGCCGTCGACGACACCCGCGGTACGGATCCACTGGTTGTACGCGAGACGGTCCGCCTCGTTGTCCGCACCCGGCGCGTAATAGCCGCTGCCGGCGTACGGGGTGATCGTCGCGCCCAGCACGCACACGCCCCGCAGATGGGCGCGCGCGACGATCTGGCGGTAGGCCTGTTTCAGGTCGTCCAGCAGGGCCGCGCGCGCCGCCGGCGTGTCTTCCTTGTTCCGGTGCTGCACGCCGAAGTCGTTCACGCCGATCATGACGATGGCGTGCGAGACGCCCGGCCGCGCCAGCACGTCGCGATCGAAGCGGGACACGAGGTTCGGGCCCAGGCCGTCGCGCAGCATGCGGCCGCCGCCGATGCCCGCGTTGACGACGCCGACGTTCGTCATTCCCGCGGCGCGCAGGCGGGTCGCGAGGCCGTCCGTCCAGCGCGCATACGTATCCGGATTCACGCCGTAGCCGTCCGTGATCGAGTCGCCGATCGCGACGACCGTATGCGCCCCGGCACGGGCCGGCACTTCGACGCCCGTGATCTGGTACCAGCGCGTAAAGGTGTCGGCCTGCGGCCAGCTCGCGGCCTGGACCTGGTTGCCGGGCACGCGGAAGCTCGTCGCCCGGGCGCCCGGGTGGCCCGTCTGGCGCGCCGGCGCCTGGGCGAAATGCAGCGAGATGGCGAGATCGGCGCCCGCCGCATGCGGCAGGTCGATCGGGTCGCTCAGGTATTCCGCGCCGGCGGGGATGGTCACGGACGCGGCGCCGCCGAAACGCAGCGGGCGCAGGCTGGCGCCGTCGACGTCGGCCTTGCCGGGCGCGCGCGCCAGCGCGACGCTGCCGGCGTCGATCACGAGCGGCGCCGTGCCGAACGCGTTGGTGAGCTTCACGCGCAGCTGGTCGCCGCTCAGCGACACCCTCACGATCTGGCGCAGGCTGGCGTCCTGCCACTGCGCGGCGGGGAGTTCGTTCTGGCCTTCCGGCACGAGTTGGGCACTGCCCCACGAGGCGACCCAGTGTTCGCCGGCGGGGGTTTGGACGGCGATGGCGGCACAGCCGCCGAGAGAGAGACACAGGAGGCTGGCTGCCAGAATCGATTGACGCGACATCGTTATTCCTTCACACTGGGGAAATGGTTGCGCTACCATTCTAGTTTAGATCAATGTTACGGGCAACGAGATATATTTTTTTTATATGCCCGACATCACCAGGAGACCCATAAAATGCCCCTCATCCAGCGCGCCGCCAGCCCGATCATCACCGACATGCAGGTGATCCCCGTGGCCGGCCGCGACAGCATGCTGCTGAACCTGTGCGGCGCCCACGCGCCCTACTTCACCCGTATCCTCGTCCTGCTGAAAGACAGCGCCGGCAACACCGGCATGGGCGAGGTGCCCGGCTCGAACGGCATCCTGCGCGCGCTGGAGCGGCTCGTGCCGCTGGTGACGGGCACCGAAGTGGCGCGCTACAACCGCACCCTGAACGTGCTGCGCGCGGCGATTTCCGGCGTGAGCCACCAGGTGACGTCGCGCGCCGAGGAAGCGGTCATGAAGCAGCCGCACGAGATCAACCTGCGCCTGGAAAACGTGGTGACGGCCGTGGAAGCGGCGCTGCTGGACCTGCTGGGCCAGCACCTCGCGGTGCCGCTGTGCGAACTGCTCGGCGACGGCCAGCAACGCACGCACGTGACGATGCTGGCGTACCTGTTCTACATCGGCGACCGCACGCAGACGGACCTGCCGTACGAAGGCGAGGCGGCCAAGGATGGCTGGTACAAGGTGCGCGACGAGGAAGCGTTGACGCCCGAGCAGATCGCCGACCTCGCATCGGCCGCCGTCGACAGGTACGGCTTCCGCGACTTCAAGCTGAAAGGCGGCGTGATGCGGCCGGAAGACGAGATCGCGGCGGTGGCCGCCATCAAGCGGCGCTTCCCGGACGCGCGCGCGACGCTCGATCCGAACGGCGCGTGGTCGCTGGATGAGGCGATTGCCGCCTGCAAGGGCCAGGGCCATGTGCTGTCGTATGCCGAAGACCCGTGCGGTCCGGAGAACGGCTACTCGGGCCGGGAAATCATGGCCGAATTCAAGCGCGCCACGGGGATCCGCACGGCGACGAACATGGTCGCGACCGACTGGCGCCAGATGGCGCACTCGCACCTGCTGGGCGCCGTCGACATCCCGCTCGCCGACCCGCATTTCTGGACCATGCAGGGCTCCGTGCGCCTCGCGCAGCTGTGCCACGACTGGGGTCTGACGTGGGGTTCGCACTCGAACAACCACTTCGACGTGTCGCTCGCGATGTTCACGCACTGCGCCGCCGCCGCGCCGGGCGACATCACGGCCATCGACACGCACTGGATCTGGCAGGAAGGCCGCGAGCGCCTGACGACGGAACCGCTGCAGATCGTGGGCGGCCAGGTCGCCGTGCCGGACGCGCCGGGCCTGGGCATCCAGCCCGACATGGAACGCATCCTCGCGGCGCACGAGTTGTACAAGAAGGTCGCGGGCGGCGCGCGCGACGACGCGATGGCCATGCGCTACCTCGTGCCCGGCTGGCAGTACGACCCGAAGAAGCCGAGCTACGCGCGCTGACACGAGCGCGAGGTGTCAGGCGGCCAGCACTCCCGGCACCTCGCATTGCAGGAATTTGTCGAACTCCGCCAGCGCCATCGGCCGCGCGAACAGATAGCCCTGGGCTTCGTCGCAGCGGCAGCCGCGCAGCGTCTCCATCACCTCTTCCGTCTCGATGCCTTCCGCGACCACGGTCAGGCCGAGCGCGTGCGCCATGTGGACGAGGGCCGCGACGAATTCGTCGCCATTGGGGCACTCTTCCAGGAAGAACGAGCGGTCCAGTTTCAGCACGTCGACGGGGAAGCGCTTCAGGTACGACAGGCTCGAATAGCCGGTGCCGAAATCGTCCAGCGCCAGCTTCACGCCCAGGCGCTTGAGGCGGTGGAGCACGTCGACGGACTGGTCGATGTCGTCGATCAGCGCGCTCTCCGTCAGCTCCAGTTCCAGCGCGCGCGGCGCGAAACCCGTTTCGCGCAAAGCCTGTTCGACGTCGGCCACGAGCTCCGCCGACCGCAGCTGGCGCGCCGACACGTTCACCGACACGTGCAACTGCGTGCCGTATTGGTCGGACAGGCGCTTGCCGACACGGCAGGCCTCGCGCAGCGCCCAGCGGCCGATCGCCTCGATGTGGCCGCGCTCTTCCGCGATCGGGATGAATTCGAGCGGCGACACTTGCCCCAGTTCGGGATGTTTCCAGCGCAGCAGGACTTCCACGCCGCGCAGGCGCCACGTGCGCACGTCGATGCGCGGCTGGTAATACAGTTCGAACTGGCCCAGCTCCAGCGCGCGCCGCAGCGCCGCCTCCACCTGCAGGCGGCGGCGCGCTTCCACGCTCATCTCCGGCTCGAAGAACTGGTACGAGCTCGCGCCCAGCGCCTTCGCCTTGTACATCGCCGTGTCCGCGTTCTGGAACAGCAGTTCGGGCGTGGCCCCGTCCTGGCCCGACAGGCTGATGCCGATCGACGCGCCCACGCACATCTCCAGCCCGTCGATGTGGAAGGGATTGGTGAGGGTCTCCAGCAGCCGCTGCGCGATGCCGGCGGCGGCGCCGCGGCCCGCGCAATGGGCCGCCACGACGAATTCGTCGCCGCCCAGCCGCGCCACGACGTCGCCCGGACGCAAGCACGACTGCAGGCGCTGGCCCACCTGGCGCAGCAGATGGTCGCCGGCCGCGTGGCCCAGTGAATCGTTGACTTCCTTGAAGCGGTTCAGGTCGATGAACAGCACGGTGGTTTCCGCCTGGCCGCGCGCCTGGCCCAGCATCGACCGCAGATGGCCGTTCAGCCACGCGCGGTTGGGCAGGCCCGTGAGGTCGTCGCGCGTGGCCAGCTGCTCCAGCCGCTCCTCCGCGCGCTTGCGGTCGGTAATGTCGTGGAAGAAGACCGACAGTCCCTCGTCGTGCGCATACACGCGCACGCTGAGCCACACGCCTTCCGGTTCGTAGTATGTTTCGAACGCCGCGTTCGCGCGCGTCGCCATTGCCCGCCGGTAGATGACGCTGGTCTCGGTGCCGTCCAGGTCGTTCGCGACGTCCCACAACACCCTGCCGCCCGAGGTGCCAGGCTCGACGCCGACGAACACCTCGGCCAGCGTGTTGGCGTACGTGATCTCCCAGTTGCGGTTCACCGAGAAGAAGCCGTCCTCGATGCTTTCCAGGATCGTGCGCAAGCGCGCATGCGCGTCCTCGACGCGGTGCAACATCTGCCTTTCACGTGTGATGTCGCGCGACACGAGCACGGCGCCGAACACGGTGCCCGTGACCGGATCCGTCACTTTGCGCACCTTGGAGCCCAGCTCGACGTAATGGCCGTCGCGGTGCCGCTTGCGCACCACGAGCACGTCGGCGATGTCTTCACCGGCGAGGAGGCGCGCGAGCGCGGCGCCGGCCGGCGCCTGGTCGTCCGGATGGAGGAATTCGAGGACGCTGCGCCCCACCAACTGCGCCGCGTCCCAGCCCACGACGGTCGTGTACGACGGCGACACGTGGAGGTAGCGGCCATCCACGCCGCAGTGCGCGATCAGGTCCATGCTGTGGTCGACGATGAGGCGATGCTCCGCCTCGCTGCGCAGCGCGCGGTCGAGGGTGGCTTTCTGCTCCGTGACGTCGGCGAAGGCGCCGGACCAGCCGGCGATTCCGCCTCCCGCCTCCATGCGCGGCAGGCCGGACACGACGATCCGGCGCACGCGGCCGTCCGCGCACGGGATGTCGACGTCACAATGGATTGGCGCGGACCCCGCCAGCGCATCCGCGACGCGATCCGCCGGCTGCGGGTCCGCAGCGTACAAACGTACCCAGTCCTGCAGGCGCGTCGCGACGGCAAACGGCGGCAGCGCACCGGGTCCGTGGTCGACGACCGACGTGCACACGCCTTCCGTATCCGTGGTCCAGATGCTCGCGATAAAGGATGTCGGGTGGGGCATGGGATTCTGAAAAGGTGGGAAACAGCATCCTGAGTCGTCATTATGCACCATGACTATTGCTGTAGGACAAAACCCACGCACTCAGTTTGAGGATGTTGCCCAACAACAACTCAGAAGGGCGATGCAGCACGGTGCCGGCGGCGATGCCGGCACCGCGTGAACGAGGAATTACTGGCGCAGCAGCGTGCGCAGGGTGCGCGACAGGTCCTCGGCCGAGAACTTGGCGACGTAGGCGTCGGCGCGGACGTTCTTGACGTGTTCCTCGTTCGTCGTGCCGGACAGCGACGAGTGGATCACGACCGGCATGTTGCCGAAGCGCGCGTTCGACTTGATGTTGCGGGTCAGGGTGAAGCCATCCATTTCCGGCATCTCGAGGTCGGTCAGTACGAGGGCGACCTTGTCGTGCACGGTCTTGCCCTCGGCTTCCGCCGCGGCGGCGATATGGTTCAGCTGGTCCCAGCATTCCTTGCCGCTCTTCGTCATCACGAACGGGAGGCCCATCGCGTCCAGGCCCTGCTCGATCAGCGCGCGCGCGACGACGGAATCGTCCGCAGCCAGGATCACGGCGCCCGGCTTCAGCTTCATTTTGGCGCCGACGGCATGTTCGATGTTCCCGGTCTGCGCTTCCGGATTCAGCTTGCGCAGGATCGTCTCGACGTCGAGTACCTGGGCCAGGCGGGCCGGCTGGCCGTCCACCGCTTCCAGGCGCGCGATGCTCGTGACCATGCCGCTGCCGGCGCTCGTCTCGGCCGACATCACCTGCGTCCAGTCGAGGCGCACGATTTCTTCCACGCTCTCGACGGCGAACGCCTGCGTGGTGCGCGCGAATTCCGTCACCAGCATGATGTTCAGGCCGGTCTTGGGCGTGACGCCGGCGATGCCCGGCAGGTCGAGGACCTGGATGATCTGGCCGCGCAGATTGACCACGCCGATGACGTGATCGGGCGCGCCGGCTACCTTGGTGATCGTCGGCATGGCGACGATCTCGCGGATCTTGAAAACGTTAATGCCGAACAGCTCGCTGTGCTCCCCGCTGGCGTCGCCGCCGAGACGGAAAAGCAAAAGCTCGAATTTGTTCGTGCCCGTGAGGTTGCTGCGCTCGTCGACTTCCTGCTGAACCGATTTCATGTCCCATCCCAAAAAGGTTGATTCTTTTGGGAAATTCTAGACGCGAACCGCGTGCCGGTGTAAAGACCAGCAAGAATCTCCGTCACATTTTAGTGATTTCGCACCAAAAAACCACACACGTTTGATGAAATCGTAACGGCTGATCACGTTGTCGAGGCCTGCGCATCCACTTCCCGCAGCGCCTGCCGCGCCATCTGGAGAATGCCTTCGAACGACTTTGCGGCGGCGATGAAGCGGCCGTTGTGGCAGAAACCGGCATCCGGCACACCCGTGACGGCGGCCAGGTCGGCATCGCGCAGGCCCGCCCAGGCCGCCGGCAGGTCGGCGCGCGCGTCGAAGCTGTCGGCGCTGACGGGCACCGTGTGGATCATGTGGCGCTGCTCGGCCAGGCTGTAGCTGATGACGAACAGCACCTTCGGCATCTCCTTGCGCACGATGGCCGTCCACGGCAGTGCGGCATTTTTCAGGTACAGCACGCGGCCGCCTTCGAGCACCTCGGCATGCCGCACCTGCTCCACGGCGAGCTGCGCACCGACGCGGTACTTGACCGCATTGATCATCAGGTCCGTGAGCAGGCCCAGCACGCGCCGGAACTGCTCGTCGCGGTAGGCCTCGGCGGCCGGGCCATAGCCGAGCCGCTGCTCGTCGAGCCAATTCGGGTTGAAGCCGGAGACGATCGCGGACAGGCCGTAGCTGCCCGGGGCGTTGCGGGCCGCGCCCACGTCGGACAGGTCGAGGTATTGCACGACGTCCGCATCGATCGCGTACGCCATCTGCTGGGCGCCCTCCTCCGACAACCTGTAGCCCGCGTGCCGTTCGGCCAGCAGCGCCACGCAGCGCGCGCCGTATTCGCGCCACACGAGGCCGGCGCTGGCATAGGGTACGCCGCTGACGCGGGCGCCGTCGAAGCCCTTCTGGTGGTGGTCGAAGCGGCCGGCGGCCGGGTTCCACTCGCCACCCACGTCGATGGCGACGTCGGCCCGCGCGATGATGGCGGGGTCGCGCGTGCGGACGAGCTCCGCGTCCGGATACAACAACAGCAGCACGGCTACCGCCCACGCGTCGTCCGCGTGGAATTTACCGCTGTGGGTCACGATCAACATACTGGCTCCAGTCTGAATGCATACCCCGATGATACCGGCTTTGGCCGCAAGGCCGGGCACGGGTATCATGCTTCGTATTCCCATCCGCATCGAGACGACCCCCATGGCGATCCGTTTTCCGACCCTGCCCCTCGCTTTCGTACTGAGCCTCGGCCTGGCGCCGGCCGCCGCGCGCGCGGACGCGCAAGCACCCGCGGGCGCCGCGAAGGGCTCGCTCGTGATCGCGGGCGGCGCGCTGCGGGCCGACAACGCCCCCGTGTGGAAGAAGATCGTCGAGCTTGCCGGCGGCCGCGGCGCGCGCATCGCCGTGTTCCCGACGGCGGCCGGCAACCCGGAGCGCTCCGGCCGCCTGACGGCCGAGATCCTGGCCAGCTACGGCGCCCGCCCGTTCGTCGTGCCGCTGGCCACCAGGCTGGCCGGCACCGACGCGCGCCGGGCCGCCGACGACCCGCAACTGGCGGCCAGCGTGCGGTCGGCCGGGGGCGCGTTCTTCACGGGCGGCGACCAGGGCCGCATCACGGCCGCGCTGCGCCACGCCGACGGCCGCAACAGCGCCGTGCTGGACGCGCTGTGGGACCTGTACCGGCGCGGCGGCGTCATCGCGGGCACGAGCGCCGGCGCCGCCATCATGAGCAAGACGATGTTCTACGAAGGCCGCGCCCCGCTGCCCACGCTGCGCGACGGCATCACGGACGGCCGCGACATCGCGCCGGGCCTCGGCTTCATCGGCGACGAGGTGTTCGTCGACCAGCATTTGCTGATCCGCGGCCGCTTCGCCCGCATGCTGCCCGCGATGCTCGCCAAGCACTACAAACTCGGCCTCGGCATCGACGAGAACACGGCGGCCGTCGTCGCACCGGACCGGTCGATCGCCGTCATCGGCTACAAGGGCGCGCTGCTGCTCGACCTCGGCCAGGCCAGCGTGGACGCCGCGCGCACCGGCTTCAACGTCACGGGTGCCCGCATCAGCTACCTCGACAGCGGCGACCGCTACGACCCGGCCAGCGGCCGCTTCACGCCCGGTCCGGACAAGGAAAGAGTCGACCCGGCCGACCCGTCGTACCGGGGCCCGCTGTTCGCCGCCGACATCCTCGGCAACACGGCCGTCGCCGACCTGCTGATGAAGCTGTGCGACAGCGACCAGGCGCGCGCCACGGGCATCGCGTTCGGCGACCCGGCCGGCGCCGCGGCCGACCGCGGCTTCGAATTCACTTTTACGCGCACGCCGGAAAGCGAGGGCTGGACGTCGAACCGGGCCGATACCTATTCCGTGTACCGGGTGCGGATGGACGTGCGGCCGGTGAAGCTGGCGTTGCCGCTGTATCGGGCGGAGTGACGATGGAGCCACCCAAGAGTCCGCTCAACGACCCGACGCTATCGACAGGATGCCGGCATGTACATCGCGCAGCAGTGCTTCGGCTCGTCCGACGAGGACATCGACACGCGTGAAAAATAAGTGATTCTGACCACCGTCATATCCGCCGCTGGTTTAGTCGCATTGAATCGGACGCACAACCTGTTTGTTCAGCGCTTCCCCAGGTGCTCCAAGGCTTGTCGCTCAGGTTCCCATCAGGACCCGGAACCTCCTGTCAACCGATCAGCAGTCGCAAGGACATCGCGCAAATTCATACGAAGGTAGTCCGTATTCCCGACATATCCCCCGAGCGCTTCTTCGGCGCGTCGTTGAATCTCGTCAGCGGAAATCCGAAAACGCGAAATGATCTCCGCGATGTCTTGCGCATCCGGCCCGGAGTAGCGCGCGATTTTGCTGATGATGAGATCGAGTGGATTCAGGACAAAGACGTGGACGAACTCAGTTCCGATCGGGACAGGGACCGCATCCTGCAGGTAGTCGTCATGCATCAGCGCGAAACTGCTGTTGTAGTTTGGATCGAGATAAAGCAATTCGCCGTTCTTTGTCTCGACGATAAGATCGGCCGGCAAAAGAATCCGCTTAGAAAATTCCGCATCGACATCAGTCGTGACCCGCGCGGCCGTGTACAAATGAATCGCCATTCCCCCTGCGATGACCATATTGATCGGCTCACGCAAATCAGTGCGCTTTTCGAGCTCCCGGATGAGCGTACGCAGCCCCTCCGCCAAGTCGGTATGGGTCGCGAATTCGACCGGAGTCACCACGTGCGCACCCCGGCCATGCGTTTCTCCAGCAACTGCCGCAAGCGCGGGACATCCGCCACGAGACCGTCACTGACGACCTTCGGGAACGGACGGGGTACGACAGCCGCTTGTTCATAAAACCGACGAGATGCCGCATCGAGAAAATCGGCTGCCACTCGATACCTCGTCTTTAAAAGTTGTGCCGAAAGCCGATACACATCGGCTTCCCGATCCGACGCCGGAGGGCGGTGATGTGCCACTGCATCCGCCAATGAATCCACAAGAAGGGCTTCAGTTTCTCTCGTCCACATCGCATTATCCTCTGACCGTGCAAGAGCTCGCTCAGCGCCAGCTCGGTGTGTCGATACTATCATGGCGCATTGCCATCCATACCTCATCTTCTCCCGCCGTCAGCGCGCGATCGACACCGCCAGCGTCTCCTTGACCTCTTCCATCACGACGTAACTCTTCGACTGGCCGCCGTCCGCCACATGCAGGATCTCGCCCAGTAGTCTCCGGTACTCCGTCATCTCCGGAATGCGCGCCTTGATCAGGTAGTCGAAATCGCCGGACACGAGGTGGCATTCCATCACCTCGGGAATCGCCAGCATCGCCCGGCGGAAGCGCTCGAACGCCTGCTCCGACTTCTGGCGCAGCGTGATTTCCACGAACACGAGGACCTGCAGCCCCAGCGCCCGCGGCGCCACACGCGCATGGTAGCCGGCGATGACGCCGTCGCGCTCCATGCGCTTGACCCGCTCGATGCACGGCGTCAGCGACAGGCCGACGCGCTCGGCCAGGTCCTTCATCACGATGCGGCCATCGTCCTGCAGGATGGAGAGGATGTGCAGGTCGATGCGGTCCAGCACACGGTTCGAGTCTTTTTGCACGCGCATGATTTTTCACTGAAAAGTTGATGGCAAACCGAAACAATTATCGCATTCCTACTACTACAATAAAAACATCTTCTAATTCTAGAATAACAGAGACACAAGGAAAACTATGCGCGTCATCGTACTCGGCAGCGGCGTGGTCGGCGTGACCACCGCTTATTACCTGGCCAAGGCCGGCCACGACGTTACCGTGATCGACCGTCAACCCGGTCCGGCCCTCGAAACCAGCTTCGCCAACGCCGGCCAGATCTCGCCGGGCTATGCGTCGCCGTGGGCGGCGCCGGGCATTCCACTGAAGGCGTTCAAATGGCTGTTCCAGCGCCACGCGCCGCTGGCGATCCAGCCGGACGGCTCCCTGTTCCAGCTCCAGTGGATGTGGGAGATGTACCGGAACTGCGACGCCGGCCGCTACGCCGTCAACAAGGAACGCATGGTACGCCTGGCAGAATATAGCCGCGATCGCATCCGTGCGCTCCGTGCCGAGACGGGCATTTCCTACGAAGGCCGCCAGCAGGGCACCTTGCAGTTGTTCCGCACGCAGGCCCAGTTCGACGGCGCCGCGAAGGACATCGAGGTGCTCAAGGAAGCCGGCGTGGCATTCGAAGTGCTGGGCCGCGAACAGCTCGCACTGGCCGAGCCGGCACTCGGCAACGTGCGCAACAAGCTGGTCGGCGGCCTGCGCCTGCCGAACGACGAGACGGGCGACTGCCAGCTGTTCACGACGCGCCTCGCGCAGATGGCGCGCGACCTCGGCGTGCGCTTCCAGTTCGACACCGCGATCGAGCGCCTCGACATCGCCAATGGCCAGATCGTTGGCGTGCAGACGAGGAAAGGACAGGAGCGAGGCCGGGTGACGGCGGACCGCTACGTGCTGGCACTGGGCAGCTATTCGCGCCTGCTGCTGAAGGATCAATTCCGCGTCCCGGTCTATCCGCTCAAGGGCTATTCGATCACCGTGCCGATCGTCGATGCGGCCAGGGCACCGGTCTCCACGATCCTCGACGAGACCTACAAGATTGCCGTGACCCGCTTCGACGACCGCATCCGCGTCGGCGGCATGGCGGAGATCGCGGGCTACAGCAAGGTGCTGAATCCGCGCCGGCGCGAGACGCTGGAACTCGTCGTCAACGACCTGTTCCCGGGCGGCGGCGACGTGGCGCGCGCCACGTTCTGGACGGGGCTGCGTCCGATGACGCCGGACAGCACCCCGATCGTGGGCGCGACGCCGCTGAAGAACCTGTTCCTGAACACGGGCCACGGCACGCTGGGCTGGACGATGGCGTGCGGCTCGGCCAGCGTCATCGCCGACCTGGTGGGCGGCAAGGTCCCGGCCATCCACGCCGACGACCTGGCCGTGTTCCGCTATGCCGGCACCCGGGCCGCGAACGTGCGCGCGGAGCTGGCCAAGGCATGAACGCGGTCGCCCATCCCTCGCACATCGTCCCCCCGGCCCACGCCGCCCGTGCCGGCGCCGTCCTGACGATCGACCTGGACGCCATCGCGGCGAATTACCGCCTGCTGGCGCAACGCGCGGGCGGCGCCGTCGTCGCCGGCGTGATGAAGGCCGATGCCTATGGTCTCGGCATGGCGCGCGTGGCGCCCGCGCTCGTGCGCGCGGGCTGCCGCGTGTTCTTCACGGCCCACGTCGACGAAGGCATCGGCCTGCGCGACATCGTCCCGCCCGACAGCACCATCTACGTCCTGCATGGCCCGCCGCCCGGCACCGCCGCCGACTTCCTCGCACACGGCTTGACGCCGGTGCTGAACGACCCGGGCCAGGTGCGCGAATGGAGCGCCCTGTGCGCACGCGTCGGCCGCCGTCTCGCGGCCGCGGTGCAGGTCGACAGCGGCATGTCGCGCATGGGCCTCGCGCCCGCCGATCTCGCCGCGCTGGGCGAACCGCGCGACTGGCTCGCCGCGTTCGACCCGGTCCTGCTGATGAGCCACCTGGCCTGCGCGGACGTGCCGGACCACCCGATGAACGAGTGCCAGCGCCTGCGCTTCGACGCCATCCGCGCGCAGTTTCCCGCCATGCGCGCGAGCCTCGCGAATTCGTCGGCCGTCTTCCTCGGGCCCGATTTCCATTACGGCCTCGCGCGCCCCGGCGCCGCGCTGTACGGCATCAATCCCCAGCCGGGCGGTGTGAACCCGCTGCGCCAGGCCGTATCGCTGGACGCACGCATCGTGCAGGTACGGACGATCGAAGCCGGCGCCGCCGTCGGCTATGGCGCGCGCTACGTGGCAGAGGGTACGCGCCGCATCGCCACCATCGCCATCGGCTATGCGGACGGCTGGCTGCGCGCCCTGTCCGGCCGCGGCAGCGCGTATATCGACGGCGTGCGCGTGCCGGTCGCGGGCACCGTGTCGATGGACAGCATCACGCTGGACGTCACCGGCATTCCGGACGCGCGCCTGCAGCCGGGCATGACCGTCGAACTGCTCGGGCCGCACCAGCATGTCGACGTCGTCGCGGCGGAGGCGGGGACGATCGGCTACGAAGTGCTGACGCGGATGGGTGCGCGGTTCGAGCGGCGTTACTTGGGCGGGTAGTCGAGCAGCGCCGTCCCGTAGGAGTTGTCGACGGTGCACACCCAGCGTCCGTCGGCCTCCCGCCGGAACACATAGGTCGCGCGCCGCGTGACGCTCACGTTGTCTCCAGCCTCCAAGTAGTCGAGCGTGGATTCCATGATCACAAGGGCGGTATCGCCGCCTTCGATCACTTCCATCCGACCTTGCCCGACCACGAGGCTGTGCTGCACGTAGGCGGCGATCCGCTCGAACGCGGCGCGGATGTTGTCCTTGCCCGTGACGTTCAGGCCGGGCTTGACGACGAGCGTCGCGTCGTCGGCATAGAAATCCACCAGCGCGTCGAAATCCTCCGCCGTGATGGCGGCGTCGGCGGCGCGGATCAGTCGTTCGAGGGGATGGGGTGTCATGGAGTCTCCCTGGGTTGCGCCGTGGAGACTGGTTGTGCCGCGAACCCGCCTCCAGGCGGGTCGCGATGAAAAGCGTCAGCCCACCATCCGGATGATGGTGGTAATAATCGCCTGGTCGGTGAAACGGGTGCGGTGCATGGTGCAATAGTAGCACTACCGGCGGCAGAGTGCGCTCACCGGATTGTCGCCTTTCGCGGTGATGACACCAAGGCGATACGGCAGCTTGATGTAATCGTCCACGCGCACTTTCGGGTCATTGCCCTGGAACAGATATTCGAGAGGTCGGCAAGGATCGATCGTCATCGTCTGATCGGCATTCGTCCGGATCATTTCACCGTGCGAGATGCCTTCGGACCACAGCGGTTCGACGTTATCGTGGCCGGCGAACGTATTCATCGGCGCGGACGAAAACGGTTCCCATTTTCCGTCCAGGCGATCGCTCTTCCAGATGCGGAAGTAGCGCCCTTTCGGCGAGATTGCCTCCACCAGCGTGACGTACGTATCCGAATTCGCGATCCGGTAGGTATTGCTGGCCTCGAATACATCTTCGGTCTTTTCGCTGATCACCGCGACGGTATTCCGGAAGCCATTCGGGAACTCGCTCAACCCCGTTTCCGAGCGCAGCAAGCGCCCATGGTCATCGGTATTGAACAGATAGCATTTCTTGTCGTCGCAGATCACCCAGAAGTCCAGCCAGCCCTGCCCTTGCGGTGGCTTGACGATGTCCGGAACGACGGAAAAGAACGGTTTCGGGGCGCTCCACGACATCGGATCGCCGATATCGTCCGACGTCGAATACAGCGGGTCGCCGCCCTGGTAGACGAGATACCATTTCTTCTGCGGCGCGAAATAGAATACTTGCGGCGCGGCGCGGTAACCCGGGCCCATCGGGGATTTGTCGAGCGGGACGATCTTTGCCGACGCCGCTTCCGTCCATTTCCCGAAGCTCGTGTACGCGAGCCCCCAGCCTTTGGAGCCGGCGGTCGTCATGAACACGTGATATTTTCCGTTCACGTACACGATCGACGGGTCTTTTACACCGTAAATCGTCTGGCCTGCAGCCGGTTGAGGCGATATCAGCGGTGCGCTCGACGTCCAGTTGAACGTCGACTTTGCAGGCGCCCGTACGGGCTCGGCGGCACTGTTCGCCAGGACAGCGGCGAATGTCGCCCCGAGAATGCACTTCCCAAGTTTCATGGTGTTCCTATTGTTGGCACGTTGAATGATGCAAGCGGTCGCGGGAGATTGTATGCTATCGATCGAATGCCAAAAATCGCGGAAACGCATGTTTTCCGCCAATCGAGCCAATGAAATTGTCCGATCGGGGCGGCAGAGATGAAGCAGGACGACATCAATGAGATCGAATGGCGTAATCCGGCCAACTGGACCTGGCGCGGCCCGCTCGGCCTGTATTCCAGCAAGCGCGACACGCGCCTGCTGGTCCCCAAGGCCACGCCGATGATGGGTTGGACGCTCAACTTCGGGCACCCCGGCTGGGCCGGCGTCCTGGTTGCCCTCGCGGCCCTGGCGCTCGTGATGGCGGTGGCGCAGCGCTTGTTCCCGTAGCGCGTCCTCGACTGGATCCTGGAGGAGGCCGCGGCGACAAATCGATGACAGATTTCATGCGATATCGCGACTATATTGGCGAGACCCAAACCAAAAAACCAAGGACTACCAGGCATGATGAAATATCTCCTGATCGCCGCCGCAGCGGCATGCGTGCTGGCCGGCTGCGCCGCAACGCCGACCGGCGACGGCCCGCAACTCTCGCGCGAAGACCGCGAAGCGCCCACCGGCAGCATGCTGCCGCGCCGGCACCAGACCGGCACCCCCCAGGTGATCAACAAGGACCAGATCGACCCCAACCAGATCCTGAACCCGGGCGCCACCCAGCCGCACATCAAGCCCTGAACAGCATGTCCCGCGCGAGCGCGCCGATCGCGACCGTGGCCGGATGGCTCATGCGCCGTTCGGTCGTGATCGCGTAGACCTGCTCGACCACGGCATCGACCGTGCCGAGCGCGGCGACCTGGTACTGGTCGCACACCTGCGCCGCGATCACCGTCGGCGCGAAGAACACCCCCGCCCCCGACTGGCCGAATGCCTGCATCATCGCGCTGTCGTCGAACTCGCCGATGACCCGGACGTGGATGTCGGCGCTGTCGAGCCAGTGCAGCAGGCGGCCCCGGATCGCGACATCCTCGCCGGGGAACAGGACCGGCGCATTGTCTAGGCACGCCGGAAAATCGGGCCCCAGCCGGGCCGCCAGGTCCGCGGTGGCGAACGCCGTCATCGAACTTTCCCCCAGCAGGTGGTTGTAGGCGCGCACGCTGAAGTGCGCGGGGATCGTCCGGTCCGCGATGACGAGGTCGAGACGGTGCACGGCCAGGTCGGCCAGCAGGTTGTCGAGGCGGCCTTCGCGGCATACGAGCCGGACCGGCTCCTCCAGCTTCAGGGCCGGCTCCACGAGCCTGCACGCGATGAGTTTCGAGACCGAATCGGCGCAGCCCACGCGAAACGGTTGCGGCGACGCGAGCCGGCTGTTCCGCACGAGTTCCAGCAATTCATCCCCGGCCGTGAAAATCTGTTCGGCCGAGCGGGCAATGCGCCGGCCGGCCTCCGTCAACTCGAGGTTGCGCCCGGCGCGCCGGAACAGCTGCACCCCCAGCGTGGCCGCGAACTCGGACAGCTGCCCCGAGATCGCGTGCGGCGTCAGGTGGAGCTGCGCGGCGGCCGTGGCGATGCTGCCCGTCTTCGCCACCATCCAGAAGTAGCGCAAATGCTTGTAGTTGAGTGAGCTCATGGCGTCCAAACACATCGAAAAAGTCGATGAATGATGAAAGATAACACGATTAGTCCGATCTTTAACCGGCGTCTATAGTGAACGTTCAAATCAACGGCAACGATGACCGGAGGGCGATGATGAACGGAATCGAGACAATTGCGAGCGGCCCGATGTGGGCCGGTTTCGTCGGATTCGTGTTGGTGATGCTCGCGCTGGACTTGTTCGTGTTCGGCGGCAACAAGGCGCACAAGGTGGGCGTGAAGGAAGCGGGCCTGTGGTCGATCGCATGGGTCAGCATGGCGCTGCTGTTCAACGGCGGCCTGTGGTGGTACCTGAAGACGACGGTCGGCGCCGACGTGGCCGACCAGAAGGCGCTCGAATTCCTGTCGGGCTACCTCATCGAAAAGGCGCTCTCGGTCGACAACATCTTCGTGTTCCTGATGATCTTCACCGCCTTCCAGGTACCCCAGCAATACCAGCGCCGGGTGCTCGTCTACGGCGTCCTCGGTGCCATCGTCATGCGCGCCGTCATGATCGGCGCCGGCGCGTGGGTCGTGAGCGAATTCAGCTGGGTGCTGTACGTGTTCGGCGCCTTCCTGCTGCTGACGGGCATGCGCATGCTGGTCGCGGCCGACAAGGAACCGGACGTCAAGCAGAGTCCCGTGATGCGCTTCGCGCGAAAGCACCTGCGCGTGGCGGAAGGCGACCACGGCGAGAAATTCTTCGTGGCCGCAAACGGGCTCCGTTACGTGACGCCGCTGTTCCTCGTGCTGCTGCTGATCGAAGCGACGGACCTGATCTTCGCGGTGGACTCGATCCCGGCGATCTTCGCCATCACGACGGACCCGTTCATCGTCTTCACGTCGAACCTGTTCGCGATCCTGGGCTTGCGTGCCCTGTACTTCCTGCTCGTCGACATGGCCGATCGTTTCCACCTGCTGAAGTACGGCCTGGCGATGGTGCTGACCTTCATCGGCGCGAAGATGCTGATCATGCCCTGGTATCACATGCCGGTGCAGGCGTCGCTGACCGTCGTCGCCGTGCTCATTGCCGGCAGCTGTATCGCCAGCCTGTACGTCGCGCGCAAGCACGACGCCAACTAACGTCTTTTTACTGGAGAACCGAAATGCGCTCATACCCCAAGAACAGCCCCCGTGCCGCCGGCCGCCTGCTGGCCCTGACGATGATCGTGGACGGCAACGTCGCCCTCAGCGAGCTGAAGGCCGTCTACCGTTCGCGGATCCTGGAGCACATCGCGCTGGACGACGACGAGTTCGACGCCGTCCTGCACGAGTTGTGCAACGACCTGCTCGCGACGGCGCACCACGGCAACGTGCACGTCGACACGGCGACGATCGATGCCTTCCTCGACGACGTCGACGCGCCCGAACTGCGCCGCAACCTGCTCGGCGCCATGTGGCGCCTCGCCGATGCCGACGGCTGGCTGGCCGACGCGGAAGCCATCGTGCTGAACCGGGCCGCGATCCGCTGGGGCGCGGAATCGGGCTTCGTCACCGCGCACTGACAGGGCTTGCATGTGCCGGCGGATGCTTCGGCCGCGGCCGAAGCGTCGCGCACCGGCTCCCGCTAGCATGGGCGCATGGAACTCATCGACTACCTGCACACCCATTTCCTCACCCGCGCGCAGCTGCTCGCGGCCTGCGCCACCGACGGTGCCCGCCTGGATGCGTTCACGGCCGCGGGTACGATGCCCGCGCCGTCGTACCGGCTTCGGGTCCGCATCGATTGCACGTCGTACTTCGGCGACCACGCGGAAGACCACGCGCTCGACTGGTTTGCCAAAGGCTATGTCGAGTGGCTCCATGTGCTGCTGGATGGCGCCCAGGATCCGTACAGACTGTTCGCGGCGCGCTACCGGGCGGCGCTGCACGCCCTGCCCCTGTTCGACATGGAAGCGACGGACGAGCACCTGCGCAGCGAATGGCAGCACTTCATCGCGGGCACATACGGCCTGTGCACGCGCTCCGGCCTGCCCGAGGACATCGCGGCGAAGGAGCTGGCGATCCACGTCATCCGGGCGCTGACCGATGACGGCCGGGTGCTCGACGCGGATGAGCGGGAACGGCTGGCCTGGGCGCGCGACCTGCTGGACCGCGCGAGCAGCCCGTTCGCCCCGCACGAACGGGCACGCAGCTCGCGCGCGCGATACGGTTTGAAATAATTCGCGCTACCTGTCACAAAGCCGGGAGCCGTTCCGTCTAATGGTGAGAAGGCTGCATGTCGCAGCCCCGCCAACGAAAGGAACCATCATGTCGCACGCTGCCCGCATCAACCTGTTCACCCTGGCCCCGTCCGCGCTGAAGGCCATGATCAATCTGTCCCAGACCGTCAAGCAGGGCGCGCTGGGCCCGCGCCTCGTCGAACTCGTCAACCTGCGCGTCTCGCAGCAGAACGGCTGCGGCGTCTGCGTCGACATGCACTGGCGCGACCTGATCAAGCAGGGGGCCGACCCGCGCCACCTGAACAGCGTGGCCGCCTGGCGCGAATCGCCGTTCTTCAGCGAACGCGAACGGGCCGCGCTGGCCTGGGCCGACGCCGTCAACGCCCTGCCCCACCGCGACGACACGGACGCTGCCTGGCCCGCACTGCGCGAACATTTCAGCGAGGGCGAGATCGCGGAACTGGGCTATACGATCGCCGTCATCCGGGGCTGGAACGCGATCAACCTGTCGCTGCGCAACCCGATCCCGGTCGAGCCGCCGGCCGGCATGTGATCAGCGCACGGCGGCGGGGTCGAACAGCGGATTCTCGATGAGGCCGAGGACATTGCCGAACGGGTCCTGCAATTCCGCGACCTTGATGCCCTCGCCCACCTCCTGGATCGCCGCGTGGACGGTGGCGCCGAGGCCGACGATGCGCTCGACCTCGGCCGCGATGTCGTCCACGCCCCAGAACGTCGTCGACCCCGTGGTGCCCGGCGTGCCGTCCGGGACGAGCCCAAGCTCGAACCCGCCGATGGCGAAACCGACGTAGAACGGCTGGTCGAAATAAGGCTGGACGCCGAACACGTCGGCGAACCAGGCTTTGGCGCGGCCGAGGTCGGCCACGGGATAGGTCACGGTGCGCAATCCTTTGATCATGGTGTCTCCTGTCGTAAAGGCGTCATGATGCCCGATGCGCGCGGCCGTGGATTGGAAAAATGGAAAGCGGATCAGAGCAAGGCGTCGATCTGCGGCGTGATCTGCGCCTGCAGGCCGACGAGGTCGACCGTCGTGCCCTGGCCGTGCGCGACGGCCGTGTAGATGCCGTCGCCGTTCCCATCATGAAAAACCTCGTAGTAGGCGTGATTGCCGCGGGTGATCGTCTCCACGACATAGCCCGCGGCCGCCTGCGCGTACGTGACGGTGGAACCCAGGTGGACGTCGACCGTCGTGCCGTCCGGCTTGACCGCCCGGGCCCCCGTGACCGTCGCGCCGTCGAACGTGAAGCGCATGCGTTCGTACGGCTCGACGTCCAGCGCCGTCGCCGCCGTCCCCACCGGCACCACGGTCAGCGTTTCCGACGCGAGCTTGTACGTCGTGCCGTCCGTCGTCGTGTACGTCAGCGTCTCCAGCGTATTGCCGCGGATGGCCGTTTCCGTGACGGCGCTGCCGGCGACCGTGAACACGCTCGCGGCCAGGTCGCCGACAGCCACGTCGTGGGTCCATCCCGACGTGCCGAACGTCTGGGTCATGCCCGTCACGGCGCCCTCGGCCACCGAGAAACCGTAGGTCGGCGTGTTCGCGGCGGTCGTGTCGAAGCTGCGCACTTCCTGCGTCAGGTGATACAGGGCGGCGTCGGCCGCGTCCACCGACCAGGTCAGCGTCGCCGTGGCCGCGCCGCGGGTCAGCGTCTCCGTGACGGTGCCGGTGCCGACGTTGAACGTCGCGTCGGCGGGCAGGCTGGCTGCGATGGTCCGGCTGCCGATCACGTGTTCGAGGCCGGTGACCTGGCCATCGGTGATCGTGAACCTGACGTCGGCGGTCGCCAGTTCGTCGGCCAGGCGGCCGGCCGGGGGATGGTCGCGCATAGGGGCTCCTTTCATGTCCGGGATGGTGCGAAAAGGATAAGGCGCTCGTCTGTAAAATGGCGTTAAGACCCATCCTCACAAGTGTTACGAGATATTGCGATGCCCACCCGACACCCCGTGACGCCCGACGGCCGCTATTTCGTCGTCGCGGGCCGCCTCTGGCGCATGAGCAATCCGGACCTCGATCCGGCCACGCGGCAGGCACTCGTCGACCGCCTGATGCGCGCGCGGCGCGCGGTCGGCGCCGCGAAGAAGGAGGGAGACGCGCAGGCGGAGCGGCGTGCGCGCGATGACGTCGACGCGGCGAAGCGCGCCCTCGGCGAGCGCGGCCCCGCGTGGTGGATGGACGGCGCGCCCGATTACAACCGGCGGCTCGTCGGCAACACGCCGTACGCGGACTGGTACGCCGCGCTTCATCTTCCGTGAGTTGCGTATTCGCGCTGCCTGTCCTACACTGCGCGATAAGCAACCATCTGGTTGCATATTAAAACACGCCAAGGAGAGCCATCATGGAGCACACATCCGAAACGGACCGCATCGAACGCAGCATCGTCATCGACGCGCCGCGCGCAAAAGTGTGGAACGCGCTGGCCGACGCCGAAGCCTTCGGCCGGTGGTTCGGCGTCGACCTGAAGGGCCAGACGTTCACGCCGGGCCAGCGTACACGCGGGCACATCACCTACCCGGGCTACGAACACCTCCATTTCGACGTGCTCATCGACCGCATGCAGCCGCTCGAACTGCTGTCCTTCCGCTGGCATCCCTACGCGATCGATCCCGCCGTCGACTACAGCGCGGAACAGCCGACGCTCGTCACGTTCACGCTGGCCGACGCCGGAAACAACCGTACTTTGCTGACGATCGTGGAATCGGGATTCGACAACGTCCCGCCACACCGTCGGCTGGAGGCATTCCGCATGAACGGCGCCGGCTGGGATGCGCAGCTGACGAACATCGTCCGCCATGTCGCGGCCTGACGCCGCGCTGCGCGACCTGGTCGATGCCGGTCCGGCGCTGGCGAACGTGTTCGCGGCGCTGGGAGACGCCACGCGGCTGACGCTCGTCGCGGCCCTGTGCGCGGGCGGCGCCCTCTCGATCGCGCAGCTGACCGCCAGCACGCACATCAGCCGGCAGGGTGTGACCAAGCATATGCAGGTCCTCGCCCAGGCCGGCATCGTCCACGACGTCAAGGTCGGACGGGAGCGGAGATGGACGCTGGACACGGCGCAGCTGGACGCCGCCCGGCGCACGCTGGAAGTCATCGGTCGTGAGTGGGACGTCGCCCTGGCGCGGCTCAAGGCGTTCGTCGAATCGGGATGACCCCGGCAGGCATTATCCGCGGTGATACCGGTATTCCTGGGTATGCGCGCCGTAGCCGAGTTCGCGTGGCACCTGATCCCACGGTATCCCGGACTTGAGCACAGACAGGATCGCCGTCAGGGTCGCGCGATCGCTGATACGTGGCCGTCCGCCCTTCGGCGATCTGCTGTGAGTCGGGAGATGACTTGCTGCGTGCGCCCAAAGGTCTTCGGGGAGAAATGCTTGGGCCATGGCATCGGTCCGTCTGGGAACACGGCCGCGATCTTGGCTACCGAACTACGGCCGTGTAAGTCCGATATCGAGCCACTGCGGACGTTGACAGCTGAACGGCTCATTTCCGTTGCTTAAGAATTCGATAACAGTAAAGTGGCATTGCTACACTTAACTGTCCGTTAGATAGGGGCCTGATCGTCACGCGATTTGAGTCCCACCGCATCCATGTGGGCGTGTTTTGGGTACAGAGCAGAGTTTCGTTTCGTTCGGAATAACGAACGAACTTGTTCGACCGCAGGAAAGATTCAAGCGCATCGCGTGACAGTTCGTCGACGGTCCCGTACACCGGTAAGCACATCAAGACCGAAGGTAGCATTCCAAAAAATGTGCCGATTAATATGATTTGCAGATCGTCATTGTCCAAGTATGACCATGCCAAGGCCGCTTCTGCTAAACCTAGAAAAACGAGCACAACGCCTAAGAAAATTGCCCAGTCACGCGTTGAGGCGAGCGCAGCGAGTCCAATAGACTGCTTCTGAAAAAAACTCTTCGTTGTCATTCTTCGAAAAACATCCAGATTCGTTACGTACAAAGTACGACAGCTCGATAATGCACATAAAGTTGCAGTGACCGCTTTTGGCCGGTTTCAGACGGTCGGCACGGCTCAGTGTAGCCCTCTGTTACCTGGAGAGCAACGACAGGTTTTTATTAGGTGTACTCCACTCAGGGCGGCTACCACCCGGCGCTGATCATGCAAGTGGCTGTGCGGCGGCGAATCGGGATCGCAGCGTGACAAGGTCGGCGTCGGACAGCTCAAACCACTCGCCCTCGAGACGCTTGGCAGCGAATTCGCGGTGCAGGTCCCGCTCGGTCCGCGAATACTGCGCGCACCAGCCCGTCAACGCCACCTCGAACGGAAACGGCAGCTTCACGGCGAACAGCCGGGTGCGGTCGTGCAAATGCCGCGTCTTTCCGATCTTGTAGCCGTATTCCGAGCTCAGCACATAGATGTAGCCGGGGTCGTCGCCCGGCGCTGGCACCGGCGCGGTCAGCCCTCGTGCTGGATACGCCAGGACGACGGGGAACACGTCATCGACGCGGTCTGCCAGCCGGTAACGCTCAGCCACGCTCCGGTCGAAACAGAAGTGCGCTCGCTTCCACTGAAGCGCCCCTTGCGGGCTTGGGTGTAGTTCGAAGTTGGCTGCCCGCCATTCGATTTGCAGAGACGTCGCGTTGGCGATGACGCGGCCGACCGCCCGAACCTGCCCAGTGCCGGACAGGGTGGAGTAGCGCGCGGCGAACACTATGTGGCCCGGCCGCAGCATGCGCCCCAGCTCGGGTTCGAGTCCGGCGAGTCCCTTGCTGTCAATGAGCCGTTCGACGTTGAAATGGCTGGGGTAATCCAGGCGGAAGTACATGCTTTTCATGGTGTGTCCTCGAGGGTTGGGGTGGTGGTGCTCAACGGCGCTGCGCGGGCTTTCCAATGGCGGCGGCCAGCGCATCGAGCTCGGTGCGCCGCTGCTCGTCCCACCGCAAGACAGGGTTATGGACGAGCCAGGGGGCGGTACGTCTAAACGCCTGCAACAGGGGACCGTCGGGATCGGACAGCAGCTGGCGCAACCGTGTCGTTACCGGCATCTCCGTGGCTGGGGAAATCCATACCGCGTGGCGCAGCATCGCGAGCGCCTGCAGGTCGAGCGGCAACAGGTAGGCTCCGCCTTCCTCGCCCGGCTGATACAACGCCGGCACCAGGCGCCGTCCGCGCGGATGCGGGTAGATGACGATCCACCAGTAATACGGCAAAGCTCCGTGCAGAACGGGGTCGCTGCCGCTGCGCGGGACGGTCTGGCCGAATGGCTGCCGAGTGGTCTCGTCGAAGTCGTCCATCGGCCATAGGCGGTTCGGGTTCAGGGCGCGGTAAGTCGCCAGTTCCCGGCTCAGGGCCAGTTCATAGGCGCCGCGGTCGACGTCGGGACTCGGCAGGTTCCATAGTTCGATATCGCCGAGCAGGGCGTGCGGCACATAAAAGAAATCGTCGTCCTGCAGCACCCCGCTGCCGAATCCCCACGGCTGCCAGTGGTACTCGTTCGTCAGGCCGAACTGGTCGTCGTCGTGCCACCAGACCTGGGTCGGGTCCGTGGCGCGCTTCCAATCCGCGTTGTACCCCTCGCGCTCGGCTTCGCTAGTCGGCGCGTTATGGTCGTATTGTGGCCAGCACAGCTTGCTGCCCGACTGCAGGCCTGCCAGCCGGGCGGCCGCGGTCCGCTGGAAGGTGCTGAACAGATCGAATTCGCAGTCCACCTGGTTGACGATCTGGCTGAGCGCCACACTCAGGAAGTCCAATTCATTGAACTCCGGCGTGGCAGCGCACGCCGGATGCAGCGGCGTCCCCGCGAGTGCCTCGTCGGCAATCACTTCTTCGTTGAACCCCGTGTGCGTGGCGATCGCACTGATCAGCTGCCGGAATTGCAGCGCATTACGGCGGATGCCGCGCCGTGCCGGGTCACTGCCCGGCGGTAGGCACAACCGCGCGATGTTCTTTGAACTGGCCTCGTACTCGCCGAAAGCCGTACGCGCCAGCTGGGTCATCGAGACGCCAGCGGCGTGCAACGCTGGCCTGGCGCGTTCAAGGATTTCGTGCAGTTGGCGTGCGATTCGGTCCGCCACCGGCGGCGGCAGCTTTTTGCCGACGAGGTCGGAGCTGCCGTGCGCCACTCGTTGCAGTTCGTGCCAGGCGCTGCGCCCGTCGCTCATCCTGTCCCGCGGCTGCTGCTGCAGTTTGGCCATTAACCGGGCCGCGGTTGTCGTGCTGTTCATCTCCTGATCCTTTTCTCGATAGTCCGGGCTCCAGCCACGTCACTCCTGCCGGTAAACTTTGGCAGGGCAGGCAACCCAGTGCGATTGTGCAATCTTGCCATCGGGGATGCTATCCCGCGTTGTCGATCGGGCCAGCAATTTTCGGGAAATCGGTCGATATTTTCGGGAAATGGTAGGGGCGATGTCGGGGAAACGCTGGCGTTTCCTGCCGGGTGTGCGTTGACGGGATCGTTCGCTGACCCAGCATTTCTATGCCGAACAGGCTACGAGTTCTGTTCGGTCACTTGGTTCGTAGATTTGAAGCGCGCTGTATGTCCGTTGACGCGTAAGCGTCGCCGCTGCACCGTATAGACACTGGATAGCTCACGTGTCTATGATAGTACTGACGTGATCAAGAAGTGCGCGCCGCCTGGGGTAGCCGAGCCGCATGCTGGGCTGCTGTTCGCGCAGCACAGCATGGCGTTTAGTAGTCGTAGCGTGAAAGCGATCGCCGATGTTCTCAACTGTTGAGGTAAGTTGGTATCAATGGCAATACCTCCACGCTACTAATCTATGAGTATCCAGCCGAGAACGATTTGGCTCATTGACTTCAACTAGGCATCTGTTGTTGGGCTGCGTACAAGGTTAAAAAATCAGCGTAGGCAACTACGAACTCGTTTTCGAGCGTCGGATCCAGCGTTACTTCAGCGCCTTTGCGCATGAGCGACATGAGCCAGTCGCACTGGTTCTTGGACAATCGCAAAGCTGGGTTGTCTGTAAGACTAATATACTGGATGTTGTTAAGCTGCGTGACCGAACTCGGAAGCTCATGCAGAGAATTGGACGATAGCCATAACTCACGCAGATTAACGAGTTTTCCAAGGTCCTGCGGCAGGGCGCGTAACCTATTGCCAATCAAGTTTATTTTCGTGAGATTCTTGAGCTCACAAATCTCATCGGGAAGATGCTCTAACCGGTTGCGCAACAGCAGCAGCTCTCTCAACTGCCTGAGATTACGAATTGTTCGGGGAAGTGTCGCGACAGCATGATCAGTGAAGCTTAACGTCTCTAAGCGCGTCATACGCCCGATCTCGGCAGGAATATGTACCGAAGCGCTATCTGCAGTCGCGTATATCATTGAGTACAGGGCAGTCTGAACACCAATGTTTTCTGGTGTCAGGTTGCTTGTCGAATTTCCGTTGTCTAGAAACCATTCACATAGCTTCTTCTCCCAGTTCAATTCTGATTGCTGGCGCGACGTACTCTTCTCTTCAGTCTCAGCCTCATTTTCAGACAATTCCACTCTAAATATTGCGGCCGTACCGTTTGGCTCCCTAGACAAATTTACACTGTACACCCGATGCTGGATCAACAATTCAAACTGGCAAAAATTGTCATTGAATGCAGTATATTGACGACTTTTCTGCAGGAGCAGATGTTTTGCGCTCTCATACGATAAGTCGTGAATACATGTTCCAAGTCCCGACTCCGCGTAATCTCTGGCGAGAAGCATGACGATTTTTTCGATATCGACTCGCCTGCTTGCATTTCGCACGAACCACCACGCGCAGTACAACAGTAGTGAAACTCCGTAAGTAGGAATAGCAAACAGCACCGCAAGAATAAAAAGCATGACTGGTTCCAAGGGCCAGGTCCTATTGCACAGACGCGCCTCAGGACCGAAGAGATGGTTGTTAACTCAACACTGCTCAAGAAAAAATTTCCTCAACAGCACTCCTGTTTAGGAATCTAGCAAACCTAGGATTTAAACAGCCTAACAATAAATTGCATATTTGCAATATTATACGTTGATGTAGATCGTGCTGCAAGGACCAAGGGTAATTGCGGATGACAAACAACAGTTTCCCTGAACTATACATTGCGCTCAGTAACGATCCTAGGCAAACGCACTGGAAGAAGAGTCTTGTCGAGAAATGTCAAAGAAGAGCTTGCGCTGGGTAACGTCCTACTAGGGTTACACCGCTAGGAAGCGGAGTTCAACCAGCCAATGTGGCGGCACAGTTCCAAGGTAGGAAATCGTCGACGCGGTTTACAGGATGGTCGGCGATATGCGCCAGCACATGGCGCAACCAGGCTTCGGGGTCGATCCCGTTCAGCCTGGCCGTTCCAATCAGCCCGTACAGGGCAGCCGCGCGTTCGCCGCCGCTGTCCGCGCCGGCAAACAGGAAGTTGCGGCGGCCCAGTGCCACGCCGCGCAAGGCCCGCTCGGCGGCCGAGTTGTCGATCTCGATGCGGCCGTCGTCGGCATAGCGGGTCAGGGCCGGCCACAATTTGAGCGCGTACAGGATTGCCGCCGCCGTGTCCGACTTGCGCGAGAGCGTGGCAAGCGTGGCGTGTAGCCAGCGCTCCAGGTCGTCAACCAGTGGTTTGGCCCGCGCCTGCCGTTCGGCGCGGCGCTCGTCGGGCGGCTTGCCCTGGATGGCTTCTTCGATGGCATACAGTTCGCCGATGCGGCGCAATGCCTCGGTGGTCAAGGCCGATGGGCGGGCCGCATGCAGGTCGTAAAACTTGCGCCGGGCGTGGGCCCAGCAGGCTGCTTCGACGACGCGGCCGCTGTCGTAAATGGCGTTGAAACCGGCGTACGCATCGGCCTGCAGCACGCCGGCAAAATTGGCGAGATGCGCTTGCGGATGTTCGCCCTTGCGGTCGGGCGAGTACGCAAACCACACCGCAGGCGGCTCGGCGCTGGCGCTGGCGCGGTCGTCGCGCACGTAGGTCCACAGGCGCGCCGTGCGCGTCTTGCCGTTGCCCGGTGCCAGCACAGGCAGCGGCGTGTCGTCGGCGTGCAGCTTGGCGGCGGCGAAGACGTGGCGGCGCAAGGCCTCGCCCAGCGGTCGCAGCAGCGTGCTGGCTGCATCCACCCAGCTGGCCAGCAGCGAGCGCTCCAGTTCCACGCCCTCGCGCGCGTAGATCACGCTCTGGCGGTACAGCGGTAGATCGTCGGCGTACTTTGCTACCTGTAGTGGTCAAGTAATTTCGGACACCACGATAGATTCTTTTGCTGCCATGTTCCGCTCGAAGACGGTGGGCGGCAGGTTGCCCAGAACGGAGTTCAGCCGTTCGCAGTTGTAGAAGCCCACGATGTAGGCCGCGATGTCGATTCTGGCTTCGGCATGATTGGCATACTGGCGTTGCCAGACCCGTTCCATTTTCAGGTTCAGAAAGAAGCGTTCGGCGACCGCATTGTCCCAGCAATTTCCCTTCCGGCTCATGCTGCAGATATAGCCGTGCTTGGCCAGCAAAGTTTGGTATTCGGCGCTCGCGTACTGGCTGCCGCGATCGGAATGGACCACCAGGCCCGGCGCCGGTTGCCGGTGCCCGATGGCCATGTTCAGGGCCTCGCACACCAGGCTGGCAGGCATGCTTGGCGCCATGGCCCAGCCCACCACCCGACGCGAAAACAGATCGAGCACGACCGCCAAATAAAGCCAGCCGGCGCCAGTTCGGATATACGTGATATCGGAGGCGTAGGCCACGTTCGGTGCCACCGGATTGAACCGACGACCCAGCACATTGGCGGCTACCGGCAAGGCATGTTTGCTGTCGGTTGTGTGAATGAATTTACGCTTCCAGACGGGTTTCAGCTCAGCTTGCCGCATCAGCCGCCGCACTTTATGGCGGCCGATTTGCAGCCCGTCGTTGGCCAGGGCGGCCACGATCCTGCGGCTGCCGTAGCTTTGATGGCTTGCCGCGAAAGCGGCCCGCACATGCACGCTGGCCTTGCACACGGCGGGCTGGGCGGCACGTCGCCGGGCCTCGTAAAAACCAGAACGGCTCACTCCCAGCACCCGGCAGCACTGGGCAACGTTGAGGGCCTTCTTTTGCAGCTCGTCGATGAGTCGGTAACTCATTTCAGTTCGCGGGCAAAGAAGGCCGATGCCTTCTTTAATATCTCCACGTCCCCCCGCAACTGACGGTTTTCCTGCTCAAGCTGACGAATGCGCTGCTGCTCTGGCGTGAGCGGCTTGCCGATGCCTGGTTGCCCCGCCTGCTCATCCTCGTATTGCTTTACCCAGCGCCGTACCGCGCTCGGGCCGATGCTCATGCTCTCGCTAACATGCTGGACGCTCAGGCCCTGCTCTTTAATCATACGGACGACTTCCAGCTTCAGACTGGTATCGAATTTTCGGCGCTGCCTTGTCATGTAAAACTCCTCGGATGGTGGATTGTCCACCTATCGAGGTGTCCGGGCAAATTAGACCACTACAACCAGCACGTGCGCCAGCAAGCCCGGGCTAGGGCGTGTCTGACTGACCTCAGAGCAGCCATAAAACAATTGTCGCCACAAGCACGGCGGTGAAGAAGTTATGGCCGCGTTTATCGTATCGCGTTGCGACGGCGCGGAAGTCTTTTAATCGGTTGATGGCGCGCTCGACGACGTTACGCCCCTTGTACGCTTCAGCGTCGAAGCGCGGTGGCGATCCGCCCCGACGCCCTTTGCGCAGCCGGTTTTTCTGTGCATCGAGTCGTTCCGGGCAGACGCAGCGAATTCCCCGCTGCTGGATCTCTCGCCGATAATGACGCGCGCCATATGCCCGGTCGACACGTAGGCACGTCGGGCGTTTGCGCGGACGCCCTCGTCCCGATCGGGGCACGGAGATGGCATCAAGGACGGTGCCGATGTTCGCCGCGTCGCTGCATTGCCCGGCTGTGACTACGAAAGATAAAGGCAAGCCATGCCCGTCTACGCAGAGATGGATTTTGCTGGTGAGGCCACCACGCGAATGTCCCAGCCACTCGTCAGTTACATCCCCCTTTTTTCTGACGAAGGAAGCGTCTTCCGGGCGCCGGCCGCACTTCGTTGCGCCTTCACATGGGTCGCGTCAAGCGCAGCGCCATCCCAGTCGATGCGGCCAGACGCATCCGCTGCCGCTTGCATGATCTTGAGAAGGCGGTGCCATGTACCGTTGCGCGACCAGCGCACAAACCTGTCGTAGCAGGTCTGCCAGGGACCGTAGCGAGGCGGAATGTCGCGCCAGGGCGCGCCAGTTCGCAATCGCCACAAGATCCCGTTGATCACATGTCGATGCCCGACATACGCATGACCGTGACGTGGATTGGGCGGCAAATGTGGCTCCAGCTGCCGCCATTGCTGTTCAGTTAGATCAGTTCGGCTCATCGCCATCTGACCAACCAAACAAAATTTCGTTCACTCAGTCAGACAGACCCTAGCCAGGCCACGTTCGATGGGCCGGCTGGCTGCCGGGGCCTGTACGATGCGGTCGCAGCAGGCACACGCCAGCTTGGGACGCACGTAACGGATGACGCGGAAATTGGCCGGCACAAATTCTAGCTGCTCCGACACATCCTCGCCCAAGGGGGCGAGTTTGCCGTTGCAGTCCGGGCAGACGTCCACGCTGGGATACAGCACGCGTTCCTCGCGCGGCAAGTCGGCAGGCAGCGGCTTGCACTCGGCCTTCTTGCGTGGTGCGACGTCTGCCGGCGCCTTTGCTTCGGCCACCGCCTCCTCGGCTTCCAGGTCTTCAAGCTTGAGTTCCAGTTGCTCGATTTGCTGGTCGAGCTTTTCGGAGCGCCGGCCGAACTGCATGCGCTTGAGCTTGGCCAGCACCAGCTTCAAATGCTCGATCTCGGCGGTGCGCGTCGACAGTTCGGCCGACAGGTGCGCCACGCGTGCCTCGCTGGCCTGCAATGCCGTCTGGCTAACCTGCAATGCCGCCTCGCGCGCCAGCAGCATCGCTTTCAAGGCATCGATATCGTCGGGCAGGTGGGAGGCATCAAACATGCGGGCCAGTTTACGCGGCTCAGCCGACGTTTACAAGGCCGACTGCGGGCGCCAGGTGCGCTCGGGCCGGCGCCAGTCGATCCCCTCCAGTAGCATCGAGAGCTGGGCTTGCGTCATCGTTACCGTCCCCTCGGCCGCTTGCGGCCAGATGAAGCGCCCGCGCTCGAGCCGTTTGCACAGCAGGCGTAGCCCGTCGCCGGTCCACCACAGCACTTTCACCAGGTCGCCGCGCCGGCCACGGAACACGAACACGTGGCCGCTGTACGGGTCTTCCCGCAGGGCCGTCTCCACTTTCGCGGCCAGGCCATTGAAGCCCGAGCGCATGTCGGTGACGCCGGCGGCCAGCCAGATGCGCGTGCCGGCAGGTAGCCCAATCATGGACGCAACCCTTGCAGCACCAGCGCCAGCGTCGCCGGATCGGGCGTACCGCGAATGCAGACCGTGGCCTGGCCCAACTGGATTTCGATGGTGCCCGCGACCCCAGCGCGAAGCGAATCGTTCCGCTCGGCCGTCAACGCGACCGGCAGAAACTGCGTCTTCGTCGGGCCCAGCAAACCTGCGCGCAACTGGCGGCGCCAGCGAAATACCATGTTCGTGTTCAGCCCGTGCTGCATCGCCAGCTGGGCTACCGACACCGCCTCGTCGCACGCCTGTTCCGCGAGCCGTCGCTTGAACTCCAGAGGATAGTTCGTGCTGCGCCGACGCTTCCTTTGCCCCGCTTCACCCGCTGTCAACGGCGATTGAAAACTGATACAGATTTCGTCATGCCAGCGATTTAAAACTGATACACCGCCGTCGCCGAACACCGTCCGTGTTCAGCCCAGTTCTGCAACGTCGTTCCCCCTCATCATTCCGGCCTGTCGCTGGTGTTTCAAGCGATAGCTTTCCCCTGCAATCGGCACGATATGCGCATGGTGCAGCAACCGGTCGAGCAGGGCCGCAGTCAGCGTCGTGTCCTGCGCGAAGGTCGTGTCCCATTGCCCGAACGGCAGGTTGCTGGTCACGACCAGGCTGCTGCGCTCGTACATGGCCGCGATCACCTGGAAGAACAAATTGGCCTGTTCCCGGTTCATCGGCAAGTAGCCGATCTCGTCGATGATCAGGAGCCGATATGCCTTGATCGCGCGGTGCATCACCGCCTTCAGATTGTTCTGCGTGTGCGCCGTCGTCAACGCCAGCAACAGGTCGGCTGCCGTCGTGAAGCGCGTCTTGATGCCGGCCTGCGTGGCCTTGTAACCGAGGGCCATTGCCAAGTGCGTCTTGCCCACGCCGCTGGGGCCGACCAGTACCACGTTTTCATGCCGTTCGACGAAGCCCAGGCCGGCCAACTCCTCGACCTGGCTGCGTTTGACGCCCTTGGCAAAGTCGTAGTTGAACTCATCCAGCGTCTTCACTGCCGGGAATCCGGCCAGCCGGGTCAGCGTGCTTTGCTTGCGCACATTGCGTCCAGCTACTTCCTCCCTCAGCAAGCCTTCCAGGAAGTCGCTGTAGGCCGTTCCCTGCTTGGCTGCCTTCTGGGTTGCGGCGCTGTAGCCCTGCGCCACGAACGGCAGGTTCAGGCTCTCGCACAGCGCCGCGATCCGCTCATGCTGCAGATTCATGCCACCACTCCTTCCGATACCCGCATCAGCAGCGCGTCGTAGACCTGCAGCGGATGCTGTACCGGAGAAGGTTGCGCGATCCGCTCCACCACTGCCGCCGGCCGTGGTGCCGCAGGCGCCGTTACTGCCGGTTGCGGCCGGGCTGCCGCAATGTCTGCCCGCCACGGTGCTGGCAGTGGCTGCAGGTGCTCCGACTCCCGCTTCAACGCCGCGGCTGGCGGCTCCCCGGTGGTGCCGTGGATGCGTGCATTGGCCACTTCTTGCAACCAGTGAGCCACTTCCACGTTGGCCGTTACGACATCAAGCTTCTGGCCGCTCTGCGCCAGCCGGCTCACCAGCGGCACGTAGAACGAACGGCGCAGATAACCGTTGAAGCGTTCGACCTTGCCCTTGGTCTTGGCACGGTACGGCTGGCACAGCTTGATCACAAAGCCGCTATGCCTGGCATAGTCCAGGAAGCCGGCATGGAAGCGGTGCTCGCCTTCGCCGTAAGCGTCGCGCTCCAGTACCACCGTCTTCATGTTGTCGTACAGGACCCGCCGCGTCACGCCACCGAAGGCAGCGAAAGCGCGCTCGTGGCAAGCGATCAGGGTTTCCACCTTCATGTTGCTGACGAACTCCACATAGCTGGCCCGGCTAAAGCCGAGCGTGGCGCAAAATGCATACAGCGGCGCGCTGCCCTTGCGGAACTCGACCCAGTCCACCTGCAGCTGCTCGCCCATCGCCGTCTCGAAACGCACCACCGGATCTACCGGCGGCGTCGGGCGCAGCGTGCGCATGAAGGCGCGCAGCTGGCTCATGCCGCCTTCGTAGCCGCGCGCTGCGATCTCACGGTACAGCACCGTGGCTGGAATCGTATCGGGCTGGGCGGCCTGCTGCCGATCCCTCAGATACCGCTCGAATTGCGCCAGCTTCGTCTGGCGCTTGACCTTGCGCTCGTACTTCGGCACGGCCTCCAGAGCCAGATGCCGGCGCACCGTGTTCACTGCGCAGCCGACTTCAGCGGCAATCTGCCGAAGGCTCAACCCATGCTTCTTCAGTAGCTTGACTTCCACGTACACCTCTTTGGGTTTCAAGGCCGCTCCGCAAAGCGGCCATCTTCTCAAATCGGTGTATCAGTTTTCAATCGCTGCCTGTATCAGTTTACAACCGCTGCTGACACCCGCCAAGATAGTCCCCGTTAAAAATAATGGGGACTATGTTGACTAGCGCGCTATCGCGTGTCTACACGGTGCTGGGTTGACGCTTACGTTGACGCAGAAGCGCTGCAATATTTCAAGTGAGCCTGCGCGCTACGATGCTACAAGGATGTTTTACCTCGACAATAAGCTTGGTAATTTCGAGCTCAAGATAGTTGGTCACTAGCGCGACTGCACGGCATGGGATATTAGCCCACCTGTCGGGCTGCAACGCGATACACTTTATCGAAGATGTTTGGCCAATGAGTGGCCTTACCGCTAAGGCCGAAAAAATATGACTCTAGAGCGTTTTGCCATTGAAGCACCTTCTGACTTGCCGGGCATTGTTCAGTTCGACACTGTCGAACTGGATAAGCTCGGGTACCCGTCACCTCTACGAAAGCAGGTCATCGAAGCACTGCTGCGGTGGCGCTGCCGTGTCCCGGACGCTTGGCGTTATGTGGTTCAGGTCAAGAAAGGGAAAGTCAAGTTAAAGCCGCTTTCACCTGGTCACGGCGCCTGCGCCTGTCCGCTTATCACGACGTCAGCGTTCGGCACAGTGACCGGAGGTTACCAGTTATCGTGCTGGTGCTGGAGTCGCCCCACAAAGACGAATACCGACTTAATCGCCGACGCAACTACCTTGTGCCCAAAGGTCCGGCGCAGGCAATGGGCGGCGCCGACGCCGGGGGAGCAATAGCGGAATATGGCCCTGGGATTCTAGAGCAGCTTGTGGTCCTCAAGGGATTGGCGAACGGCGACTATGCGCTCCTCATTGTCAATCCGGTGCCGTATCTAACGTCGCTTCATTGGCTTGGCGTCCTGACGGGCAAGGTAACTCGCCCGGAGGGGAAACTCAACAAAGACGTGCGCAATCATGTCTGGAACCAGCTTTGGGCGCTGCAGTGGATGCAGGCGGACTTTCTATCTCGTACTGCGTCCTATGCTCCCGCCGCAGTGTTGAACTGCTGTACGTCGAAACTCCAGCGCGCCGTTACCAGTGCATTGTGTCGAGCAGGATATGGCCCGGTAAGCGTGTATGCGTCGCACCCGGCAGTAACTTGGCAAACCGGTAAGCCTGGCGGCAATGGCCGCCCTGTCAAGGTTCGATCCGTCTCATGCAAGGGCTGTCGATGCTGACATTCGTGTGCCCCGCCAAATGGCGCCACGCTGCATACGTCACACGAAGGCGTGACCATCGGTGCTCACTATTATCGAACACTCGGCAGGAGGGACGCAGTCGTCCGTTCAAGCAAAAATACCCCGGCTTTTGAAGTAAAAATGCCGCTCGCCGGCGGCCGGCGCCCGGGATCGATTGTAAGGTTGAACGGCCGAGTTCGACCCATAGCGGTCATTCGCGGCATGGCGACTGGACGGACGCGTTGATGACCGCCTCGATCCGGTACCCCTCAGGATCGAAAACGAAGGCTGCATAGTAGCCATCACCATATTCCGGTCGAGGTCCTGGTGCGCCGTTGCATCGTCCACCATGGCGCAGCGCAGCAGTATGGAATTCGTGTACCTGATTCGGCTCCGTGGCTGCGAAGGCCAAGTGAAAGCCTTCTCCGGGAATCATGACTTGCGTCGCTCGTTTCAAGCACAGCTTATCGTCACCGCCTTCATACCCGTAGCCCACGGCTTCGTCGTCAGCAAAGACGCGGGTGTACCCCAAGGGTTTTAAAACCGCGTCATAGAAGGCAGAGGCACGGTCGAGGTCAGAAACCGCAATAGACAAGTGGTGCAGCATATTTCCTTATTTGATAGGTCCGCTTTTGGCCGATAGCGGACGGTCGGCACGGTCCAGTGTACCCGGCTGTTGCCTGTAGAGCAACTAAGCGGTTTTGTTAGGGGCTCCAATTCCGGCGTCGGGTCAGCGCCCGAACGGCAGCCTGCCCAGCAGCCCGACGAGCGTGCGGGCATGGCGTCCGTCCGGATCGAGCTCGGGATCGAACACGGTGACGGTCATGCCGATGCAGCGTGCGTCGGACAGGAGGCCGGACAGGATCGCCACGAGATCGTCCGGCGCGATGCCCGGCGCGCCCGGGCTGTCGACCGCGGGCATCACGGCTTCGTCGAGCACGTCGACGTCCAGGTGAATCCAGAAGCGCTTGTCCAGGCGTTGCCGCGTGCGATCCAGCACGGCCTGCGGCCCGATCTCGTTCGCCGTGAACACGTCGATGCGTTCGAAGCCGGTGTCGTTCACGTCCGCCCAGGCGAAGTCGGGACGCCGCCCGTCCCGCTCGCCGATCTGAACGACGTCGCGATCCCGCACCAGGGGCGACTCCACGCCGGGCCAGTCGGTCATCAGCGCCTCGCCGCGGCCCGTGGCCAGCGCGAGGTCCATGCCCGCGACGGCACCCGGCATGCTGTCCGGATCGTAGTTGCCCGGGTGGCGGAAATCGCTGTGGCCATCCACGTGGACGAGCGCCAGCGGCCCGCGGCGCCGCGCGCCGGCCAGTGCCCCCAGCAGGATCGAGCAGTCGCCGCCGACGACCAACGCGAATTCGCCGCGCGCACCGGCCGCCGCCACGTGGTCGGCCAGGGCCAGGTTGAAGTCACGCATCGCGAAGCCGTTGCGCAGCCGCGTGCCGGGATCGGGCCCCGGCTTCCAGGACGGCCGTGGCATGACGATGGGCGCGCCGCCGCCCACGGCGTCCAGCAGGCCGGCTTCGATCAAGGCGGCGGGTGCGCGCCATGTGCCGGGTTCGTGGCCGGGGCGGAGGGGGCGGAGTCCGAGATTCGATGGGGCGGCAATGACGATCATGGCGCGCCATGCAGGAAGGAGTCCGGGGTGGCGTCGGCGAACTGGCGGAACGCGTGGATGAGATGCGACTGGTCGTAGTAGCCGCAATCGACCGCGAGGCGCGCCCAGTCCACGCCGGCGTCCCGGCCGCGCAGCGTCGCGTGCGCGCGGCGGAAGCGGCACACCATGGCGAAGGTCTTCGCATGCAGGCCCACGCGTTCGCGGAACAGCGTGGCGAGGTGCTGGCGCGTGACGCCCAGGCCATCCGCCAGCGTGTCGATACGCACGGCCCCGCCGCTTGCCTCGATCCGCAGGACGGCTGCCCGCGCGAGCGCATCCGCCCGCGCCGGTCCGCGCGTGCGCAGGCGCGCGAGTAACGCCTGTTCGATGATGGCAAGGCGCTGTGCCGTCGTGCGCTCGCGCTCCCACAAGTCGGCCGCCAGCGCTTCCGCGTCGGCACGCGGCCACAGGTCGGCCAGGGCTGGATGGCCGTCCTGCAATTCGGACAGCGGGACGTCGACGAAGGCACGCGCGGCGCCGGGCAGGAAGCGCACGGCCACCGTCAGCACCGGATCACGCATCTCGACATGGTGCGGACGCGACATCATGCCCGCCACCTTGCCGAGCGGCCAGGAATCTTGCCACAGGATGTCGATGCAATTGTCGGGCAGCACGCGCGTGCGCACGGGCGCACCGTCCGGGACGGCGTGGCTCGTCCACAGGCAGGCTACGTGGCCGGCCAGCGCGGGATGCGGCGGGAATTCGCGGTACAGGTGCATGGTGGCGTCAGTATGGCACGCGCCGTGCCGTGGCCTTCACGCCGAGCGCGATGGCGGCGGCAAGCTGGATCCATGGCCTGGATGATGTCGTCATGCACGTCTCCCGATGTCGAGCCGTGATGGTGCCACGGCCGCCAACGCCAAAGTGCACGCATTCTCACCGGACCCTATCAGAATGGACAGGAAGGCCGCGCTGGCGGGTTGCGTATTGACGCCTATACTGACTTGATTCGTCTTCAGCCACCGACCCTGGGAGACACAGCATGAACGCAGCCCACCGCACCTGCCTTGCATTCGCCCTCGCCGCCGCCAGCGCGGCACCGTACGCCGCCGCACCCGGCCCGTTCCCGGACAGCGACATGGACGCCGCCACCGCATTGAGCGACACCAACAGCCGCGCCATGCGCGGCCGCGAAATCGTGCCGCCCGGCGTGATCCTGAACCTGAAGGGCAAGCAGAGGAACCTCGTGTGGCAGGGCAGCTATATCGTCAACACGACGGGCTGCATCGACTGCCATACGCACCCGACGTATTCGCCCGGCGGCGATCCGTTCCAGGGCCAGCCCGAGCGCGTGAATGCCGAGCAATACATGTCCGGCGGGCGCCAGTTCGGCCCCTTCACGGCACCGAACCTCACGCCGGACAACGCGGGCCGCCCGGCCGGCCTCACGCGCGAGGAATTCGTGAAGACACTGCGCACGGGCCACAATCCGCACGACCCGGCCGGCCAGATCCTGCAGGTGATGCCGTGGCCGGCCGTCGGCAAGATGACGACGCGGGACCTGTACGCCATCTACGAATACCTGCGCGCGATTCCATCGTTGCCGGACAACCCGAATCCGGGGCCCTGACCTTATTGCCTGACGGACGGCAGCAGGCGCTTGGTACGCGCCTTGTAGTCGGCATAGGCTTGGCCGAAATGCTCCAGCATCATGTCTTCCTCGTGCTCGATGCGCGAGGCATACAGGATGCTGAATGCGAGCAGGAACGCCGGCCCCACGACGGCGTTCCCGATCAGCAGCAGTTGCGCGGTGGCGATGAGGAACAGGGCCGTGTACATCGGATGCCGTATGCGGCTGTAGATGCCTTCGGAGACCAGGTGGTGCGCTTCCTTGACCTGGAGCGTCGGCGAGAACTGCCGGCCCAGGTCGCGGTGCGATTTCCAGAACAGGAAGACGCCCAGCACCGCAAGCGCGGCGCCGGGGCCGCCGACGATGGGCCGTACCACGTAGTCGGCGAAATCGAACCATGGCGTGAAGAGGTACAGGAACGGCAGCGTCGTCGAGCCCGTGAACACGAGCAGCAGGCAAAACTTCTCGAACACCCCTTCGCGCGATTCGACGGCCCTGGTGTTCCTGTGCCTGATTTCGAGCGGCGCGCGGATGGCGAAACAGGCACAGAACATCGCGAGAAAGACCGCATCGAACATGCCGGCATGATGCATGACCACCCCCTGTTGTTTTCGTTGAACCCCGCGCCGGATAGTAACATCGTATTTACAGAAGTGCACGACCGGGATGGGAGACGCCGAGCGGACCGGGCTGGTAAACTCACGGGAATAGCCATCACTCACGACACACCATGAAGCATTCGAACGGAGGCCTCGTCTATTCCACCGAGAGCGGCCGCATGTGCCCCGGCTGCCGGCAGCCGGTCGCGGCGTGCACCTGCAAGACCGGCCCGGCACTCGTCGGCGACGGCAACGTGCGCGTCGCGCGCCAGACGAAGGGCCGCGGCGGCAAGGCCGTCACGCTCGTCAAGGGACTGGCGCTCGATGCCGCCGCCCTCGCCGCGCTGGGCAAGCAGCTGCGCACCGCGTGCGGTTCGGGCGGCACCGTGAAGGACGGCGTGATCGAGGTCCAGGGCGACCACTGCGACCGCATCATGGAAGAACTGACGACGCTCGGCCACCGGCCGAAGCGCGCCGGCGGTTGATCAGAACAGCGCGCCCTGCGGACTGGTAAGCCTCGTGAAACTGTCGTCCAAAAACGGCAGGATGCCGTCCGCGATGGGTTCCAGCTGCTTCGTCAGGTAGTGTTCGTAGTCGATGGGCGTGCGGCTCGTGTCCAGCGTCTCCAGCGGTTCCGGTCCCGCCGTCGTCATCACGTAGCGGATCCAGCCGCCGTTGCGGTATTGCGCGGGCCGGCCCTGGCGCACGTGGAATTCGTCCGCGGCGCGCGCCGCGCGCACGTGCGGCGGCACGTTGCGCTCATACTCCACCAGCGGGCGGCGCAGGCGCTTGCGGTACACGAGCTGCCCGTCCAGGTCGCCCCGGAGGGTTCGCGCCACGTAGTCGCGCACGTAGTCCTCGTACGGCTCGCCGCGGAACACGCGCCCGTAGAGCTCCTGCTGGAACGCCTGCGCGAGCGGCGTCCAGTCCGTGCGGACCGTCTCCAGGCCCTTGAACACGAGGTCGTCGCTGCCGTCCTTGCGGCGCACGAGGCCCGCGTAGCGTTTCTTGCTGCCCTCGTCCGAGCCGCGCACGGTGGGCATCAGGAACCGGCGGAAGTGCGTCTCGTATTCGAGTTCGAGCGCGCTTTCCAGGCGCAGTTCGTTGTGCAGATAATCGCGCCACCATGCGTTCACATGGTCCACGAGCGCGCGGCCGATGCGTTCCGCGGCGTCGTCCGCATGCGCGCGCCCGAGCCACACGAACGTCGAATCCGTGTCGCCGTAGATCACCTGGTAGCCCTGCGCCTCGATCAGTTCACGGGTGCGGTGCATGATCTCGTGGCCGCGCATCGTGATCGACGACGCCAGGCGCGAGTCGAAGAACCGGCACGCCGTCGTGCCAAGCACCCCGTACATCGAGTTCATGATGATCTTTAAAGCCTGCGACAGCGGCGCGTTGCGTTCGCGCTTGGCGGCATCGCGGCCCTGCCACACGCGCGTGACGATGCCGGGCAGGCAGTGCTGCGTGCGCGAGAAGCGCGCGCCGCGGAAGCCCGGCACCGTGTCCGCTTCCGGCTCCTCGAGGCCCGCGACGAGGCCGACCGGATCGATCAGGAACGTGCGGATGATCGACGGGTACAGGCTTTTATAGTCCAGCACCAGCACCGAGTCGTACAGCCCGGAGCGCGAATCCATCACGAACCCGCCGGGACTGTCCGCGCCCGGCACGTCGCCGATGTTCGGCGCCACGCGGCCCAGCCGGTGCATCAGCGGGATGTACGCGTGCTCGAACGCGGCGACGGAACCGCCGCTGCGGTCGGCCGCCATGCCCGTCACGCTGGCGCGCTCCAGCAGGAAGGTCATCAGGTCCGATTTCGCGAAGATGCGCGTGACGAGCACGCAGTCCTGCAGGTTGTATGTCGCGAGCGCCGGCTTGTCCTCGGCGAACATGCGGTCGATTTCCGCCATGCGGTCGTACGGGTTGTCGATCGCCTTGCCCTCGCCCAGCAGGCTTTGCGCCACGTGCTCCAGCGAGAACGACGGGAAGCTCCACGTCGCCCCGCGCAGCGCCTCGATGCCGTCGATAACGAGGCGCCCGGCGATGCCGGCGAAGTAATGCTCCTGCCGGCCGCCGTGTTCGCGCCATTCGATCGCGCTGCCGTCGCGGCCGAGGCGCAGCGGGCGCTGCATCTGCTGCGCGTGCTGCTGCAGCACGCGCAGGTCGAACTGGACGAGGTTCCAGCCGATGATCGCGTCCGGATCGAACCGCCGGATCCAGTCTTCCAGCCGGTCGAGCAGGTCGCGCCGCGTGGCCACGACCTCGTAGTCGAAATCGAGCCCGGACGCATCGCCGTTCGCCGGGCCAAGCATGTAGACCTGGCGCTGGCCGCAGCCCTCGAGCGCGATCGAACGCAGCTCGCCCTGCATCGTCGTCTCGATGTCCAGCGAGACGGTCGACAGCACGGGGCGGTAGTCCTGCGCCGGCGTCAGGCGCGCGTCCACGAGGAGCTGCGGATCGTGCGGGTCGGGCGTGCCCGTGAACGTGACGGGCGCCATGATGAAGCGCTCCATCAGGTAGCGTTCGGGCGGACGGATATCGGCTTCATAGACGTCGATGCCGTGCTCGCGCAGGCGCTTTTCCAGGCGCAGGAGGTGGCGGTACTGCGTGCAGTACAGGCCCAGCACGGGACGGTGGCGGAAGTCGCACAGCGACAGCTCGCGCAGTTCCGCGCCCCGTTCGCGTGCGAGCAGCAGGCGCACCGTGTCGCCCTGCTCCGCCGGGACGAACGCGACGGCCGGCTGCGGCCCGAGACGCACGCGCCGTGGTCCGTCCGGCGTCGCGAGCCAGAACTCGACTTCGACGCCGGCGTCCGTATCGCGCCAGTGGCGCGTCAGCAGGAACCCCTGCGTGTCCATGGTGTCAGGCATCCGCGAGACGAGCCAGTTCCACTTCGGTGAAACCGGCCTGGCGCCGCGCCTCCACGTTGAAGGGGCCCTTCAGCACGGGCGCCTTGTACTGTACCGTCAGCGCATCGTAGGTGGCGACCGGTTCCAGGCCGCGCTGGGCGCAGAGATAAAAAAACCAGCGGTTGCCGATTTCCACGTGGCCCACCTCGTCGCGCAGCAGCACGTCGAGGATGCGGGCGGCCGCGTCGTCGCCGGCCTGCGCCAGCTTCGCGCGCAGCGGCGGGATGGCATCGAGGCCGCGCGCTTCCATCGTGCGCGGCACGAGGGCCATGCGCGCGAGGACGTCGCCGCTCGTCTTCGCGACCATCTCCCACAGGCTGTCGTGGCCGGGGAAATCGCCATAGGCCCATCCGAGCGTGCGCAAATGCGCCGCCAGCAGCGTGAAATGGTGGGCTTCCTCGGCCGCGACGCGCAGCCAGTCCGTGTAGTAGGCGTCCGGCATGCCCGGGAAGCGCCAGATCGCATCCAGCGCGAGGTTGACGGCATTGAACTCGATGTGGGCCAGCGCGTGGACGAGCATCGCGCGGCCTTCGTCCGTCGCCATCGAGCGGCGGCCGACGAGGCGCGGCGGCACGAGTTCCGGCCGCGCGGGACGGCCCGGAATGGCCGCGTCGCCCGCGCTGAGCACGGCGGCGCTGTCGAGCCGCACCGCCCCGGCGCGACAGGCGTCGGCCAGCGCGGCCACGCCCGCCGTCTTGGCGGCGGCATCCGTCTCGATCAATAATTCCAGCGCGCGGTCGCGAAGCGCCATCGTGGTCCTCTGCGGCAAAAGGCGGCAGTTTACCATTCGGCGCCCCGCGGCGCGAGACAGCCCTTACTGTTGCTGCTGCTGGACCGGCACCGTGCTGCCTTGCGGCGGCTGGTCGGGCGCCCGGTTGTCCGACGGGTCCACGCGCGGCGGCGGCAGGCCGCCCGTCTGGCCGGAGCTCGGCGCGATCGCGTCGTCCTTGCCGTTGACGGTGTCGGCGCCGGAACCGGTCGCGCCCATGCTGGAGCTGCCGTAGGCGGTGCTGCCGGACGACTGGTCAGGCGTGGCCGGGGCCGTCGTCGTGGAAACGACGCGCTCCGTCACCTCGCCGCGCGGCGCCTGGGCCAGCAGTTGCGGCGCGCTGGCCATGTCGCGCTGGTAGACCATGCGCGCTTCCTTGAGGCAGGAAGCTCGTTTGGCGGACGACTTCTTCTTGCATGCCGTCTGCTGCTCGGCGTACGCCGCGTTGATTTCCTTCTTCAGCGTGGCCATGCGCTGGGCTTTCGTCTTGTCGCCCTGCGTCCACCGCGCCGGATCTTTTGCCGCCATCGCGGGCGAGCCGGCCGCGCACAGCGCGCACGCCAGCGCGACGCCGCGCAGGATACATGTTGCTTTGCTCATCTCGACCTCCTGATTCCAATAAGGCGACGCCGACCGGCGTCAGCCGGAACCCCGCCCGAATCGACGGGTACGGGACCAGTATAGTTCGAGAGCGCTGATGACCTGCGTTCCTTTCTCCTTATCAAAAGAATACCGGATGTTTCAAGGGAAACATTGCCGCCATACGAATATTTCATAGGTGACGCGAAAAATGGATGGGGTGCGCATGGCATTTCCTGCCTAGAATCCCGGTTTGCTGCCAGATTGATAATAACGATAACGACCACGGAGACCGATGAAGCACACCTTTTCCGCCCTCGCGGCCGCATTTGCGTTCGGACTTGTGCTGGGGATTCCCTTCGCACACGCCGCCGACGTGAACTTCGCCAAGGGCGCCGACGTCGGCTGGGTCAGCGAAATGGAGGCGGCCGGCCGGGTATTCCGCAACCGCGACGGCAAGACCGCAGACCTGTTCGCCATCCTCAAGGAACAGGGCATGGACGCCATCCGCCTGCGCGCGTGGGTGAACCCGGAGGATGGCTGGAACGACACGGCGGACGTCGTCGCGAAAGCGAAGCGCGCCCAGGCCGCCGGCATGCGCGTCATGATCGATTTCCATTACAGCGATTCCTGGGCCGACCCGCAGCAGCAGACGAAACCGAAGGCCTGGGCCGGGTACACCGTGCCGCAACTGGCCGACGCCGTCGCGGCGCACACGCGGTCCGTGCTGACCGCCCTGCGCGACGCGGGCGTCACGCCGACCTGGGTCCAGGTCGGCAACGAGACCCGCACCGGCCTGCTGTGGCCCGAGGGCGACGCAACAAAACACATGGACAACTACGCGCGCTTCGTCGACAGCGGCTATGGCGCCGTCAAGCAGGTGTTCCCGGACGCGATCGTGATCGTCCACGTCGACAACTGCCACGACAACGCGACGTTCCGCTGGAACTTCGACGGCCTGAAGGCGCACGGCGCGCGCTTCGACATGATCGGCGCGTCGTCCTACCCGACGACCGCAAAGAACCACACGTGGCAAAGCGCCACGGCCGCCTGCCTCGCCAACCTCAACGACATGGTGCACCGCTACGGCAAACCGGTGATCCTGTCCGAGGTCGGCGTGCCCTGGGACCACCCGGACGGCAAGGCGGTCATCGCCGACCTGATCGCCAAGGCGCGCGCCGTCGATGGCGGCATGGCACGCGGCGTGTTTTATTGGGAGCCCGAGGCTTACGACTGGAAGGGCTATCCGATGGGCGCCTTTGACCGCGGCGGCAAGCCGACCGCGATCATGGACGCCTTCCTGGAGCGCTGAAACGCGCGAATCACAACCGAGACAAACCTATGAATCTGATTTCCCGCCTCGACGCCATCGTCTTCCTGTTCTACTTCGTCGTAGTCGCAGGCTACGGCCTGTGGGTCTACCGCCGCAAGAAGAGCGCGAATACGTCCGCCTCGCACGACTACTTCCTGGCCGAAGGTTCCCTCACCTGGTGGGCCATCGGCGCCTCGCTGATCGCCTCGAACATCTCCGCCGAGCAGTTCATCGGCATGAGCGGTTCGGGCTTCCGCATCGGCATGGCCATCGCCGTGTACGAACTGATGGCCGCCGCCACGCTCGTCATCGTCGCCGTGTTCTTCATGCCGGTCTACCTGAAGAACCACATCTACACGATGCCGCAGTTCCTCGAACAGCGCTACGGCAAGGCCGTCGCCACGACGATGGCCCTGTTCTGGCTCGGCCTGTACGTCGTCGTCAACCTGACCTCGATCCTGTACCTGGGCGCGCTGGCCATCGGCAGCGTCACCGGCATCGGCGTGCTGCCCTGCATGCTGTTCCTCGCCGTCTTCGCCGCCATCATCACCCTGGGCGGCATGAAGGTCATCGGCTACACGGACGTCATCCAGGTGACCTGCCTCGTCATCGGCGGCCTCGTGACCACGTGGCTGGCCCTCGACCTCGTCGCCAAACTGGGCAACGGCCACGGCGCGCTGCAAGGCTTCTCGACCTTGTACAACTCGACCCGCGACCACTTCGAGATGGTGCTGGGCCGCGACAACCCGAACTACATGGACCTGCCGGGCCTGTCCACGCTGATCGGCGGCATGTGGATCGTGAACCTGAACTACTGGGGCTGCAACCAGTACATCACGCAGCGCGCGCTGGGCGCCGACCTGCCGACGGCCCGCAAAGGCCTGCTGTTCGCCGCGTTCCTGAAACTGCTGATGCCGGTCATCGTCGTCATGCCGGGTATCGCCGCGTTCGCGCTGGACCGTTCCGGCGCGCTGGGCGACGCGATGCGCGTCGGCGGCGAACTGAATCCGGACCGCGCCTACCCCACCCTGCTGGCACTGCTGCCGTCGGGCCTGAAAGGCATCGCGTTCGCGGCACTGACCGCGGCCGTCGTCGCGTCGCTGGCCGGCAAGGCCAACTCGATCGCCACGATCTTCACGCTCGACATCTACCAGAAGCGCCTGCATCCGAACGTCACCGAGCAGAAGATGGTGTGGATCGGCCGCATGACCGTCGTCGTGTCGATGCTGCTGGCCGTGCTGATCGCCCCGCTGATGGGCATCGACAAGAAAGGCGGCTTCCAGTACATCCAGGAATACACGGGCTTCGTCTCGCCGGGCATCCTGGCCATGTTCCTGCTGGGCTTCTTCTGGAAAAAGACCACGTCCAGCGCCGCGATGTTCGCGACCGTGGGCGGTCTCGTGTTCTCGATCATCCTGAAGTTCCTGCCGGGGATGATGGACCTGTCCTTCCTCGCCCCGATCGGCTTCGCCCACGACAACGGCTCGGGCGTGTATGAGATCCCGTTCCTGGACCGCATGTTCATCGTGTTCTGGCTGGTCGTCGCGGGCATGGTCCTGCTCAGCACCGTGTTCGCCCGCGGCAAGGTGAAGGGTCTGATCGTCGACACCAAGCTGTTCAAGGTCGACGGCGCGTTCGCCCTCGGCTCGGCCGTCATCTGCGTGGTGCTGGCCACGATCTACGGCATGTGGTGGTGATATGCAATCGTGGGCACGGGGTGCCCACTCTACAGCCTACGGCATGTGGTGGTGATATGCAATCGTGGGCACGGGGTGCCCACTCTACAGCCATGACGTAGGGTGGGCTCCCCGAGCCCACCAAGCGCCAGCAATTCCAAGGCAGCCTGCGGGCTGCCTCTTTTTTTATGTTTTTCACCAGGCTATATGAACTTCGTATATACGCTGGTGAAAAACATAATGGTTGTACTCCTTGCAACGCGACAGAATGCCGGTCAGTCGCTTGATTGGTTCGCTCGACGCACCAACAAAGTCGACAACAACACATAAGTCTAAACGACAAAAGCAAGGAGATTACATGCAGCAGAAAACCCTGAGCGTACTCGTACGCTCGCTCTTCCCATTGTTCGTCCTCCCCGCCGTCCCCGCCCTCGCCCAGCAGGCACCGCAAACCGCATCGGCCGAACCGGCCGCGGGCGGCGACACCGCCGTGCAGCAGGTCGTCGTGTCCGGCATCCGCGCGTCCGTGCGCAGCGCCCTCTCCGTCAAGGAGAACTCCAACAGCATGGTCGAAGTCGTCGCCTCCGAAGACATCGGCAAACTGCCCGACACCACCATCGCCGAATCGCTGGCGCGCCTCCCGGGCCTCGCCGCCGGTCTCGATCGCGGCAACGCCAGCCAGATCGTCGCGCGCGGCATGGGCGAACGCTTCATCGGCGCCACGCTGAACGGCCGCGAACTCGCATCGTCCGAGCCGAACCGCGCGGTGCGCTTCGAGCAGTTCCCGTCCGAGTCGCTGTCCGGCGCCATCGTCTACAAGACGCAGAACGCCGACCTCGTCGAAGGCGGCGTCGCGACGACCATCGACCTGCAGACCGTGCAGCCGCTGAAGTACAACGGCCCCCAGGCGTCGCTGAAGGCCGACGCGCTGTACTACCCGCTGGCGAAAGACGTCGATGCGCAGGCCGTGCGCCCGCGCCTGGGCGGCATCTGGATCGACCAGTTCGCGAACAAGACCATCGGTGCGGCCGTCGCGTTCAGCTACCAGAAGCAGCCGTCGATCGAAGAACGCAAGAACCACTGGGGCTTCAACGAAGACCATTCCGCCGACCTGAATGGCGACGGCAAAGTCGACAAGACGCCGTGGGGTTTCGAGGATGAGCTCAAGAGCGGCACCAATGAACGCAGCAGCGTGCTGGGCAAGCTGGAATGGAAGGCGAGCCCCGACGCCCTGATCACGGCCGACCTGTACTTCGCCCGCAACAAGATCCGCGAGCCGAGCGTCCAGCACTGGACCGGCGACGTCGGCAACTGGGACGGCTGGCAGACCGGGAATTACTCGAACGTCGACATCCGCAACGGCTACGTCACCGGCGCGACCGTCAAGGACGTCAGCCTGACCACGCACAGCACGCGCTGGATCCAGAACATGGACAACTTCGCCGGTGGCCTGAACGGCAAGTTCAACGTGGGCGACTGGAAGGTCGAGGCGGACGTCGCCACGTCGCGCGCGAGCCGCGCCAGCCAGTGGGCCGACGTGCGCAACACGACCGCGAACAACGGCACCCTGTCCTGGGCCTTCACCGGCAACGAGCAGCAGTCGTATTCGTACAGCCAGGACACCGGCAACCTCGCGACGTTCGGCGCGCCGCAGCTGGTCATCGACAATGACGGCCACGTGCACGACCGCCTCGATTCCGCGCAGCTCTCCGGCGCGCTGCCGCTGGACCTGGGCCCCGTCAACCGCCTCAAGATCGGCGCGCGCTTCGCCGACCGCGAGAAGTCGTACCGCCAGACCACGTGGAACATCTCGCCGAACAATGCGGCGATCCCGGCCTCCGCGTACACCACCATCAACGTGCCGGGCTACTTCCCCGCGCTGATGCTGAACGATTTCGAAGGCACCGTGTCCTCCACGTTCGGTCCGGGCGCCCTCGATGCGGCGGGCCGTACGCCGACCGCGAACGACCTGCTGGCCGGCTGGCGCGTCAAGGAGCGCACGAGCGCCCTGTATGCGCAGGCGGACCTGGACGGCGAGATGTTCGGCCTGAAGTACCGCGGCAATGCGGGCGTGCGCGTCCTGCACACCAGCCAGACGGGCGAAGGCATGGAGTCCGTGAACGGCGCGGCGCCGACGGCGGTGTCGGGCGGCGCCTCGTACACGAAGGCCCTGCCGAGCATGAACCTGATCTTCGGCCTCGACGAAGAGCAGAAACACCAGGTGCGCTTCTCGCTGGCCCGTGCCATGTCGCGTGCGCCGATGGACGAGATGCGCGCATCGCGCCAGATCTCGATGGACACGACGCCGGGCTCGCAGCAGCCGCTGACGGGCAGCGCCGGTAACCCGGGCCTGCTGCCGATGATGGCCAACCAGGCCGACCTCGCGTACCAGTGGTACTTCGACAAGGGCTCGCTGTTCTCGGCCGCGCTGTTCTACAAGCAGATCGGCAGCTACATCGGCATCACGACCGACACGACGACCATCGGCAACCGCCAGGCGGTCATCACCCGTTCCATCAACGGCGAAGGCGGCTATGTGCGCGGCCTGGAGCTGGTGTACCAGCACGCGTTCACGCGCCTGCCGGCACCGTTCGACGGCCTGGGCGTCGCCGCGAACTGGTCGTACAACGAGAGCGACATCCACGAGTACACCAATAACTTCCCGATGGAAGGCCTGATGCGCAACAACGGCGGCGTCACGCTCTGGTACGAAAAGAACGGCTTCGAGGCCCGCCTGTCCGCCAACTACCACAGCCCGTTCGTGCGCATGCCCCGCTGGACGGCCGGGTACATGGCGGAAAACGGCGAGGAGACATACGTCACCGCGAACTTCTCGTACTACCTGACGCCGCAGCTGCAGCTGCGCGTGGGCCTGGACAACATCACGAACCAGAAAGTGGTCTACACGCAGAACGCGAACGCCTACATGCAGAACGTGATGGAATACGGCCGCCGCTACAACGTGGGCCTCTCGTACAAGTTCTGATGATGACGATGACCCGACCCACACTGCTCCGCGCCGCCGTGCTGCTGGCCTTCGCCGGCCCCGGCATGGCGGGCGCGGAACAACTCCTCACCGTCGACGCCACGGCGCCGGCGCCCGATCCGCGCACCGGCACCATCAAGCTGGGCACGGCGACGGCGCCGGGCGGCCACACGCTCGGCATCAACAACCAGTACCTTACGCGCGACGGCAAGCCCTGGCTGCCGGTGATGGGCGAGTTCCACTACACGCGCAGCCCGGCCGCCAGCTGGGATGCCGAACTCGCCAAGATGAAATCGGCCGGCATCGACATCGTCGCCAGCTACATCATCTGGAACCACCACGAAGCGGCCGAGGGTAAATTCGACTGGTCCGGCAACCGCGACCTGCGCCGCTTCGTGCAGCTCGCGCGCAAGCACGGGCTGGACGTCGTCGTGCGCGTCGGCCCGTGGTCGCACGCCGAAGTGCGCTACGGCGGCTTCCCGGACTGGGTGGTCGACGCGATGCCCACGCGCGGCAACGATCCGACTTACCTCCGTTACGTGGAACGCTACTACCGCGAGATCGGGCGCCAGCTGGACGGCCTGCTGTACAAGCAGGGCGGCCCGGTGATCGGCGCGCAGATCGAAAACGAGTACAACCTGGCCGGCCCGGGCCGCGGCGCGGAGCACATCCGCACGTTGAAGGGGCTTGCCGTGAAGGCGGGCATCGACGTGCCCTACTACACCGTCACCGGCTGGGACCAGACCCTGTACCCGTCCGGCGAAGTCACCCCGGTGTTCGGCGGCTACCCGGACGAGCCGTGGGCGACCAGTACCAAGGAATTGCCGCCGAAGGAGACGTACGCGTTCCGTTTCGACACGCGCGTGAGCGGCGACCTCGGTGCCCAGACCCGCGCGAGCCAGCAGGGCACGGCCGAGACGGACATCGACAAGACCCCGTTCCTCGGCGCGGAATACGGCGCGGGCCTGCCCGCCATGTACCGCCGCCGCACGCTGGTCTCCAGCGACGACATCGCGGCCATGCTGCCCGTGCAGCTGGGCTCCGGCGTCAACCTGATGGGGTACTACATGTTCCACGGCGGGCGCAATCCCGTCGGCGGCACGACCCTCGAGGAAAGCACGAAGAGCGGCGGCTACAACGACGTCCCGGCGATCAACTACGACTTCAATGCGCCGCTGGGCCCGGACGGCCAGCAGCGCGCCGTGCTGGCGAGCCTGCGTCCGTTCCACTGGTTCCTGCACGACTTCGGCGCGCGCCTGGCGCCGATGACCGTGCGCAAACCGGACGTCGTGCCGAAGGATCCGGCCGATCTAGATACGCCGCGGTGGTCCGTGCGCAGCCGCGGCGATGCCGCGTTCCTGTTCTACGCTGGCCACATCCGCCAGTATCCGACGCCGGCGCGCGAGCAGGTCCGCTTCGCGGTCAAGCTGCCCGGCGGCACGGTAACGCTGCCCCGTCAACCTGTCGACCTGCCGGCCGGTGCCTACTTCGCCTGGCCCGTCAATTTCGACTTAGGTGACGAGCGCGGCCAGCGCCTGACGTATGCGACGGCGCAGCCGCTCGCTCGGCTGGACGGCGGCACGTGGGTGTTCGCGGCGCAGGACGGCGTCCCCGTCGAATTCGCGTTCGGCGCGAAAGCCCGCGGCTGCGTGCAGGCCCCGCGCGCGCACGTCGACGAGGGTGCCAGCGCGGTCGTCGTTGACGGCATCCAGCCCGGCCTCGATGCGGCGTTCACGGTGCGTTGCCCGGGCGCGAAGCCGCTGACGGTACTCGTGCTGTCGCAGGCGCAGGCGCGCCAGGCGGCGATCGGGACGTTCCAGGGCCAGCGCCGGCTCGTGCTCAGCGAGGCGCAGGCGTACTTCGACGGCGGGCGGCTCGTCCTCCGGAGCGCGGGCCAGCCGCACGTGCGCGCGGCCGTCTATCCATCGACGACGCTGAAGAGCGCCGGCCGCGACGGCCTGTTCCAGGTGTTCGACACGACGCTGCCGCCGCGCGACGTCGCGGTCGCGGTGAAGCCGCTGCGCGACGCCCAGCCGGCGCGTCCGATCCGCATCGGCGGCAACGCCAATGCGGCCGTGCCGCCGGATCCGGAAGCGTTCGGCGCGTCGGCCGCGTGGCTGCTCGACGTCGGGGCGGCGAATCGGTCGAAGGACGTGGACAGCCTGCTGCTCGACATCGACTTCACGGGCGACGTGGCCCGCCTGTTCGATGGCACGCGCATGGTCGACGACTGGTATTACAACGGCCAGCGCTGGCAATTCGACCTGGGTAACCTGCCCGCGCAGCGCCAGGGTCCGCTGACCTTGACCGTGCTGCCCCTTCGGGCGGATGCGCCGATCTACCTGCCGCGCGAGCACCGGCCCGACTTCGGCGGCAAGCCGCAGCTGGCCGAGCTGAAGGGCGTGAAGGTGGTGCCGGTCTACCGCGTCGAGATCGGCAAGTAGTCGATACCCCCACCGGTGGGGCGAGACCGTCCATGGCGCGAATGTCAAGATGCGCGCCATGGACACGTCAACCACCGGAGTTATTCCGCAGCCGCTCCCACGGCGCGGCGCAATGCTCGAGACGTTCGAGCGTTGCGTCGTCGGCGCCGCACGGTGCCTGCTCGAACAGCAGCTGGGCTTCGTCCCGGCGTGGACGGTACTCGGGGATTACCTCGGCAACGTTGGCGTGCGTGTCATCGCAACTTTGGCCCGTGCCGCCACTTCCCGAGGAGAACCATGATCTTTCACGCTTCCATCCCCGCGCGCGATCCCGAGCGCGTCGCCGCCGTCATCGCCGAGATCTGGGGCGGCCAGTCGTTCCGCTTCCCGCCCTGGCCCGGCGCGTGGGTCGCGATGGCCGGCGACGTACGCGGGTCGATGGTCGAGGTCTACCCGCACACGCTGCCGATGGCGCCGGGGAACGGCGCCGGGATGGCCCGGCCGCAGCCGGACGCCGCCCCGCGCCCGTACGCCTGCTTCCACCTGGCCATCGGGACCGAGCGTTCCGTCGAGGAGATCCTCGCGATCGGCCGGCGCGAAGGCTGGCGCGCCGTGCCCTGTTCGCGCGGCGGCGTGTTCGACGTCGTCGAGCTGTGGCTCGAGAATGGCCTGATGTTCGAGGTGCTGACGCCCGAGATGCAGCACGATTACCGCCGGGGCGTGAACCTGGACATGTGGCGTATCACGCGCGAGGAGGAGCCGATGCCGGCCTGACCCGCCGTATGGCCGGTACGCCGGCCGCGCGGCCAAATCGCACGTGGTCGAAGCGCTCGCCTTTCACGTCGTCCAGCACGACGGGCGGCCGCGCATCCGGCGCCGCGGTGCGCAGGTCGGCGTGATGGACCTCCACGTTGCGCGCATGGCGCACGTACAGGCCGTAGGCCGGCGTCACCCCGAACATGCTCGGTTCCGGATAGTGGTCCGGCACCTCGGGCGGCACGCGCCGCGCATCCGCCGCCGTGCCCCCGCCGCCGTACACGATCGTGATGTTCGACAGCCGCACGTCCTCGACGGGCGCCTCCGGCAGGCCGGCGACGATAGCCGCGTACGGCGCGTTCGCCTGCGACACGACCACGTTGCTGATGTTCACCCGCCGGATCGCGCCCACGCGTGTGCCCGCGGGCGCGCGCATGCGCCGGCCCAGGCGGATGAACAGCGGCGCCGTCGTCAGGTCGCGCATGGCGAGATTGTCGACGGCGACGTCCTCGATGACGGCGCCGTCCACGCTTTCGATCGCCAGGCCGCGGCAATGCTCGAACACGCAGTTCGCGATGACGATATTGCGGAAGCCGCCGTTCGATTCCGTGCCCAGCTTGATGCGGCCGCACACGCCTTCCTCGTCCGGCGCTTTCAGCTGCGTCTTCTGGTAGGTCCCGTCCAGCAGCGTTCCGAGGTCGAAGCCCGAGACCTGGCAACCCGTGATCGTCACGTGCTCCGTGAAGCGCGCGCGGCCCAGTGCGTACGAACTCTTCAGGCAGATCGCGTCGTCGTTCGGCGTATTGACCGCGCAGTCGCTGATGCGGACATTCCGGCAGCAATCGATGTCGAAGCCGTCGCGCTCCGTGTCGACGGTGAGATTAGCGATCGTCAGGTTGTCCACGCCCGTCGCCAGGACGGCAAAGTGGCCGCACTTGAGCATCGAGAAGTCGCGCAGGAGCACGTTGCGGCAGTTCTTCAGGGCGATCGCCTTGTTGCCCTTGCCGTCCATCTCCGCGCCGAACACGGCGCCGGACTTCGCGCGCTCGCCCATCGGGTCCTTGCCGCCGAGCGAGGACGGCATGTCGCCGGCCTTGAGCGGCCGGTTCGCGCCCGGCCCCGAGCGCGTCAGGCCGCGGCCCCAGATGCGGCCCGGGCCCAGGATCGCCACGTCTTCGAGATTCTCGCCCCAGATCAGCGAGTTGTGCCAGTGGCTGTGGCCGAAGTCCTGGTAGGCGTCGTGCGGGTTCGGTTCGGCCGCGTCGTAGCGGCCATGGCCGTCCGCCGGATCGGCCGCGACGATCACGCTGCCGGCGTCGAGGTACAGCGCGACGCGGCTTTGCAGCCGGATCGAAAAGCTCAGGTAGCGGCCGGCCGGGAAACGCACGGTGCCGCCACCGGCGGCGCTGGCCGCGGCGATGGCGGCGTGGATGGCATCCGTGTCCACCGTGGTGCCGTCGCCGCGGGCGCCGAACGTACGCACGTCGAAGTCCGCGGCCAGCGCCGGTGCGCACACGGACGCGCAGGCGGCGCCGAGCCCCTTCAGGAGGCGGCGCCGGGTCGTATCGAAGGAAGTCATCGCAGCACCATACCATCGCGACGCCGCGCCGAACGCGCAAGTTGCTGAGCAATTGGTTGGGTCATTTTTTTCAATACCGGCCCGCGTGCCGCCGCTATCGTCTGCCCCATCCCTCAACACGAAAGGAAACGCAGATGAGCATGTTCGCTTCGATGGCCGCTTTCGCCCTCGCCACCTCGATCTCTCCGGGCCCCGTCAACGTCGTCGCCCTCGGCAGCGGCGCCCGCCACGGCTTCACGGCCAGCCTCGCCCACGTCACCGGCGCCACCACCGGGTTCTGCCTGCTGCTCGTGCTGGCCGGGCTCGGGCTGCACGAAGCGGTCGCCGCCTGGCCGCAGGTGACGAACGTCGTGCGCTGGGCCGGCGTCGTCTTCCTGCTCTACATGGCGTGGAAACTGGCGAGCGACGCGGGCGAGCTGGATGCGGGCGAGACGGCGGCGCGGCCGACGATGCTGCAGGGCGCCGCCCTGCAATGGCTGAGTCCCAAGGCGTGGCTGGCGGCACTGGCGGGCATGGGCACGTATGCGTCCGACGGCGCAGCGTCCGCCGTCTGGCTGTTCGCCGCGATCTACTTCGTCGTGTGCTGGCTGTCGATCGCCGCGTGGGCCTGGGCCGGCAGCCGTTTGCAGGTGTATCTGCGCACCCCGCGCCGCGTGCGCGTCTTCAACCGGACGATGGCCGGCATGCTCGTGGCGAGCGTCGTCTGGCTGGCTGCCGCCTGACGTTCAGTCGCGGTACTGGCCCGGCGTGGCGGCGGTCATCCGCTTGAACACGCGCTGGAAGTGGGCCTGGTCGGCAAAGCCCGTGTCGAGCGCGACCTCGGCGATGGGCGCGCCGGCCCGCAGCCGCGCCTTCGCGTACTGGATGCGGCGGTTCGTCTGGTATTCGTGCGGGGCGACACCGTAGCGCTTCTTGAAGGCGCGGATCAGGTAGGAGCCGGACAGGTTCGCCGCCTCGCACAGGTCCTGCAGCGGCAGGGCGTCCGCGAAATGCGCGTCGATGTGGCGCGCGACGCGTTCGACCTTGGGCGTGACCGTGTCCGGGACCGGCCCCGGCGCCAGCGCGCCGTCCAGGCGCGCGACGAAATCCACGACTGCGGCCTCGCGTTCCGCAGCGCTGCGATCCGTCTCCGTCAGCACGGCGAACAACCGCGCGCCCGCCTCCACCAGGTGCGGCGCGCGCAACGCCGCCTGTGCGTACGGGCGGAACGCGGGATTCGCCAGGCCGCGCACGCGCGCCTGGACGCCGCCCAGCCACACGGGATCGAAGTAGAACATCACATAGGACCACGGCGCGTCGTCGACCGGATTGCAGCCGTGGACGTCGCCCGGATTGACGACGACGACGGCACCCTGCTCCACCACTTCCGCATGCGCGCCGTTGACGTAGGTGCTGCGGCCGCCCGTGATGACGCCGACGGAATGCGTCTCGTGCCAATGGCGCCCGTAGTGCAGGCCGCGCCCGTCGGCGACGTGGCGCGCTTCGATGAACGGCAAGGCGGGGTCGCGCCAGAAGACCTGGGCGGCGGGGTGGCGGTCGGGTCGGGGCATGATCGTGCGCTTTGAAGATCGTCCGTCCATTCTACCAGCCGTGACAAAGCGTGCATCTTTTCGTGACGCGATCCGGTAAGCTGCCGACCGTCGACACTTCGGGATCATCGCCGTGACAAGGATTCGAGCGTGGCTGCCCTTGCTGGGCGCACTGGGTTGCTGGGCTCCGTCTTCCACGGCGCAGGAGACGCACGAAAGTGCGCCGCAGGTCGTCAGGATCGACGCGGTGCGCGACGTGGACGAAGTCCCGTACCGCAGGTTCTACAAGGGGATGCAGGTCTTCGCCGAACACCGCCAGCTCGCACCGGGCGCCGCTCTGCGTTTCCGCCTGTATCCGCGCGCGCAGGACGCATCGTTCGCGGGCCTCGCCGTCACCCTCGTCGCCGGCAAGACCGAGCTGCCGCTCGAACTGGACGCGAACCAGTCGTTCACCCTGCCGATGGATGCGCGCCTGGCCGCGCAGGATGCCGTCGTCATGACGAACAAACAAGACGGTACGTACGCCTGGCGCGTCGATATCCGCACGCCGGGACTGCCGCCCGCTACACGCCGCCTGGGCGACCTGCGGCTCGAGTGCAAGGTCGACATGAAGGGGGCGGAACTGCGCCGCATGGTGCGCGATCCGTCGATCATGGCGCTCGTCGCCACGGGCGATCCGTGCACGTACCGCACGTTCCAGAACCCGTTCTTCGCCGACCGTCCCGTGTTCAACGTCACGCTCGTCCACGGCGCCCGGCGCGAAGCGATTGCGGGCGAATGGATGTACGCGAATTCCGCGCGCCTGCTGCCGGAAGCCGGCTATGCGCTCGTCGACTGGGGCCATGCGCGCGACCGGCAGTACATCCCGGCGATCTTCGACGCAAGCTGGCCGGACGACACGCTGCTCGAATTCGAGTACATGGACGATCCGCCATGAGAGCCGCGATCATGCTCTCGCTGGCCGCACTGCTGGCCGGCTGCGCCGCCACCGGCAACGGCCGGATCGAAACGTTGACGCAGGACCGCGCCGCCGGCCTGCTGGTCGCGGGCACGACGACGAGGGACGACGTTCGCCGCGCGCTGGGCGACGCGTCCGTGACGGCGTTCCCGAACGGCCGCGAAGTCTGGTTCTACCGGTACGACGACAGCGCCGCACGGCTCGTGAAATACGTGCCCCTGGTCGGCCGCATCGCGGCAACGGGCACGCAGATCCGGGAACTCAGGATCCTGTTCGATGCGGATGGACGGGTGCGCAAATTCAGGTTGCAGGATATTCCTGTCCAATAGAATGCCTGGACAAACAAAAACCGAACTGTTTTCAAGGTGAATCGATGGCGCTGATTAAACACGCGGGCGTGAATTGCACCGACGCCTACAACAGCATTTTTTCCGACGCTCACCATCGTTGCGCGACCGGGAGCAGCGTGAGGGACGAGCCGCATTTCGTACGGGACCTGATCTCGGAGCGGACCGTACGGCAATTGAATGCCGAGTCGTCCAATCTGTACGACCAGAACGTCAACGCCGTGAATTTCCGGGCGACTTTCTTGCACGGTTCGCCGTATGCGAAGTTCACGGCCGGGCAAGAAAACCCGAGGTGCGAGCTCGCGGATGGGATGTTCGTCGTTTACGTCACCGAACCGGCGGGCAATGGAATACACAGGGTCACCCGCAGGGCCGCCTGCTTGCTGATGGTGAAGCGCTCCGGCGACCGGCTTCCCCTCACGTTTCCGTACGATCCCGTCAACGGTCCGGACCCGGTCGGCACCGACCATTCGCAGTTCTACCTGTTCCATCGATGGCCGCGATTCGAACTCCAGACAGGATACGCCTCACGGCCGAAAGGCCACGGCTTCTACCATATTGCCGTGCCTCCCAATGGCGCCGGCGCAGCGACCCACGACATCGGAAAATTTGGTGTCTTGTGGGACCACGGCGCTGGAAACACGAGGTGGGAGACCAATCAGAAGTCGGTCCACTGGCTTGCGGGCGAGCCGACACCCAGTGCCCGGGTGGACCCGGCCCATGAATCGCTAGGCAAGTTACTGGAAGATCTTGTCGATGGCGCACCGGGCGCCGGGCGCGAATTCAAGCCGGCGCCGTCCAATCCCAACGGTTGGGATGGGCTGATGGGCACGTTGCTGGGCTACCCCATCGCAGGGCCGACCGCGCCCGGGGCGCCGCCGCTGACCGTGGACAGCATCATGGCGAAGTGGACATGGGGCGGCAAGCAGAAGCGCGACGTCAATCCGCTTGGGCTGGGTTTCCTCGCCCAACGTCGAAGCCCGATTGGATTGGACGTATTCGAGGCGCTCGATACGGTCCGGGGAACGATTGCCCAGCACGCGCGTCAACTGGCCTTCGGAGATTTCGACCATTTACCGTTCCATGCGCGTCATGCATTTCCGCTTCACTATCTCAACGATGCGATGAAGCCAACGCCGCCACACTTTTTCGACCTTGCGGGTGAAGCGCCGCCGCCCCGGTTTCCCGTGCTGATCGCTACGGTGACCCGGTTCAGATCCGACGAGCTGCCTTTGGAGAGTCGCGCTCTCACCCTGGAACAAAGGGCAACCGCGACCGACCGTGCGATCGAGCAAGCATACGACTTACTCCGGTACCTGAGCTGAGCTTGCGCGCACGGGCCGTTGGCGGCGGCAAGGTTCCGCCCCGGTGCTCACCCGCGCCAGGCGTCGGCGAACGCCCGCGCACGCGCAGCCAGGTCGTCCAGCCCCACGCCGGGCGCAAATAGCTGGCTGCCGATGCCCGCGCCCGTCGCGCCGGCCGCCTTCCACGCCGGGATCTGTTCGGGCGTGACGCCGCCCACGGGCCACAACGGCGTACCGGCCGGCAGGACGGATTTCATCGCCTTCAGCCCCGCGGGGCCGATCGATTCGGCCGGGAACAGTTTCAACGCATGGGCGCCCGCATCCAGCGCGGCGAAAGCTTCCGTGGGCGTCGCGATGCCGGGCGCGCACAGCATGCCGGTTGCGCGCGCGTGCGCGATGACGACGGGATTGCAGTTCGGGGACACGAACAGGCGGCCGCCCGCCTGCGCGACGGCGTCGACGTCCGCCACGCTCAGCATCGTCCCGCCGCCGACGATCGCGTCCGGCGGGGCCATGTCGACGAGGATGCGGATGGCATCGAGCGCGCCCGGCCGGTTCAGCGGCACCTCGAGCAGCCGCCAGCCGGCGTCGAACAGGACGCGGCCGACGGCACCGGCGTCGGCGGGATCGAGGCCGCGGAGGATCGCAACGAGGGGCAAGGCAAAATTCATGAAGGAATCCGGTCGAGGAAGCGCGCCAGCGCGGCGCAATACACGCGGTCCGGATCGAGGCCGGCCAACGTGGTGCCGAAATGGCCGGCCGCACGCGCGTAGCGGGCCCGCAGCAGGGGCGAGCCGATGCAGGTCGGCGGTACGACGCCACCCGTCAGTCCGACCGCGGCGACGAACTCCGTCCCGACGAGCAGGCCGCTGACGAACGAGCGCGCCTGCGCCGCCGGCATGGCGCCCGAGACGACGCGCGCACGGACGCCGAACAGCGCGTTCGACAGCGGCGCGCCGCGGCGGGCGGCATCCAGGCCAGCGACGAATGCGCCGTCGTCGTCATGCGCGCCCGCCATCAGCGGCGCCAGCGTGCCGTGCGCGGACACCATCGCGAACAACTCGCCCGTCATGAACGTGGCGATGCGGCGGATGACGCCGTCCGCGAGATGCACCCACTTGCTGTGCGTGCCGGGCAGGACGAACCAGCCGTCGCGCCGGCCCAGCGCCACGGCGCCCAGCAACTGCGTCTCTTCGCCGCGCATGACGTCCACGTGCTCGCCGCGCTGCACGTAGCCGGGCACGATGAAGCACGGACGGCCGGCGCGCGGGTCGTCGACGCGGACCACGTGGTCGGGCAGCGCGTCCAGCGGCACGCCGATGTCGAGATAAGGCACTTCGCGCCAGCCCTGGGCGCTGCCGACCATGCCGGAGGCGACGGCGGGAATGCCCGGATCGACGCCCATCTCCGCCACGAGGGCCGCGAAAGAGCCGGCGAAATCGGGGCGCACGGCGAGCATGCCCTGGTCGTCGGCGCGCGTGGCGAGGCAGGTGCCGGCGGCGTCGACGAGATAGGCGCGGCGGTTGCTCGAGCCCCAGTCGATGCCGAGCAGGCGGTGTGATGCGGAGGAAGCCATCGCGCCAGCTTACACCGATTTGATGTACGTGACGCGCGCCGTCGGCTTGGGACGCGTGGCCGTCTCGCGCAGCGCGCCGAGCATGGCTTCCGCCGCGGGCGACAGCTGGTGATGGCGGCGCGTGATGATGCCGTAAACGTCCATCCGCAGATTCAGTTCGTACGGCAGCATGGCCAGCAGGCCGCTATCCAGGTAGGGCTTGACGAGTTCCACCGACATGGGCGCCACCATGTCGCTGCCCAGCAGCAGCGTCGTCACGACGGGCAGCTCGGCCGTCGACACGGTCTCCGCGGGCTGCTCGAGGCCCTGCGTGAGGAACAGCGCCGCCATCCGGTCGCGCACCATGCTGCCGGCGGGGGGCACGATCCACGCCTGCTGCGCGAGTTCGGCCAGGTCCAGGCCGCGCGCGCCCAGCAGCGGGTGCCCGGCGCGCACGATCAGGCTGTGCGGCTCGTCGGTGATCGGCTCGAAGTGGAATTCGTCGGCAATCGAACCGTCCACGACGCGGCCGATGACGATGTCCAGGTCCCCGGCACGCAGGCGTTCGACGAGCTGCTTGCTGCTGCCGACCTCGATCGACACGTTCAGGCGCGCATGCCGCGTCTTGAGCAGGGTGACGGCGGCCGGCACCAGCGTGGTCGACGGCGTCAGGATCGCCCCGACCGCGACGCGCCCGCGCAGGCCGGACATCAGTTCCATCACTTCCTGGTACGCGGCGTCCATCTCGGCCAGCGAGGCGCCGGCGCGGCGGATGAGCACCTTGCCGTACCACGTGGGCTCGACGCCGCGCGGCAGGCGCTCGAACAAGGTGACACCCAGCGCATGTTCCAGCTCGCCGAGCAGTTTCGAGGCCGCCGGCTGCGTGAGGTTCGCGGCCTGGGCGGCCTGCATGATCGATCCATGCCGGCCCAGTTCGACAAGCAGGACGAGGTGGCGCGTCTTCAGGTAGGCGCGGACGAAGCGGTCGGAGCGGGGATCGGACATGGCGGTGCGGCGTGGGCCTTGAAAGTTTCCACAATGATAGTTGCCGATCCGCCCAGGGTCAAACTCGGGAATACGACTTAGTGCGGCTACCAACACCTTTTTGTTACTCCGACGACAACGGCTCGGTACGCTGAGCCGTGATCACCGCCCGCTACCGGCCAAAAACGGGCCTACGCGCGCGCCCGTTTTCGGTTGAACGAAGTGCCACTTACCTGCCAGCACCGTCCGCGCTTAGATCAGATCAGTCGAACTTGACGAGATCCTTGAAGATCAGCTGCCCCCAACTTTTCCCGCGCGCATGCACAAGTAGTCCGCCTTCGGAAAGTCCGCCGAGCTTTACCGGCGAGAAACCGAGATGTTCCGCAAGCGCAGCGACCTCCGATGCGGCGTCGTTATCTTCACTCGTACACGGCGATGGCAGGGGCCGCCGGATCGGGCAAGGGCCACCAGTTCCTCGAGTTCATCCGTAAGGAAGCCGCGCCGCTAATCGAAACCACCTACCGCGCCGAACAGACCAACCGCGTCCTCGTCGGGGCTTCGCTGGGCGGCTTGTTTGCGCTCGGCGCCGCGTTGAAAGATCCGGATTTCTTCAACGGGTATGTCGCCGTAAGCCCGGCTGTCGTCTGGGATAACGGTGCGCTGTTCAAGCTTGAGGAGGCATTCGCCAAGCAGAATCGGCCGTTCAAGGCGCGCATGTTCATTTCGGCCGGTTCGCTCGAACCCGTCCAGTTCCGGGGACCGATCGAACTGTTCGAAAAACAGATCGGAACACACGGCTACAAGGGCTTGGAATTGCAGAGTTATACGGTGGAGGGAACGGACCACGGTACCGTCAAGCCCGAAAGCTATCTTCGCGGCCTGAAATGGGTGTGGCAGGGCGCCAGTAAACGCCGCGGTGCGGGCATAGATACGCCCGACACAATCTCATCCGAAGCCAACGAAAGAGATTGGAAACTGATCGCGTGGGGATGTCCGCTTCGGGTCGGCAGCGGCCTGTGGTGACAGTCCGCGACTCCTACAGGTCGGCAGCCTGCTATGCTGATTCGAACGGCCGGGTTCGGCCAAGAGCGGACATCCAAGAGAGGACGTTATGGAAAGAGTTGTGGGCTTACGAGAATGTGATCGATGTGGTGCATCGATTACCGCGTTTTGCCCGTCACTTCCCACATTTTCATCAATCGGCAACTACCTCCAAGGCCCTCGAGATGCACTTGAAACGAAAATCGCTGACCTAGAGGGAGTCTCGAGGGAAGTCGTACGCGAATATATGAAACATAGGATGTTTGCGGAATGCGGAGCAGTCCTTGGAATTTGTTGGAAGTGCCGGCACCGTCTCGCTACCAAACGGGCGAAACAGTGTCTTAACTGTCACGCGTCGTGGCACCAGGAACGTAACAGCATGGACTGAGCTCGGTTGCCGCTAGTGGTCGCCCGAAAGTAGCTTGATATCGCAATGCGTGGCGTCGGAACGTCCGCTACGGGTCGGGTCCTGACGTTCACCAACCGGCGCTATCCGGACAAGAGTGAGCATTGCTCCCGCCGTGTTTTCCTGGTGGCGCTTCACACGCCGTAGAATGCTGCTTTGCTCTACAAGTATGGAGTTTTACCATGGAAACAATCGACAAGCGTTACCTCGTCCAGCAAAACAAGCGCACTGGCGACGGCAAGACGGCGCCCGTCTTTGCCAGAGTCATGCGTAGCAAGGAAGGCAAGTTCGAAGGCGTGTCATTTATTAAAAATAAAGAAAAAGCAACCGTCATGACAGCCGCGGAAGCTCAGGAAGTGGTCACGTGGGCAGCAAAGAAAAAGGAAAATGCCCAACAGTATGAAACTAAAGTTATTTGTGTGGGTCAGTAGCCGCATGTAGATTCTTGTTGGGTCTGAGCGTTCATAGTCGGCCGGGTTCGGCCAGGAGCGGACCTAGTAACGTACGGGGCAGCGCCTCGGATCAAATGAGCCGGAACAACATGGAACCGTCTAAACCCATTGAGCTTCCGTTCACTCGTGACTCAGTGATTCGTGTGCTTACCTACGGCGCTAATCCGGAAACCAGCCCGTATAGTCACAGCCAGATCGCGGAGTGGTGTGATCGTTTCTGGTGTCAGTATCTGAATATCGACGCTGAACCTTCAATCGAAGCGTTACTGCATGTGCTGACCGATATCGAAACGCAGTGGGACCTCTATCTTTCGAACACATACTCGATTGAGGAGTTGCGCTCAAAATCGTTTGATAGCGAGACTATGCCAGTTCAATGGTTTCGCGACTGGCTCAAGGAAATCGAGAAATAAGACCCAAACATCTACTCTGGGTCGACAGCTGCCGGTCGTGACAGTCCGTGACTTTTTCACTTCGACAACATGCTATGCTGAACCGAATGGCCGGGAGCGGCCAGAAGCGGCCACCTGGAACACGTTGGAGGACAAGGCTGTGAATAATGAAGATCAGGGCGAACGCATGTCATCCAAGCTGCCAGTCGTAGCCATCCTCCTCGGCTCTATCGCTGCCTTCATAACAGCGGGTGTGGTGTCATGCTCCACACCAGATGGCAACCTCGTCGTGACTTTGGTGCCAGCACTGGCAGTCGGTCTGACTGTCTTCGAACTTGCATTGCGGCGCGTCCGTCGTGGCGGGTCGAAGTGACTAACCCGGGATTCGTTCGAGGGAGACCTGGGCCTGTTCAGACCGCACGTCTGATCGACAAAATTCGGCCAAGAGCGGACGCACAAACGTAAAGTAAGAAACCGGATGCGAATATTTTCAAGGCCGTCATACCGAGGAATAATGCTGATCTTGATGTTGAATGTCATTTGAATCGCCACGACAATTGTAGACAGTCCTGAGCCATAATTCTGGGTCAAGGAGAAGATATAAGTGGAAAGCGGTACACGGAGGAATTCAAAATCGCGGCGGTCAAGCAGGTGGCAGAACGTGCTCACCCGGCGAGCGAGGTGGCAGAACGCCTTGGGGTGAGCATGCCCAGCCTCTACACCTGGATGAAGCGCTACGGCGTGCCTGAAGAGGAGCGCAAGGCGGTGAATTCCCAGGCAGAGGAATCTACAATCCGAAGCGCCGGCACAGCTTCAGCAATGACTTGTCGCCGATGGAGTACGAAAAGCAGTATTTTCAGCGGCTGTCGAGTGTCTAGAAAACTTGTGGCGATTCAATATGAAGAAAAATTTTCACCAATTATTTGTAGATTCCCTCACGAAGACACGTGAGCAGATTTACGAAGAATCATCCAAGGACCAGCGTGTGATTTATTGGCTCAGCTTAGCTGTTGTGATCGGCGTCATCGCAGCGATTTGGTTCTCGGCATAGGCACCGTGCCGACAGGCCGTTGACCTTTATGACCGTCGGCATTGGGTCGTTCCTGCCGTACAATGAACGGCCGAGATCGGTCAGAAGCGGACTTATCAAACAAGGAAAATATGCTGCATCACCTGTCTATTGCGGTCTCTAACCTTGACCGGTCCTCTGCCTTTTATGACGCGGTTTTAAAACCCCTGGGGTACATCCAAGTCTTTGCTGACGACGAAGCCGTGGGTTACGGGTATGAAGGTGGTGACGATAAGCTGTGCTTGAAACGCGTAACGCAAGTCATAGTTCCCGGAGACGGCTTCCACTTGGCGTTTACGGCTACTGCGCCAAACCAGGTACACGAATTCCATACTGCTGCGCTACTCCACGGTGGACGATGCAATGGTGCACCAGGGCCACGGCCGGAATATGGCGATGGCTACTATGCAGCCTTCGTTTTCGATCCCGAGGGGTACCGGATTGAGGCTGTCATTAATTTGACAGCCTGACGGCTACACCGCGAACGTCCGGTTCGGGTCGACTGCTGCCATAAGATGAACTGCTGCGTTCGGGTACAGGCGAACGTACCGCCGTCCGGCTTGGAGAAAAAATGACGAAAGTCGCAGCTGAAGCTGAATGGATCGAAAGCCTTGCTCCAGATCTTGCAATCCGTTTCCTGGCAAGGCTCAGTTGGGAGATAACGATCACCGGGCGAAGTAGTTATGAGGCCGGCACGGATGAACTGGCCAACCCGCGCCAGCTTCGTCGGGTCAATGAGATTCAACATAGGGTCACTGCATGTCTTTCTCAGCTACTCGAAGGAACATGCCCCGAGGGATTCACGCAATCGATAGCCAAGTGGGTACTCGCAGAACCGGACGACGAGTTGAGGAGCCTCCTGCAATGGTCGTGGATCAAGTCAAGAAAATACGTTGCTGCGAAATGACCGCATCGGGCCGATAGCGGACGTACAAGGTCCCAGTCCGAGCACCAGGAAAGCGGCCAGGCTTCCAGTCGCTCCTAGTCGTGATACACCTGGCTCCTGCCCCCGTCCACGAGCAAATCCGCCGCATTCACGAACCGCGCCTCGTCGCTGGCCAGGAACAGCGCCGCATTGGCGACGTCCTTCGGCTCCCCGATCCACCCGCACGGCAGCAGCGCGGCCTGGCGCCGGCGTTCCGCGTCGGGATCGGGACAGCCGGCGAGCCACGCCTCGATCCGCTCCGTCATGATCAGGCCGGGCGAGATCGAATTCACGCGGATGCCGCGCGCCGCGTACTCGACGCCGAGCGACCGCGTGAGGCCGATCAGCCCGTGCTTCGCGACGGGATACGGGAAACAGCCCTTGATGACCTTGTGGCCGTGCACGGACGCGATGTTGACGATGCTGCCGCTGCCTGCCGCCAGCATGGACGGGAGCACGGCGCGGCACGCGTTCCACGCGCCTTCCAGGTCGAGCGCGAGACAGCGCCGCCACCCCTCCGCATCCAGTTCCAGCGGATCGGAAAACACGTTCACGCCGGCGTTGTTGACGAGGATGTCGACCTGCCCGAAGCGTTCCAGCGTGCGTGCCGCCAGCCGCTCCATCGCGGCGGGATCCGTGATGTCGGCCTGGACGAACAGGCTGCGTGTCCCGCCCAGTTCCTCGCGCAGCGCCCGCGCGGCCGCGTCGTCGACGTGGCTGTTGATCACGACGCGCGCACCTTCCTCCACAAAGCGCCGCGCGACGGCCGCGCCGATGCCCATGGTGGAACCGGTGACGATCGCCACCTTCCCTTCGAGTCTTCCGTTCATCTCTTCCTGCCGCTTCCCTGGCCCCGCATGTTTTTGTATGACATGCATCGTACACCAGCGGCAGGCCGGACTACCACTCCGCGACGCTGCCGTCGGCGTGGCGCCAGACGGGGTTGCGCCAGTCGGGCGCCGTGCGGCTCGCCTCGATCACGCGTTCTTCGTCGATCTCGACGCCGAGGCCCGGCTTCGGCAGCGGCCGGATCCAGCCGGACGACAGGCGGAAGTCTTCCTTGTTCTTCACGTAGTCCAGCAGTTCGGCACCCTGGTTGTAGTGGATGCCCATGCTCTGCTCCTGCAGCACGGCGTTGTGCGCGACGAAGTCCACCTGCAGGCACGACGCCAGCGCCACCGGCCCGAGCGGGCAATGCGGCGCGAACGCGATGTCGTGCGCTTCCGCCATCGCCGCGATCTTGACGCATTCCGTGATGCCGCCCGCGTGCGACAGGTCCGGCTGCACGATGGCGAGGCCGCCCCGCTCGAACACGCGCTTGAAGTCGAAGCGCGAGTACATCCGCTCGCCAGCCGCCAGCGGGATCGACGTCGCGTCGGCCAATGCGCGGTAGTACTCGTCCTGCTCCGCCAGCACCGGTTCCTCGACGAACAGCGGCCGGTACGGCTCCAGCTCGCGCAGCAGCACCTTCGCCATCGGCGCGGACACGCGGCCGTGGAAGTCGACGCCGAATTCGATCTCGAAGCCGAACTTCGCGCGCACCTCGGCCACGCGCGCGACGGCCTGGTCGATCTTGCGCGCGTTGTCGATGATGCCCAGTTCTTCCGTGCCGTTCATCTTGAACGTGTCGAAACCGGCTTCGCGCAGCGCGGCGATGCCGGCGATCAGCTCGGCCGGACGGTCGCCGCCCACCCAGCTGTACGTCTTCATCCGGTCGCGCACGAGGCCACCCAGCAGCTCGTACACAGGCTGCCCCAGCACCTTGCCCTTGATGTCCCACAGTGCCTGGTCGACGCCGGCGATCGCGCTCATCAGGATCGGGCCGCCGCGATAGAAGCCCGCGCGGTACATCGTCTGCCACAGGTCGTTGATGCGGCCCGGATCCTTGCCGACGAGGTAGTCGGACAGTTCGTGCACGGCCGCCTCGACGGTGCGTGCGCGCCCCTCGATGACGGGTTCGCCCCAGCCGGTGACGCCTTCGTCGGTCTCGATCTTCAGCAGCATCCAGCGCGGCGGGACGCGGTAAGTGGTGAGTCGGGTGATTTTCATGGCGGCCAGTGTAGCCGCGCCCGGGCCGCCGCATGCATGCGCAATCGCGGGGGATCTATACCGTTCCGATATAGACGCCGGCCAGGCCAGTCCGCACCGGCTGGCCGAGGTGGAAATTCCTTTACACTGGACCGCCAACCGAAAGGAGTCGCAGATGAGGTTCAACATTTACGGCCGCTTCCAGGTCGACGTCCGGCGCGAGAACGACGCCTGGACCGTCTATCGCGCGGTTCCCGGCAAGCGGACCCCGTTCGAGGAGGTCGTCATCCCAGCGGACGTGCCGGCGGACGAACTGGCGACGTGGCTCGACGATATCTTTCACGAATATGCCGGGCACGGGGACATGGTCGAACCCATCCCCGATTGAAGGCCACGTGACAATCCGCGCCTTTTCGCGCGACGCAAAATGCTATGCTCCGCCGGCCCTGATCGCCGAGAACGGATCGCATTCATGAAAATTTTGACCAAGCCCGCGCGCGCCGCGCTCGACGACGTCACGGACGCCGTCTCCGCTACCGCCGACATCCTGCAACAAAGCGGCCGCCTGGAGCCCGGCTACGGGCTGGCCAGCGGTGCGCTCGCGTTTTTCCTGGCCGTGCTGTGTTTCCTCGGCGTGCTGGCCTTTCATTTTCCGCAGTATCTGACCACCCCGGAGCTGCGCCAGAAATACGATCCCGACATCATCCGCTCGATCATGTTCGCGGCCATGGTACTGTCCGGGTCCATCAGCCTGCTCAACGTGATCTTCAAGCGGCGCCGCAGCATCAATGGCATGGCGGCGGCGCTCATTCTCTTGACGCTGGCGCTGGGCGGATCGCACGTCCCCGTCGCCGATTTTCCCGACCATACACCGTACATCGGCCTGGACTGGTTCATCCTCGATCTCCTCGGCTCGACCCTGATTTTCGCGGTGATCGAGAAGGTCTTCCCGCTCTATAAGGATCAATTGCTGTTCCGCCGCGAATGGCAGACCGATCTCGTGCACTTTGCCGTCAACCATTTCATCGTCGGCCTGGCGCTGCTGACCGTGAACTTTGCCATTCACCGCCTGTTCGGCTGGATGGCCAGCGACACGATCCAGAATACGGTCCAATCGATCCCGTTCCTGCCCCAACTGCTGCTGTGCATCCTGTGCGCCGACCTGGTGCAATACTGCACCCACCGCGCCTACCACGAGATTCCCTTCCTGTGGCGTTTCCACGCCGTGCATCATTCGGCGAAAACGATGGACTGGCTGGCCGGCTCGCGCCAGCACATGGTGGAACTGATCATCACCCGGGTGGGCGTACTGGGCGCCCTGTACGTGCTCGGCTTCGAAAAGAACGTCATGGACGTGTACATCGTCGTGGTCGGATTCCAGGCCGTCTTCAACCACGCCAACGTGCATTTGCCGTGGGGCCCGCTGAAATACGTGATCGTCACGCCAGATTTCCACCACTGGCACCATTCGTCGGACGACGCGGCCATCGACAAGAATTACGCCGCGCATTTCGCGTTCATCGATCACATCCTGGGTACGGCCGTCAAAGGCCAGACGGGCTTTCCCGAGAAATACGGCGTGGTGGGCGATTATGTACCGGACGGTTTCACCAAACAGTTGATGTTTCCGTTCCGGTCCCGGAAGGACGACTGAACCGTCAATTCACTGCGGTCGTCACCGGCGCACGCCTGCGTTTGCGCGCCTCCGCCCGTTTCCTTGCGAGCCTGTTCCTGACCCACATCCAGCCGCCGGACAGGGAGATCAGCGCGAGCGACAGGCCGAGCAGGACGTTCAGCACGCGGGTCGCCATCCCGCCGTATGCGCCGGTGTGCAGCGGATAGAACCACGCGTTGATGCGCGTGGCCAGGTTCGATTCGAGGACGTTGTCGGTCCGCAGCAGCCTGCCGTCGTACCGGTCGAAGTGGACGAACGTGCGGCCGATCTGGTGGATTTCTCCGGGCAGCCGCATGCGTACCGTCACCGCGCCTGTCGGCGTGGCGGGCATCATCAGGCGCGTGACCCGTCCGGCGGGGAACGTCGCCTCGGCCCGCTGGACGATCGCGTCGAGCGACGCGGGCGGCCCCGCGCGGGATGACGAGGCCGGCGTGGCCTGTTTCGCCCCTGCGCCGGTGAAGGCGACCAGCAACGGCTCCGTCAAGACGCCGGGCAGCGCCAGCGCGGCGCCGCTACCGGCGATCACGACGAGGAACACGCCCGTCACGATGCCCGCCACTTTATGGACGTCCAGCCAGACACGCGCCGCACCCGCATCCCATTTGACGGTCAAGGCCTGGCGCCAGCGGCCACGCCGGGGCCACCACAACCAGACGCCCAGGACGATGAGCAGCACGGCGGCCAGGCCGAACCCGCCGATGACCGCCCTGCCCGTCTCGCCCGACAGCAGGTTCGTGTGCAGGTCGACGAGGATGCCCATCAGCGAGTCGTGCGTGTCGCGCAGGCCGAGCACGCGGGCGTCGTGCGGGTCGAGGTACGCCCGCATGCTGCTGCCCCGGTACCAGACCTCCACCGCGTCCCCTGGCGACTCCGGCAGGACGAGCATGCGCACCGGGTCGCGCGGCCAGGCGTCGCGGGCCCTGGCCGCCAGGGTGTCGACGCCGGCGCCGCCCGGCCGCGGCTCGACACGGCGCAGCTCGGGGTGCGCGGCCCGGTCGATCTCGCCATCGAAGGTAATGACGGCGCCCGTGATGCCGCTCATGACGAGCACGACCACCGCCGTCAGCCCGACATACCGGTGTAACCATGAGATGAATCTGCGCATACCGTTCCGTTGTTTCAATGCGAATCATTCTCATTATAATTTACAGTCCAATTTATGTGGGGTAAGATCCAACTTTTCTTTCTATCAACACTTGATGATGTTTTTTCGTAAGAAGACGGTCGTTCTCGCCATCGGACTGTGTTTCGCGCTGTCGGCACGCGCGCAGGACACGGCAGACATCGCTGCGGCGCCGGCGATGACGGTCGGTGTGGTCACGGTGGTCGGCAAGGCAACGGGGCCGCTGGCCACACGCAATGTCCTGACGTCGGTCGACCTCCTGGACGAGAGCAGGATCGCGACACAGGCAATCAGCCACAACTGGCAATTGTTCGGCCAACTCCCCGGCGTGATGCTGACGCAATATGGCCAGGGCACGACGTCCGGCAAGATTTCGATCCGCGGCTTCACGGGCGAAGGCGAGATCAACGCCGTCAAGCTGCTGATCGACGGGGTACCCAGCAACAGCAACGACGGGATGATGCCCTACCTCGACCTGGCGCCGCTGCTGGACATCCGCGCCGTCGAGCTCGTGCGCGGCACGAACGATCCCCGCTACGGCCTGCACAACATCGCCGGCAATGCCAACGTCGTGACGAAGATCGGCGGCAATTACGGCGCGGCGCGCCTCGGCTACGGCAGCTTCGACACGCGCGACGCGCAGGCGGCACTGGGCATCGACCGCAATGGTTTCTCCCAGAACTACGCCGCGAGCTGGCAAAGGACGGACGGCTACCGCGCCCACTCGGATGCGGACAAGTCCACCTTCTCCGGCAAATGGTTTTATTCGCCCGACAACGGCACGAGCCGGTATGGCCTGATCGTGCGCCACCATGAAGTGCGTGCCGACGAACCGGGCTTCCTGACGGCTGCGGAAGCCCGCGCGGACTGGGAACAGTCGATGCCGCACAACGCCACCGACCGCGGCACGCGCCGGATGGACCAGGTGGCCCTGCAGGCCGAGACGGCGCTCGGGCGCCAGCTGTTCTGGGCGGCGCAGGTCTATCACAATGCCCTGAACGACCACCGCTACGTGACCTTCTCCGCCGGGGCGCGCCAGCAGGAACGCACGATCGAGGAAAACCATAGCGGCGCCTCGACGACGTTGACGTGGCGCCCGACCGGCCAGCTGCGTGTCGTCGGCGGGCTGGACACGGAGCGCCAGGACAACGCGAGCCAGCGCTGGTTCACGGCGAGCGCGGTGCGGCAATCCCGGACCCGCGACCAGCAGTTCGACCTGAACACGGCTGGCGGCTTCATCCAGGCGATCTACAAGCCGGCCGCCGCACTCACCATCACACCGGCGCTGCGCGTCGACAAGCTCACCGGCAGCTACACGAACCTGCTGGACGGCCGCGTCTACGGCATCAACGACTATGGATTGATCCGCCAACCGAAGCTGTCCGCCGTGTACCAGGTCAACGACGCCTGGTCCGTGTACGGGAACGTCGGCCGCACATTCCAGATCGGCATCGGCACCGCCACCTACAAGGTCAACCAGACCAGCGACCTGTCGCCGTCGATCAACGATGGCTGGGAGACCGGCGTCAAGTTCCGCCCTGCGCAAGGCGTGGAAGGCCGCCTCGCGGTGTGGGAGCAATATGCGTCCAACGAGGCCCGGCGCAAGATGAACGACCCGGCCAACGATGCCGAGAACATCGGCGAGACGCGGCGCCGGGGCGTGGACCTGCAGCTGAACCTGCGGCCGACGTCGCGCCTGGGCGTGTGGGTGGGCGCCGCCGTGCAACGCGCGCGCATCGTCAAGGCGGACGCCGCGTCGATCGCCACGCAGGGCAACGAGATCGATCACACGCCGCACCTGCTGTACAACGCGGGCGCGGACTTCAACGTCAGCGACGTGCTGCGCTTGTCCGGCTCGATCAATGGCCAGAGCAATTACTTCCTCGACCGGACCAACACCACCGGCAAGTTCGGGGCGTATTCCGTCGTCAACCTGTCGGCCGCCTACCGCCTCGGCAACAACCTGGACGTGGAGCTCCAGGTCCGCAACGTGGCGGACCGCTACTACGACTACGTGTGGCACGACGGCGCGCAGTCGCTGCACGCACCGGGCAGCCCGCGCAGCGTCACCCTGATGCTGACCAGCCGCTTCTAGTTGAGTCACATCAAACGAGCTTCAGCGTCGTAGCGCATGCTTGACGGGTGTGCGCCAGCCACCCCGTCCCCGGACGGGGGACTTCGGCGACCTTTTTCATCCCGGAAATCTTGGTCCAGCCATGAAGAACAAGCGCTCTCCGTCGGGTTTCTCGATCTGGTTCTTCCTGGCGTTCCTCGTCGCGCTCTTCCTGTTGTTCACGCCTTTCGAAGAATCGGGAACCCGCGCCACGATGCTGCCCAAGTATCTCGCGGCCGGCGTGGCCATGGTGGCCATGTCGCCTCTGGTGTTCCTCGGGAAGATCCGGGTGAAACTGCCTTCCCTGCTCGTGGCGACGCTGCTGTTCACACTGGTTTTTCACGTGGTCGTCGTCAAGCCGGTGCCACCGCAATTCGTCCTCCTGATCGCCGCCAACCTGGCGTTGGCCATCGCGATATTCGAAACGCGATTCTCGTACCGGAGGGAATTCGAGGCGGCGCTGGCATGCCTGATCGGGATCAACGTACTGACGCTGACCATTCAGGTGATCCTGTACTATTTCGTCACGCATACGATCTACGACGTTCATCAACTCGTGTTCGGCACGGAAAGCCGCGTCACCGAGGAATACTTCAACATCGCCCGCTTTGCGGGCCTGCATGTGGAGCCCGGCACTTACACCAACTACGTATCGTGCATGCTGGCCATCTACGCATTTTCGGCCGAGTTCAGCAAAAAGCTCATCGTCGTGGCCGTCGGGACCATCATTTCCGTCCTGATGACGCATGCCGCATCCTCGATCTTCTTCGTTTCCGTGCTGTTGCTGCTGCTCGGCTGGCTGTGGCGCAAGCGCATCGGCTTGCTCGAAATCGTCATCGCATTGTCCGTCGTCGTTTTCTACATTTACGCCTCCAATTTCATCGACCACCTGATGACCCGCTTCGGCGGCAACGATCCGAGCCTGTCGTTCAAGATGCAGGGCATAAACACATACCTGGATGCCGGGTTGGAAGAGAAATTCACGGGATTCGGTTATGGAACGGATCCTTGCATCGGATGCCACTACCAGGACATCGGCGTCATCCTGAACCTGGTCAGCCGCGGCGGCATTATCGTGACGTTGCCGCTGGCGCTGATCCTGCTGCGCATATTCGCTCTGCACGGCATCATCCTGGCGGCGATCATCGTCCTGATCCCCGCGTATTGCATCATGTATTTCTACGAGGCCCCGATCTGGATATTCCTCCTGTTTGCGATCTCGAGCAGGCAGATGCTGGACAAGCGCGTCCAACCACGGACGCGAAGTACGGCACCGGGAGCCATCGCGCCCGCGGGCATGGTCGCGCACCATTGAATCCGCCGCCTGGAGGTTCACGCCATGACACGCACCAGAGTCAACGAAATCGATCTTCTGCGATTCCTGGCGGCGCTCTCCGTCGTCTTCTTTCACTACGCCTACCGTGGACCGGCCGGCGGCTTCTCGGCGATGCCGTACCCGCTGCTGGCGCCCGTCGCCGAGTATGGCTTCCTCGGGGTCGAACTGTTTTTCATGATCAGCGGATTCGTCGTCCTGATGACCGCGGCCGCCAGCGCGCGCCTGCGCGACTTCTGCATCTCCCGCCTCGTGCGGCTCTACCCTGCATTCTGGACCTGTTGCACGATCACTTTCCTGGCCAGCATCTCACTGGCCGCGCCACGCAACGTCACGTTCGGCCAGTACGCCATCAACATGACGATGGTCGCCGACCTGTTCAGGGTGCCGTTGCTGGAAGGGGCTTACTGGTCGTTGCTGGTCGAGATCCGGTTTTATGCACTGGTGGCTGCGCTCCTGGTCATCGGAAAGATTCACCAGGCGCAGCGCTACCTCGTCATGTGGCTGCTGGCATGTATCGCGCTCGCACTCCTCGCGCTGTTCCCGGACGCGTGGCTGCCGGCAGGTGCGCTGCATGCCGTCCGCACCCTGCTGATCTTCGATTACGCGGCGTATTTCATCGCCGGTGCCACCTGCTTCCTGATCTGGAAACAGGGTGCGGCCGTGAGCAGGCTGACGGTACTCGCAGGCGCCTGGGGCCTCGCCCTCTTCCAATCGGAAGTTATCCTGCGCAAGGTGCGCGCCGAGAACGCCATGTCGACCTTGAACGGCGCTATCGTCATCGGCATCCTGACCCTGTTCTTCCTCGTGATGCTGCTGATCGCATTGGGCCGGACGGGCTCGATCGCCCGCTATCGCTGGCCGTTGGCCGGGGCGATCAGCTATCCGCTGTATCTGCTGCACCAGAACATCGGCTATCTCGTGTTCAATCGCTTCTACCCGAGTGTAAGCGCCCATCTGCTGTTCTGGGGCATGATCGCCGCCGTGCTGGGCGCCGCGTATGGCGTGCACGTCCTGGTCGAGCGGCGGTTCGCCTCGCGCATGAAAACTTACCTGACCGGCGCGTTGACGGGTTTGCCAGCTCCTGCAGCGAAGAAATGAAACCGCGGCATTCTCGTCGTGACCATTCGTGAGAATTTTTATATCGTTCTCTTGCTATCCTGCATGCCGTGGCCACTCCGGCCAGGCTTACGATAGAAAGAGATCGAACTGTGTTCAACATACCTGCCACCGTATCCACACACCGTGCCATCCTCGTCGCGGCGGCCGCCACGTTGTTGACGTCGTGCGGCGGTGGAGGCGGCTCATCGGATACGACAGGCTCTGGCACGCCGCCGGTGAATAACCAGGCCATCGTCCTGTTGGCCAAAAACCCAACCGGCAACTACGTCAGGGCCGGCATCGCGGTCGGCCCGGACGGCACATTGTTCGTGGCGAACGACGCCAATGCCACGATTTTCAAACTGACGCAGGACGGCGTCGTGTCAGACTTTGTCGGCAAGGATGGCGTGCCTCCGGGGACGGACGGCACCGGCAACGCGGCAGGCTTTACGAAGCAGATCTCGCAGCTTCTTTTCGATAAGAACAGCCAGGTTCTCTACGCCCTGGACGGCTCGGGCTATCAGTCTTATGACGGGTCGCCTGCCGTCGCCCTGCGACGCATCACGCTGGACGGGGTGACCAGCACGATGTCGCTGTCGAGGTTCCCGACGCATGCGCCCGCCAACCGCCTTCTGCCGCAGAGCCTGGGCGACAATCCGTCTGCGCTGGCACTCGGCCCCGACGGCACGCTATATGCCACGACTGCGGTCATGGTTGGCGGCGGTTCCAGCAGCCCGGCTACCGGGAGCCACGAAGCGCAACATCGAGGCTGGCGGACCGTCGACCGCAACGGCGGCGGCCGCCTCCTGTTCGTCCAGGAGTCCGGCTCGGTCGTGCCGGGCTATTCCGACCCAAGCCCTCCTGTGACCTATCAGTACCCGACCGACTTGAGCGCCACCGCCGGCATGCTGGGCGAGTACCTGGGCGGCCTTGCGGTGGACCGCGCCGGCAACGGATACATATCGGACTACCTTCGCCACATCATCGTCAAGGTCACACCGGACGGCTCGGCCAGCATCTTCGCGGGCACTGCCGACAAACCCGGCGCGGCCGATGGTGCCGGCACGGCGGCGCAATTCAACGGGCCGAGAGAGATGGTGATCGACAAAGCGGACAACCTGTACGTCGTCGACGGCGGCAACCAGAACGATCCGCAAGATCACGCCGTCCGGCGTGGTCAGCACCGTGGCCGGCCAGGTCGGCCTGTGGCAGACGCGCCCCGGCCCCCTCCCCGGCGGCCTCAACAATCCAGGAGGCCTGGCGATCGACGACAAGGGCCGTCTCTATGTGACCGTCGCCGACGGCGTGGTCCGCGTACAGCTGCCGTGACGGGTCATTCCCGCGGCGCCGTCCAGACCAGGTTCCACAGATGGCCGTCGAGGTCCTCGAAGCCCTGGTCGTACATGAAGCCATGATCCTCGGGCGGGTGCGGAATCCGCGCACCCGCCGCTTGCGCGCGGGCGATCAGGCTGTCGACTTCCTCCCGGCTTTCGCAGCTCAGGCAGATGATCACCTCGTTGGCATCACGCGCCCGCACGGCCGGCTTGTTGATGAGGGATTCGAAGAACGCTTCCGTCATCAGCATGACGTGCAGGGTGTCGTCCACGACGTTCATGAACAGTGCATTCTCGTTGCTGTAGCGGGAATTGAGCGTAAAGCCGAGCGCCGAAAAGAAGGCCTTCGAACGGTCCAGGTCCTGCACCGGCAGGTTGAAGATGATTTGCTTGTTCATGATGTCCTCTTGTCATAATGTTGGTTGGAAAACCTGTCCTGCATCCTGACGACGAACGGCACCCCACGAGATCGACATCGAACATGCAAATTCTCTTGACTGGCTCTTCCGGCTGGCTTGGCCGATTCCTGTCCCCGCTGCTGCGGCGGGCGGGCCACGTCCCGCTCGGCCTCGACGTGGCGCCCGGACCGCACACCGACGTGGTCGGCAGCGTCGCCGACACGCCCCTGGTCCGGCGCCTGTTCGCCGACTACCGGTTCGACGGCGTGATCCACGCGGCCGCGCTGCACAAGCCCGACATCGCGCGCTATCCGCGCCAGGCGTTCGTCGACGTGAACGTCACCGGGACGCTGAACCTGCTGGAGGCGGCGGCGGCCCACGGAACGAGCCGGTTCGTATCCACGTCGACCACGTCGCTGATGATCACGCAGGCCATCCGCGACGAGACCGCGCCCGCCGCCGCCTGGCTGGACGAGACGAGCGGACCGCTGCAGCCCCGCAACATCTATGGCGTGACCAAGCGCACGGCCGAGGAGCTGGCGCGGCTGTTCCACGCGGAGCACGGTCTCCCCATGGTCGTGCTGAGGACGGCACGGTTCTTCCCGGAAGACGATGACACGCACGACCATCTTGCCGGCGAAAACATGAAGGCGAACGAATTCCTGCACCGCCGCCTGACCGTCGAAGACTGCGCGCTCGCGCACCTCGCGGCGCTGGAGAAGGCGCCGGCCATCGGCTTCGGCCTGTACATCGTGTCGGCGCCGACGCCCTTCGGCCGCGCCGACGCGGCCCTGCTGAAGACGGACGCGCCGGCCGTGATCGCCCGGTATTTCCCGGACGCGGCCAGCCTCTACGCGGCCCGGGGCTGGTCGCTGCCGGCCAGCATCGGCCGCGTGTACGACGCGGCCGCGATCGAACGCGACCTGGGGTTTCGCTGCCGGACCGACTTCGCAGCGGTCCTCGCCGCCCTGCGCGAAGGCCGCCCGCTGCCGTTTATCCACGATCCGGCTTACACGTCGCCGATGCTCAGATCTTGAAATCGTCCAGCGACCGCCCGCTGGCCAGCGCCTCGGCGATCCAGCGCGGCTGGCGCCCGCGGCCCGTCCACGTCTGGTCGCTGTCGGCCGGGTTGCGGTAGCGCGGCACCGCGGTCTTGACCAGCGCGTCGAGCGGGATGCCCGCGTCGGCCGCGAGCGCGTGGATGCGGTCGCGCGCCCGGTCGCGCTCGTCGCGCGCGCGGCGCTTGATCTCCTGCTCGATATCGAAAAACAAACCTTTCAGTTCGGCGAGGTCATAGCCGTTGAGATCGATCGGCGCCATGGAAACATCCTTTGCCAGCAGGGGAACGCGGGCCTCCATTTTACTATGTCGGCGCCCGCGCAATATGTGAACTGCAACGTAGTGGCGGCGCCACATTCCACAAAAGTGAAACTTTCCGTGAGGAATTTAGTGTTACCATTCTTCCGGACACTCGCCCCAACCCCCGGCGAGCGCCTTCCTTGCGGCCCCTGCCCCGCCGCCGTTCACACCACCTGGAACGGCCCATGCTGATGACCAAGACGATCTCGGAAACTTCTCGCCTCGCGGCACTGACCGCGCTCGACCTGCTGGATACCCGGCCGGAGCCCCGCTTCGACCGCTACACGCGCCTGGCCGCGATGACCTTCGGCGTGCCCATCGCACTCATCACGCTGGTCGACGACAAGCGCCAATGGTTCAAGTCGCGCTGCGGCCTGGACGTGGAACAGACGGCCCGCGAGGATGCTTTCTGCGCCCACACCGTGGCACAACGAGAGATGTTGGTCGTCGAGGATGCGGCCGCGGATCCGCGGTTCGCCGACAATCCGCTCGTCACGGGCGGGCCGCACATCCGTTTCTATGCCGGGCAGCCCGTCTTCTGCGACGGCCAGGCCGTGGGCACGCTGTGCATCGTCGACCGCAACCCGCGCCGTTTCGACGACGCGCAGCGCCAGTGCCTGCGCGACCTGGCCGACCTGGTCGAGGTGGAACTGAACCAGGCCCGCGTCACGACGGCGCGCGTGATGGCCGAGCAGGCCCTCAAGTCGCTCAACGCGGAACTGGAGCTGCGCATGTCCCAGCGCACGGCGGAACTGGAAGCCCGCCTCGCGGACCTCTCCACGGAAATCGCCCACCGCAAGGCGACGGAGACGCTACTCCGCGATGCCGAAAGCTGGACCCGGGCGGTCGTCGCGACGTCGTACAGCGCGTTCGTCGGCACCGATCCCGAGGGCCGCATCACCGAATGGAACCCGGCCGCCGAACGGATCTTCGGCTGGAACCGGAGCGAGGCCGTGGGCCGTCCGTTGGCGGACCTGATCGTGCCGGAAGAACTGCGCGCCGCGCACGCCGCGGGCATGCGCCGCTTCCTCGAGACGGACTGCAGCACCATCGTCGACCGGCAGATCGAGCTGCCGGCGCTGACCGCGAGCGGCCGCCGCATCGCCGTCGAAATGAAAGTCGGCGCCTACGAATGGCAGGGCCGGCGCTGCATCGGCGCGTTCCTCGACGACGTCTCCGAGCGCAACCGCACGCGCCAGCAGCTCGACGAAAAGCAGGAATTGCTGGATGCCGTGCTGGAATCGATCGACGTCGCCGTGGTCGCCTGCGACGCCGAGGGCAACCTCACGTTGTTCAACAAGAAGGCCCGCACGCTGCACGGCCTGGACCGCGCCTGCGTGAAGACGGCCGGCTGGCCGACGCATTACGCCCTGTACGAAGCGGACGGCCACACGCCGCTCGCGCCGGACGAAGTGCCGCTCGCGCGCGTCCTGCGGGGCGGGGTCGTGCGCGAACAGGCGATGGCCATCGCGCCCCCGGGCCGCCCGGCAGCCACGCTCCTGGCCAGCGGCCGTCCGCTGAAGAGCGCCAACGGGCGGATGCTGGGCGCCGTCGTGGCGATGACCGACATCACCGAGCGCAACACGGCGCGCGAACGGCTGGAAGCGAGCGAACGCCGCCTGCGCGCCATCACGGAAAACCTGCCGGCGCTGATCGGCAAGGTCAACGCGGCGGGCAGGTTCGTGTTCCTGAACGGCCGCGCCATCCAGTTCTACGGCAAGCCGGCCGAGGCGCTGATCGGCCACGACGTGCGCGACGCCTATTCGGAACACGAATACGCGAAGCTCGAACCCCACCTGCGCCGCGTCCACGCGGGCGAATGCAGCACGTTCGAGGACGTCATCGAGGTGAACGGCCGCCAGCTGTATTACCAGTGCATGTTCGTGCCGCAGCGCGCACTGGACGGCACGCCGGACGGCTATTACGCGATGGCGTTCGACATGACCGCCCGCAGGCTCTCCGAACTGCGCCAGGCCGAGAGCGAGGAGCGGCTGCGTACGATCACCGACAACGTGCCGGTGCTGATCGCCCACCTGGACGCCGACCGCCGCTATGCGTTCGCCAACGCCGTGCACGCATCGTGGCTGGGCGTGCCGCCTGAGCGGATCCTCGGCCTCACCGTCGAGGAAGCGTTCGGCCCCGCCTTTTACGCGCCGCAGGCCAGGGCGCTGGAACAGGCCTGGCTCGGCAACGCGTCGCAGTGCGAACACGAGATCGTGCGCAAGAACCACACGCGCATCGCCCACTCGACGTTCCTGCCGCAGATGCGCGACGGCCGCGTGGCCGGCGTGTACATCCTGACGACGGACGCCACCGCCTCGCGCATGCACGAGCGCAGCCTGCATGCGCTGGCGCACACGGACCCGCTCACGCAGCTGCCGAACCGGCGCCGCTTCGAGCAGGCGCTGGAAGGCGCCGCCAGCCGCTCGCGCCAGGGCGACCGCGATTGCGCGCTGCTGTACCTGGACGTGGACTTCTTCAAGCAGATCAACGACCGCTACGGCCACGCGACCGGCGACGACGTGCTCGTGGAATTCGCGCGCCGGCTGCGGACCAGCGTGCGCTCGACGGACCTGGTCGCACGCCTGGCCGGCGACGAATTCACGGTGCTGCTGCACGACGTGCGCAGCGAGGCCGACGTCGAACGCGTCGCCCGCAAGATCCTGGACGCGATCGCGGAACCGTTCGCGCTGGCCGGACGCACATTGAAAGTCGGGACGACGATCGGCATCGGCCTCGCGTCCGGCGGCAGCGTCGACCCGCGGGCGCTGATGGAAACGGCCGACCGCGCGCTGTACGCCGCCAAGGAAGCCGGCCGCCACACGTACGCGGTGCTGCACACGGGGGAATACGCCTGACAGGCTGCCGGCAGCGCCCGGCGCACGCCAGTGTGCATCGCGTCAACGCTCGCCGTCTTCCCCGTCCATGTCCTCCCCGCCTACGCGGCGGCGCCAGATGATTTTCCCGTCGCGCAGCACTTCGCGCACGCGGTGGTACGGAATCATGCGCGCGACGCCGTCCGCGCCGATGACGTCGAACGAGAATCCGCGCCCCTCCCCCAGCACGATCCGGTCGAACGGAATGCGCACCGTCCGTCCGCGCAGGCGGTCGCGGTAGCCGATGACGAAGCCGCCCGCGCCGAACGCGGGATCCCAGGCGATGCGGTGCAGGATGTCCTGGATCGGCACCATCGTCATCTACATCGGCAGGCGCGCGTCGCGCCGCAACATCTCCTGGAGCCCCTCCTGGGCCAGGGCCGGACTGAAATAATAGCCCTGCATCTGGTCGCAGTCGTGGTCGCGCAGGAACGTCAGCTGCTCGATCGTCTCGACGCCTTCCGCGATCACCTGCAACTTGAGGTTGTGGCCGAGCGCGATGATGGCGCGCGTGATGACTTCATGGCCATCGTCCGGATCCGTGCCCCCGCCGAGGAACGACCGGTCGATCTTGATGCAGTCGACGGGGAATTTCTGCAGGTGGCTGAGACTCGAGTAACCGGTTCCGAAATCGTCGATCGACAGGCGTACACCCAGCAGCTTCAACTGGGCCAGCGCGTCGAGCGCTTCTTCCGGGTGGTCCATCAGCTGGCTCTCCGTCACTTCCAGCTCCAGGCGGTGCGCGGGGACGCCATGCCGCGCCAACGTGTCCGCGAGCCGGTTCACGAAGCGGCGCTGGCGCAGCTGGCGTGCGGACAGGTTCACCGCGATGACGAAATCCTCGATGCCCACGGCGGCGAGCGTCTGCAGCGTGGCGCATGCCTCGTCGATCACCCAGTCGCCCAGCGGGATGATCAGGCCCGTCTGCTCGGCGACGGGAATGAAGACGTCGGGCGCGATGATGCCGTCGACGGGATGCTGCCAGCGCACGAGCGCCTCGGCGCCCACGACCTTGCCCGTACGCAGGTCGACCTTCGGCTGGTAGCCGAGCACCAGTTCGCGGTTGCGGATCGCCCGGCTCAGGCTCGCTTCCAGCAGCAGATGCTGGTGCACGACCTGGTTCAGTGCCTCGGAGTAGAACTGCACGTTGTTGCGCCCGAGGGTCTTGGCGTGGTACATGGCGGCGTCGGCCGCGCGCATGACGTCGTCGACCGTGCGCCCGTCCTGCGGGAACAGGCTGACGCCGATGCTCGTGCCGGGCAGGATCTCCTTGCCGTCCACGACGACCGGCGCCGACAGGCTCTGGCGTACGCGCTCGACGAGGCAGGCCAGCTGGGTCACGTCGGCCTGCTCGGCGATCACGAGGACGAATTCGTCGCCGCCCAGGCGCGCCACCGTGTCTTCCTCGCGCATGCTGTCGCGCAGGCGGTCCGCGATCTCGCGCAGGACGGCGTCGCCGGCTTCGTGGCCGAAGGTGTCGTTGATGTGCTTGAAGTTGTCGAGGTCCAGGAACGCGAGCGCGCCCTGGCGGCGATGGCACGACGCCGCATCGATCGCCGCCTTCAGGCGTTCCAGCAGCAGCGTGCGGTTGGCGAGGCCCGTCAGCGCGTCGTGGTGCGCGAGGTGCTGCAACCGGCGCTCGTAATGGCGGGCTTCGGTGATGTCGTTGATCACGCCGACGAAGTGCGATACTTCGCCCTCGATGCTGGCGACGGGATCGACCCGCAGGTCGTTCCAGAAGATCTCGCCGTTCTTGCGCCGGTTGCGCAGGACGGCGCGCACGCTCTGCCGGCTAGCGACGGCGTCGTGGATACGCCGCTGCTCGTGCACGTCGCAATCCTCGACGCGCATGAAGCGCGGATTGCGGCCCTTCACCTCGGCCAGCGTGTAACCGGTGATCTGCTCGAACGCGGGATTCACGTACTCGATCACGTTGTCGGCCCCGTCCGCGCAGCACGTGATCACGATCGCGTTCACGCTCGCGTACATGGCCCGCTCGCGCACGCGCAGGCCGCGCTCGGCTTCCTTGCGCGACGTGATGTCCAGGCCAGTGCCGAACACGACCGGCAGGTTGCCCAGGCTCGCACGCGAACAATGGAACAGGAAAGTCGTGCGCTTGCCGTGCTTCCCGACGAGGTCGGCCTCGTGGTACGACCCGCCACCCTCGAAGGCGGCCAGGATCTTTTCCACGATCATCGCCTGGTCGCGCTCGTCGAAGAAATTCTTGACGTTAAACGTCGGCAACTCCTCGCTCGCCATCTCGAGCGCGTCTTCCAGCTGGTGGTTCCACAACAGCAGGTGCCCGCTCTGGTCGATGACGTAGAACACGCACGGCAATTCCTCGATGATGTCGGCGATGGGCAGGTCCTGGATCAATGCGTAACGGGTCGGCGCCAGGCCGGCACGCGGCACGACGATGACGCTGAAGCCGCCGGGCTGGTCGGGATCGAGCGATTGCGGCGCCACCGTCACCCGCACCGGCACCCGGTGCCCGTCCGCGCAAATCAGTTCTCCCGTCGAATCCTCGTTGACGCGCTCGCCGATCCACGTCACGGTGGCCGGCTCGTCGAAGGCGATGATCTGGTCGAGGCTGCAGTGACGAATGTCCGCCGCGCCATAGCCCGCCAGCTTTTCGCAGGCGCGGTTCCAGCTCGTGATCGTCCCTGCCGCGTCGACGACGAATACCGCGAGGGGTAAAGGCGAAAGGTTCACGACCTCCTCCAGAGAACCGGCCGGGCGCGCTTGCACGTTGCGTCCATTGGGAAAACATCATAACGCAGTCACGTCCGAAGGGGCGCATATTTACATCGCGTCGCGCCGGCCCCTCCCGGCGTGCTGGTGGCGGGGTTCCGGTGTGGGTCGCGGCGTCTGTCGGTTAGTTGCAGAATTACCGGACAAGCCGGTCCGGCTTGCCGCTCCGCCCGTCAGCGCGAGGCCGGGGCCGCCATCGGGTCGACACCCGCGGCTGCCGCAACGCCGGTCGCCGCAGCGCCGGCTGCCGAATCTTCCGGCACCGCGCCCCGCCGCCGCAGCGCATAGCGGTTCAGCCCCGCCATGTGGATGCGGCACAGGTAGTCTTCCCAGTCGACGAGGCGCGCATCCACGGGGTACAGCCGCCGCGCCTCCTCCCCGAAGCGCGCAGCCAGGGCCAGCAGGCCGGCGTTGTGGAACCGGTAGCGCGGGTGCGCGTAGAAGGCGAACGTCAGCGCCAGCAGGCGCGTCGTGCGCAGCTTTTCCAGCGCGCGCGTGGCAACCGGCGCGCCCGCCAGCCGGCGCAGGCCGTTCCACGCCGTCGTGCCGATGCCGAACGCACCCATGAAAAAGCGGAAGGTCCCCTCCCCGACCGTGCGGAAATCGCGCTTCGGCTCGGCGTGGAACAGGCGGTCGTACTGGCGCCAGTTGCGTTTGGATTCCGCCTGCAGCAGCCGGATCAGTTCACCCAGCGCGAGCGGATTCGTGGAACCGCTGCAGCATTGATAGATGCGCCGGCCCGGCCCGGCGGACAGCGCCTCCGCACCCGCCAGTACGATGGCGTTGGCGACGAGGTCGACGGGGATGATGTCGATGATGCCTTCGCGCCGCGCGGGGAAGAAGCTCGTCTTGCCGCGCGCATAGGCGAGGATCACGGCGTCCGCCACCTTCACGCCCTCGATCCAGCCGGGCGCCGGCTCGCGCAGCGTGCTTTCGATGATGGCCGGCCGCACGATCGTCAGGGCAAGCCCATGCATGGCCCGGAGGGCGACCTGCTCGCCGAGCCACTTGGTGAACGTGTAGGTGTCGTTCCAGCCGTGGCGCTGGGCCTCCCGGATGCCGAGGTCCGTCAGGCGCCGGCGCAGCCGTTCCGGATCGGCGCCGCCGGCCTTCGCCCGCACCCGCTCGATTCTGCGCCACAGGGAGGCGATCAGCGCGTCGACGTCGTACCAGCCGTCGCGATGGCGCGGGATGCCGTCGCGTGCGCTGCCTGCCGGCGCGACGATCTCCTCGCGCATCTCGCCGCGGTTGTAGCCGTTCACGTAGCAGGTCGACACGTGCACCAGCGGCGCGTTGGCGACGCGCGCGAACGCCGTCACGTGGCGCAGGCTCAGCGTGTTGATGGCGAGTGCCTCGTCGAGCGGTTCGCGGAAATCGACGCTGGCGGCCGCGTTCACGACCACGTCCACGCCGCGCGCCAGCTCGGCGAAGCGCGCGGCCGCGAGGCCGAAGCCGGGCGCCGTGATCTCGCCCGTCACGCAGTCCACGCGCTCGGCGAGGAAGCGTTCCAGCCAGGCCGGGCGCACGGCGCGCAGGTGGTCGAACACGGACGATGCCGCGATCTCGCGCTCGAAGCGCGCGCGGGCGTCGCCAAGGCAGCCGGCACGGATCAGCAGCACGATGCGGCCGATGTCGGGCACGGTGCGGATCAGCTTTTCCAGCAGGACCTTCGCGACGAAACCCGTCGCACCCGTGAGCAGGATGCGCTTGCCGGTAAAGGCGTCGCGCACGTCCGGCAGCCCGTCGGCTGCCTCGTCGATGGTGGTCGTCATGGATATCTCCGTGGCCTAGATGATCCGCGTCAGGCGGAACATGGCCGTCATGGCGAGGGCCGGCAGTGCGTTCCGGTGGCAGCAATAGGTCTTTTCGACCTGCCCCTGGAAGCGCGACTTGGCGAATTCCAGCCCCTTGAAGTTGTAGAGGAAGTCCATCCGCTCGCGGATCACGGACAACGTGGCGCGCAGCACGCGCGATTCCTGCGGCTCGACCTCGTCGGCCAGCATCAGCGGCGTCAGGCCCAGGTCCACGCACGGCACGCCTTCTTCCTGGAAGCGCGCGATCGCGTACGCCATCAGCGCATACCACAGGCCTTGCCGGAAGTTGGCGGACGAGCGCGAGATGTTCGGCACGTAGCCGGCCAGGCGGCCGTCGCGGTACAGCGGATCGAAGAACACGAAGCCCACGGCCTCGTCGTCGCGGTACGCGTAGAAATAGCGCGTGTCTTCGCGGTAGTCGACGATCATCGGCCGGATCAGGAAGCGGATCTCGTTGTTCTTGCAGCGCCGCGTGCGGATCCATGCGTCGGAGATGCGGCGCACGTCGTGGTCGAAGCCGCCCTCGCGGATCTCGATGCCGTCCGCGCGGGCGGCGTTGATCGCCGTGCGTATCACCTGCTTGCGCGCGCCACGCAGCGAGAACGCGGCGAGGTCCAGGCGCGATTCGCTGCCGAACTGCGTGCCGTAATAGCCGTGGCGGGCGTGCAGGTGGTCGACGACGCCCTTGCCCACCTGGACGAAGACGGCGTCGGGATAGCGGTCGACGAACGCGGTGAGCATCGCGTCGCGCAGATGCGGCGGGCACACGGGCTCGCCCAGCGCGAAGCGCATGCCCCAGTACTTCGCGAACGCGATGTAGCCGACGCCGGGCACTTCGAAATACGACATCCCCGGCTGCATGGTGCAGAACGACAGCGCGTGGCCGCCGTATTGCCGCAGGACGGCGGCACGCCTGGCCGTATCGTGATGGGACAGGTCGGCGGCGATGCGCCGCTCCAGCGCGACAGCGTGTTGGCTCATGTGGGCTCCGGTTGGATTGCAAGCACCCGTCGTTCCCGCGCACGCGGGAACCCATACTGGGCATCCTGGTCGGCTCAGCATGGATCCCCGCTTTCGCGGGGACGACGGCGTTGGGTCTCAGGCCGGTTTCTGGCCGATGACCGACCAGTAGCAGTCGAGCAGCAGCAGCTTGTAGTGCTTCTGTTCGCCAACCTGCAGGCCGAACTTCTTCATCCACTCCGGATAGTTGTAGATGTTGTGGAAGGCGTTCCCGGCGAATAGCCAGAAGAAGCCGACGGCCCCGTACCAGTACAGGGTCTTGAAGGCGCGGCTGAACACGTTCCCGGTCGGAAACGAGAAATCGCCGACGACGATGTGGGCGCCGGGGCGGCCCAGGCGGATCAGGTGCGCGAGCACGCGCAGCATCATGTCCTGCTCGAACACGTTCAGGAAGAAGTTCGCGACGACCATGTCGTACTGCTCGAATTCCTCGACCAGCATGATGTCGCTGTGGACCTGGCGGATGCGCACGTCGACGATGCCTTCCCGTTCGAGATTGGCCTGGAATTTCTTCAGCATGGTGGCCGACAGATCGACCACCGTGACGTCGGCGCCGAGCCGCGCGGCGTGGACCGCATCGCGGCCGTGGCCGACGCCGGCGAACAGCACCCTGTCGCCCGGGCGCAGTTTGTCGAGCATCGCGACCTTGCAGCGGTGGATCGATTTGCCGCTGTAGAACGCACTGAGCCAGTCGTAGATCGGCCCTACGAGCTTGTACTTGTCTCTCATGTTTGCCCTTCCGGTCTTTCCGACCTCTATGGATGTCTCCTCTGCCCCGTTCACGTTGCATGAACGTCAAGCACCATTAGAGTAATGGAAAGCCCGCGCATTCCACGGCCCGGCGCCTTGTCCTTGCGAGCCAAAACACTGGCTTTGCGGGTCATGCGCGTAAAGACCATCGCTCAACGCGCTGATTGAATGGTGACCGCGGCCGGCCGTAAGTTGACACCCGGGAGCCGCCGAATCGATACTCGACGGGCATATTCCCACTGGACCCTACGCCGCCACGAACGATGAAACTCTCCCTGCCCCTGTTCGCCCTCGCCGCCATCGCAGTTGCCACGCACCCCGCAGCGCACGCCGCCGAGCGCCTGACCGTCACCGTCACCCACGATCTCGCCATCGCACGGCCGGCGGAAACCATCGCCATCCCGTGGAAGAGCGTCAACGACGCGCTGCCGCATGCCGGCATCCAGCACATCGTCGTCAAGGACGCGGCCGGCCGCGTGCTGCCGCACCAGGTGACGAACGTGGCGCCGGAAGCGAAGGACCCGCAGAAGAACGGCGTCGCGTACGGCGAACTGCTGTTCCAGCACGACTTCGCGCCGGGCGAAAAGAGCGCCACGTTCACGGTCGAAAAGACGGACGCCGTCGTGCCCCCGTTCCCCACCAAAGTCTGGGCCCGCATCGTGCCCGAACGCCTCGACGACTTCGCGTGGGAAAACGACAAGGTCGCGCACCGCACCTACGGCCCCGCCCTCGCCGCCCCGGCGCCCGCCGGCTCCGACAAGGAAGTCCTGAAGACGAGCGGCCTCGATATCTGGTTCAAGCGGGTCCCGTACCCGATCGTCGACCGCTGGTACAACATCGGCCACGACCATTACCACCACGACGAGGGCGAAGGCATCGACATGTACAACGTCGGCACGACGCTGGGCGCCGGCGGCACCGGCATCTGGACCGGCGGCAAGCTGGTCTCGGGCATCAACTTCACGCACTGGAAGGTCCTGGCGAACGGTCCCGTGCGCGCGATCTTCGAACTCACCTACGACGGCTGGGACGCGGCCGGCACGAAAGTCGCCGAAGTCAAGCGCTTCACCGTGGACGCCGGCCACTGGTTCGACCGCATCGACAGCACGTTCACGTTCGCCGGGAACGGGCCGCTGCAGGCGGCCGTGGGCCTGAACAAGGAACCGGCCGACAAGGGCGAGGACGGCAAGTCGACGTTCACGGAAGACACCAGATCGAAAGCCCTCATCCAGTGGGTCGCGCAAAAGAAAAGCGGGGATTTCGGCGTGGCCGTGATCCTGCCGTCCGCCGGCAACCCCGCGTTCGGCGCCGATGCGCGCAACGCGTTCATGCTGGCGCCGGTGACGTCCGGCCAGCCGCTGCGTTATTACGTGGGCGCCGCGTGGACGCGGGCCGGCGAGATCACGTCGCGCGAGCAGTGGCAGCGCACCGTGACGGATGAAGCGGCGCGCGTGGCCGCGCCCGTGCGCGTGAGCCTGTCGGCGCGCTGATGGACCGCCGCGACTTCTTCCGCGCCACCGCACGTGTCACCTCGGTGGCCGCGGCACTGCCGCTGGGCGGGACGGCACGGGCGGCGGCCACGCCGTCGCGGCCACCCGACGGGGCGGCGCTGGCCTGGCTGGAAGGCGCACCCGCGTCCGGCGCCGGCACGACGTTCGGCGTGCCGTGGCCGCGCGGCGCCCTCCGCAAGGACCAGCCGTTCGTCGTGGAGGGCACGTCCGGCGAGGTGCCCGCGCAAAGCTGGCCGCTGGCGGTCTGGCCGGACGGCTCGCTGAAATGGACGGCCCACGCGCTCGGCGCAGGCGGCCGTCCGGACGCCGCCCTGCGCGTACGCCCGGGCGCGCCGCGCGCCCGCGCGCAACACGCCGTCACCGTGCGCCGCTCGGCCGACGGCTTCGTCGCAGGCACGGGCATCGTCGAATGCACCGTGCCGTCGCGTGGCCCCGTGCTCGTGACGGCCATCCGCCGCGCCGGCCGCGACATCGCGCGCAACGTCCGCCTCGTCGCGCTGCGCGACGACCAGCCGGAAGGCAGCACGCGCCGCACCGAATTCGTGAGCGAACTCGAGCAAGCGACGCTGGAGCAGGAAGGCCCGGTGCGCAGCGTGATCAGGCTGGAAGGCTGGCACCGCGACCAGACCCGCGCCTGGCTCCCGTTCACCGTCCGGCTGTACCTGTACGCGGGCGCCGACTCCATCCGCATCATGCACACGTTCGTATTCGACGGCGACGAGCAGCACGACTTCATCCGCGGCATCGGCCTCGCGTTCGACGTCCCGCTGCGCGACGCGCCGCACGACCGCCACGTGCGCTTCGCCGGCGAGGACGGCGGCCTGTGGGCCGAAGCCGTGCGCAACCTGACCGGCCTGCGGCGCGACCCGGGCGCCGACGTGCGCCGCGCCCAGCTCGCGGGCGAACGCTGCCCGCCCGTGGCCGACAAGGTCGCGCCGCTGCTGCACCTCGTGCCGGCGTGGGGCGACGTCTCGCTGTCGCAGCTGTCGGCCGACAGCTTTCGCATCCGCAAGCGCACGAAGGCCGGCTGCGGTTGGGTCGATGCGGCCTGGGGCCGGCGCGCGCCCGGCACCGGCTACGTGGGCGGCGTCTCCGGTGGCGTCGCGTTCGGCCTGCGCGACTTCTGGCAACGCCACCCGACGCAACTGGACATCCGTGACGCGCACACGGACACCGCACGCGCCACCGTCTGGATGTGGTCTCCGGACGCGCCCGCGATGGACCTGCGTTTCTACCACGACGGCATGGGCATGGACACGCATGCCGGCGAGCTCCAGGGCCTGGATATCACGTACGAGGACTACGAGAAAGGCTACGGCACGCCCGTCGGCGTCGCGCGCAGCAGCGAGATCACGCTGTGGGCGTTCGAAGCGACGCCGCCGCGCGCGCGCCTGGTGGAGATCGCGCAGGCGGTGCAGACGCCGCCGCAGCTCGTGCCCGCGCCTGCGCACATCCTCGCGACGCAAGTGTTCGGCAACCTGTGGGCGCTGCCGGACCGCAGCACGCCGGCGCGCGCGGCCATCGAGAACCAGCTGGACGCGCGCTTCGATTTCTACCGCAAGGAAGTCGAGCAGCGCCGCTGGTACGGCTTCTGGGACTACGGCGACATCCGCCACACCTACGACGCCGACCGCCACGACTGGCGCTACGACGTGGGCGGCTTCGCGTGGGACAACTCGGAACTGTCGCCCGACCTGTGGTTGTGGTATTCGTTCCTCCGCACGGGCCGCGCCGACATCTTCCGGATGGGCGAGGCGATGGTACGGCACACGAGCGAAGTCGATACTTACCACCTGGGCCGCTTCGCGGGGCTCGGCTCGCGCCACAACGTGCAGCACTGGGGCTGCAGCGCCAAGCAGGTGCGCATCAGCACGGCGGTCTACCGGCGCTTCTATTACTACCTGACGGGCGACGAGCGCACCGGCGACATCATGCGCGAAGTGCTCGATGCGGACCGCAGGCTGGACGACGTCGACCCGGTCCGCAAACTGGCGAACCAGCCGCCGAAAGGACCGTATCCGGCGCGGATCAGCTTCGGCACGGACTGGGCGTCGCTCGTGGCCAACTGGCTGACCGAGTGGGAGCGGAGCGGCAGCACGCGCTACCGCGACAAGATCCTCGCCGGCATGCGCGACATCGCGGCGATGCCGCACGGTTTCTTCAACGGCGACCGCATGGGCTACGAGCCGGACACGGGCCGGCTGCACAACATGATCGGCACCGGCGTGAAGGCGCTGCACCTGAACGCGGTGTTCGGCGCCGTCGAGATCTTCGACGAATTGATCCGCCTGACGGGCGACACGGCCTTCGAGCGGGCCTGGCTCGAGTACTGCGAACTGTTCAACGCGCCGGTCGACGAGCAGCGCCGCCGCCTCGGCGCGCCGCACGGCGCCACGCATGCGCTGTATGTCGGCCACTCGCGCCTGACCGCGTACGCGGCCTGGAAGCGCAAGGACCCCGGGCTGGCGCGGCGCGCGTGGCAGGAATTCGCGGGCGAAGGCAGGCGGCGCCCGTTCCGCACCGTGCGCGTGGCGGGGCCGGACGTATTGAACCCCGTCGACGAAGTGCCATGGGTGAGCACGAACGAAACGGCCCAATGGGGCCTGGCCGCCATCCAGAATCTTGCGCTGATCGGCGACGCGCTGCCCCGCACCCGGGAGACCTGACATGCATCGTTCCCTTGTCATTGCCGCGGCCTTCGTCGCCGCGCCCGCATCCGCCGCGACCTGGTACGTGGCCCCGACCGGCAGCGACGCCGCGGCCGGCACACTGGCCGCGCCGTGGCAATCGTTCGCGCACGCGCAGGCCTTGGCGCAGCCGGGCGACACCGTGTATTTCCGCAGCGGCCGCTACGCCTACACGAAGGCGACGACGGCGTGCGCGTCGCGGCGCGCGACCGTGTCCGCCATCGTCCTCGACAAGAGCGGCACGGCACAGCAGCCGATCCGCTACTGGGCCTATCCGCGCGAGACGCCGGTGTTCGATTTCTCGGGCATGAAGGACGATTGCCGCGTCAAGGGCATCGAAGTCCTGGCCGACTGGATCCACCTGAAAGGCCTGGAGATCACGGGCGCGCCGCAGCAGCCGGACAACCGCCTGAACCACGAATCGTGGGGCGTGTGGATCGACGCGAACCACGACGTCTTCGAGCAGCTGGACCTGCACCACAACATGGGACCGGGCCTGTTCATCAAGGACGGGGGCTGGAACCTCGTGCTGAACAGCGATTCGCACCATAACTACGACCCCTACACGTCGAACGGCGCGGGCCAGAGCGCGGACGGCTTCGGCGCCCACGTGAGCGCGGGCCATCCGGGCAACGTGTTCCGCGGCTGCCGCGCGTGGGCGAATACGGACGACGGGTTCGACCTGATCAACGCGTACTCGCCGGTGACCATCGAATACTCGTGGGCGTGGCAGCACGGTTACCTGCCGGGCACGCACACGCCGCTCGCGGCCGGGAACGGCAACGGCATCAAGGCGGGCGGCTACGGCGGGCGCTACGTGCCCAACGGGGTGAAACATGTGGTGCGTTTTTCCGTCGCGTTCGACAACAAGGTGTCGGGCTTTTATGCCAACCATCATCCCATCGCGCTGGACTTCCAACACAACACCGCTTTTGGAAATGTTATCGATTACAATATGCTTGGCGTGGCGCCGGATGGCGGCCCCGTCTACCTGGGCACCCTGCGCAACAACCTCGCCTACCCGGCGGGTGCGGCGTTGAAGGTGGAAGGCGCGGCCAGCGCGGCCAACTCCTGGGATCTGCACCTTGCGTTGAAGCCGTCCGACTTCGACAGCGTGGCGCCCACCGGCTGGGACGCGCCGCGCAAGCCGGACGGCAGCCTGCCGGACATACCCATGTTCCACCCGTTTGCCGCCAGCGCCGTCATCGACCGCGGCGTCGACGTGGGCCTGCCCTTCCGCGGCAAGGCACCGGACCTGGGCGCGTTCGAGCGCTGACTGGAACCACAGGAAGACCATGAACCCATCGATCCGCGGGGCGATCAGCGCCCTGCTTCTCGCTGCCTGCGCGGCGAATACGCATGCCGCCGAAGGCTGGAAATTCGCCTTCGGGTCCGGCAAGGCGCCGGCCGGCTACACGCCCGTCGACGCCGCCTACAGCGGCGCGCGCGGCTACGGCCTGGAGCCGGGCGCCCGGCCGGACGGCGTCCATCCCTATTATTTTTCCGTCGATCTCCCGGAAGGGAATTACACGGTGACCGTCACGCTGGGCGACGACACGGCCGCGACCGCGACGACGGTGAAATCCGAACTGCGCCGGCTGATGCTGGAAAACGTGGCGACCAGGCCGGGCGAGACCGTCACGAAGACGTTCACCGTCAACGTGCGCACGCCGAAGATCCCGACCGGCGGCGAAGTCAAGCTGAAAGCGCCGCGCGAAACGGTCGAGGAAGCGTGGAACTGGGACCCGCGCCTGACGCTGGAAATCAACGGCGCGCACCCGGCCGTACGCACGATCGCCATCGCGCCGGCGCACGTGCCGACCCTGTACCTGCTGGGCGATTCGACCGTCTGCGACCAGCCGGCCGAACCGTACAACAGCTGGGGCCAGATGCTGCCGCGCTTCTTCAAGCCCGGCATCGCCGTCGCCAACCACGGCGAATCGGGCGAGACGTACCGCGACTCGCTCGCGCGCCGCCGGCTGGACAAGATCGTGAGCGGCATGAAGCCGGGCGACACGCTCCTCATGCAGTTCGGCCACAACGACCAGAAGCAGATCAAGGCTGGCAAGGGCGGACCGTTCACGACGTACAAGGCGGAGATCAAGGCCCACGTGGACGCCGTCCGCGCGCACGGCGGCCTGCCCGTGATCGTGTCGCCGATGGAGCGGCGCGGCTTCGATGCCGATGGCCGCGTGATCCCGTCGCTGAAGGATTACGCCGAGGCCGCGCGCCAGTCCGCGCAGGAATTGAACGTGCCGTTCATCGACCTCAACGCGATGAGCAAAACCTTTTACGAGGCGCTGGGTCCGGAAGGCTCGAAGGCCGCGTTCGCGGCGCCCGCGCCGGGCCGCCTGGACAACACGCACCACGACAGCTACGGCAGCTACGAGCTGGCGAAGGCCGTCGTGCTGGGCCTGCGCCAGGCGCGCGTGCCGGCCGCCGGTTTCATCGTCGACGATTTCGCATTCGATCCCGCCCATCCCGATCCGGCCGCGGCGTTTGCCGTACCGCCGAGTCCCCACCATACCGCAGAGCGCCCGCTGGGCGACGAGGAGCACAAATGAAACGCCGTACCTTACTCTCGACCCTCGGTCTTGCTGCCCTGGCCGGCTGCGCCGGCATCAAACCGGCATCGCAAACAGACGCCTACGTCTTCGCCTACTTCATCGACAACGGCCAGGACGGCCTACACCTGGCCGGGAGTGTCGACGGCTACCGCTGGGAAGCGCTGAACGGCGGCCGCAGCTATCTCCAGCCTGAAGTCGGCAAGGCAAAACTGATGCGCGACCCGTGCATCGTGCGCGGCCCCGACGGGGTCTACCACATGGTATGGACGAGCGGCTGGAACGAGACGGGCATCGGCTACGCGTCGTCGCCGGACCTCGTCCACTGGTCGGCGCAACGCGAGCTGCCCGTAATGGCGCACGAGCCGACGACCCTGAACGCGTGGGCGCCGGAGATCGCATGGGACGAGAAGCGCGGCGAGTACCTGATCTTCTGGTCGTCGACGATCCCGGGCCGCTTCGCGGCATCCGAAGCGGCCGGCGACGACGCCGGCGCCAACAAGTACAACCACCGCATCTACGCCACGACGACGCGCGACTTCGTCACGTTCACGCCCACGCGCCTGTTCTACGATCCGGGCTTTTCCGTCATCGACGCGACGTTCCTGCGCACGAACCGCGGCGACTGGCTGCTCGTGAAGGACGAGACGCGCCACCCGCCCCGCAAGTACCTGCAGCTGGCGCGCGCCGCCGGCCTGCAGGGGCCGTTCGAACCGCTGGGCGCGCCGATCTCGCCCGCCGGCCTGTGGACCGAGGGGCCGACGGCGCTGCAGGTGGGCGACGACGTCATCGTGTACTACGACGCCTACACGGCGAAGCACTACGGCGCGCTGCGCTCGCGCGATCTCGTGCATTGGGAAGACGTGACGGCGCAGATGCACTTCCCGGACGAAGGCACGGCGCGGCGCATGCGCCACGGGACGGCGCTGCGGGTGCCGGCGGACGTGCTTGCCGCGCTGCGTCGGCCGTAATGGCGTGTAGCGTCCTGTCCTACAGTCTCGATTGTGGGGAGGCAACGGTGCGCGGGAACCGTGGCCAATAGAGTAATCTCGGTCGCTCCAGTGTCGTGAACCCGGAGGCGGACCGTGTCCCTTGACTCATCAATACCCGATCAGGAAAAACAGGAGCTCTTGCGGGTTCCCGTGGTCCATGAGGAGGCGTGGGTCGAGAAACGGATCGTCGACACGGGTCGCGGCGTACGCATCCACAAGACTGTCGCCGAGACCCCTTGCCGGATCGACGAGCGCCTGCTGCGCGACGACGTCGAGGTCCACCATGTGCCGGTGGACCGCATCGTCCCGCTCGACCAGGCGCCCGCGACCCGCTACGAAGGGGAAACGCTCGTGGTACCGATTCTCGAGGAAGTGCTGGTCGTCGAACGGCGGCTGCGCATCAAGGAAGAGCTCCACATCACGCGCACCCGCCGCGAAGAACACCACGTCGACACGGTCATGCTCAAGTCCGAGCAGGTCAGCGTCGAGCGCTTCGACGAGCACGGCGACACTTCACCCACGTGACATTCACCGGAGGACGCATCATGCAACATACTCTCGTAGCGGTGTTCGACAACCGCAGCGATGCCCAGAACGCGATGGACGAACTGCTGGCATCGGGCTTCACCCGCGACAACGTCTATGTCTCCAGCGCCGACCTGTCCGGCACCACGACGACGGCCGGCACGACGCTCGGCGCGACCCACGAGGAAGGCGTGGGCGCCTCGATCAAGCACTTCTTCGACAACCTGTTCGGCTCGGACCACGACGAACATGCGACCCGCTATTCCACCGCGGTCGCCGGCGGCCAGCACGTGCTGACCCTGACCACGTCGTCGGAACCGGAAGTGGAACGCGCCGCCGACGTGATCGAACGCTTCGGCCCCATCGACATCGACGAGCGCCACGACCTGGCGGGCAACGCCGCATCGCTGGGCACGAGCGCCTACCAGCCGCAGACGTCGCCGTCGCTGGCCGCCGGCTCGATGCAGGCGGGGACGCAGACGGGCAACCTGTCGGGCAGCCTCTCGGATTCGACCCTGCGTTCGGACTCGCTGCAGCGCGAGACGGCCGTCGACCAGACCACCGGCAAGGCCGCGATCCCGGTCGTGCAGGAAGAAGTCCGGGTCGGCAAGCGCCAGGTCGAACGGGGCGGCGTGCGCGTGTTCTCGCGCATGGTCGAGACGCCCGTGAACGAAACGGTGTCGCTGCGCGAGGAACACGTCAGCGTGGAACGCCGTCCGGTCGACCAGCCGATCAACCCGGCCGACGTCGCCGCGCTCAAGGACCAGACGATCGAACTGCGCGAAACGGCCGAGGAAGCCGTCGTGCAGAAGTCCGCGCGCGTGGTCGAGGAAGTCGTCGTCGGCAAGGAAGTCAGCCAGCGCCAGCAAAACATCCAGGACACGGTGCGCCACACGGAAGTCGAGGTGCAGCCGCTGCAGGGCAGCGCGCTCGACGACGACGACACCTATTACCGCAACGACTGGCAGACGAATTACGCCAGCCTGGGCGGCACCTACGACGACTACGCGCCGGCCTACCGCTACGGCAACGAGATGCGGCGCGACGCCCGCTACCAGGGTCGCAACTGGGACGACGTGGAATCCGACCTGCGCAGCGACTGGGATACCCGCTACGGCAGCAGCGGCTCGTCCACGTGGGAACGCATGAAGGCGGCCGTGCGGTCGGGCTGGAACCGCATGACGTCGTAAGGCGTCAAGGGCGCGGCGAGGCATGCCGCGCGTCACGCCAGGACGGCCAGCTCCGGAATCAGGGAACGGTGCGCCGCGATGCCCGCCAGCGCGCCGTCCGCGACCGCGAGCGCCACGTTGCCGGCGGGCCGCGCCATGTCGCCGCAACAGAACACGCCCGGCACGCTGCTCGCTTTCTGCGCGTCGGTCGCGACGTACGGTCCCAGCGGACCGGTTTCCAGCGCGCAGCCCAGCTGCTCGGCCAGCGGGCTGGCGATGTGCGTGCGGGTCGCGACGAACAGTCCCGCCAGCCGCAGCCGGCGTCCGTCCCGCAGCACCACATCGGCCCGGCCCTCGATGCGTGCGACCGGCGTGCGCTCGACGGCCACGCCGCGCCGGGCCAATGCCGCCAGCTGATCCGGCTGCGGTTCGAACGCGCCGTTCAGCAGCAGGGTGACCTGGCCCCAGTCGGGCAGCATCAGCGCCTGGTGCAGCGACGCCTCGCCCGCCGCGAGCACGCCGATGGCGCCTTCATCCAGTTCGTAGCCATGGCAGTACGGGCAGTGGAAGACGCTCGTGCCCCAGCGTTCCTCCAGGCCGTCCACGGCCGGCAGCGTGTCGGCGACGCCGGTCGCGAGGATCAGCCGGCGGCCCCGCACCGTGCCGCCATCCGGCAGCGCGACGTCGAAACCGGCGCCGGCGCTGCAAGCCGCCACCGCCGTCTCGTTCGCCCACGCGACTGTGGGATATGCCCGCAGCTGGGCGCGGGCCTGCGCGGCGATGGCCGCCGCTTCCGTGCCGTCCTGCGTGAGGAAGCCGTGCGAGCGGTCGGCGTAGCGGTTGCGGCGCCGGCCGCCGTCGATGACCAGCACGCGCCGGCGCGCCCGCGCAAGCTGCGTGGCCGCCGACAGGCCGGCATAGCTGCCGCCCACGACGATCACGTCGAATTCGGACTCATTCGGATGGGTGTGCATGATGTGTTCCTCCTTGGGGATACTGCGCGTTGAAGCGCTCGGACAGTTCCGCCAGCGTGACCTGCGCGAAGCGCGCGAGCAGCAACGCCTCGGCTTCCGCGAGCACATCGCCGAGCGACTGGTTGACGACCTGTTCCACGAGACAGCCGGGCCGCTCGACGCGATTGCCGATCGCGAACACGGTCGGCGCGCCCACCGCGTCGTACACGTCGCGCAGCGTGACCCGGTGCAGGTCGGCGGTCACGGACCAGCCGCCGCCATGTCCCTTCTCCGACGCGACGTAGCCCCGTTCGCGCAGGCCGGCCAGCGTGCGCCGCACGAGCACGGGATTCGTGTGCAGGAACCCCGCCAGCTCTTCCGACGTCAGCGGACGGTCGCTGTGGGCCATGTGCAGCAGCAGGTGCAGGATCGAGGAAAGTTTGCTGTCGGTTCTCATGTAACTTATGATAGTACATAACGGACCGGCGTGCATGACGGCGTGCACGCTACAATGCCGGATGTCCGCGAACTCCCCTTCTTTCGACGTCATCGTGGCCGGCACCGGCCCCGGCGGCGCCAGCGTCGCGCGCGAGCTCGCGCGGGCCGGCGTCCGCGTGCTGATGCTGGAAGCCGGCGGCGCGGCGCCGCTCGCGGGCACCTTGACGCAGATGGCCGGCATGGCCGCCGTGCCCGGCAAGGGGGCGTTCCTGCACCGCGACCTGTCGCTGCTCGTGCGCGCGCTGACGACCGGCGGCACGTCGACCATCAATTTCGCCACCGCCGCGCCGCCGCCCGCCGCCATGTTCGCCAGGCACGGCATCGACCTCGCCCCGGCGCTGGCCGCCTGGCGCGCGGAACTGTCGATGGCGCCGCTGCCGGACGATCTGGTCGGCCCGATGGCCGCACGCATCGCCGCGGGCGCCCGCGCGCAAGGGCTCGCGTGGCGCAAGCTGGACAAGATGATCCGCCCGGCCGCGTGCCGCACCGGATGCTGGCGCTGCGTCTACGGCTGCCCGTTCGGGGCGAAGTGGTCGGCCCGGGAACTGGTCGACGACGCCTGCGCGCGCGGCGCGCGGCTCGCCACCCACGCGCACGTCACGCGCGTGCTGGTGGAAGATGGCCGCGCCGTGGGCGTCGAAGCGAACGTCGGCGGGCGGACGGAGACTTTGCGCGCCGGCCTCGTCGTGCTGGCCGCGGGCGGCATCGGCAGCCCGCGCATCCTGCGCGCGTCCGGCCTGCTGGGTGGCCCCGCGCCGTTCTTCAGCGACCCCGTCGTGGCCGTGATGGGCACGGTGGACGGCATCGAGGGCGGCGGCGCCGAGGTGCCGATGGCGGCCGGGCATGACGACCCGGAGGCCGGGATCGGCCTGGCCGACCTCACGCTGCCCCGCCCCATGTACCAGGCGTTCGCGGCGCAGGCGGGCCGGGTCGACCGGTTATTGGCACACGACCGCACGCTGACGATCATGGTCAAGATCCGCGACGAGGTCAAAGGCAGCGTCGGCCCGCGCTGGGTCGACAAGACGCTGGCGCCGGAAGACCGGCGCCGCTTCGATGCCGGCATCGCGCAGGCGCGCGGCATCCTCGAAGCCACCGGCGCGCATCACATCTTCGCCAGCCACCATTTCGCCGCGCATCCGGGCGGCACGGTGCCCATCGGCCAGGCGCTGGACGCGGACCTCGCGACGCCGACGCCGGGCCTGTACGTGTGCGACGCGTCCGTCATCCCCGGACCGTGGGGCCTGCCGCCCACCCTGACCCTGCTGTGCCTGGGCTGGCGGCTCGGCCGTCACCTGGCGCGGGTCAGCGCTTCACGGGCAGCGTCGTCGTCAGCCTGATGTCGGCCGACGACTCGCCCACCATCAGCGTCACGGGCACCGGCTCGACCTCGAACCGGCCCGCCTGCGTGTTCCAGTACGCGAGGCGCTGCGCCGCGAGCGGGATGCGCACCGTGCGCGTCTCGCCCGGCTTCACGTTCACGCGCTGGAAGCCGACGAGCGCCTGGCGCGGCCGCTCGACCTGCGACTTCGGCCATGCGGCGTACAGCTCGACGACGCTGTCGCCCGCCACCTTGCCCGTGTTGGTCACGTCGACGTCGACGTCGACCGTGCCGCCGGAAGCCAGCGCCGGCGCGCTCGTGCGCAGCTTCCCATACTTGAACGTCGTATAGGACAGGCCGTGCCCGAACGGGAACAGCGGCTGGCCCTTGAAGTACATGTAGGTGCGGCCGTGGCGGATGTCGTAGTCCATCATCGGCGGCAGCTGCGATTCCGCCGCCGGCCACGTCGCCACGAGCTTGCCGCCGGGGTTGTAGTCGCCGAACAGCACCTGCGCGAGCGCCGTGCCCTGGTCCTGCGACGCATGCGCCATCTGCACGATCGCGGGCACGTGCTCCTTCGCCCAGCCGATCGTGTACGGGAAGCTCGACACGAGCACCATCACCGTGCGCGGATTCGCCGCCAGCACCTGTTTTACCAGGCCTTCCTGCGCGAGCGCCAGGGTCTCGCGGTCGCGCCCCTCGCGGCCATCGCCCGGGTCGGCGCACGGCTTCGTGCCGGCGTCCGTCCACTCGTGCGCCATGTTCGGGCCGCAGGTCGGGTCGTTGCCGACGACGACGATGGCCACGTCCGCGTCGCGCGCCGCCTTCACGGCCGCGTCGTTCGCATTGTCGGCGGCATAGTTCACCTTCACGCCCGGTCCCACGGCCGCCTTGATGCCGGCCAGCGCCGTCACCGTGTACGGCGCGGTACCGCCATACCAGTCCCAGTGCACGCTGTCCGCATGCGGTCCGATCACGGCGATGCGCTTGATGCGCGGCTTCGCGAGCGGCAGCGCGCGGCCGTCGTTCTTCATCAGCACGATGGATTCCAGCGCCATCTTCAACGACACGGCCTTGTGCGCCGCGCTGTCCCACGGCGCCGGGCCGTCCTTGATCGCGGCATACGGATTGCCGGCCGGCGGGTCGATCAGGCCCAGCTTGATCGTCGTGCGGAACTTGCGCGCGAGCGCCTCGTCGAGATCGGCCACCGTGATGGACCCCTCCTTCAGCGCGGCGCGCAGCTCGTCCTGGTATTTGTCGAGGTACTGGTTGATGCCGGCTTTCAGGCCCGCGACGGCCGCCGCCTTCTGGTCCGGATACCGTTTATACAGTTTCACCAAGTTGCCGATGGCGCCGCCGTCGCTCGAAATCACGTCCGCGTTCCATTTCCCGATCACGAGGCTGCGCAGCACGGGGTGCACGCCCATCGGCGTCCCGTTCCACGCGTTGTACGACGCCATCAGGGCGCGCGCGCCGCCGTCCTCGAACGCCATGCGGAACGGCGCCGCATAATACTCGTGGAACAGGCGGTCGTCGAAGTCGGACGTCGAGTTGCCGCGCCCGTTCTCGTTGCTGTTGGCGAGGAAGTGCTTGAGGAGCGCCGCGCCGCGCCAGTATTTTGGATCGTCGCCCTGGATGCCGCGCGTGAACGCGGTCGCCATCGTCCCGACGAGGAACGCGTCCTCGCCATAGACTTCCTCGCTGCGGCCCCAGCGCGGGTCGCGCGCGAGGTCGGCCTGCGGGCCCCATTGCATCAGCATCGGATGCTTGTACTGCGCGCTCTGCGTGATGTAGCGGGCTTCCGTCGACTGCACGGCGCCGGCCTGGCGCACGAGCTCCGGGTCCCAGGTCGCGCCCATGCCGGGCGGCTGCGGGAATTGCGTCGTCGGGATCGGCTGGCGCTGGCGCTTTGATTCGCCCCGCTGCACGAGGCCGTGGATGCCTTCCGTGCTGCCGAAGCTGGGAATGCCGAGGCGCGCGACGCCGGAATCGGTCGACAGCGCGGCGATCTTTTCGTCGGGCGTCATCAGCGCCAGGATGTTGGCGATGCGTTGTTGCGGGGCCAGGTTCGGATCCTGGAACGGGTACGGCGCCGCGTGGGCGGTGCCGGCGCACAGCGCGGCGGCGAGGGCTGCGGCGCGGAGGATGTTCGTCTGCATGCTGTCTCCTTGTGTAAACGTTTTTTGTTAGCGCGAACATCCAAATCATACTCCGGAATGAAACCGTTTTCACAACACTCGGCCGCAAGTTCCTGTCCAGCGCTAAAAGTTTCTTGCGCGCCGTAAAGACATCAGTACAATCAGCATGCATACAAACAGGGAGACAGCATGACTTATGAACGCATCGTGGTCCTCGGCGGCGGCACGGCCGGCTGGATGGCCGCGACGGCCCTCGCGACGGGCCTGAAGGGCACGACGGTGGAACTGGTGGAATCGGAGGACATCGGCACGGTCGGCGTCGGCGAAGCGACGTTCCCGTCGATCCGCAACTACCACCAGATCCTCGGCATCCCCGAAGCGGACTTCCTGCGCGCGACGAACGGCACGTACAAGCTGGGCATCCGGTTCCGCGACTGGCGCGTCAAGGGCGAGGACTATTACCACACGTTCGGCGACTTCGGCATGCTGAACGGCCCCGAGTCGCTGTGGGGCCAGTACCGCCGGCACCCGCGCGCCAACCTGCCCGCGTTCGGCGAGCAATGCCTGCCGACCGTGATGGCGATGAACGACCGCTTCTGCGCGCCCGGCAAGGACGCCGCGAATTTCAACTACGCCTACCACTTCGACGCGAACCTGTATGCCCGCTTCCTGCGCGACATCGCCCTGAAGCGCGGCGTGCGCCGCACCGAGGGCAAGGTCGTCGACGTGGCGCGCCGGCCGGACGGCGGCATCGCGTCGCTGAAGCTGGACGACGACCGCGTCGTCAAGGGCGATCTGTTCATCGACTGTTCCGGCTTCTCCTCGCTGCTGCTGGGCCGCACGCTGGGCGAACCGTTCGTCGACTTCTCGCACTGGCTGCCCGTGGACCGGGCCTGGGCCGTGCCCTCCGCCCGCGTGGGCGACAACCTGACGCCGTACACGCGCGCGACGGCGCTCGACGCAGGCTGGGCGTGGCGCATTCCCCTGCAGGACCGCACGGGCAACGGCCACGTGTTCTCGTCCCGCTTCATCGACGAAGAAAAGGCCCGCGACCAGCTGCTGCGGCAGCTCGACGGCGAGGCACTGGCGGAGCCGCGCCTGCTGCGCTTCACGACGGGACACCGCGCCAAATTCTGGTCGCACAACGTCGTCGGCATCGGCCTCGCGACGGGCTTCCTGGAACCACTCGAATCGACCAGCATCTACCTCGTGCAGGTGGGCGTCGGCCGTTTGATGACCCTCCTGCAGCGGGGCAGCCCCGTCGCGCCGGACCAAGTCGACGCGTACAACACGGGCCTCACGCGCCAGTTCGAACGCATCCGCGACTTCATCCTGATGCACTACTGCCTGACCGCGCGCCGCGACACCCCGTTCTGGCAAGCCATGGCGGCCACGGAGCTGCCGGAGACGCTGGCCTACAAGCTGCACGCATGGCGCGAAACGGGTGTGCTGCACCAGTACGACGAGGAAGGCTTCGACGGCCACAGCTGGCTCGCGATCCACGCGGGCATGCAGAACTGGCCGGCGCGCAGCGATCCGACCCTGAAGCTGATCCCGGAGGAACAGTCGCTCGAATGGGTGCGCGAGCGCGCGACCCAGCTTGCGGCGGCGGTCGCGACGGTGCCGACGCATCACGAGTACCTGGCCAAGGTACTGGGTCGCTGACCCGTGAAAGTCGTTCCCGGACTAGCCGTCCGCCTTGGCGGGAATCCAAGTTTGTTTGGGTCGCGACTGCTCAACAGAATTGGGCCCCGGCCTTCGCCGGGGCGACGGCTCATGGCGCAGTGGCCAGCTTCTCCAGCCACGCACACAACATATCCGCCAGCCCATCCGCGTACGCCGCGACCTCCCCCTCCGTCCGCGGCCGCTCCGAAAACTGCTTGCCGACCGCCGACAGCGTATCGGTGAGCAGATCGGCCGCCAGCGCCCGCGTGGCCTCCGGTGCCCCCGGCAGCGCCTCGGCCAGGAACGTCCGCACAGCCTCTTCCCCCGACTGCCGCACCGCGCGCGCCTCGGGGGCGTCGCGGTACAGCGGCGCCGCATCGTTCAGCGCCACGCGCATCGCCGCCTCCTCGCATTCCGAGCGCACGAACGCGTGCACCAGTGACCGCAACCGGTCCGGCGGCGGCCGCGCCGTGTCCGCGAGGATGGCGGACAACATGGCCGTCGTGCGGCGCCATTCGTCGCTCTGCAGGCGGAACAGGATCGCCGCCTTGTTCGGGAAGTACTGGTACAGCGACCCGACGCTGACGCCCGCCTTTTCCGCCACGCGCGACGTCGTGAAGCGCTGCGCCCCTTCCGCCGCCAGAACCTGAACAGCCGCCTCCAGCACGGCCGCCACGAGCCCATTGGATCGGGCCTGTTTCGGTGCCTTGCGCGAGGCGATCTGGGGGCGGCGGCGTTCGGTCATCGGGGGCTCCGGGAATGCGAATAGAAAACCTGAAGGAATATTCGCATAATAACCGGACCCACTCACCACCACAAGGAACCACGATGACTACTCTCGCCACCGACCCCGTCGCCCCGCTGCTGGCGCGCCTGTTCGCCGAGACCGATGCCGAATCGCCGCTGGCCGCCTGCCGCGACCTGCCGGAAGCGGAACTGCAACGCCTCATGCGCAGCAAGACGGATTACCGCGACCTGTACGGCCGCCTGAAGGACCTCGCCCTGCCCGTGTCGCGCGGCACCGGCGTCCTGCTCTACATGCTGGCCCGCTCGAGCCGGGCCAGGACCATCGTCGAATTCGGCACGTCGTTCGGCATCTCGACCATCCACCTGGCCGCCGCGCTGCGCGACAATGGCGGCGGGCGCCTGGTCACCAGCGAATTCGAGCCGGCGAAAGTCGAGCGGGCGCGCGCCAACCTGGCTGCCGCGGGCCTGCTCGACCTCGTCGAGATCCGCACGGGCGACGCCCTGCAGACGCTGGCCGGCGACCTGCCGGATGCCATCGATCTCGTGCTGCTGGACGGCGCCAAGGCGCTCTATCCCGACGTGCTCGCGCTGCTGGAACCGCATCTGCGCCCGGGCGCGGCGATCGTCGCGGACAATGCGGACCACAGCCCGGACTACCTCGCCCGCATGCGCGCGCCGGCGTCCGGTTACCTGTCGATGCCGTTCGCGGACGACGTCGAACTGTCCGTCCGGACGGGCCGATAACGCGTTGATGGCAAACGCAATACGCCGCTGCGTATAGTGCCTATGCATAGGATGCATGGTTCGCCGCGCGCCTTCGGCCCTAAGCTTCTCTACTCATAACGATGAGACAACCCGGTGCCGCGTCCAGGCAATGCGCGCCGGGGCCGATAACATAGAGGAGCAGCAGCCATGTCACAGCCTCAACTCCAGCGCGTCGAACGCGCGGAGACTTTCACGTCCCCACCTGCCGCCAGCGGCAAAATCGACCAGTACTTCCAGATCTCGGCGCGCGGCAGCACCCAGCGCACGGAGGTGGTGGCCGGCGTCACCACCTTCCTCGCCATGGTGTATTCCGTGTTCGTCGTGCCGGGCATGCTGGGCCAGGCCGGCTTCGACGTCAGCGCGGTGTACGTGGCCGTGTGCCTGACCGCGGCCTTCGGTTCGTTGTTGATGGGATTCTGGGCACGGCTGCCGATCGCCGTCGGCTGCGCGATCTCGCTGACCGCCTTCACCGCGTTCGGCCTCGTGCTGGGCAAGGGCCTGACGCCGGCGATCGCGCTGGGCGCCGTGTTCCTGATGGGCCTGATCTTCACGGCGATCTCCATCACCGGCCTGCGCTCGTGGATCCTGCAGAATCTCCCGTCCGGCGTCGCGCACGGCACGGGCGTCGGCATCGGCCTGTTCCTGCTGATGATCGCGTCCAGCGAAGTCGGCCTCGTCGTCAAGAACGCGGGCGCGGGCCTGCCCGTCGCGCTGGGCCAGATCACCTCCTTCCCGGTCCTGATGAGCATCCTGGGCCTGGCCGCCATCTTCGGGCTGGAACAGCGCAAGGTCCCGGGCGGCATCCTGCTCGTCGTGATCGCGATTTCCGCCCTCGGCCTGGCCTTCGATCCGAAAGTGCACTTCACCGGCATCTTCTCGTGGCCGCAACTGAGCAGCCCGGGCCACGCGTCGCTGATCGGCGCGATGGACGTCAAGGGCGCGCTCAGCATGGCCGTGCTGCCCAGCGTGCTGGCCCTCGTGATGACCGCCGTGTTCGACGCCACCGGCACCATCCGCGCCGTCGCCGGCCAGGCCGGCCAGGTCGACGCGCGCGGCTACATCCATAACGGCGGCAAGGCCCTGACGGCCGATTCGGTCAGCTCCCTGTTCTCGAGCCTCGTGGGCGGCGCACCGGCGGCGGCCTATATCGAATCCGGCGTCGGCACCGCGGCCGGCGCGCGCACCGGCCTCGCCGCCGTCGTCGTCGGCCTGCTGTTCCTCGGCCTGATCTTCTTCTCGCCGCTGGCCGGCCTGGTGCCGTCGTATGCCACCGCACCGGCGCTGATGTACGTCGGCCTGCTGATGCTGAGCAGCGTGGCCCACATGAACATGGACGACAAGCTCGATGCGCTGGCCGGCCTCGTATGCGCCGTGTTCATCCTCCTCTCCTGCAACATCGTCACCGGCATCATGCTGGGCTTCTGCACCCTCGTGATCGGCCGCGTGCTGGCCGGCGAATGGCGCAAGCTGAACTTCGGCACCGTCAGCATCGCCCTCGCACTGGCCGCGTTCTACGCGGGCGGCTGGGCCATCTGATCCTCTCTCCCGGCGACCGTCCCTCCCCATCCACGGGATGCGGACGGTTGCCGCGCGGTCAACCGCGGCAGGCCTTTCTCCGTTCTCTCCATGTGATCCTCAGGGCGCCCGAATCCGGCCCAGCCGTATCGTACGCCGCATCCTTACGAAATTGTGTAATCTAAGTGACAACTTCTTACTAGGAGAACATTATGAAAGCCACCACCATTTCGAGCATCATGCTTGCTGTCGCCGTGCTGGTCACGGGTTGCCACAAGGCCGAGGACAAGAACGGCATGGGTCCGGCCCAGGAAGCCGGCAAGGCCATCGACGACGCGGGCGCCAAGGCCGCCGCCGAGTCGAAGGAAGCCGCCGCCAACGCCAACGCCGCCGCCCAGCAGGCCGGCGAGAATGCGAAGGATGCGGCCCACGAGGCCAACCAGAACGTCAAGGAAGCGGCCGACCGCGCCGGCGACAAGATGCAGCAGGCCGGCGCCGAAGTGCGCCAGGAATCGCACGAAGCCGCGCAGAACGTGAAGGAAGGCGCGAAGGACGCGACGGCCGCCACGGGACGCGGCCTGGAACGCGCCGGCGAGAAACTGCAGCAGGCCGGCAAGTAACGCATCGAACCGGGGTCCGTTCGCGAAGACAGGTATACTTGCTGGATGCGTATCCAGCTCTTCTCCGACCTTCACCTCGAACGCGACCCCGGGTTCCAGCCGACCATCTTCGCGGACACGGACGTCGTCGTCCTCGCCGGCGACATCGGTTCGTACCAGGCCCGCTCGCGCCTGGACACCGACGACTTCGGCCTCGGTCGCTTCGCCCCGGCCACGACGGGCGCCGCGGCGCGCGTCCTGTACGTTCCCGGCAACCACGAATTCGACGGCCTCGATTTCGACGCCACGCAGGCGCGCCTGCGCGCGACTTGCGCCGCGCTGGACATCACGTGGCTCGACCGCGAGATCGTCACCCTCGGCGACATCCGCTTCATCGGCACGACCCTGTGGGCCGACTTCGACGCCCTGGCGGTCTCCGAGACCGACATCGGGCGCCAGCTCAAGCAGCGCGAAAAGGCGTTCCGCGCCGCGAACTACTACCTCTCCGGGAACACGACGCTCGTGGATGGCGTGCCGCTGCTGGCGGAGGGCCAGCGGGAACTGTCGTTCGGCTGCCAGGCCTGGCTGCGCGACGCACTGGCCACGCCGTTCGACGGCACCACGATCGCGGTCACGCACTATGCCCCGACGCTGCGCAGCGCCGACCCGCGCTACGGCATCTCGCCCGGCACGGCGGGGTTCTGCAATGCGCTGGACGACCTGCTGCCGTTCGCGGACGTGTGGATGCACGGCCACCTGCATTGCGCGAACGACTACGTGGTCGAAGGCACGGGCTGGCGCTGCCGCGTGGTCGCGAATCCGCTCGGGTATGCGAACAAGGGCGAGCAGGCGGCGTTCCGGGAAGATCTCGTGATCGAGGTCTGAGCGCCGCCGTCATCCCCGCGCAAGCGGGGAGCCATGCCGAGGTCCCGAAGTCCGACTCCGGATATGCCACAGGGCGACCGACGTACGAAATTCTGGCGGTCAGCATGGATTCCCGCCAAGGCGGACGGCCAGTCCGGGAATGACGGTCACCTTATTGCGCGCCCTGGTACATCAACCCGCTGTCGTTCAGCCCGAACCTGAACTTGCGGTTCATCGCGATGATCTCGGCGCCGGCCAGCAACGTGGGCCCGTACCCGTGCGCCGCCTTCACGCTCGTCGGCCGGTACGCATAGAACGCGGGATCGAACGCCATGCCCGTGCCCACGCAGATGCCTTCGATCTGCCCGTTCGGCCGCACCTTGCTCGCGACGGCGTTCCACGCGAGGTTCGCCATCGGTCCGTAGGCCTGCGCGTCGACATAGCCGCGGTTGACGGCGCGTGCGATGGCGTAGGCGTAGATCGCGGTGGCGGACGTTTCCTGGTACGTGTCGCTGCGATCGATGAGCTGGTGCCAGAAGCCGTCCTTCGTCTGGTAGCTGGCGAGCCCCTTGACGTGCGCGCGCAGCTGTTCCAGTACGGCCTTGTAGTCCTTGTGCGTCTTCGGCAGCACTTCCAGCACCTCGACCATCGCCATCACGGCCCAGCCGTTCGCGCGCGCCCAGTGCATCTCCGGGTGGTCGCGCAAGCCTTCCACATAGCCGTGCATGTAGATGCCGAGGTTCTTGTTGAACATGCGCTTCGAGAATTGCAGCACCTGGCGCGCCGCGTCGTCGTAGTAACGCGCATCGCCCGTCGCCTTGCCGAGGTACGCGATCGTGGGCACGCCCATGAACATGTCGTCCAGCCACAGCGTGTCCGGCAGCGGGCGCATTTTCACGCCGCCGCGGCCGTCCGGACCGCCGCGCGCCAGCGTGCCGTCCTTCAGCCGGTACTCCTTCTTCGTGACGAAGTCGCCGCAGATCGGGATCATCTGCGAATAGTCCACCGGCGACCCCTCGAGCTTCGCCTTCAGGAAGCTCTGGCACAGCGCACCGGCATCGTCCAGCGCGTGCGGGTTCAGGAAGCTCTTGATGGGCGCGGCGGCGTGCTCGCGGTCGGCCTGGACGAGCGGCAGATAGGTCTTCGTCAGCCGCGCCAGCAGTTCGTGGCGCTTGAGCGCGTAATCCGTGTAGCGGCGGTCGCCCGTGGCGGCGCCGGCGGCCAGCATGCCCGTGTAGGTGACGCCCCATTCATAGCTCGTCAGCCGGAAATCGCCCGGCTTCAGCACGGCGTTCGCGTTCGGCGTGGACAGGTCCGCGATGGGCACGCCCGTGCGCTGGTCGATCACCTCGGCCGGCGTGACCTTGTCCAGGTAGTCGAACACGCGGTCCAGCACGGCCTTGACCTCGGCCGCGTCCATCGCGCGGTAAGGCGTCGGGTAATGCACGTCCAGCGCGTGCAGCATGGCGTCGGCCGCGGCCGGCCCCTTTTCCTGCGGGGCCGGCGCCTGCTGGGCCGACGCGTGCAGCGCGCAGGCGGCCAGCACCCCTGCCACGCAGGGCTTCAAACGGTTCTTCAAGCATGTCTCCTGTCAGTCGAGTCGTTGTATTTTCAGGTCGTCCACCGCCTGGCGCGACCACGTCGTACGCAGCCCGAACCGGCCGGACGTCAATGGATGCGGGTCGCGATACGTGAACCACGTATTGCCGTCCACGCGCACGCGCGTGCAGCCCTCGTAGACCGCGATCTCGATGCGGTAGTCGCGGTTCGCCTCCAGCAGGTGCGCGCCGTCCGTGTAGTCGGCGAGCAGTTCACGGCGGCCCCCGCCATAGCGGCGCAGGCGCGTCGTCGTGTTGCGGTTGCCGCCGATGCCCACGTAGTACAGCGACAGGTCGTCGTAGTCCTCGAACTTGCCGCTGCGCGTAAAGAGGTCGGCGCGCCTCGGATCGCGCGCCATCCAGAACACGTTCAGGTCGGACAGGCGGTCGTTCTTCCCGCCGTCGACGATCACGCGGCGCGTGAAACTGATCAGCACATTGCCGTACAGCGGCCGGTCCAGCCACACGGTGGCGCCGCCGTCGACGTCCATCACGAGCCGCCCGTCCCGGTTCTCGACGGCGTTGCCCGGCTTGCGCGCATACTCGGCCACCCAGCCCTCGAGCGGCTTGCTGAAATCGTCCTGGAACAACACGGCGCCGGGCCGGCCCCACGCGGCGCAATCGTCGGCCTGGGCGGATCCGCACAGGGCCATCGACAGGATCAGTGCGGCCCTCATTGCGCGGCCAGCGCGCGGTCGGCGAAATAAGCGCCCAGCGGATTGCCCGGCAGCGCCTTCAGGCCGGCGACGACGCGCTCCGCGTTGAACTCGGCGCCCGCCGCATTCGTGTGCGTGCGCGCATCGGCGAACAGCGTGTTCACCTTGTCCGCGCCGATCCGCCTGTAGCCGTCCGCCACGAGCAGCGTGAGGTCCATGAACAGCGCGCCGCTGGCCTCGGCCACCTGGCGGTCCCAGTCGGCGAACGTCGCGAAGTCGCGGCCTTCCTGCCAGCGGTCGCGATGGGGCACGGGCGACACGAGGACCACGGTGGCGCCCTTCGCCTTCGCATCCGCCACGTAGCGCGCCATGTACCAGCCGAAGCTGTGCACCTGTTCCTTCGTGCCGTCCGGACGCGTGTCCTCGACGGTCTCGGGACCGGTGCCCGGCGCCGACGCGCGGTTCTTCATCGCCGGGTCGCCGATCCGGCCCCCGTCGTTGTGGCCGAACTGGATCAGCACGACGTCGCCGCGCTTCAGCTGATCGCGCACCTTGTCCCAGCGCCCTTCCGTGTAATACGTGCGGCTGCTGCGGCCGCCGATCGCGGCATTCACCACGTTGATCCTGCGGGCGTCGAAATACGGTGCGATGCGCTCGCCCCAACCGATGGCGCCGTTCACGCCGCCGCTCTTCACCGTCGAATCGCCGACGAGGTACAAGGTCGGCAGGCTGGCATCGCGCGGTGCCTCGTCGCGCACCGCGCGCGCGTCGACGACGGGGCGGTCATCCTCGCGCACGGGCGGCTGCGGATTCACGGGCGCCCGGGGCTTCAGCCACGCGGCGATGCGCGGGTCGCCCAGCGCCTTCATGCCTTCCACGGCGACTTGCGCATTCAGGACCGCGCCCGCCCAGTTGGTGTGCGTGTGCTCGTCCGGCGTCGTCTGCGGAAACAGCTGCACGACGGCGTCATGGCCCAAGCCATCGTAACGGCGCGCGATGCCCTCGTTCAGGTCGATGAAGCCGACGCCTTCCGCCTTTGCCACCGCCGCGGCCCAGCCGCCGTACGTGTCGCGGTCGCGCTTCGCGTGGCCGGCCGCGTCCCACTGCTTGTGCGGGATCGGCGAGCAGATGATGGGCGTCGCGCCCCTGGCGCGAATGTCGGCCACGAACCGGCGCAGGTACCAGCCGTAGGTGTGCACGGTCTCGTGCTTGTGCGTGAGCAGGTTGTCGATCTCCTCGGTCTCGTCGCCGATGCCGCGAATCGTGCCGCGTGCGCGGCTCGTGTCGTTGACGGCGCCGGCGTCATTGTGGCCGAACTGCATGACGACGATGTCGCCCCGCTTGACGAAAGCCAGCGTGCGCTCCCAGTGGCCGCTCGTGATGTAGGTGCGGCTCGAGAGTCCGCCGACGGCGCGGTTGACGACGTTGACCCTGGCCGGATCGAACCACGCGGCGACCGGATTGCCCCATCCCCACTGGCCGGCCGCGCCCTTGCCCTGGCCATCGTCGCGGCCGTTGCGAACCGTCGAATCGCCGATCAGGATCAGCGACGGCAGCGCGGGGTTCGCGGGCTCCGGCAGCGTGACCTGGGCGCGGGCCGGGTCGGTATTCACGGCCGCCGGCAGCGGTTGCGCGTGGACGCTCGCACAGGCGAGCAGGATGAGCGGGGCGTGGAGCAATCGGCGCAGGGTGGAAAGCAGCGGCATGGCGGGATTCGGGTTCGTTGTCCTGCGTTGCATTCTATGCTCGCGCCGGCCGTCGTCAAAACGGGGCCGCCGAAAGAATCAGGAAAATGATCGGTTGTGCGCGGCCGCCGCTGCAACAATGATCGGATTCCAAAAACAAGGAGACCGCCCATGCGCATACTGACCGTATTGACGTTGTGCTGCACACTGCTCGCATCCCTCGACGCCCGCGCCGCCATCGGCCAGCGCTTCCCGTCCGAACGCAAGGAAGTCGTCGATCCCGTCACCGGCACCCGCCTGACCTTCCTCACGAGCCGCCCGCATGGCGATTCGAAGATCTACCAGACGCACCCGCAGTGGACCGCGGACGGCCAGTGGCTGATCTTCCGTTCGCACCTCGCCGGCAACGAGGCGATGGCCGTCAACGAAAAGACCGGCGACATCGTGCAGGTCACGGAAGGCGGCTACGAGGGCATGCTGAACGCGGCCCGCAAATCGATGAAGCTGTATTTCCTGCGCCGCGCGGGCGACGACCGGCAAGTCGTCGAGGTCGACCTCGCGCGCGTGTTCGCGGACAGCGCGGCCGCCCGCATGCGCGACGCGGCCAGCTACCAGCGCGTGGCCGCGACCCTGCCGGCCTCGATGGAAGCCTATGGCGACACGGCGCTGGACGCCGACGAGGAGTGGCTGTACGTCCGCGTCGGCCCGCACGAGGCGGCGCGCCACCTGGCGCCGGGCACGAAGCTGGAGCCCGCGTTCGGCCCGCGCAAGATGGGCGCCGGCCCGGCCGGCATCGCGCGCGTGAACGTGCGCACGGGCGAGGTGCGCCACGTCGTGTCGGTGCCGTTCCAGGTGGGCCACATCCAGGCGAACCTGTGGAATCCGGGCGAGATCGTGTTCTGCTGGGAGACGGGCGGCAAGTCGCCGCAGCGCACGTGGACCGTGCAGGCGGATGGCAGCGGCCTGCGCCCGCTGTATCCGGAAGCGCCGTACGAATGGGTGACCCACGAAGCGGTGATCGGCAAGGACGAAGTGGCCCTCGCCATCATGGGCCACCGCGCGATCCCCGGCGCGGCGGCGGCAGTGGACGCGCCGGCCACCGACGTCGGCGGCGCGAATCCCGGCCAGGACGACGGCTGGGGCCGGACGGGCACGCGCGAAAAACCGAGCGGCCTCGCCATCGTCAACCTGCGCACGCGCCAGATGCAGATCGTCGGCCAGACGCCGTCCGGCAGCGGCTTCTGGCACGTGCACGGGTCCAGCGACGGCCGCTTCGCCGTCGGCGACGATTTCAGCCGCAGCCTGTACCTGATCGACCGCGCGTCGCACGAGATGAAGCTGCTGACGACGGGCCACAAGACGACGGCCGCCGACCACCCTCACCCGACGTTCAGCCCGGACGGCACGCGCATCGAGATCCAGTCCGCGATGCTGTCGGCGGATGGCCGCACGCTGAACATCTGCATCGTGCCGGTGCCGGAAGCATGGCTCAAGCGTTAAAGCCGTTCCACGCGCAGGTTGCGCAGTTCGTACGGCGTGCCTTCGAGCTGGAAGCCGATGCGGCCCGTCGCCGGCTGCGCGATCGTGACGGCGTTCTGCGCCACGCCGTTGATCGTCACGTCGATGCAGCCGCCGCGCACCAGCACGTCCATGCTGTTCCACTCGCCGGGCGCACGCTCGCTGTCCGCGGCGACATGCGCCTTGATCGGCGGGTAGGCGCCGGGCGCCGTCGTCAGCGGTTCGTTGAACGTCGCACCGGCCATCGGCAACAGGTCGCCGGCGGCGCCATGCTTGGTCTGCACCTGGATGCTGTAGGGCCAGACGCCGTCCTTCGGCCCGGACGCCACGTGCAGCAGCACGCCGCCGTTGCCCGGCTTGCCGGTCCAGCGCCATTCCACGTGCAGGCGATAATCCGTGTACGTGTCGCGCGTGGCGACGAAGCCGGACGGCTTGCCCGCCACCGCGATGACGCCGTCGGCGCGCGGCTGCCAGACGGCGTCCAGCGCGGCGGCCGGCGTCGTGACGATGTCCAAGGCGCCGAGCGGACCATCGACGGACGCCGGCGTCGACGCGCACCCCAGCAAACCCGCGCACAGCAGTGCGCCGCCCAACCATCCAAGTTTTACCATGTCAGGACCTCAAATGAATCGTTCGAATGAAACCAGGAGACGCACTTTGAAACTCGTTGCCGGCGCCGTGCTCGCCGCAGGTGCCAATGCGGCATTCGCCGCACCGCAGCTGCCCGCCACCGCCACGATTCCGTTGTGGCCGGAAGGCGTGCCGGATGCGAAGCCCGGCCTCGGTCCGGAACACGTCGACGACGGCCGCGTGTCCAACGTGAGCGAGCCGACGTTGACCGTGTACGGCCCCGCCGTCGACCGCCCGAACGGCACCGCCGTCATCATCTGCCCCGGCGGCGGCTACGTGCGGCTGTCCACGGCGCGCGAAGGCGAGCAGTACGCGGCATGGCTCGGCACCCTCGGCATCACGAGCTTCGTGCTCAAGTATCGCATGCAGGAGTTCGGCCACCCGGCGCCTCTGCGCGACGTGCTGCGCGCCGTCCGCCTCGTGCGGTCCCAGGCGGCACGGTACCACATCCGCCCGGACCGCATCGGCGTGATGGGCAGCTCCGCGGGCGGCCACCTGGCGGCCAGCGCGGGCACGCTGTACGACCACCCGCTGGGCCGCACGGGCGCGGACCTGGACAAGGTCAGCGCCCGTCCCGACTTCCTCGTGCTGATGTACCCCGTGATCACGATGGACGGCCCGGCCGTGCATGCCGGCTCGCGCAAGGCGCTGCTGGGTGCCAACCCGTCCGCGGCCGACGTACGGCTGATGTCGGTCGAACGGCAGGTCACGGCCGCCACGCCGCCGACGCTCCTGATCCACACGCAGGAAGACCAGACGGTGCCGGTCGAGAACAGCATCCTGTTCTACCAGGCGCTGACGCGGGCGAAGGTGCCGGCCGAGATGGTTCTGTTCGAGCATGGGTCGCATGGGATGGGAATGCGGGCGGGGCTCGGGACGGCGTCGGAATGGCCGAAACGGGTAGAGGAATGGCTCAAGGCGCGGGGCCTGCTCGACCCCGCGAAGTAGACAATCCGTCACGGCAGGTGGAAGACCTGCCGCAGCGGCCACTCCTTGGGCCGGTTCCCCGGCTCGACCTCCATCAGCGGCGCCATGGCATCCCACCAGCGTCGCATGACGGGATGCTCCGGCAGCGCGGCGACCGTGTGCCCGTCGCGCAGCTTCAGCACCGCGAACAGCTGCAGCGACGCCTCGTCGAGGAAGATCGAGTAATCGTGGATGCCGGACGCGCGCAGCAGGTCCGCCAGCTCCGGCCAGATGTCGTCGTGGCGCCGCTTGTACTCGTCGACGTTCCCCGGCTTCAGCCGCATCACGAAGGCCCGGGTCTCGCTCATCGCACGCCTCCCTGCGCCATGCGCTTCAGTTCCGCGGCCGCCAGCATGAAGCCGCCGACACCATAGTCGTAGCTGGACGAAGGACGATAAAACGCCGGCTCGGCGCCCGTCTGCTGGATATTGCCGAGGCGGCCGTCCGCGTACACGTTCTTCAGGATGCCGGCCCAGGCCTTCGCGATCACGGGCCGGTACGTCGCGCCGTCGAGCAGGCCGTGATTCACGCCATACGCCATGCCGTAGACGAACAGCGCGGAGCCCGAGATCTCCGGCAGCGGGTAGGTCTTCGGATCGAGCAGGCCCGCGTGCCACAGGCCATCCGCGCCCTGCAGCAACGCGAGCTTTTCCGACATCTCGCGCAGCTGCTGCACATAGAAGCCGCGCTGCGGATCGTCCGCCGGCACGTAGTCCAGCACGCGCGCCAGGCCGCCCATCACCCAGCCTTCGCCGCGCGACCAGAAGATCTTCCTGCCGTTCGCCTCGCGCTTGTCCTTGTAGCTGGCGTCGCGCGCGTACAGATGCTCGTCCTTGTCGTACAGGAGGTCGTACGTGCGCTTCCAGTTCAGGTGCATGTAGTCGAGATATTTACGCTCGCCCGTCGCCTTGAACATCTTCGCCCACACGGGCGGCGCCATGAACAGCGCGTCGCACCACCACCACGGGATGCGCGGATCGTTCGGCTTGAGCGTCGCCAGGGGCAGCAGGTCGTCCATCTCGGCCTTCGTCAGGCGCAGCATGCCCGGGTTCTTCTCCTGGAAGTACAGGTCGAGGTAGGTCTGCGCGATCGACAGGTCGTCCGCGTTGGGCAGGCGGTCGCGCACCTGGAAGTCGAAATGGCGCGCCATCGCGAGCATCGCGTCGCGGTATCTGGTATCGCCGGTCGCCTCGGACGCCGCCATGAAGCCCGTGTACATCACGCTCTCCGTCCAGATGCGCGAAAAGTACGGCTGCGAGCGCGCGAGCTGCCAGTCCGCGACCTTGCGCAAGGCCTTGTCGATGGCAGCGGGCGTGAGCTCGGGCGACAGGTCCGTCGCGAGCGGGCCCGCAGCGGCCGGCGCGTCGCCGAAATGGCGGCTGATGTCCTTGTCGATGATGGCCTGCATGGCGGGCGTCGGTTGCGGGTAGCCGGCCGTCTGCGCAAACGCCGGCAGCGCCAGCGCGACGCTCGCGGCCAGCATGGTGAATCGTCGTGTCGTCGTCATGTTGTTCTCCTGTCGTTGTTATTGGCCCGCACCCAGCAGCTTGACGGGGCCCAGCAGGCCGGCCGGCTGCGGTGCGATCAGCGCGGTGTCCTGCGGGACGAAGCGCTGGCCGTAGCGGGCCGACAGCAGCCGGTAATCCGGCAGCGCATGGCCGGCCAGCGCATTCAGCGCGAGGTTGGCGACCCGCACCTCGATCCGGTTGCGGCCCGGCCGCAGATAGCCCGTGACGTCGACGGCATACGGCGGATGCCACACGGCGCCCGCACGGCGGCCATTGACATATACCTGCGCCGCTTCGCGCACGGGGCTGTCGAACATCGCGCGCATGCCGGCCGGGACTTTCGGTGCCGATTCCAGCGGCGTGCCGGTCCCGAAATCCAGCACGAGCCGTGGCGAGCGCAGTTGCGCCGCCGTGAGCTCGACGTCTTTTTCGTAGGTGGCGACGCCCGAGAAGTAGCGGGTCGCCTCGTCGTCCGTCCACGAGCGCAGCGCGGCGAGACGTTGCGCCTGCGCCTTGCCGGGGAAGCGCAGGCTCCAGTCGCGGCCCAGGTCCGCGATCTCCATCGTGGCGGCTACCGGCGCCGGCGCCGACGGCAGCGCATCCGCCAGCACGAGCACGCGCGATTCGTACGGTGCCAGGTCGAGCGACGCCGGCAACGTGGCCGCCGTCATGCGGCCGCTGTCCGGATCGATCCACGCGGCCGCCTTGCGCACCGCCGCGAACGACGCCTGCGCATGCACGGGCCGGTTGCTGGTATTGGCGATGAAATAGATGTCCGCGTCGCGCAGCTTGCGGCGCACGAAGCCGACGTCGGATGCCTGCGCCGACAGCTTCATGTCCGGCGCCAGCACGGCCCGCAGCGCGGCGCCGACGGCATCGTCGTTCGCGACGGTATGCACGTTCGGGCTCGCGAACAGCGCCTGCGCCTTCGCCGCCACGGCCGCGGACACGCGCGCCGCATCGCGATAGCCGGGCGCCAGCGACGGCGCGCCACCCACCGCGATGATGTGCCCACCGCCGCGCACGAACGCCGCCAGCTTGTCGATCACCTCGGGCGCGAGCCGCATCACATGCGGCAGCACGAGCACCGGATGGCGCACGCCCAGTGCCAGGATCGCCTCGGCATCGGTGTAGTCGAGGTTCTGGCCCGCGTCGAGGATCTGTGCCGTCAGCGCCGGCGTCACGTGCGTGTGCATCTCGGCCGACAGCGACACCTTGCCCGGCACGAGGGCCGCGTACACGTCGTCGTTCGGCAGCAGCACGGCGACCTGGTTCGCGGGCTCGCCCTGGCGCATCAGCCAGCTCATACGGGTGAGGTAGCCCGTCACGTCCGGCATCACGTTCCACCACGGGTTGTGGTCGTTGAACACGGCGGCCGCGTAGAACGCGTAGCCGGGTTCGATCGTGCCGGGCGGCGTGTACGGCCAGCCGTGGCCGATGAACTGGTTCACGCCTTCCAGCAGCATGCGGTCCGCTTCCACCTTCATGTCCAGCGGCGTCGCGGCGAATGCGGGCGAATGGAGCCATGTCCATGTCTCGGCCGAGATCACGGGCCGGCCATACAGGTGGCCCGCCGACGTGGCGAGGCGCGTAAACGAGAATTCGCGGAACTGCGGCCCTTCTCCTTCGGGCAGCGCGACCAGGCGGTTGCTGGACAGCGACACGGCCGGTTCGCCATACGTCTGCGAGCGGAATTGCGTGCCGTGTTTCTTCGCCCAGGCGTCGATCGGCGTCAGATAGCGCTCGTTGACGAGCTCCGTCTGCGTCAGCGCCCAGTCGCGGCGCAGCGCGGGGGCATCCGGCCCCTGCCCCGTGAACACGGCCGGCAGGTGCGGCACGATGTCGTAGCCGCGCCGGCGCTTGAACTCCGCCGCGAAATCATCGGTCCAGTCGGTGTTGTAGACCTCCAGGCTGTCCGAGAATACGGCATACGGCGGCGTATCGCCGAACGCTTTCATCAGGGGCTCGGCGACGGTGGCGAGGTGATGGTCGACAGCCTTGCGGCTCAGGTGGTCGAGCACGAAGCCTTCCGCGCCCAGCGCCGCACGCTTGACCTGCTGGCCCGTGCGGCTGGCGATGTACACGACGACCTTGCGGGGCGCGTCGGCCGGCGCGATGGCCGCGCGGCCGTCGGCGCCAGCCTGGACCTGCAGCGGTGTCAGCGCCGCCGGATCGACGCCCGAGCCGATGAAGGCCGCGATAAGCTTCTCGCCGTTCATGATGGCCGGCAGCGGGAAGCTCGCCGCGCCGACCGGCACGTCGACGACGGCCTGGCGCAGCCGCGCCGCGGCCTCGCCGACCGTGACTTGCGGCCCACCGTACGGCCAGCCGCTGGCCAGGGTCATGTCGACGCGCATGCCGTTGGCGCGGCCCGTGCGGTTGGCGAAGCTCACCGCATCGAGGAATTCGGGAGACAGATACGGGACGTTGTGGATGCCGCGCGCGGCATCGTCGAGCTCCATCGGGTACACGGGCTGGATCTCGAAACCGCCGATGCCGCCGGCCTTCATCGCGAGGATCTCGCGCTCCAGCTCGGGCTTGACGACGGCGGGGCCGAACCACCACCAACGCATCATGGGGCGTGCGTCGGGCGGGGGGGACTGCAGGTGTTGGGCGACGTCGGCGAACGTCGTGGACGGGCCGGCCGCGTGCGCGGCGAAGGCGCACGACAGGGCGAGCGCCAGCAAGGGCTTGCTCATGGGGGGACTCCTGGAGCGACTGATCAATAACCAACGTCGTTCCCGCGCAGGCGGGAACCCAAGTGTTGCGTGAACACGCGCAAAATTGGCCCCCCGCCTGCGCGGGGGCGACGGTTATTCACACGATCCCGCTGCTGCTCGCCCCCGCCTTGGCCGGCCGCGCGCTCGCGACCTTGTCCCGATACCCGCTGGCCCGATAGCACGCCACCGGATCCGCCGCGCCGCCCGAGCGCACGCGTGCCATCGCCAGAATGGGCGACACGTCGGTGCGGAACGCCTGTTTCAGCGCCTGCGCCGACAGCAGCACGTCGTTCGATTCCTGGAACTCCGCCAGTTGCGCGCGGTCGACGAGCGCGGCCTGCACGTAAGCGCGCTGTACTTCGACGGCGCTGTTCATCAGGCTCTCGATCGGGTCCGTCACATTGTGCGACTGGTCCAGCATGTACGCCGGCTTGAACGCCGGGCCTTCGCGCAGCGCCGCGTCGGCCAGCTCGTTGAAGACCAGGAACAGCTGGAACGGGTTGATCGACCCGGAATCCAGGTCGTCGTCGCCGTATTTACTGTCGTTGAAGTGGAAGCCGCCCAGCTTGCCGAACTGCGCCAGGCGCGCGACGATCATTTCGATGTTCGTGTTCGGCGCATGGTGGCCCAGGTCGACGAGGCATTTCGCCTTCGGGCCCAGCGCCGTCGCGCACGCGAAGCTCGTGCCCCAGTCGGCGATGGTCGTCGCGTAGAACGCCGGCTCGAACAGCTTATGTTCGATGAAGACGTTCCAGTCGTCCGGCAGTGCGGCGTAGATCTCGCGCATGCTGTCCAGGTAGCGCTCCAGCGCGCCGCGCAGGTTGTGCTGGCCGGGGAAGTTGGCGCCGTCGCCGACCCATACCGTCAGCGCCTTCGAGCCGAGTTCGCGCCCCAGTTCGATGCATTCGATGTTGTGTTTCACGGCCTGCGCGCGCGTGGCGCTGCTGTTCGCCGTCAGGCTGCCGTATTTATACGTGTGTTCCTGGTTCTGCTGGTCCTGGAAGGTGTTCGAGTTGACGGCGTCGAACGCGAGGCCCAGGTCGTCGGCCTTCTGGCGCAGCTCCTTCGCATCGGTCGGGCGGTCCCACGGAAAGTGCGGAGAAACCGCCGGCGTGGCGCGGGTCAGCTCGTTGATGACGGCGCAGTCGTCCAGTTTTTCGAACACGTTGCGCGGTTCGCCGCGGCCCGCGAAGCGCGCGAAGCGGGTGCCGCCCGTGCCCACGCCCCAGCTGGGGACCGCGACCGCGAAGCGCTGCGCGAGGGCCGTCAATGCCTCGATATCCTGGCCGCGGCGGGCCAGCATGCCTTTGAGCGCCTCGTAGTCGGCTTCCAGTTGGGGGGCCAGCTGCGCGTTATGGTCGGCCACCAGACCGGCATCGATGAGGGTCGTCATGTTGTCTCCTGTCGTCGCGGCACCGCGCCCGGCGGTGCCGCTGTTCTTCTGAATTGATATTATCGCGTGAATGCGGCCGCGTTGCCGGCATCCACGTTCAGCACGTTACCCGTGCTCTTGCCCGACTTCTCGCTGACGAAGAAATACACGGCTTCCGCGATATCTTCCGGGAACACGCTCTTCTTGAGCATGCTGCGCTTGCGGTAGAACTCCTCGACGTCGTCCGTGTCGATCTTGTTCGACGCGGCACGCTCTTCCTTCCACTTGCCGTCCCAGATGCGCGAACCGCGGATGACGGCGTCCGGATTGACGACGTTGACGCGGATGCCGTGTTCCGCGCCTTCCAGCGCGATGCAGCGGGCCAGGTGGATCTCGGCCGCCTTCGCCGTGCAGTACGCCGATGCGCCGGCCGATGCGACGAGGCCGTTCTTGCTGCCCACGAAGACGATGCTGCCGCCCAGCTTCTGCTGCTTCATGATCCGGAACGCGTTGCGCGACACGAGGAAGTAGCCCGTCACGAGGATGTCCTGGTTGCGCTTCCAGACCTCCAGCGACGTCTCGTCCAGCGGCGCGGCGGAGGCGATGCCCGCGTTCGACACGAGCAGGTCGACGCCACCGAAGCGCAGCGCGGCGGCGGACAGGATGCCGCCCACTTCCTCCTCGCTCGTGATGTTGGCCTGCACGGTCGCGACGTTGTCCTTGCCGGCGACCTTGACGAGGTTGTCCCGGGCGCCTGCCAGCGCTTCGGCGTCGATATCGGTCAGCATCACGCATGCGCCTTCCTGCAGCAGCTGGCGCGCCACGGCCTGGCCGATGCCGCCCGCGCCACCGGTCACCAGCGCGATGCGGCCCGCGAGGCTCTTCGGCTTCGGCATGCGCTGCAGTTTCGCTTCTTCCAGCAGCCAGTATTCGATGTCGAACGCTTCCTGTTCCGGCAGGCCGACGTACTCGTCGACACCGTTCGCGCCGCGCATCACGTTGATCGCATTGACGTAGAATTCGCCGGCGATGCGCGCCGTGGCCTTGTCCTTCGCGAAGGACAGCATGCCCACGCCCGGGATCAGGTAGATGATCGGGTTGGCGTCGCGGATCTTCGGCGACGTGTCGCGCTTGCAGCGCTCGTAGTACGCGGTGTAGTCGGCGCGGTAATCGCTCAGCGCCTGATCGAGACCGGCCACCGAGACGATCGAAATCGGGCGCGGCCGGATCGAAGTCCAGCACCAGCGGGCGGATCTTCGTGCGCAGGAAGTGGTCCGGGCAGGACGTGCCCAGCGCGGCCAGCGGCGCGAGGTCGGCACTGCAGACGAATTCCAGCACGGCGTCGGAATCGTCGAAATGGCCCAGCTTGAACTCCTGCTGGCTGATCTTCCCGCGCAGCAGCGGCATCAGGCGGGCGACGAGGGCCGCACGCTGGTCGGCCGGCAGCGCCTGGGCGACCTGGCCGCCGAACACGGGCTGCCTGACGTTCGCCGCCAGCCATTCCTCGGCGCGCTTGATCATGGCGAGCGTCGTCTCGTAGCACGACTTGGCGGTATCGCCCCACGTGAACAGGCCGTGGCCCTCGAGGATGATGCCCTTCAGCTGCGGCTGTTCCCGCGAGAGTTGTTCCAGCTTCAGGCCGAGATCGTAGCCGGGACGCTGCCACGGCAGCCAACCCAGTTCGCCTTCGAAGATCTTTTCGGTCAGCGCGCGGCTGTTCCTGCACGCGGCGATCGCGATGACGGCATCCGGGTGCATGTGGTCGACGTGGCGGCGGTCGATGTAGGCGTGCAGCGGCGTGTCGATCGACGCGGCGCGCGGGTTCAGGTCGAACGTGCAGTGCGGCAGGTAGCCGACCATCTCGTCCTCGTGTTCCAGGCCGCGGTAGCGCTGTTTCAGCGCCTGCAGCTTGTCCATGTACAGGGTCGAGAAGCCGTCCAGCTTGATCGAACCCAGGTCGCCGCCGGAGCCCTTCACCCACAGCACGTCGACCTGCCCGCCCGTGAGCGGATCCGTCATGACGATCTTGGCCGACGTATTGCCGCCACCGAAGTTCGTGATGCGCAGGTCGGAACCGAGCAGATTGGAACGGTACAGCAGCAGTTCAGGCTCGCTCAGCGTGGCGGCGTGCTGGTCGTCCCAGCGCGACGTGATCGGTTCCTTGTGGGAGGTAGCGCTCATTGCACCCATAAATACGTCTCCATGTGTTTGCGTTGTGTGTCGTCTGGCCCGCGCCGTGGACCACGGTCGCGGCATCCGGCACAGTAGAATTCAGCGGCCCAAGCAGTGTCAACGCGGAATCGATCAACATCGTGACCAAGAGCGATTTAATCATTTAGTTGATCGAAACGCGCATTTGAGCGCGCCGCGGCGGCCAAATAATCAATCGTTTGATCATTTAACGATTGACGGCCTTTCAACTCCTCATTACTCTTTTTCCCAGACGGCGCGACCCACGGTACGACGCTGTCCCCGCCGCACAACTACACAAACGGCATAGGAGGAGACACATGGTGAATCACAAACGCCGCAAGCGTTTGCTGAAACTGCTCGCCGAGCACCAGACGGCGACGGTCCAGCAGCTCGTCGAATGGCTCAACGCGTCACCGGCGACGGTCCGGCGCGACATCAGCTGGCTCGCAGCCCGCAACCTGCTCACCCGCACCCGCGGCGGCGCCGAGAACCTGCTTCCCAAGAAGCGCCAGTTCCCGCTGTCGAGCGAAACGTTCCAGAACAATATCCAGTGCTACGCCGCCCGCAAACGGGCCATCGCCCGCCACGCGGCCGGCATGTGCACGGACGGCGAAACGATCATCATCAACGGCGGCACCACGACGTTCATGATGGCCGAGTTCCTGGCCGACAAACACCTCAAGATCCTGACCAATTCGTTCCTGATGGCCGAGCGCCTGCTCGTCTCGAGCGAGAACGAGATCATCGTCCCCGGCGGCAAGGTCTACCGCGAGCAGAACGTGATCCTGTCCCCGTTCGACAACGACATCACCCAGCACCACTACGCCGGCAAGATGTTCATGAGCGTCTACGGCCTGTCGCTGCTCGGCCTGATGGAAGCGGACCCGTTGCTGATCCAGGCGGAGAAGCGTTTGATCAGCCAGGCGGAAGAACTGATCGTGCTGGCGGACAGTTCCAAGTTCGCGCGCAAGGCGGGCCTGATCCTGTGCGGCCTCGATCGCGTATCGACCGTCATCACGGACACCGGCGCCTCCGACAAGGCCGTGCAGACGCTCGAGCAGTACGGCGTCAAGGTCGTCACCGTCGAACCGGACGAAGTGGCGCCGAACGTCGGGGCGCCTTTTTTTAATCCGCAGTTCGACCTGCAATCCGCCGCGCTGTTCCACCTGGACGCGCAGCTCGACCCGCGGCTGGACGCGCAACTGGAGGCCGCACATTGAAGCTTAAAACCACCCTGCTCGCACTGGCGGCGGTCGGCGTCCTGGCCGGCGTCGCCGGCTGCGCCGAGAAAAAGCCGGAGAAGACGCGCATCGCGATGGTCGTGAAAAGCCTCGGCAACGGCTTCTTCGACGCGGCCCACACGGGCGCCGACGAAGCGGCAAAACAGCTCGGCGACGTCGAAGTGATCTATACAGGTCCGACGACGCCCAGCGCCGAAGGCCAGATCGAGATCATCAACTCGCTGATCAGCCAGAAGGTCGACGCGATCGTCATCTCGGCGAACGACCCGAACGCGCTGGTGCCGATCGCGAAGAAGGCGATGCAGCGCGGGATCAAGGTCGTCTCGTTCGACAGCGGCCTCGCGCCCGAAGGCCGGCAGATGCAACTGAATCCGTCGAACGCGCAACTGATCGGCGAGAAGCAGATCCAGATGGCAGCCGACGAGATCGGGGGCGCGGGCGAGATCGCGATCCTCTCGGCTTCCGCCCAGGCGACGAACCAGAACATCTGGATCGGCGTGATGAAGAAGGTACTGGAACGACCCGAGTATTCGAAGATCAGGCTGGTGGCCACCGTGTACGGCGACGACCAGTCGGATAAAAGCTACCGCGAGGCGATCGGCCTGCTGCGCAGCCATCCGCAGCTGAAGGCGATCATCGCGCCGACCACCGTCGGCATCGTCGCGGCCAGCAAGGCCGTGGCGGACGAACACCTCGTCGGCAAGGTCTACGTGACGGGTCTCGGCCTGCCGTCCGAAATGGCGGGCCACGTGAAAAGCGGCGCCGTGAAGGAATTCGCGATCTGGAATCCGATCGACCTGGGCTACGCCGCCACCTACGCGGCCGACCAGTTCGTGAAGGGCAAGGCGGAGTCGAAACCCGGGGCCAGCGTATCCGTCGGACGGCTGGGCAGCGTGACGCTGGATGCCAATGGCGAGGCGGCGCTGGGACCGCCGTTCACCTATAACGCGGAAAACGTCGACAAGTTCGCGAAATTGTTCTAAGCCGTACACCCCAAAACCGTCGTCCCTGCGAAGGCAGGGACCCAATTTCAGCTAGCGGTCCACTGACAAACTTGGGTTCCCGCCTGCGCGGGAACGACGGGCATGCGCCAACAAAACACGCATTCCCCTATGCCAGCCACCCAAACACCCCCGGTCCTCCAACTGACCGGCATCAGCAAGCGCTTCAACGGCATCCATGCCCTGAACGGCGTGAACATCACGATCCGCGCCGGCGAATGCATGGCGCTCGTCGGCGAGAACGGCGCCGGCAAGTCCACGCTCGTGAAGACCCTCACGGGCATCTACCGCCCGGACGCCGGCACGTTGTCCCTCGACGGCAAACCCGTGACGTTCGCGAGCCCGCAGGAAGCGATGGCCGCCGGCATCACCGCCGTGCACCAGGAGACCGTCATGTTCGACGAACTCTCCGTCGCCGAGAACATCTACGTCGGCCGCCAGCCCGTACGGGCGGGGCGTATCGACTGGGCGCGGATCGAGCGCGAGGCGGAAGCCCTGTTCGCGCGCCTGGAAGTCGCGCTGCCCGTGAAGGCGCGCGTAAAAGACCTGTCGGTCGCGCAGCGCCACTTCGTCGAGATCGCGCGCGCACTCGCCCAGGATGCGCGCGTCGTCATCATGGACGAACCGACGGCCGCGCTGTCGCAGCGCGAGATCCGGGAGCTGTACCGCATCATCGACCAACTGAAGGCCGCCGGCACTGCCGTCATCTTCATCTCGCACAAGTTCGACGAGATCTTCGAAGTCGCCGACCGCTACACCGTGCTGCGCGACGGCCAGTTCGTCGCCGAGGGGCGCCTGGCCGACATCACGGAACAGGAACTCGTCGCGCTGATGGTCGGCCGCACCGTGCACCAGGCGTATCCGAAGCTTGACGCCGAGATCGGCGAGCCGCTGCTCGTCGTGCAGAACCTGTCCCACCCCACCGAATTCGACGACGTCAGTTTTACCTTGCGCCGCGGCGAGATCCTCGGCTTCTATGGCCTCGTGGGCGCGGGCCGCTCCGAGGTGATGCAGGCGCTGTTCGGCCTTACGCCGGGCGTCTCCGGCTGCGTCACGCTGGACGGCCGGCCCGTGATGGCGCGCTCGCCCAGCGAAGCCATCGCACTGGGCATGGCCTACGTGCCGGAAGACCGCCAGCACCACGGTGCGCACCTGACGATGCCGATCCAGCACAACATCACCCTGCCGATCCTGTCGCGTATCGGCTTCTTCCTGCGCGGCCGCGGCAAGCAGGAAGCGACCATCGCGCGCCACTTCGCGGAACAGCTGGAACTCAAGGCGAGCCACCTGACGCAGCACGTGGCCGAGCTCTCGGGCGGCAACCAGCAAAAGGTCGTCCTCGGCAAATGGCTCGCGACGGACCCGAAAGTGATCATCCTCGACGAGCCGACCAAGGGCATCGACATCGGCTCGAAGGCGGCCGTGCACCGCTTCATCGGCCAGCTCGTGGCACGCGGGCTGTCCGTGATCCTCGTGTCGTCCGAACTGCCGGAAGTGCTGGGCATGGCGGACCGCATCGTCGTCATGCACCACGGCCGCGTGCAGCGCGAGTTCCTGCGAGGCGAAGCGACGCCGGAATCGGTCGTCGCCGCCGCGTCCGGCCTGACCCTGGAGGCCGCATGAACGTCCTGAAACAACGCGAACCGCTGCTGGCGGCGATGGTCGTGCTGCTCGTCGTGGCCGTCGGCCTGCGCGCACCGGTCTTCCTGTCGGCCGGCTCGCTCGCCAACCTCGTCACGGACAGCACGCTGCTCGTGATGCTGGCGCTGACGCAGATGCTCGTCATCGTCACGCGCGGCGTCGACCTGTCGGTCGCCTCGAACCTGGCGCTGTCCGGCATGGTCGCCGCGATGCTGGGCGCGCACTACCCCGGCCTGCCGCTGCCGCTGATCATGCTGGCGGCCGTCGCCGTCGGCCTGGCCCTCGGTCTCGTCAACGGCTGGCTGATCGGCTATCTGGAACTGCCGCCGATCGTCGTCACCCTGGGCACGATGAGCGTCTACCGGGGCGCCGTGTTCGTGCTGTCCGGCGGCGCGTGGGTATCCGCGCACCAGATGCCGCCTCACTTCATCGCGTTCCCGCTCGACCGCCTGCTGGGCCTCCCGCACCTGGTATGGATCGCGGCGGCGACGCTCGCGCTCATGGCCTGGATCGCACGCAGCACACGCTTCGGACGCGACCTGTACGCCATCGGCAACGCGCCGCAATGCGCGGGATATATCGGCATCCCGAGCCACAAGCGCCTGCTCGGGACTTACGCGCTGTCCGGTGCCGTCGCCGGCTTGTGCGGCTACCTGTGGGTGGCGCGCTATGCCGTCGCCTACACGGAAATCGCCTATGGCTTCGAATTCACCGTGATCGCCGCGTGCGTGATCGGCGGCGTCTCCATTGGCGGCGGCGTCGGCACGGTGCTCGGCGCGACGCTCGGCGCTTTGTTCCTCACCGTGATCGGCAACGCGCTGCCCGTGCTGCAGGTGTCGCCGTTCTGGCAAAGCGCCCTCACCGGCCTCGTGATCCTCGTCGCCGTCCTGATCAACGCCCGCGGCGCCGGCCGCCGCAGCCGCCAAATCCTGCCGCTGCATGGCACGGACGCCCAACCCGAACGGAGTGCCGCGTGAACCCGACCACCACGATGCAAACTGAAAAAACGTCGCGCTACACGATCCTCGACCGCGAAACCCCGCGCCTGAAAACGATCCTCGGGCGCTGGGAAAGCCTGCTGGCCATGCTGTTCGTCGCGGTCTTCGTCGCGAACAGCATCGCGCTGCCGCACTTCCTCGACCTGTACAACCTGCTGGACGGCACGCAGAACTTCAGCGAGAAGGCCTTGATCGCACTGCCGATGGCCTTGTTGATCATCTGCCGCGAGATCGACATCTCGGTCGCCGGCACCCTCGCGCTGTCGTCGGTCGCGATGGGCCTGGCGAAAGGCGCCGGCTTTCCGGCCGAGAGCCTGCCGCTCGTCGCGCTGGCCACGGGCACCGCGTGCGGCTTCCTGAACGGCGTGCTCGTCACGCGCTTCGCGCTGCCGTCGATCGTCATCACGATCGGCACCGTGTCGCTGTACCGCGGCCTCGCCAGCGTCGTCCTGGGCGACAAGGCGTTCACCGGCTATCCGCAGCTGATGGCCGACTGGGGCCAGGGCTACTTCTTCGGCATCGTGCCGCGCGAATTCGTCGTGCTGCTCGTGTGCGCCGCGCTGTTCGCCGTGCTGCTGCACACGACGACGTGGGGCCGCCGCATCTACGCCATCGGCAACAACCCGGAGGCGGCGCGCTTTTCCGGCATCGCCGTCGACCGCTACCGTCTCGCGCTGTTCATGCTGACGGGCGCGATGGCCGGCCTGGCCGCCTTCCTGCTCACGGGCCGCATCGGCAGCACGCGCCCGAACATCGCCACCGGCTGGGAGCTGGAAGTGATCACGATGGTGATCCTGGGCGGCGTCAGCATCGCGGGCGGCGCCGGCACCATCGCCGGCGTGATGCTGGCCGTGCTCACGATGGGCACCGTCACGTACGGGCTGGCGCTCGCCAACATCCCCGGCATCTACATGACGATCGTCGTGGGCGTGCTGCTGCTCGCGACCATCGCGCTGCCGAAGCTCCTGCGCATGCGGCGCGCGCGGAGCGCATGATGCCGGACGCCCTGATCGTCCTCGACATCGGCAAGACGAACGCGAAGCTCGCGCTGATCGATGCCGCCGGCAAGGTCCTCTCGGAGCAGCGCCGCCCGAACGCGGTGCTTGCGGATGGACCCTACGCGCACCTCGACACGGACGGCCTGTGGGACTGGCTGCTCGCCACGTGCCGCGCGTTTGCCGCGCGGGCGCACGTGTCGGCCATCGTGCCCGTCACGCACGGGGCCACCGCCGCGCTGGTCGACGCTGCGGGCCTCGTGCTGCCCGTGCTCGACTACGAGGCGGAGCTTCCCGGCGTCGAGTACGACGGTCCGTCCTACGACGAGACGCTGTCCCCGCGCCTGCCGGCGGGCCTGAACCTGGGCCGCCAGCTCGCATGGCTGCAGGCACGCTTCCCGCGCGAGTTCGCGCGCACGCAGCACATCCTCATGTATCCGCAGTACTGGGCCTGGCGCCTGTGCGGCGTGGCGGCGTCGGAAGCGACGTCGCTGGGTTGCCACACGGACCTGTGGAACCCGCGCACCCAGGCGTATTCGAGCCTCGTCGGCCGCATGGGCTGGACGGGCCTGATGCCGCCGCTCGCGCCCGCGCACGCGGCGCTGGGCACGCTGCGGCCCGAGGTCGCGGCCGCCACGTGGCTGCCGGCGGACTGCCAGGTCCTGTGCGGCATCCACGACAGCAATGCCTCGCTGCTGCGCTACCTCGGCCGCGCCGAGGGCACCGTGCTGTCGACGGGCACGTGGATGATCGCCGCGGCCTTCGGCACCCCGCTGGACGGGCTGCGCGAGCAAGACGACATGCTCGCCAACACGAACGCGCTGGGCCGGCCTGTCGCGTGCATGCGCTTCATGGGCGGTCGCGAATTCGGCGAACTGGCGGGCGCCACACCGGCGCCCTGCGGCTTCGATACGATCGAACGCCTCGTCGCGCAAGGCACTCTGGCGCTGCCGTGCTTCGCCGCGACCGGTGGTCCGTTCGCGGGCCGCAGCGGCAGCATCGAGGGCCCGCCGCCCGCGGACGCGCAGGAACGCTATGCGCTCGCGACGCTGTACTGCGTGCTGATGACGGATTACTGCCTCGACGCGCTCGGGGCCGCCGGTCCGCTCGCCGTCGAAGGCAGTTTTACGTCGAACCCGTGGTTCGGCCCCCTGCTCGGGGCGCTGCGCCCGCAGCAGCCGGTGTCGTATTCGGACGATGCGAGCGGCACCACGTGCGGCGGCTGGATGCTGCGCTACCGCGACGCGGCGCCGCCGGGCGCCAGCAGCGCGATCGCGGCACGCGCGCCGGCGGGACTGGCGGCCTACCGGGCCCGCTGGCGTGCTGCGCTCGGATGATGCCCGCGCCCGCGATGCGCGCCGGCCCGACCTACCCGTTCCGTACCTTGCTGTTGGCGTACACCCACGTGTATTCGGCGCCAAACAGGAAAATCTGCGCCGAATAGTAGAACCACGCGACGAGGATGACGAACGAGCCGGCTGCGCCAAAGCCCGTGGCCACGCTCGATTTGGCAAGGTACAACCCGATCAGTGATTTGCCGATGTTGAAGAGCAATGCCGTGACTGCGGCCCCCATCCACACATCGTGCCAGGATATCCTGGCAGTCGGCATGATCTTGTAGATCATCGCAAACAGAACCGTGAAGAGGGCGAGCGACGCGATGAAATTCAATACGCTTGCCAGAACGCTTTCCACCGCATTGCCCCCGCCCAGCCAATCGCTCGTCGCTGCGAGCGCGGCGCTGACGACGAGTGAAATCATCAGCATGAAAGCAAATCCGAGAACCAGCCCGAAGGACAACACGCGGCCGCGCAGCCATCCCCAGATACCCGCCGGTTTCGCTTTCGCCGGTACCCGCCAGATGCGGTCCAGGTCCGTTTGCAGCTCGGCAAACGTGGCCGTTGCGCCCAGCAGCACAAGAAAACCGCCGACGATACTGGCGACGATCCCGGTGGACGGTTCGCGCGCAGCTTGCAGCAAACCCTGCACGGCCGCTGCGCCTTCCTTGCCCATGATGCCCTGAAGCTGCGCAATGATTGCGCCTTGTGCGGCGTCCTGTCCAAATACCGTCCCGGCGATCGCGATGATCAGGACCAGCAGCGGTGCGAGGGAAAACAGCGTGTAATACGAAAGCGCCGCCCCCATGCTCGGCGCGTAATCATCGATCCAGGCGTTTGCCGCCGCCACGAAGATTTGCCACTGCCTGCCGATCCAGCTCCCCGAGGTGTGTTCGAACATCGGGCGTGGCGGCGCGCTTGTGGATGGTTCCGCGATCTTCGCGTCGGATCTGCTTTCCTCCGCACGCGTCGGCACATAGGCCGTTCCTTTCTGGACCGGGGCGGATGGTTCGTCACCGGCATTGTGCCTGGCCGAGGCAATGGACGCTGCCAGGGAAACAAGCAAGCTACCTGCCTTCAGCATTCCGCCAAGGTGGTCGTGGCGTTCCGGTGCCACATCCGGTACAGGGGCCTTCTTGCGCCTGAGGAGCGCATACCCCCCAGCCGCGATACCCAGTACCGCGGCGCCGCGCACGTACGGCGAGGAAAGCACGTCCGAAGCCCGTGATTTCAATACGTCGAATTGCGCGTTCGTTTCCATCGCGGCGGTCGCTGCGCGGGCTTCGGATTCGTGCATCTCGTGAGCGGTAGGGTTCATATCATTTCCTCGGACTGAAACGGAGCGGGTCACCTGCATGACGGTAAGCCTTCCGCTTGCGAGATTCAGTACGGTGACTCACCGTTCATTGAAACAAATGACGAAGGACCGCAGCCCGAAGGGCCGCTTGCGAGCCGATGCGAACCTGATATTCGCGTGGCTGTCGGGTTGAACCTGCTGTCAGCCGCCCTTGTTTCCGGCACCGGACCTGACTCGTCCGACCAGCACGGGTACCAAACCGAAGGGGACGAACGCCAGCACAAAACCAGCGACAAGACTCAGCATCGCGTCGCGCGTTGTCGACGAGGAGGACGCAAGCGCTCCCCCGTAATCACTGTCAAAAGCGACCGTGAATGCTGCGCAGAAGATGCCCACGACGATACCTACCGCCGCCGGCCCTGTTAACGTCTCGCGTTCACGCCGGGATACGTTCATTCAGGCGCTTCCGGAGCCCTGATCGACGGGGACACCAATCTTGCCTTCCAAATAAAACACACAAGCGCCTTCCAACTCGACACGGTTTCCGACGACCCGGCATACAAGCTCGCCACCACGAGCGGAAGCCTGGTATGCGCGGAGCTCACGCTTTCCCAGGCGGGCACTCCAATACGGCGCGAGCCCGCAATGCGCTCCGCCCGTAACCGGATCTTCCGGTATCCCTTTAGCCGGCGCAAAATAGCGGCTCACGCAATCCCACCGCTGGTCTCCCCGAGCGGTCACGACGACGCCCGGACGGTCGAGCCGCGCGATCGCAGCCATGTCCGGTGTCAGGCTACGTACCGCCTCAAAATCGTGCAGGACCGCGATGTAATTAAAACCGTCGTCGAGCATCTCCACCGGCTCGATTCCCAGTGCTTCAGTGAGCCCCTCCGGAAGCGGGATCGATCGCGGCACGCGTACCGGAAAATTCATCACATATCGATCGCCCATGCGCTTGACGGTCAGAGGGCCGCTCGCCGAATCGAACGTCACCATTGTGCGTCCTGGCTGTAGCCGCTCCATGACGACTGCGGCGCTTGCAAGCGTAGCATGGCCGCACAGCGGCACCTCGACCGTCGGCGTGAACCAGCGCAGGCGGTAATTGTCGCCGTCCGGGACCAGAAAGGCAGTTTCCGGGACGTTGTTTTCCGCCGCAATCCGGCGTAGCAGCCCATCGTCCGGAAACGTGTTCATCAAGATCACGGCAGCGGGGTTTCCTCCAAACAGCCGGCTGGTGAATGCGTCGACTTGATATATTGGCAGACTCGTTACTGGACAATTCATATGGTTGAGCGTTCGTCGATGACTTACGAAATGGATGGGTCCGGGTTGAACTGATTGGCGACGCCAGTCTGGCGGAAGAAGCGGTCTATTTCGGCTTGAGGGTATTGCGAGACCCGGGCCGTCTGGAGACCTTTGCACGCCTCGAGGGGAACGAGCAGTTTGTCCGGCGGGCAGATACCAAAAAGTTCCACATGGGCGAGCCCGGGGATTGCCGTGAGCGGCTCGAGCGACCGGATGGTCGTGGTCTTCCCTGACGCGTCCCAGCCAGGAAGCGTCGACAAGGAGAGTGATGTCAGCCGCGCCAGTCTGGCCAGCGGCCCGAGATCGCGAATCCCTGGCATGTGCACTACGCGTAGATAGCGCAGCATCTCCAGCCTTCCAAGCGATTCAAACGATTCATCAGGAAACGTGCCGATGACCAGTTCTTCCAGATTAAGCAGCTCGGCCAGGGAGTCGAGGCTCTTGTATCGGCAGTGCCATACCATTGCACTGCGTACAGCTTCAGGATGGGCGACCACCGGGAATACGCGCGCCGGGTCGCGCATCGCCTTGAGGTGTGCTCCAGAAATTTCCATCCTGCGAATACGTTCCTGTGTCGGTGTGGCGGGCAAAGATCAGCGTGGCTCAGTGTACCGGGCCGTTGCCGCCAAAGCAACTAACGGAGGCCGTACGCGTCGCCGCAGGCGTTCGACGAGGGGTTCCCGGCGGCCGGCGCGGGCGCAGGGTGGGTCGACGTTATGTCACGCGCTCCAGGCGCGCGATCAGGTCGGGCAGCGGCAACGGCCGGCAATACAGGTAGCCCTGCATGCACGGGCGCCCGTTCTCGCCGAGGAAGCGCGCCTGCGCCTCCGTCTCGATGCCCTCCGCGACGACGCGCAGGCCCAGGTGATCGGCCATCGCGAGGATGGTCTGCACGATCGCCGTGCCGTTGGCGTCGTGCGGCGTGTCGCGCATGAAGCTCTTGTCGATCTTCAGTTCGTACAGCGGCATCTTCTTCAGGTAGCCCAGGCTCGAATAGCCGGTGCCGAAATCGTCGATCGAGAAGCGGATGCCCAGCGCCGCCAGCTCGCGCATCTTGGCCGTGATGAGGTCGAAGTCTTCGACGAGCAGCCCTTCCGTCACCTCGAACACGAACGCGTGCGGCGTCACGCCCGATTCGTCGAACGCGGCGCGCACCTGGGCGACGAATTCGGGCTGGCGGAACTGGCGCGGGCTGACGTTGATCGACAGTTGCAGCGGATGCCCGGCCGCCTCCAGCGCCAGGCGCGCCTCGCAGGCCTGGCGCAGCACCCACAGGCCGAGGGGGACGATCATGCCGGTCGTTTCCGCCACGGGGATGAAGACGTCGGGCGGGACGAACGTGCCGTCGGCGCGGCGCCAGCGCATCAGCATCTCGGCGCCCACCGGCTCGCCCGCATGGTCGACCTGAAGCTGCAGGTGCATGGACAGCTCGCCGTTGTCGAGCGCCGCGGAGAGGTCGCGGCCCAGCGTCAGCTGGCGCTCGGCCGCGGCCAGCATCCGCGTCTCGAACACGGCGACGCCGTTGCGGCCGGCCGCCTTGGCGTGGTACATGGCCAGGTCCGCATCGCGCAGCAGGTCGGCCACGGACTGGCCGGGGCGCGTGGGCAGCGCGACGCCGATGCTGGCCGTCGAATGGTAGCTCTGGTCGTCGATGACGACGTCGTCGGCCAGGGCGACGCGGATCTTGTCCGACACCGACAGCGCGGCGGCGGTGGCGGCGGCGGGATCGGTGCCGAGGCCGTCGAGCAGCACGACGAATTCGTCGCCGCCCAGACGGGCCACCGTGTCGCCCTTGCGCACGACGTGGGCCAGGCTCTTCGCCGTGTGCTTGAGCAGCGCGTCGCCCGTCGCATGGCCGCGCGCGTCGTTCACGTGCTTGAAGTTGTCCAGGTCGATGTACAGCACGGCGCCGAGCCCGCGGCCCCCGTTGGCCGATGCCACCATGGCGTCCAGGCGCTCCGTCATCAGGCGCCGGTTGGGCAGGCCCGTGAGGACGTCGTAGTAAGCGAGGCGGTGGATCGCGTCGGCCGAATGGCGGCGTTCCGTGATGTCGCGGCCGACGACGACCCAGTGGCTGATCCGGCCCGCGTCGTCCGTGAACGGCATGAGTTCCATCTCGACCCAATAGGGGTCGCCGGACTTGGTGTAGTTGACCAGTTCCGCCGTCGCCGGCTGGCCGCTGCGCATGGACTCCACGATGCGCTCGACGACGGCCGGATCCGTGCCCGGCCCGTGCAGCACGCGCATGCTGCGGCCGACGATGTCGGCGTCGCTGTAGCCGGTGCGGCGCTGGAACGCTTCGTTGCTGAAGATGATGGGCTGGTCGCGGTCCGGCGTGTCGACGGCGCGCGCGATCAGCACCATGTCGTTCAGGCGCGACAGCGCGGCCGACGTCAGGCGCAGTTCGGCGTTCACCGCCTGCAGCGCATCCTTCCCGCTCTCCAGCGATTTGGCGAAGCCGCGCACTTCGTCCAGCGAACGCGATAACCCCTTGAGCAAGGTGCTGCACGTGAGCGTCAGCAGCGCGCCCACGCACGTGAAGTTCAACGCGACGAGGAGCGCGACGATGATCGGGTCGTGGCCCATGTCCACCAGCGACGACTGGAAGTAGCCGATACCGAGGATGAGGATGATGGCGCTGGCCGCGAGGGCCGTCAGCGCCGGGCCGGTCCCGAGCAGGATCGCCGCCATCACGGGCGGCGCCATCAGGTAGTTCTGGCTGACCGGCCCCACGTTCAGCATCAGGCAGATGGCCACCATGTAGATGATGGCGAGGAAGTTCAGGACGCGGAAGGTGTACGGCAGGCGCTTCAGGCGCCACAGGGCGAACAGCCAGCCCAGCGCGGCGCCGTCCATCGCGGCCACGGTCCAGACGCCTTGACGCAACACGACGACCGCACTGGGAATCGCCGCGATGGTGCCCAGGACGAGCACTATCGACAACAGGCGCGAGAAGATCCGCGCGCGCCATTGTGCGATATCGTCAAACCCTAGCATTAAATTGTATCCTCGCGGCGCGGCCGGAAAGGTCCGGCCGATGTTCTCGTGAGGCAACATTGTAAGGCCCGGACCGCTTACTGTCACGCGAGACACTATCAGGTGTTGTTGTCTTGTGACTGACAGTTCAACAACTACGGCCCGGCCCGCCCCTTTTCCGCGTCGCCGGACACCCCACCGTGGACGGCACGCAACACCTCGAGCCGCACCGGTTCCAGCGCATTGGCCGGGTCGCCGTCCGTCGTGACGGCGAGCGCGATCGTATTGTCGCCGTGCGGGTCGAGGATGCCCGGCGGGATCACGAACACCCGTTGCGGCCCGACGTGCGCGATGAACTGCCCGACATTCCAGCCGTTGACGAAGATGAGCGCGCGGTTCTCGCGCCCGGAGCGCGGCCGCGTGGTGTCGCCGAACGCGAGGCCCAGCTGGACGTCGTGCCCGCGCGGCAGGTCCAGCTTCACCTGCGTGCGCAGCCAGTACGTGCCCGGGGCCGGCGGCGCGTCGTCCGGCCGCGCGCGCGCCCACCCCTGCCCCGGCGCACCCGGCAGGTGCCAGCCCGCCCGTTCGCCGTACAGGCCACCGTCGTTGTACGGACCGCGCACGCGGTCGGCGATGTCCTCGCCGCCCTGGTTGCCCTGGATGCGCCAGCGGATCGGCACGGCGAACCGCCGTCCCCCTTTCGAGGTCAGCGACGCCGCGATCAGGCCGCGCGCCTCGCGGTGCGCGTCGTCCGCCATCAGGTCCCAGTTGTGGGAATCGTTGCGGACCATGACCGCGACGACGTGCGGCCCCGGCGCGAGCTTGCCGAGGTCGAAGCGCACGGTGTCCGTCGTCTCCGGGAACGAGCGGCCCGTGTCCAGCTCGTGCTGGCCCAGGAAGCGGCCGTCGACCCACGCCTGCAGCATGCCCGCGCCACCGCCGCCATAGAAGAGTTCCAGGCGGTTCGCGGCGGGATCGCTGGCGTCGAAGCGGCCGCGGTACCACACGTCGCCATGATGGAAACCGTAGTCGCTCATCGCGAGCGTGGGCTGGCCGCGCTCCGGCAACGTCCACGTCTGCGCGGCCGACGGCCGGTTGTCCGCCTGCACCCAGGCGCCATCGTCGAAGCCGGGCTGCGCCTCGGGACTGTCCATGCGCCGCGTCCACGCCACGGTGCGGAGGTCCGGGACGGCGACGGGCACCGGACCGGCGAGCGGCACGGTGCTGCGCAGGCTGCCGTCCGGCTGGCGTGCCATCGTCAGGGCGGCGCCGTTGAACGAGACCCCGGCGATCTCCGGCCCCCAGATCTCGAGCGGACTGGCGGCCGCCGTATCGCCCGCCAGGTGCAGCCGGCCGCCCTCGATGCCGGCGGCACGCACGAGCGCCGGCGTCAGTTCGAGGACGCGGCCCGCCGGCGTGTCCTGCATCCAGAAGCGCTGCGACGTGCCCTCGTCCGCGATCAGGAGCAGCAGCGGCGCGCGTCCACCACCCGTGATGCGTACGCGCGCCAGGCCCGTGTGCGCATACGCGAGCTTCAGGTCCCCGCGCGCCGCGTCGAACGTCGTGCGCACGTCGCCCGCCAATACCTCGACCTTCGGTGCCGATGCATAGCGCAGCACCGTCTCGCCGTTCTCGCCGTCACGGCCGTGCAGCAGCACGACGTCGCGCGCCCCGTCGCGCAATTGCGCCTGCAGTTCGGACGTGGCGTACACGAGGTGCTGGCGCTCCAGCGCGTAATCGGCCAGCAGCATCTTCGCGTCCTGGCCATTCAGGCGCGCTGCGATCGTGTACGTGCCGTCGCGCGTGGTGACGTCGAACGAGAACGCATCGTCCGTCAGCAGGTCGGACGGGCCGTGCACGGCGAACAGCACGTGCGTGCCGAGCTCCGTGTTGACGTTGTGGTAGAGACGCACGCGCGGGTTCGTGGTGCGGATCTCCGGGCCCTTGTCCATGCGCGCGAGCACCGGCGCGGCCGCCTGCACGAACATGCCCTGCTGCTTCAGCGCCAGCGCCTTCGGACGCAGGCCGCGGTCTTCCGCGATCGGGGCGCCGTAGTCGTACGACGTGTACACGATGGGCCCCGGCAGCCAGCCCCACGACGTGCCGCCGAACGCCATGTAGATGTTGTGGAGCGTGATGCGGTTCATCAGGTTCGTCCCGTAGAACACGCGCTGGTAGCCCTTGCCCTGGCGTTGGGCCGTGCACGCGTACGTGCCGTTCGAGCCCCAGTAGTCGAACCAGCCCGCCCCGATCTCCGCCACGAAGCCGGGCGTACCGGGGGAGCTGGCCGCGCCCGCCTTCGGTCCCGGCGCCGCGTAGATGCCCCAGTCCGGCGCCTTGTTCGGGCCCGCCGGATTCGCGTGGACGTCGCAGGCGCCGCCCGGATAGCCGTCGAACGCATACAGGTCCACCGGTCCCGGATTCGCCCACGGCGCGGACGACGCCGCCGGCGTCCAGTCGGGCAGCCGGCCCGCAGCGTTGTGGAACAGCGGCACCGTGATGCCGTCCGCGCGCGCCTTCGCCGCCAGGTGCGCCATCTGGCGTACGTGTTTCGGCTCCACCTTGCCCAGTTCATTCTCGAGCTGGTAGGCGATCACGGTACCGCCGCCCGTCGTCGCCTGGTGGCGCGCGATGATGGCGTCGATCTGCGTCATCCATTCGTCGACGGCCGCCAGGTAGGCCGGATCGTCCGTGCGCGCCTCCGCCCGGTTGCGGAACATCCAGCCGGGGAAACCGCCGCCGGACAGCTCCGCGTTGACGTACGGCCCCATGCGCGCGATCACGTACATGCCCTCTTCTTCCGCGATCTCGAGCGCCCGCTCCACGTTGCGCACGCCGGAAAAATCGTAGACGCCCGGCGCCGGCGAGTGATAGCCCCAGTCGAAATAGAACGACACGCCGTTGAACCCGACCGCCTTCATCTTCTGGATCACGTCGCGCCACTGCGCGGGGTCGGGCAGCCGGAACGGGTGGATCTCGCCGGACCACACGACGATCCGCTTGCCGCCGACCATCAGCGAGTACGGGTCCCAGCCGACCTGCCGCGGCTTGCCGCGCGGGCGAACGGCGGCGGCGACGTCCTGCGCACGGTCGGCCAGCACGTCCGGCGCGGCCACGCCTGCCGCCACGCCGGCCAGCGGTCGTTGCGCCGACCACGTCTTCATGCCATCGGCGCTGTCGGCCTGCCACGCATGGCCCGCCGCGTCGGCGAAGACCAGGCGCCAGCTGCCGTCCGGCCGGCGCGCGAGGCCGATGCCGGGTGCCGCCAGGCCCAGCGCATCGAGCGTCCGCTCGACGGTCCACGGCCCCGCCAGGTCGCCGGCCCGCGCCAGTACCAGGCCGCCGTCCGCGCGCCGGCGCGCCAGCGCCACGTAACCGCCGCCATCCTGGACGATGGCCGCATCCTCGTACCTGTCCTGCAGGCCCGTCAACGCACGCGGCGCCGGCGCGGTCTCCGGCGCCAGCAGCGCGGGCCCGCGCGGCAGCGCGACGACGAGTTCCAGGCTGCCGTCGCGCGCACGCACCCAGCGCGGCGCGCGTACGGGACCCGGCATCGGCACGGTGCGTTCGAACGTCCACTGTTTCAGGTCGCTCGAGCGCGCGAAGCCGATCTCGTTGCCGGCCCCTGCCACGTACGCCACCCGGTACCGGCCGCCGTCGCGCACGAGCGCCGGGTCGCGCAACATGCCGCGCGGCGGCGCATATGCTTCCGACGCCTGCATGACGAAGGTCGTGCCGTCGTCCGAACGGAAGATGCTCAGGCGGTCCGGCAGGCCGGGCGCCACGGCGGCCATCAGCCATGTCGTGTCGGCCCGGTTCGCCCGGTCCCCGGCGCGCGCTGCCGTATCCGACGCTTGCGGAATGCCCAGCTCCTGCGCGACCGCGGGCACGCAGGCGAGGACGGCGGCGGCGAGCGCCGCGCACAAACGGCGGCCGCTCATGCCCGCACGTCCGCGCGGTTGTCGAAGCCTTGCACGTGCTCGGTGACGACCGGCGTCCCGCGCACCGTGCGCACCGCCACGTCGCGCAAGCGTATGTCGCGCACCGGCAGGTCCGCCTCGCCCTTCACGCGGCAGACGAAGCCCGCATCCTCGACGCGGATGCCGGACACGAACAGGCCTTCGATCGGCGTGAGGCGGCGCTCGAGCGTGGGCACGAGCGTCTTCCATTGGTACAGCACATCCGTCTCGACGGCAAGCACGCCGCCCTTGATGCGGGTGGCGCTCACGTTCGTCATGTGGATGTTGCGGACAAAGCCGCCGCGCCGTTCGTTCGTCTTCACGTACAGCAGGTTGTTGATGGTGCTGGGCACGGAGGAATCCGCGTGATCGAAGTGGCAGTCGTCGACGAACACGTTCTCCACGCCGCCCGACAGCTCGCTGCCGATCGCCATCAGCTGGTGGCCATTCTTGATGCGGCAGCGGCGCATCACGATATTGCGCGACGGGACGCCGAGGCGCCACGCGTCGCGGTCGCGCCCGGACTTCACTGACACGGCGTCGTCGCCCTGGTCGAACGTGCACTGGTCGATCAGCACGTTCCGGCTCATCTCCGGATCGACGCCGTCGTTGTTGTGGCCGTGCGCCGCGATGTCGACCCGGCGGATCACGACGTCGCGGCAGAGGTAGGGATGCAGCACCCAGAACGGGCTGTCGACGATGTGGATGTCTTCCACGAGCACCTGGCGGCAGCGGTTGAACTGGATGAAGTGCGGACGCAGGTTGGCCTGGCCCGCCGTCATGTCGCGCCGTTCCACGGGCACGCCGTCGCGGCACGCCATGTTGTACAACGCGACCAGCGCATCCATGTGCGCCTGCGGCCGCGCATACCATTGCTTCCACACGTCGAGCCGCGCGCGCAAGGTGCCGCGGCCCGTGACCGCCACGTTCTCGCACTCGTATGCATACACGAGCGGCGAATAGTTCATGCATTCGAGTCCCTCCCAGCTCGTGGACACGGCTGGCAGGTAGTCGCGCGGGTCGGGCGAAAAGAGGAGTGTCGCGCCGTCTTCCACGTGCAGCGCGACGTGGCTCTTCAGGTGGATCGGGCCGGTCGGCCACGTCCCCGCCGGGACGACGACGACACCGCCGCCGGCCGCATGCGCCGCCGCGATGGCGCGCGCGAGCGCGGTGCCGGTCGCCGCCTGGTCGCCGCGCACTGCCCCGTACGTCACGATGTCGAAGCGGGGCGCGCCCGAGAAATCGGGCACGGCGATGGCGGGCATCGTGAACGGCGCGTCGACGCGGACTTCGGACCTGGGCAGCGTGCCGGCGGATCCCGGCATGAAGGCCTGGCAGCCGGCCAGCACGGGCACGGCAACGCCGGCGCGCAGCAGCGCGCGCCGTGAGAGGGAACTGGGCACTGAACGTCTCCTTTGATGGTGCACCGCGCACCTTGTGAGCGCATATTGTGCCGCCTGCGCGGACACCGTTGTCGATTCGCCATGCAAGCGCTCAACAACGTGATTATTACCGCGATCGGACCGGACCGACGGTTCGCTCAAGCATGCTTAGCGCTACCATGCCCCCGTCAATATGACCGCACGAGTCATCGATAACGACATGGAGACTACAACGATGCGTTTCACCGCAACCCCTCGGAACATTCATCCTCTTTCACCCCGCAGCCGCATCAGTATCGGCGTCCTGGCGATGCTCGCTTCGCTGCATGCACACGGCCAGGAGACGGCCGCGGCGGCCGATGCGGCGCCCGTCGCCACGACCGCTGCCGACGGCAAATCGTCCGACAGCGTCGTGGTCGTGACGGGCTTTCGCGCGAGCCTGAACAGCGCGCTGAACACGAAGAAGAACAGCGACGGCATCATCGACGTGATCAAGGCCGAGGACATCGCCAAGTTCCCCGACGCGAACCTCGCGGAATCGCTGCAGCGCGTGCCCGGCGTGGCGCTGGCGCGCGGCGACGGCGGCGAAGGCAAGCAGATCACCGTGCGCGGCCTGAACGCGGGCTTCACGCGCGTACGCATCAACGGGATCGAGGGCGTGGCGGCGACGGGCGCCTCGGACATCAACGGCAGCACGAACCGGGGCCGCGGCTTCGACTTCTCCGTGTTCGCGTCGGAGCTGTTCAACAGCCTGGAAGTGCGCAAGACGTCGGAAGCGGATATCGAGGAAGGCTCGCTGGGCGCCACCGTCGACCTGCGCACGGCGCGGCCGTTCGATTTCAAGGGCCGCACGTTCAGCATCGGCGGCCAGGAAAGCCACAACTCCCTCTCCGGCAAGACGCAGCCGCGCGTGACGGCGCTGCTGTCGGACCGCTGGGACACGGGCTACGGCAAGGTCGGCGCCCTGCTCTCGGCCGCGTACTCGAAGCGGCGCGCGACGGAAGAAGGCTACGAGGCCGTGGAACTGCTCAGCGCCAGCAACGACGGCGGCTTCTGCTCGCCCGTCGGCGTGTCGCCGCAGGTCCCGGGCAACGATGCCGTCAAGGGCATCACCGCGACGACGTGCGGCACCGGCATGCCGCGCGCGACCGATCCGGCCGCGTACAACGGCGTCATGGGCCGCAAGGACAATTACGGCGGCACGGTCGCGAATCCGGCCGCCGGCTCGGGCGCGTTCGCGCCGCGCATCCCGCGCTACCGCCGCTCGCAGACCGATTACGAGCGCACGGGGATCACCAACTCCTACCAGTGGCGCAATGCGGACAGCGAACTGAATCTGGACCTCATGTACGGCAAGTTCGCCAATAAACGCTACGACAACTACATCGAGGCGATCTCGTTCGGCCGCAACCTCGGTTCGAACGGCAAGCCGCAGACGTCGATCCTGGACGCGCATTTCGACCAGAACGGCAGCTGGGACTACGGCAAGTTCAACGGCGTGGACGTGCGCACCGAAGGCCTGCTGGACGTGTACACGACCAAGTTCCGCCAGCACGTCCTGTCCGGCAGCCACAGGTTCAGCGATACGGTGAAGGCCGACTTCATGGCCGGTAACTCGAACTCGAACCTGAACGAGCCGATGCGCGCCACCGTGCAGTTCGACGCGCCGAACGTGAACGGCTTCTCGTGGGACTTCCGCGACAACCGCAACGTCCCGACGCTCAACTTCGGCATCGACGTGAGCAATCCGGCCAACTTCCAGTTCGCCCCACAGGATGCCGCCGGCAACGTGCGCGGCATGTTCGTGGGCCGCTACCTGGACACGACCAACAAGCTGCAGACCCAGGCCGCGAACGTGCACTGGGAGATCAACGACCACGTGACGAGCCACTTCGGCATCTCGGCCCGCAAGAACATCTGGACCAACTACGAGGTCGGCAACAGCGCGAATGCGGTCGCGCTGCCGGCCGGCGTGTCGATGGCCGACATCTCGCGCCAGATCGGCGGCTTCGGCTCGGGCCTGGGCGGCACCGGCGTGCCGGGGTCGTGGGCGGCCGTCGACCTGCAGAAGTTCCTCGGCGTCGTCAATACCGAGTGCCACTGCGATGCCGTGCCGGGATCGCAGTACAACTACCTCGCGCAGACCAACCGCCGCGTGGAAGAAAAGATCAATGCGCTGTACGGCATGGTCGACTTCAATTACGACCTGTTCGGCGTGACGTGGCGCGGCAATGCCGGCGTGCGCGGCGCGGAGACGACGGCGACATCCACGGCGATGATCAACGTGCAGGGCCAGCTGCAGCCGAACACGGGCACGAAGAAATACCGCGACTGGCTGCCCGCCTTCAACCTGACGGCGCAGCTGCCGAAGGACGTGTTCCTGCGCTTCTCGGCCGGCAAGACGCTGTCGCGGCCCGAGTACACGGACCTCGCGCCGAATGCGACCGTATCGCCGATCTCGCAGTCGGTCTCGATCGGCAACCCGAACCTGGACCCGATCCGCGCCAACACCTACGACCTGCAGGCCGAGTGGTATTACGCGAAGAACGCGATGGTCTCGCTCGGGCACTTCCGCAAGGACATCAAGAGCTTCATCCAGAGCGTCAACGAGCGCGTGCCGTACAACACGCTCGGACTGCCGAACGAACTCCTGATCCTGAACGGCTGCTCGCTGACGGGCGCTCCGATCTGCCAGACCCTGCCCACGACGGAAGTCAACGTGAGCCGCAAGGTCAACACGGCCGGCGGCCCGCTGAAAGGCTGGGAATTCAACCTGCAGGCGCCGTTCAGCTTCCTGCCCGGCTTCTGGAGCAATTTCGGCCTGCTCGCCAACGCGACGCGCGTGAAGTCGCGCATCACGTACATCACCCGCGTGGACAACCCGGCCACGCCGGCGAACGAGCAGCTGACGCAGGTCGCGGACTTCACGGGCCTGTCACCGCGCACCCACAACCTCACGCTGTACTACGAGGACGCGAAGTTCAGCGCGCGCGTGTCGGCGGCGCACCGCTCCAGCTATATCTATGCCGTGCTGGGCGACGTGGCGGGCCACGACTACACGATGGTCGACGGCTCCACCAACATCGACATGAGCCTCTCGTACAACATCACGCCGCAACTGCGCGTGTCGCTGGAGGGCCAGAACCTGAACGACACGCCGCTGCGCTACGGCCGCGACACGCAGCGCAACGACACGCTGCTGTACGTGCATTCGGGCCGCTCGTTCGTGCTGGGGCTGAACTACAAGTACTGAAGCACGGGGTGTGAAAAAGTGCGAGCTTCAGGGCGCGGCGATCTGGTATTCTTTCCGTTTTACTGCCATCCCGCCGCGCCATGTCCTTTTTCGCACGTAACGCACGCTTTCTGTCACCGGCCTGCATGCTGTTCCTCGCCGCCACGCGCATCGTGGACGCGGTGCGCTCGGGCGCGACCGCCGACTGGCTCGCGGGCGTCGGCTTCGCCGGCGTGGCCGTCATGCTCCACCTGACCCTTGGCGCGGCGCACCGCAAGCGTCTCGCGGAAGCCCGCCAGGACGGCAGCGCCTGATCCTGCAAGGAGGTTCCATGTACACCCTGTCCCGCGTCACTCCCATCCTGCGCATCTTCGACGAAGCGAAGGCGCGCGAGTTCTATATCGACTTCCTCGGCTTCAAGATCGACTGGGAGCACCGCTTCGAAGGCGGCGACTTCCCCGTCTACATGCAGGTGTCGCTGGGCGACTGCGTGCTGCACCTGTCCGAGCACTACGGCGACGGCAGCCCGGGCGCGTCGATCCGTATCGCCGTGCGCGACCTCGACGGCTACCAGGCCACGCTGCTCGCGAAATCGTTCAAGTATTCGCGCCCGCACATCCAGACGATGCCGTGGGGGACCCGCGAGATGACGATCCGCGATCCGTCGCACAACCGCCTGTCGTTCGAGGAACCGGTCCCCGGGGCCGACGCGTCTTGAGGCTTTGCTTCAATCCCGGCCGTCCACGGCGGCCAGCACCTCGTCCACGCCGATGCGCGTGACCCAGTCGTCCTGCTCCGGCACCATGAGCACGGTGCTGCGGGCCCGGTCGATCGGCGCCCACTCCGGGTGATTGCGGCGCATCAGCGCGATGACCGGCACGCCGACCGCATTCGCCAGGTGCATCACGGCCGTCTCCACGGAAATGACGAGGCTGCACAGCCGCAGTACGGCCGGCAGCTGGAAGAAGTGCTCGTCCGCGCTGAACAGGCGCACGTGCGCCAGGTCCGGACCCGCCCGCCCTTCGAACAGCCGGCGCGCTTCCTCCTGCGCTTCCGGCACCACGTTGACGACGACGGTGACGCCGCGCCACGCAAGCCGGTTCTTCAGCGCGCGCGCCAGCGCGGCCACGCGTTCCAGGGGCCACGTGCGGTCGGGCGATTTCGAAAATGCGTTCACGAACACGACCGGTTTGCCGACCGTGCAGCCCCACGCCGCGAACTGCGCGTGCGCGCTGCGTACCCAGCGCTCGGGGATGTCCAGCCGCGGCATGCGCGCGGCCGGCGGCACGTCCACGCCGAAGCAGCGGGCGAACCAGCCCGCATAGATGTCGCTGATGTGCTGGTGCGCCGCCTCCGCGGGACCATACACGGGCAGCGCCGCGTCCAGCTTGCGGTAGCCCGCCCAGCGCGACGGCGCGTGCAGCAGGCGCTCGGCCGGCTTCGTCAGGCCCACGACGAAGCCGCGCGGGCTGATGCGCCGGGCCAGCCGCGCATAGCGGTGGCAGTCGACGACGGCCAGCGACGCGACGACCGGATAGCGTTCGGCGCGGGCGTCGTCGACCGACTGCTCGAACGCGGCCGGGCTGTACGTGCTGTCGTAGACCCGGTCGATCCACGGGCAGGCCGCGAGCCAGTCATATAGCGCGTACCTGCGCAGGTGCGGCCACGCGGCCGGATCGGCCGTGCGGCGCCGTTCGTCGACCCACACGTGGATGCGCACATGCGGCCACGCGCGGGCGAATGCGCGCAGGCACGCCTGCAGGTAAGTGAAATCGCCGATGGCGAGGTGGGTGACGAACAGGATGCGGTCGGCGCGCGCCAGCACACCGGCCGGGACGAGCGGCAAGGCCGCCGTCGTGTACCGTGCCGCCTCGCGGGCGGCGCGGACCGGAACCGCTCCGGCATGTGCGCGCGCTGTATTCACCATCGTCCTTTCCTTGCGTGGGTTGCAGGCATTATGCGCAGGACGGCGCACGCGATGTGTGCGGATAAAACTCTTTTACCCTTCTTTACCTCCCTTTACAGTCACCCCGGCACCACGCCGTCGATGCCGACGATGCCCCGCTGCGCGCAGCGCGTCCACCTCCTTGTCGCGGTGCGTGACGATGAGTACCTGCCGTCCACGCGCGTGGGCAAGGCCCGTGTCGTAAAGTGCCGCTGCGCGTCGTACGAACTGACCCCGATCGGCAAGCGGCCCCGCGCCGTGTTGCGCACCTGCGCCCCCATCGAAACCGTGCAGGGCCGATCGCCGGTACAGTGCCGGCCGCAATCGGGCGACTGTACCTGTCGATGCCGCCGCCCCTTGCGTAGACTGGGCTCATCCCAACAATGCGAGACCCGCATGGCACGCCACCCGTTCAAGACCGTCGACGTCTTCACCGCCGCCCCGTTCCTGGGCAATCCGCTCGCCGTCGTGTTCGACGCCGACGACCTGTCCGCCGCGCAGATGCAGCGCATCGCCAACTGGACCAACCTGTCCGAAACGACGTTCGCACTGCGCCCGACGCAGCCTGGCGCCGACTACCGCGTGCGCATCTTCACGCCCGGCGCGGAGCTGCCGTTCGCCGGTCACCCGACCATCGGCACCGCGCACGCGCTGCTTGAAACGGGCAAGGTCGCGCCGCGCGACGGCGTGCTGGTGCAGGAATGCGCGCGCGGCCTGGTCCGGCTGGACGTGACGCAGGCAGGCGATGGCGCCCGCTGGATCGCGTTCGAACTCCCAACGACGACGATCACGCCGCTGGATGCGGCGCAGGCGGACGAGGTGGCGCGCATCCTCGGCACGCCGCTGGCCGGCAGCGCCCCGCCCTGCCTCGTGGATGCCGGGACGCGCTGGGTCGTCGCGCAGCTGCCGGACGCCCGCGCGGTGCTGGCCGCCGCGCCCGACCTGGCCCGCATGAAGGCGCGCGATGCCGCAAGCGGCAACACGGGCGTGATCGTCTTCGGCCCGCATCCCGACGGCGCCGCCGCGCGCATCGAGGTCCGCGCATTCGCTCCGGCGCACGGCGTGGACGAAGATCCCGTCTGCGGCAGCGGCAACGGGTCCATCGCGGCGTATTTGCGGCACACGGGCCAGGCCGACGCGTTCGGCCGGGACTTCCTGTCCAGCCAGGGCGCCGCGCTGGGCCGGGCCGGCATCCTGCGCCTGCAGATCGCGGACGATGCGATCCGGGTGGGCGGCAACGCCGTCACCTGCGTCGACGGTCGCCTGACGTTCTGAGGTCTTGATCGAACCGCCGCGCCGGGCTACGCTGGCGGTTTCGATCACGGCACGGAGAACGCGCATGGCAACGGACAGGAGCTTCATCGACTACGTCGCGGAAGTGGTGGGTTTGGGGGCGCGGCTGACGCACCGGAAGATGTTCGGCGAATACGCGCTGTACGTCGACGACAAGGTGGTCGCCTTCGCCTGCGACGGCAGCCTGTTCGTCAAGCCGTCCGACGCCGCCGCACGGCTCGCGCCCGACCTGCCGCAAGGGCCACCCTACCCCGGCGCCAAGGACTATCCGATCGCGGACGAATTGCTGGACGAGCCGGAAGCGCTGCGCCGCCTGCTGCTCGAGACGGCGGCGATCATGCCGCCGCCGAAGCCGAAGAAGCCGGCCGCACCGCGGGCGAAACGAGGTGCTGGCTGAGCGCGCGATAACACCGTCTGGCGCCCGAATAACGCCGTTCGTCGCAAACGGCGGGCCGACCGTGTGCCGCTTGCGCTATCGTCCTCCGTAGTCCTCAACCGGCTTTCGGAACAACCATGAACACGATCCGCGTCATCCTCTGCGCCACCGCCGTCCTCGCGACCACGACCTTTGCCCATGCCGGTCCATCCGGCGAAACCCGCCACAGCTCGACCATCTCGATCGACGCCCATGAGGGCGATGGCCCCGAGCGTTTCGGTCCGCGCCAGAAGCCCGCGTCGGGGCAGCCTTACGTGCAGTCGACGAGCCGGTGGACCGAATTGATGTTGAAGGACGATGCGGTGGTCATGCAGCTCACCGATTACGGCATGAAGCAGATCGGCGAGCCGCAGGACGCGCGCGACAAAGACGAAGGCTTCCTGGGCAACATGCTGAAGACGATGGCGCTCAGCGGCGTCAGGCAGTTACTCGACCACAGCCTGGCGCTGTCGCTGGCCGACATGCGCGCCGCGCTGGTTCGACGCGGCGAAGTCGTCCTCGTCACGTGCCAGGGCAAGGAAGTCTTCAACAAGGTGAAGGTCAACGAGCAGGTACAGACCTATCCGCAGGATCAGGCGGAGGAGTTCGTCAAGAACGTCAACCGGCAGCGGGAAAAGTTCCCCGCATGCCGGACCTAGGCCCGGCGCCGCAAGCGTTTATCGTAAGCGCGCGCATAACCGTCGACGACGTGCGCCGGCAACATGGTCGCGATGCCGTGCAGGATGAGGGGCAGCAGCACGAACTCGTCGATCGTGCCGAGCACGGGCACCGCGACATTCAACGGCTCCACCGCGAACAAGGCGAGGACGGCCAGTGCCGGCACCAGCCACCCGGGGCGATGTTCGTGCCGGACGGCGTACCACAGCAGGCGCAGGTCCTGGCCGGCGACGGTGCGCCACAATGCAATGAGACGTTTCAAGGCGGCCTCCATGGCTTGGGACGTGTCGGTAGCCTGTACATGGGTCGTACTGGGCCCGAACGCAATAGGCCACCGAAAAAATCGCTGCGAACCGGCCGCTCCTCAGCTCGCTGAAGCGTCGGCGTCATCGTTCGAATCGAGTCCCCACGCCTGCCAGTCATCGCCGAATAATTCGACGGGATGCTGCGTGCGCACCGAGCCGTTTCCGCATGCAAGTGAATCTGCAGGGCAATATTTGTCGCATCCCCAGCAAACACGCTCCGGGTGTACGGGATAAATCGGAAATTTCTTTGCCATGTATCGAGTATGGTGAGTTGTGCAGTGGTTTTCCTTAATCTATGTCAACTCATTCTGGAACCAATCAGGGTGAGCGCTCGATGCCGGCTGTGACCGTTCGTGACTTTTTCGTTTCAGTAAGTTGCTATGCTGAACTCGCGATGATCGTTAAAACCTTGGAGCCAACTTGCGAAACATCATGCGATTCTTCTCCAGACCGCTTTCCCGTGGCATGGTGCTGCTCCTGATGCTGAATGCCATCCCCACATACGATACGATGTTCGACAGCTACCGCCCTTCCTGGACTGCCCTCGGCAGAGATGATCTGGAAGATAGAACCGGCACCTTCGTGCGGCTGAAGGAGGACGTCGTGTTCGCCGTCAACCTCGACAGCTTCGACGCTCACTTCAACGAGCGTTGGCATCGCCTTCGGATCGGCTACCCGTTCAGTCCCGTCACGATCGACTTTGAGCAAAGAAAGAAGCAGGTCCAGGGGCGTATCGAGACGAACTGGCTCTTCATGAAGCTTGGGATCACCGGCGTCCTGTGGGCATTGTTGGAGTTGTGTCTGTCGCTCATAAAAGGTGAGCGCCGCGTCGTCCACGACGATGCCCCCACGCGTAGCCTGAACAACGCCTTCATGCACGGGGTCGCGGCATATTCCGCGTTTGCGTCGGCGCCGCTCTTCCATAACAACCTTACCTGGTTGGCGGCCGCGACGATCTGCGTGTACGCGGGGTGGCACCGTCGGGCGATCCTGGCCGCTTTCCTCGGTGGGATTGTCGTGGCCGTCGTCGGCTGGACCACCATCGGAGTCTTGCGTTCGCCCGACGTCGACGCAAATACCTTCCTGGTGGTCCCGTTCGCGTTGCTGGTCCTCCTGCCGCAAGCACTTGCGGCTTATGTCGTGGGCCGGGCCGTCTTCACGATAGTGCGACGACGCCACGACCGCATGCAACGTGACGCTTGACCATGCACCGATCCGGCGCCGTCACCGTCCCGCCCGATAGCTGCAGGTCTTCAAGGAACCGTGGGCAGGATCCCCGAACGTGGCGTTCGAGCAGGTCACGGGACCGGTCAACACCTTGGTCACGTTTTTGGTTTCGGTACCGTAACGCACCCGATTGGTTCCGCTGAGCTGGCAGATGGCGCCCTCGCCCGCGCACGGCGTCCAGGCGCTCGCCGCGGCGGTTTTCGCCTGCGCGGCCGGCGCCGCCGTGGTCACGTCGGCATAGCTGCAGGCCTTGGCCAGGCCGCGCGCCGGGTCGCCGAACACGGCCGTCGTGCAGGGCGTCGATGCGGTCACGATCTTCGACGTGTACGCGCCTTCGCTGCCGAATCTCACTTCGCGCGTGCCGCCGAACCGGCAGACCTTGCCCTCCGCGGCGCATTCGGTCCAGGAGACCGCTTTCGCACGCGCCGTGGCGCCCCGCACGTCGAAGGCGCCGAGGTCCAGCGCGCCGGAAACGGGGCGCGCCTCGCCCGCCGCGACGTCCTTGTACTGCCCCGTCGGCACCAACGGCACGCCGGCGGCCGACTTGCCCGGGTCGGTGCCCGCGCCGATCACGAGCGCGCTGGCGAAGCGCCGCAAGCTGCCGGTCGAACGATCGGCGATGTCGGCCGCGAGAGCGCGGTAATTGTTCTTCAGTACTGCGCTGGACTGGGTACTGAGTATGCCGTTGCCGACGAAGATATTGTTCTGGATGAGCGCCGGCGTCGAAACCTTGCCGCTGACGAACAGGAACGTCCCGCCGGCGAAGTCGTTCACCACGGTGTTATTGACGAAGTACAGGTCCTGGCCCGGATTGGTCGCACCTTCCTCCCCGTACGCCACGATGGCCGGATTCTGGTTGGCGGCCGGTTGCTGGATGACGTTGCCGATGACGTAGGATGTGCCCGCGTTCGGGAGGTCGATCTCGTAGCTCGGCTGGCCCGAGGCCGTGCTGCCCTTCTCGCCCGGATTCGTGCTCGAGAAGCGGTTGTAGACGATCGTGTTCGTCATCGCGCGCGACTTCAGGTTGTGGCCGACGTTCGCATCGTGCGAATAGTTGTAGCGGAAAGTCAGGCTCCTGGCCTTGCCGATGTACAGGTTGTGGGTCTGGCCATCGCCGAAGCCGTTGTGACCGAACTCGGTGTATTCGACGAGGATGTCGCTGTTCTCGTTGTGACCGCTGAGAATGCCGTTTTCGTTATCGTGCAGGAAGCTGTGACGCAACGTGAAATTGGTGCCCTCCAGGCGCAGCGCCGCACCGTTCTGGTCGGCGACCTTCGCGCCCGTCATCTCGACGTTGTCGACGACGATGTCGTTGCCCGTCACGACCCACGTACCCTTGCCGCCGTTTTCCTTGCCGGCCGCGTCGATCCGGGGGCGGCCGTTCACGCCGCGGATGGTCAGGCCGTTGCGGGCGATCCTGCAGGCGTCGCCCTGGTACGTGGTGCCGCCTTCGATCTCGATGGTGTCGCCGTCCCGGGCGGCGGCGACGGCGGCGCACGGTGCGGAAAACGCCTTGCCCGGGCCGACGGACAATGTGGCGGCGGAAGCGCTGGCGCTGACGGCCGCGGCCAGCAACATGGTGAAGATCGGGCTGGGAACGTTATGCATGAGGCGAGCTTAACACGGCATGGTGTCGAATATGATTACCGAACCGATGTGACAATCCACGCATTTTCCCGGGCAGCCTTTCCGATAACCTGCTCAGCGAGGGGGAAAGAATTGAAAAGAAACCTGTTCATCCTGTTGATCTTGCTGTCGTTGGGGCTGGCCGGCACCGTCGTTGCCCTGCCGGACCTCTTCCGGCCCGACCTGTCAGTCGACGGCACGACGCGCGCACAAACGATCGATACGCTCGTCGCCCGGCTCGACCAGCACTACGTGTTCCACGACAGGGCAAGGCAGATCGAAATGTTGCTGCGACAGCGGCAGCATGATGGCGCGTACGGCGCCATCACAAGCGGCGAGCGATTCGCCGCGCAGCTCACGGCCGATATGGCGTCCGTGGCCCACGACCTGCACATGAAGGTAAAGTTCAGCCCGAAGCGGTTGCGTCCCGGCGTCGAGCCGGATGTCATGCCGAGGGCGGCATCCGGCGCCGCCCGGGCCCGATATGACGGTGTCGAGGACGCCGGCCATCTGAGTCCCGCCATCGGCTATCTGCGGATATCGTCATTTCCACCCCGTGCCGCGGTGGCGGGAGCGTATGCGTCCGCACTGGACAAGCTGTCCGATACCGACGCGCTCATCGTCGATGTGCGCGACAACGGGGGCGGCGACCCGGCATCGGTGGCGCTGCTGATCAGCTATTTCGTCGACGGCCCCACGCGCCTGAACGACATCTGGTCGCGCGATTCCGGCAGGACGACACAGACCTGGACCGAAGGCGCACTCGACGGCAGACGCTATGGCGGCAGGAAGCCTGTCGCGATCCTGGCCGGGCCGGGGACGGCGTCCGCCGGCGAAGATTTCACCTATACGATGCAGGCGTTGAAACGCGCCACCGTGGTCGGGGCACGGACGTGGGGCGGTGCCCACCCGATCGCGTTGTATCGCCTCGGCGACCATTTCTTTGCCGCCATCCCGCATAGCCGGACCATCAGCCCGATTACCCACACGAACTGGGAAGGCTCAGGGGTCATGCCGGATGTCGCTGCGAAGCCCGCCGATGCGCTCGCGGTGGCGAACGACATGCTGCAGAAGCAGCTCGACGCGGCCCCGTCCCGATGAAATGACGCATCAGTTCAACTTTGACCGTACACTGTACGGATGACATCGACTGCCACCGGTAGCGTCATCGAATCGATCCGGCGAGCCTTGTACGATCAAGCGCGTCAAGGTGTTGCTGCGCAATGAAGCCGAGGGTTACGTGTACGAAGAGACGGTCGATGTCGACCTCACCATTCAAGACTAGCTGACGCATGACTTCCTTTAGCCCCCTGCTCCGCACCGCTGTCGCATCGCTCGTGTTCTTCGGCCTCGACCGCCTCTCCAAGATCGTCATCGTCGAGCGGCTCGACCTGGCGTCCGTCCACCAGATCCCCGCCTGGCCCCCATACTTGAATTTCGTGATGGCCTGGAACAAGGGCGTGAACTTCGGCCTGCTGAACGGGTTCGACGCCCGCTGGCTGCTGGTAGCGATCAGTATCGTCGCCTCCATTGCGCTGGCATTCTGGGTACGCAACAAGTCGGGCTGGCCGTTGCTGCTGGCGTCCGGCGCCATCATCGGCGGCGCCCTCGGCAATGCCTACGACCGGATCGTGTACGGTGCGGTGGCCGACTACATCAACGTGAGCTGCTGCGGGATCGACAATCCGTACTCCTTCAACGTGGCCGACGTGTGGATTTTCGGCGGCGCGCTATTCCTCGTCCTGGCGACCGGCTCCAGCAGGCACGGGAAAGTTTAGTTATCGATATCATTTGTCCCAAAAGCTGTGCTAGCATGCACATTCTTTTACTATTCGACCACGAGCCGCCATGCACCTGACTCGCCGTTTCTTCGCCGTTCTCGTACCCACCCTATCGCTCGCGCTGGCCGCCCAGGCGGCCGCACCGGAGGCGGGCCGGCCCATCGCTTCCCGCTTCAATGCCGACCCGTCGCCGCACTTCTTCCCCGCCGCGAAGGGCGACAAGTTCTACCTGTACGCGACGGACGACGCGTCGAACACCGGCAAGTACTGGGATTCCGTCACGTGGCGCCTGTACACGTCGCCCGACATGAAGACGTGGCGCGACGCCGGCGTGCCGCTGGCCGTCACCGTGTTCAAATGGGCGCGGCCGGACGCGAAGGCGTGGGCGCCGGAAGCGGCCTACCGCAACGGCAAGTACTATTTCTATGCGCCCGTCGGCGGCGACAAGATCGGCGTGGCCGTGTCGGACCGCCCGGACGGCGGCTTCGTCGATGCGCGCAAGGATCCGCTCGTCGACCGCGAGCGCGACGTGAACGCGGGCGACGAGCCGATCGATCCGGCCGTCTTCATCGACAAGGACGGCCAGGCGTACATGTACTTCGGCACGCGCGTGCCGAAGGTCGTCAAGCTGAAGCCGGACATGATCTCGCTGGACGGCCCGATCCGGATCGTGAAGATCGACGGCCTTCCCGCGTCCGACCCGAAGAAGAAATATGGCGAGGCGCCGTTCATGCACGAGCATAACGGCGTGTACTACTTCTCGTTCTCGTCCGGCTGGCCCGGCCAAATCCTGTACGCGACCGCGAACTCGCCGATGGGCCCCTTCACGTACCGCGGCGTGATGATCGACTACCTGAAGATCTCGACGAACCACCAGGCCGTCCTCGAACACGACGGCAAGAGCTGGGTGTTCTACCACGACGCCCTGCTGCCGGGCGGCGGCGGCTACCGCCGCTCGATCGCCATCGCGCCGCTCGAATATAACGCGGATGGCACGATCAAACAGGTCGCGGTGAAGCCGGGCCAGCCGAACGACTGACCCGGGATCTCGTCCTCAAGCCGCCGTCTTGCCCGACAGGCGCTTGAGGCGTTCCAGCGCGCTCTCGCCGGCCGTTTCCGGCTGGCTGACCGACTTGCGGATCGCATCCAGTTCCGCCTGCTGGTCCAGCGGCTTCTGGCCGATGTCGGCAACGATGCGCAGACCGGACGCTTCGTTCGTCACGGCCTGGGCGCGGCGGGTCAGCGCGGACAGCGCCGTCGAGTTGCCACGCATGCTCGTGAGGCCATTCAGCTGTTCCTGGCGCTCGAGGCGCAGTTGCTGCAGCTCCTTCTGCGCGTTGGCGGCCGCCAGCGCCTGCATCGCCTTCCTGGCCTGGGCGTCGAACTCGGCCAGCTGCTTCGACAGCGCATCGACGATCTTCTGCAGCTCGTCCATGTACGCCTTCGCATCCGCCTCTTCCTGGATTTCCTGAGGCAGGCGGGCCTTGTTCGCTTCCAGCTCGTCGCAGAACATGGTCACGGTCGCTTCCGAGATCGTGCCGGCGGCCAGGCGCTCGGCCAGCTTCTCGGCGGCGCGTTCGTCGTTCGCGATCAGGTTCTGCAGGTTCACCACGTCGCCATGCTCCTTGTCGAACGACGCGCGCGACGTCGCCAGCAGTTGCGCCGTTTCGCGCAAGGTGGCGACCAGGCGGTCGCGGTCGGCCTCGGTCGCGGTTTCGGGGTCGAAGTTGGCGATAGCCTCGGCGATGCGGTTGCCCAGTGCGCCGAAATGCTTCGTGACCAGTCGTGCGGTCAGGCCCCATCCACTAGCGTTGCTCATTGTTGTTCCTTTCTGCGGTGAAGAAAACGGTTACTACAGTTATTGGATGACGATGCGTTCCTGCTCCATCGGGATGCCGATGACGAAGTCCACGTGGATCCCGCGCTTGCCCGCGTCGCCATCGACGCTTTCCACGATCTCCGTCGTGATCAATAAATATTCGCGGCCGCCGTCCGCCAGCTGGCGCACGTACGGCATGAAATACATTTCCTGGCGCAGGCCGTGCTGTCCTTGCGCATCGTCGATGCGCGTCTCGCGGCCCTTGAACGGGTTGACGAATTGCGCATCCCGCGTACCCGCATCGCGGGTGTAGTCGAGACGGTCCGACTCGCCGAACACGGTCGCCAGTTCTTGCGCCCCCAGCATGTCGGCCAGCTGTTCGCGCCACAGCGTGTAGCCGGCGTCGCCCAGGCCGTAGCCGGCCACGCCCGTGTACGCATCCTGGTCGTCGGCCGTCTCCGGGATCACGCGCGCCAGCTGGGTGCAATACAGCACTTCGGCCACCTTGCCGTCGTCGCCGCAGAACACCTGCAGGAATTTCTCGTCCGCGGCGTCGTCGCCCTTGTCGAGGTACAGGCGGTACAACTCGGTGTCGGGTTGCAGGCGGATCTGCGACACGGCGAGAATGCGCGTGTCCGCGGCGGCCGGCATCGCGATCAGCGAGCCGTTCGCCTGCGCCCGGATGATCGGCGACATCTGGACCTGCACGACGCTGCCGATGCGCGCGCCCAGCGGCACGTCGTCGTCGGCGCGCGTCTCGCCCTTCGTCACGCCCTTGTTGGCGGCCACCGCACGCACGTAGCTGAAGACATCCTTCCAGGCCATTCTCGTCAATTCCTTTCGAACGAATAATTCGGTTTCTTGGCTTCCCGGCCGCGGCGCAGGCGGCGCCACGCGAAGTACAACCCCCAGCCGATCAGCGCCAGCACGCACAGGGTCAGGAACACGCCGAGGAACGACGTGCCGCCGCCGGAAGGCGCGGGTGCGGTTCCACCCGCATAGCCGTTGTTGTTCGCATGTGCGCCGCGCGCCGCGTTCGCGATCATGGCACCCGCGATCACGTGACCGAGGCCGCTGTCCTGGCGCACGATCACCGGCGGCTGCTGTTGCTGCACGGGCGGCGGCGCATACGTCGGCGCGCTCCGTCCCTGCTCGTACCCGGGCACAGGCCGGGTGTCCCGCGCCGCATCGGCCTGCGCCTGCCGGCGCGCGTCCAGCGTGCGCAGCGCGTTCGCTTCCGCCGTGTTCCTGTCCAGCTTCCGCGACAGCGCCGAATCCGATTTCTGCGGCGTGGCGGCGCCGCGGCCGAACGAACCGAAGCCGCCCGGCGATTTATTCTGCTGCGGCGCGGCGTCGGGCGGCGCCGAACGCCGGCTGAACGAGCCGAAGCTGGTGCCGCTCGACTTCGCCGACGAATACGACGGCTTCGAAGGCGACGACGGGCGCTGCGACGAAAAGCCGCTCTTGAAAGAGCTCGACGAGGACGGCCTGGCGTCGACGGTCCCGACATGCGCCAGCGGGAGCACCAAGGCCAGCACGAGCGCGACGTTATAAGACTTCAACATGGTCATGGAAGCGATCGAAAGTTAGAATCAGCATAACGACCGCGATGGTCGCACGCACCGGTAAAATTAGCAAAGGAATACCATGACCCGCCGTTACCTCGACATGAACCAGCACGATGCCCTGTACACGGTGGCGCGCAAGTACCCCGGCGGCATCGATGCGCTGGCGCGCGAGCTCGACATGTCCGCCAATGTCTTGCGCAACAAGCTGTCGCCCACGATCGCATCGCACTATCCGTCGTTCGAGGAGGTGTCGCAGATCGTCGAATGCTGCCACAAGGCCGGCGTGCAGGAAGCGCACCTGCCGCTGCACGCGCTGCTGGTGCGCCACGGAATGGCGGCGTTCGTCGTGCCACAGCCGGAGCAGGCGCGCCAGGACGACTTGTCGCAGACGGTCTGCCGCGTGATGAGCGACGTGGGCGCCGTGGCCGAGGCGGTGTCGACCGCCCTGCTCGACGGCACCGTCACCCCGGCCGAGGCCGACCTGATCGAACGTAAGTTCCATGCCGCGCTGTCCGCCCTGGGCGCCTGGCGCGCACGTCTGCGCCAGGAGACCGAGGCCGGCATCCGCTGATCAGGAACGCAGCCGGCGTTCGGGCGCCGCCGCCTGTTCTGCGCGGGCCGCACTGCGCAGCGAGCGTAAAAACAGTCCAAGCCCTCCGAAGGCCAGCGCGAGGATGCAGATGAGTTCAAACGCCGACATCGTGCGCAGCGACATGTTCACGGACGCGATCACGCCGAACACGAGGGCCGCGAAGGCGCAGATCGCCAGTAGCCAGCCCAGCACGTTGCGGGCGTTGTAGAAGATCGTGGCGATGCCGATCACGAGGGGAATGAGGACGATCCCGCCCGTGATGCCGTAGCCGCCCACGCCGAACAGGCGCGTGCCGAGGCCGAAGCTGGAACTCACCACCACGCTGTTGAGCAGCAGGTAGAAGCCCCCGCACATCAGGACCAGCCCCAGGAAGAACTGGCCCGTTCCTCCGCTCGTACCGCCCGCACCGTTCATTGTGTCCTCCGTCTTGTTTTTGTTGCGATGGCGACAACAATACCAGACTTTCCGGTCACATTGCCAGTGTGCCGGGCGGTAAAGCAACGGTTAAATTACCGGGGGGCGTCGGGCACCGGTTCGCCAAAATCCGGCATCCCGTCCGCGCGCCAGCGGATGACCTGCGCGCGCGTGTGGCGGTTCGGGTCGTGCAGCGAATCGCCCTGGATCTCGCGGTAGTTGCGCGCGTGGTAGACCAGCACGTCGGTCTTACCGTCCGGCGTCGTCGTGAACGCGTTGTGTCCCGGCCCCCACTGGCCGTTCTTCTCGCTGCTCCTGAAGACGGGCTCCGGCAGCTTGGTCCACGACTTCGGATCGAGCAGGTCGGCGTCCGCCGGCGCGCTGACCATGCCGAGGCAGTAATTCGCATCCGTCGCGCTGGCCGAGAACGTGACGAACACGCGGCCGTGGCTCACCAGCACGGCCGGGCCTTCGTCGACGGCGAACTTGACCTTCTCCCACGCGTACTCCGGCTTCGTCAGCAGCACGGCCGGGCCCTTGATCGACAGCGGCGTGTCCATCTTCGCCAGATAGATGTTGGTGCCCTTGCTGCCGTCGGGCGCCGTCTGCGTCCACACGAGGTAGCGCTGGCCGCGGTGTTCGAACGTGGTGGCGTCCAGCGAGAACGATTCCCAGCCCGTCTTGACCTGGCCGCGTTCGACCCACTCGCCCGCAAACGGATCGGCGGACGCGTTTTCCAGAGCGTACAGGCGGATTTCCCACGGATGCTCCGCGCTGCCGGCCGTGAAATAGATATACCACTTGCCGCCGATGCGGTGCATCTCCGGCGCCCAGATGTGCGCACCCATCGCGCCGGTCGCGTGCTTGCGCCACACCGTCTTCGCCGGGGCGGCACCCAGGTCGTCGAGGGAACGGGCGCGGCGGATCTCGATGCGGTCGTATTCCGGCACGGTCGCCGTGTAGTAATACCAGCCGTCCGGCTGCAGGCTCACCTGCGGGTCGGCGCGCTGCTGCACGAGCGGATTGTGGAATACGGGGTCGGCGGCGTGGGCCGGCGCGAATGCGGCCGCGGCACAAAGAACCAGCGCCGGCAGGGCGCGAAGGGCAAAGCGATACATCGGACCTCCAGATAAAACGTAGGGTGGGCGCCCCGCGCCCACGCGGACGTTTGCTTTCGCGCGGGCACGGGTGCCCGCCCTACGGCTGGCGGCGATAATCGCATGATAATCGGGTACCCCTCACCCGACCAATAGAATTTTTCGCGCGACCGATACGTTTTCAGCGCGTACGCTTGCGGGGCCTGTCGTCCATCCCCGCCTCGTCGACGTCGGCCGACGTCGACCGCGAGCGCTTGTATTCCAGTTCGCCCGCTTCGTCCGGCAGCGCCGGGCCGGAATACAGCACCGCGACATCGGCCAGCGCGCTCGCCCGGTCCGCACCGAACCCGGACAGGGACGTCAGCCGCAGCCAGCGCGCCGTGACGGTCCGCCCGAAGCGCACGGTCTGCGGATCGAACGTCGACGGGAGCGTCGGCCGGGCCACGTCGCGCCACGTCGTGCCGTCGTCGCTGGCCTGAATGGACCACTCGCGCACGTCGCCCTCGTGGTCGCGATGGTTCTGGCGCGGCATCAGCACGAGCCCGTCGAACGGCACGGCCTGCGCGAACGCGATCGTCAGCACCGGCTGCGGCCGCGGCGCATCGCCCTTCACCGCGACGAGACTGACCGTATTGGGGTCGCCGTCGACGGCGTTCGCCGCATCGGGCCACCCGCTTGCTGTCGCGCCGAGCTTTTTCATCACGCGCGTGTCGAACAGGCTGGCGCGCAGCGCGGCGGGATCGACGGCCGTCGCGGGCGCGAAGCGTGGGCCGGCCATGTAGTCCAGCAGCGAGCGGCGCAACTGGCGCGCGGCCGGGCGCTCGTCCAGGCGGGTCTCGAGGTCGAACGTGGCCACCATCAGGCGGCCGCTGCCCACCTTCGCCTCGAACACGGCGCCGAGGCGGTAGTTGCGGTTCCAGTCGTCGATGGGCTGGACGATGGGCCGCAACCCGGCCGGCAGGCGTTCGAGATTGAACGCGCGGGCGCCGGCCACCAGGTCGCTCCACTGCCAATCCATGTGGTCGGCCGAAGGAAAGCCCGCCAACGCGGGATGCGCGCGATCGATCCATAGGCCGAGCATGCGCGACCATCCGGGATTCATCAACCGGTTCCAGAACACGGGGACGTCCGCGAGCGGCGGCGACGTCCAGTCCAGGTCCGCCTTGCGCGGCAGGTACAGCACCCTGCCGCCCTGCGCCAGCCGCGCCTCGGCTTCCGGCCACGCATGCGTCACGAGCACACCGGCCGGGACGGCCGCGGCGACCTGCCCGGGATACAGCCAGAAGTTCCAGTCGTTGGCGATGTCGGTTCCGTCCAGGCCCGCGACCAGCCGGTAGTGCGCGGGCGCCGGCAGCCGTGCGAGGTCCGCCGCGACGCGGCCCAGCGGGATGTTCTTGCCGATCGGGATGTCGAGCGCGGCGAACCGCCCTGCGGCGACCGCACGCCCGGCATCGTCCTCGATGCGCCACCACGGCCGCGCACCGGCCAGCGGCTGCGCGCCGTAGTGCGCGATCTCCACCGGGACGTCGAACGCGTCGCGCGTCGTGTACACGGTGCGCGTCAGGCGGGCCAGCGGCACCGTCGCGCCGTTGAAGCGGCGGAACGCGTCGGGCGTCGCATAGCCTTTCGACTCCCAGAACGTATCGAGGATGCCGACGAGCGCCGTGCCCTGGCCCAGATAATCGTGCAGGTCCAGCAGCTGGTAGCCACTGAGGCCGCGCGTGCGCAGCGCCGCCTCGATCTCTTCCTTGTAGCACGCCAGCTGCCAGCGGCCGGAGGCCAGCGCGAACTCGCGGTTGCGGTCCAATACGCCGTGACTGCGGGCGGATGCGCGGAAGATCTCGTAGTTCCCCGGCCGCAGATAGCCCGTGAACTTGTCGATGATGGAGAAATCCGGATAGGCGACCCATTGGCCCACCTCGTGCGACACGACGGGCACGCGAATGCCATCCAGCGACGCCGCGTAGTCGCGCCCGAACCAGCCCGTCTTGTTGCGCAGCGGCTTCGGGCCGATGCGCTGCACCGCGAGGTAGTCGACACCCTCGTCGAGACCCGGCACGACCGGCTCCGTGTGGCCCGTGCCGTTCGTGTACAGGCGGCGCGGGTCTTCGGCGCGGAAGCGTGCAACCCACTTCGCGAACACGTCTTTCCAGTGCCCCGACGGTTCGTTGCTGGGACTGAGGAGCAGGAACGACGGGTGGTTCCCGTACGCGCGGATCAGGCGCTCGGTCTCGTCGTACAGCGCCTGTTCGATGGGCGAACCGGGCTCGAACCGGTTCCACATGCCCGGCTCCGGCTGCAGGTAGATGCCCACCTCGTCCGCCGCCTGGAAGGCCGCTTCCGGCGGCGTGAACGAGTGGAAGCGGACGTGGTTGATGCCCCACGCCTTGTTGATCGCGAAGATCTTCTTCCAGTAGGCGACGTCCGTCGGCGGATAGCCGGTGAGCGGGAAGTCGCCGCCGTGGTGCGTCCCGCGCAGGAACACCGGGCGGCCGTTGACGAGGATGTCCGTGCCGCGCGCCGCCACCTGCACGAAGCCGAACGACACGTCGCGCGCGTCGTCGGCGCCTGGTCCAGCGAGGCGCAGCTTCAGCGACTGCAGCACCGGGTGGAACTCGTCCCACGCCGGTGCGTCCTTCGGATATTGCACGCGGAATTCGGCGTGGCCGCCGTCCGCCGTCCAGCCCACGGGAATGCGCTGGCCATTGGCCGTGACGGTTCCCGCCCCGGCCTGGCCGCCGCCATTGCCGACCTTGAGCTTCACGAGCACGCTGCGGCTGGCCACGTCCGGAAACACCTGCGCATCCGCGATGTAGACGGGCGACGTCGCACGCAGCTCGGCCTTGCCGACGATGCCGTTCCAGCTCATGCCAAGCGAATCGGAGATGCTGTGCGAGTCCGGCCGGTAGGCCATCAGCACGCGCGAATCCACGCGCACCGTGATGCGGTGCCGGCCCGGCGCGAGGGGGCCGATGTCGTAGTCGTGCGGCGCGACGAGGGAGACGTCGGTACCCAGCGCGCGGTCGTCGATCCACGCGCCGGAACCCCAGCGGGGCCGTTCCAGGTGCAGCACGACGCGCTTGCCGCGCCAGGCGGCCGGCACCTCGACGTCGCGCTGGTACCATGCCGCGCCCAGGTAGTGCCGCGGCGGCTGGCTCAGGAACGGCACCTTCACCTGGCCCGGCTGCGTGAATGCCGCGTAGTCCGCGCGCAGGTTCCAGTTCTTGTCGTACAGCGACAGCACCCACGGCGTCCGCACCGTGATCTCGTCGCCGTAGCCCTGTGCGTTCAGGATGCCGGGGATGCGGATGCGGTCCGCCAGCGTGCGGCTTTCCCAGTGCCCGGCCACGCCGGCGTCGTCGCGGTCGAGCGCGAAGCGCCAGTCGCCGGCGAGGTCGATGGTGTCCGCCGCGCCGGCCGAAGCGGCCCAGGCCAGCGCGGCGATACCCAGCAGGTTCCTCATGCGTCAGCCGCCGAAGCGGAAATTCGCACCCACCATGATGCGACGGCCCGCGTAGCTGTAGTCGAGGATGCTCGGCGTGCCGTTCGAGAACGGTACGTAGGACCCCTGGCTGTTGCTGGTCGCGGCGTTGTTCAGGTTGCGGCCTTCCACGAAGACGTCGATCTCCGGCGTGATGCGATACCCGATCTTCGCATCGACGTAGCGCGTGGCGTCCCTGAAGTTTGGCGAACCCGGGTTGTAGGCGGGCGGACGGGTATTGCCGCTCGCGTTCGGGTAATTGTTCAAGCCGTTGCCGGTCCAGCCTGCGATGTTGGCGAAGTAGCTGGCGACCCCTTGCACCGCCACGCGCGCCGACAGGCGGCCATCGTCGTACCAGAGCGCCCAGTTGTACTGGAACTTCGACTCGCGCAGCGGCGGCATGGCGGTGCCGGTCAGCAGGTCGACGATGTTCTGCGTGGATGTGACGGAACCCAGCTTCGTATAGTTGCCGTCGAAGCCCAGGTAGCGCAAGGGCCCCGGCAGGAACGTGAAGGCGGTCTTGGTGTTGAATTCCCAGCCGGTGCGCGTGGTCGGCACGCCATTCTGGTACGTCGAGAACGAGAACGGCAGCTCGGCGAGCGGCTGGCCCGTGGTCGGGTCGGTGATCGCCAGGCCCAGCGTACCAGTGGAACTCTGCACGATGGCCGGACCGATGATGCCCTGCTGTTTGAAGTACGACAGCGAGAACATCGTGTCCTTGCTTGGATAGTACTCCGCGCTCCAGTTCTGGTTCAGGTTCTTCTGGGCCTGCAGCGCCGGATTGCCCACTTTCGACGTGCAGGTCTGGGTACCGTCCTCGCTCAGGCGTTCGTCGTAGCGGCACAGCCCCTGGGGCAGCAGGTACGTCACCGGCGGGCGGGCGACCGTACGGGCGCGGTTGTAGCGCAGCACGAGCTGGTCCGGCACGACCCACAACGCGAGGTTATAGATCGGCAGGAAGTCGTGGGTCGTCGCGTCGATCGCGGTATTGGTCGTCACCGTCACGTCGTTGACGCCGCCCGGCGCGTTCGGGTTGGCCGGATCGAAGTCCGCGTTCCGCGTGATCGACTGGAACGACATCTGGCCTATGCCGTGCACCTTGGTGCGGATGTAGCGGTACCCCAGGTTCCCTTCCAGATCCCAGCCAAACGGCAGAGATCGGGTCGTAAACGGGATGTGGTCGACGTGGAAGTCGCCCATGACATAGAGCGCCTCCGACCGCTCGCTCATGCGCGCCATCGGCTGGTCGTAGGTCTTGCCGTCCGAACCCACGCAGGTGTAGATGCAGTTCAGGTTCGCGTTCGGGACGCCTGAGAGCTGGAAGAGCTTCGGCACGTCGATATTCGGCCAGTTGGTCAGGGCGCTGCCGAACTGCCCGTTGGCGCCGTTGAAGAACGCCGTCTGGGTGATGTTACCCGTGATCGACTTGGCGACGAAGTCCTGGAACTGCTGCGGCGTCACGTATACCGTGCCCGAGCCCAGGCGGTTGTACCCGTTGCCCGGAACGTAGCCGTACTGGCACTTGTTGCCGCCCGCGCCCAGCGAACCGGCCGTGTCCTCGCAGCCGACCAGCGAACTGCGGACGATGGACGGCTGCACCCAGACGTTCGGGTCGCTGCTCGCCTGATAACCATTGCCGTAATTGCCGGGCAGCTTGTAGCGGGTGTCGCGGAAATTGAAGCCGGTCTTGAGGCGGGTGAAGAACGGCACCGACTCGGGCGTCGCCCAAGTCAGATCCGCCTTGGCCGTGCGCTCTTCCGTCTCGCTCACCACCGGGTTGTAGGTCAATTGCGGCTGCGAATAGGTCAGCAGAGGCTGCTGGTTGGCCGTATATGCCGGGATGGCGTTGATGTTGTTGCCGCCGGGCTTGACCGCCGCCGACGCCGCCGGTTGTACCATCTGCACATAGTTGGCGGGATTGTAGAGATTGAAGTTCGAGCCCGACGGGAAGTCGTACGCCCACAGGCCGTTCGGCTGCACCGACAACTGCGCCGCGCCGTATTTGGTGCTGAACGTCGTGCGGAACTGCTCGCTCGTGTACTTCGACTTCGCGTCGCCGACCAGCCACTCGGCCGCCAGGCCGCCACGCCGCCACTCGCCGCCGGTCTGGAAGTATTTGGTGATCGTCTTGCTCTTCTGGTAGATCTGGTCGACGCCCGCGCTACCGTCGCTGATCCCGAAGCTCGTGACGTGGTGGCTCGCGTCCACGGTCACGGTCGACGGATCGATGTTGGTGACGGCCCCCTGCACGGCCGGGTTGTTGGCGAGGTAGCTGACGTTGTTCGGGTACAGGTAGTAGCCATCTGCGTCCGGGGCGACCGCGCGCACGCCATTGGCGTCGACGAACGTCTTGGCCGTGTTGACGTTCATGCCGCCCAAGCTGAGGAACGAGGTGTTGTTCGTCGTGTCGCGCTTCGAATAGCTGCCCTTCAGGTAGACCGTCAGTTCGCGGTTGACCTTGAAATCGCCGCGCAAGTCGAGGTTCTGGCGCTTATCGACCTCGGTCTGCACCTTGTTGCGAATGAGCGAAGGGGTGTAGTCGTTCCACTGGTTCAGGCAGCTGATCAACTCGTTCTGGCGCTCGTTGACCGCGTTGTTGCGATTGGTGGAGCTCAGGTTCGCCAGCGACGCGTCGGCCGCGGACAGCCGCGGAAACGCCGCGTAGCATTCGGCCTTGGTCTTGGCCGCGGCCGACCTGGTCAGGATCTCGTACGGCGTGGCCGTCATGTAATTGCCGGTGCCGCTTGTGTACGGGTAGATGCCCACCGAGCCGGCCGCCGGCCCCGCCGGCGTGGTCGACGCCGGATCGGCCATGTTCAACGTGGACGGGTTATAGGTGAACGTCTTTTCCGGCGAGTTGTCGAAGTCGATCGCACGCGCATAGCCCGTGTTCGCGCTCGTCGCGACCTGCATCTGGTGCTGCTCGTTGGCCGTCGTCGACTTCGACGCGTTCAGGATCACGCCGAGGCGGTTGTCCATGAACTTGCGCGACAGGATGACGTTGGTGTCCGGTTCCCACTTCTTGTTCAGATTATTGGTGGTGCCGGCCACGCGGACGGAGGCGAACGGCTCCTTGAAGTCGAGGCCCGTACGCGTCTTGATGATGATGCCGCCGCCGAGCGAACCTTCGACCATGTCGGCCGTCGAGCCCTTGACGACGTCCACGCTCTTGATCAGGTCCGCGGACAGCTGGCGGAACTCGTTGCCGCGGCCGCTCGAGCCGGGACCGGCCGTGTTCGCGGACTGCACGGCCATGCCGTCGATCTCCACGCGCGTGAGGTCGGGGCCGTTGCCGCGCACGGCGACGGTCACGCCCTCGCCAAAGTCGCCGCGGTCCAGCGCCACGCCGGCCATGCGCGAAATCGCCTCGCCGATGTTCCGGTCCGGCAGCGAGCCCACGTCTTCCGCGACGATGGAGTCGAGCGCGGTGGCCGCGTTCTTCTTGCGGGCGATCGACGACTGCTGCGATTTGCGGGTCGAGACCACCACCGTGGCGATGCCGCTCGCGATCTCCTGGTTGCCCTGCGGCGCGGCGGCTGCGGCCGTGCCTGTGCCAGGCGCCTGCGCATTGGTCGCGTCCTGCGGCGGCGTGGCGTCCTGCGCGAACGCAGCCTGGCCCGCCATCAGGGATGCGACCGCCAGCGAGACGGCGTAGGCGAGGCGCGTGGGGCGAATGACCTGTCGGATGTCGTGCATTTTTCTGTCTCCTAGGTGGACCGCTGTGCGGTCTGTTTTTGTGTGGGTCGGCTTGAAAACAGTGTAGGGTCGTGTGCAGCCGCCGTGATATATCAGCAGGAAATACTCATCGGCGTGAGCGAAGTGCGTGCGCAAACACCACACGAACCGATCAACGCGGCGATTGCGATTCCTTTTTGTCGCCGATTCGCGCGTTTGCCGCATCGCTGGTTATCGCAACTCTCCGCCCGCGTGCCGCCCCGGCCGAATCGATCAATCCCGTGAGCGATTTGGCCACACGCGCCGCGCTATCCTTGACCGCACAACGAGGAGACACAATGAAGCCAACCATCATCCCTGCCCTGCTCTCGGTCCTGCTGGCGTCTTCCGTGCAGGCGCAGACGGACACCGTGGTCGTGAACGGCCCGCGCGCGCGGACCGGCGATCCCCATGCGATCAACGCGGCGAAGGACCGCATCCTGAACGGCCGGTCCGCATCGTCGTGCGCGTTCATGAACCCGTACAATCCCGCCTACGATCCGGTCACGACCGCCTACATGCGCGACTTCGGCCTGGACGACAGCATGTCGAACGACGTCCCGCGCGCCTCGGACCTGGCGCCGAACGGCGACGTGTCGAACCTGCCTTCCGCCACCGCGCGGGTCACGGGCTGCCGCGGCGTCGACTGGCGCTTCGCGGCGGGCCGCAACCGCATCGTCCGCAACGACAGGACGCTCGCGCTGGGCTACGAAGCCTTCGACAACAAGGACTACGCGCGCGCACTGGACATGTTCGGCACCGCATGGACGAAGATCGGCTACGACGACGCGGCGCTGATGCTGGCGCGGATGCACCTGTACGGACTCGGCACGGCAAAGAATGGCGCGCAGGCCGTCGCGTGGCTGGAAAAGGTGGACCACAAGCCGTACGACCCCGCCCGCGCCGACCTGCTGGCGCCCCGCATCGACGCCGCGTTCATGCTGGCGCGCATGTACGACCGCGGCATCGGCGTCGCACGCGATGCGGACAAGGCCCGCGCGTGGTACGAAAAGGCGGCCGGCTATGGCTACGCGCCGGCGCAATACCTGCTGGGGCTCGCGTACTACACGGCCGACGGCGTCCCGCGCGACCTGAAACTGGCGGGCGCGTATTTCGAGGCGGCGGCCCGCGCGGGCATCCCCGCCGCCCTGTTCGCGGCCGGGCGGATGCACGACCTGGGCGAAGGCGTGCCGGCCGATCCCGCGAAAGCCATCGTGTACTACAAGGAGGCGGCCCTGAAGGGCGACCCCGATGCCCGGTTCGCGCTCGGCACCTATTTCTACAGCGGCGAGGTCGTCGGCAAGGACCTCGCCACCGCGCGCCGCTGGTTCGCAGCGGCGGCGCGCCAGGGCCAGCCCGACGCCATGTTCAACCTGGGCGCGATGGCCGCGCACGGCGAAGGCGGCGCCAGGGATCCGGCCACGGCATACGTCATGTTCGACCTGGCCCGCCAGGCGGGGCACGATGGCGCGGCGGCCGCACTACGGGCACTGGCGCCCACGCTGACGGCCGACGAACGCAAGCGCGCCGACGCCGTGCTGCACCCGCCGCACGGCCAGGCCGGCTCGTAGTCGGCCGGCAGCATCATGCCGGGACAGCGGTCGTGCTGCGCGGGCGGTCCGGGCGGAACGGGATGCCGACGGCGCGCATCGCTCAGGGCCTTTCGTAGAATTCCGCCTCGACGATGGACAGCACGGCCGTCGACACGCCTTTCGTTCCCGTCGCCGTATTCGCCTGGTTGGCGACCTCCGTCAGCTTGATGCCCCCGCCCTCTTCCGCCCGGCCCGCCAGCTCGATGCGCACGGTGCGGCCCTGCACGGGCTGCAACGGCAGCGTGACGTAGCCGAGGCTCTTCGGCGTCAGGCCGCTCCATGCTTCCCGGCCATCGACATAGACCTTGAGCGGATAGCTGCGCTCGCGCCAGCCCGTCAATTTCAGCACGACTTGCGCCAGCCGCGCGGGCCGCGCGAGCGTATATGTGATCGCGGGCGTGGCGCCGGCCTGGCTCGTCCACGCCGTCGTCTCGTCGTCATCGTAGGACTTGCTCCCGTCCGGCGCATCGCTGGCGGTCACCGGCACGGCCACGCGCGACACCGTGAACGATGGCGTGGCGGGCGTCGGTCCGCGGTCCAGATGAAGGGGCGGCGCGGGCGGCAAGGCTGCGAGGCCATCCTTCAGGGGCACCGGCTTCGACTCCAGCACCACTTCGGCCGGCGCAAGACCTTGCGCGCGGGCGCGGACGACGATGCGCCCCGCCTGCGGCGTCGTGCGCAGCAGCACCCGATTGACGCCGCCCTCCACCGGCAGCGAGCGCGCGAGGACGTAATTGTCCGGCCCCTGCGCGATGCCGCCGCGCCATTCGGCCGGGCCCTGCACGTCGAAGTCGACCATGTCCAGCGCGAGCGGATGGCGGCGCCCGGCGGCGTCGACGACTTCCACCTGGACGAGGGCCATGTCGGCGCCGTCGGCACGCAGGCCCTGCGGCGACACGATGGGCGTCAGTTTCAACGCGACGGGCGCGCCGGCGGTGGCCAATGTCGTTTCGCACACGGGCTTGCCGTGCGCGTCGTAGCCGATCGCTTTCAGTTCGCCCGCCGCCCACGCCACCCGGTCGAACGTGAACAGGAAGCGCGCGCTCTGTACGGCCGGTCCGACCTCCTTCCCGTTCAGGAACAGTTTTACGTGGTCCGCACTGGAGACGACCGTGACCGGCTTGACGGTGCCCGCCGGGTAGTTCCAGTGCCCGACGATGTGGGCGCGCGGATGCTCGACGTCGACCCAGCCGTCCCACATGACCTGGTGCGCGTAGAACGCATCCTTCTCGATGCGCATGGCGTCCACTTCGCCGCTGCGGCGGTAGTTCTCAGCCCCGCGGTGGTGCGTGTTCGAATCGGAGAACACGATGTTCACGCCGCCGCTCGACACGCGCGTGCCGGTGCCGGGACGCGCGCGCCAATAGTCGTACCAGCGCTGCACGTCCTCGATGGCGAAGCTGTCCTGGTTGCGGTTGTAGACGCTCGCGTCCTGGCCCTTGTACAGCGGCCCGTCGCCGTCCCTGTGGTACGGCGGAGAGAGGTCATCCCAGTACTTGCGCAGCGCCTCGTCGCGCGCATACTCCATCGCCCACATCGGCATGCCCGCGCTCTTGTTTATGTACAGCATCTCGCCGCCGTATTCCGCGACGTGCTGCAACTCCCGGCTCAGCATCTCGCGGCTGCCGGCCGCGCGGCCGCCGTGCGGGTCGAATTCGTCGCGCAGCGCCTTCATCGCGCGCATGTGGTCCGCACTGACGCCCTTGTTGCCGCTTTCGTAGAACACGATGCTCGGGTTGTTGCGGTGGTAGACGATGGCATCGCGCATGACGTCGATGCGCTGCTCCCAGCGGCGGTCCTTCACGTCCGCTTCCGAGTCGCCGGCCGGCATCGCCTCCATCATCCCGAGACGGTCGAGCGATTCCACGTCCTGCTTCCACGGGGTCACGTGCATCCAGCGGATCAGGTTCGCATTGCCGGCCAGCGCCAGGCCATTGCTGTAATCGGACAGCCACGCGGGCACGGCGCTGCCCACCGCCGGCCATTCGTTCGTCGTGCGCTGCGCATAGCCGTGGACCTGGATCACGCGGTCATTCAGTTCGATCATCCCGTTGCGGAACGCCGTCTTGCGAAAGCCCGTGCGGGTCGTGACCGCGTCGAGCGGCTTGCCGTCGACCTCCAGGGTCGTCACCACGTCGTACAGGTAGCCGTAGCCCCAGCTCCAGAAATTCAGGCCCGCGACGGGCGCGCCGGCTTTCAGCGTGACGGTGGCGCCGGGCGCGATCGTCTGCGCGGGCGCACCGAAGCGCGCGACGCGCTTGCCGTCCTTATCGCGCAGCTCGACCTCGTACGCGACCCTGTGCGCCCGCGCGGAATCGTTGCGCACCTGCGATTCGGCCGTGATGGTGGCCTTGCGGTGCGGGATGTCGAAGTCGCGCGCATACACGTACACGCCGGTCGTGCCGAGGCTTCCGTACAGGGGCAAGGTCTGGTACACGGGTTCGGTCACGTGCAGGCGCACGTTCTTCGGCAGGCCGCCGTAGTTCGCGAAGAAGTTCTTGTCGTTCCACTGGAAGCGCTGGCCCGTCGCCTGTTCGCGGTAGTCCCAGCGGTTGTCCGTGCGGACGGCCACGACGTTGTCGCCGTCGACGAGCGCCGCCGCGATCTCCACGCCGAACGCGCCGATGCCGTTCTCGTGCAGCGTCACGCGCCTGCCGTTGACGAACACTTCCGCCGCCTGGCGCGCGCCTTCGAATTCGAGGAACACCTTCTGGCCGGGCTTCAGGCCGGGCACCCGGAAATGCTTGCGATACCAGGCGATGCCCGTCGACAGGTCGGCGATGTCCTTGCGGAAGGCGTCGTCCTCGTTCCACGCGTGCGGCAGGCTGACGGCCTTCCAGCCGCTGTCGTCGAAGGCGGGACGCGCGGCGTTTGCCGGGTCCCCGACCGTCAGCTTCCAGCCGGGATTGAAATCGTACAAGGCGCGCGCGGCATGCGCGGGGACGGCCGCGGCGAGCGCCAGCAGCAAGGCAAGACGTAGGTTCATGGAGGTAGGATCGGGGTGGAAGTCGCTAAAATACTAGCAGTCCGGTATCCGACTTTTTCGTGCCCTGGCCAATTACTCAACACGATGAGCGTTGGTCCGGACTGGCCAACGGGCCGGGAACGCTGTTAGCATTGCGGCACGCGGGCTCGCCCCGTGCCGCTTTTCCCTTCCCGTATCAACGACTACAAATGACGAAACCATTCAAACGCATCCTGTTCACCGGCGCCGCCGGTAACCTGGGCCGCCGCCTGCGCGAGCGCCTGCACGAATTCGCCGACATCGTGCGCCTGTCCGACGTGGCCGACTTCGGCCCCGCCGCGCCGCACGAGGAAATCGTCCTGTGCGACCTGGGCGACCGCGACGCCGTCATGCGCATGTGCGAGGGCGTCGACGCCATCCTGCACTTCGGCGGCATCTCCACCGAAGAGGAGTGGGCGCCGATCATGCAGGCCAACATCCTCGGCATGGTCAACCTGTACGAAGCCGTGCACAAGCTGGGCATCCGCCGCGTCGTCTTCGCCAGCACGAACCACACGATGGGTATGTACAGGACGACGGACCTCGTCGACGCCACCATGCCCCCGCGCGCGGACGGCTATTACGGCGTATCGAAAGTGTTCGGCGAAACGCTGTCGCGCTATTACTGGGACCGTTTCGGCGTGGAGACCGTGTGCGTCCGCATCGGCTACTGCTGGCCGGAGGCGACGAATTACCGCCAGATGGTCACCTGGCTGTCGCTCGACGACCTGATGCAGCTGCTGCACCGCTCGCTGACGACGCCGCGCGTGGGCCACACGATCACGTTCGGCATCTCGAACAACGAGGGCCGCTGGTGGGACGACCGTCACGCTTCCTTCCTGCGCTACAAGCCGAAGGACAGCTCGCAGCAGTTCGCGGACAAGCTCCCGGCCGAGGTCCAGTATCCGCCGGCGGACGACATCACGACCTTCTACCAGGGCGGCGTGTTCCTGCACAACGGGCCGAAATACCGGCCCTGAGCACGGCTTGGCGTACCAAATGTCGCCTGACGTCCGACCACACTGCCGTGCGGGTTTTTTTTGCAAACTTGTCAGACAAGTGAGTCCGCACGGCTATAATCCTAGCCTGGACCCACTGTGTACAACGCCCGCATGAACTCGCCGACCGCCCTGCTGCCCGCCCGCAAAAAATACCGCAACCTCGCCCAGGGTGTGGTGGAAGAATTGAGCGCGCGCATCCGCCGCTCCGAATTCAACCCGGGCGACAAGTTGCCGCCGGAATCCGCGATCATGGAAGAGTATGGCGTGAGCCGCACGGTGGTGCGCGAGGCGATCTCGCAGCTGCAGGCGGGTGGGCTCGTGCAGACGCGCCACGGCATCGGCACCTTCGTGCTGGAACCGCCCGCGACCACGCTCGGCATCGGCACGGACAGCGTGGTGACGGTGCGCGACGTGCTCGCGATCCTCGAACTGCGCATCAGCATGGAGACGGAAGCCGCGTGGCTGGCCGCGTCGCGCCGCACCGAGGAACAGGTGGCGCAGATGGGCCAGGCGCTGGGCGAGATGCAGCGCGCGCTCGAGAATGGCCGCACCTCGGTCGAGGCCGACGTCCGCTTCCACCAGCTCATCGCGGAGGCGACGGACAACCGCTATTTCGTCGAGCTGCTGGGCCAGCTGGGCAGCGCGATCATCCCGCGCGCCCGCCTCAACACCCCCGGTCTCGGCGAAGACAAGCCGGCCGACTACCTCGAACGCGTGAACCGCGAGCACGAGGACATCTATAAAGCGATCCTGCGGCGCGACCCGGAAGCGGCCCGCGCCGCGATGCGCACCCACCTCTCGAACAGCCGCGAACGGCTGCGGGAAGCGCAGCAGCGGCTGCAGGACCAGCCGCGCGCCTGATCAGCGGTACTGCAGCGCCACCACCTGCGCGCCGCGGCGCGGCTTGCCGGCCAGCGCCGGACGGGCGGACGCGGCCGCCGGCACCCGTTCCAGCGTGAAGATGCCCACGGCCTGCAACAGCGCCTGCGCCTGTTCCTTCAGGCTTTGCGCCGCCGCCGCGGCCTCTTCGACGAGCGCCGCGTTCTGCTGCGTGATACCGTCCATCTGGTGCACGGCGCTGCTCACTTCCGCGATGCCGTGACCCTGCTCCGCGCTGGCGCGGGCGATGTCGCCCAGGATGCCGGACACCTGGCGGATCGCATCCATGATCTCGTCCATCGTGCTGCCCGCTTCGTCGACGAGGCGGCTGCCCGTCTCCACGCTGTGCACGGAGGCGCCGATCAGGTCCTTGATCTCCTTGGCCGCGCCGGCGCTGCGCTGCGCCAGCGCGCGCACTTCCGCCGCCACCACCGCGAAGCCGCGGCCCTGTTCCCCGGCCCGCGCCGCTTCCACGGCCGCGTTCAGCGCGAGGATGTTGGTCTGGAACGCGATGCTGTCGATGACGCCGATGATGTCGGCGATGCGTGCCGAGCCATCCTTGATGTCCCCCATCGTCGACACCACCTGCGCCATCACGTCGCCGCCCTTGCCGGCGACCGTGGAGGCGCGCGCCGCCAGGTCGTTGGCGTCGTGCGCGTTGGCCGCGTTGCGCTGGACGGTCCCGGTCAGCGTCTCCATCGCGCTGGCGCTCTCCTCGAGCGCCCCAGCCTGCGCTTCCGTGCGTGCCGACAGGTCGGCATTGCCCGTCGCGATTTCATCGGTCGCCGTCGCCATGTTTTCCGTGCTCGTGCGGATCCTGGCCAGCATGTCGTGCAGGTTGCCGTTGATGGTGGCGATGGCCCCCATCAGCCGGCCCACCTCGTCGTCGAACTCCACGACGACTTCGCCCGACAGGTCGCCCCCGGCGATGCGGTCGGCCGCGGCAACGGCCTTGTTCAGGTTGCGCATGATGTAGCGGTAGACCATGTACAGGGCGGCGGTCGTCGACACGAGCGACAGGACCATCAGCGCGATCGCGGCCGTCATCGCGCTGCCGGTGGCCTGGTGGGCGTCGGCGACGGCGGCGCCGGTGCGCTCGTCGAGCAGGCGCAGGAAGTCGTTCAGCGGCACCATGATGCGCGCCTTGTTGCGATGGTACGCGGCGTCGTGCATGATCGCCCGCGCGAATTCCGCATTCGGCTCGTCCTTGCGGGTAAATCCGCCGCGGCCGTCGTCGAACAGGCCCTTCACGGCGTTCATCGCGGCGACTTCGGTCTTGACGAGGGCGTCGGACACGTCCTGCGCCTCTCGCAGCTTGGCGAATTCCTGTTCGCTGAAGCCGGCCTTGCGCATCAATTCCTGCAGCGGGACCGCCTGGCCGCTCGCTGGCGGCACCGCGACGCCGCCCGCGACGAGATCCCAGTAGATGCGCTCATAGTGCTCGGGCCGCGGCCTGGTGCCGTTGCGGATGGCGAGGATGTCCTGGTATTGCTGTTCGTAGCTGCTGTCGCCCGTGACCACGTAGGTGCGGGCGAGGCGCGTGAGGTCGTCGGAGCTCTGGCGCAGTTCGTCCGCCAGCAGATACGACCGGTAGCGCGACTCGCTCGCCTCCGTCGCGCGGCTTTGCGCGACGGACACGCGCTGCAGCGCGGCCAGCATGAGGCCGGCCATGACCAGGGTCAGGGCCAGCAGGGTGATGAAAGTTTGTTTGATCGTAAGATGCCGCATGGTTGTCTCCTCCTCGACATCTACAATCTATCCAAATCTCACCGGGTAAAATAGTGGGAAAGCATGAAAATCGGAAATATATTCTCTGAAAGCAATATTTGTTGCGCTGGGACATCGTCGCTCCCGCGAACGCGGGAGCGACGGTTGCTTAAAACGCCATCCGAACACCGGCGCGATAGGTGCGGCCGATCACGTCATACAGCGCCGGATTGATACCGATACTGAGGTTCGTCTGCGGCACGAGCACCGGCCCGCGGTCGGCCAGGTTGTCGATCTTGAAGTACAACATCGAGTCCTTCGCGAAGGTGTACGTCGCACCGAAGTCGATGTAAGTCGCGCCCGGCAGGTGATTGTCGTAGATCGTCGGATGCGCCGCGGTCGGCACCGGGCAGTTGCTCTGGCACTCGATGAACTCGTTGCTGAACACACCGGCGCTGACCCAGCGCTCGGTCAGGCTGACACCCAGCTTGCCGTTGTCCCACGACTGGGTCACGAGCGCCTTCCACTTCGGCGTGCTGCCCGCCATGTTGCCCGCGCCCTCGCTCGGCGTCGTGCCCGGCACGCCCGGGTCGGACACCGAGTGGATCGTGCGCGTCGCCATGCCGCGCAACGTGAACATGCCCGGCAGGCCGTAATCACGCAGGTTCGTGCGGTACGCCGTCTCGATGTCGACGCCGCGCGTGTGCAGCGACGCGAAGTTGAAGCTCTGCGCCAGCACGTAGTTCGTGCCGGCCGCACCGTTGATCGACACGGCGCTGCACACGTTCTGGTAGCCCGCGTAGCACAGGTCGACCTCCTGCTGGGGACCCAGCGAGTTGATCACGTTCTTGACCTTGATGTCGTAGTAGTCGACGGACAGGTTGAAGCCGCGCGCCCAGGCGGGTTGCGAGAGCACGATGCCGAACGAATTGTTGCGGGCCACTTCCGGCTTCAGGTCCGGGTTGCCCACGTTGCGCTGCTGGATCTGGATGGACGAACCCTGGTTGTTGTTGACGGCCTGGTTCGTCACCGTCATCGCGGCATACAGCTCGGACAGGTTAGGCGCGCGCACATCCTTGGAGCTGACGGCACGCAGGCGCAGGCCGTCGACGGGCGTCTTCCACGTCGCGCCGATCTTCCACGCGCTCGCATGGCCGGCGGTGCTGTATTTTTCTTCGCGGTCGGCGATGTTCAGGTTCGCCTCGCCCCACGTGGCCGACTTCAGGAACGGGATGTTCAACTCGAGGTAGGCTTCCTTCACGTTGAACGCGCCGCGGCCGTTGTGGTAGTTCCCGGCGAACCAGTTGTCGCCGCCGGTCGACAGCGTGGTGTCGAGCGGATAGCTCGGGCCGTAGCGCGACTGCAGATCCACGCCGGCGCCGTACGGGTCGCCGACCACCGAATAGTCCTCGCGGCGCCATTCGAAACCGGTGGCCATCGAGATCGGCCCGGCCCAGCCTTCGGCCACGTCGCCGTGCACGTTGGCGCTGACGACGTTCTGGCTCGAATCCGTATGCTGCATCGGCCCGTTCTGCGGCGCGATGTACGACCAGCCGGCCATGTTGATCGGCACGTCGCCGAAGATGTTGATCGGCTGGCAGCCGTTGGCGCGCGCGTTGGCGTCACGGCAGACGATGTTGCCGCTGGCGTCGCGCACGGCATCGATCGCGTAGTTGTAGCGGCGGTTCAAGGTGATGTCCTGCACGTGGATGACGGTCGTGTTCTCGCCATGTTCCGCGTACGCGTCATACGACCAGTCCTTGCCGAACAGCGTGAAGCGGCCGTCCGCACCGACGACGAAGCGGCGCTGCGTGCGCGTCGGGAGCACGGAAATATTGGCGGGGAATTCCGCGTTCGCCGTGCCGACCTGCATCACGCCGTTCGGATAGCCGGACGCGCAGCCTGCCGCGATCGACGCCGGCAGGTAGGCGTTGTCGCACTTGATGCCGAGGTTGGCCTGCTTGGCCGCGCCCGGGTTCGGCGAGAACACGGATTTCACCTGCGCCCAGTTGCCCGTCACGTAGATCTCGTTATCGGCGTCGAGGTCCCACGACACGCGCGTGTACGCGACCTGGCGCTTGAAGTTCATCGCCAGGTTCGTGCCCGCGCCCACGCTGCCCGCCAGATCGCCGCCCACGCAGAAGTTGCCGACGCAATTCGACCCGTACTGGAACGGGTACGGCGCGCCGCCCGGACCGAATGCCGTGCCTTTCAGCGGGCCGTCCGTGATCAGGCCGTACTTCGCATACTGGATGTGCTGCGCGTGCTGGATGCTTCTGTAGCGCGGCGCGCCCGCGGCCTGCATCGCCTTCGTCGATTCCTGCAGCGCCGGGTTCTTGTACCAGCTGCGGCCGTTCGCGCCCACTTCGCCGAAGCCCGGCGAATCGATGCCGTTCTCCTTCGTGAACTCGCCGCTCGCCGTCACGTGCAGGCGGTCGTTCATGAAGCCCCTGCCCCACGCGGCCTGCAGGGTGCCGTTCTTGTCGTCGTGGTACTTCGTCATGCCGCCTTCGGCATTGAACTTGAAACCGCTGAATTTTTTGTCGGTGATGAAGTTCACCACGCCGCCCACCGCATCGGAACCGTACGACGCCGACGCGCCGCCCGTCACGACGTCCACGCGTTTTACCAGCAGTTGCGGGAACTGGCTGACGTCCGTGACGCCGGTGACGTTCGCACCGACGACGCGCTGGCCGTCCAGCAGGGTCAGGGTGCGGATCGTGCCGAGGCCGCGCAGCGACAGCGACGACAGGCCCTGCACGCCGCTCGACGTGCTGTACGTGAACGTCGTGCGGCCCGTGCTGCCCTGCAGGGCGGGCAGTTCGGCCAGCGTGTTGAACAGGTTCGGCTTGGCGGATTTCGCCAGGTCGTCGGCCGTCAGCGTCGTCGTCGGCGTCGGCTGGCTGAAGCCGCGCGCGGCGATGCGCGAGCCGGAGACGACGACGGTGTTGACGCCCTCCTGGGGTGCGGCCGGCGCCGGCGCGGGTGCCGAAGCGGGATCGGCGGGGGCGGCGGCGGTCTCCTGGGCATGGCCCGGGAGGGCGAGGACGCCGCAGGCGCTGGCGACGGCGAGGTGGATCAGGGTCTTGCGGAACTGCTTTGGCATGGTGTCTCCGTTTTTGTTTTATCGGTGTGGTCCGGTTGCGAACCGCGATGCCCGGCAGGGTGCTCTCTTCACCTCATCCCGGTCCGCTGCCTCTGCTTTACGCGGTGGTAACGCTATCTGTTACCGCTATCATTGCGTAAAATGCATTTTGAACCGCATCGTAAATATGCGTCCAATAACTTTTTTTAATCGCTCGATGCCAAAATCGGTATCACTCTGTATGCAGCCCCAACAATTTCTGCTTGCCCTTTTTTCGCCTCACTTGTACGATGACTGACAATTGTTGACACATCATCGCGCCCGCGCGTCCTTCCCTGGAGACCCAATGAATCCGCAAGAACTCAAGCAAGTCATGTCGTCCGGCCTGCTGTCCTTCCCCATCACCGACTTCGATGCAGAAGGCAACTTCCGCCCCAGCACCTACATCGAACGCCTGGAATGGCTCGCTCCGTATGGCGCCACCGCCCTGTTCGCGGCCGGCGGCACCGGCGAATTCTTTTCGCTGACGCATGACGAGTACTCGCAGGTGATCAAGACCGCGGTCGACACGTGCGCCGGCAAGGTGCCCATCCTCGCCGGCGCCGGCGGCCCGACCCGCGCCGCCATCGCGTTCGCGCAGGAAGCCGAGCGCCTCGGCGCGAAAGGCGTGCTGCTGCTGCCGCACTACCTGACGGAAGCGAGCCAGGATGGCCTCGTCGCACACGTGGAAGCCGTCTGCAAATCGGTCAAGATCGGCGTCGTGGTGTACAACCGCGCGCAGTGCCGGCTGACGCCGGACTCGCTGGAAAAGCTGGCCGACCGCTGCCCGAACCTGATCGGCTTCAAGGACGGCATCGGCGACATCGAACTGATGGTGTCGATCTGGCGCCGCATGGGCGACCGTTTCAGCTACCTGGGCGGCCTGCCGACTGCGGAAGTCTACGCCGCGGCGTACAAGGCGCTGGGCGTGCCGGTGTACTCGTCGGCCGTGTTCAACTTCATGCCGAAGCTCGCGATGGATTTCTACCACGCGATCGCCAAGGACGACCACGCGACGACGAACCGCCTGCTGGACGAATTCTTCCTGCCCTACCTGGCGATCCGCAACCGCAAGGCCGGCTACGCCGTGTCGATCGTGAAGGCGGGCGCCCGCCTCGTCGGCCACGACGGCGGCCCGGTGCGCGCACCGCTGACCGACCTGACGGCGGAAGAATCCGACATGCTGCACAAGCTGATCGTCGCCCAGGGCGGCCAATAACAACAACAGGGAACCTCGAAAAACCGTCGCGAGCGGCGGCAATGTCGTTCGAGAAGCGCAGCTGTACGAAAGTACAGCGAGCATCGCAGGACTCGCCGTCCGCGACGACAGTGCAACGCGCAGCAGGTTTGTCGACGTTCCCGAAACCAGCAAGGAGAAACCATGACGATTCAAGGTGAAATGATCATCGGCCGCCGCGTCGTGCGCGGCAGCGCCGGCACCACGCGCGCCTTCAACCCGGCCACGCGCGCCCAGATGGAACCGGACTTCGGCCTCGCGACGGAAGACGACGTCGCCGCCGCCTGCACGCTCGCGGAACAGGCCTTCGACACCTACCGGAACCTGCCGCTGGAATTGCGCGCGCGCTTCCTGGAAACCATCGCCGACCGCATCATGGACACCGGCCCCGCGCTGATCGAACGCGCCTCCGCCGAATCGGGCCTGCCGACGGCGCGCCTGGAAGGCGAGCGCGGACGCACGTGCAACCAGCTGCGCCTGTTCGCCAAGGTCGTGCGCGACGGGAACTTCCTCGACGCGACGCTCGATTCCGCCCTGCCCCAGCGCACGCCGCCCCGTTCCGACCTGCGCATGCGCAAGATCCCGCTGGGTCCCGTCGCCGTCTTTGGCGCGTCGAACTTCCCGCTCGCCTTCTCCGTCGCCGGCGGCGACACCGCGTCCGCGCTGGCGGCCGGCTGCCCCGTCGTCGTGAAGGCGCACAGTGCCCACCTCGGCACGTCGGAACTGGTTGGCAAGGCCGTGCGCCAGGCGGCCGAAGACTGCGGCATGCCGGACGGCGTGTTCTCGATGCTGATCGGCGAAGGCCGCGTGGCGGGCCAGGCGCTGGCCGCGCATCCGGCCATCAAGGCCGTCGGCTTCACCGGTTCGCGCCAGGGCGGCCTCGCCCTCGTGCGCACGGCGAACGCCCGCAAGGAACCGATCCCCGTCTACGCCGAAATGAGCAGCATCAATCCGGTCTTCATCCTGCCGGGCGCTCTCGCCGCGGGCGGCGCGAAACTGGCCGGCGCGTTCGTCGACTCGCTGACGCTGGGCGTGGGCCAGTTCTGCACGAACCCGGGCCTCGTCATCGCCCTCGCCGGCGCCGACCTCGACGCGTTCCGCGCATCCGCCGCCGCAGCGCTGGCCGCCAAGGGCGCCGGCACGATGCTCACCGCGGGCATCCACCAGGCCTATGTCGACGCGGTCGGCCGCCGCTCCGGCATCGAGGGCGTGCAACTGGTCGGCCAGGGCAGCGCCGAAGGCACGGGCTGCGCCGCGCAGGCCGCGTTGTACGCCTGCGACGCCGCCACGTACATCGCCAGCCCGGCGCTGGACGAAGAGATCTTCGGCCCGGCCTCCCTGGTCATCGCCTGCCGCGACGAAGCGGAGATGCTGGCGGTCGCACGCCACCTGGAAGGCCAGCTGACGGCCACCGTCCATGCGACGGCCGCCGACCGCGAACTCGCGGGCAGCCTGCTCCCGACGCTGGAGCGCAAGGCCGGCCGCGTGCTGTTCAACGGCTTCCCGACCGGCGTCGAAGTGTCGCACGCGATGGTGCACGGCGGCCCGTTCCCGGCCACGTCGGACAGCCGCTCGACGTCCGTCGGCGCCACCGCCATCGAGCGCTTCCTGCGTCCGGTGTGCTACCAGGACGTGCCGGCGGAACTGCTGCCGGAATCCCTGCGCGACGACAATCCGCTGGGCCTCGCGCGCATGGTCGACGGCACTTTGCAGCTCGCAAAATGATCATCAAGTAGAGCGCGGTAGCACTCAACTGCGCGCGCGCGGCTGGTACGATGTGCCGGCCGCCCGCCACGGCCGGAGGAGACGCCGGCCACGCGTACGTCAGCATAATCAAACATAAGGCCTGACCATGACCCGCAATCGCACCGGCGACGCCGCAGTCGCCAGCCCCGCCGCCCGGCCCGCCGGCGGCAACTACCGGTGGACCATCTGCGCGCTGCTGTTCTTCGCCACCACCGTCAACTACCTCGACCGCCAGGTGCTGAGCCTTCTCGCGCCGTCGCTGTCGAAGGAATTCGGCTGGTCCAACACGGACTACGCCAACATCGCCGCCGCCTTCCAGTTCATCTACGCGATCGCCCTGCTGTTCGCGGGCCGGGTCGTGGACCGCCTCGGCACCAAGACCGCGTACATCCTCGCTATCGTCATCTGGTCGGCCGGCGCGGTCGCCCATGCGTATTCGATCGAGCTGGGCAACGGCCTGAAATCGCTGCTCGGCCTTGCCGTGCCGGCCTCCGTCCTCGGCTTCATCATCGCCCGCACGATCCTGGCGATCGGCGAAGCGGGCAACTTCCCGGCCGCGATCCGCGCCACGGCGGAATACTTTCCCAAGTCCGAGCGTTCGTTCGCGACGGGCATCTTCAATTCCGGCGCCAACATCGGTGCGATCCTGGCGCCGCTGACGGTGCCGGTGCTCGCCGCGATCTGGGGCTGGCAGGCCGCGTTCATCTGGATCGGCGCCGTCGGGTTCCTGTGGGTCGGGTTCTGGGCGGTCCTGTTCGACGAACCCGCTCGCCAGCGCCGCCTGTCGCGCGCGGAACTCGAATACATCCGCAGCGATGACGCAGGGTCGGCTCCGGTGGCCGCGACCGGCCCCGCCCCCAGCTGGCGCACCCTGCTCGGCCTGCGCCAGACGTGGGCCTTCATCGTTGGCAAATTCATGACGGACGGCGTCTGGTGGTTCTTCCTGTTCTGGCTCCCGAAATACCTGACCGACAAATACGGCATGGCCACCTCGGACCTCGTCTTGCCGCTGGCCGTCCTGTACAGCATGACGATGGTCGGCAGCATCGGCGGCGGCGCACTGCCGTCGCGCTTCATGCGCCAGGGCAGCGCGCCGTACGACAGCCGCATGAAGGCCATGCTGCTGATCGCGTTCTTCCCGCTCGTCGTGCTGCTGGCGCAGCCGCTGGGCCACCTGGGCTACTGGGTGCCCGTGATCCTGATCGGCATCGGCGCATCCGCCCACCAGGCGTGGTCCGCCAACGTGCTGACGATCACGTCGGACCTGTTCCCGCGCCATTGCGTCGCCTCCGTGGTCGGCATCGGCGGCCTGGCGGGCGGCATCGGCGGCGTGCTCGTGACGAAGATCGGCGGCATGCTGTTCGACTACTACGGCGCGCAAGGCCAGATCCAGACGGGCTACATGATCATGTTCGCGTTCTGCGCGCTGGCCTACCTGGCCGCGTGGGTCATCATGAAGGTGCTCGTGCCGACCCAGGACATGGTCCGCCTGCCGGAGGAGCTGGCGCATGCCTGACGCGATCGTGGAAAGCGTGCACGGCGTGAGCTGCGCCGTGGGCGAGAGCCCCGTCTGGCACGCCGGCGAACAGGCATGGTACTGGGTCGACATCCCTGCCCGCCGCATCTGGCGCCTGGACCATGCCTCGGGTGCGACCCGCCACTGGACGGCGGCCGAGATGGTCGCCTGCATCGCGCCGCGCGCCGCGGGCGGCCTGATCGCCGGCATGGAGACGGGCATCTTCGCCGTCGACCTGCGGGACGACGGGAGTGTCCGCGCGGAACGTCTCGGCGCGCCGCCCGAACTGGCGCCCGGCATGCGCTTCAACGACGGCCGCACGGACCGCCAGGGCCGCTTCTGGAGCGGCACGATGTGGATGGACATGGCGGCCGCGCTGCCGATCGGACGTCTGTACCGCTACGACGGCGCGGGCCTGTCGGCACCGCTCGTTTCCGGCCTCGTCACCCAGAACGGCCTCGCGTGGTCGCCGGACGGGCGCACGATGTATTTGTCCGATTCGCACCCGACGCGCCGGCGGGTGTGGACATTCGACTACGACGTCGACGCGGGCGTGCCGCACGACCGGCGGCTGCTCGTCGACATGGCCGCGTACGCGGGCCGGCCGGACGGGGCGGCGATGGACAGCGACGGCTGTTACTGGGTCGCGGGCAATGATGGGGCTAGCCTGCTGCGGTTCACGCCGGCCGGGAAGCTGGACCGGGAACTGAAGCTGCCGGTCGCGAAGCCGTCGATGCCCTGCTTCGGCGGGCCGGATCTGGATACCCTGCTGATCACGTCGATCGTACAGCCGGGGCATGAAGATGATTCGCTGGCGGGGGCGGTGCTTCTCGTGCGGCCCGGCGTGACCGGCGTGCCAGAGGTACCATTCTCGTAGGGTGGGCGGCCTCCGCCCACGCGGACGTTCGCATCCTGCCTGCTGTCGCGTGGGCACGGGGTGCCCACCCTACGCCGCAGGTGGCCGGATATCCATTTCCGTCGCGGTAGGGTGGGCGGCCTCCGCCCACGCGGACGTTCGCGTCCTGATTGCTGTCGCGTGGGCACGGGGTGCCGCATGCGCCCGGCGCCTGCACGGATGGCGCCGATGCGGTATCGTGCTTGTATGAACGACATCCATTTCTACGAACCACGCGCCGGCCACGGCCTGCCGCACGATCCCTTCAACGCCATCGTCGGCCCCCGCCCCATCGGCTGGATCTCCACCAAAAGCCGCGCCGGCATCCTGAACCTCGCCCCGTACAGCTTCTTCAACGCGTTCAACTACACGCCGCCGCTCGTGGGCTTCGCCAGCATCGGTTACAAGGACACCGTCCGCAACGTCGAGGAAACGGGACAGTTCTGCTGGAACCTGGCCACGCGCGCCCTCGCCGACCGCATGAATACCACCTGCGCGATGGTGCCGCCCGACGTCGACGAATTCGCGCTGGCCGGCCTCACGCCCGCCCCGTCGCGCCTCGTGGACGTCCCGCGCGTGCTTGAAGCCCCGGTCTCGTTCGAATGCAGGCTCACCCAGCTCATCCGGCTGCACGACGCGGACGGGCAGCCGGCGCCGAGCTGGCTCGTGCTGGGCGAAGTCGTCGGCGTGCACATCGCCCGCGCCCAGCTGAAGGACGGGGTGTACGACACGGCGCACGCCGGCCACATCCTCCGCGGCGGCGGGCCGGCCGACTATTTCGAGGTCGGTCCGGCGCAACTGTTCCGGATGTTCAGGCCACAGTGATATACCGAATATCTGGCGAAGTAGGCAACATCGCCCGCGATCACGTATGATCGCGTATCGCCGTGGACACGGCGCCCCGTCCGCGCCCGCACCAGGAGCGCGCACACAGCCCCGGCCACCACGCCGTGCGGGCAATGGAGGCGCACCACCACCCGCCGCCGAATCGGGCGCGGCGCATGTCCCGGCCGGCCTCCCCGCACGGTCCCTGCCGTGCGCCGGATGGCCGCAACGAATCCATAACATCGTCCGCGCAAAGCGGCATAGGAGAAATCATGAGTACCGAAAGCAGCCTGAACGAGGCTAAAGACACCCAGTTGCGCGCCGACGCGCTCGAGTACCACCGCAGTCCGGTACGCGGGAAGATCGAGGTCGTCGCCACGAAACCCCTGTCGAACCAGCGCGACCTGTCGCTCGCCTATTCGCCCGGCGTCGCCTACGCCTGCGAGGAAATCGCCGCGGACCCCGCCACCGCCGCCGATTACACCTCACGCGGCAACCTGGTTGCCGTCATCTCGAACGGCACCGCGGTCCTCGGCCTGGGCAACATCGGCCCGCTGGCCTCGAAGCCCGTCATGGAAGGCAAAGGCTGTTTGTTCAAGAAATTCGCCGGCGTCGACGTGTTCGACCTGGAACTGGCCGAGAACGATCCCGACAAGCTGGTCGATGCGATCGCGATGCTGGAGCCGACCGTCGGCGGCATCAACCTGGAAGACATCAAGGCACCCGAGTGCTTCTACATCGAGAAGAAGCTGCGCGAGCGGATGAACATCCCCGTCTTCCACGACGACCAGCACGGCACCGCCATCATCTCGAGCGCGGCGCTCCTCAACGCGCTGAAGGTCGTCGGCAAGGACATCGGCCAGGTGAAACTGGTGGCGTCCGGCGCCGGCGCGGCGGCCATCGCCTGCCTCGACATGATGGTGAGCCTGGGCGTGAAACGGCAGAACGTCTTCGTCGCCGACTCGAAGGGCGTGATCTGGCAGGGCCGCGAAGCGAACATGGAAGCGAACAAGGCCCGCTACGCGCAGGCCACCGACGCGCGCACGCTGGCCGACATCGTCGACGGCGCCGACGTGTTCCTCGGCTGCTCGACCGCGGGCGTCCTCACCGCCGACATGGTCAGGACGATGGCCGCCAGTCCGATCATCCTCGCGCTCGCGAACCCGGAGCCGGAGATCCGTCCGGAAGTGGCGAAGGCCGCGCGTCCGGACTGCATCATCGCGACCGGCCGTTCGGACTATCCGAACCAGGTCAACAACGTGCTGTGCTTCCCGTACATTTTCCGCGGCGCGCTCGATTGCGGCGCCACCCGCATCACGGACGAGATGAAGCTCGCCTGCGTGAGCGCGATCGCCGACCTGGCCGAAGCGGAGGCGAATGACGCCGTCGCCGCCGCCTACGCCGGCCAGGACCTGAACTTCGGTCCCGACTACATCATCCCGAAACCGTTCGACCCGCGCCTGATTGCCGCCATCGCGCCGGCCGTCGCCAAGGCGGCGGAAGCATCCGGCGTGGCCACGCGTCCGATCGCCGACATGGACGCCTACCGCGACAAGCTGGGCGAGATGATCTACCACACCGGCTTCTTCATGAAGCCCGTGTTCGCGAAGGCCAAGGCCGCGCCGAAGCGCGTCGCGTACGCCGACGGCGCCGAGCCGCGCGTGCTGCGCGCCGTGCAGACCGTCGTCGACGAGGGCATCGCCAAGCCGGTGCTGATCGGCCGCGCGGCCGACGTCGAAAAGGCGATCAAGCAGTCCGGCCTGCGCCTGAAGGCGGGCGTCGACTACACGCTCGTCGAAGCCGAGGGCGACACCACCCTGCAAGGCGCCCGCCTGCTGAACGCGGGTCAGGTCGACTCCCTCATCTGCGGCATGACGGGCAGCTACGACACCCACCTGGCGCACGTGAAGAACGAGATCGGCCTCGCGCCGGGCGCCGACGTACTGGCCGCGATGAACGCGCTCGTGCTGGACAAGATGACCCTGTTCATCACCGACACGTACGTCAACGACAACCCGTCCGCCCAGGAACTGGCGGCGATCACGAAGCTGGCCGCGCAGGAGATGCGCCATTTCGGCCTCGAGCCGAAGGCGGCACTCGTGTCGCACTCGATCTTCGGCTCGTCGCAGCGCCCGTCCGCGCAGCGCATGCGCGACGCGCGCGCCCTGCTCGCCTCGAGCGCGCCGGAACTGCCGGTGCTGGGCGAAGTCCACGGCGACGCCGCGCTGTCGGAAGACATCCGACGCATCTATCAGTCGAAGGACGATTTCGCCGGCAGCGCCAACCTGCTCGTGATGCCGTCGCTGGATGCCGCCAACATCCTGTTCAACGTGCTGAAGGTCACGTCGGGCAAGGGCGTGACGGTGGGTCCGATCCTGCTGGGCGCCGCGAAGTCCGTGCACATCCTGAGCCCCAGCGCGACCGTGCGCCGCATCGTCAACATGACGGCGCTCGCGGTGGCCGAGGCATGACGGGATGAACTTCGCGCCGAGCGGCAAGCTGCGTGCCGCGATCAATCTGGGCAACCCGATCCTCGCGCACGCGGCCGGCGACGGCGGCGCGGGCGGCGTCTCCGTCGATCTCGCCCGCGAGTTCGCGCGGCGGCTCGACGTGGACCTCGAGCTCGTCGTCGTCGACACGGCCGGCAAGTCGGTCGACGCCGTCGCAACGGAGCGCGCGGACATCGGCTTTTTCGCCATCGATCCCGCGCGCGGCGCCGACATCGCGTTCACGGCGCCGTACGTGCTGATCGAGGGCAGCTACCTCGTGAAGGCCGGGTCGCCGATCCGCGCCAACGAGGACGTCGACCGGGCGGCGCACCGCGTCGTCGTCGGCAAAGGAAGTGCGTACGACCTGTTCCTGACCCGGCAACTCCGGCAGGCGCAGATCGTGCGCGCGCCCTCCTCGCCCGCCGTCGTGACGACGTTCCTCGAACAGGGCGCGGACGTGGCGGCCGGCGTGCGCCAGCAGCTGGAAGCGGACGCGCGCGACCGCCCCGGCCTGCGCCTGCTGGACGGCCGCTTCATGGTCATCCGCCAGGCGATGGGCGTGCCGAAATCGCGGGGCGGGCACGCGGCCGCCGCGCTCGCCGCGTTCGTCGAAGAGATGAAGGCGAACGGCTTCGTGGCGGACGCGTTGAAGCGCCACGGCATCGAAGGCGCATCGGTCGCCCCGCCCGGGTGATTCTTTGCTAAGCTGTCGGGCTGAAACCGATTTCACACCCAGCCCGACAGCTTATGCCCACACCATCCAAAACCGCAACAGCGCTGGTCCTGTCCTGCGCCCTCACGGCCGCAGCACAAGCGGCCGATATCCCCGTCCACACCCTCGACAACGGCAGCGTGCGCGCGACCGTCACCGACGCCATCGGCGGCCGGCTGCTGTCGTTCGGGCTGGCGGGCCAACCCAGCTTCATCAAGAGCGACCTGGCCGCCGGCGATCCGCACGCCGCCATCGGCGGAACGACGGACAACGTCGGCTGGCTCGGCCACGAGATCTGGGTCGGTCCGCAAAAAGAATGGTGGTCGCACCAGGACGTGAACCCGGCGCGCGCCGGCCTGCCGTGGCCGCCCGATCCGTGGCTGAGCCTCGCCCGCTACAAGATCGAGGAGAAGCGGCCCGACGCCATCACGCTCGCGAGCCCGGCCAGTCCCGTGAACGGCCTGCAACTGGTGAAACGCTACAGCCTCGTGGCGGGCAAGCCGCACAGCCTGCGCCTGGACGTCGACGCGGCCAACACGCGCAAGACGCAGGTGGCGTGGGACATCTGGTTCAACACGCGCGCCCACGGGGACACGCGCGTGTACGTGCCCGTCGCGCGGCGCGAGGACGTCCGCCAGCAGGCCATCGAACCGAAGCCGGACATGGTGCCGCTGACGTGGACCTTGGCCGACGGCCTGTTCTCGCTGGACGCCTACCCGGCGGGCAAGGGCCAGCCGCACCGCAACGGCAAGATGCTGCTGCAGCCGTCCGCCGGCTGGATGGCAGGTTTCCATCAGGGCCAGGTGTTGGTGATCCAGTTCACGCACCAGCCGCGCACGGCCATCCATCCGGACCAGGGCCAGATCGAGTTGTACAACGACTGGCAGCCGGATGCGCCCGGGAAGGGATTGATGGAGATGGAGGTGCACGCGCCGTACGTGACGCTGGCACCGGGCCGGCACATGCAGGCGTCCGAGCAGTGGACCCTGCTGCCCTATGGCGGGCCGGATACGCGTGCGGCGCAGGTGGCGTTCCTGCGGGCGCATGCGAAGGAGTTGGGGCTGGAGGGGATGTAACGAACGACGTGGGCACGGGGTGCCCACCCTACGAATATTCGACATCGTAGGGTGGGGTACGCGAGGCCGGGGGCCTCACGTACGAGCCCACGCGCAGTTTAGAAGCTGTAACGCATCTTGGCCGTGTAACGCGGACCCGACACGAACCATGCACGGCCCATGAAGCCCGTGCTCTGCTGCATGAGCTGGCGCGCCTTGGAGTCGGTCAGGTTCTGCGCTTCCAGGCCGATCGACAGCCGGTCCGACACGTTGTAGAAGATCGAGCCGTCCAGCTGGCCGTAGCCGTCCGCCCACGTCGGCAGCGCCCAGGCCACGTTGTGCTGGCCGAAGGTCGGGCTGGCCGGGTTGCTGTCGGTGCCGTCGCCGCCGTTGGTGCCGTTGACGTTCACGTTCTGCAGGTTCTTCGAACGCCAGTTCCAGGCCAGGCGCGCCGAGATCTTGCCCTGGTCATACATCAGCGCCAGGTTGTACGACTGGCGCGACAGGCCGATCAGCGGCAGATCGTCGAACGTGGTGCCGTTGGTATCGCAGCCGTTCAGGTTCAGGTTGAAGTTCGCCGCGCTGTTGCTGCCTGTGCAGTACACGGAGTGGACCGGCTGGTGCAGCGACGTCTTGCTGTCCACGTACGTGTAGTTCGCCTGGACGCCGAAGCCCGACAGCCAGCCCGGCAGGAAGTCGAAGTACTGCTGGAACGCGATCTCCGCGCCGCGTGCATGGCCATCCGCGCCGTTCACCGGACCCGTGGTCGTGAAGGTGTACGACTTGCCGGTGTTGTCCGCCAGGTCATAGCCGTACGACTGCTTGATGATGACGTCCTTCAGCTGCTTGTTGAACACACCGAAGGTCAGCGAACCGGTCTTCGCGAAATACCATTCGGCCGTCAGGTCGACCTGGTGCGAGCGGACCGGACGCAGGTTCGGGTTGCCCGTACCGGTGCCCGTGTAGGTGACCAGGCCGCTCGAATTGTCCACGTTCTGCGACAGCGTCGTGTAGCCCTGCAGGTCGCTGAAGTCCGGACGCGAGATGCCGGTCGACAGGCCGAGGCGGAATTGCAGCGCGTCGCTCGCCTTCATGCGCAGGTTCAGGCTGGGCAGCACGTTGTTGTAGCTGTTGCTGAAGTCCTGCTTCTGGGAGAACGCCGTGAACTGCGGGATGCCGGCACCCGTCGAAGTGCTCGGGGTGAACACGGTATAGCCGTGCGCCGTCATGTCGGTCTTCACGTAGCGCAGGCCGATGTTGCCGTCGACCGGGTACTTCAGGTCGTCGAAACCGAAGCGCAGCTGCGAGTACAGCGCGCCGGTCTTCTCCTTCTGCTCGTTGACGCCGGCCGGATCGGTGCCGAACGTGGCCGGGTTCCACGACGTGCAATTGTTGGTGCCGTCGTTGCACAGCATATTCGGATACGTGTGCAGCTGGGCATACGAGGCCGGGTAGCCGGTGGCCAGCGCGACGGCCGGGAAGACCAGAGCCGGCACCGACGTGTTGTTGTTGAAGAAGTTGTTGAACGAGTGGACCTGCACCTGGTTGTTGAAGCGCGGATCGCCCAGGTACGCGAGGCTCGACAGCGTGCTGGTCGGACCGACCTGCCACGTCTGGGTGATGGCCGCCCAGTTGTAGCTCGGGTTCGAATTCTCGTTGCGCGAATCGCGGTCCGTCAGGCGCACGCCGAAGCGGATGTCGCGCAGCACCGGGTGATCGAAGTCGTACTTCGCATCCGTGCGCCAGGCCCATTCGCCGGCCTTGCTGCGGTCCTGGTGTTCCATCGTGAACGCCCAGTAGTAATTGTTGGGGTTCGCGAGGTAGGCGCGGTCGGCGTCCGTGAACGACAAGGTCGGCACGTCGCCGCGCAGGTCGATCGTCTCGCTCGGCATCTGCACGCCCGTGGCCACGGTCGAGTCGAAGCTGCTGGTCGTGGCGCGGATGCGCTGCAGGTCGGTCGTGATGGTCCAACGGTCGTTCGGGCGCCAGCGCAGGTTCCACGACACGTCCGTCGTTTCCGACGTGCGGTCGGCCGAGCGCGTGTCGCCGCCGAAGTTGATGCCGCCGTCGGCCGGGTCGGTCAGCGTGCCGGTCAGCAGCGCGCCTTTCGAATTGAACGTCGCATCCTTGCTGACCTGGATGTTATAGGGGCTCGACTGGGCGAAGATCGCCTGCTCGTCCCAGTGCATTTTATAGCGCGACTTGAAGAACGTCAGCGAGGAGCTCAGCGTGCTGTCCTTCTTCCACTGCAGCGCGCCGTAGGTGCCCCTGCGCTTGCGGTCGAATTCCAGCGTGCGCCATTGCGAACCCTTCGGGATCCACACGGTCTTGCCGGCCACGACGTCGTCGCGCGGGTAGTACGGCTCGACCTGGAAGGCGTCGGTACGGGTGCCGCTTTCCGAGTACGCGAAGTCGACCAGGGCGCCGATCTCGCCGAAGCCCGTCTTCCAGCGGTCCGAGAACATGAACGAGGCGGACGGCTGGCGCTTGCCGCGCTTCAGTTCGGAATATGTGTCTTCCAGCGTGAGGGCCAGCTTGCGGCCCTTGAAGTCGAACGGCATCGCGGTGCGCAGGTTGACGAGACCGCCGACGGCGCCTTCGATCTGTTCCGCCGACGGGTTCTTGTAGACGTCGACGCCGGCCATCAGCTCGGGCGGCACGTCCTCGAAGTTCAGCGAGCGGCCGCCGTTCGCGGAGAACGAGTCGCGGCCGTTCAGTTCCGAGCGCACGTACGACAGGCCGCGCACGTTCACGCCCGAACCTTCGACCGAATAGTGTTCCGGGTCGCCCTTGGACATCGTGCGGTCGATGGTCACGCCGACCACGCGCTGCAGCACCTCGGTGACCGAACGATCCGGCAGCTTGCCGATGTCGTCGGCGACGATCGAATCGACGATCTCGTCCGAATTCTGCTTGAGCTTCTGTGCGGACTGCAGCGCGGCGCGCTGGCCCGTCACGACGACGACGTTGGAACCGGAAGCGTTCTGTGTCGCTTCGGTCTGCGCCAGCGCATAGCCGCTGGCAAGCAGTGCGATCTGGCCGGCTGCGACGGCGATCGCGGTTCTCTTGAATCGAATCATGGTGTCTCCTGTGCTCTCTAATTGACGCTCCGCTTCACGGCGGAGCTGGTTACGACGGCGGATGAAGCGGCCGCCCTGCGGCGGCCGCAAAAACGGTCTGAGAATTACGCTGCGCGGTAACGCGGCGCTGCCGGAACGACGGTCGGAACGGATCGGGAATGGCGCCCGGATCGGAAGGAATGAGGACGGCTGGATGAGGTCGGCATTCTTGTCTCCACGCTTTATTGATTGCGTTGGCGATGTAGTCGTTATGGTCTTGTAATCGTTTTCATGAGTGTAGATATTTACTGTGATTTTTGTCAAACCCCATAACATCACTGTTGCACGCTAACATCGAAGGTATACATTATTTACAACAAAGTATGCTGAAAGTTTATAGCTCAGCAATTCGTTCTAAATCCGCAACAGCCATCCCAGCCGCGCACGATTAAATCGCATTGCACCCGGGGCGCAATCGAACTGCACATCAGACAAAAGGCGCGCAGCGCCCGCGATGCCGCCACCAGGCCACAACCGCCCCCAGCCGACGTAACGCTGATGCACGTAGATGGGAACAAGTTTCATGACGTTCACCACATGAAATCAGCCGTATGATCCGCGGGTAACCAAGGTAGCGCAATCAGCGAAGTCGAGCTTGCCTATGAAATGCCGCGTTCCTCCCGTACATCGGCTTATTGCAATGGCGCCAACCAGCGATACCATTTGGTAGCGCAATCAATTAAATTTTTGAATCGTTGATGAAAACAATTATCCATCCCATTTCGCATCAGTATGGGAATGCAGTGGTATCTTGTCGCTATCCGGCCGAGCATTTAGAGTCGCTGCTATTTATTTCGATACGCGATCCAATTCCACTAGAAGATCGCAATTAAAGACATGATCGATTTTCAGAAGTTCCCGAACCGTATTCGCCCTAGCGCCCGATCGGGCTGGCCGGAGACCGCATGAACGCGCCGGTCGAACCACCCAAGCGGACCCGGCGCACGAAAGGCGGTCTCACGCTCGTCGACGTGGCGCGCGTGGCCGGCGTGGCGCCGATCACGGTCTCGCGCGTGCTGAACTCCCCGGAGAAGGTGTCGCCCGACCTCGTGCAGAAAGTGCGCGCCGCGATCGAGCGGACGGGCTATGTGCCGAACCTGCTGGCGGGCAGCCTGGCGTCGACGAAGAGCCGCATGGTCGCCGCGATCCTGCCGACCATCGCGGGCTCCGTGTTCATCGATACGGTCCAGGCGCTGACGGAAAACCTCGCCGCGGCCGGCTACCAGCTCATCCTGGGCCAGTCGGGCTACGAGAATTCGCGCGAGGACGAGCTGCTGGAAGCGATCATCGGGCGCCGGCCGGACGGCATCGTCCTCGCCGGCATCATGCGCTCCGCGCAGGGCCGGCGCCGGCTGCAGGCGAGCGCCATTCCGCTCGTCGAAACATGGGACCTGACGCCCACGCCGGCCGACATGCTGGTCGGTTTTTCGCACGAGGACATCGGCCAGGCGGTGGCCGAATTCCTGTACCAGCGCGGACGGCGCCGCGTCGCCGTGATCAGTGCGTCCGACGAGCGGGCCCAGCGCCGCAACCGCGCGTACGTGCAGGCGGCCGTGCGGCTGGACATGCAGGGACCGGACGGTTCGGTCCCCTTCCACACGATCTCCGCGCCGGGCACGGCGGCGGGCGGCCGCGCGGGCCTGCGCGCGCTGCTGGCGGATCATCCCGACATCGACGCCGTGTTCTGCAGCTCGGACATGGTCGCGCTGGGCGTGCTCACGGAAGCGCACAAGCTCGGCATCGACATCCCCGGCCAGCTGGCCGTCGTCGGCCTCGGCGACCAACCGTTCGCGGCCGAGACGTACCCGGCCCTCACGACGGTCCACCTGGACGGCCGCAAGATGGGCCAGCTCGCCGCGCAATTCATCATCGACCGCATCGCGGGCACGCCCATTCCCGAAGTCGTGCGCGACATCGGCTTCACCATCGTCGAGCGCGAGAGCGCTTGAGGCGCGGCGCGTAGCCGCCCGGGCGGCGCGTCGACTGGCGCACCGCCCCCCCCCCCGCGCCCGCGTCGACCGCGCCTGACGCGCCGGTCCCCGGTCAACCCGCAAAGTCCGGGCTTCCCCGGCATTGTGATCTTTCCACTGCACAATTTTCTTATTGCCGAGCCAGCACCCGGTCCGGCGCGCGCCCGGCCGGACGACCTGCCGAGCCGCGGCCTGGTAAAAAAAAGTGTCGCAATTAATCAAAAATATGATCGAAAGGCTGCCGGCCGCTCGATCCGCACCGGGTAACAGGGATGCGATAACGACTGGTTTTCGATTCCTTGCAGATTCAATCCGTCGGTTATCGAGCGGGCGTGCTCCGATAAGCCGGATGCGACACTGTGAAATCGATAACATAGAATAACATCACAGATTTTCACATAATGCGGCGTATCGCTTTCTGGATAAGTCGGCATTCGCTTTCCAATGCCGTCGGATAACAATCCAGCCTGTTGACTCGCATATTCTGGCTGATGTATAAATATTTGCCGCTTCGAAGTAACACATTACGTTGCGGCTCAATCCTGTTGATATCTTTCTTTATTTTTCAGAAGGAGAAAAAATGGCACGAGTAATGGCCCGTAACACGGCACGCGAACTGACCAGCAACGAAATCGAACACGTGTCCGGTGGCGATGCCAGCTATACGACGATCGTGAGCTACCAGCAATACGACGAACAAATGCGCACCTGGACCATCGTTTACGACGCTGTTCCGTACGACACTCGCGTCTGATTATCGCGCGATCGAACACGCCAGTTAATTAAGCGTAGAAGTTCACGCGAGTCATCGCGTGAACCTCCTTCGGACCGGGATTTGGCGGGTCGATATTGCTCGCTGTCTTTACGCAAAAATATCTGCATTGTGGAGAATTGGTGAAAGTTCTTATCAAGACCATTGCCGACGACATGCATGCTTTCGCGGTCAAGTGGGCTCTGGAGCAAAAGGGGGTCGAAACCGCTATCTGGTTCACGGACAATTTTCCCGCGCGTACGGAAGCGTCGTTCCATATCGGGCAAACCACCCACCTCGACGTTGTGCTGCGGGCCCAGGACACGCTCCGCATTGCAGAGTTCGGCACCCTCTGGAATCGCCGGATCTCGCAGCCGGTCATTGCCCCGGACGTCCACCAGGCCGATCGAAAATTCGCGGAACGCGAGGCTGCGGACTTCGTGCAGTCGATGTATTCGTTCGAACACAGCACCATTTTCGAGGTAAATCCCGGCCGTGCCCGGAGAATCGCCCTGCTGAAACCCGTGCAACTGGTCGAGGCGGGAAAAGTCGGCCTGCGCATTCCCGACACCCTGATAAGCAATTCTCCGAACCAGGTCGCCCGTTTCTTCAAGAAACACAACGGAAACATTATTTTCAAATCGTTTTCGCCCCATATCTGGGTTACCGAAAATGGCGAAGTCTCGAGCCTGACCACGGCACTGGACGAAATCCAGATAAACGATTCCGAAGCCATCTCGATCACGCCCGGTATTTATCAGGAGAAAATCGAAAAACGCCACGAATACCGCATCACGTTCATGGGGAACCGCGCCTTTATCGCAGTCAACCGCAGTTTTGATCCGTCGCTGGTGGACAGCCGCACGAGCAGCACGGCATATGACGGCACCGGCATGGTTTCCGAATCCGTATTGAACCGATGCCGTCAACTCATGAAACGGCTCGGAATTTGTTTCGGCTGTTTCGACATGATCCAGCCCAAAGACGGAAATGAACCGATATTTCTGGAAGTAAACGAAATGGGCCAGTGGCTCGCTTATGAGCGAGATATTGCCGGTTTCGACATGCTGGAAGCATTCGCGAACTTCCTGATCTCGAGGGATCCGCATTTCAACGATTCGGGACACGGAAGGGGATTGCGCTACAGCGATTACCTGGCTTCTCCTGAATTCAACGTGGACCAGGAAGGCATATTGCAGCGCCTGCGCGCGCAAAACGTGACCCACAACGTGATCACCAACGAAGTGAAAGCGCCTGCCCACGCCGAGGCGGCGTGACGGCGTTCCGTGGATCGGACTCTCCCTTAAGAAAGCAGTACCGCTGCCGAAGCGGACGACATCAATGAAGCGAGACATATTCAGACTCGAAGCCATCGAATACCAGTCGGCGTCGTCCCTGGGCACGATCTTCATCGCACGGCCGCTGCGGCTCGACGTCATGTGCGGGGTGCTCTTCGCATTCTTCGTGGGCTTCCTGGTCTTCGTGTACACGGCGTCCTACACATCCAAGGAAACCGTAAAGGGGCTGATATTGCCCAGCAAGGGCGTGGCAAGGATTACCGCCCCCTCCCCCGGCACCGTAACCCGCCTCTACGTGAAGGAGGGCCAGCTCGTCCAGAAGGATGAACTGCTGGGCGAGATACTGATCGACCCTTCGGGCAAAAGCACGGACGTTGCGCAGGCAGGCATCAGCCGGGCTATCGAAGAACGGCTGGCGCTCGCCAAGGACGAGATCGGCAGGCGCAAGCTGACGCAGGACGCCGCGCGCGCCGGACTGTCGGACAAGATCGCAGGCATCGAACAGGAACTCGCCACCCTCGACAAGGAAATCGCCATCCAGAAGGAGAATGTCGAGCTGGCAAAAGGCGGCTTGCGCCGCTTTGACGAGTTACATCAGAAAGGCTTCATCTCCTTCGAAGGAACGAGCAACAAGCGCACGCAATACCAGGAAGCGGCAGCGCGGCTGGAATCCCTGACGCGCGAGCGCATCAGGTTGCTGCGCGATCTCACGGCGGCACGCCATGATCTCGCGGCGCTTCCCATGCGCGACGCGACCGAGCTCAGCGATGCGATCCGAACCGAGCTCCAGGAAAAACAATCGCTGCTGGAAAGCGAAAGAAAACGCGTCATCAAGATCTGGGCGCCTGAAACCGGCAAGGTAACTGGCATTAATTTCCCGGAGGGCCAGTCGGTCGGCATGGGGAAAGTCTTACTGAGCATCGTGCCCGTCGGATCGAAGTACCAGGCACATCTGTTTGTGCCGTCGAAGTCGGCCGCATTCATCCGGCGGGATGCCTTGACCTACCTGCGGCTGGATGCATTCCCCTACCAGAGATTCGGGACACTCAGGTCCAGAGTCGAGACGGTCAGCATGGCGACCATTCTTCCCGACGAGATGACGGAACTGGGCATGCCGGCTGAGCTATCGAATGGCAAGGCGGTGTACCGCGTCGTCGCCGACATCGCCGCGGAGTCCGACAGGATCCCGCTTGAGAACATTCGGCCGGGCATGCAGTTCGAGGCCGACGTGACCATGGACACGCAAAAGATCTATAAATGGCTGCTCTCTCCGATATTCGGCATCCAGAACAAGAACAGGTAATTGGCGATAATGAGCGTGACTGAAAATCCCGAGATTAATTTTGGACTTGCGAAGCGGACGCCCGTCATCAGGCAGACCGAATCGGCCGAGTGCGGACTCGCGTGTCTCGCGATGATTCTGGGTCACTATGGGAATCATTGCGACATGTTCGGACTGCGCAAGAAATTTCCGCTGTCGCTGCAGGGCGCAACCGTCGGTGACCTGATCAGAATCTCCGGTGACCTCGGCCTCAACTCCCGCGCACTGACGCTGGACCTCTGCGATTTCGACAGCCTGAGACTACCGTGCGTCCTGCACTGGAATTTCAAGCATTTCGTCGTGCTGACCAGGATCACCAAAAAAGGGATCGAAATGATCGACCCGGCCTACGGTCGGCGCAAGGTGACGATGGCGGAAGTCGACCGGTCATTTACCGGGGTGGCGCTGGAATTCTGGCCGAACAACGACTTTACCCTGGCCGAGCCCGGCCCGAAGCTTTCATTGCGGCGCCTGATCGGAACCGTGCGCGGGATCGTTCCGGCCGCGGGCCAGATCCTGTTTCTGGCGCTGCTGATCGAAGTCGGGAATCTGGGATCGCCGCTGCTGATGCAATGGATCATGGATTCCGTACTGATCGGCCAGGACTATACATTGCTCGTGGCATTGGCGGCCGGTTCCGGCATCCTCATGCTCCTGCAAAACGTCGTTACCGCATTGCGGGGATGGGCGCTGGTCTATTTCAACGCCAACGTCTCCCTGCAATGGCGATCGAATATCTTCTCGCACCTGCTCAGGCTCCCGATCAGCTATTTCGAACGCCGGGCACTGGGCGACGTCATCTCGAGATTCAGCTCGGTCGATCAGATCCAGCGTGTGGTGAGTACGTCCTTCATCGAAGCCTTCATCGACGGCACGTTCGGCCTCATCACATTCGTCATCATGCTGTTATACAGCCCCATGCTGGCGGCAATCAGTGCCGCAGCCGTCCTGCTGTATGTCGTGATGCGTCTCTTCCTGTTTTCCTATCTGGAACAATCGACGCATGACTTCATCGTGGCGGCGTCAAAACAGGATGGCCACCTGATCGAATCGCTGCGCGGGATCCGCGCCTTGAAGCTCTTTCAACGCGAAGCGAACCGGCGTGCCCAATGGATCAAATACTTTACCGACCAGGTCAACGCGGACGTGAAAGTGCAGCAGATCACGCTCGGATTTCGTTTGGTGAATGGCCTGCTGTTCGGCACCGAAGTCCTGGTGGTGACCGTCGTTGGCGCGCTGATGGTCATGGATCTGCGGTTCACGGCCGGCGCCCTGATCGCTTTCCTGGGCTTCCGAGGACAGTTCTCCGGGCGCATGCTTGGTTTGACGGAAAAAATGTTTGATCTAAAACTCCTCTCCCTGCAATGCGAGCGGCTCGCGGACATCGCGCTGACGGAGAAGGAAAGCGTCCCAACGGAAGAAGCCTTGCTGCCGACGCCCCAGCACGCGTCCACGATCGAACTCAGGAATGTGACGTTTCAATATGCGAAAAATACATTCGCCGTGCTCCGTAACCTGAACCTCACGATCGCGCCGGGCGAATCGATCGCCATCACCGGCGCGTCCGGATGCGGGAAAAGCACACTTCTTCAACTGATCTGCGGCGTGTACCCGCCGACTTATGGGTCGGTCAACATCGATGGCATCGACGTACGCAAGCTCGGCCACGGGTTCCTGCGCGAAAACATCAGCGTCGTCATGCAGGATGACCAGTTGTTTTCGGGAACGATCATCGACAACATCTGTTTCTTCGACGAGAACCCCGATTATGAGTGGGCGAAGGAATGCGCGCGGCTGGCGCAGATCTCGACCGATATCGAGGCCATGCCGATGGCCTACAACACACTGGTTGGCGACATGGGCTCCGTGCTGTCCGGCGGCCAGAAACAGCGGGTCATCATCGCACGTGCCCTCTACAAGAAGCCGAGGATCCTGATTCTCGACGAAGCGACGAGTCACCTCGACGTGGAGAACGAAAAGCGCGTCAACAAGGCGATCAGCGACATGAACATCACGCGCATTATCGTCGCGCACCGGCACGAAACGATCTTGTCCGCCGACCGGATCGTGACGCTCGCCGATGGGGCCATTCTTCACGATACCCGGCCGCACGTGCAAGCCGAATCGCTCGAACCGGATTTACAAAACTAATTCAAGTACGACAGGAGGAATGACATGAATCGCCGCAGCACTCTCTTGACGATCGTTGCCATCGGCATGCTTGCGCTTCATTTCACGGCGCAATCCGCCGCCATCGCCCGTCCCGACCTGAGACGCGAACTGCTGGAAATGAAAAAGAAGGATCAGGACGCGAGGGAGGAAGGGCTCCACGGCGGATCCCGGGATCTATTCCGTATCGATCAGGAGAATCTGAAAAGGCTGAAGGAGATCGTCGCCGCAGTGGGCTGGCCGACGACATCGATGGTGGGCGCCGATGGCAGCGAAGCCGCGTGGCTGCTCGTCCAGCACGCGGACAGCGATCCGGCGTTCCAGTTGCAGATGCTGACGACGCTGGAACCGCTCGTCCGCACGGGCGACATCTCACCCAAGGATTACGCGTATCTCTACGACCGCACGCACAAACCGCAACGCTATGGTACGCAGGGCGAGTGCGATGCCAGTGCGGTATGGCATCCGCGTGCCATCGAATCCGGTGCGGACGTCGACCGGCGCCGGGTTGCGATCGGCCTTCCCCCGATGCGGGAATATAACGACGTCATGAACAAGGTATGCGCAGAGTTCATGGCAAACCGTCATTGATTCAGTCACACCGGCCACGACGAATGAGATACGTACTCGAAGTATTCGATGAAGCAAAGGAACCGCACAAGACCACGGCCGAGTATTACGGATACGCGGCGTTACTGATGGGAACGGCTCCGGCGCTGTTGAACAGGACACTCGCGAAATCGTTGTGGCACCTTGGCGCCGCGTTCGCGCACAAGCAATTCAAATTCTATTTCGACGCGCGCGGCATGCCCGTCGGGATGGTGACGTGGGCCTTCCTTGCGCCCGACGTGGAAGACCGGTTTCTCTCGGGCGACGATCCGCAGCTCCACTTGAGCGAGTGGAACGAAGGGGATAGCCCGTGGATCATCGACTTCGTCGCGCCGTACGGAAATCTCAAGCATATCCTCCGCGATCTGCGCGACACGGTATTCGCCGCCCACGACGGCGTGATTTACTCGCGGCGCAGGAAAGGTGCGGTCGTGACGAAGCAGATCCAGGCCAGCCCATTTTCCTACTTTTTCAGGAACCGCAGGAACGCCTCCTGACCAGCCTACCGCACGACTTTTCGACAAATCTCCGACATCAAACCGTCATGCTGCCAGTTCCGCTCAAACAACTCCTGCCCGATTCGTCGTTCGTGAATTTCGAAGTGCGCCGGTTGGCCCGCCCGCGGATCGAATGGGTCGGCCCGGACGTGTCGGCAAGCTTCGATCCACTGGATTATGCCTGGTGCAAGCCGCTGGAGTCGGAAGATCCGTCCTGCTATCTGGACGAGGCGACCTTGGCGGCCGGAGAGCGGTATGGCGGCGAAGCGCTGGAAGCGAACGGGGGCGGCGTTCGCTGCGGAATCGTCGGCGATTTCCAGATCAAAGGCATCGGCAAGAATCAGCTTGCCGGAAAATCGACCGACTTTTGGCACAGCCATGGCGCCGCATCGCTGGAGGAGGCGATACAGGAAGCGATCTGGGGTGAGGTGTGCCAACTTGCCCTGCCGTACGGCGCAGCCCGGGTGAACGCGATCATCACGACCGGCACGATGGCGCCGGACCGTTCGTTCACACGCCACGGGACATCTTCCCGGGCGCTCATCGTGCGCGACCAGGCGCTTCGTCCCGCGCACTACATGCGCGCGATTTTCTTCGACCAGGATCCGCACGCGCCGGGTCCGCGCCTGAGCGACGTCGAGCGGACGAAGCGGGCGATTGCCGCGCTGCCGTCCGGGCTCGCGCAGTGCCTGTTCCCGGACGACCAGGCGATTGCCGGACTGGCCGACCATCATGCGCTCAACGCACACCTCATGGAAATGGTGCGCAGGTTCGCCGTGCAGGTGGCGGCGGCGACGGCAAAACGCATCGTGCACGGCACCCTGAACGCGTCGAACTGCTGTGTCGACGGGCGCTGGATCGATTTCGGGACAATATCCACGGTCTCGGACTACGGCCGGCTCAGGTTCGCCTCTGCCCCGTACTCCGAGGTGACCACGCAATACGGAAGCCTGGGTTCGGCGCTCCGCGACCTTTTATTCTACGTAAAAAAGTATGCGCCGGGCCACATCGCATCGAAACTCGTCGGTCTCGGCGAGCTGGAAAACCATCTGGCGCGGACTTACGACACACGCCTGCGAATGGAAATGGTGAAGCTCACGGGCATCCCGGAACCGGCGCTGAACGACATGCCCAGGCCGCTCGTCGACCGGGCGTTCGACGTGTTTCGACGCATCATGAGGGCCGGGAACAACCAGCCGTTCATGCTCGATCCGCCCGACTGGCGCATGCCCGAAGTCATGGGCGAGCATAATTTGTGTGTCCTGCTGCGCACGATCGCCTGTTGCGCCGACAAGGCGCAAGCGCTGGAAGCGGTCGTGACGGAAAACGCGCCGGCGCAACATGTGCAGGACCTCGTCGACGTGTATTTCGACCTGAGAGACCGGTTCGTGCGGATGTCCCCGCCGGGCAGCGCCTGGGACACGGCCTTCGTGGCCCTGAACTGCATGCGCAAGAACATCGACATCGACGAATTGTACCGGACCGTCCTGGAGCAATCGATTTCCGCCCTGGTGAAGTCCCGCGGGGACATTCCGGCCTATATCGGGTCCATCGTACGGAAGGCGTCGGCGGTGCTGTCCGATGAGTCGGACGCGGGACTCGATCTCTCTTATTGGTGCAACCGCCCTGTCGTACTCTCCCGCGCGACCGGCTTCACCGAAGACGGACGCGCAGTGCCCGCCGAGCGGATAGTCGGGTGGCTCGAACAGTCGGCCATGGCCGGCCGCGCCGCCACCTTGTTCCAGCAATGTGTCGAGCGACACGCGCAGCAATGAAGCGTTCCGGGCGCCGCTGCAATCGACACATCGCCCGGCCAGATCGAGATGGAGCGCCATGTTGACATTTACCTTGTCTTCCATTCCCCGTCCCAGGCTACTGCACTGGGTACCGACCCTGTACGCGACGATGGGATTTCCGAATATCTTCGTCGCATCGGCCGCGGCCATCATGTACCGCAACCTGGGCATGAGCACGGCCGAGGTCGTGACAAGCACGAGCCAGTTATACCTTCCCTGGGTCTTGAAGCCGCTCTGGGCACCCCTCCTCGAGGCCTTCGGCACGAAGAAAGGCTGGGTGGTCAGCATGCAGTTCCTATTGATGGTGTTATTCGCCGCCACGGCCCTCTTGTTGCGCACGCCCTACGCGCTTTCTCTCACGCTTGCGACCTTCTGGATGATCGGGTTTGCCTCGGCAACGCAGGACATCGCCATCGACGGCATTTTCATGGGATCGACCACGCCGGCGGAACAGGCCCGCTACGCCGGACTCCAGAATCTTTGCTGGAATATCGGGGCGGTCGCCGCGTCCGGCATCGTCGTTTCGCTGAGCGGGGTTTTGAAGACGGGTCATGACTTGAGCTGGGCGCAGTGCTGGGTGGCCGTTCTGGCGATCTGCGCCGTCCTGATGGGGATGTCGGCATTCTGGCATCTCAGGAATCTGCCGGACGTCCCCAACGCCGCGGGGGCCCGCAACGGCCTGCCGGCGGGCTTCGGGTCATTCCTCGCATCCTGGCGTACGTTTGTCGCGAAGCCGAAGATCTGGACGATGCTCGTCGTCGTGTTCGCCTATCGGCTCGCCGAGGGCTTCGTGGAGAAGATCGGGCCGATCTTCCTGCTGGACGGCAGGGATGCCGGAGGATTGGGCCTCGACAACCAGACGCTTGGCGCGATCAACGGCACGCTGGGTACCATCGCATTCATCGCCGGCACGATCCTGGCGGGTTTCGTCGTCTCCAGGATGACGTTGCGCCGGTCTTTCGTCGTCCTGGCACTTGCGCTGAACGTGCCCCATCTCGCCTATTACTGGCTCAGCGCCGACTTGCCGTCGAATCTCCTGATCATCTCCGGCGCGGTCCTGGTCGAAAAATTCGGATACGGATTCGGATCCGTCGGCCACATGCTCTATATGGTGCAGCAAGTCTCTCCGGGGCGCTTCCAGATGTCCCATTACGCCTTCGCGACGAGCGTCATGGCACTGTGTAAATGGGCCACCGGATGGGCGAGCGGCTTCCTCTTCGTGGCATGCGACCATAGTTACCGGTTGTTTTTCCTGTTCGTGCAGGTCGTCTCCGTCTTGCCGGTGGTGATAGCGTACTTTGCCCCCTTTCCGCGCAACGATAACGCGGCGGCAGCGGTGCCGAAGGAGGCCGCGCATTGCGAGAACGTATCGGTCCCGCATTGACCGCACGCGGGCCGAAAAAAATGGGCGCCACGCGGGCGCCCTGAAGTGATATCGAGAGTAAGTAAGTCGAGGCCGTGCTGATGGCCACCACGCCACCGCACGAGTCATTATCGTAACGCGCCGCAGCATGCCGCGCCCATCATTTATTCGCCATTTGCTATCGGTTTTTGATATAGGCGCCGCGGCCCCGGCGGGGCTGTCGTGACCCGTTGCCGGCACCGGCGCCGGCCCGGTGTACAATCCTTTGTTCCAGGAACACCTGCATGGCCGCAATCCGCGCCACTGCCGGGTTCCGGATACCGATCGTGCATCGACTATGAGCTGACATGGCCACCACCGGGACACCACTACGCCGCCACGCGGACCGCGACCGCAGCGCCCGACGCGCGCGGACGGCCTTTGGCGCGCCCCCGTTGACGCCATCCCCGTCGGCGCCGCCGCCCGGCCACAAGCCGGCGCGCCCGGCGCCCACAAGGCGCACGCAGGCCGCCCCGACCGCGGGAGCCGCGCTGCGCAACCGTACCGCCCTGCCCGGCCCGGCCGCGTCCCCGCCGGGATGACGCCGCACGCGCCGCCGGCAACCACCTCAACTTCCAAGATCCAGAACAACATGCAGACCCACTCGACAGAAGCAGACAACGGCCTCCCCCTCGACATGATCATCTTCGGCGGCATGGGCGACCTTGCCATGCGCAAGCTGCTGCCGGCCCTGTACATGGCCTTCCTGCACGGCAATCTGCCGTCGACGACGCGCATCCTGTCCACCGGCCGCCAGGACTTCACCCGCGAAGCCTACCTCGCCCATATCGAGGCGAACTCGCGCTCGTTCATCGCGGCCAGCAACTTCAACGAGAAGACGTGGGACGGCTTCCTCAAACTGCTCGAGTACGTCCGTCTGGACGTGCAGGCCGCGCCCGACTTCTCGGCCCTCGCGCAAGCCTCGCGCGCCGGCGCCCAGCGCGTGTTCTACCTGTCGACGGCGCCGTCGCTGTTCACGACCATCTGCGACAAGCTCGCCGCCAGCAACCTCGTCGACGCCAATGCCCGCGTCGTGCTGGAAAAGCCGCTGGGCACGGACCTGGCCTCGGCCATCGCCATCAACGAAGACGTCGGCCGTCACTTCGAAGAATCGCAGATCTACCGCATCGACCACTACCTGGGCAAGGAAACCGTGCAGAACCTGATGGTGCTGCGCTTCGGTAACTCGATCCTGGAACCGCTGTGGCGCGCGCCGAACATTTCCAGCGTGCAGATCACCGTGGCCGAGGAAGTGGGCGTCGGCAGCCGCGCCGGCTTCTACGATGGCGCCGGCGCGATGCGCGACATGGTGCAGAACCACCTGCTGCAACTGCTGTGCATCGTCGCGATGGAACCGCCGACCTCGCTGTCGCCGGATGCCGTGCGCGACGAAAAGCTGAAGGTGCTGCGCTCGCTGCGCCGCCTGTCGCTGGCGGACATCGCGCGCGACACCATCCGCGGCCAGTACATCCGCGGCGTCTCCGGCAACCAGGAAGTGCCGGGCTACCACGAAGAAAAGAACGTCCCGCAGGACAGCAAGACGGAGACCTTCGTCGCCCTGCGCGCCTTCATCGACACGTGGCGCTGGTCCAAGGTGCCGTTCTACCTGCGCACCGGCAAGCGCATGGCGCGCCGCTCGTCGAAGATCGTCGTCGAGTTCGCGAACCCGCCGTTCCCCCTGTTCCCGCAGACCGCCGGCGCCATCGCCAACCGCCTCGTCATCGAACTGCAGCCGGAAGAAGCGATCAAGCTGCAGCTCATGGCCAAGCAGCCCGGCAGCGGCATGGAGATGCAGCAGGTCGCGCTGAACCTCGACCTGCAGTCGGCGTTCCAGCAGCGCCGCGCGGAAGCGTACGAGCGCCTGCTGATCGACGTCGTGCGCGGCCGCCTCACCCACTTCATGCGCCGCGACGAGTTGGAAGCGGCGTGGGAATGGGCCGATCCGATCATCGAAGGCTGGCAGACCCTGGACGAGAAGCCGCATCCGTACGCGGCCGGCTCGTGGGGTCCGGCGGAGTCGTTCGCACTGCTCGCGCGCGACGGCCACAGCTGGGTCGAGTAGGCGTGTCGGGCGGCGCGCCCGTGCGCCGCCCTCCGTTTTAATCGTGCACAATAGCCCGCTAGCATCGTGCACGTTTCCAGTTTAGCGCTCCGCAAACGCGCGTGACTTTCCGGTCTGACGCGATTGGAGCCTGCGGATTGGTGGCGTAGAGTGCGGTGTCTTCCACTCTGACCTCGGACGAATCGCCATGCAGGCAAGCAACTGGAACACCGCGATGGGCGCGCTCGGTGCGCAGGCCCTCAAGAACATGGACCGCAGCCGCAAGGCGCGCGGCGAGATGCTGGAACGGGTGGGCTACGGCCCGCAGCAGACGCCGTCGACGGTCCTGCACACGGAACCCGGCCTGAACGTGCGCCGCTACGGCGCCCCGGCCGACATCGCCCCGAACGGCAGCCCGGCCGTGCTGATCGTGCCGGCCCCCATCAAGCGCCCTTACATCTGGGACCTGGCGCCCGACATCAGTGTCGTGCGGCGCTTCCTGGAGCGCGGCTACCGCGTCTACCTGGCCGAATGGGTGGCGCTGCCCGACACGCACGACCACTTCGGCCTCGACGACTACGGCGACCACCTCCTGGCGGCCTGCCGCCGGGCCATCGCGGCCGACGGCGGGCCCGACCATGTCGTCGTCGCGGGGCACTCGCTGGGCGGCATCCTTGCCGCCATCCACAGCTGCCTGCACCCCGAGGCCGTGCGCGCGACGATCCTGCTCGAATCGCCGCTGCACTTCACGCCCGCCTCGAGCTGCTTCGCGCGCCTGATCGACGCGACGCCGCACGCGCGCCCCATCGCGGACACGTTCCGCCAAGTGCCCGGCGTCTTCCTCAACATGATGAGCGCGATGGCCGAGCCGCAGGCATTCCAGTGGGAGCGCTGGACGGACCGCATGCTGTCGATGACGGACCCGCAGGCGCTCGTCACGCACATGCGCGTGGAACGCTGGACGCACGACGAGTTCCCGCTGCCGGGCCGGCTGTTCACGGAGATCGTCGAGTCGCTGTACCGGCACGATGCCTTCATGCAGGGCAAGCTCGCGCTCGGCAACCGCACGATCGGCCCGCGCGACCTGACGGCGCCGCTCCTGTCCGTCGTCGACCCGCGCAGCAAGCTGATTCCACCCGATGCGCTGGTGCCGTTCCACGAAGCAACGGCCAGCCCCCGCAAGCAACTGCTGCACTACGAGGGCGACGTGGGCGTCAACCTGCAGCACGTGGGCGTGCTCGTGGGGCGCAGCGCGCATGCGCGCCTCTGGCCCCAAATCTTCGACTGGCTGGACGGGAAGGACGCCGCGAAGACCTGACGACACGTAGGATGGGCTCCCCGAGCCCATCTGGCCGGACGCCCTTCGGGCCAATCACCAGCTCTTCGTCAGCGAGATCGACACGAACCGTCCGATCGCCGACGCGTTCTGCGAGTCCCAGGAGCTGGTACCGTTCAGCACCACCGGCGGCGCGCGGTCGAACAGGTTCTGAGCGCTCAACGCCAGCACGGTGCCGCCGAAGCCGTAGCCCACGCCCTTGTCGACCGCATAGGTCAACGTGGCGTCGAACGTGGTCATGCTCGGCACCTCGGTGTTCGGCACGAGCGCCGTATTGGTGTAGCTGCCGATGTAGTTGGCGAACATGTTCGCGGACACGGCGCCGGATTTCCAGCCAGCCGACGCGCGCATGCGCAGGCTGACCGGATTGCCGAACGTGTCGAGCACGTCCGTGAACGGCAGGCCGGGCGCGCTGGAGCGCTCCAGTTTCAGGATCTTGGCCACGTTCAGGCCGACCATCCAGTCGCCCGAGCCGGTCTTCATGACGTAGCGGCTGTCGAGATCGATGCCGTGCTGCCGGAGCGAGCCGAGATTGCTGCGCCGGCCGTCGATGATGACGCCGATATTGGCCGGATTCTCCGGCGGGCTTTGCAGGTTCGGGCTGCCGAAATAGGAATTGACGAGGGTCGCGGACGGATTGCGGATGATGTAGTTCGCGTACAAGGCCTCGTTGGCCAGCGCGCTGTTGGCCTGGATCGTGTCGATGCGGTCCGTGTAGTCGATCTTGTAGTAGCTGGCCGAGATGGTCATGCCGCGTACCGGCTTGATGTCGGCGCCGAACGACCAGGTGCGCGCCTTCTCGGGCTTCAGGCCGGGATTGCCGCCATTGACGTAGATACCGTGGCGCACGCCGCCCGGGGCGGTCGGATCGCTGATGTCCTGGACGAAGATGTTGGTGAGCGACAGGTTCGTATAGGAGCCGAGATTATCGACCAGCGACGGCGCGCGGAACGACGTGCCGTAGGTGGTATTGAAGCTGACCTTGTCGTTCACCGCCCAGGTCACGCCGACCTTCGGATTGGTGGTGCTGCCGAAATCGGAATAGCGCTCGTAGCGGCCGGCCACCGACAGTTCGAGCCGCTTCACCCACGGCGTGGCGGTAGGACCGCCGACGAGCGGCACGTACAGCTCGGAATACAGCGACTTCACGCTGCGGCTGTTCCGGAGTTCCGAATGGCGCGGCGCCGTCGTCGGCGTCGTCACGTTCTGCCACAGGCCCTGGTCGAAGCTGACGTGGCGCAGTTCGCTGCCCACCGCGAGGCGGGCATTGCCGGCACTCAGGCGGGCGATCGGGCCGTCGACCTTGAACATCAACGTGCTGTCCTTGTTGGTCGCGGTCTGGTCGCGGTGCGCGGCGAAATCGGCGAAGCCCGGGTTGGCGCCGGCCAGGGCGCTGAACGGATTGATGGTGCCGGCGGCGATGGCGCGGCCGACGTTGCCGGTGTTGATCAGGCCATTGCGGTGGACCCAGGCGTCGTTCTTCCCGTACGAGTAGGAACTGTTGATCTCCCAGCCATTGTCGAAGTCGTAGGTCAGCCCGATCGCGTTCTGGCTGTTGTTCTCGCGCCCGCCGATGTTCAGGTCCTGGTCGTCGAACAGGAAGCGGTAGGCCACCGTTTCGCCCGTGCCGGCCGGCGCGCCCGCCGGGCGCACATAGTACGGACTGGTGGCCGGCACGTTCAGATTGGCGCCCAGCGGCGCGGTGCGCTGGCGGTAGTCGCGCTGCGAGTACAGGCCCTCGTAGAACACTTCCAGCCGGTCGTTGACCTTGTGATAGGCGTTGGCATACAGCGTGTCGCGCTTCTGGTTCGGCAGGAAATCGCCCACCGTGCCCGCATCGTAGCGGTTGCCGCTGCCCTGGACCAGCTGCGACGGCGTCAGGCCGATGCCGTTCTGGCCGGCCGGGATCGCATAGATGTTCCGGCCGATCAGCACGTTGCCCGGCACGGCCTGGGTGGAGCGCTGGTCGGTGCCGCCGTACGGACGCAGATCGTTCGAGAAGAATGGCCGCGCGTTCGCGGCCAGGCTGCTGCGATCGTTGTGCTCGTAGGCGACGAACACGCTGCCGGCGTCCCACGTCTTGCCCAGCGTCTGGCTGAAGATCTTCTGGTTCATGCCATCCGCCCTGCCGTAGCGCAGCATGGTCTCGATCGCGTCCACGTTGCTGCGCGTGATGATGTTCACGACACCGGCCACGGCGTCCGAGCCGTAGATCGCCGACGCGCCGTCCAGCACCACTTCCATGCGCTGGATCGCGGCCGCCGGGATCTGGTTCGGATCCGCGAGCGACTTGATCACGCCGCTCGACGCAACGCGGCGCCCGTTCACCAGCAGCAGCGTGGCCTCGTTGCCGATGCCGCGCAGGTTGATGCCGGACGTGCGCGTGGTGTTGGCCGCCGCGTCCTGCGCGCCGCCCAGGCGGCTCTCGTCCGCGCCCAGGTTGATCACCTGGGGCAGCAGGCGGGCGATCTCGCTGCTGTCCTTGGCGCCGCTGGCGGAGATGGCTTCGCGGTTCATCGACAGCGACGGCGAACCGACGGCGCCGACGCCGCGGATGCTGGTGCCCGTGACGACGATCTGCTGCACCTTTTCGGGTGCGGCGGCGGCCGGCGTCGCTTGCGCGAGCGCGGCCTCCGGGATGCCTGCTGCCAGGCAGAAGGTCGCGAACGCGACGGCGGTCATGCGGAACTGACGGGTCTTGCGGTACGAGCGAGTCATGGTGTCTCCGTTTAGTTATGTTTTATATTCGTTCTACTATAAAACCATTTTGTCGGAAAAGTAAACACCGGGCGCAAAATTTCTGCGCGGCGAATGTGTATGCGTACGCGTGCGTGCGCCGGGTGTCGCGGGAAATCGGGAATGAAAGGACGGCGCCGTCAGCGCACAGCCGACGGCGCCGTCGATGAGGTGGCGCTCAGGGCGCCACGCAATGCGGCAGGGTCTGGCCCGGCAGCGCGAACGGCTGCAGGCCTGCGGACTTCAGGGTAGCCTGCAGCGTGCAGGCCGTATAGGGACGCAGGAAAGCCGGTGGCGCGTACGGAATGAAGCGCGCCTCGCCTAGGCCGGTCGCGCGCGCCAGCGCCGCCATGCCGGGCGCCGACGTATCCGGCCAGCGCCCGCTCTTGATGCGCGTGACCAGCGCATGCACGCCCGCCACTGTCTCCGCCGGCGTGAAGCCGCAATGGCCCGCGCTGTGCGTGTACGTCTGCCGCAGAAGCTCGCCCTTTCCCGCCCGGTCGACCGCGTCCTGGTAGGCCTGCTGCGCCGCCGTCGGCGAAATGGCGTCGCCGATCCCGGTCATGGTCAGCACCGGCACGGCGATGTCGCCGTCGAACGTCCCCGTCGCGAAATACGCGAGCGCCTTCGGATCGGCCGTCAGCCGCGGCGTCTTCGCGAGCGTGGCGAGGTCGGCGTCCAGCGACAGGCCGGCGTCGCGATACAGCCCGCGCACGAGGCCATCGCCGTCGGCCGCCGCCAGCAGCGCGCCGTAGTCGACGCCCGCGTTGGCGCTGATGTTCCCCCCGGCGAGCTTCTCGATCTGGTTGCGGCTGCCGAGCGCCTGGCGCACCAGGCCGCGCACGAGGCTGTCGGCGAGGCCGCGCGCCCGTGCCTGCGGATCGTCCGGCACGGGTTCCGCGTTGGCGGGAATCGACCACTCCGGCAGTTGCGCCACGCGCGCCGCCAGGGCGATGCGCGCCCGGCCGGCGGGCGTCTTCTCGGCTTCCGCGAGCATCGCGGTCCATGCCGGCAGCGCGGTCGTCTGCCAGTCGTCGGGGATGCCGGTCACCGGCAGGCTGGAATCCGGCGCCAGCAGCGCCTTCGCGACGAACAGCCCATCGAGCTTGCCCTGCCACTGGCCGATCGCCCCCGACAGGCCGCCGCATTGGACGAGCGCGCCGCGCCAGCGCTGCGGATACGCCTGCACCGAGACGGCCGCCGTGTGGCCGCCCTGCGACTGGCCGAACTCGATCGGCAGCGCCGCCTTGCCATATCTGGCCTCGACCAGGTCGAGCGTCTCGACCGCGTTGGCGGCGGCGCGGTGGATGGCCCAGCCGCTGACCTGGCGCGTGGTGCCGGCCAGTGCATAGCCCTCCGCCAGCAGAGCGTCGGCGTCGGGTCCGGGCGGCCGGCTCGCGTAATCGAGGCCGATCAGCACCGCGCCGTTCCAGTGCTGCGGCATGTCGATGCGGTACGGCGTGCCGTCCTTCAGCTTGCCCTCGGTACTCGTGTGCGGCGTGGCGGCGTGGGCGGCGCAGGCCAGCGCCACGCAGGTTGCCAGGAGAATGCGCTTCATACGGTGACCTCCCGTGCCGCGTGCGCCGCAAGGCGGGCATTGTTGCGGTCGGCGTAGTTTTTCAGGAACAGCATCAGGCAGGTGGAAAAGGCGGCCACGCCGGCCAGCGTCCACCAGCCGGCCGTGAAACCGCCCGACCAGTCGCGCAGCCAGCCCAGTGCCTGCGGGCCCAGGTAGCCGAAGATGCCGCCGCCGAGCGCCGTGATGCCCATCAGCGGGCCGACGTCGCGGCCCCGCATCAGTTCCGCCACTGTCGGGTACAGCTGGTTGGTCGTGGCGAGGCCGCAGGCGATCAGCGTGGCCGCCGCGACTTCGAACACCAGCACGTTATCCGACATCATCGCGAGCGAGGCCGGGATGCTCAGCGCCATCATGCCGGCCAGGACGAGCCAGCGGTTCAAACGGTCGGACAGCCAGCCGCACAGCGGGTTCACGACGATCGCGCAGATGTAGGCGATGCTGATCACCTGGGCCGATCCGGCCGCATCCATCCCGAACTGCGCCTTCAGCGCGGCCGGCAGGAAGAACGTCGCGGCGAAACCGCCCATGTTCGACAGGCCGAGCAGCGGAATCGTCCAGACGATGGGGATGCGGAAGGCCGAGAATGCGCCCTGGCGGTCACCCTGGGCGGCGCGCCCCGCCTGCACCACCTCGGGACGCTGGCGGTAAAAGCCCGCGAACACCAGGAGGCCGAGCAGCGCCATGCCGCCGAACGCCATGATCGCGTGGCGCCAGCCGAGGCTCACGGCGATCTCCGCGCAGAACGGCGCGCCGAGCACCGTCGCGAGCGAGGACATGGCGCCCAGCACGCCCATCGCCCTGCCCTTCAGATGCGCCGGCGCGGTCAGCGCGATCGCCGTCATCACGCAGACGAAAGCGAGGCGGTAGCCGAAGATCCACACGGCGCGCGCGGTGATCGCCTCGCCGAAGTTTTCGGCCAGCGACAGGCCGAGCAAACCCAGGGCGAGAATGGCGAGTCCGGCGCACATCACGCGCTTTTCGCCGTAGTGCTTGGCCAGCATGCCGGCCGGGATGCTGACGACCAGGGCCACCAGGCCGTACACGCCGGTAAAAGTGCCGACCTGGCTGAAACTCATCGCGAAGTCCTTCTGGATCGCGGGCAGCAGGGGCGCGAAGCCCAGGCTGGACATCTGCATCGTCATCATCGCGAAGACGACGGCAAGGTAGAACACGACCCAGCGCGCCTGCGGGGCGAGCCTGGGTACGGTATCGTCGGCCATCATGGTGTGTCTCCTCCGTTTTTATTCATCAGATCACGCCGTCGCGCGCCAGGGCGGCGATGCGTTCGTCGTCCAGGCCCAGCATCTGCCCGTACACGTCGCCGTTGCTGGCGCCGAGCGTCACGGCCGGCTTGTCGAATCCCGTGAACGCGCCCGACATGCGGATCGGCAGGCCGCCGACGACGATGTCCTCCACCGCGCCATAGACCGGATGCTGCAGCTTCGCCGTCTCGCCGCGCGCCAGCAGCGTGGGATCGCGCAAGGCCTCGGCCGGCTCGCGCACGGGGCCGTTCGGCACGTCGAAGTCGGTCAGCCGTTCGGCCGCCGCGTCGGTCGTCATGGTGCGGGTGAACGCGCTCACCATGTCGTGCAGCTCGACGTGGTTGCGCACGCGTGCGTCGCGGGTGGCGAAGCGCGCATCCCGCATCAGGTCGGGCCGGTCCATCGCCTTGAACAGGCCGGACACGAAATCGTCCTTCGGCGCGCAGATCGCGATGTAGCCGTCGGACGTGGGGAACACGCCGAACGGGGCGAGGCGCGCCATGAAATTGCCGGCGCGGGTCGGATGCCCGAGTTTCGCCATGATCTCGAACGGCTCGGCGGCAACCAGCGACGACAGGGCACCCAGCAGCGACACGTCGACGTGCTGGCCCCGGCCCGTGGCGCGCGCCTGCATCAGCGCGGCCAGCGTGCCGATCGCCGCGAACAGCGGCGCGGACAGGTCGCCGAACGGGATGCCAGTGCGCACCGGCGGATCGCCCGGATTCCCCGACGCCAGCATCATGCCGCTCATCGCCTGCACGATGTTGTCCATGGCCTTGTTCTGGCGCGGCTGCACGTTCGCGCCGAAGCCGCTGATCGACGTGAACACGATGCGCGGATTGACTTCCGCGCACGCCCGGTAGCCGATGCCGAGGCGGTCGGCCACGCCGGCGCTGTAGTTCTCGACCACGGCATCCGCATGTTTCACCAGGTCGAGGAACAGCGCGCGGCCCTCGGGGTGCTTCATGTTGAGGGTCACCGCTTCCTTGTTGCGGCCGCGCTCGAGCATCGCCAGCGACAGGTCGTCGTCGTGCTCGCGCGTGACCTTCAGGCCTTCGCGTCCCAGATACGGCGAGTTGGTGCGCGCCGAATCCGGATTGCGCGGGTTCTCCACCTTGATCACGCGGGCGCCGAGGCCGGCCAGGATCAGGGTCGCGTACGGCCCCGCCAGCGCGGTCGTCAGGTCCAGGATCGTGATGCCCTCGAGCGGGCGGGGGAGCGTCGTGTCTTCGCTCATGCTGTCTCCGTTGTTGTCGAACCGCGCAACAGGCGCTGCTCTATGAAATCTTCAACCTTCTTCCGCATGGCCGCGTCGTCCCACATCCGGGCGTCGACCATGTTGGCGTGCAGCTCCACGACCGGGATGCCGGCCCGTTCGAGCGCGACTTTCGTCAGGCGCGAGCCGAGGGAGCCCATGCGGTCGTGCTTCGGCACCAGCATCACGGCGCCGTCGGCCCCGTAGGCGCGCGCCTGTTCGACGATCCAGTCGCCCATCCACGGCGGCACGTGCAGCTGCTCGTTCATGCTGATGTGGCGCGAGGCCAGCGCGCGCAACGCGTGCGCCGGGTCGTCCCGGAAATAGCGGCGGTAGCCGTCCGACAGGAAGTTCGAGTACATGGTCCACACGAACACGGCGCCGTACTTTTCCTCGAACGCGCGGTAGAAGCCCGTGTTGAACCACAGGCCGTTGCCGACCCAGAGCAGGCGCAGGCGCTCGTCCGGGCACGCCGCCGCGCCCTGCGCGATCAGCGTGCGCAGTTCGTCGCGGAACGCCTTCAGGTGGGACACGGACCAGGCGCTGCCCCGGTCCCACGTCGGCGCCATCACGTTGGCCAGCTGCTCCGTCAGCGGCACCGGCAGCGGACGCGCACGGGCCAGCATGTCGCGGATGTCGGCCACGATCTCGCCCGCCTCGTTAATGCGGTGCATCTGGCGCATGAACTCGAGCGGTTCGAAGCTGCGGCCGGACAGCGTCTCGGCCGTCCGGATCAGTCCTTCCAGCTGCTCGACCTGGAAGTCGAGGCGGTGCGGCTCGTACAGGGTTTCCCAGTCGCGCAGGCCGCGCTCCCACCAGCGCGGGCCCAGCGCCGTGCTGGAGCTGGCGTCCAGGCCGAACACGGGCACGCCGCCGTAGGCACGCGACCACAGTTCGCCGATGCGCTGGCCGTAGTCGTCGCGAAAGCGGGACAGGATCATCATCGGCTTCGGCAGGCCGCCGTACGGCGCCCGCTCCGGATCGCCGTCCAGGGTGCTCATCAGCGGCAGGCTCGTATAGCGCGGCAGGCGGTCGTGGAAACCGCGCGCATCCATCTGCTCGAAGTAATACGGCGACAGCTGCTTGGCCGCGATGATGGCCGAGTACCAGACGACGGGCGTCACGTGGATGTCCATCGCATGCAGGATCTCGGCCGGCGCCACCGCGTCCGAGATGACGTACGGTTCGCCGTCTTCGAGCACGCGGCGGCGGAACGCCTGAAATTCTTCCTTCTGGTGTGCGTTGGCCGCCAGCGTCGACGCGAGGCGGGTGGGGACGGGACGGCTCATGGGCGTATGCTTTCGATCAGGCCGGCCAGGACGGCGCGCTGCGCGTCCCGGTCCGGCGCGTGGTAGGACTGGCGCGCCAGCAGCGCGTGCGGCAGGCCGAGCGCGGCGAGACGGTCGACCTGGCACGGCGTGTCCCAGCCGAACGTGTCGTCGAATTCCTCGTGGTAGAACAGCACGCCCTGCGTCCCGCTCTCGGCCAGCAGCGCCAGCCACGCGGCATCCTCCGCCGCCTGGGGATACGAGCGGATGGTGGGCACGCGCGACTGATAGTGTCCGGCCAGCGCGGCCAGCGGTTCCGCCGTCTCGTCGACGAGCCATTGCACGGTGCGCTCGCCGCCGAGGTGGTCGTCGGCCACGATGTTCGCGCCGAGCGACTCCGCCAGCGCGTACAGGACCGGCGTGTCCTGGCCATGGCCCTTCAGCAGCAGGCGCCGCGCCGGTGCCGCCTCGTCGCCGAGCGCGCGCACCGCATCGAGCCAGGCCTGCGGTTCCATCACGCGCGCTGCGCGCAACGCAGTCCACCACGTGCTGCCGCGCAGCCGACCGGCGCGCCGGCGCGCGTTCAGCGCGTGCAGCGCGCGCCGCTGTTCGTTGCCGAGGGCGATCGCGGCGCGCACGTCGTCGACCGAACCGCCCAGCCGCGCATGCAGCGCGCGGGTGCGGTCCAGCACGTAGCGCGCCGTCGCCCAGTTCGGCGTGTTCAGCACGTCGTACAGCAGCAGTTCGGGAAAGCGCCGTTGCGGCTCCAGCCGGCGCAGTTCGAGCAGGCTGTAATACAGGTACAGCAGGCCGTTCGACGCGCGCGGGATCACGACCAGGTCGGCCACGTCGCAGCCGCCCCCGCCGATCCGGTCGAACAGCGAACGGATCTCGCCGTCGTATTCGTCGTCCAGGTACAGGTCGGACAACGGCGCCGGCAGCGACGGATCGCCGGCCAGCTGGAACGCGAACGCGCCGCCGGCGCGGATCAATTCCACCGGGACGGAGGTGCCGAGGTACGCGACGACGCGTCGCCCCTGCCCCTTTGCCGCATGCGCCGCGGCGAACGGCTGGGCGCATGCGCTTTTCAGGATGTCGGCCGCGCTCATGCCATCTCTCCCATCGGATCCTTGCCGCCCGGGGCGACGACGACGCGTTCGCCCTCCCAGCGGAACACCGTGTCCATGCCGGCCGCGCGGCCGATATCGGCCAGGTAGGCGGCCACCGCCTGCCCTTGCGCCTCGTTGCCGAGTACACGGGGCGCGCCGTCGTCTCCGATCCAGCACGGCCGGAAGCCCGCGCTCACCTGGCCGTCCGGCCCGATGCGGCAATCCGCGATCATGGTGTTGCGCGACTCCGGATGGAACGGATAGCACGGCATGCCCGGATCGGGCACGAAACCGAACAGCTTGCGGCGCCGCTCGGCCCACGCGAGGCGCGCCGGGTGGTCGTTGCCTTCCACGTTCAGTGCGCGCGTCACGGTGACGAAATTGCCGAGGCCATGGAAGATCGGCCTACCCTTGTAGAATTCGATGCCGCGCGCAATGTGCGGATGGTGGCCCACGACGATGTCGGCACCCGCCTCGATCGCGGCGCGCGCCACCGGGCGTTCGTACATCGCCAGCTGCGCCGGCGTGTGCACGAGCCCCTTGTGCAGCGAGACCACCACGATGTCAACCTGCCGGCGCAGCGCCACGATGTCGGCCTGCATGGCGTCCAGCGTCGCCGGGACCGGGAACGTGAATGCCTGCGGCGGACCGCCCGGATTGGCGCCTTCCGGTTCGTAGTGCGAGATCACCTGGACGTACGCGCAGCCGCCCTTGTCCGGGCCGGCCCACGACAGGCGCGGTCCGACGCAGTTATAGGCCAGGAAGCCGAAGCGCAGCCCGCCCCGCTCGAGGATGGCGGGCAGCCGTGCGCCCGCGAGATCCACGCCGGCCCCGAACGGCGCGATCTCGTGCGCGTACAGGCCGGCGATGGTGTCGGCCACGCCCTCTTCGCCCTGGTCGTAGATATGGTTGCCGGCGAGGCTGGCCGCGTGGAAGCCCGCCCGCGCGAGGCTCGCGAGTTTGGCCGGGTCGCCCGCTTCCGCCGGCACGTCGCCGGATTGTTCCTTGCCGCGCAGCGTGTACGGCGTCTCCACGTGCCCGACCACGAGGTCGGCGCCGCGCAGCACGGCGCGCGCATTGTCGAAGAAGCGGTCCGGATCGGGTTCGTCCAGCACCAGGTCGCCGACCATCAGCAGGGAAAGGTCGTTCATGACGACGCCCCCGAAGGCGACGACACCAAGGGCAGCACCAGCTGCGACGGATGCGCGCGGTCGAACCACACGGTCCACGTCGGCGCCGGCGCATACGTCTTGCGCAGTTTTTCGCGCGGGTCGGCGCCGGTGACGGTCAGGCGGTAGCGGTGCCCGGCCTTGAACACCCACGACACGGGCAGCAGGTCGAACACGAAGCGCGCGGCCTGCCCTGGCACCAGTTTCTCCACGTCCGTCCTGGCGAAGCTGTGCCAGGGAATGCCCGGCAGCGCGAACGGTGCCGGCGCCAGCTTGCGGTGGCGCGCCTGCAGCCGGCCTTCGCTGACCATGGCGATGGCGCCGTCCGGCGCGATGTCCTCGAGGTAGGCAAACAGGGGACCATCGTCCACGCTGGCCGACAGCCACAGGTCGGCGACCGGGTGGCCCGTCAGTTCCATGTCGGCCGCCAGCGGCGCGCTCGTGAACGTCAGGCCCTTGTCGTCCTGCGGGCAGGTCGGACCGAGGCCCGTGCCGCGCGCGCAGACAGGCTGGTAGTCGACCTTGAACGACTGCTTGCCCGGTTCCGGTTCGCGCATGCCCAGGCTGCCCGCGCCGAGGAAGGCTTTCGCCGGATGGCTGGCGGGCACGGGCCACGCGTCGGCCGTGCGCCACCCCGCGTTCACCGTTTCGTAATGGATGCGCGGCTCCTGCATGATGCCGTTGTCGGCGCCCTTGAGCCAGTGGTCGAACCAGCGCAACGCCTCGGCGGCCATCGAAAAGTCCTTGCTGTGGCAATGGCCCCAGTCGCCGACGATCAGTTTCGCCGGCTGCGTCAGGTTGGCCAGCGCGATGAACGCCTGGGCGCGGAAGTCGTCCTGCCAGCCGCCCTGGATATAGACCGGCACGCCGGATTTGCGCACCGCGTCGCCGTACGTGGCGATACTGCCCTCTTCCCAGAACGGCGTGCCGGTCAGTGGCGAGACGTCGTCGCGGTTCGGCATGCCCGACCACAGGTCCAGCAGCGGCGTGTTGCGCGCATGATCCCGCACCGCCTCGTGCAGCAGGGTGCGCGTGGCGTCGCCGTCGACCGGGATCGCGGTGCGCAGGTCCTGCTCGACGCTGGACTGCGGACCGGTCCCCCAGTTGGCCAGTACGCCGCCGCGTCGCCCGCCGCTGTATTTGTCCCAGTTGAAGCAGCCCGCAAACACCGCCTTCAGGGCCGGGTGGGTCTTCGTGGTCAGGAAGTGCATTGCGGCGTCGCCCGTGTTGGAGCAGCCGAACACGCCGACCGCGCCCTGCGACCAGGGTTGGGTGGCGGCCCAGGCGGTCAGGTCGTAGGCGTCGCGCGCCTCGGTGCGGTCGTGGTAGCCGCGCCGCGTGCCGAACGAGGCGCCCAGGCCGCGCCGCTCGACGACCACGAACACGTAGCCGTAGCGGGCCAGGTTGATCATCTGCGTGGAAAACCCGCCCGCGCCCGAACGGTCGTCCGTCTCGGACGGGCGGCTGCGCGCCGCGCTGGCGTGCAGGATGACCGGGTAGCGCCCCGGCGTCTTCGGCCGGTACACGTCGGCGGCCAGGCGGGTGCCGTCCGACATCGGGATGTAGAACGAGCTGCGCTCGACCTCGTGGACGGCGGGCGGCAGCGGCGCGCCGAACCCGGCGGCGCCGGCCGTCCCGGCCGTCAATACCAGCGCGCAGACTATTCCCTGCAGTGCGCGGCGCATCGTTGGTGGCATTGCTGTCTCCTGCTGCTTTTGATTTTTAATGCTTATACTTTATAAGTAATCTCATCGAAAGGCAAGCATGTTTTTCCAGGTTCCTCCGACGCGGCTTAAGGTGTACTCTATGTATTGTTTATCTATCCCATTTATTCATAAATATGATCGATAGTAAAGCGGAAACCGGCGCCTGCACGAACCTGACGATCCGCCAGCTGGAGGTGTTCGCGATGGCGAGCCGTTGCGCGAGCTTTTCCGCGGCCGCCCGGCGGCTCGGGATCTCGCAGCCGTCGCTGTCGGCGACCGTGGCGAAGATCGAACAGCAGCTGGGACTGTCCCTGTTCGACCGCAGCAGCCGCTCGCTGCGCCTGACCGTCCAGGGCGAACGCCTCGCCGTGGTGGCGGAAGACCTCGTACGCAATTTCGAGCATGCGATGCGCGGCATCGGCGACGCCGCCAATACGCACCGCGGCAGCACCTCGCTGGCGGTCGTGCCGTCGGTGGCGTCCGGCCTGGCGGCGCAGGCGCTGACACTGTTCTACCGCGACTATCCGGACTTCCAGGTCAGCCTGCACGACATCCCCAGCGCGAAGGCGGCGGCCTGGGTGCAGGACCGGGTGGTGGATTTCGGCGTGGCCGCACGGCCCACCGAGCCAGGGGATCTGGTGACGGAATCGCTGCTGCACGATCCGTTCGTGGTGGTGTGCCGGCCCGAAAGCGCGCTGGCGGCGCGCAAATCGGCCGGCTGGGGCGATCTGGCGGACGTCCCGCTGATCCTGGGCGGCACGGGCCGGCTGCAGCGGGACGTGGAACACGCGGCGCTGCAGGCCGGCGTGACCTTGCGTCCGCGCTTCGTCGTCGAGCAGATCCGCACCGCGCTGGCGCTGGTGGGCGCGGGCCTCGGCGTGACGCTGGTGCCGCGGCTGCACCGGGAGGAAGCGCTCCAGGCTGGCCTGGCGGCGCTGCCGGCCCGCATGCCGCTGGCGCGCGAGCTGGTGATCGTGCGGCGCGCCGACCGGGTGCTGTCCGCCCCGGTCGAGCACCTGATCGAATGTTTTCGCCGCGCCGCGCTCAGCGTGGCGGCAGACGCAGCGCCCCGTCGAGGCGGATCACCTCGCCGTTGAGCGACAGATTCGTGACGACGTGGGCGGCGAGGCGCGCATATTCCTCCGCCTTGCCCAGCCGCTTCGGGAAGGGAATGGATGCGGCCAGCGACTGCTGCACCTCTTCCGGCAGCTTGTACAGCAAGGGCGTCATGAACAGCCCCGGGGCGATAGTCACGACGCGCACGCCGAACTGCGCCAGGTCGCGCGCCAGCGGCAGGGTCAGCGACGTCAGGCCGCCTTTCGACGCCGCGTAGGCTTCCTGGCCCACCTGGCCGTCGTACGCGGCCACCGACGAGGTCAGGATGATGACCCCGCGCTCGCCGTCTTCCAGCGGTTCCGTCCCGACCATCGCGGCCGCGGCGAGGCGCACGACGTTGAACGTGCCGATCAGGTTGACCTGGACGATGCGGCTGAAGTCCTCCAGCGGCATCGGGCTACCGTCGCGCCCGACGAGGCGGCGCGCGCCGCCGACGCCCGCGCAGTTGACCAGGATGCGCGCGCCGCCATGCGCGTCGGCCGCCGCCCGTAGGGCCGCTTCCACGCTGGCGCTGTCGCAGATGTCGCAGTGTAGCGCGAGTCCGCCGACCTCCCGCGCCAGCGCCCGCGCGGCCTCGATATTCACGTCGAGGATCGCCACCCGGGCGCCCTGCGCCGCCAGTTCGCGCACGGTCTGGGCGCCGAGGCCCGATGCGCCGCCCGTCACGAGGGCGGCCTGTCCTGCCAGTTGCATAGTCTCTCCTTCAGTTGTCCGAATCCGGGTTCTCGAGCAGCAGCGCGATGCCCTGCCCGCCGCCGATGCAGGCCGACGCCACGCCGTAGCGGCGGCCGGTCTCGCGCAGGGCGCGCGCGAGCGTGATGGTCAGGCGCATGCCGGTGGCGGCGAGCGGGTGCCCGAGCGCGATCGCGCCGCCGTTCACGTTCAGGCGCTCCTCGTCGAGCCCGAGCTCGCGCGCGACCGCGAGCACTTGCGCGCCCTGCGCCTCGTTGATCTCGAACAGCCCGACCTGGTCCAGGCGCAGGCCGCTCCGCTCCAGCAGCAGGCGGATCGCCGGCGCGGGGCCGATGCCCATGATCTCCGGCGGCACGCCGGCGACGCCGCAGGCCAGCAGGCGCGCCAGCGGCGGGCGGCTGCGGCCGCGCATGACCTCCCCGCTGGCGACGATGGCGGCACCGGCGCCGTCGACCAGCGCCGCGCTGTTACCGGCGGTCTGTACGCCGCCCGGGTAGAGCGGGCGCAGGCCCGCCAGCACCTCGACCGACGATGGCCGGACGTGCGTGTCGATGGTCAGTTCCTTCTGTTTGCCGGTCAGGCGGAGGGTGCGCCGCGCATAGCCTTCCAGGTCGAAGGCCTCGTTGACGACCGGGACGATCTCGCCCCCGTGAAAGCCGCGCGCCTGGGCGGCGACCGCGCGAGAAAAACTGCGCGAGGCGTAGGCGTCCACTTCCTCGCGCTTGACGTCGTAGCGCACCGCGAGGTTTTCCGCCGTCTGCGGCATCGTGATGCCGGGCGCCGGATCGATCAGGGCCTCCCACATGTAATCCTGGAACTCGACGGGCGCGCCCAGCCTGAAGCCGGTGCGGTGGCCGAAGGCCGCGATCGGGTTACGCGTCATGTTTTCGGTGCCGACGACCAGCGCGGTGTCCGCGTAGCCCAGCTTGATCTGGTCCGCAGCCTGGCGGAACAGCTCGAAGCCGGTGCCGCAAATGCGCTGCACGTTCAGCGCCGTGACCTGCTGCGGCACGCCGGCGTACAGGCCGATGTGGCGCGCGATCATGTATTGGAAGCAGTCGCCGGGCGCCATGTTCCCGGACAGGACGGAGCCGACCTGTGCCGGGTTCACGCCGGCGCGTTCCAGCACGGCGCGCGCCACCTTGATGCCGAGATCGGTCGGCGAGACGGCCGAAAAGCCGGTGCAATAATCCACGAAGGGCGTGCGCACGCCGTCGAGGATCCAGATATCGTCGTAGGCGGAGTAAAGGCTCATGTCGGTTTCCCGCTATCGTTGGGTTGGATGAAGGACGGCGCGGTGCCGGCGTACAGGGCCTCCACCAGCGCGGCGCGATGGGTCAGCACCGCGCGCTGGTTGATCGATCCCTTGTCCGTGATTTCGCCGCGGTCGATGTTCGGCACGTCGTGCAGGAGGCAGGCGCGCCGCACGCGCGTGGCGCTGCCGCTGCCGCCGTCGTGCAGCGTCTGCACCAGGTGATGGAAGAAGGCCAGCACGGGCGGCGCGGCCAGCACGTCGGCGACCGGTGCGGATTCCGGCAGGCCCGCGAGTTCGCGACACAGCGGCAGGCGCGGGATGATCATCAGGCCCAGCTCGTTGCGGTCGTGCCCCGTGACGACGGCATCCTGCAAATAAGGTGCACCGGCCCGGATGGCACGCTCCCGGAGGGGCCCCACGCTGACCCAGGTGCCGGTGGCCAGCTTGAAGTCCTCGGCCACGCGGCCGTCGAACAGCAGGCCCAGGTCCGGCCGCGCCGGGTCGCGCCACTTGACCGCATCGCCCGAACGCAGGAAGCCTTCCTCGTCGAACGCGGCGGCGCTCTCCTCCGGCGCACGCCAGTAGCCGGGCGTGACGTTCGGGCCGCGGTAGCGCACTTCCAGCTTGTCCCCTTCCCGCACCAGCTTGACCTCCATGCCGGGACACGGCGTGCCCAGCTCGCCCGCATGCGCCTCGTTGTCGAGCACGAACATCGCGCACGGCGCCGTCTCGGTCATGCCCAGGCCCGTCGTCATGACGATACGTTCGCCGCATTCCTGTTCCGCGCTCGCGTGCAGCTGGTCCCACACCGGCTGCGACAGCGCGGCGCCGGCATAGAACTGCAGTTTCAGGCGGCTGTAGAAGCGCTTGCGCAGGTCCGGGTCGCGCGCCAGTGCGTGCGCGACCTCTTCCCAGCCTTTGGGCACGTTGAAGTACATGGTCGGCGCCACGTCGCGCAGGTTCTCGAGCGTGATGCCGATGTGCTGCGGGGTCGGCTTGCCGTCGTCGATGTACAGCGTGCCGCCATTGAACAGGACCAGGTTGACGTCCTTGCTGCCGCCGAACGTATGGTTCCAGGGCAGCCAGTCGAGCAGCACGGGCGGCTCCTCGGCCAGGAACGGCCAGCACTGCAGCAGCATCTGCTGGTTGGCGCACAGCATGCGCTGCGTGGTGATGACCGCCTTCGGCATCCGCGTGGAGCCGGACGTGAACAGGAATTTCACGATCGTGTCGGGCCCGGTCGCCGCGCGGGCCGCGTCCACCGCCGCGGTGGGCGGCGTCGCGCGCAGGCTGGCGAACGGCGTCGCGGCGCGGCCGGGGACGGCGCCCTGGACGAGCACCAGCTCCGTCTCCGCCGGCACCGCGGCCAGGATCGCCGCCGCGTAGGCGTTGCCGTCGCAGGCGAAGACGAGCCCGGGGCGCAGCAGCTCGACCACGTGGCGCAGCTTGCCGAAGTCCTGCGACTGCAGCGAGTAGGCCGGCGACACGGGCGCATAGGGCACGCCGGCGTACTGGCAGGCGAGTGCCAGCTGCGCGTGTTCCAGGTCGTTCCCGGACAGGACCAGCACCGGGCGCTCGGCCGACAGCCCCCGCTGCAGCAGGGCTTCGCCGAGCGCGCGGGCACTGTCGCAAGCGGCGCGGTAGCTCAGGTGGCGCCAGGCGCCAGCCTCCTTGCGCGCCATGTAGCTGCGGTCGGGCGCCGTCTCCGCCCAGTGCAGCAGACGATCGGTGGTGCGTGCCGCATACGCCTGCAGCGGTGCGCGCGCACGGACATGGACCGCGTCCGGCGTTTCCCGCACTTCCACCGCGGCCCGGGCGAAATGCACCGGGCGGTAGCGAGCCTGGTTCGCCATGATGTCTCCTTGTGGATGGGTTGTCGGATCAGCCGGTCTGGCGGACCTTGTTGGTCTTGGCATCGAGGAAGGCGGCCAGGCGCTGGCGCGTTTCCGGGTCGCTGGCCGCGACCGACGCCATCAGCGCTTCCGTCATCAGGCCATCCTGGATCGACTGGTCGGCAATGCGCGGCAGCACGTGCATCACGCCGTAATTGGTCATCGGCGAATTGCCGGCGATTTTCTCGGCCAGCGCCATCGCCTTGGCCAGGCCCTCGCCCGGCTCGACGAGGTAGTGGCTGATGCCGGCGGCATGACCCTCGGCGGCGTCCAGCACGCGGCCGGTGAGCATCAGGTCCGTCATGCGCGCCACGCCGATCAGGCGCGCGATGCGCACCGAGCCGCCGCCACCGACGAACAGCCCGCGTGAACCTTCCGGCAGCGCGTAGAACGCGGAGGATTCCGCGACCCGCACGTGGCACGCGCTGGCCAGTTCCAGGCCGCCGCCCACGACGGCGCCGTGCAGCAGCGCGACCACGGGCACGCGGCCGAAGCCGATGGCCTCGAACGCCGCATGCCACATGCGGGAGTGGAACACGGCCTGCGTCGTATTGTTTTCACGGACCTCGGACAGGTCCAGCCCCGCGCAGAACGCCGGGCCGTCGCCCAGCAGCACGGCGGCGCGGACGGTGTCCGGGAGGGATTCGAAGCACAGCCGCAGCTCGCGCACCAGGTCGTCGCTGAGTGCGTTGCGCTTGGCCGAACGGCACAGCGTGATCTTTGCCACGGCGCCGACCGTTTCGATGCTTAGCAATGGGGTATCCGGTTTCTGGCTCATTGTCCTGGCTTTCCAAATGAATCTGTTGAGTCGTAATGGTTATCTCCTATAACGAATTTATTGCAGCCTGCAAGCAAATTGTTTATGATCGATAACCATTACATCGAAACTCTATATGGAGACAGCCATGCAAGTCATCAGCGCCGACGGCGCCGCCGCCCTGGTTCGCGACGAATCCACCATCTTCCTGGGCGGACTGGCCATGATGGGACTGGCCGAAGAAGTCCTGATCGCGCTCGAGCGGCGCTTCCTGGCCGAGGGCCATCCGCGCAACCTCACCACCTGGGCCTGCGGCGCGATCGGCAACGGCGGCACCGGCGGCATGGTGCATTTCGCCCACAAGGGCATGATCCGGCGCACGGTGGCGGGCCACTTCGGCCAGACCGGCAAGGAATTGATGGGGATGATCTTTGCGAACGAAGTGGAGGCCTATAACTTCCCGCAAGGCTCGCTGTCGCACCTGACGCGGCACATGGCGGCGCGCACGCCGGGCCTGCTGACCAAGGTGGGGCTCGGCACCTTCGTCGACCCGCGCCAGCAGGGCGGCAAGCTGAATCCCAGTGCGGCCGAGGACCTGGTGCGCCTGACCGAATTCGCCGGCGAGGAATGGCTGCACTACCCCTGCCCGCGGATCGACGTGGCGATCATCCGCGGCACCGTCGCGGACGAAAAGGGCAACCTCACGCTGGACAAGGAAGGCGTGCACCTGGAGCAGCTGCAGATCGCCCAGGCGGCCCGGGCCTGCGGCGGCATCGTGATCGCGCAGGTGGAACAGGTGGTGCAGGAAGGCAGCCTGCATCCGAAGCGGGTGAAAGTGCCGGGCTACCTGATCGATTACGTCGTGACGGCCAAGCCGGAATCACACATGCAGTCGATCAGCACCGTGTTCAGTCCGGCGCTGTGCGGCGACGTGCGCGTGCCCGTGCGCTCGCTGGTGCCGATGCCGCTCGACGAACGCAAGGTGATCGCGCGCCGCGCGGCGCTGGAACTGACGCCCGGCGCGATCACGAATCTCGGCATCGGCATCCCGGCCGGCATTCCGTCCATCGCGGCGGAGGAAGGCGTGTCGGACCTGCTCACCCTCAGCATCGAGAGCGGGGTCAACGGCGGCATTCCCGCCCAGGGCGGCGATTTCGCCCTCGCCTACAATGCCGAATCCATCATCGACCAGTCGGCGCAGTTCGATTTCTACGACGGCGGCGGCCTCGATGCCAGCTTCCTCGGCCTCGCCCAGACCGATGTCCACGGCAACGTCAACGTCAGCATGTTCAACGGCCGGCCGGTGGGTTGCGGGGGTTTCATCAACATCACGCGCTCGACGCGCAAGCTGGTCTTCTGTGGGACCTTCACGGCGGGCGGGCTGGACGTGGCGGTGGAAGACGGCCGCCTGCGCATCGTGCAGGAAGGCCGCTCGCGCAAGTTCATCGAGCAGGTCGAGCAGATCACGTTCAACGGCCATGACGCCGCGCAGCGCGGCCAGGATGTGCTGTTCGTGACGGAACGGGCCGTGTTCCAGTTGACGGCGGACGGACTGGAACTGACGGAAATCGCGCCCGGGGTCGATCTCGAGCGGGACGTGCTGGCGCACATGGGCTTTGCGCCGATCGTGCGCGACGTGGGCACGATGGACGCGCGCCTGTTCATGCCGGTGTGGGGCGGCCTGGCGCAGGCACTCGCCGCGCGCTGAACGCGCAAAAAACGCGCGGGCTCAGGCCTGCGCGTCGTCCTCGTCGTGCAGGAAGATCTTTTGCAGCAGCTTGACCAGCTCGGCGCGCTCGGCGTCGGTCAGCATGGCGGTCGCTTCCAGCTCCAGTTCCGACACCGTCTTCTCGGCCTTGGCGCACAGCCGCGTGCCTTCCGGCGTCAGTACCAGGGTCTGTGAACGCTTGTCCAGCGGATTGCGCTGGCGGACCAGCAGGCCGCGCTCTTCCAGCTTGTCCAGCAGGATCGCCAGGTTCGGCGGCGACACGTTCACGGCCTTCGACAGGCGCTTCTGGGTGATGTTCGGATTCGCGTGCAGCAGGCTCAGGACGGAAAAATCGACCGCGCGCAGGTTGAACTTCTTCATCCGTTCCTCGAAATGCGGAACGATGGTCAGATAGGCGCGGCGGCAGTTATAGCCGACCAGGCTCAGAAGGAGGCTCTGGTCGAGCGGCTGTCCCGCGGCTTCCTGGACGGCGGTGACGAGTTTGGCGTTTTGGCGAGTGGCCATCGGCATGAACGTTGCAAAAGAAAATCATTATAAAGTAAAAATGCATCGCACAATAAACGCCGTGGCCGGGTGGACGCTAGAGGTCCAGCACGAGCAGCGGGGTCCGGGCGCGCGAACAGCAAGGCGTGAACTGGTCGTTGGCCGCGCGCTCCCCGTCGGTCAGGTACAGGTCGCGGTGGTCCGGCACGCCGTCCAGCACCCGCGTCAGGCAGGTGCCGCACACACCCTCCTCGCATGAATACGGGATGTCCACGCCCTGCTCGGCCAGCACCTTCAGCACCGTCCGGCCCGCGGGGATCGTCACGACCCGGCCGCTCGATGCGAGCCGCACGTCGAACGGCCGGTCGCCGTCCGTGTCGACGGCGGCCGCGCCGAAATACTCGACGTGCAGCTGCGCCGCGGGCCAGCCGAGGGCACGTGCGCTGCCCAACACGTGGTCGATGAAGCCCTGCGGGCCGCAAACGTAAAGATGCGTGCCGGGTTCCGGCGCTGCCAGCAGCGTGGCCAGGTCGAGCGCCTGGTCGGCGTCGCAGTGAACATGGACCTGCCCGGCGAATCCGGCGCCGCGCATGCGCTCCAGGAAGACGGCGCGTTCCGGCGCGCGCACGCAATAGTGCAGTTCGAACGGCGCCCGCTCGCCCGCCAGCGTTTCGGCCATCGCCAGGATCGGCGTGACGCCGATGCCGCCCGCCAGCAGCAGCGAGCGCTCTGCCTCGACCAGCGGAAAATGGTTCTTCGGCGCGCTGATCGTCAGTAGCGTGCCTTCGTCGACGTCGTCATGCATGGATTGCGAGCCGCCGCGCGAAGCGGTATCGCGCAGCACGGCGATGAGGTAGCGGTGCGTCTCGCCGGGCGCGTTGCACAGCGAGTACTGGCGCACGAGGCCGTTCGGCAGATGGACGTCGATGTGCGCACCGGCCGTGAACCCTGGCAGCGCGGCACCATCGATCGGCACGAGTTCGTAGCTGTAGATGGCCGCGGCTTCCCGGTTTTTTCTTGCGACGCGTACCTGGAGGTCACTCATGCTACCGCCTCCCGTGCCAGCCAGGCGTCGATGATGCGGCGCGACTGCACGCCGCCGGCGTCGATGTTGAGCATCAGGAGCTTGCGCTCCGGATGGCGCAGGATATTCTGCTGCTGGAGTTCGAGCATGGCGCGGTCTTCGCTGAAGATCTTGCCCTGTCCTGCGCGAATGGTCTCGGTCAGCGCCTCGTCCTGCGGCCTGAAATTACGCGCCATGCCCCAGAAATACCAGTGCGACGTCTCCGTTTCCGGCGTGATGAAGTCGACCACGATGGACGACGCCTTGTGCGCCGGGTCGGCGTGATAGCCGCCCTTGCCGGCATGGGCGACGCCCACCTCGATCATCACATGGCTCGGCGCATTGAAGCGGCAGATCTGCCAGCGGTCGACCGGCACGTCGTCCGCGAGGCCGTTGCCGCGCAGCGCGGCCTGCCAGAACGGGGGCGGCATGATGTTCTCCATGAAGCGGCTCGTCACCACCTGTTCGCCGTCGACCTTCGTCGTGACGGGCGCCTCGTCGATTTCCTTCTGGCCGATGCTGGACGCGTGCACGTAGGTCTCGTGCGTCAGGTCCATCAGGTTATCGATCATCAGGCGGTAATCGCAGCCGATGTGATACAGCCCGCCGCCGTAGGCCCATTCCGGATTGTCCGCCCACTCGAGATGGTGGATCGCGGCCGGATCGGCCAGCGCCCTGTCGCCCGGCCAGACCCAGATGAAGCCGTAGCGCTCCTCGACCGCATAGCTGCGGATGCAGGGAAACCCGCGCACGCGTTGGCCCGGCATGCTCACCGCCTTGCCGTCGCAGCCCATCTGCAGGCCGTGGTAGCCGCATACCAGGTGGCCATCGCGCAGGAAGCCCAGCGACAGCGGCGCGCCCCGGTGCGGGCAGAAATCCTCGACCGCGGCGACCTTGCCGCCCTCGCCCCGGTAAAACACCATCTTTTCGCCGCAGATCTGGCGACCGAGAGGCTTGCCGTCGATCTCGTCGGGCGTGCACGCCACGTACCACGCATTCCTGGGGAACATCTCGTCTCCTTGTCGTTTGATATTCAGTACACTGAATGTTTTAAAAAGTATCGCGCGCATCGATGCCGAAGTAAACTGGTGATCCGGATTATTTCGATGATGCGCCGCACCAGAAGCGGCCCTCAACATGCCAAGCAAACGCGTGCCCGACGATCACGGATCGTCGCTCGACCTGTACCAGCACCCCGGCCATTTGCTGCGCCGCGCCCAGCAGATTTCGGTGTCCCTCTTCCATGACGAAATGGGCGGCGAACTGACGCCGGTCCAGTATGCGATCCTGAGCCGGCTGGCCGATCATCCCGGCATCGACCAGGTCTCGCTGGCGGGCCTCGCCGCCATCGACACCTCGACCGGTGCCACCGTCTGCGCCCGGCTCGAAGAAAAGGGGCTGCTGGAACGCAAGGTGATTCCGCACAACCGGCGCCAGCGCGCCCTGACGATCACGCCCGCCGGCGCGCGCCTGCTGGCCGCGCTGGAGCCGGGCGCCCAGCGCCTGCGCGACCGGATGCTGGCGCCCCTGAGCGCGCGCGAACAGGACGTGTTCATGCACCTGCTGGCCAAACTCGTCAACGGCAACAACGAACAAAGCCGCGCGCCCCTGGCACTGCCCACCGCCTCCGACGACGTGTAAGGACCGGCACTTCCATCACTTCGAGCACCGGCGCACCCGTCCGCGGACCGCGCCGTAACCAACTTTACAACCCCCGATTTTTAGTTATAGAATGCAATTAGTATATTTCATAACTTTAATCGGAGACACAGGATGGCCAACGCGGTACGCACGATCAAGTCCACGCACACCTTTCCCCGCCGGTCCGGCGTCGCGTTCGCGGTCTTCTGCGCCTGCGCCGCCATGGCTGCGGGCGCGCAGGCGCAAACGGCGTCCGCGGCGCCGGACAACGGCGAGCAGCCGGAGCAGGTCGTCGTGACCGGCAGCCGCATCCGCGGCGTGGCGCCGGTCGGCTCGACGGTGGTATCGCTCACGCGCGGCGACATCGAGGCGTCGGGCGCCGTCAGCACCGCCGGCCTGCTGCAGGAAGTGCCGCAGGTGTTCAACCTCGGCGTGTCCGAATCGTCGCGCGGCCAGGCGGGCGGCGCCGGCAACATCACGTACGGCTCGTCGGTCAACCTGCGCGGCATCGGTCCGTATGCCACGCTGTCGCTCGTCAACGGCCACCGCGTCGTGCCGCAGGGGACCACGGGTTCCGGCATCGATCCGTCGATCATTCCGATGCTGGCGCTGCAGCGCGTCGAGATCGTCGCGGACGGCGCCTCGGCCATCTACGGTTCGGACGCGGTGGCCGGCGTCGTCAACCTGATCCTGCGCCGCAACGTCGAAGGCGCGGAAGGCTTCGTGCGCTATGGCACGGCGGACGGCTACCGCGAGCACCAGGCCGGCGCACTGCTCGGACACCGGTGGCGCGGCGGCCAGGTCGTCGCCACCGTGCAGAACGATGTCCATACGGCGCTGAACGGCCGCGATCGCGATTTCTTCCGGGGCGACCTGCGCGCCCGCGGCGGCGGCGACTTCCGCTCCACGCAATGCGCACCGGGGAACATCCTCATCGGCGGCACGTCCTACGCGATTCCGTCCGGCGGCGTCGCGCCGGCGAACGCGGGCGACCTGGCCGCCGGCACCGTCAACAAGTGCGACAACCTGCAGTACGCCGACATCCTGCCGCGCCAGGAGCGCAACAGCGCCACCTTCACGTTCAACCAGGACCTCGGCAACGGCTACGCGCTGTACGCGGACGGCTTCGCCACGCGCCGCACGTACCGCATGCGGCCCGGTTCGCCGTCGTCGACCGTCACCGTCCCGAGCACCAACCCGTTCTATGTGCGGCCCGCGGGCGCGCCGGCCGGCACGTCGGAAGACGTGGCGCTGTCGTTCGCCGGCCAGCTGGCGCCGGACACCGCGACCGGCTATTCGCGCTCGTTCGAAGCCACGATCGGCATCGACAAGACGCTGGCCGCCGGCTGGAAGGCCGGTGCCCTCTACACGTGGGGCAAGAACAACGACCAGTCCGCGACCGTGCATGGCCTGAACAGCGGCGCCGTCGCGGCCGCGCTGGCGGACACGAATCCGGCGACGGCGCTGAACGTGTTCGGCGGCCCGAACAACCCGGCCACCCTCGCGCAAATCGCGAACGGCCTGTTCATCGCGCCCGGCCAGACGATCTTCCAGAATGCGCAGGTCAAGGCCGACGGTCCCCTGTTCGCCATCCCCGGCGGCGACGTGCGCGCCGCGGCGGGCTTCGAATACCAGCGCCTGCGCACCGACGTCGGCTCGACGTTCGGCACGACCGACGCGCCCATCGCCAGCAGCATGGGACTGGGACGCAACATCAAATCGCTGTACGCGGAGCTGGCGGTACCGCTGGTCGGCGCCGCCAACGCCATGCCCGGCATCTACCGGCTCGACCTGGACATCGCCGGCCGCACCGACCGCTACAGCGACGTCGGCAGCACGAACAACCCGAAGGTCGGCTTCAACTGGGCGCCCGTGAAAGGCGTCGTCGTGCACGGCAGCTACGGCACGTCGTTCCGTGCGCCGCTGCTGGCCGAGGTGAACACGCCCGTCAACAACGGCCGCGGCGCGCTGTTCGTGCAAAACTATTCCGACCCGGCCAACGGCGGCGCGTTGCGCGTGGGCGTCGCGCGGTCGGCGTCGAATCCGAACCTGCAGCCGGAAACGGCGACCACGAAATCGCTCGGCGTCGACTGGGAACCGGCGTTCGGCCACAATACGAAGCTCGGGCTGACGTACTTCGACATCAAGTACGAGAACCAGGTGACGAGCTATTTGTCCGACCTGACGTTGCTGAACCGGGAAGCGCAGTTCGCCGGCACCGGGATCATCGTGCGCAATCCGTCGGCCGCCATGGTGGCGCAGATGAAGGCGCAATACCCGGCCTTCGGCGTGCTGCCCGAACACTGGACGCTGTACGTCGACGGCAGCGCCAACAACCTGGGCAAGTCGCTCGCGCGCGGCTTCGACTTCACGGCCAGCACGCGCGTGCCGGCCGGGGACCTCGGCGATTTCGGCTTCGGCGCGAGCGGCACCTATTTCACGAAGTACCAGGTGGCGGTGACATCCGGCGCCCCGCTCGTCGACCAGCTGAACCGGATCTATAATCCGCTGCGCTTCAAGACCCGATTATCGTCGACCTGGAACCTCGATGCATGGAACGCCAACGTGTACGTGAACTACCAGAACGCCTACGACAACAACCTCGCGGCGCCGCTGCAGGAGGTGTCCAGCAGCACCACCGTCGACGCGCAGGTCGCCTACCGGTTCGATGCCGGCTTCCTGAAGGACACGACCTTGGCGCTGAACGTGAACAACCTGTTCGACCGTCGCCCGCCGTTCGTCAACATCGCGCAGAGCAGCAACGGCGGCGGCGGTTTCGACCCGACCCTGACCAACCCGGTGGGACGCATCGTGTCGCTCTCGCTCAACAAGCACTTCTGAAACTCACGGAGACCCTCATGCTTCGACAACCCATACGCACCCTCCTCGCCGCGGCGCTGCTGCCGGTCACCCTGGCGCACGCGGCCTCGCCGAACGACACGCTCGTCTCGCCGCGGGTAGCGGACGGCCGGGCCGTGTTCAGCGTGTATGCGCCCGACGCGGACGCCGTGCAGCTGACGGGCGAAATGCTCGAGTACGGAAAAGCGATGCCGCTGGCGAAGGGGGCGGACGGCGTCTGGTCGCTGGCCGTACCGGGCATCGCGCCGGGCACCTATCGCTACACGTTCCGCGTGGGCGGCGTCGACGTCGTCGACCCGCGCAACACGGAAGCGACGCGCAGCCAGACGCGCGTGCAAAGCCTGCTGCACGTGCCCGGGATCGCCGTCGAGGACGCGCAGCCGGTGCCGCACGGTGCCGTCGCCGTCGTGCATTACCGCAGCCCGGTGTTCCCGGTGCCGCGCCGGATGCACGTGTACACGCCGCCCGGGTACGCGCCCGCCAAGGGCCCGTATCCCGTGCTGTACCTGCTGCACGGCGGCGGCGACTCGGACGAGAACTGGAGCACGGTCGGACGCGCCGGCTTCATCCTGGACAACCTCATCGCCGCGGGCAAGGCAAAGCCGATGATCGTCGTGATGCCGGCCGGGCACGTGCCGTCGGCCGACGGCAGCATCGCCGGCGCGATGACCGCGATGAGCGCGGACGTGCACAACGACCCGTTCACGCGCGACCTGGTGGAAACCATCATCCCGTACGTGGAATCGCATTACGCGGCGTCGCCGCGCGCCCGCGACCGGGCAATCGCGGGCCTGTCGATGGGCGGGGTCCAGACCGGCAACATCGCACTGGCGTACGTCGACAAGTTCCCGTGGGTGGGCATCTTCAGCTCCGGGTGGTTCCCCGAAATGCGGCCCGACGTCGAGCGCCTGCACGGCAAGGACATGGACAAGGCCGCGAAGACGGAACGCCTGATGTGGGTCGGCTACGGCAAGACCGACATCGCCCGCGACAATTCGAAGGCGATGCTCAGGATGTTCGCCGCGCACGGCATGCGCTACCAGGAACTCGAAACGGAAGGCGGGCACACGTACGCCAACTGGCGGTCGTACCTGGCCCGCTTCGCGCCTTTGCTGTTCCGCGACTGATCTTGAACGCGCCTGATCGCGAGCGCGATCCCCTGCCCACGCTGAGGCACGTCGTGGGTAGGGTGGGCGGCCTCCGCCCACGCGTGGGCACGGGGTGCCCACCCTACCGGGGCGATGCCTGCACACGCTCGATCGCGAGCGCGATCCCCTGCCCACGCCGAGGCACGTCGTGGGTAGGGTGGGCGGCCTCCGCCCACGCGTGGGCACGGGGTGCCCACCCTACCGGGGCGATGCCTGCACACGCTCGATCGCGAGCGCGATGCCCTGCCCCACGCCGATGCACATCGTGCACAGGGCAAAGCGGCCGCCGGTCCGCTCCAGCTGGTACGTGGCCGCGGTGACGAGCCGCGCGCCACTCATCCCGAGCGGATGGCCGAGGGCGATCGCGCCGCCGTTCGGATTCACGCGCGGGTCGTCGTCGCGCAGGCCGAGCAGGCGCAGCACGGCGAGGCCCTGCGCCGCGAACGCTTCGTTCAGCTCGATCACGTCGAACTGGTCCAGCGTCATGCCCGTCTGCGCCAGCAGCTTCCGCACGGCGGGCGCGGGGCCGATGCCCATCACGCGGGGCGCCACGCCGGCCGTCGCCATGCCCACGATGCGGGCGCGCGGTGTCAAGCCGTACTGCGCGGCCGCTTGCGCATTCGCCAGCAGCAGCGCGCACGCGCCGTCGTTCACACCGGATGCGTTACCGGCAGTGACCGTGCCATCCGGGCGCACGACCGGTTTCAGCTTCGCCAGCGTTTCCAGGCTCGTCTCGCGCGGGTGCTCGTCCCGCGCGAATCGCACCGGATCACCCTTCTTTTGAGGGATCGGCACGGGCACGATCTCCTGCTCGAACGTCCCGTCCTGTTGCGCACGGGCCGCCTTCGCCTGGCTGGCGAGCGCGAACGCGTCCTGGTCCGCGCGCGAAATCCTGTAGTCGTCGGCCACGTTTTCCGCCGTCTCCGGCATCGCATCCGTGCCGTACAGCTTGTGCATCAGCGGGTTCGGGAAGCGCCAGCCGATCGTCGTGTCGTAGATGTTCGCGTTGCGGGAGAACGCGGATTCCGCCTTGCCCATCACGAACGGCGCGCGCGTCATCGACTCGACGCCGCCCGCGATCATCAGGCGCGCCTCGCCGCTCTTGATGGCGCGCGCGGCACTGCCGACGGCATCCAGGCCCGAACCGCACAGGCGGTTCACGGTGGAGCCTGGAACCTCTTGCGGCAAGCCGGCCAGCAGCGCGGCCATGCGCGCCACGTTGCGATTGTCCTCGCCGGCCTGGTTGGCGCAGCCGTAGATCACGTCGTCGACGGCGGACCAGTCGACGTCCGGATTGCGGCGCATGAGTTCGCGGATGGGGATGGCGCCCAGGTCGTCCGCGCGCACGTCCTTCAATGCGCCGCCGTAGCGGCCGATGGGGGTGCGGATGGCGTCGACGATAAATGCATCGGTCATGGTCATTCTCCTGTTATGCGTTGGGCGCCAGCAGCGGCGCGGCGGTGACGGCCTGCAGGTCGGCCAGGGTCAGGCCCGGCGCCATCTCGCGCACGCGCAGGCCCTCGGGCGTGACGTCCAGCACGGCGAGATCGGTGTAGATGCGGCTGACGCAGCCGATGCCCGTCAGCGGATACGTGCAGCGCTCGACGATCTTGCTTTCGCCCGTCTTCGTTCTGGTGTTCCATCATGACGAACACCTGCTTCGCACCGATCGCGAGGTCCATGGCGCCGCCGACGGCGGGAATCGCGTCCGGCGCGCCCGTGTGCCAGTTGGCCAGGTCGCCCGTGTGCGACACCTGGAAGGCGCCCAGCACGCAGATGTCCAGGTGGCCGCCGCGCATCATCGCGAACGAGTCCGCGTGGTGGAAATAGGCGCCGCCCGTCAGCAAGGTCACCGGCTGCTTGCCGGCGTTGATCAGGTCCTCGTCTTCCTCGCCCGGAGCGGGCGCCGGCCCCATGCCGAGCAGGCCGTTCTCGCTGTGCAGGAAGATCTCCTTCTCCGCCGGCAGGTAGTTGGCGACCTTCGTGGGCAGGCCGATGCCCAGGTTGACGTAGGCGCCTTCCGGGATGTCTTGCGCGACGCGCGCGGCCATCTGGTCGCGGGTGTATCGGGTGTTCATGCGGCCTCCTTGACGACGCGCTGGACGAAGATGCCGGGGGTGACGATCGCTTCCGGATCGAGTTCGCCGAGCGGCACGATCTCGGCGACCTGCGCAATGGTGGTCTTTGCGGCCATCGCCATGATCGGACCGAAGTTGCGAGCGGTCTTGCGGTACACGAGATTGCCCCAGCGGTCGCCGCGCAGGGCCTTGATCAGCGCGAAATCGGCGTGGATCGGGGTCTCGAACACATAGTGCCTGCCGTCGATGACGCGGGTTTCCTTGCCCTCGGCCAGCAGGGTGCCGTAGCCGGTGGGCGTGAAGAAGCCGCCGATGCCGGCGCCGGCGGCGCGGATGCGCTCGGCCAGGTTGCCCTGCGGCGTCAGTTCCAGCTCGATCTCGCCGGCGCGGTACAGCGCGTCGAAATGCCAGGAATCGGCTTGGCGCGGGAACGAGCACACGATCTTCTTCACGCGCTTTTCCTTGATGAGGGCGGCCAGGCCCGTGTCGCCGTTGCCGGCGTTGTTGTTCACGATGGTCAGCTCGCGGGCGCCGTGGGCGATCAGCGCGTCGATGAGCGCGGACGGCATGCCGGCGTTGCCGAAGCCGCCGATCATGACGGTGGCGCCGTCGTGGATGTCGGCCACGGCCCGCTCCAGCGAGTCACAGGTTTTGTCGATCATGGGTTGTCACCTTGTCTCTGATGTGCGATTATCGAACACATGCTCGTCTACCGCACAAAAAGTGTACGCCTCGGCCGCGCCGCCAGTCAAGCGCTTCCTTTCATCGATTAAAATCCCGGCATGTCATCCACACCATCCACCCCAGCCGCCCCGCTCACCATCGCGGAAGAGATCGACGCCCTCGCCGATCCCGACTTCATGACGTCGCTCGCGCGCGGCCTCGCCGTGCTGCGCGCGTTCGCCGACTCGCGCAAGCCGCAGACCATCGCCCAGATCAGCCAGCAGACGGGCATCCCGCGCGCGGCCGTGCGCCGCTGCCTGCACACGCTGCGCCAGCTCGGCTACGTGGATGCGGAACTGAACAATTTCAGCCTGCGCCCGAAAGTGCTGACCCTGGGGTATTCGTATCTGTCGTCGACGCCGCTGACGGCCGCCGCGCAACCGTGCCTGAACGGCGTCAGCAAGGCGCTCGGCGAATCGAGCTCGCTCGCCGTGCTGGAAGAAGACCAGGTGCTGTACGTGGCGCGCGCGGCGACGTCGCGCGTGATGTCGGTCTCGCTCGCCGCCGGCAGCCGCCTGCCGGCGTATTGCAGCTCGCTGGGCCGGGTACTCCTGGCGCACCTGCCGCAGGACGAGCTGGACGCCTATCTCGCGCGCACGACGTTGATGCCGATGACGGAACGCACGGTGACGGATGCCGGCAAGCTGCGCGACATCCTCGCGCAGGTGCGCCGCGACGGCTATGCCGTCAACAACGAAGAACTGGAAATGGGATTGCGCTCGATCGCCGTGCCGGTGCGCGGCGCGTCGGGCCGCGTGCTGGCGGCGCTGAACGTGGGTGCGCACGCGGCGCGCGTGACGCCGGAGCGCATGGTGGAAGAGTTCCTGCCGGTGCTGCGCCACGGCGCGCAGGAACTCGCGATGCTGCTGCCCTGACGGCTGTCAGAAGCCGTCGACGGCCGCCGCGTAGTGCGTGACCACCGGCGCGCCGTCGAAGCAGTGGCCGACGAGGCGGCGCCATTCCTGGAAATCGTCGCTCTCGCGGAAGTGGACCATGTGGTCCTCGACCGTGTTCCAGTCCACGAGCAGGCGGTAGGCGCGCGGATTCTCCACGCCCCGCTGCAGGCGCATGCTTGTACAGCCGCGGGCCCGCTGGAACAGCGGCGCGGCGGCGCGCACGCCTGCCTCGAATTGTTCTTCCATGCCGGCCTTGACCAGGATTTCGGCGCTTTCGACGACCATATGCTTCCTTTCGGTGGAGGTTGGGGTGACGACGATTATGCCACTCCGCGCGCCGTCTCGATGGCGTTGAAGCTGAACGGCGCCATCGGCAGCTCGGCATTGGTCGACAGGCCGCGCGCGATCTCCAGCATCACGCCGCGCAGCCAGATGTGGCACGGGTCGTTTTCCTGGAAGCGGTGCCATTGCAGGCATTCCGCCAGCGGCGGCAGCTCGTACGGCAGCGGCAGCACGCGGATCGGCAGCCGGCGCGCGCACGCGAGCGCGAGGCGCGTGTGCATCGTCGCGACGAGATCCGTGCCGACGAGCGCCGTCGCCATGCTGTAGAAATCGCTGGTGATCACGCGGATGCGGCGCTTGACGCCCTGCGCCTGCAGCAGCAACTCCTCCATCGTCGGCGAGCGGGGACGGCCCAGCATCGGCGCGATATGCGAGAGGCGCTCGTACGTGGCGGCGTCGAGGACGTCGCCGACATGCGTGTTTCCTTCCCAGATCACGGCGCAGTAATGGTCTTCGAACAGCGTGCGCTGCGGATGCTCGGGGTCGAGAAAGTTGCGCGGGATGATGAGGAAGTCGTTTTCGCCGCGGCGCAGCTTTTCCGCCGCGTCGTCCGCGAGCGGCACCAGTTCCAACGTCATGTTGGGCGCGTCGCGCAGCACGCGCGCCACCACTTGGTTCAGGAAGACCTCGGTCGCATAATCGGACACCATGATCTTCATGCAGCGCGTCTCGCGCGCCGGATCGAAAGACACGCGAATGCCGACCGTCGCGTGCACGTGCAGGATCAGGTCGCGCACCGGCCCGACGAGCTGGCGCCCCAGCACCGTCAGCTCCATGTTGCGGCCGACGGCGGCCAATAAATCGTCTTCGAAGAATTCGCGCAGGCGCGCCAGCATGCCGCTCATCGCGGATTGGCTGACGTTCACGCGCGCCGCCGCGCGGGTGATGTTCTGTTCCTCCAGCAGCGCGTCGAGCGCCAGCAGCAGGTTCAGGTCCAGGCGGTTGAAACGCATCGGTTGTCTCCTTGTTATCGTATGGCTCGTGCGGCCGTTTGATCCTTTACTTTATGGAGTTTTCATGCGCCTGTCACGCACAAAGGCCAGCAAGGGCGCGGCCAGCGCGTCGTCGCCGCTGTTGATCGCATAGACCTGGCTGAGGTGATTGTGGCTCGCGACGACCCCGATTCGCGGCTGGAAACCGTGGCGCGTGACGAGCCGCGCGAACAACTCGCCCGCCTGCGCCTGCATCTGGATCGGGTCCAGTTCCGCATACGTGATCGCGAGCGGGAACGGTGCCGCATCGACCAGCTCCACGGTCGACATCGCGCGGTACGCCGCGAAATCCGTGCCGAAGTAGGCCTCGTTGCGCGGATCCGGCGTCGCGATGCCAAGCTGCGCCCGTGCCAGGAATTCCAGCTCGGCGTTGTACACGCCCGACGCGAGGAACGCGCCCGCGATCTTCAGGCCTTCGGCCGGGTGGAAGCGTTTGATGAGGGTGGCCGCCGCCACGTGCGCCGCGCCGGCCGATTCACCCGCGAGCACGATGTGATCGGGATCGCCGCCGTACTGCGCGACGTTGGCCCGCGCCCAGGCCAGTACCGACGACACGTCCTCGGCCCCGGCCGGCCACCGGTGGCGCGGGCCGAGCCGGTAATTCGGCAACACGGCCGCGACGCCGTGCCGGGAAAAATAGTGGCCGACGGCTTCCCGGTCCGCCTTGTCGCCACGAATGAAGCCTCCGCCGTGCAGGAACACGACGACGGGCGCCGGCCCCGTTGCGCCGACGGCCGGGTACACGTCCAGCCGGTGACGCTCGTCGACGCCGTAGACGATGTCGCGCAGCGGTTCCGCGCCGCGCGGCATGTCCGCCAGCAGGGGCGCATACAGGGCCTTCGCGGCCGGCGGATCGATCACGGGGCCGGCCGCGCGGACTGCACGCAGGATCTCCCGATGCTTGTCGCTCAACGTCATTCGACCTCCTTACAGCGCGGCCAGCGCCGGATCCTTGTGGAAGCGCCCATCCTTCATGATGGCGCGCAGGCGCTTGCGGTCCTGCAGGATCGTCACGTTCTGCGTCGGATCGCCGTCGACTAGCAGCAGGTCGGCGAGGAAGCCGGGTTTCACCTGTCCCAGCTCGTCGCCCATGCCCATCAACTCGCCGCCCAGCAGGGTCGCGGCGGACAGCGCCTCTTCCGGCGTATAGCCCAGCAGGTTCACGAACAATTCCAGGTCGCGCGCGTTGCGGCCGTTCGGGTTGAACGGGAAGCCGTAGTCGCCGCCCGGCAGCACGCGCAGGCCGCGCCGGCGCAGTTCCGGCACGAGCTTTCTCTGCAGGTCCAGCACCTCGGCCGCGCTTTTCTTCATGTGGCTCATGTCGAAGTGCGGCGGCGGCGCGGCGTCCAGGGTCGCCTGGATGATGCCGATGGCCGGCGCGATGAAGACGTCGTCGCGGCGCGCTTCGAGCATGTCCAGCGCGTCCTCGTCGGCGTACGTGCAGTGGTACAGCACGCGGAAACCGGCGCGCAGGCCCATCTTGACGGCGTCGGACGCTTGCGCGTGACATGCGAGCCACACGCCGGATTCGCGCGCCTGCTCGCCGGCCGCATCGGCCTCTTCCTGCGTGTACATCAGCTGTTGCGATGCGCCCGGTTTCAGCGCATCCTCGCCGGACAGCAGGAACTTGACGGACTTGGCGCCGATGGAGGCGCAGTCCTTCACGAAGGCGCGCACGGCGTCGGGCCCGCGGCCGTGCTCCGCGACCTTGCCCGGGTCGAGTTCCTCGATGGTCGGCGGCTCGCGCTCGATCGACGACGCGACGAGCCGGGGCCCCGGCATGCCGCCGCTCGTGATGAAGGTGTTCAGCACCGTCTCGACGGACTTGGAGAGCGCCCCGGCCGAATAGGCGCTCGTGAAGCCGTGGTCGAGCAGGATGCGCGCGTTGCGGGCCGTCGTCAGCACGAGGTCTTCCGGCGGCAATGCCATGCCGGGCACGAAGCGCTCGACGGAGCTGGGCCACGACAGATGCGCATGCGCTTCGACGAGGCCTGGCATCAAGGTGCCCTGCTTGCCGTCGATGACGCGGTCGCCGGCAAGCGGCGCGATGCAGCGCGTACCGTCCGCCACTTCGGCGATGCGGTTGCCCTCCACGCGCACCGCGCCGGTCCCCGGGCGCATCTGGCTGCCGTCGAAGATCCTTACGTTTTCAAAAATGATACCGCCCACGTTTTGTCTCCCTGTAGTTCATTCGATAGGCTTAGCGTAGCGGCCGGACCCCATCCGGCCAAAGCCCATTTTGGCGATACCTGCTATCGCCCTTTCATGCCGAAACGCCGTTCGCCTGCGCGATCTTTCCGAGCACGCGCGCGCTCGGTTTCACCGTGCGCTTCATCGTCGCGCGGTCGACGCCGATCAGCCCGTAGTGCGGCCCGTAGCCGAAGATCCACTCGAAGTTGTCGAGCAGCGACCAGTGGATGTAGCTCTTGACGGGAATGCCGTCCTTGAGACAGTTCGCGACCCCACCCACGGCCGTGCGGATGTAGGCGATGCGCTGCGTGTCGTCGTCCGTCGACATGCCATTTTCCGTCACGTAGATCGGAACTTTCACGTGCTGCGCCGTATAGCGGATCGTCGCCTCTAGCGCTTCGGGGTAATACTCCATGTGCGCCGACGTGAACGTCGCATCCTTCGGCGGCGGCCGCACGCCGTCGGGCCCGATCAATTCGCGCGTATAGGTCTGTACGCCGATGAAATCCCCGTGTTCGGCGATCGCGCGGAACCACGGCTCGTACGCGATGGCGCGCTTGCGGTCACGCATGGCCTCGCCGCCGTCGACGGCCTGGTCGTCCGCGATCGCGATCGAGAAGCCGACGGGCAGTTGCGGGCGCACGGCCTTGATGGCCTGGTAACCCGCCGCATGGCCCTTCAGCAGGCCGGCCTCGATCTTCGCGAAATCGCCGAAGATCCACGACGACCATTTACCCGTGCCCGCCAGCTGGCCGGCCTTCGCCAGCATTTCCTTCATGCGCGGGTTGTCGGCCATGCCGGACAGCGGTCCGGGAATGCCGAACAACAGGCGCGGCAGGTTCGGCTCGTTGAACGTGGTCGCAATGTCGATCAGGTCACCCAGGTGGCGCGCGACCTTGTCGCAATAGCGGGCGTACAGCTGCGCCGAACCGTCCGCCTCCCAGCCGCCGCGCGCCGCGAACCATGCGGGCGTGACGAAGTGGTTGAAGCTGACCATTGCCTTCACCTTGTGCCTGCGGCAAGATTGCAGCACGTCGCGGTAATGCTCCAGCGCGGCCACCGAGAACATCCCCTCGACGGGCTCCACGCGCGCCCACTCGATCGAGAAGCGGAACGTGTTCAGGCCGAGGCTTGCCAAGGTCGCGATGTCCTGGTCGTACAGGCGGTAGTGATCCACGGCGGAACCCGACGGCTCCTTGAACTCCGTCGGCTGGATGTTTTCCAGCAGCCATGCGTCGCTCGCGACGTTGTCGCCTTCCGCCTGGTGGCCCGCGATGGCGGCGCCCCACAGGAAGCCTTTGGGGAACGTTCCCCGCGCGGTGGCTGCGCTTGCGACCGAAGGTAGCAGCGCGGCGCCGGCGAGTGCCGTGCCCAGTCCAAGCAGAGTACGGCGGCGTGCATCGTGATTCATGTTGTCTCCTTTGTTATGGTTTATTGCAAGGTATTCGTGAGTCCGGCGACGAGGTCGTACAGTCCCGCACCGTCGCTCGCGACACCGTACACGTAGTGGTCCGGCCGGACGACGGCCGCATGGCAGCCGTGGCGCGCGAACCAGCGCGCCAACACGCCGTCCAGTTCATCCGCCTGCATGCGGTGCGGCCCGCTCGAAAAGCCGGCGGTGTCGGACGGAATGCTGATCAACATGCCGACGCGCTCCGCCAGCGCGAGCAGGCCAGGCGGCAGCTGCGCGGTGCGCAAGTCGGTCACGATGCGCCAGCCGGTGCCCGCCAGCTCGTCCAGCAGCGCCGGCCCGGCGGGTCCGTTCACGCGCGGCTGCGGGAACAGCGTGCCCGTGCCCGAGCCGATGTATCCGCCGGACGCCAGCAGACCTTCCATCAGCGGCGGGATGATGTCCTGGCGCGGCACGGTGCGGATGGTGCCGCCGGCCGCGTCGATCAGGGCCGTGTCGCGAGCCTGCGCACGGGCGGGATCGCGTTCGCAGATGACGGCGCCGATCTCCTTGATGCGCGTGGTGAGCCGGCGCACGTGTTCGCGGCGCTCCACCGTGTAAGTGTCGAGCAGGCTGTCCGGCGCGTCGCCGCCCAGCACCGCGCGCAGCTTCCACGCGAGGTTGACGACGTCGCGAATCCCCTGGCACATGCCCTGTCCCAGGAATGGCGGCTGCTGGTGCGCGGCGTCGCCCGCGATGAACACGCGGCCCGCGCGCCACTCGCGCGCCACCAGCGCATGGAAGCGGTAGCTGGCCTGGCGCCACAGGGTCGCGTCGTCCGGGCCGATCCACCTTTGCAGCACGCTCCACGCGCCCTCCTCCGTCGCCATGTATGCGGGATCCTCGCCCGGCAGCAGCGAGATTTCCCAGCGGCGGTGGTTGCCCGGTCCGATCACGTACGTGCACGGCCGCGCCGGTTCGCAATACTGCACGCTGGTCGACGGCAGCTTGGCGAGGCCCCTCTCGTTGACCTGCACGTCGACGACCAGCCACGGTTCGTCGAACTCGAGATCTTCCAGCCTGATGCCGATGGCGTCGCGCACGGAGCTCGAGGCGCCGTCGCAGCCGATCACGTAGCGGGCGCGCACCGAGCCCTCGTCGAAGTGCACGGTGGTACCAATCGCATCCTGCTCGACGCCGGTGAAGCGCCGGCCCAGCACGACGTCGACGGCGGGCAGCGCCTGCACGTGGCGGCGCAGCGCCGCTTCCACGGGCGGCTGCGTGAACACCATCGACGGCGTGTGCCCCAGCGGGTACGGCGGTTCCACGGTGGCGAGACGCTTGATCAGGCGCCCGTCGACGCCGTAGTACTCGGACGGCGTGAACGGCTCGCAGTGCGGCGACACGGCATCCGCGAGGCCGAGATTCTGGAACACGCGCATGATCTCGTGGTCGAGGGCGATGGCGCGCGGCTTCGGATAGACGTCAATGCTGCGGTCCACGACGAGCGTGCGCACGCCGGCCTGGCCCAGCAGCGCGGCCGCGACGGCGCCGGACGGGCCGAAACCGACGACGACGACGTCATACTCGCCGTTCATGGCTGCTCGTCCTCGATCGTGTTGACGAGCAGGCCCACGCCCTCGATCTCGACCTCGATCGTGTCGCCCGCCTTCATCCACACTGGCGGCGTGCGCGACTGGCCGACGCCGGCCGGCGTGCCCATCGCGATCACGTCGCCCGGCTCCAGGGTCAGGCATTCGGTCAGCAGCGCGATGGTCTCGGCCACGTCCCAGATCATGTCCTTCGTGTTCGCGTCCTGCATGACCTGGCCGTTCAGGCGCGACTGGATCGACAGGCCCACGCCGCCGGCCGGCAGTTCGTCGGCGGAGACGAGCACGGGACCCAGCGCGCCCGTGCGGTCGAAGTTCTTCCCGATGGTCCACTGCGGCGTGCGCTTTTGATAATCGCGCACGGAGATGTCGTTGAAGCACGCGTAGCCGAACACATGGTCCAGCGCATCCTCGCGCCTGACGTGGCGGGCGCGCTTGCCGATGACGACGGCCAGCTCGGCCTCGTAGTCGAATTTTTCCGACACGCGCGGGCGCGGCGACGCTTCGCCATGCGCCAGCAGCGATGTCGTCCCGCGCAGGAAGAACCACGGGTACACGGGCTTCTCGCGGCCGCTCTCGGCGGCGTGGTCGTAGTAGTTCAGGCCGAGGCAGACCGTCTTGCCGGGTTCCGGCACGACGGGCGCCAGCGCGACGGCGGCCAGCGGCTGGCGCTCGGCGGTCGAATCGAGCGCGCGGCGGCCGGACGCGACGAGATCCACGCCGTCCGCGAGCGCGGCGCGTACGTCGGCGGAGACCTCCGGCACGGCGCGGTTGATATCGACGATCTGGTCGCCGTCGACGACGGCCAGGCGGTTTTCTTTACCGTTGCGGTAGGTGATGAATTTCACTGCTGCTCCTTATTGTTCGATGAATCGGATGGTTCTCTGCGCCTGCTTGATTCGGTCCGACGGCGGCTGCGACACGCCCCACTGGTCGAAGCGGCCCGGCGGCCATTGCCAGTCGGACGGCCCGCCGACTTTGTACGAGTCGTCGACCTGCAGCACGTCGGCCGTGTATTCGATGACGAAATCGTCCGGGCCGACGAAGTAGGCAAAGACGTTGTTGCCCGGGCCATGGCGGCCGACGCCCCATTCGATGGGCCAGCCGGCGTCGCGCATGCGGCCGGCGCCACGCATGACGGCGTCCAGGTCCGGCATGACGAAAGCGATGTGGTTCAGCGTGTCCGCATTGCTGTCCGCAAGTGCGATGCTGTGGTGGTCGCTGTTGCAGCGCATGAAGGCCATGATCTTCGTGCGGTCGGACAGCCGGAAGCCGAGCGCCTCTTCGTAAAAGCGCTGGGCCGCGGCCACGTCCGCGCTGTTGAACACGACGTGCGTGATGCGGCTCGGAGCGTCGGCGTGCGTGTTCGCCGCCTGGCGCTCGTCGCCGTGCACGAAGCGCAGGATGCGCCCCTGCGGGTCCGCGATCATGACGGCCGTGCCGCCGCCCGGCTCGTCGACGTCGGCAGGTCCGGACAGCACGCTGCCGCCCGCCGCCGGCGTGCGCGCCGCGATGGCATCGAGATCGGCGCGCGCCGCCACGCTGAACGTCACGTTGCGGACATCGGGCTTGTCGCCGCGGTGCAGCGCGAGGATGTGGTGGAACGGGCCGGCACCGCGAAGGTAGACGGCATCCGCGGTCTTCGCAACGGTCTGCAAATGCCACGTATCGTTGTAAAAGCGCTCGGCGGCATCGAGGTCGGTGACGCCGATGGCGATGCTGCGCAGCTGGCCGGCGGGGGATGCGGGCATGTTGACTCCTTGTTAAAGCCCGAGGAAACGGGCCGCGTTATGGGTGACGAGTTGGGCGCGCACGTCCGCATCGACCACGGCCGCGGCGATGCTGTCGACGGGGCGCGCGTCGTGGAAAGCGAACGGGTAATCCGTGCCGATCATCAGTTGCGAGGCGCCGAAGCGGTCGAGCAGGTGGCGCAGCGTGGGCGCATCGAACACGAGCGTGTCGTAGAACAACCGGCGCGCCTGGTCCGACGGGCTCTCCGGCATCGTGTCGCGTAGCGCGGGAAACACCTGGCGTGCCTGTTCGAGGCGCGGCAGCAGCGACGCGAGCGTGCCGCCGCCGTGGCTGAACGCGATTTTCAAATCCGGATGCCGGCCGATCAGGTTCGAGGTCAGCACGGAAGCGGCGGCCAGGCCCACGTCGGTCGGATACGCGAGCGCGGGCAGCAGCTTGTCCGGGCCGACGAGGCGGTCGGCGCCGGCCGGTTTCAACGCATGCACGAACACGGCGACGCCCTTCTCCGCGCACGCGGCGAAGAACGGCTCGAATTCCGGGCTGCCGATCGCCTTGCCGTTGATATTGCTGCCCACTTCGATGGCCTTGAAACCGAGCTTGTCGGCGACGTGGTCCAGTTCCGCCAGCGCGAGGTCGAGGTCTTGCAGCGGCACGGCGCCCATGCCGACGAGGCGTCCGCCGGACAGCGCGGCCATGTTCGCGATCTGTTCGTTCATGTAGCGCAGCAGCTGGGCCGCGGCGTGCGGCTCCATCCAGTACGACAGCAGTTCCGGCATCGGCGAGATGGCCTGCACGGCGAGCCCCATCGTCTCCATGTCCTCGATGCGGCGGCTGGCGCTCCACGCGCGCTCGGACACGGTGCGGTACACGCTGCCCTGGATGACGACGTGGCGGTGGCACGCATGCGCCGGCGCCATCGACGGCCAGTCGGGCGGCAGGCGGTTGCCCACGTAGCGCGGCAGGTCGTGCGGAATTACGTGCGCGTGCACGTCGATCCCGCACGCGCAGCCTGGGGTATGCGTTTCCCTCATGCGGCCACCAGTCCCGCCGCGTTCACGCCCGCCGCGCAGATCGCCTCGTCCTGCGCACCGGTCCCGCCGCTCGCGCCGACTGCACCCAGCAAGGTGCCGTCCGCGGCGCGGATCGCGACGGCGCCGGCCTGCGGAATAAAGCGGCCCTGGCTGGACGATGCGAGCGCGTTGAAGAACACGGGGTTGTCCTGCGCGCGCTGGTGCAGCACGCGGCTGGCGACGCCCATGCCGGCGGCCGCGTAGGCCTTGCCGATGGCGATGTCGACGCGCAGCGGTGTGGCACCGTCTTCACGCTGCGCGGCGACCAGGTGGCCGGATGCGTCGAGCACGGCGACGGCCACCGGCGGCAGGCCGTCGGCACGCGCGGCCGCGACGGCGGCTTCGAGGATCGCGTTCGCGCGGGCCAGGGTCAGTTGGGCGGTTGGGTTCAAGTTGCCTCCTTCAGTGATGGGTGGGCGCGGCGCGCGACGAGGGCGAAGCACAGTGTGGCGGCGGTACCGACCAGCACCGCGAGCAGCGCCTGTCCGCCGAAACCGGCACGCATCGCGACCGAGCCGGCCAGCGCGGGGCCGATCGCGGAACCGGTCATCATCATCGCGGGCGTTGATGCGAGCGCGCGGCCGCTCGGGTCCAGCCGGGCGATCAGCCCGAACAGGAAGGTGTGGGTGAAGATCAGCACGGCGGGGTAGATGGCGCCGGCCAGCGCATACGGCAGGAAGTCGGCGGACAGCGTGACGACGAGCGCCAGCGCGGCCTGCAGCGGCGCGGCGACGATGGCCACCCGCACGGGATTGAGGCGCTTCTGCAGCATGCCGGCGACGGCGGCCGGCAGCAGGTTGACGAGGCCGCACACGACGAGCACGCCGTTCACCTTGTCCTGCCCGAAGCCGCGCAGTACGCCGATGCGGTCCAGCATGCTGAACGTGAGCGCCTGGTTCAGCGCCAGGCAGCCCACGCCGAGGATCGCGCACCAGGCCGCGCGGGGCAGCGGCGCCGCCAACGGCGCACGACCGCCGGTCGCAACATTCGGAAAACCGAAAGCACACGCCAGCGCCGCCGCGCCCATCAGGCCGGCGAACACGAGGAACAGTGCCGGCCCGCCATGCGCGGCGACGGCGGGTGGCACGGCGGCATAGAAGATCACCGCACCGATGCCCAGCGCCGTCCCGGCCATGGCGAACAGCCGGTGCGGATTGGCGCTGCGGCCGATGGTGCCGTGCGTGACCGACAAGGCGGTGCCCGTCGCGATGCCGGCGACGAGGTGGAGCAGCACGAGCGCGCCGAAACCGGCCACCCGCGACGCGGCGAGAAAGGCCAGCGCCGCGATGGCGTAGCCGCCGAATGCGCAGGCGGCGCGCGGCAACCTTATATACAGCGGCGCCGCCACGAGGCTCGCGCCGACCGCGCCCAGCAGGAACGCCGTGACGATCATGCCCGCGTGTTCAAGATCGAAACCGTGATGCTGGGCGAGCGTGCCGACCCACACGGGCAGCGCGACCAGGTCGACCATGCCAGCGAAATGGCACAGCATGAGCGCGGCGCGGCCGCGGCCCGCCTCGGGGGAAGTGTGCATGGGATGTCTCCTCGCTTTTTTTGTATGAAAACGATAGCAGCGCGCGCGGGCATCCCGAAGACCAGAGTTTCGATAGGACGTATCAGCGAATCCGATCGATCAGCCATTTGATCATCACCCGCCAACGTCGATAGCAGGTATCACGGAATACGGCTTTGGAATGGCCGAGGACCGTACCTATACTCGATTCGCCTGAATACAACATGGCCGGCATCGACTGGCCACACTAGGAGACAACATGCACGCACCCCGTACTCCGTCGGCGATCGGTTCGCTGACCATCCTGTCCATGAGCCTGGCCGCGATCTGGAACCCGGCCCACGCCCAGACCGGCGACAGCGGCGCCAGCCCGGTAGCCGCGGCGAAGATCGAGAAAGGCATCGAGACCGTCGTCGTCACCGCGCAAAAGCGCAGCCAGAGCATCAAGGAAGTCCCCGTTGCCATTACGGTCGTCAACGCCGCGCAGCTGGAGCGCGCCGGCGTCAAGGACATCGGCGACCTCGCCAAGACGGCCGCATCGCTCGAATTCGGCGACCAGTCGACCGGCGGCGCGGGCGGCAGCGCGTCGATCCGCGGCATCGGCACCGCCGTGTTCACGCAATCGGCCGAGAGCTCGGTGGGCGTCGTCGTCGACGGCGTACCGCAGGGCGCCACCGCCAGCGGCCTGATGTTCGACCTGGCACGCGTCGAAGTGCTGCGTGGCCCGCAGGGCACGCTGTTCGGCAAGAACGCGTCGGCCGGCGTCCTCAATATGTCGACCCAGGAGCCGATCATCGGCGACCATGGCGGCAGCGTGCAGTTCGAGTTCAAGGGCAAGCATGGCGAAGCCCTGCGCGCCACCGGCAACGTCCCGCTGAACGACATCTCGGCGCTGCGCATCTCCGCGGTCGGCGAGCGTAACAAGGGCGTCTACCACAACGTCCTCACGGACAAGGACAGCGTCACGACCAACGGCGGCGCGCGCCTGCGCTACCTGCTCAAGCCGAACCGCGACGTGGCGGTCAACCTGATCGCGGACGCGTCGAACCAGCGCAACGAGAACGCCGTGTTCTTCGCGCCGTCGGTGGCCTACGCCACCAACACGGCGGGCGACCACCACCCGGCCGCGGAATTCGCATCGTGCGGCGTGACGGTCTCGAAGACCAACAACCAGGTCTGCCCGGACGGCGCGGAAATCCAGCACACCCGGGTACGCGGCCTGTCCGGCCAGGTCGACTGGACCCTGGGCAGCGGCGACACGCTGACGTCGATCACCGCCTACCGCACGCGCAAGCAGGGCCCGGACAGCGTCAACATCGGCATGTCGAACACTTACGACAAGGTCTACAACTTCACCCCGCACCAGGATGCCCGCCAGTTCTCGCAGGAGTTGCGCATCGCGTCGCCGGGCAAGCGGCAGCTCGAATATGTCGGCGGCCTGTTCTACGCCGATTCGAACAACTTCAAGGATTCCACGACGGCGATCCTGCCGAGCACCTTCCTGCCGTCGCCGCCCCTGCCGCGCTCGATCGCGACCGACGCGGTCCAGCACGCGCGCCTGACCACGAAGGCCCTGTTCGGCCAGGCGACCTACCACGTGACCGACGCCACCGGCATCATCGCCGGCCTGCGCTTCACCCGCGACACCGTCAAGGCGGACGAGTCCCAGTCCAGCGTCGTGGCGTTCGACGGCTTCACGTTGCCGGCCACGGTCAAGGCGGCCAGCGGCAGCGCACGGCAATCCAACGTGTCCGGCAAGATCGGCCTGCAGCACGCGCTGTCGAAGACCACCAACCTGTATGCGACCCTGAGCCGCGGCTACAAGGGCCCGCAGGTCGACAACGACACCCCGATCAACGTCGCGACGGCGCCCGGCAGCTTCGCCGGCAACATCGTCAGGCCCGAACTGCCGACCAGCGTCGAAGTGGGCTCGAAGATGTCGTTCCTGAACCGCCGCCTGGACGTGGACGTGGCCGCGTTCCACACGAAGATCAAGGATTTCCAGGAGCAGAACTGCACCCTGACGGCCGTCGGCGCTCTCTCCTGCATCCCGCTGAACGTGCCGAGCGTGACGAGCAAGGGTGTCGAGGCCGACATCCGCGCGCGTCCGCTGCCGGAACTGCAGCTGGGTCTCTCGGTCGCGATGATCCTCGACACCGCGTACCCGGGCGGTTTCACGTTCGACAACACCAACGTCGGCGGCCAGCGCCTGCTGTACTCGCCGCGCAACAAGGCGACGCTGAACGGCGACTACAGCTGGACGCTGCCGGGCGACTATGAACTCAAGCTGGGCGGCGACATCGTCTACAAGAGCCGCGTGCGGCTCTGCAATTCGCTCGACGCCGAATGCGCGTACGGCGGCCATTCCACCGCGTCGCTGCGCGTCGCGCTGCGTTCCCCTGACGACAAATGGGGCATCGAGGTGTACGACCGCAACCTGGGCGACAAGCGCGTGCCGAACGCCATCATCTACCCGCTGCCCGGCAAGGGCGCTGGCTCCGGCTTCGCCTACAGCCTCGGCGAGAATTCGTTCCGCCGCGTCGGCGTGACGCTGGACTACCGTTTCTGACCGCATGATGACCCGCGCGGCCGCGACGCCCGGCGTCCGGCCGCGTTCCCATTGATGGAAGACCCACGACGAACCACGCCATGTCCGCACACATTCAACCCCTGCGCCTGATCGCCGTCGCCGCCGCCCTCGCCTGCCTGTCCGCACCCGCATGGGCGGCCGCCGACCCGGTCGCATCCGGCTTCGACAATCCCCCGCAAAGCGCCCGCCCCCGCGTGTGGTGGCACTGGCTGAACGGGAACATCACCAAGGACGGCATCGCCAAGGACATCGACTGGATGGCGAAGTCGGGCCTCGGCGGCCTGCAGAACTTCGACGCCGAGATGATGACGCCCCAACTGGTGCCGAAGCGCCTGCCGTACATGAGTCCCGAATGGGCGGACGCGTTCCGCTTCGCCGCGCAGGAGGCGGAACGCCATGGCCTGGAGTTCGGCATCGCCGCGTCGCCCGGCTGGAGCGAGACGGGCGGCCCGTGGGTACGGCCGGAGGACGGCATGAAGAAGCTGGTATGGAGCGAGATGACCGTCGACGGCGGCAAGCCGCCGGCATTGCCCCTGCCCGCCGCGCCGCGCACGACGGGACCGTTCCAGGACCTGTTCGTCCAGCCCGACATCATGGGCCAGCGGCCGAGCCCCGCGGCGCTCGCGCGCACGGGCGGCGACATCGCCGTCTATGCGTATCCGGCCGACGCGGCCGCACTCCCGCTCCCTGCCATCCGCGCCGGCGACCTGGCCCTCGACGCGCGCAAGCTGGCGGCGGCGACCGAAGAGGCGGCGGCCGAACTCGCGGCGCCCACGGCCGACCGCCCGGTCATCGTCACGTTGGACTATCCGACACCCCAGACCATCCGCTCCGCCACGATCTTCGCGCCGGGCGCGGGATCGATGTTCGAGGGCTCGGCGTACCAGGCCGCGCTGGAAGCGAGCGCCGACGGGACGAGCTGGCGCAAGGTCGCGGACCTGGCGCTGGCCGGGGTGCCCGCCAGCGCCGGGTTCGCGCCGGTGACGGCGGCCCGTTTCCGCGTCGTGGTCGCCGCGAAGCCGCCCGTGCCGAATCCCCAGTTCATGCCCGTGGCGGGCGCCGACACGGGGCCGTTCGGCGCGATCGGCCAGGCGAAGGGACTGCGCCTCGCGCAACTGGTCCTGTCGGGCGAGCCGAAGGTCAATCAGTTCGAGGCCAAGGCCGGCTTCGCGACGGCCGACGACTATTTCGCGCTGGACGCGGGTCTCGACCCGCGCGAGGCCGGCGTCGATCCGGCCGCCATCGTCGACCTCACCGGCAAGGTGCGCGCCGACGGCACGCTGGACTGGACGCCGCCGCCCGGGACCTGGAAGATCGTGCGCCTCGCGTGGTCGCTCACGGGGACCGAAAACCACCCGGCCACGAAGGAAGCGACGGGCCTCGAGGTCGACAAGTACGACGGCGACGCGGTGCGACGCTACCTGGACACCTATCTGGCAAAGTACGAGCAGGCGGCCGGCAAGGACCTCGTCGGCGCGCAAGGCGTGCGCGCCATCGTGACGGACTCGATCGAAGTCGGATCGTCGAACTGGACGCCGCGCCTGCTGGAACAGTTCCAGCGCCTGCGCGGCTACGACGCGCGCCCGTGGCTGCCGGCGCTGACGGGCGTCGTCATCGGCACCCGCGCCCGCACCGACGCCTTCCTGTACGACTGGCGCCGCACCCTCGCCGACCTGATGGCCGGCGAACACTATGGCACCGTGGCGGCCGTCGCGCGCGAACACGGCCTGAAGGTGTACGGCGAAGCGCTGGAAAGCGCGCGCGTCACGCTGGGCGACGACATGGCGATGCGCAGCCACGCGAACGTCCCGATGGCCGCGATGTGGACGTACCGCCCCGAGTTCGGCCCCAACCCGACCGCGGTCGCCGACATGCGCGGCGCCGCCTCGGTGTCGCACGTCTACGGCCAGAACCTCGTCGCCGCGGAATCCATGACGAGCGCGATGGCGCCGTGGGCGTTCGCGCCGAGCGACCTGCGCCCGATGATCGACATGGAATTCGCCAGCGGCGTGAATCTCCCGGTCATCCACACGTCGGTGCACCAGCCGCTGGGCGACGACCAGAAGCCCGGCCTGTCGCTGGCCATCTTCGGCCAGTATTTCAACCGCAACGAAACGTGGGCCGGCATGGCGCGGCCATGGGTCGACTACATGGCGCGCAGCAGCTGGATGCTGCAGCAGGGCCGTTTCTACGCGGACGTCGCCTATTTCTACGGCGAGGAAGCACCGCTCGTCGCACTGTACAAGCACGGCCAGCCGGCGGACGCACCGCGCCGCTACGCCTACGACTTCGTCAACGCGGACGCCCTGGTGCAGCGGCTGTCGGTGAAGGACGGCGACCTCGTGTCGGCCAGCGGCGCGCGCTACCGCGTGCTGTACCTGGGCGGGTCGAGCGCGCGCATGACCGTCGCCACGCTGCGCCGGCTGCACGCGCTGGCGGCGCAGGGCGCGACGATCGTCGGCACCGCGCCCGTCGCCACGCCCGGCCTGGCCGACGATCCGGCCGCGTTCGCGTCGCTCGTCAGGCAGATGTGGAGCGGCGCGCCCGTCACCCGCGTCGGCAAGGGCCGCGTCGTTGCCGGCCGCGACGTGGAAGCCGCGCTGGCGCAGGCCGGCCGGAAGCCGGACTTCAGCGTCCGGGGCACCGATACGCCGCTGCTGTTCGTCCACCGCAAGCTGGCCGACGGCGACGTGTACTTCGTCACCAACCGTTCCGGCAAGACCGTGAACACGGAAGCCCGCTTCAACGTGCGCGGCAAGGCGGCCGAATTCTGGCATGCGGACACGGGCCGTACGGAACCCGCGAGCTACCGTACGGACCGGGGCGCGACCGTCGTGCCGCTGGCGCTGGGCGCGAACGATTCCGTGTTCGTCGTGTTCCGCCGGCCAGCCGCCGCGCCGGCCGTCACCATCAAGACCCCGTCGTGGTCCGAGGCCGCCACGCTGGCCGGGGACTGGGCGATCCGCTTCGACGGCCTCGCGGCGCCGGCCGCGGTCACGCACGGCACGACCGGGTCGCTCGCCGCCAGCGCCGATCCGCAAGTCAGGTACTTCTCGGGAACGTCGGTCTATACGCACACCTTCACGCTGCCGGCTGGGGTGACGCCGGGCGCGCCGCTCAAGCTCGACCTGGGGCAGGTCGGCGACGTCGCGCAAGTCCTCGTCAACGGCAAGCCCGCGGGCATTGCGTGGAAGCCGCCGTACGAAGTCGACGTGGGCAACCTCGTCGCGGCCGGCGCCAACACGGTCGAGGTCCGCGTCGCCAACCTGTGGGTGAACCGCCTGATCGGCGACGCGCAACCGGGCGCCACGAAGGTCACGTTCACGACCGCGCCCACGTACAAGGCCGACGCGCCGCTGCGGCCGTCCGGCCTGATCGGGCCCGTCACGCTGAAGGTGCGCCAGTGAAGCGGCGCCACCTGCTGGGCTGCCTCGCGGCCCTCCCGCTCGCGCAGGCCCTGGGCCGGCCGGGCATCGTCCAGCGTCCTCTGGCCCGCGTCATCGTCGACAACGACTTCGCCGGCGATCCGGACGGCCTCGTCGCGCTGGCGCACCAGTTGCTGGCACCGGCGACGCGCACCGTGCTCGTGACGGCGTCGGCGCTGGACCCCAGGCTGGCGCGCATGGCCGGTCTCGATCCGGAGCGCACGGCGCAGAACGGGGCGCGGCGCGCACGCGCGCTGCTGCGGCTGGCCGGGCCCGGCCTGCGTCCGCCGGTCGTGGCGGACGGCGCCGCGCAGGCGATCGTCGACGCGGCCCTGCGCGACGATCCGCTGCCGCTCGTCCTCGCGTGCGGCGGTCCGCTGACGAACGTGGCGGCCGCGCTGCGCCTGCAGCCGGCGATCGCGGGACGCATGCGCCTCGTGTGGATCGGCGGGACGGCTGCCGGGGACGACGGCGCCGAATACAACCTGGCGACCGACGTCGCCGCGGCCCGCTTCGTGCTCGAGGAAACGCGGATTCCGGTCCTGCAGATCCCCGCCGAGGAATACCGGCGCTTCCAGGTATCGGTCGCGATCCTGAATGCCGAGGTCGCGCCGGTGTCGCCGCTCGCGCGCTGGCTCGTCGACCAGTACCGCCACCTGCCGCCGTTCGTGCGCCTCGGCGGAACGCTGACGTTCGGCGACAGTCCCCTCGTTACCGCGACGGCGTTCGATCCCGCCGCGACGCCCTTCACCACGCGCACGGTCGGGGGCCGCGAGATCCGCATGGCGCATTCGCTCGACCCGCAACTCAACTTCGCCGATTTCACCGCCCTGCTGCGGGCGCACGCAAGACGCGCCTGACGCCAACGACAGGGCGACGAGATGCGCCATCCCACCCCGATTATCCACGGCGCCGGCGACTACGGCTTCGGCATGCGCACGACGGGCGCCGGTGCCGGCATCCGGATCGAGCATTTCACCCGGTGGGTGCGGGCGTCGAAGCTGGTGCCTTAGTCGTCAGAACGCGCCTACGTAGTTCTCCGCCAGCGCCGTCGCCAGCGCGCGCGAGTTCACGACGTTCTCGAGCTCCGCGCGCTGCACCTCGCGCTGGAACGGCGACGCGTCCGCGAACGTGTGCAGCATGCTCGTCATCCACCACGAGAAGTATTCGGCGCGCCAGATGCGTTTCAGCGCGTCGTCCGTGTAGCGGTCGAGCAGTCCGGTGCTGCCCCGGCGGTAGAACGCGTCCAGGCCGGCCGCCAGCAGGCGCACGTCGGACACGGCGAGGTTCATGCCCTTGGCGCCCGTCGGCGGAACGATGTGGGCGGCGTCGCCGGCCAGGAACAACCGGCCCGACTGCATCGGCGTCGAGACGAAGCTGCGCATCGCGACGATGTTCTTCTGGAAGATCTTCCCTTCCGTGACCTGCCAGCCGTCGCGGTTTTCCAGGCGCGCATGCAGCTCGGCCCAGATGCGGTCGTCCGACCAGTTGTCGACGTTGTCCTTCGGGTCGCACTGGAAGTACATGCGCTGGACCGTCGGCGAGCGCGTGCTGACGAGGGCGAAGCCCCGCTCGTGGCGCGCATAGATCAGTTCCGGGGCCGACGGCGGCGCCTCGACGAGGATGCCGAACCAGCCGAACGGATACACGCGCTGGTAATCGTTGCGGCCGTCCTGCGGCAGCGCGGGACGCGTCACGCCGTGGAAGCCGTCGCAGCCGGCGATGAAATCGGCCTCGATGCGTTCTTCCGTCCCGTCGCGCGTGAACGTGACGTACGGCCGGTCCGTGTCGACGCCGTGCGGCGCCACGTCGCGCACGCCGAAGAGCATCTGCGCGCCGGCCTCAAGGCGGGCGGCGACGAGGTCCTTGATGACTTCGTGCTGGGCGTAGACGGTGATCGCCTTGCCCGTCAATTCGGTCAGGTCGATGCGGTGGCGGCGGCCGTCGAACGCGAGTTCGAAGCCGTGGTGCAGCGCGCCCTCCGCGCGCATGCGGGCGCCGACGCCCGTCTCGTTGAGGATGTCCATCGTGCCCTGCTCCAGCACCCCGGCGCGGATCGTCGATTCGATCTCGTCGCGGGTACGGGTTTCGAGCACGACCGATTCGATGCCCTGCTGGTGCAGCAGGTGAGAGAGCAACAGTCCGGCCGGGCCGGCGCCGATGATGGCGACCTGGGTACGCATATTCGTCTCCTTGTAAAAAATTCTTGTCGACGTCCATGCTAGTGGCGCGCAGCCGCGTTTAGAATGGATGAAGTTATCGATTCCTTGTACTTTTTTGACATGGCCACATTTCCCCGCTTCGCCCTGTACGGCGAGCAGACGCCCGCGGAAGCCGTACACGTCGAACTGATCGAGACGCGCAGCCGCCTGCACGACTGGCACATCGAGCGCCATACGCACCCCGGCCTGTTCCAGGTACTTTTTCTACTGAAGGGGAGCGTGCGCGCCGCGATCGACGAAGCGGTGTGGGAACGTAAAGGACCCGTCGCGATCACGGTGCACCCGTCCGTCGTGCATGGCTTCGACTTCGCGGAAGGGGCGCAGGGCTATGTGCTGACCGTGGACCAGAACGTGCTGTTCGCCACGCCGGACCACCACGGCGAGTTGTTCGCGCCGCTGTTCGTGGAACCCTTGTCGCTCGCGCTGGCGCGCCAGCCGCGCGCGCGCATCGAGGCGCTGCTGCGCAACATGGTCGAGGAAGCGGCTTGGCCGCAGCATGGCAATGCGCTGATGCTGGAGTGGCTGGCGCGCAGCGTGCTGTTGCTGCTGGCGCGCACGCATGCGGAACAGAGTGCGGCGAGCATGTCCGGGCACGGCGAGTTCCGCCTGTTCGCGGCATTCCGCGCGGCCGTCGAGCAGCACTACAAGGATGGCGCCCCCGTCGCGCACTACGCCGACCTGCTGCGCGTGACGCCCGTCCGCCTGAACCGCCTGTGCCTGAAGCTGGCGGGCAAATCCGCGTTCGACATCGTGCAGGACCGCCTGATGCTGGAAGCCTGCCGCAAGCTGACCTATGCGCCGTCGAGCGTGGCCAGCATCGCCTACGAACTGGGGTTCCAGGACCCCGCGTACTTCAGCCGCGCCTTCAAGCGGCACGCGGGGATGACGCCGAAGGCATACCGCGAACGGCGCGCCGGCTAGAGCAAGGCGTTGAGCTCGACCTGGTACTGGATGAGGGTCGGCAGGCAGCGCTCGACCATCTGCGCCACGCTCATGCGGCCCGCGTGCACGCTGATGTTCATTGCGGCCACGACGTCGCCGCGGAAGTTCCTGACGGGCACCGCGATCGTGCGCAGGCCCAGTTCCAGTTCCTGGTCGACGACCGCATAGCCCCGCTCGCGCGCCCGCGCGATCTCCTCGACCAGCCGCGCGCGGTCGACGATCGTGTGCGACGTGATGGGCTCCGGCGTCGCGCGCGCGAGGAAGCGCCCGGCCTGGTCCTCGGGCAGGCTCGCGAGCAGCATGCGCCCGTTCGCCGTGCAGTACGCCGGCACGCGCGTGCCCGGCTGCAAGGTCGCCGAAATCAGCTGGCCCGCGCTGACAGCCGCCACGCACACGAGATCATCGTGGTCCAGCACCCCGACGGACGCCGCCTCGCCCAGCGCGTACGCGAGCCGGTACAGCAGCGGTTGCGCGATGCGCGGCAGCCGCGCCGAATGCAGGTAGGACTGGCCGAGGCGCAGGATCTTGGGCGTCAGCGTGAACTGCTTGTTCTCGTGCCGCATATAGCCCAGCGCGGTCAGCGTGAGCAGATAGCGCCGCGCGGCCGCGCGCGTGAGGCCCGTGCGTTCGGCCACCTCGGCGATCGTCAGGCGCGAACGCTCCTGGTCGAACGCCTCGATCACTTGCAGGCCCTTGTCGAGGCCCGCGACCATGTCGCGTTTGGCGGGTTGCTGGTCCATCGTATAGAAATTCAAGGATTTGTGCGAGTATCGCACAAAGCGTGCGAATAGCGGAAGCCGGACGACGTGGCCGTCTTGTCGGGCGACGGTCGTTTTTCTACGATGGATCGGCTCGCACAACCTTCCGACATCAGGAGATAACGTGAAATTCGACGACGTGCAACCCGGCGTGTGGCCGGAGCTCATCCATCCCGCGTATAAATCGACCGTCAAGCGCGGCCCGCGGCAGCCGGCGCTGCGCATCGATGCGCCGGTCGCCACCAGCCGCAACATCGCCCCTGCCCCGCGCATCCTGCTGCCGCACGACGCCGACCTGACGCGCCGCGGTGGGACAGCCCCGCTGGGCGAAAAGATCGTCGTGACGGGACGCGTCGTCGACGAGGACGGCAAACCGGTGCGCAATTCGCTGATCGAGGTGTGGCAGGCCAATTCGGCGGGCCGCTACTGGCACCAGCGCGACAACCACGACGCGCCGCTCGACCCGAACTTCTTCGGCTTCGGCAAGATGATGACGGACGACGACGGCCGCTACCGGTTCGTCTCGATCAAACCCGGTCCGTACCCGTGGAAGAACCACGACAAGGCGTGGCGCCCGGCGCACATCCACTTCTCGCTGTTCGGCAACGTGTACGCCCAGCGCCTCGTCACGCAGATGTACTTCCCGAACGACCCGCTGTTCCCGTACGACCCGATCTTCAACAGCATCCCCGACGACGCGGCGCGCCAGCGCCTCGTCTCGCGCTTCTCGCTCGACCACACGGTGGGCGACGAGATGCTGGGCTACGAATTCGACATCGTCCTGCGCGGCCGCGGCGCCACGCCGTTTGGACTCTGAAAGGAACCACAATGAGCAACAGCGCTTACAAAATCACGACCTCGCAGACCATCGGCCCGTTCTCGCACGAAGGCTGGCAGTGGGCGGTGGACTTCTGCGCCGCCGGGCGTCTGGAGACGAGCGCGCCGACGATCGTGCTGCACGGCGTCCTGTACGACGGCGACGGCAATCCGATCGACGACGCGCAGATCGAAGCGTGGCTGCCGGAAGCCGCGGCCGTGGAAAGCACGCAGGAGATCCCGGGCTTCCGCCGCACGCCGACGGGCACGGCGGGCGAATTCAGCCTGCGCCTGTCGGTGCCGGAGCGCCCGGCCGGCGAACCGGTCGCGTACGTGACCGTGTTCGCGCGCGGACTCACGAAGCACCAGTTCACGGCCGTGTTCCTCGAAGACGACGCGACGCTGGCGGAATCGGCTATCCTGGCGCAGGTGCCGGCCGAACGGCGCGGCACGCTCATCGCGCGCAAGGACGGCGACGGCACGTATCGGTGGGATATCTGGATGCAGACGGCCAAAGAAACCGTATTCTTCGACTACACCTGAACGCTGACGACACCGTCGGGTGGGCACCCCGTGCCCACGCGCGCCGCCGCCATGGCGCGAACGCCCCCGTGGGCTCGGAGAGCCCACCCTGCCACTGGGAGACAACTTGGCTGTATCACTCTTCGACACCCTGCTGAGCACCCCGGACATGATCGCCGCGTTCGACGACGCGGCCCTCGTCCAGGCGATGCTCGACTTCGAAGCGGCGCTGGCCGCCGCGCAGGCCGACGAAGGCCTGCTGCCCCGCCCCGCCGCGCAAGCCATCGCCGCCGCGTGCCGCGCGGACCGCTTCGACATCCCGGCCCTCGTCACGGCCGGCCGCCGCTCCGGCACCCTGGCCGTGCCGCTCGTGAAGGAACTGACGCGCCTCGTGGCCGGGACGGACAGGGACGCGTCGACCCTCGTCCACTGGGGCAGCACGAGCCAGGACGTGCAGGACAGCGCCATGGTGCTCGTCACGCGCACCGCGCTGCGCCTGCTCGACGCCGATCTCGCCGCGCTGTGCCGCCGCCTGCTGGCGCTGGGCGAATCGCATCTGGCGACGCCCGTGCTGGCGCGCACGCTGCTGCAGCCCGCGCAGGTGACGGGCTTCGGCTTCAAGGTCGCGGGCTGGCTCGCGCCGCTCGTGCGCGCCCGCGCGCGCCTGCGCGCGGCGGCGGGCGACGCCCTGCAGCTGCAGCTAGGCGGCGCCGTCGGCACGCTGGCCGTGATGGGCGAACGCGGTCCCGCCGTCGCGCACCGCATGGCGCAGGCGCTGGACCTGAAGACGCCGGCCGCGACATGGCACACGCAGCGCGACGAATGGGTGCGGCTCGGCCTGGAGGTCGCGCTGCTGACCGGCAGCCTCGGCAAGATCGCGGCGGACCTCGCGCTGATGGCGCAGGGCGAAGTGGGAGAACTGGCGGAACCGTCGGGCGGCGGGCGCGGCGGCTCGTCGGCGATGCCGCACAAGCGCAACCCGGTGTCGTCGATGATCGCGCTGGCCGCCGCCACGCGCACGCCGCAGCATGCCGCGACGCTCCTCGCCGCCATGGGCCAGCAGCACGAGCGCGGCCTCGGCAACTGGCAGGCGGAACTGGCCGAGTGGCCCACGCTGTTCCTGTCCGCCCACGGCGCGCTGCGGGCGCTGAACGATGCCTTTGCCGGCCTCACGGTGGACACGGCCCGCATGCGCGCCAACATCGACGCGCTGCGGGGCCTCGTCGCCGCCGAAGCGCTGTCGATCCGGCTCGCGGGCGCGATCGGCCGTCCCGCCGCGCATGCGGCCGTCGAGAAGATGACCCAGACGGCCGTCGCGGATGGCCGCCACCTGCGCGACGTGGCACGCGACGACATCGCCGCCGATCCGGCGCTCGGCTCACTCGATATCAATGAGCTCGACGCCCTGTTCGACCCGGTCGCCGCCATCGAACCCGCCCAACGCCTCGCGCGCGAACGCCTGGCCGCACTCAGGAAAGATATAGCATGAGCTTCGATCCCCTCGACCACGACCTGCTGCGCGGCCTGGACCAGCGCCGCGCCGTCCTCGGCGACGCCTGGGTCGAGCGTTCGCTCGCGAACGCCAACACCTTCACCGCCGACTTCCAGAATTTCATCACCCGTTATGCGTGGCACGACATCTGGGACCGTCCCGGCCTGCCGCGCAAGACCCGCCGCACGATCGTCCTCGCCATCACCATCGCGCTCGGCCGCTGGGAGGAATACGAGCTGCACGTGCGCGCCGCGCTGCTGGGCGATGCCGACAGCCGATTGACGCCCGACGAGTTGAAGGAAGTGCTGATGCAGTCCGCGATCTATGCCGGCGTGCCCGCCGCGAACACGGCGTTCGCCCATGCGGCGGCGATCCTGCGCGACGTCGGTCCGCAGATCGGCTATTTGCTGGAACCGGCAGCGCCGCTGGAGAGCGTGCACCCCGGCGTCGGCCGCGAAGGCCGCACGGACAGCCGCCCCGCCCTGCACTACAGCGTGCGCGCGCCGCGCAACGGCAGGCGCCCCCGGCACACGGTCGTGCTGAGCCACGCGCTCGGCTGCGACCTGACGATGTGGGACGCGCTGGCCAACCGGCTGGCCGCCGACTGCCGCGTCATCGCCTACGACCACCGCGGCCACGGCAGTTCCGATGCGCCGGCGGGTGCGTATTCGATGGCCGACCTCGCGGACGACGCGGCGCGCCTGCTGCGCGAACTGGACACGGGCCCGGTCGTGTGGATCGGCCTGTCGATGGGCGGCATGGCGGGCCAGGAGCTGGCGCTGCGCCACCCGTCGCTCGTCGGCGCGCTCGTGCTGGCGCATACGACGTCGGGCTATCCGGACGCGGCGCGCGACCTCTGGCGCCAGCGCATCGCGACCGTGCAGGAACGCGGGATCGACGCCATCGCGGACGCCGTGATGGGCCGCTACTTCCACGAAGGCTTCCGTTCGGCCCATCCTGCAACGGTCGCAAGGTTCCGCCAGCGCCTCGTCACGACGGATGTCCAGGGCTATATCGGCTGCTGCGCGGCCGTGGGCGGCGTCGACACGACGGCGCGCCTCGGGCAGATCGCCGTGCCGACGCTCGTGCTGGCCGGTGAACTGGACCAGGGCACGCCCGTCGGGATGGCACGCACGCTGGCGGACGGCATTCCCGATGCGCGCCTGCAGGTGCTGACCGGAGCATCGCACCTGGGTGCCATCGAACAGGCGGGCGCGTTCGCCGCCGCCGTCACCGCGTTCGTCGACTGTCTGTGATGTCGCAGGTGAGCTTCAAGGCGCCGTGTAGATGACCTTCACGGTCGCGTCGACGGCGCTTTTCTCCATGTAGCCGATGGCCTTCGGGTTCGCGGCCACGGCCCTCCTGACGTCGGCGCTGCCGCCGACTTCCTTCGGCATCGTCGCCTTGCCGGTGAAGACGAGCTTGGACCACAGCGCCTTCACCTGCGACATGTCCTTGTCGGCGACCTTCTTGTAGAACTCCGCGCGGATCGGCGCGCTTTCCGGCTGGTCGACCGGCGCCAGGGCCGTGGATTTGCCGAGGAAGTACTGTGCGACTTCATCCCTGGTCATGGACGCTTGCGGCGCGGACGGGTTCACGACGACGACGACTTCGGCCATGGCCGGCAGGGCGGTCCCGAGGACGGCGGCGAGAACGAAGGAACGGATCATGTGGTTCATTGCGGTCTCCTCAGAAAACGAAGTCGACGGCAACCGTGCCGACGGTGACGGGGCCACGGAAGCCGCGCCTGGGCTGGATGAACAGGCCGGGACCTTCCGGATCGACGCGGTCGACCTGGAACTTGATGTCGGCCGAGCGGAACGCGTCCCAGCGCAGGCCGACGCTGTCGGTCTTCTGCGCGGATGCGCCGGTCTGCTTGCCGTGGCTGTAGTACGGCAACAGTTTGCCGAACCGGTAGCCGCCCATCGCATACCAGCCGTCGCTGCCTTCGCCGACGCCGCGCGCCTGCGTGTATTCCGACTGCACGACGACGTTGTTCGCATCCATGGCGAAGCCGACGGCCGTGAATGACACCTTGGTCTTCGGCAAATGGAAGAAACCCTGGTCGAGCGTCAGTTTGCCGTCGTTGCGGCCGACACGCAGCGTGAACGGCCCCTGTTCGTAGATGACGTTCACGACGCTGCCGTTCGTGACCTTGGCCTTGCCGTCGCCGCCCGCCATCGTGATGGAGGAATCGCCGTACGCGAGTTGCGTGGTCAGCGTGGCCGGGCCGATGTTCTGCTGCCAGCTCAGGTCGGCGCCGTCGAGGCTGTCCATCGGCACCTGCGAATACACCTCCAGCGACGGCCGCACCATCGTGTTGGCATAGCCCACGTTGCGATAGTCCGAGACCATGAAGATGGCCAGCGGCACGCGGCCGACGCGCACGTTCAGCGTGTCGGACAGCCTGAATTTGGCGAAGGCGAGCGTCGCATCGGCGCCGTAGTCGTCTTCGCCGAATTTCCGCACCAGCCCCTGGCCCGTGAGCGACAGCCAGTCGTTGATGTTCGCGTCGACCTGGATGCCCAGGTTGGAATCCACGCCCGTGCGCGGGGACGTGCCGGCACCGCTGGCCTGGTTGGCGCGCGCGAATTGCGCGTCGTTGGTGTCCGTCCACGTCAGGGCGCCGGTGCCGAAGCCGCTGACACGGACCGGCGAGGTCTCGCCGTTCTGCGCATGGGCGGTCGACAAGACCGCCGGCACGAGCAGCAGGGTTGCAAAGTGTTTGCTTTTCATGATGATTGGGAATGTTATTGCTGGGTTGATATCCGATGCGTGCGCCCGAGGGTGGCCGGGAGGACCGGATCGTGCTCGCGGATGAGGTCGCGTAGCGGGATATATGCTGACGACATATTTCTGTATGGCAAACATCATTCCACTGCAAACACGTTAAATGCTTAAAGGATTGATCACAGAACGTTGCGCTCAATACACATGTGGTCAGGTCGGCGCGCGCGCGACAACGACATTCGTCAACATGTTGCAAAGATATAACGTCGCACTATACTGAGTCATTCCCGTCCGATTTCGAATCGGTACGCACATGACTCAGTGGCTCTCCCGTTCGACCAGGATCGGTTACGTCCTGGTCATTCTCCTGGTGGTGGCGACAGCCATCCTGCTGGTCTGGCAGCATTTCGGGATGACGCGCACCCTCGAGATCTCCCCGCAGCATCCGCATGGCGCCAGGGTGACGGACGACCGCGACAACACGCGCGGCAACAGCGCGAACGGCAATTCGGTCGCGTCGCTGACCGTCACGAAGGATGCGTTCGTCATGCGCTGCTATCTGGGCGCCGCCGCGACCTACCCGTTCTGCAAGCTGCAATTCCAGATGGGCGACCCGGTCAAGGGCATCGACATGTCCGGCTACGACACGATCGCGTTCGACCTGCGCTATACGGGCCGGGGCTGGCACGTCCTCAAGCTCCACCTGATGAACTTCGAACCGGAGTTTTCCACGCTGGAGGACTGGAATTCGCAGCGGTTCAACGAACTGCTGATCAACGTACCCGCCCAGCCAGAATTCACGGCGCCGATGAATGCCGTGCGCACCGCCGACTGGTGGCACTTCTCGCGCCAGATCCCGCTGTCGAAAAGCTATGTCCGCCTCGACCACGTCACGACCGTGGAATTGGCGACGGACAATTATCAGGACACGGGACAAGTCGTCACGGTCGAGCTGCGGAAGATCGAGTTCCGCGGCAAATGGATCTCGCGGGCGACGCTGATGACTTGGCTGGTATTCGTGTGGATCGTGTGCGGCGTCATCGGCTTGTCGCTGGGTCTGCTGCACTACCGGTCCGGCCTGCGGGCCAACAAGACACGCGTGGAGCAACTGGCCGCCATCGACCGCGAGCGCAAGGAAGCCGAAGCGGCCCGCGAGACGGCGCTGGCGGAGGCCGTCGCGCTGGCGCGCCAGCGCAGCCAGTTCCTCGCGCAGATGAGCCACGAATTGCGCACGCCGCTCAACGCCATCATCGGCTATGCCGACTTGCTGGGACGCGACCGCGACCACCTGTCCGAACGGCTGGCCTCGGGCCTGGCCACGATCCACGAGAGCGGCCAGCATCTGCTTACGCTCATCAACGACATCCTCGACCTCGCGCGGGTCGAAGCCGGCAAGATGGTGCTGCATCCGGCCGCCGTCCATCTCGAGACGTTCCTGCAAGTGCTGGCGAACATCATGCGCGTCAAGGCGGAAGAGAAAGGCCTGGGATTCAGCTACGAGCTCGCACCCGGCCTGCCGGCCGCGGTGACGATCGACGAGACGCGGTTGCGCCAGGTACTGCTCAACCTGCTGGGCAATGCCGTGAAATTCACCGACACCGGCAAGGTGTCGCTGCGGGTGCTGCCGGCCGCGCCGTCCAGTGCGCCGGACAGCGCGCGGCTGCGCTTCGAGGTGGCCGACAGCGGCATCGGCATGGACACGCAACAGCTCGGACGCATCTTCCAGCCGTTCGAACAGGTGGCGGCCGCGCAGCGGCGCGAAGGCGGCACGGGCCTGGGCTTGGCCATCAGCCAGCAACTGGTGCAGCTCATGGGCGGCCATATCGACGTGGTCAGCGCGCCCGGCAAGGGCAGCACGTTCTCGTTCGAGATCGACGTGCCGGTGGCCGCCGCCGCGCCGGTGGTCGTGGCGCCGCACGACACCGTGATCGGCTACGAGGGCGAGCGCAAGCGGGTGCTGGTCGTGGACGACGTGCCGCAGAACCGCGCGATGCTGCAGGACCTGCTGCAGGAGACCGGCTTCCTCGTCGCCGCCGCGGCGAACGGCCTCGAATGCCTGGTGCTGCTGGACAGCTTCAAGCCGGACCTGATCCTGATGGACGTCATGATGCCGGTGATGGACGGGAACGAAACGACGCGGCAGATCCGTCACATGCCGGGCTGGGGCAACGTCCCGATCATCGCGGTGACGGCCAGCGCCAGCCCGGACGACGAACGCAAGAGCCGCGACGCCGGTGCCGACGCCCTGATCGCCAAGCCGGTCGACCACGACCTCCTGCTGCGCACCATCGGCAGGCTGCTGGCGCTGCAGTGGATCGCCGGCCACCCGGCGCCCGAGGCCGGCGACGACGCCGCGCTGACCGTCCCGCCGGCCGACGAGATCGAGGCGCTGTGGCAGCTGGCGCAGATCGGCAGCATGCGCGAGATCCGCGAACGGGCCGCCTACCTGCGCGGGCTCGATCCGGCCTATGCGCCGTTCGCGAACCGCCTGGACACGCTGGCGCAGGGCTACCATTCGAAACAGCTGGCGGCCTTCGTGGCGCGCTTCCGGACCGGGGACGCGGCCCGCCGGCAGGACGATTTCCAGTCGATGCGAACATGATCCAGTGGCTCTCCCGTGCGACCAGGATCGGTTACGCCCTGGTCATCCTCCTGGTGCTGGCGACCCCGGTCCTGCTGGCCTGGCAGCACTATGGCATGACGCGCGCCCTCGAGATCTCCCCGCAGCATCCGTATGACGCCACGGTGACCGACGATCGCGTCCTGCCGCGCGGGAACCCCGCGCCGGGCAATTCGGTCGCGTCGCTGGCCGTCACGAAGGATGCCTACATCCTGCGTTGCAAGATGGGGAAGGCGGCCAGGTATCCGAATTGCGCCATCCGGTTCCGGCTGGGCGACCCGGACCAGGGCATCGACCTGTCCCGCTACGATACGGTCACGCTCGACGTGCGCTATACGGGCCACGGCCGGCATGTCGTCAAGCTTCACCTGCTGAATTTCGAACCGGAATTCTACGTGCCGGGCCAGTGGGATGCGCAGCGCTTCAACGAGGCGCTGATCGATATTCCGGCCCAGTCCGAAGTCACGATCCCGCTGCATGCCTTGCGCACCGCCGACTGGTGGCACTTCGCGCGCCGGATCCCGCTATCGAAGAGCTTTGTCCGCCTCGACCACGTCACGACCGTGGAACTGCAGGCCGACGACGCCAGCGCCGCCGGCCACACCATCACGGTCGAAGTCCGCAGGATCGAATTTCGCGGGAAATGGATCTCCAGGACGACGCTGCTCGGCTGGCTGATGGCCGCATGGACGGGCTGCGGCATGCTCGGGCTGTCGCTCGGCCTGCTGCATTTCCGGTCCGGCATGCAGGCCAGCAGGACGCGCCTCGAGCAGCTGGCCGCCATCGACCGGGAACGCAAGGAAGCCGCGGCCGCGCGCGAGACCGCGCTGGCGGAGGCCGTCGCACTGGCGCGCCAGCGCAGCCAGTTCCTCGCGCAGATGAGCCACGAATTGCGCACGCCGCTCAACGCCATCATCGGCTACGCCCAGCTGCTGGGACGCGATTGCCACGACCTCACCGAACGCCAATCGGCCGGCCTGGCGACCATCCGCGAGAGCGGCCAGCATCTGCTCACGCTGATCAACGACATCCTCGACCTCGCGCGGGTCGAAGCCGGCAAGATGGTGCTGCACCCGGGCGCCGTCCATCTCGACACGTTTCTCAAGGTGCTGGCGAACATCATGCGCGTGAAGGCCGAGGAGAAGGGCCTGGCGTTCAACTGCGAGCTCGCGCCCGGCCTGCCGGCCGCGGTGACGGTCGACGAGACGCGCTTGCGCCAGGTGCTGCTCAACCTGCTGGGCAATGCGGTGAAATTCACCGACCACGGCAAGGTCGCGCTGCGGGTGCTGCCGGCCGCGCCGTCCGGTGCGCCGGACCTGGCGCGGCTGCGCTTCGAGGTGGCCGACAGCGGCATCGGCATGAACGCCCAACAGCTGGCGCGCATCTTCCAGCCCTTCGAACAGGTGGCGACGGCGCAGCGGCGCGAAGGCGGCACGGGCCTGGGCCTGGCCATCAGCCAGCAACTGGTGCAGCTCATGGGCGGCAGGATAGCCGTCGCCAGCGCGCCCGGCAAAGGCAGCACGTTCTCGTTCGAGATCGACGTGCCCGTGGCCGCCGCCTCTCCGGCCGCCGCGGCACCGCACGAGGCCCTGGTGGGCTACGAGGGCGAGCGCAGGCGGCTGCTGGTCGTGGACGACGTGCCGCAGAACCGCGCCATGCTGCTGGACCTGCTACAGGACACCGGCTTCATCGTCGCCGCGGCATCGACCGGACTCGAAAGCCTGGTCCTGCTCGACAGCTTCAAGCCGGACCTGATCCTGATGGACGTCATGATGCCGGCGATGGACGGGAACGAGACGACGCGTCAGATCCGTCACATGCCGGGCTGGGGCGACGTGCCGATCATTGCCGTGACGGCCAGCGCCAGCCCGGACGACGAACGCAAGAGCCGCGACGCCGGCGCCAGCGCCTTCCTCGCCAAGCCGGTCGACCACGACCTCCTGCTGCGGACCATCGGTACGCTGCTGGCGCTGAAGTGGACCACCGGACTGCCGGCGCCCGAGGGCGGCGAGGACGCCACGCTGGCCGTCCCGCCGGCCGACGAGATCGAGGCGCTGTGGCAGCTGGCACAGATCGGCAACATGCGCAAGATCCGCGAACGGGCTGCCTACCTGCGCGGGCTCGATCCGGCCTATGCGCCGTTCGCGAACCGCCTGGACACGCTGGCGCAGGGCTACCATTCGAAGCAACTGGTCGCGTTCGTGGCGCGCTTCCGGAACAATTCCGAAAAAGTACTGGACGACCGGTCGGCGTAGGGTTGCCGTGTGCGCATGAACGCGCCCAACCCGACACCTGCTGTATCCCTTAAGCAAGGGATAAGATCATGAACGTGCTGATCGTACTGACCTCGCACGGGGCTTCACCGACAGCGAGGATTCGAGTTCGTCGACTTAACGCGAACAGAACCTTATGCACCAGGTTGTTGGCTCCGCGGCAGCGGACTGCTACAAAAACCGCATATCGTTAGAACGCTCGCCGGGATATGGATATGTCAACATATTCGTTCTGCATCGGGACTTCCCTTCGTAAGATGTTTCGACTCATCCATAACGAAAGGGACGTCATGACCGCCAACACCAAGCGCCGCCTGGCCCGCCTCCAACGACGACAGCAACAGGCACGCCGCCTGCAAACGTGCGCCCTGCTGGCCCTCTGCATGCTGCCGGTGGCGGCCGCCTTCGCCGCGCCCAGCGTGTTCCCGACGGGCGTCACCCGCTACGAACCGCAGAAGGCGTGGAACGGCTACGTGCTGTTCTCGGGCCAGGACAAGAAGACGCATTTGATCGACATGAACGGCAACGAGGTCCACCAGTGGGCGCAGGAAGGCTTTCCGCCCGTGCTGGTGGAACCGTCCAAAGCCGGCGGCGCGCGCGGCCGCGTGTTGCTGCAACTGGCGCAGCTGCCGGGCGTGCAGACCGCGGGCAATGGCCTCGGCAATGCCGCGATCGGCGAGCTGGATTGGGACGGCAAGGTCGTCTGGCGCTGGGGTGCGGCCGCGCAGGCGGCATACGGCGGCGCCGACACGACGACAAACGCTGCGCCGGGCGGCGCGGCGAAGCAGCACCACGACTGGGAGCGTCTCGCCAACGGCAACACGCTCGTGCTGGCGAACCTCGTGCATGACGTGAAGGGTTTCAAGGCGCCGCAGGTGCTGGACGACGTGCTGTACGAAGTCGACCCGCAAGGGAAGATCGTGTGGCGCTGGACGGCGTCCGACCACCTCGACGAATTCGGCTTTTCGAAAGCCGCGCTCGACCAGGTGCGCAACGCCGCGCCGCGCGAAGGCGCCAAAGCGGTCGACTACCTGCACACGAACAGCGCTCGCGCGCTGGGCCCGAACAAATGGTTCGACGGCGGCGACGCGCGCTTCGCGCCGGACAACGTGATCATCAGTTCGCGCCAGGCGAACATCGTCGCCATCATCGACAGGAAGACCGGCAAGGTCGTGTGGCGCCTCGGCCCCGATTTCGCGCCCACGGGCGGCAAGCTGCCGCGGCCCGTCGACCAGCTGATCGGCCAGCACGACCCGCACCTGATCGCGCCCGGCCTGCCCGGCGCCGGCAACCTGCTCGTGTTCGACAACCAGGGCGAGGCCGGCTACCCGATCGTCAGCCCCGGCATCTTCCCGCACTCGCGCGTGCTGGAGATCGACCCGGTGAAGCAAGAGATCGTGTGGGAGTACACCGCGGTGGACTCGAAGCAGACGCAGTGGAGCTTCTACAGCGCCTTCATCAGCAGCGCGCGCCGCCTGCCGAACGGGAACACCCTCATCGACGAAGGCATGAACGGCCGCATCTTCCAGGTCACGCCGCAGGGCGAGATCGTGTGGGAGTACGTCAGCCCGTTCTACGGCGATTCCGCCGTCGGCGGCAGCGGACGCACGGTGCGCACGAACTGGGTCTATCGCGCCCAGCCGGTGCCGTACGACTGGGTGCCAGCCGGTACGCCGCGCAGTGAGCGTCCGCTCGACACCGTCGCCAGCACGCGCTAACCCCTTTCACTTTTTGTAACGCCTGCGCCGCGTTCCCCGCGCGCCGCAGCGGCTTCGCTCATCCCGATTTTCATGACGTTCAAGGAGAACTACGTGTTTTACGCATCCGCAGCTCAGCACAAGACCAGGCGCCACGGGGCGCCGGCCGTTTCACGCACCACCATCGCGGCGGCGGCCATGATGATGTGCGCCGGATGCGTGTGGGCGCAGGAATCGGGACCAAACCCGGGGCCGAATGCCGCCGTCGCGCCGGTGCTCGTCGCCGCCGCCGATGCGGGCCCCGATCCCGCCGCCACGCAACCGCTGTCCGACACGATCCAGACGGTGCTCGTCTCCACCCGCCGCCGCGTCGAAAGCGCGCAGAGCGTGCCGACGCCGATGACGGTTCTGAACGGCGACGAGCTGGAAGCGAACCGCGTCTACCGCGCCCAGGACCTGCAGCAACTGCTGCCCAGCACGACGATCAACTACGTCCACGCCCGCCAGATGAGCTTTGCGGTGCGTGGGCTCGGCAACAACCCCGCCAGCGACGGTCTGGAAGGCAGCGTGGGCCTGTACCTCGACAACGTCTACCTCGCCCGCCCCGGCATGGCGGCGTTCGACGCGCTCGACATCGAACAGCTGGAACTGCTGCGCGGTCCGCAGGGCACGCTGTTCGGCAAGAACACGACGGCAGGCGTCGTGAACATCTCGTCGCGCAAGCCAACGCACGACGTCGAATCGCAGGCGGAACTCTCGGCCGGCAGCTATGGCTACGTGCAGGGCAAGCTGGTGCTGAACCGTCCCGTGACGGACGCCCTGGCGGCGCGCCTGTCCGTGTACCGCACGCAGGACGACGGCTATATCCGCAACCGCTACAACGGCACCCGCGTGCAGGGTGGCCTGCGCCAGGGCCTGCGCGCACAGGCCCTGTATGAACCGGGCAAGGACTTCAGCCTGCGCGTCATCGCCGACTACAACGAGGAAGACTCGAACAACGGCACGCTGATTTTTTATAACGCCGGCGCGACGGGCAAGTATCTCGCGCAGGCGGCCCTCGTCGGCGGGCATCCTGTCACGGATCCGGAAGATCGCGCGGTCACCCTCGACAACGGCTCGCACGTGAACGTGCACCAGGGCGGCGTATCGGCGGAAGCCAACTGGAACCTCGCCAACGCCGGCCGCATCACCTCGATCAGCGCGTGGCGCACCTGGAACTTCGTGCCGCACAACGACGACGGCCTCGACGTGCCGGTGACCCTGAACGTGGGCCAGTCCGCGAAGCACCGCCAGTTCACGCAGGAGCTGCGCTGGGGAAGCAGCCCGGGCGCGGTCGACACGGTCGCCGGTGCCTACTATTACTACCAGGAGCTGGAGAACAACGCGTTCGCCGTCAACGGTCCCCTCGCCGACCGCTTCAACGGCAATCCGGCCGGCGCGTGGAACGACGTCACCAGCAACTCGCCGGGCACGCTGCGCGTGAACAGCTACGCGCTGTTCGGCCAGGCCACGTGGCATGCGACCGACCGCTGGGACCTGACGGCCGGCCTGCGCGGCACGTACGAGGACAAGCGCGTGCGCGTCATCCGGTACGCGCCCGTCGGCCCGACGGTCACCGGCCCTGCCCTCACCGTGCGCAACGCGCGCTACGGCGCTTACGATTCCGGTCCGCTGGCGCTGCACCAGTCCAGCCCCAGCGCGCTGCTCTCGGCCGGCTACAAAGCGTGGGACGACGTCCTGTTGTACGCCAGCCTGTCGCACGGGGAGAAGTCCGGCGGCATCAACCTGCAGGTGCCCGGCGCGGCCGGCGCGGCGTCGCTGCTGGTCGGCGCCGAACGCGCCAACGCGGCCGAACTGGGCGTGAAAAGCACGCTGCTGAGCCGTCGCCTGCAGCTGAACGCGAACCTGTTCGCGACCGTCGTCCACGGCTACCAGAGCAATGCCTACGACCCGGCGACACGGACGTCGTACCTGACGAACGCCGGCGACGTGCGCACCCGCGGCATCGAGTTCGAGGCCCTCGCGATTCCCGTCCGTACCCTGCACATCCAGGCGAACGTGTCGTTCAACGACCCGCGCTACCTGACGTACAAGAATGCGCCGTGCGCACCGGAAGTGAATGCCGTGTCGTGCGATTTGTCCGGCCGCGACGCCCTCGTCAACGCGCCGCGCCGCACCGCGAACGTGGGCGCGCGCTGGGAGCTTCCGCTGGATGACGTGTGGCGCGCCTATGTGAACGGCAACGTGTCGTACCGCTCGTCGACCTACGGCACGCTGGACGCGTCGAAGTATTCGCGCATCCCGGCGTACGGCCTCGCCAACCTGTCCGCCGGCGTGCGCTCGAACGGCGAGCACGCGTGGGACGTGCAGCTGTGGGCCCGCAACCTGTTCGACCGCCAGTATTACACGAGCATGTGGAACGGCACGTTCGGCTCGTACAACGCCGTCATCGGCACGCCGCGCACGATCGGCGCGACGGCCCGTCTCGATTTCTAGGCAAGGAACCATCATGAGCAAAACCGACCAGAAACGCCGCGCCGTCATCAAGGGCCTCCCCGCCCTCGCCCTCGCCCTCGCCCCGCAGGCACTGTTCGCGGCCGACCGCAAGGACCGGAAGCCGAACATCGTGTTCATCCTCGCGGACGACCTGGGTTACGCCGACCTGGGCGTCTACGGCAACACGGATTTCGCCACGCCGAACCTCGACCGCCTGGCCGCGCAGGGCGTGCGCTTCACGCAGGCCTACGCCAATTCCGCCGTGTGCTCCGCCACGCGTTTCGGCCTGATCACGGGCCGCTACCAGTACCGCCTGCGCGGCGGGCTGGAAGAGCCGATCGCCGGAGCGTCGAAGACCATCGGCCTGCCGCCGCAGCACCCCACGCTGCCGTCGCTGCTGAAGAAGGCGGGCTACCGCACCGCGCTGTTCGGCAAGTGGCACCTGGGCTACCTGCCCGTGTTCGGTCCCCTCAAGAGCGGCTACGACGTCTTCTTCGGCAACTACGGCGGCGCCATCGACTACTTCACGCACAAGCCGGGCGTCGGCCCCGAGGTGCCGGAAGACCTGTACGAAGGCGAAGTCCCCGTGCACAAGGTCGGCTATTACACCGACCTGCTCGCTGACCGCGCCACGGAATACATCGGCCAGCAGGATGGGAAGCAGCCGTTCTTCCTGTCGCTGCACTTCACGGCGCCGCACTGGCCGTGGGAAGGTCCGGGCGACGAAGCCGTGTCGCGCGACATCGGCAACATCTTCCACTACGACGGCGGCGACCTGGTCACGTACGGCAAGATGGTGACGGGGCTCGATACCGCGATCGGCCGCGTGCTCGACGCGCTACGGCACAAGGGCCTCGCCGACGACACGATCGTCATCTTCACGAGCGACAATGGCGGCGAGCGCTTCTCGAAGACGTGGCCGTTCAGCGGCCAGAAGACGGAACTGCTGGAAGGCGGCATCCGCGTGCCCGCGATCGTCCGCTGGCCGCGCCGCCTTGGCGCCGGCAAGACGACGGACCAGGTCGCGATCAGCATGGACTGGCTGCCGACGCTGCTCGCCGTGGCCGGCGGCGCGCCCGATCCGGCCTACCCGCCCGACGGCCAGGACCTGCTGCCCGTGCTGACGGGCCAGCGCGCGCCCGGCGAGCGGACGCTGTTCTGGCGCTACAAGGCGAACGCCCAGCGCGCCGTCCGTTCGGGCAACTGGAAATACCTGCGCCTGAACGGCAACGACTTCCTGTTCGACGTGGCCAATGACCAGCGCGAGCGCGCCAACCTGGCGCAGCGCCATCCGGACGTATTCGACAAGCTGAAGGGGGAATGGGAGAGCTGGAACGCGAGCATGCTGCCGATCACGCCCGACGTGCGCACGCACGGCGTGAACGGGAAGGTGCAGGCCGACCACTACCACGCGGACGGTTCGGACTGATCTGAAAATCATGACAGGCGCACAATGCTTCGGTGTATACTGAAACGTCTCGTCCCGCTGCCGGGGGTGTGCACATGAAACTGTCGCTCTCGTTCCCGACCAAGATCAGTTATTCCCTGGTCATCCTGCTGTTGCTGGCGACGCCGCTGTTACTGGTCTGGCAGCACTACGGCATGACCAGCACCCTCGAGATCTCCCCGCAGCATCCGCATGACGTCAAGGTGGTCGACGACAGGGACAAGACCCGCGGCATCGACGCGAACGGCAATTCGGTCGGCTCGCTGTCGATCACCCCGGACGCCATCGTGATGCGCTGCCACCTGGGATCGGCCGCCATGTATCCGTTCTGCAGCCTGCAGTTCCAGTTGGGCGACCCCGTCAAGGGGATCGACATGTCCCGATACGACACGATGTCGTTCGACGTGCGCTATTCGGGACGAGGCCGGCATCTCATCAAGGTGCATCTGATGAACTTCGAGCCCGATATTTCCTCGGTCAACGAATGGAACTCGCAACGGTTCAACGAAGTGCAGCTCCAGTTGCCGACACAGCCCAGGTTTACGATCCCGATGAATGCGCTGCGCACGGCGGACTGGTGGCGCAGCTCGCGCGAGATACCCCTGTCCAAGAGCTATGTCCGCCTCGACCATGTCACGGCGCTGGAAGTCGCGACCGACAACGTTCCGAAGGATCAGACGATCACGGTCGAGGTACGGTCGATCAGGTTCACCGGCAAATGGATCTCCAAGACAACCCTGCTGACGGGGCTGGTCATTGCCTGGATCGCGTGCGGCATTCTCGGCTTGTCGCTCGGCCTGCTGCACTTCCGCTCCAGTCTCTCCGTGACCCGGCTGCGCCTGGAACAACTGGCTGCCGTCGACCGCGAACGCAAGGCGGCGGAGGCGGCCCGCGAGGCGGCGCTGGCCGAGGCGGTCGGCCTCGCGCGCCAGCGCAGTAACTTTCTCGCGCAGATGAGTCACGAACTGCGCACGCCGCTCAACGCCATCATCGGCTACGCGCAATTGCTCAAGCGCGAACGGCTCCCGCTGAACGAACGACAGGCCGCGGGCCTCGCCACCATCCACGAGAGCGGCCAGCACCTGCTCACCCTGATCAACGACATACTGGACCTGGCACGGGTCGAGGCGGGCAAAATGGTCCTGCATCCGGCCGCCATGCATCTCGGCGCGTTCCTGCAGGTGGTCGTCGACATCATGCGGGTCAAGGCGGAGGAAAAAGGCCTGTCGTTCCACTACGAACCGGCGGCCGACCTGCCGGAAGCCGTGACGATCGACGAGACACGCTTGCGCCAGGTGCTGCTCAACCTGCTGGGCAACGCGGTGAAGTTCACCGATCGCGGTTCAGTCGCGCTGCGGGTGCTGCGCGCGCCTTCCGTCCCCAGGGACGATGCCTGCGTGCGGCTGCACTTCGAAGTCGCCGACAGCGGCATCGGCATGAGCGCGCAGCAGCTCGCACGTCTGTTCCAGCCCTTCGAACAAGTGGGCGACGCGCAGCGGCACGCGGCCGGCACGGGCCTGGGCCTGGCCATCAGCCAGCAACTGGTGCGCCTGATGGGCGGCACCATCCAGGTGGCCAGCGAGCCCGCCAAGGGCAGCACGTTCTCGTTCGAACTCGCCGTACCGGCCGCGGCCGGCACCCCGGCCGTCGTGCCGTCGCTGGACCACATCGTCGGTTACCAGGGCGAGCGCAAGCGCTTGCTGATCGTCGACGACGTGCCGCAGAACCGCGCGATGCTGGTGGACCTGCTGCAGGAGACCGGGTTCGTCGTGGCCGCGGCGTCGAACGGACTGGAGTGCCTGGTGCTGCTCGACAGCTTCAAGCCCGACCTGATCGTGATGGACGTCATGATGCCCGTCATCGACGGCAACGAGACAACGCGGCGAATCCGTCGGATGCCGGGATGGGGCGAGATACCGATCGTCGCCGTGACGGCCAGCGTCAGTCCGGACGACGAACGGAAATCCCGCGAGGCCGGCGCCAATGCGTTCCTCGGCAAACCGGTGAACCTCGAGATCCTGCTCGACACCATCGGCACACTGCTATCGCTGCACTGGATCAGCGAGCAACGAGGGCCCGAACCGGACGCACAGGCCGGATTCGTCGTCCCGCCGGCCGAGGAAATCGACATCCTGTGGCAACTGGTGCGCATCGGCAGCATGCGCGAAGTCCGGGAGCGGGCCGACCACCTGCAGGCGCTCGATCCGGCCTATGCCCCGTTCGCGGCGCGACTGCACGTGCTGGCGCAGGGCTACCATTCGAAGAACCTGGCGGCCTTCGTGGCGCGCTACCGGACCGAAGACACGGTGCCGCCGGTGTGACGCCGGTCCGATCACTCGTGATCGGCATCGTCCCTGTCGTCGCGGCCCAGCAACTCGCTGGACCACTCCTGCCAGGTACAGTTGGGGCAACGCCGCCACAACAGGATCAGGAAAAACGTCGCGCAACCGAATGCCAGCACGATCGCGTGCAACGCAAGATCCGGTTCGAGCCCATAGAGTAAATCCAGCATGGCGCACCTACCTTCCTGGCGGAATCATTCATGGCGATACCGCATGATTCCACTGTAGACCAAGCAGGTGGCCGTGTCCAGCGCACGCCGAAGGCGTGCTCAAGGCACCTCGAAAAACCGTCGCGAGCGGCAGCAATGTTGTCCGAGAAGCGCAGCTGTACGAGTAGTACAGCGAGCATCGCAGGACGACAGTGCAACGCGCAGCGGGTTTTTCGACGTGCCTGTCAAATGGGTTTCAGGAACAGGCCGACGGTGAGCGCGATGCCGATGCACACGATGGCGACGCGCAACGCCTTCTCGTTCACGCGGTGCAGCGCCCATGCGCCCAGCAAGCCGCCGATGACGGCCCCCGCCGCCAGCACGCCGCACTGCAGCCAGTGCAGGTCGGCCGACGTCAGGAACAGGACGACGGCCGACGCATTCATCACGCCGGCGAGCACGTTTTTCGTGGCGCCGGCATTGCGCGCGGCGAGGCCCGCCATCGTCAGCGCGGCCAGCATCAGGATGCCGATGCCGCCGCCGAAATAGCCGCCGTAGACGGCGATCAGGAATTGCGCGACCGCCGTCGCCGCGGGTCCGAGGTGCACGGCGCCCGCCGCGCCGGGCTTGCGGAAGAAGCTCCCCCACGTGAACAGGGCCGTCGCGAACAGCACGAGCCACGGCACGAGCCGCGCGAACACGGCCGGCGACGTGTGCAGCAACAGCAATCCACCCGCCGCGCCGCCGGCGATGCTCAACACGAACAGCGCCCAGAACGGCAGGCCGCCCGCGCCGCTGACCAGCTTGCGGCCGGCGTATCCGGACGTGATCTGCGCGGGGAACAGCGCGACGGTGGACGTGATGTTCGCGGCGAGCGGCGACATGCCGGACACGATCAGCGCCGGCAAGGTGACGAACGAGCCGCCGCCCGCCAACGCGTTCTGCACGCCGGCCCACAGCCCGGCCAGGAAGACGAGCAGCAGCATCATGGTGCGGCTCCGTATCGATGGTCGTTGGCTGGGCGGTGTGGTGTCGGCATGGCGCGGCGGTGAGCTGGACGGAAGCCCATCTTACACCGCGCCCCTTGCCGACGTCAGTGGCCGCCCTTCTCGCCGTTCTTGTGACCGTGGTCGCCGCCCTTGTCCGGGCCGTGGGCGGGGGCCGCGTGCGGCTGCGGCGCCGGTTGCTGGTGCGGCGAGGGCTTCGGTGCGGGCGGCGCTGGCGGCTGCGGTCGCGGTGCCGGCTGCGGATGGGATGCAGGCTGCGGATGCGGATGCGGTGCGGGCTGCGCATGCTGCGCAGGCGGCTGCGGGCGCGCGGCCGGCTGGGGATGCGGCGCCTGCAGCGCCACCCGCTGCGGCACGGGCGCGCGCGGCGCGTCGTGCACTACCGGTTGCGGTGCCGGACCGTGCGCCGGCGGAGCATGCCGGATTGCCTGCTGCGGTTCGCCGCCATGCATCGGGCGCGGCGCCTGCGGTTGCGCCGTCACGCCATGTGCGGCAACGCGCGGCTCGTCCGCGAGCCCGCCCCGGCCCGCGTGCGGCGGCTGCGGACGGCCCGCCTCCGCCGCCGTCGCGCCTGCGCCGCTACCGCCACGCGCGGCCAGTTGCGCGGTGTTCCGCGGGCCGTGCACATCCGGCGGCGCGACTGGCGGGCGCACGGCGAGCGGCGGTGCTTCGTGGACGGGTCGGCCGGCCGGCCCGGGCAGCGGCACGGCGGCCGTTTGCGGCCCATGGCCAGCCGGCCGTCCACCCTGCGCCATCAGGTGCCCGGCCGGCGCGGCGCCAGGCACGGGACCACGCGCCGGCTGCGGCGTCACCGGCTTGCCGAGCGCGGGACGCAGCACGCGCAGCGGCACCGGCCCGTGCCCGGCCACGCGCGCATCCGGACGCGCCGCCGGGCCAGGCCCGTGCCCGAAGCCGTGCGCCGGCAACGCCCGCGTCACCGCGACGCGCTGCAGCACGGATCCCGGCGGCAGGCGACCGGGGGCCGTGCCGATCCGGCTTTGCGGCAGAGGCCGCGCCTGCGGCGCCGCCAGCACCGGCGCGGCACGGGCCACGCCGGGCGGCAGCAGCAGGCCGGCGCGCGCCGTCGGCGCGGCCTGCGCGAACTGCCGCGCGGGCATCGCCACGATCGCGCCGGGCACGCCGCGGTTGCGGTAGTTGATGTTCGTGATGTTGTCGACGATGGTCGTCTGCCGGATCACGGTATTGGTCACGTTGACGTTCGTGATGTACGTCGGGCTCGCGTGGTACGGCGGCCGGTATGGCTCGTGCGGCGCGAGCGGGAACCAGCCGACGCCGGGATCGGAGCGGCCGCCGAACGCCAGCACGGTCCCGACGAACGCCACCAGCGCAGGAGCGTACACGGGTTGCGCGCGCGCGGGCGCCGGCACCCAGGCCCACGTGTCGGGCGTGCGAATCCAGCGGCCGTAGTGCGACACGGCGTAACCGTAAGGCTGGTCATCGATCCACGTCCAGCCCCACGGATCGATCCACGCCCAGTGTCCCGCGTGATACGGCGCCCAGTTGCGGGGCGCGCGGTCCGGTACCCACACGGTGCCGTAGTCGGGCATGGTGCGCCAGCTGCCGTAGTCGTCGAGGTCTTCGAAGCCGACGACGCCCTGCGGCACGTAGCGGCGTGCGATGGCGCGCTCGTAGCGCTGGTCGCGCGCCAGCGCCCAGCGGTCGAATTCATCCGGCGGCGCGGCCGGGAGCAGCACGTAGTTGTCCAGGTCCTGGCCGCCGAAGCGATAGCCCTGCCCCGGCGCGAGCGACAGCGACGTGCCGTCGCCGTACACGTCGCCGGCGCCGTTCAGCACCGTCACGTCCGTCGTGCTGCCGTCCGGCGCGACGGCGAGCCGGTAGTCGCCGGCCTCGCGCGCGACGAAGGCGAGATTCGGCGTATCCACCTCGGCGGTCTCGCCCGGCGCCAGGCGGCGCACATGCAGGTCGATGCGGCCCTGCGACACCTGCAGTTGCGTCGTGCGTTCATCGGCCGCGAGCACGGTCAGCAAGGTGCCCGCGTCCATGCGCGCGACGGCGGCGCCGAACTGGGCTTCGTCGCGCCCGCCGGCGTCCGTCCACAGGCGGTCGCCCGCGACGAGGGGCCGGTTGAGCGGCGCCTGCGCCCAGTCGGTGGCACCGGCGGGAGACAAGCTGACGGGGCCGGCGAGGTAGGCGATGCGGCCCACGCGCGCGGGCGGATCCTGCGTTTGCGCGGAGGCCGTCGCCGCGCCGAGGAGCAGGCCGAAGGCGATGGCCGGCCGGAGGAAGTTCGAAGCGCTCATGATCGTCGGTACAACGTGGGAATGATGCCCGATCATAGTCCCGGCGCCGCGCGCGCACGGTACGCTGTCACACCGTGTTACAGAAGTTGCAATGCAGCTCAGCGCACGAGGGCCGGATACGTGAACGCGATGAAGTGGACGGCGTTCAGCGCGAAGTGCGTGAGGATCGCGCCTTCGATGCGCCCGGAACGCAGGTACGCGGCGGCATAGCCGAAGCCCGCCAGCGTCGCGAACAGCACGAGCAGCGGGCCGCCGGCGGCGTGCGCTAGCCCGAACAGCAAAGTCGATACGACCACCGCGACGGCCACGCCGTAACGCCTTCCCTCCATGCCGCGCGCCAGGCCGCCGAGCAGGTAGCCGCGGAAGAAGGCCTCCTCCGTCACGCAGGTGATCAAGAGGTTATTGACGAGGAACCAGGAGGTCCACGGCAGCCATTTGACGTCCGGCCGCACCACGCCGAGCAGCAGGCCCGCACCGAGGACGACGACGAGCGTCGCCGCCAGCACGGGCAGCGTACGGCGCAGCATCGGCAGCCAGTCGGCACGCGCGCGGATCGGCGCGCAGAACACGCCCATCAGCACGATGCCGGCGATGGCCTTGTCGAAGTTCGCGTACAGCGTGAACGGCGGCGCGCCGGCCGACACCTGCGCATGGTCGACCAGCAGCGGATTGTGAAAGCCCGGCAGCCGGTGCAGCGCCAGCAGCAGAGCGCACACGCCCGTCAGCACGAGCAGCGGGATGCGGACCGAAGCCCGGCCGGCCGCGCGCGCGCCGAACGCCAGCGCGAGGTAGAACAAGGTGACGGCGAGGCCGATCGCGTCGAGCACCCCGGCGGCCTTCGCGACCGCGCACGCCAGCAGCACGCCCGCGCACCACGCCCAGTCGCGATTCCCCCGCACTGCGGGCGCCGGCACCCACAACGCCAGTACGGCCAACGCCAGCGCAGCGCACGCCGCCATGAGACCGGGAGCGCCCGCCATGGATCAGCCGTGCGAACGTTTGTGCATCTGCTTGTGCATGCGGCGCAGGCTGAGCCATACGAGGCCCGCCACGACGGGCACCAGCGCGCCCGTGAGCAGGTCCGGATTGACCGGCATGCCGAGACTCTTGAGGCCCTTGCCCGCATAGCCGAGCAGGCCCACGACGTAGTACGAGATCGCCGCGACCGACAAGCCCTCGACGGCCTGCTGCAGGCGCAGTTGCTGGGCGGCGCGGCGGTCCATCGATTGCAGGATTTGCCGGTTCTGGTTTTCCTGGACGATGGAGACGCGGGTGCGCAGCAGGTCGTTGACGTTGGCGATGCGGCGCGCCAGCGCTTCCTGGCGCGCGGCCGTCGATTCGCACGTGTTCATCGCCGGCGTCAGGCGGCGGTCCATGAATTCCTCCACGGTCGGCACGCCTTCGATGCGGGCCTCGCGCAATTCCTCGATGCGCGCCTTCACGAGGCGGTAGTACGCTTTCGATGCCGAGAAGCGGTAACCGTTGTCGAGCGAAAGCTTTTCCAGGCGCGCCGCGAGCTTCGTGATCTGTGCCAGCAGGTCCTGGTCGCCGGCGACCGCCTCGCCCGCGACCATGCGCTCGGCCAGCGTGGCCAGTTCGGCCTCGATATCGTCCAGCGCGTTGGACACGGTGCGCGCGGCCGGCAGGCCGAGGAGCGCCATCATGCGGTAGGTGTCGATCTCCAGCACGCGCTGCGCGAGGCGGCCGGCCTGCTGCGCGCGCATCTCCACGTCGCGCAGCACGAAGCGCGAGAAGCCGTCGGACTGGATCGCGAAATCCGTCCACACCTCGCCGCCCTGCATGACGCGCGAGCCGACCAGGTTGTTGCTGGCGAAGCCGTCCTGCAGCGTGGCCGGATCGGCGGCGCCGCGCTCCAGCAGCACGTGCGCGGCGGACATCAGGCGGCCGTGCAGGCCGAGGATCCACGCCTGCGGCAGGTGCGCGAGCGGCATGCGCGCGAACGCCTCGGCGAGCGGCAGCCCGGGCGCGATCTTTTCCGTAAACGTGTACGTGGCGAACTCCGTGTGGCGTTCCCACTTGAGGCGGAAACGGCCGAAGTCGTGATAGAAGTGATTGGCCGTCACGTTCGGCGCCGCGACGCCGAAATGCCCGCACAGCGCGGCGAGCAGTGCATGCTGGTTGGGACCGTGCTCGCTGCGCGATCCGGCCTCGTTGGCGCGGTACACGGCGAGGTGGGTGATGGCTTCGGGCGCTTCCAGCCGGAGGAAGGGACGCGAATGGATTTCGGCGGCCAGCGGAATGCGCTGGGCGTGGCTCAGGCTTGGATATGCGGTCGTCATGGTTCGATTCGTCGGCTCGGCAATATTTCCCATTGTACATGCGTATGCACAGCGCTGGAACGGCGCCGACCCCAACCTTGACCGAATAAAGTTCAGCACGCGGCAAAACCACCAACGCAGTCAGCCCAAATGACCGTTTTGGTCCGACCACTTGCAACATTATCCCGACCAAACTAAGATGCGATCTTGGCAATCGCCTCCACTTTTTCCTGGACTGACACAATGAGAAAAATGCCCGCGCCACCCGATGCGATTGCGACCGAGCCGCGACTGTATCGCGTGGTGTCGAGCCGGATCGAAGCGCTGATCCGGGAAGAGAACGTCAAGCCGGGCGAGCGCCTGCCCGCCGAGCGCGACCTGGCCACGAAGCTGGGCGTCTCGCGCACCTCGCTGCGCGAAGCGCTGATCGCGCTGGAACTGGGCGGCGTCGTCGAAGTGCGCGGCGGCTCCGGCGTGTACGTCAGCGAACAGGCGGCGTTGCCGACCGCGCGCCCGGCGGCCGGTCCCGGTCCGTTCGAGGTGCTCGCCGCGCGCCGCATGATCGAGGTCGAGGTCGCGGCGCTGGCCGCGAAGAATGCGACGCCGGCGGCCGTCGATGCGATCCTCGTCGCCGTCGAGCAGATGGAGCAGAACCAGGACAACCTGGGCGAGAACGAATCGGCCGACCGCAATTTCCACCTCGCGATCGCGCGCGCGGCCGGCAACAGCGCCCTCGTCGGCGTGATCGAATACCTGTGGGCCCAGCGCGGCAGCCTCTGGCACAAGCTGACGGAGCACTTCCAGACCGAGGAACTGCGCCAGCTGACGCTCCTCGACCACCGCGCGATCCTGGCCGCCATCGCCTCGCACGACGTGGCCGGCGCCCGCTCGGCCATGCGCGCGCACCTCGACCGCGTGACGCGCACCTTCTCGCGCGGCTGAGCATGGAGATCTGGGTCGACGCCGATGCCTGCCCGGCCGTCATCAAGGACATCCTGTTCCGCGTGGCCGACCGCGTACAGCTGAACGTCACGCTCGTGGCCAACCAGTTGATCCGCGTGCCCGGCTCGCGCTTCATCCGCGCGCTGCAGGTGCCTGCCGGCGCGGACGCGGCCGACGCCGAAATCGTGGCGCGCGTGCAGCCCGGCGATATCGTGGTTACGGGCGACATTCCCCTCGCCGCCCTCGTGCTGGACAAGGGCGGCCTGCCATTGAATCCGCGCGGCGAGTGGTACACGAAGGACACCATCGCGCAGCAGCTCACGATGCGCGCGTTCATGGACGAATTGCGCAGCAGCGGCGTCGACACGGGCGGACCAGCCGCGTTCAGCCAGGCGGACCGGCAGCGGTTCGCGAATGCGCTCGACCGCGAACTGGCGAAGCGCGCGCGGCCCGGCCCCGCCTCATAGAAAGCCGAACAGCTTCTTGCCCGCGTTCGGCCGGCGCGCATCGATCATGTCGTCGATGTGCTTCTTGTCGAAGCGCTCCAGCAGTTTCTCGGCGCCGGCACGCAGCTTCAGCGCCAGTTCCTCCTTGTAGAGCGGGATGACCGCGAAGAACGCGATCTCCTTGGCGGCGTCGATACGCAGCCGGTGGAAGCCGTCCGGCACGCTGATCGACGGCAGCAGGATGCAGCCGTCGAACCGGACGTCCGCCGCGTACGGCTCCGCCGGGTCGCCGTTCGGCACCGTGTGGCCCCAGCCCAGCCACGTGTCGTACTTGTGCGGCAGCCGGGCCAGCGTCTTGAGCAGCCGGACGGGCCAGTACCAGCGCTCGTCCTCGAACGATTCCTTGTCCAGCTTCCAGTCCGGCGGGAGCGTGATCATCAGCTCGGCGTGGCGCGGGACGTCGGCGTCCGGCGGCGTCGCCATCGGCAGGTCGCTCATGCCGGACGTGACCAGCCGGATGAACGGGTAGGCCTCCGTCGGCTTCACGATATGGACGTCGATGTGCACCGTGTCGGACACCAGTTCATGGAACACGCAATCGACGGGCCCGAGGTGGCGGTCGATGTGGTCCGAAATCTGCTGCAGGCAAATCTCGCCCTGCGGCGGCGTCCACGGCGTGCTTTCCGTGTGGTGGTAGATCGGATCGCCGTGCAAGGACACGACGTTGCTGGCTCGGTATGCGCTCATCGCGGCCCCCTCGAATGCTGACCCGACGAGTCTAGCAGCGCTGACGCCGCGAAAATGCGCGCATTTCCACTTACGCGGCCGCTTCCGGTTGCCGCAGCGTGTCCACCGCCCGCGCCACCGACGACGCGTGCGCGCACATCGTCTCGGCCGCATCCGCGCTCTGCCCGACCAGCTCGGCCGTCTGCCGCGTCGTCAGCTCGATTTCGCGGATCGAATCGCGCACCTGCTCGATGCCGTCGCGCTGTTCCTGGCTCGCGCCCGAGATCGCGGTCATGATGCCGGCCACGCGCTGTACCGAGCCGACGATCTGGTGCATCGCCTGCCCCGCTTCGTCCACCAGCCGGCCGCCCGCGTCCACGCGCACGACGGAGTCGCCGATCAGTTGGCGGACTTCCTTGGCCGCCTGCGCGCTGCGCTGGGCGAGGCTCCGCACTTCGCCCGCCACGACGGCGAAACCGCGCCCCTGCTCGCCCGCGCGCGCCGCCTCGACGGCCGCGTTCAGCGCGAGGATGTTGGTCTGGAAGGCGATGCCGTCGATGACGTTGACGATGTCCTGCACTTCGCGCGAACTGGAGCGGATAGCTTCCATCGTCTGCACGACGTCCGCGACGACGTCGCCGCCCTTCACGGCCAGCGCGGAGGCCGACGCCACCAGCTCGTCGGCCAGCGCCGCGTGGTCGACGTTGCGCTTGACGGTGGCCGTCAGGTGGTCGACCGCGGCCGCGGCCTGTTCCAGCCGCGCGGCCTGCGCCGCAGCGCGCGCGGACAGGCCGGCGCTGCCCGCCGCCACCGCGCTGGACGTCTGCGTGATCAGGTCCATGTCGCGCGCCACCTGGTCCGCGCTGCTGCGCATCGCCCGCAAGGTGGCGTGCAGGGTGCCGGCGCTCGCCGCGACGGCCGTCGTCTCGCGCTGCAGGCGGACGGCCAGGTACGACAACACGGCCGCCTCGACGACGACGTACGCGGCGTGCAGCAGCACGATGCCGATGCCCGGATGCGTGAAGCACAGCGTCGGATAGCCCCATTCCTGCAGATAGTTGAACGTGAGGTGGTGGACGGCGGCCGTGCCCGCGGCGGCGATGATGACGCGCCAGTCCTGGTAGCAGACGAGGAAGGCGAGCAGGACGAAGATTCCGAAATGCAGCTCCGTCATGCCGTGTGCCTGGTGGATGTTCAGCGCGCAGAACAGCATCAGCGCGACCGCGACGGACAGCCGCGCGGCGAGGCTGCCCGGCGCGGCCGCGATCAGCGCGCTCGGCACGAGGGCGAGCGGCAGGCCGGCGGCGACGGCCAGTAGCAGCGAGTCGTACACGAGCCCCAGCGCCAGCGACGTGGCGGCAAGCGCCCACAGGACGGCGAGGAACAGTTTGTCGGCGTTGTTGGCGTGGTCGGCCCTGGCGCCGGATGAGGTCGGATGCATTTTGTGACTTTCCTAGTTATTTATCCGTAACACATTGATTTTGCTGGTCTATTGACGCAGCAACGTTCAATGATATTGGGAAATTTTTATTGGATTCTTGCAGATTGTCACAACGCCATGACTGGCCCCAAACGATGTGCCGCTTTCCCTCATCAAGACGCGGAAAAACAACAAGACCCGCCGCCGGACCGGGTTTAGCCTTCCAGGCATGAAAAAAATCTCGATCATCGACTCGCACACCGGCGGCGAACCGACCCGGCTCATCGTCGACGGCGGCCCGGACCTGGGCAACGGCCCGCTGTCCGAACGGCTCGCGCGGATGCGCGCCGACCACGACCACATCCGCACGGGCACCGTGTGCGAACCGCGCGGTTCGGACGTCCTCGTGGGCGCGCTGCTGTGCGAACCGCATGCGCCCGACTGCGCGGCGGGCGTCATCTTTTTCAATAACGTCGGGTACCTGGGCATGTGCGGACATGGCACGATCGGCCTCGTCGTGTCGCTGGCCTACCTCGGCCGCATCACGGCCGGACGCCACCGCATCGATACGCCCGTCGGCGTCGTGACGGCCGAGCTGCACGCGGACGGTTCCGTGAGCATCGACAACGTGCCGTCGTACCGGACGCGCAAGGACGTCCACGTCGATGTCGCGGGCCATGGCACCGTGCGCGGCGACGTCGCGTGGGGCGGCAACTGGTTCTTCCTCATCAAGCACCATGCGCTCCACATCGCCCCGGCCAACATCCCGGCGCTGAAGGCGTTCGCGCAAGCCGTCATGGCAGCGCTGGCCGCGCAAGGCATCGCGGGAGACGGCGGCGCGCCGATCGACCACGTGGAACTGTTCGCCCCATCTCTCAACGCCGACAGCCGCAACTTCGTGCTGTGCCCCGGCAAGGCGTACGACCGCTCGCCCTGCGGCACGGGCACCAGCGCGAAACTGGCTTGCCTGGCCGCGGATTGCGATCTGGAACAGGGCGCCGTGTGGCGCCAGGAGAGCATCATCGGCAGCGTGTTCGAAGGCAGCTACCGCCGCGCGGGCGATACCGTCGCGCCGACGATCCGCGGCACGGCCTGGGTCAGCGCCGAGTCGACGCTGCTGTTCGACGAAGGCGACCCATTCGCATGGGGCATTCCCGTCTAGTCCTGCTTCATCTGCCGCCCGTACTCGGTCGGGCTCATGCCCACGTACGACTTGAACTGGCGGCTGAACGCGCTGTGGTCCGTGTAGCCGCATTCGTACGCGATCTCCGCGATCTTCGCGCCCGGATCCTGTTCGATCAGGGTGCGCGCGGCCGCCAGCCGGCATTGCACGAGCAGCTGCCGCGGCGAATGCTGGAACACTTTCTGGAACAGCCGTTCCACGCGCGACAGCGACAGCCCCGCTTCCTCCGCCAGCGCCTTCAGCGAGATATTCTCCCGATAGTTGTCGCTGATGTGCTGCGCGATCCGCGCGATCTGCCGGTACGCCGGGTGCAGGTCGTCCAGCAAACCGAGGTCCTGCGACGTGCCGATCAGGCCGACGACGCCGCCATCCTTGCCGAACAGCGGTATCTTCTTCGTGATGCACCACCCGCGGCTGCGGCCGGGGTAGATGTGCAGTTCGAGCTGCTTGTCGATTGCCGTCCCGCTGGCGATGACTTGCCGGTCCTGCGCGAGATACGTCTCGGCCAGCGCGCGCGGGAACAGTTCCAGCGCCGTCTTGCCGAGCACATCCTTCTTGTGCCGAACTCCGCAGCGCCGCACCATGGTGCGGTTGATGCTCACATAACGGCCGTCCCGGTCCTTGACGAAGAATGCGACGTCGCCGAGCGCGTCGAAGATCGCTTCCACGGCCTGCATGCCGATGGTGTCGATGGCCCGGATGGTAGTGTCGTCGATCATATTGTCCTCCCCGACGCCAATATAGGCGGCTTGCGCCGGCATGGCAAACGGCGGCCGGGCGCTGTGCCGATTTCGGCTTCCCCGGCGAGCGCTTCACGCAAGACCCCGCCGCCAAACAGGCCTAGCATGAGACCTTTCAAGCAAAGGAGACTAACCCCATGTGGAAAGGTGTTCTTCCCGCCGTCACCACCAAGTTCGACGAGGACGGTGCGCTCGACCATGACGAAATGCTGCGCTGCTTCCGCATCCAGATGGACGCCGGCGTGGATGGCCTCATCGCCTGCGGTTCGCTGGGCGAGGGACCGATGCTGTCGCACGACGAACGCATCGACGTCCTGAAACTCTGCAAGGAAGCGGCCGGCACGAAGCCCGCGCTGCTGACGGTCGCGGAAGCGTCCACGCGGGATGCATGCGCGCTGGCGCAGAAGGCGGCCAGGGCGGGCGCGGACGGCCTGATGGTCGTCCCGAGCACGATCTACCACACGGACCCGCGCGAGACGGTAGCCACGCTGCGCGCCATCGCGCAGGCCGGCGACCTGCCGGTCATGATCTATTCGAACCGCCTCGCCTACCGCGTCGACGTGACCGTCGAGATCATGGAAGAACTGGCGGACGATCCCCGTTTCGTCGCCGTCAAGGAATCGTCGGACGACATCCGCCGCAGCACCGACATCATCAACCGTTTCGGCGACCGCTTCGACCTGTTGACCGGTGTCGACAACCTCGCGTTCGAAGCGCTGACGGTGGGCGCGCAGGGCTGGGTCGCCGGCGTGGGCCTCGCGTTCCCCGAGGAGACCGTGGCGATCTGGCGCCTGGTCCAGGCCAGGCGCTACGACGAGGCGCTGCGCATCTACCGCTGGTTCCGCCCCCTGCTGGACCTGGACGTGTCGACTTACCTCGTCCAGAACATCAAGCTCGCGGAAGCGATCGCGATCGGTTCGAACGAGCGCGTGCGCGCGCCGCGCCTGCCGCTGGCCGGCGAGCGCCGCGCGAAGGTGGAGCAGACGATCCGCGCCGCCATCGCCAACCGCCCCGCCCTGCCCGCGCTGGCGTGAAGCATCCGGACGTGATCGTCGTCGGCGCCGGCATCGTCGGCGCGGCCTGCGCGGCGGAGCTGCAGGCGCTCGGGCGCGACGTGCTGCTCGTCGATGCGAACCACCCAGGCAACGGCGTGACGGCGGCCGGCATGGGCCACCTCGTCGCGCTCGACGAGACGGACGATGAACTCGACCTGTGCCTGCTGTCGCTGGCGCGCTGGGACGAGTACCTGTCCACCCGCGCCGGCCTCGCGGAACACGTCCGCTGCGGCACCCTGTGGGTCGCCGAGGACGATGCCCAGATGGCCCAGGCGCGCGTCCGCGCCGGGCGCCTGGCGCGGCGCGGCTGGGATGCGGCCGAACTGTCCGGTGTCCAGCTCGCGCGCGCGGAACCCGCGTTGCGCGCGGGCCTCGCGGGCGGCGTGCGCGTCGCGCGCGACGGCGTCGTGTACCCGCCCGCCGTCGCGCGCAACCTCGCCGGCACGCTCGTCGCGCTGGGCGGGCGGACGCGCTTCGGCACGGCCGTCGCCCGCGTCGACGACGGCAGCGTCACGCTGGCCGACGGCGAACGCATCGCCGCGGGCGACGTCGTCGTCGCGACGGGGACCGCCGTCACGCGGCTGCTGCCGGACATTCCGATCTTCCCGCGCAAGGGCCATCTCGCCATCACGGCGCGCTACCCGCGGCGGCTGTCGCACCAGGTCGTGAGCATGGATTATGGGCAAACCGAGGGCCAAACGGAAGCCGGCGGCGACGCCCTCGCCGTCGCGGCGAATGTCCAGCCGCGCATCACGGGCCAATGGCTGATCGGATCCTGCCGCCAGGACGGGATCGCGCATGCGGACGTCGATCCGCGCGTGCTGGCGCGCGTGCTGCGTTCGGCCATCGCGCTGCTGCCCTGTCTCGCGGACATGAAAATCATCCGCAGCTGGACCGGCATGCGGCCCGCGACCTACGACGGGCGGCCCGTCATCGGCCGCCATCCGACGCTTGATCGCGTGTGGCTTGCCGCGGGCCACGAAGGTCTCGGCGTCACCACCGCGTTCGGCACCGCGCAACTGCTGGCGGACCTGATGCTGGGCCGGCCCGCTTCCATCGCCGCCGCCCCTTATTCACCGTCGAGGTTCGCCCATGTCCCCGCCTGATTCCCTGAGCCGCGTGCTGGTCGACGGCGTCGCGGTCACCGTCCCGAGCGGCGTCACCGTCGTCGCGGCGCTCGTCGCCGCCCGGTCGCTGTGCACGCGGCGTTCGGTCACGGGACAGCCCCGGTTCGCGTTCTGCGGCATCGGCCAGTGCCAGGAATGCCGCGTGACCGTCGACGGCTGCGCCAACCAGCTGGCGTGCAGGACGATCTGCGCGGACGGCATGACCATCGACACGGGAGGCGACTGGTGAAGACCGTATTGCACATCGTCGGCAGCGGTCCGGCGGGACTGTCCGCGGCACGGACCGCCCTCGACGCCGGCGCAAGGATCTGCCTGATCGACGACAATCATGCGCCGGGCGGCCAGATCTGGCGCGGCGGCCCCGCGCGCTGGACCGACGCCCGCGCACGCAGCGCGTGGACTGCCCTGCGCGGCCACCCGGATTGCACCGTGATGCAGGGGACCCAGGTCATCGGCAGCGTGGACGCCAGCACGCTGCTCGTGGAGACGGGCGGACGCGGCGCCGCCGTCCCGTTCGAGCGCCTCGTGCTGTGTTCGGGCAGCCGCGAACTGTCGCTGCCGTTCCCCGGCTGGACGCTGCCGGGCGTCACGAGCGTGGGCGGGCTGCAGGCGCTGATCAAGGGCGGCATGCCGGTGTGCGGACGCCGCGTCGTGGTCGCCGGCACGGGGCCGCTGCTGCTGGCGGCGGCGTCGACGGCGCTGCGCGCGGGTGCGCACGTGGCCGCGATCGTCGAACACCAGCCGTGGTCGCGCCTGTCGGCCTTCGGGCTCGGACTGCTGCCGCGGCACGGGAAAAAGTTCCTGCAGGCGGCGTCGCTGTTCGCCGAACTGCGGGGCATCCCGTACGTGACGGGCGCCACGCTCGTCGCGGCGCACGGAGAAGGCACGGTGCGCTCGGCGGTCGTCCGGGCCGGCGGCAAGGAAGTCGAGTATGCCTGCGACTTCCTCGCTGCGGGTTTCGGCCTCGTCCCGAACACGGACCTCGCGCGCGCACTCCGGTGCGACGTCGTCGACGGCGCGATCCGCGTCGACGATGCGCAGCGGACGAGCCGCACGGACGTCTGGGCCGCGGGCGAATGCACGGGCATCGGCGGCGTCGACAAGGCCGTCGCCGAGGGCCGCATCGCGGCGCTGGCCGCGCTGGGCCTGCCCCCGTCCGGGCGCGACCTGCCGCTGCGGCGCGCATCGCACGCGTTCGCGGCGCTGCTGGCGCGCACGTTCGCGCCGGACGAGTCGCTGCGGGCGATGTGCGGCCCGGAGACGATCGTGTGCCGCTGCGAGGACGTGACCCAGGCCCGCCTGCTGCCGCACCGCGACTGGCGCGAAGCGAAACTGGCGACCCGCGTCGGCATGGGGCCATGCCAGGGCAAGACCTGCGGCGCGGCGTGCGCCTTCCTGTTCGGGTGGTCCCACGAGGATGCCCGGACACCCATCATGCCCGCGACCGCGCGGGCGCTGTCGGACTTTGAATGAGGTAATGAAAAACATGAATATTGGTGGCACCGACAAGCAGGCAGCGCTCGACGCCTTGGACGACATGACCGCGGGCGCCGTGCCCATCGCGCTGGCCGAGCACCGGGGGCGCATCGAACGTGCGCAGGCGTTCATGGCGGCGCAAGGCGTCGACGCCGTCTACCTCAACGCCGGCAGCAACCTGACCTATTTCACGGGCACGAGATGGAGCCCCAGCGAACGCATGGTGGGCGCCATCCTGCCGGCGCAGGGCGGCCCCGTCTACATCGCGCCCGCGTTCGAGGAAAGCACGATCCGCGATTTCATGGTCGTCGACGGCGACATCGCCGTCTGGGACGAGCACGAGCGTCCCGCCGCGCGCCTGCGCGCCGTGCTGGAACAGCGCGGGATCGGGGCCGGCAGCGTGCTCGCCATCGACGACGGCACGCCGCTGTTCCTGTTCGACGCGATCCGCGCCGCGACCGATGGCTACACCCTGCGGAACGCGCACCCGGTCACGTCGCACTGCCGCAGCCGCAAGTCGGACGCGGAGATCGCGCTGATCCAGCGCGCGATGGACATGACGATGGCCGTGCACGTGGCGGCGGCGTCCATCCTGCACGAAGGGATCACGACGCAGGAAGTCGAGGAATTCATCCATCTCGCGCACCGCAAGGTCGGCGCGAGCGGCTCCTATTTCTGCATCGTGCTGTTCGGCGCGGCGACGGCGTACCCGCACGGCGTCAGCTACGTGCAGACCCTGCAACGGGGCGACACGGTGCTGATCGACACGGGCTGCAAGGTCCACAACTACATCTCCGACATCACGCGCACGTACGTGTTCGGCGAACCGTCCGAGCGCCAGCGCTTCGTCTGGAACGCGGAAAAGGCGGCGCAGCGGGCGGCGTTCGATGCGGCCCAGCCGGGCATGCCGTGCGAAGAGGTCGACAAGGCCGCGCGCCGCGCGCTCGAGGCCAACGGCTTCGGCCCCGGCTACAAGCTGCCCGGCCTGCCGCACCGCACGGGCCACGGCATCGGTCTCGACATCCACGAAGGCCCCTACCTCGTCGGCGGCGAGACCCGGGCGCTGGAGCCGGGCATGTGCTTCTCCAATGAGCCGATGATCTGCGTGCCGGGCGAATTCGGCGTCCGCCTGGAAGACCATTTCTACATGACGGCGAACGGACCGAAGTGGTTCACGCAGCCGGCGGCGAGCCTGGAGAATCCGTTCGGGGCGGGATGACCTCCTTCAGGAACGCATCCGCCGCCTCCACCGTCGGCGCCAGCCACGGATCGAACAGCCAAAAGCTGTGGGGCGTGTCGGGCACGGGCACGACCCGGTTCGGCACGCCCAGCACCCGCAGTTTCCCGGCCATCTCTTCCCGCCCGAGGCTGAAACGCCGCTGCGCGCTGACGATGAACAGCATGGGCGGCGTGCCCGCCTTCACGTGATACAGCGGCGACGCGTCGCGCCACAGCGCCGCCTTCTCCGCGTAGCGGCCGCCGAACCACGCGCCGGCGGACGAAGGCTGCTTCGCCGGGTCGTCTTCGTATTTGCGCGCTTCTTCCGATGTGAAATCCGACAGGCCGTCGATGTTGACGATCGCCTGCACGTCGCTCGACACCTTTCCTCCGTCCGGATCGAAGCGGGATTCTCCGTTCGTCACGCCCGTCAGCGCCGCGATCTGGCCACCGGCCGAGCCGCCCGCGATGGCGATGCGGCCCGGATCGATGCCGTAGTCCGCCGCGTGCGCGCGCACCCAGCGCACGGCTGCCTTTGCGTCGTGGATCGCGGCCGGGTATGGCGCTTCCGGCGCCAGGCGATAGCTGATGGTGGCCGCCGCATAGCCCCGCTCCGCCATGCGGATCGCCATCGGCGCGAAGTTCGCGCGCACGCCCGCGCGCCAGCCGCCGCCGTGCACGAAGACGATGGCCGGGCGCGGCGCCGTGCCCGCCGCCGCGGGCAGGTACAGGTCCAGTTTCAGGTCGTGCCTCAGGTCGCCATGTCTGCGGCGTACATAGGTGACGTCCGTGACGGCCCGCACTGAAGGCGGCACCGCGCGGCTCGCGATGCGGATGAACGGATATCGAGGCGCCAGCTTCGCGTACGTCGTCTCGGCCGTGTAGCTCTCCGGCAAGGGCGTGTTCACGGGCCGCGCCGCGCATGCGGCCAGCAGCAACGCCGTACCCATCCAACGTATCGTCCTGCGCATCCTGGCCTCCGCCTCGTCGTGGGAAGTCCAGTATGCCACCCAACAACACACCCCGGCTAGTCCACCTTGCAAAAGTGGCCAGACCAACCTAGAATGGTCTGGCCAAATAAAGGACGGAAAACGTCCACCATATAAAAAACGACCGGAGACTACACGGTGCCGCCATCCAGATTGCTCGCCTTCCTGGCCGCTTTCGCGTGCCTTGCCGCCCCTGCGCATGCCGAGGGGCCTTATCGTAACCCAGACAACAAGAACCCGAACGACGCGGCCGAAGGCACGTATCCGGTGCCGTACAAGAAGCCGGTCGTCGCCGAGATCGCGGCGTCGCTGCAGCGCATCCGCGGCTATGTCGACAGCCAGAACGCCGACCCGCATCGTGCACAAGGGCAGCGGCGCGCCGGTCACGGATTTCCGCACGCCCGTCGCGGACGCCGTCGTCGAAAAGGGCGACGCCGACTTCGGCCTGCAGGCCTACGAGATGGGCGTCGTGCATGCCGGCCTGCTGAAGGCCACGGCCGCGACGGGCGACAGGCGCTATGCCGCCCTCACGCAGCGCCACCTGCAATTCTTCGCCGACCGCCTCCCCTACTTCCGCGCGCAGGAACAGCGCTTCCACCTCGAGCGCGCCAACAGCTTCGCGCACTTCCTCGATCCGCGCGCGCTCGACGACGCCGGTTCGATGTGCGCCGCGATGATGCGCGCGCGCCAGGCCGGCATCGGCCCCGACCTCTCCGCGCAGATCAAGGTGTGCGGCGACTGGGTGGCCAAGCGCCAGTTCCGCCTCCCGGACGGCACCCTCGCGCGCCAGCGCCCGCAGGCCGCGTCGCTGTGGGCCGACGACATGTACATGGGGATCCCCGCGCTGGCCGAACTGGGCCGCATGACGGGCGACCGCGCGTACTTCGACGACGCCGTGAAGAACGTCCTGCAGATGACGGACTACCTGTTCGACCCGCAGCGCAACCTGTACACGCACGGCTGGAACGCCAACAATCCCGACGCCCCGCGCTTCTACTGGGCGCGCGCGAACGGCTGGGCGGTGCTGGCCATGTCGGACGTCCTCGACGTGCTGCCGAAGGACCACCCGGGCTATCCGAAGGTGATGGCGCAGCTGAAAAGAACGCTGCGCGGCATCGCCGAACGCCAGTCCGGCGCGGGCATGTGGCACCAGATGATCGACCGCGACGACTCGTACCTGGAGACGTCGGCCAGCGCCATGTTCGTGTACGTGCTCGCGCATGCCGTCAACGAAGGCTGGATCAGCCCGACGACGTACGGCTCGATCGCGCAGGCCGGCTGGAACGCGCTGTCCGCGCGCATCGATGCCCAGGGCCGCGTGGAAGGCACATGCGTGGGCACGACGTTCGCGAGCGACCAGGTCTATTATTACAACCGCCCCACCAGCACGGCGGCGATGCACGGCTACGGTCCGATGCTGCTGGCCGGCGCGGAGATGATCCGGCTGCTGAACAACCCGGCAATCGACATCCAGTTCCGCGTCCGCACGTATCACTACGTGCCGAAGGACGGCGGGCAGACCAGCTACCGCGAACATCCCTGACACCTCTTCGATGAAAGCCTGGAACATGCAAGCGAAAACAATGTTTTGCGCCGCAGGCCTCGTGCTGTCCGCGAGCGCCGGCGCTGCCGACCGCCTCACCGTTACCGTGACCCACGACCTCGACGCCGCGCGTCCATCCGAGACGATCGTCATCCCGTGGCAGGACGTGAACGCCGCGCTGCCCGGCGCGCTGATCCAGCACCTCGCCGTGAAGGACGCGGCCGGCCACCTGCTGCCCTACCAGGTGACGAACGTGGCGCCGCTGGCCAAGGACCCGCACGGCGTCGGCGCGGCGTACGGCGAACTGCTGTTCCAGCACGACTTCAAGCCCGGCGAAAAGACGGCGACGTTCGTCGTCGAAAAGAACGACGCGCTCACGCCGCCGTTCGCACCGAAGGCGTTCGCGCGCTACGTGCCGGAACGCCTGGACGATTTCGCGTGGGAGAACGACGTCATCGGCCACCGCACCTACGGCCCCGCCCTCGCCGCACCGGCCGCGCCGGGCAGCGGCAAGGAAGTGCTGGAGACGAGCGGCCTCGATATCTGGTTCAAGCGCGTGGACTATCCCATCGTCGACCGCTGGTACAACAAGGGCCACGACCACTACCACAAGGACGAAGGCGAAGGCATGGACATGTACAACGTCGGCCGCTCGCGCGGGGCCGGCGGTACGGGCGTGTGGGACGGCAAACAGCTTTATACGAGCGGCAACTGGGCCGGCTGGAAGGTGCTGGCCAATGGCCCGATCCGCGCCGTGTTCGAGTTGTCGTACGCCGCGTGGAATGCGGCCGGCACCCAGATCACGGAAACCAAGCGCTTCACCGTCGACGCCGGCCACCAGCTCGACCAGATCGACAGCACGTTCACGTTCAGCGGACCGTCCGCGCTGACGGTCGCCGTGGGTCTCAACAAGACGCCGTCCGACCGGAAGCAGGAACCGCGCATCGCGCTCGTGAAAGACGATGCGAACCACGCGCTGCTGCAATGGGTCGAGCAGGCCTCGAACGGCGCGTTCGGCACGGCCGTCGTGCTGCCCGCGTCGACCGGCTTCGCGCAGGACGCGCTGAACGACCTCGTGCTGGCCCGCGTGGAATCGGGCAAGCCGCTGCGCTACTGGGTCGGCGCCGCGTGGGACCGCGCCGGCCGCATCACGTCCAAGGCGGCGTGGCAGGCCTACGTGGCGGCAGAGGCCAACCGTGCCGCGCACCCCGTCCGCATCGCGCTGAAAGCCGGCGCAAACTGAGATCGAAACCGAGATCAGTCATCATATGTGTTGCTTTTCCAGCACATACTCCTCATAATCTGGTCTGGCCACATTGATCTTGTGGTCAGACCAATCTAGAATTGATTCCAACACAGGGCCGCACGCAACGCACATGTGGCTCGACCTCGCCAGGCTGGTTTTGTAAGAAGCAACCATCGGCGCCGCTCCCCCCTGCGGACGCCGACACGTCATCGACATAAAAACAGGAGACAGCTTCATGAAATACCCCCGCAGCACCCCGCCCCGCCATTTCGTCATGTCCTCGATCGCGCTCGCGGTCCTCTCGCTCGCCCAGCAGGCGCAGGCACAGCAAAGCGACGCGCCGATCCAGCGCGTCGAAGTCACCGGCTCCAGCATCAAGCGCATGGCCACTGAGGAAGCGCTGCCCGTCACGACCATCAAGGCCGAGGAACTGGTCAAGCAGGGCATGACCACGCTGGCCGACGTGATGATGGCGCTGCCGCAGTCGGCGTCGCTGCAGCCGTCCAACGCCGGCTCGGGCACCAACATCAACCTGCGCGGCCTGGGCGTGAACCGCACCCTCGTGCTGCTGAACGGCCGCCGCCTCGCCAACGAGGCCATCGCCGACGGCTACGCCAACCTCGACGTCATCCCGATCAGCGCGCTGCAACGCGTCGAGATCCTGCGCGACGGCGCGTCGTCGATCTACGGTTCGGACGCGATCGGCGGCGTCGTCAACTTCATCACCAAGCGCGAAGTCGAGGGCGGCAACGTCACCGTGCAGCTCGTGCAGCCGCAGCGCCGCGGCGGCGGCGACGAGCAGCGCATCCAGGCCACGTTCGGCAAGGGCAACCTCGCGCGCGACGGCTGGAACATCTACGGCACCGTCGACTTCCACCAGCGCAGCCGCCTGAAGCTGTCGGACCGCACCGGCTTCATTCCGGACGACGCGGCGATGGCGGCGATCGGCCTGCCGCGCAGCGCCGCCTCCGGCGGGTACGCGACACCCGCCAACTTCACGAGTTCGGCCAACAAGAACGCCGCCAACCCGTATTACGCGAGCGGCTGCCTGAGCCCCTATTCGGTCCAGGGCGCGAAGAGCACGTGTGTACTGGACGACGACACCTATGGCTCGGCCCTGCACCCGAACAAACAGCTGACGATGTACGCGCGAGCGACCAAGCGGATCGACGCCGACAACACCGTTACCGTCGAATACACCCGCGGCGACGAATCGATCTTCGGCTACAAGAACCCGACGCAGGCGGTCGCCGTCGGGAGCGCAAAGGCGATCCTGCCATCGAGCAGCAAATGGTATCCGGGCGGCAGCGGCGGAGTGCCGGCCGTCGCCGGCATCACCAACCAGCCGCTGACCGTGTCCTGGGCGGTGGCCGACCGCGGGCCGGCCGTGACCCGGGACAACCAGATCAACCAGCGGCTGCTGGTTTCCGCCGACGGCCATGTCGGCACCTGGGACTACCGGGCCGGCATGAGCTACGGGCTGTCCCAGCGCAAAGGCTATTTCCAGTCGGGCTACTTCTCGGGCATCGGCCTGATCAACGGCCTGGCGAACGGAACGCTGAACCCGTTCGGCCTGCAGGATCAGGCGGGCCTCGACTATCTCGACTCGATCGCCGCGGACGGCATGCAGAACCGCAGCTCGAAGAGCTCTTACTATGGCATCGACGGCAACATCAGCAAATCGCTGATGGCCCTCGCCGGCGGCGACCTCGCGATCGCGATCGGCGCCGACATCCACCGCGATACCAACGAGGACACCAAGCTGGCACCGGCCGCCGACATCACCTATGCGAAGGTCGTCCCGGCGCACGGAGAAAGCGCACGCAACATCATCGGCGTGTACAGCGAGGTGGACGCCCCCGTCACCAAGACCCTGACGCTGAACGGCGCCGTGCGGGTCGACAAATACAGCGACGTCGGCTCGACCTTCACGCCCAAGATCAGCTTCCGCTGGCAGCCGACCAAGACCATCATGTTCCGGGGCTCGGCCAACACGGGCTTCCGCGCGCCGACACTGTTCGACCGCTATGGCTACCGCACCACCGTCGCCAACACGACGACGGCGGGACGCTGGGACGATCCGGTCCTGTGCCCGGGCCCGTCCATCACCATGCCGGGTACCGGCACGGCGGTGCCCGGCGTGGATGCCGCCGATGTCTGCAACGCCAAGTTGAACAAGCTGACCGGTTCGAACTCGCAGCTGAAGCCGGAGCGCTCCAAGGGAGGCACGCTGGGCGTCGTGTTCGAACCGTCCCACTCGTTCACCGCGTCGCTCGACTACTGGCAGGTTAACATGAAGGACATGCTGGCCAACCTGCCGGAGAACGTCTACTTCACGAACTACGCCGACTACAAGAACCTGTTCGTGCGTAATGCGGACGGCTCGCTCGCCTACATCAACAACACGACGATGAACCTGGGTGGCCAGATCGCGGGCGGCGTCGACGTGTCGGCCCACTGGGAGATCGCGCGCAACCGCTTCGGAACGTTCGGCGCCGCCATCGACGGCACCTACCTGACCCGCTTCGACAACCAGCTCGTGCCGAACGGCCCGTGGATGTCCAACGTCGGCCAGTTCGGCTGGGCCAGCAACGGCACCACGTCGAGCTACCCGATCATCACGTTCCGCTGGAAGCACAACCTGCGCCTGTCGTGGCAGAGCGGCGATTACTCGGCGCAGCTGACGAACAACTTCAACAGCCATTACCGCGACGCCAACACCGCCGTCACGTCGGCGTACTACCGCGATATCCCGTCGTTCTCGACGTGGAACCTGACCGGCTCGATCCGCGTGCAGAAGCAGGTGCGCATCACGGCCGGCGTCACCAACCTGTTCGACAAGGCCCCGCCCATCACCAACAACACGATCTACAGCAGCGGTTACCTGAGCAGCGTCGCGAATCCGATCGGTCGCTCGTGGAACCTGCGCGTCAGCTACGATTTCGAGTAATCGCAATGCAAGCGACACTACTGAAACGTATCGTCCTGGCCGGCCTCATCCTGGCCGGCCAGGCCAGCGCCGCCGACGCGCCTATCCGCGTGATCCTCGTCGGCGACTCCACGATGGCCACGAAGAGCGGCTACGGCGACGCCTTCTGCGCGCGCTTCACGCCGGACGTCACTTGCGTGAACCTCGCGCGGGGCGGCCGCAGTACCAGCAGCTTCCGCGCCGAGGGCCGCTGGGACGAAGTCCAGCGCATGCTGAAGGACGGCGCGTCGTTCAAGGCCACCTACGTGCTCGTGCAGTTCGGCCACAACGACCAGCCGGGCAAGCCGGGGCGCTCGACCGACCTCGTCACCCAGTTCCCCGTCAACATGGCGCGCTATGCGCGGGAGACGCGGGACCTGGGCGGCGTGCCGGTGCTCGTCACGCCGCTGACCCGGCGCACGTTCAAGGGCGCGTATCTCGGCAATGACCTGGCGCCGTGGGCCGAGGCGACTCGGCGCGCGGCCGCGCAGGAACACGCCGTGCTGCTGGACCTGAACCGGGATAGCGTGGCCGCCGTCCAGGCCATGGGCCAGGATGAAGCGGATACGCTGGCGGTCGTTCCGCGTCCGCCGGGCTACGGGATGCCTGCGGATCCGAACAAGGTCGAACCGGCCGGCGCCGCGAAGACGGCGTTCGACCGCACGCACCTCGGCACCAAGGGCGCGGACTTCTTTGCGCGGATGGTCGAGCGCGAGCTGGTGGCGGCGCGGCCGGAGACGGCGGCCTACTTCAGGGACGGGGGCAAGCGTTGAGGCGCTTCGCCCTGCTCGCCTGCGCGCTCGCCGGCGCGCAGGCGCACGCACAGGACACGCGCGACGTGCGCGAGCCGGTCGTCCCGCCGGCCTGCGCGGTCCTGATCGGCGCGACCACGAACGCGGGCCGCGACGATGCCGCGCGCATCCAGGCGGCCATCGACAAGTGCGCGCCCGGCCACGCCGTGGTGCTCGCGGCCAGTAACGACAAGCGCAGCTTCGTGGCCGGGCCACTGCAACTGCGCGACGGCGTCACACTGCTCGTCGACAAAGGCGCCACGCTGTACGCCAGCACGGACCCGCGCCTGTTCGACCGCGGCGCCGGCACGTGCGGCACGAACGATGCATCGGGCCGCGGCTGCCGGCCGTTCATCCTGCTCGACGGCGTGCGCGGCGCCGGCATCATGGGCACCGGCACCATCGACGGCCAGGGCGGACAGCGCATCGCGGGCAAGGACGAGACCTGGTGGCAGATCGCCCGCCGCGCGCAAAAGGAGAAGACCCGCCAGAACGTGCCGCGCCTGATCCAGGCCGACAAGGCGCGCGACGTCACCCTGTATCGCATCACGCTGAAAAATTCCCCAAACTTCCACGTCACGCTGAACAACGTGGACGGCTTCACCGCGTGGGGCGTCGTCATCGACACGCCCCACGACGCGCGCAACACGGACGGCATCGACCCGATCTCGTCGCGCAACGTGACCATCGCGCACAGCATCATCCGCACCGGCGACGACAACGTGGCGATCAAGGCCGGCGGCAACGGGCCGACCGAGAACGTCTCGATCCTGCACAACCGCTTCTACAGCGGCCACGGCATGTCCATCGGCAGCGAGACGAACGGCGGCGTGCGCCGCGTCCTCGTCGACGACCTGGCGATGGACGGAACCACGTCCGGCCTGCGTATCAAGAGCAACGACATGCGCGGCGGTAGAGTCCACGGCATCGTCTACCGCGACGTGTGCCTGCGCGGCATCCGCTCTCCCATCGAGATCACGACGCATTACGAACAGCCGGCGCAACCGGGTGCGCTCATCCCCGACTACGCCGCCATCCGCATGGAGCGGGTGCGCAGCACGACCCCGGGGCGCATCCTGCTGCAGGGATATGACGACGCGCATCCGCTCGTGCTGGACTTGAAGGACGTGGCGATCGCCGCCGGGTCGGACATCAAACGGGAACATGCGCGCGTGCAGGGCGCGTTCGGCGCCGCCGCCGATTGCGCCGGGCGGTTCCTGCCGTTTCCCGAGCCGGCGGTCCGTTCCGGGCGCCCGCAGCTGACGGCCGAGCAGGCGCGCGCCTACGACTACCGCGAGGTGCTGAAGTACGTGGGCCCCGTCGGCGACGAACGCATCGAGCCGTGGGATCCGCTGGCCGATCCGCTCGCGACCGGCGCGCCACTGCATGCCGACTACACGGTCGATGCGCGCGCACCGGCGGACGGAGCGACCCGTTTCGCCACCGTGCAAGCGGCCGTCGACCGCGCCGTGGCGGCGGGCGGTACGCGCCGCATCGTCATCCGCATCGCCCCCGGCACGTACCAGGAACTCGTCTACGTGCCGCCGGGCGCCCCGCCGATTACCCTGGATGGCGCCGGCGCCGACCCGCAGGCCGTGCGCATCAGCGCCGCGCTGGACGCCTCGACGACGGGCGCTGCCTACCGCAGCCGCTACGCCGCCGAATTCGAGCACGCGGCGCCAGGCGTGCGGGCGATGGTCGACGCGCTGAAGGATTTGCCCGCCCTGCAGACGACGGGCTCGGCGACCGTGTGGGTGCGCGCGAACGGCTTCCAGGCCCGCAACCTGACGATCGAGAACGCGTACAACCGCGACGGTGCGGTCGCGCATGCGGAGTGCAAAGGCGACAACTGCCCCGACACGACGGGCGGCAGCCGCGTGCACCACCAGGCCGTCGCGCTGCGCGTCGACGGCGCCGACAAGGCGCAGTTCGAGCGCGTGCGCCTGCTCGGCCTGCAGGACACGCTGTTCCTCAGCTCGCAGGACGGCACGGCAACGGTGCGCAGCTTTTTCCACGACACGCACATCGAAGGCGACGTCGACTTCATCTTCGGCGACACCATCGCGGTCTTCAAGGACTGCGACATCCACGCCATCGGCGGCCGCGCCGCGTCGTACGTGGCCGCGCCGGACACGAACCGCCGCGCGAAGTACGGTTTCGTGTTCGACGGCTGCCGCTTCACGAGCGATGCGCCGGGCGCGGCGAACACGCAGTTCTACTTTGCCCGCCAATGGTTCCATAACGAGCGCTGCACGCCGTACGGCTTCATCCCCGTCGAGGGCTATACGTGCCGGCTGGGCGACGTGGACGTGTACAAGGCGCCGAACGGCACGATCCGCCGGCGCACGCTGGAGACGGTCGGCAAGGCCGTGATCCTGCGCTCGCGCATCGGCCCGCATTTCGAGAAGACGACGCCGTGGTCGGAATGGAACCGCAACGGCACGCTGGCGCACCGCCCCGCGCAATTCAGCTCGGACGATTACTGGGACAACCTGGCCGGCACGCCGTTCGCACCGCCAGGCCAACGGCCCGTCCCCGCCGACGTCTACCTCGGCGAATATGACAACATCCTTGAATGACGGAGACACCATGAAGCAATCATTCGACGCCCGCCGCGGCTTTTTGAAAACCGCGACCGTCGCCGGACTCGCACTGTCGGGGCCCGGGCGGGCGCTGGCGGCGGCCGTTCCCGATCCGTGGAAGGCAGCGGCCGGCATCGCGCAGCGCCTCGCCAACCCCGTCAAGTTCCGCAAGGCGGAGTATCTCGTCACCGATTTCGGCGCCGCGCCGTGCAAGCTCGTGCCCGTGAAGGCGTGGGTGTCGTTCGAGGACCAGGCCGACCTGCCAACGCCCGCGCCGGGCGCGCACGACTGCTACGCCGCGTTCAGGGCGGCCATCGAGAAATGCCACGCCGAGGGCGGCGGCCGCGTCGTGATCCCGAAGGGCGACTGGTTCTGCGCGGGCCCGATCGTGCTGCTGTCGAACGTGAACGTGCACCTCGCGAGCGGCGCGCACGTCTATTTCAGCAACGATCCGGCCGACTACGCGAAATACGGCGACGTCGACTGCGGCCCGAACGGCAAGCTGGTCGTCTCGCGCTGGCAGAGCAACGACTGCCTGAACTATTCGCCCATGGTCTATGCGCGCAACCAGGACAACATCGCCCTCACCGGCGACGACTGGACGGCCATCCTCGACGGCCAGGGCGGCGTGCCGTTCCCCGGCCGCGCCGACTGCTGGTGGACGTGGAAGGGCAAGAACGCGACGATCAACTCCGTCGCCCAGGACAAGTCGCCGAACTACGTGCCCGGCAAACTGGCGCAGAACCAGGTCAACGAACTGAATCCGAAGTCGCTGGCCGACGTGGCCCCTGGGCTGTCGGAGGAAAGGCGCCGGCTGATCCAGGGCGAAGGCGACAAGTGGCGCGCGGACGACGCGTACCTGCCCGCGTTGTCGGAAGCGGGCGTGCCCTTGGCGAAGCGCGTGTTCGGCGTGGGCCACTACCTGCGTCCGCCGATGATCCAGCTGATCGGGTGCACGAACGTGCTGCTGGAAGGCTACCAGGTCATCCACACGCCGTTCTGGCAGCACCACCCGGTCGCGTGCCGCAACCTCACGATCCGCAAGGTGCATGCGAACAGCCTGGGGCCGAACAGCGACGGCTTCGATCCGGAAGCGTGCGACACGGTGCTCGTGGAAGGCTGCCAGTTCAACACGGGCGACGACTGCATCGCCATCAAGGCGGGCAAGAACCTCGACACGCAGTACGGCCCGTCGCAGAACATCGTCATCCAGAAATGCACGATGCAGAGCGGCCACGGCGCCGTCACGCTGGGCAGCGAGATGGCGGGCGGCATCCAGAACGTGTACGCGCAGGACCTCGTGTTCGAGAACATGAACTGGGCGACGAACCCGCTGAACACGGCGATCCGCCTGAAGACCAACATGAACCGCGGCGGCTTCCTGCGCAATTTTTATGTCCGCAACGTGAGCATCCCGAACGGCGTGCAGACGTCGCCGTCGTTCTATGCGTCGCTGCCCGGCTCCCCGATCGCCTCGAGGACGGTGGCCACGGCCGCCGGGGCCGTCGTCACGTTCGACTGCGACTACACGCCGCGCGCGGACAACGTGCGCGTGCGCCCGCCCGAGGTGCGCAACGTGCACATCTCGAAGGTCAAGGTGGGCAACGTGAAGACGAAGGACGGGTCGCTCGCGTCGTGCTTCCAGGCGTTCGTCATCCTCGGTCCGGTGGCGTCCGACTACAACGGGCCGGCGCCGGCGCCGGCCGTGCTGCCGGTGCGCGATGTGACGATCACGGACTGCGACTTCGGCACGCCCGTCAACGCGGCGCATCCGTGGTACACATATAACGTGCGGGGGCTGAAGCTGGCGAACGTCATGATCGGCGGGAAGCGGTACGACACGACCTTGTCCGCGTAATATCCATCGTCGCTCCCGCGCAGGCGGGAGCCCAATTTTTCATGCGCACCACCCGCGTTGAACGTAAGCGGCGTGCGTACGACTTGGGTTCCCGCCTTCGCGGGAACGACGGAGCGAGATGCTCTACAATGCCGTCACCTCTGGCTTGCATGGGATGGATGATGGCGACACCGGCGTTCAACTACGGCTCCGACGTGACGGGGCTGGTCTGGGGCTTCCTGTTGCAGGACGCCGCGCAAGCGGTGTCCGTCGACGCGAAGGACGCCGAGACCTGGTTGCACGCCCCCGTCCCCGGGCAGTTCGTCTGGCTGCACTTCAACCTGTCGAATGCGGCCAGCGAGCGCTGGCTGCGCGCCCACGCCGGCCTGCCCGAGGAATTCTACGAGACGCTGCACCAGGGCTCGCGCTCCACCCGCATCGAAATGGCGGACGGCGCCCTGATCGCCGTCGTCAACGACGTCCTGCATAATTTTTCGGTCGACACGGCCGAGATCTCCACGCTGTGGGTCCACGTGACGCCGCACGGCGTGATCACGGCCCGGCGCAAGCCGCTGGAATCCATCGAGCGCCTGCGCCAGGATGTGCTGAACGGCGCGCCGCTGCGGTCGAGCGTCGAGCTGCTGGTGCATTTGCTGCGCGACCAGGCCGACGTCCTCGTCAACATCGTGCGCGATGCCGTCGCGCGGGTCGACACCGCCGAGGACCAGCTGCTGGCCGGCCGCCTCACGCGCCGGCGCGAAGACCTGGGCGCGCTACGGCGGGTGCTCGTCCGGCTGCAGCGGCTGCTGGCGCCGGAACCGGCCGCCCTCTTCCGCCTGCTGCAGCGCCCTCCGGCCTGGGTGGCGCCGGAAGACCGCCAGGAGCTGCGCCAGTCGACCGAGGAATTCACGGTCGTGCTGTCCGACCTGGCCGCACTGCACGAACGAATCAAACTGCTGCAGGAAGAGATCGCGGCCCGGGTCAACGAGGACAATAACCGCAGCCTGTTCCTGTTGACCATCGTGACGGTGATGGCCCTCCCGATCAACCTGATCGCAGGCCTGCTGGGCATGAACGTGGGCGGCGTGCCGCTGTCCCAGCATCCGCACGGGTTCTGGCTCGTGCTGGGCTTTACCGCCCTCGTCACGGGGGCCATCGCCTGGCTGTTGCTTCGATTGCAACGGCCGCATTGAGCCTTTGCCATATAAAAACAGGATATTTGCCCTTGCATTGGGTATAACTCCTTTCCCGGCATCACGTTAAGCTTCTTGCCTCAGGAAAAGCCCACACGCCTGTGCAGCCGTGCGCGGCGCGACCGACGGTAGAATGGCCCCAGACACCGGCGCCAGCCTCTGCTTCCACCGGTACGCGCGCCGCGCCGCCCGGTCGTGGCTTTTCGAGCATCCTATTTCCGAATCGCAGAAGAAGACCATGTTCAATCCATCCGACCATCCGCACCGCCGTTACAACCCGCTGCAGGGCGACTGGGTCCTCGTGTCCCCGCACCGCGCCAAGCGTCCGTGGCAGGGGCAACAGGAAGCCGTCGACCGCTCGGCCAAGCCGTCGCACGACCCGACCTGCTACCTGTGCCCGGGCAATACCCGCGTCAACGGCGAAAAGAACCCCGACTACACGGGCACCTATGTGTTCGAGAACGACTTCGCCGCGCTGATGCCGGACACCCCGGAAGCCGCGGAGGGCACGGACCCGCTGTTCCAGACGATGAGCGCGCGCGGCAGGAGCCGCGTGATCTGCTTCTCGCCCGACCATGCGAAGTCGCTGCCGCAGCTGTCGCTGCCGGCGCTGGAAGGCGTCATCGACACGTGGTGCGAACAGGCCGCCGAGCTGGGCGCCAAATACCGCTGGGTCCAGGTGTTCGAGAACAAGGGCGCCGTGATGGGCTGCTCGAACCCGCACCCGCACGGCCAGATCTGGGCGACCAGCTATGTCCCGAACCTGCCGGCCGCCGAAGACCGCCAGCAGAAGGCCTACCACGCCGAACAGGGCCGCCGCCTGCTGCTGGACGTGGCCGAGCGCGAGATCGCCGCACAGGAACGCGTGGTCGTCCAGACCGAGCACTGGGTCGCCATCGTCCCATACTGGGCCGCGTGGCCGTTCGAGACGCTGGTCCTGCCCCGCTTCGCCGTGCGCCGCCTGGAAGAGCTGCAGCCGGCCCAGCGCGCCGACCTGGCCGTGCTGCTGAAGCGCCTGACCACCCGCTACGACAACCTGTTCCAGACCTCGTTCCCGTACTCGATGGGCTGGCACGGCGCCCCGTACGGTATTCCAGACGAAGAGGCGGAAGGCTGGCAGCTGCACGCCCACTTCTACCCGCCGCTGCTCCGCTCCGCGTCGGTGCGCAAGTTCATGGTCGGCTTCGAGATGCTGGCCGAAGCCCAGCGCGACCTGACCCCCGAACAGGCGGCCGAACGCCTGCGCGCGCAATCCGAAGTGCACTACCTCGACACCGAATCCAACCAAACGACCTGACATGCAAGATAACCGCCTCATTTCACGCAATAGCCGCACCGCCGCCGCCTTCGAAACCGCATTCGGCACCGCCCCTACGCTGTTCGTCCAGGCCCCGGGCCGCGTCAACCTGATCGGCGAGCACACCGACTACAACGACGGCCTCGTGCTCCCGTGCGCCATCGACTACCGCACCGCCATCGCCGCCAAGCCGCGCGGCGACCGCAAGGTGCGCGTCGTGGCGGCCGACTACGGCGACGCTCTCGACGAATACGACCTCGACGCCCCGATCGGCCGCGTGGACCAGCCGATGTGGGCCAACTACGTGCGCGGCGTCGTCGAGCAGTTCGTGAAGCGCGGCCTGCCCGTGCAGGGCATGGACATGGCGATCGCGGGCGACGTGCCGCAGGGCGCCGGCCTGTCGTCGTCGGCCTCGCTGTCGGTCGCCGTGGGCCGCCTGTTCGCGAGCCTGCCCGGCTTCGAGGCGCTGTCGCCGATCGACATCGCGCTGATCGCGCAGGCGTCGGAAAACGACTTCGTCGGCACCAAGTGCGGCAACATGGACCAGATCAGTTCCGCGTGCGGCGTCGAAGGCCACGCCCTGATGATCGACTGCCGCTCGCTGGAGGTGAAGCCCGTGCCGGTGCCGGACAACGCCGCCATCATGATCTTCAATTCGAACGTGACGCGCGGCCTCGTGGACAGCGCCTACAACGTGCGCCGCGAGCAGTGCGAAGCGGCCGCCCGCCACTTCGGCATCCCGGCCCTGCGCGACCTCGACCTCGCCACGCTGGAAGCCCGCGCGGGCGAACTGGACCCCGTCGTGCTGCGCCGCGCACGCCACGTGGTGACGGAAGACGACCGCGTGCTGGCCGCCGCCGACGCGCTGCAGGCCGGCGACCTGGTACGCCTGGGCGAACTGATGGCGGCATCGCACGCGTCGATGCGCGACGATTTCGAGATCACCGTGCCCGCCATCGACAACCTCGTCGACATCGTCAAGAACGTCATCGGCACCCAGGGCGGCGTGCGCATGACGGGCGGCGGCTTCGGCGGCTGCGTGGTGGCCGTCGTGCCGCACGCGCTGGTCGACGCGGCCCGTGCCGCCGTCGAGCGCGAGTACCGCTCGCCGGACGGCAAGCCGGCCACGATCTACGTCTGCAAGCCGGCCGCCGGCGCGGGCAAAGTCAATCCATGATGTACGAGGCGGCGGCCGGACGCTATGGTTCGATGCCCTACCCGCATTGCGGCCGCAGCGGCCTGCGGCTGTCCGCCGTGTCGCTGGGGTTGTGGCACAACTTCGGCGGCAATGACGATTTCGACCGCCAGCGCTGGATCGTGCGCGCGGCGTTCGACAACGGCGTCACGTGCTTCGACCTCGCCAACAACTATGGCCCGCCGCCCGGGTCGGCCGAGGAAAACTTCGGCCGCCTGCTCGCGCGGGACCTGAAGCCGTACCGCGACGAAATGGTCGTGTGCACGAAGGCCGGCTACACGATGTGGCCCGGACCGTACGGCGACTGGGGCAGCCGCAAATACCTCGTCGCGAGCCTGGACCAGAGCCTCAAGCGCATGGGCCTGGACTACGTCGACATCTTCTATCACCACCGTCCCGATCCCGACACGCCGCTGGAAGAGACGATGGCGGCGCTCGACTACATCGTGCGCAGCGGCCGCGCGCTGTATGCGGGCATCTCGAACTACAACGGCGAGCGCACGGCCGCCGCGGCGGCGGAACTGCGCCGCCTGGGCACGCCGTTCGTGATCCACCAGATGCGCTACAACATGCTGGTGCGCCAGCCGGAGGCGGACCTGCTTCCCGTGCTGGAGCGCGAAGGCATCGGCGGCATCGCGTTCTCGCCGCTGGCCCAGGGCCTGCTGACGGACCGCTACCTCGGCGGCACGCTGCCGGCCGATTCGCGCGCGGCCGGCAAGGTCGGCTTCCTGAAGCCGGAGCACATCACGCCGGAGCGCCTGCGCATCATCGAGGCGCTGAACCAGGTCGCGCAGGCGGGCGGGCGCACGCTCGCGCAGCTCGCACTGGGCTGGGTAAGGCGCCAGCCTTCGATTGCCTCCGTGCTGATCGGCGCCAGCAGGCCGCAGCAGGTGCTGGATGCCGTGCGCGCGGTGGAGATGGCACCGCTGGCGGGCGACGAGATCGCGGCGGTCGAGGCGATCCTGGCCTCGCAGTAGCCGAAAAAAAACGGCACGCCGCCACAGGGACGACGGCGTGCCGGCGGTAACGACAGGACGGCACCGCCGTACCGTCCCGGCTTCCTGAAAGCGGTGCGAGGCGGCTAGTGGAAGGTGAAGCCGCCGTCGACGTTGACGGACTGGCCGGTCACGTTCTCCACCTTCCTTGCCCGCGATCGACGCCACGTTGATGATGCGGCCCCACCCCTGCGTGCGCATTGGCCCCAGCGCGGCCCGGCATCCGAGGAACGTCCCTTGGGCGTTGACGTCCATGACGACGACCCAGTCCTTCTCCGTCAGGTCCGCCACCGGGCGGATATTGATGACCCCTGCGCAGTCGACGAGGATGCCCAGCGCGCCGAACGCCGCGACGGCCTCGTCGACCATGGCCTGCACCTGCGCGGCGTCGGTGACGTCCACGCGCCGGGTGAGCGCGCACCGCCCGTCACGATGGCGGCGCGGCCGGCCAGCGGAAGTGAATTCGACATATCCGTCTCCTCATTGTTGGTTGGTCCCGAACGATGTTGCCGCCGGACTGAACGCAACTAGCGTGCCAGTGCCGGCACGGGCGGGAACATCAGGGAGAAGAACGAAGAATCGCGGGCCGCGCGTGCGACACGTGTCGCAGCACCATCCGTATCGCGCTCGACAGGTGTCGCGGCGGACGCCTCGGCACCCGATCCTCAGCACCAATTCTTATCGGGCTTCAGGTCGAGGCGGTGCGCCGCGTCGATCACGTCCTGCAGTTCCACCGGGTCGCTGAACGGATCCTCGTCCAGCACGGTGACCCGGTTCAGCTCCTTCTGCCAACGCCGCAACTCGTCGACGTAGGCCTGGTCGGGCACCCGTTCCAGGTCGCCGTCTTTCGGGACGAGGTCGTGGATTCCGTTGTGCACCCACTCGCCGGTATGCCAGTCGGGCATGTCGATGCCCGGGAACAGGCAGATGCCCTGCAGGTCCATCCCGCGCCGCACGGCCGCCAGCGATTCGCACATCACGTCGTGCAGCCAGCTCGCGCGTCCGCGACCAAGGCCGCTCGTCTCGCCGATGATCATCGGCCGCCGGTAGCGTTGCCACACTGTTTCCAGCATGTCGCACAGGGGCGCGATGCGGTCGTCGTCCGGGGCCAGCGGCGCGTGCGGGCCGTGCTCGCGGTACTCCATCTGCCCGAACGAATACGAGTTCGCGCCGACGATGTCCAGCACCTCGGGCGCGCCGCCGAACTCGGGATGCTCGCGGCCGTACAGAATATCCCACGCGAGGAAGGTGTCGACTTCCGTCTCATGGCGTGCAGCCTCGATCTGGTCGGGACGGTCGCGCGGGGCGACGACGCGCACCAGCGGATCCACGTGCACCATGCGCGCGTCCGGATCGACCTCCCGGATCGCCTTCACGCCCGCGATCGCGGCGCGGCACAGCGCCAGCCGCAACTGCATGCGGTCATCGCGCGAACAACGGTACGGCGCGGCCCAGCCCCATTCGCCGGCGCAAAACGAAAAGAAGGTGATCTCGTTGATGGGCGTGAAGAAGTGCGGGCCGCGCACCTTCGGCACGACGTATGCGGCCGCAGCCCGGCAATACGCCGCGAACCGGTCGACGAAGGCATCGGAGAACGGATCGAGATCGTCCGGGAAGCCGTAGTGGCACAGGTCCCAGATCGGGATGACCTTGGATGCATTCATCGCGGCGATGTACGGGTCGAGACCCGAAAAATCGTAGCGGCCGCCCTGGTCGACCAGCGGCCACGGGATGCCTTCGCGCGCCACGGCGATGCCGAGGTGCGCCAGCCGTTCGTAGTCTTCGGCCGCATGGCGGTCATGGCCTGTTTCCGCCACCAGGTTGCGGCGCACGCGCTCCTTTCCCCACAGGAAGGTGGAGCATTCGAAACCGGACAGGAAGAAGGTGGGAAAGATGCCGGGACGCTGTGCCACGCCGCTCTCCTTTCGTTTCTCGGGCGGAGGCGAGTATATCCCGGTCTCGCAAACCGGCCGTGCACGCTTGCCGAGGGACGACTTGTCGTCCCTGTGGGCAAACAGCATCGTTCTTGAGCGCGGATAAATTGTTTTAACCACCCGTATTGACTGGGCTGGCATCGAGGTATACGCTGTATACCATGACTTCCGAATCCACGAAAACCCGGTTGTTCCAGGCCGCCCGCGCGCTCTTCGACGAAGAAGGCGAAGCCGGTCTGTCGATGCGCCGTATCGCCGCCGCCGTCGGCATCACCCCGATGGCGATCTACAAGCATTTTGCCGACAAGGACGCGTTGCTGAACGCACTCATGCTCGACGGCTTTGTCGCATGGGAGGCGCGTGTCGCCCATATCGCCGAGCCGGATCCCGCGGCGTGGCTACGCCAGCTGAGCACCGCCTTTCTCGAATTCGCAGTGACGGAACCCCGCCGCTACGAAGCCGCGTTCCTGCTCCGCGCCAGCGGGGCCAGGCAATATCCGAACGACTTCGCCGAGGGCCGGTCGCCGGTGGTACACCTGGCGCGCCAGCAGGCAGAACGGATGCGCGCGCGCGGGCGGCACGCGCCCTCGGCCGAGGACATCGTGCTTGCCCTGTCCGCGCTTTGCCAGGGTCTCGTGGACATGTACCGCGCGGGACGCTTCGTGTCGGAAGACGAATTCCGCGCGGCTTATGCGCGCGCCGTTGATCACTGCATCCTTTCCTATTCTCCGGAGACCCACGAATGACTGCTTTCGCCTGCGCCCTGCTCAGCGGCGCCCTGTATTACTTCACCTACGGCATTGCCGACACCTGGATGCTGGCCTGGATCGCGCCGACGCCGCTCCTGTGGCTGGCGTATCGCGAAGCGCCACGCTGGCAGGTGATGGCCGCGTCACTGTTCGCATCCACCATGGGAACCGTCTACATCTTCCAGGTTTACGGCACCTATGTGCTCGTCGACGGTGTTGTGATGGCGATCGGGAATGGTCTGCTGCTGGGTGCATCCATCCTCCTGGCGCGACGGGCGCGGCATGTATTGCCGGGTGCGGCCATCGGATTCGCCTTTCCGGCGCTCTGGACCAGTTGCGAATTCCTCGCAGGCGCGATCTCGCCCCATGGCGCCTGGGGTGCAATCGGATATACGCAAGTCCACTGGCCTGCGGCGATCCAGGTCGCGTCGGTTGCCGGCGTCTACGGAGTCACATTCGTCCTGTACCTGTTTGCGAATGCCATCGCCCTGGCACTGCGGGGCGAACGTATCGCGGGTACGATCGGGACGGCCCTGGCGATCGCGGTCGTCGCCAGCGGTTATGTGCGCCTCGCGTCATCGCAGACGACGCCGGTGCGCGTTGCCGCCGTGGGGATCGTCCCGGCGGCCGGTGCGAACGACGAGGACATCGCCCCGCGGTATGCGACGGCGATCCGGGAACTGGCCGCACGCGGCGCCAAGGTCATCGTGACGCCCGAAACCGGCATCGAAAGCGAAGCGCTGGAACCGGTCCGGCTGGCGGCGCGCGACACCGCGACAGTCGTCGTAGCCGGCACCCACAACCAAAACCCACAACGCAACATGGCTGTCACATTCGTACCCGGCAAGCCGTCGATTGTCTATGAAAAACGGCATCTGCTCCTCCCGGGCGAAGCCGTATTCACGCCGGGCCAAGGTCCCGGCATCCTCGGCAATGGCCTGGCGACCGCGATTTGCAAAGACCTGGATTTCCCGCGCACGATCCGCGCCGACGCCCGGGACGGCATCCGCCTGATGATCGTCCCGGCCAACGACTTTTCACTCGACGGCTGGATCCACGCGCGGCAGGCGATCATGCGCGGCGTCGAGAATGGCTTCGCCATGCTGCGCGTCGCGTCGCACGGCCTCGCGACGGTGTCCGATGATCGGGGCCGCGTCCGCGCCGTGGCAGAGGTTGGCGCTCCCGGCAAAGCGGTCGCCTCGGCGGACGTCCCGCTCGGAACCGGACCGACGCCGTACACACGGCTGGGCGACTGGTTTGCCTGGTTGTGCGTCGCACTGGCCGCCGGCACGGGAATGCTTGTCATCGTTGCCGGCGCACGACCACGAACACCGGCTCGTGCTGGCGCACTGCGGAAGCCGGCCTGACGGCACCGCCGGGTCACTCTTTCCTGCGCGCAAACCACGTGGCGAGCGCGGAGCCGGACAGGTTGTGCCACACGCTGAACAAGGCACTCGGCACGGCCGCCAGCGGGCTGAAATGCGCCGCCGCCAGCGCCGCGCCGAGGCCGGAGTTCTGCATGCCGGTCTCGAACATCACCGCCTTGCGCTTGGCGAGGTCCATGCCGAACAGCCGCGCGAACAGATAGCCGAGCGCGAAGCCGAGCAGGTTGTGCAGGATGACGGCGGCGAACATCAAGAGGCCGTTCGTCAGCAGCTTGCTCTGGTTCAGGGCGACGATGATCGCGATGATCAGCACGATCGCCACCGTGGACACGAGCGGCAGCGCCTTCACGCTGGCCGCGGCCTGGCGGCGGAACAGCGTCCTGGCGACGATGCCCAGCGCGATCGGCACGATCACGACCTGCACGATGTCCATGAACAGCGAGGCCGCATTAATGTGCATCCACGCGCCCGCCAGCAGCGACACGAGCGCCGGCGTCGCGAACGGCGCGATCAGGGTGGACACCGCGCCAATCGATACGCCCAGCGCCACGTCGCCGCGCGCCAGGAACGTCATCACATTGGACGCGGTGCCGCTGGGGCAGCAGCCGACGAGGATCACGCCGACCGCGATCTCCGGCGGCAGGCGCAGCGCGATGGCCAGCACGTACGCGATGCCGGGCATGATGAGGTAGTGGCCGACGACGCCGATCGCGACGTCCTTCGGCCGCCGGAACACGTCGCGAAAATCTTCCGTCGACAGGGTCAGGCCCATGCCGAACATGACAATGCCCAGCAGCGGCGCGATCCAGCCTTTATAACCTACGAACAGCTGCGGCGCGAAGAAACCGAGGGCGGCGAACAGGAGCACCCACAACGAGAAGGTCTTGCCGACGAAGGCGCTGGCTTTTTCGATGGCGTTCACGCGGGGGTCTCCTGATCTGATGGGCCCGCCATTATATGTCCGCCACCCTGACCATTGGCCGGTGCATGGCGGCGCGAATCGCGTTAGCATGGCCCCATCGTGACCGACACCTCACCCACCCGCCTGCCGATCGGCACCGCCGACGGCGTCCAGTTCGACGTCGTCGCCTGGGGCCCATCCCACGCCGACGTCGACTTCAGCGTCGCCTGCATGTTCGAGCATGAACTCGGCGGCGGCATGGCCGGCGGCCTGCTCGCGCTGGACCAGGCGCTCGGCGGCCAGTTGTCGCGCCTGCGCGCAACGGGCGCATTCCGCGCCCAGCCGCTGGAGACCCTGCTCATCACGTCGCCGCCGCCCGCCGTGGTGGCGCGCGCGGTGCTGGTGATCGGGATGGGCGATCCGGGGCGGCTGGACGGCGAGATGCTGCGGCGCGCCTGCCGCGTCGCGATGCGCGAGGCGATCCGCTACGGCGCCGTGTCGATGGCGTTCGCGCCCAGCGTGCTCGATGCGGGCCACACGGACAATGCGTCGCTCGACATGCAGAACGTCATGCTGGACGGGATGCTGGGCGCGCTGCGGGCCGAGCACATGCTGGCGCAGGCCGGCCTCGCGGCGGCACCGTCGCTGCGGCATTGCACGTTCGATGTCGGGGCGCCACGTGCCGAGGCGGCGGGGCGGGCATTCGCGGAGGCGTTCGCGCGGCTGGCCCGCCACTAGCCCCGCAACGCCAGGTCCGCCACCAGCGCCACCCCCAGCCCGAACGACACCGCCTTCCAGAACAGCAGCGGACTCCGTTCGATCAGCGGGGTGCGCCGCCGCTCGGCAAAGGCGCTGTTCGGATGGTGCAGGTCGTACACGAATTCGGCGACGTCCTCGTAGCGCCGGCGCGGATCGATCTGCAGCGCCTTGTGCAGCGCCGCGTCGACCCAGGCCGGAATCGACGGATCGTGCTCGCGCGCGGGCGTGTACGCGAGCCGGCGCTGCGCCGCGCGCCCCGCCGCGCGCGGGATCCCGACGCCGTACGGCAGCTCTCCCGTCAGCATGAAGTACGTGAGCACGCCCAGCGCGAACACGTCCGAGCGCACGGTGCCGCGTTCGCCGAGGAAGTACTCCGGTGCGGCGTACAGCGCGGCGCCCTGCAGCGTCCAGTCCTCGTCATGGGAGGCCATCTCGACGACGCCGGCCACGCTCACCGAGCCAAAATCGATGATGCGCGCGTTGCCGGCTGCATCGATCATGACGTTTTCCGGCCGGACGTCCTGGTGCAGCATCTCGAGCCGGTGGAACGCGCGCAAGCCTTTCGCCACCTGGTCGACGATGCGGCGCACGGCGTCCAGGCCGGGACGCGGCTGGCTGCGCAGCCACTGCGCCAGCGTGACGCCTTCGATGTATTCGGCGGCGACGTAGACATGGCTGCGGCGCCGCGCCGGCGCCGGCTTGACGACGTGCGGGCTGCGCACGCGTCCCATGATCCACTCTTCCATCACGAACCGCTCCATGTAGGCGCGGTCGCCGGCGAGATCGATGGAGGGCATCTTGAGGATGACGTGCGCGCCGCTGTCCGGATCCTCGGCCAGGTACACGTGGCTGCGGCTGCTGCCGTGCACCTCGCGCACGATGCGGTAGCCGTCGAGTTCCGCGCGCGGGGCCAGCAGCGGCGGCAGCGGCAGGTCCGCCATCTGGCGCAGCAGTTCGGAGGCTTCGCGCGCCTGCAGCGATTCGATGCGCACCAGCTGCACGGTGAGATTGTCCGCGCTGCCGTTGGCGAGCGCGCGCTGCACGAGGCGGCTCGCGGCCGCGTCCAGGTCCGGCGCGTCCTGCAACGCGGCGTGGACGTCGGCGCCCGACACGTGCTCGTACACGCCGTCCGTCGCCAGCATGAACAGGTCGCCGGCTTCCAGCGCCACGGCGCGGTAGTCGATCTCGATACGGTCCTGCACGCCCAGCGCGCGGCTCAGGTAGCTGCGCTCGGGCGACACCCACACGCGATGGTCGGTCGTCAGCTGTTCCAGGCTGGCGCCCTGCGCGCCCGCGTGGACGCGGTAGATGCGCGCGTCGCCCACGTGGAACAGGTGGGCGGTGTTCGACTTGATGACGAGCGCGGAAAACGTGCAGACATGGCCGCAGTCCTGGTCGGCGCGGTCCTGGCCCTGCCGCGTATGGGCATACAGCCACGCATTCACGGCAGCGAGCACCTTCTCGGCCGACGTCCGGACCGACCAGGCGTCCGCCGTCGCGTAGTAATCGTCGAGGAAGGCCGCGACGGCGGTGGCGCTGGCGACGTGGCTCACAGCGCTGCTGCTGATGCCGTCCGCCAGCGCGAGCGCCGCCCCCTTCGTCGAGGCGAGCGGCGCGCGCGGGATCACCACGCCGTGGCAGTCCTGGTTGACGGCCTTGCGGCCCCGGTCACTGTGCTGGCCGACGGAGAGCGTCAAAGGCTGCATCATGGGCTGCAAAGCGGGACGCCGGCGCGCGCGCCGTCAGACTTTGTTGAACGAGCGCTTCGGCGCCGTCTTCACGTGCGTCGAGTACAGCGTCAGCCCGGTGAACGCGAGGCCGCCGACGAGGTTGCCCAGCACGGTCGGGATCTCGTTCCAGACCAGGTAGTCGAGGAAGGTGAAGTGCGCGCCCGTCAGGATCCCGAACGGGAACAGGAACATGTTCACGACCGAGTGTTCGAACGCCATCGCGAAGAACAGCATCACGGGCATCCACATGGCGATGACCTTGCCGCCGACCGTCGTCGAGATCATGGCGCCCACGACGCCCGTCGACACCATCCAGTTGCACAGCATGCCGCGGATGAACAGGGTGACCATGCCGGCGAAGCCGTATTCCGCATAGCCCAGCGTGCGCTTTTCGCCGATGGTGCCGATCGTCTTGGCCAGCACGCCGCCGTCCGTGTGGAAGCCGAACGTGAAGATATACGCCATCAGGAAGGCCACCGTGAACGCGCCGAGGAAGTTACCGGCGAAGACGATGCCCCAGTGCTTGATCACGCGCGGCAGCGTGACGCCGGGCCGCCGGTCGATCAGCGCCAGCGGCGTCAGGACGAACACGCCGGTCAGCAGGTCGAAGCCGAGCAGGTACAGCATGCAGAAACCCACCGGGAACAGCAGCGCGCCGATCAGCGGCACGCCGGTCGCCACCGAGCAGCTGACGGCGAACACCGCCGACAGGGCGAGGATGGCGCCGGCCATGTAGGCGCGGATCAGCGCATCGCGCGTCGACATATAGATCTTGGATTCGCCCGCGTCGACCATCTTGGTCACGAATTCTGAAGGCACCAGGTACGCCATGAAATACTCCCCAGGGAACCGCGATGACGCGGCAATGTTGATCGGTAATCCGGCGTCGATTGCGCCGTCATGGGGAGTTATGCAAGAAGCGGGCCCGCATCAGACCGGGGCGATTCTCACGGACCTGCGCACCGCGACCGTGCCGGTGCTGCCTGCTGGTGCGGTGGCGCACCATTGTTGGAGAGGACACCCCCGTGCGTGCACACGAACGATGCAGGCCGTGTGGCGCGATGCGCGCCCTTGCCCCGGTCAGGCGCCGAACCAGGCCGCGCACGCGGCGCGCAGGCCGTCCGCGCCGCCATCGCCGGCCCACGCCACATACCCATCGGGCCGGATCAGCATCGCGGCCGGCAGCGGCACCGCGCCGACGACGGGCAGTTCGCACACGCCATCGAACGTCGCCTCGATCCGTTTCACGCGGCCGCCGTGGACCATCGCGCACAGTCCGAAATCGAGCAGCACCGGCCGCCCGTCATGCAGCAGCGCGTAGACGCGGGTCGGTCCCGCCGCCGTAACGATGTCCAGGTCCGGCATGCGCCGCCCGAGCAGCGGGTGGCCGGCGCCCAGGTCGTAGCGGATGTCCAGGCCGGCGATCATCGCGCCGAAACGCCTGCGCGGCTCGTCCATCGCGAGCATCTCCGCGACGAATTCGCCCAGCACGGGCGTGCGGTCGTCCGGGCGCCGCAGCACACCTTGCGCGATCGTGTTGCGCAGCACGCGCGCTGCGGCGGGATGGCGTTCGGCCTGATAGGTATCGAGCAGCGCCGCCGGCGATACACCCTTCACGACCTGCGCCAGCTTCCACCCGAGGTTGACGGCATCCTGCACGCCGAGATTGAGGCCCTGCCCGCCCAGCGGCGGATGGATGTGCGCGGCGTCGCCCGCGAGCAGGATGCGGTCCTTGCGATAGGCGTCCGCCTGGCGCACGGCGTCGTTGAAGCGGGACAGCCACGTGGGAGAATGGACGCCGAAATCGGTCCCGTAGATGGCGTTCAGGCCCGCGGCGAGTTCGTCGAGCGTCGGCTCGCCGGCCGCCTGCGGATCGCGTCCGGCCAGCACGACGCCGACCGTCTCGCCATCTTCGAGCATGGACATCGCATGGCGGCCGGACGCGTCCTCGTGGAAGCCGAGCACCGGCTTTTCGCGCATTTTCACTTCTGCGATGATCCAGCTCGTCGACGCGTCCCAGCCGGGGAAGCCGATGCCGGCCAGCTTGCGGATGCGGCTGCGGCCGCCGTCGCAGCCGACCAGCCAGCGCGCACGCAGGCGCGTGCCCTGCGCCGTCGTGACGTCGACGCCGTCGTCGTCGCATGCGATACCGTCCACGTCCCGGTCGCGGTAGATCCGCACGTCCAGTTCATCGGCCCATGCGGCGAGCAGCCGTTCGGTCTGTTCCTGCGCCAGCGCGAGCAGATAGTTGTGGCGCGTCGGGAAATCGCTGATGTCGAGGGCGGCGTGGAAACTGACGCGCGGGTGCGTCTTGCCCGCGGCCAGGAAGCGGTCGACGATGCCGCGCTGGTCGAGCAGTTCGAGCGTGCGCGCGTGCAGCCCGCCGGCGCGGCCGCCCACGCGGGCCTGCGCCGGCTTGCGTTCGACGATGGCGGCGTCGACGCCGGCCAATGCCAGTTCGGCAGCCAGCATCAGGCCCGTGGGGCCGGCGCCGACGATGATGATGTCGTGGTCGCTTGCCTGCATTGGTTCACCTGTATTCCGATGGAGACCGTTAATGCGCTCTTTTCCTCTTCAATGCGCTGCCCGCTTTGCTATCTGATCCACACAGTTTTCGATTCGGCGCATGTGGGTCAACTCGCTTTCGTTGTTCTCTTCGGGATAGCGAAAGCTCGCGGCGTGTGCACAGGTCTGCTCGTGCTTGGGGTCGGCTCGCCGCAGTCTGGCCTTGATCGCCTCGATTTCGGCGATGCGCCGATTTTCCAGCTCATTGTCCAGTTCATTGCTCGCTTGACGCTCCGCTGCTTCTTGATGAACTTCATCCAGGGATTTAAACGCGTACCAAGTGCCGAGGCCGACGAATAAAGCGATGAGAAGGATGTGATGAAAAGGGGGGCGTCGATGCAGGAGGCTCCGTCTCGAATTCGATTCATTTTCCATTGTTTTCCTGGTGTTTTCCCTGACTTGCCGAGCACGGTCCTGGCGTGTCGCCGACGTCCTTCCAGACCCGATGCCGCCACGTGATCACCTCGGCCGCTGCTGCTGTCGTCGGCGCCGTATTTTTCCTTAGTCGAGAATAGCCCGTAACCGGGCAAGCGCGTCCTCGACCACGAACTCAGGTGCTGTTTCGATTTTCTTCGCCCCGCGAGCGGCCAAATCCATTGTGCGAATCATATTCACCAGCGCGACACCTTGGGTTTCAGTGCCCGATCCACTCAACGGCACTGCGAAGCCCGCATAGCGAGCGAAATCGCCGCCTTGAGTAATTGGTGCCACTAAAGCCACCCCCATGAGATTGAACGCGGCCGGGGAGAGTACGAGGGCAGGACGAAAATCGCCTTGCTGCTCTCGCCCTACTGTTGGGTTAAGGTTCACGCGAACGATATCTCCACGGTTGAACGTGGTACGCCTCACCATACTTCCTGGCCTACCGGTTTGCTGCCTTCCCAGGCCTCCGCGTCTACAGGAGGCGCCGCCTTCAGATCACATTGCGCCATCAGATCTGCAAGAGAGTAGGTTTTGCGAGCAGGCCGCAATACCAGTCCTTCCGGTCGCATGTCCGCGCTCAGTTTGTCGCCAAGCGCAACGCCTAGTTGACTCAGCAAAGCAGACGGCAGTCGGACTGCCGCACTGTTGCCCCACTTTTGAATCGAGAGTTCCATAGTTGTCTCCAGTGTAGATACATTGTATTACCCACAATGCGGCGCCGCAAGCAAATTCTACAATGTAGATACACATCAAAGAACTGACTCGAACATTGCTTCGAGCCTCTTTTGTGGCACTTGGAGATGAGGGCGAACGTGGTCCAGCTCGGCGTGCCCAGCAGCAGCTGGACGGTTTCGACAGCGGCGCCTCGGGTGATTAGTCGCGATGCCATCGTGCGGCGGCCGCCGTGCGAGGGATCCTCCCTGCCCCCGGCATCCCTGTAGAGCTTTGTCACCTGGGCCTGCAGGGTGGTCGCACGCCAGGTAGTCACCCGGCTCGCCCGGGCGAGCTTATCCGTCGCTTCGTGTTCAAGTGGGACTTGTACCCCTTTGTACGGAATATCAGCTTGCTGTCGGAACGCAAACCTCGATACCTGCCAGGATCGTCGCGCAAGCGCAATCGGCGCGCAATCCGGTACTCTAGGTAGCGTCCAGCGCGGCGAAGTACATATACCTCCCGACGGACCAACCCGACAGCGCACACGCGAGCCGCAGCCAAACAACAATCCAAGGCCGACCATGCTTTGCACTTGCTTCACCAGCGGCGCAAGCACGCTCAACCGATCGATGCTGAATTCAGCGACAAGCTACCCGCGTGCCGAAAAGATCGCTCAAAGCGAAACCCGGTTTCTGGCGACGGTGGTGACGCGGTAACGAAGGTCGAGTTGATGGAAGGAACCAGTTGTGCATTAGGTATTTTCACGTCATTTGCACCCAAGCCACAGAGACGGTCGGTTCATCGGGATATCTCATCACAATTGCGATCGCTTTCGTTTGCAGCGTCATCTTCTTCGCGTGGTGTGACTTGGCTCGACCAAAACTGGGTAGCTGTCAGCAAATTGTTTCTGCCTTTCGAATTTGATTTTCCTCAAAATACCCTGATTTTCTCTTCAATTATTACGCGTATCCTAATCAGTGCGGGTGTAAGCTTCATTATCGAACTAAGGCGCAAGAATTGCAGTGTAGATAAGTATCTCTTTATATTTGGGGGAGGATCTATGTCTAAGGAAATACTTGTTCGTGATTTTGCGAGAAAGATCACAAGTGATCAGAATACAGTCGATTTGGTGAGGGCGGCGGCGGAAGCATACATGAACTCTCTTGATCCGAAGGACAAAATTGCGATATTCAAGGCAGCATTTTCAGAAGACGAACTGAGCAATTTAGGGTTCGATGATGCGGCAATGATGGGTTGTACTGGCACCGTCACTACCGCGACCACGCCAGATTGTACAACTACTACGCTCACGACGACGTTGGGGTGTTAATTATTTGACCACTCGGGATCATGAATTGGTCTGAGAAAAAAACCATTGAAGAAAAAAGGTGGGCCGCGTTGACGGCTCACCTACAATTCGCCCCCCAACGAACACAATTATGGAAGTCCTTTAGGGGCAAAACTCGTTTACCGCCGCAAGGATGGAAAATTCACGTAAGCGCTCATGTCTTTAATGCGTGCGACGTTTTCGAGCACGCGTCACGTTGGCTCGAACGTCAACGAGTCTCCTATAAGACCGTTGCCGACCTCAATGTTCTCTCTTCGCTTAATGCTGGTATTCAATACGGATACAGCCAGATCGGAAAATTCATTACAGCTTATCCGGAAGATATCTATGATTGCCAGCAAACTCTTCATGGACTGGCTGTATCGTTAGCTGAATTCAATGGACCTCGAGTACCCAATGACCATCAGTTGGCCGGAAGTAACTGTATTTTCTTCCGCTATGGCGCGTTCAGCTCGGCACAATTACAGACACCTCAGAAGAAGAATGGATCCGTAGACTTTGTTAGGGGAGCGAATGGTCGACCCGTTAGAGACCGGGGACGTGATGAGCGCTGGTTGCCGAGGTGGCTGGCGCTGCCTGCACAAACTGCAGACTTCCCAAAAGCGTCTTTCATCGCACATGATGTACTGCCGTTCTTGACACTCGCAAGGACAGGCAAGGGATCTGTGTACAAAGCGATGGATATTGCGGAGCCCCTGCGTCCGGTCACCCGAATTCTAAAGCAGGGGTTGCGCGGTGGCGGAATGGACTGGTCTCGTATTGACGGTGCTGGGCGGCTTCTGAACGAAATGAAAGTATGCGATCTAATGTCTCGGAAAGTCTCATTTATTCCAAGATTAAACAGATCATTTCAAACCGACAGCGCAGTCTACGGGATATTTGAATATATTGATGGGTGTACGCTCGATAAATGGCTAAGGCGAGCCAAGCCGGGCGTCGCACTAAGACTGTCGACCGCAATTGCGATCACAAAAAATGTGGTCGCATTGCACGACAGTGGCCTTGCATGGCGCGATCTGAAGTTCACAAATATTCTTATAAAACGAGAGACAAGGGACGTGTACTTCATCGACTTTGAAGGCGCGGTCGAAGGAAATATTTCTTTGGACGATTGTTGGGGATCACCAACCTTCGTGCCGCCAGAATTTGGAACAGAAAAAGCCTTCGGATTTTCACAGGACATTTTTGCGCTTGGAAAAGTTCTAGATAATATGCTTTCTAGCTATCGTGTCTCCGGTGTTGCACCTCTCATTCTTGCAATGATGGGGAAGCAGGAGCAGAGACCAATGGCCGATGAAGTTTATTCAGAGTTATTGAAACATCGCGGTCACATGTAGAGTCGTATAGATTTCTTAGGCAAAGCTCAATGCTTTCGTTGACCGAAAATTTCCAGTCTGACAGATAAAATAGAAAGGCGAAAAAATGGAAATATCTGTAAATATAGCAAACAAGACTTCCGATAATCACATCGTCCACGTCTACGATTTATTCGCTCATGCGCGCCGAGAAGTTCGTGGCAGTCCTTTCGCGTTGGCGGTAGACGGAGTATCACCAATGTTTGCCATCAATGCGAGCGCGAATGGCAATGGGATCGCTGCTTACTCGTGCGAAGGTGGACCGTCTTTATCGGAAATTGATGTAAGCGATGGCTCCTCTATTGAAATAAGATAATTAGTTTTTGAATTCGCAGCTATCGGCGGTGTACAAGCCGGCACAGCATGGCACATCGCCGCAGTATTGCAAGCGGCTGCTTCACTGCCAATCCCAGCTTGGTCCGGCAAGCCCCTCCGCGTGTTTTTCTTGCTCAGCCGGCTGAATCGATGCCCCATATATGCAGATGTTACACGTGTACTAGCATAATATTTGACGGCCGAACAAAAAACCCGGGCAACGTTCCCGGTTCTCTGGAATTTTCTCCCAAATATTACATCGGATTCACTAGCATATAACTCCGCGTGCCCGAGCAGCAACTGGACCGTCTCGACGTCTGGTCAAGCGCCTCGATGGCCTTGGCGAGGCCAAGATAGCTGTAACGCTGCCGGCAACCTTTCGTGATGGCCGCGCGTAGGCTGATTTCGGTGCACAACGCGCCAGATCCGCTCGGGATGCCTGCTGGCGGCCGCCGTCACGCGGAGAAGGTGACGGATTTGCCCCGGCTGGAGCGTGGTGGCTTGGGCCATGTGAACTTCTGACCTGCAATAAAAAAACGGCGCACCGCCCGAAGGCAAGCGCGCCGGTGGCAACAACGGGCCGGCACCGCCGTGCCGCCCCGTCCTACTCGAAAATCAGAAGTGGTACTCCGCCTTGACCATCGGCGTGCTGGCCGAGGCGCCCGGCACGCGCTTGCTGTCGTTGCCGAACTTGTTATGCCAGTATTGATAGGCGAAGCCGGCGCGGAAGGTCTTCGGCTTGGCGCCCAGCAGCGGGCCCAGGTCGTACAGCAACTGCATGTCGATGTTCGTTTCCGGCGCCGTCTGGTTGCCGAATTCGTCCTTGCCCTTCGAGGCGATCCAGTTCGCGAAGCCTTCCCACGACCAGCCCGACGCCCCGATCGGGAACGCCCACACGGCGCCCAGCATCGGGTGCGTGTCGTAGCGGTAGCGCGCGACGCTGGTCTGCGTGAACTCGTTGTTCGGCGCGTTGCTCTCCCACAGGCCGTAGATACCCACGTTCAGCAGGCCCGGGACCTTGAACGCCAGCGTCGGGCCGACGACCAGCATGCGCTTCTTCGAGTTATAGCCGGCGTCGTCCTTCGTGTTGGCGTCGAAGCCCAGCGTCAGGCCCACGTCGCTCACGGGGCCGTAGGCGAATTCCTTGCCGCTCACCTTGCCCAGCGAGATCGTGTTGCGGTACACGAGGTAGAACTCTTGCGCGCCCGACTTCGCGCCCGGAGCCGACGGATCGGTCTTGTTCGACAACAGGACATCCAGGTTGAAGAAGTTCGTGCCATAGGCATAACCGCTCACGTGGTTGATGTCGATGATGTCCTTGTGGATTTCACTGGCGTTGAACGGCTCGCGGAAACGGCCGCCGGTGCGGTAGCCGATCGACGTGTCGCTCCATTCGGCGGCCTGCACGGACGTTGCCGCGCACGCGCACAGCGCCATGGTCAGGACGGTTTTTTTCATGCTTTGCTCCCTTGGACGATTGGATGGGTGTTGGTGGCGCCCGCATCTCCATGGCTTTCTGCCGGGATGTCGCGGGTACCGTTGAAGAAGAGGTTCAGCGCGACCGCGGCGACGGCGGTCAGCAGGATGCCCGACTCCAGCAACGGATGCAGGCTGTGGGCCATCTGTTGGGCCCAGCGCGGGGCCACCAATGGGATCAGGCCGAAGCCGATCGACAGGGCGACAATATACAGGTTGTAGCGGTTGTTCCGGAAGTCCACGCGCGTCAGGATGCGGATGCCCGCCGCGGCCACCATGCCGAACATGACGAGGCCCGCGCCGCCCAGCACGAACTGGGGAATTGCTTCGACGAGCGCCGCCATCTTCGGCAGCATGCCCAGCACGATCATGATGATGCCGCCGGCCACGCACACCCAGCGGCTCTTGACGCCCGTGACGGCGACGAGGCCCACGTTCTGCGAAAAGCTCGTGTGCGGGAAGGTGTTCAGCAGGCCGCCGATCAGCGTACCCAGGCCGTCGGTGCGCAGGCCGGCGGCGAGCTGTTTGCGGTCCAGGTCCTTGCCCGTCAGTTCGGACAGGGCGAGGAACATGCCGGCCGACTCGATCATCACGACGATCATGACGACGGCGAACGTGACGATCATGACCAGGTCGAACGTGGGCGTGCCGAACGCCAGCGGCGTCACGAGCTGGAACCAGGCGGCCTTGCCCACCTTGTCGAAGTTCATCTCACCCAGCGCGAACGTGACGACGCAGCCGGCCACGATGCCCAGCAGGACGGAGATATTGGCCAGGAAGCCGCGGCAGAACCGGACGAGGCACAGCACGACGGCCAGCACGAACGCGGCGATGCCCAAGTGGTCCAGCGCGCCGTAGTTCGGGTTCGGCGTCATCGGCACGGGGCCGGCCAGCTTCAGCACCGGCGCTTCGGCACCCGGCGGCAGCGCGGCCGCGGCCTGCGCGGCACTGGCGCGCGCCGCATCGACCATCGCCGCCAGTTTCACGGTATCGACGCTTTGCGCCGTGCTTTCCGGACCGCCCATCGCCCAGCCCACGCCGACGCGCATCAGGGTCACGCCGATGATCAGGATGATGGTGCCCGTGACGACGGGCGGGAAGAACCGCAGCAACCGGCTCATCAGGGGCGCGAGCAGGAGCGCCACGGCACCGGCGCCGATGCCGGCACCGAAGATCGCGCGCGCCCCGTCGACGCCGGGGACCGCGTTCGCGATGGCGACCATCGGACCGACGGCCGCGAAGGTCACGCCCATCATCACGGGCAGGCGAATGCCGAACCACGATGTCAGGCCAAGGGATTGGATGAGTGTCACGATTCCGCAGCAGAACAGGTCGGCCGAGATCAGCATGCTGACCTGTTCGGGCGGAAGTTTGAGTGCACGTCCCACGATGAGGGGGACGGCAATGGCACCGGCGTACATGACGAGGACGTGCTGCAACCCGAGCGCACCAAGGCGCGCGAGCGGCAGCCGTTCGTCCACCGGATGGCGGGACGGCTGGGTCATGCTTGTCTCCTAAATGTTTTTATGAACAACAAACAGCATGCCGCCCGCCACGCGCCGGCCATCTGGGCCGGGCGCGCGAGCGTGTCCGCCGGCCCGCTGTGGAGGGCCGCCGGACAGGGTACAACGGGGTTAGTTGGTCGGGGCGCCCTCTTCGTACCAGCGCTTGATGAGATTGCGCTCATCCGGCGTGATCTGGGTGGCGTTATTCAGCGGCATCTGCTTCGTCACGACGGCCTGCTGGTACATCTGCTGGGCGTGACGCTTGATCGAATCGGGCGAATCGAACGAGATGCCCTTGCTGGCCATGGCGGCCGAGTGGCACATCGCGCAGCGCTGGGCGACGACGCCTTTCACCTGGTCGAAGCTGACGTTCTGCGCGGTGGCGCCGGCAGCGGCGGCACTGTTGACGGGCGCGGCGGACGCGATGGCCGGCACGTCGGCCTCGGGTTTCGGGGTCAGGTAGACGACGAGACCCAGCATGGCGGCCACGCCGAAGCCCGCGAATTCCCAGGGCACGCGCTTGCCGTGTACGAGCGCCTTGTGGCGGGCGACGAAGCTCTGGCGGATCAGGGCGCCGGTCAGCATCATGAGGACCAGCACGACCCAGTTGTGTTCACCCGAGTACAGCCAGCCATAGTGGTTGGACAGCATCGCGAACAGCACCGGCAGCGTGAAATACGTGTTGTGGACGCTGCGCTGCTTGGCGCGCCAGCCGTAGATCGGGTCGACCGGCTGGCCGGCCTTCAGCTGCGCGACGACCTTGCGCTGGCCGGGGATGATCCAGAAGAACACGTTGGCGCTCATCGACGTGGCCAGCATGGCGCCGACCAGCAGGAAGGCGGCACGGCCGGCGTACAGCTGGCACGCGAGCCAGGCGGCGAACACGACGAACGCGAAGATGATCGCGCCGACGATGGCGTCGCCGTTCTTCTTGCGGCCGAACGTGCGGCAGATGGTGTCGTACACGAGCCAGAACGCGACGAGGAAGCCCAGCGCGGTACCGACGGCGGCGCCGGCCGTCCAGTCGTGCACCTGCTTGTCGACCATGAAGGTCCCGGCATTGAACAGATACAGGACGGTGAACAGGCCGAAACCGGACAGCCACGTGGCGTAGCTCTCCCAATAGAACCAGTGCAGGCCTTCGGGCATGGATTTCGGGGCCACGAGGTATTTCTGCGGATGGTAGAAGCCACCGCCGTGCACGGCCCACAGTTCGCCGTCGACGCCTTTTTCGACGAGGTCGGGCGACGTCGGCCTGGTGAGCGAGTTATCGAGGAAGACGAAGTAGAACGATGCGCCGATCCAGGCGATCGCGGTAATGACGTGGGTCCAGCGCAATAGCAGATTCACCCAGTCGAGCAAATAGGATTCCATGAGAGCCTCAAAAACAAAGGAAGCATGGCGCAACCAACACACCAGGCTGTCCCATCACCACAGCGGGCTCTGTGAGGGGCAAATCATCGCAACCACCGGCGAGGGGCTGGGCCCTGCTGCCGATGCGCTCCGCGGCGACACAACAACTGTATACGATCTTTTTGAAAAAGGGTATGACTTTATGAGAAAAACAACGCTCCGTGCTTACGAGCCACGGTAAGTGGAATACGACCACGGGCTGACGAGCAGCGGCACGTGGTAGTGGCCGGCCGCGTCGGCGATGCCGAATTCGAGCGGCACCACGTCGAGGAAGGCCGGCTCGGGCAGGTTCACGCCCTTCTCGCGGAAATACGCTGCCACACCGAACGTGAGGCGGTAGCGGCCGACCGCCATCGTCTCCGCATTCAGCAGCGGACCGCCGTCGTTGCGGCCGTCGCTATTGAGGGTGAGCGTCTTGATCGTGCGCGCGCTGCCGTCATGGTCGAGCGCTTCGAGGGTGACGCGCATGCCGGCAGCCGGGCAGCCGTTCATCGTATCGAGCACGTGGGTGCTGAGGTGTCCCATCTGATTTCCTTTCTTGTTGATTGACGTAAAAAATTGCATACACTTTGTGTTTTCTTTTTTTCGAAAAGTGTATACACTTCAGACACGATGTCAATCACTTATTGTCCCGAGCGACCATGAACCGAGCCCGCCAACCCCTGAAGATCGTCCCGCTGACCAGCGATATCCATGATACGCCCGCGAGCGCGCCGTCCGGCAGCGCCACGCAGCGCATCGTCGACTCCATCACCACCGCGATCGCCGAGCGCCGGCTGATGCCGGGCACGAAGCTGTCCGAACAGAAGATCGGCGACATCTTCAAGGTGTCGCGCACCGTCGTGCGCCAGGCGTTCAACCAGTTGTCGCGCGACCGCCTCGTCGTGCTGGAACCGGCCCGCGGCGCGTTCGTCGCCACCCCGACGGCCGAGGAAGCGAACGACGTGTTCGAAGTGCGCGCGATCCTCGAGACGGCCGTGACGAAGCAGCTGTGCGCGACGATCACCGACGCCCAGGTCAAACAGCTGCGCGAACACCTTGAGCTGGAACGCGCGGCCGTCAACAATGCGGAAGTCCCGGGCCGCACGCGCCTGCTGGGCGATTTCCACCTCGTGCTGGCGCAAATGCTCGGCAACCAGGTGCTCGTGCAGATGCTCTCCGAACTCCTGACGCGTTCCTCGCTGATCGCGCTGATGCGCCAGTCGTCGCAGTCGGCGGAAGAATCCCTCGATGAGCACGTGGCCATCGTCGACGCGTTCGAAAAGCGCGACGTCAAGGCGGCGGTGCGCCTCGTCTCCAAGCACCTGGCCAACGTCCAGCACAACCTGCACCTCGATCCGCAGCGCGTGGACCTGGCCGACATCCTCCACCATTGAATCAAAGACACCATCATGACCCAGCACTATCCACGTGACCTCGCCGGCTACGGCCGCGAGCAACCGTACGCCGACTGGCCGGGCCGCGCCCGCGTCGCCGTGCAGTTCGTCCTGAACTATGAGGAAGGCGGCGAGAACAGCGTGCTGCACGGCGACGCCGGCAGCGAGCAATTCCTGTCCGAGATGTTCAACCCGGCGTCGTTCCCGGCCCGTCACCTGTCGATGGAAAGCATCTACGAATACGGCTCGCGCGTGGGCGTTCTGGCGCATCCTGCGCGAATTCGAGAAGCGCGGCCTCCCCCTGACGATCTTCGGCGTCGGCATGGCGCTGGAACGCTCGCCCGACGTGACGGCCGCATTCAAGGAGCTGGGCCACGAGATCGCGTGCCACGGCCACCGCTGGATCAGCTACCAGAACGTCGACGAAGCGACCGAACGCGCGGACATGGTGCGCGGCATGGAAGCGATCGAACGCCTGACGGGCGAACGCGCGCTCGGCTGGTACACGGGCCGCGACAGCCCGAATACGCGCCGCCTCGTCGCCGACTACGGCGGCTTCGAATACGACAGCGACTATTACGGCGACGACCTGCCGTTCTGGCTGAAGGTCCGCAAGACCGACGGCACGCAGGCACCGCAACTGGTCGTGCCGTACACGCTGGACACGAACGACATGCGCTTCGCCCTGCCGCAAGGTTTTTCGCACGGCGACCCGTTCCTCGCGTACCTGCGCGACGCGTTCGACGTGCACTACCAGGAAGGCGGCGAGCGCCCCTCGATTCTCAGCATCGGCATGCACTGCCGCCTGCTGGGCCGCCCGGGACGCTTCCGCGCGCTGCAACGCTTCCTGGACTACATCGAACAGCACGACCGCGTGTGGGTCACGCGCCGCATCGACATCGCGCGCCACTGGAAGAGCGTGCATCCGTACAAACCCGACACCGCATTCGCGTGGGAGTAATCACAATGTTAACGCTGGAGACACTCAACGCCGCCGACGAAGCGGGCTTCACCGCCCTGCTGGACGGCGTCTACGAACACTCGCCCTGGATCGCCGCGCGCGCCTGGGCCAAGCGCCCTTTCGCCACCTTGGCGCAGCTGAAGCGCGGCCTCGTCGAAGCCGTGCGCGACGCGTCGCGCGAAGAACAACTGGGCCTGATCCGCGCCCACCCGGAGCTCGCCGGCAAGGCGATGGTCAGCAAGACGCTGACGGCCGAATCGACGAATGAACAGAACAAGGCCGGCCTGACGAATTGCACGCCGGAGGAATTCGCGACGATCCAGAAGCTCAACGCCGACTACAACACCAAATTCGGCTTCCCGTTCATCCTGGCCGTGCGCGGCCCGCGCGGCCTGGGCCTGCCAAAGGCGGAGATCATCGCCACGTTCGCGCGCCGCCTGGCCAATGGCCCGGACTTCGAATTCGCGGAAGCGCTGCGCAACATCCACCGCATCGCCGAGATCCGCCTGGACGACAAGTTCGACCAGCACCCGACCCTCGGCAACCTCGTGTGGGACTGGCATGAACAGCTGGCCGCCCACAGCGAACCCGGTTACGCCGAGCGCGGAGAGTTGTGCGTGACGTACCTGACGGACGCGCACCGCGCGGCCGCCGCCCAGCTGGCGGCATGGATGCGCGAGGAGTGCGGCTTCGACGACGTCACGATCGACGCCGTCGGCAATGTGGTCGGCATCTATCATGGCGCCGATCCTTCCGCGAAGCGCCTGCTGACCGGTTCGCACTACGACACCGTGCGCAACGGCGGCAAGTACGACGGCCGCCTGGGCATCCTCGTGCCGATGGCGTGCGTGCGCGAACTGTACCGCCAGGGCAAGCGCCTGTCGTACGGCATCGAAGTGGTCGGCTTCGCGGAAGAGGAAGGCCAGCGCTACAAAGCCGTGTTCCTCGGGTCGGGCGCGCTGTGCGGCGGTTTCGACACGAACTGGCTCGACCAGAAGGATGCGGACGGCGTCACGATGCGCCACGCCATCGCACATGCAGGCCTGAACGCCGACGGCATCGCCGCGTTGAAGCGCGATCCCTCGAAGTATCTCGGCTTCGTCGAGACGCACATCGAGCAGGGCCCGGTGCTGAATGACCTCGACCTGCCCCTGGGCGTCGTCACCTCGATCAACGGCAGCGTGCGATTCGTCGGCGAGATCGTCGGCGTCGCCAGCCACGCGGGCACCACGCCGATGACGATGCGCCGCGACGCGGCAGCCGCCGCGGCCGAGCTGGTGCTGTTCGCCGAGAAGCGCGGCGGCGCCGTGCCGGACCTCGTCGCCACCGTCGGCATGCTGGAGGTGCCGAACGGCTCGATCAACGTCGTGCCGGGACGCTGCCGCTTCTCGCTGGACGTGCGCGCCACGACCGACGAAGTGCGCGATGCCGCCGCCAGCGACATCCGGGCCGAACTGGCCGCGATCTGCGCCCGCCGCGGCCTGCAGTTCTCGCTCGAAGAGACGATGCGCGCAGCCGCCGCGCCCTGCGCGACCGAATGGCGCCAGCGCTGGGAACGTGCCGTCGAGACGCTGGGCCTGCCCGTGTTCCGCATGCCCAGCGGCGCCGGCCACGATGCGATGAAGATCCACGACATCCTGCCGCAGGCCATGCTGTTCCTGCGCGGGCTGAACGCCGGCATCAGCCACAACCCGCTCGAATCCATCACCAACGACGACGCCGAACTGTGCGTCCAGGCTTTCCACACCCTTCTCGACCAACTCGCCACGGAATTCTGACATGACCACGACCGATAAAACCGCCGCCCCCTACGAGGCCCTCGACGCCTGGATCGACGCCCACTTCGACGAGGAGGTGCGCTTCCTGCAGGAGCTCGTGCGCGTGCCGACCGACACCCCGCCGGGCAACAATGCGCCGCACGCCGAGCGCGCCGCCGACCTGCTGAAGGCATTCGGCTTCGAGGCCGAGAAGCATTCGGTGCCGGCGCCGACCGTCAAGGCCGCCGGCCTGGAGACGATCACGAACCTGATCGTGCGCCGCAAGTACGGCGCCGGCCGCACCGTCGCGATGAACGCGCACGGCGACGTGGTGCCGCCGGGCGAAGGCTGGACGCATGATCCGTACGGCGGCGAAGTCGTCGACGGCCAGCTGTTCGGCCGCGCGTCCGCCGTCAGCAAATGCGATTTCGCCACCTTCACGTTCGCGACGCGCGCCCTGGAAGCGCTGGGCGCCCCGCTGAAGGGCGGCGTCGAGCTGTACTTCACGTACGACGAGGAATTCGGCGGCGAACTGGGTCCGGGCTGGCTGCTGCAGCAGGGCCTCGTCAAGCCGGACCTCTTGATCGCCGCGGGCTTCAGCTACCAGGTCGTCACCGCGCACAACGGCTGCCTGCAGATGGAAGTGACGGTCAACGGCAAGATGGGCCACGCGGCCGTGCCGGAAACCGGCGTCGACGCGCTGCAGGCCGCGACCCGCATCCTCGTCGCGCTGTACGACCAGAACACGCAATATAAAAAGGTGAAGAGCCAGGTGAAGGGCATCAACCACCCGTACCTGAACGTGGGCCTGATCGAAGGCGGCACCAACACGAACGTCGTGCCGGGCAAGGTCGTGCTGAAGCTGGACCGCCGCATGATCCCGGAAGAGAACCCGGCGGAAGTCGAAGCGACGATCCGCAAGGTGATCCAGGACGCGGTCGCGGACAGCCAGGGCATCACTATCGAGATCAAGCGCATGCTGCTGGCGAACGCGCTGCAGCCGCTGGACGGCAACCGGCCGCTGGTCGACGCCCTGTCGCGCCATGCCACCAGCGTGTTTGGCGAAGAGATCGGCGCGGCCGGCACGCCGCTGTACACGGACGCGCGCCTGTTCGGCGAAGCGGGCGTCCCGGCCGTGCTGTACGGCTGCGGCCCGCGCACGGTCGGCGAGAGCAACGCCAAGCGCGCCGACGAGCACATCGACCTGGAAGACCTGCGCCGCGCGACCAAGGTCGTCGCGCGTACGCTGTTCGACCTGCTCGACTGAAGCACCGTCGGGCGGGCACCCCGTGCCCACGCGGACGCCGGCTATACGGCGGCGTTACGCGTGGGCGGAGGGCCGCCCAACCTACCCGCTGAGGCACCGTTGGGTGGGCACCCCGTGCCCACGCGGACGCCGGCTATGCGGCCACATTACGCGTGGGCGGAGGGCCGCCCACCCTACCCGCTGAGGCACCGTCGGGTGGGCACCCCGTGCCCACGCGGACGCAGGCTATGCGGCGGCATTACGCGTGGGCGGAGGGCCTCCCACCCTACCCGCTGGGGCTCCGTCGGGTGGGCACCCCGTGCCCACGCGGACGCCGGCTATGCGGCGGCATTACGCGTGGGCGGAGGGCCGCCCACCCTACCCGCTGCTCGACTGAGGCACCGTCGGGTGGGCACCCCGTGCCCACGCGGACGCCGGCTATGCGGCGGCATTACGCGTGGGCGGAGGGCCGCCCACCCTACCCGCTCGACTGATGCACCGTCGGGTGGGCACCCCGTGCCCACGCGGACGCCGGCAATGCGGCGGCATTACGCGTTAGCGGTTACGGATACGGCGAGGAGGGCGCCGTCAGCCGCAGCGTCAGCGGCGTCTCCGGCCTCAGCGTGATGTTGAAGACGGGCTTCGGCGCCGCCATCCCGGCCGGCGCCTCGACCGTGTACCGCTGCAGGAACATCGCGGCGAGCAGGGTCGTCTCCGCCAGCGCGAGATGCTGGCCCAGGCACACGCGCGGGCCCGTCCCGAACGGCATGAAGGCGCCGCGCGGGATCGGGGGCGCGCCGGACGCGAAACGCTCGGGGCGGAACGCATCCGGTTCCGGGAACCAGCGGGCGTCGTGGTGCATCAGGTGCAGCGGTATGCCGAACATCGTCCGGGCCGGCAGTTGCCAGCCGCCCAGCGTGATCGGCCGCACCGACCGGCGCGTGATAAGTATGGGCGCGGCGGGATGGAGGCGCAGGGTCTCCTGCAAGGTGCGGCCCAGGTAGTCCAGCGCCGGGAGGTCGGCGGCCGTGGGCAGCCTGCCCTGCAGGACGGCGTCCACCTCCGCGCGGGCGGCCGCCTGCGCGGACGGATTCGCGGCCATGCACCATGACCACCACGTCAGGGTCGCGGCGGTCGTCTCGTGGCCCGCCAGGAACGCCGACATGCACTCGTCGCGCACGGCTTTCAGCGGCCACGCGACGGGGTCCTCGACGTGCAACGCCAGCAGGCGCGTGAGCAGGTCCTGCGGCCAGTCGGCCTGCGGCATCGCCATGCGCGCCCGCACGTGGCCGTCGATCAGCCGGTCGAGCGTCGCGAGCGCGCGGCGCTTCTTCGCCTTCCACGGCATCCAGTCGGGCCAGCTCCGGGGCCAGTACATCTCGGCGGCCCCCTCGACGCTCAGCTGGTGCACGGCCCATTCGGCATCGCGCGTGTCGGCCGTCACGCCGCTGGAAAACGTCATCCGCATGATCACGTCCATGCCCAGCGACGTGAAGGCGCTCTCGATCGTCCACGCGCCGTCGGCCTGCGGCCATTGCGCGAATGCGGCGTCGGCGGCAAGCGCCATCGCGGGCACGAAGGCCTGCACGGCCTTCGGCGTGAACGCGGGCTGCAGTGCGTGCCGCTTGGTGCGCCATGCGGCGCCTTCCGACGTGAGCGTACTGATGCCATGCACCTGGGCGAACACCTCGATGGCGCGCTCCCAGCGCACCAGCGCGTCGTGATGGTCGACGAGCAGTTCGCGCACCCGTTCGGGGTCGGTGACGAGGATCTGGTGCTCGGGCCAGATCCGCAGGTGCACCATGCCGCCGTACTCGTCGCGCCACGCGGACAATGCGCCGAGCAGGTCGCGCGACATCGCGCGCAGGAAGCGCCAGCCCGTCAGACCGGGAGGGGGGCCGGGGGGCCAGGCGCCGGGTGGATGGGAAGCCGGCGCGCTGCTCGCGGTGCCGGCGTGGAAGGGGCAGGAGGGGGGCGTGGTCGTTTTCATGCCTGGCATTCTCGGCCCGGTGCGCGAACCCGGTATTGAACGAAAACGACATCGACGATCAGTTGGCACGCCGAACCGACAGCTTTTATACTGTCGGGAATGACGTCAATCTTTCGACCCGTCGCGGCGCTGCTGGCAGCCATCGTCTGCATCCTCCCCGCCCACGCGGCGCCCGTGGACAAGGCCCCCGTGCTCGGCCTGCCGCACGCCAGCTGGACGGCCCGCGAAGGCGCGCCCTCCAACATCACCGGCATCGCGCAGACCCCGGACGGCTGGATCTGGATCGGCAGCACGTCCGGCCTGTACAAATTCGATGGCGTGCGCTTCCTGCGCGCGGCCGGTAGCGAGGCGCCGCTGTCGTCGAACGTGGCCGGCATCGGCGTGCTGCCCGATGGCCGGATGTGGGTCGGCTACAAGTACGGCGGCGTGAGCCTGATGGTGGCCGGCCGCATGCGCCACTACCCCGGCGGCAAGGAGGGCGGACCGGCCGGCTCGGTCTTTGCCGCCGCGCGCGACGCTGCCGGCCGCCTGTGGCTCGCCACCGGCCGCGGCCTGCTCGTCCTCGGCGCCGATGGCCGCTGGCAGCCATGCGACCCCGCGCTCGGGGTGCCCGACAGCGGGTTCGCCTCCCTGCTGGCGGACCGCGACGGCACGCTGTGGGCCGGCGGCACCGCCGGGGTATTCGTGCTGCCGAAGGGAGGCACCCGCTTCGAATTGCTCACCCCCCTGTCGACCTTGTTGCCCCTGGTCGCCCACCCGGACGGCAGCGTCTGGGCGACGGACGAGGCGCGCTCCGCGCTGCGCATGCTGGCCGGCCCGGCGCGCGGAACGCCGTCCGCGTGGGATGTGCCGAAAGGCGCGACCCTGTTCGCCTTCGACCACGACGGCCATGCCTGGGTGGCCGACGGCTCGGGCATCGTGCGCGGCGCAGAGGACGGCCGGCTCGGGCGCATGTGGGCCGAGCACGGGCTCTCCGGACGCAAGGTGCAGGCCGTGTTCGAGGACCGCGAACGCAATGTCTGGGTCGGGACCGAAAGTGGCCTCGACCGCTTCCGCGCGCCGCGCGTGCGGGCCGAGGCGCTGTCGGGCGATGCCGCGTCGGACGCGCTGCCGCTCGCGGGCGGCGCGGGCGCCGGCGTGTGGGCCGGCCATGCGTGGCTGGCCGCCCCCGGCGCCCCAGCGCGCGACTACGGCCACGCGCCGCCCGGCGTGAACGACACGATCACCGCGTTGTACCGGGGCCCGGCGGGCGACGTCTGGGCCGCCGGCTTCGGCGGACTGTGGACCGTGCGGCCGGACGGCTCGGGATGGCGCCGCCTGCATCCCGGCATCGACGGCCCGGCCACCACCTACGCGATGGCGCAGGACAGCGCCGGCACGTTGTGGATGGCGCTGGGCCGGCGCGGCGTCGCGGCCTGGCGCGAGGGACGGTGGATCGCCGGGGGCGGCATCGCGGCACTGGAGACCTACGCGGCGGCCACCGTCGCGGCGGACCGGCGCGGGCGGGTCTGGTTCGGCTCCGTCGGCGACGACCTCGTCCTCCTCGACGGCGGCCGGATACGGCATTACGGCCGCGCGGACGGCCTCACGGTCGGCACCGTCGTCCAGATCCTGCCGGCCGGCGCCGGCGCCTGGATCGGCGGCGAGAATGGGCTCATGCATTTCGACGGCACCCGCTTCACTCCCGTCGCGGGTCGCAACGGCGAGCCGTTCGCCGGCATCACGGGCATGGTGTTCGCGCGCGACGGCACCCTGTGGCTCAACGGCGCCGGCGGCATTTCCAGCATCGCGCCGGCCGAACAGCAGCGGGTGCTGCGCGACCCCGGGTACGCCGTCGCCTACGGCCGGCTCGATTACCGTGACGGCCTGCGCGGCACGGCCGGGGCGATCATCCCGGTGCCGTCCGCGGTGCGCAGCGACGACGGCACGCTGTGGTTCACGACGATCGGCGGCGTGTACGGCTTCGACCCGGCCGCGCTGCCGCGCAATACCCTGGTGCCGCCCGTCGTCATCACGGGACTGAAGTCCGGCGCGACCGCGTTCGCGGCCGGCGACGGCATGCGCCTGCCGGCGGGGACGGACACGCTGGACGTGGACTTCACCGCGCTCTCCTATCGCGAACCCGGGCGCGTGGCCTTCCGCTACCGGCTCGACGGCGTCGACCACGACTGGCGCGACGGCGGCGAGCGGTCCGCCCACTACACCAATCTCGCGCCGGGCCACTACCGGTTCCGCGTGCTCGCGTCGAACGACGACGGCGTGTGGAACACGGAGGGCGCCGCGCTCGCGTTCGACATCGCCCCGAGCCTGACGCAGACCACCTGGTTCCGCGTCCTGTGCGTCGTGGCGGCGGTGGTCGTCGCATGGCGCCTGCAGTTGTTCTGGATGCGCCGGACCGCACGCCGGCTCGCCGTCCGCATGGGCGAGCGGACCGCCGAGCGCGAACGCATCGCGCGCGAACTGCACGACACGCTGCTGCAATCGATCCAGGGCCTGATGCTGCTGTTCTGGAGCACGGCCAGCCGGCTGACGGCGGACGCCCGCGCGCCGCTGGAAGCCGCCCTGGCGCGCGCCAACGGCGTCGTGGCCGAGGGCCGCGACCGCGTGGCCGGCCTGCGCACCTCCGCCGTGCCCGACGCCGACCTGGCCGGCGCGCTGCGCCGCTTCGCCGAACCGCTGGCCCGCGACGCCGGTATCGCCTTCCACCTGTATGCGGACGGCCGCGCGCGCAGGCTGCGCGAACCCGCCGCCGACGAAGCCTTCGCCATCGCCCGCGAAGCGCTGTGGAATGCGTTCACGCACGCGCGCGCACGTGCGGTCGACGTCACGCTGCAGTATGCACCGTCGGCGCTGGTCGTCACGATCGCCGACAATGGCGTCGGCCTGCCGGACGACATCGACCTGGAACGCGGGCGCGACGGCCATTGGGGCATCCCCGGCCTGCGCGAGCGCGCCCGCACGCTCGGCGCGGCGCTGACGGTCCGGACGGCGCCCGGCGACGGCACGGCGTGGACGCTGCGCGTGCCGGCGCCGATCGCGTACGCCTGAACACCCGATCAAAGGAGAAGCCTCATGGATACCGCACCATTCGCCCACTGCGTCTGGCACAACGAACCGCCGGTGCACCGGATCGAAGACGGCACGCTGCATGTCGTCACCGGCGACCGCACGGATTTCTGGCGCATCACGAGCTATGGCTTCATCCGCGACGACGGCCACTTCTTCGGCGCGCCCGCCGCCGACGGATTCACGGCGCAGGTGCACGTACGCGCGGCGTTCGCCGAACTGTACGACCAGGCCGGCCTCATGGTCCGCATCGACGAACAGCGCTGGATCAAGGTGGGCGTCGAGTTCTCGGACGGCCAGGCACTGCTCAGCACCGTGCTGACGAACGGGACGTCCGACTGGGCCGTGGCGCCGGCTCCGGCGCTGCCCGACGGCTTCTGGCTGCGCGTGACCGTCGGCGCCGGCGTGATCCGCGTGCAGTACTCGGCGGACGGCGCGACGTGGCCGATGCTGCGCCTGGCGCCCTTCCCGGCCGCGCCGCGCTATCTGGTGGGACCGATGTGCTGCACGCCGCAGCGCGCCGGGCTCGCCGTCGCATTCAGCGACTTCACGCTGGGTCCCGCACTCGGCAAGGACCTGCACGACCTGAGCTGACTAGTCCGGAAACATCAACCGCAGCAGATCGTCCGCCACGGCTTCGAGCTGGGCGACGTCGCGGTACACGCGCTCCAGCACCACCATGCCCCGCGTCGTCGTCGTGACGAGGCGCGCGGCCGCGGCGGGCGGCAGCGCGAGCCGGCCGGCGACGTCGGGCTGCCCCAGGCGCTCCGCCAATGCCTGCTGCACGTCGTCCAGCAGGCCGCGCAACGCGGCCCGGATCGCATCGTCCATCGCCGTCTCGTCCGTCGCGGTCTTCGTCGTCAGGCAGCCGCGCGTCACCTCGTCGTCATCGACGGCCGTCACCATGTCGATGGCCAGGCGCAGATAGCGCCGCAGCGCTTCCTCGGCCGTGGGCGCGGCCAGCGCTTCGCGCAGGCTGTCCAGGTAACGCGTGCGGTAACGCCCGAACACGCGCAGGAACAGCGCCTGCTTGTCGCCGTACGCGTGGTACAGCGAACCGCGCAGGACACCGGTCGCCTGCGCGACGTCCTGCATGGACGTCGCGCCGAAACCGCGCCGCCAGAACAGCAGCAGCGCGCGGTCGAGCACCTCGTCTTCATCGAATTGTTTTGTGCCTGCCATGACCCGATTATCGGCATCCTTGACAGCCCTGTCAAGTTTGACTAACCTGTCAAACATGAGCCACCCACAAGGATCCAGCATGGACACCACCCTCGACCGCGCCGCCGCCACGCGCGCCATCCTCGCCGGCCTGTGCGCCAGCCTGGTCGGCATCGGCCTCGCGCGCTTCGCCTACACGCCCCTGATTCCGCCGCTGATCGAGGCGCACTGGTTCGCCGCGCAGGACGTCGTGTTCCTCGGCGCGGCCAACCTCGTCGGCTACCTGGCGGGCGCGCTGGCGGGCCGGCCGCTCGCCGCGCGCCTGGGCAGCCGGCGCACCCTGCAGCTGATGATGGCGCTCGCCTCGCTCGCATTCTTCGCCTGCGCCCTGCCCCTGTCCGTCGCCTGGTTCTTCGGCTGGCGCTTCCTGTCGGGCCTTTCGGGCGGCATCATCATGGTGCTGGCCGCGCTGAGCATCCTGCCGCAGGTGCCGCCCGAGCGGCGCGGCGTGGCCAGCGGCGCGATCTTCCTGGGGCTCGGGCTCGGCATCGCGGCCTCGGGCACCGTCGTGCCGCTGCTGCTGAACGAAGGCCTCGCCGCCACCTGGGCCGGGCTGGGCGCGCTGTCGCTGCTGCTGACCGCCGTCAGCTGGCGCTGGTGGCCGCGGGCGGCGGCCGCCGCACCCGCGGCCAGCGCCGGCCGCGCCCCCGCGCACGCCGGCTTCGCGCTGAAACTGATCTATGCGCAGTACGCGCTGAAGGCCGTCGGCCTCGTGCCCATGATGGTGTTCCTCGTCGATTACGTGGCCCGAGGCCTGCACCTGGGCAGCCACACGGCGGCGCTGTTCTGGGTCGTCTACGGCCTCGGCGCGACGGCCGGGCCGATGCTGTACGGCGTGCTGGGCGACCGCCTCGGCATCGGCACCGCGACGCGCATCGCGCTGGTCCTGCAGATCCTCGCCGCGGCCGTGCTGGTCCTCGCGCACGGCCTCGCCGGCCTGCTGGCGGCCACGTTCGTCATCGGCACCTACCCGCCGGGCATCGTGCCGCTGACCCTCGGCCGCATCCGCCACACCCTGCCGCAGGACGTGCCCGCGCAGGGCGCCGCGTGGAGCCGTGCGACGACGATCTTCGCGTTGTTCCAGGCGCTCGCGGGCTACGCGTACTCCTGGATCTTCGCGGCGACCGGGGGCGACCACCGGGTGTTGATGGAGATCGGCGCCGCCGCCCTCGCCGTCGCGCTGGTGTCGGACCTGCTGCTGGCGCGCGCGGCGTGGGCGGCGCTCGCCGCCGGTGCGTCGAACCGCGTTCCGCAAGAGGCCTAGGACGGCGCCCCCGGTGCAAGCGGATGCCACCGTGAACAAAATGGCATCACGTCTTGTTATACTCGCCGATCATGATCCCGACACAACACCTGCCCTGCCCCGATCCGCTGACGCGCGCGCCGCGGGCCGCACCCGACGGCCCGCCGACCGACTGGCTCCGTTTGCCGCCGGCGTCCCTGCAGGGCGCGCTCGTCGCCGTCGTCGGGCGCGACGTCCGCAACGCGACCTTGAACGACGCCCAGCGCCTGTCGCACTTCCCGTCGTCGCAGCTCGTGTCGTTGTCGTGGTACCGCGACATCGACGCGGGCCAGGTCTGCATGGAGGGCGGCGTGCCGGTGTGGCGGCCGTTCGGCACGGCGTGCGTGGTCGCCGGCACCCAGGCGCATCCCACCACGTCGTGGGCACCGACGACGGGCCGCGGCTGCATGGCCCTGTTCCAGGCGGACGCCGCGCGCATGCTGTTCGGCCTGGACCTCGCGCGCGTGCAGGACCGCTTCGTGCCCGCCGCCGCCGTCATGGGCCGCGAGTGGACGCCGCTGTGGGACGCGCTGCTGGCGAGCCGCGACGAGGACATGGTCGGCGTGTTCGAACACCATCTCGCGCGGCGCTGGCAGGCGCTGTCCGGCCGCGCCACGGACCAGCCGTCGCTACGCCAGCTCGGCCGCAACTGGGTCGAGCGCCTCGCGTGGCAGGCGCACGAATGGCGGCGCGAGCACAGTCCGCGCCACGTGGAGCGCCGCATCAAATCGTTCAGCGGCCGCTCGCTGCGCGAATGGCAGTCGATCGTGCGCACGGAAGGCCTGTTCTTCGCGGCGCGCGACCGCCACGACGCCGGCCAGCCGTTCGACTGGGCCACGATGGCGCTGGACGCAGGTTTTGCCGACCAGGCCCACATGACGCGCGCCGTCCGGCGCATCACCGGCTTCACCCCGGCGGAGTTCGCGCGCCGCTTCGCCGAGGACGAATCGTTCTGGATGTACCGGCTGTGGGTGTGAGCCGTCGGTCGAAGCTCAGTTGAACGTGTAGCGCACCCCCACTCGAACCGTGCGCGGCGCGCCGGGCGCGTAGAACGTCGAGTGTACGCGGTCCTCCTTGGCGAAGTTGCCGTCCGCATCGAACCCGGTCGTGCCGAGCTGCGCCGCCGTCGCATAGCGCCGGTCGAACAGGTTGTCGACCTGGGCGAACACGCGCAGGCGCGGCGTCGCCTGGAACGCCGTGCCGAAGTCGAACACGGCATGGCCAGTCGTCGCGCCGCGGCCCAGGTACGCCGCGCCGTCCGGGCGGTGCAGGCCGTTCTCGTTGCCGCGCGCCGTCGAGCCGGAAACCGCCTGCACGCCCAGTTCCGCCGACCACGCAGGCGTGACCTGCCATGCCGCGCGCGCCTTGAACACGTGGCGCGGTATCAGGGGGATGCGGTCGCCGGGACGGATCGCGATATTGCCGTCGGCATCCGCGCTGCTGTTGCCCTCGCCGCCCACCGTCTCGCCGCTGGCGAACGTCGCGTGCAGGTACGTGTAGTACGCGGAGACGGTCACCGGCCCGGCGCGGCCGTCGACGCCCAGCTCGACGCCCTGGCGCCGCGTGCGGCCGAAATTGCGGAAGTAGCCGAAGCCCGCCGCATCGTCCGCGACGAACAGGATGTCGTCGTCGTTCGTCGCGCGGAACACGCTGGCGTTCCAGTGTATCCGGCCGATGGTGCCGCGCACGCCCGCTTCCCACGTGCGCGTGACGACCTGCTTCAGCGGCGGATCGCCCGCCATCGCGTTCGGCAGCTTGCAGGGATGTTCCGGATCCGCGCAGCCCAGTTCCACGGCCGTCGGCGTGCGGCTGCCTTCGTCGTAGCCGGCATACACGTTGAACTTGCGCGACGGCGCCCAGGTGATGCCGAGCGCCGGATTGAAGCGGCCGAAACGGTGGTCGCCGTCGAGCGAGCCGCCGCCGCCGCCCGGATTGATCCGGTCGCGGTTGTGCACCGTCGTCCGGTTGTAGCGCCCGGACAGCGTGACGTGCAGGTCGTCGCGCAGGTCGATGGTATCCGTCGCGAAGACGCTCCACGTGCGCGTGCGGCCGACGAGGTCGATGGCCATGTCGTCGTCGAACACGTGCACCGGCGTGACGCTGCGGTCCGCATGCAAGTCGCCATATTGCGCATCCTGGCGGAAGTCCGCGCGGCTCGCGTCGTACGCCGCGCCCACTGTCAGGCGGTCGGAAAACTCGGCCTGTCCGCTCAGCCCATGGTTCGTCTGCGTGCCTGCGGTGCGGTTGACGATGGCGTCGAACAGCCCGTCGTCGTCATCGTTCAAGTCGCCATTGAACGTGGTCGTGCGGATGTAGCGGTAATACGCGTTCCCGGACAACAGCACGCCGTCCGCGACCTTGCGGCTGCCGGTCAGGTTGAACAGCACGGCGCGGTTGCGCGTCACGTCCGGCTTCGTGTAGACGCTCGCGTAGTCCCGGTCGAGCATCCGCTGCTCCTGCAGCCCGTTGCCGGCCAGGCGGCTGCCGGACAGCGCGACGCTCGCCGCCACGTCCGTGACGCCGTCGTGCCAGCCCACCTTGCCGAACATCTGGCCGAGGCGCGTGGGTGAGTCGTCGCGCCAGCCGCCGTCGCGGAACGCCGTGCCCGTGACGTACCAGTGCAGGCCGCGGTCGTCGTGTCCCCCGTGCTCGAACACGATCTCGCCGTGGCCGTAACTACCCGCCTGCGCCTGCACGGCGCTGCCCGCATCGTGCAGGCCATCCTTCGTGCGGACCGCGAGCGCGCCGCCCAGCGTGTTCAGGCCGAACAGCGGATTCGAGCCCGGCATGAGGCTCAGCGTGGAAATGGCCGCGCGCGGGATCAAGTCCCAGCTGACGACGTCGCCGAACGGCTGGTTCATGCGCACGCCGTCCACGTAGACGGACAATCCCTGCGGCGTCCCGAGCAGCGGCGACGCCGTGAAGCCGCGGTAGCTGACGTCCGGCTGGAATGGATTGCCCTGGATCTCGCTGACGAACACGCTGCCCAGGCGCCGGTTCAACGCGGCCGGCAAGGTCGCGGCGGACGGGTCGTTCATGTCGTCGCCGTCCAGCGCCTGGACGTTCGCGGGGATCCGTTCGCGCGCGACGCCGAGGCCCTGCAGCGGCGTCGTGCCGACGATTTCCACGATGGCGGGCGCCGGTTCGGCCGCGGCGATGCCGTGACAGAGTGCCGCGACGGCGGCGGCGAGTGCGGTGCGGGTCATATCGATGTCTCCTTGTGCTTTCTTTTGCACGAACTATTCCAGCGCCGCGGTGGCGGCGACAGGGAAAAATTCCCGACTGGTATGGAAGTTGCGTACACAAGGGCAAACAACACATGACGAGGGGAACATGGACCTGCGCCGCCGCCTGCTCGGCTCGCTCTGCCTTCTGTTGGGCAGCCTGCTGGCCATGACCACGCTGATACAACTGTATTCACTCCGGAGCGACATCCGTGCCGAGGTGGACGCGTCCACGCGTCTCGTGAACGTGCTCGTGGCGGCCGGCAGTGCCCCCGCCGCCGACGCGGGCGCCGTGCGCGCGCTGCTCGCCGGCGCCGGCCTGCGCCACCTGAGCATCCGCACGGCGGACGAACCGCCGCCGCAGCGCGCCGCGCACCCGCTGCCCGCCTGGCTGGGGTTCGCCCCGCCGGACCGCAGCGAGCGGGCGATCCGCATCGGCGGGCAACTGCTCTACATCGCGCCGAATCCCGAGTCGGAAATCGGCGAGCGCCTGCACGACACTGTGCAAATCTGGATCACCCTGTTGTTCTTTTCCGGTACAACCCTGGCCGTCACGTGGTGGTGCGCCGACCGCGCGCTGTCGCCCGTGCGCGCGCTGGAGGCGGGCCTGCACCGCCTGGCGCGGGGCGAACCCGACCCCGCCCTGCCCGCGTTCGCGCTGCGCGAATTCCGCCGCGTGGCCGACGCCATCACCCACCTCGCGCGCACGCTGGCCGACGCGCGCGGCGCGCAGCACGCGCTGGCGCGCCAGCTGATCACGGTGCAGGAAGACGAACGGCGCGTGCTGGCGCGCGAGCTGCACGACGAGATGGGCCAGACGCTGACGGCGCTGAACGTCACCGCGACCCATCTCGCGCGCCATGCGAACATGCTGACGCGCGACGCGGTGGCCGAATGCGCGACGGACCTGCGGCGCGAGATCCGCACGTGCGGCGAGCAGTTGCGCGCGATGCTGAAGACGTTGCGCCCGCACGGCCTGCACGCGGCCGGCCTGGCGCAGACCCTGCGCGAACTGGTGCTGGGCTGGCGCGCGCGCCACACGGACATCGATTTCGAGCTCGACCTGCCCATGCAGCTGCCGGACGTGGGCGAGCTGCTGTCGCTGACGGTCTACCGCGTCGTGCAGGAAGCCGTGACGAACGTGGTCCGCCACAGCGGCGCGTCGCTGTGCGTCGTGCGGCTCGCGGTGCGCACCGGCGGCCTCGTGCTGGAAGTGCGCGACGACGGCCGCGGCCTGCCCGAGGAAGGCGCGACATGGCATGGCGGCCTGCTCGGGATCACGGAACGCATCGCCATGGCGGGCGGCCAGCTGCGGCTTGTGGCCGCCCCGGCGGGCGGCCTGCGGCTGCTGGCGACGCTGCCGCTGCCGGTGCCCGAGGCCACGGAGGTGCCGGCATGATCCGCATCGTCCTCGTCGACGACCACGCCGTCGTCCGCAGCGGCTACCGGCGCCTCCTGTGCGCCGAACCCGATTTCGACGTCGTCGGCGAGGCAGCGAGCGCGCCGGAGGCGAACGCGCTCGTCCAGCAGGTCCGGCCGGACGTCGCCATCGTCGACCTGAGCCTGAAAGGCAGCAGCGGCCTGGAAGCCATCGCCGGCATGCGCGCCCGCCAGCCCGGCCTGCGGGTGCTGGTGCTGTCGATGCACGACAGCGCCGGCCACGTCGCCCAGGCGTTGAAGGCGGGCGCGCACGGCTACCTCACCAAGCGCAGCGAGCCGGAAGAACTCATCACGGGCATCCGCGCCGTGATGAACGGGACGCGCGTGCTGTCGTCCGACGTGGCGGCCGCGGTGGCGCCGGCCCCGCTGGACGGTCTGACGCCGCGCGAATTCGACATGCTGCGCCTGCTCGTGCACGGCGAATCCGTGCAGGCCATCGCGGCCCAGCTCACGGTCAGCCCGAAGACGGTGCTGAACACCCTCACGTCCGTGCGCCAGAAGCTGGGGGCGGACAACGATTTCCGTTTGATGCACCTGGCGGCGCGGCTGGGGATCGTGGAGTTCGGGGGTGCGGTGCCGGCGTGATGGTTCCGGCGTACCGAATTCCGTATTTCGGCATGGGTTCCCGCTTCCGCGGGAACGACGGATCACGGCGCCGTAAACACGCGGTTCAGCTCAGCCGCCGGCAGCGCATCGTCCGCATACCCGAACGTGCCCTTCTCCCTCACCTCGCGCGCGTCGCGCACGAGCGCGCCGTACGCGGCCCGCGCAAGCGACGCGCCCAGGCTCACGCGTGCGACGCCCAGCGCCGCCAGCTCCGCCACGGTCAGGCCCAGGCCCGGCGCGCCGGCCATGAAGTTCACGGGCCGGTCGACGGCGCGGACGACGGCCGCGATGTCGTCCGGCTTCGCAATGCCCGGCGCGAACAGCACGTCGGCACCCGCTTCCTGGTAAGCCTGCAGGCGGCGGATGGTGTCGGCCAGGTCCGGCCGGCCGACGCGGAAGTTTTCCGCGCGCGCCGTCAGCATGAATTTGAAGGGGAGTCCACGGGCCGCCTCCACGGCAGCGCGGATGCGGTCGGTGGCGAGCTCGATGTCGTACAGCGGGGCTTCCGGATCGTCGGTCGCGTCCTCGATGGAACCGCCGACGATGCCCGTCGCCGCCGCTTCGACGATCGTACGGGCCGCGTCTTCCGGCGCGGCGCCGAAGCCGGACTGCAGGTCGGCGGACAGCGGCAGGTCGGTCGCCGCGGCCAGTTCGGCCAGGTGCGGGAGCATCTCCGCGATGGTGATCGTCGGATCCGTCTTCGCCTTCGAGAACGCGAAGCCGGCGCTGGTGCCCGCCAGCGCCTGGTAGCCCAGGTGCTGCAGCAGCTTCGCCGATCCCGCATCCCACGGGTTCGGGATGACGAAGCAGTTGCCGCGGCGGTGCAGGTCGACGAACGCCTGCGCTTTTTCCAGCTGGGTCTTCATGCGCTTCTCCTGTCGGTGGTGGAAGCGCTACGTTACCAGAGCCACCATGGCGGAAGATGCGCACATAGTCACACGACCGGCTCCTCGCCCACGCGCACGACGTGCAGCAGGTTCGTGCGGCCCGGCCGCCCGGACGGGAAGCCCGCCACCACGACGACGTCGTCGCCCGCATCGGCCAGGCCGTGGAAGCGCGCGGCCGCGACGCCGTCCGCCACCATGCGGTCGAAGCCTTCCGCTTCCTCGAACGGCACCGGATGCACGCCCCACACGAGCGCGAGGCGGCGCGCGATGGCCATCTTCGGCGTGAGCGCGAGGATCGGCGCGGTGGGACGCTCGCGGCTCGCGCGCAGGCACGTCGCGCCGCTTGCGGTGTACGTGACGGTGGCGGCGGGCGCCAGCAGGTTCGTCACGCGGCGCAGCGCGCAGCAGATGGCGTCCGCGGTCGTCTTGTCGGCCGGCTTGTGGCTCGCGTCCAGGCCTTCGCGCCAGCGCGGATCCTGCTCCACTTCGCGGATCACGTTGTCCATCACCGCGACCGATTGCACCGGGTACTGGCCGGACGCCGATTCGGCCGACAGCATCACGGCATCCGCACCTTCGTAGATGGCGGTGGCGACGTCCGACACCTCGGCGCGCGTCGGCACCGGCGCCGTCGTCATCGATTCCAGCATCTGCGTGGCGACGACGACGGGGCGGCCGGCCGCGCGCGCAGCGTGCACCATCCGGCGCTGCAGCACGGGCACCTGCTGGGGCGGGAGTTCCACGCCCAGGTCGCCGCGCGCCACCATGATGCCGTCGGAAAGCGCCACGATGCCGTCCAGCGCGTCGATGGCGGCCGGCTTTTCCAGCTTGGCCATGATCCACGCACGGTCGCCGATCAGGCTCCTCGCCTCGACGATGTCCTCGGGGCGCTGCACGAACGACAGCGCGACCCAGTCCACGCCGAGATCCAGGCCGAACGCGAGGTCGGCGCGGTCCTTCGTCGTCAGCGGGGAGATCGGCAGTACGACGCCGGGCACGTTGACGCCCTTGCGGTCGGACAGCGCGCCGCCCGCCATCACGGTCGTCTCGGCGAAGTCGGCACCGCAGGCGTCCACGCGCAGGCGCAGCTTGCCGTCGTCCAGCAGCAGGTCGGTGCCGGGGCGCAGCGCGGCGAAGATTTCCGGATGCGGCATGCCGGCACGGGTCGCGTCGCCCTCCGTCGCGTCGAGGTCGAGGCGGAAGCGGCTGCCCGTTTCGAGCATCGCCTTGCCGCCGGCCATGCGGCCGACGCGCAGCTTCGGTCCCTGCAAGTCCATCAGCACGCCGATGGGACGGCCGATGTCGCGTTCGACGCTGCGGATGATGTTGTAGCGCGCGGCGTGGTCGTCGTGGCTGCCGTGGCTGAAGTTCAAACGGAAGACGTCGGCGCCGGCAAGCGCCAGCGCGTAGATCTGGTCGGGGGTGGAACTGGAGGGGCCGAGGGTGGCAAGAATACGGGCACGGCGTTGGCGTAGCATGGTGAGTCCTTTACTCTCGGGGTCAGTTTACTCTCGGGGTCAGAGCCCGGTTTTCACGGGTGGGCTCTGACCCCGACTGACTAGGCGGAAAAAAAACGGGTACGCCGCCGCCGCGGCGCACCCGTTAAAGGGAAGACTTTCTCTTTTCTCGGGGTCAGAGCCCGGTGTTCACGGGTGGGCTCTGACCCCGACTGATTGAGCCACGTAGATCGCGCGGAAATCGTTCACGTTGGTCAAGGTGGGCCCCGTGACGAGGGAATCGCCCAGCGCACGGAAGAAGGTGTGCGCATCGTTGTTCTCGAGGCTCGCGCGCGGCGGCAGGCCGCGTTCCCAGCCGCGGGCCAGCGTGTCCGGCGTGACGAACGCGCCGGCGATTTCCTCCGCGCCGTCGACGCCGTCCGTGTCCCCAGCCAGCGCGTGGATGTCCGGCGCACCGTCCAGCGCAACGGCGAGCGCCAGCAGGAATTCGACGTTGCGGCCGCCGCGGCCGTTGCCGCGGAGGGTGACCGTCGTCTCGCCGCCGGACAGCAGCACGCACGGCCCCGCCACCGGCTGGCCGTGGCGGCGCGCCTGCAGGGCGATGCCGGCCATGACCTTGGCCACGTCGCGCGCCTCGCCCTCGATGCTGTCGCCGAGGATCAGCGGCGTCACGCCGGCCTGGCGGGCAACGTCCGCCGCGGCTTCCAGCGCCATCTGCGGCGACGCGACGATGTGCGTTTCGACGTGTTCCAGGCGCCGGTTGCCCGGCTTGATCGTCTCGCCGTCGCCGGATTCGAGCAGGCGGCGCGCGCCCGCAGGCAGGTCGATGCCGTAGCGGCGCACGACTTCCAGCGCATCCGCGCAGGTCGTCGGGTCGGCCACGGTGGGACCGGAGGCGATGTCCATCGGATTGTCGCCCGGGACGTCGGAAATCAGCAGGTTGACCACGCGCGCCGGATGGCAGGCCGCGGCCAGCCGGCCGCCCTTGATGGCGGACAGGTGGCGGCGCACGCAGTTCATTTCGGTGATGCTGGCGCCGGAAGCGAGCAGCGCGCGGTTGATCGCCTGCTTGTCTTCCAGCGTGACGCCCTCGCCCGGCAGCGGCAGCAGCGCGGAACCGCCGCCGGAGATCAGGCAGATCACGAGGTCGTCCGCCGACAGGCCGCGCACCGTGCGCAGCATGCGCTGGGCGGCTTCGCGGCCGGCGGCGTCGGGGACCGGATGGGCGGCTTCGACGATCTCGATGCGTTCGCACGGCACGGCATAGCCGTAGCGCGTGACGACGAGGCCCGACAGGGGCCCGGGCCAGCTGCGCTCCAGCGCCTGCGCCATCGCGGCGGACGCCTTGCCGGCGCCGATCACCACCGTGCGGCCTTTCGGCGGCGCCGGCAGGTTGCGCGGGATGCACAACGCGGGCTGGGCCGCGCCGACGGCGGCGGTGAACATGCTGGCCAGCAGTTCGCGTGGGGTCATCGTGGTCATCAAAGTCTCCTGTTTGGTTCCCGGGTGCCGCCTCGGATGAGCGGCTGCTCGCAACGTGGGCACGGGGTGCCCACCCTACGTCGGCGTCGAATCGTAGGGTGGGCGCCGCGCGCCCAAGCGTAGCGTTCGCGTCACGTCGGCGTGCGTTGGCCGATCTCGAAATTCGACATGATCTCCAGAGCACGCACCATCGCGGAGTGGTCCCAGCTGCCGCCCTCGTGCGCGGCGCAGGTGTTGAACAGTTCCTGCGCGGTGGCGGTGTTCGGCAGCGCCACGCCCAGCTGGCGGCCGGTGGTCAGCGCCAGGTTCAGGTCCTTGCGGTGCAGGTCGATGCGGAAGCCCGGCGCGAACGTGCGCTTGACCATCCGTTCGCCATGCACTTCGAGGATGCGCGAGTTCGCGAAACCGCCCATCAGCGCCTCGCGGACGCGGGCCGGATCGGCACCGGCCCTGGCGGCCAGCAGCAGCGCCTCGCCGACCGCTTCGATCGTCAGCGCGACGATGATCTGGTTGGCGACCTTGGTGATCTGGCCGTCGCCGTTGCCGCCGACGAGCGTGATGTTCTTGCCCATCTTGTCGAACAGCGGCTTCACTTGCGCGAACGCCGCCTCGCTGCCGCCGACCATGATGGTCAGGCTCGCAGCCTTGGCGCCCACTTCGCCGCCCGACACCGGCGCATCCAGGTATTCGCAGCCCAGCGCGTTGATGCGCTTGGCGAAATCCTTCGTGGCGACCGGGGAGATCGAGCTCATGTCGACGACGATCTTGCCGGCCGACAGAGCCGACGCGACACCGTCCTTGCCGAACAGGACCTCGTCCACCTGCGGGGTGTCCGGGACCATGATGAAGATGATGTCCGCCTGCGCCGCCACTTCGGCGCCGTTCAGGCACACGCGGGCGCCCGCTTCGACGAGGGCCGACGGGGTCGGGCCGACGGTGTTGGTGAACAGCGTGTGGCCGTCGTTGATGAGGTGTCCCGCCATCGGGGCACCCATGATGCCCAGACCGATGAATCCGATGTTTGCCATGATGTGTCTCCTTGCTTGAATTGATTAACCAGCCAGTTTCGGGCCCAATGCGGCGATCCAGTCCAGGCCCGCGCGGGTGTCCGCGGCCGGCTTGTACTCGCAGCCGATCCAGCCGTCGTAGCCGATGCGGTCGAGGTGCCTGAACAGGAACGGATAATTGATCTCGCCCGTGCCCGGCTCGTTGCGGCCGGGGTTGTCCGCGACCTGGATGTGCGCGATGCGGGCCAGGTGCTTCTCGACCGTCTTCGCCAGCTCGCCTTCCGTGCGCTGGGCGTGGTAGACGTCGTACTGGACGAACAGGTTGTCCGCGCCCACCGAGTCGATCAGATCGAGCGCCTGCCGCGTCGTGTTCAGGTAGAAGCCCGGGATGTCGTACGTGTTGATCGGTTCGATCAGCAGCTTGACACCGGCCTGCTTCAGCTGCGTCGCCGCGTAGCGCAGGTTCTCGACGACGGTGCGGCGCAGCGTGCCTTCGTCGACGCCGGCGGGCGCGATGCCCACCAGGCAGTTCACCTGGCGGCAGTTCAGCGCTTTCGCGTAGTCGATGGCGCGGGCGACGCCTTCGCGGAACTCGGCCTCGCGGCCCGGCAGCACGGCGATGCCGCGCTCGCCTTTTTCCCAGTCGCCGGCCGGCAGGTTGTGCAGGACCTGCGTCAGGCCGAATTCCTGCAGGCGTTCCGCCAGCGCTTCCTTTTCGAACCCGTACGGGAACAGGTATTCGACGCCCTTGAACCCCGCGTCGCGCGCCGCTTCGAAGCGTTCGAGGAACGGCAGTTCGTTGAACAGCATCGTCAGGTTGGCAGCAAATCTCGGCATGTCTTTCTCCTTGCTTCAGACGCGAATCGCGGTCGGGGCATCGCCCGGATGGTCGGCCAGCGGTTCGAATTCGTTGATGGCGTCGATCTCCAGGCCCATCGCGATGTTGGTCACGCGCTCCAGGATGATCTCGACGATCACCGGCACGCGGTGCTCGTTCATCAGGCGGCGCGCCTCGGCGAACGCCGGCTGGATGTCGTCGACCTGGCGCACGCGGATCGCCTTGCAGCCCAGGCCTTCGGCCACGGCCACGTGGTCGACACCGTAGGCGCCGAGGTCCGGCGCGTTGATGTTCTCGAACGCCAGCTGGACGCAGTAATCCATGTCGAAGCCGCGCTGCGCCTGGCGGATCAGGCCGAGGTAGGCGTTGTTCACGACGACGTGCAGGTACGGCAGCTTGAATTGCGCGCCGACGGCCAGTTCCTCGATCATGAACTGGAAGTCGTAGTCGCCCGAGATCGCGACGACGTCCGTCTTGGCGCCGGACGCGACGACGCCCAGTGCGGCCGGCACGGTCCAGCCCAGAGGACCCGCCTGGCCGCAGTTGATCCAGTTGCGCTCCTTGTACACGTGCAGGAACTGCGCGGCGGCGATCTGCGACAGGCCGATCGTGCTGACGTACGTCGTGTCCTTGCCGAAGGCGCGGTTCATCTCTTCGTACACGCGCTGCGGCTTGATCGGGTTGTTCTCGAAGTGCGTCTTGCGCAGCATCGTGCGCTTGCGTTCCTGGCACTGCGCCGCCCAGCCGCTCCTGTCCGGCAGGCCGCCGATGGATGCCATGCCGCGGGCCACGTCGATCAGCAGGTCCAGCGCGGCGCCCGCGTCGGAGACGATGCCCAGGTCCGGCCCGAACACGCGGCCGATCTGCGTGGGTTCGATGTCGATGTGGACGAACTTGCGGCCCTTCTTGTAGACGTCGACGGAACCCGTGTGGCGGTTCGCCCAGCGGTTGCCGATGCCGATCACGAAGTCGGATTCGAGCATCGTCGCGTTGCCGTAGCGGTGCGACGTCTGCAGGCCGACCATGCCGGCCATCAGCGGGTGGTCGTCGGGGATCGCGCCCCAGCCCATCAAGGTGGGAATCACCGGCACGCCGACGATCTCCGCGAATTCCTGCAGGCGCGCGGCGGCGTCGGCATTGATCACGCCACCGCCGCAGACGATCAGCGGACGCTCGGCCGCGTTCAGCATCGCCAGCGCCTTCTCGGCCTGGGCGCGGGTCGCGGCGGGTTTATACACCGGCAGCGGTTCGTAGGTGTCGACGTCGAATTCGATCTCGGCCACCTGCACGTCGAACGGCAGGTCGATCAGCACGGGGCCCGGGCGGCCGGAGCGCATCAGGTGGAAGGCCTGCTGGACGACGCGCGGCAGCAGGTCCGGCTCGCGCACGGTGACGGCCCACTTGGTGACCGGCTTGGCGATCGACTCGATGTCGACGGCCTGGAAGTCTTCCTTGTACAGGCGGGCACGGGGTGCCTGGCCCGTAATGCATAGGATAGGTATCGAATCGGCCCAGGCGGAGTACAGGCCCGTGATCATGTCGGTGCCGGCCGGACCCGACGTGCCGATGCACACGCCGATGTTGCCGGCCTTGGCGCGGGTATAGCCCTCGGCCATGTGCGAGGCGCCTTCCACGTGGCGGGCGAGCACGTGCTCGAAGCCGCCGTTCTTCTTCATCGCCGAGTAAAACGGGTTGATCGCGGCGCCGGGCACGCCGAACACCGTACTCACACCTTCCTTGCGCAGCACTTCCGCCGCTGCGTCGATTGCTCTCATTCGGGCCATGTTCTCCTCCGTTGCTATGGTTAGTCTTGGACTGATGACCCAGCATAGCCATAACCCGCAGCAAGTTGAATTGCTGCTATTATCGGCTCTGTCGATACTTTAAGTATTGAATGGGATAAAAGGCATGGACCGCTACACCGAAATACGCAGCTTCGTACTCATCACCGAGAAGGGCAGTTTCGCCGGCGCCGCGCTGGCGGAAGGCGTGACGCCCGTCGTCATGGGCCGGCGCCTGGACGCCCTGGAACAACGCCTCGGCGTGCGCCTGATGCACCGCTCGACGCGCGGCCTCACGTTGACGGCGCTGGGCGAACAATTCATCGAACCGTGCCGCCAGCTGCTGCGCGATTTCGACATCACGGAAAACAGCATCAGCGCGGGCCGCAGCACGGTGCGCGGCCACCTGGTCGTGTCGGCGCCGGCGGCGTTCGGGCGCAAGCACGTGGCGCCGCACGCGCCGGCCTTCCGCGCCATCCACACGGAACTCAAGATGTCGTTCAACTTCACGGACAGCGTCGTCGACCTCGTGCGCGAAGGCTACGACATGTCGATCCGCATCGGCGAGGTGACGGACCCGAACTACGTGGCGATTCCGCTCTTCCCCAACCGGCGCGTCGTGTGCGGCACGCCCGACTACTTCGAGCGCAACGGCGTGCCGCGCGCGCCGGAAGATCTCGCGCGCCACAACTGCCTCGCCTTCAACCTGCAGGGCGGCCAGCAGCGCGGCTGGACGTTCCAGCGCGACGGCAAGCTGTTCGCCGTGCGTGTGGACGGCGACCTCGCCTGCAACGACGGCGAGCTGCTGTTCGACTGGGTGAAACAGGGACTGGGCATCGGCTGGCGCTCCACGTGGGAGATCCAGGCCGAACTGAAACGGGGAGAGCTCGTGACGGTGCTGGATGAATACGCGGTCGGGAATTATCCGATCCAGGCCGTGTTCCCGCAGCAGCGCTACCTGCCGGCGAAGATCCGGCACTTCATCGATCACCTGAAGGCGGTGTACAACACGGCGGGGTACTGGGAGTCCTGACGCCGACGGTCAGGCGGCCGCACGGACCGGCGGCGCGGCCGGCCCCATGACGGTCGCGAGCGCGAGCACGCCGTCTGCCGCCGCCCGCTTCAGGTCCGCATCCGCCGCGGCGATCACGTGCGGCGCCAGCACGGCGGCGTCCAGGATCCCCACCGCCCGGTTACGCCCGCCCTGCTTGGCCGCGTACAGGCACAGGTCGGCGAGATGGACCAGTTGCTCCCAGTCCGGATCGACGTCGCCCGGATGCAGGGACTTGGGGCAGAAGCCGATGGAGATCGTCACGTCCAGCGCGCGGTCGTCCAGCGCGACCGGCGCGCCGCCCACGGCCGCCAGCACGCGCGCGCACACCTGGCGCGCTTCGTCCGTACCGATGCCCGGCAGGTAGGCGAGGAATTCCTCGCCGCCCCAGCGCACCAGCACATCCTGTTCGCGCAGCGTGGCAGCCAGGCGCGCGGCCACGTTCTTCAGCACGACGTCGCCCGCGCCATGGCCCAGCGTGTCGTTGATGGACTTGAAGCGGTCGATGTCCATCAGCAGGAACACGCCGCCCGTGCGCCCTTCCGCGCCGGCGCGCCGTTCGGACGCGGCGCCCGCCTTGCGGTGGTGATGGGGCACGACCTGTTCGTAGAAGTAGTGACGGTTGAAGAGCCCCGTCAGCGAATCGCGCGTACTTTGCAGGAACAGCTGGTCGTTCTTCTGCCGCAGCGACTTGTTCGCCTTTGCCACGCGCCGGTACAGGAAGCCGATCAGGACGACGGCGATGCAGGTCGTCGCGCACAGCGCCACCCACAGGCTCCGCTGGCGCCGGGCGTTCTGCAGCTCCGCGGCCTTCAACACGCTCTCGTGGTGGAGCGCGGCGAGTTCGCTCTGCTTCTTCTGGTTGTCCCAGGCCCGCTGCAACGCTTCATAAGACAACTGCTTTTCCTTGCGCCACGCGGCCAGCGATACGGAACCGGCTTTCTCGTAGATCGTCAACGCCGCCTCGCCAAAACCGACCTGGCCCAGCGCATGGCCGTAGTTGAGCAGCATGCGGACGTACTGGTCGTCGTTCTTCAGCGCCTCGAGCGCCTTGTCCGCCATGGCCCTTCCTTCGGCGATGTTGCGGAAGTAGATCCGGGTGAGGCCGAGTTCGAACGAGGCGAGCTGGATGCCGTAGTCGTCGCCGACGGCGCGCGAGATGCGCAGCGCCGCCACGGCCGCCCGTTCCGCTTCGCCGAAGCGCCGGCTCTGCATGTAGAGCTCCGCCAGATTCGCCAGCGGCACCGCCAGCCTCTCCCGCGCATGGAGTTGTTCCAGGATGTCGACCGCGGCTTTCAGCGCGGCTTCGGCACGCTTCAGGTTGCCCGCGCGCGCGGCCGTCCCATATTCGGACAGGCGCGCATGCGCGAGCTGGCCGGCGATGCCGCGCGCCCGTGCGGTGGCGATCATCTCGTCGGTGCGGGCAAGCGCCTCCGTGGTCTTCCCCACGATGGCCAGCAGGCGCGCCTGTTCGCGCAACGCCATTTGCAGGGCGTCCGGATCGGCCCCGGCCCGCGCGACGTCCACCGCACGGGTTACGAATTCGATGCCGCCCGCCGTGTCCCCGTCCTCTTCCGCCAGCAATCCCTGCGTGACGAGTGCCTGGGTTTTCAAGTAGGGGTCGGCGGAGTCGGCCGCGAGCCGGGCAGCGCCCTGGATCAGCCGGCGCGCGGCTTCCTGGTCGTGCACGAACATCGACAAGGCATACGCGTGGCCCAGCATCGCCCTCGCCAGCAAATCGTCGTCGTGAAGCTCGCGGCCGAGCCGTTCGGCCCCAAGGGCCGCATCGACGGCCCGGTTCTTGTCCTTCATCCACCAATAAGCGCGGCTGGTCACGACGAGAACCTGGCCCAGTTCGCGGCCGGTGTGCCCCTGCCGCAGCGCATCCAGCCGCTCCAATGCCGCGCGCGGCATGACGTACGCTTCTTCCCGGATCACGGTCAAGTCGCGGGTAAAGTCTTCATGCACGTCGCCGGACCGGGCCACGGCCGCCTGGCAGACGAGCAGCAGGCCCAATAATATCCGGCGCACAACCATGCTTCCTCCACACGTAGTCCCGAATAGTAACATCAGGAAACGTCAGATTCCACAAATCAAGTTGTGACGTATCTATTGACCCACGGAAACGTGTTAGACGGGCATCTTTTCGCCGGCGCGCAAGGTCAGCACGCGCACGCCGCTGCGCGTCACGGCGACGGTGTGCTCGAACTGCGCCGACAAGGCCCCATCGCACGTACGCACCGTCCAGCCGTCGTCCCCGGTGCGCACGGCGGAGCGGCCCGCGTTGAGCATCGGCTCGATCGTGAACACCATCCCTTCGCGCAGCACGAGGCCCGTCTGCGGGCGGCCCCAGTGCAGCACCTGCGGCGGCTCGTGCATCTCGCGCCCGATGCCGTGGCCGCAGTACTCGCGCACGACCGCATAGCCGTGGCGGCGCGCATGCCGTTCGATGGCATGGCCCACGTCGCCCAGCCGCGCGCCGGGACGCACGGCGCGGATGCCCTGCCACATCGCCTCGTACGTCACCCGCACGAGCTTCTGCGCCGGCGCCGCCACGGCGCCGACCAGGTAGGTCTTGCTGGAGTCGGCGATGTAGCCGTTCTTTTCCAGCGTGATGTCGAAGTTCACGATGTCGCCGCTTTGCAGGACGTCCGCCGGCGACGGCACGCCGTGGCACACGACGTCATTGCGTGACGCATTCAGCGCGAACGCATAGCCGTACTGGCCCTTGCTGGCCGGACGCGCGCCCAGCGTGTTCACGATGAAGTCGTCGACCAGGTCGTTCACCTGCATCGTCGACATGCCGGCGAGATCGAGCCGGTCGAGCTGCGCGAAGACGTCCGCCAGCAGCTTGCCCGCCGCCGCCATCAGCGCGACTTCCTCCGGCCGCTTCGTCATGACGCCACCTTGAGCGCCTGCGGCACGACGCCCGCCGCCCTCAGCTCGCGCGCCATGATCTCGTTGAAGCTCTGCGTAGGATGCAGTTCGCACAGCATGCCGATGCGGACCCAGAACGCGGCCTGCGCGTTGATCGAGCGGCACGACACGGTGCTCGCCTTGCGGATCTGGTCGTGCAGCTCGTCTTCGATGTTTACGATGCCCATGCCCATACCTTTCATATACGTTCCATATATGGAGTATATATTCTGGCCGCGCAATACCGCAAGCGGTGTCGGAAAAACTTACAGGCGACAACATTAATTGCTGTAACTCATTGATTATTATCAAGTGGCATCAATGTTGCTTTATGTCCGTCAATACCAATAAACCTTAAGGACTGACATGAAAACCACTTCTCTGAAACTCATCGGTGCAATGCTGTTCCTGGCGTTCGGCGCAAGCCAGGCGCAGGCGACCGTCATCACCTTCGACGACCAGGCGGGTACGCCGACACTGCCGGTGTCCACCGGCGGGCTGACGTTCACGTCCTCGGGCGGGTTCGCCTACGTTCTGGACGCCCGGCGGCGGCAAGGCCGACAACGGCACCGACAACCTCATCTACGGCCTCGACGCCACGGTGACCATCACCAGGACCGGCGGCGGCACCTTCACCCTCAATGGATTCGACGCGGGGCTGAGCTGGTACACGTCGGTGAACGCGTTCGACCTGACGCTCAACGGCACCGACACGATCTCGCTCGGCAATGCTTACCAGAGCTACCAGTTTGCGAATCTGAAAAACGTCACGTCCGTCACCTTCTCCGGCGCGCCCTCGAATGGCTATATCGCCATCGACAACGTCGACTTCGACGTCGCCCAGGTGCCCGAGCCGGCCAGCCTGACGCTGCTCGGACTGGGCCTCGCCGGCCTGGCCGCGGCTCGCCGCAAATCAGCGCGCTGAGCGCCGGTGCCGCGCGTGGCGGCCCAAGGATTCAGGTTCGCCACGCGATGTTTTCCAGCTCGTCCGAAATGACCTGCTGGCCGTGCTCCACCATGAATTCGTGGAACGACGCGGCCACCGTCGGAATCGCGCGCGCCGCCTTGTGCATCACATGCCATTCGCCCTGCACGACGACGCCGGGCACCGGCAGCACGGCCAGCAGCCGGTTGCGCACTTCCAGCGTGCACGCGTGGACGGACAGGAAGGCGACGCCGAGGCCCGCCGCCGTCATCTGCTTGATCGCCTCGTTGCTCGACAACTCGGACCCGATCGCGAGGGCCACGCCCTCTTCCTCGTAGCGCCGCTCGATCGCCGCGCGCGTGCCGGAGCCGCGTTCGCGCACGAGCAGGTTGTGGGCCGCGATGTCGGCCAGCGTCACGTTCTCCTTCTCCAGCAGCGCGTGGCCGGGCGCGACGAAGAACGCCATCGGGTGGCGCGCGAAGCGGCTCGCGCTCGTCGGGAATTCGCGCGGCGGCGTGCCCATGATGGCGAGGTCGATCTCGTCGCGCGACAGCATGCCGATCACCTCCGGGCGCGAGCCCACCTGCAGCTTGATCCGCACGTGCGGACGACCCGTCGTGAAGCGCACCAGCATCGGCGGCAGCAGGTGCTCCGCCGTCATCACCGCGCCGATGCGCAGCGTACCGGACGTGACGCCCTTCAGCGCCGCGATCTCGTCGCCCGCCTCTTCCCACAGGCCCAGGATGCGTTCCGCGTACCCCACCAGCAGCTCGCCCGCGGCGGTCATCTGGATGTTGCGGCCCTGGCGGCGCGTGAGCGGCACGCCGGCCGCTTCCTCCAGCAGTTTCAGGTGCAGCGACACGGCCGGCTGCGTCACGTGCATCGCCTCGGCCGCGCGCGACACGCTCTGGTGACGCGCCACGAGCATCAGCGCCTGCAGTTGTTTGAAGCTGGCTGGATACATAAGCTATACCTTATCGGATTCTAAAAAAGATTTATTTTTATTTTATCCCGCCCAGCCGTATAGTAAAACCAATTCAAGCGACAACGACCTGCAAAAGGAGATCATCATGACGGCACAAGCGTTCATCTTCGACTTATCCGCATTCCGTTCCACCGGCGTCCCGGCCGACGCCGAGCGCCTGCTGGACCAGGCGATCGAAGACGGCCTGCCGTGCGCCCTGATCTCCGAACTGCCGCACCAGGAGGCGGGCGAACAGCTGCGCCGCCGCTTCGGCGACACCGCGCACCACATCTTTTCCGTCGTGCTGACGGGCGCCGATTTCGAAGCGCGCGGCCACAAGGCCCCGTATTCCGTCGTCCTGGACCAGCTGGGCGTACAGCCCGACGCCGCGCTGGCCGTGACGACGTCGCCGCGCGCCATCGCCGCCGCCCGCACCGCGCGCATCGGCGTACGCACGCCCAAGGCGACCGTTTTGCGCAAGGACATGCGCAAGGTAGCAATGCAGACCATGGCCCACTAAAGCAGTCTTCCCGGCATCCGCGGGCGCTGCTCCCGCCGGATGCGCGAACGCAGCGCGGCGCCGGGAGCCTTCCCCCCGGTGTCCCATCGATTCGAAAAAGAAGGGAGCACACCATGCAGTCCATCGTCATCGTCGGAGGCGGCGTCGCCGGCCTCGAACTCGCCACCCGCCTGGGACGCCGCCTCGGCGCTCGCCACCGGGAGCGCGTGATCCTCATCGACAGCGCCCCCACCCACTTCTGGAAACCCCTGCTGCACGCGGTCGCCGCCGGCACCATCGACCCGGCCGACCACATGATCGACTATGCGCGCCAGGCCATCGACAACCACTTCACGTTCGTCTGCGGCGAAGTCGTCGACGTCGACCGCGCCCGCCGCACCCTGACCGTGCGCAGCCGTTTCGATGATGCGCCCGATGCCCGCACCGTCATCGATTACGAACGCCTCGTGCTGGCCTACGGCTCCGTCACGAACTTCTTCGGCATCCCCGGCGCGCAGGAACACTGCCTGGCGCTCGACGGCGTGAAAGGCGCGGAAGCGTTCCGCCAGCGATTCCTCGGCCTGTGCGCCCAGGCGGGACGGCGCCGCAATGCCCGCACGGATGCCGGCGCGCCGCTGCTGGACATCGTCATCGTCGGCGCCGGCCCGACCGGCATCGAACTCGCGGCGGACCTGCGCCACACGGTCGACACGCTGGCCCACTACGGCCTCGCGGGTCTCGAGTCGCCGCACCAGGTGCACATCCGCATCGTCGAGCGCGGGCCGCAGGTGCTGCCGTCGCTGGACGCCGAGGCGTCGAACCTGGCCGTACGCAAGCTGCGCGCGATGGGCATCGAGATCTGCACCGACACCGCCATCGCCGAAGTGCGCGAGGACGCAGTGACGACGACGGACGGCCGCGTGTTCCCCGCCGCGATCACCGTGTGGGCGGCCGGCGTGAAGGGTCCGCGCTTCAGCACCGGCCTGAACGTGGCGCTGAACCGCAACGACCAGGTGGTCGTGGACAGCCGGCTGCGCAGCGTGACCGATCCCGAGATCCACGCGATGGGCGATTGCTGCACCCTGCTCAATCCGGACAAGACGGCGATGGCCCCGCCCAGCGCCCAGGCCGCGCGCCAGCAGGCGATCTACCTGGCGACGCTGCTGGCGCACAAGGCGCCGGACACGCTGCCGGGCTTCCAGTACCGCGACTACGGCACGCTCGTGTCGCTGGGACGGGCGGGCGCGGTCGGCATCCTGCGCCGCGCGATCGGCAACCGCCACCTGCATGTGAAAGGGCCGTTCGCGCTGGCCATGTACGGTCTCACGTACCAGCGCCACGTGATGGGCCATCTGGGCCTGGTGCGGATGTGCGGCAACCTGCTGGCGCGCTGGTTCCGGTCGAAGATGCTGATGCCCGTCCGCTGGCATTAACGTTACGCGTGGGCACGGGGTGCCCACCCTGCCGCTTGCGGCGCGGCTACAGGCGCGCCAGCCGCGCGCCATCGACCCGCAGCGACGCGCCGTCGACGAAGCGGGCCTCGTCCGTGAGCAGGAACGCGATGGCGGCAGCGAGGTCCTCGGGCGCCCCGACGTCGGCCTTGTCGATGACTTCGACGCCGGCCTTCACGTTCGGGTTATCCCACAGCATGGGCGTGTCGACGGCGCCCGGCAGCACGGCGTTCACGCGGATGCCCTTGGCCTTGCCTTCCAGCGCGGCCGAACGCGTGAGCGACAGCAGCGCCGCCTTCGCCGCCGCATACGGCGCGACGAGGGGTTCCGTCTCGACGGCGTGGACGCTGGAGACGTTGACGATGGCGCCGCCCCGGCGCATGCGCAGGAAAGCCTGCTTGGTGAAGAAGAAGGCGCCCAGCAGGTCCACGTCGAGGATGCCGCGCCAGTCCTGCTCCGTCTGCTCCTCGATCGGTTTGAACAGCATCGTGCCCGCGTTGTTGACGACGTAGTCCCAGCCGCCGAACTGCCTGATCGTCGCGTCGACGGCGGCAATGACCTGGTCTTCGCGCGCCACGTCGCAGGCGATGGTGGCCATGCGCGCGGGGTCGAATTCCTTGCCGAGGCCGGCGCGCGTGGCGTCGAGGCGGTCCAGGTGGAGGCCCGCGAGCATCACGGCAGCCCCGCCCTGCAGCAGGCGCCGCACGGTGGCCCGGCCGATGCCGCCGGATGCGCCGGTGACGATGGCGATGCGCTGGTCGAAACCCATGACGTCCCTCCTTGCATGTCCTTGACACTGCCCGACGATACCACGGGCGGCCGGATGGGCGGCGCATCGGTCATAATTGCGCTCGCCCCAACCACCGCCCAGGACATCCATGTTCGAGATCAGCCAGCTCCGCTGCTTCGTCGCCGTCGCCGAAGAATTGCATTTCAGCCGCGCCGCGGAGCGCCTGAACATGACGCAGCCCCCGCTGAGCCGCCAGATCCGCCTGCTGGAACACCACGTCGGCGCCCAGCTCCTGGAGCGCAACAGCCGCACGGTCCGGCTGACGGCCGCCGGCAAGGCGTTTTTCCCGGAAGCGGCACGCATCCTCCGGATCGCCGAGGAAGCGATGTTTGCCGCCCGGCGCGCCGCGAAGGGCGAACAGGGCAGCATCGCCATCGGCTTCACGTCCGCGTCCGGCTACAGCCTGCTGCCGGAAGTCGTGCGCCGCCTGCGCGAACGGTCGCCGGGCGTGACGCTGACGTTGAAGGAACTGGTCAGCACGGCCCAGGTGGAAGCGCTGAACGCGGGCGAACTGGACCTGGGCCTGATGCGCCCGCACCCCGTCAGTGCGGACCTGGACAGCCAGCTGATCGCAACGGAATCCCTGATGCTGGCCATCCACGAGCGCGACGCCGACCAGTGGCCCCTGGAACCCGCGCTGGCCGACCTGCACGGCCGGCCGTTCGTCATGTATTCGCCGTACGAGGCGCGGCCCTTCTACCAGATGCTCAGCGAGCGCTTCGCCCGCGCCGGCGTCGTGCCGGACGTCGTCGAGCACATCGGCCAGGTGCACACGATGCTGGCGCTGGTCCGCGCGGGAATCGGCGCCGCCCTCATCGCGGAAGGCGCCGCCCGCCTGAAATTCGACGGCATCGTCATGCGCCGGATGGCCACCGAACCCGTCGAAACGGTATGTACTTATCGCCGCAACCACGACAATCCTGTGCTGCAACTGTTCCTGGACGAGGTTTTGCCGACGTTTCGGACGCAATAAATTCAATTTCTGGATACTTGCCATCCTAATTTGGTTTGCTGCTGAATCGATCGAAAGATATCATGGGGAACGATTTGTCCCCCTACCGATACAGCCAACATGACCACCATCGTTACCAGCGCCCCTGTCGTCACCGAACTGCGCGTCGTCCCCGTCGCCGGCCAGGACAGCATGCTGCTGAACCTCTCCGGCGCCCACGGCCCCTGGTTCACCCGCAACATCGTCATCCTCAAGGACAGTGCGGGCAACACGGGCCTCGGCGAGGTGCCGGGCGGCGAAAAGATCCGCCAGACCATCGAAGACGCGCGCCCGCTCGTCGTCGGCAAGACGCTGGGCGAGTACAACAACGTCCTGAACGCGATGCGTACCGCGTTCGCCGACCGCGACGCGGGCGGCCGCGGCCAGCAGACGTTCGACCTGCGCACGACGATCCACGCCGTCACGGCGGTGGAATCCGCGCTGCTCGACCTGCTGGGCCAGTTCATGGGCGTGCCGGTCGCGGCATTGCTGGGCGAAGGCATGCAGCGCAACGCCGTCGAGATGCTGGGCTACCTGTTCTACGTGGGCGACCGCAGCAAGACCGACCTCCCCTACCGCGCCGAGCCGGACGCCGGCAACGACTGGTTCCGGCTGCGCAATGAAGAAGCGCTGACGCCGGACGCCGTCGTGCGCCTGTGCGAGGCCGCGCGCGAGCGCTACGGCTTCAACGATTTCAAGTTGAAGGGCGGCGTGCTGTCGGCCGACGACGAGATGGATGCCGTCATCGCGATGCACGAGCGCTTCCCGGACGCGCGCATCACGCTCGATCCGAACGGCGCCTGGTCGCTGGCCGAAGCGATCCGCGTGTGCCGCGACAAGCACGGCATCCTCGCGTACGCGGAAGACCCGTGCGGCGCCGAGAACGGCTTTTCGGGCCGCGAAGTGATGGCCGAATTCCGCCGCGCCACCGGCCTGCCGACCGCGACCAACATGATCGCGACGGACTGGCGCCAGATGGCCCACTCGATCCAGCTGCAATCCGTCGACATCCCGCTCGCCGACCCGCACTTCTGGACGATGCAGGGCTCGGTGCGCGTGGCGCAGCTGTGCCAGATGTTCGGCCTGACGTGGGGCTCGCACTCGAACAACCACTTCGACATCTCGCTCGCCATGTTCACGCACGTGGGCGCGGCGGCGCCGGGCAAGGTCACCGCGATCGACACGCACTGGATCTGGCAGGACGGCCAGCGCCTGACGAAGGAGCCGCTGAAGATCGAGGGCGGCCTCGTGCACGTTCCGGCAAAACCGGGCCTGGGCATCGAACTGGACGAAGCGGAACTGGAACAAGCGCACCAGGCATACAAGAACATGGGCCTGGGCGCGCGCGACGACGCCGTCGCGATGCAGTTCCTGATCCCGGGCTGGAAGTTCGACAACAAACGCCCCTGCCTGGTACGTTGAAACCGGACGCCGGCAGGCCCTACACGACCCAGGGCTTGCCGTTGACCACGACGTTCTCCACCACCGGCTTGCCCGCGTCCTTTACCTGCAGCCGCTCGTCGGTTAGTTGCACATTTATATTCCGCAGCACGAGCCCGCCGATGTCGGTCTGGCCCGGGTTCGGCGCCACGATGCCGAAGGCGCCGAACCGGCCGCGCAGGCCGTCCAGCACGAGGCCGCGCACGAACGAGTGCGGCGGCGCCTCGCCCTGCAGGTCGAAGTACTGGCTCCACGGGCGGATCGCCACGATCTCGCCCTTGCCGGAGTCCAGCACGAGGTCGCGGAACGCGATGTCTTCGTAGCGCTGCGGCGTGTCCGGCCGCAGCTTCAGGTGCGCGATGGCGCCCACGTCCTGCACGCGGCAACGTTCGACGACGACGTCGCGCACGACGGTCGCCTCGCTCCCGCAGGTGAACAGCGCGTGGCCGCGCCGGAACGTGCAGTTGCGCACGCGGATGCGTTCCGTCGGCGGACTGTCCTTGTCCGCGAGCGCATGCGGGCCCTTCGTGCCCTTCGCGGCGATGCAGTCGTCCGTCACGGAAAAGCGGCAGCCGTCGACGAGCACGTCCTGGCAGCTGTCGATGTCGATGCCGTCCGTGCTGGGCGCCTGCCTGTAATCGTCCGGTACCTCGAAGCTGGCATGCTTCACGACCACGTCGCGGCAGCGGTACAGGTGCAGGTTCCAGAACTGCGAATCCTTGAACGTGATGCCGGCGATCGTCACGCCGCGCGAGCCTTCGATGACGGCCAGCCGGGCGCGCGGCACGTCCAGGTTGCGGAAGTTGCCTTTCTCCTTCGACGCGTTGCGCAGTTTCCAGAACTGGTCCCAGATCGGGCGGCCCGCGCCGTCGAGCGTGCCTTCGCCCGTGATCGCCAGGCCGTCGCAGCCGGACGCATTGACCAGGCCGGGATTGAAACGTTCTTCGAAGTGACCCTCGATGCGCGTGCGCTGGACGGGGAAGTGCCGCATGTCCGTCGAGCAGCGCAGCACGGCGCCCTTGTCGAGGTGCAGGTGGACACCCGGCTTGAGGAACAGCGCGCCGCTGACGAACACGCCGGCCGGCACGACGACGGTGCCGCCGCCCTGCCCGGCCAGGCGATCGATGGCGGCCTGGATGGCGCGCGTATTGACCGTGGCGCCGTCGGCGACGGCGCCGGTGTCGACGATGGACACGCGCTTGCCGTCCGGCGCCGCGTGGCTCCAGAGCGGAACGGACAATAGCGAGAGGGTGAAACGGCGACGGGCGGAAGGAAGCAATGGCATGGTGGTCCGGATCGTGGTCAGATCCGGTTCATGCTAAAGCAGCCGCGCCGTTTGCGCGGATCAATTCGCTGATCGATTCACCCGAACAGCGACCTGAACGCCCACACGATCGTTTTCGCGACGAATTGCGCGAACGGCAGGGCCAGCACGACCAGCAGGATGATCTGCGCGACGCGCAGGACGGGCTCGAACGCATGCCAGTCGCGGTGCATCATGTGCGGCATGTGGAAATGCGGACGGTGGATGTGCGACAGGTGCAGGTGCGCTTTTACGCGGCCGGGTTGCATTCCGAATTTCATCGTTGTCTCCGCTATATGTATATGCAACTTAAGCATATGCCTGTGCGGCGCGCTCTGCCGATGATTTTTTCGATCGCGCGGCGGTACGACATTGACAGAATCAATTTGCCGTTCCGCCCGTTTGAACTATGCTTAAAGGCTGTGCTTAGAATCAAGCGCGTATAGCCACAGCCGCTACCGCGAATGGATGGTCGCCGGTGTCACGCGCGAACTGCCGGCAAGGTCCCGCGTGCCGGTCCTCCTCGCGCACTGAGACGGTGCGGCGCCGATTTACCGGAGCCGGAATCCCTGCCTCTTGAGACAGATCAAACGAAAAACCCCGCGTCGCCCGGACACTGCTCGTCATCATCGACGAGAGTGAGGTAGATCATGCATTTCCATCATCCCGACGCCGATCCGCTCGCGGCTTGCGCGGCCCTGCGCACGAGCCGGGCGCGCCTGTGTGCCCGCGTCGCCGCCCTGCAGGCGCAGCCGGACGACGTCTTCGTCCAGGATTTCCCCGCCGTCGTGGCGGCCGTCGAAGCCGATTTCCGCCGCGAGGAAGCACTGCTGGAACGGCTCGGCGACGCCGCGCTGCACCCGCGCCGTGCCGACTACGCCGTCGTGCTGTGCGCCCTGCACCGCACGCTGCCCCAGATCGAGGGCGGCGATGTCGACTTGGGCCGCCAGGTCGCCGATGCGCTGGAGGCCGTGCTGTCGCTGCCGTGGGATGCCGGCACGGAGGTCGCCGCCGCCACGCGCCAGGCACCGCCGCCGGGTACGCGGCCGCAACCTGTGCCGGCCCATCTGCACTAGACAACGATCAATGTCACGATGTTTCCACGGGAAACTTTTATTTCTGCCGAAAATCTTTACATGGCACCGACGTTTTGTTCGCAGCGGCCGCAGGGCCTCGTCGAGGAACTTCGTCTTGAGCTGCATGAAGCGCTGGGCTTCCTGTTGTTCATGGCCGGGCATCGCCGTGGCCATGTACGCCTTCCACTGCGTGTCGATGCCTGCATCATTGCGCGCGATGTCGTCGACAAGGCCGCCGACCTTGCCCGGTTCGGCCGTCAGGGCGCGCTTTGATGGTGATATTTTTTAGCATGATGGGCGGGACGTTAGTACATGCCATTAATTATAGAAACCATTAATGCCTCGCGAAAATGACCTAGACGCCAATTAATCAGATTTCGTCCCGCCGTCGCCAATCCGCAACGTAGCGTTGTCGGACTGGCGCCACCTGCGCGCGGATCAGCGCAGGTTGCCCGTGTGGCCCAGCGAGTAGCGGCCAGGTTGCGGCCAGACCGTCAGGCCATGCGGCTCCCCGCCGACCTTCACCATTTGCATGGCGCCCGTCTTCGTGTCGATGCGGTAGACGACATCGTCGAAGCGGCCGGACAGCCACAACCACTTGCCGTCCGCGCTGACGTTGCCCATGTCCGGACTGCCGCCGCCCGGCACCGGCCAGTTGGCGACGATCTTGCCCGTGGCGAAGTCCAGCACGGCCACGCTGCCCTTGCCCTTCGGCTTGCCGTGGATGCGGTGCGTGCCGCGGCTCGCGATGTACAGGAACTTGCCGTCGCGGCTCGGGTACAGGCCGTGCGTGCCGAGGCCGACCGGAATGAAGCCGATCTGCGTCAGGTTGTCGCCGTCGACGACGTGCACGCCGTCCGCGTCCATGTCGGCGACGTAGAAGCGCTTGCCGTCCGGCGCGATGCGCACGTCCTGCGGCATGCCTTTCTTCGACGTGCAGATCTCGCTGGCGCCCGGCGCCGTCGGGTCGACGCCTTCGCGGAAGCGCGTGGACGGCATCGTCAGCTTCAGGTAGCCCAGCACCTTGCGCTCCACGAGGTCGATCTTCGCGAGGCTGCCGTCGAATTCGCACGTGAACAGCGCATAGCGGCCGTCGATCGAGAACTCGGCATGGTTGATGCCGCCGCATTTGGGCACTTCGATCGCGTACTGCATCGCCATCGTGTGCGGATCGCGGAAGTCGAGGCGGTGGCGCGCTTCCGCGACGACGATCGCCGACCTGCCGTCCGGCGTGAAGTACATGTTGTACGGATCGTCGACGGGCACGTTCGCGCCAGGCTTGCCGGTGCGCGGATCGATCGGCGTCAGGCTGCCGTCGCCCGTGCGCTCGGCATTGTTCGCGACCCACAGCGTGCGCAGGTCCCACGACGGGATCACGTGCTGCGGGCTGCGGCCCACCTTGAAGCGGTCGACGACCTTCAGCGTCGCCGGATCGATGACGTAGACGTCGTTCGAGCGCAGGTTCGGCACGTACACGCGTTCCAGGTCGCCTTTCACTGCGGGGCTCAGCTGCCTGATCTCGCTGTAGACGTTGTGCGGATCGACGACGCGGGGCATGCCGGGCACGGAGACCACGGCTGGAGATTTGGTGGCGGGCGCAGGCGCGGACGCGGTGGCGGTCGCGGTCGCATCGACGAAGCGCGACGCGACGACGCCGCCAGCCACGACGGCCAGGGCCAGGACGGCACCGATGGTGGTTTTGGAGGACACGATGACTCTTTACTTTCGATGGGAGGAATTCGAAGACGGTTCGCGGGCGGCGCGGATCGCCGCGACGGACGCATCGACGATGCGCTCGGCGCCGATGCGGCCCAGGTCCGCCGTGGCACGGGTCGGATCGCCATGCACGCCCGCGCCCACGCCGCCGCGCGCGCCAGCCGCGATCTGCGCGGGCCGCACGAGCGCCGGGTCGACGGCCAGCGACAGCGCCGTGTCGGCGAGGCCCGCGTGCGTGCCGATCTCGGCGTCCGTGAAGCCGCGCTGTTTCAGGTCGGCGTTGAACGTGGTCGTGGCGGCATCGTAATAGGCGCCCAGTGCGTGGGCGCGGCAACCGCCGGCGCCGCCGTTGCTTCGATTTACCCGCGCGGCGGCCCTGGCTTCATTCGCCTGGTAGCCGCCGTGGTCGCCCAAAAAGAACACGTCGCGGATGCCATGCTGGCACAGGCTCTTCGCGGTGGCTTCCAGTAGCGCCTCGAACGCGGCGTCCGGGATCGAGATCGTGCCGGCGAAGCGCATGTGCGCGGCCGGCGGCGCGATCGCCCCTTCCGGCACGTAGGCGACGACGGGCGCGACGACGGCGTCGCCGAGTTTGGCGGCGATGCGTCCCGCCAGCACGCGGGCGCGGACGTTGTGCTTGCCGAGGACGATGTGCGGGCCGCTCTGCTCGGTGCCGCCGATGGGCACGAGGGCCGTCGTGGTGCCGGCCGCGATGCGGCCGCGCAGTTCCGGCGACGTCATCTCTTCGAGGTAGACGCCGGGACTTACAGACGAGGCGGCGGACCCTGCGAGAGGCAGGGCCAGGCCGGCGATCGCCAGCGCGCGGCGGACGACCGAAATGTGCAGGTGAAGCATGTGATCCGTGTTCCTGATGCTTTGCAACTATTGTAGAGCATCCTCACGCACGGGACGGAACGCGGACCCCGTATTTTTTATTACCGGAGCATTACCGTTGGTTTATCCGTCACGGCGGCTCGTGCCGCGGTCGGCCGTTGCGGCCGCATCGTCGGGCGTCTGCGCCTTCCCACCCTGGCGGTTGCCCCGATCGACGCCGGGGATTGGTTCCGTGGCGCTGCCGTGGCTGCTCTGCGGCGCGCCCGGTGGGTTCACGTTGCTTTCTGGCGACGCGGCCGGGAAGTTCGTATGGCGGCTGGGATCGCCGCGTTTCTGATCCGTCATGATGTGCTCCTTGGCGTAACGACAATAAACGCCATATGGGACCGCCCCGCATCCCACCCAATCGGACAACACGCCGCCGCCGCGTAGGAGGGGGCTCACGACGCCGCGAGCGTGGCCCGCACCGTTGCGACCCGCTGCGCGACGGGCCCTTCGAGCAGCACGTACGGAACACCCCGCGCCTCCAGCACCCGCGCATACCAGCGGAACTGGCGCGCGCGGAACGCCGCGTCGCGCCGCGTGCCGTCCTGCACGAACGGGAAATCCGGCGCGCACAGGAACGTGTGCGCATACGGCAGCTCGGCCAGGCGCCGCACGGCCGGGTCGACACGGCCGTAACCATCGAGGCTATAGAACACGGTCGTCAGTGCGCTGCCGTCGCAGATCAGCCAGCGCGTGGCGTCGCGCAGCAGCGCGTCTTCGCGCGCCACCTGGCGCTCGGCGATGCGCCGCATGTCGGCGTAGTCCAGCCGCCCGCCTCGCTCCTCCCACAGTTCGCGCCCGACCTCGGGCACCCACACGGTGCCGAGGTCCCGCGCGAGCGCCCGGGCCAGGGTCGTCTTGCCGCTCGATTCGCCGCCCAGCAGGCACACCCGGCGCACGAACGTCGCATACACCTCCGGATGCAGGAAGGCGCGGTGCCGGTGCAGGTCCGCCCGGATGCGCGTGCCGGACACGGGGACCGTCACGCGCGCGCGGTCGACGCACACGTGGCGCACGTCGTGCGGCCGGCGCGCGCGGGCGCCGAAATGCGCCGACAGGGCCGCAGCAAAGCCGTCGCCGTAATCCTCGCTCGTGAACACGGCATCCACGGTCGTCCCGCAGATCGCCGTGCACAGCCAGGCCGTGAATGCGCGGTGCACGTCCGCATGGTCGTCGTTGTGCGGCAGGCGCCGGCGTTCGCGCAGGCCGCGCGTCCGCGACCAGTCGGCCAGCCACGCATCGTCCACGACGAGGCTGCGCACCTGCGGGAACACGGCCTGCAACCACGCAGCGCGCGCCGCGGGACCGTGGCCCGCGAACTCGGGCTTCGTGTAGCTGATCACGAGAACCTCGGCGCAGGCATCGATCGCGCTCTGGATCAGGTGCATGTGGCCCCGGTGCAGCGGCGCGAACTTGCCGACGACGAGGCCGCGTGCAAAGCGCTTGTCGATCGGCTCAGCCATCGTGCGCCCCCGCCAGGTCGGATGTGTACTGCAGCGTCTTGCCGTCCGCATCCAGCAGCTCGACGTCGACCGATGCGCCGAACAGCCGCGCCAGCGCGGCGCGCGCGGCGTCCGCCCACGGCATCCCGCCCGGAGCGAGCCGCAGCACGACGGCGGCGTCGCTCCGCTGGTGCACGTTGAAGTGCGGGAGCGGAAACGGCAGCAGCGCGTGCGTGACGTCGATGTTGTTGATCCACGCGCCGCGCGCAAGATAGCGTACCGGCCGCCGTCCGGACAGTCCGGTGAGCACGGGGCCGGCGGGACCGTGGGCGAGCGCGCCGAAGTCGCCGGTCCGGTAACGCAGCAGGGGCAGGCAGAAATTGAAGCCTCCCGTGACCGCGATCTCGCCCGTGTCGAGGATCTCGACGTAGAGCCGCGGCTGCAGCAGCACGTGGCCGCCGGCGGCCGCATCGAACACGCCGACCGGCCCCACTTCGTTCAGCGAATAGATGTCCAGCACCGGGCAGCCGAAGCGTTCCTCGAGCCGCGCGCGCAGGCCGGGCAGCAGCAGCATCGACACGGAGATCAGCGCCCGCGGCCGCGTCTTCAACGGCAAGGTGAGGTATTCGGCAAACGAGATCGGGTCGCCCGCGACGATTTCCGGCGCGAGCGCGTCGAGGTAGCGGGCGCGGTCGTCCGGATCGCGCCAGTCGTCCGGATGCAGGTTGATCTTGGCGAGGCCCGATTCGTCCATCGCGGGCGACACCGACACATAGGTGAAGCACTGGCGCTGGTAGCCCAGCAGGACGACGCCGACCTGGCCCCGGCCGTACGCCGGCACGATGCCGACGCGGCGCAGCGCGCGCTTGTGGAAGGCGGCGTAGCGCGCGGCCACGACGGGGTGCGACGGGATCAGCAGGGGATGGCCCGTCGTGCCCGTCGTCCGGAAGTGCATCATGCGGTCGAGGGACACGTGGTCGGGCACGAATTGCGCCACGTCGGCGGCGAAATCGGCGCGCGACACGGGCGCGATATCGCCGAAGCGGCGCGGCACCGAGCCAAGCGCGCGGTAATGCGGCACGGTGGCGAACGTCGCGGCCACGAACGGCATCACCCAGTCCGGCAATGTGCCGGGCTCCCAGCCGACGGTCGCCGCCGCCACCTCCGCCTCGTAGGCGCGCTGCGCCGCCACCTCGTGCGCGAGCAGACGGTTGCCGCTGCGGTTGCGGTACACGGGTGCGTGCGGGTGGTCGCGCATGAAGTCGAGCATGCGCCGGCCATGCGCCGTCAGCGTCGGGAAGCGTTCCGCGTCCAGGCCGTCGTCGCTCATTCCCGTGTCCATTTGTCGGCCGATTCCTCGGCGGCCTTGCGCACCAGCGCCTCGCGGATCGCGCGCGCGCGCCGCTCGGCGGCACGGCTCGCGTCGAGCAGGCGGCGGCGCTCCGCGGCGCTGACGGCGGCCAGGCGGTCGGCCGCCTGTTCCGGCGTTTCGCCGTACGGGTGGCGGCCGAGCCGCGCGAGGACCGTGCGCGCCAGTTCCTCGCGCCGCTCGGCATCGTCGACGTAGCGGTGCGCCGGCACGGCCGCCAACTCCCGCGCCACGCCGGCCAGCGCGTCCAGCAGCGCGGGCTGCCCCGGATCGAGCGCGCGCAGGCCGTCGTCGGCCAGCAGCCACGCGATGATGAGGACGAGCGCGAGGCGGTTGCGGTCGGCGCGCACGCTGCCGCCTTCGAAGGGCGCCAGCGCGGCGTGCGGCGCCCGCGCGCCGTGCAGGTACAGCAGGTCGTTCACGACGGCGGCCACCGCGACGCGGCCGCTGCCGGCGATCCGCGGCTCGTCGGTGAACTCGGGCGGCGTCCCGGCAAGACGGCGCACGAGGCTCTCCAGGTCCGGACCTTCCACGCTCACCGCGATCCTCCCCCGCCCGCCGCGTCGGCCCAGCGGCGCCGGCTGAACGCGGCCGCGAACGCGACCAGCTGCGCCATGTCGGCGACGGCATGCACGTCCCAGCGCTGTTCGTCGCGGGCGCGCACGAGCGTCTTCCAGGGGTCCGCATACCTCGACTGCGCCAGCGCCGACGCCAGCGCCGGCCAATCTTCGGGAATGTTCAGGGCCATCGTGCCACCCGCGCGCGCATGGCGCAGCGCCGTCGCCGCGACGTCCCAGCCGCAGTTGCCCCGCTCGTCGTCCGCGAACATCGTGTCGATCCCCGCGTCGGAAATCATCAGGATGTGGGTGGGCCGGCGGCGCGGACCGGCCGCATACGTGTCGCGCAGGCGATGGATCGGGAACGCGGTGGCGCCGCCGAAGCAGCCCGTGATCACGCGCAGCACGGCGTCCGCGTCGCGCACGAAGCCGTTCGTGACCGTCACCTGGTCCGTGCCGCTCCACAGCGTGGCCTGCACGGAGGCGCCCGCGCGCAGCGCCGACAGCGCGACGATGGCGCCGGCCAGCGCGAGATACGACGTCGTCACCTGCGGATCCGGCATCGAGCCCGAGCTGTCGACGTACAGGTCCAGGTCGACGGGCATGGGCGTTTCCTCGGTGCCGGCGTCCGTTTCGATGCCGCGCTGCACCGTCGTCACGCCGGGGATCGGCCGGGGACTCAGCATCAGGCTGTGCAGCCAGTCGATGCGGTCGAACGGCTCGCCGATGTCCCACGGTTCGACGGCGGCGATGCGCGGCTCGCCCGCTTTCGGCGCGCGCCGGCGCGGGAACGGGATCAGGTAAGGTTGCGCGCGTTCGCGGTAGTAGCGCATCGCGATCTCGTGGTCGGTGAGCGCGATGCCGGCGCCCTTCAGGATCGCACCGTATTCGAACGGCTCGCGGGCCTGGCCCGCCACGTGCGCGGGCGGCGCTTCGGCCGGTTCGCCGTCCTCGCCGTCCTCGCCATCATCGCCGGTCACGCGCGGATCGTGCGCCGGGTGCAGCGCCGCATCCGCTTCGCCGTCCTCGACCTCGTGCACGGCGCCGGGCGCGCAGCCGGCCGCCGCGGTCTCCGTGTCGTGCAGCGCGCGCAATGCGGCCAGGCGGCCGGCGTCGTCCGCGATGTACGGCAGCACGAGCGCGGCAAAGCGGCCGGCACCCGTCATCCAGTCGTCCGCGTAGGCGCGCACGAGGCGCGCGCCGAGCCACGCGTCCGCATCGATCGCTTCCGTGACGCTGTCTCCCGCCAGCGTGCCGCGCCCGAGCTGCCACAGGTGCTCGTACAGGCGCATGTAGAACGTCCACATCGGGTTGCGCGGCGTGCCGGCGCGGGCCAGCGCGCGATAGATGTCGGACATGCGCAGGCCGCTCTGGCGCTGCAGCCTGTCGTTGATGCACAGGTCCGTGTACAGGTTCGCGACGAGCGGCGCCTGCTCCTCCAGGCTGGGCAGCCCGCGCCGGATGCGCGCCAGCATGCGCATGTGGTCCGTCGCATTGCCCGGGGCAAGCACGTGGTGGCCGATCTCGTGGGCGAGGATCTCGACGGCGTAATCGTCGAGCCCATACTTGCGCACGGCTTCCAGGTCGATCACGACGCTCTGGTCGGCGAGGCGGATCATCGCGAAGCTGCCGCGCAGTCCCTCCTTCGCCGCCGCGAGCGTGCTGGCGCACAGGCGCGGGTCGTGCAGGTACGTGTAGCGGCTCCACGCGGCCAGCGCCTGCGGCCAGGCGGCGTGCCAGCGCGCCGTCAACTGCTGCGTGCCGGCCGCCATCAGCGCGGCTCCCGGGGCAGCACGCGGATCGCATGCGTGTACGGCGACGTCAGGGCCAGCGTAGGGCCGCTTGCGCACACGGCCAGGCTGTCCGCCGGCAGGTCGGGCGCGATGCGGCGCGCATCGACCCGCACCGCGCCGCCGGGCACCGCCCGGTCGAACTCGCCGGGCGTGGCGGCCAGCAGCACGGCGCCGTACGCATCGGCCAGCAGCAGGTGGCAGCGCTCTCCGGCCCGCACGACGAAACCGTCCGCGCCCGCGCGCACCTCCGGCGGTGCGGCGAACGCGCCGCCGAAGCCCGTGAATCCGCCGACCTCGCGCCCGGCCGTGACGTCGGCGCCGTCGGCCCTCCACCACGGATCGGCGCCGATGCGCGCGCGCAGGTCCGGCCACGCATCGTCATCGCGCGCGCCGAACGCCGCCAGCGCCAGCGCGGCCGGCAGCGCGTCCGCGGCGGCGATGGCGCCGGCCCGGAAATGCGCCGCGCCCGCGCGCCAGGCGGCCACCTGGCCAACGACACGCAATTCGTCCACGGTGGCGGTGCGCGGCGCGAGCGCGGCCAGCTGCGCGATCCAGTCCGCGCCGCGCACGCCCGGCAGCGTGTCCAGGTGGATGGCCGCGTTCGTGAGCATGGCCGGCACCGTGTCCGGATACTTCGCGACGAGGTCCGCGTATCGGGGCAACAGCGTGCGCCACACGGCGGCCGGCGTGTCCGCGCGCGCGGCCGGGCCGACGAGGGCGCGGCCGACGAGTGCCAGCGCGACGTCGACCGCGGCATCCGCGACCGCGCCGGCACGGGCGGGATCGACGGCGCCGACGACGCCGTCGACTTCATCCGCCAGGAAGCGCTGCAGGACGTCGGTGCGGAACGCCGGATAATGCCGCTGCGCGTCGCGCACGCGCTGGTTGAAGGCGTTGCGGCCGGCGGCCAGCGCGGCGGCGAAGGCGGACGAGATCATGCCTGCGCGCGCAGCCAGGCCAGGTAGTTCGTGTAGCGCTGGTGCAGGTATTTCAGTTTCAGCAGGTCGTCGTACAGGTGGCCATACAGCTTGCGGCCCTTGACGCGCTCGCCGATCAGCTTTTCGATGCGCACGAGCCGCGCACGCGTCTCGCGCTCCGACACGCCGTCCAGTCCCTGCGCGAATTCGTGCGCCATCGCCGCGACGGCATCGTTGCGGTCGAGATCGAGGCGCGCGTATTCCGCGCTCGCAAGGTCGAACAGGCGGCGCAGCCAGCTCACGCGGTCGGACCGGTACGGACCATTTTCGGGCAGCGCGAAGAACGGCGCGTCCGGGTCGGGCCGCAGCTTGTCGTGCAGGACGAACGGCAGGATCTGGCGCACGTCGTCCAGCTCCACCTGCGGATTGCCGCGGAACCAGGCGAGCGCCTTGGCGAACAGCAGCAGGGTCATGAGATTGCGCACCGAGAGGCCGTTCAGGGTCTGGCAGCCCAGGTCCTTCATGCGGTCGCGCCCGTTGTCGAGCGCCGCCAGCTCGTGCCACGCGATGCCGGACAGGCGCGCCGTGTCCTTCGTCATGTATTCGAACTGGCCACCGGCCATCTCGGCCAGCTCGAACTGGCTGGCGAAGAATTCCACCCGGCGGCGCACGGCGACCGGCACCTCGACGGCGCGGATCGCGCGGCCCATGCGGTCGACTTCCTCGTCCGTGAACACCAGCTCGCGCGGCATGAGTTCTTCCGGCCGCACGTCTTCCTCGATCCGCACGAGCAGTTCGTCGAGGAAGCGCGGGTTGAACGCGAGGGCCTGCACGACGACGTCGATGCGGTCGCGCAGCGCTTCGATCACTTCATACGTGCCGCCGCCCTGCTCGTCGTTGGCCGTCAGGTACCACGCCGACTCCGGGCATTCGTACACCTGGTTCAGCACTTCCGCATAGTTGTCGCCCATGACGGTGAGCAGCGCGCTCTGCGTGCGCGTGGGGATCCGGTTGTACTCGTCGACGATCTTGACGCGCATGCCCAGCCACGCGCGCCACGCGATGCGGATCTGCGCCATGTCCTGGGCGTTGACGAGATCCGCCGGCAGTGGATTGCCCAGCAGGTCGGCGATGGTCATCTGCGGATGGCCGTGCTGCATGGCGCGCCGCACGTCGCGCACGCTGGCGCCGGACAGCACGCCCATCAGCACCGCGCTGGCCGTCTTGCCGCGCCCCGGGCCGCCGACGAACAGGCATTTGCGGCGCGTGGCGAACGTCAGCAGCGGCAGCAGCACGAAGCTGGAATAGCTCTGCCCCGACGGCAAGGTCAGGGTGCGGCGGCTGTCGCCCACCGTGAACGTCTGCGGCGGGCCCTCGTTGAATTCGATGTCGTAGTGCGGGCTGATGATCGCCTTGTTGACGATCCAGAAGTAGGCCTGGCGCAGCTTCTCGTCCAGCTGCCCCGCCATGTCGTCCGCGCCGCCGGTGCCGCCGTCCGCGGCGACCGGTCCCCGGTACAGGTCGGCGACGTCGAATTCGCGCGGCCGGGACACCGTGCGGGGATGCGTCGGTGCGCGGGAAATCTTGCGGAAAAAGTCGAATGCCACGGGTTCCTCGTCGTTGGTGCGGCTGGGCGCGTCGCAGAATCGTAACGATTTTCTTATGTTATGACAACAAATTGTCGACTATGCAAGGTTTTATGAAATCCTTTTCATTTTTTCAATTTCTCGCTAGGATGCCGTTACATAATTACGTAATACAACAAGGAGACCCATGAGCACCACCGAAATCTTCCTGCTCGCGATGCTGATCATCTTCGTCGTCCCGTACGCCATCTGGCGCCTGGGCCGCACGGATTACGTCGCGCCCCTGGTCATCGTTCAGATCATCATGGGCGTGGTGCTGGGCCCCGGCGTGCTGGGCGCGGCTTTCCCGGAGTACCACAAGTTCGTGTTCAACCCGGACGTCGTAAAGACGCTGAACGGCATCGCCCAGTGGGGCGTGATGCTGTTCGTGATGCTGGCCGGCGTGGAGCTCGACCTGAAGAAGGTCTGGACCTACCGCCGCGAGAGCGCGACGACGGCCGGCCTGGCGCTGGGCACGCCCCTGCTGTTCGGCTGCGCGGCCGCGGCGCTGCTGATGTCGTATCCGGGCTGGATGGGCGCGCGGGCCGCGCCGTGGCAGTTCACGCTGGGCACGGGCATGGCCTGCGCCGTGACCGCGCTGCCGATCCTCGTGCTGCTGATGGAAAAACTCGATTTCCTGCGCCAGCCGATGGGCCAGCGCATCCTGCGCTATGCGAGCCTGGACGACGTCGCGATCTGGGGCGTTCTCGCCATCATCATGCTGGACTTCGAACGCATCGGCCGCCAGCTCGGCTTCCTCGTCGCGTTCACCGTGCTGACGTTCGTGTTCCGCCGCCTGATGGCGCGCCTGGGCCAGACCGACCGCTGGTATGTGGCGATGATCTGGCTGATCGCCTGCGCGTTCGGCGCCGACTGGGCCGGCCTGCACTTCATGGTGGGCGCGTTCCTGGCCGGCGTCGTGATGGACGCGGACTGGTTCGAGCAGGAACACCTCGATGCCCTTTTCAAGAACGTGCTGCTCGCGCTGATGCCCGTGTTCTTCCTCAGCACCGGCCTGCGCACCAAGTGGGACCTCGGCGGCCATGCGGTGTTCTTCGCGGGCGGCCTGCTGCTGTTCGCGTCCGTCGGCGGCAAGCTGGCCGGCGCCCACATCGCCGGCAAGGTCCTGAAATGGAAGGACGGCGAGGCATCCATCATCGGCTGGCTGCTGCAGACGAAGGGCCTCATCGAGATCATCTTCGCCAACATCCTCCTCGACAAGCAGATCATCACGAGCGAAACGTTCACCGCGCTCCTTTTGATGGCCGTCGGCAGTACAATGCTGACCGTCCCGGTCGTGCATCCGAAATTGCATCGCGTGCGGCACCGCGGACTGGTGAATCAGGCCAGTTCCTGATCGGATCGAACGAAGTGGAGTATTCATGGCGCGCAGCGGACTCACGAAATCGCAGGTCAGGGAAGCCCGCGACCGGCTGGTGGCGGAGGGCCGTCATCCCTCCGTCGACGCGGTGCGCCATGCGCTCGGCGACAGCGGCTCCAAGTCGACCATCCACAAATACCTGAAGGAGCTGCGCGCCGAAGACGGCGGCGCGGACGCCGTGCCGGGCATGCGCCGCGAAGACACGGGCCGCGTCCTGCACGCCCTCGTCGACGAAGTGGCCGACCGCCTGCACGCCGGCTTCGACGAGCGCATGCGCCAGTTGCGCGCCGCCCACGACCAGGCCTTGCTCGAGCGCGACCACGAACTGGCGGAACTGCGCAGCACCGTCGCCACCCTGACCGCCCGCGTCAAACAGCTGGAGCTGGAAGCGCAGTTCGGCGCCGACGAGACGCCCCTGCGCCACTGGCAGGACCGCGGCGGCGTGCCGGGCGGCTTCGTCCATTTCGACAACAACCTGCTGAACTCGCGCTCGACCGTGCGCGACATCTCCCCCTTCGACCTGATCCGCGCCGCCGCCCGTTCGTGATCGCCACCGCACGGACGCCCCGCCGCGGACATGCTACAACGTCGCAAACGATAGCCATGGAGAACGAGCGATGCTAAAACTGGACAACATGGACCGTGCGCGGGTCGACCGGCTCGGCGCATTGACGGCGCACGTCGTCGAACACGCGCTGGCCTCGGGCCTCACCTGGGACGAAGCGATCCTCGCCTTCGGGATCGCCGCGAGGGCCATGGCGATGAAGGCGTCCGACCAGGGCGCCGGCACGCCCGAACAATGCGCCGTAGAGGCCGAGCGCCGCCTGAAATCCGGCATGACGCAAAGCGCGGACATGCTGCGCGCATGGCTGGGTTGAGCGCGACCGTCCTGCTGTCGGCACGCGACCTGCGTTCGCCGTTCGGCGGACCGTTCACGTTCGACGTGCACGCGGGCGAATGCATCGCGATCCAGGGACCGTCCGGCGCCGGCAAGAGCGTCCTGCTGCGCATGCTGGCCGACCTCGATCCGCACGACGGTGGCGCCCTGCTGGACGGGCGGCCGGCGTCGTCGATGTCCGCGCCCGACTGGCGCGCCGCCGTCGTCTACCAGGCGGCCGAACCCGCGTGGTGGGAAGCGACGGCCGGCGCGCATTTCGCCGCCGCGGACCGCGACTTCGTCGGCGCCACACTGGCCGCGCTGGGCCTGTCCCCCGCGCTGCTGGACACGGAAATCGAACGCCTGTCGACGGGCGAACGCCAGCGCCTCGCCCTCGTCCGCTCGCTGGCCCGGCGTCCGCGCGTGCTGCTGCTCGACGAACCGACGGCCGCCCTCGATCCCGACGCCGTCGCGCGCGTGGAGGCGCTGCTGCGCGCACGGCTGGCGGCCGGCATGGCGATATTGATCGTCACGCACGCGGGCGAACAGGCGCGCCGCCTCGCGCAGCGCATCTTCCGGCTCGAACAGGGACAGCTGACGACGACATGAACGCGATTCACCTTGGCGCCTGGGATCTGCTTGCCGCCGCTATCCTGATATTGCTGGACGCCGCGCTGTCGCTCGCACTGGGCCTCGGATTGCACCGCCAGATCCTCGTCGCGGCCGTGCGCATGGTGGCGCAGCTGACCATCGTCGGCCTCGTGCTGCGCCACGTGTTCGCCACGAGCTCCGCGGCAGCCACGCTGGCCGTCGTCGTGTTCATGATCGCCGCCGCCGCGCGCGAAGTGGCGACCCGGCCGAAGCAGCGCCTGAAGCGCCACGTGAACTACCGGATCAGCGCCGCCGTCGTGTCCTGCACCGGTGTCGCGACCGTGCTGCTGGCGCTGGCGACGGCCGTGCGCCCGACACCGTGGTACGAACCGCGCTACGCGATCCCGCTGATGGGCATCGTCCTCGGCAGCGTGCTGAACGCCGCCAGCCTCGCGCTGGACGGCATCCTCGATGGCGTCGTGCGCGAGCGCGCCCGCATCGAAGCGCGGCTCGCCCTCGGCACGCCGCTGCGCGAAGCCATCGGCCCGCTCGTGCGCAACGCGACGCGGCGCGGCATGATTCCCGTCGCGAACCAGATGTCGGCCGCCGGCATCATCACCCTTCCCGGCATCATGACGGGCCAGCTGCTCGCGGGCATGGACCCGATCGAGGCCGTCAAATACCAGATCCTGCTGATGTTCCTGCTGGCCGGAGCAAGCGGCCTGGCGTCCGTCGGCGCCGCCATGCTGGCCGTGCGGGCCCTCAGCGACGACCGCCAGCGGCTGCGCGTCGACCGGTTGCGCGCCTAAACCGGACGGGCCACGATCAGGGCCGTGTCGACCGTGAAGCTGCCGTCCTCCCCGATCTGGAAATAATCCCTCACTTCGCTCGCGGCACGCGCGTGCAGCGAGCGGATCGCGGCCACGTGGACGTCGGGCGTGCGCATCCGCGCGATCCACGACGCGAATTCCAGCCGCAGCCTGTACGTGACCACGTCGTCGACCGCGAAGCCGACGGCCGCCAGCGTCGTCTGCCATTCCGCCACCGACGCGTTGCGCACGTGGGATGGATCGCGCAGCAGCTCGAGCGTCTGCAGCCATGTGTCCAGCAATGGCACGCCGGGCGAGACGACGTCCATGAATAACCCGAGACCATCCGGCTTCACGACGCGGCGCATCTGCGCGAGTCCGTCGCGGAACGCGCCCCAGTGGTGCGCGCTGTAGCGGGTGGCGACGATATCGAACGACGCATCGGGACAGGGCAGCGCTTCCGCCGCGCCCTGCTTCGTGACGAGATTGTCCAGGCCGCGCCGGCGCGCTTCCGCGGCGACGGTGTTCAGCATCGCGGCGGACAGGTCGTATGCGACGACCTTGCCCACCTGGCCCGCCATGCGGAACGCCACATGGCCGCCGCCGCAGCCCATGTCCAGCGCGACGGCATCGGGACGGTGGCCGATCAGGTCCGCCATCCGCTCCAGGTCCGCGCCGGCGGCGTGCACGGCGCTGGCGAGATAGGCCTCGGCGCGGGAATCGTATTGTTCGAGGACGGTGGCATCGTGGTTGTGCATGTTGGCTCCTGGGTTTGATCGTTGGCTCATGGTCCACTTATTGTCTGCGAGGCGTTTTCCTGTTACAAGGAGCCTGTTTATCCTGGTATAAAGAGCACCATGACCGGAACGCAACAGCACCAGCGCCAGATGCTCGGCGCCTTCATCCGCGCCCACCGCGCGCGCCTGACGCCCGCCCGGCCCGGCACGCGCCGGCGCACGCCCGGCTTGCGGCGCGAGGAACTCGCGGACGCGGCCGGCCTCGGCGTCACGTGGATCACGTGGCTGGAACAGGGCCGCGACGTGCAGCCTTCCGTCGCCGCGCTGTCGCGGCTGGCCGACGCGCTGCAGCTGTCCGCGGCCGAACGGGCGTCGCTGTTCGACCTCGCCGGCAAGAAGGATCCGCGCGCCCTGCCCGACCACGTCGACGACCTGTCCCCGGCGCTGCTGGCGCTGCCGGGGCTGATGGCCGCGCCGGCCTACCTGCTCGACCATACGTGGACGGCACGATCCTGGAACGATGCCGCCGCCGTGCTGTTCGTCGGCTGGCTGGACGCGGAGGCGCCCGACCGCAACCTGCTCCGCTACGTCTTCCTGCATCCGGCCGCGCGCGAGCTCATCGTGGACTGGGAGACACGGGCCCGGCGGCTGGCGGCGGAATTCCGGGCCGATTTCCACCGGCGGCCGGCGGATGGGGACATGCAGGCGCTGGTTGAACAATTGTGCCGGGACAGCACGCTGTTCGCGCAATGCTGGGACAAGCAGGACGTGCTGCACCGGGAAGGCGGGGAGCGGCGGTTCCGGCATCCCGTCAGGGGGGAACTGGGGTTCGTGCAAACAACGTTGCTGGTGGCGTTGCAGATGGAGATCAAGCTGGTGTGCCTGGCGGCGGGAACCTCTGCCGTCTGAGCCGGTCGATACCTGGATGTTGATCGACGTCTGGGAGACACGCATGGACGGCTATGCCACCGACGCCTTCGACGTTGCCGGCCTGGTGCCCGGCTTCCGCCCTCCGTCGCAGGCTGTACCGGGCCAAAGCGCTGCACAACTGGCCGCGGCCGACGCGCGCATGCGGCACTGGCGCGACCCGGACGACGGTCCGCTGGTTCCCGGCTCGGACCGCCACGGGGACGCCGCGTGCCGCATGTTCCGCGACACCTTCAACCCCTACCGCCCCGCCGTGCTGGACTGGCCCGTGCTGGAACCGGCAGTGCGCGACCGCATCGTCGCGCTGCCGATCTGGGACATCGCGGTCCAGACCGAAGGCAAGGCGCGCCTGCGCATGGCGGCCTACGCCGGCACGCTGCGCGACCCCGCCATGCGCGACGCCCTCGCGCTGAACGCATGGGAAGAGCAGCGCCACAAGGACGTGCTCGCGCGGATGGTGGCGGCGTACGGCATCGACCTCGCGCCCGAACCCGTCCAGCACCCGCCCCGGGATCCGGAATGGGCCTACCTTGTCACCGGCTACAGCGAATGCGTCGACAGCTTTTTCGCCTTTGGCCTGTTCGAGCTGGCGCGGCGTTCCGGCCTGTTCCCGCCGGCGCTCGTCGACACGTTCGAGCCCGTGATGCAGGAAGAGTGCCGGCACATCCTGCTGTTCGCCAACTGGGCCGCCTGGCACCGCGCGCGCCTGTCCTTCCTGCGCCGCGTGCGCTTCGAAACGAAGGTCGCCGCGGTGTGGGCGTTCCTCGCATGGGAGCGGATCGGTTTCGCGCGCGCCATCGACGCGGACGGAGGTGCACGCGCACAGGACAATAATTTCACGCTGCACGGGGCGCAATCCGTGGCGGACGATGGCGTCGGTGTCCGTGACCTGCTCGCGCTATGCCTTGCAGAAAACGACCGGCGCTTTGCGGGCTATGACGAACGGCTGCTGCGTCCCCGCACGGTGCCGCGCCTGGCCCGGCTCGCGCTGCGGCTGTCCAGACCGTTCGATTGGCCACGCTGAGTGCTATGCTGCTCGACAATGCGCCGCTCAAGGCCAACACGACCTGGACCTGATCACGATGAGGAAATCCGTACTGCTGTTGTTGTTCGTGGCGTCAATCTGCACGGTGGCCGCGCAAGGCCGGGCATCCGTGGAAGTGACCGATGCCGATTGGCTTTCCGTGGCAAAGGCTGCGCTCAGGCTGACGAGCCGCGTGGAGGCGGTGACGTTTGTTGTCGATGACGGCTTGTCTTCGGAAGCGCGACACGCTTTGGGAAGCGTGGCAAACGTCGTCGCCCTGGCAGACGTGCCCGATCGCAGCATGGCGTATTCAACGCCGGCTTATCTCCGCGTGTTCCAGTTCCGGCTGCACGGCGACCGAATCGAATTTCTGACGGGGAGTGTCTATCCCAAAGTCCATCAAGCCGGAGACTGCCGTCACTCATCGCATATTTTTCTCGCGCGTACACCCAATGGTGAATGGAAGCAGGACGGCCCGGCGACAGTACACGTTTGCTCGTGGCACTGAATGCAATAACCGCCCTGACTCGCTTCCCCCGGTCGTGATCACCGTCTGCCCTGGCCGACGACGGCCCTTCGAACAGGCCGAACAGGGCATGCCGCGGTCGAGCCCTAGTCGAGATACCCTTCCCGCCCAAACCACGCGACCGCCGCCTGCACGCCGCCAATGTACGGTCCCGGCCGGTAGCCAAGTTCCCGCTCCGCCTTGTCCGACGAAAAAAACATCCGGTTGCGCGACATCTTCAAACCGTCCACCGTCAGGAACGGCTCGCGCCCGCGCAGGCGCGCGACCGCCTCGGCCGCGTGCGCCAGCGGCACCAGCGGAGCGGCCGGCAATCTGACGCGCGGCGGCCTGCGCCCGACGAGTTGCGCGATCTCGCCCAGCAGCTCGCGCAGCATCGCGTTCTGCCCGCCGAGGATGTAGCGCTCGCCCACGCGCCCACGCGTGAGGGCAAGCAGATGCCCGCGCGCCACGTCCTCGACGTCGACGACGTTCAACCCCGTCTCGACGAACGCCGGCATCCGGCCGCGGGCCGCCTCGACGATGATGCGCCCCGTCGGGGTCGGCCGCACGTCTCGCGCGCCTACCGGCGTCGACGGATTGACGATCACGGCCGGCAAACCTTCCCGCGCGACCATGCGCTCGACGAGACGCTCGGCCGCCACCTTGCTGCGCTTGTACACGCCGATGGCCTCGTGCTCAGCCAGCGGTTCGTCTTCCGTGGCCGCCACGGTCGACGGACTCACCCGCAACGTGGCCACGCTGCTGGTGACGACCGCGCGCTCGACCCCGGCAGCCAGCGCCGCCCGCATCACGGTCGCCGTTCCCTCCAGGTTGTTGCGCATGATCTCGCCGGGGTCGGGCGCCCACAACCGGTAATCCGCTGCGACATGCAGCAGGAAGCGCACGCCGGCCAGCGCGCGCCCGACCGCCGCCGCGTCGCGCATGTCGCCTACGACGACCTCGGCGGCCAACCCCGCCAGATTGCGGCGCGGGCTGCTCGCGCGCACCAGGGCACGGACGGCATACCCCTCTTCCAGCGCCGCGCGCGCCACGGCGGCACCGACGAACCCGGCCGCGCCCGTGACCAGCACGAGGTCGCTCCGCGCCACCATTGCCTCCTTCAGGCATCCATCCGCAGCGCATTCTAATCGCATATGCGAGGCGCATACGCATCTGGATCAAACGCCGCGTGCGAACTTGCGCGCCGGCCGGGACTCCAATCAGCACCGAACGGAAAGCACCGCAGAGAACCGTCATGCACGTGATCCTAGCCCAGCCGCGCGGGTTTTGCGCGGGCGTCGTCCGAGCCATCGAGATCGTCGAGCGCGCGCTCGAACGGCATGGCGCGCCCGTGTACGTGCGCCACGAAATCGTCCACAACAAGGCCGTGGTCGACGGCCTGCGCGCCAAGGGCGCCGTGTTCGTCGAAGACCTGGACGAAGTGCCGCCGCAGGCGGTGACGATCTTCAGTGCGCACGGCGTGGCGCGCACGGTCGAGGCCGATGCCGGCGCGCGCGCCCTGCGGGTGCTGGACGCGACCTGCCCGCTCGTCGCCAAGGTCCACATCCAGGGGCGCCAGTATGCCGCCGGCGGCCGGACGGTGATCCTCATCGGCCATCCCGGCCACCCGGAGGTCGAGGGGACGATGGGGCAGATCGACGGCCGCGTGCTGCTCGTGCGCGACGCACGCGAGGCCGAGGTCCTCGACCTGCCGCCCGACACGCCGGTCGCCTACGTGACGCAGACGACGCTCAGCGTGGACGACACGCGCGGCGTCATCGCGGCCCTGCGGCGGCGCTTCACGGACATCGTCGGACCCGACGTGCGCGACATCTGCTACGCCACGCAGAACCGCCAGCGCGCCGTGCGCGACCTGTGCCGCCAGGTCGACGCGCTGCTCGTCGTCGGGGCGCCCAACAGTTCGAACTCGAACCGGCTGCGCGAAATCGGCGCGGAGACCGGTACGCCGACCTGGCTGCTGGCCGACGGCAGCGAGCTCGACCCAGCCTGGGTCGCAGGCGCGGCGGTGGTCGGGATCACGGCCGGCGCCTCCGCACCGGAGGCCATGGTCGAGCACGTGATCGCTGCCCTGCGCTCCCTCGGCCCCGTCGAGGTGTCGACGCTGGACGGGATCGAGGAACACATCGAATTCCGGTTGCCGCGCGCGCTCGCCGACGGGCCGGAAGCCGGCACGCGCTGACGGCGGGGACACGAGCATGGCCATCCCTCTCCTGCAGAAAGTCCTCGTCGGCGCCTACGTGCTGCGCAAGCACCTGGCCGGCGAACGACGCTATCCGCTCGCGCTGATGCTCGAGCCGCTGTTCCGCTGCAACCTGGCGTGCGCGGGCTGCGGCAAGATCGATTATCCGGCCGAGATTCTCGACCAGCGCCTGTCGGTGGAAGAGTGCCTCGGCGCCGTCGACGAATGCGGCGCGCCCGTCGTCTCGATCGCGGGCGGCGAGCCGCTGCTGCACAAGGACATGCCCGCGATCGTCGCCGGCATCGTCGCGCGCCGCAAGTTCGTCTACCTGTGCACGAATGCGCTGCTGCTGGAACGGCAGCTCGGCCAGTACCGCCCGAGCCCGTTCTTCACATGGTCCGTGCACCTCGACGGCGACGAGGGCATGCACGACCGCTCGGTCTGCCGCCCGGGCGTGTACGGGCGTGCCGTGGCCGCGATCCGGCGTGCCAAGACGGCGGGCTTCCACGTCAACGTCAACTGCACGCTGTTCGACGATGCCCGTCCGGAGCGGGTGGCGAGCTTCTTCGATACGTTGAAGACGATGGAGGTCGACGGCATCACCGTGTCGCCCGGCTATGCCTACGAACGCGCGCCCGAACAGCAGCATTTCCTCACGCGCAACCGGACGAGACAATTGTTCCGGGACATACTCGCACGCGGCGACGGGGGGCGGCGCTGGGCGTTCAGCCAGTCCAGCCTGTTCCTCGACTTCCTTGCGGGGAACCAGACCTATCATTGCACCCCATGGGGCAATCCCACGCGCACCGTATTCGGCTGGCAGCGTCCATGCTACCTGCTCGGCGAAGGCTATGCCGCATCGTTCCGGGAACTGATGGACGACACCGACTGGGAGGCCTACGGCACGGGACGCTACGAGAAATGTGCGGATTGCATGGTGCACAGCGGCTACGAGGCGAGCGCCGTGCGGGATACGCTCGCGCGTCCTCTCACGGCCGCCCGCGTCGCGCTGCGGGGCGTCGCCACCGACGGGCCGATGGCGCCCGACATTCCGCTGGGCGGACAGCGGCCCGCGCAACACGTGCATGCGCAACAGGTCGCCATCCGTCTCGACGAGATCCGGGGCCGCAAGGCCGGGCTGAATGGAGGAGCCCGATGATGCCGTCTTTCGTCACGCTGGCCGGCTCGGCGCTGACGGTGCTGGCCACGCTGTACGCGGTGGCGGCGCTGCTCTGCCGTGGCCGCATCCGCGTCGCGCGCGCGGACCGGCCCCCCGTGTGGACGCCTGTCACCGTGCTCAAGCCCCTGTGCGGTGCCGAGCCCCGGCTGGAAGAGAATCTCGCCGGCCTGTGCAGCCAGACGCACCCGCATGTCCAGCTCGTGTTCGGGGTCCGCGATCCCGCCGACCCGGCCATCGCCGTCGTCGAACGCCTCGCCCGGCGCTTCCCCGCCGTGGACATGCGGCTCGTCGTCGATCCGCGCATCCACGGCAGCAACCTCAAGGTGAGCAACCTCATCAACATGATGCAGGCTGCACGCCATCCCTGGCTCGTGCTGGCCGACAGCGACATCGTCGTCGGGCCCGAGTACGTCGCCCGCGTGACGGCGCCGCTGGCCGAGCCGCAGGTCGGCATCGTCACCTGCCTGTACCACGGCCGGCCGCTGGACGGTGTCTGGCCGCGCATCGGCGCACTCTTCATCGACACCTGGTTCGCCCCCTCCGTGCGGGTCGCGAGCAGCGGCGGCACCAGCGCCTTCGCGTTCGGGGCGACGATTGCGGTGCGCGCTGCGACGCTCGAGGCCGTTGGCGGGGTCGAGGTGCTGAAGAACCGCCTGGCCGACGATTACCGGCTCGGCGAACTCGTGCGCGGTCTGGGCCTGGAGACGGTGCTGTCCGACGTGAACGTGGGGACCGACGTGACGGAAACGGGCCTGCGCGCGCTGTGGTCGAGAGAGCGGCGCTGGATGCAGACGATCCGCTCGCTCAATCCGCTCGGCTACGCGTTGTCCTGCATCACCTTCACCCTGCCGATGCTGGCGCTCGGGCTGTGGCTCGCGCCGACAGCGTGGAACATGGCGCCGGCACTGTGCGGCGCGGCGGCACGCCTCGGCCTGCACTGGCGGAGGCCGGCGCCGGACATCCCCGCACCCGGTCACGCCTGGCTCGCCCCGCTGCGCGACTGCCTGCTCATGCTGGAGTGGGCGAGCGCCTTTGCCGGTACGTCGACGCACTGGCGGCGGCACCGCCTGCCCATCGATACGGGCCGGGCGGCGGGCCCCGACCGGCCCGGCGGTGTGCCCGCGCCGCATGACCGGCCATCCTGGCGATAGCGAACATGGACACGACCACGATGCATACCGCAATGCTGAAGACCCTGTTCCTGCAGGCGCCGTCGTTCGACGGTTTCGACGGCGGCGCCGGCTCGCGCTACCAGGCGAAGCGCGAAATCCGCTCGTTCTGGTATCCGACCTGGCTGGCCCAGCCCGCCGCCCTCGTGCCCGGCAGCCGGCTGCTCGACGCGCCCGCGGACGGGCTCTCCGTGGCGCAGACGCTGGACATCGCGCGCGACTACGACCTCGTGATCATCCACACGAGCACGCCCTCGTTTCCGGGCGACGTGCGCTTCGCCGCGATGCTCAGGGAAACGCATCCCGCGATACGCATCGGCATGGTGGGCGCCAAGGTCGCCGTCGATCCCGGCGGATCGCTCCGGGCGGGCACTGCCGTCGACTTTGTCGCGCGCGAGGAATTCGACTACACCTGCCGCGACGTCGCCGCCGGCCGGCCGCTCGCGGACATCGACGGCATCAGCTGGCGCGATGCCGGCGGTGCCATCCGGCACAACCCGCCGCGCGCGATCATCGAAGACATGGACGCGCTGCCGTTCGTCGCGCCCGTCTACCGGCGCGACCTGAACATCCGCAATTACTTCATCGGCTACCTGAACTATCCGTACGTGTCGCTGTACACGGGCCGCGGCTGCCGCTCGCGCTGCACGTTCTGCCTGTGGCCGCAGACCGTCGGCGGCCACCGCTACCGTACCCGGTCCGCGGAAAACGTGCTCGCCGAGGTCCGATGGATCCGCGAGAACATGCCGGAAGTGAAGGAAATCATGTTCGACGACGACACGTTCACCGACGTCCGCCCCCGCGCCGAGGAGATCGCGCGGGGTCTCGGCAAGCTGGGCGTGACATGGTCGTGCAATGCGAAGGCGAACGTGCCCTATTCGACGCTCAAGATCATGAAGGAAAACGGCTTGCGGCTACTGCTCGTGGGCTACGAATCTGGCGACGACCAGATCCTCCTGAACATCAAGAAGGGCTTGCGGACCGACATCGCGCGGCGCTTCGCCGCCGACTGCCGCGCGCTCGGCATCACCGTCCACGGCACGTTCATCCTCGGGCTGCCCGGCGAGACACGGGAGACGATCGCGAAATCGATCGCCTTCGCCAAGGAAATCAATCCGCACACGATCCAGGTCTCGCTGGCGGCGCCGTACCCGGGCACCCGGCTGTACGAACAGGCGCTGGAGAACGACTGGATACCGGCCCACAAGACCATTCCGCTCGTCGACGGCAGCGGCGTGCAACTGGCCGCGCTCAGCTATCCGCACCTGTCGAGCGACGAGATCTATCACGGCGTGGAACAGTTTTATCGCAGTTTTTATTTCCGGCCTTCGAAGATCTGGGAAATCGTCAGCGAGATGCTGCAGAGCTGGGACATGACCCGGCGCCGCCTGCGCGAAGGCGTCGAATTCTTCCACTTCCTGCGCGCCCACGGCGCGTCCCATTCATGAGCGCGCCGCCGGGACGGGGCCTCATCGTCACGGCCGACGACTTCGGCCTGCACCCGAGCGTGAACGCGGCCGTCGAGCGCGCGCATCGGGACGGCATCCTGACCGCGGCCAGCCTGATGGTGGGCGCGCCGGCCGCCGAGGATGCGATCGCCCGCGCGCGCGCGTTGCCGGGACTGCGGGTGGGCCTGCACCTCGTCCTGGCCGACGGCGCGTCCGTGCTGCCGCCGCGGGCCATCCCCGACCTCGTCGACGCGCAGGGCCGCTTCGGGGGGCGCATGGCACGAGACGGCGCGCGGTACTTCTGCCTGCCGCTGGTACGCCGCCAGCTGGCGCTGGAGATCCGCGCCCAGTTCGACGCGTTCGCCGCCAGCGGCCTGGCGCTGGACCACGTCAACGCGCACAAGCATTTTCATGTGCACCCGACGATCCTGACGCTCATCCTCGATATCGGCCGCGCGTTCGGGCTGCAAGCCGTCAGGTTGCCGCGCGAGACGGGGCCGCCCGCGCAGGCGTCCCCGCGGTGGCTGCGGCCCTGGCTGGCGCTGCTCGAAGCCAGGCTGGACGCCGCCCGCATCGGCCACAACGATTACGTGACCGGCATCCGCCAGTCCGGGCGCTTCGACGAGGCGGCCCTGCTGGATGCACTGTGCAACCTGCCGACGTCCGGCATCGGCGAGCTGTACCTGCATCCGGCGCTCGCGTCGGGCGCGGCGATCGCGCCATCGATGCGCGACTACCGCCACGCCGACGAGTTCGCGGCACTCCTCTCGCCGCATGTGCGTGCGGTGTGCGGCGCCCTGCGCGCGCAGGGGTGGCGCTTCGGTGGATTCGCCGACCTCGTCGCCGCAACAGGCGACGGGGCGGACACCCGCGCCGTCGGGGCGGACATCCGCGCCGTCGGGGCGGACAACCGCGCCGTCGGGGCGGACCACCGCAGCAGCCCATGAACCACACCCGCACGATGGGCCGGCTGGCCTGGACGGCATCGCTCGCCGGGCTCGCGCTGGTGGCGGCGCTCGTCGCGGCCGAAGGCTGGACCGGCGTCGTGGCCGCATTCGAGCGGGCCGGCTGGGCGCTGCTGCTCGTCGTGCCGGCAAGAGTCGTCACGCAGCTGTTCGACGTGCGCGCATGGCGCATCCTGCTCGCGCCGTTCGACCCCGGGCGCGCCGCCGGGCCGCTGTTCCTGCTGTGGGTGGCATTCGTGCGCGAGGCCGTCAACCGGCTGCTGCCGGTGGCGAACATCGGCGGCGAAGTCGCCGGCGTACGGCTCGCGGGCCTGCGGGTGCCCGACACGGCCGGCGTCGCGGCCAGTGTCGTCGTGGAAGTGGTGCTGACGATCGTCGTGCTCTACCTGTTCTGCGGCGCCGGCGCGCTGCTCATGTTGACGCTGGCGGCCGGGCCCGGCCTCGTCGGGATCGTCGTGGCGGCGCTGCTGCTGTCGCTGCCGCTGCCCGTGCTCGCCTGGTGGCTGCTCCGCCACGGCGCGCCGTTCGCGCGGCTGGAACGCTGGGTACTGCGCCTGCTCGGGCCGCAAAACGTCATCGCATTGCACCTGGACGGCGCGGGCATCGACGCGGCCGTCGCGCGCCTGTTCCGGCAACGAGGCCGTCTCGCCCGCGCCGGGATGTGGTCGCTGCTCGCCAACGTGCTGGGCACGTTCGAAACGTGGTACGCGCTGGCCCTGCTCGGCCACCCCGTCGGCTTGCAGGCCGCGCTCGCCATCGAGGCGCTGACACAAGCCGTCCGCCACGCCGGCTTCATGGTGCCCGCCGGCCTGGGCGTGCAGGAAGCCGCTGTGCTGCTGTTCGGCCAGCTGGCCGGCGTGGGCGGGGATGTGGCGCTGTCGCTGGCGCTCGCCAAACGGATGCGCGAGCTCGCGACCGGCGTGCCGGCTCTCGTCTCGTGGCACTGGTTCGAAATGCGCCGCCTGCGTCCGTTCGGCGACCGCGCTCAGGGGCCACGATTATGAGCCGCCAGGTATCGGATGAGGCCGTCGACGCCCTCCGTCGCCAGGCGCGCGGCGAACTGCTGGCGATACACCTGGATCATCCACGCACCCATCATGTTGATGTCGTAGATTTTCCAGCCGGCGGACGTCTTGTGCATCCGGTAGTCGATCGGCATCGCGTCGGCGCCCGTGACCACGGTCGTCTTCACGACGGCATCGGTGGCGTTCGCGGCGGAACGGGTCGCGGGGGCGTAGCGGAACTCCGTGTTCTCCTGCTGGATCTGCGTCAGCTGGATCGCGTAGGTCCGCGCCAGCAAGGTCTGGAATTCGCGGAACAGCGCCTCACGCTGCGCCGGCGTCGCCCGTGCCCACGCGCTGCCCACCGCGTACTGGGTCGTCAGCATGAAGTCCGTGGACGGCAGGAAGTCGCGGCGGACGATCTCGAGCGTTCGCTCGGGGTCGCCTGCGCGCGCGCCGGGGTCGCTGCGGATGGCGCTCATGACCTTGTCGATCGTGCTCCTCAATGTTTGCTCCGGCGTACGCTCCGCCACCTGCTGGGCACAGGCCGGCGGCGGCATGGAACAGACCAGGGCAAACACAAATAAGGACGGTTTCATGGGATCCTCGATCGGCACATCCATATGACCGTCGTCCGCCGTCCGTGTTCCCGCGCACGGCTGCGCCAGATCATACGGCCACCCGCACCGCATCCGTTCTAATGAACACACCATGCTGACCCACCAGATTGCCAGGCTCGTCCACCTGTCGTGCCGCCACCCATGGGCGGTGCTCGGGGCGTTTGCGCTGCTGGTACTTGGATCCGGGCTTTATGTGGCACGCCATTTCGCCATCAATACGGACGTCGGGCAGTTGATTGACGCGAATGCGCCATGGGCCCGGCGCGACGCCGCCATCGCCGCCGCGTTCCCGAACCGGGGCGACACCACGCTGGCCGTCATCCGTGCGCCCGCGCCCGAGTTCGCGGCGCAGGCGGCGCGCGAACTGGCCGACCGCCTGCGCCGGCAACCCGCCCTGTTCCGCGCGGTGGACCTCGGCGCGGGCGCCGAATTCTTCCGCCGCAACGGCCTGCTGTACCTCGACGCGCAGGAGGTCCGCAACCTGGCGGCGCGCCTCGTCGATGCACGGCCCCTGCTCGGTGCGCTCGCGCGCGACCCGTCCCTGCGGGGCGTCGCGAACCTGCTGGCCGTCACGCTGGGCACGCCCCTGCTGACGGGCCAGGTCTCGCTCGCGCAGATGGCGCCGCTGCTGGCGCATGGCGCCGCCACGGTCGAGGGCGTCCTCGCCGGGAGAAACACCGCGCTGTCCTGGCAGGATCTCGCCACCGCCGGCGTGGCGGCCGAACCCGGCCTCGTGGAAGTCCGCCCGGTGCTGGACTACGCCGCCCTGCTGCCCGGCGCCGCGTCCAGCGACGCGATCCGCGCGGCCGCCGCCGACCTGCGCCTGGCCGAACGCTACGGCGCGCACGTCTCGCTGACGGGGCCGGTGCCCTTGTCGGACGACGAGTTCGCCTCACTGCAGGAAGGGTCGCCGCTCGTCGGCAGCATCCCCGTCGCGATCGTGCTCGTGCTGCTGTGGCGCGCGGTGCGTTCGACCCCGCTCGTGCTGGCACTGTGCATCACGATGCTGGGCGGCCTCGCGCTCACGGCCGCGCTGGGGCTCATGATGGTGGGTGCGCTGAACCTGATCTCCATCGCGTTCGCGATCCTGTTCGTCGGGCTCGGCATCGATTTCGGCATCCAGTTCGGCATGCGCTTCCGCGAACTGCGGCGCGTCCGGCCCGGCACCGGCACGGCCCTGCTGGCGACGGCGCGCGCGCTCGCGCTGCCGCTCACGCTCGCGGCGACCGCCACGGCGTTCGGCTTCCTCGCGTTCCTGCCCACCGCGTACCGCGGCGTGGCCGAGCTGGGGCAGATCGCGGGCGTCGGCATCCTGTGCGTCGCCCTGCCCGCCTGCCTGACCGTGCTGCCCGCGCTGATCCGCATCACCGATCCGCCGGCGGGGGCGCTCGCGCCCGGCTACCCGTGGCTCGCCGGCATCGACCATGCGCTGCAGACCCACCGCAGGACCGTGCTCGCGGCCACGCTGGCGCTCGTCACGGCCGGCATTCCTCTGCTGTGGCGCCTCGAATTCGACTTCGATCCGCTGCACCTCAAGAATCCGGGCAGCGAATCGATGGCCACGCTGACGTCGCTCGCGCGCGGCACCGACATCGGACTCGACAACGTGCAGGTGCTCGCCCCGTCGCTGGCACAGGCCGCGGCCCTGGCGGCCCGCCTGGAGGGCCTGCCCGACGTGGCCCATGCGCTGACGGCCGCCAGCCTCGTGCCCGACCGCCAGCCGGAAAAACTGGAGGCCATCGCGGCCGCGGCCGCCCGCCTGCTGCCCGTGCTGGAGCGGTCCGCAGCGGCACCGGCAGTCGCGCCGGCGTCGGATGCGCAGCGCACGGCGGCGCTGCGCACGGCCGCGCAAGCGCTGCACAATGCGGCGCTCGATCATCCGGGTCCCGGTGCGGCCGAGGCGTCGCGGCTCGCGCGGGCGCTCGCTGCCCTGGCGCGCGCGGGGCCGGCCGCCCGCGACCGCGCCGACCAGGTGCTGGCGGGTACGCTGCGGCTCGCGCTGGACGCCCTGCGGCTGGCCCTCCGGCCGGAACCCGTCACATTGGCGACGCTGCCCGCCGCGATGCGCCGCAACTGGATCGCGCCCGACGGCCGCGCGCTGGTCGACGTCAGTCCGAAGCGGCCCACGGGGACGAGCCTCGGCGACGACAGCCGGCTGGGCCGCTTTGCCGATGCCGTCCTGCGCATCGCCCCGGATGCGGCCGGCGGCCCGATCTCCGTGCGCCACGCGGCCGACCTGATCGTCGCCGCGTTCGTGCAGGCTGCGCTGCTGGCCATCGCGACCATCGCGCTGCTGTTGTGGATCGCGTTCCGGCGCGTGGGCGATGTGCTGCTGACGATGGTGCCCCTGCTCGTGTCGAGCCTGGCCACGCTGGAGGCCTGCGTGCTGCTGCGCATCCACCTGAATTTCGCGAACATCATCGCGCTGCCGCTGCTGCTGGGCGTTGGCGTCGCTTTTAAAATCTATTACATCATGGCGTGGCGCGCGGGGCAGCCGGCCCGGCTGGAGCATCCGCTCACGCAAGCCATCGTCCTCAGCGCGGCGACCACCGGCACCGCGTTCGGCAGCCTGTGGCTGTCGCACCACCCCGGCACCGCGAGCATGGGCAAGCTGCTGGTGCTGGCGCTGGTCTGCACCCTGATCGGCGCCGTGTTCTTCCAGCCCGTCCTGCTGGGGCAGCCCCGTGCCCCGGCACCTGCCGAACGAGGTCCGCCATGACCCACCCGCCGCCGCGGCGGATCGTTGCCGCCCTGCTGCTCACGCCCCTCGCGCTCCTGTCCGGCTGCGCCACGGGCCCCGGGCGCGATCCGGCCGATCCGCTGGAACCGCTCAACCGCGCCACGTTCCGCTTCAACGACACGCTCGACCGCCACATCGCGCAACCGGTCGCGCGCACGTATAACCGCACCGTGCCGCGCTTCGTCCGCACCGGTGTGGACAATTTCTTTTCCAACCTGGGCGATGTCCCGGTGATGCTCAACGATTTCGCCCAGCTGCGCCTGATGGACGGCATGAACGACCTGATGCGCGTGGCCGTGAATTCCACGTTCGGTCTGCTCGGCGTGCTCGACGTCGCCACGCCCGCCGGCATCGCCAAGCGCAACCAGGACTTCGGCCTCACGCTGGGCCACTACGGGGTGCCGGCCGGCCCCTATCTCGTGCTGCCCCTGTTCGGTCCGAGCACGTTCCGCGACGCGGCGGGCTTCGGCGTCGACCAGTACGCCTCGCCCGTCACCTACGCGAAGCCGGCCTTGCGCAACACGCTGTGGGGCGTCGACTTCGTCAGCACGCGGGCCCGTTACCTGAATGCGACCAATCTGCTGGAACAGGCCGCGCTCGACCGCTATCTGTTCGTGCGCGACGCCTACCTGGGCCGCCGCCGTACGCAGCTCGACGAGGGCAAGGAAACGCCGCTGCCGGATTACAACAAGGACGATGGCGGCACGGAAGACGGCGGACAATGACACCCCAGCCCCGCCCCGAGCCACGCACGCGCCCGCAGCAGGGCACGCCGCGCCACCCACGCCTCGCCCGCCAGCACGCACACGGAGGCGACCTGCCCCGGCCCACGGGCGAGAGCGCGCAGCACGGGCCAGATGCCTCCCGTGTCCAGGCCGGCCAGCGCGGCCGCGGGCACGGTGCGCCAGGCCGGATCGAGCACGACGCGGCAGGCCGCGAACGGCAGGCCGTGCCGCCTCGCGGCCAGCGCAGCGGCATGCGTTTCCATGTCGACGGCGGCGGCACCCGCGTCACGCCACAGCGCCGCCTTGGCGACCGGCGTGGCGAGTGGCGCGTCCGCGCCCGCGAGCAACCCGGGACGGGCACCGGGCAGCCGGTCCAGCAAGGCGCGCGACCAGTCCGGGTCCGTCGCGACGAGGCCGTCCGGCGTCAGCACGGCCGTGGCCACCACGCAGTCGCCGCACGCGAGGTCCGGGTCCAGGCCGCCCGCACAGCCGAAGCTGATGATGCCAGCCCAGCCAGCGGATCCCTGCTGACCGGGTCGCGCCTGACCGGGTCGCGCCTGACCGGATCCCTGCTGACCGGGTCGCGCCTGACAGGGCCCCTCCAGCATCCCGTGCAGCCGTTGCGCCACCCGCCACGGTCCGGGCCCGCACACGCTCGCGACGCCGGGCCCGTCCGCGATCGCCGCCTCGAACGGCATGCCGCAGACGGCGAGCACGCACGGCGCCGAAGGCACGGTCTACATCCCGAACGCGACCCGGCCGCTGCCGCCGGCCCGCAGGTTGCGGTAGCGGGCCAGCGCCCACAACGGAAAATACCTGGCGTAGCCGTGGTAGCGCAGGTAGAACACGCGGGGGAAGCCCGTGGCCGTGTGCTGCGGCTCGTCCCACAGGCCATCCGCGCGCTGGTGGTCGACGAGCCAGGCGATGCCGCGCGCGACGGCCCGCGTCTCGACGGCGCCCGCCGCCATCAGGCCCAGCAGCGCCCACGCCGTCTGCGATGCCGTCGACGGCGCCCACGCGTGGCCCGCGTAGTCGAGCCGGTAGCTGTCGCCGCCTTCGCCCCAGCCGCCGTCCGGATTCTGCACGTAGGCGAGCCAGCGGGCGGCGCGCGCGACCGGTGGCGCCTCCGGCGGCAGGCCGGCCGCCGCGAGGGCGCATAGCGCGCACCACGTGCCGTAGACATAGTTCACACCCCAGCGTCCGTACCAGCTGCCATTCGCTTCCTGGCGGCGCAGCAGCCAACCGAGCGCCCGCGCGGCCGGCGCGCGGCGCCGCGCGCAGGCGCCGGGCTCGAGCTGGGCCAGCATCGACAGGCAGCGCGCGGACACGTCGGCCGTCGGCGGATCCAGCAGCGCGCCGTGGTCGGCAAACGGGATGTGGTTCAGGTAGTAGTGGGTGTTGTCGGCCTCGAACGCGCCCCAGCCGCCGCCCCTGCCCTGCATGCCGACGATCCACTCGCTGGCGCGGGCGACGGCGTCCGCGTACCGGTCCGGCAGCGGCCACGGTTCGAGGTGCGCGGCCCGGTGCATGGCCATCGCGACGACCGCCGTGTCGTCGACGTCGGGATAGCAGGCGTTTTCGTACTGGAACGCCCAGCCGCCGGGGCGCACGTCCGGCCGCCGTGCGGCCCAGTCGCCCGACCGGTCGAGGATCTGCAGCGGCAGCAGCCAGTCGAGGCCACGGCGTGCGGCAGACAATGCGGCCGGCGTGCCCGCTTCCAGCAGTGCGTGGCACATCAGCGCCGTGTCCCACACGGGCGACAGGCACGGCTGGCAATAGGCCTCGGCGCCGCGGTCGACGAGCAGCCGGTCGATGGCGCGGCGCGCGGCGGACGCCTCGGGCGCGTCCGGCGGCAAGCCGAGCACGTCCAGCATCTGCACGGCATTGACCATCGCGGGAAAGATGGCGCCCAGGCCATGCTCGCCGTTCAGGCGCGTGCGCACGAACGCGGCCGCCTGTTCCACCGCCCGCCGGCGCAGGCGCGCGGGCAGACGCGGCGCCAGCAGCCGCACCTGCGACTCCAGCGTGCGGAACAGCGCGAACCACATGCGGTCCTGGTGCGGCGCGCGCGGCGCCAGCCCGAGGTTCTCCGGCGGCGCGAGGAACAACTCGCCGACGCCCACACCAAGGGGATTGCGCGCCCTCGGCCGCAGCGCGCCCAGCACGAGCAGCGGCGTCAGCACGGTGCGGGTCCAGTACGAGACCTTGGACAGGTGGAACGGCGACCAGCGCGGCAGCAGCGCGATCTCCACCGGCATCACGGGCACCGCCGACCACGGCATCTCGCCGAACAGCGCGAGCAGCATGCGCGTGAACACATTGCTGCGCTCGGCACCGCCGTGCTCCAGGATCGCAGTGCGTGCCCGCGCCATGTGCGGCGCGTCGGGCGGGTCGCCGGTCATCTTCAGCGCGAAATACGACTTGACGCTTGCGCTCGGGTCGAAGGCGCCGCCGTGGAACAGCGGCCAGCCCCCGTGCTCGCCCTGGCGGCGGCGCAGATACGTTCCGATCTTGCGTTCCAGGTCCTTGTTCGGCGTCTCGCCAAGATAGTGCACCAGCAACACGTATTCGGCGGGAATGGTGACGTCCGCTTCCAGTTCGTAGACCCAGTGGCCGTCGCCGCGCTGGTGGGCCAGTACCGCCGCGAGCGCCGCGTCGATGGCCGGCTCCAGCCGCGCGCGCTTGCCGATGGTGCGTTCCGCCTCGACGGCGCCGGCCTGTGCGGTGGACCGGAATGACGAGTCGTGCATGGCGTCCCCCGTGGCTACAGCAGCGCGTGCCGCACCAGAATGCCGACCTTGGCCAGCCGGCCCAGCCGGACCGGCGTGCGCGGCCGGCTCCACCCGCGCGCCGCGAGCCGCTCGAGCAGCGCCGCGTAGACGGCCCCCATCAGGCGCGGCGCCCGTCCAGCGCTGCCCCGGTGGCGGCGCAGCACGAAGTCGGACGCAGCGAAATGCCGGCGCGCCTGCGCGGCGAGGTCCGCGCATGCACGGGGCAGCGCCGGATGCGCGGCGATGTCGTCCGCGCCGGCGGCGCACACGCGCGGCTCGACCCCGGCCGCGAGCAGCAGTTCGCGCGGCACGTAGGCACGGCCGATGGCCGCGTCTTCATCGATGTCGCGCAGGATGTTCGTCAGCTGCAGCGCGCGGCCCAGGTGGTGGGCAAGCAGGATGCCGTCGTCCGCCGGCAGGCCGAACACGCGCACGGACAGGCGCCCCACGGCGGCGGCCACGCGGTCACAGTACAGGTCGAGCGTGTCGGCCGGCGGCGCGCAGATGGGCCGGTCCTGCGCATCCATCAGCATGCCGTCGATCACCGCATGGAAGTCGGCGCGCGCGAGGCCGTACGCGGCGATGTGCGGCGCCAGCGCGCGCAGGCGCGGGGATCCGCCGGCGTCATACGCGGCGTCGACGTCGGCGCGCCACCGCTCCAGCGCCGCGCGGCGTTCACGGGGCGGCGCCGCGCCGTCGGCGATGTCGTCGACGGCGCGGCAGAATGCATAGATGCCGAACATCGCGGCCCGGCGCGGCGCCGGCAGCACGCGCATGGCCAGGCCGAACGAACTGGCCGGCGTGTGGTCCGGCACGGTGAGCGCATCCGTCTCGGGAAGCATGGGGCACCTCTCGCTAACTACTGTTCGCTACGAGCAAAGGAGCATCGGCACGATATCGCTGACGGATGGCGCCCGCGATGCCGGCCGCGTCGAGCCCTGCGGCACCCAGCAGCGCGGCGGGGTCGCCGTGCTCGATGAACAGGTCCGGCAGGCCCAGCATCAACAGCGGGCGCTGGAGGCCGGCCGCGGCCAGCGCCTCCGCGACGGCCGCGCCCGCGCCGCCCATGACGGCGCCCTCCTCCACCGTCACGAGTTGCGCATGGTCGCGCGCCAGTGCCGCCACGAGGTCCGCGTCGAGCGGCTTCACGAAGCGCATGTTGGCGACCGTCGCGCCCAGTTCCGCGCCCGCCTCGAGGCTCGGCGCCAGCATCGGGCCGAAGGCAAGGATCGCGATGCCGGCCCCGCGCCGGCGCACCTCGCCGCGGCCGAACGGAATGGTGTCCAGCTCGGCCGCCGGCACGATCCCGGGGCCCGGTCCGCGCGGATAACGCACGGCCGCCGGCCCCGGATGGCGGTAGGCGGTCGTCAGCATGCGCCGGCACTCGGCCTCGTCGGACGCGGCCATCAAGACCATGTTCGGCACGCAGCGCAGGTAGGCGATGTCGTAGTTGCCCGCATGGGTGGCGCCGTCCGCGCCGACGAGGCCGGCGCGGTCGAGCGCGAACGTCACGTCGAGGTTCTGCCGCGCGACATCGTGGATCAACTGGTCGTAGGCACGTTGCAAGAAGGTGGAATAGATGGCGACGACGGGCTTCATGCCTTCGACGGCGAGGCCGCCCGCGAACGTCAGCGCGTGCTGCTCCGCGATGCCGACGTCCACGTAGCGGTCGGGGAAGCGCCGGGCGAAGCGCACGAGGCCGGACCCTTCGCGCATGGCGGGCGTGATGCCGACGAGGCGCGGGTCGTGCGCGGCCATGTCGCACAGCCAGTCGCCGAACACGTCCGTGTACGCCGGCCGGCCGCGGGCGCCGTCCGGCACGCCCTGCGCGGGGTCGAAGCGCCCGGTGCCGTGGTACAGCGTGGGCGCGGCCTCCGCGCGCGCATAGCCCTTCCCCTTGCGCGTGACGACGTGCAGCACCTGCGGACCCGGACGCCCCCGGGCGGCCGCCAGCGCGGGGATCAGCGCGTCGAGATCATGGCCGTCCACCGGGCCGGCGTACGCGCAGCCGAGCGCCTCGAACAGCGATGCGCCGGGGCGCACACGGCCGGCGGCGAGATCGGACAGATGCCGGTCCAGCGCGCCCACGGCGGGCGAAATGGACATGCCGTTGTGGTTGACGACGACGAGCAGGCGCAGCGACGGATCGACGCCGGCGTTGTTCAACGCCTCGAACGCCATGCCGGCGGACAGCGCGCCGTCGCCGCAGACGGCCACGGCATGGCGGTCGTCGCCCTGCAGCTTCGCGGCCAGCGCCATGCCGAGCGCGGCGGACAATGCGGTCGACGAGTGGGCCGTGCCGAAGCAGTCGTGCACGCTCTCGCAGCGGCGCGGGAAGCCCGAGAGGCCGCCCGCCTGGCGCAGGGTGTGCATCTGCGCGCGCCGGCCCGTCAGCACCTTGTGGCCATAGCTCTGGTGGCCGACGTCCCACACGATGCGGTCGCGCGGCGTGGCGAACACATAGTGCAGCGCGATCGTCAGTTCCACCGTCCCCAGGTTCGACGCGAGATGGCCGCCGGTGCGCGCCACCGTGTCGAGCAGGAAGCGGCGCAACTGGCGCGCCAGCGTCTCCAGGCGCGCGCGGGGTAGCGCACGCAAGGCGGCGGGGTCGTTGATTGCCTCGAGCAGGTCCATGCGGTCCTCCATGCGGCGTGCGACAGGCACCGCAGGCGACCCATTCTAGAACATCCTGGCCATCCGTTCAGGTATTCGCTTCAACCGTGCGCCGGCCTCTTCGGAGATATGGTACGCACGAAAAATCCCGGCAGAAATCAGCCTTTGTGGCGGATCGCATCGAGCACGACGGCCAGTGCGCGCGACGCGTGGCGGCGGCTCGGATAGTACGCATGCAGGCCTGGGAATTTGGGGCAGGAGTCCGCCATCACGCTGACGAGGCGGCCGGCCCGCAGGTGCGGTACCGCCACGTCTTCGGTCATGTAGGCGAGGCCGCAGCCGGACAGCGCCGCGTTCAGCATCTGGTACACGCCGTTGAACGTGTAGCGTCCGCGCACGCGCACGTCGACGGCTGCGCCGCGATCGAGCATCTCCCACGCGTAGACGCCGCCGCCGGCGAGGCGCAGGCGGATGCATTCGTGCTTCATGAGGTCGTCGATGGACGCGGGCACGGGACGGTGCGCGAAGTACTCGGGTGCGCCGACGATCATCGTCTGCGTGTCGGGCGTGAGGCGCACGGCGATCATGTCCTTCTCGACCTGGTCGCCCCAGCGCACGCCGATGTCGTAGCGTTCGGCCGCCACGTCCACCATGCGGTATTCGGAACTGATCTCCAGGTGGATGTCCGGGTACTGCGGCAGCACGGCGGCCAGGCGCGGCCACAGCACGTTGTCGATGACGTGGTCCGTGGCCGTGATGCGGACGGTGCCGGCGGGCCGGTCACCGAGCTCGCTGACGGCGGCGATCTCCGCGTCGATCTCTTCCAGCCGCGGCGCCACGTTCTGCAACAGCCGTTCGCCGGCCTCGGTGGGCGACACGCTGCGCGTCGTGCGCGTCAGCAGCCGCACGCCCAGTCTCGCTTCCAGCGCGCGGATCGTGTGGCTGAGCGCGGACTGCGTCATGCCGAGCTTGACCGCCGCGCGCGTAAAACTGCGTTCGCGCGCGACCGCGAGGAAGACGAGGATGTCGCTGAGATTATCGCGTGCCATGCCGTGATTCTAAGCTTGAATCAGGCGCGCGCGGCCTTGCGGGCCAGCGCCGCGGCGATGACGAGCAGCAGCGCGGCCAACCCGAACGTCGCGCGGAAGCCCCAGGCGTCGAACAGCACGCCGCCCAACGTGGCGCCGAGGCCGAGCGCCAGCTGGACGACGGCCACGATCAGGCCCCCGCCCGCCTCCGCGTCGTCCGGCAAGGTGCGCGCGAGCCACGTCCACCAGCCTACCGGTGCCGCCGTCGCGACGAGGCCCCACACGGCAAGCAGCATCGCGACGATGGGCGTCGACCCGCCGAATGCCACCAGCGCGCCGGCCAGCACGGCCATCACGAGCAGGATGACGGCCAGCGTGCGGTACAGGTGGTTGTCGAGGACCGCGCCGATGCACGTCGTGCCGATGAAGCCCGCGATGCCGATCGCCAGCAGCATGCCGGTCAGCGTCGTCGCGCTCACGTGCGTGACCGTTTCGAGGAACGGCCGCAGATACGTGAACAGCGCGAACTGCCCCATGAAGAACAGGCTGACGCCCGCCATGCCGTACGCGACGGCCGGGCGCTTCAGCAGCGCGAACACGCTGCCGGATGTCGCGTCCGATGCCGCGGGCAAGGCCGGCAGGCTCACGAACTTCCACGCGAATGCCAGCGCCGCGACAGGCACGATCGCGAAGAACGCGCCGCGCCAGCCGACCAGCGCGCCGAGGAAGCTGCCGGCGGGCGCCGCGACCACGGTCGCCAGCGCGTTGCCGCCGTTGACGATGGCCAGCGCGCGCGGCACGAGGTGGTCCGGCACGAGCCGCATCGCGGTCGCCGCCGACATCGACCAGAATCCGCCGATCGCCACGCCGATGCACGCCCGCCCCGCCATGAACACGGCGTAGTTCGGCGCGAACGCGGCGATGGTGCCGGACACGATCATCATCAGCGTGACGCCGAGCAGCAGCACCTTGCGGTCGAGGCGTCCGGCCAGGCGCGCCACGCACAGGCTCGTCACGAGGGCGAACGCGCCGGACACGCCTATCGCCTGCCCCGCCTGGCCTTCGCTGATGCGCAGGTCCGACGCGATGGGACTGAGCAGGCTGACCGGCATGAACTCGGACGCGACGAGCGCGAACGCGGCCAGGGCCAGCGCGAACACGGCGCCCCATGCGGCTTGCGCGTCCTGCGCGACGCCGTTCGGGAGCGCTGAGACTTGTGGCTGCATCAGGCGGCCAGCGTCGCGTTGTCGATCACGAAGCGGTACTTCACGTCGCCCTTGAGCATGCGTTCGTACGCGGCGTTGATCTCGTCGGCGCGGATCATCTCGATGTCCGCGACGATGCCGTGCTGCGCGCAGAAGTCCAGCATCTCCTGCGTTTCCGCGATCCCGCCGATCATCGAGCCGGCCAGCGCGCGGCGCTTCATGATCAGGTTGAACACCTGCGGCGACGGGTGCGGCGTCGCGGGCGCGCCGACCAGCACCATCGTGCCGTCGCGTTTCAGGAGGTTCAGGCAGGCGTCCAGGTCGTGCGGCGCGGCGACCGTGTCGACGATCAGGTCCAGGCTGTTCGCCCGCGCGGCCATCGCATCGGCATCGCGCGACACGACCACCTCGTGCGCGCCCAGCGCCGCGGCATCCGCGCGCTTCGATTCGGACGTCGTGAAGGCGACGACGTGCGCGCCCATCGCGCGGGCCAGCTTGATGCCCATGTGGCCCAGGCCGCCGATGCCGACGACGCCCACGGTCTTGCCCGGGCCCGCGTTCCAGTGGCGCAGCGGCGAGTACGTCGTGATGCCGGCGCACAGCAGCGGCGCGACCGCGGCGAGCTGCGCTTCGGGGTGGCGCACGCGCAGCACGTAGCGCTCGTGCACGACGATGCGCTCGGAATAGCCGCCCAGCGTGTGGCCGGGTGCGTCCGCGGTCGGGCCGTTGTACGTGCCGACCATGCCGTCGCAATAGTTTTCGAGGCCGTCCTCGCAGTCCGCGCAGTGCCGGCAACTGTCGACCATGCAGCCGACGCCCACCAGGTCACCTTCCCGGAAATCCTTCACGTGGGCGCCGACGGCGGAGACCCTGCCGACGATCTCGTGGCCCGGCACGCACGGATACAGGGTGCCGGCCCACTCGGCCTTCACCGTGTGCAGGTCGGAGTGGCACACGCCGCAATAGGCGATCTCGATCTGCACGTCGTGCGGACCCGGCGCGCGGCGGGCGATGTCCAGGGATTCGAGCGGTTTGTCGGCGGCATGGGCGCCATAGGCCTTGACGGTCATGGATGATCCTTTCGTAAGCTTGTCGTTTGCATCGCGGGACGACGATGGTAACGGCAAACCTGCCGCGCGGGACCGGCGGGGATTGCTTGACCTTATGAATGGGATTCATGAATCCGCAGCGGAATCATGTCCGCCGCGTCATGAAAGATCTTCCCGGCGGGGTGCCGGCGCCGGCAGCAGCCCCAGCATGCCCTTCAGCGCGTACAGGACCACCAGCGCGCCCAGCATGTCGCCGGCCGCCATGACGGCGAAGCCCTGCGCCAGGTCGACGTGGTCGCCATGCATCCAGAACCACAGGTGGTGCATCAGCGGGCTGGCCACGCCGAATAGCGGCACGAGCAGCAGCAGGCGGCGCGACGTCAGGTTGGCCAGCGACGCCTGCATGCCCAGCACCCGCAGCGCGAACAGGTACACCAGGTAGGGCGCGAGCGCCGAGCTGATGCCGCCGGCGAAGGAGCGCACGGGATCGTCCGGATACAGGTGGAAGAAGCATTCGCACCACGACCCCACCAGGACGCCGACGGCGCCGGGCAAGCCCAGCAGCAACGGACACAGCAGCCGTGCGCCCGCCGGCAGGTAGATCCAGCCGACCCCGCGCATGAACTCGACGTTGGGGAACACCCAGTCCTGCAACCGCGCCAGCAGCAGATAGAACACCACCGAGCCGACGACGCTCGCGCAGGCGACGCGGGCGCGGTCGGATACGCCCGGTCCAGCGTGGTTACCAGGAGTTAAAGGGGATGACATGAGGGTTTGTAGGTGATGGAGTTCGCGTGGCTATCGCATTATAATCTGCGCATGAGCAAATCGACCCGTCCCGCCGACATCTATCTGCGCTTTCTGCAACTCGCGGAAGCCTTGCGCGGGCTGCCGTCCCTGCCCTCGCTCGACCCGCTGGAAGAACGCATCCTCGGCACCGTCGCGCGCGCCATGCAGGACGGCGAACGCCTGTGCGTGCGCGACATGATGGCCAAGAAGGAACTCGGTGCGCCGGCCACCGTCCACAGCCGCCTGACGTCGATGCGCGAGAAGGGCTGGATCATGCTGACCGACACCGAGGACACGAGGCGCAAGCAGGTGACGCTCACGCAGGCGGCGCTGGCGCACTTCGACAAGCTGTCGAAGTGCATGGTCAAGGCTGTCGAGAAGACGGGTTGAGGAAGGCCACCAGCGCACTGCTACACTAGCGGCATGACGCTTGCCTTCCTGTCCCGGCACCGGCGTTTGCTGGTCCTGTGCGTGTGTTCCGCGGCAGCGCACCTCGCACTGCTGCAGTTGCTCGCCGCGCGCGGTCGCGGAGCGTTCCCGGCCACGCCGGCGGCGGCTGAAAGCAGACTCAGCGTAAGGCTCGCGCCGCCTGCTCCGGTCCCCGTCCCGGCCGCGCCGACTTCCCCGTCCCCGGCGGCACCGGCAGCCGTCGCAGCACCGGCACGCCCGCGACCCGCGCAGCGGTCGGCAGCCACGCCCGTGCCACCACCCGCCGACGCGCAACGTCCAGCCCCCGATGCGCCGGGCACGGTATCCACCGCGCCGTCCGACGTCGGGCCGCCGCTGCTGCAGATGCCGGGCCGTTACCGCGTCCGCCTGCCCGCCCCGGTCCAGCTCACCTACGACCTCGTGCGCCAGCCGGCGGGCGGCGTCCCGGCGCCGGCCGGCCCGGCGCGCCTGACCTGGCGCACGGATGGCGACCGTTATGTACTCGACATGGACGGCGTCCTTGGACGCCTGCACAGCGAGGGCGCGAGCGGCGACGCCGGCATCGCGCCGCGGCTTGCGCGCGAGGACGGCGACGCCGGTCCACTGCTGACGGAATTCGATGCGGACGGCCACCGCGTGCTGTTCCGCGCAACCGGCGCCGAAAGTCCGGACAACGTCGGTATCCAGGACCGCGCATCGGTGCTGATGCAGCTCGCCGGCATCGGCCTTGCGGAACCGGACCAGGTCCGCGACACGCTCGACGTCGTCGTGGCCGGCGCGCGCGACCTGCGCATCGCGCGGTTCAAGGTGCTGGGCCGGGAAGATGTCGCGACTGGCATCGGTACGCTCGCGGCCTGGCATCTCGCGGAACTGGCCGCTCCCGGCATGGCACGGCTGGACATCTGGCTCGCGCCGGAGCGAAACTGGCTGCCCGTGCGCCTGCGCGTGGAAGATGCGGGCGGAAGCAACACGCAAACGCTGTCGGCGCTGGACTCCGCCCCCGCGCTGCCGTAACGCGGCTCAGTCGCGCACACGCCGCCAGCCGGCCTTGCGTGCGGCTTGCGCCGTGGCGGCCGGCAGATCGAACGGCGTGTTCTTGCCGTCCGCAGTCGTCGCGATCAGCTTCAGCGCGCCGTTCGGCAGCCGCACGATGATGAAGCCGACGGCCGCCGACGTGTTCGACAGGGCGCGGCCCACGATGGGCTGGTTGCTGGAATCGACCAGCAACGGCTGCGCCGTGCAGACGTCGAGCTGGTACAGATTGCTCGTACCGCCGACCGAACAGGCGGACGACGACGTCGGCATGTTGGCCACCACGTTGAGCGTGCCGGAAACGACTTTCGGGTCCAGGTTGACGCGCTCGCCGCTGTTCTGGTCCAGGTCCATGTACCAGCCCGCCTGGGTCCCCCAGTTGACGGTCGTGCCACTGATGGCGTATGTGTCGCCGCCGCCGGTCGTGCTTTTCGACAGGCGCATCCGGGCCATCTTCGCGGCCGTGCGCCAGTCCACGGCCGGAATGCCCGCACCGGTGTCCTTCAGCACGTAGACGCTCTGCGTGTCGGTATTCGCGATGTCCGGCAGGTCCAGCAACCGCCCGGTCCCGTACACGACCATCGTGCGCACGGCCGTCGTCGCGTTGCCCTGCGCATCCGTGCCGTTCGCCCGGCATTGCGTGATTTCCGGCCGCGTCGTCACGGGCTGCGTGCTGCCCGCATCCGCCATCTGCACGACCACGGGCGCGCCGCCGGCGGTGTAGTCGAAGCGGTACATCCTGCCCTGGTTGTCGCCCCCGTACACATAGGTCACGAGCGGATCCGTCAGCGGGTTCGCGGTAATGGCCGTGATGCGGGCAAAGCCGGAAGGCGTGGTCGTGTCGCCGTTGGCCGTACTGGCCTTGTTCAGTACCTGGCCCGTGGCGACGTCGACCACGTACAGGTAGCCCGCGCCGTTGCCGCCGTTTACGCCGTCGGTGCCGGGAACGTTGTTGTAGCCGGACGTGAGGAATACGGCCCAGTGCTCGGTCCCGCCGCTGTCCTTCCACGTGCCGAACTGCGGGTTGCCGAAGGTGAGACCGATGTCGGCGTCATATGCGGTACCGCTGCACACCGCGGGATCGGCGCATAATTCCCACAAGGCACGCGGATGCGCGGGATCGGTGACGTCCAGCGCGTAGTAGCCGCGGCCGCCCGCGTTCAGGCCGGCCACCAGCACGGCGCGCCAGGTGCCGTCGATCTTGACGTCGGCCACCTCGGGCGCGCCGTCCGTCGTGAACTGGTGGTTGGTGCCGTAGGTCGTGCCGGCCTGCAGGTACAGCTTCTTCATCGTGATGCGCGGCGCGTAGGCCCACAGTTCGGAGCCAAACGCCGCATCGAAGGCGTGCAGCATCCCATCGTTCGCGGCCACGAACACGGTCGGGGAGCGCGTCGCGTTGGCGGCCTTGTAATCGGCATAGCCCGCGATGGAATAGCCCTTGCGCGGATCGCGCAGGTAGGCCGGTTTCGAAGAAGCGATGTCGCCCAGCACGATCGGGATCGTCGTCGTCAGGCCGGGCGGGTTGTGGTCGGTGCGCGAGTACGCGCGCAGGACCGTCCCGTCCGCGTACTGCTGCTGCCCGCGCAGCCAGTCGACGATGCTGGCGCCGGCGTTGACGGTGGCGCGGTCGGTCGCCGACAGGCTGGCGCACTGGGCCAGCGCCGCGCACTTGTTGTCGAACCACGCTTTCTCGGTCGCCGTCAGGTTCGCGTACGTGAACGACTTGAGGCCGCCGTTCACCGTATCCTGCATCCAGATCGTGCGCGAGTCGCTGCTGTCTCCGACGAGGCGGCCGACCGTGTCCGACGACGTCCACGCGGCCGTCGTCGAGACCGCGCCGGTAATCGGATCGATCTTGCGGTCCGACAGTTCGCCGTACCAGCGCACGGTCGTGAACGTGGACGAGAAGATGTCGTTGTCCTGCTGCGAGATGTTCGGCGTGGACGTCGCGGCCGCCGACGCCGCCCCGATGCGCACCTGGATCGCCGACAGCGCCGAGGACAGGCCCTGGACGACCTGGGTCGGATCGGACGCGCTGAAATAGTGGCCGTGGCCATTGATGGCGGCATGCCACAGGTCGTCCACGCGCGACTGGTAGGCGGCCGAGCCGCTGGAATCGCTCGTCTTCGGATCCGGCCAGACGTACGCGCCGTTGCCGTTCCACGGGCAGCCGGTCGCCGCGCCGGTAATCAGGTTGTAGAAATCGCCGCCCGGCACCGGCGCCGAATCGTACTTCGGCTCGTAGTTCATGACGCCGTCCACGCCCAGGCCGAGCGCATAGGTATTCATGTGCAGGCGGCTGTTTTCTCCCGCCTGCGCGGGTACGAGACCCGGTTTCGTCCAGTCTTCCAGCGCCGAGCGCAGCGACGACGATACCGTGTTCGAACCGCCGTTGTACCAGTACAGCGCGACGTCGGCCAGCGTGTTGTAGCTCTGGGCGCTCGGATCGTAGCAGCCGGTGCCGCGCGTGCAGAAGCGCGCCGCGCTTTCGACGTTGTCGTTGTTGACGACCGTGGACGCGGCCCCGCCGTTCCAGTATCCGTCGGTCGTGATGAACGTGAAGTTCTGCTGGCACGGGTACTGCACCACTTCCGATCCGGCCGCGGCCACGTAGGGACTCAGGTTGGCGTACATCTTGCCGATCGCGTGCAGCGCGGGGCGCAGCGGCGTCGACTGGCTGCCGTCCATCGCGTACAGGGTCGAGTACCAGGTCGTGCGCGCGTCGCCCGTGAATTGCTGGGGCGCCGTCATCGTGCCCTCGGCCGCGGCGGCGGACAGCGCGACGATGCCGACGTTGTAGTTCGACGTCAACGCCTGGAACGCGAGACCGACGGCGGTTTTCATCATCTGGTTGCGCGTCTTGTAGTAGGCATACCAGTTGGCGAAGTTCGTCATCTCCTCGTCGTACGTGCAGGTGTCGCCGGCGCAGTCGGTGCGGCCGGCCGCCTTCGGGTAGCTCGTCACGGTGGGCACGATGTCCGTGCGCACGAATACGGCGGCCCCGCTGCCCAGCGGTGTCGTCGTTACCGGCATCGTGTCGTACACGGCGGGCACGGGTGCCGACGCCGGCGTCAGCGCGAAGCTGATGTTGCCGCCGTTGTTGGTGAGCGCCCCCATCGTGATCGCGGCACCGCCCGCGCTGGCGCCCGTGTCGGCCACGCAGACCGTGGCGGCGCCCTTGCCCGCGCAGGCCGTCGTGACGGCGTTTCCGCCCGCGTAAGCCGTGACGGTGCCCTGCGTGCCGATCGCGGCCGCGATGGCCGAAGCGACCGCAGTATTGCTCGCTCCTCTGCCGAACGTCATGTCGGATGCGATGATGGTCTTGCTGCCCAGCTTCGTACCGCCGGCAAGCACGGTGCGGCCGCTGGCATTCTTGCTATTGCTGGCCGTGCCGGACACCGTGATGAGGGCCGTTGCCGGCTGCGCAGCCTGGACGATGGCCGCCGGCGCGTCCACCGTGATGGCCCAGCCGGAACGGCTGCTGTCCGTCAGGACCGAGCAGACGCCCATGGATTTGCCGCTCGTGCCGCTGGCGCAGTCGATCGGGATCACGGCCACGACGTTGTCGGTGCCGAGCGTGATGCCGTAGGTCGAGCAGGCCGGCACGCTGTAGCCCGACGCCGGCGTGCGCACGCAGGCGAGGTACTGGTTCGTCAACCCCGTCTTCGCGATGATCGACGCGGCGAGCGCGGTCGCTACCGTCTGCTGCTTGCCGATCGTATTCGTGCCCGACGCGGCAGTGACCGCGTTGTTCGAGATGACGACGTTGCCCCCCGACTCGGCGACCGACACGCCATTGATCGTGATGGCACCGTTCGAGGCCGACGTGCCGATCGTGATCGTGCCATACGCGGCGACCACGCCGCCGTTCGGATTCGAGAAACGCGGGTATTTGAAGTTGCCGACGTATTTCGCCTGGCAGTTGGTGAGCGTGGTGCTGTCGCACCAGCGCACCCTGGCAGGGAACGGATAACCGTTGGGTGCCGGTGCGCCCACTGCGGTCGTCACGCACGTCGTCAGCGCGGCGGTCGTGCAGTACTCGGCAACGTTGATCGTATAGTAGTAGGGGTTGGTCGTGTACGCCTTCGCGGTATAGCGCACATCGTTCGGATACGTGTACGTGGCCGAGTTGTAGACGCAATTGGCACTGTTCGAGTCGCACCAGCGCAGGTCGGGGAATCCGGTCGCGAGGTTCGTGCTGGCGGCGCTGTTCCCCAGCAGGTCGCGCCGGTTCACGCCGAAGCCGTCCGTCGTCACGGACGTCCAGTCGCTGGTTGCGCTGCGCGTCATCGATGTGTACGAGGTGCCGTCCGCCCGCACCGGCGGAGTGTAGCGCACCTTCGGGTCGTAGTACTGGCGGTTGAAGTCCGCGCTGTTGAATGGCGGGTGCCCGACCGTGCAGCCGCGGGTCCCGCCCGTCATCAGCGCGCGCGAGCGGCACGTCGTGCTGTCGTCGATATAGTCCGGCGTGAAGGCGCTCGCCATCGAGCCCGAGTTATCGTACAGCAGCATCAGGTTCGGCTTGACGTTACCGGTGCCGTCGACGTTGAGGAGCGGAAGCTGGGCAATGCTGGTCACGGCCGCGCCGGCGGTGCCGGCCAGCGTCAGGGCAACGAAGCCCAGGATGACGAGGAGTTTATTCATGTTGGTAGGTCAGGCGCCGATCAGGACGATCATCTGGTTGGTCACGTTGGCTCCGCGGCCGCCGGTGATGCGTGCCGTGATCACGTAATGCAGCTGGGGCGTACCCGCATACGACGGCGCGTCGGAGGCCAGGCTGTCGCCCATCGCCACCGTGCTGCCCGCCGTCGCCGTATTGGCGGCCGTCTGCATGCAGCGGTTCGTGCCGCTGTACGCGCCGGCCGACGCGCACAGGCGGTGGATCACGTATTCGATGCTCGTGCCGTCGTCGCCGGTGATGGTGCGGCTGCCGTTCCAGAATGCGGCGTCGCGCGTCTGGCTGGCGGCGTCCCACGTGGCCACGTAGCCGCTGGCCGCGTCGTCCTGGTTCAGCGCCGCCTTGTTGGTCTGCGCGGTCTGGCTCAGCCAGGCAAACGCCGTGTGCAAGCCCAGGTCGGCTTCGCGGCTCAGGGTGGTGTCGTAGGCGAGATTGCCGGTCGTGAGCGCGGTGGAGTTGACGGAGCGGAGCAGGTACACGCTCCCCAGCAGCATCACGGCGAGGATGATCAGCACGACAGGCAGCGCCATGCCCTGGGCCCGCAGGTTCGGCCGCGTTCTCATGGATTCGGCCTCCATCCCGCATTGCGCAGCGTGGCCACGGTCTCGAACACGCGGTAGCGGTAGCAGCGCCAGTCGAGCGGATCGCCGGTCACGGCGACGTTCACCGTGATGGGCACGCCGGCCACGCCGGCAGGCGCGGCGCTCGAGAATACGACCGGTTGCGCCGTCGTGGTCGTGCAGGCCGCGCCGGCGGCAGGGTGCTCGACGGCCTTGCTGCGCGCGACGACGGCCAGGCGCACGGCGGCGATGTGTTGCCAGTCGCCCGCGTCGCCCACCGTGCCCGAACCGTCCGCATCGATCATCGTGGCCGTCCAGCGGTTCACCTGCAGGCCGTTCTGCGGCAGGAACGCGCTCCCCGTGCGGGTGTCGATGCCGTACTGGGCCTTGATGGAGACGATGTCCTCGGCCACGGTCGACGGCTGCCCCGCCGCGTCCACTGGCGCCGCCGCCTGCAGCTGCAGGTAGCCGTCCGCCACTGACCACGAGCGAAACGCCAGGTTCCCGGCCGGGCCGAGGTCGAACACGCGCGCGGCGTAGCCCTTGAACGTGGCCGTCGACGTATTGTCGTTGAAGCGCATGCCGCCGCCGGACGCCAGCAGGACGCGCGTGGCCGTCTGGTCGTTGTCGGAACGCTGGACGAGACGGCAGTCGGCACCCGGCTGCTCGGGCGCGACGACGAGCACGTCGCCCTGGCTGAAACCGTACACGATGCGGTCCACGTCGAGCTGCGTGGCGCCGGCTGCCGCGTCGCTGGTCAGACGCAGCGTGGGCGTGCCGCCGACCGACGTGCCGGCATAGAACGAGATCCGGTCCGCGTCCGCACCGTGCGACTCGATCACGACGGGCGCAAGCGGCGTCACGGTCGCCGTGCCGCGCGGCGCGGGCGCCAGCTCGTATCCCGCCGTGTCGCTGAACTGCGTGTTGCAGCCGGCGATGATGGGATCGTTGAGGCCATAACCGGCATTACCCGCGTCGTTAGCGAGCGAGAACAGCGCGACCATCCCGTTCTGCATTTCGTCCGAGCCCCCCAGCGCGGTGCGGCGCGTTCTGTTCGGCGCCCCCCACCATGCGCAGCGCAAACAGAAGTGCCAGCAGGCCGATGGCCACGCTGACCATCAGCTCGACGAGCGAGAAGCCCCCTGCCCGGCGCGATGGCGCGCGCATCATGTCGCCGCCGCCAGGTAGGACACGACCCGGTGCGCGTTCTGTGCCGCCCCCGTCTTGCGGGTCCAGGAAATCGTGATCGCCACGCGCGTGCGCCCGGCCGCGGGCGTCACGGCGATCACCACCTGCGCATTCGGGATACGCGCACGCGTGTCGTCGTACCACGGCTGCAGGCGCGCGTTCGGCGTCGCGCCCGCGGCCAGCGCGTACGCGCCCGCGTTCGGCAGGTCGACGGCCATCATGCCGAGCAGCCGGTCGGCCGCGATGGTCGCCTCGGCGCGCATGCCGGTGTCGGCCAGGGCGCCCATCGACCGCGCCTGCATGCCGACGACGCCGAGCAGGCCGACCGCCAGCAACACGGCGGCGACGATGGATTCGATCAGGGCCATGCCCTGCTGGCGGCGTGCGATCATGGCGGGCATCCGCGGACGTCGTGCGCCGGCGCCGCCGGGTCGCAGATGGACGCGATGCCGGCCAGCGTCAACACGACGGCCAGCGGGGCGAAGGCGTGCGCGCGCGTGAGCGACGGCGCCATGTCGATCCGCGCGAGATACGGCGCGACGGCCGTATCGACCCAGCCCAGCGGCGTGAAATAGACTTCGGTGGCGCCGGACGGGCTCACGGCCTGCGCGAGGTCGCTCTCGCCCGGCATGGCCTGGGCGCTACGTGCGATCGAGCGGAAGACGGGGTTCGGATCGGGATCGCCGTCCGCCGCCGCGGCGGCGGTCGACCAGCCGCCCGTCACGTCGTTGCACGGTGTGCCCGACGTCGGGAAGCAGATGTCGACGCGCCAGTCCATCTTGCCGTTGGCGGCGTTTTCGGTCAGCACGAGCCGGCTGTGGCTGTTGTGCGCGATCGCCGCGTTGCGCGCGAGCGTGAAGCCGTCCTGGTAAAACACGGCGGCCGCCAGCGCCTTGCGGCCCAGCAGCCAGTCCGACATGGACGGCAAGCCGACCGCGAGCACGATGCCCATGATGGCGACGACCACCGCGGCCTCGATCAACGTGAAGCCGCGCGCCGCCGGCGGGAGCGTCACTGGGTGCACTGGCCACCCTTGCGGTCGATCCAGCACGACGTGCTCGTACCCCACCCGGTCGGCGCGGCCGTCGTCGCGCGGTTGCCGTTCTGGTCGACCGTGTAGACGAAGCCCGCCACCGGACCGGCACCCGTCGCCGTCACGGTGTACGCGGACGCGGTCGCGCCGCTCAGCACGAACGTGAAGCTGCTACTGTTCGGCGGTAGCCGGTCGAAGCCGGCGTACGTGTGGGGACTGCCGTTGTTCCAGTAATCCTCGGCGGCGATCTGCACACTGCCGAGGCCCGAGAACGCTTCGGTCAGGCGCGCCCGTATCACGTAGTCGCGATAGGTCGGGACGGCGATGGCGCTGAGGATGCCGACGATTGCGACGACGACGAGGATCTCGATCAGCGTGAAGCCGCGTTCGCGCCGGGTGGTCAGGGAACGTGTTTTCATAAACATTGGGTGAAAGTTTCCGCGCGTCAATATTAGCGCAACCTCGCGAAATGTGGTCGTAAAAACGCGACGAAACCATGCTTTTTGGACGGGAACGAGACAGTTTTCTGGCCCCGAATGCTCGAAATTACGAATGTTTTAACAGCATTTATCAGATCCACAAGCTTGCCTGCAACGGTGCCATCCAGGTGGTAGGATAGTGTCCTCTCGACAACAACCCGACGCATGGACTACCTCGACATCCTGTTGCGCCTGACGGTCTCGGTCCTCGTCGGCGGCCTGATCGGCCTGGACCGCAACCTGCACGGCAAGCCCACCGGCATCCGCACCCTGGGACTCGTATGCCTGGGCGCCTGCGTGCTGACCCTCGCCGGCGCCAATTTCCTCACGGGCGACGGCCAGGCCGATCCTTCCGCCGTCAGCCGCGTGATCCAGGGACTGGTGACGGGCATCGGCTTCCTCGGCTCGGGCGTGATCATCCGCGACAACGGCAGCGACCGCGTGCGCGGCCTCACGACCGCCGCGTCGATCTGGATCACCGCGATCCTCGGCATCCTGTGCGGCATGGGCTCGTGGCAGATCGCCGCGATCGCCCTCGTCCTCGTGTTCGTCCTGTTCGTGTGCGGCAAGCCCATCGAGCGGGCGTTGCACCGGCGCTGGCTGGACAAGCCGGAACAGGAGAAGCAGGCGATCCGCCTGCATGAGGAATGAGCGTCAGGATGCCGGCGGCACCACCGGCAGCTTGATCGTGAAGACGGTGCCGACATCCGGCTTCGACGCCACGTCGATACGCCCGCCATGCTTGTTGACGATGCTGTACGACAGCGACAGGCCGAGGCCCGTCCCGCTGCCCACCGGCTTGGTGGTGAAGAACGGTTCGAAGATGCGTTTCAGGTTGTCCGGCGGGATGCCGCAGCCGTTGTCGCTGATCTTCACCCACACCCAGCCCTCGCCCGCCCCGGTGGCGATCGTGATCACGCCCTTGCTCTTGATGGCCTGGGCGGCATTCACGAGCAGGTTCATGAACACCTGGTTCAGCTGCGAGGCCAGGCACTTGATTTCCGGGAGCTTGCCGTAGTGCTTCTCGACCGTCGCCTTGTACTTGATCTCGTTGGCGACGATGTTGAGCGTCGTGTCCAGGCCCGCGTGCACGTCCGCGTACTGCCAGTCGTTCTGGCCGACGTGCGAGAAATCCTTCAGCGCCTGGACGATGTCCTTCACGCGCTTCAGGCCGTCCATCGACTCGCGCACGAGGTCGGCGATGTCGTCCTTCAGGTAGCCGAGGTCCGCCTCGCGGTTGATCGCCTCGATCTGCGCCATCAGCGCCGAGCCGGGCGCCGCCTTCTGCACCGCCTCGCCGTACGCGTCCACCACGTTCAGCAGCGTGTCCACGTAGTGCCCCAACGTCCCCATATTGGAGTTGACGAAGCCGATCGGGTTGTTGATCTCGTGCGCGACGCCGGCCGCCAGCTGGCCGATCGACGCCATCTTTTCCGACTGCAGCAGCTGCTCGTGCGCCTCGCTCAGGCGGGCGATCAGCTGCTGCTGTTTCTGCTCCATGTTCTTGCGCGAGGTGATGTCCGTCAGCGAGCCGATGACTTCCACCGGCGTGCCGTGCTCGTCGCGGATCAGGCGCAGGCGGTCGTGCATCCACACGAACTCGCCGCTCGCGGTGCGGAACCGGTATTCGTACGTGCGCTCGCCTTCCACGAACAGCTGGGCCAGGCTGGAAAAGATGCCCGGCGCGTCGTCCGGGTGGAGATGGTCGAACCAGAAGTTCGGATCGGCCAGCATCTCTTCCGGCCGGTAGCCGAGGACCTTGTAGGCATTGTTGCTCACGAACGTCATCTTGAAGTCGCCGCTGGGCACGGTGGCGTAGATGATCGCCGGCGTGTTGTCGATCAGGTATTGCAGCCGGACCAGGGGCGACGCGGCTTCGGCCGGCGCGGGACTCGACGATAGCGATTCGAAAACTTCAAATTCCATGGCGATGGCTCGGCATATTTACGGAAATTCCATTATCCGGAGGAAACGCCGAGCGTGGGGGCTTTCTTGAAACTCTTGCATGCAAGAGTTTCGGTCGCTATCGCCTGATTACAACAGTCGGCCTTACTGCGCCTGGGTGTCCAGCGTCACCTGCGCCCCTTCGAGCCCATCGGCGCTGGCCGTCAGGGTCAGCTTGCCCGCTTCGCCCGCCTTCGTCTTCACGATGGCCAGCGCCAGGCCGTTGAAGGCCTTGCGCTGCGGCGACTGGAACGCTTCCAGGTCGGTCGCGTCGCCATTGTCGGTCGCGACGATCTCGCCCGGCCCGGACAGCTTGAAGGTGATGCGGTCATGCGAGCGCGGTACCTGACGGCCATCCTTGTCCGCGACCGTGACCGTCACGAACGACAAGTCCTTCCCGTCCGCGCGCAGCCTGGCACGGTCGGCCGACACGAGCAGCTTCGCGGGCGCGCCCGTCGTCGCGACGGTGTCCTCGGCCCAGCGCTTGCCCTTCTTGTACACGACCGCTTTCAAGGTGCCGGGCTGGTAGACGACGTCGTCCCAGCGCAGGCGGTAGTCGCGCGGGCCGCGCTTCTTGCGGCCCAGCGATTTGCCGTTCAGGAACAGCTCCGCCTCGTCGCCGGACGTGTACAAATGCACCGGCGTCACCTGGCCCACGCGCTCCGGCCAGTTCCAGTGCGGCAGCAGGTGCGCCATCGGCAGCTCCGGGCGCCAGCGGGCCTGGTACAGGTAGAAGCGGTCCTTCTTGAAGCCGGCCAGGTCGATGATGCCGAAGTACGAGCTGCGCGACGGCATCGCGATCTTCTTCAGCGTCGCCAGTTCCTGCGCGGCGCGCGCCTGCTGGGCGGGATCGGTGAAGTTCAGCAGGTTCGTCGTGTCGTCGTTGTACGGCGTCGGCTCGCCCAGGTAGTCGAAGCCGGTCCACACGAATTCGCCCGCCACGAACGGATTGTCGTCCTGCCCCTTGAATTCGACGTCGGGCGACGTCGCCCACGGCGGCGCCGTCAGGTCGTAGCTGCTGACCTGGAAGTTGGCGGCGCCTTTCGATTTGTCGTCGCTGACCGGGAAGAAGTATTCGCCGCGCGAGCTGATCGTCGACGCGGTCTCGCTGCCGTAGATCGGCAGGTAGGGCGCGGACGCATGCATCTTGCCGTACTCGCCCGGCTTGTAGTTGTAGCCGAAGATGTCGACCACGTTCTGGAAGCCGTTGTAGCCGGAATCCGTGTGGTTGTATGCGGACGTGATCGGGCGCGTGCGGTCCTCGCCGCGCGCGATCTCGGCCAGGTGCGCGGCCAGTTTCCAGCCTTCCGGCTTGCCCTGCTCCGGGATCTCGTTGCCGGTGCTCCAGGCGATCACGCTCGGGTGGTTGCGGTCGCGCCGGATCTGCGCGCGCAGGTCCTTCTCGTGCCATTCGTCGAACGACGTGTGGTAGTCGTTCGGCGTCTTCTTCTCGTGCCACATGTCGAACGCCTCGTCCAGCACGACGAAGCCCATGCGGTCGGCGAGGTCCAGCAGCTCCGGCGCCGGCGGGTTGTGGCTCGTGCGGATCGCGTTCGTGCCCATCTCGCGCAGCAGCTCGAGCTGGCGCTCGAGGGCGCGCTCGTTGATCGCGCTGCCCAGCGCGCCCAGGTCGTGGTGCATGCACACGCCGTTCAGCGGCACGCGCTGGCCGTTCAGCAGGAAGCCCTTGTTCGCGTCGAACACGGCGCTGCGGATGCCGAACGGGGTCTCGACGACGTCCGTCACCTGGCCGTTTTCCGTGACGGTGGTGACGGCCACGTAGCGCTGCGGGCTCGCGATGCTCCACAGCTTCGGCTGCGGCACCGTCAGCGTCTGCGTGAGCTGGGCCTGGCGATCCGCCTCCACCTTGGTGACCTTCGTGGCCGCCTGGCGCGCGACCGGCGCGGCGCCGCGCTTGCCGGCCGCGTCGAGCGCGTAGATCTCGGTCGCGACCTGCACCTGCGCCGCGCGGCCGTTGCTTTCCACCGTCGTCTGCACGGAGACGGTGGCTTGCGCCTTCGAGACCTGCGGCGTCGTCACGAACGTCCCGTACTGGGCCACGTGCACGGGCGTCGTCTTGACGAGCCAGACGTGGCGGTAGATGCCGCCGCCCGGATACCAGCGCGACGACTTCTCGGGATTGTCGAGCCGGATCGCCACGACGTTGTCGCTGCCCGGCTTCGCGTACGGCGTCAGGTCCACGCGCCACGACGCATAGCCGTACGGCCACCCGCCCACGTATTGACCGTTCACCCAGACCTTCGCGTGCGACATGGCGCCGTCGATGTCCAGGTAGACGCGGCGGCCCGCGTCGCCGGCCGGCAAGGTGAAGTGCTTGCGGTACCAGCCGACGCCCCACCACGGCAGCTTGCCCGTCTCGCCCGGGTATTCCTGCTTGAACGGCCCTTCGATGCCCCAGTCGTGCGGCAGGTCGAGCTTGCGCCACGCGGCGTCGTCGAAGGCCGGCTGGGAGGCGGCGTCCGGTGCCGCGCTGCCGGCCGGATCGCCTTTCGTGAAGCGCCAGCCGGCGTCGAACGACTGGCGTTCGCGGACGTCGGCCGCATGGGCGCCGCCGCACAGCATGGCGACGCCGAGGGCAACGATGGTGAGGGAACGGGGAAGAAGCGTCATGGTCTCGTCGTTATGGTTATGAGAAGGGAAACCCCAAGTATGAGCCAGCCTCCCCGCGCCCAGCTATATGAAATGGGCCGGGCCGGTATCCAAAAGCGCGATAGCAGAGCCTCCTTCACGGGTTCCCGTGCAGCCGTTTCGACTCGAATTCGGCGAACGCCTCGCGCACCGCCTCGTCCAGTTCCGTGTCGATCCATGGTTTCGTCAGGAACTTGAAGATCGCGCCCCGGTTGACGGCCTCCGTGACCGACTGCAGGTCCGTGTACCCCGACAGCACCATGCGCACGGCGAGCGGATACATCTGCTTCACGCGCGCGAGGAATTCGGTGCCGCTCATCCCGCGCATGCGCTGGTCGCACACGATGACGCCCACCTCGTTCGTCGCCAGGATCTCGAACGCCTCGCGCGCGTTGCTCGCGACCAGCACGCGGTAGCCGCTCTGGCGCATCGCGCGCCGGATCGCCGTCAGCAGGTTCACTTCGTCGTCCACGTACAGCAGGGTGCGGTGATAGGGCTGCGGCTGCAGCTTGTCCAGGGCGAGCGACTTTTCCTCGCGCAGCATGCGGCCGCAATCCTCGGGCGCCGCGGGCCGGCCGAACAGGTAGCCCTGCACCTCGTCGCAGCCGTGCTGCGCCAGCAGCGCCAGCTGCCCTTCCGTCTCGACGCCTTCCGCGATCACGTCCAGCCGCAGGCCGTGCCCCATCGCGATCACGGCACGCGCGATCGCCAGGTCGTCCGGGTCGGACGTCAGGTCGCGCACGAACGACTGGTCGAGCTTCAGGCGGTCGACGGGGAAGCGCTTCAGGTAGTTCAGGTTCGAGTAGCCCGTGCCGAAATCGTCGATGGCCAGGCGCACGCCCATCTCCTTCAGCTTGCACAGGATGTCGACGGTCTTCTGCGGGTCTTCCATCGACGCGCTTTCCGTCAACTCCAGCTCCAGCAGCTTCGGTTCCAGCCCCGTCGCGGCGAGGGTTTTCGCGACCGTGTCGACGATCCGTTCCGAGAACTGGCGCGCCGACAGGTTCACCGAGACCGGCACGGCGCGCAGGCCCTCGCGCTGCCACGCCATCGACTGTTCGCAGGCCAGCCGCAGCACCCGCTCGCCGATGGGCAGGACCATGCCCGTCTCCTCCGCCAGGCCGATGAAGCGGCCCGGCGGGATCAGGCCCAGTTCCGGATGCTGCCAGCGCAGCAGCGCCTCGAAGCCGATGAGCTGACCGGTGGCGAGACTCGCCTGCGGCTGGTAGTACACGATCAGCTCGTCGCGTTCGAGCGCGCGCCGCAGCGCGTTTTCGAAGCGGTAGCGCTCGTACACCCCGTCGTTGAGTTCCGGCCGGTAGAACGCGTAGCGCTCGTCCTTGCTCGCCAGGGCGCGCTGCAGCGCCGCCTCGGCGTCCTGGGTGAGGCCGTCATAGTCGTCGGCGTCGTTCGGGAACAGGGCGATGCCGATGCATGGGTCCAGGTGCACGTCCTCGCCGTCGTGGACGAACGCCTCGTCCATGCGCTCCAGCACCAGGCGCGCCAGCGTGGCCATCTCCGCCTCGTTCGCGCGCAGCGCGGCGAGCGTGAACGTGCGCTCGCCCGTGCGCGCGACCGTGAGGTCGGCGTCCTGGAGCTCGCCCAGGCGGCCCGCGGCCTGGCGCAGCAGCGCCTGTTCGGCTTCCACGCCCACGCTGGCGCGGATCACCTGCAAGCGCGTCAGGCGCAGCAGCATGTAGCCGAGCAGCGGCTTGCCGTCGATGACGCGGGCCTGCATCTGGCGCACGCGGTCGCGCAGCAGCACGTCGTTCGGCAGGCCGGTCTCGCGGTCGAAGTTGGAGAGATAGCGCAGGCTCTCTTCGGCGCGGCGCAGCTCCGTCACGTCCATGCCCGCCGTGACGACGTACTGCACGCTGCCGTCGGCGCGGGGCAGCATGGTCGACGACCAGATCACGGAGCGCACGGACCCGTCGCGCGCGACCCATTCGCCGCTCTGCTGCACGGGCATCGTCCCGGCCGGCGACGCATTGAATTCCACGGGCGCGTTGTCGGCGCGGCGGAACAGGTCGCGGAACGGCCGCCCCAGCACCTCTTCCGCACGCCAGCCCGACGTCTGCTCGCAGGCCGGATTGAACAGCCGGATGCTGCCGTCGCCGTCCACCACGCAGACCAGCGCCCCGGACAGGTTCACCACGGCCGCCAGCAGCGCACGCTCCGATTCCAGCGCCGCCGTGCGCTCGTCGACCAGGCGCTCCATATTGCCGTACAGGTGCGCGCGCTCGACGGCGACGGCGATCTGGCTGCCGACCGTCTCCAGTACCTGGCGGTCGTCCTCGGCCAGCGGGCCGTCGCCGACAGTCAGGCACATCATGCCGCGGCTGCGCGTGCCGGTCGACAGCGGGACGCGCAGGCTGGGAAAGCCGCGGCACGTCGACCGCATCACGGCCGCCGGCTGCGCCCCGGCCGGCATGACGCAGGTGCACGGCTCCATGACCGCGCCGGTGCCGTCGCGCGCGACGGCGAACGTGGGCCGGCCGTCGTGGTCGTGCAGCCGGATCGTCGCGCCGGTGACGCCCGGCAGGTCCAGCACGCGGTCGAGCGCGCGCTCGGCCACGTCCTGCTCCGACAGCACCGGATTGATCGCCTCCGCGACCCGGTACAGCCCTTCCAGCGACTGGTACGAATGCGCGATGCGCTCCTGCTGGGCGCGCAGCTGCTCCGTCATGTGGATCGCTTCCTCGTACGTCGAGATCAGGAGATCGAAGATCTGCTGGCGTTCCGCCGTGATGAAATGGGTCTGGCCGCCCAGGTTGATCTTCATCCCCAGCTGCACCCGCTCGTTGGAGCGCAGCGCGCGGTTGGCGAGGATGAAGCGGATGCGGCCCAGCAGGTAGTCCGCCTCGAACGGCTTGCGGATGAAGTTGTCGGCGCCGCAGTCCAGGCCCTTGATCACGTCGTACAGGCTGGAGAGGGACGTGAGCAGGATCACCGGCACGTCGCGCACGTGCGGGTCCTGCTTGATCGCCTTGCACATCTCGAAGCCGTCCATGCGCGGCATGTTGATGTCGGTGACGATGAGCGTCGGCGGTCGCTGTCGGGCCGCCTCCAGGCCCGCGCGGCCGTCGGACGCGATGCGCACGCGGTAGCCCACGGTTTCGAGCAGTTGCGCCAGCTGGCGGGCCTGGGTGGCGCTGTCCTCCACCACCAGGATTTCGATCTCGTGGGAGGCCACGGTATCGCGTTCGACGACGTTGTCGGGAGACGTGCTCATGGAAGGTCCCCAAGGGTTGGAAATACGGATGACGGAAACGGCTCGGCCGGCAGGCGTGCCAGCACCTTGCCGATTTCCGCGGGTTCCAGCACCAGCATCGCGGCGTCCAGCCGCAACGCCTCGCCGGGCATGCCGTAGACGACGGCGCTCGCGCGGTCCTGCGCGATCGTCAGCGCGCCGTGCTCGCGCAACAGCTTCAATTCGGCCGCGCCGTCCTTGCCCATGCCGGTCAGCAGGACGGCCGCGGTGGCCGGACGCAGTTCGGGATCGATGGCGCGGAACAGGTGCGACACGGACGGGCACATGCCGTGTTCCGGCGGCGCCAGCACGAGCCGGCCGACGAGCCCCGGGCCCAGCGTCGCCTGCCAGCCTTCCGGGACGAGGCAGGCGCGCCCGCCCGCCAGCGGGGCGCCATCCTTCAGCACCTCCACCGGGTAGCCGCTGGCCTCGCCCAACCACGTCGCCAGGCCGTCCATGAAGCCGGGCGCGAGATGCTGCACGATCACGACCGGCAGCGGATAGTCGGCCGGCAGTTCGGCCAGGATGTCGCGCAGCACCGTCGGTCCGCCCGTCGACGCGCCGACGGCCACGAGCCGCCGCGGCGCCCCCTGCAGCGGCCGCGCGGCCCGGCGCGCATCGCTCCAGCGCCGCACGACGCGCACCTCGGCCATCGCCTTCACCGTGCGCACGAGGTCGCGCGCGCTGTCCGCATGCGCCGGGTTGCCGATGCCGAGCGGCCGCCGCACCAGCACCAGCGCGCCCGCCTCGATCGCGCGGAAACTGGCGTCGACCTCGGCCCGGGAGTCGCTGCCGCTGACGACGACGATGCGCGTGGGGCATTCGCGCATGATGCGGCGGATGGCTTCGAAGCCGTCCATGCGCGGCATGTGCAGGTCCATCGTGATCACGTCCGGCTGCAGCTCGCGCGCGAGCTTCACGGCTTCCTCGCCGTCCGCCGCGCACCCGACCACCGCGAGGCCCGGGGCCGTGCCGAGGATGTGCATCAGCAGCGCCCGCACCGAATTCGAGTCGTCCACCACCAGTACCCGGATCATGATGCCTCCATCCCCGCCACCCGGCGCACCGTCGCCAGCAGGCGGTCCTGATCGAAACTGCCCTTCGTGAAATACGCGTCCGCGCCCGCGCGCAGGCCGGCCTCGCGCTGCTCGGGTGTCTGCAGCGACGTCACCAGGATCACGGGCAGCTCGGCGGTGGCCGGCGTCGCCCGGATGCTGGCGGTGAGCGCCAGGCCGTCCAGGTTCGGCATCTCGACGTCGCTCACGACCACGTCGTAGCGCCCGGTGCGCAGGCGCGACTGCGCGTCGAGGCCGTCGACGGCCGTGTCCACCGCATAGCCGGCGCCTTCGAGGATGTGCTTGAGCAGCAGGCGCGACGTGACGGAATCCTCGACGACGAGCACTTTGCGCGGCCCCGCCGCCGGCGCCGGCGCGGCCGCCGCGGCGGCCCCCGCGAGCCCGCGCCCGGCGACGTCCTCGAGCGCGATCACGGGCGCAAGCGTGCCGTCGCCCAGCTGCGCCGCACCGCTGAACCAGCGCACGCGCCGCAGCAGCGGCCCCAGGGGCTTGGGCAGCAGGTCCTGCTCGGCGACGATGGCGTCGACCAGCACGGCGAACGCCTGGCCGCCCGCCTGCGCGGTGACCACGACGCCCTGGTCGCCGTCGCTGCCGGGCCGTGCCGTGCCGAACAGTGCGGCGAGGCGCACGAGCGGCAGCACGCGCCCGCCCACCAGCACGGTCTCGCGGCCCTCGACGGTGCGCACGGCCGCCTGCGCCGCGCTGCGCACGGCCTCCAGGCCGGCCAGCGGCAGCGCGTAGCGGTGGCCGTCGACTTCCACGACCAGCGCGCGCAGGCTCGCCACGCCCACCGGCAGCAGCAGTTCGAACGACGCGCCGGCGCCCGGCACGGTGCCCACGACCAGCTGGCCGCCGCTGGCCGCCACCTTGTCCGCCACGATGGCCAGGCCCACGCCGCGGCCCGACACGGACGTGACCTCGGTGCGGGTCGACACGCCGGCCCGCAGGGCGAGCTGCAGGCGCTGCTGTTCGCTCATCTGCGCGAGTTCCGCCGCGTCCACGCCGGCACGGCGCGCGACCGCGTCCGCGTCGATGCCGGCGCCGTCGTCGCGCACGCGCACGCACACCATGCGCGCGTCGCGCTGCGTCACCGCGATCTCGATGCGCCCGGCCGGATCCTTGCCCGCGCGCGCACGCTCGTCGGGCGTCTCGATGCCGTGGTCGACGGCATTGGTGACGAGGTGGATCAGCGCTTCGCGCACGACGCCCAGCACGCGCCGGTCGAGGTCCACGTCGGCGCCCAGCGTCTCCAGCCGTACCTGCTTGCCGCGCCCCCGCGCCAGGTTGCGCACGAGCGCGGGCAGCTCGCCGAACGCGGCGGCGGCCGGCACCAGCGCCGTTTCCAGCACGGCCTCGAACAGGCGCGCGCGCACGCCATGCAATTCCTTGCCCGTGTTTTCCAGCCCCGTGGCCAGCTGGGCGCACGCGAGCTCGAGGCGCGCCGCTTCATCGTCGAAGGAGGCGACGCCTTCGCGCCGCCGCGTCGCGATCCCGGCCGCGAGAGCGCGCAATTCGTCGACGTGGTGGCGCAACTTAAGTTCGACGGGCAGCAGGCCTTCGGCGTGGGCGCGGATCGAGTCGATGCAGCGGCCGTCGACGCGGATGCGCTCGTCCGTCCGGTTCTGCTCCGTCTCGTCCGCCGGCGGGTCTGGCTCGTCCGGCTCATCCGGCTCATCCGGCACCTCCGGCGCCGCCGGCGCTTCCTGCGCGGGCGCCTCGGCCGCCTGCGCCGGCAGCTCGGCCGCGGCGGTCTCGAGCTGCGCCGCCAGCATGCCAGCCACCTTGCGGCTGCGCAGGGCGGGCGCGTCGACGACCTGGCGCGCCGCGGCGGCGGCCCGGTGCAGCAGGTCGAACTGTTCGGCGGTCGCCGACAAACCCGCCGCGCCGGCCGCGCGCGCCGCGCCCAGCATGCTTTCCAGCGCATGGCACAGGCGCTCCAGCTCGATCTCGTCGACGGTGCGCGCCGCGCCCTTGAGGGTATGCAGCACCTTCAGCAGGCGTTCGAACAGGACGTCGCGCTGGCCCCCGCCCGCCTGTTCGAGCGCCACCAGGCCCACGTCGATCTGGGCCAGGTGCTCGCGCGCCTCTTCGCCGAAGATGGCGCGCAGCCGCTCCCGGAATGCTTCGTCGGTCATCGCGGGATCAGAATTGGAAGCGGGTCATGGTCTGGCGCAGCGACTGCCCCAGCGCGTGCAGGTTGCGCGCGGACGCCTCCGCCTGGCGCGTGCCCGCCGCGTTCTCCGTGCTGGCCTGCTGGATGTTCTCCATCGCCAGCACCACCTGGTCCATGCCGGCCAGCTGCTGCTGGCTCGAGACGGCGATCTGCACCGCCGCCTGCGCCGCCTCCGTCATGTTGTCCGTCAGCCCGCGGATGGCCTCGCCGGCCTGCGCGGCCCGCTCGACGCCCTGCGCCACCGTCCTGGCGCCCTGCTCCGTGATCATCACGGCGGCGCCCACGCTCTTCTGGATCTCGCCGAGGATCTCGCGCACCTGGCGCGTGGCCTGGCGCGACTGCTCGGCGAGGCTCTTGACTTCCTGCGCCACCACGGCGAAGCCGCGGCCATGCTCGCCGGCCTTGGCGGCCTCGATGGCCGCGTTCACGGCCAGCAGGTTCGACTGCTCGGCGAGGCCCGCCACAGTCGCCGTGATCTCGCCGATCGCGTGGCTGCGCTCGGACAGGCGCACGACGGTGGACGCGATGGCTTCCATCTTTTCCTGGATCGATTCCATGCCCTTCATGCTGTCTTCCAGTGCGCGCCGCCCCTCCGCGGCCGTGCGGGCGGCCTGCTGCGCCGCGTCCGACACGGCGCGCGACTTCTCGGACGCCAGCAGCGAGGTCTGCTTGACCTCCTCGACGGTGGCGGTGGTCTGGCTGACGGCGGCCGCCGTCTCGGCCGTGCTGGCCGCCGCCTGCGCGGTGCTGGACAGGATCTCGCCGGCGGCCCCGGTCAGCGTGGCGACGCCGCGCGTCGTCTCGGCCGCGAGGGTGCGCCAGGACTGCACCATGTCGCCCAGTGCGCGCAGCATCTGCCCGACCTCGTCGCGGCTCGTGCCGGCCGGGACGTCGGCGCGCAGGTCGCCCGTCGCGATGCGCGCGGCCACGGTGGTCGCTTCCCGGAGGGGAACCGCGATGGCGCGGTTGAGCCACACCGTCTTCACGAACGCCAGCAGGACGACCGCCAGGTTCAGGACGATCAGCGTCACGCCCGCGCTTTCCACCAGCGCCTCGCCATCGCGCATCCGGGCCCGGGCTTCCTGCATCTGCTTCGCCGCGATCTCGTCGGCGACGGTCCTGAGCCGGTCGAACGTGTTCTGCAGGCGTCCCGTCGCCGCTTCGCCGGCGGCCGCGCGCTGTCCGGCCCGCACCTGCGGCAGCACGTCGTTGTCGCGCACGACGCCGTATTCCTGGTAGGCGTTGACGAGACGCGCGTAGTCCGCGGCAAACGCCTGGTCGGCGTCCTTGTGCGCGGCGAGCTCGCCGAACAGCCTCCGGATCGCACCTTCCTCGGCTTCGAGCTGGCGGCCGAATCCCGCCTGCGCGGTGCTGCCCGCAACCAGCGTCGACAGCAGCGCCACGCGTTCGCGGTTGATGGCGCTGCGCAGCTCCAGCACGTTCATCGTGATCGCCAGGTCGTCGTTGTACAGGCGTTGCTGCAACGCCCGCTGGCGCGCGAGTCCGTTCCACGACGAGAAGCTGGACAGCGCCATCGCCACGACGATCAATGCGAAACCGAGCATCAGTTTCGCGCGGGTGGAAAAGTCGGCCAGGGCGCGCATGGGAATCTCCTCTTGTTATTGGTGGTCCGTATTCACGATCAGCGTGGAATCGGCAAGCAGGCGCCGCGCGTCCAGCAGCGCGGTGCGGTCGGGGGCGACGCCGAGCAGGTAGCTGGCGTCCGGGTCGGCCAGCATCGGCAGGTCGTGTCCAAGGCAGTCGTGCGGGAAGCGCCGGGTGCCGTCGATCGCCTCGGCCAGCACGGCGAACCGGCTCTCCTCGCCGCGCAGGACGATCAGCGCGCCAGGGTCGGCCAGTTCGGTCAGCGGCAGCGCGAGCAGCACGCGCAGGTCGACGACGGCCAGCACCTCGCCTTCCCACATCGTGATGCCGGCGATGACGTCCGGCACGCCGGGCAAGGTAGTCAGCGGCAGCGCCGGCAGCACGCGCGCGACCCAGGCCGCGTCGAACGCGTAGCGCTCGCCGCCGCAGCGGAAGGCCAGCACCTCGATGCCGGCGGGCGGTGCCGCGCAAGGCGCGGCGCCCGCCGCTGCCAGCGCGGCGGCACGCGCGGCCAGCACGCGCTCGCGGGCGCCGGGCTCGATGCGGTCCAGCGCGTCCAGGCCCGCGGCGGCCGCTTCGAGCCGGCGCGACAAGGCTTCCCAGTCGAAGGCGGCCGTCATGACATCCGCTCCAGCCACGCCGCCGCCGCGCCGCCCAGTTCGGCGTCGGCGGCGCCGGCCAGTCGGCGGCAGTCGCGCAGCAGGCTGCGCGCGCGCGGCCGCCGGCCCGCGGCGTCTTCGATCAGCGCGCACAGGTAGTGGCCGAACGCACTGTCCGGTTCGAGGTACAGGAGGCGCCGCACGCAATGGCGCGCGAGGGCCGGGTCGCCCTGCTCCAGCGCGAACAGCGCGGCACGCTGCTGCAACGGGGCCGACAGCGCCTCGGCCTCGACGGCGCGGCGCAGGCATTGCAGCGCCTCCTCGCGCCCGCCCGCCTGCGCGAGCGCGTGCACGCGCGCCATGGCCGCATCGTCCGGCGGCACCGGCGCGCTCGGCGCCGCGGCCGGCAACGGCTCGGGACGCGGGACCGGCGCCGGCCGGGTCACGGCCGGTGCGGGCTCCACCGGCACCGGCGCCGGCGCGGGCAGCGCGTCCTTGCGGAAGAACACGGCATCCTCCAGGTAGACGGCGGTAAAGCCCTGGAACAGCCGGGTCGAGGCCTCGCTGGCGTTCACGACGAGCCAGCCGCCGTCGACGAGGGCGGCGCGCAGCCGCGCGACGACGCGCGCGGACTGCTCGGGCCCGAAGTACATCAGGACGTTGCGGCAGAAAATGACGTCCATGGCGGACGGATACGCGCCGCTGGCCAGGTTCAGCTGCGCGAAGCGGACCTGGGCGCGCAGCACGGGGTCGACTTCGAAGCGGCCGTCGCCGAGCGGCTGAATGAACGGGGCCAGTTCGGCCGGGTCGGTGCGGCGGAACGACCAGCGCCGGTAGACGCCCGCACGCGCGACGTCGAGGAAGGCGTCGTTCAGGTCGGTGGCGAGGATGTCGACGCGTTCGGGCGGCAGTTGCGGGACGTCGCGGCGCAGCGCCAGCGCGATCGAATACGGTTCCTCGCCCGTGCAGCAGCCGGCGCTCCAGATGCGCAGCGGGCGCGCCGTCCCCCGGGCCAGCAGGGAGCGCGCCTGGTCGCACACGAGGTCGAAGGCGCGCGGCTCGCGCAGGAAATACGTTTCGCCGACGGTGAGGAAGCGCGCGCACAGGGCGCTGAGGGCAGCGTCCCACGGCCCGGCCAGCAGCCACGACGCGCAGGCCGCGGCGCCCGGCAGGCCCAGCGCGTCGGCCATCCGCGCCAGGGCGGCGTCGAACTGGCGGCGGCGCAGGCCCGTGAACGTCAGGCCGGTCGCGGCCTCGACCCGCTGCGCCGCCAGGTCGAACACGTCGGCGACGACGGTGTCGTCAATGGCGCTCACCCACCGCTCCCAACGCTCGCGTCAGCTGCACCCGTTCGTGCTCGAACAGGAACCGGGCCGGATCGATCACGAGGCACAGGCCGTCCGGCAGGCGCACCACGCCGTCGACGTAATCGGCCGCGCCCGCAGCGTCCGGCCAGCCGCTGTCCGGCACCGCCGTGCCGGGGCCGACGACCGCGTCGACCACGAGCGCGCACAGGACCCCGTCCATCTCGACGATGAGGAATTGCTGGGAAGGTGTGATGACCGTCGGGCGGCCGGTGGCGCGCAGGCCGAAATCGACGACGGTGACGGTCTCGCCGCCCACGTCGAGCACGCCGAGCACGATGTCGGACGCCCCCGGCAGCGGCACCGGCCGCGCGCTGAGCACGGCCCGCCGCACGGACGCCAGCGGCACGGCAAAGCGTCGCCCCCGGCAATCGAATTCAAGGACCTGCAGTGCTGCCGGTTGCCGGGCCGGCAACGCCGCTTCGGGCGCAAAAGCGGAGGGATTCATGCTCATCTCCTGTCGATGCGATACCAGGCGACCGCTGGCATTCTTCGCATGAGCCTGATCCTAGCGGACCTTGCGGCCGGCGTGTCAGTCCCATTGCGCGTGGCATGGACGTATGTACAGGCTCGGCACGCAGGAACAATGGCCAAACCTGTGGATTTCATGAAATTTCCAGCAATAAATCGCCCACGCGTATCTAAAATACCGCAAATTCGATAATTCTGTCGCAAATTAAACGACAGAGGTTATCGTTATATTGTTGCTAAAAATTGACATTGCTCACAACGAGTGTGGGCAATGTGATCAAGTCTCGAGGTGGGCCAGCTTGCCGAGGCAACGGCGCTGGAAGCTGTCGAGTCCATCCGTGACGAGGGCATCGTCCTCGGGCACCGTGCCGGCGTCGATCAGCAGGCGCAGTTTGGCGATGCGGTCGCCCTGCGCGAGCGCCCGCGCGAGGTTGGACGCGTCCGGCGCGCCCGCCTGTTCGATGGCCAGGGTCACCTCCGCCGGAAATTCCCAGTGGCGCGCGATGCCGGCCGACAGCTGCCGTCCCAGCGCCAGCAATTGGCTGCTGAACCCGGTGGAACCGGGGACGGCGCGGTCCGGGCACAGGCGGAACGCGACGATCAGGCCCACGTTCTGCATCAGGCCGGCCAGGTACGCTTCGAAGCCGCCGGCGGGGATGCCCGGCGCGATGAGGCTCGCGGCCAGCGCGCACCGCTCGGCCTGGTCCCACACGCGCGGCGCGACGCGGCGCGCGAAGCCGTCCGACTCCATGTTGATGACGGGCCGGAACGCGACGCGCGCCAGCACCATGCGCAGGCCGTTCTGCCCCAGCAGCTTAATGGCGGCCTCGACGGTATCGACCTTCGTCATGGGGCGGTAGAACGCGCTGTTGGCCTCGCGGATCACTTCCGCCACGAGCACGGGATCCTGCATGACGAGGCGCGACAGGTCGGTGGTCGAGACGTCTTCCGCGCCCAGGCTGCCCAGCAGCTGGGGGATCACTTCGGGAACGCGCGGCACGAGCCCGGCCGCATCGCCCGGCCGGGCCGCGAGCGCCCGGACCTCGTCGAGGATGCCTTGTTCCACGTCCGGCGCCGCATCGAAACGGGCCGAGCCCGTCAGCCAGCGGTAATACGCCGCATCGATGTCGTGGCCGATGCGTTCGGCTTCGCGCGCCTGCTCCAGTTTCTGCTCGCCGGCCTTGGCCGCCGCCGCGGACGGGCTGGCGCCGCCGTCCGAACCGCCCATCAAACGTGAAATCCAACCCATGACATGCCTCCGTGCCCATGTAAATATCGTTATGAGCGGGATTGTGTCAAATAAATTGCCTTATGGCAATTCAATCCACATGATATGACTGATTTTACGGCATGGGAGCGGTGTTTCCCGCCGATCCGGACAGGATGCCGCGTCAGAACAGGCGTATATTGCCGTCCTCGTCCCAGTCGACCCGGGTGATGCCGGGCTCGTCCTGCTCGAGCCGGCGCAACACGTCGTCGTGCCCGCCCGCCGCCGCCGGCGCCGGACGCGGCGGCGCGCGGCGGTCGCGGCGGGCGAACGCTTCGCGCACCGTCGCGACCAGTTCTTCCTGCTGCCACGGCTTGGCCAGGTAGCGGAACACTTCGGCGCGGTTCACGGCGTCGGCCACCTCGAGGATTTCCTTCGTCGCGGACACGACGATGCGGACCGCTTCCGGCTGCAGGCCTTTCATGAGCTGGAGCACGTCGGCACCGTTCAGGCCGGGCATGCGGTAGTCGGAGATGACGACGTCGAAGTCCTGTTCGCCGGCACGGAGCACGGCCGCTTCCGGCTCGTCGAACGCTTCGATCACGACGTCGTCCGGCGGGAATGCCGCGCGCAGCGTGCGCCGCAATGCGCTCAGCACGGACGGTTCGTCGTCAAGAATGAGAATGCGGCGCATCGGGAGACCCTGACTTCACGAAAAGTTGTAATTCGATCGACGAGCGGCGCTCGTATTCGGCGAGCTGCTTCAGCATCCGGTCGGACAGCACATGGTCGGCCGACAGCAGCAGCGTCCCTTCCGGGGACAGCAGGTCGCGGCTGAGCACCATGCCCGGCTTGAGCTGGGCCGTGCCCATCGCGACTTCGGCGATCACCTCGGCCACGCTGCGCCCGGTGCGGATATCGTAGAACGCTTCGACGACCTCCGGGTCGTAGCGCTTGCCGCGGCTTTCCGCGACGAGTTCCGTCGCCTGCGCCGCATCCGCGCGGCGCTGCGCGAGCAGGCCCCGCTGCAGCGCCTCGTAATCGTGGGCCACCGCCAGGATGCGCGCGCCGAGCGGAATGTCGAAGCCGGCCATGCCTTCCGGGAAGCCCGCGCCGTCGAAGCGCTCGCGGTGGGCGCCGATGATGCGTGCCGCCTCGCGCAATTCCTCGAGCGGCATCAGGAGCTGTTCGCCCAGGTGCGGGTAGGTGCGGTAGAGCCCGAGATTGTCACCTTTCAGCACGGATTCCGGAATGCCGATCAGGCCGTCGGGAAAGCCGGTTTTGCCGATTTCGTGCAGCAGGCCCGCCACGAAGATGTCCTGCGCCTCGCGCGCCGTCAGACCCATGCGCATGGCGATGCGGCGCGCCAGGTCGGCGACCTTGCGGCCGTGGCCGGGCACGGCGCCGGCGCGCGTCTCGACCATGCTCGAGAACACCTTGATGAGCGTGAGGAAGTTGTTCTTGAGGCGTTCGTGCGAGGCCTGCAGCGATTTCTGGGCCGCGGACAATTCCGCCGTCCGGTCGCGCACGCGCTGCTCCAGGTTCGCGTTCAGGTCGCGCAGCTGCTCGTTCTGCTGGCGCGTCAGTTCTTCCAGGCGGAGCTTTTCGCGCTGCAGCGACTGGCGTTCCAGCGCGTCGCGCACGACGAGCAGGATGGCCTCCTCGTTCCACGGCTTCGTGATGTAGCGATAGACCTCGCCGCGGTTGATCGCGCCGACGGTGGCCTCGTGGTCGGCGTGGCCCGTCAGCAGCAGGCGCAGCGTGTCCGGCCAGCGCTGGCGCACGCGTTCGAGGAATTCGGTGCCGTTCACCTCCGGCATCTGCATGTCGGAGATCACGATGTCGACGTGCTCTTCTTCCAGCACGGCCCACCCTGCCGCGGCGCTGCCCGCGACGAGGACCTTGTAGTGTTCGCGGCGGAACAGGCGGCGCAGCGCGGCGAGGATGTTCGGCTCGTCGTCGACGCACAGGATCGTGGCCGCGGGCGCATCCGGGCGCGCGGTGGCGGAAAACATGTTCATGACTGAGCCTCCATGGCGCCGGCCCTCTCGATAATGTCGTTCATGGCTAATCTTGCATCAAAAGGCGGCACGCTTCCTCGAACTGCCCTTCCGTCTCGCGGCACACGGCCTGCAGTTGTTCCGGCAACAGGCCGAGGTTGGCCGCCGCCACGCCGGCCATGCGCCCGTTCGGATCGAGCGCGTGCACCAGCCCGTTCGCGACGTGCACGACGCCGGGGATGTCGGCCAGGTCGGCCGCGGCCGGCGCGTGGTGCCGGCCGATCGCGCGCTGGATCACGGGCGGGAACTTCCACGCCTCGGCGAGCAGCTGGCCGGCGTGCTCGTGGTCCACGCCGAGCACGCGCCGCTCCACCGCGGACAGGCCCACGTCGTCGTACTCGGCGATCACCCGGGCATACTGTTCGGGAAAGCTGATCGCCAGCACGAGCCGGCCGATGTCGTGCAGCAGGCCGCCGATGAAGGCGGCATCCTGGTCGAGCCCCGCCTGGCGCGCGAGGCTGCGGGCGCACAGCGCCGTCGCGATCGAATGGCGCCAGAAGTGCGCGACGTCGACCCTGGGCCCGCCGGCGCCGCCGAAGCGGTCGATGACGGTGCTCGCCACGGCCAGCGCCCGCGCGCTGTCAAACCCGAGCACGACGATCGCCTGCTTCACCGTTTTCACCTTGGCCGGGAGGCCGTAGAACGACGAATTCGCCAGGCGCAGGATCTTCGCGGCCAGCGCCTGGTCGCGCGACATCTTTTCCGCCAGCGTCGTCACGTCGACGTCCTCGCGCCCGAACGAACTGATCAGGTCGAGCACGATCGACGGCAGCGCCGGCAGGTCGCGCAGGCGCTGCACCACCTGGGTGAGCTCCACCACGGTCGTCGTCATGCCGGCTCGATCACGATCAGCCAGCCCCGCGACTGGGAGCCGTTGCCCATCGGCTGCGCGCGGGCATGGAGCCGCTGCTCTCCGAGCTTGTGTTCGAAGGCGAAACTCGCGCCGTCCGGCAGCGGCTCGGGTAAACCCGGGAACAGCTGGCGCAGCGCGCATCCCAGCACGGGCCCCTGCGCCGCGAACAGCCCGTGCGCCGCGCGATTGGCCAGCACGATGGTGCCGGTGTCGTCGCCCGCCAGCACCGGCACGGGCACGTTGTCGAGCGCCTCGTGCACGATGTCGAGGCTGATCTCACCCTGTTCGATGTCGCTCCGCTGGCGCGCCAGCACGGATTCGAGCTGGCGGTTCACGGCCGCGAGCTTCTGGTTCGCCGTGCGCACTTCCAGCGTGAGCAGGCGGTTTTCGTTGGCCATCGCGCCGTATGCGACCGCCTCCTGGATGTGGCCGCGCAGCTGTTCGTCGTCCCACGGCTTGGTGAGGAATTTGTAGATCGCGCCGCCGTTCACCGCGTCCGTCACCGTCTGCAGCTCGGTGTAGCCGGACAAGACGATGCGCACCGTATCCGGGTACAGCTGGCGCACCTTGCGCAGGAATTCGACGCCGGTCATCTCGGGCATGCGCTGGTCGGACACGATCAGGTCGACGGTATGTTCTTCCAGCAGCTTCAGGCCTTCGCTGCCGCTGTTCGCGGTCAGGATGCGGTAGCCGTCGCCGCGCAGCAGGCGCCGCAGCGACGACACGATGCTCGGCTCGTCGTCGACGAGCAGCAGCGTGGGTTGCGTGCGGTTGAAGCGCAGCAGGCGCGGCGCCAGGCCGGGGCCGGTCTGCAGCAGCGCGGTCAGCGCGTCGAACGGCACCGGCGCGGAGACGAAATCGCCCTGCACCGCATCGCACATGTGACGCGCCAGGAAGTCGCACTGCCCTTCGCGCTCGACGCCGTCGGCGACGACGCGCATGCCGAGGCTGTGCCCCATCGTGACGATCGCATCCACGACCGCCGCCGCGCTGTCCCCGTCGGGCACGCGCGCGATGAAGGAGCCGTCGATCTTGAGGACGTCGATCGGCAGGCGCTGCAGGTTGACGAGGCTCGACGAGCCGGTGCCGAAGCCGTCGAGGCACAGCCGGATGCCCGCGTTGCGCAACGCGTGCAGGCAGTCGGCGAGCCGGCCGGCGTCGTCCGCCAGCAGGTGCTCGGCCAGCTCCAGGTCGAGGCAGGTCGGCGGGACGCCCGCGGCCGCGAGCGCGGGCAGGATGGTCCCCTCCAGGTCGCACATCGAGACCTGGCGCGCCGACAGGTTGACGCCCACGCGCAGCGCCGTGTAGCCGTGCGCGCGCCACTGTGCCGCGTGCGCGGCGGCGTGGCGCAGCACCCAGTCGGCCAGCGCGCCGCCCAGGCCGCACTCTTCGGCCACGCCGAGCAGGGTGGCGGACGGCACCGCGGCACCGTCGTGGTGCAGGCAGACCGACGCTTCCACGGCGCAGATCGCGCCGCTGACGAGGTCGACCCGCGGCCGGTAGCGCAGGGACAGGCCGTCGCCCGCGAGCGCCTCGCGCAGCGCGAAGCCGATCCGCAGCCGGTCGAGGCCACCGTCGGCGGGCAGCGTATCGTCCCAGCGCTGGGTGCCGGCACCCGCTTCCTGCGCGCACGCGAGGGCGCGGTCGGCGGCCAGCAGCAGGTCTTCCGCCGTGCCTCCGCTCAGGGGGAACGCGGCACCGCCCACGCAGCAGGTCACGTACACACTGTGATCGGCGTGTTCGGCGTGTTCGAACGGCGCCGCGACGGTACGAATGATCTCGTCGATGCGCGCCGTCACCTGCGGTTGCTGCGTCCCTTCCAGCAGCAACAGGAATTTGTCGGCACCGTCGCGGGCGACCGTCACGTCCGGCCCGGCGGCGCGCTCGATGCGCCGCGCGATCTCGACCAGCATGCGCTCGCCGCCCTCGCGGCCGACCAGCGCGTGGACGCGCTTGAACAGGTCGAGCTGCAGCGCCGCCACCTGCAGCGGACGCTGGGCCCGCGCGGCACGGCGCAGCGCGTGCTCGAGGCGGTCGCGGAACAGCGCGTGGTTCGGCAGGCCCGTGAGCATGTCGTGCGTCAGGCTGAATTGCAGGTCGCGCTGGGACACCGTCTCCATCGTCACGTCGCTGCCCAGGATCAGCAGGCCGGCGCCGCCCTGCGCCGCGCTGTGCGGCACGGGTTGCGCCACGAAGTCGACGTAGCGCAGCTGCAGCGCGCCGCCGGGACCGGCCAGCTGGACCGGCCAGGCACGGTGCACGACCGGTTCGCCGGTGGTCAGCGCCGCTTTCAACAGTGCCGCGACGCCCTGCTCCGCCACTTCCGGCAGTGCGTCGCCCATCGGCAGGCCGATCAGGTCGCTGCGCCCCACCAGCTGTTTGTACGCGTCGTTCGCATGGGCGAACACGAGGTCGGGACCGACGAGGAAGGCGACGAAGCCGGGCGCATGTTCGAGCCATTCGAGCGCGACATAGCCCTCCGGGCATGGCGGCGTCGGCGCCATCCTGGGCGCGGGAAGATGTAAGGTGGCTGCATTCATGGCAGTTTGGCAAAACTCGATCAGCTTGAGAGGAATCAAGCCTTATGTCGAGAATATAGAACATTGCCGCACGGAATGTTCACATATTTGCGGAAACTGTGTCTCTGCGAATACAGTCTGGACGCTCTGGCAACGCTACACCGTACGCGAATACTGCATCCTTTGCAACGGCACGGCGGCCGGCTTGCCGAAATAATCATCGAACACCATGCAGATGTTCCGCACCAGCAGGCGGCCCTTCGGCGTGACGGTGATGCGGTCCGGCGCCACGGTCAGCCGGCCGTCGCCGGACAGCGCCAGCCCGCGCGCCACGGGCAGCTCGCCGATGGTGGGATGCATGGTCACTCCGGTTCAGCCTTCGCGGCCGTCGATGCGGGCGGCCGTCAGGTAAGGCGCATAGCCGCGGCCGGCCTTCAACGGACGGCCCGTGTGGCCCAGCGCCGTGCGGGTGGTCATGCCCATGATCAGGCGGGCGAGCGCGCCGACCGTCAGCACGTGCAGCGCGGCGCTGCAGCGGGGCATCCACCAGTACCTGCAGATCCTCGTGGGCCGCGCGCGCATCGAGGGCATCACGCTGGAAGGGAGCGCGACGCCGCTCGTGCAGTAGGGTGGGCACCACGCGCCAACGCGAAAGCGGGCATAACGCGAACGTTACGCGTGGGCGCAGGGCGCCCTCCCTACAAGGTTGAAAAAAACTGCCCCGGCTGCGGACGCACCCGGGGCGTTTTTTTGGGTTCGCCCGTGCCGATGCCGATGAAGCAGACCGCGCGCTCGTGCGCGTCGAGCGCCAGCAGGCGGCGCATGGCGGGCGTGTCGAGCGCCCCGCCGCTCGCGAGACCGCTGGCAAAGCCCAGCGCCCGCGCCGCGAGCAGCACGTTCTGCAGCGCGCAGCCCAGGGAGACCAGTTTTTCCTCGACCGGGATGGTTGTACCGGGCCCGTCGACGAGGACCGCCACGAGCAGGCACGGTGCGTGGAAGGCTTTCTCGCGCGCGGACGCCCGCGCTCTATCGTCGGCCGTGGGATTGCGCTGCGCAAGCGCTTCCTCGAACACGGCGCCGAGATCGGCGCGCCGCTCCGGCGGGATCAGCACGAAGCGCCAGGGCAGCAGGCAGCCGTGATCGGGCGCCTGCGCGGCCGCGTCCATCATCCGCGCCAGCGCGGCATCGTCCGGACCCGGCGCCTGCAGGCGGCGCAGGGCCACATGCCGGCGTGCCGCCAGCGCGTTCCACAAATCCGGGTTCATGGTTTCATTATAAGCCGCCGCTCGACGAATGCCTTGAACACTTCCATGGTGCCGCGCCAGTACAGGTCGAGGTGCCGGTAGATCGTTTCGGTCGCAAACCGCTCCACCGTCAACCGCACGGACGTCCCGCCCTCCACGGCATCGAGCGCGAACGCGATCACGCTGTAGTGCTCCGGTACGTCCGCCAGCGCGGACACGGAACTGAGGTGCGTATAGCGGAGCAGCGCACCGGGCAAGGCGTCCAGCACGATGCCATGATTGCGGAACGGCCCGTGGTGCACGCCGCCGATCACGATGGGCGACCCGGGCCGCCAGTCGGTGGCGACGTCGATCGCCATTTCCGGTTCCCCCATCCACACGCACATCGCGGCGGGGTCCGTCAGCGCGTCCCAGACCGCGGCCGGGGATGCAGCGACGACGACGGTTGTTTCGATCACGTGCATATGCATCGACGAATTGGAAGACCGTAGAATATAGCGCATGAACGCTTCCCGCGTCTGAGCTGCGGCCGGCACGGCGGCCGTGCCGGGACCGGGCTGCTACCAGAGCCCCGAATTCAACAACACGAACGTGCAAGACCTGGCCGGCAAGACGTTGCCGAACGCGCCGAAAGTAAAACTGAACCTGGGCGGCCAACTGGACGTGCCGCTGCCCGGACTGCCCTTCGACGGCTTCGTCGCCGCCACCACGCGCTACCAGAGCCGCACGCAATTCTCGCTGAACCAGGATCCGAACACGATCCAGGGCGCCTACAGCATCACGCACCTGACGTTCGGCGCCGCGGACCGGGGCGGCCGCTGGAAAGCCACGCTGTTCGTCAACAACCTGTTCGACCGCCAGTATGCGGCGGGCCTGAACAACAGCATCGCCAACAGCACGTGGAGCCCGAAGGCACCGAATACGCCGCATGCCGTGAACACCACCGAATGGCTGCCGCCGCGCGACTGGCACCGCTACGTCGGCGTGCGCGCGGACGTGACGTTCTGACGGGCGTCGTCAACGGGGCGCCAGCTCGATGGCCTGGCGCAGCCGGATGTCGTCCGATGCGCTGCCGACCATCAGCTCGAACGTTCCCGGTTCCGCACCCCACGCCAGCTTGCGGTCGAAGAACGACAAGGTGTCGCGGTCGATCGTGAAGCTGACGGTGCGATGCTCGCCCGGTTTCAATACAATACGTTGAAAACCCTTCAGTTCCTTCACCGGCCGCACGACGGACGCCACGGGGTCGCGCAGGTACAGCTGCACGACCTCGGCGCCGGCCACGCGTCCGCTATTCGTCAGCGTGAACTGGAGGGTGATCTTCCCGTCCGGCGCCATCCGCGTGCTGGAGAGACGCAGGTCGCCGTACGCGAACCTCGTATAGCTCAGGCCATGCCCGAACGCGTAGCGCGGCGTGTTCGGCGAATCGATGTAGGCGGACCGGTAGACGCTGTTTCCGTTGTCCAGCACGGGGCGGCCCGTCTGGTATTGCTGGTAGCCGATCGGGATCTGCCCCATGTTGCGCGGGAAGGTCATCGGCAGCTTCGCCGATGGATTCACGTCACCGAACAGAACGTCCGCGATCGCATTACCGCCTTCGCTACCCGGGTGCCACGCATACAGGATGGCGTTCGCCCCTTCCGCGACGTTCTCGAAGATCAGCGGCCGACCGGCCATGATCACGACGACGGGCGTCTTGCCGATCGCCTTCAGCGCGTCGAACAGTTCCGCCTGGCGACCCGGCAGGCCGATATCGGCGCGCGATTTCGCCTCGCCCGACATGTCCCAGCTTTCGCCGACGGCCAGCACGACGACGTCGGCCGTGCGCGCGACGTCGAGCGCCGCCGCGAAGCCGTCGGTGCCGCGGCAGGCGACGTCGCAGCCGGCCGCGTACGCGACGCGCGTGCCCGGTCCCGCGTGCGCACGCACGGCGTCGACGAGGCTCGCCATCGTGGCCGCATTGGAATCCACGATCCAGCCGCCTTCGAGGTCGCGGCGGGCGTCGGCGAGCGGGCCGATCACGGCGATCGAGCGCGCGTCCTTGCGCAGCGGCAGCACGCGGCCATCGTTCTTCAGCAGCACCATCGATTCCGCGGCGATCCGGCGCGCGGCCGCGCGATGGCGCGGATCCGCCAGCGCCGCCTTCTCGCGCGCGGGATCGGAAAAGCGGTATGGATCGTCGAACAGGCCCAGCTCGAACTTCTTCGTCAGCACGCGCCGCACGGCATCGTCGACGAGCGCCACATCTACCCGTCCGCTGCGCACGAGCTTCGCGAGCGACGACGAGTACGCACCGCTTTCCATGTCCATGTCGCTGCCCGCGGTGATGGCCTTCGCGGCCGCATCCGGCAAGTCGTTCGCATAGCCGTGGACGACCATCTCGCGCACCGAGCCCCAGTCGCTGACGACGAAGCCCTTGAAACCCCAGCGGCCCTTGAGGATATCCCGCTGCAGCATCGCGTTGCCGGTGGCCGGGATCCCGTTCAGCGTGTTGAACGAGTTCATGAACGTGGCCACGCCCGCATCCGCCGCGGCCTTGAATGGCGGCAGATAGGTTTCGTACAGCTGGTGCTCGCTCATGTCGACGGCGTTGTAGTCGCGGCCCGCGATCGCGGCGCCATAGCCTGCAAAATGCTTGGCGGTGGCCATCACGGATTCGAGGCCGCCCAGCTTCTGGCCCTGGAAGCCACGCACGCGGGCCGCGGCGATGCGCGATCCGAGGTAGGTATCTTCGCCCGCGCCTTCCATCACCCTGCCCCAGCGTGGATCGCGGCCGATGTCGACCATCGGCGCGAACGTCCAGTGCACGCCGGCCGCGGAGGCTTCGCGCGCGGCGATGCGAGCCGATTCCTCGATCGCGTCGAGGTCCCACGACGCCGCTTCGCCCAGCGGCACGGGGAACACGGTGCGGTATCCATGGATGACGTCGAGCCCGAACAGCAGCGGAATGTGCAGGCGCGACTGCAGCGCCAGCGCCTGCACGCGGCGCGTCTCGGCCGCACCGCGGATGTTCAGCATGGAGCCGATCCTGCCTTCGCGGATGTCGCGCTCGATGTCGCGCACTTTGTCGGAGCCCGGCCCCGTGCTGAAGTCCTTGCCCGACAGCTGGTTCAGCTGGCCGACCTTCTCGTCCAGCGTCATCTGCCGCAGCAGCGCTTCCACGCGCTGGCTCACATCGGCCTGCGCCGCGCCCGCGAACGCCATCAGCGCACAGGCGATGACCGTGCGCGCAAAACGTTTTTTCTCCATGTCGTCTCCACCTGGGCTATCCGACGCAATATAACCTCAAGTAAAACGTTTTACAACGGTGGCGAGCGCCCTACCATTCGACGGCGCCGAAGCCGCGAAACGGCTGCCAGGTGTAGTAAAGACCGATGGTATCGCGCCGCTGCTGCCGCTCCGGCACGTTGGCGAAGGCGAACGTCCGGCGCGACGTGATGTACTTGAGCGAGACGGCGTGGCGACCGGTCAGACGGTATGTCAGCGTGGCGTCGCCCCGGAACACGCGGTCTGTGCCACTGGTCTCGGGACTGGTCAGTTTACCGTTGAAGAATTCGCGCGCCGTCAGGTCGAGCGCGACCTTCTCGCCGCCGATCACGCGCAGCATCAGCATCGCCTGCGGTGCGAAGCCATAGTTGTACTGGCCGCTCGTGCTGGCGCGCACGGTCCCCGTCGATGTGTAGCCGACACCGGCCGACGCGTGCCCCTGCAGTGCGAGTCCGTCGGCCACCCACCACTGCGCATTGGTGCCCAGCGACAGGCCGGTGCTGGCCACGCGGAACAGCTGCGGGGCCAGGTAATCGTAGCTGCCGTAGAGGCCCGCGATGCCGCGCACGTTGCGGCCGGGCGCATACGGGGCTCCCCACAGCAGGCCGCGCGACGCGAGGCTTTCGATGCCCTGGATGTTCGACAGCCGCAGGCGGAACAGGAAGTAATCGAATGGCCGGCGATACATGTAACCGGGTTTGCCGGGCAGCCCGTAGTCGAGCGCGAAGTCGGCCGAGACCTCATTGCGGTGCGGCGCCTGCGACGGCCCGACGTTCCGGTGCGAGACCCCGCCCGCGCCCAGCTGCAGGCGCGCATAGACGTCCGGGCTGTTGCTGGGCCAGATGTCGGATCCGCGGCCCGGGCGCACGTAGCGGTTGAAGCCGAGCGGCGGCGACACCGCGGCCGCGGCGGCCTCGCGCCAACGCGGCGACAGGCCATAGCCCTGCTCCAGCACGAGGTTCGCCATGCGATACAGGGATTCGCCCAGGAAGCTGCCGCCGAAGCTCGTGGTGATCTGGTCGTTGCGCGAGGGCGGCGTCGTCTCGCCCGCGATTTCCCACACGGCGCTGCCGGCGAACGCGAAGCCCAGCGATTCCCAGAACGACAGGCCATTGCTGCGCGCGAGGCCGAAGTAGACGGAACCCTGGTACGGGTGCCCAAGCTGGTTGATCTCGAACGGATCGCGGTCGACGACCCAGCTGCTGCGCAGGTTGCGCCGGAAGGAACCGACGCTGACGCCGTAGTCGTCCGGACGAACGAAGGCGTGATCCACGCGGTTCAGCAGGAGCTGGAAGGTGGCGATTTCCAGCGCCGCGGCGCCATAGCTCTTGTATGGACGTGTATCGTCGCCATGTCCGGGTTCCGGCAGCGGATCGTCGTCCGCCTGGACGGCGCCGGCGGCCAGCGCCAGCAGGACCGCGCAGGCGCAGCGGCGCGGCATGAAGCGATTCCTCGATACCTTCATGTTCCTCTCGACATCGAATGAGCATTGTTAATTTAAATATAACGAATGCTCACGATCGATGTCGCACGGAACCGGATGAGTCAGAACAGTACGTCCCAGGTCACGGTCACCATCTTCGCGTTCTTTGTGAAGTCGTACGCGCTCGAATCCTTCACCGAGTCCCACTGCACCTTCAGGTCCATGTTCTTGCGAAAGTCCCAGCGCACGCCGACGAAACGCGTGTTGTCGTTCTGCGTTTCCGTATAGGTCGCGGTCTGCTTTTCCTTGTACGAGGAAAAACCGGCCATCGGCATGAACTGGCCCATGCGGTAGCCAACCGTCGCCGTCCAGCTGGACGACTTGTAGTCCAGCGCGGGACGCATGAAGCGGTTGGCTTCCGCGCGCACCATCCAGTTGCCGTAGTCGATGCTGCCGGACAGGCCGATGATCCGCTGGCGCGTACCCCGGGCGAACGTCGGGTCTTCGCCCGGCGGATACATCGACAGGTCGATCGAGTTCTGCATGTAGATCAGGCGCGCGCCGAACACCTCGTTGGACACGTCGAGGTAGCCGCCCAGGATGTGCTTCCAGTCGTCGTCGACGCGGTAGCCGTAATAGATCTTGCGCTGTTCGGTGTTGTTCTCCGTGGTCTCCTGGCCGGCGAAGACGGTGCCGGTGACGGCCCAGTCGCCGAAGCTGCGCGAATGGCGCACGTTCACACCGTTGTAGGCGCCGACTTCCCAGCCGTAGATATCCTGCGGCACGCGCGCCCACGGCAGCGTGTAGCCGATGTAGACGCTGTCGGAATACGCGTAGATCGGCAGCCGGCGGCGGCCCACTTGCACCGTTGTGTCGGGCGCCACGTCGTACGAGAGATAGGCCCAATCGACCTCCGGCTTGCCGTGTTCCGAGGCGCGCGCCACCGCCTGGACGGTGCCGGACAGCTTGCCGGTGAACCGGTAGGTGGCCTGCAGGCCGACGAGCGATTCGCGCGCGAGGCTCCATTCGTTGCCGTGGTAAACCGCGCCGTGCTCGTAATTGCCGATGAAGCAGGGACACGGCTGCCCCATGAACTCCCCGTCGGAACCGCCGTAGGCCTTGCCCGCGGTGGCGGTGGCGAACCCCGAAATACTCAAGTCGCTGGCCTGTGCCATGCCGGCGCTGGACAACAGCGCGGCGATCATCAGTTTCTTCATGCTTTTTATCGGTTAGTTGGCAGTGGCGATGACCTTGACGGTGGCGTCAACGTCCTTCTTGTCGATGTAGCCGACGGCGTTCGGATCGGCCGCGACGGCCTTGCGCATGGCCGCGCCCGAGTCCACCTCGGCCGGCGGCGTGCCGGTGCCCGTGAAAATCAGCTTGCCCCACATGGCCTGGACCTGGACCGGGTCCTTCTTGCAGGCCTTGGCGAAGAACTCGTCGCGCAACGGGTTCTTTTCCGTGAGGTTGATCGGGGTCGGCGACTTGATTTTGCCGAGGAACGCCTGGCATACCTGCGTCACGGGCGGCGCCAGCGACGAGTGGGCGGACACGATGATGCTGATCTCGGCGTGCGCGGGCGCCACGGCGCACGCCGCGAACGCCACGGCGGATGCCGCAGCGGAAAGGACTCTCTTCATGATGATGGTGTGGTGTTGAAAAGGATGCGGGTCAGGCGCGGCGCCGCGCGACGGGACTGTTCGATGCCGGCAGCGCGAGCCTGTCGCGCGCGGCCGGCTGCGGCAAGCCGTCCTGGCGTGCCAGGGTGAACACGCTCACGACGGCGGCCAGGCTGGCGGCCTGCTCGCGCAGCGCGCTCGCCAGGCCCGCGGTCTCGTCGACGAGACCGGCGTTGCTCTGCGTGTCCAGGTCCATCTGGGCGATGGCATCGTTGATATGCTCGATGCCCGCGGTCTGCGCCTTGCTCGCTTCGGCGATCGCGGCCATGATGTCGGTGACGCGCCGGACGCTGCTCACGATCTCGTCCATCGTGCGGCCGGTCTGGTCGGCCAGTGTCGTGCCCAGTTCGACCTGGGAGACCGAGCGCCCGATCAGGGCGGTGATGTCCTTCGCCGCGGCGGCCGAACGCTGCGCGAGGCTGCGCACTTCGTTCGCCACGACGGCGAAGCCGCGCCCGTGTTCGCCGGCGCGCGCCGCCTCGACGGCGGCGTTCAGCGCGAGCAGGTTGGTCTGGAACGCGATGCCCTCGATGACGCCCACGATGTCCGCAATTTCGCGCGACGACGCATGGATCGCCTCCATCGTGGCGATGACCTGCCCGACGACCGCGCCGCCCTGCGTGGCGACGTTGGCGGCGAATCCGGCCAGCTCGTTGGCCTGCGCGGCATTCGCCGCGTTTTCCTTGGCCGTGCCGGTGAGCGCGCCCATCGACGACGACGTCTGCACGAGGGCCTGCGCCTGGTGCTCCGTGCGCCCGGCCAGGTCGCCATTGCCCTGCGCGATCTGGACCGACGTGGCCGCGATGTTGTCGGTGGCGCTGCGCGCTTCGCTGACGATTCGTACGAGGCTGCCGTTCATGTCCCGCAGCGCCTGCAGCAGCTTGCCCGTCTCGTCCTGGGCATCCACGGCGATCATGCTCGTCAGGTCGCCCGCCGCGACGGTTTCCGCGACGCGCACCGCCTCGTTCAACTGGCGCACCAGCGTGCGCGCGACGAGCAGGGCGAAGGCGAGCGTGACGACGAGGCCCAGCACGCCGGTGACGGCGCCACCGAGCACCGCCCGGTTCGACGCGTCGGTCGCCGCGCCGACCGTGCCGGTAAAGCGGTCGCGCGCCGCCGTGCGGAACGCCGTGACATCCTTGCGATAGGTCGCCAGCGCCGTGGCCATCGCCTGCAGCCTGTCCTTGGCCGGCATGCCGCTGTGATTCGCCATGGCGTCGGAAATCGCGCGGGCCGTCTTGTAATACGTGTCGAACTCCAGTGCCAGCCGGCCCAGGTCCGCCTCATGGACCTTGTCGAGCGCGCGCACGCGGCGGTAGTTGTCCGCCACCTTCGCGGCGAGGGCGTCGGCGCCGGCGATCTGCTCGGGTTCGCCGGCGGCGGCCGCCGAATTCAGCACGTCGATGATCTTGTCCAGGGCGCCCGCGTTCTCCGTCAGCGCATCGAGCACCGGGTACTGCACGTCGCGCACGTCCGCCAGGCGCACGTTGTTCTGCTTGAAGACGATGGCCGTGAAGATCAGGTAAGCCGCCATGCACAACATGGCGATGGCCGGGGCCAACAGGACTTTCCACAGCACGGGCAGGCGGCTCAGCATCTTCACTCCACGCGGAAGCCGTTGGCCGGCTCCTTAAGGTTGACTTGAGGCAAATGTTATCTGGTATTTACTCATTCTGGCAAGAAAATAATTTCGTATAGACAACATTTGTGAAGTGTGTGAAATCCGGACTACGCCAGTCTGGCCAGGTCACCTTTGAGCTGGCCAACCGTTGGCGTGACAACCGCGAGGAACGCTGCTTCACGCGCACGGCGGGCGTAGCCGCCGCTCTCCGCGCGCAGCAAGGCACGTCCCCCCAACACCTGCAATTCCAGCGCGAGGGCAGCCGCCGCGATGTCGACCATCCGCAGGCGCAGCGTCAGCAGCTCGCGCGGCCGGTCGCGCAGGGTGCCGTCATCGAGGCCGGCGCACAGTGTCTGGCGGTAGGCTGCGATGTCCGCATTGAGCGCGTCGATTTCGCCCGACAAGGCCGACGGGCGGTTACCGAGCGCCGCGCGCCCTGCCCGCAGCGATGCGCGCGCGAGCCCGAGCCCGAGCCCGCATTGCAGGCCGACGAAAACGGGACGGATCGAGGGCAGGAAAACCCGCGCCTGCGGGTGGATCTGCCAGGACGCATCGAGCGTGACGTCGTCCAGCCTTACGGCCGCCGTGTTGGTGCCGCGCAGCGCGAGCAGATCGAGGTCGGGTTCGCGCACCACGCCACGCACGTCGTGGGGAAGCGCAAGCACGGCCGGATTGTCGCCATGTTCGTCGCCGACAGCGATCGCGGCGACGAATCCCTGCCTGCGCACATTCGTCGCCCAGGCCACCGTGCCGTTCAGCCGCATGCCGTCCGGTACGGCGGTGCCGGTGATGCGCAGCCGGTCCAGGCCGCCCAGGAATTTCATCGCGTTCGACAACCCGGGCGCGCCCGCAAGCCTACCGTGCACCAGGTCCGGCACGAGCCTGCGCACGAGGTCCCGGTTCGGGCTCGCCAGCAGGCAGGCGATGACGGCACGCTGTGCCCAGTACACGAAGGCGGCACCGAGCGAGTGTTCGGCGAGTCCCGCGACGACATCGACGGCCGCACTCAAGGCGCGCCCGTCACCGCCCTCGCCTTCGGGCACTGCCACCGCGAACAGGCCGGCCCGGGCCAGACGGGCCGGCAGCGCGTCCGCATGCAGCGTGTCCGCATCCAGGCTGTCCGCATGCTCGTCGAGCCATGCGACCAGCGATTCATCCATTCGTGCCATCGATTCGTCCTGTGTAAAAACGCATTGTAGCGATGCTAGGCGAAATCAAGATCCATACAAATAATAGCGATTTTGCTGTTTCGGGTTTCCATGTAGACTTCGAGCGGATCAATCACAGGTAGCAAAATGCGCAACATCTTCGCTTTCGTCATGGCTTGTTCGTTGCTGTCCGCTCATGGTCAGTCTTTTGCCCAGGAAGCAAAGCCGCCTCGCGTTGAATTTCCTGTCTGGGAACGGGTACTGTCCGGCACACTCGGCACAAAGCCGATCAACGTGGCGCTGGCCCGCATCGCCGCGAACGTGTCGGGCTGGTATTGCTATGCGCCCTGTTCCGGGAAAACCCGGCAACAGCTCCAGCTGACGGGTACGGTGAAAGCCAACACGCTCAAGCTGACCGAGCGCGATTCGCAGTCTGCGAAGAACATTGCGACCGGCCGCTGGACGGTGAACCTGGACGGAGATAGCGCCTCGGGAAACTGGACATCGCCCGATGGCGGGAAGACGTTTGCGCTGCACCTGCGCGATACGCAGCCGGTGCCGTTCGAACTGCGCCTCGTTGCCGACGCGATGCCGAAAGAGACGGATGACAGCGACGAGGCGCCTCATGTATCGGCCATCAGGATTTATCGAAAGGGCCGGCTCGCCCAGGAACTGACGACCGATTCCCAGGGTCCGGGCAGCGTCTTCATTCCATCGCTCGTCGACGCCAATTTCGATGGGTTCCCCGATCTGACGATTGCGCTCAGTTTGCCGGCGGGGCCGAACATTCCGCAGCAGACCTGGCTGTTCGATCCGCGCACCCAGCGCTTCGTCGATGCGCCGGAAACGCTGCAGGGGATTACGTCACCCGAGTTCGACAAGACATTCAAAACCATTGTTTCGCAGTGGCGTAACGGATGCTGCGAACATGGCGTAACCACGTATCGTTGGGATGGCGGGCAGCTCAAGGAAACCGCCACGGCGTCGAGCGTGCAGTTGCCGGTGCTGGTCGGCCAAAGGATCCTGTATTGCTACACGATTCCCGAGTATCGGGACGGGCGTATCGAATTTCCTGATCGGGTGGAACAGGTCGGCGATCGGCTGACGTTGACGTTCGAGGACTTCAGCGGCTGCGAATCGCAGGCTTTGTCCACTGCATCGGGCGACATCGCGATTTGGAAGCGTGACGCAGCGGGGCGGCTCAAGGTCGTGCGCACGGAGAGCACGGCGTGGAAACAGGTCGATACGACGGCTGGGCGCCGTTATTGTCCGGAGATCCCGTACTTTGCGAATGGGCGCATCGAGCGTAAGGTGCTGCGGGATCGTCCTGATGAAATTTGCAGCGAAGCCGCGCCGTAAGGACGTCCCTGCTCGGTAATTCAATAAATTGATATCGTTGTACCCGGGAGGGCTTGACTGTATGTTTGTGGTTGCAGTGATCCACGTCATAACCGCTACGTGGATCTCGCCGTCGGGACAATGAAAGGCGCATTGCCGGTTTATCGGAAGCGCGACCTCATTTGGATGAAATACGCTCAAACTTACCGCTATCGGTCAATCTCGCCACCGGCGTGCCGTCGACGACACACATATACCGTTGATCGAACTGACAACCTTCGATCTGATCGATGACCTTCCCGTTTACAATCGAAAGATACACGCCGGACATTACATCGCGCTCTTCGTCGCGCACGAGGTCGAAGTCATCGACACGGACCAGGACTACCCGTTTCATGGGCGGGAGTACGAGAAAGGTCGCAGCTACTTTTTGTTTGAACGGTGGCGAGAACCCTTCGGTATATTCCTGTCCATTCATTGCATAATCGTGGTTGCCGATAATATTCATGAGTGGATCGTGACTTTTTGAATCCGCGACGTACGGATAAAAATCGGGCCTGCATTTATCAGTTGTCTGCGGACGGCCGTTTTCACCGGCAATCTTCGGTCTGCACCAGGAGAAGTAGCGGTCATAGTTCAAGGGCAAACGCGTATACTTGTAGTTCGAAAGAATACTCGGCACAACGCTTTCTGACGCATTTTTCCCAATTTCCAGTGTTTGCTGCTCGTCGTAACTGTAAAACGTTGCGCCAAATGGAATCAGCAACTTGTCGCCAACAACAAAAAATTCCATGATGGGACGAGCACACGTTGCCGGCGCATTCGCCAAACTATACACATCCTTCGTTCCGACCAGGGACACTCCAAGGTTCTTATTCAGAAACTCATTAACCTGCTTTTCGGTAACATCACCCTTGGTGAGCGGCTGAAACACGTCGGAGAAAAAATACTCTTCCGCATTGAATCGAACCGCACAGTCTGACGAAAACCTGGCTTCGCCATCCTTGATGACTACTGTATTGAAGTGCGATACCAAACCCAGCGGGGTGCGCCCGTAGTAATCCACAGCACGATCGAATTTCCATGTGCCGTTTAACGGAGCAGCCTGAGCCCACGAACACACCACACCGAAGCTGCACAACAGTGCAATTAAGAACGATCTCATCATTATTCCCTTACCAAAGCGCCAACGTATGCACGAGCTCTGCGCCATTTCATCCGTTACCTAAACTAGCCCACCATAATCCAATTAATCGCCATTAATGGCGCGCATCATAAATATTATTTCTAAAGATCTTCATTTCACCCTTCCTGCGCTTAACTGTTTAGTTTCGTACGATCATATTCCTTATCGTGGCTGGCCTTTGTTTCGTGCAAGAGCTATGCTGGGCGACTTGATTGCTGGGTTCAGCAGTCTTGGCATTCAACCGCAACAGGAGCAGTCCGCAGCATGAGTTCACGCATCCATTCACAAGCTCGCACCACCCCGAAGGTCCGGCAGGAGATCAGGGATTCCGGTCTGTCCGATCGCCAGGCGGCATAGGTCTTCGGCATCACGCGGGCAACCGCGGCGAAGTGACTCAAACGAGAGGACGTACAGGACCGCTCCCATCGCGCGCACACGCTGCATACGACGCTGAGCACGGCCCAGGAAGCCATCGTCCTGGCACCGCGCCAGTCGCTCTACCTGCCGCTCGACGATCTGCTTTTCATAACGCGGCAATACATCAATCCCGACGTCTCCCGGTCCGGCATTGCACGCCTACTCAAGCGCGAAGGCATGTCGCGCCTGGTGGACGTGATCCCGACGGCCGAAGGCGAGACTATCGCGCCGAAGAAGACGTTCAAGGACTATGAGCCCTGCTTCATCCACATCGACATCAAGTACCTGCCGCAGATGCCCGACGAGACCTCGCGACGCTACCTGTTCGTCGCCATCGACCGTGCCCCGCGCTGGGTCCTCATGCGCATCTACGGCGCCATGACCGAGGCGAGCAGCGTCGATTTCCTGCGCCGGCTCAAGCTGGCTTCACCCATCAAAATCAGCAAGATCCTGACCGACAACGGCTCGCAATCCACCGACCGTTTCGCCACCAAAGACAAGAAGCCCACGGCAGGCACGCCTTCGACGTCGCTTGCGCAGCCCTGCCTGCCGAGCATCGGCTGGAACCGCCGCGCCACCCTCAAACGAATGGCATGGTCGAGCGTTTCAACGGCCGTATCAACGAACTGCTGCAGCAGACCCGCTTTGACAGCAGGGCCGATCTGGAGACGACTTTGCTGAACTATTTGAAGCTGTACAACCACCACATTCCACAGCGCGCACTCGACGCAAAAACGCCCGTCCAGGCGCTTAAAGAATGGCAGCAGACGCGGCCAGAATTATTCGTTAAACGCGTTTATGATCAGACGGGATTTGACAGGCCCGGCGTGTCGAACGATTCGAGCCACGGCAGGCTGCCGTTCGACAGCCGCGACGGCGAGTTCGCGGCGACCGCCTGCGTGCCCTTGCAGTCGTAACTGAGCAGCGTGACGGCCGCTGCGCCCACGCTGCGCAGCCCCGCCAATGCCAGCACACTGTCGCTTTTCGTGCGCGCGCGCGCGTGCGCGCCGTGATTCGAAGCACGGTAGAGAACATTTGCTCACGCGCTTCTCTGATTTATCTTCGAGTCAGCTCCGGCATGGGTGGCGTGGTTGGCCTCCAGCGCATGCTTTTGACCATCAGGTCCATACGGTTCTTACTGACAGCGAATGGCGGAGGGTTTTCCTTCAATTCCGGAGCCAGATTCTTGTTCATGGTACGCATATTCACGAGAATATAAGGCAATACCGTCGTGCCCAGCCATCCTCCATAACCAGTGAACACACTGTAAATTTCGTACCCCTTGCTTCCAGGTTGATCAAACTTCAGGTGCACCCCTCCCTGTGACGCAGACACCCCCCCCATCTTGACCATCCGAGGGCCAATACGTTGAATCACTTTTGGTGCTGGGTCGCCCGGCTTCTCCGGCGGCGGAGGCGAAATGGCCGCCTCGGCCATTGCAAGCAAAGGCGTCGCCTTGATATTCCGTGAATCGACAGTACCCGTACTCATGGTATACAGGACACCCGGAGCATCACTGAAGCGTATTGACTGCTTGAATGCGATAGGTGTTTCTCCATCGTCTGCGATAAAGCCGAAAGGTATGCATACACCTCTTTCTGCAGGAATTTCGTTAGCCGCTCGCGGGCGAAAATTCGAGAGCATGGAAGAGAATTTTTTCTTATGACTCTCCTTATCCGCAGAATTTTTTATCTTCGCATTGGATTCGAATACGAAGATGTGATCGCCTCGCGTAAGGTACGCCCTGAGAATCGAACGGAGATCGGAATTATCAACTGACGAGTCTTCACTGGTCCAATACGCCTCACTGTTCGGCAGTCCGGTGTTGAACTTCTCAAATTTCGTTCTGTACTCAGCTATGATCGCCTCGAATCGCTGGATATCCTGCGACTGCTCCTCGATCTCGGCCTTATCAACGTCCGATATTTCTCCGGACTTTTTCAATCTTGCAATATAAGAGCGCTTTTCTTCAATATTTTTTTGCAACGCAGCTATTCTACCGAAAGGTGTAGCCTCAAATATCTTCTCTTTCGGAAACCTTTTTGTCGATGCAATAACAGCGATGAGCGTATCCCCAAAGCGCATACTATCATATGGATCCCCAACATTATCGCTGAACGACCTTGCAAAAATGCCTGTTGGATACATGTGGCGATAGTAAGTCGGCCACTCATCAACTCCACTAACTTCGAACATCATTCGACCAAAACACTCCGAATTGACGCCAACCGGTTTCTGGTAGTCAGGGGCGATTATTTTCAATAAATCGTCCGAGGTTGGAGCTCGAGAAGGTGTGGCTTTTGACGCATCGACCGGCAGATCTGCCGCCTGGAGCGCATTTGAAAAACGCCCTAGCAATAGCAAGGCAAGCACTAGACGAGGAAATCTCCTTCCGTGAGGAGACGAGGATTCAGTTCGTGACATCAATAATATTCCAGGAGTATACAAGGCTTAAAACAATGCGAATCAACTATCCATTGACTTCAGTTTCAGTCGGTTGCATTGTACTCGCGACTGTTTGTTGAGGCACTGTTGTGGGATCTGTCTTCGCAAGCATCGTAAGATTCATTGCCGAACGGTTGTTTTCTCCTTCAGTCCATGATAAAGGCAACGTTACGATGAAACCTTGTATTTCGCTAGGGGATTTTTCTTTTACCCGGGCTTTTGCATGCCAAGAATACGTAGCGTCCCGAACTTCGAATTAACTTTAGCAGCGAATACTGCCTTAGAATGATTGCATGACCTCATGTTATAAGCCTCGAGATGGCGTTCGTGATCGCAAAGTTAACAAGAAAAACTACACGCATGACGGCCGGGAAGCCGTCAAAGTTCATACAGCCTGCACGACTATTTTCGAAGTGTTGGATATTTTTCTTTGAAATCCAACCCAGCACAAAGACTTTCGTCCACTCCTAAAGTTCCCAAGACCGCACCAACAAAATCCTTACTTCTACGACGCCGCTCGTCTATACTCGGCTGACTCCAGATCCCATTCCTTCCGTTGCTTTTGCTTCAATCGAGACGCTGCTTTCTCGCGATCGTTAGCTTCGATCACACGTCGGTGAATTATTTCATCGGAGCGGTCACCAAAATAGACACGACGAAACTTGAAAAGGCCAATTCCATTGAATAAAAACTCGTTCATACCATCTTTCGCTAAACCAGCCATTGAATCATGCACCCAGTTATCGAAAAAATCTCGCATCTCCTGAGATTGCGAATCTCTTGCAATGGATGATGCCACAGTTAAAACATCGCGTTCCGGAGCGCTTGAATCTACAAGATTTGGCAGGTTGTTTTCCTTAAGCCACTTATACCATCTCTCTAAAGTCCGGTGCAATCTTGCGATAGACTTTTCGTTGGACTTCTGATCCTTAACATCAAGCAAAGCAAATATTCGTCTATTCACCAGTTGAGCTGCGCTGGACAATAGATTAAGCGTCCTGAAATCGATCTCTTGAAATGGCTGCTTTACATAAGTCTCGCCAAGGCCATCGTGTCGAAGTCCATACAGTACCGAGTCGTGGCCCATCCGATACTCGAGCTTCTCAACCAGTGCGGCAATAATGGCAACAAAATACTGCTGCGTGTCTCTTAAATACTCGCGCTCTGCCGTCGATTTTCTAAAGAAGTTGCGAGCGAAATATTCTTCCGCTGTCGACTTATCTTCTTCGTTCGCTATAGCTTGATACCTGTAAGAAAAATACTTGGCCATATGAGCGCGCATCATTTCCTCCACCGGCCCCGCAGGAATCTGTGCCTCGCGCATATATCTCTGGAATGTTATTAATGCCTCGTTGGTCGGCACCAAGCACTCCTTGACCGGCCTGGATAGACCTTCAAGTGGCAATAATGGGACACCTGCCGCGCGGGCTGCACAGTACATTTCAAAACCCGGTACTCGAGCAAGAGCGTCTGTCTTACCCTGCGCATGCCGATTGTAGCCACCGCCGACATCCGAATGCGATCCTGGATAAACATATTCTTTAACGTTAGGAGGGTATCTTTGGTCAATTCTTACCGAGTCAAGCGGGAACGTAGCGCGAACCTCATGGGCAGCGACAATATGCAGACAGCTTTCAACCCCCGGATGAATCTGCATGTTTTTATTAGCCCAGGACTGGTGCCCCTCCGCCCCCATTAGTCCCGAGGAAAAGGCACCGGCAATGCCAACTGATGCAACTGTATCAAAAATCCCTAAAAACTGTACTCTTATCGGGATGTTCGCAAAAGTATAGCCTTCGGAGTTTTTTGCGCAAATCTGATACAGCCAATTAACGAATGCTCGGCCCTCAGCGGCGCCGCGAGAGAATCCGAAAACCGAAATATTGATCTGTTCTATGGACGGCCGATTCTTCGGCTGTCTTTTGACCAACTGCGACAACTGATCCATCCATGTACGTCCCAACGCATAATTCCGTTGCGCCTCCAAAGAACCGATCCCGCCCAAGGCGTTAGCCATGCTATTAGCCACCGAATCAGATATTAATTGACTCCCCTCCAGATAATCGCTAACCGCGTTAAAAACCCTCGTAAGCCCCCAAATCAAACGAGACTCTCCATTCCAAGAAGTCCCAGTTCCTAGCTTTCCACCGGTGTCAGAAATTTTAGGGAACGGAGTTCCGACACCGGGGATGTAGAACGGATAATATGCTGTCGTGCCTTCCTCTTCTCTCTTAAACGTGTGAAAAAGTCGGACAACATTGCTGTGTTGAAATTTCTGCGGCGTGCTTTTTACTGATAGGTAATCGATGTCTTCATTGTTACCTGTTCCATCAAAGAAAATTCCGATAAAAACTTGACCACAACATTTCAGCACCGATTGCTCCGAATACTGTGCCGAAACGGCCTTGGCTTGCTGCATGACTTCGCGAGGCGATAATGGCCGAACAAGCGATCGGGTGTTATTAATTTCGGGGTTGTAAGCAAACTGAACTTCAACAGTCAATTGGGCCTCCACTCTCACGATATTCGCTCTTCGATGACATAGGCTTCCACGGGAGACGATCTTCAGGCGAAAGAGGATAGAAAGGGTGTTTTGGCGAGCACTTTGACAGGACGATCTTTATTCTTTCGTTCTCATAGAAATGCACTCGCATCGCATCAGGGTGAGGATATTTGGGCAACTCTACCTCTTGAGTTATCACAGGCATTACGTTGTTTTCATTATCATTTGGCGCAGCATAACGCCACGTTAACGAAACCTTGAGACCTGGACGCCACTTATTAGGAATTACGATACAACAAGTTTCCCCACTTGAGCTCCCTCGCCTTACGTCTACTCCGCCGGCCCCGTTCATTGTAAAATATTCGATATCATGAGTCCGCGTATGATTGTATGCAGTGACACTCACCGCCGTACCCTCGTCGCCACACGCCTGCAGCGATGCGGCAGCAAAAAAACATGAGATGGCGAAGGAAATCGACTTCTTCTTTTTGTTCTGCAATGCCGCAAAGTTAAATTTCATACAATATTAGCCTCAAACATTTCGTCGCCTAAATTGCCGGCGCTCCAGCTCCCACTTTCCAACAATCGATAAAGCCCAGCATTTTTGTTGCTTTTCCCCTCAGTAAGGCACGCTGCAACGGCTAAAGAAAATACGTCCGCCTCGTTTTCTATCGAGTAGCGTTGAGCTAAACGATATGACGCGGAAATTAGCTCATATAGGGAAGAAGGACAAATCAACGGAGGGATCGCGTCAGGCAAGGATTCAATGATTCGCTGCATCAGAATGTCTGGATAGCTTAGTTTTATTAACCTGTCAACTTGGTGATTCGACAACTGCAACTGATCATGGCGATAGTCAGCAATATTTGAAACTGCGCACTCCGCAATTTTTCCAGTTCGATCAACATAATACCAGTACCTCACCGCACCACAGAAAGCTGCCCACTGATCGAGGGCGAGCACGTGCTGGAGGTTTGGCAGCACTCGTGTATCAGCGAATCGCAACAGCATTTCCTGTCCCTCGTCCAATCTAGCCATATAGAATGCCCGCCAATGCTCGAGCATTCTTGCAACGCTCACTTCACTGGCGAAAAAACTCAACATGGGCCGAGCAGAACAATGCCGGAAAAGTGATGTCAATCGATGGGCTAAAGCATCATTATCTTGAAGTGATACCAGACAAGGCGCGGCACTTGCAAGTGCCTCTAATTGCGGGTGACCCACATAGCAGTTAATTACGTCGGCACATTCGTTAAAAAATTTTCCATCCGGGTAGTCGAATACAGTATCAACAAGCCCATACCATTCAAATCCTTGTCGACTTTGGATTAGGCTGCACATCTGGCTGACGGCTTCGACCACGTCCGTTTCATCTTGTGATAAGCGACGCGTATTTCTCATGACACAACCATTGCAAGGGGAGAGCCGAAGCTGGCGGCCTTTACGAGACATTCGATGCACACCGGAGCGCTCGAAGGCAGCCTTGGCAGGTCATAGTCAAGGCGTACGCCGGTCATGAAACTCTTTTTAAGTGCATGCACCGCAATCTTCCCCGGACACTGCACCGTAATATTCCCGCCCTCGATGGTGATATTCGCCCCATCCGCCGTCGACAAACTGATCCGCTTCGCCGCCGCCCAATCCACGTGCGCGTTCGCGCTGACGATATGCACGTCATCGCGCGCCTGTACATCGAGCGTGCACGCCTGCGCCTGCATGTCGACCGCATCCTGCGCCACGATCATCTGCAGTCCGACGCCGCCTTCGCCCGCCTTCACGGCGCCGGCCAGTACGCCGATCGCCTGCCCGGTATGCATCCGCATGGCGCCACCGGTGACGAACTGCGTGTCCTGCCCGCTCATCAGGCTGACCGCCTCGCCGTTCGACAGTTGCACCGCATCCGCCGCGGTCACGCCCAGCCCGGCCTTCGCCGACAGAGCGATCACGGGCGCCGCCACATGCGGCAGCTTGTCGTCGCCCAATGCACCGCCATCGAGCGCCACCATGCCGGCCACCGCGTTCAACATAGCCTGCAACGGCGCCGCCTTCGCATCCAGCGCGCTGGCGCCGGCCTTCGTCGCGCCCAGATGCGCAGCCAGCCCCACGGTCTTGTGCGTCACGGCCGCGTCGTTGAACGTCTCGCCCAATTTGACGGCCTGCTTCAGCAGCGCGATACCCGCCACGTTGTCGCCCGCCGGGTCGCGCGACAACGCGTCGTGCTCGATGCGGTAGCTCGATACCAGCAGACCGGCACCCGCGCGCAGCGCGCCGTAGGCGTCCGTGCGGAGTTCGGCGCCTTCGCCGCGCAGGCTCCCGCGGTAGTTGTCGGCGCCGTGGATCAGGTGGCCCAGGTTCAGTTCTGTCGCCGCGTGCGTCGTGCGCAGCTGGACGCGGCCCTGCGCATCGGTGTCGTCGAACAGCAGCTGGTTGTAGCCCGCGCCGCCGAATTCCTTGGTGCGCACGCCCCACTGGGCCGCGGCATTGCGGTGGCCGGCCAGCGCTGCCGAGGCGCCGTGCCACACGGGGCTGTTGCCGCCGGCGAGATTGCCCTGCCCGGACGTCGCGTGGTCGTGCGCGGCCTCGAATGGATCGATGCCGGCGTCGCGGTGCTCGCCGCCCGGAGTCGGCGTCACGCCGCCTTCGCCCTGGCCGTTGTACAGCGCGCCCACGATGATCGGGCGGTCGATGTCGTTCTCGATGAACTGGACGATGACTTCCTGCCCGATGCGCGGCAGGAACTGGCTGCCGCTGCCGCCGCCTGCCAGGCGCTGCGCCACGCGCACCCAGCACGTGGCGTCGCCGCCGTCCTGCCAGTGGAAGCGGATGCGCACGCGGCCCAGGCGGTCGCAATACAGTTCGTCGGCGCCGCGTGGCGTGTCGCTGCCGTCGGCGCCCACGACGATCGCGCTCTGTGCGCCCGCCGCTGTCGGACGCGGGTGGCTGCGGCCGTCGCTGCCGCCCAGTTGCGGACGCCACACGACGTCGGCGGCGACGGCCTCGAAGCAGTTCGCGTACCCGGCCGTGCGCGCCTGCGCGAGCGCCAGGCCGAAGTCTTCCGGCAAGTCGTCGCGCAGGGATTCTTCCAGCAGTTCGGGGATGGGGCCGAACAACTCGGCCAGCGCATCCTGCGCGCGCGTCGGCAGGTTGTTCACGCCGACGCTCGTCACGCGCAGGATCGTGAACGGTGCCGCCGCGCCGAGCGCGCTCACGGGGGCGCCGGTCACCGTCAGGCGCGTGCCCGCGCGCAGCGTGCGCAAGGTCGAGCGGCCACGCCACAACTGGCTGCGCGCCTCGCGCGCTTCCATCTGCAGGTCGGCGTAGCGGCGGGCCTGCGCACTGTCGGCATACGCGTACTGGCCCGGCGTGTCGAACGATTCGAGCCACGGCAGGCTGCCGTTCGACAGGCGCGACGGCGAGTTCGCGGCGACCGCCTGCTTGCTCTTGTAGTCGTAGCTGAGCAGGGTGACGGCGGACGCGCCGACGCTGCGCAGCGCCGCCAGCGCCTGCACGCTGTCGCTTTTTTCGCGCGCGTGCGCGCCGTGGAAGCGTGCGCCGCCGGCGTCGATGCTCGGGTCGTCGGCCACGGCGGACGCATCGCGGCTGTCCGCGAACAGCACCATGCGCGGGCCGTCGTCGGCCTGTTCGAAGCGCCATGCCAGGCCTTCTTCCGCGAGCAGCCGCTCGACGAACGCGAGATCCGATTCGCGGTACTGGCAGCAGTAGCTGCGCGGGTTGGCGCCGTCCATGAACGGGCCGACGTCGTCGCTCCAGCGCCAGCGCGCGTCGGGTGCATAGGCGGAAAAGACGTCGTCGACGATGTCGGTGACGGACTTGTCCTGCCATACGCGGCTATTGCGCACGTGGGCCATGCGCCACACCCAGTGGGCGATGCGGACGCGGTAGCGCGCCAGGCCGCCGTCGCTGCCCAGCTGCGCGGCCGCGCAGATCTCGCCGGCGAAGTCGGCGCGCGTGCCGTCCGCCAGGGTGACTTCGAGGGCGGCCGGCCGGCCCAGCAGCGAGGATGGCTCGATCGCGGCGCTGGTCGACAGCGCGATCACGTCGCGTACGCCGAGCCCCTGAACCGCATCGTCGGCGACGAACGCCTCGACCAGCAGTTCACCGCCCGGGAAATCCGTAGCGCCATCCCCGATCCGCAACGCGTACAGGCGCGTGACGCTGTCGAATCCGGCAAGGGCGGCCAGCGCTTCCAGTGCATGGGTCATCGATTGCTGCAAGACACACTCTCCAACTCATCCATACTTAACAAACTTAACTTTACGCTAATCGCGAGCGCCACGCTATAGCCTGAAAGAAACTGCATAACTGTTACAAACCGTGATTAATAACACAGTTTTGCCCAGCTATAATGCGGAAAAATATTGTCTTCATGTAACATTACATGCGGCACATTTGTAACGGTGACGGAAGAAAAGCATGGCAGGACCATTGATCGTATTGGGTGACAGGACATCGCACGGCGGCAGCGTGATCGAAGCGTCGACGCTGAGCGATTGCGACGGCAAGGGCATCGCGCGCGTGGGCGACATGACCGTATGTCCGCGCCACGGCCGCTCCCCCATCGTCAGCGGCGACACCACCTTCATCGTCGACGGCAAGGCCGCGGCACGGCACGGCGACAAGGCTGGTTGCGGCGCCACGCTGATCGCCGGCCAGCAGGCGACGGTCGATCATGTGTAACCCGCAGCGCCGCGGCCACAGGCGGAGACGGACCTGATGGGCACATGGATCCGCGGCGGCATCCTGACGATGCTGACGTTCGCCGCCTTCTGGGGTGGCGCCATCTTCACCTGGCGCGGCACCGACCGCGCGCCTTCCACGTCCGACCTGGTCACGTACCTGGTCGCGCTGCCGCTCGCCGTACTGGCCGCCGTCGTGCTGGTCCGGCGATTCGCGCGGCCGCAACCCGCAGCCGATGCCGCCGCGCCGGCCACGACCGCCGCACCGGCTCCCGCCGCGGCGGCGCGCCTACCCGCGCTGGCGCTGGTCGATGCGGCCGTGCGCACGCGCCACGGCGACTCGATCGACGAACTGGCGGCCACGATCGACGCACGACGCGCGCGCCCCGACCTGGACCCGGAGCTCGTCGACGACGCCGGCTATCCCGTGATGACCGTGCGCGTGCCGTCCGCCGGCGACGCCGCGTGGCGGGCCGAGGCCGAGCCGTGGCTCGCCGCACAGGGCCAGTCGGACGTCCGCTTCGGTGAAGCGCACTGGCGCGCCCTCGAACTGGCCAGCGCCGTCGTGAGCGAACTCGCCGACGCCGCGGCACTGGCCGCCGTCGACGATCCGTTGCTGCGCATCGTGCCCCTGGCGCCTGTAGATTGGACCGCCGCGCAGCGCACGGCGGCCGGCGCGTGGTTCGTCCACGTCGCTGCGCAGGCCGGCTGGGACGCGGACAAGGTCACCGTCAGCCCTGCCCCGCCGGGCGAACCCGCGGCGGCCGCCAGCGCCCTGCTGTCGGTGCTGGCCGGCCAGCCGAACAACGATCCGGCATTGACTATCCTGCTCGCCTTCGATTCGCGCATCGACCAGGCGGCCGTCGACCGGATGGCGGCCGACGGCATCCTGTTCTCCGCCGCCCATCCGCAGGGACTGGTGCCGGGCGAAGGCGCCGCCGGGCTCCTGCTGTCCGATACCGCGTACACGGCGCCGACGCTGCAGGCGGCAAGCGCCACGCGCAGCGCATCGGCCGACGCCATGCACCGCACCGACGCCGTGGACCTACGCCGGCTGGCGGAACGGGTGCTGGCCGAAACGGCCGTCGACGCATCCACCGTGTCCGCGCTGTTCGCGGATGCGGACCACCGCAGCAACCGCGTCCTCGAGGCGATGGCACTGGCCCACGAGGACCTGCCGCACCTCGATGCAGGCATCGACGTGAGGACCACCGGGCCGGCTTGCGGACTGTCGGGTGGCGTGCCGTTCCTGGCCACGCTCGCGCTGGCCCGCCGCCAGGCACTGGATGGCGCCGGCGCCGTCCTGTGCGTCGGGAATGCCGATCCAGTCCATCGTAGTGTCGCCGTGGTCCGCCCGGCCGGTCTCGCCGCGTCCGCCGCCGTTCTGATGAGTCTCGCGTCCACACACGTGTCGATCGGCTACTTCGGCAAGATCCCGAGCCGCGGCGACTTCATCAAGGGTTCCGACAACCCGGCGCTCGTCAAGCTGCTGGACGACTGGCTCGCGCGCGCGATGGACCTCATGACGGCGGACGCGCAGTGGAAGGCGAATTACGACGCAGTCGCCCCGCTGCACTTCGTCATCACGGGTCCGCGCCGCCGGCACGCGATCGCCGGCCACATCGTCGCGAGCAGCGACGAGTCGGGACGCCGCTTTCCGTTCCTCATGATGGGCATGCTGGACGTGGCCGAACCGCGCGCGTTCGTCCCGTCCGCGCCGCTGATGCTGGGTCTCTTGTGGAACCGCCTGGAAGCGCTCAGCAAGGGACTGGTGACGGCCGTCGACGCCGACGTGCCGCTCCGCGCGGCGGCCGGCCAGGTCGTCGAACTCGACCTGCGTGCGGATGCCCACGCGGCGGCATTTACCGACTTCATCGAACTGCAGTCGCTCGGCACCCTGCAGGCGCTGCTGGCGCAAGCCGGCTACGCGGGCTCGGTGCGCCAGTTGCTGCTGGCGCTCGGCCTGTTGCTGCAGCCGGTCCTGGCCAGCAGCGCGAGCCGGCTGGAGAAAAGCCTCGTTTTGCCGCTGCCTGCCGACCCGCTGTACCGCGGCCTCGTCGGCGCCTACTGGATGCATTCGATCGCGCCGTTCCTCGCACGCGCCGATTTCGAGCTCGCCCTGTTCGTCACGCGCATCGGGGAGCAGCCGCGCCTCGTGCTCGGCTTCGGCGGCGCGTCGGCGCACACGCTGCAGGCGATCATGGATCCGCAGGCAGCCAGCGAGCGCCACATCGCGTTCGATGACCTGGACTGGGTCGAAGACCAGGTCGACACCGACTATGCCGTCGACAAGGTGTCCAGGCACCTGAAGCGGCCCGACGTCTCGCTCAAGTCCGCGCTGGACGCGTTGTGCGCGGCATTCATCGGTACCTGAATCATGCGACAACGAGAACCCCGCGTATGCTGACACCCTCTCTTCCACTGACGGCCCAGGCGATCCGGGCGCTCGTGGCGCGCTTCACCCCGTCGAGCCGCGTGCTGCGCCTGCATACGCCGCTGGGTGATGACGACGTCCTGCTGGCCGAATCGCTGCACGGCGAGGAAGCCATCGCCACGGGTTACCGGCTGCGCGTGTCGGCCCTCTCGACGGATGCCGGGCTGGCGCTCAAATCGCTGTTGGGCCAGCCCGTGCTGCTCCAGCTGCTCGCCGGCCCGTTCCAGGGTGTGCGTCCGTTTCACGGCCACGTGACGGCGGCCGAGATGACGGGCGCGAACGGTGGCCTGGCCCGGTACACGCTGACGATCGAACCCTGGACCGCGTTCCTCGCGCTGGGCCGCGACAGCCGCGTCTTCCAGGACAAGTCGATCGTCGACATCATCGACACCGTGTTTTCCGCATACGACGGCAAGGGCAGGCTGGCGCCGGCCTGGCGCTTCCAGGTCGACCGCTCGCTCTACCCGCTGCGCAGCCTGACGACGCAATACCAGGAAAGCGATCTCGCGTTCGTGCGGCGCCTGATGAGCGAGGAAGGCCTGTTCGCCTTCTTCGAGCACGAGGGCGATCCGGACGGCGCGACGCTGGGCGCACACACGCTCGTCATCGCCGACAGCAACGACACGTTCAAGCCGAACACGCAGGCCCTCGTGCGCTTCACGCAATCCGGCGCCGTGATGCGCGAGGACAGCATCGACCGCTGGCGCACCGAGACGCGTCTCGCGACGAATGCCGTCGAATTGCGCAGCTGGGACTATCGCGCGCGCCAGGTGCGGACCGCCGGCGCGGCCGGACAGGATCCGGTCGAACTGGCCAGCCGCGACATCCCCGGCGTGTACGCGTACACGAGCCGCGAACACGGCGCGCGCATCGCCGAGCGCCAGTTGCAGGCACTCGAAGCGGGCCAGGTCGTCCACGTGGGCGCCGGCACCGTGCGTACCTTCACGCCGGGGACGACGTTCACCCTGGCGGACCATGGCGCCCGGGACAGCGCGGCCGACACGTTCCTGCTCGTGCGCGTGCGCCACCTCGCGCACAACAACCTGGATGCCGATACCGCATCGACGCTCGTCCGCCACCTGGGCCACGATCCGGTCGCTGCGCTCAACGACGAGATCCTGTCGGCCAGCCTGCACGCGCGCGGCAAGGGCATCGCGGAACGCCCCGTGTACCGCAACAGCTTCGACGCGATCCCGGCCGCGACGCCATACCGCGACAGCCCGGTGGACGGCCACGGCCGCCTGCTGCATCCGCGCCCGACGGTGCGGGGCCAGCAGACGGCCATCGTCGTCGGCCCGCCCGGCACCGCGATCCACACGGACCGCGACCACCGTATCAAGGTGCAGTTCCACTGGCAGCGCGGCGAAGCGAGCCACAGCCGCCTCGATCATCCCGAACCGCACGGCCACACGGGCGCTCCGGCCGACGACCGCGCCGGCACGTGGGTGCGCGTGGCGACGCCGCTCGCGCCGGTCGCCGGTGCGAACTGGGGCAGCCACGCCCTGCCCCGCGTCGGCCAGGAAGTGCTGGTCGATTTCCTGGACGGGAACATCGACCGGCCGGTGGTCATCGGCGCCGTCTACAACGGGGCCGGTGCCGACGACGCCCAGCACAACACGGCAGCCGGCGGCGCGGGCGCGGCCACCGGCAACGCGGGCGCCTGGTTCCCCGGCGCGGCCGGCGCGCACGCGCACGCGGCCGTGCTGTCGGGCCTGAAAAGCCAGGCCATGCAGGCGAGCGGCAACGGCGCCGGCGCGTACAGCCAGCTCGTGTTCGACGACACGCCGGAGCAGGCGCGCGTGGCGCTGCAGCGGCATGCAAAGGCGCATCGGGGGACGGCCGAGCTGAATCTCGGGCATCTGGTGCATCAAACGGATAACCAGCGGCTGGGGACCGTGGGGCTGGGGGCCGAGCTGAAGGCGGAGCATGGGGTGGCGGTGCGCGCCGGCCGCGGACTGCTGATTGCGACCGAGCGTGCGTCGGCCGATGCGGGCGCGCTGGAGTCCGGACAGGCGGCTGCACAGATCGAACAAAGCCATACACTTCAACACAGCCTGGCCGAGACGGCCGGCAAGCACAACGCCATGCTGGCGGGAGGCACGTCTCCAGACAAGTTGCCGGCAACCGAAGCGCTCGCCAAGGCCAGCGATACACTGACCGCGACGTCAGCCAACGGCGACGCCACCGCTTACGGCGAACCGCAGCTGCAACTCTACACGCCGGCAGGCATCGCAGCGCTCACGCCAGCATCGACCGTCATTGCGTCAGGCACGACCACCAACATCACGGCGGGACAGGACATCGGCTTTGCCTCACAAGGCAATACCATTCACTCGGTCAGCGCCGGGGTCAGCCTGTTCACGTACGGTAAGGCCACGAGCACCGACAAACCGAATCAGGAAACCGGCATCCGCATGCATGCGGCCAGCGGCAAAATCAGCATGCAAAGCCAAAGTGGCCAGACACGGCTGACAGCCGACAAGACGATTACGGTGGCGAGCATCGCGAGGAGCGTGAACGTGGCAGCGAAGGAGCATGTGCTGTTGACTGCGCAAGGCGCGTACATTCGGCTTTCGGGAGGTGACATCGAAGTGCATGGCCCGGGGACAATCGCCTTCAAGGCGAGCATGAAGGAGCTCACCGGCCCGGCGAGCGCACAATTCGAACTACCAGCCATGCCGCAGCTGAGCCATCAGTGTGGCCAACGTTTCAGGCTCAAGGACACGCTTGGCACACCGCTGGCAGATCAGGCCTACACGATATACGTAGCGGACCAACAAGAGATCAAGGGTGTGACAGATACGCATGGCATGACGGCGTATGTCGACACCGAAAACCCTGAGACGACCTACATCTTATTCGACCGTGATTTGCAATGGATCTGTGAAGAGGAAAGCGATGAAAATTCGAGCCATAGCGAGTGCTAGCGTCTTGGCGATAGCCGCCCTCTCCGCGACGGCCCAGACGCTCCCAGTGGTATTGCGTGGTGACATGACGCCGATCAAACTCGCCAGCGGTGATGTCGTGGCTTTGCACACGATCATTGACCTGAACAATGCACATGCGCTGGAAACTGTCAGTTTCCTGATAAGAAATCCGCGTGGAGCCGCTGAAGCTATTCCGTTCGAGATAAACGACGACTATCAAGCTTCCCTGACATTGCGTTCCGGCGCCGACTGCGCGATCACTGGAATGCGCGCGTTTCAGGACGGGAAGAAAATTCGTGTCGTTTACGCGAGCCGGAAGGGCCAGTGGTCTGAAAAAAACTCCGTAAAATTCCAGGAATTCGATCTAACGAAGAATGATGAGCGCGCCCCTGGCACGCCACTACACTATTTTAAAGAGCGTAAAGTTTACAGCTCGAAAAAAGCATACTGTGATGTCAATCGTGCTATCGACAGCGAGGCGTCACCTATCAACGGGATCGAATAATGGCTGAGAAGAAATTCATCCAAGCGCGTGATGGCGAAAAAAACAGTGTCATATACGTTTGCGCAGACGGCACGGAATTCTTACGATCCGGAGGCACTCGCGCCTGGCGAAATAACAACCCAGGGAATCTTATTGCCGCCGAAAAGAGTGGTTTATCGATCGGACGCGGCGGCAGCTTTGCGGCATTTGCGAGTCAGGAGGATGGATTTGCGGCCCTGGAGTATTCTTTAAAGAATTTTTATTCCGATATCAAACTGGATAAGGTTTTTAAAAAATATGCCCCGGCCACCGACCATAACGATCCGGAGCAATATGCAGCCACAGTCAGAAAGATGACCGGCCTGGACGCCGTTCGGACTATTGGATCTCTCACCAAGGAAGAGTTGGACGAATTTAAATTAGCAATCATGCGCGTGGAAGGTTGGAAAGAAGGAAAAACTGAGCCAATTCCCCATGCCAAGCAATTTCTCGTAAAAGGCATTGATGGAAAGCCGATGGGAGGTCTACGCTATTTACTTTCCTACTTCACCGGCGATGGTGAGCAGAAAAAAATCGAAGGCGAAACAAGCGCGGACGGCAAGACCGTCATCGCCGTTACCGACACCCGAACTACCGTACAATTGCATCTACCTCGACCTGACCCCGGACAGTCTCTAAAACCCCTGCAAAAAAAAGTGGGAGGCGGCAAAGGAAAAACGATTGTCGCTGCCGAGGTCACGACTAAACCATGGTACAGCCAGACGTTCAGTCAAGCAGTTGCTGGCGAAGACAGCAAGCATGACGAATCACCACGCCAAAACGACTTAGACGCTGGACATCAAGAGCTCCAGGAGGCGCCTTTGTCTCCACCGGCTCCTCTGTCGACCGTTAAGCAAGCTGGCGCAGTTCAGCTATCCGGTACGAAGAAAAAGTCCGAGAACCATGTACAAGATGTCATAAAAGAAGCTGGCGTGTATGTTGCGTGGGAATTCGATACCAAGCGTGGCTCTGAGAAGAAACTGGAAAAACTGCCGTATGTTATTGCTGAGATGTCGGGCGATCAAGGCAAACCCCTGATGAAGGGGCAAGGTATTTTGTTAATGAGAAACAACAAAATTCGACAAAAAGTTCCGTTTGGCAAAGAAGTCGCCTTATACCTTGGCAATGATGCAAAGGTTCAATATCGCACTACCCCGCTTTATCGCGTGCGTGCGGAAGAAGGGCTGAGCGACGTGGTAGTGAAGATTTCGGAAATCAAGGGTACGGCTTATGACCCTTCAGATGAACTACCGTCGGACCCAGTCTCGACAGGAACCAAAAAGGTCTATTCTGCAAGCCTTTTCGGGACGACCTGGTTAAAATTCAGTCATAAATTCACAGCGGATGAGGCCCTGGAACAAAGTCGATTCGAACCTCCGGAACTCCAAGCAGCCTTGCAACAGATTTTTGGGGGAAATGCAAGCGTTAGCGGCAACGCTATAACGCTGAGCGTCGTAAAACCAAACAAGAAAAACATGGTAATCACGTGGCAAGCGGCTGCATTTCAGAATTGCAGGCAAAACATACCTTCTATTACGAACCTTGCTGCAGCCAAAGCCGAAATTATTCCTCGCGTTCACCCTCAGACTTATAAAGCATTCTTGAAGGCCGCGTTCGAATTGGACGCTACGGCACTTGAGATTGCATCGGGTTGGCGCCCCATGCTTGGTTCAGTCTTGCATCGCGTTGGCGTGGGCTTGGACGTAAGCCGCATATTAGTGGAAGGTCGTGACTTGAAGCTAAGCCGCAGCCGGACTTCTGCAGACACGGCATACATAAATTTATTGACGCAAAAAAATCGGCTTGAAGGAAAAAAGACGCTTACCGAGGATGAAAAACAAGAACTCAAGCAACTAGTGGCGCAAGAGACAAATAAACGTGAAGCCGCGACGATAGCGATTCGCAACAGCGACAGCACCTCTATTCGCACTTTTATTCATAAGCTGCGAGAGAACAGTGATGTTAAGCAGACATTTGATCCATGGGAAATGGATTTAAACACTCGTGACAATTCGCCAGCACAACCGAACCACCTCATTACCGGCAATGAGAAATTGCATGGAACCCATCTGCATATTACCGTGAGGGATACTGAACTTGGATACTAAAATCGGAATTCTATTCTCGTTCATGTTTTTCTTTTCCGGAAGCATCCTTGCGGACGAAGCGTTAGGGAGTCAAAATTACACTAACTTTGGGATGGACCTGGATGCCCCAATCTTTCCAGTCAATGGCGTGCTCAACATATACCAAAATAAAGGTGACACAAGCCCTATCGCTACGCTGAAAGACAAGCCAGTGATAAATCAACGCGGCGCCGTCAAGCCTTGCATCAAAAACAGCGCGGATGGTTGGGCGCAATGCAAAGTCAGCGGTGTCAGAGGATGGGTCAAGCATGACGATTTTCGTAGCGCCGAAGAATACATGCCGGTGCCGACTTGGGCATTTCGCTATTGGTTGTATATCAGATCGCCGGGTACGGGTAGCGAAGACGCAGTCATTCTTCGCGAGAGCGTCAACAAGAATCCTTATCTGATTGCGCCTGCAGCGTATTCGAACATATTTTTCCACGTTCTTTTCGATAAAGAAGGAAGAGCGATCAGCCCCAAAAGCCATAAGCCCACAGGCGATCGAGTATTTATTTCTGGAAATGCCGTTTTCCTCGCTCCGGGCGATCCAAAACGTCGCAGAAACGCGACTTGGCTGTTCCTTAACTTCTACAATGAAAAGTTAAACGCGTTGTGTCCAGGTCAGAATGCCGACAGTTGCATGAGTGCCGTTAATACTTCGCCTGGCTGGCCCGGAATCAAGAGAATGTATGAGGAACCCTCTGACCAGTACAAGCAGAAAAATGACGATCAAGCGTGGTTTGGTAACGGCGAAGTCGCATTTGCACGGCATATCGACCCGGTGAAACCGTTGATGTATCGTGTACCCGATAACGTAGTCATGAGCGCCGACAAAAGCGAAATGACGCTAGAGCAGGTCGCCAAGAATCGAGAGAAGCTTGTTTGTATCGCAGACTGCGAACGACATTGACAACAAGCGAATCATTAGATACCGGCCGAAATAACACCGCGGCGACTTGCTCGATCGTCGGAAAAAACTTGCGAGAACCATGATCCATATACTGACCGAGTCCGAATTCAAACAGGCAAAGCGAGAACCTTTACTCGACTACGCTGCTTACAGCGATGAAGCCGCAGACATCTCAAGGCGAATTCCTAACGCTCAAAAGAAACTGAGCGATCCAGAATGGCTCTCCGGCCAAGACGTGGCCGCGCTGGTGCGTCTCACGGGGGCACGTTCCGATTATGCGATCGACCTGTTGACGCTCAGCTATTCGGCTGGCGTGCACATCATGGAATTACAAGGATTTTTCCCGCACGTCGTCGACTATTTCGAGGCGTTCGCTTTATATATCCAGGCATTCAATCGAACTGACGAAGGAACGCGACTCAACTCGCCTGTCATCCATCTGCAGGATGTCGAATTCCAGATAGCAAACCGGCTGCTCTGCTTTTCCGTTTTGCTCGGGCATACAAAATTGATCCCCCGGATCATGGCAATTCTCGACTATAACAATTCGATGCGCGACGGTCTGCTCGAACGAATTGCGTCGTGTTACAGCCAGCGGCCCTCGCCTTTACCCGATGAATGCACGCGTCATTTACCGTACTATAAGGCGTTGCCAATCTTCGACGCGCAACCATCCGACCGCCCCGGACTGATCAAGGCGTATCTGCTGGACTGGTACGAAGCGAGCCGTCGCGAACCCTACTACGACGCTCACACCGGCGCCCCTTCGTTCTTGGGCTATTGGGCATGGGAAGCGGCAGCAATCACGATTGCTTTGAATGTCGACGACCAATCGTATCGGGACCTACCTTTCTACCCACGCGACCTCGTTGCACATCTCAGGAACTCGACGGCAGGAAGTGCCACAGGTGCGCCGCGCACTGCAACCGCTGAAATTCGTGCAAAGCCTGGCGAAACATGCCCGATTGGACGACGCTGGCAATCGATCGGGGTGCCCGTCCACGATACGGTCTATACGCAAGGGGCGCCAATGCAGGATCTGAAGTCCCCATATGGATTGACTGTCTGGCGCTTTCTCGGTGCGGCGTAGTTGAGCGCTTTCGCCCTAATGATGAAAAAAAGCATGCACATAGCGCGTAACGTTGTGGCAGGTGTCCTATTCGCCGCCTGGCTCTGTGCCGGTGTACAAGCACCGGCGATTGCGGCGTCGACCCATCATGAGGTCAAGCTGGGCTACGGCGTCAACGAGGTCAATCTGAGCAAGTTGTCACTGCACATCGTGCGCGGGATGGTCGCCAACGGCACGGCGAGCAGCTTCGATACGTTCACCGTGTACCTGGTGCCGGACAGCGCGGGCGAGCCCTGGCTGCAGGTAACGACCACCACGCCCAAGGGCCTCGGCTACAACTTCCGCAACTACGAGTCCGGCGACGCCAACACGCACGCCGTCGCGTTTTACGTCGAAGGCAATCACCTGTTCGCGGTCCAGGCGACGAAGGTCGGGCCAAGCGCCGACGCGCAAGGCGCGCGCAAGACGCCTTTCGATTTCGAAGTCGTCCGGTTCAACGAGAATGAGGACATCCCACTGTTCAAGAGCGACAGTAAGCAACGCTCGAAGGGCCATTACGTGGATGGACGCGACGCGATAGACCATGAATTCTTCGGCCGCTGAGGGGTAATCGATGTTCGTACGTGCGACCTATTATCGCGAAAAGAAGGCCGTCCACTACTTCGACGAAAACGGCGAGGGAACGCCGTACATCGGCGGCTCCTTCGCATGGCGCACCAACAATCCCGGCGACATGGCGAAGCCGGGTAAGCGCGTCGTCAGCACGAGTATCGGCTACGCCCAGCGGGTATCCAACCCGAAAAGCCTCTTCCTGACCTTTCCCGACCAGTCTCCATGAAAAAACGGCTCTTCTTCTCGCTCATCGCATTAGCCTGCGTCGGTTGTCATGCCGACGGGCTTCCCATCGTCGGTATCGTCGAACAAATCCCTGTTCTGGCAAACGGGAGCCACGTAACCGCCCGTCCGACCTACATCTTCACCGACGAGAAGTTGTCCGGATCGACTGTCTTCAACGGTCTGCAAGGCCCCGGCTCGACCCTGGACGTCGTGTGCTGCTATGAAGTCAAAAACACCACGCCGACGTCGCTCGATACGGAACTGGCGAAGTACGGCAAAGATCCCCTGTTCGCCTCACAGATGAAAAGCATCAAGGGCTACCGATACATCTATGTGGCCGCTCCGACATCCGACAAGAAGCTCTGGACGCCTGTGATGAAGACGCTCGCACAAATTGCGGCTAACCCGGAAGATGGCTCGCCGTTCTCGGCAGCCGTGGTCGGCGCGCGATTCGACAAGCCCACGATCCTGGCATCGTTCACGGCGAATGGCGTACCGATGACGATGCAGACGCGCTCGGATACGACATCCGGCCGCATCATCTATACGTTCACGCGCGGTGGCAAAAAGGTCGAGATGTCGGAAGATACCTTTGCAGATTAAGACCCGACTGCCACCATGAAAATGATCACAGCGTTCGTTGCTCTGGCTATCCCGACATTCAGTATCCAGGCCGCCGCCCAATCAGTTAACGTCGCCGCATTCCTGAAAGAGCGCGGCGCCGAGAGGGCCGAACTCCGTCAGCTGGCGCGCTCGCCCAACCCGGCGGTGGTACCCGTCGCGTTCTACGACCAGGACGGCCTGGCGCCGAGCTGCGGCCTCCTCGTTGCCGTCCCCGACGCGCCGAAGCCACGCTATATCGAAATACTTGATGCGGACAGCGGCAACACGTTTCCGCAATGCGTCGCGATACCGTCGATCAGGGCGTTCCGCCTGCAGGACAAGCATTACCTTGCCATCGAATATCTGGACCGGGACACGCGCGACGACACGTATCGCGAGTTCCATTACGTGTACGATGATCCGGCCCAGGGCTTCGTCGACGACAAGATGCTCAACGACGGTGTCCCGTCGTCCGACTCCTGGAAAGAAGCCGACGGCATCAAGCTTGCACGCGCGGCGATGATGCGGAAGACGTTCCCGCAATGGAGGTTCCTGGAACGTGACTTCATCGCGGGGGATACGTCCTCATTTGCCACCTTCGAGGACAGCCACGCCCGCGCCTGCCATTTCGCGATGGAAGCCGGCGCCAAACCGCTATCGGCAAACCTGGCCGAGGTGGCGTCGACGACCGGGTGCGCCGGCGTCCTCGCTGCCACTCGGCTGGCCGCGCCCGCCGCGACGTACTACATTTCCATGTTCAGATCGGACGCCGGCAAGCAGCTGGTCGTCATCGCGTCCATTGCGAACGACGGCACGCTGAAGGTCGAAAAAGGCCTGTCCGCCGACATCAACGGTGCGGGCGCAACCGGCGATATCAGGGCGGCCAGGGCCGCCCTGTCGCAACGCCTGGGCGCCCTCCCAACTCCGCCAACCCGACAATGACACCGTTCTGACATGGACCTCGCAACATTAAGCGAAGCACTTCGCCGCTTCGGCACCGGCCTGTCCCAGCATGCCCGCCTCATCACGCTGGCCAGCGCGTACGACGCCGCACTGCCGCAATCCCCGCTCGCGGAACGGGTGCGCGGCCGCGAAGCCGTAAATGATTTATACCGTTTCGACGTTGATGCCCTCAGCACGTCGACCGACCTCGATCTCGCGGGCTTCATCGGCGAAGAACTGACCGTCGGCCTGCTGCAACCTGACGGACGCCGCCGCGCGTGGCACGGCATCTGCACCGCGGCCGAGTGGCTGGGTGCCGATGGCGGCGTCGCGCGCTACCGGCTGCGCCTGGAGCCCGCGCTGGCCCTGCTGCGCCTGCGCCGCGACAGCTACATCTTCCAGGACAAGAACGTCCGCGCCATCGTCACCGAGCTGTTCGCGGACTACCCGCAACTGCGCTTCGACTTCGACATCACGCAGGACCTGCCGCCGCGCCCCATCTGCACCCAGTATCGCGAAAGCGACTACGATTTCTTCGTGCGCCTGATGGCGTCGGAGGGCCTGTCCTGGCGCTTCGAGCACGACCAGGACGTCACGGCCGACGACGGCCAGGCGCGGCACCGCGTGATCATCTTCGACAGTGCGGCCGGGTTCCCCGCGACGCCGGGCAACGCCGCCATCCGTTTTCACGGCGTGCGCGCCACCGACACCGACGACGCCATCGACGGCTTCAGCGCGCGCCGGCGCGTGCAGGCGAACGCCGTCTCGATCAGCAGTTGGGATCCGGCCCAGGTTCGCGCGCCCGCCGCCGAACAGCAATCGATCCTGGACGCCGGCGAGCTGCCGCTGCTGCCGGTATACGACGGCGCCGGCGAACGCATCGCCACCGACGCTGGCGCGGCCGGCTTGCACAGCCGCCTGATGCTGCAGGCGCTGGAACTGGACAACAAGCTGTTCGAAGGCGAAGGCGCCGCGCGCCGGCTCGCCGCCGGCCATGCGTTCACGCTGACGCAGCACGACCGCTATCCCGACCGCGACAACGCCTTCAAGGTGCTGTGGGTCGAGCACGAGGCGCGCAACAACGTCGGCGCGCAGATCGCGGCCGTGGACCGGGGCGGCGTCGAACCCGGCACGTACCGCAACCGGTTCGGCTGCGTGCGCGACGCCGTGCCCATCGTCCCGCACGCGACCGCCCTGCCCCAGCCGCACACGGCGCTCGGCCCGCAGACGGCGCTGGTGGTTGGCCTGCCGGACAGCGTCGCCACCACGACGCGCGACCACCAGGTGCGCGTGCAGTTCGCCTGGCAGCGCGGCGCCGCGGCGAACCGCGGCGGCCTGGATCACGACACGGACGACGCGGGCTGCGCGCCCGGCGACGACCGCTCGGGTACGTGGGTGCGCGTGGCCGAAGCGCTTGCGGGCCCCAACTGGGGGTCGCAATTCACGCCGCGCATCGGCACCGAAGTGCTGGTCGACTTCATCGACAACGACATCGACCGCCCCCTCGTGGTCGCGCAGTTGTACACGGGGGCGGATGCGCCGCCGTTCGCGGCGGGCGTGGATTCCGGCGTCGACCACGCGGGCACGATCTCGGGTATTCACACGCAGACGTTCGACGGCGCCGGCTGGAACCAGTGGCAGCTGGACGACACGCAGGGCCAGCTGCGCATGCGCCTGGCCACCAGCACGGCGGCCACGCAGCTCAATCTCGGACACCTCGTTCGCCAGGCGCCACGCAGCGCGCAACGCGGCCACTACCGCGGCAGCGGCTTCGAACTGCGCACGGATGCCTGGGCCGTCGTGCGCGGCGCGGAAGGCGTGCTGCTGACGACGCGCGCGCGCGCCGCGCAAGGCGCCGGCGTCGGCTCGACGCAGATGGACGCGGCCGAAGCGGTAGACAGCCTGAAAGCGGCGCAGTCGCTCGGGGCTACTCTGCTGGAGGCTGCGACGGGACAGCATGCGCTGACCAGCAAGGCGGCCGTGCAAGCGCAGAAGGATTTCCTCGCGCAGATCGATCCGGCCGACAAGGGCAAGTTCGCCGGCCCGGTGAACGGCCAGGACGCCGCGAAGACAACGCCCGGATCGCGCGACCTCGACACGTCGTCGCCCGTCGAAAAATTCGGCGCGCCGGTCGTGCTGCTGGATTCGCAGGCCGGCATCAACTGGGCGACACCCGCGTCGACCGTGCTGTTCGCGGGCCAGCATCTGCACTGGACGACGCAGTCGGACATGCACGTGATGGCGGCGTACACGTCGTCATCGGTGTCGGCCGAGGCGACGTCGTTGTATGCGCACGAAGGAGGCATACAGGCGGTTGCCGGTAACGGGCCGGTATCGGTGCAGGCGCATACGGACCTGCTCGAGATTTTGGCGGACAAAGAGGTTACTGTCATCTCGGTCAATGACGGGATCGAGGTCAAGGCGAGCAAGAAGATCGTGCTGCAGGCGGGGCAGGCATCAGTGACGCTGGACGGAAAGAATATTACGTTTGCCTGTCCGGGCAGGTTTTCCGTTAAAGGCGCGCAACAAGTATTTGATGAAGGTTCATTCGGTGCCGCACGATTGGAAGAGCTCCCGCATCGTCTTGTTACGCCAATACTACAGCCATATAGCATACGCTGGGCAGCGACATCGGCTATCACGGGTAAGCCGGCGGCAGGCGTCGATGTCGACGTCTTTGACACCGAAAGCTTCGAGGTTGCGTATACCGGCACTACGCAAGGCGATGGCAGGACGCAGCGACTAACCGATCAAGAACGTCCGCAAGAATTCGTCGTCCTTGTCGGAAGCGGAAATTGGGTTACCGACATAACTGCCGATCAGGACCCCGTGACGTTGGAACCGAGACGACTGGATGGATTTGGAGGCAGAAGAATGAACAGGATATATGTGGTGAAAAAGGGCGACACCCTAACCGGTATTGCGGCCCGGGAAAAGGTCGATCGATATGAACTCGCCTCATTAAACGACATACACAACCATAATCTCATTAAAATAGATCAAGTACTTATATTGCCGCGTCTGGCTATTGAGGTAACACCTGAAGAGCTCGGTCCGTTACCACTCCCGCAGCTCGATGATCTCTCGATTATTACTTGCCAGTTTATTGATGCCTCAAATGAGCCTATAGAAGGTATGCATGTCAATCTAACGATTGGCGCACACAAATTGCATCACTCGACCGACAGCGATGGATTCGTCCCTGCTGTCGTCCTCGAGCCGAGTGACGAAATTAAGATTTCCGTGAAGACATTGGCCGGTGAATGGAAGACCATTTCCGAGGTAAAGCCAGCGGGTCCCACAACACACGCGCGAGTCGTTAGTCCAAAAATAAAAAGGACTTCTGAACAGAAATTACATGAAGGTCCAGCTCAACCTGCCAAACCTGTCGAAACAACCCGACAAGAGATTGGAAGCACTACCTTTACTCGGAGCCAGAACGGCCATCCTGTACAGCAGGTCGCATTGGAATGTCCGAATCCTGAAAATCTGAGGCTGGAAGCCAACCATAAGTATCGCGAAATCATTCTTGGAGCCTCGCGACGTTCAAAACTGTCGCCTCATGCTATTGCTGCCATTATGAACGCAGAAGCGGCTCGCATTTTAAACGTAAAAAAATTGCCAGTTATTGACAAAAAAACCGGCAAACAAAAAACTGACGCACATGGCACGCCAGTATTTATCAAGCAAACATACGACACTGGTGAGTGGGACCCTCGTTCTGAGAATCCAAGATCGTCTGCCAGAGGAATGACACAGTTTCTTGACGCCACATGGATAAGTCTGGCCCTCACCAAGGGCACGTTCTTGTACGAACGCGCTAAACGCGAGGGATGGATTACTGAAAAGACAAAGACCGTGCAGCGCGGTAAAGACTAAGTGGAGAAAACATATCCTCAATTCAACTTGGCTGACGGCACAGTAATCACTTCCACACCGAAATCCAGCCTCGATAGATTGCTTTCTTCACGTAGGTTTATACGGAAATGGGCCACGTCGAGTGATAAGAATATTCAAAATCTCCTGGATTTGCGGTATGATCCCGAATGCGCGATCAATACAGCCGTTGACTACGGCCTTCAGAACCTCGAGATGTTGAAGTCTAAAGGCGTAAAAGTAGACAGCATTCCAGACGGGGAAAAGGCGAAAGTGATATATTTAACCCATCATCTCGGAGCAGATGATGCTATATCCTTCATTTGTAATACAATGAGTGCAAAGAAAGCGGAGCTTCTTCTTAGAACCCAGATCAAAGATGAAGGCGCGGAAATACGCGCAAAGCGGGCGGGTGGTGATTATCTCAAGGCCCATCGAAATTGGCTCGGCGAGTTTATTGACAACAAGATCATAGTTTCCGACAAAATGTGTACAAGACAGGGTACGCTCCCGCGCCACCTTATTGACCTTACAATCGCTATTCGCTAATCAATCATCAATAAATAATGAAAAAGCTCTGTTTTACGATCCTGCTTTGCACCGTCGTAAGTGTGTGCCACTCAGAAAACGCCAAAAGGCCGATTGACGCACAACAAAAAGTTTTGTTGGATGAACGAGGCTCCGATTATTATTCTTACCATACCGGACTCGGAACGCTTGAGTTTTTGGACCGTTCAGGCGAGCGGGGAACCCCTGCAATCAAGATTCTATTGAACGGAAAAGCCATCGTGAATTTAGAAGGCGTTACCGACAAAGGAGGATCCGAACAATCACTCATGCTTGACAGCTTCACAAATGTCATCGATTGGGCTTCCAGCAAAGGTAATCAGAGCGGCCCGAGTGATGTGAAAAGGATGATCGTTTCTGTTGGCGCAACGAGTAACTGCGTGAGACGTTATATCATGCTTGACTTTACTGACACAAAGCCCTTTGTATCTAAGCCGTTCTCCTACAATCCTGACGATGACATATGCGAACACCTGAAAAAAGTCAAGTGGGGAAAACAGGAAACCTTTATTGATTTAGCTGGACCTCAACGCTATTTATATCGCCCTCAACGGGAAGTGATAGGTCCGATCGGCGATTGATACCACCTTTTTAAAAATTGACTTATCTTTGAAATATTTCCGAAATGAAATACAGTCGCCTATCCGACAGTCGTGGGCTCGGTCTGCCGGACAGCGTCTCCACTATAGCGCGTGACCTTCAGGTGCGCATCCGGGCGTGTCGAGTCCCGTTTGATCGTAAACGCGTTTAACGAATAGTTCTGGCCGTTTCTGCTGCCATTCCTTGAGCGCGAGGATAGGCGTTTTTGCGTCGAGTGAACGTTGCGGAATATGGTGGTTGTACAGCTTCAAATAGTCATCGTATGCTTCTTCCAACCTGGAGGCATTTAAACAGAGCACGAATTTCCCTATTGATTCGTTGAGCGCGGCGGACAAGGCAAAGGTGGCTTACCTACTTCATCATGAAGGCTTGACAGGTGCGTTGCGAATATTCGGGAAAAAGCCGCAGATGAATGACGCGGATCTACTGAAACGCTTACGGAAGCAGCTGGGGGAAGACGCTGGGAAAGCCCTAAACAGTTTGCTCGAACGATATGATTACGAACCTGCCGCTGCTTACAAAGGCTGGCTGTTCAGTTATATTGATGCCAATATCTGCGTTGATCATTTCGTAATCGAAGACGCGAAAAAATTTGCGACTCCGCCGAGGTCGATGGCTGCGATCGCTCAATTGCTATCTAGCGGCATTCAAGTTGCGAAACCAAAACCAAAAGCGCGTAGCGACAAGAAGGGAAATCAAACTCCCGCGCATTCATCCAGCAAAACCACTCCTCCGTCGAGCGGCAAACCGCTGCCAGATCATCAAACCCAGTCTGCAACAACACAAATCGCTCCTGCCAACAGATGGCATGATCCGCTCGCAGTTTGTACACTTAGAACCGCCGGCTTAGCCGGCAAAACCGGGGCAATGTTCGGCTGGACGCGCAACGGTGGAAAAAAGAACCACCAAGGGATTGATCTCGCTGCGAATCCTGGTACGCCAATCTACGCGGTAGCCGACGGAATCGTCTACAGCAAGAAATCCCCGTCCTCTTCCTATGCTTACGGGAATACCCTAGTTCTTGAAGTGGGCATCAATGACTTGCCGGAACCACAGGCTGCGGAATTCCGCCGCATTAATCCAAACGCAAGAACTATCGGATTTTTCTATGCTCACTTAAGCGGACTTCCTGATACGCCGAAGCAAATCGTCAAGAGCGGCGACGTTATAGGTAAAACTGGCTCATCCGGCAACGCAAGCAAAATGACCAGCATTGCTCTTGGCGCTCACTTGCATTTCGAGGTGAGATTGGAAGCACGGAAGGTGGCTACAGGGCTGGCTAATCGTGCAGATCCGCTGCCATTCATTGTAAATTGCACTAATCGCTGACATGAAAAACAGAATTTCGACCGCATTACTTATCTCCTCGATCTCCCTGGCATTGGGAATCATGCATGCGATGGCCGCTGGGGAACGTATAGATATGGGTAAATGCTCAAAACATCCATGCCCAAACACTCAAACTGGCGAGGATCCAGGTGCAATCGAAGCCCGCGAAGGCGGAGAGATCGAAGCTAGCCTTCTTGCAAATGCAAGTGATAAGGGACGCTGGTCCAGTGTCATATTGCTATCCAGTTCGACGGAAAAGCAAGAACTCAGCATGCCAATCATCATGGCTGATAAATTCAACCTGTCGTTAGATCCAAAAAAGGGACGGCTGACTTTCGCCTCCCCCCATGCAACACAATCATTCAAAATTTCAGAAGCAAGCTCAGCCGAAAACTCGAAACACCCCTGTTTTAAATATCAAGTCCGCGTTATCGACGCCAGATCCGACTACGCATTGATAAAAAAGACTTGCCCAAAGCAGGAATACCGCCCCCAACGGTTTTACAGGGGAACTGATTATTACATTTACGACCAAAAAACGAACACGATGCGGTCAATTTGGTCAGCCTCCACCCAGATCGATACCTCAACCCCCTTCCCAACCGCCAAACCCGAAATTTCGATTAAATACCTTAAAGATGGCTACGGATTCGACTGGATCGGGGTGTTGCCAAGTGACAATCCATCGGTCCCAGTGTCGGTCCATAATATTTACAAACGTGAAGTTGATAAAAATAACCAGTTATCTTTAGTCTGTTACGACGTGACGAATCCTCGACACCCGGTCAAGGAAAACGAAATGTGTGAGAGTGAAAGCCTCGAGCGGATTGGTAATTGATAGCTATGTTGGAAATAGGGCGTGCGTCGATGCTCGGTCCTGGGTTGCAGAGGCCAGAAAAAGTTGATCGTATTTTGATCATGCTTGTTGCCGCAGCCATTCTCTATATTTCTGGCTGCTCTGCGCAAGATAAAAAGCTCAAGGCGTCCGACGATGCCAAGGCACTGCAACAGCTCGTCGACGTCCCAGCCGATCTGAAGTCGGCCCGATGGGAAATGTTCGGAACGCCAGAATACGAAGGTGGTGTGCCGGGCCCCACGGATTACATGACCCTCGTTGCGGAAGTCGAACCGGTCACGAATGCCGAAAGTTTCACGAGCGGCACGAACGACAAAGCTATTTATATTGTTCCGGAAGCCGCGCGCCCATGGCTTTCAAGCCATTTTCAAAGCATTCTGGTAAAGAACAGGAACACGAATTTCGATCTCGCGACAACTGCCGGGTGCCACGCATATGACACAAAGGTAAGGAAATCCGGGCGCAAGGTCAACGGTTTTTCGTGCGAAAAATCCGGAAAAGTTCTCGTGTATCTTTCATTATTTTGATGACTCAAACGCCCGGCCACCTCCTCGACAATGGCCGGGACAAAATATGCCCCATTACCCCAGACTGGTCTTAGCATTCATAGTAATAATGGCAATTACGACCGTGTCTGCAGCCCTGCCACAGGTCCTTTCGGCGACAGCCACATGCCGTGATAATGAAAAGTGCATCTTCGACCACGCCCGCATGGACGTCAATTTGACACTGACGAACAATTCAAGCGCCCGGTCGGCGTGCCGCTCGAATTCCTCCAGCAAACCGGGGCACGTTGTGCTTTGGTCGACAACGAAACACAAAAGGTCATCCCGCTGTGCGCGTTCCCGCCTGCGGATCTCTCGCTCCGCAACAAATTTACGTCGGTAGCGCCTGGGGAATCGATCAGAATGGAAGAGCGCCTTTCCCCATCGGCAATCCGGGGCCTGAGAGAATGGATGCTTGATCTCACTACGAGATACACGACCCATGTCCCCGTGAAATTCGAAGGCATCAAACTCCCTGTGCGTCAGAGCGCAAGCACGTCGTTCCGGATTATCGGACGCGACCGGGCCGAACTCGACGACAAATGACACTCAGGCGCCCGCACCCACGCCCGCGCGCCGCCCATGCTTGACCCGATACATGGCCCGATCCGCCAGTTCGATCAGCTGCTCCATGTCATCGCCATCCTCCGGCCACAGCGCAAACCCGATGCTCGCCCCCAGCGCCAGCGCGCGCCCCTCGAACTCGAACGGCGCGCCGATCGCCGTCGTCAATGCCTGGCATTTGTTCGCGACGCTGCAGCGGTCGCGCACGCCGACGAGGATCACGCCGAACTCGTCGCCGCCGACGCGCGCCGCCATGTCGTCCGCGCGCAGTTCGGCGCCGATGCGGCTGGCCACTTCGCACAGCGCCGCGTCGCCGGCGCGGTGCCCGAAGTTGTCGTTGATCGCTTTCAGCCCATCCATGTCGATGTTCAGGACGGCGACGTGCCCATGGCACCGCGCCGCCCGCGCCACACGCTGGCGCAGGCTGTCGTAGAACTGGGCCCGGTTGGCGAGGCTCGTCAGGGCATCGTGCGTCGCGCGGTAGTACAGGTCGTTCGACGCGTTCTGCACCGCGTGGTAGATCGCCGCGCCGACGAGCGTCGACAGCAGGCCGAGCACCTGCGCATGCCAGGTGCCGAAGGCGTTCACCGCCGACGACACGATTTTCAGCACGCCCACCGAATGGTCGTCATGGCGTAGCGGCACGACGAGCATCGAGCGCAGGCCGACCTTGCGGCATGCTGCGCGGTCCACGCGCGGGTCGAGCTCGGCGTCGTCGCAACGCAGGATTTCATTCCTGTCCACGCACAGGCCGGACAGACTGCCTTCGCGCCGCAGGCGCAACCCCAACTGCGCCCGGGCGAGCCCGGCTGCCGCGCGGTACACCATCTCATTACCCTCGGCCAATTCCACGGCAGCACCCTCGGCCCGGCACAGCGTCGCGGCGCGCTGGCTGACCAGCTGCATGACGCCGCCCAGATCCAGGCCCTGGCAGGCGATCTCGGTCTGGATGTCGATGATGTCCAGCAGTACGGCCGCGTCCAGCGTGACGGTGCTCATGTCTAGTCAAAGAGAAATATCACAAATAATCACACAACCAGTGTGGACCATTTGCCTCTTGTTGACAAGTTAATACTGACGGTTGTCGATGCGATAATCCACCCTGTCCACGTCCACGTAGCCATGTTCTCCAGCCGGATTGAACGTGAACACGCCCACACGGCTGCCGCGATACGCGCCCCACGTCAACGAAAAGTCGGGCAGCACGGTCTCGTACCTTGCTCCATCCGCGCTGACGGCCAGGGTGGTCTTGCCATCCAGCCCCCACGTCGAGCGCAGCCAGATCGCATCGTGCTTCCACGGCTGCAATCGGGTGTAACTGCCGTCCCGGGACACTTCCAGGTAACGCTTGCCCTCCACCATCACGATGCCCGCGGACGCCGTGGATTCGGCGGGATTGGCGGCGCGCGGCTGCGCCGTGAAGTGGACGAGGCCGGCATGCTGGCCCTCGGCCATCCCCGCCAGTTCTATCCGCGCTGCGAACGACTGGTCGCCCGTCCGCACGACGCGCTGGGTCAGCACATTGCCCACCTTGAGCAGGTTGGCGCCGTCCAGGCCGGGAAAGGCGTGCAGGCGCAGATGGCCGGGACGGGCCGACAGCGACCACTTGTCCATGCGCGGCTGGTAATTCCATTCCCAGACGGGCGCGAGCGCGCCCGCATCGAAGTCGTCGCCGCCTTGCGGGAACCGGCGGACGGACGGCGTGCCCGGCATCCGTCCTTCCCACACCATGGTGCCGATGCCGGCGCGGTCGGGCTGCCCGATCACCGGCCAGCCGTCGATCCAGTGGACCGGCAGCAGGCTCGCGGCCCGTCCCGCCCAGTCGCCGCTGCCGTGGTGGGTGAAGAAATACCAGTTGCCGTCCGGGCCCTGGACGATCCCGCCCTGGTTCGGCTCCATGGCGGCGCGGTCCGCCTGCATCAGCTGGCGCTTCTCGGACCACGGTCCGCGGATCGACGGCGCCCGCCGCATCATCATCACGCGCGCGTCGCCCTGCACTTCGCTGAAGAAGTGGTAATAGGTGCCGTTGAACTTGTACAGTTTGCTGGCCTCGCTGCCCTTCGACTGGTAGATCACCTGGTCGGTCCCCGGCACGAGGCTGCGGTTGTCCGCGCTCAGTTCCCACAGATGGATCTTGTAGCCGTCGCTGAAGTGCGTGCCGACCAGGTAGCCCTTGCCGTCATCGTCCCAGAACGGCGCGCAGTCGTCCCATCCGGTTGCACGCAACACGTGCTGCAGCGGCGTCCACGGCCCTTCCGGCCGTTCCGCGCTGGTCATGAAATAGCCTTCTTCCGGGGTGCCGAAATAAATCCAGAACCGGCCCGCATGGTGGCGGATGGCGCCGGCCCAGATGCCGCGGCCGTAGCGGTTCATCCGCGTCCAGTCCAGTTCCGGCGAGATCTGCGTGAGGTCGGGCACCGCGTGGCCCACCGTGCGCCAGTTGACCAGGTCGCGCGAATGCAGCACCGCCATCCCCGGAGAAAACTGGAACGTCGATGTAATCGCGTAGTAGTCGTCGCCGACACGGATCGCATCCAGGTCGCTGTAATCGGCCGGCAGGACGGGATTGCGGTAGCGGCCGTTGCCCAGGTCGCCCCACTTGGCCCAGTCACCCCAGGTGACGCCGTCGCCGGCCTGGCAAGGGCCCGTCATGGCGGCAGCGAGCAAGCCGGACAGTGCGACTGCGCACCAGCGGGAGAATTTATGTTCGGGAAAGGTGGGCATGTCCGTTGCAGATGGTCGTAATCGTTAAAAATTTGTGTCGGCTGGCAGGGATTAGGTCTACAATTGTATGGTATCGATAACGTACATTTCTGTCTAGCCAGTGCGGCAATTTTACAGGCTGGAGCTGTCGATACCGTCCGGACGCGGACGTTTTTCATACATTAAAAACCTCTGGAAGCAGATTTGGGGCTTTCCCGACTCTGGCTCCGACAAAAGATGTTATCGGTAACCTAAACACGAGAAGAGGTAGAAAAATGGGGGAACAAACATGAGAGCAATTAAATTCGACCGTGCGGCGAGGCGCATCGCCTGCATGGCGGTGTCGATCGGTATCGCCGCGACGCTGGTGCCCTACCCGGGCCAGGTCGCCCTGGCCGCAGACCCGATCGATACGATGGTGACCAGCTACCAGCCCGTCATCAGCGAATCCATCGATGCGAACGGCTTCAGGCATCCCGGGGTCGGGCTCACGAAGGAGACCCTGGAAACCATGCGGGCCCAGGTCCTGGCGAAGAAGGAGTCCTGGAATACCCACTTCAACATGATGCTCAAGTCGAGCAAAGCGTCGCGTACGGTGGGCATCTCGAACGTCAACGGCGCCGACCCGACGCAGCCGCGTATCCTGGGGATCGATTCCCAGGGCGCCAACGGCCTGTTCATCAACGACGCACTGACCGCCTACACGCAGGCGATCCTGTACTACGTGACCGGCGACGACGTCTATCGCGCCAACGCCATGCGGATCATCCGCCTGTACGGGAAAATGGATCCGTCGAAGTACGTGTACTTCGTCGACTCGCACATCCATACCGGGATTCCGCTGAGCCGCATGACGGCGGCGGCGGAAATCCTGCGCTACACGAGCACCCAGACGCCGGCGCTCGCATGGACGGACGACGATACGGTCAACTTCTCGAGGAACCTGGTCACGCCGGTGATCCAGACCTTCGACAACTGCAACTGCCGGTTCATGAACCAGCACCTGTACACGACCATCGCCAAGATGTCCGGCTCGATCTTCATGGGCGACCGCGACGGCTATGACACGGCCGTCGAGTGGTTCACCGTCAACAAGGATGCCCCCGATCCGGCCTGGACCGGATCGATCAAGCAGTTGTTCCGGACGGTGACAAAAAACGACGCCACCGGCGAAGAGATTCCGCCGCAGATCCAGCACGTCGAAATGGGCCGCGACCAGGCGCACGGCGCCGGCGACCTCACGAACTCGGAGATCCTCGCGCGCCTGATGATGGCGCAGGGTACCAAGGTCGATCCGGTGGCGGGCACGCCGTCGACGGCATCCAACGCCGTCGGCCCGTACGAATTCATGGACGACCGCCTGCTGGCCGTCCACGAACTGTTTGGCAAATACATGATCGGCTATGACATCCCATGGGTGCCTGTCGCCATGAGCGTCAATCCGGATGGCAGCATCCGCGCGATGTACAACAACGTGAATCCGTCGTACCGCGGCCGGCTCACCCAGAACAACTGGGAAGCCTTCTATTACTACAAATACGTGCGCGGCCTCGACCTGGAACAGATCGCGCCGGGCTATACCACGATCTACGCCAAGCGCAAGGCCTACAACTGGGATGGCGTCGACGGCGGCGGCGACTTCTGGCTGACGCTTCCCAAGGCCGCCGAAGCGGAAGGCGGCAAATACCTGGGCCTCCCGATCGTCGATCCGTACCGTGAAGTGGAAGACCGGTTCACGGCATACGACAGCAATGCGGTCGCGCAGACCGAAGGCACGACCGGCTTCGTGCGAAGCACGGCCACGCCGGAAGGCACGCGCATCGCCGTGTACAGCTATAACGGGGCCGCCATCCCCAACATGGGCTTCCGCATCCGCACCAATGGCCAGGCCATGATGGACGTCGACGGCATGTCGGTCGCGTTGCCGAATACACGGGGCCAGTGGCGTTACGTCGTGGTGCCGATGAACCTGGGCGATTTCCTGCCGCTCAAGATCACCGGTGCCGGTACGACGGTCGACGTCGACCACATCAACGTCAAGTCCAGCACCTTGCTGAGCCCGCCAGTCTTCAAGTCCGGCACCGGCGACACGACGGCGACCACGTATGCAGGCGCCACCATCCCGGTGACGCTCGACCTGTCTGCCACCGACCCGGCGGCCGGCGACGTGGTGACCTACAACATGGACGACCTGCCGCAGGGCGCCACGTTCGATACCAATACGGGCGCGTTCTCGTGGCTACCCACGCAGGCCGGCACCTACACGTTCCTCGCCGAAGCATCGGACGGCACCTCGGTGACCACCAGGCGTGTCATCGTCGAAGTCGCCGCCGACCGGCAGGCTGCCGTGGCGACCGTCGCCGCGCCGTTCAAGCCGGACACGCTGTACGTTACCGCGACGAAGACGGCCTACGAGAGCGCCTATGCCGACATGCAGAACACGATCGGGTCGAGCACCGACGCTACCTACTTCCAGAAGCTTGGGGCATTGCGCAACGCGGTCTCCGGCCTGCGTGAACTGACCCCGCTGCTGAAGGACGGCAGCATGGACTACACGAACCTGTTCTTCAAGACGAACCTGGTGACGAATTTCGGCGACTGGGCGGCGAACGGGGTCGACAACAATACCGACAGCTTCATCGCGTTCACGATCGCCCGCGATACCAATCACACGTTCACGCTGGACTTCGGTCCCAGCTTCAAGGTCGCCGCGAACAAGTTCCAGCTCCAGCCGCGCACCAGCTTCCCGGAACGCGTCGGCGGCGTGACCATCTTCGGTTCCAACGACAACGAGAACTGGACCCGGATCTCGCCCGACGAGACGCTCGGGATCGAGGGCTGGCAGACGCTGAACGTGGCGGACGAGTTCCGCACCAAGCGCTATCGCTTCTTCAAGCTCTCGATGATCCATGATCTCTGGTCGTATAACATCCTCGAACTCGGCGAATTCAGGATCTTCGGCACCCGCTATGAAACCGTGAACAAGCTGACCAGCGTGTCGCTGGGTTCCGACCAGGCGCTGAAGAACCGGGTCGTGCCGGGGAATACGATCAGGCTGACGTTCCAGTCGTCCGAGCCGATCAACAACGTGAGTGCGACGATCCAGGGCGAACCGGCCACCGTCACCACCACGGATAACCTGAACTGGACGGCGACGACAGTCGTCAAGGCCGCCATGGCACCGGGACCGGTGAAGCTGCTCCTCAACTACAGGACCGCCGACGGCACCGCCGCCGAACCCGTCCTGTTCCCGACCGATTCGTCGACCCTGTTCATTGCGGACCAGAAGGATTACATCGACAACGTGCTCGACATTGCCACCGTCACCGATTCCAACGGCCGCAATGCAACCGATGTGATCAAGAACGCAAAATTACTGTTCGACAGCAACCTGACGACGAACACCGACTTGCGCCTCAACGGCAGCGGCAACAATGGCTGGGTCAAGTTCGACTTCCGGCCCGGCGTCACCACGGTGCTGTCCCGCGTCGACGTCATCGGTCCCCAGAACCAGTACTCGGGCCGGATCAACGGCACCGTCGTCCAGGGTTCCAATGACAACGCGACGTGGACCAACATCTCGACCTTCGCCGGGAATGCGCCGGAGTGGCAGTCGCTGAAGATCACCGGCACCACGCCCTACCGTTACATCCGCATGACCAACGCCAACGCCTGGTTCGGCAACATGACCGAACTGCGCCTGTACGGTACGGTGAACGCCGCGGACACGACCGCGCCTGGCACCACCGCAACCGCGCCGCAAGGCACGGTGACCACTGACGCGACGATCACCTTCACGGCCACGGACAACCAGGGCGGTTCCGGTGTCTCGGCGACCTATTACACGGTCGACGGCGGCGCGCAGCAGACGGGCAACTCCGTCACGCTGACCACGAGCGGCACGCACACGGTGAGCTACTGGAGCAAGGACTGGGCGGGCAATACCGAACAGGCGCACGCGGTGACGGTGTCGATCGACAAATCGGCGGACGTGACCTCCTTCGCATCGATCGCGCGCTCGGGCCTGACGGTGAACCGCTTCACCAACAAGTACACGGGCACCGTGACGATCACGAATACCGGTGGCCAGACGCTGACGGGGCCGCTGCATTTCCGCCTGCAGGCACTGACGGCCGGCGTCACGCTGGACACCCAGACCGGCGTGAAGGACGGCGTGCCGTACATGGTGCTGCCCGTGACGAATCTGGCCGCTGGCCAGAGCGTCACCTTGACGACCACTTTCTCCAACCCGAACAAGGCCGGCATCGCGTACACGCCGGCCCTCTTCAGCATCCAGTAAAGGACCTGACCATGTTTCGATTCAAGCACTTCGTATCCTGGCTGGCACTCGCGGCCGCGCTGACCGGCACCTGCGGCCAGGCGGCGGCCACCCCGCTCTATCACGTCGACATCGACACGGCGTCGCTGGGTTCGGGGCCGGCTTTCCTGGAGCTGTATTTCCTGGGACTGGACGGCGCGCCGGCTGCAACCGCCATCGTGAGCGGCCTGACGGGCGCGCTGGACGGCGCGGCGGACCTGACGGGCACGGTCACGGGCACCGCGCCCGGTTCCTTCGTGTTCGGCAATGCCGGCGGCGGCGGTGACCTGGTCCAGGCTATCCAGCTGGGCGGCAAGTTCGGCTTCGACGTCAGCTTCACCATGCTGCCGGGCGACATCGGCACCGCGTTCGGCTGGGCGCTGTTCGATGCGACGCACTACCTGGGCGCCGACGGCGACCTGGGCAACCTGTTCCTGCAGCCGTTTGCACCGGCCGGCGAACAGGTCCTCGTGGCGGCGCCCTCGACCCCGGTCAGCAGCGTGACGAAGGTTCCGGAACCGTCGACGGCGGCGCTGATGCTGGTTGCCATGCTGGCGATGATGGCGTGGCGCGGGCAAGGCGCGCGCCGGCCCTGATCCGTCCTGACGTCCTGCAGTCTTAATCGGACCCCAAAGGCCGTTGTCCGGCTTTTGGGTTTTTTTCATTTTTGGTTTTTTCATTCATCCAGCCGGCATGAGCATCGCCAGCGCGGCAAAAAATATGTTCGCGCCTGCTGAAATTAGGCCTACAATTGTACGGTATCGATAACGTACAATCCCGCCATGTGCAAGCGGCGACTTGATCGTGACCCGATCGAGTCGGGAACGGCATTGTTTCAGGCACACGTACGGTGAGACTGCGCCGAACGTTCTTCGATACGGCACTCGTTTATAAGCACTTCATATATAAGAAACCAATGCGACCCGGTTCGGCTACGCAAGCGGGTGCTGCCGCACCCTGCATTTCCGGTCCGTCTCCGGTCAACAATGTTATCGGTAACCTAAACACGAAGAGATTAAAAATGGAGGGACAGACATGAGAACAATCAAATTGAACCATGCGTTAAGACGCGCCGTCTGCATGGCATTTTCAGTCGGTATCGCGACGACGCTGGTGCCCTTCCCGGGCCAGCTCGCGATGGCCGCGGATCCGATCGACACGATGGTGACCAGCTACCAGCCGGTCCTCACCGAAACAATCGATGCAAGCGGATTCAAGCATCCCGGCGTCGGCTTCACGAAGGCGCAGCTGGAAAACATGCGGGCCCAGGTTCTGGCGAAGAAAGAGCCCTGGTATACACATTTCAACATGATGCTCCAGTCGGCCAGCGCCAAGCGCACGCCCAACATCGCGAACGTCAATGCCTCGGACCAGACCAAGCCGCGCATTCTCGGAATTGAATCGCAGGGTGCCGAGGGCATTTTCAAGTCGGACGCCTTGACCGCCTACACCCAGGCGATCCTTTACTACGTGACCGGCGATCCGGTCTACCGGGCCAACGTCATGCGCATCATGCGCCTGTACGAGCAAATGGATCCGGCCAAGTACGCGTATTACACCGATGCGCACATCCATACCGGAATCCCGATGCAGCGGATGGTCGGCGCGGCCGAAATTATGCGTTATTCCAGCACCCAGGACCCGACGCTCGCGTGGACGGATGACGACACACAGAAGATCGCGGCCAACCTCTTCGTGCCGACAATCCTGACCGACGACAATTGCAACTGCCGTTTCATGAACCAGCATCTGTACACGACCATCGCGAAGATGTCCGGTGCGATCTTCATGGGCGATCGCGATTCGTACAATCAGACGGTCGAGTGGTTCACCGTCAACAAGGATGCGCCCGATCCTGCATGGACCGGCTCGATCGAGAGGCTGTTCCGCCTGGTGACGAAGAATGACGCCACCGGCGAAGCGATTCCGCCCCAGATCCAGCACGTGGAAATGGGCCGCGATCAGGCCCACGGCGCCGGCGACCTCACCAACTCGGAAATCCTGGCGCGCATGATCATGTCGCAAGGTACCAAGGTCGATCCGGTGACAGGTACGCCTTCGACCGAGTCGAACGCCGTCGGCCCCTATGAATTCCTCGATGATCGTCTGCTGGCTGTTCATGACCTGTTCAGCAAATGGAATATCGGTTACGACATCCCGTGGGTTCCCGTCGCCATGAGTGTCAACCCCGATGGCAGCGTCCGGGCGATGTATCCGACCGTGTCGTCATCGGGCCGGGGCCGGCTGACGCAGAACACCTGGGAAGCGTTTTATTACTACAAGTATGTCCGCGGCCTGAACCTCGAACAGATCTCCCCTAGTTACACGACGGCCTACGCCAAGCGCAGGGCCTACAACTGGGATGGCGCCGATGGCGGCGGCGACTTCTGGATTGGCATCCCCAAGGCAGCCGAGGCGGAGGGCAGCAAATACCTGGGCATTTCAGTCATCGATCCGTATCGCGAAGTGGAAGACCGCTACTCCCCGCTCACCGGTTCTTCGGTGACGCAGACCGAAGGCTCGACCAGCTTCGTGCGCAGCACGGCCACGCCGGAAGGCACGCGCTATGCCGTGTACAGTTATTACGGCGGCACCGTCACGTCGATCGGCTTCCGCTTCCGGACCAATGGCCCGGCCACCATGACCCTGGACACCTATGCCAACCCGATCGCGTTGCCGAACACCCGGGGCGAGTGGCGCTACCTGGTGGTACCCATCAACCTCGGCGATTTCCTCCAGGTTACCTTGACCGGCAACGGCACCACGGTCGACATCGATCACATCAATGCCCAGTCGAGCACTATGCTGAGCCCGCCGGTGTTCAAGTCCGGCAATGCCGACACGACCTTGTACACGTATGCCGGCGCAACCGTCCCGACGACGATCGACCTTTCGGCCACCGATCCGGCTGCGGGCGACGTCGTGACCTACAACATCGACAACCTGCCGCCAGGCGCGTCGTTCGACACCAGCACGGGCGCATTCTCCTGGTTGCCGACGCAGGCCGGTACGTACGCGTTAGTGGTCGAGGCTTCGGACGGGACGACAGTGACCACCAAGCGGCTGACGGTCGTCGTGGGTGCGGACCGGCAGGCGACCGTCGGGGTCGTGGCCGCGCAATTCAAACCGGACACGCTGTACGTGACGTCGACCAGGGATGCCTACCAGGCTGCCTATGCGGACATGCAGGCCGCGGTCGGGTCCGGCAACGACACCACCTACTTCCAGAAACTGGCGACTTTGCGTAACGCGGTCGCCGGACTCCAGGAACTGACCCCGCTGCTGAAGGACGGCAGCATGAACTACACCAATCTGTTCTTCAATTCGAACCTGGTGACGAACTTCGGTGACTGGGCCGCCACCGGGGTCGACGACGATCCCATCACCTTCATCCCGTACTTCATCGCCAGGGAGAACAACCTCACGTTCACGCTGGACTTCGGTCCCAGCTTCAAGGTGGCGGCGAGCGCGTTCCAGTTCGAGCCGCGCACCAGCTTCCCGGAACGCGCCAGTGGCGTCGCGGCCTTTGGCTCCAACGACAACGAGCACTGGACGCGACTCACACCCGACGCAACGATTCAGAGCGAGGCGCGCCAGACCCTGGACGTGCAGGAGGACCTGCGCGGCCAGCGCTATCGCTTCTTCAAGCTTTCCACCGTCAACCTGAACACGTGGTACAACATCATCGAGCTCGGCGAGTTCAGGCTCTTCGGTACCCGCTATGAAACGGTTAACAAGCTGAACAGCGTTTCGTTGACGTCGGACCAGGCTGTAAAGAACCGCGTTGTGTCCGGCAACACGATCAAGCTTTCCTTCCAGTCCTCCGAACCGGTCAACAATGTGACCGCAACGATCCAGGGCGAGCCGGCAACCATCACGACCACGGACAACCTGAACTGGACCGCGACACTGGTCGTCAAGCCCACCACGGCGACCGGACCGGTGAAGTTTTTGGCCAACTACAAGACTGGCGCCGGTGTGGACGCGGAACCCGTGATGTTCTCGACCGATTCCACGAACCTGTTCATCGCGGACCAGAAAGATTACATCGGTAACGTGATCGATATCGCAACCCTGACGGATTCCAACGGCCGCAATGCGACCGATGTGATCTCGAACGCCAACCGCCTGTTCGACAGCAACCTGGCCTCGGCGACGGACCTGCGCCTGAACGGCAGCGGGAGCAATGGCTGGCTCGAGTTCGACTTCCGGGGCGGCGGAACCGTGGCGCTGTCCAGAGCCGATGTCATCGCTCTTCAGGACAGCAAGTTCACCGGCCGTACGACCGGCACCATCTTCCAGGGTTCGAACGACAATGCGACCTGGACGACGATCTCGACGGCTGCGGCGAACACGTCGGATTGGCAGAGCCTGAAGATCACCGATCCGACGCCGTACCGCTACATTCGCATGACCAACCCCAACAATGGGTATGGGAACGTGGCCGAGCTGCGCCTGTATGGCGCCGTGGAGTCCACCAACCGCATCGCATCCGCGTCGCTCACCTCGGTCCAGGCGCTGCGCAACAGGGTTGTGCCCGGAAGTACCGCGAAACTGAACTTCACGGCCAAGGAAGCGATCAGTAATGTGGCGGTCACCATCGCCGGCCTGCCCGCTACAGTCGCGACGACGGACAACATCAACTACACGGCCACCGCGAACCTGCCCCAGGGGACGCAGCCCGGTACGGTGAAGTTCGCCATCAATTACCTCACGCAAGCCGGCAAGACGGGCTACGAGGTCACGGAAACGACTGACAAGACCTCGCTGACCCTGGTCGACGAGAGCGACCTCATCCCGAACGTTCCGACCATCGCAACGCTGATCGATTCGACCACGAACCGCAACGCCGCCACGACGCTGACGATCGTGAAGACCCTGTTCGACGCGAACCTGGGCACCGGTTCGGACTTCCGTAACGGCTCGGGCGGCTCGGGCACGGGTGCCTGGGTGGTCTTCGACTTCAAGGAAGGCAACCAGGTCAGCCTGACCAGCACCGAAGTCATCGGCAGCCAGGACAAGTACTACACGCGCGTCAACGGCCTCGTGTTCCAGGGCTCGAACGACAACACCGCGTGGACCACGCTGACCCCGGCGGCGCAGTCGACGGCGGAATGGCAGACGCTGCCGGTCACGAGCCTGGTGCCTTACCGCTACATCCGTGTGTACAATCCGAACGCGTGGTTCGGCACCATCAGGGAAGTTCGCCTGCACGGCTCGCTGCATGGCGCGGACGTGATCGCACCGGTGACCACGGCCACCGCGCCGCAAGGCACGGCGACCACGGACGCGACGGTCACCTTCGCGGCCACGGACAACCAGGGCGGCTCGGGTGTCGCAGCGACGTATTACACGGTCGACGGCGGTGCGCAGCAGACGGGCAACTCCGTCACGCTGACCACGAGCGGCACGCACACGGTGAGCTACTGGAGCAAGGACTGGGCGGGCAATACCGAACAGGCGCACGCGGTGACGGTGTCGATCGACAAATCGGCGGACGTGACCTCCTTCGCATCGATCGCGCGCTCGGGCCTGACGGTGAACCGCTTCACCAACAAGTACACGGGCACGGTGACGATCACGAACACCGGTGGCCAGACGCTGACGGGTCCGCTGCATTTCCGCCTGCAGGTACTGACGGCCGGCGTCACGCTGGACACGCAAACCGGCGTGAAGGACGGCGTGCCGTACATGGCGCTGCCGGCCGCCAGCCTGGCTCCGGGCCAGAGCGTCACCTTGACGACCACCTTCTCCAACCCGAACAAGGTCGGCATTGCGTACACGCCGGCCCTCTTCAGCATCCAGTAAAGGACCTGACCATGTTTCGCTTCAAGCACTTCTTATCCTGGCTGGCACTCGCGGCCGCGCTGACCGGCACCTGCGGCCAGGCGGCGGCCACCCCGCTCTATCACGTCGACATCGACACGGCGTCGCTGGGTTCGGGGCCGGCTTTCCTGGAGCTGTACTTCCTGGGACTGGACGGCGCGCCGGCGGCAACCGCCATCGTCAGCAACCTGGCGGGCGCGCTGGACGGCGCGGCGGACCTGACGGGCACGGTCACGGGCACCGCGCCCGGTTCCTTCGTGTTCGGCAATGCCGGCGGCGGCGGTGACCTGGTCCAGGCCATCCAGCTGGGCGGCAGGTTCGCCTTCGACGTCAGCTTCACCATGCTGCCGGGCGACATCGGCACCGCGTTCGGCTGGGCGCTGTTCGATGCGACGCACTACCTGGGCGCCGACGGCGACCTGGGCAACCTGTTCCTGCAGCCGTTTGCACCGGTCGGCGAACAGGTCCTCGTGGCGGCGCCCTCGACCCGGGTCAGCAGCGTGACGAAGGTTCCGGAACCGTCGACGGCGGCGCTGATGCTGGTTGCCATGCTGGCGATGATGGCGTGGCGGGGGCGTGAAGCGCGCAGGTTCTGAGCGGTCCTGAAGACCTGAACGCAGCCCGGAAGCCGATGTGCGGCTTCCGGGTTTTTTACATTTGGCCGTCGGACCCGGCCCTGTTATCCATCCTGAATACGCAACAAACATATTTACGAATATTTTGCAACCGACCGCTTGTGATTTAACAAAATTGCGTTTAAATTATCTCCAGTCGACTCCGCCTCGATAACAAGAACACATTCTTCCCGGTCCACTTTCGCGCGGCCGGGGCCAGTGCGCCGTACCTCCAGAACAACCGCCGCCGTTTTCGAATCTCATCGTGCGAGAGGCCGCGTGCCGCCCGTACGGGGTCATCGACGTCTGAAAGAGTCCGCCATGCCCGCCTTCCCTCTTTCGCTGCTCGACCTGGTCTCGCCCTACCAACTGCTCGGCACGACACTGGGCGATTGGCAAGCGGCGCTGGGTGCCATCTATGTCGACCGCTACGAGGCAACCGGCGCGGCCGAAGGCACGACGATCCGCGGCGTCGCGAAGTTCGCCGTCTCCGCGCGGCCCGTGCTCGACCTGCCGAACGCGCGCCTGACCGTCACCGCCACCGCCGGCGGCCTGCATCCGCAGGACGATCCGACCCGGCGCGATCCGTGGATCGACATCCAGGATACGCAGATCGCCTTCGAACTGTTCGTCCCGCGCGCCGGTTCCCCGATCATCGCGGCCGCGACGGGCGTGGCGGCCACCACGACCGACGTGTTCAACGTGCTCGACACGCTGCCGATCGACATGCCGGTATCCGACTATCCCGGCGCCCAGTTCACACTCGACATGCTGCTCACGACGGTCGTGCTGCGCCCGCCCATGCTGAAAGGCGCGAAGCTGCGCGAGTCGGATGGCCTGCTGGAACGCGACCCCGCCAACACCGTCGTGTCGTTCACCCTGCCCAGGCTGCGCATGCAGTTGTCGCAGGATGCTGCCGGGGTCCTCGCCTTCAACCTCCTGAGCCTCGGCGCGACCAGCCTGGACGACGGCAGCGACCTCGGTACCGCCGAACTGATCACGATGACGCCGCCGTACGCATTCATCGGCGATTCGAACGTCGTGGGCTTCGGCTTCCGCAGCGCTGTCCTCGACCTGTCGAACGGCTACACGCCACCGGAGGTGCTGGCGCAGTTCGGCTACGACGAGAACTGGACCGGCTTGTACCTCCCCGTCGTGCGCCTGTTCGTCGCGCCGCACGGGATGAACGACATCGCCGTGTCGGCCGGCGCCAGCAATCTGCTGATCGGGCTTGGGAACACGCCCGGCATCACGGGCGACTTCGACGTCGCCGTCATCAACCAGGGCGCGCCGATCGGCGTGTCGGCGCGCTTCTACGGTCCCGGCAACCAGCCGATCGGCATCACGCGCACGGGAGACACGGCCACCGCCATGCTGCCGCAACGCACGCGCATGGTGGTCGACGCGTCCGGCCAGCGTCCGCCGTACACCTTCACGGCCGCGCTGGACGGCAGCCCGCTCGCACCAACCGCGCCATCGATGCCGAACGTGTTCGACGTCGACCTGGGCGGCGACGGCGCGGGCAGCATCGTCGTCGGTGCGGCCAGCGGCGGCGGCACGCCGGCCCAGTTGACCATCGCGGCCGGCCCGAAGACCGGCAGCAGCAAGCCGGGCACGCCCATCGTCGCGGAGGCGCAGTTCGACACCGGCAGCATCACGCGCGACGGCACGCCGGTCGGCGCGCCTCCGTTCCGCCTCAAGGGGCGCAACCATTCGAGCATCACGATCACGCTCGATCCGCCTGACCCCGCCACCACGTGGAAGGTGCGCAAGCCGCCCGCGGCGCCGGCGCAGGACTATCCGGCCGGCGAGGAGCGCACCATCGAATTGGCCGAGAACGAGTCGGCCGACGTGGAGGCGACCACGCCGGCCGTGGGCGCGGGGCCCGAGACGGTGAGCGCGTATTTCCGCTTCGACCGCCCGACCAACAACCAGCTGCCCGAGCACGACCCGACCACCGGCATCGACTACGTGCCGGGCCTGCCCGGCACCGTGGGCCCGACGCCCACCGCCGATGTCACCAGGCCCGCCAATTCCAGCACCGGCCCGGCCGCGACGGACGCGCCCGAAAGCCCGTTCACGGGCAGCCCCGTGGGCAGCAGCTACGCCGCGCGCCTGGACCGCGTTCCGGCCGGGTCCACCATCGAAATCACGGGCTGCGCCAGCAACGAGGACGACCCGAACGACGTCGACTACAACTTCCTGCTGTCGCGCCGACGTGCGGAGGCCTTCGCGCACATCGTCCGCGCCGCGGCACCGGGCAAGAACTTCCACTTCACCCTCCTCGGCCGCGGTCCGGTGGGCAGTTCCGACCTCGACACGCGCCGTACGAACTGGCGCGCCGACGCCAGGCTGCCGGCCGCGCCGCTGCCCGGCACCGTCACGAAAGGCACGGTGTCGCGCGGCGCAACCGAGGTCCCGCAGATCCCCGTGACCACGCCCGACCCGGCACCGACGCAGCCGACGCCGCCCAGCTGGTTCCGCGCGCTGGGCGCCAAGGTGCGCATCGTGCGCGACGAGTTCGTGGCGGTCGACGTCTACGGCGAATTCGACATCAACACGCCGTCCGAACAGTTCATCCAGCAGAACGGCGGCGACCCGGGCATGGAGCCCGTCCTGCGCGGGATGGGCAGCAATCCGATGGATGGCGTGATCAAGGCGCGCATCGTCTTCCAGATCGATAACGCGACGGGCGACTGGAGCGCGCTCGCGTACCTGGGCGCGGACCCGGCCGACAAGGACGGCCTCGTGATGACGGGCCAGCTGCCCGGCCAGCCGTTGCTCGCGGAAGGCCACTTCGGCCGCAACCTGCTCGGCATGACGGCCCTGTTCGCGCCCCTCCTCGACGCCGCCGCCCCCGCCAACCCGGCGTCCGGCGACATGGTGCCGGCGGTGCTCGCGGTCGGCGGCGTCGCGCTGGCGACGGGCCTCGCGCAGGCCGGCTACTTCAACGTCGAACGCGTCGTGCTGTGGGGCGGAGAAATCGCCGTGCGCAAGCGCGCCACCGGCACCGAGGTGGCGATCCTGGGCGACATCGAGACCGCCGTGTCGGCGAACGTGGAGATCGGCGGGATCACCTTGCTGACCATCCCGCGCGAGTCGCCGCTGTCCGTGCGCTACAAGGCGATCGGCATGCGCTTCGGGAATACGCCGGGCGAGCGCGATTTCCAGTTCCGCCCCGTGTTCGATTCGTCGCGCGGCTATTCGATCGATCTCACGAGCGGCGGCGGCATCACGGTGCCCGATCCGCTCGGCCAGTTCATCAAGATCCTGGGCGCGCGCGTCGCACGTACCAATCCGCTGTCGTTCGAATTCGACCTGGGCCTGAACGCTGACCTGGGCGTCGTCACGTTCGACCGTGCGCGCGTGCGCCTGAAATTCGCCGAGGAAGGCGGCGTGGCGGGCGTGGAGCTGACCGCGTTCGGCGCCGGCGTGAACATCCCCGGTGTCCTGGTCGGCAAGGGCAGCTTCGAACTGGGCGAGGAAGTCGGCGGCGCCATCGACCTGCAGCTGGTCCCGATCGACACCCGCGTGCGCGCCGTGCTCAAGGTGACGCACGTGGAAGGCCGCACGGGCGTGTTCGTCGCGCTGGAGCTGGAGCTGCCGGTCGCGATCCCGCTCGGTGGCTCGGGTCTCGGCATCTACGGCTTCCTCGGCATGTTCGCGATGCACTACGCGCGCGACGAGGACGGGCTGGCCGGCCCCTCGATCGCGCTCGACTGGCTGAAGAACCGGGCCGGCGGCAATCCGACCAATCCCGACGCGTGGAAGGGCAATCCGGACCACTGGGCGTTCGGCGTGGGCGCGACGATCGGCACGATGGGCAGCAGCGTCGTGTTCAACCTGAAGGGCGTGTTCATGCTCGAACTGCCCGGCCCGCGCATCCTGCTGATGATGAAGGCGCGCCTGCTGCAGCCGATGCCCGCGCTGAAGGACAAGAACGCCGAGGGCAACCTGCTGGCCGTGATCGACCTGGACGCCGGCCGCGGCACGCTCACGATCGGCATCGTCGCCGACTACACGATCGACCCGCTGATCAAGATCCGCGTGCCGATCGAAGCCTTCTTCAACCTCAAGAAGGGCGAAGACTGGCATCTGTACCTGGGCCAGCGCAGCGATCCGGTGCAATGCACGATCCTGTCGGTGATCGACGCGTCCGGCTACCTGATGTTGTCCGGGAACGGCCTGCCCGCCTACCCCGACGCCGGCCTGCCGCAAGTCTACGGCTTCGCCATCGGCACCGGCCTGCGCGCCGCCTTCACCTGGGGCAGCGTGCCGGCGCGGCTGTACCTGCGCATCGGCGCCGGCTTCGACGCGGTGCTCGGCTTCGACCCGTTCCGCCTCGCCGGCCGGTTGTACGTGCGCGGCGAACTGGTGCTGTTCATCCTCAGCATCAGCGCGTATGCGGAACTGGACGTCGACGTCGGCGAGAACGTGCTGCCGGACGGCCGGCGCGAACGCATCTCCAGGATCGACGGCGAGATCTGCGGCGAAGTGGACCTGTTCTTCTTCACGATCAAGGGTTGCGTCGACTTCCACCTGGGCGCCACGAACGTGCCGAAGCTACCTGCCCCGCCGCTCGTGCGCGACCTGAAGCTCGTCTCGCGCTCGCCCGCGCTGGTGCTGGGCACGGGCACGGACCGCCCCGTCGACGGCGCCATCGGCACGGCGACCGAAGGCGCTGCCACCGACCAGACGCCGGTCGTGCCGATCGACGCGATCCCCGTGCTGATGCTGTCGGTGCCGCCGGTCGACGATGGTCTCACGGTGTTCGGCAGCGCGCCGCTGAACCATCCCGGCGCGGCGGAGAACGGCTGGCAGCAGCAGGGCAAGAACTGGGTGCGCTACGAAATCACGAAGGTCGAGCTGGTGGGCCCGATCGGCGACGGCGACAAGCCGTCGGTGTGGTGGACGCTCAAGAACCCGATCGACCCGGCCAGCGCCCAGCTCGAAGTGCAGCTCGCGCTGCTGGCCTGGACGCCGAACGCCACACCGAAAGCGTTTACGCGCAGCGCGTACCAGGAAGAGACGGTCCGCGAGCGCTGGGGCACCGTCTGCCACAAGGCCGCCCCGGCCACCTCGGTGCTGTGGACGTTCCGCTACGAGCAGCTCGGGCCATCGAAGGATGGCTGGATCGTCGACGGCGAAGCGTGGCCCGATCCGCCGGACACGGTGCGGTCGCGCGCGCCCGTCACGACGCTCGCAGTGACGGAGTGCTGGCGTTGCGGCATCGACCTCATCGACCGCAAGCGCGGCATCGATCCCGCGTTCGTGACCGGCACGCCCGCGCCCTGCCCGCGCGACACGACGCCGACGCCGACGCCGAGTTCCACCACGCGTCCGCCGCTACGCCCGGTCGCGCTCCAGCGCAATGCGGTCCGCGACCAGGTGGCGCAGGTCGCCGGCATCCGCCGCATCGATGCGCTGCCGGCGACGCGCCTGACGTGGGCCGCGACGGCCGCCAGGCTGCAGGCCGGGCAGCCGCTGTCGCGCGCCGAACTGGCCACGTCCGCCGTGCACGTCGCCGCCGCGGCCACGTCGCCGACCGAACCGCAGCGCTGCGAAGCGAAGGTGCTGGCCAGCCCGCTGAACGACGACGGCCGCGTGATCGCGCTCGGCAACCCGGCCGGCGACAAGGCGGTAAAACAGGCATGGAAGGCGCTCGACTTCCGCCCGCCGGAACTCTTCAACGGCATCGTCCTCCACAGCGGAGAAATCGCTGCCGGACGGCTGCTGCTGTTCGTGCTGTCCACCCTCGTGCGCAAGGAGAACGTGCTGGTGCGCCAGCGCGCGAAGGACGGCACGCTGCTCGCCGGGCAGGCCGTCACGCTGGCCGACGTCGTGCCGACCCGCCCCGTGCCGCCCGAGTGGATGAGCGCCGCGGGCCCGTGGCGCGACGACGTGCAGCTCGCGGCCGGCTACCTGTCCGCGCTGGGCGGCACCACGTCCACGCAGGGCAACAAGGCATATCTGCCGGTGATCGTCGAGATCAAGGGCGCGGACAAGGTCCACACGATCGAGATCGGCCAGAGCATGCGCGATCCGATCCGCCCGGAAGAACAGCGCCTGCTGATGCGTCCCTATTATCTGGCCGTGGCGGAATTCATGCACGCCGAAGAAATCGCGCGCCACGACTGGGACGAGACGACGACGACGCGCAATCACGATGCCGTGGAAGCGGCGCTGTCGGACGACGCCTGCGGCCACGCGCTGCTGGCGCCGGACACCGCCTACCAGGTCAAGGTCGAGTGGACCGTGCAGACCTCCGACCAGGACACCCGGCCAACCGCGGCCGAAACAGCCGACATCGACGCGACGACGGAAAGCCGCGTCTACCACTTCCGCACCGACGACACGGCGCCGGCCAAGCTCGATCCGTGGGTGCTGACGACGCTGCCGGAAGAAGGCGAGAGCCACGTATTCGGGCAGGAGCCGCTGTCGTTCGTGTTCGCGACCAACGACGTGAGCCACCTGTACGCGGCCTACGGCAAGAAGCTGCAGGTCCGGATCAAGGCGGCGTCGTTCCGCCGCCCGGCCTCCACGCCGGCGGTGCCGCATCCGTTCCCGATCAACTCGGACACCCTGGACGACGTGAAGGGCGGCCTGCTGTCGCCGTGGGAAGAAAGCGTGCGCGAAGTCTTGCAGGAGGACGCACTGAGCGGCGGGAAGCCGTGCGTGGACTTCGAGGCCGAGGTGGTCCGCCACAGCAAGGTCACGGTGCCGATCCCGCTCGATCCGTACACGGACTACGTCGTCGACATCGAGTCGGTCGACGAGGACGCGCCCGAGAACACGGTGGGCGAGCGCGTGCTGCGCCGCTCGTTCTCGACCTCGGCCTACGGCACCCTGGGCGAATTCGCCAACACTTTCCTCGGCACGCGCCCCGAACACCGCTACGTGGAGGCGGGCCGCATCGCGACGTTGTCGTCCACCTTCGCGAGCCACGCGCCGCAGGGCAGCGAGCTCGATGAAGCGATGATCACGGCCGGCCTGGGGCCGATGGGCACGCCGACCGCGCCGCGCGTCGTCGCACTGTGGGAGCAGCCCGACCCCGCCCAGCCGCCGCAGCCGGTGGCCGTGATCGTCGACTCGCCCGAACCGCTGCACCGCACGCGCCTCGTGCCGACCAAGGTGACCGATCCGGTGCCCAGCGCGCCCGAACGCTACGAGATGCTGCCCGGGACGTGGCTGCAGCTGGCCCAGATGCCGGGCGCGCCGGACGTGATCCAGCGCGTGATCCCGGCGCCGGGCGGGCAGCGCGCCATCGTCGTCCTCAAGCCGGGCAGCCGCGGGGCCAACGGCCTGGCGCTGGGCCTCAAGCGCGAACGCTTCGCCGACAAGCCTTATCTGTTCGATGCCACGTGGCCGGCCGACCCGGTCAAGATCACCTACGTCTCGTTGCTGAACGCACCCTGGGAGGAACAAGCATGAGCCGCGTCGTCGACCCCTATCGCTTCCACGCCCGCGCCGCGCTGACGAACTGGGCGCACATCAACCGGGCCCGCGATCCGCAAGACCAGCGCTGGGCGGAGGAATGGCGCCGGCGCGGCATCGAGGGCTATGCGATGGCCCAGCTGCGCTGGTCGATCAACCCGCAGCTCGCGCCCGAGCTGCCGGACGAGGACTACGGCATGCCGGGCGGGCCGTTCACGGTGTGGGCACGGCTGCCGTCCGAGAAGGAGATGGGCGACATCCCCTTCCACACGTACCAGAACCAGGACGGCGCCACGATCGTGTGGTGGATGGGCGACCCGCTCGTGTACGTCACGCTCGGCATCGACGTCACCGCCGCCAATGCGAATCTCGCCGCGCTCAACGGCCCGGTGGCGATCGACGCGCTGGAAATCATCCAGACCGTGGGCACCGGCCAGCGCCAGGTCCTGCTGTGGGGCACGTCCATCGTCGCGGTGGCGATCGCGTCGCCCGGCCCCGTCGGCGTGCGCTCGGTGCGCGGCATCACGGCGCACGACTACGCGAACTCGGACGCGTGGCGGCCGCTGGAAATCGTCGGCCTGCCGGTGGAGCCGTCCGAGTGGTCGGACGTGGGGCGGCACGCCGACAAGCAGGGCATGGTCGGCGCACTGACGGCGCCGGGCGATGCGGCGCGCGACCGCTTGCGCCGCGGCGCGGCGCCCTTCGGCTGGCCCGGCACGCTCGGGCCGAATCCGGCGCCGGCGTGGGCCCTCCCCGACTTCGACGGGCTGGTCAAGGAAGTGCGGCAAGACCTGCTGCCCCGCCTGCACCCCGTGCTCAAGATGCCGCCCGTGCTGCAGGCGCGCCAGCGCGACCTCGTCGACATCCCCGGGCCGAGCGGCGCGGGCGGCACGCTGGGCGATCCGTCCACGGCGAGCCTGCCGCCGCTGGGCCTGACCTTCATCGCGGCCGGCAGCGATCCGCTGCTCGCGCTGGCGCTGGGCTTCGGCACCGCCTACCCGGCCGCGCAAGTCACGTCCGGCGGCTCGGTGACGCCCGGCGCCGTCGCCATCCCCAGCCGCATGGTGGACTTCATGGTCACGGCCACGTGGGACAAGGGTATGGACGGCACGTCCGGACCGCTGGAGATGGCCGCGCTGGCGATCGGCGCGCCGCCGCCCGTGCGCCCGCCGGCGCCGAACGCCCTGCAGGCGCAAGCGCAATCGCACAGCCGCCCGCACGCGGCCGACCAGCCGTGGACCGCGGCCGCGCGCGTGTCGTGGGACCGCCTGCCGCGCTTCAAGCTGCTGACGACGTCCAGCTTCGCGTTCGCCCGCGCCAACCCCGTCACGCCCGCCGTCGGCGCCGACGCCATCATGCGCCCGCGCCCCAGCGGCGGCCTCGCGCCGATCACGCTCGCGAACAACGCCAAGGACAAGGAAATGACGCGCCACTCGGCCGTGGATTCCTCGCTCGTGCTGCCGCTGACGGCGGCCGGCCTCGCCCTGCGCTACGGCATCGCGCTGCAGGACATCTGGGGCCAGTGGTCGGTGTGGGGCACGGTCGATCATGCCGACCAGCAGCCGCCGCTGGACCGCCCGCGCGTGCTGCGCTGCGCGCTGGATGCCGCGGTGCCCGCGTCGGGCCGCGTGTGCGCCGGCACCCTGACGGTGGAGCTGGCCTGGGATTGGGAAGTCCGCAAGCCGCAGCAGATCGAACTGCGCAGCCGCCTGTTCGCGGCGCCCCAGCGCGCCCACACGCCACCGCCCGACACGACCTTGCCGGCCGGGCTGCAGACGTCGCTCGCCGTGCCGCCTGCCGCGCCGCTCGTGCTGCCGTTCGGCGGCGACCAGTTGTCGCCGCTGCCGCCGAACGTCACCGTCGACTACTTCGACATCGACGGCAATCTCGTCGCGCCCGGCCCCGTCGGGGCGGACGACGTGCGCCGCTACCGCATCACCGTCTCTGGCTTCCAGCTCGACTACAACGCCGTCGGCCACATCGGCGTGGCCGTGTGGACGCGCGTGCGCGAACGCGCCCAGCCCCTGCGCGACAGCGCCTGGCTCGCGCCGCTCGTCTCCGGCTCCGCGATGGAACCGGGACCGAACATCGCCTACGCGTCCGACCCGATCCCGCCCGCGCCCGAGCCGCCGGAAATCGTCAAACGCGCCAGCCTCGCGGACGCGCGCGGCGAGCATCATGCGCGCGTGTCGTGGGCGCCGGCCGCCGGCGCGACGGGATACTTCATCTACACGGCGGCCGAGAGCGCGATCCTCGCGAAGGTCGGCGATCCGGACCACCCGGCGCCCGATCCGACCCTGACGTACACGGAACGGTTGGCCTTCCTGCGCGACTGCCTCGCCGCCTCCACCGACAACTTCCGCGCGCTGTTTACGCGGGTACACTCCCGGGCGCAGCCAGAGACGTCGGCCGACCTCGTGCTGCCGCGCGGGACGAAGGAGATCCATTTGTTCACGATGGTCGCGGTCAACGCGGGCAACGTCGAATCCAACTGGCCCGCGCCGGCCGACAACGAGCAGCGCGTCGTCGCCATCGCGGCGGCGGACATCGCCACGCCGGCCCCGCCGCGGCTGGAGATCCGCCGCGTCGACCAGCCGGCCGCGACGCCGAAGTTCGCGGTGCACGTGGACCTCGCGAGCCAGCCCGGCGCCCGCGTCGCGCGCTACCAGCTGTTCCGCACGCGGGTCGAAGCGGCCGCGATGGAACTGGACACCATGGGCCCGCCCGTCGCCACCATCGAAGCGGGCGGCGGGGGCTGGACCGTGCACGGCCTGGAAGACGATGCCGCCGCGCTGGCCGATGCGACCGGCGCCGACCAGCCGGACGGCTCCTGGAAAAAAGTGTGGTACCGCGCCATCGCGTGGGCACATCCGGACCCGGACCGCGCCCTGCTGCCGGGCCGCTCGCCCGCATCGAACGCGATGTCGGTGGTGATCCCGCCCGATGGGCCGCCGAACCTGTCGCCGCTGACGGCCGAGTGGCCGGGCGGTCCTGTGCAGGACGTGCTGGTGCATTTCACGAGCACCGCGCCCGTCCCGAAGACGGCGCTGGGACCGCACAAGCTGACGGTCGACGCGCAGGTCCTGAGCGACCCGTCGAAATCGGCCCCGGACCCGCTGCTGCTGGAAGCGTTCGAGCTGCAGGCCGTCCCCGCCGCGCCGCCCGCGCCGCCGATCAGCGGCACGTGGCGCACCAGCGCCACGCAGTACGCGCTGCGGCTCAGGCGCGGCTCGGTCGACGACCGCGTGGCCGTCGTGGTGCGCCTGACGGATCCGCTCGGGCGCGGCACGGAGCGCGTGCTGACCGTGGCGTCCGGCCCCGTCGATCCCGCGCCGGACGTGCTGGACCTGGAGATGCACGTCGTGAAGCCGAACGTCGTCAACGCCACGTGGCGCTCCAGCGCCCCGATCCCGCCGCGCGCGGGCGGCAAGTACACGATCAGGGTCACCGTCGCCGCGCCGAAAAAGCCGATCCTGACGCCGGCGCCGGTGCCGCATCCGATCGTGCAGCCGCACGGCGTGGCGGCCATCCTCGCCAGGAAGGAAGTGGCGCTGGAGGCGCTCGACGTGCTGCGCGGCCCGATCATCAAGTTGCCCGGCCAGGTGACGGTGATCGAAATGGCGCTGGCGGACGTGCCGGTGGCCGGCAAGTCGCCGCTGCCCGGCCAGCCGTGGCAACTGGTCCGCCTGAACAGCGCGCACGGCGCGACCAGCTACGGCCTGACGTTCAACGGCGCGGTGGCGAGCGTCACGGTGCGGATCACCGCGCCGGACGGACGGTTTGCCGAACAGGTCGCGAAATAACAGGTCGCGAAATACAGAGGACGGGCTACCATGGACATCACCCAGTTCACCACTGCGCAGGCGCAGAACCGCCTGCAGGCCGACGGCCTCGAAACGCTCGGCCTGACCGGCCTGCAGCTGGCGCCGCGCTGGTCCACGACGTCGGCGCCCACGTTCGATCCGGTCGCGCTGACGCTGGCGCTGACGAATGCGGAATGTCCGTTCGGCGGCATGATCACGTGGCATGTCCATGGCAACGAGTTCACCGATGCGCAGGGCCAGCCGATCGATGCGTACTGCGGCGTGATCCGGCTGCATCCGCATGCGCAGCAACGCCTGTTCCGCCTCGCCGCCGCGCGCTATGCCAACGGCGGCACGCTCGCGCACCCGCTGCCCGTCGCCATGCTGTTCCGGCTGACGTCCCCGCCGGACGAGACCCCGCGCCGCATCGAAGCCGGCGATCCCGTGCCGCCGCCGAAGGACGGCAGCCTGCCGGCGTCGCTCGTGGTCTCGTTCCACGATGCGCGCGGCCTGATCATCTGCCCCGTGGCCGTGGCGGCCATGTTCGCGGACCTGGTCCAGGGCCTGCCGGGACTGCGCTATCCGAAGGCGCCGGGCACGGTCGGCGATGCCGGCGGCCTCACTGCCATCGCCGCGCTGCCCACGAGCGGCGCGATCCTCGTGCAGTTCGCCGACCTGCACGGCAACCTGTACCGGCCCACGCGGCCCGGCAACGCGATGAACGTCGTCTCGCCCGGCCCGTCGACCACGCCCGTCAACCATGCGACGGGCTATGCCACGCTGGCGGCCAACCAGACCATCGCCGCGGGCAGCGGCGACAATGGCGTGCTGCGCTTCGGCTTCGCCACGCGCGGCACGCTGGACCGCACGCCGCTGTCCATGCCGGCGCTGCCCGCGACGTTGCCCTCGCCGCCGTTCCCCGCCACGACCGGGCCGACGCTGGCACGCCAGTTCCTGCGCGTGGTCGTGGTCGACCCCGAGTGGCATCTGCTGGGCAACCGCGACGCCGCACCGCGCAACACCATTCCCGGCGACGACGGCACGACGCCGGCCGACCTGGTGCCGAAGGTGCGCGACCGCGTCGCGATCGACTACGCGGTCGACGGCGTCAACACGTGGGCGCTCGCCGACGGCGTGCTGGCGCGCTTCCAGGCGGCAGGCACGGGCCTCGTCTACGCCTGCTCGCCCGCGTTCGCCGCGTTCGGCCTGCCGCCCGCGCCGGCGCCCGGCACGACGGTCGCGTGGCCCGCCTTCCCGCCGCCACCGTCGCCCGGACCGGGTGCGGCCACGAACGTGTCGCCGGGCCAGGGCGCGAGCGCCGCGTGGGCCGGTCCCGCGTCACCCGACGTCCTCTTCACCGTGAAGGCTGCGGCCGCACCGAAGGATGCGCATATCCGCGTGTACGCGCGCCGCTTCGCCGAGATCGCGAGCATCGGCAAGCAGCCCTCGTTCGTGCGCGGCGACGGCGGCGCGGCCCTGGCGGACGGCACGAACGACGTGAGGATCCTGCTGGCCAACCCGTTCGGCCTGGGCCCGGGCGATCCGCACAGCCCCGGCATCCGGATCGACGTGGACATCGTCGTGACGGTGCGCGGCGGCCAGCGCAAGCTGTGGAGCGGGATCCGCGTGCCCGTCGACCCGCCCGTCGCGCCGCCCGTGAACACGTTCGGCGGCACCGACCGCCTGCCGCTGGTGCCGCCCGAGATGCGGGGCTGGTGCCCGGTCCCGCTGTTCGGCCTCCCCCGCACGACGCCGGCCGCAAACGGCGGCACCCTGGCCGCGCTGTCGCGCAGCCTCGCCTCCGAAAGCATCCCGCGCGTGGGTCCGCGCCTGCCGCTGATGGCGCGCTTCGAGACGATCGTCGCGGCGGGCATCCCGGATGCTGCCGCGAGCAACGGCGCGCTGTCGTGGCAGGCCGTGGTGACGGGCGCGCGCTGGATGCCGGAGTCGCGCTCCGCCCAGCACACGCAGGGCAACCCCGGCAACCCGGCCGGTCCGGACATCCACGCGGCGGGCGCGCGCGTGACGGGTGCGCTGGCCTACGACTTCGCGTGGCACGCGCTGCGCCGCGCCAAGCCGCCGCTGCCCTTCCCCGGCGCGCCCACGTTGCTGGACGGCTGGATCCTGTACGGCGCCGGCAACAACATGAACGAACCGGCCACGCCGCCGAACGATGCGGCGCCGAACGCCGGCACGCGCATGGGCGCGGCGCTGCAGTCCATCGCGGCCGTGTGCGACACGCCCGAGCTGTCGCTGGCGCCGGAATCGGCTTTCGAGGATGCGACGACGGTGCAGGACATCGTCGACGCGGTCTCGAACGCCGTCAATCCGGCCGGCCCGCCGCCGACCGTGAACTCGCCCAACGGCGACCGGCTGCTGCGCGAGATCCGACGCGAATACTGGGTGGCGAAGCACGGCCGGCGCGACGCCCTGTGGTCGCTGCGGCGCGCGCTGGGCGAAGCGCGTGAGCTCGTCTACATCGAAAGCGCCCAGTTCGCCCCCACGGCCGCCGACAACGGCGGCATGCCGCCCCACATGCTCGACCTGGCCCAGGTGATCATCGACCGCATGACGGATCACCGCGACCTGCGCGTGGTGGTGGCGCTGCCGTGGGACACCGATTTCGCGCACAGCGGCCCGCCGATGAACTTCGACACCTTCGTGCAGCAGGCGATCGGGGCGCGCAAGGCGCTCGTCTCGACATTCCCGGGCATCATCAGCGACCGGCTGGCCGTGTTCCACCCGCTCGGCTTTCCCGGCCGCGCGACCGCCATCCGCAGTGCGGTGGTGATCGTCGACGACGTGTATTCCCTCGTCGGCACGAGCCACTTCCGGCGGCGCGGCATGACGTTCGACGGCGCCGCCGACCTGGGCTCGTTCGACCGCGTGATCGAGGACGGCTATTCGAAGAGGCTGCGCCAGTTCCGGCGGGCGCTGATGGCCACGCGGCTGGGCGTGCCCGTCGGGACGGGGCCGGCCAATGCGACCGCGGAATGGGCCACGCTGGAGCTGCCGCGCACCGCGTTCGGCGTCGTGCGCAATCTGCTGGGTGAAGGCGCGGGGTTGATCAAGCCGCTGTGGGAGGGCTATAACCCGGATGTGATTCCAGCTACCGTGGACGAAGCCGACCCGGACGGTGTAGATGGGGCGACGCTATTGGCGACGCTGGGAAGTTTTTTGGCCAAGGCGTGATGGCGTAGTTACATATATTTACACCCGAAAACGTTTCCCGATTAAAATGTCGTTTTTGCAATCATTTTAGTCAAGGAAATGTGATGAAGGTAAATGTGCGAGGTTTGCTCGCGTGCGCGCTCGCGTTCACGCTGGCCGCATGCGGCGGCGGCGGCTCGGGAGGTGGCGGCGGGTCCGGTTCCGGGGCCAGCAATCCGGACGGGGCCTGGCTTACGTTCGATCCGGCGGCACCGACCGTTAGCCAGTACGAAGGAGAAAGCATGCCCGTATCGGTGACGGCGACGTCGAGCCGCACCTTTGCCCAGTCCTTCAACATCGGCATCATCGACACGAAAGGCGTGGTCACGACCGACGTATCGGTGTCGGGCGCCTCGGCGATGTCCTATGTCGCCACGCTCCGTACCTCCCCGAACCTCAGCGCCGGCACCCATACCACCTCGCTGGAGGTGCGCGTGTGCGAGGATGCACCGCTCACCTGCGCCAAACCGTTCCCCGGGTCGCCCTGGCACGTGCCCCTGACGGTGCAGGTCAAATCCAGGACCGATGCGGCGGCGCGCCTGACCCTGTCGGTGCCTAGCCTAAGCGTGACGACCTATCCCGGCGCGGCGACCACCGTCACGTTCGAAGCACAACTGGACAAGGAACTCGCGAGGCGCGTCGCCAGTATCGGCGTATTCGATCCCGCCAGCCTCACCGTGACCCCGCCCGACCAGATGACGCTCGCGCCGGACGGCCATTACGTGTTCACGCTCTCGACCGCCACCAGCAACGCCCTCGCGGTGGGCACGTACAACAGTAACCTGCAGTTGCGCATGTGCGATGACGACGTACGCACCTGCCAACGTCCCGTGGCCGGCTCGCCGTGGACGCTGCCGCTCACCGTGAACGTGAAGTCGCCAACCAATCTGTCCGCGCTCGCCCCGGTGAACGGGCTGGGCAGCTGGACGACGTACCAGGGCAACGCGGCCCATACGGGATTTGTCGACGCCAGCTTCGATCCCGCCACGTTCACGCGCCGCTGGCAGCTGTCCAGTGCGGTCAATTCCGAGAACAGATACGCATCGACGGCCATCGACAACGGACGGGTATTCATCGTCCGCCAGGGCGCGAACACGCAATGGGAACTGCTGGCGATCTCCGAGGATTCGGGCACGATCGCATGGAAAGTCGAGCTCACCAACCTGAACCACGTAAATCCGCCGGCAGCGGCGAACGGCCGTGTCTACGTCACGTCCACCGGGCACGAGGACACCTATCTGTGGGTCTATTCCCAGGCGACGGGCGCGCTGCTCAAGCAAACCGCGATGAGCTCGCAATGGAGTAATTACTCGGCCCCTACCGTAGTCGGCACCGACGTGTACTCGATCGACGGTTACTACGGCGGCCTCGCCAAATATGCCGACCAGGACGGCAAGTTCGCCTGGACGGTCCCCTCGACGGTCGAGGAAGGCTGGAGCCCAGCCACCGATGGCCGATTCGTCTACACGTACAGTACGCCCGACAACATCCTGAAGGTGTTCGACGCCGCCGACGGCGGCAGCGCCTATGCCATCGGCGCGCCCTACCCGTACAGCACCTATTTCACGGCCGCCCCGGTGGTCCTGACCGGTACGGGACAGGCGATCGTCGCGTCCGGACAGTTGATGGCGTTCGACCTGGCCACCCACGCGCGCGCGTGGGTGCTGGACGGCTACACATTCGGCATGGCCGCCTACGGTAACGGCACCGTGTACGCATTCGGCGCGAACGGCCGCACACTCGAGGCACACGCACCGGCGAACGGAAACCTGTTGTGGACTGTCGACCTGGGCAACAATGACTTCTCGAACGTCATCGTGACGCGCAACCTTGCCTTCGTGAGTTCGTCCACCGCGACGCAGGCGGTCGACCTGAACACGCGCAAGGTGGTGTGGACGTATCCGCAGGGCGGCAACCTGGCGATCTCGCAGCGCGGGGTCTTGTATATCCTGACGAGCGCCGGCAAGCTGGCGGCGGTCAACCTGCGCTGACGCGCTGACGCGCAGCCGCGCAGCCGCGGGCAACGTCAGCCGAGCGACAAGGGCCGAGGATTCGAAACGCGCCCAGCCGCCGCGCAGACCTGGTTCCTGCCCGCGGCCTTGGCCGCATACAACGCCGCGTCGGCTGCGGCCAGCAGGGTCGCCTCGTCGCGGCCATGCAGCGGAAACAGCGCGACGCCCGCCGAGAACGACCTGCCGACATCGGCACCGTTGGACGCGAAACGCAGGGCGGAAAACGCGACCCGCAATTCGTTGATGCGTTCGATGGCCAGGTCGAGCGTCACGTCGCGCATGATGACGACGAACTCTTCGCCGCCGTACCGGCATGGGGAATCGGTCGGCCTGACCTGTTGCCGGAGCAGGCTCCCAAGCGCGCGCAGCATCGCGTCGCCGAGCGCATGGCCGTGCACGTCGTTGACCGTCTTGAAGTGATCGACATCGATCATGACGACCGCGAACGAGCCCCGGGTCCGCGCGCTGCACGTCAATTCGCGCGCCAGCGCGTCCGTCAGATAGAGGCGGTTGTACAGCCCCGTCAGAGGATCGCGGATGACCTGCTCCTGCAACTGCGCCTGCATCGACTGGATGGTGTCCAGCTGGGCCTTGAGCTGCGCGTTCGCCTGCTCGAGGGCGAGCGACGTCGTCCGCGCTTCGGTGACGTCGCGGACGATCAGGACGGCGCCGATCGCGTTGCCGTCGTCGTCGCCGATGGCGAACGTGCGCAGTTCGAGATGCCGCGCACCGCCATGCACGAATTCCGTCGTCGTCGGGGCATTGCCGAGGCGGGCCACGTGTTCATCCAGCTCGGCCAGCTGGTCGCCGAGCAGGCGGCCCGGCTTGACCGGCTGGCCGATGTCGAACATGCGCCGAAGCGCCGCATTGCTTTCGACGACACGCCGCTGGGCGTCGATCACGATGAAGCCGTCGGTGATGGCCGAGCCGATCTTTTCACGCGCCACGGCGACGAGATCGAACAGGCCGCGGCGGAAGATCGCCAGCGATACCAGGATGCCGCTCGCGACCAGGCCGATCGGGGTGGGATCGAGATCCGGCGGGGACACGCCGGCGATGAAGGTCACGTTGCAGATGATCGGGACGAGCAGTGCGCCCAGCAGGATGCGCGTCTGCCGCCGCACGTGCCGCGATCCCCGGTCGTACGCGGCCACGAGGGCAAGCACCGACTTCGCGACCACTACGTAGCTGTACAACGAATGGACCCAGAACAGGGGGCCCATCCGGAAAATGCTGTCCGTGGACTCGCCGCGCCAGGTGCCGAAGCACAGGTCGTGCAGGGGCGACAGCGCGGCCGCGACCACGACGGCAGGCACGATGGCCAGCGCCAGGAGCCGCGACCGGGGCCATTTGTTCGTGCCGCGCGTGTAGCTCAGCACGAAGATCAGCGTGAGCGGCGCGATCGCGACGACGGCCGGGAAGATGACGCGCATCCGCAGGAACATCCCGTCGTCCGGCCACAGGCGCGCGAACGGCAGCGCGTAGCAGGTCAGCCACCAGGCCGCGCTCAGCTGCATGGCCAGCAGCGCTGGCGCCCCGGGGGCGTGACGGCGGGTCCAGGCGACGGAGGCCAGGAACAGCGCCGTCACGGCACCGGCCAGCAGGAGGAAGTTAAAGATTTGCATGATCGCGCGGATGAGCAGGTGCATATATTAGCATCGGCTCACCGGTTGTTTCCTGCAGGAACTAGACTTTGTCACGCGTGAACAACATCACAAGCGGTCATGCAGCGACGCGGCCGCGGTAGCGGCCAGCGTCGCTCCCGCAGGATCTACAGCCAACCTTTGAGGGTCATCTGGTCGGCTACATACTTGGCGATCAACGAATGCTCGAATGGCGTCGGATAAATGCCATCGGCAAACATGAAATGACTGACGTCGCCACCGATCGTATTGCTGGCATTGCACGCAAGCGAATTCAGGACGGCGCCAAGCGCGTTGGCGCCGCAAGCCGGCGTGGTGACGCTGGTCAGGCCGAAGGATTTCGAGTCGGCCGCGTGGGCACGGCTGACGCTCGCCACGTCGATCAACAGGATGCCGGCCTGACCGGCCAGGTCAGCCTTGAGCCTGTCGTTGAAAGCGGTGACCATCGTCTTGATCAGTGCCTGGGACGACGCAGGCTGCGCTAGCGCGAATGGGCTGATTGTCAGGTCCGGAAGGTTATTGACCACGACATATTTCGCGCCCTTCCCGACGATGCTGGTCTTGACCAGTGCAGCGAGGTCGGCCGCGGCGCTTGTCATGGCGGCCACGACGCGCGGGCCATTTGCATCGGCATAGTCGGCGCCGGCCTTCGCCGCGGCACTGGCAGCAATCGGGGCCGCGGCGGCCTTGGCGTCAGCCGTCGCCGTGGCGATCATCTGGGGTATGAGGAACGGCCAGTCGGGCGTCGTGCCGCCCGGTTGGGGCTGGGGATCGCCCGGATGCGGCAGCGAGGCTGCCACCAGGACCAGCGCCAGGCTGTCGGGCGTGTGGTTCGGGTTCGCGAGCTCGGCAATCAATGCATCGGACGCTCGCAATGCATTCACGGAATTCAGGCCGGCCTTGAGCAACTGGCCAGTGAGCGAGAGCGCAAACACGCTCCTTGCCACCCTGTCGCCGGCCTCCTTGCCGGCAGCTTCGCCGGCTGCAGTCGCATCCGCCTTCAACTTGTCCAGTTCAGCAAGCGCATCCGCGCTGCCGGCCATGACGACGACGATTTCGTCGCCCTTGAACTTCCCACCGTTGGCGGCGAGATGGTTCGCGACCTGGGCCGCGACGGGGAGCGTCAGCAGTCCCAGCGCGGATCCGGTCTGCTTGTTGCCGGGCCCCACCGGGTTGCTCACGCGGGCGCCGCCCTGGGCATAGGCGAAACAACCGCCGTGGTTGGTAACCGGTATGGAGAAACCCTTGGCGGCGTCGCCTTCCAGCCCGGTCTGGGCCGCGCACGGTGCCGGCAGTTTCAACTGGCTCGCCAGGACTTCGGTCCAGTTCTTCCCGTCCAGGGCCGGGCTCACCGTCGTATTGTTTCCATTGATCGTGTATTTACCGCCGCCCAATGCCTGAATGCCCCCGACCGCATAGCTGCCGACGTCGACCAGGCTGTCGCCGAACGTCACCTGGGCAGCGAATGTCGGTTTCGCGGTGCCGCTTCCGCCCGGGGTGGAGCCCACCGAGCCGGCATCCGTGGTCGTATTGCTGGAATCGCCGCCGCCGCAGCCGGAAACGACTGCCATGACGAACAGTGCAAGTGAAAGATTGATTTGTCGCATTATTTTTTCCCCAACAGAAGTTGATAATAAGAATTTTCAAAAGAAAAATTTACAACGCTCACTCTTGCACGTTCAATCTTGCCAAGGTTTTGGTTTGATCAATGATTGGCTGAGATTGCTGCGATCGCACCACAACGCCTACCGCGTCGTCGCCCGGCCCGGCCCCCACGTTTTCCCCTCTGAACGGCACGCGCATGAACCGAAGCGCGGCGCCTCCGCCGAGTCCGGAAAACCGTTGTTCAAGCCCCACATTTTGCGTCGCACAACACAAAACCGTCCTGGCGTCGGCTGACCCGTTACTTTTGCAAGCAACATTTTTTGATCCTGGGTTATTTCTTTTCAAAACATCCCATGGCTGAGCTTTGAGTCGGATCAACGAAATCGCATACGCGTCCTTATGCAGCGGACTTGGCGATAAGCTGAGGCCTGGACCTGATCAATGCGTTATCCCCCGAGAGCAGAAGGAGGCCATGATGAATACAGATGTCAATCCGGTGTTGGTCGATTTCAAACCCATACAGGTCTCCAAACCGGTGTCGCAACGTTTCGCGCTGGAGCTATCGGCATTCGGCCTTGCCCGTGGCTATTGCAAGGTGCACGGTATCGAGAGCAAGGACGGCAAGCGCCAGGCGTTGGCCGACATGAGAAGTCGATTCGCGAAATACGCGGTCTCGTCCGACCAGATCAGGCAGCGGCAGCTGGTCTTCTTTCCAAAAGTGACCGATATCCGCATTTCCGATGGCGACGTGGTGCTGGCAGAACCCACGCAGGAGCATCTGCGGCTGTTCGCCGGCCCCGACGATACGAAGGGGGCCGACCTGAAAACCCGCCACCTCAGCTATGAAAGAATCGTGAACGACTGCGTCACGGACATGTACTCCGATACGATGACCGGTCCGGACGACCTGATCCATGTGACCAGTTCCGGCTACCTGGCACCCAGCCCGGTGGAACGGGTGGTCGCACACAAGGAATGGTTCGATACCGCTGTAACGCATTGCTACCATAAACACTGCTATGGAGCGTTTCCCGCGATCAAAATGGCGCACGGCTTCCTGTCCTCGTCGCTTACCGGTGCCGCTCCCCCCAAACGGCGGATCGATATCGTCCATACCGAGCTCCTGTCCGGTCATCACAACATCGAGGACAGCGGTATCGAAAACATCATCGCCATGACATTGTTTGCTGACGGCTTCATCAAGTATTCGGCGTGCTCCGAGAGTTACGCGCGCGAGCACGGCCTGCGGGGCTTGCGCATCCTCGCCTTGAACGAGCAACTCCTGCCCGACGCCGCCGATGCGATCACAATGATGCCGACCGACCACCAGTTCCAGGTGACCCTGTCTGTCATGGTGCCGGTGGTGATCAAGCGGCATGTCTACGCTTTTGCCACCGACCTGATGCGCAGGATCGGCATGGACTTCGAGCGCGACAAGGACTCGATGATGTTCGCGATCCACCCGGGTGGGCCGAAAATCGTCGAGCATGTCCAGAACGAACTGCGCCTGCGCGAAGATCAGGTCTCGTTCAGCAAGTCGGTCTTTCATGAAAACGGCAACATGTCCTCTGCGACCATTCCGCACATAATGAAAGCGATTCTGGACGAAAAAGCCATCCGGCCAGGAACGCGCGTGCTGTGCCTGGGTTTTGGACCTGGGTTGACGGTGTCCGGCCTGATACTGGAGAAAGTCTGATTCCGGAGGAATAAGGAGACGTCACCTATCCTGTCTTCTTATTCCGGTAAAAAAGCCAAGCGCACCTCCACGGTATCGGCGATCACCGCGCCACTTCAACCGCTACGCGCGGCGGTCGAAGGCCGCGAGAACCACACTACGCCGCCAGCTGCTTCACACCATGGTGCCGTGCCGACCGGGCGCCACCAGCGCGCATCTGTGGCGGGTCGCACGGACCATCCTCCCGTTCGCTTGTCCAGGTGCGCAGCTTCCCGTAACGATGAACGTGCCCGATCCCTGCCCCGCCGATGTCCTTGCCGCGGCGGCCCGGCATTGACGAGCGAAAGCGATCGTTCATCAAGCCACAACCCGCTTCCACCTTCGCGTCCACGAATGAGCAATTTCCCGAAACACTGCCCGCAAGGCCGAATTCAACGATCCCATGCTTCATCCGGCAAAGCGCAATTCACAAGGTCGGCCGGTTCATTCGGATAATTTCAATTCTTTAAACTTAGATTCCTTGAATCATTAAACGGCCTGGATGGAATGGCATATCCGGATTTTCGCTTTTTGGCAAGCTCTGCATTACCTGAAACCAGTCATCGACCGGCCCCCATCAAGTCATCTCTGAATTCATGGTGCGCCGCAGCAAAAATAGATATATTCTTCCGTTTTATCACCAACACGACGCACCAAAGTTGTGCTTTCACGACATGTCCTGGAATATCGCGCCGCCGTCTCTTTATGCGCGGCCGAGCTTATCCGCCGGTTTGACTGCAATCAAACAGCCACATTCAACAGGTGATAATGTCTAATTAAGGTTTATGGCAATGATTACAAGCGCACGCACTGGATTCAACAATCATACGCACGACATGTGACTGTGGTTAGCAAGAAGCACCAGAATAACTATTGCCAGTCGGCACGAATTCAATTAACGACAGTAATCACGCCCCACGTCATTCACCATCGAAAACATAATAATCATCAGGATGTATAAGTCGGATGCTGAATAATCTTATGAGGATGCCATGATGCTGAGTGATAAGACCGCTTCCCGGTTAAGGGAAGAATTCTCCCGATTCTCTCCCGAAGGGAGCATGAAGGAGTGTCTCGATGCCCTGTCGGAGGTCATTGCCCGAATACTCTCCGCGAAAGGCTGCAGCATCCTGATCCTGGCCGAGTGCGATCTTTCGCAGACGCCACTCGATAGCGGGCCTCAATTCGGTCCGCTGCCCGAGCTGCTGGCGAATCAGAAACCCGTGATCTATGCAGCGACCGTCAGCGAGACCTCCGCCGCTCCGGAGCGCGCCTATGATGTCCACGGCACGACCGAAAGCATGGTATCCGCGATTGTTTTACAAGGAAAAATCGTTGGAGTCATCCATGCATCACTCTCATTGCAGCCGGGCGGATTCAAAGAAGAAGACCTGCAACTTTTCAGTGTGCTCACACCGCTGGTGACGAAGTCCATTCAGGTGATCCAACTGCAGAATATTCTCAACTCGAGATTTGCCCAATTGGCGATCGCCCAATCCAATGACTCGGCAGTCAAGCAGTTAATGAATGGGATCATGCAAAATCCGAACCAGTTCGCGCGCATGCTGGCCCGCGCTTTCTATCGCGAGATGCTGCATACCGGCCTCAGTGTCAATCAGATCATTTTCGTGGCCACGGAACTGATTTCGGAACTCAGCAACAGCCTGAAGAAACGCAGCGTCAAGCACAAAAAACAAACAGGAGAATTGCCGCTCGCCGCCCCCATGCCAGCGCAAGTCGCACCAGAACAACTCATGCCAGAACATACCGTCAAGCAATGAAAGAGCCGTCCTGTAGAGCCGTGAACCAAGCGCCCATGGAATGACCGGGAGAGAGAAATGCACGTTGGACTGGAACTCGCAAGAATACCGGCCCGGGGTAATATTTCATTATTCCTCGATGACGACACTTTGTATACTGCACCGCAATATAGAAGTGAATTACACATCCTCAGAAAATTATGCAGGACACTGCATCCATCGGATTACGGATGCGTGACGATAAATAATCTGCATTCACTTCCCTTGCAGCGCCGCTTCGAAGTGAATGCGCAGACATTCCCTGGTGCGCCTGCAGTCAAGGCAGGCAACCAGCTGCTGACCTATGGTGAGCTCGACCATCAGGCCGACGAACTCGCACTGTATTTGCAGCGTCGTGGCCTGCACGCGGGGTGCTTCTGTATCGTCAGACTCGAACCTTCGATTGCCGAGGTGCGCGCAATCCTGGCGATCCTGAAAGCCGGGGCAGCTTACGTGAAGTTCGATCCCGGCCTCGGTCCACAGCTCGAAGCAGCGGTGTTCGATGTCCTCGAGCCGCCGTTCCTGTTCGTGCCCGTCACCCAAGCACTGCGCCCGGAGGCCGGCAGGCTGCAGGTGGTGGGTTGCGACGACGGACCGATGGATTTGCCCCATGGCTGGCCGGACGAGGCCAAGGTCGACGCGCGCACGCCGGCGTGCGCGCTGGTGTATCGCGAGCCCGGCGGCGGCGTCTGCATATCAATGCGCACCCATCAATCGTTGGCATTTCCGGTCCGCGTACCTGCCAGATCCCGCCGTTCCACGGGCGGCCGGTCTTCACGCGTCCGCCATGATCCAACGAATTTCTGGCAGGTATTTTCCAAAGGGGCGTTGATGGTCATCCCTCATGCCTGAGCGGGCGGTCAACCGCCTATTTGAAGAGACACCGTGGAGATCCTCATGAATGCGTCAAACGCGGTAAAGACTGAACTACCAACGATTATCGCGCTCAGCCCGCAATTCCGGCTGGCGCCGCAGATTGCCATCGCAGCGAGCCGCGCGGGCGCGCTTGGTATCCTCGACCTCGGCATCAGGACGCCACCTGCCGACATGGCGGCGGCCGTCGCCGAAGTCGCACGCTGGTCGAGTCAGGCGGCGAATTGGGGGCTCCGATTCGACCTGCTCCAGGCCAGGCATGACGTCCTCAACCACCTGGCGGGAGATAGCGGCCTCGAAACACGCGCGCCCGTGCTGCAGTTGGCTGGCGTGCGTTCCGGGGACCTTCGTGCCGCAGCCAGGACCGGGCGCAAAATCGCCCGCGCCGTCCTGCTGGAAGCATGCGATCTTGCCGAGGCCCAGGCGGCACAGGACGCGGGCTTCGACGGGGTGGTCCTCAAAGGCAATGAGGCGGGAGGCCACGTGTGCCGCCGCTCGGCGTTCATGCTGACGCAGGAGTGCGCGGGAAAGCTGGCAATTCCTTACTGGATCCAGGGCGGTATCGGTCCGCACACGGCGGCGGCCGTCATGCTGGCTGGCGCGCGCGGTGTCGTCATCGGCGAACAGCTCTGGCAGACGGCCGAAGCACCCTGCCCGCCCGCGAATATCGCATGGTCGGGGATCGACGGCAGCGAGACTGCGCTGGTCGGCAGCGAAGACACGCCTTATCGCTGCTTCAGCCGGAGTGGACGTGTCCGCCAGCGCGAGATCGAACGCATGGTTGCACAGGGCGAGGAATGGCAGGACGCCCTGTTGAACGGCTTGCTCGACGCCGGGGACCCGATCATCCCGGCGGGGGCCGACATCGGTCTCGCTGAGCCCCTCGGAACGCGCTTCGGTACGGTCGGTCGCATCGTCACCGCGATCCGGGACGCCATCGAAAACCGGCTGCGGCAGGCGAACACCCTGCAGGCACTGCAGCCCGACGGCCCGCTCGCACGATCCCACGGCACGCGCTTTCCGATCGCCCAGGGCCCGATGACGCGCGTGAGCGACGTCGCGCCGTTCGCGAGGGATGTCGCCGCGGCGGGCGCTTTGCCATTCGTCGCTCTCGCGGTGCTGCGCGGTCCCGAGGTCGCCGCCCTCCTGCGCACGACCCGCGAACTGATGGGCACGATGCCCTGGGGCGTGGGCATCCTGGGATTCGTACCGCGCGAGCTACGCGAGGAACAGCTGGCGGTGCTGCGCGAGATCAGGCCGCCGTTCGCGATCATCGCCGGCGGCCGTCCGGGCCAGGCCCGCGAGCTCGAAGAACTCGGCACGGTCACCTATCTGCACGTCCCGTCACCCGGCTTGTTGCGCAGTTTTCTCGGGAGCGGCATGCGGCGCTTCGTGTTCGAAGGCAGCGAATGCGGCGGGCACACGGGCCCGCGCAGCAGCTTCGTGCTGTGGGAACAAGCGGTCGGCATCCTGGCCAGCGCGGACATCAAGGATCCGGAGGCCGTGCACGTCCTGTTTGCCGGCGGCGTCCATGACGCGTTATCGGCGGCAATGGTCGCGCTCATTGCCGCACCACTGAGCGCGCGGGGCATGAAGGTCGGTGTGCTGATGGGTACCGCGTACCTGTTCACCCACGAGATCGTTGCAAGCGGTGCGATCGTCGGGGAATTCCAGCGCCAGGCCATGCAGTGCAAGGAGACCGCGTTGCTGCAGTCGGGCGTCGGTATCTACACCCGCTGCGCCAGGACCGCATTCTGCGACGAATTCGAGGCGCTGCGGCGCCAGCTCGTCCTGGAAAGCAAGTCAGACGAAGACACGCTGATGGCGCTCGAGCTCATGAACATCGGCCGTCTGCGCATCGCCTCGAAAGGCGTCGCGCGCAACGGCGATCCGGATGTGCCTGCAAGCCAGCGCTACATTACCCTCGACGAAGACGCACAACGACGCGACGGACTGTACATGCTGGGCGATGTCGCGCGGCTGCGTGCCGAGACCTGCAGCCTGGCGGAGCTGCACGACGCCGTATCCGGTGCGAGCATGCGGCTCCTGCAGGAACACGTGCCGCGCAGCGAAGACGCCGAGCCCGCGGCAGCCAGCGAACCGATCGCCATCATCGGCATGGCAGCGCATTTTCCCAAGGCACAGGGGCTGCAGGCCTATTGGCACAACATCATGCGCGCACTTGACGCCATGCGGGAAGTGAGTGACGACCGCTGGCCGGCCGCCCAGTTGTTCGAGGCGCGCCGCGGCGTCGCCGACAAAGTGTATTCGAAATGGGGGGGATTCCTGGACGACATGCCATTCGACCCCCAGCGCTACGGTATCGCACCGGCAACGCTCGGTTCGATCGAGCCGGCCCAGCTGCTTACGCTCGAAGTCGCCCGCCAGGCGCTCGAGGATGCACGCCTGGACCAGCGGCCCTTCGCACGCGACCGCACGGCATGCATCGTGGCCGTCGGCGGCATGAACGACCTGGGCACGCTCTACAACCTGCGCACCGTACTGCCGCTGTATCTCGCGCGGGTGGAGTCGCTGTCCCAGGAAACCCGCGATCACATCATCGATACGCTGTTCGACAAGGAGTTGCCGAAGTGGACCGAGGACAGTTTTCCCGGCATTCTCGGCAACGTCATCGCAGGACGGGTGGCCAACCGGCTCGATCTCGGCGGCAGCAACTTCACGGTCGACGCGGCCTGCGCATCCTCGCTCGCCGCGCTCGAAGTCGGTTTCAGGCAGCTGCGCGACGGCCAGGCCGACGTGGCGCTCGTGGCCGGCGTCGATTGCACGAATAGCGCACTGGGGTTCATGTGCTTCGCCCAGACGCACGCATTGTCGCCGCGCGGACGTTCGCGCCCATTCGACGAAAGCGCCGACGGGATCGCAATCAGCGAAGGCGTGGGGGCGATCGTGCTCAAGCGCCTCAGCGATGCCGAGCGTGACGGCGACCGCATCTATGCGCTCATCAACGGCGTCGGCAGCGCGAGCGACGGCCGCCACCGCAGCCTGACCGCCCCGCATCCGCCAGGCCAGGTTGCAGCACTCGAGCGCGCCTACCGGGACGCCGGCGTCGACCCGCACCTCGTTACGCTGATCGAAGCGCACGGCACGGGTACCGCGCTCGGCGACAAGTCGGAAGTCGCCGCGCTCACGACCGTGATGGGTTCGGCGCCGGCGCCCGCGTGTGCGATCGGCTCCGTCAAGTCCATGATCGGACACACCAAGGTCACGGCCGGCATCGCGGGCCTGATCAAGGCCTCCCTCGCGCTCCATCACCGCGTCCTGCCGCCCACGCTTGGCGTAGAGCGGCCAGTGGCGGCGCTCGCTGCACCGGGCTCCTTCCTTTATGTCAACAGCGAACCGCGCCCCTGGCTTCATGCCGGCCGCGCCCACCCGCGCTACTGCGGCGTCAGCGCCTTCGGGTTTGGCGGCACGAATTTCCACGCGGTGTTATCCGAGTACGCCAATGCGTACCGGCCGGCCGACAGGACCAGCCTGCAGCCCCGCAACGTCGAGCTGTTCGCGTTTACCGGCGCCAGCCGCGCCGACATCGAACAAGCGATCAAGGACCTGCTGGAGCAACTGCAGCGCGCGCCTCAAGTCGACCTGGCGCAACTGGCCTTCTCGCTGTACCGCGAGCAGCACGTGCTGCGCCGCGCGAACGGCGGCCAGCCGTGCCGCCTGGTCGTCGTGGCCAGCTCCGTCGACGATCTGCGCCGCAGGCTGGCGCACGCGCTGGCGCAGTTCGATTCGCGGACACCCATCCATCCGGCGAGCGGCCTGCATTACCGCGAGAGCACCGAGGCACCCGGCGGCGTTTGCTTCCTGTTTCCAGGCCAGGGGGCGCAGCGCATCAACATGTTGCGCGATCTCGTCACGGACTTGCCCGCGCTGCACGCCTGTTTCGCCCAGCCGGCAACGAACGATCCCGGCCAGCCCGCCATCGCCGACTATATCTATCCGCGACCGGCGTTCAACGACGCCGACCGCAATGCCCAGCAACAAGCCCTGAACGCCACCGACGTCGCGCAGCCGGCACTCGGGATGGTCAACATGGCCGCGTACGACGTTCTTACCAGTTATGGCTTGCGTCCCGATTTCGTTGCCGGGCACAGCTACGGCGAATATGTCGCGCTCTGCGCGGCCGGCGTGATCACGCGTGAGGCCTTGCTGCACCTGTCGCTCGCCCGCGGTCGCCTCGCGACGAGCGCCCCGGCCGGCGCCATGGCGGCCCTCGACGTGGATGGCGACCGGGCGAACGAGGCCATCGCCCGCTACGGTCTGCAAGTCACGGTGGCCAACCTGAATGCGCCCGACCAGACCATCATCGCCGGTACGCCGGAGTCGATCGAGGCGGCGCTGCCGGTCCTGGTCCAGCAGGGCATGCGCACCAGGCGGATCGCCGTGAGCACGGCATTCCATTGCCCACAGATGGCGGTGGCCGGAGCTGCCCTGGCCGATGAATTGAACTCGGTCGCCTTCGCGCCGCCCCGCGTGCCAGTCTATGCCAACCTGACCGCGGCCCCCTATCCGCCCGAACCCGATCAGATGCGCTCGCTGCTGGCGCGACATATCTCCGAACCGGTCCGCTTCACGGATCAGATCGAGGCAGTGTACGCGGCAGGCGCACATGTGTTCGTCGAGTGCGGGCCGGGCCTGACGCTGACCGGCCTGGTCGGTCGCATCCTTGGCACGCGTCCGCACTGCGTGCTTGCGCTCGACGCCCCGGGAAGGAACGGTTGGGAACAACTCGCACAGCTGCTGGCGCAGGCGGAAGCCAGGGGATTGCCCATCAACCTCGGGCAATGGTTCTCAGGACGAGGACTGGCCGAGCAGGGTCTCGACGAGACATTGGCGCAAGCGCGCCGGCGCCACGAGCACGGCCCGTTGGTCTGGCGCGTGAACGGCGGCCGGGCCGTCCCCTGGTCCGCGCCGCCGCGCCCCGGCACGCCCCCTCCGCAGCCGTCGCCCCCGGCACCGCCTGCGTCCGTACCCGCCGCCCACATGCAGGCGGGCACGCGCCCGGTGCAGGTATCGCAAGACACCGCCACAACTACTCATCGGAGAACGACAATGACCAGCAGAGAACCCCTGCCCACCGATTTATCGGGCGACGCAGCCATGCCAGTGCCAGCATTTCCCGGGTCCTCATCGCACATGGGTGACTTTCACGACACGTTGAAATCTCTGCTCGCATTCCAGACCGAGCAGCAGCACGTCCTCCGCCAGTTCCTCGACCTGCAGGCACAGCTGGCCGGCATCGGTCCGCGCCTCGTGGCGCCGCCGCTGGTGCTGCCGGTCGGGTCGACGCGGCCAGTCAATCCCGTGCCTGAACCGCGCCCCCAGGCCACCGTGGCCAGCCTTGCGACAGCGCCAGCGAGCGCCGCGCCGTCCCCCATTCATATCGGCAAGCCCGCGCAGGCGCCCATCCTGCCCGAACTGCCAGCCGCGGTCCCGCTGGCCGCTTCTTCCGCTCCCATGACAGCGCGGTCGGCGGCGCCCCACGGCAGTCCTCGGGAAGCCAGGCCGGCATCGACCGCCGAATTCTCGGCGGAGCTGTTGAAAGCGGTGTCGGAACGGACCGGCTACCCCGTCGACATGCTCGACATGGACGCGCACATGGAGGCGGACCTCGGCATCGATTCGATCAAGCGCATCGAGATCTTCAGCAATCTGTCGCAACGCCACAGCCTCGTCGGCGATCGCGACGAAGAAAAGCTGATCGAGGAGCTGTCGGGTTTCAAGACCTTGCGTGAAGTCGTGGCGTGGTACGAGCGCCTGCTTGCGCCCGAAGCGGAATCCACAGTAGCGGAGAGCCCGGCAAAAAAAGCGCCGGCTCCACTTTCGTCGCCGGATGAGGAAGTGGAGTCGCGTGATGCACCGGCAGAGTCCGACCCCGTGCTCAGCTATGTCGTCCAGGCATGCGACGCACCGCTGGACGCGGACGCGACGATCGCCTGGCCGGGCGGCGTCCCCATTGTCCTGGTCAGCAAGGTCTCGCCCCTCGCGATCGCGTTGCGCGAGCGGCTCGAGGAACAAGGCTGCCAGGTTCGTCACGTCGTGCCCGGCGCATTCACGCGGGCCGTCGACGCGTCGCGCCTCGAGGTCGACCTTTCCTCGCTCGACGCCGTGACGCCGCTTGCCGAACTGCTGCGGGTGGACGAGACGCCGCCCGGGGCCCTGATCAACCTGATGGGCGCCGACGAGGGTGGCTCGACGTGGGACCACAGGAACGATGCGCTGGCACTGTTCATGCTCCTGAAAGTGCTGGGCCCCGCCCTGCGGCGCAGTGCCGACGCCGGCGCCGGCCGATTGATCAACGTGACATCGTTCGACGGCCGCTTCGGCCTCGCTGGCGGCGCGCATACCGCGGTCGGCAGCGCCGGGACGCTGGGCGTCGTGAAGTCGGCCGCCCGGGAATGGGCCAACGTCCGGGTGAAATGCATCGATGCCGCACCGGCGCTCGATCCGGCGGAGCTCGCCGCCCGGATCACGCGCGAGATGTTCAGTTCGAATCCCGACATCGAGGTGGGGTTCGACGAGGACGGGCGCTACCGCATCGATCTCGTTCCGCGCGCACGCGAGCATGACAATCTCGGGGAATTCGCCCTCGAACCCGGTTCCGTGGTCCTCGTGACCGGCGGCGCCTACGGGATTACCGCGAACCTTGCGCGCATGCTGGCGGATAAATATCACCCGCACCTCGTCCTTGTCGGCCGCAGTCCGTTGCCGGGCGACGAGGACGAGCTGACACGCGACGTGACGGATCTGCAGGCGTTGCGGCACCTGCTGACGGAACGGTTCCAGTCACGGCATCAAAAGGTCAGGCCGGCGGCGGTCGAAGCCGAACTCAAGCAGCTCCTGAAGGAACGCGAGATGGCGGCCAACCTCGCGGCCTTCCGCAACAGCGGCTGCACGGTGGAATACCACTGCCTGGATGTGCGGGACAACGAGGCGTTCAACGCGTTGCTCGACGAGATCTACCGGCGCCTGGGCAGGATCGACGGCGTCATCCACGGTGCGGGTGTGATCAGCGACAAACTGATACTCAACAAGTCCGTGGACACCTTCGACTCGGTGTTCGATACGAAAGTCGTGCCCGCGCTGACGCTTGCGGCACGGCTGGACCTTGCCGCCCTGCGCTTCATCGTCTTCCTGTCCTCGGTCGCCGGTCGGTTCGGGAACATCGGCCAGGCCGACTACAGTGCCGCGAACGAGGTATTGAACAAGCTGGCGGACCAGCTCAGCCATGCCTGGCCCCACCTGCACGCGCTTTCCATCAACTGGGGGCCGTGGGATGCGGGCATGGTCAACGACGATCTGCGCCGGCTGTATGCATCGCGTTCGATCCAGCCGATCGCCCCTGCAACCGGGCAGCGCCATTTCCTGGATGAGCTCGAGCACGGCCCCCGTCGCCAGCCCGAAATCGTGATTACGTCCAGCATCGGCCAGATCGCGACCCTGCGGCTGACGAACTAGCGGAGCATGCAATGGACAACTACGACTATCCAGTTCTGGTTAATTTCACCCCGGTCAGGGTCGCCACGCCGGTGCCTCAACGGCTTGCCCTGGAGGTGTCCGCATATGCCATGGCACGCAGCTATTGCAAGCTGCATGGCATCACCACCCGGCAGGGCAAGCAACAGGCCGTGGCCGACATGCAGGGCAAGTTCGAACAGTATGCGGTGCCGCCTGCCGTGATCAGGCAGCGGCAACTCGTCTTTTTCCCGAAACTGGCCGACATCCGCATCATGGATGGCGACATGTTCCTGGCCGATCCCGAGCACGCGCACCTGCGACTCTTCGCCGGCCCGGAGGATACCAAAGGCGCGGACCTGAAAACCCGGCACCAGTATTACGGGAAGATCGTCGGCGACTGCCTCGGCGAGATGTATGGCGACGCCGCGGTTGCGCCGGATGACCTGATTCACGTGACCTCCACGGGCTATCTTGCGCCGAGCCCGCTGGAGCGCCTGGTCGTGGAAAAAAAATGGTTTTCCACGTGCGTATCGCATTGCTATCACGTGGACAGCCATGGCGCTTTCTCCGCGATAAAGATGGCGCATGGCTTCCTCGCATCGGGGCAGAATGGCACGGCGTCGCCCAGGCAGCGCGTGGATATCGTGCATACCGAACTGCTGTCCGGCCACCACGACATCGAGGAGTTCAGCGCCGCGAACATTGCCGCGATGTCGCTGTACGCCGACGGTTTCATCAACTATTCGCTGTGCACCCCATCGCATGCACGCGACTACGCATTGCCGGGGCTGCGCGTCATAGCGTTCAACGAACGCCTGCTGCCCGATTCCGCGGACGCCATGACCCTGGTCCCGGGCCCGTACCGGTTCCGGACAACGACGTCGGACATGGTGGAGGTCGTCATCAGGCGCCACGTGTACGCGTTCGTCGACGACCTGCTGGGCCGGATCGGCATCGATTTCGAGCAGGCCAAGCCAGCCCTGGTATTCGCGATCCACCCGGGCGGACCGACGATCATCGAACGCATCCAGGATGAACTCGGGCTACTGGACGACCAGGTCGCCGTCGGCAAGGCGGTCCTGCGCGAGAACGGAAACATGTCGTCGGCCACGATTCCCCACATCCTGAAAGGCATCGTTGACGAACCCGGCATTGCGCCCGGCACGCGCGTCGTCTGCCTCGGTTACGGCCCGGGACTCACCCTCGGCGGACTGGTACTGGAGAAGATCTGATGGCACCCACCAATCATTACCTGGTCTCGGGCAGCGCGCCGCTCGTGGGCCGGGCGTTCGAGGCAGCGGCACACCAGGCGCGCGCCGACGATACCGGGACTGCGGCGCCCCGGCAACCGGCGCCGGTGCTGCCGTTCGTCGACCGGATCCTCGACTACCAGGCCGGCGCCAGCATCACGGTAGCGCGCCGGCTGGCGCTCGACACGGACCTGTTCCTGGCGGACCATAACTTCGTCCATGCCCCGGGGGTCAAGCCACTCCGCGAATGCTATCCCGTAGTGCCCATGACGGGCAGCCTGGAACTGATGGCCGAGGCGGCCGCATGCCTTACCCCCGGCTATGGCCTGCTCGGCTTCGAAAACGTCACGGCCCGGCGCTGGATCGCGGTGTCGGACAACGGCGAACTCGAGTTGACGGTCAAGGGCCAGGTCGAGCATGGGCACGAGCACGCCGATTACAAACGCATTGCGGTGGAAGTGCTGGCCGGGCCCGCGCACGAGAGCATGATCGCTTCCACGGTATTGCTCGGCACGCGTTATTCGGCCCCGCCGCCGGCGCAATCGATCCTCCCGCCGACCGGCACCACGGTCGACGCCGGTCAACTGTATGCGGACCGCCACCTGTTCCATGGACCGCGGTTCCAGTGCCTGCACGGACCGCTGCACATCGGCCCCGACGGGTTGCATGGGCAATTGCGGGTCAGGCCCACGCAGGACTGGTTCACCTTCTCGGACCAACCGCAACTGCTGTGCGACCCGGGACTGCTGGACACCATCGGCCAGCTCATTGCCGTCTGGAGCATGCAGGACGGCAGCTCCGCCTTCCCTGTCGGTCTGGGGCGGCTCGACTTCCATGGCCCGACGCCGGCCGCAGGCAGCATCCTGCCCGTCACGATCAGGATCACGGGACGCCAGCTGAAGATGATCAGCGCGGACGTCGAGATCGGCGACGGCGCGGGCGGCGCCTGGCTCCGCGTCGCCGGCTGGCGGTCCTGGCAATTCAAATGGGCGCCGGAACTCGTGGCCCTGCAACGCCACCCGAGCCGGTGCCTGCTCAGCGAGACCCGGTCGCTGGCCGGCCCCGATCGCGACATCGGTTACCAATGGCTGGCGGCGCAGACCATCGCCGGTTTCGACCTCGCCCTGCTGGCACGTCACTACCTGCGGGCCGAGGAAATGATCGAGTTCGACGCGAAGGCCCACTACCCGCAGCGTCAGCTCGAATGGCTCCTTGGGCGCGTCGCGGCCAAGGACGCGGCGCGCGCCTGGCGCGCACGCACGGCCAACGCGGACCTGGACCTGCATCCCGCGGCGTTCGCCATCCGCAACGATCCGCATGGCCAGCCCGTCGTCGCCTCCTGGCCGGCCCCGACGCCCGTCCCGCGCATCAGTATCGCGCACAGCCATGGGGTCGCGGTTGCCATCGCCGCCGGCGCACCGGTCGGCATCGATATCGAGCGCGTCGCCGAGCACGATGCGCACTGGCTGGCGAGTTTCACGACCGAAGGCGAGCGGCGGCAACTGGCGGCATACGGCGCCCCGGAGCGAGCCGCCTGGATCACCCGCCTGTGGTGTGCCAAGGAGGCGTTCGGCAAGCGCCTTGGCCTCGGCCTCCATCGTCCGGCCCGGGATGTCGAAGCGTGCGCATGGGCGGACGACCACGGCCTGCGCATGCGCCACGTACCAGACGGCGCGTGCGCCGATGTCAGGACGCTGCGTGACGGCGACTTCATCGTGGCGATCGACAGTCCCGTGCACACGCACGACAACAAGGAGCAATCATGACCGTCAGCGCTGTTCCGGCACTCATCGAGATGCGGAATGTACACAAGCAGTACGAGCTTGGAGAGAACCGCATCGACGCACTCAAGGCGATCAACGTCTCGATCGTCCCCGGGGAATTCGTGGCCGTCTGGGGTCCCTCCGGATCGGGAAAATCCACGTTCTGCAATCTGTGCGGCCTGCTGGATACGCCCAGTTCGGGGAGCGTGCTGTTCCAGGGCCAGGACGCGGCAGCATTGTCGGACGATCATTGCAGCGCGTTGCGCAACCGCGCCATCGGCTTCGTGTTCCAGAGCTTCAATCTGATCCCGGTACTCTCGGCCCTGGAGAACGTCATGCTGCCGCTTCAGGTCGGACAGGCGACAGCACGCGAAGCGCGGAATATCGCGCTGAAACGGCTCACCGACATGGGCCTGGAGCACCATCTGGCCCATCGCCCGGCCAAGCTCTCAGGCGGCCAGCAGCAACGGGTCGCCATCGCCCGGGCACTGGTCGGCGCGCCGATGCTCGTGGTTGCCGACGAGCCGACCGCCAACCTCGACTCCGACAATGCGCTCAAGGTCATCGCATTGATGCGCTCGATCAGCCATACCGAGGGAACGGCGTTCGTGTTCTCGACCCACGACCAGCGCCTGCTGGAGCGGGTCGACCGGCAGATCGTCCTGCATGACGGCATGGTGCAGGACGACCGCAGGAACCACATTACCTCCTTTGCCAACCGAGGTTAATCATGCTCACCTGGATCAAACTGGCTGTCCGGAATCTCTTCCGCAACGCGCGCCGCTCCCTCTTCACGATCCTGGCGATTGCACTTGGCTTCGTGGCCGTGAACGTGCTGGGCGGATTCATGGTCTACATCTTCAACAACCTGCAGGAAAATTACATCTACGGCGAGGCAAACGGACACCTCACCATCTTCAAGACCGGATTCCTCGACAAGGGGAAGCTGGACCCGACGCGCTACCTGCTCACCGCGGACCAGTTGAGGACCGTCGAGGGCGTGACTGCACGCCACCCCGAAGTCCTCGTCAACACGGCGCAGCTGGGCGTGTCCGGCCTGTTGAGCAACGGCGAAGTCTCGACGATCTTCATCGGCACGGGCCGCGTACCGTCCGATGTCGAGAAAATCAGGAAATACGCCAACGCGACCCAAAAGCGCATCCGGCAGTACGACGGCCAACCGCTGGCGGACGATGACGTCAATGGCATCGGCGTCAGCCATGGCCTTGCCAAGGCCCTGAATCTGCCGCTCGGCGCCACCGCGGTGGCGATGTCGCCGACTGTGAGCGGCCAGATCAATGCCCTCGACGCCAGGCTCGTGCAACTCATCGATTCGCCTGTCGAGGTGCTCGATGACAAGCTCACCATCGTACCGCTCGGGTTCGCCCAGAGCCTGTACGACACGCACAGCGTCGATCGGGTCACGCTGCTGCTCGACCGGGACACCGATGTCGAAGCGTTCCGGACGATCCTGGCGCAGGAGTTGCGGCGATCCGGCCTCGACGTCGACATCCGGACGTGGGCCGAGCTGTCGCCCTTCTACACCAAGACGAAAAAGATGTTCGACGTGATCTTCGTCGTCAGCTTCGTCATCGTCTTCATGATCGTCGTGATGAGCGTGGTGAACACGTTCACCATGGCGGTCATGGAGCGCACCCGCGAGATCGGCACGCTGCGCGCACTGGGCGTCAAGCGCCGCCGGATCGTCGGGCTGTTCTCGATGGAAAGCGTCGTGCTGGGCGGCTTCGGATCGCTGCTGGGCATCGCGCTGACGCTGCTCGTCGTCACGTCGGTGAGCTGGCTGGAGCCGACGTGGATACCGCCCCAGATGGCGCGCCGCGTGCCGCTGCAAATCTACCTGGTCCCCACGTACTGGGTATTCAGCACGCTCATGCTGATGCTGTTGTCCACCGTTGCTGCGATCCTGCCGGCCCGCAAGGCCGCGCGCATGCCCATCCCGAATGCGCTGGGCTATGCCTGAAGAACGAGGAGATTGCGATGACTGCACCGTACCTGACCCGATGGACTCGGCCGGCCATGGCACTGGCGATCTTCCTGTCGCTGCCGTATCCCGGTCGCGCCGAGCCCTCTTCCACCGACATCCTGAGGGCGGCGGACGAAGCGCGCGGCAATGTGGATGGCCTCGCCTGGCGGGTCGCCATCGAATCGTCCGAGAACGACAGGGTCAAGGACCGGCTGGTCTACGACATCAAGGTCCGTGCCTTCGATTTCGCCGGTGTCAGCCTGGAGCCGCCCAAGTACAGGGGCAACAAGATCCTCATGCTCAACACGAACATGTGGTTCTACAAGCCGGGCCTCAGCAGGCCCGTACCGATCTCGCAGCGCCAGAAGCTGATGGGCGACGCGGCGTATGGCGATATCGCGGCCACCAACTATGCCGACAACTACTCGGCCACGCGGCTCCCCGACGAACTTGTCAACGGCGAGGAGTGCTACGTCTTCGACCTGAAAGCCAATATCGACAAGGTGACGTACGACCGCATCACCTATTGGGTTTCGAAAAAACGCCTGCTCGGGATCAAGGCCGAATACTTCACCGTATCGGGCAAGAAATTCAAATCCGCCTGGATGGATTACGCCAATACCGTCAAGGTCAACGGCAACACCCGTCCGTTCCTGTCCCGGATCACCTTGCGGGGGGAATTGATGAACACGGAGGTGACTTACCTGAAACTCGCCAATCCACACATCGAAGCAATACCTGACTACGTCTTCAACCTGAATCTCTTCATGCGATGAGGCTAACGATGCGAAAACGGCTTTCCCTATGTGTAGTGGGCCTGGGTTTGTCCTGGTCGGCATATGCCGCGCCGGAGTCTTCGACTCTGGCCCAGGAAATCAGTGATGGATTTTATTCGCGCATCAACGGCCTTGCTTACGGGCTCTATCAGGATACGCTCTCCTCGCCGCTAAACCCGAACAACAGCCTGGGCATTGCAAGCAACCAGGCCGCGTTCCAGTTCCGCCCCGATTTCAACCTGAAGCTGCGCGCATTCGAATTCGACCTGCGGCCGCGCTTTTACTGGACGCGCTCGCGTATCGACTATCCCGGCATGTCCCCTGACCGGAAGATCGAGCACAAGGTGTTCCTGAACGAGGGATCGATCCGCTTCCGTCCGCACGACCGATTGACGCTGAGCTATGGCCGGGAAAACCTGCAGTGGGGGCCCTCCTCGCTCGTGTCGCCATCGAATCCGTTCAATGCCAACAACGGCAAGAACAACCCGAACCTCGAACAGCCGGGGCTGGACTATGCCCGCGCCGTCTACGTCGCGAGTTCCGCCGTTACCGTTTCGCTCATCGACAACACCGGCAAGGGCCGTCTCGATCCGATCAATCGCTATCGCAAGGCACGCGCCGTCAAGCTGGACTTCACTGGCGACAAGACCTACTTTTCGTTGATCGGATCGAAAGCGAGCGGCGAAGGGAGTCGCATTGGCGGTTTCGCCGGATGGAACGTGTCGGACGCGCTGTTGCTGCATGCGGAAGCCAGTGCCGGGCGCAAGTCGAACGGCCCAGGGGTCGCGCCGCGCAACCGGCAGTTGCTTACCGGCGCTTCGTACACCCTGGAAAGCGGCCCGACACTGACAGCCGAGTATTTCTTCAACAAGGATGGCTGCCCCGACGCGCCGATCCAGACGTGCCTGCAGCGCCGGGGCGCATTGCTCGATCCCGTCCTTCCGCTGGCGCGGCGCCGCTACGCGATGCTGCAATTCCTCGACACGAAAATCGCCGGCAAACTCAATCTGACTGCGCGCTATATCCGCAATCTCGATGACGTTTCATCCCAGTTCATCGTCAACGCGGAATACGAACTGGGCGACCATTTGCAGTTATTGGTCGTGCCGGCGCATTACCGCGGGGCGGCGAACAGCGAATTCGGCAGCCTGCTGCACAGATCGGTATTCGTGGGCGCGTCCTACACGTATTAGCGTCTTGCAGAACCATAGGGAGACCATGATGGAATCGACACGCACGTTTGCCATCGTCACGATGGGCAGCGGAGATTACCTCGGCTCGACCGTACGGGACCTGGCACTGGCCAATGCGCTATGGCGGCGCGGCCACAAGGTCGTGATCTACTGGATGATGGAAGTGAACGCCGAACTCGCCGACCCCGGCATCGCGCACCGCATGCTGTGTCATGGCACGCGCTACCATTTCGCGACGCCGTCCGGATTCCTCGACCAGTGCGTGGGCCGTCTGTTGTTCCTGTTGCCGCGACGCCTGCGCGTACGCACGATTCAGGCGCGCAGCGGTTATGTTGACCGACTGCTGCGCAACCTGATCCATGCGCTCTACGGCCGCCCCGGAGGAGACCGGGGCCTTGCACGGCGTCTGCAACGCCTTCTCGCACGCGATGGGGCCAGCCATGTGTTGATGAGTTTCGCGGCGCTCGGCCCCCTGGCCCTTGCGGCGCAACGGATGAGCACGCACGAGTTCGACTACCTGCTGACATTCCAGGGGGACGAGCAGTTCGCCGCGCATGCTAAACAGTTGGGGCTGCTCGACGAGTTCCACCGCCTGCTCAACGAGGCCATCCGTGCTTCCGCCTGGCCATCCGTCGTCGTCAGTGCCGACTACGCGGACCGGATCGTCGCGGAGATGGACGTGCCGCGAGACTCGCTCGCGGTCGTGTACAACGGCATCGTGCAAACCGAGCGCAAGGTCAAACATTCGTTCGCGAGCCTGAAGTCGGCCTTTCCAGGCTTGTCGCCGCATTATCCGATCGTCGCCTATGTCGGACGCCAGGACGCCGAGAAAGGCATCGATCTGCTGCTCTACGCAGCCCGGCTGCTGGCCAGGCGGAACACGGCGATGCAACTCGTCATCTGCGGCTCGACGGCGAAAGGCGGCACCTACCGCAAGGTGTTGGACGATCTGTCCACCCATCTCGATCTGAAGGTCTTTCACGCGGGTTCGATTTCAATCGAAACACGCGACGCGTTGTACGCGCACAGCCATTGCGTGGTCTGTCCATCCGTCAATCGCGAGCCGTTCGGCCTCGTCGTTGCCGAAGCAATGAGCCATGGTGCCCCCGTACTGGTGCCCGACTATGGCGGCATCGGCGAAGTCATCCGCGACGGCGAGAAAATGGGCGGCCTCCTGTTCAAGGCGTGGGACAGCGGCGATCTCGCCACCCAGCTCGAACGCCTGCTGCTGGACCGCCCGTTGCACCGCCGCCTTGCAGGCAATACCAGGGCCATCGCCAAGCGCTTCACGGTCGACAATATGGTCGACGCCGTGCTGAATTTGCTCGAGACCGCGACCAGGAAAACGGGCGCCTCCGCGGCCGCACGTGATGCGGTGACCGAACCCTGAGGTGGGCGACCCGCCGACCTTGGAAAAGATCGTCAGGTCCTGCTGCCCTGCGGTCAGGTTCACGGTCGCGCTGACGGTTGTCCAGGTCTGCCAGCCGCCCGTGTTCGGCCACACCCACACGGTGCGGTCCTGGTAGGCCGGCGTCGTCCACAGTTCGGCCGGACCGGTGCAGCCGTCGTGCTGCTCCTTCTCCCCGGCCTGGCCGCCGGCCGCGCCGTGCAGGTCGAGGATCACGTAGATGCCGCGCCGCTCCGCCTGGGCAATCGCTTCGTCCAGGTAGTGCCACGCATCGGCGCGCAGACTCCCCGGATGCCGCTCGTCTTCCACGAGCGTGTGGATGAACGGCAGGCGCACCACGTTTACGCCGAACTGCGCGAGCTGGTCCCAGTCGGCCGGCTGCATCCAGTTGTCGCGAAACAGCTTGAACAGGCGGTCGCGCTCCGCGTAGCCGAAGCGCTTGTCCAGCACCCCTCCAGCCTGCATTGCGTGTCGACGCCGTTCGACCCCTGCCCCATCATCCAGAATTCGTTGATCAGCCAGTTGCCGATGTTGGCGCCCTTCAGGTGGATCTCGGTGCCGCCGGCCGTGACCCATTTCGCGCCTGCGCGCGGATCATCTGCGCCGCTTGCGTGATCGGCACCGCGGGTCCCGGCTCGACCGGGTGCGCCGTGGGCGGCGGCGTCGTGGCGGCCGGTGGGACCGGGGCCGCGGCCGGCGGCACGGCCGCGCCCCCGCCGGCGCTTCCGCAACCGGAGAACAGGACGAGTGCGCCGAGTGCCGCTGTCGTGAGTCGCATGGTCATGTCCTCACAGGCGGTAGTTCAGGCCCAGCAGCACCTGGCGGCCATAGGTCGTGTAGCGCTCGGGCGCATAGGCGCCGCTCGCGAACGGGCTGCCCTGCTTCGTCTGGTACGGCGAGTTGTTCAGGTTATTCACCTGCAGCAGGATCGACAGGCCTTTCAGGCTGCCCTGCTCGAACGCGTAGCCGGCCTGGAAGTCGATCTGCTTCTCCGCCAGGATCTCGCTGAAGGAGCGCAGCGCGAACAGGCCCGTGACTTCGCCGCGGAACGCGGAGCGGTAGCGCTGGCTGACGCGCGCCGAGAAGCCGTTCTTTTCATAGAACAGCGTCACGTTCGACACGCTGCCCGACAGGCCCGGCAGCTTCTCGCTCGTGCCCGGACCGTTCGGGTGGATCGACGACGCCGTGAGCGAATAGCTGCCGAGGATGCCGAAGCCGTCCAGCGCACGCCACAGCAGCCCGCCTTCGAGGGAGCCGGACAGTTCGAGGCCCTTGACCATGCCACCCTGGCCGTTGGCGGGACGGTTCATCGTGCCGATATTGCTGATCGGGACCGTCTTCGATTGCGTCGGGAAGCCCGTGAAATCGTACGCCGTCTGCTGGTTGTAGATGTAGTTGGTCAGGTTTTTATAGAACGCGGCGACGGCGACGTAGCTGCTCCTGGCGAAGTAGTTTTCGAGCGACAGGTCGAACGCGCGGGCGCGCCACGGTTCCAGCGTCGGATTGCCGCCGCTGCCGCTCCAGTCGCGCGTGGTGTCGCTGATGCCGCCCGACGCGCCGGCGCGCATGTCCTGCATTTGCGGACGCGCCACCGTCTTCGCGGCGCCGAAGCGCAGCGCGGTGCGGTCGACGAAGTGGCTCAGGTCGAAGTTCAGGTTCAGGCTGGGCAGCACGTCCCGGTAGTCGCTGCCGCCGTGCAGCCGCGTGATCTTGTCGCCGTCCACCGCGAGGCCGTCCGATCCCTGCTTCACGCCGATCACCTGCACACCCAGGTTGCCGCGCACGGGGACGGGACCGAGGTCGGTGTCGATGCCCAGCTTGGCGTAGCCGGTGGTGACCTTCTCTTCCACGCTCCAGTTCTGGATCGCGAGGTCGGCGCTGCGCGCGGCCTGCTGGTCGTAGTACCTGGCCAGCACGCCCAGCGTGTCGTACGTGAGCACGGCCGGGATGCCCGCGAACGACAGCGACGTGGAAGGCTTGACCAGGTCCGGCGACACCGACACCGGCGCGTGGTTATTCTTCAGGAAGTAGTAGTTGTTGATGTCCGAGTGCTTCTTGTCGCGCTTCGAGTAATTCAGGCCGCCCTCGACATAGCTGAACATGCCGGCCAGGCTGCGCTTCGCCGAGACTTTCAGGGAGCCCAGCGTGTCGTCGACCTTCGGACGGTGCATGTCCGCATCCTTGCCCCAGCCGCCGACGTCGGTCAGCTTGACGAGGGCCGGGTTCGTGAAATCCACGCTCGGCGTGAATCTGGGGATGCCGTCTTCGACCGGGATCCTGAACTGGAAATTGTTGTCCGTGATGCCCGACCCGGCCGGGCCGAGGCCGGCGTAGGTTTCCAGCACCTGCTCGTGGCGCCTGGCCTGCGAGTACGACAGGTCGCCGATGAATTCCCATTCACCCGTCCGGTACTTGTTGTTCCAGCCGAGCGCGCTCAACGTGTCCTTGCGGGTGTTGTAGTCGTTGCGGGCGATCGGTTCCAGGTTCACCAGCGTCCCGCCCGTGAGGAGCTTCACGTTGCCGATCGTCTCGATCTGCGTATCGCGGTAGGTCACCGCGCTCCACTGGTGCGAGTTCCACATCATGCCGCGCATGATTTCCGTCTGGTCGAATTGCGAATAGTACAGGTCGAGCGTGCTGCGGAATGCACGCGAAGGCTTGTAGTCCAGCACGGCCATCAGGCCGTCGCGCACCTGCTTGCGCGAGGTCGCCGTGACTTCCGCGCCTTTCAGGGCCACTACGTCGGCATTCCCGGGCGGCAGGTTGTTCTGGTCGCCCCACCACCAGGCCTTGTATTCCTTCTGCTGGCCCGGCGAATTCAGGTGCGCGAAGCCGACGGCGACACCCAGCGTGTTGTTCATGAACTGGTCGATGTAGGCGAAGCTGACGCGCTGGCCCCAGGCCGACGATTCGTCGTTCAGCTTGCCGTTGCCGTTGCGTTCGCCGCGCACGTTGAACGCCAGGGCGCGCTCGCGGCGGTCGAGCGGACGCACGGTCTGCAGGTCCACCGTGCCCGACAGCCCCTGCCCCACGAGCGACGCATCCGGCGTCTTGTACACGGTGACGCCGTTGATCAGCTCGGACGGATACTGGTCGTATTCGGCGCCGCGGTTATTGCTCGTGCTGACCAGTTCGCGCCCGTTCATCAAGGTGCCGGCGAAGTCCGGCGACAGGCCGCGCAACGAGATCACCTGGGCGCGGCCCGCCACGCGCTGGGCCGTGAGACCCGGCAGGCGCGCGATCGATTCGGCGATCGACACGTCCGGCAGCTTGCCGATGTCCTCGGCCGTGATCGCTTCGACGATGGAATCGGATTCGCGCTTGATGGCCATCGAACTCTCGATGCTGCCGCGGATGCCGGTGACGACCACGGTGTTCGCGGTGGCGTCTTCCATGGTTTGCGCGGCGGCTGCGCCACCCCACAGCAGCGCGGCGCAGGCGGCGGCGATCGGGGTGATGGTCAGGATGCGTTGCTGGGGGCGGACTTTGCCGGGTCGGTGCATGGTGTCTCCTCGTTGTTTGAACTAATGTGATCCTGGAAGCGCCTCCATCCGCGCGAATGGAAACGTTGCCACTTCATGACGCACGCTGGACGCGATTCGGTCGTCTTCCTCTTGCGACGCGTACGATCAGCCGTGTGCGACTGCCAAATTGGAAACGTTGCCAAATGCGATGAAAAAAATTTGGAAACGTTGCCAAATTCAGGGGCATTGTCTGCTGAGAATGAATCCAATGTCAATACTTGTGTGTGATCGGATAACAACAGCAAGCGAGCAAAGAAAAAGCCCCTGCAATCAGGGGCTCTTCTCCACGCATTTACCTCGACCTGGCCCGCGCCGCATGCAGCTTGCGGTAACTGTCCATCAGGCGATGATGCCGGTCGAGCCCTTCCAGCTTCATGCTCGTCGGGGTCAAGCCGTGAAAGCGCACGCTGCCGTCGACCGAACCCAGCACCGCGTCCATGCGCGGATTGCCGTACATCCGGCGGAAATTGGTCACGTAGTCGTCCAGCTCCAGCTCGTCGTCCAGCACCACCTCCAGCACCACGTTCAGCGCTTGGTAGAACAGACGCCGCTCGACGGTGTTGTCGTTATATTGCAGGAAGGCGCCCACCAGTTCGTGCGCCTCCTCGAACTGCTGCAGCGCGAGATGGATCAGCAGCTTCAGCTCGAGGACCGTCAACTGGCCCCACTCCGTGTTCTCGTCGAACTCGATGCCGATCAGCGTGGCGATGTCCGAATACTCGTCCAGCTCATTGTTTTCCAGGCGATCCAGCAGCGCGGCCAGGGCGTCGTCGTCCAGGCGGTGCAGGTTCAGGATATCTGCGCGGAACAGCAGCGCCTTGTTGGTGTTGTCCCAGACGAGATCCTCGACGGGATAGATTTCCGAAAAGCCGGGCACGAGGATCCGGCACGCCGTGGCGCCCAGCTCGTCGTACACCGCCATGTACACTTCCTTGCCCATCTCCTCGAGAATCCCGAGCAGCGTCGCGGCTTCCTCGGCATTGGCGTTGTCGCCCTGCGCGGTGAAATCCCATTCGACGAAATCGTGGTCCGCTTTGGCACTGAAAAAGCGCCACGACACCACGCCGCTGGAATCGATGAAGTGCTCGACGAAATTGTACGGCTCGGTCACGGCTTCGCTGGCGAAGGTCGGCTGCGGCAGATCGTTCAGGCCCTCGAAACTGCGGCCCTGCAGCAGTTCGGTCAGGCTCCGCTCCAGCGCCACCTCGAAGCTCGGGTGCGCGCCGAACGAGGCAAATACGCCGCCCGTCCGCGGGTTCATCAGGGTCACGCACATGACGGGATAGGCGCCGCCCAGCGACGCATCCTTGACCAGCACGGGAAAGCCCTGCGCTTCCAGTTCCTGGATCCCGGCCACGATGCCCGGGTATTTCGCCAGCACTTCCTGCGGCACGTCCGGCAGCGCGATCTCGCCTTCCAGGATCTCGCGTTTCACCGCACGCTCGAAAATCTCCGACAGGCATTGCACCTGCGCTTCGGCGAGGGTATTCCCGGCGCTCATGCCATTGCTGGCGTAGAGGTTCTCGATCAGGTTGGACGGGAAATAGACCGTCTCGCCGTCGGATTGCCGCACGTAAGGCAGCGACACGATCCCGCGCGCGACGTTGCCCGAATTGGTGTCGACCAGATGCGAGCCGCGCAGTTCGCCTTCCGGGTCGTAGATGGCGCGGCAGTACGCATCGAGGATCTCGTCGGGCACCGCATCGTCGGGGCCGGGCTGGAACCAGCGCTCGTCCGGATAATGGACGAAGGCCGCGTTGGCGATTTCCTCGCCCCAGTAGCTGCCGGCATAGAAATGGTTATTGCTGATGCGCTCGATATACTCGCCCAGCGCGGACGCCAGTGCGCTTTCCTTGGTCGCGCCCTTCCCGTTGGTAAAACACATCGGCGAGTGCGCGTCGCGGATATGCAGCGACCACACGTTCGGCACGATGTTGCGCCAGGATGCGATTTCGATCTTGATGCCGAGGCCGGCCAGCAGCCCGGACATATTGGCGATGGTCTGTTCCAGCGGCAGGTCCTTGCCGGGAATATAGGTGGCCGCGTCGGCGGCAGGCTGCAACGTCAGCAACGCCTGCGCGTCGGCATCCAGGTTCTCGACTTCTTCGATCACGAACTCGGGCCCGGTCTGCACCACTTTTTTCACGGTACAGCGATCGATCGAACGCAGGATCCCCTGGCGGTCCTTCTCCGACATGTCCGGCGGCAGCTCGACCTGGATCTTGAAGATCTGCTTGTAACGGTTCTCCGGGTCGACGATGTTATTCTGCGACAGGCGAATATTGTCGGTGGGGATAGCGCGGGTGTTGCAGTACAACTTCACGAAGTACGCCGCGCACAGGGCCGACGAGGCCAGAAAATAATCGAACGGGCCCGGCGCCGAGCCATCGCCCTTGTAACGGATCGGCTGATCCGCGATGACCGTGAAGTCATCGAACTTGGCTTCCAGACGCAGCTTGTCGAGAAAGTTGACCTTGATTTCCATCGGAGATTCCTAGTATTTCAACACAAAGCCCCGTGAATACAGGGCTTTGCAGGGTAAGGCACGCATCTTACCCGATCCATTGCCCGCGGGCGAATGCAGGGCCTCGGAATGCATTGACACGAGCACGGAAATCGTACAGACTCGACAAGATGTTAGCGCTATTGGTTTGATGGTACAGAATGTTATAGACCTGCACCGACGGCGATGACACACCAAGACTATCCAAGGAGACTTGTATGAACACCAGTGCCGTCGAGAGCACGAGTACCATCCAGGAGGCGGAAAACACCCGCCTCATCGTCCTGATCAGCTGCGTCGCCACGATCGGCGGCTTCCTGTTCGGATTTGACAGCGGCGTCATCAACGGCACCGTCGACGGCCTGAAGCAGGCTTTCCATTCGACCGACGCCGAACTCGGCTTCGAAGTCGCGTCGATGCTGCTGGGCTGCGCGCTCGGCGCCTTCACCGCCGGCCGCCTGGGCGACCTCTGGGGCCGCCGGACCGTGCTGCTGATCTCGTCCGTGATGTTCCTGTTGTCGGCACTGGGCGCGGGCTTTGCAACGAGCTCGGTCATCTTCGTCGCCGCGCGCGTGCTGGGCGGCTTCGCGGTCGGCGCGGCCAGCGTGATGTCGCCGGCGTACATCGCCGAAGTGGCATCGGCCCGCTACCGCGGCCGGCTGGCGACGGTCCAGCAGATCGCCATCATCAGCGGCCTGTTCTGCGCCTTCCTGAGCAACTATTTCTTGGCACACGCGGCCGGCGCCTCGACCGGCGTGCTGTGGCTGGGCCAGGAGGCATGGCGCTGGATGTTCTGGATGATGGCGATTCCGTCCGTGCTGTTCCTGCTGCTGCTGCTGACGATCCCGGAAAGCCCGCGCTTCCTCGTCGCCAAGAAGCGCAAGGACGAAGCACTGGCCGTGCTGCAACGCCTGTACGGCGCAGCCTCGGCCCGCGCGAAGTTCGCCGCAATCGACGTGTCGCTGGCCGAAGACCACCACCGTCCGCGCCTGTCGGACCTGGTCAACAAGACGACCGGCAAGCTGCGCCCGATCGTGTGGGTCGGCATCGGCCTGGCGACGTTCCAGCAGCTGGTCGGCATCAACGTGGTGTTCTATTACGGCGCGGTGCTGTGGCAGGCCGTGGGCTTTTCCGAAAGCGATGCCCTGCTGATCAACGTCCTGTCGGGCGGCCTGAGCATCGGCGCCTGCATCGTCACGGTATTCCTGATCGACCGCATCGGCCGCAAACCCCTGCTGTGGATCGGCTCGGCCGGCATGGCGGTGACGCTCGGCATCGTGACGTTCGCCTTTGCCAGCGCCTCGCTCGACGCGAACGGCAAGCTGGCCCTGTCCGGCACGATGGGCGTGGTCGCCCTGGCCGCGGCGAATATCTACGTGATCTTCTTCAACATTTCCTGGGGTCCGGTGATGTGGGTCATGCTGGGCGAGATGTTCCCGAACCAGATCCGCGGCTCGGGCCTGGCGGTCGCCGGCGCGGCCCAATGGACGTCCAACTTCCTGATCACGGTGACCTTCCCGATGCTGCTCGCGAGCATCGGCCTGGCGGGCGCTTACGGCCTGTACACCGTGGCCGCAGTGATCTCGGTCTATTTCGTGCTGCGCTACGTGCATGAAACGCGCGGCAAGGAACTGGAGCAGATGGAAGGCTGATCGCGCGCGGTAGCCCCCAACCAAAAGGTCGTTGATGAGCGCATCCGCATCATCAACGACCTTTCGTTTTTTCCGGGACTACTTGAAGCGATCGAAGAAGGCCTTGGACTCCTGCGCCGAAAAACCGGGGTACCAGTGGCCACCCGTCTCGGTGCCGCACCAGACCACGGGCTTGCCGCTGTCGCAGCCCTGGTACTCCACGCAGCCGTTACTCCCGACGGGCACTGTGGCGGCACTGCAGCTATTGCGCTTGAGGAAAACATCGCGCGCCTCCATCCCCGCCGAGTACGGCACGGTGTTATCGTCCTTGGCGTGGATGAACAGCGCCGCCACCTTGTAGGAAGAACCGGCACAGCCGCTCCAGAGCGAACCGGCCATGGGCACGATCGCCCGCACCACGTCGCCCATCTGGCATCCGATGGCGTTGGACATCATGCCGCCAAAGCTGAAGCCGGTAGCAAAGACACGCCGAGGGTCGGTGCACGTGCCCTGCTGGACGTCGCCGATCATGGCGCGCAGGAAGCGAATGTCGCGGTCGCCAGTGTTGGCCCACCCCTTGTCCAGGCCCTGCGGGGCAATAAAGATCGCATTGTCGCCGTACAAATTCTTCAGACCAAAAAAGCCGCTCCAACCGTAGACATCGGCAGCGCTGCCATCGCGCCAGTGCAGCCCGATGATCACGGGATAGGCCTTGTTGCGGTCATAGGTGGCCGGTAGTTCGATCCAGTAGCTGCGCTCGGTACCGTCGCTGGTGAGCGAATGCATGCCGGTGGTCAACTTGGAACCGCTGCCGCAGCCCGCGGTGCTCACAGGCGGCACGGCGACGGGAGGTGCGGATGGCGAGGCTGGTGTCGGTGTTGACGTGCTCGTGGCGCCTGTGCCTCCGCAAGCAACAAGCGTGGTGAAGAGTAACGCGGGCCAACCATGTCTCATCTGTTCTCCTTGTTTAAGCAAAACCCGTACGGTTCGGAGATGCGAACGAGCACACGCCCGATCAGTGCGAAGCCACTCGTCGCCTCGTTTTTTCGCCTGATTCTAATGGCCGTGATCGTGGGGGTGTTTTACGTTTTTCGCCAATAGCCGACATGTTTTCGAACTGTCTGGAAAGCGAAAGCTGGTGTTTGGAGAGCAAGAAGGGAAATAAACAAGCCTTGTAAAAACAGGACTTCAAGTTAGAGGACTTCAAGTTAGCCAGCAAGCCGGTCTCAAGCAAATGGCCGCCCCTCGCCGAAGGCTGCGGCGGCAAACCGCTCACCCATCAGCGCGTGCGTCGCACCATCCGGATGCAGGCCGTCGGGCAGCGGCAGGCGGGCATGGTCCTCGTCGCCGTACAGGACGCGCCCGTCAAGGTAATGGATGTTCGGGTCGCCGAAGCGCCGTTGCGTCTCGGCGCCGGCGTGGGGCTGGGCATGACGCTCGCGCGCCGCGCCGCCACTGGCATGCATTCTTCTGGAAAAAAGCCCGCCAAGACGCAGCGGGATTTTAATGAACTGCAAAATTAGGCTTTCGAAAGGAAACTCACTCCCCCTTCGATTTTCAACAGCTGGGGTAACGTGCTGATCCCACTAAAAATGTCAATCGCACAGCCGAAGTCATGCCATGTTCGATACTTTGCCGGGTCGTGATACTAGGCCGGCGCCGGCGCCGGATCGAGCAGCTGGCGCCGGCCCGGCCGGCCGTGCCAGTATCCCGCGTCCGGCATGGCCGGCTTCTTGTCCAGGATGACGGGCCAAACTGCCGCATAGTGGGCGTTGAGTGCGACGAACTCCTTCTGTTCCAGCGGCACGTTCGCTTCGAAAAAAATCGCGTCGACCGGACAGGCGCTCACGCACATCTCGCAGTCGATGCATTTTTCGGGATGAATGACGAGGAAGTTCGCTCCTTCGTGGAAGGCTTCCGCGGGGCAGACTTCCACGCAATCGGCATGTTTGCAGTTGATGCAGCTTTCGGTGACCACGTACGTCATTGCGTTGCCTCTTCAAGGTCAGGATGGTCGGGACGCCACCGCTTCGGGCTCGATATGCAGCGCGAGCAGGAAGCGCGACACCATGTTGTAGGTGGCGATCACGCCGACGAGTTCCACCACGTGCTGGTGGTTGCCCAGCGCGGCGATCGCCGCCGCGAACGTGGCGTCCGCAGTGCGCACGTCGCGCGTCATCTCGAACGTCAGCCGGACGACGGCGCGTTCGCTCGCATCGAACAGGGCCGGGTCCGGCATACCGTATTCGAGCCGCTGCAACGCGGCCAGTTGCTGGGCGGTGCCGCCGGCCTTCATGAACTCGGGGGCGTGATGGTGGAACTCGTAATCGGCGCCGTTCAGGACGGCCACCAGGCAGATGGCCAGTTCGCGCAGCCTGGGCGACAAGCCGAGGCCGGTCCTGACCTCGCCCAGGAAGGCGTTCCAGCCCCTCGCGAACGCCGGGCTTCGCAGCAGCATGCGGTCGAGGTTCAGCAGGCGTCCGCCGCGGCGGGCGAGGATGGCGTCGACGAGATCCTGTGGCGCATCCGGGCCGGGCACCGCATAGGGAATACGGGACATGGTGTCGTTCCTTTGCATTTCAGTGATGCGGTGGTCAATGGTCGCCTGCGCGCCGGTCGGCGATGGCCGCGTCGATAGCCTCGCCCAGCCGCAGGACGATGGCGTCGATGGCCGCGGCGTCGCAGATGAACGGGGGCGCCAGCAGTACATGGTCGCCGGCGCGGCCGTCGATCGTTCCGCCCATCGGGTACACCATCAGGCCGCGCTGCATGGCCGCCGACTTGATGTCGGCGTGGAGGCGCCGTCCCGGATCGAAGGGCAGCTTCGAGCCGCGGTCCGCCACCAGTTCGACGCCCCAGAACAAGCCGCGGCCACGGATGTCGCCGACATGGGGATGATCGCGGAAACGCGCGTGCAAGGCCTGCTCCAGCTGCGTCCCGCGGGCCTGCACGTTGTCGAGCAGGCGCTCCTCGCGGACCGTGCGCTGCACGGCCAGCGCGGCGGCACAAGCCAGCGGATGGCCTACATACGTGTGACCGTGCTGGAACATCCCCGAACCCTTGGCGAACGCGTCGTAGACATGCCTGGCCACGAACGTCGCGCCGATCGGCGCATATCCCCCGCCCAGGCCCTTCGCCACCGTCATCAGGTCGGGAGCCACGCCGTCCTGCGCGCAAGCATGCAGCGTGCCGGTACGTCCCATTCCGCACATGACTTCGTCGAGGATCAGCAGGATGCCGTGCTCGGTGCAGATGTCGCGGACCCGCGCCAGGTAGCCTGGCGCCGGCGGGACGGCGCCGAGGGTGGCGCCGACGACGGTTTCGGCGACGAATGCGATGACGTTGGCGGCACCCAGTTCGTGGATCTTCGCCTCCAGCTCGGCGGCGGCGCGCACGCCATATGCCTCGCCGGTCTCATGCGGGTGCCGGTAGCGGTATTCGTAGCAGGGATCGATGTAGTGATTCTCGACGAGGATGGGCGCGAACTGGGCACGCCGCCAGGCATTGCCCCCGACCCCGAGCGCCCCGAGCGTATTGCCGTGGTAGCTCTGGCGCCGCGAGATGAAGTAGCGGCGCTGGTGCTCGCCGCGCTCCACGAAATACTGGCGCGCCATCTTCAGCGCCGCCTCGACGGCCTCGGAGCCGCCCGACACCAGATACACATGCGACATCCCGGACGGCGCCTGGGCCAGCAATTCCTCGCCCAGCGCCTCGGCGACGTCGGTCGTGAAGAAGCTCGTGTGGGCGTAGGCCACCTGGTCCAGCTGCGCGTGCAGCGCGGCCAGCACCGCCGGATGCTGGTGGCCGAGGCAGGACACGGCCGCCCCGCCGCTGGCGTCGATATAGCGCCTGCCCGCCGCGTCGATCAGATGGATGCCCTCGCCGCCGACGGCGCGCGGATACGCGTGATGAATTTGCCGATGCAGTAAGCGCGTCATGTCAGGTTCCCGTGCTCAAGGTGCCGATATCCCCTGCGCCATCGCCGGCGGTCGCGGCGTGGGCCTGCGCCCGCGGCGCGGCAATCGGGATCACGCGGTGGGGCTCGTCTTCCTCGGTCTGGAAGAAGAACCGCTCCTCGCCGAAGGCCGGCACCAGGTCGTCCAGCCAGGTGGCTTCGGGATCGAACTTCGCGTAGAACGGTCGCCGCGCCCAGTCCGGATTGCGCGCCTGGAGGAATTGAAGGGCGAAGACCTTTTCGCCGCCGATCGTGACGATGCCGTCGATCGCCACCTTGCCGGGGAAGGCGCTCATCGACGGCCCGCGCACCGTGCGCGCCAGCCCCGACACCCGCTGGTAAGCGGCCTGGAAGGTCTCGTACGCCTTGGCCAGCGGCAGGCGGAAGTAGTGGCTCGGACCCGTATCGCGCTCCACGAACATGTAGTACGGGATGGCGCCCAGCCGCACGCCCGTGGTCCACAATTCCGCCCAGCCGGCCGGATCCTCGTTGATATGGCGGATCAGCGGCGCCTGCATGCGCAGCGTTGCGCCCGATCCGACGATCCGCTTGACGGCGCGTTGCGCGATCGCCGGACGTAGTTCGGCCGGGTGGTTGTAATGCCCCATGACGGACAGGTTCTTGCCGGCGTCGACCACCTTGCGGAACAGCTGGAGCAGTTCATCGGCATCCTTGTCCGTGACGAAGCGGTGCGGCCAGTACGAGACCGACTTCGTGCCGATACGGATATTCTGGATGTGCGCCAGCTCGGGCGCCAGCAGCGGCTCGAGGTAGCCGGCGAGCGCGCGGGTACTCATGATCAACGGGTCGCCGCCGGTGATGAGCACGTCCGTCACTTCGGGGTGCAGCTTCAGGTAGCTGACCAGTTCGTTCGATTCCTTCGCATCGAACTTGAGATCGTCCATGCCGACGAATTGCGGCCAGCGGAAGCAGAACGTGCAATACGCATGGCAGGTCTGGCCGGCGCTGGGGAAGAACAGCACCGTTTCCTTGTACTTGTGCTGCAGGCCGCGCAGCGGCACGCCGTCGATGGACGGCACGTTGTGCGTCATCTGGCCCGCCGGGTGCGGATTCATGCCAAGCCGCAGACGGCGCACCTCGCGTTCGATGGCGACTTCGTCCTGCTTGACCAGCACCAGGTCGCGCAGCAGCGCATAGTCCTCGGGCGCCAGCATGTCTTCGTGCGGGAACGTCAGTCGATAAATCGGATCGTCCGGCACGTTGTCCCAGTTGATCAGTTCATCCATCACATACTGGTTCGTGCGGAACGGCAGGACGCGGGATACCACCAGCACGGCTTCCTGCAAATGCGCGGGCATCGCCGCCCATTGCGGCGCCTGCTGGATCGTGAGTCGGGTGTAGGGCTTGAATCGGGGTGCGGCAACTTCGACTAGCATGTCTTCCTCCATGTCCCATTGATAATTTGCGATGGCACTGCGTACTGGCAGTGCAATGCTTTGATTGAACGCAAACATCAAAGCAGCTTCGCAATGCAAAAATTCGAAGTACGTAAGATTGGCTTGCAGCAGTGCTTAGTATTCGTTCAAAGACCCTGTGGCACAAACGATAAAAATGCGCGACATTGTGCGTTTGAGGAAACAACGTTGAGAAGAAAACTCCCGAGCATGGAAGCCCTGATCGCGTTCGAGTCGGCGGCGCGGCACCAGAGCTTTACCCGCAGTGCGGACGAACTGGCGCTGACGCCCAGCGCGATCGGGCGCCAGATCGCAACGCTGGAAGACTACGTGGGACTGCCCCTGTTCAACCGCGTCAGGCGGCGTGTCAGCCTGACCGAGGTCGGCGAGACGTATGCGAAACAGGTGCGCGACAACCTGGACAGGATCGAACGCGACACCCTCGCGGTCGCGACCCGGAGCGGCGCCGAGGGCATCCTCGAGCTCGCGGTGATTCCAACGTTCGCGACACGCTGGCTGATCCCGCGCTTGCCGCAGTTTTACGCGCAACACGGGCATATCACGCTCAACCTCACGACCCGCTCCGAACCGTTCCTGTTCACGGATACGCCGTTCAGCGCGGCCATCCACTTCGGCAATCCCGTATGGCCAGGTGCCATCACCCAGCATTTGTTTGGCGAAGAAATGGTTCCGGTATGCAGTCCGGAACTGCTGAACGGGTCAGGGTCCCTGGCGCCGCCGGCGCTGGCACGGCTGCCGCTTCTGCATCAATCGGCCCGCCCGGATGCCTGGCGCCAGTGGCTGGCCCAGGCGCGCGTGCACGATGTCGACTGCATGAGCGGCCAACGCTACGAATTATTTTCCATGCTGGTGGAGGCCGCGCGTGCAGGACTCGGGGTAGCGCTGGTGCCCCGCTTCTTCGTCCTGGCCGAGCTGGCAAGCAAAGAACTGATCGTGCCCAACGAGATGTCACTGCTCAACGACAAGGGCTACTACCTTGTCTATCCCGAATCGAAGGAGAACGCCCCTTCGCTTCAGCCGTTCAAGCAATGGCTGCTCAGCATAGCGCGTGAGTACCGCGCTTCGACGCGGTGTTGACGACTCCGGCATCGCACCGGGTCGCAAGCCGCATGGTCGCGACCGCGCCTTATCTCGTGAAGAAATAGAAAAGCCGTTGATCATCCAACCTGAACGATCAACGGCTCGCCAAATCTTACTTAGAAATTAGTTACGACGACTCTTCACTCCCACTCGGTCATAAATGGCTGGACTAAGCCCATGAATCGACTAGCATTTTTACGGCACGTGCGGCTTAGTACCATCCGGGATACCACGCGGAATTCATTGATACGCGACTGGCAATAACCGGCATCAGCCAATCGATATTCCCGATCGTGCTCGCCATCGCGCTCTGGGCCATTACGGACATGGTAACGTGAATGGGATCTGCCGACGGCCCGCGAACCCTGCATACGAGATGAGTTCGGTGCATGCCCGCCAGTCACGTGCCTGTCGGCCACAGTTGTACGCCGAGAGCCGCCCTGACGAGCATGCGAAACTCGGGGAGGTTCGTCCTGGCCGCGCTGCTCGCACAGCCACTACCTTTGCGAGGTAAACCATGCCGTGGTCAGGCATCCCACGAGGGCCCCGGCGATCACCGCGGAAATGGTATGCGCATTTAGCATGACCCGCGCATACATGGTCATCGCAACGATTACCGAGAGCAACAGTCCGAGCCAAAGGCTGTAGCGCCTGCCAATGAAATACACCGCGCACGACGCCATCGACGAATGTCCGGACGGCATGTTGATCGATCCGCCATTCGGCCGCTGGCCCAGCCGGGTGTGATCCACCCATCTGTCATCGAGAAAATGCTTCAATCCGTGCGTCAGGACGGTGGTCGACACGCCCACGTAAAGCAGCTGGACGAGCCCGACTTTATCGCCCAGCACGAGCGGCAATACGATCTGTACGGCGGTCGGGACGAAGCGCACATAGTTCTCGGTCAGCCTGACCTCCGTGGGAACGCTGGTGCCTGCCGGCAACACCGGATAGCTCGCCAACTTGCTCGGAAACGCCGCGCTCAGGACGATCCCGACGAGCAGGATGGCGACGAGCGCGAGCGGGCGCCGGACTTCGGTATAGGCGAGACGGAATATCGATCGGTCGTTCATGGCTGGGTGATAAATTGGAACAGGTCGTTTTCCGGGACATAGACTGCGCTGCGCAAGCCCATCGCTCCCATGACGCTGTGGAAGATGACGTCGTGGGAGGGCGGCTTGCGGAAACGCTGCGGCGTCTTCAGGGTGCCACCGCGCCGTACGAATTCGTCGGACGTCCATGCCAGCAGCGGGACCGTGTACTGCACCTCCGGTGCGATGGCCATCGGCACCCCGTGCAGGTACAGGCCGCCCTCCCCCAGCGATTCGCCGTGGTCGGACATGTAGAGCATCGCACTCGGCCTGGCCGTCGCCGACTTCAACAGCTGGATGACGCGGTGCAGGACCTCATCCGTGTACACGATCGTGTTGTCGTAGGCATTCACCAGTTCGCTGGGGCTGCATTTCTGCAGGTCGACGCTCTGGCAGGCCGGCTTGAACCGCTCGAATTCGGGCGGATATTTCTTGGCGTACTGCGGTCCGTGGCTCCCGCCCAGGTGCAGGACGACGAGGGTCTTGGTGTCGGGCTTCCCGTCGTGCAGAATCGCATCGAGGCCGTGCAGGAGCACTTCGTCGTAGTCGAGGCGCGCGCAATCCTGCGTGCACGCTTTCCGGATCTGGTCGGCGGTGTCGTAACGGCTCGTCTGAAGCGGCGGTTCGCCGAAATTATTCGTACGCCAGATCACCTCGACGCCGTGGCGATGGAGATAGCTCGGCAAGGGTTCGTCGTTGCCGGAGATTCCGTCCACACCGCGATGCGAAAGCATGCAGCGCAGCGACGCGGTCGTGTACGTCGCGCAGGCGTGCGCCCCCGGGTAGGCCAGCACGCCGTCCTGCCGCAACCGGGGGTTCGTTTCGCGGCCATAGCCGAACAGGGAAAAATTCTGCGCGCGCGCGGCCTCGCCGATCACGAGCACGAACACCATGCCGCCGGGCCGCCCGGCGGTGATCGGCGGCAGCGGCTCCACAACGCGATGGCGCTCCGCCTCCGACTTGTAGTACCGCGCCGCGTTGATCACATAGGACCACGGCAGTATCAGGCCGCCGAATGCCTTCGCGTTCTTGTCGATCCATAGCCAGCTCTGCGCATTCGCGTACAGCCAGGCGGAACCCAGCACCAGCGCGAGCACGAGCACCATGGCGCTGCGCACACGGTGCGCAGCGGCGACGCGCTGGCGCAGGATGAGCGCGGCCGGCACGAGCCCCAGGGCAATCACGTACAGGAGCAGCTTCGGATGCGCCAGTTCCGAAGCTTCCTTCACATTCGTGTTGACGATGTTTCCCACCATCGTCGCATCGATGACGATCTTGTATTGGACGATGAAATACAGGGCGGCGGCGTTACCGATGGCGAACACGGCGCACGCCAGTTTGAGAAGCCGGATCGAAACGAGGGCGCACAAGCCCAGCACCCCCAGCGAAATCGTCAGCTGGAATACGAACAGGGTGCCGATCGCCAGCGCGCTGCTCCAGTCGAAGCTTGCGCGGGTGGACGCCGCCAGGGCATACAACGGCCACTGGAACAACGCCGTGTTGGCGAGCGCCAGCGCAAGGATGAAGCGTACTGCGCCGGCTTCGCGGCTGCCCGTAGAAGGGCGGAGCCAGGTTGTCAACAAGCTTGTTCTCATGTCCGTGGATCGTCAGCTGGCCCATGACGCTCGCGCAGGGCAGCCGCTCATTATGGCCGACCGGACATGACAGCAATCCGACCTGGAGATTACAATTTTGTCAGGTCGCGCAGGATGACCCGTACGCTCAAGCCGGTCCGCTTCTCCACATCGGAACATCCACCTTCCGCGTTCAGTGTGCGGCGCGGGCCGCCCGTTGCCGGAACAACAGCAGGCTGGTCAGGATGAACCCAAACAGCACGGCCGACGCGGAATACCGGCTCAATGCCAGGCCGCCGTGGTCCAGGGGCTTGTCCAGGAAGTCGCCGACCACGGCCCCCAGCGGACGGGTCAGGATGAACGCGGCCCAGAACAGGATGGTGCGTGACACCTGGGTCCAGTAATACACGGCCGCGATCAGGGCGAGCGAGCCGCCGAACACGACGGCGGCGCCGGAATAGCCCATACCCGCGCTATCGGCGGTCCAATCGCCCAGTGCCGTGCCCAGGGTCTGCGAGAACATGATCGTGACCCAATAGAACGCTTCGGCCCTGGGCGAGCTCACGGTGCTCACCGACACGGAGCCGAGGCTGCGATGCCAGATGAAAAGCGAACCAGACAGCAAGAGCAGCAGCAAGGCCGAGCCGCCGGCGTAGCCGATGCCGAGCGAGCGATCGGCAAAGTCCGCCAGCGTCGTGCCGACCGTCGTGGTGGCGATGATGGTGACCCAGTACAGCAAGGGATGAAAGTGCCTGGCCTTGATCTGTGCAATGACAGCCGCCAGGAATACCACGGCGAAGATGGCCGTGCCGATCAGGTAGCCGAGGTTCATCGACATCGACACCGCGTCGCCGCCGGTTTCTCCCAGCGTGGTGGCGGCGATCTTGATGATCCAGAAGCCCAGCGTGACTTCGGGAACTTTAGCTAAATGATGTTCTTTGGTTTTTTCCATGTGGTCAATCCTCCTTGTCCTGGTCGGCATGACGGTCCAGACGAAACCGAGCCGAGACATAGCTTGTCAGCGACTCGTGCTCGCTTCCCCCTGTTTTTTTCCCGAGAGCCAGCCGATCAGGCCCGGCAGCAGCGAGACAGCGACGATGCCGAGGATCACCACGGTCAGGTGCTCGGAGACCCATGGCAGGTTACCGAATGCAACCCCGGCGCCGACCAGCGCGCCCACCCACAACAGGCCGCCCGCGATGTTGTAAGCCAGGAAAGTCTTGTAAGCCATATGCCCGAGCGCCGCCACGAAGGGGGCGAACGTGCGCACGACCGGTACGAAACGGGCCAGCACGATGGTCTTGCGCCCATGCCGGTCGAAGAAATCGTGGGTACGCTCCAGGTGCTCCGGCTTGATGAAGCGGATCCGCTGCTTGTCCAGCATCCGCGCGCGCAACTGGCCGCCGATCGCATAGTTCATGCTGTCGCCGAGGATGGCCGCCAGGGCCAGCAGCGGCACCAGGACGGGCAGGCCGAACGTGCCCTGGGCGGCCATCGCTCCCGCCACGAACAGCAGCGAGTCGCCCGGCAGGAAGGGCAGGATCACGACCCCGGTCTCGATGAAGATCACCGCGAACAGCACGACGTAGACCAGGACCGCGTGGCTGGACGCGAGCGCGGCAAGGTGGGTGTCGAGGTGCAGGATCCAGTCGATCAATGAGCTCATCATCCAGGCATTCGGATAGCGTATCGAAGCGACAGGATAGCGAACCGTGCCATGCGCACGCCGAACCTGACAAAAATGTAATCGCAGCGTCCGCATTCCGTCATTCGCGTGCGGCCACAATAACGCCTCCTCCAACTTTCTTCCCGTCATGGCTTCCGTACGCAAGAAGATGATCGTCGCGGCCGGTGCGCTGGCCATCGGCGCGGCCCTCGCGGCGGCGGCGCTGCACGGGCAGGCAGGCGCGACGAGCACACCGGCGCCCGCCAGGGAGCCCCTCGTGAGCGTGACCGCTGCGCGCGCCGTCGACATTCCGGTCGACCTGGCGGCGCAGGGCCACGTCGTGCCACTCGATTTCGTCGACGTCAGGCCGCAACTCAACGGCACGCTGCTGGCCGTCCATTTCCATGAAGGCGATGCGGTTGCCCGTGGCCAGCTGCTGTTCACGCTGGACGACAGCGATGCCCGCGCCGCACTCGCCAGGGCCGAGGCCCAGGTCGGCCTGGTGCAGGCCCAGCTGGCCGACGCGCGGCGCGAGCAGCAGCGGGCGCAGGCGCTGGCCGCCTCCAGGTTCATCGCCCCGAGCGCGGTCGATACCGCCGCCAGCAAGGTCGACGCCCTGGCGGCGCAACTGCGCGCGGCACAGGCCGAAGCCGCGGCCGCCCGCACCACCCTGTCGCGCACCCGGATCATGGCGCCGCTCGCGGGCCGCGCCGGCGCCGTGGTCGTGCATCCGGGCAGCCTGGTCCAGGCCGGAGCGCCCGCGCCGCTGGTCACGATCTCGCAGTTTTCGCCGGTCGGTGTCGACTTCAACCTGCCGGAACACGAACTGCCGGCCCTGCTGGCGGCGCGCGCGGCCGGTCCGGTGGCGGTGTCGGTCACCGACGCGGCCGGCGCCAGCGCCGAAGGCCGGCTGGCGTTCGTCGATAGTGCCATCGACCGCGGCAGCGCGACCATCGCCCTGAAGGCGAGCTTCCCGAATCCGAAGCAGATGCTGTGGCCCGGCGGCTTCGTGCGGGTGGTCGTGCATGCCGGGACGAGCCACGGCGCGGTGGTCCTGCCGCCGCAAGCGGTCCAGGAAGGTCCGGACGGACGCTTCGTCTACCTGGTCGGGGCCGACGGCAAGGTGGCGCCCCGGCCAGTGCGGCTGCTGCGCATCCAGGACGAACTGGCGGTGGTCGCCGGCGTCGAAGGGGGCGTGCGCGTCGTGCAGGAAGGCGGCCAGAACCTGCGGCCGGGCATGCGCGTGCGCATCGCCGCGCCGGAGACGCCATGAACCTGGCCCGCTTCTGCCTGCAACGGCCGATCGCCGTCCTGCTGCTGTGGCTGAGCGTCATCGTGGCCGGCTTCGCCTGCTGGCTGCAGTTGCCGGTGGCCGCCCTGCCGGTCTACGACATGCCCACCATCCAGGTCGGCGCGCGCCTGCCCGGCGCCAGTCCGGAAACGATGTCGACCTCGGTGGCGACGCCGCTCGAAAAGCAGTTCTCCGCCATCCCCGGCCTGCTCGCCACGACCTCGAGCAGCATCCAGGGCGAGACCCAGATCACCCTGGAATTCGACGCCAGCCGCAACATCGATGCCGCCGCCGCCGACGTGCAGGCCGCCCTGTTCCGCGCATCGCGCTCGCTGCCGGCCGAGATGACGACGCCGCCCTCCTACCGCAAGGTGAACCCGGCCGACGCGCCGATCCTCCTGATCGGCCTGAGCTCCCCTTCCCTGCGCCTGAGCGACCTGAATGCCTTTTCCGACAACCTGATGGTGCCCGCGCTCTCGACCCTGAGCGGGGTGGCGCAGGTCAACGTGTCGGGGCAGAGCGGCTATGCGGTGCGCGTCCAGGTCGATCCCGACCGCCTGAACGCGCTCGGCCTGGCGCTGCCGGACGTCGCCGCGGCGCTGAAGGCCGCCAATTCGAATGCGCCGTTGGGCCAGCTCGACACGCGCCGCCAGATGATGAGCATCCAGATGGCGACAGGACTGATGAAGGCCGCCGACTTCGCCCGCGTCGTCGTCGCCACCGTAGACGGGCGCCCGGTGCGGCTGAGCGACGTGGCGCAGGTGCTGGACAGCGTCGAGAACAACCAGAATACCAGCGGCATCAATGGCGCCAGTTCGATCCTGCTGCAGATCCAGCGCCAGCCTGGTGCGAACACGGTGGCGACCGTCGACGCGATCCGCGCCGCCCTGCCGAAGCTGGTCGCCCAGCTTCCCGGTTCGGTCAAGGTGACGGTGCTGAACGACCGCTCGATATCGATTCGCGATGCGGTGCATGACGTCAACCTGACGATGCTGCTGACGATCGCGCTCGTCGTACTCGTGATCCTGCTGTTCCTGCGGCGCCTGGCGGCCACGCTGATCCCATCGATCAGCCTGCCGGTGTCGCTGATCGGCACCTTCGGCCTGATGTTCGCGTTCGGCATGAGCCTGAATAACATCTCCCTGATAGGTCTCACCATCGCGGTCGGACTGGTGGTGGACGACGCCATCGTCGTCCTCGAAAACATCATGCGCCACGTCGAGGATGGGATGGCGCCCCACGAGGCCGCCATCAAGGGCACCGGCGAAGTGGCGTTCACGGTGGTGTCGATCTCGGTGTCGCTGGTGGCGGTGTTCATCCCGGTGCTGTTCATGCCGGGCACGATCGGCCTGTTGTTCCACGAGTTCGCGCTGGTGGTGGCGCTGGCGGTGCTGGTGTCGGCGGCGGCCTCGCTGACCCTGATCCCCCTGCTGGTGCCGATGTTCATGGCGCACGACGCGCATGCGCCGTGGCCGGCGCCGGCCTGGAGCGCCGCCTTCGAACGCGGCTTCGCGCGCCTGCTGGCGCTGTACGGCCGCGCCCTCGACCTGGCGCTGGCGCGCCGCGCCGCCGTCCTGCTGGCGGCACTGGCCACCTGCCTCCTGACCGCCTGGCTGTACCTGGCGGCGCCGAAAAGCTTCTTCCCGCAGGAAGACACCGGCCAGGTGACGGTCAACGTCGACGCCCCGCAGGACATGTCGTACGAAGGTCGCCTCGCGGTGCTCAAGCGGATCGAAGCGGTGTTGATGAAGGACCCCGGCGTCAGCGACGTCGCCTCGAAGGTCGACCACGACACCACCAATCTCTATCTCACCCTGAAGCCCCGCGGCGCGCGCCCACCGCTGGCCGAAGTGCTCAGGCAGCTGCGCGCGGAGACCGCCTTCCTGCCGAACGTCAAGGTGTTCTTCAGCCCGGTGCAGAACCTCCGGATCGGCGGACGTGGCTCGAAAAGCACCTACCAGTACACGCTGCAGGCCGTCAGTCCCGCCTCGATCGAGACCTGGGCCGCCCGCCTCGTCGAGGAGCTGGGCAGGTCGCCGGTGTTCGTCGGCCTGGCCACCGACTCCCAGCGCGACGGCCTGGAAGCGCGCCTCGAGGTCGACCGCGACAAGGCCGCGCAGCTCGGCGTCGACCTGGCCACCGTGCGCGCGACCGTGTATGCGGCGTTCGGCACGCGCCAGGTGTCGACCATCTATGCGCCCGAGGACAGTTACCAGGTCATCATGGAGCTGGAAGACCGCTTCCGGCGCGACGAAACGAGCCTGGAAAAAATCCACGTCCGCAGCAGCCAGGGCGCCCTGGTTCCGCTGAGCGCGTTCGCACGGGTCGGACGCGGCCCCGGCACGATGGCGGTCAACCACCAGGGCCAGTTGCCGGCGGTGACCATCACATTCGACCTGGCACCCGGCAAGTCGCTGTCCGACGCCGGCGCCGCCATCGACGCGGCGCGCCACGCGATCGCGCTGCCGGCGACCGTCTTCGGCGCCTTCGCCGGGCAGGCTGCGCTGTTCCAGCAATCGCAAAGCAGCCAATTGTGGCTGATCGCGATCGCCGTCGCCGTCATCTACGTCATCCTCGGCATGCTGTACGAAAGCTGGATCCATCCGGTGACGATTTTGCTGGGCATCCCGTCGGCCGCGGTGGGCGCCCTGCTGGCCCTGCGCATGACCGGCCTCGACCTGAGCTTCGTCGCCATGATCGGGATCCTGCTGCTGGTCGGGGTGGTCAAGAAAAACGCGATCATGATCATCGACTTCGCGCTCGACGCCCAGCGCCGCCTGGGGCTGGCGCCGGACGCCGCGGTGCGCCAGGCCTGCCTGCTGCGCTTCCGCCCGATCATGATGACCACACTGTGCGCTATCATGGGGGCCCTGCCGATCGCTTTGGGCCTGGGCAGCGGCGCCGAACTGCGCCAGCCGCTTGGCGTCGCGATCGTCGGTGGCCTGTTGCTGTCGCAGCTGATCACCCTGTTCATCACGCCGGTGCTGTATGTGTGGTTCGACCGGCTCGCCGCACCGCGCCGCACGTCTCCGCGGCGTGTCGCTGCGCCGATTGAGGCGACGGTGGAATGAGCCCGCGCCAGGGATAATAAACGGTTTGAAAGCGATCGAGAACGTGACCAAGATTCTGCTGGTGGAAGACCAGCCTACCGCCGCCGCCTACCTGTCCAAGGGCCTCAAGGAAGAAGGCATGGTGGTCGACGTCGCCCACGACGGGCCCGATGGCCTGCACCTGCTGCTGACCGTGCAATACGATCTGGCGATCCTGGACGTCATGCTGCCGGGCCTCGACGGCTGGACCATCCTGGAAACCGCACGCCGTGCGCAGCGCCAGACGCCGGTGCTGTTCGTCACTGCGCGCGATGCCATCGACGACCGCGTCCGCGGCCTCGAACTGGGGGCCGAGGACTATCTGGTCAAGCCGTTCGCGTTCAGCGAGCTGCTGGCAAGGGTGCGCGTTATCCTGCGCCGCAATGAGCGTTCGCCCGCGACGAGTGAGCCAACCGTGTTCGAACTGGGTGATCTCAGGGTCGACCTGCTCAAGCATCGGGCCACACGTGGCACCGACCGGCTCGAACTGACTCCCAAGGAATTCGCGCTACTGTCGCTGTTGGTTCGACGCAGTGGCGAAGTACAGTCGCGCACCGTGATCGCCGACCTGGTCTGGGACATGAATTTCGAGTCCGACACGAACATCGTCGAGGTGGCGATCCGGCGCCTGCGCACGAAGCTGGACGACCCCTATTCCGTCAAGCTCCTGCATACGGTACGCGGTGTCGGCTATGTTCTCGAAGTCCGCAATTAAGCTGTTCGATGCCGGGCGCTGGTCGCTGACGGCGCGCCTGAGCCTGTTCTTCGGCACGGCGACCGCAGTGATCGTGATCGGCGTCTCGGTCATGATGTATTCCGAGCTGGTGGAGCAGCTGCGCGACAAGGAGGAAACCGAGCTGCGCGACGACCTCCAGATCCAGCGCGACGTGCTCGAACACCTGGCGCGCAGGCAGGTCCCCAGCCAATGGCAGCACGAGTGGGGTGAATACCAGGAGGATTACCAGAAATTTGCCTGGCAACTGGTGGCGCCGGACCGACTTGTCCTGGCTGCATCATCGAACACGGCGCTATTTGGCGCCGCGCTCGCGCATGCCGGTATGCGGTCGGGCTTCGTGAGGTGGGCCGACCGGTCGCGCCAGCCGGTGCGTTATTACCTTGTACTCGACGTTGCGGCGGATCTGCCCGGCCGCGAAGCGGCGAAATTGCGGGGTCCTTCACTCGGTCCTCGCGGCACGCTCCTGCGCGGCGTGCTGGATGTCTCGCAGGATCAGCACGTGCTGAGCGCCTACCGCGCCAAGCTGGCAGGTGTGATCGCCCTGGCAATCGTACTGTCCGCAGGCGCCGGCTGGCTGCTCGCCCGGCGTGGCTTGGCTCCGGTGCGGGCAATCAGCCGGGAAATCGGCCGCATCAACGCCGAGAAACTGCATGCCCGTATGGCGAGCGAGGCCTGGCCATCCGACCTGGGAGTGTTGGCCAGCGCCTTCGACGACATGCTGGCCCGACTGGAGCAGTCGTTCGAACAGCTGACCCGCTTTTCCTCCGACCTCGCGCACGAGTTCCGGTCGCCGATCAACAACCTGGTCGCCGCTGCCAGCGTCACGCTGGCGCGCGCGCGCGCGCCGGCAGAATACCAGAACACCCTCGGCATCGTGGTCGAGGAAGGCCAGCGGCTCTCGCGCATGGTGTCGAGCATGCTGTTCCTCGCGCGCGCCGACAACGCCGGTCAGCACCTGCACCTGGAACGGGTGGCGCTGGCCGTCGAATTTCGCAAGCTGGCCGACTTCTACGACATCGCGGCGGAAGAACAGGGCATCACCTTGGCGATCCACGGCGAGGCCGAACTGGATGCCGACCCCGTACTGCTGCGCCGCGCCCTGTCGAACCTGCTGACCAATGCCTTGCGCTACACCCCCCGTGGCGGCACGGTGAGGCTGTCGGCCGCTTGGGAGCACGACGCTGTCGTGATCGCGGTCAGCGACGACGGCGACGGTATCGCCGCCGAACACCTGCCCTTTCTATTCGACCGCTTCTACCGTGCCGACGCCGCACGCAGTTCGGCCGACAGCACGGGTCTGGGCCTGGCGGTGGTGCGCTCGATCGCCGAACTTCATGGCGGGACAGCCGAGGTCATTAGCACACCCGGCAAAGGCAGTACGTTTACGCTGCGTTTGCCGGCCAGGCAGACCATGCGCAATGAATTGTCATGAGTTCGGTAGGCGTGTGTCGCGCGAAAAATTGTTAATGTGCGCGACCACGACAACCAGAAATGAAAATGGCATACATCAGCGCAAAAGCGCTGATCTACAGATATGCTCGAGGAGGGGATGGGAATCGAACCGGCCTAAAGGGCTTTGCAGTCCGGTGCATAACTGCTTCATCGCCGCAATACAGCGACAGACTGCGGGCCTTGAGCACGTTTAAAGTAGTTCTGAGCCGGAGATTCATATCGCACAAAAAAGCTCGCCGAAGCGAGCCTTTTTAAACTATAAGAGCGATGTTTCCAGAAGGAAACCTCACTCCCACTCGATCGTCGCCGGCGGTTTCCCCGAAATGTCATACACGACACGGTTAATCCCGCGCACTTCGTTGATGATCCGGTTGGAGACCTTGCCCATCAACTCATGCGGCAGATGCGCCCACTGCGCCGTCATGAAGTCCAGCGTCTGCACCGCACGCAGCGCGACGACGTATTCGTAGGTGCGGCCATCGCCCATCACGCCGACGGACTTCACCGGCAGGAACACGGCGAACGCCTGCGACGTCGCCTCGTACCAATTGGTCGGCGCCTTGCCCGCGTCGATGCCCGGCACGTGCGGCACTTCGAATGGCGTCTTGCGCAGTTCTTCGATGAAGATCGCGTCCGCTTCGCGCAGCAGGTCGGCGTACTCGCGCTTCACTTCGCCGAGGATGCGCACGCCCAGGCCCGGGCCCGGGAACGGGTGGCGGTAGACCATGTCGTGCGGCAGGCCCAGGGCGACGCCCAGCTTGCGCACTTCGTCCTTGAACAGTTCGCGCAGCGGTTCCAGCAGCTTCAGGTTCAGCGTTTCCGGCAGGCCGCCCACGTTGTGGTGGCTCTTGATCGTCTGGCCCTTCTTGCCCTTGCCGGCCGATTCGATCACGTCCGGGTAGATCGTGCCTTGCGCCAGCCAGCGGGCCGCCGTCAGCTGCTTGGCCTGCTCCTGGAACACTTCGACGAATTCGCGGCCGATGATCTTGCGCTTCTGCTCCGGGTCGTTGACGCCGGCCAGGTGGCCCATGAACTGGTCGGACGCGTCGATGCGCAGCACCTTCACGCCGAGGTTCTTCGAGAACATGTCCATGACCATCTTGCCTTCGTCCTTGCGGAGCAGGCCGTGGTCGACGAAGACGCAGGTCAGCTGGTCGCCGATGGCGCGGTGGATCAGTGCGGCGGCCACGCTCGAGTCGACGCCGCCCGACAGGCCCAGGATCACTTCATCGCTGCCGACTTGCGCGCGGATCTTCTCGACGGCTTCGCTGATGTAGTCCGGCATGTTCCAGTCGCTCTTGCAGCCACAGATCTCGTGCACGAAGCGGCCGATGATGGCTTCGCCCTGCGTCGTGTGCGTCACTTCCGGGTGGAATTGCAGCGCGTAGAAGCCGCGCTCTTCGTCGGCCATCGCGGCGATCGGGCAGCTCGGCGTCGAGCCCATCAGCTTGAAGCCCTGCGGCATGTCGAGGACCTTGTCGCCGTGGCTCATCCACACCTTCAGCATGCCATGACCCTCGTCCGTGACGAAGTCGTTGATGCCGTTCAGCAGTTTCGTATGGCCGCGGGCGCGCACCTCGGCGTAGCCGAATTCGCGGACTTTACCGTTCTCGACCTTGCCGCCCAGTTGCGCGGCCATCGTCTGCATGCCGTAGCAGATGCCCAGCACGGGCACGCCCAGTTCGAACACGGCCTGCGGCGCGCGCGGCGAATCGCCTTCCAGCGTGGAGTTGTGGCTGCCGGACAGGATCACGCCCGAGGCGCCGTAGTTGCGGACGAACTCGTCGCCGATGTCGTAGGGATAGACCTCGGAGAACACGCCGGCGTCGCGCACGCGGCGGGCGATCAGTTGGGTAACCTGGGAACCGAAGTCGAGGATGAGGATCTTGGAGTGCATGTATATGGTGATGTGAATGGTGGGCACGGGGTGCCCACCCTACGTCGGACGGTATTGGTAGGGTGGGCACCCCGTGCCCACCAGGCCGCAGCGCGTTTATTCGGTGCGGTAGTTCGGCGCTTCTTTGGTGATCTGCACGTCGTGCACGTGCGATTCACGCATGCCGGCCGACGTAATCTCGACGAACTCCGCCTTCTCGCGCAGTTCTTCGATCGTCGCGCAACCGCAGTAGCCCATCGACTGGCGCACGCCACCGACCAGCTGATAAATGATCGCCAGCACGCTGCCCTTGTAGGCGACGCGGCCTTCGATGCCTTCCGGGACGAACTTGTCGGCCTTGCTCGACGCTTCCTGGAAGTAGCGGTCGGCGGAACCTTCGGCCATCGCGCCCAGCGAACCCATGCCGCGGTAGCCCTTGTAGCTGCGGCCCTGGTACAGGATCACTTCGCCCGGCGCTTCTTCCGTGCCGGCGAACATCGAACCCATCATGACGGTGTGCGCGCCGGCGGCCAGCGCCTTCGAGATGTCGCCCGAGTAGCGGATGCCGCCGTCGGCGATGCATGGGACGCCTGTGCCGGCCAGCGCTTCGGACACGTTCGAGATCGCGGTGATCTGCGGCACGCCCACGCCGGCCACGATACGCGTCGTACAGATGGAGCCCGGGCCGATGCCGACTTTCACTGCGTCGGCGCCCGCTTCCACCAGCGCGCGTGCGGCGGCGGCCGTCGCGATGTTGCCGCCGATGACGTCCACGTGCGGGTACGTCGTCTTGATCCATTTCACGCGGTCGAGGATGCCTTGCGAGTGGCCGTGCGCCGTGTCGACCACCAGCACGTCGACGCCGGCTTTCACCAGCAGGTCCACGCGTTCCTTGTCCTTGTCGCCCACGCCGACGGCCGCGCCGACGATCAGCTTGCCCTGCGCATCCTTCGACGCGTTCGGGTGTTCGTGCGACTTCAGGATGTCCTTGACGGTGATGAGGCCGCGCAGTTCGAACTCGTCGTTGACGACCAGCACGCGCTCCAGGCGGAACTTGTTCATCAGGCGCTTGGCCTCTTCCGTACCGGCGTCTTCCTTGACGTACACGAGCTTGTCGCGCGGGGTCATCTTGGCGCGCGCCTCGGCGTCCAGGTCCTCTTCGAAACGCAGGTCACGGTTGGTGATGATGCCCACCACCTGCTTGCCCTCCACCACCGGGAACCCGCTGATGCCATGCTGCTGGGCCAGGGCCAGGACTTCGCGGATCTTCATCGTCGGCGGAATCGTGATCGGATCGCGCAGCACGCCGGCTTCGAAACGCTTCACGCGCGCCACTTCGCGCGCCTGGTCGGCCGGACGGAGGTTCTTGTGGATGATGCCGATACCACCTTCCTGGGCCATCGCGATCGCGAGGCGGGCTTCGGTCACGGTGTCCATGGCGGCGGACAGCAGCGGAATGTTCAGCGAGATATTCCGGGTCAGCTTGGTGCGCAGTGACGTGTTGGCCGGGAGGACGTTGGAGTAGGCCGGGACGAGCAGCACGTCATCGAACGTGAGTGCTTTCTGGAGGAGACGCATAGTTTATTTCCTATAGGCGCAAAAGCGAATTATACAGAAACTCCAGGAAAACGTCGCAAGCTTGGCAAAAAACGACTGAAATCACCCATGGGCGGCGATTGACAGTGGCCGTCCGGCATGGCGAAATCGGACCATGAACCGTTACTCTCTCCTGCTGCTGGCGGCCGTCGCCGTGTCCGCGCCCGCCCTCGCCCAGTACTCCTGGATCGACGACCACGGCACCCGCGTGTTTTCGGACCGCCCGCCGCCGCCCGGCACGCCGCCGTCGCGCATCCTGAAAACGCCGCGCGGCGTGGCGTCGACCGAGGCCACGCCAGCCGAGTCCACCAGGCCCGCGGCCCCCACCCTGGCCGACCGCGACGCCGACTTCCGCAAGCGCGCGGCCGAGCGCGATGCGGACGAACGCAAGGCCACGGAGGACGCGCAGCGCAAGGCCGACGGCGCCGCGCAATGCGCCGCGGCCCGCCGCAGCGAGGCCGTGCTGACGTCGGGCGTGCGCATCGCGGAGATGGATGACAAGGGCGAGCGCGTCTTCGTGACGGACGAAGAAAAGGCGCGTCGGCTGGTTCAGGCCCGGCGCGTGCTGGCGGACTGTCCGTCCCGGTAGGGTGGGCACCACGTGCCCACGCGTGACGTATGCGGTGTGTTGGCGTTGCGCGTGGGCACAGGGGTGCCCACCCTACGCGGCGGTCTGCTTCTTGGCCGCGCGCTTGCGCCGCGAATCTTTCGGGTCGGCCACGAGCGGGCGATAGATTTCCACGCGGTCGCGCAGTCCCGGTAGGGTGGGCACCACGTGCCCACGCGTGACGTATGCGGTGTGGTGGCGTTGCGCGTGGGCACAGGGGTGCCCACCCTTGTATTATCCTTCTGAGCAATTTGCTTACCTGAGGGGCACCTCAGGTTCTGAGCAGCTGGATGCCGAGCCCACCCTTTGGCACGAGCCAGTTTCGTAGATTTCGCACCAGCTGCTCTCCCTCGTTCGAAGATCGGACAGTATCTTTGGCCCGGCTAGCCGTGAGCCCGTATTTCGCAAGGTGGATCAGAAGAGGATATCGATGCAAGAGTGGTACCTGGGAATTGACGTTGCCAAGAAAAAGCTCGACTGCGCGCTGCGCCAACCGGACGGCAAGCACAAGCATAAGGTTTTCGACAATACGCCCAACGGATTTAAAGAGTTACAACAATGGATTTGCAGCTTTGACGTGCCCCAGCTTCACGTCTGCATGGAGGCTACCGGGGTGTACTGGGAAGCCGTCGCCGAGTATCTGGCGAACCATCAGTACGTGGTCAGTATCGTCAATCCGGTGCAGATCAAAGCGTTTGGTGCGTCGCGTCTTGTCAGGACCAAGACTGACAAGGTCGACGCGAAGTTGATCGCTGATTTCTGCAAGGAGAGTCGGCCGGAACCGTGGAAGGCCCCGTCTTTGCAAGAACAAGAGTTACGGGCCATGGTGCTGCGCCTGGACGCTCTTCAGGAGATCCGGACTCAGGAAAGTAATCGTCTCGAAGTGGCGCGTGAAGCCGTCAAGGACGGCATTACATCCCATATCGTCTGGCTTGACGAGGAAATCGCGCATCTCAGCAAGAAAATTCGCGATCACATCGACAGCGATCCCGATTTGAAGGACCGGAAAGCGCTGCTGGACAGCATTCCTGGCGTCGGTGAACGTACGATCGCATTGCTGCTGGCTTTTTCGCTCGCTCCAGGCCGGTTCGCGAACGCCCGACAGGTGACTGCCTATGCCGGGCTCGATCCGCGGCATCATGAGTCAGGCAGCAGCGTTCAAGGAAAGACACGCATCTCCAGGGTCGGTCACAATCTGATCCGGAAAGGCTTGTACATGCCGGCTATGGTCACGTTGTATCGAACGAACTGGGGAAAGCGCTTCCTCGCTCGTTTGTCCAGCGCTGGAAAAAAGCCCATGGTCATTATCGTCGCCATGATGAGAAAGCTGCTTCATGTCGCCTTCGGCGTGCTGAAGTCCGGACAAAAGTTCAATCCAGACCTGCACGCCGCTTGACCGGGATAACAGTATCTACGCGGCGGTCTGCTTCCTGGCCGCGCGCTTGCGCCGCGAATCCTTCGGGTCGGCCACGAGGGGGCGATAGATTTCCACGCGGTCGCGCAGTCCCGGTAGGGTGGGCACCACGTGCCCACGCGTGACGTATGCGGTGTGGTGGCGTTGCGCGTGGGCACAGGGGTGTCCACCCTACGCGGCGGTCTGCTTCCTGGCCGCGCGCTTGCGCCGCGAATCCTCCCGGTCGGCCACGAGCGGGCGATAGATTTCCACGCGGTCGCTGTCGCGCAGTCCCGGTAGGGTGGGCACCACGTGCCCACGCGTGACGTATGCGGTGTGTTGGCGTTGCGCGTGGGCACAGGGGTGCCCACCCTACGCGGCGGTCTGCTTCCTGGCCGCGCGCTTGCGCCGCGAATCCTTCGGGTCGGCCACGAGCGGGCGATAGATTTCCACGCGGTCGCTGTCGCGCAGTCCCGGTAGGGTGGGCACCACGTGCCCACGCGTGACGTATGCGGTGTGTTGGCGTTGCGCGTGGGCACAGGGGTGCCCACCCTACGCGGCGGTCTGCTTCTTGGCCGCGCGCTTGCGCCGCGAATCTTTCGGGTCGGCCACGAGCGGGCGATAGATTTCCACGCGGTCGCGGTCGCGCAGCGCGGTCTCCAGCGTCCTTTTTTTCCCGTAGATCCCTACCGGCTGGGTCACGAGATTGATGTCCGGGAACGCGGCCAGCACGCCGCTCTGCTCGATCGCCTGCCCGACCGTCGTGCCGGGTGCGACACGCAGCGGCCGGATGAACTCGTTCTGCGGCAACGCGTACATGACGTAGACTTGCAATTCCGCCTGCTCAGCCATAGATCACCTCGGCACGCTTGCAGAACGAATCGACCATCGTGTTGGCGATCATGCCGAACACGGGTCCGACGAGCTGCTCGAGGATAATGCTCGAGAACTCGTACTGCATGTCGAAGTCGATCTTGCAGGCGTCGGCGCGCAGGGACTTGAAGTTCCACGTGGCCTCCAGCATCTTGAAAGGGCCGTCGACGAGGTGCATCTTCATCTGGCCTGGACGCTGGTTGTGATTCGATGTGGTGAAGCTCTGCTTGACCCCGTGGAAGTTGATTTGCAGGCAGGCCACCAGCTTCTCATCGCTGCGTTCGAGCACTTTGACGCCGCTGCACCAGGGAAGGAATTTCGGATAGTCCTCGACTTTTGCGACCAGATCGAACATCTGTTCCGCGCTGTACCCGAGGAAAACTGATTTGTGCACTACTGCCATTGGTCAACCGTTTGTTATGATGTTGGTTACGTTGCGTCGCGCTCGGCATTTCAGAAGCGCGACGACGGTAGTTTAACCGACGCGCGGAAATTAGCGATTTCATGAGTATTATTGACAATAAAAAAGCCTTTTTCGACTACTTCATCGAGGACCGCTACGAGGCCGGCCTCGTGCTGGAAGGGTGGGAAGTGAAGGCGATCCGCGACGGCCGCGTGCAGATCAAGGAAGCGTACGTCGTCGTGCGCAACGGCGAACTGTACCTGTTCGGCGCGCACATCAGCGCCCTCACGACCGCCTCCGCCTGGAGCCATCCGGAAGCCCTGCGCACGCGCAAGCTGCTGCTGCACAAGGCCGAGATCGACAAACTGGTCGGCAAGGTCGAGCGCTCCGGCTACACGCTCGTCCCTCTCAACCTGCACTTCAAGGGGGGCCGCGTGAAATGCGAAGTCGGCCTTGCCAAGGGCAAGAAACAGCACGACAAGCGCGATACCGAGAGAGACCGCGACGCCAAGCGCGAGGTCGACAAGGCGATGAAGCAGCATCGCCGCTGATGCCGATCATTGCGGCTGTGGCTCCGGCATGGCCGACGAATGGTGGCTCGTGATCAGCCATTTCCCGCCTTCCCACCGATACGTGAACGTGTAGCGGGCATGGACCACCTGCCCCGTCGCGCCGAACGTGAACGTGTACAGGCCGGCGTCCACCGCCGTGACGCAGGCGATGTCGACGAAGCGCAGCCCGCCAGCATGCAACAGACCGCGGGTGGGATGCCCAGGCCCAAGACCCTGGACGCAAGCGCCTGGCGTCCGGAGACACGCATTGGATGCTCCTTTCGGCGACCATGCCGGTTCATGACAACCGTTGGACAGCACCGAGGCCGATCCGTTCCGCGCCCCGCGCAGGGCTTTACCGATAACTCTGCAATTCCCGCGATCCCGTCACCAGCGAGCCCGCGGCCGGCGTACCGCCGCTGTAGGCGATCGCCCGCACCATCTTGAGGGTGCGCGTGTCGCCGCCGGACGCATCGCGCCAGCGCGTGGCGCTTTCCGTCCGCGTGATGCCGTTGACGGTCCAGGTCGTCGTCGAGTCGAACTTGTAGGCGCTGAACGTGCCCGCGGCGATCGTGATCGTCTCGATGCCGGACAGCGTGCCGTTCTGCGTGTAAGTCACGCCGGCGCCGCCGTTGCAGGTCTCGGTGTATTGCGTGGCCCAGCCGGCGCCGACGGCCAGCGTTGCCGGTGCCCCCTGGCTGCCCTGGTACGTGCAGTGCGTGACGACCGTGCCCTTATCGATCGTCATCGCGGCCACCTGCCCGGCCGCGTCGTACTGGAAGTCCGTCGGGTACAGGGTCTGGTCGACCGCGCCGGACACGACGCGGTTGTGCGAGGGATCTTCTTCGTGCACGGCGAACGTGCCATCGGCATTGACCGCCGTGACGTCGTCGTCCGCCGTGCGGTGTAACGTGTTGTTCAGGGTGTCGGCCTGCTGGTCGGCATAGACGAGATGCGCGCCCGCTTTCGGCGGCACGAAACGGTAAGTGACCGTTGCCGCCGCCTGCGCCGGGGCGCCGCCGCTGCTTCCTCCGCCCCCGCAAGCGCTCAACAGCGCCGCCGCAACCAGACCCGCCAGTATCGTTCGATGCATCGTTTCCCCATTCCACGGAAGTGAATGAGGAATTATTGCCGGGATGATCCCGGCCTGACCACTTACGGATTCGTAAGGTTCGTCAGGCCGCCGCCACCCGCTCCCGCGCCATCGCATTGCCCAGCTGGCACGCGCAGAAGCTGGCCGCCAGCCCCACCGCCACGCCGCACGCAAGCTTGAAGGCGCTGTCGAACAGCAGCGGCGCGACGAGGCCGGAGACGAGTGCGAACGACATCATCTGGATGAACGCCAGCATCGACGACGCGAGGCCGCGGTTGTCGGGGAACAGGCCCAGCGCGCTCACCTGGATCGCGGGCATCGCGACGGCGAGGCCGAACGTGTAGACCATCAGCGGCAGCACGGCCCACGGGATCGTCACCGCGTCGCCGGCGGCCGCCGTGTAGCCGACGTTCAGCACGCACGCGAGGAGCATCGTGCCGAAGCCGATGGCGCGCATGCGCGGCGCCGGGATGCGCGCGGCGCGCTTGCCGCCCCACGCGGAGCCGATCACCATGCCGCTGATCAGCGGGATGAACATCCACGCGAACGCCGTCTCGGGCAGGTGCAGGATCTCCATCACGAAGTTCGCGGCGGAGCCGATGTACAGCGACAGCCCGCCGAACGCGAGGCCCACGGACAGCGACAGCAGCACGAATTGCGGATGCCCCAGCACCTTCAGGTAGTTGCGCGCGATGGCCACGCCGTGGAACGCGTGGCGCTTCTCGCGCGGCAGGCTTTCCGGCAGCAGCTTCCAGGTCGCGAGCAGCATCACGGTGCCGAACAGCGCAAGGAACACGAACGTCGCGCGCCAGCCGAACGTCACGTGCAGCCAGCCGCCCAGCACCGGCGCGATCGCGGGCGCGAGGCCGAACACCATCATGATGTGCGACATGATGCGCTGGGCGTCCGCGCCCGTGAAGCGGTCCTGCACGATGGCCTGGCCGATGACGGAGCCGGCCCCCGCCGACATGCCCTGCAGCGCGCGGAACAGCAGCAGCCAGCCGAACGTGGGCGCGAGCGCGGCGCCGGCCGAGGCCAGCGTGTAGACCGTCAGCGCGACCATGATCACGGGACGGCGGCCGAACGAATCGGACAGCGTCCCGTAGAACAGCATCATGAACGCGAACATGAAGAGGAAGACCGACAGCGTCTGCTGCACGGCCACGGGGCCGACGTCGAATGCCCGGCCGATGGCGGGAATCGACGGCAGATAGGTGTCGATGGCGAGCGCGCCGACCATGCCGAGGCAGGCGAGGATGACGGTGAGGAGTCTTTGCATATGCATGCCTTGAATAAAACATCGGCTCTGCAGGATGCGAGCGTCCGAAGGACGAAATTGTAGCGGGATTTGGATCAACCGTGCAGCGCGCCGCCGTTCATAAGGCGGCGCGCCGGAACACCGAGGGCACGCAGGCGCAGCCAGTGCCGCCTGCGCGCACGCGATCAGTCGGGATGGTACAGCGACATGCCGAAACGCTCCGTGCGCGGCATCCAGTTGCCCTGGTAGTCGGCGGAGACGAGCACGCGTTCGGCGCGGCCCACGAGCAGCTTGCGCGGCACGAGGCCGATCACGCGCGAGTCGGCGCTGTTGTCGCGGTTATCGCCCAGCATCAGGTATTCGCCCTGCGGCACCGTGACCGGGCCGAAGGTGCGCGGCGCCAGCACGTCCGGCATGATCTGGATGTGGCGCGGCCCGCGCGCGGGCTTGTCGCCCCACGTCTCGGCCAGCTGCAGCGCGCGCATCGCGGTGCCGCCGACGGAATCGAGCGAGTGTTCGACGACGCGGTAGTCGGCACCCTTCCCGTTGATGTACAAACGTTCGTTGCGCATCTCGACGACGTCGCCCGGCAGCGCGACGACGCGCTTGATCAAGAGGGTGTTGTCGCGCGGGGAGCGGAACGTGACGATGTCGCCGCGCTGCGGCTCGCCCAGGTGCGCGAGCACGACGTTCGTGAGCGGCACCTTGAGGTCGAACGCGAGGCGGTTCACGAGCACGACGTCGCCTTCCAGCAGGTTCGGATGCATCGACGCGGACGGGATCGGATTCCAGTCCGCGACCGCCGTGCGGAACACGCCGAACAGGACGAGAAACGCCAGAAAGCCTTTGTTGTTGCGCGCCCAGTTCTTCATTCATGTCTCCCGCTCGTGGAATGTTCTTGTCGCTCTGCCGATGTTATACGCGGCTTGCCTTAACCGAGAATTAAGCCGCCCGTATGCATGCGCGCCGCGTCACCTGGATTTCGTGCGGAAGAAGCGCCACGCCTCGCCAGCCGTGGAATCGAACCTGCCATCTGCCACCTCCTCGTCGAATCGGAATGGCGATGGTCGCACCGGCCGCCGCGGCCGTCACCTCGCCGGATCGACAGGTCGCGCGGGCCTGAGCGCGGGCCTGAGCGCGTACCAGGCCCCGACCAGCACGGGCAGCGCCAGCGCGGCCGCGGCGATCACGTCCCACACGCCGTCTTCCAGCAGCCCCGCGACGAGCCCGAACACGGTCGCCGCGCCCAGCAGCAGCGGCATGCCCCACACGCGGCGCAACGGCGCCGTCATCGCACCTCTCCTTCACGTGCGAACGCGGGCGCGGCGTCCGCCTGTGCGCGCGCGGTCCGCGCCGCCGCGCGCCGGCGCCGCAGCCACAGGTACAGGCCGCTGCCCAGCACGACGATCGTCGCCACGTCCAGCAGCGCCCACACGAATTTCATGCCGGCGCCGCCGTAGTCGCCGAAATGCAGCGGCTGCGACAGCAGCAGGGTCTTGAGGTACCACGGCAGCTCCCGGCGGTCCGTCACGGCGGCCGTCTGCGCGTCGACCAGCACCGGCTGGTACAGGCGCGACGTCAGCGCCGCGTCGCCATGCATGTACACGCCGTAGTGGTGCGGGGTCGCGAACGGCGTGCCGGGGAACGCGATGAAGCCGACGCGCATGCCGGGCGCCGCCGCTTCCGCATGGCGCACCGTCACCTCCATCGACGCGAGCGTCACGGGCGCGGCCTGGCCCGCGTAAGGCTTCGTCATCTCGGCGATCTCCGTCACTTGCCACACCTTCAGCAGCACGTCGGCCAGCGTGTTCACGACACCCGTCGCGCCCACGACGAGCGCCCACGCGAGCGTGACGATGCCCAGCAGGTTGTGCAGGTCGAGCCATTTCAGGCGCGCCGTGCGGCCCTGGCGCACCGTGCCGAATTCCAGCTTGCGCATGAACGGCGCGTACAGCACGACGCCGGACACGATGGCCACGAGCAGCAGCAATCCCATGAAGCCGAGGAACAGCTTGCCCCACACGCCTGCGAACAGGTCGACGTGCAGGTGGAAGAGGAATTGCATCACGCCGCCGCCCTCGATCGGCGGCTCGCCGACGAATTGCGCGGTGCGTGCATCGACGGCGATGCTCTTGAAATCCGGGTCGTTCGCGTGGGCGCCCATCGTCAGGAACCACAGCGACGGTTCGTCCGGCTCCTGCGACATGTACATCATGACCTTGTCGGGATAGCGCGCCTGGCCGGCGGCAATCACGCGGTCGAGGCGCGCCGGCGCCTGCGGCGCCGACAACTGCGGCGCCTCGATGTCGTTGCCGAGCAGGTGGCCGATCTCGTGGTGATAGATCAGCGGCAGGCCCGTCAGGCACAGCAGCAGCATGAAGACGGTGCAAATGAGGCTGCTCCAGGTATGGATCCAGGACCAGCGGCGGAGGTGTGCGGGAGACATGAGCGGGAAACGGGGCGGGATTGTTGCGGCTGAGGCCAAATAATAATAGTTCTCATTTACGAACGCAAGAACGCTCCGTATAATGAGAATTATTCTCATTAAACAAACAACGTTACCATGAAGTCCGCGCCGTTTCCCCGCACCATCCTCACGCCGATCGCCGTCGGAGCCCTCCTCCTCTCCGCCTCGGCCTCGGCCCAGACGACCGACGACGGCATCGCCACCGTCGTGGTCACCGCGTCCGCCGACGCGTCGGCGCAGGGCCTGCCGTCCGCCTATGCCGGCGGCCAGGTGGCGCGCGGCGGGCGTCTCGGCCTGCTGGGGAACGTGGACATCATGGACGCGCCGTTCAACGCCACCAATTACACGCACGCGCTGATCCAGGACCAGCAGGCCAGGAGCGTCGCGGACGTCGTGCAGAACGATCCGTCGGTGCGCGTGGCGCGCGGCTTCGGCAACTACCAGGAGCTGTACGTGATCCGCGGCTTCGCGGTGAACTCGGACGACCTCGCGTATAACGGTTTATACGGTTTGCTGCCGCGCCAGTTCGTGGCCAGCGAGCTGCTGGAACGCGTGGAAGTGCTGCGCGGCGCGAACAGCTTCATCAACGGTGCGGCGCCGGGCGGCGGCGGCATCGGCGGCATGATCAACCTGCTGCCCAAGCGCGCGCCGAACGCGCCCCTGAACGAAGTGACGGCCGGCGTCGAATCGGGCGGCCAGGCCTACGTCGCGGCCGACGTGGCGCGCCGCTTCGGCCCGGACAACCGCGCCGGCATCCGCGTGAACGCCGTCCGCCGCGACGGCGACACGGCGGTCGACCGCGAACAGCGCGAGCTGTCCGTGTTTTCCGTGGGCCTGGACTACCGCGGCGACCACTACCGCGTGTCGGCGGACGTCGGCTACCAGGACCATCAGCTGCGCAACGGCCGCCCCAGCGTGACCGTGGGGTCCGGCCTCGCGATCCCGGCCGCACCGGATGCCGACAGCAACTTCGCCCAGCCGTGGACACATTCGAACGAGCGCGACACGTTCGGCACCCTGCGGGGCGAAGTCGACCTGGCGCCGCACGTCGTCGCGTGGGCGGCACTGGGCGCACGCGAAGGCCGCGAATCGAACGTGATCTCCTCGCCGACGACGACCGACAACGACGGCGGCACCGTGATGACGCGCTTCGACAACGAGCGCAAGGACAATGTGCGCACGGGCGAGATCGGCGTGCGCGGCGACTTCGCGGCCGGCTCCGTGAAACACACGGTCAGCGCCACCGCATCTGCCTTCGAATCGAAATCGGACAATGCCTATGCGTTCGGCGACTTCGCCGGCTGGCGCTCGAACCTGGTCCGGCCCGTCGACGTCGCGGCACCTGGCGCCAATGCCTTCACCGGCGGCTCGCTCGCGAATCCGCTGCTGACGGCGAAGAGCATCCTGTCCAGCTATGCGGTGGCGGACACGCTGTCGTTCCTGGACGACACCGTGCGCGTGACGGCCGGCGTGCGCCACCAGCGCATCAAGTCCTACGGCTACGACTACAACACGGGCGCGCAGAACAGCGCGTACGACGAAAGCGCCAACACGCCGGTCGCGGGCGTCGTCTACAAGCCTGTGAAAAACGTGTCGATCTATGCGAACTACATCGAGGCGCTGCAGCAGGGGCCCACCGCTTCGGGCGTCAACGTCATCAACCAGGGCCAGATCTTCGCGCCGTACACGTCGCGCCAGAAGGAAGTGGGCGTGAAGTACGACAGCGGCAAGCTGGGCATGAGCGCCGCGCTGTTTTCGACGGCGCAGCCGCTGGGCCATATCGAGAACGGCGTGTTCGGCGTATTCGGCGAACAGCGCAACCAGGGCCTGGAACTGTCCGTGTTCGGCCTGCCGATGCACGGCCTGCGCGTGCTCGGCGGCCTCACGCTGCTGGACGCCGAACAGCGCCGCACGGCCGGCGGCATCAACGACGGCAACGATGCGATCGGCGTGCCCCGCACGCAGCTGAATCTCGGCGCCGACTGGGACGTGCCGCAGGTGGCGGGCCTGTCGCTGAACGCGCGCGCCATCACCACGTCGCACCAGTACGCGGATGCGGCGAATACGCAGCAGTTGCCGTCGTGGACGCGCCTCGACCTCGGCGCCACGTATGCGACGCGCGTGCTCGACCGCGACGTGACCGTGCGGGCGCGCGTGGACAATGCGTTCGGGCGGAATTACTGGGCGTCGGCGGGCGGCTATCCGGGCTACGGCTATCTGGTGCTCGGCGCGCCGCGCACGTTCACGGTGTCGGCGACGGTCGACTTCTGACGTTCACGCATGGGCACGGGGTGCCCATCCTACAGCCGATATCGTAGGGTGGGCACCCCGTGCCCACCAATCGCCGGCGTCATCACGTCAGGCCGATGTGGATAGCCATACCTACCCACACGGCGAATGCCGCCGCCGCGAGGCAGGCGGCGTACGCCACCAGGGCACGCCCGCGCTCCGCTTCATCGCGGCTGCGTACGAGATAGTACGGAATCGTGGCGACCGTGAGCGCCACGACCGCCACGCTGAGCCAGCGCGACCTGCGGAACCCGCGCGCATCGCTGTCGCCGCGGTACCATAAAAAACCCAGGTAGCTGACGGCGACGCCGACGACGAAGTGCAGTTGCGCTGCCGCGTCGGCATGGCCGGCATCGAGCAGGCCCGTGCCGGCCATCAGGACCATGATCCACAACACGACACGCTGGTGACTCATCGCGGCTCCTTGCGCCGCGGCGAATCCGTCAGCGCGATTTGATGACGTCGGACAGCTTACGGAATCGGCTGGAGTTGCCGTTGATCATCATCACGCCTTCTGCGACTTCACGATCGTCAGCGCCGACGCGATCAGGCCGCTCATGTCGCTCATGTCGGCCGGAACGATGACCGAGTTGTTCGTCTTGGCCAGGTTGCCGAAGGCGTGCACGTACTCTTCGGCCACGCGCAGGTTGACGGCATCGATGCCGCCCGGCGAGCGGATCGCCTCGCCCACCTGGCGCAGCGCGCTGGCGCTGGCCTCGGCCAGCGCGATGATGGCCGCGGCCTCGCCCTGCGCACGGTTGATGGCGGCCTGCTTCTCGCCTTCCGAGCGGGCGATGGCCGCTTCGCGCTCGCCGCTCGCGATGTTGATCGCTTCCTGGCGCCGGCCCTCCGACGCGGCGATCAACGCGCGCTTCTCGCGCTCGGCCGTGATCTGGCGCTGCATCGAGTGCAGGATCTCGGCCGGTGGCGTGAGATCCTTGATCTCGTAGCGCAGCACCTTGACGCCCCAGTTGGCGGCCGATTCGTCGATCGCGTTGACGATCGTCGTGTTGATGTGGTCGCGCTCCTCGAACGTCTTGTCCAGTTCCATGCGGCCGATCACGGAGCGCAAGGTCGTCTGCGCCAGCTGGGTGATGGCCTGGATGTAGTTCGACGCGCCATACGACGCGCGCATGGCGTCCGTCACCTGGAAATACAGGATGCCGTCGACCTGCAGCTGCGTGTTGTCCTTCGTGATGCAAACCTGCGGCGGCACGTCGAGCGGGATCTCCTTCAGGCTGTGTTTATAGGCGATGCGGTCGACGAAGGGCACGACGATGTTCAGGCCCGGCGCCAGGGTAGCGTGGTACTTGCCGAGCCGCTCCACCACCCATGCGTGCTGCTGCGGCACGACGTTGATGGTCTTGATGACGAACACGATGGCGACGATGAAGATCACCAGCGCGACGGTTCCGAACGTGAATTCCATGGGTTTCCTTCCTTGAAAAAGGTGATGGTCAGGCGAGCAGTTCGTAGGCGACGCTGCCGAGCCCCGCCGCGACGACAAGCACGAGGCAGAAGCCGGCCAGGCGCAGCAGGGCGCGGCCCTTCTGGCCGGACGGACGGCTGCGTACGAGGTAATACGGCACGGCGAGGACCGCGAACATCACGATGCCCACGTTGAGCAGGGCCGTGCGGCGGTAGTGGTAGGCGTCGCTGTCGAGGCGGTACCAGCAAAAGCTCAGGAAGCTGAACAGCACCGTCGACAGGACGGCCCAGCCGTTCGACTGGACACCCAGTGCCATCTCGCGCGCGTCGACGACGCCGAACACGAGGGTCAACGCCACCAGCAGGGTCAGGACGTGCTTCTTGGTCATGGATTGCCCACCACGAGCCGGCTGCCGTGCACTTCGACGATGCGGAATTCGCCCGCATGCGGCGCGACGCCCTGCCCGAGCTCCACGTCCCACAGCGCGCCGCGGTACATGACGCGCGCGCGGCCGTTGTCCCAGGCGGGCACGGTCACGCGCTGGCCGATGTCCAGGTTGACGTTGCGGTCGCGCTGGGCATCCGCCCGCGCCGGATGGCCGAAGCGCGAGCGGTGCAGCAGCCACGTCGCGAGCACGCCGACCGCGGCGGCGGCGATCGCCTGCCCGGGCCCGCCGGCGCCGGCGAGCGCGACGATGCCGCCGGCCGCGAGACCGATGGCGATCATCAGCAGGTAAAACGTCCCGGTGAACAGCTCCAGGATCACGAGCACGCCGGCCGCTACCAGCCAGCCCATCCAGTCAGCCATGGTTTCCTCCGTGGTCGGATCGAAAGATAAAAAACCCCCGCCGCCCGCTACGGGTGACGAGGGTCGCGTAATTGATATCGGGTTCAATGATCGTGTCGGTGATCAAATCGTTATCGCCAGTCTAGCGCGTCTGTGCGCGGAGTCAACGGTCCTGCTTCGGCCTGACGAGTACGGCGTCGGCCGGCGCGGCGCAGGCGCGGGTGCAGCGCAGGTAGGCGTCGTCGCATTTGCCCGCCTTGCCGATCCGGCGCGCTTGCGTGCCCGCATTGCCGAGCGCCCGCGCCGCCTCCGAAGGCACCTGCTCCTGTGCCGCGCGCGCCATCGGATTTTTCTCGGGCAGGTCGAGCAGCGAGCCGCCGTCTTCCCGCGCCAGCCCCTCCGCATTCCCCCGGCATTCGCGCTTCTCGGCGCTGCACATCGACTTGCACAGGCTTGCATCGGCGGCATGACCCGCGCTTGCCCACAGTGCTCCCATCATGATTGTCAACCAGGCCAGGCGCTTCATTCACATCCTCGACAAAACTATTTGCCAAAGTGTAACGTTTTTCCGTACCAAGTCAACAACTTGTTGCTTCAGGCTCAACATCGTGCCCGCGTTGATGCATATCGCGCCGTGACCCGCTTGCCGCGGCAGATCAATTGCCATGCGGAAATCAACGCCAATAATGCGGTGCATCGCCTTCTGGAGATCCGCCATGTTCAAACGTCTGCTCGCCGCCTTCCGCACCCGCACGACCGCCGCCGCCCCGGCGCCCGCCATCGACGATGTCATCACGGCCTGTGACGAACACGGCCGCCAGGTGGTCATGGCGCGGGAGGAATGGCGCGACAAGGTGCTGCATCCGCAACTCAAGCAGCACTGGGACACGGCGGACGCCTTGTACGGCACCATCCTTACCGCGCTGTCCGACGGCTTCGCGCCCGAGTTGCTGACGGCGGCCGCACGCCTCGTCGAGATCGACGGCCTGCCGGAACGCAGCCATGTCACGCACGGCATCGTGCTGCTGGAAAGCGGCAGGCACGACGAGGCCGAGGCCGTGCTGCAGGCCGGCATCCGGACCTGCGGCGAGACGGCCGCGCTGCTCACCAACCTCGCCAAGGTGAAGCACGACCGGGAAGACTCGGCCGGCGCGTCCGACCTGTTGCGGCGCGCCATCCGGCTCGACCCGAACTTCGAGCATGGGTTGAACGGCTGGCTGGCCGTCGAGCGCGCGCGCGCGGGCGAAGCGGGCTTCCTGCAGGCGCTGCAGGAAGCGTGCGCCCTCCCCCGCAGCTGGCGCGCGCGGCTCCTGCTGGCCCGGCACCATCTCGCCGCCGGCGACCTCCCGGCGGCGCGCGAGCAGTACACGGCCGTGCTGGCCGAGGAGGACGTGGACGGCAGCGCCCTGATGACTTTGGCGGCCGACCTCGGGCAATATGGCCACACCGGCCTGATCGTCACGCTCGTCGGACCCATCTACGACCCCACCCGGCACGGTCCGCAGGCCGCTTTCCACCTGCTGCGCGCCTGCCTGGAAACGGAGCGCGTGGCCGAAGGCGAGGCGCTGCTGGGGCGCCTACGGGCCGTTTCGGCGCCGCCTTTTACACGCCATCTCGACGAGTTCCAGCGGGCGTTCGATCGGTTGCACCGAACCGTGGTTCACGCTTGACGTCAACTTGTTGCACATGTCCGCGTGGGCACGGTGTGCCCACCCTACGGTTGCATTGCTGTAGGGTGGGCTCCCCGAGCCCACGCGCAACGCCGAGACGTCACATGTGCAAAAAAAAACCGCTGCCGAGGCAGCGGTCTTTGATTGGAAGCTCAACGGCTTATTGCATCGACGCCAGCTTCTGCCACGTATCGATCACCGAGTCCGGGTTCAGCGACATCGATTCGATGCCCTGCTCCATCAGCCACACGGCGAAGTCCGGGTTGTCCGACGGCCCCTGGCCGCAGATGCCCACGTACTTGCCCTTCGCGCGGCAGGCCTTGATCGCCAGGGTCAGCATGGCTTTCACGGCCGGGTCGCGCTCGTCGAAGTCCTTGGCCAGCAGTTCCATGCCGGAGTCGCGGTCCAGGCCCAGCGTGAGCTGCGTGAGGTCGTTCGAACCGATCGAGAAGCCGTCGAAGTACTCCAGGAACTGCTCGGCCAGGATGGCGTTCGACGGCACTTCGCACATCATGATGACGCGCAGGCCGTTCTCGCCGCGCTTCAGGCCATATTTCGCCAGCAGCGCGATGACCTTCTCGGCCTGGCCCAAGGTACGCACGAACGGGATCATGATCTCGACGTTGGTGAGGCCCATCTCGTCGCGCACGCGCTTCATCGCCATGCATTCCATCTCGAACGATTCGGCGAAGTCCTCGGCCAGGTAGCGCGCGGCGCCGCGGAAGCCCAGCATCGGGTTTTCCTCGTCCGGCTCGTAGCGCGAACCGCCGATCAGCTTCTTGTACTCGTTCGACTTGAAGTCGGACAGGCGCACGATGACGGGCTTCGGCCAGAACGCGGCGGCGATCGTCGCGACGCCTTCGGCCAGCTTGTCGACGTAGAACGCGCGCGGCGACGCATGGCCGCGGGCGACCGACTCGACGGCCTTTTTCAGGTCGTTGTCGATGTTCGGGTACTCGAGGATCGCCTTCGGGTGCACGCCGATGTTGTTGTTGATGATGAACTCCAGGCGGGCCAGGCCCACGCCGCCGTTCGGGATCGACTGGAAATCGAACGCGAGCTGCGGGTTACCGACGTTCATCATGATCTTGGTCGGGATGGCCGGCAGGTCGCCGCGCGCCGATTCCGTCACTTCCGTTTCCAGCAGGCCGTCGTAGATCCGGCCCTCGTCGCCTTCGGCGCAGGACACGGTCACGAACGTGCCGTCCTTCAGCGTTTCCGTCGCGTCGCCGCAGCCGACGACGGCCGGAACGCCCAGTTCACGGGCGATGATCGCCGCGTGGCACGTGCGGCCGCCGCGGTTCGTCACGATGGCCGATGCGCGCTTCATCACGGGTTCCCAGTTCGGGTCGGTCATGTCGGCGACCAGCACGTCCCCCGGCTGCACACGTTCCATTTCGGACGGATCGTTGATGACGCGGACCGGACCGGCGCCGATCTTCTGGCCGATGGCGCGGCCCGAGGTCAGCACGGTGCCCGTGCCCTTCAGCTTGAAGCGCTGCTGGGAATCCGTCGCCTTCTGCTGCGACTTCACGGTTTCCGGACGGGCCTGCAGGATGTACAGCTTGCCGTCGCGGCCGTCCTTGCCCCACTCGATGTCCATCGGGCGGCCATAGTGCTTCTCGATGATGACGGCATACCTGGCCAGCTCGACGACTTCCTCGTCCGTCAGCGAATAGCGGTTGCGCTGCTCGATCGGCACGTCGACGGTCTGCACGGAGCGGCCGGCCTTGGCTTCCTTCGTGAATTCCATCTTGATCAGCTTGGAGCCGATGTTCTTGCGGATGACGGGCTTCTTGCCCTGTTCGAGCATCGGCTTGTGCACGTAGAACTCGTCCGGGTTGACGGCGCCCTGCACGACGGTCTCGCCCAGGCCGTAGCTCGACGTGACGAACACGACGTCCTTGAAGCCGGATTCCGTGTCGATCGTGAACATGACGCCGGCGGCGCCCGTGTCGGAACGGACCATGCGCTGCACGCCGGCCGACAGCGCGACTTCGGCGTGGGTGAAGCCTTTATGGACGCGGTACGAGATCGCGCGGTCGTTGTACAGCGACGCGAACACGTGCTTCATCGCTTCCAGCACGTTGTCGATGCCGACGACGTTCAGGAACGTCTCCTGCTGGCCCGCGAACGAGGCGTCCGGCAGGTCTTCCGCGGTGGCGGACGAGCGCACGGCGAACGACACTTCCGTGTCCGAATCGGCCACGAGGCGGTCGTAGAAGGCTTCGATTTCGGCCTGCAGGCGCGGCTGGAACGGGGTGTCGATGATCCACTGGCGGATCTCTGCACCCGCGGTGGCCAGTGAACGTACGTCGTCGATGTCCAGGCCTTCCAGGCGCCGGGCAATGCGGTCACCGAGAGAGGGACCGCCGTCGACCGAGTGGTTCAGGAAGTCGCGGAAGGCCTGGGCCGTGGTGGCGAAGCCGCCCGGCACGCGCACGCCGGCCTCGGCCAGCTGGCTGATCATCTCGCCGAGCGACGCGTTCTTGCCGCCGACCGACTCGACGTCGGTCATGCGCAGGGTTTCGAACGAGGCGACGTAGACCGCTTCGCTCGCGCCGGCCGCCGTGGGATCGGGCGCCTTCAATACTGCATTCGACAGGTTAGTCATGATAAAACACCTTTTTGATGATGGAAATCTGTACGGCGGATGCGCCGACGGCCGGATGACGGACGAGCCTGGCTAGGCAGCGGCGGCGCGCCGAGCAATCGTTGCTCAAGGCGGGCTTCGCGCGGCAGGCTGGTCGAGTTTCCGGGGGATTTCTTGTTATTCTTGGCGTCGTAAAGCACAATCCAACAACCCGTTCCCGAGCATTTTACCGCGCGCGCCCGGGTTTCACAGCCCAACCAGCTGCAACTTTGTCATTATCTGTCTAAAAAACATCATGTCTTTCGCTAACACCCCAGGCAGTCCGGGCGCCGCGCGCACCGTTTTCTTCGTTTCCGACGGCACGGGCATCACGGCGGAAACCTTCGGCCACGCGGTGCTGAGCCAGTTCGAGATGCGCTTCCGGCAGATCCGCCTGCCGTTCATCGACACGATCGACAAAGCCTACGCGGCCGCCCGCCGCATCAACGACGCCGCGATCGCCGACAACCAGCGCCCGATCGTGTTCTCGACTCTGGTGAAACACGACCTGTCGGCCGTGATCCGCGCCGCGCAGGGCATGCACATGGATCTGTTCCAGACCTTCGTTGCCCCGCTCGAGCAGGAATTGCGGGTGAAGTCGACGCACACGATCGGCCGCATCCACAACGTCGTCGACACGGAGGAATACAAGAACCGCATCGAGGCCATCAACTTCTCGCTGGCACACGACGACGGCCAGTCGCACAAGAACCTGGCGGATGCGGACGTGATCCTCGTGGGCGTGTCGCGCTCGGGCAAGACGCCGACGAGCCTGTACCTCGCGATGCAGTACGGGATCAAGGCGGCGAACTACCCGCTGATCCCGGACGATTTCGAGCGCAACAAGCTGCCGTCGGCGCTGCCGCAGTTCAAGCACAAGATCTTCGGCCTGACGATCACGCCGGAACGCCTGTCCGAGATCCGCAACGAGCGGCGCGCGGGCAGCAAGTATGCGTCGCTGGAGAACTGCCGCTACGAGGTGAACGAGGCCGAGCAGCTGATGCGGCGCGAGGGGATCCGGTGGCTGTCGTCGACCACCAAGTCGATCGAGGAGATCGCGACGACCATCCTCCAGGAGATCAAGCCGGACCGGCGTGAATACTAGGGGTCAGAGCCCGGTTCTTCTTTTAGGGGCTCTGACCCCGGTGCTAATCCGCGGCGCAATTGACCACCGGGGTCAGAGCCCAACCAGCAACACCGGGCTCTGACCCCTCTAGAAGAAATGGCGCCAATCCTCGAGCCAGCCGGGAAATTCGTCGGCCGGCATCGGATTGGCGATGTGGTACCCCTGCGCATACGTGCACCCGAGCCCCTGCAGGAAATCCCAGTCCTGCCGCGTCTCCACGCCGACGGCGACGGACATGCGATCGAGGCTGTGCGCCAGCCCGAGGCACGATTTCAGCACGGTGCCCAGCTGGCGCTTCTTCGACGCGCCGTCCACGAACGAACGGTCGATCTTGAGTTCCGAGAACGGGATGCGCGCCAGGATCTGCAGGTTCGAGCGCCCCGTGCCGTAGTCGTCGATCGCGAGGCCGAAGCCCAGCATGCGCAAGCGCACGAGGCGTTCGATGAAGTCGGCGTCGAAGCTGAGGATCGAGGATTCCGTCATCTCGAACGTCAGGTAGTCCGGCAGCACGCCGTGGCGCTGCATCGTCGACGTCACCTGGCGGATGAAGTTCGGATGCGCCAGCGTCTCCGGCGCCAGGTTCAGCGAGATGGAGATCGGGATGCCCTGGTCGTGGTAGTGGCGGCACCGCTCCACCGACATTTCCAGCATCGTCCAGTCGAGGAAGTCGATGCGGTTGTTCGCTTCCAGCGCGCCGATGAAGGCGGAGGGACCCAGCACGCCGTGCTCGGGATGGCGCCAGCGGGCGAACGTCTCCAGGCCTTTCACCTGGCCCGTCGCCAGTTCGATCTTGGGCTGGAAGAACGGCTCGAACTGGCGCTTCTGCAGGCCCACGCCCACTTCGGCGAACGTGAAGCTGGGGCCGGGCGCCGCCGCCGGCGCGCGCCGCGGCGCCTGGTAATTGTCCAGCAAAACCTTGAGTTTCGTGCTCGTGACGGGCTTGGCGACAGTGCCCAGCAGGTCGACGCCATGCGCCTGCGCGAGGCTCTCGACGGAGAACAGCACGCTTGCCGGCTGGGCGCCGACGACGATCAGCCGCGCGTCCGACTTCAGCGCGGCGATCGCGCGCAGCAGTTCCAGGCCATCCATGCCGCCCAGGTCGAGGTCGATGACGGCGACGTCGATCTTCGGGGTGAAACCCGCCTGCAGGGTGCGCAGCGCCATCGGGCCGTCCGGCACGTCGGTAACGCGCGTGGCGCCCACCTGGCCGAGCGCCTCGATCAGCGCGCGGCGCTGCACCGGGTCCGCTTCCGCGACCAGGAAGTGCAAAGAGTGCAACTGCGTTTGCCCCATGTCCATCTCGACTCCGTCATAACGTGCACGAAGCGTAACCGAACGGGCTTATCGCGTCTACGCCTGCTGTTGTTGGCGCAGCTGTTCGAAGAAACACACGGCCGCGCACGCGGCCACGTTCAACGATTCCACGGCGCCCGCGTGCGGGATGACGACGCGGTGCGTGGCCAGGTTCAGCAGCGCATCCGACACGCCCTGCCCTTCATGGCCCAGCAGCCAGGCGACGGGGCGGGACAGGTCCACGTCGTAGATCCGCTCGCTGGCATAGCCGCTCGTCGCCAGCACGGGCACCTCTGCCTTCCGGATCAGGTCCGCCAGGTCGACGTTCTCGAAGATCTCCAGCACGAAATGGGCGCCCATCGCGGCGCGCAGCACCTTCGGCGACCAGATCGAGGCGGTGCCGGGGCTGCAATACACCTGCCTGATGCCCGCCGCGCCCGCACTCCTGAGGATGGAGCCGGCATTGCCCGGGTCCTGCACGCCGTCCAGCAGCACGGCCGATTGCACCAGGGCGTCCGGACGAACAGGCCGCGGCGTCTCGACGAGGAACAGCAGATGGATGCCGTGTTCGACCTGGGACAGCGCGCCGAACAGCGCGTCCGGCAGCGACGTGGCCGGCGCCGTCACGCGGTCGACGATGGCGGCCACTTCGGGATTCGCCAGCGCGCCTTCGGAGACGATGCAGTGCACGGGCTGTCCGACGAGGTCCAGGTACGCCTGGCACAGGTGCACGCCGTCCAGCAGCGAACGGCCGGCCTTGCGCAGGGCCTGGCTGCTGCCCGCGAGGTGTTTCAGTTCCTTGTAAAACGGGTTGTCGCGCGACGTGATGCTCTTCATGCCAGCTCCCCGAACAGGTCGGGTTCGAGCTGCGCGCGCACGGGCGCGAAGCTGCGCCGGTGCACGGGGCTCGGACCGTGCTCGCGCAGGCGCGCGAGGTGCAGCGCCGTCGAATAGCCCTTGTGCTGGTCGAACGCATACTGCGGATACGTGTCATGCAGCGCGACGAGCGCCGCATCGCGCGCCGTCTTCGCGAGGATCGACGCGGCGGAAATCGCGTGCACCTTGTCGTCGCCCTCCACCACCGCATGCGCGCGGATGTGCGGCGCGAACTGCGGGCAGCGGTTGCCGTCGATGAGGGCGATGGTCGGCACGGTCGCCAGCTGTTCGACGGCGCGGCGCATCGCCAGCATCGTCGCCTGCAGGATGTTCAGCGTGTCGATTTCCGCATGCGAGCACTCGGCGATGGCCCACGCCAGCGCGTGCTCCCTGATCAGCGGGGCCAACTCGTCGCGCCGCGCTTCCGTCAGCTTTTTCGAGTCGCGCAGGCCCTCGATCGGACGGGCCGGATCGAGGATCACGGCGGCCGCGAACACGGGGCCGGCCAGCGGGCCGCGCCCGGCCTCGTCCACGCCGCAGACGATGTCGTCCAGCGTGAACGGCCGGTTCTTCGGCGGGAGGCCCGGGTAGAAATCGACCGCCTTCGTTCTCGTTTTTCTCATGCTTTGCCTATCACCTCGAGCACGGCGCGGGCGCTTTCGCGCGCGCTGTCGCGCAGCAGGCTGTGATGCATTTCGGTGAAGCGCTCCTGCAGCCTCACCCGGTTGTTCTCGTCCGTCAGCTGGAACCAGACGGCGTCCGCCAGCGCTTCCGGCGTCGCGGCGTGCTGCAGGAATTCCGGCACGACGAAGTCGCGCGCCAGGATGTTCGGCAGTCCGATCCACGGCAGGTAGCCCATGTTCCGGATGAGCAGCCACTCGGCCTGCAAGACCTTGTAGGCGATTACCATCGGCTTCTTGTACAGCGCCACTTCCAGCGTCGCGGTGCCCGACGCGGCCAGCACGGCGTCGGCCGCCGCGATGCACGCATGCGATTCGCCGTCGACGAGCTGGAGCGGCACGTCCTGCAAACCGGCCTTCGCCAGCAGCTCCATAAAATACGCTCTTTGCCGCTCGCCCGCCATCGGCGCGATGAAGCGCACGGACGGATCCCGCGCCGCCAGCAGTTGGACTGTCCGGACGTAGGGCTCAGTCAGGTACTTGATTTCCGACATGCGGCTGCCCGGCATGACGGTCACGACGCGCGCGTTCTCCGGCAGGCCGAGCTGGCGGCGCGCGGCAAGCACGTCGGGCACCAGCGGGATCGTCTCCGCCAGCGGATGGCCGATGTACGTGACGGGGACGCCGGCCTTTCGATAGATCTCTTCCTCGAACGGGAAGATCACGAGCATGTGCGAGACGGCGCGCTGGATCTTCTTGATGCGCCCGCCGCGCCACGCCCAGATCTGCGGGCCGACGAAGTGCACGGTCGGGATGCCCGCCGCGCGCAGCTGCTCTTCCAGGCCCAGGTTGAAGCCGGGGTAGTCGGCGCCGATGAACGCGGCCGGGCGCTCGGCCAGCAGGCGGTCGCGCAGGCGGTTCTGGATGCCCTTCAGTTCGCGGTAGCGCAGCAGCACGGGCAGCAGGCCGCGCACGGTGAGCGTGTCCATCGGGACGTCCGACGCAAGGCCCTGCTCCAGCATGCGCGGACCGCCGATGCCGGAAAAGGCCACGCCCGGCAGGCGCGGCTTCAGCCCCGCCATCAGGCGCGCCGCGAGCAGGTCGCCGGACACTTCGCCCGCGACCAGCGCGAGCTTCACGGATTCAGCGGACGATGCCACGGCTCGCGTTGTCGAGGAAGTCGCGCAGCGCGCGGATGTGCTGTGCGGCGTCGCCGGCGGCGGCTTCCTCTTCCGCCAGCCTGGCCTTGGCTTCTTCCAGCGTCAGGCCGGAACGGTAGATGGTCTTGTACGCGGTGCGGATCGCGTTGATCTGCTCGCGCGTGAAGCCGCGGCGCTTGAGGCCTTCGATGTTCACGCCGTGCGCCTCGGCCGGGTTGCCGGAGACGAGGACGAATGGCGGCACGTCCTGCGTGAGGCTCGTGTACATGCCGATGAAGGCATGCGCGCCGATCTTGCAGAACTGGTGCACGCCGCAGTAGCCCGACAGGATCGCCCAGTCGCCCACGTGCACGTGGCCCGCGAGCTGCGCATTGTTCGAGAAGATCGTGTTGCTGCCCACCTGGCAGTCGTGCGCCAGGTGCGTGTACGCGGACATCCAGTTGTCGTCGCCCAGGCGCGTCACGCCGGCATCCTGCACGGTGCCGAGGTTGAACGTGCAGAATTCGCGGATCGTGTTGCGGTCGCCGATCTCCAGGCGAGTCGGTTCGCCGGCCCACTTCTTGTCCTGCGGGGCGGCGCCCAGCGACGCGAACTGGAAGATGCGGTTGTCGCGGCCGATCGTCGTGTGGCCTTCGATGACGACGTGCGGACCCACGACGGTGCCCGCGCCGATGCGCACGTCCGGCCCGATGATCGAATACGGGCCGACTTCGACGGTGGAATCCAGCTCCGCCTTCGGATCGACGATCGCGCTCGGGTGGACCTTGCTCATCACTGTCCCGCCTTCTCGTTCGCGCGGATGGTGCACATCAGCTCAGCTTCGACGGCGACCTTGCCGTCGACGCTGGCGACAGCCTTGTACTTCCAGATGCCGCGCGAGGTGCGCAGGATCTCGATGTCCATCTTGAGCTGGTCGCCCGGCTCGACCGGACGCTTGAAGCGCGCGTTGTCGATGCCGACGAAGTACACGACGGAGTTCTCGTCCGGCTTGACGTTCATGGTCATGAACGACAGGATCGCGGCGGTCTGCGCCAGCGCCTCGATCATCAGCACGCCCGGCATCACGGGCTTGTGCGGGAAGTGGCCGTTGAAGAATTCTTCGTTGACGGTCACGTTCTTGATGGCGGTGATGGTCTTGCCCAGCTCATAGTCGACCACGCGGTCCACCAGCAGCAGCGGGTAGCGGTGCGGCAGGTATTCCTTGATCTCGTTGATCCCCAGGGTCTTGTTGGTCGCGGTGGTGGCTTCAGTCGTCATTTTTGTTCTGATGGTTCGGTCAATTGTTTGATCTGTTTTTCGAGGCTGCGCATCTTCTCGCGCAGCGAGGACAGGTTGCGCACGATGGCGGCGCTCTTTTCCCATTCGGCGTTCTTGGCGAGCGGATAGAAGCCCGTGTACTGCCCCGGCTCGAGCACGGAGCGCGACACCATGCTGCCCGAGGAGATATGGACGTTGTCCGCGATTTCCAGGTGCCCCAGCACCATCGCCGCGCCGCCGAACGTGCAATTCTTGCCGATCTGCGCGCTGCCGGCTACCCCCACGCAGCCCGCCATGGCCGTATTCGCCCCGATGCGGCAGTTATGGCCGATCTGGATCTGGTTGTCGAGCTTCACGCCGTCTTCGATGATCGTGTCGTCCAGCGCGCCGCGGTCGATGGTCGTGTTGGCGCCGACGTCGACGTCGTCGCCCAGCAGCACGCGGCCCGTCTGCGGGATCTTGATGTACACGCCGTTCTCGCGCGCGAAGCCGAAGCCGTCGGTGCCGATCACGGCGCCCGAGTGCAGGATGCCGCGCTTGCCGATCCTGCAGCGCGCATGGAAGGTCACGTTCGCGAACAGATGCGTGTCCGCCCCGATCTCCGCCTCGCGGCCGACGAAGCAGCCGGCGTCGATGCGGACGCCCGCCTCGATGACGGCGCCTTCTTCGATCGTCACGTTCGGGCCGATGTGCGCGGTCGGGGCGACGCGCGCCGTCTCGTGCACGACGGCGCTGGGGTGGATGCCGGGCGGCGGCACGATCTCTTCGAGCGCCACGAAGTACTGCGCGACGCGGGCGAAATAGGCGTACGGGTTGGTGGTGACGATGCGTGCGCCGGCATAGGTCGTGGCGACGGTGGCGTCGTCCAGCGGCGAGACGATCAGCGCCGCGGCGCCGCTTTGCGCGGCCAGCGCGCGCAGTTTGCTGTTGCTGAGAAAGCTGATGTGCGAAGCGCCGGCGCTGTCGAGCGGTGCGATGCCCTGGACCTCGAGGTCCGGGTCACCTACCAGCTGGCCACCGAAGCGTTCGACCAAATCACCCAGTCGAGTGCCCATCGTGGTCGTTCCGTAAAAGAAGTGAAAACTGCCGGCCGCTCATCAAGCCGGCCGGCGTCAGGGAAGCGTGTTGGCTCACATGCTCACATGCTTACTTGTCGAGCAGCTTGAGGATCCGGTCGGTGATGTCGATGCGCGGACTGGTCCAGATGGCTTCCTGCAGCACGACGTCGAGGTGTTCCTGCTCGGCCACCTGTTCGATCAGTTTATAGGCTTTCTGCGCGATGGCGGCGCGCTCCTCGTTCTTGCGCTGGAACAGGTCCTCGTTGTACTCGCGCTGCATGCGCTGCACGTCCTTCTCCATGTCGAGCAGTTCGCGCGTGCGCTTGGTGCGGTCGACGTCCGACAGTTTCGGCGCTTCGTCGTCGAATTTCTCGCGGCTCACCTTGTACTTCTGCACTGCGTCGTCGAGCTGTTTCTGGCGCTTGGAGAATTCCGACTGCAGCTTCGCGTCCGCCGCCTTGGCCAGCTTGGACTCGGTCATCAGGCGCTCGGTGTAGACGAAGCCGATGCGGCTCATCCCGCTCTGCGCGGACGCCTGCGCCATCGCACCGGCGCACAGCAGCGCCAGCACCAGGCTACGCGGCAGCGCGGCTAACGATTTTTTCAACATATTCTTCGCAATCCTTGTTTCGACGACGGACCCGGTCAGAAACCGGTACCCATCTGGAACTGGAAGCGCTCAAGGCGGTCGCCCTCCTTCGCGTTCAAGGGCTTAGCATAACTCAACTTGAGCGGACCCACCGGGGAAATCCACGACAGGCCGATACCCGCCGAGTAGCGCAGCTGCGACGTGCGGATCGGTTCGTGCTCCTGGTAGATCTGGCCGCCGTCGGCAAAGGTGAACCAGCGCAGCGAGCGATCCTGGCCGCTGCCCGGGAACGGGAACTGCAGCTCGGCGTTGCCGATCACGCGCTTGGCGCCGCCCAGGGCGTCGTACGTGCGCGGGTCGACGATGCCGAGCGACGAGCTCTCGTAGCCGCGCACCGAACCGATGCCGCCGCCGTAGAAGTTCTTGAAGACCGGGTACGCGTGACCGCCGAGGCCCGCGCCGTAGTCCAGCTCACCCTTCAGCGCGAGGGTCATCCAGCGCGTGATCGGGCGGTACCACTGGTGTTCGTACACCACGCGGTAGTACTTGGAGTCGCCGAGGACGTCGACTTCCAGGTTGGCGCGCTGGTAGCGGCCGCGCGTCGGCGTGATGGCGGAGTCGCGCGAATCGCGGCCCCAGGCCACGGTCAGCGGGATCGCATTCGTCGTCGCCTCGCCCACGCCCGTCGCCTTCGCGACCGGGTCCTTCGAGTTCTGCATCACGAACTGCTGGTACAGCGTCGGCGAGCTCTCGTCCGTCTCGAGGCGGGTCTTTTCCAGGCCGGCGCCGAAGTAGACGGTGTCGATTTCCGAGAACGGCACGCCGAACGTGAGGTTGCCGCCCTGCTGGCGCACGGTGTACGAGCCGATGTTCAGCGCCGGCGGACGCGACGTGCGCAGGTACAGCTGGAACGCGCGCGAGATGCCGTCGTCGGTGAAGTACGGGTTCGTCTGCGCGAACGAGATCGTGCGGTTGTAGCGGCTCGTGTTCAGTTCGATGCCGACCGTGTTGCCGCTGCCGGCGAAGTTGGCCTGCGTGACGGACGCGGTGAAGGTGAATTTCTCCGCCTGCGAGAACGCGCCACCGACCATGAAGTTACCGGTCGGCTTTTCGACGACGGCGATGTTCACGTCCACGGCGTCGTTGGTGCCCTGCGCTTCCGGCGTCTCGACCGTCACGTCCTTGAAATAACCCATGCGGTCGACGCGGTCGCGCGACAGCTTCACCCGGGTCGGGTCGTACCACGAGCTCTCGAACTGGCGGAATTCGCGGCGGATCACTTCGTCGCGGGTGATCGTGTTGCCCGAGATGGTCATGTGGCGCACGTACGCGCGCTTGCCCGGATCGACGAAGAACGTGAAGGCGACTTCGCGCTTCTCGCGGTTGATCTCCGGGTTCGCGGTGACGTTCGCGAACGCGTAGCCGAAGCTCGCGAGACGGTCGGCGATGCGCTTGTTCGACGCTTCCTGCAGGTCGCCGGAATACGTCTGGCCCGGCTTCAGCAGGATCAGGTTCTTGAGTTCTTCCCCGCGGCCGAACAGTTCGCCATCCATCTTGACGCCAGAGACGGTGTACTTCTCGCCTTCCGTGATGTTGATGGTGAGGTAGATGTCCTTCTTGTCCGGGGTGATCGAGACCTGCGTGGACTCGACGTTCACTTCCAGGTAGCCGTGATTCAGGTACCACGACTTGATGGTCTCCAGGTCGCCCGTCAGCTTCTGCTTCGAGTACTGGTCGGCCTTGGAATACCACGTGAACCAGCCGGAGGTGTTCAGCTGCAGCAGCTGGCGCAGTTCCTTGTCGGAGAACGCCTTGTTGCCGACGATGTTGATCTGCTTGATCTTGGCGACGTCGCCCTCGTCCACGTTGAACATGACGTTCACGCGGTTACGTTCGATCGGGGTGACGGTCGTCGTGATCTTGACGCCGTACAGGCCGTGCGACAGGTACTGGCGCTTGAGCTCCTGCTCGGCGCGGTCGACGGAGGCCTTGTCGAAAATCTTGGTCTCGCCGACGCCGATGTCCTTCAGCGCCTTGACGAGCATGTCCTTTTCGAATTCCTTGGTGCCGGTGAAGTCGACGGAGGCGATGGCCGGACGTTCCTCGACCAGGACCACGAGCACGCCGTTTTCTTCTTCCAGGCGGATGTCCTTGAAGAAGCCGGTGGCATACAGCGCCTTGATCGCCGCCGTGCCTTTTTCGTCGTCGAAGGTCTCGCCCACGCGCACCGGCAGGTAGCTGAACACCGTGCCTGCCTCGGTCCGCTGGATGCCTTCGACCCGGATGTCCTTCACGACGAAGGGAGCGACGGCGGCGGCGTGACCGGCACACAGGGCCAGCACGGCTGCGCCGATCATGCTGCGACGGGAGGGCAAGGCAAAACGCGGCTGGGCAAAACGTTCGGGTTGTAAATTCATCGGTTAGATCAATGGGTCAGTCATTGGACAACGTTACGTGTTCTTCGCCGGGGCTTGTCCTGCCTGGGCCGAACACTCCGATGCCCGCCGCAGGCGCGGCGCACAGTTCGGAGTGCCGTGTGTTCAGAGCAGTCGCACCAGGTCGTTGAAGACGGCAAGCGCCATCAGCATGAACAGCAGGCCGACCCCGGCACGCTGCGCGATCTCGCCGATCCGCGCGGGCAAGGGGCGCCCGGTCAAAACTTCCAGCGAATAATACAGCAAATGGCCACCGTCCAGAACGGGAATTGGTAACAGATTCATTACACCCAGGCTGATGGAGATGAAGGCGATGAACTCCAGGAACGGCTCCAGGCCAGAGCGGGCGGTCTGTCCGGCCACGTCCGCGATCGTGATCGGGCCGGTTACATTTTTCAGCGAGACCTCGCCCACGATCATCTTCGCGATCATCTTGACGGTCATCGCGCTCGTCTCCCACGTGCGCTGCGCGCCCTTCGCGAGCGCCTCCAGCGGCCCCGCCTTCACGGTCACCATCTCGGGCGCCTGCGCGATCATCAGCTTCACCAGGCCCCTGCCCGACTGCGGATCGCGGTCCGGCGTGACGGGCAGCACGAGCGACTGGCCGCCACGCTGCACGCCCACCTGGAGGGTCTTGCCGGGGGCGCCGCGCACGGCTTCGATGAAGGCGATGCCGTCGACGATGTTCTTGCCGTCGATCGAGGTCACGAGGTCGCCCTGGCGCAGGCCCGCGCGCGCGGCGGCGCCGTCCGGCAGCACCTTGTCGACGCTGGGCCGCGGGCGCCACAGCTGCATGCCGAGGACACCCAGCACGTCGCTGTCGACGTCCAGGCTGGCCATGCGGTCCGCGGGCAGCACGGCGCGGTACGGCGCCGAGTTCGGACTCGGCCCGCGCAAGGTCAGTTCGGCCGCATGCTTGTCGATGGCGGCGCGCACGATCTCCCAGCGCAGCTCCGTCCACGACTGCACGGGCTTGCCGTTGACGGCCGTGACGACGTCGCCGCCGCGCACGCCCGCCTTGTACACGGCCGACGCCTCCGGCATCGCGCGCAGGCGCGTGCCCGGCTCCTCTTTCCCGTGCATGAACAGCGCGCCCATCACGACGATGGCAAGGATGAAGTTGGCGATGGGGCCCGCCGCCACGATGGCGATGCGCTTCCACACGTTCTGGCGCGTGAATTCGCGCGGCAGGTCCGCGTCATTGGTCGGCGCGGTCGAGGGATCGCGCGCGTCGAGCATCTTCACGTAGCCGCCGATGGGCAGCGCCGAGATCGCCCATTCCGTCTGGTCCGGACCGAAGCGGCGCGACCAGACGATGCGCCCCATGCCGATCGAGAAGCGCAGCACCTTCACGCCGCACAGGCGCGCGACGACGTAGTGGCCCAGTTCGTGAAAGACGATCAGCGGCCCCAGGGCCAGCAGGAATGCCAGCACGGTGTGGATCAGGTTCATGACACTCTCCCGTCAAGGCCCGCGTTGTTCAAGTGCGCAGCGCATGCACGATGCATCCGGCCGCGTCGCGGGCACGCGCGTCCTGGGCCATCACGGCCTCGATGCTGGTCGCCGCGCCATGCGGGTTCTCGTCCATCACGCGGCGTACGACGCGGTCGATGTCGCGGAAGCCGATGCGGCGCTCCAGGAAGGCTTGGACCGCGATTTCGTTCGCCGCGTTCAGCAAGGCGGGCGCGGTACCGCCCGCGCGCAAGGCGTCGAAGGCGAGCGCGAGGCACGGGAAGCGGTCGAAGTCCGGCTTGTGGAATTGCAGCGCGGCGAACGTCGTCAGGTCGAGCTGGTCGACGCCCGACGCGATGCGTTCCGGGTACGCGAGCGCGTGCGCGATCGGCGTGCGCATGTCCGGGTTGCCGAGCTGGGCCAGCACGGAGCCGTCCACGTACGACACCATCGAGTGGATCACGCTTTGCGGGTGGATCACGACTTCGATCCTGTCGGCCGGCGCGCCGAACAGCCAGTGCGCCTCGATCACTTCGAGGCCCTTGTTCATCATCGTGGCGGAATCGACGGAGATCTTGCGGCCCATCGACCAGTTCGGATGCTTGCAGGCTTCTTCTGGCGTGACATGTTCCAGCGTCTCGACGGCACGCTGCAGGAACGGGCCGCCGGACGCCGTCAGCAGGATCCTGGCGACACCGGCCACGTCCGGCGAACGTGCATACGTCCCGGGCAGCGACTGGAAGATGGCGTTGTGCTCGGAGTCGATGGGCAGCAGGGTCGCCTTGTGTTCCTTGACGGCGTCCATGAACAGCTGGCCGGACATCACGAGCGCTTCCTTGTTCGCCAGCAGGATCTTCTTGCCCGCGCGCGCGGCCGCGAGCGTGGGCGCGAGGCCGGCGGCGCCGACGATGGCGGCCATCACCGTGTCCGTGTCCGGGCTCGATGCGATCTCGCACAAGGCCGCTTCGCCGTGGGCCACGTCGATCGGGAGGCCGGCCAGCAGGTCGCGCAGGCGCGCCGCGCTTTCCGCCGAACCGACGACGGCACGCTGCGGACGGAACACGCGGCATTGCGCGGCGAGCGCATCCACGCGCTCGTGCGCGGACAGCGCGTACACACGGTATTTGTCGGGATGACGTGCCAGCACGTCGAGGGTCGAGACGCCGATCGAACCGGTGGCGCCAAGGATAGTGATGCTTTGCATGTTGCGTTCCATTTTCAAGGTCGTTCCAACATGGGCGGGGCGGGTTGCAGACCACCGCCAGCGCCGAGTCATTCTGGCACGGCGCGCGCGAAGGCGGCGCGCCGCCCGCGTTGGAACGGCCTGTGTCTTACAGCCGCGAGCCGATCAGCGCGGCGAGGGGCAGCACGGGGATCAGTGCGTCGATGCGGTCCAGCACGCCGCCATGGCCGGGCAGCAGGTTGCTGCTGTCCTTCATGCCGGCGCGCCGCTTGAGCTGGGACTCGAACAGGTCGCCGACGATGCTGGCGGCCGTCATCAGTACGAGCACGACGGCAAGCACGGGCCAGCCGTACGTGTGCTGGACGCGCACGGCGAAGGTGTTCGCGAAGGCGTCGCCGCCGAACTGGACCGACAGGCCGCCCAGCACGAGCACGGCGATGCCGCCGCCGATCGCGCCTTCCCACGATTTACCCGGCGAAATCGATGGAGCCAGCTTGTGCTTGCCGAACGCCTTGCCGGAAAAGTAGGCGCCGATGTCGGCCACCCACACGATCGCGAGCACGGACAGCAGGAACAGCGGCGAGTGCGAATACAGGTCGACGATGGCGGCAAAGCAGCCGACCACGGCGAACGCGTAGACGAGCGACAGCACCGTGTTCGCGGGCGTGCCCAGCGGCGGCAGGCCGATCTTCAGCGACGGCGCGAACCGGGCGATCCACAAGGCCACGCTCAGCGCGGCCCAGAACGACAGATTCGTGTGCCCCGTGAACACGGAGATCGCGAATACGGCGGCCCACACGAGCGCGATCACGTGGGCGTTGTGCGTTTCCGGATTGAACAGCCGAAAGCATTCCCAGATGGCGGCGCCGAAGAACACCGTCGCCACGACCGCGAACGCCGTGTAGTTGTTGAAGTAAAGGACTGGCAGCAAAATTGCCAGCAGCACGACGGCGGTAATGACGCGGGTTCTGAGCATCAGCGGTTAGCCTTGTTTAGCCTTGTTGGCGACCTGTTCGCCGGTGCGGCCGAAGCGGCGTTCCCGGCTCTGGTAGGACGCGATCGCCGTATCGAGCGAGTCGCGCGAAAAGTCCGGCCAGAAGGTGTCGGTGAAGTACAGCTCCGAATACGCGAGCTGCCACAGGAGGAAGTTCGAGATGCGCTCTTCGCCTCCGGTGCGGATGAACAGGTCCGGCTCCGGCGCATAGGCCATCGCCAGGTGCTCGGCCAGCATCTCTTCGGTGTACTCGGTCACGCCCGGGTTGGCCGCAACCATCTTGCCCGTCGCCTGCATGATGTCCCAGCGGCCGCCGTAGTTGGCGCAGATGGTGACGGTCAGGCGGGTATTGTTGGCGGTGCGGCGCTCGGCGTTGGCGATCATGTCCTGCAGCTTCGCATCGAAGCGCGACAGGTCGCCCACGACCTTCAGGCGGATGTTATTCGCATGCATCTTCGACACTTCGCGTTCGAGCGCGGTGACGAACAGGCCCATCAGGTAGGACACTTCGTCGGCCGGACGGCGCCAGTTTTCCGACGAAAACGCGAACAGCGTCAGGTATTCCACGCCACGATCCACGCAGGCTTCGACGATCTTGCGCACGGCGTCCACGCCCTTGACGTGGCCGGCCACGCGGGGCAGCAGGCGTTTGGTCGCCCAGCGGCCGTTGCCGTCCATGATGATGGCGATATGGCGCGGCACCGTCGGCGCTTCGGGGACTGCGGTGGTCGAACTTTTGAAAATCATAAATCTGGCCAAATGGCGGCTACAACAAAAGGCGGAACGGACCGGTCAAGCCTGGCCTGCCGGTCCGACGTCCACGACGATATGCGGCATATCATGCCGCAATACGGATCACACCGTCATCACTTCTTTTTCTTTCTCGGCAACCAGCTTGTCGATGTCGACGACGGCCTTGTCGGTCATCTTCTGGACATCGTCCTGGGCGCGGCGCTCGTCGTCTTCCGAGATCGCCTTGTCCTTGACCAGCTTCTTCAGCTGTTCGTTGGCGTCGCGGCGCACGTTGCGGACGGCGATCTTCGCGTCTTCCGCTTCCGACTTGCACAGCTTGACCATTTCCTTGCGGCGCTCTTCGGTCAGCGCCGGGGTCGGCACGCGGACGAGCTCGCCGAACGTCGACGGGTTCAGGCCCAGGTCGGACTCGCGGATCGCCTTTTCGATGACGTTCAGCATTTTCTTCTCATACGGCTGGACGCCGATCGTGCGGGCATCGATCAGGGTCAGGTTGGCGACCATCGGCAGCGCGGTCGGCGAACCGTAGTAGTCGACCATCACGTGGTCCAGGATGCCGGTGTGGGCGCGGCCGGTGCGAACCTTGGCCAGGTTGCCTCTCAGGGTCTCGATGGATTTCGCCATCTTGTCCTGGGCACTTTTTTTAACGTCAGCTACGGACATGCTGCTCTCCTGTATTTCTAACTATTGATTAAACGTGTACGAGTGTACCCTCGTCCTCGCCCATGATCACGCGCTTGAGCGCGCCCGGCTTGACGATCGAGAACACCTTGATCGGCAGCTTCTGGTCGCGGCACAGGGCGAACGCGGTGGCGTCCATCACCTGCAGGTGTTTCGCGATCGCTTCGTCGAACGAGATCTGTTCGTAGCGGGTCGCGTGCGGATCCTTCTTCGGATCGGCAGTATATACGCCATCGACCTTGGTTGCCTTCAATACAATTTCGGCCGAGATTTCCGAACCGCGCAGTGCGGCTGCGGTGTCGGTGGTGAAGAAGGGGTTGCCGGTACCGGCTGCGAACACGACGACCTTGCCCTCTTCCAGGTATTGCAGCGCCTTCGGGCGCACGTACGGCTCGACCACCTGCTCGATGCCGATCGCCGACATCACGCGGGCGGTGATGCCCTGCTGGCGCATGGCGTCGGCCAGCGCGAGCGCATTCATCACGGTGGCCAGCATGCCCATGTAGTCGGCCGTCGCGCGGTCCATGCCCTGCGCACCCGGCGCGACGCCGCGGAAGATATTGCCGCCGCCAATCACCACTGCCAGTTCCACACCCAGCTTCGACACCTCCGCGACGTCGGCGACCATACGCTCGATGGTGGCGCGGTTGATGCCGAACGGATCGTCGCCCATCAGCGCTTCGCCAGACAGTTTGAGGAGGACTCGTTGGTAGGCTGGTTTTGTCATGAATGGGGCTCCTAAGTATAGATGTGTTTGATTCTGTTTCAGCGCCCGGGGAATGCGCCCGTGCGTTGCGCCAGCCGGAGGGGTCGCCCCCGGCGGACGCAGGGTGGGCACCCCGTGCCCACCATTGCATGCGTCACGTGAACGCATCGCGGGCACGCAATTCGCGCCACTTGGCTTGAATTGCCCCACCCTACCGGCGTCTTGCAACCGGTTGTAAAAACGGGCCTTGCGGCCCGTTCTCTTTATTACTGCTTGGCAGCAGCCATCTGGGCTGCCACTTCCGCTGCGAAGTCGTCGACTTTCTTCTCGATGCCTTCGCCGACCACGTACATCGTGAATGCTTTCACGGTGGTGTTGGCGGCCTTCAGCATCTGCTCGACGCTTTGCTTGTCGTTCTTCACGAAAGCCTGGTTGAACAGCGACACTTCTTTCAGGTACTTCTGCACCGACCCGTCGATACGCTTGGCGACGATCTCGGCCGATTGCGGCTGCTTGCCTTCGGCGACGGCCTTGTCGGCGTCTTCCTTGGCTTTCAGCTGAGCAACCGAACGCTCTTTCTCGATCAGCTCGGCCGGCACTTGCTCTGCCGACAGGGAGACCGGCTTCATCGCGGCGATGTGCATCGCGACGTCCTTGCCGACCTGCTCGTCGGCGCCGTCGTAGTCGACGATCACGCCGATGCGGTTGCCGTGCAGGTACGATGCCAGCTTGCCGGTGGTTTCGAAGCGCTGGAAGCGGCGAACGGTCATATTCTCGCCGATTTTGCCGATCAGTGCCGTACGCACGTCGTCGAACGTCTTGCCGTCGACCGGCAGGGCGGCCAGGGCGGCGACGTCGGCCGGGTTGTTCTCGGCGACCAGCTTGGCAGCCAGGTTGGCCATGGCCATGAACTCGTCGTTCTTGGCGACGAAGTCGGTTTCGCTATTGATTTCGACCAGCGCGCCGACGTTGCCGGCGACGAAAGCCGTCACGACACCTTCAGCGGTGATACGGGCTGCCGCTTTCGATGCCTTGCCGCCCAGCTTGACGCGCAGGATCTCTTCGGCACGCGCCATGTCGCCTTCGGCTTCGTTCAGTGCCTTCTTGCATTCCATCATCGGTGCGTCGGTCTTGGCGCGCAGTTCGCCAACCATCGCTGCAGTAATCGCTGCCATGTTCATTCTCCTAAAAGTAGGAGCAAGCCGCCGTCTTCGGCGTCTTGCATATTATTAATCTGTTCAGGAATTGCTTACAAAAAGGGGCGCTCGATCTTAGGCTCGGCGCCCCCTTTACAGCTCAGCGGGCCGTGACCCGCGGGCAATTAAGCTTGCTCGGAAACTTCGACGAAGTCGTCAGCCGACTTGACCATCTCGGCGACTTCGTTGGTCGCGTTGGCGCGGCCTTCCAGGATCGCATCGGCGACGCCGCGTGCGTACAGGGTGATGGCCTTCGACGAGTCGTCGTTACCCGGGATCACGTGCGACACGCCTTCCGGCGAGTGGTTGGTATCGACCACGCCGATGACCGGGATGCCCAGCTTGCCGGCTTCGGTGACGGCGCCCTTGTGGTAGCCGACGTCCACGACGAAGATCGCGTCCGGCACGCCCTGCAGGTCCTTGATGCCGCCGATCGACTTCTGCAGCTTTTCCAGTTCGCGCGAGAACATCAGCGCTTCTTTCTTGCTCATCTTCTCGACTTCGCCCGACTCGATGGCAGCTTCCATGTCCTTCAGGCGCTTGATCGAGGTCTTGATGGTCTTGAAGTTGGTCAGCATGCCGCCCAGCCAGCGCTGGTCGACGTACGGCACGCCGGCGCGCTGTGCTTCGGCGGCGATGATGTCGCGGGCCTGGCGCTTCGTGCCCACCAGCAGGATCGTGCCGCGGTTGGCGGCGATCTGCTTGATGGTCTTCATCGCATCCTGGTACATCGCCATGGTTTTTTCCAGGTTGATGATGTGGATTTTATTGCGATGACCGAAGATGAACGGGGCCATTTTCGGGTTCCAGAAACGGGTCTGGTGGCCGAAGTGAACACCGGCTTCCAGCATTTCGCGCATAGTGACAGACATTGTATTCTCCAGGGTTGGGTCTTGAATGACGGCCGGTACACCCGTTTCCGGGCACCCTTGTCGGCCGCATTCGCGATTTACATTCACAAATTGCTCGATATGGACACGAGCAACCCGAGATTCTAGCGGGATTTGTCACGAATTTCAAGCTCGCGCACGCATGCGGCTCTCAACAGCGGCGGCGGCCGCCGGCCCGGCGGCGTTATGAATCACATATAATGACCGGCACAGAACTTATTGCAGAACGGATCAATATGGCAATTTCCATCAAGACCCCGGAAGACATCGAGGGCATGCGCATCGCCGGCCGCCTCGGCGCCGAGGTGCTCGACTACATCACGCCCTTCGTCAAGCCGGGCGTGACCACCGGCGAACTGGACCGCCTGTGCCATGAATACATGGTCAACGTGCAAGGCACCGTCCCCGCCCCGCTGAACTATGCGCCGCCGGGCTACCCGCCGTTCCCGAAAGCCGTCTGCACCTCCGTCAACGACGTGATCTGCCACGGCATTCCGGGCGACAAGGTGCTCAAGAATGGCGACGTGGTGAACATCGACGTCACCGTCATCACCAAGGACGGTTACCACGGCGACAACAGCCGCATGTTCTTCATCGGCGAACCGTCGAAGCTGGCGCGCCGCCTGACGGACATCACCTACGAATGCATGTGGCTGGGCATCAGCAAGGTGAAACCGGGCGCGCACCTGGGCGACATCGGCCACGTGATCCAGCAGCATGCGGAAAACGCCGGCTACTCCGTCGTGCGCGAATTCTGCGGCCACGGCATCGGCAAGGTGTTCCACGAAGAACCGCAGGTGCTGCACTACGGCCGCCCCGGCACGGGCGAGGAACTGAAAGCCGGCATGATCTTCACGATCGAGCCGATGATCAACGCGGGCCGCCGCGAGATCCGCGAAATGCCGGACGGCTGGACGATCAAGACAAAGGACCGCAGCCTGTCGGCCCAGTGGGAACACATGATCCTCGTGACGGAGACGGGCTATGAAGTGCTGACGACGTCGGCCGGCACCCCGCCGCCGCCCGCCATCATCCAGCCGAAAGACACCGTCGCCGCCTGATCCGCCACCATGTCCACTGCCACCATCGCCCCGCCGCCGCAACCCCTGCAGCCGCTGCAATTGAAACAGCGCCTGAAAGCCGAGCGCCAGCTCGTCATTGCCGAGTTCCGCGAGAACGGCAAGCCGGAAAAACTGTTGCGCGGCCTGCGCCACAGCGTCGACGGCGTGCTGGCGGATGCGTGGCACGCGGCCGGTCTCCCGCCTGACGCGGCGCTCGTGGGCGTGGGCGGCTACGGCCGCGGCGAGCTGTTCCCGAATTCCGACGTCGACCTGCTGATCCTGCTGGGCAACCCGCCCGACGCGATCGCACAGGCGAAGCTGGAAAACTTCGTGCAGCTGCTGTGGGACCTGGGCCTGGAGATCGGCCACAGCATCCGCACGGTGGACGAATGCATGACGGAGTCGGCCGCCGACATCACCGTGCAGACGAGCCTGCTGGAAGCCCGCCTCGTGACGGGCAATGAAGCCGTGTTCAACGAGCTGCTGCGCCGCTACGACGAGGCGATGGACCCGCAGGCCTTCTTCCAGGCCAAGACGGCCGAGATGCGCCTGCGTCACGCGAAATACGAATACACGCCGTTCTCGCTGGAGCCGAACGTCAAGGAAAGCCCGGGCGCGCTGCGCGACCTGCAGGTGATCCTGTGGGTGGCCAAGGCGGCCGGCCTCGCGAATTCCTGGAGCCAGCTCGCGATCCGCGGCCTGATCACGCGCGAGGAAGCGCGCCAGCTGATGGAAAAGGAGCGCGCCTTCAAGGACATCCGCATCCGCCTGCACCTGCAGACGAACCGGCGCGAAGACCGCCTCGTGTTCGACGTCCAGACGGCCATCGCGGAAACGTTCGGCCTCACGTCGACCGGCGCAGGCCTCGATGCGCGCCGCGCCAGCGAATACCTGATGCAGAGATATTACTGGGCTGCGAAGACGGTGACCCAGCTGAACACGATCCTGCTGCAGAACATCGAAGCCTACCTGTTCCCCACGCCGTCGCAGCCGGTGCCGATCAACCCGCGCTTCAACGAAGTGGGCGGCTTCATCGACATCGCCGCGGACGACACGTTCGAATCCACGCCTTCCGCCGTGCTGGAAATCTTCGTGCTGATGACGGAGCGCCCCGACATCAAGGGCATGACCGCACGCACGATGCGCGCCCTGTGGCACGCCCGCACCCTCATCGACGACGCGTTCCGCGCGAATCCGCAGCACCGCGCCCTGTTCCTGCGCGTGCTGCAGGCGCCCGTGGGCCTCGTGCACGCGCTGCGCCGCATGAACGACATGGGCATCCTCGGCCGCTACCTGCCGAACTTCCGCCGCATCATCGGCCAGATGCAGCACGACCTGTTCCACGTGTACACGGTCGACCAGCACATCATGATGGTCGTGCGCAACATGCGCCGCTTCACGATGACGGAGCACGCGCACGAATACCCGTTCTGCAGCCAGCTGATCGCGAATTTCCGCGACCGCTGGCTGCTGTACGTGGCCGCCCTGTTCCACGACATCGCCAAGGGCCGCGGCGGCGACCACTCGGAACTGGGCAAGGTCGATGCGCGCGAATTCTGCCGCGACCACGCACTGTCCGAGGAAGACACGGAACTGGTCGTGTTCCTCGTGGAGCACCACCTGACGATGTCGGTGGTGGCGCAAAAGCAGGACCTGTCCGACCCGGACGTGATCCAGTCCTTCGCCCGCCTCGTGCGCGACGAACGCCACCTGACCGCGCTGTACCTGCTGACGGTGGCCGACATCCGCGGCACGAGCCCGAAGGTGTGGAATGCGTGGAAGGCGAAGCTGCTGGAAGACCTGTACAAGATGACGCTGCGCGTGCTGGGCGGCGAGCCGCCGTCGGCCGACCGCGAACTGCGCGCGCGCCAGCAGGAAGCGCTGGCGACGCTGCGCCTGTTCGGCCTGCCGTCCGATGCGCACGAGGCGCTGTGGAAGCAGCTCGACATGGCGTATTTCCTGCGCCACGACGCGTCCGACATCGCCTGGCAGACGCGCTGCCTGATCGACAAGCTGGGCCGCGACAAGCCCGTCGTGAAATCGCGCCTGGCGCCGATCGGCGAAGGCCTGCAGGTGACGGTGTACGTGCAGGACCAGCCCGACCTGTTCGCGCGCATCTGCAGCTATTTCGACCGCAAGAATTTCTCCATCCTCGACGCCAAGATCCACACGACGAAGGATGGCTACGCGCTCGACACGTTCCTTATCACGGACGAGCATTTCGCCAACAGCTACCGCGACATCATCAACCTGATCGAGCACGAGTTGTGCGAGGTACTCGTGCACCAGGAACCCTTGTGCCCGCCGCTGCGGGGCCGGCTGTCGCGCATGTCGCGCAACTTCCCCATCACGCCGACCGTGGACATGCGCCCGGACGAGCGCGGCCAGTTCTGGGTGCTGTCCATCGGTGCCAACGACCGCAACGGGCTGCTGTACGCGATCGCGAGCGTGCTGGCGCGTTATCGCATCAACCTGCACACCGCCAAGATCATGACCCTGGGCGAGCGCGTCGAGGACGTGTTCCTCATCGATGGGCAGGCGCTCAATAACCAGCGGGTGCAGGTGCAACTCGAGACCGAGTTGCTGGATGCCGTAAAAATCTAAGTTAAAGCGTCATTCCCGCGAAAGCGGGAATCCATACTGAGCCACAGAATTCTGTCATTCGGAAACGACTGCAGCCTGTCACCGGAGTGACTTCGGCGCTTCAGCATGGGTTCCCGCCTCTGCGGGAACGACGGTGCTTTTTTGTTTTCGTATTTATCTGAAGTCACCATGACCGAACCCGTACGCCTCTCCAAACGCATGTCCGAACTTGGCCTCTCCTCCCGCCGCGAGGCCGACGAGTGGATCGCAAAAGGATGGGTGAGAGTCGACGGCCAGGTGATCTCCGAGCTCGGCAGCAAAGTGCTGCCGCACCAGAAGATCACCGTCGAGCGCCAGGCCGCCGCCCAGCAGGCGAAGCGCGTCACCGTGCTGCTGAACAAGCCGGTCGGCTACGTCAGCGGCCAGGCCGAAGACGGCTACAAGCCGGCCGTCGTGCTCGTGAAGCCGGAAAACCGCTGGGCGGACGATCCGTCGCCCGAGCAGTTCCACCCCTCGCAGCTGAAATCCCTCGTGCCGGCCGGACGACTGGACATCGATTCCGTCGGCCTGCTCGTGCTCACGCAGGACGGCCGCATCGCCAAACAATTGATCGGCGAAGACACGTCCATCGAAAAAGAATACCTCGTACGCGTGCAGTACACGAAGCCGGGACGCCTGCCGGACGCCGACCTCAAGAAGCTGAACCACGGCCTGTGGATGGACGGCAAACCGCTGCTGCCCGCGAAGGTGCGCTGGCAAAACGACGACCAGCTCAGCTTCACACTGAGGGAAGGCCGCAAGCGCCAGATCCGCCGCATGTGCGACATGGTCGGCCTGAAAGTCATCGGCCTCAAGCGCGTGCGCATCGGGCGCGTGAAGCTCGGCGAACTGCCGCCCGGGCAGTGGCGCTATCTGGGCGCGGACGAGAGGTTTTGAGTCAACGGTGCGATTTGGCGGGCTCGGGGAGCCCTCCCTACGATCCGTCGATGCCGTAGGGTGGGCCCCCCGTGCCCACGCAGCATTCCTCGAACATCAATGCGCGTGCCGCATCTGCATCCACGGATCGAGCACGCGCAGTTCAGCGAGCACGGCCCGCGGCGCCTCGACGGTGCCGCCGCTGTCCTGGTCCCACTCCAGCCTCAGCTTCGACCGGCCCCGGCGCAAGTCCACGCGGGCGTAATCGACCCACGCATCCTCGGCATCGTATTCGAACGTCTTCATCCAGCCGGTCCGCAGCAGCGCTTCGAGCGTCTGGCGCAGTGCAAACGGTGGGAGGTCCGAAATCGTTTCGGGGTGTAACTGGGGGTCGTTGAAGACGCCCAGGTATCTGACGAATTGTGAAATCCACGCCATCGCTGCCTCCCAACATCGGTTGACGTTGATTTCAGTCTACTTAGGCGGCAGGCACATTGACGTTCGCTAACGCACATAGCGGAACCAAATGCAGTTCACATATGTCACAATTTTGTAACTTATTGTTTCAACAACGTCGTATGATCAGTTTCAGACAAGAATCTGGTGCAACTCCTCGAGACTGACGGGTTTCGTCAGATGGTGGGAAAAACCGCGGTTGCGGGTCTGGCGCCGGTCGGCGTCCTGTCCCCAGCCGGTCAGCGCCGCGATCCGCACGCCGGTGAAGCGTTCGTCCTGGCGCAGCCGGCGCGCGACTTCGTAACCGTCCATGCCGGGCATGCCCAGGTCGAGCAGGACACTGGTCGGCTGGAACGATTCGGCCATCGCCAGCGCGGCGCGGCCGTCGTACACGACGCGGACCTCGGCGCCATCCGCTTCGAGCAATAGCCCGAGCGTGTCGGCGGCATCGCGGTTGTCGTCCACGACGAGGATGCGCTGGCCGTGGAATGGTGCGGCGGGACGCGCCTGGCCCAGGGGAGGCGCGTCGTCGTCGACGTCGCGCTCGGGCGCGAGCGGCAGCCGCACGATGAATTCGCTGCCCTGGCCCGGTCCGGCGCTGCGCGCCTCGACGGTGCCGTGGTGCATCTCGACGAGGCTGCGCACCATCGTCAGGCCGATGCCGAGGCCGCCCTGCCCCCGTCCAGCGGACCGGTGAACCTGGGCGAACATGTCGAACACGCAAGGCAGCGCGTCAGCCGGAATGCCGATGCCCGTGTCGCGCACGATGGCCACGACCTGGCCGTCCTCGCGCCGCGCGTCGAACCAGATGCGCCCGCCCGTGTCCGTGTACTTGGCGGCGTTGTTGAGCAGGTTCGCAAACACCTGCGTCAGGCGCACGCGGTCGGCCTCGAGGACGAGCGGCGGCTCCGGCAGCGCGACGGCGAGCTGGTGACCGGCGCGGTCGATCATCGGCTGGCTCGTCTCGACGGCGCCGTGGACGATCTCGGCGAACGGCACCCGCTCCAGCTTCAGGTCGATCTTGCCGCGCGTGATGCGCGACACTTCCAGCAGGTCGTCGACGAGGCGCGCCATCTGCTTCACCTGCCGCCCCACCATCTCGACCACGCGGTCGGACTGGCGCCGGCCGTCGGGACGACGCATCAGCTGCACCGCGTTGCTGATCGGGGCCAGGGGATTGCGCAGTTCGTGGGCCAGCGTCGCAAGGAACTCGTCCTTGCGACGATCGGCCTCCTTTAGGGCCTCCTCGGCCTGCACGGCCCCCGTGATGTCGAGCGAGATGCCGACATAGCCACGGTGTTCGCCGTCGCCCGAATGCCAGGGCGACGCATGGGATTCGAACCAGTGCCGGCTGCCGTCCTTCACGACCGTCTGGACACGCTGGGTGTAGGCGCCGCGCGTGCGGATCCCGTCGTATACGTCGCGCAGGTACCCGTCCATGTCGTCCGGCCGCGCGATGCTCTTCCAGCCGGTCCTGCCGTCCTCCGCAGACACGTCGTTCGTCACGCAGCGCTGGTTCAGGTAGATGACGTTGCCGTCCACGTCGAACTGGTACACGAGCGCGGGCGACGCATCGGCCAGCGCGCGGAACCGGCCTTCGCTCTCGCGCAGCGCATCCTCGGCGCGCCTGCGCACGGTGATGTCGTGGAACAGGATCGCCACGCGCGGCACCTGGCGCCCGCCGACCGGGTACACGAAGAAGTCGTACCAGTTGCCCAGCGGCTGCGAGAAGCATTGCGAGCGGCTGGACACGCCGGTGCGCACGACCTGGGCGCAGGCGTCCAGCCAGCACGGCTCGTGCTCCGGGCGCATGCGGAGTTGGCCCGGCCCCACGTAGGCGATGTTGGCCATGCGCACGGCGGCCGGATTCGCTTCCGCGTAATCGAGGCCCGCCGGCCGGCCCGTGTCGTCGAAGCGGACGGTCGCGAGGAGAAAACCTTCGTCCATCGCCTCGAACAGCATGCGGTAGCGCCGCTCGCTCTCCGCCAGCGCGGCCTGGGTGCGGCGGCGCTCGTCGACGTCGATGTGCATGCCGACCCATTTGCGGACGCTGCCGTCGCGGTTGAACAGCGGCGCCGCGCGGGCATTGGTCCAGCGCCAGCCGCCGGACGCCATCTGCACGCGGAACTCGGCGTTCAGGACGCGGCGCGTACCGACGGCCGCGCGCCATTCGCGCAGCGCGTAGGCGCGGTCGTCCGGATGCACGGCCTCGATCCAGCCCACGCCCAGCGACGCCGATTCCGCCTGGCCCGTGTAGGCCGTCCAGCTGGGCGAACCGGTGACGACGCGGCCGTGCGCATCCGACTCCCACACGGTCTGCGCGAAGCCCTCGACCATCGCGCGGAACCGTTCCTCGCTCTCGGCCAGGCGCGCCTCCGTCTCCTTGTTCTCGGTGACGTCGATGACGAACAGCACGCAGCGCGCGTTCGCGCCGTCGCCCGAGATGCGCGCGGGCGCGAACAGGCCCCACCAGCGGCTGCCGTCCTTGCGCTTCATCTGCTTCGTGTACGGCAGCGTCACCCCCTTGTCGATGAGGTCGCGCAGCGCGCGCGCCGACACGTCCCAGAACTCGGCCGGCGTCATGTCGCGCCAGTTCGGCATCGTGCGCAGTTCGGCGCGCGTGTAGCCCGTCATGCGCTCGAACGCGGCGTTGACGTCGCGCACGGTGCCGTCGATGTCGAAATACAGCACGCCGACGGTGCTGATGCTGAGGGTGGCGTCGATGAGGGCCTTGTGTTCGCGCAGCAGGCGCTCGGCCGCGCGGCTTTCCTCGACCTCGCGCTCCAGGTGCTCCTTGGTTTCAAGGACGGGCCGCAGGCGTTCCTCGACCTTGCGCTCGATCTCGCCGCCGCCGGCCTGGTGCGCGGCCGCGGCGAACGCCGCGCAGGTGCGCAGGCGGCGCAGGTCCTCGGCGTCGAAATGCGCGCCGTCATCGGCCAGCACGGCCGCCAGCGCGCCGGCGGCGCCGCCGTGGAGGTGCCACGGCACGCCGAGAAACTCGGCGACCGGCACCCCGCAGGCGCGCAGCGAAGGGTACGTGTCGGCCGGCTGTTCCAGCAGCACCGCGCCGTCGGCGCGGATGACGGTGCCGCACGCGCACTCGTCCAGGCCCCAGCGTTCGCCCTCGTGCCCGGCAAGCGCGCCGGAGACCACGCACCAGCGCACGGTGCCGCCGTCGCTCCCGTCCGCTCCATCGCGCACCGCCACGACGACCGCATCGGCCCCGCACAGCGCACGCACGGCATCGGCCAGGTGCTGCAGCACGTGCTCCGGCGTGTCGGCCAGCGCCTGAGCCAGCCGCGCCAGCACGACGCTCTCCGCCGCGCCGTCGCGCGCGGGCAGGTGCGCCGCGCGTTCGCGCAATACCGCTTCGACGACCTCGTCGTCGCGGGCTCCGGTCGCTGCATCAAATGTCGAGTCGGCCATAGTCGTCGAGTCTTGGTTGCCCACACCCTGCAACCCCAGATTACTTGACAATCCGATCAGTGCCAATCGAATTTCAATCGTGCCCGCCATGTTTAACAATATTTAACGAATTCCGGGGCAACGACGAACGAAATGGTGATCCGCCCGCCAAATCAAGGTATTTGAACGGCCACCTTCCCGCTTCACGATATAAAGAAGATAGCGATAACAGGCGGCCTGAAAATTTTCATTGTGTTCGCGATGATTGCGCACGATCAGCGCACCGGGTCGGGTTCGCCCAGCGCGCGCTCCAGTTCGTCCAGCCGCACGGGCTTTTTCAGGTGCAGGTCGAACCCCGCGGCCAGCGCCCGGCGCACGTCGTCCGGCTGGCCGTAGCCGGTGACGGCCACGAGCGGGATGCCACCCTGGCGCGCCAGCGTCCGCGCGACCACGTAGCCGGAGATGTCGGGCAGGTCGATGTCGACGAAGGCGACGTCGGACCGCCGGCGCGCGGCCAGCGCCAGCGCGGACTTGCCGTCCGCCGCCGTCATGACCGTGCAGCCGCGCGATTGCAGCAGCGCGCAGGTCATCTCGCGCAGGTTTCCGATCACGAAAATCCGAATCTTCTGATTGCAACTTCTGCAAGTTTGAAACGCCTCGCGCACGCGCAAAAAAAGGCATAACGCCTGTCAGTACAGGCGATACGCGTGTTGCATGCTGCCTGTCTCTGGCGTAGCATCCACGCTTTGCCCGACCCTTTCCATGAAAACCGAAATCCTTCCCCTCCCCACGCAATCCCGTTCGTTCCTCACCATCGCCCTGATCGAGATGTGGGAACGCTTCGGCTACTACGGCATGCAGGCGCTGATCGTGTACTTCATGGTCCAGCGCCTCGGCTTCGACGACAGCCGCGCCAACCTGGTCTGGAGCGCCGCCGCGGCGCTGATCTACGTCTCGCCCGCGATCGGCGGCTGGATCGGCGACAAGGTGCTCGGCACCAAGCGCTCGATGGTGCTGGGCGCCCTCGTCCTCACGGTCGGCTATGCGCTGATGGCCGTCCCCACCGAGAACACGTGGTTCCTGTTCTGCGCCCTGGGCGTCGTCGTCGTCGGCAACGGCCTGTTCAAGCCGAACACGGCAAACCTCGTGCGCAAGATCTACGAAGGCGACGATTCGAAGATCGACAGCGCGTTCACGCTGTACTACATGGCCGTGAACGTCGGCTCGACGATCTCGATGCTGGCCACGCCGTGGATCAAGGACTACGTCAACGCGACGTACGGCGGCGAGGTGGGCTGGCACATCGCGTTCGGCGCGTGCAGCGTCGGCCTCGTCGTCGGCCTGTTCAACGTGCTCCTCATGCGCGCGACGATCGCCCACGTGGGCTCGCTGCCGGACGAGCGCCCGCTCGCCGTGGGCAAGCTCGCCGCCGTGCTGGCGGGCGGCGTCGTGATGGTCGGCATGTCGGCCGTGATCCTCGAATACCAGACGCTGGCCCGCATCTTCGTCTACCTGGCCGGCCTCGTCGTGCTGGGCATCTTCATCCACCTGATCCGCAGGAGCGCGCCGAACGAGCGCGCCGGCCTGACGGCGGCGCTCGTGCTCACCTTGCAGTCCGTGTTCTTCTTCATCTTCTACCAGCAGATGTCGACGTCGCTGTCGCTGTTCGCGCTGCGCAACGTCGACCTGGAATTCAACCTGCTCGGCGCGCACCTGTTCGACTGGTCGCCGGCCCAGTTCCAGGCGCTGAACGCCATCTGGATCATGGTGCTGTCGCCCGTGCTCGCGTGGGCCTACAGTACCGCCGGCCGCAGCGGCAGGGACTTGTCGATCGCCGGCAAGTTCGCGCTGGGCTTCTTCGCCGTGGCGCTCGGCTTCTTCGCGTACGGCGTGGCGGGCACGTTCGCCGTCGGCGGCAAGACGTCGTCGTGGGTGATGGTCGCGGGCTACGGCCTGTATTCGCTGGGCGAACTGCTCGTCTCCGGCCTCGGCCTCGCGATGGTCGCGCGCTACGTGCCGGTGCGCATGAGCGGCTTCATGATGGGCGCGTACTACGTCGCCACCGGGATCTCGCAATACCTGGGCGGCGTCGTCGCCAACCTGGCCAGCGTGCCGGGCGACGTGACGGACCCCGTGCAGACCCTGCCCATCTACACGAGCCTGTTCAACAAGCTGGGCATGGGCGCGCTCGTCTGCACGGCGATCGCGCTGGCCGTGCTGCCCCTGATGCGCAAGCTGTCGGCCACCCACCACGCCCACAACTGACCGCATGGATCTCAAGCACCGCATTGTTCATGAGGAACGCATCAATACAACGTGACGACAACCTTGGCAAAACGTTTCGGCTTGTTGCAAACCGGAAATATGTTATATTTGCGACATGCCGGCCGACACTCCGCCGGCGCCACGTCAACGAGCCATGTATCGTCCTTACTTCGTCCGCCCTCTCCTGGCCGTCGTGGCCTGCGTGTCCGCCGCCGGCGCCGTGCGTGCCGCGCCGCCGCCGGCCTACAATTTTTCGCCGGTCAACCAGTACAACCTGCAGGTGTCGGCCGGTTTCTGGAACCCGATCATCCGCTACGTGTCGCAGAAAAGCGGCGTCCGGCTGAATCTCAAGCTGGGCCGCACGTCGGCCGATACGACGAGCTACGTGCTCGCGCGCGAAGTCGACTTCGCGTTCACGAATCACCTGTTCAGCCCCGACCGCGCCAGGATGGGCTGGACGGTGTTCGGCCGCCGCGACGCGCCGCCCGTGCGGGCGCAGATCGTCGTGCCGGCCGATTCGCACGTGATGACCCTGGCGCAACTGGCCGGCGAGTCCGTCGCCTTCCCGGGGCCGGAAGCGATACTCGCGTACAAGGTGGCGTATGCCCAGTTGCAGCACCGGAACATCCCCGTCGACGTCGTCTTTGCGGGCAATATGGATGCCGCCTTTGCACAGATGTTCGCGGGCAAGGCGATGGCGGCCGGCGCCAATTCGCAACTCGTGCAGAACTACGAGCGGCGCGAACATAAATCGTTCCGCGTGCTGTGGAGTTCGGAACCGTTCAACGATCTCGCGCTGATGGCGTCGCCGCGGGTGCCGGCCGACCAGGTCCGCGCCGTCGCCCAGGCCTTCATCGGCATGGACCAGGACCCGGAAGGCCGCCGCATCCTCGCGGCTGCCACGGAACTCGTGCATGCCGCGGTGCCGCTCGCCTTCGTCGCGGCCAGCGACGCCGACTATGCCGGCTACCGCGCGTTCTACGCGGAAGCGCCGTCGAACGTGCGCTGACGCGATGACATTCTCCCCATTCCTGCGCGTCATGCGCATCATTCCCGCGCTGCCCCGCTCCCTCGTCGGCCGCGTGTTCACCGTGTTCAGCCTCACGCTGCTGCTGTCGATGGGGACGGGCCTGGGCCTGTTCTACCGCTACCAGTTCCTGCAGCACATCGAGGAAACGCAGGACACCGCGCTGACGCTCGTCGAGGTGGCGACGCAGACGATCGAGGACAGCGTCGTGATCGGCGACTACGACACGGTCAAGCGCACCCTGGGCAAGATGCTGTTCCAGTCGCCGTTCAAGCGCGCCGAATTCATCGACGTGGGCGGCGGCACGATCCGCGTGGACGCGCCGCGCGTGACGCGCGCGCTGGCGCCGCGCTGGCTGGCGGCCTGCATCGCCGCCAAGCTGTACGACGTCAATCGCATCGCCAACGTGGGCGGCAAGGACTACGGCGTCGTGCGCCTGCAGTTCGACGAGGAAAAGCTGGCGGCCCAGGTGTGGAGCCTCGTGCTGGAGACCGCCGGCGTGGCGTTCGTCGTGTTCGTCGCGAGCCTCGTCCTCATGCGCACCCTCGTGCGCCGCTGGCTCGACAACCTGGGCCGGCTGCGCTCGTTCGAGCACGACGTGGCCGCGGGCCGCGTCACGGCCGAGGCGGCGCTGCTGGCCGACGCGCCGACCGAGATCCAGGAAGCGATCCGCGCCGTGAACCGCAGCGCGGCGAGCCTGCGCGACCAGTTCGGCCAGCGCATCGACTCGCTGATGAACTCCCTCATGCAGCACAAGAGCGCGATGGACCAGGCCGCGATCGTGTGCGAGGCCGACGCGGCCGGCGTGATCACCGGCGTCAACGACCTGTTCGTGACGAGCAGCGGCTTCACCCGCTCCGAGGTCGTGGGGCAGCGCCTGGGCGACGTGGGCCGCCCGGCCGGCGCGCGCCTGCCGTGGCAGCCGTCGGACCGCGTGTGGAACGGCGAGGTCGTGATCGCGGGACGCCACGGCCGGCGCCACTGGTACCGCACCATCGTGCCGATGTTCGCGGCGCACGGCACGGTCGAGCGCTACATCTGCATCGACATCGACATCACGGAACGCAAGGAATTCGAGCGCACGATCGTCGAGAACGCGCAGCGCCAGACCCTGATCGCGGAGCTCGGGCGCAAGGCGTTGGCCGCGAACGGCCTCGACGACCTGTTCGCGGACGCCGCCGACGCCGCCGCGCGCGGCCTCGGCGCGGCCTGCGCCGCGCTGTTCGAAACGGGGCCGGACGGCATGCGAGTGCGCGCGGGCGCGGGCCGGCTGGCGCAGTCGACGGGTCTCCAGCTGGCCTGCCAGCACGGCGACGCGCCTGGCATCGACGCTGCGCTGCGGCCCTGGTTCGCGCCGCTGGCGGCGCTGCACGGCATCGACACGGGCATCGACACGGCCATCGTGTGCGGCGAGCGCACCTTCGGCCTGCTGGGCGTGTACGCCGCGCACCCGCGCCGTTTCGGGGCCGACGACGCCAGCTTCCTGCACGGCGTGGCCAACATCGTCGCCACCGCCGTCGAGCGCCAGGAAGCGCGCAACCGCCTGACTTACCTGGCGCAGTACGACCCGCTCACGAGCCTGCCGAACCGGCGCCGTCTCGCGCACAGCCTCGAAGACGCGATCGCCGCCGCCGCGCGTGCACAGGGCCGCGCGGCCGTCATGTTCATCGACCTCGACCGCTTCAAGAACGTCAACGACATGCTGGGCCACGGCGTCGGCGACCAGCTGCTCGTGCAGGCGGCGAAACGGCTGTCGGCCTGCGCGCGCGCCGACGACGTCGTGGCGCGCCTGGGCGGCGACGAATTCGCGCTCGTGCTGCCCGCGCTGGACGACGACGGCATCGCCGCCAGCATCGGCGCCCGCGTCATCGAGGCGCTGGCGCAGCCGTTCTATCTCGCAGGCCAGCAGCTGTTCGTGTCGGCCAGCGTGGGCATCGCCACGTATCCCGAGAACGGCCGCGACGCCGAGACCCTGCTGAAGAACGCCGACACCGCGATGTACGGGGCCAAGAACGGCGGCCGCAACAACTACCAGTTCTACGTCGCGGAGATGCACGAGAACGCCACGCAGCGCCTGCAGACGGAAACGCAGTTGCGCCAGGCGCTGGAGCGCGCCGAATTCCTGCTGCACTACCAGCCGAAGCTCGACCTGGCGACCGGCACCATCTGCGGCTTCGAGGCGCTGTTGCGCTGGAACCATCCGCAGCGCGGCCTCGTGCCGCCGCTGGAATTCATCGCCATCCTCGAGGACACGGGCTTGATTTTGCCCGTCGGCGAATGGGTGATCGGCGAAGTGTGCCGCCAGCTGAAGGCATGGCAGGCGCAGGGCATGGCCGTGCAGCCGGTAGCGATCAACCTGTCCGCGCGCCAGCTGCAGCAGGCGGATCTCGCCGGCGCCGTCGAGCGCATCGTCGCGCGCGCCGGCGTCGACCCGGCGCTGCTGGAATTCGAATTGACGGAATCGATGCTGATAGCGAACCCGGAGGCCGCCGTCGAGATCCTCGCGCGCATCAAGGCCCTCGGCATACGCCTGTCCGTCGACGATTTCGGCACCGGCTATTCGAGCCTCGCCTACCTGAAGCGCTTCCCGCTGGACGCGCTCAAGATCGACCGCACCTTCGTGCGCGACCTGCCGGACGATCCGGACGACGCCGCGATCACGAAGGCCGTGATCCGGCTCGCGCACAGCCTCAGCCTGAAGGTCGTGGCCGAGGGCGTCGAGAACGTGGACCAGCTGCGCGAACTGGAACAGTACGGATGCGACCAGATCCAGGGCTATTACGTCAGCCGACCCGTGCCGGCCCAGGCGTGCGAAGCGCTGCTGGCCGGGACCGCGATTGCCTAGGATCGGCTAAACTGGAGGGATTCCACCGTTTCGACTATCCCACGATGTCTCACAATCCCCTCCAGGTGGCGCGCCGCGTCGACGCCATCGAACCCTTCCGCGTGATGGAAATGGTCAAGGCCGCAGCCAGCATGGTGCGCGCCGGCCAGGACGTCATCAGCATGAGCGTCGGCGAACCCGACTTCACGGCCCCCGACCTGGTCGCCCGCGCCGCCATGGACGCGATCCAGCGCGGCGCCACGCAGTACACCGAATCGCTGGGCCTTCCCGCCCTGCGCGAGGCCATCTCCGCGCACTATGCCCGCGCCTGTGGCCTCGACATCTCCCCGCAGCGCATCGTCGTGACGGCGGGCGCGTCGGCCGGCCTGCTGCTGGCCTGCGCGGCGCTCGTGGCGGACGGCGACGAAGTCCTGATGCCCGACCCGAGCTATCCGTGCAACCGCCATTTCGTCAGCGCGTTCGGCGGCCGGGCCGTCCTCGTGCCGTCCGGCCCCGCCGAACGCTACCAGCTGACGGCGGCCCAGGTGGCCGAGCGCTGGACGGCGCGCACGCGCGGCGTGATCGTCGCGTCGCCGTCGAACCCGACCGGCACGTCGATGACGCCGGAGCAGACGCGCGACGTCGTCGCGGCCGTCCGCGCGCGCGGCGGATTCTCCATCGTCGACGAGATCTACCAGGGTCTCTATTACGGTGACAAGGAAGACGACCGCGCGACGAGCGCCCTGTCCTTCGGCGACGACGTCATCACCGTCAACAGCTTCTCGAAATACTTCAGCATGACAGGCTGGCGCCTGGGCTGGCTGGTGCTGCCGGAATCGCTCGTGCCGGCCGTCGAAAAACTGGCGCAGAACCTGTTCATCTGCGCGCCCGCCATCGCCCAGCACGCGGCGCTGGCCGCCTTCCACGACGACGCGATCGCCATCTTCGAGGAGCGCCGCCGGGAATTCCGCCGCCGCCGCGACTTCCTCGTGCCCGCGCTGCGCGACCTCGGGTTCCAGGTGCCCGTGCTGCCGGACGGCGCGTTCTACGTGTACGCCGACATCACGCAGGTGAACCACGCGCTGGCGCACGACAGCAGCGCGTTCGGCATGGCCGTGCTGCGCGACGCGCTGGTCGCGCTCGTGCCGGGCGACGACTTCGGGTTCGCCGCGCCGAAGCAGCACGTACGCTTTTCCTACGCGACGAAGTACGAGCGGATCGAACAGGCGGTCGACCGCCTGGCGGCACTGATCAGGCGCTGACGTCGGCCGGCGCGTCGGCGACGACGGCCAGCAGCGCCGCGGCGCCGACCGGCTTGACGAGATAGCGGTCGAATCCGGCCTCGAAGCCCCGTGCCTCGTCGTCCGGCTGGCCGTAGCCCGTCAGCGCGATCGCGTAAGGACGGGCGCCTTCCTGCTGCGCGCGCAGGGCCTGCATCAGCTCGAGGCCGTCGAGTTCCGGCAGGCCGATGTCGCACACGATCACGTCCCACCGCTCCGCGAGCGCGCGCGCCAGGCCTGCCCGGCCGTCGCCGGCACAGACGACGTCATGTCCTTCCGCCGCGAGGATGTCGGCCAGCGTGGCGCTGGCATCCGCATTGTCTTCCACGAGCAGGATGCGGCGGCGCGGCGTGGCCTGTGCCGGCTCGGGCCGGACCGGCGCGGCGGGCAGGCCGGCGGCGCGCGGCAGGCGCACCGTGAAGCGGCTGCCGCGGCCGGGGCCGTCGCTGTGGGCCTCCACCGTCCCGCGGTGCATGCCCACGAGGTTGCGCACGACGTTCAGGCCCACGCCAAGCCCGCCCTCGGACCGGGCCAGCGAGCGCGGGCCCTGCGTGAACAGGTCGAAGATGTAGGGCAGCACCTCGGGCGCGATGCCGGTGCCGTTGTCGGCGATGGTCACCACGATTTCGTCGGATCCTGCCTGGGCGGCGAGCCGCAGCCGGCCGCCGTCGCCCGTGTACTTCGACGCATTGCCGAGCAGGTTCGTGAACACCTGCGCGAGGCGCACCTTGTCGCCTTCCACCGCGACGGTCGCCGCCGGCAGTTCGACGTCCAGCACCTGGCCGCGCTCCAGGATGCGCGGCTGCACCGTTTCGACGGCGTGGCGCAGCACGTCGGCCAGCGCCAGCGTCTCGACCGTCAGCTTGATCTTGCCGCTGCTGAGCCGGGCCGCGTCGAGCAGGTCGTCGAGCAGGCGCGCCATGTGGTCGACCTGGCGCGCGATCACGCGCGCGAGCCTGAGCTGCTGCGGCGCGGCGTCCGCGTCGCGTTCCAGCAGCGACGCGGCCATCGCCAGCGGCGACAGCGGGTTGCGCAGCTCGTGCGCCAGCATGGCGAGGAATTCGTTCTGGCGGCGATTGACCGCCTCGGCATCCTCGCGCTGGTACTGGGCGTCGACGGTGGCCAGCACGAGGTGCTCGTTCGCTTCGCGCAGACTGGCCACGTCCGCTTCGAGCGCGCGGATCCGGTCCAGCAGCGCGGACTCATCGAAGGAACGTTGTTCCGAAACAGGCGGCTGTTGCTCGTACGTTCCCATCGTCGTCCTCAGTCGCGCGGCCGGCGCCGGGTGGGGAAACCAGACATCAGGGCATCGAATTCCGTCGCATGCGGATCGACCTCGATGCCCTTGTCGGTGATGCGGTATTCGCGCAGCTCGTTGCTGTGGTCCGTGCCGCGCACTTTCACCACCGTCATGAACTTGCAGACGTGTCCCTCGATTTCGGCGAAGCGCATCGACAGCACGGCGTCGGCCAGGAAGCACAGGTTGTCGATCGAGAAGCGCCAGTTCGGCGTATTGTCCTCGTAGCCGACGGTGACGATGGCGGTGACGCCGCGCCGCGCCAGCAGCGACAGCGTGCGGAGCACGGACAGACGCAGGTCGTAGCGGAATTCCGGCGCGAGGTACAGGCCGATCTCCGACAGCGAATCGATCACGACGCGCGTCGCGCCCGTGCGCTCGATCGCCTCCGTCAGCTGGTCCAGCAATTCCTCGACCGTGAGCGACAGCGACAGCGATTGCAGCACCGTCACCTGGCCGCCCTGCACGAGCTTGATCAGTTCCGCGTTGTGCAGGCGCGCCGTGTGTTTTTCGAAGAACACGGCGACGCCCTTCTCGCCCCGCGCCGCCCCGGCCTGCAGGAAGCGCGTGCCGAGGATCGTCTTGCCGATCCCCGTGGGGCCGGAAACGAGCATCGTGTGGCCCTGCGGCAGGCCGCCGTGCAGCATGTCGTCCAGGCCCGCGACGCCGGTCGGAATGCGGGCCGGATCGGCGGCGATGGTCAGGTAGGCCTCGGGCTGCGGCGTGAGCAGGCGCGGGTAGACGCGGATGCCGTCGTCCGTGATGCGCAAGGTGTGCGCGCCCGCCATGTGGGCCTGGCCGCGCATCTTGACGATGCGGATCTTGCGTACCACCGCGTCCTCGTCCAGGTTGTGCGACAGCGCGATCATGCCGTCGGCCACCGTGATGATCGGATTGGCCTCGACGTCGGCCTGGCTGTACTCGCCGATCAGGAACGTGGTCGCCTGCCACGTGGCCATGCGCGAACCCAGCTCCTGGACGAAGTGCTGCAGGTCCCACAGGCCCTCGTTGCCGCTGCGCGCCGTCTGCACGACGGAGCGGAACGAATCGACGAACACGAGGCTCGGGCCGAAGTCCTCCACTTCGCGCATGATCCGTTCCAGCACGCCGCTGAAATCGCCGGCGCGCAGGTCGTCGGCCAGGTTAACGTAGCGGACGGCGGGCCCGACCTTGTCCATGTCGAAGAACGAGAACTGCTGCTGGTAGCGCAGCATCTTCAGCGGCGGTTCGCCCAGCACCGTGAAGAACAGCGCGCGCCGCCGTTCGCTCGCGAGCGCGAACATGATCTGGTGCGCGAGCGTCGTCTTGCCGCTGCCGGGCGCGCCCGCGATCAGCGTGAACGAAAACTCGGTCAGGCCGCCGCCCAGAAGCACATCGAGCCCTGGCACACCGGTGCTCAGTTTTTCCAGGGTTACTTTTCCGCTCATTGCTTGTGCTCCTCTTGATTCTTTTGCGGCGTGCCGTCCGCACCGGTTTCGGACAGCAGCCGTGCCGTCAACGCGGGGCCGATGAGGGTCCCCAGCTGCCGTACGAACAGACCCATCAATTCATCGTGTGTCGCGGCCGCTTCCTGGGGGTCCGCCGCCGCCAGGTCTCGCTCGAGAGCGGTCAGCAGCAGCGTGCTCGTGCGGCGCGTGGCGTCGACGCTGAGCCACGCCCGCGGCGGCGCCAGCAGGCGCGCCGAGCGCGTGAACAACGCGACGAAACCGCCTTCGCCGATCAGTGGCACCAGTTGCCGGCCCAGGCGCGACCAGGGCCGGATCAGCGGCGCGGCATGATCGGCGGGAGCCGGTTGCGCTCGGTTTTCGTCTTTATCCATGCAGGGGTGGTGTCGGGGTTGTCATGCCATGCGGCGTGGCCTCGGCTTGGCACGTCCGTTCTACCGATTATAGCGTGAATGTAAGGTCAATTTTTTTAATAGAGTGTCAATACGGACAATGTGCGACACGCGGTGCTACCATCGCGTTTTTGTATCAGTCATGAGCCGTTCACCATGTTTTTCCGTACCTGTGCCGCTTCCCTGCTCCTCGCCGCCACCTGCGCCGCGCACGCCCAGTCCGCCCCGCCCGTGGCCGAGGCACCGCTGCGCGCCCATCTGTCCTTCCTCGCCGACGACCTGCTGGAAGGCCGCGGCACGGGCCAGCGCGGCGGCGAACTCACCGTGCGCTACCTCGAGACCCAGGCCGCCGTGCTCGGCCTGAAGCCGCTGGCGGACGGCGGCTACCGCCAGAAAGTCGAACTGGTCGGCCAGAAGACGCTGCCCGGCAGCACGCTCCGTTTCGTGGCCGGCGGCCGGGTGCTGCCCGTCACGTTCGGCCATGACGTCGTGTTCGGCAACGCCAACGGCAGCGCGGCCACGCGCGTGTCGGCGCCCCTCGTGTTCGTCGGCTACGGCATCGACGCGCCCGACGAACGCTGGAACGATTTCCTCGGCGCCGACGTGAAGGGCAAGGTGCTCGTCGCGATGGTCAACGATCCGCAGCCGACCGGGGCGGAGCCGGACCGCTTCGGCGGCAAGTCGCTCACGTGGTACGGCCGCTGGACCTATAAATTCGAGGAAGCGGTGCGCCAGGGCGCGGCCGGCATCCTGCTGATCCACACGACACCGTCCGCGTCGTATCCGTGGAGCGTCCCCCTCAACAGCTTCTCGCACGAGCAATTCCACCTGGCGGGCAAAGGCAACGCGCTGCAGGGCTGGATCAGCGAAGACATGGCGCGGACACTGCTCGCGGCCAGCGGCCAGGACCTCGACCGCCTGCGCGCCGCCGCCGAAGTGCGCGGCTTCAGGCCGGTGCCGCTCGCGGCCAGCGTCGAGGCCGACGTGAAGAGCGCCGTGCGCACTGTCGTCGAGTACAACGTGGCCGGCATCGTGCCCGGCACCGATCCGAAGCTGCGCGACCAGGCCGTGATCTATTCCGCGCACTGGGACCACCTGGGCATCGACCCGGACAACGGCAAGCCGGACCACATCTGGAACGGCGCCATCGACAACGGCTCCGGCACCGCGGCCCTGCTCGCGATGGCGCAGGCGGCCGTCAAGCGTCCGGCCAGGCGCACGCAGATCTTCCTGTGGCCGTGCGCGGAAGAACAGGGCCTGCTGGGCAGCCTGGCGTACGTGCGCCATCCCGTGTGGCCGCTGGCGAAGACCGCGGCGGACCTGAACCTGGACAGCATGAACTTCGTCGGCCGCACGCGCGATATGGGCGTGGCCGGCGCCGAGCGCAGCTCGCTGTACGCGACGTCCGCCACGGTCGCGAAGGCGATGGGCCTGAGCCTGGCCGCACCGGTGCCGGACCTCGGCGGCGCCTACTTCCGCGCCGACCACTTCAACTTCGCCAAGGCCGGCGTCCCCGCGTTCAACGTCGGCTCGGCCGTGTTCTCGGGCGACGGCCATTTCGATTTCGAGCACGACCAGTCCGCGGAAGGCGCGAAGATGCGCGCGTTCACGAAGGACTACCACCAGGTCAGCGACCAGTACGATCCGGCCTGGGACTTGTCCGGCATGGTGCAGCAGGCGCAGTTCACCCTGAACCTCGGCTATGCGGTCGCGAATGCGCCGACGATGCCGACCTGGAAGGCGGGCGAGGCGTACGGCAAGGTAAAGCGTTGAAGGGTTACCAAAATGCGACTGGCCTGCCGTGGTATGGCCGGGTAATATCGCGAGTTGAGGCAATACCCCGCCTCCGCTCACGACACCTCGACCACAGGACCACCATGAAGCAGACCTTGCTCGCCGCCGCCCTTTCCCTCGCCCTGTCCGCGCAGTTCGCGCCGGTCGCCGCCATCGCCGCACCCGCCGCCACGAAAACGGCGTCGAAAGCCGATGCGCGTTTCCAGGCCATCTACAAGGCCGAGTGGCACTGGCGGATCAAGCAGCGGATCGCATGGGACGAGGACGAGCCGCGCGACGTCCGCGACGCGCTGCCGAAGGTCGACGCGCGCACGCAGGCGGCGCGCCTGGCGATGTGGGAAGGCGTGCTGCGCCAGCTGGACGGCATCCGCGCGGCGGACCTCTCGCGCGCCGAGCAGATCAACTATGCCGTGTACCGCGCGCAGATCGCCGCATTCGTCGCCGCGCAGCGCTTCCGCGAATACGAGCAGCCCGTGAACGCGGACAGCGCGTTCTGGTCCGACATCGCCTACATCGCGCGCCGTCCCTTGAAAAATGCGGAGGAATACCGCGCCTATCTCGCCCAGCTGGCCGACCTGCCCCGCTACTTCGGCGAAGAACTGGACAATATGCGGGCCGGTCTCGCGCGCGGCTTCACGCCGCCGCAGGTGACGCTGGCCGGCCGCGATGCGCCGCTGCTGAACATCGTCAACGCGAAGTCGCCGGAAGAGACGGTGTGGTACACGCCGTTCAAGGAGATGCCGGCGACGATCCCGATGGACGAGCAGACGCGCCTGCGCACGCAGGGCATCGCGCTGATCGACAGTGCCGTGAAACCCGCGTACGCGCAAGCCCTGCAATTCTTCCGCGACGAGTACGTGCCGAACGCGCGCACGACGCTGGCGGCGGAGCGCCTGCCGGACGGGAAGGCGTACTACCAGTCGAAGATCGTCGAGTACACGACCACGGACATGACGGCGCAGCAGATCCACGAGATCGGCCTGTCCGAGATGGCGCAGATCCGCGCCGAAATGCAGGAGACGATGGTCAAGGCCGGCTTCAAGGGCGACCTGCCCGCCTTCCTCGCTTTCCTGCGCAGCGATCCGCAGTTCTATGCGAAGACGCCGGAAGAACTCTTGAAAAGCGCCGCGTGGATTTCCAAGAAATTCGACGGCAAGGCCGACCAGTACTTCGGCTACCTGCCGCGCCGCCGCTTCGCCATCGTGCCGGTGCCGCCGGACCAGGCGCCGTACTACACGTCGGCGCGCGGCGGCCCGGGCATCTACCTCGTCAACACGTACAACCTGCCGGCGCGCGCGCTGTACAGCCTCCCCGCGCTGACCTTGCACGAATCGGCACCAGGCCACGCGTTCCAGATGCCGGTGGCGCTGGAACAGCAGGGCGTGCCGCCATTCCGCCGCGCGTACATTTCCGCGTACGGCGAAGGCTGGGCGCTGTATTGCGAGCGCCTGGGCAGCGAGATGGGGATGTACGAGACGCCGTACGAAACGTTCGGCATGCTGAGCTACCAGGCGTGGCGCGCGAGCCGCCTCGTCGTCGACACGGGCATCCACGCGCTGGGCTGGACGCGCGAACAGGCGCAGGCCTACCTGCACGACAACACGGCGCTGTCGGACCACGAGATCCAGACGGAGGTCGACCGCTACATTTCCTGGCCGGGGCAGGCGCTGTCGTACTACCTGGGCGAGATGGCGATCGTCGAGTCGCGCCGGAAGGCCGAGGCGGCGCTGGGCGACAGGTTCGACATCCGCGCGTTCCACGACACGGTGCTGCAGCTCGGGGCCGTGCCGCTGCCCGTGCTGAAGGCGCGGATCGATACGTTCATCGCGGGCGGCGGGAAGTCGCCCTACCCACCGTCAAAATAACCGCTAACTGATGCGCTTCGTGGGCTCGAGGAGCCCACCCTACTACGATTCGCTACCCACCGTCAAAATAACCGCTAACTGATGCGCTTCGTGGGCTCGGGGAGCCCACTCTACGATTCGCCGAAAGCCGTAGGGTGGGCACCCCGTGCCCACGCGAATGCCGGAATACCGTTACCGTATGCACCCCGTGCCCACGCGAACGCCGGAATACCGTTACCGTATGCACCCCGTGCCCACGCGAACGCCGGAATACCGTTACGGTGTGCACCCCGTGCCCACGCGAACGCCGGAATACCGTTACGGTGTGCACCCCGCGCCCACGCGAACGTCAGAACAACTTCAGCTTCAACTGCACCGAGATACCGCCGTACAGGCGATCCTTGTACGACGGGATCACGCCGACATTCACGCCCACGCGTTGATACTCGTACGTGAACGTGGGCACAATGGCCGGGAACCAGCCGCGGTCGCGCATCTTCGGGTACCCGTCGAACATCGCGATCGCCGCGCCGAGGCGCACGGGGCCCAGCGCATACGGCTGCCACAGCACACCCGCGTAATTCGAATAATAGCGGTCGCTGTTGACGAAGCGCCCCGCCGCCGCGGCCATCGTGCCGCAGAAACGGTATTCGAACCCGAGGCCGCGGTTGCCGCCGTTGAGGTTCTTGTCGCGGTCGAAGTGGTACGTCGCGAAGCCGCTGTCGATCCACAGTTCGCTCTTCGGACCGGCGTCGATCTTCGTGAACAGGTCGTCGGCATGGGCGCCGGTGCCGAGCAGCGCCAGCAAGGCGAAAAGACAACGCGTTTTCAATCGTCGGCCTTCGGATCGAGATCGGGGAACATCACTTCCGTAAAACCGAAGCGGGTAAAGTCGCGGATCCGCATCGGGTACAGGATGCCCAGCAGGTGGTCCACCTCGTGCTGCACGACGCGCGCGTGAAAACCGTCCACGTCGCGGCTGATCGGCTTGCCGTACTGGTCGACGCCCTCGTAATGCAGGCGCGTGTAGCGCGGCACGCTGCCGCGCAGGCCCGGCACCGACAAACAGCCTTCGAAGCCCTCTTCCATTTCTTCCGACAGAGGCTTGAGCACCGGGTTGATCAGCACTGTCTCCGGCACGGCGGGCGCGTCCGGGTAGCGCTGGTTTTTGCCGAAGCCAAAGATCACCAGCTGCAGGTTGACGCCGATCTGCGGCGCGGCCAGGCCAGCGCCGTCGACGGCGTGCATCGTCTCGAACATGTCGGCAACAAGTGCGTGCAGTTCGGGCGTGTCGAACGCGCGCACGGGCTCCGCCACGCGCAGCAGGCGCGGGTCGCCCATTTTGAGGATCTCGCGGATCGTCATTTCGGCAGGTCCGCGCACAGGTGCGTGAGGAATTCGCGGTAGCCTTCGGCCGTCTCGGGGTGCTTCATGCCGATGGCGGCCGTCGCCTTCAGGTAGCCCAGCTTGGAACCGCAGTCGTAGCGCGTGCCGGCATAGCGGTACGCGAGCACGCGTTCGCGCGACATCAGCGACGCGATGCCGTCGGTCAGCTGGATTTCGCCGCCGGCGCCGGTCCCCAGGTTTTCCAGGTGTTCGAAGATGGCGCCGGACAGCACGTAGCGGCCCACGACGGCCAGGGTCGACGGCGCATCCTCGGGCTTCGGTTTCTCGATGATCCCGGACACGAGCTCCAGGTCCGGACGGTAGGCGCGCGCGCTGACGATGCCGTACTGGCGCGTGTTCGCGCGCGGCACGTCCTGTACGGCGAGCACGCTGCACTTCTCGTACGCGTACAGGTCCGTCATCTGCGCGAGCACCGGCTTGTGGCCGTCGGCCGTGTCCATGAAGTCGTCCGCGAGCAGCACCGCGAACGGCTCGTTGCCGATCACGGGACGGGCGCACAGCACGGCATGGCCCAGGCCCAGCGCGGCCGGCTGGCGGATGTAGATGCAGTTGACGTTCTTCGGAATGACCTGCTGCACGAGCTTCAGCAGTTCCTGCTTGCCGGCCGCTTCCAGTTCCGATTCCAGCTCGTAGGCCTTGTCGAAATGATCTTCGATGGCGCGCTTGTTGCGGCCCGTGATGAACACGAGTTCCGTGATGCCGGCGGCCACCGCTTCCTCGACCGCGTACTGGATCAGCGGCTTGTCGACGATGGGCAGCATTTCCTTCGGCTGCGCCTTGGTGGCCGGCAGGAAGCGGCTACCAAGGCCTGCGACCGGGAATACGGCTTTCTTGATTGCGGTCATTGTGAAGCTCCGTTTGATGATTGAGTTGAATTCTGTGCGCCCAGCAGGGCCAGCAGGCCCGCCTCGTCCAGCACGGTCACGCCGAGCTGCTCGGCCTTTTCCAGCTTGCTGCCCGCTTCCGCGCCCGCGACGACGTACGACGTCTTCTTCGACACCGACCCGGACACCTTGCCGCCCGCCTGTTCGATCAGGGCGCCCGCGGCATCGCGCGACATCGTCGGCAACGTCCCGGTCAGCACGAACGTCTTGCCGGCCAGCGGACCGGCCGCGTCGACGGCATCCTGCGGCAGCAGCGCCAGCAGCTCGGTGCGCAGCGCCGCCAGCGCGGCCAGCATCGCGCGGTTGCCCGGCACCGCCATCCACTGCTCCAGCGCCGTGACGACGCCTTCCGGCAGGCCGAACACGCTGAATATCTTCAGGTGCGCGAGGTCGTCCAGCGTGCGGCCGTCGGCCAGCAGCTGGCGCGCGCGCGGCTCCGTCAGTTTCGGGATCCCGAGCGCGGCCAGCAGGCCCACGTCATCGAGTTTTTCGCGCAGCTGCGCGCGCGGCGGATGCTCGCCCTGCGGCGCGACGCCGGCGGCCAGCAAATCGTTCAGCGCCTGCTGGTTCTTCTCTTCCGCGAAGAAGTCGGCGATCGCTTCCGCGACCGTGCCGCCGATGTCGGGCAGTACGCGCAGCAGCGCGGCCGACGCACGGCGCACGAGCGCCAGGCTGCCGAGCCAGTCGGCCAGCGTCTTGGCCGTCGACTCGCCCACGTGGCGGATGCCCAGCGCGAACAGCAGCCGCTCCAGCGGCGGATGCTTGCTGGCGGCGATGGCGGCCAGCAGGTTGTCCGCCCACTTCGTCGCGACCTTGCCCTGCTTGACCGTCTCCGGCGTCGTGCCGTCGCGCTCGTCCGCGAGGCGCTTCATCTTCAGCAGGTCGTCCAGGGTGAGGCGATACAGGTCGGCCACGCCGCGGATCAAATTCGCTTCCACGAGGCTGTCGATATAGCGGTCGCCCAGCCCTTCGATGTCCATCATGCGGCGGCCCGCGAAATGGCGGATCGCTTCCTTGCGCTGCGCGGCGCACGTCAGCCCGCCGGAGCAGCGCGCAACGGCCTCGCCCTCTTCGCGCACGACGTGCGAGCCGCACACGGGGCACGTCTTCGGCAGTTCGTACACGGGCGGTACCGGCGTCGGGCGGCGTTCCAGCACGACGGACAGTACCTCGGGAATGACGTCGCCCGCGCGGCGCACGACGACCGTGTCGCCCACGCGCACGTCCTTGCGGCGCACCTCGTCCTCGTTGTGCAAGGTCGCATTCGTGACGGTCACGCCGCCGACCGAGACGGGCACGAGGCGCGCCACCGGCGTGATCGCGCCGGTGCGGCCCACCTGCACGTCGATGGCGGACACCGTCGTCAGCGCCTCCTCGGCGGGGAATTTATGCGCAAGCGCGAAACGGGGCGCGCGCGAGACGAAACCCAGCTCGCGCTGGTCCGACAAGCGGTCGACCTTGTACACGACGCCGTCGATCTCGTACGGCAGCGACTTGCGGCGCGCGCCGATGTCGTGGAAGTAGCCCAGCAGGCCTTCGCATCCGGTGACCACCGCGCGTTCCTTCGACACGGGGAGACCAAGCTGGTCGAGCCAGTCCAGTGCCTTCGAATGCGATTCCGGCAGCGGCGCGCCTTCGAGCAGGCCGATGCCGTACGCGAAGAAGCGCAGGCGGCGCTGCGCCGTGATGCGCGCGTCGAGCTGGCGCAGGCTGCCCGCGGCCGCGTTGCGCGGGTTCGCGAATTCCTTCTGGCCCGCGTCGCGCTGGCGCTGGTTCAGGCGTTCGAAGTCTTCCTTGAACATCAGGACTTCGCCGCGCACTTCCAGCACGGCCGGAATATCGTCGCCGCGCAGGCGCAGCGGGATCACCTTCACCGTGCGGATATTGGCGGTGACGTCCTCGCCCGTGTAGCCGTCGCCGCGCGTGGCGGCCTGCACGAACACGCCGTTCTCGTAGCGCAGGCTCATCGCGAGGCCGTCGAATTTCAGCTCGGCCGCATACTGCACCTGCGCGTGGCCGAGGCCATCGCGCACGCGGCGGTCGAAGTTGTCGATGTCTTCATCGGAAAAGCCGTTGTTCAGCGACAGCATGGGCACCGCATGCGTGACCTGCCTGAATTCCGGGATCGGCGCGGCGCCCACGCGCGACGTCGGCGAATCCACCGACACGGCTTCGGGATGCTGCGCCTCCAGCGCCTGCAGTTCGCGGAACAGCTTGTCGTACTCGGCGTCGGGAATCGTCGGCGCGTCGAGCACGTGGTAGTTGTAGATGTGGTGGTTCAGTTCCTTGACGAGCCACGCCATCCGTTCCAGGTCGGCCATGCTCACCTCAGCTGAACAGGCGCAGCGCGCGGGTGGAACCGGCGGCGACGTCGGCCGTGTCCATCTCCTGGTAGAACTCGCGCACCTGGCCCGCGATCTCTTCCAGCGCCGCATCCGTCAGCGGCTGGTCGAAGTCGTCGACGATGGCAGCATCCAGGCGCTGCTCGAGGTCCTTCGCGCAGGCGACCATCTTGCCGAAACCGTCGCGGGCCGGGGGCACGCACGGCACGTCCAGCAGCAGGGTCAGGCGCGACGTCGTATCGGCGCCCAGCGTGACGTTCGTGGACAGCGTGAACAGGGTGCCGCCGCCCTCCTCTTTATCCAGCATGACGAACTTGCCGTCCGGGCGCACGTCGAAGGCTGCGTTTTCCAGCGCGCCGATCAACGTGGCCATTGCCCACGGCGCGCCTTTGGACGCGAGGTTCACGCCCAGTTGCGCATCGTGGCCGGCGACGAAGCGGTGCAGCGTCTTCGCTTCGCTCATCACTTCGATCATGTCCGGCACTTCCGGCTCGGCGCCAATCTCGTCGGCGACGGCGCGCAGGCGCGTGACCATCTCCGAGTACTCCAGCTCGTTCAGCGCCGTCGTGCGCGTGGCCAACTGGACGCCGGCCTGCAGCTTCGTGTACACGCCGCCGTGCACGATCGGTTCCCAGTCGCCGTTCACCGCGAGGCCGACGAAGTGCACGGGCTTGTTGCCGACGCGGCGCAGTTTCAGCAGCGCGGGCAGGATGCGGTCGCCGCGCAGCGGGCCTTCCGAATTCAGCGGGATCAGGCAGTCGATCAGCGGGTCGACGAGGTTCTCGGCCAGTTGCGCGGGCGGTGTATCCGGCTTCACGGCCGGCAGCTCGGCGGCCGGGTCGAGCGCGGCCGCGGCCGCGGGCACCGGCGCGGCCGCAGGTGTGGGGCCCGGCGCGGCGTGCTGGAACGGCTCGGCGACGATGCCCGGCTCGATCAGCACGTCGTGATCCGGCACGGGGCCGCCGTCCAGCACGGGCTCGTGCCGCTGGACGTGCGGTTCCGCGCGCTCGCTCGAGCCGCCCTTCATCAGCACGTCGTCGTGGTCGTGCGAAAACGCGCGCTCGACGCTCTTGCGGGCCTTGTACTCCTGCCACTTGTTGTAACTAATGACGCCGACGACGAAGACGCCGCCGGCCGCGATCAGGCTCATTTGAAAGTCTGTCATGCTGCTTGTGCCTCAGTAGCGAAATTCGCGGCGGACTCCATGTCCACCGCCACGATGCGCGACACGCCCTGCTCCTGCATCGTCACACCGATCAGTTGGTTGGCCATCTCCATCGCGATCTTGTTGTGCGAGATGAAGAGGAATTGGGTATGGTCCGACATGCGCTTCACCATGCGGCAGAAGCGCTCGGTATTGGCGTCGTCCAGCGGCGCGTCGACCTCGTCGAGGAGGCAGAACGGCGCCGGGTTCAGGCGGAACATCGAGAACACGAGCGCCGTCGCCGTCAGCGCCTTCTCGCCGCCGGACAGCAGATGGATCGTCGCGTTCTTCTTGCCGGGCGGCTGGGCCATCACCTGCACGCCCGAGTCGAGGATTTCGTCCCCCGTCATCACGAGCTTGGCCTGGCCGCCGCCGAACAGGATCGGAAACAGTTCCGAGAAATGCAGGTTGACGCGGTCGAACGTGTCCTGCAGCAGGTCGCGCGATTCGCGGTCGATGCGGGAGATCGCGCCTTCCAGCGTGCCGATCGCCTCCAGCAGGTCGTTGTTCTGCGCGTCGAGGAAGCGCTTTCTCTCCGTCGCCTGCGCCAGCTCTTCCACTGCCGCGAGGTTGACGGCACCGAGCGACACGATGGCATTCGTCAGGCGCGTGACCTCGCCCTGCAGGTACGACGGTTTCAGCTCGGGGTCGAGCTTTTCGGACAGCGCGGCCTCGTCGGCGCCCGTGGCCGACAACGCTTCCGCGAACTGTTCCTGGTTCAGGCGCGCGGCCTGTTCCTTCAGCTGCATCTCGGTGATGCGCTCGCGCTGCGGCTGCAGGCCGCGCTCCGCCGCCATGCGGGCTTCTTCCGCCGCACGCAGCTGCTGCGTGAGCTGGTCCAGTTCGTGGCGCGCATCGGAAAGCAGCCGTTCCTGCTCCGTGCGCCTTGCCAGCAGGCCTTGCAGGCCTTCCGCCGCCGCGCCGGATTCCAGCGCTTCCAGCTCCAGCTTGCCGGCTGCGATGCTTTCCAGGACTTGCTGCGCCTGCTGCTGGGCGGTGGCGATCGTGCGGCGGAGTTCCTCGATGCGCGTGCGCTGCGTCTTTTCCGCGAACACGGCTTCCTGCGCCGCGCGTTCGAGGTCGCGCAGTCGGTTGCGCGCTTCGGCAAGGATCCGCTCCTGTTCCTCGAACTCGACCTGGCCGTCTTCGTGCGCGCCCTGCAGTTCGGCGAGTTCCATGTCCAGCTCTTCGAACTGCGCTTCCGCCTCGGCCTTCGCCTGTCTCTGCTCCGCTTCCTGCGCGGCGATCTCGTCGAGGTCCGCCGCGATCTGGCCGCTCCTCTGGTTGAAGCGCGCCTCGACCTCGGCCTGTTTCACCACGTCGATCTGCAGCGCATGCACGTCGCGCTGCAAGGTCGCGACTTTCTGGCGGCCGTCCTGCAGGCGGCGCTGCAGGTCGGACACCGCCGCGTCGGCGCGCGCGGCGCGCGTGCGGGCCTCGTCCAGCAGCAGCGCCTGCGCGCGCAACTGTTTGCCGATGTTGTCGATCTCGTGCTGGCGCGCGAGCACGCCGTCCTGCTCGGCGTCCGCCGCGTAGAAGCGCACGCTCGACGCGGTGACCATGTGGCCTTGCGGCGTGACGAAGCAGCCGCCCTGTGGGAGCCTCCCACGCTGCGCGAGCGCCGTGCCCGGATCGTCGGCCACGTAGACGCCTGTCAGCCAGTCGTCCAGCAGGCCGCGCAGGCCCGGGTCGTTCAGCTTGAGGAGACTCGCGAACGGTTTCAGGCCGTGATGATCCTGCGCGCCCGCGCTGCCCGGTGCCGGCGAATACAGCGCCATGCGGGCCGGCGGCGCATCGCCGAAGAAGCCGCGCGCCCAGTCGAGGTTCGACACTTCCAGCGCGCCCGTGCGCTCGCGCAGCACGGATTCCAGCGCCGTCTCCCAGCCCGTCTCGATGTCGAGCTTCTGCCACAGGCGCGGCAGTTTATCCAGTTCGTGCTTCTGCAGCCACGGCTGGACTTTACCTTGCGTCTGCACGCGTTCCTGCAGCTGGCGCAGCGCGGTCAAGCGCGCTTCCAGCCTGGCGTTGGAGGCGGCCTCCTGCTGGACCTGCGCATGCGCGTCGCGCCGCTCCTGCTCGACGGCTTCCTGGCGGCTCGCCGCCTCTTCCAGCATCAGGTTCTGTTCTTCCAGCTGCAGCTGCTTTTCTTCCAGCTGCATGCGCAGGTTGTCGAGGTGGCCGGCGTCCGGCAGATTGAGTCCGCCGCGCTCCTGCTGCAGGCGCTCGCGCCGCGTGGCCAGGCTCGCGAGGATGTTCGACGCATTGCGCTGGTGCGCGGACGACAGCTCGATGCGCTGCTGGATCTGCATGATGCGGGCGCGCGACTCGGTCGACCTGTTCTGCGCGTCGCGCCACGCCGCTTCCAGGTCGGGCAGGCGTTCGTTCTGCGCCTCCGCCGCGATCTGCGCGCCTTCCACGCGCGCCGCCAGTTCTTCCAGGCGGAACTCGGCTTCCTCGATCTGCTCCTGCGTCTCGCCCGCCTGGTTCAGCCACTGCTCGCGCTGGGCCGTGAGCGTCCCGATCTGGTTCTGCAGGCGCGTGCGCGACTCGACGACGAACTTGATCTGCGCTTCCAGGCTGCCGATCTCGGAATTGGTCTGGTACAGCGCGCCCTGCGCCACGTGCAGGCGGTCGCCCGTCTCGTAGTGCGCCTGGCGCATGCGTTCCAGCTCGAGCTCCAGGTTGCGCAGCTGCGCGTTCTGGGATTCGAGTCCGGTCTGCGCCTGCTCCATCTCCTGGAACCAGCGCAGCTGCTCGGCCCTGGCCTCGTTGCGGCGCAGGAGCCAGAGCAGTTTCTGCTTCTCTTCCTGGTCGGCCTGCAGCTGGTGGAAACGGTTGGCGACGGCGGCCTGCGCCTCCAGCTTTTCGAGATTCGCGTTCAGCTCGCGCAGGATGTCCTCGACGCGCAGCAGGTTCTCGCGCGTGTCGGACAGCCGGTTTTCCGTCTCGCGCCGGCGCTCCTTGTATTTCGAGACGCCGGCCGCTTCCTCCAGGAACACGCGCAGCTCTTCCGGGCGCGATTCGATGATGCGCGAGATCATGCCCTGGCCGATGATGGCGTAGGCGCGGGGCCCCAAGCCCGTGCCGAGGAAGATGTCCTGGATGTCGCGCCGGCGCACGGGCTGGCCGTTGATGTAATAGGTCGACGTGCCGTCGCGCGTGAGCGTGCGCTTGACGGCGATCTCGGCGTACTGGCTCCACTGCCCGGCCGCCTTGCCGGCACTGTTGTCGAACACGAGTTCGACAGACGCGCGCCCGGCCGGCTTGCGGTTGGTGGAACCGTTGAAGATCACGTCCTGCATCGATTCGCCGCGCAGCTCGGACGCTTTCGATTCGCCCAGCACCCACCGTACGGCATCGATGATGTTCGATTTGCCGCATCCGTTCGGGCCGACCACGCCGACCAGTTGCCCCGGCACCTGGAAATTGGTGGGATCGACGAAAGACTTAAATCCCGACAATTTGATGGAGGATAGACGCACGTTCGCTTACGGTAGGGGGAGAAGTCGATAAAGGCTGCATCATACCATCTGCGCCTTGCTTTTCGGCCAAGTTTTAGCCGTCGTGCGCGCGGGTTCAGGTGCAGAGGACGGCAAAACGGAGCCGGTCCGGGGCGCATGGCGGGACGTACGGCCCCTGCGCCGGCTGCCAGTCGTTGCGCAGGTAGACCCGGTCGCGCCCGGACAGCTTCAGCGCGACGGCCGTCAGCCATTGGTGGGAGTAGGCGGGATCGGCGCGCGGCAACAGGATCGTCGCCGCGAGCAGGCCCGCCAGCAGCGGCTGCGGCGAGCAGTCCTGCGCGGCGCGCGCGTGCGCGAGGAACAGCGCGGCCGCCGCCAGGCCGAGTACGCAACCGGACAGGGCTTCGCTGGCGGAATGGGCGCCGACCTGCACCCGGGCCAGCGCCACCGCGACGGCGAGCAGGCCGCCCACGGCCACGGCGCCCCGGCGCAGGCGCGGCGAACCGCGCTCCACCAGCAGGAACAAGGCGACGGGAAACACGGTCGCGGCCCGGGCCGCATGGCCGGAACAGCCCGTGAACGACAACGACCGGATCCCGACGCCCCAGCCGATGAACGCCACCTGGCTCGCGGCCGCCACGAACATGGCACCACCGAACACGGCGCACCAGACGAGCGCCAGCCGCCAGCAGCGCGCGCCGACGAGCCAGGCCGCCACGCCGACGGCGAGCAGCGCCGTGACGTTGAGGCCGCCCAGCGCCGAGAGATGGGACCACCAGAGCATGTTGGATTCGGTGATGGATGACGACGCTCGACTATAACCCGGTCACGCGACCGATACCAACACGTTGGATGGGCACGCCGTGCCCACGCGTGACGCATGCGGCGTCCCGGCGTTCGCGCGGGCTCGGGGAGCCCGCCCTACGTCACGGCAACGGCCGAGATATTCGAATCGTTGACGGCCCCTTGGGCCATTGCGTCGGAGAGCACCTGCCCGACGACGCCGTCGATGGCGAGCACGCGCGCGCTGCCGTCGTTCAGGACCGCGGCCAGCTTGTCGGCCGGCAGCGAGAACGCTTCGCGCCGCCCGGCGCCGGAGAAGATGAACAGCGTGCGCAGCGGGCTCACCCACGCCAGCTTGACCTTGCGCGCGCCTTCGCCCGTGCGGAATTCCAGCCACATGCCGCGCTCCAGGCCGTCGACGGCGGACACCTTGGCCACCCGCGCCGCCGCCTGTTCCGCGGCCGCGTTTTCCATCTCGATTTTGCGCAGCGCATCCTGCTGGGCCGCCTGCGTGGCCAGTTCCAGCTGGCGCTCCGGCGACAGCTCGATGGGCGCGCGCACGATGGCAGCATGGTATTCGGCCAGGCGGGCGAAGAATTGCAGGCGCTCGGCGTCCTGCCACTTGATCGCATCGAGCCACTTGTTCAGCGTCTGCAGCAGACGCGGCAGCCGGGCGATCAGGGCCTTGCGCTGCTCCGGCGTGGCCTTCGGCTTGACGCTCCAGATCAGGTCGTCCATGGCCCGGGTGGCGTTGTCGACGGCGCCCGGGCGCGCATCCTCGATCGTCCACGCGAACGTCAGCACGGTCGTCCAGCGCTGCTCGAGGAAGCCGCTGACGACCTCGTCGACGTCGCCGGCCTGCACCCGCAGGGCGATGGCGTCGCGGGCCTGGCGCGCCGCGACCTCGTGCTTTTCCCGTTTCAGCGCGCTGGCGACCGGTGCGGCGAGCGCGGCTACCTGGGCCGACTCGTCGGCGGCGATGCCCGCTTCCAGCTCGGCGACGGCATTCGCGAACGCCTCCGGCCGCGCCTCGCCCACGCGTGCGACGCTGCGCCGCATCGCCTGGAACAGCGGGTCGTCCGCATCGTCTCTCTGCTCCCAGCCGACGCGCGACATCAGGTCGACAAGGCGGCGCGCCGGATGGTCTTGCTCGAAGAAGAAATTGTTGTCGAGCAGAGCGGCCTTCAGCACGGGCACCTGCAGGAGTTGCAGCAGTTCGCGCGTGCGCGGCGGGATACTGTCGTCCAGCAACACGGTCTCGAACACACGCGACAGCAGGTCCAGCGTACGTTCGTCGCGGCGCGGCAGGCTGCCCTGGGGCAGGCTCTGCTTCAGGCGCGGCAGGTAGAACACGTTATGCGGCGTGGCGGCCGCTTGCGTTCCTTGCGCCGGCGCCGGCTCGATGCGCGCCAGCAGGTCCATCAGCGGCGCCGTGCCGCCGGATTGCGCCAGCATGCCTTGCAGGGCGGCCGACCAGCCGGACTCGGCCTGCCCCGTTCCCGCTGCGAAGCCGGCGCCGGGTTGGGCTGCCGCACCGGACGGGGCGATGAAGCCAGCCGCCGGTTGTGCAGCCCGGTCCTTGACCGGCGTCGCCGCGAACGTCCCCGCTCCGCTCGGCCGCCAGCCGCCGCCGCTGGACGGCAAGGCGGGCAGGTCGGGAATCAGCGGGACGCCATCCTCGCCGCCATCGTCGCCGAACAGCTTGCGCAACTGCTCCGCAAGGGCGGCGCGCTGGGCGGCGCGGGCCGCCTTCGCGGCGGCGCCGCCATCCGTCTTCTGGATGCGGTAAGCCCCCACGGAACCCGGCTGGCCCTCCTTGCGCAGCGCGGCGACGAGGGAGTCGTACAGCGGGGCGAGGTCGAACACGATGTCCGGCCGCAGCAGGGGCTGGATGAGGCCATGGACATCCGTTTCCGGTTCGAATTCACGCCACGCCTCGTCGAGCGCGCCGAGGAAGATCTCGGGACGGAAGGGATTGCTGTCCGCGCGCAGCACGCCGCGTCCGAGCAGCATGCCGAGGCGGACGGCCAGCGTGGCGAGCGGGTCGGCGTACCGGATGTCGAAGGGTCGGGCCAGCGCGCCCAGTGCGAGGCGGCTGTCGACCTCTTCCAGCGGCACGAGGTCCAACGACGCCGCCGTCATGCGCATCGGCGCGGCCCGCGGCGCCAGGCGGTCGAGCTCGCGCCGCACCGCCAGGGCGGTCGCGCCGGATGCCAGGTGGAAGAAGGCGTACGCATTGTCCTTCAGCAGGCGGGCCGCCTTCACGCGCCGCTGGACGTCCTGCGGGTCGCCGTTGTGACGGGTCAGGTCGCCCAGTGCCGCGGCCATGCGGGCCGTCATCGCGGTCAGTTGCTCCTTGACCCAGGTGTCTGCGATACCGGCGAGCGCATCCAGCGTCGCCTGCTGCGACGACGCGGCCTTGCGGGCGGCCGGGGTCTGGACGGGGCTGGAAGACATGGTTGTTCTATTGTGGCACATAATTTCCAAGTGGCAATTAAAATCGATCGGCCAGCGCCACGTCCAGGAAAATGCTTATGCTATTGAAGAGACCATAGATCGACAAAAAACGCTATGCCGCGTCGCAAGATACGATTGCCGGCGAATAAGAATATGCAAAATACGTGTTAGCGAAGAAAATTATTGCTAGCGTAATGCCTGTAGTCCTACAAGTGGTCAAGAGGTGATCCGATACCCGTTCAATTGTCGCGCTCGCATCATTGCAATACCGAAATCGCTTCGGTAAGCAGGACATCTCCACTCTCGAAAGGAATGATCATGGCTTCGAACAAGAATTCTTCGCGCTCGGGTAACCAGGGCGGCTCCCACGAACAACACGTCAAGGCTGGCCAGCAAAGCCACAAGAACGACGGCAACAAGCAGTCGGGCTCCGGTTCGGGCTCGCGTTCGGGCGGCTCGGGCGGCACCCGCGGCGGCACCCCGGAGCAGCATGCCGAGGCTGGCCGTCAAAGCCACAAGAACGACAACAAGCGCTGATTGCAGCGCTTTCCGGAAGGTCGAAAGAGCCTGGCGCGGGACGACCGCGACAGGCTCTTTGTTTATCAGATGTTGCGCAGGTACGAGCCCTTGGGCGGCGCGAAATCGCGCACCTCGTCGATCATGCCCGCCGCCTTGGCGTCGCGCGCGTTCAGGTGCAGGTCGCCGTACTGGTGGATGCCCCACTGTTCGGGCGTCAGCTCGATGTGCTTGCGCAGGATGGATTCCGTGCGCGCATCGTCGGCGCGCAGGCCCTCGACGATGATGTTCAGCGCATCCGGACGCGAGCCGGGCGAAGCTGTCGCATGCGACTTGTGGATCATGAAGCGCGCCGTCTCGCTCGCATAGCGCTGCTGGCCCGCCAGGAACAGGATCACCGCGATCGACGCGACGGCGCCGCCGTTGTACATGACGCAATTGACGGGGGCATTGGCCAGGAAGTTGTACAGGCACAGGCCGTCGCTGACATAGCCCCCGTTCGACTGCAGGAGGATGTGCGCCGTCTCGATGCCGTCGTCGTTCATGCCGGCCACTGCCTCGAAGACACGATGCACCATGTCGCTGTTCACGTCGCCGGACAGGGTGAACCACCCTACTTTCTGTTTTCCAGGATCTTCGCTCATAGTGGGTCTCTTCCGTCAGAAAGGTCGTAGAGCAAGTGTAACAAAACACGTCCGCATGTCCGTGGTGCCCCATGGCAATCGTGTGAGGCCTCCCCCGGCCGATTGACTTCCCGTCACCACTGACATAGACTTCGCAGTCTTGACCGGGAGAGCGCAGCGCAGGCTGCCGCCGAAGGGGCATTACCCAAAAACTCTCAGGCAACCGGACCGGTCAGGGGCTGCTGCGCAACGCGCAGTGGACCAACTCTGGAGAGCGGCCTTCACCGGCCCACCGAAGGGGCAGGCGACAACACCTTGTCGCTATCTCTCAGGTACCGAGGACAGAGGGGTGCGAGAGCATGCGGGCATCCGCATGCGCGAACCCATTTTCTGCCGAGGAACCATCCATGACGCTCAAAGCGACCCCGCTCAATTCCGTACACCGTGCCGCCGGCGCCAAGATGGTCGACTTCGGCGGCTGGGACATGCCCGTCAACTACGGCTCCCAGATCGAAGAACACAATGCCGTGCGCGGCGATGCCGGCATGTTCGACGTGTCGCACATGTGCGTGGTCGACCTGAAAGGCGCGAACGTGCGCGCCTTCCTGCGCGGCCTGCTGGCCAACAACGTCGACAAGCTGCAGGCACCGGGCAAGGCCCTGTACTCGTGCATGCTGAACCCGCAGGGCGGCGTCATCGACGACCTGATCGTCTACTACTTCGCCGAAGACTGGTTCCGCCTCGTCGTCAACGCCGGCACGGCCGAGAAGGACATCGCCTGGATCAGCCAGCAGAACGACGCCACCAATAGCGGCCTGACGATCACCCCGCGCCGCGCCGACCTGAGCGCCGACGGCATCGCCCTCGTCGCCGTGCAGGGCCCGAACGCCCGCGCGAAAACGTGGCAGGTCGTGCCGCAGACGCAGGCCCCGTCGGAAGGCCTGAAGCCGTTCAACGCCGTGATCGTGCACGACACCCCGTTCGGCGAACTGATGGTCGCGCGCACCGGCTATACGGGCGAAGACGGGTTCGAGATCGGCGTGCCGGCCAGCCAGGTCGAGGCGCTGTGGAACGCCCTCGCCGCCGCCGGCGTCAAGCCGGCCGGCCTCGGCGCACGCGACACGCTGCGCCTGGAAGCGGGCATGAATCTGTACGGCCAGGACATGGACGACAACGTCTCGCCGCTGGACGCCGGCCTCGCCTGGACCGTCGACCTCAACGCCGAGCGCGACTTCATCGGCAAATCCGCCCTGCGGAAAAACGGCCAGACGCAGCAATTCGTCGGCCTGATCCTGCGCGAAAAAGGCGGCATCCTGCGCGCCCACCAGAAAGTCGTGGCCGCATCCGGCAATGCCGGCGAAATCACGAGCGGCACGTTCAGCCCGTCGATGCAGCAGGCGATCGCGCTCGCGCGCGTGCCGGTCGACGTCGCCATCGGCGACACAGTCCACGTGGAAATCCGCGACAAAAAACTGGCGGCATCCGTCGTCAAACTGCCGTTCGTGCGTAACGGCAAGATCCTCGCGTCCTGAACAAACAACACTATACTTACCGCACCATCCATCACTACGGAGTTACGCACATGAACATCCCAGCCGACCTGAAGTACACCGAGTCCCACGAGTGGGTCCGCCAGGAGGCCGACGGCACCCTGACCGTGGGCATCACCGAATACGCGCAGGACGCCCTGGGCGACATCGTGTTCGTCGAACTGCCGCAGGTCGGCAAGGCCTTCACCGCCGGCGATGACGCCGCCGTCGTCGAGTCCGTCAAGGCCGCCAGCGACATCTACGCCCCGGTCTCGGGCACCGTCACCGCGGTGAACCAGGCCACGGCCGACGCGCCGGACTCGATCAACGCGAACGCCTACGATGCGTGGCTGTTCAAGCTGCAGCCGTCGGATCCGGCCGCCGTCAATGGCCTGCTGGATGCGGCTGCTTACGGCAAGGCCACCGAAGGCTGATTTGATTGACCGTCATTCCCGCGGAGGCGGGAATCCAAGTTCGAGCTGCCGCGCACGCTGAACTTGGGCCCCCGCCTGCGCGGGGGCGACGGAGTGGTACCTCACGCGCCGACTTTTTTTCGTCCCCCATCATGACCCGCACCAGCCTGACCCAACTCGAAGCACGCGATGGCTTCATCCCGCGCCACATCGGCCCGTCCGCATCCGAACAGGCGGCCATGCTGTCCGTCCTCGGCTACGCCTCGCGTGCCGAGCTGATCGACGCCGTCGTTCCCGCCAACATCCGCCGCAAGGACAAGCTGGACCTGGGCCAGTTCTTCGAGCCGCTGCCCGAGCAGGCCGCACTCGCGAAGCTGAAAGGCATCGCGGTGCAGAACAAGGTCATGAAGTCGCTGATCGGCCAGGGCTACTACGGCACCCACACGCCGCCCGTCATCCTGCGCAACATCTTCGAAAACCCGGCCTGGTACACCGCGTACACGCCGTACCAGCCGGAGATCTCGCAGGGCCGCCTGGAAGCCATCCTGAACTTCCAGCAGGTCATCACCGACCTGACCGGCATGGGCATCGCCAACGCGTCGATGCTGGACGAAGGCACGGCCGCGGCCGAGGCGATGACGCTGATCCAGCGCGTCGGCAAGTCGCCATCGAAAGTGTTCTACGTCGCCGACGACGTGCTGCCGCAGACGCTGGAAGTCGTGCAGACCCGCGCGCTGCCGATCGGCGTCGAAGTGCGCACCGTCGCCGCCGGCGATATCGAGAACCTCGCCGAATCCTGCTTCGGCGTCCTGCTGCAATACCCGGGCGTGAACGGCGACGTGCGCGACTACCGCGCCGCCGTCGAGAAGCTGCATGCGGCCGGCGCGATGGTCGTCGTCGCGGCCGACCTGCTGGCGCTGACCGTCCTCGCGCCACCGGGCGAATGGGGCGCCGACGTCGTCGTTGGCAACAGCCAGCGCTTCGGCGTGCCGCTCGGCTTCGGCGGCCCGCACGCGGGCTACCTGGCCACGCGCGACGAGTACAAGCGCAGCATGGCGGGCCGCTTGGCCGGCGTCACCATCGACGCCCAGGGCAACCCCGCGTTCCGCCTCGCGCTGCAAACGCGCGAACAGCACATCCGCCGCGAAAAAGCGACGTCGAACATCTGCACGGCGCAGGTCCTGCTGGCCGTGATGGCCTCGATGTACGCCGTCTACCACGGCCCGCAAGGCCTGGAACAGATCGCCCGCCGCGTGCACCGCTACACGGGCATCCTCGCCACCGCGCTGAAGGGCCTCGGCTTCCAGCTGGCCAATGAATCGTATTTCGACACGATCACCGTCATCGCCGACAACGCCGACGAGATCCACCGCGTGGCGAACGACCACGGCGTCAACCTGCGCCGCATCGATGCGCGCCACGTGGGCATCTCGCTGGACGAGACGATAGGCCGCGACGACATCGCCCTGCTGGTAAAAATCTTCGGCGGCGCCGACGTCGATTTCGACACGCTGGACAAGGACGCGCAGGACGCCTACCCGGCCGCGCTGGCCCGCACGAGCGCCTACCTGACGCACCCGACGTTCAACCGCTACCACGCCGAGCACGAGATGCTGCGCTACCTGCGCGCACTGGCCGACAAGGACCTGGCGCTCGACCGCACGATGATCCCGCTGGGTTCGTGCACGATGAAGCTGAACGCGACGTCCGAGATGATCCCGGTGACGTGGCCGGAATTCTCGAACATCCACCCGTTCGCGCCGGATGAGCAGACCGTCGGCTACCGCGAGATGATCGGCCAGCTGGAAGCGATGCTGTGCGCCGTCACGGGCTACGCCGGCGTGTCGCTGCAGCCGAACGCCGGCTCGCAGGGCGAGTACGCGGGCCTGCTGATCATCCAGAAGTACCACCAGTCGCGCGGCGAAGGCCACCGCAACATCTGCCTGATCCCGTCGTCGGCGCACGGCACCAACCCGGCGTCGGCCAACATGGTGGGCATGAAGGTCGTCGTGACCGCGTGCGACGCCAACGGCAACGTGGACCTCGCCGACCTGAAGAAGAAGGCCGAGGAACACAGCGCCAACCTGGCGTGCGTGATGGTCACCTACCCGTCCACGCACGGCGTGTTCGAGGAAGGCATCAAGGAACTGTGCGAGATCGTGCACGCGCACGGCGGCCAGGTGTATGTCGACGGCGCCAACATGAACGCGCTGGTGGGCGTCGCCGGTCCGGGCCTGTTCGGCGGCGACGTCAGCCACCTGAACCTGCACAAGACCTTCTGCATCCCGCACGGCGGCGGCGGTCCCGGCGTCGGTCCGGTGGCCGTGGCCGAACACCTCGTGCCGTTCCTGCCGAACCAGGCCTCGACGGGTTACCAGCGGAACGAAGCCGGCATCGGCGCCGTCAGCTCGGCCGCCTACGGCTCCGCATCGATCCTGCCGATCTCGTGGATGTACATCGCGATGATGGGCGCGGAAGGCCTGACGGCGGCGACGGAGACGGCGATCCTGAACGCCAACTACATCGCGCGCCGCCTGGCGCCGCACTACCCGGTGCTGTACACGGGCCACGACGGCCTCGTCGCGCACGAGTGCATCATCGACCTGCGTCCGCTGCAGGATGCCACCGGCATCAGCAACGAAGACGTGGCCAAGCGCCTGATGGACTTCGGCTTCCACGCGCCGACCATGAGCTTCCCGGTGCCGGGCACGCTGATGATCGAGCCGACCGAGTCGGAATCGAAGGCGGAGCTGGACCGCTTCATCGAAGCGATGATCTGCATCCACGCGGAGATCGTGAAAGTGGAGCGCGGCGAGTACGACCGCATGGACAACCCGCTGAAGGGCGCGCCGCACACCGCGGAAGTCGTCACGTCGGACGACTGGCAGCACACCTATTCGCGCGAAGTGGCCGCCTTCCCGGTGCCGTCGCTGCGCAAGAAGAAGTACTGGCCGCCGGTCGGCCGCGCGGATAACGCGTATGGTGACCGTAACCTGTTCTGCGGCTGCGCCCCCATCGAAGACTACGAGTGAGACGGTACGCGTGGGCGGCGGGCCGCCCGCACTACAGCCGTAGAGTGGGCACCCCGTGCCCACGTGCGACGCCCGAGTAATCAGCGGTTCTTCCCCCGGCTGCTCGCCAGCCGGAGGTAAGAACGCCCGGCCCTGCCGGGACGCAGCAGATGCGTCCCCGGCGGGGCCGTTTCATTGGAGCCCTGCACGGCCTCGTCGAGCCGGAACACGGCCACCGTGCGCGCCAGTGCCAGCGCCTGCTGCTGCAGCGCGCGCGCGGCCAGCGCCGCTTCTTCCACCATGCGCGAACCCTGTTGCGTGAGTTCGTCCATGCGCACGATCGCCTGGGCCGCGCCGGCCAGCTCGCGCGCCCGTTCCGTGCCCGTGCTGCCGATCGTGTCGACGATGCCGGCCATGTCTTCCACGGCGCCCGCCAGGCTCGCCATCGTCGCGCCGGCTTCGACCGCGCAGGTGCCGCCATCGTCGAGCGCGGCCACGGTCTCGCGCGCGAGCGTGCGCGCCTCGCGTGCCGCGCGCTGGGCGCGCCGGGCCAGGGCGCGTGCTTCGCGGGCACCGCCGTCGGCGTCGCCCGTGCGTGCCAGCGTGGTCTCGATGGCCGCGCCGATGCGGTCCATGCGCACGGCCGCGCGCCGCACCTGTTCCATCGTCGTCACCAGGCGGTGCGCGAGCGCGCCGCCCTCGTCCGCCGCGACACCTGCACGCGCCGCCAGGTCGCCCGCGGCGTGCGCGCCGGCGGCGCTGTCGTCGAGCGCCGCCGCCAGCGCCTGCATCGACGCCGTCGTGCGGTCCAGCGCGTCGCGCACGTGCGCGCGCGGCGGCATGCCGGCACGGCCCAGCGTGATCTCGCGCGACGCCTCGCCGATCGCGCGGGCCGACTCGAGCACGGTGCGCAACTGGCGGTTCAGGCCGCGGATGCCGGCGTCGAGCAGCCTTGCCGTCTGGCCGATTTCGTCGTCCGCATAGGTCCGCGCGCGGATCGTCAGGTCGCCGCTGGCGAGGCCGTGGGCGGCCGCGCCGATCGCACCGATATCGGCCAGCAGCGCGCGCCGCACCGCCATCGTGATCGCCAGCGAGGCGGCGATCGACAGGACGATCACCACCGGCATCAGCACCGCGATCAGGCGAAAATCGTCGGCCGCATCGCGCGACGCCTGCTCGGACAGCGCCTGCTCGCGCCGCGACAGCTCCGCCAGGCGCTGGGCGACGACGGCGAACGCACGCTCAGCCTTGACCATCGCATTGGCGCTGATCGACTGGTCGATGCGCGCGATCTCGATCACGTCGCGCACGGCCGGCACGTATTGCGCCCAGGCGGCACGGGCCTGTTCGACGTAGCGCTGTTCTTCCGGGCTGTCGGCCGTCAGGCGCGCCAGCTGGGCGAGGTCGCGCTCGACCCCGCCGTGCCGGGCCCGCAGGTCGAGTGCGAGCGGGTCGACGCGGAAGTGCGGAAAGCTGCCGCTGATCCAGGTCAGGACCTGGTACGCCTGGGCATGCGCGCTGCGCGCCGCCGCGGACAGCTCCGCCGCCGCGCGCATGTTCGCCGCCCGGCGCTGCACGATGCTGTCGAGCGACGCATTCTGGCGTACCATCGCGTAGTAGCTGCCGCAGGACAGCAGCACGAGCAGCAGCAGCACGACGCCGGGCGCCAGCAGCAGCTTGGGACCGATGCGCAGACGGGCCAGCATGTCAGGACGTCGTCCGATTGACGAGTTCGAGGGGGAATGAATGGGTCATGGTCTCCTCCTGGCTGGCAGTATTTCCGGCGTGCATTAAATGAATGTACGCCGCCCCCGGGGTTGGCCATTGTGTTGGCTCAAGCCCGCCAACGTGAGAGGAACAGGATGAGACGTAAGAGTGTGGGCGCATTGCTGTCGGCCCTGGTGTTTCCCGGCGTGGGCCAGTACTACCTGGGGCGACGCACGCGTGCCCTGCTGTTCCTGGCGCCGGCCGCCATCGCCGCGATCCTGTATTTCAGTTTTGCGCTGGACCAGGCGAACACGGTCGCCGACCAGCTGTTGAGCGGGAAGATGGCGATGGATCCGGCGGCGATCGAGGCGCAGCTGGCGAATGCGCCCACGCCGTTCAGCGTGACGCTGGCCGGGATCGTGTTCGCCGTGTGCTACGTGGGGAGTATCGTGGAAGCGTTGATCGCCAGGCCGGAGGCGTGAACGCGGGCGTTTGGTGGGCTCGGGGAGCCCACCAATCGGCAATGGAGGCGTTCGCAGGGTGGGCACCCCGTGCCCACGAGGCATATCGTTACGTTAATCCAGCTTGGCGGCGTGCTCGCGCGTCGCGTGGAACTGCAGCTTCGGCCAGCGCTCCTGCGTGAGGCGCAGGTTGACGCCGGACGTGGCGAGATAGGCGAGGTTGCCGGCGGCGTCGTAGGCGACGTTGTGCGCCAGCTGCGTCTCGAAGTCGGACAGGGCCTTCTTGTCGTCGCTCGACACCCAGCGCGCGCTGCTGATGCTCGCGCCCTCGAACACGGCGTCGACGCCGTATTCGTTCAGCAGGCGGCTCGCGACGACCTCGAACTGCAGCACGCCGACGGCGCCGAGAATCAGGTCGCTGCCCATCACCGGCTTGAACACCTGCACGGCGCCCTCTTCGCCCAGCTGCTGCAGGCCCTTGTGGAGCTGCTTGGTCTTGAGCGGATTGCGGATACGCACCGTGCGGAACAGCTCCGGCGCGAAGTACGGGATGCCGGTGAACGTCAGCAGCTCGCCTTCCGAGAAGCTGTCGCCGATCTGCATGTTGCCGTGGTTCGGCAGGCCGATGATGTCGCCCGCGTAAGCCTCTTCGACCTGTTCGCGGCTCGACGCCATGAACGTCACGACGGACGACAGTTTCACTTCACGGCCCAGGCGCAGGTGCTTGACCTTCATGCCCTTCTCGAAACGGCCGGAACACACACGCAGGAACGCGATGCGGTCGCGGTGTGCCGGGTCCATGTTGGCCTGGATCTTGAAGACGAAGCCCGAGAACGGCTGCTCGTCCGGGCGCACGGCGCGCACGGTCGCATCGCGCTCGCGCGGGCCCGGCGCCCATTCGACGAGGGCCGACAGGATCTCGCGCACGCCGAAGTTGTTGATGGCGGAGCCAAAGAACACGGGGGTCTGCACGCCGGACAGGAAGCGCTCCAGGTCGAACGGATGCGAGGCGCCGTGCACCAGCTCCACTTCCATCTTGAGCTGTTCCATCTCGAGCGGGAACATCTCGGTGAGGCGCGGGTTGTCGATGCCCTTGATGATCTCGTAGGCGCCGTCGGCCTTCTCTTCGCCCGCCTTGAACAGCATGACTTCGTCGTTCAGCAGGTGGTACACGCCGCGGAAGTTCTTGCCCATGCCGATCGGCCAGGTCACCGGTGCGCATTCGATCTTCAGCACCGATTCCACTTCGTCGAGCAGCTCGAGCGGGTCGCGGGTTTCGCGGTCGAGCTTGTTCATGAAGGTGACGATCGGCGTGTCGCGCATGCGGCACACGTCCAGCAGCTTGATCGTCTGTTCTTCCACGCCCTTCGCGGCGTCGATCACCATCAGCGCCGAGTCGACGGCCGTCAGCACGCGGTACGTGTCTTCCGAAAAGTCCTGGTGGCCCGGGGTGTCGAGGAGGTTGATGACGTGGTCGCGGAACTCGAACTGCATCACCGACGACGCGACCGAGATGCCGCGCTGCTTTTCGATGTCCATCCAGTCCGACGTCGCATGGCGGCCGCTCTTGCGGCCCTTGACGGTGCCTGCGAGCTGGATCGCGCCCGAGAACAGCAGCAGCTTTTCGGTGAGCGTCGTTTTACCGGCGTCGGGGTGGGAAATGATGCCGAAGGTGCGGCGGCGCGCGACTTCGCGCGCGATCGTGGCGGCGGGCTTGCCGGTTAGCGCGGCTTCCTGGATGTCGGTGGTGGTTGCGTCGATTTCGTTGGACATGGTCTCGCCCTGGGGCGCTTGCAAAACTCTCGATTTTACCGGGTCCAGCGTACCTTGTGTGAACCAATTCCCGGCGCGCGGCACGCGCCCCATGTAGGAACAGTCGGGCGCGGCATGTGATGGCCAGCAATCTTGGCGGCCCCGACGGGCGTGTGGATGTGGCCGGAATGGCAAAAAGGCTGGCCGTCGAAACGTTTTAATGCCGCCAAACCATTGTCGAAGTTACAAAAAAAGCCCTCTACTGAAAGTTTCTCTCTAGTAGGACTGGGCTTACATAACATCATGCATAGAGCCTACATGGGGGCGACAGCTAGTCTTATGTTCGGCAAGAGACTATGGCATTAATGTACACACATCGCGATGAGGAAACCCATCCAAGCAATCGCCCCAGTGAAGTATGTCAGAGATAACGAGGACAAAATGAATAACGCCCAACTCGGTAATGCCGCCCAGAAAAAGGCGCAATCGGTGAATCAGATTCCCTCGACCAGCGAAGAAATCAAACTGGCCGCCCGCCCGGTTGTCAGCTACAGCGGCACCCAACAAAACGAGTTGCTCGCGGCCCTGCCGCGCCAAGACCTGGAAGCCCTGTTCGAGCACCTGGAACTGGTTCCGCTGCCCTTCGGCAAGGAACTGTTCGAATACGGCAGCAAGCTGGAATACGTGTACTTCCCCACCACCGCCATCGTCTCCCTCCTGTACGTGATGGAAGACGGCGCCACGACGGAAATCGCCGTGGTCGGCCATGAAGGTGCCGTCGGCGTGTCGCTGTTCATGGGCGAGCGCGCCACCTGCAGCGCCGTCGTCCAGAGCGCCGGCTACGGCTACCGCCTGAAAACCCAATTCCTGCGCGACGCCTTCAACAAGGGCGGCGCCCTGCCCCAGCTGCTGATGCGCTACACGAACGCGCTGTTCGCCCAGATGGCCCAGAACGCCGTTGGCGGCCGCCACAGCTCGATCGAACAGAAACTGTGCCGCTGGCTGCTGGACCGCCTCGACCGTTCGCCGAGCAATGAACTGAAGGTCACCCAGGAACTCATCTCGATCATGTTGGGCGTGCGCCGCGAAAGCATCACCGCTGCCGCCGGCAAGCTGCAGGACGAAGGCCTGATCCAGTACCGTCGCGGCAACATCACGGTGCTGAACCGCCAGGGCCTGGAAGACTACGCCGGCGAGTGCTACAAGGTCGCTAAAAGCGAGTATGACCGTCTGCTGATGGACGTGTCGCGCGCATGAGCGGCACCGCGTCCCGGCCCGCCGTCGCCAGCGGCGACTGAGCCTGGGCAGCACGTAGATGATTGTGTAATTGATGTTCGGCCAGGTCGGCCGCCTCCGCTGGCACTGCGCCAGTCGGATCTGCCGAAGGCGCCACGGCCAGCGCCGAGATATCCAGGGCACCGCCTGACGCGGTCCCGCCGGCGTCGGTCTCCCCTGGCGCCGTCACCGGAACGATGGCGTGAACCGAGGTCCCGATCCCGTTCACGCCGCGATCCACCCGCAATGTCCCTCCCAGCAGCAACGCCCGTTCACGCATCCCCAGGAGCCCGTGCGATTTCGGACGGCGCATCGCGTCGGGCGGAATCCCGACACCGTCGTCGCTGACCTCGAGCGTGTACGCCTCGCCTTCGCGCGCCAGGTGCACGATGACGTGGCGCGCCTGGGCGTATTTGGCGACGTTGTTCAGCGACTCCTGTGCGATGCGGAACAGCGCGATCGACTGCGCGGAACCGGCACTGTCGATGTCGCCCTCGATGAGCGCCTCGCAATCCACGCCCGTCGTGCGGGCGAAATCTTCGCAATAACTCTCCAGGGCAGCGGACAGGCCGAGGTTGTCGAGCAGGCTCGGACGCAGGTCTTCCACGATGCGCCGCTTCAGTTCGACCGTCTCGACGAGCACGCCACGGGCGCGGCCCAGCGTCTCCGCATGGTCCGGGTGCGTGGTCTTGATCCGGTCCGTGACCGACGCGAGGTGCATGCCGATGGCCGTCAGGTTGGCGCCCATCTCGTCGTGCAGTTCGCGCGCCAGCTTCGCCTTTTCTTCTTCCGACACGCGGATCAAATGGCGCGACAGCACGGACAACTGCTCCGTGCGTTCCGCGACGAGCGATTCCAGGTGGTCATTGGTTTGCTGCAAGGCCCGCTCGGCATTCAGGCGCGCGCGGAAGCTGCGGCGGATCAGGTTGTAGAACAGGACGAGGGTGACGAGTGCCGCCACGTTGATGCCGAGGCCGCGCAGCGCGGCCAGGCGGTAGCGGTCGTAGAAGACGGCGCTGCGCGCGGCCAGCGTCTCGTTCTGTTCGCCCGTCATGATCACCACCTGCAGGCGGATCTCGTCCATGTGGGTCTTGTCTTCCTGTGTCTGCGCGATGGAGACGATGTCCGCGAGGCCGCCGTGGCGATAGACTTCCAGGCCCTGGTTCATCAGATTGATGCGGCGGACGACGAGATTCTGCAGCTGGGCGAGATTCTTCAGCTGGGAGGGATTGTCGGCCAGCAGCGTCTTGAGGCTGTTGAACTGGCCGTCCAGTTCACGCTCCGCCGTGCGCAGTGGGCCCAGGTAGGTATCGGAACCGGACAGGTAATAGCCGCGCAGACCGCTTTCCGCATCGGTCACGAGCAGGTTCAGGTATTGCAGTTTGGCCGTCACACGATCGGCCTGCGCCTGGCGCGCGTTGGCAGTCTTGAGCCCGTCCAGGTTGCGGACCAGGCTTACGCCGTTGAGGACCAGGATCAGGACGCACACGACACACAGCAGGGTCTGGTACAACGGAAGGCTGCGAACCGGCCTGAACTTGGGGTCGGTGGTGAAAAACATCCTCGGTCGTTCCTTTCGCAGCTTGGCCTGTCCGAGTCATTATAGACCGGGAAAAGTTGCCATGGAGCTCGATTAGGCTTGCGGACGAGGAAATGTGGCGCGATGACGACGCGCAATTAACAATTCTGCATAGCAAATGACAAATTGCTAAAACAGTTGCAGGCCGAAAGACGCGGAATCCCCGCGGCTTTCGGCCTACCCTGCTCAGTCGAGCAGGTTGTTCTTCATGGCGTAGTACGTCAGGTCGCTGTTCGACTGCAGACCCATCTTTTCCATGATGCGAGTACGGTAAGTCGAGACCGTCTTGATCGACAGCGACAGGGCATTGCCGATGTCGGACACGGTCGCGCCCTTGGCCAGGCGAAGGAACACCTGGAATTCGCGGTCCGACAATTCCGTATGCAGCGCGGTGTTCGGATCGCGATCGAAACTCTGGGCCAGCAATTCGCCGACCTGCGAGCTGACGTAGCGGCGCCCCTGGTACACGGTGCGGACGGCCGTCTTGAGTTCGTCCGCGTCGCATTCCTTGTTCAGGTAGCCGTTGGCACCCATCTTGAACAGGTTCAGCGCATACTGCTGGGCCGGATAGCCGGACAGGATCAGGACCGGCAGATTGGGCTGGCCCTGTCGAATGGTGCGCAGGATATCGATGCCGCTCTGGTCCGGCATGGCGATATCCAGCAACAGCACGTCGCAGATCTCGCGGCGTGCGATGTCGAGGGCCTCGCGTCCCGTCGCGCCTTCGGCCACGACTTCGAACTCGCCCGACGACGAAAAAATCTGTTTGAAACCTGCTCGAACTATCTGGTGATCGTCACAAATGGCAACGCGTATCATTGTCTTCCCTTAAGTTTTCCCGATACAGGAAAGAGCCGAGGCTGGCCCCTCACGCCTCCGGTCAGGTCATGCGTTTGAGTCAGCAAACTGCAAGTGACATTTTAGCACCTCCGGGGTGCAGAACAACAGGCGCGCACGCCTGAGCTGGCTGCGTCGGCCGTTGCGCCCTCGGCGGGGCTTCAGACTGCCGGCGAACCGTGCTTGAGCAGTGCGAGAATCGCGTGCAGCTCGGCACGCAATGCTTCCGGCTCGATGGTCGGCGTGGCCGGTGGTGGTGGCGTTTCCGGCAACGCGTCGGCCTCGTGCTGGCCGCGCCCATCGAGGCGGTTGCGTGCCCCGCTGATGGTGAAACCCTGCTCGTACAGCAGTTCGCGGATACGGCGGATCAACAGCACTTCGTGGTGCTGGTAATAACGGCGATTTCCACGGCGTTTGACCGGTTTAAGCTGGGTGAATTCCTGCTCCCAGTAGCGGAGCACATGCGGCTTGACCCCGCACAAGTCGCTGACTTCGCCAATCGTGAAATAGCGCTTCGCCGGGATCGGCGGCAGCACGGTCGGTTCCATCTTGTTCGGTCGGTCGTTCATCGCTCACAAGCCGTGTCGGCTTTATCAGGCTGCACGCGCCAGGGAAGGATGATCGGGTCCGTCGGGGCTGTCCGGATTGCGCGGGCTGCCCGGATTGGCCTCTTCGACCATCGCCTTCAGCTTCTGGCTGGCGTGAAACGTCACGACGCGGCGCGCCGTGATGGGGATTTCTTCCCCGGTTTTCGGATTGCGGCCGGGCCGCTGCGGCTTGTCGCGCAACTGGAAGTTGCCGAAGCCGGACAGCTTTACCGCCTCGCCGCGCTCGAGCGCATTGCGGATCTCGTCGAAGAACGTCTCGACCATGTCCTTGGCCTCGCGTTTGTTCAGACCGACCTGCTCGAACAGCAGTTCGGCCAGCTCCGCCTTGGTCAGGGTCGGCAACTCCTTTTCCGCTTCCTTCCGTACCCGGGCCACCAGCATCGCACGATGCAGGTCGGCGGCCAGCGCTTCCTGGAGCACGGCGGAATCAACGTCGTTGTTGTTAATTTTAAGCCCTACCTTCAAGTTCTGGATTTGGTGGGGGCTCGATCAACCTGCTGCGCGACGGTTGCTCGATACCCCTTCGAGGCACGTGGCCTTCGTTATCAACCGCGCAGTTTTGCGCCGTGTTTTTGTTGCGCCGCGGATGCCAGCGCGGCCATGATGGCCTCGACCGCATCGTCCTGCAGCGTCGATTGAGTATCTTGCAAGCCAAAGCGGAAAGCAAGACTTTTTTCATCTTGTTCCAAACCTTTGCCGCGGTATTCATCAAACAAAACAACGGCTTGCACGAGTTTGCCAAGCGCGTTCGACTCCAGTTCCGACTGGAAAGCGTCGAGCAGCGCCTGGGCCGGCACGTCCTGTTTCACCACCAGTGCGAGGTCGCGCGTGGCGCCCGGGAACTTGGAAATCTCGGCGTAGCGCGGCACGTCGCGCGCGCGCAGCGCGTCGGCATCCACCTCGAACAGCACCGGGGCCTGCGGCAGGTCGTACTGTTGCAGCCAGCGCGGATGCAGCTCGCCGATCACGCCGACGACCTTGCCGTCCACTTCCACCGTGGCCGAGCGGCCCGGGTGCAGTGCCGGGTGTTCGGTCTTGCTGAAACGTACGGCGCGCGGTGCGAACAGCGCTTCCAGGTCGCCCTTGACGTCGAAGTAATCGACGGCACGGGTCGGCTGGCCCCACTGCTCGTCCGCGGCCGGGCCGTAGGCGATGGCGGCAACGCGCTTGGGCTGGTCGAAGCCGGCGACGGCCAGCGGCCCGTCCTGCGCTTCCGCATTGCGCAGGAACACGCCGCCCACTTCGAACACGCGCACGCGCCCGGCCTTGCGGTTCAGGTTGTAGCGGACGTTGGCGACGAGGCTGCCGATCAGCGACGAACGCATCACGCTCAGCTGGCTGGCGATCGGGTTCTGCAGGCGGATCGGGTCAGTATTGTTCGCGAAATCCGTTTCCCACTGCTGCTCGACGAAGCTCATGTTCACGACTTCCTGGTAGCCCAGGTCGGCCAGTTCGTGGCGGATCGCAAACAGCGAGCGGGTATTCTCCGGCTCGATCAGCATCGCCGACGGGGCCACCGGCGGCAGCGTGGGAATGTTTTCGAAGCCATACACGCGCGCCACTTCCTCGATCAGGTCTTCCTCGATCTCGATGTCGAAACGGTACGACGGCGCGGTCACGTGGAACAGGCCCGCTTCACGTTCGAACGGCAGGTGCAGGCGCGTGAAGATGTCGGCAACCATGTCGTCCGTGACGGGCACGCCGATGACCTTCGCGGCGCGCGCGGTACGCAAGGTGACCGGCTTGCGCTGCGGCAGGTTCGGGGCCTGGTCGTCGATCGGGCCGACCTTCGTGTCGGCCGTGCCGCAGATCTCGACGATCAGCGACGTGATGCGTTCGAGGTGCTCGGGGATGGTCGCGTAGTCGACGCCGCGCTCGAAGCGGTGCGCAGCATCCGTCGAGAAATTGTAGCGACGGGCACGGCCCTGGATGGCGTTCGGCCACCAGAATGCGGCTTCCAGGTAGATGTCGGTGGTGGCTAGCGAGACGGCCGTGGCATCGCCGCCCATGATGCCGGCCAGCGATTCGAGCTCTTTCTCGTCGGCGATCACGCCGACCCACTCGTCGATGTCGACCGTGTTGCCGTTCAGGAGCTTCAGCGTTTCGCCCTTGCGGCCCCAGCGCACGTCCATGCCGCCGTGGATCTTGTCCAGGTCAAACACGTGCGACGGACGGCCCACTTCCAGCATGACGTAGTTCGAGATGTCGACGAGGGCCGACACGGAACGCTGGCCGCTGCGCTCGAGGCGGCGCTTCATCCATTCCGGCGTCGCCGCCTTCGCGTTCAGGCCGCGGATGACGCGGCCGGCGAAACGGCCGCACAGGTCGGTCGCGGAAATTTTAACCGGCAGCACTTCGTCCGTGTTCACGGTCGCCGGGCGGAAGGCCGGCAGCGACAGCGGCACGCCGGTCAGCGCCGACACTTCGCGCGCCACGCCCAGCACGGACAGGCAATCCGCCTTGTTCGGCGTGAGCTTGATCGTGAATTTCAGGTCGTTCAGGCCGAGGTAGTCGCGGATGTTCTGGCCGATGGGCGCGTCTTCCGGCAGCTCCATCAGGCCGCTGCTCTCTTCCGAGATCTTCAGTTCTTTTGCCGAGCACATCATGCCCTGCGATTCCACCCCGCGCAGCTTGCCGACCTTGATTTCGAACGGCTTGCCGTCCGGACCCGGCGGCAGCACGGCGCCGGCCATGGCGCAGATCGCCTTCATGCCCGCGCGCACGTTCGGCGCGCCGCAGACGATGTTCAGCAGGGTGCCGGTGCCGACGTCGACCTGGCACACGTTCAGGCGGTCCGCGTTCGGGTGCTTGGCCACTTCCTTGACTTCCGCCACGACGACATTCGAGAACGGCGGCGCGACCGGCTCGACCTCTTCCACTTCGAGGCCGGACATCGTGAGCAGGTGCGCGAGTTCGTCCGAATTCAACTTCGGATCGACCATGGAACGGAGCCAGTTTTCAGAGAATTGCATATTCGTTTGCCTTGGTATTTATCGGACGTGTTCTTAGTTGAACTGCTTCAGGAAACGCAAATCGCCTTCGTAGAACAGGCGCAGGTCGTTGATCCCGTAGCGCAGCATGGTCAGGCGCTCCAGGCCCGAACCGAACGCGAAACCGATGAATTTTTCCGGATCCAGTCCGAAATTGCGGACGACCGTCGGATGCACCTGGCCGGCGCCCGACACCTCCAGCCAGCGGCCCTTCAGCGGACCGGAGCCGAACGCGATGTCGATCTCGGCCGACGGCTCCGTGAACGGGAAGTACGACGGGCGGAAGCGGACTTGCAGGTCGTCCGTCTCGAAGAACGCCTTCACGAAGTTCAGGTAGACGCCCTTCAGGTCGGCAAAGCTGATGTCTTCGCCGATCCACAGGCCTTCGACCTGGTGGAACATCGGCGAGTGCGTGGCGTCGCTGTCGACGCGGTACGTGCGGCCCGGCGCGATCACCTTGATCGGCGGCGTGTGCGTGCGGGCATAGCGCACCTGCATCGGGCTCGTGTGGGTGCGCAGCAGCAGCGGCTTGCCCGTGCTGTCGTTGCCTTCGATGTAGAACGTATCCTGCATCGAGCGTGCCGGGTGGTTTTCCGGGCTGTTCAGCGCGGTGAAATTGGTCCAGTCGGTCTCGATCTCGGGGCCGTCGGCCACGTCGAAACCGATCGAGCGGAAAATCTGTTCGACCCGTTCCCAGGTCCGCATGACAGGGTGGATGCCGCCCTTGGCGCGGCCGCGGCCCGGCAGGGTGACGTCGATCGCTTCGGCGTTCAGGCGCGCCATCAGTTGCGCGTTGGCGAGATCCTCGCGGCGAGCCGTCAACGCCTGTTCGATTTTTTCTTTGGCGGCGTTGATCAGGGCGCCCTGCGCCTTGCGCTGTTCGGGATCGAGCTTGCCGAGGCCCTTCATCAGTTCGGTCACCTGGCCGGTCTTGCCCAGGTATTTCGCTTTTGCGTTTTCCAGCGCGGCAGCGTCTTGTGCGGCGCCAAAGTCAGACTGGGCCGAGACGACGAGTTCTTCCAGCGAGTTCATGCGTGTTCTTTTCCTATTGATGGCGGGAGACGCCAGAAACAAAAACAGGGCATCGGTCCTTCAACCTTTGCCCCGTCCTTTGCGCACCGGCCGCCTGGAGCGGCGCGATGCTGTACTTCTTGCTGTCGCTGATTAAGCAGCCAGCTTTGCCTTGACGGTGTTCACGATAGCGGCAAAAGCCGGCTTGTCGTTGACAGCCATGTCGGCCAGGACTTTACGGTCCAGTTCAATCGCGGCTTTCTTCAGGCCGTTCATGAATGCGCTGTAGGTCATGCCGTGCGAACGCGAAGCCGCGTTGATACGGGTGATCCACAGTGCGCGGAAAACGCGCTTCTTGTTGCGGCGGTCGCGGTATGCGTACTGGCCAGCGCGCATGACTGCTTGCTTGGCAATACGGAATACTTTGCTGCGGCGGCCACGATAACCTTTGGCAAGCGCAAGAACCTTCTTGTGACGGGCACGTGCAGTAACCCCACGTTTTACTCGAGGCATAGTAGCTCCTTAGTTTGATGTGAGATTAAACGGCCGACGGCATCATGCGGTAGACGCTTTGGACGTCGGACGCATTGATGTTACGGGTGCCACGCAGCTGACGCTTGTTCTTGGTGGTCTTCTTGGTCAGGATGTGACGCTTGAACGCCATACCCGATTTGACGGTACCACCCGGGCGCACGCGAAAACGCTTCTTCGCGGAGCTTTTGGTTTTCATTTTCGGCATAGTCTTCTGCCCTCTTACAGGCAGCCTCATATGTGACAGGATTGCAGGTGGCAGCAACGCTGCTCTTGGATGCCTGCTTTCACTTGTCTCTGCAGCGGAAGCGGGTCCACTACAGTCTTGCATCCCCGTTCTTGCAAACATGGGAACCGCAGATTCTAGCACAGTTTTGGCCACGTGGGCACGGGGTGCTCACCCTACGCTGGATTTGCCGTAGGGGTGGACTCTCCCGCCCATCAAACATTCGCGTTATCGAAAACGGAATAGGCCAAGCCCGAGCCACGGGACGACCCCGGGCCCGGGCCTGGCCCGGCTTGACTGCACGAAGAATTACTTCTTCTTCTTCGGCGCGACCACCATGATCATCTGGCGACCTTCCAGCTTCGGAAACTGCTCGACCTGGCCATACGGCTCGAGGTCGCCGCGCAGACGCTCCAGCATGCGCTGGCCGATGTCCTGGTGGGCCATCTCGCGGCCACGGAAGCGCAGCGTGATCTTGGTCTTGTCGCCCTCTTCCAGGAACTTGATCAGGTTACGCAGCTTGATGCTGTAGTCACCTTCATCGGTACCCGGACGGAACTTGACTTCCTTGACCTGGATGATCTTCTGCTTCAGCTTCGCTTCGTGCGCCTTCTTCTGCTCCGAATACTTGAACTTGCCATAGTCCATCAGGCGGCAGACCGGGGGAACCGCGGTCGGCGCGATTTCCACCAGGTCCACGTTCGCTTCTTCAGCCAGACGAAACGCCTCGGCCAGGCTCACAATGCCCAGCGGCTCGTTGTCTATCCCGTTCAGACGCATTTCCGGGTAGTTGATTTCGCCATTGATGCGATGTGACGACTTGTCAGTAGCTATGTTGTTTCCTTTGAAAGTAAGATGGATAGTGCCGTCTCAAGGCGCGTGCTTGATTACTTCGCCTTGGATGCTACCTCGCCTTGGAGGCGTTCCAGCAGCGCATCGACCGACATGACGCCAAGGTCGACGTTGCCACGGGCGCGAACGGCCACAGTGTTGGCATCCCGCTCTTTATCGCCGACAACTAGGATGTACGGCAGTTTTTGGACGGAATGCTCCCGAATTTTATAGGTAATCTTCTCGTTCCGCAAATCAGCGTGAACACGCAGGCCAGCCGCCTTCAGCTTTGCCTCGACCTGCTTCACGTAATCGGCCTGCGCATCCGAGATGTTCAGGATGGCAACCTGGACCGGCGCAAGCCACAGCGGCAGCGCGCCCGCGTAGTTCTCGATCAGGATGCCGATGAAGCGCTCCATCGAGCCGACGATCGCGCGGTGCAGCATCACGGGCACTTTACGCGAGTTATCTTCCGCGACGTATTCCGCGCCGAGACGGCCCGGCATCGAGAAGTCGACCTGCATCGTGCCGACCTGCCACGGGCGGCCGAGGCTATCCTTCAGGTGGTATTCGATCTTCGGACCGTAGAACGCGCCCTCGCCCGGCAGTTCCGTCCAGGTCACGCCGCAGCCGCGCAGCGCGGAACGCAGCGCTTCTTCGGCCTGGTCCCACACTTCGTCGGAACCGATGCGGTTGTCCGGACGCAGCGCGATCTTGACGTCGATGTTCGCGAAGCCGAAGTCTTCGTACACCTTCATCGCCTGGGCGTGGAAGGCCACGACTTCCGGCGCGATCTGCTCTTCCGTGCAGAACACGTGGCCGTCGTCCTGGGTGAAGCCGCGCACGCGCATCAGACCGTGCAGCGCGCCCGACGATTCGTTGCGGTGGCACTGGCCGAACTCGCCGTAGCGCAGCGGCAGGTCGCGGTACGAACGCAGGCCCGCGTTGTAGATCTGCACGTGGCCCGGGCAGTTCATCGGCTTCAGCGCATAGGTGCGGTTTTCCGACTCGGTCGTGAACATGTTTTCACGATAATTGTCCCAGTGACCGGTCTTCTGCCACAGGGTGACGTCGATGATCTGCGGCGCCTTCACCTCGTTGTAGCCGGTGACCTGGTAGGTCTTGCGCATGTATTGCTCGATCTGCTGCCAGATGGTCCAGCCCTTCGGGTGCCAGAAGATCAGGCCCGGCGCCTCGTCCTGGAAGTGGAAGAAGTCCAGCTGCTTGCCCAGCTTGCGGTGATCGCGCTTCTCGGCCTCTTCCAGCATGTGCAGGTATTGCTCCTGGTCTTCCTTCTTCGCCCAGGCGGTGCCGTAGACACGCTGCAGCATCTCGTTCTTCGAGTCGCCGCGCCAGTACGCGCCCGCGAGCTTCATCAGCTTGAAGACTTTCAGCTTGCCGGTCGACGGCACGTGCGGACCGCGGCACAGGTCGGTGAACTTGCCCTCGGTGTACAGCGACACGTCCTCGTTCGCCGGGATCGACGCGATGATCTCGGCCTTGTAGTCTTCGCCGATCGACTTGAAGTACGCGACGGCTTCGTCGCGCGGCAGCACCTTGCGGGTGACCGGCTCATCCTTCTTGGCGAGCTCGGCCATCTTCTTCTCGATGGCTTGCAGGTCGTCCGGGGTGAACGGGCGCTTGTACGCGAAGTCGTAGTAGAAACCGTTGTCGATCACGGGGCCGATGGTGACCTGCGCTTCCGGGAACAATTCCTTGACGGCATAGGCCAGCAGGTGGGCGGTCGAGTGGCGGATGACGTCCAGGCCTTCCGGATCCTTGTCCGTGACGATGGCCAGGTCGGCGTCCTTCTCGATCAGGAACGACGTGTCGACGACCTTGCCGTCGACCTTGCCGGCCAGCGCGGCCTTGGCCAGGCTCGGGGCGATGCTGGACGCCACCTGGGCGACCGTCACCGGACCTTCGAATTGACGGCTCGAGCCGTCCGGGAGGCGAACATTCAACATTGTGAGCTCCATCGGCGCCATGCGCCCGTTGATTAGCAGTTTGAAACCAAGAAATTTTGGACGAAAAAAAACGCGCACCAGGCGCGTTTCTTTCAGTGTCGTCGAGTTGCTGCGAAAGACAATATGACACCCTACCGCGTCTAGCGATTCCCCCACAACGTCGTTGTAGTTCGCGGTGTCATAACCGATTATGCCTTTCTCGCTCTTACTGACGACAAGAGCGGAAAACCGAAGTTCCCCGCGCTTGTCTTTGGTGTTCTGGTGGGCGGTGCAGAATTCGAATCTGCGACCCCTTGGATGTCGACCAAGTATTCTAACCAGCTGAACTAACCGCCCGTATGCCGCTATTATAAGGGGATCGGACACAATTCTGCAAGGACGCCGGGTATACTGCCGCCTGTTTTCCGATTCCCTCACTTTCATGTCCGACCAAGCCGGCTCCTCCGCCCACCTCCACGCCCACCTCGACGGCGACGCCCGCCACGCCCACACGATCGAAGGCCGCAGCCAATGGGCGATGGCCATCGCGCTCGGGCTGACCCTGCTGTATGCGCTGGTGGAGGTCGTCAGCGGCTTCCTGTCGAATTCGCTCGCACTAATCTCGGACGCCGGCCACATGGTCACCGACGCCGCCGCCCTTGGCCTCGCCCTGCTGGCCCAGCTGATCGCGCGGCGGCCGCCGTCCGCGCGCCATTCGTTCGGCTTCGTGCGCGCGGAGGCGCTCGCCGCCTTCGTGAACAGCCTCGCGATGCTGCTGCTCGTCGGCTGGATCGTCTACGAAGCCGTCCAGCGCCTCGCGCATCCGGAGCACGTGGGCGGCAAGACCGTGCTGATCGTCGCGGCGATCGGCGCCTGCATCAACATCGCCGTCGCATGGGTGCTGTCGCGCGACGAGCAGAGCATCAACACGCGCGCGGCCCTCGTCAACGTGCTGGGCGACCTGCTCGGCTCCATCGCCGCCATCGCCGCGGGCGCCGTCATCCATTTCACCGGCTGGGTGCGCATCGACCCGATCCTGTCGATCTTCGTGTCGCTGCTGATCCTCAAGTCGACCGTGAGCGTGCTGCGCGAGTCCTATCACTTCCTGATGGAAGGCGTGCCGCACCAGATCGACTACCTGAAAATCGGCGCCGACCTGGCGGGCATTCCGGGCGTGCGCTCCGTGCACGACCTGCACGTGTGGGACATGTCGCCAGGAGAACCCGCGCTGATCGGCCACCTGGAAATCGACGACCTGAACGCCTGGCCCGACGTGCTGCGCGCGGTCAAGATCATGCTGCTCGACAAGCATGGCATCGACCACGTCACACTGCAGCCCGAACTGCGCGACTGCTCCGACACCCTGTAAGCGGGTTCCGACCCGGCCTCGGGTCACGCGCCGATAGCCCAGCCGCAGCCACCCTGCGGATAATCGGCACATGCCTACCTCCACCGAACTCGCCACCGCGCACGTCTACGACACGCTGATCGTGGGCGGCGGCCCGGGCGGCCTGACTGCCGCCATCTACCTGCGCCGCTTCACGCGCAACGTCGCCCTCGTCGACAAGGGCAACAGCCGCCTGCGCCTGATCCCCGTCTCGCACAACTATCCCGGCTTCCCCGAAGGCGTGCCCGGCCACATCCTGCTGGGCAACCTCGCATCGCAGCTGCAGCGCTACGGCGGCAGCGTGATGCCGGGCGAGATCGTCGACCTGCGCATCGAGGACGGCCTGTTCGTCGGCGACTACCAGCCCGACGGCATCGATGACATCGTGCGGATCCGCGCCCACACGGTGCTGCTGGCGACGGGCGTCGCGGACGCGGGCCTCCCGATCGAGAACTGGCGCGAGGCCGTCGCGTTCGGGTCCGTGCGCCTATGCCCCGTGTGCGACGGCTTCGACGTGATCGACAAGCGCATCGCCGTCGCGACGTCCGACGTGAACCCGGTCGGCCACGCGCTGTTCATGCGCACGTTCAGTGCGGACGTCACCCTGTTCGAACGGGGCTCGCCGTCGATGCTGGGCGCTGACGACCGGCGCCGCCTCGACGCGGCCGGCGTGCGCATCGTCGATTCGCCGCTGCTGTCCGTCACGCTGGACGCATCGATGAAACCCGTGCTGCACACGGAGGATGGACAGGACCACGAGGCCGACGTGTTCTACCCGATGCTGGGCGAGAATGCCAGATCGGGCCTCGCCGCGAAGCTGGGCGCGCGCACGGCGCAGTGCGACGAGATCGTCGTCGACGACCACCAGCAAACGACCGTGCCCGGCCTGTACGCGATCGGCGACGTCGTCGTGGGCCTGAACCAGATCGCCGTGGCGGCCGGCCAGGCGGCGCGCGCGGCCGTGCGCATCCACAACCAGTTGCCGCCGGCGCTGCGGCCCGCTCGCCCGCACCTGGAAGCGGCGCCGGGCACCAGCGCCCACCCTTGTATTATCCTTCTGAGCAATTTGCTTACCTGAGGGGCACCTCAGGTTCTGAGCAGCTGGATGCCGAGCCCACCCTTTGGCACGAGCCAGTTTCGTAGATTTCGCACCAGCTGCTCTCCCTCGTTCGAAGATCGGACAGTATCTTTGGCCCGGCTAGCCGTGAGCCCGTATTTCGCAAGGTGGATCAGAAGAGGATATCGATGCAAGAGTGGTACCTGGGAATTGACGTTGCCAAGAAAAAGCTCGACTGCGCGCTGCGCCAACCGGACGGCAAGCACAAGCATAAGGTTTTCGACAATACGCCCAACGGATTTAAAGAGTTACAACAATGGATTTGCAGCTTTGACGTGCCCCAGCTTCACGTCTGCATGGAGGCTACCGGGGTGTACTGGGAAGCCGTCGCCGAGTATCTGGCGAACCATCAGTACGTGGTCAGTATCGTCAATCCGGTGCAGATCAAAGCGTTTGGTGCGTCGCGTCTTGTCAGGACCAAGACTGACAAGGTCGACGCGAAGTTGATCGCTGATTTCTGCAAGGAGAGTCGGCCGGAACCGTGGAAGGCCCCGTCTTTGCAAGAACAAGAGTTACGGGCCATGGTGCTGCGCCTGGACGCTCTTCAGGAGATCCGGACTCAGGAAAGTAATCGTCTCGAAGTGGCGCGTGAAGCCGTCAAGGACGGCATTACATCCCATATCGTCTGGCTTGACGAGGAAATCGCGCATCTCAGCAAGAAAATTCGCGATCACATCGACAGCGATCCCGATTTGAAGGACCGGAAAGCGCTGCTGGACAGCATTCCTGGCGTCGGTGAACGTACGATCGCATTGCTGCTGGCTTTTTCGCTCGCTCCAGGCCGGTTCGCGAACGCCCGACAGGTGACTGCCTATGCCGGGCTCGATCCGCGGCATCATGAGTCAGGCAGCAGCGTTCAAGGAAAGACACGCATCTCCAGGGTCGGTCACAATCTGATCCGGAAAGGCTTGTACATGCCGGCTATGGTCACGTTGTATCGAACGAACTGGGGAAAGCGCTTCCTCGCTCGTCTGTCCAGCGCTGGAAAAAAGCCCATGGTCATTATCGTCGCCATGATGAGAAAGCTGCTTCATGTCGCCTTCGGCGTGCTGAAGTCCGGACAAAAGTTCAATCCAGACCTGCACGCCGCTTGACCGGGATAACAGTATCTACCCGGGCAACAGGTCGCGGATGATCTCCGTGAGCCGCTCGACCGACAGCGGCTTGCCCAGGTGGGCATCGAAGCCGGTGGCGCGGGCCTGGGCGATGTCCTTCTCGCGCGCCAGGCCGCTGACGGCGATGGCCGGCAAGTGCGCATGGCGCGGCAGCGCCCGTGCCGCCTTCAGCAGCGCGTAGCCGTCCATGTCCGGCATCGAGATGTCCGAGATCAGCAGGTCGACGTCGCGGTCGGCGAGGATGGCGAGGGCTTGCAGCGCGCTCGTCGCGCCGGTGACGAGCGCGCCGTGCATCTCGAGCAGCGTCCGGCACGTCGTCACGACCTCCTCGACGTCGTCCACGAGCAGGATGCGCACGCCGGCGATATCCTGGCGCGGGCCGCCCTCCCCGTCGTCCGCGCGGATCGCGCCCGTTTCCGCCAGCGGCAGCCAGACGGTGAACCGCGCGCCCTTGCCGACGCCTTCCGAAAACGCTTCGACGCGGCCGCCGTGCAGGGCGACGATCTCGCGCACGAGCGCCAGGCCGATACCGAGGCCGCTCTTGACCCGCGTCGTCACGGACGCCGACTGCGCGAACATGTCGAACACGCGCGGCAACTGGTCAGGCGCGATGCCCTGACCGGTGTCCGCCACGTCGATGCGCGCCGCGTCGCCGTCGCGGACGAGCCGTACGGCGATCGAGCCGCCCGGCGGCGTGAACTTGAGCGCATTGCTCAGCAAATTCATGACGGCCTGTCCGACGCGCACGCTGTCCGCCATCACGTGCAGCGGCGTGCCGTCCGTCTCGATGCCGATGGCCAGTTCGCCGCTGCCCGGACCCGCGCGCACCGCGTCGACCGCTTCCTGCACGAGCGGTTCGAGGTCGAGCGGCGCCATCGACAGGGTCAGCTTGCCGGTGCGTACGCGCGACATGTCGAGCAGGTCGTCGATCAGCTTCGCCTGGCTCATGACGGCATTGCGGATCACGCCCGTCGAGCGGGCCACGGCCGGCACCTGGCGCAGTTCGGGCAGGCGCGCCAGCAGCTCGACGTTGATGTGGATGAGGTTCAGCGGGTGGCGCAGCTCGTGGGCCATGATGGCCAGGAATTCGTCCTTCAGGGCGACCGCGTTCTCGGCGTCGCTGCGGCCGCGCTGTTCGGAGCTCAGCGTCTGCTCGCGCTCGCGCTCGTGGCGCACGCGCACGGTCTCGTCGCGCGCGATCATCGCGTAGCCGGAATACTCGCCGTTCTCGATCTGCGTGATCTCGCCGCTGCAGAACAGCTGGCTGCCGTCCTTGCGCACGTGCCAGCGTTCGTTCAGGGCGCGGCCGTTGCGGCGCGCGCGTTCCATCTCGTCGGCCGGGGCGCCGCGCTCGCGGTCCTCGGGGAGGAACAGGAAATCGAGGTTGCGGCCCGCGACCTCGTCCTCGCGGTAGCCGAACATGCGCTCGGCGCCGCGGTTCCAGCTCGTCACGCGGCCGTCGCGGTCCATCGTGATGATCGCGTAATCCTTCGTGCTCTCCGCCACCAGGCGCATGCGCGCTTCGCCCGCGCGCAGCTTTTCCTCGGCCTCGCGCCGCCCCGTGATGTCGAAGAAGGTCATCACGGCGCCTTCGATGCGGTCTTCCGTCGTGCGGTACGGCAGCAGCCGCACGATGTAGTAGCGGCCGTCGTGGCTGCGCACCTCGCGCTCGACCATGCGCAGCGTATTGAACGTGAGCGCCACGTCGTCCGCCAGTTCCTTGTAGTCGAGGCGGTGCGTGAGGTCGAGCAGGGAGCGTCCCATGTCCGACGGGATGATGGAAAAGATGTCCGCCGCGCGCGGCGTGGAGCGCTTGATGCGCATGGCACTGTCGACGAAGATCGTGGCGATGTCGGTCGACGCGATCAGGTTGTTCAGGTCGTCGTTCGCCTTCCCCGTCTCCTCGACCTTGATCTTGAGCTCGTAGTTGACGGTGATGAGTTCCTCGTTCACCGACTGCAGCTCTTCCTTGCTCGTCTCCAGTTCTTCCGTGGCCGAGCGCAGTTCCTCGTTGATGGCTTGCAGTTCCTCGTTGGCGGCACGCAGCTCCTCGTTCGACACCTCGGCATGCTCGATCGTCTCCTGCAGCTGCTGTTTCTTGCGCTGCAGTTCCGCTTCGAGCTGCGACAGGACGACGTCGTCGCCGCCCTCGCGCCCCTCGCTGCCCGCCATCTCCAGGCTGAGCTCGACCTCGGAGAACATCACGAGCAGGAAGTCCTGGTTCGCCTCGTCGTCGTGGAACGGCCGCACCGTCACGCTGACGATGCTCGGCCGGCCGTTGCGCGCGATCGACACCTGGCGCCCTTCCACGCTGACGCCCGAGTTCTGCACCTGGTACAACGCGCTGCGCAGGTCGATGCGCAGTTCGGGCAGCACGAGCGCGAGGATGTCGCGCGACGGTTCGCCGCCCACGAGCCGCATGTATTGCGCGGCGCGCTCGGACATGTGGACGATGTTGTGGTCGAGGTCCACGACGACGCTCGGCGGCGCGAACTGAGCCAGCGCGCGTTGGTGCACGTCCGCCAGCGACGCCTGGCGCCGCGCCGACGCGGCCAGCGCGCGCGGCTCCGGCAGGTTCAGGTGCGCAGGCGCCGCGTGCTGGGCGCGGTGGTACGGCAACGTGCGCACGGCGGCGCGCGAGCGGTAGATGCGGTTCTTCTTGTCGACGGGGATGAACAGCTCGTCGACGGATTCGGCCGACTCGGACGACCCGAGGAACAGGTAGCCTCCCGGCTTCAGCGCGAAGTGGAACGTCTCCAGCACGCGCTGCTGGATGTCGCGGTTCAGGTAGATCAGCAGGTTGCGACAGCTGACCACGTCGATGCGCGAGAACGGCGGATCGCGCAACAGGTTGTGCACGGCGAACAGGATGCGGTCGCGCACCGCCTTGCGGATCTGGTAGCGGTTCTCGTCGCGCGTGAAATGCTGGCGCAGCCGGGCCGGCGTCACGTCCGTCACGATCGACGTCGGGTACGTGCCGGCGCGCGCGATGGCGATCGCATGCTCGTCGATGTCGGAGGCGAATACCTGGTAAGTCGGCGGATGGGGCATGAGGCTCGCCTGGTCGGCCAGCAGCATCGCCAGCGAATACGCTTCCTCGCCGGTGGCGCAGCCGGCGACCCACGCGCGCACCTCGTCCGTGGGCTTGCGGTCGCGGAAGATGGCCGGCAGGACGTCGCGCTCCAGCGTCTCGAAGGCCTCGCGGTCGCGGAAGAAATTCGTCACGCCGATCAGCAGGTCGTTCAGCAGCAGCTTGTGCTCGCCCACGTCCGCTTCGAGCAGGCGCAGGTAGTCCGGCAGCGAATGCACGGCGCGCACCTGCATGCGGCGCTCGATGCGGCGCAGCACCGTAGCCCGCTTGTACTGCCGGAAGTCGTGGCCCGTCTGCGCGCGGAGGAGGCCCAGCACGCGCTGCAAGGCCTGTTCCGCGTCCGCGCTTTCGTCGAGTTCCGTCACGGCGGACGCGGGCAGGTCGGCCGGTCCGGCGGGCGGCAGCTCGATCGCGCTGGCGTTCTTCCACAAATCGACCAGCTTCTGCGGCATCTCGACGACGGGCAGCACGAAGTCGACGAGCCCCGTGCCGATGGCCGCGAGCGGCATGCCGTCGTGTTCCGCGTCGCCCGGGTGCTGGACGAGGATCACGCCCCCCATTTCCTTGACCCGGCCGATGCCGACGGCACCGTCGCCGCCCGTGCCGGACAGCACGACGGCCAGCGCCCGTTCGCGCTGGGCCTCGGCCAGGGTGCGGAAGAACGCGTCGATGGCGATGTGCTGGCCGCGCGGGCGCTGCATCTCGGCAACGGTCAGGCTGCCGTCCATCATCGTCAGCTGCTTGCTCGGCGCGATCACGTACACGTGGTTGGGCTCGATCTTGACCGTCTCGACCACCTGCAGCACCGGCATGCGCGTGGCGCGCTGCAGCAACTGGTCGGCATTGCTCTGGTGCTTGGGCGACAGGTGCAGCACGACGACGAAGGCCATGCCGTTGTGCGCCGGCATCTCTTCGAACAGCCGCAGCAGCGCGGGCAGGCCGCCGGCCGACGCGCCGATGCCGACGACCGGGAACGGCAGGGAGGGGGCGCTGGGCGATGTTTCGGCGGCGGCTGCGGTGTCGAGCATGTCGGACATGGGGTCGGTTGGCGGCGATTGAGGAACCGGCAGTCTAAACGATGGCGGGTGTTCCGGACAGCCGCGCGCACCTCGATCGCGCAAAAGATTGGACTGCCGGCAGCGCCGAAAGTTTGACCCGGCCGCTGCCGATATAATTGCCGGATGAAAAGGACCATTCCCCTGCTGCTGCTGTTCGCATGCGGCGTCGCCGGCGCCGTGGATGACGCCCTCGTGCTGCGCTGCCGCGCCCTCCCCGATACCGCGAGCCGGCTGGCCTGCTACGAGGCGCTGCCCGTGGCACCGCCGGCCGAGCAGCGCTTCGGCGGCAAACGCCTGGAACAGAAGGTCGACGACGAGCCGGCGGCGATCCGCAGCACCGTGCGCGGCCGCCTGGACGGCTGGCGCCACGGCACCCAGCTCACCCTCGCGAACGGCCAGGTGTGGCGCGTCGTGGACGACATCGATGCCGTCCTGCCGGACCTCGTGGATCCGGCCGTGCGCATCGAACGGGGCGCGCTCGGCGCCTATTACCTGCAGCTGGAAACGAACAACAACGCGGCGCGCGTCATCCGCGTCAGGTAGGGTGGGCCCCCCCCGTGCCCACGCGAACGCTTGCGGCATGCTGGCGTCACGCGTGGGCACAGGGGTGCCCGGCCTACCGGGCCAGTATGCTGGCGTCACGCGTGGGCACAGGGGTGCCCACCCTACTGGGCCAGTTCGATGCGGCGGCGGATGCCTTCCGCCGCGGCGGTGTCGCCTGCCGCGCGGGCACGCTGTTCCTGCACGCCCAGCCACGCCAGCAGCGGCCGGCGCCAACCCTGGCTCGATGCCGTGTCGACCGCGGCGCCGATGTCCGCGGGCGTGATGCGCCCCGCCTTCAGCAGCGCCCCGGCCGCGACGAGCCGCGCCAGCGGATCGGCGACGCCGGCCAGCGAGCCGCTCGCGACGACGGCGCGGTGCTGCTCCGGCAGCAGGTTCGTTTCCAGTCCCTGCCAGCGGCCGTCCAGGTAGGCGGCATACGCGCGCTGGGCCGGCGTCGCATCGTGCGCGACCGCCGCGAAGCCGGGGCACTCGTAGTCGAGCGCCGCCGCCTTCACGCCGCAGCGTACCAGTTCCGCCTGGGCGACGATGTCGAACCGCCCCGTGCTGGCGCTCGCGCGGCGGGCGCGCGCGAACTCGGCGTCGGCGGCGCCAGAGTCCCCGCGCAGGAAATCGTCCGTGTAACCGTCCAGGGAACTCTTCGCATCGCCTTCCCAGGCGGGCGGCTGCGGCTTGCTGGCGCAGCCGGACAATACGAGGAGCGCGGCAGCGATAAGAGGCTTGGTCATCATGGCAGCTTGATCTCCGTGTCCTGCTTGAACGGCCATTTGCGGTTGATCTCGTCGACGAGGCGGTTCACCTTGCGCAGGCTGGCATCGACCTCGCCGCGCAGCCGGCCCAGGTCGTCGGTGGCCGCGTGCGCGTTCTTCGCGACGGCCTGCGCCTCGGCCAGCACGCCGTCGGCCTTTTGGAGTGTCCCGCGGGCGTCGGCCAGCAGGCCGTTCAATTCGCGGATCGCACTCTGCGCGTCGTCCATCACGCCCTTCTTGCCGAACACGCGCTGGTCGGTCTTCGCGAGCAGCGCGTCCACGCGGTGCAGGGTCTGCAGCAGCTTTTCCGCCTCCGCGTCGCCGCCCAGCGCCGTGCCCAGCACGCCGTAGCGGCCGGACAGGCGGCCGGACAGCGCGTCGACGTTGGCCAGCGTGTTGCCGATGTGGGAATCGACGCGCGTCATCGTCTCCAGGTTTTCCAGCAAGGTACGCGCCGTGGCCATCAGGCGCGGGATCTCGGCCGCCGCGTCGCCGCGCAGCACGGGCCGCTGGGCGTGGTCCGGCAGCGGCGGGTCCGTCAGCACGCCGCTGTACGCGCGCAGCCGCGTCTCGCCGACGACGCTGCTCTCGAGCGTGAACACGCTGGTCGTGCGCAGCCATTTCGCATCGTTCTGCGCGATGTCGACGAGGATGTTGACCTTGCCGTCCTTGCCCAGCTCGACCTGGCGCACGCGCCCGATGGGGAAGCCGGCGAACGTCATGTCCATGCCCGGGATGACGCCCGAGGAATCGTCGGCGACGAGCACCAGTTCCTGCGTCTTCTCGAACACGCCGCGGGCATACATCACGTACAGGAAGAACGCCACGATCAGCGCGCCGATCAGCACGAGCAGGAACAGCGCCTTCGCTTCCACGTGTTTCGGTTCGTCGGGAGGGATGTCTTTGTCGCTCATCGTATGAATGTCGTTAGATGTATTTGACGGCCAGCGAACTGGCCTCGATCAGCAGCAGCACGAACAGCAGCCGCAGCGCGCCCGGCTGCACGTTCGTGTGCAAGCGGCGCGGACGGCGCAGCAGTTCCAGGATGGCGGCGCTCGGGATCACCGCCACCGCGAGCCCGAACAGCACGGTCTTGAACACGAAGCCGAGCGTCACCGTCGGGTCGAACACGCGGCCCACCGTGCGCGTGTAGTCCGGCAGGCCCCACGGCGACAGGCCGTACACGTTCAGGTACGCGAGCACGAGCACGATGACGCTGCTGACCATCGCGAGGCTCAGCACGGAAAACGCGTTGGCGATCACCTGCGGCACGAGGTCGCGGCGCAGGCGGCGCAACGTCTCGGCCGTCGCTTCGCCGGCGGGCACGCCGCTGCGCGCGAGGCCCATGGCACCGGCATCGAAGGCCATGCCGGCCCGCAGCGCGGCGAACATCGCGGCCGACAGCGGCAGCAGTTCCAGCACGAGCACGCGCACGACCATTTCCAGCGCGTAGCGCGACAGGCCGTAGCTCTGCGCCGTGACGAGCACGATGCGGATGATGACGAGGCTGACGAGCGCCGTCAGCACGGTGAACCAGGGCAGCACCTGCCACGTGCTCGCGTAGATGTAACGCGACGTGGCGAGGCGGTTGGCGCGGTGGTACGTGGACGGCGTCAGCGCCATCACGAGCGCCACGGCGCCCAGGTGCAGCATGGACCACCAGCTGGCGATGTAGCGCGCGGCCACGTGGCCCCAGTAGCGCGGTTTGACGTACAGGAGGGAGGTGATCGGCATGGTCAAGTTGGGCGGGCACCCCGTGCCCACGCGAACGTTCGCGGTGTGTCGACAGTACGCGTGGGCACGGGGGCGCCCACCCTACGTTCTCCTCGCATCCTGGACACCCTTCACCTCGGCGATCGCCGCGAGCGCCTTCTGCAGCTGCCCGGTCGAGCTGATCTCCGCCGTGAACACCATCTTCGCGGTCCCCTTGCTGCTCTGCGTGTTCACGCCGATCACGTTGATCTTCGAGATCGCGAGCACTTCCGAGATGTCGCGCAGCAGGCCCTGGCGGTCGGCCGCGAGGATGAAGATATCGACCGGGAACACGGTCTCCAGGCCCGTCGTGCCCCATTCCGTCTCGAGCACCCGTTCCGGATTGCGCGCGGCCATCTCGGCGAAGTTCTTGCAGCTCGCGCGGTGGATCGACACGCCCTTGCCGCGCGTGACGAAGCCCATGATCGGGTCCGGCGGCGCCGGCTTGCAGCAGCGCGCCAGCTGCGTCATGAGGCCTTCCGTGCCGACGACCAGCACGCCCGACTTGGCGCCCTGCTCCACGCTCGACGCGCGGCTCTTGTTGACGACGGCTTCGTCCGGCATCGGGGCCGCCGGCGCCGCGTCGTGCAGTGCGGCTTCCACGTGGCGCAGGCTGAATTTCTCCTTGCCCACCGCGATGAACAGGTCGTCGACCTTGGCAAACCCCAGCTTGTGCGCCAGCGTATCCAGGTTCACCGCGGTCTTGCCTTCGCGCTGCAGCGACTTTTCGACGAGCGCGCGGCCGTGGGCCAGCGTCTCCGCCAGTTCGAGCGCGTGGAACCAGGCGCGGATCTTCGACCGCGTGCGGCTGCTGACCGTGTAGCCGGGGCTGAGCCAGTCGCGCGACGGCCCCTGGCTGCCGGCCGGCCCCTTCGCGGTGATGATCTCGCACGTCTGGCCGTTCTTCAGCTGCGTGTTCAGCGGCACCATCACCCCGTCGACCTTGGCGCCGCGGCAGCGGTTGCCCACCTCGCTGTGCAGGTGGTAGGCGAAGTCGATCGGCGTCGCGCCGACCGGCAGCTCGAGCACGCGCGCCTGCGGCGTCAGCACGAAGATGCGGTCGTCCAGCGTCGTCGATTTCAGCTTCTCGACCCACTCGCGCTGCAGCTCTTCCTGCCCCGTGACGGCGCTCGCGACTTCCGTCTTCCACGCCAGCAGCTGGCGCAGCCACGCGATCTTCTCGTCGTATTCCTGGCTCTTGAAATTCGAGCCGCCTTCTTCCTTGTAGCGCCAGTGCGCCGCGACGCCGTACTCGGCGAAGTTGTGCATCTCCTGCGTGCGGATCTGCACTTCCAGCGGGCGCCCGTCCTCCGCGGTGACGACCGTGTGCAGCGACTGGTAGCCGTTCGGCTTCGGGCGCGAGATGTAGTCGTCGAATTCCTTCGGGATCGGCGTCCAGATGTTGTGGACGACGCCCAGCACGGTGTAGCAGGTCTTGATGTCGCCGACGATCACGCGGAACGCGCGCACGTCGTACAGCTCGGAGAAATCGAGCTCCTTGCCGCGCATCTTCTTCCAGATGCTGTAGATGTGCTTCGGGCGGCCGAACACTTCGGCCTCGATGCCGGCGGCCGCGAGTTCCTTCTGCAGGCGTTCGATCGACGACGCCACGAAGCTTTCGCGCAGCATGCGCTTCTCTTCGAGCATCCTGGCGATGCGTTTATACGTGTCCGGCTCCATCATCCGGAACGACAGGTCTTCCAGCTCCCATTTCAGCTGGAAGATGCCGAGCCGGTTGGCGAGCGGTGCGTACAGGTCGAGCACCTCGCGGCCGTAGTTGCGCGTGACGTCGTCGAAGCGCTTGTGCTCCGCGAAGTAGCGCAGCGTGGTCACGCACGAGGCGAGGCGGATCAGCACGACGCGCATGTCGCTGGCCATCGCCAGCAGCATCTTGCGCAGGGTTTCGACCTGCGCCATGGCCTCCTGGGCCGCATTCTTGCCGCGCCCGACGGGGGCCTGGGCCGCCGTCAGGTCGCGCAGGCGGATCAACTGGTGCACGCCGCGCACCATGTCCGCCACTTCCTTGCCGAAGCGCTCCTCGAGCGCCTCGGCCACGCCCGGGTCCACGATCGCCAGCTCGAACAGCAGGCCGGCGATGCGGGTCTCGGCATCGCTGCGCAACAGCGCGAGCGTGCCGGCCACGCCCAGCGAGAACTCGAACGCGCTCTGGCCGGTGCCGGCCGTGCGTTCGACATAGCGCTCGGCCGCGAAGTCGAGCGCGCCCTTTACGCGCGCGCAGTCGTCGGGGCCGAGGCCATGGACCAGCTGGGAGGTGGCGTCGCCGAGCGCGACAATCGATACCATCGCGTGTGCTTACGCCTGGGCGGCCACGACGACGATTTCGACCAGGCCGGCCGGATCGGCCAGCTTGGCTTCGACGGTGGCGCGCGGCGGCGTCTGGCCCGGCACGACCCACGCTTCCCACACGGTGTTCATGGCCGGGAAGTTGGCCATGTCGGTGATGTAGATCTGGGTCGAGATGATGCGGCTCTTGTCGCTGCCGGCTTCCGCCAGCAGGCGGTCGATGTGACCCAGCACTTCGCGCGTCTGGCCGAGGATGTCCTGCGTCGTGTCGCTGGCGACCTGGCCGGCCAGGTACACCGTGCCATTGTGGATGGCGACTTCGGACAGTCGTTTGCCTACGTGCAGTCGTTTGATTTCCATGCTTTTCTCTAGTAATAAAACCAGGCCTTGCGGCCGTTTCGCCCGGCCGTGGAGCCGAACACCTCCGGCTTGCTCAGCCGGTCAAAAATTCCCGTGCGATCGCGATCTGCTCCGGCTGCAGGAACGTGGGCGCATGGCCCACGCCCGCGATCTCCGCCAGGCGCGGTTTCGGTCCGCGCCGCGTCATCTCTTCCGCCGTCGCGCGCGCCAGCAGGTCCGAGTGTTCTCCCCGCACGAGCAGCGTGGGGCAGCGGATCGCGTCGTACGCGGCCCACAGCTGCGCCTCGTCCTGCGCCACCTTCTGCGGCGTCATGGCCTTGAACGGCTGCGCGAGCCCGAGGTCGTAGTGCAGCGCCCATTGCCCGTCCGGCTGCTGCACGAGCACGTCGCGCGCCAGCTTGTCCCACTGGGCGTCGCTGTGCGGCCCGAACGGCGTCGAGACCGTCCGCACGTACGCGGCCCCTTCGGCGAAGGTCGCGAAGCGGATGGCCTGGCCGATGTAGTCGCCGATGCGCGCCAGCGCCACCGGGTCCAGCACGGGCCCGATGTCGTTCAACACCATGCGGCGGACCGGGCTGCCCGGCAGCGACGCGAGGGCAATGCCGATCAGGCCGCCCATCGACGTGCCGAACCACTCGACGCCTTCATCCCCGGCCGTGACGCGGGCGATCAGGGTCACCATGTCGGCCACGTATTGCGGAATGACGTAATGCGCCGGGTCGCGCAGCCGGCCGGACCGGCCGCGGCCGACGACGTCCGGGCAGACGACGCGGTAGCGGTCGCTCATGGCCCGCGCCAGCGCGTCGAAATCGTCCGCCACGCGCGTCACGCCATGCACGCAGACGAGCACGTTCGGGTTGGCGGGGTCGCCCCACTCCTTGTATGCCATGCGATGCAGGCCGACGGGCGAACTGCACAGCACGGATTTCAGCTTCGGTTCGCTCATTTTCAAAAGTTCCGACGTTCACCATGCATCCGCCGGAAACATCAAGGACCAGGCGGCCGCCAACATTTTACCCGGTGGAGCGATTAGAATTCTACCAAGTCTGGCCCGGGACCACCCGGCTCTCATAGAAACTGTCCACGAGAAAGAGGAACGAATGAAATCCACCATGTTAAGCGGCAAGACTGCACTCGTCACCGGCTCGACCTCGGGCATCGGCCTCGGCATCGCCCGCGCGCTGGCCGAGCAAGGCGCCAACATCGTCTTCAACGGCTTCGGCGACGCGCAGCAGATCGAAAAGCTGTACACCGACATCGGCCAGGAATTCGGCGTACAGACCGCTTACCACAACGCCGACATGTCCAGGCCGGACCAGATCCAGGCGATGATGACCTTCGCGCTTGAAAAATTCGGCGGCGTCGACATCCTCGTCAACAACGCCGGCATCCAGTACGTCGCGAACGTCGAGGATTTCCCCGTCGAGAAATGGGATGCGATCATCGCCATCAACCTCAGCTCGGCCTTTCATACCACGCGCCTCGCGCTGCCCTACATGAAGCAGAAGAACTGGGGCCGCATCATCAACCTCGCGTCGGCCCACGGCCTCGTCGCGTCGGCGCAGAAGTCGGCGTACGTCGCCGCCAAGCACGGCCTCGTCGGCCTGACGAAATCGACGGCGCTGGAGACGGCCCCGACCGGCGTCACCGCCAACGCGATCTGCCCGGGCTGGGTGCTGACCCCGCTCGTGCAGAAACAGGTCGACGACCGCGCCGCGCGCGAGGGCATCAGCAACGAGCAGGCGAAGAAAAACCTGCTGCTGGAAAAACAGCCGTCGGGCGAATTCGTCACGCCGGAAGAACTGGGCGCGCTGGCCGTGTTCTTCTGCAGCCCGGCCGCGAACCAGGTGCGCGGCGTCGCGTGGAACATGGACGGCGGCTGGGTCGCGCAATAAATGTCCATCGACGAAACCCTGGAGATTCCGGGCCTGCACGACGCCTGCCTGGAACTCGCGCACGTCGTGCTCGCGTCAGGCCAGCCGCAGGTGTCGCGCGACATCCTCGAAACGCTGGCCGACCGCTTCGAACGCGAAGCGGCCGACTTCGCGCTGCTCGTCGCCAACGCCGGCCGCGACACCGCGCTGCTGGCCCGCGCCGTGCACTACCTCGTCGACGCCCATGCGCTGCCGCTGATGGGCACCGACCTGGAATGGTTCCGGCAGGCCCTCGCCTGCCTCGTCGAACTGGCCGTGCCGGGCATCGCGCTGTCGGCCAAGGGCGCGGCCTTCCTGCATGACGTCGAGACCGGCATCGCGCAGTCGATGCAGGATCTCGAATGATACGGTCCGGTCAGGGCGCCGTCCGCGGCTCGGTCGCGTGCAGGTCGTCGATCGCTTGGCGGTATTCACGCGACGCCTTCAACCGGTCCAGGTAGCGGATGGGGCGGCGCCTGTCCAGGCCAATCGAATACTCCAGGCTGCCGCGCACACCGCAGTACGCCCGGCAGCTCGAGACGGCGTCGGGCGTGGCGCGGTCGGTGAGCGTCAGCTGGCCGTGCGCCACGCTCACCCGCAATGCGCACTGCGGCGCTTCCGGCAGCGGCGACGGCGCCGGATCGTGGTAGACGAACGCACCCTGTTCATACCGGCCCATGCCGGCGATGTCGCACATGTGGCCGTTGTAGAAATCGAGGTGGGCGCGCACGTACACGTGATCGGCATCGTAGGGCACGATCTCGATGACGTCCTCGGCCTGGTACGGCACGTCCGCCTCGCCTGGCGCCTTGCCGGGCGTGATCGTCGCGCTCATGAAGCGGTGCTTGTACACGCCCGCGATCTCCTGCATCAGTTGCGCGGGTTCCTGCGCGGATGCGGTGCACACGCACAACGCAGCCAGCAGGGGGATGAGGATTTTCGGTGTCATCGGTCCATGATAAGCCATCCGCCCCGTGCTCGGCTATGATCGCCTTTTCGCTTCACACGACGAGAAAGGACACATGATGCGAGCACTCCTGGCGACGCTGGCCCTGCTGGGCTGCACGATGCAGGGCGCGCACGCCGCCGACCGGCGCCCCGTGCTGCTCACACCGGATAAAGTCTGGACCGGCGACGGCGCGCCGCACGCCGGCTGGAGCGTGCTCGTCGCGCAGGGCCGCATCCAGGGCGTGGGCCCGGCCTCGACCCTGCCCGTCCCCGCCGACGTCGACCGCATCGCGCTGCCCGGCAAGACCCTGATCCCGGGACTCATCGACCTGCACTCGCACGTCCTGCTCCACCCCTACAACGAAACGACGTGGGACGACCAGGTGCTGAAGGAAGCGCCGGCCTACCGCGTCGCGCTGGCCGTGCGCCACGCGGCCGACACCCTGCAGGCCGGCTTCACCACGTTGCGCGACCTCGGCACGGAAGGCGCGGGCTATGCGGACGTCGGCATCAAGCGCGCGATCGAGGAAGGACAGATCCCCGGCCCGCGCCTGCTCGTCGCCACGCGCGCCATCGTCGCCACGGCGAGCTACGGCCCGGCCGAGCGCAGCTATCGTCCAGACATGGACATCCCGTACGGCGCCCAGCAGGCGACGGGCGCGGACGAGGCGACGAAGGCCGTGCGCGAGCAGGCCGCCCACGGCGCCGACTGGATCAAATTCTATGCCGACTACCGCACGGGTCCGGACGGCGGCACGCGCCCCACGTTCACGCTCGAGGAAATGAAGGCGATCGTCGCGGCCGCGCACGCCGGTGGCCGCAAGGTGGCGGCGCACGCGAGCAGCGACGACGCGATCCGCCTGGCCGTGCTGGCCGGCGCCGACACGATCGAACACGGCTATGGCGCGAGCGAAGCGACGTTCAGGCTGATGCTGGAACGCAAGGTGGCGTACGTGCCCACGTTGACGGCGCCGGAAGCGATCGGCGAATACTTCCAGCGCCACGTCCGCGGCGGCGCGCCCACGCCCGCGATGCAGCAGGCCGAGCGCGCCTTCCGCCTCGCCCGCAAGCTGGGCGTGACCATCGGCAACGGCAGCGACGTCGGCGTGTTTGCGCACGGCACGAACGAGCGCGAACTGGAGTGGATGGTCCGCCTGGGCATGAGCCCGACGGAAGCGTTGCGCGCGGCGACGGTCGTCGCCGCCGGCATCCTCGACCGCAAGGACCTGGGCGCGATCCGCAACGGCATGCTGGCGGACGTCGTCGCGGTCGACGGCGATCCGACGGCGGATATTGCTGCGCTACGCAAGGTGGGATTCGTGATGAAGGGCGGAATGGTGTATCGGAATCAGCCAGGGATTCAATGAGCGTCATTCACCGATCGGCATTCCTGATATCGGCTACGGCGTTGCGGTTTTCCACAATAGCCGATGCAGATATTTTGCGTGATGATGACGGTGTTACCAATAGCGCATGAAGCCTAGCCATGAAAAAACCATTCTATAAAGTCCTTTATGTCCAGGTATTGTTTGCGATTATCGTAGGCGTCCTGCTGGGTATCTACGATCCGGGCATCGCAACCGCGATGAAGCCTTTGGGAGACGGCTTCGTCAAACTGATCAAGATGATCATCGCCCCGGTGATTTTCTGTACCGTCGTCGCCGGTATCGCCGGCATGCAGGACATGAAAAAGGTCGGCCGCGTCGGCGGCAAGGCGCTGCTCTACTTCGAGATCGTGTCGACGTTCGCACTGGCCATCGGCCTGCTCGTCGCCAACGTGATCAAGCCGGGCGCCGGCTTCAACGTCAACCCGGCCACGCTGGACACGCACTCGATCGCGCAGTACACCGAGAAGACCAAGGCGCTGACCACGACCGACTTCCTCATGAACATCATCCCGAACACGTTCGTGGATGCGTTCGCCAAAGGGGAAATCCTGCAAGTCCTGCTGATCGCGATCCTGTTCGGCTTCGCGCTGTCGATGCTGGGTGAACGCGGCCGTCCGCTGACCCGCTTCATCGACGACATGTCGCACGCCATCTTCGGCGTCGTGAACATCATCATGAAAGTCGCCCCGATCGGTGCATTCGGCGCCATGGCCTTCACCATCGGCAAATACGGCGTCAAGTCGCTGATCCCGCTGGCCTCGCTCGTCGGTTCGTTCTACCTGACCTGCTTCCTGTTCGTCGCCATCGTCCTCGGCACCATCGCCCGCCTGACCGGCTTCTCGATCTTCCGCTTCCTCGCCTACATCAAGGAAGAGCTGCTGATCGTCCTCGGTACGAGCTCGTCGGAAAGCGCCCTGCCGGCCCTGATGCGCAAGCTGGAAAAAATGGGTTGCCCGAAATCGGTCGTGGGCCTCGTCGTGCCGACCGGCTACTCGTTCAACCTGGACGGCACCAACATCTACATGACGATGGCCGCCCTGTTCGTCGCCCAGGCCACGAACACGGAACTGACCCTGACGCAGGAACTGACGATCCTGGGCGTGGCGATGCTGACCTCGAAAGGTGCCTCGGGCATCACCGGCGCCGGCTTCATCACGCTGGCCGCCACGCTGGCCGTCGTCCCGACCATCCCGGTGGCCGGCATGACCCTGATCCTCGGCATCGACAAATTCATGAGCGAATGCCGCGCGCTGACCAACATCATCGGCAACGGTGTCGCCACGGTCGTCGTGTCGAAATGGGAAGGCGAGCTGGACAAAGAGCGCCTGACCGCCGAGCTGAAGAATCCGAGCCCGGACGACGCGACCGGCGACCTGCACCCGGTCCGCGAAGCCGCGTAAGCCAGGACAGGGAACGATTCCTCGTTCAAACGCCGGGTTCGCCCGGCGTTTTTTTTTGCAACAGCCACAACCGCGCATACACGCCGTTCCTCCGCAACAGTTCCTCGTGCGTGCCCCGCTCCACGACGCGGCCCCGGTCCATGACGATGATCGCGTGCGCATGCACGATGGTCGACAGCCGGTGCGCGATGACGAGCGTCGTGCGCTGCACCGACAGGCGCTCCAGCTCCTTCACGATCGCATGTTCGGACACGGCATCGAGCGCCGACGTCGCCTCGTCGAACACGAGGATCACGGGCTGCTTGAGGATCGCGCGCGCGATGCCGATGCGCTGGCGCTCGCCGCCGGAAAAATTCACGCCCCGCTCGCCGACCGGACTGTCGTAGCCGTCCGGCAGCGCGGCGATCGTCTCGTGCAGTTGCGCCGCCCGCGCCGCCGCCACGATCTCCTCGCGCCCCGCGCCCGCGCGCGCGTAGCCGATGTTGCTGGCCACCGTGTCGTTGAACAGCGCGGCATCCTGCGGCACGACGCCGATCGCGCGGCGCACACTGGCGGGGCTGCAACGGCGGATATCCTGCCCGTCGATGAGGATACGTCCCCGGTCGGGGTCGTAGAAACGCAACAGCAGCCGCGCCAGCGTCGACTTGCCCGAACCGCTACGTCCGACGACGGCCAGCGTGGTGCCGGGCGGGATGCGCAGGCTGACGTCGTCGAGCGCGGTGCGGCCCGGCTCGTAGTCGAATCCCACGTGCTCGAACACCACCTCGCCCGCGCCGGGCACGAGCGCGGGCTGCCCCGGCAGGTCCGGCATCTCCGGCTGCTCGCCCAGCAGGGCGAACAGGCGCTCCGCGTTGACCCACGCGTCGCGCGATTCCCGGTACACGAAGCCCAGGGCGTTCAACGGCAGGCAGACCTGCAACGCGTACGCATTGATCAGCACGAGATCGCCCACGCGCATCCGGCCCGCCAGCACGTCCTGCCCCGCCAGCAGCATGATGGCGGCGACGCCCAGCGCGATCACGCCGCTCTGCCCCACGTGCAGCAGGAACAGCGCGCGCTGGTTCTTGACACCCGCGTCGCGCCACCGGTCCATCGTGGCCGCGAACTTCGCCGCCTCGTGGCCCTCGTTCGTGAAGTACTTCACGGTATCGTAGTTCAGCACGCTGTCCGCCAGCTGGCCCTTGGCGCGTGAATCGAGCTTGTTCACGCGCCGCTGGTAGACGACGCGCCGCGCCGTGAACACGAGCGTGAAGCCCGCGTACAGGAGGAAGGTCGCGACGATGATGGCGGCGTAGCCCGCCGGATAGCGGCGCAGCATGATGGCGAGCACGAGGCCGATCTCGACGAGTGTCGGCACGATCGTGAACAGCCCGACGCCCAGCAGGTAGGCGATGCCGCTGGTGCCGCGGTCGATGTCCGGCAACAGGCTGCCGACCTGGCGCCGGGCATGGAAGCGCGGCCCGAGCGCATGCAGGTGCGCGAACGTCTTGCCCGCATACGCCGAGACCGTGCTCAGCGTCACGCGCGCGAACAGCAGGTCGCGCCATTCGTTGAACAGCGTGCTCGCGAAGCGCAGCAGCGCATAGCCCACCAGCAGATACCAGGGCAGCAGCGCGGGCAGCGTCGCCTGCGAAAACGCGTCGATGATGCGCTTGAGCAGCAGCGGCACGGCCACCGTCGCCACTTTCGCGGCCAGCAACAGGACGATGGACACCGCCACCCGCCCGCGGTTGGCGCGCATCACGCCCCACAGCTCGGCCGCGAAGCGGCGGCGGGCGGCACGGTCGGCGGCGGTGTCGGCGGTCATGCCGGGTTTGACCGTCGCGGCGGCGCAAGGCTCCCGTCCGGCGCCTGTGCTGCCTCAAGCATTCATGCGGTCAGCGCGTGCGGCGCGGCAGGTTTTCCAGGCGGAAGATGACATCGACGGGTTGGCGCAGCTTCAGCGCCGGCACGGCCAGCAATTGCTCGCGATCGACGTCCTGGGCGCGCGCCCGGTCCGCACCGCCGTCGCGCCGGAAGTCGGCTCGTTCCAGGCCCATCGCCGTGCTGAGGTTCTTCAGCGCTTCCGGCGTCGCGCCCATGAGGCCGCCGACGCGCCGTCCGCCCGCGGCCGCCATCACCTCGGCCTGGCGGCGCGCGTCCTGGATGGCCTGGGTCACGAGTTCGTCGTGGATGGTGTCCATGTCGGTGCGGTCAAAAGCGGACGCGAAGCCGTCGAGGTTCGGTTTGCCGAGCAGGCCGCCGGCCAGCGCGGCCCAGTTGGCGACGTTGCGCACGTTGATGTGGACGTCGCAGCGCAGTTCGTACAGCGGCCCGCCGTTCGCGGCCTTTTCCTCCTTGCGGATGCCTTGCCGCACCTCGCGCACGACGACATCGTCGGCCTCGATGCCGAACTGCCGCGCCAGGTCGCGCACCTCGCCCACGCGCGCCTCGACGACGGCGCGCGCCGCGGCCGGGTCGGCATCGGGCGCGACGATCTCGAAATCGAGGCTGGCGAGGTCGGGTACGACGGCCTGGAACGAACTCCCGGTGACGTGCACGAACGGATAATCGGGGACGGACGACGCGCCGGCGCCACTCGAAGCCAGCAGCAGGACGAGGGCGCTCGCGCGCAGGCGGGTTTTCAGCATGGACACTCCCTTTTTTATGTAGACAGTGATGTCTATGGTAGTGCCGGACAGTCTGCGGAAACAAGCCAGCGCATGGAAAATAAACTTGTAGACAACTTGATCTAGACGAGTTAGTCTAGATTTATCGACCACGTTCCGAAACACCGCCATGGCCAAATCCCCCGCCCCGCCCAGGCCGACGCCCGCCGAACTCGACCTGCTGCAGGTACTCTGGCCGCTGGGCGCGGCCACGGCGCGCCGGGTTCACGAAGACATCGTCAAGGAACGTCCGGAGGTGACGTACGCGACCGTGCTCCGCCTGATGCAGATCATGCACGGCAAAGGTTTGCTGATCCGCGACGAGAGCGAACGGTCTCACGTGTACGCACCGGCCCACGCGCAGGAATCGCTGCAGACGAATTTGCTGAAGGACCTGATGCAGCGCGCCTTCGCCGGGTCGGCCAAGGCGCTGGTGCTGGCCGCACTCAAGAGCGGCATCTCGAAAAAGGAGCGCGATGAGATCGAACAACTGCTGAAAGACGGAGACGAACAATGAGCGCCGGGCTCGTCACCGGGCTGTTATCGGTATTGCTGCCGACGAGTCCGCTCGCGCCACTGCCGTCGCACCTGCCTGACGTGGTGACCGGATTCCTGGCCACGCTGTCGCAGTCGTTCGTGCCCGGCCTCGGATGGGCGTTGCTGCACTTCGTGTGGCAAGGCGCGCTGATCGGCTGCACGACGGCAGTGCTGCTCATGGCGCTGCGCAACGCCCGGCCGGAACGCCGTTATGCCGTCGCATGCGGCGCGCTGCTGCTGTGCTTCGTGTGGCCGGCCGCCGACTTCGTCATGATGCTGCAGGCCGGGCACGACGCGCAGGCCGCGCACGCCCTGCCGCTGGCGCCGGCATCGGCGGCGGTGCTGCTCGACGCGGCCGGCCTGCTCGGCCTGCTGCAGCGGCATCTCGACTGGGTCGTCGGCGCATGGGCGGCCTGCGCGGGGGCGCTCGGGCTGCGCATGGCGATGGGGCTGGTATGGGTGCGACGCGCCACGGGTGGACGCGCCGCGCCGGCACAGGCCGGCAGCGCCGCGGAACGCGTGTGGCAATCGAGGCTGGCCCAACTGGCCGCCCGCTGCGGCATCGACCGCACCGTGCGCCTGCGCATCGTCGACGGCCTGGCGAGTCCGGTCACGGCCGGCTTCTGGCGGCCCGTCGTGCTCGTGCCGGCCGCCCTCGTGACGGGCATGCCGCCACAATTGCTGGAAGCGCTGCTGGCGCATGAGCTGGGCCATGTCCGGCGCCACGACTACCTCGTCAACCTCGTGCAGAACGTGATCGAGGCCCTGCTGTTCTATCACCCGGCCGTGTGGTGGATCTCGCGCCGCATCCGCCACGAGCGCGAGCAGATCGCCGACGACTTCGCCGCGCGCCGGCTGGGCGAGCCGCGCCGCCTGGCCCGGGCACTGTCGGAACTGGAGCGCCTGCAGTTTTCGGGGCACCACCTGGCCCAGGCCGCGGCCGGCGGCGACCTGATGGCGCGCATCCGCCGCCTGGTCCGTCCGGATCCGCAGGCGCTGGACTGGCGCGCCGCGATTCCCGTGCTCGGCCTCGCCCTGGCGTGCGCGGCGAGCGCCTACGCGCTGTCGACCCGGGATGGCCCGATTGCCACCGCGACGGCCGGCCTGACGCGGTCCGCGGTTGCGGATTTCTCCAGCTGCAAGAAACCGCAATACCCGCAGGCCGACATCGCGGCGGGCCACGAGGGTACGGTCACGGTGAGCTTCCGCGTGAACGCCTCCGGCGTCGTCACGGACTCGACCATCCTGCGCTCCAGCGGCTACGCCAGCATGGACGAGGCGGCCCGCGACGCCCTGCACCGCTGCCGGTTCGCACCGGCACTGCGCAACGGCCAGCCAGTGTCTTCCTGGCAACCGGTCCAGTACGTGTGGGAGCTGCGCTGAAGGACGGAGATGACGGGCGGCACCGCAGTGCCGCCCGGAAGGACATCACACGCTGGAGACGTCCAGCTCGGCCGACGTGGCGGCCACGACTTCATCCTTGGTGACGCCCGGCGCCAGCTCGACGAGCTTGAGGCCGGTGTCGGTGACGTCGATGACGCCCAGGTCGGTGATGATGCGGTCGACGACGCCGACGCCCGTCAGCGGCAGGTCGCATTTTTTCAGGATCTTGTGGCTCGTCGAGCCATCCTTGGCCGTCGCCACATGTTCCATCACGACGACGACACGCTTGACGCCGGCCACGAGGTCCATCGCGCCGCCCATGCCCTTGACCATCTTGCCTGGGATCATCCAGTTGGCGAGATCGCCCTTTTCCGATACCTGCATCGCGCCGAGGATCGCCAGGTTGATCTTGCCACCGCGGATCATGCCGAACGAATCGGCCGAGCTGAAATAGGCGGCGCCCGGCAGCGCGGTGACGGTCTGCTTGCCGGCGTTGATCAGGTCGGCGTCCACTTCGGCGTCGGTCGGGAACGGGCCGATGCCCAGCAAGCCGTTTTCCGACTGCAGGAACACTTCGATATCGTTCGGGACGTAGTTGGCCACCAGCGTGGGCAGGCCGATGCCCAGGTTCACGTAAAAACCGTCCTGCAGTTCCTTGGCCGCGCGCGCGGCCATTTCATCACGAGTCCATGCCATGTCTGTCTCCCCTGGTCTTATGCTTGACGCACGGTGCGCTGTTCGATGCGCTTTTCCGGTGTCGGGTTGTGAACGATGCGGTGCACGAAGATGCTCGGGGTATGCACCTGGTCCGGATCGATCTCGCCGATCTCGACCAGCTGCTCGACTTCCACGATGCAGACCTTGCCTGCGGTGGCCACGTTCGGATTGAAGTTGCGCGCCGTCTTGCGGAACACGAGGTTGCCGGCGCGGTCGGCCTTCCAGGCTTTCACGAGCGAGACGTCCGGAACGAGCGAGCGTTCCATCACGTACATCTCGCCGTCGAATTCGCGGGTTTCCTTGCCTTCCGCGACGATGGTGCCGTAGCCGGTCTTGGTGAAGAAGGCGGGGATGCCGGCGCCGCCGGCGCGCAGCTTCTCGGCCAGCGTGCCCTGCGGCGTGAATTCCAGTTCCAGTTCGCCGGCCAGGTACTGGCGCGCGAATTCCTTGTTTTCGCCCACGTAGGACGAGATCATCTTCCTGATCTGGCGCGTGGTGAGCAGCTGGCCCAGGCCGAAGTCGTCGACGCCGGCGTTGTTCGAAATGGCCGTCAGGTTCTTGACGCCGGAATCGCGCAGCGCGGCGATGAGCGCCTCGGGAATACCGCACAGGCCGAAACCGCCCACGGCGATCGTCTGGCCGTCCGCAACCACCCCTTCGAGCGCCGAGCGCGCATCAGGATACACTTTGTTCATACCCGTCCCTTTAATAATGAGGTTCTGTACAGCAGAGTAGAATTGCAGAATAAAATAGCGCCCACCGAAGCACAATACCGTAGAAATACCGGCAAGGCCTCCTGTGGGGACAGTCGACTACCATCAAATGAACGCATCATACGCCATCGATTACGAGATGATTTTCCAGCACGCGCCCGTCGGCATGTGCATTTCGGTGAACCGCGTGATCCAGTCGTGCAACCACGCCCTGGCGGCCATGTTCGGCTACCAGCGCACACAGCTCGACGGCCAGTCGTTCTCGGTACTCTACCCGACCATGGACGAGTTCCTGCGCACGGGCGACCGCATCATTCCGATCATGAACGCGAAGGGCCGCTACTCGGACGAGCGCATCATGCGGCGAGGAAATGGGGAATTGTTCTGGTGCCACGTGACCGGACGCGCGCTCGACCCGGCCGAGCCGCTGGGCGCCGGCGTCTGGACGTTCGAGGACGTCAGCGAGAAGCGCCCCGTGACGGCCGAGCTGACCCCGCGCGAGCGCGAGATCGCGGCGCTGCTCGTCGAAGGCAAGACGAGCAAGGTGATCGCGCGCGAGACGGATCTGTCGCCGCGCACGGTGGAGATGCACCGCGCCAAGCTGATGCGCAAGTTCTCGGCGTCGACGTCGTCGGAACTCGTGCACAAGCTGGTCGGGATGTCGCGCTGAGCGGCCAGCGCGTCACAAGCGATCGGACTCCACAGCGGGCGGCGCCGTCAGTGCATGCTCGCTGCATACGACGATCGCCAGCCCGGGGCGGGACAGGTCGAACGTCGCCGCAGCCACCGTGCCCAGCTTGAAACGCGCCTCCAGCGTGCTCCAGGCACGATAGAAATCGGACACGCGGGTTGCCGTTGGGCGTGCGGCGAGCCAAGCTTGCTGAGACGCATCGAATGCGTAGGGAGCGAGCACGGCGATGTCACGCGCCGGATCGACGACCTCGACATCCAGTCCGACCCGGCCCGTTGCGCTGGCCGCGCACGCGATCCACAGCCCGCTATGAGAAATACTGAAGCCGGCCGCGCCGGCAGCGGGCATGGCCAGGGCCGGCGCGGCGCCCGGACGCTCGACCAGGCGCACGGCCTCTGGCGCCACGCCCAGCACGGCGCCGAGCGTCCGCCGTGCCAGCACCCGGCCGGCGATGAACTGGTTGCGGCGCTCGCGCCGGACGAAGCGGGCCAGGCGCTGGCGCTCCGAATCGTCCAGCATCGCGGTGCATCGCGCCAGCACCGAGTCGTCCAGGGTACGCACCTCGAGCAGGCGGACGAGCGCCACCCGGTCCGTCATTTGGCCAGCTTGACGAACTCGCCCTTCAGCGCCACGCCCGACATGATCGCCCCGTCGTGGCATTCGAACTGGGTGTCACTGGACATTTCCTCGTTCTTGTAGTTGCTGACGATGTTGATCACGGCGTCGGCGCCCAGCTCGCGGGCGCGCTGTTGCAGGCGCAGCATGGCCGACAAGAACGCCCAGTTGCATGCCTTTTCTGGCGATTTGCCGAACGAATTGGTCTTCTGGCTGGTCTTGTCGGATCCGAGACGCTCCAGCACCTTCGGCGTTGGCTGATTACCGAAATAGAATTTCACCGAGTCACCCAGGCGCGTCTGCGCGTCGTTCGCGCTCATCGCGGCGGACAACGGCAGCAGGAGCTTGGTGTCGCGCGCATGTGCCGCCGTCGTCACGCCCAGCGCCAGCAGTGCGCAGGCCAGTACCGCCTTCATCGTCTTGATCGTCACGGTGTTCTCCCGGTCAGTTGGCTTTGACGGCCTGGTCGTCGGCACCCGTCGGCCCGCCGACGGCCTTGTCGAAGTTGGCGACGATATAGCCGCTGGCCAAGTTCGCCACCCGGGTCAGCATCATGTTGTCGTTGATGCCGAACGAATAGCCACCACTGAAGGCCGCCGTCCGCTGGAAGAATTCCGGCGTCGCGATGACCTTGCCGGTGTTGTCGCGGAACGTCACGCGCATCAGCACGCCCGAGCTGCCGGCCAGGGGCCCCAGCAGCACGCGCTTGGCGCCATGCTTGAAGGACATTTCTTCCACCACCGGCTCGACCACGAGCGTATTGCCGTCGGCCGCGCGGCTGTTCCACTGCGCCAGGCGCGGCGCCAGGTCTTTCTTGAAGTTTTCGTCGATCTTGGCCAGGCCGGCGACGTCGCCCTTGTAGCCGTCCTTGAACACGACGGGCTTGACCTCGATGCGGCTATAGGCCGAGAACGGTTTCGCGGGCGGCGGATTGGCCGTCGACGATGCCTTGATGCTCGTCGCGCAACCCTGCAGCAGCGCGACGCTTGCAATTGCCGATGCCAGCAGGATGGTCCGGTGCTTGTTATTCATTTTTTCTCCGTTTCTAGGTTGTGGTGAAACTACCGCTTGAAGATCAGCGACGTGTTGATGCCGCCGAACGCAAAATTGTTCGACATGACGTATTCGCAATCGAGGCGCCGCCCTTCGCCGCGAATATAGTCGAGCGCCCCGCACTCCGGGTCGATCTCGTCGAGGTTGATGGTCGGCGCGAACCAGCCCTCGCGCATCATCCGGATGCTGATCAACGCTTCGAGCGCGCCGCAGGCACCCAGCGTGTGCCCCATGTAGCTCTTCAGAGAGCTGATCGGCATATGCGCGCCGAACACGGTGCTCGTTGCCGCCGTCTCCGCGACGTCGCCGTGCTGCGTGCCCGTGCCGTGGGCGTTGACGTAGCCGATGGCCGCCGGCGCCAGGCCGGCATCCTCCAGCGCCAGTTCCATCGCGATGCGCATCGTGTCCGCGTTAGGCTGGGTGACGTGGCAGCCGTCGCTGTTGGTGCCGAAACCGACGATCTCCGCGTACACCGTGGCGCCGCGCGCCAGCGCATGCTCGCGCTCTTCCAGGATCAGGCAGCCTGCGCCTTCGCCGATCACGAGGCCGTCGCGGGCCCGGTCGAACGGGCGCGGCGTCGTGTGCGGCGCGTCGTTGCGCACGCTGGTCGCGAATAGCGTGTCGAACACGGCGGCCTCCGTCGCGCACAGTTCCTCGGCGCCGCCGGCGATCATCGCCGTCTGCTTGCCCGTCTTGATCGCCTCGTAGGCGTAGCCGATGCCTTGGCTGCCCGACGTGCAGGCGGACGACGTCGTGAACACGCGGCCCGTGACGCCGAAGAACACGCCGATGTTGACGGGCGCCGTGTGCGCCATCATCTTGATGTAGGTGGTCGCGTTGATGCCCTTCGTCGTGCGCTCTTCCATCATGCGGCCGAAGTCGCCGATGGCGCTGGGGGTACCGGCCGACGAGCCAAACGAGATGCCCATCCTGCCGCTCGTGAGCAGCGGATGGTCGAGCAGGCCGGCGTCGGCCAGCGCGAGTTCGCTGGCGCGCGTGGCCATCAGCGCAACGCGGCCCATGCTGCGGATCGCCTTGCGGTGGTAGCGCTCGGACAGCTCGAACGGCGCGGCGGGCGCGCCGAGACGCGTGTTCAGGCCTTCGTAATCGTCCCAGGCCGCCATGCGCACGATGGCGTTACGGCCCTCGGCCAGGCGGGCGCGGATCGACTCCCAGTCGTTGCCCAGCGGGCTGATGCCGGCCATGCCGGTGACGACGACGCGCTTCATGCGAGACCTCCGTTGACGGAAATGACCTGGCGCGTGACGTAGCCGGCATCCTCCGACATCAGGTAACTGACGGCCGCCGCCACCTCCTCCGGCCGGCCCACGCGGCGCGCGGGGATCAGCTTCAGCGCTTCGTCCAGCGGCACCTCGCCGATCATGTCGGTCTCGATCAGGCCCGGCGCCACGCAGTTGACGGTGATGGCGCGCTTGGCCAGTTCCAGCGCGAGCGCTTTGGTCGCGCCAATGATGCCTGCCTTGGCTGCGCTGTAGTTGACCTGGCCGCGGTTGCCGATCAGGCCCGACACGGACGCCATCGTCACGATGCGGCCCGGCTTGCGGCGCTGGACCATCGGCATCACGACCGGGTTCAGGACGTTGAAGAAGCCGTCCAGGTTCGTGCCCAGCACCTGGTCCCATTCCTCGCCGGTCATGGCGGGAAAGGCCGTGTCGCGCGCGACGCCGGCATTGCAGATGACGCCGTAGTAGCAGCCGTGCGACTCGATGTCCGCCAGCAGCGCCGTGGCCGTGGCGTCGCGCTCGCCAATGTCGAACTGCAGCACGCGCGCGCTGCCGCCGGCGGCCTCGATCTCGGCCGCCACCGCGTCGGCCTCCGCGCGGCGGCTGCGACAATGCACCACCACGCGGTAGCCGTCGCGCGCCAGGCGCAGCGCGATCGCCTTGCCGATGCCGCGCGACGAGCCGGTCACCAGCACACTTTTATCGATACTACTCATTCGGAACTCCGTTGCAAAAACTCTTCTACATTGTCGGGCTGGAAGACGGTGATCGTGGCGCTCGCCCATTCGGCGCCGCCGGCACCGTCGACGATGCGGCAGTCGTAGGCGCCCAGGCCGTTCTCGCCCTGCAGCACGCGCTGCACATGCACGTGCAGCACGCTCCCGGCCGGGAATGCCGGGACGGTACACGCATAACGCCGGGTGCCGAGCAAGAAGCCCACGCGCACCACCTCGCCGCGCAGGCGCGCGCCGTAACCGGCGTGCGCGGCCACGGCCTGCGCCATGTACTCGACGCCGACCCAGGCCCCCACGGCGCCGCCGTCCAGGAACAGCGTGCCGGCGCCGATCGCCACTTCGGCGCACAAGGTCTCGGCGTCGGCGGCGCGGAGCCGGCCCAGCAGCGACATGGTCCCGCTGTGCGGCACCAGCGTGCGGATGTCGGGCAGGCTCAATCCGACCTCCCGAACACGAGGGTCGCGTTGGAACCGCCGAATGCGAACGAATTGCTCAGCGCCCAGCGCAGCGGGCGGCCCAGGCGCGTGCCAGGACGCACCACGTTCAGTGCGGGCAGCGCGGGATCCTGCGCGCCGTCCCACAGGTGCGGCGGCAGCTTGCCCGCCGGGTTATCGTCCTGCATCGCCAGCCAGCAGAACGCCGCTTCGACGGCGCCCGCCGCGCCCAGCGTGTGGCCCGTGAACGGTTTCGTCGAACTGACGGCAACGCCGGGCCCGAACAGGTCGGCGACGGCGTGCGACTCCATCGCGTCGTTCTGGACGGTCGCGGTGCCGTGCAGGTTGATGTAGTCGACGTCGGACGGTTGGATGCCCGCGCGCCGCAGCGCCTCGCGCATCGCCAGGCCCGCGCCAACGCCGGCCGGATCCGGTGCCGACATGTGGTGCCCGTCGGACGATTCGCCCCAGCCGCACAGCGCCACGGCGGCCGGTTCGCGCGACATGAGGAACAGCGCCGCGCCCTCCCCCAGGTTGATGCCGTTGCGGGCGGCGGAGAGCGGATTGCAGCGCGCGGCGCTGACGGATTCGAGGGCCGAAAAGCCGGCGACCGTGAAGCCGCACAGCGTGTCGACGCCGCCCGTGACCACCGCGTCGCACAAGCCCATGCGGATCAGGCGCGCCGCGCTGGCCAGCGCCTTGGCGCTCGACGAGCACGCGCTCGAATGGACGTAGGCCGGTCCGCCGAGCGCGAGTTCACGCGCCAGCAGTGCGGCCGGCGATCCCATTTCCTGCTGGCCGTAATGAAAGCCGTCCGGCAGCGCGCCGGTGTGCAGCCGCGCGGCCAGCGCGGCCTCGGTGGCGGCCACGCCCGACGTGCTGGTGCCGACGACGACGCCGACACGGTGCGCGCCGTAGCGGGCAATGGCCGCGTCGACGGCGGGCCGAATCTGCGCCAGCGCGGCCATTGCCAGCTGGTTGTTCCGGCTGCGCAGCACCAGCGGCAGATGATCCACGGCGGGCAGCGCGGCGTCCACGCGGCCCAGCGGCAGCGGACGGCCGGGCGAGCAGGCGTCAGACACGGTGAGGCCGCCCTCCACGCCGTCGAGCAGGCGCCGCGCGATCGTGCCGCGCTCGTCGCCCAGTGCGCACAACAGCGCGCAATCGTTCAGGTACAGCATGTTGGACCTCATTCGGAAGCCGACTCGATGGTCAGCCGGTAGTGGTAGCGCACATTGTCGAGCACCGCCTTGCCCTGCCAGCGCGGCATGCCGCCATATGTGATCGTCGCGATCACCTCGCCGTCGCGGCGCAGCGTGCGCGTGAGCCCCTGCTCCTCGATGTGCCAGCCGGGCGGCAGCGCCTGCGCGATCGCAGCGACGGGCCACAGCGTCAGCTGCAGGTCTTCCAGCACGTCGGCCGCGCGCACCTGGGCCGGCAGCATCGTGTGGCGCCATTCCTTCAGGGCGGTGCCGTCGAAATCGAGACTCAGCACGCGCTGGCCGAACGCGAGGCCGACGAGGCCCACGTGCGCGGCATCCACTTCAAGCGCGACGTCGAGATCGTTCGTGGCGCCGGGCCGTTCGACGGTCAGGTGCTGCTGCACGCTGATGGCGGTGCCCAGCGCGGCGGGTGACAGGCGCAGGCCGAGGCGTGCCGGTGCTTCCGGCGCGCGGGTGCAGCCGGCCAGCAGCAGCGCGGCAACGAGGCCGGCGCCCAGGTCAGACAGTGACGGTCGCTTCATGGCGCTCCTTCGTGGTGACGGTGAAACACGGGGCGGCGAGCCAGACGAGCGCCGTCCCGAGCAGCATGGTGAGCCCGAACGCGCGCAGCGCCGGCGTGCCGGACAGCGCCAGCAGGCCGAACGACAGCAGCGTGCTCGTCGCGGACAGGCCGACGGCGAGCCATGGCGCATCGTCGCCCTGCTGCCGCTCTTCCTGCATGAAGATGCCGTAGTCGACGCCCACGCCCAGCAGCAGCATCAGGGCCAGCACGTGAAACAGTTGCAGGTGCTGGCCGCTGACACCGAGGATGGCCAGGGTGAGCACGCTGGCGGCGGCCGTCGGCGCCAGCACGCGCCAGGTACGGCCACGGTAGCGCGGCAGCAGCGCCAGGAACACGAGCACATAGGCCCCGAGCACGACGGCGCCCATGACCGCGCGATAGCGGCCCAGCACGGCCGAGATGCCGCCGACCTTGTCGACCCATTGCACGCCTTCCAGCCCGTCGGCCGCGCGGCTCAGCGCGGGGATGGCCGCATAACGCATGCCGCGCAGCGCGACGATGCTGGCGTGGACGCCGCCCACCTCGCCCAGCCACAGGTGGCGCCACGGTTCGCTGGCCGGCGTGCGCAGGAACGCTTCCGCAGTCAAGGGCGCCGCGCGGTCGCGCAGGTGCGCGCGCGTGGCCGCGACCCAGTCGCGGTCCTCGCCGAGCGTCTGCGCCAGCGCGGCCAGCGGGCCATCCGGCGCGAGCACGGTCGCATCCAGCAGCGCGAGGCGGTCGGCCTGCGTGCGCGCCGAGGGCACCCAGTTCGACAGCGCCTGGTACCCGGTCAGGTCACCGCGCGCGACGAGCGGGTCGAGGCGGCGCTTGAGCGCTTCCTCGCGCTGTAACACCTGTTCGTCCGATGCGCCGCGCACGAGGTAGTACTGGACGGGCGTGGGCGCGTCCAGCAGGCGGCCCAGCTTGATCTGGTCGCGCACGAGGTGCTGCGGCGACGATTGCAGCGAGCGGATGTCGTCGTCCACGCCCAGGCGCGCGCAGCCCACGGCCGCGCCGGCCGCCAGCAGCGCGAGCACGGCCAGTACCGGCGGCCGCGCCGACACCCGCGGCCAGTGCGCGATGAGGCCACGGTAGCGGCGCGCGAGCCACCCGCGCCGCAACGTGCCGGGCTGGATCAGTTGCGGAAACCAGCACACGACGGTGAGCCACGCGAACACGAGGCCGAGCGCGGAAAAGACGGCCATGTGGCGCAGACCCGGGAACGGCGTCAGCGCGAGCCCCATGTAGCCGATCACGGCGGCCAGCAGAGTGAGACCGAGACCGGGCAGCAACCGACCCAGCAGGCGCACAGAGTCTTCCTGCGGCGCCGCGCCGAGGCGGTGGCACAGGAAGTACAGGCCATAGTCCTGGGCGACGCCGATCAGGCTCGCGCCGAACACCAGCGTGAGCAAGTGGATGCGGCCGAACAGGAGCCAGCACACGGACAGCGCGCCGAGGAAGCCGATGCCGATGGTCAGGACGATGAGACCGATCGGCCGCACGGAGCGGAACGTCAGCCACGTCAGCACCACGATGCCCACCAGCGAACCGACGCCGATCGTCTCGACCTCGCTGCTCGCCTGGCTGCCCGCGGCCGCCGCATGCAGCACGACGCCGGCCTCGATCACCTCGGCCGCCGGCACGGCGCGGCGCGCGGCGCCTGCCGCCGCGTCCAGCAGCGGCACCACACGCCGCTGCGCGGACAGCGCGAATGCGGACGGCGCCAGCGTGTACGTCAGCAGCACGTATTCGCGCCCTTCCCCGCCCACATACAAATGGCCGTCGCGCGGACGGACGGGCGTCTCGCCGGCGCGCTCCTGCATCCAGTTGGCGAACAGGCCGAACGGGTCGTCGCGGAAGCTCCCCAGCTTCGGCCCGCCGAATGCGCCGTACGCGCGGGCCAGCGCATTCTCCGTCCAGTACGCCGCCGGCTGCGTGCGCAGCGCGCGCTCGTCCGCCGCGCCGACGAGCAGCGCCGCATGCGGCGTGAAACCATCGAGCCACGCGGCCTGCGCGTTGGCGCCGGCATCCTCTTTCAGCAGGTCCGCGTGCGCACGCAACTGGCTTTGGAACGCGGCTGCCGCGCGCACGGCAGCGTTCCACTGCGCGGCACCGACCAGCACGACGACGCGCTGCTGGGCGCTGTCGACCATGTGCGTGAACGAGCGCTGCAGCACCGGATCGCGCTCTCCGGCCGGCAGCAGCGCGAGGATGTCGGTATCGGGCGCGATCCGCTTGCCCAGCCACAGCCAGGCATTGTGCCCGACCAGCAGGCACACGACGACGGCCCAGGCCAGCGCCAGGCGGCGGTGCGTCGTCAAAGCTGGGCCGCCTCTTCGGGCAGGAACGCGCCGGGGCCGGTCCTGATGTCGGAGAACACGATGTCGGTGCGGTCGCCGCTGTCTTCCACCATGTGGATGGTGCGCACGTAGGCGCCGCCTTCCAGCGAAATCGCGCCGATCGCCCGCGCCAGCGCCGGACTGCGGGCCTTCAGCGCCACCTTCCAGGCGCCGTCGGTCGCCGTGCCGTCGACCTCGAACAGCGTGTCGAGCTGACCGAGGTCGCCGGACAGAAGCGAGAACAGCACGCCGTTGATCATGCGGACGGTCGGCTCGCGGCTCGCCTCCATGCGCATCGCCACGCGGTCGCCCTGCAGCTGCACGATCTCGTCGCGCGACAGGCGCAGCGTGTTGGCGAAAGGCTTCAGCGTGCGCCACAGGACGCCCTTGCCGGCGACGACGCAGAAGCGCCCGCTCGACGCCAGCGGCTTTTTCATGCCGGCCAGCTGCTTGCTCTGCTCGAAGCGGCCGCACAGCTGCTCCGGCTTGGCCAGCATGGCCTGGATCTTCGCGACGGGCGCGGCGGCGTGCGCGGGCGCGCCCAGCAGCGCTGCCAGCAGCAGGCCGGCGGCGGACAAATATTTCATGGTGCTTGCACTCCCAGCTTCTGGAACAGGATGGGCGGCGAGACGAAACACATCTCGCCGGTGGCGATGTCGACGGCTACCTGCGTCGTCGACGCGCGGTTCAGGCGTCGGCCGCTGGCCGCGTCGCTGACCAGGTAGTCGATGCGCAGGCGGCTTTCCCACTCGACGATCTCGGCGCGCACCACCAGGTGCTGGCCGAACGTCGCGGGCGCCGCATAGCGCAGGTTCATGTCGATGACGGGCCACATATAGCCGGACGCCTTCATCTCGGCATAGTTGTAGCCGATGCTGTCGAGCAGCGCGCAGCGCGCCACCTCGAGGTATTTCACGTAGTTGCCGTGCCAAACCACTTCCATCGGATCGAGATCGTAGAACTGCACCTGGATCGCGGCTTCGGCGCTCCAGCGCGACGGGACCCTCGCCTTACGCATACAGGCTCCAGGCCTGGTCGCGGATACGGCCCAGCAGCAGGTGCAGTTCAGGGTCGAGGCGGCGGTCCTCGGTGACGGGGACGATGTCCTGGCCCAGCAGGTCGACCATGCGCGCCAGCGGCGCCGGCAGGGCCTTCGCGGGGTCGACGCGCCGGCGCAACCACACGCCCTGGCGCACCGTGATCAGCAGGGCGGCGGCGACCTGCTCGGTCAGTTCCAGCACGCGCAGGCAGTCGCGCGCGGCGATCGTGCCCATGCTCACCTTGTCCTGGTTGTGGCATTCAGTCGAGCGCGAGAACACGGACGCCGGCATCGTCAGCTTGAGCGCTTCCGCCGTCCATGCCGAGGCGCTGATCTGCAGCGCCTTCAGCCCGTGGTTGATCGGCGCCCGTTCGCCCTGCATGCCGGACAGGTTCGCCGGCAGGCCGGCGTTGTAGCGCGCGTCGACGAGCAGCGCCATCTGGCGATCCAGCAGGTCGGCCAGGTTCGCGACGACGTTCTTCATGCCGTCCATCGCGAAGGCGATATGGCCGCCGTAGAAGTGGCCGCCGTGCAGCACGCGCTCGCCCTCGGCGTCGATGATCGGGTTGTCGTTCGCGCTGTTGAGTTCATTCTCGATGGCGGTGCGGAAGAACGGAAGCGCATCGGCCAGCACGCCGATCACGTGCGGCGCGCAACGGATCGAATAGCGGTCCTGCAGGCGCTTGCCGTTGCGTTCCAGCTGGCCGGCGTACTCCAGGTCGTGGCGCAGCCACGCCGCGACGTCCTGCATGCCTGCGTGCGGCTTCACGGCGAACAGCGTCTCGTCGAAATGGTGGTCGTTGCCGTCGAGCGCGAACGACGCCAGCGCCGTGATGCGCGTGACGAGGCGCGTCAGGTAAGCGGCGCGGTCCCACGCGAGGCAGGCCAGGCCCGTCATGACGGCAGTGCCGTTCATGATGGCCAGTCCCTCCTTCGGGCGCAGGCGCAGCGGTGCGATGCCCGCGTCGCGCAGCGCCTGCGCCGCGGGAACGATCTCCCCGTCGCGCAACACTTCGCGTTCGCCGCACAGCACGGCCGCGAGATACGATAGCGGCGTCAGGTCGCCGCTGGCGCCGACCGACCCTTCGCTCGGGATCACGGGCACGAGGCCGGCGTCGAACAGGCGCACGATCTGATCGAGCAGCTCGACGCTGACGCCGGAATAGCCTTTGGACAGCGAGGCGAGGCGCGCGCCCATCACGGCACGGGCCTGCGCTTCCGTCAGGGGGGCGCCGAGGCCGCAGCCGTGGTAGGTGTACAGGTGGTGCGGCAGCTCGGGCACGAGCGCGAGCGGCACCTCGACGGTGCAGGAATCGCCGTAGCCAGTCGTGACGCCGTACACGACGCCGTCCTCGCGCAGCAGGCGGTCGAGGAAGTCGGCGCCGCGCGCGATGGCGGCGCGGAACGCCGGGTCGTCCGACAGCGCCGGGCGGGCGGTGCCGCGCGCGATAGCGACGATGTCGTCCAGCGTCAGGCGCGAGCGGTCGAAGCGCACGGTGCGCCGGGGCGTGTTGATGTCACTGAGCAGCATCGGGGGAATCCGTTTCGGGTAAATGCCAAAAATCGTAGAAGTTGAACCACTCGAGGGGCGCGCGGCGCGCGTGGTACTCGAGACGGGCCGCGTAGACGGCTGCCAGTTCCGCCAGCGCCTGCGCGCGCTCGCGGCGCGGCAGCACGACCTTGTCGCGCAGCGGTTCGAAATGCACGTCGTAGCCGCCGCCGGTGCGGGTGGCGAACATCGCGGCCAGCGGGCAGCCCAGCACCGCGGCCATCACGTACGGGCCGATCGGGAACGCGGCCGTGCAGCCGAGGAAAGGCGCCAACGCCACGCGCGGGTTGGGCGACACGGGTACGCGGTCGCCGGCGATGACGACGAATTCGCCGCGCCCGATGCGCTCGGACAGTTGCATTGCCATCCCGGCGTCCATGTCGGTCACCTGCATCAGGTTCAAGCGGCTCTTCGGGTCGAGCTGCGCCAGCACATCGTTGAAAGCCTGCGCGTGCTTCGTGTGCACGAGCACCGTCACGCACAGGCCGGGCGTGCGCAGCGACAGCGCGCGGCACAGGTCGAGGTTGCCCAGGTGCGCGCACACGAGCAGCGTGCCCTGGCCCCGGCGCGCGCGTTCCAGCAGCGGCTCGGCGCCGTGCAGGCGCACGCGGTCGAAATCGAACGCGCCGCCCCACAGCAGCATCTTGTCGAGGATCGCTTCGGCGAACGCGCCGAAATGGCGCAGAACTCCCGTCACGCCGGCAGGCCGGCCCACGCGCGCCAGGTAGACGGACGACGCCCGCCGTGCGCGGGGCTGCGTCGCCACGTACCACAGCAGCACCGGGTAAAGCACGATGCGGAACGGCCAGCGGCCGAACGTGCGGCAGACCCAGAACAGCAGGCGCATGCCGGCCACGCAGGTCGCCTCGTTGACGGCGGCCCAGTGGCGCGAGTCGCCGGCGGACGCGCCTACCCGCGCCATGCCCGCACCAGCAGCGAGGGTATGCGCGGCAGCATGCCGAAGAACAGCGTCATGTGCAGGCGGCTGATCAGGACGTTGTCGGTCCAGGCCTTGAAATGCGACACACCGTCTTCCGGATAGGCCACCCGCGTGGGCAGGTTGACGATGGCGAGGCCGTCCCAGTACAGGCGCACGAGGATCTCGATGTCGAAATTCATGCGCAGGCCGAGCCGGCGGCGGCGCGCCAGCGCCAGCACCGGCGCGACTGGATAGACGCGAAAGCCGCACATTGAATCGCGGATCGCCAGCGACAGCGTGTTGATCCAGACCCAGACGTGCGTCAGGTAGCGCGCATACAGCCGCAGCGACGGCACAGATTCGTCGTACAGCGGGCAGCCGGCAACGACGGCGTGCGGCGCTGCGCGCGCGGCGGCGAGGAAGCGCGGCACGTCGGCCACGCTGTGCTGGCCGTCCGCGTCGACCTGCAGCACGTGCGTGTAGCCGTCCTGCACGGCGCGTTCGAAACCCGTCAGCACCGCGCCGCCCTTGCCCTGGTTGACGGTGTGCCGTTCCAGCACGACGAGGTCCGGGTGGGCGGCGGCGAGGCCGTCGAGTACCGCGGCGCACGCGGCCGAGCAGCCGTCGTCGACGAGGATCACGGGCAGGCCGTGCGCGAGCACCTGCGCGAGCACACCTTGAATCGCGTGTTCGTGGTTGTAGACGGGGATGACGACGCAGGGTTGGAACATCAGCCGTTCTCCGCCCGCACGAATCGCAGCAGCGAGTGGCAATAACCGATGCCGTCGCGCGCCGTCTGCAGCTCCAGTCCGGCGGCGCGCGCGAGGCGGATGTAGTCGCCGCTCTCGTAGACCTTGCTGTTGCCGCTGGCGAGGTTGTTGAAGTACGGCGACGTGTTGATGAGGCAGTAGGACGCGATGTCGTAGCGCTGGCGGTCCCAGAACGTGTCCATCACGAGCACCTGGCCGCGCGGCGCCAGCGCGGCGGCGACGCGGCGGAAGATGCTGGCGATGGCGTCCTCGGAAAAGCAGCTGAGGAACTGGCTCATCCAGACGACGTCCATCCCGGCCGGCAGCGCCGCCGCGTCGTCCAGCATGTCGGTCGGATGCAGGTCGGCACGTTCGCGCAGGCCGGCCGCGGCGAGGTTGCCGTCGAGGACCGCCAGCTGGCCCGGCAGGTCGACGGCATGCAGTTCGACGTTCGCGTCGAACGCCAGCGCGGCCAGCGCGAACTTGCCCGTGTTGGCGCCGATGTCCATCAGCTTGCGCGGTGCGGTCGCGAACACGTCGGGCAGGATCGCGGGGAACGACACGTCGGAATAATAATGGTCGAATGCGAGCCAGCTGGTGCGCGCCGGCTCCGGCAACTGGGACAGGCCCTCGTACAGGGTCGGCCAGTCGCCGAACACTTTGAGGCCGAGTGGCCGCTCGGCGTCGAGCGTGCGTTCGAGGTCGAACAGCGCCTGGTAGCACACGTCGTGGTTGAAGTCGATGTTGACCTGGGTGATCGGATCGGTCAGGACGACGAAGCCGGCCTTGTCGAGCACCCAGCGGCCCTCCTCCAGGTAGACGACGCCGGCGGACAGGCAAGTCTCCAGCACGACCTTCAGCACGTACTCGCTCCAGCCGCCCGCGGCCTGGAGCTCGGCGGTGGAACGGCCCGCGTCGCCCGCGTCGGCCACCGCCTGCAGGATGCCGCGCTTCCAGGCGTAGCGCACGCACTGGAACACGACGGGACCGAAGGCGATCTTCTGGGCATCGAAACGGGCGTCGAATGCGCTCTGGCGCGCGGGCGAGAATTTTTTGTTCAGCATGGTTGGTCGGGCCCGAACAGGATGCGTCCGCTGGCGTGGGCGCCGGCCTCGGAAAAGTAACGGAATGCGAGGCTGCACCTGGCGGCGTCGCGCGACAGTTCGAGCCGCACCGGCTGTTCCGGGCGGATCATCTGCTGGAATTTCAGGGCCTGCATGCCGGCGAAGCTGCCGGCGCGGCCCAGGTAAGCCGTGCCGTAACGGATGGCCCAGTCGACCTGCACGACGCCCGGCAGGACGGGCGCCACGCAGAAATGTCCGTCGAAGTACAACAGGTCGGACGGTACGGTCAGTTCGAGCAGCACCCGTGCCTCGTCCCGCTCCAGCACGCGCACGGCCGGCTGGCGCGGGCGCACGGGCGGCGCCAGCAGCGCGAGGAGTTGCGCCGCTGTCGTCTTGCCGCGCGCGTCGACGGGCAACGCGTCCAGGTAGCGCCAGCGGCGCGGCAGCGCGACGGCCTCGAGGCCGGATGCCAGCTGCGCGCGCAGGTGGGCGTTCAGCGCCGTCCTGCCGCCCTCGTTCAGCACGGCGCGGCCGGCGTCGGACGGCACCACAAAGGCGGCCAGCACCTGGCGTCCGTGGCCGTCGTCCGGACACGCAAGCACCCGCGCCTCGCGCGCCAGGCCGCCTGCCAGCAGGCCCGCCTCGATGGCGTCGAGCGAAATCCGCTTTTCCTCGATCTTGACGATCCGGTCGGCGCGGCCGCGTAGCACGAAGCGGCCGCCTTCCTGGTCGTCGACGCGGTCGGCAAGGACCAGCCAGTCGTCGCCGCCAGCCGGCTCGGAACGCACGGCGAGCAGGCCGTCCTCGCCGCGCTTCCAGGCGACGCCCGGCAGCGGCGTCCAGCCGTCGGCGGCGGTTGCCGTGCGCCGGCGCCACGCGATGCCGCCCGTCTCGGAACTGCCGTAGACTTCGATGGGCGCCTGCCCGAGCAGCGCACCAGCGTGATGGGCCGCCGCCGCGTCCAGCATGCCGCCGGACGAGAACACGGCGCGCAGGTTGGCCGCCGCGCCGCGCCAGTCGAGGTGGTCCGGCAGCCGTTTCAAATGGGCCGGGCTGGCCAGCAGCACCGCTGGGCGCGCGGCAAGCGCCGGTGCCAGCGTTTCCGGATATTCGTGGCGCGCCGCATGCACGGGGCGGCCGGCGGCGAGCGGCCACAGTACCCGGAACAGCAGGCCGTAGATGTGCTGATGCGAGACCGTGGACACGACGGCCGCGTCGCCCAGCGCCGCGCCGAATTGCGTCTCCAGCGCCTCGAGTTCGCTCGTCAGCTGCGAGAAGCGCTTCGGGATCGGCACCGGCGTGCCCGTCGTCCCGGACGTGAACACGACAAGCGCCGGAAAATCGGGGGCAGGCGCGCGCCATTCTGCGTCGCCCGCAGCGGACGGTGACTGCGGCGCGTAGTCCGCGGGGAACTCGCCCCAGAACGCATCGACGTTGCCGGCCAGCGCCGCGCAGGTGGCCGGCAAGACGTCGGCGGGAAGCCAGACGGTCTTCCCGGCGAGCCAGGCGCCGACGAGGGCGGCCGCGAATTCCAGGCTGTCCTCGTGGTACAGCGCGACGGGTCCGGGACCGGTGCGCCGGCCCAGAGCGGCCCAGGCGCGGACGCGCGCCAGCAGCGCGCCATGGCGCACGTATTCGCCGGCGCGCCAACCGGCCAGCGCGTCAACTTCGCGCGCGGCGAGACGGGCGAACAGGTCACGCATGGTGCAGCCGCCGGAAACGCATGCGCAACAGGTATTCGCCGCCGAACATCAGGCCCATCAGCACGTACGAGACGACGCCGGTGTACACCGACCACACGGCCTCCGGCGCGAACAGCGCCGTGAGCAGCGCGACGGTGCCGTTCGCGGCGAAGAACACGCACCACCCCTGCGTCACGCGGCGCGTGTAGCCGACCGCCGCCGCCGGCAGGTCGGGCTCGCGCAGGCGCGCGAAGCGTTCGACCATCGACGGGCCGTGCACGAGGCTCCAGCCGAAGGCGGCCAGGAACGCTCCGTTGACGAGCACGGGATACAGCTTCAGGGGCAGCACGGCATTGGCGCCGATCGCGAGCACGGCCAGCCCCAGTGCTGCCGCCGCCGACCAGCGCGCGGCGGCGCTCAGCCTGAGCGCCGGCAGGCGCGTCGCGGCCGCCAGCAACAGCAGGCCGGCCAGCCAGCGCGGCTCGACTGTGCCGTGGCCGAACCAGATCGCCAGCGGATAGACGAGCGTCAGCGCGCCCGCCAGGACGTTCCACGCCATCGGGTCAGGCGACTTGCGCTTCGGATTGCGGTTCCGGCTCGGCCTGTGCCAGACCGACCAGCGCATCGACGACGTCGCCGACCGTGCGGATGGTCTTGAACACTTCCGGCTGCAGGCGCTTGCCGGTCATCTGCTTGAGCTTCACGGCCAGGTCGACGGCATCGATGCTGTCGATGTCGAGGTCGGCGTACAGGTTCGACGCCGGGGTCAGTGCGGCGCGATCGAGTTCGAACATCTCGGCCAGCAGGTCCGCGACCCACGTGAACAGTTCGTCGTGGCTCATTTCGTTCAGGGCTACCATGGCCTGCTCCTATTTCTTGCGGTGGGTTTCGATCATCGCCGCGAGCGCGCGCACCGATGCAAAATGGCGCCGGGTTTCCTGCGCTTCGGGCGGCAGCGTGATGCCGTAGCGCTTCTGCAGCGCCACGCCGATTTCCAGGGCATCGATCGAGTCGAGCCCCAGTCCTTCGACGAACAGCGGCGCCTCGCTGTCGATGTCGGCGGGTTCGATGTCCTCGAGCTGGAGGACGTCGACGATCAGTTCCTTCACTTCCTGTTCAAGCATGTTGCTGGCCTTCTTCCATAAAATAGCGTTGCAGGTAATCCGTCAGGCGCCGCGCGGCCACGACGTCGGATACGCCGGGCGCGAGGAAGCGTTCGGTGCCGATGTCGTCCATTACGTCGATGCGGAAGCTGGCCCGGCGCGGCGGCACATGCCACCATTTGTCGCCCTTGCCCAGCGTGGGCGGTTCGCACGAGATGCGCACCGGCGTCACAGGCCGCGCACCGCGCACGGCGATATTGGCGGCGCCGCGCTTGAGTGCCGGCACGGCACCCCGCGGCGTGCGCGTACCCTCGGGAAAGATGATCAGGTTGCCGCCCGCGCATAGCGAGGCGATGCAGTCCTCGATCAGTTCCGGGCCGCGGTCGTTGCAGATATAGCCGGCCGCGCGCACCGGCCCCCGCGTGAACGGATTGCGCACCAGGCCGCCCTTGACGATACAGTCGGCGTTGCGCACGAAGGCCATCAGGAAGACCGTGTCGATCAGCGTGGGATGGTTGGCCAGGATCAGCTGGCCTTCGCGGTCGAGCTTGTGGATCCCGTGCACGTCGTAGCGCAGCACGCCGAGGCCGCTCATGATGCCGACGAAGGCACGAAAACTCAGGCGCACGGTGGCGCGCGCCGCGCGCACGCGCGCCGTTGTATCGGTCACGCACAGCGCCAGCAACGGGAAGACGAGCACCCGCAGCAGCAGGCCGCCCAAGCCGAACAGCGTGAAACTCAGGCCGGTCGCGAACACGCGCCAGCCGAGACCGATCCTGTCAAGCATCGCGGCACCAGGCCCAGCGGCGGTCGGCGGCATGACGCACAAGTTCCGGAGCGTGCGCGAGCAGGAAGCGCAACACGTCCAGCGCGCCGGGCCGGCGCGGCGCCGCGGCGCTCGCCTGCTCCGCGCGCCACGACAGCCGCACGGGCTGCGCGCCGGCGGGCACCATTGCCCAGGCAAATGCATACGGCTGCTCGTCGCAGTCTTCGAATCCGGCCAACACGTCCGGCAGCGGCGCATCGCAGGCCACCAGCAGGACCATGTCGGCGCCGTCGGCCAGCAGGCCGCAGGCTTCGATCACGGCATGTTCGAGCGTGGCAGGGCCGGCCGCCAGCGCGACGTGGTTGGCGCGGTCCGCACGCGCGATCGAGAACAGGCCGGCGCTGGCATTGTGCACGGCCAGGCCGAACGCCGTGGGCGACAGCGGTTCGCCGCGCGCCAGGTCGTCGAGCAGGCCGACGGCGCGCCCCACTTCGCCGTGGCGCGAGCAGAACACGGTCGGCACGTCCGTGCGCTGTCCCAGGCATTCGTACGCGACTTCGAGCGCCATCCGGCCCAGCAGGCCGGCACGCCGGCGCAGCATCGCGGGCATGGCGGCCACCTTCGGCTCGTCGGTGCCGGCGAACGGCCAAGGCTCGCGCGCCCACGCCTCCCACCGCTCGGGCGAGGTGACGCCGGGTGCCCATGCAGCGTGGCGCGCAATGGAAAAGACGACCTCGTTCTCAAACATAAATCAAAAGCCACAGAAAGCGCCGCAATCGTGCGACATGGACAAATAGTAATTATTATAATCCCAAGATTTTCCTGCTGGAATAATTTCATGCCGGAATTGCACCATTTCGCAACACGCGGCATGCTCGGGACAACGCTCGCGGTCGCGGGCGAAGGGGAAGGATATTGCCACGTAAACACGGGCAAAAGATTCACGCAATGTCACACGGGAGCGATGCCCTCCCGCGTGGGGGAACTTACTCTGCGGGCAGCAGTTCGCGCACTCGCGCCGGCAACGGCACCGATTTCTCGGCCGCGAAATCGATCCAGACGACCTTGCCGCCGCCCTCCGCAGCGACGACGTCGGCATTGCCGTCCGCATCGACCATGCGGATCTCGTGGGTCACCTCGAAACTGGACCGGCCCGCCGGACCGGCGAACGTGCGGATCTCGATCTCGCCCGGATACTTCAGCTGCCTGATGAAGTTGCAGTAAGCCGTGACGATCACCGGACCTTCGCCCTTGATCTCGAGGTCGCCCGCCGCCTGTTCGAGGAAGGCGATGCGCCCGCTCTCCATGTACCGGAAATACACCGTGTTGTTCACGTGGCCGAATGCAGCCATGTCGCCCCAGCGGATCGCCTGGCGCATCGTGTGAACCTGCTTCTTTTGAGTCATTGTTGCTCTGTGTCGTGGCCAAAAGCCGGCATGATACGGCCTCAGGTGCCGGAAAGGCAGCCCTCGTCGTAGAGGATGGACTCCACGATCCGGCAAAAATTCCCCGGATCTTCGAGCATCATCATGTGCCCCGTCTTCGGCTGCACGCACACGCGGCGCGCCTGCGACAGTACCCAGTCGGGCACGTCCCATCCCGCGCTGGACTGTTCGCCGCCGACGAGGTACAGCGGCGTCGCGCGCGCCAGCACGCGGCCGACGCAGCCCAGGTAGTCCGGCGCGCCGGTCGTGTCGAGCACCGATTGCGCCATCTGTTGCACGGTCGTGTACGGCTGGTTCGCAAGGATGTCCTGCGCCCACGCGATGCGCTCGTCGCTCGCCTCGATGCCGCTCTTTTCCAGCCACGCGGCCGGCGCCGCTTCCATCGCGCCGTATTCCGCAGCCCACTCGGCGTCGGGCAAGGCGGCGATGCGGCCCGTCCAGAACGCGTCCTTCAACGTGAAATTGCCCTCGACATTGATGACGCCGCGCACGAGTTCCGGCACGAGGTCGGCCAGCAGCATCGCGGCGATGCCACCCACGCTGTGGCCCAGCACCCAGGCGGGACCGCCGATCTCGTCGTGCAGGAAGCGGGCCAGCATGGCGGCCTGGTCGGCCAGGGTGATGTGGGCGTCTTCGCCGCGGCGCTGGCCGTAGCCGATCAGGTCGGGCGTGAAGAGGTCGACGCCAGGCAGGTAGCGCCGCGGCTCGAAGTAATCCAGCGAACCCAGCAGGCCGTGGATCAAGAGGAGCCGCGGGCGAGACGCCGTCATTGCGCCGTCATGCCGTCGTCGGCCGTGATGATGGCGCCGTTGATGAAATGGGCTTCCTCCGCGGCGAGCAGCAACAGCAGGCCGTCGAGGTCCTCCGGCTTGCCCGTGCGGCGGCGCGGCAGCATCTCGATCAGCTTCTTGCCCTGCTCCGTGTCGAAGTAATCCTCGTTCATCTCGGTGGCGATATAGCCCGGGCAGATGGCGTTCACGTTGATGCCGTAGCGGCCCCACTCGACGGCCATCGCCTTCGTCATCTGCACGACGCCGGCCTTGCTCATGCAGTACACGCCGATCTGCGGCAGCACGCGCAGGCCCGCGACGGACGCGATGTTGACGATGCGATGCTGCTTCTTCGGATCGCCCTTGGCGCGCTGGATCATCCGCTTCGCGGTCTGCTGGGCCATGAAGAACGCGCCGCGCAGATTCGTGTCCATGACGTAGCCGTAGTCTTCCTCGCTCACGTCGAGCAGGCGCTGCGTCGTCGACACGCCCGAGTTGTTGACGAGGATGTCGATCGGACCCGCTTCCGTCTCGGCGTGGGCGATCGCGGCCTTGATGCTGGCGAGGTCCGTCACGTCCAGCGCCACGACGTGCGCCGCACCGCCGTCCGCTTCGATCTCGGCTCGCAATTCCTTCAGGCGTTCGATGCGGCGCGATGCGAGCACGACCTGGGCCCCGGCACCGGCCAGCGCCTTGGCGAACCGCGCACCCAACCCGCTGGATGCACCCGTGACCATCGCGATCTTTCCTTCGAAATTGACTTCAATCCCCACGTTACGCCCCCTATGCCCAAACTTTGTCTGTTGCGAAGTCATAATCATTACACACTTCACCTATTTCGCACCGATTAGATTACCGCGTCTAATTGTTGCCCTACAATGGCGCTCGGCGTTGCCAACGAGCGCAAAAAAGTGCACACTCGTGCTTAAATTTTTATAACTCCCATAAGACATGACTCAGACCAATTCCCTCCTCGAAGAATACGGCCCGCGCGAAGCAATGGAATACGACGTGGTCATCGTCGGCGGCGGCCCCGCAGGCCTGTCGGCCGCGATCCGCCTGAAGCAATTGGCGGCGGAAAAGGGCCAGGACGTGTCGGTCTGCGTGCTGGAAAAAGGCGGCGAGCTGGGCGCGCACATCCTGTCGGGCGCCGTGATGGATCCGCGCGCATTGGACGAACTGTTCCCGAACTGGAAGGAATTGGGCGCACCGCTGAACACGCCCGTGACGGAAGACCGCATGCTGTTCCTCTCCGAGACGAAGGCTTACCAGACGCCGTCGTTCATGATGCCGAAGATGTTGACGAATCACGGCAACTACGTGATCTCGCTGGCCAACGTCGTACGCTGGCTGGGCCAGCAGGCGGAAGCGCTGGGTGTCGAGATCTTCCCGGGCTTCCCGGCCGCCGAAATCCTGTACAACGACGACGGCTCGGTGAAGGGCGTCGCGACGGGCAACATGGGCGTCAACCGCCACGGCCAGCCGACCGACGCGTTCCAGCTCGGCATGGAACTGCACGCGAAATACACGCTGTTCGCCGAGGGCTCGCGCGGCCACCTCGGCAAGCAGCTGATGGCGAAGTACGACCTGAACAAGGGCAAGGATCCGCAAACCTACGGCATCGGCATCAAGGAGCTGTGGGAAATCGATCCGGCCAGGCACCAGCCGGGCCTCGTGGTCCACACGGCCGGCTGGCCGCTGGACAACGACACGTATGGCGGCTCGTTCCTGTACCACCTGGAAAACAACCAGGTCGCCGTCGGCTTCATCGTCGGCTTGTCGTACCAGAACCCGTTCCTGTCGCCGTACGAGGAATTCCAGCGCTATAAAACGCACCCGGCCATCCGCCATTTCTTCGAAGGCGGCAAGCGCATCTCGTATGGCGCGCGCGCGATCACGGCGGGCGGCCTGCAGTCGCTGCCGAAGACCGTGTTCCCGGGCGGCGCGCTGATCGGCTGCGACGCGGGCTTCCTCAACACGAGCCGCATCAAGGGTAGCCACGCCGCCATCAAGACGGGCATGCTCGCGGCCGACGCCGCCTACGCCGCACTGGGCGCGGGCCGCCAGCACGACGAGCTGCTGAGCTATCCGGTCGCGTTCGAACAATCGTGGCTGCACGAGGAACTGCACGTCGCGCGCAACTTCAAGCCGTGGATGAGCAAGGGCCTCGTCGTCGGCACGATCATGACCGGCATCGACCAGATCCTGTTCAAAGGCAAGGCGCCGTGGACGCTGCATCACAACCATGCGGACCACGAATGCCTGCGCCCGGCGTCCGACTTCAAGCCCATCGCGTATCCGAAGCCGGACGGCAAGCTGACCTTCGACCGCCTGTCGTCCGTGTTCATCTCGAACACGAACCACGCGGAAGACCAGCCCGTGCACCTCACGCTGAAGAACCCGAACGTGCCGGTCGAGATCAACCTGGCCAGGTTCGCCGGGCCGGAGCAGAGATACTGCCCGGCCGGCGTGTACGAATTCGTCAAGACGGACGAAGGCAAGGATCGCCTGCAGATCAACGCGCAGAACTGCGTACACTGCAAGACCTGCGACATCAAGGACCCGACGCAGAACATCGTGTGGGTCACGCCGGAAGGCGGCGGCGGGCCGAACTACCCGAACATGTAACGAACAAACGGCGCCGCGGCGCCGTTTCTACTTGTGCGCGCGGTTGAAATAACGCTCCGCGCGCCGCTGCACGGCTTCGAAACATAAACTCGGCAGCCAGTACACGACGGCCGCCGCCACGTACAGCGGCAACGGCCGGAACGTCACCGAGATCAGTTACTTCGTCACGAGCATCAATTCGGTCACGGTGATCACGGAGACGAGCGCCGTGTCCTTGATCAGGCTGATCAACGTATTGCTCATCGCGGGCACGGCCGTGCGCAGCGCCTGCGGCAAACGCGAGCGTGTAACCCGCCCCTCGCGCCATCACGGGCGCGGCCTCGCGCAGCAGGTCGAACAGTTCGGTCACGGAGCGCGGGTCGCGTCGACGCCGAACCAGGCATCGGCTCAGCTCATCGTACGAGACAGCGCTGATTTAACACCGGATCTTGACTACGCGCAAAGGAAATATTGTCGTAAATATATGCTAAAACTGTCGCCGGCCGTGCCTGCCGAAGTTGTGGCCCGTGACGATCAGCGAGCTCTCGACCAGCGTCGACAGGCCCAGCAGCAATTGCACGAGCTTGTCGTCCGGCAGCACCCAGATGGACCCGGCCGGCTGCTCGGCCCCGGTCGCGGCCATGATCAGGGGGGCGATCCAGCTGGCGTCCGGCTCGACGTCGAGGATGACGGCATCCGCCGCCGTCTGCATGTAGACGTCGCCGCCGGGTGCGAGGCGGAAGCGCACGCCGACACCCGTCTCCTGCGGCTTGACGAGCTCCTGCATCGTGCGGTTGTGCTCCTCGATCCACAGTTCGACGTCCTGCGGGGTTTCCAGCGACGTCCACGGGACGGGGCGGAAACGGGGACGTTCAGTGTCGTTGGTGTCAGGCGTCATATGGCAATCGATCAGGCTTGAGGACGGCGCGTATGCTACGGCATTTCGCGGAGCGTCACCAGCTTTACTGCGACGGCATCGCCCTCGATGACCAGCTCGGCGGCCGCGATCGGCAGGCTGAACCGGCGCCGCCCGGCGCTGCCCGGGTTTACGTACAGCACGCCGTCGCGCTCGCTGCATGCGGGCTTGTGCGAGTGGCCGGACACGACGACCCGCACGCCGGCCGCGCGCGGGTCGATGGCGAGCGCCTTCAGGTCGTGGATCGCGTACAGCGCCACCGTCCCGAAGTCGACGCGGGCCGTCGCCGGAATCGCGCGCGCCCACGGCGCGGTGTCGTTGTTGCCGCGAACCACCGTCAACGGCGCAATGGCCGCCAGGCGCACAAGGATCTCCGGGTTGCCGATGTCGCCGCCGTGGACGATATGGTCGGACCCGGCGAGAAACTCGAGCGCCTCGGGCCGCAGCAGGCCGTGCGTGTCGGAAATCAGGCCGACCCGCATCGGTTCAGTGGGGATGGTGGCGGCTCATCTTGATCGCCGTGTAGATCGAATACAGGGCGGCGAGGCCGACGACGACATACACGACACGGCTGGCCGGGCTGCCCGGACCGAACAGCGTGGCGACGACGTCGACGTCGAACAACCCCACCGTCGCCCAGTTCAGGCCGCCGATGATCAGGAGCGCCATTGCGGCGTAGTCGATCCCGGACATCGCGGTCGTGCCTTCGCGCACGGCAGCGCGTCGTTCGGGCAGGTGCCGGCGTTCCATTGTCGGTGCGTTCATGGTTGCCATCATGTCCTCCTTGGGGAAAGGTTGGTACAACCACGATAGCAAAAACGCGCGAACGCGTGCGCCGCCTATCCGTTCGGGAATCCGGCGCCGGCGCGCCCCGCTCAGCCTTTCCAGGTACGGTTGAGGCCCGTGTCCGTGTGGATCCAGCCGCCTTTCGGGCCGGAGCGGTAGTAGAAGCCGACCCCGCCCTTGCGGAAGCTCTTCACGAGCCCGCCCAGCACTTCCTCGGTGAGGCCGGCGATGCGTACGTCCGCCGCCTTGCCCGACATGTGCAGCGACTGGCGCGCGGCCGGCACGCCCTGTTCGATCAGGCGGTTGTTGGATGCGGGGGTGCGGTAGCCGGACAGGATCTCCAGCGGCCGTTCGAGGCCATAGCGCGCCACGAATGCCTGCGACGCCCACAGCGTCTCGATCAGCTTCGGGTCGATGGCGATCGACGCCTTGCCGTTCACGTCGCGCAGCAAATGGCACAGTTCCTGGTAGGCGGAATCGATCACCTCGCCGTCCTTCCAGTACAGGACATTGGCGCGTTCGCCGCTTTGCGGACGGATCACGGACAACGTGCGCGGCTTGACCCAGAAGTCGATGTCGACGACCTGGGCATCGAACAGATCGGGAGGTGGTTCCAGCTCCGTGCTCGGGGCGTCGGTTTGGGAACGGGCTGCCTGCGCATCGACCAGCGGGACGGCGACGAGTCCCAGCGCGGTCAGGCGCAAGCCGTGGTGAAGAAAATCTCTACGGGAAGCCATAACGAACTCATCATTGAAACCCGACTACTATAGCGCAAGCGCCAACAGGAAAGAAGATGAGTTCACGTTGCGTAATGTTACACAGCGATCAAAGCGTGACGCCGCTCATTGGCTGCAATTGCAAAATCTCTTGCGTGCCGGCACCGTTTCAGCATCGAGCTGCTTCCACAGGAAGTCGCATTCGAGGCCGAAACAGGCCTTGTCCTTGCCCGCGTTGACATAGCCCTGGCGCTCGAAGAAACCGCTGGCCGACTCCGGGCTCTGCATGTGCACCTTGCTGATGTTCCATGCGCGCGCCTGCGTTTCCAGCGCCCGCAGCAGCGCGCGCCCGACGCCCTGGCGCAACAGATCCGGGCGGACATAACACAGGGGCACCTTGCCAGCCTGGTTCAGGAGTGCGAAGCCAACCACGTCCCCATCACGCTCCGCCACGACGGCGAAGTTGCTGGGCGACGACAGCCAGCCCAGCACGTTCTGGGTCGTCTTGTTGCCGAGCCAGGCTTGCAGGATGTCGGGACGGCCGCCGTGGTCGGGCACGCAGCCCTCTTCGATCGAATGGCGCAGCAGGCGGCATGCGGCCGGCGCGTCATTCGGCGTTGCCTGGCGAATTTCGATACCCATTGTTTTCAGCATCAAACCTGGAAAGAACGATGTTTCAGCGAAGGCCGGACTATACCCCAAACGCGACGCGGCTGCTTTGAAGCGGTCCGTAGCGTATGCATGCCACATACGCCGTCTAAGCATATGATAAAAATGTTCTTTTGTTTTGCTATTTTTTAACGGATCATCGACCGTCCCTAGAGAGTCTTTACAAGGAAAAACAATATGGCGATCCCATCCGTTTCCTCGCTGCGCCGCGCACTGCTGGCGCTGGCGCTCGGCAGTGCCGTGGTCCCGTTTGCCGCACAGGCCGCCGGCGTGGAACTGCTGAACGTGTCCTACGACGTGGCACGCGAACTGTACAAGGACATCAACCCGGCCTTCGTCGCCGAATGGAAGAAGGCGACGGGCGAAACCGTCACGATCAAGCAATCGCATGGCGGCTCCAGCAAGCAGGCCCGCGCCGTCGCCGACGGTCTCGAAGCGTCCGTCGTGACGATGAACCAGGCCAACGACATCGACATGCTGGCCGACCGCGGCCTCGTCGCGAAGGACTGGGCCAAGAAATTCCCGGACAATGCGGCGCCCTATTACTCGACCATGGTGTTCCTGGTCCGCAAGGGCAATCCGAAAGGCATCAAGGACTGGGCCGACCTCGCCAAGCCGGACGTGAAAGTCGTCATCCCGAATCCTAAGACCGCCGGCAACGGCCGCTATACCTACCTGGCGGCCTGGGGCTCGGTGATCAAGAAAGGCGGCAGCGAAGCGCAGGCGCGCGACCTCGTCGGCAAGATCTTCAAGAACGTGCCCGTGCTGGACGCCGGTGGCCGCGCCGCCACGACCACGTTCACGCAGCGCCAGATCGGCGACGCCCTCGTTACCTTCGAGAACGAAGTGAACCTCGTGCGCGCCGAGTTCGGCAACGACTTCGAAGTCGTGTACCCGTCCATCTCCGTGCTGGCCGAGTCGCCGGTGGCCGTCGTGGACAAGGTCGTCGACCGCAAGGGCATCCGCAAGCAGGCGACGGGCTACCTCAACTTCCTGTACTCGGAAACGGGCCAGGCGATCGGCGCCAAGCACTATATGCGCGTGCGCAACGAGAAAGTCATGAAGCAGTTCGCCGCGAACTACAAGCCGATCAAGCTGTTCACGGTGGATGATGTATTCGGTGGATGGCGTGCCGCGCAGAAACGTCACTTCGACGACGGTGGAGAATTCGATAAGATTTACACCTCGAAATAAGACATTTCACAAAAATCTGTTCAAAAAGAAGGCCCTGCGGAAACGCGGGGCTTTTTTTTCTTGTAGAATCTTGCCGTTGGACTCGATATTTCACTGACGGACATAGACATGTGTCAATCTTTGGTGCTATCGTTCAATTTTGTTGCTGCATAGCATGTCGCTATCTGCCAACCCGACGTTTTGATGCTCCGCCGCCGTCCGGCGCCCGACCATTAACCGTACCCAGACAACCATCCATGATCAAAAAATTCCTCGCTGCCGTAGTGATGACGATCTCCAGTGCAGCGGCCTTCGCCGTGCCGTTCGGATCGCAATCGGTGCTGGTGGTCGAAGACGACACCGGCAAGGTGCTGTTCGAAAAGAACGCCAGCACCGTCGCGCCGATCGCTTCGCTGACCAAGCTCATGACCGCCATGGTCGTGCTCGATGCCCACCAGGACATGAACGAGCCGATCGAGATCGAAAAACAGGACGTCGACATGCTCAAGCACAGCTCGTCGCGCGTGCCCGTCGGCGCCACCATTCCGCGCCGTGACGTGCTGCAGCTGGCCCTGATGTCGTCGGACAACCGCGCCGCCGCCGCACTGGCCCGCACATACCCGGGCGGCATCGACGCCTTCCGCGCCGCCGTCAAGCGCAAGATCGCCGCACTCGGCATGACCCAGACGGTCATCGAGGAACCGACGGGCCTCTCGCCGAACAACCGCTCGACCGCCGCCGACCTCGTCAAGATGGCGACCGCGGCATCGAACTACGCGGAGATCACCCGCATCACGACGTCGTCGAAGGACCTGATCAACATCAAGGGCCGCGAAGTCGAATACCACAACACCAACCGCCTCGTTGGCGCCAAGGGCTGGGACATCGGCCTGTCGAAGACGGGCTACACGCAGGAAGCGGGCCGCTGCCTGATCATGCGCGTGAAGGCGGCCGGCAAGAACGCGACGATGGTGCTGCTGAACGCGGGCGCCTCGTCCGTCCGCATCCTGGACGCCCTGAACATCCGCCGCCACGTGCTGGGCGACGCCGGCCCCGTGGCCACGCGCGCCGTGGCGACGGCCGACGGGTCCCCGCGCGTGCGCGCTTCCGCACGCGGCCCGCGCATCCGCGCCACGGCCGGCGGTCCGCGCATCCGTGCAACGGCCGGCGGCACCACGCGCCGCAACCACAAGCACGTGACCGTCACGCGTCACCGCCGCCATCGCTGAGCGGGCGACCGATATCAATACCGAAGGCCGGGACGGGCGACTGTTCCGGCCTTGTCATTTGCGATGCCCATGAACCGTACCCGAATCCTCGCCGCCGGCGCCGGCGGCACCCTCCTCGTCGTGGCTGCCACGAGCTTCGCCAGCCCCTGGTGGACACTGAACCGCCTGCGCGCGGCCGTGGAGCGCCACGATGCCGAGGGCGTCTCCGCCCAGGTCGACTTCCCTGCCCTGCGCGACAGCGTGAAGAGCCAGCTGCTCGGGTCGATCGCCCGCGACGCGGGCACCAATGCCTTCGCCGCGATCGGCCAGGCCTTCGCACGGGCCGTCGCGGATCCGCTCGTGGACGCGATCGTGTCGCCGGCCGGTGTCGCCGCCATGGTCGAACACGGCAAGGTATCGATCGGCAATCCCACCCGGGACGCCGCGACGCCCGCCGCGGAGCCGTCACGCGACAAGCCGCCGCAGCACAAGCCGCCGCAGCACGAGCCGCCGCAGTACAAGCCGCATTATGCGCTGCACTACCGCGGCTGGCGCCATTTCGCCGTCACGGCGGAGGACGGCGGCAGCTTCGTGTTCCGGCGCGACGGCCTGTGGAGCTGGAAGCTGGCCGGGATCGAGTTGCCGCGCAACTGAGAACTCAGCGCGACTTCAGCTGGCGCACATGGCCTTCCAGTTCGGCGAAGGTCGGGCGCTCTGTGGCCGAGATGACCTTGCGGCCGAATTCCACGGCGATCGTCGGCGCATAGCCGTTCATCGAGGCCAGCAGCGTCACTTTTACACATTGCAGCGCCTTGACGACTTCCTGGTGGCGCCGGTGCAGCAGGCTCCCGAGCGGCGCGACGAGGCCGTACGACAGCAGGATGCCGAGGAACGTCCCCACGAGCGCGGCCGCGATCAGGCCGCCCAGCTCCGCCGGCGGCCGGCCGATGGACCCCATCGTGTGCACGACACCCATCACCGCGGCGACGATGCCGAACGCGGGCATGCCATCGGCCAGCTTGTGGATGGCCTGCACGGGGATGTCGGCGTCTTCCTGGTACGTGGCGATCTCGTTGTCCATCAGGTTTTCCAGCTGGTAGCTGTTCATCGTGCCGGACACCATCAGGCGCAGGTAGTCCGTGATGAATTCCATCAGGTGATCGTCGAGCAGGATGATGCGGTACTTCGTGAAGACGGCGCTTTCGTACGGCGCGTCGATCTCGTTCTCGAGCGCCATCAGCCCTTCCCGGCGCACCTTCGTCAACAGGTCGAACATCAGGGCCATCAGCGCCATGTACAGCTCGCGGGTGTAGCGCGAGCCGTGGAACAGCATCGGCAGGCTCTGCCACGTGAGGCCGATCGCCTTGCGGTCGTTGGCGATGACGAACGCGCCCAGCGCACCGCCGAAGATCATCAGGAGTTCATAGGGCTGGAACAGCGCGGCAAGGTGCCCGTCCTGCAGCACGAAGCCGCCGAACACGGCCAGCAGCACGATGATGAAACCCGCGACGATCAACATGATAATGCCCCGATAACTATTCCCAGAACGCAACTTTAACATTGTTGCCACTGAGAAAGCAAAGGTTGCACGTGAGAGTTGGTCGATAGGTTGCGATATGGCAGGATGTCGGGATGCCAACGAAATTCGTCGCGTTCTTTCGCAATCTCAATCTGGGCCACCCGCCGGCGCCGACCCGTGCCGCGTTCGAGGCGGCATTTGCGGACGCGGGCGCTGTCGCCGGCGTGGCGCTGCCGTCATCCAACCCGAGGGGCGACGTGCGCGTGGTGAGCTGGCATGACGGGATGCTGCTGTCGCTCACCTACAAGCTCGGCGCCAGTGCGGGCAGTCCGAACGCGTTCGTCGAACGCACGCTGGACGTGCCGGCGACGACCCGGGTGTGGAACACGGTCGTCCGGCTCGTCCGCAAACATGCCGCTACACCGGATCCTTGACGACCCGGTCGACGTAGCACCAGCCCCACGTCTCCCCGTGCTCCTTCGAGCGGATCACGGGGTGTCCCATCGCATGGAAGTGCTTCGTGGCGTGCTTGTTCTTCGACTGGTCGCAGCAGCCGACGTGGCCGCACGTCAGGCACACGCGCAGGTGCACCCACGTGTCGCCCATCTGAAGGCACTCCTCGCAACCGTCGGTATTGCCCTCGCGGGTCACGATGTGATGAAAGTGCGTGCAGTCGTTGCTCATGCCACCTCCTTATTGTTCGATCATTCCCCGCAATCCGCTCGCCCGGTGCGTGCGGCGCAGGATGGCTTCGCCCAGCACAGCCGGCCCCGGCGTCGTCAGGGTGAACTGGCGGCTCGCGCGCGTGATGCCCGTATAGACTAGCTCGCGCGCCAGCACGGCGCCCCCCTCTTTCGGCAGGGCCAGCACCGTGTGCGCGAATTCCGAACCCTGCGATTTATGGACCGTCATCGCGTACGCCGTCTCCACGTGGCGCAGGCGCGTGGCCAGCACGCTGCGCACGTTGTCGCCTTCCAGGAACCACACGCGCAGCGAACCGGGACGCGCCGGGTCCGGCAGCGCGAGGCCGATGTCGCCGTTGAACGTGCCCGTCGGGTAGTCGTTGCGGGTGACCATGACGGGGCGGCCCACGTACCAGTCGCCGCGCACGATCAGGCCCGCGTGCGCGAGGCGCAGTTCGATGGCCTCGTTCAGGCCTTCCACGCCCCACTCGCCTTCGCGCACGGCGCACAGCACGCGGAACGCTTCGAAGCGCTGCAGCACGGCGCGGACCCAGTCTTCGTGGCTTCCATGGCCTGCGCTGCCGGCGCGCAGGAGTTCGAGATACGGGCGATAACCCTCGTTCGCCAGCTGGATCACGTGGTGCTGGTGCGCGTGGTCGATCCAGCGCAGCACGCCGGCCGCGTCAGGTGCGCGCAGCGCGGCGGCCGCGCCGTCGACGTCGCCCGCGTTGACGGCCAGCGCCAGCTTGCCGATCGGGCCGCCGAAGCGGCGGCTGTGGCGCAGCATCACCGTCTGCTGGGCGAGCGGGCCGCCATGGCCTTCATATTCGGCCGGGATCGTCTCGCCGCTCGCGGCCCGCACGTACGCGAGCGTGTCGGCGTCGTAGCGCCCGGCCTGCGCGTCGTGGCACAGATCCCCCAGCACGGCACCCGCTTCCACCGACGCCAATTGGTCCTTGTCGCCGAGCAGGATCAGCGTGGCGCCCGCGGGCAGCGCGTCCAGCAGCGACGCCATCATCTCCAGGTGCACCATCGACGCCTCGTCGACGATCAGCACGTCGACGTCGAGCGGATTGCCGCGATGATGCGCGAAGCTGCGCGTGTCCGGACGCGCGCCCAGGAGGCTGTGCAGCGTGCGCGCGGCGCCCATGCGCGTCGTCAGCGCGCGCAGCGGCAAGGCGCCGCCGACGCGGTCGGCCAGGTCGGTCAGCGCCTTGTCGATCGACTGTTTCAGGCGCGCCGCGGCCTTGCCCGTCGGGGCGGCGAGCGCGATGCGCTGGCGCGCGGCGTCCGGCGCCGTCGCGAACAGCAGCGCCAGCAGCCGCGCCACCGTGTACGTTTTACCGGTGCCCGGGCCGCCCGTGATGATGGCGAACGCGCCCCGCAGGGCGACGGCGCAGGCGATGCGCTGCCAGTCGGGCGTCTCGCCCGCGCGCTGGGCGCCGAACAGCGCTTCCAGCCAGGTGTGCGCCTGGTCGATGTCGACGTCGCGGCGCTCCTGCGCGCGTGTACGCACGCACGTGGCGACGAGGGTCTCGTCGCGCCAGTAGCGGCGCAGGTACAGGCGCGTGTCGTCCAGCACGAGCGGCTGGTCGTAATCGAGGTCGCCCACGCGCCACACCTGGTCGCACGTGGCCAGTTGCGACATCCACCCCTTCACGCCGCGCGGCAGCGGTTTCGCGGCCTTCGCCAGCGCCTTCCAATCCTCGTCGGCCCAGCCGAGCAGCGCGGCCGGATCGCCCACCAGGTCGTCCAGCAGCAGGCAGCTGTGACCCCGTCCTTCCAGTTCCGACAGCACGAGGGCCGCGAGCAGCAGCGGCGTCGATTTCGCGCACGCGGCCTCGCCCAGGCTCGCGACGAAGCGCGCGAACACGCCGGACAGGCGGCGCAGTTCGCCCGCCTCCGTCAGGCGCTCCACCTCGGCCCAAAAGGCGCTGGTATCGATGACGTCAGGCTTCATGCGTCTCCTTTCCCAGCAGGCGATCGAGGCCGTCCAGCAGTTCCAGGTCCGGCTCGATCAGGTAGCAGCCGTGCGTGGCCGGGTTGCCGATCCCGCGCAGGAACAGGAACACGGCGCCGCCCAGGTGCTCGTGCGGCGAATAGTCGGCGCCGAGGCGCGCGCGCAGCAGGCGGTGCACGGCCAGCATGTAGATGGCGCCCTGGATGTCGTAGCGGTGCCCGGCCATGCCGGCCGCCATCGCGGCCTGCGTGTACGCGGCGTCGCCCGGTCCCAGCGCATTCGATTTGTAGTCCAGCACCCAGTAGCGGCCGTGGCATTCGAACACGAGGTCCGTGAAGCCCTTCAGCATGCCGTGCAACTGGCGCTCCGGCAGGATCGGACGCGGCGTGTTCCCCAGCATGCGTTGGCGGCACAGGCGGTCGAGCGCGGCGACGTCCAGCTGGCGGCTGGGGAACCAGAATTCCATCTCGGCCAGCGGCGAATCGAGGTCCGCCAGCGCGCAGCCGACGGGCGGCAGCGGCGTGACGGCGACCATGCGCAGCCAGGCCAGCGCATCGTCGACGCGGTTGCCCCAGCCGGCGCGCCGGATACGCTGCGCGACTCGAGCCTGGTACTCTTCCTCGTCGATCTGGCCGAAGCCTTCCCGAGCCATCCATTCGAGCTGCTCGTGCAGGAAGTTACCGGGGCCGGCGCCGCGCGGGAAGCGGTGCCACGGCGCGTCCTCGCCGTGCGTGACGGGCACGACGCCCGGGTCCTCTTCCTCCAGCAAATTCTCTTCCTGCGGCCGCGTGGGCGGCGCGACGGCAACGGTGTTTTTCGTCAGCGACGTGAAGGAGCCCACGGCCCAGTTGCGTTCGAAGCGCGCCTCGAACCGCGGCGGCTCGACGAGCTCCGGCCGCACGTCTTGCCTTGCCAGCCGCGTACAGCCGTCCGGGCTCGCCAGCGCATGCAGTTCGATGCCGTCGACGTCGCCGCGCAAGTGTTCCCAGCGCTCGCGCACGGCGGCCGCGGGCACGGGTGCGCCGCCCGTCAGCAGATAGCCCAGCGCCGATTCGTGCAGCTGGTTCTCGCCCTTCTTGCGCGCCGCGACGGCGGCGACACCGAGCCACAGGAAATGGCGCGCCCGCGTCAGCGCGACGTACAGCAGGCGCAGGTCTTCTTCCAGGCGCGCGCGGTCGACGGCTTCCATCGCCGCGTCGGACAGCGCCAGGTCGATGCGGCGCTCGCCATCGTCTTCCACGTATTCGAAGAATGCGCGGTTGCGGCGGTCCGTCTTGCGCGCGGTGACGGCGAACGGCAGGTACACGAGCGGATACTCCAGGCCCTTCGATTTGTGCACCGTGACGACTTTCACCAGTTCCGCATCCGACTCCAGCCGCAGCACTCTCTCGTCGCCGCCCTCGCCCACGCCTTCCACCTGTTCGGCGAACCAGCGGATCAGCGCCTGTTCGCCATCCAGTTCGCGGCTCGCTTCCTGCAGCAGTTCCGCGAGGTGCAGCAGATTCGTCAGGCGCCGCTCGCCGCCCGGCGCCGCCAGCAGCTTGGCGGGCAGGCCCAGTTCGTGGATGAAGCGGCGCAGCATCGCCAGCACGCCTTGCCGCTGCCATGCCTGGTGCAGCGATTTCAGTTGTTCGACGCGGACTTCCCACGCCAGTTCGTCGCTCGCGAGCTGCGCCAGTTCCGCCAGCGGCAGCGCGCACGTCGCGGTCGCGAACGCGGCGCGCGCGAGCGTGAAGTCGAGCGGATTCGCCACCGCCTGCAACCAGCGCAGCACGTCGCGCGCTTCAATGCTTTCGACGACGGAGTCCTGGTCGGACAGGTACACGCTCGCGACCTTGCGCTGCACGAGCGCGCGCCGGACGGCCGCCGCCTCGCGCCGGTCGCGCACGAGGATCGCGATATCGGCCGGCATCAGGCGGGCAAACCGCCCGGCATCGTCCGCGAAGCCGACGCGCGGATCGTTCAACAGCCGGACGATGTGTTCGGCGCAGTGCTGCGCGAAGAATTCGCGGTAGTCGTCCGCGCGCAGGTCCTCGACCTCCACCACGCCGACGGCCAGCGCCTGGAACGGCCCGTCGACGCCAACCAGCTGCTGCTTGCGGCCCGCCGCGTCGACGGCGTCGAACGGCAGCGGATTTTCGTCGCCCTTACGGAAGCGGAAGGCGCCCGCCGCGTAATTTCCTTCCGCGTGGCGGAACAGCTGGTTGACGGCGGCGACGAGCTGGCGCGTCGACCGGTAGTTCGTGCCCAGCTGGTAGTGGCGGCCATGCGTGGCGCGGCGCGCCGACAGATAGCTGTGGATGTCGGCGCCGCGGAAGCCGTAGATCGACTGCTTCGGATCGCCGATGAGGAACAGGCCGCGCGCCGGATCGTTGTCGGCCACGCGGTACAGCAGGTCGAAGATGCGGTACTGGTCGGGCGACGTGTCCTGGAATTCATCGACCATCGCCACCGGATACTGGTCGAGGATGCGGCGGCGCAGCGCCTCGCCGTTCGGCCCCTCCAGCGCATCCTTCAGGCGCGCCAGCATGTCGGCGAAACCGAACTGGCGGTTGCGGCGCTTCAGCTCCGCCATGCGGTGCGCGATGGCGCAGGCGGCGTGGCGCAGCAACGCGTGCGACACGGGGGCGATGGCGTCGAGCCCCTCTTTCAACGCCTTGGTGTGCTCGAAGCACTCGGGGATCGGCGCGCTGTAATCCTTGCTGAACGCGTCGAGGATGCCGTCGGGTGTCAGGCGGGTCCACGATGCGTCGGTGAGTTGCGGATAGTGGGCTTGCGGGTCGTCCGCCCAGCCGCGCAGCGCAGCGAACGCCTTCGCCAGCGAATCCGGACGCATCTTGTTGCCGTTGAACGCCTTCGGATTCACGCTGCCCTGCGCCGCGATCCATGACTCCATCGCATCGGCGCGCGCCCGCCAGCCGTCCTTCAGCCGCTTCAACGCATCGCGCTGCTCGCGTTCCGCGTCGGCGATGACCGCGCCCAGCGGCCGCTCGCCCAGGTTGCCGATGCGGTCGTCGATGCGGCCCGCGCGCTGCACCAGCTCGCGCACCGTCCGTTTCAGCGCATCGACGTCGCTCCAGCACGACAGGAGGCTCGCGAGCGCCGCGCCGGACAGCGGGTACACGTGCTGGCGCCAGTAGTCGTGCGCCGCATCCTCGAACAGCGCGCGCTCGTCGCCGACGAGCTCCTCGTCGAACAGGCTGCCGCTGTCGAACGCGTGCTCGCGCAGCATGCGCTGGCACCACGCGTCGATCGTGAAGATCGCCGCCTCGTCCATCGTCTCGGCCGCGAGCACGAGCCGGTGCGCGGCCACGAGCCGGGACGCCTCGTCGTCGTACGCGTCGGCCAGCACTTCCAGATAGGGATCGTCGGGCTCGATCTCGCCGCGGAAGCACGCCGCCGCCTGCACCAGGCGCTCGCGCACGCGGTTCGACAGCTCGCGCGTGGCGGCGCGGGTAAACGTCATGACGAGGATCTCGGGCGGCATCAGCGGACGGGCAAAACCGTTGTCGCCGCCGTGGCCCAGCACGAGGCGCAGGTACAGCGCGGCGATGGTCCACGTTTTACCCGTACCGGCGCTGGCCTCGATCAGGCGCGAGCCGTGCAGCGGGAAGCCCAGAGCGTCGAGCAGCTGGCTCATTGCTCGCCTCCGTCGAAGCGGGTCACGGTCACGCCGTCCTTCAGCCACGCGACCAACGGGCCGTACAACGCTTCGGCCACGAGCGGCCAGCCGCCGGCCGCGCGCAGCAGCGCGAATTCCGGCCACAGGCGCGCGAGGCACGGGTCGGTGACTTCGCCGTCGATCTCGAAGCCGCCGTCATACGTCTCGCGCGCATCGCCGCCGGAGAAGTGCGCGAGCGCCGTCTTGCATGCGACGGGCAGCGGCCGGTCGAGATTGGCGCGCCACAGCGTCACCAGCGTCTCCAGTTGCGCGAGCGCCTGGCCACGTTCCAGCGGCGCCATCGCGAGGCTCGCGTCGCGCGCGACGAGCACGCCGCCCACGCGCTCGCCCATCGCGGCGGCGGCCAGCTGGCGCAGCCACGGGCCGATCAGTTTGTCGCCGCGCGGCTCGCCCTTGCGGTCCAGCACCTTGGACGACATCTGCAGCAGCCACACGGTGTCCTCGTCGTTGCTGCGCAGCCGGTCGATCCAGTCGTCGACGCGCAGGCCGCCCGCCTCCACGCCGACGACCAGTTTCGGCGCCGGCTTCGGATAGCGCGCGCCCTGCGCGAGCCAGGCGCGGCGCACGGGCACGAAGTCGTCGACGAGCTGCTGCTGCCATTGCCGGCCCACGAGGCCGATCGGCAGCACGCCTTCGCGCGCGAGCCGCGCGGCGCGCGTCTCCAGCACCTGGCGCACCTCGTGCGGCGCTTCCGGCGTGCCGCTGTCGTCCAGCAGCGTGTCTTCCAGGAAGTAGCGGTCGAGCGCATCGAGCGAGAACGGTTCCTCGTCCTCGCCGACGACTTCCAGGTCCGCGAACGTCACGCCGAGGCGGCGGCGGAAGAAGTAGCGCGCGGGCTGGCGCAGGAAGCTCGCCAGCTCGCCCAGGGTGAGCCGGTAGTCGGCATCCAGTTCGAACGGCGGCAGCACGTCGTCGCCGACACCGGAAGCGTCGGCACCGTGCGCCGACCGCCACTCGCCCGCATACGTGAGCAGGCCGCCGCGCTCGAAGTAGCGGCGCGAGAACGGCTGCAGCGCGTGCACCGTCGTGCGCTCGGCCAGGTCGAGGTCCCAGCCGGCGGCGAGATAATCGCGCAGCTGCGACACGAGCACGGACGCCGGCTGCTCCGTGTTGTCGCGCACGTTGCGGCCGACCCAGCTCACGTACAGTTTGTCGCGCGCGGCCAGCAGCGCTTCCAGCATCAGGTAGCGGTCGTCGTCGCGGCGCGAGCGGTCGCCCGGGCGGCTCAAGCCCGGCAGCGCCAGCAGGTCGAAGTCGGACTGGTGGCCGCGGCGCGGGAAATCGCCATCGTTCATGCCGAGCAGGCACACGACGCGGAACGGCACGGCGCGCATCGGCATCAGCGTGCAGAACGTGACGCCGCCGGACACGAACTGGTGCGACAGCGCCGGCTGGTCCAGCTGGCCGAGCCACGCTTCGCGCAGGACTGCCAGCGGCACGGGTTCGTCGAACAGCGCGTTCTCGCAGATCTCCAGCCAGCATTGCAGCGCTTCTTCCAGCTGGTGCAGCATCAGGCGGTCTTCCTCGTTCGTCGCGCGGAAGAACCTGGCCAGCAGCGCGCGGGCGCAATCGCCCCACTCCATCGGCGTCTGGACGCGGTCGAGGTCTTCGCGCCACGCGAGCAGCGCTTCGACCAGTTCCGCCAGCGAGCCCGCCAGCGCGGCATCGAGGCCGCCCACTTCCGGATACGGCTCGATGTCGCGGAAGCTCGCGCCGTGCCCGGTCGCATAGCCGAGCAGCATGCGGCGCACGCCGAACAGCCAGGAATTCTGTTCGCCGGCCGAGCCGAGGCCGAGTCCCGCGCGGTGGCGCTGGTCCAGGCCCCAGCGCACGCTGGCGCCTTCGATCCAGTGGCCGAGGATGGGCAGGTCGGCTTCCTCCAGGCCGAAGCGGGCGGCCAGCGCAGGCACGTCGAGCAGGTCGCGCACCTCGCTCTGGCGGCAGCGCTGCTGCGGCAGGCGGAGCAGCCATTCCAGCGCCACGAGCAGCGGATTCACGCTGCGGTCCTTCACGTCGCCGATCTCGAACGGGATGTAGCGCGGATCGCTGCGCTTGTGCTGGTCGAACACGGCGTGGACGGCGGCCGAGAAGGTCTCGATGTCCGGCACCATCACGACGACGTCGCGCGGGCGCAAGGCGCCTCGCTCGTTACCTTCGCGCTCTTCCGCGAACCACGACAGCAGCTGGTCGTGCAGCACTTCGACTTCGCGCTGGGCGCTGTGCGCGATGTGGAATTCGATCGACCGGTCTTCCGCCGGCGGCGGCGTGTGCGGATGCTCCGGGAGCGGCAGCAGGTCGCGCACGGCGGCCTGCACCTGGCCCAGCAAAGTCTCGCCTTCTTCGTCGGAGAACAGGTCGATGCGCAGGTTGCCGAATTGCGCGCCCTCGCCATTGTCGAATTCGTCGAGCATGCGCACGAAATCGCGGCCCTGCCGTCCCCAGCTGGCGAGCAGCGGATGGCTGTGCGCGTGCAGCTGCTCGACGGGAATCTCGGACAGGTCGCTGCCGTTGCGGTGCTGCTGCCGTTGATAGGCGGCGCGCAGCAGTTCGCGGCCTTCGATGATGTCGCCCCAGTAGAACCGGCACGGGTTCGGCACCGCGATCAGCACCTGCGTGTGGCGCGACAGGCCCGCCATCGCCTGGATCGTCTGGTACGGCAAGGTCGACATGCCGAACAGGATCACGCGGCGCGGCAGGCGCAGCACGGGTTCGCGGTCTTCCGTCACGGCGGCCATGAATTGCTGGTGGATCGTCGCGCGGCCGGACCAGCGGCGCTCCGGCGGCAGGCTCGCGTGGATCTCGCGCCAGAGCTGCGCCTGCCAGCACTGGTCCGGCGCCAGCGGGATCGGCTCGCCGCCCGCACGGCGCAGCTGGTCGCGGTCGTCGGCCCAATCCGTGAGCCAGTCGGCGCGGTAGACCTGGTACTGGTCGTACAGGTCGGCGAGACGTTCGGCCAGCTGCAGGCGGCGCTCGGCGTCGCCGTCGGAGAGGAAATGGCGCAGCGGCTCGAATCTATCCTTTTCCAGCAGCTCGGGCAGCAGGCGCATGAGGCGCCACGTGAGCGCATCCTTGTCGAACGGCGAACGGCGCGGCACCCGTTCCGGCCCCAGCATGCCGCGGTAGGCCTCCCACTGGAAGCGGGCCGGCAGCGCCACGCGCGTGGCCGCGCACACGCCCAGCTCCTCCGCCAGGGCGATCTTGAGCCACTCGGCGACGCCGTTCGACTGGACGAGCATGATCTCTTCTTCCAGCGGACCGAGCGGATTGTCGCGCAGCCAGTCGAAGACGGCGGCGCGCAACAGCTCCATCTGGTTGCCGTGCAGGATGAGGAGGCCGGGGCGGATCGGGGATGGCATGACGGGACGTGGCGAAGAGACTCGCGCAGCATACTACTTCCGGGGCTCCGGCGGTAGAGCTCAGGCCCGGCGATCCTGCTGGCGCGCGCCCAGTTCGGCGAGGATGTGGCGTTCGAGCCGCGGCAGCAGGCCGCGCAGCCGGGCCGCCAGCGTGCGGGCCTGGTCCCGCGCGCCCGGCTCGGCCTGGCGTTCCAGATCGGCGCACAGGTCGCCGCAGACGTTGGCGAAATTCAGCGCCCCGACCGTGCGCGCCGCCGATTTGAGGCGGTGCGCCGCCGCCGCCGCCCGGGCCGGCTCCTGCGCCACCAGCGCGCGGTCGATCTCGTGCATGCCGTCGCGGGCCGTGTCCAGGAACAGGAACGCGTATTTGCGCATGCGCTCCGGCTGGCCGCCGAACGCATCGGACAGCACGCCCAGGTCGAGCAGCGTGACCACCCTCGGGGCATCCGGGACGTCCGGCCGCGGTACGCCGCGGCCGAGCGCACGCGCGATCGTCGCAATCAGCGTCTCGGGCGCCGCCGGCTTCGTCAGGAATTCATCCATGCCGGCCGCGAGGCAGCGGGCCTGGTCCTCGATCCCGGCATTCGCCGTCATCGCGATCACTTTCAGGCCCGCCAGCCGGGCATCCGCGCGGATGCGGCGCGTGGCCTCGCAGCCGTCCATCACGGGCATCTGCACGTCCATCAGGACGCAGTCGACAGACACTCCCGCCAGCCGGTCCAACGCCTGGGCGCCATCGTCCGCGACGACGACGCACGCGCCGGCATCCTCCAGCAGCTCGCGCGCCACCAGCTGGTTGAACGCATTGTCCTCGACGAGCAGGATCGTGCAGCCGGCCAGAGCCCCCGGTTCCGACGGCGGCGCCGGCGCCGCGGCACGCGGGGCCGTCATCGGCCGCAGGCGCACCGTGAACCAGAACGTGCTGCCCTGCCCCGGCACGCTCGTCGCGCCGACTTCGCCGCCCATCAACTCCGCCAGCTGCTTGCTGATGACGAGACCGAGGCCCGTGCCGCCGTGCACGCGCGTCGACGACGGATCGGCCTGGTGGAACGGCGTGAACAGCTGCGCCAGGTCGTCCGCCGCGATGCCGATGCCGCGATCCTCGACCTCGAAGCGCACGAGCACGTCGGCCCCCACCGTCCGTTCGACGCGGGCCCGCACGTGGATGGCGCCGTGGTCGGAAAACTTGATGGCGTTGCCGACGAAATTCAGCAGCACCTGTTCCAGCCGCAGCGGATCGCCGCGGACGGGCCATTTCAGCTCGGGCGCCACGTCGAACACGAGCTCGAGGCCGCGCGCCGACGCCTGCGCGCCCAGCTGGCTCTCGACGTTGCGCTTCAGCGCGTCGAACGTGAAGTCGCGCGGTTCCAGCTCGACCTTGCCGGCCTCGATCTTGGAAAAGTCGAGGATGTGGTTGATGATGCCCAGCAGGTGCTGCGCCGAATGCTGGATCTTGCCCAGGTAGTCGCGCTGCTTCGGGTCTTCCGCGCGCTTGCCCGCCAGGTAGGCCATGCCGATGATGCTGTTCATCGGCGTGCGGATCTCGTGGCTCATGTTGGACAGGAAGTCGCTCTTGGCGCGGCTCGCCGCGTCGGCCTGCGCCTTCAGCGCGTGCAGTTCCGTCACGTCCGTCGACACGCACAGCACCGCCCCTGCGTCGCCATCGCCGGCGAAGCGCACGGGCACCTTCACGCTCCACAACTGGCGCGCGACGCCGTCGCTGCCGGCAAAGGCGTTCTGCACCGCGCGCTTTTCGCCCAGTTCCAGCACGGGCCGGTCCAGCGCCCACAGCGCGTCGGCCTGCGCGGGCGGCATCACCTCGCGGTCGCGCCGCCCCACGATCTCGTGCGCCGGCAGGCCGCAGGCGGCGGCCATCTTCGCGTTGACGTAGCGGTAGCGGCGGTCGCGGTCCTTCAGGTAGACGTAGGCGTCGACGTTGTCCAGCACGAGGTCGAGCAGCCGGCGCTGGTCCACGGCCGTCTTGCGCGAGCGGGCCAGGTTGAGGAACAGCGCAAACGCGAGGAGTGTCGCGCCAAAGCCGCCCGCGCCCGCCAGCCAGGGGAAGACGCGGCCGAAACCGTCGACGAGGTCGGCGCGGCGGGCGACGAAGCGGGCCTTCCACAGGTTGTCGTCGAAGCGCACGGGCAGCACCGTTTCCATCAGGTCGCCGGCATTCTTCAGCGCCGCGCCGGCGCCGTCGTACAGCAGGTTGTCCGCCTCGTTGACGTGCAGCGGGCCGGCCGCCCGGCTGTCGGCGGCGGCATACAGCTGCAGCGCGACCGGCTGGTCGCCGCCCGGGAGCGCGCCGCGCACGAGGGCCGGCACGGAAAAGCCGATGCCGACGGAGCCCGCGTACGCGGCGCGCCGGCCTTCGACGTCGGGCGGAACGGCGCCGTCCGTGCGGTAGACGGGCATGCGCAGGCCCAGTCCGAGATGGCGCACGGGGTGCTCCACGACGATGGGCTTGCCGGATGCCGTCATGCGGCCGCTGTCGCGCGCCCGCTCGAGCGCCTGCGCGACCGCGGGCGCGCCGCCCGCCAGGTCCGCACCGGCCTTTTCCGCCAGCCAAGGCTCCAGGTAAGTCAGCACGGTGTGCGCGGGACGCCGCAAGGCGGGCCGGATCGTGAAGCCGGGATAGCCGGCCGGGTCGAGGCTGCGGTCCGCGCGCACGCCCGCGACGAACGCATCGCGCGCGCCCGCCTCCACGTACGCCGCGTAGTTGACCGATTCGAGCGCCGGATAGTGCTCGGCCACGCCCAGCGCCTGGACGTAACGGTGGAATTCCAGCCGTGTGACGGAGCCGCTTGCCTGGAATAGCCCGGCCAGGCCCCGCACGACGTCCGCATACGAATGCACGGCGCCGGCCAGTTGCTGGCGGCCGGTGCGCGCCAGGTGGTCGAAGCGGGCCTGCGTCTCGATGTCGACCGTGTGCGCCGCGCCCAGGTACAACCCGGCGCCGGCGAGCAGGGCCAATGCGACCCCGCCGGCCCAAAGCGCGGCTGTCTTTCCCGTGTTGCGCGTCGTGATGTCACCCATGGCCTAATTGCCGTACGGAAATTTTTAGATGTTTGCTAGTATGTCCGAATCAGGCCGAAATGGCGAGCTCAACAATAAGGAATGCATATGCGTGAAGCGGATAATGGACATCTCGACCCCTGGTTGTGGCTGGAAGACGTCGATTCCGACCGCGCGCTCGGCTGGGTGGCCGAACGCAACGCGGAGACGGAGCGCGAACTCACCGCCCTTCCCGGCTACGCGGCCTTGCGCACGCGGCTGAAGACGATCCTCGATTCGCGCGACCGCATCCCCTACGCCGGCCACCACGCCGGCCGCTTCTACAACTTCTGGCGCGACGCCGACCACGAACGCGGGATCTGGCGCCGCACGACGCTGGACGAGTACCGCAAGCCGGCGCCCGCCTGGGAAACGGTGCTGGACCTGGACGTCCTGGCCCGCCTTGAAAGCGAGAACTGGGTGTGGGCGGGCGTGACGTTCCTGGAGCCGCACGGCACGCGCTGCCTCGTCTCGCTGTCGCGCGGCGGCGGCGATGCCCACGTCGTGCGCGAGTTCGACGTGGCGACGCTGTCCTTCGTCGACGGCGGCTTCACCTTGCCGGAAGCGAAGTCGAGCGTCGGCTGGATCGACGCGGACACGCTGTTCGTCGCCACCGACTTCGGCCCCGACTCGATGACCGAATCCGGCTACCCGCGCATCGTCAAGGCGTGGCAGCGCGGCACGCCGCTGAGCGAAGCCACGCTCGTCTACGCAGCGCGGGAAGACGACCTGTCGGTCTCCGCCTGGCACGACCCGACACCGGGCCACGAGCGCCAGTTCGTGCTGCGCCAGATCGATTTCTACAGCAGCGAGCTGTTCCTGCGCGATCCCGCGCGCGGCCAGCTTGAGCCCATCGACAAACCGCTGGACGCGAACGCGTTCGCGCTGCGCGACCAGTTCATCGTCGAACTGCGCTCGGACTGGACGCTTGGGGACCGCACGTGGCCGCAGGGCGCCCTGCTCGCCATCGGATTCGACGGTTTCCTGGAAGGCAGCCGCGATTTCGACGTGCTGTTCGAACCCACGCCGGCGACGTCGCTGGACGGCATCGCGGCGACGCGAGGAGCGCTTTTCCTCACGATCCTCGACAACGTCAAGAACCGGATCATCGAATGGCAGCACGTGGATGGCCGCTGGCAACGCCGCGACGTCGACGCACCCGGCATGGGCGCGCTGCACGTCTCCGCCGTCGACGAGTACGACTCGGACCAGGCGTTTCTCACCGTGACCGACTTCCTCACGCCGAGCAGCCTGTACCTGATCGAGGCCGGCCGCGACGGGCGCGAACTGTTGAAGTCGATGCCGGCGTTCTTCGATGCGTCGCCCTATGCCGTCAGCCAGTTCACGGCGGAGTCGCCGGACGGCACGCACGTCCCGTACTTCGTCGTGATGCGCAAGGACGCGCCGCTGGACGGCACGCATCCGACCCTGCTGTACGGCTACGGCGGCTTCGAAGTGTCGCTGACGCCGTTCTACAGCGGCACGACGGGCGAGGCATGGCTGGCGCAGGGTGGCGTATATGTCCTGGCGAACATCCGCGGCGGCGGCGAGTTCGGGCCGCGCTGGCACCAGGCGGCGTTGAAGGAAAACCGGCAAAAGGCGTTCGACGATTTCCTCGCGGTCGCCGGGGACGTCATCCGGCGCGGCATCACGACCCCGCCCCACCTGGGCATCATGGGCGGCAGCAATGGCGGATTGCTCGTGGGCGCGGCCCTGACGCAGCGGCCGGACCTGTTCGGCGCCGTCGCCTGCCAGGTGCCGCTGCTGGACATGCGCCGCTATCACGAGCTGCTGGCCGGCGCGTCGTGGATCGGCGAGTACGGCGACCCGGACGATCCCGACGAATGGGACTACATTGCCCGCTACTCGCCCTATCACAACGTCTCGCCGGACAAGCAGTATCCGCGCGTGCTGTTCACGACGTCCACCCGCGACGACCGCGTCCACCCGGGCCACGCGCGCAAGATGGCGGCGCGGATGCGCGACCAGGGGCACGACGTGCTGTACTGGGAAAACACGGAGGGCGGCCATGCCGGCGCGGCGAACAACGAGCAGACGGCGACGATGTGGGCGCTGACCTATGCTTTTCTTTTGAGGAAACTCAAGTAATTGCACCTCGTAAACGCTGGACGTGACCTATTTCGCCGGTAACCATCAGTTAGCAAGCTAACGCAACCAGCACATTCGATAAGAAACTAGCAGGGTTGCTAGGACGCTAAATGAATGTTGCATGGAATACTTGTTTCTCACACATCTTTCCATGGAGGAGCGGCGATGGCTAATGATTTCGTTACCGAAGCAAGCCTGCGGGAACCGTCGGCAGGCAACCTGATGATGAAAACGCCCGCATCCCTGGCGCCCTCCATCAGCGATCTAAAAAAATACCGGATCAGCAAGCGCGAGAGCCAGGAGAAATTCTGGGGCCGATTTGGCGTCACGCAATCCAGCGGCAGCCGTTTCGAAACGGGTCTGGCCATTCCGGCCCCGGTCGCGTTGCTGTTGAAACTCTATGTCAACGGCAAGCTCAACGATGGTGATCTTCTGGGGTAATCAACCCCAGCGAGATGGCCCTCACGACCGCCTGTTGCCGGGTGTTGACGTTGAACTTCTGGCGAATATTGCCCATGTGGAAGTTCACCGTCGCCTCGGAACAGCCGGTGATTTTTGAAATTTCCCACGACGATTTGCCCACCATGACCCAGTTGAGCACCTCCAGCTCGCGCGGGGTCAGGCGCGGCGCCGCCTCCTGCACAGGCGGCGGACAGAAACGCACGCCCGACGCGTACGCATAATCCCGCACCAGCGCCAGATCGGGCAGCATGCTCGTGACGTCGCGCAGGAACGCATTATCCGCCGCCGTGTCGACGGCAAAACTCAGCAGGCCAAACTCCCCGTTCGGACCATGGATCGGAAACGTCACGCCGGCGCGGATGCCGTACGTGCACGCTTCTTCATACAGCGCGCGCTGGGCCGGGCTGCGGAAGATTTCCGGCTGCCAGATCAACGGCAAGGTGGTGGCGAGGCAATGGCTGACGACGGGATCGACATAGGCGAACCGCTCGGCGTCATAGCGTTCGCGCCATTTTGTCGGGTAATTGCTCTGTATAAATGCGTTCTCGAGCCGCGCGTGGCGCGAGCCCGACATGCCGAACAAGACCTTTTCGAATCCATAGTGGCGGCCGAGGGCGAACAGCGCTTCGCCCCAACTGGACGCGGTGTCGGTATGTAACAACTCGTCTAAATCGACGGTCTTCATGGATGCCTCGCGCTGTTTGAATGGGGTGTAATGACACCCCGCTATGCTAGTTGAGTTGTAACCAAAAAGCACGAAAAATTGGTCTTTTATTCATTATGGCAGAGCCATGACATTGGATCAGTTGTCGTTCCGATACATGTTGAACAACGTCCTCCATCGAATCGTGCGCCAGTCTTTACGACTTTCGAATATCCTCGCGCGAATTGTCCATTTAAAATTTCAAAAATGCAAGTTTATGGTGGATTCGTAACAATCCTGTCTGTCAGGCATATGCATGCTTGACTTGACCGGACACGGGTGTATCGTTGCGTTTCCTTAGCATTTAACAATGCGCGTTGTCTGAAGACCATGCGCGCCAGCCCCCTTCCGCTTTCTCTTCGAGGATCTTTAGTCAATGAATAACATGACCGACATGGCTGAACAGCTCGATGTCAAGCTGCTGCTGTCCACGCTGATGGCGCTGAAAAAAGGCGACTTCTCGGTGCGCATGCCGTCCGACTGGACCGGCGTGTCCGGCAAGATCGCCGATACCTTGAACGACATCATCGAGACCAAGGAAAAAATGGTCGAGGCGGTCACCGAAGTGTCGCGCGTCGTGGGCCGCGAAGGTCATCTGACGCAGCGCGCCTCGGTGCCCGGCGTCGTGGGCGGCTGGTCCACCATCATCAGCTCGGTCAATACGCTGATCGACGACCTCGTGCGCCCGACGACGGAAATGGCGCGCGTCATCGGCGCCGTCGCGAAGGGCGATTTGTCGCAGACGATGGCGCTGGAAGTGGACGGCCACCCGCTGAAAGGCCAGTACCTGCGCGCGGCGACGACCGCAAACACGATGGTGGAACAGCTGTCGTCGTTCTCGTCCGAGGTGACGCGCGTGGCGCGGGAGGTCGGTACCGAGGGCAAGCTGGGCGGCCAGGCGTACGTCCCCGGCGTCGCGGGCACGTGGAAGGACTTGACGGACTCCGTGAACTCGATGGCGGGCAACCTGACGTCGCAGGTGCGTAACATCGCGGAGGTGACCACCGCCGTGGCGAACGGCGACTTGTCGAAGAAGATCACGGTGGACGTGCGCGGCGAGATCCTGCAGCTGAAGGACACCATCAACGTGATGGTGGACCAGCTCCGCTCCTTCGCGTCCGAGGTGACCCGCGTGGCGAGGGAGGTCGGCACGGAAGGCAAGCTCGGCGGCCAGGCCTACGTGCCCGGCGTCGCGGGCACGTGGAAGGACTTGACCGACAACGTGAACTTCATGGCGTCCAACCTCACGGGCCAGGTGCGTAACATCGCGGCCGTGACGACCGCGGTGGCGAACGGCGACCTCGGTAAGAAGATTACCGTGGACGTGAAGGGCGAGATCCTCGAGCTGAAGAACACCATCAACGTGATGGTGGACCAGCTGTCCTCGTTCGCATCGGAGGTGACCCGCGTCGCCAGGGAGGTCGGCACGGAAGGCAAGCTCGGCGGCCAGGCCATGGTGAAAGGCGTCGCGGGCACGTGGAAGGACTTGACGGACTCCGTGAACTCGATGGCAGGCAACCTCACGGGCCAGGTGCGTAACATCGCGGACGTGACGACCGCCGTGGCGAACGGCGACCTGTCGAAGAAGATCACGGTGGACGTGAAGGGCGAGATTCTCGAACTGAAGAACACCATCAACGTGATGGTCGACCAGCTGAACTCCTTCGCGTCCGAGGTGACCCGCGTGGCGCGGGAAGTGGGTACGGAAGGCAAGCTCGGCGGCCAGGCGAACGTGCCCGGCGTCGCGGGTACGTGGAAAGACCTGACGGACGGCGTGAACTCGATGGCGGGTAACCTGACGGCGCAGGTGCGTAACATCGCCGACGTGACGACCGCCGTGGCGAACGGCGACCTGTCGAAGAAGATCACGGTGGACGTGAAGGGCGAGATCCTGGAACTGAAGAACACCATCAACGTGATGGTGGACCAGTTGTCCTCGTTCGCATCGGAGGTGACCCGCGTGGCGCGCGAGGTGGGTACCGAGGGCAAGCTGGGCGGCCAGGCGTACGTGCCGGGCGTCGGCGGTACCTGGAAAGACCTGACGGATAACGTGAACTTCATGGCATCGAACCTGACGGGCCAGGTGCGTAACATCGCGGCGGTGACCACCGCCGTGGCGCGCGGCGACCTGTCGAAGAAGATCACGGTGGACGTAAAGGGCGAGATTCTCGAACTGAAGGACACCATCAACGTGATGGTGGACCAGCTGTCGTCGTTCGCCTCCGAGGTGACCCGCGTGGCGCGCGAGGTGGGTACCGAGGGCAAGCTGGGTGGCCAGGCCAACGTGTCCGGTGTCGCGGGTACGTGGAAGGACTTGACGGAGAACGTCAACCAGCTGGCGGCCAACCTCACGAACCAGATGCGCGCGATCGGTGAAGTGGCGACGGCGGTGACGCGCGGCGACCTCTCGCGTTCCATCCAGGTGGAGGCGCGCGGCGAGGTGTCCTACCTGAAGGACAACATCAACGAGATGATCCGCAACCTGAAGGAGACGACGCAGAAGAACGCGCAGCAGGACTGGCTGAAGACCAACCTGGCGCGCTTCACCCGACTGCTGCAGGGCCAGCGCGACCTGCAGGCCGTGACGAAGCTGATCCTGTCCGAACTGGCGCCGCTCGTCTCGGCGCACCACGGCGTGTTCTACATGATGGATTCGCAGGAAGCCGACGCTCGCCTGCGCATGATCGCCTCGTACGGCTACCGTTCGAGCAGAAAGCTGCCGACGTCGTTCCTGCCGGGCGAAGGCCTCGTGGGCCAGTGCGCGCTGGAGAAGACCCGCATCTGGCTGACGGACGTCCCGCGCGACTACATCGTCGTGTCGTCCGGCCTCGGTTCCGCGCCGCCGACGAACATCGTCGTGCTGCCGATCCTGTTCGAACAGCAGGTCAAGGCCGTCATCGAGATCGCGTCGCTGGACCGCTTCACGGAAACCCACCTCTCCTTCCTCGACCAGCTGATGGAATCGATCGGCGTCGTGCTGAACACGATCGAGGCGAACAGCCGGACGGAATCGCTGCTGACCCAGTCGCAGTCGCTGGCGCAGGAACTGCAGCAGACGAACCAGGAGCTGGCGGAAAAGGCGCGCCTGCTGTCCGAGCAGAACATCGAGGTGGAACGCAAGAACCGCGAGGTGGAACAGGCGAAGCTGGCGCTGGAAGAAAAGGCCACGCAGCTGGCGCTGTCGTCGAAATATAAATCCGAGTTCCTGGCCAATATGTCGCACGAGCTGCGCACGCCGTTGAACTCGCTGCTGATCCTCGCGCAGCAGCTGTCCGACAACCCGGAAGGCAACCTGTCGTCCAAGCAGGTGGAATTCGCGAAGACGATCCACGGCTCCGGCTCCGACCTGCTGACCCTGATTAACGACATTCTCGACCTGTCGAAGATCGAGTCGGGTACGGTCACGCTGGACGTGTCGGAATACCGCTTCTCGAACCTGCGCAACTACGTGGACCGCACGTTCCGCCACATGGCCGAGGCGAAGCATCTCGGCTTCTCGGTGGAGCTGGCGGACAACCTGCCGACCGCGGTCATGACCGACACGACGCGCCTGCAGCAGGTCCTGAAGAACCTGCTGTCGAACGCGTTCAAGTTCACGAGCCACGGCAACGTGTCGCTGACGATCAGCCTCGTGACGAGCGGCTGGACGGCCGACCACCCGCACCTGCTGCATGCGGACGCCGTGCTGGCGTTCTCCGTGCGCGATACGGGCGTCGGCATCCCGGCCGACAAGCTGCAGCTGATCTTCGAGGCATTCCAGCAGGCCGACGGCTCCACCGCCCGCAAATACGGCGGCACGGGCCTGGGCCTGTCGATCTCGCGCGAACTGGCGCGTCTGCTGGGCGGCGAAATCCGCGTCGAGTCGACCGTGAACATCGGTTCCACGTTCACGCTGTACCTGCCGTACAACCGCGCGGGCTTCATCAACTACGAACAGACCCGCCAGCCGCAACCGGCACGCCTCGCGCCGCCGCAGCCGCAACCGTCGGCCCTGCCGGCACCCACTATGCTGCTGGAAGTGGAGCCGCAACCCGTCACCAGCGTCACCCTGACCGACCCGTCGAACAGCCTGGTCGAATACGCGGCCATGCTGGACGACCGCGGCCTGATCGTGCCGGGCGACCCGTCCGTGCTGATCGTCGAGGACGACGAGCGCTTCGCCAAGACGCTGCTCGAATTCGTGCGCGAAAAGAACTTCAAGGGCATCGTCACGCACCGCGGCGATTCCGCGCTGTCCCTCGCCCGCGACTACCTGCCGTCCGCGATCCTGCTCGACATCGACCTGCCGGACATCGACGGCTTCACGGTGCTCGACCGCCTGAAACGCGACCCGAGCACGCGCCACATCCCCGTGCACGTGATGTCGTCGCTGCGCGAGCGCGAGCGCGCGCTGCGCCAGGGCGCGATCTCGTACATCAACAAGCCCGTGAGCCGCGAGATGCTGCAGGAAGAATTCAAGCGCATCCAGAAGTTCCTCATGGGCGGCAAGCGTTCGCTGCTCGTCGTCGAGGACGACATGGCGCAGCGCGAATCGATCGTCGGCCTGATCGGCGATTCCGACGTGCGCATCGTGACGGCGGAAGACGGCAAGGCGGCGCTGGAGGCGCTGGCGCAGCAGCACTTCGATTGCATGGTGCTGGACCTCACGCTGCCCGACATCTCCGGCTTCGACCTGCTCGACCAGATCGGCAAGCAGCAAGCGTTGCGCGACCTGCCGATCGTGATCTACACGGCGCAGGAACTGTCGCGCAAGGAGGTCACGAAGCTGAAGCGCTATGCCAAGACCATCGTCGTCAAGGATGCGCGCTCGCCGGAACGCCTGCTCGACGAGACCGCGCTGTTCCTGCACCGCTCGCAGGCCAGCCTGCCGGAGACGCAGCGCCGCATGCTGGAAGAGATCCACGCGGCGGACGGCGGCCTCGCCGGCCGCAAGGTCCTCATCGTCGACGATGACCTGCGCAACATCTTCGCGCTGTCGTCGCTGCTGGAGCGCCAGCAGATGCAGGTGCTGTTCGCCGAGAACGGCCGCGACGGCATCGAGGTGCTGGAAAAGGACCCGGCCATCGAGATCGTCCTCATGGACATCATGATGCCGGAGATGGACGGCTACGACACGATGCGCGCCATCCGCCGCATCCCGAAGTTCAAGTCGCTGCCGATCATCACGCTGACCGCGAAAGCGATGAAGGGTGACCGCGACAAGTGCATCGCCGCGGGCGCGTCCGACTACATCACCAAGCCGGTCGACGTCGCCCAGCTGCTGTCGATGATGCGCGTCTGGTTGCACTGATGACGTCCGTAGCGAATACCTGGACCGGCCTCGCGGCCGGGCTGGCGGTCGAGGAGCTGGAAACGGAGCTGCTGCTGGAGGCACTATTCCAGCGCTACGGCCACGAGTTCCGCGGCTACGACCGGGCGTACCTGCGCCGGCGGCTGGGCGACGCGATGCGCGGTCATGGCGCCGCCACCTTGTCCGGCCTGCAGGAAAAGGTATTGCACGCCCCGCTTGCCGCGTCCGCGCTGCTGCGCATGCTGGCGCCGCAGCCCGTCGACCTGTTCGAGAACACGGGCCACACGCAGCGCCTGCGCACCGTGCTGGCGCCGTCGCTGCGTGCGTGGCCCGTGCCGCGCGTATGGCTGGCGGAATGCGCGGGCGTCGGCGAAGCGTGGGGTCTCGCCATCGTGCTGGCGGAAGAAGGCGTGCTGGGCAAGCTGGACATCCACGCGACCCTCGCCAACGAGGAACTCGTGGCCGAGATGCAGGACGCGTGGCTGCCCGTGGCCGAGCTGGACGCCGCGCAGACCCGCTACGCCGCGAGCGGCGGCCATGCCGCGCTGTCGACGTACTTCGAAGTGCGCGACGGCCAGGCGCGCCTGCAGCCGCAACTGCGCCGGCGCATCACGTGGTCGCAGTACAGCCTCGTGACGGATGCGTCGTTCAACGAATTCCAGGCGATCCTGTGCTGCGGCGCGCTGTCCGACTTCGGGCCCGTGCTGCGCCAGCGCGTGCTGCGGCTGTTCCACGACAGCCTCGCGCGCTTCGGCGTGCTGTGCCTGGACCGGCCGCTGGCCGTGTCGGATGCGTATGCGGGGACGTACCAGTCGATCGAGGGGGATCGGCCGTGGTACAAGCGGGTTGGATAGCAGACTGGCGTCATCCCCGCGAAAGCGGGGATCCATGCTGAGGTTCCGAAGTCGCAAAGATATCGAACCCTGAAGCTCAGTATGGGTTCCCGCTTCCGCGGGAACGACGACTCATACGATCCGGGCGCTCGACCGCTCCGCAATCCTGTCCCGCCACGCCTGCAAATTCGTCAGCCCCTCGTCCGACGGCCTGAACTTCATCAGCCCGCGCGCAAACTCCAGCGCGCAGAACCCCGTGATGTCGGCGATCGTGAAGCGCTCGCCCGCCAGGAAATCGCGGTCCGACAGCACGCCGTCGAGCCAGCGCGCGGTCTCGCGCACCCTGGCGCCCTGCGCCGCGCCGAAGTCGGGAAACTGCGGCTGTTCCAGCGGCGCGAGGCCCGGATGCGTGTGGCGCACGCAGTTGGCGATGCGCAGGAACAGCTGCAGTTCGCAGCGGCGGTCCATCATCTCGATGAACGCACGCTCCTCGAAGTCCTCGCCCATCAGGTTCGGGTTCGGATACTTCCCCTCCAGGTAAGTACAGATGGCACGCGTCTCCGCCAGCGTGCGGCCGTCGGGCAGTTCCAGCACGGGCACCTGCGCCATCGGATTGAGCTGGGCGAACGCCTCGCTGCGGTGCTCGGCCTTGCCCAGGTCGATCTGCACCGTCGCGACGTCCGTGATGCCCTTCTCGGCCATGAACATCAGGACGCGGCGCGGGCTCGGCGCGCGGGTGCTCGTGTACAGTTTCATCCAGCGTCTCCTCATTCGATTGGCGCCGCCGATCATAACGCATCCTGTCCTTTTGCTCATTTGACAGCGTGCGCGGTTTAACCGTAGATTCCCGGCTTGGCCGCGCGCGTCCATCCGACATCACGCGCGGGTCCGACATACATACACGACAGGATTTCCATGCACCGCAAGCTGCTTTCCGCCGCCGTCGCCCCAGCTTTTACCCTTGCTCTGGCGACCGCCCCCTTTCACGTCGGCGCCGCGCCTACCCGCGCAAGCGCGACGGCGAACGCCGACACCACCACGCAACTGCCGCGCGGCGTCGTCCCGACGCATTACCAGGTCGCGCTCACGCCGGACGCCGCCAACGCCTCGTTCGGCGCCCGCGCCGTCGTCACGATCAACGTGGCCGAGGCCACCAGCACGATCACGCTGAACGCGGCCGAGCTGAAATTCTCGAAAGTGACGCTGGCACCGGCGGCCGGCGGCGCCGAACGCGAAGCCTCGGTCGCCGTCGACAACGATGCCCAGACCGCCACGTTCACGTTCGCCCAGCCGATCGCACCGGGCATGTACCGCCTGGCGATGGACTACACGGGCGCGATCGGCACGCAGGCCGTCGGCCTGTTCTCGCTGGACTATCCCGGCGCGGACGGCAAGCAGCGGCGCGCGCTGTACACGCAGTTCGAGAACTCGGACGCGCGCCGCGTGATCCCATCCTGGGACGAGCCCGCGTACAAGGCCAGCTTCGCGCTGGACGTCGTCGTGCCGGCCGCCCAGATGGCGGTCAGTAACATGCCGGCGACGAAAACGGAGACCCTGCCGGACGGCCGCAAGCGCGTGAGTTTCGCGACCACGCCGAAGATGTCGACCTACCTGCTGTTCTTCGCGCTCGGCGACTTCGAGCGCGCGGCCGCGAAGGTGGACGGCACGGAGATCGGCGTCGTCACCCGCCGCGGCGCGGTGCCGCAGGCGAAGTTCGCGCTCGATGCGTCGCAGGCCATCCTGCGCGAATACAACGATTATTTCGGCGTACGCTACCCGCTGCCGAAGCTGGACAACGTGGCCGGCGCGGGCCGCAGCCAGTTCTTCAGCGCGATGGAAAACTGGGGCGCGATCTTCACGTTCGAATACGCGCTGCTGCTCGACCCCGCGATCGCCACGCAGCACGACCGCGAAGAGATCTTCGCCACCGCCGCGCACGAGATGGCGCACCAGTGGTTCGGCGACCTCGTGACGATGCGCTGGTGGGACGACCTGTGGCTCAACGAAGGCTTCGCATCGTGGATGGAGAGCCGCACGACCGCGCGCCTGCATCCGGAATGGAACACGCACCTGGGCGCCGTCGGCGTGCGCGAAAGCGCGATGCGGCGCGACTCGGTCGCCGGCACGCACCCCGTCGTGCAGCACGTGGAGACGGTCGAACAGGCCAACCAGGCCTTCGACGAGATCACGTACTCCAAAGGCGAATCCGTCATCCGCATGCTGGAAGCCTATGTGGGCGCGAACGCGTGGCGCAACGGCGTGCGCGCGTACATGAAGGCGCACGCGTACGGCAACACGGTGTCGGACGACCTGTGGAAGCAGATCGAGAAGGCGGCCGGCAAGCCCGTCACCGCGATCGCCCACGATTTCACGCTGCAGCCGGGCGTCCCGCTGATCAAGGTGGGCGAGCCGGCGTGCCGGAACAATGCGACCACGGTGGCGCTGACGCAGGCCGAATTCACGCGCGACCGCGCCGACAAGGCGCCGCTGGCCTGGCGCGTGCCCGTGATCGCGCAGATCGCCGGCAGCACAAGGCAGTCCACGAAGCAGGCGAGCACGCTCGTCACGGGCGGCAAAGGCACGATCACGATCCCCGGCTGCGGCGCCGTCCTCGTCAACGCGGGCCAGAGCGGCTACTACCGCACGCTGTACTCCTCCGCCGATTTCGCCCAGCTGGCCACGCGCTTCGCCAGCCTGGCGCCGATCGACCAGATCGGCCTGCTGGCCGACAGCAGCGCCCTGGGCCAGGCCGGCCTGCAGCCCGCGTCCGACGTGCTGGACCTCGTGCAGGCGACGCCCGCCGGCGCCGATCCGGCCGTGTGGACGCGCATCGCCGCACTGCTCGACGGCGTCCACAACCGCTACCGCGAACAGGCCCGCGGCGGCGACGCGACCCGCCAGAAGCGTTTCGACACGTTCGCGATCGCGCGCCTGGCACCGCTGATGGCGCAGGTCGGCTGGACTGCGCGCCCGGGCGAAGCGTCGTCCGTCGCCAACCTGCGCGAAGAGCTGGTCAATGTGCTGAGCGACCTCGGCGACGCCAACGTCATCGCCGAAGCGCGCCGCCGCTATGCCGCGCTGGCGACGGACGCCAGCGCCGTGCCGGGACCGCTGCGCAAGACGGTGATGGGCGTCGTCGCCCAGCACGCGGACGCCGCCACGTGGGACCAGCTGCACCTGGCCGCCCGCAACGAGACGACGCCGCTCGTGCGCGACCAGCGCTACACCCTGCTGGCCGCGACCGAAGACCGCGCGCTCGCCATGCGCGCGCTGCAACTCGCGCTGACGGACGAACCGGGCCTCACGATCAGCGCCGAGATGATCTCGGAAGTGGCGCTGCGTTATCCGGACATGGCGTTCGACTTCGCGATCGCGAACCTCGCGCAGATCAACGACCGCGTGGACGCGAGCTCGCGCAGCCGCTACCTGGCGCGCCTCGCGACGGGATCGTCGGATCCGGCGATGGTCGACAAACTGGGCGCGTACGCACAGGCGAACCTGGCACCGAGCTCGCGCGGCGACGTCGAGGCGGCCATCGCGGCCATCAAGGACCGCATCCAGGTGAACGCGGCGCGCCTGCCCGAGATCGACGCCTGGCTGGCGAAGAACGGGCGGTAAGCGCTCATGCCGCTCAGATCGTAGGGTGGGCTCCCCGAGCCCACCAAGCGCATGCGATCCGCAAACGTGTGGTGGGCACAGGGTGCCCACCCTACGGGGTCTTCTTCACTGAACGGCATTGGCGGTAAGGCGCGCTATTGCGCGGCGACCGTGCCGCGGCGCCGCGCCGTCAGCCACGCATCGAGACGCTGGGCCGCGCCCGGCGCCACGTGCAGGCCCAGCTTCGTGCGGCGCCACAGGATGTCGTCGGCCGCCATCGCCCATTCCTGGCGCACGAGGTAGTCCGCCTCGACCTCGTACAGGCCCGCCACGATTTCCTCGCCCAGGTCGGCACGCGCGCGGCAGTGCGCCAGCAGCGTGGCCAGGCGCGTGCCGTAGCTGCGGGCATAGCGTGCCAGCAGGCCGTCGGGCAGCCAGGCGAATTGCTGGCGGCGTGTGCGCACCCACGCGTCGTACTCGAGCACCGCGCGCGCGACCGGTTCCTTGCCATACAGGTCGCCGCCCGGCAGGCAGGCATGCGCCGTCCACGCCGGCACCTGGCGGCCCAGCACGGGCCCGATCCAGTCGACGGCCTGTTCGGCGAGCTTGCGGAACGTCGTCACCTTCCCGCCGAACACCGACAGCAGCGGCGCGCCGCCGGCCGTGTCGTGCTCGAAGCGGTAGTCGCGGCTGGCGGACGATGCGCTGCCGCCGCCATCGTCCGCGATCAGCGGCCGCACGCCCGCATAACTCCACACCACATCGTCCGGCCCGATGCGCCGCTCGAAGCAGCGGTTCACGGCGTCGCACAGGTACGCCGTCTCGGCGGGGCTGATGGCGACGCGGTCGACGTCCTGCGCGTCGTGGTCGACGTCCGTCGTGCCCACCAGGGTGAACGCGCCCTCGTACGGCAGCGCGAACACGATGCGGCCGTCCGGCTGCTGCAGCAGGAACGCCTGGTCGCCGTCGAACAGGCGCGGCACGACGATGTGGCTGCCCTTCACGAGCCGCAGGAGGCGTGCCGGGCCGGCGCCCGTCGCCTGCAGAAAGCTGCCCGCCCACGGCCCGGCCGCGTTGACGAGGCAGCGCGCGTGCACGTGGACGGTGCCGTCCGGGCCCTCCAGGTCGGCCTCCCACCGCTTCGCGTCGCGCCGCACCCGTGCGCAGCGCGTGCGCGTGAAGATCGTCGCGCCCCGTTCGCGCGCATCGAGCGCCGCCAGCACGACGAGGCGCGCATCGTCGACCCACGCATCGGAATACGCGAACGCCTGCGTGAAGCGGGGCTGCAGCGCGGCACCGGCCGGGAGATCGCGCAACGCGACCGTGCCTGACGCCGGCAGGAAGTCGCGCCGCGCCAGGTGGTCGTACAGGAACAGGCCGGCGCGGATCATCCATGCCGGACGCTGGCCCGGCGCATGGGGCATCAGGAAGCGCAGCGGCCGGATGATGTGCGGCGCGCTCTTGAGCAGCACTTCGCGCTCCGCCAGCGCCTTGCGCACGAGCCCGAAATGGTATTGCTCCAGATAGCGCAGGCCACCGTGGATCAGCTTGCTCGACGCGGACGACGTGTGCTGCGCGAGGTCGTCCTTTTCGCACAGCACGACGCGCAGGCCGCGCCCGGCCGCGTCGCGCGCGATGCCGGCGCCGTTGATGCCGCCGCCCACGACGAGAACGTCGCACTCGATTCGTTTGCCGTGTTCACCCATGAAGCCGCACTCCGGATTGCCGGGCCCCCGCCCGGCCGCAGCCTACTCTACACCGCGAACGGGGCCCCGTGTTCGGCCACGTCAATCCGGCCGGGGTCGGCCGGCGCGGCCGTGTAGAATCGGGCCATGTCCACCGTTTCATACCACCGCTGACATGGCGCCCGACATGCGCGCCTGGGTCCGCATGCCGTCCGGCAAGCGCCTCGACCTGCTGAATCCGACACCGTTCGACTGGGACGACAGCGACCTCGCCCTCGGCCTCGCGCGCACCTACCGCTGGGGCGGCCACTCGGCGTGGCCGCTGCCGCTGTCCGTGGCCCAGCATTCGATCGCCGTGATGCTGCTGCGGCGCGCGGCATCGCCCACGCCGCTCGCCCCCGTCGTCGAATTGCGCGAGCTGTTGCACGACGCGGAAGAAGGCCTGCTCGGCTTCGACGCCGTCGCGCCGATCAAGCCGTTCCTCGGCGAGGGTTTTCGCGCCCTCACGCGGCGCCTGGAACAGGCCGTGTTCCTGCGCTACCGCCTGCCAGCGTGGACGCCGGCCGAGCACCGGCTCCACAAGCGCGCCGACCGCCTGGCCGCCGCCAGCGAAGCCGTGCACGTGGCGGGCTGGTCTGCGCAGGAAGTGCGCACGACGCTGAAGATCCGCTCCGCCGTGCTGGCGCACGATCCGCTGGTCGACGTGTATGGCTGCGCACCGTGGGAACCGTGGCCGCCGGGCGTCGCCGCCGCACGCTTCCTGGCCGCGCTGGAACATCTGCAGCGCCGCATCGACGAAGGGGACGCCGCGTGAGCGCCGCCGAACTTGCGCGGGCCGCCGCGCTGCTGCGCGATGCCGACGGTCTCCTGATCGGCGCCGGGGCCGGCATCGGCGTCGATTCCGGCCTGCCCGACTTCCGCGGCGACCACGGCTTCTGGCGCGCCTATCCGCCGCTGGCCGCGCTGGGCATCCGCTTCGTCGAGATCGCGAATCCGCGCAACTTCGACAGCAATCCCGAACTGGCCTGGGGCTTCTACGGCCACCGCCTCGCGCTGTATCGCGCCACGGTCCCGCATGCGGGCTTCGCGATCCTGCGCGACCTCGGTGCGCGCCTGAAGCACGGCGCCTTCGTCTTCACGAGCAACGTCGACGGGCAGTTCCAGCGCGCCGGCTTCGGCCAGGACCGTGTCGTGGAATGCCACGGTTCCATCCACCACCTGCAATGCACGCGCCCGTGCAGCGATGCGATCTGGCCGGCCGATGCCGTCGATCCGCTCATCGATCCCGCGACCTGCCTGATGACGCCGCCGCTGCCCCGTTGTCCGCACTGCGGCGCGCTGGCGCGGCCCAACATCCTGATGTTCGGCGACGGCCGCTGGGTGGACGCCCGCAGCGAAGCGCAGTACGCCCGCCTCGACCGCTGGCGCGCGCAGGTGGCGAACCTCGTCGTCATCGAACTGGGGGCCGGCACGGACGTGCCTTCCGTGCGGCGCGTGTGCGAAGCGCAGGGTGCGCCGCTCGTGCGGATCAATCCGCGCGAGCCCGACGTGCGTCCCGGCCGGGGCGTCGGGGTGGCGCTGGGTGCGCTGGACGCCCTGGCGGCACTCCGTGCGGCGCTCGGTTGACTTGATCCTAATCGACCCGAAAATGCTCGATGCCGCATCAAGTCCGCGACCTAAGGCATTGATTCGACGGGATTAATTTTAATATCCACAAGAAATGTGGATAACTGTGTGGACAAGCGCCTCTTGACAAGCCGGAAGCCCAGTATTGGTGCGGGTTTCAACAAACTGCCCATTGAACGGGCAAAAACCAAACTCAATTAAATCAATGACTTACCGTTGCTCGTGTTTTAAGCAGGCACTGGAAATGAGGCAAATTCCTACAAAATCGACCCAGCGTGGATAACTTTGTCACAGTGTTCCGATTCTGCCCACTTTTGCCGTCATCTTGCCGTTATTTTCATTTCCAGGCGTTGCGGGCCCGTTCGCGCACCATCATTCGCACGCTGTCCGGCATCGGTTTGCGCACCTGCAACGTTTCGGCATTCGTCCAGACGCATTCCTCGAAGTGCTTGAGCATGACGGGCGTGACGAAGCGGGTGCGCTGCGCATAGACGTGCCGGTCGCCCATCTGCGCCTGCTGCTTGATGAAGAAACGGTTCGGGACGATGAGGTGCAGGTGTTCCTTCGCGCGCGTCATCGCCACGTACAGCAGGCGGCGCTCTTCCTCGATGTCCTCCGCGCTGCCCGTCGCCATGTCGGACGGGATGCAGCCGTCGACGACGTTCAGCACGTGCACGGCCTTCCACTCCTGCCCTTTGGACGAGTGGATCGTCGACAGGATCAGATAATCCTCGTCCAGCAGCGGCGGGCCAGCGCGGTCACTCGTTGCTTCCGGCGGGTCGAGCGTCAGTTCGGTGAGAAAGTTCTCGCGCGAGCCATAGCCGCCCGCCAGCGCCACCAGCTGGTCGAGGTCGGCCACGCGGACCGCTGCGTCGTCGTGCAGGCGCTCGAGGTGCGGCAGATACCAGTCGCAGACGAGTTCGATTTCCAGCGGCCAGCGCAGGCCCGTCGTGCGCAGGGTGCGGAACAGCGCGGTAAATTGCTCCCACTCCCCTTGGGCGCGCGGAGGCGCGGGAAACGCGTCGACGGCCGCGACGGGGTCGGGCGCCTCCGCCACCGCATCGAGCAGGCGGGCCGCCGTCGCCGGGCCGATTCCCGGAATCAGTTGCACGACGCGGAAGCCGGCCACGCGGCCCGCCGGATTCTGGGCGAAGCGCAGCATGGCGAGCACGTCCTTGATATGCGCCGCTTCCAGGAATTTGAGGCCGCCGAATTTTACGAAGGGGATATTGCGCCGCACGAGTTCGAGCTCCAGCGCGGCGCTGTGGCTGGCGGCGCGGAACAGCACGGCCTGCTGCGTCAGCTTGATGCCCGCCTCGCGCTGTTCCAGCACGCGGTTGCACACCCAGCGGGCCTGCTCGGCCTCGTCCGGGATCAGCACGAGCTGCGGCTTGCCGGTGGCGGCCTTATCGGTCCACAAGGTCTTCGCATGGCGCTCCAGCGCGGCGGCGATGACGGCGTTCGACGCGTCGAGGATGGGCTGCGTCGAGCGGTAGTTGCGGTCCAGCGTAATCATCGTCGTGTGCTCGCCGAACTGCTTCGGAAAGTCGAGGATGTTGCGCACCGTCGCGCCGCGGAACGAATAGATCGACTGCGCATCGTCGCCGACGACCATCACGCCCCGCCCGTCCGGCTTCATGCCTTGCAGGATCGCGGCCTGCAGGCGGTTCGTGTCCTGGTATTCGTCGACGAGCACGTGGTCGAACAGCGCGCCCAGTTCCGGCCCGAGCTCCGGATCGGACGCCATCTCGGCCCAGAACAGCAGCAGGTCGTCGTAGTCGAGGACGTTCTGTTCCTGCTTGGCGTCGACGTAGGCGCCGAACAGGCGCTTGAGCTGCTCTTCCCATTCGCTGCACCACGGGAAGGTCGACTGCAGCACGTCGGCCAGCGGCTCGCGGGAATTGACGACGCGCGAATAGATCGCGAGGCATGTGCCCTTCAGCGGAAAGCGTTTCTGGCCGGTGGCGGCGCCCAGGCCCACGTCCTGGCGCACGAGGCCCATCAAGTCTTCGGAGTCGGCGCGGTCGTGGATCGTGAACGAGGCTTCCAGCCCGATCCGGCCCGCGTATTCGCGCAGCAGGCGGGCCCCGATGCTGTGGAATGTGCCGGCCCACGGCAGGCTGCCCACGGCCGTCGACATGCCCAGCACGCGCTGCAGCACGCCGGCGGCGCGCTGGCCCATCTCATTGGCCGCCCGGCGCGAAAACGTCAGCAGCAGGATGCGCTGCGGATCGCTCCCCGTCAGGATCAGCTTCGCCACCCGGTGCGCCAGCGTATTCGTCTTGCCCGAGCCGGCGCCCGCGACCACCAGCAGCGGCCGGACCATCCCCGCACCCACGTCGTGCTCGACGGCGGCGCGCTGCTCGGGATTCAGGCCGGCGAACGGATCGGCGGGCGCGGCGGGCTGGGAAACGGGGGTGGCGGTGGCGACGGACATGGCGGTTGAGGATAGATGCTCAACTGTACATTTGTCCAGTATCTTTATGCAAGCGCAGATGGCAATGTAGCAAACCAGCGTCAGCGGGCGCGGCCGCTCACGGCCTCTGCCCGCCTCGCTTGCCTCTTCAACAAGGCTTGTTCAGATATCCACAAAAACTGTGTATAAGTTTGTGGAAAAACACCCTCTTGACATGCCAAAACCAAGCAGGAATGCGGGTTTCAACAATTTGCCCGTTGCGTGGGCAAAACTCAACCTTCACAAAATCAATGAGTTACCAAGTCAAGTGACACACGAATCGAGAATATTCGCAAGATGCACCCGAGCAAGACTGTGCATAACCGTCGAGCTTGTCGCCTGCCTGCACCCTTACCTGCACCAGGAGCGCCTGCGGCCCGGCTCCGTCAGCACGCGTTCGATGACGTCGTTGCCGACGTTCTGCGAACGCAGGTATTCCACGGCCGACATCGTATTGCTGCGCTGCTGGAGCGCAATGCCCAGGTCGACGATATCCTTCTGGTGCGTATCGCGCCGCTGGTAAGGGACGGTCACCTGACCGTCTTCGAGCTCGAGGGTGTCTTGGTTCATCGCAGTTCCTGACTTTGATGGATTGAAGGGATTGCTGCCTAACGAGTATTTCCCACCTTTGGCCAAAGTCAAGATTAATTTTTATCCAATGTGGCATTCGTTTGTGAATTCCTCATGACAAACCCGCGCCGCATGCGCGCGCCGCGCCGTTTTCGCTGCGCCTAGAATGGCCTCGTCTATCCAACCACCACGAGGACGCCATGAGCGCAATGCCCGATCCCGACCTGAAACCCGGCGACGAAGCCGAACCCGGCACGCCAGGCGCCGGCGAAGACCTGTGCGAAACCTGCGGCGGCAGCGGCAAGCTGGCCGACGGCAAGACCTGTCCCGAATGCGAAGGCACGGGACGCGTGATGCGGGGCATCGGCGGCGGCTGATCGCCGGAGCGCCGGAGCGCCGGACCGCCGGACCGCCGGAGCGCCGGGCCGCCACATGGACAGGATGCCGGGAGCGGCGCGATAATCGGGGCATGAATGCATCGCCCAGCTCCCCGCCCTCCGGCACGACCGCGCCGTCCGAAAGCGCCAACCGCCCCCGCTCCCTCTCCGACCTGTTCATTTCCTTCACCTTGCTGGCCCTGCAGGGCTTCGGCGGCGTGCTGGCCATCGTCCAGCGCGAGATCGTCGACCGCAAGCGCTGGCTGACCCAGGAACAATTCATCGAAGACTGGGCCGTCGCCCAGATCATGCCCGGACCGAACGTCGTCAACCTGTCACTGATGGTCGGCGGCCGCCATTTCGGCATCGCCGGCGCGCTCGCCGCACTGGCCGGCCTGCTGACCGTGCCCCTGATCCTCGTCATCGGGCTGGCCGTGCTGCACGACCGCTTCGCCGACAGCCCCGTCGTGGCCGGCGCGCTGCACGGCATGGCCGCCGTCTGTGCCGGCCTGATCGGCGCGGCCGGCCTGCGCCTGGCGAGCGCGCTGAAGAAAAGCCCGCTGCCCCTGTCCTGGTGCCTGGCCATCGCGGCGGCCGGCTTCATCCTCGTCGCGTTCCTCAAATGTCCGCTCCCCTGGGTGCTGTTCGGCCTCGGCGGCCTGGGCTGCGTCCTCGCGTACCGCCGGCTCGCATCATGACGGCGCCCCTGCACCTCGCGCTGGACTGGGCCGACTGGCTCAATTTGTTCGGCCATTTCCTCCTGATGTCGCTGATGTCGGTCGGCGGGGCCATCTCGACGTCGTCGGAGATGCACCGCTTCCTCGTCGAGCAACACCACTGGCTGACCCAGGAACAGTTCAACCAGTCCATCGCGCTGGCCCAGGCCGCACCGGGGCCGAACGTCCTGTTCGTCGCCCTGATGGGGTGGCACGTCGGCATGAACGCCGGCAGCACGGCCGCCGCGCTGTTCGGCGTGCTCGTGACGATGGTCGGCATCATGACGCCGTCCACCATCATCACGTACACGGCCGCCCGCTGGGGCCACCGCAACCGCGACCTGCGCGCCGTCCGGGCCTTCAAGCAGGGCATGGCGCCCATCGTGATCGCGCTGCTGCTGTCCACCGCCTGGATCATGGCCAGTTCCGCCGGTACCGGTGCGAGTGCCGGTGCCGGTGCCCCGATCGCGTCCGCCGTCCTGGCGAACTGGCCCCTGTGGCTCACCGCGATCGTCAGCGGCCTGATCATCTGGCGCACGCGCATTCACCTGCTGTGGCTGCTCGCTGCCGGCGCCGTGCTGGGGGCGCTCGGCCTGATCTGAAGCGCAGTGGCGGCCTGCCTGCGGACCGGGCATACTTGCGCTTTCGATCAGTCAACCATCCGATGGACCGAGCCATGCCCGAACTCCTCAGCGAACACGTTTGTTTCGACGGCGTCCAGCGCTTCTACAAACACGATTCCGCCGCCATCGGCCTGCCGATGCGTTTTTCCGTCTACCTCCCTCCCGGCGCGCACGGCAAGCGCCTGCCCGTCCTGTTCTACCTCGCCGGCCTGACGTGCACCGAAGAGACGTTCATGATCAAGGCCGGCGCCCAGCGCGTGGCGGCGCAGGAAGGCCTGATCCTGGTCGCGCCCGACACGAGCCCGCGCGGCGCCGGCGTGCCGGGCGAGACCGACAACTGGGACTTCGGCGCCGGCGCCGGTTTCTACGTGGACGCCACCCGCGAACCGTGGTCGACCCACTACCGCATGTACAGCCACATCCTCGAACTGCGCGAGCTGGTGCTCGCCACCTTGCCGGCCGATCCGGCGCGCGTGGGCATCTGCGGCCACTCCATGGGCGGCCACGGCGCGCTGGTGCTGGCGCTGCGCAACCCCGACCTGTTCCGCTCCGTGTCGGCCTTCGCCCCCATTGCCGCGCCGTCCCGCTGCCCGTGGGGCGAGAAGGCGTTCGGCGGCTATCTCGGCACCGATCGCGACGCGTGGCGCGTCTACGATGCGACCGAGCTGATGGCCGGTGCCGGCGCCCCGCCCTTCCCCAAGGGGATCCTGATCGACCAGGGCCTGGGCGACAAGTTCCTGGCCGAACAACTGTACCCGGAGGCGTTCGAGGAAGCCTGCCGCGCCGTCGGCCAGCCGCTCGAACTGCGCCGCCATCCGGGCTATGACCACGGCTATTACTTCATCTCCACCTTCGTCGAAGACCACCTGCGCTTCCACCGGCGCAACCTCGGCTGACGCCCGCATCTGCCCCGGTCCGCACTGTCATTGACCGGGGCGGTTTCGCAAAAATTCCCCGCTTTCGTTCGCCTGCTGTCCTGCCTCAAAGGTCCGTCCGGGTGCCCGCGCACGGTTCGACACGACTCTTGCAAACCCTTTTCGACCGCCCTATAAATGGTGTTGCGGCGCCCTGCGCGCCGCGGGACATCATTCTTAAAAGGGAGGTCTATCATGAACCTGATCAGAAGAGGCACGACGCCGCTTTCCACATTCCGTCCCGGCGCCATGGAAGACCAGTTCGGACGCATGGTCGAGAACATGTTCCAGGACTTCTTCGCGCCGCTCGCCCAGGGGCGCTGGGCCGGCGAGGACGTCGGCATGCCGCGCCTGGACGTCAGCGAGACGGACAAAACCTTCGAGGTGAAGGCCGAGCTGCCCGGCGTCAAGAAGGAGGACGTGCATGTTTCGATCGACGGCCAGCGCGTCACCATCGAAGGCGAGTGTCAGCAGGCAAACGAACAGCGCCAGGGTGAGCAGGTGGTGTATTCTGAGCGCTCGACGCGCAAGTACCAGCGCAGCTTCACGCTGCCCTCCGAAGTCGACGATGCCAGCGCGCAGGCACGGCTCGAGGACGGCGTCCTGATGCTCTCGCTGCCGAAGAAACAGGGCGGCACGGCGCGCCAGCTGACGATCCAGTAGGGTCGATGAGCCGCACGGCGCGGCACGCGAGCGGACGGCCTGCGGGCCGCCCGCGACCGCGCTCACGCCGCGCCCGGTTCGAGATCAGGGAAGGACTCTGAAAGCGTGCGCATCATGGCCGACACCCGTCATTTCAAGAATCGCACCGAAGCGGGCCGGCTGCTGGCGCAGCGGCTCGCCGCCTATACCCGGCATCCGGACGCCATCGTGCTGGCACTGCCGCGCGGCGGCGTCCCGGTCGGGTTCGCCATCGCACAGCGGCTCGGCATCGCCCTCGACGTCCTGCTCGTGCGCAAGCTCGGCATGCCCCGCCACGAGGAATTCGCGATGGGCGCCGTGGGCAGCGGCGGCGTCCGCGTGCTCCAGCCCGGCGTGCCCGGCCTGATGGGCGTCACCGCGCAGGACGTGGACGCGGTGACGGCGCGCGAGCTGGCCGAACTGCAGCGGCGCGAGCGCGCCTACCGCGGCGGCCGGCCGCCCCTCGACCTCGCCGGCCGCAGCGCGATCCTCGTCGACGACGGCGTCGCCACGGGTTCCTCGATGCTGGCCGCCATCGAAGTCGCGCGCCGGCTGGGTCCGCGCGAGCTGGTGCTGGCGGTCCCCGTCGCGCCGCCCGACACGGCGGCCGCGCTCGAGGCACGCGTCGACGAACTCGTCTGCCTGTCGACCCCGCCCCACTTCCGCGCCGTCGGCCAGTGGTACGACGCATTCGAACAGACCAGCGACGAGGAAGTGCAGGATTTGCTGGCCACCGCCTGGCATGACGAGGCGGCGGCCAGGGCCAGACCAACCGGAGGAGCCAATCATGAAAAACACGACGGACACAGGCTATGAAATCGCGAAATGGATCGGCGGTGCCGCTGCCGGCGCCCTGCTGATGTACATGCTCGACCCGGACCGCGGCGGGGCGCGGCGCGCGCAATCGGCCGCGGCCGTGCGCAACGCGGGCGCGCGCACGTCCAGCGCACTGGGCAACGTTCTGGCGCGGCGCGGGCGAACGCATCGGCGCCGCCGGCGACGAGCTGCGCGACCGCGCGGCCGATATGGCCGATATGGCCGACAGTGGCGGCAGTGCCGGGGCCAGGTCGGGCTCGGCACTGGAGCGCATGGGGCACGCGGCAAGCGAAGCGCTCGACGCCGGCATCGACAAGGCGAAGGACACGCTGGCCAGGGCAGGCGAGGCCGTCGGCGGCCGCATGGACAAGGCACGGCATGCGCTGGGCAGTGCGGCCGACGGGGGCGGACATGAGGTCGGCAACGGCATGGACAAGGCCCGCGCCCTGGCGCACGACGTCCGCACCCGGGTGCGCGACACTCTGCGGGCGGGGGCCCCCGGCGGCGAATGGACGCCCACCGCGCGCAATTCCGCCCTGGCCGGCGGCGGCCTGCTGGCCCTGTATGCGCTGAGCCGGCGCTCGCCGCTGGCATGGATGCTGGGCCTGGCCGGCGCCGCACTGCTGGCCCGCGGCGCCACCAACCAGCCGCTGCTGGGCATGCTGCGCGGCCGCGGCATCGGCATGGACCAGACCATCGACTTCAGCAAGGCTATCCACATCGACGCCGCGCCGGACGACGTCTACGACCTGTGGACCCATTACGAGAACTTCCCGCACTTCATGTCCCACGTCGTCGAGGTGCGCGACCTCGGCCGCGGCCGCTCGCACTGGGTCGTGCGCGGCCCCGGCGGCAGCGAGTTCGAATGGAATGCCGTGCTCACCGAGCAGACCCGGCCGCACCGCCTGGCGTGGCGCAGCGAAGCGGGCGCCGAGATCCCGCAGAGCGGCTCCATCCAGTTCGAACCGCATCGCGGCGGCACCCGCGTCACCGTGCACATGTCGTACACGCCGCCGGCGGGCGTCGTCGGCCACGGTCTCGCGACCCTGCTCGGGTCCGATCCGAAGACGCAGATGGACGACGACCTCGCGCGCATGAAGGCGTTCATCGAACGGGGCGCCGTGCCGCGCGATGCCGCGCGGCCGCGCACCAGCAGCCGCTGGCTGCACTGAGGTGGTCATGGCGACGCCGCAGACCCCGCAGCACACCATCTCGGCGCTGCGCAACGCCGCGCGTCCTTTGACGGGCGGCGACCGCGACTACGACGCCCTGCTCGACCTCGTGGGCGATGCCCGCTTCGTGCTGCTGGGCGAGGCGACGCACGGCAGCCACGAGTTCTACGAGGAGCGGGCGCGCATCACGCAGCGCCTGATCGAGGACAAGGGTTTCCACGCCGTCGCGGTCGAGGCGGACTGGCCGGACGCCTACCGCGTCAACCGCTACGTGCGCGGCCGCGGCGATGACCGCAATGCCGACGAAGCCCTGTCCGGCTTCCAGCGCTTTCCGAACTGGATGTGGCGGAACACGGATGTCGCCGCGTTCGTCCAATGGCTGCGGCACCACAACGAGAAGACGGCCGGACCGCGGGTCGGCTTCTATGGCCTCGACCTGTACAGCCTGTTCACGTCGATGGAGGAAGTGCTGCGCTACCTCGACCAGGTCGACCCGAACGCGGCACGCCAGGCGCGCGAGCGTTACGCCTGCTTCGACCATTACCACGAGGACAGCCAGCACTACGGCTATACGGCGAGCCTCGACCTGTCCGCGTCGTGCGAACAAGGCGTCCTCGAGCAGTTACGCCAGCTACAGCAGCGGGCCGCCGACTACATGTACCGGGACGGCGACGAGGAAGCGTTCTTCTACGCCGAGCAGAACGCGCGCCTCGTCAAGAATGCCGAGGAATACTACCGGACGATGTTCCGGGGCCGCGTGTCGTCATGGAATTTACGCGACAGCCACATGGCGGAGACGCTGGATGCGCTCGCCCGCCACCTGTCGAAGGATGGCGAGCCGTCCAAGATCGTCGTCTGGGAACACAATTCCCACATCGGCGACGCGCGCGCGACAGAAATGGGAGAAATGGGCGAGTGGAACGTCGGCGAACTGGCGCGCAAGGAATACGATGGGCAGACCCGGCTGATCGGTTTTTCCACGTACGACGGCTTCGTCACGGCCGCCTCGGAATGGGACGCGCCGGCCGAGCACAAGCGCGTCCGGCCGGGCATGCCGGGCAGCTATGAGGAGTTGCTGCACGAGACGGGCATCCCCCGCTTCCTGCTACCGCTTCGGGACGGCATCGACCAGGACGTGCGCGCCACGATGGAGGAACGGCGGCTGGAACGGGCCATCGGCGTCATCTACCTGCCGCGCACGGAGCGCCACAGCCATTATTTTGCCGCCCGCATGGCGCGCCAGTTCGATGCCGTGATCCACATCGACCACACGACGGCCGTGCATCCGCTCGATCGGGGCGGCGGATGGCATGCGGAGGAACCACCGGAGACTTATCCCACAGGTATCTGACCATTGTGTCCAAAAAACGGGGAACTGTGAAAGTTGGTGAGATTGCAACCCTGTACAGACTTGTAAAATGAACAAAGGTGTAAGGCACGCTCCGCGTGCTTTCCTTCTCACTGTTCACTTACAAGGTCATGAAGCCAATCCGGATTTCGATCATTGCCGCCCTGCTCGCGGGCGCCACCTCCCTGCACGCCCAGGAAACCACGTCCAAAGTCGAGCGCTGCGACCGCCCGCTCGGCACCATCGCCGTCACGGAAGCCCAGAGCGAGAGCGCCCACGCGCTGCAGAGCTACGGGCTCGGGTCGCCAGTCGCGCTGCTGCGTATCATGATCCAGCAATCGAACTGCTTCCAGGTGGTCGAGCGCGGGGCGGCGATGGCCAATCTGCAGCAGGAACGCGCGCTCGCCGCGAATGGCGAGACGCTGTCCGGCAGCAACGTCGGCAAGGGCCAGCTGCAGGCGGCCGACTTCGTGATGACGCCGAACGTGCAGTTCGCCGCCGCCAACACGGGCGGCATCGGCGGCGCGATCTCGGATTACGGTGGCCGCCTGCTGGGCGGCCTGGGCCGGATCGCGGGCGGCATCGCGGGCAACCTCAAGTTCAAGGAAGCGCAGACGAGCCTCCTGATCGCGGACGTCCGGTCCGGCATCCAGGTGGCGGCGGAAGAAGGCGTCGCGACGAAGACGGACTTCGGCATTTCCGGCTGGAGCTGGGGCGGCGGCGATTACTCGCGCCTGGGCGGCTATACGAACACGCCGGAAGGCAAGATGGTCGCGGCCAGCCTGCTCGACAACTACAACCGCATCGTGGCGCGCATCCGCAACGAGCCGAGCCTCGTGCGTACCAGCAGCGCGGCCAGCAAGGTGAATGCGCAGGCATCCACCCGCGAGGGCGTGCCCGTGACGGCCGGCGCCAGCGTGTACGCGCGCCTCGCGACCGTCAAGGTGTACACGGAGCCGCGCGCCGGCAGCAAGGTGATAGGGACGTTGAAGCGGTCGGAAGAAGCGATCGCCACCGGCGAAGAGCGCGACGGCTTCGTCAAGATCGACGGCGAGAACGTCTCCGGCGGCTGGGTGCAGCGCACGCTGGTGGCCACGCAGCCCGCGCCGCAGTAATTACTTCACCGGCACGCCGGCCGCCTCCTCCGCCACGCGCACGACGCAGCGGTTGCGGCCGCCGTGCTTGGCGGCATACAGCGCCGTGTCGGCCCAGCCCAGCACCTGGTCCTGCGTGGGCAGCGGGACGTCCGCGCCGTGCACGAGCGCGATGCCCACGCTGGCCGTGACCTCCAGCGGACCGGCCCCGGTCGCAATGGGCTTCCGGATGGCCTCCACGATCTTGGCGCCGATCCGCTCCGCCTCGTCGACGCCCTTCACGTCTTCCAGCAGGACGACGAACTCGTCGCCGGCCAGGCGCGCGGGCGTGTCCGTGACGCGCACGCAGGCGGCCAGGCGCTGCGCGAATTCCTTCAGCACCTCGTCGCCGACCCCGTGGCCCCACGTGTCGTTAATGGCCTTGAAGTGGTCGATGTCCAGGTAGGCCAGGCCCATCACCTGGCGCTGGCGGCGCACCCGTTCCAGCGCCTGGCCCAGCAGTTCGCCGAACAGGCGGCGGTTGGCGATGCCGGTCAGGCTGTCGAAGCGCGCCATCTGCACGAGCCGGCTTTCCGCCTCCTTCACCCTGGTCATGTCGTGCGCGAGAGCGTACACGCCCGCGACGGCGACGTTCACCCTGCCCTGCGCCTGCACGTCCGGCACGAACGTCCATTCCAGGATGCGGTGCCGGCCCTGCGCCTGCAGCGGCATCTCGAACGTGGCGCCGACGCCTTCGAACGCCTGCTTCAGGCGCGGCCGCGCCGCGTCGTAGGCCGGCTTGCCCAGCACTTCCTGCAAATGCATGCCGGGCAGGCGGACCGGTTCCAGGCCCAGCCACGCCTGGAACGTCGCGTTGCCGAAGCCCAGGCGGTGGTTGCGGTCGATGTAGCAGATCAGCACCGGCAGGTTGTCGGCGATCAGGCGCAGGCGCTGCTCGCTCGCGGCCTGCGCCAGTTCCGCTTCCTTGCGCTCGCTGATGTCCATCGCCATCACGAAGAAGCCGACGACGCGGCCGTCGGCATCGATGTCGGGAATCGTGTCGATCATCTGGTGGCGCCTGGCGTCGTCGCTGCGCACGTCTTCCACGTGGCCGCGCTCGCCCAGCAGCGCCGCACGGATCAGCGGTTCCAGGCGCGCGTAGCCGGCTTCGCCCAGCGCTTCGCGCACCGTGCGCCCGATGAACACGTCCGGCTCGGATCCGATCATGCGGTCGAAGCCGGCGTTGGTGAATTCGAAGCGCTCGTCGCGGTCGACGTAGGCGATCACGGCCGGGACATTGTCGGCGATCGCGCGCATGCGGGCGGCCGCGCGCCCGCGCGCCTGCACGAGGTCGTGGAAGGCACGGCCCAGTTCGCCGATCTCGTCGTTGCGGGCGAGCGCCAGCACCTCGCTGTCGACGCCCTCGTGGCGCACGGCGGCCACGTTGCGGCGCAACTCGGCCAGCGGACGCAGGCCGCGGCGCACGAGCCACCACGCAAGCAGGCCCGCGACCAGCGCGAGGGCGCCCGCCACGACCAGCACCGTGCGCCGCACCCGGGCGAGCGGCGCGAACGCCTCTTTCTCCGGATAGCGCGCGCCGAGGATCCAGCCGGTCGTCGCCAGGCGTTTATAGGTGACGATGGCGGCACCTTCGCGGTCGCCGCCGATCAGCCAGCCCTCGAAACCGTGCAGGGCGCGCGCGATGCCCGGCTGGTCGGCGGGCGGCGCCGTCGCCGCCTGGCGTTCCTTCGCCGGCGAATCGATCAGCGTGCCGTCGGCCGACATCAGGAACAGATAGCCGGTGCTGCCCGGCCGCAGGGCGTCGACCTGGCGCAGGAAGCGCGCATGCTGCAGGTCGATGCGGCCCGCGAGCACGTAGACGATCTCGCCGTGGTCGTCGAACACGGGCGCCGTCACGAGCACCATGTTCGCGCCGGACAGGCGGCTCTGGAACGGATCGGACACGATGCCGCGGCCGCGCAACAGCGTTTCTTCGAAGTACGGGCGGCCCGTGGCCGTCAGCGGCTGGGCGGTCGGCATGGACGCGCCCGACGCCACCAGTTCGCCCGTGCGGGCAAACGCGGCGATGTTGACGAACTCGTCGCCCACGTCGGCCGTGCGGTTCGCCAGCCAGGCCTGCAGGCGGCGCGGGTCGTGGCGGGCGTCGAGCGGCATCGCCACGGCCAGCGCGGCCATCTGGCGCAGGCGTGCTTCCAGCAGGTCGTCGAGAAAGGCCGCGGCCCCGGACAGCGACGCATACTGCTGCGCGCCCAGCACGGCGCGCAGGTCGTGCTCGGCCACGTCCACGGCCAGCGGGCCGGCGAGCATCGTGGCGCCCAGCACGAGCACGCCGACGGCACCGGCGAGGCGGCTGCGCAGGTTGGTCGGAAAAGTGATCGGTCGGCGCATGTAAGTGGGGCGTGCGATGCTGCGCATCGGGCCGCTCCAGTATGTCATAGCCCCCGGGTTTCTACTATTGCCACGTAAAAGATCAAATCCCTTGGTCTTGACGGGGCAGTTTGGTTTAGCATTGCACAGTTCAGCTTCGGCAATCCAACCCATCCCACGAGGACATGAGTAAATACACACTGAACGTCAACGGCAAGGCCCAGGCCGTTAACGTCGAAGCGGATACCCCGCTGCTGTGGGCGCTGCGCGATACCCTGGGCCTCGTCGGCACGAAATATGGTTGCGGCATCGGTGCCTGCGGCGCCTGCACCGTGCACGTGGACGGCCAGCCGGCCCGAGCCTGCCAATTGCCGGTAAGCAGCATCGGCAAGCGCCGCATCACCACGATCGAGGGCCTCGATGCCCGCGCCATGCATCCGCTGCAGCAGGCCTGGACCGAGCTGGACGTGCCGCAATGCGGCTATTGCCAGGCCGGGCAGATCATGACGGCATGCGCCCTCCTGAAACAGCATCCGAAGCCGACCGACGCCCAGATCGACGACGCGATGGCCGGCAACCTGTGCCGCTGCGCGACGTATGTCCGTATCCGCGCCGGCATCCACCGGGCCGCGGACATTGCCGCGACCGGCGCCAAGGGGAAAGCATGAGCCGCCCCGCCTCCCCCGCGCGCCGCCGCTTCCTCGGCCAGTCGGCGGGCGTCGCCTTGCTGCTGGGCGTGCAGGCGAGCGGCGCCATCGCCGCGCTGGCCGGCAACGGGGCGCAAGAACCCGCAGCGGGCGACTTCGTCCCGAACGCGTTCATCCGCATCGGCACGGACGGCCGCGTGACGCTCGTTTCCAAGCAGCCGGAAATCGGCCAGGGCATCAAGACGTCGCTGCCGATGGTGCTGGCCGAAGAACTCGAGGTCGACTGGAAATCGGTCCGTGTCGTGCAGGGCGACCTGAACCCGATCTACGGGTCGCAGGGCGCCGGCGGCTCGACGTCGACGCCGACCAACTACGACAACTTCCACCGCCTCGGCGCCACCGCGCGCACGATGCTCGTACGCGCCGCCGCGCAGACCTGGAACGTGCCGGTGGCGGAGTGCCACGCCGCGGACGGCGCCGTCGTGCACGGCGCCAGCGGCCGCAAGCTGGGCTACGGCGCGCTCGTGCGCGCGGCGTCCGCGCTGCCCGTGCCGGATGCGAAAGAGGTCGTGCCGAAGGATCCGGCGACCTATCGCCTGCTCGGCACGCGCGTGGGCGGCGTGGACAACGCGCTCGTCGTCAGCGGCCAGCCGCTGTTCGGCATCGACACGCGCCTGCCCGGCATGCTGTACGCCACGTACGTGAAGTGCCCGGTGCCGGGCGGCCGTCCCGTCGAGGCGAACCTGGACGCCATCAAGCGCATGCCCGGCGTGAAGGCCGCGTTCCTCGTCGAAGGCACGGAAAACCTGAACGGCCTGCGGCCCGGCGTCGCGATCGTCGCCGACTCGACGTGGAACGCGTTCCGCGCCCGCAAGAACCTGAAGGTGACGTGGGACGAAGGCGAAGGCGCGCGCCATAGCTGGTCCGGCTTCCTCGCCGCCGCGCAGGCCGCAAGCGGGCAACCCGGCGCCGCCGTGATGCGCAAGGACGGCGACGTCGATGCGGCCCTCGCGGGCGCCGCGCGCACGGTCGAAGCGAACTACGTCTACCCGTTCATCTCGCACGCGAGCATGGAACCGCAGAACTGCACGGCGTGGTTCAAGCCGCTGGAGGGCACCCTCGAACTGTGGGCGCCCACGCAGAATCCGGGCGCCGGCCAGGCGCTCGTCTCCACGACATTCAACATCCCGAAAGACAAGATCCTGCTCCACATCACACGCAGCGGCGGCGGCTTCGGGCGCCGGCTGTCGTCCGACTTCATCGTCGAGGCGGCCGCGATCGCGCAGAAAGTGAAGGCGCCCGTCAAGCTGACGTGGATGCGCGAGGACGACCTGCAGCACGACCACTTCCGCGCCGGCGGCTTCCACTTCCTGCGCGGCGGCGTGGACGACCATGGCAAGGTCGTCGCGTGGCACGACCACTTCGTCACGTTCGCGAACCGCGTCGAGAAGAAGGAAAGCGACGGCGGCAGCGCGAGCGTGCTGCAGCCGGGCAGCGGCGGCAACCTGTCGGGCGATGAATTCCCGGGCCGCTGGCTCGCCAACTGCCTGATCGAGCAGACGCCGCTCGAATGCCGCATCCCGATGGGACCATGGCGCGCGCCGGGCAGCAACGTGTTCGCCTGGGTGTTCCACAGCTTCATCGACGAACTGGCCCATGCGGCCGGGCGCGATCCCCTCGCGTTCCGCCTCGACCTCCTCGGCGACAATGACCTCGTGGCCGGTACGGGCGAGCGCGGCGTGCCGTACAACGTGGGCCGCATGCGCAACGTGCTGAAGGCCGTCGCCGAAAAATCCGGCTGGGGCCAGCGCAAGTTCGCGCGCGGCCAGGGCGCCGGCATCGCCTTCCACTTCAGCCACCGCGGCTACGTGGCCGAAGTGGCGGAGGTGACGGTGTCGAAGGAAGGCCGGCTGCGCGTGGACCGCGTCGTCGTCGTCGCCGACATCGGCGCGCAGATCGTCAACCTGTCCGGCGCCGAGAACCAGGTGCAGGGCTCCGTGATCGACGGCCTGTCCACGCTGATGTACCCGGCGCTCGACATCGACAAGGGCCGCATCGTGCAGAGCAACTTCCACGACTACGCCCTGCTGCGCATGCCGGACACGCCGACCACGATCGAGACGCACTTCCTCAAGACCGACTACCCCGTCACGGGCCTGGGCGAACCCGTGTTCCCGCCGCTGGCGCCGGCCGTCTGCAATGCCATCTTCGCCGCCACCGGCAAGCGCGTGCGCGAGCTGCCGCTGTCGAAGGCGGACCTGTCCTGGAGCTGATCCGGTGACGGTGGAAGACGCGTCCGACCTGCTGGGCCAGGCCGTCCGCCTGCACCAGCAGGGCCGGCTCGAGCAGGCGCAGGCCTTGTACCGACACGTGCTGGACCTCGACCCGCGCCAGTTCGACGCGCTGCACCTGCTGGGCGTGATCGAGCGCCAGCGCGGGCATCCCGGCCGCGCCGTGGAGCTGATCGAGGAAGCGCTGCGGATCGACCCGCAGCAGGCGCGCGCCCATTGCAACCTGGGCGCCGCGCTGCAGGACCTCGGCCGCACCGATGCCGCGCTGGCCAGCTACGAAGCGGCGCTGCGCCTCGACCCGGGCTATGCGCTCGCCTGGGACAACCGCGGCAACACGCTGCGCCGGCTCGGCCGCCTGGCCGACGCCCTGGACAGCTACGAGCGCGCCCTCGGCATCGCCCCGGCGCTGGCCGACGCATGGTGCCATCGCGCCATCGCGCTGCACGACCTGGGACGCCATGCGGATGCCGCCGCGAGCGCCGAACAAGCACTCGCCATGCGGCCCGCGTATGCGGACGCCTTCGTCGCGCTGGGCCATGCACTGCAGGCGCTGGACCACCACGCGGACAGCGTCGATGCGTACGACAGCGCGCTCGCGCTGGCCCCGCGGGCCGACACCTGGTGCGCGCGCGGCGCGGCACTGAAGAAATCGGGCGACCTCGCCGGCGCCCTGCACAGCTACGAACAGGCGCTGGCCGTGCGGCCCGACTACGCGCTGGCCGAACACTATCGGGCGAACACGCTGCGCGGACTGGGGCGGCGCGACGCGGCCGTGGCGTCGTACCGGCGCGCGCTCGACCTGGGCGCGGATGCGGACGAGATCGGGTTTTCACTGGCGGCGCTGGGCGAGGCGGAGCAGCCGGATGCGGCGCCGGCCGACTACGTGAAACACCTGTTCGACCAATATGCTGGCCGGTTCGACCGCCACCTCGTCGACGTCCTCGGCTACCGCACGCCGGCGCTGCTGGACGCCCTGCTCCGCCCGCACCTGGCCGCGCCACCCGTGCAGGCGGCGCTGGACCTCGGCTGCGGCACGGGACTGTGCGCGACTTTCCTGCGGCCGCTGGCGCGGCACGTCACCGGCGTCGACCTGTCGCAGCGCATGCTGGACAAGGCGGCGGCACTGGACCTGTACGATGACCTGACCTGCGCCGACATCGTCGACTGGCTGGCGGAGCGCCCCGCCTCGTGCGACCTCGCCGTCGCGGCCGACGTGCTCGTGTACCTCGGCGACCTGTCTCCGCTGTTCGCGCGGGTGCGGCGCGCATTGCATGCGGGCGGGCTGTTCGCGCTGTCGTGCGAGGCACTCGACGAGGACGATCGTGGTTACGCGCTCCAGCCGTCGAACCGGTTTGCGCATGCGCTCGGCTATGTGCAAACAACCGCGCAGGCGGCCGGCTTCGACATCGTCGCGGCGGAACGCGCCGTGCTGCGCCAGGATCACGGCCGCGACATCGCCGGCCACCTCGTGCTGCTGCGCGCGGCGTAATCAGGCAGTTGGCACGCCCTGGCCGCTGCCGCTCACGCCCAGCCGCACCACGCCGTCCACGCGCATCGGCGTCCGAATCAGGCGACGGAGAGTGCGACCATCCCGATCTCGCCCAGCCGCACCGGTACCGCCCCGCGCGCGACCATGCGGTCGAGCGCGCGGCGGCCGTCGCCCGGATTCACGTCGACGGCGCGCATCGCTTCCGGCACGATGAGCGTGTCGAGGCCTTCTTCCAGCGCATCCGTGACGGTGTTCAAGACGCAGTAATCGGTGGCGAGACCCACCACCGTCACGCGCTCCACACCGCGCGCGCGCAGCTGCGCCGCGAGGTCGGTGCCGCCGAACGCGGAATAGGCGTCCACGGCCGCCGTGTCGGCTTTCGAAATCACGATGGCATCGTCGGGCAGCGCCAGCTCGGCCGCGAATGCGGCGCCCGGCGTGCCGGCCACGCAATGCGGCGGCCACGGCCCGCCCTGTGCCGCGAACGAGCAGTGGTCCTGCGGGTGCCAGTCGCGCGACGCGAAGATGGGTAGATCCTGCGCCTGGTACAGCTCGATCAGGTGGTTGATCGGCGCGACCACTTCATGGCCGCCCGCCACGCCGAGCGCCCCGCCGGGCAGGAAGTCGACCTGCATGTCGATGATCAGCAGGGCATCCTGCTTGTCGAGGTGGATGGCACTCATTGAACTCTCCTGGAAGCGGTCGCGGTCCGCGATGCCCTATTGTCGCGCAAACTCAATGGCGCGTCTCGCGGGCGGCGATGGCGGCGGCATGGGCCGGATCGGGATCGTGCCCGCCGTGCCGGTCGAGGATCGCGGCGGCCCGCTCGGCCAGCGCGGCGTCGGCGGGGTTCACAGTGACCTGGCAGTCGCGCACGTCGTCCTGTGCCACCGGCGCGTACGTGTGCGAATACGCCGTCTTGCCCGTCACCGCGGGCGAATCGCCGACGGTGAAATTGCCCTGCACGGGACCGGTCTCGTCGATGCGGACGTCGATCGCGACGTCGTCGGCCGCGATGCCCGCGTCCAGCAGTTCGACGCGCGCCTGTTCGGCGGCCGTCACGTGCTTGAAGGTGCGTACGATGGGTTGCTGCATGGCGTTCTCCCGAATGGTTCACTTTGAATCACCGTACCAGAATCCCGCGCCGCGCGGCGCCCGCCGCCCCCCATTTCCTGCGCGCTATTTTCCACCAGTGCGGCATTGTTCTGCCGATTTAGTACAATCAGGCAACACCCAGCCGTTGCACCGTGCGTCATAACTTTTCAATAACACCATCCCAAGAGAACAAAAAATGAAAATTTCTGCCCGGATTGCTTCCTCCCGCCCGCTCGCCACCACCGCCATGCACGGCCGCGTGGAAACCTTGCGCAGCCAGGGCGAGGCCGTCATCGACTTCTCCATCGCCATCTCGCACTTCCCGGCGCCGCGGCCGGTGCTGGACGCGGTGGCGGCGGCGATCGAGCGCGAACGGATCATGCCATACACGAGCGTGGTCGGCGCACTGGACGTGCGGACCCGGCTGGCGGCCAAGCTGAAAAAGGAAAACGACATCGACGCGGGCACGGACGAGATCATCGTCACCAACGGCGCCAAGCAGGGGTTGTACGAAGCGTTGTATGCGTTGAGCGATCCGTACGACACCGTCCTGATCTTCAAGCCCCACTGGCCTGCGTATGTTGCTACGTCACAACTATTGGGCCTGCGGACGATCCTGGCCGATCTCCCTGAGGAAATCACGCCGGCACTGCTCGACGGCCTCGGCAAGCCGGACATCGTCATCATCAATAACCCGCACAATCCCACCGGCAAGGTGTACACTCGCCGGGAACTGGAACACCTTCGAGCATGGGTGGAGCGCATCGGGGCCCGGGTGATCGTCGACGAAAGCTACGAACACCTGATCTTCGATGGCGGACACACCAGCCTGGCGGCCTTGTGCGACTGGCGGAACATCGGCGTGGTAACGCTGTTTTCGGCCTCGCAGAGCTACGCCATGATGGGCTGGCGGGTCGGCTTCGCGCTGGCGCCCGCCGAAGTGGTCAACGCGATGCAGACGCTGCAAGGCCCGATCACGGCCGCCGCGCCGCATTTGTCGCAGGTAGCCGCCCACGTCGCGTTCGCGACCGGTGCGCCGCGCGCGATGATGGCGGACTACCGTGACCGGCGCGACCTGGCGGTACGGCTGTTTGCCGAGGTCCCCTGGATCGTCATGCACGCACCGGCCTCCGGTCCGTACCTGTGGGGAGACGTGCGCAGCCTGACGCTGGACACGGTCGGCTTTGCCGAAGCGTTGCTCGAGGAACAGAGGGTGGCGGTCATGCCGGGCGAGGCGCTGGGCGTGCCCGGCTACATCCGGCTCGGCTATATTTCGGACGACGTGGCGACCTTGCGCGAAGGCATCCGCAGGATCATCGAATTTGGGAATGCGTTTGTTGCCCAAAAGGCGGCAGATTGAAGATAGACAAATGACATCTGGCTTGAGCCGCTTCCGGCTGAACAGCCTGCGCAGCCGGCTCATGTTGCTGGTCGCGCTGGCGATCACGCCGCTGGCGGTGATGACGATCCTGTCCGGGATCCGCGAACGCGAACATGCCATCAAGGCATCGGAAGAGAACCTGCGCCGCCTGACGGGCATGGCGGCCGCCAACGAAGCCCAGTCGATCGAGGGTGCGCGCCAGATCCTCGTCGACCTGGCCAGCGTCCCGGACCTGATGGGCGACACGGCGAAATGCACGTCGCTGCTGTCCGACGTCCTCGACCGCAACGAGGGCTTCGTCAACTTCGGCCTCATCCAGCTCAACGGCGACGTCACCTGCAGCGCCGTCCCGCTGCTCCACCCCGTCAACCTGGGCGACCGCAGCCACTTCCGCCGCGCCATCTCGGAACGCAGGTTCATTGCCGGCGACTACGTGTTCGGCCGCGTCATCAAGAAGCACACGATCAACCTCACCTATCCCGTCATCGACCGCAGCGGGAAAGTCCTCGCCGTCGTGTTCGCGGCGATGGACCTGGAAGGGCTCGACACCTTCATCAACGACATCAACCTGCCGCCCGGTTCCGTGCTGGCGACGGCGGACGCGCGCGGCACCATCATCTCGCGCCGCCCCGATCCGGAACGCTTCTTCGGCACCAGGCTGTCGCCGGCGATGCAGGAAGCGCTGAACACGGCCGGCCAGCGCGCGGTGACGGTCCGCGGCGACGACGGCGTCGAGCGCCTGCACACGTTCGCGCGCGTGGGCGCGCCCGCGCTGACCGACTACACGGTCACGATCGGCATCCCCACCGAGACGATCCTGTCCGCCGCGCGCCACGACCAGATCATGTCCCTGCTGGGCCTCGCGGCGACCACGCTGCTGGCCATGCTGGCCGCGTGGCTCGTGGGCGACGTGCTGATCGTCCAGCGCGTGCGCAAGCTGATGGGCACCGCCGAGCGCATCGCGGCCGGCGACCTGGAAGCCCGCTCCGGCATCGCCTACGGCCACGAAGAGATCGGCAACCTGGCCCAGGCGCTGGACCGCATGGCGGCCGCGCTGCAGAAGAAAGAAACGGCCCGCTCGCTGGCCGAGCGCGAACTGCGCGCCGCCGACCAGCGCAAGGACGAATTCCTCGCGATGCTCGCGCACGAGCTGCGCAACCCGCTGGCGCCGATCAGCACGGGCGCACACCTGCTCAAGCTGCTGCACTCCGATAACGCCCAGATCACGCAGACCTGTTCCATCATCGTGCGCCAGGTCGACCACATGACGAGCCTCGTCGACGACCTGCTCGACGTATCGCGCGTGACGCGCGGCCTCGTGTCGCTGGCGACGCAGGTGCTGGACTTCAAGCGCGTCGTCGACGATGCGGCCGAGCAGATCCGCCCGCTGATCGCGGCGCGGCGCCACCGCGTCGTGATCGAGCTGCCGCCCGCGCCCGCGTACGTCAAGGGCGACCACAAGCGGCTCGTGCAGGTGTGTGCGAACCTGCTCAACAACGCAACCAAGTACACGCCGGAAGGCGGCACCATCCACCTGCGCGTGGACGCGGACGGCAACGACTACGTGCTGACCGTGGCCGACGACGGCATCGGCATGGAGCCGGTCCTCGTCGAACGCGTGTTCGACCTGTTCACGCAGGCCGAGCGCACGCCGGACCGCTCGCAGGGCGGCCTCGGTCTCGGCCTCGCCCTCGTGAAAAGCCTCGTCGAGCTGCACGGCGGCGAAGTGAAGGCCTACAGCGCGGGCCTCGGCAAGGGCTCGACGTTCACGGTACGCCTGCCCCGCTACACGCAGGACGTCGTGCTGGCGCCGGCGCCCGTCGTCGGCGAAGAACACCACGACGGCGGCGTGCCGCTGCGCATCCTGCTCGTGGACGACAACGTCGACGCCGTCCACACCTTGCAGCTGTTCCTGCGCTCCGGCGGACACCGCGTGGAAGTCGCGTACTCCGCCACGGACGCGCTGGAACTGGCGAAATCGTTCGTGCCGGAAGTCTGCCTGCTCGACATCGGCCTGCCCGACTTCGACGGCAACGAACTGGCGCGGCGCCTGCGCATGCTGCCGCAGGCGGCCGGTGCCACGCTGATCGCGATGACGGGCTACGGCCGCCAGCAGGACCGCGAGACGTCGATGGCGGCCGGGTTCGACCACTACCTCGTCAAGCCGGTGAATACGATGCAGCTGGCGGACATCCTGGCGGCGGCCGCCGAGGCGAACATCCGGCGTTAACGCGTCTGCGTATCGCGTTGATGGACTGGGGAGTCCATCTTACGATGCTGCAAAACTATCGCCACGTAGTTTCTCTCAACACCTGCGAATACTGATCTCGCATAAATATACTCGTGCCTTCCGGTCGAGAATCACGGATGGGCAACCGAGGAGAGAAACATGGCAGCTGATGTCTATTTGCAAATTGATGGCGTCAACGGGGAATCGAACGACGACAGGCACAAGGGATGGATCGAGATCGTGGCCGTTGACTGGGGTGTCACCCAGCCGACTGCCGGCACCGTGTCGACCGCTGGTGGCCACACAGTCGGGCGCGCTGTCTTCGATGCGATCCGGATTACGAAGGCGATTGATCTCGCTTCTCCAAAACTGATGGAACTGGCGGCCCAGGGCAAGACGATCCCGAAAGCCAAGCTCGAATTCTTCCGCGCGGACGGCTCCGGCGCGCTCAAGTATTACGAGGTCATGCTGGAAAGCGTGCTGGTGTCCAGCAGTAAAAAATCCTGGGGCGGATCTGGCTTGGTGCTTGACCAGTTCACACTGCACTACGCCAAGATCGCCGAGAAATACACCCAGCAGAAAATAGGCGGCGGTGCCGGCGGAAACACGTCCGGCGGATGGGATCTGGCAGCGAACAAGACCGCCGCCTGACAGGATGAAGTGACCTCATGCTCCATGTGGACACGCAAGGCTACGTCGTCAATGCACGTGTACAGCGGGCGCCGCGCCCACTGATCGAGCGCGGCGTTTTACAGCGGGTCACTGGGATCATTGTTCACCAGACCGGCGGCGGGTCTGGCGCCTCGACCTTGAATAGCTACACGATGCAAAACGCGAACGGCGCTCATTTTTTGATCGACAAGGATGGAACGATCCATCAGACCGCATCGTTATTCCGGCAGACCTGGCATGTGGGTAGACTTCGAGCGCGGTGTCTCGCTGAGCATCGTTGTAGCCCGACCGACCTTCATACGCTGAAACACTTCAGTCCAAAGACCGAACACCGGATGGAAATGGCGAAGCCCTCTCCTCAGCGTTATCCCTCGAACGAGGACAGCATCGGGATTGAGATCGTTGGTGCCGTGGTAGCCGGCAAAGGTCGGAACGCGGCCGAGCAGGGAGTCTACGAAACGGTGAATGAACAGCAAAACGCGTCGCTTCAGTGGCTGATCGCCGAGCTCACCTCGACTTTCGGCGTGCCGATGAGTGAAATCTTCCGGCACCCGGTCGTCTCCCGCAAGAACCCGACGGAAGCCGAAAGCGCATCATGGTAGTCGCTGCACTCCTCTTGGCCGTGACGGCAAGCGCGTCCGTAGCAATGGGCGATGGTTCCGGTACCGAACCAATAATGCGCAGGACACATCTTCCGCCGATCAGCGCAGTCACCCGTCGGAACAGCGGCGCGATCTCTCCAGAGGCAGGTGAACCTGCGGCGCAATGCTCTGGTTTCAAGCTCAGCGATCAGGAAATCCGCGAGTACATCGGCAAAGCGGCCGAAGTCTCAGAACACGATTACTTTCATATGCTCGACTGGTCGCCCTGCTATGCGAGCGGAGAAGTCACCTTCAAGAACGGCGTCAGGGGTATCTGGGCAATCCAGCAGTATCGTGCCGGCTCGCTTAAACTGGGCAACGGTCAAACCTTATACCTGTATTGTCCGAGATGCCGGGCCGACGCTTTCCCGCCTGCCGATGAATAATCAGGCCACGGCGGGTTGGTTGAACGTGTAGGCACGCGCAACCGTACCGTGGTCATCCGCACCATCCCTTATCATCGACCGTGAAAGGAGATGATATGGAGACCATCGAAGTCATCCTGGCGATGCTGCTCGCCGTGATCGCCAGCGGCTACGTGGCGCGGGTGCTGCCCATCGCCCTGCCCCTGCCGCTGATCCAGGTCGCCGCGGGCGCCGTCATCTCGGGCGTTTTCCGCCATGGCATCGCGCTGGAGCCGGACATCTTCTTCCTGCTCTTCCTGCCCCCGCTGCTGTTCGTGGACGGCTGGCGCATCCCCAAGATCGGCCTGTTCCGCGACAAGGCGACGATCCTGGAACTCGCGCTGGGCCTCGTGCTGTTCACCGTCGTCGGTGCCGGCTACCTGCTGCACTGGATGATCCCCGCGATGCCGCTGGCCGTGGCTTTCGCGCTGGCGGCCATCGTCGCGCCGACGGACCCCGTCGCCGTCTCGTCGATCACCGCGCGCGTGCCGATGCCGCCGCGGCTCATGCACATCGTCGAGGGCGAGAGCCTGCTCAACGATGCGAGTGGCCTCGTGTGCTTCCGCTTCGCCGTCGCCGCGGCCGTGACCGGACACTTCTCGCTGGCGCAGGCGAGCCTGACGTTCTTGTGGGTGGCGCTGGCGGGCGTCGCGGCCGGCATCGCGATCACGTTCGCCATCACGCGGGCGCACGGCATCCTGCAGCGCCGCTTCGGCGAGGAGGACGGCGTCCCGGTGCTGATCAACCTCCTGACGCCGTTCGGCGCCTACCTCGTGGCCGAACGCCTGGAGGCATCGGGCATCCTCGCGGCCGTGGCGGCCGGCATCACGATGAGCTACCTGGAATTGTCGGGCGGGGCGACGCCGGGCACGCGCATCCGCCGCAACGTCATCTGGGACGCCCTGCAATTCACGTTGAACGGCACCATGTTCGTGCTGCTGGGCGAACAACTGCCCGACATCGTACGCGGCGCGCTGCACCCGGCCGGCGGCACGCCGTACGACCTGTGGTGGCTCGTCAGCCGCGCGCTCGCGTTCAGCCTGGGGCTCGTGCTGCTGCGCTTCGCGTGGGTATGGATTTCGCTGCAGCTGACGATCCTAAACCGCAAGCGCCTGGGCCGCCAGGTCTTCAAGCCGAAACTGCGCGTGATGCTGGCCACGTCGGTGGCGGGCGTGCGCGGCGCGCTGACGATGGCCGGCGTGCTGACCCTGCCGCTCGCGCTGCCGAACGGCGATCCGTTCCCCGCGCGCCACCTGGCGATCTTCCTGGCCAGCAGCGTGATCGTGGTGTCGCTGCTGCTCGCCAGCGCCGCGCTGCCCGCCCTGCTGCGCGGCCTGGAGATGCCGGCCGAGCCGGATGCGAAATGCAGCGAGGACGATGCGCGCCACGCGGCCACGCTGGCGGCCATCGCCGCGCTGGAACGGGCGCAGCAGGCGGACGGCCAGGACGACAACCGGGCCGTGGCCCACGTGCTGCGGCTGTACCGGCACCGCCTGAACGCGACCGACACCGCGGGCGGCAATGGCGACGCACAGGCACTCAAGCGCACGGAGCACAGCTACCGGCTGCTCGCGCTGAACGCGGAGCGGGACACGGTACTGCGCCTCGCACGGCGCATGGATATCTCGGACGAGACGGCACGCAGGCTGCTGCGCCAGATCGACCTGCTGGAGGCGCGGTATCAACAAAACTGAGCAACAGAACTAGTCGGCGGTTCCCAGGCTGCTGCGCAACCAGTCGCGCCCCCGCCCGTCCAGCGCCTTCGCGATGACGTCGGGCGGCAAGCTGTACACGGTGGCCCACGTCGCGCGGCCGTCCGGCGCGTTGGACGGGAAGCTCGTCGTCTCGATCGGCCAGTGGTACTTGCGCTTGAGCGCGCGGACGATGGCGGCCAGCGTCACGCGGCCGCGCAGCGGCTCGGCGCCCGCCTGGTCGGCGTTGGACAGCAGGATGGCGAGCACCATGCCGCGCGCGGTGCGCGGGCCGGGGAAGATGGGTGATTTGCTGGACATGGCGCCATTCTAACGGGCCTGCACTACGTTAGTTCGCGAACGGTGCGCGACGAAGGCCGGCGTAGACTGGCGGCAGCCTCACTGCGAACGACGAGTCCCCGATGAAGAGCGAAGACCACGCCTTGCACGACCCGGTGCCGAACACCGATCCGCCTGCCGCCGCCAGGGCCGCGGGCCTGCGCTACGTCCACGACGACCGCCCGGGCATCTTGCGCGAGCCGGTCAAGGACGGCTTTCGCTACCTCGACGCGAAGGGCGAACCGGTCGAGGACGAGGCCACCCTCAAGCGCATCAAGTCGCTGGCGATCCCGCCCGCGTGGACGGACGTGTGGATCTGCCCCCAGGCCAACGGCCATCTGCAGGCGACGGGCCGCGACGCGCGCGGACGCAAGCAGTACCGCTACCACCCGAAATGGCGCGAGGTGCGCGACGAGGTCAAGTACGAACGGATGATCAAGTTCGGCAAGGCGCTGCCGCAGATCCGCAAGGAAGTCGACCGCGCGCTGTCCCTCCCCGGCCTGCCGCGCGAAAAAGTCCTCGCGACGATCGTCTACCTGCTGGAAGCGACGATGATGCGCATCGGTAACGACGAATACGCCCGCGAGAACAAGTCGTACGGCCTGACCACGCTGCGCAACCGCCACGTCAGGATCGACGGCAGCGAAGTCGGGTTCCGCTTCCGCGGCAAGAGCGGCGTATACCACGACGTCAAGGTGCACGACCGGCGCCTCGCCCGCATCATCCAGCGCACGCGCGACCTGCCCGGCCAGGACCTGTTCCAGTATCTCGACGAAGACGGCGAAACGCACACGGTGGGATCCAGCGACGTGAACGACTACCTGCGCACGATCACCGGCGAGGATTACACGGCGAAGGATTTCCGCACGTGGTCCGGGACCGTCCTCGCCGCGATGGCGCTGCAGGAATTCGAAGCCGTCGATTCTGACACGCAGGCCAAGAAGAACGTCGTGCGCGCCATCGAATCCGTCGCGGAACGTCTGGGCAACACGCCGTCCGTCTGCCGCAAGTGCTACGTGCACCCGGCCGTGCTGGACGCCTACCTCGACGGCACGATGCTCGAGGGCCTGCGTGCCCGCGCCGAGGAAAGCCTCGTCGAGGACCTGAAGGACCTGCAGCCCGAAGAGGCGGCCGTGCTCGCGATGCTGGAACGGCGCCTCGCGCAGGAAACCGCCGCCAACGACCTGGCCGTGAAACGGCGCGCCGCCTGAATCCAACCAACGAAAGGAACCCCATGAGCAGCATCGAACTCGTCGCCGGTTTCGGCCACCAGGTGACGGGGGTCACCGTCGCCGAGGACGGCCGCATCTTCGTCAATTTCCCGCGCTGGACCGAGGACACCGCGGTGTCCGTCGCCGAATTGAAGGATGGCCGGCTGCGCCCGTACCCGGACGAAGGCTGGAACGGCTGGCGCAACGCGAACAAGGACGAGGTGACGCCGCACGACCACTGGGTGTGCGTGCAGAGCGTCGTCGCCGACCAGCGCGGCAGCCTGTGGGTGCTCGACCCGGCCGCGCCGGCGCAGGCGCACCTGGTGGCCGGCGGCGCGAAGCTCGTGCGCATCGACCTCGCGACCGACGAGGTGACGCAGACGATCGCCTTCGACGAGGAAGCCGCGCCGCAAGGCTCGTACCTGAACGACGTGCGCTTCTCGAACGACGGCAAGGTCGCGTACATCACCGATTCCGGCGTGCGGGGCGCGCTGCTCGTCGTCGACATCGCGTCCGGCAAGGCGGCGCGCGTGCTGGACGGCCACCCGTCCACGCAGATGAAGAAGGGCCTGGACGTGACGGCCGACGGCAAGGTCCTGCGCCGCCCGGACGGCCGCGGCGTGGAATTCTCGGCGGACGGCATCGAGCTGTCCGGCGACGGCAAGTACCTGTACTGGCAGGCGATCAAGGGCGACGAGCTGTATCGCATCCCGACGGCCGCCCTCACCGGTCCGGGGTTCCGGGGCGTGGACGTCGGCGCACAGGTCGAACCATACGGGAAGAACGGCGTCAACGACGGCCTCCTCATCGCGCGCGGCACCGAGCTCATGTACCTGACGTCCGTGCAGGACGATGCGATCAAGGTGCGCGACCTGTCCGAAGGCCCGTCGGCGCCGGCGCGCATCGTCGTGCAGGACGAGCGGCTGCGCTGGCCGGATACGTTCGGCCAGGGACCGGACGGGACGATCTACGTGACCACGTCGCACATCCAGGACTCGGCGTTCTTCAAGCCGGAGGCGCCGGCGGCGTTGCCGACGCAGTTGTGGAAATTGACCGGGTCCGCCACGTAACCACGTCGCCCCCGCGCAGGCGGGGGCCCAATGATGCACGCGTTGCGATGACGCTCGCAGAGCTTGGGTTCCCGCCTCCGCGGGAACGACGTTCAAGGGCTATCGGCCAGCCCTATCGCGCCATCCCGCAACCACCCGCGCACGATCCGGAACCGCCACGTCCGCTCCACGGGCGGCACGCGCTGCGGCTCGGCCGCCTCCCAGTCCACCTCGACGACACCCTGCAGCTGCAGCACGTCGCCGGTCGCGAAGTCGGCCACCACGATCGCCGCGCGCGGCTCCACCAGAAAATTGCCGAGCGTGTTGAAGTAGCGGTTGCCCGCGTAATCGGGCACAACGAGCACGTCGCCATCCAGCCGCGCGAAGCCGGCCGGGCCGCCCCGGTGCGAAACGTCCAGGCCCGCGGCACCGTCCTGCGCATCGGCGCCGCTGGCGCTGGCCACGAACAGCGTGGGCGTCGCCGCCAGCATCGCGCGCGCCCGTGCCGGCAGGCCGGCATCGAATGCCGTCACCGGGCCGGCCGTGCGCTCGACCGGCTGCAGCGCGCGCACGTGGATGTAGCGCGGGCAGTTGCCGAACGATTGCGCGACGTCGACCGCGAATCCGGCCTCTCCGCGTACCGCGACGACGCCGTTCAGCCGGTTGCGCCGGCGCGTGGCCAGGTCGATGCCGAGCATGCCGACCTTCGAGCCGGCCACCAGCCGCGCACGCACGGGATCGTCGGGCGATGGCAGCGCGGCCACGTCGAGGCGCGCCGGATCGGGCGAGCTGGCGAAGCCCGGCGGCCCCTGCACGAGGGTCGCCAGCGGCCAGCCTTCGTCGTCCGCGACGGCCAGGGCCACGAACGGCAGCAGCGGAAAAAAGGTCCGGTGCTGGTCCGGCATGCGGTTGCGGATCGGCGCGTTGAACGGGTCGACGCCGGCCAGCGCCTGCGCAATCAACTCGCCTTTGTGGAACGGCATCGGGATACGGTCGCCATCCATGATCGCCTCACTCCCCCGGCATCGCGACGAAGCCCGGCAGCGCCTCCACGCGGGCGATCCACGCGCGCACCCGCGGGTACGGATCGAGCGCGATGCCGCCTTCCGGTGCGTGCGCGATATAGCTGTAGCAAGCGACGTCCGCGATCGTGGGCGCGGTGCCGGCGAGCCACTCGCGCGCGGCCAGCTCGCCTTCCATCAGGCCCAGCACGCGGGCGGCCAGCGCCTGCGACAGCGGCGCCGGCACGCCGGTGTCGTAGAACCGGGCCGACACGCGCGCGGCGGCCGGGCCGAACATGATCTCGCCCGCCGCCTGCGACAGCCAGCGCTGCACGCGGGCGGCGCCGACAGGGTCTTCCGGCAGCCAGGCGCTGCCCGGCGCGTAGCGCTTCGCGAGGTAGACGAGGATGGCGTTGCTGTCGGCCAGCACCACGTCGCCATCCTGCAGCACCGGGATCTGGCCCAGAGGATTCAGCGCGCGGAACGCGGGCGACTTGCGCACGTCGGCCGGGCTGTCGGCGAAGTCGTAGGTCAGGTCGAGCAGGTGCAGGAACAGCCGGGCGCGGTGCGTGTGGCCGGACAGGGGGGTGCCGTGGAGGATGCGGGTCATGGTCATGTCTCTGGTCGTTGTCGGTTCCTGCATCGTAGCGCCGGACCATTCACGCCGGAATCCGGCATAATGACAATTCAGCATTCCGACTTTTGCAATAATCATGGACCGACTCGACGAGCTGCACGTGTTCCTCGCCATCCTCGACGCGGGCAGCATGGCGTCCGCCGCGCGCAAGGTGGGCCGCTCGCCGGCGGCCGTCACGCGCATCCTGGGGATCCTGGAAAGCCGCGCCGGCGCCCGGCTGTTCGAACGCAGCACGCGCCGCCTCACGCCGACGGAAACGGGCCTGCGCCTCGCGGAACAGGCGCGCCGCCTGCTGGCCGACTACGACGCCGCGCTGCAGCCGCCCGGCGCCGGCACGCCGCGCGGCCTGCTGCGGCTCACGGCGCCCACCGTGTTCGGCCGCCGCCACGTGGCGCCCGTCGTCACGCGCTTCCTCGCGCTGCATCCGGACATCCAGGTCGACCTGACGCTGTCCGACCGCAACGTGGACCTGATCGAGGAAGGCATCGACGCCGCGCTGCGCATCGGCGCGCTGGCCAACCTGAGCCTCGTCGCGCGCCGGCTGGGCGAGGTGCGGCGCGTGACGGTCGCGAGCCCCGCCTACCTCGACCGGCGCGGCACGCCGGCGGTGCCGGCCGACCTCGCTGGCCACGAATTGATCATGTCGACGGCCGTACGCAGCGTGGCCGAATGGCGCTTCCGCGCGGACGGCCGCGAGCACGTGGTGCGCTACAGCCCGCGCCTGCGCATGAACGACACGGAAGCCATGCTGGCGGCCGCGCGCGACGGCTTCGGCATCGCACGGGCGCTGTCGTACCAGGTCGAGCCGGATTTGCGGGCCGGCGTGCTGCGCCGCCTGCTCGTGGACTACGAGCCGGAACCGGCGCCCGTGCACCTCGTCATGCCCAGCAGCCGCCACATGGCGCCGCGGCTGCGCGCGTTCGTCGACTTCGCGGTGCGGGAATTCGCGGCGCTGGACGTGATCCGCTGACGCGCCGTCCGTGCGCGGGCGCACAACCGCTTATACTCGACGGCTACACACCGACAGGGGATACGCATGACGCAGAAGATCATCGGGATGCTGGGCGGGATGAGCTGGAAAAGCTCGGCCGAATACTATCGCCTCATCAACGAGGGCGTGCGCGACCGTCTCGGCGGCCTGCATTCGGCGCGCTGCCTCATGTGGTCGTTCGACTTCGACGACATCGCCGTCCTGCAGCGCGAAGACCGCTGGGACGATGCGGCGCGGCTGATGGTCGAGGCGGCGCAGCGGCTGCAGCGCGGCGGCGCCGATTTCCTCGTCATCTGCACGAACACGATGCACAAGGCGGCGCCGCAGATCGAGGCCGCCGTCGACCTGCCCCTGCTGCACATCGCCGACCCGACCGCCGCGCGCATCAAGGCCGCAGGCTACAAGCGCATCGGCCTGCTGGGCACCGCCTTCACGATGGAACAGGATTTTTATAAAGGCCGGCTGGCCGACAGGCACGGCCTGGACGTGCTCGTGCCCGATGCGGACGATCGCGCCACGGTCCATCGCATCATCTACGAAGAACTTGTGCAGGGACGCGTCGAAGCGGCATCGCGCGAAGCCTACCGCGGCGTGATCCGGCGCCTGGTCGCGGCCGGCGCGGAAGCGATCATCCTCGGCTGCACCGAAATCATGCTGCTCGTCGGGCCCGAGGACTGCCCCGTGCCACTGTACGACACGACGGGGCTGCATGCCGAGGCGGCGGTCGCGCTGGCGCTGTCATTACCGATACGCGCTGTTGAACGGTAGAGTGGGCTCCCCGAGCCCACGCGCACGCCGGCGTCATGCACACGTCCGCGTGGGCACGTCGTGCCCACCCTACCCGGCCGGTGCGATGTTGTGATTGAAGCGGAACAGGTTGTCCGGATCGTAGCGCCGTTTCACCTGCACGAGCCGGTCCCAGTTCGTGCCGTACGCCTCGTGGATGCGCGCCCCCTCGTCCTGCGTCAGGAAATTGATGTACACGCTGCCAGCCGCATACGGCGCCACGGCCCCGAAGAACTCCCGTGCCCAGGCCACGCAGCGCGCGTCGTCGGCGGCATCGAGCCAGCGCCCGTGCACGTTCATCGCGTACATCACATTGCGGTGCGGGTACGCGGTGGCATCGACGGCCGGTTCGTTCGCGCGGCCGCCGATGAGGCCCAGGAAGATCTCGCACTGCGGCGTCGGCACCGCGGCGGCGTAGCGCAGCACGAGGTCGACGGCCTCGTCGGACAACGTGGTGAAGTTGTGCGACTTCCAGTAATTGCGCGCGCCCGGCGCCAGCAGCGGGTCGAACGTCTTCTGCCACGCCGCGTACGGCACGGCGCCCACGTGTTCGCCCAGCACGTCGCCGAACGACCGCACGGGAGCCAGCGCCGGCTCCGCTTCCTCCGGCGGGCGTGGCGAGAACACCGCCAGCGCGACGATGTCCTGGCCATGCACGGCCTGCGGCAGGAACGGCAACGGCGGCGCCTTGCGTAATACGGCCCAGATCGAGACGTCGTTCGGCAGCGTGTCCACGTAGTCGCGGTAGCGGCGCAGCACCGCTTGTCCCTGCGCGGCCGGGAACACGACCAGGCCGGCCGTGACGAGCGGCCCGACGGCGTGCAGCGCGAATTCGAAGCGCGTGACCACGCCGAAGTTGCCGCCCCCGCCGCGGATCGCCCAGAACAGATCCGGCTCCTGGCGCGGACCGACGTGGCGCCGGCGCGCGTCCGCCGTGACGATCTCGGCGCCCACGAGGCTGTCCACCGTGAGCCCCAGCATGCGCGACAGCCAGCCGAAGCCGCCGCCCAATGTCAGGCCAGCCGCGCCCGTCGTCGAGTTGATGCCGAGCGGGACGGCGAGGCCGCAGGCCTGCGTCTCGTGGTCGACGTCGGCCAGCAGCGCGCCGCCGTCGACGTACGCGAGGCAGGCGTCCGGGTCGACGTGGACACTGCGCATCCCCGCCAGGTCGATCACGAGCCCGTCGTCGCAGATCGCATTGCCGGCGATGTTGTGGCCGCCGCCGCGCACGGCCAGCGGCAGGCCGTGGTCGCGCGCGAACGCGACGGCCGTGCACACGTCGGCCGTGCCGGCGCAGCGCGCGATCAACGCCGGCCGGCGGTCGATCATCGCGTTCCAGATCTGCCGCGCGCCATCGTAGTCCGGGTCGCCCGGCTGCAGCACGGGTCCCCGCAGGGCGGCCTTCAGACCGTCCAGCACTTCAGGTTTCATTTGCGTCATCGCTGCCTCCGCCCGGCGAACCCGGCAGGTGGCGGCCGCCAACCGCCCGCGCCGTTCTTGCAGCATAGGCGGCGATGCCGGATGTGCAAGCGAACGGGGCCGTATAATGATCCACTTTGAATGCCGGAATCACCATGCGCGCTCACCGCGGGCCCACTCTGTCGCTTCGCCACCTGCTGATCCTGCTGACGGCGACCGGCCTGCTCCCGCTGGCCGCGCTGGGCGCCTGGAGCGTGCATCTCGCCGCCGAGTACCACCAGAGCGAACAGGAACGGGCGCTGCTGGACCTCGCACGCGCGCTGTCGAGCACCGTCGACGCGGAACTGGACGGCACCGTCGCCACCCTCGCCAGCATCGCGCGCACGCCTGCGCTCGGCGACGGCAACGTGCGGGCCTTCTACCCCATCGCGCGCGACCAGGCCCGGGCGCAGCCGGAATGGCTGGGCGTGATCCTGGCCGACGGCAACGGCAACATGGTCTTCCGCACGACCGCGCCCTTCGACGCGCCGCCGCAACCCGTCGCCGATCCGTCCAGCCTGCGCCAGGCGCTGCTGCTGCGCCGCCCGGTCATCGGCCACGTCGCGCACGGCAAGGGCGGGCGGGCCGCCGTCCCCGTGCGCTTTCCCGTCAGCGACGCCGCCGGCCATCCGTACGTGCTGACGGCCGTCGTCCAGCCCGACCGCATCATGCGCGCGCTCGCGCGCCAGCAGGTGCCGGCCGGCTCGGTGATTTCGGTGCTGGACGGCGACGGCGCGATCGTCGCCCGTTCGCGCGGCCAGGGCGACCACGCCGGCGGGCCACCCAGCCCGAGCCTGGCGCGGCTGATCCGGCTGAACGGCCCGGAAGGCGCCGGCGCCACCGTCACGCTCGAAGGCAGTGCCGTCACGACGGCCTATACGCGGCTGTCGCGCTACGGCTGGACGGTCGCCGTCGGCGCGCCGCCCGCGGGCTGGGCCGGCGGGGCGGGCTTTGCGTGGTACGGGGCCGGCATCGCGCTGTCGCTCGCGCTCAGCATCGGTCTCGCGACGCTGCTGGCGCGCCGCATCGTGCGCCGCATCGCGACGCTCGCGGCGGGCGCCGCCGCCCTAGGCGCCGGCACCGACCCGGTGGTGCCCTCGTCGCGCATCCAGGAAATCGACGCGATGGGCGCGGCGCTGCGGGCCGCGGGCGCACGCCGCGCGGCGCACGAGCGGGACCGCGAGGACGCGCTGGAACTGGCGCGCCAGGCCGGCCGCGCCAAGGACGAATTCCTCGCCGTGCTGGGCCACGAACTGCGCAATCCGCTGGCCCCCATCGCCAGCGCGCTCGACCTGATGGACCTGCGCGACGACGCCGCCTCGCGCCGCGAGCGCGGCATCATGCGGCGCCAGGTCGCGCACCTGAAACACCTCGTCGACGACCTGCTCGACGTGTCGCGCATCGCGTCCGGCAAGCTGCGCATCGACGTCGCCCCCGTGGACCTGGCGGCCGTCGTGCGCCACGCCGTCGCCGCCCGGCCCGACCAGCCGCTCCGCCTGCAGGCCCCGGCGGCGCTGTGGGTCGCCGGCGACGAGCACCGTCTTGCGCAGGTGCTTGGCAACCTGTTGTCGAACGCGGCCCGCTTCGGCAGCACGGACACGCAGGTCGTCCTCGAGCGCGCGGGCGGCGCGGCCCGCCTCGTCGTCGCCGACAATGGCGTGGGCATGGATACCGCGCTGGCGCAGCGCGTGTTCGAACCGTTCTACCAGGCGCCGCAACCGCTGGCGCACCACGGCGGCCTGGGACTCGGTCTCGCCATCGTGCAGCGCATCGTCGAGCTGCACGGCGGCCGCGTGCGCGCGCACAGCGACGGGCCCGGCCTTGGCAGCCGCTTCGAGATCGTGCTGCCGCCCGGCGCGCCGCCGTCCCTCACGGCGCCCGCTCCCATCCGCGCGCCGAGCCGGCCGCTGCGCGTCCTGGTCGTGGACGACAACGAGGACGCCGCCGCCCTCACGGCCGCGATCCTGCGCGAACTGGGCCACGAAGTGAAAACGGCGCACACGGCGAACGCGGCGCTGGACGTGCAGACGGCCTGGCCGCCGGACGCCGCGATCCTGGACATCGGCCTCCCCGACATGGACGGCTACGCCCTCGCCGCCGCCATGCGCCGCGCGGCCGTGACACCGCTGCGGCTGACGGCGCTCACGGGCTACGGCCGCCAGGCCGGCGCGGCCGCGCACGCGCCGCCGGATGGGGCCGCGTTCGACCTGCATCTCACCAAGCCGGCCAGCCTGGACGACCTGCGGCGGGCGCTGGGGGCGGACGACGCGGATGCGGCCGCGGGCCCGCCCGGCACGGCGCGCGCCTGAGGCCTCTTACGGCGGCGCCGGCCGGCCATTGTCCGGCTCCATGCCGTGCAATTGCCAGTAGTGCCGGAACGCGGCGCGTATGCTGCCGCGCAGCACCTCGTCGTCCCATGGTTTCGTAAAGAAGCGATACAGCGCCCCGAGATTGACCGCGTCCATGATGGTGTCGAGGTCGGGGTACCCCGACAACGCGATCCGGAACGTGTCGGGATACATCTCCTTCACTTTGCCGAGGAACTCGGTGCCGCTCGTCCCTCTCATGCGCTGGTCGCACAGGATGACGTGAACGGGATGGAGCGCCAGCATCTCGAATCCCTCCGCCGCGCCCGATGCCGTCAGGATGCGATAACCGTCGCGGCGCAGCAGGCGGTTGAGCGACGCGAGCACGCTCGGCTCGTCGTCGATGATGAGCAGGGTACGCGGCGGTGCCGCCGCCAGGTCCTGCGGCAGCGCCAGGGCCGCGCCTTGACGGAGCATCGCCTCGAACTGCTGCGCCGGCACCGCGCGGCTGAAGTAGAAACCCTGCATCTGGTCGCAGCGATAGCGCCTGAGCAGGGACAGCTGGGCCACCGTTTCCACGCCCTCGGCAATCACGTCGAGCTTCAGGCTGTGCGCCATGCCGATGATGGCCTCCGTGATGGCCGCATCGTCCGGATTGGTCGTGACCTCGCGGATGAACGCGATGTCGATTTTCAGGGCATCGAGCGGCAGCCGTTTCAGATAGGCCAGGCTGGAATAACCGGTGCCGAAGTCGTCGATCGACACGCGCACGCCGCGCGCCCGCAGACGCTGGAGGGTGGCGACCGCGCATTCCACATTGTCGACCAGCGCGCTTTCGGTCACTTCGAGCTCCAGCATGCCGGCGTCGATGCCATGCGCGTCGATCGCCTCCAGCACGGCCATCTCCAGGCCGCCGCCCGCGAACTGGCGGCCCGAGACGTTGACGGCGATATGCATCGGCGCCGACATCACGCCCGTCCACGCTGCAATCTGCCGGCATGCGGCGTCGATCACCCAGCGGCCGACCTCGACGATCAGGCCGGTTTCCTCGAGCACGGGAATGAACTCTCCCGGCGATATCAGGCCGTGCCCCGGACGATTCCAGCGCAGCAGGGCCTCGGCCCCCGTGATGCGGCCGGTATTGATCCCGGCCTTCGGCTGGTAATGGAGCTCGAACTCATGGTTGCCGATGGCCGCGCGCAGTGCGTTCTCGATCGTCAGCCGGCGCCGCGCCTGGACGTTCATTTCGTCGGTGAAGAAGTGGCATCGTCCCCGATCCTCGGCCCTGGCCTGGTGCAACGCCGTATCGGCATATTTGAGCAGGGTCGCCGCATCGGTGGCGTCGGCCGGATAAAGCGCGACGCCGATGCTCGCGGTCATCGTGAAGTGCTGCGTCTCGAGGGCGAAGGGCCGCTGCAGGGCCGCCCTGATGCGCTGGTCGATCTGCAGCACGTCATGCTGCATTTGCGGTCCCGCCAGTACCAATCCGAACTGGTTGCCCCCGACACGGCCCAGGGCGGCGCGCGCGGGGACGCAGTCGCCGAGGCGCTGCGCGAACTGGCACAGCAACTCGTCGCCGCCGACGTGGCCGAGCGTATCGTTGACGTATTTGAAGCGGTCCAGGTCGATCGCCATCACCGCGACCATCTCGCCGTCGCGTTGCGCCTGCGCGAGCGCCTGGTCGAGCGAGGCGTGCATCAGCATGCGGTTCGGCAGGCCCGTGACCGTGTCGAAGCGGGCCAGGCGCAGGCCATATTCGCGTGTCGCCGTGTACAGCAGCCGCACCTCGAGCATATTGCGGATGCGCGTGAGCACCTCGACCTGGTCGAACGGCTTGCTGACGAAATCCCGGGCGCCGGCTTCCAGTGCGCGCAGCTTGTGCGCGGGCTCGGCGGTGACTACGAGCACCGGCAGGTAGCCCTCGCTTTCCAGCGGCCGCAGGCCTTCGAGGATCTGGAAGCCGTTCATGTGCGGCATGTTCAGGTCGAGCACGATGATGTCGTAGCGATTCGCGCGGTGCAGGTCGAGCACGGTGCGCGAGTCGGTTGCCAGCGTGACGCACGTGTACCCCGCGTCTTCGAGCATATAGCCGAGCAGTTTGACGTTCGCTTCCTGGTCGTCGACGATCAGGATGCGGGCACGATGGATGTCGGATAAGGAAATCATGGCACCTCTTTTCGCTCCGCTATGGTTGGACGGCGAACGGCGCCGTTGGCTTCCAGCGCGCTGTCGATCGCGGCGGAAAATTCTGCGATATCGATCGGTTTGGCGACATATCGGAAAAAACCATTGCTCATCGCCAGTGCGATGTCGTGCGACATGGCGCTGGCGCTGACGGCGATCACCGGTATGTCCGCCGTCGCGGGGTCGGCACGCAGGACCTTGAGCGCGTCGATGCCGCTCATGCCGGGCAGGTGCACGTCCATCAGGATCAGGTCGGGCGTATGCGCGCGCGCCAGCGCAATGCCGAGGTGGGCATCCGGCGCCGACAGCAGGCGCAGGTCCGGGCTCAGCGCGATGATCGATTCGACCAGTTTCAGGTTGGCGGGATTGTCCTCCACATACAGCAAGGTGTAGCCATGGCCGACGGCAAGCGGATCCCGCGCCGCGGCCGCGGGCGGGGGCGCCGCCGCGCCGTCCGCGGTGCCGGACGCGGCCGGCGCCACACTGTCGAGCTGGATCCAGAACACGCTGCCGATCCCGACCGTGCTGGTCACGCCGATGCTGCCGTTCATTAATTCGACCAGGCGCTTCGTGACGACGAGGCCGATGCCCGTTCCCTCCTCGGTGCCCGCTTCCTGTCCCAGGCGATTGAACGGCTGGAACAGCTCCTCCATTTGCGCCGCGCTCAGACCGGGCCCGGAATCGCGCACGGAAATGCGCACCCGCCGTGCCGCGTCCGGCACACAGTCGAGCGCCACCACGCCACCGGCCCGATTGTATTTGATCGCGTTCGACAACAGGTTCAACAGGATCTGCTTCAGGCGCGTCCGGTCGGCCAGCACGGTCACGCCCGACGCGTCGGGAAACGTCATGCGCAACCCGCGCTGGTCGCCCAGCGGTTCGATCATGGCCCGGCACTCCTGGATGACTTCCTCGAGCGCCACGGCCTCGAGCGACAGCGTGACCGCCCCGGACTCGACTTTGGCAAGGTCGAGCACCTCGTTGATCAGCGTGAGCAGGTGTTTTCCCGCCTTGAGGATGTAGCCGGTAAATTCCTTCTTGCGCTCGACGTTGTTCGGCTGGGCGTCGTTGGCAAGCAGTTGCGTAAAGCCGAGGATGGCGTTGAGCGGCGTGCGCAATTCATGGCTCATGCTCGACAGGAACGACGATTTTGCCTGGTTCGCCTCCTCCGCCGCCGCCTTGGCCAGTTCCAGCTCCGAGGTGCGCTCCGTCACGCGCTGCTCGAGGTCGACGTTGAGGCGCATGACCTCGCGCTGGGCGCGCTCGCGCTGTTCCACTTCGCGCATGATGGCCAGGTTCGACGACTCCAGTTCGCCGGTGCGGCGCTCCATCTCGCCGAGCATGTCGTTGAACGCGCCCACCATCATGCCGACTTCGTCGCTGCTGCTGGCTTCGACGCGGCGCGAATAGTCGCGCTGGGCCACCACGTCGCGCGCCGTCTCCGCGACCGCCAATATTGGACGGCTCACCAGCTTCTCCATGCGCACGACCATCAGCAGGGCAATCGCCATCGCGACCACCCAGACGACCACGGCGATGGCGACGTCGACCGCAACAGTCGTCGTCGGATCGTAGCTGGCGCGCATGTAGACGGTGCCGACGATGCCGTTCTCGCCGACGATGCGCCGGAACACGTGCAGGCGCGCCCCGTCGACCTGCGCACCGTCCGCCTCCGGCAGCACCGGCAGGTCCTTGCCGTGGCCAGGGCGCACATACGACGCGAACAGCTTGCCGTGCTCGTCATAAATCGCCGCGGCCTCGATGTTCGGCCAGGTGTCGAACAAGTGCAGGTTGCTGGTCGCCAGCTTCGGATCGTCGAACGCCAGTGCCGGCGCCGTCATGCGTCCGAGCAGCGTCGACTGGGTCGTCATTTCCGTCACGAGCCCGCGGTGGTAGGTCCAGATGTCGCCGGCCACATTGCCGACCAGCGCCACGGCGAGCGCCACCAGCGTGGTCGACAACACGATGACGAACATCTTGTTGCGGATGGAGTAGGAGCGCAGCATCACGGGTTCCCTTTTTCCACTTTGTAAGCTGCACTCAGCATCAGTGCGCTGATCTTCAGACGGCTCGGCTTGATCGGCCTGAGCGACACTTCGAAGCGCAGGCGGTCGTCGACGACGGTGAAGCTGATCATGCTGTCGGCGCCGGGCTCGGCACCGGGTTCGGCGACCGTCAGGACCGGGCGGTCCTTGATGGCCGCATACAGCTCGCGCGCCCAGCGGGCATCCGGCGTGCCGACGACCAGCATCTGCACGTCGGTCGGCGCCTCGCCGCGCCGCAGGCGGCGCACGGCCACCTTGCGCCCGTTCACGGTGCGCCCCGCCAGGCTGGCCTCGAGTTCGTCGGCCAGCGCATCCGAGCCGGCCAGGCCGATCGTGAAGCTGCTGTCGGGCCCGGCAAACGCCTCGGGCGGCCATTCGACAAAGCTGGCAAACTTGTACAGATAAGCGGCCTCGATCTGACGCACGACCTGGTCGGAGCGTCCGTTCGCCTGGGTATCGGCGCGCGCGGCGCCGGCCATGACGACGAGAACGCATGCAAGCGCCGACAGCCGGCCCCACAAGCCGGCGGCGCCCTTACGCTGGAGCCTGGAAATGAACATGGTCGTCGTGGCGCGGGCGGTTCAGAAGCGATGGACGACTTTGGCATAGACGCCGCGGCCGAAGTGGCTGCGCGTCGCCGCCGGGGTGAATTCCGCGTGCCCGCCGCCGTTCAGGTGCTGCGCGGCGATCGACAACTCCCAGGCCGGGCGCGGCCGCCAGCCATAGCGCACGTCCACGCTCGTGTAGGCCGGCACGTCGGGGCCGGACAGCGCGGCCACATGGCGCAGCGTGCAATCGAGCGAACGCTGGCCGTCCAGGTCCAGCGACGAACGCAGCAGCCATTGATGCGCGGGGTCCAGCCCGGCCGTCGCGGTGGCCCCGGCGTCGTTGCTGCCGGGTTGCAGGCGCAGGCCTTCATGCAGCGCATTCATCCCCGCGTTCAGGCGCCAGTGCGGCGCGGCCTGCCAGGTGCCCCACATCTCGATGCCGCGGGTGCTCCCCTCCATCTTGCTGGCGTAGTAAGCATAGGTGCGGCTGGCCGCGACCTCCTGCGTGCGCAGATCGTCGTATCGGGCATGGAACGCCGTGACCGAATAGGACAGCGTCGCGGTGGCCTGGCCGCGATAGCCGAGTTCCGCGACCCGCGCCGTCTCCGACTTCACCGTCGATCCGCCGTCGAGCAGGTACGGCGGGGCGCCCGGCACGTAGATGTCGCGGTCGAAGCGCGACGGCGCGCGTACGGTGCGCGACAACGCGCCCCACAGGGTGTGCCCGGGTGCCGGTGTCCAGGCCAGCCGGGCATTGGGCAGCATGTCGACGCCGGTATAGTCGTTGCGTTCGAGGCGGGTGCCGACGGTCAGGTGCAGGTCGGCACGCAGGGACACCTCGTCCTGGACGAACAGGCTGGCCCATTTCTGGTTCAGGTCCGCCGGCAGGAAGGCGACGTAGCGGCTGTTGCGGACCCGATCGATGCTGTAGCGGTAGCCCGCGCCCCACACCGGCGCGTGCATGCCGATGGGCGCCAGGTTGTGCTGGAACTGGACATCGACGATATCGAGCACCTCGCCGAACGTCGGCGGCACGGTGCGTTCGGTATGATCTTCGATCACATGGAAGCTGAGGCGCCCCCCGGCTTCCAGCTGGCGCTCCCAGCGGGCGTTGAGATTCGCGCCGGCCAGCGTGATCGGGCCCAGCGCAAGCTGCATCCCGGAAATCGCGATCATGCCGGGCAAAGGCTGGTCCGCGATACCGTGGTAAGCGTCGCCCTGGACGGTGAACCGGTCGATACCGTGCTGCCAGTCGGCACGAAAACCGGCCTGTACATGGTGGGCGCCGTCGTCGATGGGGTCGCCGGTTGCCAGCGACGTGTGCCGGAGGCCCGTGTATTTCGCGTACATCCGGTAGGTCGCACCGCTGTCCAGCTTCGCTCCGTAACGTACCGCGCCATCGGCCCGGCGGTTACCGCCCCCGGCACCGGCGAGGCCGCCCTGCGTATCCGCGGACGAACGGGTGATGATGTTGATGACGCCGTTGACCGCATTGGTGCCCCACAGGGTTCCGCCCGGCCCGCTGATCACTTCGATCCGCTCGACATCTTCCAGCATCACGTCCTGCGCGTCCCAGAACACGCCGGAGAACAACGGCGTATACACCGACCTGCCGTCGATCAGCACCAGTAATTTGTTGGCTGCACTGCTGTTGAAGCCGCGCGCGCTGATCGTATAACCGTAGGCGCTTGCTTCGGCCACTTGCAGGTTCGGGGCCAGGCGCAACGCCTCCGGCAGGCTGGCAACGCCGCTGCGGCGCAGGTCGTCGCTCGTGATCACGAATACGGAAGCCGCCGCCTCCGCCAGGCGCTCGCTGTTCTTGGACACGGAGGTAACGCGGATATCGGCCAGCTGGTCGAAACTGAGGTCGAGCAATGCGCTGCCCTGCGGCGTCGCCTGGCACGGCGGTCCGGCCACGGCCAATAACAATCCGGTCAGCCGGTAGGCGCGCGCGGCCGGTCCTCCTGTGATGGCACGCGACCGCCCCTCCCGACACGGATTTTTTTGCCAAAACATTATCAAAACGTGCGCTCCTGGTGGGCGTTGCTGTCAGGGCCGAGCGACGCCCCGGGAATTCGATGCAAATGTGAGCGATATCAAAACAATAGTAGACTCAACGCAATAAAAAAGCACGAAAGTCTTTGTCGCGAAAAAATTGACAGCGGCAACCGTTCAGATGTGCTGGTCGAACACCTGGCGCAGATAGGCGATGAACGTCTCGTCCGTGCTGAATCCCTTGCCGGGGCTGTCGGACAGCTTGGCGACCGGCTGGCCGTTGCAGCGCGTGAGCTTCATGACGATGTTCAGCGGGTCGTACTGCGTGTCGTTGGTGAGCATGGTGCCGATGCCGAAACCCGTCATCACGCGGTCGGCGAAGTGGCGGTACAGGGAGAGCGCCTTGGGCACGGTGAGCGCATCCGAAAACACGAGGCGCTTCGTGCGCGCGTCGATGCGCAGCTTGGCGTAGTGCGCGATGGCCTTCTCGCCCCACTCCACCGGGTCGCCGGAATCGTGGCGCAGGCCGTCGAACAGCTTGGCGAAATACAGGTCGAAGTCGCGCAGGAAGGCGTCCATGCCGACGACGTCCGTCAGCGCCGTGCCGAGGTCGCCGCGGTATTCCTGCACCCAGTCCTCCAGCGCCTTCTTCTGGAAATCGCGCAGGCGCACGTCGAACGACTGGAACGCCTGCATGTATTCGTGCGCCATCGTGCCGATCGGCACCAAGTTGAACTTCTTCGCCAGGTAGACGTTCGACGTGCCCTTGAAGAACTGCGGCAGCTCGCGTGCCAGCGTGGCGACGACTTCCTCGTGCCAGTCGCCCGAGAAGCGGCGGCGCACGCCGAAATCGAAGAACTCGAACGGGTTGGTCTTCTTCGGCTCCTGGTCGAAGGCGCGGAACTCGGCGATTTTCTGGTCGAGCCGCTTGCGCGCCTCCTCGATGGCGGCCTGCTGGTCGAAGCGGCGGAAATACAGCTCGTTGACGATGTACAGCACGAAGATCTCGAAGCCCATCACGTGCACGATGGGGCCGCAGGCGCGGATGCGCAGGTGCGGCCCGTCCGTTTCCACGTGGATGAACTTGCGCTGGAAACGGAACAAGGTGAGGAAGTCGGCGAAGTCGCTTTTGATGAAGCGCAGGGACCTCATGTAACTGACCTCGTCCTCCGTGAACATCAGCGTGCACAGATGGTCCAACTCGCGTTCGACTTCTTCTTTCAATTCCGCCAGCGGATAGGCGGGCGTGTTGCGGCACTTGAACTCGTATTCGCCGATGGCGTTCGGGTGCATGTGCATCAAAGCCTGCCACATGGTGAATTTATAGAGATCGGTTTCGAGCAGGCTGCGGACGACGGGTTTCATGGGCGGGTGGGGGTTCCTGTTGTTGTGGTGTCGATGTCTGGTCCGGATGCTTCAGGTCGGGGCGCCGGCAGATTTGCGCGGCCCCTGCTTGCGCACACGCTTCTTGGGCGCCAGCATCGTGCCCGTGCAGGCCGGCGTGCCGCAGCGGCACGCGAACAAACGCTTCAGCGCGGGCGTGTGGCGCTCGTCGTAGATCAGCGCATAGTTGTAATTGAGTTCCTCGCCCGCGTCGATGTCGCGCAGCGCGTGGATGTACACGCGGCCGTCTTCTTCGTAGGCTTCGCAATTGGGTTCGCACGCGTGGTTGATCCAGCGGGCGTCGTTGCCGCGCCGGCCGCCGTCGATCACGTTGCCGTCGGCGAGGCTGAAATAGAACGTGTGATTGACCGGGCCGCCCCGTTCGGCGGCACGGCGGGTCGCTTCGTCCCACGTGATGCGCTCGCCGCGGTATTCGATGATGCGCTCGCCGGCCGGGATGTCGCGCAGCGCGAACACGCCGTTGCCGTGCACGGGCGATTTCCGCACCTCGTACGAGGCCGGGCGGGCCGGCTTGGCGGCGCCCTTGCTTGCGGTCTGCTTCGATGTGGTCGGACGGACGGACGGGTTCATGGATCGGCGTTCGGTTGGATGGACACGATCTATTATTGATCGGATCGCGGCAATCCTGCCGCACGCCTTTATCTTACCGTGTCGGCTGCTCAGCCGCCGAATTCGTCGTCCCTGAACTCAAGCACGGCCCGATCGCCGGCCGCCTCCGCCCGGCGCAACTCGACCCGGCGGATCTTGCCGGAGATCGTCTTCGGCAAGTCCGCGAACGCGATGCGGCGGATGCGCTGGTACGGCGCCAGCCGGTCGCGCGCGAAGGCGAAGATCGCGGCGGCCAGTTCGCGCGTCGGCTCCACGCCCGGACGCAGCGCGATGAACGCCTTCGGCACCGCGAGGCGCACCGGGTCGGGGCTCGGGACGATGGCCGCTTCCAGCACGTCCGGATGCTCGATCAATACGCTCTCCAGTTCGAATGGGCTGATACGGTAGTCGGACGACTTGAACACGTCGTCGTTACGGCCAACGTAAAAATAATAGCCGTCCTCGTCGACGCGCGCCGTGTCGCCCGTGTGGTAGTGGCCGGCGCGCATGACGTCCGCCGTCTTGGTCTCGTCGTTCTCGTAGCACAGCATCAGGCCCAGCGGGGCCGGATCGAGGCGAAGCGAGATCTCTCCCTCCTCCGCAGGCTGGTCGTCGATGTCGAGCAGCGCGACGCGGTAGCCCGGCAGCGGCCGGCCCATCGAGCCCGGCTTCACGGGCTGGCCGGGCGGATTGCCGATCTGGCACGTGGTCTCGGACTGGCCGAAGCCGTCGCGGATGCGGATGCCCCACGCGCGCTCGACCTGCTCGATGACTTCCGGATTCAGCGGCTCGCCCGCGCCGACCAGTTCGCGCAGCGGCGGCTGCCACTGCGCGAGGTCTTCCTTGATCATCATGCGCCACACGGTCGGCGGCGCGCACAGCGACGTCACGCCGCAGCGCACGATCGTGTCCAGGCAGGCGCGCGCGGAAAAGCGTTCGTAGTTGTAGACGAACACGGTGGCGCCCGCGTTCCACGGCGCGAAGAAGCAGCTCCACGCATGCTTGGCCCAGCCGGGCGAGCTGATGTTCCAGTGGACGTCGCCCGGCCGCAGCCCGATCCAGTACATCGTCGACAGGTGGCCCACCGGATAGCTCTGGTGGCTGTGCAGCACGAGTTTCGGCTTCGCCGTCGTGCCCGACGTGAAGTACAGCAGCAGCGGATCGGTGGCGCGCGTGACCCCGTCCGGAACGAAGCCTGCCGCCACCGTCGCGCTGTCCGCATAATCGCGCCATCCGGCGGCGCTTCCGCCGACGGCGATGCGCGTGAAATCGCCGGCGAGGTCCGCGAACTTGTGCGTCTCGGACGCCTGCGCGATCACGTGGCGCACGCGGCCCCGCTGCAGGCGGTCCTGCAGGTCGTTGCCGGACACGAGCATGGTCGTCGGCACGAGGACGGCGCCCAGCTTGATCCCCGCCAGCATGACCTCCCACAGCTCGACGCGGTTCGGCAGCATCAGGAGCACGCGGTCGCCGCGCCGCACGCCGCAATCGCGCAGCCAGTTCGCGACCTGGCTGGAACGCACCGCCATGTCGGCAAAACCGATCTTGCGCTCGCTGCCGTCCTGTTCCACGACCCACAGCGCGGGCGTCGTGTTGCCTTGCGCCTGCGTGTCGAAATAGTCGAGTGCCCAGTTGAATTCGTCGAGCTCGGGCGGCTCGTAGTCGCGGTAGGCCGTCGCGTAGTCGGTGCGATGCTGGTGCAGGAAGTCGCGCGCGCGGATGAAGCGCTCGTACGGGGATGCCATCGGTCGTCTCCTTGTGGTTGCGAAACGGGCGCCTCGTGAGCGCCCGTTCCGGTGGTCGTGTAGCGGCTCGTGCCTATTCTGCCACGGTCAGCGCCGACGCAGCTCCTGCGCCTGGTGGATCGTCTGCTCGTCCGTCGGCGTCATCATGTCGATCACGCGGCAGTCGCCGCACATGCGCATGCGGTCGAGGTGACCGGCGAACGCGGGATGTCCGGCCAGGCGCGCCAGCATGCCCTCGACCATGCGCAGCGTCCCGAACGGCTTGTTGCAACGGATGCAGTGGAACGGCTGCGTTTCGTTCAGCACCACGGGCTGCTTGCGCGTGTCGCGGAACGACAGGCGTGGCACCAGCCGGATCGCATCTTCCGGACACGTATCGGCACACAGCCCGCACTGGACGCAGTTCTTTTCGATGAAGCGCAGCTGCGGCGCGTTCTGCCCATCCTGCAGCGCCGACGCCGGACACGCGCCCACGCACGCCATGCACAGGCTGCACTTGCCGGCGTCGACGTCGAGCGTACCGAACGGACTGCCGGCCGGCAGCGCGATCTCCTCGACCTGCTGCGGCGCCTCGCGCAGCAGGTGCTCGAGCGCGTAGTCGAGCGTGTTGCGCTTGTCCGCCGCCACGTTGAAGCCGGCCCGCCGCGCCGGCACTTCGCCGCGCGGCGCGTGCCGCAGCGCGCGCGCCAGCTCGTCCGGCCCCGTCACGCGCAGCAGCCGCACGTGCGCGCCCGCGTAGCCGAGGCCCGTCATGATGGTCTGCGCGATGGTCATCTGCTCATCCAGCGCGGCCGCGTACTGCGGCGCCTCCGCGTCCGTCATGAGGACCGTGATGCCGGCCGCGCCCCAGGCGAGCGCCGCGAGCCAGATGTCGATGCCGGTCGATGCCGTGTGGTGCACGCCCATCGGCAGCACCCGTCCCGGCACGTCGACGGCGTCCAGCAGCGCCGCGCCTTCCGGGCCGTGGACGAGCAGCACCGGCTCGCGTCCGCCCGCCTGCGCGTAGGCGTTCAGCGCGGCCTTGATGCGCATGCCCGTGTGCGCCGCGCCGGGATACGCATAGCCCAGCGCGCCCGTGGGGCAGACGGTCGTGCACGCGCCGCAGCCCGCGCACAGGTAAGGGTTCACGGCGATCAGGTCGCCCGCGCCCGAGATCGCGCCCGCCGAGCAGATCTCGATGCACGCATTGCAGCCGCTCCTGCGGTTGCGGCCGTGCGCGCACAGGCGTTCCTTGTAGGCGAAATATTTCGGCTTCTCGAATTCGCCGACCATCCCGACGAGTTCGTCGACGGCGGCCTGGCGCGCGGCGGGATCGAGGCCCGGCGCGTAATAGCCGTGCGGGCGCTGGTGCGTCGCGATCTGCGGCGCCGCGCCGAGGTCGAGCACGAGGTCGAAGCGCGCGTGTTCCGGCTTGCTGCCTCCCGTCTGCCACGTCGCGTCGAACGCGCCGAGCCAGCCCGTCACGACGAGCGCGCGCGCCGCGAACACGGGATACAGGCGCAGCGCCGTGTCGCCGCCGTCGTCGTCCAGCAGCAGCACGGTGACGGGCAGCGCGGCAGCCAGGCGCTCGGCCCACGGCAGCGCGTCGGCGCGGGTGCCGATGACGAGCGTGCGGCCGGCGGACTTGTAGCCGACCGTGTCCAGCGGGTCGGGTGCGGGAATCCCGGACAGCGCGGCTAGCGCGGCGTTGCGGGCGACGCGGTCGCGGTCGTCCTGGACGGGGTCGAGGGCGACGCCCTGCCCTTCGATCAAACGGATGTTCATGCTGTCCCGGTTTCAGGTGGTTTTATTGGAGTCCTCCGGCACATCTTCCGCGGCCGGCGGTTCTTCGACGGCGTCGACAACCCGCTGCAACGCGTTCTTCGCGTGCTCCAGCGACGCGAGCATCGCCTCGGACACGGGGCTCGGCTTCGTGTAGTCGTCGATGTAGACGTCCAGCCCGTCCATCGCATTGAAGTGCGGGTCGGCAAACAGTTTTTTCAGCGCCGTCCGGCGCACGGCAGCATCGACGCCGCGCACGACGAACGCGGAGAAATCGGAGTCGCCGGTCAGGCGGGCGACGTCGTCCATCGTCGGCAGCGGCACGGCGGCCGGTGCCACGGCAGGCGCTTCGACGACCGGAACCGGCAGGTCTTCGACCGGCGCAGCCGCTTCCGGCAGCGGCTCGATTCCCGATCGCGCTTCCGTCTTGCGGCGCGCCCAGCGGCGCAGGAAGCCTTCGTCCGTCATCCGTGCTGGCGGCCGCGCCGCGGCTGCGGTTGGTAGTGCGCGCGCAAATAGCCCGCGAGCCACGCATAGATCTCGGCCGGCATCGTCACGCCGTCCGCGTTTTCTCCCGAATCGAACATGCGCGTGCCCTCGACATAGCTGACCGATGCGCGCACGGGCATCGCGCGGCCGTTCTCCATCCGCCACAGCACGAAGACCTTCGATTCGGGCGCCACGCAGTTCTCGTAATAGCCTTCGTTCTCGTCCGGATACAGTTCCAGTTCGAGACCGGAGACGAGGTAGTAGTCGCGCCCGGGCGTCTGGCTCAGCACCTGCAGCGGCGGCAGGTCGCCGCGGTCCGGCACGACGCCGACCGCTTCCCAGGCCTCGTCGGCCCAGCGGTGCTGGAGGGTCCGCCGCTGCATCAGCACGGCGATCGGCATGGATCCCATCTTCATCTGTTGTTCACCTTCGGCGTGCCTTTCTGGACGGTCGGCGGCGTGCCCGCCGGCTCGGCCCGCGTCGGGTGGGCCTTCACGTCCGCGCTGGGCGGCGCCGTGCCCAGTTTTTCGCTCTTGATGGGTGCGGCGGCGCCGGCCGCGGTCAGCTTGCCTTCCGGCTGTCCGGCCGGTGCGGCCGCTTGCGCCGGTGCGGCCGCGGCGATGGCGACCGGCGCATGCGCCGTCCAGCCCTGCGCGGACGCGCGGCTGCGCCAGCGGGCCGTGATGGCGTCCATCGATGCGGCAAGCAACGCCTTGTCCCTGGCCGCCTGCGCATCCGCGGCCGCCTTCTTCGCGGCGGCGGCCTCCTGCTGCGCCGGTGTCGGCGGCGGCAGCGCGGCGTGGGCCGCCGCGGCGGACAGCGCCAGCGCGAGCGCCGCGATCCTGGTCATGTGGCTCATCCTGGTCTCCTCATCGTCCCGGCGCCGCCGAGTGGCTCGGGTCGCGGTTGACGGCGCCCGGCAGCGGCCCCTGTTCGGCCGGCGTCGGCGCGGCCGGCTTGCCGTGGTCGCCGGGCGGCGTCTGCGTCGTGCCCTGCGTGCCCGCGCCGCTGGGCGGCGTCACGCCCTGGCTGGGTCCCTGTCCCGTCTCGCGCACGCTGCCGCCGGTCTCCGCGCCGGCCGTGTTGCCGCCGCTGCCGCCCGCGATGCCCGGCGTGCCGCCCGCATAGCCCGCGTTCGTCTTCGGTCCCGCATGCGCGGCCATCACCTGGCCGCTCGTGCCGCCGTCGGCCGTCACCATGCCGGGGAACCTGGTCTTGCGCTGGGCCTCGTCGCCATGCTGCTTGCAGCCCACGGCGGCCAGCGCCAGCAGCAGGGCCATGACCTTCATCGTCGTTTTCATCGGCGGCTCCTCAATGCGCGGGCCGCGGCGGTGGACTGCCGGCCGGCGGCCGCTGGTCCGGCGGCGCGCGGTCGTCGAACGTGCCCGGTTCCACGCCCGCCTTCACTTCGTCGTACCACACGGCGTGGTGCGCCTTGGCCCACGATTCGTCCACGGTCCCGTGGCGCATCGCTTCGTAGGCGCCCGGCGTGCCCCACGTGCCGATGTAGATGTGGCCCATCGCGGCCGCGATGTAGAACGTGGCGCCGGCGATGTGCAGGTAGTTCGCGACCTGCATGATGTAGCGCGTTTGCCCGAAGGTCACGAAGTCCAGGACCAGGCCGCTGATCGACATCACGAGGCCCAGCAGGGTCACGCCCAGCCAGAACCAGGATTTTTCGCCCGCGTTGAAGAACCCGGCCCGCACGTGCTTGTGCGACACGAGGCCGCCGCCCTGCTTGACCCACTGCCAGTCGATGCGGCGGAAGAAGTTCCGGCGCAGGAAGGTGAAGAACATCAGCACGGAGCACACGATGAACAGCGGACCCACGAAGTTGTGCAGGTACTTGAAGACGTAGGCCAGCGCCGCGAACACGTCGTGGCCGACGAGCGGGATCAGGAGCTTCTTGCCGAACATGATGACGAGGCCCGTCACCGCGAGGATGATGAAGCTGATCGCCGTCGCCCAGTGCACGCCGCGCTCCCAGCCCGTGAAGCGGCGGATGCGCCGGCCCGTGTCCGGTTCTTCGGTGCGCGCGGGACCGATGGCGCGGTAGAAGAAGAAAATCGCGACGAGCACGACGACGAGGATCGTGCCCATCGCCGTCGCGATCGGCCCGTTGCGCCAGATGCGCCACTGGTTGCCGCCGCGCTGCACGATGACGGTGCCTTCCGTGCCGCCGTACTGGCCCAGGTAGTGGCGGTCGATGTGCACGCGGCCGGAGGCCGACGAGCCCAGTCCCGGCTCGGGCGTGCGCGAATCCTTCTCGGCCTGCAGGATGGTCTGTTCCTCGGCATACGCGGGTTCGGCGCGGTTGTTCGGCACGCCCGCGTGCGCGATGCCGACGAGCCACAGCGACAGGAGCAATGACAATATCGATCGTAGCGTGAATGACATGGTCGGCTCCTGTTACGGGTTGGCCCGGTTGTATTCGTTCTGGTTCATGTTGCGGTTGCTGATCGTGCCCCACCACGACAGCTTGTCGTTGTGGAAGTGCCGCAAGAACGGCCGGTCGTCTTTCTTCCCGGCGACCATGCCGTGCACCCAGTTCGGATGCTGGTCGACTTCGAGGCAGCCCGCGAGCAGCGCCAGCGGCAGGCAGAGGATGAGGATGCGCTTCATGTCGGCAGCCTCCCCTCGTCGTTCTGCGAGTCCTTGAGATTCTGGTTCTCGCGCGGGCCGTCGCCCTTCGCCTTGATGTCGCCGCCGCGTTTCGGCTTGCCGTACGCGATCTTCCAGCCCCACAGCTCCGGACCGTAGCCGCGCGTCTCCACGCGCTGGCGGTAGATGTCGGCGATGACGGTCGCGTCGCCGCCGATCAGCGCCTTCGTGCCGCACATCTCCGCGCACGCGGGCAGCTTGCCTTCGGCGATGCGGTTGCGGCCATACTTCTTGAACTCGGCCTCGGACGTGTCGGGCTCCGGACCGCCGGAGCAGAACGTGCATTTGTCCATCTTGCCGCGGTGGTTGAACAGGCCCGTGGACGGGAACTGCGGCGCGCCGAACGGGCACGCGTAATAGCAGTAGCCGCAGCCGATGCACTGGTCCTTGTCGTGCAGGACGATGCCGTCTTCCGTGTGATAGATGCAGTTGACGGGGCAGACGGCCAGGCACGGCGCGTCGCTGCAATGCATGCACGCGACGGAGATCGAGCGCTCACCCGGCACGCCGTCGTTGATGGTGACGACGCGGCGGCGGTTCACGCCCCACGGGGTCTCGTTTTCGTTCTTGCAGGCGGTCACGCAGCCGTTGCAGTCGATGCAGCGCTCCGTGTCGCAGATGAACTTCATTCGGGCCATCTCAATCTCCTTCGGTAGGGTGGGCACCCCGTACCCACGCGCGATGTTCGCGGTATGTTGGCGTTACGCGTGGGCACAGGAGTGCCCACCCTACGCGCGCACCAGGCGACATAACGACACCTTCGTTTCCTGCATCATCGTCACGGCGTCGTACCCGTACGTCCACCCGGTATTGACTGCCTCGCCGCGCACCGCGGGCGCGCCGCCGTCCGGATAATGCTTTTCCAGGTCCTCGCCCATCCACCAGCCGCCGAAGTGGAACGGCATCCACACGAGGCCCACGGGCACGCGCGGCGTCACCATCGCCATCAGCTTCAGGCGCGCGCCGGTCGGCGTCTCGACCCACATGAATTCGCCCAGCTTCACGCCGATCTGCGCCGCGTCTTCCGGATTCACTTCGCAGAACATGTTCTGCTGGAGTTCGGCGAGCCACGGATTCGACCGGGTCTCCTCTCCGCCGCCCTCGTATTCGACGAGGCGGCCGGACGTCATGATCAGCGGGTACTCCTTCGAGAAGTCGACCGCCTGCACGGATTTATACAGCGTCGGCAGGCGCCAGAACGCGGCCTTGTCGTCGTAAGTCGGGTATTTGGCCACCAGGTCGCGCCGCGGCGTGACGAGCGGTTCGCGGTGCGTCGGCACGGGGTCCGGGAAGTTCCACACGTTGCAGCGGGCGCGCGCATTGCCGTACGGCGCGCAGCCGTGGGCGATGGCGACGCGGATGATCCCGCCCGACAGGTCCGTCTTCCAGTTCTTGCCCTCGGCCTGCACTTGCTCCTCCGGCGTCAGCTCGGCCCACCAGCCCAGCTTTTTCAGGAACACGTGGTCGAATTCCGGATAGCCCGTGTCGATCTCGCTGTCCTTCGTGAACGAGCCGTCCGCCGCCAGCAGGGGCTCGCCGTTGTGCTCCACGCCCCAGTTGGCGCGGAACGGCAGGCCGCCCTCCGCCACCGGCTTGTGCAGGTCGTACAGGATCGGCGTGCCCGGGTGCTTCATCTCCGGCGTGCCCCAGCACGGCCACGGCAGGCCGTAATAGTCGCCCTTGCACGGACCGGATTCGGCACGCATCGTCGTCGGATTGAAATCGCGCTTGTGCTCCATGTGCAGTTTCAAGCGCTCGGGCGAGCAGCCCGTGTAGCCGATGGTCCAGCAGGAGCGGTTGATCTCGCGGAGGATGTCCTCGATGACCGGTTCGTTGTTGACGACCTTGATGTTCTTGACGAGCTGTTCGCCGAAGCCGAGCTTCTGCGCGAACAGGTACATGATCTCGTGGTCCGTCTTGCATTCGAACAGCGGCTGGATCACGCGCTCGCGCCACTGGATCGAGCGGTTCGACGCCGTGACGGAACCCTGCGTCTCGAACTGCGACGCGGCCGGCAGCAGGTAGACGCCATCGCTCCTGCCGTGCATCGCGGCCGTCATGCTGGGATACGGATCGATGACGACCATGAAGTCCAGCTTCTGCATCGCGGCCTTCATGTCCGGCAGGCGCGTCTGGCTGTTCGGCGCGTGGCCCCAGTAGAACACGGCACGCAGGTTCGCCGGCTGGTCGACGTACTGGTTGTCTTCCAGGACCGCGTCGAACCAGCGCGACACCGTGATGCCCGGCTTTTCCATCAACTCCTTCGAGCCGAAGCGCGACTTGACCCAGTCGTAATCGACGCCCCACACGGTCGCGAAGTGCTTCCACGCGCCTTCCGCGATGCCGTAGTAGCCGGGCAGCGACTCGCCGTTCGGACCGACGTCCGTCGCGCCCTGCACGTTGTCGTGGCCGCGGTAGATGTTGGCGCCGCCGCCCTGCACGCCGATGTTCCCCAGCGCGAGCTGCAGGATCGACAGCGCGCGCACGTTCGCCGTGCCCACGTGGTGCTGCGTGATGCCCATGCACCAGACGACGGACGATGGCTTGTTCGTCGCCAGCATTTCGGCCGCCATGCGCACGGACGCTTCCGGCACGCCCGTCACGTCGCTGACCTTATCGGGCGTCCACTTCGCGACTTCCTTGCGCACGTCGTCCATGCCGTACGTGCGCGCGGCGATGTACGCCTTGTCTTCCCAGCCGTTGTTGAAGATGTGCCACAGCATGCCCCACACGAATGCGATGTCGGTGCCGGGACGGATGCGCACGTAGTGGTGGGCGAAGCGCGCCGTGCGCGTGAAGCGCGGGTCGACGACGATCATCTTCGCGCCCAGTTCCTTCGCATGCAGGAAGTGCAGCATCGAGATCGGATGCGCCTCGGCCGGGTTCGAGCCGATGAACAGCACGGCCTTGCTGTAGTGGAGATCGTTGAACGAGTTCGTCATCGCGCCATACCCGTAGGTCTGGGCGACGCCGGCCACCGTCGTCGAGTGGCAGATGCGGGCCTGGTGGTCGCAGTTATTGGAGCCCCACATCGACACCCATTTGCGCAGCAGGTAGGACTGCTCGTTGCTGTGCTTCGAGCTGCCGATCACCATCAGCGCATCCGGCCCGGACTGCTCGCGCAGTTTCAGCAGCCGGTCGCCGATCTCGCCCACGGCCTGGTCCCACGTGATGCGCTCGTACTTGCCGTTCACGAGCTTCATCGGATAGCGCAGGCGGTGTTCGCCGAACCCGTGCTCGCGCACCGACGCGCCTTTCGCGCAGTGGGCCCCCATGTTGATCGGCGAGTCGAACGCGGCCTCCTGGCGGATCCACACGCCGTTGCTGACCACCGCCTCCACCGAGCAGCCCACCGAGCAGTGGCTGCACACGGTGTGCTTGACCTCCGTGTTCGGCCTGGCCGGCACGGGGTCCGCCGCGGTCGCGGGCTGGATCACGTTCAGCGGCAGGTGGCGCGCGAGGGCGCCCGCGCCGGCCGTCACGCCCGCGCCGACGAGGAAGCGGCGCCGTTTCAGCCCGCTGTCGCGTGATGTCTTCACCAGGGTCATGGTCGTGGTCTCCTTCTACCAGTAAGCCGCGGTGCGGTAGTAGCGCCGGATGTGTTCCGTCTCGTGATAGCCCTTGGCCTGCTGCGGCGCCACCGGTGCGGCGGGCTCGGGCTGCGGCCCGGGCGCCCGCGCACGCGCGGCCGCGGCGACGGCCAGCGCGCCCAGCGGCGCGGCCTTCAACAGGCTGCGGCGGGTCGGATCGGGTTGCTTGTCATCGTTCATGATGGTCCTCATGCGGCAATCGGGTCGGTGGCATCGAGCACGGCGAACGCCTGCGCTTCGATCGACAGGAAGGCATCGACGACGCCTGCGACGATCCGGTAGAAATTCGCGTCGGCACTCCCCGCGATGTCGGCCAGGCAGGCCGCATACCACGGCCGGACATGCGTTTCGAAAAAGTGTTTTTGCACGGCCAGGCCACGCGGCGGCATGCCGGGTCCGCCCTGGATCAATACGCGCATCGTCTCGCACAGCGTGCCCAGGTGGTCTTCGAACTCGCCCACGCCTGGCGCCCGCGCGAGACGCAGGCGCGCGAGGTCGTGGCGCAGGTCGGCCAGCGGCGCATCGTTCAGGTGGCCCGTGAGGTAGAAGGAACCGTACGGATTCAGCGGCGGCGTGCCGGTGCTGATGAACATGGCCGAGAATTCATCGGCCGCGGCGGCCGCATCGACGACGGTGGCGGCCTGGGTCAGCTTCAGCCAGGCGTCCTCGAGAGCGAATTCGCCGGCGGCGCCGATCGGGTCCGCGGCGGCCAGTGCCGCGAGCAGTGCGTCGTCGGGCGGGGCCAGCAGCAGGCGTGCGAACAGCGCGTAGAAATCGGCGCGGGCCTGGTCCTCGTCGGCCAGCGGCGCAGCGACGGCTCTCTCCACGCCGTCATGCAAATCGGATGAAGCAGAACGCTGTTCGACGGACATGGTTCTCCCGTTGGCAAATATTCATGGGAAGTGTAATCCTTGACAACGCAAAGGCGCGCACGCTTGACGTCCACGCGACACTTCGTTGGCCAGGCAACCAACGTCGGGACAAATTCCCTCGTTGCAGTCGGGCTGCACGTCTATAATCGAGACATCACCCGAAGGTACTTGCCATGATTGCCGCTGATACCACGTCCGCATCCCCCATCAACGTCACCGCACTCAAGTCCAGTTGCGCGGCCTGCAGCATGCACCAGCTGTGCCTGCCAATGGGGCTGGAAGACGCGGACATCGACCGCCTGGATCGGATCATCGGCAAGCGCCGCCGCCTGGAGCGCGACGAACCGCTGTACAAGATGGGCGAGCCGTTCCGCAACCTGTACGCCGTGCGCTTCGGCCACTTCAAGACGTACCAGATCAACGCGGCCGGCGAGGCGCAGATCACGGGCTTCCAGATGGCCGGCGAGCTGCTCGGCATGGACGCCATCAGCGCCGACCGCCACCACTGCGACGCCGTCGCACTGGAAGACAGCGAAGTGTGCGAAATCCCGTTCGGGAACCTGCAGGACCTGTTCGGCCAGGTGCCGGCGCTGCTGCGCCACTTCCACCGCATCATGAGCCAGGAAATCACGCGCGAACAGAACGTCATGCTCCTGCTGGGGAACATGCGCGCCGAGCAGCGCTTCGCCGTCTTCCTCATCAACCTCTCGGCCCGCTACGCGGCGCGCGGCTATTCGTCCACGCGCTTCCAGCTGCGCATGTCGCGCGAAGACATCGGCAACTACCTGGGCCTGACCATCGAAAGCATCAGCCGCCTGCTGTCCCGTTTTAAAAAGCTGGGGCTCGTGCAGGTCGACAAGCGCGAGGTCGAGCTGCTCGAACCGGCGCGCCTGAAGGCGATGGCGGCCGGGACGGAGCAGTGCAGTCCGATGGCCTGACCTTTCGGTAGTTCCCGGTCTCCGCGTCCGCATCGACAATGCGGGCAAAGGAGATCCCCCATGCATATCAAGTCAATCCCCGCCGCCATGCTGCTGGCCGCGGGCACCGTCCACGCGCAAGACGGCGCCGTGCAGATCTACGGCCGCCTCAACGTCGCCCTCGAACACGCGGCGGCGTCCTCCGGCCCCGGCCTCACGCGCCTCGTGAACAACCGCTCCGTGCTGGGTTTCCGCGGCGGCGAAGACCTGGGCGGCGGCCTGAAAGCCATCTTCCAGGTCGAAGGCACGCTGTCGCCCGACACGGGCACCGGCGCCCTCGCCGCACGCGATACCCGCGTGGGCCTCGCCGGCACGTGGGGCACGCTGTTCGCGGGCCACTGGACGACGGCCTACAACAGCGCCACGTCCGGCCTCGACCCGTTCTATCCGACGACGGCCGGCTACATGAGCATCATGGGCAATGGATCCGCGGGGGACGCGGACAACGTCAGCGACAAGTCGTCGTTCGACCGGCGCCAGTCCAATTCGATTCACTACTGGAGCCCGTCCTGGCACGGTCTGTCGCTGCGGGTGACGCACGGCCTGAACGAAGAAAAGCCGGCAAGCGGCGCGCAGCCGTCGCTGACGTCGGCCGCCGCGATCTACGAACGGGGCCCGTGGTATGCCGTACTGGCGGGCGAACGCCACCACGAGTACCAGGGACCGGGCCTGGACGACACCGGCGCGAAGGCCGCCCTCGCCTACCAGTTCCCGCAGACCCGCATCGCCGTCGTCGCCGAACGTTTGAAATACGGGACGGGCGCCGGCGAGCTGGCGCGCAATGCCGTGTACCTGTCCGTGTCGCACCAGATGGGACCGCACGGCATCCGCATCGGCATTGCGCGCGCGGGCGACGCGAGCGGGCCGGCCGGCACGCGCATCGGCTTCGTGCGCGCCGGCGCGGGCACCGGCGCCACGCATGCGACGCTCGGCTACGATTACACGCTCAGCAAGCGCAGCAGCCTGTACGCGTACACGACGCGCCTGGACAACCGCGCGAACGGGGTCTACGACTTCGCGATCAACGGTCTGGGTGCCACGCCGGGCGCGACGCTTAAGGCGTACGTGCTCGGCATGCGTCACAACTTCTGATCACACGTATCGTTCCAGCGTGATGACGCGTGGATCGGCATACACGGCCTTGATGCGCGTATCGTCATTGGCCGCCGTGATGTCGACCCAGGACATGAAGAACGACCACGGCGCGCCGCCCTCGAGGCTGCTGTCGATGTCCGGCATCGGGCCGTTCTCGGTCATCGCGATGAGCTTCGCGCCGTTGCTGAGCGCATAGGCCTTGTCGAACTCCGTCTTGTTGTTAATGTAGACGAAGTTGCCGGGGTAGGAATCGATGCCGACGAGATCGACCTTGTCGTTCCCCGGATACCACGCCACGTCGTCGCCGCACCAGCACCACAGCAGATTGTGCAGGCCGTGGTAATTCACGAGGCGGTCGTACATCATGTCCCACAACTGCTTGTACACGGTGCTGCCTTTCGCGCTCCACCAGAACCAACTGCCGCCGGCTTCGTGCAAGGGCCGCCAGATGATGGGGACGCCGGCATCGCGCAGCTTCGCGAGCTGGACGGCGATCGCGTCGATGTCGCGCAGGGTGTCCGCATATTCCGGCGTCCCCTTCCTCACGGCCCGGGATGCATCGAAGGTCGTGAACTCGGTGTAGAACGTGTTCGTGCCGGCGGTGCCGCCCGACGGCGAATGCCAGTGCCATTGATAGGCGATGACGGGCTTGTCCCCGTGGTCCCGGCGCCATGCGATCGAGTTGGCGACCGACGGGTCGGCCGCATCGGGACCCGAACGTGAAATAGCCCGGCTGGCCGGTGCCCGGATTGATCGCATTGCCGTCCCACAGCCACGAATACATCGGGCTGTAATGCTGCATGTCGAAGCCGCGCAGCAATGGGTAATGACCGGTCAGGTTCTTCACGTAGTCGAAGTGATCCTGGTCGGTCTGTCCAGAGACGATGAACTTGCCGAACTTCGACAGCAGCCAGCCGTACAGGGCCTGGGCGGCGGGCGTGGCCGCCGGATCGACGGGGGCGGCGTTGATCGTGAAGCGCCGCACGACGCAAGTGGAGGTCGCGCCCGCCTGCCCGCAGGCATCGATCGTCACGGTCGCGGGTTTCGGCGCGGCCTGCCGGGATGCCGTCGCTGCTGCCGACGCTGCGTCGTTGCCGGCGCGGCCGGTGGCCCCCCCGCAAGCGCCCAGCAACGTCGTGGCCGCCGCGGCGCCGGCCGCCTTGAACAACAGGCTGCGGCGGTCCAAAGAAATTTTTGTATCGTTAGACATGTTATCTCCTCCATCAATGGGTCGGTGTTAATTTGACGATGCGTTTCACATCGAAAAATTAACGACGGCGATTATTCCACCGGTCCATACCTGCCCTTCACACTCCCCTTCCTCCCCTCATTGTTTAGTGACGTTTCTCGCAACAGCGTTGCCTGCCCCACTGCGTACCCGGCGAGTTTCGCGAAACAACGCTAAACAACACCGATTTCGCGCGTCGTTCCGCCCGTCGACAAAACCCGGCGTCAATAACTCGTATATCCGGCGTTAATAAATTGTCTTTTGCAAGATGTTTTTTTATTAGCGCCGGATTTACGTGCATGCACAACGGAAATCGCCGCACTCGACGGCTGGACAACCAGAAGGGGACACATGAAACGCACCAACAAGACTGCCATCGCAATCGCCGTCGCTCACCTCGCGTGGGGAACGGGCCTGGCGCACGCGCAAGCGGACAACGAAGGCAAGGCCGTTGTCGTCGTGACCGGCCAGCGCGCCGCGCTGGCCTCGGCGCAAAAACTCAAGCAGGATGCCGACGAGATCGTCGACTCGATCGTCGCCGACGACATCGGCAAGCTGCCGGACCGCTCCGTCACCGAGGTGCTCCAGCGCGTCGTCGGCATCAGCATCAACCGCCAGGCGGGCGACAATGAACGCTTCTCGGTCGAGGGCGCCGGCGTCAACATCCGCGGCCTGAACTACGTCCGTTCCGAACTCAATGGGCGCGAGGCGTTCGCATCGAACGGCGGCCGCTCGATCAGCTGGGGCGACATCCCGCCCGAACTGATGGCCGGCGTCGACGTCTACAAGAACCCTTCGGCGGAGCAGACCGAAGGCGGCATTTCGGGTCTCGTCAACCTGCGCACCGCGCTGCCGTTCGACTTCAAGGGCCAGCGCGGCGCGCTGTCCGTCGAGGCGACGCACTCCACGCTCAGGAAGGGCAAGCCCGATCCTTCCGTGTCCGGCCTGTACTCGAACCGCTGGAAAACCGGCTTCGGCGAATTCGGCGCCCTGGTCGATATCGCGTCGTCGGACAGCTCCACGCAGACGGATACGTTCCAATTCGAACCCTTCTTCCCACGCACCGACATCCAACCGGGCCGCACGGTGTGGATACCGAAAGGCGCGCAATGGCGCAACTACCAGTACGACCGCAAGCGGCAAGGTGCCTACGGCGCCCTGCAGTGGAAGCGCGACAACCTCCAGAGCCACCTGACGTATTTCCAGTCGCGCTACAAGGACAGCGCGAACGAGCAGTCGATCTTCTCGTCGGCCAGCCCGTATGACCTGAAGGTGAGCCCCGATACCGTGTACGACGCGAAGGGCGCGTTCGTCACGGGCACCATCAGCGACACGACGAACGGCGGCATCCCGTTCAGCAATGCGGGCGGCTTCAACAAGGGCGATTCGAAGACCACCGACGTGTCCTGGAACGTGCAGTGGAAGGTGGCCGACAACTGGACGCTGACGAGCGACCTGCAGCACGTGCGCTCCACCGGCAGCCACTTCACCTCGGCGGTCGGCCTGGGCATGCTGATGCCGAACGAGAGCCTCGACCTGCGCGGCAGCCTGCCCAGGATTAACTTTACCGATTCACAGCGCGCCTTCCTGGCCGATCCCGCGAATTACTACTGGGAGTCGACCATGGAACACCTCGACAAGACCGACGGGACCATGAAGGCCTGGAAGGGCGATGCGCGCTATGCGTTCGACCATCCGGTGCTGCGCGACGTGCGCTTCGGCGTGCGCCTGACGGACCGCGAAGCGCGGACGGTCAACTCCGATCCGAGCTGGAATTGGGCCGGGGTGACGCCGCCGTGGCTGCTGGGCTGGGACATTCCGAAACTGGCCTACCTGAACGACCCGCGCTTCAACGCGCCGCACGTGACGCAACAGTTCAACAACTTCTTCGGCGGCGACGTCAGCGTCCCCGCAGTCGTGTTCCCCGCGCCGAGCGTGGCCAGCGGCTATCCGGCTTCGTACCAGACGCTGCATGACTACCACGACGCGATCCTGTGTCCGGAACGGATCGCGGCCAATGGCGGCGATGGCGGCAACCCGTGCCAGATCTGGAAGGCGGCGAAATTCGGCGGCGACAACCCGGCCGGCACCAACGACCAGAAAGAGAAGACCCGTGCGTTCTACACGCAGCTGCGCTTCGGCTTCGACGACCTGAAATACCCGATCGACGGCAACGTCGGCCTGCGCTACGTGCAGACCCGCTCGCACTCGACCGGCTACATGTCGTACACGCCGGGCGCGCCGTTCGGGCAAGGCACGCAGGCCACCGGCATCCCGGTTCCCTACATCCCCGCTTACCTGAACAAGAGCGATGTCGAGAACAGGTACAACAACTTCCTGCCGACCGTGAACCTGCGCCTGAAGGCCAGCGACACGCTGCAGTTCCGCCTGGCCTACGGCAAGTCGATGTCGCGGCCGGACTTCTCGCAACTGCAGGCCTACACGACGCTGTCGCAGGAAATCGTGTCGTCGGTGAACGAGGAGACCAAGGTCGTGAACGTGACGGCCGTGAACCGCACCGGCAACGCGCAGGGCAACCCGGCGCTCCGTCCGATCACGTCGAATCAGCTCGACGTCACTGCGGAATGGTACTTCGCCAAATCCGGATCGCTGACGCTGGCGCTGTTCGACAAGCGCCTCAAGGACGTGATCATCAACCAGACGACGTCGGTGGGCCTCCAGGATATCAACGGGAACACGCAGCAGTTCCTGGTGACGGCGCCGGTGAATGGCGCGAAAGGCATCGCCCGCGGCGGCGAGATCGCGTACCAGCAGTATTTCGACAATGTGCCGGACTGGCTGCGCGGGATCGGCGTGTCGGCGAACTACACCTACGTCCACAGCAAGCGCAGCCTGTACAACCCGGTCTTCAGCGAATACTGCTCGGGCGGACAGAACGCCGCGAACGTCAACCTGAACCTGAACGGCTGCGACATCGACGGACGCGCGTTCGGCAACCTGCCGCTGCCCCAGCTGTCGCAGAACGCCTACAACCTGGCGATCCTGTACGACCAGGGGCCGTGGTCGGCGCGCCTGGCCTACAACTGGCGCTCGCGCTACCTCCTCAGCACCAACACGAACGGGACGCAGGGCAGCAACGGTACGGACACCAATCCCGCCAGCCCGACCTTCGGCCAGCACAACGTGGCCTGGGGCCTGCCGCTGTGGGCGGACGCGTACGGCCAGCTGGACGGCGGCGTCTCGTACAAATTCAGCGAAAACCTGAAATTCGACTTCCAGGCGCAGAACCTGACGGATGCCCGCTACAGCCAGACCATGCACCAGGGTATCGGCGACAAGGTGCGCGCCGTCTTCGTCTCCGGACCGCGCTACAGCCTGCGCGTGGGCTACACGTTCTGATCTCCACGTCCTGATCTCCTTGCCCGGGCAACCGGGCCTTTCGGCCGCGCCCTGCCGGCGCGCGCCTTTTTTTATTCGGAATCATCATCCCATGTTGAAAGCATTTATCACCGTCCTGCTGCTCGGCGGCGCCGTCTCGCACCAGGCGTACGCGCAGGGCGTGACGGTCCGCACGGCACCGGGCACGCCCGGCAAGTTCACCGAACTGGGACAACGCCCGCCAATGGGCTGGAACACCTGGAACACGTTCGCCTGCAACATCAACGAAAAGCTCATCCGCGACGCGGCCGACGCCATGGTCGCCAGCGGCATGCGCGATGCCGGGTACGTGTACCTGAACATCGACGACTGCTGGCAGGGCGAGCGCGATGCGCAGGGCTTCATCCACGCCGATCCGCAGCGCTTCCCGTCCGGAATCAAGGCATTGGCCGACTACGTCCACGCCAAAGGACTCAAGCTCGGCATCTATTCGGACGTGGGCGACAAGACGTGCGGCGGCCACGCGGGCAGCCGCGGGCACGAGTACCAGGACGCGCTGACGTACGCCGCCTGGGGCATCGATTACCTGAAATACGACTGGTGCAATACCGAGGGCCTGAGCGCGAAAGGCGGCTACACGACGATGCGCGACGCACTGCGCGCCGCCGGCCGCCCCGTCCTGTTGTCGATCTGCGAATGGGGCGACAACAAGCCCTGGGAGTGGGCCGGCGACGTGGGCCATTCATGGCGCACGACGGGCGACATCTATCCGTGCTGGGATTGCGAATTCAATCACGGCGACTGGTCGTCGTTCGGCGTGCTGCCCATCCTCGACAAGCAGGACGGCCTGCGCAGGCATGCCGGACCCGGACGCTGGAACGACATGGACATGCTGGAAGTCGGCAAGGGCATGGCCGAGGACGAGGACAGGGCCCACTTCTCCATCTGGGCCATGATGAATTCGCCGCTGATCGCGGGGAACGACATCCGTTCGATGTCGGCCACCACGCGCGCGATCCTGACCAACCGCGCCGTCATCGCCGTGAACCAGGATGAACGGGGCATCCAGGCCTGGCGTTTCATGAACGACGGCCAGCTCGAGATGTATGCCAAGCCGCTGGCGAACGGCGAATGGGCGCTCATGTTCCTCAATCGCGCCGACCACGCGCGGCGCTACCGGTTCGACTGGAACAGCCATACGCTGTCCGACCGCGTCAGCAACAACAGCGTCGACTTCGGGCAGAAGCGCCACCGGTTCACCGACCTGTGGACGGGCGCCACGGGCGACACCGGCAAACCGCTGGCGCTGACGGTGCCTGCCCATGGCGTGGTGTTGCTGCGCCTGTCGCCCGACTGACGGCCTGGATGCCCGGCCCGCCTTGTGATAAGGTTGGGCGCATGACTGTTTCGCGTGTATTCGTCGCCCTGGCGGCATGTCTGGCGCTGTGCGCGTCGACGACTGCCCGGGCGGGCGAGCTGGAAGTGTTCCATTACTGGGACCTGGCCGGCGACGCCAGGGCCATCGCCTTCCTGAAAGCGACGTTGACGCAGGAGGGCGAGACCTGGCGCGATTTCGCAGTCGCCGGCGGCGGCAACGGGATGGCGCTGACGCTGCTGAAATCGAGGGTCGCGGCCGGCAACCCGCCGACCGCCGCGCAAATGAAGGCGCCCGCCATCGCCGCGTGGGCGCAGGGCGGGTACCTCACCAACCTCGACGACATCGCCCGGTCCGGGCAATGGGACAAGGTCCTGCCCGAGGCGATCAGCGCGCGCATGAAATACAACGGGCACTACGTCGCCGTGCCGGTGGACCTCCACCGCAACAACTGGTTGTGGATTAACGCGCGCGTCCTGAAAGCGGCGCGCGCGAAGGCGCCGGCGACGTGGGATGAGTTTTTCCAGGCCGCCGAACGGATGAAGCGCGCGGGCTTCGTCGCCGTGGCCCATGGCGAGCAGCCCTGGGAAGACCTGCGCCTGTTCGAGAACGTCGTCATCGGCCTGGGCGGCGCGGAGTTTTACCGGCGGGCGCTCGTGCAACTGGACCCGGCCGCGCTGTCCAGCCCAACGATGGAACGCGCGCTGGCGACCTTCAGGCGGATCAAATCCTATACCGGCCGCTCGACGTACCAGAACGACTGGATCCAGGCGTCGGCACTGCTCACCAGCGGCAAAGCGGGCATGCAATTCATGGGCGACTGGAACAAGCCGGTGCTGATGGAGGCCCGCAAGACGTCGGACTTCGAGTTCGAGTGCCTGCCGGTGCCGGGCGCCACCGACGCATTCGTGTTCGACGTCGATTCGTTCGTCATGTTCAAGGTGCGGGGCGAAGCGAAGGTCGGCGCGCAGCGTCACCTCGCCGCCGCGCTCCTGCGTCCGGACATCCAGGAACGGTTCAATCTCTACAAGGGCGCCCTGCCCGTCCGGACCGACGTCGATCTCGGCCGCCATGACCGCTGCGCGGCAGCGTCCAGGGCGGCGTTCCAGCACGCGGCGCGCACCGGCGTCCTGGTCCCGAGCATCAACATGTCGCAGCCACCGCCCGTGGAAGACGCCATGCGGGCCATCATCAGTGATTTCTGGCGCGACGACCGCGTGACGCCGGCGGCGACGATCGCCCGCCTGAAAGCACTGGTGGCCAGCCGCTGATCACGCGGCCTGCTTCCAAGCCTGCTTCAAAGCCTGCTTCTAAGCCTGCTTCTGCGCCGCGATCCAGCGCTCGACGATCTCGCCCAGCACGTCCAGCGGCACGGAACCGTTGCGCAGCACGACGTCGTGGAACGCGGGCAGCGAGAACTTCGCGCCCAGTTCCTGCTTCGCGTGCTCGCGCAGGTCGATGATGCGCAGCATGCCGATCATGTACGCGCACGCCTGGCCCGGCCACGCGACGTAGCGCTCCACTTCCTGCGCGCCGATGCCGTAGGCGATGGCCTGCTCGCGCGTCCAGCCCTTCGTGTGCAGGCCCGTGTCGACGACGAGCCGGCGCGCGCGGAACAGTTCCGAGCCGAGGGCGCCCAGCAGGCCCGGGACGTCGCCCTCGTACCAGCCCTGCTCCACCGCGAGCCGCTCCGCATACAGCGCCCAGCCTTCGCTGTGCGCGCTGCCGCCGCCGAAGATGCGCTGGGCGCGGAACTTGGGCAGGTCCGTGCGCTCCTGCTGGATCGCGAGCTGGAAGTGGTGGCCCGGGACGGCCTCGTGGTACGACAGGCTGCGCATGCGGATCACGTCGAACGTGGGCCCGCGCATCGGCACCCAGAAGATGCCGGGTCGGCTGCCGTCCGGCGCGGGCAGCGAATAATGCGCCGCGGCCGACGGCTCCGTCAGCGGCGGCTCGCGGCGCACGTCGACCGGCGCGCGCGGCTTCAGGTTGAACAGCGCGTCGCTGCGTTTCAATGCGTCCTGCACGATGCCCGCATAGCGCTGCAGCAGTTCGGGGCGCGGATCAGGGTTACCCAACCCCGCGGTCTTGGGCTGGAACGTCGCGTCCAGCTGCTTCATGCGCTCTTCGATGCCGCCTTCCGCGTAGCCGAGGGCGCGCAGGTGCTTGTCCATCTCGGCCTCGATGCGCGCCACTTCGCCCAGGCCGATCGCGTGGATCTCTTGCGCCGTCAAATTCGTGCTCGTGTAGGTCTTCAGCGCCTGCTGGTAGGCGGCCGCGCCGTTCGCCAGGCGCGCGATGCCGGCCGTGTCGTTCGTCTGCGGATGCAGCTCGGCCATGTAGGCCTGCACGCGCAGGTACGCGGGGCGGATCTTCGTCTCGACGATGCGGGTGGCGTCGGCGATGGCCTTGGCGCGCGCACCCGGCGCCAGGTCCGCGAGCTTTTCGGTGCGCTGGGCGAACGTCGTGACGAGGACGTTCTGCTCCGCCGCCGGCTTCAGGAACAGGTCGACCTGGTATTGCGCGCGCTCGAGGATGAAGCGCGGCGGCACCAGGCCGCGCGCCGTGGCGGCGCGGGCGCGCGCGAGGGCCTCGTCCATGCGCGTGGCCACCTGGTCCAGGCGCGCCAGGTAACTGGCGACGTCGGACGCGCGGCGCAGCGGATGCGTCGTCGTCATGAAGTTGACGAGGCCGACCTGCGTGCCGCCGAACTGGTTGAAGACGAACTGGTAATCGTCGTACGGCGCACTGGCGACCGTGTTGGCCAGGCTCCAGCGCATCACGGACGCGGACGTGCGCTGTTCTTCGCCCAGTGGCCCGGCGAGGAATTTATCGAGCCGCGCGACGCCGGCCCGCGCCAGCGCGACCATCTTCTTGCGGTGTGAAGCCGTCAGCGGCGTGAGCTGGCGGTCCAGCGCGTCCTGTTCGGCGCCGTCGAAGTATTGCGTCGACGTGGCGAGCTGCGGATTGGCGCGGACCCAGTCGGCGGCGAAACGGTCGGACCAGGTGTCGAAGGCGGCGTCGGGTCTGACCGCCTGGGTGGTCTGTGCGGCCGCCGCGATGTTTGGCGCGGCGGTGCCGAGGACGAGGGGAACGAACAGGGTGGCGATGGCGGCGGCCGTGCGGGCGCGCGCGTGAAGATGGTTCTTGGGCATCTCTCTCTTTTCCATGGATAGTGGTAGTCGCCGGCTCGGTAAGCCTGGCGATGGCAATCTATCATGGATGAGTCTGCAAGAGGGCCGGGGTTACGCGTTTACCTCAGCCACCGCGGCGGGAACGTGAACCGGACCCGCATACTTCCGCGTGAGCCACGCACGCACCGGCCGGTCGAACCAGCGCAGCAACGCGTACGCCAGCAGCACGATGCCGATCTGCGATCCCGCCGCCACCAGCGCCACCCGCGCAGGCGCCGGATGCGTATTCCAGTTCCAGTGCGCGAACAGGTAGACGAACGCGTAGTGCACGACGTAGACGGGATAGGACAGTTCGCCCATGAACCGGCACAGTGCGCCGATCGCGCCCTCGGTCCGGGTCACGCCCGCGCCCGCGGCCAGGACCAGCGGGAACACGACGATCACGCAGGCCGCTTCGAACAGGCCGTTCCAGGTGCCCATCTGGGGCGCCACGAAGATCGCGGCCAGCACCAGCGACAGGACGACGAACGGTTGCGGCACCGCCAGCCGGAACCCCGTCCGGTACACCAGCAGCCCCGCCAGGAATGGACAGGCGAGGCGCACCGGAGCGGCCCAGAAATCGGCCCATCCCCAGCCGTGGCTCAGGTCATTGAAATGATGCGCCGTCCACACCAGCGCGACGGCACTCAGCACGCACAGGCCCACGTGCAGGCGCCGGGTCAATCTGTGCCCGAGCACGCCGTACAGGACGTTGGCGATGTATTCCTGGAACAGCGTCCAGCACGGCCCATTCAGCGAATGCGTTTCGCCGAAGCTGTTCGGCACGTTCGGCGTCGGCAGCAACAGCACGCTGAGCGCGATCGTGCCGGCGAACGCCGCGAGCGAGATCTTTTCGCCGATGCGCTGGGTGTCGCCGACGAACGGATCGAGCAGGTACACCGTCACGCTGATCGCCAGCGCCGCCAGCGTCATCGGATGGAGGCGGATCAGGCGGCGCTTGAAGAACCCGGACAGGGACAGCGCCTCGCGGGGCGCGGCGTGCGGCGCCAGGCGCGCGTCGTAGGCGTGGCCGAGAACGAATCCGGACAGCGCGAAAAAGAAATCGACGGCCAGGAAGGCATGGCCCATCGGGTTGTGGGCGATGTCGGGCACCATCATTTCCCAGAAATGGAACATGAGGACGCAGAGCGCGGCCGTACCGCGCAGGCCATCGAGGGCTTCGTAATGGGATTTCATCGGGGGCATAGGTTGAGGTCTCCGTTTTTTTGGGTAGAATGCCGGAGTGCAATAGGTATTTACAATGGCTTTGTCACAGTCCGGATTCCGCTGTTGCGAGACGGTTGTGGCGCCCATCGAACGGGCGGCGCCCCGTTCCCGTGCGCAGGCCGCTTACACGTCAACGATCAACCAGTGAAACAACGCACCTCACGCCATGTCGTCGCAATCCTGGCCTGCACGGCCGCCGGCGGCGTGTTCGCGCTGCCGTACATCCTGCGCGGCGCCGGCTGGAGCGCACTGCTGTCCGTCACCATCAATTGCTGGCTGTGGGGCGCGCTGACGCCGCTGATCAAGCGCCTGCACGACCGCCTGGCCGCGACGTTCCGGCGCGCCCTGCCCCTGCTGGCCGCCCATGCCGTGTGCGGGCTGGCGTTGACGGCGCTGTACGTCCTGACGGCGGCGGCCGTGGAAGACCGGCTCGGCCTGCTCGACTGGGATCCCTGGAGCCAGCCCCTGGGCCTGCTCGACTGGTTCTATTGGGCGATGCTCGTGTACTGCGTCATCATCGGTGCGCTGACCGGCCTGAAATACTACCGGCGCGTGCTCGTCGACGCATTGCAGATCGAGCGCTTGCAGCGCGGCTTTCTCGAAGCCCAGTTGAACACGCTGCGCACCCAGCTCGATCCGCACTTCCTGTTCAACGCGCTGAACGGCATTTCCGCGTGCGTCGAGCACGAGCCGAGGGTGGCCCGCCGCATGATCGAGCACCTGGGCGACCTGCTGCGCTTCACGCTCGACAGCCGGAACCGGAGCGAGGTGAGCCTGGCCGACGAAGTCGAGTTCCTCGAGCATTACTTCGCACTGCACCGGATGCGCTTCGCCGAGCGCCTCGCCGTCACGGTGTCCGTCATGCCCGACGTGGCGCACACGCGCGTCCCGTCGCTGCTGTTGCAGCCGCTGGTGGAAAACGCGATCCGCCACGGCATCGCGGTCCGCGCGTCCGGCGGCAAGGTCGACGTGTCGGCGCGGCGCGTGGGCGACCAGGTCGAGATCCGCGTGACCGACGACGGCGTCGGGCTGCCGCCCGGCTGGACGATGGACGCCGCGCGCGGACTGGGCATCAGTGTGACGCGCGACCGCCTGGCGGCCATGTACCCGTCCGGCGCCAGCCTGTTCGCCATCGCGCCCCACGCCGGCGGCGGCACGCAAGCGACGATCGTCCTGCCCCTGACTTGAACAAGGAGATGCCGCGCATGCCGCCCGCCAGTCCATTGAAGATACTCGTCGTCGACGATGAAGCGCCGGCGCGGCGGCGTCTCGTCGACCTGCTGGCCAGGGTAGACGGGGTCGGCGAGGTGCTCGAAGCCGGGGACGGCGCGGCGGCCGTGCGGATGATCGCCGACCATCGCCCCGCCGCCGTCTTCCTGGACATGCAGATGCCAGGGCCGTCCGGCCTGGACGTCGTCGCCACCGTCGGTGCCGGCCGCATGCCCGTCACCGTATTCGTCACCGCCTACGACCAGTATGCGGTCCGCGCGTTCGAGGCCAGCGCCCTCGATTATCTGTTGAAGCCGTTCAGCGACGAACGCTTCGAGGCGGCCATGCGGCGCGTCCTCGCGCGGCTGGAAGAACACCGCCCCGCCGAAGAACCGCCGCGCTGGGACCGGCTGGTGGTAAAAACCGCGGGCGCCACGCACATCGTCAAGACGACGGACATCGACTGGATCGAAGCCGTCGGCGTCTACGTCAACCTGTACATCGGCGGCAAGGCGCTGCTGTACCGGTCACCGATCCATGTGCTGGCCGACAAGCTGGATCCCGCCCACTTCGTGCGCATCCACCGCTCGGCCATCGTGAATCTCGAAAGCATCCTGCGCCTCGAACCGCTGTCGCACGGCGAGTTCGACGTGGTATTGAAGCACGGCGGGCGAACGAAGGTCAGCCGCACCTACCGCGGCCAGTTGGAACAGCGCCTCGGCCAGGCGCTGTGAGGCCGCTCAGGGCTCGTCCGCCACGATCTCCAGCGCCCGCACGCCATCCCACCCCTTGGCCAGCCGCCAGTCGCGCAACGCTCCTTCCACGACGACCTGCCAGTGCGTGCGCTCGAGGTCCGGCAGCGCGACGCTGAACGAGCCGTCCGGCGCGGGCTTCACGAACACGCGCAGGTCGCGCCGCGGCAGGGTCGGATGCGCGAGGTAGATGGTGAACGGCGCCGCTTGTCCCGCCAGGCGGCCGGCCAGCGTGCCCGCGCGCGGATCGTATTCCGCCCGCAGCGACAGGCCCAGTGCCGTCGCCGCGCGGTCGCGGCGCAGGTCCTGGTTGATGGCCTTGCCCTGCTTGTAATAGTCGTCGACGACGAGGGCGTCCGGATGGCCGGCGGCCAGCCAGGCCACGTAGCCGCCGCCAGCCAGCACGGTCGCCGGTCCGAGCATCAGGAGCCATGGCCAGCGGTGGGTGTACCAGGGAGTCGGAGTCGCGTGCATGTTCTATCCTTGTCAGTTCAGCGCGGCACGATGAAGACGGCCTTCTCGGTCACGCGCAGTGCCGGATCGTCCTGCGCCGTCACGGTGAACGCCAGCGCATTCGATCCCGTGCGTGCGGCGCCATGGTCCACGCGCACGCGCAGGGGCACCGCACGCGCGGAGGCGCCGTCCAGTTCGACGAGATCCTCGTCGGCGATGGCGGCCGACGGGATGCCGGAGACGCCGATGTGGAACCGGTGCGGACGCTCGCCCGTGTTCATCAGCTGCAGGCGGTACACGTTCTCGATCTTGCCGTCTTCGACTTCGCGGCCCATCGAGCCGCGGTCGCGGATCACGTCCAGCTTCAGCGGCGTGCGCAGCGCCAGCGCGGTGCCCAGGCCCGCCGCCATCAGGACGAACACGAGGCCGTAGCCGAGCGTGCGCGGGCGCAGCAGGCGGGCGCGGATCTGCTTCGCGTTCCAGCCGCCGGCGAGTGCGTTCTCGGTCGAATAGCGGATCAGGCCACGGGGCCTGCCTACCTTGTCCATCACGCCGGAACAGGCGTCGATGCAGGCGGCGCAGCCGATGCATTCGTACTGCAGGCCGTCGCGGATGTCGATGCCGACGGGGCAGACCTGCACGCACAGCGAGCAGTCGATGCAGTCGCCTCGGCGGTCGCCACCGTTTGCGCCGTTGCGCGCCGCATTGCGTTCCATCTTGCGCGGTTCGCCGCGCGCCATGTCGTAGCTGACGATCAGCGTGTCGCGGTCGAACATCGCGCTCTGGAAGCGGGCGTACGGGCACATGTACTTGCACACCTGCTCGCGCATCCAGCCGGCGTTGCCGTACGTGGCGAAGCCGTAGAACAGGATCCAGAACGCTTCCCACGGGCCGAGGCCCAGGTGCGCCACCGCGTCGCCGAGAGCGCGGATCGGCGTGAAATAGCCGACGAAGGTAAAACCCGTCCACAGCGCGACCGTGCCCCAGGCCAGGTGCTTGGCGCCCCGCTTGCCCAGCTTTGCCAGCGTCCACGGCTGGCGGTCGAGGCGGATGCGCGCACTGCGGTCGCCTTCGATGCGGCGCTCGATCCACAGGAAGATCTCCGTGTAGACCGTCTGCGGGCAGGCATAGCCGCACCACACGCGCCCCGCCACGGCGGTCACGAGGAACAGGCCGTAGGCGCAGATGATCAGCAGACCGGCGAGATAGATGAAATCCTGCGGCCACAGCACGAGGCCGAACAGGTGGAACTTGCGCGCGCCCAGGTCGAACAGCACGGCCTGGCGGCCGTGCATGGACAGCCACGGCAGGCCGTAGAACAGCGCCTGCGTGAGCCAGACGCAGGCCCAGCGCAGGGTGGCGAACGGGCCCTTCACCTCGCGCGGATGGATGTCCTCGCGCCTGGCGTACATCTTGATGACCGCCTCCCTGGGCGCGCGCGTGTTCATTTTGCCGCCACCTCGCGGGGCGTGCCCGGCGTGTTGGACAGCGACCAGACGTAGGCGGCCAGCACGTGCGCCTTGCCTTCGCCGAGGAATTCGCCCCACGCGGGCATCGTGTTGTTGCGGCCCTTGCGGATCGTCTCCATGATCGTCTCCGCGCTGCCGCCATACAGCCATACCTTGTCGGTCAGGTTCGGCGCGCCCAGCATCGGGTTACCGTGCGCGTCGGGGCCGTGGCACGCGGCGCAGGCGGCGAACTTCGGCTTGCCGAAGGCGACCTTGATCGGGTCGGCCGGCGCCCCGGAGAGACTCATCACGTAGTGCGCGACGTTTTCCACGTCGTTGTCCGAGCCGAGTGCCGCGCCCATCGGCGGCATCTGGCCGTTGCGGCCCTTCATGATCGTTTCCTTGATCACCGACGGTTCCCCGCCGTACAGCCAGTCGCCGTCCGTGAGGTTCGGGTAGCCCTTGTTGCCGCGCGCATCCGAGCCGTGGCATTGCGCGCAGTACGTGAGGAACAGGCGCTCGCCGATGGCGTGGGCCTGCGGGTCGCCTGCCACGTCCTTGAGGTCGCGCTTCAGGTATTGCGCGAACAGGGGGCCGTAGTCGGCATCGGCCTTCGCCAGTTCCTGTTTGTACGCGCCGGCCGATTGCCAGCCGAGGCGGCCCGCATAGCTGCCGAGGCCCGGATACAGCACCAGGTAGCCGATGGCGAACAGGATCGTCAGGTAGAACATGAACATCCACCAGCGCGGCATCGGCGTGTTCAGTTCCGTCAGGTCCTCGTCCCACACGTGGCCCGTCGTCTTGTCGGGCTGGCCGTGTTCGTCCAGGCGCACCTTGTGGCGCGACTGCGACCACAGCAGGATCGCGCAGCCCGCAATGCCGAGCACCGTGATCAGGACGATGTACCAGTTCCAGAAACCGCTCGTGAAGTCAGACATAGTCGTCCTCCACGTCGTCGTCGAACGGAATGGCGGCCGTTGCCGCAAAATCCTGCTCCTTGCGCAGCACGAAGGTCCACGCCAGGATGCCCAGGAAGCAAACGAAACTCACGACCGTCATCACGCGGCTCGCGCCGTCGAACATATGCTGGATGGCCATCTCAATTCCTCGATTTGATTTGCGTGCCGAGTCCCTGCAGGTAGGCGACCAGCGCGTCCTGCTCCGTCTTGTCGGCCAGCTGCGCCGGCGCGTCCTTGATGTCCTGCTCCGTGTACGGGACGTTCAGGCGCTGCATCGCGCGCATCTTCGGCACGATCGACTGCGGGTCCAGTTTTGCCGTCGCGAGCCACGGATAGCCCGGCATGTTCGATTCCGGCACGACGTCGCGCGGGTTGTCGAGGTGCGTGCGGTGCCACTCGTCCGAGTAGCGGCCGCCGACGCGCGCCAGGTCGGGGCCGGTGCGCTTGGATCCCCACTGGAACGGGTGGTCGTAGACGAATTCGCCCGCGACCGAGTAATGGCCGTAGCGCTCCGTCTCGGCGCGGAACGGGCGGATCATCTGCGAGTGGCAGTTGTAGCAGCCTTCGCGGATGTAGACGTCGCGGCCCGCGAGGCGCAGCGGCGAATACGGCTTCAGTCCGGCGACGGGTTCGGTGGTCGAATGCTGGAAGAACAGCGGCACGATCTCGACGAGGCCGCCGAACGAGACCACGACCAGCACGAGGCCGATCAGCAGCCAGGGGTTCTTCTCGATCCACTCATGGGTGAATTTCATGGTTATGCTCCTGCGTGTTCTATCAGGCGTGTTCCGGGACCGCATGCGTCCTGCCAAGCGAATGCAGTGCGGGGATGCGCGCGTCGACGGACTTCGTGCCGCGCATCGTCAGCCACGTGTTGTACGCCATCAGGCACATGCCGGTCAGGTACATCAGGCCGCCGCCGAAACGGATCACGTAGTACGGATACGTCGCCTTGACGCCTTCGACGAAGGTGTAGGTCAGGGTGCCGTCGGGGTTCACGGCGCGCCACATCAGGCCCTGCATCACGCCGGCGATCCACATCGCGGCGATGTACAGCACGATGCCGATGGTGCCGAGCCAAAAGTGCGTCTCGACGAGTGCCATGCTGGCCATCTGCTTCTTGCCGGCGAGGCGCGGGATCAGGTAGTACAGGGAACCCATCGTGATGAAACCAACCCAGCCCAGCGCGCCGCCGTGCACGTGGGCGATGCCCCAGTCCGTGTAGTGCGACAGCGAGTTGATCGTTTTAATCGACATCATCGGGCCTTCGAACGTGGCCATGCCGTAGAACGACAGCGACACGATCATGAATTTCAGCAGCGGGTCCGAGCGCAGCTTGTGCCACGCCCCGGACAGGGTCATGATCCCGTTGATCATGCCGCCCCACGACGGCGCCAGCAGGATCAGCGAGAACACCATGCCGATCGACTGCGTCCAGTCGGGCAGCGCCGTGTAGTGCAGGTGGTGCGGACCGGCCCACATGTAGGTGAAGATCAGGGCCCAGAAGTGCACGATCGACAGGCGGTACGAGTACACCGGACGCTCGGCCTGCTTCGGGATGAAGTAGTAGACCATGCCCAGGTAGCCGGCCGTGAGGATGAAGCCGACGGCGTTATGGCCGTACCACCACTGGATCATCGCGTCCTGCACGCCGGCGTACATCGAGTACGACTTGAACAGCGTGACGGGCATCGACATGCCGTTGACGATGTGGAGGATGGCCACCGCGAGGATGTAGCCGCCGAAGAACCAGTTGGCGACGTAGATGTGTGCTACGGCCCGCTTGACGATGGTGCCGAAGAAGACGACGGCATACGCGACCCACACGACGGCGATCAGGATGGCGATCGGCCATTCCAGCTCGGCGTATTCCTTGCCGCGCGTGAAGCCCAGCGGCAGGGTGATGGCGGCCGCCACGAGCACCGCCTGCCAGCCCCAGAACGTGAAAGCGGCCAGCCGGTCGGAGAACAGCCGGACCTGGCACGTGCGCTGCACGACGTAGTACGACGTGGCGAACAGGCCGCAGATGCCGAACGCGAAGATCACCGCGTTCGTGTGCAGCGGCCGCAGGCGGCCGTACGTGAGCCACGGGATATCGAAGTTCAATGCCGGCCAGGCGAGCTGCGCGGCAATCCACACGCCCGCGAGCATGCCGATCACGCCCCAGACGACAGTTGCGACGGCAAACTGGCGCACGATCTTGTAGTTATAGTTTAGACTGCTGTCCAAGGTGCACTCCCTGAAGAATAAGAAAGACGACACCGTCAGGGTAGGTTTCCTGGGGGTTCCAAATCCTTGATGTGAATCAAAAATTCCAGATTGGGTCCAAGGAAGGAGCCGGCTTCTTCCTCGATGTTGCTGAAAGCAGACTGGCGTTTTGAAAGGACGATATGAGGTGCGTCAAACATGACGCTCGATGGTCCGCCACACTGATCCGAAGCTTTTGACAACGAAGAGGACGATGACCATGCCGCCAATTTCACCTGAACTCCACGAGCAACTCGGCCAGCGCCTGCACAAGGCGCGCGAGGATGCGCTGGCCGCCGTGCGTGCGCGCACGGATGGCGATACCGACGACCGCCCGGCGATCTCGCCGAATGCCCATATGGGCCAGAACGACGACGCGCCGGCGGGCGAGATGCTCAGCCATAACGAGGAACACCTGGCCGAACACGAAGCGAACCTGCTGCACGAGATCGACGCGGCGATCGGGCGCCTGGAATCGGGCGCGATCGGGATCTGCGAGTCGTGTGGGCGCGATATTCCGGAAGCGCGGTTGCTGGCGACGCCGACGGTGCGGACGTGTATCGCTTGCCAGGAGCGGATCGAGAAGGAACAGCGGACGGGACGCGGGCCGAGCATGTAATACCTTCGCTTGCGCGGATCACCGTCATCCCCGCGCACGCGGGGACCCATACTGAGCCTCTGAAGTCGAACGCCGAGATCCGCCCGGGTGTTTCCGACGTACTGAATGCTGATCTTCTGCATGGGTTCCCGCCTGCGCGGGAACGACGGAGTCCGTCAATCGTCGTCGCTGAGAATCCGCAACGCCGGCCCTTCCAGATCGTCGAACTGCCCGCTGTCCGCCGCGCCGAAAAAGATCCACACTGCGAACGCAACGAGCATCACGCTCAGGGGCACCAGCAAATACAAGGCTTCCATTATGGCTCCCTCCTCAGCCGTGCCGCGTTGAGCACCACGAGCGCCGAACTCGCGGCCATCCCCACGCCCGACAGCCACGGATTCAGCACGCCGCTCGCCGCCGCCGGAATCGCCGCCACGTTGTACACCATCGCCCACCCCAGGTTCTGGCGGATCACGCGCAAGGTGTCCGCCGCCGTGTCCAGTGCGGCCGCCAGCGGGCGCAGGCCCTCACCCAGCAGCACGCAGTCGGCGTGCAGCTGCGCCAGCTGCGCGCCCTGCCCCATCGCGAAACTCACATCGGCGCCCGACAGCACGGCCGCATCGTTGATGCCGTCGCCGACCATCGCCACGACGGCGCCGTCGCGCTGCAGGCCGCGCACGACGGTCAGTTTATCTTCGGGTAACTGGTGGCCCAGCGCGTGCGCGATGCCGAGCTGCATGGCGACGTCCTGCGCGGCCTCGTCGTCGTCGCCGGACAGCAGTACGACCGTCTTGCCGGCCGCGCGCAGGCCGGCCACGACGTCGCGCGCCTCCGGCCGGATGTCGTCGACGAGGTCGAAGCGCGCGACCCAGCCGGACGTGGTGCCCAGCCACACGGCCGTGACGCCGCCCGGCTGGCCGCCCGGGAGGTCGCCGCACGCGATGCCGGCCACGAACGCGGCGTTGCCCAGACGGTAACGGCGGCCGCCGATCTCGCCCTCGATGCCTTTGCCGACGACCTGGTTGACCAGGTTCGCGACCAGCGCGGCCGGCCCGGCGGCAGCGCGGATCGCCTGCGCCAGCGGATGCGCGCTGCCCGCTTCCAGCGCGGCGGCCAGCTGCAGCGCCATGCGCCGGCTCGCGCCGCCGAACGTCACCGTCTGGCGCAGCACGGGATGGCCGTAGGTCAGCGTGCCCGTCTTGTCGAACACGACGTGCGTCGCACGGCCCAGTGTTTCCAGCACATGCGGCTTGACGGCCAGCGCGCCCCTGCGCAGCAGGCGGTCGGTGGCGGCGGCAAGCGCCGTCGGCGTCGCCAGCGACAGCGCGCACGGACACGACACGACGAGCACCGCGATCGCCGCCGGCCACGCGCGCGCCGGATCGACGAGATACCAGAGCGCGCACACGCCGACCGTCAGCACCAGCAGCGCGAGCACGAACCACGCGCCGACGCGGTCGGCCCACAACGCCAGCGCGGGCTTGTCCTGGCCGGCGCGCTCGACGAGGCGCACCAGCAGCGCCAGCGTGCTGTCGCGCGCACTGCTCGTCACGCGCACGACGATCGCCTGCGCGACGTTGACGGCGCCGCCGGGCAGTGGCGCGCCCGGCCCCAGCGCGCGCGTGCGGCTCTCGCCCGTCAGCAGCGCGAGGTCGACTTCCGTGTCGCCTTCCACGATGACGCCATCGGCCGGCACGGCCTGTCCCGGCGGCACGAGCACGACGTCGCCCGGCACGAGCGCGCCGGCGGATACGGTGTCAGTCGCGCGCGCGCCCGGAAAGTCGACGAAGCGCTGCGCCGTCGCGGGCCCTGCGCGCTGCAGGCCCTCGAGCGCGCGCGCGGCGCGCCGGCGCGCGTCCAGTTCCAGGTAGCGGCTGCCCAGCAGCAGGAACACGAACATCGTGATCGAATCGAAGTACACGTCGCCGTGCCCGCGCACGACCGCGACGACGCTGGCGGCGGATGCGGCCAGGATGCCCAGCGCCACCGGCACGTCCATGCCCGCCACGCCGCGCCGCAGATCCGTCGACGCGCCGCGCAGGAACGGCCACGACGAGTAGGCGACGGCCGGCACGGTCAGCAACAGCGCGGCCCAGTGCATCAGCGCGCGCATGTCGGCGTCCATCGTGCCGTCCGTCGCCAGGTACACCGGGACGGCGTACATCATCACCTGCATCATCGCCATGCCGGCCACGAACAGGCGGCGGAACAGGGTCTTGCGCTCCCGTTCGAGGTGGGCCGCCTGGCGCGCCGCATCCAGCGGATACGCCGTGTAGCCGATCGCGCGCAGTGCCGCGATGATGTCGCTGGCCTTCGCCACGGCGGGATCGCGGCGCACGCGCAGGCGTTCCGTCGCCACGTTCAGCAACGCGTCCGTCACGCCGGGCAGCGCGTTCATGCGGCGTTCGATCAGCCACACGCACGCGGCACAGCGCATGCCTTCGATGGTGAAGACGACATCGTTCCCATCGACCGCGTCGTCGTACGCGCGCAGGGCGGCCAGGTCGGCCTCATCCCCGATGCGCGCGGCGAACTCGGTGCGGTTGTCGTAATAGTCGGCGAGGCCGGCGTCCGCGATCGTCTGCGCGGCGGCGGCGCAGCCGGGGCAGCACATGGTGCGGCTCGCGCCGTCGACGACGGCCGACCACGGGCTCGCGGCCGGTGCCGGCTGGCCGCAGTGCCAGCACGCGGCGGTGTCGAGGACGGCCGCGCTCATGCGCCGGCTCCGGGTGCGACGCAGATCTCCCGCACCCAGCCGTGCGGCAGGCCGCCGGCCGCGCGCGCGAGGCCCAGCAGGCCGAAGCCCAGCACGACGACGCCGCATGCGAGCCGCACGCGCGGGCCCGCGAGCCAGCCGCGCAGGCGCGCGCCCATCAGGCCCAGGCCGAGCAGCATCGGCAGGGTGCCGAGGCCGAACGCCAGCATCACGAGGGCGCCGTGGAGGGCGGAACCGCTCAGCATCGCGGTGACGAGGACGCTGTAGACCATCCCGCACGGCAGCCAGCCCCACAGGCCGCCCGCGACGAACATGCGCGCGGGCCGGTCCAGCGGCCCGACTTTTTTCAGCAGGGGCTGCACGCCGCGCCACACGAGGCGGCCGCCCTGCTCCAGGCGCGCGAGGCCGCGCCACGCATCCATCAGGTAGAGGCCCAGCGCGGCCAGCATCAGGTTCGCCAGCCAGTACGCGCCGGCCTGCAGCGCCGGCAGTCCGGCGAGCGCCTGCGCGCCTTGTGCGAAGCCGCCGGCCAGCCCGCCCGCGACCATGTAGCTGCCGATGCGTCCCGCGTTGTAGGCAAGGACGTTGGCGACGGGCGCCCGCCCGGTTGCTACCCGCACGGGGATGACCCGTCCGACGGAAGGCGCCACCGACAGCGCGCCCACGATCCCGCCGCACATGCCGGCGCAGTGGACGCTGCCCAGCAGGCCCACGACGAGGACGGGAAGGAGCGCGACGTTCATGGGGTCACACCGTCCTGGAATGCGTGGCCGGGCCGCGCGTGGCGAGATAGTGGTCGAACACCATGCACACGTTGCGGATCAGCAGGCGCCCTTTCAACGTGACGCTGATCCAGTCCGGCGCGAGTTCGACGAGGCCGTCGCGCTCCAGCGCCGCCAGCTGCGCCATCTCGCGGGCGAAATGGGCGTGGAACGCGATCGGGAACGCGAGTTCGATGGTGCTGATCGACAGCTCAAACTGGCACATCAGCTTCTGGATGATCGTCCGGCGCAGCGCATCGTCCATCGACAGCCGCGCACCGCGCGCCACCGGCAGCTCGTTGCGGTCGAGCGCAGCGTAATAGGCGTCCAGCGTCTTGACGTTCTGGCTGTACGTGGCCCCGACCGCGCCGATGGCGGACACGCCGCATGCGACGAGGTCCGCGTCGGCATGCGTCGAATAGCCCTGGAAGTTGCGGTGCAACCGGCCCTGCCGCTGCGCGATGGCGAGGTCGTCGTCCGGCCGGGCGAAATGGTCCATGCCGATGTAGACATAGCCCGCGGCCGTCAGGCGCTCGATGCACAGCTGGAGCATGCGCAGCTTCGCGTCGCTGTCGGGCATGTCCGCATCGACGATGCGGCGCTGCGGCTTGAACAGGTGCGGCAGGTGCGCGTAGTGGTACACGGCGATGCGGTCCGGCGCCGCATCGATCACCTTGTCGAGCGTCGTGCGCATCGTGGCCGGCGTCTGCTTCGGCAGGCCGTAGATCAGGTCGATGCTGACGGAGCGGAAGTCCGCATCGCGCGCGGCCGCGATGATGGCGCGCGTCGCGGCCTCGGGCTGGATGCGGTTGACGGCGCGCTGCACGTCCGGATCGAAGTCCTGCACGCCGAGGCTGATGCGGTTGAAACCCTGGCGGCGCAGGCCGTGCACGCGCTCCTGCGACACCGTGCGCGGGTCGATCTCGATCGAGTATTCGCCGACGGCGTCGGGCGCGAAGCGGAAGCAGCGGCGCAGGTGCGCCATCAGGTCTGCCATCTGCGCGTCCGACAGGTAAGTCGGCGTGCCGCCGCCGAAGTGCAGCTGCTCGACGTCGTTCATGCCGGCGAACAGGCGGCCCCGCATCTCGACTTCGCGTTTCAGGTAAGCGAGGTAGGTCGCCGCCTTCTCGCGGTGCTTCGTGACGATCTTGTTGCAGGCGCAGTAATAGCAGACGGTGTCGCAGAACGGAATGTGCAGGTACAGCGACAGCGGCTTGCCGCCGCCGCGCGTGCGCAGGGCCGCCACGGCGTGCAGGAAATCGCGGTAGCCGAACGATTCCGTGAAGCGGTCCGCCGTCGGATACGACGTGTAGCGGGGACCGTTGCGGCTCAGCCGGGCGATCAGGTCCGCGTCGAACTCGACGACGGGCTGGAATGCGGAAACTGCATCTGACATCGGGGAAACTCCTGGGCCTGCGGCGTGAACATACAAGATGAGTCTATTGAGGCGGGTCCACAAAATCCTTGACTTGCATCAAAAATCGCCGAAGCCGGTGTGCTAACACGCGTGGGCGGGGGCCGCCCACCCTACCCCTGCGTCGGGCCGCGCGACACGGTGCCGCCGCGCATCCAGAGCATACGGCGGCCAATCGTAGGGTGGGCACCCCGTGCCCACGCGAACGCTATCGGCTCAATCTAAATACCGACAAGACTTGCCCCAGATGCCCCACCTGCTCCGCCACGCTGGCGGACGCCATGGCCGACTCCTCCACGAGGGCCGCGTTCTCGCGCGTGATACCGTCGAGCTCGACCATCGCCGCATTCACTTCCGCGATGCCCTCGTTCTGCGCGCGCGACGCCGCCGAGATGTCGCCCATGATGGCGGCCGCGTCCCGCACGGCGCCCACGACCTGGCGCATCGTCTGGCTCGCCGCGTCGACGAGCTCGTTGCCCTGCCCGACCTGGTGCACGGAATCCTCGATCAGCGCCTTGATTTCCTTCGCCGCCCCCGCCGAGCGCTGGGCCAGGCTGCGGACTTCGCCCGCCACGACGGCGAACCCGCGCCCCTGTTCGCCCGCGCGCGCCGCTTCCACGGCGGCATTCAGGGCCAGGATGTTGGTCTGGAACGCGATGCCGTCGATCAGGCCGATGATGTCGACGATGCGCGTGGCCGAGCCGCTGATCTGGCCCATCGTCGTGCCGACTTCCAGCACGGCCGCGCCGCCGCGTCCCGCCACCTGGGAGGCTTCGCCGACCAGGTTGTCGGCGCGCTCGGCGCTGTCCGTGTTCTGGCCCGCCCTGGCCGCGATGTGGGCGAGGCTCGCAGCCGTCTGCTCCAGGCTCGCGGCCTGCGCCTCCGTGCGGCGCGCGAGGTCGTGGTTGCCCGTCGCGATGTCGCGCGTGGCTGCATGGATCGCGCCGACGCCCGTGCGCACGTCGCCGACGATCGCCGTCAGGTTGATGTTCAACTGGCGCAATGCGAGCAGCAGGCGGCCCATCTCGTCGTCGCGTCCCCGTTCGGGCGGGCGCGACAGATCGCCCCCGGCCAGCGCGTGGACGGCCTCCAGCGCCCGGTGCATGGGCGCCACGATGGACCGGTGCAGCTCGGCCCAGGCCAGCAGGGTCGCCGCCGCGCCGGCCAGCGCCAGCAGGCGCCAGCCCCAGGCCTGGGTGGCACAGGCCAGCACGCCCATCAGCAGCGCCTGCGTGCACATCATGACGCCCAGGCGCCGGCCCAGCGGCAAGGTGCGCAGGTCCAGCAGGCGCGCCCACCACGCGGTGCGGACGACGGCGCCGCGCCGGAGCGCGAGCCCCTCGGCCCGGCCGTCGCGCAGGCGTTGATAGATCGCTTCGGCGCGTTCGACCTGGTCGCGCGCGGGACGGGTGCGGACCGACATGTAGCCCACCGTCGCCCCCTCCTGCCTGATGGGCACGACGTTCGCCACGACCCAGTAGAAATCGCCATTTTTCCGACGATTTTTTACGAGTCCTGTCCACGGTTCGCCCGCCTGCAGCGTTTGCCACAGGTCGGCGAACGCCGCAGGCGGCATGTCCGGGTGGCGGACGATGTTATGGGCCTTGCCGATCAGCTCATCTTCGGTAAAGCCGCTGACTTCGATGAACGTGGGGTTGACGTAGGTGATGCGGCCTTTGGTGTCGGTCTTGGACACGATGGACTGGTCGTCATGCACCGGGTATTCGATGCCCGTGACGGGTAGGTTGGTACGCAAGCGTGGCTCCTGGCTTTTAGTGAGGAAATATTGTTTTTGGGAAATTTTATGAAATGTGGTCCGCCTAAATCCTTGATCCAGATCAAAAATGACGGATTGGCTGGTGAACACGGGCGTAATGAACACATGCGCCGCCCGGCCGTTAAAATGGCGTACCCTGCGCGGATGTGGCTGCCAGGTTTGCATTTTGTGTCTTGATGAAATTCAACCAACCCCAACATAGCCGTCGATGAACGATATCTCTCCTCTGACACGGCACCCCGATGTCCTGTACGGCCCGCACCAGCCCGAGCTGTTGCGCGACGAGATCCTGGCCGACCTGCTGGAAGCAAGCGCGGCCCGCGCACCGGACCAGCTGGCCCTCATCGCCGGCGACCGCCGCCTCACGTATCGCGAGCTCGACGCCCTGTCCAGCCTGGCCGCGTCGCGCCTGATCGACGCGGGCATCCGGCCCGGCCATATCGTCGGCCTGTGGATGCCGCGCGGCATCGAGCTGCTCGTCATGCAGGCGGCGATCGCCAAGGCCGGCGCCGCCTGGCTGCCGGTCGACGAGGACACGCCCGTCGAGCGCCTGCTCGTGTGCATGGACGACGCCGGCTCGCCCGCCCTCGTGAGCAGCGAGCGCATGCGCGACCGTCTCGGCACGGTGACGCAACCGATCCACACCGCCGAAACACTGCTGGCGCCCGCGCCCGGCGGCTACGAACTGCGCCGCCGGGGCAAGGTCGACGGCGCCGCCCCCGCCTACGTCATCTACACGTCGGGCTCGACGGGCAAGCCGAAAGGCATCCTCATCGACCAGCGCAGCATCTGCCACTTCCTGCGCAGCGAGAACGAAGTGCTGGGCGTCAAGGCCACCGACCGCGTCTACCAGGGCTTTTCGGTCGCCTTCGACATGTCGTTCGAGGAAATCTGGATTTCCTACCTCGTCGGCGCCACGCTCTGGATCGGGCCAAAGGAGACGGCCGGCGATCCGGAGGCGCTGCCGCGCCTGCTTTCGGAGAATGGCGTCACCGTGCTGCACGCGGTGCCGACGCTGCTCGCGCTGTTCGCGGACGACGTGCCGAGCCTGCGCATCATCAACCTGGGTGGAGAGATGTGCCCGGAAACGGTGGTCGAGCGCTTTTCCAGGCCGGGCCGCCAGATGTTCAACACGTATGGCCCCACGGAAGCGACCGTGTCGGCCAGCCTCGCGCGCCTGGAGCCGGGCCGGTTGATCACGATCGGCACGCCGCTGCCGAACTACGGTTTGCTGGTCATTTCCACCGAGACCGACAAGGGCCTGCAACTGCTGCCGCGCGGCGACACGGGCGAGCTGTGCATCATCGGCCCGGGCCTGTCGGCCGGCTACCTCGGCCGCCCCGACCTGACGGCCGAGAAATTCCTCGCGAACCCGTGGAGCGCGGGCCCGGACGATCCGCGCCTGTACCGCACGGGCGATCTCGCGCGCATCGAGCCGGACGGCCAGGTCGTGTGCCTGGGCCGCACGGACGACCAGGTCAAGATCCGCGGCTTCCGCGTCGAACTGGGCGAGATCGAAGCCCAGCTCGCGCAACAGGACGGCGTCGGCACGACGGCCGTGCTGCTGCGCAAGGACGACGGCATCGACCGCCTCGTCGCCTACCTCGTGCCGGCCGCCGGCGCGACGCGGGAACAGCTCGCACCGGCCACGTTGCGCCGCGCGCTGTCCGGGAAGCTGCCGCCGTACATGGTGCCGAGCCGCTTTGAACAATTGTCCGTGATGCCGCGCCTGACGTCCGGCAAGATCGACCGGAAAGCCCTGAAGGCGATGGCCCTGTCGGCCCCGCTACCGAGCGATCCGGCCGAATCGGACGTGGCGGAAACGCCGGGCGAGGAAGCGCTGTTCGCCGCGCTGGAGAAATTGTTCCCGGGCCAGCCGATCCGCCGCGAACTGGACTTTTTCAGCGACCTGGGCGGCCACTCGTTCTTCGCCGCCCGCCTCGCCACGGCACTGCGCGCCGACCCGCGCTTCGCCCACGTCACGGTGCGCGACATTTATTCGCAACGCCAGATCGGCGCCATCGCGTCGAGCCTGGACCAGGCCGCCGGCACGGCCGCCGTCGAGCCGGACTGGACGCCGCCGTCGGAAGCCCGCCGCTGGCTGTGCGGCATCGCCCAGCTGGCGACCGTCCCCGTGCTGATCACGCTGCGCATGGCCCAATGGCTGGCGCCGTTCTTCACGTACCACTTCTTCACGGGCGACCCGGGCGACTCCGTGGCGCGCGCCATCGCCGCGTCGATCGGCGTGTTCCTGCTCGCGACCCTGCTGGAATTCGTCTTCGCCATCGGGGGCAAATGGCTCGTCGCGGGCCGCCTGAAACCCGGCGTGTATCCGCTGTGGGGCGCGACCTATTTCCGCTGGTGGCTCGCGGACCGCCTCGTCGAGGCGGCCCCGACCTATTTGCTGGCCGGCTCGTCGCTGTACGGCTGGTATTTGCGCCTGCTGGGCGCGAAGATCGGGCACGATGTCGTGATCGGCTCGCTGACGATCCGCGCGCCCGACCTGCTCGCCATCGGCGCCAACGTCAGCATCGGCAATGCCGTCAACTTCGAGAACGCGCGCGTGGAACGGGGCCGGTTGATCCTCGGCCGCATCGCGCTCGACGACGACGCCTGCGTGTCGTCGTACGCGATCCTGGAAGGCAATACGCAGGTGGGCCGGCGCGGCCACCTGGAGGGCCAATCCGCGCTGCCGGATGGGGGGATTGTCCCCGCCGGCCGCGTCTGGAACGGCTCGCCCGCGCGCGACGCCGGCGCGTTCGATCCGTCGACCCTGCCGCCGCGCCCGCGCGTCAGCCGTGCCCGCCTCGCCGGCGAAGCCCTGTTCTTCGTGTTCGGCATGCTGCTCGTCGCCACGCTGTTCTTCATGCCCGTGTTCCCCAGCTTCGTGCTGATCGACTGGTTCGACGAACGGGGCACCCTGCCGATCCTCGCGCAGAACTCGATCCAGGGCCAGCTGCTGCGCTACTTCGTGCTGGCACTGCCCGCGTCCGCCGTGCTGATCGCGCTGACGATGCTCGTGTCGGCCGCCATCCGCTGGGGCTTCCTGCCCCGCATGATGCCGGGCCGCTCGGCCGTGCACAGCGACGCGTACTGCAAAAAATGGCTCGTGAGCCATATCCAGGAATCGAGTTTGAACGTCCTGCACGGCATCTACGCGACCGTGTTCGCGCCGTTCTGGTACCGCCTGCTGGGCGCGAAGGTCGGCCGCGACGCCGAGATCTCGACGGCGCTGGGCGTCGTCCCCGACATGCTGACGCTGGGCGACGAGACCTTCATCGCCGACGCCGTCATGCTGGGCGACGAGCAGATCGACGGCGGCTGGATGACGATGGAAGCGACGGTCGTCTCGAACCGCAGCTTCGTCGGCAACGGCAGCTATATCCCGGACGGCACCGTGCTGCCGGAAGGCGTCCTCGTGGGCGTGCACACGCATGCGCCCGCGAACGAGCGCATGACGGGCGGCGACACGTGGCTCGGCTCGCCGCCGATCCACCTGCCCGCGCGCGAACAGGTCAGCGGCTACCCGGAACACCTGACCTACCGCCCGTCGCCGGCGCGCCGCCTGGGCCGCGCGCTCGTCGAAGCGTTCCGTATCGTCGCGCCGCACGCGGTCGTCATCGCCGTCGGCTACACGGTCGTGCTGGACCTGATGCCGATCGCCGGGGCCGGCCGCTGGGGCGAAGTGATCTGGGACCTCGCCCTGATCAGCCTCGCCTACGGCATCGGCAACTACCTGTTCGTGCTCGCGTTCAAATGGCTGCTGCTGGGCCGCTACAAGAAGCGGGCCGAGCCGATGTGGACGCCGTTCGTCTGGCTGTCCGAAGGCGTCACGAACATGTACGAAGGCATCGCCGTGCCCAACTTCATGCGCTACCTGCGTGGCACGCCCTGGCTGCCGGTCGCGTTCGGCCTGCTCGGCTGCCGCATCGGCCGCGGCGTCTACATGGACACGACGGACATCACGGAATTCGACTGCGTGACGATCGGCGACCATAGCGAGCTGAACGCGCTGTCCTGCCCGCAGACCCATTTGTTCGAAGACCGGGTGATGAAGATCGATCACGTCGACATCGGCAGCAAGGTGTACCTGGGCCCGCGCAGCGCCGTGCTGTACAGCGCGAAGGTCGGGGACAATGCCCGCATCGGGCCGCTGACCCTTGTCATGAAGGGCGAGCACATTCCGGCCGCGACGAGCTGGAACGGGTTGCCGGCGGCGCCGCAGCGGGTGTGATGGATCGCGCTTTGCCCGTACGCTGGTGGCACGGGGGCCGGTTTGCAGATGCGCCTGCTTACGCTTCGGGCGTGCAGATCGTCGGCGTGCGCGGGCAACCCGACCGCGCGACGGCGCGGCGCACGATTCGTGCGGCGCTGCTTGCCGCGCTGGCTGAGGCGAGCGGGCTTCCGTCGTCATCGATCCGGCTGTGTGGTGCGCCGGGCGCAGCGCCCTGGGCGCTGCTCGACGATGGCCGCCGCTTCGCACTGTCGATCAGCCACGACGGCGACCTGTCCGTGGCGGCCCTGCGGCTGGACGGCGGCGCCGTCGGCATCGACGTCATGCAGGTCGCCGACGTCCCGGACTGGCAAGCCGTCGCCCGCGACTATCTCGGCCCGGCGGCCGCGGCCACGCTGGCCGGCGTGCCCGCGTTCGCGCGCGCGTGGAGCGAGCGCGAAGCCAGGCTCAAATGCCGGGGGCTGGCGCTGGCGGAATGGGGGGCGTGCGACGAACCCCTGCTGGCGGCGTGCACCTGCCTGTCGTTGGTGCTGCCGGACGGTTACGCGGGTACCGTGGCGGTGCTGCCCGCGCCATGTCCGCAGCGCTGACGGTCCGTCGGTACCGGCGCCGTTTCAGGCCTTTGCGCGCGGTTTCAACCGGAAGCTGATGCCCATGCGATTGATCGCGTTCATGGCCGCGATCACGATCGTCAGTTCGACCAGGGCCTGTTCTCCAAACGCGGCCAATGCCGCCGCGTAGGCCGCGTCCGATGCATGGGTCTCGCTCACGCGCGTCACTTCCTCCGTCCACGCCAGGGCCGCCCGTTCCCCGTCCGAAAACAGATAGGCGGCCTCTTCCCATACCGGCACCAGTACAATCTTGTCGACGGACATCCCGTGTTTGATGAGATCGCGGGTGTGGACGTCGATGCAATGTGCGCAACCATTCAATTGCGACGTCCTGAGGAAAACAAGGTGGATGAGTCCCGGTTCCAGACCCGTACCCGTCGTTGCGTAATGGTGGAGTGCTCCCAGCGCCTTGGCGCCTTCCTGCGACACTTGAAACCAGTTTGCGCGATTCATCGTGCGTGTTCCTTTCATGCGGTGATTGGTCATGCGGTTGGCAACCCTGCCCGCCGCTTTCCACAAGACGTGCGGCCGCGCGCTGCCGTGACACACCGGACGGATCCGTCACAACAGTCGGTGCCGGATCGTCTAGTCAGTATTGTTCAAGTCCCTGGGGTAGCCATGAAGTCCGCCGACCCGCATGTGTTCGAAGCATTACGCCCACGTCTTTTCCTGATTGCCTATCGCATGCTCGGCATGCGCGCCGACGCGGAAGACGTCGTCCAGGACGCCTGGCTGCGGTACAGCGCAAGCGTGCGTGACGACGTCAGGTCGGCCGAAGCCTGGCTGGTGACCATCACGACGCGACTGTCGATCGATCGCCTGCGCAGCCGAAAAACCGAGCGTGACGCCTACACCGGCTGGTGGCTTCCGGAACCTGTCGTCGAGATCGTCGAAGACACGCCCGAGGCCGCCGCCGAATTGGCAAGCGATGTCTCTGTCGCCATGCTCTGGGTGCTGGAACGGCTCACGCCGGAAGAGCGGGCCGCATTCCTGATGCGCAAAGTATTCGACCAGGATTATGGTGATGTTGCGACCATGCTTGGCAAAAGCGAAGCCGCCTGCAGGCAGCTCGTCCACCGGGCCCGGGAACGGATACGGCAGGAGAGTCCGCGCTTCACGGTCTCGAAGACGATGCATCGCCTCGTCCTCGAAAAATTCATGCAGGCGGCCGCCAACGCCGATCGCGATGCGATGAAGACGCTCCTGTCGGCAGATGTCGAATTCCGGGCGGACGGCGGAGGAAAAGTAGAGTCCCTGCACAAGGTTCTCATCGGGACGGGACGCGTGGCGGGACTGTATTGGGCAGTCGAACATGCGTTCCGTGAACGCGTCGTCTACAAGATGGCACGCGTGAATGGCGAACCAGGATTGGTTCGGTACATCGATGGGAAAGTCGAATCGGTGCAATCGTTTTGCATTCGCGACGGCACCATTTCGCAGATATACGTAGTAAGAAACCCAGATAAATTGCAGGGCATTCCTTTCTTGCAGTAAGGCTGGTCCAGGCAAGCTTTCCTGAGTGCAGGTATACTCGCGGCATTCCCGCATCGTCGCGCGCGTTGATCGACGATGCCACCGCTTGCCTGAGTTTCCAATGAAATTACGCCAACTTACCGTTTTCCTGGGTGGATACCTCGCGACCGTCGTCGTCCTTGCCCACCTCCACAACAGCTTTTCCGGGATCGCCTCGACCGCCGTCATCGCCATCTGCCTCGCCATCGCGCTGCTGATCGGCTTCGCGGCCGGCACGTCGGAAACGGCTGCACGGCATGGCGCGGCGTTCGTGCTCGCCTCGTTCTGCGGCGCAGTCACGATCCTGCTGTCGTTCTACGCGCGGACGGCCGGCGTCGCCCTCGTCGCCCTGCCTTACGTCTTCTTCTGGACGAACGCTGCCTGGCTGGGCTTGCAAGCGGCCCGGATCTGCCGGACCGCGTTGAACGCACCGTCGGCGCAGTAAGCCGTTCGATCCGCCAGCTTGCGGTTTGGGTAAGATTGCAGGATGGATAATCTCACCCACTCCGTCGTCGGCCTCGGCATCGGCGCGCTGATCGACCGCAGCGTGCCTGCCGAGCCCGCATCCGACGCGCAGCGCGTCCGCACGCGCCTGCTTCTCACCATCGGCTGCCTCGCCAGCAACTTCCCCGACCTGGACCTCGTGCTCACGAAGCTGCTCGAGGCACCGCTGGGCTATCTGTTGCATCACCGCGGCCATACGCACACATTGCTGGCGGCACTCGGCGAAGTTGCCTTGTTGCTGGGCCTGGTCTGGCTGCTGTGGCCGGCGGCGCGCGGACTGCTGCGCACCAGCCCGCGTGCCCGGTTCGCAGCGCTCCTGACGGCCTGCGTGGGCATGGTGCTGCACATCTCGATGGACGGACTCAACGTCTACGGCGTGCATCCGTTCTGGCCATTCGATGCGCGCTGGTATTACGGCGACCTCATCTTCATCGTCGAACCCGTGTTCTGGATCGCGTTCGGCATCCCGCTCGCCTTCATGGCGAGGGGACCGCTGCGGCGCGGACTGCTGCTGGCCCTGCTGGTCGGCGTGCCCGTCGCCGTCACGTTCGCCGGGTTCCTGCAATGGGGTTCGCTGGCCGGGCTGCTGGTCCTCGCCAGCTTCCTGGCGGGGATCGCACGCTGGCGCGCGCGGCGAGCCGGCGGCGACCGTGGCCGCACCGCACTGGCTGCCGGGCTGGCTGCGGCGCTCGCCTTCGTCCTCGTCCAGGCGGCGGCCATGCACACGGCACGGGACACGGTCGCTGCCGCCATCGCCCGCCTCGACCCGGGCGAGCGCCTGCTCGATACGGCCCTGTCCGCCTATCCCGCCAATCCGCTGTGCTGGTCGTTCGTGACGGTGGCCACGGATGCCGCGCACGGCAGCTATCACCTGCGCCGCGGCCAGCTCAGCGTCGCACCGGGCATCACGCCGGTCGCCTCCTGCCCGGCCGGGATCGCGGGCCGTGCCGCCGGCAACGATGCGCAACTGGCCTGGCAAGGCGACGCACGCGACAGCCTCGCGCGACTGCATGACCTGCAACAGAACAATTGCCACTTCAACGCCTGGATGCGGTTCGCCCGCGCGCCGGCGATCGACGGCACGACGGCGACGGATGCGCGCTGGAGCCCGCTGGGCAGCGCCAATTTCTCGACGCTGGACTATGCCCACCTCGCAGACACGCCCTGCCCCCGTCCCATGCCGGACTGGGGCTATCCGCGCGCGGACCTGTTGCGGCAGCCTTGAACACAGCGGGGGCACAAGAATGTGCCATAACGTGACACATCGTCGCGCTCGCCGGCGGCCAACATGTGGCCCGGATATTGCTCGAGGATCAACCACCTTCACAACCAGGGAGATCCGATGCGAACGTTACTTATCTCGACCGTATGCTGCGCCACCCTTTACGGCACGGCGGCGCATGCCCGGCCGCCAGGCGATGGCGCACCCGACATCAAGTCCGCGGAAAACGAACTGAGCTATCGGTCCTACGTGACAAGCGACAAGCGCATCAAATGCCTGTACGGCTATGCGGCGAACAAGACAGGCGACCACGCGGCCGCCATCCAGATCTTCGAAGACTGCATCCGGCGCTGGAACGACGTGTTTTCCATGATCGGTCTTGCGCAGATGTACGAAACCGGCATCGGCATCCGGCAGGACGCCGCACAATCGACGGCGCTGATGCGCCGGGCGGCCCAGCTGGACGACGGCTCGACCTATCCGAGCCTGGCCCGCTATCACTATGGCGTGGCCCTGGCGGAGGGATATGGCATCCAGAAAAATATCGCCGAAGCGCGGACATGGCTTCACAAGGCGGCCGAGGAAGGCGTGAACGAAGCCGCCGCTTATCTGGATCATCTGGATCATCTGGATCATCTGGATCACCTCGACCACCAGGATCGCGCGTCGCCATGAGCGCCTAGCCCGCCACCCGCGGACCGCGTCCCGCGGTGGCGATGACGTGCCGGAAGAAGGCCACGAGGTCCGGCACATGCGTATCGAAGCAGAACTGCTCACGCTGCGCCCACATGCGCGTGCGCAGTGCGCCCATGCGGGACCCGTCGCGCAGTTGCGCGGCCAGGTCGTCGATGCCGTCATAGAACACCCCCACGCCGAGCCGGCGCGCCAGCGCTTGCGCGGCCACGACGGCATCGCCATTGTCGCGCTGGATCAGCGGCAGGCCGGCCACCGCCAATGTGGCGATGCGGGCCGGCAGGTTCAGGTCGTCCCAGTCGGCGCGGCGCAGGTCGCCGCCGTTGCGGCTCGCGAAGCAATGCAGCCAGCCGGCGTCGTAGCGCGAGAATTCCTCGACCCAGCGGTCCTGCGCCACATTGCCGTGCAGGTGCAGGTGGTGCGGCGCCAGCGCCTGCGTCTTTGCGATCCACTCGCGCCACTGGCCGTGCGTGTAGTCGCCGTAGAAATGCAGGTGGATGCCGGCCGCCGCCAGCGCCGCCACGGTGGGCGGATGCAGCCCGATCGGGCGGCCCGGCACCACGGTGTGCACGTCGCCGCCGGCGCCGGACAGCGGCGGTGACACGGGGCCGTCGAACCAGTCGCGCCTGGGCAGGTCGCCATCGAGCACATGGCACGGACGCGTGCGCGCCAGGCCCGGCGCCGCCAGCTCGAACCAGTCGCGCGCCTCGGGGCAGCTGAAGATGCGCCCGTCCGCCATGCGGTACAGGTCGAGCAGTTGCGGCCATGTGCCCTGTTCCAGGCAGATGAACGGCCCTTCCTTGAAATGCCAGACGAACGGGATGCCGCTGCTCGCCAGCAGGACGTCGTGGCAGAACGGCACGGCCTGCCAGTTCAGCTGCGCGTAGATCACGTCGGGGCGCAGCCTTCGCAGCGCCGCGCGCCAGTCGTCGCGGGGCAGATCCTCGACGTGGCCGAACGGCAGCGGGCCCACCGTGTTGAACCAGTACGGCGTGTCCGTCCACAGGCCGTACAGCGTGTGCCCCAGCTCTTCCAGCGCCAGTACCCGTTCCGCGTTGTACGCCAGTTCGCCCACGAGCAGGATCGTGAGGCCGTCCGCTGCGCGCGGTGTGGGCGATCGCTCGCGCAGGCGGCGGTACAGCGCGACCTCGTCGATAGCGTTGCCGCTGCGCGTGTGGAAGCGCAGCGGCGCGCGCACGCGGTAGTGGCGGCGGAACGGGTTGATCCCGCCTGCCGGTTCGCGCATCAGCTTGTGGCGCTGGCGCGGGTGGTCGACCCATTCGCAGGTCACGACGCCCGTCCCCACGCTGGCTCCCAGCGCCTGCAGGCGCGACCAGTACAGGCGGTCGAGGTCGTCGGACTCGAGCGCCGCGCGCTCGGTCCAGCGCAGGCCCGTGCGCCGGTGCATCGCCTGGACGAGCTGCAGGCCCTCGCCGGGAACGGGTCCTTCCGCCTCGCGGTTGTAGCGCCAGCGCACGCCGGACACCGCCAGCACGGCCTCCGGCGCCGCCCCGAGCGCCGCCGCCAGCGTCTCCAGGTGGCGCGGATAGAACACGTCGTCGGCGGGCAGGTAGGCGACGAGCGGCGCCGTCGTCGCGTCCAGCGCGACGTTCAACGCCCGGCCCAGCCCCTCGTTCGCGTCCAGCGCGAGGTAGCGGATGCGCGCATCGTCCAGGAACGGCGCGACGACGGCCGCCGTGGCGTCGCGCGAGCCGTCGTCCACCACGACGGCCTCCCACGCGTCGAGCGTCTGGGCCTGCAGGCTCGCGAGTGCGCGGGCGATGAAGTGCGCCTGGTCGAAGGTCGGCACCAGCACGCTCACGCGGGGTTGGAAAGATGTCGTCGCCATGCAACAAGCATAAGGAGGCGAGGCTGTGCGCGTTTGCGCCGGATCAGTCGTGCGCGTGCCCCGGAAACAACAACTTGTGAACCTTATTGCACCACTTTGTGGTTACTGGGCACTATTGCCCGTTCGCACTACCTGATAGACTCCTCCGTTTCACCCGCCTGCAATAAAGTCTCACGAAAATCACGCAGGCAGGCGACGCCAGTGCAAACGACACGGCGCACCAAGCAACGACTATAAAAAAACTGGGATAGTTCATGAAGAATCAGCAGGGTCGGTTGACCCCCAACCTGCTCGCCATGTCGATCGCGGCGATCGCATGGAGCGCGCCGGCGTGCGCGCAGGTGGAGACACAGGGCGACGGCATCCAGGAGGTGATCGTCACGGCGCAGCGCACGGCCGCGCCGGCATCGAAGACGCCGGTGGCGATGAGCGTGCTCACGGCGCGCCAGCTCGACGCCATCGGCGCCGACACGCCGGGCGCCCTCGCCGCGCGCCTGCCGAATACGTACCTGGAAAATTCGTACGACGGCCTGCGCATCACGATCCGCGGCGTCTCGAACGCCGACGTCACGGAAAAGGGCGACCCGTCGGCCGCCTTCATGGTCGACGGCGTCTACGTCGCGCGGCCGCAGAGCCAGAACACGGCGCTGTACGACGTCGAGCGCGTCGAAGTGCTGCGCGGTCCGCAGGGCACGCTGTACGGCCGCAACACGACGGCCGGCGTCGTCAACGTGATCACGAAGGCGCCCGTCGGCCGCTTCGAGGGCGACGTCAACGCGGCCGTCGGCAACCACGGCGAGCGCAAGGTCGGCGCCATGGTCAACGTGCCGGTGAACGACGTGCTCGCGCTGCGCGCCGCCGCCACCTGGAACGAGCACGACGCTTACCTGAAGAACGGGTCGAACACGCCGCGCGGCCTGGGCCTGGACCGCGGCGACCGCGCCGCGCGCCTGTCGGCCAGGCTCGCGCTCGCAAAGAACGCCACGCTGCTCGTCCGCTACGAGGCGAGCCGCGACGACAGCAACAACGACAGCACGGTGCCCGATTCGAATTTTTATAACGGCATCGCCACCGGCCAGCCGGTGTGGAACGGCGATTCGACCGACCGCCAGCTGACCTACCGCTTCAACCCGCCGAACACACGCTTCGAACAGGGCTATTCGCGCAAGAAGGCGTCCAGCCTGACGGCGGACCTGAGCTGGGACCTCGGCCCCGCGACCCTGTCGTGGCTGGGCGCGCACCGCAGCTTCGACCACGATTACCTGTACAACTTCTATTACCGCGTGGCGCCGACGATCGCGCTGGGCGTGCGCCAGCCGTTCACCGGCACGTACAGCCAGGATTCGCACGAGCTGCGCCTCGCGACGAACGGGGCCGGCCCCGTGACCGCCCAGGGCGGCGTGTACTGGTTCCGCGAACGGGCGCGCGACACCTATTATTTCCGCGACCTGCAAGCGGTCGGCCTACCGCCCTACTATGTGTTCGGCAACGACCCGGTCGAAGCGCGCAGCAAGGCCGTGTTCGGGCAGGCGACGGTCCGCCTGGCCGACGGCCTGCGCGCCACGGCCGGCGCCCGCTACACGGAAGACGACAAGTCGCGCACCGGCACGATCGGCTACCAGCGCACCGCGGCCTTCAACGCGGCCACCGACCTGCGCGAACTGAACGCCGGCAGCATCTCCACCGACAAGACGACCTGGCGCCTGGGCCTCGACTACGACCTGGCCCCGGCCACGCTCGTCTACGGCTCGATCGCGACCGGCTACAAGGCCGGCGGCTTCAACGACGGCTGCGCCGCGGGCGATGCGCGCAACGGCGTCGGGTGTCCCGCCGCCACCGCGCTGCCGGCCGCCAGCCTCACGTACCGGCCGGAGACCGTGCGCGCCTACGAGGCGGGCGTCAAGACCCGCTTCCGGGACGGCCGCGCGACACTCAACGTAGCCGTGTTCCACTACGACTACCGCAACCTGCAGCTGTCGAACGAGGTGGTGATCAACGGCCGGCCGCGCTACGAGACGACGAATGCGGGCGCGGCGTCGATCCGCGGCCTGGAAGCGGATGGCCAGGTGCTCGCGACGAGCGCCGACCGCTTCACGTACGCCCTCACCTTGCTCGACGCGCACTACGCCAGCTACCTGCCGGACGGCGTGCATTCGTGGGCCGGGGTCAAGCTGGACCGCACGCCGGCGCGCACGCTGTCGCTCGGCTGGGAGCACCGGACGCGCATCAACGGCGGCGTGCTGACGGCCGGCGCGGGCACGCGCGCGAGCGCGAGCTACCTGCTGGGCGTGCCGCAGGCGGGCCTGAAGTTCCGCGTACCCGGCCACACGGAATCGGACCTGCGCCTCGGCTGGGAGCCGGACGGTGCGCCGTGGAGCGTGCTCGCGCGCGTGCGCAACGTGGAAGACAAGGTGCGGCCGATGACGATCAGTTCGTCGGGCCTCGCCGTGCCGACCGAACCGCGCACGGCCGACGTCCGGTTCGACTACCGCTTCTGATTTCAAGCGCGGCCGCCGGTCGCCGGTGGCCGCATTTTCACCGTTACGTCGTGCCCCTGGAGCCTCATATGACCCCATTGCTGCGCCGTCGTCTGCCCGTCCTTGCCGCCACGCTGCTGGCGGCCTTCCTCCTCGTCCTGGCCAAGCGCATCGGCGGCGACACCACCGTCGCCCTCGTCGCCAGCTCGCTGCTGATGTTCGGCTGCTGCTGGGCCAGCGCCGCCCACCTGCTGGGCGGCGGTGCCGCGCTGCGCCTCGTCGCCATCGCCACGAGTGTCGGCTGGCTGGCCGAGCAGCTCGGGTCGTCGTACGGCTGGTTCTTCGGCAGCTACACGTACACGCCCGTGCTCGGGCCCGCGCTGGGCGACGTCCCGGTCGTGATCCCGCTGATGTGGTTCGCGCTGGCGTACGTCGGCTACGTGATCGCCAACCTGATCGTGTGGCACGACCCCGTCGACCGCCCCGCGTCGCCGGGCCACGACGCGCTCATGGCGCTGCTGGGCGCGATGGTCGTCACGTGCTACGACCTCGGCGTCGACCCGTACATGGTCTACGTGCTGAAGGCCTGGATCATGACGGAGAAGGACGGCTGGTGGTTCGGCGAGACGGTGCAGGGCTTCGCCGGCTGGATGACGGTGTCGTTCGCGATCCTGTTCGCGTTCCGCCGCCTCGCGCGCGTACGCACGGCGCCGGAAGACGCAGGCGCAGTACTGCCGACGATGCGCCACGTGTTCGTGCCGCTGGGCGTCTACGCCGGCCTGATGGTGTTCCAGGTGCTGCTCGGCTACCCCGTCGAGGCGCGCACGATCGCGCTGTTCGCGATGGGATTCCCGCTGCTCGCGGCGACCATCGGCCTGCTGCACCGGCAAGGCATCCTGGCCCGTCCGGCCATCGACGAACCGACGGCTGCCGTGCCGCCCGAAGCGCTGAAGGAGGCCGCGTGAGACGCGACGTCCTCGAACCCGGCCTCGCCGACAACCCGGCGCTGCGCGCCGACCCGCTGGCCGACGCCACCATCGCGCGCATCCTCGGCCCCGGCCGGCCCGGCGGTCCGGACATGGCGACGATCGGCCTCCTGAACCGGGAGATCGCGCGCTGGCAGTTGAACGGGGACCTGGACGGCTGGCGCGCCAGCCCCGGCCTGCCGCCCGACATGGCCGCCGCGCTCGAAGCGTACGTGGTCGAGGCCCGCGTGCTGCCCGACTGGGCCGACGCCGCGAAGATCGCGCGCGCCGAAGTGCTGTTCATGGAAATGAGCATGGCGTCGTGCACGCTGCTGTTCTGCGCGAGCCTGCCCCAGTGCTACATCATGCCGGACCTCGCGGCCGTGCTGCATGCGGCCGGCGAACTCGAACAGCACACGGACTACCGCGTGCGCGCCACCGCCGCCATGATCTTCCCCGTCATGATGCGCGGCGGCCTGACGGCACCGTCCGGCGGCGGCGTCGCGCAAGCCATCAAGGTGCGCCTGATCCACGCCATGATCCGCCACCTCGTGCTGCGCGGCGACGTGGCCGAGGCCCTCGTGGCGCCGCGCCGGCTGCCCCGGTTGCTGACGCAGGCGAAGACGATGCCGCAAGTGCTGTACGCGCACGGCTGGGACATCGACCGCCTCGGCCTGCCCTGCAACCAGGAAGAACTGGGCTACACCCTGCTGACGTTTAATTATGTGTTCCTGCAGGGCCTGCGCCGCCTCGGCCTGCGCCTCGACCAGGGTGACGAGGAAGCGTACATCCACGCCTGGAACGTGCTGGGCGCCGTGCTCGGCATCGAACGCGAGCAGATGACGGACACGATGGCGGACGCGGAGCGCATGTTCACCGCCATCCAGGCGGAGACGCGCACCCGGCAGCGCAAGGACGACCCGCGCCCGGCGCTGGCCGGCGCGCTGATGGCGAACATCCAGCGCTACCTGCCGCCGCGCATCCTGAAACCGTTCCCGGTGCTCCTCACCCGCCACCTGATCGGCAAGGCGTCCTCGCGCGACCTGGGTCTCGATCAACGCGTGTCGCTGCTGTCGCGCGGCCTGTTCGTGCTGGTGTTCGGCTTCATCCGCGGCGTCGATGCCATGGCGCGGCTCGTGTTCCCGGGGTTCTCGATCTCGCGCCTCGTCACGCGCATCCTCGGCTACAACCTCACGGTCAAGCTGCTGATGGACGAGACCCGTCCGCTGAAACTGCCGGACACGCTGCTGGGCGAAGTCGGCGACGCCGTCCACGCCTGGCACAATGACGACAAGGCGCCGCGCTGGGTCAATGCCCTCGAACGCCGTTTCACCGGGCGCCTCCAGCCCGCCGCCCATCAAGGATAAACGATGTCCGTATTCCGTCGCTTCGCGCCGCTGTTCGTGTTGTTCCTGCTGAACGTGGCCCATGCCGCCCCGGCGCCGCTCGTGCTGGACGACGCCGTGCCCCGCGTCGAGGCATGGCCCGCCGTCACGCTCGTGCGCGATCCCGCCGGCCGCCTCGACGTCGCCGACCTCGTCGCCGCGCCCGGGCGCTTCGCGGTCCCGCAATCGGCGTACGCGACGCTGGGCATGGAAAAAGGCGTCGTCTGGGTGCGCGTGCCCGTGCAGCCGGCACCCGGCAGCGACGGCGCGTGGACGCTGAAGATCGATTTCGGGCTGCTGAACCGCGTCGACATGTACCTCGTGCGCGGCGGCCGCATCGAACGCCATGCGCAGGCCGGCTCGGAACGCACGGGCGAACGGCCGTCGATCTTCCACGGCGGCCCGGTGCCGGCCTTCCTGCTGCAACTGGAGCCGGGCCAGCGCTACGACGTGCTGCTGCGCGTGGAGGCCAACGGTCCGAAGATCCTCCCGATCAGCTTCGCCAAGCCCGGCGTGTTCTACGAGGAAGCGCTGCGCGACCGCCTCGTGCAGGGCATCCTCACGGGCCTGTTCCTGTGCCTGCTGCTGTACAGCCTCGCGCAATGGGCCAACCTGCGCGAGAGCCTGTTCGCCAAGTACTCGCTGCTGATCGGCGGCCTGGCGCTGTACAACATCGCGTGGTGGGGCCTCGGCGCCGAATACCTGTGGGGCGCCAGCGCGTGGGCCACCGCGAACGCCACCGGCATCATCTCCCTGATGACGTCGTGCGGCGCCTACCTGTTCGTCGGCTCCGCGCTGACGCGGCCCGGCGTCGACCGCGTGTTCCCGCGCCTGATGCAGACGGGCGCCGTGCTGTGCGTGATCGCCGCGGTCGCGTTCGGGCTCGGCCTGATCCACGACGAGGCCCTGGTCGCCGTCGTCGGCTCGCTGGGCATCATGCCGATGCTGCTGGGCCTCCCCGGCGCGTTCAACCGCGCGCGCCGCGGCGACACGGTCGGCATCTACTTCCTCGTCGGCTGGGCCGCGAGCTTCATGAGTTCCGTCGTCCAGGCGCAGGTGATCAAGGGCGGCATGGACGCCACCTACTGGACGCTGAATTCGACGCAGTTCGGCGGCACGTTCGACATGCTCGTGTTCATGCGCATCCTGGGCCTGCGCACCAAGAGCATCCAGGACGCGATGGTCCGCGCGGAAGCGGCGACCCGCATGAAATCGGAATTCCTGGCCAACATGAGCCACGAGATCCGCACGCCGATGAACGCGATCATCGGCATGAGCCGCCTCGCGCTGATGGCCGATCCGAATCCAAAGCAGCGCAACTACCTCGGCAAGATCCTCGGCGCGGGCGAGCACCTGCTGGGCATCATCAACGACATCCTCGACTTTTCCAAGATCGAGGCCGGCCGCATGACGCTCGACAAGGTGCCGTTCGACCTCGACGACATGCTCGAGCACCTCGCCAGCATCGCCGCCATCAAGACGGATGCGCGCCGCGTCGAACTCGTGTTCTGCGTGCCGCGCGGCGTGCCGGGCCGCCTCGTGGGCGATCCGCTGCGCCTGGGCCAGGTGCTGATCAACCTGACCAACAACGCCGTCAAGTTCACCGAGGACGGCGAGATCGTCGTCGCCGTCGACGTCGTCGAACGCGAGGCGGACCGCGTGGTGCTGCGCTTCTCCGTCAGCGACACCGGCATCGGCATGGACGCCGACCAGATCGCGCGCCTGTTCCAGTCGTTCACGCAGGCCGACAACTCCATCACCCGCAAGTACGGCGGCACGGGCCTGGGCCTGTCGATCTCGAAGCAGCTCGTCGAACTGATGGGCGGCACGATCGCCGTCACCAGCACGCCGGGCGTCGGCAGCCGCTTCACGTTCACGGTCCCGCTGGGCATCGCCGACGCCGACGCCGCGGCCGCGACCACGCCGGGCGCGGAACTGCAGCGCATGCGCGTGATGGTCGTCGACGACAGCGCGGGCGCGCGCGACGCGCTCGTCGAGATGCTGGACGGCTTCGGCATCCATGCGGACGCCGTCGCGTCGGGCGAGGACTCGCTGGCGCGGCTGGCGCAGGCCGTGCAGGAAGGCAGCCCGTACCAGGTCGTGCTGATGGATTACATGATGCCGGGCTGGGACGGCGTGGAGACGATCCGCCGCATCCGCGCCGACACCCGCTTCGCGGCGCCGCCCGCGATCCTGATGGTCAGCGCCTGCACGCGCGAAGGCGTGCTGCAGCAGGAAGGCGACCTGCCGCTGCACGGTTTCCTCACCAAGCCCGTCGGCCCGGCGCTGCTGTACGACAGCCTGCTGCAGGTGCTGCGCCCCGACCTGGCCGCGCCGGCGGACAAGCCGCCCGCGCCCGCCGACCACCGTCCGGACGCCGACCGCCTGGCCGGCGCGCGCATCCTGCTCGTCGACGACAACGCCAACAACCGCGAGGTGGCGCTCGACTTCCTGGCCGTGGCGCGCATGCGGATCGACGTCGCCACGGGCGGCCAGGAAGCCGTGCGCATGGCGAAGGGGGGCGACTACGACCTCGTGCTGATGGACATCCAGATGCACGGGATGGACGGCTACACGGCCACCCGCGCGATCCGCGCCCTGCCCGGCTGTGCCGACGTGCCGGTCGTCGCGATGACGGCGCATGCCATGGCCGGCGACCGCGAAAAGAGCCTGGCCGCCGGCATGAACGACCACGTCGTCAAGCCGATCGACCCGGACCTGCTGCTGCGCACGCTCGTCAAGTGGATCGCGCCGGCCCGCCTGCAGGGCCGCACCGCGCCGCAGGCCGCAGCGCCAGTCCCGGTGCCCGCCTCCGCGCCGACGGCGCTGCCGCTCGTGCGCGGCATCGACTGGAACCGCGCGCTGGCCAACGCCGGCGGCCAGCAGCAGCGCCTGCGTCGCCGCATCGCCAGCTTCCTGCGCGAGTACGTGCAGGCGCCGCAGGCGATGCGCGACGCGCTGGCGCACGGCGACTACGCGCCGCTGCAGTCCCTGTCGCACAACCTGAAATCCGGCGCGGCCTACATCGGCGCCATGCCGCTGGCCACGCTTGCGGGCAGCCTGGAGCAGGAACTCCGCGCCGGCCGTATCGACCGGGTGCCGGTGCTCGCGCCGGACCTGATCGTCGCGCTGGACAGCGTGCTGTCCGGCCTCGCGCGCATCGACGCCGTCCAGGCGCCGGCCGTCACCGGCCTGGATGCGGGCGCCCTGCTGGCGCGCCTGCGCGGCTTCCTGGAGACCGATGACGCGCGTGCCGAGGACGCGCTGGCCGAAGTGCAGGCCGCGCTGGCCGACCCGCGCCACGCGGCGCCGCTGGCGGCCATCCGCGCGGCCGTCGACGAGATCGAATACGAGCGCGCGCTGGTCCATCTCGAGTTGCTGGAGCACGCCATCGACAGCCGCGTGGAGGCCGCATCGTGAACGTGGAACCGCAAAAAGTCCTGATCGCCGACGACGACGTGATCAACCGCCAGGTACTGGCCGAGCTGCTCAAGCCGGAATACACGGTGCTGCTGGCGAAGAACGGCGAACAGGCGCTGGAACGGGCCACGCGCCACGCGCCGGACCTGATCCTGCTCGACGTGATGATGCCGGACCTGGACGGCTACGAAGTGCTGCGCCGGCTGCGCGCCGATCCGCAGACGGAGCAGATCGCCGTGATCTTCATCTCCGGCCTGGACAGCCCGGAAGACGAGGCGAACGGCCTCAAGCTGGGCGCCGCCGACTACATCGCCAAGCCGTTCAACGCCACCGTCGTGATGGCGCGCGTGGCCATGCACCTGCAGCTCGTGCGCCAGCGCCGCATGCTGGAACGCCTGGCGCACGTGGACGGCCTGACGGAACTGGCGAACCGGCGCCGCTTCGACGAGCTGTACGCGCAGGAATGGCAGCGCGCCCAGCGCAATGGCTGGCCGCTGTCGCTGGCCCTGCTCGACATCGACGCCTTCAAGCAGTACAACGACTACTACGGCCACCCGGCCGGCGACCGCGCGCTGCGCGCCATCGCGCGCACGGCGGCGACCGGCCTGCGCCGCCCGGCCGACCTGGCGGCGCGCTACGGCGGCGAGGAACTGGTGCTGCTGCTGCCGGACACGGACATCGTCCAGGCGCGCCATGTGGTGGACGAGATCTGCGCGGCGATCGCCGCGCTGGAAATGCCGCATGCGGCGTCGCAGGTCGCGCCGGTGCTGACGGTCAGCGTGGGCGGCGCGACGCTCGGCGGCCATGGGCCGGAGAGCGCGGCCGAATTGTTCGAGGCGGCGGACGAACACCTGTACCGCGCCAAGCAGGAAGGCAGGAACCGGGTCGTGTGGCGCAACCCGGTCGGCGGCTGATCAACGGCGCCTGGGTTCCAGCGTCGACACGACGAGCAGGCCGCCCACGATGCACACGTGCTCCATGAACGGAATCAGTTCCGCATGGCGCGCGGCACCGGTCGCGTGCCAGAAGCCGTGATACAGCACGGTCGCCAGCGCCGTAAACCCGGCCAGCGCCCAGCACGCGGGTTTCAACAGCCGCCCCGCGATGATCGCGGCGCCGCCGGCCACCTGCAGCAGGATGGTCAGCGCCAGCAGGAGTGTCGGCGCCGGCAGGCCGCCGGCCACCACTTCCTGCAGCGCGCCCTGCCAGCCCTGCACCTTGTCGATACCGGCCCACAGGAACAGCACGCCGACGAGCACGCGGCCCGCGGTGCGCACCGTGCGGTCGAGGCCGTCCGCGGGCGCGGCGGCGCGGACGTTGGCGAGGTTCAGGTCGGGTGTAGCCATGATGACTCCTTGATGGTTGAAACGGATTGCCCGAATCTACACCCGCGCCCGCGAATACGACTCCGTCTTTGGATGGATGCGTTGCTGCCCGGTTGCAACGACTTGCCGCATCTGTCAATATATGCCGACCAGCATACCACCGGAGAAACCCATGGCGGGTGACGTGATCCTGCAAGCCATCGCCGAAAGCGTCCTCAACGTCCAGCTGCGCAGGTACAAAGGCCTGCGGCGCCTGTGCTGGATTGTCCTGCTCGCCATCCTGGGCATCGTCGTCGCGCTGACGGTCACCCGCTAACCCGCACATCCGTAAACACCTTGTTGACGATCATCCAGCGCCCGTGCCAGCGCACGAGCGACAGGTAATTCACGTAGTCGAACCCGAGCGCCGGCACGTGCACGCGGGCCATCGCGATGTCGTGGGTGACGTCGATCGCCAGCACCTGCATGCGGTACGGCTCCCCCAGCGCCGCGGGCGACGCCCGCGCCGCCACGCCGTCCAGGTAGTCGTCCAGGCGCTTGTGGTACGGCTGCCCGCTCCGCTCCGCGAACAGCGTGGCGTCCGGGTGGAACACGGCGCGCAGCAGCGCCGTGTCCCCCGTGTACAGGCCCTTGAAGTAATCGCCGAGGACGGCGACGATGGCGCGCTGGTCGTCCATGGCTTCAGGCCTTGCGCCCGTCCGCCGCGCGCTGGCGGCGCTTCGTCACGACTTCGCCGCCGTGGCCCCAGTTATCGGTATTCACTTCGTCGATGACGACGAACGTCGTTTCCGGATCCTTGTTCAACACGTTCACCATCAGGTCGGTCGCGCCCGCGATCAGGGCCGCCTTCTGTTCCTTCGTGACCCCTTCGTCGGTCACCTGGATGAGGATGTAGGGCATGATGGCCGCCTTACCACGTGCCGGCGGAGGCGCCACCGTCCACGCTCAGCACGACGCCGCTCGTGAAGCGCGCGTCCGTCAGGTACAGCACCGCGTCGACGACGTCGTCCGTCGTGCCGGTCGTGCCGCTCGGCGCCAGCGTGTTATAGAAGGCCCGCGTGCCTTCGTAGTCCCCGTGCAGCGGGGTCTCGATGATCCCCGGCGCCACGGCCGACACTTTCACGCCGCTCGCCGCGAGTTCGATCGCCAGCGCGCGCGTCGCGCTGTTCAGGCCACCCTTCACGAGCACCGGCAGCACGGCCGGGACCTTCACGTTCGGCTGCACCGCAATGCCCGCCGTGATGTTCACGATGTGGCCGCTGCCGTTCGCGGCCATGTGTGCGGCGGCCCGTTGCGACGGATAGAAGAAGCCTTTCAGGTTGGTGTCGACGAGGCGGTCGACTTCGTCCGGCGTGTAGGTGTGGAACGGCTTCGCGTTGAAAATGCCGGCATTGTTGATCAGGACGTCGACCTGGCCGAAGCGCGCGATCGCCGTGTCGAACAGGGCTTGCGCCGTGGCCGGGTCGGCGATGTCGCCGGCGACGCCGACGAAGTTGGCCGGGTTGCCCAGTTGGGCCGCCGCGGCATCCAGGCGGGCCGCGCCGCGGGCGTTGCCGACGACGTTGTCGCCGCGGTCGATGTATGCCTTCGCCAGGGCGAGGCCGATGCCGCTGGAGGCGCCGGTGATGACGACGGTACGAGGGTGATGGACTGCTGCGTTCATGCTGTTCTCCGGGTTGTCGACGGCGCGGATGCGTCGTCCATGGAGACAACTATATGAACAGGCCGCGGCCGGAAAAAGATGGGTTACAGCAAGACAATCGATACATCATGTAATGAATCGCGGGGGTTCGCGCAAATGCTCCACGAGGAAATCGACGAACGCGCGTACCCGCGCCGCCACGTGCCGGTTATGTGGGTAGATCAGGCAAAACGGCCTGGACCGGCCGCCGAACCCGGGCAGCACCTCGACGAGGCGGCCGGCCTTCAGGTCGGCGTCGGCGATGAAGCGGTAGGTCTGGAACAGGCCGCCGCCCGCGCGCGCCAGCGTGACGGCGCCCAGGATGTCCTCGGCGCAGCAGTACAGGCCTGCCGTCGGCAGTTCGACGTCCGCGCCGTTCACGCGGAACAGCCACGGGATGTTGCGGCCCGTGCTGGGCAGCGCGAACTGGATGCAGTTGTGGCCGGGCAGCGCGTCGGGTGTCTTCGGCGTGCCCATGCGCTTCAGGTAGTCGGGCGCGGCGACGACGACCAGTTCCGCGTCTTCCAGCGGCCGCGCGATCATCGTCGAGTCGGCCGGCGCGCGGCCCCGGATCGCGAGATCGAAACCCTCGTCGCCGAAATCGACATTGCGGTTACTGAGGTGGAAGTCGACCTTCACGTCGGGATGGCGGCGCGTGAATTCGGGAAGGATCGGCAGCACGCGGTAATGGCCGTACGGCGTGGGCATGCTGATGCGCAGCAGGCCGGACGGGGCGCTCTGGCGGCCCGTGACGGCGCGCTCGGCCTCGACCAGCTGGGCCAGCGCCTGGCGGCACTGGTCGAAATATTCGCGGCCCGCTTCCGTCAGGTGCAGGGTGCGCGTGGTGCGCACGAACAGGCGCACGCCGAGGCGCGCTTCCAGGCGCGACACGGCCCGGCTGACGGCGGCCGGCGTGACGGCCGCCGCAGTGGCCGCCGCCGTGAAGCTGCCCAGTTCCGCGGCGGAGCAGAACAGCTCGATGCTGCCGAGCAGGATGTCGTCGAACTGGCGGCTCATCGAAGGCTCCATTCATTACACGGTGTATCAACAATCCTGCATCTTACTTCGTTTATCGACGCATGGGACCGGCGCCTGGCCACGCCTATCGGCGCGCCACGTTGCCCCAACCGGATGTACAATGAACCATCGATCTTTGTGACATAGCAGCGCAATGGCTCACGAGAAGTTCCCGATTTGCCGACAGCCCCACGCCCCCGTCCGCGCGACGGCGGCCTGCCTGCGCCTGCTCGATTACGCCCTGCCGCGCGTTCTCGCCCGGCTTCATTAAGCTCGGCGGCGGCACAGCCGTTGGCCGGGCTCCACAGAACATAACGATCCGCCCGACCCGCATCGGGCGGCCATGCCCCATTCCTGTCCAGGACATCAAGAGACTTATTATGAAACTCGATCGACCTTCGCTGTTCCGCCGCCCGCCCAGCATCCGGGCCATCAACGACCTGATCGCGCACCGCAAGCGCCTGCGCCAGCGCATCGGCCTCGCCCTCGCCGTCTGCCTGCCGCTCGGCTGGCTGCTGCTCCATGTCGACTGAAGGAGGACCGCCATGTATCCCGCCATCACCATTTCGACGCTCGACCTCGACCGCATCGACCTGATGCTGGACCGGCTCCCGCTGGCCCAGGCGGCCGCGCGCGACGCGCTATCCGATGAACTCGCGCGCGCCGACGTCGTCGCGCCCTGGGACATGCCGCCCCGCGTCGTGACCATGCGTTCCACCGTCCGCTTCCGCCTGGACGGCAAGGACAGCGAGTGGTGCAAGACGCTCGTCTATCCGAAGGAAATCGGCGAGGGCGACGACACGGTCTCCGTACTGTCGCCCGTCGGCAGCGCCCTGCTGGGCCTGGCGGAAGGCGACCGCATCGAGTGGACCCACCCGGACGGCCGGACGCTCGGCGTGGAAGTCGTCGAGGTGATCTACCAGCCGGAACGCGCCGGTCACTACCACCTCTGACCGTCGCGCATGCGCAGTCATGCGCCTGGCGGATGACAGTCATCACGAAACATCATTGGACGGTTTTTGTGCATCGCAGCATAATGCTTCCTGTCTCCTCTATCTTCCTCCAAGAAAATAGATTCAAGCCCGCCAACCAGCGGGCTTTTTTTTGTCCCTGCGTTCCCGGCTGAATGTCCGGCCATTTCTCAAATTCGGGGTCAGAGCACATTTCGGTGCACAGTTCTTGCGGCAACTCTACGCTCTGGCCGCGAATGATCTCTCCCCACAGCCACCGAAACGTCGACGCGACTCGACGCGCTGCCCGCAAGCACCAACAATGCATGTAGAAATTGATCAGAAATGGGCTCTGACCCTGACCCTTCCCCACATATTTTTCTTGTAGGTGGACGGGGTTGCTGTTAGCTTCCGGTGAAAAAAGCTGGTGCATGCATGGCTGTGTTAGCCCTCTCTTTCGTAGCGTCCAAACTGCGAAGGAGAAGCAACCATGCACGCACACCGCATCATACAAAATCTATTGGACACGAAGTGTCCCGAGATCCATGCCAAGCGCCGCGACTGTATAGCGAAAGTGGCAGAGGCCGGCAGAATCGGCGGGCTTGGTGTCGTCAAGATGGGGCGCTGTCTAGACACGAAGACGAGCATTCGTCATCGCATCAAGTGCTGTGATCGTCTGCTGAGTAATCGTCATTTGCCGGCTGAGCGGCTAACGATTTTTCGTGCTCTGGACGAAGCCGTCCTGGCTGGTCATCGGCACATTGCCATTAGTGTCGACTGGTCCGATTTGGTGCCTGACGGAAGCTTGCATCTCTTGCGCGCCGCAGTCACCGTCAAGGGACGTGCCTTGGTTCTTTACGAAGAGGTGCATGCGGAATGCGACCTGGGATCTTCGAAGGTACACCGCCGCTTCCTCGAGACGTTATGTTCGCTATTGCCCGATCAATGCCAGCCGATACTGGTCACTGATGCCGGGTTCCGGGCAACGTGGTTCAAGCTGGCCACGGGAATGCACATTTCGTGGGTTGGGCGCATCCGGAACCGTGACATGGTATGTGCCGAAGGATCCGGACAATGGGACGGCTGCAAGACCTGGTATGCCGGAGCGACAGCAAAGCCACGCTGTCTTGGCCGTTTTGAGTACGCACGCTCCAACGCGACGCCATGTCAGCTGGTGCTGTACAAAAAGGCACCTCAAGGGCGCCATCATCGCACCAGCTTCGGCAAGAAGACGACGAGCTCCAATAGCAAGAAAAACAGGGCTGCTCAAGTTGAACCGTGGTTACTCGCCGTCTCCCCGGACCTGGAAGCGTTGAGTGCGAAACAGGTAGTGGAGATCTACGCTGGCCGGATGCAGATCGAGCAGACCTTCCGGGATTTAAAAAATGCTCAATGGGGAACGGCATTATCAGAGAGCCAGACGCGCGCGCCCCAACGTCTGGAAGTACTCTTGATGCTCGGAGCATTGATCAGCTATGCCCTCTGGCTGATCGGCTTGGCGGCGGCAAGCGCTGGCTACCACATCAATTACGGCAACACGAAGAAGTCGGGGCCCACGCTCTCAATACTAACCCTGGCACGTCATTATTTGGCCGATTGCGTACGACCTCCGTTGGATCGCCACGCCTTCCAGCTCGCCCGACTTACACTGATCAATCTGGTGCAGGTAGTGAAAATTTGAGGGGAAGGGTCAGGCTCTGACCCCGAATTGAATTCGAAATGTGCTCTGACCCCGAATTTTTCACTCGGCTGAATAGCTTTCCACGATATGAAATCTCAACCTTTCAGCAAGTGGAATGAATATCCCATTCCGCAAAATTCTTTGCCGCATTGCGGAATGCTTGAGATAACTCATTGAATTCTAGCGTTTAATTTTAGTTTTATGTCTTATATAAGACAGAAGATTTAGACACTTGGATCTCTTATGATGAACCCATGCGCTTCACCACTTTCGATTCACTTTTCATGGAGTTCGACATGTCCGAGTACCAAAACGATATCCAGGCCATCGCCACCCTCAAGCAGCGCTACGGCAGCGGCTGGGACGCCATCAATCCGGAATCCGCCGCCCGCATGCGTGCGCAGAACCGCTTCAAGACCGGCCTCGACATCGCCCGCTACACGGCCGCGATCATGCGCCGCGACATGGCGAACTACGATGCCGATCCGTCCAAGTACACGCAGTCGCTGGGTTGCTGGCACGGTTTCATCGGCCAGCAGAAGCTGATCTCGATCAAGAAGCATTTCAACAGCACCGACCGCCGCTACCTCTACCTGTCGGGCTGGATGATCGCCGCGCTGCGTTCGGAATTCGGCCCGCTGCCGGACCAGTCGATGCACGAAAAGACCGCCGTCCCCGCCCTGATCAAGGAGCTGTACACGTTCCTGCGCCAGGCCGACGCCCGTGAACTGGGCGGCCTGTTCCGCCAGCTGGACGCGGCCGAAGGCGCCGCCAGGGCCGCGCTCCAGGACAAGATCGACAACTTCGTCACGCACGTCGTGCCCATCATCGCCGACATCGACGCCGGCTTCGGCAACGCGGAAGCGACGTACCTGCTGGCCAAGCAGATGATCGAAGCGGGCGCCTGCTGCATCCAGCTGGAAAACCAGGTGTCGGACGAAAAACAGTGCGGCCACCAGGACGGCAAGGTCACGGTCCCGCACGAGGACTTCCTCGCGAAGATCCGCGCCGTGCGCTACGCGTTCCTCGAGCTGGGCGTGGACGACGGCGTGATCGTCGCCCGTACCGACTCGCTGGGCGCCGGCCTGACCAAGCAGATCGCCGTCACCCATGAGCCGGGCGACCTGGGCGACCAGTACAACAGCTTCCTGGACGCGGAAGAAATCGCGGCGGCCGAACTGAAGAACGGCGACGTCGTGATCCAGCGTAACGGCAAGCTGCTGCGCCCGAAACGCCTGGCGAGCAACCTGTTCCAGTTCCGCGAAGGCACGGGCGAAGCGCGCTGCGTCCTCGACTGCATCACGTCGCTGCAGAACGGCGCCGACCTGCTGTGGATCGAGACCGAGAAACCGCACATCGGCCAGATCGGCGGCATGGTCAAGGAAATCCGCAAGGTCATCCCGAACGCGAAGCTGGTGTACAACAACAGCCCGTCGTTCAACTGGACGCTGAACTTCCGCCAGCAGGTGTACGACGGCATGAAGTCCCGCGGCGAAGACGTGTCGGCCTACGACCGCGCCCACCTGATGAGCGCCGAGTACGACGACTCGATCCTGGCGAAGGTCGCCGACGAGCGCATCCGCACGTTCCAGGCCGACGCGGCGCGCGAAGCGGGCATCTTCCACCACCTGATCACGCTGCCGACCTACCACACGGCCGCCCTGTCCACGGACAACCTGGCCAAGGACTACTTCGGCAACCAGGGCATGCTGGGCTACGTGGCCGGCGTGCAGCGCAAGGAAATCCGCCAGGGCATCGCCTGCGTCAAGCACCAGAACATGTCCGGTTCGGACATCGGCGACGACCACAAGGAATACTTCAGCGGCGAAGCGGCGCTGAAGGCCGGCGGCAAGCACAACACGATGAACCAGTTCTGATTCCGGTCACGACCGACGCCAGCCCGGGCGGTGCCGCAAGGCCCGCCCGGGCTTTTTGCTGGGCCTCAGGCCGGCGCCGCCTCGGCCAGTGCCGGCGCGGGCTCGGACGCCGGAACGATCCGGAACCAGATGGCGTACATCGCGGGCAGGAACACGAGCGTCATGACCGTGCCCGCGAACGTGCCGCCGATCAGCGTGTAGGCGAGCGTGCCCCAGAACACGGAGTGCGTCAGCGGAATGAAGGCCAGCATCGCCGCCAGCGCCGTCAGGATGACGGGGCGCGCGCGCTGCACCGTCGCCTCGACGACGGCGTCGAACGGATTCAGTCCCTCCGCGCGGTTGTGGTCGATCTGCCCGATCAGGATCAGCGTGTTGCGCATCAGGATGCCGGACAGCGCGACCAGGCCCACGAGCGCATTGATGCCGAACGGCTGGCGGAACAGGATCAGCGTCGGCACCACGCCGATCAGGCCCAGCGGACTGGTCAGGAATACCATCACCATCGACGCGATCGAGCGCACCTGGAACACGATGATCAATAGCGTGAACGCGAGCATGATGGGGAACAGCGGCAGCAGCGCGGCATTCGCCTTGCCGGCCTCCTCGATCGACCCGGCCATGGCGAGCTTGTACCCGGACGGCAGCGCCGCCACGACGGGTTGCAGCGCCTGCTGCATGGCCAGCGACACGTCCGGCGGCTGCAGGCCCTCCGCGATGTCGCCGCGGATGGTGATGGTCGGCACGCGGTCGCGCCGGCGCAGCACCGGTTCTTCCGGCCGGACGTCGACCGTGCCGACCTGCGACAACGGGATCCGCTGTCCGGCCGCGCCGACGAGCGTGAAGGCATTGATCCGCGCCGGGTCGAGGCGCACGTCGCCGGCCGCGCGGGCGACGACCTGCACCGAACGGATGTCCTCGCGCACCGCCGTGACGGGCACGCCGCTCAACAGGAACTGCAGCTGCTGCGCCACGGCGGCCGACGTCAGGCCGACGGCCTGCAGGCGGTCCTGGTCCAGGGTGAAATGCAGGGTCGGCACGCGCGTACCCCAGTCCGTGTTCACGGTGCGCATCTGCGGGCTCGCGCGCAGGATGGCTTCCACCTTCGCGGCGCTGGCGCGCAGCGTGTCCGGGTCGGGGCCGGACAGGCGGAACGCGACCGGATACGGCGAGTACGGGCCGAACACCAGCTGCGTGACGCGCACCCGGGCCTCCGGCGCCAGGCCGTCGGCGATGGCGCCGCGCAGGCGCAGCTTGAGCGCTTCGCGTTCCTGTTCATTGTCGGTGCGGATCACGATCTTGGCGAACGACGGATCGGGCAGCTCCGGCGCCATCGCCAGGTAGAAGCGCGGTGCGCCCTGCCCGATGTACGCGGTGACGGTGTGCGCTTCCTTCTGCTTCGCCAGCCACGCCTCGATCTTCGCGGCGGCGGCGGACGTCTGCCCGATCGCGGTCCCGTAGGGCATCTGCACCTCGACCAGCACTTCCGGCCGGTCGGACGTCGGGAAGAACTGCTTCTTGACGACGGCCATGCCGGCGCCGGCCAGCACGAAGGTGCCGATCACGATCAGCGCGACCAGCCATTTGCGCCGGATCACGGTGCCCAGCAGCCGCCGGAACCGGTTGTAGTTCGGCGTGTCATAGATGGCGTGATGACCGCCTTCGATCTTCGGAATCGCCGGCAGGAGTTTGACGCCCAGGTAGGGTGTGAACACGACGGCGACGATCCACGACGTGACGAGGGCAATGCCCACGATCCAGAACATGTTGCTCGTGTATTCGCCGGCCGTCGATTTCGCGAAGCCATTCGGCATGAAGCCGATGGCCGTGATGAGCGTGCCGGACAACATCGGGGCCGCCGTATGGCTCCAGGCGTACGCGGACGCCTGCACGCGGTCGTAGCCCTCTTCCATCTTCACGACCATCATTTCGATGGCGATGATGGCGTCGTCGACGAGCAGGCCGAGCGCGAGGATCAGGGAGCCGAGGGTGATGCGGTCGAAGTTCTTGCCCGTCGCGGCCATCACGATGAAGACGGCCGCCAGGGTCAGCGGCACGGCCGTGGCGACGACGAGTCCCACGCGCCAGCCCATGCTGAGGAAACAGACAACCATCACGACGAGGAGCGCGACGAAGAACTTGACCATGAATTCATCGACGGCGCCGCTGATGTTCACGGCCTGGTCGGTCACCTTGGCGAGACTCATGCCCAGCGGGACGTCCTTGTTGATGGACCCGACTTCGGCATCGAGCGCCTTGCCCAGGTCGAGGCCATTCCAGCCGTCGCGCATCACCACGCCCAGCAGCAGCGCCGGTTCGCCGTTGTTACGTATCAGGAAGGTGGCGGGATCCTCGTAGCCGCGTTCGACCGTCGCGATGTCGGACAGCTTCAAGGTGCGGCCCTGGCTGACGACCGGCGTGTCGCGGATCTTTTGCAGCTCGTCGTAGGCGCCGTCCAGGCGGACGAAGACTTGCGCGCCCTTCGTGTCGATCGAACCGGCGGGCGTCAGCACGTTGCGCGCATTGAGGGCCGCGAAGATGTCCTGCGGGGCGATGCCCAGCGTGGCGAGGCGGTCGTGCGAGAACGACACGAAGATGCGTTCGGCCTGTTCGCCGATGATGTTGACCTTCTTGACGCCGGCAACGTGCAGCAGGCGCTGGCGCAGGGTTTCGGCATCGCGCACCAGCAGGCGTGACGGTTTGCCGCGCGCCTTCAGGGCGTACAGGGCGAACGTGACGTCGGAGAATTCGTCGTTGACCATCGGGCCGATGACGCCGCCCGGGAGCGAAGCCTGCGCGTCCTGCAGCTTCTTGCGCGCCTGGTAGAACTGGTCGGGCACGTCGGCGGGCGGCGTGCTGTCCTGCAGCGTGACCGTCGTGAACGCGAGGCCCGGACGGGTATAGGTGTCCGTGCGGTCGTAGTAGCGGAGTTCCTGCATGCGCTTTTCGAGCGGTTCCGCCACCTGGTCCTGCATTTCCTGGGCGGTGGCGCCGGGCCAGGCCGTGATCACCGTGAGCTGCTTCACCGTGAACGGCGGGTCTTCCGCGCGGCCCAGCTTCAGGAACGCCAGCACGCCGGCCAGCGAGACGAGCAGGATGAGGAACAGCGTGACCGACCGCTCGCGCACGGCCAGCGCGGACAGGTTGAAGCGGCTCATCGTGCGGCTCCCGGCGCGAAGTGTGGCGCGAAGTGTGGCGCGGTTTGTGGCGCGGTTTGCGACACGGTTGCGGCGGCAAGCCGGCCCGGCACGCGATCGACGCGCACGGTGTCGCCTTCGTGCAGCAGATGGGCACCCAGCGCGACCACGCGCTCGCCGGGCTTTAACTGGCCCGTCACGCGCGCCATGTCGTCGCCGATCGCGAGCACGTCGACGCGGCGCCACGTCACCTTGGCGGGATCGCCCGCGACGGTCCAGACGCCGCTGCCCTTGCCGGCGTCCAGGACGGCCGCGGCCGGGACCTGCAGCGCGCCGACCTTGCCGTCACTGTCGCCACCACGTTCACCGTCCAGGCGCAAGGTGACGGTGGCGCCGAGCGGCGCGTCCGCCAGCGGCCCGTCGAGGACGTATTTCGCCTCGTACGTGCGCGTGAGGCGGTCGGCGGCGTCCGCGAGCTGCCGCAGGCGGGCCACGCCGGCAGCCTGTCCGCCATACAGCGTGGCCTGCGCCTGCGATCCGGGCCGGGGCCGCATCGTCTCGGGCAAGTGGACGACCGCCTCGCGCGGTCCCGCGTGCGCGAGGCGCACGACGGTCTGGCCCGCGCCGACGACCTGGCCCGGCTCCGCCAGCGTGTCGACGACGACGCCGTCCGCGTCCGCCACGAGCAGCGCATAGCCGGCCGCGTTGCGGGCGACGTCGTACTGCGCCTCGGCCGCGCTCAGCTGCGCTTTCGCCGAGTCCGCGGCGGCCTTCAGCTGCTCGTACGAGGAGGCCGACACCGCGCCTGCCGCAACGAGGTCGCGGTAGCGGGCCTCGTCGTCGGCCGCCTGGCGCGCGCGGGCGCGGGCGGCCGTGACGGCCCCGGCCTGCGCACGCGCCTGCAGGCCGAGGTCGACGGGATCGATGCGCATCAGGGGCTGGCCGCGGTGGACGGCCTGGCCGACGTCGACGAGGCGCTGCACCACCTTGCCCGGCACGCGAAAGCCCAGGTCGCTCTGGACGCGGGCGCCGACGACGCCGGTGAATGAACGGGCGGTGGCCGGTGCGCCCTGGACGAGAACGGTCTCGACGAGGGGCGCCGCCGTGCGGGCATCGGCGGCGGGCTTGTCGCCGCACGCCGCCAGGACAATCGGCAGCAGATACAGGGCGCGGGCGCCGCGTGAGCGAATGGACATGGGAGCTCCCTTTGGTAAGAAAGTCCCCATTTTTCTACTAGTGACCAAATAAGTCAATGGTCACAACCGATATTTTTTACGGGGCCAGGCTCCTGAGCACGAGGTTGGACAGGCGCACCGTGGCGTCCTGCGCCCCGTCCAGGTTGTATTGCAGCAGCAGCGGATTGATGTACGGCTTCATGACGAGGCAGATCGCGTTCGCCGTCTCGTCCAGAGGCGTCTTGCGTTCGAATTCGCCCGCCTCGCGCCCTTCGCGGACGATTTTCGCAATGAGCTCCTCGATATAGCGCTCGTAGGCCTGCACCGACGGCCAAGCCTCGCTGGCGCCCGTCGCGGCAATGTCGTACAGCTTGCGGTCCTCGAAGAACAGCGTCGTGCCCACGTCGACGAATGCCCGGAACATGCGACGGAAGCGGTCGGATGCGCTGGTCCCTGCGGCGACCGCGGCATCGACGGCGCGCATCATCTCGCCCAGGCGGTTGGCGCAGATGACTTCGCCGATCGCCTGTTTGGAATCGAAAAACTTGTAGATATAGGCCTTGGAAAAACCGATCGCCTTGGCCAGGTCGGACACGGTCGTCTTGGTATAGCCGTAGCGGGTGAAGTAATCCGTCGCGGCGTCGACGATCTGCGTGCGTACGTCGTGATCCAGCGGGCCCCTGCTCGGGGAAGAAGAAGTGATTGTCGTGTTCATGGCGATAGCTTAACGCGTTGAAGAAACGTTTGACAAAGTGTGACCAATAAGTATTATAGTCACTAGTCACAAAACACGAGGATACACCATGATCACGATTCGCCTGCTCGCGGCCGCCGTCGTCGCCGTCGCGGCAACGGGCTGCGCCGTCGGCCCCGATTACCGGCGGCCGGATGCGCCCGTCCCTGACCGTTACCTCGGCCAACCCGTCACCGTGCAAGGCCGGGCCGCCGACCTGACCGCCTGGTGGGGTAGCTTCGGCGACCCGCAACTGGCGCGCTACGTCGCGCAGGCCCTGGCAAGCAACCTCGACCTCGCACAGGCCGCCGCGCGCGTCGCCCAGGCCCGCGCCGGCCTGCACGCGGCCGACGCGGCGCTGCTGCCGTCCGGCACGGTCAATGGATCCGCCACACGCGCGTACCAGTCGGTGGAGACGCCGCTGGGCCGGGTCCTCGGTGCGACACCGGGCTACGAACGCTGGGGCACCGCCTACGACGTGAACGCGGCCGCCAGCTGGGAGATCGACCTGTTCGGCGGCCTGCGCCGCGGGCGCGAAGCGGCGGGTGCCGACTACCAGGCATCCGAGGCGGACTTCGTCGCGGCCCGGCTCGCCGTCGCCGCCCAGACGGCGGACATCTACATCGGCATCCGCGGCCTGCAGGCCCGCCTCGGCATCGCGCAGCAGCAGGTCGCCACGCGCCGCGACCTGCTCGCCAAGGTCAGGCTGCTGCACGACAAGGGCGTGGCGCCCGCATACCAGGTCGACCAGACGGAGGGAGAACTGGCGCAGGCCGAAGCGGCCGTGCCCGCGCTACAGGCCGCGCTCGATGCGGCGTCGAACGCGCTGGACGTCATGCTGGGCACACCACCCGGCACGCACCGCGCCGAGTTGCGCGCGCCTGTCTCCATCCCGGCCGTGCCGGCCATCGGCACGATGGGCACGCCCGCCGACCTGCTGCAGCGCCGGCCCGACCTGATCGCGGCGGAGCGGCGCGTGGCCGCGGGCAATGCGCGCATCGGCGCGGCGATGGCGGAATACTATCCGCACGTGTCGCTGGGCGCCCTGCTCGGCAGCGCGACGACCTTGTCCGCCGGCCATTTGTTCGGCAGCGGTGCCGGCGAGGGCGCCGCCCTGCTCGGCGTGCGCTGGCGCCTGTTCGACTTCGGCCGCATCGACGCGCAGATCGCCCAGGCCAAGGGGCGCGAAGCGGAGTCGCTCGCCGCCTACCGCCTCGCCGTACTGCACGCGACGGAAGACGTCGAGAACGCGTTCTCGGCGCTGGCCAACCGCACGCAACAAACGGCCGTCCTCGTGCGCGGCGAGGAGGCGCTCGCCCGTTCGCGCGCGGCGTCGTTCGCGGCCTACCGGCGGGGCGCCGCGAGCCTGATCGAGGTCCTGCGCGCGGACGACACGCTGCTGCGCACGGCCGATGCGCGCGCGCAGGCCCAGACGGACGTGGCGCGGGCGGCCGTGGCGGCCTACAAGGCGCTCGGGGGCGGATGGGAACCGGGCGGGATCGACAAGGTCGCGGCCCGCTGACGGCCGGTCAGCGCCGCAGCTCCGACATGATTTTCTCGGCCAGGAAGTCGCACGGCGGCCGCTTCGACTTGGTGCTGCGCGCGAGGATGACTTCGAGCGGGTCGATTTCCGGCAGGCCCTGTGCCTGGCCGAGCAGGCTCAGGTGCGCGGGCACGGCGCAGCGCGCGAGCGGGGCCACGGCGAGGCCCGCCTCGACCATGCTGAGCAGGCCCATCAGGCTGGGGCTCTCGTACGACGTCCGGTAGGGAATCTTCGCCTTTTCCAGGCTGCGGATCGCGTTTTCGCGCGCCACGCTGCCGGGCAGGAACACGGCAATGGGCAGCGGCCGCTCGCGCCAGAGGTCGCGGCTGCTCGGCGTCGCGGCCCACACCATCGGCTCGAACCGGACGAACTCGCCGGACAGCCCCTTCACGCGCGTCGCGCACACGAGGTCCACCGAGCCATCCTTCACCATCGGCGCCAGCGCCACGCTCGGCAGGCCCACGACCTGGATCTGCACCTTCGGATACGTCGCCGAGAATTTTTTCAGAATCGGCGGAAACAGCGACGACGCGTAGTCGTCCGGCACGCCGATGACCACGCGGCCCGTGATGTCCGGCCGCACGACCGCGGCCCACGCCTCGTCGCGCAAGGCCAGCATGCGCCGGGCGTAGGTGAGCAGGACCTCGCCGTCCTGTGTCGGCGTCACGCTGCGCGGGCCACGCACGAACAGCGGCTTGCCGAGCGCGCCTTCCAGGGTCTTGATCTGCATGCTCACGGCCGACTGCGAGCGGTGCACCACTTCCGCCGCGCGGCTGATGTTGCCGGTATCCGCCACGGCGACGATCATCGCCAGGACGTCGAGGTCGAGTGTTTTCATTGGTATCAGAAAATCTGATTGATAGATTCAGTATTATGCGATTTTCTTGGGACTTCGTGTGCGGCATAGTAGCGCAAAAGGAGTCAACGATGAACGCACGCACCGACCAGCACGCCCTGTCCGTCCCCGAGATCTACTTCGCCACCCTGCCGTCCGGCGTGCGCATGCCGTACGTGATGCGCGGTGCCGGCGAGCCGCTGCTGTTCGTCCACGGCTCGCTGTGCGACTACCGCTACTGGAACGGCCAGACGACCGCGCTGTCGAAACGCTTCCAGTGCGTCTCCGTGAGCCTCAGCCACTACTGGCCGGCCGACGACCTCGCGCTGCAGGGCGCGTTCAACTGGTGGACGCACGTCGCCGAACTCGCCGAATTCATCACCGCCATGGGCCTCGGTCCGGTGCACCTGGTCGGCCACTCGCGCGGCGGCTGCGTGGCGTTCCACCTGGCGCGCGACTATCCGCACCTCGTGAAATCGCTGACCCTGGCCGATCCCGGCGGCCCGCTGCACGCCGACGCGTCGCTGCCGCCCGCGACGGAAGCCCTGCGCGCAAGGGCAGCCCGGCTGATCGAAGACGGCGACGTCGACGCGGGCCTGGAACTGTTCGTCGATTCCGTCAGCCTGCCGGGCATCTGGCGCAAGAGCCCCGCGGCCTTCCGCACGATGGCGATCGACAACGCGGCCACCCTGCCGATGCAGTTCCGCGACCCGCTGCCCGCCTACACCCGCGCCGCGGCACAGGCCATCAGTTGCCCGACGCTGCTGATCGCCGGCGAGAAGAGCCCGCGCATGTATCGCGACAATGTCGGGCAGCTCGCGGCATGGATCGCAGGCGCCGCGGCGCGGACCATTGCCGGCGCATCGCACGGGATGAACGTGACGCATGCGGCTGAGTTCAACCGGCAGCTGGAAGCGTTCGTCGGCACCGTGCCGGCTTGACCGAAGCGCTTGACAGCGCGCTTCCACGACGACACGTGGCACCAAGCGGGCAAATCCCGGTCGAACGACTGCACCACGCCATTTCGGCAGCGCCGTGCGTCTTCGAAAGGATTTGCGATGTACAAGACCATCGTCGTTCACGTCGACGGCAGTGAACAGCAGGACAGCCGCATGGCCGCCGCTGCCCGCCTTGCCCGCGAGCACGGCGCGCACCTGGTGGGCAGCGCGGCGACGGGCATCTCGTGGACGGACTACCTGTTACTCACCGGATCCATGGCCGCGCCGGTTCCGCCAGCCGATTTCGACGGCCTGCGCGAGACCGCGGCGCTGCATCTGCGCGCCTTCACGGACCAGGCCGTTAAACTCGGCGTCGCCTCGGTGGAAACGCGGCTCGTCGAGGACACGGCCGACGGCGCGCTGCTGCTGCAGGCGCGCTATGCCGACCTGATCGTGCTCAGCCGCGACGTCGATCCCGGGCCCGGCATCCCGCCCCGCGTGCGCAGGTTGCCGGAACACGTGGCGCTGCGCGGTCCGCGGCCCGTGCTGGTCGTTCCGCCCGGCTACGCGGACGCCCCGATCGCCGCCACCGTCGTCGCCGGCTGGGACGGCAGCACGCAGGCACTGCGCGCCCTCGCCGCCGCCCTGCCGCTGCTGGCGCGCGCGGACGGCGTGCGGCTCGTCCTCGTCAATCCGGACCAGCTGTCCGGCGCGCACGGCGAACAGCCGGGCGCCGACATGGCGCTCTACCTGGCCCGCCACGGCGTGAAGGTCGACGTCGTGCTCGAGCGCACGCATGCGACCGTCGGCGACACCCTGATGGCGCTCGCGCGCACCGCGGGTGCCGGGCTGATCGTCGCCGGCGCGTACGGCCACAGCCGCTACCGCGAATGGGTGCTGGGCGGCGTGACGCGCGAGCTGCTGGAGCGCGCGCCCGTACCGTTGCTGCTGGCCCATTGAGCTCCACATGTTCAAGACGATCCTCGTGCACGTCGACCAGTCGTCCCACGCGCCCGCACGCATGCATTACGCGGCCGCGCTGGCGCACGCGCACCAGGCGCACCTGCTGGGCGCGGCCATGTTCGGCGTGTCGCGCAGTATCTTCCCGCTCGGCTACACATCGAGACCGGGTACGCTCGAAGCCAGCTACTTCGATCCCCTCGAGCAGAACGCCAGGCGGGCACTGGTGCAATTCGAAGCGATCGCCACCGCAATGCGCGTCCCCCACGAGTCCCGCTTCGTGTGCGACCAGGCCGACGACGGGCTGGCGCGGCTGGCCCGTTTCGCCGACCTCGTCGTCATCAGCCAGGACGACCCCGACGAGGCGCTGCCGGACCGGGCCGTCCACCTGCCGGACTACGTGATCCTGAACAGCCCCCGACCCGTGCTCGTGTTGCCGCGCACGGACGCGGCGCCCGGCGCCGCCCGCGACATATTGGTGGGATGGGACGGCGGCAAGGAAGCCGCGCACGCCCTGGCCGCCGCGCTGCCCCTGCTGCACCGCGCCAGTGCCGTGACGATCGCCGCGCTCACCGGCCCCGACGCCGGCGCGGCGGAACTGGAGTCCCAGCGGCCCGACCTGCTCCGGTTCCTCGGCCACCACGGCGTCACGCCGCACATGCTCGTGCGGGCGCCGCGGCGGGACGCAGGGCACGACCTGCTGGACCTGGCCGCCGAACTGCATTGCGGCCTGCTGGTGATGGGCTGCTTCGGCCACAGCAAGTTGCGCGAACTCTGCCTGGGCGGGGCCAGCCGCGCGGTGCTGGCCGATGCGCGCATTCCGGTGTTGCTGGCGCATTGACCGGAAAATATCGGTTGCGAATAGCGGGCCGAGTCATCCAGCTATCACGTTCCAGATGTAGAATGGCAAGATGACAACGAAGAACATCGTCGAGTGCACGTGTACCGGGTGCGGCTGCACGCTCCGGGTGGCCTGTCCGCACTGCGCGCCCCCCTCACAGGCGGCACCCGCCGGTTCCGGGCAGCGGACCGACCTGGTCACCGCCCTCCTCGTCGACGCCGTGATCAGCGCGAGCGCCGCCGAGGGTACCGCGTATGCGGCGCGCACCCTGTGCGAAAACGGCGTGCCGTTCGACGTCGCGCTGCGCGTCCTGACGCGGCCGTGGCACCGGCGCTACCATCCCGTTTCGCAGATGCAGATGTATGCACAGCCGGCGGACCGGCCGGATGCAGCCGCCAGGGCCGTCTTCCCGCATTGACGGCCTGGCGGGCACGCCCGTCACACGTCGATATCCTCCAGCCGCGTTCCCTTCGTCTCGACGAACCAGCGCGCCACGACGAACAGCTGCACAAGCATCGCCAGCGCGAACAGGACGAACGGCAGGCCGTTCGAGCGCGCCGCCATCGCCGGGAACACGCCGGCGACGATGGCATCCATGAGCCAGTGCGTGGACGCGCCAAGACTCTGCCCGCGCGCCCGCACCTCGGTCGGGAAGATCTCGGAGATGTACACCCAGATCACCGCGCCCTGCGAGAACGCGAACGCCGCGATGAACAGCACCAGCGCCCACAGCAGCAGGTCGCGGTGCATGCCGCTCCACTGGATCCATGCCGTTCCCGTCAGCGCGACGACCATGCCGACCGAGCCCACGATCAGCAACGTCTTGCGGCCCAGGCGGTCGATGACGGTCAGCGCCAGCAGTGTGAACAGCAAATTCGTCGCGCCGATCATCACCGACTGCAGGTCCGCCGATACCTTGCCGAATCCGGCCGCCGCGAAGATGTCGTTCGCATAGTAGAGGATGGCGTTGATGCCCGACAGCTGGTTGAACGCCGCGATCGCGAACGCCAGCAGCATCGGCTTGCGGTAGCGGCTCCAGGACAGCGTCGAACCCGCGGCGACGTGGCTGCGCGCGTAGCGGGCCAGCTCGCCCGCGACGTCGGCGGCGCCGATCTCGCGCAGCACCTGTTCCGCCTCCTTCGTCCTGCCCTTCACGGCCAGCCAGCGCGGGCTGTTGGGAATCACGAACAGGAGGCCGCACAACAGCAGCGCCGGAAGCGCCGCCACGCCGAATTTCCAGCGCCACTCGTCGGCACCCAGGTCGGCCAGGCCGACGAGGTAATTGCTCAGGTACGCGACGAGGATGCCCAGCACGATGTTGAACTGGAAGGCGCCGACCAGCATCCCGCGCCGGTGCGCCGGGGCGATCTCCGCCAGGTAGATCGGCGCCAGCACGGACGAGGCGCCGATGGCGATCCCGCCCAGCACGCGCGCCGCGACCAGCACCGCCAGGCTGGGCGCGAACAGGCAGCCCAGCGCCGAGACGATGTACAGGCCCGCGATGGCGCGCAGGCAGTTGCGTGCCCCGAAGCGGTCGCCCGGGCGGCCCGCGAACAGCGCGCCCAGCAAGGTGCCCCACAACGCGCTCGACACGGTCATGCCGAGGCCCGACGGGTCGAGCCGGAAGGCCTGCGTGAGGCCTTGCGTGGTGCCGGCGATGACCGCCGTATCGAAACCGAACAGCAGCCCCGCCAGGCCGCCGACCAGGGTTCCCTTCAACAACGTATTCATCGTGCTTCCTTCCAGATCGAATTCAGGGACCAGATGTCCAGGTCGCGCACCTGCGCGTCGCCGTCCACGCTGAACAGGCTCACGCCCCCCGCCCCGGCGGGCGGGAACACCTGGTCGGTCAGTACCGCCTCGCCGTCGCCGGCGAACACCGTCACCGAGCCCCGGTCCACGAAGATGCGCAGCGGCAGCCCCCCAGCGCGCAGCGCGACCGGCGCGGTGTGGCGCGCGGCGAACTGCGGATGGAAGCCGGTTTCGCCCGACGTCGTGCGGTCCACGTACACGGCGCCCTGCTTCGCGTCGTAGCCGATCTCGGTATAGGTCCCCTGTCCCAGGCGGATGCCGGCACGCGTCGCGGTGCCCGGTTGCAGGACCATCTTCAATTCCAGCGGCGCACTCGCCGTGCCGGCCAGCGGCACCGCCTTCGTACCGCGCGCGATGGCCTGTCCGGCCCCGCTGTACAGCGACCGGCCGCGCAAACCCTGCGCCTGGGCGATCGGCTGCTGCACGAGCTTCACCTGCCCGTTCACCGTGCGCAGCCCCAGTTCGCGCGGCAGCGACTGGGCGCTGCGCCACGGCGCTGTCGGCACCTTCTCGCCGTACAGCCAGTTGTTCATCCAGCCGACCAGCAGCTTGCGGCCGCCCGGCGCATCGTTGTACGTCACGCCCGCGTAGAAATCGGCGCCGTAGTCGAGCCACCGCGGCGCGTCGCCCGCGGCATCGCGGTCGCGCGTAAAGGTCTTGCCGTCGAAGTCGCCGACGAAGTACTGCATGCCCGACCCGCCCGCCGGACCGCCGGGATTGAGGCTGATGACGAGAACCCATTTGCGTTGCGCCGGGTCGCCGTCGACCGGCAATTCGATCAGGTCGGGGCACTCCCACACGCCGCCGGTCGCGCCGGCCGGGCCGAACTCGCCCGTCCACTCCCAGTGGACCAGGTCGCGCGAACTGTAGAACAATGCCTTGTGCTGCTTCGCGGCGACCGTCGCCAATACCCACTTGTGTCCGGGCTCGTACCAGAACATCTTCGGGTCGCGGAATTCGCGGTACTCGGCCGCGTAGGGCGCGGGCGGCTCCGGCAGCACCGGGTTGCCGGCGTACTGCGTCCACGTGCGGCCGCGATCGAGGCTGTAGGCGATCGACTGTGCCTGCGTGCCCGCGCGCACAGGCTTGCCGTTCACCGTCCGCGCCTGCGGAAACATGGACGTATACATGGCCACCATGGCCGGCTTGCCCGGCTGGCCGAATCCGCTGGTGTTGGCGTGATCGACGACGGCGCTGCCCGAGAAGAACATCTGCGTGGGTTGGCCCCTCGCATCCTGTTCGACGGGCAGCGCCAGCGGCAGCTCGGTCCAATGCAGCAGATCGGGGCTGACCGCGTGGCCCCAGGACATGTCGCCCCAGGTGTTCTGGTTCGGGTTGTACTGGTAAAACAGGTGATACTCGCCGTCGTGGTACACGAGGCCGTTCGGATCGTTCATCCAGTTGCGTTGCGGGGAGAACGACAGTTGCGGGCGGAATGGCTCACCGTAGGTCGGGGCGGGATCGGGCGAGCCGCTCGCGCAGCCGGCGGCCAGCAGCGCCGCGCCGAGGGCGAGCAAAGAGAATCGGAAGGTCAAAGCCACAGGAATTCCTTGTTGGTGTCGGAGACGGGCAGCCTCCCGGCCGCCCGTGGTGCAGTCGTCGGTGCGCTCAGAAGCGGTACGTGAGGCTGGCGCGGATCGTGCGGCCGAACAGTGGCCGCGCGATACCCCGGTTACGGGTACCGTCCGGCGACAGCAGGTCGGAGAACAGCGGATCGCCTTCCGTGAACGACAGCTGGTTCGTGAGGTTGGCCACGTGCAGCTGCGCCATCCAGCGCGACGAGACCTGGTATTGCGCGCCCATGTTGATGATGTGGTAGGACGGCAGCAGGGTCACGTTGGTATCGGTCGCCTCGGAGAACCGGTCGCCGACGTACTGGTATTGTCCGTACACCGTCATCGGGATGCCCGTCATGGCCAGCAGGTCGTACGACGGCTGGAAGTTGGCCATGATCTTGGCCAGGCGGCGCGGACGGCGGCCGTCTTCGCTGATCTGCACGTAGTGGTAGCCCGTGATCACGCCCTGGGGATCCTTGTCCTCCTGCGTGATCTGGTAGCGCGCACCGTCGACCTTCGGATTCTGCGCCACGACGTTACCCTTCAGTTCGAGCCCTTCGATCATGCGCGGACGCCAGCTCAGTTCGATCTCCGTGCCGACGTTGCGCACGCCGCGCTTGTACAGCTGGGCCACGTCCGGGCACGAGTTGATCTGCGTGACGCCGCCGAGCGTGGAGCATGCCGGCGACTGGAAGTCCTTGTAGATGTTCACGGCGCTGCGCGGCGAGAACTTGTTGTAGAACAGCGCAACGGAGGCGCCGAACTCGCGCGTCAGGTAGCGCAGGCCGCCTTCGTACTGGCGGATGTGCTCGACGGCGCTGAGCTCGACCGGGCGCCCGTTTACCACCACTGCGCCCGCAGTGCTCAGGTTGTTGAGGTCCTCGAGGCTCGGCAGGCGGAACGAGTACGACGCCAGCGCGTACACGGCGAGGGGCCGGCTGAAGCTGTAGTTGCCGCCGAGCGACCAGCCGATGCCGTGATAGGTCTTGTTCAGCAGGTTGGGCTGGCCGGGGAACTGGATCTCGTTGTCCGCCGCGGTATCCTGGGTGGAGCCGACGACGACGTTCGCCGGCGTCAGGTCGACCGCCGTGTTGCGGTCGCGGCGGTCGACGTTGGCCCGCACGTCCTGCCAGCGCACGCCCGCGTCGATCTTCAGCTTGCCCTGCAGCGTTTCCCAGTGGTCGAGCAGGTAGGCCGCATGGCCATCGGCCTTGATGTGGCTGACCCAGCCGAACCAGCCGGGCAGGATCGCGCCACCCGACGTCAGCGACGGGCCCACCTGGTTGCCGGCGGCATCGACCACCGTCAGGTCGATGAGGCGCGCGTTGGGGGCGCTTTCCGACACGAGCAGCCCGGCCTGGAAGTTCGGATCGTAGGTGTAGTGGCTGCGGTACACGCCGAACGTCAGGTCGTGCGTGCCGGCCGCCTTGAACGTCTGCTGGCCCTTCAGGTCGAGCACCGTGCTGGCCGCGTCGGTGTCCGCGATGAACGGCACCAGGAAGTTCATGTAGGTCCCCGGCGCCACGCGCGTGCCGTCGTTCCGGTAGGTGCCGACGACGCCGGCGCCCTTTCCGTACTTCGCGATGAAGTCCTCGCGGCTGATGTTGGCGAAGTCCGCGCACGTGCCGCTCTTGAAGTAGCCGACCAGTTTCGCATTGCTCAGGTTGCAGCCCAGCGCCGCCCCGTGCGCCGGCGAGATCACGTCGTTCTGGAAGCGCGCGTTCAGGAACGTGGCCGCCGTCGCCGTGTCGTTGCCCGTGAAGACCGAATTGAACCCGCTGCTGCCGCCCGTGTGGCGCAGGCCGGCCGTGACCTTCAGGCCGGAGTCGAAGTCATGCCCCAGCTTCAAGGTGAACATCTTGAAGTCGGGGTGGATGCCGTCGGCCTGGTCGATCGTGCGCGTGCCGTATTCGCCGATCATGTTGAAGCGGCGGTTGTAGGGCGACGCCGTCGTGCCGTGCGCGAAATCGATGCCCAGCGGCTGGATGGTGTCCTGGCTGAGGACCGTCGGATGCGCCGGCGTGCCGGACTGGGTGAAGCGCGGCACCGAGATCGGCAGGTTCTGGTAGAACGCCGTGCGGTCGTTGATGACGAGCGCGTCGAAGCGGGCCGTCGTCCGGCGGTCGTCGCTCGTGTAGATGACGTTGCCGCGGATCTGGCCGCCGCGGTCCGCCGTGTAGCCCGTATCGCGGATACCTTGACTCCTGCGGTAGTAGCCGCCGACGGCGCCGGTCAGGTTCCTGCCCAGCGGGCCGGACACGAACGCGTCCTGGCGGATGAAGCCGTAGTCCGCGTATTCGAGCTTGTAGCCGCCTTCCAGGTGGTCGCCGCCCGTGCGCGTGATGTGGTTGATGGTCGCGCCCAGGCCGTTCGAATACAGGATGCCGCCGGGGCCGCCCTTCACCGCCTCCACGCTTTCCGTCATCAGGTCGTCGCGCACGAACACGTCGTTGTTCAGGAACGGGGCTTCCGATTCCTCGTACGCCGGCAGGCCGTCGATCAGCTGCGGCGCGAAACGGAAGCCGCCGACCACGGGCAGGCCGCGCACCGTGATGTTGTTGCTGGCCTCGCCGGCGGTGCTGCCCTCGGCATAGATGCCCGGCAGGTTGCCCAGCAGGTCGGCGGTACTCATCGGCGCCAGGCGCTGGATGTCTTCCGCGCTCAGCGTGTTGATCGAGAACGTGGCGTTCTTCTTCGTCGTCGTCCGGGTCACGCCCGTGACGATCACGACGTTATTGGGCTCGTCGGCCTTGGCCGCGGACTGCTCCGCGGCCGCGCCAGCCTGCTGCTGCGCGAACGCGAGGGCGGGCGCCAGCGCGATGACGAGGGCGGCCGAGCGGCCGATATAGGGGGTGAGCGAGTAACGCATTTGTATTTATCTCCTGTGTGATATTGACTTCTTTGCCTTCGCTTTTCCAGCTGCCGGTCTTTTGAACCGGATGTCCAACGTTGTCATTTCTTTTGAAAAAATTCTTAAAAAAATTCGAAACCTTCCACATCGGCCAGTTCGCTCGTGTACGGCAGGTCCGCGCCGCGGCGCGAGCAGGTGACGGCGGCGGCGCGCGCGGCGAAACGCAACGCCTCCACCAGTTCGTCCTGGACCAGGCCTTCCACCGCGCGCCGGGTGAGCTTGCCGGCGCGCTGCAGCCAGGCGAGCAGGCCGGCCTGGAACGTGTCGCCGGCGCCGACCGTGTCCACGACCGTGACGGGGACGGCCGGCACTTCCACCGCCAGCTGCGAGCGCGTGACCGCCACCACGCCCCGCTCGCCCCATGTCACGACGACGAGGGCCACGCCGGCTTCCAGCGACTGCGCGATGAACGTGTCGACGCGCATGCCCGGATACAGCGCGTGGATGTCTTCCTCGCTGACCTTGAGCACGTCGGCGCGGCGCTGCATCCAGCGCACGGATTCGCGCCACGTGTCGACATCGGGCTCGATGGTCAGCCGGACGTTCGGGTCGTAGACGATGAGGCTGCGGCCGCGCTGCCGGTCGACCAGCGCGCGCAAGGCGGACGCCACGGGCTCGACGACCATGCAGTACGAGCCCACGTGGATCGCGGCCGCGTCGGCGGGCACGCTCGCCAGGTCGGCCTGGGTCACCATGCGGTCGGCCGTGCCGCTGCCGTAGAACGTGTAGAGGGGCACGCCGCGCTCGTCGACGCTGACCATCACGAGCGCGGTGGGCGCGTCCGGACGCGGCGCGGCGGACAGGTCCACGCCCTCGGCCGCCAGCGCCGCGTGCAGCTTGCGGCCGAACAGGTCGCGCGACAGGCCGCCGAAGAACGACGCGGTGCCACCCAGCCGCGCCACGCCGGTCGCCAGGTTGAACGGCGAACCGCCCTGGCAGGCCGACAGGTCGATGGCGGCCGCCCGCTTTTCTCCCCCTCCCCGGCCGCGAACACATCGAACAACGCTTCACCACACACTACGATCATGCTTCCTCCTGCTGATTGACATTGTTTTCGATACGCCTGCCGTCCGGTCCGAATACGTGCAGCGCGCCGTCCGCGGGCGCGACGGCCCAGGCGCTGCCCGGCGGCGGCGGCGTCTCCTTGATGGACACCACGAGGGGCCGCGCCAGCCCCGCGACATCCAGGTGCACGTGCGATTCCGCGCCGAGCCGCTCGACGAGCGCGACGCCGCCGCGGATCGGCCCCGCGGCATCCGGCACGAGATGTTCGGGCCGCACGCCGACCGTCACCGGGGTGCCGCTTGCGGCCGGGCCGCGCCAGTCCAGCGCCACGCCGCCCAGCGCGAGCCGGCCCTGCGCGTCGACGGTGCCGTCGACGAGGTTCATCTTCGGCATGCCGATGAAGCCGGCGACGAACACGTTCGCGGGCCGCTCGTACAACGACATCGGCGCCCCGACCTGCTGCACGCCCGTCGGCCCCAGCACGACGATGCGGTCGGCCAGGGTCATTGCCTCGACCTGGTCGTGGGTCACGTAGACCATCGTCGCGCCCAGCTGCTTGTGCAGCCGCGCGATCTCGACGCGCATGTCGGCGCGCAGGGCGGCGTCCAGGTTCGACAGCGGTTCGTCGAACAGGAAGGCGCGCGGCTTGCGCACGATGGCGCGGCCGATCGCCACGCGCTGGCGCTGCCCGCCCGACAGCTGCGGCGGCTTGCGGTCCAGCAGGTGCTCGAGCTGCAGCATGCGCGCGACCGTGCGTACGGATGCCTCGACCTCCTTCTTCGGCACGCGTGCGAGGCGCAGGCCGAAGGCGATGTTCTCGAACACGGTCATGTGCGCGTACAGCGCATAGCCCTGGAACACCATCGCCAGGCCGCGCCGGGCCGGCGGCGTCTCGTTGACGCGCGCGCCGTCGATGCGGATCTCGCCGCCGCTCGCCTCTTCCAGGCCCGCGATCATGCGCAGGACGGTCGATTTGCCGCAGCCCGAAGGACCGACCAGCACGACGAACTCGCCGTCCGCGATCGAGAACGAGATGTCCTCGAGGACGCGGTTGGCGCGCTTGCCTGCGTAGGTCTTGCCCACGCCGGTCAACGTGATGGATGCCATGTCGAGGCCTCCGCATCCAGCCCGCCCATGCGCCATACTTTCAGCCAGACGACACGGTCGCCCGCCGCCGCGATCAACCCGAGCCCGGTCGCGTCAAGCCGCGACGGATACATGCGGCTCGTGATGCTCTTGCGTTCGTTGACATAAGCTTCGACCATCGACCGGTCCACGAACACGCGCAGGCGCACGTGCTCGCCGCGCAGGTCGAACGCGCCGCCCTGCACGCCGCGCGAGCGGGCGTCCGCATCCCGCGTCGTGTGCGTGCGGTCGATCTCGAAACGCTTGCGCGCGGTATCCACGACGAGGTCCGTGTGCTCCGCATCGTCGGGCGTCTTGCGGACGACGAGCCCGCGCCGCGCATGGCCGTCCGCCGCCGGTTCAAGTTCCATGTCCAGTTCCACTTCCAGCGCGTCGCCCTTGATCGTTGCCAGCCGGGCCGCCGCAGCGGCGGGCGTGACGTCGGCCAGGTCCAGCAACACCTCCTGGCGCAGGCTCCGGAGTTCGTCGATGGGCGCCAGGCGCAGGTCGTCGTCCGGGCCGATCGCGAGCGTCACGGGCAGGCCCGCGTTGTGGGCCCAGCCGCTCGCCCATTCGTCGCGCAGGGTGCGTTCGCCCTGGGCGATCGAAAACACGATGGTCCGTCCCGTCCTGGCATCGACGAAGCCGCTGGGACCGGAAAAATGGTGATCGCCCAGGTCGAACACGCGCGGGGCCTCGCGGTCCGGCACGAAACGCGCGGCGGAGGGGTCGAACACGCCGATCCAGTAGTACGCCTGCGCCCCCACGTCCGTGAGGAACACGTGACGGGGGCGGCCGTCCGTCCCCATCCCGATCGGCAGCAGCACGGGCAGCTCGAACGTCTTGTCGAAGCCGGGATAGCGCTGCGCATCGAGCGTGAACAGCGGCCCCCGATACCGCCAGTGGACGAGGTCGGACGATTCGTGGACGAGCGCCGTGCCGCTACCGCCCGCGATGCGCGAGCCCACGAGCTGGAACCAGCGGTCGCCGGCGTCGTCGCGGAACACGAACGGGTCGCGGAAATCGCCCGTGTGCCCGGGGCCCGGCTGCTGCTCGGTCACCGGCACCGGATGCTTCGTCCACCGCACCAGGTCCGCATCCGCAGGCCGCGCGAGACCGGTGCGCTCGTGGATGGGCGCCTTGTCGTTTCCCGCCGTGAAGAACAGCACCGGCGTGCCTTCGCGCGCATGCGTGGCGCTGCCGGACCAGATGCCGTCCGGCGCGAGCGTGTCGTCTTCCGGTGCCAGCGCGATGGGCAGCTCGCGCCAGTGGACCATGTCCGGGCTGACCCAGTGCCCCCAATGGATCTGGTGCCAGAACGGGCCGAACGGGTTCTTCTGGAAGAACAGGTGGTAGCGGCCGTCCTGGTAGAACGGCGCATGCGGTTCGTTCATCCAGCCGGAATCCGGCATCGCGTGGTACTGCGGGCGATGGTGGTCGCCGGCGAACGTGACGGGTGCGATGGTGACGTCGGCCTGCGCCAGCACGGGCGCCCTGCCGCCGCGGGACGCCAGGTCGGCGTGCACCTTGCGGGCGATATCCTCCCCCGTCGCGGCGCCCGCCGTGATGCGGACCTCGTCCATCAGGCCGAGGAAGGTATTCAGCTGGAACACGCCCTCCACGGTGCGCGGCTGCGAATAGCGGCCGATCGTCAGCGCCCGCGCGGGCAACGCGAAGTTGCCTTCCGCCGGCGCCGTGCCGGCCGCCACCTGTTCGCCGTCGAGGAACAGCCGGACCACGCGGCCGCGCGGATCGTAGCTGGCCGCCACGTGCGACCACGCGTCCTTCGGCAGCTTGCGGTCGCTCACGCGCAGGTCGAATTCCGCGCTGCCGAATCCCAGCTTGATGCCCCAGGTACCGAAGCGATACATCCCGAACGCGAAGCCGGTCTTGCTGCCCTCGTCGAACTGGCTGAGGAACGCCGAGTACTGACCGCCGTCGCCCCATTCGAACGCATGCGGCGCCACCCACGCACTGATCGTCCAGCCGGCGCCCAGCTGCGCCGCCGCGAGGCCGGGTGCCGTGATGTCCGTGGAGTAGCCGTCGAACAGCAGGCAGCCGCCCTTGACGCACGCCGTGGCCGGGCGCCACAGCGGGTCGGAATCCGGCTTGAAGCGGGCATGGTTGAAGACGTAGTCGACGGGGTCGTGGCGGCCCGAGACGGCTTCCGTCGTCCTGCTGCCGCGCTGCTCGTCGAGCGGCCAGGCGGCGATGTCGGCAGCCGCTCCGGCACGGGCCGGCGCGATCAGCGCCAGCAGCATTGCAGCCACGCCGCGCCGCCACGGCCGGCTTGTCTGGTCAAAGGGAATCACGGTGTCTCCTCAAGGATGGTTGTCCATCGTTGTCATTCCGGCGCCAAAATGTCGTCCAGCCGGTAGCGGCCATGCTCGAAGCGCAGCGGGATCGGGTCGCTGATCTGGCCGACGAACCGGCCGTCCGGCCCCGCATCGAGAAAGGCCATCAGGCAGTCCTCGCCCGTCACCGGGTCGCGCAGGATCTTGCCCGCATAGCGCCGGCACGGTACGTCGCCATCCAGGAAGCCTTCGGCCGGTTGCCACGGGCCGAGCGGATTCCCGGCCACGAGGTAATGCGTGCCCGAGACGCCGCCGCCCTGCCGCGCGCGCTGCGCCTCGGCCCAGTGGTCGCGCACGTTGCAGAAGGTGCAGAACCACTGCCCGTCGCGCGCGAACACCTGCGGCACTTCCAGCTGGCCGTAGTGGCCGCCCTCGTACACGGGCGCCGTCGCTTCCCAGTGCACGAGGTCGGGCGAGACGGCATGGCCGATGACGCCGCGCTCGAACGTGGGGCCGTCGTTGCGGCGCGCCGTGAAGAACATGTGGTACATGCCGTCGATCCGGTCCGGCAGCACCCACGGGTCGCGCAGCGCGCGGTCGTGCCAGCGGCCCTCCGCATGTTCTTCGTAAAAGCGTTCGTCGAGATCCAGCGCGAGGCCGTCGCCGACGCGGGTCCACGGGCCGTCGATGCTGCTCGAGGTCGCGTGGCCGATGCGCTGGCGCAGCCCGTTCTCGGCGCGGCACGTCCCCGTGTAGAACAGGTGGTAGCGGCCTTCCGCATGGATCACGGAACCGGTCCACGTCGTGAAGTCGTCCCATGCGGGTCCGGCGGACGGCCCGAACACGGTGCCGCGGTAGTCCCAGTGCCGCAGGTCACGCGACACGGCGTGGCCGATGGAGACGTTCCAGTGGCGCAGGTCCGGATCGCCGATCGCGCGGTCGGCCTGCAGCATGAACAGGTGCTGGGCGTCGCCTTCCGCGTAGTGCCAGAAATCCCAGATGTATTTGTCGTCGAGTTTGAGTGTCATGATGATTGAATCGATTCAGCCCTTGATGCCGGAACCCGCCACCGAGGCGACGAACTGGCGCTGGAACGCGAGGAATACGGCGAGCACGGGCAGCGTGACCACGGACGCGTAGGCCATGATCTGGCCCCAGGAATTGGAACGCCCGAAGAATTGCTGGATGCCCGGCTGCACGGGGCGCGCCGCTTCGCCCTGCACGACCATGATCGGCCACAGGTACTGGTTCCACGCCGCGATGAAGAGCACGATCGCGGCCGTCGCGATCACCGGGCGGCTGTTGGGCAGGATGATGCGGAAGAACAGGGTCCACGGTCCGGCGCCGTCCATCCTGGCCGCTTCGTCCAGCTCGCGCGGGATGTCGCGGAAAAACTGGTAGAACAGGAAGACGCAGAAGGCGTTGGCGAGGAACGGGATGATCTGCACGTGCAGGCTGTTGAACCAGCCGATGTGCCACGTCAGCGCGCCCTGTTCGATGCCGGGCCAGGGCAGGCGCGCGACCAGCGACAGCAGGGGAATGGCGATGACTTCGAACGGGACGATCATCAGCGCGACCACCACGGCCAGCACCGCGCGGCGGCCGCGCCAGCGCATGCGGCTCAGCGAAAACGCGAGCATGCTGTTGACCAGGACGCCGCCGACGACGACGCACGCGGCGATGGTCGTGGAATTCAGCAGGAACAACGGGAGGTTGCTGCGCTCGAAGATCGCCGCGTAGTTGGCCAGCGACCATCCCGCATCGGGGACGAACGCGGACCAGCTGGCGAGGTTGGCGAAGATGGCGTCGTCGCGCTTGAACGACGACGCGAACATGAACAGCAGCGGGGCCGCGAACACGACGCCGAGCACGCCCATGACGGCGACCAGGAAGGCGATGCGGAGGAACGGCTTCATGCGTTCTCCCCCCGCGCGACGAGGACGCGCTGCAGCACGGCGACGAGCAGCACGATGCCGAAGAAGACCATGGCGATGGTCGAGCCGTACCCGATGTCCTGCTGGCGGAACCCGGTACGCACGGCGTGGTACACGACGGTCGTCGTCGAATCGAGCGGTCCGCCCTGCGTCATCACGTCGACCTGGGTGAACAGGCCGAACGCCAGCAGCAGGGTCGACACGACGACGAAGACGATGGTGTTGCGCAGCCCCGGCAAGGTGACGTGCACGAAGCGCTGCCACGCATTCGCGCCCATCAGGGTCGCGGCCTCGTACAGCTCCGGCGCGATCGACTGCAGGCCGGCGAGGAACACGAGCATCTGGAATCCTGCGCCCTGCCAGGCCGACATGATGGCGATGGCGGGCAGCGCATAGCGGGGCTCGCCCAGCCAGTCCGGCCCGACGTTCGGATCGCCCGTCACGGCGCGCAGCAGTTCGTTGATCATGCCGCGGTCGGTGTTCAGCATGAACGACCAGACGATGGACGCGACCACCATCGACGTCACGACGGGCGCGAAATACACGGTGCGGAAGAAGACGCGCCCGGCGATGCGCTGGTTCACCAGCAGCGCCAGCCCCAGCGCCGCGCCGCATTGCAGCGGCAGCACCAGCAGCGCGAACAGGAAGGTGTTGATGAGGGAGCGGTAGAACAGCGGGTCCGTCGCGGCCAGCACGAACCGGCGCTCGCCCAGCTGGACCTGCCACGCCGGCCGGTATTGCGCCAGCTGCGGCTGCGCGCGGCGCGTCTGGCGCCACGTGGGGAAGCGGATGCCCTCCTCGTCGCGCAACGCCGCGCCGGCCGCGTCGCGCAGCGGCCCGACCTCGACCACCTGCAGGGCCAGCAGGCGCCGGTAGTTCTCCAGGCCGACGTAGCGGGTCGGCGCCGGCGACACCAGCCGGTGATCGGTGAACGTGGCGCCGGCCGCGATCAGCAGCGGCAACAGCATGAAGAAGCCGAGCAGCAGCAGCGCCGGACCGGCGAAGCCGGCGATCGCCAGCGGATGGTCGCGGCCGGGCAGTGTCTTCATTGGCGCGCCACCGCGTCGTGCCGGATGAACCCGTAGCCGCCGTTGCGGGCGATGTCGTGTTCGATCGTCTCGACCGCCTCGTCCATCGCCTCGGCCGCATCCTTCCCGGCACGGACGTCCGCCATGGCCTTCTCGAACGCGGCCGAGATCGCGGGGTAACCCGGCGTCGCGGGCCGCGGCCGCGCATAGCGAGCGGCGAAGTCGAAATAGATGCGCCAGGCGCCGCCCGGGCGGTAGTGCGCCGTGAGCGCCGCGGCATCCGCCGTGACGGGGACCAGCCCGGTCATGCGCGAGAACTCGGCCATCTCCCGTGCGGACAGCACGTGCTCGAGAAACGCCGCGGCACCCGCCGGATAAGGACAGCTGCTCGACACCGCCCACTGCCAGGACGCCGCGCCGATCCGGGGGCCATGGCCGAAATCGGGCGGCGGCATCACGACGAGATCGTCGCCGAAGCGTTCGCTGTAGTCGCGCGCCTTCCACGACCCGGTGTACTGGAGCAGCGAGCGCCCCTGTTCGAAGCTCTTGTCGTCGGCGGGATTGCGTTCGGCGAGACGGTCCCTGAACAGGCGGCCGTAGTAGCGGGCGACACCCACGGCGGCGTCGCCGTTGAGCACACCCTCGACGCGCAGGTAGTTGCCGCGGTCGATCAAGTCCGCCCCGGCGCTCTCGAGCCAGGGCGAGAAGGCATAACTGAACCACTCGCCTGTCGCCTTGCCGTTCAGGTCGAGCGGATAGCGATAATGGCCGGCGCGTTTGGCCTTCAGCAGGATGTCGTGGAGTTCGCGCGCCGAGTAGGGCTGATCGATGGTCGCCACGCGGATGCCCTCGGCGGCGAGCCGCGACCGGCGCGCGAACAGCGCCAGCACGACGTCGAACTGGCCCACGCTGTAGAGCCGTCCCTGGTACGTGCCGCGCCCGCCCGGCAGCAACGGTTGCAGCGCCGACGCCGGCAGCAGCCGGTCGAGCGGACGGATGGTGCCGGCCCACGCGAAGTTGGGCACGGCCGGCTGGTCGATCGCCATGACGCACGGCAGGTGCCCGACGAGGGACGCCGCCGTGATCGATTCCGTGTACGTGCCTTGCGGGATCGTCTCGACGACGACTTTCCACTTGTCCTGGGCGCGGTTGAACCGGTCGACCATGTTCCGGCTCGCGACCATTTCGGCGTCGCCGGTATCGTGGCGCCACACGGTAATGTCGATGGGCGCCGCCAGGGCGGGCGGCGCCACCATGGCGAGTACCGGAAGCAGCGCCCGTTTCATCATTGTCCCGCCTTGCCACCCGACGGCGCCGCCACGGTACCGCGCAGCACGGCGCGGCATGGCACGCGGACGATGCCCGGCTCCAGGTCCTTGGCGAGCGCCCGCCGCGCGGCGAGCGCACCGATCTCGCGATATGGCAGGGTGACGGTCGTCAGGCCGGGATCGGACGCCTCCGACAGAAGCCGGAAGTCGTCGAAGCCGACGACGGACACGTCTTCCGGCACCCGCAGGCCGCGCCGCTGCAGCAGGAAGATCACGCGGATCGCCATCTTGTCGTTCCCGCACAGGATGGCCGTCGGACGTTCGGCGCCCGCGAACAGGCCGTCGATCGTCGTCCGCAACTGCGCGAACTCGTCCTCGACACCGGGCGTGGCGCCGTGCAGCAGCCAGGCGGCGTTCGGCCTTACGCCGTGGTCCTGCATGGCGCGGCGAAAACCCTGCAGGCGCAGGCGCGTCGCCACCATGCCCTCGATCAGCTGCAGGAACGCGATCTTGCGGTGGCCGGCGCGCAGCACGGTCTCGGCCGCCGCATAGCCGCCGCCCTCGTCGTCCGGGATGACCTCCGCGAACCGGGATGCCGCTTCAAAGCAGTTCGCGAGCACGGCCGGCGTCTGGCCCAGCGTGTCGGTGACCGTCACGGGACGGTGGAACGTGGTGGCGAAGATGATCGCCTCCACACGGCGGGTGCGCATGTCGGCCACCAGGCGGCTGGCGACGTGCGCCTGTCCGCCCGTCTCGCCGATGATGAGCATCTTGCCCAGGTCTTCGCAGACGGACTGGATGCCCTTGATGATCTCGGACGAATCGGGCGTCGTGGTGAGCTGGTCCGCGATGACGGCCACGAGATCGGTCGGGCGCCCGCGCAGCATGCGCGCGGCGGCGGACGGCGCGAAGTCGAGCGCCTGCATGGCGTGCTCGATCCGCTGGCGGGTCTTTTCCGACACGCTGCTCGCATCGTTCAGCACGCGCGACACGGTCTTGATCGATACGCCGGCTTTTTCGGCGACATCGTGAATGGTCGACACCTCGTCTCCTCCGCCCTTTCGGGTCTTCGAACTGGTCAGCGCTGGTGTCGCGGTTGTCTCTCACCGCAGATTGTCCAACGTTGTCATTTGACCGAATGCTATCGGCTTTTCGGGCCGGGGTCAACAACTTCAAGTGGGGGAGCGGTGTGGAAGAAGAGTGAAAGGCGAGGACGTGAGTCGAACACGTCTGAACGGCTTTGCAAGCCGTCGCATAACCGCTTTGCTACCTCGCCGTAAACAATGATAGACGGCTCTCCATGACGGGCATCTGTGCCATATCAAGCGAACGCACCGCCATGGTGCGGCACTTACTCGCCGGATTCTGGTCAAACGTGCTTCCAGCCCTGCTTCGGAGGCATCGCATCATGAATATCCTGTCCGACATCCCGCCAAGCGAACAGCGGCGCGAGGCCAGCACGTGGCAGGGCGGCGCGCGACCGCGCTATCCCGAGGCCAGCGTCGAACACGCGCACGTCGACCTCGCGCTGAACGCCGCGCTGGGGCGCCTGACCGGCTACGTGTCGCCGGCGGCGCTGGCCGGCGCGTGGCACGACTGGGCCACCCACCTGCTGCTCTCGCCCGCCAAGCAGCTGGAGCTGGGCGTGCAGGCCGCGAGCAACATGCAGCGCTGGCTGCAGTACAGTGCCAGCGCCATGTTCGGCACGCCGGCCGAGCCCGTGCAGCCGCTGGCCCAGGACAAGCGCTTCAGCGATCCGCTCTGGCATGCGTGGCCGTGGAACCAGCTGAGCCAGGGCTTCCTGCTCACGCAGCAATGGTGGCACCGGGCCACGGCCGGCGTGCGGGGCGTGTCGTCGCACCACGGCGACGTGGTCACGTTCGTCGCGCGCCAGCTGCTCGACGGTATCGCGCCGTCGAACTTCATCGCCACCAATCCGGTCGCGCAGCAGGTCACGTTCGCCAGCGGCGGGCAGAACCTCGTGCACGGCATGGCCCGCGCGGGCACGGACATGCGCCGCGCGCTGGCCGGCACGTCGGCGCCCGTCAGCCTCCGGCCCGGGCGCGACGTCGCCATTACGCCCGGCAAGGTCGTGATGGAAAACCACCTCGTCGAACTGCTGCGCTACGATCCCGTCACGCCGCAGGTGCATGCCGTGCCGCTGCTGATCGTGCCCGCGTGGATCATGAAGTACTACATCCTCGACCTCTCCCCGCACAACTCGCTCGTGCGCTACCTCGTCGAGCATGGCCACACCGTGTACATGATCTCGTGGAAGAATCCGCAGGCCGACGACCGCGACCTGTCGCTGGACGATTACCGGCGGCACGGCATCATGGAGTCGCTGGACACGGTCGTGCGCGAGAGCGGCGCCCCGCAGATCAATGCGTGCGGCTATTGCCTTGGCGGCACCCTGCTCGCGATCGCGGCGGCGGCGATGGCGCGCGACGGCGACGAGCGCCTTGCCAGCATGACGCTGCTGGCGGCGCAGGTCGACTTCACGGAGCCGGGCGAGCTGTCGCTGTTCATCGACGAGAGCCAGGTCAGTTTCCTGGAAGCCGTGATGTGGCAGCAGGGCTACCTGGATACGCGCCAGATGGCGGGCGCCTTCCAGCTGCTGCGCTCGAACGACCTGATCTGGTCGCGCCGCCTGCGCCACTACCTGCTCGACATCCCCGACAAGGACAATGACCTCGCCTCGTGGAATGCGGACGCCACGCGCATGCCCTACCGCATGCATTCGCAATACCTGCGCAACCTGTTCCTGCAGAACAGCCTGGCCAGCTCGCGCTACCTCGTGAACGGGCGGCCGGTGGCGCTGACCGACATCCACATCCCCATCCTCGCGGTCGGCACGATGACGGACCACGTGGCGCCGTGGCGCTCCGTCTATAAAATCATTCCGCTGAGCGATACGTCGGTGACGTTCCTGCTGACGTCGGGCGGCCACAATGCGGGCGTCGTGTCGCCGCCGGGTACGCCGAACCGCAGTTACCAGATGAGCACGCACGAGCACGACGCGCCGTACGTCGATCCCGATACCTGGCAGGCCGAGACGCGCGTGCGGGAAGGCAGCTGGTGGCCGGCGTGGGAACATTGGCTGGCCCGCCTGGCCGGTCCATGGGTGGCGCCGCCTCCACAAGGACGCAGCGTGCGTGATGCGCCCGGCCACTACGTCCTGGAGCCGTAAGCCGTAGGCCGTAAGCCGTCAGCCGTGCGCCGTCAGCCCGGCAGCACGATGCCCGTGGTGCCGGGGCAGACAGGACGCGAGAATTCGCGCGAGACGTCGATGCAGCCGCCATCGGCATACACGCCGCGCGTGTCACGCAGGCGCGACATGCACGCGACGACGGATGCCAGCGCGGCCGGGTTGGCGGCCGTCTCCGCCACGTGCGCGGCGACGATCGCCTCGTTCATCCGCAAGTCGCCGGCGGCGTCGACATACGTGCCGTGGCGCCAGTGGTAGATCTCCAGGCATTTCGCGACCAGGCTGTACGGGCGGTCGCGCTGCCAGAAATTGCTGAACAGGCCGTTGCCGAGATAGATCACCCACGACCCTTCGTAGCCGGAGGCGTCCGACGAAAGCGCGTCCGGATTGCGGAACCACACGCGATCGCCCGGCACGTACCAGCGCGGCGGCAGCGGCGCGTCGAACGAACCGTATTCGACGAGAAAGACGTCGTGGAAGGCGCCCGACTGGATCGCGGACGTCTCCCACTGCCGCTGCAAGGCTGCGAGCAGCGGCGGGTTGGTCCGTTCGAGTTCGCGCGCGATCCCGAGCAGCATCACGTATTCGGTCGCGCGGTAGCAGGAGAACGCGTACATGCGCCCGTCGCCCGAACCGGGCTGCGTCGCGAGCGTGAGGGCCTCGATCAGCGGCTGTCCGGGCAAGACCGTGAAGCCGCGGTCTTCGTCGTACGTCCAGTGGCTGGCCGGGCGGTCCGCTTCGGCCGTGCCGAACGCGAGCTGGGTGGCGCGCGCGGCCACGACGATGTTGCGCCGGATCGCGACCGCCGCCAGGAATTCTGCGGCACTCGCAAAGCGCAGCAGGCGCGGCGCGGCCAGCAGCGCCAGCACGATCTCGCGTTCCAGGTGGACCATGTTCGCGGCGGTGTCGAGGCCGAGATCGCGGCACAGGTTCAGCGTGTCGCCATCGTCCACGAGCGCATGCGCGGCGTCCGCCGACAGCGCGAAACCGCGGCCGTGTTCAAACGGCGCGAGATAGGGCCGCAAGCCGAGCTCGTCGAGCTTGTCGAGGACCTGGCGGTGCTGTGCGGGATCGTCCCCGAGGATGGCCAGGCCGCCGGGTTGCGGTGGAGCGAGGTCCTGCGGGGCGAGCTCTTGGTAAGCGGCGAGTTTCACGGGGCGACAGCCTTAAAAGGGACGACGGACAGGGCAAGAAATGCTTCCGATATGCAATGAAAACGGTACGCCGCGAACCTGAAGCGAAAATTAAAAACAGGGTCGTCGAACATTACAGATTGGAAAGGCTGCCGTGTCTCGCGTGGCTGGCGTCAGGCTTGATGCGCCTCAAATGCGTTCAGGGCGTCGAGTACCGCGTGATCGGTATCCCGGTGTAACAGGCCACGCGCCTGCGCGGGCGTCACGAGGTGGACGGCTTGCGATTCCCACCCCATGTGCGCGGGATGGCCACCGATCCGGCGCGCGATGTAAAAGCGTGTAAAGGTCTGGGTGCGAGGGAAGTCGCCTAGCCAGGCCACGGGTTCCACGAGCAGCCCCGATTCTTCCCATACCTCGCGGATGGCCGTGGCCTGGAGCGGCAGGCCCGGTTCGACGCGCCCTTTCGGAAAGGTCACCGCATAGCCGCCGAAGCCGTTCGACGGCGCCACGAGCCAGATGCGGCCGTCGGCTTCGCGCACAACGGCGCCGGCCGCCGCGTGCTTCCCCGGCGGGAGGACGAACGGCGGTTCGACAAGCGTGGCGCCACCGGCGCAAGCGGCATCGACCATGGCGCGCGTGCACGCCGCGAGCGGCACACCATCCAGCATGCCGGCGCAGACGCTGCCCGGCACGAACGTCACCGCGGCCCGCGGGTCGGCCAGCGCAGCCAGGTTCGCTTCGCACGACGGCGCGCGCAGCCGCACCTTGCGGCCGTGTTCGTCCAGTTGCGGATGCCAGGTGTCGTCCATGCCGGCGACTATACCAGCGCCGCGTAAACATGGTGTGCATCATCCAATCGTACGACAGCCTCATCCGCAAATTTGTGAGAATATCGGCCAAGCGACACGTTGACCAAACGCAAGGTCGCTTGCGATTCGTATTGACACAGCGAGGAATGGATGAACCCAACCCCAGCGCTCCGCGACGGAGCCGGCACGTGAACACACGGGATCAAAGCGTACTGCACGAAGGCACGCGGGCGCCCGCCGAAGTACCGAAAGCCTGCGCCACCGAATTCGACAGCATCGCACTCGTGCTGCAGGGCGGTGGCGCGCTCGGTGCGTACCAGGCCGGCGTGTACGAAAAGCTGCTGGAAGCGGGCGTCGAGCCCACGTGGGTGTCCGGCATTTCGATCGGCGCCATCAACAGCGCGATCATCGCGGGCAATCCGCGCGAGCGGCGGGTCGAACGCCTGCGCGAATTCTGGGAACTGGTCAGCACGGCCAGCGACGGCATCGTGGGCGACCGGTGGACCGGCGTGCCGCTCGTCGACACGCTGCACGCGTGGGTCAACCAGATCGCGGCCGGAAGAGTGCTCATGCAGGGCGTGCCCGGCTTCTTCGAACCGCGCGTGCCGCCGCCGTACCTGTCGTGGCCCGGCCTGGGTGCGACGAGTTTCTACGACACGGCGCCCCTTCGGGCGACGCTGGAGCGCCTCGTCGACTTCGACCGCATCAACGCGCGCGAGATGCGGCTGTCGATCGGCGCCGTCAACGTCAGGACCGGCAACTTCGCCTACTTCGACAATGCGAAGGACCGCATCCGGCCGGAACACGTCATGGCCAGCGGCGCGCTGCCGCCCGGCTTCGACGCGGTGGAGATCGACGGCGAGCGGTACTGGGACGGCGGCATGGTGTCGAACACGCCGCTCGACTGGGTACTGTCGGCGCGTTCGCGCCTGCACACGCTCGTGTTCCAGGTCGACCTGTGGAGCGCGCGCGGCGAAGTGCCGAAAGACCTTGCCGCCGTCGCGACGCGCATGAAGGAGATCCAGTATTCGAGCCGCACGCGCACCGCGACCGACGCATTCCGCCGCACGGAGAAGCTGCGCACGGCCTTCAACGAACTGCTGGCGATGATGCCGCCCGAACTGGCCGCGACGCCGCAGGCGCAAATGCTGGCGGAAGCGTCCGATCCCGCGCTGTACAACATCGTCGAACTGGTCTACCGCTCGCCGACCTACGAAGGCCAGTACAAGGATTTCGAATTCTCGCGCCGCACGATGAAGGAACACTGGCAGGCCGGCTACGCGGATGCGACGAAGACGCTCGCGCATGAAGAGATCTTCCGGCTGCCGCGCTTCGAGTGCAACCCGGCCACCTACGATTTCCTGACGCCGCCCGCGCATCCCCTTCCCCTCCCCACCTCCGCAGAAAAGGAACCGACATGAACATGCAGGACAAAGTCGCCGTCGTCACGGGCGCCGCCAGCGGCATCGGCAAAGAGATCGCGAAGACCTATTTCGACCATGGCGCGAAGGTCGCCATCGCGGACCTCAACCTGGAGGCCGCGCAGGCCGTCGCGCGTGAATTCGATCCCACCGGCGAACGCGCGCTGGCCGTCGCGATGGACGTGACGAACGAGGAACAGGTCGACGCGGGCATCGCGCAAGTGGCCGATCAATTCGGCGGCATCGACGTGCTCGTGTCGAACGCGGGCATCCAGATCGTCGCGCCGGTCGACGAATTCAAGTTCTCCGACTGGAAGAAGATGCTCGCGATTCACCTCGATGGCGCCTTCCTCACGACGCGCGCATGCCTGAAGCGGATGTATGCGCAGGGCCGCGGCGGCACCGTGATCTACATGGGGTCCGTGCACTCGAAGGAAGCCTCCGTGCTGAAGGCGCCGTACGTCGCCGCGAAGCATGGCCTCGTCGGCCTGGCCAAGGTCGTCGCCAAGGAAGGCGCGAAGCACGGCGTGCGGGCGAACGTGATCTGCCCTGGCTTCGTGCGCACGCCGCTCGTCGACAAGCAGATCCCGGAGCAGGCGAAGGAACTGGGGATCAGCGAAGAGGACGTCGTCAGGAAGGTGATGCTGAAGGAGACGGTCGACGGCGAATTCACGACCGTGGAAGACGTCGCGCACACGGCGCTGTTCCTCGCGACGTTCCCGTCGAACGCGCTGACGGGCCAGTCGATCGTCGTCAGCCACGGCTGGTTCATGCAGTAGGTCTTGCAGCCCGCGGGGCATCCGCGGGCGATCGTTACTTCGGACCTTCCAGGGGACGATAGTTCACGTCCTGCACCTGCAGGCGGTCCAGCGCCGCCGGCATGCGCGCCTCGAACCCGGCGTACTCCTTCAGCGCCTTCGGCGTCCACAGGCCCTCGGCCAGCGCCGCCAGGCGCGGCCAGGCCATGTATTCGACGTCGCGCGGGGTCGCCATGTATTCCGTCCACAACTGCGCCTGGCTGCCCAGCACATGGCGCGCCTGCGACGCCGGCAGCGCGGCCGGCAGCGGGTCGTACGCGTACACGCGCGCGAGCGTCGTCACGTCGCGCACGCCCATCGGTTCGCGGAAGCCGGGGCTCTTCGGGTCGGCCTGGTAAAAATCGAAATAGGTCTCGCGCTCCGGTGTCATGACGACGTCGTGTCCGGCGCCGGCGGCCTTGATGCCGCCCGCCTCGCCGCGCCAGCTCATCACGGCGGCGCCCGGCGCGAGGCCGCCTTCCAGGATCTCGTCCCAGCCGATCAGGCGGCGGCCGTGCCGCGTCAGGTAGGCATCCATGCGGCCGATGAACCAGCTCTGCAGGCCGTGCAGCGCGGGATGTTCGGCGGGCTTGCCCTGCGCGTCGCGGTAGTTCTGGATGTCCTGCAGCGTGGCTGTGGCGGGCACGAGGCCCAGCTGCTTCATGCGCGCCAGCGCGGCCGGCGACTGCGCCCATTCCGTCTTCGGGCACTCGTCGCCGCCCACGTGGATGGTCTGGCCCGGGAACAGGTCCATCACCTCGTCCAGCACATTCTGCAGGAAGGCGATCGTGCCGTCTTCCACGTTGAACACGTGCGGGATCACGCCCCAGTCGGTGCCGACCTGGAGTGTCCGATCCGGCCGGTTGCCCAGCTCGGGATACGCCGCGACGGCGGCCTGCGCATGCCCCGGCATCTCGATCTCCGGCACGATCGTCACGTGGCGCGCGGCCGCCCAGGCGACCACTTCGCGGATGTCGTCCTGCGTATAAAAGCCGCCGTGCGGCTTGCCGTCGTAGCGCGGCGGATCGTACGCGAGCATGCTGTCGCGGCGCCACGCGCCCACCTGCGTCAGGCGCGGATAGCGCTTGATCTCGATGCGCCAGCCCTGGTCGTCCGTCAGATGCCAGTGGAAGACGTTCATCTTGTGCTGGGCCAGCAGCTCGATGTGCTTCAGCACGAATTCCTTCGGCATGAAGTGGCGCGAGGCGTCCAGGTGGCTGCCGCGCCACGAGAACCGGGGCGCGTCCTCGATCGCCACGGCCGGCAGCGTCCACGTGCGTTTCACGCGCGCCTGGCGGTAGATGTCGGCCGGGAGCATCTGGCGCAGGGTCTGGATGCCGTAGAACAGGCCTGCCGGCTGCGCCGCCGAGATGGTCACGCCGCGCGTGTCGCTCACGAGGCGGTAGCCCTCCTTGCCCAGGTCCGCCTTCGGGTCGAGGCGCAGGCGGATCGCGTTGGCGCCGTCGTGCGCGGTCACCGGCAGGTCGAAGCCGGTGGCCGGGCGGAGGTAGTCGCGCAGGGTCGACGCCTCGGGCCGCGCGGCGCCGCTGGCGACGATGCGGGTGGCCGGCGTGAGGACGTACTCGCCCGTCCCGCGCTCCAGCCGGGCCGGACGCGGCACGATGTCCTGTGCGTGGACCACGCCGGTCAGGCAACACAAGGACAGGACGGCGAACATGCGCATGACGACACCTCGATGATGAAAGAGTGGATTTACAGCCTTGCCCAGCTGCCCTTGTACAGCACGGGTCCCGTCGGTCCGGTTGGATCGGGCGAGCCGACCTTCGGCTCCAGGCTGATCGCGAGCAGCGCCACGTCCGGCGCGGTCGCGCGCGCGTCCAGCGCCAGGTCCGTGCTGCGGTTGCCGGGCAGGATGCCGAGCGAGCGGGGTTTGCCCGTACGCGTGATCGCCCACAGTTGCAGGGTGCGGTCGGCGGGCACGTGGACGTCTTCCGCCACGCGCACCTGCAGGCGGCGGTGGCGCGTGTCGGCCGTGACGACCATGGCGGTCTGCGACTGGGCGTCGGACAGGGCGGCGATCTGCTGCGTCTGCCGCGCGGCCGCCGGCGGCGCGGCGAGGCGCACGGCCAGCACGAGCGCGGCCGCGCCCGCGGCCAGCGCCAGCACGCCCCACGGCCGCGCGGCGGACGTGCGCCAGAACTGCCACCACTGCGTCTGCACCGCAGGTCCGAGGCGGCGCTCGATGCCTTCCCACACGCGCGCCGGCGGCGTCACCGGCTGCTGCAGTTCGGCCAGCGCCGCGAGCCGGCCCTGCCAGTCGGCGACGGCGGCGCCCAATTGACGGTCGTCGCGCAGCCACGTCTCGAAGCGGCGCCGCGCCCCGCCGCGCAAGGTGCCGAGCGCGTATTCGGCCGCGAGCCGGTCGCGCAGCGGCGCGTTGTCGCGGATATTCATGCGGCCTCCCGTCTGGACAGGCAATCGCGCAGCCGGTCGAGGCCGCGCCGGATCCACGTCTTGACCGTGCCGAGCGGCAGGGCGAGACGCGCCGCCACCTCCGAATGCGACAGGTCGTGCAGGTACGCCATGCCGATCGCCTGGCGCTGGCGGTCCGCGAGCGCGTCCATGCAGCGCGCCAGCGCCTGCGCGTCGCGCGAGAGCTGTGCCTGTCCGTGCGGACCCGCCGTCATGTCGGCCAGGCCGTCGGCATCCTCGAGCTCGGCCCGGACGTCGCCGCCGTCCGCCAGCGCGCGGCGGCGAACATCCAGCGCCTTGTTGCGCACGATCGTCACCAGCCACGTGAGCGGCGACGCCAGGTGCATCTGATAGCCGGCGGCCGCGTACCAGATCGCGACGAACGCATCCTGCACGGCCTCCTCGGCCAGTTCTTCCTTGTGCACCACGCGCAGCGCGAAGCCGAACAGCTGCGCCGACGTGGCGTCGTACAGCCTGCGGAACGCGGCGCGGTCCTGCAGGGCCACGGCCGCGAGCAGGTGGTATAGCTGGTCGTCCTGGTCGGTCTCCTGGCTCACGTCGCCCCTGTCATTGATTTAATGAAAACATTGTAACCGTACAATGACAGGACTGGAAACGATTACATTCGTGCGGACAGGTATTGCTCGCGCACGGACAATCCGGTCTGCGGCAAGTGCGCGGCCGTCAAGGTGGCCTGCGTCATGACGGCCGCCAGGTCGACCATGAACCGGGCGAACTTCCTTCGGATCGGCCAGCGGGCCGGCGGCCGCGTCGTCGACGACGCGGCCGCCGCACGCGGACAGAACAGCCTCCCCCGCTCCCTCCTGTACGCAGCGACCCGCCGATCGGATTCAAACTATCTACGAAGCCGTTGTCAGCGACTTCACCAGCTTCACGCGCTTGATCTCGCCCACGATGAACACATAGCTGAAGATCGCGACGGCGGCGTTGGCGCCGACATACACGAGCGCCCCCGCGAACGAGCCGGTGCCCTGCAGGATGTAGCCGATGACGATGGGCGTCGTGATGCCGGCGATGTTGCCGAAGGTGTTGAACAGCGCGCCGGACAGGCCGCCCGCTTCCTTCGGCGACGTGTCCGCGACGACGGCCCAGCCCAGCGCGCCGACGCCCTTGCCGAAGAAGGCCAGCGCCATCACGGCGACGACGACGGCGTCGGTGTCGATGTAGTTACAGGCGATCATGCTCATCGACAGCAGCATGCCGCACACGATCGGCACCTTGCGCGACATCGACAGCGAGAAGCCGGCCTTCGCGAGGCGGTCCGAGATCGCGCCGCCCACGACGCCGCCGAGGAAGCCGGCGATGGCGGGCAGCGATGCGACGAAGCCCGCCTTCAGGATCGTCATGTGGCGCTCCTGCACGAGGTACACGGGGAACCACGTGAGGAAGAAGTACGTCAGCGTGTTGATGCAGTACTGGCCGATGTACACGCCCAGCAGCATGCGATTGGACAGCAGCTCCCTGACGCAGGCGAGCGTGTCGACCGCGGGCGCCTGCGATGCGCGTTTGCCGCCATCCAGGTCGACGAGCGCGCCGCCCTCCTCGATGTATTTCAGTTCGCCGGCGCTGACGGACGGGTGGTCCTTCGGGCCGTGGATGACCTTCAGCCAGACGAAGGCCAGCGCGATCCCGAGGCCGCCCATCACGATGAACACGCTCTCCCAGCCGAACGCGTGGACGAGCCAGCCCATGATCGGCGCGAACAGCACGGTCGCGAAATACTGCGCGGAGTTGAACAGCGCGGACGCGAGCCCTCGCTCGTGCGTGGGGAACCACGCCGACGTGATGCGGCTGTTGCCGGGGAACGAAGGCGCCTCGGCCGCGCCGACGAGGAAACGCAGCACGAACAGCGTGCCGACGGCGGCGGCGCCGGTGAGGAAGCCGACGCCGCCCGTCAGCAGCGTGAACAGCGACCAGAGAAAAATGCTGAAGAAATAGGTGATCTTCGAGCCGAAGCGGTCGAGCAGCCAGCCGCCGGGCAGCTGCGCCGCCACGTACGACCACGCGAACGCGGAAAAAACGAAGCCCATCTCGACGGGCGACAGGCCCAGGGCCTTGCGGATTTCCGGACCCGCGATCGAGATCGAGGCGCGGTCGGCGTAGTTGACCGTCGTGACGATGAACAGGATGGCGAGTATGCCCCAGCGCGTGCGCGACGCGAGTTTGGTGGTTGCGGCCGGTATGGCGGCGGTCGTTGTGTGCTCCATGGTCCCTCCAGAGATTGGTGTGGCCGCCGGACTCAGAACGTTTGGCGGATGCCCAGGTTGAAGCCGGTGTTGCCCGTACCCGGCTCCGTGTTGTTGGCGACCGTGTAGCCGGCGCCGTTCTTGTTATGGATATGTGCGTACGCGGCGTACAGGCCCGTGCGCCTGGACAGCGCGTACAGGTAACCGATGCCCCACTCGCGGGCGTCCTGGTCGAAGTGCGTGCGGTCGTCCTTGTGCTGCGTGGAGAACATCAGCGTGCCCGGCCCGACGGGCGCGGAGAACCCGAGCAGGATCTCGCGGCCGTCCGTCGACGGCGTCGGCTTCACCCCGCCGTACGGGTTGTTCGCGTTGCCCAGGGTGGCGCTGTTATAACCCTTGTCGACTTCGAATGCGCCATACAGCTTGATCCATTTGAAGTCGTAGTTGGCACCGAGGAGCACGTTGCGGCCCAGGTCGTGGTTCACGCCCGCCGCCGCCACGTCCGTGTTCTTGCTGTTGTAGGCGAGGCGCACGCGCAGGGCGCCACGGGCCAGGTCGAGCGCACCGCCGAACTGGCGACCGGCCGACAATTCGGTCTGTTCGCCGGCGCTGTACGCGAGTTCCGCGTGCACGCCGTTCACCTTGGGCGACGTGTACGTGATCGTGTTGCTGGTGCGGACATTGGTGCCGTTGTCGGGGAAGAGGTTCTTCGCCGTGCCCGCGTAGCCCGTGCCGAACGGATCGGCGACGGACGTCAGCGTGAGGTGGTAAGGCGTGTACTGGCGGCCGAAGGCGATCGCGCCCGCCTTCGTTTTCATGCCCACGAACGCCTGGCGGTTGAAGATCGTGTTCGCGGCATCGAGCTCGCCCGTATCGATCTTCGCGCCCGTCTCCAGCGTGAAGAACGCGGACATGCCGTTGCCCAGGTCCTCCGTGCCGCGGAAGCCGATGCGCGATGCGGACGCGGCGCCGCTCGTGATCTTCGTCCGGTGACCGGCGGCGCCGCCGTTCTCGCCGACGAACGCGGCGTCGGCGATGCCGTAGATGGTCACATTCGTCTGGGCGTGCGCGCCCGCGCCCGCGGCCAGGCCGAGGGCGATGCATACTGCTTTCTTCACATTGTCTCCTTGCTGTTCTCTGTCTTGTGTGGTCGTCCGTGCGGTCAGGTCACGGGCGCCGGATTGAAGAGCGTGAGCGCGTTATGGAGCTTCCAGTGCTCGGCCCACGTCTTCTTGCGGCCGCTCGCCACGTCGAGCAGGAAGTGGAACAACTCCCAGCCGACGTCCGCGATCGTGGCGTCTCCGGTCGCGATGCGGCCGGCGTTGATGTCCATGAGGTCGTGCCAGCGGCGTGCGAGATCGTCGCGCGTGGCGACTTTCACGACCGGCACGGCGGCCAGGCCGTAAGGCGTGCCGCGGCCCGTCGTGAACACGTGCATGTTCATGCCGGCGGCCAGCTGCAGGGTGCCGCAGATGAAATCGCTGGCCGGCGTGGCCGCGTAAATGAGGCCTTTCTGCTGGAGCTTGTCGCCCGGCGCCAGCACGCCCGCGATCGGCGCCGTGCCGGACTTGATGATGGACCCCATCGCCTTTTCCGTGATGTTGGCGAGGCCGCCCTTCTTGTTGCCCGGCGTCGTGTTCGCGCTGCGGTCCACGCCGCCCCGCTTCAGGTACTCGTCGTACCACGCCATCTCGCGGATCATCGCCTGCGCGACGTCGTCGTCGGCGGCGCGCGCCGTCAGCTGGTCGATGCCGTCGCGGACTTCCGTCGTTTCGGAAAACATGACGGCGGCGCCGGCCCGCACGAGCAGGTCGCTCGCGAAGCCGACGGCCGGATTCGCGGTCACGCCGGAGAACGCGTCGCTGCCGCCGCACTGCACGCCGACGACGAGTTCCGACGCCGGCACCGTCTCGCGCCGGCGCTCGTTCAGTACCGCCAGATGCTTCTCGGCCGTGCGCATGATGGAGTCGATCATGTCGCCGAAGCCCACGTGCGCGGCATCCTGCAGGCACACGGTATCCAGCTCTTGTTTCGGCGTCTGGATCGGGATCGAACCCTGCGGGAACATGCGCGCCGGCTGCAGCTTCTCGCAGCCCAGGCTCACGAGCATCACGCGGCCGCCGAAGTTCGGGTTCTTCGCGATGTTGCGCAGCGTCCGGATCGGGATCTCGGCGCCGGGCGCGTCGATGGCGACGCCGCAGCCGTACGTGTGCTCGATGGCGACGACGTCGTCCACGTGCGGGTACCGGGGCAGCAGCTCCTTCCTGATGCGGTCGACCGCGAACGCGACGACACCCGACACGCACTGCACCGTCTCGCTGATGGCGAGGATGTTGCGCGTGCCGACCGAGCCGTCCGGATTGCGGAAGCCTTCGAACGTATAGCCTTCCAGCGGCGGCAACGGTACGCGGTCGCGGACGGGCTTCGGCAGGTCGTCCAGCCCGCGCGCGGCCGGCATGCCGACCAGCGATTCCTCGATCCACGTGCCGCGGGCGATCGGTTGCAGCGCATGGCCGATCGTCACGTCGTAGCGGACGATGGGTGCGCCCTGGGCGATGTCGACGAGCGCCACCTTGTGCCCTTCCGGCACGCGGGTGGCCAGGGTCAGCCCGTCCGGGAAGATAGTGCCTTCCGGCAGGCCGCCGGTATTGACGACGATGGCGACGTTGTCGTTCTCGTGCATGCGGATGGTGCGGGGGATAGTCATCAGCGTCTCCATGATTGCGCAATCATTTAACAGCAAAGCACAACAAGCACGCACTTTGCGCAAAAATGACACCGCAATCATTCTTGTCTTAAAAATAGGGCCGGTAGGTCGGCCGAGGTGTTTGGTATGATACCGCAATCATCTTCGAACGCAAGCGTTTTGTGATCGGATGTCGTACAAGTGATAAAGAACACAACAACATGATGGATCCCGCAGACGACCCCCTCCCCACCAACGAAGACCGCCCGAAAAGCATCACGCTGAAGGACGTCGCGCGGCTGGCGGGCCTCTCTCCCATCACGGTATCGCGCGCGCTGCACAACCCCAAGCTCGTCAAGCCGGACACGATCGCGCGCGTGAAAGAAGCGGCGGCCGCGATGGGCTATATCCCGAACATGCTGGCCGGCAGCCTGACGACGAAGCGCAGCCAGCTCATCGCCGCCATCGTGCCGCAGCTGTCGAATTCGATGTTCGCCGAAACGGTGCAGGGCCTCAACGACGAATTGTCGGCGCACGGCTACCAGTTGCTGCTGTCGGTGTCGAACTATTCACGCCAAAAGGAAGAAGACCTGCTGACGGCGATCCTGTCGCGCCAGCCCGACGGCATCGTCCTCACCGGCATCCATCATCACCCCGGCGTGCGCAAGAAACTGCTGGCGACCGGCGTGCCCGTCGTGGAAGCGTGGGACCTGACGCCCTCCCCCATCGACATCGCCATCGGCTTTTCGCAGGAACGGGTCGGCGAAAAGGTCGCGCAATACCTTTTAAGTAAAGGCTACAGGCGTTTCGCATCGATCTGCGCGCGCGACGAGCGCGCCAACCGGCGGCGCCTGGCGCTGGAGGCGGAACTGAAACAGCATGGCGTGGTGCCCATCGCCACGCACATGGCCACCCCGCCGACCGTGATGAATCTCGGCCGCGAAGGCCTGCGCGCGATCCTGGCCGAGGGCCACCAGCCCGACGTCGTCGTGTGCAGCTCCGACGTGCTGGCCCATGGCGCCCTCATCGAGGCGCACGCGCAAGGCATCGCCGTGCCCGGATCGCTCGGCATCATGGGCTTCGGCGACTTCGACTTCGCCGCGTACACGCATCCTCCCATCTCGTCCGTCCACGTCGACAAGCGCGCGATCGGCGTGCAGGCGGCGCGGGCGCTCATCGCCAAGATCGAAGGCGAGGCGCCGGCGGACAACGTGGTCGACGTGGGCTTCCAGCTCGTCGAACGGGCGACGACGCGCACCGCCGGCTGACCGGCGCCGAAACAACGATATCGCAAATTATTCTTGCGACGTCGCGGGCTTAGTTGTACGATGTCTGACAAGTTAAACCCACCGCCCTGGAGCGCAAATGAATCCGCAAGAACTCAAGCAAGTGATGTCGTCCGGCCTGCTGTCCTTCCCCATCACCGACTTCGATGCCGAAGGCAACTTCCGCAAGAACACTTACATCGAACGCCTGGAATGGCTCGCCCCGTACGGCGCCACCGCCCTGTTCGCGGCCGGCGGCACCGGCGAATTCTTCTCGCTGACGCACGACGAATACTCGCAGGTGATCAAGACCGCGGTCGACACGTGCGCCGGCAAGGTGCCGATCCTCGCCGGCGTCGGCGGCCCGACCCGCGCCGCGATCGCGTTCGCGCAGGAAGCCGAGCGCCTGGGCGCGAAAGGCGTGCTGCTGCTGCCGCACTACCTGACGGAAGCGAGCCAGGACGGCCTCGTCGCGCACGTGGAAGAAGTCTGCAAATCGGTGAACATCGGCGTCGTCGTGTACAACCGCGCGCAATGCCGCCTGACCGCGGACTCGCTGGAACAGCTGGCCGACCGCTGCCCCAACCTGATCGGCTTCAAGGACGGCATCGGCGACATCGAACTGATGGTGTCGATCTGGCGCCGCCTCGGCGACCGCTTCAGCTACCTGGGCGGCCTGCCGACCGCGGAAGTGTATGCGGCCGCGTACAAGGCGCTGGGCGTGCCCGTGTACTCGTCGGCCGTCTTCAACTTCATGCCGCAACTGGCGATGGATTTCTATCACGCGATCGCGCAGGACGACCACGCGACGACGAACCGCCTGCTGGACGAATTCTTCCTGCCCTACCTGGCGATCCGCAACCGCAAGGCCGGCTACGCCGTGTCGATCGTGAAGGCGGGCGCCCGCCTCGTCGGCCACGACGGCGGCCCGGTGCGCGCGCCGCTGACCGATTTGACGGAAGAAGAACACGCCATGCTCGATCAACTGATCAAGAAGCAGAACGTGCGCTGATCACCAGAAGGTCGCCGGCGTCCCCGTGATGACGACGTCGGCGATGCGGCAGTTGGCGCCCGCCAGGCGCAGCCGCAAGCGCCGTCCCGTGACGGCGCGCACCGGCACGTCGAACGTGTCGGCCGCCGCCGGCACGTCGTCCAGCACCTGCCACACGCCGCCCGTATCCTGCGCTTCCGCGGTCACGGCGCAGCGCCCACCCGGCGCGAACCGCACCGCCAGCCGGCGGTAATTCACGATGCGCTCGGGGTCGATGGCGATCCACGGCGCCGCGTCGTCCGCCGCCGGCGCCCACCACGTGGCAGCGTCGCCGTCGTTGACCAGCGACGATGCGTGATCGGCCGCGCTCGAACTGGCCTGCGTCGGATTCTTCAGGCCGAACGCCTGCTCTCCCCCCACCGCCATCTTGCGTTGCACGTACGGCCGGTCGGCCGCCAGCGGCGTCACGCCGTCGACGAAGGCCGGACCATCCACCGTCTCCACCGTCAGCACGCCGTCGGCGAGGCCGGGCGACGTCGCGCGGATGCGCGTCGTGCCGCGCTGCCAGCTGCGCATCGCGATGGCGGCCTGGCCGTCGCGGATCGGGATGTCGCCGTCCGGCGTGAACGCGATGCTGCGTCCCGTCGGCAGCTCGCCCGGCCCCGCTTCCAGCGCCAACTTCACGGGCGGGCTGTTGGACAGCGCCCTGCCGGCCGCATCCAACACCGTCACGACCAGTTGCACGTCGTCCGTGCCGTCCGCGTGGCGGATGACGGGACTGCTGGCCGTCACCCGTAGGGCGGCCGGCTGGCCCGGCTGCGGCCACGCGGGCGGCGCGATGCCGCGGTAGGCATTGCGGTACCAGTACCAGCTGCGCTTCGGCAGCCGCGCATAATCGACGAGGCCCATCGAGCCGAACTTGCCCGCGATCGAGCCGTGGTCGAACCCGGCCCATACGGCTTCGCCCGCGCGCCACGGGAAGCGCCACGACGCCGGCTCGCCCGCCTTCGCGCCCGGCGTGCGTTCGATGTCGCCCCAGCCCGGGTCGTATTCGCCCGGCCGGTCCGAGATGGTCGAGCCGTACTCCGCGACGAAGTTGGCGATGCCGGGATTCGGGAACAGCACGGCGCCGTCGCCGTTGTAGCCGGCGATGTCGCCGATGCGGTCGATGTCTCCCCGCTGCGCGCCGTCGACGGCAGCGGGCCGCGTGGGATCGAGCTTGTGCGACAGTGCCACCTCGTCCGCCAGCAGCTTGCGCACGGCCGGCAAGGTCTCCTTGTCGGTGAAGAAGACCTCGTTGTCCATGCCCCACGCGACGACGGACGGATGGTTGCGGTTGATGCGGATGAGTTCCGCCAGCTGCTGCTTGACGCTGTCCTCGAACGCGGCCTGGTGTTCGGCTTCGGGCGGATAGGCGGACCGGCTCCACGGGCTCCTCATGCCGGCCGTGCCCCAGAACGGCGCCTCCGGCAGGAACAGCATGCCGATCCGATCGGTCGCCTCGGCGAAATGCGGGTCGTGCGGATAGTGCGAGCCGCGGATGAAATCGAAACCGGCGTCCTTCATCAGCTGCACGTCGCGGTCGATGGCGGCATTCGTCACGGCGTCGCCCCATCCGGCCTGGTCCTGGTGCACGTTGGCGCCGCGGAAGTAGCGGTGCTCGCCGTTGAGAAAAAAGCCCTGGTCGGCCGTCCACTTGATGGTGCGGAAGCCGAACGACGTCTCGAAGCGGTCGCGCTGGCGCCCCGCCACGTCGAGCGTCGTGACGGCGCGGTACAGCGTGGGCGTCTCGGGACTCCACAGCTCGAGGCCCGCCAGCCGCGCGGACTCCTGCGCGACGTCCAGCGTCTGCCCCGGCGGCACGCGGACGGCCGCGTCGGGCAGCACGGCGACGGTGGCGCCGCGGCCGTCGGCGATGCGGGTGCGCACCGTCACCTTGACCGGTTTGCGACCGTCGTTGCGCACCTCCGTCGCCACGCGCACGGCGCCGCTGCGGCCCGTCAGGCCCGGCGTGGTTACGGCCGTGCCGGTCCACGGGACGTGCACGTCGTCCGTCGTCACGAGCCAGACGTCGCGGTAGATGCCGCCGCTGAAGATATGTTCGCCGGCGCGCGGCGCGAGCGTCGGGTCCCAGGTGTTGTCGACGCGGACGGCGATCACGTTGCGCCCCGGGTGCAGGGCGCCGGTCAGGTCGACGGGAAAGCCGGTATAGCCGCCGCGGTGGCGCGCGATCCTGCGGCCGTTGGCGTACACCTCGGCCGTCTGGAACGCGGCTTCGAACTCGAGCGTCCAGCGGCGCCCGGCGGTCCCTTGCGGCAGCACGAGATCCTTGCGGTACCAGCCGTAGCCGACGTACACCTCGGGCGCCTGGAAGTAAGGCGTGCTGAAACTGTGCGGGAGACCCACGGCCTGCCAGTCGCCGTCGTCGAAGTCGACCTTCTCGGCGCCGCCGATGTCGCCCAGGTGGAAGCGCCAGCCGGCGTTGAAATTCTGCCGCTGGCGCGCGGTAGGTGCTTCGGCCGCGGCCGCGGCAGGGGTTGCGGCATGGACCACGCCGGTCCATATGGCAAGCGCCGTGGCGGCTCGGGCCGCCAGGCGGATCAGGGCCGCCCGGGTAAGGGTCGCCGTCTGCGAACGCATTCGTGCTCCAGGTAGAAAATCATCATTGTGCGGATACCCGGCCTGCGCGGGCAATGATGAAATCCACCGGAGCGGCGAACGTTTTTTCAGCGCACGGGCGCGAGCCCTTCGGCGGACGCATCCAGTTGCAGGGCCACCACAGTGTCCATGTCGTCGCGCGCGGCGGCCGGTACCGAAATCTCGATGCCGCGCGCGGATTGCTCGACCTTCGCCGCGCCGCCGCCCAGCACGGACGCGCGCACGACGCGGGCCGGGAGCGCCGGCAGCGCGAGCTTGTCGCCCGGCCAGTTCAGCACGTGGACATAGACCGTGTTGCCGCGGCGCGTGGACGCGCCCCAGCTGCCCGGCAGGAACGGCCCGCCGCGGGTGCCGTAGATGCTGTCGCCATGCTTGCCCAGCCATGCGCCGATCTCGCGCAGGCGCTGGGCCTGCGCCGGATCGATGCGGCCGTCGGGGTCGGGCCCCACGTTGAGCAGCAGGTTGCCGTCGCGTCCCGCCACGTTCGCCAGCAGCTGGATGTAGTGCTTCAGGGGCTTCGGCTGCATGTTCGGCTGGTAGCCCCAGGCGCCGGCGATCGTCGTGCACAGCTCCCACGGATGCTGGTCGTCGAAGTCGCCCAGCGCGCCGTCGCCTTCGCGCGAGTGGAAGTCTTCCTTCATGTCCGCGCGGCCGTTGATGACGACGTTCGGCTGCAGGCGGCGCAGCATCGTGTGCACCTTGTCGTGCTGCCAGTCGAAGCCGCCGCCGTAGTGCTTGCCGGGCGCGCGCTTCTGCCACTGCGCGGCGGACCAGTCGCCGCCGAAGCTCAGCCAGTCGGTCTCGCCGCCGTCGAACCACAGCACGTCGAGCTTGCCGTAGTTGGACAGCAGTTTTTCCATCTGGCGGTGGTACTGGGCGCGCATCGCTTCCGCGCTGTCCCGGTACAGGTCGGGGAAGAAGTAGCCCGGATAGCGCCAGTCCAGCGGCGAGTAATACAGCCCCACGCCCATGCCGGCCTTGCGCGCGGCCTTCACGTAGTCCGCGACGAAATCGCGCTGCGCGGCCGTCTTCGTGCTCGAGAACGGATTGTCGCCGTCGTCGAACATCGCAAAGCCGTCGTGGTGGCGCGACGTGAACACCATGTATTTCATGCCCGCGGACTTCGCCAGCTGCGCCCACCCGTCCGGGTCGAAGTGGCGCGGCTTGAACTGGCCGGCCAGCTTCGCGTATTCGTTCACCGGGGTCTGTTCCATGAATTGCGCCCACTCGCCGCGGCCGGGGATGGCATACAGCCCCCAGTGGATGAACATGCCGAAGCGGGCCTGGCGCCACCAGGCGATGCGGGCGGCCGCGTCGTCGTCGGCGGACGGTGCTCCGGCGGCCGGCGCGGCGGCGGGGGTCGTCTGTGCGGACGCCGCGCCCGGCAGCGCGCATGCGGCGGCGGCCAGCAACAGGCCGGCCAGGGCGCGCCGGCGGCGGCCGTGCGCTGGAATGAATGTGTTCACAGTGTCTCCGTTGGATTTTGTCGGATTGTCCGAATTGTGTCCCGTCTCCGCAATTATGAAATCGCTTATCGCCGTCATAAAAAATGTGGAAGCCGCGCACGGCACGATGGTATCGGTAACAAATCGATTTCTGCAATACAATCTTGCGAATTCGACTAAATGTGTCCTGTTACCATGCTCAGTTCCACATTGTTTCCTCCCGCGGCCGTCCGGGTCTCCGCCCTCCTCGCCGCCCTCCTCGCCGCGCCGGCCGCCAGGGCCATCGTCCCCGCACAGAACGACGATATCGCGGAACTGAGCCTGGAAGAACTGGCCAACATCCAGGTCACGTCCGTATCGAAACGGTCGGAATCGCTGTCCGACGCGGCGGCCTCCATCTTCGTCATCACGGGCAACGACATCCGCCGCGCGGGCGCCGCGTCGCTGCCGGAAGCGCTGCGGCTCGCGCCCAACCTGCAGGTGGCGCGCGTCGATGCGCGCAATTACGCGGTCACGGCGCGCGGCTTTTCCAGCCCGTTCGAAAACAAGCTGCTCGTGCTGATCGACGGCCGCACCGTGTACTCTCCCCTGTTCTCCGGCGTGTTCTGGGACGTGCAGGACGTGGTGCTGGACGACGTCGAGCGCATCGAAGTGATCAGCGGCCCGGGCGCGACCTTGTGGGGTGCGAATGCCGTCAACGGCGTCATCAACATCATCACGAAGTCGTCCGCCGCCACGCAGGGCGCGCTGCTGGCGGCGACCCTCGGCAAGGATGCGCGCGACGGCGCCGTGCGCTACGGCGGCCGGATGAAAGGCGACGGCCACTATCGCGCCTACGCCAAGCACGCCGAAAACGACGACACGCACACGGCGGCGGGCGCCACCACGCAAACGGGCTGGCACCGCGACCAGGCCGGGTTCCGCACGGACTGGGGCGATGGGCTCACGGTCCAGGGCGACGTTTACGACGCGCGGCTGCGCCAGGCGAATACGCGCGACATCAGGGTCGCCGGCGCCAACCTGCTGGGGCGCGCGGCGCGCACGTTCGGGGACGGCTCGTCGGCCACCGTCCAGCTGTACTGGGACCACACGGAGCGCGACCAGCCGAACGCCTTCCACGAACGCCTCGACACGTTCGACCTGCAGTTGCAGCACGCCGTGCACGTCGGCGGCAGCCACCATGTCGTGTGGGGCGGCGGCTACCGCCTGGGCCACGACCGCGTCGAGAACGGCCCCGCGTTCGGCTTCCTGCCCGGAACGCTGAACCTGCGCTGGGCGAACCTGTTCGCGCAGGACGAGATCGCGCTGCGCGACAACCTGCGCCTCACGGCCGGCCTGAAAATCGAGGACAACAATTACACGGGCGTCGAAATGCTGCCCACCTTGCGCCTCGCGTGGAATCCGCGGCCGGCTGCCCTCGTGTGGACGTCGCTGTCGCGCGCCGTGCGGGCGCCGTCGCGCATCGACCGCGATTTGTACAGTCCCATCCGGCCGCCCGTCGTAAACGGCGTGCCGCAGTATGGCGTGGCGGGTGGTCCCGGGTTCGAATCGGAGACGGCCAAGGTGTTCGAACTGGGCTACCGCGGCCGGCCCTCGGCGTCCCTGTCGTATTCGACCACCTTGTTCTTCAGCCGCTACGACCGGCTGCGCACGCTGGAGCCGAATCCGTCCGGCCCGGGTTCCGTGTTCGAGAACCGGGCGGACGGCCTCACGCGCGGCATCGAAGCGTGGGCCACGTGGCAGGCGGCGGATGCGTGGCGCCTGTCCGGCGGCGGCGTCGTGCAGCGCGTCGGCACCACCCTGGAGCCCGGCAGCCGCGACCTGTCGGGAACGACGGGCCTGTTCACGAGCGACCCGACGCATTACTGGCAGGTGCGCTCCTCGTACGACATCGGCGCCGGCCAGGAATTCGACGTCACCTTGCGCCACGTGGGTGCGCTGCCGCGCCCGAGCGTGCCCGCGTACACGGCCGTCGATGCGCGCTGGGGCTGGCGCATCCGCCGCGGCGTCGAGCTGTCGATCATCGGCCAGAATCTGTTCGATCCGCGCCATGCGGAATTCGGGTCGGCCGCCACGCGCAGCGAATACGAACGCGCGCTCGCCGTGCGGGTCGTGTGGACGCCCTGACGCCAGTCGGCGTCAGGGCGGAAATCGCCGATCGAGTTCCCCGCGCCGCGCGCCGCGTCGGCCCGGTAATAGCGTTCGAACACGCGTTCGAGGTGCTCGGATCCCGGTCGGCGGGACTGTCGGGGAATCAGGTCGTGCGCCTCAGGTCGCGCGGATGGCGTGGTAGTTCATTGTGTCGTCCTCTCTTCTTTTTGTTCTCTGGATGGTAGAACGCCAACCAAATGGTTGCGCAAACAAACTTCCAGTTTCGCCTGGCAAGACCACTTTTTGGTTAAAAAATGTTGATTAAATATAAAATGCTAATCTAAATATCAAACATCCCAGCGACCAATGGAATTTTTTGCGCGACCGATATCGCAAATGGTATCGTCATCCCGAGCGCATGATATACGCTACCAATGTTTGCTAACATTCGTGTTGTGCGCAAACACTCACACGGATTTCACACGGTGTTAAGCAAACAATCCGCAGCGGTGCGATCATTGCGTTCTCTGCATCCGACAACTCATAGAGGACCCATGACCACCTCCAGCTATCCCGACACCCGCCTCCTGATCGCCAACGAATGGGTCGACGCCACCGGCGGCAAGACGATCCCGGTCGTGAACCCGGCCACGGGCCAGGCGATCGGCACCGTCGCGCACGCGGCCATCGCCGACCTGGACCGCGCCCTCGCCGCCGCCCAGCAGGGCTTCGAGAAATGGCGCTTCGTGCCCGCCGCCGAGCGCGCCGCCATCATGCGCCGCGCCGCCAGCCTGCTGCGCGAACGCGCCGGCGACATCGCCCGCCTGCTGACCCAGGAACAGGGCAAACCGCTTGCGGAAGCAAAAATGGAAGCGCTGGCCGGCGCCGAGATCATCGACTGGTTCGCGGCCGAGGGCATGCGCGTGTACGGCCGTATCGTGCCGGCCCGCAACCCGCAGGCGCAGCAGCTCGTGCTGAAGGAACCGGTCGGCCCCGTCGCCGCCTTCACGCCGTGGAACTTCCCGATCAACCAGGTCGTCCGCAAGCTGGCCGCCGCGCTGGCCACCGGCTGCTCGTTCCTGTGCAAGGCGCCGGAAGAGACCCCGGCCTCCCCGGCCGCGTTGTTCCAGTGCTTCGTCGACGCGGGCGTGCCGGCCGGCGTCGTGGGCCTCGTGTTCGGCGATCCGGCCGAGATCTCGGGCTATTTGATCCCGCACCCGGTCATCCGCAAGGTCACGTTCACGGGTTCCACGCCGGTCGGCAAGCAGCTCGCCGCGCTGGCCGGCGCGCACATGAAGCGCGTGACGATGGAACTGGGCGGCCATGCGCCGGTGATCGTCGCCGAAGACGCGGACGTGACCCTGGCCGTCAAGGCGGCCGGCGCCGCCAAGTTCCGCAACGCGGGCCAGGTCTGCATCTCGCCGACCCGCTTCCTCGTGCACAACGCGATCAAGGACGAGTTTACGCGCGCCTTCGTGGCGCATGCGGAAGGCCTGAAACTGGGCGACGGCCTGCTTGAGGGCACGACCCTCGGTCCCCTCGCCAATTCGCGCCGCGTGACGGCGATGGCGAAGATGGTCGAGGATGCGCAAGCCAAGGGCGCGATCGTCGCGACGGGCGGCAAGCGCGTGGGCGACGCCGGCAACTTCTTCGCGCCGACGATCCTCGCCGACGTGCCGCTGGAAGCGTCGATCTTCAACGACGAACCGTTCGGCCCCGTCGCCGGCATCCGCGGCTTCGACAGCCTCGAGGAGGCGATCGCGGAAGCGAACCGCCTGCCGTACGGCCTGGCCGGCTACGCGTTCACGCGCTCGATCAAGAACGCGCACCTGCTGATGAACCGCGTGGAAGTGGGCATGCTGTGGATTAACCAGCCGGCCACGCCGAGCGCCGAGCTGCCGTTCGGCGGCGTCAAGGATTCGGGCTACGGTTCCGAAGGCGGTCCGGAAGCGCTGGAAGCCTACCTCAACACGAAGGCCATCTCGATGGTGGGCGTCTAGGCGACGACGACGCGGTTGCGGCCGGCGTGCTTGGCGCTGTAGAGCGCCGCGTCGGCCTGCGACAGCAACGTGCCGATGGGCGTGTCCGGGGCGTCCCGGCAGCCCAGGCCGATGCTGACGGTGGCGTGCAGGCGCACGCCGCCTTCCAGCACGGTCGGCTGCGCCGCGAACGCGTCGCAGATGCGCTGCGCGATCGCGCGCGCGTCCTCGGGATCGCAGCCGGGCAGCAGCACGGCGAATTCCTCGCCGCCCAGGCGTCCCAGCACGTCGCCCGCGCGCAGGCACCCCGCCGCCACGCGCGCGAAATGGGTCAGCACTTCGTCACCGGCCGCGTGGCCGTGGGTGTCGTTGACCTTCTTGAAAAAATCGATATCCATCATCAGCACGGCGGCCGCCTGCACCGTGTCCGCGCGCGCCATGAAGCCGCCGCGGTTGAGCACTTGCGTGAGCGGATCGTGCGACGCCGCGTGCCGCAGCCGCGCCAGTAGTTCGTTGCGGGCCACCATCACGCTCGCGACGGCCAGCGGAGCCAGTGCCGTCAACGTCACCCCGACGCGCAGCGACATGACGGCCTGCGGGGTATCGACGGGGGCGCCGATCGCGAGCATGCCGCTGGCGATCGCGAGCAGGGTCCACATCGAGAACAGCAAGGTGATGCCCGCCGTGGCGAACAGGCTGTACGTCAGCGCGCACCACAGCATGGCGGGAATCGGAAAGGAGATCACGCCGGGCCCGCCCAGCTGCGTCTCCAGCCACAGGCTGCCCGCGAACGCGGCCAGCGGCGCGAGGTGGCCGATGCGCCAGGCGGGTGCGTCGCCGCGGCGTCCGCGTCGCGCCAGCCGGCGCGCCAGGTCCGGCATCGTCAGCAGCACGGGCAGGATCGCGATGGTGTTGACGAGCTCCGTCGAAAACCAGAACAGGAAGCCGTACGCGCGCGTGCCGCCGAACAGCGCCGGGTGGATCACGGTGCCGCCCACGCCGGCCGCCGCGGCGCCGCACAGCGCCACCAGCACGAAACGCAGCATCGAGCGCGGATGGCGCAGGCCGCGCATGTCGTCGCTCATCCGTTTCAGCAGCGCATAACCCACCGACACGCCCATCAGATTGGTCGTCGTGAGCATGAGGGTCTTGGGCCAGCCGTGCTGCATGATCAGGTCGGCGACGATGTAGCCGGCGATGGCGGCCAGCCAGTGCGCCGCTGTCGGCGGATGGGCGCGCCGCAACAGCAGCCCGACGAGGACGGCGTTCGTGGGCCAGAACGCGGCCAGCACGCCCGGGGGCGCCGTGTAGATGCCAAAGATGGAACAGCTGAAGACAACCGCGCCGACCAGCAGCGCGTCTGTCAGGTCGAGGCCGGCAACCGGTCGATGGAGGGCATGAGAAGGTTGCACGGCTCGAAGGAATCGTTGGGAACACGCTTCGGGCCAGATTAGCACAGTTCCGTACGGAAACAATCTGTTCTGACAAGAGGCGTGTTCACAACGCAACGGCTTACGGCTTGCCGACCACGATCCCCCGTCCCGCCGTGCTCATGTAGACCACGCCGAACGTGTTCATGTCACCGACGACGAAATGGCCGTTGCCCGGACCGCCGTACTGGTGCGCGTTGTCGTTGATGCGGGTCCAGCTCTGCCCCGCGTCGGTGGACCGGTACACGCCGGTCACGCCGCCGATGGTGCCCCAGATGAACACGGTCGGATACGACGCGCCCGCCGCGGCCTTGCCGAAGCCGACCGCGCCGCAATACGTGACGTTGGCGATATTGCTGAATTGCCAGCCCGAGCTCGTGGTCCGGGCGAGGCCGCCCCAGTTCAGCGGCACCCAGATATCGCCTTCGCGGCCCGGCGCGGCGCGAATCACGTCGCTGCCCCACGTGGCCAGCGTGTTGAACTTCCAGAACGACGCGCCGCTGTCCGTGCTGATCATGAAGCTGCCGTCGGCCGGGTTGTACACGTAGAACTTGCTCGCATTGGCCGGATCCGCGACCGGACGCGCATTGTTGACGCTGAGGCCGCCCACCGTCGACCAGCTCCCGCCCATGTTGGTGGAACGGTACATGGTCGACGAATTGGACGGGTTGTGCAGCAGGACCGTGCCGCTGGCCGACAAGGCCACCTGGCCGTAGGTGCCGTTCATATTGGTCTGGTTCCAGTTCACGCCGCCATTGGCCGACGTGTACATCTTGTTCCCGACCCGCACCGCGAGGTTCGTGTTGGCGTCGGCGACGGCCAGGCCCGTGGTCGTGCCCATCGTCGGCGAGAACTGCGGGTTCGTGTACGCGTCGATGTTGTAGTGCAGGAAGCCGTCGTAGTCGCCGATGGCGGACAGCACCGGGCCGCCCGGGATGCTGTTGATATTCAGCGGCACCGTTTCTTCCAGCCCCTTGACCGTGAACGTCCACGTGGTCGGCACCGCGTCGATATTCGCCGTCTTGAAGATGCCGTTGCCCGAGGTCACCCACACGGCCTTGTTGTTGAACGGATCGAACACGGCCACGCCGGCCCAGTGGATCGCCTTACCGTTGATCCAGGGCACGCCGCCATTGTCGCGGACGAAGCCGCGGTTGATCACGTCGGTCCAGCTGGCGCCGCCGTTGGTCGAGATGTACACGTGGTCGCCCCAGCTGTCGCCCTGCTGCATGTACTGGTTGATCGTCGACGCGACCAGGCGCTGGGAATTGGACGGATCCACGCTGATGCCGCTGAACGCCGCGTTGACGCCGGACGGGGTCACGTTCGTCCACGCGCCGTTCGAGATCGTGTAGCGCCAGATCTGGCCGCTGTTCATGGGTTCCGAGCCCGAACTGTTGCCGTTCGGGCCGGCACCGTTGGCATACGTGATGTACACGTTGCCGGCGCCGTCGAACGCGGCGCGCTGCGGCATCAGGCCGGACGGGCTGCCGGAGATGGCGCTGAACGACGCGCCCGCGTTATCGCTGCGGTACAGGTTCGCCCCCGCCGAGCCGTAGCGCGAGACGCCGACCAGCAGCCGCTGCGCCACGCCGCCCGACACGCTGGACGGATCGGCCAGGACGAGGCTGATGCCATTGTCGTTGGGCGTCGTCGTCACGTTCAGCGCCGTCACCCTGGCCCAGCTCGCGCCATAGTTCGTGCTCTTGAACAGCCCGTTCTGGCGCGTGCCGGCGTATAGCACATTGCTCGAGCCCGGGTCGACGACGAGCCGCTCGCCGTTCTGGCGGCCCATGCCGTTGCCGTGCGCCTTGAACTGGCTCGTCACGTCGGCGACGCTGAACGTCCTGCCGTAATCGGACGAGCGCAGCACCGCGGTCTTGCCGTTGTTGAAATAATTGATCCCGACGGTCATGTAGACATTGGCGGCGTTCTTCGGGTCGACCGCGAGCGCTTCGACGCCGAGGAAGCCGACCTGGTCTTCCGCCACCCAGTCCAGCAGCGACACCCAGCGGCCGCTGGCATTGTCCCACCGGTACGCGCCGCCGACGTCCGTGCGTGCGTACACGACATTCGCTTCCGTCTTGCTGGGAATGACGGCGGACACGAATCCGCCGCCGCCGATGCCGACATTTCCCCACGAATACGCCATCGCCGGCTGCTGGACGGCCAATGCGGCCGCCGCGAGCAGTGTTGCATTGATCAACTTCATGTAATGCCTCCTAAGATTTGTTATGCATATGAAGTAAGGCAACGCCTGATTCTGCGCAGGCGCCGATCCCTACGTTCGGCTTGTCTCCATCAAGCCGAATCGCAAGAATCTCCGAAACATATCTGAGAAGATTGACCGCACACGATGGCGTATCCACGCCTGCGAAAAATTGTTGGTGGAGCTGGCGGTTTTCATAACGACGCCCAGGTCAGCCGGCACCGCGCGCCTCCAGCACCCGGTCGATGAGGCCATACTCGACGCCCTCGGCGGCGGACATGTAGCGGTCGCGGTCCGTGTCCTTCTCGATCCGCGCCAGGGTCTGCCCCGTGCGTTCCGCGAGGATCGTGTTCAGGCGGTGGCGCTGGTACAGCATCTCGCGCGCCTGGATGTCGATGTCGGCCGCGACGCCCTGCGATCCGCCGTGCGGCTGGTGGATCATGATGCGGGCGTTCGGCAATGCGTACCGCTTGCCGGGCGCGCCAGCCGCCAGCAGGAACGAGCCCATGCTGGCGGCGAAGCCCGTGCACAGCGTCGATACGGCGGGGCGGATGAACTGCATCGTGTCGTACACGGCCATTCCCGCATACACGGACCCGCCGGGCGAGTTGATGTACAGTGAGATGTCCTTGTCCGGATTGTCCGATTCGAGGAACAGCAGTTGCGCGACGATCAGGTTGGCCGACTGTTCCGTCACCTCGCCGACGAGGAAGACGACGCGTTCCTTCAGCAGGCAGGAATAGATGTCGAAGGCGCGTTCGCCGCGGCCGGTCTGCTCGATGACGGTGGGAACGAAGTTCATGATGGTCCTTGCGGTGGTGGAAGGTGCCTCATGACGCTTGCCGCCGGGCGCCGTGTGACGGCGTAAAAAATATGCCGGCGGCGTGTCACATCCGGGCCGCGCCGGACGTCAAGCGGGACCACCACCAGCGAGGAGATGCACGATGCCATGCACCAGCGCCACCGACGTGTTCGAACAATTGCGTCCGCGCCTGATCGCGCTCAGCCTGCGCATCGTCGGCAGCGCGGCGGACGCCGAGGACGTCGTGCAGGACTGCTTCCTGAAATGGCAGGCCGCGGACCGGGCCGCGCTGGCGACGCCCGCGGCGTGGCTGACGACCGTCGTGCGGCACCAGTCGATCGACCGCCTGCGCCGGCGCGCGCGCGAGACGCAGGCCGCGCACGCCGCCATGGAACTCGTGCCCGCCGCGCCGCCCGCCGCGCCGGACGAGGCGCTGCTGCGGCGTGCGGACGTGGGCGACGCGCTGGCCCGGCTCCTCGCCCGGCTGTCGCCGTCCGAGCGGCTGGCGCTGGTCCTGTTCGACGTGTTCGAATGCGGCCACGCCGACATCGCGGCCGCGCTCGGCACGACACCGGCGAACGCGCGCCAGCACCTGTCGCGCGCGCGGCGCCGCCTGCGCGCAACCGAGGGCGACACGCCGCCGGACGAAAAGCTGTGCCGCGAGCTCATCCGCCGCTTCCATGCCGCGCTCGACGGGCTCGACGTGCCGGCGATGATCACCCTGCTCAGCGAGACCCAGCCGATGGCCGTGCGCGCCCAGGCGTGCGCCAACGATGCCGCGTACGATTTCCGGATGGCGGCATAGGGACGCCGGCGACGCTATAATGACTCGTCCATTGCTGACGCGTCCCCACATGCATTACGCCCTCGCGCCGCGCACGCTCTTCTTCAGTCATTACTTTTATACCGGCCTGCGCATCGCCACGGGCGTCGTCGGCCTGACGTTCCTGACGTATGCCGTCGCCGACCTGCCGACCGCGATGGCGGTGGCGATGGGCGCGCTGTGCACGAGCCTGATGGACCTGCCCAGCCCGCTGCGCCACAAGTTCAACGAGATGCTGGCCGGCGTGCTGACGTGCTCGCTGGTGGCGCTGCTCGTCAGCCTGTGTTCGCCCGTGCAATGGCTGCTGCGCACCGTCATCGTGCTCGTCTCCTTCCTCGCCAGCATGATGACCGTGTATGGCCGCAAGGCGATGCCGCTGCAGTTCGTCGCGCTGTTCGTGATGATGCTGTCGAGCGACGCCGCCGCCACGCCGCTGCAGGCGCTGCGCCAGGGCGCCCTGTTCTTCGCGGGCGGTGCCGGCTACATGACGTATGCGATGGTCGTCGTCTGGCGGCTGCGGCGCCGCCTGAAGCAGCAGGTGCTGGCCGAAGCGCTGTACGAACTGGCGGCCTATACCGGCATCAAGGCCGGCTGCTACGACATGGCCAACCCGCTGCCGGCGCAGATGGAAAAGCTCGTGCGCCAGCAAAGCGTGCTGGCCGAGCGCCAGCAGGCGTCGCGCGACCTGGTCCTGCGCGGCAAGCCCAGGGACGACGAGGCCGTCCTCGTGCGCGTGCACTACGCCATGTTCGACCTGTACGAACTGGTGCTCTCGACGCACACCGATTACGCCCTGCTGCGCCAGCATTTCGCGGGCGGCCCCGTGCTGCCGCTGCTGGGCGACCTGATCGGCAAGGCGGCGCGCGACATCGAATCGGCGGCATACGCCATGACGCGCGACCGGCCGTCGCATGCCGATACCGATTACCGCCCCGAGCTGGCCGCGCTGGAGACGGCATTGCGCGCCCTGCCCCCGGCCGACAGCGACGAGGTCAATCCGCAGGCCGTGCTGCGCGCCACGTCCAACAAGATCCGCGACATGATCGCGATGATCGCGCGCCTGCACGCCGCCAGCGGGACGGAGGGCGGGACACTCCCGATGGCGCCGGGCAGCGACCTGACGCCCTTCCTCACCCAGCAGCGCTACAACCTGGGCACGCTCGTCGCCAACCTGCGCTGGACGTCGCCCACGTTCCGGTTCGCGCTGCGCGTGGCGATGGCGATCTCGGTGGGCCTGCTGTCGTCCGAATGGCTGCCGTACACGTCGCACGGCTACTGGACGGCGCTGACGATCGCCGTGATCCTCAAGCCGACGTTCAGCATGACGCGCCAGCGCCGCACCGACCGCCTGGTCGGCACGCTGATCGGCTGCGTGCTCACGGCGCTGATCCTCCGCTTCGTCCATTCGCCGGCCGTGCTGATCGGCTTCCTGTTCGTCGCGACCGCGGCCGGGCCGACCTTCCTGTCGATCAAGTACCGCTACACGGCGATCGCCGCCAGCGTGCAGGCCCTGCTGCTGATCGGCCTGACCGTGCCGCATTTCGCCGGCGCCATCGAACAACGCCTGCTCGACACGCTGCTCGGCGCGCTGATCGCCTCGTTCTTCAGCTACGTGCTGCCGAACTGGGAACACCAGCACCTGCCGGAGCTGGTGGACGCCGTGACCGACGCGAACCGCGGCTACATCGACGCCGCCGAAGACCTGCTGCTGGAACGCGCGGTCGACGATGCCCGCTACCGGATCCAGCGCAAGCGCTTCATGGACGCCCTCGCGAACCTCAGCGCGGCGCTGGGCCGCATGCTCGACGAACCGGCCTCCCAGCAGCGCGCGCCCGCCGAGCTGAACCGATTCACGGTGCAGAACTACCTGCTGATGGCGCACATGGCCGCGCTGCGCCTGCTGCTGCAGCGCTACGCGGACAACCTGCCGCGCGCGGAAGTCGAAGCCACGCTCGGGGCCGCGCAGGCGGAACCGGCGCCGCTGCCCGGCAGCACGGACCGGATGGCGGCCTGGACCGGCTGGGCGCCGCTGCGGCGCCGGCTGCGGCTGCTGCAACAGGATGCGGCGCAGGTGGCGCTGTGCCATGGCGTGATCGATAGCGCGCTCGGGCGGGATGCCGATCGCTTGCCGGTCCCGCGCCGTCACAATTCATGAATTCCGGCCGGATCTCATGGCTGTCCATCGCGCTGCGGCAGGTCGATCTCCCAGGTCGCGGCGTCGATGCGGCGGAATCCCAGGCTGCTGAACAGGCGCTGCGCCCGATGGTTCCCCGCAGCCACGTCCGCCTTGAGTCGCCGTAGCCGCAGCACGTCTGCGGCATACCCCATCAAGAGCCTGACGGCCTCGCTCATGATGTGCTTGCCCCACTCGGCACGCATCAGTAAACAACCGACCTCTGCGGTAGCGGTCGACCAGTCGAACGAATGCAATCCGCACGTACCTATTAGCGTATCGCTCTCCTTCAGGGCAATTGCCCACTCCAGCGATTCGCCGCTCGCCAGCAGGGTACGCACGCTCTCCAGCATGAGCGCGACCGTGTCCAGGTCCGGAAACGGACTTTCATCCGTATGGCGCATGACGACGGGGTCGCCGTAGAGCTCGAGCAGGCGTATCGCGTCATCATGCCGCATGGTGCGCAGGAAAATCCTTTGGCCGTGAATGTGCGGGAGCTCGGCAGTCATGACACGCGTATCGAATGATGATGGCCAAGTTTACGTTTTCGTTGCCCTCAAGACAAGCAACAGGGAACTAATGGGCCGCGCCCAACTCTGTCGTTCATGGTGACCGAGCGGACACGCGATCATGAACACAAACAAGCGACTGGCCGGAAAGCGCATAGCGATACTCGCCGCCGACGGCTTCGAGCAGGCGGAATTCAAGACCCCGGTGGCGGCCCTTGCGGATGCCGGCGCCGTTGCCGAGGTAGTCTCGCTGCGGCGCGGACGCATCCGCGGCATGAACCTGCACCAGCCCGGTGAACTCGTGCGCATCGACCGGACGATCGACGACGTCCAGGCCGCCGACTTCGACGGCCTGCTGGTGCCTGGCGGCTACGTCAGCCCGGACATCCTGAGGCAGTCCGCCCCTGCGCGGGCCTTCGTGCGGCAGTTCGACGCGGCAGGAAAGCCCATCGCCCTGCTGTCCCAGGCGCCCTTGATCCTCGTGTCGGCCGGGCTCGCGCCGCGGCGCACGCTGACGTCGTGGCCGGGCATCCGCGACGACGTCGTCAACGCGGGCGCGACCTGGCTGAACCAGGACGTGGTGCGCGACGCGCACGTGCTGTCGTGCCGCGGCACGCAAGACCTGGCCGCCTTCGTACAGGCGTTGACGCCCTTCTTCGCCGGCGAACCTGCGACGCAGGCCAACGCGGCCGAGGCGCGATCGGACCCGGCGCAGGACAAGCCGCTGGAACAGCCGAACCAGTCGCTGCGCTGGCTCGCGGCGCCGTCGTTCGGGACGATGCTCAGCCTGGCGCTGCTGGGCGTGGGGGTCGTGGCCGCGCAGCGCGCTCGGCAGAAGACCGCCTCCGCGGACGCGCCCGCGGAAGACGCTAGCGCTCGCGCACGAGATTGAACTGCCGGGCCTGGCGCTTGTAGTCGGCCACGGCCTGGTGGATGTAGCGGGTCAGTGCATCGCCCGTCAACGCGAGCGGATACAGGCCGATCTGCGCGCGCATCTGCGCGAACTCGGGCGCCGACTCGATGCGGTCGAACGCCTGCACCCAGCGGCGGTAATCCGCATCGGACACGTCCGGCCCCATCAGGATGCCGCGGATCAGCGGCCACACGATATCGTAGCCCTGCTCGCGCGCCGTGGGCACGCCCGCCATCGCGCCCGTGAGGCGTTTATCGGACAGCACGGCCAGCACGCGCACCTTGCCGGACGCCGTGTACAACGCCGTCTCCGACACGTCGCTCGACACGACCTGCACATAGCCCGCCTGCATCGCGACGAACTCCTCGCCGCCCCCTTCCAGCGCGACGAAGCGCAGCTGGCGCGGGTCGAGGCCGGCCTGGCGGGCCAGCAGCGCCATCTTCATCCAGTCCTGGCTGCCGATCGTGCCCGACATGCCGATCACGATCTTCTCGGGGTCGCGCCGCAGGACGTCCACCAGGTCGCGCAGCGAACGGTACGGCGAATCGGCCGGCACGGCGATGACGCCGTAGTCGACGCCGAGCGCCGCCACCCAGCGCACGTCGTCCGGACTGGCCTTGCCGAACTTGCCCTGCGCGAGGTTCAGCAGCGACCCGCCGGAAAACGCGACGAGCGTGTCCGGCTCGGCGCGGCGCTGCGACACCACCGTGTGCCACGCCACGGCGCCGATTCCGCCCGGCAGGTAGCTCAGCTTCAGGCGCGGCGCGCCGGGCTTGGCTTGCAGCGCCTTCTGGGCCAGCTTGCAGGTCAGGTCCATCGCCCCGCCCGGCTTGGACGGGACGAGGCATTCGGCGGCCGGTTGTGCCGCTCCGGCGGGCAGCGCGGCCAGCAGCGGCAAGGACAACAGGATCGTGCGCAGGGACGTCATGACGCTCATGATACTCGCGTTGGCGTCCGCTTCAATGCAGTTGCGACATTGCCAACAAGGTCAGCGTGACCGTGATCGCGCCGCCGATGCGGGTGGCGATCTGGGCGAACGGCATCAGCTGCATGCGCTCGGCCGCCGTCAGGATCGCGACGTCGCCCGTGCCGCCCTGGCCGCTGTGGCAGGCGTTGATGATCGCGGTCTCGATCGGGTACATGTTCATGCGGCGGCCGACGAAGAAGCCGGTGGCGATCAGGCTGGCGACGGTCGAGACGATGACCGTCAGGTTGACCACGTTGAACGCGGAGACGAGCTTGTCCCACGGCGTCATCGACGCGCCGATCGCGAACAGCAGCGGGTACGTCACGGCCGTCGAAAAGAATTTGTAGACGATGTAGGAACTCTGCTGCAGCTGCGGCGACACGAGACGCGACAGCTTGAACATCACGGCCACGAACAGCATGGCGACGGGGGCCGGGAAATCGAACAGGCGGAAGCACATCATGCCGACCATGTACAGCGAGATCGAGGTGATGCCCGCGGCGGCGATGTTGGCGATGTCGAACTGGCCCGGCAGGCTCTCCGCCTGCGGCGCGATCGCTTCCTCGCCCGGCTGCAGTCGGCCCTGGCCGGACAGGTGCGGACGCTTCTTGCCCAGCGAGTTCAGCATGCCAGACAGCAGGATCGCCGTCAGGCTGCCCAGCATCACGGGCGGCAGGACTTCGGCGAAGATATGGCCCTGTTCCTGGCCGAGGATGCCCGCATAGCCGATCGACAGCGGGATCGCGCCCTCGCCGACACCGCCCGCCATGATCGGCGCGACGAGGTAGAAGAACGTGTGGTACGGGCCCAGGCCCAGCAGCGTGCCGACCGCGGTGCCGACCGCGCCCGCGACGACGGACCCGATGGCCAGCGGCACGAAGATCTTCAGGAAGCCCTTGATCAGGACGTTGCGGTCCATGCTCAGGATGCTGCCGACGATGATCGACGAGATGAACAGGTACAGGAAGTTGGTGGACTTGGTGAAGTCGACGACGTTCTTCAGCACGGGCGCCGGCAGCAGCTTGCTGAAGGCGAGATACGACGGGATGAACGTCGCGAAGATGGCGGCGGCGCCGATGTTGCGGAAATACGGCAGGCGCTTGCCCAGCTCGGCGCAGGAAAAGCCGCCGACGGTGAGGATGGCGATCGACACGCAGATGTCGTTCGGCACCTTGCCGGTCGCGACGAAGCCGCCGATCAGCGCCAGCAGCAGCACATAGACCGGCAGCGGCACGATGCCGATGCGGGTGCGCGCGATGGTGCGGACGATCCGGGGAATGGAAGTGCCGGCCGCCTGCTGTTCTGCGTTCGCCGGAGTGTAGGTTGTCGTGTTCATGTGTGCTCCTCTTTCTTGTCCAGGCCAGATATCGGAACCGTTGATACGGCCGATCAGCCTGGTGAATGGAGCCCACTATATCGACGCAACCCTTCAATTACCTTTCAGCGGCATAATGGCGGGTTTTCGCCGTCCTTGACGAGGTTTTCGTGTTTTCTCCCGTATCGCTCGACGTCAGCGCCGCCATCAAGACCCTCGTGCTCACGCTCGACCTGCTGGGCACGTTCGTGTTCGCCCTGAGCGGCGCCGTGGCCGGCGTGCGCCGCCGGCTCGACCTGTTCGGCGTGCTGGTGCTGTCGTTCGTCGCCGCCAACTCGGGCGGCATCGTGCGCGACGTCCTCATCGGCGCGACGCCGCCGTCCGCGATCCGCGACTGGCGCTACCTGGCCGTGTCGCTGCTCGCGGGCGTGCTGATCTTCTTCTGGTATCCGCGCATCAAGCGCCTGCAGAGCCCCGTGCTGATCTTCGACGCGGCCGGCCTCGCCCTGTTCTGCGTGGCCGGCGCCCAGAAAGCCCTCGTGTTCGGCCTGGACCCCGTGATGGCCGCGCTGCTCGGCATGCTGACGGGCGTCGGCGGCGGCGTCGCGCGCGACGTGCTGCTGTCCGAGATTCCGGCCGTGCTGCGCTCCGACATCTACGCCGTCGCCGCCCTGGCCGGTGCCGCCGTGATGGTGACAGGCGACGCGCTGGGCGTGCCGGGCACCGCGAGCGCCTGCGCCGGCGCCGCGCTGTGCTTCGGCCTGCGCCTCGCCGCCATCAAGCTGGACTGGCACCTGCCCGTCGCGCATGCGTCGCTGAAGGCGGCGGAGGATGCGGCCAAGGCGGAGGGGCGGAACGAGCGGTAAGGCTGGCCGGCTTTGCACCGGCCGCAGGGTATTAACGTTCCATGGACGGCTTGGCCAGCCTGGCGGCCAGGCTGTTCAACTCGCGGCTATGAAACAAGTCGATGCACTTCATGGTATTGAATCCTCCTTCGACCGAGCCGCTGTAGCGGCGCGCCGCATAATTCTCCGCCAGCGCACGCAAGGCGGCATACGCCTCCGGCGTTTGATGGCCGAACTCCATGTACGCGCTGGCGGTGGCGTTGGCGTCCGCGCGCAGCACCGGGTCGGTCGCTACGATTGCCAGGCACGTGCTCAAGGCCCAGTTTTTCAACAAGTCCTGTTGTGAGTAATTGGCCGTCATCGGAGCGCCGTCCCGGGCCGGACCGGTTTTCCGCGCCGCTGCGTGCGCACCGGGAGCACAGGCGAGCAGCGCACCGACCACGACGGCCGCGAACGCCGGCTTCATTCAAGCACGCACAGCGAAGCAGTCAATTGTCATAATTTCTCCGTAAGACAATTCTGTTTAGTGACAATACTGCCGACTCGCCAGGGTTCCGTGAGCCGGACGATAGTCTCATTAAATCGTAAATTCTAGCCAACTTTTTTCGGATGGATTGTTACTTCATGCGGCAAGGATCGCTGCTTGCAATCTCAGCAACTTTGCAAATACACTAGTTGTCCGACAACTTTCCGCCCGATCATGAAAACCGACTTCAAGAAGCGACTTGCCGTTCTCGGATTTGCCGCGCTTGCCGGCTGCGCAACGCAACCGGCAGCCGTTCCCCCTGCCCTGGCTGACGCGCTTGCGCGCCAGGGGGTCGGCCCCGTGGACAACTTCAATTACGTGGATGAGCATGGCAAGCCGATGACCGAGCGCGACTTCGTGGCGCAGGTCAAGCAGTCACGCCAGTTTGCGGTCACCAGGGCGCACGACGACCGCGAGCGGGACGTGACCTTGCGCTTGCGTCCGGTTGGCTACGATCCCGGCCAGGCAGGCAGCGCGCTGCCGTCGGCATCGCTGAATCCGGCCGAGCTGCCCGCCATGATCGATTTCAAGACGTGCCCGAGGCCAGCCTATCCGCCGGACGAGGTGCGGGCGAAGCACACGGGCCTGGTCAAGCTGAACTTCCTGATCGGCGCCGACGGGGCCATCAGGAAAGCGGAGATCGGAACGTCGTCGGGCTACCCCGCACTCGACCAGGCCGCGCTGGCGGCCCTGTCCCGCTGCAGCTTCACGCCGGGTACGTCGGCCGGCGCGCCGGTGGAAAAGGTGTCTGTCGTGCAATACAAGTGGAGCATCGAATGACGCCGGGTCAGCCCGCGCGCCGGTAGTGCATGGCGACCGCGCCGTTGCGCAGCGGCGTCGCGGAGAGCAGTTCGAGCCGGCGCGTGGCCGGCAGTCCGCTGTCGTACAGCGTCGGACCGTGCCCGGCGATCCTGGGATGGACGAGGAACCGGTATTCGTCGATCAGGTCCAGCCGTTCCAGCGCGGCCGCGAGCTTGCCGCTGCCGAGGAGCACGCCGTTCGGCGCTGCGTCCTTGAGCCGCTGTACGCCCGCGCGCAGGTCGCCCGCGACGTGGTGGCTGTTCGTCCAGGGAAAATCCGACCGGGTCGAGGACACCACGTACTTCGGTTTGACCTCCAGCTTGTCCGCCCATGCGCGCAGCGCCGGCGGCGCGTCGACGGCGCCGCGCGCGACCGCCGGCCAGTAGGTCTCCATCATCTCGTAGGTGACGCGGCCCCACAGCATCGCACCCGCCTCGTCCATGAGGTCGGTGAAGAAGGCATGCGTCTCGTCGTCGGCGATGCCTTCACGGTGGTCGACGCAGCCGTCGAGGGTCAGGTTGATACTGAAGGTCAAAAGTCCCATCGTGTCCTCAGTTCGCTAGCGGGCATTACGTAGTTTGTGAAGTTCGACCGGGAGCGTGACGAGAAGTCCGGCTGCGATTGATGAAAGCAGGACGAGGAAAAGCACTAGCGGAGAAACCGAATGCTCACGCCAATACTGGAAGACCGCGCTTACGGTGAGAATCGCCACCACGAGCAACCAGTTCTTCTTCAACACGTTGAAAATTGCAACCTTGAGCATCTTTCCTCCTTAACTAACGAGCTAACGGCAGCTTCTGGCCGAACCCGGCCGTTCGTAAGGCCCAGTGTACGGCCCGTATTGCTCTCCCGGCAAGTCCGTTTTTTGGTCGACGTACTTATTCCCCCGGCCCGTCGCAGGGCAGCTTGTCCATGTCCGCCAGCGTCCACTGGTCGCGCCACCGCACGACCGGCTTCCCGCCCTCCCACTCGATGGGCAGCCACACGTAGCGCCCGTCGATCGCATCCTCCTTGCGCCAGACGTCCAGCATCAGGATATGCCGCGTGCAGCCATTGCGCTGCAGTGTCAGCGCATAGGTCGACTGGCCGCCGAACGTGATCTTCTGCTGTTCCGGCGTGCCGCGGACCGGGTTGCCGAGCGCCCGCCACGGGCCCAGTATGTCGTCCGCCACGTACGACTTGGCCGCGTTCGGCGCCCAGCCCGTCAGGCCCGACGTCACGAGGTAATACTTGCCGCCGTGCTTGAAGACGGCCGGCGCCTCGTCGTCGCCGTTCTGCTTCACGCGCGCATACTGCCCCGCCGAACGCAGGTAGTCGTCCGTCAGGCGCGATACGTGCATCGTGTGGTTTTCCTCCGACGCGTAGAACTGCCAGGCCTTGCCGTCGTCGTCCACGAATAGGGTCATGTCGCGCGCCATCTGCCCGCCCGCGTGGTCGCGCGCGAGGAAGGACGTGGCGGGGTCCTTGTCGTCGGGTTTGACGTCGACGGGCCACGCGCCGGCGTCCGGCCGGAACGAGCCTTGATACACGTACGGCCCCGTCACCTTGTCCGCGACGGCCACGCCCGAACGCGCCGCGTCGTAGCGCTTGCCCTTCAGCTCCAGGTGGAACCACATCACGAACTTGCCCGTCTTCGAATTGCGGATCACCTTGGGCCGCTCGATGATCGCGCCCTTGACGATGTCGCTGGCCGGGTCGTTGCTGACCGCGAGCGCGATGCCTTCGTCCTTCCAGTCGGTCAGGTTGCGCGAGCTGTACACGTGCACGCCGACCTGGGCGACGTTGCCCGCCGTGCCGGACACCTTGTGCTCGCCGAACCAGTAATACACGCCGTCGTGTTCCAGGATGCCGCCTCCGTGCGCGTTGATGTGCACGCCCTGGTCATCCGGCCACAGCGCGCCGGGCCGGAACACGCCGTCCGCCTGTGCCGCCGTCGCCGCGCCCAGCAGCGCTGCCGCCGCCAGGAAAAACTTCATCTTGTGCTTCATACGTTCGTCTCCGTGAGTGGACGTGCAATGTTATCGATATCTCCGCCTTTTGTCGCGGACTTTTCATTACACTGGCCGTCGCGATCGATGAAAGGACGACAATGACACCGGTGCCGGCCCTGCTTGCCGTATTCAGTGCGACGTCCTGCTACGCCCAGCCGGCACCGGCGCAAGAGCAGCTCGGTTTCTGGATGGACGCCGGCGACCACGGTATCGTACAGTGCACGCTCGCGACGATGCCGGTTGGGGGCGACATCCGCCAATTCCTGCGCCTGACCCTCGGCGTGGGCGTCGACCCAAAAAAGCTCGAACTGGTCGGCAAGGTCAGGCTGCGCGAGGACGCCCTGCCGGCCCGCCCCCACCTGCTGGAAATCGGCGCGGGCACGCAGGCGGCGTTCAGCGTCGCGCTACACCCGGACAAGGCTGACCGTGCGTCCGCGCAGATCCCCGCCCCGGCCATGATGGACGTGTTGCGGACGTTCCTGCGCCAGCGCACGCTGTGGATGCGCGTCGACGGCGCCGCCGCGCGGACAGTCGCCGTCGCCGGCAAGGAGGCGGACCTGGCGTCCTGCGTCGCTACCCTCGAACGCGACCTGGCCGAGGAACGTGCCGCGCGCGCCCGCGGCGATGTCAGCGACGCCTTCCCCAGCCTGCAGAGCGATTAGGCACCGATTGCATCCGGCAGCGGATATCTGCTACCATGTGATCGATAACAAATATGGGAGACCTCATGCGCCAATTTTTCGCCGCCGTGTGGCTGTGCGCCGCCGCCGTGCACGCCAGCGCCGCGGACATGATCGAACGCGTCGCCTCGCCGGACGGCCACATCGTGCTCGAACTGGCACAGAAGCTGGACGCGGCCGGCAAGCGCGCCCTGTCCTACAACGTGCGCTACGACGGCGAGACCGTCATCCGCGACTCGCTGCTGGAACTGCGCCTCGACAACCACCTGTCCGAGAACGCGATGGCCCTGCCCGTCGACCATCACGCGCGCTGGTTCGAGAACCTGCGCGTGACGGGCGTACACCGCGCGCGCCACGACAGCACGTGGACGCCCGTCACGGGCGAGCGCACGCACATCCGCGACCATTACGAAGCCCTCACCGTCGACCTGGTCAAGGACGACAACCCGACCTATAAACTGTCCGTCGAAGTGCGTGCTTACGACGCCGGCGTGGCGCTGCGCTTCGCGTTCCCCGAGAACGAAAAAGGCACGTACTACCGCATCATCGGCGAGGACACGGAATTCGCGCTGCCCGCCGGCACGCGCGCTTGGTTCCACGGCTGGGCCCAGGGTCCGTACCAGCTGATGCCGCTGCGCGACTGGCCGGACCAGGCCGAGCGCCCGCTCACGCTGCAACTGCCGAACGGCCTGTCCGTCGCCCTGCTCGAAGGCCAGATGGTCGATTACGCGCGCACCAAGTTCAAGCTGAGCCCCGACAAGCCGGACACCATCGTGACGGCCATGCACGACCCGGCCGACCTGGTCTCGCCGTTCGCCACGCCCTGGCGCGGCATCATGATCGCGCGCCGTCCCGGCCAGCTGATCGAGAACAACGACTTCATCCTGAACCTCAATGCGCCGTCGCGCATCGCCGACACCTCGTGGATCAAGCCGGGCAAGATCATGCGCGTGATGTCGCTGACGACGAAGGACGCCAAGGCCAACATCGACTTCGCCGCGCGCCACAAGCTGCAATACGTCCTGTTCGACTTCAAGTGGTATGGCAACGCGTTCTCGTTCGACGCCGACGCGACGAAGGTGGCGATTCCCGACTTCGACCTCCCGGGCATCATCGCCTACGCGAAAAGCAAGGGCATCGGCGTGTGGCTGTACGTGAACCAGCAGGGCCTGATGGCGCAGGGCGACACGCTGTTCCAGACCTACCGCGACTGGGGCGTCGCCGGTGTGAAATTCGGCTTCGTGCAGGTCGGTTCGCACCGCTGGACGACGTGGCTCGAGAAGACGATCCAGCAGGCGGCCGCCGCCAACATCATGGTCAACATCCACGACGACTGGCGCCCCACCGGCGAGCAGCGCACCTGGCCCAACCTCCTGACGGCGGAAGGCATCCGCGGCAACGAGGAAATGCCGGACGCCACGCACAACACGGTGCTGCCGTTCGTGCGCTACCTCGCCGGTGCGGCCGACTACACGATCTGCTACTACGACCCGCGCATCCGGACGACGCATGCGCACCAGCTGGCGCTGGCGGTCGTCTATTACAGCCCGCTGCAGACGCTGTACTGGTACGACACGCCGGACCGCTCGCACGACGAGCCGGAACTGGCGTTCTGGGACCGCATCCCGACCACGTGGGACGAGACGCGCGTGCTGGACGGCGCGCCGGGCCGCGACGTGACGATCGCGCGGCGCAAGGGCGACGAGTGGTTCGTCGGCAGCATCACGAACAACGACGCGCGCCGCATCCCGCTGCGCTTCGACTTCCTCCCGAAGGGCAAGCGCTACGAAGCGACGATCTATGCGGACGACCCGGCCGCGCCGACGCGGACGAAAGTCGGCATCCGCACGCGCACGGTGGACGCGGCCACCGTGCTGCAGCTGGACCTGCCCGCTTCCGGCGGCCAGGCGCTGTGGCTGCGCCCTCTCTAAGCCTCGTACCAGCGGTCCTTCGCCAGCAGGATCTCGTGATGCCCCCGCCCCGCGGGGATCATCGGGAAGCAGTTTTCGGCCTGCTCGACCCGCACGTCGAGCAGGTACGGGCCCTCCGAATCCATGCACGCCGCCACGGCGGCATCGAGTTCGGCCGGGTCCTCGACGCGGCGCGCCTGCCAGCCGAAGGCGCGCGCCAGCGCCACGAAGTCCGGCAGCGCTTCCGAATAACTGTGGCTGTAGCGCCCTTCGTAATGCAGCTCCTGCCACTGCCGCACCATGCCCATGCAGCCGTTGTTCGACAGGACCAGTTTCACGGGACACCGGTGCTGCACCGCCGTCGCGAGTTCCTGGATGTTCATCAGCACGGACGCGTCGCCCGAGATGCACACGACGAGATCGTCCGGATGCGCGACCTGGGCGCCGATCGCCGCCGGCAGGCCATAACCCATCGTGCCCGCACCGCCCGACGTGAGCCAGCGCCGCGGACGCTCGAAACCGAGATACTGCGCGGCCCACATCTGGTGCTGGCCCACATCGGTCGACACGATCGCGCCGCGCCGCGCCACGTGATCCGCCAGCGCGCGCATCAGCCGTTGCGGCAGGATGCCCGCGGCGGCTGCCGGCACGTCGAGGCAGCGCGCCGCGCGCCATGACGCGATCCTGTCCCACCACGCCGCGGTGGGCGCGGGGTCGGCACCGTCCAGCATTCGGAGCAGGCCGACGAGGATCTCGGCGCAGTCACCCGCCAGGCCCACGTCCGTACGCACCACCTTGCCGATCGACGCGGGATCGACGTCGACGTGGACGATGCGCGCGTCCGGACAGAAATGCGCGAGGTGGCCCGTGACGCGGTCGTCGAAACGCGCGCCCACGCACACGACGAGATCCGCCTCGTGCATCGCGAGGTTCGCTTCCAGCGTGCCGTGCATGCCCAGCATGCCGAGCCAGCGCGGGTCCGACGCGGGAAACGCGCCCAGCCCCATCAGCGTCAGGGTGCACGGCGCATCCTTCCGGCGCACGAGGCGGGTAAAAGCGGCGCAGGCGGCGTCGCCCGCGTTGATGAGACCTCCGCCGCCGTAGAACACGGGCCGGCGCGCGTGCCGGATCAGGTGCGCGGCCTGTCCGAGCGCGGCTTGCGGCACGCTTGACGGGACCGCGGCGGCGGACGAACCGGACGGCGCGGCCGCCACCTCGGCCGCCTGGATATCCTTCGGCACGTCGACCAGCACGGGCCCCGGCCGGCCGCCCAGGGCCGTCGCGACGGCGGTCCGGATCGTGGCCGCGACGGCCGCGGCGTCGCGCACCTGCGTATTCCATTTCGTGACCGTGCGCGTGATGCCGAGCGCGTCGCACTCCTGGAATGCGTTGGTGCCGATCGCACCGGTGGCGACCTGGCCGCTGACGCACAGCACGGGAACCGAATCGCTCAGCGCGTCGAGCAGGCCGGACGTCGTGTTCGCGACACCGGGGCCGGACGTCACGAAGACGACGCCGAGCCGCCCGGTCGAACGCGCATACCCCTGGGCAGCATGGACGGCCGCCTGTTCATGACGGACGAGGATGTGGCGGATGCGCCGGTCGAGGGCGAGCGCGTCGTACAGTGGCAGCACGGCGCCGCCGGGATAGCCGAACACGGTGTCGACGCCGCAGTCCACCAGCGTGTCGACCAGTACGCGGGCGGCGGTCAGGAGAGGAAGTGTTTTCATCCCTGAATTTTATCGACCTTAGCGCGGAAAGTGCTTCATGGTTTTCGCTATAATCTCACCCTATCCTGAAAATTTTTCACCCATCATGGACGATCAGAGAAAAATCTACGACGCTGCCGATCTGCGGATCCTGGCCATCCTGCTGAAGGACTCGCGCACGCCGCTGCAGGAGATCAGCAGCGCCGTGAACCTGTCGACGACGTCGTGCTGGAACCGCATCAAGCGGATGACGGACAGCGGCCTGCTGGAGGCGTACACGGTGAAGGTCGACCTGGCGAGCCTCGGCTACCACGACACGGTGATCGTCCAGGTGACGCTGGACAGCCACAGCGAGGAGACGCTGTACAAATTCGGCCAGGCGCTCGAATCGATCCCGGAAGTGCTGGAAGCCGCGCTGATCTCGGGCGACTACGACTACTTCATCCGCATCGCCGTGAAGGACACGCGCGACTACGAACGGCTGCTGCGCGAGCGCATTTACAACATCCCGGGCATCCGCCACAGCAAGTCCAGCTTCGTGCTGCGCACGCTGAAAAAGGTCGATACGCCCCTCACCTGACGGTCCCGCGCCACACTTCCGGGCAGCTTTCACAGTTAACCGAGTTGCGTCTTATGTCTTATAGAAGACTTGAGATACAATATCGGCAGTACCGGGCCAGCAACCGCTGTCCTGATTTTCAAAACGACTGAAAGAGCTTCCCATGTTAGCCGCATACCGCACCCATGTCGCCGAACGCGCCGCCCTCGGCGTGCCCCCGCTGCCCCTGTCCGCAGCCCAGACCACGGACCTGGTCGAACTCCTGAAGAATCCGCCGGCGGGCGAAGAAGACTTCCTGGTCGACCTGATCACGAACCGCGTCCCGGCGGGCGTGGACGACGCGGCCAAGGTCAAGGCAGCGTTCCTGAACAAGATCGCCCGCGGCGAGGAAACCAGCCCGCTGATCTCGCGCGAACTGGCCACCCGCCTGCTGGGCACGATGCTCGGCGGCTTCAACATCAAGCCGATGATCGACCTGCTGGACGACGCCGTCGTCGGCAAGGTCGCCGCCGAGGGCCTGAAAAAGACCCTGCTGATGTTCGACTACTTCCACGACGTCAAGGAACTGGCCGACAAGGGCAGCGCCAACGCCAAGGAAGTGATCCAGTCGTGGGCCGACGCCGAATGGTTCACGTCGCGTCCGGCCGTCCCGGAAAGCATGACCCTCACCGTCTTCAAGGTGTCCGGCGAGACCAACACCGACGACCTGTCGCCGGCTCCGGACGCGACCACCCGCCCGGACATCCCGCTGCACGCGCTGGCGATGCTGAAGAACCCGCGTCCGGGCATCAACCCGGAAGAGCCGGGCAAGATCGGCCCGATCAAGCAGATCGAGGCACTGAAGGCCAAGGGCCACCTGGTCGCCTACGTCGGCGACGTGGTCGGCACGGGCTCCTCGCGTAAATCCGCCACCAACTCGGTGCTGTGGTTCACGGGCGAAGACATCCCGTTCATCCCGAACAAGCGCTTCGGCGGCGTGTGCCTCGGCACCAAGATCGCCCCGATCTTCTACAACACGATGGAAGACGCGGGCGCCCTGCCGATCGAGCTGGACGTGACGAACATGGAAATGGGCGACGTCATCGAACTGCGTCCGTACGACGGCAAGGCCCTGAAGAACGGCGAGACGATCGCCGAGTTCAAGGTCAAGTCCGACGTGCTGTTCGACGAAGTGCGCGCCGGCGGCCGTATTCCGCTGATCATCGGCCGCGGCCTCACCGCCAAGGCGCGCGAAGCGCTGGGCCTCGCGCCGTCGACGCTGTTCCGCCTGCCGCAGAATCCGATCGATTCCGGCCGCGGCTTCTCGCTGGCGCAGAAGATGGTCGGCCGCGCGTGCGGCCTGCCGGAAGGCCAGGGCATCCGCCCGGGCACGTACTGCGAACCGAAGATGACCACCGTCGGCTCCCAGGACACCACCGGCCCGATGACCCGCGACGAGCTGAAGGACCTGGCCTGCCTGGGCTTCTCGGCCGACCTCGTGATGCAATCGTTCTGCCACACGGCCGCGTATCCGAAGCTGGTCGACGTCAAGATGCACAAGGAACTGCCGACGTTCATCGAGAACCGCGGCGGCGTGGCGCTGCGTCCGGGCGACGGCGTGATCCACTCGTGGCTGAACCGCCTGCTGCTGCCGGACACCGTCGGCACCGGCGGCGACTCGCACACCCGCTTCCCGATCGGTATCTCGTTCCCGGCCGGCTCGGGCCTGGTCGCCTTCGCGGCCGCCACCGGCGTCATGCCGCTGGACATGCCGGAATCGGTGCTGGTCCGCTTCAAGGGCGAGATGAAGCCGGGCGTCACGCTGCGTGACCTCGTCAACGCGATCCCGCTGTACGCGATCCAGCAAGGCCTGCTGACCGTCGACAAGAAGGGCAAGAAGAACATCTTCTCCGGCCGCATCCTGGAAATCGAAGGCCTGCCGAACCTGAAGGTCGAACAGGCGTTCGAACTGTCCGACGCGTCGGCCGAGCGCTCGGCCGCCGGCTGCACGGTCCACCTGGACAAGGCACCGATCATCGAGTACATGACCTCGAACATCACGCTGATGAAGTGGATGATCGCGAACGGGTACCTGGACCGCCGCACGCTGGAGCGCCGCATCAAGGCCATGGAAGCCTGGCTCGCGAAGCCGGACCTGCTGGCACCGGACGCGGATGCCGAGTACGCCGCCGTCATCGAGATCGACCTGGCCGACATCCATGAACCGATCGTCGCCTGCCCGAACGACCCGGACGACGTCAAGACGCTGTCCGACGTCGCCGGCGACAAGATCGACGACGTGTTCGTCGGCTCGTGCATGACCAACATCGGCCACTTCCGCGCCGCCTCGAAACTCCTGGAAGGCAAGACCGACATCCCGGTCCGCCTGTGGGTCGCCCCGCCGACCAAGATGGACCAGCAGGTGCTGACGGCCGAAGGCCACTACGGCACCTTGGGCCGCACCGGCGCGCGCATGGAAATGCCGGGCTGCTCGCTGTGCATGGGTAACCAGGCGCAGATCCGCAAGGGTGCGACCGTGATGTCGACGTCGACGCGCAACTTCCCGAACCGCCTCGGCATCGACACCCGCGTGTACCTGGGTTCAGCCGAACTGGCCGCGGTCTGCTCCACGCTGGGCAAGATCCCGACCCGCGAAGAGTACATGGCGCACATCGGCGTGATCAACGAGAACGCCGACCAGATCTACCGCTACATGAACTTCGACCAGATCAGCGAGTTCCGCGACGTGGCGGATACCGTCGCCGTCTGAGCCTGACGTTTCAAGCCCTCGGGGGCCGGGTCCTGTAACATACGGGGCCCGGCCCTTTTTCCTTGCATCGTCTCTTGAACAGCCTCCCTCCGTTCGGCTTCCGGCGCGACCTGCCCCGCTGGCGCCAGCTCGTCACGCCCGCCTGGCTGGCGGGCCGCGCCGACGCGGCGTGCCGCCTGTTCGAAGTCGGATGCGACGGCGCGGCGGCCCATGCGGCCGGCCATCTCCCCGGCGCCGGCTACCTCGACACGACGTGGTTCGAACACGGACCGTTGTGGAACAAGGTCCCCGACGCCGAACTCCGACGGGTGCTGCTCGCCCACGGCATCCGCCACGACACCACCGTCGTCCTGTATGGCCGCAACGTGCTCGCGGCGGCGCGCGTCGCGCACCTGCTGCTGTACGCGGGCGTCGAGGACGTCCGCCTGCTCGACGGCGGGATCGCGGCGTGGCAGCGGGCGGGCTTGCCGCTCGAATCCGGGCCGCCTCGCCCCGGTCCGGCGGCGGACGATTTCGGCGCGCCCTTCCCGGCGCGGCCCGACTACCTGTTCGACATGGACCAGGTGCGCGGCCTGCTGCGGCATGGCCAGGGCACGCTCGCCAGCATCCGCACGTGGAACGAATACGTCGGCCGGACGTCGGGCTACAACTACATCGAGGCACGGGGCGACATTCCGGGCGCCGTATGGGGCCGCGCCGGCGACGAGGGCGACGTGAACAGCATGGCCGCGTTCCATCACGCCGACGGGCGCATGAAACCCGCGGCGGACATCCTGCGCATGTGGGGATCGAACGGCATCCACGCGGGCCGGCCGACGGTATTTTATTGCGGCACCGGCTGGCGCGCGTCGCTGGCGTTCTTCTACGCCTGGCTGATGGGCTGGGAGCGCATCGGCGTGTACGACGGCGGCTGGTGCGAATGGAGCCGGGATCCGGACAACCCGGTCGTGTGCCGCGCGGAGCGGGAGGACGTCGAACGCCGGCGCCATTGCCGATAACGCGGAAATCGCATACACTCCGAAAAGTTATCGATAACTAATTCACCCACATGACCGAGACAATCTCCCGCCGCCTGCTCGCCATCGACGAAGGCCGCCAACAACTGTCGCTCGTCGACACCGCCACCGACACCTTCCACTGGACGCTGGACCTGTCCCCCTACCCGCTCGCGCGCGACCTGCAGCGGCTCGACGCGGCCCGCGCGCTGGTCGGCTTCGACCGCGGTTTCTTCGAGCTGGATATCGAATCGGGCCGCGTGCTGGACGCCTGCGCGCGCTGGACCGACGTCACGGCCGTGCACCGCCGGCCCGACGGCCACACGCTCGTGACGGGCTGGAACCTGGACGGCACGGGCGGCGTCAACGTGCTGACGCTGGACCGCGAATGGAACGTCGTCGCCAGCGCGCGCCGCGACGGCGACTACGTGCGCCTGATGCGCCCGACGCGGGACGGCACGTACCTGCTGTGCACCAACGACCACATCCTCGAAACGGCGCCGGACCTGACGGAACGCCGCCGCTTTGGCGTGTCCGAATTCGAGCATGCGTGGAAGGCCGAACGGAACGCGGACGGCACCACCCTCGTGTCGGGCGGCTATGGGGCGGTGATGGTGTTGTTCGACGCGGCCGGGAACGTGCGGCAGCGCTTCGGCGCCGCGGCCGACCTGCCCGCCGAGGTGGCGCCGTTCTTCTATGCGAGCTTCCAGCAGCTGGGCAACGGCCACCTGCTCGTCGCGAACTGGCAGGGACACGGTCCGGACAACGGGCACAAGGGACGGCAGTTGCTGGAGTTCGACGCGCAGCGGCGGCTGGCCGGCACGTGGTCGGCCCCCGAGCGGATCTCGTCGCTGCAGGGCATCCTGGTGCTCGACTAATCCTCCAGCGGTTCGGCCGGCGTGGCGGACGATGCGCCGCGCGCGCCGATCCGCTTCACGAGCAGCTGGTCGATGCGGTAGTGGTCCACGTCGAGCACTTCGAACCGCATTCCTTCGTATTCAACGCTGTCGGTCGGCTTGGGCACCTTGCGCAGCATGTACATCATGAAGCCGGCCGCCGTCTCGTAGTGCTCCTCCTCGGGCAGCCCGTCCAGTTCGAGCACGCGCTTCATGTCCGCCACCGGCGTGCTGCCGTCGATCAGCCAGGACCCGTCCTCGCGTTGCAAGGCCTGCTGGTCCGCCTCCAGCGGCGTGCCCCATTTGCCCATCACGGTCACCATGATGTCGCTCAGCGTGACGACGCCGACGATGAACGCGTACTCGTTGATCACGACGGCGAACGTCTCCTTGGTGGCGCGGAAGCGGTCGAGCAGTTCGGACAACGTCAGCGAATCGGGAATGATCAGGACCGTGCGGATGCTCGATTCGTTCAGCTGGAACCGGGACTGGCGGTTCAGCAGCTGGACGAGGATGTCGCGCGTGTCCACATAGCCGATCACGCGGTCGATCACGCCGTCGCACACGGGGAATTTCGACAGCGCGTGCGTGGCGATCTTCTGGCGGATGCTGTCCTCGGATTCGGTCAGCGTGAAGAACACGACGTTCTCCCGCGTCGTCATCGTCGACGTGACGGCACGCGATTCCAGCTCGAACACGTTCTCGATGAAGTGCTGCTCCTGCTTCTGCAGCACGCCGGCCTGCGCGCCCGCTTCCACGACGGCCGAGATCTCGTCGAAGGTGATGCGGTCCTCGCGCGTCGTGTCGACGCCGAACACGCGGAACAGCATGTTCGCCACCTTGTTCAGTGCCCAGGACAGGGGCCTGAACACGCGGATGACGACCATGACCGGCCGCACGACGGCCATCGCCGTGCTCTCCGGCGCGATCATCGCGAGGCGCTTGGGCATCAGGTCGGAGAAGAGCACGAACAGCGTCGTGACGAACACGAACGACAGCGCGAACGCGATATTGTCGCGGCCCGGTCCGTCGTAGAAGAGCGTCAGACATTCCAGGAAAAACGGCCGCAGCGCGCCCTCGCCGAGGATACCGCCCAGGATGGCGATCGCGTTCAGGCCGATCTGCGACGCGGCGAAGAAGTCGGCCGACTGCGCCTGCAGCGCGATCACCTTGTGCGCGCGCGCGTCGCCCGCCTCGGCCAGCAGTTTCAGCTTGATCTTGCGTGCGCCCGCCAGCGCGATTTCGCTCAGGGACAGGAAGCCGGCGGCCAGCACGAGGACGGCCAGCAAGGCCAGATGTTCGAACAGATTCATGGAGCACCCGGAATAATGATGTCACTTTAACATAGGCGCCAGTCAGCTCAATTTGATATACCGGATGACACATTTAGTAATTGTCGAAAGCCCCCGTGCTTCGCATAATCTGCTATCACGTCCACACCTCATACTGGAAATCCCGATGCAAAAGCCTCGCCTGGCCCTGATTCCTCTGTTGTTCGCGGCGACCCTGTCTCACGCTGCCACCGATCCCCTCGCACCGACCGCGCGCTGGAGCGCCTACACCGCCGGCCACGCGGCCACGCCGCCGATGGGCTGGAGCAGCTGGAATGCGTTCGGCACCGACATCGACGAGGCGAAGGTCCTGGGCGCGGCCCAGCGCCTCGTGGACAGCGGCCTGGCCGCCAAGGGCTACCGCTACGTCAACATCGACGACGGCTGGGCGCTGCGCCGCAACCAGCCGGACGGTCGCCTGATCCCGCGCCCGGACCGGTTCCCGTCCACCGTCAACGGCGGGTTCCGTCCGTTCACCGACAAGATCCACGCGATGGGTCTGAAGGCCGGTATTTACTCGGACCTGGGCCGCAATACGTGCTCGCAGGCGTATGGCGGCGACGACCCGAACCTGCCGAAGGGCAGCGTGCTCGAACGCGAAGTGGGCCTGTACGGCCACATCGACCAGGACATCGGCCTGTTCTTCCGCGACTGGGGCTTCGACTTCATCAAGGTCGACGGCTGCGGCCTGCGCGCGTACGGCGCGGACAGCCCGAAAGTCAAGACCGGCAACTACCGCCCGCTGAAGCCCGTGCTGGACCTGGAATCGGTCGCCCGCTCGGACATCCCGGCCGTGCAGGCGGAATTCACGCAGATCAACGAGGCACTGAAGCGCAGTAATCCGGACGGCGACTACCTGCTGTCGCTGTGCGTGTGGGGCTCGGCCGACGTACGCGCCTGGGGCAAGAACTTCGGCAACCTCTCGCGCACGAGCGACGACATCCGCCCGAACTGGCCGCGCCTGCTCAGTAACTACGACAGCGCCGCACGGCGCGAACTGTACGGCCATCCGGGCAGCTGGAACGATCCGGACATGCTGTACATCGGCGCCGGCGATTTCGACGCGAACCACCTGACCGAAGCGAAATCGCACTTCGCGCTGTGGGCCATGCTGAATTCGCCGCTGATGACGGGCGCCGACCTGCGCACGACGCCGCAGGCGCTGATGGACATCTTCGGCAACGCCGACATCATCGCGCTGAACCAGGACCCGGCCGGCAACCAGGCCGTGCTCGCGTACGACGCGGACGACGTGCAAATCCTCGTCAAGACCCTCGCGTCGGGCGACAAGGCCGTCGCCATCTTCAACCGCGGCATCGCAGCCGTCGATGCCGACCTGACGGCGGAGCACCTCAAGCTGCGCAAGGACGGCAAGATCACGCTGACCGATCTCTGGTCGAAGGAAGCCACCTCGTTCACGAACGAGACGAAAGTGAAAGTGGCGCCGCGCGAAACGCGCATCTTCCGCGTCCAGGGCGCACGCGCGCTGGCGGACGGCCTGTACCTGTCGGAGCAGCCGGGCAGCGTGAACCCGGCCGTCGACGGCGTGACGAAGCCGACGGCCGATCCGACCGTGTTCCGCTCGTCGTTCGGCTGGAGCGGCACCAAGGGCGGCGGCGAACGCCCGATGTACGCCGGCTTCGGCGGCGCGCGCGCGGACAGCACGCCGTACGGCCAGTGGCTGCAGATCGGCGGCAAGCGCTACGACGCCGGCATCGGCATCCTGGCCAATTCGCGCCTCGAAGTGCGCAACCACGATTACCGCCGCCTGGAGACGAAGGTCGGCGTCGACGATTCCGCGCAGGACCGCAAGAACGGCGTGACGTTCCTCGTCTACGGCGACGGCAAGCTGCTCGCGAAGAGCCGTGCGCTGCGCTGGGGCCAGCCGGCGCAGGCATTGAGCGTGGACGTCGCCGGCGTCAAGCTGATCGAACTGGTGGCCAAGAGCACGGGCGGCGCCAACGAGCAGCTGCCGGTGACCTGGGGTGACGCGGCGCTGACGTCAGCGCGCTGATTTCAAGGCGTGGCGGCGCGCCGCCAGCTCCTGCTCCAGCCTGACGTCGCGGCCGTAGATGTCCGCGGCGAAGCGCGCACCGCCTTCGCTGTCGACGATGGCGGTCGCGTAGAACAGCACCACGGGAATCGAACGAGGCAGGTCGACGTGCTTCGTCGGCCCCGGCTGCAGCGCCTCCTGGATCGCATCCGCCGTCCATTGGCGCTGCCCGCCGAGCACGTACTGCGCCAGCGCGGCCGGGTGCTCGACGCGGATGCAGCCGTGCGACAGGTCGCGCCGGCTGCGTTCGAACAGTTCGCGCGCCGACGTCGAGTGCAAATAGATGTCCATCGGGTTCGGCATCGCGAACTTGATCGGTCCCAGCGAATTCTTCGCCCCCGGGCGCTGGCGCACGCGCGCCCGCCCCGCCTTCAGGTCCGCCACGCTCGCATCCGGCGGCACCGTCTCCATGTCATGCTGCTTCAGGTACGCCGGATTGCGCGCGAGCTTCGGCAGGATCTCTTTTTCCAGGATGCTGCGCGGGACGTTCCAGTACGGGTTGAATTCGAGGTAGCGCATCTGCCCGACGAACAGCGGCGTTTCCGTCTTGACGGCGGAGCCGACGACCACGCGCATCTCGAGCGGCGGCTCCGCGCTGCCGTTCTGCAGCGCCCACAGCCGGTAGGCCGGCAGGTCGACGACGATCAGCGGGCCGGGACCGAAATCCGGCAGCCAGCGCAAACGCTCCAGCGTCAGTTCGAGCTGGCGCACGCGCTGCGCGGGCGGCACGTTGAGCGCATTGACCGTGCCGCGGCCCAGCACACCGTCTTCTTCCAGTCCGTGGCGGGCCTGGAAGTGGCGCACGCCCTCTTCCAGCTTGTCGCCGTAGATGCCCTCGAGGGGCGGCGCCGCATCGGCCGGCAGGTCGCCCAGCAGCACGAGGCGTTCGAACAGCGCCTGCGCATCCGCGTACGCCCCGCCCGGCTTGACCTTCGCCTGCGGCACCAGGAGCGCCGGATACGGCTGCTTCGCCAGCTCGCGGTAATGCGCCAGCGCCGCCTTCACCTGCGCGTACAGCGGCAGCTGCGGCTCGGCCGCCTGCACCGCGTCGCGCAGCTTGCCGGCCGCGAGCCCCGTGCGCAGCCGCTCGACGGGATCGTAGCGCTTGAGGCGCGCGTCGGACTTGCCGGCGTGGTATTCGGAACGCACACGCCCCACGCGCAGGTCGGCCAGGTAGTGCAGCATCGCCGCCGTCAGCGCGACGTCGAACCGGGCCGGATCGGCATGGCCGGAACGCAGCTGCTGCTGCAGGTCGTCGGCGCCGTAGTCCTGCGGGTCGAGGCCCTGTACCGGGGCCTGGCGCAGCACCCACAACGCGGCGGCGGCGGTTTGCGGATTCCACGCGGGCGCATACTTGCGCGGGGCGTAGAAGCGGTCGAGCCAACCGCGCTCGTCGTAGGGACCGGGCAATGGCGCGGCTTGCGCATGGATGGCCGCGGGGATGGACTGGGCGAGGGTGAAACGGGGAACGAGGGCCGCGGCGCAGAGCACGAGCGCGGCGGCGATTTTCTGGCTGGACTTCATGGATGCTTTCGGACTTCGGCAACGATACGTTACCGATAAGCATCATACCCGCAACGCGTGATATCAGCGTGTACGATTGGTGCGCGTGGCGAGCCAGCACAGGATGGCACCGCCGCACACCATGGCCGCGCCCTGCCAGAACGCGAGCGACAGCGGCGCGCGCAGCAGGCGTGCCGAGAGCGCCGCGGAGAGCACGGGGATGAAGTACGACGCACCGGCCAGGACCGTCACGTTCCCGTGCAGGATGCCGACATTCCACGCGCCGTAGCCGAAGCCCATGGCGCCCGCGGCCAGCAGCAGGTAGACGACGGCCTCGAGACTGACATCCATGCGGCCGCCGCCCTCCAGCAGGTACTTGCCCCACAACGCCATCGACACGAGGATGAAGAACAGCGTGACGCCGTTCTTTCCTTCCGCGATGCGCGCCGTCACCGTGCAGTACGCGGCCCAGATCACGGCGCCGGCGAACGCCAGCCCGTAGCTGAGCGGGTTGGCGCGCACGTTGCGCAGCATGCCGGGCAGGTCGGCGCCCTGCGCGCCGCCCAGCACCCAGCAGATCCCGACGATGGACAGCGCGAACCCCGGCACGATCAGGAAGTTCGTCTTCTGCCGGTTGAACAGGATGCTTGCCACGATGGTGAACGTGGGCCACAGGTAGTTGACCATCCCGACCTCGATGGCCTGGCGCGCCGTGTCCGCATAGCCGATCGACAGCGACAGGCACAGTTCATAGGCCACGAACAGCACGCTGCCCCAGGCCAGGTAGCGGCGCGGCAGCCGCGCCTGGCCCACCGACAGCAGCAGGAGCACCGACGCCACGCTGTACATCAGCGCGGCCCCGCCCGTGGGGCCGAGGTGGACGCTGACCTGGCGGATCAGGCCCACGATGGCGCTCCACAGCAGCACGGCGGTCAAGCCGATCAGCGTGGCCCTGTTCCTGTCTTTCATTGCGCTCCCGGCCTACAACGCTTCCCTGACGTGCGGGATGCCGAGGTCGTCGTAGACCGAATACACGGCGGCCAGCATGTTTTCCAGCTCGGGCGAGCGGTCCATGTGGCGCACGCTGAAGAAGATCGGCGACACCGCATGCTTGTCCTCGATGCGCCGGTACACGACGTTCCGGTGATGCATGCCCTGCACGCTCTCCGGCACGATCGCGATGCCCTGCCCGGCCGCCACCAGGCCCATCGCGATCTGCAGTTCGCGCACTTCCGTCACGTGGTCCGGCGTCAGGTTCGCTTCGCGGAAGGCCGCCAGCACCTGGTCGGCAAAGCTGGGCCGCGGCGCCTTCGGGTACACGAGCAGCGCTTCGTGGACCAGGTCCGTCAGGCGCAGGTTGCCCTCTTTCTCCGCGAGGCGGTGGCCGGGGAACAGCGCCACCACCATCGGCTCCTCGCGCAGCAGGATGCGGCGGATGCTCGTGTCCTCGCTCTTCAGGCGCCCGAAACCCACGTCGATGCGCCCTTCCTTCAATGCCTTGAGCTGCTCCACCGTCGTCATCTCGTGCAGGGTCACCTCCACCTCGGGGTGGTTGTCGCGGTAGCGGCGGATGATGTCCGGCAGCAGGCCGTACAAGGTCGACGCGACGAAGCCGACCGACAGCGTCCGTTCCAGCTTGCCCACGCGCTGCGTCATCGTGCGCAGGTCGCGCACCTGGTCGAGCAGCGGCTTCGCATGCGCCAGGAAAAAGGCGCCGGCCTCCGTCAGGCGCAGCGGCCTCACCCCTTTTTCGATCAGGGTCACGCCCAGGTCTTCCTCCAGTTGCTGGATCTGCCGGCTGAGCGGCGGCTGGGCGATGTGCAGGCGCTCGGCGGCGCGCGTGAAGTTGCGTTCTTCCGCGACCGCGACGAAGTAGCGCAGGTGCCTTAATTCCATACTCGATACCTATAGGGTATTGAAACGATACCAAAACGGTGTTGGACGCCCGTCATTTGCAGGAATATCGTGTCCTCACCTCAGCGAATTATACGCAAATAATATGATTCAATATATCGAAACCTTCCTGCTCGACGTGCCGACGATCCGGCCGCACAAGCTGTCCGTCGCGACGATGAACACGCAGACCCTGGTGCTCGTGCGCGTCCGCTGCGCCGACGGCATCCAGGGCTGGGGCGAGGCCACCACCATCGGCGGCCTGGCTTACGGCGAGGAGAGCCCGGAAAGCATCAAGGCCAATATCGACACCCACATCGCCCCGCTGCTCGTCGGCATGGACGCGAGCCAGCCGGCAAAGGCGATGGCCAGGGTGCGCAAGGCCATCCAGGGCAACCGCTTCGCCAAGTGCGCGCTGGAGACGGCGCTGCTGGATGCGCATGCGCGCCGCCTGGGCGTGCCGCTGTCCGACCTGCTGGGCGGCCGCGTGCGCGACGCCTTGCCCGTGGCCTGGACCCTGGCCAGCGGCGACACGGCCAAGGACATCGCGGAAGCGGAACACATGCTGGAGATCCGCCGCCACCGCATCTTCAAGCTGAAGATCGGGCTGCGCAGCGTGGACGCCGACGTCGCCCACGTGCTGGCGATCAAGCGCGCGCTGGGCGACCGCGCCAGCGTGCGCGTCGACGTCAACCAGGCCTGGAGCGAAGCGCAAGCCGTGCGCGGCATCGCCCAGCTGGAAGCCGGCGGCGTCGACCTCATCGAGCAACCCGTGAAAGCCCATCACACGGCGATGCTGGGCCGCCTCGCGCGCCGCTTCGACGTCGCGATCATGGCCGACGAAGCCCTGCACGGCCCGGTCGATGCGCTGGCGCTGGCCCGCTCGGACGCCGCCGACGTCTACGCCGTCAAGATCGCGCAGTCCGGCGGCCTGTTCGCGGCGCTGGAAGTGGCGACCGTCGCGCGGCTGGCCGGCATCGGCCTGTACGGCGGCACGATGCTCGAAGGCGGCATCGGCACCGCGGCCACGGCGCACGTCTGCGCGACGTTCGCCGACCTGGAGTGGGACACGGAATTGTTCGGTCCCCTGCTGCTGACCGAGGAAGTGCTGCGCGAACCGCTCGTGTACCGCGACTTCGAACTGCAGGTGCCGACGGGGCCCGGCCTGGGCGTCGAGATCGACACCGACAAGCTGCGCAGCCTGCAACGCAAGTAAAGACACTGGAGACCACCATGCTGTTTCACGTCCGAATGAACGTCAACCTGCCCGCGACGATGCCGCCCGACGAAGCCGCGGCGCTCAAGCAGACCGAAAAGGATCTCGCCCAGCGCCTGCAGCGCGAGGGCAAGTGGCGCCACCTGTGGCGCATCGCCGGGCAGTACGCCAACGTCAGCATCTTCGACGTCGACAGCGTCGACGAGCTGCACACGCTGCTGACGTCCCTGCCCCTGTTCCCCTACATGCACATCGACGTCATGCCGCTGTGCCGCCATCCCTCGTCCGTCCGCGACGGCGATATCTAACGCAACTATAAAGGAGACCTGAAATGAACCACGCAGACATCGAACGACTGGCCCACAGCTGGGTCGTGGACGCCGCCGACCGCCCCGCCGACCCGCGCGTGCAGCAGGTGGTGCTGCGCCTGCTGGGCGACCTGTGCAAGGCGATCGAGGACCTCGACATCACCCCGACCGAGTTCTGGCACGGCGTGGCCTACATGTCGGCCGCGGGCGCCGCCAACGAACTGGGCCTGCTGGCCGCGGGCCTGGGCCTGGAGCGCTTCCTCGACATCCGCGCCGACGAAGCGGAACAGAAGGCCGGCCTGGAAGGCGGCACGCCGCGCACCATCGAAGGCCCGCTGTATGTGGCGGGCGCGCCGGAAAGCGTGGGTTTTGCCCGCCTGGACGACGGGACCGAGGCGGACAAGGGCGAGGTCCTGTTCATGCAGGGCACCGTGTTCGACCAGGATGGCAAGCCGCTGCCGGGCGCGAAGGTCGAGGTGTGGCACGCGAACCTGACGGGTAACTACTCGTTCTTCGACCAGACGCAGTCGCCGTTCAACCTGCGCCGCACGATCGTCACGGACGACCAGGGCCGCTACCAGTTCCGCAGCATCATCCCGGTCGGCTACGGCTGCCCGCCGGACGGCACGACGCAGCAGCTGCTGAACCTGCTGGGCCGCCACGGCCAGCGCCCGGCGCACATCCACTTCTTCGTCAGCGCCCCGGATCATCGCAAGCTGACCACGCAGATCAACATCGACGGCGACGAATACCTGTGGGACGACTTCGCGTTCGCGAGCCGCCCTGGCCTCGTACCGCCCGTGAACCGGATCGACGACCCGGCGCAACTGGACGCCAAGCGTGTCGACAAGCCGTTCGCGTCGATCGACTTCGACTTCCACCTGTATCACGCCACCGCCGCCGCGCCGACCACGCAAGTCGACCGTCCGCGCGCCGCCGCCTGAGGACACCGCCATGATCCCGATCGTTCCTGTCGACGCGTTCAAGCCCAAGCGGCTGGACGACTACATGATCGAAGACGCGCAAACGGGCGACCACCGCCTGCACCGCAGCGCCTTCACCGACGAGACCCTGTTCGAGCTCGAGATGAAGCACATCTTCGAGGGCAACTGGATCTACCTGGCGCACGAGAGCCAGGTCGCCAACGTCAACGATTACTACACGACGCACATCGGCCGCCAGCCGGTGTTCATCGCCCGCAACAAGGGCGGCGAGCTGAATGCGTTCATCAACGCGTGCAGCCACCGCGGCGCCCAGCTGTGCCGCCACAAGCGGGGCAACAAGGCGACCTACACCTGCCCGTTCCACGGCTGGACCTTCAACAACAGCGGCAAGCTGCTGAAGGTGAAGGATCCGGAATCGGCCGGCTATCCGGAATGCTTCAACAAGGAAGGCTCGCACGACCTCAAGAAACTGGCGCGCTTCGCCAACTACAAGGGCTTCCTGTTCGGCAGCCTGAATCCGGACGTCGAGCCGCTGGAAGCCTTCCTCGGCGAGGCCGGCAAGATCATCGACATGATCGTCAACCAGTCGCCGGAAGGCCTCGAAGTACTGCGCGGGTCGTCGACCTATACATTCGACGGCAACTGGAAGCTGCAGGCCGAGAACGGCGCCGACGGCTACCACGTGACGGCCGTGCACTGGAATTACGCGGCCACGACGAACCGGCGCAAGCAGGAGCAGGCCGCCGGAGAAGACAAGATCCGCGCCATGGACGCCGGCAACTGGGGCCGCCAGGGCGGCGGCTTCTACGCCTTCGAGCATGGCCACATGCTCCTGTGGTCGCAGTGGGCGAATCCGGAAGACCGCCCGAACTTCGCGCGCCACGCCGAGTACACGGAAAAATACGGCAAGGCGACCGCGGACTGGATGGTCGGACGCTCGCGCAACCTGTGCCTGTACCCGAACGTGTACCTGATGGACCAGTTCAGTTCCCAGATCCGCGTGCTGCGTCCAATCGCCGTCGACAAGACCGAGGTGACGATCTACTGCATCGCGCCGAAGGGCGAATCGGCCGAGGCGCGCGCGCACCGCATCCGCCAGTACGAGGACTTCTTCAACGTCAGCGGCATGGCGACCCCGGACGACCTGGAAGAATTCCGCGCCTGCCAGCAGGGCTACAACGGCGCCGCGATGCAGTGGAACGATATGTGCCGCGGCGCCAGGCACTGGATCCACGGCGCGGACGACGCGGCGCAGGACATCGGCCTCGCGCCCGTCATGAGCGGCGTGCGCACGGAAGACGAAGGCCTGTACACGATCCAGCACCGCTACTGGCTCGACGTCATGAAGAAGGCATTCGACGCGAAGGGAGAAGCGAAATGAGCGCGGTCACGATCCAGGATATTCAATCCTTCCTCTACCGCGAAGCGCGCCTGCTCGACGACGAACAGTGGGACGACTGGCTCCAGTGCTACGACGCCAACGCGCGCTTCTGGATGCCGTCGTGGGACGACGACGGCACGCTGGTCCAGGACCCGGAGCGCGAGATCTCGCTGATCTTCTACCCGAACCGCCAGGGGCTGGAGGACCGCGTCTTCCGCATCAAGACCGAACGCTCCAGCGCGACGATTCCCGATACGCGCACGAGCCACAACATCGCCAACGTGGAGATCGAAAAAGTCGAGGGCGCGGTGCACACGGTGCGCTTCAACTGGCACACGCTGAGCCACCGCTACCACACCGACTACAGCTATTTTGGCATGTCGCGCTACGTGATCGACTTTTCCGGTCCGCAGCCGAAGATCCTGGACAAGTACGTCGTGCTGAAGAACGACTACATCAGCCAGGTGATCGACATCTATCACATCTAAGCAGGAGACGGTCATGAGCCACACGATCGCGCTGCAGTTCGAAGACGGCGTCACGCGCTTCATCAGCTGCAACCCCAACGAAAAACTGTCCGACGCGGCCTATCGCCAGAAGGTCAACATCCCCCTCGACTGCCGCGACGGCGCCTGCGGCACCTGCCGCGGGCTGTGCGAGTCGGGCAGCTACGACCTGCCGCCGGACAGCTACATCGAGGATGCCCTCGAAGAGAAGGACGCACAAGCCGGCTACGTGCTGGCGTGCCAGATGCGTCCGACGTCGGACTGCGTCGTACGCATCCCGGCCACGTCCGCCGCCTGCAAGACGGGCGTCGGCGACTTTCCCGGCACCGTCACCGCCGTGGAGCAGCTGTCGCCGTCCACGATCCGTTTCGCTATCGCGCCGGACCAGCCCGACCAGCTGGACTTCCTGCCGGGCCAGTACGTGAACGTGACCGTGCCCGGCACGGACCAGACGCGCTCCTACTCGTTCAGCTCCGCGCCCGGTGCGGAACAAGCGAGCTTCGTCGTGCGCAACGTGCCGGACGGCTTGATGAGCACCTGGCTGACGACCCGGGCGCAAGCCGGGCAGCCGGTCACGTTCTCCGGCCCGTACGGCAGCTTTTATTTGCGGCCCGTGCAGCGCCCCGTGCTGATGCTCGCCGGCGGCACGGGTATCGCGCCATTCCTGTCCATGCTGGACGTGCTGGCGGCGAAAGGCTTCCCGCATCCGGTGCGCCTGGTCTACGCCGTGACCAACGACCACGACCTGGTCGGCCTGGCGCAGCTGGACCGCATCGCCGCCGCGCATCCGCAGTTCCAGTACGTGACCTGCGTGGCGGCGGAATCCAGCAGCCATCCGCGCAAGGGTTATGCCACGGCGCACGTGGAACCGGGCTGGATGAACGGCGGCGACGTCGACGTCTACCTGTGCGGCCCCGTGACGATGGTCGACGCGGTGCGCGGCTGGCTGGACGGCATCGGCGTGACACCGAACTCATTCCACTTCGAGAAGTTCTCTGCCACGAGCACGGCGGGGGTGGCGGCATGATGCATCCGGACCGTTTCAGGGACAAGGTCATGATCGTCACCGGCGCCGCCCAGGGCATCGGCCGCGGCGTGGCGCTGGCGGCGGCGGCGGAAGGCGCGCGGCTCGTGCTGGCGGACCGCTCGCCGCTCGTGCACGAAGTGGCGCAGGAGACCGGGACGCAACCCATCGTCGTCGAGGCTGACCTCGAGACGTGGGCCGGCGCGTCGATGCTGGCGGCGCACGCGCTGGAGGCCTGCGGCCGCATCGACATCCTCGTCAACAACGTGGGCGGCACGATCTGGGCCAAGCCCTACCAGGCGTACGAGCCGGACCAGATCGAGGCGGAGATCCGCCGCTCGCTGTTCCCGACGCTGTGGTGCTGCCGCGCGGTGCTGCCGGCGATGCTGGCCGCGCACTCCGGCGTCATCGTCAACGTGTCGTCGGTGGCCACGCGCGGCATCTACCGCATCCCGTATTCGGCGGCGAAAGGCGGCATCAACGCGCTCACGGCCAGCCTCGCGATGGAGCACGCGCAGGACGGCATCCGCGTCAATGCCGTCGCCACCGGCGGCACGGAAGCGCCGCCGCGCAAGGTGCCGCGCAATCCGAAGCCGTTGAGCGAGCAGGAGCAAACGTGGTACCAGGGCATCGTCGACCAGACGACCGCGACGAGCCTGATGCACCGCTACGGCACCATCGCCGAGCAGGTCGCCGCGATCCTGTTCCTCGCCTCAAGCGAAGCGTCGTACATCACCGGCACCGTCCTGCCCGTGGGCGGCGGCGATCAGGGTTGACGCCATGACCTTCATTCAAGTTGACGACGTCCGCCTGCACGTGCGGACCGACGGCGACCCCGCGCGCCCCTGCATCGTGCTGTCGAACTCCCTCGGTACTGACCTGTCGATGTGGGATCCGCAGGCCGCCGTGCTGGCCCGCGACTATTTCGTGCTGCGCTACGACACGCGCGGCCACGGCCTGTCCGGACGCGGCACGGCACCCGCGACGCTCGACCGCCTGGGCCGCGACGTCGTCGGCCTGCTCGACGCGCTGGCGATTCCGCGCGCGCACTTCTGCGGCATCTCGATGGGCGGCATGACGGGCCAGTGGCTCGGCATCCACGCGCCGCAGCGGCTGGACAGGCTCGTGCTGGCCAACACCGCGGCGCACATCGGCACGCACGAGGGCTGGACCGCGCGCGCCGCCCAGGTACGGGCCGGCGGCATGGATGGCGTGGCCGACGGTGCCGCGGCGCGCTGGTTCACGCCCGCGTTCATTGCGCGCGAACCGCACGCCGTCGCGCGCATGATCGCCCGCCTGCGCGAGCAGGATGCGCAAGGCTACGCGGCGTGCTGCGATGCGCTGGCGGACGCCGACCTGCGCAGCGCGATCGGCACCATCGCCGTTCCCACGTTGATCATCGCCGGCGCCGCGGACCCGGTCACCACCGTCGCCGACGCCGGCTGGCTGCGCGACCGGATCCCCGGCGCGTGCCTCGTCGCGCTGGCGGCCTCCCACCTGTCCAGCATCGAAGCGGAACCGCAGTTCAGCGGCGCCCTCGCCGCCTTCCTCGCCGACTGACCAGGACAAGGCGGCAAACATGCTGCCGCCTTGCCGCCGTCAGAACGCGTGCCGCAACCCCGCCATCGCCCCGCTCTGCGCCTTGCCCGGCGCCGTCGTGCCGCCCGCATCGAGCGCGATCGCGGCGGCGCCGCGGTTGTCCATGCGGCCGACGCCCGCGTACACGGCGCTGCGCACCGACAGCGCATATGTCAGGCGCGCGACCGCCAGGTTCGTGTCGTCGGGCGAGCCCTTGACGTTCTTGCGCGCCACCTGGGCATCCAGGGTCAGGCGCGGCGCGACCGGGATGCTGGCGCCGAGGTAGAACAGACCGGATTCGGTGATGCCCGTCGCGGCATCCGTCTTGCGGTCGATGACGCCGGCGCCGATCTTCGTCGTGCCGACCATGATCCAGCCGTTGGCCGTGATGCGGCGGTCGTAGTTGGCGCTGCCCGTCAGGCCGCCCGCAGCGCCCGTGTTCCCATACAGCTTGTCGTACGTGGCGTTGATGCCGTAGGCCTTCGTGTCATAACCCAGCAGCGCCGTGTATTGGCGGCAGGCGCGCGCATTGCCCGGCACCTCGCCCGCGCAGCCGGTGGCGGACGGGCCGCCGGCCGCCGACGCGTCGCGCCCGAAGCTCCACGTGGCGCCGACCGTCACGCCGTCGAACGTGCCGAGATAGCCGATCGCGTTGTCGCTGCGCGCGTTCGGCAGATACAGATCGATGCTGTTGATCGAGAAGAGATTCGGCCCCAGCACGTCGCTCTTCATCGTGGCGAGATACGTCATGTTGAGGATGCGGCCCAGCTGCACCGTGCCCCAGCGGCCGCGCAGGCCGACCCACGCCTGGCGTCCGAACAAACGGCCGCCCTGCCCCAGCGTGCCGACGTCGGGATTGAAACCGCTCTCCAGGTTGAACACGGCGGAGAGACCGCCGCCGAGGTCCTCGCTGCCGCGCAAGCCGATGCGCGACGGCAGGCTGCCCGTCAGCGACGGTTCGCGCGTGACACCGTGGCCCGCCGCATCCGCGTTGTTCATGTGCGCCAGCGCCACGTCGACGATGCCGTACACCGTCACCTGGCTTTGCGCCTGCGCGCCGCCCGCTCCCAGACCCGCCGCGAGGGCGATCGCTACTGCCTTTTTCATCATGTCTCCTGTTGCTTGTTGTTCGGGCGGCGGCAAAGCGCCGCCCTGGATGCCGCGCACCCATGAAAAACGTTGGAAGGGAATCGGGTCAGGCTTCGGCGACGACGCCGGTATGCTGCGGCACGGCGGACGCCGAGCGGCCGTGGCGGATCAGCGCGACCGACACGGCGGCGATGACGGCCGGGATGGCCATCGCCTGGAAGTTCTGCTGCAGCGGCAGCGCCATGCCGACGAGCGTGCCGATGACGATCGGCGCGAGGATGGCACCGCTGCGGCCCACGCCGGAGGCCCAGCCGATGCCGGTCGAACGGATCGCGGTCGGATAGAACTGGCCGGCATAGGCGTAGGTGACGATCTGCGTGCCGATCGTCGACGCACCGGCGAGGCCCACGAGCACGAACAGCACGGGCGTGGGTACCGGATAACCCAGCAGCGTGATCGACACGGCGGCCAGCGCATACATCGCCACCAGCACGTACTTGATGTGGAAGCGGTCGGCGAGCCAGCCGCCGCCGACCGCGCCGATGACGGCGCCGAAGTTCAGCACGAGCACGAAGGTCAGCGCGGACCCGAGGCTGTAGCCCGCGCGGGCCATCAGCTTGGCGAGCCACGAGCTCAGCGCGTACACCATGAACAGGCACATGAAGAAGGCGATCCAGAACATCGCGGTGGAGAATCCGCGGCCGTCCTGGAACAGCTGCCCGATCGGGGCGCCCTGCGCGCGGTCCGCGGCGGGCAGGTCGAAGCGGTCGCCGGCTTGCGCGCGGTACGACGGCTCCATGCGCGCGAGGGTGCGCTGCAATTCGGCCAGCCGGTTGCGCCGCACGAGGAACGGCATCGATTCCGGCAGGCTCTTCAGGATGAACGGGATCAGCAACACCGGCACGCCGGCCGCGAGGAATACGGACTGCCAGCCGTGGTGCTCGATCAGTCCCTTGCCCAGCAGCGCGGCCAGCATGCCGCCCACCGCGTAGCCGCTGAACATCAGCGTGACCATCGTCGCGCGGATGCGCCTGGGCGAATATTCCGTCATCTGCGCGACCACGTTCGGCATCACGCCGCCGATGCCGAGGCCCGCCAGGAAGCGCATCGCGCTGAACACGTACGGATCGCTGCTCATGCCCGCGGCGGCCGTGAACACGCTGAACAGCGCGAGGCAGATGACGATGGCGTGGCGCCGGCCGATGCGGTCGGCGATCGTGCCGAGGAAGATCGCGCCGAACATCATGCCGAACAGCGCGGAGCTGACCATGAAGCCGGCGTTCTGCGCCGTCACGCCCATCTCCTTCATGATCGACGGCAGCGCGATGCCGGCCACGGCGAGGTCGTAGCCGTCGCAGATGATGATGAGCGCGCACCACGCGAGGATGCCGGCGTGGAAGCGGTTGAACCTGGCCCCGTCGGCCAGTGCGTGGATGTCGATGTGCCGCATGCGATTGTCTCCTTATGGATGTGTTGTCGTGGGGTGATGCAGGATGCGGTGCGCCGCCATGCCGATGACGACGCCCCAGAACGCGGCGCCGAGGCCGAGGAAGGTCATGCCGGACGCGGTGGCGAGGAAGGCGATCACCGAGGCTTCGCGGTGGTCCTCGGCCGCCATCACGCCGGCGAGGTTCGACCCGATCGCGCCCAGCAGCGCCAGTCCGGCCAGGCAGACGATCAGTTCCTTCGGCAGCGCGGCGAACAGCATGACGATGGACCCGCCGCACAGGCCCGCGAGCAGGTAGAACACACCGTTGGCGATGCCGGCCACGTAGCGGCGGCGCGGGTCCTCGTGCGCGTCGCGGCTCGTGCACATCGCGGCCGTGATGGCGGCGAGCGCGATCGTGATGGCGCCCGTGCACGCGACCGCCAGCGACACGAGGCTGCACGTGACGATCACCGGCCGCGCCGGCGTGGCGTAGCCGGACGTCTTCAGCACCGCCATGCCGGGCAGGTACTGGCCGGTCAGGGTCACCAGCACGAGCGGCAGCGCGAGGCTGAACGTGCCGGTCCAGCTCCACGCGGGCGCGATCACCGAGGGCACGACGAGCTCGAAGCGGACAGCGGCAAAATGCGTCGCGCCGGACAGCCACGCGATGCCGGTGCCGGCGCCGAGCAGCAGCACCACGCCGTAGCGCGGCACGGCGCGCCGGAACACGAGGTACGCGGCAATCATGCCGAACGCCAGCAGCGGCAGCGTGCCGGCCGTCCTGAACGCGTTCATCCCGAACGGTACGAGGATCCCGGCCATCATGCCGCTGGCGATCCCTTGCGGTACGTGGGCCATGATGCGTTCGAGGGAACCGGACAGGCCGATCGCGAGCAGGATGGCGGCCGCGGTGAGATAGCCCCCGACGGCTTCGGCCAGCGGCAACTGGGGAAAGAGCGTGATCAGCAGCGCCGTGCCGGGCGCCGACCACGCCGTGATGACGGGTACGCGCAGGCGCCAGCTCAGGACGATGCCGGCGATGCCTGCGCCGACCGAGATGCCCCACACCCACGATGCGAACATCGCGTCCGGCATGCGGCCCGCCTGCGCGGCCTGGTAGAAGATCGCCAGCGGCCCGGAGAACGAGACCAGCACGGCCAGGAAGCCCGCGGCCACGGCCGACAGGGATCCGTCGGACCAGCGCCGTCCGCGCACGGCGGCGCACTCCACTTGTCCTGTGCCCATGGTGTCTCCTTGTCTTATCGTTATCGGGACCAAGGGTAGAGAGATTGCACAGGCGCGTCCAAGACCGATTTGGTATCCATTCGATACCTGATGGGTATGACGATTGCCGTCAACGCCGATGCCGGCCGAAGAAGTCGAGCACCATACGGCTGGCATCCGGCCCTGCCTTGGCATTGAAGGCGTGTGCCGGGTCGCCGCCGCTCCATGCATGGCCCAGGCCGAGGATGCGCACCACGCGCAGCACGACCTTGCGCCCACGAGGTAGTCGTGGATTTCATGCGCATTGCGGCTGCCGCCCCGGCCCGCGGGCTTCGCCGCGATCCGCGTCGCCGGGCCTGCCGGCAACCCGTTCAATTGCAGCCACTGGCGTGCCAGCTGCCGCTGGTTCACCGGAGCCACCACCTGGTCGTCCTCGCCCTGGATCAGCAGCGCCGGCATCGGTACGGCCGGGCGGCCGCGCAACAGGCAATGAATGGCAGCGTCGGCCTGTTCCGGAGCCCCATGGCGCATGACGTGCAATGCGCCGAGAGGGCCATGCCCCGCGCCGAACACGGGGCCCGAATGCAGCGCGACCGCGGCAATGAGTTCCGGATGGTTGAGTGCCAATATCGCCGCCATCCCCGCGCCGGCGGAAAGCCCGCAAGCATAGATCCGGCGCCGGTCGATGGGATACCGTTCGCACACGGTCCCGATCAACGACGCCAGCGCCCCGGTTTCTCCACCGCCTTGCTGCGTGGCCCGGTCGTACCAGCGCCAGCACCGCTGCGCCTGCACGGTCACCGGCTGCTGCGGGTACAGCACGGCAAACCCCTTGTTCTCCGCCACGTGGTTCATGCGCGTGCCCTGCGCGAACTGCGTGGCGCTCTGGTGGCAGCCGTGCAGCATCACGACGAGCGGCCAGCCGCCAAGCGGCTGCTCGTCCCGCACGCGGTCCGGTACGTACAGCCAGTATTGCATGTCGCGTGCGACCGCCTGGCCCTGCGTCGCGGGCAGCGGGAACCGGCCCGCCAGCCACCTGCCAGTTGCCGGCGCGAGGCCGGGCCGGGCCGCCGGCTTGCGCGGTGCTGCCTTGCGCGCCGCCCTGGCTGGCGCCGGCGCACACACGTCCAGCAGCGTGGCCAGCATCGACTGCTGCGCCTTCGCGGCACGGGTCAGGCTGCGCAGCAGTCGCGTCTTTCGGGCAGGTTTGGCCATGGTGCCTCGGCATGGATGTTGCACTGCAATATATCGGCTCTGCAGATCGTGCTCCGTGCGGTGGCGTACCTTGCCGGGCGGCGCGCCGGCACGATCGGACACATCATCCCTACAAATCTGGCTCGTCTACCGCCACGAGCAAAAGAAGGGAGACCAGCGATGACGTCCACGATCAACTGGACCGCCCGGTGGGTCTTCATCGGCTTCTTCGTCCTCGTCACGGTGATGGGCTTCATGGCGTCGCGCTGGCAGTCGGGCGGCGCGGGCAAGGGCGAGCACCTCGACGAATGGGGCCTGGGCGGGCGCAACTTCGGCACGTGGATCACGTGGTTCCTCGTCGCCGCGATTTCTATACCGCCTACACCGTGATCGCCGTGCCGGCCCTCGTCTACGCGGTGGGCGCCTACGGCTTCTTCGCGCTGCCCTACACGATCGTCTTCGTCGTCATGCACGGGTATCTTCGCCGCGAAGAGCGCCGACACGATCCGCAGGAACGCCATCTTCCTGCCGGCCTACACGATCCTGCTCGGCCTGATCGCGCTGCTCGGCTACATGGCGTACGCGGCGCACCTGAAGGTAGCGAGCAACAACGACGTCGTCCCCGCGCTGTTCGGCGCGCTGGTGCCGGCGGCCGTGATGTCGATCGGCGCCGCCAATCGCTTCACGCGCAATTTCTGGAAGCCGTACGTGAATCCGCACGTCGGCCCGGCCGGCGAGGCGAAAGTGGCGAAGATGGTGTCGCTGGTCGTCAAGGTCGGCGCGCTGGTCTGCATCCTGTTCCTGCCGACAAAGTTCGCACTGGACGGCCTGTTCTCGCGCCGCTTCGGCAGCACCGCGCTGCTGTGCGGCTGGGCCGTCGGCAACGTGGCCGGCACGTGGATCGCGTTCGGCGACGGCATCAAGCCGGTGCATACTCTGCACCTGGGCGATGCCGGCGTGACCCTGTACACCGGGTTGCTGGCGCTGGCCGTCAACGTCGTGGTGGCGCTCGTCGTGCAGGCGGTGGCGGGTGTGGCGCAGCGCGACGTCGCCGGGAACAACGTGGAGTAGTCGTCCCGCCGTGCTGCCGCAGCGCCTCGCACAGGTCCCTGCCGGGCGATGCACTGCTGTCGGACAGGCACGAAACGCGCGGCGAGCGGGGATTGCGCGGCGCCGACTGTACCAGTTGCACCACGTATCGTTGCAACGGCTGCCACGAATCTGCCCGCTCGTTCCAGATTTCATTCTGTCTGTCACCCGACTGCGGTACTCTGGGTGACTTCACCATTCGAGCCCGGATACGTCGATCATGAGAAACCAGATGAACATGCCAGACAGCGCTGTCGCGCTCATGAACTACGTCGACGGTGCCGGCTGGACCGAGCATGCGGAGGTCGTCGTGCAGATCATGATGTCGAGCGTGCATCCGGACATCGAGTCATCCATCGCGACGGTGGCATGCCTTCCGAATCACCTGCGTACGAACGTCGCCCATTACCTGACCGAGATCCTCACGGGCGCCGTCGACAACGAGCAGCGCCACGCCATTTTTTCGTGGACGCAGTGCTGGGCGCTGGCGAGCCTGGACCAGTAACCGCCGCCGCATCGCACGACCGCCTTTGCCGACGATATCCTGGCCTGCGCACGTTCCCTGATCGCCGCCGGCGGTTACAACGGATTCTGCTATGCAGACATCGCCGAGGTCGTCGGCATGCGCAAGCCGGGCATTCATGCCTCATCCCCCCTCGAACGTCGGCGCCAATCGGCCATGGCACGGACTCGCCGTCCGTCAGGCTGGCGCTGGCCTGCGTGTTCGTGCTGTTCTAGCTTGGTACCGGTTACCAGATGTTGCGCCCGCGCCAGCGGCATGAAAAGTCAGCAACACTTCGGTAATTTTTACAGTTGAGGATGAGTCTGACGGCGGTGCTATTCCAAGCCATTGAAACCAAAGCGTATTTTTTCCTTGGCATGGACATTGCTGGCTATCCGGCAAAACAAAGCGCGAACAGCAGTCTGTTGCCCAGGAGACCATCATGAACTCGTCCGCGAACAACCCGCCAATCCCCCTGTGGAGAATCAACCGGTCCGTACTGTTAGGCATGTGCCTGATTGCACTGACTGCCGTGCTGTTTTACGGACCGGTCTTGTTGCTACTGTGGCGCGAGCTGGAGTGAGGTTGAGCCTGCTTACAGCCGTCCACGCAGTTCGAGCGCGATCGCACGCGGCTTGCTCACATAGCTGTAAGGCGAGCCGACGACCGAACCGAGCGTGCTGATCGCGATAGTTTGCCGGTTGGTGAGGTTCTTCACGACCGCGCCCACGCCCCAGTTGCCGGACAGCGCCGTCCAGCCGAGGCGCACGTCGACTTTCTCGCGCGCCGCCCCGGTATCGACGCTGCCGTCGGGGTTGCACGTTCCCTGCGCCCGCGTGTCGGCATTGCAGCGCCGTTCACCGATGTAGCCGAGCATCGCGTTGAAGTCCGCCGTCCCGTTCCACAGCGCCCAGCGCGCAGTGGCGCCGGCACTGGCGCTCAGGCGCGGCGCGCCGGCCGGCTGGCCGTCCAGCCGGACACCGGACGGCGACACGTAATGCGCATAAGTCTGGTCGATGTAGGCCAGCGCGCCGTTCAGGCGCCAGATCCGGTTGAGCGTCCACTGCGCGCTCAGCTCGGCGCCCGTCGCGCGCTGGTCGCTGTTGACGACCTGGTAGCTGGGCACGCCGGCGCCGGCATTGGCCGCCACCAGGGTCAGGCTTTGCAGATTGGTGAAGTCGTAATGGAAGATCGACGCCTCGTAGGACAGGCCCAGCGCACGCACCCGCCCCTTGATGCCGATCTCGGTATTCGTCACCAGTTCCTCGTCGTAGTAGCCATTCACGCCGAGGGCATCGAAACCGCCGGCCAGATAGCCCTTGCTCCACGAGCCGTACACCATGTGGTCCCGCGTCAGGTGGCGGTCCAGCACGATGCGCGGGCTGAAGTTGTTCCAGCTCCTCGACGCCGGGAACGGGCTGGTGCTCGATACGGTGTTGTTGAACTCGACGTTGCGTGCCACCACGGCCTGCAGCGATGCCGCCTGCTGCGGGGTCAGCAGTTTCAGGGCGACCGCGGTCGGAAACAGCTGTGCTTGCTGCATGACGGCGAGGCGAGCGTCGAGCTCGCTGGCGATACGCGGCGGGTTATACCAGCTGAAGCGCTTGTCGTCGTGCGTGAAGCGGCCGCCGACCGTCAGGTTGGTGGCCGGGCTCACATGCCAGAGCAGGTCGCCATACACGGCATAGGCGCGGTATTCGCCCTTGTCGTGGATGCTCTCGCGCCACGGCAGGCCGGCAAGGCTCAGCCCTTGCAGCGCCGCGTTGCCGGTGGCACGGCCGATGCCCTGGGCCAGGCCTGTCAGTGTGGCATAGGGCGCGCTGCCGGCGGCATGGCGAATCAGCGTGTCCAGCGACAGCGTCGTCAAGTCCACGTGCTGCGCCTGGGTGGCGCGCTCGCGATAGGCACTGGCGCCGCCCACCCAGTCGAGCGCGCCGTTCTGTCCGCTCAACTTGAATTCCTGCTGCCAGGTCGAGTTCGATTCGACGTTGCCGATGCCGATATACGCCGCCGGATTCATCGACCCGTCGTTGTCCTGCCAGTTCTGCGTGTTGAAGTGGCGGTAGGCGGTGATGCTGCTCAATGTCGCATGGCGCAGCGGCGTCGTCACACGCAGCGTGAGGCCGTCGAAGGTGCGCGCCTGCGCATTGGGTGCGGCGTCGTTGGCCAGCGGCTGCCTGCGCGGATCGACCCACGCTGCGGGCCCGCCAAAGTCGATCTTCCCGCCCGTGAGGGAAAACACCGGCGGGCCGGACACACGCATCACCCCATGTTCCCAGCCGAGGATGGCGTCGGTGTCGTCGCGCCGCCAGCGCACGGTGGCGCGCAGGCCGCGCTCGCCATCGTCGCCCATGCGCTGACCATTGAAGGTGTTGCGGACCCAGCCGTTGTCGCGCTGGTCGACCGCCGAGATGCGCAGCGCCAGTCCCTCGGCCAGCGGGGCGTTGTAGAGCAGTTCGGTATGGACCGCCCCACGCGTGCCGACCCGGACCAGTCCACTCGCTTCGGTCCGCTCGACGGGATCGTTGGTGACAATGGAGATGACGCCGGCTGCCGCATTGCGTCCGAACAGCGTGCCTTGCGGACCTTTCAGCACTTCGATCCGCTTGACGTCATTGAAGTTCAGCAGCGATCCACCGGTCTTGCCGACATACACGGAGTCGCTGAAGATGCCGACCGGCGAGTCCGTGCCGATGCCGTAATCCTCGGTGCCGACGCCACGCAGGAAAATGATCGGACGGGTGGATTGCAGCGGCTCGACCGACAAGCCGGGGACGAACGCGTCCATGTCGGCCAGGTTGACCACGCCGACATCCCTGAGCGCACTGCCGGCCAGCGTCTGCACGGCGATCGGCACGTTCTGGATGTCCTGGCTGCGGCTCTGCGCGGTGACCGTGACCACCGGCATGGCATCCTGCGCGCGACAGGCCTGCGGCACGCCCGCTGCCGCCACGGTCGTGGTCAGTGCAAGCCTGACGGCATGCCGGTTCATCCCCCGACGCAAATTCCGCTGACTCGATTTCATTATTGCCCCGTGAACCATTCGATCAATGCGATATCCTGATCACAACGGCAAACCTTGGCAAGGCCAATCAAGCGCTTTGCTGCATGTTTTTCTCAGGAAGGAGGCGCGTCGCCAGGCAGGTAACCTGGTCGAAAACCGGTTCCGGGGCGGTATCCAGGATGTCGCGGAACTCGAGCAGTTCCTGGCGCTTCGATTCGTGGAAAGTCGAACGAGCCGAGATCGATAATATTGTGTTATGAAAACAATTTCCATGGCACACGTTTCGGCACGTATCCGCCCTGACGCCACACGGCCTACGCCCAGATGACGTCATTCCTCCAGGCCTCGCTCGCAATGAGCGATTGCAGTTTCTCCTGCAGCATCGTCGACCATGCCTCGACCAGCCTGGACGGGCGGTTCTCGCGCAGCGTCGTAATGGCCACGGTCGACCGGATCGAAGGACGTTCGATGGCGTGGGCGACGACATCGCCGCGCGCCACCTCGTCCTTGATCGCGACTTGCGTCAGGATCGAATAGCCCAGTCCCGCCTTCACCAACTGCTTGGTCAGGGCGACGCTATCGACTTCGATCTCGACCCGCAGCCGCACGCCGTGCTGGATCGCGGCCTGTTCCACGAGGCGGCGATTGCTGTGGGGTAGACCAGGGAGGATGAGAGGAATGTCCGCGAGATCCCGGATGTGGTAACCGCGCTTCCGTTCCGCCTCCCCGGCCGGGCCGATCAATATCATGGGCTCGCTGAACAATGGACGGACATTGAACGCATCGAGCAGCGGCTGGTTGTACACGACCGCCAGGTCGACCCGCTTGTCGAGCACCCACTCCTGCAATGAACTGCTGAGCCCTTCGCGCAGGTGCAACGTGACGCGCGGCCAGCGTGCGCGGAAGTCCTTGATCAGGTCGGCGCCGATCAGTGCCCCGATCGTCGGCGGCAGCCCCACGGCGAGATGCCCACCCTCCTCGTCCGCGCTGGCACGGACCTGTTCGCCGGTCTCGTTCACCATGTGCGTGATCATCTCGGCCCGTTCCAGCAGCCTGGCACCGGCGGCGGTCAGGCGCACGCCGCGGCCATGGCGGATCAGCAGCGGTACGCCGATTTCCTCTTCCAGCTTCGCGATCTGCCGGCTCAACGCAGGCTGGGCGATGTAGAGCTCGGACGCCGCACGGCTGAAGCTCCCGGACCGCGCCACGTGAATGAAGCTCCTGAGTTCTCGTATATCCATATCCACCACCAGCCATGCCGAAGAAGCATAGGATCATATATTCATACGGTCTTTGTCAAAGTTTTTGCTTGAACCTATGCTTCATACAAATAGCAAGCCACTCAAAACAAGACGCCATCGGCGACCTTAGGAGACGTGATGAAACAACTGAAGAAACTGCATGTGCAGGTATTGATCGGGCTGGCGTGCGCCGTCGTGCTCGGTCTGGTGGCACCCGCCACCGCCATCTCGATGAAACCGCTGGGACAGGGCTTCATCGCACTGCTGAAGATGATGCTGGCACCGATCATCTTCTGCACCCTGGTCCAGGGTCTCGCCCACGTCAAGGACATGCGCAAGCTGGGACGGCTGGGACTGAAATCGCTGGTCTACTTCGAGGTCGTCAGCACGGTCGCAATGATCATCGGCTTCGTGTTCGTCAACGTCTTCGAACCCGGCGCGGGACTGCACGCGACGAACATGGTGGAAAGCGCCGACGCCCTGAAGGCGACGGCCGGCGCCGGCCAGATCTCGGCGGTCAACTACCTGCTGGGCCTGATTCCACACACACTCGTGGACGCATTCGCCAAGGGCGACATCGTGCAGGTCCTCATCATTTCCATCCTCGCCGGACTGGCCCTGAACGTCACGGTCGGCGCGGATTCGATCCTCCTGCGCGGCATCGACGAAGCGCAGGCCGTCCTGTTCAAGATGCTGGCGTTCATCATGAAGCTCGCGCCGCTGGGGGCATTCGGCGCCATGGCCTCCGCGATCGGCAGCTACGGCGGCATGACGCTCGTGTACCTGTTGAAAGTCATCGTCGTGTACTACGGCGCATCGCTGGTGTTCGTATTCGGCGTCCTGAGCTCGATCAGCTGGATGATCGGCCTGCCGTTCTTCGGCGTGCTGAAGCTGATCCGCGACGAGATCCTGCTGATCTTCGGCACCGCATCCAGCGAAGTCGCCTTCCCGCGCCTGCTCGAAAAACTGCAGCGCGCCGGATGCGACGAGGTCGTGGTCGGCTTCGTCCTCCCGGCCGGCTACAGCTTCAACCTGGACGGCACGTCCATCTACATGGCGATCGCGATCGGCTTCATCGCCCAGGCCACGGACACGCCGTTCTCGCTCTGGCAGCAGCTGGGCCTGCTCGCCATCCTGAGCCTGACCTCGAAGGGCGGCACCACCGTGGCCGGCGGCGCGTTCGTGAAACTCGCGGCGACCCTGCAATCGGTGCGCACGCTGCCGCTCGGCGGCCTGGGCCTGCTGTTCGGCATCGACCGCGTGATGGCGACCGCCACCGCTCTCGTCAACGTCGTGGGCAACACGATCGCCGTCTTCGCCATCTCGCGCTGGGAGAACGGCTTCGATGCGGAAGCGTTTGCCCGCGAAACGGGAACGCGCCCCCGCCGCACCCGCCTGCAGCCGGACAAGGCCGCGGCGCAATCCCAGCCGGCCCAATCGAACATCTGAAATCCAGGAACCACCATGCCACGCATTTCGCCTATCGATCCCGAGCGTCTCGACGCCGAGCAGCGCGCCGTCCACGACGCCATCGCCAGCGGCCCGCGCAAGGGTGTCCGCGGCCCGCTCGCCGTGTGGCTGCACCGCCCGCAGCTTGCCGACCGCGCCCAGGCACTGGGCCGCTATTGCCGCTACGACAGCAGCCTGCCGCCGCGCCTGTCCGAACTCGCCATCATGCTGATGGGCCGCCACTGGCTCGCCGAATACGAGTGGGCGGCACACAAACCGTTCGCGCTGGAAGCCGGCGTGTCCCCGGACGTGCTCGATGCGATCCGCGATGGCCGCGCGCCGGCCTTCACGAGACGCGACGAAGCACTGATCCACGCGTTCATGCAGCAACTCCATGAACGCCGCGCCATCGACGACGCGCTGTATGCCGACCTCGAACGCGAGATCGGCCGCGACGCCCTGGTGGACCTGGTCGGCGTGGCCGGCTACTACACGCTGATCTCGATGACGATCAAGGTCTTCGAGGTGCCGCCGCCCGCCGGCGCCGCACCGGAACTCCCTACCTCCACGAATTAAGGAAAGCAGCATGAAAACTTCAACCGCACACCCGTCCACGGCGCCGGGACGCCTGAACAACAAGGTCGCCATCGTCACCGGCGCCGGCTGCGTCGGCCCGGGCTGGGGCAACGGCCGCGCCGTCGCCGTGCTGTTCGCGCAGGCGGGCGCAAAGATCTTCGCCGTGGACAAGAGCATGGAAGCGATGGAAGAAACCGTCCGGCGCGTCCGTGAAGCCGGCGGCACGATCACGGCGCACACGTGCGACGTCACCGACAGCGCCGCCGTCGAAGCCATGGTCGCCGCGTGCCTGGCCGAATACGGCCGCGTCGACATCCTGGTCAACAACGTGGGCGGCTCGGCGGCCGGCGGCCCGGTCGCGCTGTCCGAAGACAAATGGGATGCGCAGGTCGCCTTCAACCTGAAGAGCGTATTCCTGACCTGCAAGCACGTACTGCCCGTGATGGAAGCGCAGGGCTGCGGCGCCATCGTCAACACGGCGTCGACCTCCGGCATCCGCTGGACCGGCTCCGCGCAGGTCGCGTATGCCGCGTGCAAGGCCGGCGTGATCCAGCTGGGCAAGGTCGTCGCCGTCGAGTATGCGAAAAAAGGCATCCGCGTGAACACGGTCGTGCCGGGCCAGCTGCACACGCCGATGGTCGAAGTCCGCCTGGCCGGCCAGCGCAGCGGCGGCGACGTCGACAGGCTGCTGGAAAGCCGGCTCGCGCGCATCCCCCTCGGCTTCATGGGCGACGGCCGCGATACCGCCAACGCGGCGCTGTTCCTCGCGTCCGACGAAGCGCAATTCATCACCGGCACCGAAATCATCGTCGATGGCGGCATGACCGCAAGGTGCGACTGATGGTCCGGCCCGCGCTCACCGGCGGCCTGTGGGACTGCCATACGCATATCTACGGACCCTGGGATGCCTTTCCCCTGCCCGCCACGGCCGCGTACCGGCCGGCAGCGGCGCCCATGACCGAGCTGCTGGCGATGCACGAACGGCTCGGAATCGGCCACGGCGTGCTGGTGCAGGCGGCCTGCTATCAGTCGGACCACGGCGCGCTGCTGGCGGCGCTCGCGGCGACGGATGGACGCTACCGCGGCGTGGCGCTCGTCGACGAGACCATGGATGACGCCGACCTGCGCTCGCTGCACGACGGCGGGGTCCGCGGCGTGCGCTTCAATTTCATGGGACACCTGCCTGGCGACCGCGGCCTCGACCGGTTGCGCAGCGTCGCCGAACGCGTGCGCCCGCTGGGCTGGCATGCGCTGCTGCACGGCCCCCTCGCGCAGATCCTGCCGGTTCTCGATGCCTGGCGCGACCTCGACGTGCCGCTCGTGATCGACCATATGGCGCGCCAGGACGCGACGCGCGAATGGGACGAGCCCGCCTTGAAACTGCTGGAACGCCATCTGGCGCATCCGCAGCGGTGGATCAAGCTGTCCGGCGTCGACCGCGCGATGCAGGGCGCGCCGGCGCCGTGGCCCGCCGCGCTGCCGCTCGCCCGGCGCCTGCTCGCCGCGGCGCCGCAGCGCGCGATCTGGGGCACGGACTGGCCGCACCCGAACATCCAGGGCCCGGTGCCCGATGACGGCGAGCTGCTCGACTTCCTCGTAGAGGTCTGCGGTGACGCGGCGACCGCACAGGCCGTACTGATAGATAACCCGAAGCGACTGTATTTCTGACCACACGATCGCACCACTCGAATAACGACAAGGAGACGATGAATGAACAAATCAAGTAACCGTGCTTGTGCGACAGCCCTGCTTGCCATCGGCTGTTCGGGGTTGTTGTCGGCCACCGCGCAGGCCGCCGACATCCATGTCCTGGCCACGGGCGCGCTGTCGGCGGCGTTCAGGCAGCTCGGTCCCGATTTCGAGAAGAAGTCCGGCCACCACCTGGTCGTTGCGTGGGGCCCGTCCTACGGTAGCTCGCCCGATGCGCTGCCCATGCGCATCCAGGCCGGCGAAGCGATGGACGCCTGCTTCATGATCAAGGCGGCGATGGCCGATCAGATCAAGCAGGGCAAGCTGCTGCCCGCGACCGCCGTCGACCTGGCCGAGTCGCGCGTCGGCGTCGCCGTACGGGCGGGCCTGCCCCAGCCGGACATTGCGTCGGTCGGCGGCCTGCGCGCCACGCTGCTCGCGGCGAAGTCGGTCGCGTTTTCCGAGGGCGCGAGCGGCAAGTACATCGTCGGCACCCTGTTCCCCGAGCTCGGCATCGCCGACGCGATGAAGGCGAAAAGCGTACCCATCCACGGACGCGAACTGGTCGGCACGGCCATCGAGCGGGGCGACGCCGACCTCGGATTGCAGCAGATCAGCGAGCTGCGCGCCATCCCCGGCATCCAGTACGTCGGTCCTCTCCCGGAAGCCGTGCAAAAGGTCAGCGTCATCTCCGCGGCGATCGGCAAGGACGCCAGGGAACGCAAGGCCGCCGAGGCATTCCTCGCCTACCTGAAGACGCCCGAGGCCGCAGCGACGTTCGTGAAGACGGGGCTCGACCCGATCGGCGCGAAATAAAACGAATAAGCACGACAGACACGAGACTCACATGAAACTTCGCAAGCTCAGCTACGCATTCGTCCTCACCGCAACCTTGTCGGCATGCGCGTTCGCCGGCACGGCCGTCACGGCGGATCATCAACTCGTCAAGTACGGCAACGTGCAGATCGACGTGATGCGCCAGGGACAAGGCCCCGTCATCGTGATGCTGCCGTCGCTCGGCCGCTCAGTGCGGGACTACGACCAGGTCGCCGAACGCCTGGTGGCGGACGGGTTCCGCGTGCTGCGTCCCGAACCGCGCGGGATCGGACTCAGCAAAGGTCCGATGGAGAATCTCAGCGTGCACGATTTCGCGAAGGACGTCGCCGCCGTGATCGAGCACGAGAACAAGGGACCGGTCGTGGTGGTCGGCCATGCCTGGGGTAACTTCGCGGCGCGCCAGCTGGCGGCCGACCGGCCCGACCTCGTGCGCGGCGTCGTCGTCGCGGCCGCGTCGGCGGGCAAGGTGCCGCCCGGGTCCAACGAAAAGCCGATCGGCCCGGAGATGCGCAAGGCGATCGACGGCCCCTCCGACATGAAGCTGCCGGAAGCCCAGCGCCTCGAATACTTGCGCAAGGCGTTCTTCGCGCCCGGCCACGACCCGCGCGTGTGGCTGACCGGCTGGCACCAGGAAACGCACGAGGCCGAATCGCACGCGCGCAACACGACGCCGGTCGACGATTACTTCGCCGCGGGCACGGCGCCCATCCTCGACCTCCAGGCCGAAAACGACGCCGTGGCGCCGCGGCGCTTTTCGCAGGTCCTGAAGAACATGCTGGGCGACCGGGTCACCGTCGTCGTCATTCCGAATGCCGGCCATGCGCTGGCGCCCGAACAGCCGGACGCCATGGCCGACGCGATCGCCGCGTTCGCGCGCAAGGTCTTCGCGGATAAATAAACCCTTCCCGCCCGCATGCGGCATCGGACCGCCCGGCGTGCAAGCCGGGTGGACGGCACTCCTTTACCTGTTCGGTCAATACCAATGAAAAAGCAGATCATCGCATCGGGACTGCTCGTCCTGGTGAGCGGCACGTCGTCCGCGCAAAGTAATGTCACGCTGTACGGGATCGTCGACGTCGGTCTACGTTACGGAAACGCCGCTACGTCGAACGACGACACGTTGTCGGTCGGGTCGGGGCAGCAACGGGCGTCGCGCTTCGGTTTTCGCGGCACCGAAAACCTGGGCGGTGGACTCTCGGCCAGCTTTCAACTGGAAAGCGGCTTCAACGCCGACGACGGCACGCTGGGCTACGGCAACCGTCTCTTCGGCAGGCAATCGTGGGTCGGGTTGAACGGCGGATTCGGTTCGATCCGCTTCGGCAGGCAGACGACCGCGGTCTACGACGTGCTGTTCACGGTCGATCCGTTCGTCATCAACGGCACCGGCAACGCGCAACGGGTGTTCGCTTACGGCCTCGGCAAGACGGATCCACTGTCCCGCGCCGACAACGCGGTCACGTACAGCATCCGGCTGCACAACGGCGTCGGATTCTACGCCGGCCACGCGTTCGGCGAGAAGGCCGGCAGCTTCGCCAGCAACAGCAGCGACTTCGCCTCGGTGTCGTATGTGGCCGGCAGGTGGAATGTACGCGCGGCGTATCAGCATGCGGACGGCGACGACCTCGGCGCGGCATCGACGGCGCTGGGTGCCCTGGTCGGCACCGCACATCTGGCATCCGCGAACGTCAAGGTGAACAGCGCGATCGTCGGCGCCGTCTACGATCTCGGGCCGGTCAAGTTCCACGGCACATATGGCGATACGCGCATCGGCAATGGCGACGCGCTGGCGATGCGCAGCTACATGACCGGGGTGACCGTCGGCGCCGGGCGCGGCACGATTTGCGCATCGTGGAACCGCAACGACATCCGGGAGTTCCGCAACGGGATCTCGGATCAGTACGGTCTCGATTACACCTATCCGCTCAGCAAACGGACATTTCTCTATGCCGCAGCCGGCTATACGAAAAACGGCGGCGAAGTGCGCCTGAACTCGGCAAGAAACGGTTTCAGTGGACGTGAGGTAGAGACTGGAATGCGTCACACGTTCTGATATGGGCTATCGGAGCTGAAGTGGCACATCGATGGCCGACGTACGCATGCCTGAAGGCTGTGATGCGTAAACGAACGAAGTTCACTGGTGACGTAGATCAGCGCCGATGCGCTGATCTGACAGAATTCTGGAGGCGAGGACGGGAGTCGAACCCGTCTTAGACGGCTTTGCAGGCCGTTTTCGCCCTTATGAGTCAAGGAGTTAGCTCTGCACCGCACGTTGCACCGCATGAGTTCGCCTCGTCTCTCTTGTCGAAGTCCCAAATTGGGACTATCATGGACGTGTGCGAATCCTATCCCTACCTACCCTTCGGACCTTTTACGAACGACCGGAGTATGCCGACTCGAAGGAGCCACTTCTTACCTGGCATGGCCATGTCCTCAAGGCCAAGTGGCAAACCCCGGCGGACGTCAAAGCCGATTTTGGTACTGCGAGCATCCTGAAAGACGGACGGGTGGTCTTCAATATCGCTGGCAACAAGTATCGCCTGGTCACGTCCATCAACTATCCGTACGGGATCGTTTTCGTCAAGTTCGTCGGCACGCACAAGCAATACGACGCCATCGATGCACAAACTATCGAGGGACATCATGGACATTAAGCCTATTCGTACCGAAGCAGACTACCAGGCAGCGCTGCGCGAAGTGGAATCGCTCATGACTGCCGAGTTCGGAACGCCGGAAGGCGACCGTCTGGATGTGCTTGCGACACTGGTCGAAGCCTACGAGGCAAAACACTTCCCGATGGAAGCCGCAGACCCGATCGAAGCCATCAAATTCCAGATGGACCAGAAGGGCCTTACCGTCAAGGATCTCGAGCCGATGATTGGCCGGTCCAACAGGGTGTACGAGGTGCTGAACCGGACCCGCCCTTTGACGCTTCCGATGATCTGGCGGCTGCACAAAGGACTTGGCATACCGGCCGAGACTCTTATCCAGCCGCCCAAAAGCGCTGCTGCTGTTTGACTCACTGTCGCCAGATCGATCTCGACGTGTTGTGACTTAAACAGTTCGGCCCTCCACGAAAGCCGGGGTGCTTCGGCCCCATCCTATGGTAGGTGTGCCTGTCTTGCGTTGCGTAGGAACGTCCTGTTCTCGCACGTTTCCGTGACGGTTCGCGATTGAGGTGCAAATCAACCTCAACAGGGGTGAACCCATGGTGAAGCGGACTAAACAGGACTGAAGCACCGTTTTGCACGGCTACTGGGCTCATGTGAGCCCATCCGCAACGGCCTGCTAGGCCGCTAAAATGCGACTCTAACTACAGCTCGGTCGATGTCAAATTAAATTTGGCGAATATGCGCATTCTTCAAATGAAGCTGACATAAAATGAACTCAGTATGTTTATTATTTGGAGGCGAGGACGTGAGTCGAACCCGTCTAGACGGCTTTGCAGGCCATTTTGGCCTTCTGGAATCAAGGAGTTAGCTCAGCACCGCACTTTGCACCGCATGAGTTCGTTAGAACATGTCGTGCAAAAGCAGGCGAAAGCCTTTCTCATGCGACCGGCCGAGTCGCGTAATAGAAGCCAACAAGGAGCAACATGGGCAAGAGAAGATGCGACACGGCCGCAGCCAACGCATACCACCTCGCCCGCCTCCCTTCCGGGAAGCACCCCACCCCAAGCACGATAAGCTGATAGCCCGCAGCAAGATAAAACGCGGCAGAAAAACTGCTGTCGGCAAGCGCCGCCAGAAAACCCTGGAATAGCGTCAGGTTCATCGATTGAATTCCATCATGGCCATGGAACATCAGCGAACGGCATGCATGAACATGACCTCGACGCGATCTGCCTTCCTGTCGCAGTGTCTGGCGCGTGCGGCACCATAGAGCATGGAGTCGAACGTGATCCATTTCGGCGTCAGCATATCCTTGCGCGCGACCGTGAAGTTGGCCTCGCCATCGTGGAAAGCCAGAATGGGGGGTATCTCTTTGCCGTCGCCGCCTTGCGGATTGTAGACTTCGAGCTCAACCTTGCCGCTGGCATCGTCGTAGCCAGCGACTGCCTTGCCGGCCAAGGTAAAGCCGCAGCCTAGGCCCTGCTGATGGTAGGTGTAGTCAAACGATGGGACGCCGCGCGTATCAGCCTTCAGGTTTGCGATGCGCAGGTCGTGGCTGATGCCGCCGAGCTTCTCCGCGAAATGCAGGTCTGCGGCGGTGGACGCGTGCGCCCCGCAAGCAGCAAGCAGGCAGGCAACTCGAATGAGTGTCTTCAGCATGGTTGGTCTCGATAGGGTGATGAGGCGCGCTAGCGGGTCTTGCACGCGGTGACCGGGCCGAATACAAACTCCAGCCTACGCCCGAGCTGGCCCACGCCGTACCAGTTCCGGCTGTCCGACACGATAAATTTCGGCGTATTCCCCAGCACGTCGAGCGTCGTTTCGGCACCCGTGGCGGGATCGATCCACACCAATCCCCGCTTGCCGCCCGAACCTGCACAGGACTGGCGGATCGCCAGCAGGCCCTGCCCCGCAGGCGTGAAGGCTTCCACCTTGCAGAACTCGCTTTTATACGTAACCGCGGGAGTGATCGTGCCGCCTGCATCGACCGCGATCAGCGAAGACGTCCCGCGTGACTGCGAGAGCGAGTACGTCGTCGCCTGATAATCGATCGCGGTCGCGATGTTGTCCGAGGCTGTGACCACCTTATGCTGCGGACGCACACTCCACAGATACCCGCCGCCCGGTTTAATTTTTGAGTTGGCGTAATAGATGGCGAGGTCGTTCTTCGGAACGATTTTCGGGTAGAAGTCGCCGCCGATGTACCATTGGCTCCCGATGGCCCGCACGGCGGCGAATTGCGTATAGCTGCCGTCTTTCATCATGCGCGTATGGAACTCCAGCGATTCGTCTACGGCCGTGACGAACATGCCGTAATACTCGTTGTTCGCGTCCGTATCCTTGCCAAAGCCGATGACGTCCAACTTGCCATCATGCGCCAGCATATCGATGGCAACCCGGCTTTCGGTAGACACCGGAATCGCAGCGCGCTTGAGTTCGTCGCCACTCCTGCTGTACTTGACCACGTAGACGCGGCCCACGTTGTTCGCCATCGCGTGTGCGGTGTCGGCGTTCGCCAGCACATACACGTTGTTGCCGTGGAACCGGCACGCCACGGCGTACACATTGGCCGTCGCGTCGGGAGGAGGCATCTGCCGGGTCCAACCTGCTTTTTTCCGTACCAGGTCCACCAGCGTGACGGTACTATAGACGGCCGCGCCAGGCTCCTTCACGTACGAGGTGACGACGCAGGCCTGTGTGCCGTCCGGCGAGATGGCGATGTTGTTGATGTCGGACGATGCCGTGAGATCGCCGAGCGGAATGCTGCCGGAGCGCGTAAGTTGTCCGCCTTGCGCATGGCCACACGCGATCAACAGGCTCAAGGAGCAGGTGGAAAATCGGTTCATGGCGGCTCCTGTGCACACCGGATTCAACGTCTCGCGGCAGCCGGGTGCACTACCTCCGATATGGTTGCTCGTAGAGACTCTATAAGCGCTTGTGCGCATATGCTAACCAGCGGTGAACGTTGCCTGGGTTGAAATCAGAGCAGCTCCGCAACTCGTCTTATGTCCGTCGTAAGCGACTTGAATCCCATCGATGAGGTGATCAGGATTGCCTTCTACGACCGTACAGTTGTCATGTCCCGGCTTTGGACATGAACATAAATCGCCCACCCGGGCGACAGGAATACCGTCGATGGTATAGTGCTCTGCGGTTACTTTCACCACCTTACCACCGTGGCTGGTTGAATCGCCGAGTCGGATTACGTTAGGCATGAGCAGTATAGATTTGTCGAACTGAATTTACGCACCATACCCTCGGGTGCTTTGACCGGCAGTGGAGTGCTAAGTGAGGCTGTCGTCTGGGCCGGACGCCTTTGGCCGTTGCTGTGCACGATTGTCGTCTGTCGGCTTACCATCAGGATTCATTTGGTACGCAATCAGGGTCCAGACTGTTGCCACCTCGTGCGTTCGCACATTGCCGCTCAATTTCTGCCAAAGGCTTGGAGCCCCTCGCAACGTCGCAGGAGGCATCAAATCTCCCTGCCTGAAGAATTGCGGCTGAGCGCCTTCGACCGTAGCATGTTCACTACATTGCCAATATCCGGTCTGCGGACAAACCTTCCCTGTGGCGACGAGTTCCCCAAGTGGCACTGCCGGCACGTGAGCGGTGTTGCCGACTTTGTTAACGGTTGACGTTGGACGGAGTCGCAAACTCGTCGAGATCGCCTGCCAGAGCTGTAGAGCGGCTTCATCCGACAGGCTCGAATTGACAGGATTGCCTGGATTCCCCTTGCCTGTCTCGAGCTCGAGCGTGATGTTGGGTGCAAGTACATCCATGCCCTTGCCCGGGCTTTCCCACATGAACGAGTGGGCACTGGTGCCGTTCGACTCCTTCACGCGCACGAGCACTTCGGAGCCCGGTATGCCGTTCAGAGTGCGCGCCTGTTTGCCCAGGTACTTGATGCTGCTGGCGAACTCCATTGCCGTATCGTTCTTCGCATGGCGTGCCAACAAGGACTCCTGGGGCTTGTCCAGCACCGCCGTGTCCAACCGGATTGCGATATCCGGATGCCCCTTCAGGGTCGCGAACATCGTGACGCTTTCGTCAGGTTCCGGAGGCGTCGTGCTGTGGATGATGCCATTCTCTGTACAGAATCCTGGCTCTGCCGGCATGGAGCCTGCAGTCCTCGAGGCGAAGTTCTTTACGAGGTCGTGCACGACCTGCTCATACTTCGGCGAGGCCAGGGATTGCCCTTTGAAGCGATAGAGAAGGTCATCCTTCAGCGCAAACGCTTCGACGGTAATGCCCTCGTCGCCGGTCACGGGCTGCCCGTTCCGCATCCTCGTGACGGCTTTTTCACGACCTGAATACAAGAGCGTCGCCTGCAGGTTGACCCCGTCGACGACCTCGCTCTTTTCCAATGATGGTCTTCCAAGCTCGTTCGTCTCGCCCCCCAACGCCGAGACGCGCTCGGCGATCGCGGCAGCCGCCTTTTGTGCGTCGTATCCCGCCTCCACACTGATCGTGACGCCGTCGACGCGCGCATCGGTAAAGGTGACTTCCGCGTCGGCCGGGAGGTCAACCATCAGTCTGCCAACACATACTGTTTTCGTTTGTTGCATCATTTGTTGTGCCGTCCTTGATTGCTGGTGTTGCGGGGGCGTCTTGCTGGCGACAAGAACTGCCACAAACAGTCCTGCCACGACGATGAACGTGTACCGCGTACGCTTTCCGATCTTCACTTAGCCTCCTGCACGATCTTGCAGATCAGATGGTGGGTCAGACTGAGCATGTGCTTGTTTGCATAACTACCCTGGTGGTCATAGCCTGTGGTGCGAAAAATGCGCCGTACTTTGCCACGTGGCCCGTCGCCAGACTGCTGCGAAACGGTACCGTCGCCGGACGTATCCTGGTCGCCTGGCGTGAACAATATTTCCCATACCGGCAGTTTATAAACCTCAGGCATTTGGATGAACCGGTTTTCGGTTTGCAGCGCCACCATCGGTTTGCCGGCAGGGAGCAGGCTCTTGACGGGATCGGTCAGCGCGCGTTGCTCGTCGGTTACCCAGCGAAACTTGCCAAATGAAGGTTTATCCTCGTCCGCGCCGTAATACGCATAAGTATTCGGGTGATAGTACGTGTCGAGTAGCTTCGTATGGAATTTCTCGGCCTGGGCCACCGCCTTGTCGCATGCACCTTTTACTCCGTCCTTGATCTTGCGATATTTACCAGCAGGATCCGCCAGACTGGGATCGATCAGGCGGAACCACGCGTCATAGTCACGGTACATGTCGTAAACGTTGCTGTGCTGGAGCGCGGCGACGTCTACGATGGTACCGTCCGGCTTTCTGACAGATGCGAACAGCCATGGCGACGGGTAGAGATGGTTGGGGAGGAGTTCGAGAGGCCCGCATGCTGTAGCCATCGACGGCGTGGTCTTTTCGGGCGTGTCGCCTGCAATGGTCGCGAAACCCTTCATCGTATTACGGTCGTTCCAGCCTGCACCTGGCGCCGATTGTTCCGTTCCGCTGACGATGCGGCGATAGGCCAGTGGTGCGCCGAGCGCAGGCATGACGCCATGAACGACCCCGAGGATCTGGTCGGGAATCAGTTTGGCACATGCCCTTCCGACGAGGCCCCCCATCGAATGGGTAACGATGATGACCTGCTTGCATTCGTGCTTCCGGTCGGCCCAGAACTTGATAATCTCGAGGACCCGGTTCTTGAGCCGCTCGGCCGAGAATTCGTTCGAACGCACCCAGTTATATCCGCACGCGTAGACCGGATACTGGTACTGCGCGAATTTCTCCAACTCCTCTTCGGTCAACGGGGCGAGATCGGCGGCATTCCAGGAGGCTCGATCGTACTTCATGACCTTGTCCCAATAAGGACGCGGCTGGCGCTTCCTATTCGGGACGCCCGGAAGAAACGTGCTGTTCAGATTGGTTTGCAACGCAGCCAGCAAGGGACCGTAGCTGTCCGCGTGGACCTCTCCCCACCAGCGTGTGCGCAGGTGCTCGATTGTGATGCCCTCGGCGCCGTCGGGCAGCGTCACCTGGCCAGAATCGTCCACTTCGAGTGTGTCGCCGTCCAGTATGCGCTGACGTTGCGCTGGGTTACGGTCCTTCCATACCAGCAAAGCCTTCACCTTCTCGGTCAGCCCGTTCGGCGGTCGCCACGCTGGGCTACCCGCCGACAATTCCCCATTCTGGGGCTGCTTTTTGTTCGTTGTCGCGCGCAGGTTGCTGCCCATGATACCGGGTACGACGATAACGGGAATCACCTTGCTTGACGGAATAGCGATGCCACCGATCGTGGTCATTGCCTCGGGCGTGAGTACGCTCATGCCCTTGAGAATGCCGTCATCGCCGACAATCGGGTCAGGGAGACGGCGGAATGGTTCTGTCATGACTGTTGTTTGATTTCGATTGATTACGACGCATCGCCATGTGGCTCGATAAAGATCTGCACTTCGCCCATGGACGTCGATCGCATCAGTTCAGTGCGTCCCTCAGCGTCGGTCTTTCCTGAGATTTCCTGGCCGTCGGACAGGATGGCGCGGTAGCTCCGGCGTGCTACCGGCAAGCCGGACTGCTGGTCGAACAGGACGATCCGTTCGTTGGTCCTGATGTCACTGGTCGGCAGCGTCATCGCCGCGACCGAGCCGCCACCGCCGGTCACATGGGCGAATTTGGCAGACTTGATCGTGTGGTTCGCACTGCACTGGTGCACGATCTCGTCATTGCCGAGGTCGACCTGCGCCCCCTTGGCGACCACGCGTACCTTCGGCGCCTGCAGCACGATTTCGTCGGCGGCACTCAGGACGATCCGTTTCGCGGACGTGATTTCGATATCGTCCTTGTGGGTCCGGATTTCCATCTTGCCGGACGCGGCGACCAGTTTCATGCCGAGCTTGTGAGCAAACATGCTGACGGTCTGGGCTGCGCGCACCAGGAACGTACTGCCTGTACTCACCTGGGTCGTACCCACACTGATGAGGTCAATCTGGCTTTGCGCGCCCACCAGTACGTTGTCCTGGCTACCGATGGCGACGCCCGCCGGGGCGCTGACGGCGACCATCGGCATTCTGCCGCCGGTACCATCCGGGTCGACATTGGTACCGGCCTCCCATTCGTTGAGCCGCTTGACGAGGTCCTTGAGCTTCGCGGCCGGTGTCGGATCCGCATGGTGCGTCTCAGCTAACTGCGACAGTTGCTGCTGGACGCTCTGGAGCACCTCGGTCAGCCCCAACAGCGCCTCCCGCTGCAGCAACGCGCCGTCAGCACTGCGCTGGCCGTCCGCACTGATGAACACGCCGGATTTACCGCGTACGGATACGGCGCCGTCCGAACGCAGTTCGGCGCCCTCTCCGCGGGCGCCGCCGTGTCCGTTCTGGCGCGGGTGAGTCAGCCATCCGAGGTTCAGCTGGCTATGACCATGTTCGCTCGCGAGCTGGCTGCTGATCTCTCCGGGCGTGTCGTCGAACCGTAGCTGGTTGTAGCGCATGCCCTTGACTTCCTTGCTCTTGATGCCGGCAAGGAAGCGGTTTCCGGGCAATTCCCCGACGTGACTGAAGGCCGGCGGCAAGGGCCTGCCATACATGCTGCCCACGACGACCGGCTTGTCCGGGTCGCCGCCGAGGAAGTCCACCAGCACCTCGTCCCCAACGCGCGGCAAATGCATGCTGCCCCATTTATCGCTCGCCCAAAAGCTGGCGACACGCACCCAAGCCGAGTCGCGATCGCTGTTCGAGGCACCGGGACCGGACCCGTGGTCTTGTTCGCGCGTTCCGAGAAAACGCAGCTTGACGCGGCCCATCGCATCGCAATGCACCTCTTCGCCAGGGGGGCCGACAACGACGGCACTTTGCAACGTCACGCGCGGCAGGTCCGTGCGCGGATCGAATGCAGGAACGATGGGAATACCGCGCCGCACGCACGAGAACCGGTTCGTGTAGCGCATCTCGCGTCGTTCACTCGCACCGAAAAGTTCGGACGCGGCACGCCCGTTTTCCCAGCCATTCACGGCAAACAGGCGCTGCACAACTTCATCGGCCGTCGTCGGTAAATTATTTTCCGCGCTGACCCATAATTCCGTCAGCACGAATTCGCGCTCGTCTTCCGGATGCGAATCGATCTCAGGATGCCCATCCAGACTGAACCACTCTCCGACACACAAGTCACGCACACCGCCTTCGCCATGGAAACACTTTGATTCGTATTCGTGCCTCTGGATGCGCAGTTCTCCGAGCCGCTTGTAATCTGCAACATCGTCGCCCGCATGCGGGGGATCGACGAGGTAGTCGTCTAAGCTAAAGGCGAACTGGGTGCCGACTTCGCCGAGGCGCATCACGGTCGGTGCCTGGACGGACATCAATGCGCCTGTCTTGTAGTCCCAGCTCTGCCGGCTGACGCTGCCACTCCTCAGCGTTCGCGTTGCGCTCCAGTGATAAATGCTGTCGGACGTCAGCGTGGCGAGGTCATTGTCGAATCGGATTGCGCCCGCTTCATTGCGGCCGAGGGCGTACGGAGAATCGAACAGGACCAGCGTGTGCGCCGGCGTCCGGTCGGTGCCGGTTTCGCTTGCAGCACCCGGGCGGATAAACCAGGAAATACCGCGCCGTTTCCACAACCGGCGTAAAAATGCAGCATCCGATTCGTTGTGCTGCATTGTGAATTCACGGGAGGGATAAGCGTTGCCTACGCCGGAAAAATCGATATCCAGCACCCTTGCCAGCACTGGATTCATCGCCCGCCATTCGTTGATCAAGGCTGCGGACAAATCGATCTCATTGACATTGCGGAAAACACGTGTGTTCACCCGCTGCTCCATCAATGCCAGTGAATCCCGAACAACGAGGTGATAAGTGGCAAGTCCGCCATCGCTCTGCCCCGCCGCCGCTTCCGCCACGATGCCGCAAACGGAACGCAATTGTCCGCGATCGGTGACGAATTGCAGCTCGATCGGCAGGGCAATCAAATCTTTGAGAGGTAACGTGGCGTGCGACGATACGCAATAAAGCCGATATTCCAGGCCGCCGCACAACTGTTCGTGCCCATCTGCTTTTTTAACGAGCAGAACATCGTCAAAAACGTTTTCCGGGCCGGAAAGTCTCAGACGGATGGGGCGATGTGCTTCGCTCAAACCCGACACTAAATTACCCAACTCGTTGAAAAGCGACCTACCTGTTCCGTCGAGGCTCTCGAACATATATTCCCGCAAACAATTGTTGAGTGACAATAACTGGGAAACGATCTGCTGCAGTGGCAGCGGAAATAATTGTTACGTCACGCGGGCGTACGATACCACAACAGAATGTGACGATTTCTCTCGGAAATTCACAGTTCGCAAGGGGCAATCGATCCCGCGGAACCGGAAACGGCCAGTCAGGTGCAACCGATTTCGAGCAAATGAGGATGGGGAAAACGTTCTTATGCGACCGGCCGAGTCGCGTAGTAAAAGCCGGCAAGCAGGAACATAGATGTCTAGACTCGTGGGATCATGTACCCATCCGTAGCTGGCCGCTCTTCAAGGCCAGGAACGTTTTGCGTACACTGTTCCAATCCGATCTTTCACTGGCGACACGATGGCCCAGGTACTGCACAGCCAAGCTCGCACCACCCACCTGATCCGTGAGGAAATCAGGAACTCAACGCTGCCGCAAGCCAAACTGGCCAGGCTGTGCAACGTCTCCCGCCAGACCATCCGGAAATGGCAAGATCGGGATTCCTCGGAAGACAAGTCGCACGCGCCCATCAAGATGTACACAACTCTGTCTCCCGAACAGGAGCTCATCGTTGTGGAGCTACGTAAGACTCTCCTGCTACCGACGGACGACCTGCTGGCGGTCACACGCGAGTTCATCAATCCCGCAGTCTCGCGTGCCGGCCTGGGGCGCTGCCTGCGCCGCCACGGCGTCTCCGACCTGCGCGACCTGGTCGAGCAGGAAGGCGCAGCCCCGGCTACGAAGAAGACCTTCAAGGACTACGAGCCGGGCTTCGTGCACATTGACATCAAGTACCTGCCGCAGATGCCGGACGAGACGGCAAGGCGCTATCTGTTTGTTGCCATCGACCGCGCCACGCGCTGGGTTTTCGTCGAACTGTATGCCGATCAAACCGACGGCAGCAGTGTCGATTTCCTCACCAAGGTCCAGCATGCCTGCCCGGTCAAGATCGTCAAACTGCTGACCGACAACGGCAGCCAGTTCACCGACCGCTTCACGGCCGGCGGCAAAAAGAAGGAGCCCAGCGGTTCGCACGTGTTCGATCGGCTGTGCAAACAGTTCGACATCGAGCACCGCCTCATCCCACCTCGCCACCCGCAGACCAACGGCATGGTGGAGCGCTTCAATGGCCGCATCAGCGACATCGTCAACCAGACCCGTTTTGGCTAAGCTGCCGAACTGGAATCGACGCTGCGCAATTACGTCAAGATCTACAACCACAGCATTCCGCAGCGAGCGCTCAAGCATAAAACACCCATTCCGGCACTCAAGGAATGGAATGAAAAACGCCCTGAATTATTCAGGAAACGCGTCTATAACCAGCCGGGTCTTGACAACCCATGGCGGCGCCAGCATCGCTGCTGTTGACGGCCTTGAACTTGCTGCCATCGATGGCGACCACCCAGCTGCCGGCACAATACAACGAACTGGCGACAAACATCGCGACGGAAGTTCGCTATCGCCATGAAGTCGGGGCTCAAGCGCTGCATCAGCCACATCGATTCGATGTTGCGCTGGGCTTCATCCGCAGATGTGCGTCGATTTAGGAAAAGCCTTCTCGAGTATCGCCAGAGGCGACGCACACGACATCGGCCGACAACACTTTGCCTTGATCAACTGCCTTGCCGAACAGCATGTGAATCGCACGCTGGCTGGGCGTGGTTTGACGTCGTCCGGAAGGCACCTGCAATGCCCCGCAGCGCAAGATATGCATTCGATAATACATTTTCTAATGTCGAAGGTTTGCTATGCGCCGGCGTCAACTACACGATGCGGCAAGCCTTAATTCGTCGTGAATTGCTGACGTAGATCAGCGCCAATGCGCTGATCTGACAGAATGCTGGAGGCGAGGACGGGAGTCGAACCCGTCTAGACGGCTTTGCAGGCCGCTGCATAACCGCTTTGCTACCTCGCCGGAGGAGACTTGACTATGCCACAGCGACCGGTTATTCGTCGCAGCGACACGAGAAGGCTGGCTTCTCTGTAACTGGAGCGGGAGAAGAGTCTCGAACTCTCGACCTCAACCTTGGCAAGGTTGCGCTCTACCAACTGAGCTACTCCCGCATCGGGTACACCATCGTGAATTACCTGGAGCGGGAGAAGAGTCTCGAACTCTCGACCTCAACCTTGGCAAGGTTGCGCTCTACCAACTGAGCTACTCCCGCATGGAGTTCATCACGTACTACGATTGTAAAACACTGGAGCGGGAGAAGAGTCTCGAACTCTCGACCTCAACCTTGGCAAGGTTGCGCTCTACCAACTGAGCTACTCCCGCATGGAGTCTTACTTGTTTGCCCCAGCATCATCTTGCGATGACTGGAGCGGGAGAAGAGTCTCGAACTCTCGACCTCAACCTTGGCAAGGTTGCGCTCTACCAACTGAGCTACTCCCGCGTCGCTGGAACTTGCGATTATCTCAGATTTTCGACTGCTTTCCAAGACAACCTTTTTATTACTTCGACAGGCAAACTGTGGAGCGGGAGAAGAGTCTCGAACTCTCGACCTCAACCTTGGCAAGGTTGCGCTCTACCAACTGAGCTACTCCCGCTTCGTTTCGTTTGCTGCGTTGTCGTTGCAACAGGCAGGCATTATAGAGATGCTGAGCTATGTGTCAAGGATGACCCAGCAGAAACTTATACCGTGCCCGACTTTTCCTTGATCAGCGGCCACGCGCGGCGCAGGTAGTAGAACATCGACCAGACCGTCAGCACGCCCGCGATCCACAACAGGATCTCGCCGCACTTGTGGATGTCGAGCACGCCGTCGAACATGGGATCGTGGAACAGCAGCATCGGGATGGCGACCATCTGCGCCGCCGTCTTGATCTTGCCCAGCGAGCTCACGGCAACGGACTTGCGTGCGCCGATCTCGGCCATCCATTCGCGCAGAGCGGAAATCGTGATCTCGCGGCCGATGATGATGAAGGCAATGATGGCGTTCACCCGGTCCAGCTGCACGAGCACGAGCAGTGCGCCCGCCACCATCAGCTTGTCCGCGACGGGGTCGAGGAAGGCGCCGAAGGCCGACGTCTGGTTCCAGCGCCGGGCGAGGTAGCCGTCGAACCAGTCCGTGATCGCGGCGACGATGAACACGAGCGTGGAGGCCAGGTTGCGGTCGGCCACGTGCAGCCAGTGTTCGGGGAGATAGTAGACGCCAACGACCAGCGGGATGAGGGCGACGCGTAGCCAGGTCAGGAGAATCGGAATATTGAAAGGCATGGGGTGAGGCTGATCGTGCTCTGCTTGTTGAGTTGCGTGCGCGCTAGTCTACATGGCTCTTGCCGTTTAAACCAGTTGAGCCATCCGTGACGCGCCCCCCTCTCAGTGCAGCTGCCGATAAATCTCTTCCGCCAGCGTACTGGAAATGCCTTCCACCGACATCAGGTCCTCCACGCTCGCATCGATCACGCCCTTCAGGCCGCCAAAGCGCGCGAGCAGCTTCTGGCGGCGCTTGGCGCCGATGCCCTCGATCTCTTCCAGGCGCGACGCCTGGCGCGTCTTGGCGCGTTTGGCGCGCATGCCCGTGATGGCGAAGCGGTGCGCCTCGTCGCGGATCATCGCCACGAGCATCAGCGCGGCCGATTCCTTGCCCAGTTCCTGCGGCGGGCGGCCATCGGCGAAGATCAGCGTCTCGAGGCCGACCCTGCGCCCCTCCCCTTTCGCCACGCCGACGATGTTGCCGATGTCGAGCCCCAGCTCCGTAAAGACCTGGCGCGCCATCTCGACCTGGCCCTTGCCGCCGTCGATCAGCGCGATGTCCGGCATCACGCCCTCGCCGTTCGCCACCTTTTCGTAGCGCCGCGTCAGCACCTGGCGCATCGCGGCATAGTCGTCACCCGGGGTGATGCCCGTGATGTTGTAGCGACGATATTCGCCGTTCTGCATCTGGTGGTGGTGGAACACGACGCACGACGCCTGCGTCGCCTCGCCCGCCGTGTGGCTGATGTCGAAGCATTCGACGCGCAGGGATTCGAGATCCTCGCTGTCGAGGCCCAGCACCTCCGCCAGCGCGCGCGTGCGCGACTGCTGCGAGCCCTGCTCCGACAGCAGCCGCGCCAGCGAGATTTCCGCGCCCTTTTGCGCCAGTTCGAGCCATTGGCGGCGCTGGCCCTGCGGCTGGAACACCAGGTTGATGCGGTGGCCGCACTGCTCCTGCAGCGCCATCATCAGCTCGGGCTGGTCGAATTCGATGTTCAGGATGATGATGCCCGGGACAAATTTGTCGCCGTAATGCTGCGCCATGAACGCCGCGAGCACCTCCACTTCGATCGGGCATTCATCCATCGCCTCTCCCACTTGCGTCGGGAAGTACGCGCGGTCGCCCAGGTGGCGGCCGCCGCGCACCATCGCCAGGTTCACGCACGCGCGCCCGCCCTGCACGACGACGGCGATGACGTCGACGTCCGCATCGCCCGTCGTCTCCATGCTCTGCTGGTGCAACACGCGCGACAGCGCCTGGATCTGGTTGCGCACGCTCGCCGCCTGCTCGAACTTCAGGTCCTCGGCATACGCGAGCATCTTCTTCTCGAGTTCTTCCAGCACCTCCGTCTGGCGACCGCGCAGGAATTTCGCGGCGTTGTCGACGTCGCGCCTGTAGTCTTCCGGCGCGATCAGGTCGACGCACGGCCCGCTGCAGCGCCCGATCTGGTGCAGCAAACAGGGCCGCGTGCGGTTGGCGAAGACGCTGTCCTCGCACGTACGCAGCATGAACACCTTCTGCAGCAGCTGCATCGATTCCTTCACGGCCCACGCGCTCGGGAACGGCCCGAAGTACTGGTTCTTCTTGTCCAGCGCGCCGCGATAATAGGCCATGCGCGGATAGTCGCCCGCGGTCAGTTTCAAATACGGGTAAGACTTGTCGTCGCGGAACAGGATGTTGTAGCGCGGCTTGAGCGTCTTGATCAGGTTGTTTTCCAGGATCAGCGCTTCGGCCTCGCTGTGCGTCACCGTCGTTTCCAGGCGCGCGATCTGCGACACCATCATCGCGATGCGAGGGCTCGACAGCGTCTTCTGGAAATAGCTCGACACGCGCTTCTTGAGGTTGCGCGCCTTGCCGACGTAGAGAACCCTGTCTTCTGCGTCGAAATAGCGATACACGCCGGGCAGGTCGGGCAGCTTGGCCACCGTCGCCAGAACTTGTTCGCGCGCCGCCTCGGTGGGGCGCACGGGGGATTCCGCATCCTTTGTCATCGTCGCGATCAATTCCTCTTTCATGGCTTGCCACGCATCCGGACGGGCGCGCGGCGCTTGCGCCGGGGACGGCAGCGGCTTGCGCCGGCGCGCCTTTAGTCCCGTACTTACTACGACTTCGTCTGTCACTTCCGCTACACCCAGGCAGCGGACAACAACAACTACGGTGCCTGGGTGACGATGACGAACGCGACGCCGTAATCGGCTTCGTCGCTGATCGTCACCTGGGCCGTGAGCCGGTGCGTCCGCATGAATTCATCGAGCGCCCCGCTGCATACGATCATCGGCTTGCCGCTCGGGGCGTTGAGCATCTGGGCCGAGCGCCAGGTCATGGGCATGCGCATGCCTAGGCCGATCGCTTTCGAGAACGCCTCCTTGGCCGAGAACCGGGTGGCCAGGAAGCGCAGCCCCCGCACCTCGTTCTTGGCGCGGCGGGCGTGGTATTTGACAAGTTCCTCGGGACCGAGGATCTTTTCGGCGAAGCGTTCGCCGCTGCGCTTGAGGGCCGCCTCGACGCGCGAGATCTGGACAATGTCCGTGCCGATCCCGTAGATCATCACTGGCCCGCTTTGGACGAGGCGTAAGAGACGCCCAGGCGCGCCGCGACCATGATCGCCTTCATCTCGCGCACGGCGTTTTCGAAGCCCGCGAACAGCGCGTGCGCGACGATTGCGTGGCCGATGTTCAGTTCGTGGATCTCGCGGATCGCGGCGATCGGCTGCACGTTCGTGTAATGCAGGCCATGGCCCGCATTGACGCGCAGGCCGTGCTTCACGCCGGCGCGCACGCCCGCCTTGACGCGTTCCAGCTCGCGCGCATGCTCTTCGGCGTTCCCGGCCTCGGCGTAGCGCCCCGTGTGCAGCTCGATGACGGGCGCGCCGACGGCGGCCGCGGCGGCGATCTGCTGCTCGTCGGCGTCGATGAACAGCGACACGCGGATGCCCTCGCCTTTCAGTTGCCGGATCGCGGCTTCGACTTCCTTCTGGTAGCGGATGACGTCCAGGCCGCCTTCCGTCGTCACTTCTTCGCGGCGCTCCGGCACGAGGCACACGTCCTGCGGTTTCACTTTGCACGCGAAGTCGATCATCTCCTGCGTGACGGCCGCCTCCAGGTTCATGCGCGTCGCGAGTTGCGGGCGGATGGCGAGGACGTCGGCGTCCTTGATGTGGCGGCGGTCTTCGCGCAGGTGCAGGGTGATCAGGTCGGCGCCCGCCTGCTCGGCGATCAGCGCGGCGCGCAGCGGGTCGGGGTAAACGGTGCCGCGCGCATTGCGGACGGTGGCGATGTGGTCGATGTTCACGCCCAGGTCGATCACCTGGCCGGCGGGTTGCAGGAAGCTCATGGTGGTAGTCTTTGTTCTTAAAGCTGCATCAGGTCGATCAAAATCTGGCGCGTGTTCAGCGGCGCGCCTCCCAGGTGATAGGCCAGCAGGAAGCGCATCAGCTGCTTGCTTTGCGCCTTCGTCTGCGGGTCGGCGTAATCCTCGCGTTCCATGTCGACGAGCGTCTTGCCGGACACCACCGGCCACGACTCCACGGCCTGCGCCGTGCGTGCGCCGCGTTCCGGGTCGACGACGTACAGGCCGTCCGGCTCGACCGGGGCGCGCGTCGTCGTGCAGCGCGTCAGGTCGGCGGCGACCCCGGTCTCCTTAAGTAAGGCCCGTTCGAATTTTCGCAAGGCGATCGGCGCCGGTTCGCCGTGCGCCAGTTCATTGAGTGTCGCGACGTAGTGGTTGAACAGGGCCGGATGCGCATCGTCGCGCGCCAGCAGCTTCACCAGCAATTCATTGAGATAGAAGCCGCACAGCAGCGCGGTCTTCTCGATCGGCAGCATGCCGCCGACCCATTCGGCGTCGATCAGCGTGCGCAGTTCGGACTTGCCCGAGAAGGACACGGACAGCGGTTGAAAGGTCTGCAGCACGCCCCGTAGTTTCGAATGCGGCCGTTTCGCGCCCTTCGCGACGACGCCGATGCGGCCGTGATCGCGCGTGAAGAGGTCGACGATGAGGCTCGTCTCCTTGTACGGATAGCTGTGCAGCACGAAGGCCGGTTGGCCGGCAATCCGCTGACCGACCACGCGGCCTTCGCGCGCGGGCGTGCGGCGCCTGGCGCCGGCCGCCGCCGGGGCATGGGCGTCGCTATCGTTATCGATGAGTTCGTCGTCGCGGCTCGGCATGCGTACGCTCCCGCCCCGGCTTGTTACTCGTAACCGTAAGCGCGCAGGCCCGCTTCGTTGTCGGCCCAGCCGGACTTCACCTTGACCCAGATTTCCAGGTACACCGGGCCGCCGAACAGCTTTTCCATGTCGAGGCGGGATTGCGTGGAAATCTCTTTCAGGCGCGCGCCCTTGTTCCCGATGATCATGGACTTGTGCGTGTCGCGCTCGACCAGGATCGCGGCGAAGACGCGGCGCAAATTGCCTTCTTGCTGGAATTGTTCGATGAGGACGGTGCTCGTGTACGGCAGCTCGTCGCCCAGCAGGCGGAACACTTTTTCGCGCACGATCTCGGCCGCGAGGAATTTCTCGCTGCGGTCGGTGATGTCGTCCGGGCCGAAGATCGGCGGATTTTCCGGCAGGTGGCGCTTGATCTCGCCTTCGAGCGCATCGACCTGGAAGCGCAGCTTCGCGGACACGGGCACGACCGCGGTGAAATCGCGCAGGCTGGCGACCTTCGCGGCGAACGGCATCAGCTCGGCCTTGTCCTTCATGCGGTCGGACTTGTTGATGACGAGGATGACGGGCACGTTCTTCGGCAGCAGGTCCGCGACCAACTGGTCGGCCGGGCCGAACGTGCCGGCCTCGACGAGGAACAGGATCACGTCGGATGCCGTCAGCGTGTTCGACACGGTCTTGTTCAGCGTCTTGTTCAGCGCATTCGCGTGGCGGGTCTGGAAGCCGGGCGTGTCGACGTAGATGAACTGGGCGTCGTCGCGGGTCTGGATGCCCGTGATGCGGTGGCGCGTCGTTTGCGCCTTGCGCGACGTGATCGACACCTTGGCACCGATCAGCACGTTCATCAACGTCGACTTGCCCACGTTCGGACGGCCGACGATGGCGATGTAGCCGCAGCGGAAGCCTTCCGGTGCAGTGTCGTTGGTCTCGGTGGTGGTCTCGATGTTCATGCTGGGGTGTTTCCTGACTTGTGGGTTTGTTTCTGCTGCGACTGCGGCTCCTCGGCCTGCGCCGCCAGCTCGGTCTGGTCGGTGGCGATGCCCGCCAGCTTCAGCTGGGCCGACCGGGGCCGCGACTTGCGCGCCGTGGACGGACTTTTTTGCAACAGTTGCTCGGCCGTTTCCAGCGCGAGGCGCGCCGCGGCCTGCTCGCCGGCGCGGCGGCTGCCGCCGCGTCCGAAGACCTGGATGCCCAGCTTGGGCACGAGGCACTCGATCTCGAACTCCTGGCTGTGCGCGGCGCCGTGCGTGGCGACGACGTTGTACGTGGGCAGCGAGATCTTTTTGCTCTGCAAGAACTCCTGCAACAGGGTCTTGGCATCCTTGCCGAGCGTACGCGGGTCGACGGAATCGAGCAGCGGAATATAAAACGAACGGATCGCGTCGCGCGCCGCATCGAAGCCGCTGTCGAGGAAAATGGCGCCGAGCAGCGCTTCCAGGGTGTCGGCGAGGATCGACGGCCGGCGGAACCCGCCGGATTTCAACTCGCCCTCGCCCAGGCGCAGGAATTGCGACAGTTCCAGCTTCTGGGCGATCTCGAACAGCGATTGCTGCTTGACGAGGTTGGCGCGCAGGCGCGACAAATCGCCTTCGGCCAGGTTGTTGAATCGTTCGTACAGGATGGAGGCGACGACGCAGTTCAGGATCGAGTCGCCGAGGAATTCCAGGCGCTCGTTATGCAGACTGCTGTGGCTACGGTGGGTCAGCGCCTGTTGCAGCAGGCCGGCGTCCCGGAACGTATAGCCTAGGCGAGTTTGCAATAACTGAAGATTCATTGTCTTACCAATCTAATGGGCCGGCGCCGCGCGCCGATCCCATCGCGCGCCCTCCCGGCGTATTACTTGTCGGCCTTGTCGGCCTTGGCGGCATTGTTGCCGCTGGGGTCGGTGGTACCGTCGAACTTGAACGTCAGGTTGATGCTGTCCGTCAGCGGCACCTGCTTCTCGTAAGCGAAGCTGATCTCGGTCGTGCCGCCATCGCGCGTGATCACGAGGTCACGGCCCTGGATGGCCGACACGTCGTTGACGCCGGCATTCTTGTCGAACGCCTGCCGGATCTCGCGCACGGTGCCGGACCCGGCCTCGGCCTTCGCCTTGGCGATCGAATCCTTGACGGCCCGGTATTCCAGGAAAGCCGGCGTCACCTTGATCGCCACCAGCGCCAGCGCGCCCAGCACGATCAACACGACGATCAGGCCCGACAGCGAGACACCGCTTTCCGCACCGATCCGATACCGCTTGCCACCTTTCATCACACCCTCCGCGTCGGCTTAGTGGATACCGCCGATGCGCTTCAGGTTGCTGAAGTTCATCCAAACAAACACAGCCTTGCCGACGATGTTCTGGTCCGGCACGAAGCCCCAGTAGCGGCTGTCTGCGCTGTTGTCGCGGTTATCGCCCATCATGAAATAATTGCCCTCCGGTACGATACAGGTAAATTGATCGTAGGAATAGGTGCAATTTTCGTGATGGGGGAACTCCTCCACGGCGCTCTGGTTGTAGGTGCGGGCACCGTCCATGTTCAGGATGCGGTGCGGCGCGTTCGTCAGCTTTTCCAGGAATTGCTTGTGGTAGACCGGGCGCTCGTCGTCCAGGTAATCGTCCATCGGCACGTACTCGACCGGCTGGCCGTTCACGGTCAGGCGCTTGTTCTCGTAAGTGATTTTATCACCCGGTATGCCGATCACGCGCTTGATGTAGTCCTGGCTCGGATCCTTGGGGTATTTGAACACCATGACGTCGCCCCGCTGCGGATTGCCCACCTCGATAATCTTCTTGTTGATCACCGGGAGGCGGATGCCGTAGTCGAACTTGTTCACGAGGATCAGGTCGCCCACGAGCAAGGTCGGCACCATCGACGACGACGGGATCTTGAATGGCTCGAACAGGAAGGAACGCAGCACGAACACGAGCGCGATCACGGGGAAGAAGCTGCCGGAATACTCGACCCACGTCGGCTGGCGCAGGATCGATGCCTCCAGCGCCGCGCGGTTGCCGTTGTCCAGCTTGATGCCGTCGGCCGTCAGCTTGGCGTGGCGCGCGTCGTACTCGGCCAGGGCCGCGTCCGCCTTCGCGCGGCGCTGCTTCGCGAGGACGAACACGTCGAGGCACCAGATGACGCCCGTGATCACCATGGCGACGAACAAAATCAAGGCAAAATTGCCGAGGATCGGTTGCAGATTCATCGTTTCTGATTCTTCCCTTATTTTTCTTCCACTTGGAGGATGGCAAGGAAAGCCTCTTGCGGGATCTCCACCGAGCCCACCTGCTTCATGCGTTTCTTGCCGGCCTTTTGTTTCTCAAGCAGCTTCTTCTTGCGGCTGACGTCGCCGCCGTAGCACTTCGCCAGCACGTTCTTGCGCAGCGCCTTGACGTTTTCGCGCGAGATGATCGTCGCGCCGATCGCGGCCTGGATCGCCACGTCGAACATCTGGCGCGGGATCAGTTCGCGCATCTTCGCGGCCACCTGGCGGCCGCGGTAGGCGGCGTTGGCGCGGTGCACGATGATGGCGAGCGCGTCGACCTTGTCGCCGTTGATCAGCATATCGACCTTCACGACGTCCGACGCGCGGTATTCCTTGAACTCGTAGTCCATCGACGCATAGCCGCGCGACGTGGATTTCAGGCGGTCGAAGAAGTCCAGCACGATCTCGGCCATCGGGATCTCGTACACCAGTTTCACCTGGCGGCCGTGGTAGCTCATGTCCATCTGCACGCCGCGCTTGCCGGTGCACAGCGTGATGACGGCGCCGACGTATTCCTGCGGCATGTACAGGTTGACGGTGACGATCGGCTCGCGCACTTCGTCGATCTTCGACACTTCCGGCATCTTGGACGGGTTGTCGACCTTGATCATCGAACCGTCGCGCATCACGACTTCGTACACGACGGTCGGGGCCGTCGTGATCAGGTCCTGGTCGAATTCGCGCTCCAGGCGTTCCTGGATGACGTCCATGTGCAGCAGGCCCAGGAAGCCGCAGCGGAAGCCGAAGCCCAGCGCCTGCGACACTTCCGGCTCGTACTGCAGCGCGGCGTCGTTCAGCTTCAGCTTTTCCAGCGAGTCGCGCAGTGCGTCGTACTGGTTCGCTTCCACCGGGAACAAACCGGCGAACACCTGCGGCTGCACCTCCTTGAAGCCGGGCAGCGGCGCCAGGGCCGGGCGCGACGCCAGGGTGACGGTATCGCCCACCTTCGCGGCCTTCAGTTCCTTGATGCCGGCGATGATGAAGCCCACCTGGCCGGCCTTCAGCTCCGGCAACTGCACGGAGCGCGGCGAGAACACCCCGACCTGCTCGACCAGCTGCTGCGAGCCCGTCGCCATCAGGAGAATCTTGTCCTTCGGACGCAACGTGCCGTTCTTCACGCGCACGAGCATCACGACGCCGACATAGCTGTCGTACCACGAGTCGACGATCAGGGCCTGCAGCGGCGCGTCCGGATCGCCTTCCGGCGGCGGCACTTTCGCGATCAGCGTTTCCAGCACGTCTTCCACGCCCAGGCCCGTCTTCGCGGAGCAGGTGGTGGCGTCGGTGGCGTCGAGGCCGATGACGTCCTCGATTTCCTGCTTCGCGCGGTCCGGATCGGCGTGCGGCAGGTCGATCTTGTTCAGGATGGGCACCACTTCCACACCGAGGTCCAGCGCCGTGTAGCAGTTGGCGACGGTCTGCGCCTCCACGCCCTGCGACGCGTCGACGACGAGAAGCGCGCCTTCGCAGGCGGACAGCGAGCGCGACACTTCATAGCTGAAGTCGACGTGGCCCGGGGTGTCGATCAGGTTCAGGTTATAGATCTGGCCATCGCGTGCCTTGTAATGCAGCGCCGCGGTCTGGGCCTTGATGGTGATGCCGCGCTCGCGCTCCAGGTCCATCGAGTCGAGCACCTGCTCGTCCATTTCACGTTCCGACAGGCCGCCGCACAGCTGGATGATGCGGTCCGCCAGCGTCGATTTACCGTGATCGATGTGGGCGATGATGGAAAAGTTACGTATGTTTTTCATTAACAAACTCAAAACCAAAAAGAGCGGCACGCGGCCAGGCCGACAGGCTTGGCTCCTGCCGGCGCAATACGAAAAAAGCGCCGCGTCTGGGGGACGGGAAGTTCCCCGGGCGAGCGCCTTATCGGGCGAATCGCGGCTCATGAAGGCCGCGGCTTGACCCGCAAGCTGCCCATTTTACCGGATTTCGAGGCAGAAAGCCCGGTTTCCGGGGAGGACCACGATTCAAGTTGGCCATTGGCGCGCCGTTAATGGCACATCGGCACCTTACGGCCCTTCTTTTTTGCCACCATGATCTACACGTCCGAACCGCAGCAATGGCGCACGCAGCTTTCCTTGCCCATCGGGCAACGCATCCTGCCCCTGCCCGATGAAGTGCGCGACATCGTGCACCAGGTGAACATGGCGACCGGACTGGACGCCGTGCCCGCCCCGTGCGTGCCGGATGCCGTCCTGCAGGCGGACCTGCGCGCCGCGCTGGCGGGCATGCCGGCCTCCGTGCGCGGCCTCGTGGGCCCGCTGCTGCTGGGCGTGTGCACGGGCCGCGGCCTCGGGTCGTCGGGCATCACGGACATCGTCGCGGATGCCGTCGACGGCCGCATCCTCGGCTGCGTCGTGCTGCTCGACATGGATCTGCTGGAAACGCATACGGCCAATTCCTGGGCCACGTGGAAGGAAAACCTGCCGTTCGGCGGCCCCGGCTTTTCGCTCGCCGCGACGATCGCGGCCCCGCTCGACGACACCCGCGCGCACGCGCTGCAATTCCTGCTGCTGCACGAATTCGGCCACGTCGTGACGGCGGGCGGATCGTTCCTGCCGCGCTGGTGGGAACCGGTGCCGGCGGCGTTCTTTCCCTTCCTCGACCTGAGCTGGCATGCGAACGCCGCCGGGCGCTTCGTGCCGTGGAGCGGCTCCGATTTCGGCCTGCGCGGCGCCGTCGATTTCTACGGCACGAACAAACTGCACAGCGACACCATCGTGACCGCGTATGCCGGCCTGGAAGGCAGCGATTTTCCCAGCCTGTACGGCGCGACGAATCCGTACGACGATTTCGCGGAATGCTTTGCGAGCTATGTGCACAGCGAACTGCTGGGGCGGCCGTACGAGTTGCGCGTCGATTACGACGGGGTGCCGCAGGCTACGCTCGAGAGTTTCTGGGCGAGTCCGCGCAGCGACGCGAAGCGGGTGTTCATGCGGGAATTACTCGGCGAGACGGCGATCGTCGCCAACGATGAAAAACAGTTTGTCGCCGCATGAAAAACCGTCGCCCCCGCGAAGGCGGGGGCCCAATCTGGATCTGCCGCAACGCGTAATACTTGGGTCCCCGCCTGCGCGGGGATGACGGCTAATTTGATGCTGCGCTTGTAACCCGATGCAGCATCTTTTCGAACGCCCCGAACACCCGCTCCATCACCGGCCGCTTGTACGGATACCTGCCCGGATCGTCCATTGCGTGCACGACCATCGCGTTGTCCACTTCGAAGATGAGCAACCGGCCATCGCGCGTCTCCGCGCAATCGATGCCCAGCCAAGGCAAGCCGATGCGCGCATCGATCCCGGCCAGCGCCGCCGCGTGACGGCGCGCGAACCCGTCGTCGAACGCAGCCATCCCGGCCGCCTCCTCCGCCCGCTTGGCGGCGCTGTCGTCCATGCCCGCGTTCAGGTAATGCACCATCCAGTGCGACGAGATCGCCAGGTGGCAGATGAATGGCTTGCCGTCGATGAGCACGATGCGGTATTTGCGGAACTGGCCGTCCGGACCGGAATAATCGACGAACGGCGCCAGATAGAACTCGCCCGCGGCATGCCCGCCGAGATAGTCGCGCAGCGCGGTGCCGTCGTCCACCTTTTGCAGGTCCGTGCCCGCGTGCGAATCCACTGGCCGCACGATCAGCGGGAACGCACCGTCGGTTAGTTGCATTGCTGCCGCACGATCCAGGCGCACCGTCCGCGGCACCAGTGTCCCGGACACGCCATCGAGCGCCGCGCAGACGCCGTCGCGCGACAGGTGCGCGATCCGCTCCGGCCGGTTGATGACGGGACGCGGCCAGCCGTCGAGCATCCGCGCCACGTCGCGCAGCAGCGCCGCGTTGGCGTCCGATTGCGCGATCGCCACGAACAGCGCGTCGTGGTCGGGCACCTCCTCCGGCAGCGGCAGGTCGGGCGTCACGTATTGCACGGTCGCGGCGATGCTCGAGGTCTGCAGCAGGAATTCGACGGGCGTGTTGGCCATGAAGTCGCCGGGCCCCATCAGCACGAGCAGGTTCAAGGCCGGCGTCCTGGCCGGGGCCGGCAGCGCGTACAGCGACCGGATGGCCAGCGCGTGGTGTTGCACGTCCAGGCCCGCCGCGCGCTGGCCCAGCAATTGCAGGACGAAGCTGGCATCCAGCCACGCGTTCGCATCGTCGGGATGCGCCTGGGCACGCGCCAGCAGGCGTTCGCCGACCGGACGCAGGTCGGCCCGATAAAAGGCGCAGCGCATCAGGGCCGCGGCGCCGATCAGCGGGGCGTAGGGCGTGGCGGCGGCGTCGAGGATGGTGGGCGTGATCATGACAGGCGGCGGCCGGCGCGCAACACGGCTTCGACGAGCGCGTCGATGTCGGCACGGCCCGTGCGGTGGTTGACGATCGCCGCGCGGATCGCGTAGCGGCCTTCGAGCGTCGTCGCGGATGGCGCCACGCGGCCTTCGTCGTACAGTGCGAGCACGATCTCGCGATTGACACGTTCGGGATCCGCGCAGACATAGCGGAAGCAGACGATGTTCAACGCGACGGGCGCCGCCAGTTCCAGTGACGGCTCGGCCGCGACGCGCCCGGCGAGGTAGCGGGCCAGCGCGCACGTGGCCGAGATCGAGCGGCCGATGGCGTCGGCGCCGTAGACCTGGAACGTCAGCCACGTCTTCAGTGCACGGAAGCCGCGCGACAAATCGGGCCCCAGGTCGCACGGCCACGCCGTCCCCGCCGCGAGCCCGGTGCTGGCGCGCTGCAGGTACGCGGCCGGTGCGGCGAAAGCGTCGAGCATGTGCGCGCCGTCGCGCGCGAGAAAATAGCCGGCGTCGTACGGCACCTGGCCCCACTTGTGAAAATCGAAGGCGAGCGAGTCCGCGCGCGCAATGCCGCCGAGAAGCGGCGCGACGTCCGGCGCCAGCATCCCCAGCGCCCCGTACGCGCCGTCGACATGCAGCCACATGCCCTGTGCGCGCGCGACATCGGCGAGTGCCGCGAGCGGATCGATGGCGCCCGTGTTCACCGTGCCGGCGCTGGCGACGACGAGGAATGGCCGTAACCCGTTGCGGCGATCCGCAGCGACCTGCGCGGCGAGATCCGGTACGTCCATGCGGCCGGCGGCATCCACGCGCACGGTGCGCAGCGCATCGGTGCCGAAGCCGGCCATGTCCAGGGCCTTCGCGATGCAGCCGTGCGCTTCGGTCGACGCGTATGCGCGCAGGTCCGCATGCGCCGCGAGCCCGTGCGCGCGCACGTCGCGCCCCAGCGCCCGCGTGCGCGCGACGACGACGCCCATGAAGTTGGCGATCGACGTGCCCGTGACGAACACGCCGCGGGCCGTATCGGAAAAGCCGAACAGCGCCGCCATCCATTGCGATACCTGGCGCTCCACCTCGACGGGCGCCTGGTTGCGGCCGCCGACGTTCGCGTTCAGCGCCCCCGCGATCATCTCGGCGACGATGCCCACCGGCGTGCCGGCGCCATGCACCCAGCCCATGAAGCCGGGATGCGGGTTGCCGACGGTGTAGGGAATGACGTTGTCCTGCAGGCTGCGGTAGGCGTCCGCCAGCGAGCCCGGCGCGCGCGGCAGCGGGGCACGCAGGCTGGCGCGCGCGGCGTCCGGCATCTGCTGCCAGACGGGCCGCGCACGAATATCCTCCAGGTGGTCGAACATGTCGTCCAGGATCTGGTGCCCGAGGGCGCGGAGTTGCGTCCAGTCCGCGGGGTCGAGCGTAGCGTCGGGGCCGTCAGCCATATGCATCATTCAGGAATCGATGCAGCCGATTATCGCAGGTCGGCTCGCTTTCGATCCATGGAACAAGCTGTAAAAGCTGTGACTATTGCCCTTTTGATTACGCGGCCGCCTCTGCCAGGCCGAGGTGACGCCGCAGCGCACCCTCGTCGAGGAAGTAGTGGCACAGCTCGGTGCCGGCCGGCTCCGCGACGAGCACCGGCACCAGTTCGTCGTAGCGGGCGACGAGGGCCGGGTCGGCATCGACGTCGACCACGTCCACCGCGTACGCCCGCCCCTGGCGGGCCATGAACGCCTGCAGCGCGGCGAGCATGTCCTCGCACAGGTGGCAATACGACCTGGAGTACAGCGTAAAACGTAGACTCATTGGCGCGGCCGGATGACGAGGTAGCGCGAGACATTGTCCCTACGCACCAGCAGAGCGACCGGTTTCTTCGCGTCGAGCTTGGCGACGAGCCCGTTGAACTGGGCCGCGCCCGTGATCTCGACATTGTTCATCTGCAGGATCACGTCGCCCTGGCGGATGCCGGCCGACGCCGCGCGCCCTTCGGAGAACTCGACCAGCACGCCGGCCTCCGTCTTGAGCTCGCGCTTCTGGGCGGCCGTGAGATCCGACACGTGCAGGCCCAGTGCGTTCGGCGCCTGGTCCGGCGCCGGCTTCTTGGGCGTCGCCTTGGCCGTCGGCGATTTTTCTTCCTGCAGTTCGACGATGGTCACCGGCAGGTCGATCTGGCTGCCGCGGCGCCACACGGTGACGGTGGCGCGGCTGCCGACGGCGCTGCCGCCCACGAGTCGCGGCAGGTCGGAGCTGCGTTCGATGTCCTTGCCGTTGAATTTCAGGATGATGTCGCCGACTTTCAGGCCGGCCTTGTCCGCCGGCCCGCCCGGCTCGACCATCGCGACCTCGGCGCCGCGCGCGCGCCCCAGCCCGAGCGATTCCGCGACGTCCGTCGTGACCTCGCTGATCTGCACGCCGAGGCGCCCGCGCGTCACCTTGCCCGTCTTGCGAATCTGCTCGGAGACGCGCATCACCTCGTCGATCGGCACGGCGAACGAGATGCCGTTATAGGCGCCGGACAGCGTGGCGATCTGCGAGTTGATGCCGATGACCTCGCCGCGCATGTTGATCAGCGGGCCGCCCGAGTTGCCGGGGTTGACGGCCACGTCGCTCTGGATCAGCGGCAGGTATTCGCCGGTGTCGCGCGCCTTGGCCGAGATGATGCCGGCGGTCACCGTGTTCTCCAGGTTGAACGGCGAACCGATGGCGATCACCCACTCGCCCACGCGGATCTTGCTGGAATCGCCGATGCGCACGTTCGGCAGGTTGCGCGCGTCCACCTTCAGCAGGGCCACGTCGCTGCGGGCATCCGAGCCCAGCACCTTGGCCTTGAATTCGCGGCGGTCAGTCAGGGTCACGACGACCTCGTCCGCGCCTTCCACGACGTGCGCATTGGTCAGCACATACCCGTCGTCCGAAATGATGAAGCCGGAGCCGACGCCCCGCTGCACGCGTTCTTCCTGCGGCTGTTCCGCGGGCCCGCCGCGGCGTCCGCGCGGCACCATCTGGCCGCCGAAGAAGCGGCGCAGGAATTCCTGCATCTCTTCGTCCGGCCCGCCCTGGTCGAGACGGACGCGTTCGGTGGTGCGGATGTTGACGACGGCCGGGCCGACCTTGTCGACGAGGTCGGCAAAATCGGGCAGGCCGGTGACGGTCGGGGCGGCAACGGGAGCGGCCGCATGGGCCGCCGGGACGGACATCAGACTCGCGCCCGCAAAGACGAGGGCGGACAGGATCGCGCTTCCAGTTTTGCTTGTCATAGGTTCGGTAAGGTCTGGGCTTGGATGGTTCGTATGGTAAGACAAAAGTGCATTGTTGTCGCGTTGGCACCGCCGTGGCGAACGGGGCGCGCGGCCCGCGCAGGCATCAGGCGGTGCGGCGTAACGAGCCGGGCGGCTCAGGTGGGGTCGGCGGCGACGGTCGCCTGGCCGGCGGCGTCGGCGACGACGGCCGCGCGCTTGCCCGGCAGCGGTTCGGCCTCGAGGCGGGCGGCCATGCGTTCCGCGAAACCGGGCGACAGGTCGGTCGCGGGATCCGCGCGCAGGACGTCGCCGATCTGGTGGAAGAGCGCCCAGGCCTGCCGGCCCTCCGGCGTGTCGAGGGCGGCGAGCGCCAGTTCCCGGTCGACGTCCGGGATCTCGCCATCGCTCAGCGCCGAGATGAGTTCACGGTTTTTCTTGTTCGTGTCCATAGCCATCACGCCGGTACGTAAAACTTTGTCTTCATATCGCTACCTACCGACGTTTGTCCGCAGAGATATCCAGCAAGGGCCGCAATTTCTCGGCGATGACTTCGCGCGCCCGGAAAATCCGGCTCCGCACCGTCCCGATTGGACACGCCATCACTTCGGAGATTTCCTCGTAGCTTAAACCTTCTATTTCGCGCAGGACGATCGCGGTCCTCAATTCCAGCGGCAAGGCTTCCATGGCCGCATTCACGGTATAGGCGATCTGCTTGCTGGCCAACATTGACTCCGGTGTATTAATGTCTCGCAAGCTATCTGCGTCGTCAAATCCTTCCGCACGTTCGGCATCGGCTTCCGTCGAGGTCGGCGCGCGCCTGCCTTGCGTTACCAGGAAATTCTTTGCCGTATTAATTCCTATTCGATATAGCCATGTATAAAACGCGGAATCGCCGCGGAAATGGCGCAGTGCACGGAATGCCTTGATAAAGGTTTCCTGCACCACGTCTTCCGCCTCGGCCGGATCGTGCACGAGGCGCGACACGAGCCGCATCAGGCGACGCTGGTATTTCGCCACCAGCAGGTCGAACGCTCCGCGATCGCCCGCCTGGACGCGCTCAACCAGCAGTTGATCACATTCGCGTTCGGTCGTCACTGCAATGCCCCGTTGGCTGCGGCGGCGTCCCTGTTAGACGGAAACGGTGTGCACGTTTCCTTAAGAGTTGGTCCGCTGCAATGAGTTCGTCGTGTCTTCGCATCCTTCGTCTGCATGTCCGCGCCGGCCGACCACTGCCAGCGCGACGGCCAGCGCGCGCCACACCGCGGCGTCGACGCTGTCGCGCCACACGTACAGGACGCGTGGTCCCGTGCCCGGCGCGGCGTACCGCAACACCATCAGCATCGGCCAGACGACCGATCCGGGCAGCAGGACCGCATTGCCCTCCGGCGGCAGGCCCACGTCCTGTTGTACCGTTACGCGCAAGTCGCCGGTTCCAGAAATATCAATCCGGTGCGTCTTTGAAGGAAGGGCCGCCGCGCCCAGCACGGCGCTGCCGGCGGCCGCCAGCGCCGCCGCGACGAGGGGCGCGAGGCGGACCTGCCCAGGCGCCGCGAGCCCGATGGCCAGCGCAGACGCGAGAAGGGCCAGGCCGCAGCCACCCCATACGAACCGCTGGATGCGCGACGGCCTGACGAGCACGGACACCGCGATCGACATGGGTGTTTCCAATTAGAATTTGAGGAGGCCAGAAATGACAAACGCCCATTCCTTGGACAGGAATGGGCGTCCGAAAGTTCGGCTATTGCGCGATCGTTAGATCTTGGCGAAGACCAGCGTGCCGTTGGTACCGCCGAAACCGAAGGAGTTTTTCACCGCGTAATCGATCTTCATGTCCCGTGCCGTGTTGGCGCAGAAGTCCAGGTCGCATTCCGGATCCTGGTTGAAGATGTTGATCGTCGGCGGCGAGACCTGGTTGTGAATCGCGAGCACGGTGAACACCGACTCCAGGCCGCCCGCGCCACCCAGCAGGTGGCCCGTCATCGACTTGGTGGAGTTGACGACCAGCTTGTTCGCATGGTCGCCGAAGGTGCGCTTGATGCCCTTCACTTCCGCCACGTCGCCCACGGGGGTCGACGTGCCGTGCGCGTTCACGTACTGCACCTGGTCCGGGTTGATGCCCGCGTACTGCATCGCGGCGACCATGCAGCGCGATGCGCCGCTGCCATCCTCGAGCGGTGCCGTGATGTGGTTCGCGTCCGCGCTCATGCCGAAGCCGACGACTTCCGCATAGATCTTCGCGCCGCGCGCCTTGGCGTGTTCATACTCTTCGAGCACCATCACGCCCGCGCCCTCGCCCAGCACGAAGCCGTCGCGGTCGCGGTCCCACGGACGCGAGGCCGTGGCCGGATCATCATTGCGCGACGACAGCGCGCGTGCCGAGGCGAAACCGCCCAGGCCCAGCGGCGACACGGTCGATTCCGCACCGCCGGCGATCATCACGTCGGCGTCGCCGTACTCGATCAGGCGGGCTGCCTGGCCGATGCAGTGCAGTCCGGTCGTGCAGGCGGTCACGATGGCGAGGTTCGGACCACGCAGGCCGAACTTGATCGACAGGTCGCCCGAGATCATGTTGATGATCGACGCCGGGACGAAGAACGGCGAGATGCGGCGCGGGCCGCGGCTGTCGTACTCCGCCTTCGTGTCTTCGATCATCGGCAGACCGCCGATGCCGGAACCCACGAGCACGCCGATACGATCGCGATTGTCGTCGGTGACGACAATGCCCGAATCCTGTAACGCCTGGATGCCGGCGGCCATGCCGAAATGGATGAACGTATCCATGTGACGGCCTTCCTTGCCCGGCAGGTAATCCTCGACGTTAAAGTTCTTCACCTCGCCCGCGAAGCGGGTCGAGAATGGCGTTGCGTCGAACTTGGTGATGTTGGCAATACCCGACTTGCCCGCCAGTGCTGCCTCCCACGCGTCGGCAATGGTGTTGCCGATCGGAGAGATGCAACCCAGGCCGGTCACTACGACACGACGGTTGCGTGAACTCAAGCGCTTCTCCTGAAATCCTGAAAGCTTAGGCCTTGACGTGAGCCTGTGCGTACTCGATAGCCTGGCGAACGGTCGTGATCTTCTCGGCCTGCTCGTCCGGGATTTCCATTTCGAATTCGTCTTCCAGGGCCATCACCAGTTCCACGGTGTCCAGCGAGTCAGCGCCGAGGTCGTCAACGAACGAGGAATCGATTTTGATGTCTGCTTCGGCAACGCCCAGTTGCTCAGCGACGATTTTTTTAACGCGTTGTTCGATATCCGACATGTTATGGCTCCATTAGGTATGTGTTGCGGAAAGTGCGCGCATTTTATCAGGGTTTGCGCGTTGAAAAACTATTTTCAGCGTCTGACGCTAAAACGGTCGAAACTACTGCGAACTGCCGAGATCTCTAATTAAAGGATGCCCATCAGCTCATGTACATGCCGCCGTTCACGTGCAGTTCCGTGCCCGTGATGTAGGCGGCCTGCGGCCCCGCCAGGAAGGCGACCGCGTACGCGATATCTTCCGGCGCGCCCAGGCGGCCCAGCGGGATCTGCGTCAGCAGCGCTTCGTGCTGGCCTTCGCCCAGTGCCTTGGTCATGTCGGTGTCGATGAAGCCCGGCGCCACGCAGTTGACCGTGATGTTGCGGCTGCCGATCTCGCGCGCCAGCGCGCGGGTCATGCCGGCCACGCCGGCCTTCGCCGCCGCGTAATTCATCTGGCCCGGGTTGCCGGCCGCGCCCACGACGGACGTGATGTTGATGATACGCCCCTGCTTTGCCTTCATCATCCCGCGCAGCACCGCGCGCGACAGGCGGCCGACGGCCGTCAGGTTGGTGGCGATCACGTTGTCCCACTCTTCGTCCTTCATGCGCATCGCCAGTTGATCCTGGGTGATGCCGGCATTGTTGACGAGGATGCCGATCGGGCCGACGTTCTTCGTGATGTCGTCGATGACGGCGGCGCACTGGGCGGCGTCGGTGACGTTCAGCACGACGCCCTTGCCGCCGAACTCGGCGAGGTAGGCGCCGATGGCTTCCGCGCCCGCTTCGGTGGTGGCGGTGCCGACGACCTTGGCGCCCTGGCGGGCCAGTTCGAGTGCGATGGCCTTGCCGATGCCGCGCGAGGCGCCGGTGACGAGGGCGACTTGGTTTTGCAGGTTCATTGAGTCCTCTTTTTCTCTAACGGGGGGATGCGGCGGCACTCAGCCCTGGACGGCGGCGAGCACGCGCTCCAGCGATGCCTGGTCGACGAGGGCTTCGCCCACCAGCACCGGATCGATCCGCTTGGCCATGCCGATCAGGGTCTTGCTCGGCGCGCATTCGATGACTTGCGTCACGCCGTCGGCCGCCATTTTCTGCATGGTCTCGACCCAGCGCACGGGACCGGCCGCCTGGCGCACCAGCGCGTCCTTGATCGCGGCGGGATCGTTCAGGATAGCCACGTCGACGTTGTTGATCAAGTCGATCTGCGGGGCGGCAAAGTTCAGGGTGGCCATGTAGTCGCGCAGGCGGTCCGACGCCGGCTTCAGCAGCGACGAGTGGAACGGCGCCGACACGGCCAGCTTCATGGCGCGCTTGGCGCCCTTGGCCTTGGCGATGTCGCACGCGCGCTCGACGGCGGCCGTGTGGCCCGCGATCACGATCTGCGTCGGCTCGTTGAAGTTCACGGCTTCCACCACTTCACCCTGCTCAGCCTCCGCGCACACGGCACGCACGTCGTCGGCCGACAGGCCGAGGATCACGGCCATGCCACCGTGCCCGACCGGCACCGCATCCTGCATGGCTTGCGCACGGAAGCGCACGAGCGGCACGGCATCCTTGAAGTCGATCACGCCGGCGGCGACGAGTGCCGAGTATTCGCCGAGGCTGTGGCCGGCGACGACGGCCGGCCTGGGGCCGCCCGCGGCGATCCACGCACGATAGACGGCGACGGCGGCCGTCAGCATCACGGGCTGCGTGTTGGTGGTCAGGTCCAGGTCTTCCTTCGGACCTTCGGCGATCAGCTTGCCGAGGTCCTGGCCCAGCGCTTCCGACGCCTCGGCGACGGTCTGTGCGACGACCGGGTTCCCGGCGAAGCCGTTCAGCATGCCGACGGCTTGCGCGCCCTGGCCGGTAAACAGAAATGCGAATTTGCTCATCGATTCCTCTTAGCGTGTTTTTGTCTTGTTATTACATGCGCGCCAGCACGGCACCCCAGGTAAAGCCGCCACCGACGCCTTCCATCATGACATTGTGGCCCGGCTTGATGCGGCCGTCGCGCACCGCGACATCGAGCGCCAGCGGGATCGACGCGGCCGACGTGTTGCCGTGTTCGTTGACGGTCACGACCATTTTGTCGGTCGGGAGCCCGAGTTTCTTCGCGGTGCCCGCCATGATGCGCAGGTTGGCCTGGTGCGGGATCAGCCAGTCGATGTCGCCCGCCGGCATCTGCGCATGCGCCAGCGCTTCGTTGGCGACCTTTTCCAGCACGGAGACGGCCAGCTTGAAGACGGCCGGGCCATCCATGTACAGGAATTTCTGGTTCGCGGCCTGGTTCGACGGGTTCGCGGGACCGCACAGGATGTGGCCATGGCTGCCGTCGGCATGCAGCTTGACGGCCAGCAGGCCCGGCTCCCCGGACGCGGCCAGCACGACGGCGCCGGCGCCGTCGCCGAACAGCACGCAGGTGCTGCGGTCATCGAAGTCGAGGATGCGCGAGAACACTTCCGTGCCGATCACGAGCACGTTCTTCGCGTTGCCGGCCTTGATGAAGGCATCGGCCGTCGCCATCGCGTAGACGAAGCCCGAGCACACGGCGCCCATGTCGAACGCGGCGCTGTTGTTGCGCATGCCCAGCTTGTTCTGGACGATGCACGCCGTGCTCGGAAAGCTGCCGAAATAATCCGGCGTCGACGTGGCGACGATGATCAGGTCGATCTGCTCGGCTTCGAGGCCGGACGCTTCGAGCGCCTTGCGTGCCGCGTTCACGGCCAGGTCCGACGCGTTTTCGTCGGGCGCGGCGTAGTGGCGGGCGGAGATGCCGCTGCGGGACACGATCCACTCGTCCGAGGTTTCGATCCCCTTGGTGGCGAGCTGCGCCGCGAGGTCGTCGTTGGTGACACGCTGCGCGGGCAGGTAGCTGCCGGTACCGATGATTTTGCTGTAAGTCATTGCTAACCCTGCTGAATAGTTGAGCCTGGCGCTTCCGGATTGGGAGCTTGCGGCAACATTTCGGCGATCAAGGTCGAGAGTTGCGCTTGCACATTATATTTCGCCGCGTCAAAAGCGCGTCGAAGTGCCCACTCGTAGGCGTAGGCATTGGCGCCGCCATGGCTCTTGAAGACCAGGCCTTTCAGGCCCAGCAGGCCGGCACCGTTATAACTTTCGGGGTTCAGCTTCTTGAGCGATTTGCGCGCGAACAGGGCGCCGATCTTCGACATGGTCGTTTCGAGGAACACCGATTTGACGAAACGCGACAGGCCCTCGATCGCCTTCAGGGTCACGTTGCCGACGAACCCGTCGCACACGACGACGTCGACCGTGCCCTTGAAGATATCGTTACCTTCCACGTTGCCATGGAAATTCAGCACGCCGCGTTCATGGTCGGCCCGCAGCAGGGGTGCGGTGGCCTTGACCACTTCATTGCCCTTGATCTCTTCCGTGCCGACGTTCAGCAAGCCGATGCTCGGGCGGCGGTGTTCCATCGCTTCGAACAGCACGGCGCCCATGATGGCGAACTGGTGCAGGTGATGGGGCTCGCAATCGACGTTGGCGCCCAGGTCGAGCATGTACGTCGGACCGCCCTTCTGGTTCGGCAGGATCGAGCAGATGGCCGGACGGTCGACGTCGGCCATGGTCTTCAGGACATAACGCGAGATGGCCATCAGCGCGCCCGTATTGCCGGCGGAGACGCAGACGTCGGCGCTGCCGTCCTTGACGAGCTCGATCGCCACGCGCATCGACGAGTCTTTCTTGCGGCGCAGGGCGACTTCGACGGGATCGTCCATCGCGACCACTTCGGAGGCGTGGCGGACGGTCAGGCGGGGGTTGTCGCCCGCATGATGTTTCTTGAGTTCAGCGCGGACCAGCTCTTCCTGACCGACGAGGATCAGCTCGGCGTCGGGTTCGCGCTTGAGGAATGCGAGGGCTGCCGGGATGGTCACGGCGGGGCCGTGGTCGCCGCCCATGCAGTCGATGGAAATTTTGATTGTCATTTGTCGGAATGAACCGCGGGCTCAAGGTCGGCCGGCGGCGGCGTGGTCTCGGCGGGGTACACTGCGAGCCGAGTCAGCGGGATGGTAAATGACGGAGTTACCGCAAAAGAAAAAGCGGCGCCACGCATTCGACATACGTTGCACCGCTTTCATGGAACAAAACAGCAAGACGTCGATTACTCGTCGTTCTTGGTCTTGAGCACTTTACGGCCACGGTAGAAACCGTTCGGGCTGATGTGGTGACGCAGGTGCGTTTCGCCGGTGGTCGGCTCGACTGCCAGGTTCGGGGCGGTCAGGAAATCGTGCGAACGGTGCATGCCGCGCTTCGACGGGGACTTCTTATTCTGTTGAACTGCCATGATGACTCCTAAACTTAAGTTCTAAAATTCTAACACATTCGACTTGCAAGTACATGCGCATCGAGTATCCCAGCAGCAATAACGTTGGGGCTGCCATTGCCGACATGTTTAACGCTGCCTTACAACGATGACTCAATACTCGAGCTGCACGCGTTTGACACGTTTTGACGCTGCGAATGCTACCCGGAGGCGACACCCACTGCAATTCTTTTATTCAGATTTGAGGTTCTTCAGTGCCGCGAACGGCGATACCTTCTCGGACTTGATCGCGTCCAGCAGCCTGGTATCGGGGCACACCTCGTGTTTCGGTGCCTGCGGCAGGGCCAGCAGGGCTTCATCTTCCAGCAGATCGCGGATGTCGCAGGTATGGCTGCCGACGATCACGTCGATACTTTCATCGTCGAGGATTTCCTCGATCTCGTCCGCTTCCTGGTCGTCCTTGCCCAGCACCAGCACGGTCGACGAATCGAGCTCGTAGCCGAACGGGGTCAGGCAGCGCTGGCAGACCAGTTGCACGGTACCGGAGACGGACAACGTCAACATCGGATACCCTTGCCGGGTCTGGCCGCCGTCGATGGACCACGCGATCTCGCCGGACTTGTCGGCGCAATCGGCCGCCAGGCGGTTCATTTCCGCCACCGGCGTGACGCCTTCACGATGGCCGTTGTTCCGACAAAACTCAAAGGCGTCGATGACAAAAGCGCTCATTTGGAAAAACATCCCCGGAAAACCTGCGATAATAGCAGGCTTCTGCCCGCGTAGTCAAAGACTTCCTCACAAAGCACTATCTTCCTGTTTTATTTACGAAAATCGATGCCAAGCTCCACCTTTCCGCGCCTCATCCTGGCCTCCGGCTCCGCCTACCGGCGCGAGCTGCTGGGTCGCCTGCACCTGCCGTTCGAAACGATCTCGCCCGACATCGACGAGACCCCGCATCCGAATGAAACGCCGGAAGCGACGGCGCTGCGGCTGGCGCGCGAGAAAGCCGCGGCCGTCGCCCTCAAGAACCCCGGTGCCCTGGTGATCGGCTCGGACCAGGTGGCCACGCTGGACGGCATCCAGATCGGCAAGCCGGGCGACCACGCGCGCGCCCTCGCCCAATTGCGGATGATGCGCGGCCGCCGCGTCATATTCCATACGGCCCTGTGCCTGTGGGACGGGAGAACCGGCACGGCGCAGGTCGAGAATGTCCAGGTGTTCGTGACGTTCCGCGACCTCCCGGATGCCGAGCTGGACGCCTACCTGCATATCGAGCAGCCTTACGACTGCGCCGGCAGCGCCAAGAACGAAGGACTCGGCATCGCCCTGCTCGAACGCATCGACAGCAGCGACCCGACCGCCCTCACCGGCCTGCCCCTGATCGCCCTGACCGGCATGCTGCGCCGCGCCGGCATGCCATTTTTTAATCGCCAACAATAACAACCATGCCCGGTACGCTCTACCTGATCCCGAACACCCTCGGCCCCACCGAGGCCGCACCGCACGCGCTGTCCCACATCCTGCCCGAGCAGGTGCAGGACATCGCCAGCAAGCTCGAGTACTTTGTCGCCGAGAACGCCAAGACGGCGCGCGCCTTCCTGAAACTGGTCGGCATCGACCACCCCCTCGCACGCCCGCTGCAAGAGATCCAGATCGCGGAACTCAATGTGAACACGCCGCAGCAGGCGCTGGCCGCGCTGCTCGCCCCCCTGCTGGAGGGACGCGATGCGGGCCTCGTGTCGGAAGCGGGCGTGCCGGCCGTCGCCGACCCAGGTGCCGACCTCGTCCGACTGGCGCACCAGCACGGCGTGCCCGTGCGTCCGCTCGTGGGGCCGTCGTCGCTGCTGCTGGCCGTGATGGCGAGCGGCCTGAACGGCCAGAGCTTCGCATTCAACGGCTATCTGCCGACGGACGCCGGCCAGCGCACCAAGCGCATCCAGCAACTGGAGCAGCGCTCGCGCAGCGAGAAACAGACGCAGTTGCTGATCGAGACGCCATATCGCAACGGCGCGATGCTGGAAGCCCTCGTCGCCAGCTGCCAGCCGGGCACGCTGGTGTGCGTGGCGACCGATCTGTCGCTGGCGACGGAAACCGTGCGGACGCAAACGGCCGCGAAATGGAAGGCGCAACTGGCTGCCGGCAAGGCGCCGGATTTCCACAAGAAGCCGACCGTCTTCCTGTTCCTCGCGCAACCGTAGAGGTCAGTGCACTTCGGCGCCGAGTTCGCGCACCCAGCCGAACGCGGCCAGTTCGATGTCGCGCACCTGCTTCACCGACAGCCCGAGCCGGTCCAGCGCGGCCGCCAGGTTGAGGCCCGGATCCGCATGTTCCAGCGCTTCCGCCACGCTCAGCATGGTACCGTAGTCGCCGTCGCGCTCCATCAGTGCGGCGCGGACCTCGCGCGACAGGTCGACCTTGTCGAGGATCTCGCGCATCGGCACGTCGAACAGCGCATCCATCAACGACATGATGCCGACCGTAAAGGCAGTATTCGCGCCGGCCACGTCGCCCGGACGCAGGGTCAGCGTCATCAGCTCGAGCAGGCGGCCGCGCGTCGTCGCCATCTGCAGCAACGGCGAATTCAGTTCGACGTGCCCCTCCGGGCCGCTGTACAACAGGATCTGCACCCAGCGCTGCAACTGGCTGCGGCCGAGCTGGACGAGCGCCTGCGAAATCGACTCGACGTGCGGCGCGCCGGTGCCGGCCAGGTGGCCGTTCACGAGGCGCAGCAGGTTCAGGCTCAGCAACGGGTCGCGCTTGACGGCCGCCTCGATCGCGTCGTTGTCGGCTTGCGAATGAATGAGGTCGAACAGGCGCAGCAGCCCCAGCTCGGACGGCGTGATCTTCTTGCCGGACAGGATCGCAGGACGCGCAAAATAATAGCCCTGGAAGTATTCGAAGCCGAGTTCCAGGCATAACTCGAATTCCTCGATCGTCTCGACCTTTTCCGCCAGCAGCTTCTGATGCGGTCCGCGCAGGGTGCGGACGAGTTCGGCGAGCTCGCCGCGCCCGACGCCCTGCAAGTCGATCTTGATGATGTCCACGAGGCTCATCAGCTTGCTTACCTGCTCAGAATGGCCTATAACATCGTCGAGTGCGAACTTGAAGCCGAGCTCTTTCAACTCCCGCACACGGGCCAGCAAGGCCGTGGTGGGGCGGACGGTTTCCAGAATTTCCAGAATGACCTTATCGGGAGGCAGGAATCGGACGAAATCGCTCATCAGCACCACCTCGTCGACATTGACGAAGGCAACCTGCTCGCCCACCACCTGCTTCATCCCCAGCTGCGACGCATGGGAGATCACGGCGGCGGTGGCGGCGGCATAATCGGTCAGCTGCGCGTCCTCATGCTCCGGCGCGGCGCGAAACAGCAACTCGAACGCCACCAGTTTCTGGTCGCGCCCGAGGATGGGCTGGCGCGCCAAAAAGAATTCGTCGGACGGCGTGGACGTGGCTGCCGTTGCTACCGCTTGCATGTAAAAACTCCTGAAACGACGGCACGCACCATGCGTGCCGGACCCGGTCTGGCCGGAATACCGGTCCGACTATACTACAAACGGGAAGTCTTTACATTTCGACATCGTATCAAAACGTTTCAGACATAGATGTGCTTGCCAGAAACGATCGATGCGAAAAGGATCAGGAACGGCCCGAGCCGTTACGCTTGGCGGGGCCGCGCGGAGTCGGTTTGGCTTCCGTGCGCGGGGTGCGCGGAGCCGGTTTGGCTTCCGCGCGCGGGGTGCGTGCACGTCCTTCGGTGCCCTCGCCTTCCTTGCGCGCACGTGGATCGTCGCCGAACGGCTGGCCCGGCAGGCGCAGGCTGCCGGCGCCGGACAGCGGGCTCGCGCGGCGCGCATTGCCCACCGGCTTGCGGGGACCGCCCAGGGCCGGCACCGTGCCGGTGACCTGCGTCCCTTTTTCGATACGGAACGTTGCACCGGCATCCTGGCCCAGCACCTGCACGAGATACGGCATCGTCTCGCGCAACGTCGCCTCCAGCGTGTACGGCGGATTCAGGATGAACATGCCGCTGCTGTGCAGGCCGTTGCCGTCCGCGCGCGGACCCGCGACGCTCAACGTCACGTGCAGCCATTCCTTGGCCGGCAGGCGCTTCAGGCGATCGGCGAACTGGCGCGATTCCATGCGCTGCAACACCGGATACCAGACCGCATACATGCCCGCCGGGAAGCGCTTGAGCGCTTCGTCCAGCGCGTCGCGCACGTGCTTGTAGTCGAGCTTGACTTCGTACGGCGGATCGATGAGCACCAGCGCCCGCCGCGACGGCGGCGGCAGCAGCGCTTTCAGGCCATGGAAACCGTCCGCGTGCTCGACGAGGATGCGGCGGCCACGCGCACGTTCGCCCTGCTCCGCGTGATGCGCCTCCAGCTTCCGGACGTTCTCCGCCAGCACCCTGATGTCGGCCGGATGCAGTTCGAACAGGCGGAGGCGATCCTCCAGGCGCGCCTCGGCATCCGCGACCCACGGCGAACCGGGATACCAGCGCAGCTTGCCGCTCGGGTTCAACTTGCCTACGAGGTCCACGTACTCGGCCAGCGCCGGCGGCAGGTCGTCGCGCCCCCACAGGCGCCCGATGCCGTCGATGTATTCGCCGCTCCTGACCGCCTGCGCACTGTCGAGCGCGTACACGCCGGCACCGGCATGGGTGTCGATATAGGTGTAGGCCGTGTCTTTCTGGTTCATGTATTTGTGCAACTGAACCTGAATAAAGTGCTTCAGGACATCGGCGTGGTTACCCGCGTGGAAGGCGTGGCGGTAGCTGAACATAGAGATTCCAATCTGGTTGATGCGGCGCCCGCCATGCGATCGCGCGCGGGCCGACCGCCATTATCCCTCAGATACGCTTTCGGCCCAACAAACACCGGGGTCAGATCCCTTTTTTAGGAAATTGCCCAAAACCGGGCTCTGACCCCGGTTTTGGGAAATAAAAATGCCGCAGCGGCTTGTGGCCACTGCGGCAGACCATCGCGAGGATGGGTGGAGGAAGGTTACGCGCCGGCGCTCAGGCGACTTTCTTCTCGTCGAAGAATTGTTCGTCCTCGGTCGAGCCGTGCAGCGCCGTCGTCGAGCTCTGGTGCTGCTGGATGGTCTGGGTCACCGCGTCGAAGTAGCCGGTGCCCACTTCGCGCTGGTGCTTGACGGCCGTGAAGCCCTTGTCGGCGGCGGAGAATTCCGCTTCCTGCAACTCGACGAAGGCCGACATGCCGCGGCGCGCATAGCCGTGCGCCAGGTTGAACATGCTGTAGTTCAGCGCATGGAAGCCGGCCAGCGTGATGAACTGGAATTTGTAGCCCATCGCGCCCAGCTCTTTCTGGAACTTGGCGATCGTCGCGTCGTCCAGGTTCTTCTTCCAGTTGAACGACGGCGAGCAGTTATACGCGAGCATCTTGCCCGGGAATTTCGCATGGATGGCGTCGGCGAAGCGTTTGGCGAATTCCAGGTCCGGCTTCCCGGTCTCGCACCACACGAGGTCGGCGTACGGCGCATACGCGAGGCCGCGCGCGATCGCCTGGTCGACGCCCGGCTTCACGCGGAAGAAACCCTCCACCGTGCGCTCGCCCGTGCAGAACGGCTTGTCGTTCGCGTCGACGTCGGCCGTCAGCAGGTCGGCCGCTTCGGCGTCCGTGCGGGCGACGAGGATCGTTGGCGTGCCCATCACGTCGGCCGCCAGGCGGGCCGCCGTCAGCTTTTCCACGGCTTCGCGCGTCGGCACGAGCACCTTGCCGCCCATGTGGCCGCATTTCTTGACGGAGGCCAGCTGGTCTTCGAAGTGCACGCCGGCCGCGCCCGCTTCGATCATGGATTTCATCAGCTCGAAAGCATTCAGCACGCCGCCGAAGCCCGCTTCCGCATCGGCCACGATCGGGGCGAAGTAATCGACGTCGTCCTTGCCTTCCGACCACTGGATCTGGTCCGCGCGCTGGAACGTGTTGTTGATGCGCTTGACGACCATCGGCACCGAATTGGCCGGGTACAACGACTGGTCCGGATACATCTCGCCGGCGAGGTTGGCGTCGCCCGCGACCTGCCAGCCCGACAGGTAGATGGCTTTCAGCCCGGCCTTGACCTGTTGCATGGCCTGGTTGCCCGTCAACGCGCCCAGGGCGTTCACGTACGGCTCGTTGTTGATCAGGTTCCACAGCTTCTCGGCGCCGCGCCGCGCCAACGTATGTTCGATCTGCACGGAGCCTCGCAGCCGTACGACATCTTCCGCCGTGTAATTGCGGACGATACCTTTCCAGCGCGGGTTGGACTCCCAATCCTGTTGCAGGGCGGCGATTTGCTGTTCACGAGTTGCCATGGCGTTCTCCTGATTGAAAAGACGGGGTTGGACAGTGATTCCGTTAGAAACATGATAGCGCCGATTGTGCGCAGCACCAATACTCTTATATAAGACATATGACAATTTTTATTTCCTTGAAAATCATATGCTTACATTTATTATTTCATGATACGAGAACAAATTTCTCACAATGGAAACTGCCGGGCAAGCGCTTCTTGTGCGCTTTTCACATGTACGAACAAGTTTTCATAATGTGAAATATGGTGAGTTGTTTCCACAAAGTACTTCGTAAATACTGCCGCAAATCTGACAATTTTTCCTGACTAAACAACACAACCCTCATCATAAAGAATCACAAATTGACGATTTACATCAAATCGGGGGAGAATAAATTCCGAGCACCATCATTAAATTCTTAAAAGCAATTTTCCGCACTTCCGAAAGAGACACCCGATGACACTGCGATTGACCGCGCTGGCCGCCCTGCTGGGCGCAATGACGATGACGGCCCACGCCGGTATCCTGACGACGGAAGGCGTGACTTTCACGTCGAACTGGAGCGGCAATGTGCTCACGCTGGAAATCGACGCCGCGAAGCGCAGCGGCGGCTGGAGCGGCGCAACGGGCCTGGCTGCGCTGGCGATCAAGGGTGTGGGCACTTACAGCGGCGTGAGCGTAAACGGCGGGCCGGGCGGGACCGATGCATGGAAACTGTCGACGTCCGAACTGAAAGCGTCCGGCTGCTCCGGCACGAGCAACGGCGCGGCCGGGAGCCGCATGTGCTTCTACGGCCAGCAGATCGCGCTGGCCGACGACATGGTGTTCAAATTCACGTTCGACGGCGCCAGCGTCGCGACGAACGAGCCGCACGTGAAGGTCGAGTTCGTCGATGCCCGGGGCAACAAGGTCGGCTCGCTGTTGTCGCAGGTGCTGCCGGCATCGCCCCCGGCCACGCCGCCGTCCACCCCGACCGCGCCGGTCACGCCGGTCGTTCCGGTCATCCCCGACACTCCGACCACGTCCGCCGGCACGCAGGCCAACACGACGGCCGACACGACAACGCCGGCCGGCACGTCCGAAATCGCCTTCCCATCCGGCACGCCGGCCGACTTGCCGCCGCAGGAAGACCTGCCGTCGACGCTGCCCATCGACGGCCCCGAGGTCGTGCAAACGCCGGCCGGCAACCCCGCCGCCACGACGAACGTCCCGGAGCCGGAGAGCATCGCCCTGCTGCTGGGCGGCCTTGGCCTGATGGGTCTCGTGCTGCGCCGCCGCCCGCGCTGAACGTCCTTCCTCCCGAACGCCCCGCCCGGTCCAGCGCCCGGCGGGGCGTTGTTGTTACAAACGATGAGTTAGTCGGCTAACAGAGCCATATCGGTCCCCCTTCTACCCTTGCGGCACGGATCTGATCCGTATGTGCCCGTCGGTCTCGCAGGACGCGAGCCGCCGGGTCCTTGCATTTTGTGGAGAAAGAGAGAACATGACATCACGCATCCGCACTATCCTGCTGGCGGCGCTGCTGGGCGCGGGCACGCTCGCGTCGGCGCAGGCCGGCACGATCGAATTCCAGGGCATCGACTTTACGTCGTCCTGGTCCGGCAACGTGCTGACCCTCGAGGTCGACGCCGCCAACCCGACCGGCAGCTGGGCCGGTGCCTCGTCGCTCGGCGCCCTGCAGCTGAAGGACCTCGGCAGCTTCGACAGCGTGGCGCTCACAGCAGCGCCGGGCGGCGTGTCGAACTGGACCCTGTCCAGCAACGAGCTGAACGCGAACGGTTGCACGGGCGGCGGCCATGCCGGCACGTCGCTGTGCTATACCGGCGCGCATGTCGCCCTGACGGACGACATGGTGTTCCAGTTCAGCTTTTCTGGCGGCAATGTCGACGCGACGTCGCCCCAGCTCAAGGTGACCATGTTCGGCGCGGACGGCGATAAGAAGGTCGGCAGCCTGATGGGCGAACATCTCGTGGTCTCCGCCGTGCCGGAACCGCAGACGTACGCGCTGATGCTCGGCGGCCTGGGCCTGCTCGGCTTCATGGCGCGCCGCAAGCGCGCGTAAAAAAACGCCCTGCCGGCGCTGGCCGGCAGGGCGTTTCCATAGCCACGAACAGATTACTTCGCCAGATCGACGGCCGGTTCCTCGCCGAACACCAGCTGGCCGCCGCGCACGCCGACGCGGATCGTATCCTTCGGTCCGAAGCGGCCCGCCAGGATTTCCTTCGACAGCGGATTCTCGATCTGCTGCTGGATCGCGCGCTTGAGCGGACGCGCGCCATACACCGGATCGAAGCCCGCTTCCGCGATCTTCTGCAAAGCCTCCTCGCTGATGTCGAGCGCCATTTCCATCTTCTCGAGGCGCTGTTCCAGGTTCTTCAGCTGGATCTTCGCGATCGCGCCGATGTTCTTCTCGTCGAGCGCATGGAACACGACGATCTCGTCGATCCGGTTGATGAACTCGGGGCGGAAGTGGCCGCGCACCTCGGCCATCACCGCCAGCTTCACGACGGCCGGATCGTCGGAATCCATCGACTGGATCTTGTGCGAACCCAGGTTGGACGTCATCACGATCACGGTGTTCTTGAAGTCCACCGTGCGGCCCTGGCCGTCCGTCATGCGGCCGTCGTCGAGCACCTGCAGCAGGACGTTGAACACGTCCGGATGCGCCTTCTCGATCTCGTCCAGCAGGATCACGCTGTACGGCTTGCGGCGCACGGCTTCCGTCAGGTAGCCGCCCTCCTCGTAGCCGACATAGCCCGGCGGCGCGCCGATCAGGCGGGCCACGGAATGCTTCTCCATGAACTCGCTCATGTCGATACGGATCAAGGCGTCTTCCGTATCGAACAGGAAGTTCGCCAGCGCCTTGCACAATTCCGTTTTGCCGACGCCCGTCGGACCGAGGAACATGAACGAGCCGTACGGCCGGTTCGGATCCGCGAGACCCGCACGCGAGCGGCGGATCGCATCGGACACGGCCTCGATCGCCTCGTCCTGGCCCACGACGCGCTCATGCAGCTTCTCTTCGATGTGCAACAGCTTGTCGCGCTCGCCCTGCATCATGCGGGCGACGGGGATGCCGGTCGCGCGCGACACGACTTCCGCGATTTCCTCGGCACCGACCTGCGTGCGCAGCAGGCGCGGCCGCGTGTTCGCTTCCTTGTCGGCGCCGTCCGGTTGATGGCTGGCGGCTTCCGCATCCTTCAACTGTTTCTCGAGCTCCGGCAGGCGGCCGTACTGCAGCTCCGACACCTTCTGCCAATTGCTCTGGCGCTTCGCTTCATCCATCTGCAGTCGGATGCGCTCGATCTCTTCCTTGATGTGCGTCGTACCCTGCACGGCAGCCTTCTCGGACGTGAGGATTTCCTCGTAGTCGGCGTACTCGCGCTCCAGCCGGACGATCTCTTCGTTGATCAATTCCAGGCGGCGCTGCGAGGCCTCGTCCGTTTCCTTCTTGACGGCTTCGCGCTCGATCTTCAGCTGGATCAGGCGACGGTCGAGCTTGTCCATCACTTCCGGCTTCGAGTCGATCTCGATCTTGATCTTCGAGGCGGCCTCGTCGATCAGGTCGATGGCCTTGTCCGGCAGGAAGCGGTCGGTGATGTAGCGGTGCGACAGCTCGGCCGCCGCGATGATCGCCGGGTCCGTGATCTCCACCTTGTGGTGCAGTTCGTACTTTTCCTGCAGGCCGCGCAGGATGGCGATGGTCGCTTCCACGCTCGGCTCGTCGACGATGATCTTCTGGAAGCGGCGCTCCAGCGCGGCATCCTTCTCGACGTACTTGCGGTACTCGTCCAGCGTAGTCGCGCCGATGCAGTGCAGCTCGCCGCGCGCCAGCGCCGGCTTCAGCATATTGCCCGCGTCCATCGCGCCTTCGGCCTTGCCGGCGCCGACCATCGTGTGGATCTCGTCGATGAAGACGATCGTCATGCCCTCGTCCTGCGCGAGTTCCTTCAGCACGGCTTTCAGGCGTTCCTCGAATTCGCCGCGGAACTTGGCGCCCGCGAGCAGCGCGGCCATGTCGAGCGACAGCACGCGCTTGCCCTTCAGCGAATCGGGCACTTCGCCGTTGACGATGCGCTGCGCCAGACCTTCCACGATCGCGGTCTTGCCGACGCCGGGTTCGCCGATCAGCACCGGATTGTTCTTGGTACGGCGCTGCAGCACCTGGATGGCACGGCGGATCTCGTCGTCGCGGCCGATCACCGGGTCGAGCTTGCCGTTGCGGGCCCGCTCCGTCAGGTCGAGCGTGTATTTCTTGAGCGCTTCGCGCTGGCCTTCCGCGTCCTGGGAGTTGACGGATTCGCCGCCGCGCACGGCCTGGATCGCGGATTCGAGCGCCTTGCGGGCAAGGCCGTTTTCGCGGGCGAGGCGGCCGGCTTCGGACTTGTCGTCCGTAAAGGCGAGCAGCACCATCTCGCTCGACAGGAACTGGTCGCCGCGTTTCTGCGATTCGCGGTCGGCCAGGTTCAGCAGCGAGACGAGCTCGCGGCCGACCTGCACGTCGCCGCCCGTGCCGTGCACTTTCGGCAGGCGGTCGAACGCGGAGCGCAGCGCCGTCTGCAGGCTGCCGACGTTGACGCCGGCCCGCTGCAGCAGCGAGCGCGCGCCGCCGTCGCTCTGGCCCAGCAGCGCGGCGAGCAGGTGGACGGGTTCGATGTACTGGTTGTCGTTGCCGACCGCCAGGCTCTGCGCGTCGGCGAGCGCTTCCTGGAGCTTGGTCGTCAATTTGTCTTGTCGCATGTTTTGATCCCCGTGGGTTGGATTTTGGATTGACATCTAGTTAGGGATGCCGTAGCGACTTTTCAAGATGCGAACACGCGGCTGGGGCCGGCAAATCGTGCTGAGATAAAATGTCCGGCATGGAACATTCATTCTTGACGGAGCAACGCCGCCTGCTGCCCTACATGGGGAAATGGCTGCTGCTCGCCCTCGCCGTCGGGCTGCTGTCCGGGTCTGCCTCCGCCTTCTTCCTGTTCGCACTCGAACTGGCGACCGGGACGCGCAACGCCCACCGCTGGCTGATCGCGCCGCTGCCGCTGGCCGGGTTCGCCGTCGGCTGGCTGTACCTGCGTTTCGGCAGCTCGGTCGAGGCCGGCAATAACCTGCTCATCGACGAGATCCACGACCCGAAGAAAGTGATTCCGCTGCGCATGGCGCCGCTCGTGCTGGGCGGCACCGTCGTCTCGCATTTGTTCGGCGCCTCGGTCGGGCGCGAGGGCACGGCCGTGCAGATGGGCGGCGCGCTCGCCGACCAGCTCACCCATGCATTCAAGCTACAGGTGGAAGACCGGAGGATCGTGCTGATGGCCGGCATCAGCGCGGGCTTCGCCTCCGTGTTCGGCACGCCGCTGGCGGGCGCGATCTTCGGCCTGGAAGTGCTCGCGATCGGCCGCCTGCGCTACGACGCCCTGCTCGCCTGCCTGGCGGCCGCCATCGCCGGCGACCAGGTCTGCCTGCTGTGGGGCCATGCGCTGGGCATCCACCACACGCATTACGCCATCGCGTCCGTACCGGCACTGGGCCTGTGGCCGCTGGCGGCCGTCGCGATCGCGGGGGCGCTGTTCGGTCTTGCTGGAAAACTGTTCGCGGATTGCACGCACGCGCTGTCGGGCTGGATGAAGCGGCGCGTGACTTACGGTCCGTTGCGGCCGCTGCTGGGCGGCAGCGTCGTCGCGGCCGCCGTGCTGGCGTTTGGCGCGGACCGCTACATCGGCCTCGGCATCCCGACCATCCAGGCCGCATTCACCGAGCCGCTGGCGCCGTGGGACTTCGCCGGCAAGCTGGTGTTCACGGTCGCGTCGCTGGGCAGCGGCTTCAAGGGCGGAGAAGTGACGCCGCTGTTCTACATCGGCGCCACGCTCGGCAATGCGCTGGCGCCGCTGCTGCACCTGCCCTTCTCGCTGCTGGCGGGCGTCGGCTTCGTGGCCGTGTTCGCCGGCGCTGCCAACACGCCGATCGCGTCGACCCTGATGGCCATCGAATTGTTCGGCGCGGAGGTGGGGGTGTATGCGGCCGTCGGGTGCGTGCTGGCCTATCTGTTTTCCGGCCACACGGGGATTTACCGGGCCCAGCGCATCGGCCACGCCAAGCCCGGCAAGTCGTGATGAATCAAGCCTGCTGCGCTTCGGGCGCGTCGCCCGCCGCGGCCAGGTCGCGCACGTTCTTTTGCACGGCGATGATGGCGAACAGGGTCAGCACGAACGACATGGCATAAAAACCCTTTTCGCTGAGCATCAGCGTCGCATTCCAGAGGCCGACCGCCAGCAGCACAACGGCGGCCATCAGCGAGGTCCAGCACAAGCCGACGTACATCCCTGTCACCGGCAGGCCCTCGGCGCGGTCGCGCACCGTCTTTTGCAGCGACACGGCGGCAAAGCAGCCGTACAGCAGGATCGTCAGGTAATAGCCCTTTTCATTGAGCTGCATCTGCGCATTCCATAAACCGATGAGGTAGGCAAGGATGCCGACGATCATCGCGCCCCAGGATGCGCCGACGAAGGCGGGGCTCGGGCGTGCAAATGATTGCTTGGTCATGCTGTTCTCCGGTCAGTGAAAATTAAGACATTGCCAGATTGCAGTTCTCACGCATTGCGCGCAAGCGAATGACGCGCCGGTATCATGCGATGGCACGCCAGGTCGCATATCCTGCGACGCAGCAGCCGATCGACCCCAGCAGGTGCACCGCCGAATGGGCCAGCGCCCAGGCGTAATGGCCCCGCTGCAGCAGCACCATGGCTTCGCCGGAAAAGCTGGAAAACGTGGTCAGGCCTCCGAGGAAGCCCGTGATGACGAACAAACGCCAGGCCGGGGACAGGGCCGGCATGGCGTCGAAGAAGCCCAGCGCCAGCCCGATCAGGTAGCCGCCGACGAGGTTGGCGACGAGCGTCCCCAGCTGGATGTGGGCATGCAGCTGGCCGAGGAAGATGGTCAGGCCCCAGCGCAGCCAGGCTCCGAGGGCCGCGCCTACGGCGACCGCGATCCAGCTCAGCGGCTGGCCCACTTGGCCCGGGCCGTGTCGTCCGTCACGCGCGCATCGACCCAGCGCGCACCGTTCGGCGTCTGCTCCTTCTTCCAGAACGGGGCGTCGGTCTTGAGGTAGTCCATGATGAATTCGCACGCGGCGAACGCTTCGCCGCGGTGCGCGGACGTGCAGGCGACGAGGACGATCTGGTCCAGCGGCCGCATCGGCCCGATGCGATGGATCACGAGGACGCCATACAGCGGCCAGCGCGCCCGCGCCTGCTCCACGATGTCGTGCAGCGCACGCTCCGTCATGCCCGGATAATGTTCCAGCTCGAGTTCGGCCACATTGTCGCCGTCGTTCATGTCGCGCACCGTGCCGACGAAACTGACGACGGCCCCCACGCGCGCATCGCCCGCGCGCAGGCGCGCGATTTCCGCGCTCACGTCGAAATCCGCGGCCTCGACGCGGACTTCCGTCACATCCTTCTTCACTTGCCCTCCTTGGCCACACGCAGCGCGAGCTGCTCGAGCCGGGACGCCGTACGCGCATCGGCGAGCGCCGCCAGCGCGCACAGGTCGCGCAGCTGCGCCGTCGCGCCGCCCTGGGCGCCGCGGCCGTTGCCCTGTCCCGCGCTTTGTCCTGATTTCAATGACGATTGCAACACCTCGACCTGGAGCTTCAACCGCTCGCGCGCGAACTCCGGGCCGCTGTCGATGCCGGCGCCGATTTCCTGGCGCAGCAGTTCGTGCAGGAGCTTGCCGCGATTGTCTTCCAGCTTGTGGCCATACGCGGCCCTCTGTTCCGCGCTCCCGCGCAGCGCGGCCAGCGCGGCGTCGAAACGGGTACGCAACGTGCGTTCCATGTCGGCGTCCAGGGGCGTCAAGCCGGACCAGCGTGCCTCCCAATCGGTGTCGCCGGCGTTGTCCGCCGCGACGGCCTGCTCCAGTTCCTGAACGAGCCTCAGCTTGTCGCGCAGCATGCCCGCCTGGGCGACGCCGGCGGCGCGGCGAGCCTGGTCCGCATGCTGCTGCACGAGCGCCACGGCCGCGTGATAACGTTTTTCCACGCGGGCTTCATGCGCGCGCGGCACGGGGCCGATCGCCTGCCATTCCGCCTGCGCCTCGCGCAGCAGCTTGCCGACCGTGGCCGGCGTGACGCCGTCCGCCGCCGCTTCCAGGCGCGCGCTGATGGCTTCCTTGGCGGCCTCGTGGGCGCGGCGCTCGATGTCGGCCTCGTGCATCGTTTCCTTGCGGCGCTGGAATACGTCGTCGCATACGGCGCGGAAGCGCTGCCACAGCGCCTGCTCGCTCTTGCGTTCGAGCGGCAGCGAGCGTGCATGATCCTGCCAGCGCTGCTGCAGGGCGCGCATCGTGTCGATCGCGTGGCGGTCGTGCGGATCGATGGCGGTGGCTTCCTCGATGATGGCTTCGCGCTCGGCCATCTCGGCCTTGCGCTGCTCTTCGAGCGGCCCCTGCAGCACGTTCAGCGCATCGGCAAACAAGGCGTCCAGGCGCTTCTTTTCCTTGCGGTCGATGGCGCCCAGGTGGCTCCACGCGAGACGCAGCCGCTGCACCGTGCCCGCCACGTGCTTCCACTCGACGCTGCCCTCGCGCAGGCGCGCGATCTCGGCTTGCGCTTCCTCGACGAGCGCCTGGCCGCGTGCCGCGTTCGCATGGCGCTCGTCGGCCAGGTGGCGGAAGTGGGCAGCGGCCGGCGCGTAGGCGGTCGTGCAGGCGGCGTCGAACCGCTCCCACAGGCTCTTCGGCGCGGCGCCGGACAGGCTGTCGAGCGCCTTCCAGCGGTCGCGCATGCTGCCGACCTTCTTGGCCAGCTCGCTCATCGCCAGGTTTTGCGTGGGCAAGGCCTCGACTGTCTTGATGAGTTCCTCGCGCGACACGTTGCCGCCCCAGCGCGCCCAGTCGGACAGGCGCTTGAGCTCGGCCCGCAGGTGGGCCAGGCGGTCGGATTGCGCGGGCGTCAGGCGCATGCCCTTTTCGCGCGCGTCCTTCAGCGTCTTGTCGTGGTCGGCGGCGGCGCCCAGCGAGCCCTGTTGCAGGGCGGCTTCCATCGCATCCATCGTATCGATGAAATGCTGGTCCGCACCGCGCGGCCTGTTGTCCTTCGTGCCCTCCCTGGCGGGGGCTTTTACGGCGCCTTCCTGCGCCGGCCTGGGCTCGCGCGGCTCCTTCGGCTTGCGTGGCTCGGGCTGCGGCACCGTGGCCAGCAGGGCGTCGAAGCGGCGCTGCAGTTCGGCGGCCTGCTCGTCCTGGGGCAGATGCGGCAGCGCTTTCCATTCACGTCGTAGCGTCTCCGCATTCAGCTCGGCAACCGGCTTCGCCTGCTGGGCGTCGATGAATGCGGCGCGCGCGGCGAGCGCGGCCTGGCCGGCTTCCTGCACCTGCAAGCCGGCGCGCAGCTTCTCCATCCCGGCCGCGAATTCGGCGACGAGGGCACGCGGCAGCGACGGGTGTTCGGGCGAACGCAGGGCCTCGTCCTGTTCCTGCGCCAGCACATCCAGACGCTGCCCCAGTTCCGCTGCCGACAGGCCGGCGCCGCCCAACTGGCGCAAGGCAGCCACGCGGTCGATCATGGCGCGCTGCAGGGCCACCTGCGCTTCGAGGCGCTGGGCCAGCGCGGCGCGCGCGGTCTGGAATGTGGCATCGAGTTCGGGCGCGGAGATCACGGACCATCTGCGGTCCAGCTCGGCCACGTGGTTCGGGGTCAGCAACGCATCCTTGAGGAGGGATTCGGCCTGCTCGACGGCGGCCTGTGCGCGCCGGTGCTCGGCTTCGCGGTGACGGTGCGCGTCGAGGCGCGACTGCATCAGTTTGGCGACGCGGCGATCGGTATTGCGCATCGCGGTGTGCACACGCTCGATCAGCGCCGGGCTGTGAACGAACTCGGCGGCAGCAAGCCGCAGTTCGGAAAATTCGCACTGGAGGATGAATTCCACCGCGGCGGCTTCATCATCCCCGATGCGGCCCAGCTTTTCAGCCTGGGCCACGCGTTGATGGTTGGACGAATGCGTGGCGGCGGACGCGGACGGTTCCGCTTGCGCCTCCGCCTGTCCTCCCTGCCCGGCCGGCTTGTCGCCGGGCTTGTCGCCCGGCCGCTTGAATAGGAACTCGAACATGATGAAATCGCACTTCCAAAATCGCCATCATAGCAAAGAACCCTGATGGCCTCGTGACACCAGCCTGGCGCGTGCGAGCTATCGTTCATCATTTCCCACTGACAATATCGATACTGTCAGTGGGCCGCGGTCAACGTCGCATGCCGTCGCCCATGCACATCGTGGCCGGCATGCCCGACCAGTTCATGACGCAGGCGGCGCGGATCGGCGCGGTGCTCCTGGGCGTACGCATCGTGCGCGAGCATCTGGTTCGCGATCGCGAACCACGCATCGCCGCCGACCGCCGCGCGCGCCAACGGGAACAACTCGTGTTCCTCGCGCTCCAGCCGGCAGCGCAAGGCCGCGACGCAGCCCTCGACGGCGCCGCAGAACACGTCGCGCGGCACCGGACGGTCCGCCGCGCCGACGCTGGCCTCGGCCGTGGCCATCGCGCTGGCCGCGTGGCCACTGAGCCGTTCGAGCTCCTCCAGCAACCTGTCGGCCGCCGCGGTGCTGCGACGCAGGGCCGGCACGAGGAACTTGTCGAGCTTGCGCCAATGACAGTTGTCGTACACCTGGCGCAGTGCAGTACACAATTGTGCGGCCCGGCCGGCGGCCAGGGTACTGAAGTCGCCCGGCAGCGCGCGCAGCTCGTCGAGCAGCGACTGCAGGGCCGCGCGCACCGTCGTCTGTTCGACGGACAGGGCGACGAGGGTATAAGTCGATGTCAGCATTCGGTCTCCACCTTTTTCTCACAAGTGAGTTCGACAAATCCGCTCCCCGGCCGCATGGCATGCGCGGCGCTATGCAAGGTCCGTGGGAGCGTTGTTGACAGGCCCGGGGCACTCTCGAATCGCGAGTCTCGGATTGCGAGGCGTCCTCTGGTCGGTTTTTGGCCTGAAGGAAGGTCTAGTGTAAGGAGGCGGGGCTGGCACCCGTTTGATCTATCACAAACGGCCACCCGGCATCAGGCCGCGGCCGCCAGCGTCTGGCCCAGCGCGGCGGCCAGCGGCGCGGCGAGCGCGGCCGGCTCGGCGTGCGCCAGCACGACCCGCGGACAGCCGTGCCAGCGCGCGCAGCGGGCGAACGCCGCGGCCAGGTCGCGCACGAACCGGTCGCTGCTACGTACCCCGGGCTCCAGCACGAGGGATTTCAGCTCGAACACGCCGCTCTTGCGGTGCGCCTTGGCATCCACCCGGCCGACGAGCGCCCCGCGCCGCAGCAAGGGGAGCGTGAAATAGCCGTAGCGCCGTTTCTCGGCGGGCGTGTAGCACTCCAGCCGGTAGTCGAAACCGAACAGGTCGAGGGCGCGGCGGCGGTCCCAGACGATGGGATCGAACGGCGACAGCACGCTGGTGAGCGTCGCCTGCAGCCCGCCATCGACGGCCTGCCCGAGCAGCGCCGCATGGTCGGGGTGGACGTACACGGGCTCCTTCCAGCCCTCGACGCGGGCGCGCAGCAGCAGACCCTCGTCGGCCAGCCGCGCCGGATCGAGGTGCGGCGGCTTCGTGCGGTGATAGTCCGGAATCCAGGCCGCCTTCGCCACGCCCAGCGCACGCACGGCGTCCAGCACGAACCGCCGCCGCGTCGCGTCGATCGACGGCATGCGCGCATCGTCCCAGCCGGGCAGCACGCGCTCGGCCAGGTCGTACACGCGGTGGAATTGCTGGCGGCGCGCAATCATCAGCCGCCCCGTCGTGAACAGGACTTCCAGCGCGCGCTTTTCCGGCTTCCATGCCCACCAGCCGCCGGCCTTGCCGTCCGTGCGCCCGAAGTCGGCCGAGCGGGCCGGCCCGTTGGTACGGATATGCGCCAGCACGCGCTCGACCTCCTCCCGGTGCGACGCCAGCCACGTCCCCGCGTATTTCCAGCCGAGCGAGCCCGGATCGACCATCCGGTGCCGGTACAGGCCATAATCCTCGATCGGAATGAAGCACGCCTCGTGGGCCCAGTACTCGAACAGCCGGCCCTCGGCCAGCAACTGGTCGAGCCAGTCCGGGTCGTAGTCGCCCACGCGACTCCACAACACGAGATACGGGCTGCGCGCGACGACGCTGATGGTGTCGATCTGCAACACGCCCATGCGGCGGATCGCGGCCAGGACATCGGCTTGGGTGGCACGGGCGCGTTTCGCCTGCAGCATGCCCTGGGCCGCAAGGTGCAGGTTTCGAGCGACAGCAGGAGTCAAAATTGGTTCATTCATCCCGGCATTCTAATGACATCTCATCAACATTTGTACAGGTCGCCGCGAAAAAGTACTGGTTTTTTTTACAGTATCTCGTCGCATGCGATATAGTTGGCGCCCTGGCTCAACCCCTGTTGCGGATTTCTTAACGACCATGCGGCTGCTGCACACATCGGACTGGCACCTCGGCCAGACCCTGCACAATTTCGACCGGACCTACGAACACCAGTGCTTCCTCGACTGGCTGCTCGACACGATCGTCGCCGAGGAAGCGGACGCCCTCTTGATCGCGGGCGACGTGTTCGACACCTCGAACCCGTCCGCCGTAGCGCAGCGCCAGCTGTACCGCTTCCTGCAGCAGGCGCGGGCACGCGCGCCGCAACTGGACATCGTCATCATCGCCGGCAACCACGACTCGCCGGGCCGGCTGGAGGCGCCGGGGCCGCTGCTGGAAGCGCACGGCACGCGCGTCGTGGGCCACGTCGTGCGCGACGCCGCAGGCAGCATCGACCTGGAGCGTTGCATCGTGCCGCTGACCGGCAAGGACGGTGCGGTAAAAGCCTGGTGCGTCGCGATCCCGTTCCTGCGGCCGGGCGACGTGCCGCGCGTGGCCGCAGTGGCCGGCGCGGCGCCGGGCGACGACGCGTTCGACGCCTACCTGGCCGGCATCCGCCTGCTCTACCAGCAGGCGTACGACCTGGCCCGCGCCCGGGCCACCGGGGGCCAGGCGATCCTCGCGATGGGCCACTGCCACATGGTCGGCGGGAATGCGTCACCCGATTCCGAACGGCGCATCGTCATCGGCGGCACCGAGGCCCTGCCTGCGTCGATGTTCGGCCCGGACGTCGCCTACGCCGCGCTGGGCCACCTGCACCTGGCCCAGCGGGTCGGCCAGCAGGAGCACCTGCGCTACTCCGGCAGTCCCCTCCCCCTGTCGTTTGCCGAGGTCGGCTATAGGCACCAGGTGCTGCGCATCGACCTGGACGGCCCGCGCGCCGCCGCCATCGAACCTCTGCACGTGCCGCGCGCGGTCGAACTGCTGCGCGTGCCGGCGAGCCCGGCGCCCGTCAAGCAGGCGATCGCGGAACTGGTCGCTCTCGACCTGCCGGACCTGCCGCGCGACGTGTGGCCCTACGTGGAAGTGCGCGTGCTGCTCGACGCGCCCGAGCCGGGCCTGCGCGCGCAGGTCGAGGCGGCACTGGAAGGCAAGCCGGTGCGCCTGGCGAAGATCGAACCGACGCGCCGCGTGGTCACGACGGCCGGCGTGGAACCCGCGCTGAGCCTCGACCAGCTCGCCCAGCTGCAGCCGGACGACATCTTCCGCCGCCTGTGGCAGCAGCGCTTCGGCGAGGACGCGCCGGACGACCAGCTGGCCGCATTCACGGAACTGCTGCTGCCGACGGATGGCACCGCCAGGAACCGGGAGGCCGCATGAAGATCCTGCGCATCGGCGGCAAGAACCTGGCCTCGCTGGCCGGCGAATTCGAAGTCGATTTCGAGAGCGAGCCGCTGGTCTCGTCCGGCCTGTTCGCGATCAGCGGCCCCACCGGCGCCGGCAAGAGCACCCTGCTGGACGCCTTGTGCCTCGCGCTGTACGACGCCACGCCGCGCCTCATCAAGGGACCGCGCGTGGGCAACTACCTGCCCGACGTGGGCGACGAAACGCTGTCCGTCGCCGACCGCCGCACGCTGATGCGGCGCGGAACGGCGGACGCGTTCGCCGAAGTGGACTTCGTCGGCAACGACGAGCAGCGCTACCGGGCACGCTGGAGCGTGCGGCGCTCGCGCAACCGCGCGGCCGGCGCCCTGCAGCCGTCCACGATGAGCCTGCAACAACTGCCCGGCCTGCAACCTCTGGGCGGCACGAAGACGGAGGTGCTGGCCGAAATCGAGCGCCGCATCGGCCTCTCGTTCGAACAGTTCACGCGCTCCGTGCTGCTGGCGCAGAACGAGTTTTCCGCCTTCCTTCGTACCGACGAGAACGAGCGCGGCGAACTGCTGGAAACGCTGACGGGCAGCGCCGTCTACAGCGACATCTCGCGCCGCGCCTTCGAGCGCTGGCGCGTGGAGCAGGAAGCCATGCGCCGCCTGACGGCGCGCCTGCAGGATCAGGCGCCGCTCGGCCCGGACGCACGCGCCGGGCTCGACGCCGACCATGCCGCCGCCCAGGCCGCGCTGACGGCGGCCGAGACACGCCGCGCCGCGCTGGAACGTCACCTGCGCTGGTACCAGGAACTGGACCGGCTGCGTGCGGCCGAAACCCAGGCGGACGGCGCGCTGGCCCGGGCCCGGGCCGAGACCGACGCCGCTGCCGACCGCCGGCGCCGGCTGGCCACGCTGGACGCCGTGCAACCGGCACGCGCCCTCGTCGCCGACCTGAACCGCCTGGCCGGCGAACAGCGCCAGGTGCAGGCCCAACTGGCCGGCAGCGAACACGAACTGGCACGTGCCCTCGATGCCCAGCAACAGGCGGCGCGCGGCCTGATGGAGGCCGAACGCAAGCTGGAGGCGGCCGAGGACGCGCAGCGCGCGGCCGCGCCGCAGCTGGACCGCGCGAAAGCCCTCGACGCCACGCTGGACACGCTCGCGCCCGCCCACGCGAAGGCGCGCGCGGCGCAGGACGGCGTGCGCACGGAGTCGACGCAGGCCCAGGCCGCCCTGCGGACCAAGACGGAGGAACTGGAAGCGAGCCGGCGCGCGCTGCGCGACACGACGGTCTGGCTCGCCGCGCACGGCACCCGCGAACTGCTCGGCACGCAATGGACGCGCTGGGACCAGCGCCTGGCCCAGGCCGAGCAGGCCGCGCGCCAGGATGCCACCAGCGCGCAAGCCTTGAGCGCCGCCCGCGCCGGTGCCGAACAGGCCGCCGCGATGGCGCAGCGCACGGCGCACGCGCTGTCGGCGTCCGTCGAACTGCTGGACGTGCGCGAGGCGGCGCGCCGGCAGGCGGCCGAGGCGCTGGACGGCATCGACGCCGACGCCCTGCGCGCGGAACGCCGCTCGCTCGACAAGCGGCGCGAACACCTGGCCTCGCTCGACCACACGTGGCAGGCACTGCGCACGCAGCGCGGCCGCCTGGCCGACCTCGATGCGCAGGCCACCCAGTCCACCCAGGCGCGGGCGAAAGCCCAGGAAGGACTCGACGCCGCACGCGCCGCGGGTAGCGCGCTGGACGCGGCCGTCACCCAGGCCGAGCGCATGCTGAAGACGGCCCAGCTGGCGTGCGCCGACGGCGTCGAAAAACTGCGCGGCACGCTCGTGGACGGCGACGCCTGCCCCGTGTGCGGCGGCACGGAACACCCCTACCGGCACCAGGACGACCGGCTGCATACCGTGCTGGAAGAGCTGTCCGCCGAACTGGCCGCGCGGCGCGCCGAACAGCGCGCCAACGTCGACCTGCAGGCTGGCCAGCGCGCCGCGTACGATGCTGCCGGCGAACGGCTGGCGGCGCTGGCGCGTGAACGCGACAACCTCGCCGCCGCGCTCGCCCAGCTGGATGCGGAATGGGCCGACAATCCGCTCGCGGCGGACGCACCGGACAGCGATGCTGGCACCGACGCGCGCGGCCGCTGGCTGGCCGCCGAGCAGGCCGCGCTGCGCAAGGCGTACGCGGAACTCGAGACGCGCGACGGCGACCTGCGCCGCGCCGAACTCGCGCGCGATGCCGCCCAGCAGGCCTGGGACCAGGCCAACCGCGAACACGCGCGCCTGCTCGACGCGGCGCAGACGGCGCAAGGCACGCTGGCGCGCCTGGATGCCGACATTGCCGCGCTGGCCGCGCGGCGCGAAGCAGCCGCGGCCACGCTGGGCGAATTGCTCACCGAACTGGACCCCGTGCTGGCGGAAGCGTGCGGCGACGGCTGGCAGGGTCAATGGCAGCGCGACCCTGCCGGCTGGCGCCAGGCCCGTGCCCACGAGGCGCGCGAATGGAATGACCAGGCGGCACGCCTTGCGCGGCTGCAGGGCGCCATCGGGGCCCTCGACGCCGAGCACGCCGCGCTGGCCACGCGTGTGGAACATGCCGGCCGGCGCCTCGTCGAGGCGGAGGCCGAATTTGCCCGCCTGGATGCGGACTTGGCCGCGCGCCGCGTCGAACGTGCGGAACTGTTCGACGGCCGCGCCGCGCGCGATGTCGAACAACAGCTCGCGGGTGCCGTGAACGCGGCACGCGAAGCCGTGAATACCTGCCAGGCCGCGAGCCTGCAGGCTGCGCAGGCGGAAGCAAGGGTGCGCGAGGGGCAGTCGCTGGCCGCGCGCCGCATCACCGACCTGCAGGGCGAGCTGGCCGATGCGGGCGAGCGGCTCGCACACTGGATCCAGGAATTCGACGGCAGCGACCCGGCGCTGGAAAGCGTGGCCAACGAACAGCAGCTCGCTGCCCTGCTCCAGGTCGGCGCGGGCTGGATCGCCCAGGAACGCGCGGCCCTGCAGGAACTGGACGCGGCCCTGCGCCAGGCGACGGCCGTGCTGGCCGAACGCCGTGCGCAGCGCGAACAGCACGAGCGGTTGCGCGAAGACGTGGCGCCGGCGCAGGCAGACGTCGAACAGCCGGACGCGCGGGCCGGGGACGGCGCGCTCGCAATGGAACAAGCGACGGCGCAGGCAACCGCGCAGGCAACCGCGCAGGCCGAGGACGCCGACGCGGTCGCCGCCGCCCTGCGCCGCGCCGAAACCGAACGGGACGCCGCACACGAAGCGGCGGCCAGCCTCGCCATGCGCATCCGCGAGGACGAGCAGCGGCGCGAGCGTGCGCGCTCGATGATGGCCGAGATCGAGCGCCAGCGCGCCATCGAGGACCGGTGGGCCAAGCTGGCGGACCTGATCGGCTCCGCGGACGGCAAGAAATTCCGCAACTACGCCCAGCAATTCACGCTCGACGTGCTACTCGGCTATGCCAACACGCACCTGGCCCAGCTGGCAAGGCGTTACCGCCTGGAGCGCGTCGTCAGCACGGCCGGTCCGTCGCTGGCGCTGATGGTGCGCGACCAGGACATGGGCGGCGAAGTGCGCTCCGTAAACTCCCTGTCCGGCGGCGAATCGTTCCTCGTGTCGCTGGCGCTCGCGCTGGGCCTCGCCTCGCTGTCGTCGAACCGCGTCAAGGTGGAATCGCTGTTCATCGACGAAGGATTCGGCAGCCTGGACAGCGATACGCTGGGCGTCGCGATGGATGCACTGGACGCGCTGCAGTCGCTGGGCCGCAAGGTCGGCGTCATCTCGCACGTGCAGGAAATGACGGAACGCATCGCCACCAAGGTGCTCGTCCGGCCGGCCGGCGGGGGCAGCAGTGCCGTGACCGTGCAGTGCTAAAATGCGCCCCTTCCATTGATTCATCGCTCACTTTCATCATGACCAAACCCGCCCGTTTCCTGACCTTCAAGTGCGCCAAATGCGCCAAGCCGGTCAAGGTCACCCTGCAGAAAGTATCTGCCTGCTCGCATATCCAGCCCTACCAGGGCATTTGCGAATGCGGCGAAATCAAGCGCCACGCGACCGGCAATCCGGACGCCGTGAAATCCTTCGTCGAGTCGAACGAACTCCACTGGCACCACCACCACTGATCGGACGCGGCGATGACGACTCCCGACGGCGCGGCGCGCATCCACTGGATCGAACACGGCGAGGAACGCTCGGCGCGCTGGCGCTCGGAAAGCGGGTGGCCGGCGCCGCGGAAGGTCGTGCTCGCGGACGACACGATGAGCGCCGATGCGGCCTGGCGCCATGCGCTGGACGGCACGGCGCTGCTATGGCGCGGCGACTTCCAGAACGCACGCCAGCTGCTGCAGGCACTCGTGCGCCGCGTCGACCATAAAGGTTCGCGCGCCAAACGCGCCAAGGCCGGCAAGGCACCGGCGACGCTCACCGAACAATTCCACCGCCACCGCCTCGCGCAACTGCAGCGCGCACGCACGCTGGCCATGCTGCTGATGCCGTTCGACGCGGACCACGGCATCCCGCTGCGCCGCGCGCCCGACGTCCGCGAAGCATGCACGGAAGCCTACGGTGGGGCGACGGAACCGTACGTTGCTTCGCTGCGCGAACTGCTGGGCGTGATCGGCGCGCACGAGTGGCGCCGCAAGGGCGTGTTCATTCCCGCCCTCGACGAGCGCATCCACCCGTGGTACGGCGTGTTCTCGCCCGTGCGGGGCGAATATGTCGAGCTCGTCGCGCAGGCACCGTTGCCTGCCGGCGCGAACCTCGCGTTCGACATCGGTGCCGGTACGGGCGTGCTGTCGGCCGTGCTCGCGCATCGCGGCATGCAGGGCGTGCTCGCCACCGACGTGGACGAGCGCGCGCTCGGCTGTGCCCGTGCCAACGTCGAACGCCTGGGTCTCGCCGGCCAGGTCGAGATCGTGCGCGCCGACCTGTATCCCGAGGGCCGCGCCGACCTCGTCGTCTGCAATCCGCCCTGGCTGCCTGGTAAGCCGAGCTCCGCCATCGAATACGCCGTCTACGATCCCGACAGCCGCATGCTGAAAGGTTTCCTCGCGGGATTGAAAGAGCACCTGCGCGACGGCGGCGAAGGCTGGCTCATCCTGTCCGACCTGGCCGAGCACCTGGGCCTGCGGTCGCGCGATCAATTGCTCGGCTGGATCGCCGAGGCGGGGCTGGACGTCGCCGGCCGCCACGACATCCGTCCCACGCACCCGAAGGCCAGCGATCCCGACGATCCGCTGGCCGCGGCACGCATGGCCGAGGTGACGTCGCTGTGGCGCCTGCGGGTGGCCAGCTCATGAATCGACAACCCGATTTGCGCTCCGGCGCCGATCGGGTTAAAATAGCGTTCTCAGACGCGGGGTGGAGCAGTCTGGCAGCTCGTCGGGCTCATAACCCGAAGGTCACAGGTTCAAATCCTGTCCCCGCAACCAAATTCCGTAACAACAAGCCCGACTCTCGTAGCCGGGCTTTTGTTTTCTGGGCCAGCGCAGCGCATGAGAGACAAGAAAGACAACGCGACCTTCGACCTGCCCGGCTTCGAGCCGGCGCCACATGACGATGACGCCGCGGCTCTTTCTTCGTCTCCGTCCGCAGTTCCGGCGCCCGCCAAGCGTCCCCGGGCGCGCCGCACGGCACAGAAACAGGAACAGCTGATGCTGATGAACCTGGCAGAAACGGATGCGACCGGCCTGCCGGTCTGGAAACACGATCCCGATCTGGACCTTACCGGCTTGCCTGTCTGGAAGCCGGCACCCTGAAGCACGCGACATGAACGCCGGTTCGTCGCGCCAACGAAACGCCGCCACCATGTCCGACACCGCCTTTTCTTCCCTGCAGCTCGCAGCCCCCTTCCTCGCCAATCTCGACCAGCTCGGCTACAAGGACATGACGCCCGTGCAGGCGGCCACCTTGCCGCTCGCACTCGCAGGCCGCGACCTCATCGCGCAGGCCAAGACGGGCAGCGGCAAGACGGCCGCGTTCGGCATTGGCATGCTGCTGAAGCTGAACCCGACCCTGTTCGCCGTGCAAGGCCTCGTCATGTGCCCCACGCGCGAGCTGGCCGACCAGGTGGCGAACGAGCTCCGCCGCCTGGCGCGGGGCATCGGCAACGTCAAGGTCGTCGTGCTGACCGGCGGCATCTCGATGCGTCCGCAGATCGCGTCACTCCAGTTCGGCGCGCACATCGTCGTCGGCACGCCGGGCCGCATCCGCGACCACCTGCAGCGCCGCACGCTCGACCTTGCGCGCCTGCGCACCCTCGTGCTGGACGAGGCCGACCGCATGACGGACATGGGGTTCTACGACGAGATCGCGGCCATCGTGCGCGAATGCCCCGCGCATCGCCAGACCCTGCTGTTCTCCGCGACGTATCCTGACGACATCCGGGCCGCCACCGCGCGCTTCCTCCGCGATCCGCTCGAGGTCGCCGTCGACACGGCGCACGCGCCGGCCCGCATCGAACAGCGTTTCTACGAGATCGGCTTCGACGGCCGCGTGGATGCCGTCGCGCGGCTGCTGCGCCATTACCGCCCCGCGTCCGCGATCGCATTCTGCAACACGAAGGCGCGCTGCCGCGAAGTCGCGGACGCCCTGCGCGAACAAGGCTTTTCCGCGCTCGCGCTGTACGGCGAGCTGGAACAGCGCGAGCGCGACGAGACGCTCGTGCGCTTCGCCAACCGCAGCTGCGCGGTGCTCGTCGCCACCGACGTGGCCGCGCGCGGCATCGACATCGCGGGGCTGGAAGCCGTCATCAACGTCGACGTGTCCAAGGATCCGGAAGTGCACGTGCACCGCGTCGGCCGCACGGGGCGCGCGGGTGCGAACGGCGTCGCGCTGTCGCTGTGCGCGCCGAACGAAAAGCGCTGGGTCAAGCTGGTCGAGGACGCGCAAGGCTTCACGGCCGAGTGGCATGCGCTCGACGAACTTGCCGACGACGACGGCGCGGTGGATCCGGCACCGATGATCACGCTGTGCGTATCCGGGGGCAAGAAAGAGAAGCTGCGTCCGGGCGACCTGCTTGGCGCCCTCACCGGCGACGCGGGCCTCACGAAGGAACAGGTCGGCAAGATCGCCATCTTCGAATTCGTCAGCTACGTCGCGCTCGACCGCCGGGTCGCACAGCAGGCGTTCGACCGGCTGAACAGCGACAATCCGCTTGGACCGGAATTCGGCACCATCAAGGGCCGTAACTTCAAGATGCGTTTCATCGACGACTGATAGTCGACAGGCCGCGCTTGTAACAGTTGTAACAGGCGCGCACGGTTGAGTTGTACTCGGGCACCGGTGCTACAAATCTGGCATGATTTTGCCAAGCCCATGCCTTAGCAAAATGACCAGCCTAACTACCATCGGACCGGAGCAGCAGCACCTCGAAGGCCGCACCGTCAGGGACATCGTCGAGTACAGTCCCGAACAGGTCAACGAAGTCTGGTGCCGCAAGATCCTACGCCAGATCCTGCAGTCGCTCGAACTGCAGTACGCGATGCACATGCCGCATCGCGCCATCACGCCCGACACGATCGTGTTCCACGAGAATGGCGAGCCGCTGCTGATTCCCACCGACTTCGGCCCGCCGGAAGCGCAGGAGGCCGATGACCTGAACGCCCTGGCACGCATCATCCATTACGCCATCACGCGCGAGCTCGCCCCCACGGGCCCGCTGGCCGGTCGGGCCGAGGGCTACAGCGATTCGCTCGTGAATGCCATCGACTGCTGCATGGATCCCGACCGGGCGCGCCGTCCCCAGAGCATCGAACAGCTACGCGACCTGCTCGGCATCGTCCCGCTCGGTCCGCCCGTCGGGGCCGCGGTGGCGTCGCACATGACGCCACCGATGCCGCCCGACGCGCCTGTGCCCACGCCTGCGCCCGCGCCCGCGCCTGTACCCACGCCTGTACCCACGCCTGTGCCCACGCCCGCGCCCGCGCCGGTGCCCGCGCCCGACCTCGGTCCCGCAGCCGTGCCGCCCGCGTTCATGCAGGCCGCCGAGCGCCCCCGCCGAACCCTGAACCTGAACCGCTGGCAACGCTGGGCCGTCGCGGCCGGCGGCGGCGCCGTCCTCATCGCGCTGGCACTCGCCATGTTCGCGGAAATGCGCGATTCGGGCTCGTTCGACCACGTCGTGCTCACGTTGCCCCAGCAGGCCGATAAACCGTCCGTCGCGACCGGCGCCGCAGCCGCGGGCGCACTGGACAGTGGCGAGGGCTATGTCGCACCGGATTCGCCGGCAGCGAGGCCGGCGGCCGTACCGCAAACGCCCGCCAGCCCGGCCGCGCCCATCGCCGCCGGCCAGGCCCAGTCCGCGCCGGACACCCGGCTGCCCGGTGTCGTCGTCACACCGAACGGCAACGTCTACAAGCTGCAGATCCAGCCGTGGGGCGTCGTCTACGTCGACGACGTCGACCGCGGCGTGAGTCCGCCCGTCAAGCGCCTCGTGCTGGCGCCCGGCCGCCACACGATCCGCGTGACGAACCCGAACTTCCACGACCGCGTGCTCGAGGTCGACACGGCGAGCAGCGACGGCCAGATCACCGTCGACTTCACGGCGGAACCCTGATGACCCACGACCGGAGACCGATGAAGACCCACCGCTTCGCCCACGCCATCCTGCTGGCCGCGACAGCCGCCCTGCTCGGCGGCTGCGCCGACCTGCCCGGCTTCGACAAGAAACCGGCACGCAGCCCCAGCCATCCAAAGGCGACATCGACCGTGGAACGGGACACCCCGGCGGTGCGCGAAGCCCCGGCGCGGCCGAAGGAAAAACCGCGCGACCGCGACGACGTGTCCACGCCCAGCGCAGGCCTGCAGGAAGGCATCCGGCTGTACAACGACGGCGACTACAACGGCGCGATCCGGCGCCTGTCCGCGCGCGACGTGAACAACGGCCCGCTCGCCACGCGCCTCACGGCCTTGAAATACATGGCGTTCAGCTATTGCGTGACGTCGCGTCCCGGCCCGTGCCGCCAGGCGTTCGACCGCGCGCTGCGCCTCGACCCGTCGTTCGACCTGGCACCCGGCGAGCACGGCCATCCGCTGTGGGGGCCCGTCTTCACGAAGGCCAAGCAGGCCGCGACGCCGCGCTAGAACGTGAGCGCGCTGCCGGCCCATTGCGATCGCCCGCTGGCCGACAGTACGCCGACGAGCGGCCACACCGACCACCCGCACCTGGTGCTGGCCACGTCGATCCTGGCCAGCAGCCTCGCCTTCATCGACGGCTCCGTCGTCAACGTGGGCCTGTCCGCCATCGGCCGCGACCTGGGCGGCGCGGGCGCGGACCTGTCGTGGGTCGTGAGCGGCTATCTCCTCCCCTTGAGCTCGTTACTGTTGCTGGGCGGCGCGGCCGGCGACCGCTACGGCCGGCGCCGCATCCTGCTCGCCGGCATCGCGACGTTCGCGCTGGCCTCGCTGCTGTGCGCGTGGGCGCCACGGCTGTGGCTGCTCGTCGGCGGGCGCGTGCTGCAAGGCATGGGCGCAGCCTTCCTTCTGCCCAACAGCCTGGCGATCCTCGGCGCCACGTTCGACGGCAAGGCGCGCGGCAAGGCCATCGGGATCTGGGCCGCGGCCGGCGCGGCGGCCGGTGCGATCGGACCGCTGCTCGGTGGCTGGCTCATCGATACGGTCGGCTGGCGCGCGGCGTTTTACATTAACCTGCCGATCGCGGCCGTGGCCATGTTCCTCGGCTGGCGCTACGTGCGCGTGCCGCGCGGCGAGAAGCCCGTTGCGCTCGATCCGGCCGGCGCGCTGCTGGCCAGCCTGGGCCTGGGCTGCTTGACGTGGGGCCTGGCGGCGGCATCGGCCGACAAGGGCGTGACGGCCGCGTCCGGCGGCGCGATGGCGGCCGGCGTGCTCGTGCTGCTGGGGTTCCTGTGGGCGGAGCGGCGGGCGGGCGACAAGGCGATGCTGCCATTGACACTGTTCGGATCGAGCACCTTTTCCGGCCTGAACCTGATGACGTTCCTGCTCTACGGCGCCCTCGGCGCGCTGATGCTGCTCGTGCCGTTCGTGCTGATCCAGGCGCTGCAGTATTCGGCGAAGCAGGCGGGCGCGGCGCTGCTGCCGTTTCCCATCGTCCTCGCGATCGGCTCTCCATTGATGGGCAAGGTCGCCGGCAGCCACGGGGCGCGGCTACCGTTATCGATCGGCGCGCTCATCGTCGCGGGCGGATTCCTGCTGGGCGCGCGCATCGGCGACGGCGGCTATGCCACGACCGTGCTGCCCGCCATCCTCGTCATCGCCGTCGGCATGGCGTGCGTGGCGGCGCCGCTGACGACGGCCGTGCTGTCGTCCGTGGACGCCCATCACACGGGTGTCGCGTCCGGCTTCAACAGCGCCGTCGCGCGCGGCGGCGGGCTCATCGCGACGGCGCTGCTGGGCGTCGTCCTGACGGCGCAAGGCCGCGCACTGCTGGCGCCGTTCCACGTGGCGATGGTCGTGTGCGCCGCCTGCGCGCTGGCGGCGTCGATCTGCGCGTTCGCCTGGGTCAGGCGCGCGGGTTGACGGACGCCGGATACGTCGGCGCGCGGCGCCGCTGGCTCGCCTGCTCGTACGCATAGGCCATCGCGATCAACGCCGCTTCGCTCCACGCGCCGCCGACGAACGACAGCCCGACGGGCAGCCCGTGCACGAAGCCGGCCGGGACCGTCACGTGCGGATAACCGGCCACGGCCGCGGGCGACGAAAAGCCGGGGCCATCGTGGTCGCCGTTGATGTAGTCGATCAGCCAGCCCGTGCCGCCCGTCGGCGCGACCAGCGCATCCAGCTTTTCCTCGCGCAGGATCCGGTCGATGCCCTCTTCGCGGCTGTAGCGATGGTTGTTGGCGAGCGCGTCGCGGTAAGCCCTGGCGTCGAGGCCCGGCCGGGCCGCCGCCGCGATCAGGTGTTCCTGGCCGAAGTGGCGGAGTTCCTGCGCGGCGTGCCTGTCGTTGAACGCGATCACGTCGGCCATCGTTTTCACGGACGCGTGCGGTGCGTAGCCGGCCAGGTACGCCTCCAGTTCGGGACGGAATTCGGACAGCAGCACTTCCAGTTCCGAGTCGCCGTACTTGTCGACGTTGGGCACCTGCACGTCGACGAGCGTCGCGCCCTGCGCGCCCAGGACGGCCAGCTCGGCTTCGATCACGGCGTTCACGGCCGGGTTATTGAAAAAATTGCGCGCGACGCCGACGCGGCGGCCACGCAGGCCGTCGGTCCGCAGGGCCGCCGCGTAATCGGCCGGCTTACCCGGCATGGTGCCCGTGGCGGCATCGTCCGGATCGGCGCCGGCGATGGCCGCGAGCAGCAGCGCGGCGTCGGCCACGGTGCGTGTCATGGGGCCGGCCGTGTCCTGTGAATGCGCGATCGGGATGATGCCGCTGCGGCTGACCAGGCCCAATGTGGGCTTGATGCCGACGATGCCGCAAATCGACGCCGGCGACACGATCGACCCGTCCGTCTCCGTGCCGATGGCGAGCGTGGCGAGCGCGGCCGCCATCGCGGCGCCCGAGCCGGAACTGGAACCGCTCGTGTTGCGGTCGAGCGCGTACGGGTTGCGCGTCTGGCCGCCGCGTCCGCTCCAGCCGCTGACGGAATGCGTCGAGCGCATGTTCGCCCACTCGGACAGGTTCGTCTTGCCGAGGATGACGGCGCCGGCCGCGCGCAGGCGCGCCGCGACGAACGCATCGCGCGTGGCGCGCACGCCGTCCAGCGCGAGCGAGCCGGCGCTCGTGCTCATCCTGTCGCCCGTCGCGATATTGTCCTTCAACAGGACGGGGATGCCGTGCAACGGCCCACGCACCTTGCCAGCCTTGCGCTCGCGGTCGAGGTCAGCGGCGATCCTGGCGGCGTCGGGATTCAGTTCGATGACGGCGTTCAGGCGCGGCCCGGCCTTGTCGATGGCGGCGATGCGCGCGAGGTAGCGCTGCACGAGCGTCTTCGACGTCAGCCTGCCCGTTTCCATGAGCGCCTGCTGCTCGCGTACGCCGGCGTCCAGCACGGCATCGAGTTCCGTGCCCGCTGCCGGCGCAGTCACGCCGGCAGCGGCGCTCGCCGCCAGGCCCAGTCGAACGAAATCCCTGCGGTCCATGCATTCTCCTCGTGAATGCTCCAGCATAACAGGATCTTGCTTATTTGACATGAGCGCGTGTCGGAGGTACCGCCCAAAAAAAACGCTGCCCGATGGACAGCGTTTTTCGTAAGAGCGCGTCGGCTTAGTTGCGGACGACTTTCTTGTACTCGGCGGTACGGGTGTCGATCTCGATGACGTCGTCCTGGTTGACGAACAGCGGCACCTGGATGGTGAACTGCTTCGACTCGATGGCGTTCTCGATCTTGGCTTCCTTCAGGACGTTGCCCGAGGTATTGCCCTTGACGGCCGGTTCCGTGTAGATGATCTGGCGCGCGATGGTGATCGGCAGTTCGACCGAGATGGCCTTGCCGTCATAGAACACGGCTTCGCATTCCATACCGTCTTTCAGGTAGTTGATGGCGTCGCCCAGGTTTTCTTCTTCGATTTCGTACTGGTTGTACTCTTCATCCATGAAGACGTACAGCGGGTCGGCGAAGTACGAGTAGGTCACCGGCTTCTTGTCCAGGACGACGACGTCGAACTTGTCGTCGCCGCGGAACACGTTTTCCAGCGGTGCGTTGGTGAGAAGATTCTTCATCTTCCACTTGTACGTGAAGCCCGTGCGGCTCGAGCCATTGACGTCGGAGCGCAGCACGATGAAAGGCTTGGCATCAACCATGATGATGTTGCCGACACGGATTTCTTTTGCGGGTTTCATAGGAGGGTTTTAACCTAAAAATGAGTTGCAGTAATCAAGCATGATACCATGTTCCTCGTCCGCCGCCTACCGCAGCGACCGGGCGAAATCCAGCAGATTGCTCACCAGGTCGCCATGCGCCAACATCTGCGCCTGCCATTCGGCATTGCGTTCACGAATCGTCGGCAAACTGGCTTGCAGCGATGTCCACAGCGCGCGCCAATCCGCCGGAGCATTACCTTCCACGCCATTCCAGCGCAGGGAAAAATCGATCAGGCTGCCCAGGTTCGCCGCGTACTGTTGCAGGAACGCGCGGAGTTTAACATGATGCAAGTTTTCATCTTGCGGATAGATGTGCCAGATGAATGGTCGACCCGCCCATTGCGCGCGCACCCAGGAATCCTCGCCGCGCACGAAGTTCACGTCGCACGACCACAGCAGGCGGTCGTAATCGTCCTGCGCCAGGAACGGGACCGTGCGGACCGTGAGATTGCCGTGCGTCGCCACGGCGCCGGCGCCGGCGAACGCCGCCACCTGCTCGCGCGCGACGCCTTGCGGCACGAGGCAGGTCACGGGCCGGTCGCCATCGCGCCATGCGGCGAACATCTCCGCGACCGGCGCGTGCGGATAGCAGAACAGGCTGACTGTCAGCGCGCTTGCCTCGTCCGTCGTCACGCCCAGCCGCGCGAGGAAACCGGCCCGCGCCGCCGCGTCGGCCTGGAAGCGGTCGCGCGCCTCGAGCAGATCGCGTTCGCGCAGCAGCCCGCCCGTCTTGTCCGTGAAACCCGGGAAGAAGAAATGCTTCGTCAGCTTCAGGCGCGGATGCATCGACGGCAGCGCGTGGCAACCCTCGACCCACTCCTCCGCGCTGAGGCCTTCGTAATTGATCCACACCGGCCGCGGCTCGCACTGCGCCATCGCGGCGATATAGCCCGGCGGGATGTCGACGCCGAAGAATTCGATGACGATGTCGGCCACGTCGGCCGGCGCCCAGGCGCCGTCCTGGTCGCGCCAGTGCAGGACCCGCACGCCGTCGACCACCTGCTCGTCGGCAGCGACGGACACGCCCGGCCAGATGCGGCGGAAACTGGCGAGGTCGTCGACCCACAGGGTCACCGCGATGCCATGCTCGCGGTGGAACTGCCGCGCGAGGCGCCAGCAGATGCCGATGTCGCCGAAGTTGTCGACCACCTTGCAGAAGATGGCGAGAGTCGTGGAGCGTTGATCGTTGTGCATGGTCGCGGACCCAAAGAAAAACCGGAGCACCTTTCCGCATGTGCGGGTGGTCTGCTCCGGTCTTTGACTGGCGTCCCCACGGGGATTCGAACCCCGGTACTCACCGTGAAAGGGTGATGTCCTAGGCCTCTAGACGATGGGGACCTAAAACTGTTTTTACTACTGCTTGCCGTATTCTTGGCGTCCCCACGGGGATTCGAACCCCGGTACTCACCGTGAAAGGGTGATGTCCTAGGCCTCTAGACGATGGGGACCCTGGAACTTTTACCGCTATGCCTGATCGCAGGCATCTTACATCAAAACTGGCGTCCCCACGGGGATTCGAACCCCGGTACTCACCGTGAAAGGGTGATGTCCTAGGCCTCTAGACGATGGGGACCTGAACTTCGCTACTACGTATTCTTGGTGGAGGTAAGCGGGATCGAACCGCTGACCTCTTGCATGCCATGCAAGCGCTCTCCCAGCTGAGCTATACCCCCAAAACAAAAGCCGCTCAAGGCGGCTTCCTTGCACAACCTTCTGTTCTGCCGGGGTCAGAGCCCACCCGAGAAATTCGGGCTCTGACCCCAGTAGATAAAAATCTTGGCGTCCCCACGGGGATTCGAACCCCGGTACTCACCGTGAAAGGGTGATGTCCTAGGCCTCTAGACGATGGGGACCCTGGACTGCACTGTGTTACCCTGTTTTTCCCTGCTTGGTGGAGGTAAGCGGGATCGAACCGCTGACCTCTTGCATGCCATGCAAGCGCTCTCCCAGCTGAGCTATACCCCCTACGGGAAAACAGCACTATAACACACTACATTTACTGCTTACGTCGTTTTTCAACGTCGCTGCCGAATCTGGCGTCCCCACGGGGATTCGAACCCCGGTACTCACCGTGAAAGGGTGATGTCCTAGGCCTCTAGACGATGGGGACCTGGACTACGACTACTGCACTTCAGAGTTGGTGGAGGTAAGCGGGATCGAACCGCTGACCTCTTGCATGCCATGCAAGCGCTCTCCCAGCTGAGCTATACCCCCGCAGCGCTGAAGTGCGAGCATTATAGCGGACGCACTTGCATTACGCAAATAGTCACAGCCCCTTGCCAACTCGCTTGAGCACGGTGTCGCGGCCGAACAATTCCAGCACCGCGTCGATGGCCGGCGTCTGCAACTGGCCGGTGACGAGCAGGCGCAGCGGCATGGCCAGTTGCGGCATCTTGAGGCCGTGCGCGGCCAGCACTTCCTTCATCATCGCGGACAATGCCGGCTTGGTCCATTCCACGTCGCGCAGGCGCTCGGCGAACTGGGCCAGCGCGGGGCGCACGGCATCCGTCAGGTGCTGGGTCAGCAGCGCCGCGTCCGGCTTCGGCTCGCGGTAGAACAGCATCGCGGCATCGGCCAATTCGTTGATCGTGTTGGTGCGCTCCTTCATCAGGCCCAGCACGGCGGCCAGCGGCGGCGCGCCGTCGAACACCGCGCCTTCGCGCTCCATCTTCGGACGCGCGAGGCCGGCCAGGCGCTCATTGTCGGCCTGCTTGATATAGTGGTTGTTCAGCCAGCCCAGCTTTTCCGGATTGAACTGCGCGGCCGACGCCGTCAGGTGGTCGAGGTTGAACCACTCGGTGAACTGCTGCATCGAGAAGATCTCGTCGTCGCCGTGGCTCCAGCCCAGGCGTGCCAGGTAGTTCAGCATCGCTTCCGGCAGATAGCCCTGCTCCGGATATTCCATCACGCTGACGGCGCCGTGGCGCTTCGACAGCTTCTGGCCGTCCGGGCCGAGGATCATCGGCAGGTGGCCGTACTGCGGCAGCTCGGCGCCCAGCGCGCGCAGGATATTGATCTGGCGGGGCGTGTTGTTGACGTGGTCGTCTCCGCGCAGCACGTGCGTGATCTTCATGTCCCAGTCGTCGACGGCGACGCAGAAGTTATAGGTGGGCGTGCCGTCCGGACGGGCGATCACGAGGTCGTCCAGTTCCTTGTTGGCGATGGTGATCGGGCCCTTGACGACGTCGTGCCACGTGACTTCGCCGTCCAGCGGATTCTTGAAGCGCACCACGGGCTTGACGCCTTCCGGTACCGGCGGCAGCACCTTGCCCGGCTCCGGGCGCCACGTACCGTCGTAGCGCGGCTTGTCGCCGGCGGCGCGCATGCGCTCGCGCATCGCTTCCACTTCTTCCGGCGAGCAGTAGCACAGGTAGGCCGTGCCGGCTTCCAGCATGCCCTTCACCACTTCACGGTAACGGTCCATGCGCTGCATCTGGTAGAACGGCCCCTCGTCGTGCGCGAGGCCCAGCCATTCCATCCCCTGCAGGATGGCCTGCACGGCTTCCGGCGTCGAACGCTCCAGGTCGGTGTCTTCGATGCGCAGGACGAAGGTGCCGCCGAAATGGCGGGCAAAAGCCCACGAATACAGCGCGGTGCGCGCGCCGCCGAGGTGGAGATAGCCGGTCGGGCTGGGAGCGAAACGGGTACGGACGGTCATGGTCGGATGCGAAGGGAACGCATGAATATTAGTGAAGCGGCTATTTTACCGCGAGGCCCGGCAATGGCGAAGCGAGCGATCCTGCAACATGGTTACTCACGATGACCGAAAATTACTTTACAGAAATTAAAGTTTTGGCTACAGTCTCGTCCGGCTTTCCCACCTCATGCATATATCACTCTACCCATGACGAGCGACCCGAGCACCGCTGCCATTGCGCGCCTGCGCGGCGAATTCGTCTGCGCGACGACGGAACTCGGCTTCCTGCACGAGCAGGCGCCGACGATCCTGCGCGACCTGCGCCGCGCGCTGATCGTGTGCTCGCTGTTCTACCTGCTGTTCAGCGTGGCCGACGTATTGGCGCTGGGCCTGCCGGGTGCCGCCCCGTCCCTGCTCGCCCGCGCCCTCGTGCCGGTCCTCGCCTGGGCCGGCCTGCGCCATGCGCGCCGCGCCGCCGCGCCCGTCAAGGCCGCGTACCGGGTGGCGAGCGTGTTTACATTGCTGGGGATGTTCACCTATATGTTCGTCGCGTGGCGCCGCCCGGCCGACACGCTGCTGCACGGCACGTCCGTCGGCCTGATGGCCGTCGTGATCCTGATCTTCATCCCGAACCGCCTGCGCACGTCCGTCGCCATCGCGCTGGGTTCCAGCCTCGTGTTCGTCGCGCTGGCGTGGATCCAGCACCTCGAAACGACGCGCCACCTCGTGTCGATGACGATGCTGGTCCTGTTCGCCAACGCCTTCGGCGCCGTCGCCGCGAACCGCCACGCCCGCCTGTGGCGCGAGCAATATCGCACGCGCCAGGTGCTGACGAATTTGTCCGTGCGCGACCCGCTGACCGGCTGCTACAACCGGCGCCACCTGAACGCGGCCCTGCTCGACGGCGAGATCGCGCGCGCGCGGCGCTACCGCTTGAGCCTGTCGCTGATCATGTGCGACCTGGACGGCTTCAAGGCCATCAACGACACATACGGCCACCACGCGGGCGACGAACTGCTGCGGTGCTTCGCGAACCTGTTGCAGGCGATGACGCGCGAATCCATCGACACGGTCGTGCGCTACGGCGGCGAGGAATTCCTGATCATCCTGCCGGAGACCCGGCTGGACGGCGCCGTCGAACTGGCCGAACGTGTCCGCGCCGCGTTCGCCGCCGAACGCATTCCGTACGGCGACACCGCGCTGGCCACGACCGCCAGCTTCGGCGTCGTCGGCGCCGACTTCGCGGCGAACCAGGCCATCACGCCGCAATCGCTGATCGCCGTCGCGGACGACCTGATGTACGTCGCCAAGCGGGGCGGCCGCAACCAGGTGCGCGCACGCCAGGTCGAGACGGGTATGGCACGCGTGGCATAGAATCGCCCGGATGAGCGATTCTTCCTTACCCGATCTGCGCGCCCACTACGACGCCATGTGGGACCGCGCCTGGCCGGACATCTCCCGCGGCGAGGTCGAGTGCGACCCGCACCTGGCCGGCGGCCTCGATCCGCGCCGCGGCCTCACGCTGATCGCGCGTCCCGACGCAGCGCTGGCGACCCGCTTCGAAGCCGTGCAGGACGCCTTGCTCGCCGCCGACCCGCGCCAGTACCGGCAACCCCTTTCCGACCTGCACATGACGGTGCTGTCGCTGTTCACGGTCACGGAAGATTACGCACCGCACCTGGCCCGGCGTGCGGATTACGCCGCGGCCGCACGCGCGGCAACGAATGATCTGCGCGCGTTCGACATCGGCTTCGAAGGCATCACGATCTCGCGCGGTGCCGTGCTGTTCAAGGGATTCCCGCGCGACGGCACACTGGAACGGCTGCGTGCGCGCCTGCGCGACGCGCTGCGCGCACGCGGGCTCGACGGGACACTGGACCAGCGCTACCGGCTCGTCACCGCGCATTCGACGGCGCTGCGCTTCATCGCCCCGCCCGCCGATCCGGCGCGGCTGGCCGCAGTGCTGGCGGCGCTGCGCGACGTGCCGCTCGGGACCATGCGGGTAAGCAGACTCGAGCTCGTGATCAACGACTGGTATATGTCGAGCGCGGCGGTCGAACCGGTCGCGACATTTACGCTGCGGCCGCCGTCCGACGCAACGTGACGGCCTGCTCGCCGGCGGCGCGCGCCCGCAACTGCCCGCAGCCGCCATCGACGTCCTGCCCCGCCGAATCGCGCAGCTTGGTCAGGATGCCCCGCTCGAACAGCCAGGCGGCGATCGTCCGCGCCTTGTCCCAGTCGGGCCGGCGGAACGGCAAACCCGGATTCGTGTTGTAGGGGATCATGTTCAGCACGGCATACTTGCCGCGCAAGAGGTCGACCAGCGCCTCGAGTTCGTCCGGCCCGTCGTTGACGCCGTCCAGCAAGGTCCACTGGTACTGGATCGGGTAGCCGGTCAGGCGCGCGTAGCGCTCGCCCTCTTCGACCAGCTCGCGCGCCGTGAAGCGCGGCGCGCGCGGCAGCAGGCGTGCGCGCAGGTCCGTCTTCGTCGTGTGCAGCGACAGCGCCAGCGCCGGTTTCACGCGGCCCTGCGGCAGGCGCTCGAACACGCGCGGATCGCCCACCGTCGAGAACACGAGGTTCTTGTGCGCGATATTGCCTTCGATGCCGAGCAGCTCGATGGCTTCCGCCACGTTGTCGAGGTTGTGCGCGGGCTCGCCCATGCCCATGAACACGACTTTCTTGACGGGCCGCATCCGGCGCGCCAGCACGACCTGGGCGACGATCTCGCCGCTCGTCACCTGCCGGATCAGGCCACTTTGACCCGTCATGCAGAACTGGCAGCCGACCGCGCACCCGACCTGGCTCGACACGCACACGCCGTCGCGCGGCAGCAGCACGGACTCCACCGTCTGGCCATCGGCGAGGCCGACCAGCAGGCGCGCCGAGCCGTCGTCGGCGGGATGGGTACTGAGGACGCGGGCGAGCGCGTCCAGCTCGGCATCCAGCTGCGGCAGCGCTGCACGGACGGGCTTCGGCAGGAAGTCGTCGGGACGGCGGCGGCCGCGGTCGTGGGCCATCACGCGGACCCAGTCGCGCAGCACGCGGTCCGCGTGCAGGGGCTGGGCGCCTAATGTACGCAAATGCGCACGGATTGCTTCAATTCTCATGGTTTGCCCAAAAACGTCGTCCCCGCGAAGGCGGGGACCCAAGTTCTGCACGCGCAGTCGAAACGCAAGCAAAATTGGATCCCCGCCTGCGCGGGGATGACGTGTTTATAGCGCGGGGATGACGTGTCTATAGCGCGAGAACGACGTATATATCGGTGGCGACTCAGTCGTTCTTGACGACGATCGTCGGAAACTTCGCCGACATATCCTTCGACTGCTCCGCCACCTTCACCGCGACCTTGCGCGCAATCTCTTTATAGATCGCGGCCACGGCACCGTCCGGCTCCGCCACGACGGTCGGCGTACCCGAATCCGTCTGCTCGCGGATCGACAGCTGCAGCGGCAGCTTGCCGAGGAAGTCCACGTGGAAGTCTTCGCACATCTTCTGGCCGCCGCCTTCGCCGAAGATCGCCTCGACGTGGCCGCAGTTCGAGCAGATGTGGGTGCTCATGTTTTCCACCACGCCGACGATCGGGATGCCGACCTTCTCGAACATCTTGAGGCCCTTGCGCGCGTCCAGCAGGGCGATGTCCTGCGGCGTCGTGACGATCACGGCGCCCGTCACGGGGACCTTCTGCGACAGCGTGAGCTGGATGTCGCCCGTACCCGGCGGCATGTCGACGACGAGGTAGTCGAGGTTCTTCCAGTTGGTCTGTTCCAGCAGCTGCTGCAGGGCTTGCGTGACCATCGGGCCGCGCCACACCATCGGCTCGTCCGGATCGATCATGAAGCCGATCGACGACACCTGCACGCCGTGGTTTTCCAGCGGCTCCATCGTCTTGCCGTCCAGGCTCTGCGGGCGGCCGTTCACGCCCAGCATCATCGGCTGCGACGGGCCGTAGATGTCGGCATCCAGCAGGCCTACCGTCGCCCCCTCGGCGGCCAGCGCCAGCGCGAGGTTGACGGCCGTCGTCGACTTGCCGACGCCGCCCTTGCCGGACGCGACGGCGATGATGTTCTTCACGTTCGGCATCACTTTCAGGCCGCGCTGCACGGCGTGCGACAGGATCTTGCTCGTGACGTTGACGCTGGCGTTGTCCACGCCCGGAAGCTTGCGCAGCGCGTCGACGACGGCCGCGCGGATGCCCGCGACCTGGCTCTTCGCCGGATAGCCGAGCTCGATGTCGAGGGCGACGTTGCCGCCGTCGACCTGAATGTTCTTGACTGCCTTGGAGGTGACGAAATCTTTATGGGTGTTGGGATCGACGACAGCGGCCAGGGCGGCCTTGACGTCATCTACAGTGATGCTCATTGGGTTCTCCGGATGTGATGCGCAAGTTTAGCGCAAAACGCGGCGTCCCCTGTTGTCAGGCCGGCAAATGCACGAAGTACCCCCTGCGCGCTTGGGGTCATCCGCTGGTAAAATGCCTGTTTTCCTCGACAACCTCGACCTTCGACCATGACACGCAAGCTGTTCGTCACCACCGCCCTGCCCTACGCCAACGCTGCCTTTCACATCGGCCACATGATGGAATACATCCAGGCCGACATCTGGGTCCGCTTCCAGCGCATGCAGCGCGACGCCGGTGCGCAGCGCGTCGTGCACTTCGTCGGCGCCGACGACACGCACGGCACGCCGATCATGATCGCCGCCGAAAAGGAAGGCGTCACGCCGCAGGAATTCGTCGCGAAGATCGCGGCCGGCCGCGCGCAATACCTGGACGGCTTCCACATCGCGTTCGACAACTGGTATTCCACGGACTCGCCGGAAAACGTCGACCTGTCGCAGGGCATCTACCGCCGCCTGCGCGACAACGGCCTGATCACCACGAAGACCGTCGACCGCTTCTACGACACGGCCAAGGGCATGTTCCTGGCCGACCGCAACATCAAGGGCGAGTGCCCGGTCTGCCACGCGAAGGACCAGTACGGCGACAACTGCGAAGTGTGCGGCGCCGCCTACCAGCCGACCGAGCTGATCAACCCGTACTCCGTGTTCACGGGTTCGACGCCAATCCTGAAGCCGTCCGAACAGTACTTCTTCAAGCTGTCCGACCCGCGCTGCTTCCAATTCCTGAAGGAGTGGCTGAACACGCCGGGCCGCCTGCAGCCGGAAATGGTCAACAAGGTCTCCGAATGGCTGGGCGAGAACGGCGAAAAGCTGGCCGACTGGGACATCTCGCGCGACGCGCCCTACTTCGGCATCCCGATCCCGGACGCGCCGGGTAAATTCTTCTACGTGTGGCTGGACGCGCCGGTCGGCTATCTGGCCAGCCTGAAGAATTATTTCGAAAAACAGGGCATCGATTACGAAGCGTTCCTGAACGATCCGTCCGCCGAGCAAGTGCACTTCATCGGCAAGGACATCGTGTCGTTCCACCTGCTGTTCTGGCCGGCGATGCTGAATTTCTCGGGCCACCCGATCATCGACAAGCTGAAGGTCAATGTCCACGGCCACCTGACCGTGAACAACGAAAAGATGTCGAAGTCGCGCGGCACGGGCATTTCGCCGCTGCGCTACCTGCAGTTGGGCATGAATCCGGAATGGCTGCGCTACTACCTCGCGTTCAAGCTGAACGCCCGGGTCGAAGACCTGGACTTCACGGGCGAGGACTTCGTCGCGCGCGTGAACAGCGACCTGATCGGCAAGTACGTGAACATCGCCAGCCGCTGCGCCGGCTTCATCGCCAAGCGTTTCGACGGCAAGCTGGCATCGGCGCTGTCGGATGACGCGAAACAATGGATCGCTCGCGCCCTGAACGGCGACAACGGCGAGCGCCAGGCCGCCATCGCGGCAAACTTCGAAGCGCGCGAGTTCGGCAAGGCGCTGCGCGAAATCATGGAAGTGGCCGACGTCGCCAACCGCTACGTCGACGAGAACAAGCCGTGGATCCTGGCCAAGGACGAGACGAAAACGGCCGAACTGCACGACGTCTGCACGACCGCACTGATCCTGTTCCGCCAGCTGACGATCATGCTGTCGCCGGTGCTGCCGCACGTGGCCGCGCGCGTGCGCGAATTCCTCGGCGAGGACGCGTACTCGTGGGACGACACCCAGGGCGAGCGCGTCTACGCCCCGCTGCTGGGCCGCACCATCGGCGCCTACAGCCACCTGATGCAGCGCGTGGATGCCAAGATGGTCGAGGATCTGTTCGACAAGCCGGCGCCGGCTGCTGCGCCCGCTCCCGCCGAGGCCGCGGCAGAAGCTCCGGCCCCGGAAGCCTCCGACATCGAAGAACTGGCACCGGAAATCTCGATCGACGACTTCACGAAAATCGACCTGCGCGTGGCGAAGATCGTCAATTGTGAGCACGTCGAAGGTGCTGGCAAGCTGCTCCGCCTCACGCTGGACGTGGGCGAAGGCCGCTATCGTAATGTGTTCTCGGGTATCAAGTCGGCCTACCAGCCGGAGCAATTGATCGGCAAACTGACGGTGCTCGTGGCCAACCTGGCGCCGCGCAAGATGAAATTCGGCGTGTCGGAAGGCATGGTGCTGTGCGCGTCCGCGAAAGATGAAAAAGCGAATCCGGGCCTGTACCTGCTGGAGCCGGTGAGCGGCGCGCAGCCGGGCATGCGCATTCGCTAAGCCCGGCCTGGTGGCGTCAGTTGCTCTGCAACGGCGCCATCAGCGAGCTCTTGTTGTCTTTATAGTCTTTGCCGCCGATTTGGCTGACCATTTTTTCAGTGCGCTTGGCCGGGATGCGGCTGCCGGTGATCGGGGCCGTCTCGTCCGTCGTCGAGGTGGATGCGGCGCCGAGCGCCGGCATGTCTGCGGCGGCAGGTTCATTCGTGCTGGCGCACCCGGCCAGGACAAATGACAAGGCAGCGCAAGGCAGGACGGCTTTCATGGATCACCTGTACGGGAATAGGTTGAGGGAAAGATAAATACCTTGCCAGAATACTATTAATTCCCGCACGCGGGTAGCAGTATAATGCGCTGTTTAATTAGATGAGGTCAGAGCCCTAACAGAAGAACCGTGCTCTGACCCCATAAAATAAGATGAGGTCAGAGCCCTAACAGAAGAACCGTGCTCTGACCCCATAAAAATTAGATGAGGTCAGAGCCCTAACAGAAGAACCGTGCTCTGACCCCATAAAATAAACTTACTTTTGAGTAGTAGCGACTAATATGACCGAATACAAAGCCCTGAGGCACATCCCGCAAGCGAATCTGTTCCGCCAAGGTGACGTCTTCGTCCTGTTCGGCGAACTGTTCGGCCGCGGCTATGTGAACGGCCTGATCGACGAGGCGCGCGCCGCCGGCATGACGATCCTCGGCATCACCGTCGGCCGCCGCAACGACGATGGCACCCTGCGCGCGCTGACGCCGGAAGAACACGCGGAAGCGGAAGCCAAGCTCGGCGGCCGCATCGTCAATGTGCCCCTGATGGCCGGTTTCGACATGGACGCGCCCCCGGGCGAGCAGAATCCGACCGAGATGCTGTCCGGTATTACCCTCAAAAGCTGGCAAGAAGACAAGCTGGACTGGACCAAGATCGAAGCCTGCCGCACCGCCGGCGTGCAGCGCTTCACCCAGTCCGCCCAGGACGTCATGGCCGAGATCGACAAGCTGATCCCGGACGGCGCCAACGTGTTCTTCGCGCACACGATGGCCGGCGGCATCCCGAAGATCAAGGCCTTCCTCGCCATCGCCAACCGCATTTATAAAGGCCGCGGCGACCGCTTCATGTCGTCGCGCGCCCTGCTGGACAGCGACCTCGGCAAGCTGATCCTGATGAACTTCGACGAAGTGTCGGCGAACACGCTGAAGTACCTGATCGACGCATCCGCCCCGATCCGCGCGCGCGTGGAAGCCAAGGGCGGCCAGGTGCGCTACACGGCGTACGGCTACCACGGCACCGAGATCCTGATCGGCGACGAGTACGTGTGGCAGACCTACACGAACTACACGCAGGGCTATGCCAAGATGCGCCTGGAGTCGATCGCCGAGGCCGCCTGGGCCCAAGGCGTCACCGCCACCGTGTTCAACTGCCCGGAAATCCGCACGAACTCGTCCGACATCTTCGTCGGCGTGGAACTGTCGCTCTTCCCGCTCTTGCTGGCCCTGAAAAAAGAAGGCGGCGCTGCATGGGCACAGGAGCAATGGGACATCTGCCAGAAACTGCTGGGCGAAGGCGTCTCGCTGCAATCGATCCTCGACAAGCTGGAAGCGTATCTGCAGACCGCCACCAGCACCTCGTTCCGCAACTTCGAGGCCTGGCCGATGGACAACACGCCGGAACTGGCCGACCTGATGATCGGCACGTCCGACGAAATCACGTCGCTGCACACGGACAAGAAGGCGTTGATCACGGACCACCTGTCGGCCCTCGTGCTGGAAGGCACCGGCCCGCTGATGTTCCACGGCGCGGCCGAGAAGATCGCACCGGTGCTGTGGCTCAACCACGACATCATTGCCCGTCAACTGAATGCGCTGCACCAATAAGCGCTGACTCGCAGTATCATTCCTTGTTTTTATGATGCGGCGGCTCTCGATAAGCGAGGCCGCCGTTTGTACGACCTGCCTAGAAAAGCCATGAAACACATCCAGTACGAATCCGAGCACACGAAGTTCATCAAGGAACTGAAGGAAAAGACCCCGGGCATGGAAGAGCGCCAGCAGGCCGGCCGCTCGCTGCTGTGGGACAAAGCCCCGCTGTCGCTGGACGAGCAGCGCCGCATCGACGAGTCGCGTCTCCGCCAGCAGGCGTATCCGTACCAGACGAAAGTCTGACGCTTCCCGATCATTCCCAGGCCGACGACGATGGTGCCCGAGCAGGCGACGCCCGGGGGGCGCGCCGATCCCGACACGGGCGACGGCACCACGGCCTCGCCTGCCGATACCGCGAGTGTCGACGCCCACGTCGACAGCGCCATCGCACGCCTGTACGGCGAGCCGCTGCTGCACCTGCCCACCGACCTGTACATCCCGCCCGATGCGCTCGAGATCTTTCTTGATGCCTTCGAAGGTCCGCTCGACCTGCTGCTCTACCTGATCCGCAAGCAGAATTTCAATATCCTCGACATCCCGATGGCCCAGGTCACGTTGCAGTACCTGGAATACGTCGAGCAGATCCGCAAGAGCAACCTGGAGCTGGCGGCGGAATATCTCCTGATGGCCGCGATGCTCATCGAGATCAAGTCGCGCATGCTGCTGCCCAAGCGCGTCGACACGCTCGTCGAGGAAGCGGAAGACCCGCGCGCGGAGCTGGTGCGGCGCCTGCTGGACTACGAGCAGATCAAGGTCGCGGCCCAGCAACTGGGCGCCCTGCCCCAGGAAGGCCGCGACTTCGTGCGCCCGCAGCTGCACATCGAGCAGGCGCTGGGGCCGGTCTGGCCGCAGGTCGACCCGCACGATCTGCAGCGCGCCTGGATGGACGTGCTGCGCCGCGCCAAGCTGACCCAGCACCACCGCATCGGCCGCGAGGAATTGTCCGTGCGCGAGCACATGTCGGCCATCCTGCGCACCTTGCAGTCGGCCCGCTTCGTCGAGTTCTCGGAACTGTTCGGCGGCCAGGCCAGCGTGCCCGTCGTCGTCGTGCATTTCGTCGCCATGCTCGAACTGGCGAAAGAAACCTTAATCGAAATAACCCAGGCCGAACCTTTCGCCCCCATCTATGTGCGGCTCGCCTATTCTCCCGCGTGACGCCATTACGAATCCGATACCATGAAAATCATCTCCACCATTGACGAACTGCGCGACCAGCTGCGCGGACAACTGCGCACCGCCTTCGTGCCGACGATGGGCAACCTGCACGAAGGCCATCTGTCGTTGATGCGACTGGCGCGCCGCCACGGCGACCCGGTCGTCGCCTCGATCTTCGTCAACCGCCTGCAGTTCGGCCCGAACGAGGACTTCGACAAATACCCGCGCACGTTCGAAGCGGACGTCGCCAAGCTGGAGAAGGAAGGCGTGTACGTGCTGTTCGCGCCGACCGAAAAGGACCTGTATCCGGAGCCGCAGGAATACCGCGTGCAGCCGCCCGACGACCTTGGTAATATCCTGGAAGGCGAGTTCCGTCCCGGCTTCTTCAACGGGGTGTGCACGGTCGTGACGAAGCTGTTCTCCTGCGTGCAGCCGCGCGTGGCCGTGTTCGGCAAGAAGGATTACCAGCAGTTGATGATCGTCCGTAACATGGCGCGCCAGTTCGCGCTGCCGACGGAAATCATCGGCGCCGAGACGTTCCGCGCGGAAGATGGCTTGGCGCTGTCGTCGCGCAACGGCTACCTGAGCACGGCGGAACGCGCGGAAGCGCCGTTCCTGTACCAGACGCTGCAGTACGTGGCGGAACAGACCCGCGCCGGCCACGCCGACCTGGCCGCGCTGGAGCGCGACGCGATGGAGCGCCTGGCTGCGCGCGGCTGGCAGCCCGACTACGTGTCGATCCGCAAGCGCATGAACCTGCAGGCGCCAGGCCGCGAGGAATATGAAACGGGCGCACCGCTCGTCGTCCTGACGGCCGCCAAACTTGGTGCGACGCGTTTGATCGATAATCTCGAGATCTGACTCTAGAAGTTCCTTTGTTGCAAATATGTTGTAGGAATTGGCAACTCTTCTTGTTAGACTCGTGGCTTGGCTTTTTACCCAATCCACGTAAAAAGAAGGAGTAGCGTCTTGACCGACCTCTCGATGCTTCAAATGCGCAAGGGCCCGCCCAAACCGGCGGACGCCGTGGACCGGATCCGCCCGGATTCCGGCGCCCATGACATGCGCGACCCGTTCGACATCGGCGACGCGTTGACCACGCTCGCCCTGACCGGCGAACCCGTGACCGTGTATCCACGCGGCCGGGACTTCGTCATGGCGCGCATCGACAGCGTCGATCCCGAGCACCAGGTGTTCACCCTCGAGCTCGCCGGCAACGACGTCCTGGCGGAAGGCGAGGCCATGTTCGTCGCGGCGCTCGGGAGCAATGCGAAGATCCAGTTCGAGCTCGACGCCGGCTGGGCCATCGTGGAGGGACGCCCGGATCTCGTGCAACTGCCGCTGCCGGAGGTCTGTCTTGTGCTGAACCGGCGCGCCGAGCCCCGCCTGGAATCGCCGCTAGGCATGAATTACGGCGCCCGCTTCACGCTGCTGGGCAAGGTGTTCGAGATGCCGCTGTACGATTTCTCACGCGGGGGCGTCGGGCTGCGCGCGACGCCGGAACAGGCGCTCGAGCTGTACGTCGGCAAGAAGCTGGAAGGCGTGCAGCTGGAACTGGGCACGTCGCTGGCGGTCTCGGCCGACCTCGAAATCCGCCTGCTGCGGCCGTTCCGCACCTTCCTGCTGGGTCAGCAGGTACAGGTGGGTTGCCGCATTTCGAATATCACGATGCAGATGCGGCAGACGCTCGAACGGGCTGTCGTCAAGATCCAGAAGCGCAGATAAGCAAAACGGCCCGTGATGGGCCGTTTTTCATGCGGCGACGTTCTGCGCCCAAGCCAGCGCAGAGAGATGCGCCTTGTTGACGTCGACCGGCCCGATCTCCAGCGACGCCGCCAGCGACGCCACGAGGTCCGAATTCAGCTCGCACGCCTCCGCCAGCGCGAGATAGGGTCCGTAGACGCCATCGCGCCCCAGCAACGCCTGCACGACCTGCGCCGGCAGCTGGATCGTGTCCAGCACCTCCTTCATCGGCAGCCCCAGCAGGCGGTCCAGCAGCGAGAACATGCCCGCCACGAACAGGTGCTCGCCCTCCCCGCGCGGCAGATACGTCTGGCCCAGCAGTTCGCACAGGCGCGCGCGCACGACCGCCGTTTCCATCAGCACGGGCGAATAGCCGCTCGTGCTGGCTGTCGCCAGCAGCAGGACGAGCCAGCGGTACAGCGGCGCGTAGCCCAGCATCGCGATCGCCTGGCGCAGCGACTGGATGTCGCGGCCCGAGCCGAAACCGGCCGAATTGATGAAGCGCAGGAGTTTATAGATCAGTGCCGGATCGCGCTTGAGCACGGCCTCGATCTTGGGCACGTCCTCGTTGTTCTGCACCATCTGCATCAGCTGCAGGATGATGGTCTGGGCCGGGTTCATGCCCTTGACGGGGTTGCCCGGGCGCGGCGTCAGGTGCAGCTTGCCGACGAAGGCATCCAGGCCCAGCGCGGCGCAGGCGTCGAAATCCTGCCACGTCGACACGGGCCGGCCGACGAGGCGCAGCGCCGACTGCTTCGCGGCGGCGTACGCGCGCGCCTGGGCGGCCACGTCGGCGCCGGCGAAGCGCACTTCGGCATAGGACGCGAAGGGAGACAGGTTCTTGCCCAGCAGGGCCGGGTCGGCGCCGCGGATCGAGATGCCGACGCCGCCCGCGCGCAGCGCCTGCACGGCCGCACGGGTATCGGGGTTCGCGAGATCGCGTACAGGCAGCGAGAGCACGGTGCGTTCCGGAGGCAGCGCGTGCAGCGCATCCAGCGACAGCATCGCGGGCACGGCGTCGAGGAACAGGATCTTGTCGCGCAGGAGCCAGCCCTGCTCCTCGTCGACCACGTGGTCGGCGACGAAGGCGACGAGGCGTTCGAGGTCGGCGTCGCCGAGTGGCTGGCCAGCGCGCTGTTGCCAGCAGAGCTCGTACCCGATCACGCGTTGCTTCGGGTCGAGCAGGGGTTCACGGACGATGAAGTGAGTCTGGTGCATGTCTTGTAACGATCGCCGGGTGGAACGAAAAACGGCGGCTTGATGCCGCCGCGTCGGGATCAGAAGCCCAGGCTGTCCAGCAAGTCGTCGACCTGGCCCTGGTCGGCCACGACGTCGCTATTGCCTTCCGGGTTGATCTGCGGACCGTTCAGCAAGCCATTGTCGAGCTCGCGCTTGATCTCGCTCGGGGCGAAATCGACGAGCACCTGCACCAGCTGCTTTTCCAGGTTCTGGGCGATGCCCGTGATACGCGAGATCACCTGGCCGGTCAGGTCCTGGAAGTCCTGGGCCATCATGATGTCCATCAAATGCGCCTTCGTGGCACTGGCCGCTTCGCGCGATTCGGCCAGGCTGGCGACGGTGCGCTCGGCCAGCGCACGCCAGTCGCCGTCGGCGCCCGGGGCAGCCAGCAGCGCCTGCCACGAACGGCCGAGTTCGGCGGCACGGTCGTCGATGCCGTCCTGCAGCGGATTGGCGGCATCGGTCGCGTCGAGCACGCGCTTGGCCGATTGCTCGGACAGCCGGACGACGTAATCGAGGCGGTCGCGCGCATCGGGGATGTCGCTGGCCGCCTTTTCGATCAGCTTGTCCAGGCCCAGCCCGCGCAGGCTTTCGTGCAATGCGCGGGTCATGTGCCCGATCCGGCTCAGAACCTCGTCGGGCGAAGTCGAGTCGGCGATGTGCTGGCTCATTTACGCGGCCTTTTCCATCTTTTCGAAAATCTTGTTCAGCTTTTCGTCCAGCGTGGCCGCGGTGAACGGCTTCACGACGTAGCCGTTGGCGCCGGCTTGCGCCGCCGCGATGATGTTTTCCTTCTTGGCTTCGGCGGTCACCATCAGCACCGGCAGCTTGGCCAGCGCGGGATCGGCACGAATGTTCTGCAGCATCGTCAGGCCGTCCATGTTCGGCATGTTCCAGTCGGACACGACGAAATCGAACTGTTCGCTGCGCAGCTTGGCCAGTGCCTGGACACCGTCTTCCGCCTCGTCGACATTGCCGTAACCCAGTTCTTTCAGCAGATTTTTGACGATGCGTCGCATCGTCGAAAAATCGTCAACAACCAGGAAACGCATCTTAGGATCAGCCATGAAATACTCCGTTGTTTCTTAACTCTGATGATGGGCTTCGAGGACTACGAAGCCCCTAGTATAGGTTGGTAGGTTCGGCACTGCGAATACAGGCTAAAGCATAGCAGTTTTGTTGCTCTACGGCGATAAAACCGCAGTGAATGCACCGTATGCGGATCAAACGCGCAACGCCCGGCCCCCATGCGTTGCCAGATGGCCAAGCACGAGGCCCGGCAATGCGCTCAGGGCGGCCACCTCGTGGGCGGCGCCGATGGCGATCGCTTCGCGCGGCATGCCGAACACGACGCACGACGCTTCATCCTGGGCGAAATTGTAGGCGCCCGCGTTCTTCATCTCCAGCATACCCTGTGCGCCGTCTTTTCCCATGCCCGTCAGGATCACGCCGACGGCATTCTTGCCGGCCGCCTGCGCCGCCGAGCGGAACAGGACGTCCACGGACGGACGGTGACGGTTCACGGGCTCGGACTGCTCGATCTTCGTCATGTAGTTGGCGCCAGATCGAGTCAACAGCAAGTGGGAGTGGCCCGGCGCGATGTAGGCGTGGCCCGGCAGTACACGCTCGTTGCCGGCGGACTCGACGACGCTGATCTTGCACAGCGAATCGAGGCGGCGCGCGAACGACGTGGTAAAGCCTTCCGGCATGTGCTGGGCGATGAGGATGCCGGGGCAGTCCGACGGCATCTGCATGAGGAATTCGCGGATCGCCTCCGTGCCGCCCGTCGAGGCGCCGATGATGATCAGCTTTTCCGACGACGTCAGCGGGCTGCGCAGTTGCGGCAGCGGGGTCGTGGCGCCGGCCGTGGCCGCATGCAGGGTGCGCGGCTTGATGCGGGCGCGCGACGCGCCGCGGATCTTGTCCGCGATCAGTTCGGTGTATTCGCGCATGCCGCTCTGGATCGAGATCTTGGGTTTCGTCACGAAATCGACGGCGCCCAGTTCCAGCGCGCGCATCGTGATCTCGGAGCCGCGCTCCGTCAGCGACGACACCATCAGCACGGGCATCGGGCGCAGGCGCATGAGCTTTTCGAGGAAGTCGAGGCCGTCCATCTTCGGCATCTCGACGTCCAGGGTGAGCACGTCCGGGTTCGTGCGCTTGATCAGGTCGCGGGCGACGAGCGGATCGGGCGCGACGCCGACCACTTCCATGTCGGGCTGCGAATTGACGATCTCGGTCATCACGCTGCGGATCAGCGCGGAATCGTCCACGATCACCACTTTGATCTTTGTCATTGGTTTTGCCTTTCTCTTCAGAACAGGTCGACGGCGCCGGAGACGGGCGTGACCTTGAGGCGGCTGGCGTAATCGAGCTCGCGCTTCGCCAGCGTGTCGTTATGGGTCTGCATCAGTTTCTTGACGAGCACCTTGCCCGTGCGCGGGAAGAAATACACCTTGCGCGGGTAGATATCGTTCAGGTCCTCGGCCAGCACGGGAATCCGTTCCGTCTTGAGAAACTGGATGACGAATGCGGCATTGCGCTCGCCCACGTTCATCGCGGAAAAGCCGCGCAGCACGGCGCCGCCGCCGAACACCTTCGCTTCCAGGTGCTCGCGCCGGGCGCCGGCCTTGAGCAGGTCGTTGATCAGCACTTCCATCGCATACGTGCCGTAGCGCATCGAGGCCGAGACGGGGTTGCCCGGGTCGCCGCCGTCCGGCAGCATGAAGTGGTTCATGCCGCCCAGGCCCTTGACGCGGTCGCGGATGCACGCCGACACGCACGAGCCGAGCACCGTCACGATCAGCATGTCCTTGCCCGTGTAGTAGTACTCGCCGGGCAGGATCTTGGCTGCGTCGCAGTCGAAGGTCCGGTCGTAATAGACGTTGGTGGCGAAATGGCTGTTCGTTTCCATGGGCGGTGTCGTGGGCGTCAGCCTTGGTTCAATTCGTAGACCGTCTTGCCGCGCAGGCGCAGCGAGTCGGACACGTACAGGAAGTTCTCGGAGTGCCCGGCGAACAGCAGCGCGTCCGGCTTCATCAGGGGCACGAAGCGCGACAGGATCCTGCGCTGCGTGGCCTTGTCGAAGTAGATCATCACGTTGCGGCAGAAGATCGCGTCGAACGGGCCCTTGACGTCCCAGCCGTCGGCCAGCAGGTTCAATTGCCGGAACGTGATCAGCTGGCGCAGTTCCGGGCGCACGCGCACGAGGCCTTCCTGGGCGCCCTTGCCTTTCAGGAAAAAGCGGCGCAGGCGCGCCTGTTCCATCTTGTCGACGCGCTCGGACGGATACACGCCGGCGCTGGCCGTGGCCAGAACGTTCGTGTCGATGTCGGTGGCGATGATCTGGACGGGCGGACTCAAGGTATCGAACGCCTCGCACACGGTCATCGCGATCGAATACGGCTCCTCGCCCGTGGAACTGGCCGAGCACCAGATCGTGAGCGGCGCGCCGTGTTTCGCGCGCGCCTTGAGCGCGTGTTCGGCCAGCAGCGGGAAGTGATGCGCCTCGCGGAAGAACGACGTCAGGTTCGTCGTCAGCGCGTTCGTGAACGATTCCCACTCGGCCGGCATGCGGCCCGCTTCCAGCGCGTCGAGGTAGGACGCGAACGAGGCGATGCCGTTCGCGCGCAGGCGGCGCGCGAGACGGCTGTAGACCATTTCCTGCTTGCTGTCGGCCAGGGAGATGCCGGCGCGCTGGTAGATCAGGCCCCGCACGCGCTCGAAATCGGCGCGCGTGAAGTTGAATTCCTTGCCCGTCTCCTGTTTGTTCGTATTGGTGGGCGGCACGTTATAACCTATGGATTGCTGTCGTTCTGCGGACCGCGTGCGGTCCGGGTGTGTCCCTTGCGCCGCGCTGTGTGTCTTATGCCGCCAGCCGGTCCATCAGGCCCATTTCGCTGGACGACATCAGCTTGTCGATGTCGATCAGGATGAGCATGCGCTCGTCGACGGTGCCGAGGCCGGTCAGGTAGTCGGAATTGAAGGCGGAGCCCATCTCCGGCGCCGGCTTGATCTGGTCCGGCGTGAGCGTGGTCACGTCCGACACGCTGTCCACGACCATGCCCATGATGCGGCCGCCGATGTTCAGGATGATCACGACCGTGAACTGGTCGTAGGTCGGCGTGCCCAGGTTGAACTTGATCCGCATGTCGACCACCGGGATGATGATGCCGCGCAGGTTGATCACGCCCTTGATGAATTCGGGTGCGTTGGCGATGCGGGTCACGGCTTCGTAGCCGCGGATCTCCTGCACCTTCAGGATATCGATGCCGTATTCCTCGGAGCCGAGGGTGAAGGCCAGGTATTCGCTGCCGTTGCCGTCGTGGGCATCGTTCGGCTTGTTCGTCGGTTGAGTGGACATGTCGGTTCCTTATCGGAGCAAAAGTAAGGGTTAAATCAGGAGATGACGGATTCGTCGGACAACTGGCGCGACGAGCGCAGCAGCGCGCCCACGTCCAGGATCAGCGCCACGCCGCCATCGCCGAGGATGGTGGCGCCAGAGATCCCGGCGACCTTGCGGTAGTTCGCTTCCAGGTTCTTCACGACGACCTGCTGCTGGCCGACCAGTTCGTCGACGAACAGCGCGGCCTTGCGCCCTTCCGCCTCGAGGATCACGAGGATGCCTTCGCACGGATCGGTGATGCGCGGCTCGATGTTGAACATCTGGTACAGCGGGATCAGCGGCAGGTATTCGCCGCGCACCTTCACCACGCGGCCTTGGCCGTGGATCTCCTTGACGTCGGCGCGCGCCGGCTGCAGGGACTCCACGACGAAGCCCAGCGGCAGGATGTAGATTTCGTCGCCGCTGCGGATCGACATGCCGTCCAGGATCGCGAGCGTCAGCGGCAGCGAAATCAGGATCGTCGTGCCGAAGCCGCGCGCCGAGCGGATGTCGATGGTGCCGCCCAGCGCCTGGATGTTGCGCTTGACGACGTCCATGCCGACGCCGCGGCCCGACACGTCGGTGACGATTTCCGCCGTCGAGAAGCCCGGCGCGAAGATCAGTTGCCAGACGTCGGCGTCGCTCATGTTGTCCGACACCGGCAGGCCGTTCTGCTTGGCCTTGGCCAGGATGCGTTCGCGATTCAGGCCGCCGCCGTCGTCCGCGACTTCGATCACGATGTTGCCGCCCTGGTGAGCCGCGGACAGGAACAGGCGTCCCGACTCCGACTTGCCGGCGGCCACGCGCGCGGCGGGCAGCTCGATGCCGTGGTCGATCGAGTTGCGCACCAGGTGCGTGAGCGGGTCCACGATGCGTTCGATCAGGCCCTTGTCCAGTTCCGTCGCGGCGCCGTTGGTGATGAAATCGACTTTCTTGCCCAGCTTGCCGGCGAGGTCGCGCACCATGCGCGGGAAGCGCGAGAACACGAAGTCCATCGGCATCATGCGGATCGACATGACGGCTTCCTGCAGGTCGCGCGTATTGCGCGTCAACTGCGACACGGACGCCAGCAGGCGCTGGTGCACCATCGGGTCGAGGCCGTCGCTGCGCTGCTCGATCATCGCCTGCGTGATCACCAGTTCGCCGACGAGGTTGATCAGCTGGTCGACCTTTTCGATCGACACGCGGATCGACGACGATTCGGAGCCCTGTGCGTGGCTGCCCTCGGCGGTCTTCTTGGCGGCTTTCTTTTCGGCCGCCGCCTCCGTCACTTCGAGCGGTTCCGGGCGTACCGGCTCAGGGCGCACCGGCGCGGGCGGCGGTGCCTCGGCCACGATGCCCGCTTCGCGGCGGATCTGCTCGATCGGCTGGAAGAAACCGTAGCCGAGTTCGTCCTCGGAACGCTCGTTCGTGGTGGTGTCCACCGGATCGGCCGGGTCGAAGAAACCGTAGCCCTGCTCGTCCTCGATGCGGGCGCGTTCCGCCGCTTCGCTGGCGCGCTGCTCGGGGGTGAGCGCCGGCGCTTCGAAGATCCTGAGGTCGTTCGGGTCGAGCACGAAGGAGCAGATGGCGATGATGTCGTCCAGGCTCTCGTGCGTCATGATGATCAGCGCCGTGCGTCCCGCTGCGAGCGGCACGACGGACACGCGGCCCAGCAGGCCGAGTTCGTCCACGAGCGCGTCGACGTCGCGCTTGGCGAGGTCGGGCAGCTCGATCTTGTAGCGGTGGGCGCCCTCGGCGACCTGCTGCTTCTGTTCCGCGTGCAGGAACGACGGCACGGTCGGCTGGTGCGTCGGCACGATCACGCCTTCGGACAGGTCGTGCAGCATCATGCGCACGTTGGCGACCGCTTCCTGGTCGACGTCCGCGCCATTGCGGTGGCCGTCGAGCTGCATCTTGAGGATGTCCTTGGCGGCCAGGAAGGCGTCCACGTGCTGGCCGGTGAGCGCCATCTCGCCCTTGCGGATGCGGTCCAGCAGGGACTCGAGCACGTGCGTCACTTCGCTCATGTCGGTCAGGCCGAAGGTCGATGCCCCGCCCTTGATCGAATGGGCGGTGCGGAAGATCGCGTTCAGGTCTTCCGGGTCCGGCGAATCGATATCGACGGCCAGCAGCAGACGCTCCTTTTCGGCGAGCAGCTCTTCCGCCTCGTCGAAAAAGACCTTGTAAAACTGGCTGATGTCGATGGTCATGTCATTATCCGTCTGGTGCGATCGGCGTGAAACGATCAGCCGATGACTTTCTTGACCACCTCGATCAGGCGCTGCGGGTCGAACGGCTTGACCAGCCAGCCGTTGGCGCCGGCCGCGCGGCCTTTCGTCTTCATGTCTTCGGACGACTCGGTCGTGAGCATGAGGATCGGCGTTTTCTGGTAGCCCGGCAGGCCGCGCAGCGACTTGATGAGGGTGAGGCCGTCCATCTTCGGCATGTTCTGGTCGGTCAGGACCAGGTCGACGGTCTGAAGCTTCGCCTTTTCCAGGCCATCCTGTCCGTCGACGGCTTCCACCACCTGGTAGCCCGCGGCCTTCAGGCTGAAAGCCACCATCTGGCGCAGGGAACTGGAATCGTCGACTGCGAGAATAGTTTTTGCCATCTTTATGCTCCTGCTGTTGGGGTCAGAGCCCGGTTTTTCTTTTGGGGCTCTGACCCCGGTTTCAATCCGCGCCAGTCGCCCGGCCGCTTTTTTATAGTCAGATGAGGTCAGAGCCCAACCCGAACACCGGGCTCTGACCCCATGGTTAAAACAATTCCACGTCGCCGCTTTCGAGATGCCGCTGCTCCACCGACTTGCGCAGCATACTCCGCAGCTCCAGCGACTGGATCGCCAGCGCCATGCTGACCTTGCCCAGGCGCTCGACGATCTCGTCGCCGTCGCTCTCCGGCAGGATCTCGTCGCCATGCTCGGACAGCGTCGTCAGGAACTCGCGCAGGCCGGTCACGCGACGCAGCGTGCGGTCCAGCAGCTGGCTCGTCATGTCCTGGAACTGCATGCTCGTCACGGCCGCGTTCACGTGCCCGGCGATCTCGCCCGACATGCCCGTCAGGCACGCACTGTCCTCGGCCGTCGGCGCCTGGCCCGCCAGCAGGCGGTTGATCGCCTCCTGGCGCGAGTCGACCACGTGGTGGATCGCCATGAAACTGCTCGTCAGCTTCTCGACGGCTTCCTCCAGCAACAGCGTCGTCTGCACGAGGTCGGTCTCGACTTCGGACAGGTGGCGCCGGCCATGGTCGGACACGCCCGACAGGAGGCGCTTGACGTGTGACCCGAGAATCTTTTTTCTTGTCGTCATAAAATCCTCCAGAACTCCCGCCCGTTATTTCTTTCCGGCCGGCGCTTGCGCCGGCTGTGCCAGACCGCCACCCTTTTCGACGGGTGCCGCCACCCCGGCACCCTTTTCGACGGGTGCCGCCACCCCGGCACCCTTTTCGACGGGTGCCGCCACCCCGGCACCCTTTTCGACGGGTGCCGCCACCCCGGCACCCTTTTCGACGGGTGCCGCCACCCCGGCACCCTTTTCGACGGGTGCCGCCACCCCGGCACCCGTCGCTTCTGCAACAGCCTTGACTGCCGCATCCGCGCTCTCGCCCGGCACGTCCAGCGGCGTGCCGTCGTGCAGCACGGCGTTCTCGGTACGCTTGTTCATCACGAGAATGCTGATGCGGCGGTTGATCGGGTTGAACGGATCCGCGCGGTCGAGGTGGACGGCCGAGCCGAGACCCACCACGCGCAGGATCTTGGCGTCGGACAGGCCGCCATGCACCAGTTCGCGTCGCGAAGCGTTGGCGCGGTCGGCCGACAATTCCCAGTTCGTATACCCTTCGGCCGTCGAATACGGCGTGGAATCCGTGTGCCCGGACAGGCCGATGCGATTCGGCACGTCGTTCAGCACGAGGCCCAGCACATCGAGGATATCGCGGGTGTACGGTTGCAACTGCGCACTCGCCGACGCGAACATGGGGCGGTTCTTTTCGTCCACGATCTGGATGCGCAGGCCTTCGCTCGTCACGTCGAGCAGCAGCTGGTTCTTGTACTTGCGCAGCAGCGGATTGGCGTCGATCGTCTGCTGGATGCGTTGCTTGAGCTCTTCCAGGCGCGCCGCCTCCTGCTTCTCGAGGGCTTCGCGCGCGGACTTCAGGTCCATCGATTTCTTGTTGGGCTCGATGTCGCCGTTCTTGACCTGGCCGTTGCGGCGCGTCAGGTCCTTGCCGCCGCCCTGCAGGATCGAATTGCTGTTACCGGAGCCGGAGCCGCCCTGCATGGCGACCTTCAACGGCGTCTTGAAGTAATTGGCGATGCCTTCCATGTCGCCCTTGGTCGTCGAGCCGAGCAGCCACATGAGCAGGAAGAACGCCATCATCGCCGTCACGAAGTCGGCGTACGCGATCTTCCAGGCGCCGCCATGGTGACCATGGCCGCCCTTCTTGACGCGCTTGACGATGATCGGCTTCTGGCCTTCGTCAGCCATGCAGCACTCCCGCGCCGATGTGGTCAGCTCGCACCATTACTTGCCCTTGGCCTTCTTGATGTGGTCCTCGAGTTCCGCGAACGTCGGGCGCTCGGTCGAGTACAGCACCTTGCGGCCGAATTCGACGGCCAGTGCTGGCGCGTAACCGTTCAGGCTCGCCAGCAGCGTCACCTTCACGGTCTGGAACATCTTGCTCGATTCTTCCAGCTTCTGCTCGAGCAGGCCGGACAGCGGTCCCACGAAGCCATAGGCCAGCAGGATGCCGAGGAACGTACCGACCAGCGCGTGCGCGATCAGCATGCCCAGCTCGGCCGGCGGCAGGCCCACGGATTCCATCGTGTGCACCACGCCCATCACGGCCGCCACGATACCGAACGCCGGCAGGCCGTCGCCCAGCTTCGCGATACATTGCGCCGGGACCGCACCTTCATGATGGTGGGTCTCGATCTCGTTGTCCATCAGGTTCTCGATCTGGAACGCGTCCATGTTGCCCGAAACCATCAGTCGCAGGTAATCGGTGATGAATTCGATAATGTGGTGGTCCGCCAGCACCAGCGGGTACTTCGAGAACACGGGGCTCTGCTCGGGGCTCTCGATGTCGCCTTCGATCGACATCAGGCCTTCCTTGCGTACCTTCGACAGCACGTCGAACAGCAGGGACATCAGCTCCATGTACATCTCGCGCGTGTACTTCGAGCCCTTGAACAGCGTGGGCAGCGCGCCCAGCGTCGCCTTCACGGCCTTGGGCGTGTTACCGACGAAGAACGCACCGGTAGCCGCGCCGCCGATCATCAGCAGTTCGAGCGGCTGGAACAAAGCTGCCAGGTGACCGCCGGCCATGGCAAAGCCGCCGAAGACGCATGCGCAGACGATTACGTAACCAACAATGACAAACACGGGACTCCCGATGCGTGATTCCGGGGGTCGCCCGGATTGGATCCAAGTTGACGAATCCAAAGAGAAATATTTACGTAGGGAACTAGATTAGCTTGAGAATGGCCCACGGGCAAGTAAAAGTGCCCGGACCACCGTCAAAATTGCCAAAGAAAGAGAATTTTCTTACTGTTAGTCGTCACAATGCGACGGTCGGGCATTCTTCCGGGAATATCGAATTCGTAACTTAACAGGATGCTACCGGGCCGCATTTCGCTCTCCGCCTTGCGCCACAGCCCGGCCATCGCGGCCGGCGACAGATAGGCGAACACGACGTCGTAGTGACCGAAATTCACCGTTTCGTAGTCGGCGCGCAGGAAGCGCGCGCGGCTGCCCGACAGTTTGCCGCGCAGGCGGCTGACGAACCACGGCAGCGGCGCCAGTTCGATACCGTCCACCTGCGAATCCGGCCGGCGCCGCGCCAGGTCGAGCACGAGACCACCGAGGCCGCTGCCCACGTCCGCGATCGCGAGCGGACGGTCCGCGGGCAACACACCGGCGACGGCATCCCGGGCGGCACGCCCGGACGGGTAGTACGGCACCTGCGTCCGGAACGTCGACCAATATATTAGAAGGAACAGCACGAACAATACGAGGAACACGCCCGGCGGCAGCTCGAAGCCGCGCGCCAGCAGCACGCCGGTCGGGAACACGAGTTCGATGGCCCGCCACCAGATGGCGAGCCGCAGGCCCCAGGCCAGCAATGCGGCCAGGGCGCCCTGGACGAGGGCGACGCCCTCCCACGACATGTGGACGCCCGCACGGGCGAGCAGCCAGACGGCGATCAGGGTGAGAGGGAAAGCGCCGGCCTGGGCCAGCAGTGCGCGGACGGACGGCGCCGCGAACGCGCGGCGCGAGGCAGGCGGGGTCATCGACCTGGAGGGAAAACCGCTCAGGCGGCGGCGAGTGCGGCGGCGTCCTTGGCCTTGCGGGTCTTGCCGGCGCGCGAAGGCATGTGGCACAGGCCGCACTGGTAATCGTTGTTCAGGTCGAGGGCGTTGACGACGTACTTGCCCTGGCATTTGGAGCACGGTGCCAGCTGGAGCATATTGCCCTGGAAGAAGCGCACGAGGGTCCAGGCGCGGGTCAGCGACAGCAGCGGCTCTTCGCCCGCGGCCGGCGGCATTTGTTCCAGGTACAGCTTGTAGGCTTTCATCACGGCCTCGATACCCGTTGCACCGGCGTACTCGACCAGGAATTTATAGATGTTGATGTACAGCGAAGCGTGGATGTTCGGTTGCCACGTCAGGAACCAGTCGGTCGAGAACGGCAGCATGCCCTTCGGCGGCGACACGCCCTTCAGTTCCTTGTACAGCTTGATCAAGCGCTCGCGCGACAGGGAGACTTCGCTTTCCAGCAGTTGGAGGCGTGCACCGAGCTGGATCAGTTCGATGGCCAGCTGGATTTCCTGGGCTTCCGAGACGACGCTTTTCTTGGTCATGCTGTTCTCCGTGACTTCGCTTCTGATGTAGTGCTGCTGGCTGAAAACCGGGGTCAGAGCCCTGAAATGGGCAATTGAACCCGGGTCAGAGCCCCAAAAGAAAAACCGGGCTCTGACCCTATGCGATTTCTTCAGCGGGCTGGCCGGCCATCAGGATGGCGGCGTGCGACTGGGCCAGGGCGCGGTCCTTGCTGTGGCTCGTCAGCATGCCGAGGATCGCGGCGTCGTCGAAGCGGAAGCGGGCCAGCATCATGTTGCCGCCGGCGAGTTTCAGGATCTGCGCGTTGCTCATGCCTTCGATCAGGTCGGCGATGTCGGCCGAGATGCCGAGACGGAAGATTGCGGTGACCTTGTCTGCGCGGATCATCTGCTGTGCCAGCATCAGGTAGCTCAGGTTCGCATCACGAATTTCAGCCATCATGTCGTTCGCAGTCATTTCCATCTCTCCGTTTGATCTATCTGTGAGGCGTTGTGTGTTGCCGGTGAGATAGATTCTGACTGTGAGGAAACTTTTGGAGAATAGGAGACTGTCTGTATTTTTCGTCCGACAAAGACGAGATCGATCCGTAGGAGTTTGTCTGACAAACCCTGCCGAATCGCGGTGGCTCCCCTATGAAAAGGGGCCGGAAGAATGATGTGCAACCGGGGCCATTTCCTGCCCTGCGACGTCGCCAACAACGTATTGCTGTGTTGGTTTACGTCAACGGTTTCGGGAACTTTAGGGTTCCTCAAAAAAAATTTTTTGTCCCTTGAGCAACCCTACTGACTCGTTATCGGACCGTTTTTGCCGAACTTTAGGGTTTCGACAAACTTTTTTTTGATCCAATCCTCGTCATCTGAGAGGGATATCGGCAGCCTTTAGAGAAACTTTAGGGTTTTCGCCAAAATTTTTTCGAGACCCTTTCCCGGGTATCTGGGTGGGTTATCGGACGGGTTCCGGAGAACTTTAGGGTCCGGACCAAAAAATCCTGAAAATTTTTTCCTGCGCCCGATTGATGCAAAAGTGGCTACACTTCCCGCATGAACCCACCTCTCCATGACATCGCCGCCGTCACCACGCGCGCGGCCTGCCTCGCGCTGGACGCCGCCGACCCGGTGGCACCGCTGCGCGACCGATTCGACCTGCCCGAGGGCGTCATCTACCTGGACGGCAATTCGCTGGGCGCCCGCCCGCGCGCCGCGCTCGACCGCGCGCGCGACGTCGTCGGCCAGGAATGGGGCCAGGGACTGATCCGCAGCTGGAACACGGCCGGCTGGTTCACCCTGCCCGGCCGGCTGGGCGACCGCCTCGCCCCGCTGATCGGCGCCGACGCCGGCGAAGTGGTCGTCACCGACACGACGTCGCTGAACCTGTTCAAGGCGCTGGCCGCCGCGCTGGCGATCCAGGCCGACCGTCATCCTTCCCGCAAGGTTCTCGTCACGGAGCGCAGCAACTTTCCCACCGATATCTATATGGCGGACGGTCTCGCGCGCTGGCTCGACCGCGGTTACCGCATCCACCTCGTCGATTCGCCCGAAGAACTGGAAGCGGCCGTCGACGCCGATTGCGCCGTGTTGATGCTCACGCACGTGAACTACCGCACGGGGCGCATGCACGACATGGCCGCGCTGACCCACCACGCGCACGCCCGCGGCGCCCTCGTGCTGTGGGACCTCGCCCATTCGGCCGGCGCCGTGCCGGTGGACCTGAACGGGGCCGATGCCGACTTCGCGGTGGGCTGCACCTATAAATACCTGAACGGCGGTCCGGGTTCCCCGGCCTTCATCTGGGTGCCCAGGCGCCACCAGGCCGCGTTCCGCCATCCGCTCACGGGCTGGTGGAGCCACGCGGCGCCGTTCGCGATGTCGCACGGGTTCGAGGCCGCCGAGGGCATCGGGCGCGCGCTGTGCGGCACGCAGCCGGTCGTGTCGCTGGCGCTCGTCGAATGCGGCCTCGAGATCTTCGCGGCGACCGACATGGCCGCGCTGCGCGCGAAATCGCTGGCGCTGACCGACCTGTTCATCGCGCTGGTGGAAAGCCGCTGCGCCGCGCACCCGCTGGGCCTCGTGACGCCGCGCGAGCACGCCGCGCGCGGGAGCCAGGTGAGCTTCACGCATCCGCACGGCTACGCGGTGATGCGGGCGCTGATCGCACGCGGCGTCATCGGCGACTACCGCGAGCCGGAAATCATGCGCTTCGGCTTCACGCCGCTGTACACCAGCTTCGCCGACGTCTGGGATGCCGTCGAGACCCTGCGCGACATCCTCGACCGCGAGGACTACGACACCCGCGCCGAACGCAGCGTCGTGACCTGAGGAGCGATCGTGGACAAGGACAAGAAAGACGCGCAGTGGCACGGTGCGCGGATGGATTTCAGCCGCAGCATGAGCTACGGCGACTACCTGGGCCTGGACCAGATCCTGTCGGCCCAGCACCCGCTGTCGCCGAACCACAACGAGATGCTGTTCATCGTCCAGCACCAGACGAGCGAGCTGTGGATCAAGCTGATGCTGCACGAGCTGCAGGCCGTGCGCGCCCACATCCGGGCCGACGACCTGCCGCCCGCCTTTAAAATGCTGGCGCGGGTGGCGCGCATCATGGACCAGCTGGTGCACGCGTGGGACGTGCTGGCCACGATGACGCCGCCGGAGTACAGCGCGATCCGCCCCTACCTGGCGTCGTCGTCGGGCTTCCAGTCGTTCCAGTACCGCGAGCTGGAATTCATCCTCGGGAACAAGAACGCCGCCATGCTGGCCGTGCACAAGACGTCGCCCGAGCACCACGCGCTGCTCGAACGCGAACTGCACGCGCCGTCGATCTACGACGAAGCCGTGCGCCTGCTGGCCCGCACCGGCCTCGCAGTCGCACCAAGCCGGCTGGACGCCGATCCGACGCAGCCGACCGTCCACGACGACAGCGTGATGGCCGCGTGGCTCGAGGTCTACCGCGACCCGGAGCATCACTGGGCCCTGTACGAACTGGCAGAAAAGCTGGTCGACCTGGAGACGGCCGTCCGCTTCTGGCGCTTCCGCCACGTGTCGACGGTGGAACGCATCATCGGCTTCAAGACGGGCACGGGCGGCACGGCGGGCGTGAGCTATCTGCGCAAGATGCTGGACGTCGTGCTGTTCCCCGAGCTGTTCGCGCTGCGCACGGCGCTGTAGCGGCGCGCCATCGTACAATGGCCGGCAAGACCACACTGGAGCGAACATGAAGTGCGACATCCTGACCCTGGCCGGCCTATGGAACTCGGGCCCGCAACACTGGCAGACGCATTGGGAACGTAAATATCCCGCCTGGACACGGGTGCCGCATCGCGACTGGAACAACCCGGACCGGGACGAATGGGTGGCCGAACTGGATGCCGCCATCGCCGAATGCGAGGGCCGGCCGATCCTCGTCGCACACAGCCTCGCGTGCATGCTGGTGGCGCAGTGGGCGCAGTCCGGATCGAAGCTCAAGATCGCCGGCGCCTTCCTCGTCGCGCCGAGCGACGTCGAAGCGGCGTCCTACCCGATCGATGCCAACGGGTTCAAGCCGATCCCGCTGGCGAAGCTGCCGTTCCCGTCGATCGTCGTCGCCAGCAGCAACGACGAATACGTGGCCCCGGACCGCGCGCGCAGGTTCGCCAGCGCGTGGGGCAGCAAGCTGGTCGAGATCGGGCCGGCGGGCCACATCAACGGCGGCAGCGGCTACGGTCCATGGCCGGAGGGCGAAGCGATGCTCGACGAATTCTGCCGCGACCTGAACCCGTAACGCCGGACGGCACGATGACCCCGGCGCGGGCCGGCGCGCTCGACGCGCGCTTCTCCCTCTACCTCGACCTCGCGCGCGCCTGCGCCGCGCTGGCCGTCGTGGTGGCGCACTTCGGCTATTTCCGCATCTTCGACGACGCCCAGATCGCCCGCATTCCCGACTTCGGGCGCGAGGCGGTCATCGCGTTCTTCGTGCTGTCCGGCTTCGTGATCGCGTACAGCGCCGAACACAAGAACCTGACGGCGCACAGCTACGTCGTGGCCCGGGCGGCGCGCCTGTATTCCGTCGTGCTGCCCGTGCTGGCCCTGGCCTTCATCCTGGCGACGGTCGTGCAGGACGTGCTGCACGTGCCCATCGGGGACTCGTACGAACTGCGCCGCCCCTGGCTGTACGTGCCGTTCCATCTCGCCTTCCTGGGCGACGTATGGAGCCTCGTCGAGCGGCCGCCGTGGCTGATCCCGTACTGGTCGCTCGATTACGAAGCCTGGTATTACGTGCTGTTCGGCGTCTTCCATTTCACGCAGGGGCGGCGCCGCTGGCTCGCCGCCGGTGCCGTGCTGGCGGTGGTCGGCCCGCGCCTGTGGCTGTTGCTGCCCGTGTGGCTGTCCGGCGTCGCGCTGTACCGCCTGCAGGGCCGCCTCGCGTTCGGTGCCACCCTCGCCCGCGCCGGCTGGGCGCTCTCCGTCGTCCTGATCGGCCTGTGGGGCTGGTTCGATCCGGAGCCGTATCTGCGCGACGTCGCCAACGGCCTGTGGCCCTTCGCCGGCATCCGCATGGGCAGCGCCGACCGCGTACTGGCCGACTACGCCGTCATGCTGCTCGTGCTGCTGAATTTCGCCTGTGCGCGCCAGGCGCGGTTCGACGCCCTGCTGCGGCTGGCGCGCCCGATCCGCTTCGTGGCCGGGCATACGTTCACGCTGTACCTGTCGCACGGGATCGTGATTGGGCTGTGGCAATCGCTGCTGCCGATCGAGCGCGGGGCGGCGCACGAGATGCTCGCGATCGGCACCGCGATCGCCGTCGTGGCGCTGGCGCTGAATCCGCTCACGGAAGCGCTGCAGCGGGGGCTGCGGCGCGTGTTCGACGCCGCACTCGCGCTGGGTGCGCGCGGAATGGGCCTGCGGACCTGAATCCAGGTCGAAAAAAAAAGCCGGGCAGTGCCCGGCTTCCATGATTGCGTTGCTTATTTCGCCGCAGTCGCCAGCAGCATCTCGTTCAACCGCTTCACGAACGCCGCCGGATCCGTCAGGCTGCCGCCTTCGGCCAGCATCGCCTGGTCGAACAGGATGTGCGCCCAGTCGCCGAAACGCGGGCTCGCGGCGTCCTCGTACTTCAGGCGCGTGACGAGCGGGTGGTTCGGGTTGATCTCGAGGATCGGCTTGCTCTCCGGCGCGTTCTGGCCGGCCGCCTTCAGCATGCGCACGAGGTTCGCGGACAGTTCGTGTTCGTCCGCCACGAGGCAGGCCGGCGAATCCGTCAGGCGGAACGTGACGCGCACGTCCTTGGCCTTGTCGGCCAGCGCACTCTTCATCTTCTCGACGAGATCCTTGTACTGCGTCTCGGTCTCTTCGTGCTCCTTCTTCTCGGCCTCGTCCTCGAGCTTGCCCAGGTCCAGGCCGCCCTTCGCGACGGACACCAGTTCCTTGCCGTCGAAGTCGTTCAGGAACGACAGCATCCACTCGTCCACGCGGTCGGTCAGCAGCAGCACCTCGACGCCCTTCTTGCGGAAGATCTCCAGGTGCGGGCTGTTCTTCGCGGCGTTGTAATTGTCAGCCGTGACGTAATAGATCTTGTCCTGGCCTTCCTTCATGCGGCCAATGTAGCCGGCGAACGACACGGTCTGGTCCGCGGAATCCGTGTGCGTGGACGCGAAGCGCAGCAGCTTGGCGATACGGTCCTTGTTGGTGGCATCCTCGCCGATGCCTTCCTTCAGCACCTGGCCGAATTCCTTCCAGAACGTCGCGTACTTGTCCTTGCCTTCCTGCTCGTCGCTGTTGGCCATCTCTTCCAGCATGCCCAGCACGCGCTTGGTCGAGCCTTCGCGGATCACGCGCACGTCGCGCGATTCCTGCAGGATCTCGCGCGAGACGTTCAGCGGCAGGTCGTTCGAATCGATCACGCCCTTCACGAAGCGCAGGTAGACCGGCATCAGCTGCTCGGCGTCGTCCATGATGAAGACGCGCTTCACGTACAGCTTGATGCCGCCGCGCTTGTTGCGGTCCCACAGGTCGAACGGGGCGTGGCCCGGCACGTACAACAGCTGCGTGTATTCGCTGCGGCCTTCGACGCGGTTGTGCGTGTACGCGAGCGGCGGCTGGAAGTCGTGCGAGACGTGTTTATAAAACTCTTCGTACTGCTCCTTCGTGATGTCCGACTTCGAGCGGGCCCACAGCGCGGACGCCTGGTTGACGGTCTCGAATTCGTCCTTGACGACGGTTTCCTTCTTCTCCTCGTCCCACTCTTCCTTCGGCATCATGATCGGGAGCGAGATGTGGTCGGAGTACTTGCGGATGATGGACTTCAGCTTCCACGACGACAGCAGCTCCTCCTCGCCGTCGCGCAGGTGCAGGATGATGTCGGTGCCGCGGCCGGTCTTCTCGACCTGCTCGACGGTGTAGTCGCCCTCGCCCGTCGATTCCCAACGGACGCCGTCCGCCGCGTCGGCGCCCGCACGGCGGGTCTCGACGGTGACGCGGTCGGCCACGATGAAGGCCGAGTAGAACCCCACGCCGAACTGGCCGATCAGCGCGGCGTCGGCCTGCTGGTCGCCCGACAGCTTGCTGAAGAATTCCTTGGTGCCCGACTTGGCGATCGTGCCCAGGTGCGAAATCACCTCGTCGCGGCTCATGCCGATGCCGTTGTCGGAAATGGTGACGGTCTTCGCATCCTTGTCGAACAGGACCTTGATCTTCAGTTCATGGTCGTTGCCGTACAGGCTGTCGTTGTTGATGGCCTCGAAGCGCAGCTTGTCGGCCGCGTCGGACGCATTGGAAATCAGTTCTCGGAGGAAAATTTCCTTGTTCGAGTACAAGGAGTGGATCATCAGTTGCAGCAGCTGTTTGACTTCTGCTTGGAACCCAAGGGTTTCTTTTTCGGCGACAGCCATCTTTTATATCCTCGTTGCTAACAGGGTTGGACAGACCGGTCCGATATTGGGATACCAACAGGGATTTCAAGAGCTATTTTTTCCGAATCGCATTTCTTATACATACACTAAGATTCTCGACTTTTTGACCGAGTCGGCATAACGTTGCGGTCGGCCGAAATTTTTTTGTGCGGGCATGTCGAAACCGTGGAATCCCGATCGTCGTACGGATGGCAGCACCCACAACCACTCACGAAGGAGATACATCATGACCCAGCAAGTGCGTCCCATCCCCGAAGGTTTCCACACGATTACCCCGCACCTCGTCTGCAGCGGCGCGGCCGAGGCGCTGGCGTTCTACGCGCAGGCCTTCGGCGCCGTCGAAATGAGCCGCATGCCTGGCCCGGACGGCAAGATCATGCACGCCCAGATGCGCATCGGCGACTCGATCTTCATGCTGGCCGACGACTTCCCCGACTACGGCTGCGTGGGCCCGCTGGCCCTGAAGAACACGCCCGTGTACATCCACCTGTACGTGGAAGACGTCGACGCCGCCTACGCCCGCGCCATCGAAGCGGGCGGCAAGCCGATCATGCAGGTCGCCGACATGTTCTGGGGCGACCGCTACGGCCAGCTCGAGGACCCGTTCGGCCACCGCTGGTCGATCGCCACCCACAAGCGCGACATGACGCCCGAGCAGATCCGGGAAGAAATGCTGCAATCGATGGGCCAGGGCTGCGCAGGAGCACAGCAATGAAATTCATGGTGATCGTGAAGGCCAGCGCGGCCTCGGAAGCCGGCATCATGCCGAGCGAAAAACTGTTCACGGACATGGGCAACTTCAACGAGGAACTCGTCAAGGCCGGCGTCATGCTGGCCGGCGAAGGCCTCCACCCCAGTTCCAAGGGCGCCCGTATTCGCTTCAATGGCGACCAGCGCACCGTGATCGACGGCCCGTTCACGGAAACGAAGGAACTCGTGGCCGGTTTCTGGCTGATCGAGGTGGGTTCGAAGGAAGAAGCCATCGAGTGGTTCAAGCGCTGCCCGAATCCGCACGAAGGTGTCGAGAGCGAGATCGAAATCCGCCAGATCTTCGGCCCCGACGACTTCGGCACGGACCTCCCGGCCGACGTCCGCGCACAGGAAGACCGCCTGCGCGAACAAATGGCGGCGCGCTAAGGAGACCACCATGCAGTTCATGCTCATCCGTACCGACAACGGCACGCGCGCCGCGGCCGCCGACCCGCAGGCCGTGCTGGACGACCTGCTGCGCCGCCTGCCGGGCGGCCAAACGGCGACCGCCGACGGTCCGCGCGCCCCAGCGCTGGCGCTGGCCTTCGCGCCGGACGCCGACGCGCGGCGCCTGAAGCTGTGGCCCGGCGGCGAAGCCGTGACGTCCGGTCCCTTCCCGCCCGGCGAGCGCCTGCCGGCCGGTTTTGCCGTGTTCGAGGCGCCGTCGCGCGGCGCTGCGCTGGCATGGCTGCAGGCCAATGGCGTGGTCTCCGCCAACGACGACGTCACGGTGGAATTGCGCGAGACGGGTTGCCCCGGCGGCTGCGCGGGCATCCCGCCCGGCGCCGCCGGCGACGACACATGCTACGCGATCCTGCTGCGGTCCGACGCCGGCACCGAGCGCGACGCCATCCCGCTGCAGGAAAAGCTGGACCGGCTGAACGCCTTCAACGCCATCCACGCGGCGGCCGGCACGCTGCTGGCCGGCGACGGCCTGAAATCCACCGCGCGCGGCGCCCGCGTGCGCGTGGCGAACGGCGGCGCCAGCATCATCGACGGCCCGTTCGCGGAAGCCAAGGAATTGATCGCCGGCTTCTGGATGATCCGCGCGTCCTCCATCGATGCCGCGCTGGACTGGGCGCGCACCCTGCCCTATCCGACCGGGCCGGAAGTCGAGGTCGAGGTCCGGCCGGTGGCACTGATCGCGCCGCTGGGCAAGCACGCGCCGGTCGATGCGGCCACGGCGCGGCTGCGCGAGGATGCCAGCGTGCGCGCCGAACAGCTCGACGCCGCCCTGCGCGCCGAGCTGGCCCCGCAACCGGCCTGGAACCGTCCGTGACATGACGCGCGGCGCCGACACGGGCAAGATCGTCGAGGCCGTCTGGCGCATGGAGTCGGCGCGCATCGTCGGCGCGCTGACCCGCATGCTGCGCGACCTCGGCCGGGCCGAGGAACTCGCCCAGGATGCGCTGCTGGAAGCGCTGGAGCGCTGGCCGGCGGACGGCGTGCCGGACCGTCCCGGCGCGTGGCTGATGCAGGTGGCCAAGCGGCGCGCCCTCGACCACCTGCGCCACCACGCCATGCACGCCAGCAAGGAAGGCGAGCTGAGCTGGGAGATGGACAACCTGCTCGCGGACGGCGGCAGTTTCCGCGACCCGGCCGAGCTGGCCGCGCTGACGCAGGAGACCGCCGGCGAGATCGACGACGACGTGCTGCGCCTGATCTTCGTCTGCTGCCACCCCGTGCTGTCGGCCGAGGCGCGCGCGGCGCTGGCATTGAAACTGCTGGGCGGCCTCGCCACCGGAGAAATCGCCCGCGCCTTCCTCGTGCCGGAAGCGACGGTTGCCCAGCGCATCGTGCGCGCCAAGCGCACGCTGGCGGAAGCGCGCGTGCCGTTCGAGGTGCCGCGCGACGACGAACTCAAGCCGCGCCTCGCGTCCGTGCTGCAGGTGATCTATCTGATTTATAACGAAGGCTATTCCGCGAGCGCGGGCAACGAATGGCTGCGGCCGACACTGTGCCGCGAGGCGCTGCGCCTCGGCCGCGTGCTGGCGGAACTGATGCCCGACGAGGGCGAAGTCCACGGCCTCGTCGCGCTGATGGAAATCCAGTCCTCGCGCGAGCGCGCACGCACGGGCCCGGACGGCGCGCCGATCCTGCTGATGGACCAGGACCGCTCGCGCTGGGACCGCCTGCTGATCGGCCGCGGCCTGGCCGCGCTCGACCGCGCGGGCCGCCTCGGCGCCCTCGGCCCGTACGCGCTGCAGGCCGCCATCGCCGCCTGCCACGCGCGCGCGCTCACGCCCGACGCGACCGACTGGGCCCGCATCGCCGCGCTGTACGATGCGCTGTCGCAACTGACGCCATCTCCCGTCGTGGAACTGAACCGCGCCGTGGCACTGGGCATGGCCTATGGTCCCGACGCGGGCCTGGCCCTCGCCGACGCGCTGCTCGACGTGCCGGCGCTGCGCAACTACCACCTGCTGCCGAGCGTGCGCGGCGACCTGCTGGCGAAACTGGGCCGGCATGCGGAAGCGAAGGCGGAGTTCGAACGGGCTGCCGGCCTCACGCAGAACGAGCGCGAGCAGGCGCTGCTGCTGGAGCGTGCACGGTCGAGTGCGCTACTGGAGAGATAGCCCCGTGAACAAAATCGACCTCAAGAAAGACCTCAAGCATTTGTACCAGCCGTCCGCGCGCGACGTCGTGCACGTGGACGTCCCCGCAATCCGCTACCTGATGATCGACGGCGCGGGCGATCCGAACACGTCGCCGCACTATGCGCGGGCCGTGGAAGCGCTGTTCTCCGTGTCCTATACGGCCAAGTTCATGGTCAAGAAGGGACCGGCGGCCATCGACTACGCGGTGATGCCGCTGGAGGGCCTGTGGTGGTCGGACGACATGGCGTCGTTCGTCGCCAACGACCGGACGAAGTGGCGGTGGACGATGATGATCCACCAGCCGGCCTTCGTCGACGAATCGCTGTTGCGCGACGCGATGGCGGAAGTGAAGCGCAAGAAGGGCCTGCACACCGTGGACGCGCTGCGGATCGAACATTTCACGGAAGGCCCGTGCGCCCAGATCCTGCATGTCGGCCCGTTCACCGAAGAGGGGCCGACGATCCAGCGGGTGCACGATTTCATCGAGGCGCGCGGCCGCCTCGCCGGCAAGCACCACGAAATCTACCTGAGCGACATCCGCCGTGCCGATCCGGCCCGGTGGAAGACGGTCATTCGCCAGCCGATGGCGTAGCGGACAGGAACGGCGCCAGTGCCTGCCCGGCCGCCGCCGGATTGACGGCGCGTGCCTGCAGCGCATGCATGGCGACGGCGACGTCGGCCTTGCGGCCGCTGTCATGCAACAGGGCCTGGTTGTCGGCCATGGCGCGCAGCAGCTGGGTCGTGAGGCGGTCCAGCTCGGGACGGATGGCCTTGCCGAGGTCGGGCGCGTCGTCGAAGCGGCCGGCGCCCTCCGCTTGCCAGCGCTCGTACAGCGCGCGCTGCACCGTCTTGGAGGCTTCGATCTGCGCCCGGAACACGGTGCGGATCCATGCTTCCGGCAGGCCCAGCACGCCGCCCTGGCGCACGGCCGCGGCGATGACTTGTTCCTCGCGCGGCAGGTCTTCGATGGCCGCCTTCGCATTCCACTTGGCCCGCGCCACATCCTGCGCCAGCAGCAGGCGCTGGTCGATGGCCTGGCGCAGCGGCTCCAGCCCCCAGGGGAACGCCAGCCAGCGGTCCAGGCGCCGCGGCACGTCGCCGTCGTCGAGGCGCTGCTGCAGCCAGCGGTCGACGTACGTCTTCAGCGCCGCATCGCGCGGCAGCAGGATGGCCTTCTCCGCCATGTCGAACGGCGCCTCCGGATGCACCGCGCACAGCTGCGGATGCAGGCGCTGCTGCAAACGGGTTTCGATGGCGTCGGTCATCATCAGGTCGGCCGCACCGCTGACGATCTGGCCGAAGATGGTCACATTGTCCGGGTACACGATCAGCCGGGCGTGCGGCGCCCGGGCGCGCGCGAAGCGCTCGTTGGTGCCGCCCGGATTGACGATCAGCCGCACCTCCGGCCGGTCGATCTGCGCCAGCGCCTGGTACCGGGCGACGTTCTCGCAGCGCGTGATCGGCGTCTTGCCGTCGTGCAGATACGGCACCGAAAACAGCGCCTGCCGTTGGCGCTCGGCCGTCACCGAGACGCCGCTCAGCGCGAGATCGAACTTGTCCGCCCCCAGGTCGGCCATCAGCGTCGGCCAGGTGGTCGGCACCAGTTCCAGCCGCACGCCGAGCGAGCGCGCCAGTTCGCCTGCCAGCTCCACGTCCATGCCGATGAAGCCGCCGCCGGCCTGCCGGTAGCTGAAAGGCTTGTAGTCGCCCGTACTGCCCACGCGCAGCACGCCGCGCGCGGCGATGTCGTCCAGCCGGCCGGCCTGCGCCGGCGTCAGTGCAGCTGTCAGCAGGACGGCCATCCCGGCTCTAAAAATCGTTGCTGCGTGCATGCTGTTCCTTTGTCTGTCCGCCGCGGACCGCGCAGCGTAGGACAAGAGAATATGCCTGTCAAGCCGGGCCGAGCACCGCCGCGAGCCCGTCGCAGACGAACGCCGTGAACATCCGGATCCGCTGCACGCGCCTCAGGTCGGGATGCGTGAGGATCCACACGTCCGTGTCCAGCGCCGGATCGGGATCGGCCAGCCGGACGAGCCCCGGCCGTGCATCCGCAAGCAGGCACAACAGCATGCCGGCGCCCAGGCCGGCCTCGACGGCAGCCGCCATGCCCAGCAGCGAATCCACGCTGGCGGCGATTTTCTCCGCCGGCACGTGCTCGCGCAGCCAGCTGGCCTGGCGCAGGTGCGCGAGGCTGTCGTCGGGCGCGATCCACGCGTGGTCTCCCCGCGGCCGCTGCGCCAGATAGGCCGCCGACGCGTACGGCGCCGTGCGCAGGGTGCCGGCCTTGCGGCCGACGAGGTTGTCCGGCGGCGTGTTCGACGGCCGGATGGCGACGTCCGCATCGCGCTTCGACAAATTCAGGAAGCTGTTGTTGACCGTGATCTGCAACTGGATGCCGGGGTAGCGCGCGCGAAAATCCGCCAGCACCGGCAGCAGCACGGCCATCAGGGTATCGGTCGTCGTGACGCGGATCGTGCCCTGCAGTGCCGCATCCTGCCCGGCCAGCTTCCGCTCGATGTCCTGCATGCCCTCGCCGATTGGCGCCAGCATGGCCTGCAACTCCTCGCCGCTCGCCGTCAGCACGTAGCCGGTCTGGAAGCGCTCGAACAAGCGGACGTCGAGCGCCGTCTCCAGCTTGTCCAGCCGGCGCAGCACCGTCGAGTGGCTCTGGCCGAGCCGGCGCGCGGCGGCCGAGACGGACCCGCTGCCCGCCACCGCCAGAAAGTATTGACAGTCGTCCCAGTCCATGGATATGCAAAAACAGACAAGCAATGTCTGAACAAATAGAATGTTCATCCATTTTTGCACAAGCTACGCTCTCCCCTGTCAATCACAGGAGGGAAGCATGTATACCGCTTATGTCGCCGCCACCCCGAACGGCAGGAAACTCATCATCGCGCTGGAAGAACCCGGCCTCGATTACCGGGGCCACCACGTCGCCTGCGACGAGCCGGGCATCGCCCCGCGCGACTATTTGCACGTGGACGCCTGGCTGCGCAGGATCGCGGAGCGTCCGGCCGTCGCGCGGGCCGCGAGCAAGATGCGGAAAGCCTGACATGAATACGATCTATATCGTTATCGCCTTCCTGGCAGGCTGCGGCCTGCCGTTGCAGGCTGCCGCCAATGCGCGCCTGGGCAAGGCCGTCGCGAGTCCGTTCGCCGCCGCGACCTTGCAACTGTTCGTCGCCACCGTCTTGCTGTTCCTGGCCGTCACCGCCGGCGGCGCCCTGCCCGCGCTGGGCCGGCTGGGGCAAGCCCACTGGTGGCAGCTGCTGGGCGGCCTCGCCAGCGCCCTGTTTGTCGTCGCGGGGATCGTGTTCATCCCGCGCATCGGCGCCGTCACCACGATCGGGCTGTTCATCGCGGGGCAGGCGTTCACCTCGCTGCTGCTGGACGGTGCCGGCCTGCTGGGCGTCGTCCAGCGCGCGCCCGGACCGTTCACGTGGCTGGGCGCCGCTTGCGTCGCCGCCGGCATCCTGTTGATCGTGCGTGGCCAGCGTCCCGCGGCAGGTGCCCCGCCCCGCCGGATTGAGCCGGCGTGGGTCGCGGCGGCCGCGCTGTGCGGCGGCGTGCTGCCCATGCAGGGTGCGCTCAACGCGGCCGTCGCGCGGACCGTCGGTGCGCCGCTGGTCGTGTCGCTCGCGAGTTTCGCCGTCGCGACGGCGGGCATGGCGATCGTGCTCGCCCTCGCGATGGCCTTGAATCGCAACGAACGTCCGCAGCTCGGCGGGCTGTGCGCCATACCGTGGTGGGCGTGGCTGGGCGGACCGGTGGGCGTGTGCTACGTCACGACCGTCTTCCTCGCGCTGCCCGTGATCGGCGCGGCCGCGACGGTCGGATTCACGATCGCCGGGCAACAGGTCGTGGCGATCCTGACCGACCGGTTCGGCCTGTTCGGGCTGCCGAAGAGCGCCGTCTCCGGCGTCCGGTTCGCCGGCGCGCTGGTGCTGCTGGCCGGCGTCGTGTCGATCAAGCTCCCCTGACCATCAGGCCAATGAGCGCTCGAGGAAGCGCCACGCGGTGTCGTCCTCCATGGCTGCCACGTTCAGACGCAGCTTCGTGGACGGCAGCTGGGTCGGCGAGAACAGGCTGCCGGGCGCCAGCAGCAAGCCCTCGTCCATCGCGCGGGCGGCCAGCACGTTCGTGTCGCGGCCGCAGTCCGCCCACGCGAACATGCCGGCCGTCGGCGCCGGCTCCAGGGTCATGCCGAGCGACTCGATGCGGCGCAGCACCGGCGGGCGGATGGCGTCCAGGCGGGTACGGATGCGGTCCAGGTGCTTGCGGTACACGCCCTCGGACAGGATTTTATAAACGACCCGCTCGCCCAGGTCGCTCGTGGAGAGCGTCGCCAGCATCTTGCGGTCGGCCAGGCGCTGCGCGATGTCGCTCGAGGCCGCGATGAAGCCCACACGCAGGTTCGGCGCCAGCGATTTCGAAAAGCCGCCCAGGTAGATCACGCGCTGCAGCTGGTCCAGCGCCGCCAGCCGCGTGGCGGGCTGCGAACCGCCCGGGTGCAGGTCGCAATAGATGTCGTCTTCCACCATCGTGATGTCGTGGCGCTCGGCGATGCGCAGGATCTGGAAGGCCTTCGCGGCCGACAGCGACGTGGAGCTCGGGTTGTGCAGCACCGAGTTGATGATGTACAGGCGCGGCTTGTGCAGCGCCGCCAGCGCCTCGAACTCGGCCAGGTCCGGGCCGTCCGCCTGGCGCCGGATGCCGACCACTTTCAGTCCCATCGCGGCGAACGAGCCGAACATCAGGAACCAGGCCGGGTCGTCGACGAACACGGTGTCGCCGGGGCGGCAGAACTCGCGCGCGACGAGGTCCAGGCCTTGCGTCACGCCCAGCGTCGTCACGAACTGTTCGGGCGCGGCCGCGATTTCCAGTTCCGCCAGCTTGCGCTGCAGCTGTTTGCGCAGCGGCGCGTACCCCTGCGGGCTGGCGTAGTTCAGCAGCGCGCTGCTGTTCTGGCGGCTGACGGCGCGCAGCGCGTTGGCGACGCCCTGCCCGTCCAGCCACGCGGTCGGCAGCACGCCCGCCGCGCTCGTCGGCTGGCCCGGCATCTGGCGGAACATGTGGCGGACCAGCCAGACGACGTCCAGCGCGCGCTTTTCCAGCGCGCCCGCAATGTCCGGGTCGTCGCGGCGCAGCGCCGTATTCAGCGGCGCCCGCTCGCGCACGAAGAAGCCGGCGCCGCGGCGCGATTCCAGGTAGCCCTGCGCGACGAGGCGGTCGTAGCTGGCCACGACCGTGAACGGCGAGACGCCATGCGCCGCGGCGAAGCGGCGGATCGAGGGCATGCGGCTACCGACGCGCAGCTGCTTGTCGTCGATCCGCGCGCTGATCATCCGGACGATCTGGTCGGCCAGCGGTTCGCCGGAATCGCGTGACAGCAAGGTCGGGATCGTTGTATCGGTCATTTCACCATTACAGTGCGAAAAGGATATCGGTAAGTGTATAGGGACTGTACTGCTCGTCCGGACTAGCATAACCCTGACCAAAGTTTGCTGCAACGACAACCGGAGAACTGATGCGTCCCACCACCCTCACACCGACGCCGACCGTCGGCACGACGTCCGACGAAGCGCGGGGCATGCTGCTCGGCCTGATCGGCGTCGCCATCTTCAGCCTCACCCTGCCGTTCACGCGGCTCGCGGTGCGCGAGCTCGATCCACTGTTCCTCACGCTGGCACGCGCGCTGGGCGCCGCCGTGTTGGCCGCCGGCTGGCTGCGCATGCGCCGCGTGGCGTGGCCGGGACGCGCGGCGCTGCGGCCCCTGGTCATCGTGGGGCTCGGCTGCGTGCTCGGGTTTCCGCTGCTCAGCTCGATCGCGATGCGCAGCGTGCCGGCGTCGCACGGTGCCGTGCTGGCGGGGATGCTGCCGCTGGCGACCGCGCTGTACGCGGCCGTTCGGGGCTACGAGCGGCCATCGAACCGGTTCTGGTTCGTCGCGCTGCTGGGTTCCGGGCTGGTCGTCGCGTTCGCGCTGAGCCAGGGCGGTGGCGCGCTGCAGGCGGCCGATGTACTGATGTTCGGCGCCATCGTCTCCGCCGCGGCCGGGTATGCGGAAGGCGGCCGCCTGGCGCGCACGCTGGGCGGGCAGGAAACGATCTGCTGGGCGCTCGTACTGGCCGCCGTTCCGGCCGCCGTCCTGCTGCTGGTATTGGAGGGCGAGCAGATCGGCCGCCTGAGCGACGTCGGCCCGGCCAGCTGGCTCGCGTTCGGCTACGTCACCGTCTTCTCGATGTTCATCGGCTTCTTTTTCTGGTACCGCGGCCTGGCGCTGGGCGGCGTCGCCCGCGTGGGACAGGTGCAGCTGCTGCAGCCGTTCCTGTCGCTGGCCGGGGCCGCCGTCCTGCTCGGCGAAACGCTCACACTGGCCAACGTCGGCTTCGCGCTGGCCGTGATCGCGACCGTGGCACTGGGCCGGCGCATGCAGGTGAGGCGATAATGACTATGTATTCAGGCACGCCCACGCCGTCCGGCAAGTCGTACAATAACGGCTTTCTTTTCAAACAACCCTGGGGAATCCATGTCCGTCTACGACAAACTCAACGCACTGAACATCACCCTCTCGGCACCGGCGACGCCGGCGGCTGCCTATGTCATGTATGCACAGACCGGCAACCTGGTCTTCCTGTCCGGCCACATTTCCAAGAATGCGGACGGCACGGTGCACACCGGCCTGCTGGGCAAGGACAAGACGACGGAACAGGGCAAGGCGGCGGCGCGCGCCGTGGCGGTCGACCTGATCGGCACGCTGCAGGCGGCCGTCGGCGGCGACCTGAACCGCGTGAAGCGCATCGTCAAGGTGATGAGCCTGGTCGCGTCGACGCCGGACTACACGGAACAGCACCTCGTCACGAACGGCTGCTCGGAACTGCTGGGCGAAGTGTTCGGCGACGCGGGCAAGCACGCGCGCTCGGCCTTCGGCGTGGCGTCGCTGCCCCTCGGTGCCTCGGTCGAGATCGAACTGATCGCCGAAGTGGAATAAACTATCGGCCTGCTACAGAAATTTAACCGGAGCATGCTTATCAGGCGTGCTCCTCTATTGAGAGAGCAGCCTACCCGGCGTGCTTTATAATGGCCGACGCACCATCGTGGCCCTTCCTGTGAGACCAGTATGAAAATCGAAAACCCCAATCCCATCCAGTGGCAGTTCTCGGAACGTGCCCAGCAGCTGCAAAGCTCGGCGATCCGCGAGATCCTGAAGATCACCCAGCGTCCGGAGATCATCTCCTTCGCCGGCGGCCTGCCCTCGCCCGCCACCTTCCCCGTCGAACGCATGAAGGCAGCCTACGACAAGGTGCTCAGCGAAAACGGCAAGCAAGCGCTGCAGTACGGCCCGACGGACGGCTACGCGCCGCTGCGCGAATGGGTGGCTGACTACCTGTCCACGGAAGGTTCAAGAATCGTGCCGGAACAGATCCTGATGGTGTCCGGCTCGCAGCAGGCCCTCGACCTGCTCGGCAAGGTCCTGATCGACGAAGGCTCGCGCGTGCTGGTGGAAACCCCCAGCTACCTCGGCGCGCTGCAAGCGTTCTCGGTCTACCGTCCGGAATTCCAGTCGGTCGACACGGACGACCACGGCCTCGTGCCGTCGTCGATCGAGCCGCTGGCCAAGGGTGCACGCCTGCTGTACTCGCTGCCGAACTTCCAGAACCCGACCGGCCGCTCGCTGTCCATCGAGCGCCGCCGCGAACTGGTGGAAACCTGCGCCCGCCTCGGCCTGCCGCTGATCGAGGACGATCCGTACGGCGCGCTGTCGTACAAGGGCGAGCCGATGCCGCGCATGCTGTCGATGAACCCGGACGGCGTCATCTACATGGGCTCGTTCTCGAAAGTGCTGACGCCGGGCATCCGCCTGGGCTACGTCGTCGCCCCGCTGCCGCTCGTGCGCCGCCTCGAGCTGGCCAAGCAGGCCGCCGACCTGCACACCGCCACGCTGACGCAGATGGTCGTGCACGAAGTCGTCAAGGACGGCTTCCTGAACGAACACATCCCGACCATCCGCAACCTGTACGCCAACCAGTGCCAGGTGATGCTGGACGCGATGGCCGAGCAGTTCCCGGAAGGCGTGACGTGGACCCGTCCGGAAGGCGGCATGTTCATCTGGGTCACGCTGCCGAAGCACATCGACGCGATGAAACTGCTGGACCAGGCGATCGCCGCCCGCGTCGCGTTCGTCCCGGGCGCCCCGTTCTACGCCAACAAGCCGGAAACGAACACGCTGCGCCTGTCGTTCGTGACGGTGCCGCCGGAGCGCATCCGCGAAGGCATCGCGACCCTCGGCAAGCTGATCAAGGACCAGATGTAAGCCCTTGTTCCAGCCCGGCGGTAGCGATACCGCCGGGCATCAACAATTGTTGAACACGTCAGACAATTGTAAGTTGCGCAAAAGTTACAGATTTTTCCATCTGTAAAAGAACTTGTTGCCCCACGTCAGTGCTACGAGGTGTATGATTTTGGACGCAATATAAACGTGCAGTCCTCGCAAAGCACCGTATGACCAACCCAGTGCCCGTGCCGCTTGCCGACCCGCGCAAGCCCGCCATCCTCATCGTCGACGACGCGCCCGACAACCTCGGCACGCTGCGTTCGATGATGCTGCGTCAAGGCTACCAGACGTTCGTCGCCACTTCCGGCGACCGCGCGCTGGACATCGCCCAACGCGTCAAGCCGGACCTGATCCTGCTGGACGTCGTCATGCCCGGCATCGACGGCCTGGAGACGTGCCGCCGCCTGAAGGCGCATCCGGCCACGACGCGCATCCCCGTGATCTTCATGAGCGCGCGCGGCGAGACGGAAGACATCGTCGCCGGTTTCGACACGGGCGCCGCCGACTACATCCCGAAGCCCCTGCGCCTGGAAGAAGTGTGCGCCCGCGTGCGCGCCCAGCTGCGCCTGCGCAGCGGCGACGCCCAGTCGGAACAGACCGACCGCCTGCGCATGATCGTCAACAGCATGGACCAGGGCCTGCTGATCGTCGAGGGCTGCGGCCGCGTGCAGTACGCGAACCCGGCGTGCGACCGCTACCTGGGCTATGCGCCCGAGGAGCTGGTCGGCCAGTCGCTGAAGGAGCTGCTGGACTGCAAGGAACCCGGCTGCTGCGAAGGCCTCGATGCGATGGCCTACGGCACGCGCGAAGTGAAGATCCGCCACCGCGACGGCAACCTGCGCGCGATGGACCTGACGATGACGCCGATGCACGCGGCGGACGGCCTGTTCGTCGTCCTGCTGCACGACATCACGCACCACAAGCAATCCGAGGACGCGCTGCAGCGCGCCGCGATGCTGGACCCGCTGACCAAGATCGCCAACCGCCGCCACTTCGACGCCTTCCTGGACAAGGAATGGCACCGCGCCATCCGCAACGCCCAGCCGCTGTCGCTGGTCGTGCTGGACGTCGACCACTTCAAGCTGTACAACGACACGCTGGGCCACGCGGCGGGCGACGTCTGCCTGCAGAAGGTCGCGCAGACGCTGCAGGACCACGCCGCGCGCCCGACCGACCTGGCGGCACGCTACGGCGGCGAGGAATTCGTGCTGCTGTTCGCCGAGACGCCCGCGGAAAACGCGGCGCTCCTGGCGGAGATGATCCGCGCGGCCGTAGCGGCGCTGGAAATCCCGAATCCAGGTTCGACGACGTCAACCTGGCTCACGGTGTCCGTGGGCGTGGCGACGATCGTGCCGACGCAGCTCGATGCGATCGACAACCTGTTCGTGTGCGCGGACCGCGCGATGTATGCGGCCAAGGCCGGGGGGCGCAATCGGGTGGAATCGACCATCGTCGGGGCGGCGTGGGATGTGGTGCACGACGCGGCGGCGTATTGATCCTGTGAATTTCCCATGACCAGCCTTGGCGACTGGGTATTCTTCATCGTTATTGTTCTGTATCCGTACTGGGTGGCCCCGGCGCTTGTGCTGCTCAACTGGCTGCTGACCCGCTATCTTGGGACGCGCTTGTCGCGCGCTCCGGTCATCGCCACTAACCTCGCCGTCTCCGTCTTGCTGTTCGGCCCGATCACGGAGCGCGGCGGCGGTTTCGTGTTCGGGGGCGATTTTTACTATCCGTGGTATATCGGCGGGTTCGACCTGAACCTGGACAAGGTATGGGGGACAGGCCTGCTGATGCTGTGCGCGGCGTCAGTGGGGACGAGCGTCGTGACGCTGGCCAATCCGACACTGCGGATGGCGCGTGGCGATGGGCAATCGCCCGACCATCGGACGCCGTGACGCCCCACTTTGCCGTGTGCTCCTGCGCGCCTAAACGACCGGGCTTCCCCGCGCTCGCGTATAAATGCCGACCGCTTTGCCGTATATCTCGGTGTCCGCTTCGTAAGTCAGGCCAAGGCGTTGGGCGACGCGCAGCGACGATTCATTGGCCGCAGCGATGACAGCGCGGACTTTCGGTTCGCGCCGGACCTCGAGCGCATGGTGCATGGCGGCCGCCGCCGCTTCGTTCGCGAATCCGCGGCCCCAACATTCGCGATAGGTATTCCAGCCAAGCTCCATCACGGCGGAATCCTCGCGAAAGAACGCGCCGACGCTCCCGACGAGCCGACCCGTCGCCTTTTCCTCGACAGCCCACCACCCGGCACCGTGGATGAGCCACAGTCCCGCTTGCGAACAAAAGATGCGCCAGGCGGCATGGCGGTCGGCCGGGACCAGGTGGGCCGCGCTGACCGGGTCGGCCAGGTGTGCCGCGAATGCGTCGAAGTCCTCGCGCCGGTATTCGCGCAGGAGGAGCCGTTCCGTGTGAAGGCAGGGAACAGAAGTGATGAACTCGCTATTCTCCGGGGAATCGGTCGGGTCGTCGTTCACAGCCACTCCACAGGGTAACTCGGAAGGCTCAGTGTATGAGCTTGTTGCTTTTGGAGCAAGCAGCAGGGCCGACGCCAGTCAGCGCTTCGGATACCCGGTAATCTCCGCAATCTCCCGATACAACGGCTGCAACTGCCGATACATCTTCAAATAGACCTGCCGGTACAGCCGCTCGTACACGTCGCGATGCGCCGGCACCGGCTCGAACACCCGCCCCACGCGCGTCATCGCGCCGATCGCCGTGGCGAAATCGCAGTGCAGCCCCAGCCCCACGGCCGCGTCGATGGCGGCGCCCAGCCCGGACGTCTCGTACACGTGCGGGCGCGACGTCGGCAGGCCGAAGATGTCGGCCGTCAGCTGCATCGCGCAATCGCTCTGCGATCCGCCGCCGGACACGCGCAGTTCCGTGATCGCCACGCCGCTGCGCTTTTCGATGCGTTCCTTCCCCTCGCGCAGCGCGTACGCGAGGCCTTCCAGGATCGCGCGGTACACGTGCGCCCGCGTGTGCACGTCGCCGAAGCCGACGATCGCGCCCTTCGCTTCGCGGCCCGGCACGCGGATGCCGGGCGTCCAGTACGGCTGCAGCATCAGCCCCATCGATCCGGGCGGGACGGAACGCGCCAGCTGGTCGAACAGCTGTTCCGGCGCCACGTCTTCCGCCAGCGCGCGCTGCTGTTCGCGGTGGCCGAACTGCTCCTTGAACCAGTTGACCATCCAGTACCCGCGGAACACCTGCACCTCGCTGCTGTACGCGCCCGGGATCGCGGCCGGATACGGCGGCAAGAAGGGCGTCACCTCGACGTAGCGCGTGCCCGTCGTGTTGATGGTCGCCGTCGTGCCGTAGCTGAGGCATCCGACGTGCGGTTCGCGGCAGCCGGCACCGATCACCTCGCAGGCTTTATCGGCCGCCGCGGCCAGCAGCGGCGTGCCGGCCGGGATGCCGGTCGCGTCGGACGCATCCCGACCGATCTCGCCCAGGCGGTCGCCCGGCTCGACGAGTTCCGGCAGCATGCGCGGCTCGACGGCCAGCGCCTGCCACTTCCAGTCGCGCGGGCCGGCCCAGCGGCGGCGCTTGTAATCGAATGGAACGTACGCGACCTGCGAGCCGGACGAATCCGCGAAGCGCCCGCACAGCCGCCAGTTCAGGTAGCCGGACAGCAGCAGGAACTTGTCCGTCGCGGCCCACACGTCGGGCTCGTGCGCGCGGATCCAGTTGATCTCCGCCTCGCCTCGAAAATAATCGATGGTGCCGTCCACGCGCGCGAGCTTGAACGCCGTGCGCCACCACCACGAAAGCGGCGGAACGGTGTCGGTGTGGCGCTGGTCGAGCCATGTGATCGCGGGCCGCAGTGGCCGGCCGTTGCGGTCGAGGTTCACGACGGTGCCGCGCTGCGTCGTCACGGCCACGCCGGCGATGGCGTCGCGCCGGACGCCGGGCTGCGTCCACAGGCCCTGGCATGCGCGGCACAACGCCTGCCAGTAATCCTCGGGGTCGTGCTCGGCCCAGCCGGGCTGCGTGGAGAAATACGGGTCCAGCATCACCTGCGATTTCGCGACGATGTTCCCGGCGAGGTCGAACAGCAGCGCGCGCACGCTCTGGGTGCCGTTGTCGATGGCGAGGATCGTCGTCGCGTCGCAGTGCTTTCTAGTCTTCATGTGGCAAACCGTGGTGAAAGGTCCAGTGCGCGCGGTACGCGGCGTCTTCCTGCGCCCAGCGGGCATCGTCCCAGCCGAGCTCCGGCTGGCAGATGGCGCGGATGCGGTCCATGTGCGCCGTGCCGCCGTCGCGCAGCAGCAGACCGAGGCGCGTGCGGCGCAGCAGCATGTCGTCCAGCCGGCGGACGGCTTCGGCGCGTGCGGCCCAGCGCAGTTCGGCCCACGCGGTCTCCGTCCCGGGGATCCGTTCCAGTTCGCCGGGCCGCGCGGCGTCCAGCAGCGCCGCCGCGCGAGCGCCATGACGGCCGTGGAGACGCCGCGGCACACCGGCGCCGACCTGGGACACGGGCGCGAACACGGCGCGCGCATCGAGCGGATCGTTCCAGCCGGGCAGCTGCTGTTTTACCAGCCGCAGCGCATCGAGCGCAATGGCGCGGAACGTCGTGAGCTTGCCGCCGGCAATCGCCACGAGGCCGGCCGAACTCCACGCGACATGCTCGCGCCCTTCCCGCGACGGCGCCCCGCCCTCCTTGCCCGCGACGACGGGGCGCACGCCCGCGTAAGTGGCCACGACGTCCCGGTCGATTAGTTGCAGATGCGGGAACTGCGCCTGCAGCGCCGCCATCAGATAAGCCACTTCCGCCCGCGTGATGCGGGCCGCGCGATCCATGCCGTCGGTGTGGTCCAGGTCCGTCGTGCCGACCAGCGTTGCGCCTTCCCACGGAAACGCGAACACGGGCCGGCCGTCGTGCGGATGCATCAGGCTCACCGCGCGCGCCAGCGGCAGCCGCCACGCGGGCAGCACGAGATGGCTGCCGCGCAGCGGACGCAGGCGCGGGCCGGCGCCGTGCAGAGGGCCGGACCACGCGCCCGTCGCATCGACGACGACCCGGGCACGCACCGCGTAGTCAGTACCGTCGCCGGCGAGCAGCGCCCCGCACACGCGGCCATCCGGGGAGCGCAGCAACTCGCTCGCACCGAGATAATTGACGGCCGCCGCGCCATGATCGAGCGCCTCGCGCAAGACCCGCAGCACGAGGCGGGCATCGTCCGTGCGCGCGTCCGTGTAGACGATGCCGCCCGCAAGACCGTCCCGCTTTACATTCGGCGCCGCCATCAGAAAATCGTCGGCATCGAGCCAGTGCCGCTCGCGCCGGCCCGCCATCATGTCGTAGACCGCGAGGCCGGCCAGGAAGCTGCGCCGGCCTCGCCCGCCCTCGTACTGCGCGAACGCGAAGCCCTGCGGTTCGACGAGGCCGGGCGCGCAGGCGAGCAGCATCTCGCGCTCGCGCACGGATTCCGCCGTCAGCCGCACGTGGCCGCCCTTCAGGTAGCGCAGGCCGCCGTGCACGAGCTTCGACGAGCGGCTCGACGTGCCCCACGCGAAATCGTGGCGCTCGACCAGCAGCGCCTTCAGCCCCCGCCGTGCGGCCTCCAGCAGCACGCCGGCGCCGCTGATGCCGCCGCCGATCACGAGCACGTCCCAGTCGCGCGCCAGCACGTCCGCCAGGCCCGCGCGACCGCCCCGCTGCCACAGCGCGGAGAAGGCGCCGCTCATGGCGTCACCAGCTTGCCCGGGTTCATGCGGCCGTCCGGATCGAATGCGCGGAACAGGGTGCGCAGCGCGGCCATGCCCAGTTCTCCCTTTTCGTGCGCGAGCCACGGCGCGTGGTCGCGGCCCACGCCGTGCTGGTGGCTGATCGTGCCGCCGCTCGCGACGATCGCTTCGGACACCGCCGTCTTCAGCAGGCGCCAGCGCGCGAGGTCCGCGTCGTAGTCGCCCGCCAGGCGCCAGATGAACGTCGAGTAGACGCTCGCGCCCTGCGGATACAGGTGCGACAGGTGCGTGTACGCGTGCACCCGCTCGCCGTCGCGCGCGAGGGCGTCGTGCGCGGCCCGTTCGATGGCACGCATGGCGGGCGTGACGCGCGGCCAATCGAGCGCCGTCTCCACCGTGTCGATCGCATAGCCGTACGTCCACGCGCTGTTGCGCAGGTAGACGTTGCGGAAGCGGTTGCGCTTCCACCGCTCGCCGAGTCCCCGGCCGACGTGCACGCCGCCATCGCGCCGCGCGAGCGCCAGCGCCGGCTTCAGCGCGGCACGTGCCTGCGCCTTCTCTCCGCTCGCGCCCACGAGCAGCATGCATTTATCCGGGCCAGCGCCGCGCAGCTTCAGCCACGTCTCCAGCAGCGCCACCTGGCGGCCGTGGCCGGCCAGGGTGAGCATCGTCGCCGTCTCCACCGCGTTCGACAGGCGTAGCATCGACAGGCCCAGTCGCGCCTGCACGATGGTGCGCGCGGCCCGCTCGGCCGCCGTCCAGTCGGGGAAGAACACGGCGTGGAACGCTTCGTATTCGGGCAGGCGGCTGATGCGCACCGCCGCTTCCGTCAGGATGCCGAGCCGTCCTTCCGACCCCAGCACCAGTTCGCGCAGGTCGGGGCCCGCGGCGGACGCGGGAAAGGTGGGGATGGCGAGCGGGCCGGCGGGCGTCTCCACCCGGCCGCCGGCGAACAGCTGCTCGATGCGGCCGTAGTGCAGCGATTGCTGGCCGGACGAACGCGTCACGACCCAGCCGCCCAGCGTCGAATAATCGAACGATTGCGGGAAGTGGCCGAGCGTGTAGCCGTGCGCGCGCAGCTGCGCTTCCAGGTCCGGGCCGGCCACGCCGGCTTCGAACACTGCCAGCTGCGCCTCCACGTCGATGGACACGAGAGCCCGCATGCGCGCCATGTCGACGCACAAGGTCGGCCGCGCGCCGACCGCATCCAGGTGTCCGGCGACGCTCGTGCCGCCGCCGTACGGGACGACGGCCGCGTCGTGGTCCGCGGCCCAGCGCAGCAGGGTGCGCACGTCGGCGCCGCTTTCCGGGAACGCGACGCCATCCGGCACGGTGCCGATGCGGCCGTAGCGCAGGCGCAGCCAGTCCCGCAGGCTCTGGCCCGCCGCATGCGTCAGGCGGGTCTGCGGCGCCGCATCGACCAAAGGATGCGCCGGCAGCCGGCCCGGCGGCAGGGCAGCGCACAGCGCGTCGAACCCGGCGTCGCGCGGGGCCGCGCTGGCGCCGACCTGCCCGCGCAGGAAATCCAGCGCGGACTCGCCCAGCGCCACCTCGATCGTATCGTCTCCCCAGCCGTTCCAGCGTCGCATCGGTCTTTTCTCCGTACACAGTGTTCATCCTGCGGCTATACTGCCTTGCGTCATCACGACCGTATTGCGGATTCATGCCAAGCGCTTGTTCGAACATGCCAGCCACGCCGCCCCGGGTCACCGCGGCCTATCTGCAGCCGCTGCTGGAGACGGCCGCCGCGCGCGGTATCGACGCGGCCGCGCTGGCATCGAGCGCCGGTCTCGCCGCCATCGCATCGGACCCGCTGCCGGCCGCCGACTACATCGCCCTGCTGGACGCGGGCAGCCGCCTCGCGGGCGATCCGCATTTCGGCCTGCACATGGGCGAGCACGTGCGGCCCGGCACGTACAGCGTGTACGGCCTCGTGCTGCTGGCCTGCCGCGACATCGGCCAGGCGCTGGATCAGACGCAACGCTACGAACAGCTGGCACACGACCTCGGACGCTCGCGCCTGGAGCCGCGCGGCGCGCTCGCCCGCTACACGTGGACGAGCCGCTATCCGCATGCGAGCCGGCACCTGGCGGAAAGCGTGTTCGCGGGCATCCGCACGTTCGGGTCGTGGCTCGCGGGACGTCCGCTCGCGCCGCGCGCCCTCGCGTTCGCGCATGCGCGCCCGCCCGATGCCGACCCGGCCGAGTACGCGCGCGTGCTCGGCACGATGCCGGACTTCGGCGCGTCCGCGCACACCGCCGACTTCGACGCCTCCCTCCTCGCGCTGCCGCTGCCCGCCGCGGACATCACCATGTACCCGCTACTGCAGCAGCACGCCGAACGCCTGCTGCGCGAACGGGAACGAACGGCCAGCGGGATCGTCGCGCAGGTCCATGCGGCCATCGTCGACGCGCTCGCCCGCGAACCCGTGCGGCTGGCCGGCATCGCCGCGGCGCTGGACCTGTCCCCGCGCACCTTGCAGCGCAAGCTGGCCGACGCCGGCGCGACGTTCCAGCAGGTGCTCGATGCTGCCCGTTACGCGCTCGCGATGGCGTACTTGCGCCAGGACGGGCTGTCGCTCGTCGACATCGCCTTCCTGCTCGGCTTCCAGGAACAGAGCGCGTTCACGCATGCGTTCCGCGAATGGTCGGGCATGAATCCCGGCGCGTGGCGGGAACGGACGGCCGGTAAAAAATAGATGTGGACGTGGGCGTTTTCATAACGGATGCCCGCTGCGGTTTTGCTATAACGGCAGGTTGACCCGGCCGCTGGGCTGGACTACACACAGAGAGTCAATACAAATGTGGAAATCATTATTCATTGGAGGCCTGTCCGCGTGCGCACTGGCGGCACATGCCGCGCCGCCGACCATGCAGCGCGTGGGCACGGGCATGGAGGTGCGCACGGACCAGGGCGTGCTGACGATCGAGCCGGTGGCGCCGCGCGTCGTCCACGTCCGCTTCGGCCCCGCGGGCTACACGGGCAATTACAACCCGGCCGTCATCGCGCAGCCGCAGAAGATCGCGTTCGACATCGGTGAATCCGCCGACGCGTGGACGCTGTCCACGGCCGGCCTGAAGGTGCGCGTGGGACGCCAGGACGGCAACGTCTCGTTCCAGACGCCGGACGGCAAGGAGATCGTCAAGGAAGGCGGCCGCGACCTGTCGCGCGGCGTCGTGCAGCGCTTTTATAACGACGACCATGGCACGGTCCTGTACGGCCTCGGCCAGCACCAGAATGGCCTGCTCGACTACGGCGGCAACATCGTGCGCCTGCAGCAGGCGAACCGCGACGTCGCCGTGCCGATGCTGGTCTCGCCCAAGGGCTACGGCATCCTGTGGAACAACGCGGCCGTCACGGACGTCGAGGTCGACATCCCGTCCGGACCGCCGATCCTGATCCGTTCGGAAGCGGGCGGCGGCGTCGATTATCACTTCATGTACGGCCCGGAACTGGACGACGTGATCAAGGGCTACCGCCGCCTGACGGGCACGGCGCCCATGATGCCGCGCTGGACGTGGGGCCTGTGGCAGTCGAAGGAACACTACAAGACGCAGGACGAGCTGCTGTCGGTCGCGGCGAAATACCGTGAGATGAAGGTGCCGCTCGACGCGGTCATCCAGGACTGGCAGTACTGGCTGCCGGGCCAGTGGGGCAGCCACGAATTCGACAAGGCGCGCTTCCCCGCTCCGGCCGCGATGGTGAAAAAACTGCATGACCAGAACGTCCACACGATCATCTCCGTGTGGGCCCGCCTCGACCCGGATACCGCCAACACGAAGGCGCTGGACGCGATGGGCGGCCTGTACCCGCCCACCTATCCGAACGTCTACCCGGCCGGCAAGGGCCGCTGGTACGACGCGTACAACCCGCGCGCCCGCGACCTGTACTGGCGCCAGGTCATGCGCGGCCTCGGCACGCTCGGCTTCGACGGCTGGTGGCTGGACGCGTCGGAAGCGGAACTGGGCGGCTGGTGGGGGCAGATGCGCGAACTGCAGACCGGCGCCGGTCCGGGCAGCGTCGTCTACAACGCCTATCCTCTGCTGCACACGACCGCCGTGCATGACGGGATGAAGCGCGACCAGCCCGGCAAGCGCGCGTTCATCCTGACCCGCTCCGCCTACGCGGGCCAGCAGCGCAACGCGGCCATCACGTGGTCGGGCGACACGATGGGCAACTGGGACGTGTTCCGCCGCCAGATCCCGGCCGGCTTGAATTTCATGCTGAGCGGTATCCCGTACTGGTCGGCCGACATCGGCGGCTTCTTCGGCGGTTCGCCGAAAGATCCGGCGTACGCGGAACTGTTCACGCGCTGGTTCCAGTTCGGCGTGTTCAACCCGATGTTCCGCGTGCACGGCACCGGCGACGGCAAGGAGATCTGGCAGTTCGACGACGCCACGCAGAAGATCATGCGCGACTACATCGACCTGCGCTACCGCCTGCTCCCGTACATCTATTCGGCGTCGTGGGACGTCACGCACAACGACGGCACGATGATGCGCGCCCTCGCCTTCGACTTCCGCGAGGACGAGCACGCGCTGCACATCCCGGACCAGTACATGTTCGGCAAGGCCCTGCTCGTGGCGCCCGTCGTGCAGGCGAAGGCACAGGCGCGCGACGTCTACCTGCCCGGCAAGGACGCGTGGTACGACTTCTGGAGCGGCGCGCGGCTGGCCGGCGGCCAGGTCGTGACGGCGAAGGCCGACATCGCGACCATTCCCCTCTACGTCCGCGCCGGCAGCATCCTGCCGCTGGGCCCCGTGAAGCAGTTCGCGGACGAGAAGTCGGATGCGCCGGTGGACCTCGTCGTCTATCCGGGCAAGGATGGCGCCTATGAGCTGTACGACGACGGCGGCGACGGTTACGCCTACGAGAAAGGCGCGTATGCGGTCGTGCGGATGACGTGGAACGACGGAGCCGAGACGCCTCGACATCGCGCCGCGCCAGGGCCGCTACGACGGCATGCCGGCCCGCCAGGCGTTCGCGGTGCGTTGCGGTCCCAAGGCCGGTGAGATCGTCAAGGTCGTGTATGACGGCAAGGCGGCGTCGGTGCCGCTGCCGCACTGCGGCAACTGAGCGTACGGTGTAACGCGTGGGCTCGGGGAGCCCACCCTACTCGCTGAGCGTACGGTAGGGTGGGCACCCTGTGCCCACGCGAACGTATGCGGTCCGTCGGCGTCACTTGAACCTGCGCGCCCGGGCGCGCAGGTCGTCCAGCGCCGGCACGATGGCGAGGCCGCACAGCAGCAGCGCCAGCGGCACCGTCACCACGTAGCCGAAGATCTTGAAGCCGAGCGCGCCCGCGACGCCGCCGCCGAAGAAGGCCCCCAGCAGGCCGCACAGCAGGACGAGGCGCCCGCGGTTCGCGGCCACGCGCGGGTGCGGAGGGCTGGTCAGGCCATCGTCCACGTTCCAGTACATCATCTTGCCGAGTTCGATGCCGATGTCGGTGACGATGCCCGTCATGTGCGTCGTGCGGATCTCCGCATGCGAAATTTTCGTCACGAGCGCGTTCTGCAGGCCCATCGTAAAGCACAGCAGCATCACCGTGGCCGGCACGAACAGGCCCCGCACGCTGGACAACTGGGCGCCCAGCACGCCGAAGGCGAGCAGCAGCATGGCTTCGCACAGCAGCGGCAACGCGTATTCGCTGGCCAGCGCACGGCGCCGGCCGTAGTTGACGAGGATCGCCGTGGTGGCCGCGCCCAGCAGGAACGAGACGATGGCGCCGAGCGCGTCGAGCACGAGGTCGAAGGCGCCCAGCGCGAGATTGTCGGCGGCCGACGACACGATGCCCGTCATGTGCGACGTGTACTGTTGCACGGCGAGGAAGCCGCCGGCGTTCACGGCCCCGGCCACGCCGGCCAGTGCATAGCCGAGGTGGCGGTTGGCCCGGGCGCTGCGCGCCTGGGCGGTCAGGGTGCGGACATAGTCGACGGAGCGCTGCATGATTGAATGGGTCCGATTGGGATTCCTTACGTCAATACTAACGCACCCGGGTTCACGTGGCTATAATTGCCCTTCTCACCTCGAATATCGCCAGGAAAACACATCGCCGTGAATCCACATCTCGACCGCCTGCACCCGTACCCGTTCGAAAAGCTGCGCCAGCTGTTCGCCGGCGTCACGCCGAATCCCGACTACAACGCCATCAGCCTCGGCATCGGCGAGCCCAAGCATCCGACGCCCGCGTTCATCCAGAAAGCGCTGACGCATGCGATGGCCGGCCTCGCCACGTATCCGACGACGCACGGCAACGAGCCGCTGCGCGCCGCGATCGCCGCATGGCTGGAGCGCCGCTACGGGATTCCGGCGCTGGATGCGGCCACGATGGTGCTGCCGGTGAACGGCTCGCGCGAGGCGCTGTTCGCGATCGCGCAGACCGTGATCGATCCGCGCAAGCCGGGCGCGCTCGTCGTCAGCCCGAATCCGTTCTACCAGATCTACGAAGGCGCGGCCTACCTGGCGGGCGCCGAGCCGTATTTCGTGAATTCCCAGCCGGCCCGCAACTTCGCCTGCGATTACTCCAGCGTGCCGGACGAGGTATGGTCCCGTGTGCAGCTGCTGTACCTGTGCTCCCCGGGCAATCCGACGGGCGCCGTGCTGTCGCTGGACGACTGGCGCGAGCTGTTCGCGCTGGCCGACCGCCATGGCTTCGTGATCGCGGCCGACGAGTGCTATTCCGAGATCTATTTCGGTTCCACGCCGCCGCTGGGCGCGCTGGAAGCGGCGCACCAGCTGGGCCGCAGCGGCGGCGCGCGTCCGTACGCGAACCTGATCGTGTTCTCGAGCCTCTCGAAGCGCTCGAACGTGCCGGGCATGCGCTCGGGCTTCGTTGCCGGCGATCCGGAACTGATGAAGAAATTCCTGCTGTACCGTACCTACTGCGGCGGCGCGATGTCGCCGCCGGTGCAGGCCGCGTCGATCGCCGCGTGGAACGACGAGGCCCACGTGCAGGAAAACCGCACGCTGTACAAGGAAAAGTTCAACCTCATCACCCCGCTCCTGAAGCAGGTGATGGACGTGGAGCTGCCGGACGCGGGCTTCTACCTGTGGGCCGACGTGCGCCGTACGGGCCTGTCGGACACGGAGTTCGCACGCGGCCTGTACGCCGAATATAATGTGACGGTTTTGCCCGGCAGTTACCTGGCGCGCGACGCGCACGGCAGCAATCCGGGCCGCAACCGCATCCGCATGGCGCTCGTCGCCGAAGTGGACGAAGGACTGGAAGCGGCGAACCGCATCGTCCAGTTCTGCAACGATCTCAAGGCTTCCTGAAACACCACCTGTATAGACCATTATCATGACCCAACAACTCCAGACCATCATCGACACCGCGTGGGAACAGCGCGCAGACATCAGCCCGACGAGTGCGAGCGCCGAAGTGCGCGACGCCGTCGCCCACGTGCTGGCCGGCCTTGACGACGGCAGCCTGCGCGTCGCCCAGAAGGACACCGGCAGCTGGGTCGTGAACCAGTGGATCAAGAAAGCCGTCCTGCTGTCGTTCCGCCTCGAGAACAACACCCCAATGGGCTCGGCGGCGGGCCTCGGCGGCAGCCTGCAGTTCTACGACAAGGTGCCGACCAAGTTCGCGAACTACTCGGCCGACGACTTCGCCAAGGGCGGCTTCCGCGTCGTCCCACCGGCCGTCGCGCGCCGCGGCGCGTTCATCGGCAAGAACGTCGTGCTGATGCCGTCGTACGTGAACATCGGCGCCTACGTCGACGAAGGCGCGATGGTCGACACGTGGGCCACCGTCGGCTCCTGCGCCCAGATCGGCAAGAACGTCCACCTGTCGGGCGGCGTGGGCATCGGCGGCGTGCTGGAACCGATGCAGGCCAACCCGACCATCATCGAAGACAACTGCTTCATCGGCGCCCGTTCGGAAATCGTGGAAGGCGTGATCGTCGAAGAGAACTCGGTGATCTCGATGGGCGTGTACATCGGCCAGTCGACCAAGATCTACAACCGCGAGACCGGTGAAGTGTCGTACGGCCGCATCCCGGCCGGTTCGGTCGTCGTGTCGGGCAGCCTGCCCTCTAGCGACGGCAAGTACAGCCTGTACTGCGCGGTGATCGTCAAGCAGGTGGATGCGAAGACCCGTGCGAAGACGGGTATCAACGAGCTGCTGCGCGGCGTGTAAGCCCGGCGCGCTCGCGTGGGCACGGGGTGCCCACCCTACGGCAGCGTCGAATCGTAGTTGGTGGGCACGGGGAGCCCACCCCACGCCGGGCAGTTGTAGTGTGGGCTCCCCGAGCCCACCATTGCATTTGCGCCACCGCGCCATCAGGTTAGAATCCCGTAAACGCGAAAAATTACCGCGAAGCAAGGGAGAGACCACCATGATGATGGAACGCCTGTTCCAGTTGATGAAGGAAAAGAACGCGTCCGACATGTTCTTCGCGGTCAATTCCCCAGTCCACATCAAGATCAACGGGAACCTCATCCCGATCAACCAGAACAAGCTCGAGCCGGACAACATCCGCGTGCTGCTGTCGGAAATCGCCTCCCCCGAGCAGATGGACGAGCTGGACCGCGACAACGAGCTCAACATGGGGATCTCGGTCCCGAACCTGGGCCGCTTCCGCCTCTCCGCGTTCCGCCAGCGCGGCAGCATCTCCGCCGTGTTCCGTTTCGTTCCCGCCACGATCCCGCCGCTCGCCGAGCTGGGCCTGCCGTCCGTGCTGTCGGAACTGATCATGGAAAAGCGCGGCCTGCTGCTGATCGTCGGCGCCACGGGCTCCGGCAAGTCGACGACGATCGCCTCCATGCTCGACCACCGCAATGAGCAGCGCCACGGCCACATCCTCACGCTGGAAGACCCGATCGAATACCTGTTCAAGAACAAGAAATCGATCGTCAACCAGCGCGAGATCGGCAGCGACGCGAAGAGCTTCGACGTCGCCCTGCGCAATTCGATGCGCCAGGCGCCGGACTGCATCCTGATCGGCGAGATCCGCGACAAGGACACGATGGCCGCCGCCCTCGCCTACGCCCAGTCCGGCCACCTCGTGCTGGCCACGCTACACGCGAACAACAGCTACAACGCGTTGAACCGCATCATCAGTTTCTACCCGATCGAGAACCGCCCCGCGCTATTGCAGGACCTGTCGTCCGCCGTGAAGGCGATCGTGTCGCAGCGCCTCGTGCGCGCGAAAGCCGGCGGGCGGCGGGCGGCGGCCGTGGAGATCATGGTCAACACGCGCTACGTCGCGGACCTGATCGAAAAAGGCGAGATCGGCCAGATCAAGGAAGCGATGGACAAGAGCCTGTCGCCGGGGTCGCAATCGTTCGAAAAGGCGCTGCTGGAACTCGTGCAGGCCGATTTGATCACGCAAGAGGAGGCGCTGGCCAACGCCGACTCGGCCACCAATCTGCTCTGGCTGATCAATAACGGGCCGGACAGCAAGCCGAAGGAAGAGGAAGCGCCCAAGCCGGCCGAGCCGGATGGGCCGTCGTTCACGGAATTCACGCTGGATCGCTGACTTGACCGACCGTCCCCTGTCGACCGCACTCCTGTGCGGCCTTCTCGTATTGTCGTCCTCGAATGCGCTTGCCGCGCCCGGTTCGCGCTGCGTCGGCGATGACGTCCTGCTGCAGCGCGATACCCTCGAGGCCGCCAGGGTGGCCTTGCCGGTGTTCGCCCACTTCTGCTATCGCGACAAGAGCGGCGACTACGTGGTGTACCTGACCGAAAGCGGCGACCGTCGCTACGGTGACGACACCTTGTCGAGCAAAATCGGCGCGTATTTGTTCAAGATAAACGCTGGGCCGACCCTGGCGGCCATGGGCACGGTCAGCGATAGCGCACTGGCGGGGACGGCCGGTGTGCAATGGTGGACCAGGCTGACCGAGTTGGACGACATCGACGGCGATGGCCTGGTCGATCCGATCCTGGTCTACCGCTTCTACGCCAGCGACAACGGCAAGATGCTGAGCGCCCCCTATGAAGGCCGGCTGAAGATGATCGCTTTTCACCGTGGCGCCAAAGTCGCCATCCGGGCCATCACGGGCAACCTCGACCTGCAACGGTCGACCACCGCCAGCGCGTCCTACTTCAAGCTGCCGCCCGTCCTGCAAACGCATCTGGTGCGCAAGATGAAGCGGATGTATGACGAACAGCAGTTTGGATTCGACAACAGCCACGCCTTCAAGCCGCAGAAGTAAGCCGGCCTCGACATTACCGTCATTCCGCTCACGCGCGCGTTCGGGCCGCTGTCGTTGCGGGCGCCGCAGGCCATGGTCCCGTTCCACACGACGGCCTCCGCAGCCGGCCAGCAACGTCAGGAAACAGGCGGAAGCGACCAGGATACGCATGGGATCGCCCGGTATGTACTCACGTTGTTAATTTACGGAAATGTTAAATCCTTGTCTAATCGACGTACATGACGCCGCCCTCCCTTCGCCATTGGTAAACTATCGGTGGGATAGCCGGCCTGTGCTATCCTTCGCGCCTTCCCGAACAGCAATACCCACCGCCATGAAGAAGACCCTCTACGGTATTCCCAACTGCGACACCGTCAAGAAAGCCCGCACCTGGCTCGCCGACAACGGCCAGGAATTCGAGTTCCACGACTTCAAGAAGCAAGGCCTGGACCGCGCCACCGTTGCGCGCTGGCTCGAGCAGATCGATTGGGAAACGCTCGTCAACCGCAAGGGCACCACGTGGCGCAAGCTGACCGACGAGCGCCGCGCGCAGGTCGTCGACAAGGCCAGCGCCCTCGACCTGATGCTGGAAAATCCGTCCGTCATCAAGCGTCCGGTTCTCGAAGGCGGCGGCCGCGTGTCCGTCGGCTTTTCGGCCGCCCAGTACGAAGACCTGTTCGGGGACTGGCCGGCATGAAGCCGTCGCGCACCCAACTCCTGACGGAGGAGCTGATCGCGCTCGATTCCGTCACGCCGCAGGACAAGGGCTGCCAGCAGAAGCTGCAAGCGCTGCTCGCGCCGCTCGGCTTCCGCTGCGAGACGATCGAGTCGAACGGCGTGACGAACCTGTGGGCGCGCCGCGGCGACGCGGCGCCCGTGTTCGTGTTCGCCGGTCACACGGACGTCGTGCCGACCGGTCCCGCCAGCCAGTGGGCGTCGCAGCCGTTCGTGCCGACGCGGCGCGACGGCAAGCTGTACGGCCGCGGTGCGTCGGACATGAAGACGTCGATCGCCGCCATGGTCGTCGCCGTCGAGGAATTCGTGGCCGCGCACCCGGACCATATCGGCTCGATCGCGTTCCTGCTCACGTCCGACGAGGAAGGCCCGGCCCTTGATGGCACCGTCATCGTCTGCGACCTGCTGGAAGAACGGGGCGAGACGATCGACTACTGCCTCGTGGGCGAGCCCACGTCCAGCCACGTGCTGGGCGACATGATCAAGAACGGCCGCCGCGGCTCGCTGTCCGGCTGCCTCGTCGTCAAGGGCGTGCAAGGCCACATCGCCTACCCGCACCTGGCGCGCAACCCGATCCACCAGGCGGCGCCGGCGCTGGCCGAGCTCGCTGCAGAGAAATGGGATGAAGGCAACGAATACTTTCCGCCGACGAGCTGGCAGGTGTCCAATATCGCGGCCGGCACCGGCGCCACGAACGTGATCCCGGGCGAGCTGAAGGTCGACTTCAATTTCCGCTTTTCCACGGCCAGCACGGCCGAGAGCCTGCAGGCGCGCGTGCACGCGATCCTCGACCGCCACGGCCTCGACTACGACCTGAAATGGACGCTGTCCGGCCAGCCGTTCCTCACGCCGAAGGGCACCTTGTCGGACGCGATCTGCGGCTCGATCAAGCAGGAACTGGGCGTGACGACGGAACTCTCGACCACGGGCGGGACGTCGGACGGCCGCTTCATCGCCCGCATCTGCCCCCAGGTGATAGAATTCGGGCCACCCAACGACAGCATCCACAAGATCGACGAGCACATCGAAGTGCGGTACATCGATCCGCTCAAGAACATCTACCGGCGCACGCTGGAGCGATTGCTCACCATCCCGCCGTCCGCGGCATAACGACGAGACCTGGCCATGACCACGACCCATTTCTGCACGCCCCGCGACCTGCTGCGCTACGCCGTGACCCGCTTCAACGGCGCCAAGCTGTTCTTCGGCCACGGCAGCGCCGAAGCGTTCGACGAGGCCGCCTACCTGATCCTGCACACCCTGAAACTGCCGCTGGACAAGCTCGAGCCCTTCCTCGACGCCCGCCTGCTGCCGGAAGAAATCCTGCAGGTGATGGCCGTCATCGAGCGCCGCGTCAACGAGCGCGTGCCGGCCGCCTACATCACGAATGAGGCGTGGCTGGGCAGCTACAACTTCTACGTCGACGAACGCGTGCTCGTGCCGCGCTCGTTCATCGCCGAGCTGATCCCGAATTTCTTCAGCCCGTGGGTGGCGGATCCGGACGGCGTCGAAAACGTGCTCGAACTGTGCACCGGCTCCGGCTGCCTGGCGATCATGCTGGCGGACGCGTTCCAGAACGCCGTCGTCGATGCCGTCGACATCTCGAAGGACGCGCTGGCCGTGGCCGAGCGCAACATCCGCGACTACAAGCTGGAAGGCCGCGTGAACCCGATCGAGTCCGACCTGTACCAGCACGTGCCGTTCAAGAAATACGACCTGATCGTGACGAACCCGCCGTACGTGAACAGCGATTCGATGGGCAAGCTGCCGCCGGAATACCTGCGCGAGCCGCAGATCGCATTGGCCGGCGGCGAGGACGGCATGGACCTCGTGCGCAAGATCGTCGACGGCGCGGCCGAGCGCCTGACGCCCGAGGGTGTGCTGATCGTCGAGATCGGCAACGAGCGCGAGTATGCGGAAGCGGCGTTCGGACACCTGGGCCTCACGTGGCTGACCACGAGCCAGGGCGATGATGCCGTCTTTCTGCTGACGGCGGAGCAGTTGGCGAAGTAATTCCCAAGACAGCCCTAAAACCGTCGTTCCCGCGCAGGCGGGAACCCAAGCTTGCGTGATCTGCCACGAACTTGGGCCCCTGCCTTCGCAGGGGCGACGTTGGTCAAGATAACTCAGTTCCCCCCCATGATCCGATTCTCCAACGTCAGCCTGATGCGCGGCACGAAACCGCTGCTGGAAGACGCCGACCTCACCCTCAATCCCGGCGACAAGATCGGCCTGATCGGCGCGAACGGCGCCGGCAAATCCAGCCTGTTCGCGATGCTGCGCAACGAGCTGCACCCGGACCAGGGCGCGATCGACTTCCCCGCGCGCTGGCGCATGGCCTATGTCGCGCAGGAGACCCCGGCGCTGGACCGTCCCGCCATCGAGTACGCCATCGACGGCGACGCCCACCTGCGCACCCTGCAGGCCGAGCTGGACCGCCTGGAAGCCCTGCCCCACACGACGGAGAACGGCATCGCCATCGGCCACGTCCACTCGGGGCTGGCCGACGCCGACGCGTACACGGTGCAGTCCCGTGCCGAGCAGCTGCTGCTGGGCCTGGGCTTCTCGCTGGACCAGATGCGCCAACCGGTCGCCAGCTTCTCCGGCGGCTGGCGCATGCGCCTGAACCTGGCGCAGGCGCTGATGTGCCAATCGGATCTGCTGCTGCTGGACGAGCCGACCAACCACCTGGACCTGGACGCCATCATCTGGCTCGAGGACTGGCTCAAGCGCTATCCCGGCACCCTGATCATCATCTCGCACGACCGCGACTTCCTCGACGAGATCGTGAACGTGGTCGTACACATCGACGAGCGCAAGCTGAAGCGCTACTCGGGCAACTACTCGGCGTTCGAGCGCCAGCGCGCCGCGCACCTCGTGCTGGCGGCCGCCGCGTACGAAAAGCAGCAGCGCACGCGCGCCCACCTGCAATCGTTCGTCGACCGCTTCAAGGCCAAGGCCACCAAGGCCCGCCAGGCGCAGAGCCGCATGAAGGCGCTGGCGAAGATGGAAGAGCTGGCGCCGCTGCGCGCGGCGGCCGAGTTCTCGTTCGAATTCCGCGACCCGGTCTCGGCGCCGAATCCGCTGCTCGTGATGGAAGACGTCGACGCCGGCTACCCGTTGCTCGACGCGCATGGCGACAAGGTCGGCGGCAAGACCATCGTCCACAAGGTGAACTTCTCGCTGCAGACGGGCCAGCGCATCGGCCTCCTCGGCGTGAACGGCGCCGGCAAATCCACCCTGATCAAGACGATCGCGAACGACCTCGCGCCGCTCGCGGGCAAGGCGACCCTCGGCAAGGGCCTCGTGATCGGCTACTTCGCCCAGCACCAGGTCGAGATGCTGCGCCACGACGAATCGCCGCTGTGGCACCTGCAAAAGATCGCGCCGACCACGCGCGAGCAGGAGCTGCGCAACTTCCTCGGCGGCTTCAACTTCCCGGGCGATATGGTGACGAGTTCCATCAAGCCGTTCTCCGGCGGCGAGAAGGCGCGCCTGGCGCTGGCGCTGATCGTGTGGCAGCGCCCGAACCTGCTGCTGCTGGACGAGCCGACCAACCACCTGGACCTGGAAACGCGCGAGGCGCTCACCCTCGCGCTGGCGCAGTTCGAAGGCACCCTGGTCGTCGTCTCGCACGACCGCCACCTGCTGCGCGCGACGACCGACCAGTTCATCATCGTGGCCGACGGCCGCCTGCAACCGTTCGACGGCGACCTGGACGACTACAAGGACTGGCTGTTCCAGACCAAGCTGAAGGGCGATGCCGGCACGGGCGCGCCGCTGCCGTCATCGACGCCGGCCGCACCCGCGCCCGCCGTCGACCGCAAGGAACAGAAGCGCCTGGAAGCGGAAGAACGCCAGCGCCTGGCCGCGCTGAAGAAGCCCATCGAAAACCGCATCAAGCGGCTGGAAGAGCAGATGGCCAAGCTGAACGCGAAAAAGGCCGAGGTCGACGCCCGGCTGCTGGAGCCGGGCATCTACGAGGCGGACAAGAAGGAAGAGCTGAAGAATCTCGTGGCCGACCAGGCGTTCCTGACGCGCGACCTGGGCAATCTCGAGAACGAGTGGCTGGAGTTGCAGGAGCAGCTGGAAAGCTTGGTAGCCTAGGCAACCTGGCGCGCGCCGTCCTTCTGCGGACGGCGCACCGACATCAGCCGGTCGATATCGACCAGAATCAACCGCCGCGCCCCCATCTGCCCCAGCCCGATCAGGTAGTCGACCTGCGCCTGGTCCGCACCGGGCACCGGCGACACCTGCTCGGGCGCCAGCGAGACGACGCCCGTCACGCCATCCACCACCATCCCCATCGTGCAGGTCGACAGCCTGAGGATGATCACGTCCGTCATCGGATCGGGCGCGTCCGGCGACGTGCCGCAGGCGGCGCGCATGTCGACGAGCGGCATGATCACGCCGCGCGAGACGGCCACGCCGCCGACGATCTCGCCGTCCGATGTAAAGCGCTCGAGTGCCTTGAGTACCCGGAGTTCCTGCACCTTGGCGACGTCGAGCCCGTACTCGAGGCCGCCGAGGGTAAAACTCAAGAATTGGGTGGTGGTCGTCGTAGTCATGTGCATGGCGGATCCTTTCCTCAAGATCGCCATGCTAAAGCGATGACGATTGGAAATTGTTGAGTGCAGTCAACAATCAATGAGACATTTCCTACCTTGCGCTCGGCGCTTACGTCCGTACAATGTTCGGAATTGACCTAAAGGGGATGACGATGTTCCGGTGGCTGCAAAGCCTGTTTTCCAGCCCGTCCGTGGCGCAACCGCAGCCGCAGCCGGCCGTCGAGCCTGTTCCCGCCCCTGCTCCCGCGCCCGCGTCACCCGCGCCGCAACCGGGCACGGCACCCGTCTCCTTCGAGCAGCTGGAACGGATCAACGGCGCCTGGCACGCCTGGCTGTTCGACCGCGCGGACGGTGGACTGGAGCTCTCCGACGCCGAGACGCGCGTGCTGGAGGCGCTGGCGACGATCGTCGCGTCGCAGCAGTCCGGCGCCGCGCTCGTCCGGCGCATGCCGGGGCTGGTCCCGCAACTGCTGCAAAGCCTGCGCAGCGAGACGTTTTCCGGCAGCGCGCTGTCGCGCACGATCGCAACGGATCCCGTGCTGGTGGCGGCCGTCGTCCGTCTCGCCAACAGCTGCTACCGGGGAACGGGCCAGTCGATCACGAGCGTCGAACAGGCAGTGATCCTGATCGGCCAGGAGGGCTTGCGCCAGCTGATCACGACGGTCGCGTTCCGGCCCATCATCGACGTGCGTTCGGGATTCTATACACGCCGCCTGGCGCCGCACCTGTGGGCGCATTCGGAGCGCTGCGCAATCGCCGCGCGCCAGATGGCCGGCGCCGGCGTCGAACCGTTCGACGCCTTCCTCGCCGGGCTGCTGCAGAACGTGGGGCTGATCGTCAGCCTGCGCATCATGGACCAGGAGGCGAAGGACGGCGAGCGCCTCGGCTCCGACGTGTTTCTCGCCCAGCTGGCCCGCGCCACGCGCCGCCTGTGCGCAAGCATCGCGCGCGAGTGGAATTTTCCGGAGACGGTCAGTACCGCGCTGCTGGAACAGGGCGATTTGCGGCGCGGCGTGATCATGTCGCCGCTGGGGCGTTTGCTCAAGCTGGCGGATTATCTTGGGAAGGTGCGGATGCTCGTCGAGCAGGGACTTGTCGACGAGGCGGATGAAGCCCTGTTTGCGGGACTCCCGCCCGAAGCGGCGGAGTGCCATGCGGTGCTGAAAGCAACCACGGTCGCTTGACGTCCGCGTGGGCACGGGGTGCTGAAAGCAACCACGGTCGCTTGACGGCCGCGTGGGCACGGGGTGCCCACCCTACGACGCTGTAGGGTGGGCTCCCCGAGCCCACGCGAAACGAATGTCAGCTGTAGGGTGGGCTCCCCGAGCCCACGCGAAACGAATATCAGCGTTTCAACTTCGCGTCTTCGACGGCCAGCTGCTTGTTCTGCTCATCCAGCCAGGTCTTGAGCGGCGCGAAGTATTCCAGCATCGCGGTCGCATCCATCTTGTCCGACCCCGTCACGGCCTTCAGCGCTTCCGGCCACGGCTTGCTCGTACCCATCTCCAGCATCTGCTGGAACTTGGCGCCGGCCTTCTGGTTGCCGTAGATCGAGCAGCGGTACAGCGGTCCCGTGTCGCCCGCTTCCTTGCACAGCGCGCGGTGGAACTGGAACTGCAGCACATGGGCGAGGAAGTAGCGGGCATACGGCGTGTCGCTCGCGACGTGGAACTTCGCGCCGGCGTCGAAGCCGCCGTCCGCGATCGGTGCCGGACGAGATACGCCCTGGTACTGCTGCGTCAGCGCCCACCAGGCCTTGTCGTAGTCGGCCGGCTTGACCTGCCCGCCGTAGACCTGCCAGCGCCACTTGTCGACCTTGTACGCGAACGGCATGAACGCGATCTTCTGCAGCGCGGTGTACAGCAGCGGACCGATCTCCTGCTTCGGATCCGGGTCCGTCTTCATCAGGCCGACCTTCTTCAGGTAGGCCGGCGTGATCGACAGCGCGACGGTGTCGCCGATGGCTTCGTGGAAGCCGTCGTTGGCGCCGTTCTTGAACATGGGCGACTGGTTGCTGTACGCGAGGTCGTAGTACAGGTGGCCCAGCTCGTGGTGGATGACGCGGAAGTCCTCGGCCGTCGGCGTGATGCACATCTTGACGCGCACGTCGTCCTTGCCGTCCAGGTCCCAGGCGGATGCGTGGCACACGACGTCGCGGTCGCGCGGCTTCGTCAGCAGCGAACGTTCCCAGAACGTGGCCGGCAGCTTGCGCATGCCCAGCGACGTGTAGAAGCCTTCGGCATAGCGCGTCATCTCGACGGCACTCGTCTTGCGCTCTTCCAGCAGCGCCGTCAGGTCTTCACCCTTTTCGAGGCCGGCCGGCTTCAGGATCGGGTACAGGTTGTCCCAGCTCTGCGCCCACATATTGCCCAGCAGGTGGGCCGGGATCGGGCCGTCGGCCGGCACGACGTCCGGACCGTAGGCCTGGCGCAGCTTGTAGCGCGTGTACGTGTGCAGCGAGTCGTACAGGGGTTTCACCTGCTGCCACAGGCGCTCCATCTCGGCCGAGAAGGCATCCGGCGCCATGTCGTAACGCGAGCGCCACAGCGCGCCCGTGTCGGCATAACCCATCGCGCGGGCGCCCTTGTTCGACAGCTCGACGTACTTCGCATAATCCTGCTTGTACGCGGGCGACTGGGCGTGCCAGCCGAGCCAGACTTCCTTCAGGCGCGCGGGGTCGTGGCTCGTGGCCAGCACTTTTTCCAGTTCGCCCAGCGGCATGCAGTCCGGCTTTGCCGCGCCAGCAACGGCCGCCGGACAGTATTTGGCCTTGCCGTACGCGCCCGTCATGCTGGCGGCCAGGCGCGCGTACGCGCCGCGGTCGTCGGCGTTCTCCAGCATCAGCGACTGCTGCATCAGCATCAGCTTGCGGGCGCTCGCGTCCGAGACCTTCAGGCCGTTGTAGCGGCGCGCCTTGAGGGCGATGTCGCCGCTCACGGTCAGGTATTGTTCGTTGGCCTGCGCGGTCAGCGTCTCGGTGTCGAGCGTGATGAAGTTCTCGGCCACCCACTCGGCGCGGCCGGCGTCGAGGCCCAGCTGGTCGAGCTTCTTTTCGGATTCGGCGACGAAGCGCTCTGCTTCGGCCACGGTCGGCTTGCCCTTGCTGCTGGCTGCCTTCGTTGCGGCATGGACCGGCGCTGCGAATAGCGCGCCGGCGCACATGGCGGCGACCAGCGCGCCGATCGGGCGGCGCTGGAGGATGGGACGCATGGTGTTCAAGGTTTCCCCTCTGTCGGATTGGAGTCGTTATGGGTATGGCCTGGTGGCCACCCCCAAGTATAAACTTTACGACGCGGCGACGGTATCGCTGGACCACGCGACGCTGCCCGCGCCGCCGATGAACAGGAGTTCTCCCGCCTGCGGCCCGCGCAGCCGGGTGCGGATCTCGCGCGGCGACCACCGCCAGGGCTGGCCGTCCGCGGAGCTGTAGGCGAGGATGCGCACCTGCGTCTCGCCCTGCACCGAGGCGATCGCCACGCTGGAAATGCTGGCCGCGTCGCCGCGCTGCGCCTCGAGGTTCGCGAGCATCTGCGTGCCCGCCTGCTGCTCCGCTTCCGCGGCCTTGATCTTCGCGGAGACGTCGCCGAGCGCCTTCAGCGCCGGGCCCACGTCCTGCGCCATCTTCTGGAACTGGCGCGCCTGCTCGGGCGTCAGGCTGATCTCGCCCTTGCGCACGCGCGTGGCCAGCATCAGGTAGCGGCGCACGTCCGGCTTGCCCGTCATCGCATCCTGCGCGGCCTTCAGCTGCGCGGCCAGGGTGGCGAACTGCGCGACGCGCTGCGTCACCGCCGCGATCACCTCGCCGATCTGCTGGCCTTCCTCGCGCAGCACGGCCACGAGCATCTCGCTCTGCTTGCGCGGCACCGTGCATTCCACCGTCACGCGCCGGCCCGCGAGCGCGCAGCCCTCGGCCATGTTCACGACGACTTCGTCGCCGACGATCTCGCAGTTGACGGCGTGCTTCACCTCGACGCGCGTGCCCGCGATGACGCAGTTTTCCGCGCGCTCGACGACGATCCGGCCATCTTCCGCGCACAGCACCGAAGCCGACGCGACGCCGCGCACGTGGATGTCGCCGCGCGTATTGCGGGCACTGCCGCCCACGAGGTTCGCGCGCACATCGACCGTGCCGCCGCGCGACACGAGGCTGCCGAACACGTCGCCGTGCACGGTGATGCTGTCGGCCTCGATCATGCGCTTTTCCTGGACTTCGCCGAACTCCTCGTAGTCGCCGGTCAGGCTCAGGTTACCCGTCGTCTTGGCGCTGACGCCGTCGCGGCTGACGACCTTGTCCTCGACCGAGATGCGACTCGTCTTCGCATCGACCATCAGGAACCCGGCCGCGCTGGACACGAGGAACTCGCCTTCCGGCGTGCGCTCCACCTTCGTGCCGGTGCCCGCATATGCCGGCAGGTCGACGTCGCGCCCCGGCTCGGGCGGCAGCGGTGTGCCGGACATCTCGAAGCCCATCGCGCCCGCCGTCGCCGGGACTTTCTTCAACAGGCGTACGCCGGCCTGGATCTGCGGGAAGCGGTTCTGGAAGCTGTTCAGGTCGAGGCGGCCGTTGCCCAGTTCGAGCGGCGCGTCGCTGCGGTGGAGGTCATCCGACACTTCGACGATGTGCGCATCCTCGCCCGGCACCGGATCAAGCTGGCGCGCGACCGTGACGCGGTCGGCCCTGGTGGATTCCAGCGCCGCGCGGATGGCCGGCAGGTCGAGGCCGAAGCGGATGCCCTTGATCCACACGTCGGCGATGAATTCGTCGAGATCGAGGCGGGTCTGGAAGCCGGCGGCGTCGGGGTCGGCCGGGTCGGGCAGCCAGAACGGGTTCGAAGTAATATTCCGCATGGCCGCGTCCGATCTTGACGGCGCGGTACAGCGCACGGCGCGCCGGATCGAAGGTCTGGATGTCGGCCGCGAAGCGCACGAGCGTCGTGCCGTCCGGCCCTTGCGGCAGCTCGGGACCGTGGCCGAAGAGCGCCTTCATCAGCACGGGATAATCGATCCCGGTGAAGTAGTTCCCCGCGCGGTAGACGTTGTCGATGGCCGCCACCAGCGTGGTGCCGAGCACGGAGGGATCGGCATACACGCCGTCGTCGCGTTTGGCGATGCAATGCTCGGGACCGGTCGCGGCGAAGCGGGTCGCCGTTACGGAAAGGTCTGTGGTCACGATACGCTCCGTGCGGTTGATGCCGCGGCATGGGCTGGGCCGCGGCAGAATCCGGCTAGCGTATCATGTTGTCACCTGAAAATAAACATCAAGCAACTAAGTTGATGCAAAGAAATTTCAGCGACGCTGCGGGTACAGGTCCATGCCCGCTTCATTGATCTGGCGGCGCAGGTCGCGCCGTTCGTCCGGCGTCATGCGGCTGCCGCGGCGCTCGTGCTGCTGCTCGCGCTGCTCCTGCTGCTGGGCGCGGCGCTGTTCCTCGTAGGCGCGCATGTCGTCGCGCTGGTCGCGGTCCTGCGGGGGCAGGCGGAAACGCGAGAACTGCGGCTGCGATTGCGATTGCAAGTCACCCCGGTCGCCGCGGTCGTCCCGCCGGTCGCCGTGTTGCTGGGCAAACGCGCCGCCGGCTCCCAGCACCAGGGCGCACGCCAGCACAGCGCGGCGGGCCAGGCGGCCGGCCTTTTTCGCTGCGTGGTGATGTGTGAACGCACTGTTCATGGTGTTCCTCATTCGCGTTGCCGTGTCAGGAGTAAGCTGTGGTTTTGAGCTGTGGTGTAAGCTGCGATTCGATGAGGCCAGTGTATGAGGAATCGTCTTCGGGCATAAGGCGAATTGGGTAAAGTTTGTAACACAATGTAATGGCTCAACGATACCCCCTTGGCGTCGAGCCATAAGACGTTACCATAGCGACATTAATCTGACAAATCCGACAGAACGATGAATGCAACGAGCTCGAATGCCGGCACGGCCGGCGCGAATGGCGGCCACTCCGCCCGGATCATGGTCGTCGACGACGACGTGCGCCTGCGCGACCTGCTGCGCCGCTACCTGACCGAACAGGGCTTCCAGGTCGTGACGGCCGAAAGCGCGCCCGCGATGAACAAGCTGTGGCTGCGCGAGCGCTACGACCTGCTCGTGCTGGACCTGATGCTGCCCGGCGAAGACGGCCTGTCGATCTGCCGCCGCCTGCGCGGTGCCGGCGACCAGACCCCGATCATCATGCTGACCGCGAAAGGCGAGGACGTCGACCGCATCGTCGGCCTCGAGATGGGCGCCGACGACTACCTGCCGAAGCCCTTCAACCCGCGCGAGCTGGTGGCGCGCATCAACGCGGTCCTGCGCCGCAAGGGCCCGGACGAGATCCCCGGCGCGCCGAGCGAGACGCCGCAGACCTTCGAATTCGGCGACTTCGTGCTGGACCTCGGCACGCGCACGCTCAAGAAAAACGGCGAGACCGTGCCGCTGACCACGGGCGAGTTCTCGGTGCTGAAAGTGTTCGCGCGCCATGCGCGCCAGCCGCTGTCGCGCGAGAAGCTGATGGAACTGGCGCGCGGCCGCGAGTACGAAGTGTTCGACCGCTCGCTCGACGTGCAGATCTCGCGCCTGCGCAAGCTGATCGAGCCGGACCCGTCGAGCCCGCTGTACATCCAGACCGTATGGGGCCTGGGCTACGTATTCATTCCTGAAGGCCAGCCGCGCTAGTGTTCGCATCAACGTCGAAGGAACAGGCCATGCCGCGGATTTTCGGCAGGATGAAGAGTGGCCTGTTCTGGCGCACCTTCCTCCTGCTGTCCATGCTGACGGGCCTGTCGATGGCCTCGTGGATCGGCATGCTCAATGTCTTCCAGCGCGGCCCGCAGGTCGAGCAGACGGCCGAACTGCTCGTCTCCGTCGTCACCATCACGAAGGCCGCGCTGACGCACTCCGCGCCCGACCTGCGGCGCGAGCTGCTGTTCGAGCTGGTGTCGAACGAGGGCATCCGCATCTACGACGTGAAGCCGACGGACACGGTCGAACCGCCGCCGCCGAATTCGCTGATGCCGGAAGTGGCCGCCCTCGTGCGCGACAAGCTGGGGCCGGACACGCGCTTCTCGCGCATGGTCAACGAGATCCCCGGCTTCTGGGTCAGCTTCGACATCGACGGCGACAAGTACTGGCTCATGCTCGAGCGCGACAAGCTGCCCGGCCTCACGCGCGTGCAGTGGCTCGGCTGGGCCACGGTGGTCGGCGTGCTGTCGCTGCTGGGCGCGGCACTGATCTCGAGCCTCGTCAACCTGCCGCTCGCGCGCCTGACGGCGGCCGCGCGCTCGATCGCCCAAGGCAAGCGCCCCACCCCGCTGCCGGAAAAAGGATCGCGCGAGATCATCGAGGCGAACCGCAGCTTCAACCAGATGGTCGACGACCTGCAGCAGCTCGAGAAGGACCGCGCCGTAATCCTGGCCGGCATCTCGCACGACCTGCGCACGCCGCTTGCGCGCATGCAGCTGGAAGTGGAGATGGCGCCGCTGTCGGACGAAGCCCGCATCGGCATGCAGTCGGACATCGCCCAGATGGACGCCATCATCGGCCAGTTCCTCGACTTCGCGCGCCCCACGGAAAGCGCGACGTTCGTGCCGGTGAACCTCTCGGAACTGCTGGAAGATTGCGCGCACGCGGCCGCCCGCCTGCCGGACGTGCGCACGACGACCGACATCGACGCGGACATCCACGTGATGGGCAACTCGACCGACCTGCGCCGCGTGATCAACAACGTGATCGAGAACGCGCGCCGCTACGGCAAGACGCCGGGCACGGACGTCACCGAGATCGACATGGCCCTGCACGTCAGGATGACGGGCCACGGCCGCCGCGCGGTCGTCGAGATCAACGACCACGGCACCGGCGTCCCGGACGACCAGATCGAGCAGCTGCTGCGGCCGTTCACCCGCCTGGACAGCGCCCGCGGCCAGGCCAACGGCGCGGGCCTGGGCCTCGCCATCGTCGAACGCGTGATCACCCGCCACAACGCCGAGCTCACCGTGCGCAACCGCGACGGCGGCGGCCTTGTGCTGCAGTTCGCGTTGCCGCTGGCCACCTGAGCATTCCCTTCCAGCATCATCAGTTGCGGCGTTAAGCGAAACGCCGCACGGTCGCGCCCGCAACGCGGCAGTACAGTCGGCCTACACCTACTTATGAGGAGGCCAAGATGAAAAAACTGCTCATTGCCGCTTTGGTTGCAGGTTCCTTCGGCAGCGTCGCGCTGCCGGCCGCCGCCGATGTCGTCATCCGCACTGCCCCGCCCCCACCGCGCGACGAACGCATCCCGGCCGCGCGCCACGGCTACGTGTGGGCGCCGGGCCATTGGGAATGGCGTCACGGCCGCTACGTCTGGACGAACGGCAAATGGCTGCGCGAGCGCCATGGCTACGCCTACCGCGCCCCGACCTGGGTCGAGCGCAACGGCCGCTGGGTGATGGAACGCGGCGGCTGGCGCCGCGGCGACCGTGACGGCGACGGCGTGCCGAACCGGTTCGACGACCATCCCAACAATCCGCGCCGGGACTGACGCAGCCGCAGCACCGCGCCCGGACAGGCTGGCCGGGCGCACCACAAAAAAGAAACCGCCCGCGCATTGCTGCGCCAGGCGGTAAATCCAAGTTTGCACTTGGAGGAGACAGAGGAGACACGCGCCCGAAGGCGCTGAATCAGGATGGCAAATTGGGCCGGCGACCGCGCCTGCAAGAGGGCAGGCGCATAAATTTTTTCCCGTCGACTTGTAGGCCTTGTCGCACAATCACTGCTAGACTGCCGGCCATGGATACCGACCTCCACCTGCGCACCTACGGCGCCGACATCGTCACCGACCGCCACGTGTTCGCCCAGCTGGTGCTGCCCGTGAGCGGCGCCGTGCTGCTCGACATCGAAGGCCGCCGGGGACGGCTCGACCCGCTGCGCGCCGCCTGCGTCGCGCCGAACGCCTGGCACGCCCAGTGCGGCATCGGGACCAACCAGTCGCTGATCCTCGACGTCGAACCGGCCGCCATGTCGCACCCGGCCTGGGACCGCATGCTCGACCGCCCGTTCATGAGCCTCGGCCCGGGCGCGCGCAAGCTGGTCGAATTCATGGGCGTGATGCGTACGCAGGCCTTCGATCGCGGACTGCTGCGCGGCTGGGTCCCGCTGCTGCTCGACACCATCGCGCTGGACGCGCCCCGCCCCACCTCGCGCCTCGCCGCGCTCATGGCCAGCGTCGAAGCGGAGCCCGGCCTCGCCTGGACGACGGATTCGATGGCGCGCCGCGCGGGCCTGTCCGTCAGCCGCCTGCACGCCCTGTTCCGCACGGAACTGGATACGAGCCCGCACGCGTGGCTGCGCGACGTCCGCCTGGCACGCGCACAGGCGTGGCTGGGGGACACGTCGCGCTCCATCGCCGACATCGCGCTGGCGGCAGGCTTTTCGGACCAGAGCGCGCTGACGCGGGCGCTCAGGGACGTGACGGGGATGACGCCTGGAGCGTATCGGCGGGCGAATCGGCATGGCTGAGCGTGTAATGTCTTGCGCACGGCTCGTTGCGGTCGTGGCCGGCCTTGGCTGCAGTTCGTCCGTGCTGGCGGAACCCGTGCCGTTTGCCGGACGCTGGCTCGCGGACGAGCAGGCGGGATCGCCCTACACGACGCTTACCGTGAAGGGCGACACCATCGCCTGGCATGGGCGGGACAAGTCGGTGCCCAAGTGCATGCGCCGATTCGCGGTACAACAGGAAAAGCCGGGAACGGTGTACGTGAACGCGCGCGGCACGAAGTTCATCGCGGGGGCCAAGGGCAGCATACCGACCTATCTGCTCCAGCTGGATGGCGGTACGTGCGGCAGCGGTGGCTCGGCGGTGCGGATCAATTATCCGTTGATCTACGATACCCGGCATATCGAATTGATCGAGTATGCCGCCGGCAAGCCCATCGGGGCACAGCGGTTTCATCGCAAGAAATGAAAGCTGCTGGCCGAAGACTGACCTTTCGCCCGAAGCGGACGCTGCCAAATGGAAGCTCTCCCGGGGAAGCTCGAAAAATCGCGCGCTGTAAGACATGACAGCCTGAGCCTCCAATTTCGATGATTTTTTGTTATTATTAATCATCGACACATCTTTTGGCGGCCATGGCTCTCGTGATTCACCCTGATCGACGCTCGGGAGATCGACGTACCGATGGCGTCACCGCAAAAATCCTGCGTACCATGTTCGCCATGCGGCGCAGTTTCGGCAACGCCGCCGCGAAAAATCTACTCTTGCGCAATGGCCTCGACGAGGCGCTGGTCGAGCGCGTGCTGGCCATTCCCGAGGAACGCCGCGCGCAGCGACGTCGTACCGATGAAGCGCCGTCTGCGTCCGCGGCGCCGCAGCCAGCGTCGACCGACGACGACGAACCGGTCACGCTCGACGCGGCAGCGATGGCGATCCTGCACCGTCTTCGCTTTGAAGCGGACACCGGCATGCACCGGATGACGATTGCCGAGTGTCCCGTTGAATTGCGACGGTTTGGCCTGATTCACCTGGATGACGACGGCAAGCCCGTGATCACCGTGAAAGGGCGGCAGGCGCTGAAGCATTATGCCTGCGTGCGTGCGCTCAACAGCATTCAATGCGGCCTCGAAGCGCCCATGATGAGCGAGGAAATCCGGATCTGGCTGGAATCGAATCTGTTTTTGCAGCGTATCGGCAACGACTACCAGATCACGGAGCTCGGCAATAGCTGGCTCGAATTCAACCGGTCGATTTCGCAGAATCGGGCAGTGCTCTAGCGCGCAAAACAGGCATCGAGAGACGCGGTCAATTCGCCAGTAGTTCCAGCCAAGACACCCTGCCGCCCTCCCCCGACAATGGATGCTTTCCGCATCTGGAGCATCCCGTGAGCACGCACAAAACCCTCCTCGGCATCGCGGCCGGCATCGTCGCCGGCGCGTTCTGGGGACTCGTCTTCCTGGCCCCCAGGCTGGCCGCCGATTTTCCGCCGCTGCAGCTGTCCGCCGGGCGCTATCTCGCCTACGGGCTCGTCGCCGCCGTGCTCGTCGCGCCGTCGTGGCGCCGGCTGAAGGGCGCGCTCGGGTGGCGCGAGTGGCGGGCGCTCGCGTGGCTCAGTTTCATCGGCAATATCCTGTACTACGTGTTGCTGGCCAAGGCCGTGCAGACGGGCGGCGTCGCGATGACGGCCTTCGTGATCGGCCTGCTGCCGCTCGCCGTCACGCTCGTCGGCAGCCGCGAGCGCCATTCTCCGACACTGCGCGAACTGCTGCCCTCGCTGGCCTGCAGCACGGCGGGGCTCGTCTGCATCGGCTCGCAATCGCTTGCCACCTCCGGCTGGGGCTCCCTGACGGGCTTGCTGTGCGCCGGTGGCGCGCTCGTGTCGTGGACGACGTATGCCGTCAGCAACAGCCGCTGGCTGGCGCGGCTGGCCCACGTGTCGGCGCAGGACTGGAACCTGTTGACGGGCGTCGTCACGGGCCTCGAGGCGATCGTGCTGGCGGTGCCCGCGTTGTATGGCGACACGCTCGTCCACACGAACGCGGACTGGCTGCGCTTCGCCGGTCTCATCGGCGCGATGGCGCTGTTCTGTTCCGTGCTCGGCAATGGCCTGTGGAACGTGGCCAGCCGCGCGCTGCCGCTCACGCTCACGGGGCAGATGATCGTGTTCGAGACCATCTTCGCGTCGCTGTACGGCTACCTGTGGGAAGGCCGCTGGCCGACGCCGCTCGAAGCGGTCGCGCTGGTGCTGCTGGTCGCGGGAGTTGTCCTGTGCACCCGGGCCCATCGCGAAGAAACGCGCGTCACGACGGCGCTGGAGGCCGACATGCGCACTGGGTGAAGCACCGAACAGAGGCAGGCGGCCGCGCCGGGCACGATGGGAACCTAGCACAGGAGAACACCATGAAACGCCCAGTTAGACTGCTGAGCATGATCGCCGCCGCGGTACTGGCGGCGCCGGCATGGGCCGGCGAGATCGTCAAATGTGTGGACAGCAATGGTCACGTCACGCTGACCGACCAGCCCTGCGCGTCCGGTTCGGTCTCGACGCCCGTGTCGCGCGACACCGGCCCTCTGCCGCCGCAGCGCCACGTGCTGCCCGCGGCCGAGCTGCCGCGCGTGACGTGGAAACGGCCGAATCTCGCGGCGCCCGTGAAGCTGGCGCGCGACATCGCCACGCTGAAGGAAGCGCGGCGCATGCTGATGCTGCAGGATGCGCGCCCGCGCCTGGCGGGGCTCCAGTAGGGTGGGGGGCCCCCACCCGAGCCCACGCGTGACTTGTGCGGTAGGTTGACGTCGAGCGTGGGCGGAGGCCGCCCACCCTACAGCAAATGTTCGTCGTAAGGGACAAACCCGCGCAGGTCCGCCTCGTTGGCCGAGCTGCCCAGCGTGCGCACGAGCTGCAGCACGTCCTCGCCCTGGATGAAGCTCGCCGATGAACTTGCCGCGAGCAGCTTTTCCGGCAGTTGCGAACGCGCCACCGCATAGCCCTGCACGTAGTCGACGCCGATTTCCGCCAGCGTGCGGATCGTGGCCGCGTCCTCGGCCCACTCCGCGATCGTGCGCATGCCCAGGTTGCCGGCCAGGCTGACGATCGCTTCCACGATGGCCACGTTGGCCGGGTGCGCGTTGATGTTGACGATGAAGTTGCCGTCGATCTTGAGCACGTCCGCCGGCAGCTCCTTCAGGTACGAGAACGACGTGTAGCCCGCGCCGAAATCGTCGAGCGCCACCTTCACGCCGAAGTTGCGCACCTGGTCGATGAAGCGGCGCGTGTTGTCCAGGTCGTGCAGCGCCACGCTTTCCGTGATCTCCATGCACAGGCGGCTCGCCACGTGCGTGTAGCGGGCCAGGACTTCCAGCGTGTCCTGCACGAAGCGCTCGTCGTTGAGCGACGCGCCGGACAGGTTCATGCACACGAAGCGCGTATTGGTCAGCGATTCCAGGTTGTCCTCGATCCACGACAGCGTCGTCGACAGCACCCAGCGGTCGATCACGCCCGCACGCCCGCTCTTCTCGGCGGCGGCGATCAGCGGGCCGGCCGGGGCCACGCGGCCATCCGCCTCGCGCATGCGCAGCAGCACCTCGAAGTTCAGCGATTCGTACGGCGCGGAGAGCGACATGATCGGCTGCATCTCGAGGAACATGCCCTCGGTGGCGTCCGGACCGGACAGGCGCGCGACGAGGTTCAATTCGTTGGTGCGCTCCTGGAACGCGTTCGAACCGCGTTCGTACACGACGAGGCCTTCGTGGTGTCCGCCCTTCGCCTCGCGGCAGGCACGGTCCGCGGTGGAGACGGCATCCTTCATCGGCATGCCCGGCGAGACTTCGATCAGGCCGACGGAGCCGCGCACGTGGAACGCCTTGTCGCCCACGCGGTACGGCGTGCCGCCGATGCGGTCGACGATGCCGCGACAGATCAGCGACGCCAGCGGGATCGCGGTGTCCGGCATGACGATGACGAATTCGTCACCGCCCACGCGGCCGATCTTCTGGCCGCCCGCCAGGGTCAGTTCCATGCGTTCGCACACCTGCTTCAGGACTTCGTCGCCGGCCGCGTGGCCGAACAGGTCGTTGATCAGTTTAAAACGGTCGAGATCGATGTAGGCCAGCGCCAGCGGCTTGCCCGCGTTGAGCAGCTGGGCCGCGCCCTCGAACATCTTTTCGATGCCGCGCCGGTTGAAGACTTTCGTCAGCGGGTCGTTGTTGGCCATGAAGCGCAGTTGCTCGGTGGCCTGGTATTGCTCGGTGACGTCCTGCAGCACCGCCTCCACGCGGCCGCGCGCGAGCGTGGCGCTGACCATGAAGCGCTGGGCGCCGTCGCGGCTGGCGATCTGCATCTCGGCGTCGCTGCGCAAGTGCACCTGCTCCAGCAATTCCGACCACAGGCTGTCGGCGAAGAATTGCTTCCACGACGTGCGCCCGGGGACGATCTCGGTGATGCCCAGCATCTTGCGCATGGCCGGGTTGGCGCTCACGATATTACCGTACATGTCCAGCGTGAACAGGCCGACGGGCATCGCCTCGTAGGCATGTTCCAGCTTTTCCTGCGCTTCGCGGCGCTTCTGCGTTTCCATGCGCATCTGCTCGGCGACGGCCAGCGCGGCCAGCAGGCTCGACGCGAGCGCCGCCGTCACGCTGTTGATCACGTTCAGCACCTGGTGCATGCCGAGCGCCGCCGACACGACCTCGGCCAGCGAGGCGACATAGGTCAGCGCGAACGAGGCCGCGAACCAGCCCGCCACGCGGTTGCGCGAACGGATGATGATCGTGATGAGGCCCAGCGTCATCAGCGTGAAGCCGAAGGCCATGATGACCCACAGCATCGGCAGGAACGTCCCGTACGGCATGGTGACGGCACCGATGAGCAGCGGGATGCACGCCCATTGCGTGATGCGCAGCGGGATCGCCCAGCGCGTCTTGACGAGCTCTTCGCGGAACAGGGCCTGGTACAGCGTGAGCGTGGACACGCCATACAACGCGATCGTCAGCGAGCGGCCCAGCAGCATCCATTGCGGCGGCACGGTCATGCCCAGCCACTGGATGTCCCAGCCGGCCGACAGTCCGGCGATGCGCAGGTTCAACAGCAGCCAGCCGGAAAACAGCACGTACAGCGGCTGGCGGTTGATGAGCGCGGTGATCAGGACGAACAGCGACAGCACGATCATGCCGCCGTCGAGCAGGCCCGACTTGCGGTGGAACCCCTCGACGGACAGGTCGAACTGGGTCTCCGGCCATTGCACGACGTTCACGCGCGCGGGGCCGGCGAAGGTGCCGCGGCACAGGATCTCGCGCGGCAGATCGGTGAGTTGCAGGGCGAAGCCGGCCTTGGACGAATGCAGATAGGGCGTGCCCTGCTCGCGCGTGGCCATGCCGAGCAGTTGCAGGGTGGCGGCGTCCCAGCAGGAAATATCGACCGCGTGGCGCGACGGGAATTCGATGACGTCGCCGACGATGCTGCCGGGCGCGCGCGGACGCGTGCTGAAGCGGAACCACACGGGCGCTTCGGACAGGTGGGTGTCGAAGTACGACACCGGAACGGCGGCATGCAGGCGGGCGTTGGCCGCGGGCGGGCTCAGCGGAGCCGTTTCCTTCAGGACGCGGATGTCGCGCGCATCGCTGCTGCCCGCCACGTACTGGCTGTCCCAGCACACGAGGGCGACGATGGAAACGACACCGATCACGATCGGAATCAGATAATAGGCGAACGCCTTGAACGTCAGGTCCAGCGCGGACTGCGCCATGCCCGGCAGTTTCCAGCGACCGGATGATGTGAATTGCATGAGTATCTGCGAAGCTCGTATCGCGGCCCGTGGGCGCGGGCGGCCGTTATCGTTTCGCAAGGATACAGCTTTACAGTAGTGCCGTCATGCAATTAATGGATCAGGCAACAAGTTCATGCCATTCCGATGCCTGCATTACAACACCCATCCTGCCCGCGTTGGGTAACGGCGGCCGCACACCGGCATGGCCCCGGACATCGATGTCCGGGTGGTGCGTGTGGCAGAAGAAGTTCAGCAGCGGGTGCTGCGCGGCCGTCCAGCGCTCCTCGATCGTCGTGATGTCGAACGCCATGATCCGGTGCGGAATATTGCCCACGTGGCGCAGCGGCACGAAGCCCAGTTCCGGGAACACGTCGACGAAGGTCAGCTGTTCGTACTGGCGGTCGATCGGCGCGCGGCCCGTCGCCAGGGCCCAGTGGATGCCATTCTGCTGGCAATACATGACGCCGGCCTTCAGCAGCGCGGTCTTGACCATGCGGCCGATGCGGCCGTTGTCCACGCCCAGGCGGCTCATCTCGGCCAGCGGCTGGCCGCGCAGCCAGTCGGGCAGCGCGACGGACTCTTCGACATGCAGCGGCTCGTGCAGGTTCGTCTGCATGCGGGCCGTGCCCAGCGGGGCGCCGTCCAGCTTGGATTCGGCGAGGAAAACGATTGCGTCGTCGCCGTAGTCGGAAGACTCGGGCTTGACGAGCTGCCGCGCGAAGTCCGGGACGTGGCGTGCATACGCCGCGTGACGCACGCGGACGGCTTTCCACAAGTCGGCCTCGTTGTCCACGCGGCGGATGGTGAAGGGCAGGCGTTCGGTCGGCTTGCCCACGCCGGCGGCGGGGCCTGTAACGACGGGGCGAAGAACGCCAGGGTGGCGCATTTCCATGTTGACTCCTGTGTTGATGTTCAGAAACGGATGTTTTGAACTTTATCAACGTTGCAGGGGTTAACAAATTGTCGAAAAAGCGTGTCTTTTGCCCCTATTTCAATTTTCAATAAATCATGATCAATTTCATTATTCTTTCACCAACATTCTTGCCGTCCCGCTAACGCGGATCGAACCACCCGGTTCCGGACCGATTTCGGCATGCAATAACGACCGCATCCCCATGTCTTCGCCCTGCACGACGTCGACGGCACCGCCGTGCGGCCAGCCGAGGTCGCGCAGGTAGCCGGCCAGCGCGGCCGTGCCGGCGCCCGTGGCCGGGTCCTCGTAAACGCCGCCGATCGCGAACGGATTGCGGGTATGAAAACGCCGCGGCGATTCCATCCAGGCCAGCACGATCGTCGTCAGGCCGTGCTTCTCCATCAGCGCGCGGCCCGTCTCCAGGTCGTAGCGCATGGCGGCCAGCAGATCGCGGCTGGCCAGCGCCAGCACGAGGTGGTTCGCGCCCGCGTGCGCGAGGCCGGGCGGAATGCGGGGGTCGAGGTCCGCGTCGTGGTAACCGAACAACATCAATGCGTCCGCGACGAGTTCCGGCGCGGCCGGGCGGCTCCACGTCGGCGGCGATTGCAGCGCGGCGGCCACGCGCTCGCCTGCGCGCCGCCCTTCGACCGTGATGTCGGCATCGTTCAGCGCGAGCGCGTACACGCCGTCGCCGTCGCGCCGGGCCAGCGCGGCGCCGAGCGCGATCGTCGCGTGGCCGCAGAACGGCACTTCGGACGCGGGCGAGAAGTAACGCACGCGCCAGCCCTTTCCGTGCGGCGCAGCGAATGCCGTCTCCGAATAGCCGACGGCATGCGCCAGGCGCTGCATCTCGTCGGCCGGCGGCATCGACTCTCCGATCCAGACGCCGGCCGGATTGCCGCCGGCGTCGCCGTCCGAGAATGCGGCGATGCGAAGGATGTGCGAAGTCGTGATGGTCATGCGGTCTCCTTGTGGGGATGGATGGTCAGGGTTCGAGCACGCCGGCCAGCCGGTCGGCGAGGAAGTCGACGAGCGCCTTCACGCGCGGCGCCAGCGCGCCCTGCTTGTAGAACACGGCCCACACGGGCTGGGTCCACGGCAGCGCCGCCTCTTCCAGCAGCGGCACGAGGCGGCCCGCGGCGACGTCGGCGCGCGTGAGGAAGTCGGACAGGCTGACGATGCCCGCACCCTGCAGCGCGAGGTGGCGGACCGTCTCGCCGCTGGTGGCCGTCACGTGCGGTGCGATGCGCCAGCCCTCTTCCTTGCCGGCCCGCAGCGGCCACGTGTTCAGGGACGCGGGCGCGACGAAGCCGACGAGGCGGTGCTTCAGCAGGTCTTCCACCTGCCGCGGCGTGCCGTGGCGTTCGAGATAGCCGGGGGCGGCGAGCACGCGGATGCGGCTGCGGCCCAGGCGGCGGGCATTGAGCGTCGAGTCGGTCAACTGGCCGATGCGGATCGCGACGTCGGCCTTCTCTTCGATCAGGTCGACGACGGTCTCGCCGCTCGTGAGTTCCACCTGCACCTGGGGGTACGCATCGAGGAAGTCCGCCAGCTGCGGGGCGATCAGGTGATCCAGGGTCGGCGTGGCGGCATTCACGCGCACGAGGCCCGCGGGCTGCGCGCGCGCGAGGGCGGCCTGCGACTCCGTCTCTTCCAGGTCGGCGAGGATGCGGCGCGCGCGGGCCAGCAGCCAGCTGCCTTCCTCGGTGAGGTCGAGACGGCGCGTCGTGCGGTGGATGAGGGTCATGCCGAGCTGCTGCTCCAGGCGCGAGATGGTGCGCGACACGCCGGACGGCGTCTGCCCCAGCCGCTCGGCGGCATTGGAAAACGAACCCGTGTCGATCACGGCGGCGAATGCGATCAACGCGCCCACGTCCAGCATTTTTGCTCCCAGGTCAAAAGTCTATTGTACGGCGGCGGGTTTTTCTTTGTAGACCAGCCGGAGAGAATGCCTCCTCGACGCAACCAGCGGCGCCCCCGCAACCATCGTCGTTCCCGACGGTTCACAGGAGAACAATATGCCACTCGCTTTATGGGCCCTCACACTGAGCGCCTTCGCCATCGGCACGACGGAATTCGTGATCGTCGGCCTGATCCCCACCATCGCAACCAGCCTGAACGTTTCCGTGCCGTCCGCCGGCCTGCTCGTGAGCCTGTACGCGCTGGGCGTCGCCATCGGCGCGCCGGTGCTGACCGCCCTCACCGGCAAGGTGCCACGCAAGACGCTGCTGCTCGGCCTCATGCTGCTGTTCACGGCCGGCAACCTGACCGCGTGGATGGCCCCCGGCTATGGCGCGCTAATGTCCGCCCGCGTACTGACGGGCCTCGCGCACGGCGTCTTCTTCTCGATCGGTTCGACGATCGCCACGAGCCTCGTGCCGAAAGAAAAAGCGGCCAGCGCCATCGCGCTGATGTTCAGCGGCCTGACCGTGGCCCTCGTGACCGGGGTCCCGCTCGGGACGTTCATCGGCCAGCACTTCGGCTGGCAGATGACCTTCCTGGCCGTCGCGCTGCTGGGCGTGATCGCGTTCGCCGGCATCGCCCTGCTCGTCCCGCGCGGCATCGCCGGCAGCAAGCCGGCTAGCCTTGTGACGCAACTGTCCGTGCTGAAGAAACCGCGCCTGCTGCTCGTGTATGCGATGACCACGCTGGGCTATGGCGGCTCGTTCATCGCGTTCACGTACCTCGCGCCGATCCTCGAACAGGTCGCCGGCTTTTCGTCGAACAGCGTCGGCCTCGTGATGCTCGTGTACGGCGTGTCGGTCGCCTTCGGCAACATCTGGGGCGGCAAGCTGGCGGACCGCAAAGGCCCCGTGCGCGCCCTGCAGATCGTGTTCGCGCTGCTGGCCGCCGTGCTGTTCGTGCTGGACTTCACGGCCGCGAACAAGATCGCCGTCCTCGTCACCGTGCTGGCCTGGGGCGCCGTCGCCTTCGGCAACGTGCCGGGCCTGCAGGTCTATGTCGTGCAGCGCGCCGAACGCGATGCGCCGGGTGCCGTCGACGTCGCATCGGGCCTGAACATCGCCGCGTTCAACGTCGGCATCGCCATCGGCGCCTGGGGCGGCGGCCTGATCGTCGAACACCTCGGCCTGATGCACACGCCGTGGATCGGCGCCCTGATCGTCAGCGGCGCGCTCGCCCTCACCACGCTGGCCGGCTGGCTGGACCGGCGCGATCCGGCGCCGCGGCACGCCGTCCGCGGCGAACGCGCCGTCGCCACGCATTGAATCGAAAGGAGAAACCATGCATACAAATATCCCGCAACTGGGCCTCGGCACGTTCCGCCTGAAGGAGCGGCAAGCCATCGATTCCGTCGCCACCGGCCTGGCACTGGGTTACCGCCACATCGACACGGCGCAGATCTACGGCAACGAGGCCGAAGTCGGCCAGGCGCTGGCAGAATCCGGCGTGGCGCGCGGCGGCGTCTTCGTCACCACCAAGATCTGGACGGAGAACCTGGCCGCGAACCGCCTGCGCGCCAGCCTCGAAGAAAGCCTCGTGAAACTGCGCACGGAGTACGTCGACCTCACCCTGGTCCACTGGCCGTCGCCGGGCGCCGCGGTGTCCGTCGCGGAATCCATGGAAGCGCTGCTGGCCGCGCGCGAGTCCGGCCTGACGCGTGCCATCGGCGTATCGAACTTCCCGATTCCTCTGCTGCGCGAAGCCATTGCGGCCGTCGGTGCGGACAACATCGCGACGAACCAGGTCGAGCTGCACCCGTTCCTGCAGAACCGCGCAGTGGACGCGTTCATGGTCGATGCCGGCATCCACCTCACCGCCTACATGCCGCTCGCCTACGGCAAGGTGATGGACAATGCCACCATCGCCCGCATCGCGCAGGTGCACGGCGCGACGCCGGCCCAGGTGGCGCTGGCGTGGGCGATGGCGAAAGGATATGCCGTGATCCCGTCGTCGACGCAGCGCGCGAACCTGGAGAGCAACCTGCGGGCGCGCGACCTGATCCTGTCGCGGCAGGACATCGCCGACATCGACGCGCTGGACCGGGGCGAACGGCTCGTCAGCCCCGACTTCGCGCCGCAGTGGGACTCGTAACGCCAACACACCGCATGCGTCACGCGTGGGCACGGTGTGCCCGCCCTACCTGTCCAGCTCCTTGTAGTGGCGGAAGATCCCTTCCTCGTTGAAGGGAATCCGCCGCCCGGACTTCAGGTAGGCCGCGATGCGCGGCCGCGCGGCCACCCGGTCGTGCAGCGCCGCCAGCAGCGGATAGCCCGCGTCGATGCGGCCCAGCGCCTTCGGGAAGGCGTAGCGCAGGCCCGCGACGAGCTGGAACAGCGACAGGTCCGCGTACGTGACCGTGTCGCCCAGCAGGTAGTCCTTCGGTTCGGGCCGGGCCAGGATGTTCTCGAACCAGTCGAAGAACTTCGGGATGCGCGTGTCGATGAAATCGGCCGACCGGCGCTTGGCTTCCGGGCGCTGGTCCTCGAAATACAGCGACGTCGCGATCGGGTGGTGCGTGTCGTGCGTCTCGGCGACCAGGTCGGCAATGGTCAGCTGGATCTGGTTCACCCAATATTTACCTTGCACATCCCGTGGCGCCAGCCCATGGTGCTCGCCCAGGAACATCAGGATGTTGGCGGTCTGGCCCACCGTCACGTCGCCCGCCTTGAGGAACGGCGGCGCGAACGACGGGTGGTCGGCGCCGTCCATCGCCGCGATCATGCGCGCCATGCCGCCCGGCTCGCGCGCCACGTCCACGTATTGCACCCCCGCCTCTTCCAGCGCCAGGCGCACGAATTCGCCGCGGCCCTGGATGCTCGGCCAATAAAAAAGTTCATACACCATGCCATCCTCCTCAACTTGTTCGGTCTGACTCAATTATCGAGCAGGATTTTGATGTTCGGCGCGGCAATCGTGCTAGTCTTGCGTCTGGCGCTTGCCTGACAAAAAATCAACAAAAATGAGAGACATGAAAACGGAAAATCATAATAGAGGGATGGGGTGTAGGTGGTTACGATCTTGATCTGCTGAACAATTCACTGCCGTTCAGCAAAGTACGAAGACGAATCCACCGATAACGATTGCCCGGAGCGCATCATGATTTTCGCTCACCTGACCAAACACTGGATGGCCCGGCGCCGCCAGTACAGCCTGTCGTCGTGGGTGCTGTGCATCGCGCGCAGCCTGCGCGTGCTGGCCTATTACCGCGACCACCGCGCGCTGTGCCAGCTCGGCGTCTACCGCAACCACGTCGCGCAAGACGCCGGCGACGACCTGTTCCACCACCTCAGCCACCGCGACTACCTCATCAAGGGCCTGAGCCCGCGCCAGCGCGTGCAGGCCGTGCTGAGCCATTACCGCTTCGAGGAAACGACGTTCAACGACGGCTACCTGGACGCCGTCTACGGCCAGCGCTGCCTCCCCCTGTGGCAGCAGGAGGCCGAGGGCAGCACGTTCATGATCCAGCTCGAGATGGCCTCGCGCAGCAATGCCGAAGGCGACCTCACCCTCGCCCTCATCGCGGACGGCAAATGCCTGCACCGCCTGTCCTTCAGCTGGCTCGAAGGCGACATGGTGGGCGTCGACATGCCCGTCGTCCCGTTCATCGCGCGCAACCAGGGCCGCTGGATCGATTCCGGCGCCGCGTTCGAAGCGTTCGAACGCGTCTTCCCGAACAACTCGCCCAGCTTCTTCTGCTTCGCGGCCATGCAGGGCATCGCGCTGGCGCTCGGCATGGACAAGGTCGTCGCGATCCGCAGCGAAGCGCACATCGCCTACGATCCCGATCCGGAAAAACATTTCGCCAACGCGTATGACGGCTTCTGGAAGATCCTCGGCGGCGAGGAAATGCCGGGCCGCGACGGCTACCTGATCCCGCTGCCGTTCTACGTGAAGCCGTTGTCCGAGATGCCGTCCAAGCACCGCAAGCGCGCGGCGCTGCGGCGCGAGCACTGGCGGCTGATCGGCGACGCGTCGCGCGCCGTCATCCAGCGCCATTTGCTGCATGCGCGCGCGCACGTGGCGCATCCGGCCGCGGTGCCCGAACCGGCCTGAAAGCCTGCCGGCGTGGCGCACGCCGGCAGGACACCTGCGCGATAATGATCCTCTGAGCAAAACCAGAGGATCACCTTGCACAACTTCGACTTTCATAATCCCACCCGCATCCTGTTCGGCGACGGCCAGATCGAGCGCATCGGCAAACTGGTCCCGTCCGAGGCGCGCGTCCTCGTGCTGTACGGCGGCGGCAGCATCCGCGCCAACGGCACGTTCGACGCCGTGATGGCCGCACTGGCCGGCCGCACCGTGTTCGAGTTCGGCGGCATCGAGCCGAATCCCACGGTCGAAACGTTATCCGAAGCGATCGCGCTCGTCCGCCGCGAACGCGTGGACTTCCTGCTGGCCGTGGGTGGCGGCTCCGTCATCGACGGCACCAAGTTCGTCGCGGCGGGCGCCATGCTCGACGCCGACCCGTGGACCATCCTCGAACAGCACGCCAAGAACGTGCACGCGGCGCTGCCCATCGGCGTCGTGCTGACCCTGCCGGCGACGGGGTCCGAGATGAACGCGGCCGCCGTCATCACGCGCAAGCGCACGCGGGAAAAATTCGCGTTCGTCGCGCGCTCCGTGTACCCGCAGTTCGCCGTCCTCGACCCGACCCGTACCTACACGCTGCCCGCGCGCCAGGTGGGCAACGGCGTCGTCGACGCGTTCGTGCACGTGATGGAGCAATACATGACGGTCCCGGCCCAGGCCAAGGTGCAGGACCGCTTTGCGGAAGGCTTGCTGCTGACGCTCGTCGAAGACGGTCCGCAAGCACTGGCGCTGCCTGCCGACTACGACGTGCGCGCCAACCTGATGTGGACGGCCACGCTGGCCTTGAACGGCCTGATCGGCACCGGCGTGCCGCAGGACTGGTCCACGCACACGATCGGCCACGAGCTGACCGCGCTGTACGGCCTCGACCACGCGCAGACGCTGGCGATCGTACTGCCGTCGATGCTGCGCGTGCGCCGCGCGGCCAAGCGGGCGAAACTGCTGCAATATGCGGCCCGCGTGTGGGACCTCCACAGCGGCGACGAGGACGCGCGCATCGAGGCAGCCATCGCCCGCACGGAAGACTTCTTCCGTGCCATGGGCGTGGGGACAAAGTTGTCCGACTATGGCCTGGGCCGCGATGCGATCCCGGCCGTGATCGCCGCACTGGAAGCGCACGGCATGACGCGCATGGGCGAGACCGGCGAGGTCACGCTGGACGTGGCGCGCGAGGTGCTGGACGGCGCCGCCTGATCGCGGAACCATCCGCTTTACAACATGTCTATTGTCTGAACCATCACGACAGGGCGCGTTGTGCTACACTCGCGCCTTCGCTAGGGGTCCTGGGAGTTCGCTTCCCGGGTGAGAGATACCCTTCGTACCTGATCTGGATAATGCCAGCGAAGGAAAGCGCAACGCAGTTCCCATCCTTGTTTGCCCTTCCCCCGTTGGCTCCGGCTTTTAAGAAAAAGCAGCGCGCCCATCGCCGGCGCGCGAACACGAGCAAACCATGAACCGTCAACTGAAGTACTCCATCCTGGCCTGCGCGCTGATGCAAGCGTACGCGCACGTCGCCTGCGCGCAGGTACAAGACACCCACCCCGTCGCCGAAGTCGTCGTGACGGGCAACCGCTTCATCGCCGTCGACCGCGCCAGCGTCGGCGGCTTCGGCGAAGCGTCGCTGTTCGACACCCCGGCCTCCATCATCTCCATGGGCCGCACGCAGATGCAGGACCTGTCGATCCGCTCGACGACCGAGGCGGTGCGCTTCGACGCATCCGTCGCCGACGCCTACAACGCCGTCGGCTATGCCGAGCAGTTCTCCATCCGCGGCTTCGCCCTCGACAACAACTACAGCTATCGCAAGGACGGCTTCGCGATCCCGGGCGATACGCAGATCCCGCTGGAGAACAAGGAACGCTTCGAAATCCTGAAAGGCCTCGCGGGCCTCACGGCCGGCATCGCCACGCCGGGCGGCATCGTCAACTACGTGACCAAGCGCCCGACGAATGGGCCGCTGCGCTCCGCGACCGTGGAAGTGTCCGAGCGCGGCACCCTGTACGGCACCGTCGATCTCGGCGGCCGCTTCGAGGACCGCCGTTTCGGCTACCGCATCAACGCGGCCGCCGCCGACCTGCACCCGTACGTGCGCGGCGCGAACGGCGACCGCCAGTTCGTGTCGGCCGCCTTCGACTGGCAGATCACGCCGGATGCGCTGCTGCAGCTGGACATGGATTACCAGCGCAAGGCCCAGATCACGGCGCCCGGCTTCCAGCTGATCCAGGGCACGACGCTGCCGACCGGCGTGTCGGCCAGGATGCTCCTGAACGACCAGCCGTGGACGCGCCCCGTCACGACGAAGGACAGCAACGTGGGCCTGCGCTTCGAATACAAGCTGGCGCAGGACTGGACCGCCACCGTGTCCGGCAACAAGCACTGGTTCAAGCGCGACGACTTCACCGCGTTCCCCTACGGCTGCAGCAACGAGGGCGCGGGCTATTATCCGGGCTACTGCGGCAACGGCGACTACGACGTCTACGATTACCAGAGCACGGGCGAGCGCAAGTCGCCGTGGGGCGTGCAGGCGCAGGTGCAGGGCAAGTTCGCGACCGGCGCGCTGCGCCACGCGCTCACCCTGGGCGCGTCGTATTCGGAGCGCCACGACAGCTTCGGCGACTACGTCTACGACTACGTCGGGTACAGCAATATCTGGAACCCGCTCGTGACGCCGCACGTCGCCGCCGACCGCGTGACGGGCCCCGTGTTCGAGCGCCGCAGCGACGAGGAACGCGCCGTGTTCGCGCAGGACATCGTGAGCCTGACGAACCGGCTGACCCTGCACGCGGGCCTGCGCCACGTCCAGATCAAGCGCAGCGAATTCGTCGACGACGCCACCGGCTACGTGCACGCCGACGACGCGTTCCTGCTGCCGAACGTGGGCCTCGTCTTCAGCCCCGCGCGCGACTGGAACGTGTACGCCGCGGTCAGCCACGGGCTGCAGCACGGCGGCATCGCGCCGATGCAGACGACGAACGAAAATTCGGTGCTGGCGCCGCAGCGTTCGCACCAGGTCGAGATCGGCGCCAAGGCCGCGCTGGGCAATGGCCTGAACCTGTCGGCCGCCCTGTTCCAGATCCGCCAGGGCCTGGAATACACGAACGCGAACAACACGTTCGTCCGCAACGGCCGCGAAACGCACCGCGGCATCGAGCTGACCGCGCAGGGCCGAGCGACGCCGGCGCTGGACTGGAGCGTGTCGCTGATGGCGCTGAACACGCGCCAGGAAGGCACGGGCCAGGCGGGCATCGACGGCAAGCGCGTGACCGACGTCCCCGCGTTCAAGTCGACGGCATGGGTGCAGTACGCCGTTTCGGCGATCCCGGGCCTGAAGCTGGACGGCACGTGGCAGTACTCGGGCAAGAAGGCGTTCGACGTCGAGAACACCGTGTTCGTGCCGGACTACCACGTGTTCGGCGTGGGCGCGTCGTACGGCCTGAAATGGGGCACGACGAACGTCACCTTGCGTGCCCGCGCGGAGAACCTGTTCGACAAGTTCTACTGGCGTGACGTGACGCCGGCGCTGGGCGGCTATCTGCTGGCGGGCGCGCCAAGGACGTTCCGGGCGTCGGCGCAGTTCGACTTCTGACCTCGTCGCCCCCGCGAACGCGGGGGCCCATGCTGAATCTCCGGAGTCTGCCCGTTAAACAGATCGCGTTGTATCCGACGGACCGGATTCCGTAGCTCGGCATGGGTTGCCGCTGTCGCGGGAACGACGGGCGTCGGGTGGTCCTATCAATGCTTCCACCTGCCGCACCCGCGCTTCCAGTTCCCCCGTCAGCAGCGCAAACGGAATCCCCCGCGCATCCAGCACGTCCACGAGCTGCGCATGCACGCGCCGCCTCACCTCCTCCGACTCGCGCTGCAACCCGTCCGGCACCCACGGCAGATCGGGCGCCGCGACGAGCGTGACCGCGTAGTCGTGTTCCGCTTCCCAGGCAAGCAGGTCCGGCGGCACGCGGCCCCAGTAGATGCGGCTGTACACGGCCGTCATCAGCGGCGTCGTGTCGACGAACAGGAAGTCGCGCACGCGCGGGTCGCGCGCGAGCAGCTCCTCGCGGGCGCGCTGCGTGCGCGCGATGCCGGGCTGGTCGTCCTCGCGTGGCACGCGCGCGTTCACCTCGACGAATTCGCGCAGGTATTCCGGCACCCACAACGTGCCGTAGCGCGCCGCCAGCGCCTGCGCCAGCGTCGACTTGCCCGTCGATTCCGCGCCCAGCAGCGCCACACGTGCCACCGACGCCACGGTCATCGCGCGCCCTCGGCCACCGGCATGTCCGCGTCCTGCGCGGCATGGGTCCACGCGCGCAGGCCCAGCACGGCCAGCACGACGAACACGGCGTACAGGATCGCCGTCAGGTGCAGGCCCTTGTAGATGTACAGGCCCACGTACAGGATGTCGACGACGATCCACGTGTGCCAGTTCTCGATCTTCTTCTTCGCCGTGAGCAGTTGGCCCAGCAGGCTGCCCGCGGTGAGGAAGCCGTCCATGTGGGGCACGTCCGTGTCCGTGCACGCCTTCAGGAACGCCGACAGCGCGAAGAAGCCGACGGCCCAGCCGAGCAGCGACGCGAGCCGGCCCGTGTGCGACAGGCGCGTCACGGGCAGCGGCTTGCCCTCGGCGCCGCGCAGCCACTGCCACCAGCCCCAGATCGAAGCCGCGATGAACACGCCCTGCAGGCCGGCGTCGCCGTACAGGCGGGCGTCGAAGAATACAACGCCGTACGTGGCGGACGACACGATGGCGAACAACCAGCCCCAGTGATTGCGCAGGATGGTCAGGACGACCGTCGCGACGGACAGCACGAAGCCGAGCAGTTCGAGCGGCGTGGTGGAAAAGCCCAGCAGGACCAGGGTATCGTTCATGGGCGGACAATGACAGGAGAGTCGGCGATTATGGAAGGTGGCGCGGGTTTATGCAACCCGACGGCGAGTGTCCGTTTCCGGACACCGCTGCCCGCCAGCGGGCAATGCGGCAGTCCGCCCCCCAGAGCGAAACCCGGCTGGCACGGGGCTTGCAATACAGGCAGCATCACAATGCCCGCTTTGATCATGGACCAGGCCATCCCGCTCGACATCCTCCGCCGCCGCACCCGCATGCGGCTCGCCTCCACGCTCCTCGTGCTCGGGGCCCTGTGCGCCGCCGCGTGGGGCCTGAACCGCGCGCTGCGTCCGAGCGTGTCCGCGGCCGACGTCGTCGTCGCGGAGGTGCGGCGCGGGAACGTGGACAACACGGTCGGCGCGGCCGGCGTCGTCATTCCCGTGCACGAGGAAGTGGTGGCGAGTCCGGGCGCGAGCCGCGTCGCGAAGGTCCTCGCCAAGCCCGGGCAGCAGGTCCGCGCGGGCGACCTGCTGCTGGAACTGGACGACCGCGATATCCGCCTCGCGCTGGAAGCGCTGAAGGAACAGCTGGCGCAGCAGGACAACCGCATCGCGACACTCAAGCAGGAACTGGAACAGAAGCGCACGCAGATCGTGAGCAGCCTCGAGCTGCTGGAGATCGACCTGCAGGCCGCGCGCGCCACGCTGGAACGCAACGAGAAGCTGCGCTCGAGCGGCCTCGTATCCGGCGAAAACCTGCTGACGGCGCAGCTGAACGTGAAGCGCACGGAGATCCAGTTGCGCCAGCAGCGCGCGCTGCTCGACGCGACGCACCGCACGACGGCCACCAATATCGCGGCGGCCGACCTGCAGAAGGCGATCCTGCAAAAACAGATCGCGCAACAGGAACAGTTATTGGACCGCACCCGCGTGCGCGCCCCGTTCGGCGGCATGCTCACCTGGCTGCTGGAAGAAGAAGGCGCGAGCGTGGCGGCGGGCCAGCTCGTCGCGCGCGTCTCCGAATTGAACAACTACCGCGTCGAAGCCACGCTGTCCGACTTCCACGCGCGCCAGCTCGCGCCGGGACAGGCCGTGCGCGTGGAGCAGAACGGCGAGATCATGGCCGGCACCGTCCACACGATCCTGCCCGAAATCCAGAACGGCACCATCAAGCTGCTGGTCGACCTGGCCCAGCCCCGTAATCCGCATCTGCGCAACAAGATGCGCGTGGACGTCGCGGTCGTCACGGAACGCCGCGCGAACGTGCTCGTGGTCGACAGCGGCCCCGCCTTCAACGGCCGCGGCCCGCAGCCGGCATTCGTCGTGCGCGACGGCGTGGCGCGCAGGACGACCCTCGACCTGGGCGCCGGCGACGGCAAGGTCGTCGAGGTCGTGGGCGGCGCGCACGCGGGCGACCGCGTCGTCGTCTCCGACACGGCCGACTTCAAGCACCGCGACAGCATCCGCATCACGAACTGAATCCAAACGAGAGGACACCATGATCAGACTGAACCAGGTCAGCAAGACCTACCGCACCGACAAGGTGGAAACGCTGGCCCTGAAAGACATCGACCTCGTCGTCGAGCGGGGCGAATTCGTCGCGCTGATGGGCCCCAGCGGCTGCGGCAAGAGCACCCTGCTGAACCTCATCGGCCTGCTCGACCGGCCCAGCCAGGGCGCGATCGACGTGGACGGCATCCCGATCAAGCGCTACGCCGACCGCCAGCTCGCGAAGCTGCGCAACCAGACGTTCGGCTTCATTTTTCAAAGCTTCCACCTGATCCAGGACCTGCGCGTGATCGACAACGTCGAGCTGCCCCTGCTCTACCGCAGCGTGTCCGGCGGTGAGCGGCGCCGGCTCGCGCGCGAGGCGCTGGCCCGCGTGGGCCTGTCCGCGCGCATGGACCACTACCCGAACCAGCTGTCCGGCGGCCAGCAGCAGCGCGTGGCGATCGCGCGCGCCATCGTCGGCCAGCCGCACGTGCTGCTGGCGGACGAGCCGACGGGGAACCTGGACAGCCGGATGGGCGCCGAGATCATGGACATCCTGCTGAAACTGAACGCGGAAGGCACGACCATCGTGATGGTCACGCACGACGAGCGCGAGGCGTCGCAGGTCGGCCGCATCGTGCGCGTGTTCGACGGCCAGCTCGTCCAGCCGGAGCATCTCCATGCTGCGTAACTACCTGCTGACCGCCTACAAGGTCTTCATGCGCCGCAAGCTGTTCACGGCCATCAACCTCGCGTGCATCGTGCTCACGCTCGTCGTGCTGGTGGTGATCAGCGCCCTGCTCGACACGGCGTTCTGGCCGACCGGTGTGGAAGGCCGGAGCGACCGCCTGCTGCAGGTGTACGGCATGCGCAGCGAGAGCGTCAACGACAAGGGCCTGCCCACCGGCCTGCGCACCGGCCTGCTGGGCTACAAGACCATCTCGCGCTACCTCATGCCGTTGCAGAGCGTGGAACGCGTTTCCGCCATCACGACGACGAGCGAGGTCTCGGTCTACCAGGGCGACCGCGTGAGCCGGCTCGACATGCGCCGTGTCGACGCGAACTACTGGAAGATCATGCAATTCAAGCTGCTGGCCGGCCGCCTGCCGGACGAGGACGACGACCGCCTGGGCCGCATGGTGGCCGTCGTCAACGCGACGACGGCGCGCCAGCTGTTCCCCGGGGCCGCCGCGGTCGGCCAACGGATCAGCGCGAACGGCCAGGCGTTCGAGATCATCGGTGTCGTCGCGGACGTCATCCACATCAACGCGTACGCCGACATCTGGGCGCCCCTCGCGACATTCCCGTCGTCGAACTACCGCGACGAATACACGGGCATGTTCGCCGCGCTGCTGCTGGCGCGCTCGCCCGCCGACCTCCCGCGCATCCGCGCCGACGTCGAACGCGTCGCGAAGACGATCCAGCCCGTGGGCGACCAGATCTTCGGCAAGACGACGTTCTGGGCCGATACGAAGCTCGACGTCGTCGCCCGCGCATTGCAGGGCCGGGAGAGCCATGTCGATTCCGGCGGCAGCCGGCTCCTGGCGATGATCGCGGGCGGCATGCTCGTGTTCATGCTGCTGCCCGCGCTGAACCTCGTCAACCTGAACATGGGCCGCATCATGGAGCGCAGCGCGGAGATCGGCGTGCGCAAGGCGTTCGGCGCCACCAGCCTGCAGCTCGCCGGCCAGCTCGTCGTCGAGAACGTGCTGCTGTGCCTCGCCGGCGGCCTGCTCGGCCTGGCCTGCGCCCAGGGCGTGCTGTGGTGGCTCGAAGCGTCGCAGCTGATCCCGTACCTGGAAGTCCACATCAACCCGACCGTGTTCGGCTGCGGCATGCTGCTCGCGTTCGTGTTCGGCCTGCTGTCCGGCGCGATCCCCGCGTGGAAGATGTCGCGCCTCGATCCCGTCCATGCCCTGAAAGGAGCCGCGTGATGCTGCGCCATTTATTGCGACTGACCTGGAAGCGCAAATCCAGGAACCTCATGCTGAGCCTCGAGATCCTGCTCGCCTTCGTCATCGTGTTCGGCATCGCCGCGTTCGGGCTGCGCTACTGGCAGCTGTACCGCCAGCCGGTCGGTTTCGACGGCACCGATACGTGGTCCGTGCAGATGCAAATGGGCGAAGCGCCGCCCAAGTCCATCGCGCCGGACGTGTACGACACGCTGCGCCGCAGCCTGCTCGAACTGCCGGAAGTGCGCGCCGTGAGCTTTGCCAGCTATGCGCCGTACACCCGCTCGACGTGGACCACGACGTTCGCGTCGCCGCAGACCGGTGCCGCCGTGCAGACCAATACCATCGAAGCGGGCGACGACCTGCCGGAGGTGCTCGGCATGCGGCTCGTGGCCGGCCGCTGGTTCAGCGCCGCCGACGACGGCCAGGACGCGCGGCCCGCGGTCGTGAACCGGCGCGTGGCGGCCGAGATGTTCCCGGGCCGGCCGGCGCTGGGCCAGCGCTACACGAGCACCGACTACGGCGTCACGCGCACCTTCCGCATCATCGGCATCGTGGACACGTTCCGCAACCAGGGCCCGCTGATGGTGCCGACGAACTTCGTCCTGATGCGGTTCACGCCGCACACGACGGAATCGCGCGTGCGCACGATCCTGCTGCGCGTCGCACCCGGCACGCCACGCGGCTTCGAGGCGAAGCTGAACCAGCGGCTCAAGGCGGTCCGCAACGACTGGGGCTACCAGATCGCGCCGCTGCAATCGCTGCGCGCCTCGCTGCTGAAGGAGCAGCTCATTCCGCTGGCCGTGGCGGGCGTGATCGCGTCGTTCATGCTCGTCATGGTCGCCTTCGGCCTGTTCGGCGTGCTGTGGCAGAACACGACGCGCCGGATCCCCGAGATCGGCCTGCGCCGCGCGATCGGCGCGCGCGCCGCCGACATCTACCGCCAGATCGTCCTCGAACAGCTGCTGCTCGGGTCCCTGGCGATGGGCGTGGGCCTCGTGCTGCTCGTGCAGCTGCCGCTCACGGGCGCGCTGGGCGACACCTTGAACTGGCCCGTGTTCGCCGGCGCCGTGGGGCTGTCGATGGCCGTTATCTATCTGCTATCCTTGGCGTGCTCGCTCTACCCCGGCTGGCGCGCGAGCCGCCTCGATCCGGCCGCGGCACTGCACTACGAATAAGAAGGACCATCACACCCATGGAACCACAACGCAGGCGGCGCGTACTGGTCGTCGACGACGACCACGCCGTCCAGGTCTCGCTGGCCCTGCTCCTCAAGCAGGCCGGCTTCGACGCGGCATGCGCGGACGGGCCGCGCGAGGCGCTGGCCCAACTCGACGCAACGCCATTCGACCTCGTTTTACAGGACATGAATTTCTCGCTGCAGACGAGCGGCGAGGAAGGTCTCGACCTGCTCGCGCGCATCAAGGCCGCGCATCCGTCCCTGCCCGTGCTCCTGATGACGGCGTGGGGCTCGATCGCGCTGGCCGTGCGCGGCGTGAAGGCGGGCGCCGCGAACTTTTTCACCAAGCCCTGGGACAACGCGCAACTGGTCGACCTGATCGAAGCGACGCTGGATCTCGGCGCGCCGCCGGCAGCAAGCAGCCGCACGCGCGCCGCGCTCGATGCGAGGTACGATTTCACGGGCATCGTCGGCGCGCACCCGAAGCTGCTGAAAGTGCTGGAGACGATCGCGCAGGTCGCGGCCACGCGCGCGCCGGTGCTGATCCTCGGCGAGAGCGGCACCGGCAAGGAATTGATCGCCGACGCCATCCACCGCAACAGCCCGCGCCGGGATGCGCCCATCGTCAAGATCAACATGGGCGCGATCACGACGTCGCTGTTCGAAAGCGAGATGTTCGGCCACGTGCGCGGCGCGTTCACGGATGCGCGCGACAACCGCAAGGGCCATATCGCCAGCGCGGACGGCAGCACGCTGTTCCTCGACGAGATCGGAGAACTGAACCGCGGCGACCAGGTCAAGCTGCTGCGCGTGCTGCAGGACCAGCGCTACCAGCCCGTCGGCGCGAGCCGCGCGGAGCAGGCCGACGTGCGCGTGATCTCGGCCACCAACCGCGAACTGGCGGAGCTCGTCGCCGCCGGAGACTTCCGCGAAGATTTGTTCTATCGCCTGAACCTGATCACGATCCGCCTGCCGCCGCTGCGCGAACGGCGCGGCGACATCCCGCTGCTGGCGCGCCATATCGTGGAGCATGTCGCCGACAGCTACGGCCTGCAAGCCGTCGCCCTCGCCCCGCAGGCGCTGGACTGGCTCGCGGCGCAGCCGTGGCCCGGCAACATCCGCCAGCTGAAGCAGACGCTGGAACGCACCCTCCTCCTGGCCGCCAAGGACGTGCTCACGCAGGCGGACTTCCTGGCGACGAGCGCCGTCGACGAAGGCGTGTCCGGCGGCCGGCTCGGCGTCGACGGCATGACGCTGGACCAGGTCGAACGCCTGATGATCGAACAGGCGCTGCGCCAGCACGCGGGCAACATCTCGCGCGTGGCGAAGGCCCTGGGCCTGTCGCGCACGGCGCTGTACCGCAGGCTGGAACGCCACGGCCTCGCCGGCGCGGACGGCGCCGCATGATGCGGCTGCGGCCCCGTCTCGGCGTCTACATCGTGGCGCTGCACGTGCCGCTGTTCGGCTGCGCCACCCTGCTGCTGCCGGCGCGGCCGTTGCTGTTCGTCGGCGCGGAAGGCCTGCTGCTCGCGAGCCTGGGACTGGGCTGGCGGCTCGTGCGCCAGGCACTGGAACCGCTCGGCTACACGCGCCGCTTCCATGAGCTGCTGCAGGACCAGCACTACGCCAACCGCCTGGCCGCCCCCGTGTCGCGCGAGCTGGACGACCTCGTGGACACGTTCAACACGATGCTCGCCGCGCTGCACCGCGAACGGCTTGCGATCGGCGAGCAGCGGGGCTTCCTCGACCGCCTGCTGGAAGCGACGCCGGTCGCGGTCCTCGTGTTCGACTTCGACGGCGCGATCAGCCTCGTGAACGCGAGCGCGGGCGAACTGCTCGGCCTGGACCGGCCCGAGGGCAAGCGCTTGTCCGCCTGGGCCGACGGCGCCGCCGGATTCGCGCAACGCCTCGACGCGCGCGGACGGGCGCGGAGCCGCCAGCTCGCCGCGCAGCTGGATGCCCTGCCGTTGGGCGAATCGCGCCTGCTGACGGACCCGGACGGCCGCCGCTACCGCGCGCAACGCGGCCAGTTCTACGACCGCGGCTTCGCGCGCCACTTCATCATGGTCGAGGAACTGACGGCGGAGCTGGAAGACTCGGAGCGCGCGACCTACGCACGCCTGATCCGCGTGCTGGCGCATGAAGTCAACAACACGGTGGCCGCCACTGGCTCCGTGCTCGACTCGCTGCTGTACTACCGCGGCCAGCTGCACGAACGGGACGCGGGCGACTTCGCGACGGCCATCGTCGCCGTCAAGCGGCGCAACGCGAGCCTCGGCGAATTCATCGACCGCTTCACGAAGGTCGTCAAGATGCCGCCGCCGGAACCGCGCCCGACGGATCTGAAAGTCGTCGTCGACGACATCCTGTGGCTGAACCGCGAACAATGCAGCACCCGCGGCATCGCGCTGGGCTGGCACCGCTGCGATGCCGTCGCGCCGCTCGCGCTGGATGCGCAGCTGATCGAGCAGGCCCTCATGAACATCGTCAAGAATGCGATGGAAGCGATCGAGGCCGCCGGTCAATCGAGCGGCGCGATCAGGCTGGAGATGGCGGACGAAGGCCGGCGCGTACGGCTGTCGGTCGTCGATTCCGGCGACCTGCTGGCCAGCGGACCGGCGCGGCCGCTGTTCACGCCGTTCTTCACGACGAGAAAGGGCGGCCAGGGGATCGGGTTGATGTTCGTGCGCGAGGTGCTGCAGCGGCACGGGTGCACGTATTCGCTGGCGCCGGGGGCGCCGGGAGAGACGCGCTTCGACATCTGGTTCCCGGTCGCTTGACGCATGCGTTCGCGTGGGCTCGGGGAGCCCACCCTGCGAACATATCGATATCGTCGCGTTCGCGTGGGCTCGGGGAGCCCACCCTACGAACATATCGATATCGTCGCGTTCGCGTGGGCTGGGGGAGCCCGCCCTACGAACGTATCGATATCGTAGGGTGGGCACCCCGTGCCCACCATGCACGCCGTTAGCTCTTGGGATACTTGATCGTCATTTCCTTCAGCAGGTTGTCCGCATGGTCGACCTCCTTCATCACCCACAGCATGTAGCGGATGTCGACGTGGATCGCACGCGTGATCACCGGATCGAAGTACCAGTCCTTCGTGATCGACTCGTAGGTCGAATCGAAGTTCAGGCCGACCAGTTCCCCGCGCTTGTTCATCACGGCGGAACCGGAATTGCCGCCCGTCGTGTCGGCGCTCGACAGGAAGTTCACCGGCACCGTGCCCAGCGCCGGATCCCGGAACTGGCCGTAGCGCTTGTCGCGGATTGCCTGCAGCAGCGAATTCGGCGCGTCGAACGGCGCCTTGCCCGTCTGCTTCTCGAGGATGCCTTCGACGGTGGTGAACGGACCCTTGACGATGCCGTCGCGCGGGCTGTACGGCGCCACGGTGCCGTAGGTCACGCGCAAGGTGCCGTTCGCGTCCGGGTAGACCGGCTTGCCCTGCGACTTCTTCCAGGCCACGACGGCGTCCATGTACAGCGGGACGACGCGTTCCAGGTTGCCGTCGACTTCCTTGCGGCGCTCTTCCAGCGCGAGGCCGGCGTCGTGCAGGTGCACGGCCAGCTGGATGAACGGGTCGCTCGATTTGCGGAACGCGTCCGCGTCCTTGCCGATCCACGCGAGGCGCTTTGCCGTGTCGCCCAGCTCCGTGCCCTTGTACAGCGGCGCCAGCGCGTTCTGCGCGGGCAGCAGCCCGTCCAGCCCGTGCGGCCGCACCTTCGTGTCGATCTTGCCGTAGCGGACCAGCGCGGCCTGCCAGCGGGCCTGGTCGACGCTGGGCACGAACGATTGCTCGAGGCGGGCCAGGCGCGCCTTGATGAACGAGACGTCGCGGTCCTGGAAGCCCGCTTCGCGCTGCGCGTCCGGCCTCTGGTGTTCCAGCGCCAGGCGGTACAAGGTGCGCGCGCTCTTCAGCAGGTCGCTGTGCGTGCCTTCCGCCCATGCGGTCTCCTGCTGCGTCGTCGCCATGTCGGCGGCGATGGCGGCGTCGAGCTCGGCCAGCAGGTTCTTCGGTCCAGTGCCGTGCTGCTTGTACCACGTGCGGAATTGAGCGTCCTGCGCATCCTTGATGGCAGCGATGTCCTTGCGCGCGAAGCCGTCCAGCAGGCCGCGCGTCTTTTTCAGCACGTTGTTCAGGCTCTTCGCCACGCTTGCGTAGCGCACCGTGTAGTCCGGGTTGCCCATCGTGGCGGCCGCGATCACGGACAGGTCGGCCGTGATCGATGCCACCTTGGCCGGATAGTCGACGTTGCGCGCGAAACGGATCTCGGCCGGCAGCTTGTAGCGGCTCGTGCGGCCCGGGTAGCCGGCCAGCAGGATCGGGTCGCCCGCCTTCAGCCCTTCGGCCGAGACGACGAGGAAGCTCTTCGATTTATAGGGCACGTTGTCCGGCGACGGATCGGCCGGGCGGCCATCCTTGCCGACGTACGCGCGCAGGAAGGAAAAGTCGCCGACGTGGCGCGGGAATTCGTAGTTGTCGATGTCGCCGCCGAAGTCGCCCACGCTGTTCGCGGGCGCGTAGACGAGGCGCACGTCGCGGATCAGCAGCTGCTTGATGCGGTAGTACTCGCCGCCGCGGTTGAACGCGGGGACCGCGCAGCGGTAGGCCTTGTCGCTCTCGCACTCCGCGATCAGCGCCTTGATGCGCGCCGCGACCTGCTCGTGGCGCTCCTTGCCCGACACGCCGGCACCGAGGCCCTTCAGGACGCGGTCCGTCACGTTCTCGACCTTCTCCGTCACGTAGACGACCGTGTTCGGCCCGCCCGGCAGTTCCTCCGCGCGCGTCTTCGCGAGGAAGCCGTTGGCGATGTAATTGTGTTCCGGGGTCGAATTGCGCTGGATCGCGCCGTAGCCGCAGTGGTGGTTCGTGACGACGAGACCGTCCGGCGACACGAACGACGCCGAACAGCCCGGCGTCGCCACGATGGCGCTCATCGGGTGTTTCGACAGGTCGGCGAGACGCTCGGCCGGGATCGTGATGCCGATGCGTTTCAGCTCGGATTTCAGCTGCGGCAGCTGGTGCGGCTGCCACTGGCCCTCGTCGGCGAGCGCACCGGCGCTCGCCCCCAGCAGGGCGACGGGAAGGACGACGGATTTGAACAAGACAAACCTCGCGAAAAAAAGCAACCACGAGTATATCGCCAGGCCGTCTTGTTTCGGAAACAAAATTGTCAGGATTCGTCCAGGAAGAGTATGTACAGACCCCATAACGGCGTCGTGCGGACGCCACATCCCGCAATTTCGTCTATCAGGCGTATTTACGTTTGCGGCGTCGCCGCACCGCCGCCATCCCCGCCAGCGCGGCCGCGCACAACGCCGGCGACGCGGGTTCCGGCAGGCCGACGCGCACCTCGTCCAGCGCGGGCGCGCTGTAGCCCGCCTGCCGGTTCGCGGTCGAGAAGGCGAAGTAGCGCACCTCGTCGAAGCCGTTCCCGTCGACGAGTCCCAGGACCGCGCCGCGCGGAGAACTGAAGTTGCCGCTGCCGGTGCGCTGGCCATCCGCATACGTGGCCCAGTAGCCGTTCAGGGACTGGTAGCCGCTGCCGGCCGCGAACTCGATCCGGTAGAAATCCGCGCCGTCCGCGCGGCGCACGCTGATGTACGCGTTCGTGCCGGACGTGGCGAAGTAGTTGCCGGAGAACGCGGGGCTCAGTTCCGAGACGGCGTCATAACAGTCCACACCGGCATAGCCGCAGCCGTTGTTGGCGCCGTAGCCGCTTGCGTGGAACAGCAGGCCGTCCTCGACCCAATCGTTGGCGAGCGCCGTGTTCAGGTCGAAGTGCGCCGCGTTGGTGACGGAGCCGACGGCCGTGCCGGCACCGAGGGTCTGCAGCACGGCGGCGCCGGCGCATTGCGCGACCAGGGTTAGAGCGGCTGCACACAGCAGGCGGTTCTTGACATGCATGGTCGTCTCCATCATGGCGTGGGAATCAGGTCGAGCGCGTCGTAGCTGTAGCCGGGGCTCAGGAAGCGGATGCCGCTGGAGCCGCTGATCGCCGTCAGCGTCAGCACGTTCTGGCCCACGACCAGTTCGGTGGCCGGGATGTCGAACGTATACATCGTGTTGTTGCCGCGGTAGGTGCCGACCGTCAGCGTGCGCGACGACGGCTGCGTGGACGCCGGCGGATTCGCCGAGACCCAGCCGTTGACCTGTGCCTTGGGCCGTCCGCCCGCGAAGGCGTCCGTGATGCCGACGCGCAGGCGCAGCGGCACGATCTGGCTCGCGCGCAGGTTGAAGCGCACGGTCAGCGTGCCGTTCACGTCCTTCCACTGGTACGCGGGGAAGCCCGTGGCCGGTGTCGACGTGCCGACCACGTAATCGCCCGGCGTCCACGGCGCCATGCGCACGTCGGACGGGTGCATGGTCGTGACCTTGCCGCCGTTGATGAATTCCGCCGGCGTGCCGTCCCACTCGCCGATGCGCCAGAGCGCGGCCGCGCTGCCCGGATCGCCCGTCACGGCGACGGTGCCCGCGTCCGTCGTGGCGCCCGCGCCGACCGTCACCGTGCGCGTCTCGACCGCCAGCTCGTTCTTGTAGACCTTCATCGTATAGGTCCCGGGGATCATGCCGGTGCTGGCGAAATGGCCGTCCGTGGCATCGGCCGCCGTCCAGTACTGGGCCGTCGCATTCGCGAAGCCGACCGTGTAGGCGAAGCGCGGATCGCGGCCCGTGATGGCCGCCCCGCTCACGGCACCGCGTGCTTCCGGCCCCACCCAGCCCGTGAGGCCGAGGGTGCCGAGCCAGGACGTGTCCACCGGTGCCGGCGCGGCGCCGTCGTTGAACACCATCGTGTACGTGTTGAGGACTTTCGTGCGCAGCGGCTCCGTCTGGCCCTCGCCGTAGTTGATGATGTAGGTGATCTCCTGGTTCGTGGCCGTGGCCTGGTTCAGCAGGCTGCGGTAGAACGGGCCGCCCGAATTGCCCTCGTTGTTGTCGCGGACGATCCACAGGCCGACGTTGGTCCCCGTCGCGCCGATGAATTGCCAGTCCTTCAGGCGCATGTTCGAGTAGTGCTTGGAGCGCGTCTCGCCGTTCGGCATGCCGAAGACGTCGCTCGCTTCGATCGCCCCGCTGGTGCCGCGCAGGTCGGACGGCGCCGGGCCGTTGGGCAGCCGCGCGATCGGCACGCGCACGATGAAGCGCGCGAGGTTCAGCGTATCGGGCTCGCTCGTGAAGTACGTCCCCATGTAGATCTTCGCCTCGCCGCGGCGCGCGATGTAGTAGTGCGTGAGGCCGCCAGCCTGCACGGTCACCTTGACGACGTCGCTGCCGATCGTCTGCGCGTTCACGTCCACCGCGGAGATGCCCTTGTACAGGTAGTCGAAGCCAGAATTGACCTGCGTGCCGCGGCCCTGGTCCTGGTACTCGACGCCGTTGTAGACCAGCGAGGCGATGTCGCCGGCCGACTGCGTGCTGACGCCGTTGTCCAGGCGCCGCACCTTGAAGACGAGGCCCGCGCCCGTGTCGATCGTGTAGAAATTGGCATCCTGCGTGAGGCCGAACGCGGATGCCGTGGCGACGGTCGCCAGCGTCCTGGTGGCGCCGGCGCTTGCCGTGTTGTTGTCGCTGCAGCCTGCGGCCAGCAGGCATAACGTTGAGGCGAAGGCGGTCCTGCGCATGAACATGTGCATCGTCTGTCTCCTGTTTGTCGGTTTGTCGGGACGTCAGTCTCGATTGTCAAATATGTACGCACCCGGGTTTGCACATCAGTATTGACGGGCTGCGCGCGGCGGGTCAACGGGGTGGAATGCTTGCCACGCAAAGAATCACGCGCTTGAGCGGAGGCCAGCAGATGCAGATAGAATGGCGGGTCCGGCGCTGTCCGGAGCTACTCGCCGACCATCATCATGTCCAGCCTTCTCGCCCCCGTTTCCGCCCTCCTCCGCCGCCTGTCGATCGACACCTTCACCATCCTGCTGCTGTGCACCGTCGCGCTCGCGAGCGTGCTGCCGTGCGCGGGCGAGACCGCCGTCGTCCTCGGCAAGGTCACCACCGTCGCCATCGGCTTGTTGTTCTTCCTGCACGGCGCAAAGCTGTCGCGCGAAGCGATCGTCGCCGGCATGACGCACTGGCGCCTACACCTGCTGGTGCTTGCGTCGACCTTCGTCATGTTCCCGCTGCTGGGTCTCGCCATGAAGCCGCTGGCGGGCAGCGTCGTCACGCCCGAGCTGTACGTGGGCATCCTGTTCCTGTGCACCCTGCCCTCCACCGTGCAGTCGTCGATCGCGTTCACGTCGATGGCGCGCGGGAACGTGGCGGCGGCCGTGTGCAGCGCGTCGGCGTCGAACTTCGTCGGCATCTTCGTCACGCCGCTGCTCGTGTCGACGCTGATCGTGCAGGGCGCGGCCGGCGGCTCGTCGCTGGACGCGGTGATCACCATCGTCGAACAGCTGCTGCTGCCTTTCCTGGCCGGGCAATTCCTGCGTCCGTGGATCGGCAAATGGGTGGACAGCCACAAGCCGATGCTGAAGATCGTCGACCAGGGCTCGATCCTGCTGGTGGTCTACACGGCGTTTTCCGAATCCGTCAACGAAGGCCTGTGGCACAAGCTGTCGGGGGAATCGCTCGTTGCGCTCGTCGTCATCAGCTGCGTGATGCTGGCGATCGCGCTGGGCTTGGCCACGTGGACGAGCCGGCGCCTGGGCTTCAGCCGCGAGGACGAGATCACCATCGTGTTCTGCGGCTCGAAAAAAGTCTCGCCAGCGGCGTGCCGATGGCCAAGGTGCTGTTCGCGCCGAGCGCGCTGGGCATGGTCATCCTGCCCGTGATGCTGTTCCACCAGATCCAGCTGATGGTCTGCGCGGTCCTCGCCCAGAAGTGGGGCCGCGAACAACGTTAACACCAGGGTCAGAGCCCGATTATTGGAAATGTCTTTTAGGTTGTTGCCAAAATCCGGGCTCTGACCCTAATGCCGTTCAGTTAAGCTAGCTTCTTGACCTTCCGGACGGCATAACGCTTTGGCGTTGCCTTGACGGCCCGGTCGCATTTGCGGCCGGGCCGTTCGTCTTTCAGGAGGCTAACCAGCCTTTCCCGCAAGTGTCTCATCGACGCAGGCAATTTTCCATACGATCTCGTGACGCCGGCCCAGTGCAGTTCGAATTGGATCAGGTGGAATGCCCGGATGAAGCTGACCTCGGTCGGCTCGCACTTCACCGCCAGCGCAGCCTTGGCGATCTCGAGCCGGATCAGGTTGTAGGCGATAAGCGTTCCCCAGATTTCCTGATATACGCCATCCGTTGTTTTCGAGCGCAGCGTCAGTGCCGTGCCGAGCATCGTTTGCTTGAGCTCCCGGTAGCTCGTTTCAATCCCCCAGCGCTTGTCGTAACAGGCGGCGATATCGCTTGGCTTGTAGCGACGACGGTCGCGCAGCGAGGTCAGCAGGATGCGTTTGCGCGCCTGTGCGTCGACGACGGTGATCGCGCGCGCTTCCCAGAACTCAGGCAATTCTGCGCACTTGGCCCTGGCCTGGGGCGACACACGCATGCGCACCAACATATCGTCGCTTTCGGCTTCGAGCGCTTCCCACTTGGTGTTCGATTTGGCTGGAATGATGTAGTGCCGTTCGGCGCCGCTGCCTGTCAGGCCGCACAAGATTTCGGCCGAGAGAAAGCCTCGATCGAAGACCGTCAGCGATTCATCCGGAATAGCCTCGATAAGCTGCTTTGCGTACAGCATTTCATTGGTCGAGTATGGGCCGAACGCGGCACTATGCACCAGGTGCGTGGGCAGCGACGTGAGGGTGACACCGCGCACTTGCGGATAGCTGGCGACCGTATCGCTGGCGTAACTCTGGGCGCCAAAGTGGTTGCGATTTTCCGCAGTGTCGTGCGTGCGCAAGGTCGTCCCGTCCATGGCGAACAGCTGCAGTCCTTTGAACAGGTAAGCCTTCCTGTCCTGCGTCACCCAATGCCTTGCCGAGCGCTCGAATAGCCACTTCAAGGGCTCAGGTCCGACGCGCTGGCGCGCTTGGGCCGCAGCGCTTTTGCTGACGAACGGCGTCTGCGCGTCCGGTAGCGCCAAACCAAGATCATCCAGCACTTCGCTGATCGATTTGTGCCGATACAAAGCCAGTGCCACCATCAGCCATACAACCTGCTCGGCAGGCAGGCGACGATGTCGGATACTCGTCGCTTCCGTGCTTATGACGGCCTGCTCGATCCATTCGTATGGCAAATGCTCCCCCAACCTTGCCCAGTCGGGAGCCTCAAGATGATTTGCCAGAAAATGCAGAGTGTCGTCGAACATGGCGACGAAGGTTAACAGCGATGCCCGGCGTTTACAACGATTAAATAAAAATGCCGTTCAGTCTTAACTGAACGGCATTAGGGCTCTGACCCCGGTTTTATTTGGCCAGCGCCAGGCCGCCCCACCACACTTCGGGGAGCGCGGCGGCGAGCATCATGCCGGGGCCCAGCGCCGTGATGAGCCAGCGCCGGCGCGGCGGCAGCCAGGCCGTGCGCGGATCGTGCAGGCTCGCGCGGATATCGCGCCAGCTGAAGCTTGCCAGCGCCACCATCCCGAGCGCGAACAGCGTCCACAGCGCCGACTCGTTCAACAGTGCGGCGAAGTCCTCATCCAGATAAGCGAGCGCCGGCAGCGCGAGGCTCACGCTGCCCAGCAGTTCGGCCGTCGCGACGACGGCCGCGCGGCCGCGGCGGCGGAAGTCGTGGCGCAGCATCCAGGCCGACAGCGCCACGTCGCCCGCCAGATACAGCGCGCTCCATGCAGGCATGGTTACTCCTGCGCGGTGAGCTGGTCCGCGTGCCAGCCGCCGCCCAGCGACTGGATCAGCGCCACGGCCGTCGTCTGCCGGTTGCCCTGCGTCTGCACGAGCGCGCGGCGCGCGTTCAGCGCCGTCACCTGGGCCTGCACCACTTCCGAATAACTCACCTGGCCGGCCTTGTAGCGGTTCAGCACCTGCTCCTCGACCTTGTCCGCCGCCTCCGATGCCTGGCGCTGCAGCTCCTGCTGCTGCGCCAGCACGCGCGTGGCGTTCAACTGGTCCTCGACGTCGGCGAAGGCGTCCAGCACCGTCTGGCGGTAGCGCGCGACGGCCTGCTCGCGCGCCGCGTCGGCGCCCTGCACCGCCGCGCGGTTGGCGCCGCCGTTGAAGATCGTCTCGGTGGCCGACAGGCCCAGTGCCCACGCCATGCTCGATGCCTTGAACAGGTCGCCGATGGCGCTGGCGGACGGGCCGTACGATGCCGTCAGGCCGATCTGCGGGAAGTAGGCGGCGCGCACGATGCCGATCTGCGCGTTGGCCGCGGCCACGGCGCGTTCGGACGCGGCGATGTCGGGGCGGCGCTCCAGCAAGGTGGACGGCACGCCGACCGGCACGTCCGGCACGGTTACGCTCCACGGCGCCGGCGCCAGCGCGAAGTCGGCCGGCGCCTTGCCGACGAGGACCGCGATCGCGTGCTCCAGCTGCGCGCGCTGGCGGGCCAGCGTCAGGTCGTCGCTCTGCGCGCTGGCGAGCTGGGTCTGGGCCTGGTAGACGTCCGAGTGCGGCACGATGCCCACGTCGAAGCGGTTCTGCGTGATCTTCAGCACGCGCTGGTAGCCTTCGATGGTGGTGGCCAGCAGCGCGCGCTGGGCGTCGACGGAGCGCAGCGAAAAATAGTCGGCCGCCAGTTCGCCCTGCGCGGACAGGCGTGCCGACGCCAGGTCGGCCGCGCTGGCCTGGGCATTGGCCTGCGCCGCCGAGACGCCCGCGCGCAGGCGCCCCCACACGTCCGGCTCCCAGCTCGAGCCGATGTTCAGGCGGAAGCTGTTCGAGGTGCGGCCGTTGCTGTTGTTGTCGTTCGACCCGCTGCCCCCGCCGCTGCCGTTGCGGTTCGCGCCGCCGGTCAAGGTCACGGTCGGGAACAGCGACGCGCGCTGCTGCGCGACGAGCGCGCGCGCCTGGCTGTACGCGGCGACGGCCGCCGCCACGTTCTGGTTGCTGACCTCGACCTGGCGCACGAGGCCATCGAGCACGGGGTCGTTGAACAGGGTCCACCATGGACCGCGGTCGAGCGCATCTGCCGGTGCGGCGGGCGCCCAACCTTGCAGCTCCTTGAACGCTGCCGGCTGCGGCGCCGCCGGGCGCTCGTACGTGGGCGCGAGCGCGCAGCCGGACAGCACGGCGGCGGCGAGCAACGCGGAGATCAGCGGACGAATGGTCGTGGTAAATCGCATGGTTCGGTTCATGGCTGGGAAATCGTGGGCTGGTCCTCCAGCGGATGGCGGACCAGGTGGTGTTCGTCCGCGTTGCGGCGGCGGAGCTTGTCGAGGTAGACGTAGACGACTGGCGTGGTCAGCAGCGTCAGGAGCTGGCTCGCGACCAGGCCGCCGATGATGGCGATGCCCAGCGGCTGGCGCAGCTCGGAGCCCTCGCCGAAGCCGATCGCCAGCGGCAGCGCGCCCAGCGCCGCGGCCAGGGTCGTCATCAGGATCGGACGGAAGCGCAGCAGGCACGCCTCGCGCACGGCGTCAGTGGCCGACAGGCCGCGCGCGCGCTCCGCTTCCAGCGCGAAGTCGATGATCAAAATCGCGTTCTTCTTCACGATGCCGATCAGGAGGAACACGCCGATCAGCGCGATGATGGAAAACTCCATGTGGAACAGCAGCAGCGCCAGCACGGCGCCCACGCCGGCCGACGGCAACGTCGACAGCACCGTGACCGGATGCACGAGGCTTTCGTACAGGATGCCGAGGACGATGTAGATGACGACGATGGCGGCGAGGATCAGCAGCGGCTGCTGCTGGTTCGATTCCTGCGCCTGCTTGGCCTGGCCCTGGAAGCTGCCGCGCACGTTGGTCGGCATGCCGATGTCGGCCTCCGCCTGCTTCACCGCCTGCTGCGCTTCCGACAGCGAGAAGCCCTCCGCGAGGTTGAACGAGATCGTCGTCGCCAGCTCGCCGTCCTGGTGGTTGACGGAGCTCGGCGTCGAGCGCTCGGCAAAATGCGCGATGGCGGACAGCGGCACCATCGTCGTGGCACTCGACGACAGGGCCGAGCCGCCGGACGGATCGCGCGCGGCCGTCAGGTTCGCGGGCGCGGCGGGGGTGCCGGCGGCGGTCGTGGGCGCGTTCTTGGCCGGCACGTACACGTCGTCCAGCGCGGCCGGCGAGCGCGCGTACTGCTGCGCAACGCCCATGATCACGTGGTACTGGTTCAACTCGTCGTAGATGTTGGCGACCTGGCGCTGGCCGAACGCGTCGTACAGCGCGTTGTCGATGTCCTTCGCGCTGATGCCGAGGCGCGCGGCCGTCTGCTTGTCGATGTCGACATAGGTCTCGACGCCGTTGTCCGCCTGGTCGGTGTCGACGTCGGTCAGCGCCTTCTGCCCCTTCATCGCGTCCGCCAGCTTCGTCGCCCACGTTTTCAGGTCGGCGCGGTTGTCGCTCTTCAGGGTGTACTGGTACGTGGAGTTGGACTGGCGCCCGCCCATGCGCAGGTCCTGCACGGGGTTCAGGAACAGCTGTACGCCCGTCACCTGCGCGAGCTTCGGACGCAGGCGCGCGATCACCGCCTGGCCGCTCTCGCCCTTGGCGCGCTCGTCGGCCGGTTTCAGGTTCAGGAACATGAAGCCGCCGCCCGCGCGCGAGCCGCCCGTGAAGCCGACGACGGTGTCCACGGCGGGATCGCTCTTGATGATGTTCACGAGCTGGCGCAGCTTGCCCTGCATGGCCTGGAACGAGATGCTCTGGTCCGCGCGCAGGCCGCCGTTGACCTGGCCCGTGTCCTGCTGCGGGAAGAAGCCTTTCGGTGCGGCCGAGAACAGGTACACGTTCAGGCCGACGACGAACACGAGGATCAGCATCACGAGCGCCTTCATGTCGAGCGCCCAGTCGAGCGCGTGCTCGTACGACTTCAGCACGCCGTCGAAGGCCCGCTCGGCCCAGCGCGCGAGGCGGCCCTGCTTGCGGCCCGCGTGGTCGTGCAGCTTCTGGCCCGGTTTCAGCAGCATCGCGCACAGCATCGGCGTCGTCGTCAGCGAGATGACGAGCGAGATCATCACGGCGGCCGACAGCGTGACGGCGAATTCGCGGAACAGCCGGCCCACCTGGCCGCCCATGAACAGCAGCGGGATGAACACGGCCACGAGCGACAGGCTGATGGACAGCACGGTAAAACCCACTTCCTGCGCGCCCAGCAGCGCCGCCTTCATGCGGTCCATGCCCTGCTCCACGTGGCGGCTCGTGTTTTCCAGCACGACGATGGCGTCGTCGACGACGAATCCCGTCGCCACCGTGAGCGCCATCAGCGATAGGTTGTTCAGGGAGAAGCCCAGCAGGTACATCACGCCGAAGGTGCCCAGCAGCGAGACGACGGTCGCCACGGCCGGCACGACGGTCGCGCGGACGCTGCGCAGGAACACGGAGACCACGAGCACGACGAGCAGGATCGAGATCATGAGGGTCATCTCGATCTCGTGCAGCGACGCGCGGATGGAATGGGTGCGGTCCGACGCGACCTGCATGCGCACGTCCTGCGGCAACTGGGCCTGCAGCTGCGGCAGCAGCGCGCGCACGCCGTCCACGGTCTCGATGACGTTGGCGCCCGGCTGGCTCGTCACCAGCACGATCACGGCGGGTTCGCCGTTGAACAGGCCCAGCGTGTTGATGTTCTCGACGCCGTCCCACACGGTGGCGACGTCCTGCAGCCGGATGGCGGAACCGTTGCGCCATGCGACGACGAGGCCCTTGTAGTCGGCCGCCGTGCGGCCATTGGTCGGCGTGTTCGCCTGCGAATAGATCTGCAGGCGCATGCCCTGCCCTTCCAGCGCGCCCTTCGGCCGGTTGGCGTTCGTCGCCTGGATGGCCGCGCGCACGTCCTCGGTCGACAGGCCGTACTGGTTCAGCTGGTACGGGTTCAGGTCGACGCGCACGGCCGGCAGCGAGCCGCCGCCGATCTCCACGTCGCCCACGCCCTTCACCTGCGCGAGCTTTTGCTGCACGACGTTCGACACGTCGTCGTAGATCTGGCCGGGCGAACGCGTCTTCGACGTCAGCGCCAGGATGATCACGGGCGCGTCGGACGGGTTGGCCTTGCGGTACGTCGGATTGCTGCGCAGGGTGGCCGGCAGGTCGGCGCGCGCCGCATTGATCGCGGCCTGCACTTCGCGCGCGGCGGAGTCGATCTGGCGCGTGAGGTCGAACTGCAGGTTGATGCGGGTGGAGCCGTTGCCGCTGCTGGACGTCATCTCGTTGACGCCCGCGATCACGCCCAGCCGCCGTTCCAGCGGCGTGGCGACCGACGTCGCCATCGTGTCCGGACTGCCGCCCGGCAGGTTGGCCGACACGGAGATCGCCGGGAAGTCGACCTGCGGCAGCGGCGACACGGGCAGCACGAAGAACGCGCCGATGCCCGCCAGCGCGATGCCGATGGTCAGCAGCACCGTCGCGATGGGCCGCTTGATGAACGGCTGCGAGAGACTCATGCGCCCGCTCCGCCGGGTTTCGCCGCGCCGCCTGGTTTAGCGGGTTCCGCGCCGCTCCAGCGCCGCGCGAGGCGGTCGAACGCGAGATAGATGACGGGCGTCGTGAACAGCGTGAGCAGCTGGCTGACGATCAGGCCGCCGAAGATCGCGAGGCCCAGCGGCCGGCGCAGCTCGGCGCCCTCGCCCCAGCCGAACATCAGCGGGATGGCGGCGAACAGCGCGGCCAGCGTCGTCATGATGATCGGACGGAAGCGCAGCATCGCGGCCTGGTGGATCGCCGTCCGCGGGTCCTTGCCCTCGTCGCGCTCGGCCTCGATGGCGAAGTCGATCATCATGATCGCGTTCTTCTTCACGATGCCGATGAGCAGGATGATGCCGATGATGCCGATGACGCCGAGACCCTGCCCCGTGATCCCCAGCGCCAGCAGCGCGCCGACGCCGGCCGACGGCAAGGTGGAGAGGATCGTCAGCGGGTGGATGTAGCTCTCGTACAGCACCCCAAGCACGATGTACACGCAGACGACGGCCGCGAGGATCAGCCACAGCTGGTTCGACAGCGACGCCTGGTACGCGCCGGACGCGCCGAGGAACGTCATGGTCACGGAGCCCGGCAGGCCGATCTCCTGCGCGACTTCCTTGATCGCGGCGACGGCGGTGCCCAGCTTGATGCCGGACGCGGTGTCGAAGCCGATGGTCGTCGCCGGGTACTGCGCCACGTGCGTGATCTGCAGCGGCGCGGCCTGCTCCGTGATGGAGGCGATCGCGGACAGCGGCGTCGGCGCGCCGGAGCCCGTGCGCAGCTGCAGGTCCGACAGCGCGTCGAGCGACATCTTGTCGTCCTGCTGCGCCTCCAGGATCACGCGGTACTGGTTCGTCTCCGTGAAGATGGTCGACACGATGCGCTGGCCGAACGCGCTGTACAACGCGTCGTCGACGTTCGATGCCGTCACGGACAGGCGCGACGCGCTGTCGCGATCGATGTTGACGTAGGCGGCTGCGCCGGTGGCGCCCGCATCCGTGACGACGTTCGCCAGCTCCTTGCGGCGCGCCATCGCCGCCACCATCCTGTGCGCCCACTCCGTCACCGTCTTCGTGTCCGCGCCTTCGATCGACAGGCGGTACTGGGTCGGGCCCGTCTCGGCGTCGATGGTGAGGTCCTGGGTCGGCTGCAGGTACAGCGTGACGCCGGCGACGTTCTGCGCCACGCGGCGGCGCAGGCGCTCCATGATGTCCTGCTGGTCGCCGTGCTTCGCCTTCAGGTTGATCAGCATGGTGCCCGTGTGGAGCATCGTGTTGTTGGCGGCATCCACGCCCACGGTCGACGCGAGCGATTCGACGTCCGGGTCGGCCAGGATCTCGCGCGCGGCGGCCTGCTGCATCGCGGCCATCGAACTGTACGAGATCGCCTGGCGCGCTTCCACGCGCGCCTGCAGCTGGCCCGTGTCCTGCGTGGGGAACAGGCTTTTCGGGATGAACGTCCACAGGATCGCCGTCAGCACGAGCGTTCCCAGCGCGACGAGCAGGGTCAGGCCCTGGCGTGCGAGGACCCAGTTCAGGCCGCGGTCGTAGTGGCCGACGGTCCAGTCGAAGAACGACTGGAACTTGCGGGCGAATGGGGTTTCGTGCGACTTGTCGTGCTGCTTGAGCCAGCGGGCCGACATCATCGGCACGAGCGTCAGCGACACGACGGCCGAGATCAGGATCGTGATCGCGAGCGACACGGCGAATTCGCGGAACAGCCGGCCCACGACGTCGCCCATGAACAGCAGCGGGATCAGCACGGCGATCAGCGACACGGTCAGCGAGATGATGGTGAAGCCGATCTGCGTGGCGCCCTTCAGCGCGGCGTCCATCGGCCTTTCGCCTTCCTCGATGTAGCGCGAGATGTTCTCGATCATGACGATGGCGTCGTCGACGACGAAGCCGGTCGCGATCGTCAGCGCCATCAATGACAGGTTGTTCAGGCTGTACCCGAGCAGGTACATGATGCCGAACGTGCCGACCAGCGAGATGGGCACGGCGAGGCTGGCGATCACGGTGGCGCGGACGCTGTGCAGGAACGCGAAGATCACGAGCACGACGAGGACGACGGCCAGCACGAGCTCGATCTGCACGTGTTCGACGGAGGCGCGGATGCCGTTCGTGCGGTCCGACAGCACGTCCATGTGGATGCTCTGCGGCAGGCTGGCCTGCAGCTCGGGCAGGCGCTGCTTGATGGCGTCCACGGTGGCGATCACGTTGGCGCCCGGCTGGCGCTGCACGTTCAGGATGATCGCGGGCTTCATGTTCGCCCATGCGCCGAGCTTGACGTTCTCCGCGCTGTCGACGACCTTCGCCACGTCGCCCAGGCGCACCGGCGCGCCGTTCTTGTACGCGACGATCAGGTTCGTGTAGTCGGGCACCGTCACCAGCTGGTCGTTGGCGTTGATGGTGTAGGCGCGCAGCGGGCCGTCGAAGCTGCCCTTGGCGCTGTTGGCGTTCGCGTTCGTGATCGCGGTGCGCAGCGTGTCGAGGCCGAGGCCGTTGGCGGCGAGCGCCTCGGTGTTGGCCTGGATGCGCACGGCCGGACGCTGGCCGCCCTGCAGGGTGACGAGGCCCACGCCCGTCACCTGGCTGATCTTCAGCGCGAGGCGCGTGTTGACGAGGTTCTGCACCTCCGTCAGCGGCATCGAATCGGACGTGATGGCGAGCGTCAGCACGGGCGCGTCGGCCGGGTTGACCTTGGCGTAGACCGGCGGCGCCGGCAGGTCGGTCGGCAGCAGCGAGCCGCCGGCATTGATCGCGGCCTGGACTTCCTGCTCGGCCACGTCGAGCGTCTGGCCCAGGGTGAACTGCAAGGTGATCACGGAGACGCCGGCCGCGCTGTTGGAACTCATGCGCGCCAGGCCCGACATCTGGCCGAACTGGCGTTCCAGCGGCGCCGTCACGGTGCGCGCCATCACTTCCGGACTCGCGCCCGGGTACAGCGTCTGCACCTGGATGGTCGGGAAGTCGACCTGCGGCAGCGCGGACAGCGGCAGGAATTTATAGCCGACGAGGCCAGCCAGCACGATCGCCAGCATCAGCAGCGACGTGGCGACGGGGCGACGGATGAATGGGGCGGATGGGCTCATCGAACAGCTCCGTTGCACGCGGGACCGTCGCACGCGAGACCGTCGCCCCGGCGAAGGCCGGGGCCCAATTTCGTCGAGCCGACGCGGCGCGAGCAGAACTTGGGTTCCCGCCTGCGCGGGAACGACGTGCTATTGGTACGGGCCCTGGCAAACGCCATCATTGCGCCGCCCCTTCCTGTTGGCGGCGGCGGTGCTGTCCGCCCTGGCCCGACTTGCCGCCCGCGGCACCGGCACCCTGCCCGCGCGCCGGATGCTCGCCCGGCAGCGTCACCTTCGCGCCATCCTTCAGGCGGTCGGCGCCTTCCGTGATGACGGTCTCGCCGCCTTTCAGACCGCTCGTGATCTCGACGCGCTCGGCGTCTTCCTCGCCCCGCTTCACGTTCGTCAGCGCGACGGTGCGGGTCTGCGGATTCAGCACGTAGACGTAGTCGCCGTTGGCGCCGTGGCGCAATGCCGTCACCGGCACCGTGATCGCGTTCTTGATGACGTTCACCTGCAGGCGCACGTTCACGAACTGGTTGGGGAACAGTTTCGACGCTTCGTTGCCGAAGCGGGCCTTGGCCTTGACGGTGCCGGTCGCGGTGTCGACCTGGTTGTCCAGCGCCATGAAGCGGCCCTGCGCCAGCTCGCGCGTGCGGGTGCGGTCCAGCGCCGTCGCGGGCAGCGTGGCGTTCGCGTTGATGCGCTCCTGGATCGCGGGCAGGTGGTCCTGCGGCACGGCGAATTCGACGTCGATCGGCGATTGCTGGGTGATGACGGCGATGCCGTTCGCGTCGCTGCTGGCCACCAGGTTGCCGATGTCCACCGTGCGCAGGCCCACGCGGCCGGCGATCGGGGCGCGCACCTGCGTGTAGCCGAGGTTGATCCGGGCGATGCCTTCGGCCGCCTTGTCGGTCGTCACGGCGCCCTGCAGCTGTTTCACGAGGGCCGCCTGCGTGTCGACGTCCTGGCGCGCGATCGAGTCCTGCTGGAGCAGGGTCTGGTAGCGGGACAGCAGGACCTTGGCCGATTCGAGCTGGGCCTCGTCGCGCTGGCGCTGGCCCGTCGCCTGCAGCAGCGCCATCTGGGACGGGCGCGGGTCGATGGTCGCCAGCACCTGGCCCTGCTTGACGAGCTGGCCTTCCGTAAACAGGATCTTCTGCAGCACGCCGCCGACCTGCGGCCGCACGGTCGCGACGGCGGCCGGGGTCACGGTGCCGAGGGCGTCCAGCACGATCGGGATGTCGGCGCGCTCGGCCTTGCCGACGCCGACCGTCGTGGCCGGCATGCCGCGCCCGCCGCCCGGACCACCGCGGCCCGCTCCGGGTCCGCCCGCGCCCTGCCTGCCGGCGCCGCCGGGCGCGCCCTGCGGCTGCTGGTGCACGAGGTGCCAGGCCAGCCAGCCCAGGCCGCCCATCGCGACGATGGCGATGAGGGTCCCGATGATGCGGGTGCGGCGCGAGCGCTTGGGTTGGGTCGGGGTTTTATTCTTGTCGGGTGTGACGGTCGAATCCATTCTGATCCCTGGTGGCCGAGTGTTCAAAAGCACAATAAATGTTCCTTTGAAATGTAGCACGGCCTGGCATTGCCTTATGTTTCGTAACGTACGGTGAGCGTATCCTCTCTCCAGGCACAGGAAGTTGCATCTTTACACGGCTTTACACAGAAGCCGCCTACATGCGGGGAGATCCAAACAAAACGGGCGCGGGAAGATTCCCACGCCCGTGTTGCAACGTATGGTTGCTTGACTACACGCTGTTACAAAGATTAACGCTCCGGAAAGGTTCAGGGCACCCCGCACAGGCAGTGCGTGACGGCCGCGAACGGCTGTTTGCGGTCGGCGACGGCCGACAGCCAGCCGAGGTCCCTGGCGATGCCCGCCGTCGCGTTGCCGCCCAGCGCGGCCGCGCCGAGGTCGACCGGCAGCAGGCCCAGCTTCACTTGCACGTTCAGGATCTGCGCGTCCGACAGGCCCATGCGTTCCAGCACCCGCTCGGCCAGCGTGGTCGGCTGCTCGGCATAGGTGACGCGGAAATCGTCGCCCAGCTTCGCGCGCTTGGCGGCCGAGCGCAGCGCGTCGCCGTAGCTGCCCAGGCGGTCGACGAGGCCGCGTTCCTTGGCCTGCGTGCCCGTCCACACGCGGCCCTGGCCCACTTCGTCGATCTTGGCCGGCGTCGTCTTGCGCGCGAGGGCGGCCTTGGTCGTGAACTCGTCGTACACGTGGTTGATGGCGGACTGGATCAGCTGGCCGAAGCGCGGATCGAGGGGGCGCAGCGGGTTATAGGCGTCCGCGAGCCACGTGGTCGTCACGCCGGCCGTGTGGATGCCCAGTTTGTCGACGACCTTGTCCGCGGTCGGCAGGATGGCGAACACGCCGATCGAGCCGGTGACGGTGGACGGGTCGGCGATGACTTCGTCGGCCGCCATCGAGATCCAGTAGCCGCCCGACGCGGCCACGTCGCCCATCGACACGACGACCGGCTTGCCGGCCGCGCGCGTCAGTTCCAGCTCGCGCCGGATCAGTTCCGAACCGTAGGCGCTGCCGCCCGGCGAATTGACGCGCAGGACGACGGCCTTCACCGACGAATCCTCGCGCACGCTGCGGATCAGGTTCGCCGTCGAGATGCCGCCGACCATGCCGGGACCGCCCGTGCCTTCCGTGATGTCGCCGGCCGCGACGACGACGGCGACCGCGTCGCCGAACGGCTTCTCCGGATGGCGTGCCACGTAGTCGCCGAAGCTCACCTGGCGGAAACTCTTGATGCGGTCGTCGTACGCACCGCGCTTGATGAACATGTCGCGCACTTCGTCGCGGGTCTTGACGCCGTCGATCAGCTTCCAGTCCAGCGCCACCCTGGCCGCGTTGCCGTTGGCCGCCTGCAGGCGCTGCGGCAGCTCGTCGATGCCTTTCGCGATCGACCCCGCCGGCAGCTTGCGCGCCTTCTCGACTTCGTCCGTGTACGCGGTCCACAGGCCGTTGTACAGGAACGCGTCCGCCTCCTGCGCGGCCGGCGACGGGCCGTTGCCGATGAACGGCTCCGCGAAGCTTTTATACGTACCGACCTTCATCAGGTTGACGGTGACGCCGACCTTGTCCAGCGCGTCGCGGTAGTAATTGCGGTGGCGGCCGAAACCTTCGATCAGCACCATGCCCATCGGATGCAGGTAGATCTCGCTGGCATGCGCGGCGATCAGGTAGCGCTTCTGGTCGAAGTTGCCGCCCCAGACGACCACGCGCTTGCCGGCCGCCTTCACGCGCTCGATGCCGGCGCCGATCTCGCGCACGGACGCGAGGCCGCCGCCATCCAGCTCGTCCAGCAGCACGAGGACTTCGCTCACGTTGCTGTCCTTCGCGGCGCCGTCCAGCGCCTTCAGCACGTCCGGCAGGCGCACGAGGCGGCGGCCGTTGCCCGACAGGCCGGCGACGACGGAATCGCGCACGCTGCCGGCGCGCGCCTCGACCAGTTCGCCCTTCAGGTCGAGCACGAGCGCCGTCTTGGGCGCCAGTGGCTTGAGGCCGCCGCCGAACAGGGCCCAGACGAAGGCGATCAGGATGACCAGGAAGATGAGGTTCAGCACGAAGCGGCGGGTGGCGTCGAGGCCGCGCCACAGCGCCTTGACGCCGCGACCCAGGGAGGAGAAAGGCTTGAATGACATTAGTGCTCCGGCTAGTTGAGATTCGGTTCGGTCAGTGCGGACGGCTCGGCGCGGCGCGAGATCGCGAACAGGCCGGCGAATACGAGGGCGCCGTTCACGATCAGCAGTTCGAGGCCGAGGCGGTAACTGCCCAGCAGCGCATGCTGGTAATACTCCAGCAGCGCGCACACGATCGGCGCGCCGATGGTCACCACGGGCACGAGGCGGTCGTGCAGCGTCCGCGTCGTCATCATGCCGAAGGCGAACAGACCGAGCAAGGGTCCGTATGTATAGCTGGCCAGTTTCAGGATGACGACGATCATGCTGGGATTGTCCACCCATTTGAACACGAGCACCATGGCCAGGAACAGCGCGGCGAACGCGAGGTGCACGTGGCGGCGCAGGCGCATGCGCTGGTGTTCCGTCAGGCCGGCGCGGCGCTTGATACCGAGGATGTCGATGCAGAACGTGGACGTCAGCGCCGTGATGGCGCCGTCGGCGCTGGGGAACAGCGCCGAGATCAGCGCGATCAGGAAGATGATCTGCACCGCGGCGGGCAGGTGGCCCATGACGACGGCCGGGAAGATCCTGTCGCCCGTCGCGGTGACGCCGGCGATGGGCGCGTACAGGTACAGCAGCCCGCCGAGGAACAGGAAGGCGCACAGCACGACGACCAGCACGGCGGTCAGGCTCAAGAGGTTCTTCTGCGAATCCCGCAAGGTCTTCACGGAGATCGTCTTCTGCATCATTTCCTGGTCCATGCCCGTCATCGTCAACACGATGAAGACGCCGGCCACGATCTGCTTGAGCCAGTAGCCGGGGCTGTCCGGGTCGTGCGTGAACACGCGCGCGAGGCCCCTGTCCTGCATCTGCCGCAGCGCCTCGGGGATCGTCAGGTCGAGCTGGCCCAGCATGAACGCGACGCAGGCGAACAGGCCGGCCAGCATGCACGTGGTCTGCAGCGTATCGGTCCAGACGATGGTCTTCACGCCGCCCTGATAGGTGTACAGCAGGATCATGCCGAGGATGACGAAGGTCGTCAGCCAGAACGGGATGCCGAGGCTGTCGAGGATGATCGTCTGCAGGACGGCGACGACGAGGTACAGCCGCGCCGTGGCGCCGAACAGGCGCGACAGGATGAAGAACCCGGCGCCGCTCTGGTAGGCGCGCCGGCCGAGGCGCACGTCGAGGTAGTGGTAGATCGAGGTCAAGCGGAGGCGGTAGTACAGCGGCAGCAGCAGGACAACGACGGCGATGTAGCCGACCACGTAGCCGATGAGGATTTGCGCATAGCCGAAGCCGTCGGCCCCGACGGCGCCCGGCACGCTGATGAAGGTGGCGCCGGACAGCGTGGTGCCGACCATGCCGAACGCGACGAGCATCCAGTTGCTGCTCTTGTTACCGATGAAAAAACTGTCGTTGTTGGCACCCCGCCCCGTGGCCCAGGCGACGCCGAGCAGCAGGGCGAAATACGCGATGAGGATGCAGAAAAGTAAAGCCGGGGACATCGGGGATCCAAAAAGTTGTCTGATCGCCCGGCAATATACACCCAAGGCGCGGCAGCGGGCTTTCAGCCGACGGGCGGCAGGGATTGCCGGGCACGGATGATGTTGATCAGGGCGCGCAGCGCCGGATGGCTGTGGCGCCGGCTGCTGTAGTACATGTGGAAAGGCTCGCCGCGCGCGGCGAACGCATCCAGCACGATGCGCAGGCTGCCCTCGGCCAGTTCGCCCGCGATCCTGGATTCGAGAAGATAGGCCAGGCCCGCGCCGGATTTCGCCACGGCGATCGTCGTGGCCGTATCGTTGATCGTGACCGGTCCCGGCACACGGATCCGGCGCCGTTCGCCGTCGACGTCGAATTCCCACTTGTAGGCCGAGTTATCACCGAGCAGCAGTTGCAGGCACCGGTGCCGCGCCAGGTCGTCGGGATGCGCCGGCTCGCCGTAGTTGGCCAGATACGCCGGGGCCGCCGCCACGACCCAGCGCTGGGGGCCGCTCAGGGGCACGGCGACCATGTCTTCCGGAACGTAATCCCCATACCGGACGCCGGCATCGTAGCCTTCCTCGACGATATCGATGGGCCGGTCTTCCACGACGACGGTCAGCCGTACGTCGGGATAGACACGGGCGAACGCCACGATCGCCGGCTCGATCAGCAGATGGGCCGCGTCCGCGAACACGTTGATGCGCAGTTCGCCATGCGCGGGCGTGGCCGAGTCGATGAGCCCGAGCGCCGCACCGATCGCGTCGAAGCCGTCCTCCAGGCGTTTTGCAAGTTCGAGGCCGATGTCGGTCGGGGTGACGGAACGCGCGGAACGGTTCAGCAGCTTCACGGCGAGGCGCGCTTCCAGCCGGCGCATGGCGTGGCTGGCCGCCGAGGGCGACAGGCCCAGCTGGATCGCGGCCGCCTTGAAGCTGCGCGTGCGCACGATGGCGAGGAACAGGCGCAGGTCGGCGAAATCGACGCGATCGATCAGGGACATGGTTGAGAGAGAATCATCGCCGCGATGAATGCGGCTCATCTTTGAATAATAGCACTGCGGCAAGGCTGAGCGGTATAAAGATGGCTCGACAACTCGCGACCATCCCCATGCCCATGTCATCTCGCAGCGAACTCAACATCCCGGACCTTGCCGGCAAGCGCATCCTCGTCACGGGGGCCTCGGCCGGCATCGGCGCAGCGGTTGCGCTCGGGTTCCTCGGGCAAGGCGCCCGTGTGGCGATCCACTACGGCGCCAACCGCGCCGGCGCCGAGCGCGTCGCCGCCGGCGCACCGGACCGTGCCGTGGTCGTCCACGGCGACCTGGCCGACCTGGCCGACACCGGGCGCGTCGTGCACGAGGCCGCCCGCCTGCTCGGCGGCCTCGACGGCATCGTGAACAATGCCGGCAACATGCTCGGCCGCATCCCGACGGAAGCGGCGACGGCCGATCATTTCGACCAGGTCGTCGATCTCAACGCCCGTTCGGTGTGGCAGGCCAGCATCACGGCAGTGCCCTACCTGCGCCAGGCCGGCGGCGGCTTCATCATCAACACGACGTCGATTGCCGCGCGCAACGGCGGCGGCCAGGGGGCGGTCCTGTATGCCGCAGCGAAGAGTTTTGTCAGCAATCTCACGCGCGGGCATGCGAAGGAGTTCGTGGCCGACGGTATCCGCGTCAACGCCGTCGCGCCCGGGGTGATCCAGACGGCCTTCCATGACCGCTACACGCCCGCCGACCTGCTGTCGGCCCAGGTCGGCACGATCCCGATGGGGCGCGCCGGCACCCCGGAAGAGTGCGTGGGCGCATACCTGTTTCTCGCTTCGAAAGAACTGTCCGGCTATCTCACTGGCCAGGTCATCGAAGTCAATGGTGGACAACTGATGGTTTAAGAAGGGAAGAAGATGCAACAAAGAAAACTGGGCCGCACCGGTGCGGCAGTCTCGGAAATCGGCTTCGGCGCCTGGGCGATCGGCGGCTCCTGGGGCGATGTCAGCGTGGAGGACGCCAAGGGCGCGCTGCATGCGGCCCTCGACAATGGCGTCACGTTCATCGATACCGCCGACGTGTATGGCGACGGCCGTTCCGAACGGCTCATCGCGGACGTGCTCGCGGAACGCGGCGGCGAGCGGCCGTTCGTGGCCACCAAGGCCGGGCGCCGCCTGTCGCCCCACGTGGCGGAAGGCTATACGAAGGCCAACCTGACGGCGTTCGTCGAGCGGTCGCTGCGCAACCTGCGCGTCGACTGCCTGGACCTCGTGCAGCTGCATTGCCCGCCGACGCCGGTCTTTTATCGGCCGGACGTCTTCGGCGCCATGGACGACCTGGCCGCGGCCGGCAAGATCCGGCACTACGGCGTCTCCGTCGAGAAGGTCGAAGAGGGCCTGAAGGCCATCGACTACCCGAATGTCGCCACCGTGCAGATCATCTACAACATCTTCCGCCAGCGTCCGGCCACGCTGTTCTTCGCGGAAGCGGCGCGGCGCGGCGTCGGCGTGATCGTGCGCGTCCCGCTCGCGTCGGGGCTGCTGACCGGGAAGATGAGCGCCAGCACGACGTTCGCCGCGGACGATCACCGCGCGTTCAACCGCGAGGGGGAATCGTTCGACAAGGGCGAGACGTTTGCCGGCGTCCCGTACGACCTCGCGCTCGAGGCCGTCGAACGGATCCGCGGACTGGTGCCGGGCGGCGCGACGATGGCGCAATTCGCGCTGCGCTGGATCCTGATGGAGCAAAGCGTCAGCACGGTGATCCCGGGCGCCAGGAATGCCGCGCAGGCCAGCGCGAACAGCCAGGCCAGCGCGCTGGACGCCATTTCGCCGGAAGCGATGGAACAGCTGCGCGCGCTGTACCGCGAGCGGATCGCACCTCACGTGCACCATCTCTGGTGATCGTCGACATGAAGAGACATCTCGTTGCCCTCCTCCTCGCGGCCTGCGCGCCGCTGCACGCCGCCGAACCCTCCACGCCAAAGACGGTCAGGCTGGCCATCGACGCCACGCAGGTCAAGGGCCCCTTGACGCCCATCTGGGCCTGGTTCGGCTACGACGAACCGAATTACACGACGGCGCCCAACGGCAAAAAACTGCTGAGCGACATCGCCGCCCTGAGCCCGGTCCCGGTCCACGTCCGCACGCACAACCTCATGACGTCGGGCGACGGCAGCTATGCGCTCAAGTGGGGCTCGACGAATATGTACAGCGAAGACAAGGACGGCAAGCCGGTCTACGACTGGACCATCATCGACGGCATCTTCGACACGTACATCGAACGCGGCATGAAGCCGCTGGCGCAGATCGGCTTCATGCCGGAAGCGCTGTCGCAGCGCCCGCAACCGTACCGCCACCACTGGAAGCCGGGCCCGCCCTACCCGGCGCTCTTCACCGGCTGGGCCACGCCGCCGAATGACTACGCCAAGTGGTCCGAGCTGGTCTACCAATGGGTCAAGCACAGCGTGGCGCGCTACGGGCAGAAGGAAGTCGAGAGCTGGTACTGGGAAGTGTGGAACGAGCCGGATCTCTCTTACCTGGTCGCGGCGGACTCGAAGCGCGAGTACTTCAAGATGTACGACTACGCGGCCGACGCGGTGAAGCGCGCGCTGCCGACGGCGCGCATCGGCGGCCCGCACACGGCCGGCGCGGGCCGCTTCATGGACGACTTCCTGGAGCACTGCCTGCACGAGACCAACTACGCGACCGGCAAGACCGGCACGCCGCTGGACTTCGTCGCGTTCCACGCCAAGGGCGCGCCGAAGGTCGTCGACGGCATCGTGCGGATGGGCATGGACGCGCACTTCCGTCACCTCGACGAAGGCTTCGCGCTCGTCGAAAAATACCCAGAACTGAAAAACATCCCCGTCATCATCGGCGAATCCGATCCGGAAGGCTGCGCCGCCTGCGGCATGCAGACCAACCCGGAAAACGCCTACCGCAACGGCACGCTGTACGCCAGCTACACGGCCGCGTCGATCGCGCGCGAGTACGACCTGGCCGCGCGGCGCGGCGTGAACCTGATCGGCGCGGTGAACTGGTCGTTCGAATTCGAAGACCAGCCGTGGTTCGCGGGCTTCCGCGACCTGGCGACCAATGGCGTCAACAAGCCGGTGCTGAACGTGTTCCGCATGCTCGGCAAGATGCGCGGCGAGCGCGTGGCGGTGACGGGCGACCGCGCCTACGACGCGGCCCGCATCCAGGCCGCCGGCGTGCGCGGCGCGCGCACCGACATCGATGCACTGGCGGCGAAGGACGCGCACAGCGTGTCCGTCCTGGTCTGGAACTACCACGACGACGACATCATCGACGCCGGCTCACCGGTCGAGCTTCACATCGCCGGCATTCCCGCCAGACAGGTGCAGATGCGCCACTACCGCATCGACCAGGAGCACAGCAATTCGTACGCCGCGTGGAAGCGCATGGGGTCGCCCGCGCATCCGACGGCGGCGCAGGTGGCCGAGCTGCGGAAGGCGAGCGAACTGGCGCAAATGGAGGCCGCGACGGTGGCGACGCAGGATGGCGCCGCCACGGTCAGGATGCAGTTGCCGCGGCAGGCGGTGTCGCTGGTGACACTCACCTACTGAATCGAAGACCGGAATTATTGGTCAGATCCCCTGCCCCGGCATCCGCTCGAACGGCCCGATGCATGCCTCCATCGTCTCGTCGCGGCACATCACGAAGCGCGCGCCGGATGGGTGGAAGCGGATGTAGTTGGTGGCGCGCGTGCCCGGCTTCATGATCTCGCCGGAGCAGTCCTGCTTGCCATTGTCCTTCACGATCTTGTCGTCGAGTTTATAAAACCCCTTGGCGCTGGGTTTTTCGGCGACCGTGAACTCGCTTTCCGACACTTCGTCCGCGCTTTTCACGAGCGTGGTGCCGTCGCCGCGGAAGTGGTACGTCTCGGAACAGCCGAGCTGCGGGATCGCGAGGATCCAGATGCCCAGCAAGGGATGCGCCGCGGAGGGTGCGGCTGCCTGGGACGGCAGCGCGGCGGTGGCGAGGAGGCAGGCGAAGAGACCGGTGAGCGTGCGCATGGTGGGCCTTTGCATGACAGTGGACGCGGGGGCGTTATTGTCATTATTGCACAGGCCCGGATGGGACGCGCGCGCATAAAGCACCGTCGTCCCCGCCTGCGCGGGAACGACGAGGTGTCAGCTGTTCTCGGGCGGCGTCTTCGGCTTGGCCGGCCGGCGCGGCGCACGTGTCGCCGGCTTGCGCGACGGTGCCTTGTGCGCCGGGCGGGTCGACTTCTTGCGGGCCTGTTTCGCCGCCGCATCGTCGTCCTCGCCTTCCGCCGCAACCGGCTCGGCGGGCGCGGCTTGGACGTCCGCAGCCTGCGCATCCGGCGCCGCGGCGCTGTCTTCCCGAGCCACCGCCTCCGCGGTCACGGCCGTGCCGGCGGCCTCTTCCTTGCGCTTGCGCGGCGTGCGCGTCGTGCGGCGGCGTTCCTTCACCGGCGCGGGCGCTTCTTCGGCGACCGCGACGGGCTCCTCGGCCGCAACGACAGGCTCCGGCGCCTCGGCCAGGTCCGGCGTCGGCGCGGGCCAGGTGGCGATCGCGGCTTCCTCGGACACCGGCACGGCGTCCTGCGCCGCTTCGAGCGCGGGCGCGGGGGCCTGCCCTTCGCGGCCCTTGCGTCCGCGGCCGCCGCGGCGGCGCGGTTCGCGGGCGGCGGCCGGGATTTCCGTCGGCTGCTCGCCCTGGGTTTCGGCGGCCAGTTCGTCGCCGGTTTCCTGGACCGCCGGCTCGGCCATCACCTGCGGCTGCTCGACGGCCGGCTCCGCCGGCGCGGCGTCGACCGGCTGCAGGTCGACCTGGGCGTTGGCGCCGCGGAAGACATAGGTGCCGGATTTTTCGTCGCGGCCGAATTCGAACAGGCCGCGCGTCTGCGCCTCTTCCAGCAGGTTGCCGAACGTGCGGAAGCCGTAATAGGTCTCGGAGAAGTCCGGACGGCGGCGCTTCAGCGTGTCCTTCAGCAGCGAGGCCCAGATCTTGCCGGTGTCGCCGCGTTCGGAGACGAGCGCGTCGAAGGTCTCGACGACCATCTCGAGCGCCTGCAGCTTGCGCGCTTCCATGTCTTCGCGCTTGCGGTTGTTCTCGTCCGACGGACGGCGGCCCTGCTGCGGCTGGGCCTTGCGCTCGTCGCGCTTGGCGGCGGCGCGGCGCTGTTCGCGCACGAGGTCGTCGTAGAAGATGAATTCGTCGCAGTTGGCGACCAGCAGGTCCGACGTCGACTGCTTGACGCCGACGCCGATCACCCGTTTCGCGTTTTCGCGCAGCTTGGAGACGAGCGGCGAGAAGTCCGAGTCGCCCGACACGATCACGAACGTGTTCACGTGCGATTTCGTGTAGCACAGGTCGAGCGCGTCCACGACCATGCGGATGTCGGCGGAATTCTTGCCCGACTGGCGCACGTGGGGGATTTCGATCAGTTCGAAGTTCGCTTCATGCATCGTCGCCTTGAAGCCCTTGTAGCGATCCCAGTCGCAATAGGATTTCTTGACCACGATGCTGCCCTTGAGCAGCAGGCGTTCGAGGACGGGCTTGATGTCGAACTTCTCGTAATTCGCATCGCGCACGCCGAGTGCGACGTTTTCGAAGTCGCAGAACACCGCCATGCTGATATTGTCTGGAGATGAAGCCATGTGTGTTGTTGTGTGGTTGGTAGACAAGCTGACCACGGATTATACGCAACAACGCCGACGGCGCCGCCGCGGACGTGTCCGGTGTCCGCGCGGTCAGCCCAGCCGCTCCAGCGTGGCCGGGTCGGGACGGCCGTCGAAGAACTGGTCCAGGCAGGTCTGGAAGATCGCTTCGTGGGGCGCGACGTCGGCAAACAGGGTCATCGAGGAATGGAATTTCAGGTTGTCCGGGTGACCGAAGATCTCGTCGACGCCGCGGTCGTCGTGGCCGGCGACGGCCGTCGCGCAGGCGCGCAGGCGCGGGCCCAGCACGGGATGCGCGAGGTAGGCCGCGGCTTCGTCGGCGGAACGGAGCGCATAGCGCTGCGCCATCGCGCTGTGGCCCAGCCCCGCGATCTGCGGAAAGATGAACCACATCCAGTGAGTGCGCTTGTGGCCGGCGCGCAGCTCGGCCAGCGCCGCGTCGTAGACGCCGTTCTGGGCTTCCACGAAGCGTTCGAGGTTGAAGTCGGTTGCCATCGATAGTCCTCCTGACCGCATGCTACGCCATGTTTGTTAAAGTGGCGCCACCATGAAGCCCGAACACCTCACTCTCCTCCTCACCCGCGAAATGCCCTACGGCAAGTACAAGGGCCGCAGGATCGCCGACCTGCCCGGCCACTACCTGGGCTGGTTCGCCCGCGAAGGCTTTCCCAAGGGCGAGCTGGGCGAGCTGCTCGCCCTCATGTACGAAATCGACCATAACAACCTGCGCAGCCTGCTCGATCCGTTGAAGCGTTGACTATACAGTCTAGCCTGTATATTATCGGGCGCGTCCACCGCCGGACAGTGACCGAGGAATCCCCATGCCGCATGCAGACCCGAAGGATGTCGTACGCCGTTTCAACCTGGATGTCATCGAGCGCGGCGACCGCGCGGCCTTCGAGGCGTTGATGCTGCCGTCGTTCGTCAACCGCACGGCGCCGCCCGGCGCGGCGGATGGGCCGGAGAGCATGTGGCAAACGTTCGACCGCGTGCTGCGCCCGGCGCTGTCGGACCTGCGGGTCGAGATCCACGACCAGGTCGCGGAAGGCGCGAAAGTCACGTCGCGCAAGACCATCCGCGGCCGCCACACGGGCACGCTGCTGGGCGTCGCCGCGACGGGCCGCGACGTGGCGATCGACGTCATCGACATCGTCCGGATCGAGGATGGCCGCTATGCCGAGCACTGGGGCGTGAACACGCTGGCGGCCGTGCTGGCCGGCCTGCGCCAGGGCTGATCGAGGAAAAGCTCAGCGTGCCGGATCGGCCAGGCGCCCGATCAGGCGGACGGCCGCGCGCAGCTCGGCGCATTCGCCGGGTGTCAGCCGCTCTGCGATGATGTCCGCGATGTGGGCGGCACGCGCGGCGCGCAGGGCGCGCAGCCGCTCGCGTCCCTGCGCCGTGACGGCGAACAGCACGCTGCGGCCGTCGTGCGGGTCCGGCATGCGCTCGATGAGACCGTCTTCTTCCAGCTGCGCCGTCACGAGGCGCATGCTCTGGTGCTTGACGTTGCGGACCTGGGCCAGCGCGGCGATGTTCGCCGGGCCGCCGCGGTCGAGCAGTTCCAGCGTGTCCGAACCGGCCGAACGGGGCGTGTCCGTGTCGTAGCGGACGGACCGCACGAACGCGCTCACGGCGCTGCGCAGGTCTTCGGCAAGGTCGGCGACGTCGGGGCTCGGGCGGGTCATGGCATTCCTTTACACGGGGCGGCCGGAGTGTACCGCATCGGCCGGCACCATCATCGAATTTTTCGATGCAAGAACGGAAAATAACTCGTTTTTCAACGGCGCAGGCTGTCCCTATACTGGCTTCCATCGACACACGAACACACAAGGAGCAGATCATGATGGAAGTCCGCAGGAGCGAAGAACGGGGCGCCGCCCACCACGGCTGGCTGATGTCCAAACACAGCTTTTCGTTCGCCGATTATTACGACCCGCGCCACAGCGGCTACGGCCCGCTGCTGGTGATCAACGAAGACCGCGTCGCCCCGGGCGCCGGCTTCGGCACGCACGGCCACCGCGACATGGAGATCATCTCGTACGTGCTGGACGGCGCGCTGGAACACAAGGACAGCATGGGCACCGGCTCCGTGCTGCACTACGGCGACGTGCAGCGCATGAGCGCCGGCAGCGGCGTGCGTCACAGCGAGTTCAACGGATCGAAGACGGATCCCGTGCACTTCCTGCAGATCTGGATCGAGCCGGACACGAAAGGCATCCCGCCCAGCTACGAGGAAAAGCATTTTTCGACCGACAGCAAGAAGGGCAAGCTGCGCCTGGTCGCCTCGCGCGACGGCCGCCAGGACACCGTGCTGATCCACCAGGACGCGTCGATCTATGCCGCGATCCTGGACGAAGGCGACAAGGTCGAACATGCGCTCGACAGCGAGCGCCTGGCCTACGTCCACGTGATCCGCGGCGACGTCACCGTCAACGGCGTGCCGCTGAAGGATGGCGATGCGCTCAAGATCGGTGGCGAGGAACGGGTCGTGTTCGACAAGGCCGAGGCGGCGGAACTCCTGCTGTTCGACCTGCCGGCTTGATACGATGGCGGGACCTCCTCGGGTACTGGCGGTGGATCTTGCCGGTTTTGACCGTCGATAACGTTTGCGGTGCGCGTAAGCTCGACATTTGCTGCTCCTGTAACCATCAGGGAGCACGAAATGGCGAACGACGTGTATTCGCAAATCGACGGGATCAAGGGCGAGTCCATCGATGACAAGCACAACGAGTGGATCGAAGTCGTGCGACACGAGGCCGCTTGAACGAGTCGTGCCCGCTCTCATCGAGGGCACCACCAGTGTCACCTGGCGCACCCGGGGGTCTGAATCAAGGTGCGAATAGATCGCCTGCATGCCACAATCGCGCGTCGAATGTTAAACACCCCGGTATACTGAAGCCCTACGGCAACTTTCGACGCCAACAACATGAGCGCACAACCCAGCGTCCTCGTCGTCGAGGATGATGTCCATATCGCCCACGTCCTCGGCTTCATGCTCGAGCGCCAGGGTTATCGCGTCATCCACGTGGCCGACGGCCGCGCCGCCGTCCGGCATGTCGTGTCGCAGCGCGCGCCCGACCTCGTGCTGCTGGACGTGATGTTGCCGTACGTGGACGGGTTCGAGATCGTGGGCGTGATCCGCGCGCAGGCCGGCTGGGAAGCCGTCCCCGTCCTCATGCTGACCGCCAAGAACACGGAGCGCGACACCGTGCGCGCCCTCGACGCCGGCGCCAACGACTTCATCATCAAGCCGTTCCAGCCGCAGGAATTGCTGGCACGCCTGCGCCGCTTCCTGAAGACCCCCGCATGATCCCGCACGCGTGCCGGCGGACCTGCCGCCGGAGCGTTTGCCGCCCCGATGCCCTGCTGGCATCGCTCACCGACCGCTTCGCCGCCGATACTCCGCGATTTCCTCGCCGCGTTGACGATCTTCGCAATTGAACGACACCGGATGCCGCTCGCAGAATGGCCGGACGCACGAAGAAGGCGACGCGGCGGATCGGTGCGATACGGCCGACGACACCCGCCAGGCAGATGATGGAGATTACATATCAAACACATCTATTTCTGGAGGAACACGTATGCAAGCATTCAGCACCAGAAGCGCCATCCTGCCGATCGCCATCGCGGCGCTCGTCGCGGCCTGCGGCGGATCGGGCAGCGAACCGGGCACGGCTACACTAACGGCCGCGCGCCAGGACAGCAACGTCCGGGCGGCCCAGGCATCCACCTGGAACAGCGTGAAGTTCGGCGGCGGCGGCTATGTCACCGGCCTGATCTATCATCCGACTTCCCCGAACGTGCTGTACGCCCGCACCGACGTCGGCGGCGCCTATCGCTGGAACCAGGCCGCGTCGTCGTGGACGCCGATCACCGACGGCGTGGGCTTCGGCGCCGGCCAGGGCGACCACTGTATCGAAAGCATGGCCGTCGACACCAACAATGACCAGAAGCTCTACATGGTGGCTGGCTGCAGCGGCAAAGGCCGGCTGTACATCTCGAACGACCGCGGCACCAACTGGACCTCGGTCCCCGTGCCTTTCGTGGTGAAAGGGAACGATGCCGGCCGCGCCATCGGCGAGCGCCTGAAGGTCGACCCGAACAATTCGCAGTGGATGTTCTACGCCTCGCGCCAGGACGGCCTGTACGAAAGCTGGGACGGCGGGCAGAACTGGACCCAGAGGACGGGGCTGTCGAGCACCCATCTGACCTCCAGCGCGATCGGCGTCGAGCATCTCGTGTTCGAAGCGCCGACGACGGGCGGCACCACGGGGACCTGGATCGCGTACGCCGCCATCGCACCGGACTACGCCAACGCGGCGGGCCTGACGTCGACCTTGTACGTCACCGGCGACGGCGGCGGTAGCTGGACGCCGGTCGCGGTGCCGTCTGCCGTGGCCGGGTACCACATCCCGCACATGGTGCGCTCCGCCGACGGCTATTACTACGTCGTGTTCAACAAGGACGCCGGCCCGGGTGCCGGCGGTACGAGCTACCTGTACAAGTTCGGCGGCAACAGTCATGGCGGCACGTGGACCCTGCTCAACACCACCGCCAACACCTGGGGCGGTTACGGCGGCGTCTCGGTCCACGGCACCGGCGCGACCACCCGCATCGCGCTGAGCGTGAGCGGCACCTGGGGCGATTGGGCCGGCCAGCACATGATGAAGCTGTCCGACGACAATGGCACCACCTGGCGCGAAATCGTGTCGCAGAAGCCGCATACGCCAGCGGGCAACGAGTACTGGGGCTGGCTCGACGACGTCGAGATCGATCCGAACAACCGCGACCACATCATGTACGTGTTCGGCGGCGGCATCTGGGAAACCACCAACGCCTCCGCGGCGACGCCATCCTGGACCATGAAGGTGAACAACCTCGAGGAAACCGTCACCATGGCGATCGTCACGCCGCCGGCCGGCGCGTCGTACAAGCTGATCAACAGCGCGGGCGATGTCGGCACCTGGGTCCAGACCGACCTCGCGAAGAAGGCGACCAGGGGCCCGGCGACGGGTTGGAGCAACGGCAACTCGGCTGACATGGCCTGGTCCGATTCCCAGTACATTGCCGTCGCCGGCGCCGACCACAGCGGCGGCTTCGGCTTCTCGTCCGGTGACGGCGGCAGCACGTGGACAAAGTTCGCCAGCTTGCCGGCCGGCGCGGCAACGAATACGTCCAATGCGTCGAACATCGTCGTCACCGCACGCAACAAGGCCGTCTTCGCGCCGGCCGATTCGGTGCCTTCCTACACCACCGATAACGGCGCGCACTGGACCGCGACCAACCTGCCCGCACTGGCGCCGGTCAGCGGTTTCCCGCGCAGCTACAAGCTGGCGGCGGACCGCAAGAACCCGAACAAGGTCTACGCCTACGATTCGGGCGGCGCATGGTGGGGAACGCCAGGCAAGGTCTACGTCTCGACCGATGGCGGCCACACCTTCACGCTGAGCCAGGGCTCGGTGAGCGCGAACCTGCGCGCCAATCCCTTCGGCGTGACCACGATGACGGTGAACCCGAACGCCGAGGGCGACATCTGGCTGGCGGACGGCAATACCGTGTACCACTCGACCGATTCCGGCGCTACCTGGACCAAGATCAACAACTTCGCATCGATCTGGGGCACCCACGATACCTGGTCGTACCCGGATGTGCAGGGCGCCAGCTTTGTAACGCTCGGCAAGGCCGCCGCCGGCGCGCCGTACTCGGCGGCGGTGTACGTGGTCGGTGTGATCAATGGCCAGTGCGGGGTGTGGCAGTCCGACAATGCCGGCAGCACCTGGACCCGCTTTAACGACGATAACCACCAGTTCGGCGGCATCGGCGCGATCGCGGGCGACTGGAACACCTACGGCAGGCTGTACATCGCCGGCGGTGCCCGCGGCATCCAGTACGCCAACTAAGACCTGACGGTCCGCAGGGGCGGCCGCGGCCGCCCCTTCCCAGACACCGCCGTTGCTTGTTTATGAAATCGTTTTCATATAATCTTGATGACAATCAACATAAACATTCAACGGAGATAAAGTTGACCAACCCATCCCGCCGCAACGCCTTCAAGACCCTGCTGGCCGGCGCCGGCGCCGCATCGCTCCCCATCGCCCTGCCTGCCCAGGCGGCTTCGAAACCCGCCTGCGCGTCGCCCTTCCCCGGCTGGGGCCGCGGCATCGAAGGCCAGCGCAAGGCCGACCGCGGCGACGGCACGTACGTCAACCCGATCATCGCGGGCGACCACCCGGATCCGACGATCCTCAAGGACGGCAAGGACTATTACATGACCTTCTCGTCCTTCTTCTCGTACCCGGGCATCGTGATCTGGCATTCGACGGATCTCGTGAACTGGGCGCCCGTCGGCCCGGCTCTGAAAAAGCCGCTGGGCACGATCTGGGCGCTCGACCTGTGCAAACACGACGGCCGCTACTTCATCTACATCCCGGCCGCGCCGGACGGCAATGCGTGGTCGATCTACGCCATCTGGGCCGACCGCATCGAGGGGCCGTGGAGCGACCCGGTCGACCTGAAAATCTCGGGCTGCATCGACCCGGGCCACGTCGTGGGCGAGGACGGCAAGCGCTACCTGTTCGTCAACGGCATCCGCCGCGTCCGCCTCACGGACGACGGCCTCGCGACCGACGGCACCGTCGAACCGGCGTATCAACCGTGGCACTATCCGGCGGACTGGATCACCGAGAACTTCGCGCCGGAAGGCCCGAAGCTGCTGCGCCATGGCGACTACTTCTACCTGATCACGGCGGTGGGCGGCACGGCCGGTCCGGTGACGGGCCACATGGTGATCGCGGCCCGTTCGAAGTCGATCGACGGGCCGTGGGAGCACTGCCCGCACAATCCCCTCGTGCGCACGACCGGCACCAATGAACCGTGGTGGTCGCGCGGGCACGCGTCGCTCGTCGAGGGACCGGGCGGCGACTGGTGGATGATCTACCACGGCTACGAGAACGGCTACCGCACCCTGGGCCGCCAGACGCTGCTCGAACCGATGGAATGGACGGCCGACGGCTGGTTCCGCGCGAAAGGCGGCGACCTCTCGAAGCCGATCAACAAGCCGCGCGGCGGCAAGGCGGGGCCGAACGGCTTCGCGCTGTCCGACGATTTTTCGAAGGACCGCTTCGGCGTCCAGTGGTCGTTCCACGACCCGGCGCCGGACGAGATGACGCGCGTGCGCTTCGCGAACGGCGGCCTGGAAATCCGGGGCAAGGGGTCGATGCCGGCCGACAGCACGCCGCTCACGTGCGGCGTCGGCGACCGGTCGTACGAGGCCGAGATCACGCTCGACCTGGTCGGCCCGGCCGAAGGCGGCCTGCTCCTGTACTACAACCCGAAGGCGTTCGTCGGCATCGGCTTCACCCCTGACACCATCAAGACGTACCAGTACGCCGAGGAGCAGCCGTGGGCGCGGCGGCCGCAAGCCGTGTCCAGCGTGCGCGTGCGCCTGACGAACGATGCGAACGTGGTGACCTTCCGTTACTCGTTCGACGGCGGCGGGACGTGGATCCTGCACGGCACGCGCATGGAGGTGTCGGGCATCCACCACAACGTGTTCGGCGGCTTCCTGAGCCTGAAAGTGGGTGTGTACGCGGCGGGCAAAGGGACCGTTCGTCTGCGTGATTTCCGCTACCACGCGCTGCCGTCGGGTTGACGCGACAAAACGGCCCGGGCGCGCGCCACGGGTGTTCCGGAACTGCTAGCATGCGCGGAAATCGTAACCAAAAGTCCACATGCCAGCGAACCCGTTTAGCACCCGTCGCGCCGACGGCGTCCCGGACGACGCCCAGCGCCGCTTCGACGACCTGCTCGCCCACCTGCCGGCCGGCGTCGTGATGCACGATGGCGCGGGCCGCGTGGTGGCGGCCAACCGCCAGGCGCTGGCGCTGCTCGGGCGCACCGAGTACGAAGCGCGGGAAGCGCCAGGCGGCGACGCCTGGCATTTCGTGCGCGCGGACGGCTCGCAGATGCCGCCCTCCGAATATCCCGTAAACATGGTGCTGCGCACGGGCGCCAAGGTGTCGGACCTCGTCGTCGGCGTGTCCCGGCCAGACCACGGCGACGTGCGCTGGGCGATCTGCAACGCGTATCCGGAGCGCGACGCGCATGGCGCCATCCACCGCGTCGTCGTCTGCTTCACGGACTGCACGGCCCTCAAGGACGCGGAACAATCGCTGCACAAGTCCGAGGAGCGCATGCGCCTCGCGCTGCAAGGGTCGACCGATGCGCCGTGGGACTGGGACCTCGTCAGCGGCGAACTGTATTACTCGCCGCGCTGGTGGGAGATGCTCGGCTACGTGCCCGGCGAGCAGGCCGCCGATCCGGAGGCGTGGGTGCGCCTCACGCATCCCGAGGACCGCATCCGCGTGGTCGCCTTCCTCGACGAACTGCTGCCCGGCCCGCGCCAGGCCTACAGCATGGAATTCCGCCTGCGCCACCGCGACGGCCACTACGTCCCCGTGCTGAGCCGCGGCTACATCCTGCGCGACGGCGCCGGCAAGGCGCTGCGGCTGTCCGGCACCAACACGGACCTCACGGAGCGCAAGCAGGCCGAGCGCCGCATTCATGAACTGGCGTATTTCGACCAGTTGACGGGCCTGCCGAACCGGCGCTTCCTGCTCGAGGAACTGAGCCAGATCCTCGCGCGCAACAGCCGCGCGGGCCGCCACGGCGCCCTGCTGTTCCTCGACCTCGACAACTTCAAGCTCCTGAACGACACGATGGGCCACGACGTGGGCGACCTGTTGCTGCGCGAAGTGGCGCGCCGCCTGCGCCGTGCGCTGCGCGAAGGCGACCACCTGGCACGCCTGGGCGGCGACGAATTCGTGATCGTGCTGGAAAACCTGGGCGCCACGCCGGCCGAGGCGACGGCGGAAGTCCAGGCCGTGGGCCGCAAGTTGCTGGAGGTGCTGGGCGAGCCGTTCGAGCTGGACGGGCGCCTGTGCGCCAGCAGCCCGAGCATCGGCGCCACCCTGTTCGACGGCCACCCCACCGACATCGACGCGCTGCTGCGCCAGGCCGACCTCGCGATGTACCGCGCCAAGGACGAAGGCCGCAACACGCTGCGTTTCTTCGACCCCGGCATGCAGGCGGCCGTCGACCGCCAGGCCGCGCTGTCGGCCGCGCTGCGCACGGGCCTCGCGCGGCGCCAGTTCGTGCTGTACTGCCAGCCGCAATTCGGCCACGACGGCAGCCTCGTCGGCGCGGAGGCGCTCGTGCGCTGGAAGCGGGGCACGGATGAACTGGTGGGCCCCGGCGAATTCATCGGCGCGGCCGAATCGGGCGGCCTGATCTCCGCGCTCGGGATGGACGTGCTGGAACAGGGCTGCCACGCGCTCGCGCGCTGGGCCCGGGCGCCGCATCTCGCCACGTTGAAGCTCGCGGTGAACGTCAGCGTGCACCAGTTGCGCGACCCGGATTTCCCGCACGCCGTCGCCACGCTGCTGGCCGCGACGGGCGCGCGGGCCGACCGCCTCACGCTGGAACTGACGGAGAGCGTCTTCGCGCGCAACCCGGACGACCTGGTCGACCGCATGCAGCAGCTGCGCGGGCTCGGCGTGCACTTCGCCCTGGACGATTTCGGCACCGGCTATTCGTCGCTGGCCTACCTGGCCCGCTTTCCGCTGGCGGCGCTGAAGATCGACCGCTCGTTCGTGCAGGACGTCGACCACGACCCGAACGCGTCGTCGATCGTCGAAGCGATCATCGCGCTGGCGAGAAAACTGCACCTGGCGACGATCGCCGAAGGCGTCGAACTGGATGCGCAGCACGCGTTCCTGGCCGCGCACGGCTGCGACGTGATGCAGGGCTACCTGCTGGGCCGCCCCGTGGCCATGGACGAATTCGAGCGGCGCTACGGCCGCGCGCAGGCTCAGGCCGCGAGCGGCAGCTCGACGTAGAACGTGGTGCCGATACCTTCCACGCTGTCGAACCGGATGGTCCCGCCCATTGCCTCGACGATCGTCTTGCAGATCGACAGGCCGAGGCCCGTGCCGCCCTGCCGGCGCGAATCGGCGCCGTCGGCCTGGGCGAAGCGCTGGAACACGCGCTCGCGGAACGCCTCCGGAATGCCGGCGCCTTCGTCGGCCACGGCGAGGCGCACGTGCTCCGCGCCCGCTTCGACCTGCGTGCGCACGGTCGATCCGGGCTCGGAAAATTTGATCGCGTTCGACAGCAGGTTCGTGAGCACCTGGGCCAGGCGGTCGCGGTCGACGTCCACGCGGGCGCTTTCCGCGCCGGGCGCCGCCACGCACGAGAGCTCGATGCCGGACTGCGTGGCGAAGCTCTGCATCGCGGCAACGGCATGCTCCGCCAGCGGCAGCACCGGCTGCACTTCCTTCTCGAACGCCATGCTGCCGGCGTCCATCTTCTGGATGTCCAGCACGTCGCCGACCAGGCGCACGAGGCGTCCCGAGCTCGCGTTGGCGACGTCGACGAGGCCTTTCGCATCGGGCGGGAGCTCGCCCGCCATGCCGTCGGCCAGCAGCGCCAGCGACGCCGACATCGCCGTCAGCGGCGTGCGCAGTTCGTGCGACACGGTCGACACGAATTCGTCCTTCATCCGTTCGACTTCCTTGCGCGCCGAGATGTCGTGCATGAACGCGGAAAAGAAGATGCCGTCGCCCGTGCCGGCCAGGCCGACGGTCATCTCGACCGGGATCTCGCGGCCATCGCGCGCCAGCAGGATGCGTTCGACGCGCTGGCCCAGCGTATCCAGCTGGCCCGTCTCGAGGAAGTGGCGCAGCAGCTCGCGCGAATGGGCGCGGAACCGTTCCGGCATCACGAGTTCCGTGACGACGCGGCCCAGCGCCTCGTCGCGCGACCAGCCGAGCATCTTCTCGGCCGCCGAATTCCAGTCGCAGATGCGGCCGCGCATGTCGATGCCGACGAAGGCATCCTGCGCCGTCTCGATGATGGTGGCGATGCGCTGCTCGTTGGCGCGCACGCTGGCCAGCGCCTGTTCCAGCTCGCGCGTGCGCTCGTCGACGCGCGCTTCCAGCGTCGCGTTCAAGTCTTCCAGCGCGCGCCGGCGCCGCACGAGGTTCGCCACCAGGGCGTTCAGCGTGGTGGCCAGCGCGCGCACCTCCGCATAGCCGCCCCGCTGGATGTCGATGGGGGTCGTCTCGCCGGCGCGGATGCGCTGCGCGGCATCGGCCAGGTCGCCCAGCGGCCGCGTGATGCGGCGCGCCAGCCACATGCCGGCCAGCGAAAACGCGCCGGCCAGCACCACGCCGGCGGCCAGGCCATATTCGCGCAGGCGGCGCACGGGGGCGAACGCGTCGTCGACGTTCTGGCGCACGAGCACGGTCCAGCCCAGGCCGGGATACTCGCCGTAGCCGTGCCCCAGCTGGTAGCCGACGAGGTACGAGCGGCCGTCCGGCCACGTCTCGACGACGTAGCCGCCGCGCCGCTGCGCACGGGCCGCCTTCAGGCTCGGCAGGGTCAGGCGCCGGCCCGTCACGCCGGCGGGACCGAGCAACACGTTGCCGTCGGCATCCACGATCAGGGCTTCGACCTGGCGCCGCGCCGCGATCCCGGCCATCACGGAACGCTCGACGTCGCGCGCCCATTGCCACGACAGGTGCGCGCCCAGCACGCCGCGCGTCACGCCCTCGTCGTCGACGTAGGGAAAGGCGACGTCGACGAAGCGCCAGGGCTCGTCCTGCCTGGGCAGGTAGCGCGCCAGGAGTACCGCCTCGTGCACGTCGCCCGCGTGGATGCCGCGCAGGGCATTGCGGAACCACGGGCGCTTGGACACGTCCGCGCCTTCCAGCAGGCCCTGGGCCGACACCTGCACCTTGCCATCCAGGCCGGCCAGGCCGATCCAGCTGTAGTAACCGAGGCTGTGCCGGATGCCGTCCAGCGTGGCGCGGCGGCGCTCCTGCGGCTGCCCTTCGGCCAGCACGCGGCGCCGGGCCAGCAGGCCCACCTCGCGGTAGCGTTCGAACATGCCGCGTTCCAACTTGTCGGAGGTCTGCAGCGCCAGCTCGGCCAGGCCGTGGCCGATGCTCGATTGCACCTGTTCCGCCGACTTGCGTTCGATGACGGACGTCAGCACCAGCGTGAGGACGACGGACAGCAGCACGAAAGCGAGGGCGAGCCAGGCGCCGAGGGCGCGCGGGAGCAGGCGGCGGACGGATTTCAGGGGATTTGGCATGGCGAACTGGAGCCTAGCACAGCCAAGATTCCGTGCGGGAATTGTGTTGCACCACGTGAACACCCGCGACGCATTGTTGTATTTCCGACCAGCAGCACCCAGATCGGATGGAGAGGCGGAGGAGCCGCGAAGGGGCGAACTACACGGCCATGTCCGATTTCCGGTAAACTCGCCTGTTACGTAACCATTATTTACGCCATCGCCCAGGAAAAGCCATGCAAGACAATGCCACCGCGCCGTCCAACCTCGTCGACTACGTCACGTCGTGCTCCCTGCCGACGCCGTGGGCGCAGTTCACCCTGCATGCGTTCGTCGAGCATTCGACGGGCAAGGAGCATCTGGCGATGACGCTGGGCGACCTGTCCACGGGCGACGCCCCGCTGGCGCGCATCCACTCCGAATGCCTGACGGGCGACGTGATGTTCTCGCAGCGTTGCGACTGCGGCGCCCAGCTGGAGTCCGCGCTGCGCCGCATCGCCGACGAAGGCCGCGGCATTTTGCTGTACCTGCGCCAGGAAGGCCGCGGCATCGGCCTCGTGAACAAGATCCGCGCCTACCGCCTGCAGGAAGCGGGGGCCGACACGGTCGAGGCGAACCTGCAGCTGGGCTTCCACGCCGACGCGCGCAACTATGAACTCGTGCTGCCGATGCTGGAGCAGTTCGGCATCGAGGCCGTGCGCCTGATGACGAACAACCCGCGCAAGATCGACGCGCTCGGCAAGCTGGGCATCAAGGTCGCCGAGCGCGTGCCGCTGCTCGTCAACCGCAACGTCTACAACGAGAATTACCTGAACACCAAGCAGGCCAAGCTTGGGCACATGATGACCTCGGTCTCCGAAGCGGTGCTCGACAGCGAGTCGTAACCCCCGCCGCGGGCGGTTCTGGCAAGATGGAGGCATGCGCCTCCCTTCCGCCGCCCTTGCCGTCCTCGTCTTCGGCGCCGCCGCTTCGCTTGCCGGCGCCGCGGGCAAGGCCGGCCAGCGCGTGAAACCGGCGCCCCAGCCGCCGCTCGTGATCCCGCCCGCGACGCCGCCCGCGACGACGCCGCCCGCGCCCGGCCCCGGCGAGACCGACGAAACGGCCGCGCTGCCCACGCCCTCCAGCGCCGCGCAAACCCTCTATTCCGCCGCCAGCGCCGACCTGCTGCAGATCCGCATGCTGCTCAGGAACGGCCGCAGCCAGTCCAGCGTCGGTTCCGGCTTCCTCGTCGGCACGGGCAACCTCGTACTGACCAATTACCACGTCGTGTCGCAGATGGCGCTCGACCCGGACGTCTACGTCGGCGAATACGTCGACACGGACGGCAAGAGCGGTCCCATCGAACTGCTCGCGGTGGACGTGCTGCACGACCTGGCCGTCGTGCGCGTGAACCGCAATGGCACGGGCTTTTTCCAGGTCGGAGAAAAACCCGTGAAACTCGTGCAGGGCCAGTACCTGTATTCGCTCGGCAATCCGCTCGACCTCGGCTTCGCCATCTCGGAAGGCTCGTACAACGGCATCGTCACACGCAGCTTCTACGAGCAGCTGATTTTCACGGGGCCCATCAACTCCGGGATGAGCGGCGGGCCCAGCGTGACGGCGGCCGGCGTCGTGGCGGGCGTCAACGTCTCGAAGCGGCTCGACGGCGAACTGGTCAGCTTCCTCGTGCCCGTCAAATACGCGCAGGCGCTGCTGCGGCAGGCCGCGACGCAATCCCACCCTCCGAAGAATTTCAATCCGCTGATCGGGCAGCAGCTGCTGGCGCACCAGCGCGCGCTGATCGACCGCCTGCTGGCCGAGCCGCTGTCGATGCGCACGATGGGGCCGTACCAGGTGCCCGTGCGCGAATCGCAGCAGTTGCGCTGCTGGGGCCGCTCGAACTTCCGCGCCGAAGCCGAGTACACGGCCGACTCCGTCAGCTGCGCGATGGAAGCGGCGATCTACGTGTCGGACACGCAGCAGACGGGCCACGTGTCGATGACGCACCAGGTGCTCCGTTCGAGTTCCCTGCACCCGCTGCAGTTCGCCGTGCTGGCAAGCAGCCGCTTTCGCGTCGACAGCATCGGCACCGGCCGCGACACGCGCCTCACGCGGCCCGCCTGCGCCGAGATGTTCGTGCACACGGCGACCCTGCCCGTGCGCGCGGTGACGTGCGTGCGCGCCTACCGCAAGTTCGCCGGGCTGTACAACTTCACGTTGCTGGCCGCCAGCACGGACGATCCGCACGCCAGCCTGCAGAGCCGGCTCGACCTGGCGGGCGTCTCGTACGAGAACGGCATGCGCGCGACCCGCGCCTTCCTGTCGGCCCTTGGACGGAGCCGCAGATGACTGGCCCGTGGTTCGTCGAGCTGCTGGCCAGGAACGGCGACGTGCTGCACCGCCAGCGCGTCGACGGCCTGCCGATCCGCATCGGGCGCGGCTACGACAACGACGTGATCCTCGACGACGACTACGCGGCCGCCGCGCACGCCATCGTCGAGCAGGATGCATCCGGCCGGCTGCTGCTGCACGACCTGGGTACCCGCAACGGCATCGTCATCCAGGGCAAGCGCCGGCAGGACGCCGAGCTGACGGGCGACACGGTCGTCCGCATCGGCCACACGGCGCTGCGCGTGCGCGCGGCCGACTTCCCCGTCGTGCCGGAACGCCTCGACCGCACGTTCCACGGCTGGGAAGGCGTACTGCCCGCCGCCGCGGGCCTGGCGCTCGCGGGCGGCGTGGCCCTGCTGGCGCGCTGGCTCAGCGACACGGAATATTTCCAGCTGGCGCGCTACGCGGAGGCGCTCGCGGGCGGGCTCGCGGCCGCGCTGCTGTGGGGCGGCATCTGGGCGTGCGCCAACCGGCTGTTCGCGCGCCACGCGCGCTTGGGCCGGCACGTGTTCGTGTTCGGCTGCGGCGCTGCGGCCCTCGCCGGCTATGCGCTGCTGGGCAGCACGCTCGGCTACGCCTTTTCCGCCGAAGGGTTCACGCATTACGCCTCGCACGTCGCGACGGTGCTGCTGGCCGGGATGATTTATTTTCACTTGTGCACGATCCGTCCCCGCAATCGCACCCGTTACCGCTGGGTCTGCGCCGGCTTGGCCGTGCTATGCTCCGGGCTGATTCTGGCTGGCAATGTGCAGCGCACGGGCCGTGTATCGGACGAGTTGTACATGTCCGTGCTGATGCCGCCGGCCATCCGCGTGAGCCCCGACCATGGCGTGGACGAGTTCATGCGCGACGTGGAAGCGATGAAGGCCCCGCTCGACCGCAGCCGCGGGCGCAAGCCGGGCGATGACGAGATCAACGATTGACGGCGCCGCGTTGTCGAAATTGGGCGGCCTCGTTCGTCGCATGAACGAGGGGCGCAGCCCGCGTCCCGTCCAACAGGAGAACGACGATGTCCAGACTGACTGTCCGATGCTTTGCCATATCCCTCGACGGCTACGGGGCCGGCCCGAACCAGAGCCTGCAGAATCCGCTGGGCGAAGGCGGCGAGACGCTGCACCAATGGTTCCGCGTCACCCGCACGTTCCAGCGCATGCTGGGCGATGAATCGAAGGGAACCGATGGTCCGGACGAGACGTTCGCCGCGCGCGGCTTCGAGAATGTCGGCGCGTGGATCCTGGGCCGCAACATGTTCGGCCCCGTGCGCGGTCCGTGGCCGGACGACGAGTGGAAGGGCTGGTGGGGCGACGAGCCGCCCTACCATGTGCCCGTGTTCGTGCTCACGCACCACGCCCGGCCCCCGCTCGAGATGAAGGGCGGCACGACCTTTTACTTCGTCACGGACGGCATCGAGGCCGCCCTTGCCCGCGCGAAAGAGGCTGCGGGCGGCAAGGACGTGCGCCTGGGCGGCGGCGTATCGACCATCCGGCAATACCTGCAGGCGGGTCTCGTGGACGAGATGCACCTGGCCATCTCGCCCGTGCTGCTGGGGTCCGGCGAAGCGCTGCTGGCCGGCATCGACCTGCCCGTGCTCGGGTTCAAGGTCACCGGGCACGTGGCGACCGAGGCGGCCACGCATGTGGTATTGCGCAAAGACTGAATTCCGGCAACACTCGAACGTCGCCCCCGCGGAGGCGGGGGCCCACTAGCACGCGTGGTCATGATGCACGCAGAGCTTGGGTTCCCGCCTGCGCGGGAACGACGGGGCAAACGTTACGACAGCGGGATCGTCAGCCGCGCGATCTCGACCGAGCCGCCCTCGTCGAAGATCGGACAGCGCTCGCCGATCTCGACGGCGTCGTTGAAATCCGCCGCCTCGACGACCGAATAGCCGCACAGCGAACTGGCGGATTCCTTCGGCCCGAGCAGGCGGCGCGGCACGTCGACGGCGCTGTGCGTGAGGCTGCCGCGGTCGAGGACGCGCGAGCCCATGCCGTCGAACCACGCGGCCCAGCGCGACAAATCGTGGCGCGTATCCGCATCGGCGCCCGGTTTGCCGTGGTACACGAACAGGAAACGTTCCATGGCCTTCTCCTGGAGTTGGTTTGATCGGCTCGACGTTAGCAGAAGCGCGGCGGCCGCGACGCACCCGTGCCTACCGCCGTGCCTACCGCCGTGCCTACCGCCGTGCCTTTTGACAATCACCCGAGGATGGCCGATCATCCCCGCATGACCTTCCTGCGCCGCAACGCCGTCTTCGTATCCGCGTGGATCCTGTTCTGGATCCTGATGATGCTCGTCGCCGTGCAGGACTTCATGCGCAACGAACACAGCCACGCGATCTGGAAACCGTTGCTGTGGGAAGGGTCGTCCGCGCTCGTCGTGACCCTGCTCGCCCTCGTGCAGCTGCGCTGGTCGCACGCGGACGATCACCTGCTCGGCACGCCCTGGCGCTGGTTCGCGCGGCAGGCGCGCTGGCTGTCGATGTACTGGATCGCCTTCGTCCCCCTCGCCTTCGGCCTGCGCCATGGCGTGTATGCGCTCGTCGGCGAAACCTACCGGCACGATCCGGTGCCGCAGCTGTTCCTGTACGAATCGATGAAGATCACGATCTTCTTCGGCCTGTTCATGGCGATCCGCTTCGGCGTGCAATCCTACCGCGCGCTGCTCGACGCGCGGCTGCGCGCGGAACGCTCGAACACCCTGCTGCGCCAGGCGCAATTGCAGCGGCTGGGCCAGCAGATGCAGCCGCATTTCCTGTTCAACGCATTGAACACCGTGTCCGCACTGATCTGGACGGACCCGGCCCGCGCCGACGCGACGCTCACCCAACTGGCCGACGTGCTGCGCGAAACGCTGGCCCTGGGCGACCGCCACGCGGCGCCGCTCGCGACCGAGCTGCGCCTCGCGCGCGGGTACGCGGACGTGATGGCCGAGCGCTTCGCCGACCGCGTCGCCATCGCGTGGCAGGTCGACGACGCGCTGCTCGACCGCGAAGTGCCCGTGATGAGCCTGCAGCCGCTGCTGGAAAACGTGTTCAAGCACACCGTGGAACGGCGGCGCGGGCAGACGCACATCGCCGTCTCCGTCTGCCGCGAGGGCGACGAGCTCGTGCTGGGCGTCGAGGACGATGCCGGCAAGCTGGCCGCGACGGAACGCCCCGGCGGCATCGGCCTGTCCAACCTGCGCGCGCGCATCCAGGCTTTATATGGCGATGCGGGCCGGCTCGACATCACGGCACGGCCGCAGGGGGGCGTGCGTGCCGAGATGAGGTTGCCTTGCTGAGGTTCGTATGCGTCTGCTGATCGTCGACGACGAGCGCCCCGCGCGCCTAAAATTGCGCCACCTGCTCGCGCAGCAGGACGGCATCACGGCCGTCGAGGAAGCGGCCGACGGCATCGATGCGCTGGAGCGGATTGCAAGTTTTCGCCCGGACGCGCTGCTGCTCGACATCGAAATGCCCGAGCTGTCCGGCATCGAACTGGCGGCATCCCTGCCGGAACCGGCGCCGCTCGTCGTGTTCGTGACGGCGTACGAACGCTACGCGTGCCAGGCGTTCGACTGCGACGCCATCGATTACCTGCTGAAGCCCTACGATGGCGACCGCCTCGCACGCGCGCTGGCGCGCTTGCGCCGGAAGCTGGCGGCCGGCGCCGACGGCCAGCCGGCCGCGCTGCCGCCCGCGCCGCTCGAGCAATTGCTTGTGAGTGAACGCGGCGTCACGCGTGTCGTGCGCGTCGCGGACATCCAGTGGATCGAGACGGCCGACAACTACGTCGTGCTGCACACGGCCGCGGGCAGCCCGCTGTTGCGCCAGACGCTGGCCGGCCTCGTCGACCGGCTCGGTGCCGGCTTTATTCGCTGTCACCGGCGCGCCGCCGTGCAAGTGGGCTGGATCGAACAGGTGGTCGCCCTGGACAAGGGCGACGGCGAATTGCTGCTGCGCGGCGGCGCACGGGTGCCGTGCAGCCGCCAGTACCGCGCCGACGTGATGGCGCGGTTGAATCCGGCTTGAATCAGGCCTCCAGCGCGGCCAGCAGTGTCGAGCCGACGGGCACGCCCCAGCCCGTGCACGCATCCCAGCCCGCCCCGGCCGCATAACCGCCGTTGTCGCCGCTCGTGATGTCGCGCAGCGCGCCGCTGCCCGCCAGCGGGCCGTACAGCAGCGGATTGAGCCATCCCACGTGCTGCGGCAGCTTCTGGTTCAGCAGCGCGACAAGCCCCGCATACAGCGGCGACACGGCGCTCGTGCCCCCGATCGTGGTCGTCAGGAAGTCGACCCGCACCCGGTAGCCCGTCGCCGGGGACGCATTGCCGGCCACGTCCGGCACGCCGCGCCCGACGCGTCCGCCCGGGTTGATCGACGCCGGCACGCGCGCATCCGCCTGCCAGGACGGCAGCGCGAACTTGTCGCTGACGCCGCCGCCCGTCGCGCTGGTGGAAGGGTCGTCATTCCACACGGTCTCGCTGGTGATGGTGTGGCCGCTGACCGTCAGGCGCGTGCCGCCGCAGCCCAGCACGTACGGGCTCGACGCGGGGAAGTCCGCATGCGCGAGGCCGTCCGGCGTGCCGTTCTGCGGGTTCTGGTCGTGCGCGCCGGCGTCGCCCGCCGCGCAGCACACCGTCACGCCCAGCGCGGCCGCGGCCTCGAACGCCTGGTCCATCGCGGCCAGGCCCTGGTCCGTCCATTCCGATTCCGGCGCGCCCCAGCTGATCGAGATCACGGACGGCTTGCGCACGTCGTCGTGGACGGCGGCCGCGATCGCATCGACGAAGCCCTGCTCGCTGTTCGGCGCGAAATACACGGCGATGTTGGCCTTCGGCGCGACGGCGCCCGCGACCTCGATGTCCAGCATGACCTCGGCATCGGCGCTCCACGGCAGCGACGGGCTGTTCTTGCCGCCGTCGACGGACACGGCCGTCACATGCGGCGCCGCCAGGCCGAGGCTCTTGAAATAGGCTTTCAGGTCGGCGCTGCGGTAGCCGCCGCCCAGTTCGATGATGGCGATGCACTGGCCGCTGCCGTCCAGACCGGTCGGAAAGTCGTACAGCTTCGCCATGTCGATGCCCGTGAAGCCGGATGCAGCCTGCGCGTCGAACGGCGCGGCGCCCGGCGATATCGAGGCCAGCATCGCGGCTTGCTCGGATTCTTTGGAGAACTTGAAATGGGGCCGTGCGATGGGGACGTCGTCGATGCCGAACACGCCTTCGACGATGCCGTCCAGCTCGGGCGGCACGTGCACGGGCGCGGTGCGGCGGCGCGAGATCCCGGCCGCGTGCTCGACCCGCTCGATTGCCGTGCCGAACGCGGCGGTCACCTGGCCCGCCGTGCCGGACAGGACGATGCTGCGCGCGGCCGGCCGGCGTTCGACGACGACGAGCCCGGCGCGCTGCGCGAACGCGGCGACGGCGTCGAGATCGGCATCGCTGGCGCCGTGCTGCGCGGCGAATTCGGCGCGCGTGAGATAGCGCCGCTGCCCCGGTTTCGCGTCGAGCGAATGGGGTGCGAGCGGCGCGCGGCGGCGCACGAAGACGGTGACGTCGATGCGTTCGTCGTCCGGCGCCGGCCCGAGGGACCGCATGTCGGCACTGGTTGCGGGCACGCTGCCCTGGAGTTTGACCATGATTCACCTCGCTGGAAGATGGCCCGGCCGGTCCGGGCACCATCTGCCAGTGTGCGCGTCGGGGCGAGTTGATTATTGATGAACGCCAATTGTGGGCGAGCCCGTGCATTCGTATTAAAATAAGAACGCGACTGTGAGCGCTAACATCGATAACAAAGGAGACGTGATGATCGACAGGAATCGGCGAGGTCTGGTCCTTGCCGCCGGCGGCGCGCTGGCGGCGGGCGCGGTGGGTGACATGGCATGGGCGGCCCCGCCCGATCGCAAGCTCGGCTATGCGATCGTCGGGCTGGGCTCCTATGGCCTGGGCATCATCATCCCGCAATTCAAGAACTGCAAGAACAGCAAGCTCGTCGCGCTGGTCAGCGGCGATGCCGCCAAGGCGAAGCGCGTGGCGCAGGAATACGGCGTTCCGGAAAAGAACCTCTACAACTACCAGAACTACGACGAGATCCGCAACAACCCGGACATCGACATCGTCTACGTCTGCCTGCCCGTCTCGATGCATGCCGAGTACACGATCCGCGCGGCCAAGGCCGGCAAGCACGTGCTGTGCGAAAAGCCGATGGCCGTGTCGTCGGCCGAATGCGAAGCGATGATCGCGGCGTGCCGCCAGGCGGGCAAGAAGCTGATGATCGGCTACCGCTGCCACTTCGAACCGTACAACCTGGAAGCGCGCCGCATCGCGCGCGCCGGCGAGATCGGAAAGCTGCGCTATTTCCGCTCGGAACACGGCTTCAACTTCCGCGATCCGAATGCATGGCGCCTGAAAAAGGCGCTGGCGGGCGGCGGCTCGATGATGGACATCGGCATCTACGCCCTCAACGCGGCGCGCTACATGACGGGCGAGGAACCGACCGCCGTCTATGCCCAGGAAACGACGGACCGCAAGGACCCGCGCTTCCGCGAGGTCGAAGACATGATCGGCTTCCAACTGGAATTCCCGTCCGGCGTGATCGGCTCATGCCAGTCGATGTACAGCGCCAACCAGAACCACATCCTGCTGGTGGGAGATAAAGGCCGCATCGAGATGGAACCGGCGACCGGCTACCAGGGCAACCGGATGTGGGTCGGCGGCAATGGCCGCGACAAGGAAGTCACGCCGCCGCCGGGTCCCGGCGCCACCCAATGGGCCGGCCAGCTGGACCACATGGCGCAATGCGTGCTGCAGAACCGCGAGCCGATCGTCGGCGGCGAGGAAGGCCTGCGCGACCTGCGCATCATCGAGGCGATCTACCAGTCGGCGCGCGAGCAGAAGCGCATCGTGCTGAAGGCCTGACGCCATCACGTGCGCGTGCGACTGCACGCGCACCGCGTCTGTCAGTACGGCGATCCGGTGACGTCCAACCGGATCTGCCACACGGCGCCGGCGCCCGTCAGGAACAGGGTCTTGCCGTCGGCGCCGCCGAACGCGGCATTCGTCACGTTGGCATCCGTGCGGATCGTCGCCAGCTGTTTCCCCTGCGGCGAGAACACGCGCACCCGCCTGGCCGGGTGCTCGGTCACGTAGATATTGCCGTGGCAATCGACGGCCATGCCGTCCGGGATGTCGAGCCCATTGACGATGTCTTTCCCCTGTCCCGGCACGCCGTTCACGATCGGGTAGGCGCGCAGGAAGCCGTCGCCCGCGTTCACGTACAGCACGTCGCCGGCGGGCGACAGCGAGACGCCGTTCGGATTCGGCCGGCTGCCGTCCACGAGCGTGATCCTGCCGTCCGTGCCCACGCGATAGACGCCCGTGACGGGCTGCCCGCCAGGCGCCGCCGCCTTCTGGTAATCCGGGTCCGTGAAATAGATCGTGCCATCTTTCGCGATGGCGATGTCGTTCGGCGAGTCGAACACCTGGCCGTTATATTCCGCGGCCAGTGTCGTGCGCTTGCCGTCCGCGATGGCATAGCGGGACAGCGCCTTGTACTTGTGCGTGGCCGCGACGAGGTCGCCGTGGGCATCGACGGCGAGGCCGTTGCTGCCGCTGTCCTCCACCACCGTCGTCACCGTGCCGTCCGCCGCCAGCTTGCGGATGCGCGACGGGAAGCCGGGTCCGAGGCCGAAATCGGAAAAATACAGCGCGTCCTTGATCCACACGGGGCCTTCGTACAGGCCGGCCCCGGTGCGCGACGGCTTGACGCTCGCGACGCGTTCCGCGCGCAGTTCGCCGGTCGGTGCCGTGCCGCAGGCGGACGCGGCGTGGCTGCTTGCCGCATACGACAGGGCCAGCAGGAGGCCAGGGAGGGCGAGGACGGTGCGCGCTTGCATGGAAAGCCTTTCGTTCGATGGTCGGAGAAATTGATTGTAGCGCTTCAATCGCCTTCCGTGTCCAACGCAATCTTGCGATCCTCCTTGTAGCGGCACAGGTCGATCTGCGGCGAGGCATCCGCCCGGCACCAGCCCAGGCCGTGGCGCCGCCCTTCGCCATCGATGCCGCCGACGAACACGAGCTTGTCGGCCACCGGCCACTGGTACGCGCCGTAGTGCCATGTGCCGCGCATGGGCGCGGCGTGGGCAGGCACGAACACGCCGTCGCCGTGCGCCTCGCCCTTCACGAACGTGGCTTCCAGCCGCCCTTCCTTCGTCACGAGGACCCCGCGGCCGGATGGTACGGCATCCTCGACGCCGCCTTCGTACGAGACCATCTTGCCGCCGGCCGGGAAACTGATGCGCCCGGTGCCATGGGCCATGCCCGCCGCAAACGCTCCCTCGTACGCGACGCCCCGCTCGCTCGCCAGCTTGCCGTGTCCCGACGGCTGGCCCCGCACGAAGTCGCCTTCGTAATAACTGCCATCCGGACGCAGCCACTTGCCCTTCCCGTCCGGTTTGCCGCCGGCGACCGGGCCTTCGTAGACGGCGCCGCTCGCGTAGCGCAATCCCTTGCCGTCCGGCGTCGCACTGGAGGCCATGTCGGCGACGAGTTCCAGGTTTTCCATCAACAACGCGTCGAGCGGGTTCTTGCCCGCCGCATCGAACGCGACGGCGCTGCGGATGCTCTTGACCGCTTCCGGCAACTGCTTGTTGCGCAGGTAGAGGTGCGCCAGCGCGCGCAGACTGCCGGGCGTCGGCTCGTAGATGACGAGGGTGTCCAGGCCGGCGATACCTTCCTGAACCGGTCCGATGTCGGGTGCAAGCTTGTACACATGGCCCAGGGTAAAGTAGGCCAGCGGATTGGACGGGTCCGCCGTGATCGCGCGCCGGGCCAGGTCGCGCGCCTCCTTCAGCGGCGCTTCCCAGCCGGGCACGCCGGTGTCGTGCATCGCGGCCGCCGCCATGTCCAGGCCTTCGGCGCGCGTGGCGAGCAGGCTTGCATCGTTCGGGTAGCGTTTCAGCAACGCATCCAGACGCGCCATGCCGTCGTCGACGACGCGGCGATTGACGGCAAGGATGGTCGCCTTCGGATCGTCCGGATGGAGCTTGAGATTCGTCTCGACCAGTTCCCGCACCATGTTGGCGTCGCGCTTCGCGAAGCGGGGCACCACGTCGGCCAGGACGGCGTAGGTCGCGGGACGGTCGAGCTTCGTGACCTTCACCTGGACTTGCGGCAGGTCGAGCCCATCCTTTCCGGTCGAGAATCCGCGGGCCATCATGCGGCGCTCCACGTAGCGCCGCATGTCGACATCGAGTTCCTCGTACGACTTCTTGAAAGCGATGCGCACGGCCTGGTCTTCGGACAGCCCCATGTTATGCAGGCGCAGGTAGTGCGCGAGTTGCCTGCGCAATTCGGGGCTCGAATTGAAGTAGTGGATCGCGTACTTCGCGCAGGCATAAAAGCGGGCCATGTCGATCTTGCCGGCCCGCGTGCTGTTGTCGTAGGAAAGTTTGTTCGTGTTGAACAGCCATTTGGTATCGAGATTGATCCGGCCCGTCCGGTCGGCCAGCCAGTCCTCGCGATGGCTGCCTTCCACCGGATGGCCGAACCATGCCATGCCGTCCTGGATGACCAGCGACGACCAGTACTCCGACATCCCTTCGTCGTACCAGCGCGGATACGCCGTCGTTTCGGGCGAATAGTGCAGGAGGAAATGGTGGTATTCATGCAGGATGATCGCGCGCGACACGTCGCTTGCCGCCGCCGACGTGACGTAATCCTCGATCCTGGCGACGGCCGCGTAACCAAGGCGCGACAACTGGAACACCCCGGCCATGTTCCGGGGCAGCCCCAGCGTCGCGAAGCTGCTCCGGCCCATCGCGACGATCGTCAGCGGCGGCCCGTCCAGCGATTGCGCACCGCGCACGCGGTTCGAGATGTATCGCAAGTTTTCCAGGTCGACGATCATGTGGCGCGCAACGTCTTCCGGCTGGTCGGTGACGACCCGGAAATGCGGGCTGTCGATTTCGATCCAGCTCTGGTCGACGAGATCGTTGATGTTGCCGGCTTGCGCCAGCGGCATCGCCAGGAACAGGATGGACAGGGCGCGGCCGAGGAGAGTGGTTGTCATGAGCGGGAGCAGGAATTAAATGCTTGCAATACAGCATTCCATTCTAGAACGTACGTATGCGCTCAAACATCACCAATTATCTCGGCCATATTATTCCAAATTTGTATGATCGATATCTGAAAATCAAATTGGATTTATTTCTTGTGTCCCCGCATACTCCGAACCGTCTCCTCTATCTTCCTCCAAGAAAATAGATTCAAGCCCGCCGCAAGCGGGCTTTTTTTTTCATCCGCCCGGCCCGCCCCACCCGGCTCCCGCCTCGCCACAATCCGCTCGCATCGCGACCTGCGCCGATCTAGTCTGACGTCGTTAATTTCATCGACCAACCGACGACGATCCGCCATGAACACTCGCCATCTACCGCGCCATCACTTCCTCGACTGGGTACGCATCATCGCCTTCTTCCTGCTGATCCTGTATCACGTCGGCATGTATTACGTGACGTGGGGCTGGCACGTGAAGAGCCCGCACGCCGGCACCACGCTCGAGCCTTTCATGATGCTGTCGTCGCCGTGGCGGCTGGCGCTGCTGTTCCTCGTGTCCGGCGTCGCGTCCAGCGTCATGCTGGCGAAGCTGCGGCCCCTCGCCTTCCTGCGCAAGCGCAGCTGGCGCCTGTTGATCCCCCTGGTGTTCGGCATGCTCGTCATCGTGCCGCCGCAGCCGTATCTCGAAGTCGTCGAGAAGCTCGGCTATGCGGGCAGCTACGCCGACTTCATGCGGCTGTACGTGCGCGGCTATCACGGCTTCTGCCAGGACGGCTGCCTGATCCTGCCGACCTGGAACCACCTGTGGTTCGTCGCCTACCTGTGGGCCTATACGGCCGTCCTCGCGCTCGTCGTGCTGGCCCTGGGTCCGCGCTTCGACCGTCTCGCCGCCCTGCTCGGCCGCGTGCTCGAGGGCTGGAAGATCATCGTGCTGCCGGCGGCCGTGCTGGCGCTGGTGCGCATCCTGATGCTGAACCGTTTTCCCGTCACCCACGCGCTCGTGGACGACTGGACCAACCATGCGACGTATCTGCCGGTCTTCCTGCTTGGCGCCCTGATGGCGCGCGTTCCCGACTTCTGGTCCCGTGTCGCGGCGCTGCGCTGGACGTGTCTCGCGCTGGCCCTCGCCGGCTGGGCCCTCCTCATGCTGTGGATCGCGCTGGACAACGCCGGCGGCATCGACGGCACGCGCTGGGAACTGCTCGCCAAGCCGATGCGCGCCAATTACGCGCTGCTGGCGTGGAGCGCGATCCTGGCGGCCTGCGGCTTTGCCCGGCGCCACCTGGACCGCGACGGCCCCGCCCGGCGTTACCTGACCGAGGCCGTGTTCCCCGTCTACATCCTGCACCAGACGCTGATCGTCGTCCTGGCCCATGCGTCGAAACCGCTGCACCTTGCGCCGGGCCTGGAAGCCGTGCTGCTCGTCGTGCTCGTGACGGTGCTCAGCTTCGCCGGCTTCGAGATCGTGCGCCGGGTGCCGTTGCTCCGTCCGCTGTTCGGGCTCGGGCCGCGCATCCGGACCGCGGCCCAGGCTGCACACGACATCGCCGCGCCGCACCCGGTGGCCGGGCGCAGCGTGTAAGGTCCGGGAACTGCGCCGGGTCAGTGCGCGGCGGCGCGCTGGTCCTTGCTGCCCTGCTGCTGGCTCGGCGGCATTTGCTGCGTCTGGCCCGTGCTGCCCGATGCGTGCGGCTGGGCGGCACCGTTGCCCGGCCGCATGAATGGATCGCTGAACTGGCGCACGGTTTCCTGCTGGGCGCGCAGGCCACGCTCCGTCTGCTCGGTGGCGTCGCGCGCCACCTCGTCCGCCAGGGCGCGCGCGGTGCGGGTGGTGTTCTGCACGTGCTGCTCCGTGACGCGAGCCAGCTCGACCTGGGAGTCGGCCGCCAGGCGCGCGATGTGCTGCTGGTAGGCGCGCAGCTTTTCCGTCGTGGGCTGCGTGCGCGCCGTGGCCGCGCTCAGCAGCTCGGACTGACGGTCGGCGCTCAACACGTGCTTGCTGGCCAGGGTCGTTTCTTCCAGCATCGTCTGCATGAGCTGGATGTTCAGGTCGCACATTTGCTGGAATGAGCTGAACAGCGACTTCGACATGTCATTCAGGAACGCGGTCTGGGCGTCGATGTGGGTGCGCACCGCCGGGGCGATCGTTTGTGGAAATGGATACATGGTTTTGCCTCGCAAAGTTTTGGGTTGAACGAGCCGCAGCAGGCGCCGCGGCGCGAAGCTCACAGACTAAGGGCGCGAGGCTGATTACCTTTGATCTGGGCTAATCGTGCCGGGCTTGTCGGCCTGAAGTAGCGAATGTCGGTCCGATCTTTGCATCGGTCCAAGTTCCTGTACTCATGAGACAGACTAGCGCGCAATCGCACCCATCCTGGCGCCCCCGTTCGGCGTCAGGTTTCTCTGGTCGAGCAACCGCGTCATCGCGTCCGCCGGCACCGCCTGGCTGTAGTAATAGCCCTGCGCGGCCAGGCAGCCGTGCGCCGTCAGGAAGGAGACGTGCTCGGGGCTGTCGACGCCTTCGGCGATCAGGTTCAGGTGCAGGCTGTGCGCCATTGCGATGATCGCCGTGACGATCGCGGCGTCGTGCGCCTGCTCGTTGATCCCGATGACGAACGAGCGGTCGATCTTGAGCGCGTGGATGGGGAAGTTCTGCAGGTAGGCGAGGCTGGAATAGCCGGTGCCGAAGTCGTCGATGGACAGTTGCACGCCCATGGCGCTCAGGCGGCGCATCACGTCGAGGTTGTCGTCGCTGGGCTGCATCGTCAGGCTTTCCGTCAGCTCGAGTTCGAGCGCGTCGGCGGGGACGCCCGTGTCGCGCAGCACCTGGGCCACGAACTCCGTCAGGTTGGCCTGGGTGAACTGGCGCGCCGAGAGGTTGACGGCGATCCGCATGTCCGGATGGCCGCCGTCGCGCCAGCGCCTCAGTTGCGCGCAGGCCTGGCGCAGCACCCATTCGCCGATCGGCACGATGATGCCGGTTTCTTCGGCGATGGCGATGAATTCCGCGCAGGAGCGGGCCGCCTTGCCGGGCGGCGTCCAGCGCAGCAGCGCTTCGGCCGAGAAGATCCGGCCGCTCTCCATGTCGACCTGCGGCTGGTAGTACACGGAAAACTCGTCGTGGGCGAGCGCCTGGCGCAGCTGGCTGGTCGCCGCCATGCGCCGCTTCGCCGCTTCGTGCAGGGCCGGCGTGAAGAACTGGTACGTGTTGCGGCCCTTCTGCTTGGCCTGGTACATGGCGGCATTGGCCGCGCGCAGCAGCGCGGATGCGTCGCTGCCGTCGGACGGATACAGGCCCAGCCCGATGCTGGCGCTGACGTGCAGTTCGTGGTCTTCGACGTGGAATGGGCGGCTCAGGGTCTCGAGGATCTTGCCCGCCACGAGCGCGGCATCGTTGCTGCACCGCAGGGCCGCGAGGCAGATGCCGAACGCGTTCCCGCCCAGGCAGCCGAGGCTGTCGCCCTCGCGCGTGCATTGCTGCAGGCGCGAGGCGACGGCCTGCAGCAGGCGGTCGCCGATCCGCTCGCCGAGGGAATCGTTGATGGTCTTGAAGTGGTCCAGGTCGATGTGCAGCTGCGCGACCATCTCGTCCTGGTGGCGCCGCGCCTGGGCGATCGCCTGGTTGACCCGGTCTTCCAGCAGCAGGCGGTTGGGCAGCCCCGTCAGGGCATCGTGGTGCGCCATGTAGTCGATGCGCCGCTCCGCCTGGTTGTAGTCGGCGATCTTCTGTTCCAGCCTGGCGTTGGTCCGGACCAGCTCCGCGGTGCGCTCGGCCACGCGCTGTTCGAGGAGATCATTGGCGGCCAGCAGCTCGGCTTCGGCGCGCCGCAGCTGCGCGTTCTGTTCGGCCAGGCGCTTCTGCGCGCTGCGCAGTGCCAGGTGGGTCGTGACGCGCGCCCACACTTCATCGATCTGGAATGGTTTGGTGACGTAGTCGACGCCGCCCGCCGCGAAGCCGGCGACCTTGTCGTGGGTCTCGGACAGCGCCGTCATGAAGATCACGGGGATGTCGCGCGTACGCGGGGACGCCTTGAGGCGCCGGCACGTCTCGAAACCGTCCATGCCGGGCATCATCACGTCGAGCAGGATCAGGTCCGGCTGCACGAATTCCGCGCGGGCCAGGCCCTCCTCGCCTTCCTGCGCGACCGCCACCCGCACCTGGCGCCCCTCGAGATACTCGACGAGGATGCCCACGTTGGCCGGCGTATCGTCGACAATCAGGACGGTCGGGGTGCCCACGTCCTGGGGCGCGACAGAAGTCGTCATATCGGTTCCGTCCACTGGTCCATCGATTCGCGGGGACTTGCACTGTAATGACGATTCTATCTGATTCTAACATTAGAGCAACCCTCATTTTGCGCCAGCGTGGTGCGCCGGCAGCGCCGTCCCGCAATCCTTGCAGAACCGGGCGGTGGCGTCGTGGCCGCCGCTGCCGCACGCTGGACAATGCAGGGCCGCGCGCAACGGCCCGGTCCGCCGATCGCCGCGGCGCAGCGTCATCTCGGCCGTCACGATCCCGGTCGGCACGGCGAGGATGCCCCACCCCATCAGCATCATGAACGAGGCGATCGCCTTGCCCAGGTTGGTGTGCGGCGTGATGTCGCCATACCCGACGGTCGTCATGGTGACGGTCGCCCAGTACATCGCGACGGGGATGCTCGTGTAGCCGTTCTTCGGTCCCTCGACGACGTACATGACGGTGCCGAGGATCAGGATCGCCATCAGCACGACGGACAGGAACACGAGGATCTTGCGCCGGCTGGCGGCGAGCGCTTCGCCCAGGCGCGTGTATTCCTCGATGTACAGGGTCAGCTTGAAGATGCGGAACACGCGCAGCAGGCGCAGGATGCGGATGTCGAGGAGCAGCTCCGTGCCCGGCATCAGCAACGAGAAATACGACGGCAGCACGGCCAGCAGGTCGATCACGCCGTAGAAGCCGCCGGCATAGCGCCACGGCCGCTGCACGCACACGAGGCGCGCCACGTATTCCACCGTGAACAGCGCCGTGAAGCCCCATTCGAACGCGTTCAGCAGGTCGGCGTGATCGCGGTGCAGCCGCGGCACGCTGTCCAGCACGACGACGAGGATGCTGAGGAGGATGGCGCACACAAGGGCGATGTCGAAGCGCCGCCCGGCCGGGGTGTCGGCCTCGAAGATGACGTCGTACATGTGCCGCCGCCACCCGGGCGGCGGCTTGCCGTAGGCGACCGGCGCCTGCGACACATACGGTGGCGCGCTATCGTCTTCCTGCCTCATGGCGCGGTGGGCGGCCCCTTCAGCTCGATCATGTTGCCCTCCGGGTCCGACAGGTAGATGGACGGGCCTTCTCCCTCGGCGCCGAAGCGCGACGCGGCCGGCCCCGCCTCGATGCCGTGCGCGGCCAGGTGGGCGCGGATCGCGTCTTCGTCGAACGGCTCGACGCGGAAGCAGAAGTGATCGACGTTGCGCCCCTCCCTGCCGGGTGCCGCGCCGCCCGCCGCGCCCAGCTTGCCGGAGATCGGGATCAGGTCGACCATCGAACTGCCGGCGCGCAGCTGCACGAGGCCGATCTCGTCCTGGCGCCGCACTTCGCGGCAGCCCAGCACGTCGCCGTAGAAGGCCAGCATGCGCGCGAGATCCGCCACGCGCAGCACGATGTGATCGATTTCGCGGATCGCGATCGGACTTTTTACGGCATCAGTCGGCATGGCGCTCCACCCACGTCGCAAAACACTCCATGAACTGCTGCAGGAAGGTTTTCAGGCCCTCGTCCGTCAGCGTGTCGCCGTCGAACTTGCTCCCGACGCCGCCGAGGTACGCTTCCGGCGACTGCATGCATGGCATGTTGAGGAAGACGAGGCACTGGCGCAAGGCGTGGTTGGCGCCGAAGCCGCCCAGCGCGCCCGGCGAGTTGGACACGACCGCGCACGGCTTGCCCGTCCACGCGGCCTGGCCGTACGGGCGCGAGCCGACGTCGATGGCATTCTTCAGGACGGCGGGCAGCGACCGGTTGTATTCCGGCGTGCAGAACAGGACGCCGTCGGCGTCGCGGATGCGGCCGCGGAACTCGGTCCAGGTGGCGGGCGGCGTGTCGGTCTCGTCATCCTGGTTGTACAGCGGCATGTCGCCGATTTCGACGATCTCCAGTTCGAGCGTGGGCGGTGCGGCCAGCATCAGGCTCTTGGCCAGCTTGCGCGTAAACGATTCCTGGCGCAGGCTGCCGACGAGCACTGCAATCTTCCTTGTTGCCATGACGGTCCTTTCGGTCTTGATGGGTCGGATGATGCCCAGAGTGTAACGACTTTCGGCGGACCGTGCGGATCAGATACGCCGGCGCCGGTATTCGTCCAGGAACGAGCGCACCTCGCGCGCCGTCAGCACGCGCACCGGATCGCCATGCCACGCATACAGGAACGGCGGCCCGCCCGCGCGGTCGGTCAGCCTGGCACGGATGAGGAACCGGGTGCCGGCCGGATAGCGCCCGGGGTCCGACAGCGTCCTTGCGCACTGCACGCGCATCGACGTCGCGTACGCCTGCCCCGCCATCGGCTTGATGCGCAGCCGGCCAGTGCGCGGGTCCGGCACGGATTCGACCGCCACGTCGCGGTAGGCCCAGGGATCGCGCGCCATGCGTTATGCCGCCACGGCCGCGGGGGCCGGCTTCGCCTCGCGGATCGGCAGGTTGACGACGGCGGCGGCCAGCGCCAGCGCGATGTCCGCGTACCACATCCACGAGTAGTCGCCGAAGTGCACGAATGCGAGGCCGCCCAGCCAGGCGCCGAAAAAGCCGCCGATCTGGTGCGACAGCAGCGTCAGGCCGAACAGGGTGGCGAGGTAGCGCATGCCGAACAGCTTGCCGACGAGGCCCGCCGTGGGCGGCACCGTCGCGAGCCATGTGAAGCCGAGGGCGGCGGCGAACACGTAGAACGTCCACGCGGATTTCGGCGCCAGCAGGTAAGCCGCGATGATGACGGCGCGGCTGCCGTACGTGAACGCGAGCAGCCATTTCATGCGGTAGCGCTGGGCCAGCGCGCCCGCCGCGAGCGAGCCCGCGATGTTGAAGAGGCCGATGAGGCCCAGCGCCGTCGCCGAGACGCCCGCCGGCAAGCCGCACAGCGCGACCTCGCCCGGCAGATGGGTGACGAGGAAGGCGATGTGGAAGCCGCACGTGAAAAAGCCGGCGTGCAGGCAGAGATAACTGCGGTCGCGCATGGCATCGCGCACCTGCCGGCCGAGAGTGAGATCGCCATGGCCGACGACGGATTGCGCCGGCGGCTTGCCGCGCAGCGGCCACGCGAGCGGGATGGTGAGGAGGCTCGTCGCGGCCAGCGCCAGCATCGCCGTGATCCATCCGGTGGTCGCGATGAGGAACTGGACGAGCGGCGCGAACACGAACTGGCCGAACGAGCCGCCCGCGTTGATGAAACCGGACGCGAACGCACGCCGCTCGGCCGGCAGGCGCTGCGCGGTGGCGCCGATGAGGATCGAGAAGCTGCCCGCGCCCGCCCCGCTCGCGGACAGGATGCCGAGGGTGACGAGCAGGCCCCATTGCGTGGACACGAACGGCGTGGCGGCAAGGCCGCCGGCCAGCAGCACGGCGCCCAGCACGATGACGGGCATGGCGCCGTATTTGTCGGCGACGGCGCCGAAGACGGGTTGCGACGCGCCCCACATGAACTGGCCGACGGCCATGGCAAAGCTGATCGACGCGATGCCGAGGCCCGTCGCCGTGTTCAGCGGCGACAGGAACAGGCCCGTCGTGAGACGCGCGGCCATCGTGATCATCAGGATGGCGCTGGCCGCCAGGATCAGCGTCCAGGCCGCACGTGGCGTGGTGGTGGTCATGTCGTCCCCGTTGTTATCGTCAGACCAACGATGTTACAACGGAAACGCCAATTGCGTAGGGTGGGGTATGTGAGGCCGGGGGCCTCACATACGAACGTGCCCACGCGAAGGCATGCGGACCGCGTCCCCCCGCGTGGGCACGCGATCGATGCCCCCGGCATCGATCGCCCACCCAACGTCAGGTAGCGGCCTTCAACAGGAGCACGGTCGCCTGCGCCGCCATGCCTTCTTCGCGGCCGAGGAAACCGAGTTTTTCATTGGTCTTGGCCTTGATGTTCACCTGCTGCGGCGACGCGCCGATGTCCTCGGCGATGCGCGACACCATCTGCGGGATGTGCGGCGCCATCTTCGGCTGCTGCGCGATGATGGTCGCGTCCACGTTGCCGATGGTGTAGCCGGTGCCCAGCACGCGGTTGGCCGCTTCGCGCAGCAGCACGCGCGAGTCGGCGCCGGCGAACATCGGGTCGGTGTCCGGGAAATGCTTGCCGATGTCGCCGAGGCCGGCGGCGCCCAGCATGGCGTCGATGATGGCATGCAGCAGCACGTCGGCGTCCGAGTGGCCGAGCAGGCCCAGCCGGTGCGGGATGGTGACGCCGCCGACGATCAGTTTGCGCCCTTCGACGAGGGCGTGGCAGTCATAGCCGGTACCGATGCGGAACGGCGGGGTCGGGTTGTACGATGCGAGAGCCATGATGTTCTTTACACGCTATACGAATTCAGGTTGGGACACTGCCAGGTACATCTCGGCGATCCGGATATCGTCCGGCAATGTCACTTTGAGATTGCGGGGATGCCCTTCCACCAACTTGGGGCTCAAACCGAGGGCTTCAACCGCACTAGCATCATCGGTAATCGAATCCGGATCTTTAGCCGCCGCCAGCGCGTCGCGCAGCAATTCGTAGCGAAACATCTGCGGGGTCTGCGCGAGCCACAAGCCGTTGCGGGGCACGGTGCCGGCCGCTTCGCCGTCGATGCAGCGCTTGACCGTGTCGACGACCGGCAGCGCCAGCAGGCCGCCGGCCGGGTGGTCGCCCGTGCCCGTGATCAGTTTTTCGATCAGTTCGGCAGTCAGGCCGGGACGCGCGGCGTCGTGCACGAGCACCCAGTCGGCGGGCGACAGGGTGTTGGCGAGCACGGCCAGGCCGTTGCGCACGGATTCCATGCGGCTGGCGCCGCCGCAGCGCAGGACCGTCACGCCGTGGTTGGGCGCGACGGCGTCGATACAGGGGTCGTCCGGGCTCACGACGACGAACGTGTGTGCGATGAGCTCGCTGGACAGGAATGCGTCGAGCGTGTGCCTGAGCATGGGCTTGCCGCCGATTTTCAGGTACTGCTTGGGGCTCGTGGCCCCCATCCGGGCGCCGACACCGGCGGCGGGAATCAGGGCGAAGTAACGTGGTGCTTGAGTCATGTTGTTCAATCTACGATCGGGAACGTCTTGTCGATCCAATAAGAGACTGTACCTCACCTTGGCAAACTTTGCTCAGACGCGCGTACTCCGCGGGACTGTCGATCGCGGCCTGCAATCGTTCGACACGTCCCATCTCGGCCTTAATGTACGGCATCCAGTTGCGGTCGATTTCGCGCTGGAGCAGCGTCCGCGACTCGCCGGTCCGCGCATACAACGGTTTGCCGGCAAAACGCCCGCCGAGGCGTGCGCGCACCCGCTCTTCCACTTTCGGCAGATAGTCCAGGTAAGACTTGAGATGGCGCATTTCGTGCGCAAGTATCTCGTCATACGTACACGAGTCCGGTTCGAATTCACGGCTGACGTACACGACGATGGGCTGGTAGTACAAGGTCACCGCGACGCGCGGCATCACGCATTCGGCCGTGCCGTCCGGCGCCGTGAGCAGGGTGCCGTCGACCTGGATCGCCACGCGCGACTCCGTGCGCGTGAGGCCCAGCACGTAGCCGTTGCGTACGCCGGGCCGTTTCATGCGCGTCAGGTCGCGGTAGGACACCGTGTTGTCGACGCGCCAGCCGCTCTCGCGCGTGGCGAACGTCGCGCCGGCATCCCGGGCCGCGGCTTCGCAGCTCGCCTCGAACGGCGTGCGCGCGGAGGCGAAGCCGCTCCAGGCGAGCAGCATCAAGCCGAGCGCGGCCGGGCGCACAGGCTTCAAACTAAGCCGGCGTCCAGGTGCCGGCGGCGATCTTCTCCAGCCAGAACGTGCCGATCACGGTTTTCACATCCGTGATGTCGCCCCGTTGCACCATCTCCAGCATCTCGGGAATGGTCGCCGTGAAGGTTTCGAGGAATTCGCCGTCGTCCAGCTTCGCGTCGCCCGCCGTCAGGCCGCGCGCGAGGAACAGGTCGAGGTGCTCGTCCGAATACGCGATCGCGTTGTGGATCGTGCAGACGAAATGCCAGTCGGTGGCCGTGTAGCCCGTCTCTTCTTCCAGCTCGCGCTTGGCGCACGCGAGCGACTCTTCGCCCGGGTCGATCTTCCCGGCCGGGAATTCGATGAAGACCTGGTCGTTCGGATAGCGGAACTGGCGTTCGAGCAGCACGCGGCCGTCGTCGAACAGCGCGAGGATCACGACGGCGCCGGGATGGCGGATGTATTCGCGTTGCGTGATCTTGCCGTCGGGGAGTTTCACGCGGTCGCGCGAGACTTTGAGGAAGTTGCCGTCGTAGGCGATCGCGCCATCGACTTTGGTTTCTTTGAGGTGGTCGTCCATGGAAGGCTCCGGTACATCGTTACTCTTGCACCGGCGCCATGGACGCTGGTGCTCAGCCGCGGCGCTTGCGCAGATATCTTAAAACGAAACCTGGGAAGGCCAGCACGACGAACAGGCAGGCGGTGATCGCATAGAACTCCCAGGTCTGGGGGAACGCGGTACCGATGCGGGATTCGAGGGCGTGGGCCAGCGCGCCGACGACGAAGTATAGAACAACCAGCTCGAGCAGGCGCACGACGAAGTATTTCGCGTGCGCCTTGTTGAGTGCCGGCTTCACGGGAATGAAGCCGAGCACGCTCTCGTTGAGGAACGGCAGGTTGGCGAACGCGAGTGCGACCGCGATCACCAACCAGCTGGCCAGGGAGGCGTCCACCGTGGCCTTACGACTTCAGCGTGAGGGACATCGCCGACAGGCAGGCCGCCAGCAGCGGGCCCGGCAGGATGCCCAGGATCACGACGAGGATGCCATTCAGCGACAGCACGACGCGCATGTCCAGCGGGGTCGAGATCGGCGACGCATCGGCCACCTCGTCGAACCACATGACTTTCACGACGCGCAGGTAGTAGAACGCACCCACCAGCGACGCGGCCACGGCGATGATCGCGAGCCACAGCTGGCCCGAACCGACGACGACGTCCAGCACGGCCCACTTGGCCATGAAGCCCATCATCGGCGGCACGCCGGCCAGCGAGAACATCAGGGCGGTCATGACGAGCGCGTACCACGGGCTGCGCTTGGCCAGGCCCTTGAAGTCGGCCAGTTCTTCCGCTTCGTGGCCCGAGCGCGCCAGCATCATGATGATGCCGAAGGTGCCCAGCGTGGTCAGCACGTAGGTGATCGTGTAGTACATCGAGGCGCTGTAGGCGTTGGCGATGTTCGCGGCGTTCGTGGCATCGCGGGTGCCGACGACGCCGGCCATCATGCCCAGCAGGACGAAGCCCAGCTGCGCGATGGTCGAGTAGGCCAGCATGCGCTTCAGGTTGGTCTGCGCGATCGCGGTCAGGTTACCCACCAGCAGCGACAGCACGGCCAGCGCCAGCAGCATCTGCTGCCAGTCGATCGCCAGCGGCAGCAGGCCTTCGACCAGGATGCGGATCATCATCGCGAACGATGCCAGCTTGGGTGCGGCGCCCAGCAGCAGCGTGACGGCGGTCGGCGAGCCCTGGTAGACGTCCGGGACCCACATGTGGAACGGCACGGCGCCCAGCTTGAAGGCCATGCCGGCCACGACGAACACGAGGCCGAACACGAGGATCGTGTGGTTGGCGGCGTTGCTCGACACCAGCTTGGCGATCGTCGTGATGTCCAGCGAACCGGTGGCGCCGTAGATCATCGAGATACCGTAAAGCATGAAGCCCGACGCCAGCGAACCCAGGATGAAGTACTTCATCGAGGCTTCGGTCGAGATCGCGTGGTCGCGGCGCATCGCTACCAGCGCGTACAGCGACAGCGACATCAGTTCCAGGCCCAGGTAGATCGGCAGCATGTTGTTACCAGAGATCATGATCATCTGGCCCAGCAGCGTAAACAGCGCGAGCACGTAGAACTCGCCGCCCATGTTGCCCGACATCATGCCGCGGTCGGCGGTGTACTGGCGCGAGTAGACGAGGGTCACGCCCACGGCCAGGTAGGTGAACAGCTTGAGCAGGTTCGCCATCGGGTCCGACACGAACATGTTGTAGAACGTGTAGGTCGTCGTGCCGGCCTTGAAGTCGGCGTAGGTGATCACCGCGCAGCCCACCAGCGTGAGCAGCGACAGTGCGTAGGTCAGCGTGCGCTTGCCTTCCTTCTGAAACATGTCGATCAGAAGGATGGCGCAGGACGCGATGACCAGGAAGATTTCTGCAGAGACCGGCCCCAGGTTGTTGGCGGCCAGCACGGCTTGGGTGTTAATCATCGGATTCATATCGTTGTTTGTGCCTCAATTCAGTGCGCGGCGACGGCAGCGACTGCCGTCGGCAGCTTGCTGACCGACACGTGCTGCAGCAGGTCCGCGACCGACACCTGCATCGCGTCGGTGAACGGCGCCGGATACAGGCCCATGTAGATGGTCAGGATCGCGAGCACGCCCAGCATGAAGAACTCGCGGCCGTTCAGGTCGGTCAGTTCGGCCACGTGCTTGTTGCCGATCTTGCCGAACACGACGCGCTTGACCATCCACAGCGAGTACGCCGCGCCCAGGATCAGGGCGGTGGCGGCCAGCAGGCCGGTCCAGAAGTTGAACTTGACGGCGCCCAGGATGACCATGAACTCGCCCACGAAGCCCGACGTCGCCGGCAGGCCGCAGTTGGCCATCGCGAACAGCACGGAGAACGCGGCGAACTTCGGCATCACGTTGACGACGCCGCCGTAGTCGGCGATCTGGCGCGAGTGCAGGCGGTCGTACAGCACGCCGATGCACAGGAACATGGCGCCCGACACGAAGCCGTGCGAGATCATCTGCACGATACCGCCCTGCACGCCGATCTCGTTGAAGATGAAGAAGCCGAGCGTGACGAAGCCCATGTGGGCGATCGACGAGTACGCGACCAGTTTCTTCATGTCGACCTGCACCATCGCGACCAGGCCGATGTAGATCACGGCGATCAGGGACAGCACGATGATCAGCGGGGCCAGGTAGTGCGATGCGTCAGGCGCGATCGGCAGCGAGAATCGGAGGAAACCGTAGCCGCCGAGCTTCAGCATGATCGCGGCCAGCACGACGGAACCGCCGGTCGGCGCTTCCACGTGGGCGTCCGGCAGCCAGGTGTGCACCGGCCACATCGGCACCTTGACGGCGAACGCCATCAGGAACGCCACGAAGATCAGGACCTGTTCCTTCATCGTCAGCTGCAGGTTGTGCCATGCCAGGATGTCGAAGCTGCCGTTCGACTTGTTGTACAGGTAGATGATCGCGATCAGCGTCAGCAGCGAGCCCATGAACGTGTACAGGAAGAACTTAAACGACGCATACACACGGTTCGGGCCGCCGAACACACCGATGATGATGAACATCGGGATCAGCGTGGCTTCGAAGAAGAAGTAGAACAGCAGGCCGTCCAGCGCGACGAACACGCCGATCATCAGGCCCGACAGCAGCAGGAACGAACCCATGTACTGGGCCACGCGTTCCTGGATCACTTCCCAGGCCGAGATCACCACGATGATCGTGATGAAGGCGGTCAGCGGCACGAACCACAGGCTCAGGCCGTCGATGCCCAGGTAGTACTGGATGTTGAAGCGCGAGATCCAGGCGGCTTTTTCCACGAACTGCGGGCCGTGGGCCGTGTTGCTGAATTGCGTGAACAGCGGGATCGTCGGCAAAAAGCTGATGATCGAACCGGCCAGCGCCAGCAGGCGGGTAAAGCCCGCGCGGCTGTCGCGACCGACGGCCAGCACGATGACGCCGCACAGGATCGGCAGCCAGACGGACAGGCTCAGGTAAGGAGGAAAGGTCGAAATAGACTGCATCTTGTTTTTCTCTCTTTTAAGCGTGCCAGAACGGGAAGAAGTACAGCAGCGTACCCAGCACGCCCAGGATCATCACGAACGCATAGTGGTAGATGTAACCAGTCTGGAACGTACGGACGATGGTCGAGAACCAGCCCACGAGCTTCGCGGAACCGTTGACGACGAGGCCGTCGATCAGCGCGCGGTCGCCCACCTGCCACAGGCCCTTGCCCAGCAGGCGTGCGCCGCCGGCGAACACGACTTCGTTGAACTTGTCCATGTAGTACTTGTTGTCCAGCAGCGTGTGGATCGGACGCAGCGCCTTGTAGAAGGCCGCCGGCACGCGCGGATTGATCATGTAGCAGTAGTAAGCGGCGACGACGCCGGCCAGGGCCAGCATGAACGGCAGCGACGTGAACGCATGCACGCCCATCGCGGCGGCGCCGTGGAACTCGTGCGCCAGTTCTTCCATCGCCGGGTGACGCTCGGCGTTGATATAGATGACGTTCTTGAAGAAGTCGCCGAACAGCATCGGGCCGATCGCGAAGAAGCCGATGATGACGGACGGGATCGCCAGCAGGATCAGCGGCAGCGTCACGACCAGCGGCGACTCGTGCGGCTTCTGGCCCGGGGCCAGGCCGTGGTGGCCGTGGTCGTCCTCGTCCTCTTCGTGGTGGGCAGTGGCCTCGTGCAGCGCGGTCGGGTCCTTGCCTTCGCCATTGTGAGCGTGGTCGTCGTGGTGCGCGTGGTGGTCGTCATGCGCATGGGCCTTGCCGAAACGCTCCTCGCCGTGGAAGACCAGGAAATACATGCGGAACGAGTAGAACGCGGTCACGAACACGCCGGCGATGACGGCGAAGTAGGCGAAGCCCGAGCCCCACAGGTGCGACGCGTGCACCGCTTCGATGATCGAATCCTTCGAATAGAAACCGGCGAAGAACGGCGTACCGATCAGTGCCAGCGAACCCAGCAGCGACGTGATCCAGGTGATCGGCATGTACTTGCGCAGGCCGCCCATGTTGCGCATGTCCTGGTCGTGGTGCATGCCGATGATGACGGAACCGGCACCGAGGAACAGCAGCGCCTTGAAGAACGCGTGGGTCATCAGGTGGAACACGGCGACGTTATAGGCCGACACGCCCAGTGCGACGGTCATGTAGCCCAGCTGCGACAGCGTGGAGTACGCGACGACGCGCTTGATGTCGTTCTGGATGATGCCCAGGAAGCCCATGAACAGCGCGGTGATCGAGCCGATGACGACGATGAACGACAGTGCCGTATCCGACAGCTCGAACAGCGGCGACATGCGGGTCACCATGAAGATGCCGGCGGTAACCATCGTCGCGGCGTGGATCAGTGCCGAGATCGGGGTCGGGCCTTCCATCGAGTCCGGCAGCCAGAACGTGCAGCGGGAACTGCGCCGATTTACCCATCGCGCCGATGAACAGGCAGATGCACGATGCCGTCAGCAGCGGCCAGGTCGTGCCAGGCACGAACATGGCCGACAGCGCGCCCGCCTTGGCGAACGTCTCGTCGTAGTTCATCGTGCCGGTCGCGGCCAGCAGCAGGCCGATGCCGAGGATGAAGCCGAAGTCGCCGACGCGGTTCACGAGGAACGCCTTCATGTTCGCGAAGATCGCGGTCGGACGCGTGTACCAGAAGCCGATCAGCAGGTACGAGACCAGGCCCACCGCTTCCCAGCCGAAGAACAGCTGCAGGAAGTTGTTGGACATGACCAGCATCAGCATCGAGAACGTGAACAGCGAGATGTACGAGAAGAAGCGGTTGTAGCCGTCGTCTTCCGCCATGTAGCCGATCGTGTAGATGTGGACCATCAGCGACACGGACGTGACGACGCACATCATCATCGCGGACAGCGCGTCGATCTTGAAGCCGACCGACATCTTCATGGTGCCGATCGTCATCCAGGTGTAGAGGTCGCCGTTGAACGTGGCGCCGTCGATGACCTGGTTCAGCGTCATGATCGAGATGACCATCGCGATGAACACGCCCAGGATGGTCGCGGAGTGCGACACCACGCGGCCGACCACGTTGCCGAAGAACTTGGTGCCGAGCAGGCCGGCGATCGCCGAGCCCGCGAGCGGCGCCAGTGGCACCGCCAGCAAGAGATTAGGGTTAATAATTTGCCCCGCCATGTTGAACCTTTTGTGTATTTATCAGGAGGTTGACAGACAAACCGCTTAGCCCTTCAGGCTGTCGAGGTCTTCCACGTTGATCGTGTCCAGGTTACGGAACAGGACCACCAGGATCGCCAGGCCGATCGCCGATTCGGCGGCCGCGACAGTCAGGATGAAGAACACGAAGATCTGCCCTGCCGCGTCGCCCAGATAATGCGAGAACGCCACAAAGTTCAGGTTCACCGCCAGCAGCATCAGTTCGATGGCCATCAGCAGGATGATGATGTTCTTCCGGTTCAGGAAAATGCCGATCACGGAGATCGCGAACAGGATCGCGCCCAGGATCAGGTAGTGAGCGAGCGACAACGTCATTGCGCCTCCTTGTTGACAGTGGCGGTGGCGGCGGCCGCATCTGCTGCAGCCTTGGCCGCGGCGTCGATCGCCTTCTGGTCGACCGTCTGCATCTTGACGATCTTCAGACGGTCATTACGCTTGACGCGGACGGCGAGGCCCGGGTCGATGGCTTTGGTGTCCTTGCGCTTGCGCAGGGTCAGCGCCACGGCGGCGATGATGGCGACCAGCAGGATCAGGCCGGCGATCTCGAAACCGTAGATGTACTGGGTGTAGATCAGGCGGCCCAGTTCATGCGTGCCGCCGATGTGGCCCACGGCCGACTCGGCCGGCGCATCGCCCTGGCCCAGGAAGCCGCGCCACAGCACGGCGGCCATTTCCAGCACGATCAGCGCGCCGACGCCCGACGCCACCGGGAGGTAGCCCCAGAAGCCTTCGCGCATGCGGTCGATGTTGATGTCGAGCATCATCACGACGAACAGGAACAGCACCATGACGGCGCCGACGTAGACCAGTACCAGCACGATGGCCAGGAACTCGGCCTTGAGCAGCATCCAGATACCGGCAGCGTTGAAGAACGCGAGCACCAGGAACAGCGCGGCGTGGACCGGGTTCTTGGCGGTAATGACGCGCAACCCGGCCAGCACCATCACGGCCGAGAACACGTAGAACAGAACAGTTGTGAAATCCATGACTTACGCAGGAGCCCTCTTGTTATTTATCGATACTTGGCATCGGCTTCGCGTGCGGCGGCGATGTCGTTCTCGTAGCGATCGCCCACGGCCAGCAGCATTTCCTTGGTGTAGTACAGGTCGCCGCGTTTTTCGCCGTGGTATTCCAGCACTTGCGTCTCGACGATCGAATCGACCGGGCAGGACTCTTCGCAGAAACCGCAGAAGATGCACTTGGTCAGGTCGATGTCGTAGCGCGTCGTGCGGCGGGTGCCGTCTTCGCGCTGCGCCGATTCGATCGTGATGGCCATCGCCGGGCACACGGCTTCGCACAGCTTGCACGCGATGCAGCGCTCTTCCCCGTTCGGGTAGCGGCGCAGCGCATGCAGGCCGCGGAACCGCGGCGAGATGGGGGTCTTTTCTTCCGGGTACTGAACCGTGATCTTGCGCGAGAACGCGTACTTGCCGGTCAGGGCCAGACCTTTAATCAGCTCGGACAGCATCAGGCTGCCGAGGATCTCTTTAACTCGTGTCATTTTGTGTGCTTCCTTACTTCCAGATGTTCCACGGCGTCTGCATCCAGCCAGCCACCAGCACCAGCCAGATCAGGGTCAGCGGAATGAACACTTTCCAGCCGAGACGCATGATCTGGTCATAGCGGTAGCGCGGGAACGTGCCGCGGACCCAGATGAACAGCGAGACGATCAGGAACATCTTCGCGAACAGCCAGAAGAAACCGCCGATGGCGCCGAATTCCAGGAACGAGAACGGTGCGGACCAGCCGCCCAGGAACATGATCGATGCCAGCGTGCCGACGAGGATCATGTTGGCGTATTCGGCCAGCATGAACATCGCGTACGACATGCCCGAGTATTCGACCATGTGGCCGGCCACGATTTCCGATTCGCCTTCCACCACGTCGAACGGGTGGCGGTTGCACTCGGCCAGGCCGGACGTGATGTAGATGACGAACAGCGGCAGCAGCGGCAACCAGTTCCACGACAGGAAGTTCGCGCCGTGGGCGGCGAACATGCCGCGCTCCTGGCTGGCGACGATGTCCGAGAAGTTCAGCGAACCCGACACCATCAGCACGACGACCATCACGAAGCCCATCGGGATTTCGTACGAGATCATCTGCGCCGATGCGCGCATCGCGCCCATGAACGAGTACTTCGAGTTGGCGGACCAGCCGGCGATGATGATGCCGTACACCTCCATCGACGTGATCGCCAGCAGCAGCAGCAGGCCGGCGTTCACGTTGGCGAGGGCCGCTTGCGGGCCGAACGGAATGACCGACCATGCGGCCAGCGCCGGCATGATGGTCATCAGCGGGCCGATGACGAACAGGCTCGTCGTGGCTTTCGCCGGGATCACGATTTCCTTCAGCAGCAGCTTCAGGGCGTCCGAGATCGGCTGCAGCAGGCCGGCGGGGCCGACGCGGTTCGGGCCGATACGGATGTGGATCCAGCCGATCAGCTTGCGCTCCCACAGCACGAGATAGGCCACGAGGCCCATCAGCGGCAGCAGGACGACGACGATTTTCAGCAGCGTCCACACGAGCGGCCATGCCGTCGTGCCGAGCAGGCTCGCGCCGCTGCTGTTCAGGTTGTTGATCATGTCAGGTACCGACATTTTGCTTGGGCTCCCCTGCTTTTATGCTTTAGCTACGTTGATCGGACCGAACATGTCGCCCAGTACCGAAGTCGATTCGTGGGCGGCCGCGACACGCACGACGTTCGCCGGCAGGCGCGCGTCGATATTGGCCGTCAGCACGACACTGCCCTGCCCTTGCGATACCGTGACCTGGTCGCCGGCGTTCACGCCCAGCTTTTCAGCCAGTGCCGCCGAGATGGTGGCCAGCGGCGCCTGGCCGTCGGCCGTGCGCAGCAGCGGTTCGGAACGGCGCGCGACGGCGTCGGCGAAGTGGATCGGCACGTCGGCCAGGCGTTCCAGTTGCTCACCGTTGCCGAAGAAGGCGCCGGTCGGGGCGATCTTCGTCACGTTGTTCAGCTTCGCGGACAGGTCAGTGTTGCCCTTACCGAGCGCTTCGTCGCGGATCGATTCCGAGTTCTCGTAATCGAAGCCTTGCAGGCCCAGCAGGTTGCCCAGCACGCGCAGCACTTTCCAGGCCGGACGGGTTTCGCCCAGCGGCTTGACGGTGCCGTTGAAGCTCTGTGCGCGGCCTTCGCAGTTGACGAACGTACCGGCGGTCTCGCTGAACGGCGAGATCGGCAGCAGCACGTCGGCGTACTCGGTGCCGTGCTTGAACGCGGACATCGCGACGACCATCTCGGCGCCCTTCAGGGCCTTGAGGGCTTGCGCCGGGTTGGCGGCATCCAGTTCCGGTTCCGCGTTCAGCAGCACGTACGCTTTCTTCGGCTGTGCGAACAGGCCACCAGAAACCCGGGCGTTCTTCGACGTGGCGTTGACCAGGTAGCCGCCAACGGTATTGGCAGCGTCGACGAAGTAACCGAATTTCGCGCCCGTCTCGGCGGCGATCCATTCCGCGACGGCGTGCAGCTTCGATGCCTGCGGGTGGTACATCGCGGCATTGCCCAGCAGGACGGCGCCCGGCAGGTCGGCGGCATTCTCGACGACCAGCGTCGCGGCAACGGCTTTCGCAGCGTCGCCGGCGGTGACGCCCTCGAAGCCGGCCGGTGCCTGGACACCCTTCGCGGCGGCGACGGCGACGGCGATTTCCGTCAGCGCGGCGAGCCAGTCACTCGGTGCGGCGATGATGCGGTTCGCGGTCGGGATCAGGTTGTCGTCGGCCGAGCCGTGGACGATCGACAGTTTAGCGCCCGACTTGACGGCGGCGCGTAGGCGCGTCGCGGCCAGCGGGTGGTCCTTGCGCAGGAACGAGCCGACGACCAGCACGCGCGACAGCGTCGACAGTTCGGCGATCGGCATGCCCAGGTGCGGGACGACCTTGCCGTCCAGCGCGAAGTCGGTCTGGCGCAGGCGGAAGTCGACGTTCTCGATGCCGAAGCCACGCATGGCTTTCTGCAGCAGGAACAGCTCTTCGACCGTCGAGTGCGCGGTGCCGATGGCAGCGATGGAATCGGCGCCGTGCTCGTGGCGGATGTTGCGCAGGCCGTGGGCGACGTATTCCAGCGCCGTCTGCCAGTCGGTCTCGATCCACTTGCCGTCCTGCTTGATCATCGGCTGCGTGAGGCGCGACGCGTTGTCGAGGGCTTCGTACGAGAAGCGGTCTTTATCCGACAGCCAGCACTCGTTGATGTTCTCGTTTTCCAGCGGCAGCACGCGCATGACCTTGCCGCCCTTGACCTGGACGATCAGGTTCGAACCGAGCGAATCGTGCGGCGACACCGAACGGCGGCGCTGCAGTTCCCACGGACGTGCGGAGTAGCGGAACGGCTTCGACGTGAGTGCGCCGACCGGGCACAGGTCGATCATGTTGCCCGACACTTCCGAGTCGACCGACTTGCCGACGAACGTCGTGATTTCCGAGTGCTCGCCGCGGCCCAGCATGCCGAATTCCATCACGCCGGCCACTTCCTGGCCGAAGCGCACGCAGCGGGTGCACTGGATGCAGCGGCTCATCTCTTCCATCGAGATCAGCGGGCCGGCTTCCTTCGGCGCCACGACGCGTTTTTCTTCCTGGTAGCGCGATTCGCCCTTGCCGTAGCCGACCGCGAGATCCTGCAGCTGGCATTCGCCGCCCTGGTCGCAGATCGGGCAATCCAGCGGGTGGTTAATCAGCAGGAATTCCATGACGGATTTCTGCGCCTGCACGGCCTTGTCGCTGTGCGTGCGCACGATCATGCCCGGGGACACCGGGGTGGCGCAGGCAGGCAGCGGCTTCGGCGCTTTTTCCACTTCCACGAGGCACATGCGGCAGTTCGCCGCGATGGACAGCTTCTTGTGGTAGCAGAAGTGCGGGATGTAGCTTCCCAGTTTGTTTGCGGCGTCCATCACCATCGAACCCGGTGGGACTTCGACTTTCTTGCCGTCTAATTCGATTTCAACCATTTGATCGTTACCTGACCTGGTTTAGAGGTAAGTCGGCACCAGGCAGTGCTTGTGCTCGACGTGATATTCAAATTCTTCGCGGAAGTTCTTGATCATGGCGCGAACCGGCATCGCGGCGGCATCGCCCAGTGCGCAAATGGTGCGGCCCTGGATGTTGTCGGCGATCGAGTTCAGCATGTCCATGTCTTCCGGACGACCCTGGCCATGTTCGATGCGGTGGACCATGCGGTACATCCAGCCCGTACCTTCACGGCACGGCGTGCACTGGCCGCACGATTCCTCGTAGTAGAAGTAGGACAGGCGCAGCAGCGACTTGACCATGCAGCGGGTCTCGTCCATGACGATCACCGCACCCGAACCCAACATCGAACCGGCCTTGGCGATCGAGTCGTAGTCCAGGTCGGTCTGCATCATGACGTCGCCGCGCACGACCGGTGCCGACGAACCGCCCGGGATGACGGCCTTGATCTTCTTGCCACCACGCATGCCGCCGGCCAGCTCCATCAGCTTGGCGAACGGCGTGCCCAGCGGGACTTCGTAGTTGCCCGGACGCTCGACGTCACCGGAGATCGAGAAGATCTTCGTGCCGCCGTTGTTTGGCTTGCCCAGCCCCATGTACTCGGCGGCGCCCATGTTCAGGATGAACGGGACGGCTGCGAACGTTTCCGTGTTGTTGATCGTGGTCGGCTTGCCGTACAGGCCGAACGAGGCCGGGAACGGCGGCTTGAAGCGCGGCTGGCCCTTCTTGCCTTCCAGCGATTCCAGCAGCGCGGTTTCTTCGCCGCAGATGTAGGCGCCGTAGCCGTGGTGCGCGTGCAGCTGGAACGAGAACTCCGAACCCATGATCTTGTCGCCCAGGAAGCCGGCGGCGCGCGCCTCTTCCAGCGCCTCTTCGAAGCGCAGGTATTCCTGGAAGATCTCGCCGTGGATGTAGTTGTAGCCCACGGTGATGCCCATCGCGTACGCGCCGATGGCCATGCCTTCGATCAGCGCGTGCGGGTTGTAGCGGATGATGTCGCGGTCCTTGAACGTGCCCGGTTCGCCTTCGTCGGTGTTGCAGACGAGGTATTTCTGGCCCGGGAACTGGCGCGGCATGAAGCTCCACTTCAGGCCGGTCGGGAAACCCGCGCCGCCGCGGCCGCGCAGGCCGGACGCCTTCAGGTCGGCGATGATCTGCTCGGGCGTGATCTTCTCTTCCAGGATACGGCGCAGCGCGGAATAGCCGCCGCGCTTGACGTAGTCTTCCAGGTGCCAGTTGTCGCCGTTCAGATCCTTCAGGATCAGCGGATTGATGTGGCGGTCGTGCAGGCTGGTCATTTGTTCAGTTCCTCCAGCAGGGCGTCGATCTTCTCGTCCGACATAAACGAGCACATGCGGTGGTTATTCACCAGCATGACCGGCGCGTCGCCGCAGGCGCCCATGCACTCGCCTTCCAGCAGGGTGAACTGGCCGTCTTCGGTCGTGTCGCGGAAATTGATGCCGAGGGCATCCTTGATACGCTGGGCGGCACGCTCGCCGCCCGACAACGCGCACGGCAGGTTGGTGCACACGGTGATCTTGTGCTTGCCGACCGGCTTGATGTTGTACATGTTGTAGAAGGTGGCCACTTCCTGGACGGCGATGGCGGGCATGCCGATGTAGTCGGCCACTTCCTGCATCGTTTCCGGCGACAGCCAGCCCTTTTCGACCTGCGCGTGGGCCAGCGCGGCCATCACGGCCGACTGGCGCTGGTCGGCCGGATACTTGGCCAACTCGCGGTCGATTTTTTTCAAGCACTGCTCAGATAACATAATCTTTTCTACCCTTCTTATCGGTCGATCGAGCCGAACACGATGTCCTGCGTACCGATGATGGTGACGGCGTCGGCGATCATGTGACCGCGCGCCATTTCATCGAGCGATTGCAGGTGGACATAGTCCGGGGTGCGGATCTTCAGGCGGTACGGCTTGTTGGCGCCGTCCGAGACGATATAAATGCCGAACTCGCCCTTCGGATGTTCGACCGCTGCGTAGGCCTCGCCCGGCGGGACGTGGAAGCCTTCGGTGAACAGCTTGAAGTGGTGGATCAGCGATTCCATGTTGGTCTTCATGTCCACGCGCGACGGCGGGGCGACCTTGTGGTTGTTCGTCATGACCGGGCCCGGGTTGGCGCGCAGCCAGGCGATGCATTGCTTGATGATGCGGTTCGACTGGCGCAGTTCCTCGATGCGCACGAGGTAACGGTCGTACGAGTCGCCGTTGGTGCCGACCGGGACGTCGAATTCGACCTTGTCGTACGCGGCGTACGGCTGCACCTTGCGCAGGTCCCAGGCGATGCCCGAGCCGCGCAGCATCGGGCCCGAGAAGCCCATGCCCATCGCGTCTTCCGGCGTCACGACGCCGATGCCGACGGTACGCTGTTTCCAGATACGGTTGTCGGTCAGCAGGGTCTCGTATTCGTCGACATAGCCGTCGAAGCGCTTCGTGAACGAGTCGATGAAGTCCAGTACGGAGCCCTGGCGGGTCTCGTTCAGTTCGTCGATGGCCTTCTTGCTGCGCAGCGGCGATTCGCGGTGGCGCGGCATCACGTCCGGCAGGTCGCGGTACACGCCGCCCGGGCGGTAGTAGGCCGCGTGCATGCGCGCGCCCGACACGGCTTCATAGACGTCGAACAGGTCTTCGCGGTCGCGGAACGCGTACAGGAACGGACCCATCGCACCGATGTCCAGCGCGTGCGCGCCCAGCCACATCAGGTGGTTCAGGATGCGGGTGATCTCGTCGAACATCGTGCGGATGTACTGCGCACGGATCGGCACTTCGATGCCCAGCAGCTTCTCGATGGCCAGCACGTAGCCGTGCTCGTTGCACATCATCGAGACGTAGTCGAGGCGGTCCATGTACGGCACGGACTGCAGGTAGGTGCGGGTCTCGGCCAGCTTCTCGGTGCCGCGGTGCAGCAGGCCGATGTGGGGGTCGGCACGCTGGATGACCTCGCCGTCCAGTTCCAGCACGAGACGCAGCACGCCGTGCGCTGCCGGGTGCTGCGGACCAAAGTTCAGGGTGTAATTCTTAAGCTCAGCCATTATTTCATCCCGTAGGTTTCTTCGCGGATCACGCGCGGAATGTTTTCGCGCGGCTCGATCGTCACGGGTTGGTAGATGACGCGTTTCTGCTCGGGGTCGTAGCGCATCTCGACATAGCCCGAGATCGGGAAGTCCTTGCGGAACGGGTGGCCGATGAAGCCGTAGTCGGTGAGGATGCGGCGCAGGTCGCCGTGGCCCTCGAACAGGATGCCGAACAGGTCGAACGCTTCACGCTCGAACCAGTTGGCGTTGCGCCAGAACGCTCGTGACGGAGTCGACCAGCGGCATGTCGTCGTCCGGGCAGAACACGCGGACGCGCACACGCCAGTTGTGCTCGATCGACAGCAGGTGCGACACGACGGCGAAACGCAAACCGTCCCACGTGCCTTCGCCGTAGGACGAGTAGTCGACGCCGCACAGGTCGACGAGTTCCTGGAAACGCAGCGCGGGATCGTCGCGCAGCTTTCGCATGGAGGCCAGATACTCGGAGGCCTTCACTACTACCGTTACTTCGCCCAGCGCCACGGTAATGGCAGCGCCCTCGCCCAGAGCATTCTTCAGGGCGAGTTCGAGGGCTTCGATTTTTGTCGTCATGGTTGAAACCGGCTTGGATTATCGCGCGATGGTATTGGTGCGCTGGATCTTATTCTGGAGCTGGATGATGCCGTACAACAGGGCCTCGGCGGTCGGCGGGCAGCCCGGGACGTAGACGTCGACCGGCACGATGCGGTCGCAGCCGCGCACGACGGAGTACGAGTAGTGGTAGTAGCCGCCGCCGTTGGCGCACGAACCCATCGAGATGACCCAGCGCGGCTCGGCCATCTGGTCGTACACCTTGCGCAGCGCAGGTGCCATCTTGTTGCACAGGGTACCGGCCACGATCATCACGTCGGACTGGCGCGGCGACGGGCGGAACACAACGCCGAAACGGTCGAGGTCATAGCGCGCGGCACCCGCGTGCATCATCTCGACCGCACAGCATGCCAGGCCGAACGTCATGGGCCACATCGACCCGGTACGCGCCCAGTTGATCAGTTTGTCGGCTGTGGTAGTGACAAAACCTTCGTTTAAAACGCCTTCAATAGCCATGGCTTATTCCCAATCAAGGGCACCTTTCTTCCAGATGTACCAGAAGCCGACGATGAATTCGACGATGAACACCATCATCGTCAGGAATCCAGGCAGGCCCAGGTCGCGCATCGAAACGCCCCAAGGGAAGAAGAATGCCGTTTCCAGATCAAACAAAATAAACAGGATCGCGACCAGGTAGTACCGGACGTCGAACTTCATGCGCGCGTCTTCGAAGGCTTCGAAGCCGCATTCATACGGAGAGAGCTTGGCGGGGTCGGGGCGGTGCGGACCGACGACACGGCCCAGCACCTGCGATGCGACGCCGACGACGGTGCCGATCACGATGAAGAGTAAGACGGGGAAGTAGTTCTCGAGGTTCACGATGAAGCCTTAGTTGAACGATCGGTTGAAAAAACACTGCAGGGGCTGCAGTACCGCATCGCGCAATCCTGGCTATTGGCCTACACCAGGATCGTACGACTGGAGACTCTCAATCACCTGTTCCGCGTTGCCGATCCCGACCTTCGAGGCTCGCCGCACGTTCGTACGACCGGGCTTCTCGGGCCAGAAGCGCCGCCGCAGGGGACGGTTCTTCAAAGCCTCCGACAGATCCTCGTAAAAAAGCCAGCTAGTGCTAACGAGCGGAAGCTCATGCGCCCTAGCTGGCTTCTTGTATCTTGGTGCCGACGGCGAGACTCGAACTCGCACAGCTTGCGCCACTACCCCCTCAAGATAGCGTGTCTACCAATTTCACCACGTCGGCTGGAGACCAGTATTCTACTCTGACTTAGCAGCATTTTTCAATGCTCAAATTGCGCTAAACCAAGAAAAAATACTCTTTTTCTCAACTTTATAAAACTTGTGTTTACGGCGGGCCGCGTCGAGAGTCCGGTCGCCGGCGCTGGCGGACCGAAGCCCGCAGAATGTTACACCACCCTGCTCGCGCTTGCAGGAAGTGGCCGCGCCGCAAAATTACTTGGCAGGCGCGGGTGCCGGAGCAGCCGGTGCGGCTGCCGGCGCAGGCGCCGGCACGTCCTGCGTGGCCGACGGTGCAGGTGCGGCAGGCGCCGGAGCCGGTACGGTCGTCGGGACGGCATCGCCTGCGCCGGCGGGAACCTTGGCGGCCGGGACCGTCACGCGTTCCATCACGCCGCCGCCGACACTCGCGTGCGGACGGTTGGTGCCGAAGTACGCGAGACCCAGCGTCGACGCGAAGAAGATCGCGGCGGCGACGGCCGTCGATTTCGACAGGAAGTTCGACGAACCGCTGGCGCCGAACAGGCTGCCGGACGCGCCGGAACCGAAGGCGGCGCCCATGTCCGCACCCTTGCCGTGCTGGACGAGCACGAGACCGATGATGGCCAGCGCGGAGATGACCTGTACGACGACGATCAGATTGAACAACACGTTCATTGTTTATTCCATTCCAAGGTTGACTACGTTTGCAAAAACTTTGCACCACGTCGTCCCTGCGAAGGCAGGGACCCAATTTTCCAAGCATCGTGGCAGCGCCCGAAACTTGGGTTCCCGCCTGCGCGGGAACGACGCTTTTGCTTCATCGCCCGGATGGAATTTCCAACCCGGCACTATTCAGGCGGCGTGTATGATGGCAAGAAAATCTTCCGCCCTCAAGGCCGCGCCTCCGATCAGCCCGCCATCGATATCCGGCTGGGCCAGCAGTTCCTTCGCATTCTCCGGCTTCATGCTGCCGCCATACAGAATCGGTACGACTTCCGCCGCTTCCGCGTTGCGCGCCTTCAGTTGCGCGCGCAATTGCGCATGCACTTCCTGCGCCATCGCCGGCGTCGCGTTCCTGCCGGTGCCGATGGCCCACACGGGCTCATAGGCCACGACGATCTTCGCCACCGATGCCGCGTCGAGCGCTTCCAGCACCGCGTCGAGCTGGGCGGCGACCACCTGCGCCGTCTCGCCCGCCTCGCGCTGCTCCAGCGTTTCGCCGACGCACACGATCGGGGTCATCCCTTCGGCCAGTACCGCCTGCGCCTTTTTTGCCACCAGCGCGCTGTCTTCGCGGTGGTAGGCGCGGCGCTCGGAATGGCCGACGATCACGTAGCGGCAACCGAATTCGGTCAGCATCTTCGCGCACACTTCGCCAGTGTACGCGCCGGACGCGTGCATCGACACGTCCTGCGCACCCCACGCGAGCGGCGTACCGGTCAGCACGTCTTCGCACTGCTGCAGGAACGGCGTGGGCACGCAAACCGCGCACAGGGCGAACGAACCGCGGCGCGCATTGTCGAGGCCGGCGACGATCCCCTTCAGCAAAGCTTCATTGGCCGCGCGGCTGCCATTCATCTTCCAGTTGCCTACGATGAGCTTGGCACGCATTACAACCTCACGGTCAAATAACCCGTTATTGTAACGGGCGTTGAAAAACCGGTCAAACCGGGCCTGGCACGGTTGTTCAGTCGCTTATTCATTGTATTTTTCATTGTCTTGTTCAGTGCCCGGCGACACGCAGCATGATCTTGCCCACGTGCGCGCTGCTTTCCATCAGCGTGTGCGCGGCGGCGGCTTCTTCGAGCGGGAACGTCTTGTAGATGACGGGTTTTATTCGACCAGCCGCCAGCAGCGGCCACACGCGCTCGCGCAACTCGCGCGCGATCTGCGCCTTGAACGCCACCGGGCGCGGACGCAAGGTGGAACCCGTGATCGTCAGGCGGCGGCGCAGCACCTGGCCCAGGTCGACGTTCGCCTTCGCCCCGCCCAGCAGGGCGATGATGACGATGCGGCCGTCGTCCGCGAGGCATGACACCTCGCGCGCCACGTAGTCGCCGCCGACCATGTCGAGCACGACGTCGACACCCTTCCCGCCCGTCAGTTCCTTGACGATGGGCGCGAAGTCCTCGGTCTTGTAGTTGATCGCGCGCTCGGCGCCCAGGTCCTCGCACGCGCGGCATTTGTCGGCGCTGCCGGCCGTCGCGAACACGCGGTGGCCCAGCGCCTTCGCCAGCTGGATCGCCGTGGTACCGATACCGGAGCTGCCGCCCTGGACGAGCAGCGTCTCGCCTTCGCCCAGCGCGGCGCGCTGGAACACGTTGCTCCACACGGTGAAGAACGTCTCCGGCAGCGCGGCCGCCTCGAGCGCCGTCAAGCCTTGCGGCACCGGCAGGCATTGCGCGAGCGGCGCCGCGCAGTACTCGGCATAGCCGCCGCCCTGCACGAGGGCGCAAACGAGGTCGCCTTTCCTGAATCCGCTGTCGCCGAGGTCGCCGTCGACGATCTCGCCGGCCACTTCGAGGCCCGGCAGGTCGGAGGCGCCGGGCGGGACGGGATACTGGCCCAGCCGCTGGAACACGTCGGGCCGGTTGACGCCGGCCGCGTGGACGCGGATGAGGATTTCGCCCGGTTTCAATTGCGGCACCGGGCGCTCGCACAGCTTGAGCACCTCCGGTCCGCCTGGTTGGACAATTTCTATAGCACGCATGGCATACCCTAGTTAAATGATGAGCAATGGTACCCCATTGGCCCTGATCACCCAAGCATGCCGCGCCAGAAAATGGCTGCTATCGCTAACAATGAGCAAGAAAATGCTCATTTAATGATAAAATGTAGTAAATTTACTGCATAGCTCACAGATCGTGTAGTAGCCTGCCGGACGCACGAAACGACACCGCCAGCCTCGAAAGGCTGGCGGTGTCGGGAACGTCATGGGTGCGATACAGAACGGCCGGGCAGCATGCGAACTCACCGGCGACGCCAGTGCACGCGGCCTGCCCGCCGCGTCCGGGTCACATCACTTCTTGTCGTTCTTGTGGCTCTGCGAGCCGGCCTTGGCGTGCTGCTCCGGCGTGCCGCCGCGGGTGCTGTTGCCGCTTTGCTGGCTGCCGCCACCGCCCTGGCTCTGCTGGCTGCCGCCGTCGTTCTTGTGGCTCATCGAGCCGGCACGGCGTGCCTCTTCCGACGTGAACTCGTGGGCGTTGCCCGAGGCGTGCGCAGCCTTGCCGCCTTCCGAGGCGATTTCACGCTGCTTCTGCGGGTCCATCGATGCGAAACCGCGGTTGCTGGTGTCGCCGCTCTGGTTGTTGCCCTTGTTGCCGCCCTGATTATTGCCTTGGTTTGCCATGATTGCCTCCAATGGTTGAGTTGTCGTAAAGCTCATGAAAACTGCTTCAGAGGTCCTCATCGTAGCCCCGAGAAGGCGAGCGGAACACCAAGGTTTGGCCATGCGCGCGTAGGACGATGCCTCATACCCGGGTCGGCATCGTCCTTACATTTGAAGGCAACAGAAAGTTCAGGAACCGCCGTTGCCCGTGTGCGATTGCGTCGGCAGCGGCGTGCCCGGTTTCCAGTTGCGCGACATCGATTGCGCTTCGTCGATCTGTTCCTGGCTCATTTGCTTGACGAGCGAAGCGCGCTGCTCGATGGCATTGCGGTGGCCGTTGGCGGCCGCCAGGTTGCACAGCATGTAGGCGATGACGAGGTCTTGCGGCATGCCCGCCACGTGGTAGCGGTACATCAGGGCGAGCGCGTGCTGGGCATCCGGATGGCCCTGCTCGGCGGCCTTGCGGAACCACTGCACGGCCAGTTTCTGGTCCTGGGGCACGGCATTGCCCGTGTAGTACATGGCGCCGATCACGTATTGCGCGTCGGCCTTGCCCTGCACGGCCGCCTTGTAGTGCCAGGCGAACGCCTGCTTGTAGTCGCGCGGCACGCCGCGGCCCATGTAGTACATCAGGCCCAGCAAATGCTCCGCGTCCGCGTTGCCAGCCTTGGCAAGCGGCGTGATTTCCTTCAGGGCCAGCGCATAGTTGCGGGCATTGTAGGCATTGGCGCCCTCCGCGAGGCCCGCCATCGCACTACCGTGCAGGCCCAGCGCAAACAGGATCGCAACGGTCAGTTTTCTCATCGTCTCGTTCGGATTCGTGAGGCCTCGCCTCTTTGTTCTTTTGTTTCGAGATAAATCTTCTTTTACTTCCAGCTCACTTTCCCCAGCCCGTCGACCGCGACCTTGCGGTTCTGGGGCTTGCCGTACACCGTGACGGAACCCATGCCGGACAAATTCAGGTTCGCGTTCTGGCGCGCCGTCACGCGCGCGTTGCCGAGGCCGGACAGGTCGATGTCGACGGAGTCCGCGTTACACTGCTGCGCGTCGAGGTTGCCCAGGCCGCCCAGGTCGGCCTTCAGCCATTTCGCGCGTCCTGCCAGCGAGATGTAGCCCGCACCCTGCAGGTTCAGTTCGACGCCCTCCCCGTTCAGGCCCTGCATCTCCATGCTGCCGATGCCGCCCAGGCTGGCCCGCACGAGGCGGTAGCTGCCCGCGATCTTCATCGAGCCGGCGCCGTCCAGGGTCAGTTCCAGCTCGTCGCCGGAAAAGCCGGAAATGTCCGTCGTCCCGAGGCTTTCGGACGTCACCGACCGTAGGGCCGGCAGCACCAGTTCCGCATGAAGCGAGCCGGTGCGTACGTGGCCGCGGATGTCCGTATCGATGTTCAGCGTATCGCCGTTCTGCGACGTCATCGTGCGCTCCAGGTAGCGCGATTCGCCCTTGAGCGTCAGGGCCGGCGTGGCACCCTGGCGGATCTTCAGGTCGACGGCGCCGTCGACCTTGACCCGCACGACGCGGGCATCGACGGGCCGCGTTTCGGTCGCGAGGTCCGGGGCGGCATGTGCGAGCCCAAGGACGAACAACTGCGCGACACACAGGGCGGCACCGACGGGGGCGAGCGAGAAAATCCTGTTCATCCGATTCTCCGAATTCCTGTTTTTGTTTTGCAAGGGTTGGTGTTTATGGAAAACAGGATAAACGGACGGCCCCGCCCGGCCCAGCGAATTGCGACGAACTGCAAAAATCACCACCTGAGCGACACCGGGGGCGGGCTGGCATGCATGGGCGAGCCGGTCATTATCGCGCGCCGGGCCGCCTTCAAATGTCACCGTTTGTCACCGTTTGTCATCGATGTATGTATCAACATTTCATCCCGGCCCCGCATTTGTTGCGTTAAGATAAATTCGATGCCCTGCCCCATAACTTCATAAAAGGTGATCAATGCGCCTGCGCTACCTGTCCGCCCTGCTGGCCGGGTTGTCACTCTCGCTGACCTCGCTTGCTGCGACCAGCGACCAGTGGACCCTGCCGGTCAACGTCAAGAAGCTCGACAACGGCCTGACGGTCGTCGTCTCCGAAGACCATAGTTCGCCGACCGTCGGCGTGTCCGTCGTGTACCACGTCGGCATGCGCCTGGAGCCGCGCAACCGCACGGGCTTCGCCCACCTGTTCGAGCACCTGATGTTCCAGGGCACGCCGAATGCGCCGAAGGGCGTGTTCGACCGCGCCATCACGGGCGGCGGCGGCAACAACAACGGCTCCACGCGTCCCGACTTCACGAACTACATCGAGACGGCGCCCGTGTCGTCGCTCGAGCCGATCCTGTGGCTCGAGGCGGACCGCATGAAGACCCTCGACTTCAACCCGGCCACCCTGAAGAACCAGCAGGACGTGGTCAAGGAAGAGATCCGCGTGAACGTCAAGAACAAGCCGTACGGCGGCTTCTTCTGGCTCGACATCAGCCAGCTCGCGTTCCAGAAATGGGAGAACAACCACGACGGCTACGGCAGCTTCGAAGACCTCGAAGGCGCGAGCCTCGACGACGTGCGCGCTTTCCACCGCGACTACTACGGCCCGAACAACGCCGTGCTGGCGATCGCCGGCGACGTCACGCCCACGCAGGCCTTCGCGCTCGCGCAGAAGTACTTCGGCGGCATCGCGGCCCGCCCCGTGCCGAAAGGCTCCGACTTCACGGAAGGCCTGAACACACAGGAAAAACGCATCGAGCAAAGCGACGCGCTGGCGCAGGTGCCGGCCGTCGCCGTCGGCTGGAAAGTGCCGCCGCAGGGCAGCGCGGACCAGGCGCCGATGGCCGTGCTGTCCGAACTGCTGGCGGGCGGCGACGCGTCGCTGTTCTACCTGAATCTCGTCAAGGGCCGCGAGATCGCGCTGAACGTCCAGGGCGGCTTCGGCCTCACCGGTCCGTTCGAATACGGCGGCCCCACCCTGTTCACCGTGTTCGGCCTGTACAAGCCGAACAGCAGCGCCGACGCGATGCTGGCCGCGATGGACGCGCAGATCGCGAAAGTGGTCAAGGACGGCGTCGACGCCGCCACGCTAAAGCGCGTGAAGACCCGCATGCTCGCGGACTGGAACAACGACCTGGAAAACATCCTGTCGCGCGCCGACACGCTCGCCAAGCTGCAGACGCTGTGGGGCGACGCCAACGTCGTCAACAAGGTGCCCGGCTGGATCGAGGGCGTGACGTCCGCCGACCTGCAGCGCGTGGCCGCCACGTACCTGACGAAGGCGAACCGCACCGTCATCGACCGCAAACCGGCAGTCAAGAAATGAGGAGCGCCCCGATGAAACAACTGATGCTGACGATGATCGTGGGTGCCTTGTTCGCCCACTCGGCCCAGGCCGCGGACGTGCCGAAAGAAACAATGCCGGCCGCGATGCCGGCCTACGCAAAAGACAAACCGCTGCCCGTGCCGCACATCGGCAAGAAGACCTTGTCGAATGGCCTGCAGGTGTGGATCGTGCCGCGCACCGGCATCCCGCGCGTGGACATGGTGCTGGCCGTGCGCGACGCGGGCTTCGCCGCCGACGATGCGAAACACCCGGGCTTCGCCGAACTGCTGGCCGGCCTGCTGAACGAAGGCACGGCGAAACGCGACTCGCGCGCGATCGCGGAAGCGGCCCAGGGCATGGGCGGCTCCGTGGCCGCCGGCGCCGGCGCGGACGGCATCGCGGTCCAGGCCAGCGCGCTCGCGTCTCAGGCCGGACCGATGATGCAGTTGCTGGCCGAAGTCGCGCGCACGCCATCCTTCCCCGAGAATGAAGTGGCGCTGGCCAAGGCCAACGCGCTGCAAAGCCTGCGCGTCTCGGAGACGCAGCCGCGCTTCCGCGCCGAACGCGCGATCAGCCGCGCGATCTACGGCGACCACCCGTACGGCCACATGACGCCGACGGCGGAAGCGATCGAATCGACCACGCAGGACCTGCTGCGCGCCGAGCACGCGAAACGCTTCCGTCCGGAGCGCGCGCTGCTCGTGATCACGGGCCGCATCAAGGAAGCGGATGCCTTGAAACTCGCGCAGAAGGCGTTCGGCGACTGGAAGGCAAGCGGCCCGGCGGCAGCGGAGGTGCCGAAGGCTCCGGCCACGGCAAAACCCGTACGCCTGCTGCTGGAACGGGGCGGCAGCGTGCAGTCGACGCTGCGCCTCGGTAGCCCCGGCATCGCCGCGACGGCTTCCGACCAGATTCCGCTGCGCCTGGCGAGCACGATCCTGGGCGGCGGCTTTTCGAGCCGCGTGAACATCAACCTGCGCGAGGAGAAGGGTTACACCTACGGCGCCTCGGCCGGCGCGCGCCTGCTGCGCGAAGGCGGCGGCATCGTCGGCGGCGCGGACGTGCGCAACGAAGTCACGGGCGCTGCGCTGACCGAGTACTTCAACGAGTACAAGCGCATCGGCGCCGACCTCGTCCCGGCGGACGAGATGAAGATGCACAAGCGCTATGTGGCGGGCGGCTACCTGCTGAGCAACCAGATGCAGCGCGCCGTCGCGAACACGCTGTCCAGCAACTGGCTCGTGGGCCTGCCGGCCGAGTTCCTGGGCCAGTACGTGCCGCTGATCGAAAAGGTCACGCCGGAACAGGTGCGCGACGTGGCGAAGAAGTACTTCGCGCCGGAGAACCAGTCCATCGTCGTGGTGGGCGATTCGAAGGCCGTCGGCGAGCAGTTGAAGGCGTTCGGGGACTTTACGGTCACCGACAAGTAACCGCACCAGTCCCCGGGCGCAAGTCCGGGGACTTTACTTCTTGGCCGATTGCTTCGAACCGCCGCTCGACGACTGCTTCGTTTCGCCGTGCTCCGCGCGCTGCTTGTTCACGATGCGCGACGCGACCTCTTCCTCGCGGCCGGGATAGCTGTGTTCCTTCTTGAATTCCGTCTCGAGCTTCTTGTATTCGCGCTCGCGTTTCGGGCTGGCTCCCTTGGGCATGATGGCCTCCATCGGTAAGTGGATGGCGCCAGATTAGGCCGATGACGTGCGGATGTACGTGCGCTGACGCACGTTGAACGCGTGGGCTCGGGGAGCCCACCCTACCGCTGACGCACGTTGAACTACCGCGCATCCGTAGGGTGGGCACCCTGTGCTCACGCGGAACGCAAATCAGCCTTGCAACGCTTTTTCGAGGTCTTCCAGCTCGGCAGGCTTGACGAGGTGCGCATCGAAGCCCGCCTCCTGCGCCTTGCGCCGGTCTTCCGGCGAACCGTAGCCGGTATGCGCGACGAGGCGGGTCGAGGCCAGCTGCGGATGCCGCTTGAGCATGCGCGCCAGTTCATAGCCGTCCACGCCCGGCAGGCCGATGTCGAGCACGATCACGTCCGGCCGCAACTCCAGCGCCATCTGCACGAGGTTGCCGGCATCCGCCGTCGTGTGCGCCTCGTAGCCCATCTCGGCCAGCAGGAAGGCCATCATCTCCATCGCGTCGACGTTGTCGTCGACGAGCAGGATCTTGCGGCCGCCCGACGCCGGCGCCGGTGCGCTGGACGGCGCCTCCGCCGCCTGCGCGCCCTGCTCCGCCGTGCGCAGCACCGGCAGCTCGACGGTGAACGTGGAGCCGAGGCCGATGCCGGGGCTCGTGGCGGACAGCCGGCCGCCGTGCATCTCGAGCAGGCGCGAGACGAGCGACAGGCCGATGCCGAGGCCTTCCGGTGCGCGGTCCGGCGGGACGGCCGCCTGCGCGAACATGCCGAAGATGCGCGACAGGTTGTCCTCGGCGATGCCGATGCCGTTGTCCCGCACGGCGATGCGCACGACGTCGCCCGCGAGCATCACCTCGACCCTGATCCGGCCGCCCTTGGGCGTGAACTTGGCCGCATTGTGCAGCAGGTTGCCCATCGATTGCGCGAGGCGCACCGGGTCGCCCCGCAGCCAGATCTGGCGGTCCGGCTGGACGACGTCCAGCTTGTGCTCGCGCGCCGCGATCAGGGGACCGGCCGTTTCGACCGCCTGGGCGATCACGCCTTTCAGCTCGACCTCTTCCTGGCGCAGGACGATCTTGCCCTCCGAGATGCGCGCCACGTCGAGCAGGTCGTCGACGAGGTGGGCGAGATGGTCGACCTGGCGCGTGATGACGTCGCGCGCGCGCGCCTGGTGCTCGTTGGCGCCGTTGCCGGACGCGCCCAGCAGCGCCGCCGCATTGCGGATCGGCGACAGCGGATTGCGCAGCTCGTGCGCGAGCGTCGCGAGGAATTCGTTCTTGTTGGCGTCGGCCGCGCGCAGCAGCGCTTCCATCTCCTTGCGGCGCGTGATGTCGCTCGTCACGCGCGCCACGCGATACACCTCGTCGCGCCGGTCGCGCACGGGGAACAGGCGGTCGCGCACCCAACGCGGCGAGCCGTCCGGCATCATCACGCGAAATTCGGCTTCGTAGTGCGGCGCGACCTGCAGCGCATCCCACAGCGACATGACGTAGGCGCGGTCGTCCGGATGCACGGCCGCGAGCCAGCTGTCCGGCTCGCGCTCCAGCGTGTCGACGGGGCGGCCCCAGATCGTCGCGTACGCGGGGCTCACGTATTCGAGCGCGCGCGCCGGCACGGAGAACATCCAGAACACGTCCTCGATGTTGTCGGTGAGCTGGCGGAAGCGTTCCTCGCTGTCGCGCAACGCGCTCTGGGTCTGGCGCATGCGCAGCAGCGCGTTGACGTTGGCGACCAGTTCGTCGGCCTCGATCGGCGCGGCGAGATAGTTGTCGGCGCCGCCCTCCAGGCCGCGGATCTTGTCGGCGCGGCCCGTCAGCGCGGCCGACGTCTGCAGCACGAGGACCATCGCGCTGTCCGGGTCGGCCTTGATGCGGCGGCACACCTCGATGCCGTTGATGTCCGGGAGCTTCACGTCGAGCAGCACGAGCGCGACGCCGCCGCGCTTTACGACATTGAGCGCATCGGTGCCGTTGCTCGCCTCGACGACGTCGAAGCCGGCGCTCTGCAGGATGCGCGTCTTGGCGTAGCGGGCGCCGTCGTTGTCGTCGACGTTGAGGATCAAGGTCGGGGTAGTCATGTTGCGTTCCTCAGGTTCCAGCGTTGCGCTGCACAGTTTGGGCCGGGAAGAGGCGCGGCAGCACGAGGCTGAAGGTGGAGCCGACGCCGGGCTGGCTGACCACGTCCACGCGGCCGCCGAGTAGGTCCGCCAGCTTGCGGCACAGGGGCAGGCCGAGCCCCGTGCCCTTGCTGCGCCGCTGCAGCGGGTGTTCGATCTGGCTGAACTCTTCGAAGATCAGCTGCAGGTTGTCCGGGCTGATGCCGATCCCGGTATCGGCTACCGCGAACGTGATCGTGTCGGCCCCGGGGTCATGGAAGGCCGACACGCGCACCGCGCCCTGCTCGGTGAATTTCAGGGCGTTCGAAATGAAGTTGCGCAGGACCTGCGAGATCTTGCCCTCGTCCGAATCGAATGCCTCGACATAGTCGCACGGTTCGAAGATCAGGTCGACCCGCGCCTCGTCGACGAGCGGACGGAGCATGCCCTTGAGCGCGCGGAACAGGTTGTCCACGACGATGGGCGCCACCGCCACCTCGACGCGGCCCGCCTCGATCTTGGCCAGGTCGAGCAGGTCGTTGACGAGTTCCGACAGGTCGGCCGCGGCGGCCTCGATGAAGCGCACCTGGCGCTCCTGTTCCGGCGTCAGGTCGCCGTCCATGCGGTCCAGCAGAAGCTTGGCCAGCGCGCGGATCGACGACAGCGGCGTACGCAGTTCGTGGCTCGTGTTCGACAGGAAGCGCGACTTCATCTCGTCGGCGCGGCGCAAACGCTCGGCCTTGTCCTCGATCTCGGCGTACAGCGCGACGATGCCGCGGTTCGTGTCTTCCAGTTCGCGCGTCAGCGACAGCAGGTCTTCCTGGCGCTCGCGCAGTTCCGCCAGCGTGGCGACCAGTTCGCGGTTCTGCAGCTCCAGTTCGTTGTACGTGTTCGCGACGGGGCTGTCCTTGGCCAGCTGCGCCGCGACCTCGGCCAGGCGCGCATTGTCGATCCACAGCTGCGGCGGCAGCGCCTTGCGCATCGTGATCACGCCGGCGCCCTGCTCGTCCCGCGCGACGTGGCACTCGTCCATCAGGCGGTGCGCGGTGACGACGGCATCGTCCGGCAAGCTGCCTTGCGCGCCCTTGCCGCCGCTGATCGTCACCTCGAGCGACTGGCGCCGGCCCGCCTCGCGGATCAGGAACGCGGCGCGGCCGCCAAATCCGGCCTGGCAGGCGCCGCGCGCCACTTCCGAGACGGCGGTGGCGATGCGTACCTGGTCCTGCTGCGAAAACCCGAGCAGGTGCGAGACCTGGCGCGCGCGCTGGCGCACGAGCACGACGTCCTGCTCGGCGTCGAGGCCCACGGCCAGGATGCGCTGCACGTTCACGACGTTCTCCGGCGCGCGACCAGCACCATCGCGTCGTCGCGGCGGCGGATGAAGTCGCGCATCAGCACGGCCGCCACGAGCGCGGGTGCGTGCATGTGGAGGCCCGGATAGGCGCCGAGGTCCCACTGGGTCTGGATGCCGTCCGAGGCCAGCACGCACAGCGCGCCGGGCGGGAACGGCGCGGTGAATTCCTGCACCTTGCGCATGTTGTGCCCCACGATGCCGTTGTGCGAGACGAGCGCGCGGCGCGCCGCGCCGTCGAACACGACGGCGGCCACGTTGCCGATGCCGGCGCAACGGATGTCGCCGCCGCTGTAGTCGATCCTTGCCACGGACATCGCGGCACCGCGCGTGATGCGCAGCAGTTCGTGCGCCGTGTGCAGCACTTCGGAAGGCAGAGCGGCCGGACGCTTTTGCAGCGCCTGGATGGCGCCGGCGGCGGCCTTTGCCGCTTCCGGCCCGTGACCGAGTCCGTCCACGCCGACCAGGGTCGCGCCATCGAGATCGCAGGTGACGCCCCAGCCGTCGCCGCTCTCGTCCTCGCCGGCGAGCGGCATGCACAGCGCGCCCACTTCGATGCCGCATGGTTCGGGTGGCGCGGCGCCCTGCCAGATGCGCATGAAGAAGGCGCTGCCGCGGCCAAGCTGGGTCCACGCGTCGAATTCGTCGGCCTGGCGGCGCAGCGCACCGAGGCCCGTGCCCGCCGTGCCGGCCGTCGAGACGCCGTCGCGCAGCGCGAAGTCGATGTCGGCGATGCCTGGCCCGTTGTCGACGGCGACGACGTCCACGCCCGGCATCGCGGCGCCGGACTGCGTGCGCATGATGCTGATCGTCCCTTCGCCCGCGTGCTTGAGGATGTTGGTGGCCGCTTCCGTGATGATGATCGCGAGGCGGCCGGCCTTGACGTCGTCGAAGCCGAGCGTATCCGCCAGCTTCTGCCCGGCGCGGCGCGCGGCCGAGACGTCGCTGGCGTGGGCGATGGCGAAGTTGAGCTGCGGGGACAGCGAACTGATCAGCGTTTCCATTTGACGACCGACACCGCAGTGCCCTCTCCCGCGCGGGAATCGATGCCGAATTCGTCGACGAGGCGTTTCGAACCGCCGAGGCCAAGCCCCAGGCCGCCGCCCGTCGTGTAGCCGTCGCGCAGCGCCATCTCGAGGTCGGGAATGCCCGGTCCGTTATCGATGAAGATCAGGCCGACGCCCTTGCGGAAACCGTCCGTCAGCGCATCGAGGTAGACCATGCCGCCGCCGCCATACTTGATCGTGTTGCGCGCCAGCTCGCTGGCCGCCGTCACGAGCTTGGTCTGGTCGACGAGCGACAGCCCGATCGCGACGGCCCGCTCGCGCACGTGCTTGCGCAGCGCGACGACGTCCTCGTCCGAACGCAGCGGCAACGCGGTGCGTTCGGTGCGGTCCTGACGGTGCCGCTCGAGCAGTTCGGACTCGAAGACCACCGCGTTATTGAGAGCTGCGCTCATCAAAAATTAGTCTTTCCCAACAGGGCCATGCCCTTTTCGACGTTGAGTGCCGTCTTCACGCCGTGCAGCGTGAGGCCCAGTTCGACCAGCGTGATCGCGACGGCCGGCTGCATGCCGACCACCACGGTCTGCGCATCGAGCACGCGCGCCATCGCGGCGGTGTTGCTGATCATGCGGCCGATGAACGAGTCCACCAGGTCGAGCGCCGAGATGTCGATCAGGACGCCCTTGGCGCGGTCGCGCACGATGCGTTCGGTGAGGTCGTCCTGCAGAGTCATCGCCAGGCGGTCGTGCATGTCGACCTGGATCGTCACCAGCAACAGGTCGCCCATGCGGAGAATCGGAATGCGTTCCATGCGCGGTCCTCAGGCGTGGGCGGTACGCTTGATGACGGACGTGCCGGTGCGCTCGAGCGCGACGAGGAACGCGTCCGCCAGCGTGGCCTTGGTCACGACGTCTTCCAGATTCACGCCCAGGTGCACGATGGTCTGCGCGATCTGCGGACGGATGCCGCTGATGATGCAGTCGGCGCCCATCAGGCGCGCGGCAGCGATCGTTTTCATGAGGTGCTGCGCGACGAGCGTGTCGACGGTCGGCACGCCGGTGATGTCGATGATGGCGATCGAGGCGCCCGTATCGACGATCTTCTGCAGGATGTTCTCCATCACCACCTGGGTGCGCGCCGAATCGAGCGTGCCGATCAGCGGCAGCGCGAGGATGCCTTCCCACAGTTTGACGACCGGTGTCGACAATTCCAGCAATTCCTGCTGCTGGCGCACGATGATCTGGTCGCGCGCGCGCTGGAACACTTCGATGGTGTACAGGCCCATCTTGTCGAGCAGCGAGCTGATGGTCCACGAGGCCGATGCGAGCGCGGCCGGGTCGCCCGCGAAGCCCTGGTTCAGGCGCGTGAACAGCGGCTGCTTCAGCGAGAACACGAAGGTCGCCGTCTCGCTCGGGGTCGAGCCGTTCCTGGCGCGGATCGACGAGATCTCGCTCAGGATGTCGCGCACGTCGTCCCACGAACGGTGGTCCATGTTCTGCAGTTCGCCGCCGCGCGTGGCCTGGGCGAACGCGGCCAGGAATTGCTGGCAATGCTTGCGCAGCTGGTCTTTCGAGACGACGCTCGACCGCACCGTCAGCGCTTCCAGCTGCTCGATCCACTCCGAGCCGATGTCGGCCTGATGATCCTGGATGAGCTGGCTGATGCGGTTCGCGTAGTCCTGGGTCGTCATCTGTATTCCTTTTTTGGAGTGAAAGGTTGTGCCGTTTGGACCAGTTTGCGGCCCCGGCAATTCTGTCAAATGACCGACTATACCATCCATTTCCAGGATGACACGGTACGATTGACAACGTGGATTTCCCCTATCGCCCGGCTCCGGCAGAGATTATTCAACAGGACAAAATAACCGTTTGCAATTATGATACCCATCATTCACGTCGACCTCGCCATCCGGCACGCATCAAGCGGCGTCGCCCCTACCGAACAATCGGGCTCAGTTAAAGATGCGAATGAATATTGCATGTTTGATAACTAACACATCCGTCCTGAAAGTCGTCCGTGCCGCATTCATGCAAGCCGGTGCCGAATGCACGCACTTCACGTCCGAAGTCGTCCTGTTTCGTGCCCTGCTGCGGCAAAAATTCGACCTGATCTTCATCGACCTGGACGCCGCGCCCACGCCGGACGACGCCATCGTGTCCTGGCTTAACTGCCGTTCCGGCAACGATACGCCGGTTCTCGCCATGTCGCCCGTACGCGACGCCCACATGACCGCACTGGTGCTCAATGCGGGCGCCGACGACCTGCTGGTCAGGCCGTTCGAACCGGTCGAATTGCTGGCGCGGGCCCATGCGCTGGTGCGCCGCAGTAATCCGCGCGGCGCGCGCCGCCGCATCGAACTGGCCGGTTTTTCGCTCGACCGCGAGAGCAGCAAATTCGCCTACCTCGGCACGCCGATCATGTTGACGTCGCGCGAGTTCGGCCTGGCGTGGATGTTTTTTTCGTCGCCCGGCGTGTACATCTCGCGCGAGACCATCGGCACGTCGATCTGGAGTTCCGACAGCGAGGTCGCCGGCCGCACGATCGAGCAGCACGTGTACAAATTGCGCAAGAAGCTGCAGCTGGGTGCCGAACGCGGCGTCAGCATCCGCACCGCGTACGGCCAGGGGTATCGGCTGGAACTGTCGGGGCAACACGCCGCCGCCGTCCCGGACGATTCCGCCCCCGACCTGCCGGAATGATCAGCGGCCGCATCCGGCGCGCACGGCGGCCCGGACGCGCGACACGCGCGAGCGGACGGTGCCCACCGGGATGTCCATTTCACAGGCCGCCTCTTCGTACGTCGAGCCCCCGTCGAGCACCGCTTCGAACGTCGTGCGGATCCGGGCGGGCAGCGCATTCAGCATCGCGTCGACCATCGCCGCCGTCTGGCGCCATTCCAGCAGCACGGCCGGGTCGCCATGGGCATCGGCCACCTGTTCCAGTGCCGCTTCGTCGAGCGCGTCGTGGGCCTGGGCGCAGTTGCGGCGCACCTGGTGCCGCGCCAGGTTCAGGGCGATGCCGAACAGCCAGGTCGACGGCTTGGAGAGCCCGGCAAAACGGTCCGCGCAGCGCAGCGCCTCGATGAAGGTCTGCTGGACGACATCTTCCGCGTCCTCGGGATTGCGCATGTAGCGCTGGACGAAGCGCAGCAGATGACGGTGATGCGTGCGGAACAGTTGGTCCATGTCCAGTGCCTGCGGTACGCCGGCGGCGCCATTCGACTCCATCGTCATGTTTGATCTCCAGTAACGTTGCGATGGATCAAACATATCAGTGGAATTCGCGCAAAAAGCCAATCCTTGAGCATTGCTGAGACATTGAGAATTGTTGAGCTTTCGCGTTACCTGGCGACGATGCGCAGCACGCGGTTGCCGTCGTAGAAAATCGCCTTCATGGGCGTGTCGGCGGTCGCCATGCTCCTGGCGACCGCCTCCACCGCGTCGGTGAACTTGCCCTTGATCCCGGTGCGCGCCGACACCGCGTAATCGATCGGCAGCTCCCACACCAGCTGCCAGCCCGCCGCCTCGGCCCAGCGCGTCAGCGCGGCCTTCAGCGTCTTGTCGGCCGGCGTGACGTCCCAGACGGGCACGGCCGCGGGACGCGCGGGCACGGCGTCGGCGTCGGTGTCGTCGCAGTCGTCGTCGTCCAACGTCTGCGGCCTGATCGGGGTGGTCGAAAAGAACGCGCCGGCGGCCGGCGCGGGACCCGCGGCGCGGGCGCCGCCGGCGGCCAGACACAGCACGGCGCCGATGACGAGAGCGGCCAGCGTGCCGCGGGCGTACGATGAGTGAATTACCGGATGCATGATGGTTTCCTTGGTCGTGGTGACGGGGTGACGGACTCATGATGAGTTGCGCCACGCCGCATCCGGTTCGCCCGTGCGCCGCTTATTTCACGCGGCACCGCCGGCGTTCGCGCCCCGCTCCCTGGCCTGCGCGCGCACTTCCGCCAGGCTCTCCCTGACGATGGCCGCCTGGAAGTCCGTCAACGGGGTGCCGACTTCGCGCACCTCGACCAGGCGGTCGGCGGTGGGCTGCAAGGTCGCGGTGCGGGTATCGGGGATCGGATCCTCGGTCATGCCCTTGGTTTCCCGGCGCCGGAACACGAGGGGATTCTTCCAGTCGAACTGCGTGACCTTGTTGTTCATGTCCCCGGCCGCGACCAGGTACTTGACCGACTGGTCGCGCTCCCCCTCGAACATCTCGGCATCGACGGCGCGCATCACCGCCGCCATCCCGTGGTGCCCCGCCGCCTCGGCATTGGCGATGGCCGCTTCGATGCCGCGGTGGGCCCACTGCTGCTTCGATTCCAGCTTCACCGAGAAACGGTCGGTCTTGTTTTCCATGAGGGCGCGGACGAAGTTCATCAGCACTTCCCCGCACATCTTCGCGACTTCCTTGTCGACCATCTCCTTCCTGACCCCGTCGACCGTGGTGCCGGCCAGCTTTTCCACCAGCGACGCGTGCAGGTCCTGCTTGACCGCCAGCTCGGCGGCCAGGGCCGCCGCCTCGGCTTCCGACAACGGCTCCTCCTGGATCTCGGCGTGCGGATCGCTGCCGGCCAGGCGGCGCTGCAGCACCGCGATCTCGGCCTGCAACTGGTCGACGTCCTGCCGGCGTTCCGCCAGTTTCGCGGCGGCGGGCCCGGCCAGCTTCGCCATGAGCTGGTCGCGAAACCCCTTGTCGACGACTTCCTGGACGCGGTTGCTGACCGACGGCAAGGCTTCGAGCAGCACATCCATCGCCTTGTTCATGTCGCGGCTGTAATCGCCGTATTCCGACTTGTACGCCTTCAGCTTGTCGGTGCCGACCGGCTTCTTGTCCTTGTATTCCCTGCCGCCGACGTTCGCCGTGAGCGAGCCCGTCGCCCCGGCCTGCACCGGCACGGAGAGCAGCTTCTTGCCGTCGGTGATGCCGGTCTTCTTCTTCGTCTCGGCGGTGGTATGGCGGGTGTTGATGCCGAAGAAGACGTCCGTGGTCAGCGTCTTCTTGACGGTATCGTAGAATTCGCGCGCCTTTTGCTGGTTGACCGACGCCATCTTGTCCTCGCTGACCGCGAACTTCACGGTCGCGCCGGCGCCGGTGCGGACCGGATCGTTCGACTTTTTCGGCGTGGCGCCGAATTTCTCCTTGTTGTACTTGAGCGCCACGCGGCCCGGCGTGAGCGCGGTTTCATTGCTGACGGTCGTGTATTGGCGCACCTCGTCGTCGATCGTGAAGGGGGAATCGAGCTTGTCGCACAACGCTTCGTACGCCGAGCCGTATTGCTGGTACTCCGGCTTTTGCGGGTCCCAGTCGACGAGGATGTCGACGGCCTTCTTGAGCTGCGTACGCGCTTCGTCGAGGTCGCGCAGGCCCTTGACCGGCTCGATCGAGAACTTCAGCACCACCGCGGGGTCGGTACGCAGCTTCTCCTCCTTCTTCCAGCTCAAGCCGGGGAAGCGTACGTCGAGGCAAGTCTTCTTGAGCGCTTTTTCCGCGTGCGCACTCAGGATCTCCGGCGCCATCGACGCGCCCAGGCTGGTGCTGACCGCTTTTTCCTTCATGCGCCCCAAGGTCAACTGCACGCAGTCGTTATTGGCCTGCACGTTGACGATGGTGCCGGAGCTCTTCGACGTCCCGAACGTGGCGCTCAGGCTGGCGAACGGTATCGGCAGGATGAGCGGGATGGCCAGCTTGAACTGCTTCCCGTTGATGGTGTCGGTGCGGTCGCCCAGCGACGTGCGGTCGATCGCGTCGTGCAGGAACGTGCGGATCTGCTCCGGCCCCGCCAGCGGCTCGCCCTTGGCCAGACGGACCAGGTTGCCCAGCGACGCCAGCCGGTGCATGGGTTCGCCCCGCTCCGCTTCGGGCAGGACGGCCTTGACCGCGTCCTGCAGCAATTCCAGCGCGCTGTGCCCCTGCTGCAGGTTGCGCAGCAGCGGCGCATCGGCGCGCGCCACCGAGATGTGCGATCCGGCGGCCTCCAGGATGGCTTTCTTGTCCTTGCCCTTCAGGGAATTGGACCAGATCTCGCTGCCGGCATTGAACGTGCCTTCCTTCCCCGTCAGCTTGCGCTTGGCCGCGGTCAGGAGCTTTTCCGAACCACGGTGCTTTTCCATGTAGTCGCACAGCGCCACCAGCAGCTTGGCATTGCCCTGCTGGGCGAGGGTCGCGTCGGGCCTGGCCAGCGCCGCCTCGGCGATCCCCTTGAAGTCGTGCAGCACCTGCTTGAACTGCGTCCGGACTTCTTGCGTCACCTCGCCGCGCCCCTTGGCGTCGAACTGCTGGTGGACCTGGTTGACCACGGTGCTCGGCAACGCCATCTGCGTCTTGAAGCCTTCGAACGTCTGCACCACGTGCCGCAGGTTGTCGTGGTGCCACACGGCACTCTTGACCATGGCCCAGTCGCGCCGCTCGGGCGTGCCCACGGCCGGCTTCTCGCCGGTGGCCAGTTCGGTGCGCATGCTCTTCATCGCCGACAGCATGCGCGCCTTGTGCGCCGGGTCGCCGTTGGGTTCGGCCGACAGGCGCTGGTGCTCTTGCGTGCAGCGGAAGAACGTCTGCACGTCGCGCCAGTCGACCCTGGCGGCGCGGTGCTCCGGGTTGGCGGCCAGCAGCGAATTGACGGCATCGGGCAGCTGGTGCGCGCCCATTTGCCAGATCGCCACGAGATCCTGCTCCTTCTGGGTGGCCGGCGTGCCTTCGCTCAGGTGCGCGACGGCGGCGCCGATGACCTGGTGCACGCTCTCGTTGGCCAGCGACCGGTACACGTCGATGCAGCGGGCCGGATCACCGCCGGTCGCCTTTTCCGCCATGTCGACGATGTGCATCAGCTGCATCGGCGCCAGTTCCGCGTCCTTGTGCAGCGTGTCGCCCGCCGTCTGGCGCAGCTTGCCGGCGAGCGCGCCGAGCACCTCCCGCGTTTCCGTACGCTGCGCCGGCGTCATCCCGACCAGCGCCGGCAGGTGCGCGACCAGGTCGTCCATGCAGGTCTGCTGCATGGTGCCGACCCGCTCCTTCAGGGCCGGCGTGGTGTCGGCGAGCAGCTGGCCGGCGAGCGCGAACTTGGCGCCGAGGTCTTCCAGCTTGCCGGCTTCGGCCTGCCAGTGCCGCGCTTCCGCCGGCAGCGGCTTCGTCCCGGGAAGCTCGTAGGCGCGGCCCGCGGTCAGGTCGCGCACGCGGCGCCCCACCAGCGCGTCGCGCAGGGCCGCGCGGTCCTCGCCCAGCTCGGCCCCCGGCGGGCTGCGGCTCTCCAGCTTGGCCTGGGCGATCTCCAGCGCCGCCTCGCCTTCCAGGTACTTGGCGGGCAGTTCCAGCTGGCGGGCCAGGACGGGCATCATCAGGGCCATGCCCTTGGCGCGGCCCTGGTCGCTCACGTGGTCGTTGAGGGTCCGGTAGCCGTGAAAGAACTTTTGCACGGACGCGCCGATCAGGTCGGTGCGCGCGGTCTCGTAGGCCGTCTTCGTCGCTTCACCGGGCTCGGCCGTGAACGCTTCCAGTGCCTGGTCGGCCGCCGCGCGCACGTTGTCGAGGGAGTCGGCGGCGATGTCGCGCTGCGCGGCGCTGCGCTGGGCCAGCGGCGTTTTCGCCTGCTGGCGCAGCTCCGCCAGGTCGCCCTTGAGCCGGGCGACGGTGGCGTGGATGGGCGAATCGGACGGCGCCGTATCGGCGATCGCATTGGCCGCGCCCAGGCGCGCTTCCAGCGCGGCGATCTGGCCGGCAACGGGATCCGTGCGCGCCATGACCTCGCGCGCCACGTCCGGCAGGCGCGTCTGGTTGCGCTGCTCGGCGCGCGCCAGCATCGTGTCCAGGCTCTTCGCGCCGGTCTTGCCGAGCTGTTCTGGCGGCAGGTCGTACTTGCGCCAGTTCGCAGTGATTTTCTTCTTGTCGCCGTTGAACTTCCACGTATTCTCCGTGCCCTTCGTCCCGAACACGTTCAGGCCGATGGTGCCGCCCAGCTTGCTGATCTTGATCTTGTTGCGCGGCGCGATCGTCTGTGCCGACGGCAGGCCGCCCGGCTGGGCGGCAAGGCTCGCCGTGGTTGGTGACTTAATCCTGGTCATCCTGGTCTCCTGATATTCTTGCGATCGGTTCTTACTGTCCGGCCGGCGGCACCGGACGTTCGGCACGCAGCACGCTCAACTGGTGCGGATGCGAGACCTCCGACACTTGCTGGCCGGCGACCATGAAGTTCGGTCCGACGGCGCGCGACTGGCCGGTGATTTCCAGCGAATAGAAGAAGCGTTTGTCCCAGCTCTGGTCCGATTCGAGCAGGGCGCTGATCTGCGCGTTGCGCGCGGCGATCTGCGCCGCCTGGTCCGGGTCCGGCCGCGCGTGCGGCGCCACGACCGCGTCGCGCAGTTCGCGCAGCACGTTGATCTGGCGCGCCGCATCCGGACGCAGCCACACCCGCTCGGCAAACAGCTGGTTGCCCGCCGTCGCGTCGTGCTCCACGCGGGCCAGGTAATTGTCGATCGGCTCGGCCGGATCGGGCGCATCGGGCGGCTGGTTGGGATAGACCTGGTCCCAGGCGGCCCGGCGGCTGTCGACGTAGCGCTTCATCTCCTTCATGCTGGTGAAGGTCGTGTCGCGGTAGCTCAGCGCCGGGTCGATGTGCCCGTCCTCCTCGGCGATGCGCCATACCGAGCCGATTTCCGAATGCAGGATGGTGGTGCTGAAGCCGATGATCGACGCGCTCGGCAGCACAACCGACTTGACGTGCCCGGTCTCCCCGGAAAAATCGCCCAGCGGCGGGGCGCCGGCGACCAGGGTGGCACCGACGCCGACCTGGCGCGAGCTCGAGCTGGCGGCATATTCGGCGCGCAACGGTCCCGGTGTTTCCTGTCTGCGCAGGCGGGTCGACCACGTCTTGCTGGCGCTGACCTGGGCATTCGGCCCCACCTTGTAGTCGTTGTGCTGGTAGCGCGCGCCCGCCGACGCGCCGACCGAACTCGATACCGAGGTGCCGCTCGAGTCGAGCCAGTTGAGCGACACGTCGGGGTCCTTGTAGAAGGTATGCGACAGCGCGTCCCACATGGCGTTGACGTCGGTCGGCAAGCCACCGCTCGGGCCGCTCGCGGTGGCGGCATCGACCACGGACAGCAGCTTGGCGCGCCACGGATCGGGATGGCCTGCCGGCGCCGGGCCGATCGGCTGGAAGCGGCAGCGCACCATCACCCCTTTCGGGCTGGACGTGTCGACCATGAACGGCAGCGCCTGCAGCGTGCCGCTGACGCTCAGGCGCTTGCCCAGCAGGTTGACGCCGGCGGTGGCGGAAGCGCCCAGGTGACCGGAGAGCCGCCGGTCGCTGCCGATGAACAGCTGCCCGTGGTTGGCCGACGAGCCGCCGTTGATCATCGCCATGCGGCCGCGCATCAGCCTGGCGTCCGGACCGGCCAGCACGAAGGGCAGGACCGGGAGGTGCCTGATCCCCGGGAGGTTGAGCACTTCCTGCACATTGAAGTTGATGCCGTACTGGCCGCCGTTGGTCAGCCGCACGTCGTACGTCATGCGCGGCTCGGTGATCACACGCCTGAAGTTCTGGAGCACGGTTTGCGGGGTGGAGGTGTCGAGCGGCACTTCCCCATCGTGTTCCAGCGTGGCGAGTCGATCGGCACCGGCGCGCAAGGCGGCCTCTTCCGTGTCGCCCGGCTCGCACTGCCCGATCCACTGGCGCAGGGTGGCCACGTCGAGCTGCGCGCCGCCGCGCGGACGCAGCACGGAACGGGTGCCCTTGAGCTCCCGATAAGTGGGACTCAATTTGACCTCGCTCACGCTGACGCCGGCCAGCTCGGCGGCGCGCGCGGCGATGCGCTTGCGCATGGCGGGCGTGACGGTGGTCTTGTCGCGCCAGCCCTTCTGCGCGATGCGCGTGTGCCACTGCTCGAGCGCGGCGCCCTTGAGCGCAGCGCTGATACGTCCGTCCAGCGGGGCCGTGCCGCGCGCCTGCGCCCGTTCCCTCAGCACCTCGCCCAGGTCCTGGATGACGTCGGCCTTGAGGAAGTCCTCGTCCGGCTGGCGCAGGCTGGCCCCGCCGGTGCCCATCGAGAGTGCCGACATGGGCGACTTGTTGAAGCCGAACGTGCGCCGCAGGGCCGCCAGCATGCCGGGATTGCTGGCGCGCCGGGCATAGCGCGACAGCTTGAACATGCGCGCCTGGGCCCGCGCCAGCGGGGTGCCCGGGCCCTCTTCGGTGAAGCCGCAGCGCCACGAGAAATAGGCGTTCTTGAGATGGCGTTCGGGCTCGGCTTGCGGGCTCGCCGCCAGCTGCTGCGCGGCCAGGAAGGCCTTGGCCGCAAGGCTGACGTTGCCCTTCATCGGCGCCGGCGGCGCCTGCGACGGCGTGCCGTGCGGCCGGTCGTGCGGTGCCAGCGCCGCGACGGCGAGCTCGCTGACCTCGGCCAGGCTGGCCGGACGCGGCGCGCCCTCGGGCAAGGCATCGATCAGGGCGTTGGCGGCCGTGAAGGCCAGGCGCTGGGCGTCGTTGCGCATGGCCGTGTTGAGCGCACCGTCGTCGGGGCGCGGGCGGTCCAGCGAACACAGGGCGTTCAGCGTCGAATGGCCGAGCGCCGTGACGGACAGCCGGCGCGCCAGCTCGAACGCGCCATGCTCGACGGCCAGCGGGTTGGCGGCGGCGACCAGGCCGTCCAGCGCGCCGCGCGCGGCGGCCGCGTCGTTGCCGAAGGCCTGGGACAGGCGCCGCAGCACCAGTTCCTGGCGCCCGACCGCTTCGGCCGCCACGTCGGCACCGGCATCCGCCGGCGCGGCCAGGTAGAGGCGCAGGTCGGCCGCGATCTGGGCCGGCAGCACATGGCTGTCGCCCAGGCCGGCGCGATTGAACAGGCGCGCGGCCAGCGCCTCGGTGCCGCCCGGTTCGACGATGGGCGCGTCCGGCGCGACCCGGGCCGGGCCGGTCCGGGACGCGCCGCCGACGGTCCGGGCGACGTTGCGCCCGTGCCGCAGGGCGGCCGCCTGGGTGGTGGCCCGCGGGTCCGGCTTGTGCGCCTCCTCGGGTGCGAGGCCGAGCTTGGCACGCGCGGTCATGGGGCGCGCCTTGGTGACACTGCCGAGCACCGAGCTCGACGTGGTCATCGGGCGCGGGGCAAGCGTGCGCTTGATGGCCGCGATCCAGCCGTCGTTCTGGCGGGTGCGCGAGGGCCGGGTCGGCTCCTGCCGCGCGGGCTGCGCCGGCGTTGCGTTCGGGTCGGCGATCTCATGGATGTCGGATGAGCTGGCGCCGGAAAGTCGGGTCGGGGATGGCATGAGCGTCTCTACGAAAGTGGGTAGCGCGTGCCCCGGACAGGCTTGCCGAGGTTGGCCAAGTATGGGTTGGCGCCGCGCACCGGCGGCAGGCTCGCGGCGAACTGCCGTGTCCGCCAGCGAAGCGCCACCCGAACCCAGCCGGCGCTTCGCTGCGGGGGGCTCCGCTTCGCTGGCGGCGCCGTGCGCGCGATAGCGCCTTATTAAGCTGTCCCCGCGCCTCACAGCCGTTGTGCGGCATTTATTCAAGGAACCCATATGACACGCATTAACGAAGCACACTCGCATTCGACGCTACCGACATCGGACCCGGCAGGGAGCCACGCGTCCACCTCGCAAACGCCGCGCGCGTCGCGCAGCAAGAGCGGCTCGCCGCTGGGTTCGCTGGGCGGCCCGGCCACGTCGGCGCCGAAATCCTCCGCCAGTGCGGGCAACCGGATCAGGGTCGCGACGACCCGCATTTTCGACGACCTGAGCGCATCGGTGACGGTGGCCGACCTGCCGCAGCAGGCCGAAGGCGCGCACGCCGGCTCGCCGCGCAAGACCGGCGAACTGGTCGGCGCCATGACCACCACGCTCGAGAAGATGAAGCAGGGCGACGTGCCGACCCGCCTGCCCGCCGCGCTGGCCGGCAAGCTGACGACCGGCCACTGGATGTCGGACTCGCACTTCCACCCCACCAACTACACCCAGCAGGGCATGACGCCGCGCGAGATGCTCAAGATGATGGACCAGGTCGGTATCCACCGCTCGGTGATGTCGCCGATTCCGACCGACGTCATGCCGTGCGGCGATCACGGCGATCACAACCACATCCCGGCCGAGTCGTACTACGTGCCGGCGCAGTTTGCCAACATCAAGCCGCATGAATTGACGGCCGAGGTCGAGCAGACCATCAAGGGCAGCGCCCACCTGATGCTGAACCAGCAGGTCGACGCGGACACCGCGCTGTTCATGAACATTTCCAAGCTGAGCGAGGCCGAGCGCGACCGCCTCGATCCGATGGTCACCGGCCTGCACCTGGGTTCGCCGTTGAGCCCCCAGGCGCTGCTGTTCAAGCTCGCCACGCACCCGGGCATGTTCACCGGCGTGGGCGAGGTGACGATTCACAAGGAACTGGTGCAGAGCCAGTACGAAGGCGCGCGCCAGGCCAACCTGACCGACAACGTGCAATCGTTCAAGAATCTGGTGGCCACCGCCGGCGTGGTCGGCATGCCGGTGGTCCTGCACTGCGACGTCGACTCGACCGCCAACCAGCGCGCCAACGGCTTTGGCCAGCCCGAGCACCTGGACAACCTGAAACAGCTGTTCGCCTCGCCCGAAACGCGCGACACGACCATTATCTGGGCGCACTGCGGCGGCGTCGGACGCTTCGTCCAGAAGCCGGTCGACCACGCCAACAACCTGCGCTCGATCCTGTCCAACCCCGAAATGAAGCACATCAACATCGACATTTCGTGGTCGCGCGTGGCGCGCCAGATCGTGCTGAAGACCGACGCCGAAGGCAAGGAAGTGCCGGATCATGAATCGATCCAGGCCTGGGCGCAGCTGATCAACGATCATCCCGACCGCTTCCTGTTCGGCTCGGACGCGCTCAATCCGCAGGAAAAGGGGACCTGGGAAGAGACCGGGGTGTTGTACAAGCCTCTGCTGGACAAGCTGACGCCGGAAGCGCGGATCGCCGTCAAGACCGGCAACTACGAGCGCCTGCTGGTCGACGCGCGGCCGAAGGTGCGCGCGTTCGAGCAGCACGTGCTCACGCCGGAATTCGTCGAGCAGCGCCTGCGCGCGTCGGGCGACACCCGCGTCAATGCCGGGCCCCATATCGATCCGAATGCCCTGCGCGCCGCACGCGATGCCGCCTACGCCGGCGCGGGCGTGGACGTGCACGGGAAACGGCTTGCCCCCGAGCCGCGCGCGAAGGAGACGCCGGCCCAGGTCAAGGCGCATCTGGAAAAGATCAAGGCCCAGCAGGATGCGCGGGTGGCGGCGCTGACGGCTCCCGCGAAGAAGTCGGGCCCGGGCCGTCTGCGCCGGATGTTCGGCGCCAGGTAAGAACGCCATCGACATGAGGATCGACACGATGCAGTTTTTGGAAGCACCGAAGCCGGCCAGGCGCATCTGCCTGCTCGGCGACAACGCCCTCCTCGCCCGCGACACCGCGCTGCAACTGCGCGCGTCGGGCTACGACGTGACGGTCGCGACACAGCTCGAACAGCTCGCCACGCTGGGAGGCTTGTGCTGCATCGTCGTGGATCCGGCCAGCCGCGGCAGCCGCTTCGGCGACCCGGCCCGCGCCGGGGCCATCCGCGCGCAGTGCGCGGCGCCGGTGCCGATCCTGTGGCTGGCCCCCCTGGACAAGTTCGACGCGCGCCTCGCGGCCGCCCGCGCCGGCGTGGACGGATTCCTGGCCAGGCCGTTCGACGTCGACGATCTCAAGGCGCGCATCGAGACGCTGGCCCAGCGCCTGGAGCAGCCGCCCTGCCGGGTGCTGGTGGTCGCCAGCGATGCCGCCCGCCTCGACGGGATCGAAGGGGCCCTGGCGCAGGCCGGGATGGAAGCCCTGCGGCTGCACAAGCCGCTCGAGCTGATCGCCACCCTCAGCCGGCACCACCCGGACGCCATCGTGATCGACGTCGACACGCCGGCCTGCAACGGGGTCGACCTGGCCATGCTGATCCGCCAGGACCCGGCCTTCCTCGACCTGCCCGTACTCGTGCTGTCGGACGAGCGCGATCCCGCGGCGCGCCGGCGCGCCGTGGCGGCCGGCGTCGACGACTTGCTGGCGCCGCCGGACACGCGCGCGGACCTCGCGCTCGCGGTCATGATGCGCGTCGAGCGCTCACGCGCGCTGCGCAGCCTGATCATGCGCGACGGCATGACCGGGCTGTACAACCACGTCTCGATCAAGGAACAACTGCTGCGCGAAATGGCGCGCAGCAGGCGCGACGGCAGCCCGCTGGCGCTCGCGATGGTCGACCTGGATTTCTTCAAGAAAATCAACGACACCTACGGCCACCAGGTCGGCGACCAGGTCATCCGCGCCATCGCCCACATCCTGCAGCAGCGCCTGCGCCACGGCGACCTGATCGGCCGTTACGGCGGCGAGGAATTCGCCGTGATCATGCCGGGGACGAGCGCGGCGGCGGCGGCCCACGTGCTCGACGACATCCGCGCACTGTTCGCCACCGTGCGCCTCAAGGCCGACGAGACGGTGTTCCACGCCACCTTTTCCGCCGGCGTGGCGGACCTGGACGTCGCCGGCGGCGGCGCCGATCCCGCCGACCTGTTCCGCCTGGCCGACGAGGCCCTGTACGAGGCCAAGCACGCGGGCCGCAACCGCGTCGCGCTGGCGCGCGCGGGGGCCGGACGCGCACAAGGCTAACGCGCGCTGCCCAGCATGTCGTGCAGCTCGAGCCGGTTGTACGCGGCGCGCATGGCATCGCGCGCCGCGACGGCCTTTTGCGCCACCAGCTGGACCAGAACGTCGTTCAGGCTGCGCGACATGCTGTCTTCCCTGCGCCGCAGGACATCCTCGAGCTGGTGCACCTTGCCCGGGTCGGCGATGAAGCGCGCCAGCTGCTGGTTGTGATTGAAGAGGATTTCGTGGGCCAGCACCACGGCGTCGCCCTGCTCGCTCGGCACCAGGCTCTGGAAGATCACGCCGACGAGCGACCGCGCCAGCGCGGCCGCGCGCTGGTCGCGCTGCTCGGCCGGGAAAAACGCCAGCAGCCGGGAAAGCGCGCCGACCGCGCTGTTGGTGTGCATCGTCGCCAGCACGAGGTGCCCGGATTCGCCCGCATGCAGGACCGTCTCGGCGGTGTCGGCATCGCGGATTTCCCCGACCATGAGCACGTCCGGCTTCTGGCGCAATGCTTCGCGCAGGCCGGAGGAAAAGGTCGCGGTGTCGGTCGGCACTTCCTTTTGCGAGATGATCGACTGCTTGCGCTGCAGCCGGTACTCGATCGGTTCCTCGATGGTGACGATGTGGGCGCTGCGCGTGGCATTGATATGGTCGAGCATCGAGGCCACCGTCGTCGACTTGCCCGAACCGGTGGGGCCGGTGATCATGATGACGCCGCGGGTCGCCTCGACCATCAACCGGGTGTGGGGCGGCAACCCGGTCTGCGCCAGCGGGATGGGGTGCAACGGCAGGCGCCGGATCGACACCGTGACCCTGGCGCCGCCCGCGGACCGGTAGACGTTGCAGCGCAGCCGGTAATCGGTCAGCGCGAACGGCCGGTCGACGGCGCCGTCGGCGATCCTGTCCCGCCACGCCTCGTCGATCGCGCCGAGCACGGGCGCCATGTCCTCCAGCGTGACCGGTTCGGCGCCGGCCTGGCGCCAGCCGCGCGGCGTCTTGATCATCACGGGCATGTCCTGTTCCAGGTGAATATCCGAAAACGTCTGGTCGGAATTCACCAGGGTCACCAATTCGTCCAGCAGGTCGCGGACAAGACTGAACTCGTGGGGCATCGCTAGCCGGCGACGTACATGGGGCGATACACGGCGGCGATGACCTCGGCCGAGTGGCCGTAGTTCCAGCGCAGTTCGGTGCCCGCCGCGACGTCGCCGGCGGCGAAGAACGCGCCGATCGAAAAGCGCCGGCCGCCCTCGGCGATGACGTGGAAGCGCGCCACCGTCAAGTTGTACCCGTCTCCGGCCTGGGCCACCGGCAGGCCGGCGGCGTCGTAGGCGAGCCGGGTATTGGCCATCGCCAGGATATTCTCGCCGTCGATGAAGGCGAAGTGTTCGCCCGACACGGCGGACAGGATGAACGCATCGTCGGCGCAGGCGAAGTACATGGCCGGCGTCAGCAACTGGCCGCCGTACACCCCCAGGCATTCGCCGCTGCGCAGGTCGCGCGCGGCGAATACCCCGAGCTGCCCGACCAGCACGCGCTCGCGCGGATCGGCGAGGTCGGCGGCGGTGATCGCGCGGCAGACCAGCCGGTCGCGGTAGGCGGCGGCCAGCGCCGCCTCGCCGGCATCGGGATCGACGAACGGCAGCACCGCCTCGCGGCGCGGATCCTCGCACGCGCCGAACCGGTCCGGCCCGTCCGACACGGCGACGATGTGGAGCGGTCGGTGTGCCGCGTCGCGGAACGGGTAGCGCCCGTCGAGCAGCGGGGAATACGGCAGGCGCGCGACCGGGCGGCGCTGCTTGAAACGCTCGAACATGGCGGCCAGGTGGTCCAGCGCCTGCGCCTCGGCCTGCGCGTCGCCGGCCAGCGTGGCATTGATGCGCGCCTTGAGCGCCGGCACGGTATCGAAGATCGCATCGTGCGCGGCCGTGCCGGGCAGGCGTTCGGCCTGCGCCAGGCAGGTGTCGATCGTCTCGATGATGGATTGCACGCGGGGGTCGGTCGATGCGGTCATGAGGTCTCTCGCTTTCTCGGGTGGGCCGAGCGGTGTCGGCGGTGGCGCAACGATAATCCCGGCGGCCGGCGGACCGCGGCGCCGATGCGAAGCGCGGCGCCGGGAATGCGAAACTTCGCTGGCGGGGCGACCGGATCGCATCCGCGCCGCGCCCGGCACGCACGGCGTCCTATGCTGGACGTGCCGACCAACCGACCGAGGTCCCCATGCCACAAGCTCGCATCACAAATTATTTCCGACCGGTGAACGACCCGGGCCCGTCGTCCCCGGCACCGGCACCGGCCCCCAGGCCCGCCCCCGCCCCGCGTCCCGCACGCGGCGGACCCGTGGCGCCGGAACTGCAGGCGCGCGCGCCGCGCCCTTATGCGACGGAGACGCTGAACCGCGACCACGCGCGCGTCGACCTGGGCACGAAATTCGCGGCGTTCTCGGAACGCATGCGGCGCGAACAGGCGCCGCCCGCGCCGGCGGCCGAACCTGCGCCGGCCACGCCGCCGCAGCCACTGTACGTCCTCAGTCACCTGACGGCGCCCGCGCCGCCGCCGGCGCCGGCGGCCGAACCTGCGCCGGCCGCGCCGCCGCAACCACTGTACGTCCTCAGTCACATGACGGCGCCCGCGCCGCCGCCGGCGCCGGCGGCCGAACCTGCGCCGGCCGCGCCGCCGCAACCACTGTACGTCCTCAGTCACATGACGCAGTCTGCGCCCGCGCCCGCGGCCGAGCCTGCGCCGAACACACCGGCGGAGCCGTCGAACAGCGCCAGGCACACGGCGCAGCCCGCACCGGCGGCCGGACCTGCGGCGACGCCGCCGCCGGCGCCGCAGTTCGTCCTCAGCCACACGTTGCAGGCGCATGCGCCCCAGCCGCCGCTCTACTACCTCAACCACAATCCGAATCCGGTCTACGCCGACCCGTTCGCGCGCGAGAACCGTCATTCGTACTTTGCGGGCCGGATGACCAACCTGCTGACCGGGCTGCCCAACCGGTTCCTGCCGCGCCGCCGCCGCAACGGCGACGTCTGAGCCGGCGGTCAGGCCGGGGGCGTGCCGTCCGCATCCACGGCAGCGCCGGCAAACGCCGCATCGCGCACGGCGCGCAAGGCGTCGGGATCGAAGCGCCTGCCGTCGCCGCCGCGGGCGTGCTCCCAGGCGCGCAGGTCCTGCCCGACGAACGCCGGCGTGAGCACGTGCCGCGCGAACGCCCGCATGCGCGGCCGCGCATCCAACACCAGGCGCTCGTAGTTGCCGGTCGTGATGGCGCGGCGCGCGGCGGGCGTCAACGTATCCAGCAATGGCTGGTACAGCGCATCGATCGCATGCCACAGCGCCGCCCGTTCGCGCGCGTCGAGCGCCTCGGAGCCGAACAGGAAGCGGTCCGGGTGATCGTCGATCAGCCGCGCCCATGCCCGCACCGACGCGTGGTCCGGCATCTCCCGGCCGTCCGCACCGGTGCGCAGCATGATCTGGCGCGCGATGCGCGACCACGCCAGGTCGACGTGGACGTGCCCCATGCACGGATCGGCCAGGATCGAACGCAGACAGGCGGCGTGGTCGACGGGCTGCTCGACGAAGCGCCCGACGCCGCCGCAATGCGCCCACAGGATGGTCGTGGCGCGCGCCGAGGGCATGGCGAACAGCGCCTCGATCGGACCCGCGCCGGCGGCCGCGTCGACGTCGCAGTACAGCACGACCGGCATGTACATGACGCCGGCGGTGGCGATCACGTCGCGCAGCGCCTGCGCCCTCCAGGTCAACCCGGCGTCGCCGGTGCCGGCGGCCATGCGCGGGTACGCGGCGAGCTTGAACAACCGCGCCTGCACGCTCGCCGGCTCGCCGCGCAACCGGTACGTGAACATCGGATCGAGCCGGTCGCCGCCGGGGCGGCACAGCCGGGAAATGGCGACGAACAGTGCGACGCCCGGGTCAGGCTCCACGTCCGTCACGTCGTCCGGCACCTCGTCCGGCGCGGCGGGTCCGGCGAACAGGCGGGCCGACGCGACCCTGGCCCGGCTACCGGCGCCGCCAGATGACTTGGCCGCGAGGACGTCGGGCGCACCCGGTGTCAACAGCGTCGTGTTCCCCCTGCTGCGAGAAACGCCGGCCGCGCGGGAGGTAGCGGCCACATCGGCCGTCGAGTCGAGTGCCGGTGGCGTGGGATACGCGGCGGCGCCGTGTATGCGTGTCATGCGGATTCCTTGAATGCGAATGGCCGCCATCTTAGGGATCCGCCGGCGCGCCCGCGCGACCGCCAGCGAAGCGCGGCCCGTCCCGGCGAAGCGCCGGCCTGACTTCGGCGCCAACCGCACCTCTTCGCATCCCGGCCCGGGCGGGGGACCGCCATTCTCTTACGCTACGTACCAGGAGGATCGCGTTTGCGATTCTGCGCGGCCAAACCTTTTCACTCTCCCGCAACCCAACGCGCACCGGCGCATCGAGGAGCACAGCATGAGCAGTATATTTACAAAAATGAAACACGCGTTTCAACATCTCGGCCACGATATCGAGAAGGCCGCCGGCGCGGTCGCCCACGGCGTCGAGCACCTCGCGAAGAAACTGGCGCACGACGTCCTCAACGTGTTGAAGGATGCGCTCGACCTGACCGAAGCGCTCATGCAGGGCAACATGAAGCTGGCGCTGCAGGACCTCGCCAAGCTCGGCTCGGACCTGGAAAAGACGGCGGCGGACGCGGCCACCGGCACCGCCGACATGGCCCTCAAGACGCTCGGCGACCTCCACCTCGGCAAGGGCTTCGACCACCTCGTCGCGGATGTCGAAAAAGGATTGGAAACCGTCAAGGATGCGGTCAACAAGGGCACCGACGCGGGCCTGAAGGACCTGGTCAATTCGGCCGAGGGCATCGTCGAACATTCGCTCAGCGCCGTCAAGGACCTGGCCCATGGCGACCTGAAGGGGATGATGGGCGAACTCGGCCACGTCGGCGAGGATGCGCTCAACCTGGCGGCCGACCTGACCCCGGAAGGCATGGGCACCACGATCGCGGCCTCGGCCCTGTCGGCCCTGCACATCGGCAACGACCAGATCAACGGCGCGATTGCCGGCCTGATGCATGGCAATGTCGGCAAGGTGGTCAAATCGGCGGTGGAGACCGGCACGAACGCGGGCGCGACCGCGCTGGCGAACGGCACCGTCAGCGACGCGGTCTTCGGCGGCGCCGCAGTGCTGACGGCGGCGTCGCTCGTCCCGGGCGGACGCGGCAAGAATGGCGGCCACACGTCCACGACCAGTCACGTGTCGGAACCGTCCAAGCCGTCGAAGGGCGAGCACAAGACCGGGAAGACCGGGCAGAAAGACGACAAGAAAGCGGACAAGAAGGACAAGAAAGACAAGAAAGAAGAAAAGGACGGGAAGGACGACGACAAGGGCAGCGACAAGTCGCCTAAAATCTTCATCCCGCCGACGAAGAACGATGCGTTTACGCGCAACGTCAAGCGGGTGTAGAAGCCTGCGATCCGTGCGCAAGCGGCGTCACGGCGAAGCGGGTAACGACCATGCGTCGTTACCCGCTTTTTCTTTGATGAGCGTTGTCGCCAGGAGCGTGACAGCGCGTTGCGGCGGCCTCACTCATGGCGAGCGGTGTCCCTGCCGGGGCGTTGCACGCGGCCGGATGCGCAATGCTGGCGATCCATTCCCTCAAACGGGCAAGCGCGCTGGCCGACAATTCCACCGCGGACAGCAAGGCAAACAATTCGTCGAACGACAGGCTGCGCATCGCCGCTCCCGATGAGCTATCTCGACGATTCGCATGACCACGGCGACGATTTGACGTTCACATGACTCGCGCGAACACAGCCTTTAAAAACGGCGTTACGGGCAGGTGGAGGATGCAACAGTATCGTGCCGGAACACGTAAGCCCGGCAATGGACGCGTGAAACGGCAGCACGCTGCCGCTGCACTCATGCAGCCAGGCACATGGAGAATTGCGATTCGGGAGTCATGCCGTTCAGTCGCGACTGAACGGCCCGGCCGCTTGCGGCGCGTCTCAGGGAACGGCCACGGGCGCGGCCGCGTGCTTCATGCGGCAAGCCAGGCGCGGCTTCCTGGCGGGGGCGGGCACGGCGGCCTGGCGCGCGCTTTCCGTCGCGCCGATCCCGCCGACGGCCGGCGACAGCACCCGCGGGGTCAGCAGGAACATGCGCTGGTAGTGCTGCCCCTCGTGCTTGCGATAGCGGAACAGGTCCCCGATCACGGGCAGCTTCGACAGGCCCGGCACCGCCGTTTCCGTGTTGTCGTCCTGCGTGACGGAGTAGCCCGCGATCAGCAGGCTCTCGCCTTCGTTGATCAGGGCCTGCGTATCGATGGTGCTGTTGCTCACCACCGGCAACTGTCCCACCTGCTGGGTCGTGAGCTTGCCGTCTTCGATGTGCACGTCCATGCGGATCTGCTGCGCGCCGCCGGGCGACGTGATGATCGACGGCAGCACGCGCAGCGACACGCCGGCGGACACGCTGTACAGGTCGGCGGACTGGTAGCCGGCCACCTGCACGTAGAACGTCTTCTTGCTGTCCATCAGCGCTTCCACGTTGTCGAGCGTCTCGACCCGTGGGCTGGCGGTCACGCGCGCCTGGTCCTTCTGCTGCAGTGCGCTGATGCGGTTGAGCAGGTACTTGCCGGCGTTGCCGATCACCGTCGTCAGCACAGCGCCCTGGGGCGTGGCGGGCAAGGCGCCGGATACCGGAAAGACGCCGAAGCCGCCCGGATTGAGCGAGTCGGGATTGCCGGCCTGCTGCGCCTGGCCGTTGCCGGTCTGGAGGTCGAGGTGGCCCGTGTGCAGGCGCCAGTCGATGCCCAGTTCGTTCAGCGCGTTGTCGGTGACTTCGATGATGGTCGCGTCGATCTCGAGCACGCCGGGGCGCATGTCGAGCGACTCGATCAGGCTGGCGTAGGCGGGCATGTTCTCGGCACGGTCGCGCACGAGGATGGCGTTGCCGCGCGGGTCCGCTTCGATCGACGGTCCGGCCGCCGGCGCCGGCGCGCGCTCCTCGTCCTGCGCGCGCGCCGGCGCCGGCAGTCCGGGAGGCAGGCCGGCAGACATGCCGGAAGGTGCGCCGGCCGGCGCGGCGGGCGGCGCGGGCGGCGTCATGGCGCCGAGCCCGGACAGCGCGGGTAGCGGCGGCACCCGGTTGTTCGGCACGCGCCCCACCCCGTCGTCCTGGGCTTCGCGCAGGCTCGGTATCCGGTAGGTGTCGCGCCGCACCGGTGCCGGTTCGGCGCCGGTGCCCGCGGCCTGCTGCCCGTACAGTCCGCGCAGCAGGCCCGCGACCCCGCGCACGCCGACGCTGCGCCCGTTGATCGTGATGGTCTTGTCGGTGGCCGATGCGTAGCGCAGCGGGAACCGCCGCACGACGACGGTATCGCCCTTGACCTGGACACGGTCGATCAGGCGCGCGACGTCGCTGACCAGGTCGACCAGCTGCGGCGGCCCCGATACGACGGCCGTGCGCGATACGTCGTCGTAGCGCACCGGGAAGCGCGGATCCTCGATCTGCAGCCGGGCCAGCGCCTGGCGCAAGTCGCCCGTGCCCGCATGCTGCAGGCCCAGCGTGGCGGTGCGCGCCTCGTTGGCGCCGTAGATGCGCAGCACGGCCCCGTTGTAGTACCAGAGCACGCCGAACGAGGCGACCATCTTGTCGAGGAATTGCTGCGGTGAGCTGTTGAAGCGGCCGGTGACGTTTCCCTCGACCTGCGGCGAGATCCAGGTCATCACGTGCTGGCTGGCGCCGAAGTCGCGCAGCACGTCCTTGAGGTCCTTGCGGTCGGCGACGTATTCGAAACGGTTGCTCTGCCAGGGGATGCGCTCGGCGTGGGCGGGCGCGGACGCGGTCATGGCCGCGACGGCGGCCGCGGCCGCCAGGAACGTGGCGAGCCGCGAGGGCCGACGCCGGCGTGCGAGAGTCGATGGGCTCATCACGGCGCCCCTCAACCGTAGATGGTCTCGGACGGCGACTCGTGGAACTGGCGCCGGTATCCCTTGGCCAGCACGGAACGGCTCTTCACGCCCCAGCGGCTGGCGGTGTCGACGATCGAGGCGTTGACCCGTGCGTCGCTGAGCAATTCCTCGCGGATGCCCTCCAGGCGCAGCTTGCGGATCAGGCCGCCTGGCGTCATGCCGATCGAGCTCTTGAAGGTCATCTGCAGGGCCCGTTCCGTCACGCCGATCTGGGCTGCGACTTCGCGCGTGCTCAGGTCGGCGCGCTCGAGGTTTTCGACGATGTGGCGGTAGGCGCGCCGGTATTTCGCCGGCAGGCGCGCCGACAGGTCGTCGACCGCCAGCGCGCGGCCCGCCTGCGGATGGACCGTGCCGGACTCGGGCGCCTCGCTGCGCAGGCAGCGCAGCGCTTCGGCCGTGTAGTTGGCGTAGAGCTTGAGCGCCTGGACCGGGTTACCCTGGCGCGCGGCGATCCGGGCCATGCAGTACAGATAGTCGAAATTGCAGCGGCGCGTGCCCAGCTCGGTTTCGGTGCGGTTGAGCTTACCCATCACGGCGTCGGCCACGTCGTCGAGGCCGCCGGCGAACGCCGCCAGCGCGATGTCGATCTTGGTCAGCAGGCCCTGCATGCCGCTACGGAAATTGTGCCCCTGGTGCGCGAGGGCGATCAGCGGCGCGGACGCGAGGCGGTCGCCGCCGGCCAGCGCGGCCAGGCGCTCGAGGTAGTCGTTGCGCTGCGTGATCAGGGCCGGCAGCGGCGCCAGGATGGCCGTGGTGGCCGTGAGCTTGCGTGTGACGTCGGCGCGCCCGTTGCCGGCGAGGGTCTGGACCAGCTGCGCCGAGCTCCAGAATGCGTGATCGTTCAAGGTGGTGGAGGTGCGGATGCCCAGCTGGACGTCGAACTCGCGCGCCAGCAGGCCGATCACGATGCGCCAGCCCGGTTCGGCGTGGCCGTCGGCCAGCGTGGCCGCCTGCAACAGGGCGTTGTCGGCGTCGCGCTGCAGGCCCAGCTGGTGCTGCACGAGCGCAACGCCGATCAGGGCCTCGATCCGCTCGCCCGCCGTGGCGGCGCCATCCTGCACGATGCGGGCGAAGCATTTCGCCGTCGTGGCGTAGCGGTCGCGCATCATCAGCTGCCAGCCGGTGTTCCGGCACGACATGATGCGCAGGCGGTCGTTGTCGTTGACGGTGAATTTCTGCGCACGGCGGTACAGGTCCTCGGCGTCTTCGTCGTAACCGAGCAGCAACGACGCGTCGCCGGCGGCCACCAGGCGCGCGACGTCCGTTTCGCCCAGCTTGCGCGCCGTGCTGTCGAGCACCTCGTCAACGGTGCAATACGCGCGCTCGGCCGCACCGTCGAGCATGGCGCCGGCATAGCCGGGCAAGGCGGCGCGGTGTGCGAGTCCGGAACACAGGGCGAAATAGATGGTCGAAAACATGGTGCACCTCCCGATTGATCTGTTTGCTGCCGGGTTATCCCGGCGACAAGATCATGGTAAGCGCGATCCACCTCGACAAATCTCAACAAACCGCAGCGCAAATATCAACAAACCTCAAATCCCGGTTGGGTGGGCTCCCTCCCCGAGCCCACGCGAACGCCAACGCGGCGCATACGTCACGCGTGGGCACAGGGGTGCACACCCTACTGCGCCGGCCCGCCGAGCATGCCCTTCGCCAGCTGGCTGCCGAGGTCGCCCAGCAGCACGTCGCCCACCACCTGCGACGCGAACACCGCCACCAGCGCGATCAGCATGATCATGCCGATCATGCCGCGCAGCGGCTGGCTGAGCGCGTTCGGCTCGAGCTTGTCGGCCGAACGGGCCATGATGCCGAGGCCGACGTCGACCAGCACCAGCACCAGCATCACCGGCGTGCCGAGCTTGGCCAGTGCGGTCCACACGGTGTCGGTGCGGCCGATCAGGAACGCTTCCGCCGTGCCGGCCAGCGTGGGCAACATCACCTGCGGCGGCCACCATTTATAGGACTGGAACAGCGCGCCCAGCAGGAAGCTCATGCCGCCGCCGACGTAGAACAGCGTCGTCACCAGCTGCAGCAGCAGGTTCGACACGGGCGTGCTCTGGTCGCCGCGCAGCGGATCGGTCATCTGGATGTTGTTGAAGCCGGCCAGGTCGTCGATCAGGGTGCCCACGCTCTGCGCGATCCAGAACACCGGCGCGGCCGCGAAGCCGAACGCCAGGCCGAGGAAGGCTTCCTTGCAGGCGAGGACGACGAGCTGCGCGCTGCCGGCCGTCTCGAACGCCTGCGGCGACTGTCCGGCGGCGACGAAGAACGTGAGCACGTAGACGACGCCGTTGCGCACGGTGCCCGGCAGCGCGGTGTCGCCGGTGGCCGGCAGCACGACGAAGGCCACCATGATGCGGATGCCCGTGAGCAGCACCAGCACGATCAGCGCGTGGTAGGCGTCGTACCAGTCCATCAGGGCCCGGATCCAGGCATGGGTATCGTAGGTCATCGTTCCCTCGCAAAACGTCGGGCCAGCAGGTTGTCCACCGCTTCCTCGTCGGCGGCCAGTTCGGCGGCATGGGCCGCGGCGCGGCGTACTTCGTCCAGGCGGGCGCGGCACCGGTCGAGCGCCGCGTCGGCGCGTGCCAGCCGGGCTTCGGCCGCGCGCACCCGCTCCTGGTGGCGTTCCACGGCGCCGGCCGCCTTCTGCTCCTCCTTACGGGCCGCGTCGAGCGCGTCCTTGAGCGCCACGCGCCAGTTTTCGTGGCGCACGTAGTCGGCCACCGCCACCGCGGCGGCGCCGCGAAAGCGCGCCGCCATGCCGTCGGCGTGGGCGCCGCAGCGCCCCTTGGCCTCGTCCACCTCGCGCCTAGCCGCTGCGCAGGCGGCTTCGCGCTCGGCCAGCGCACGCCGGTCGCGCGTCAACTCTTCCTCGATGCGCTCGCGGCGCCGCGTCTTGGCGGCGACGATCGCACGCCACTTGCCGATGGCCGCCGTGCTCATTGCGGTGCGAACCCGGCGATGTAGTCATGCGTGTCCGCGCCGTCCGCGAAGTCGTCGGTGCGCTGGTTGAGGAACTCGTCGAGCGGGTCGTGCTGCGCGATCGCCTCGTCGGTCAGCGGGTCCGTGCCCTGCTGGTATTCCCCCATTTGCAGCAGCAGCTCGACGTCGTCGTACTTCGCCAGCAGCTTGCGCACGTGCCCGGCGCCGGCGCAGTGCTCCGGCGTGGCGACGAGGGTCATCACGCGGCTCAGGCTGTGCAGCACGTCGATGGCCGGGTAGCGGTTGCGCGCCGCGACCTTGCGCGACAACACCATGTGCCCGTCCAGGATACCGCGCACTTCCTCGCTGACGGGGTCGTTGCCCTCCTCGTCCTCGGCCAGCACCGTATAAAAGGCGGTGATCGATCCCTCCGGCCCCATGCCGGCCCGCTCGAGCAGGCGCGGCAGCTCGGCGAAGACCGACGGCGGAAAGCCGCGCCGCGTGGGCGGCTCGCCGGCCGCCAGGCCGATTTCGCGTTGCGCGCGGGCGAAGCGGGTCAGCGAATCCATCATCAGCAGCACGCGCAGGCCGCAGTCGCGGAAGTACTCGGCGATGGCCGTGCCGACGTGGGCCGCCTTGGCCCGCTCGATGGCGGAGCGGTCGGACGTGGCGCACACGACGACGCTGCGGGCCATGCCGTCCTCGCCGAGGATCAGTTCGATGAACTCGCGCACCTCGCGGCCGCGTTCGCCGATCAGGACGATCACGTTGACGTCGCAGGCGGCGCCGCGCGCCAGCATGCCGAGCAAGGTGCTCTTGCCGACGCCGGCCGGCGCGAAGATGCCGAAGCGCTGGCCTTCGCCGACCGTCAGCAGGCCGTCGATGACACGCACGCCCGTGTCCAGCGGCGTGTCGACCATGCGCCGGGTCAGCGGATCCGGGGCGGCGGCCATCACAGGGCGCAGAATCGCGTCCGGCGGCAGCGGTGTGCCGTCGATCGGCTGACCGAGCCCGTCGAGCACGCGCCCCAGCAGCGCTTCGCCGACCGGCACCGAGAGCGGGCGGCCGAGGCCGACCACGCGGGTCGAGCGCGACAGGCCGGTCACGTCGCCGAACGGCGCGAGCAGCGCGAACTGGCGGGTGAAACCGACCACCTCGGCGCGCTGCAGCAGCGTGCCGCGCGCGTCGCGCAGCTCGCACAGTTCGCCCAGCATGACGTCGATGCCGCCGACCTTCAGCAGCGTCCCGACGGCTTCGACCACCTTGCCGTGCCGGACCACCGTTTCGGCGGCGTCGAGCGCCCCGCCCAGCGCATCGAGGAAGGCGATGGCGTCGTTCATGGCGCGCCCCAGTCGGCGCCGTCGTCGTACGCCGCGTGCGCCGCGTCTTCCTCGCCCTCTTCCTCGTCCTCTTCCTCGTCCTCGTCCTCGTACTCTTCCTCTTCCGCGTACTCTTCCTCGTCCTCTTCCGCGGCGCCGTCTTCCCCGCTCTCCCCGGCGCCGCCCTTGAGCGCACCGATGGCGCGTTCGAGCGCGTCCAGCAGCAGCGGCAGGCCGCCGGCCACGATCCCGTGGTCCCACTCGCACACGCAGCTGCCCGCTTCCGCGTCGGGATCGGCGGTCACCATGGGATTGAGCTGCCAGCGGTGTTCCTCGCACACGGCGCGGAATGCCCGGGTCGCGGCGTCGACGTCCTCCGGCGCCACGCGCACCGCGAGGTACGAGGCGTCGTCGAGATGGCGCGACAGGTCGGCGCCGATGCGGGCGAACAGCGCGTCGCGGTCGGCGTCGCCCAAGGTGCGCGCAACCGTGCGCAGTACGACGTCGGCGATGCGCTCGCGCAGCGCCAGCAGCGCGTCATGCCCTTCCTCGGCGCCGCGCAGCATCGTCTCCTGCGCGTCTTCCAGCGCGCGCGCCGCGCCGGCCTCGTAACCGCGCTGCTCCGCCGTGTCGTACTCGGCGCGCGCCGCCTCTATCATCCGCGCCGCCTCGTCGCGCGCGGCCTGCCGCAGCGCCTCGGCTTCCTCCTCGGCGGCGGCGATCAGGCTTTCCGCCTGCGCGCGGCACTGCTCGGCGGTACCGTCGAGGGCGACCAGGCCGGCCACGTCGCCGGCCCGCAGGACATCCTGCCCGACGCCGATGCCGCCACGCGGCGATCTCAACCAAATAACCATGTGAACTCCGGAAAAATCTGCGCGGCGTCCGCCAGGAAAGGCGTGCTCGCGCCGGTTCGGGCGGCTTCGGCCGGGCGGCCGTCCACTTCACTCTGCAGCGTCAACGAGACCAGGCGCGCCGCCACGTCCAGCGTCAACGCCCCGTCGGCCACGAGCATCGCGTGGCCGCCGTCGACCAGCGCATCGTCGCCGTCGGGCGGCGCCGCGTTTGCCCCGGGCGCCTGCAGGCCGAGCCGCACCAGCACGCCGAAAGCCTGTTCCCCGACCGCGCCCGCCAGCGCGCGCCGCTGCGTGCCGGAGACGATCCGCCGCAGCGCGCCGCGCGCGGGATACAGCCGCAGGGCGCCCAGCACGCGCCGCAACGCCTCCTCGTCGAGCAGCGCCAGGCGATTCGCGTGCGAAACGAAACTGCTCATGGGCGCGGGGGTGCCGAGCCAGGCGGCGCGTATGCCATACCAGGTGCGCCCCGCCCCGGGCGGCACGGGCACGCCCAGGCGGCGGCAGGCGCGTTCGCCCAGCGCGGCGGCCAGCGCCGCCACCCGCCGCTCGTAGGCGGCCAGCCAGTCGGCCAGGCGTTCCGGCGGCGGCGCGGCGTTCATGCGGCGCGGGCCCCGGAACGCCGCAGCACGCGCTGGACCGCCCCCTTCAGCGAGATGCCGAAGCGGCGCGCCAGCAATGCCAGCGCGGCGGCCAGCGCGAGCACGCCGAGCGCGGCGCCGCCCCAGCGCCAGGCGGCCGAACCCTTGTTCGACTCGCGCAAGGCTTCCGGCGCCGCCACGCCCTGCACCATCGTGACGCTGACGTTGTCGTAGGTGAGCCCCTCGACCGCGTGCACCACCAGGTTCTTCAGGTTGGGGGTGAGCGTGGCCACGTCCGTGCCGGGCAAATACTGGATGAAGACCGCCGCCGACGACGGCTTGACCGTGGCGGCCAGCGGATCGTTGTTCGGCAAGACGATCTGCACGTTCGCGTAGGCCACGCCGTCGATGCGGGACAGGACCTCCGACAGCTGCTGCGAGACACCGTAGATGAAGCGCACGCGCTCCTCGGTGGGCGTGGAGATCAGGCCGTCCTTCTTGAACATGTCGCCCAGGTTCTGGAAGCGCTGGTGCGGCAGCCCGTGCGCGCGCAGCACGTCCATCGCGCGGGCGAACTGGTCGCCGTCGATGTCGACGTTCCAGGTCTTGCCGCCGTCGTCGGACTGCTTCGAGGCATCGACCTGGGCCTCGAGCAGCACCGCCAGCATCTCGTTGGCGTCGCGCTCGGGCAGGTGCGCGAACAGCTGCTTGCTGCAACCGCTCAGCAGCAGGGCCGTCACGGCCGCCAGCGCGCACGCCTTCAGCAGGTTCACATGGTTGGCCATATCACTGGTTCTTCATCAAAGTCTGCACCGACGTCTTGACGCCCTGGGCCACCATCTGGCCGCCGTACATCTTGCACGCCATCTGCGCCGCCTCGAACTGGATCTTCGTGGTGGCGCCAACGAGTTCCTGCTGCGACATGTAGGGCGCCTCGGCGGCAAACCGGTCGATCCGCCCGCCGAATTGGGCGAAGGCATGGTCCTCGCGCGTGACGGCCTCGGTCATCGCCGACGGCCCGTGCGCGCGCGACGCCTCCGGCGGCGCCAGGCGCGCGGCGTCCAGCTTGCTGCGGAACAGGTCGACCAGCTCGCTGGCGGGCTGCGCGCGCGGGCCGGCCGGGGCAAGCGCCTGCGACGCGGACGGCGGCGCCAGGGTGGAGATCGGCGGCAGGGGCTGGATGGGGATCGTCATGACGGGCTCCTCAGGCGCGCAGGTGGCGCTGCTGCATCATTTTCTGCAATTCGGCCAGGTCGACCTGCGCCTCCGGACCAGCGCCGGCGCGGCGCGTGCTGGCCTTGCCCAGCAGCGCATTCACGATGTCGACGGAGTCCTGGTCTTCGTTGCGGTTGATGACGTCGTTGGCGTACGAGCGCCACGACGGATCCTGCAGCCCGTACAGCGCCACGGCCAGCAGCGCGTTGACGTAGGGGCCGAACGCGCCGCGCAGGGGGCGCTGTTCGAGGTCGCGCAGGTAGCGCAGCGCGCCGGCGAAGTCGTGGCGGCGGATCAGCATCCAGGCGTCATAGGCGTGCAGCTCGACGAAATTCGGGCGCAGGACGTGCAAGGCGGTGAGAACCCGTTCGGATTGCTCGAGATGGCCATGCTTGGCGCCGAACATCAAGACTTCGATCAACGCCGCAATCAGGCGGTTACTGCATTGGGATACGGACATGGTTCGCTCCTGTTGGGTGGGCCGCGCTGGACCAGGCGGCATGACGCACACCTTACCGGCCGCCCGTCCCTTCCCGCGGCCCGGAGCCGAAATCCCCGCGCGCCAAACGAAGGGCCCCATTCGCCCACCCCGGACTTCGCGTTCGGGGCCGCCGCTTCGCGCGGGCCGCCGGCCGGCCGCGCCGCGGCGCCGACAATGCCGATCGGAAGGGGGATGCGCATGTCCGACGAAAAAACCGAACAACCCAGCGACAAGAAGCTGCGCGACGCGCGCCGCGACGGCGAGACGAGCAAGAGTACCGACCTGCCGTTCGCCGCGATCCTGCTGTGCGCCTGGCTGGGCTTCTCGCTCGCGGGCGGACGCATGGCCGAGCAATTGCGCCTGCTGCTGCTCGACGGACTCGACGTCAAGCGCGCGCAAAACGACCTGCGGGTGGCCGACGCGCTCGTCGCCGCGGCCACCCACGGTCTGGCCCTCGTGCTGCCGGTCGTGGCCGTCGCGGCGCTCGCCGCGGTCGGCGCGCTGGTGGCGCAGGTCGGCCTGCAGACCTCGTTCAAGCCGCTGGAACTCAAGTTCGACGCGATCAACCCGGCCTCGGGCCTGAAGCGCATCTTTTCGGTGCGCTCGCTGATCGACCTGCTCAAGGCGGTGCTCAAGGCCCTGCTGATCGGCGCCGTGCTGGTCCGCACCGGTATGCTGCTGGTGCCGCTGGTGCTCGGGGTGGTCTACCAGCCGGTCGGCGGCCTGGCCGACGTCGCCTGGGGCGTGCTGTGCAAGGTGTTCGGCGTGGCCGGCGTGCTGTACGCGATCATCGGCGTGGCCGACTACGGCATCCAGCACTGGCTGTTCATCCGCGACCACAAGATGAGCAAGGACGAGGTCAAGCGCGAGAACAAGGATTCCGAAGGCGACCCGCACATCAAGAACGAGCGCCGCAAGATCGGGCGTGAAAACGCCTCCGCCCCGCCGAACGAGTCGGTGGCCAACGCCAACGTGGTGGTGGTCAACCCGACCCACTACGCGGTGGCGCTGCGCTACGACCCCGGCGAGACGGGCCTGCCGCGCGTGATCGCCAAGGGCGTCGACGGCGACGCCAGAGTGATCCGCGAACAGGCCATGCGCTTCGGCGTGCCGATCGTCGGCAACCCGCCGCTGGCGCGCGCGCTGTTCCTCGTGGCCGTCAACGACGCCATTCCGGAACCGCTGTTCGATTCGGTCGCCGCCGTGCTGGCGTGGGTCGAGGACATGCGGGCCCCGAGTCCCAACACCGTGACAGAGAGGTAGCCCATGAAATCATTCCGCCTGAACGACCTGGGAGGGGAAGTCTCGATCGCCGTACTCATCGTCGCGGTGATCGCCCTGATGATCCTGCCGCTGCCGACCGTCGTGATCGACGGCCTGCTGGCGCTCAATATCACGATCAGCGTGCTGCTGCTGATGGTCACGCTGTACATCCCCAACGCGACCTCGCTGTACTCGTTCCCGTCGCTGCTGCTGTTCACCACGCTGTTCCGGCTGTCGCTGAACATCGCCTCGACCAAGTCGATCCTGCTGCATGCCGAGGCCGGCCACATCATCGAAAGCTTCGGCGAGCTGGTCGTCGGCGGCAACCTGGTCGTCGGCCTGGTGGTGTTCCTGATCATCGCCATCGTCCAGTTCATCGTCATCGCCAAGGGGTCGGAGCGCGTGGCCGAGGTCGGCGCCCGCTTCACGCTGGACGCGATGCCCGGCAAGCAGATGAGTATCGACGCCGACGTGCGCGCCGGCAACCTGACCGCCGAGGAGGCGCAGCGCCGCCGCACCATGCTGTCGATCGAGAGCCAGCTGCACGGCGGCATGGACGGCGCCATGAAGTTCGTCAAGGGCGACGCCATCGCCGGGCTGGTGATCACCATGGTCAACATCCTGGCCGGCATCGTCATCGGCGTGACCTACCACAGCATGTCGGCGGCGGACGCGGCCGACCGCTTCGCCGTGCTGTCGGTGGGCGACGCGATGGTCTCGCAGATTCCTTCCCTCTTGATTTCCGTCGCGGCCGGCGTGCTCATCACCCGGGTGTCCGACGAGCACAGCAAGCCGCGCTCGCTCGGCACCGAGATCGTCAAGCAGCTGAGCACGAATTCCCGTGCGCTCTACAGCGCGGCGGCCATGCTGGTCGGCTTCGCGCTGGTGCCGGGCTTTCCGTGGCCGATGTTCCTGCTGCTCGCGGCCGCGCTGTTCGCCGGCGCGCGCATCATGGGCAAGCAGGTGCTCGACCAACAGCCGGCCGCCGGCCCGGAACTGAGCGCGCTGCGCGCCGACGGCGCCAAGGGCCAGGCCCCGACTATCGCCGCGCAGGCGCCGGCGTTTTCCGCGCCGCTGTCCGTGCGCCTGTCGCCCGCGCTCGCCGACCGCCTCGATGCGGCCGAGCTGAACCGTGCATTCGCGGCCGTCCGCGGCGTCCTCGTCGACGAGCTGGGGCTGCCGTTCCCGCGCGCCGCCGTGTGGACGACCGATTCCCTCGCCGGCATGGCGGTCGAGATCATGCTGCACGACGTACCGCAGCCCGCGCTCGAGTTGCCGGCCAGGCCGGAGCGCGCCGAGCGCGCGCTGGCCGACGCCGTGGGCGTGGCGGTGCGGGAGCATGCGCACCTGTTCATCGGCGTCCAGGAAACCCAGTGGATCCTCGACCGGGTCGGCACCGAGTATCCGGGCCTCGTGGCCGAAGTGCAGAAAGTCATGCCGGTGCTGCGCATCGCCGAGGTCCTCAAGCGCCTGCTCGAGGAACACGTGCCGATACGCAACCAGCGCGCCATCCTCGAGAGCCTCGTGAATTGGGGCGCCAAGGAAAAAGACCTGTTGCTGCTCACCGAATACGTGCGCGGCGACCTGGGCCGCTTCATCGCCCACCGCGCCGCCGGCGGCGGCCAGCTGCCGGCCATCGTGCTCGACGTCGAAGTCGAACAGACCATTCGCCAGGCGATCAAGCAGACCCCGGCGGGCAATTACCTGACCCTGGAACCGCAGCAGATCGACCAGTTGCTGGCTTCCCTGGAACGCCTGGTCGGCGCCAATCCGCCGCCGAATCTCGCGGTCGTCACGTCGATGGACATCCGGCGCTATTTCCGGCGCATGATCGCGCAGCGACTGGCGTGGCTGCAGGTGTATTCGTTCCAGGAACTGGGCGACATCGACCTGCGCCCGGTCGGCCAGCTCGGCCTGTAACGGGAGGCCCCGATGACCCGCATCCGCTCGCCGCGCGAACTGCGCATCGTGGTGGCGCAACCACCGGCGGCCGAAGCGCGCTTCGGCCAGCTGCTCGACCAGGCGCGCCAGGCGCTGGAGCGTGACCGGCCGGCCGACGACGGCGGCGCGCACGACGACGACGGCGAGGCCGGCCAGGAACGGGACGGCGGCGACGGCAATGCGCCGAACCATGGCGGCGCCCTGCCCCCGCCGCCGCGCCCGCGGCTGCCCGGCGCCGGCCCGGACGACTCGATCCGGGCCCTCGGCGCCCGGCTCGTCGCCCACTGCGCCCGCGCCGCGCAGGCCGACCTGGTGGCCGATCGGCTGGCCGAACGCATCGCCCGTTTTTGCACCGGCCCCGCGCTCGAGCACGCCGGCGGGCGCTGGGAGGTCGTGGTCGAACTCGATCCGGCCATCCTGCCTGGCACCCGCCTGCACCTGGTGCTTTCGGACGGCACGCTATCGCTTCGCTTCGACACCCGCGACACCGGGACCCGCCAGCTAATCTGTGACAACGGCGCCGCATTGCGCAGCCGTCTGGAAGCGCGCCTCGGCGCGCATATCGCGGTCCATGTCACCGTCCACCTGGAAGTGAGCTGAGGAAGCCCATGCAAACCACAACGGCAACGACCCCGCTGGCGGACAGGCTGCGCCGCTACACGCCGGCGCTGGCCAGCCTGGCACGCGCCCTGTACGACGCCCGCGGCGCGCTGCATGGCACCGTGCGGGCCGTGCCCGAGGGACCGCCGCGCACCGGCAAGACCGCGCAGTTGACCGTCGCTTGCGACCAGGGCGAGCTGCACGTCCACGTCGACGCCGACGCCGCCTTCGAGGCGATCGCCCTCGAACCGGAGGCAGCGTGCCGCGCCGCCGTGGCCAGCCTGTACCTGGCCGGCCCGCTGGCGGCGCTGGCGCGCCATGGCGCCACGCGGCCGGCGGTACGGGACGTGCGCCTCGCCGCGCCGTCCGCCTCGCGCGCCGGCGTGCTGCACCTCGAATACGACCACGACGGCGCCGCCACCGGGGCCGCCACCGGGGCCACGACGGGCGCCACCGTGGCCGGCGTGTCCGCCGCGCTGGCCGCCGCGCTGGCGGAGCGCATCGGCCCGCGCGGCCGCGGCGTCCTGACCCCGGCGCTGGCGGCGCTGGCCCTGCCGACCCGCCTGCGCCTGCGCACCCGCCACACCACGCCCGCGCTGCTGCGCACGCTGCGTCCGGGCGACGTGCTGCTCGGGTGGCCAGCGGCCCCGGGCTTCGCGCCGCACGCGGCGCTCGGCCAGGCGACCCTGCTGTGGGGCGCCGCCAACGGTCACGCCGTCCATGCGCACGCGCGCATCGATTCCCGCAACGTCATCCTGGAGAGCAGTCCCTACGCCATGAACCACGATCCCGACCTGTCCCTGCGCGCCGCGCCGGATGCCGCCTCCTCCCCGCTCGACGTCAGCGACGTCGAACTGCCGGTCCACATCGAAGTGGTGACGGTGAACCTGCCGATCGGGCAGATCGCCGCCCTGCAGCCGGGCTATATCCTCGCGTTGCCGGTCGCGCTGGCCGACGCCGACATCCGGCTCGTGGCGCACGGCCAGACCCTGGCCTTCGGGGAGCTCGTCGCCATCGGCGACCAGCTCGGCCTGCACATCCGCCGTATCGCGAACGCCGATGAACGCCGCGCCTGACGTCGGTTCGCTGCTGGTCGCCGCGCTCGCGCTGGCGGTCCTGCCGTTCGTGGCGATGGTGGTCACGTCCTACACCAAGATCGTGGTGGTGCTGGGCCTCCTGCGCAACGCGCTCGGGCTGCAGGGCGTCCCGCCCAACTCGGTCCTGAACGGCGTCGCCCTGATCGTGACGTGCTTCGTGATGGCGCCGGTCGGCATGGACGCCATGCACCGCGCGCACCTGCCGGGCGAAACGGCGGCCGGGGCCCAGGTCATGCCGCTGCTCGACGCCGGGCGCGAGCCCTTCCGGGCCTTCCTGAAGGCCCATGCGACGGAGCGCGAGAAGGCCTTCTTCCTGCGCTCGGCGCGCCAGATCTGGCCGCCCGGGCGCGCGGCCGAACTCAAGGAAGACGACCTGATCGTGCTGGCGCCGGCGTTCATCCTGAGCGAACTCACGGCCGCCTTCAAGATCGGTTTCCTGCTGTACCTGTCGTTCATCGTGATCGACCTCGTCGTCGCGAACGTGCTGATGGCGCTCGGCCTGTCGCAGGTCAGTCCGACGAACGTGGCGATTCCGTTCAAGCTGCTGCTGTTCGTCTCGCTCGACGGCTGGTCGATGCTGGTCCACGGCCTGATCTCCACCTACAAGTGACGTCATGGAATACGATAACCTCACCCACCTGACCGCCCAGGCGCTGAAGCTGTGCCTGATGGTGTCCCTGCCGGCCGTCGCCGTGGCGGCGCTCACGGGCCTCGTCGTCGCCTTCCTGCAGGCGATCACGTCGCTGCAGGATTCCAGCATTTCGCAAAGCGTGAAACTGGTGATCGTCACCGTCGCCATCATGGTCAGCGCGCCGTGGGGCGGCATGGCGGTGCTGAGCTTCGCGCGCAGCCTGTGGGAGGTCATGTTCGTATGAGCATCCAGCGCATCGGCGGCGGCTGGCTGCCGCCCCTCCCCACCGCCGCGCCGGAGACGCCCCGGCCGGCCACCCAGACCGACCAGCCCGCGCCGCAGGGACTGCAGCCGCTGTTGCCGCAACCGCGCCGCCCCCGGCTCGGCCAAACGGTCGCCCGTCGCGCCGCCGGACGCAAGAAGCGCGACGCCGACAATCCGCACGGCACCGACCTGAGCGCCGAAAGCGAAGACCTGCTGATGATGCTCGAGCAGCACCTGGTGCGCGACGACCAGCAGGTGGCGAAGACCGGCGAACGCGGCGCGCGCGACCAGCAGTCGTCGTCGCAGGGGCGCGACCCCGGCGGCGCCGGCGGCTTCGCACGGCAGCAGGCCGCCGCCGACGACGCGGCGCACAGCGCTCCCCGCTGGACGATGCGCGCGCTGGCGCGCCCGGCGCGCGACGCCACGCGCCTGCTCATGCAATGGCGCGCCGCGGCGGCGAGCAAGGATGCGCAGGCCCGCGCCGAACGCGCGCTGCTGGCACTGTCCGCCGCGGCCCAGCGCACCGCCGCGCCGGGCGCGGCCCCGGCCGCCAGCCCCACGTACCCGATCCTGGCCATCGTGCGCGAATTCCTCGCGCTCCCGGAGGCCGAGCGCGCGCGTCCCACCACGCTGGCCGACGTGCGTGACCGCCTGGTGGTCGCGGCCAGGCCGGCCGGCCCGAAACGCCCGCTGACGGACGCCGAGGAGTCGGTCAACCTGCTGCTGCCGATCGTCCTGCTGAACCTGGGCCGCCGCCGGACGAGCGAAGGCCGCGCACTCGGCGTATCCGCGCTCGCCGCCCTGATCCGCCGCGGCCGCGGCTGGTAGGCGCCGCCGCAACCGCATCACATTGAACAAGGAGATTCGCTCATGACCAAAGAACTTCGCATCCTGACCGGCTTCCACGCCGGCGCCCGGATAAAGTTGAATCCAACGACGATGTCGATCGGCGCGGAAGCAACGGCCGACATCCTGATTCAAGACTGGAACGAGGGGACCATGCAACTGGCAACCGACGCACAAGACAGGGTCACGATCGCCGCCGCTGGCGCGGCCGATGTCCCGTCCACGCTCGACGATTTCACCCCGCGCCGCTTCGGCGACGTGGTGCTGTGCGCCGGCCCGGACGATGCACTGTGGCCGTCGGACGTGCAGCTGCTCGAGACGATGCTCGCCGCGCCGGCCGCCGCCGATGCCGCCGCGGACGAACCGGTGACCGTTCCGCCGGCCCCGCGCGCCTCGTGGATGCGCACCGGACTGGTGGCGATGCTGGTCGGGTCCCTCGGCGCGGGCGCCCTGGCGCTGACCGTGGGCACCGCGTCGCAGGCAGCCACTCATCCGCTCGCGCAGGCCAGCCTGCGCGACGTGCGCGGCGCGCTCGACCGCCTGCAGGAACCCGGCATCGAGCTGCGCGAGCAGGCGAGCGGCTTCGTCGTCAGCGGCATCGTGGCGAACGGCGCGGCGGCCCGCAGGGCGCACGCCAGCCTGCGCGGCGTCGCCGGCAGCCGCCTGCGCTGGCAGGTCAAGCCGGCCGACGACATCGCCCGCGAACTGGCCGAATCGCTGCACGAGCCGAACGTCAAGGTGCGCTACGCCGGTGCCGGGCGCTTCGAGGTCACCGGCACGGCGCGCCAGCCCGGCGCGGTGCGCGACGTGGTCGAGCGCTTCCGCAACGACATGGCGCCGCTGCCGCTCACGGTCGGGGTCAAGGTCGAGCGCATCGACGAACTGGCGGTCGCGGGCAAGGTCGATTCGGCCCTGAATGCCGACAGCGTGCGCTACATCGAATCGAGCGACGGCACCAAGAATTTCCTGGCCGACGCTTCCGGCAACACCACCTTGCAATAAGGAGACCGCAATGTACGAAGTCATGACCGAAGCATTGATCGACGTGCTCGACGACCTGCCCCAGGCGGGCAGCCAGGCCCGCCGCCACCACGAGGTCCGCGCCGCGGCGCAGGCCCTCGACGACCTGGCCGATGCGTGCGCCGCGCGCTCGACCGACACGGCAAGCACCGAGGCCCAGGCCGGGCGCGCGGTGGCCGATGGATTCCGCGCCGCGGCACAGTTGTGCCGCCTGGCGATCCAGTAGTTCCGCCAGCCATGTGCCAAGCGCACAGCCGGCAAACCAGTGTGTGCGGTACTGCCGCACGCATATCCAGCAGTGATCCACTTACTTTCAGGAGAAACATCATGGCAGACGCACCCGTAGTTCTGAACACCGGCGCCCAAATCGCAGCGATCGAAGCCGCCGCAGCAGCCGAAAACGCGATCAACCTGGCCACCCTGCACGCCAAAATCAGCACGATGGGCCTGAAGGCGGCGAAGGACATCGTCCAGTAACGTCCACGGCGCGCCATCGGGCCGCGCATGGCGCGCCGGCCGGGAGCCGCAACCCGCTCCCGGCCGGCTTTTTTTTCACCTGTGCGACGGAAAACGAACGATGAGCCTCGAACGACGCGATGAACTGATCCGCGAAATCTGCGCACTGCGCGACGTGCCCGGCGCCGACGAGGTGCTCGCGCGCGGCGTGCTCGACATCGACAGCTTCGACGTGGCGATCGACCACTTCGAGGAAGACGGCGATGCGGTGTACGTGACGTTCCAGTACGGCGTCGTCACCGCGGGCCGGACGCTGCGGGTGTTCCGCCTGCTTCTCGAAGCGAACCTCGCCGTCTACGCGCAGGACCAGGCGCAGCTCGGCCTGGAAGTCGAGACCGGCGCCATCGTCCTGATTGCCCGCGTGGCACTCAACGACGAGGTCGACGGCAAGTGGCTACTCGGCTTGATCGACCACTACGTCGAACACGGGCGCTACTGGCGCGACAACATCTTCAAGGCGCGCGACGACATGTTCGAGAACCTCGCACGCGGCGATTATGTCTGGCTGCGCGCCTGAGCCAGGACCTTTCCCCATCACTCACCACCAACAATCTCAGGAGGACGACATGACATCCACGAGCAGGACCGGCAGCAAACCGCCTTCGCCGCCAGAGAAGCCGGAGAAGACCGACAAGACGAAGGACAAGAGCAAGGACAAAGACAAGGATCAGGCCGACCAGGACGCGCTGGACCAGGCCATCGGCACGCTCGGCATCATGATGCTGCAGAAGATCCTGCAAGGCGCCAAGCGGCGCCGCGCCGAAATGAACGAAGACGATCCCGACAAGTTCTAGTCCCGCCCCGCGCGGGCGACGCTTGCGCGCCGCCCGCTTCCGCCTCATCCCGAATACGGCTTGTACGACACCTTGCGGGTCCCGCTGATCTGCGCGGCATCCGGCGTCAATGCCACCACCTTCATCCCCCCATCGTCGACATTCGAGAAACTGGCGCTCGACGTCTTCGAATCGGTGCGGAACAGCGATTCCTTGACGTTCTCGAACGTCGAATCCTGCACCGTCAACCTGCTCGTGATCGGCTGGCCGCCGTTCGTGCGGAACAGCTTGCCGGCGCCGTTCACGTAGACGTTCTTCATCAGCACCTCGGCGTCGCCATTGTCCTGCACCACCTTGTCGGAACCGTTGTAGAACGAGCTGTTCGTGATGACGACTTTCGCCGGCCCTTTCGGGATGTCGTCGACCGACATGCCGGACAGCTTCGCGTCATGGATGCGGTTCTTCTCGCCGTCGATCGTGATGGCATCCTCGCCGATGTCGCGGTTGACGACGTGGTCGAGGTGGGCGTCGCCGATCAGGTGGATGCCGTCGCCGCCCGAGTACTGGACGTTCTTCAGCGTCGCCCCCGGTTCGAGGATGAACACCGGCTGCTGGTGCTCGCTCTGGGAACCGTCGCCGATCGCCTTCGTCGGCCGGTAGTACTTGCCGCCGCCGTCGAAGGTCTCGCCGGCCTTCACGATGATCGGCTTGTCGACGTCGACGATGCCGGTCGGCTTCGGCATCGGCTGGCCGCGTTCCGGTCTGGCGCCGGCAGGCACGCTGGTGTCCGCCGGCGGTTTGGATGTTGGTTTGGACGCCGATTTGGACGCCGATTTGGATGACTTCTTGCGCCTGGTTTCCGGTTCGCCGTCGGCATCATGATAGGGCGCGGCCGGCAGACTGGCCTTGCGCTTGTGCCCGTGCTCGTGGTCGTCGTCCCTGACCTGCTGCTTCAGCTTGACGGACAAGTGTTCGAGCCGCTTGATCCACTCGTCCGTCTGCTGCTGCGGAGACGGCCCCGCCGGGGCCTTGGGGAAATCGGGAAAATTCTGTGGAGAATATTGGGAATGCACGCATGTGCTCATGTCGGTACCTGTACGGTTGGTTGAGGGAGTGCCCCTCGACAGGATGACGGCACACGAGCGGCCGGCGGGCGGGGCGGGCGAAGCCGCGCCGCCGGGTGCGAAGCCGGGCGCGTCAGCGCTTGGCGTTGGCCATCTCGTGCAGCTCGAGGCGGTTGTAGGTGGCGCGCATGGCATCCTTCACGTTGATCGCCTTTTTCGCGATCAGCTGGACCAGGACGTCGTTCAGGCTGCGCGACATGCTGTCCTCCTTGCGGCGCATGAAGTCGGCGATCAGGTGCAGCTTGCCGGGGTCGGCGATATACTGCGCCACCTGCTGGTTATTGTTGAACACCATTTCGTAGGCGAGCACGACGTCGTCGCCCTGCTCGTTCGGCAGCAGGGTCTGGAAAATCACCGCGACCAAGGAATTCGACAGCCCGGCCGCGCGCTGCTCGCGCTGTTCGGCGGGGAAGAAACCCAGCAGCTTGGAGATCGCGCTGACCGCGCTGTTGGTGTGCATCGTCGCGAGCACGAGGTGGCCCGATTCGCCGGCGTGCAGGACGGTGTCCGCCGTGTCGAAATCGCGGATCTCGCCCACCATCAGCACGTCCGGCTTCTGGCGCAGCGCTTCGCGCAGGCCGGACGAGAACGTGGCCGTGTCGGTCGGGACTTCCTTTTGCGAGATGATCGACTGCTTGCGCCGCAGCTGGTATTCGATCGGCTCCTCGATCGTGATGATGTGGGCGCTGCGCGTGGCGTTGATCTGGTCGAGCATCGAGGCGATCGTCGTCGTCTTGCCCGAGCCGGTCGGCCCCGTGATCAGGATGATCCCGCGGGTCGCCTCGAGCACGGTCTTGACGTAGTGCGGCAGGCCGGTCTGATCCAGCGCGATGGGGCGCAGCGGCAGGCGGCGGATCGAAATGGTCGTCTTCGAGCCGGACGACGAGCGGAACACGTTGCAGCGCAGCCGGTAGTCGGTGAGGATGAACGGCCGGTCGATCGCGCTTTCGACGATCTTGTCTTCCCAGTCCTCGTCGATGGCGTTCAGCACGGGCAGCATGTCCTCGAGCGTGACCGGTTCCGTGCCGACCTGGCGCCACCCGCGCGGCGACTTGATCATGACGGGCATGTCCTGCTCGATATGAATATCCGAGAAGCTCTGGCCGGAATTGACGAGGGAGATCAGCTCCTCCAGTAATTCACGGGATATCGAAAAATCGTCGGACATGATGCACCTGGGTAATGTAGGACTTGCTTGAGTATAGCGCGGCTGTCTTTGGCTGACCAGTCGTCCGGCGGACGGGAAGTCTTGCATTTTCCTGTCACTTGGCCGTCAATCCGCTGTCGGTCCGCACATGCCGCCGATGTTTTCCTCCAGAATGCGCGGTTGACCGGCCCGGCGGACAACGGAGTATGCTTTGGAATTCGAGAACCGCAGTATCGTTTCAGTGAACCAGTTCGACCTTGCGGGGCTGGACACCCTGTTCGACCTGGCGCGCCGGATGAAGCCCATCGCCGCGCGCCAGGCCACGAGCAACGTCCTCGACGGCTACATCCTCGGCAACCTGTTCTTCGAGCCCAGCACGCGCACGCGGATGAGTTTCGCCAGCGCGTTCATGCGCCTCGGCGGCCAGGTCAACAGCACGACCGGGACCGTCAACTCGTCGCTGGCCAAGGGCGAGTCGCTGGCCGACACGATCACCATGATCCAATCCTATTGCGACGTGATCGTGATGCGGCATCACCAGCGCGGCGCCGCCGCCGAAGCGGCCGCCGTGTCGAGCGTGCCGGTCATCAATGCCGGCGACGGCAATGGCGAGCATCCCACGCAGGCGCTGCAGGATTTGTTCACGATCCTCGAGGAACGGCCCGGGCGCGGCGTCGACGGCATGACGATCGCCGTGGTGGGCGACCTGAAGTTCGGGCGCTGCGTGCCTTCCCTCGTCAACCTGCTGTGTCTCCATGCGGGCGTGCGTTTCCTGTTCGTCGCGCCGCCCGAACTCCAGATTCCCGACGCGATCCTCCGCGGCGTGCGCGACATGGGATGCCAGGCGATCCGGACGAGCAACCTGGACGCCGCGCTGGAGGAGGCCGACGTGGTCTACCTGACGCGCATCCAGGACGAACGGATCGCCGACGCGAAAGTGAGGGCGACCGTGCGCGGCAGCTATGTCCTGACCCGCGCCAAAGTGGAATCGCGCTGCCGCAAGGACGCGGTGATCCTGCATCCCCTGCCCCGGATCGACGAACTGCACACGGACGTCGACAGCCTGCCGAACGCCGCTTATTTCCGCCAGGCGGCGAACAGTATCCTGATCCGGATGGCGCTGCTGCTCCTCGTGCTGGGCAAGCAGGCCGACGTCGGCTGAGCGCAGGTTCAGCGCCGCAACCCCACCATCCCGGTGAACCGGTTGAGCGCCCTCTTGTACAGGCCCGGATCCGCATGGTAGCCCATGCCCGGCGGCCCGGACGTGCGCGGCGGGCGCAGTTCCGTCCCGCCGTCGGGCAGGTGCTTGGTGCGGTCGTACGCGCTCAGGCCCAGCTTCAGGCGCACCAGGCCGGGCGACTTGAAGCCCAGCCCTTTCATGCGTCCCATCAGGCTCTTGCGCGAACGCTCCGCATAGTCGAGCGTGATGGCGATGCCGCGCGGTTTGGCATAGTCGTAGCCCAGCTTGCCGTCCTTGATGGCATGCCTGGCCTGGGCCTCGTTCGGCAGTTGCGGATCGAACAGGATCAGCGGCGCCGGGTCGTACAGTTTCACGCGGCTCTCGACCGCGGCGGCGAACAGCTGCGCGCTCGCGCCGCCCATCGATCCGCCCGCGATGTACTCGAATTTCACGTTGCGCGTCTTGGCCTGGGCGGTCTCGATGGCCTTCGCCACCAGCACGGCCGCCTCGTGGTTCGCCTTGAACACCTTGCCCACCGACTGGCCGATGCTGCTGAAGGCCTGCTTGACGTCGCGCATGTTCTGTGTGCCGCCGAACATCACGCGCACCTCGAGCCGCTGGTTGCCGTGCTCGTCCATGCCGACCTGCTCGTCCCACACCATGTGCGCGACGTGGGCCGCACGCACCAGCTGTTCCCGCTCGCCCGCAGGCAGCAGGCTGAACAGGCGCGACGTGCGTATCGAAGCGTCCATGTAGTGATCGGAAGTCAGCTCCGTACGTGCGGGCTGGTAGCTCATCGGCATCTGCCGGGCGAGTTGGTCCGCGAACACGTCGGCGCTGCCGCCCTGCCCGCGCGGGCACGCCACGTACTCGATCCGGTATTCCCTGTCGTCGGTCCGGACGATCGGGGACAGCGCTTCGGCAAAGCGCGCCGCCAGCCGTTGCACGGCATGGTAGTTGACCGAGTCCGGCTGGGACGCGAGCGGCTCGCCTTCCTGGTCGCCCCGGTTTGCGAAATGCACCTGCAGCATGTTCACCGTCTTCCCGTCGGGACCGGCGACCTGGCGCTCGGTGACGAAGCAATTGGCCGCCCTGGCCGCCCGGGACAGCGAGGCGAGCACGTCGGGCGGCATGCCCCGGCCGAATTGCGTCCGCCCGATCGTCGCGCTGTCCGGCGCGGGCGGATGGAGATCCAGCGGCGCGCGCAGCAGGCGGCCCGCGGCTTTCAGCTGGGCGTCCCGCTCGCGGCCGGGCGCGGCCGCGGGGCCCATGCCGAGCGCTTCCGTGATCTGCGACACTTGCTGCTCGTCCAGGCGATCGATCGACGTCAGCGTGTCCGCCATGCAGTCGATCTTCGGCCCCGACGCCAGCTTGCCGAACGTCTTCGGGCGCGCGGCCGGCGCCGCGGGCGTGGACGCGGCGTCGTCATCCGCCCGCATCAGTTCCGCCAGCGTCGGCGACTTGTCCGCATGCAGCATGTCCGCCAGCGTGACCCGCTCCGGCGCGGGCGCCTGCGTCTGCGCGTGCCGGGCGCTGAACTGTTCCAGCCGCTGCAGCGGCGCCTGTACGTTCGCCGCGGACGGCTGCGTCTTCGGGCGCCGGCCCAGCACCGGCAAGGAAAACCCGAACGTGCGCTTCGGCGCGCGGCTGGTCTCGGGCTTGGCGGTGGACGCGGTCCCGGCTGCCGGGCGGTCGCTGATCGGTGTTATCGTCGACGAAATCGTTTTCATATCAACTTCCAAGGTCATGCGCGCGGCCGCGCGAACGTCTCAACAATGATGTATGCGGCGCAAACCGGTCAGCGCTGGGCCTCGAGGGCCGCGCGCGGCAGGTTGCGATAGACTTTTTTCGCGTAAGCGATGCGCAGCTCGGGCTTGCCGGCGTTGTAGGCCCCGACGGCGGTCCATGAATTGCCCAGCTTCTGCATCTTCCCCGACAGGATCCACGCCCCGACCTCGATGTTCGTGCAGGCATCCATCAACTCGGCCTCGCCGATGCCGTACCGGCGCAGGGTCGGCAACCAGCTGCTGTTGATTTGCATGAGCCCGATATCGTAGGAACCGTTCTTGTTCTTCGGGCCGATCGCAGTGGGATTCAAGCCCGATTCCGTCTTGGCGATGGCATACAGCAGGTAGGGGTTCACGCCGTAGCGCGCGCCGGCGTCCTCCCAGCATGCCTGTGCGTGGCCGCACGCGAGCACGCACGCGAGGGTTGCCGCCGCGCGGCGCGGTGTGGATGTGCCGCTCATGGGGTCAGCGTTCCATTCAGGTATTTGAAGACGTTATCCGGCGGCTGGCACGAGAGCAGGACGCCGTTCGCATCTTTCTTGACCGAGCCGATGTTGTACGTGATGCTGCCGTCCGGATTCGGGATATTGCAGGGCGTGCCCGCCACGATGGCTTGATTGAGATACACCGTGGGGCCCTCCACCCAGTTCCTGCCGACCACCCAGTCGCCCTTGATCCCGCCGTGGTTCGACGTCACCGTCTTTTCCGCCGTCACGGGGCCGCCGCTGACGACGGCCGTGTCCCCGTAGACCGTGCCGGGCACGTGCAGATCGTCCTTCTCGTCGACGGCCAGCGCCACCCATGCGCTGCCGGAATAGGTGAAGCCGCGGTTCAATGCGGTGACCATCCGCACGTCGCCGGTCGTGTTGCCCGTGGCGGGCAGGTCGGCGAAATTGGCCACCGGCGCCTTCCACGTCGACACCGCCTGCCACAGGCCGTCGGCCCCGCACGTCGCCACCGTCCGGCTCGCGCTGTCGATCCCAATGGCCGCCGCGCCGCCGCATGCCGTGCCCAGCGTCACCAGGGCGGTCCCGGCGAATCCCAGCGGCGTGTTCATCCGGTTCAGCTGCGGACGTCCGGGCACCACGTCGCGGTAGAGGAAATCGGTCGACAACTGGCCCGGTCCGTCGTAGAACAGGCCCGACACGAGGTGGCCGCCATCGTGGCCGGCGGTGCCGTTCAGGACCGTCGCGCCGCCGCAGGCCACACCCTGGTAGGCGGCGGTGGCGAGTGCCCAGGACGATCCGCGCGCCGTGGCGGGCTGCGCGGCGCTGATGTAGCCGCCGCCCTGCCCCGCCATCATGGCCACCGCCGCGATGGCGCGGTCCGGTATCGCGGTGCCGCCGTAGCCGGCCACCAGCGCGTCGAGCCGGCCCGGCGTGCCCTGGCGCACGAGCACGCATGCCGCTTGCTGGTAAGGGTTGGTCGCGGCAAAGCCGGCAGGCAGGAAGCCGGCCGCAGTCAGCTGCGCCACGGTGACGGCCGTCACGGCGCCCCCGCCCGTGCTGGCGACGAGGTCGCTGTAATTCGCCGCGACATACCTGGACGCGGCCGCCACGACCTGCGCCTGCTGCAGGGCGGCCTGCTGTTCCTTCACTTCTTCGATCGAATCGCCGATCATGCTGGCCAGGCCGACCAGCAGCGCCGACGCGATGGCGAGCGCCGCCAACACTTCGATCAGGGTCATGCCGCGCTGCCGCCGCATCGTGTTCATCGTTGTTTCCTCAATCGCAGGGTGCCTGCGCCAGCCACACCGGCGCGCCGTCCGGGATGACGGCGTCGCCCAGCGTCGGCAGCGCGATGCGCGTCCCGTCCACGGGCGAAAACAGCGTATGGTCCGCCGCCCGGTAGACGCCGACGTTGAGTGAGTTGCGCGACAGCGCCAACAGTTCCGCGACGATCGGCCGCGCGCCCGCCGCGGCGGGGAAAATGTAGATCTGCCCCGCGCCGTCGCGGTAATTCGTCCACGCCACCGTCGGGCTGGTCGCCAGTTTCGACCACGCCGGCAGCACGCCGGCCCCCTTCAGGCCGGCCAGGCTCACGCTGGTGTCGGTGACGTTGTTCGCCTTGAAGTACGCCATCACCGCGTCCCGGTAGACCGCCATGGTCCCGGCATCGTCGCGCGCCTGCTGCTCGACCACGGCCTCGCGCCCGTGTTCGGCCGGCCATCCGTACCAGCCACCGAGCGCGACCACGACGGCCATGATCAGGACGGCCCACATTGACTCAAGCTCAGTTTGACGTGAACGCGATCGTGGTCGACGCTTTGCACAGCGCCGCGGCGCTGGCCGCAGTGACGGGGAAAACGGTAATCGCGTTGCCGTCGTCCCCGTCGGCAATCCTGGTCCAGCCCGACGCGCCGCTGACGACGTTCATGCACACCTCCTGCGGCACGTTTTCATAGGTGATTCTGAAATTTGCCGCGTCCACTTTCGCAACAGTCACCGTTCCGCCCCACGCATTGGTAATGGCATTATTGGCGCCGAGCGTCAGCGTGCCGGGAATGGCTTTCGCCGCGACCAGGTTGGCCACCATGGTGGCATCGTTGTAGGACTGGCCCGCATACATCTTGTGCACGGCGGTGCGCAGTCCCGTGATCTCTTCCATGGTCTGGTTCGAGCGCGCGCTGCCGAAGGCATTCTGCAGCAGCGATACCGCGGCGAGCACCACGATGGCGGCGACGCCCAGGTAGGCGATGGCTTCCAGCAGCGAGGCGCCGCGCTGGCGGTGCAGGCGGGCGAGGCGGGCGCGGCGTTGGGGCATGGTGGCAAACATGTTGTATCTCCTTTTTGTTGGAATCAATGTACTGCGCGTGTCATCGTTGCGATCTCGTGCTGGATGCCGAAGAAACCCGTCACCAGCCAGCCGATCACGGCGGCCATCACGAGGATGGCGACGCCGTTCAGGATCTTCATCTGATTGGAAATCTGCTCGATCCCCTCTTCCCGCCATTCGTCGGCCATCACCTTGAGCGCCTCGCCGAATCCGCGGAACTCGGCGTACACGCACAGGTCGTCGATCACTTCGGCCGACGGGAAACCGTAACCGGCGTTGCGCATGGCTTCACCGCAGTTGAGGCCGGAACGCACTCCCAGCAGCGCGCCGTCGAGGCGTTCGCGCAGCCACGGATCGGCCATGTCGGACAGGCGGCTGAGCGACTTCTCGACCGTGACGCCGGCCGTCTGCAAGGCCGAGAACGCCAGCAGGAAACCGCTGCCCACGACCAGCCGGTAGATCGAGAACGGCGCGAAGCGGTCGGCGAACACGCGCAGGTTGCCGCGCCAGCGCGGCAGCGCCGCGGCGACGCCGCCCGCGACGAGCGCCAGCGCGCCGACGATGGCGAGCATCCAGTGCTGGACCACCTCGGACATGACGTACAGCGACCTGGCGGCGCCATGCCAGTTCGTCGGGTCGGTGATGCGGGTGAACTCGGGAATGACCTTCGTGCCGAACAGGTAGACGTAGACGAGGATCAGCGCCAGGATCGCGCATGGGTAAACGAGCCCGCCGACGATGACCGCCTTGATGCGCTGCTGCGCCTGCACGACGTCGACGACGGCCAGCAGCGCGGCCTCCACGTTGCCGGACTGTTCGCCGGCCAGCAGGATCATGCGTTCCGGCCGCGGCGCCCAGCCTTCCAGGCTTTCCGACAGCATCCGGCCGTTCTGCACCTGCCGGCGGCAATCGTCGAGCACGATCGCCAGCGGCTCCTGCGGCTTGCGGCCATTGTCCGACGCCCGTTCGCGCAGGACTTCCAGGATCCGCAGCAAAGGCAGGCCGTTGGTGAGCATCTTGGCGATCTTGCGGTACAGGCGCACGCGCGCCGCCGCCGAGAACTGGGTCTTCGCCCAGGCGCGCGTGACGTCAAACCGCATGGACCACCTCCAGCCGGGATCCCGGCGCCGCGAGGTGGCCGACCACCTTTTCCGCCATGCGCGGATCGATCTGGCCGGCCGCGACCTTGTCGATCGCGTGGCCCAGCATCGTGCGGCCGTCCAGGTGCTCGATCCAGTACGCGACCGCCGCGCATTTGTCGCCGGCCCGGATGAGTTTGAAGAACTGGGCGTCCGGCACGATGACTTCCGCCAGCACCGACCGCCCCACCGTGCCCTGCATGGCGCAATGCTCGCAGCCGTCGCCGGTCACGCGCACGCGCGGCAGCGCGCCGCCCACCGCTTGCCGGACGCGGGCGTACAGCGCCGGCGGCAGCGCCTCCGGCGCGTCCACCAGCGGCCGGCTGCAATGCGGGCACAGCACCTTGACGAGGCGCTGGCTGATCAGGCTCGTGATGATCGTGTGGTCCGCCACCAGGCTCATCGGCAGGCCGAGATCGAGCAGCCGGTCGACGATCGCCAGCGCGCTGTTGGCATGCACCGTCGTCCACACCTGGTGGCCCGTCATCGCCGCGCGCAGGGCGTTCTGCGCCGACGCCGCATCGCGGATCTCGCCGATCATGATGACGTCGGGATCGAGCCGCATCGCGTTCGAGATCGCGGCCGAGAACTGGCGCGCGCGGTCCGCTTCCGTGCTGGCATTGGTCACGGCCGTCTGCACCGCGCCTTCGATCGGGTATTCCACGGGGTCTTCGACGGTCAGCACGTGCAGTTTGCCGCCCGCCTCGATGATTTCGCCGGACAGGATGCGCTGCAGCGTGGTCGATTTCCCCGATCCGGTGGGACCGCTGATGATGTTCATCCCGATCGGCTGCTCCTTGATCTGCTGGAGCATGCCGGCGTGCGTCTCGCTGAAGCCGAGCGGGCGCAGGTCGACGTTGTCGCCGGCGTCGTTGTACAGCAGGCGCAGCACCATGACGGCGCCTTCGCTGGTGGGCGCGGTGGCGATACGCACGCCGTACAGCCCGGGCGGCAGCTTGTCGCGGTCGGAAATCGCGGCGTCCTGGCGCTCCATCGGCTTGTACGAATTGTCGGACACCGACGTCATCGCCCCGTACAGCGTCGCCAGCAGGCGCTCGCCGTATTCGCGCGTCTGCACGCCCTTCGGCACCAGGTCGTTGTGGATGCGGAACCACGTCTCCGTGCAATCCTTGCGGACGCGGATATGGATGTCGGACGCGCGCGCCTGGCAGGCCCGGTTGAGCAGGTCCTTGGCCGTCACCTGCATGAGCGAGTGTTCGTGCTGCGGCTGCGCACTCCCGCCGCCCTGGTAGGCGCGGGCGATGACCTCGATCCGCGAGAACGTCACCTGGAACGGCCGGCGCATCTTTTCCAGCCGCGCGATGTACGACAGCACGTGGCGGTTCAGGCTCTGTCCCTCGGCGACGAGCAGGCGGCCGTCGCTCAGCAGGCACAGCAGCTTGCGCTCCTCGGCGCTGGCCTCGAACGTGCCCGCGCCGCTCAGCACGGCGGCCGTGCCGATGTCGCCGACGCCGCCCTGCTGTTCGCTCCGTCCGGTGGCGCGCGGTTCCGCCCGGTCCAACGCGAGCAGGTTCATCGCGCGCTCCCTGCGGGCAGGCCCGGCGGCGGGCCCGGGACCGCGGGCGGCAGCGGCAAGGCGGATCCGAATTGCGGCTGGGGCGGCGCCGCCTGCGCCAGGCGGACCCGCTGTTTGCCCTTGCTGACGATGACGTTGCCCGGCGCGATCGACACCACCCGCATCCCTTTCGGCAGCATGTCGCCGGGCTGCACCTCGATGACGGTGCCGTCGCCCAGTTGCAGGGTCGCGAACACCGCGCGCCCCACGCCCTCGACGCCGCGTACCTGCGGATCGCCGGCGCCGGGCGCATGCGTGAGCGCGGTGGTGGCCGCCTGGATCGTGGCGATCTGGTTCTGCTTCATGAGGATGCTGCCCTGCACGTCGAGCTGGCGTTCGCGCGCCTTCAGCAGCAGCGTCTCGCCTTCGATCCGGCTCAGCTTTTCGGCGGTCGGATCGGCGTACGCGTGGGCGCAGCCGAACATCGACACGAGCAGCGCGCACCAGAGGGATTTATTTGACATACATGACTCCTTCGATTGACCAGTGACCGGCCCGGTTCACGATCCGGTCGATACGCACGCCGGGCCGGTCCAGCAGTTCGGCCAGGGCCGTGGGCAACAGCCCCTGGCTGTCGCAGCTGAACGAATACGCCTGCCACTGCGGCGCGGGCGCCCGGGTCTGCGTCTGCGCCTGCTGCGTCGCCGGCGGCGGCAGGCTGGCGATCCTGAACGCTATGCCCATGTGTTGCAGTTCGGAGATGATCGGTTCCATCAATGCGCGGCGTTCGAGCAGCGCCTCGGGCGGGCGCCGTTCGAGCCGGAGCGGCACGGCCAGGGTGGCCTTCTCGCCGCCCAGGTCGAACACGGCATCCGGCACCTCGGCACGCAGCAGGTCCAGCGTGGAACCGTGGCGCGACCATGCGTAGCTGGCCGTGTCGGCGGTGCAGACGTACTCGTCGAGCAGCCAGCCGCCGGCGGCAAGATGGCCCAGTCCGTCGACGCAGGCCCTGGCGAGGCTCGTCGGCGTCGGCTTGCCGCCCCACGGCGGCGGCTGCACGGACGGCGCCGCCCGCCGCAGCACGGCCTGGCGCTCGGCGATGCGCGCCTCTTCGGCCGCCTGCGCGGCCCGCTGCTCGGCCCGCAGGCGCTGGACATGGATCCAGCCCCCGGCGAGCGCCAGGGCGAGGACGGCCGCCGCCAGCGCCGGCCAGCGATTGCCCCGGGTGTGCACGGGCTGCAGGCCCCACCAGCGATGCGCGCGGATGCGCCCGTCCTTGCGGTGCGGGATGAAGCTCTCGACGGTGCGCGCCTCGAAGTTGTGGAAGCCGTAGTCGGCCAGCTCGGCATCGCCGAGGACGACGTTCCAGCCGCCCAGGCCATAGTCGCTGTGCAGGCGCTCCATGACTTCCTCGCGGGTGCCGGCGAAATCGCCGTTCGGCAGGAAGTTCGCGTCGCGCGCCGCGAAATAGGCCCACATGCCGTCCGGCAGCCTGAGCGCGGCGAGCCAGTTGTGGACCCGCTGCTTCTCGCCGTCGAAGTAGGCGCCTTCGAGCGCCAGCGTCTTCGAGATGATCGCGCCCAGCGAGAACATGCCGCGGCGCGCGCCGTCCGCGCTCTGACCGAAGCCCGCCTGCGCGGTCGACTGGTCGGTGCGCAGCACGTACAGGTCGGAGTCGATCTTCGCGCCCAGTTCGCGCGCTTCCCTGGCCAGTTCGCGCGGCCGCGACAGCGACTGCCAGAACAGGCCGCACACGAACCGGTGCTTTTCAATCTGGATGATATGGATGGCCATGATGCCGGATCGCTTCGCGTCAGGGGCCGACCGTCGTGGGGGTGATCAGGATCACGATGGATTCCTTGGCGCTGGCCGCCTTGATGCCGCCGCCGAGCGCGACGTTGCGTGCGCTGCCCACGCCCTGGCGGTCGAGGTTGTCGTCGGTCTGCTCGAACCCGCTGATGATCAGCGTCTCGTTCGATTTCATCGCCACGCGCTGCAGGAAATTGCGGGTATCGATTTCCGGCGTCTCGATCTTGCTGCCGCCGCTCTGCACTTCGCGGATCGTGTTCAGCGCGGAGATGTCGGTCGAGAACTGCAGCAGCACGGTGCCGTTGGCGAGCACGTGCGGCAGGATGCTCATGTTGAAACCCGACGTGACGGTGCCCGGAATCAGCGTCGTGGTGGTGCCGACCTGGGGCACCACCGTCGTCTGCGACTGCTGCAGGTAGGACGTCTGCTTGGCCACCTGCAGCGGCACCACCTGGTTGTTCAGCGTGATCACCGACGCGGTGGTCTGGCGCCGCACCTTGCCCTGCTTCGACAGCGCGTCGATGATCGCGGTGCTGCCCGCGAAGCGCGAATCGCCCAGCACACCGGCGGAGAACCGGGTCCCGTCCAGCGCGAACGGCGCGCTGGTGAGCCCGTACTTCTGGCGCAGGGTCGTGTACACCAGGTTCCAGTTGATGCCGTAGTCTTCGCTGTCGTTCAGGCTCACCGACAGGACGGTGACGTTGATGACCACCTGGCGCTCGAGCGTCCGGTTCTCGTTCTCGATGTATGCGGCCACCCGGTCGAGCGTGTCGGGCGTGTCGACCACCGTGATCGACCCGGTCGCCGGCGAGATGACCACCTTGCCGTAGCTCGACAACATGGCCTTGATCACGCTTTCGATGCTGCCATAGACCGACAGCTTGGACGCCACCGCCGTGTTCTGGCTGTTGTTGGCGGTCACGCCATTCGTCGTGCCCGCACCGCCGCCCGCCCCCGCGGCGCCGCCGGTGCCGGCGCCGGTGCCCGGGCTCGACGTGGCGCCGCTGGTGACGCTGGCGTTGAACGTCGAATCGCCGGGCAGCGTGTTGATCTGGAAGGTGCGCGACTCCGTATGGAAAAACTGGATCGTGCCGTCAACATATTTCCACGACACGCCGAAGCGCGCCGCCGCCGTGTCGAGCAGGCCGCGCAGGTTGCCGTTCGTGTAGTAGATGCGGACCCCGCCACCGCGCGCGGACGGCGGGCCGGCCAATGCACGGGCATCGCCCACGCCACCCGGCGGCAGCGGCACGGCGGCGCCGGCTGGCGTACTGCGCATGCCTGCGGCGACGTCCAGCGCGTCGGGCGTCACCTTCACCGGCAGGCCGGTGCGCACGCTGATCCGTTCCGCCAGCTCGGCCAGCGACGCGACCGTCTTGTCGAACACGGCGTTCTCGAAAAAGATCTTCGGCAACGCGGGCTGCCCCAGCTTGACGACGTCCTTGCCGAGCCAGATGCCGGATTCGTGGCTGACCGACGACGGCGCCCTGGCCACGACACCGTTCGCGGTATGGCCGGTGTCCCGGACGAGGGTGGCCACCTGGCCGCCGGTGTCGTCGATGGTCTTGTCCAGCCGGGCCGACATGCCGCCGCACGCCGACAGCAGCAGCAGGGGCAACACCGCCTGCAAGCGCTTGGTCATCATGGTTCGGTTCCTTTCGCAACGATCCGCAGCACCTTGTTGCCGTCGTAGAAAATCGCCTTCATCGGCACGTCCGCTCCCTCCATGCTCTTCACCACCATGCCGACGGCGTCGGCAAAGGAACCGTGCAGTTCGGTGCGCACCGCCACGGCGTAATCGACGGGCAGTTCCCACATCAGTTGCCAGCCGGCGCCGGCCGCCCACCGTTGCAGTGTCCCGTTCAGGGTTTTATCGCTTTGCAACACGGCCCAGGTCGGCTCGGGCGGCGGCGGGGGCGCGACGGGCGCCGCGCGCACCGGCACGACCGCGGCGGCGACCGGCGCGACTGCGGCCGCGGCCGGCGCGGGCGCCGGCACCGCCGCCGGGGCGGGCGGCACAGGTGCGGGCACGGGCGCGGAAGCAAGCGGCTGCGGCTGCGGCTGCGGCTGCGGCGCCGCGGCCGGTTCGGCTGCGGCCTGCGCCGGCGTGCCGCCGGCCAGGCGCGGCGTGATCAGGTACAGGCGCTCGCGCCGGGTTCCCGGCGTGTCCTTGTGGCCAAACAGGTTGCCCAGCAATGACGGAGACGCCCGGTCGCCGGACATCGCCTCCGTCCCGTAACCGCCGATCATCAGCATCTGCCGCACGTCGACGATGGCCAGCGCACTGAGGGTCGAGCGGGTGACTTGCGCGTCGGTGCCGCTGCCCAGGTTGCCGTCCTCGATGTCGACGTCCAGCCGCACGCGGGTGCCGCCATCGTCGACGAGGCGCGGCACCACCCGCAGCAGCGTCCCGGCGCTCACCTCGGCCACGTCGGCGACGCGCTCGCCGACCAGCGGGATGTAGCGCGACTGGCGCAGGTCCAGCACGGCGGCCACGTTGTTCAGCGTCAGCGCGCCCGGCGTGGCCACGATGCGCGCATCGCCGCTGGCTTCCAGCGCTTTCAGCCTGGCGACCAGGCCGGCGGCATCGTTGACCAGCAACGTCGCCCCGGGCGCCGCGGGCGCCGCGCCGGCGACCAGCCCGGGCAGCTTGTCCCGGTCGACGTCGACGATCAGCGCGTCGATTTCGACCTGGCGCGGCAACACGTCGAGCTGCTCGATGAGTGCCTGGTACATGGCGCGCTTGCCGGCCGCGTCGTGGATGATGACGGCGTTCAGCGAGGGGTCGGCGTCGATGCGCGGATGGCCGGCGTCGGCGGCCTGCACGGAGGCGGAGGCCGGCTGCCCGACCAGCAGGTTCGACAGGATCGTCTTCATGCCGGGGATGGTTTCCGTCCTGCCGCGGGCGGTGATCACGCGGTCGGTCGCGCCGGCGTACTTCAGGCGGAACACCATCGGCTGCATGTCGTTCATGGCGTCGCCTGGCCGGGCGGGCACCAGGACCTCGCGCGCCAGGCGGACGTACTCGCGCGGCCCGCTGATGACGACGGCGCCTTCCTTCGGCAGCTCCACCCAGCCGAAGCGGCTCTCGTACAAACCCACGCCGGCCAGCACGCCCCTGGCATCCCGCACGGCGTTCGCGCCAAGCTCGAGGCGCATCGACACATTGTCTTCGCGGGGAACGATATGCAGCGTGTCGCCGTAGACGAACCAGCGGAAGCGGCAGGCCTGCGCCAACCGGTCCAGCAAGTCGGCGCCGCCACTCGCGCGCAGGGTTTCTTTTTTCACGGCCCGATCCGGCACGTCGAACACGACCTCCACGCCGTATTCGGTGGCGAACCGCTCCAGCACCTGGTGCAGCGGCATGCCGGCGGTATCGAGTGCGAAGCCGTGGTCCTTCCAGCCCGCCGGGACTGCGGCGTGCGCGGCCGGTGCCCAGAGCGACGTCGCCACCGTGGTCGCCGTCATCAGCGCCAGCGTCGCGCGCCGCCAGAATCTCGAGCTCGTCCCAAGGCCGGGACAGAAAATGTTAGCGCACAACATCATTGTAACTCCTACCACTTTTTAGCCGCCCAAGGCCGGCTCAAAATGCATCCGGCTATGGTTTCTCACGGTATTCGATGCGCTTTTCGCTCGCTCGACATCGGCGCGGCAATTCGCCGAAACCCGCTCCAACACGAACCGGATTCAGTCATGCTGGAAGCGAAAAAATTTCGGCAAGGAAACAATTAATTCGTTGCGTAGTCTACCTCGGGCACAAAAAGAAACTCAAGGGTTTTTGATAAAGCTCAAAGCTTTTTAAGGAATGACGCATTATCGCCACAGCATGAACTTTGTTTAGTGAATAGATGCGCCTCGCCGGTAAAGGCGATAAGGACAGACGGGGTCAAGTACGACCCAAAAAGAGGGAAACCGCGAAAAAAAACTTAAACGATAAAACACTCCAGTAACTTGAATCCCGATTCTGTTTCCAGGTTGACGGATTCAATTGCCGCGGGAATCAGGACGCAATCGCCGATACGCACGTCCAGCCGCCCCCGGCCATAATCGATCGTATAGGCTCCATGTACGCAGACATGGATAACGAACGAGTCGAACGCGTAATTCCGCACGACCGTTTCAGAACACGCCAATATATCGGCCGTGAAATGCTCGCAGTGCACGAGGCGGGCAGGCGCATTCAGGATTTCCTGATACGCGAGCCTGCAATCCTGGTCGGCACCGACATCCAGTGCGGCGATGGCGTTGTCCGTGTCCAGCGCGCGCCGGCGTCCGTTCGCATCGACGCGGTCGTAGTCATGGATCCGGTAGGTCACGTCGGACGCCTGCTGGATCTCGGCGATCAGGACGCCCTTCCCTATGGCGTGGACCCTGCCGGCGGGCAGGAAAAACACGTCGCCCGCGGCGACGGCGTGACGGTTCAGGATGTCGTCGACCCGGCCGCATTCGAATCTTTCGCGGCACAGGGCGGCGCTGACTGGCCGATTGAACCCGGCAATCAGCGTCGCGCCGGGATCGGCCTGGATCACGTACCACATTTCCGTTTTCCCCGGCGAATCGTGTTTCATACCGGCCAGCACATCGCCGGGATGCACCTGGATCGATAAATCGTCGGCGGCGTCGATGAATTTGACGAGCAAGGGAAAACGATTACCAAAGCGCGCATACGGGGATTTCCCGACAAGGCATTCCCGATAATGCCTCAGTAAAGCCGAAAGCGAAGTACCGGCCAGCGCGCCATTTTTCACCAGCGAATCGTCCGACGGCAGTCCGCACACTTCCCACGACTCGCCGCAACGCGACCCCGGCGGGCAGTCCCTGGCGAGATGGCTGAATAACTTTCGCCCGCCCCATATTTTATCCTTGTATATACTTTTGAATATCAGGGGATATAAATCCGGCATCGTTCGCGAGATAATGTTGATATCTTTTTTTGTCGACTGGCAAATATGCATGTCAGTCGCCGAATACGGATTTTTATTCCGCGACAGGACAATCGGCTGTATTGAGATTCAATCGCCGCGACGTAATCTGGCGCTGCGGTGCCGCCTGCGTCGCGCTTGTTCCGGCAATATGGAAGCGGGCCACCGCCTCGGCCAGCTGGGCCGATTGTTCACGCAGGCTTTCCGCGGCCGCGGCGGCTTCGCCGACGAGCGCGGCATTCTGCTCCGTCATCCCGTTCATCTGGCCGATCGCGACGCTGATCCCGCCGATGCTCGCACCCTGCTCGGCGCTGGCCGCGGAAATCTGACTGACCAGCTCGGCAACGCGGCGCACGGCCTTGACGATCTGGCCCATGGTCGCGGCGGACTCGCCGACCAGCGCATGGCCGGCGTCGACCTGGGTCACCGAGTCGCGAATCAGCGTATCGATCTGCCGCGCCGCCCCGGCCGAACGCTGCGCCAGTTCCCGGATCTCCGCCGCCACCACGGCGAAACCGCGGCCGGCCTCGCCGGCGCGGGCCGCCTCGACGGCCGCGTTGAGGGCGAGGATATTGGTCTGGAACGCGATCGAATTGATGACCGTGGTGATGTCGACGATCCTGTCCGAGCTTGCCTTGATCGACCCCATCGTGTCCGACACGCGCGCGGCGACCTCGCTGCCGCGCTGCGCGCAGGCGTACGCGGCCGTGCTCAGTTCCTGCGCCTGCCGCGCGTTCTCGGCGTTGCCGCCGACCGTGTCCTCCAGGCGCGCCATAGCGGCGGTGGTCTGGCGCAGCGTGCCCGCCTGCTGTTCGGTGCGCGTCGACAAATCCAGGTTGCCCTCGGCGATCTGGCGCGACGCCACGAGCACGTGCTCGCTGCCGGCGGTGATCTGCGCGATCGCCGCGAACAGGTTCTGCTGCATGAGCTTCAGGGCGCGCATCAGCTGGCCCGCCTCGTCCTTGCCGCCGGTGTCGATCGCCACGTGGAGATCGCCGCCGGCGATGGTGTCGGCGATGCGCGCCGCGCGCCGCAGCGGCGTGGTGATCGACCGCGTGATGTACACCGCGCACAGGGCGCCGAGGAGCAGCATCGCGAGGCCGGCGCCGAGCATGTGGACTTGCGCCGTGCGGTAGCGCGTGCGCGAGTGGTCGCGGGTGCGCGCCATGGCGTCCTGCTCGGCATTGGCCAGGGTGTCGAGCGCGTCGATCCAGCCCGCGTACCTGGGCGCGAAATCGGTTTTCAGCATCACGGCCGCATCGAACAGATTGCCCGACGCGGCGGTGGACTGGATATTCCGCAGCGCCGGCATCAACGCCTGCTTGCGCCGGCGCACCTCGGCCAGGGCGTCCGCGTCGACCGCGCCATGCTGCAAGGCCCGCTCGGCCTCGTCGTAGTCGCCCAGCAGGCGCACCAGCGCGGCGGCCGCGTCGGTGCCCTCTTTCCCATCCGTGGGCGCGGCGATCCGGCGCATGGCCAGCGCGATCTCCGCGCCGGCATGCCGCATCCGCAGCGCGCCGTTCAGGCTGACCAGGCGGCTGCCGACGATGTGCTCGGTATCGCTCTGCAATACGCCCATGTTGCCGAGCCCGATGCCGAGCAAGGCACTTGCACACAACAGGACGAGGCCGAAACCCAGCGCGAGCCTCGCGCCGATATGAAGATTGACGATTGCGCGCATGAGAGCTCTCCCGGTGGCGGTGGATGTCAACAGGCCGTCACGCGCGCAGCACCGACACGCCGCGTTGGTGTATGCCCAGGCTGACCGGGTCGGCCACGTTGCGCGCCCGGTCGACGTGGGGGCAGACGACGAACAGCTCGCCGATTTCGGTATCCAGCGTGTACTCGTAGAAGCCGCCGAGATAGGTGGCCTTGCACACCCTGGCCGCCAGCCCGTACTGGCCGAGATCGCCGACGATCCACGCCTCGGGCCGCACCGCCACGAGCGCCCGTCCAGTGGGAACGGCATCCGGCGTGCGCCAGGAGAGCGGCCCCAGTTGCACCTCGCCGCCATGGGTCACATTGGCCGGCAACAGCAGGGCCTCGCCCATGAAGCCGGCCACGAATTCGCTGTTGGGGCGTTCGTACAGGTCCGATGGCGAGCCCGCCTGCGCGATCAGCCCGTCGCGCATGACGATGATCTGGTCCGACACCGCCAGCGCTTCGCTCTGGTCGTGCGTGACGTAGGCCACGGTCAGCTGCAGGCGCTGCTGCAACGCGCGGATTTCGTCGCGCATCTGGCGCCGCAGACGCGCGTCCAGGTTCGACAGCGGTTCGTCGAACAGCAGCACGGCCGGCTCCAGCACGAGAGCGCGCGCCAGCGCCACGCGCTGCTGCTGCCCGCCGGACAACTCGCCCGGCCAGCGCGTGCCGAAACCTTTCAACCCCACCGTGTCGAGCGCGGCGTCGACGCGTTCCTTCGTGCGCTCGCGGTCCACGCCGGCCACCGTCAGGCCGTACGCGACGTTATTGAAAATATTCATGTGCGGGAACAGCGCGTAGCTCTGGAAGACCAGGCTGACGTTGCGCTCCGCCGCCGACAGGGTGGTCACGTCGACGCCGTCGATCAGGATCTGGCCGCCGGTCGGGCTTTCCAGGCCGGCGATCATGCGCAGGGTCGTGGTCTTGCCGCAGCCCGAGGGGCCGAGCAGGGTCGTCAGGGTGCCCTTCGGCACCGTGAAGTTGATGCCTTTGACCGCCAGGGCGCCGTTCTTGGTGTAGGCCTTGGTGATGTTCTTGAATTCGATTCCGGGCTTCATGATGGCTCCTCGTTTTTGTTGGTTATGAGATCACCGGCGCTGCCTGCGCCGTGTCTTCCTGCTGTTCCTGCTGGCGCTTGCGGCGTCCCAGCGAGCGCTCCCCGACCATCCATTGGATGAGCCCGGTGGCGGCGAGCATCAAGAGCGTCAGCACCGTGCAATAGGCCAGCGCCACGCCGTACTCGCCGTTGCCGACCCGGCCGATGATGAAGGTGGTGGCCAGCTCGTTCTCGGCGCTCACCAGGAAGATCACGGACGACACGGTCGTCATGGCGCGCACGAAGGAATACACGAGCGACGTGACCAGCGCGGGGCGCAGCAGCGGAAGAATGACGCGGCGCAGGGTGGTCGGCGTCGACGCGCCCAGCATGCTCGACGCCTCGTCGAGGCTCTTGTCGATCTGCTTGAACGCGGCCGTGCCGGCGCGGATGCTGACCGGCAGGTTACGGAACACGAAGCACACCATGATGATCAGGCCGGTGCCGGTCAGCTCGAACGGCGGCACGTTGAAGGCCGTGACGTACGCCACGCCCAGCACGGTGCCCGGGACCGCGAAGGCCAGCAAGGCGCCGAACTCGAACGCGTTCTGGCCGCGAAACTTGACGCGGGCCAGCAGGTAGGCGACGAGCAGGCCGAACAGGGCCGTCACCGGCGCGGCCGCGCCGGCGAGGCGCAACGTCGTCAGCAGCGATTGCCACGCGGCGCCGGTCAGCGCGAAGCCGCCGTTCCAGTCGATGCCGAACGCGGTGTGGAAGTGCTGGAACGTCAGGCTGAAGTCGCGTCCCCACAGCTTGACGAAACCGCCGGCGAACGCGAACAGGTAGATGATGGCGGTGAAGCCGAGCCAAGGCACGGCCACGCCCATGGCGACGCGGCGGACCGGCGTGGGCAGCGCGGGCGGAATGCCGTTGTCGCCCTTGCCCGACATGCTGGTATAGCTGCCCTTGCCGAGCGCCTTGCGCTGGAGGACGAATACGGCGAGCGCGAACGCGCTGAGGATCAGCGCGAGCGACGCGGCGCGCCCCGGATCGATCTGCGCGCCGACGATGGCGAAGAAGATCTCGGTCGAGAGCACGGAGAACTGCCCGCCCACGACGATCGGATTGCCGAAGTCGCTCATCGACTCGATGAAGCCGACCAGGAAGGCGTTGGCCAGGCCGGGCCCGAGCAGCGGCAGCGTGATCGAGATGAACGCGTACATCGGCTTGGCGCGCAGGGTTTGCGCCGCCTCCTCGAGCGTGGGCGCGATGGCTTGCGTGACGCCGCGCATCATCAGGTACGAGATCGGCGTGAACGCGATCATCTGGGCCAGCCACACCCCTTTGGCGCTGTAGAACCAGCGCGAGGGCTCCAGCCCAAACAATTGTTCCAGCGCCTCGTTGACGAGTCCGGCGCGTCCGAACAGCAGGATCAGGCCCAGGCCCACCACGAACGGCGGCGTCACGATGGGCAGGATCGACATCACGCGCACCAGCGGCCTGGCGCGTACCAGCGCGCGCTCGGTCAGCAGCGCCAGCAAGGTGCCCAGGACCGTGGTGCCGGTGGCGGTGGCCAATGCCAGGCCCAGCGTATTCCACGCCACGCCGCAGCTTTGCGCCCCGCTGACGCAGCGCAGGCTCCACACGCGCGAACTGGACAGGCGCGCCCAGCCCTCGGTCGCGCTGAGCTGCCCGGCTTCGTCGAACAGGGCGCCGCTCAGCGATTTGAGCACCGGCTCGGCGATGAACAGGATCAACGCGGCGGCGCACAGGACGACGGCGCCGGCGACGAATTCGTTACCCTGGAAATAGCCGAGGCGGGCGAGTCCCACCCCCAGCAGCACCAGCAGCGACACCAGCACGATCGCCGCGCCCCAGCCGAATCCGAACTGGCCGACCGCGAGCTCGAGCGCGCCCGCCTGCAGCGACGGCCACACCCAGCCTTGCACGCCGATCGCGTAGCCCGCGCCGAGCATGCCGGCCAGCCCCACCCCGGCGCTGCCCAGCAGGACGAACGCCTGGGCGCGCCGCGCACGGAGGAGCAGGCCGCCCAGCGCGACGACGGGCGCGACCAGGGGCAGGAACAGCCACGGACGCTGGAATGCAGCGGCCTGCAGCCAGGCGTTGGCCGCGCCGACGTCGCTGAAGATCGCGCCGAAGTCGCGCAGCCACTTGAAATCGTCAGGCACACCGTACCAGGGCAGTAGTCCCGACGCCGCGATGGCGAGCATGGCCCAGCATCCCGGGACACCGCCAAACCAGGTTTTTTGTTTCATGATTGTTTTCCGATCCCCAGGCCGGGGCCAAATATTGCAATCGGAGCGGTGCCGGTGGGGCACCGCTCCCTCGGTGACACCGGCGTCAGTCGCCGTTGACTTCCTTTTCCCAGCGCTCGAGCAGGCGCTTGCGTTCGGTCGCCTTGCCGTACTTCGCGAAGTCGTAGTTGATCAACTTGATGTGCGAGACGTCCGGCACCCGCGGATCGACTTTCGCGGCCTTGTTCGAGGGGAGCTGGAACTGCTTGGCCGCCGCACCGAGTTCCTGCGCCTTCGCGGTCAGCGCCCAGTCGTAGAACCGCTTGGCGTTGGCGAGATTGCGCGCGCCCTTGACGATCGACATCGATCCGATTTCGTAGCCGGTCCCTTCGCACGGCGTCACGCTCTTCACCGGGAAACCCTGGATGACTTCGCCCGGCACGTCGTGCACGAAACTGATCGAGATCGTGTTCTCGCCATGCGACACGTTCTTCAGCGGCCCGGTGCCGGAGCGCGGGTACTGGCTGATGTTCTTGTGCAGCTTCTTCAGGTACTCGAATGCCTTGTCTTCGCCCGTGAGCTGGACGAGGGTGGCGATCGCCATGTAGGCGGTCCCCGAGGAGTTCGGATTGGCCATCTGGATCTCGCCCTTGTACTGCGGCTGGATCAGGTCCATCCAGCACATCGGGACCGGCAGCTTTTTCTTCGCCATCAACTCGGTGTTGTAGGCGAACCCGAGCGGACCGGAATACAGGCCGACCGTCTTGTACTTGGCCTGCTTGGCCTGCTCCACCGCCCAGTCGCGCAGCAGGTTGATGTTGGGGGACTGGTAGGCCAGGGTCAGGTCCTTCTCGGCCGCCTGCAGGTGCGGATCGCCCGTGCCGCCGAACCACACGTCGGTTTTCGGATTGGCGCTTTCGGCGGCGATCTGCGCCAGCGCTTCACCCGCGCCCTTTTGCACCATGTTGACCTTGATGCCGGTCTCGCGCGAGAACGTGGTCTGCACCAGGTTGCACCATTCGACCTGCACGCCGCAGATCAGATTCAGGGTACCGCCAGCGGCGCTGGCCGGGCCGGCGGCGAGCGCCAGCAGGGGCGCCCCGAGGGCACCCGCGATAAATCGTTTCATGTCGTCTCCGTTTTAAGTATTGCCGGGAATGGCTTAGAAGGCGTAGCGCAGGCCGGCGCCGATCGCGCGCGACTGCCCACCGGTGGCGACGCCGACGCCGCCGGCATCGAAGTCGTAACGGCCGCGCGCCTCGTTCTTGACGATGGCGGCGAAGGTTTCGAACATCATTTGTTTGTTGAACACGTACTGGTACGCGATGACGGCGTTGCGCGCGCCGGTATCGTTGCCGTTGCAGGCGGTGCCATTGCCGTACTCGCAGTGGACGTCGCTGCCCACGCCGTAGCCGCCGTACACGACGTGCTTGCCGAAGGCGTGCTTGGCGGAGATGACGGTGCCGTGCTTGGTCAGCAGGCTTTTCGCCGTGCCGGTGGCGTTGGCGTCCGACAGGCGCATGCGGTCGTGGCCCAGGCCGAGGATGGTGCCGTCCGGCAGGGTGTAGCGCATGCCGAAGCGGAAGTCGCGGTCACGCGTGTTGTGGTCGTTGGTGCCGTTCAGCGTGCCCTTGTCGTTGCGCTGTTCGCCCGACACGCGCAGCTCGAGCGGGCCGTGGACGTACTGCAGGCCGAGGCTGAAGCTGCCGTCATTCAGGTGCGGGCTGTTGGTCGTGCCCGCGGCGCTCTTGCCTTCGTTGGCGCTGTAATAGACGCGCGCCGACAGGCCGCCGAAACTGGCCGATTCGAACGCGAGCGTGTTGTCGAAGCGGACGTTGAACTGCGGACCGACGGCCGACTGGCCGCTGGCGCCGGACAGCATGCCCTGGTCGTCCTGCAGGCCCGCGCCCATCGGCGAGAAGTCGGCGGTGCCGCTGTTCCAGCGTGCCGCCGCCGTCATCCGGCCCAGCTTCACGGTACCGACGTTGGCGAACGCGATGCCGACATAGACGTCCTTCGCGCTGCCGAACATGCCGGCGGTGGCGCTGGCGTTGCCGTTGTCGGCGGCAATACCGGTGGTGAAGTTGGCCAGGCCGGTCATGCCGTTGCCCAGGTCCACCGAGGCGCGGAAGGCCAGCTCGGAACTGACGTTGCTGACCCGGAAGCGGCCGCGCTTGTCCTGGGCCGGCACCGCGGCGTCGACCGCGTCGACGTACTCGAACTGGGCATCGCCCACGCCGGAGACCGCAAAATGCACCGGACCCGCCGCCATGATCGGCTCGGCGTACGCCGCCGACATGCACACCATCGACGCCGCCAGGGCGATACCACTGATCATATTTTTTTTCATTTCATCTCCTGTAAGGCGCTCGGGTAAGCGCCCATCCCTCGTTATGGAAGCCGGCTGTGCGGACCTTCGCACGGCCGGCCCTGCATCGATGTGCCCGCCGGGGGGGACGGCGTGACGCTCGACTTGGACGCAGTGTATTGAAGCAATTTTTAAATTGCGATATTGCAGTGCCGCAAAACGGCGCCAATCTTGCGGCTGGCTTTCAGCCTCCTTTCAATTGGCTTTCAGTAAGTACCTTTTTCCGCCCGGAAAGTTCATTCGCCTTCCATTTTTTCTCGTGCACAAGTAAATTCCGGGATGTAACAGCAGTGTTCGCGGCATTCCGACTACTCAACGACCCGACGATCTATGAAAATCCTGCTTGTGGAAGACGACGCCGACATGTCGAAAGCGCTGGCCCGCGCACTCGACAAACGCGGTTTCCAGGTCACCACCTGCGCCGACGGCACGCATGCCTTCCGCCAGATCCGCGAAGAAACGAACGACCTGGTCATCCTCGACCTGAACATTCCCAACCTGGACGGCCTGCACATCCTCCAGCGCACCCGCGCCCTGTCGATCGGCGTCCCGATCATCGTGCTGACCGCGCGGGGCGCCGTGGGCGACCGGGTCGCGGGCCTGAACGCCGGCGCCGACGACTACCTCGCCAAGCCGTTCGACCTGGAAGAGCTGGAGGCGCGGATCCACGCTCAGCTGCGGCGCAAGGGAAATGGGGAAGAGTCGATGCAGAAGTGCGGGAGGCTGCGCTTCGAACGCAGTTCGGGCGCGTTCTACAACGGCGAGGCCCCGCTCGAATTCACGCCCCGCGAGCAGGCCCTGCTGAAGGCGTTGATCGCGCGCCCGGGCCACGCCGTCAATCGCGAACGCCTGCTGCAGGTGGTCTTTCCCGACGACGCCAACGTCCAGGTCGAGGCCATCGAGGTCGTCATCCACCGCCTGCGCAAGAAGCTGATGGCGACCCAGACCGAGATCATGACGTTGCGCGGCGTCGGCTACCTCCTGCGCCCCGAAACCGCGCGGCCCGCATGAAGTTCGCGCTGCGCGACCGCTCGCTGCGCCGCTATCTGCTGGCCGGCATCCTGGCGCCGATCGCCCTGTTCATCGTCCTCAACGCCATTCATTTGTACTTGCATGCGCTCGATTCGGCCAACACCGCCTACGACCGCATGCTGGTGACCACCGCGTATTCGATCGGCAACAATATCGCGGTGGAGGATGGTCACCTGCTCACCAACGTGGCCTTCGCCTCCCTGGAAGTCTACGAAGCCGGGTTTTCCACCCGGATGATTTACAAGATCAGCGACCGGAACGGCAGGTATATCGCCGGCGATCAGGACTTGCCGACGTTCCGCCCCAGCGGCGCGCGGTGGCCCAAAGCGCCCACCCTGCTGAAGGTGTACGAGAGCATCTATGGCAGCGCCCCGGTGCGCGTGGCCGCGCTGGCGCAACCATCGAAACTGCAGCACCCGGAAGACGATCTGATCATCCAGATCGCCGAACCGCTGTCGTATCGCCGCGAGGTGGCGCGCGACATTCTGTGGAGTGCGGTGCTTGGGCAGACGCTGTTGCTTGCGGTCGTGGCCGGCGTGACGATGGCCGTCGTCACGCTGGCCTTGCGCCCGCTCGACAGCCTGCGCACGCAACTCGATGCGCGCCATGAGGACGACCTGTCGGCACTCCACTGCGCGTCCGCGCCGCGCGAACTGCGGCCGGTGGTGGCGGCCCTGAACCAGTTGATGGGCCGGCTGCACCGGACCGTCGACCTGCAGCAGCACTTCGTGGCGAACGCGTCGCACCAGCTGCGCACGCCGCTGGCCGTGCTGCAGACGCAGCTGCAATCGGGGCTGAGCGGCGACATCGAGCCGGAACTCGCGCTGCGCGAAATGCGTTCGACGGTCGAGCGCGCGACCAAGCTGGCGAACCAGCTGCTGTCGCTCGCCCGGATCGAGCAATTGCGGGGCAAGTCCACGCGCGAGCGGTGCAACCTGGCGGACGTGGCGCGCGACGTGGCGATCGACCTGTCGCCGCTGATCTCGGACAAGAACCTCGATTTCGAGCTGGATGCCGGCGACGTCTGGGTCGAGGGCCGTCACTGGATGGCCGCCGAAATGGTGTCGAACCTGTTGCACAACGCGATCCGCCACACGCCGGCCGAGTCCCGCCTCGGCATTCGTGTGGCGCCCCGCGACGACGGCGCCCTGCTGTGCGTCTGGGATTCCGGTCCCGGCATCCCCGACCAGCAGGAGATGCGCGTGTTCGAACCGTTCGCCGCCGCCCACAGTTCGAAAGGCGGCGGCCTGGGCCTCGCGATCTGCGCCGAAATCGCCGACTCGATGCACGCGGAACTCACCCTGTGCAACTGCGGTATGGCGGGCGCGGTCACCGGACTGGAGGCGCGCGTCCTATTCGCGAACCGCCTGGCCGCCCCCGCCGACTAGGCGCGCCGGCGCCACGCCGCCATCCAGGCCGATGCCATGTCGGACGTCGCGAGGATCGCATCCATCACGCTGCATTCGTCCGGCAGCGCGCCGACGGGCACCATGCGCAAGCCGATGTAGCGGCCGTCGTCCGCATCCCGCAGGATTTCCAGGTCCCCCACATGCGGCGGCGGGTATCCCCCGTCACCGCATGGCGGCAACATTGCCGTGACCACGAGGTGACTCTTGTCCCGCGCATGCAGGGCGGTACGGGTCAGGATGTCGCCGAACCGGAGCTCGAGGACCGGCACGCCGCCCTCGTCCTGGCCGGTCAGCGCGACCAGTTCGCGCAGCAGCGCGGTGATCCGGGCAGTGCCGGCGTCATCTTGCAAGTTTGCGCCCCTCGGATGTGTGGTTATGGCGTCTCTCCGCCTTTTCTGGGCAGGCCCCGCATGCGGCCCCAATCGACATCGTCCTCATGGCGACGCGCGGCCGGACCGCGCGATGTCGCCACCACCTGCCCGTCGCTCAACGACGCGAAGGCCGGATGCCGGTCGGGCTTCCCCGGCGGGTTCTTGGAGAAAAAGTGTTGGATGAAGAAGAGTTTGTCCATGATGTCCAGTCGTTGCTTGCCTGGTCGGCACTGGGCATATGTGCATGGGCGCGGGCCGACGGTTCCGTGGCCATCTGTTTATTCATGAACTTCGATCAAATTATTCGCTATCGTGATATCTAACCTGTGTTCGCCCGGCAAGATATTTCCAGAAGTAATGCCGAGTATTTGAACTTGAAATTGGATTTATATCTCATCGGTTCCGATAATGTGCTTACAGTCAAACGAAACGGAGAACAGAGAATGAACATCGCTAAAAACATGGAAGCCATCTTCCTCGCAGCCCTGGTCGTGGCCGTGAGCGTCTCGAACACCTTCGCCGCCCCCGTCGCGCCGCTGCAAGTGGCGGCCCGCGCCGCCGCCCCGACCGCGCCGACCGGCCCGGCCATCACGATCGTCATCGTCGGCAAGCGCCTGACCGCTGCGCAGAAAGCCAAGCTGGCGGCCTGATGCGCAAAGCGCCCGCACCGGACGAAAAAAACGCCAGGCGCACGCACTGGCGTTTTTTTTTACCGGCTGACGAACCACTTACCCCGCCAACAGCCGGCGCCGCAGCAGCGCCTCGAGACCGCGCCTCGCATGGCAGGCGATGTGAACGTACAACGCTGCGCTCGCGCGCTCGAAGATGATGCGATGCTGCCCCGCGAGAAGCTCGCGATACTGATCCAGTTGGAGCTCCTCCAGTTCCCGCACAAGGATGCGCCTGGAAGGCCACTCCTTGAGTGACCCGACGTCATCGCGGATCTGTTCCGTTACCTTTTTGACGAATGCCGGAGACTGGGAACGCTTCAGGTATTCGCGGATCCCGAGAAGATCGTCGCGCGCGGCATCGGTCCAGATAATTTGCATGAGGTCGTTCAGCTTTCCCCGTCTTCCGCCTCGAACTGCGCGAACAGATCATCATGATCGGTCACTTTGCCCTGTTCGATTTGCTTCTGGCCATGCGCAAGAATGCGGAGCATCGTCAGCTGGTCCTGCATTGTCTGGTAGCTCAAGGGATCCTGGATAACGGCCTGTACCTTGCCGTTCACGGTGATCAGCACCGGCTCGCGCGTCTCCTGCACCTGCTTGACGACATCGCTCGTGTTCGTTTTCAGGAAGCTGATGGGTTGAATATTTTGCACAACGTTCATGAGGCCTCCACAGTCGATGACGGCATCGACACGGCATACCTGAATCCAGTACCGAATTTGGCACCATCCACCATGCTTGCGATCCGCATAAAAAAAACCGCCAGGCTCACGCACTGGCGGTTTTAGTTGGCTGAACAGCCGACAGAGGCTTACTGCGCCGCTGCCGCCGCGTCATCCGCAGCCGCTGCCTTCATCGACAGCTTCAGGCGGCCGCGCTCGTCGGTCTCGAGGACCTTCACGCGCACTTGCTGGCCTTCCTTCAGGTAGTCGGCGACGGCGTTCACACGCTCGTTGGCGATCTGCGAGATGTGCAGCAGGCCGTCCTTGCCCGGCATGACCTGGACGATGGCGCCGAAGTCCAGCAGCTTCAGCACGGTACCGTCGTAGGTCTTGCCCACTTCGACCGATGCGGTCAGCTCTTCGATGCGGCGCTTGGCTTCCTGGCCGGCGGCGGCGTCGACCGACGCGATGGTCACGATGCCTTCGTCGGTGATGTCGATTTGCGTGCCGGTTTCTTCGGTCAGCGCGCGGATGACGGCGCCGCCCTTGCCGATCACGTCACGGATCTTCTCCGGATTGATCTTGATGGTGATCAGGCGCGGGGCGAAGTCGGACAGTTCCGTCTTCACGGACGGCACGGCCTTCTGCATCTCGACCAGGATGTGCTGGCGCGCTTCCTTGGCTTGCGCCAGTGCCACCTGCATGATTTCCTTGGTGATGCCCTGGATCTTGATGTCCATCTGCAGCGCGGTGATGCCCGCAGTGGTGCCGGCGACCTTGAAGTCCATGTCGCCCAGGTGGTCTTCATCGCCCAGGATGTCGGTCAGGACGGCGAACTTGCCGCCTTCCTTGATCAGGCCCATCGCGATGCCGGCCACGTGGGCCTTCATCGGGACGCCCGCGTCCATCAGTGCCAGGCAGCCGCCGCAGACGGAGGCCATCGACGAGGAACCGTTCGACTCGGTGATTTCCGACACCAGGCGGACCGAGTAGCTGAACTCTTCCGGCGACGGCAGCGCGGCGACCAGCGCGCGCTTGGCCAGGCGGCCGTGGCCGATTTCGCGGCGCTTCGGCGTGCCCACGCGGCCGGTTTCACCGGTGGCGAACGGGGGCATGTTGTAGTGCATCATGAAGTCGTCGGTGTACTCGCCCATCAGCGCGTCGATCTTCTGGCTGTCGCGGCCGGTGCCCAGCGTGGCGATCACGAGGGCCTGGGTTTCGCCGCGGGTGAACAGCGCGGAACCGTGGGTGCGCGGCAGGACGCTCGTGCGGATCGAGATCGGACGCACGGTGCGGGTGTCGCGGCCGTCGATGCGCGGCTCGCCGTCCAGGATCTGCGAACGCACGACCTTGGCTTCCATGTCGAACAGGATGTTGCCGACTTCGACGCTGTCGACGCCTTCGCCCAGCTCGGCCAGCACCAGCGCGGTCGTTTCCTTCAGCTTCTGCGTACGGGCCTGCTTGTCGCGGACCTGGTAGGCTTCGCGGATCTTGCCTTCCGCAATCGCGGTGACGCGGGCGATCAGCTCTTCGTTCTTCGGTGCCGGCGCCCATTCGACTTCCGGCTTGCCGCCTTCTTCGACCAGCGCGTGGATCGCGTCGATGACGGCCTTCATCTGCTCGTGGCCGTAGACGACCGCGCCCAGCATGATTTCTTCCGACAGTTGCTGCGCTTCGGATTCGACCATCAGCACGGCGTGCTCGGTACCGGCGACGACCAGGTCCATCTGCGAGGTCTTGAGCTGGGTGGTGGTCGGGTTCAGGATGTACTGGCCGTTCGCGTAACCGACGCGGGCGGCGCCGATCGGGCCGTTGAACGGGATGCCGGCCACGCACAGGGCGGCCGAGGCACCGATCATCGACGGGATGTCCGGATCGATTTCCGGATTGACGGACAGGACGTGGATGATTACCTGGACTTCGTTCAGATAGCCTTCCGGGAACAGCGGACGGATCGGACGGTCGATCAGGCGCGACGTCAGCGTTTCCTTCTCCGACGGACGGCCTTCACGCTTGAAGAAGCCGCCCGGGATCTTGCCCGCGGCGTAGCTCTTCTCGATGTAGTCGACGGTCAGCGGGAAGAAATCCTGGCCTGGCTTGGCATCCTTCTTGGCCACGACGGTCGCAAGGACGACGGTGTCTTCGACCGACACGAGGACGGCGCCACTGGCTTGACGGGCGATTTCGCCGGTCTCGAGGGTGACGGTATGGTCGCCGTACTGGAAGGTTTTCGTAACTTTGTTAAACATGGGTAATCCCTTTCTATTTGCCGACAGATTTTCAGGCGCTGTCGTTCACCTCAACTACATTTTTTTCCTTCGGGTCAGAGCACGGTGTTCACGGTTGTGCTCTGACCCCGGCTTACGGTGTTCACGGTTGTGCTCTTACCCCGACTTACTTCAAAGAAAAACTCACCGACGGCCGAAACGAAAAATGCCCGCGACAGTGAAACTGACGCAGGCATTTCAAAGCTTGGGCCGTTTGGCGCAATGCTCGGAAACTGCTGATTACTTACGCAGGCCGAGTTTGGCGATCAGGTCGCGGTAACGGTTCAGATCCTTGGCCTTCAGGTAAGCCAGCAGGCTCTTACGACGGTTGACCATCATGATCAGGCCACGACGGGAGTGGTGATCCTTCTGGTGTTCCTTGAAGTGGCCGTTCAGTTCGTTGATGCGGGCGGTCAGCAGTGCAACCTGGACTTCCGGCGAACCGGTGTCTTTGTCGCCGCGTGCGTTGTCCGCGATGATCGCGGCCTTGTTGATGTTTTCTACGGTCATGATGTTGCCTTTCACATGCGGTGCAAGAGTCGGAACCCAGCGCACCGTGAATTGATAAAAAACCTGGCCCGAAGGCCAAGACCGGGAAGTATATGGGAAAAGCGCGGGCGAGGCCAGTTTTTCCGCCGCTTCCGTTAAAATCGGGAGGTTGGCGATGCCACAATGGCATGCCCGCTGAACCGTAAACACATGAAAATCACTCTCATCCGCACCGCCGCCGTCCTTGGCATCGCCCTGTCCCTGTCCGCCTGCTCGACCTTCAACCGCACGCCGCCGGCCGGCACGCCGCTGGCCGACGTGACCGCGAAGCTGGGCAAGCCGGACGCCGTCTACCCCGATCCCGCCGGCGGCCAGGTGCTGGAATACCGCGGCCAGCCGATGGGCCAGTACAACCACATGGCACACATCGGCGCCGACGGCCGCCTCGTGGCGTACGAGCAGGCGCTCACCAGCGCGAACTTCGCCAAGGTGCAGCCGGCGCGCTGGACGAAGGACGACGTCCTGCGCACCTTCGGCCGCCCCGCCGAAGTCTCGCGCGACCGCGCGACGGGTGACGAAGTCTGGTCGTACCGCTACAAGCAGGACGGCATCTGGAACTCGTACAGGAACATCTATTTCAACGTCCGCGGCGAAGTACGGCGCACGGACGACACACCGGATCCGCTGCTCGACGACCGTTCGAAGGGCCTGTAACCAGGAGATCGCGATGATGACCCCGCTCCGTTCGACCCTGTGCGCGACCGCCCTGGCGCTGGTCCTGTCAGGCTGCACGACGATATTGCGCCAGCCGCCGCCGATTGGGGCGCCGCTGACCGCCGTCACCGCGCAGCTCGGGCAGCCGAACGCCGTCTATCCGGATCCCGCCGGCGGCCAGGTACTCGAATACCGTGGCCAGCCGATGGGCCAGTTCCAGTACATGGCGCGCATCGGCCCGGACGGCCGTCTCGTCTCGTACGACCAGGTTCTCACGAGCGAGAACTTCGGCAAGGTCAAAGTCGACCGGTGGACCAAGGACGACATCCTGCGCAATTTCGGCCGCCCCGCCGAGGTGTCGCGGGTGTACGCGCACGACTACGAAGTGTGGTCGTACCGCTACAAGGAAGCGGGCGTGTGGAACTCGATGATGAACGTGCACTTCGATGCGCAGGGCGTCGTGCGCCAGATGCTCAACGGGCCCGACCCGCTGTACGACGACCGTTTCCGCCGCCGCTGATCCGCGCCGGCAGCGCAACAATGTGTGAGGATGTGGCGATCGGCGCTGGCTATACTGGGCCGACATGATCGCCACCGCACCCGCCCTGCTCCCGCCGCGCGACCGCCGCCACGTCGGCATCGCGGTCACCCTCGTCGTGCATGCCGTCCTGGTCCTGGGCTGGCAGATGACGCGCCGTCCGCCCGCCGTCACGCCCGAACCGCCGCGCTCGACGATCCAGTGGATACGGCTGCCGGCGCCCGCCGCGCCCCAGCCGCGGCGCGAACAAGAGGAACAGGCGCCCGCGCGCCCGCAGGTGGCGCCGCGCGCAGGTGCGACCACCCTGCCCCGCGTGACCGTGCCGGCCGCACCCGCCGCCGCGCCGCCGGCGGCCGACACGCCCGCCGCCGCGAGCACGCCCGCCGCCGCGAGCACGCCCGCGGCACCGCCGGCGTCCTCCGCCGGCGCCGCCATGCTGGAACGCGCCCGGCGCGACGTCGGCGCCATCGACCGCGCGCTGCGCAAGGAAAACAATCCGTATATCGTCGCCCCGCCCGACAGCCCGCAGATCCGCCTGCGCAGGGGCATCCAGGCCGCGGCCGACATGGCGCCGAACGCGTGGTACCAGGCGCCGAAGGTGGCGGAACTCGTCAACAACACGGGCGACGGCGCACGCCGCGAGCGCGTGATCTCGGGCGGCGGCACCTATTGCATGACGGAGCGCGCCCCGACGACGAGCATCGACATGATCGAGAAACACGGCAAGTGGAGGCAGACCAATTGCCCGGAGCACGAATCGACGCCCAGCTCGCAGGAATGGCGCACGGCGCGCGACTGAAGTGGCTTGTGCGCCACGCGCACGATTGGACCTGTCATCGGAATGTCATCGAAATCGGCGAGCCTGACGTCGCGCTCCCGAAGCGCACTTTCCGAAGCGGATCCACTTTCACGAGGTCACCCATGTTCCTGTTTTCCCAGTCCGTCACGCCCGCCGTTCGCTCGCACCTGGACGCACAGGTTGCGTTCCTCAACGACATGTCGAAATCGATGTCGCGTTCGATCCAGCATCTCATCGACGCCAACATCCAGTTGAGCCAGACCCTGCTCGAAGAAAGCAACATCGCCGGCCAGCAGCTGCTGACGACGAACCACCCGACCGACGTCATCTCGGCCGCCGCGTCGCGCGCCCAGCCGGCCGCGGACAAGCTGCGCGCTTACCAGCAGCACCTGTCGCGCGTCGTCGCCGATTCCCAGGTCGACCTGGCCCGCGTGGCCGAGCAGCACGTGCAGGAGACGTCGCGCACCGCACGCACGTTGGCCGACGAGGTGGCGCGCGCCGCGTCCGAAGAAACGCAAAGCAGCCTGCGCGCGCAGCAGGACACGCTGAAGAATTTCCGCGACCCGTTCCAGAACGGCAGCGTCCACCGTGGCAACCTGCAGAGCGCAGGCAACGGCGCACATGACGACACGTTCCGCGGCAGTGTGCAGGCGGACGCGCACGTGGGTCAGCAGGGCAAGTCGGCCGCGAAAGCCGGCTGAGGCAACAACATATGCACGTCGTCCCCGCGCAGGCGGGGACCCAAGTTTGCGGCCGCAGCTGGAGAAATCAGGCTCCCGCCAAGGGGGCGCCGAGAGCGACGAGACTCAGCGGCGCTCGCTCGGATCGAGCGTCTCTTCATCCGTCTGGATGATGCTGACGGGCTTGCCTTTCGCGAGCCGGTACAGGTACACGGCATAACCCGACAGGCCATACACCACGAACAGCGGCCACAACACCTTCGGCGGGTCGATCGCCAGCAGTGCCAGCGCGAGCGCGATCAGGAACACGACGATGAACGGCACCGACTTGCGGAAATTGACGTCCTTGAAACTGTAGAACGGGACATTGGTCACCATCGTCAGGCCCGCGAACAGCGCGATGCCCCACGAGATCCAGTCGACCTTGCGCGCGCTGACGTTGATGTCCGGGTCCGTCATCATCATCACGAAGCCGACGACCAACGCGGCCGCGGCCGGGCTCGGCAAGCCCTGGAAGAAGCGCTTGTCGACGACCTCGATGTTCGTGTTGAAGCGGGCCAGGCGCAATGCGGCGCCGGCGCAGTAGACGAACGCGGCGATCCAGCCGAGCTTGCCCAGGCCGCGCAGCGACCATTCGTAGATGACGAGGGCCGGCGCGGCGCCGAACGAGACCATGTCGGACAGGCTGTCGTACTGCGCGCCGAACTCGGACTGCGTGTTCGTCAGGCGGGCGACGCGGCCGTCGAGGCTGTCCAGCACCATCGCGATGAACACGGCCCAGCAGGCGTGGTCGAAGCGCTGGTTCATCGCCATCACGATTGCGTAAAAGCCGCCGAACAGCGCCGCCGTCGTGAAGGCGTTCGGCAGCAGGTAGATGCCCCGGCGCGGGCGGGATGCGGCGGCATCCGTCTTGCGGACGCGGCTGAAGCGGGCGAAGCGGGGCGCCTTGATGGCGCCGGGTTTGCGGCGTCGGGGTAGTGTCGGCATAGGTTTCTTTTTCTCAACAATGCACCGAGGAGGCGCGGACCCCGCCATTATAGTGTCCGCGCACCTCTGTTAGCGAACGGCTACCGTCAGCGGAATTTCACCTTGCCGACCAGGCGCATCTGCAAGGTCGTCTCGCCCGGCTCGAAGCTCGGCTCGGGCATCTCGGCCATGTCCGCGCGCTTGGCCGACATGCGCATCATCTGCGGTGCCGCGGCCTCGGCCTGGCCGCCCGCGTAGTTGCCGCTGCCTTCGAAATCGACCGTGTCGATGACGGCGTCGTTCACGTTGCGGCCCATCGCGCGCGCGATGGAGGCAATGCGCTCATTGAGGTTGCGGTACGTGGCGGCGATGCGCTCGTCGTCCAGGCGTTTCTGCAGCTCCGGGCTCAGGTGGTAGTCGATGCCGTTCAGGTTGACGACTTTCTGCGCGGCGGCGGCCGTCTTCGGCAGCGCCTGCAGGTTGCGCGTCTTCACTTCCAGGTACTGGCCCACGCGCCAGCCGATCGGGACGCGGCGCGCGGCGGGGTTCGCCAGCGGACGCGGGCCGTCCGGCACTTCCGGATAGACGGGATAGGTGTAATAGCCGACCGTTTTCAGTTCCGCCTGCGGATCTTCGCGGCGCACGATGTCCGTGCCCTGCTTCATCTTCTGGTTGACGCGGGCGGTGGCCGCCGCGCGGTCCTTGTCCTGCTCCTCGACGGCGAAGGTGACGGTCGCCTCGTCGTTGGCATGCTTCACTTCGCCGAACGCGGGCACGATGACGAGGGTGCCGCTCGTGGCGGGCGCGGACTGGGCTTGCGCGGACAGTGCGGCGCTCAGCGCGGTCAACAGGACGAGTTTTTTGATGGACATTGTTGTTCTCCTTCGATTCTTCACGGCGCATTGCCGCGGCAGGAGAACGATAACCGGTCTGGCGCGAAAGTCGAGTTTATGTAATGAAAAGTTGCAAATGATTGCAAACCAGTGCAAACCTTCGGCGTTGCACAAATTCGGGGTCAGAGCACATTTTGGCGCAAAAGCCCTCAAGCAAGCGCCGCGGGCGGATTCGTGCCGGGCTATCGCATTGGCGGCAGCGCCACGTCGACGTCCCGACCCCGGCTTGGAAAAACATTACAACGCAGCCATTGTTCAGAATTGTGCTCTGACCCCGAATTTCGGCAAAAAAAAACGCCCCCGCAAGCGGGAGCGTTTTTCAAGTCGGCAAAGACGATCAGTTCTTCGACTGGTCGACCAGCTTGTTCTTGGCGATCCACGGCATCATCGCGCGCAGCTGTGCGCCGACCTGCTCGATCTGGTGCTCGGCGTTCAGGCGACGACGCGAGATCAGGGTCGGGGCGCCGGCCTTGTTTTCCAGGATGAACGACTTGGCGTATTCGCCGGTCTGGATGTCCTTCAGGACAGCGCGCATCGCGTTCTTGGTGTCTTCGGTCACGACGCGCGGGCCGGTGACGTATTCGCCGTATTCCGCGTTGTTCGAGATCGAGTAGTTCATGTTGGCGATGCCGCCTTCGTAGATCAGGTCGACGATCAGCTTCAGCTCGTGCAGGCACTCGAAGTAAGCCATTTCCGGCGCGTAGCCGGCTTCCACCAGCGTCTCGAAGCCGGCCTTGATCAGCTCGACGGCACCGCCGCACAGCACGGCCTGCTCGCCGAACAGGTCGGTTTCGGTTTCTTCACGGAAGTTGGTTTCGATGATGCCGGCCTTGCCGCCACCGTTGGCCATTGCGTACGACAGGGCGATGTCGCGGGCTGCGCCGGACTTGTCCTGGTAGACGGCGACCAGGTGCGGCACGCCGCCACCCTGGCGGTAGGTACCGCGCACGGTGTGGCCCGGGGCCTTCGGTGCGACCATGATCACGTCGAGGTCGGCGCGCGGCACGACCTGGCCGTAGTGCACGTTGAAGCCGTGCGCGAACGCCAGCACGGCGCCCTGCTTGATGTTCGGCTCGACGTTGTTCTTGTACACGTCGGCGATGTTTTCGTCCGGCAGCAGGATCATGACGACGTCGGCGGCTTTGACGGCCTCATTGACTTCGGCGACCTTGATGCCGGCCTGTTCGACCTTGCCCCACGACGCGCCGCCGCGGCGCAGGCCGACGGTGACGTTGACGCCCGATTCCGTCAGGTTCTGGGCGTGTGCGTGGCCTTGCGAGCCGTAGCCGATGATGGCGACATTCTTGCCTTTGATGAGGGAGAGGTCGCAGTCTTTGTCGTAGAAAACTTTCATTTTTTAATCCTGTGCTTTTATATATATCGTTTATTCGTTTGGTGGGCTCGGGGAGCCCACCCTACGTTCATTGATCGGCGTAGGGTGGGCATTTGAGGCCAGCGGCCTCAAATGAAACGTGCCCACGCACCACCGGCGTCAAACCTTGAGGATGCGCTCGCCGCGGCCGATGCCGGAACCGCCCGTGCGGACGGTTTCGAGGATCGAGGCGCGGTCAATGGCGTCGATGAAGGCATCCAGCTTCGTCTTCGCGCCCGTCAGTTCGATCGTGTACGTTTTTTCCGTCACGTCGATGATGCGGCCGCGGAAGATGTCGGCGGTGCGCTTCATTTCTTCGCGTTCCTTGCCGACTGCCCTCACCTTGATCAGCATGAGCTCGCGCTCGATGTGCTGGCCTTCGGTCAGGTCGACCACCTTCACCACCTCGATGAGGCGGTTCAGGTGCTTGGTGATCTGCTCGATGATGTCGTCCGAACCCGTCGTCACGATGGTCATGCGCGACAGGGTAGCGTCTTCGGTCGGCGCCACGGTCAGCGTCTCGATGTTGTAGCCGCGTGCCGAGAACAGGCCCACCACGCGCGACAGCGCGCCGGCTTCGTTTTCCAGCAGGACGGAGATGATGTGTCGCATTACAGGTCCTCCGATCCGAGCAGCATTTCCGACAGGCCTTTACCCGTCTTGACCATCGGCCAGACGTTTTCGCTGCGGTCGGTAATGAAGTTCATGAACACCAGGCGGTCCTTCATGGCGAACGCTTCGCGCAGCGCGCCGTCGACGTCGCCCGGTTTCTCGATGCGCATGCCGACGTGGCCATAGGCCTCGGCCAGCTTCTCGAAGTCCGGCAGGGAATCCATGTACGACTCGGAATAACGCGAGCCGTAGTCGAGTTCCTGCCACTGGCGCACCATGCCCAGGAAGCGGTTGTTCAGGAGGATGATCTTCGGCGTCAGATGATACTGCTTGCAGGTCGCGAGTTCCTGGATGTTCATCTGGATCGAACCCTCGCCCGTGATGCAGGCCACGGTCGCACCCGGATTCGCCATCTGCACGCCCATCGCGTACGGCAGGCCCACGCCCATCGTGCCCAGGCCACCGGAATTGATCCAGCGGCGCGGCTTGTCGAACGGGTAGTATTGCGCGGCCCACATCTGGTGCTGGCCCACGTCCGACGTGATGAACGCGTCGCCGCCGGTGACTTCCCAGACCTTCTCGACGACGGACTGCGGCTTGATCAGCTCATCCGAGGTCGCATAGCGCAGGCACTCGCGGCCGCGCCAGTCCTCGATCTGCTGCCACCACTTCTGCACGGCCGGGTTCGGACGCTGCTCGGCGGCATCCAGCTGCGACAGCAGCTCGACCAGCACGTCCTTGACGTTGCCGACGATCGGGATGTCCACTTTCACGCGCTTCGAGATCGACGACGGGTCGATGTCGATGTGGATGATCTTGCGCGGGTTCGACGCGAAGTGCTTCGGGTTGCCGATCACGCGGTCGTCGAAGCGGGCGCCGATGGCGATCAGGACGTCGCAGTGCTGCATCGCCATGTTCGCTTCGTAGGTGCCGTGCATGCCCGGCATGCCGACGAACTTCCTGTCGGTGGCGCGGTAGGCGCCCAGGCCCATCAGCGTGTTCGTGACCGGGAAGCCGAGCTTGTCGACCAGCTTGTTCAGTTCGTTCGACGCATTGGCGAGAATGACGCCGCCGCCCGTGTAGATCATCGGACGCTCGGCCGTCAGCAGCAGCTGCACTGCCTTGCGGATCTGGCCGGCGTGGCCCTTGTCGACGGGGCGGTAGGAACGCATCTCGACCTCTTTCGGGTACGAATACGTCGCCTTCTGCATGCTCACGTCCTTCGGGATATCGACGAGGACCGGGCCCGGACGGCCGGTGCGTGCGATATAGAAGGCTTTCTTGATGGTATCGGCAAGGTCTTTGACGTCCTTGACGAGGAAATTGTGTTTCACCACCGGGCGCGTGATGCCCACGGTGTCGCATTCCTGGAATGCGTCCTGGCCGATCGCATTGGTCGGCACCTGGCCGGAAATCACGACCATCGGAATCGAATCCATGTATGCGGTGGAGAGGCCGGTGACGGCATTGGTGACGCCCGGACCGGACGTGACCAGGCATACGCCCACTTCATTCGAGCTGCGCGAATACGCGTCGGCCGCGTGCACGGCTGCCTGCTCGTGGCGTACCAGGATGTGCTGGAATTTGTCCTGCTTGAAGATGGCGTCGTAGATGTAGAGAACCGCACCGCCGGGGTAACCGAAGACGTGTTTCACGCCCTCTTCCGCCAGGCAACGGACTACGATCTCAGCGCCCGTGATGGGAGCTGCTGCGTCGTTACTCATGATACGTTCCTTTCAAAACCCATAGGGAGATTGATCGGATGCTCGTCCCTGACGAGATACGTGTCACGCAACAGTGCTCATGCTTCCCTTCTCTCTGCGGTCACGTCGATCTTTCAGGATGCCGTAGGATCCTTACGAACCGGCGCTGGACGCAACTCGTTCAGCTTGAGTTACTGTAGCGGAATGCGAATCTCTCGCGCTTGTGGCACGGGTTGGAGCAAACTGCCTACATTGTGAAAGCGCGTCATGCCGAGGTTGACTTTGTGTGACAAGCTGGCTTGACAATAAGCTTCGGGGGTGCAAAGCGTTCCATACCTTACTGCGTTGCACCATTCTGGTCAAGATAAATAATTATTTTTTCACGACATTTGCCCGCGTTTGGGGCCGCATGGTGGGCACAGGGTGCCCACCCGACCGATCGACACCAGACGCCGGCTCAAGCGGTATCGTCCGGCAGCCACGCGCGGGCGGCGGGGCGCGCTTCCAGCCGCGCCATCCACGCGGCGATGGCGGGATAAGCGGGACGCTCGCTCATCGGCGTCTTGCGCCAGCGGTGCGCGGACAGGCCCAGCACGACGTCGGCCAGCGAGAACGCCCCGCCCGCCACATAGTCGCCGGCCGTTTCCAGGTGCCGCTCGAGCAGGCCCATCTGGCGATTCCAGCCGGCGATGCCGGCGGCGATCTGCACCGGATCCTGGTGCGCGGGGCTGCCCCGCAGCAGGCCCATGAACGCGTAACGCCACGCATTGTTCAATTCCGTCGCCTGCCAGTCCATCCACTGCTCCACCTTCGCGCGGGCGAGCGCCTCGGCCGGCAGCAGGCGGCCATCGCCATGGCGCGTGGCCAGGTAGCGGCAGATCGTGTTCGACTCCCACAGCACGACGTCGCCATCGACCAGCACCGGCACCATCGCGTTCGGATTCAGCGCGAGGAATTCCGGTTCCTCCGTGGAGCGGAAGCCGCTGCCCCAGTCTTCGCGCTCGAACGCGATGCCGAGTTCGCTGGCGGTCCACAAGACCTTGCGGACGTTGATCGAGCCTGCCTTGCCGAGGATGCGCATCATCCGATTGCCTCCGTCACGATGTCGATTCAGCCATTTTAAAAGCAAAATGGCAACTTTGTTTGCAGACACCCCGGGAAACTACGTACATGCCAGCCTGCCGGTTTCGGGTGCGGTCATCCATAATTTTTGCTAGCATTCGACAGTTTTCCGAAAAGCCACAGGCAACGTACCTGTGGCGCCCACCACTTATCGCATGGCCACTGATAAAGAACTCAACGACTTCCTCGAGAGTGTCGAGCGGCGCGCCTTCAAGCAGGCGGCGTACGCGGTCCGCAAGGACGAGGCAGCGCTCGACATCGTTCAGGACGCCATGATCAAGCTCGCGGAGAAATACGGCGACAAGCCCCTGGCCGAATTGCCGATGCTTTTCCAGCGCATCCTGCAGAACACCATCCTCGATTACTTCCGCCGCGAAAAGGTCAGGAATACCTGGGTCAGCCTCTTCGGAGGCCTCGGCCGCCGGGACGACGACGACGAGGATTTTGATATACTGGCATCTTATGAGGCCGAAGAAGGAACGTCCGCCGCGGAGTCGAGCGCGGATCAGGTCGAACGTGCGGAAACCCTGCGCCTGATCGAGGAAGAGATACAAAAGCTCCCGGCGCGTCAACGGGAAGCGTTCCTCATGCGTTACTGGCAGGACATGGATGTGGCCGAGACGGCCGAAGCGATGGGATGCTCCGAGGGCAGTGTAAAGACGCATTGCTCTCGCGCTACGCATTCTCTGCAGAAAGCCCTGGAGGCCAAGGGAATTAAATTATGAACACCGACGACATCAACCTGGCGTACAAGATCCGCCATGCCCTGAACGAGAACCTCGACAACCTGCCGGCCTCGACGACCGACCGCCTGGCCGCCGCGCGCGCGGCCGCGCTCGCACGAAAAAAAGCGCATGCCGCCGATGCATCCGTGCGCGCCAAGCAACAGCAGCGTGCGTCGTTCGACCTGGGCGCGCTGTTCTCGATGCAGTGGATGGCGCGTGCCGCCGTCGTCGCGCCGCTGCTGCTGATGGCGGCCGGCATGGTCGGCGTGTACCAGTACGAACGCGAGCAGCGTGCGGCCGAGCTGGCCGAGCTGGATGCGGCCGTGCTGTCCGACGACCTGCCCCTGACCGCCTACACCGACCACGGCTTCAACGCTTACCTGGCGCAACAGCAGCAAGCACAGCAACAGCCGCAGCGAGCCCAGTAAAGGATGACGGCTAACAAGCTCAAGGTTGCCGGCGCCGCCGCCGCCGTCGTGCTCGTTGGCGCGGCCGCACTGACCCTCCATCAGCAAGGCGGCTTCCTTCCCGCATCAGGCCCGGCCACGCGTGACGCGGCGGCCGACGCTGCGCCTGCCCAGCCCGCCAAACCGGCCACCGGCAGCCACAAAGGCGGCGACAAGTCCCTGTGGCGCAGCCTGACGCCGGCCCAGCAGGTGGCCCTGCAGCCGCTGCAGGGCGAATGGGACCAGATGGATGGCGTGCGCAAGCAGAAATGGCTGCAGCTCGCGAACCGCTTCGCCACGCTGAAACCGGAAGAACAGCAGCGCGTGCACGAACGCATGCGCGCATGGGCCAAGCTGACGCCCGAGCAGCGCGAGCTGGCGCGCGAAACCTATACGCGCACCCGCAAGATCGCCCCCGAGCAAAAGAACGCCACGTGGGAAAGCTACCTGCAACTGCCGGAAGAACAGAAAAAGAAACTGGCCGCCTCGGCCACGGCCCGCAAGACGCCCCGCGTCGTGCCGTCCCAGGCCAACGGCAAGGTCGTCGCACCGCTGGGCCAGGGCGCGACGTCGTGCCCGGCCGGCATGATCAAGAACACCGTCTCGGCCGCCCCGCCGTGCGTGACGCCGCCGCCGCCCCCGGCGCCCGTGCAGCCCGCGCCGGTGCAGCCGCCCGCCAATCCCCAGCCCGCACCGGAGCCGGAAAAGCAGGTCCCGGCCAACTGGGGCATCACGCCGAACAACGCCTAGACAGGATCGCCATGCACGACACCCCTAGCATGACTCCGACCATAAAGCGCCGCCTGACCGCGATGGTCTACGAGACCTTCCTGTTGCTGGCGGTGGAGATGCTGGCGGTGGCGCTGTTCCTCATCGTCACGCGCAACAATCACGCGCCCGTGTTCCAGTACGCGATGAAGGTCTGGCTGTTCATCGTCACCGGCGCGTATTTCACCTGGGGCTGGACCAACAGCGGCCACACCCTCGCGATGAAGACGTGGCGCATGCAGGTCGTCACCGCCGGCGGCGCGCGCCTGCCGCTGACGACGGCCATCGTGCGCTACCTGCTGGCCTGGGGCTGGTTCCTGCCCGCCCTCCTCGCCTGCACGGCACTGGGCCTGAAGGACAAGGCCCAGATCGGCACGGCCATCGCGGTCGGCGTGCTGGCGTGGGGTCTGACAGCCTTCTTCGACCGCGACCGCCAGTTCCTGCACGACCGCCTGGCCGGCACCCGCCTGGTGCAGCTGCCGAAGCCGGTGAAGACCGGCGCCCCCGTCGAAGCGGCGTAATCACTGCTGCGCCAGCAGCTTGCGGATCGTCGCCTCGGTCTGCGCATAATCCCCTTCGCCGAAGTGCGTGTAGACGACTTCGCCCTTCTTGTCGACGAGGTAGAACGCCGGCCAGAACTGGTTGTTGTACGCGCTCCAGGTGGCATACCGGTTGTCCTGCGCGACCGGGAAAGAAATCGCGTTGCGTTGCACGGCCGTCTTGAGGTTGTTCAGGTTGCGCTCGAAACCGTATTCCGGCGTGTGCACGCCGACGACGACCAGTCCCTGGTCCTTGTACTTCTGGTGCCAGCCTTTCACGTACGGCAGCACGTGCTGGCAGTTGATGCAGTCGTAGGTCCAGAAATCCACGAGCACCACCTTGCCGCGCAGCTGCCGCATGCTCAAAGGCGCGCTGTTGATCCAGTTGTCGATGCCCGCGAATTCCGGTGCGGGTGCTGCATGTGCGCCGCCGGCGATGACAGCGGCAGCGAGGATGAGCGAACGGATTTTCATGGAGAACTCCTTACAGGGTTGGGAAGATGGACGGGACGTGCGCGGCGATCTGCGTGTCGACCTGGAACCAGATCGCGGCCGCGCTGGCCAGCACGAGCACGCCGAACGCGCGCTGCAGGGCCACCGCATGGCGGGCCACGCCGCGCACCCGCTGGACGATGGCCTGGCCGCCGTGGATCAGCGCCAGCATCGGCAGCGCGGCACCGAGCGCGTACAGGCCGACGAGCTGCGCGGCTTTCCCGGGATCGTGCGCCCGCACGACGAGGGCGAGGATCGAGGCGAGGACGGGACCGGCGCACGGCGTCCACACGGCGCCCAATGACAGGCCCAGCACGAACGCGCCGCTCTGCTTCGGGACGGCGCCGGTGCCGCGCAGCTTCGCCCACAGCGGGCGGACGGCGTCGACGAGCAGGTCCCATGGCCGCGGCCAGATGCGCAGCAGGCCCGACACACCCAGCAGCACGATCGCGATATTCCGCAGCGTCTCCTGCGCCAGCTGCGCCGCGCTCGACACGGCGCTCAGCGCCAGCGCGAACGCGGAAAACGACAGTACGAAGCCGGCCACGATCATGAGCGGACGGCGGCGGCTCGACTGTTCCACGGTCGCGCCGAGCAGAAACGGCAGCACGGGCAGCACGCACGGCGACGCCACCGTGGCCAGGCCGGCCAGCAAGGCAAGCGGGGATTCGATCGGGTTGGTCATGGGAGCCTCCTTGTTGTGTGAGACGCCATTGGACGCCCGCGGTGTGTACGCGATGTGTCCGCAACCTCCCATTTTTGTCAGGCCATGTGTCCTGTCCGGCCACCGACACATTCGGACATAATGACGCCGCGACGTCGCGCTACAGTAGCCCTGCAACCAACGGAGGAGAACCCATGAACGAGTCCGATCACGTCCTGGTCGTCGACGACGACCGCGGCATCCGCGAACTGGTCGGCGCCTATCTGGAAAAGCAGGGGCTGCGCGTCACGCTGGCCGCCAACGGCCGCGAGATGAGAAACGCGCTGATGCAGGCGACGCCCGACCTGATCCTGCTCGACATCATGATGCCCGGCGAGGACGGCCTCACTTTGTGCCGCGAACTGCGCGCGGGGAAGCACCGCGCGGTTCCGATCGTGATGCTGACGGCGCGCGACGACGAGACCGACCGCGTCGTCGGCCTGGAACTCGGCGCCGACGACTACGTGCCGAAGCCGTTCGCCGTGCGCGAACTGCTGGCCCGCATCCGCGCCGTGCTGCGCCGCACGCGCATGCTGCCGCCGAACCTGCAGGTGACGGAGGCCGCGAAACTGATCGCGTTCGGCGACTGGCGCCTCGACACGGTCGGCCGCCATTTGCTCGATGCGGACGGCGTCGAAGTCGCGATGAGCGGCGCGGAATACCGCCTGCTGCGCGTGTTCCTCGACCACCCGCAGCGCGTGCTGTCGCGCGACCAGCTGATGGGCCTCACGCACGGCAACGACGCGGAATTCTTCGACCGCTCGATCGACCTGCTCGTGAGCCGCCTGCGCCAGCGCCTGGGCGACGGCGCGCGCGAGCCTCGTTACATCAAGACCCTGCGCAACGAGGGCTATGTGTTCTCGGCCGAGGTGACGATCCTGGAAGGCAGGACATGAAACCGCGGTCGGCCATCCCTTGGCCACGGAGCCTGTACGCACGCCTCGCATTGATCCTGTTCGCGGGCCTCGCAGTCGCGCAGGGCCTGTCCGTCGCGCTCACGTTCACGGAACGCGACCAGGCGACGACGAACCTGATGATGGGGTATGTGGAACGCGAAGTCGCAAGCTCCGTCGCCCTGCTCGACCTGCTGCCGGCGGCCGAGCGTCCGGCCTGGCTGCCGCGGCTCGCGCGGCGCAGCTACCGCTTCATCCTCGGGCCGGGCGAAACGGTGGGCGCGATGCCGGACGAGAAGCTGTCGGCGCAGATCGCGCACTCGATCGAACAGGGCATCGGCCGCAGCTATCCGCTGTCCGTGAACGGCCTCGGGAACGAGGGCCGCATGCAGGTGCACCTGCGCCTGTCGGACGGTGCGCCGCTGACCATCGACGTGCTGCCGATGCGCGGCGTGCCGCTGTCGCCATGGCTGCCGTACATGCTCGCGGCGCAGCTGGCGATCCTCGCCGCGTGCTGCTGGTTCGCGGTGCGCCAGGCCGTGCGTCCGCTGCGCGTGCTGGCCGAGGCGGCCGACGCGCTCGGCCCGGACCTGCGCCCCGTCGAGCTGCCGGAACGCGGCCCGTCGGAAGTGCTGCGTTCCGCGCGCGCGTTCAACGCCATGCAGAAGCGTATCGCCGCGTACGTGGACGAGCGCGTGCGCATCCTGGCCGCCATCTCGCACGACCTGCAGACGCCGATCACGCGCATGCGCCTGCGCGTGGACATGATGGACGACGAAGCCCAGCAGCCGCGCCTGCGTGCCGACCTGGAAGAGCTGCAAGGCCTCGTCAAGGACGGCATCGGCTACGCGCGCGCGATGCACGGCGAACGCGAGCCGGCGCGCGCCATCGACCTCGACGCCCAGCTCGACAGCCTCGTGCTGGATTACCGCGACGCGGGCAGCGCCGTGAACCTCGAAGGCCGCATCGGCGCACCGGTGCACACGCGCCCGAAAGCGCTTCGCCGGATCATCGGCAACCTCGTCGACAACGCGCTGCGCTACGGCGGCGGGGCCGACATCGTCGTCGGGCGCGACAGCCAGGGCGCAGTCCTCATCCGCGTGCTGGACGACGGTCCCGGCATCCCCGCCGGGCAGCTGGAAGCGGTGTTCGAGCCGTTCTTCCGGCTGGAGGCATCGCGCAACCGCGACACGGGCGGCACCGGGCTCGGCCTGGCGATCGCGCGCCAGCTCGCGGGGAGTCTCGGCGGGACGCTCACCTTGCACAACCGGCCGGAGGGCGGGCTGGAGGCGCGGCTGACCCTGCCGTGACCTGCACGATTGGTGGATTTCAAGTACGATAATCGTTATCGCGATAATTTCCTGGATAATCATGCCTGACGATAAAGACGCCCGCGCCCAAGCTGCCCGCATGGCGGACTTCATGTGCTTTGCCATCTACTCGACCAATCTGGCTTACTCGCGCGTGTACAAGCCCGTGCTGGACGCGCTGGGCCTCACCTATCCGCAATACCTGACGATCATCGCGCTGTGGGAACAGGACCGGCAGACGGTCAAGGCCTTGAGCGAAAAGCTGTTCCTCGAGCCGAGCACGGTAACGCCGATGCTCAAGCGGCTGGAAGCAATGGGCTATGTGCGCCGCGAGCGCGACAAGGAAGACGAGCGCAACGTCCGCATCTCGCTCACGGACGCGGGCCGCGCGCTGCGCGAGAAGGGATTGGGATTCGGCAAGCAGACGGTCGCCGCGTCCGGCCTCGGTCCGGAAGAATTCCCGCAGCTGCAGAAGGCCATCGTGCAATTGCGCGACAACCTGATCGACGCGGCGGGCCGGACGGACAGCTGACGCTCAGACTTCCGCGACGGGTGCCGCGCGCGCTTTCAGTGCGGCGATGACGAAATCGACCGTCGTGGCGAGTTGCGCGGCGTCGGCGCCTGCCTTCGCGCTGATGCGCATGCCGCGGATGGCCGTGTGGATGAAGTGCGCGGCCGCCGCCGGATCGAGCCCGGCCGCCAGTTCGCCCGCCTGGCGCGCGCGCGTCAGCACCTCCGCGAAGATGTCTTCCGCCACCCGCTGCGAGCGCTCGACGAGTGCCTGCACGTCGGCGTCGGCTTGCCCGAATTCCGCGATGGCGTTGACGCTGAGGCAGCCGCGTGCGCGCAAGGCCGCATCCGCGCCGGCGATCTCGCGCAGGAACGCTTCCAGTGCGCCCAACGGCGACCGTCCCGCCGCAAGACGGTGCTTCAGCGCCGCGCCACCCGTGTCCGTGTAATGCGCGAGCGCGGCCAGATAGAGCTGCTTCTTGTCGCCGAACGTGTCGTACATGCTCTGGCGGCCGATGCCCATCGCGCGCACCAGGTCGTCCGTGGACGTCGCCTCGTACCCCTGCTCCCAGAACACCCGCACCGCCGCATCGAGCGCCGCGGCCGGATCGAATACCTTCGTTCTCGCCATGTTTTTTAATCTTGACTAGTCAGTCCAGAATGGAAGTATAATCGATTCTCCATTTTGGACCAATCAGTCAAGAAAGGCTCACCATGACCTCCCTCACCGGCAAGATCGCATTCGTCACGGGCGGCTCGCGCGGCATCGGCGCCGCCATCGTCCGCCGCCTCGCGGCCGACGGCGCCACGGTAGCGTTCACCTACGTCAGCGCGCACGACCGCGCGCTGCAACTGGCGGCCGACATCGACGCGGCGGGGGGCCGCGCCCTGCCCCTGCGCGCGGACAGCGCCGACGCGCAGGCGCTGCGGCAGGCCATCGCGGGCGTCGCGGCACAGTTCGGCCGCATCGACATCCTCGTCAACAGCGCGGGCATCCTCGTCCACAAGGACCTCGGCGAGACCACGCTTTCGGACTACGACCGCATCGCCGCCGTCAACGTGCGCGCCCTGTTCGTCGCCACGCAGGTGGCCGCGCCACACATGGGACAAGGCGGCCGTATCGTCAACATCGGCAGCATGGTGGCGGACCGCGCGGGCAGCCCGGGCGTGGCGTTGTACGCGATGAGCAAGGCGGCCGTGGCCGGCCTCACGCGCGGGCTCGCGCGCGACCTCGGTCCGCGCGGCATCACGGTGAACAATGTGCAGCCGGGGCCGACGGAGACGGAGATCGTCGCGGACGAATCCGTACGCGCGTACCTGCGCGCGCAGATCCCGGTGGGGAGGATGGGGCAGGATGCCGAGATCGCGGGGCTGGTGGCTTACCTCGTCGGGAACGAGGCGGGGTATGTCAACGGGGCGTCGTTGACGATCGATGGCGGATTCGTCGCCTGAACGGCTTACCTGCCGTAGCCGCTGGCCTTGAGGATCGCGCCCGGATCGCGCAATTCGATGAGCTCACGGATCGCGGCGCGCTTGTCGGCCGCGCGCGCCACGTACGCTTCGGCGATGCGCATGCCGACCCAGTAGCCGGCCTCGCACGGCCAGCCCTCGGGCGCGGAACCGCAGTTCGCGAACCAGCGGCGGAAATGGGGACTCGCGACCAGCCTGTTGACATCGCCACCGCCCCGGATGGCTTCGCGGTCGCGCTCGAATTCCTGCCATAGCCAGGCTTCCTGCGGACGTGCCCAGGCGTCGCGGTCCTGATGGGGAATCGCGCCCGTGACGAGCGTCGCGAGATAGTCGGCGACGCCCTCCGTCAAGGCCTGGCCCAGAAGGAAATCGGCCAGTTTCGCCGGTGTGTCGCCGTCCTGCCAGGTGTGGACCGTTTCGTGCGCAAAGAAGCCGCGCATCACGGTGCGGAACTGCTCGGGCGTGGTCCCCGGCGCACAGATCACTTCGAGGCCGAGCACCTGCCTGTCGTTGCTGGCGGTGCCGCCCGACGTGCGGGCGCCGAAGACGACGTCGATGGCGGGCAGCGGGCGTTCCGGCACCAGGCCCGCAAACGCGAGATAGATCGCCCGCAGGTCGCTACGCAACGCCGGCAACCGAGGCAGGCACTCGCGAATCGCGTAGCGGTAGCTGTCGGGATGCGCGGCGACCGTCTTTGCCAGGCGCTGCGCGTCGATGATCCGCGGCGCCGGCGTGAAGACCTTGACGCCGGGCCCAGCCCCATCCAGATAACCGCGCTGCAACGCATCGGCCGTCGGCACGGCGCCATCCTGCATGAGACTCGCGAAACGCAGCGCGTCGCGCGCGTCGATGTCGACCGTCAGCGGATCGACGCCCGCGGCCAGGACGACGCCCGTCCATAGCGACAGCACGGGCAGAAGCAGCTTACCGAACTTCATCCATTGATCCTCTCTGTAGCGCCAGGCGCGCGCGACGCAGTGTACAGGAGGGGTTGCCTTTCCGGCAAGTCAGAACCGTTCGGCCTCGTGCAGATACCGCCAGCGGCCAACCGGCAGCTGGCCCAGCGCCACGCGCCCGATGCGCAGCCGGCGCAGCGATGTGACGGTCAAGCCGACCTCCGCGCACATCGCAATGACCTGCCCGGGGCGGACGTCCTTGCCGGCCAGGCGCAGCCGCGCCTCGCTTTGCCAGCTCGCCTTCAGCGGCACGGTCGCCCGGCCCTGCACGCGCATGCTCGCGTTCAGCCGGGCGAGCCCATCGTCGGCGATGGCGCCCGTCACTTCGGCCACGTACTCCTGTTCGACGCGCGCGCCGTCCTCGACCAGCTTGCGCGTCACGCGCCAATCCTGGCTCAACACGAGCAGGCCGCTCGCTTCCGGTTCCAGCGGCGTGACGATCGTCAGCCGCGACAAATGCCGGCGCAGATAACGCAAACCCGGTGCGTTGGGCATTGCGGCCAGCGTCTCGGGCGCGATCAGCGCGAGCGCCCCGGCCGCATCGACGCCGGCCGGCTTGTGCAGCAGGATCGTCACCGGCGCCGGTTCGACGGGTTCGGCGCCCGGCAGCAGCGCCACCGTCTGCGCCGAGGTCACGCGCGTCGCGGGATCTTCGACGACGTCCCCGTCGACCGTCACCCAGCCGCCTGCGATATAGCGTTCGGCTTCGCCGCGCGAGCACGGCACCGTTTCGGCCACGCGCTTGGCGAGGCGGATTCCTTCGTCACTCATTATGCTTTCCAGTCGCGGAAGAACGCTTCGAACGCGGCGATGGTCGTCTTCACATCCACGGCCGTCACGTCCAGGTGCGTCACGAGGCGCGTGTGCGGGCCGATCGAGGCGCGGATGCCCTGGCGGCTCAACGCCTCTGCCAGCTGCGCGCACGCGGCTTGCGGGATCTCCACATAAAAAATGTTCGTCTGCGGCGTCGTCACCGTGAGCTGCTCGATGCGCGCGAGGCCGGCGGACAGGTCGGCCGCATGTTGATGGTCCTCGGCGAGGCGCTCGACATTGTGCTCCAGCGCGTAATGCGCCGCGGCCGCGATGACGCCGGCCTGGCGCATGCCGCCGCCCAGCATCTTGCGCCAGCGCTTGCCCTGCTCGATGAACGCCCTGGGTCCGAGCAGCACGGAACCGACCGGCGCGCCGAGGCCCTTCGACAGGCACACGGACACGGTGTCGAAACCGGCCGCCGCTTCGCGCAGCGAGATGCCCTGCTTGACTGCGGCGTTGCAGACGCGGGCGCCGTCCAGGTGCGTGACCAGGCCCTTCGCATGCGCGAGGTCCGTCGCCGCCTTCACGTAGTCGCGCGGCAGCACGCGGCCGCCGATCGTGTTTTCCAGCGCCAGCACGCGGGTGCGCGCGAAGTGCATGTCGTCCGGCTTGATGTACGCGGCGATGTCGGAGATTGCGATCGAACCGTCCGGCTGGTTGGCGATCGGCTGCGGCTGGATCGAACCCAGCACCGCGGCGCCGCCGCCTTCGTACTTGTACGTGTGGGCTTCCTGGCCGACGAGGTATTCGTCGCCGCGGCCGCAATGCGTCATCAGCGCGATGAGGTTCGTTTGCGTGCCGCTCGGCGCGAACAGGCCGGCTTCGAAGCCGAACAGTTCGGCCGCGAAGTCCTGCAGGCGGTTGACGGTGGGGTCGTCGGCGTAGACGTCGTCGCCGACGGCTGCATCGGCCATCGCGGCGCGCATCGCGGCGGACGGTTGGGTGACGGTGTCGCTGCGCAGGTCGATCCAGCGGTCGTGGTGGTCGCTCATGTCGTCGGCTCGCTTGTCGTTGGCCCGCTTGTCGTTGGCTCGCCTGTCGTTGGCCCGCTTGTCGTTGGCCCCGTATAGAAACGCGAAGAGAGTTCCTGGAGGCCGACTTCGGCCAGCACCTGCTGCAGGCGCTCGGCCGGCCGGCGGCGCGGCAGGTTTTTATAGGTGGCGACGATCAGCTCGTTCTTCATCGAGTGTTCCCAGCCCACCAGTTCCGTCACGGTGACCTGGTAGCCGTGCGCCTCCAGCTGCAGGCAGCGCAGCACGTTCGTGATCTGGCTGCCGAATTCGCGCGTGTGGATCGGATGGCGCCAGATTTCCGTCAGCGCGCTGCGGCCCAGGTCCTTGCCTTTATTCTTGCGCAGCACGGATGCGACTTCGGCCTGGCAGCACGGCACCAGTACGATGTGCTTCGCGTGCTTCTTCAGTGCGAAATCGATGGCGTCGTCCGTCGCCGTGTTGCAGGCGTGGAGCGCCGTCACCACGTCGATCGTGGCCGGCAGCTTGTCGGACCCGGTGGACTCCGCGACGGACAGGTTCAGGAACGACATGCCCGGGAAGCCCAGGCGTGCGGCCAGTTCCGTCGACTTCTGCACGAGTTCCTCGCGCGTCTCGATGCCGTAGATATGGCCGCCGTTCTCCCTGCCCTTGAAGAACAGGTCGTACAGGATGAAGCCGAGGTAGGACTTGCCGGCGCCGTGGTCGACCACGGTCGCACTTTCCCCGACATCCTTCAGCAAGGGCTCGATGAACTGGACGAGGTGGTAGACCTGCTTCAGCTTGCGGCGGCTGTCCTGGTTCAGCTTGCCGTCGCGCGTGAGGATGTGCAGTTCCTTCAGCAGTTCGATCGACTGCCCCGGCTTGATTTCCGGGGCTTGTTGGTAAATCGTGGGGGCTTCTTTTTTAGCGGGCTTCATCTATCCAGGCTGCCTGTATGGCTTCCAATACGCGCTCGCCGCCGCGCGTGCGGTCGTCGTCGAAGCCGTCCAGCGCGACGACCCAGTTATGCAGGTCGACGAAGCGCACGGTGGCCGGATCGACGTCCGGGTGCTGTTCGTACAAGGCCTCGGCGATGGCCGTGACATCGGTCCACTTCATGTGTCCCCCGTCGTGATCAGTGGTTCTCGGCTGCGTGGTTGATCGTGTACTTCGGGATCTCGACGACGAGGTCTTCGTCGGCGATGATGGCCTGGCAGGACAGGCGCGAATTCGGCTCGAGGCCCCAGGCCTTGTCGAGCATGTCCTCTTCCTTTTCCTCCTGCTCGTTCAGCGAATCGAAGCCTTCGCGCACGATCACGTGGCACGTGGTGCATGCGCACACGCGGTCGCAGGCGTGTTCGATCTCGATGTCGTGCTCGAGCAGCGTGTCGCAGATCGACTTGCCGCTCTGGCCTTCGAGCACGGCGCCTTCGGGGCAGAAGACGGGATGGGGGAGGATGACGATTTGTGGCACTTCTTGACCTCTTGTGTTTGTTTGTTCTGGGGTACCGATCTCGGTCCGCCCCCCTAAAACCGTCATCCCCGCGTAGGCGGGGATCCAAGTTGAGTTACCGAAGTCGGTGCACCCGCGATACCGCACACGTTGCGATTCCTGATGCTCAGCTTGGGTTCCCGTCAAGGCGGACGGCCAGTCCGGGAACGACGTTGTATTACCGTTCGAGTTTAAACCTGGTCGAGCGATTTACCCGCCAATACCTTGCGCACGCTCTTGTCCATGCGCCGCGCGGCGAATTCCTCGGTGCCGCGCGCCAGCGCCTGCACCGCGTCGTGCAGTACGTTCTGACGCGAGTCCGCGTCGATGGACGTATCGTTCGAGCGCGCCGCCGCGTCACGCACGTCCTGCATCAGTTGCGCGATCGTGTCCTGCTCTTCGGCGTTCAGCAGTTCGACGTCGGTGTCGAGCGCGGATTGCGTGGCCAGCAGGATGCGCTCGGCCTCGACCTGTTCCTCGCGCAGCGCGCGCGCGACCATGTCCACTTGCGCCGAGTTGTACGAATCCTGCAGCATGCGCGCGACCTCGTCGTCGCCGAGGCCGTACGACGGCTTCACGGTGATCGACGCTTCCACGCCGGAGCGCATCTCGCGCGCCGCGACGGACAGCAATCCGTCCGCATCGACCTGGTACGTGACGCGGATGCGCGCCGCGCCGGCCGCCATCGGCGGGATGCCGCGCAGTTCGAAGCGCGCCAGCGAACGGCAGTCGGACACCAGCTCGCGCTCGCCCTGCACCACGTGCACGGCCAGGGCCGTCTGGCCATCCTTGAAGGTCGTGAATTCCTGCGCACGGGCGCACGGGATCGTGGAATTGCGCGGGATGATCTTCTCGACCAGGCCTCCCATCGTCTCGATGCCCAGCGACAGCGGGATCACGTCCAGCAGCAGCCAGTCGTCGCCGGCCGCGCGGTTGCCCGCGAGGAGGTTCGCCTGGATGGCGGCGCCCAGCGCGACGACCTTGTCCGGGTCGATGTTCGCGTGCGGGATCGTCTTAAAGAAGTCGCCGACGGCACGGCGGATGTGCGGCATGCGCGTGGCGCCGCCGACGAGCACGACGCCATCGACGTCTTCCACGGACACGTTCGCGTCGCGCATCGCCTTGCGCACGGCGTTCATCGTCTTCGCGACGAGCGGCTGCGTGATCTCGGCGAAGGTCTTCGCGGTGATCGTCACCTGCACGACCTCGCCCGATTTCAGGATCGCCTCGACGGTCGTCTCTTCGTTCGTCGACAGCAGTTCCTTGGCCTGGCGCGCCTTGACCATCAGCGTGGCGGTGTCGACTTCCGACAGCGGCGCGAGGCCGGCCTGCTGGGTGATGTAGCAGAACAGGCGCTGGTCGAAGTCGTCGCCGCCGAGCGCGGAATCGCCGCCCGTGGACAGCACTTCGAACACGCCTTTCGACAGCTTGAGGATCGAGATGTCGAACGTGCCGCCGCCCAGGTCGTACACGGCGAACACGCCTTCCTTGCCGTGGTCGAGGCCATACGCGATGGCGGCGGCCGTCGGCTCGGACAGCAAACGCAGCACGTTCAGGCCGGCCAGCTGGGCCGCGTCCTTCGTCGCCTGGCGCTGCGCGTCGTCGAAGTACGCGGGGACGGTGATGACGGCGCCGACGAGTTCATCGCCCAGCGCATCTTCCGCGGTCTGGCGCAACGTGGCCAGGATCTGCGCGGAGACCTCCACCGGCGACTTCACGCCCGCGACGGTTTTCACTTGGACCATCCCGTGACCGCCTTCGCGGCCACCATCGACGAAATCGTAGGGCAGGTTCTCGACGTGGGCGATATCCTTCAGGCCGCGGCCCATGAAGCGCTTGACGGAGACGATGGTGTTCTTCGGATCGGTGGTGCGGGCCGCCATGGCCTTGTAGCCGATGTTGGCGTGGCCGTTCGGGAGGTAGCGCACGATCGACGGCAGCAGCGAGCGGCCGTCCTCGTCGGTCAGCACTTCCGGGATCGAATGACGCACGGTCGCGACGAGGGAATTGGTGGTGCCCAGGTCGATGCCCACCGCCAGCCGGTGCTGGTGCGGCGCGGTCGACATGCCGGGTTCGGAGATCTGCAGTAGTGCCATGGTCGTGTTACCTAATCTTCTTGTTAGATACTGTCGCAAATTGCGTAGGGTGGGCATCCCATGCCCACGCGGATGCCAGCGTATTGCGGGCGTTCGCGTGGGCACAGGGGTGCCCACCCTACGGAACTCGTTCGACGGCACGACAAGGATATCCATCGCGCCGTGTTCATATTCAACTCTCCAATGCCTCGAACGCGTAGTGCAATTCGTCGCCGAATTTATCGAGGAACATCAGCGCCCGCACGCCCTGCGCCGCCTGCGGGTAGTCCCCGGCGTCGAGCAGCTTGCCGACCTGCGCCAGGCGCTGCTTGCGCTCGCCGCGGATGCGCGCATCGAGCTCGTCGAGCGCGCCGGCATCCTTCGCGTCGCGCGCGTCGGACAGCGCTTCGCGCAGCTCCATCTGCTCCATCAGGAAGTCCATCGGCATCGCGGTGTTCGACTCGGTCTGCAGGTCGACGCCATTCAGCTCGCACAGGTAGCGCGCGCGGAGCATGGGACTCTTCAGCGTTTGATAGGCCTCGTTGGCGCGCGTCGCCCATTGCATCGCGACGCGTTTTTCCGCGTCGCTCGCGTTCACGAAGCGGTCCGGATGGACGCGGCCCTGGACCTCGCGGTAAGCCGCGTCCAGCGCGTCCATGTCGACGTCGAACCTGGCCGGCAGCTGGAACAGCTCGAAATGGTTTTGCACGTTCCGGCGCTCCCGGTCAGACGCGGAAGCTTTCGCCGCAACCGCAATTGTCCTTGACGTTGGGGTTGTTGAAGCGGAAGCCTTCGTTCAGGCCCTCGCGGGCGAAATCGAGCTCGGTGCCGTCGATATACGCCAGGCTCTTCGGATCGACGAAGACCTTCACGCCGTGCGATTCGAAGACGGCGTCTTCGGGGCTGGCTTCGTCGACGTATTCCAGCTTGTAGGCCAGGCCGGAGCAGCCGGTCGTGCGCACGCCGAAACGCAGGCCCACGCCCTTGCCCCGGCGTTCGAGGTAACGGTTGATGTGCTTTGCGGCTTTTTCGGTCAGGGTCACAGCCATTTCAAAAATCTCCAGCTTCGTGTGTTGCTACGTCATTTGGTGGGCTCGGGGAGCCCACCCTACGATGGCGGGGCCGTAGGGTGGGCACCCCGTGCCCACCGCACCGATCACGCGGCTTTTTCTTCGGCGCCGTGCTTCTGCTTGTAGTCGGCGACGGCCGCCTTGATGGCGTCTTCGGCCAGGATCGAGCAGTGGATCTTCACCGGCGGCAGCGCCAGTTCCTCGGCGATCTGCGTGTTCTTGATGGCCAGTGCTTCGTCCAGCGACTTGCCTTTCACCCACTCGGTCACGAGCGAGCTCGATGCGATCGCCGAGCCGCAGCCGTACGTCTTGAATTTCGCGTCTTCGATCACGCCGGCTTCGTTCACCTTGATCTGCAGCTTCATCACGTCGCCGCAGGCCGGTGCGCCGACCATGCCGGTGCCGACGTCGTCGGAATTCTTGTCGAACGAGCCGACGTTGCGCGGGTTTTCGTAGTGGTCCAGGACCTTGTCGGAATATGCCATGGTAGTGCTCCTTCGTGTCTGTTCAGTGAATTAGTGGGCGGCCCACTGGATCGAGTTCAGGTCGATGCCGTCCTTGTGCATTTCCCACAGCGGCGACAGTTCGCGCAGCTTGCCGACTTTTTCCTTCAGCAGCTTGACGGCGAAGTCGATGTCTTCCTCGGTCGTGAAACGGCCGATCGTGAAGCGGATCGAGCTGTGTGCCAGTTCGTCGCTGCGGCCCAGGGCGCGCAGCACGTACGACGGCTCCAGCGACGCCGACGTGCAGGCCGAACCCGACGAAACGGCGATGTCCTTGACGGCCATGATCAGCGATTCGCCTTCGACGAAGTTGAAGGAGACGTTCAGGTTGTGCGGGACGCGGTGTTCCATGTCGCCGTTGATGTAGACCTCTTCGATCTCCAGCAGGCCCTTGGCCAGGCGGTCGCGCAGCGCCTTGATGCGCGCGAGCTCGGTGTCCATCTCTTCCTTGGCGATGCGGAAGGCCTCGCCCATGCCGACGATCTGGTGCGGCGCCAGCGTGCCCGAACGCAGGCCGCGCTCGTGGCCGCCGCCGTGCATCTGCGCTTCCAGGCGCACGCGCGGCTTGCGGCGCACGTACAGCGCGCCGATGCCCTTCGGACCGTAGGTCTTGTGCGCACTGAAGCTCATCAGGTCGACCTTCAGCTCTTCCAGGTTGATCTCGACCTTGCCGGTGGCCTGCGCCGCGTCGCTGTGGAAGATGATGCCCTTCTTGCGGCACAGCTCGCCGATTTCCCTGATCGGCTGGACCACGCCGATCTCGTTATTCACGAGCATGACGGAGACGAGGATCGTGTCCGGACGCATCGCCGCTTCCAGCTGCTCCAGCGTGATCAGGCCATTGTCCTGCGGTTCCAGGTAAGTCGCCTCGAAGCCCTGGCGTTCCAGTTCGCGCACGGTGTCCAGCACGGCCTTGTGCTCGGTCTTGACCGTGATGATGTGCTTGCCCTTCGACTTGTAGAACTGCGCCGCGCCCTTGATTGCGAGGTTGTTCGATTCGGTCGCGCCCGAGGTCCAGATGATCTCGCGCGGATCGGCGCCGACGAGCGCCGCGACTTGCGCGCGCGCCTCTTCGACGGCCGCCTCGGCGCTCCAGCCGTAAGCGTGGCTGCGCGACGCCGGGTTGCCGAACTGCTCGCGCAGGTACGGAATCATCTTGTCCGCCACGCGCGGATCGATCGGCGTCGTGGCCGAGTAATCCATGTAGATCGGGAAATGCGGCGCAGTCACGAAGCTCTGCTCGATTTTTTTGTCCAAGGGCGCGTTCATCAGTTCACTCCAATATGCTTAGCTTCAGTATTGTCCGACGGCGCGTGGCGGTGCATCACCACGACGTTCTGTTCTTTCTGCTTCTGCTGGTCGACGAGATCCTGCAAGGTCACCGAGTCGAGGAAATCGACCATCTTCGCATTCAGCGTGGCCCACAGTTCGTGGGTCATGCAGCGCGTGCCGCTGGAGGCATCGGCGCCATGACAGTTTTCCTTGCCGCCGCACTGGGTCGCATCGATCGGCTCGTCGACGGCGATGATGATGTCGGCGACAGTGACCTTGTCGGCGCTGCGCGCGAGGCTGTAGCCGCCGCCCGGGCCGCGCACCGACTCGACGATCTCGTGGCGGCGCAGCTTGCCGAACAATTGCTCCAGGTACGACAGCGAAATAGCCTGGCGCTGGCTGATGCCCGACAGCGTGACCGGACCATTGCCCTGGCGCAGGGCGAGGTCGATCATCGCGGTAACGGCAAAACGGCCTTTGGTGGTCAGACGCATCAGAACCCCGGTTGGTTTTCCAGACAGTGTTAAAATCTTGCTTCTCTTCAACCCGTCACGTTTTCACCTGTCCTGCGGGACGTTGAGAAAAACCTGATTAGTTGATCGATTTAGTCAAGTATAGCGTATTTCGCCAGCCTTTGCTTGGCCCCCTCTTTTTTAGCCGCAGTGCAGCAAACGCAACGACAATTCGGGGTCAGAGCCCTTTTTTTGGCAATGGCTTCCCGCCAAGATTCGCGCCGGCCATTGGCGCTTCGGTCAGCGGACGACATGGTAGCTGCCTCGAAATCGTGGCTGCCCTCATCCAGTCGAATGGCATTGGATCAATTGCGCAAAAATGTGCTCTGACCCCGAATTTAACGGCGGTGCAGCAAATGCATCGGGCCGAACAATGTCTGCATGCCTTCGTGGCGGATGAACGACAGGTTGTACGGGTGCTCGGCGTGGATCTGCGGGAGGCCGGCCGTCTCCGGCACCTTGTTCAATTGCTCCGCGATCTTGCCCCACAGGACCAGCGTCGGCTTGTCGGCCCGTTCCGCCAGTGCGGCGAACACGGCGCGCTGGAACGGTACCCACGCACGCGCTTCCTGGACCGGCGGCACGTGCTTGCGGAACACGAGGGCCGCATTCAATAACAGGAACCCGTGGCCGAGCAGGTTGTCCTGCAGCTCGGCCAGGGTCTGGATCGAGCCATCCGTTTGCGCCGCCTTCGCGACCGGGGCCAATGCCGCGCCGCCCGTGTCGTCCTCGCTCAGGCGGCCCTCGGCCACGAGCAGCATCTTCATGAAGTTGCGCAGCGACGTCGCGCGGTTGACGGGCTTCGACAGGCCCGTCTCCGACCACAATGGTCCGACGGCACCATCCATGAAGCACACGCCGGTCGCGCTCTCCTCGCGCGGATACGGCCCCTCCCCCACGAGCACGTAGCGCACGTTCGGCAGCGGCAGTGCGAACGCCGCGAACAGGCGGCCGCCGGTCGGCAGATATTGATCGTTGGCGAGGTCCGGCAGGTAATCCGGCGTTGCGCGCATCATCGCGTCGAGACCGGTGATCAGATGGGGGCGCCAGGAGGCGTCGGCGCGCTGCGAGGCTTCGAGGATGGGCGCGGGAATGGGCATGGTGTCGTTGCGAGTCAAAGAGCCGCAGATTGTAGCCGAGCCGGCTTCGCACAAGACCTGTATTTACGGACTGTTCCGCGAGTCAACGTAGCGTCCGATCTTCGCGAAAGCGTGCATCATGCATCGCCGTGTGAACATCAGGAGGAGTTCAAATGCAGACCATTCAGGATGTGATGACCCGCGACGTGCAAAGCATTTCGCCACAGGAAACCGTGCAGCGCGCCGCGCAGATGATGGATGAATTGAACGTGGGGTCGATCCCCGTGCTCGATGGCCAAAAGCTCGTCGGCATGATCACCGACCGCGACATCACGGTCCGCTCGACGGCGGCCGGCCAGGCCCCGGATCGGACACGCGTGGGCGACGTGATGAGCACCGACGTGCGCACCTGCGCGCCGAACCAGACGGTGGACGAGGTGCTGGGCCAGATGGGCGACGTGCAGATCCGCCGCGTGCCCGTCGTCGACGAGCAGTCGCAGGAAGTGATCGGCATCGTTTCCCTTGGCGACATGGCGGCCAAGCATTCGGCCGGCATCGACCACACGCTGGAAGAGATTTCCACGCCGGCCGAGCCGGATCGCTCGACGCTTGGCTCGCAGACGCGGCACTGAGCAGCGCCGCGTCTTCGATCAGCCGGTGCGCTTTACTCGGCGTCCGGCTGGTTGGACGGATGCGCCGCCACGAAGGCGGGCAGTTCGATGCACGCCGCGTTGATGCGCGCGATGTTCGGATAGACGGCAACGTCGATGCCGTGGCGCTGCGCATTGAACACCTGCGGCACGAGGAAACAGTCGGCGATCGTCGGCAGGTAGCCGTGGCACAGCGGGCCCGCGCTCGGGTCGCGCGCCAGGTGTTTCTCCAGCACGTCGAGGCCGCCCACGAGCCAGTGGCGGTACCACTGCGTCTTGGTCTCTTCCGACAGGCCGAGGTCCTTGACGAGGTAGCGCAGCACGCGCAAATTGTTCACAGGATGGATGTCGCAGGCAATAATCTGCGCGAGCTCGCGCACGCGCGCGCGGCCGGAAGCATCCTTCGGCAGCAGCGGCACCTGCGGGTATTCGTCCTCGAGGTATTCGAGGATGGCCATCGACTGCGTCAGCGTGATGTAGTCGTCCTGGAAGGTGGGGACGAGACCGCTGGGATTCATCTTGACGTAGTTCTCTTGCAGCTGCTCGCCGCCGCCACGCAAAAGGTGCACCGGAACCGCGTCGTACTTCAGCCCCTTCAGGTTGAGCGCGATACGCACCCGGTATGCGGCCGAACTGCGGAAATAGGTATAGAGCTTCATTCCTTCCTCCCGTGATAGTGTGCTACCTCCTGGTCGATGGCGCCGAACACGCTGGCGCCGTCGGCATCGAGCATCTCGATACGGACAGTATCGCCGAAGCGCAGGAAAGGCGTGGCCGGCGCGCCCTGTTCGATCGTCTCGTACATACGCAGCTCCGCCAGGCAGCAATACCCCACGCCGCCGTTGGCGATGCTCGATCCGTGCAGGCTGCCCTGCTTGTTCGACACCGTGCCCGAGCCGATGATGGAACCGGCTGCCAGTTCGCGCGTCTTCGCGGCGTGCGCGACCAGTTGCGCGAAGCTGAACGTCATGTCGTCGCCCGCGTTGGGACGGCCGAACGGCCGATCGTTCAACGTCACCAGCAGCGGGAGGTGCAGCTTGCTGTCGCGCCAGGCGTCGCCGAGCTCGTCCGGTGTCACGGCCACCGGGGAGAACGCGCTGGCCGGCTTGGACTGGAAGAAGCCGAAGCCCTTTTCCAGCTCCTTCGGAATCAGGTTGCGCAGGGAGACGTCGTTGACCAGCATGACGAGGCGGATGGCCCGGGCCGCCTGCTCCACGGTAGCGCCCATCGGCACATCGCCCGTCACGACCGCCACTTCCGCTTCCAGGTCGACGCCCCACTCCTCGGACAGCACGGCGATCGGGTCGCACGGGCCGACGAAGGCATCCGAGCCGCCCTGGTACATCAGCGGATCCGTATAGAACGACGGCGGCACCTGCGCGCCGCGCGCCTTGCGCACGAGTTCCACGTGGTTGATGTAGGCGGAGCCGTCGGCCCACTGGTAGGCGCGCGGCAGCGGCGACGCGCACTCTTCCTCGATGAAGGATTCCGCCCCGGCGGCCGTGCCGGCATTCAATTGCTCATAGACCTGGCGCAGCTTCGGCGCGACGTGGTCCCAGTCGTCCAGCGCCTGCTGCAGGGTGCGGGCGATCCTGGGGACCGCCTGGCAGGTGACCAGGTCCCGGCTGACGACGACGAGCGTGCCGTCGCGCCCGCCCGACTTCAGGGTAGCGAGTTTCATGGCGTTTCCTTCAACGATTAAGTGTTTCCGCCATTAAAAATTAAAACGGACTATCATACAAACAATATTTTCCGCTCTATTTATCGGATTTTCTGATGAATCCTACCCTGCGCCAGATGCGCGCTCTCGTTGCCCTGGCAAAGACCGGTAACTTTACGCTTGCCGCGCAGTACATGCACGTTACACAGTCGGCCTTGTCCGGTTTGATCAAAGAGCTGGAACAGACGCTCGGCGTCCGCGTCGTCGACCGCAGCACGCGGCGTATCGCCTTGACCGAAACGGGGAACGAGCTGTACCCCCTATTCAGCCAGATGATCGACGATCTCGACCGTGCGCTTGCGAACATTGCGGACCAGGCGCAACTCAGGAAGGGCATCGTGCGCGTGGCCGTGCCTCAATTGATGGCCTGCACCCTGCTCCCGCAGGTGATCGCCGCGTGGCGCACGCGCTACCCGGACATCCGCATCAGCCTGTCCGATTCCCCGGTCGAGGCCGTCACGACGCGCGTGCTGTCCGGCGAGACGGACTTCGGCATCGGCCCGGAACGCGACGGCGCCCCGCAACTGGAAGCACGCGAGCTGATGGAGATGCCGTTCGAAGCGGTGCTGCCGCCCGATCATGCGCTGGCGAAGCGCCGCCGGCTCGGCTGGAGCGACCTGGCCGCGCATCCGCTGATCACCTTGCGCGGCCAGTTCACGGAGCGGCTGCTGGCGGACATGAGCACCGGCGCCGCCGACGCCAAGGCCGGCGGCGCGGATACGCTGCGCGACCTGACGCTGCGGCCGGCCCACGAAGTCACGTACATGACCACCGCGCTGGCGCTGGTGGCATCCGGCCTGGGCGTCACCGTCTGCATGCCTTACGCCGCCCCGCTCGTGCGCCTGCACGGCCTGCGCATGCTGCCGCTCGACGCGCCCGTGCTGACGCGCCGCTTCTTTGTCTACACACGCGAACAGCGGTCGCTGTCGCCGGCCGCGGCCGCCTTCATCGCGTTCCTGTTCGACTGGGTCGGCGCGGCCGACAATCCCGCGGGCGCATTGCGGCCGCGCGCCTGACGCCGCCGAACGGCCGCGCTAGAATGCAGCTTCCTCCACGCAACCTCCTTTCATCGATGTCCCATAACACCATCGCGATCAACCAGCGCATGGACAGGTTCGACAACCACGCCAGCGTCTGGCTGTTCGGCTACGGCTCCCTCATCTTCAAGGCCGACTTCCCCTACATCGAGCGGCGCCCCGCCAGCATCACGGGATGGACGCGGCGCTTCTGGCAAGGCTCGCACGACCACCGCGGCACCGAGACTGCGCCGGGCCGGGTCGTGACCCTGGTGCCGGACCCGGACGCGACGTGCCACGGCATGGCCTACCTCGTCACGCCCGAGGAATTCGCGCACCTCGACTACCGCGAAAAGAACGGCTACCTGCGCCTGGCGACCGACATCCGCTTCGAGGATGGGAGCGCCACCGAAGGCCTCGTCTACATCGCCACGCACGAGAACGCCGCGTACCTCGGCCCGGCGAGTGAGCGCGACATTGCGCTACAGATCGCCACCGCGCGCGGCCCGAGCGGACCGAACAGCGAATACCTGCTGGAACTGGCCAAGGCCCTGCGCGCACTCGGCAAGCCCGACCCGCATGTGTTTGAGATCGAACGGCACCTGGAAGAGTTCCAGCGCCGGATTTGATATCGCGCGAACCCGGCGCCGCGGTGCGCGCGGCAGCTTTATGTTCTAATCCTGTCGAGCTTTCACGCACAGGAGACCATGATGCAACCACCGCCGCATCCGCCATCGGCCAGCGAACTCGACGAAGACACGCTGGCCTTCGTGCGCAAGGTCTTCCACTTCGCGCGCACCGGCGAGGCCGCCGAACTCGCGGCGCTGCTGGGCCAGGGCCTGCCGCCCAACCTGCGCAACGAACGCGGCGACAGTCTCTTGATGCTGGCCTGCTACCACGGCCATGCGGACGCGGCGCGGGTACTGCTGGAGCACGGCGCCGATCCGGAAATCATGAACGACGCCGGCCAGACCCCGCTGGCCGGCGCCGCCTTCAAGGGGGACCTGGCGATCGCGACCCTGCTGCTGGACCACGGCGCGGCGGTCGACCACGCGGGCCCGAACGGCAAGACGGCGCTGATGTTCGCCGCGATGTTCAACCGCGGGGATATCGTCCGCCTGCTGCTGGCGCGCGGCGCCGACCCGTTCCGCCCGGACGCGGACGGCAATGCGATCCTCGACGCGGCGCGCAGGATGGGGGCGGACGACACGGCCGAACTGCTGGCGGCGGCGACCAGCGAGCGCTGAGCCGCTCGTCAATCGCCGCCGCGGTCGTTCCCGTCCAGCACGCGCAGGTAGCGCGGCGCCACGGGACCAGTCAGCCAGACGCCGTTGTCCGAGCGGTAGAACACGGCGCCATCCGCGCGCAGGCGGGCCGTGTCGACGCGCAGGATGACGGGAAAGCCGTAGCGTGCACCGACGCGGCGAGCGGTGCCGACGTCGCCCGACAGGTGCACGTGCTGGCGGTTGCCGGCACGCAGGCCCGACGCGAGGATCGACTTCAGGAAGCGGCTCGCCGTGCCGTGGTACAGCACGTCCGGCGGCTGCGCCGGCTGCAGGGCCAGGTCGACCTGGATCGAGTGCCCCTGGCTGGCGCGGATGCGGGTACGGGTGGCATCGAACGCGAAACGCTGCTTGTCGTTGTTCGCGACGACGCGATCGAGCAGTTCGCGCGCGACCGGCCTGCCATGTTCGGCCAGACGCTGCAGCAGCGCGTCGACATCGGCCCAGCCGTTGGCATCGAGCTGAAGGCCGATGCTGTCCGGGCGATGGCGCAGCACGTAGCTCAGTAGTTTGCTGGTGTCGACGATCGTATCCCGAGACATGATGTGAACAGGAGAAATGGAGTCGGCGCCAGCATACGCCAGGCTGGTCGCGACCGCCAACGCACGCGCCGACGACGCGGTGATGATTGCCGAGTCTTGACGCCTTGCGCTCAGGTAGACTTGCGCGCCATGCATCCATCACCCATTCCGGCTTCGTCGTCGCCCCGCGCGCCCGGCCTCGACCTGCTGCGCGCCATCGCCATCGGCGTCGTCATGCTGTACCACCTGTCCAGCCACGGCATCGACGTCACAGGCCCCGGGCAGCATGGCTGGATGGGTGTCGACCTGTTCTTCGTGCTCAGCGGCTACCTGATCGGGTGGCCCGTACTGCGCGACCTGGCGGCCGGACGCACGCCGGACTGGGCGGGCTTCGTCGTCGGCCGGGCGTGGCGCATCCTGCCAGCCTACCTCGCGGTGCTGGTACTGTATCTCGCGCTGCCGGCATGGCGCGAAGCCGAGTCGATGCCGCCCGTCTGGCAATTCCTCACCTTCACCATGAACGTCCTGCCCGACCACCTCACGCAGCGGGCGTATTCACACGCCTGGTCGCTGTGCGTCGAGGAGCATTTCTACCTGCTGTTTCCACTGGCCGGATGGCTGCTGGCGCGCCGCGGACGGATGCCGGGCATGCTCGCGACAGGCGCCGGCGCCGCCCTGCTAATCGGTGCCGGCATGCTGTTGCGCGACTGGGAATGGCGGCATGCGATCGCGCCGCATCTCGCGCCGGGCGGAGACGCCGCGCGGGCGGTCGCGGGCTATGTCGGCAGGATCTACAGTCCGACGTGGACGCGGATCGACGGGTTGCTGGCCGGCGTCCTGCTGGCTGCCTTGCGCGCGTTCCGTCCAGCCTGGTGGACGCGCGTGCTGTCGCACGGATGGGTGCTACTCGGCGCGGGCCTGGCGCTGCTGGCTGCAGCGGCGCGGGTCGATGTGCTTGGCCGTGGCGGTGCCGTTTTTCTCTATCCGCTCGTGGCCCTCGGCTGTGCCTGCCTACTGCTCGGTGCGCTGAGTCCGCGTACGCCGCTCGGATGCCGGGCGCTGCCGGGCGTCCGCATGCTCGCCCTGCTCGCGTTCAGCCTGTACCTGACGCATCGCCAGGTGGTTGCGTGGCTCGACGGCGTGGCGGGCGACCTGGCGGCGAACGCACCGTTCAGCGCATTCGTGCTGTACAACGGGGCGTCGCTGGCCATGGCGGCGCTGCTGTACGTGGCGGTCGAGCGTCCGGGGCTGCGAATGCGTCGCGGCACGCCCCGGCGGCTGCCTGGTGCACTCGCGGGCTGAACTTCAGCCTGCTGCGCCGCCCTGCTCGATCTCGGCCGCCGCGCGCATCAGGATGGCGGCGATGCGCTGCTGCTCCTCGGCGGATGCGCCCGCCCGCGAGGCCAGTGCCCGCTTGAGTGCGTGGCGCGCGTCGTGCAACTCGGCACTGAACGCACCGCGTCCGCCCGGCCCCTCTTCCCCTTCGGCGAGCGCGCTGCGCATCAATTCCATCTTGCGCGCGGCCTCCTGCAGTCGGGCGAGCAGCATGTCGACGTGTTCGCGGTTCGCGTCCAGATGGGCGCGGCCGTCGTCCGACAGGGCGTAGCGCTTGCGCGTGCCTTCGAGCTCGATGGTCACCCAGCCCAGGTCTTCCATCGCGGCGAGCGCCGGATACATCATGCCGGGGCTCGGCACGTAGAAGCCGCCCGAGCGGGCTTCCAATGCCCGGATGAGCTCGTAGCCATGGCTCGGTTGTTCGGCGATGAGGGCGAGGAGCAGCAACTGCAGGTCGTCCGACGACAGCTTGCGGCCGCGCGGCAGCCCGCCGTCGTCGGAAAAGCCGAAGCCGCCCGGACCGCGGCCCCGGCCATGGTGACCGCCGGGACCGCCGGGACCATGCCGGTGGTGCGGCGCGAAGCCCGCGTGCTCGTGGTCATGATGATGGTGGTGGTGATGATGTGGATGATGGTGTGGCATGATCGCTTCCCTATATCGTAAGATACATCGTAAGATATATAACGAAGTTGATGATGTCAACCATTTTGTGCACGATGGCGCTACACTGCACCATCGAACAATTTCTGGAGACAAGATGCCGATGGAATGGGACCGCCTGGTGTCGACGATGCGCCTGGGCCGCGAGGATGACCGGGGCGACGGCGGCAGCCGTACCGAATACATGCGCGACTGGGACCGGCTCGTGTATTCGAGCGCGTTCCGGCGCCTGCAGGACAAGACGCAGGTGTTCCCGCTATCGGACAGCGATTACGTGCGCACGCGCCTCACGCACAGCATCGAAGTGTCGTCGGTGGGCCGTTCGCTGGGCATGCTGTGCGGCGAATTCATCAAGGAGCGCGAGCCGGCGTTGTCGATGGCGCCGCAGGACTTCGGCAGCATCGTGGCGGCCGCCTGCCTCGCCCACGACATCGGCAACCCGCCATTCGGCCATTCGGGCGAAGCTGCGATCCAGTCATGGTTCGCCGAGCACAAGGAACGCTGGCTGACCGACCTCAACGAGCGCGAACGCCAGGATTTCCTGCGCTTCGAGGGCAATGCCCAGGGCTTCCGCCTCGTCACGCGTCTGCAAAATGCCGTCGACCACGGCGGCTTCCAGCTCACCTGTGCCGTGCTCGCCGCGTTCATGAAATACCCGCGCGCCTCCGACGTGCCGTCGGCCAGGGACAGGATCAGCGAAAAGAAATTCGGCTACTTCGCGGACGACGCGGCAACGGCCGAACGGGTCGCCACCCGGGTCGGCCTCGTGCGCAAGGGCCCGGGCGCCTGGACGCGCCATCCGCTCGCCTTCGTGATGGAAGCGGCGGACGACATCTGCTACGGCATCGTCGACCTGGAGGATGGTCACCGGCTGGGCCGCGTGTCCTTCGACGAGGCGCGCCAGCTGCTGTGGCCCCTCGCCTTCCCGGACGGCGCGGCCGCGAGCCCGTCCTACCGGCAACTGGCCGACGACACGGGCCGGGTGGAATACCTGCGCGCCCGCGCCATCGGCCATCTCATCGGCGCCGCGCTGGAGGTCTTCCGCGAGCATTACGACGCGATCATGGACGGCCGCTTCGAGCAAGACCTCGCCGGGGCATCGCGCTTCGCGCCCGAACTGAAGGCGATCGCGACGCTGTCGCGCGAGCGGATCTATGCGACGCCATCCGTGCTGCAGATCGAGGCGGCCGGTTTCGAGATCCTCGGCGGGCTGCTGGGCAAGATCGTGCCGGCGCTCGTCAAGCCGGAAGCGGTCCGGTCGGCGGCCGACCGCAAGATCGCGCAAATCATCCCGCAGCAATTCAGCCGCGGCACGACGCCGTACGCGCGCCTGCTCGGGGCGACCGACTATATTTCCGGGATGACGGACGGCTTCGCGCTGAAGCTGTTCCGGCGCCTGCACGGCATCGAGTTGCCGGGCACGATCGTTTAAGCGGCTTGGTCGAGCACGCGGCGCACCTGGCGCGCCCGTTCTTCCACGCTGCCTTGCACAACCGTGTACGGGATGCGGCGGGCGTCGAGATCCTTGAGCACGAGTCGCTGGATGCGCCCGCGCCACGCCTCGTTCTCGCGCACGTCCTGTTCCTCGTACGGGATGTCGTCCGCGCAGACGAACGTGTGGGCATAGCGCGCGCGGCATTCGTCGGCGCAGCGCAGCAGCTCGGCCGGCGGCGGGTCGCCGACCTGTCGGAACTCGATGCCCAGCAGCAGTGTCGTCAGCGCATTCGTGTCGACGAACAGCCAGCGCCGCGCCTGCGCCATCGCCGCATCCTCGGCGGCGCGGTGCCTGACGGCGATCTCGACGTAGTCGTCCGGACCCAGCTTGCCCTGTTTTTCTTCCCAGATGAAGCGGCCGATCTCGGGCACCGCGACCGTGTCGTAGGCACGTGCCAGGTGCTCGGACAACGTCGACTTGCCCGTCGATTCCGCGCCCACGAAGACGATGCGCTGCACCGTGCTGCCCTGCTCCACCATATCCCGCCTGCCGATCCACCGCTATAAGGAACGCAATCGTAGCCGAGACCCCGCATCCCTACAACCGACCGGTTATCATGCTGACATGACACAGCCCATCCACGCCGACGGTTTCCTGCTGCGCCCCCTCGTCCCGGACGACGCGCCGGCGATGGCGGCGGCCGTCCGCGAATCGATGGCGAGCCTCGGACCGTGGATGCCCTGGGCCCATGCCGCTTACGACGATGCCGATGCGCTGGCCTGGATCGCGTTCTGCGATGCCGCGCGTGCCGATGGCAGCGCGCACGAGTTCGGCATTTTCCGGCCGGACGGCCGGCACTACGTCGGCGCGGCCGGCCTCAACCAGTTCAATCGCCTGCACGGCTTCTGCAACCTCGGCTACTGGGTGCGTACCTCGGCCCAGGGCGAGGGCGCGGCGCTGGCGGCCATCCGGGCACTGTCGCGTCATGCGTTCGAGCACCTGGGCCAGTCGCGCGTCGAAATCGTCGTCGCCGACGGCAACGTGCCGAGCCTCGGCGTTGCCCGCAAGGCCGGGGCCGTCCATGAATGCCTTGCGCGCAACCGACTCAACCTGCACGGGCGCGCCGTCGCGGCGCACGTGCTGTCGTTGATTCCGGCCCTTTAAAACAGATCCAACTGCGCCGCCGCCGCGCTGGTAGGCTTGACGATCGTCTTCGGCACCACGGGCGGCCGCTTGAACTGCGAGCCGTCCAGCTTGTGGAAGCGCCCCATATAGCCATCCAGGCCCAGGCGCTTGATGGCCTTCGTGAAGCGCTGGCGAATCAGGTCGGCCCAGATGCCCTCGCCCGTCATGCGTTTGCTGAAGTCGCTGTCGTAGTCCTTGCCGCCGCGCATGTCGCGGATGCGGTTCATCACGCGCTGGGCGCGGTCGGGGAAGTGGGCGTGCAGCCATTGCTGGAACAGCGGGTTCACTTCCCACGGCATGCGCAGCACCGTGTAGTGCGCGCCGACGGCGCCGGCGTCCTTCGCGGCTTCCAGGATGCGCTCGATTTCCGGTTCCGTGATGAACGGGATGATCGGCGCGACGCTCACGCTGACGGGGATGCCGGCTTCCGTCAGCGTCCGGATCGCGCGCAGGCGGCGGGCGGGCGCGGCCGCACGGGGCTCGAGCGTGCGCGAGATTTCGCCGTCCAGCGTCGTCAGGGTGATCGCGGCGCAGGCCAGGCCCTTCTCGGCCATCGGCGCGATCAGGTCGATGTCGCGTTCGATCAGCGACGACTTCGTGATCAGGCCATACGGGTGGTTGCATTCGCCCAGCACTTCGAGCACCTCGCGCGTGAGGCGGCGCTCGCGTTCGCAAGGCTGGTACGCGTCGGTGTTGACGCCGATGGCAATGTTTTCCGGGACGTAGCCCGGCCGTGCCAGCTCGCGCCGCAGCAGGTCGGCCGCGTTCACCTTCGCGTAAAGGCGACTCTCGAAATCCAGGCCCGGCGACAGGCCCAGGTAGGCGTGCGTCGGCCGCGCGAAGCAGTAGATGCAGCCGTGCTCGCAGCCCCGGTACGGGTTCAGCGACACGCTGAACGGGATATCCGGCGACGTGTTGCGGCTGAGGATCGATTTGGCGATCTCGTCAGTGACGGTCGTCTTGAGGGGCGCCGGTGCCTCGTCCTTTACGCCAGGCACGGTCCAGCCGTCGTCGAACCGCTCGCGGCCGTTCACTTCGTAGCGGCCTTGAAGATTGGTAACGGCGCCACGACCTTTGATTGGCCCGTGGATGGGCACGACCTCGGCGGACTTTTGCGGGAACGGCAACACCACCTGGCTGACCGCCCGACTTGCGTTTGCTTTGTTGACCCGATTCACACGGCGCTCCTTAAGTACTGTATGTTTATACAGTATAGTACGCCGATGTCAGGATGGGTTCAAGCACAAAAAAAGAGCAGCTTGTTGTTGCACAAAACCGTCAAACGCTTGCAGTAGAGACCGGTACGCGTCGGCGTCGCTTTCCATTTGGCCAAGTGCCAGCGCGGCCGCTTCCAGTGTCGACAACTGGTGCGGCGCATGCGCCTTGCGGATCCGATAAGCCGACGCGGGCACGTCGTGCAGCGCCAACCGGGGCAGCTTTTGCAGTTCGGGATTTACATGGAGCATCTTGCGGCTCTTGCGCCAGGTGGCGTCCAGCACGACGAGCCGCAGCCGTTCGGGCGGCGCCGGTGCGAGCACGGGCGGCACGAAGCCGGGCGTTTCGGGATACAGCAGCACGGGCACCCGCCCATCCGCGTGCAGCAGCGCCTGCAGATCAGCGAACGTCTCGCCCACTTCGAGGCGGCTGCCGGGCAAGCACAGATGCAGCAGCCGCGCACTGTTCTTGGCGTTGCGCACCTCGAGCGGATGTTGCAGGATCAGCAAGTCGACACGGCTGGACAGCGGCCGCACCCAGTGGCAGATGCAGGCGCTCTGCGCGCGCAGGCAGGCGGCGCACGTTGCGCGCCTTGTGGAAGAGGATGAAGCGGTCATGGACGGCGATTGTAACGCCGCCGCCAGGCCGTCACTGGCTGCCCATGCGCTGGCCGGTATGCGGCGCATCGTCCGAGGTGACGGGCGCATCCGGCCGCACGGTCCTGAGCGCCCGGCTCCACGCCACCACCTGGTCCAGCATGGCATCCACGGACTGCTCGTGGTGCCCGGCCGGATTGAAGGTCGTGCCATTCTCGAAGTCGGTGCGCAGCGACAGCATCACCTGCGCGCGCACGTCGGCCACCATCAGCTCGCCCATCACGAGGCGCAGGCTCTCGATGGCGCGCGCGCCGCCCGCGCTGCCGTAGCCGACGAAGCCCGCGGCCTTGTTGTTCCACTCCTTGTACAGGAAATCGATGGCGTTCTTCAGCGCGCCGGACGTGCCGTGGTTGTACTCGGGCGTGACGAACACGTAGCCGTCGAAGCCGGCGATGGCGGCGGCCCAGGCCTGCGTGTGCGGCTGCGTGTACTGTCCCAGCGCCGGCGGCACCGGCTCGTCCAGCAGCGGCAGGTTGAAATCCTGGATGTCGACCAGCTCGAACACGGCGTCCGCGCGCATGCCCGCGATGTCCAGCACCCAGCGCGCCACGTCCAGCGCCTTGCGGCCCGGCCGGGTGCTCCCGACGATGATTCCGATCTTGATCATGTGCGCTCCTCCATGGTCGTTATTGATGCCAGCCGCCGCCCAGCGCGCGGTACAGGTCGACGTGGGCCTGCAGCCAGGCGGCGCGCAGCTGCAACGCGGCGTTCTCCGCGGCGAAGGCGTTGCGCTGGGCGTCCAGCTCTTCCAGGTACGACGAATAGCCGTTGCGGTAGCGGTTGTGGGCGATCCTCAGCACCTCGCTTGTGGCCACCCGGCGCGCCTCGGCCTCGTCCAGCTGCTCGCGCAGGCGCCGCACGGCCGTCAGCGCGTTCTCCGTGTCGGCGAACGCATTGCGTACTGCGGCTTCGTACGCGAACACGGCGCGGTCGCGCAGCGAGGCGCTGATCTCGGCCTGGGCGCGCAGCCGGCCCGCGTCGAACAGCGGCGCCAGCACGCTGCCGCCCACGCTCCACAACCTTGTCGGGGACGACAGCAACGTCGGCAAATCGTTCGCGTACGCACCCAGCGACGCCGTCAGGCGCAGAGAAGGCAGCATCTGGTCGCGCGCGGCCGCGAGGCTCGCGTCGGCCGCGGCGAGCGCGCGTTCGGCCGCCGCGATGTCGGGACGCCGGCGCAGCAGTTCGGACGGCAGCCCCGGCTGGATCGCGGGCGCGTTGAGGCGCGTCAGTTCGGTACCGCGTCCGACGGGGCCGGGATTGGCGCCGGCGAGGATGTCGAGCGCGTTTTCCTGCTGCGCGATCGCCCGCTCCAGCTGCGGCACGACGGCGGCCGTCGCACGGTATTCCGCCTCGGCCTGCGACAATTCCAGGCGCGAGCTGTAGCCGACCTCGAACTGGCGCCGCGCCAGGTCCAGCGAGCGCTGGCGCGATGCCAGGGTGGCGCGGGCGAGGTCCAGCTGGGCGTCGAGGCCGCGCAGATTCAAATAACCGGACGCCGTGTTCGCCGCCACCGACAGCGCCGTCGCGTCCGCCGCCGCCTGTTGCGCGGCGTAGTCCAGCCGCGACGCTTCCGTCAGGTTGGCCGTGCGTCCGAACGGATCGAGCTCATAGGCGGCCTGGAACGCGCCCTGCAGCGACGTCGTATCGATCGGCGTGCCGAACGGCCCGATCACGCGCGCCCGCGTGGGCGTGAACCCAACGGACAAGGCAGGCTGCTCGGCCGCGCGCGCCACCTGGACGCGCGCCCGGTATTCCTGCAGCCGCGCCTGTGCCGTGCGCACGTCGTTGTTGCGCTCCAGCGCCTGCGCGACGAGGCGGTCCAGCGCGGGATCGGCGAACGCATGCCACCAGTCCCGTTCGACGGGCGCGCCCGGCCCGACCTGGCCCCGCCACGCGGGCGGCACGCTCAAGGTCGCCTGCGGCGGCGGCGGCACGGGGATGCGGCAGCCGGCCAGCAGCGCCGCGCAGGTGGCGAGCATGAGCACCCGCTTCATCGAGCGTTCCCCGTGGACCCGGGCGTACGCGTGGGCGCAGGGGCGCCCACCCTACCGGCCTTCGTGTCGATGCTGGCCACCACCGACATCCCGGGCCGCAGCCGCGTGGCCAGTTCCTGGTTCGGGTCGATGCTGATGCGGACCGGAATCCGCTGGGCGATCTTGACGAAGTTACCCGTCGCATTGTCCGGCACGATCACGGAAAACTCGGACCCCGTGGCCGGCGCGATCTGCTCGACGTGGCCGCGCAGCTTCGCGTGATTCAGCGCGTCGACGGTGAACGTAACGGGCTGGCCCAGCCGGACGTCGGCCATCTGCGTCTCCTTCATGTTGGCGACGACCCACATCGCCTGCGGCACGAGCGCCGTCAGCTGCGCGCCGGCGTTGACGAACGCGCCGAGGCGCACGCTGACCTGCCCCAGCTGGCCGTCGCGCGGCGCGACGATGCGGGTATTCGACAGGTCGATCTCGGCCAGCCGCACGGCCGCCTCCGCGTTCGCGACCGCCGCTTCCAGCGACGCGCGGTTGACCTCCACGGTGCGCAGGTTCTGGCGCGAGATCTCGAGGGCCGCGCGCGCCTGCTCGGCGGCGGCGACGGTCTGCGCGCGGGTGGCGCGGGCGGCGTCGCGTTCGCGCGCGGACAGCGAACCGTCGGCCGCCAGTTCTTCCACGCGTTTCAGGTCGGCATTCGCGCGCTGCGCCTGGGCGGCCGCGTTGGCGACGGCGGCCTGGTTCTGCTGGATGGTGGCGCTGGCCGTGCCGCGGCTTTGCGCGAAGTTCGCCAGCGCGGCGCGCGTGGTCGCCAGCTGGGCCTTGGCCTGGTCCAGTCTCTGCTGGTAGATGCGGTCGTCGATGCGCATCAGCAGCTGGCCCTGGTGGACCACCTGGTAATCCTGCACGTCCACTTCGACGATGTAGCCGGACAGTTGCGGACTGATGATCGTCACCTGCCCCCGCACGAGCGCGTTCTCCGTCGTCTGCAGCGCGCTGTGGAACGGCGGCAGGTTCCAGGCATACAGCACGATCAGGACGCCGATCAGCGCGATGAAGGCGAACAGCAGGCCGCTCGCGATGACGTGGCGGTTCGATGTTTGTTGGGTTGGCGTCGTTTCCGGCATGGTCGGGGCTCGGTTCAGGTTGGGACGGCCGGCGTCGGCTGGGGCGGCCGCGGCGCCGTGCGGCGGTCGCCGGACGGGACGGCGATCGGCGAATCGGTCGGCTCGGGCGGCGCCGGCACCGGCACCGGCGCCGGCGGTGGCGGCGCTACGTATTTCAGCCACAGCGAGCGGCCGAAGATCCACGCGGCCAACAGGGTGGCGATGATGGAAATCAGGAGGAACACGTCGTTGTAGGCGAGGATGTTGGCTTCCCGCGCGGCCGTCTGCGTCAGCACGGAGATGCCCTGGCGCGTGCGCGCGGACGGGTCCGCGAGCTGGCGCGCGTACGCCGCCCCGTACTGCTGGATGCGCGCGGCGACGAGCGGATCGAGCGAACTCAGCTGCTCGGCCAGCACGGACGAGTGGTATTTTTCGCGCATCACCTGGAACGTGCCCAGCAGCGACGAGCCGATCAGTCCGCCCAGGTTCTGCGTCAGGCCGAACAGCACGGAAAAGCTGATCAGGTTCGCGGGATTGGCGATCACGGACCCGAGCAGCGTAAGCAGCAATGGCCCGAGGAACATCACGCCGCCGAACGCCAGCAGGCCCTGGCTCACGTACATCTGGGCGGGGCGCGTGGCGTTGGTCGCGTTCGAATCGATCCATGCGCCCAGCGCCATGATCAACAGCGCCACCACCTGCGGCGCCATCAGGTGCGGCGGCCGGGTGACCAGCACCGAAACGACGATGCCGAGGATGGTCGCGAGCAGGATGACGATGAACAGCGTCTGCATCTCGTCGTTGTTCAGGCCCACGAGGCGCAGGAAGCCGACGGCGCCCACGCTCTGCTCCGACAGCACGACGCGCACGAGCATCAGCGCGATGGACAGGCGCAGGATCATGCCGTTGGTCAGCCAGCGGATGTTCAGCAGGGGGTTGTCGCGGTTGTGCTCGACGCAGATCGCGGCCAGCAGCAGCACGATGGACACGGCCAGCGCGATGCCCACCCATGCATTCTCCGTCCACCACAGCACGCGGCCGAACGTGAGCGCCGCGCACAGCAGCGCCATGCCGGGCGCGAACAGCGAGAACGTGAGGAAATCCGCCGGCCGGAACGCCCTGAAGCGGTCGCCCGGCGGCAGCTTCAGCCACAGCACGGCGGCCAGGGTGACCAGCGTGAGCCCGAGCTCGAACAGATACAGTCCGCGCCATTCCGCGATCTGCAGCAGGCTCCTGGAAAAGATGTAGGCGATCGGCTGGGCCAGCTGCGCGATGCCGGTCGAGATCACGATCCCGCGCGGCCGCCACTCCTTTTTGAAAGCCTGCAGGCTGTAGTACAGGCCCAGCGTCGACAGCGCCGCGCCCGCCATGCCGTGGGCCGCGCGCACGGCGATCGCGGAGCCCAGGTCGTTGACGAACAGGTGCGCGAACGTGATCAGGGCATACAGCACGAGGAAGAACTCGGTGAATGCGCGCAGGCCGAATTGCTGGCGGAATTTCACCAGCAACAGGTTCATCGACACATTGGTCATGACGTAGGCCGTCGGCAGCCAGTTGACTTCGGCCGCGAAGACGCCCAGCGTGCCCTGCAGGTTGACGAGGTTGACGGTGACGAGCGCGTTGCCGAGGCCGCCCGTGATGGTCACGAGCGTGCCGATCAGGAAATAGGCGACGCGGCGCGGCGTCGAGTGCTTCGGAAACGATGGTCCGCCCGGCAGCGTGGGGCGCTCGTCGGGATGCCACTGGCGCGGCGCGTAGTCGGCGTCGCTCATGGGTTCTCCAGCAGCCGCCGCAGGTCTTCCAGCACGGCCGCCGCCGCCGCCATGGCGCCGGCATCCAGCCGCGCGACCGTCAGGCGCCGCAGCGCATCCGCTTCCGCGTGGACGCGGCGCGCCACCGCCTCGCCCTGCGGCGTGAGCGCGATGCGCTTGACGCGGCGGTCGCCCGGCTCCGAACCGCGCCGCACGAGGCCGCCCGCGACGAGACGGTCGAGGGTCGTCACGAGCGTGGCGCCGTCCACGCCGAGCCGGCGCGCCAGTTCCCGCTGCGACGGCGGTTCGGGGCTGTCGGCCACGGCCGTCAGCGCGTTCCAGCCGGCCATCGTCAGCCCGTTCGCCTTCAGGTGGCGTTCGAGCGCGAGGCGCCAGGCGCGCGCGCTGCCTTGCAGCGCTTGCAGGAAACGGTCGTCGGGGTCGTCGGTAGTCATGTCAGTTAAACATGGGTATCCCAATCGTTGGCCATCCAGATTATCTGCCTGTTATGGCAAATGTGGCCACACGTGAAGATTTAGTTCGAGATTTGGTTAATTGGACATTGCTCTGAGAAATCACCGTGCTTAGAATCAATTCATTCCGCGAGGCAATCAGTTCTCGGGGAAAAGTGCAAACCCGGTGTCGCTCCAGAGTCTTCCATGCTTAAAGTCCGCCCTTCCGTTCGCAAACTGACGTCCGCCTTCATCGCCGCCCTGGCCCTGCTGCCGGGTCTCGCCATCGAACAAGAGCTTCAGCTCGACTATCGGATCAACGAGCACATCGTCCTGATCCCGGCCGGCCAGGACCATCAGGCCCGCCTGGAAACGACCGTGTTCCAGCCGAACGGCCCAGGGCCCTTCCCGCTCATCATCGTCAACCACGGCAAGGATCCGGGTCACCCGAACCTGCAGCCGCGCGACCGCTTCTACCACATGGCCCACGCCTTCGTGGAACGCGGCTATGCCGTGATGGTGCCGATGCGCCAGGGCTTCGCCAACTCGACGGGCTATTACCGCGACCATGGCTGCGACATGACGGCCAACGGCTACACCCAGGCCGAGGACATCAAGGACACCCTCGAATACGCGCGTGCGCAGAAGTGGGTCGACGCGGACCATATCGTCGTCGCCGGCCAGTCGTACGGCGGCCTCGCGACGATGGCGCTCGGCACCGAGGACCTGCCGGGCGTGCGCGGCCTGATCAACTTCGCGGGCGGCCTGCGCGACGACAGCAACGGCTGCGGCTGGCGCTCGGCCCTCGTGTCGGCCTTCGCCGAGTACGGGTCGCAGAACAAGCTGCCGAGCCTGTGGATGTACGGCCAGAACGATTCGCTGTTCTCGCCGGAACTCGTGGCGCGCATGCACGACGCGTTCGAACAGGCCGGCGGCCGCGCCCAGCTCGTCGAGTACGCCCCGTTCAAGCGAGATTCGCATGGAATGCTGGCCAGCCGCGACGGACAAAAGGTATGGCTGGCCGACACGATGCACTTCCTGCAGCAGATCGGCATGCCGACCAGGGTCGTGTACAAGGTGCCGGAACCGCCACAGCCGCAGGCGACGAACTTCGCCGTTATCGAAGACGTCGAGGCCGTGCCGTTCCTGTCCGAGAACGGCAAGCGCGCCTACCGCGAATACCTGACCAAGATGACGCCGCGCGCGTTCGCCGTGTCGCCCAGCGGCGCCTGGTGCTGGGCCGAGGAAGGCGAGGATCCGGAAGCCCGCGCCCTGGCCACCTGCTCGGCCAAGAGCGACAAGCCGTGCCGCCTGTATTCGGTGGACGAGCACGTCGTGTGGAACCCGGACCTGGCCGAGAAGGCTGCCGTCACGGCATCCAATACGCCGGCCCCGGCCACGCCGGGCGATGGCGCGGTGGGCAATGCGGCGGGCATGACGGCGGCGAACTGATCGCTGGGTGCGGGGCCCCCCCGCGCCCACGCGTAACGTCAACGAGCCGCATACGCCCGCGTGGGCGCAGGGCGCCCACCTACGCAGCGCGCAAACGACACCTGCGCCATTCTGTTGCACTGCAACACGCCATTCGCCGTCCCGGTCGAGGCAGCGCAAACTCCGTGCCGCATATCAAACCGACAATGGGCTCGCCACGTCCAATGGAGAGTCACATGTTGCGACTGACGAAGTCCTGCGCCTGCGCGCTGCTGGCGCTTGCCGCCTTGCTGGGCACGCCCGCGCGCGCCACCAACAACGATCCCGTCGTGCTCGTGCACGGCGTCCTCGGCTTCGGGCCGGAATCGCATCCGCTCGGCAGCTTCCTGTACTGGGGCGGCTACGGCAACATCGCCGCGCACCTGACCGTCTACCACGGCCCGCATACCGTCTTCACGGCCCAGGTGGGCGCAATCGCGTCGAACTGGGACCGCGCCGCCGAGCTGTATGCCCAGATCAAGGGGGGCTGCGTCGACTATGGCGCCCACCACGTGGCGCGCTACGGCTATCCCGGCCAGGCGCAGAAGCCGGCCGGCAAATGCTGGGCCGCGGACCCCGCCAACAATCCGGAAAACTACCCGCTCGCGTTCTACCCGCAATGGGATGCCGCGCACCCGGTCCACATGATCGGCCACAGCCAGGGCGGCACGACGATCCGCGCCCTGGTCCAGTTGCTGGAACACGGCTCGCCCGACGGCGACGAGGGCGGCGGCGAACTTTATCAAGGCGGCAAGGTCGGCTGGATCAGGAGCGTCGTGACGATCTCCGCGCCACACGACGGCACCACGTTGCGCGATGCCGTAGTGGACGTGCTGCCGAACCTGCGCAGTCCATTGCGCGACATCCTCGACAACGAACTGGCCCACTGGGAACTGGCGCCGGACGGCGCGCGCGAATTCAACCGCTGGGCGCTGACGTCGCCGTCGGTCTATTATTTTTCGGTGGGGACGCTGGCGACCGAAGCCGGCGCCTGGTGCTGCAACGGCACGGACCGCGTGCTCGCGCCCGTACAGAACGTCCAGTTCCAGTATCCGCGCGCGGACATGATCCCGTACTTCAAGCTGTTCGCCGGCGAATGGATCGTCGGCTCGCTGGCCCAGCCGGGCATGGGGTCGTACACGCAGAACGCGCCGGGCCGCGTGCGCATCGACAGCGCCTGGTTTCCGAACGATGGCGTCGTCAACACGGTGAGCATGCGCGCGCCGAGCGGGCATCCGGTGCGCGACTACGACGGCAAGGCCGTCAGGGGGACGTGGAATTTCCTCGGCAATTACCGCGGCTACGACCATTTCGACATCCTGAACTGGCCGAACAACGGGCCGTCGGCCGACCCGGTCTACGAGCGGATCAGCGACATCATCTTCGGGTTGTAGACCTTACATGGCCGACCGCAAGGTCCGCGCCAGGTCCGACAGCCGATACGGCTTGTTGACGAACGCGAACTCGTTGAGGTCGACGCCATGCCGCTGCTTGAGGGCCGGCAGCGGATAGCCGGACGCGAGCATGATCTTGGTGGCCGGATAATGCTCGCGCGTGTAGCTGGCCAGCTCGATGCCATTCATGCCGTTCGGCATCACGACGTCGGTGAACAGGATGTCGATGTCGCGCTGTTCCATCACGTCGATCGCTTCCTGCCCGCTGGCGGCCGTGACGACCTCGTAGCCCATGCTCGTGAACAGCGACGCGGCCACGTCCATCAGGTCCGGCTCGTCCTCGACGATGAGGACGCGCTCCGTGTGCTCGGCCTGGGCCTCCTCGGCGGGATTGACGACGGCCGGCAGGTAGATCGCGATCGTCGTGCCTTCGCCCGGCATGCTGTCGATGGCAACCTCGCCGCCCGACTGCTTGATGAAGCCGTAGACCTGCGACAGGCCCAGGCCGGTGCCCTTGCCCACTTCCTTCGTCGTGAAGAAGGGTTCGAAGGCGCGCGCCACGACGTCCGGCGGCATGCCGGTGCCCGTGTCGCTGACGGTCACGCGCACGTATTCGCCCGGCGCGAGGCCGGCCGGATGCTGGCCGTCCGCCACGATATTGCCCGTCGCGATGACGAGGCGGCCGCCCTCCGGCATCGCGTCGCGCGCGTTGACGACGAGATTCAGCAGCGCCGATTCGAAGCGGGCGCTGTCGATCAGCGCATTGTGGGCCTTGCGGTCGAGGTCGATCACGAAATCGATGGACGGATTGCCCGCGCGGCGCAGCACGGTCTCGAAGCCGCGAATGACGGCATTGAGGTTGCGCGTTTCCGCCTGCAACGGTTGCTGGCGCGCGAACGCGAGCAGTTGCTGCGTCAGGCGCGCGCCGCGGTCGATCGCGCGCCGCATCGATTCCAGCGTGCGCGCATCGCCCTCGCCCCGCTGCAGGTTCAGCACCTCGATGCCGCTGGACAGCACCGACAACAGGTTGTTGAAATCGTGCGCGACGCCGCCCGTGAGCTGGCCGATGGATTCCATCTTCTGCGCCTGGTACAACGCGATGCTGGCCTTTTCCAGCGCCTCGTCGGCCTTCTTCTTTTCCGTCAGGTCGCGCGTGATCTTGGCGAAGCCGAGCAGTTCGCCGTCGTCGCCGCGGACGGCGTCGAGCACGGCATGGGCCCAGAACCGCGAGCCGTCCTTGCGCACGCGCCAGCCCTCGGACTCGTAGCGGCCCACCGCGGCGGCCGTGTCCAGCGCGCGCTTCGGGATGCCCTCGGCCTGGTCCTCCGGCGTATAGAAGCGCGAGAAATGGCTGCCGACGATCTCTTCCTGGCGATAACCCTTGATGCGCTCGGCGCCTGGGTTCCAGTTGGTGACGGTGCCTTCCGGCGACAGCATGAACAGCGCATAGTCGGTGACACCGTTTACGAGCAGGCGGAAGCGCTGCTCGCTTTCCCGCAGCGCATCCTCGGCGCGCTTGCGCTCGGTGACGTCGCGCGTCACCTTCGCGAAGCCGAGCAGGACGCCCTCCTCGTTGTAGATCGGATCGATCACCACGTGGGCCCAGAACCGCGAGCCGTCCTTGCGCACGCGCCAGCCCTCGGCTTCGTACTTGCCCTCCGCCAGCGCGAGCGCCAGCGCCCGCGCGGGCTTCCCCGCTTCGCGGTCCTCCGGCGTGTAGAAGCGCGAGAAGTGCTCGCCCAGGATCTCTTGCGCGACATAGCCCTTGAACCGGTTGGCGCCGGCATTCCAGCTGCTGACGTAACCGTTCGGATCGAGCATGTAGATGGCGTAGTCGCTGATCCCGGAGATCAGGTACTGGTAGCGTCGCTCGTCGGGCCAGGATTGCGTGGGGGTCAGGTCGTTCATTTACTACGGCTGAATGCGCTCGGAATAGGGTCAAAACCGGGTCATCATACACCGCAGGAAAAAGCCTTGCGCGCGTTGCGATTAACGAATTTCACATTGTCAATTTTAGGATTTTATTGGGCAAGAAAACTTGCATTGACGATGCATCTTCACCAAAAATCACCGGAATTGATGAGTGTTATTACACCGCAAAATTTTCGCGGAACCATGCCGCCGTCGTACCGTCGGCCGGAAAAAACGATTCCAGCCGCAACTCGTGCACAGTGACGTCGTGCGGCGTGCCGAGCGTCGTGATCGTCGTGAACAGGTTCAGTTCCACACCCTCGTGGGCGATCGTCAGCGGCAGGAACGGCAGCGCGCGCCGGTCGAGGTTCGGCACGTGGCCGTCGGACAGTCCCGCCATCCCGGGCAACGCGGACAGTTCGGCCAGCAGCGCCGTCGCCTCGCTGCCCGGCCCGTCCGCCATCGCTTCCCGCTGGATCCACAACAGGCTGTCCGCGCACACGGCCTCCCAGTTGACGAGGCGCGGCCGCAGCCCGTTCGGGTCGAGCATCAGGCGCAGCACGTTGATGGAGCCGTCGCGCGGGATGGCCGCGTCCGGCGGCAGGCCCAGCAGCCACTTCATGAAGCCGGCGGCGGGCTCGTTGAACATCACGAGATTCCACAGCCGGTCCACGACGAGGGCCGGAAACGGCGCCTGCTGGCGCAGCATGAAGTCGAGCGCCTGCATCACGGACAACAGTTCCGGATCGGACAGGTTGCGCTCCTGGTAGGCGGGCGCGAAACCGGCGGCGAGCAGCATCGCGTTTCTCTGGCGCAATGGCACGTCGAGCACGATGCCGAGTTTCAGGACCAGGTCGCGGCTCGGCTGCGCCCGTCCGCTCTCCAGGAAACTCAGGTGCCGCTGCGAGACGCCGCCATCCACGGCAAGACGCAGCTGGCTGTAGCCGCGCCGCGTGCGCCAGTAGCGCAGCGCCGAGCCGAAGTCGCTGAAGTAGCCGTCGCCGCGCGCGTCCGCGTGTCCATCCTGCATCGTGATCCCCTGTTGATGTAAAAGCGTCAATTTAGACCTCCGCACGGATGAACTCAAGCAACTCGCCATTGACCTGCTCCACGTGCGTGAGGAACATGCCGTGCGCGGCGTCTTCGTGGACGACGAGGCGGCAGTCCGGCACGAGGGCGGCGGTGCGGCGCGCGGTCAGCTCCAGCGGCGCGGAGACGTCGAGTGCACCGGCGATCACGAGCACGGGCACGTCGACGGCTTCCAGTTCCGCCTCCATGCTTGACGCCTCCACACAGAGGTGGCAATCGTGCAGCGCCTGGAGCGAGCATTGCAGGGCCATCTGCGCGAGCCAGTCGCGCATGCGCGGGCCGGCGCCGGGCACGAACGGCTCGACGTTCTCCTCGATCCAGCGCGGGAAGTCGTGCAGCAGCTGCGTGCTGCGGAACTGTTGCAGCAGCGCGGGGTCGACCCCGTGCGGATTCGATGCGGACAATGTGATGCCCGGCGTCATCGGCCCGAGCAGCGCGACCTGCGTCACCCGCGCGCTGCCGTGGCGCGTGAGGTAGCGGACGATCTCGTTGCAGCCCATCGAATGCCCGACCAGCACGACGTCGCGCAGGTCGAGGGCTTCGATGACGGCCGCGATGTCGTCGGCCAGCGTGTCGAGGTCGTAGCCGCCGCCCGGGTCGGACGAGCGGCCGTGGCCGCGCCGGTCGAAGGCGATGCAGCGCAGGCCCTGCCGGCACAACGCCATCATCTGGTAGCCCCAGGAATCGGAGCACATCGACCAGCCGGCCACGAACAGCACGGGCCGGCCGCGGCCCCAGTCGCGGTAGTACAGGTTGACGTCGCCGGCGATGATGGTGTTCGGGGCGGCGGTGTAGGCGCGGGTGTGTCGCTGCAGGGTCATGATGGTCTCCTTCGGTGGTTGACGTTGGAGCCAGTGTGCCCGGCGGCGTGCGGCGCGGCGATTACCTCCCAGGTAATGACGGCTGTCGTCGAATTTCCCATTTCTACGGCGACAAGGCCATCAACACACCCGCGCAATTCGCCGGATTCGCGCGAATCGATGAGGTATCGTTGTATGAACGCCGGACGGACGCCCAACTTTTCAATGTAAAATGCTGCACTTGCAACCCGACGTTTCCGACGCCGTTGACCACCCATGACCCAGGCCGCCACCGTCCTCGACCTGTCGACCTGCGACGAGGAACCGATCCGCACGCCCGGCAGCATCCAGCCGCACGGTTTCCTGCTGACGCTCGCGCCCGACCTGGCCGTGCTGCAGGCCAGCGCCAACCTGGGCGACTGGACCGGCGTCGCGGCGGGGGACGCCGTCGGGCAGCCGCTGGCGGCCGTGATCGGCGCCGCGGCGGCGCAGCGTATCGCGCCCGAGCTGGCGGCCGACCTGGGCCCGCGCCCGTACTACGCAGGCACGATCACGACGGCCAACGGCCACCACTTCGACGTGCTGGCCCACAAATGGGATGGCGTGACCATCGCCGAATTCGAAGCCGTCGACCGCGCGGAAGCGGCGGATTTCCGCCACTTGTACCCGCTGATCGGCGACTTCCTGCTGAAGGTGAACGACGCGACGGGCATCGAAGCGCTGGCGAGCCTGGCGTGCCAGCACATCCGCTCCGTGACGGGTTTCGGGCGTGTGCTCGTCTACCGGTTCGACGCGGACGGCCACGGCCACGTGATGGCGGAAGCGCGCGACGAACGCTGTCGCTCGTACATGGGGCAGCACTTTCCCGCGTCCGACATCCCGGCGCAGGCGCGCGAGCTGTACAGGCTGTCGCGCATCCGCCTGATCCAGGACGCGACCTACGTGCCCGCCCCGCTCGTGCCGGCGCTGAACCCCGTCACGGGCCGGCCGAACGATTTGTCGTTCGCGGCGCTGCGCAGCGTGTCGCCCGTGCACCTGCAATACATGCGCAACATGAACACGCTGGCGTCGATGTCCGTGTCGCTGATGGTCAAGGGCAAGCTGTGGGGCCTGGTCTCGTGCCATAACGAAGAACCGACCCCGGTCACCTTCGAAAAGCGCACGGCGTGCGAGCAGCTGGGCCAGATCCTCGCGCTGTGCATCGAATCGCGCGAGGACGCGGCCGACCTGCAGTTCCGCCTCGAAGTGCGGCGCACGATGGTGTCGATGCTGGCCGGCCTCACGCAGGGCAGCGACTTCGTCGAGAACCTGGCCAATGTGTTCCCGGACCTGCTGCGCTTCGCGCGCGCGTCGGGCGTGGCGATCATGGTCGACGACCGCGTCCTCACGTACGGCGACACGCCGGAGGAAGACGACATCCGCGCCCTCGTCGACTGGCTCACGCTGCACGACCACGGCGACGTGTTCCACAGCGATAAACTGTCCGCGCAGTATCCGCCGGCGGCGCGCATCGCGCGCAACGCCAGCGGCCTGCTCGCGATGCCGATCTCGCGCATCCACAAGCACTACCTGCTGTGGTTCCGTCCCGAGTGGGTACACACGATCGAGTGGGCGGGCAATCCGCACGGGAAAGTGCCCACGCGGGGCGCCGGGTCCGGCGCCCCGCCCACGCAGCTGTCGCCGCGCACGAGCTTCAAAGCGTGGCGCGAGACGATCGTCGGCACGAGCCAGCCGTGGCACCAGGGCGAGATCGAGATGGCGCTGGAATTCCGCACCGCCCTCCTCGGCATCGCGCTCGAACGCGCGGAGCAGATGGCCGAACTGGCCGAGGAACTGGGCCGCGCGAACAAGGAACTGGAAGCGTTCTCGTACTCCGTGTCGCACGACCTGCGCGCGCCGCTGCGCCACATCGTCGGCTTTGCCGACCTGCTGCTCGAATCGGCCGGCGACGAGGACGCCCAGCAGCGCCAGCGCTTCCTCAAGAACATCAAGGAAGCCGCGCGCCTGGCCGGCAAGCTCGTCGACGACCTGCTGTCCTTCTCGCAGATGGGCCGCGCCTCGCTGCGCCCGACGACGGTCGACATGCACGACCTCGTCGCCTCCTGCCGCGACAAGCTGGCGCTGGAAACGCGCGGCCGCAACATCGAGTGGAACATCGGCACGCTGCCGGAAGCCTGGGCCGACCCGACGTTCCTGCATCTGGCCCTGTTCAACCTGCTGGCCAATGCCGTCAAGTTCACGGGCCAGCGCGATCCGGCCGTGATCCGCATCTCTGCCGAAGACCATCCGCACGAGACGGTCTTCCACGTGGCGGACAACGGCGCCGGCTTCAACATGGAATACGTGCACAAGCTGTTCGGCGTGTTCCAGCGCCTGCACCGGATGGAAGATTTCCAGGGGACGGGCATCGGCCTGGCGAACGTGCGCCGCATCGTCGAGCGCCACAACGGCCGCGTCTGGGCCGACTCCGTGCAGGGCGAAGGCGCGACGTTCTCGTTCGCGCTGCCCAAGCCAGACTCATCTCATTGAAAGTTTACGAAGACATCCATGCTCAAACCCATCCTGCTGGTCGAAGACAACCCGAACGATCTCGAACTCACGCTGATCGCGCTGTCCAAGAGCCAGCTCGCCAACCAGGTCATCATCGTGCGCGACGGCGCCGAAGCGCTGGACTACCTGCACCGCCGCGGCGAATACGCGTCGCGCGCGGCCGGCAATCCAGCCGTCGTCCTGCTCGACCTGAAGCTGCCGAAAGTGGATGGATTGGAAGTCCTGCGCGAAGTCCGCAGCACGGACGGGCTCAAGCCCCTGCCGGTGGTGATGCTGACGTCGTCGAAGGAAGAACAGGACCTCGTGCGCAGCTACGAGCTGGGCGTGAATGCCTACGTCGTCAAGCCGGTGGATTTCACGGAATTCGTGCGCGCGATCGCGGACCTGGGCATTTTCTGGGCCGTGCTGAACGAACCGCCGCCGGGGTCGCAGCGCTACGTCAAGCCCAACAAGTAACGATCCGTGCCCACGCGAATGTTCGCGTCACGCATCGTTACGCGCGGGCACAGGGGTGTCCGCCCTACGGCGTAGCAAATGCCGGATGCGCGCGCTGAGCGCGTCCGGGTGGTAAGGCTTCTGCAACAGGTTGACGGACGCCTCCAGCTTCCCTTCGTGCGCCAGCACGCCCTCCGCATAGCCCGACGTGTATAGAATCTGCGCCTGCGGCAGGCGCGCACGCACCACCTCGCCCAGTTGCAGGCTGCTCACCGGGCCCGGCATGATCACGTCCGTGAACACGAGGTCGATATGCTGGCCGCGCTCCACGATCTCCACGGCCTTCGCCGCATCCGGCGCCTCCAGCACCTTGTAGCCGAGCGCGGACAGGATGCCGCAGGTCGTGCTGCGCACGTCTTCCTCGTCCTCGACGACGAGGATCGTCTCGATGCCACCCAGAAGCGGCGCCGTCGGCGCCTGTTCCGCGTGCTGCGGCTCGGCCTCGCTGCGCGGCAGGTAGATGCGTACGCTGGTGCCCTTGCCCGGCTCGCTCCTCAGCACGATCTCGCCGCCGGACTGCTTGACGAACCCGTACGCCATCGACAGGCCCAGGCCCGTTCCCTGTCCCGTCGGCTTGGTCGTGAAGAACGGCTCGAACGCGCGCTCCAGCACTTCGGGTGCCATGCCCTTGCCCGTGTCCGCCACTTCGATCAGCACATAATGGCCGCGCGGCACTTCGGTCGGCAACACGCCGTCGGGCCCGGCATTGGCCGCGCGGATCGTCAGCGTGCCGCCGCCCGCCATCGCATCGCGCGCATTGATCGCAAGGTTCAGCAGCACGTTGTTGAGCTGGTTCGGATCGACGAGCGTGCTGCCCAGGCTTGCCGAAATGTCGGTCACGACGCGCGCGCGTGGACCGAGCACGCGGCGCATCATGTCGTCCATCTCGCGCAGCAAATGGCCAGGATTGATCACGACGGCCTGCAGCGGCTGGCGGCGGGCAAAGGCGAGCAGGTGCGACGACAGCCTGGCCCCGCGCCCCACGCCGGCCAGCGCCATGTCGACGCGCGCCTTGCCGGCATCGTTCAGGTTGCCCACCAGCTTCAGCAGCTGCAAATTGCCGCCGATGATCTGCAGCACATTGTTGAAATCGTGCGCGACGCCGCCCGTCAGCTGGCCGATCGCCTCCATCTTCTGCGCCTGGTACAGCGCCGACTGGCTGGCGGCCAGCTGCTCCTGGCTGAGACGCAGCGACACGAACGCCGCATCGCGCTGGCGCCGCGCGATGCACGCATCGCTGTGGTAGCGCACGCGCGCGACGAGTTCGCGCGGATCGGGCCACTTGACGAGGTAGTCGTTGGCGCCGAGCGCGAACGCTTTCGCCTTGATCTCGGGATCTTCTTCGGACGACAGCAGGATGACGGGAATGTGCTCGGTGTCCTTGTCCGCGCGCAGGCGGCGCGTGACTTCGAAGCCGTCGATCTCGGGCATGCGCAGGTCGACGAGCACGACCGTCGCGCCGATTTCCTTGGCCAGCTCGACCGCCATGCCGGGGTCGCGGGCATAGCGCAGCGCATACGAGGCGCATCCCTTCATGCCGTGGGAGATGATGTCCTCGGCAAAGGGTTCGTCGTCGATCAGGAGAACCGAGCAGGCGTTGGCGTCTTCTTGGTTCATTGCAACTGCGGGGATAGCGGCATTGAAAAAGGAACCAGAATTGCAAAAAAGTAAGAACTGATTGTAACACCAAGCACGACGGGGGAGAGGTCCGATTCAATCGTGCGACACAATCGATGTCATCCTGATAATAGAAGACTTTGCTCAGCGGCTCTTCTTGGTATTCGACGTGAACGTCCGCGCATAAAACGCCGGCGGTTTCTTCATCACCCACTCGATGAACGCCCGAATATCGCCGTGCTCCTTGAGCACATCCCACGTGTGATAGGTACGCAGCAACTCGCGCTCGGAAAACGTCGCATGGATCTTGCGATGACAAATCTTGTGGATAGGGAACTGCTCCCTGCCCTTCAGCGACTTCGGGATCAGGTGATGCCGGTCGATGTTGACCGTGCCGAGCGGCCGGCCGCACAGCGGACACGGGCTGTCCGCCGCGGCGGGCTGGGCAGGAAAATCGAAGTCGGGAATGCGGGAACGGCGCGCCATGTTTCGTATATCGGGGCGGCCGTGCCCGTTTAAAGCATGATCAGCCGCGCACGCGCGCCGCGATGGCGTCGCCCACCTCGACCGTCGTCGCCGTGCCGCCCAGGTCGCCCGTGCGCGGTCCGTTCTTCAGCACGTCTTCGATCGCGGCCACGATCGCATCGTGCGCCTCGCCGCAGCGCGGATCCGGATCGGGGCCGGCGGCGAGGAACGACAGCATCATCGCGCCCGACCAGATCATCGCGATGGGGTTGGCGATGCCCTTGCCGGCGATGTCCGGCGCAGAGCCGTGCACGGGTTCGAACAGCGACGGGAACGTGCGGTCCGGGTTCAGGTTGCCAGAACGGCGCCAGGCCGATCGTGCCCGTGCACGCGGGGCCGAGGTCGGACAGGATGTCGCCGAACAGGTTCGACGCCACGACGACGTCGAACCGGTCGGGCTGCAACACGAAGCGGGCCGTCAGGATGTCGATGTGCTGCTTGTCGACGGTGACGTCCGGGTACTCGGCGTGGATGGCGTCCGCGCGGCCGTCCCACCACGGCATGCTGATGGCGATGCCGTTCGACTTGGTCGCCACCGTCACATGCTTGCGCCGGCGCGCGTTCGCGAGCTCGAACGCATACTGCAGCACGCGGTCGGTGCCGTAACGCGTGAACACGGATTCCTGGATCACCATCTCGCGCTCGGTGTCCGGGAACATCACGCCGCCCAGGTTCGTGTACTCGCCTTCCGTGTTTTCGCGCACGACGAAAAAGTCGATGTCGCCCGGCTTGCGGCCGGCCAGCGGGCACGGCACGCCTTCGAACAGGCGTACCGGGCGCAGGTTGATGTACTGGTCGAATTCGCGGCGGAACTTGAGCAGCGAGCCCCACAGCGAGATATGGTCGGGCACCAGCGCGGGCCAGCCGACGGCGCCGAAATAGATGGCGTCCATGCCGGACAATTGCGCTTTCCAGTCCGGCGGCATCATCTCGCCGTGCTGGATGTACCAGTCGCAGCTGGCCCACGGGAAATGCGTGAACTCGAGCTGCAGGCCGAAGCGCTCGGCCGCGGCCGCCAATACCTTCAGGCCTTCCGGCAGGACTTCCTTGCCGATGCCGTCGCCCGCGATGGCGGCGATCTTGAAACGTCGTGTCATCTGTTTTCTTTCTTGAATGGTGAAGCTCACACGGCCGGTGCCGCGACGACCAGGCGCGAGAAACTGGCCACGCTGGCCGCGAACGAGAACGCGGCGGCGATGCCGAGCGCGAACCATGGTCCGCGTACGTGAGAGATGGTAAGGCAGAACGCGACGAGCGCGGCGCCCGTCGCCTGGCCCGTCAGGCGCGCGGTGGCGACCATGCCGCTGGCGCTGCCGGCGCGCGAGCCCGGCGCGCTGCCCATGATCGCCTTCACGTTCGGCGCCTGGAAAAAGCCGAAGCCGATGCCGCAGAGGGCCATGCGCCAGCCGATGTCGAAGGCGGACGGCGCTGCCGGCAGGCTCATCATCGTGACCAGGCCGGCCGCGAGGATCAACAGGCCGATGCCGCCCAGCAGCCCCGGCGAATACCGGTCGCTCAATCGTCCGGCGACGGGCGCCATCACGCCGACCATCACGGGCCACGGCGTCATCAGGAAGCCCGTCTCGACGGGCGAACGGCCGAGCGTCGTCTCGAAAAAGAACGGCAGCGCGACGAATGCGAGCGCCTGCGCGGCGAACGTGCAGATGGCGGTGATGGTCGACAGCGCGAACAACGGACGGCGGAACAGGTCCACCGGCAACAGCGGCGCCGGATGGCCACGCTCGCGGCGCAGCAGCAGGACGAAGAACACCAGGGCGATCAATGCCTCCGGCAGCAACGTCTTCATGTCCACGCGGTGCGCGGCATCGCCCAGCGCCAGCACGGCCATCGAAAACGCGACGACGTTGTAGAGGCCGGCGAGCCGGTCCACGCGGTGGGTCGCGCGGCGCGTTTCCGGCAGCACCTTGCGCGCCATGAAGAACGCGACGATGCCGGGCACGACGTTAATACCAAATAACCATTGCCACGACGATGCGGCAAGAATGATCGACGCGAGGCTCGGCCCGAGCGCGAAGCCGACCGCGACGACGAGGGCATTGGTGCCGAAGCCGCGTCCCAGCAGTTTTGCCGGATACGTGGCGCGCAGCAGCGCCGTGTTGACGCCCATGATGGCGCTGGCCCCGAGGCCCTGGAACAGGCGCGCGGCGATCAGCACGGGCAGCGACCACGCGAGCGCGCACGCGAGCGAGGCCACCGTGAACAGGGCCATGCCGGCCACGTAGACGCGGCGGTAGCCGATGGTTTCGCCCAGCGCCGCGATCGGCAGCAAGGTGGCGACCATGGCCAGCTGGTAGGCATTCACGATCCACACGGAGTCGGCCGGCGTGGCGTGCAATTGCTGCGCCATCGCGGGCAACGCGGTGTTGGCGATGGCGGTATCGAGGGATGACATGCCCACGCCGAGCGCGAGGGCAAGGATGGCCCAGGCGCGCGGGCCCGCTGGTAATCCATCCTGGAATCCGTCCTGCTCGAGAGGTGTTGTATTGACTGCTGCTTGCATGCTCGATCCCGACGGCAAAGGATCGATTGTAGGCCGGCTGGACGAAGCTTGCAGACGATCCCCCGATTTGAACGGCGCCCGTCTTTACGGGCTCGCCGTCGAATGGACGATCTTGCGCGCACGGATCTGGCGAGGGCCCGGCGCGGTGACGCGGGCGGCGACGGCGTCCGGCACGTTCTCCTGCCGCATCAGTGCGAGCGCGTAGTCCGTGCCCAAACGCCGTTCGATCTTGAGGGCGGCCTCGACGATGGCATCGTGCACGTGGTTCTTGCGGCGACAGCGGAACAGCGGCAACCGGGCGGGATCGGCCTGGCGCCGCTGGTCCGTGAACAGGACGCGCTCGGCGATGTCGCCGGGGACGCCCTCCCGCGCCAGATAGGCCAGGGCCTCGTCCAGCCCCAGCATGTCCTTGTAGACGAGTGCGACTTCGATATGCTGTGAAACCAGGTTTTTACTGCGCACGCAGAACGTCATAAGCAGCCCCGGAACAAATGGTACCGAGGCTGCATGATACTGCAATGGCGAACTCAGCAGCCGCTCTGTTGCACCCGTTCCACTTCGAGCCCGAACAACGGACGCAGCCGCGTACCGAACACGTTGCCGACGAAGGCGGCGACGAGCCACAGCCAGCCGTGCAGGCTGCCCGACACGATGCCGCTGAAGTAGGCGCCGATGTTGCAGCCGTACGCGAGGCGCGCGCCATAGCCGAGCATCAGTCCGCCGACGACGGCCGCGAGGAGCGAGCGCAGCGGCACGCGCCACACGGGCGCATAGCGGCCCGCCAGCGCCGCCGCCAGCATCGCGCCCAGCACGATGCCGATGTCCATCACGGACGTCACGTCGTGCGACACGGGTGCGGCCAGCGCCGCGGCGTTCGCCTTCGTCGACCAGTACGTCCAGCTCGCCGTGTCGATGCCGACCGCCTGCGCGGCCTTGGCGCCCCACAGCGCGAACGCGGACGTCACGCCCCACGGCCGGCCCGACAGTGCGAGCGTCGCGAAATTCAGCACGACGAGCGCGACGGCGCCGGCCACCAGCGGCCACGGCCCGTGCAGCCACGGCGACGCGTGCGCGGGCCGCACGGTCGGGTCGACGAGGCGGCCGTGCCGGCGCTTCTCGACGACGACGGTGACGCACGCGATGAGCGCGAACACGGCCCAGTTGAGCAGCAGCGCGGGCGCCAGGCCCAGCGTCTTCACGAGCGAGACCGGTTTCAGTTGCGGCAGCGACGTCCAGAACGGCATGTGCGCCGTCGCGATGACGGAACCGGCGATGAACGCAAGCAGGGTCACGACCATGCGCGTGCTGCCGCCGCCGACCGTGTACAGCGTGCCGGACGCGCAACCGCCGCCCAGTTGCATGCCGATGCCGAACATGAACGCGCCGACGATCACGGACGTGCCCGCGGGCGACACGAGCCCATTGACGGGATTGCCAAACAGGGTGCCGGCGGACAGCGCCGGGAAGAACAGCGCGACGCCGACGGCGAGCATGATCATCTGCGCGCGCAGGCCGGCGCCGCGGCCGTCCGCGATGAAGACGCGCCACGCGGACGTGAAGCCGAATGCGGCGTGGTACAGCGCGAGGCCGAGCAGCGCGCCGACGACGAACAGCGCGGCGTGCTTCGCACCGACGGTCTGCGCGAGATACCACGCGCCGAGGACGATGAGCAACAACGCGACGCCGAGCGGTTTCGGGTTGACGTCGGCGCCGCGGCGGAATGTTGGAGAAGCTGCAGTAGACATTGGGAAACGATCTCGAGATAACGTAAGTCGTTATTTTCGCTCGTTTTTTTGTTTCCTGCCGGGGCGGGCAAAAACGAAAATGGGCATCGATTTCTCGACGCCCATTTTGAATTCTGGCTCCCCGACCTGGACTCGAACCAGGGACCTGCGGATTAACAGTCCGTCGCTCTACCGACTGAGCTATCAGGGAAAGGAGGCCGCATTATAGCGGCTCAGCTCAGCGGCAGCAATAGCGCGTGTTGCGACGCGGTATGGAAGTCGCGCCAGACGCGGTTGATGGCGCTGTCCGCGCTGGCCGCCACGAGGCCGCAGTACGGGTACAGCGTGTCGACGGCGTGGCGCGACGCGGCGACCCACTCCTGTGCCAGTGCCTGCATTTGCGCGGCCTGTTCGTCCGCGACGTCGGCGCCGGCGACGACGTCGGACCACGTCGCGTCGAGCAAGGCGTAGAAGCGCGCACGCACGCCATCCAGCCTGCCGCGGGCATCATCCAGCACGGCGCGCACGGCGGGCACGTCGATCAACGGCTCGTTCCGGGCGCCGAACCGGTTGCGCCGGCGCGCGATGCAGGCATGGGCCAGGTCGACGAAGTGGGACGCCATCCCGGCCACGTTCGCGGCCAGCGTGACGAAGGCGAACGGGAGAAATGGAAAACGGTACAGCGGCCCCTGCTCGCGCGCGGCGGCCGGGTCGATCACGAAGCCGTGGTCGGCATCGACCCACGCGCCGCGGATGCGGTAGGCGTGCGACGCCGTCGCGCGCAGGCCGATGCTGCGCCAGCGGGGCACGATCTCGACGATCTCCTTCGGCACCACGAACGCCTGGATGCGCGGCTGGCCATCCGCAGCGAGCAGCGGCCGGCCGTCCGCGCGCAGGAAGGCGTTGAACGTGAAATGCGTGGCCATCGGCGCGCCGCTCGCGTAGTCCCATTCCCCCTCGACGCGCCAGCCGTCACCCTCGCGGTCCGCGTGGCCCGTCGGGGCGCCGCTGCCCGCCAGGCAGGCGCGGGGCGTGGCCAGGATCGCGCGGGCCAGGTGCGGCGGCAGGAAGCCCGCGAACCAGCCGGCGCCGGCGCACAGCGTGACGGTCCAGCCGACGCTGCCGTCGACGCGGGCGATCGCTTCCTCCAGCCGCACGACCTCCGGCAGCGGCCGCTCTTCCCCGCCGACCGCGCGCGGCGCCAGCATGCGCAGCCAGCGGCGGTGGTGGATCAGGGCCTGGTGGACGGGGTGCAGCCAGCCGTCCGTGTCGGCGGTGGCGGCGTAGCGGTCGATACAGGCGGCGTCGCGCGCGGCGAGCGGGGATTGATTCGTCATCGTGCGGCGGAAATGAAAAAGGCCGCGCTTCAATAAAATGAGTACGCGGCCTTTCGAATTCTGGCTCCCCGACCTGGACTCGAACCAGGGACCTGCGGATTAACAGTCCGTCGCTCTACCGACTGAGCTATCAGGGAATTGAGGCAATATTATAGCAGGAATCCAGGAATTGCCAAATCACGCCCGCGGCGTGCGCCCGGCGATACTGTTTGCTATAGTCGCCCTCTTCCCGACCTGCCCCCCCACTGACCAATGACCACCCTCGGCACTCCCCTCTCCCCTTCCGCAACCAAAGTCATGCTGCTCGGCTCCGGCGAGCTCGGCAAGGAAGTCATCATCGCGCTGCAACGCCTCGGCATCGAAGTGATCGCCGTCGACCGCTACCCGAACGCACCCGGCCACCAGGTCGCGCACCGCGCGCACGTCATCGACATGACGGACGGCGCCGCCCTCGCCGCGCTGATCGAGCGGGAGCAGCCCGACCTCGTCGTGCCTGAGATCGAGGCGATCGCGACCGCGAAGCTGGCCGAACTGGAAGCGGCCGGGACGATCACCTGCATCCCGACCGCACGCGCCGCGCAGCTGACGATGAACCGCGAAGGCATCCGCCGCCTCGCCGCCGAGGAACTGGGCCTGGCCACGTCGCCGTACCGCTTCGCGTCCAGCCTCGACGAGCTCAAGGCCGCCTGCGCCGAGATCGGCTTTCCGAACGTCGTGAAACCCGTGATGTCGTCCTCGGGCAAGGGCCAGTCGAAGCTGGACAGCGCCGCCGACGTCGAGCGAGCCTGGAACTACGCCGCGTCCGGCGGGCGTGTGGATGCGGGCCGCGTGATCGTCGAAGGCTTCATCGACTTCGATTACGAGATCACCTTGCTGACCGTGCGCGCGATCGGTGCCGACGGCAACGTCGAAACGCGCTTCTGCGAGCCGATCGGCCACAAGCAGGTCCATGGCGACTACGTCGAATCGTGGCAGCCGCAGCCGATGGCTCCGCTCGCGCTGCGGCGCGCGCAGGAGATCGCCGGGAAGGTCACGGCGAACCTGGGCGGCCAGGGCGTGTTCGGCGTCGAGCTGTTCGTCAAGGGCGACATGGTGTGGTTCTCGGAAGTGAGCCCGCGCCCGCACGACACCGGCATGGTGACGATGGCGACGCAGGTGCAGAGCGAATTCGAGCTGCACGCCAAGGCGATCCTCGGCCTGCCCGTGAACACGGCGCTGCGCGCGCCGGGTGCGTCCGCCGTGATCTACGGCCAGCTGGAGGAGGCGGGCATCGCGTTCGAAGGCGTGGCCGACGCGCTGCGCGTGCCGGGCAGCGACATCCGCCTGTTCGGCAAGCCGGCGTCCTTCGCGCGCCGCCGCATGGGCGTGGCGCTGGCGACGGCCGACGACGTCGACACGGCGCGCGCGCGGGCGCTGGAGGCGGCGGGCAAGGTGAAGCCCATCAGCGCCCGATAAGCGCCAACGACATCGCGCATCCACGACGCGCGCTATTCAAGGCAACGTGACGCAATGATCAGGCCGGATCTGGCCTCGGATGCACGAGCCCGAGGTCAGATACTCGGCGCTCGATATCGCCATGATAGTCGAGCAGCCATTGATACTTTTCCTGCGCGCGCGGATTTTTGGACACCTCGCCGATTCTTCGCTCGATCAGTTCGCGATGAAACTTGAACCCCCAGAAACGTAAGCCAAGATAGTTGAGAGACCTGGCGCCGTCCGCCGCTTCGTAGACGAGGGTTTCTTGAGCTAGCGGCATCGTCGGCAGCATCCTGACCACATCATCGTCCAACAACACGCGGGGAAAGTTCGCCTTTTTCTCCAACTCGACAGCGCGCACCATGGCTTCGCCGATCACCGTCTGATCATCGATGTGAAGATTGCCAACCGTGATTGCTCCGCGCATCGGCAGTTCACAGTGGATGAATATCTGTTCGACTTGATTGGCGATCTCGGTCAGGAAGTATCCAACCTGCTGCTCGATCGAAAATTTTCCTGCGGTTCGCAAAGGATAGGCGACGAACACGTTATCGGTAAACGCCCAGACCACCGGGGTACCGTCACGCCGCATTCCGTTCAGGCGGCGCTCCAGCTCGGACAGCATCGAAACAAACCTCTCGGATGCCTCGATGTCCACGCATTTGAAAAGATCCGTACCGCCGAGGACATCGAGGTAGGCACAAATATGGAGTGAAAGCGAGATCGGCATGAACAAACTCCGGTCCGAGCCCGTCGCGACAGCAACAGGATCTATCTGAAGCGAAAAAGGGGCATCGATCGCTCGATGCCCCTTCCGAAATTCTGGCTCCCCGACCTGGACTCGAACCAGGGACCTGCGGATTAACAGTCCGTCGCTCTACCGACTGAGCTATCAGGGAATAGGTGTTCGTATTATAGCCGCTCACCAACGGCTTGCAAAGTTGGCAGGCCAACCGTGCGAAAATCTGGCTCCCCGACCTGGACTCGAACCAGGGACCTGCGGATTAACAGTCCGTCGCTCTACCGACTGAGCTATCAGGGAATTGGTGGGGGCTTGAAGAGCCTGCTGCGCGTTGCATTTCCGGTCTGCGATGCCCGCCGTACCGTAAGTACGGCTGCGCTTCTCGACCGGAACTGCTGCCGCTCGCGACGGCTCTTCAATGCCCCTGATCCGCCAACAATAATTGCTTAACGGAAGGCCGCGATTTTAGAGAACTTTTGCGATGGCGTCAACGACGCGATCGATGTTCTTCGAGTTCAGCGCGGCCACGCAGATGCGGCCGGTGTCCACGGCGTAGATCGATTCGGCGCGCAGCTTCTCGACCTGCTCCTTCGTCAGGCCCGAGTACGAGAACATGCCGACCTGCTTGCGCACGAACTGGAAGTCCGAGCCCGGTGCCTTTTCGGCCAGCTTCTTGACCAGCTCGTCGCGCATCTGCTTGATGCGGACGCGCATGCCGGCCAGCTCGTCTTCCCACAGCTGGCGCAGTTCCGGCGTGGACAGGACGGTCGCGACGACCTTGCCGCCGTGCGTCGGCGGGTTCGAGTAGTTCGTGCGGACGATGCGCTTCAGCTGCGACAGCAGGCGGGCAGCCTCTTCCGCGGTCGATGCGACGACGGACAGCGCGCCCACGCGCTCGCCGTACAGCGAGAACGACTTCGAGAACGAGTTCGACACGAGCAGCGGGCCGGGGGTAGCGGTGAAGCGGCGGACGACGGCGCCGTCTTCCGCGATGCCGTCACCGAAGCCCTGGTAGGCCATGTCGAGGAACGGGATCAGGTTGTTGGCACGCACCACCTCGATCACCTGGCCCCACTGGTCGGCGTTCAGCTCGGCGCCGGTCGGGTTGTGGCAGCAGGCGTGCAGGACGACGATGGCGCCTTCCGGCATCGCTTTCAGCGCAGCCAGCATGCCTTCGAAGTTGACGCCGTGCGTGGCTGCGTCGTAGTAGGCGTAGTTGTTGACGGTGAAGCCGGCGCTTTCGAACAGGGCGCGGTGGTTTTCCCAGCTCGGGTCGCTGATGTAGACTTGCGAATCCGGCGAGAAGCGCTTCAGGAAGTCGGCGCCGATCTTCAGTGCGCCGGTGCCGCCCAGGGCTTGCACCGTGACTGCACGTTTCTCTTGAATTACGGCGCTGTCGGCACCAAATACGAGTTCTTGCACAGCCTTGTCGTACGCACCCAGGCCTTCGATCGGCAGGTAGGTACGCGGCGTCGGTTGTTCCATCAACTTCGCTTCCGCTTTCTGCACGCATTCCAGCAGCGGCACTTTCCCGTTGTCATCGTAGTAGACGCCCACGCCCAGATTGATCTTGGCGGGGTTGGTGTCTGCATTGAAGGCCTCGGTGATGCCGAGGATCGGATCGCGGGGAGCCATGGCGATGGCGCTGAAGATGCTGGCAGTAGCTGGGGAATTCATCGTGATAAACTTGGTTTGTCGGCTGGGTTTCGCAGCGGTTGTATAGACAGCGACCTCGAGAGTTGCTCGGTCGCAGGCGGATTCTCATTCTAGCAAAGGTCTGATCCAATGGCAGATTTATCGGTTGCAAATTCACCAGCACCTACCGTCATCACGTTCCCGGATTCCCCGTTCAAGCTGCACCAGCCCTTCCCGCCCGCGGGCGACCAGCCCACGGCGATCGATGGCCTGGTGGAAGGCATCGAGGACGGCCTGATGTACCAGACGCTGCTCGGCGTGACCGGTTCCGGCAAGACTTATACGATGGCCAACGTGATCGCTAGAGCCGGCCGTCCGGCGATCGTGTTCGCCCCGAACAAGACCCTCGCGGCCCAGCTGTACGCGGAGTTCCGCGAGTTCTTCCCGCAGAATGCCGTCGAGTACTTTGTCTCGTATTACGACTATTACCAGCCGGAAGCGTACGTGCCGCAGCGCGACCTGTTCATCGAAAAGGACTCGTCGATCAACGAGCACATCGAACAGATGCGCTTGTCGTGCACGAAGTCGCTGATGGAGCGGCGCGACGTCGTCATCGTCGCGACCGTCTCGGCCATCTACGGTATCGGTAATCCGAACGAGTACCACAAGATGATTCTCACGTTGCGCACGGGCGACAAAGTCGCGCAGCGCGACGTCATCGCGCGCCTGATCCAGATGCAGTACACGCGCAACGAAATGGACTTCGCGCGCGGCACGTTCCGCGTGCGCGGCGACACCATCGACATCTTCCCGGCCGAACACGCCGAGCTCGCGATCCGCGTCGAGATGTTCGACGACGAAATCGAATCGCTGCAACTGTTCGATCCGCTGACGGGTAAAGTGCGCCAGAAGATCCCGCGCTTCACGGTGTACCCGGGCTCGCACTACGTCACCGGCCGCGCCACCGTGCTGAAGGCCGTCGATTCCATCAAGGCCGAGCTGCGCGACCGCCTCGAGGAATTCCGCCAGCAGGGCAAGCTGCTGGAAGAACAACGCCTCGAACAGCGCACGCGCTTCGACCTCGAGATGCTGGCCGAAGTCGGCTTTACCAAGGGCATCGAGAACTACTCGCGCCACCTGTCCGGCTCGATGCCGGGCGAACCGCCGCCGACGCTGATCGACTACCTGCCGAAAGACGCGCTGATGTTCATGGACGAGTCGCACGTGATGATCGGCCAGCTCAACGCCATGTACAACGGCGACCGTTCGCGCAAGGTGAACCTCGTCGACTACGGCTTCCGCCTGCCCTCGGCGCTCGACAACCGGCCTTTGAAGTTCTCGGAATTCGAGAGCAAGATGCGCCAGTGTATCTTCGTCTCCGCGACGCCGGCCGACTACGAAAAGCAAAAAGCCGACAACGTCGTCGAGCAGGTCGTGCGCCCGACGGGCCTCGTCGACCCGCAGGTCATCGTGAAGCCCGCGCGTTCGCAGGTGGACGACCTGATGGGCGAGATCACGGACCGCATCAAGAAGGACGAGCGCGTGCTGGTCACCACGCTGACCAAGCGCATGGCCGAGCAGCTGACGGAATACCTGTCGGACCACGGCATCAAAGTGCGCTACCTGCACAGCGACATCGACACGGTGGAGCGGGTGGAAATCCTGCGCGACCTGCGCCTGGGCACGTTCGACGTCGTCGTCGGCATCAACCTGCTGCGCGAGGGTCTCGACTTGCCGGAGGTGTCGCTCGTGGCCGTGCTGGACGCCGACAAGGAAGGTTTCCTGCGTTCGGAACGCTCGCTGATCCAAACGATCGGCCGCGCGGCACGTAACCTGAACGGCGTGGCGATCCTGTACGCGGACCAGATCACGGATTCGATGAAGCGCGCGATCGACGAGACGGAACGCCGCCGTGCCAAGCAGATCGCGTTCAACGAAGCGAACGGCATCACCCCGAAGGGCGTGCAGAAGAAGATCAAGGAAATGATCGACGGCGTCTACAGCGCGGCCGCGCAGAAGGCCATGCTGAACGACAACGGCTTGTCAGAGGAAGCGGCCAAGGTCGAGGGCATGAGCGAGAAGCAGATTTCGAAAGAGATCAAGCGCCTCGAAAAACTCATGGTCGACCACGCGAAGAACCTCGAGTTCGAAAAGGCGGCGCAGGTGCGCGACCAGTTGCACGTGCTCAAGCAGCAGGCATTCGGGGCGCCGGGGGCGGACAACGTCGTGTCTATCCTCGGCAAGTAAGCAGTACGACAAATCAGAAGCGGCCTTCGAGGCCGCTTTTGCTTTACAGGTATTGGTGCAGCGAGCTCTGGGAATCCTGGTTCCTGAACAGCGTGACAAAACCGGCTTTTGCGAGGCATAACCGGTGCTTGTCGTTGGCGTACGCGATGATCGACTGGCTCCGCCTGAACTTGTCCATATTGTTTTTCAGGAATTCGAGCAGAATCGCCTCGCCAAATGGGTTGAACAGGTAGACCAGATTATTTCCGGCCGGAAGTGAGAAACTGGCTGCGTCGGCGTTGACGAAGCAGATATTGTCGGCGCCAAATTTCCTGACGTTACGGTCCGCCGCCTGCACCAGCGGCTCCGAAAACTCGACGCCAACGAGCCGCCGGAACCGGTATTTGGCGGCAGCATAAAAGCACGCCTTCCCCTTGCCCGAGCCGAGATCGATGAACTGGTCGAATACGATGCCGGTCTTCATTGCCTCATTGAGCAATGCCCGAATCGCCACGCAGGTAACGGCCTGGTAGGCCCGTGAGTGCGCTCGCGCCGACGAATAACTGGTTTCGAGTTCGTGCCCATCGATAAAGCCGCTGCAGTCGAGGCCGTGCCATTTTTCGAACAGCTGGTCCTCCATCCAGCTCACTCCACCCGCTGCCTTGTTCGAAAGCGAACGCAGCTTATGGGCGAGCGGTCGTCTCAGCCAAGTGGCGATTCTGCCTTGCAATTGAATGCGAGTCGATTCAGTGTGGTGAGCCATGTACATTCCGAAAAATGATCCGAAGCCGGGAACCTCATCTATTTTCCCAAGCTTCGCCAGCGCGGCCTTTATCGATTGTCAATCAGCGCCATGCTCGCCGGTTCAAAAGGACGCCGCTGTTGTCGAACACGGCGTCAGGGCCATCCGAGTTTTTGATCAGACCACACATATAACGCACCAGAAACTTCTGTAGAAAAACTATTACTGAGGGAAATTTATTTCGCGAAACGTTGAACTTTGGCAGTTTCCCCTCGTCAAAGTTACTCCTTCGTTTATTGATGAGTGGCTTTCCCTTGAAAACTTTTTCGTTCGCAAACAGCGCATTGACCGCCCCCCTGCTGACTGGTTTTGCAGTCGCAATGATGACTTGTACCGTCGCCTCGGCCGCCGACCTCTATGTGTCGACCGCAGGCAGGGACACGAACACCGGCACGTCGAGCAGCGCCCCGCTGCGCACCATCCAGCGCGCCGCCAACCTGGCACGGCCCGGCTATACGGTCCACGTGGCGCCCGGCACCTACACCGAGACCATCACCTCGACCGTGAATGGCACGTCGACCGCGCGCATCCGCTTCGTTTCGGACACGAAGTACGGCGCGATCCTGCGTCCGGCCGGCAGCGCCTATACGATGTGGACCGCCCGGGGCGGCTATACGGATATCGACGGCTTCCAGATCAATGGCGCCGGCAGCACCACCGCGCGTGTCGGCATCTATCTGAATGGCGGCAATTCGTCGGTCAAGAACAGCTGGATCCACGACGTTGCGATGGCCTCCGGCTGCGACAACCGCGGGGGCGGCGGCATCGTTGCCGACCAGGGCCGCGGTAAGGCCTACAGCAACTATGACATCATCGGCAACAGGGTGAACAATGTCGGCGGCGGCTGCGGCTGGATCCAGGGCATCTACCACTCGTCGTCGGGCAAGATCATCAACAACGTGGTCAACGGGACCAGCCAGGGCATCAACATGGGCCATGACGACCACAACATCCTGGTCATGAATAACACCCTGTTCGCCAACAGCGGCTATGGCGTGTATTTCGGCGGCTGCAAGGAAGCGTACAACAACGGCTGCCCGACCCGCGGCATCCAGATCCACAACAACATCATCTATGCGAACGGCGGCGGCATCCAGGGTCCGATCGCGTCCGAGGACGTCGGCAACAGCGTCGCCAACAACCTGGTGTATGCGAACCGCACGAACTTCGACCTGGCCAGCCCGAGCAGCGCCACCAGGACCGGCATCATCAGCACCGATCCGCAGTTCGTCAGCTACCTCTCCAATGGTGGCGGCAACTATCGCCTGAAGACCACCTCGCCGGCCATCAACAGGGGCCAGACCTCCTACGCGCCCCAGACCGACCTCGACGGCAAGGCCCGTGGCTATTACATCGACATGGGCGCCTACGAGACGAACGCCAACTAAACCTGTCGGGACCGCTCTATTGTCACACCCTACGAAGCCCAGGCTCGTAGGGTGTTTTCATACGGCTTTCGTGAATTGCGAAAAAACGTCAGTGTAATCGGAATTCGAAGTGCACAGGCACGCAATTCATCAAGTCATATCACGCTTCTGGAACACATGAAGCCAATCAAAAAATCCGCAAATAGTGAGAATAACGTAAAGATTGCATTTCAGTAGAAATGATATGCAATTGGCGGAAATAGATTGCCAATAATTTTGCAAAGGGCGAGGCAATTCGAGATAGGTAGGTATTTCAAGGAGCTCATGATGAGGCATGATCTGATGGGCAGAAGAAATTTTATGCAGCGATCCGTGATGTTGCTCGGCGCATCGGCAATGCTCCCAAAAGCATTTGGCCAGACGACATTAATGGTTCGCCCGGAATGGCAGGCGTTCAAGACGACGCCGCATTATGATGCATTCCTGCGAGCGGTGAAGCTAATGAAAAGCAACACGACGGCCACCGATCCCAAGAGCTGGTCTTTCTGGACGAATATTCACCTGAACCGTTGCCCGCACTCCATTCCGTATTTCTTCGCATGGCACCGTGGCTACATCTATTATTTCGAGCGCCAGATACGCGCAGTGTCGGGCGACTCTCAACTTGTTCTCCCGTATTGGGATTACTATACGAACCCAGCATTGCCAGCCGAATTCACGAATCCGAACGGGGGCAATCCACTCTACGTTTCCCGTGTCAACAATAATGTACGGCAAGCCCTGAGCATGGCGCCGTTTTCTTCAAGCCTCATTAACTTCCCGACGAATAGCGCCAACGCATTCGAGCCCAGTTTCGAATCGGCACCTCACAACCTGGTCCACAACATCATTGGCGGCGTGATGTCCGATATGCTGTCGCCGACGGACCCGATTTTCTGGCTGCACCATGCCAATGTCGACCGGCTCTGGGTGGCCTGGGTGAGTGCCGGCAACGGACGGAAGATGCCGGCCCTCGGCAGCGCTTACTGGTCCGGGTCGCATATCTACACGAGTTCGCTGACGATGCCGCGGTCGTCCACCTACGGCACGCGGACGACTTTGGGATACCGCTACCAGAACGAGAGCTTCCCGACCAGGCTGCCGTCGGCCCGATCCTCGCTCTCGTCCCCCGATCTCGTGCAGGCGACGCCGAACGAAGCCGTGGGAACGCAGCCGCCGCTCGGTTCATTCAGGATATCGCCGTCACGGCAGACGAGCGATCAGAACGTTCGCGATCGGCGGCGCGCTCGATGTCAACCTGGATGACAGGTCGATCAGTGTGCAGTTGCCGGTAGACTCGGAACACATGCGGGCCCTGGCGCAAATCGGGACCGGGGCCGCCACCTCCCTGCGCGCCAGCCCGCAACGCTATCGTTCCGTCCAGGTTGTTCTCGATAACGTCGTGATCACCGACGCTGGAAAACTGGGCGGCTACTACTATCGCGTCATCCTGAACCTCTCGCCGGACGCTTCCAGCAAATCGCAGTCCATTGCCATCGGTACCCTCGGCGCCTTCGAAATCAGCGGCGCCGCGCACCACGGGAATCCTGTCCGGTTGCGTTACCGGATCAGACGCGCCGTATTTGCCGGAGCGGCGTCCAGGATCGGCCTGCTCTCCGTCTCATTTGTACGGGTAGACGGTGACGAGGGTCCGAAAGGCGCCCTCATCGGCCTCGGCGAAGTTCGGCTGGAAACCTCGACCGACGACAACGACGCCTAGTCGGGGCACCGATTGCAAGCATCGTGGCAAGCGCCGTCCCTGCCTAGCGTGGGTAAAGGTGGCGCTTGCGCAGCGCATTGACCGCATTGCGCAGGAACTGCACCACGCCGTACAGGTTGCGATAGTCCCTGAACGACTTGACCGGCGCACCCATGATGCTCGCAAACTGCTCTGTCGACAGGCGCAGCTTCTTCGCCACATAGGCCAGGTCTTGCTGCTGCAGCTCTTCCGGGTAGGGCGGCCGCTGCATTTCCGCAAGCGCCTGCGCCCGGCTGATCTGTCCGGCATTGATCAGGTCCGACAGGTGGCCATACCGTTTGTCGACGCCGAATTTGCGCGGCAGGATATAGCCCTGGTAGAAGCGCGTGTAGATCGATTCGTGGTGCTTGCCCCCGTAGCCCTTCCAGCCAAGCTGGCTGCTCAGCAAAGCCATGGCCTCGTCCTTGTCGTAATCGACGTAGTTGAGGATGGACACGATGCGCGTGCCGCGCAGGATGTTGGCGTAAAACAGGTAGAACAGACTGAAGCGCGGGTAGGTCTTCAGCTTTACGCTGCCGAAGCGGCGATGGATGTCCTTGATAAAGCGCCAGTCGGAATGCCCGTACGACCATTCCGGCACGCTGATCGATTCGGTGGCGAAATTCATCCCCGATATGATGTACTTGATGCCCCGCGATGCCGCCTGTTTCCACAGCAAGGCACCGATCGCATGGTCGGTCGGGATCTCCCCATCCGGTGTCGACGCCTTGAGGAAGGCGAGCTGCAGGTCGCGAAACTCTTCCCAGTCGACGACATGGGTATGCAGGTCGATGCCGAGATTGCGCAGCACCAGCTCGATGTTCCGGGTCGCCAGTTCGGAATTCCAGCCATTGTCGAAGTGTACCGCCAGCGGGCGCAGCCCGTGCTGCTTGACCAGCCAGGCCACGTAGGTACTGTCCACGCCGCCGCTGACGCCAACGATACAGTCGTACTCGCGTCCGCGGCCGGCTGCCTTGATGCGCTCGATCAGCGCCTGCAACGCTTCGCGCCCCTGCTCGCCCTGCAGCCGGCGCGCGCTCACCAGCCGGTCGTAGCGCTGACAGTGACTGCACAGGCCCATTTCATCGAAGCTGATGCTGCGGTCCGCCGCCGTGTTCATGATGCAGCGGGTGCAAACCCGGAGGGCCTGGTCCGGCACGGCCGAATAGTTGTAGTGTTCCGTAATCGACGTCATTTGAATACCTTGTCCAGTTCTTCGTACTCGGGATACGTAATCAACACGGCGTTGTGCTTGCCGTGAAAAACGAACATGCTGCCGGCTGCCAGTGCGGACGCACCGGCTTCGGTGGCTTCGCGGAAGTGCCGCACCTCTCCCGCGCCGCCGGCGACCACCACCGGGATCGACACCGCCTCGCTCACCCGCCGTACCAGCTCGAGATCGTAGCCTTCCCGCATGCCGTCGCGGTCGATCGCGTTGAGGAGGATTTCGCCGGCGCCGAGCTGTTCCATGGCGCGCGCATATGCGGCCGGTTCGCGCTTCAGGTCGCGCGTGCCGCCGGCCACGCAGACCGTATAAGCGCCCAGCCAGCTGCGGCGTACGTCCATCGACACCACGACCCCGGAGCTGCCTGCCAGCGCGGCTGCTTCCGACACCAGGCGCGGCTGGTCGGCCGCGGCGGTGTTGAGCACGACTTTCTCGACGCCGAGCGCGTACAGCCGTTTCACCTGCCCGACGCTGGTAATGCCGCCGCCGTAGGAAAACGGCATGAAGGCTTCGCTGGCTATGTCGGCCAGCAAATCGAAGTCGGGCGCGGTGCGCGCGCCGGCGCTGCCGATGTCGAGGAACACCACCTCGTCGACTTCCTTCTCGTTGAAGATCCGCACGGCATTGATCGGGTCGCCGACGTAGCGGGCGTTCTTGAATTTGACCGTCTTGACGAGGCCGCCGTTGCGCATCAGCAGGCAGGGAATCACGCGTGGGTGCAACATCACAGCTCCGCGAAGTTGTGCAGCAGCGCCATGCCGAAGCGATGGCTCTTCTCAGGATGAAACTGCACTCCGTACACATTGTCGTGCTGGAGCACCGCGACGAACTCGCCGCCGTAGTCGGCGGTGGCCAGCACGTCGCCGGGATCGGCGCAGACCAGGTGGTACGAGTGGCAGAAGTAGAATCGTGAGCGGGTCGCCAGCTCGCGCAGCAGCGGGCCGTCGCGGCGCGGCGCCAACAGGTTCCAGCCCATGTGCGGGACCTTGTTCCTGCTGTCCGGCGCAAACCGGAAGCGGCGCACTTCGGCATCGATCAGGCCCAGGCCCTCCATGCCGCCCTCTTCGCTGCGCCGGCCCAGCATTTGCATGCCGAGGCACACGCCCAGCAGGGGGACTTTGTCCTGGAGTACCCGCTTGCGCAGTGCTTCGGCCAGCCCGCGCTCCCGCAGGGCGCCGATGCCATTGTCGAAGGCGCCCACGCCAGGCAGGACGAGCTTCCCGGCCCGCTCGAGCGCCGCGGCGGTCGATACCAGCTCCGCCTCGGCGCCGACCTTGCGCAGCATGTTGAGCATCGACCCGAGATTGCAGACGCCGTAGTCAATGACAGAGATCATGCCGCACCTCGCCCTGGTGGCCCTGGCCGTACCTGCGCGAACGCATGCCCAGCGCATGCAGATAAACGATCTCGAGCTTCGCCTCTTGCCCTTCCCAGCAATATTCGTCGGCGGTCCGCACCAGCGCATCCTGCAGGTCGCGCTGGTCGCGCGTGAGCAGACGCAGCACGCCGTCGCGGATCGCCGCCGCCGAGGCGTCGCTCGTCACTTCGCCGATCCCGTGCCTGCGCACGAACTCGCTCTGCTCGCGGGTCGGCGAGACCAGCACCGGCTTGCGCGCCATCACGTACTCGAACAGCTTGTTCGGCATGCAGTACTCGTAGCTGAGCGACGTGGCCTCGATCACGGACAGCCCGAAATCGGCCGCCGCGGTGTAATCGAGCAGGCGCTCCGGCGCGACCGCCGGGTGGTAATGGATGTCCCCATGGCGCGCCGCCTCGCCGGCAATCCAGTCCGCCAGCGGGCCGTACCCCATCACGACCAGCGCCGCGCGTCCGGCCAGGCCGGCAAACGCTTCGACCAGGTTGCGGATCCCGCGGCCCTCGCCGATGAAGCCCTGGTAGAGAAAGATCGGCGTGCCGGCGTCGATCGGATACGCCTTGCGGAAATAATCGGCCGGGTTCACGCTGCGGCGCGGCGGGCAGTTGTAAAGCACCGTAACGTTACGCAAAGCGTACTTGCGCACATACCATTGTTCGATCGCTTGCCCGACGAAGATGCAATGATCGGCGTGCCGGATCAGGGCGCGTTCGGCCCACCGGGTAAGGCACTTGCGCAGACCGCCGAGGCCATTGGTCTCCGTCTCCAGTTCGTGGGCGTCATACACCAGCCTGGCGCCGGTGGCGCGCTTCAGCAGGACGCCGAGGGGCAGTGTGGCGATGCTGTGGCAATTGATGCACCCGAGTTTGTCGTCGCGATAGCGCAGGTAGACCGCGCGGGTCCAGTCACCGGTGCGCTTCAGCTTGCCAATCAGGCGGTCGCCGCTGCGCTGTCCGACGCGCACGATCCGGATATTGTCCTGTAGATGCTCGAGCGCCGGTAGGCCCTCCCGTCCCACGCCGACCAGGTCGATGCGGTCGAACAGCGCCAACCGGGACAGCGTACAGGCCTCGCGCAGGATCCGGCTCTCGTTCAGGAACGGCGACGGATACAGGTGAATGTTGATCAAGGTCTCTCCCCTTCCACGTTATCGGCGGCTTCCCGGCGGCCGCCTGGTGTTTCGATAGTTCGCGTAAGCACCCATGGCGGCGCCGGTGAACATGTCGTCGAACGTCTTGGCGGTCACCAGCAGGAGCAACGAGATGCAGATCAGTGACCATGCCAGCAGGAACTGGCCTGACCTGGGCCGTGCCAGCCAACCGCGGGAACACAGCCCGACCGCGGTGCGTCCCAGCATGAACAGCATGTAGACGAAGCCGAACAAGCCGAGATCGACCCAGGCCGACAGGATGTTGTGCGAATACCCGCCAGGCGGATAACTGGCGTATGCGCCCAGTACCGGGTTATCCGCGATCGTGCGCAGCGCGTGTTCGGTGAGCTCGTGCCTGGCGCTCGCTGACGACGACTGGGAGAGGTTGAATAATTCCCACACCCGGCTTTCAGGAAAATGCGTCGCCAGGAACTTGGGATCGATGCTGGCCAGGCCGGACACGAGCAGCACCAGGTACAGAAAGGGCAGCCAGTGCTTCGCGCGATACAGTTCGATCATCGGAAACAGGGACAGCGCCGCCACCAGCTCGCTGCGCGCACCGTTCAGGAACAGGGCCGCGGCAGCGATGGCATACAGGACCAGCCGGGCCGCCAGCACGCGGGTGAAACAGATGACCGTCACGAAGGTGAGGACGTAGGAGCGGGCGAGCTCCTGGTAGGTCGCGACACTGTCCGGACTCGCCGGATCGCCGAACTTCCCGGGCTGGAAACTGCCGTCCCGCGACAAGAAGAATACGGTCGCCGACATCAGCAGGAGCGCGGCCAGCGTCGACGCGATCGTCTTGCGCTCTGAAAAGTCGCTGTGTTTGAAGATCAGGTAGATGTTGATGAAGTAGAGAATCGACAACAGGTGCGTCTTCACGATCGTGGGATTGGCGCCAAAGGCCGCGTTGATCGCCACGACCACCAAAAAATAGAACAGGAAAAAGCCGAACTGCAGATCCGTCGGCGCGATACGGTAGCCGGACGCCCTGATTGCCAGGCAATACATATAGGCGAGCGGCGGAAACAGCCCGATGGAAACGACCGAAAAATACCCGCCCACGAAGGCCCCCATCACCCCCATGCCGATCAGCGTCTGGTAGAAAAAAAAGCCAGGGAACAGCAGCAGGAACGCGAGCCGCGCCGGCCCCGCCTTGCCGGGCGTGCTGGCGATGCTGGCCGAGGGAGCACAGGTGGCGGACATGCTCGGCTCGCCTATTGGATGAGGTCGCAATACATCGCCCGGTCGTCTTCGCCAGCGAACGACGAGTTATGCCAGAGCAGCGTGAAGTCGCCATCGACACGGGCGCACCTCTGTTTGTAGCGCCGCATCGCGGCCAGTGCCTGGTCGCCATGGCCCAGGCCCATGTTCGGGTCGTCGATCACCGCGTTTTCCATGACGACCAGCGGCCGCTGCTTCACAGTCAGCGGCCGGCGCCCGACCAGGTCGTACATCGTGTATTCGTGACAGGTTCCCGTGCGAAACCCGGCGACCGTCGGGTAAGACAGCGTGCTGTCGTAAGTCAGATCGTTCGCTGCCCACAACTGCGGCGTGGTCCGCACGTCCCAGCGCAGGTAGTGCTGGCGCCCGCCCAGTTCGTCCTGGCGAATACCTTCCTCGTCGATGGCGCGCCGCAGGGCCGCGGCCGAGCGCGCAAACGTGTCCGGATGCCGGTAGGTGCGATAGCCGGGGTGAATGCCGACCAGGTGGCCGCGCGCGTGCACGGCGCGCAGCAGCGCGCGCATGCGCCCATCGTCGATGCCCGGCGCATGGTCCATGGCGCCGTCGGTCCGCTCGGGAATGAAGTTGAACGTGACCTGGTTGCCGGCCTTCTCGTTCACATCCATCATCCACGACAACGCCTGCCAGTAAGGGTCCCGTGCCGGGTTCCCGCGCCTGACGGCCCAGTAGTTGCCGGCGGTTGCGCATAACGCACTCAGCGACCGCTCCCGTACCGCGCGCCCAACCAGCCGCTTGCCGAGACGCCCGATCGATGCGCACGCCGGATCGAACGGCAGGTCGACGTCGCAGCTGATCAGCTTGCGCGCGACGCGTCGCTTCCGCGCGAGCGTGGGCCACAGCCTGTGCATGGCCGCCCACAGGATCTCGACGTACTCGTCCACGATCGGGCGGTCGAGGAAGCCCTGGCGCACGGCGAGCGACTGGCTGGCCGGGAAACGCGCATGTCCGTCGCGCGCGGGACTCACCGATTCCTCGTAGCGCGCGAGCATGAAGAATGCCGATCCGAAGACATCGAGCGCCAGCGCGGCATTGCCGCCGGCGTCGATCGTGAACCCGGGAGCGCCGAACAGCACCGGGACGCTGGCCTCGCACAGGCGCGCATCGAGACCGCTGCGGGCGACGATCCAGCGCTGCGGCGTTGCGTCCGGGCTCGCCGCCCCGGCAAAGAAGACGTCCGGCAAACGCAGCGTCCTGCCGGCCGCGCGGATGCGTACCGTGTCCCCGTGGTCGAACGCGAGTTCGACCTCGAGCCCCAGGAATTCTCCGAGCAGGACGTCGCAGATCCAGCTACGCTCAGGACGCTGGCTTTCCGGCAGTGAGATACGCAGCATCAGTGTTTCCCCGTGAGTGACAACAGGCCTTGGCGCAGGGTCAGCAGCCGCGACGGGGTTTTGCTGATGTGAAAATACGGGACATGGTTGCCGCCGAAGCCGCGCAGGTAGCCTTCGAAAGGCTCGATCATCGAGCCGGAGAAGTTGTATGCGCGCGTCACGCCGGCGGCGTGGACGAGCGACTCCCATACGCAAAGACTGTTCGCCTGGCTTTCGCGGTAGGCGGGGTCGGTACCCGAGATCAGGCCGTAGGCGCTGTGCTCGTCCCAAACGATGTAGCAGGCCGCATGCGGGGCGCCGTCGGGATCGATCGCGCAGAACACCCTGCTGCAGCCGCGCTCCCGGCAGGCGGCGTCGAGGCGCCGGACGAAGTCGTCGGGATACGGCGGGAGCAGGCCCTGGCGCGCAAAGGTCTTGCGGTTCAGGTCGAGAAGCAGGTCGAGCGGGACGTCGCTGCGGACCTGCAGTTGGTGTTGCTTCTGGGCCTTGGTGATGGCGCGGCGGGTCTTGCCTTCGAATCCGGCCCACAATTTGTCCATGTCCGTCAACTCGGGCAGAACGAAGGTGTAGTACGTGGTTTGCCGGAAGCCGTTCCAGAAGAAAGGCTGCCAGTTCCTGACGCCGGGATGCCAGGTCTGCGCGAAGTGATCGAAACGGGGCAGCTGATCGATCAGCGCCTGCATGACTTCCTTGTCGTTGCTCAGCTGCGCCGCCTGCCTGCCTCCGGTCGGACGCAGCCAGGGACCGAGCATGGGCGTCAGCGCGGGCTGCGTGACGATGTTCATGCCGTAGCGGCTGCGGATCGCATACGGCATCGCCGCGAGCACTTCGCTGCCTTTCTTGACGAGCGCGACATCCCAGCCGTTCCGACCCACTGCCGCGTCCAGCCACCAGTCGCGCGAAAACAGGGGCAGCGAAGGTTCCTGGGCGCAGAACCGGCGGTACGTGTCCTTCGGCGAGGCAATGTCGCTCGTGGCCTGTGCAGGCGCCTTGGGCGGGATGGTCGTCATCGGGCTGGCTTTCGGTGAATGAGGCGTTCCTGGTGTCCGCCGGCGAGCGCCGAGATCAGGCCGCGGCGCAGGCGCAGCAGGCGCGAGGGGGTTTTGGTGATGGTGAATACCGGCGTCTGCTCCGTCCCGAAGCTGCGGACATAGGGTTCGATCGACGGGTTCATGTTCCCGAGAAAATCGTATTTCGGGGCAACCGTGGCACTGAACTTGATGGCTTCCCATTGGCAGACACTGGGCGCCTGCGTGTGGTGCATGTCGGGGTCGGAACCCTTTAACAACGCGTACGCACAATTGCTGTCCCATACCGTATAGGTCGCGGAGCAATGCCGGCCAGCCTCGTCGACAACGATGTGGAGCTTGCGGCGCTTGTGTTCGACACACGCGGCGTCCAGGCGGCGCAGGCAATCGTCGGTGAACGCCTGCGCGACGCCGCGGCTTTCGATCGTCATCCGGTGCAGGGCCAGGAACGCGTCGAGCGGCAGGTCGTCGCGCACCCGCAGATTGTGCCGCTCGACAGCTGTCCTGCAATGTTTGCGGCGGGTGGGATCGAACCTGCTCCAGACGCCATCGAGGTCGTCCAGCCCGGGAACGACGTAGGTGTATTCAGTCGACTGGCTGAAGCCGTTCCAGTAAAACGGCAGCCAGTTCGACAAATCCTTGTTCCAGGCTTGGCTGAAATGATCGAACCAGGGCAGCTGCTCGATCAGCGACTGCATGATTTTTTGCTGGTTGCTCAGTCGGGTAATGGGGCTGCCCTGGTCGCTCCGTATCCACGGTCCGAGTACCGGTGTCAAAGGCGGTTGCTGGATCACCTTCATGCCATAGCGCCGGGTCATGCAGAACGGCATGGCACCGACGATCCGCCCATTCACCTTCGCGAGCGCGACGTCCCAGCCGTCCGGCCCCGCCACCGCGTCGAGCCACCAGGCATTCGAAAAAATCGGGATCGACGGCTCGGCTGCGCACAGGTTTCGATACTCGGCTTTGTTCAGCAGCGCAGCGGACCGGTGTTGCGTATTCTCGCCTTCTGTCCCGTTCAACTCTTGAATGACTGCATCCATTGCCTTGCCTCCGTCATCAAACAACGATTGAAACTGCGGAGCCGATCAAGGCATTCGGCTGCCGGACTTCCGCCAGTCGCCATCGCAGGCAAATTTATATGAAGCAAAAAGGTTCGCGAGATCAAATACGCTGTAGATAATCACGAAGCCGACGATGTATGTTTTCGCGTCCAGGTGAATGACATAATGTGTTGCCGCCACGACCATCAGGCATAGCAACATACCTACCTGCCACACAAATTCGAATCGATTCTTCTGCGCGATTATCGCAACCAGGCTCAAAGGGTTACTGATGAAACGCAGGTAAAACATCGGGCACATTAGCCGGGCATATTCGCCCGCAACACGCCACTTTTCACCGAATACCAGCGCAAACAAAGAAGGGGCAAAAAACAACAGGAGTACAAAAGGAGGTGTCGCAACTGTCAAAAGTTTTTTGAGTGTCGAAATGAATATTTCTCTGCAACGTTGCCCGGCCAGGAAAGCCTCGCTGATTTCCTGTCTGAAAACATCCCCGATCGAGCCCGATACCAGTGACAGCGGCATCCCGACCGCCCGCTCGGCCAGCATGAAATATCCGGACGCCGCCAGACCGAACGCGGCATTGATGAATATCGTGGGCAGCTGGACCGACACCGCGCCCAGCGTATGGGCCGGGACCAGGTATTGCGGACAGCTTCGGTAACGCTTCGCCAGCGCCAGCATCTTGCGTTTGTTAATGCCGCGCCAGAACCGTGGAGAATGGCGCCGCACCATGCTCGCCATCATGCCCGCCGCCAGGGCCTGGCCGGACACGCTTCCGATCACCAGTCCGCCGGCGCCGGCGTGGAGCAACCCGAGGCCGAGCTGCACGGCCGAGGTCCCGCCGCTATGAAGCACTTGCCGATGCGCCATCAAAAAATACAGTTTGTGGCGATTGCTCCAGTATTTTAGAGTCGAGTAAATACCATTCAGAAAAACTGCCAAGGGAACGATATACAGCCACACCGACATCGATTCGTTTTCGAGGGCTGTCGATATCGGCTTGTGCAATAGGCAGGCGACTACAAACAGGCTGGCGCCGACAATCAGGCTGATCGTGATCGACAATGCCGCAATATTGGTGGCGTCGACATCCTTACGCGGCACCATGATCGCGAATTCATAACGGCCCGTGGCCAGCGCGGACAAGCTTGACACGACCGAGACAAAGAGTGCGAGCACACCGAATTGCTCCGGCGGATAAAGGCGCGACAGGATCGGTGTGACCGCAAGTGGAATAAGCTGCGCGAGCCCCGTTCCCGTCACCAGGGTGACAACATTGCGGTTGAATTCGCCCTGAAAAAACACTCTGACGCTATTTAACATGGACGTGTTCGCTTGAATTACCAAACGGCACTGAAACAGGCATTGCATTACGCAGTAACAATTAAATGTTACATGGCCCGGAATGACACGAAATGAGATACTCCTATACGGGCCGAATAAGCCTTTTGACACCACGCAAGCCGTCGGGCCGCCGCTCCATGGAATGAGCTGGGGAAATAAACTAGTGCAATTGCTCCGCGCAGTAGTCGATAAATGCCCGCAACTTCGCGGGCATTTGTTTTCGTGTCGGGTAATACAAATGAAACCCCGTGAACGTCGGCCAGCACGCCGGCAGCACAGGCACGAGCCGGCCCGCCGCGATGTCGGCTTCCACTTGCCGGGCGAACACGTAGGCGATGCCGATGCCGTCGAGTGCCGAGCTGGCCATCGAGATGCTGCTCGTCACGATCAACGGCCCGTTCACTTCCACCTCGATCATTTGCTCGTCGCGCATCAACTCCCACCGGTAGATCGCATTGCTCTTGCGGAAGCGGAACCGGATGCAGTCGTGCTGCTGCAATTCCTCGATGGAGGCCGGCAGGCCGCGCCGTGCCGCATAGTCCGGCGAGGCGACCATGCAGATCTTCTCCTGCCGCGTCAGCGGCACGGTCACCATGTCGACCTGGACCGACTCGCCCAGGCGCACGCCCGCGTCGAATCCGCCGGCCACGATGTCGACGAAGCCGTCGTCCAGGTCGAGCTCGACCTTGATACCGGGGTGACGCGCGAGGAAGCCCGGCAGAAGCGGACGCAGCCAGGCGACGTACACGATGTGCGACATGTTCAGCCGCAAGGTGCCGCTGGCGCCGCGGCGGTAGTCGTCCAGCTCGGCGGCAGCCTGCGTGAGCTCGGCGACGGCCGGGCCCACGCGCGCGAGAAATTGCTCGCCCGCTTCCGTCAGGCTCACGCTGCGCGTCGTCCGGTTCAATAACCGCACGCCCAGCCGTTCCTCGAGTTGCCGCACCGTCTGGCTGACGGCCGACGGGGTCACTTCCAGCAGCGCGGCCGCGGCCGTGAAATTGCCCTGCTTTGCCACGGTGGCGAACGCCAGCAGGCCATCCAGTTGCGTCAGTTTCATTATGAAGCAGCACTTAATAAGGATTGAAGATTATCCCAGTTTTTCTCCCTTATCGCGCCCGTTATTCTTCTGTTCATCCACCAACGAGGAGAACGAAATGAATCAGCCGGTCTACTACACCCTTGGCCGTACGGGCCTGCGCGTCAGCCGTTTGTCGCTGGGCGCGATGACGTTTGGAACGGAATGGGGCTGGGGCTCCGACAAGTCGGCGGCCGAGACGGTCTTCAATCTTTATCGCGACCGCGGCGGCAATTTCATCGACACGGCCGACGTGTACACGAACGGCACGAGCGAAACGTGGCTGGGCGAATTCATCAAGGCCAGCGGTTCGCGTGACGAACTCGTGCTGGCGAGCAAATACACGTTCAACCTGGCGGCCGCGAATCCGAATGGCGGCGGCAACGGCCGCAAGAACCTGCTGCGCGCGGTCGAAGGCTCGCTCAAGCGCCTGCAGACGGATTACCTCGACGTGTTCTACGTGCACGCCTGGGACCAGCTGACGCCGGTGGAAGAAGTGATGCGCACGCTCGACGATCTCGTCCGTGCCGGCAAGATTCGCCACATCGGCCTGTCGGACGTGCCCGCCTGGTATGCAGCGCGCGCCCAGACGCTGGCGGAATGGCGCGGCCATGAACCGGTCTCGGCATTGCAACTGCAGTATTCGCTCGTCGAGCGCAACATCGAACACGAATACACGCGCCTGGCCACCGAGCTCGGCATGGGCATCACCGTATGGAGTCCGCTGGCGAGCGGCCTGCTGGCCGGACGCTACCGCCGCGATGCGCTCGCCGATGGACGCCTCGCCGCCATGCAAGGCAATGGCAACCCGGCCTTCCAGCACCTCACGGAACGCAACTTCCAGATCCTCGACACGCTGGAGCAAGTGGCCAATGAAATCGGCCGGCCGCCGGCGCAAGTCGCCCTGAACTGGGTGGCGAACCGTCCGGGCGTGGCCAGCGTGATCGTGGGCGCGTCGCGGCCGGAGCAGCTCGACACGAACCTCGGGGCGCTCGACTTCGAACTCCCCTTCGATCTGGCCAGGCGGCTTGACGAGGCCAGCAAGCCCGTGACGCCCTTCCCCTACTATTTCTTCACGAACGCGATGCAAGGGATGATGTACGGTGGGTCCCGGGTCGGCGACAAGCCGCCGGGATATCGGGCGCCGGTGCTCGTCGAAGGGTCGGGCAGCGGGGTCGAGTAAAGTGGGGCGCGACGGCGCTATGTGCGATCAGAGGCATGTAGCGCCGTCGATAACGTGTTACCCGATGACGCCAATCTGAACCGTCTTTCCTTTGAACACATCTCGTATTTTGGCTGAGCCATCCGGTCCGACAACTGCTGTCAAATTCAGGGATTGCACACCCGCCATGAGTTCTGATCCGTCATCGTTTTTCAGCGCGATGTCGACAGTTTCCCCTGGCGAATAGTTTCCGGTTTCGACGTGCAGATTCAAATCGACGTAATGCCTGGACACATCCTCCAGCGGCAACTCTGACATACCGTAAGTCCAGAATAACCGCTTCACCACCTTGTCCCGGCCCTCCGCCTCGTGACCAGTGTCCGATGCCGTTTTGCTCTGCGTCCCGGCCACAGCAGAGTTTTCCCGAGCTTGCCGACCGATGTCATTGACTTGGGCGCCGCCGCCATATTCCACAATGTCAGTAAATTGCGTGGGGATGAGGCTTGCACCGCAGGAGGTTTTCATCCCGGCGATCGCCACACCCTTTCCGTAGAACGTCGTCGTAATGACACCCTCGACGATAGGAAAATCGCCACGGCATTTGGGGCAATGCACCTTATGCCCGATGTACGCTATCGGCATACCATGGCAAATGTCGGTCAACGATCCTTCCAACACGGTTCCGCCATGGCTTGTCGGGTCGCCCTTCCTTATGATTTCTCCTGCCATCCTCTATTCCTGAACAATTAGCGGAGCCGATCGAATGGTCCACTCTTCTTTGTTGAACAGTGCAGCATCGCCATGCCATTGATGAGTTTTTCAATATGCGCGCCACCGGATTGCCCACACACCGCATCCACGTTCGGCAAATCGAAACGCCGACGGATCTTGCCCTCGGTGTCCAACTCGACACCTCGCCCGCCGACCAGGGTCTTGCCATGGCACTCCTCGTCGTCACAATACGCCACGCAATCGACGCAGGCCTGTGCCGTCCCATCGACAAACGCTTCGCAATAATCAAACTGCGCGGCGACAATGATTTTGAAATTCTCCTCTCGGAAATATCCGCATTGTGTTTTCGTTCCGTGCTTGAGGGAAGTCACTGAAGCAAACCGTCCGATCCCGTCGGGGTTCGGCAGGTCGAAATCTCCCGTGTAGGCAATGTTCGGGAGGATGACGCGGCCGTGGCGGTCAATGGCCAGCAGTTCTCGCGTTTCCGAGACGAGGATCCTGGTTGCACCGCCGCCCGATCGTAGTCTATCGACGAACTGGTCCTTCACTTTCCGCACGGCGCCCTGAGCCTGGAAGCATTTTTCCGACCATTCCGTGCTTAGATCCGTGCGAGGACAGAGTTCTGCAGCCCAACCATTTGACGCGCACGCCATCAAGAACGCGGCAATCACCCACAACCGTCTCATTTCAACTCCCAAAACCGCACTTTCGTCGTCTGGACGATGGACTTCGATTCACGCAGTTCGGTAAGCCAAAAATAGTACAGATTATTGGTCGGATCGTCGTGAGGATCTGCGTATGCAAGCGTCGTCGTCGTCCCATCCCATAACGTAAAGTGGCCACTTGCATCACGCCATCCAGAAACATCGAACACCACAATCCCATTGCGTCCACTCAACTTCGAAGTCAACCATGCCTCCGCTTGCCGGACGCGTTCCTTGAACTGCTTGCTCATGGCCGCGTTGTCATCGAGGAGTGACGACGGAATCGCGGGGAGATGCAGCTCCTCGTCGGCTCCCTTGAACCGATCGATCAGGTAAGCCTTCAGATTAGCGACCCGAATCCAGTAGGTATACCCGTCTCCTCCCTCGACGCTCGCCCCTTCGTCAGGATGTTTCGCCAGCTTCAGTCCGCTGCGATTCAACGCATAGGACATGCGCACGGCACATGTATTTGTATAAGCCGGCTGCTCATACAATTTCTTGAAACGTCCTCCGATCATCTGGTCATATAACGTCGGGGTCGAAATTGCTTTCGAAGGATAGTGCCGCTGCATGTCGGCCCATGCAGGGCGACGCACCTGAATTTGGGCCGACTGGTTCCCTGCATGAGCCGATATTGCCAAGTGACATCTCCATTCACCAAAGATACTGCATTACATGCCCGACATAATTGTCACATTTGGCAACCAAATTGTCTCACAGCAGAAACACTTGGACAGTTATGGCTCAGCTTCCTAGCGGCGCACCTACGCAACCGCCTTGCGCCGCCGCACCCCCACCATCCCGGCCAGGCCGAGCCCCACCAGCGCCAGGCTCACGGGTTCCGGAATGTCGGACTCCGCACGCCCCGTGAAGCCGGCGCCGTCGACGAGGAACGTGCCGGCCAGGCGCAGGTCATACGTGCCGCTCGTGATCCAGCCCGCACCTTGCGCCAGCTCGCTCGCCAGGCTCAGGCTGAGCGCGTCGATCGGCGTGAAAAGGTCGCCAGCGAAGAAGCCGAGGTCGGTGAAGGCGATCGAGCCGGCAAGGTCCGGGAACACGACGAACGAGAACCATGCGGGTTCGGGCGGCGTGTTGAACAGGAAGTCGAACTCGAACGTCTCGCCGGCCAGGGCGCCGGGTGCCGAGATGCCGAAGTCCCAGGTCTGGGTCGTGGCCGGGCCGAACTCGGGCACGACGAAGAACATGTCGCTGTACGTCGGCGTGGCGGAGGCGTTGAAGACGGCGCAGGTCGCGAGGACGAGGCCGAACAGCAGGTGCTTGATCGATTTCATTTGGTTGTTCCTGAAGGGTTCACAGATTCACGCCGAATGCGCGCGCGAGGTTCGTCACGTCGAGCGAGCCGAGGCCCGTCGCCGGATTGAACGTGTTCGTGCTCTTGTAGTAGAGATTGGTGCCGGCCGTGATCGCGCGGAACGGCGATTTCGCGCCGTAGCCATAGGTCTTGAAGGCGCCGTACAGTTGCGGATGCAGCAGACCCAGGCGGTCGTTCTTGCCGGCCGCGATCAGGGTGAAGATGCCGTTCAGTTGCGGCGCGACGAAGCTCGTGCCGCCGCTGCCCGAACCCCACTTCCCTTCGAAGTACACGAGGTAGCCGCTGTACGGGTCGGCGTTGAGCGACACGTCCGGCAGGTTGCGGCCCGGCACGGCGGGCGGCAGGTCGATCAGCCATTCGTAGCCCGTGCCCGGATCGCCCAGCACGGACGCCTTGCAGTACAGGCTCTGCGCCGCCGAGGTCGACGCGACGCCGGCCAGGTTGTTCTGGTACGACGGCCGGCCGAAGTCCACGCTCACGCCGCCACCGCCGCCCACCGGAAAGTAATCCGTGTAATACGTGGTCTGGCCGTAGTACTGCGTGATGTAGTTGCGCAGGTAGTCCCACGCCCACGCGCGCTCGGTCGGGATCGTGATGTTGCCGTACTTGTGCACCTGCGTGTGCGGCAGGGTCGTGCCGCCGGCCGCGAGGACGGCCGTGTCGGACGCCGGATGATCGGTCGTCAGCAGGGTCGTGCAGGCGGGATACGGCAGCGCGCTGTTGATGTCGAAGGCGCCGGCGTCGCCCGAGGCGGCGATCACGGGAATGCCCTGCAGCGCGGCCTGGACGAACACGGCGTGGAAGACGGCCAGGTCCCCCGGGTCATTGAATACCTCCGCGGCGCCCCAGCTCACGGACAGCGTGTCGACGATGTTCTCGTCGACGGCCGTGGCGAACATGTCCAGGAAACCATTGCCCTGGTTCGGCGCCAGGTAGACGCGGATGTTCGCGCCCGGTGCCACGCCGCCCGATTGCTCGATGTCGAGCGTCGTCTCGCCGGCGCCGTCGCTGCCCGGACCGTCATCCGGCAGCGGGCCGCCGTCGACCAGCACGTCGGTGATGCGGTTCGGCGCCACGTTCAGCCCCAGCGCATTCCAGTAGCCGTATGCATCGGACTGGCGATAGCCGGCCAGGGTGGCGATGCCGATGGTCTTGCCGGCGCCCGTCACGCCGGCCGAATACAGCGGCGTCACGTTGTATCTGGCGGCCAGGTCCCGTACCGTGTACTCGCCCGGCAAGGATGCGACCGCGGCGTTCGCGGTCGGGATGCGGCTCGGCACGAGCTTCGATTCGCCGGTCGCCACGCCCGAGGCCGGCTGGCGCACGATATTGCTGTGGAAGAGCGGACGGCCGTTCAGGCCGTGCACGGCCTTGACGATGCCGGACAAATTGGCGGGCACGACAGTCGTTCCTGCCGGCGCCTCGTATTTGCGGCCCAGCGACTGGTAGGCATGGATCGGACTGCCGAACACGGCGGCCAGTTGCGCATTCGTGCCCTTCGCGGAAATCAGCAGGTTGTTCGCATAGACTTTCGTGACCGTCAGGCCCTGGGACTGCAGGAAGTTCACCACCTGGGCGATGGACGTGGCGTCCTGGCCGTACAGGCTGCCGACCTGCGCCGGCGTCAGGAATTTGCGGTAGTTCGGGCTGGACAGGTCGACGATCGACGCCGCGTGCGCGTCCATCGCGGCGGCGTTTTTCACCGCCAGCGACAGCGTGATCTGGCGCACTTCCGACTGGGGCGCGAGGCCCAGGTCGACGATGCGCGCGTCACGGTCGAGGTGGAACTGGGTGGAGGTCGTGGCGCCGTACGCCAGCGACGTGGTCAGCACGCCGATGGCTACAGCAATGGCGGAAAGCGTTCTCAAAGCGGACTCCCTGTCGATTGTTGAAGATCCCGCCGGGCACCGGCAGGCTCATCCGCAGTCAAGCAAGGGGTGTGCCATTAACTGTAACCAAGAGTTATTTCTTTAATTAATCAAACGCTTGTTTCATTTTTACCGGATTTTTGTTTCGGAATAATTGCACTGATGTAAATTTTTCCGACACATTGTATTTGTTTGTCGTCAAACCGCCGGCCGCACGACGTCCTCGGTCCGGTAGCGGGCCACGAACGCGGCCAGGTCCTTCGAGTGATAGCCCCGCGCGAGCGCATCGAGGCGGTCGGCGAACGGCGCATAGGACGGGTCGAGCGTCCGCAGGTAGCCGGCCTGTTCGCGGATCTTGCGCATGTTCCCGATCCGCACCAGCTGCCACAGCACCTCGATCTCTTCGGTGGGCGGGACGACGAGCGCGGCCTCTTCCTCCTCCGGCGGCGCGTCCGGCGCAGCCGGGCCGGTGATCCACGCCAGGCCCAGCTGTGTGCCGATGGCGCGCAGCAGGACGTCGTGCTCGACCGGCTTGGGCACGAAGGCGTCGGCGCCCGCTTCCCGGCACCGCGCTTCGTCCTCGGGGCTCGCGCCGGCCGTCACGGCGATGACGGGCACCCGGCTCCACGCCGGCATCTGGCGGATCCGCCGCGTCGTCTCGTTGCCGTCGATGACAGGCATCATGACGTCCATCACGATCAGGTCGGGCTTGAAGCTGTCGAGCAGGGCGAGGCATTCGAGGCCGTTCTCGGCCGCGGCCACGACGAAACCCACGGCCTGCAGCAGGTCGACGAGCATCGCGCGGTTCTGCGGGACGTCGTCGACGATCAGCACGCGCTTGCGCTCGCCTTCATAGCCGATGATCGTGCGCTGCGACGGCGCACTGGCCGGGCTCCCGGTGGCGACTGGCGCGGCGAGTTCGAACCAGAACGTGCTGCCCTTGTCCGGTTCGCTGGCGACGCCGATGGTGCCGCCCATCAGGCGCACCAGTTGCTGGCTGATGGCCAGGCCCAGCCCCGTGCCGCCGGCGCGCCGCGGCACGTCGGCCACCTGTTCGAACGGGCGAAACAGGCGGCCGAGCTGTTGCGCGCTCATGCCGATGCCGGTGTCGGCCACCTCGAAACGCAGCCGTACGCTGGCGTCGTCCCCGCTTGCCGCCGGCACGCGCGCCACCCGCAGCGAGACCGTCCCGCGATCGGTGAATTTCACCGCGTTGCCGAGCAGGTTGAGCAGCACCTGGCGCAGGCGCGTCTCGTCGATCGTCACGGCGGCCGGCACATCGGGCGCGAGCGCGTACTCGAACGCCAGGCCCTTCTCCTCGGCCTTCACGCGCATGATGTCGACGACCACCTGCAGGAATGTGCCGAGGTGGACGGCGGCCGGATACAGCACCATCCTGCCGGCCTCGACCCGTGCCAGGTCCAGGATGTCGTTGATGAGGGTGAGCAGGTGCTGGCCGCTTTCGTGGATGGTGGCGAGGCCGGTGGCCTGCCGGTCGTTCAACAGGTGCCTGTCGCGCTTGAGCAATTGCGCATAGCCGATGATGGCATTGAGCGGGGTGCGCAATTCATGGCTCATCTGCGCGAGAAAATTGCTGCGCTGGCGCGCGAGGCCGACGGCCTCGGCCAGCGCCGCCTCGCGCGCCGCCTCGGCCGCCTTGCGTTCGCGGTCGACGGCGGCCAGGTGTTCCAGGCGCGACTTCGTGGCGGACAGGCTGTCCCGGAAATGCAGCAGGCCCAGCGACAGGCCGAGGATGCCGCAGGCGATCCAGGCGAACACCAGGCCCATGAGCAGCGCCGTCTTCGAGATCCACTTGCCGTGGAAGCGGAGCGAGCGCACCTCGAGCGTGATGGTCTGCCCCTGCGGGACGGCGCCCGTCGACAATTCCACGGCCGTCACGCGGTCGAGCCGGGGGTAGCTCTTGGACAGCGGGATCCTGTGCGTGCTGCGCCACCAGTCGGCGGTGCGCAGGACGTTCATCGGAATCGTGAACGGGGTGGCCTGCCGCGACAAGTCGATTTCCGCCTCGTTGAAGCGCTGCGAATTCCAGTCGCCTAGGGTGGAGAACTCCGGCTCGAAATTCATCAGGTGCAGCTTGATGATACGCGGCGGCCGCCCCGTGTAGCGCAGGTCGAAATCGATCGAGTCGAACCCGGACAGATCGATCCCCTTGCCGGGCCGGCCCAGCAGGAACTGCAGCTTGCAGAAGCCGTACGTCGCGGCCGTGCCCAGCGCGCACCGCATGACGATCGCATCGGGGGTGCGCTCCAGGATGCCCACCGAGTTGCCGCCCAATTCGGGCCGGTCGTCCGCGACGCTGGCGCCGTGCGGCTGGCCGGGCGAGATCTCGATGGTCCTGACCATCCCGTAGTGCTGCCAGACCAGCAGCGCCGGCGTCGCCAGCAGCAACAGGATGATCAGGTAATAGCTGATCCTCGTCGGGCGGGAGAGCGACTGGTTCATTGGGGACCCACGGTTCCTGGACTGGTCATCGGGCAACGATGGTCCAGTATATACCCAGGAAGTCCGCGCGAACCGGCCTGCCCTGCCTCAGATCACCATGAAGTCGGTGCTGGCCAGCGCCAGGTTGACGCCGACGATGGCGAACTTGACGGCCGCGCCCGCCCCCGAACCATCGGCGTCGTAGTACAGGGCGCCGCTGGCCTTGTCGTACTGGATGTAGTCGTCCGCATCGAGGGCCGCCGAACCGATCACCCTGAAATTGTTGGCCCCGAGCGTCCCCGTGGCCGCCAGCTTCGTGAAGATCGCGTTTTCCAGCCGGAGCTTGTCCTCCCCTTTCGAGAAGTCCTCGATCCGGACGACATTGGCCGTGGCGCTCAGCGCCGTCGTGAACACGAACGCGTCGCTGCCCGCGCCGCCGAACAGCACGTCGTTGCCGCCCATGCCGTTGAGGACGTCGTTGCCCTCGCCGCCATGGATGACGTTGACGCCGGCGTTGCCGGACAAGGTGTCGTTGTAGTCCGACCCGATCAGGTTTTCGATGTTGACCACGGTGTCCGCGCCGGAAATCCCCGCCGCGGTCGTCTTCACGCCGGCCGCGCCCAATGCCAGCGCCACGCCGGTCGTGCCGGACGTGGTGGCCGTTTCGAACGACAGCGTGTCGATGCCGGCGCCGCCGTCGATCGCGTTCACGCCCGAACCGGCGATGATCAGGTTGGCCAGCGCATTGCCGGTGCCGTTGATGGTCCCGCCCAGCAGGGTCAGGTTCTCGACGTTGAGGCCCAGCACGTGGCTGGCCGACGCCACGACCTCGTCGATCCCGCCCGCCGCGGATGCGTTGGTCTCGATCACGATGTCGCCGGCATTGTCGACGTAGTACGTGTCGCTGCCGTCGCCGCCGCCCAGCGTGTCGCTGCCGCTGCCGCCGTCCAGGGTGTCGTCGCCGGCATCGCCGTTGAGCCGGTCGGCACCGCCGCCGCCCGCGAGCACGTCGTCGCCGGCGCCGCCCATCAGGGCGTTGTCGGCGCCATTGCCGGTCAGCTTGTCGGCGAAGCGCGAACCCGACACGTCCTCGATGCTGACGAGCGTATCCGTGTTGCCCCAGTTGTCGGTCGCGACGCCGGTGGCCAGGTTGACTTTCACGCCCACGCCGCTGATCGGGAGTGCGCCGTAGTCGTTGGTGTACGAGACGAGGTCGCGACCGTCGCCGCCGTCGATCGTGTCGTTGCCGGTCCCGCCCGCGAACGCGTCGACGCCGCTGCCGCCCTGCAGGACGTCGCTGCCATTGCCGCCGTCGAGCCAGTCGTTGCCGTCGCCGCCCGCCAGCGTGTCGTTGCCGTCCTGGCCGAACAGGTCGTTGTCGCCCGCGCTTCCCGTGATGAAGTCGCCATAGCGCGAACCGGCGACGGCTTCGATGCCGACGAGCTTGTCTGTGTTGCCCCAGTTGTCGGCCGCGACACCGGTCGCCAGGTTGACGACGACGCCCTTCCCGGTCGGCGCGATGCTGCCGTAGTCGTTGTCGTAGGTGACGTTGTCGCGGCCATCGCCGCCGTCGATCGTGTCGTTGCCCGCGCCGCCGGACAGCTGGTCCGTACCGATGCCGCCCAGCAGGCTGTCGTTGCCGGCGCCGGCGTCGAGCCAGTCGTTGCCCGCGCCGCCGGTGAGCGTGTCGTTGCCGTCGTCGCCGTAGAAGCTGTTGTCGTTGGCGTCGCCGGTCAGGACGTCGCCGTAGCGCGAGCCGGACACGTCCTCGATGCCGACGAGCTTGTCCGTGTTGCCCCAGTTGTCGGTCGCGCTACCGGTCGCCAGGTTGACGATGACGCCCTTGCCCGTCGGCGCGATGGTGCCGTAGTCGTTGAAATAGGTGACGCGGTCGCGGTCGGCGCCGCCGTCGATCGTGTCGTTGCCGGCACCGCCCGACAGCTGGTCCATGCCGAGGCCGCCCAGCAGGCTGTCGGCACCGTTGCCGCCGTCGAGCCAGTCGCTGCCGGCATCGCCGGAGATCGTGTCGTTGCCGTCGTCGCCGTTCAGGCTGTTGTCGGCCGCGTTGCCGGTCAACGTGTCGGCATAGCGCGAACCGGACACGTCCTCGATGCTGACGAGCTTGTCCGTGTTGCCCCAGTTGTCGGTCGCCACGCCCGTGACCAGGTTCACCGCCACGCCCTTGCCGGTGGGCGCCGGGCCGCGGTAGTCGTCCGAATAATTGGCGCGGTCGCGGCCGTCGCCGCCGTCCAGTGTGTCGTTGCCGCTGGTCCCGGTCAGCATGTCCGACCCGCCGGCACCCGCGATGCTGTCGTTGCCTTCTTCGCCCCACAGGTAGTTATCCTGCGCATCGCCCGTGATGACGTCGGCGAAGCGCGAGCCGGTCACCTCTTCGATGCCGACGAGCTTGTCCGTATTGCCCCAGTTGTCGATGGCGACACCCGTTGCGAGATTGACCGTCACGCCCTTGCCGGTGAGCCCGGTGACGGGGTACTCGTAGTTGTAGTTGACGCGGTCGTGGTCGGCGCCGCCGTCGAGCGTGTCGTTGCCGGCGCCGCCCGTCAGCTGGTCGAACCCGGCGCCGCCCGTCATGCTGTCGGCACCGTTGCCGCCGTCGAGCCAGTCGTTGCCGGCATCGCCGGAGATCGTGTCGTTGCCGTCGTCGCCGTTCAGGCTGTTGTCGGCCGCGTTGCCGGTCAGGACGTCGCCGTAGCGCGAGCCGGACACGTCCTCGATGCCGACGAGCTTGTCCGTGTTGCCCCAGTTGTCGGTCGCGGTGCCTAGCGCCAGGTTGACGACGACGCCCTTGCCCGTCGGCGCGATGGTGCCATAGTCGTTGAAATAGTTGACGCGGTCGCGGTCGGCGCCGCCGTCGATCGTATCGTTGCCGGCGCCGCCCGACAGTTGGTCCATGCCGAGACCGCCCAGCAGGCTGTCGGCACCGTTGCCGCCGTCGAGCCAGTCGCTGCCGGCATCGCCGGAGATCGTGTCGTTGCCGTCGTCGCCGTTCAGGCTGTTGTCGGCCGCGTTGCCGGTCAACGTGTCGGCATAGCGCGAACCGGACACGTCCTCGATGCTGACGAGCTTGTCCGTGTTGCCCCAGTTGTCGGTCGCGCTACCGGTCGCCAGGTTGACGATGACGCCCTTGCCCGTCGGCGCGATGGTGCCGTAGTCGTTGAAATAGGTGACGCGGTCGCGGTCGGCGCCGCCGTCGAGCGTGTCGTTGCCGGCGCCGCCCGTCAGCTGGTCGAAGCCGAGGCCGCCCAGCAGGCTGTCGGCACCGTTGCCGCCGTCGAGCCAGTCGCTGCCGGCATCGCCGGAGATCGTGTCGTTGCCATCCTCGCCGCGCAGGTTGTTGTCGACCGCATTGCCCGTGATGGCGTCGCCGAAGCGCGACCCGGACACGTCTTCGATGTTCAGGAGCGTATCCGTGTGGCCCCAATTGTCCGTCGCGATGCCGGTGGCCAGGTTGACCTTGACGCCCAGGCCCGTGACCGCCACGTTCACGGTGCCGTCGAAGGTGTCGTCCATGTAGTTGGCCGTGTCGCGGCCGGCGCCGCCGTCGATCGTGTCGTTGCCGCTGCCGCCGAAGAAGGTGTCGCTGGCGTTGCCGCCGGTGATCTTGTCGTTGCCGCCGCGCGCGAACACGTAGCCGCCCTGGTCCGACAACTGGATGAGGTCCGCGCCCGCGCCCGTGTGGATGTTGCGGATGCCGGTCAGCGTGTCGGTGCCGACGTCCGCGCCGGTGGCGACGCCCGTCCGCAGGTTGATGGTGACGCTGGTGGTGATGCCCTCGTACATGACGACGTCGTCGCCGCCGCCGCCGTTGACGGTGTCGTTGCCCTTGCCCGGGCGGAACCAGTTCTGGCCGGCCGAGCCGACCAGCGTATCGGCGAATGCGGAGCCGGTGATGTGCTCGATGCCGGTCAGCGTGTCCGTATTGCCCCAGTTGTCCCTGGCGGTGCCCGCTGCCAGGTTGACCGACACGCCCGCCGGGCCGGCCGAATAGTCGACGGTGTCGCCGTACGCGCCGTTGGCGCCGCCATCCATCGTGTCGTTGCCGGCGCTGCCGACGAGGACGTCGTCGCCGGCGCCGCCCGTCATCGAATCCGCGCCCGCGGTGCCGGCCAGGCGGTCGTTATTGACGGTGCCGCCGACGAGCGCCAGCGTGCCGGCAAAGGCCGGCGCCGCCAGCGGCCGGGCCGTGATCGTGCCCACGTGCGCTTCCAGATGCCAGTCGCCGCCCAGCGCGGCCGCACCGGTCAGGCCGGTCGACGCCGCCACGTCGCTGCCCGTGTAGTCGGACAGCTGCTCCAGGAAGGCTGCGCCGGCCGCGCCCTGGCCGACTTCGCAGCCGTACAGCAGGATGTCGCCCGCCGCGGCCAGGCTGCGGCCGATCGTCGCGAGCGCGCCGGCATGATGCGCGAGCACGCCGGCGGTCACGACCGTGCTGCCCAGCACGATCCGGCCGGCGCTGCCGTGCGAGACGATGTGGATGGCGGCCAGGTCGCGCTCGGCCGCCAGCGCGGCGGCGATCTGGAGCAGGCCATCCTGCTCGTCATCCAGCACGACGACGCGTGCGTGGCCTGCGGAGGCGGCGATGTCTTCCCAGCCGGCGATGGCGGGATCGATGAAAACGACTGCACGGGAATGGCTCATGGACTCTCTCGGTTTTTATAATTGATCTGGAAATTATAGCCATTCTGATTTCCAAAGTGCAATTTTATTTAGCATTTGTGCAAATGTGCGCCCCCAGCAGCAGATCGACGGCCGTCCGCACGCCGTCCTCTTCCCGCATCGCCTGCCCCACGCGCCGCGCTTCCTCCCGCATGGCCGGCTGCGATGCCGCGGCCACGGCCTGCACGAGGCGCGCGCTGTCGAGCCCGGCCGCCGGACAGGCCGCGGCGATCCCGCGCAGCGCCATGCGCCGCGCCCAGAAGAACTGGTCGCCGGCGAACGGCACGACGACGGACGGCACGCCCGCACGCGCCGCGGCGTGGCTCGTGCCCGCGCCGCCGTGATGCACGACGAGCGCCGTGCGCGGGAACAGCCAGTCGTGCGGCGTGTCGTCCAGCACGTACACGTCGGGCGGCAGGCGGGATGAATCGATGCCGCTCCAGCCCGGATGGAACAGCACGCGCCGCCCGCTGGCCACGGCCGCGATCGCATCGACCAGGGTGCCCTGGGCGATGCCCGCCATGCTGCCGAAGCCGATGTAGACGGGCGCGGGCCCGGCCTCCAGGAAGTCCAGCAACGCGCGCGGCGGTGTAAAGCCCTCCCCCGCCGGCAACTGCCAGACGCCCGTGACCGCGACGTTCGGCGGCCAGTCGGCCGGGCGCGCCAGCAACGTGGGGGAGCAGCCGACGAGCAGCGGCATGTCGCGCCAGGGTTGCTTGCGCGGCGGGGTGCCGAACACCCGCGCGCGGGCACGGTTCAGTTCCGGGCCGAACATCGACCACGCCATCCGTTCGAACGCGCGGTGGGCCAGCATATTGGCCCAGCCCGGCAGGCGGTGCATGTTCAGGAACGGCGGCGCGAATTCGCGCGTGGGCGTCATCGGCCACATCGCGGCGCCGATGCACGGAATGCCGAGCCCCGCCGCCACCGCGAGGCCGACGAAGCCGGCCAGTCCCGAATACACGATCAGGTCGCTGCCGCGCGCGGCCGTACACGCCGCTTCCATCCACGGCAGCGTGTTGTCGCGCGCGAGCGTCGCGCAGGCGCGCATCAGGCGGGACATGCTGGCGCCATCCTTCAGCAGCGCGCCGAACGCGCCGCCCGGCTGGAACGCGCCGCGCATGTCGCCGGCCAGTGCGGTGAACGGAATGCCAAGGGCCTGCGCGCGCGGGGCGCCCGCGACGTCGGCCAGCACGTGCGCCTCGTGGCCCCGGTCGGCGACTTCGCGCGCCAGCGCCAGCAGCGGCCGGGTATCGCCTTCGGTGCCGTAGGTGAGAAAAGTGATCTTCATGGTCGTGCCTCGTTCGGAAAGGCACGATTGTCGCCGGCGGACGTCAGCCCGGCTTGTATAAACCCGACATCACAGCCGATAGGGCCAGTATTCGGGATCGGTCTCGATGTGCGCTTCCAGCCGCGACGGCGGCAGGAAGGCCAGCTCGCGCAGTTCGCGCGCCATGTGGGCCTGGTCGGCATAGCCCAGTTCCGCGGCCAGGTCCGCGAGCGATCGCGCCGGCGCATGCGGGTCGCGCAACGCGTAGACGGCCGCGTTCATGCGCTGCAGGCGGCGCGCCTGCGCGGGGCTCAGGCCCACGCGGGCCCGGTATTGCCGCTGCGTCTGCCGCGCGCCGACGCCCAGCTCGGGCGCGGTGGCGGCGATGCTGCGCAGGCTCGCGCCGAGCTCCGCATCCCAGCGTCCGCGCACGGCGTGCCAGCGCTCGCCCAGCCGCGCTTCGATCCATGCCGCCTGCGCGGCGTCGTCGGCGCACGCGCGCAATGCCTGCGGCCAGTCCGCCCAGGTGTCGTCGAGCAGGCCGTCGGCGGGGTCGTTGCGGTCCTGGAGCGCCGCCGGGGAGAGCCCCGTCAACAACGCGAAGGCATCCGGATACAGCACGATGCCCACCGTGCGCAGCGGCGCGAGCGTGAGCGACGCGATCGGCCGCGTGCGCGGCCCGGACACGATCAGGTCGGACATGGCGCGCAATTCACCGTCGTCGCCGGGCAGCGCGGCGGCGCCCTCCGTGAAAAAGTTCAGGCTGCAGTACACCATCGCCGGGAACCGGTTCAGCTGCGGCTGCGCCGGCGGCCACGGCTCGTCCACGGTCGAATAGAAGCCGATGCCGTGCAGGGCCTCGGCCAGCTCGCCCTGCGGATGGTGCATCCACGCGTGCATGCGCTGCGGCTTATTGCACGTCGAGCAGTTCGACGTCGAAGATCAGGTTGGCGTTCGGCGGGATCGGGCCCGCGCCTTCCGCGCCATAGCCCAGCGCGGCGGGAATGACGAGCGTGCGCTTGCCGCCCACCTTCATGCCGTCGACGCCCTGGTCCCAGCCCGGAATCACCATGCCGCTGCCGAGGCGGAACGTAAACGGCTTGCGGCCGATGGAGCTGTCGAATTTCTCGCCATGGTGGTCGGGCGCGTCCGGCAGGTACAGCCAGCCCGTGTAGTTGACGGTGACGTGGGAGCCGGCCCTCGCTTCGGCGCCCGTGCCGGCGGTCGTGTCGATCTTCTGGAAGCTGATGGCGGAGGTGTCGGCCTTCACCGGGGCGGCCGGCGCCTCTTCCCGGCGCTTGCAGGCGGCGAGGGACAGCGCGAGTGCGAGGCCGAGGAAGCCGGCGCGGATCATCGGGGTCATGTTGAATCCTTGAGGTTATAAAGTCTTGACGAAGGCGCGCACGCCGCCCAGCAGCATCTCGATCGACATCGCGGTCAGGATCAGGCCCATCAGACGCTCGAACGCCGTCATGACCTGGGTGCCCAGCACCTTCTGCAGGCGCTCGGCGCCGAGGAAGACGGCGAGCCAGATGATGGCGACGGCCGCCAGTGCGGCCACGTGCACCATCACCTCCTCCACCGACTGCGACGTGAACAGCAGCACGGTGGCCAGCGCGGACGGCCCGGCCAGCGCGGGAATCGCGAGCGGCACGATGAACGGCTCGCCGCCTTCGCTGCGGCCGAGCACGCCGTCCGGATGCGGGAAGATCATGCGGATCGCGATGATCAGCAGGATGACGCTGCCGCCGATGCGCAGCGAGATGTCGGTGAGCTGCAGCGCCGCGAGGAAGTGGCGGCCGAAGAACATGAACAGCAGCAGCAGGAGAAAGGCGATGGCGCATTCGCGCACGACGATGCGCGGGCGGCGGGCCGGGGCCACGTCCTTCAGCGCCGTCACGAACAGGGGGACGTTGCCGAAGGGGTCGGTGACCAGCAGCAGCAGGATGAAGGTCTGGAAGAAGCTCTGGGTCATGGATGAATTGTTATTGTTCTGCGATCAGAGAATCTTAACCGATCATTGGATCGTAGGGTGGGCACCCCGTGCCCACCCCACAAAAGCAAAAGGCGATGCCAACGGCACCGCCCTTTTGTTTTCGCATCTGCGTGAATCAGTTCTGCTCGAACTTCTTCAGCCACGACGACAGCTGGTGCGGACGCAGCCCGTCGTAATCCTCGAACGGCTGGTGGATCCACGGATTGTGCGGCAGGTCGACCAGGTGGTAATCCGGCTTGATCGACGACGTGCCCTTGACCCAGATGACGGCCGAACGCACTTCGGTGACGTCCTGGTAGTTCTCCTGCAGGTGCTCGCGCACGCGCATCAGGGTGACGCCCGAATCGGCCAGGTCGTCGACCAGCAGGATGCGGCCCGCGAGCGGGCCCTTGGTCATCGTCATGTACTTGGCGATGTCCAGGTCGCCCTGCTTCGTGCCCGCTTCTTCGCGGTACGAGCTGGTCGACAGGATCGCCAGCGGCACGTCGAAGATGCGCGAGATCGCGTCGCCCGGGCGCACGCCGCCGCGCGCGAGGCACAGCACCATGTCGAACTTCCAGTTCGATTCGTACACCTTGAGCGCCAGGCGCTCGATCAGGCGGTTGTATTCATCCCAGGAGACCCACAGGTCCTTGTCGGTCGAGGAAGGCGTCGTCATTTGGATTATCCTAGTTTTTGCTTATGGCTAACTTCTGCTTGTGGCTGATGTCCCCGCCCCACGGGTGGCGCGGCGGGGACGATGTTTCATATCAGGCTGCGAACGGGTGGCGCAGCACGATGGTTTCTTCGCGATCCGGACCGGTCGACACCATGTCCACCGGGACGCCGACCAGTTCTTCGATGCGCTTGATGTACGCACGCGCGTTGGCCGGCAGCTCGTCCATCGACTTGGCGCCGACGGTGGTGCCCGTCCAGCCCGGCATCTCTTCGTACACCGGCACGCAGGCCGCGGCTTCCTCCGCGCCGACCGGGAAGATGTCGACGTCGCGGCCGTCGATCTTGTAGCCGGTGCACAGCTTCAGCGTGTCCAGGCCGTCCAGCACGTCCAGCTTGGTCAGGCACATGCCCGACACGCCGTTGATCTGCACGGAGCGGCGCAGCAGCGCGGCGTCGAACCAGCCGCAGCGGCGGGCGCGGCCCGTCACGGTGCCGAACTCGTGGCCGATGCGCGACAGGTGTTCGCCCACGCCGGCGTCCGTCGGCAGTTCCGACGGGAACGGGCCCGAACCCACGCGGGTCGTGTAGGCCTTGGTGATGCCCATGATGTAGTGCAGCATGCCCGGACCGACGCCCGAACCGGCGGCGGCGTTGCCGGCCACGCAATTCGACGAGGTGACGAACGGGTACGTGCCGTGGTCGACGTCCAGCAGCGAGCCTTGCGCGCCTTCGAACAGCAGGTGGCCGCCGGCGTTGTGCGTCGCGTACAGCGCGGACGACACGTCGCCGACCATCGGACGCAGGCGCGGCACGAGGGCCATCGCGTCGTCGTACACCTTCTGGAAGTCAAGCGCCTGGCCGCCCAGGAAACCGGTCAGCACGAAGTTGTGGTATTCCAGGTTCTCGCGCAGCTTCTCGGCAAAGCGGGTTTCGTTCAGCAGGTCGGCGATGCGGATCGCGCGGCGCGCGACCTTGTCTTCGTAGGCCGGGCCGATGCCCTTGCCCGTCGTGCCGATCTTGTTGACGCCGCGTTTGGCTTCGCGGGCGACGTCGATGGCGACGTGGTACGGCAGGATGACCGGGCAGGCTTCCGAGATCTTCAGGCGCGACGCGACTTCCACGCCGGCCGCTTCCAGCTTGTCGATCTCGCGCATCACGTCCGGTACGGAGACGACGACGCCGTTGCCGATATAGCAGGCCACGCCTTCGCGCATGATGCCCGACGGGATCAGTTGCAGCGCGGTCTTCTGGCCCTTGATCACCAGCGTGTGGCCGGCATTGTGGCCGCCCTGGAAACGCACCACGCCGGCGGCATGGTCGGTCAGCCAGTCGACGATCTTACCCTTGCCTTCATCGCCCCACTGGGTGCCGATGACAACGACGTTCTTAGCAGTATTTGACATCATTAACCTAAGTTTTTGAGAATCCAATTTCCTTGTTCGAGGACGAGCACACGGTCGCACTCGAACTCGTCCTGTACATTGTCGTGACCCGGCATGGACTGGATCACCACTTCGCCCGCTTTGCGCAGTTCAGCGATTTTTTCGCGCAGCTCGGGCGCGTTGCCCCAGGGGGCACGAATGGAGTGCTTGCGCTCGGCCGTCGGCAGCAGCCGGGCCAGTTCGCGCAGGTCGAGCGAGAAGCCCGTGGCCGGACGCGCGCGGCCGAAGGCTTCGCCCACGTGGTCGTAGCGCCCGCCCCTGGCCACCGCGTTCGGCAGGCCCGGCACGTACAGCGCGAACATGGCGCCGCTTTCGTACTGGTAGCCGCGCAGGTCGGCGAGGTCGATCGCGATCTGGGCGCGGCCCAGCGCGGAACCGGCCAGCGCGGCGAGTTCCGCCAGCGCGCGGGCGATCCCCGGCAGCGCCGGCAGCACATCCTTGGCGCGGGCCAGCACGTCGATGTCGCCGTACAGGTTCGGCAGCGCCAGCAGCGCGGCGCGGGTTTGTTCGTTGTAGCTTACCGTTGCCTCTTCCAGGCCCGGGACGTCCTTCGAGCGCAGCAGCGAGTACAGCAGCTGCTCGTCGCGCTTGGCGGCGGCATCCTCGGCGAGGATCGCGCGCAGCACGCCGACGTGCGACAGGTCCAGGCGCGGCTGTTCGAAGCCGGCCAGCGCGAGCGACGCCAGCGCCAGTTCCTGGATCTCCGCGTCCGCTTCGAGGCCGGCGTGGCCATAGATCTCGGCGCCGATCTGCAGCGGCTCGCGGGTCGCGTGCAGGCCGGACGGCTGCGTGTGCAGCACGCTGCCGGCATAGCACAGGCGGGTGACGGTGTCGCGGTTCAGCAGGTGGGCGTCGATGCGGGCGACCTGCGTCGTCATGTCGGCGCGCAGGCCGAGCAGGCGGCCGCTCATCGAATCGACGAGCTTGAAGGTGCGGAAATCGGTGTCCTGTCCGGCGCCGGCCAGCAGCGAATCGACGTATTCGAGCAGCGGCGGCATCACGAGTTCGTAGCCGTAGGTACGGAAGGTGTCGAGCATCAGGCGGCGCAGCTCTTCGATCTTGCGCGCTTCGGACGGCAGGACGTCGGCGATATTCTCGGGCAGGAGCCAGGTGGGCATGGGCAAAGCGGGTCGGGTTATTAAAAGTCGGACAACATTCGGGCAGCATGAACGCGGCTTTGCACGCGTTCATTCCGCCGAATCGACGATTTTAACCGAAAACGCCGGGCGGTTGGCGATGAAACGAATGCCAACGTTGCCGATACTCCACGTGACCGTGACGCGTGGGCACGGGGTGCCCACCCAACGGCACCATGGATTCGTAGGGTGGGCACCCCGTGCCCACCGATTGCGGCAGCGATTATTTTCCGGCGCCCGGGCCCTTGAAATACTTGAGGAACTCGGAACTGGAATCCAGCACGATCACGTCGTTGCGGCCCTTGAACGTGGCCTTGTACGCTTCCATCGAGCGGTAGAACCGGTAGAACTCCGGGTTCTTGCCGAACGACTGGGCATAGATCTGCGACGCCTGCGCATCGCCTTCTCCCTTGATCGTCTCGGCGTCGCGCTGGGCGTCGGCGAGGATCACGCTGCGCTGGCGCTCGGCGTCGGCACGGATCGTCTCCGCCTCGGCCACGCCCGTCGCGCGCAGTTCGTTCGCCACGCGCACGCGGTCGGCCTTCATGCGTTCGTACACGGCATTGTTGACCTGGTCGATGAAGTCGATGCGCTTCAGGTGCACGTCGACGACTTCCACGCCGAGGTCTTTCGCTTCCGGGGCCAGGTCGGCGCGCACGGCATTCGCCACGTCCGTGCGCTTGCCGCCCGCCAGCACGTCGGCCAGGCTGCGTTTGCCGATCTCGGCCGTGAGCGCATTGCGCACGAGCTGGTTCAGGCGCTCGCCGCCGCGGTCGGCGTTGCTGCCGATGGCGATCACGTACTGGCGCGGATTCACGATGCGCCATTTCACGAACGCATCGACGAGCAGGTCCTTCTTTTCCGCCGTCAGGAAGCGCTCGCCGTCGGGCGTGTCGAGCGTCTGCAGGCGTTTATCGAGGAAGACGACGTTCTGGAACGGCGGCGGCGCCTTGATGTTCAGGCCCGGTTCCTGGATGACCTCGCGCAGTTCGCCGAGCGCGTACACGACGGCGTAACGGTGCTGGTCGACGACGAACACGGACGACGACACGAGCGCCACCGCGATGGCGGCGCCGATCAGGATGGCTAACAGACGGCTCATCAGCGGCTCTCCCGTTCGCGGCCGGTGTCGCGGCTGCGCAGGTCGCGCGTGCGGTTCGATTCGCCGGCCGAGACTTCCGTCTGCGGCTGCGGCTGCGGCTGCGCCAGGGCCGGTGCCGGCTGCTGCGCCGGGTTCTGCTGCGGTGCCATCATCGGACCGGAATTGGCGCCGCGCGCCGCCTCGTTGGCCGTCGACTGGGCCAGCAGGCGGTCGAGCGGCAGGTAGATCGTGTTGTTGCCGCTCTTGGCGTCGATCATGACCTTGCTGGTGCTGGAAAGAATTTGCTGCATCGTCTCGATATACATGCGGTCGCGCGTGACGGCCGGGGCTTTCGCATACTCGGCCACGATCTTGTCGAAGCGCGCGGCGTTGCCGGTGGCGACGCTCACCACGCTGGCGCGGTACGCTTCGGCATCCTGCAGCAGGCGGGCGGCCTTGCCCTTCGCCTGCGGGATGACCTCGTCGGCAAACGCCTGCGCTTCGCTGCGCGCACGGACACGCTCCTCCTGCGCCTTGCCGGCGTCCTCGAACGCGGCGGCGACCTGGTCGGGCGGCTGCACGGACTGCATCGTCACGCCGACGATCTCCGCGCCCATCTTGTAGCGGTCGGCCAGGCGCTGGATCGCTTCGCGCGCTTCCGCCGCCAGCTTGTCGCGGCCCGTGTACAGGACGGTGTCCATCTTGTGCTGGCCGACGAGTTCGCGCACGACGGTCTCGGCCGAGTCACGGATGGTCTCGACCTGGTCGCGGTTGTTGAACACCCACGCGACCGGGTCCTTGATCTTGTACTGCACGGAGAACTGGACGTCGACGATGTTCTCGTCGCCCGTCAGCATCAGCGCTTCGCTCGGCTGCTTGTTGCGCACATTGGCGCGGTAGCCGATCTCGGTCGTCTGCACTTGCGCCGTGTTGACGGTCTCGTGCGACTGGAACGGCGCGGGCCAGCGCCAGTTGAAGCCGGCGCCCGTCACGTGCGACAGCCGGCCGAACGTCGTGACGATGCCGACCTGCCCTTCCTGCACGATGAACGCGCCGCTGGCGAGCCAGATCAGGAGGGCGATGGCGCCGACGACGGTGGCCGTGAGGCCGACGCCGCGCGCGTCCGGACGAAACGGACCGCCGTCGCCGCCGCGCTTGCCGCCGAACAGCTTGTTGAGGCGCTGGTTGAAATCGCGCCACAGCTGGTCGAGGTCGGGCGGACCGTCGTTGTCGTTCTTGTTGTTATTGTTCGGGCGGCGGCCCTCGTTCGACTTGGGGTTGTGGCCCCAGCGCGGATCGTTCAGCGAGAACACGGGAACGCCGGCCTTGCCCGCGCCGGCGTGACGACCGGTCGGCGCGAGCCGCGCGCCGATCCGTTTGATCAGAGAAACAAGCATAGACTAGTGTGGTCCGGGATGGGGAGTCGCGGGCATGAGGTCGGGGTGCTCGTCGACAACCGGCACAACGGCCGGGCTGCCGGCCGCCTCGACGATCGCGTCGCGCAGCAGATCGAGGCCGGCGCCGCTCCGGGCGCTGATGAAAACGCGGCTGATCTTACCATATTCATCACGCTCGATCTCCGGCTCGAGGCCGGCCGCATCGATCTTGTTCCAGACCAGGATTTGCGGGATATGGTCGGCGCCGATCTCGCGCAGGACCTCGTTGACCTGCTCGATCTGCTCCATCCGCACGGGAGAAGCACCGTCGACGACGTGCAGCAGCAGGTCGGCGTGGATGGTTTCTTCCAGCGTGGCGCGGAAAGCGGCGACCAGCTGGTGCGGCAGTTCGCGCACGAATCCGACGGTATCGGACACGACCACGTTGCCGGTATCCGGACCGAGGTACAGGCGGCGCGACGTCGTGTCGAGCGTTGCGAACAGCTGGTTCGCGACGTACACCCCGGCCTTCGTCAGGGTGTTGAACAGGGTCGACTTGCCGGCGTTGGTATAGCCGACGAGCGACACGGAAAAAGTCTGGTTGCGCCCGCGCGAACGGCGCTGGGTCTCGTGCTGCTTGCGCAGCTTGGTGAGACGGGTGCGCAGCATCTTGACGCGCTCGCCGATGAGGCGGCGGTCGGTCTCGAGCTGGGTTTCACCGGGACCGCGCAGGCCGATACCGCCCTTCTGGCGTTCCAGGTGGGTCCAGCCGCGGATCAGGCGCGTGGCCAGGTGCTGCAGCTGGGCCAGTTCGACCTGCAGCTTGCCCTCGTGGCTCTGCGCGCGCTGCGCGAAGATGTCGAGGATCAGGCTGGTACGGTCGACCACGCGCACATTGAGCCGCCGCTCCAGGTTACGCTGCTGGGCGGGCGACAGGGCGTGGTTGAAAATGACGATCTCGACCTTGTCGGCGAGAACGGCCTGCGCGATTTCGTCGGCCTTGCCGCTGCCGACGAAATACGCAGGATCGGGACTGTTGCGCTTCGCGGTGATCGTGCTGATCGGTTCGGCCCCAGCCGAACGCGCCAGCAGGGCCAGTTCTTCCAGGCTGGCTTTGAAATCGCCAGCGTTGAAATCGATACCGACCAGGGCGGCGCGCATGGTGTTGCCGGAAACGTCAGCCATCGACCTCACTCGGCGTCTTGTTCGAGGTTGAGATTGACCGCACGGGCCGGAACGACGGTAGAGATCGCATGCTTGTACACCATTTGGGTGACGGTGTTACGCAGGAGGACGACGTACTGGTCGAAGGACTCGATGTGGCCCTGAAGCTTGATCCCGTTGACCAGGTAGATCGAGACGGGGACGTGCTCTTTGCGCAAGGCGTTGAGGAATGGGTCTTGTAACAGTTGCCCTTTGTTGCTCATGACAGCTCCGTGATGTTGTTGTCGTATAAAAATTGTGGCGGGATGCCGGATTTCAAGTGGCTGCGCCAACATTCTCAAGCTGTGAATGTTCGCCCAAGCTAACTGTAACCTGTTTTGCTCTTTTTTGTCGTACTGCTATGGTTAAACCTGGCTTAAAACCCGCGCGGAAAACATTTACCGCAAATGGGTTACGCACGTTGGGTGGGCACCCCGCGCCCACGCGTGACGTTCGCATTCCGTTGGCGTTACGCGTGGGCGGAGGGCCGCCCACCCTACTCCTTGGCGAACGGATTCTTGCCGCTCTTGAGCTCGATGCGCAGCGGCGTGCCAATGAGATCGAACGTATCGCGGAAATGCTTTTCCAGGTAACGCTTGTACGGTTCCGTGACGCCATCCAGCGCATTGCCGTGGATGACGATGATCGGCGGGTTCTGGCCGCCCTGGTGCGCGTAACGCATCTTCGGGCGCGTGCTGCCCTTGCGCTTCGGCTCCTGCTTCTCGATCGCTTCCTGCAGCGCGCGCGTCAGGCGCGGCGTGGACAGCTTCGCGGTCGCCGCGGCGTACGCCGTGTCGATCGCCTTCATCAGGTGGTTGATGCCGGTGCCCTTCAGCGCCGAGATGAATTTCGTCTCCGCGAAGTCGAGGAAGTTCAGCTTGCGGTCGATGTCGTTCTTGACCTGGTCGCGCACGTCGGACGTCAGGCCGTCCCACTTGTTGACGGCGACGACGAGCGCGCGGCCCGTCTCCAGGATGAAGCCGGCGATGTGCGCGTCCTGCTCGGAGATGTCCTGCTGCGCGTCCAGCATCAGCACGACGACGTTCGCTTCCGAGATCGACTGCAGCGTCTTCACGACCGAGAACTTCTCGATGGCCTCGAACACCTTGCCGCGGCGGCGGATGCCGGCCGTGTCGATCAGCGTGTAGTGCTTGCCGCCTTTTTCGAACGGGACTTCGATCGAGTCGCGCGTGGTGCCCGGCATGTCGAACGCGATCACGCGCTGCTCGCCGACAAGGGTGTTGATCAGCGTGGACTTGCCGACGTTCGGACGGCCGACCAGCGCGATCTTGACGCCGTAGTCGGCCGGATCGAACTCCTCGGCCTCCTCCGGACGCTGCTGGACGGCGACGTCGATGGCCTCGTTGACGAGGTCCAGCACGCCGTCGCCGTGGGCAGCGGAGATCACGTACGGATCGCCCATGCCCAGCTCGTAGAAATCGGCGGTCACGGACGTGTACTTCATGCCCTCGCTCTTGTTCACGACGAGCATGACCTTGCGGCCCGACTTGCGCAGGAAGTCCGTGATGGTCTTGTCGTGCGGCGTGAGGCCCTGGCGGCCGTCCACGATGAACATGACAATATCCGCCTCGGCGACGGCCTGGCGCGTCTGCAGCGCCATCTCGTGCATGATGCCTTCCTTGGCGACCGGCTCGAAACCGCCGGTATCGATGACCAGGAACGGACGTTCGCCCATGCGCCCTTCGCCGTAGTGGCGGTCGCGCGTCAGGCCGGGCAAGTCCGCCACGAGCGCGTCGCGCGAGCGGGTCATGCGGTTGAATAAGGTCGACTTTCCGACGTTGGGACGACCTACGAGTGCGATTACCGGCTTCATTGAATCTTATTCGACCGCGATGGCGGTCACGGTTCCATTTTGTGTTTGAAAAATCAGGTTCGAACCGACGACCAGCGGCGTGGATTCGATGGCGCTGCCGTCCGTGGCGGCGCGGGACAGGAACGAGCCGTCCTCGCGCGACAGGAAGTGCACGTAACCCTGGTAGTCGCCGACGGCGACGGCACGGCCGTACGACACCGGCGTGGACAGGCGGCGGTAGGCCAGCTTGTCGTTCTTCCACGCGCTCGTGCCGCTGTCGCGGTTGTACGCGTAGAGGGCGCCCTTGTCGTCCGGGACGAAGACGAAGCGCTGGTCCGCGGCGACGCCGACTTCCGACGACAGGTCGCGGGTCCAGCGCGGGCTGCCCGTGGCCAGGTCGAAGCAGCCGACGCGGCCCTGGTACGACACGGCGCACACGTCGTTGTCGATGACGACCGGCGTGCCGCCCATGTCGGTGACGCGCTCCAGTTCCGTCGCGCCGCGGGCGACGCCGACCTCGATCTCCCAGCGCGGCGCGCCGGTGGCGAGGATCAGCGACATCAGCTTGCCGCCCGGCTGTGCAACCAGCACGTCCTTGTCGTGGATGACCATGCCCGGCGCGAGGCGCAGCGTGAGCGCCGGTGCGTTGCGCTGCACGGTCCACTTCTTCTGGCCCGTCTTCGCGTCGTAGCCGACGATGCGGTTGTCGATGCTGCGCGCGACGACGATGCCCTGGCCCACGACCGGCGACGACAGGATCTCGGAAGACAGCTGGGCATCCCACAGCTTCTTGCCGTCCATGTCGAACGCCAGCAGCGTGCCCTTGGCGCCGCCCAGCACGATGACGCTGCCGTCCGTGCCGACGCCCGCCGTCAGGTCGATGCCGGCCTTCGTGCGCCAGATCTGGCGGCCGGTGGCCGCTTCCGCGCGCACGATGGTGCCGTCGCCCCCGGCCGCGATGATGGTGTTGTCGGCGACGGCGGGCGAGAACATATAGCTCTGCGACTTGCCGACTTCCAGCTTCCACGCCGTGCGCACGGCCATCGAACCTTTCAGGTCGACCAGTGGCGTGGGCTGGTTGCCCTTCGGTTTGGACGCGAACGGATTGAGCGAGGAGCAGCCCGCCATCAGGGCGAACATACCGACACCAACGAGCTTCCGGGTAATACGCATGTCTTATTTACCTTGTTATTTAAAAATACGTCGTCCCCGCGAAGGCGGGGATCCAATTTTTGCTTGCGTTACGGCGACGCTTGCAAACTTGGGTTCCCGCCTGCGCGGGAACGACGGTCTTCAGGCTGCTTTCGGTGCCGGCGCGCCGCCAATGGCATCCAGCTTGACCTGCACGACCTGGCGGCCCGGATGGTTCTTCTCCATCTTGTCGAGCGCCGCCTGGTACGCCGCGCGGGCTTCCGCCAGCTTGTTCTGCGCGACGAGGACGTCGCCCTTGCGGTCCTGCACCTCGGCCGCGAACTGCGCCGGGAACTCGCCGTTCAGCAGCGCCAGCGCCTGGTCGAACGCTTTCTCGTCCAGCAGCACGCCGGACAGGCGCAGCTTCGCGATCGCCTTGTACTCGTCGTCGCCATGGTCGACCGCCCATTGCAACTGGGCCTTCGCGGTTTTCAGGTCGTTCGCGTCGAACGCGGCCTTGGCGGCGGCCAGCGCGGCCATCGGCGCATAGGCGGTCGAGCCGAACTTGTTCTCGATGTCGCCCGTGATGCGCTGGACCTTGGCCGCATCCTTCGCTGCGATCGCTTCGGTCAGGCCGTCATACAGGCCGGACGCTTCCGCGGCCTGCGAGCGCTGGTGCGAGCCCCAGAAGTTCCAGGCGGCGTAGCCCCCCAGCGCGATGATCAGCACCCAGGTGATCAGGTTGCCAAAGCGGTCCCAGAAGGCCTTGAAATTGGCTATCTGTTCTTGTTCTTCGAGATCGTATGCCATGGACGTTCGTCTTCTTCGTTATCGTGTGTTGGGAAGTTCCCGCGTGTCTGCGCGGGTTCGGGAAGTTTCCGCGTGTCTGCGCGGGTTCGTAATTATGGATGGTAGTGCACGTGGTCGTGATCGTGGTCGTGGTCGTGGCCACCGACGATCTGGTCGACGATGAAGTCGACGGCTTCGTCGAACGGCACGCTCGTCTGCTGCTGGCCCCCTTCGCTGTCACGCAGCGATTTCACGGCGACGACGCCGTTGTTGACCTCGTCCTCGCCGATGATCACGGCGAACGCGGCGCCGGAACCGTCGGCCTTCTTCATCTGGCTCTTGAAGCTGCCCGCGCCGGCCGGGGTGGCGCAGTGCAGGACGACGTCCAGGCCCGCGTCGCGGATGCGCTCGCCGAGGATGAAGGCCTTCATCTGCGCGTCTTCACCCTGGTGCACGAGGTAGACGTCGCACTGGGCCGGCTCGGCCGGTTCGCCCTGCGCCTTCATCAGCTCGATCAGGCGCTCGATGCCCATCGCGAAGCCGATGCCCGGCGTCGGCTTGCCGCCGAACGTCTCGATCAGCGGATCGTAGCGGCCGCCCGCGCACACGGTGCCCTGCGCGCCCAGCATGTCCGTGACCCACTCGAACACGGTGCGGTTGTAGTAATCGAGGCCGCGCACGAGACGCGGGTTGACCGTGTACTGGACGTTGTTGGCATCCAGGATCTGCTTGAGGCCCTCGAAGTGCGCGAGCGATTCGCCGCCCAGGTAGTCCAGCAGCTTCGGCGCGTTGTTGACGAGGTCCTGCATCGCCGGGTTCTTCGTGTCCAGGATGCGCAGCGGGTTCGCGTGCAGGCGGCGCTTGGCTTCGGCGTCGAGGACGTCGATGTTCGCTTCGAAGTAGGCGATCAGGTCGGCGCGGTGGCGCTGGCGCTCTTCCGCGTTGCCGATCGAGTTCAGTTCGAGGCGGATGTTGTCGAGGCCCAGGTCGTCCCACAGGCGGCGGCACAGCATGATCAGTTCCGCGTCGATGTCCGGGCCGGAGAAGCCGATGGCTTCCGCGCCGAACTGGAAGAACTGGCGGTAGCGGCCGCGCTGCGGACGCTCGTGGCGGAACATCGGGCCCTTGTACCACAGGCGCTTCGGACCGTCGTAGGCCAGGTTGTGCTCGATGACGGCGCGCACGACGCCGGCCGTGCCTTCCGGACGCAGGGTCAACTGGTCGCCGTTCATCGAATCGGTGAAGGAATACATCTCCTTCTCGACGATGTCGGTGACGGCGCCGATGGCGCGCGCGAACAGGCCCGTTTCCTCGACGATCGGGGTGACGATCTTCTGGTAGCCGTAGCTCTTCAGCACGGATTCCGCGGTGTTTTCGAACAGTTCCCACAGCGGCGCGTCGGCCGGCAGGATGTCGTTCATGCCTTTGATGGCGACGATTTTCTCTTTTTTGTCAGACATATGCTTGTGCTTTCCATGCGTAGGGTGGGCTCCCCGATCCCACGCGTGACGGTTGCGTCATGTCGGCTTTTGCTTGGGCACGGGGTGCCCACCCTACGTTCAAACCGCTGTTTCGGCTGCTTTGCCGTAATTCTTCTGTACGTAATCGAGCACGATCGTCTTGAACTCATCCACGATCCGCTCGCCCCGCAGTGTAGCGACCTTTTGCCCATCCACAAAGACCGGGGCCGCCGGCGATTCGCCCGTGCCCGGCAGCGAGATGCCGATGTTCGCGTGCTTCGACTCGCCCGGCCCATTCACGATGCAGCCCATCACGGCCACGTTCATCGCCTCGACGCCCGGGTAGGTCTTCTTCCATTCCGGCATCTGCTCGCGCAGGAAGGTCTGGATGTTGTCGGCCAGTTCCTGGAACACGGTCGACGTCGTGCGGCCGCAGCCCGGGCACGCGATCACCATCGGCGTGAACTTGCGGAGGCCCATCGTCTGCAGGATTTCCTGGCCGACGACCACTTCCTTCGTGCGGTCGCCGCCCGGTTCCGGCGTCAGCGAGATGCGGATCGTGTCGCCGATCCCTTCCTGCAGCAGCACGGACAACGCAGCCGTCGACGCGACGATGCCCTTGCTGCCCATGCCCGCTTCCGTCAGGCCCAGGTGCAGCGCATAGTCGCAGCGCTTTGCGAGTTCGCGGTAGACGGCGATCAGGTCCTGCACGCCCGACACCTTGCACGACAGGACGATCTGGTCGCGCCGCATACCAATTTCTTCGGCGCGCTGCGCGTTCTCGATCGCCGACGTGATCAGCGCTTCATACATCACCGACTGCGCGCTCCACGGCTGGGCGCGGGCGGCGTTCTCGTCCATGATGCGGGCGAGCAGCGCCTGGTCGAGGCTGCCCCAGTTGACGCCGATGCGCACCGGCTTGTCGTAGCGGATCGCGGTTTCGATCATCTGGGCGAACTGGGTGTCGCGCTTGGCGCCCTGCCCCACGTTACCGGGATTGATGCGGTATTTCGACAGCGCCTGCGCGCACTCGGGATAATCGCGCAGCAGCAGGTGGCCATTGTAGTGGAAGTCGCCGACGAGGGGGACGTCGACGTCCATCCTGTCGAGCTGTTCGCGGATCGCCGGCACGGCGGCCGCCGCTTCCGGCGTGTTCACGGTGATGCGCACGATCTCGGAACCGGCACGCGCCAGTTCCTTGACCTGGATGGCGGTGCCGATCACGTCGGCCGTGTCCGTGTTCGTCATCGACTGCACGACGACCGGGGCATCGCCACCGACGATCACCTTGCGCGCGCCATGCCGTACGACCACGCCGCGGCTGGCGCGGCGCGCCAGCGGGCCGGAACCGATCGGGTCGTTGGCGTTGTTCGAAAAAGTCATCTCGTTGCTTCCGTTCTTACTGCAAATTCACGCGGGAGATCGTCTTGCCCGGCACTTGCGGCAGGGCGACTGCCGTGCCGCGCAGCGTGGCCGTGACGCCGCCCGGATTGCCCACCGTGACGCGCACCGGCTGGTCGACGCTGACCGTCTCCGTGCTGCCGCCCTTGACGAGGCGCGAGAACAGCGGCGCGCCGCCCTTGGCCGGACGGACTTCGATCCACGAATCCTCGCGCACGTTCAGCACGAGGGCGTTGGCGCCGGCGGCGGCTGGCGTCGGCGCAGCCGGCGCGGTCGCCGCCGGAGTCAGTGTTGCAGGCGACGTGGCGCCCGGCGCCGCGGCCGGTGCCGTGGGAACAGTCGTCGGCGGCGCGCCGGTCGCGGTCGTACCCGGCACATTGACGACGGCACCCGGTGCGGCAGTCGTTGCCGGCGCCGATGCGCTCGCGCTCGGACCCGGCACGGAAATCAGCGGCACGGCCGGATTCTGCAGGGCCTCGACGGAGCTGCCGTTGGCGGCCTCGGTCGAGGCACCGGTCGAGGCCGGCGTGACCGGCGTGACCACGGTGGTACCCGTTTCGGCGTGCTGGCTGCCCGGCACGAAGCCGAAGTGCCACGCCGCGGCAGCGGCAGCCACGACGACCACGACGGCGCCCGCGATCATCCCCAGCGGCAGGGACGAACGCTTGCCATGGCTCGGGAATTTCGATTGGGAGAACGAGGTCGGCGTCGGCCGGCGGTTCGCCGTGACGGCGCTCGTATCGGGCGCGGGCTCGGTCTCCATGGCGATCTGGGCCACCAGCGGCGCCGGATCGACCTTCACCAGCTTGGCGTAGGCCCGCACGAACCCACGGGTCACGGCCGGACTCGGCAGGGACGCGTAATCGCCCGCCTCCAGGGCGATGACCTGGCGCACCGCCAGTTTCAACTGGTCGGCCACCTGCTCGACCGACCACCCCATCGCCTCGCGCTGCGCGGCCAGGACCCGGCCGGGAACACCGTGCACAGGCGGTTGGTTGTCGGGCGTCGCCGGCTGATCTGCACGCTCGGAACTCATTGTCGTTGTCTCACTCACTAAATGCACCGCGCTCGAAGGCCGCGTACTCGGGCGAACCGGGGAAGCGCTTGCGCAACTGCGCCGCCAGCGAAGCTTCCGTGGCCCGGTCGCCGAGCATGTGCTTGACCCGGATGGCCAGCCACAGCACGTCGGCCGACAGCGTGTCGAGCTTCGCTGTCTCCGTCAGGCGGTTAATGAAAAACCCGGCGCGGGTGACATCGCGCCGCTCGAAATACACCCGGGCCAGGCCGGCGCTCGTCGCCGGCAGGTCGGGATCGTAACGCAGGGCGTCGAGCAGATAGCGCTCGGCCGCGTCGACGTTCTTCATCTTCAGGCTGCAGTTACCTGCGTTCACCATGGCTTTGACCGGCGTCGCGTAATTTGGATTCTTCAGCGCCGCGTCAAAATAGCCCATGGCCTCCGCCGGCTTGCCGCCGGCGTCGCACAGGAACAGCCCGTAATTATTCGACAGGTCCGGATTGCGCGGCGCCAGGCGCAGCGCGTGCCGGTAGTTCTCGTCGGCGAGACGGTTTTCGTTCATCGCCGTGTAGATCAGGGCGCGCACGCCGTACGCATCCGCATCGTCCGGGTCCGCGGCAATGGCCTGCTTGACCTCGTCCAGCGCGATCTCGTACTTGCGCTCCTGGTAATAGCCCACCGCCAGTTGCAGGCGGATCTGGGCGCGTTTTTCCGCGGCCGTCTGGTCGGACAGCGTCTTGAGCTCATGCGGTTCGCCCGCCATGCCGCCATTGCCGGCGCATGCCGACAACAGCAACGGCACAGCGAGTGCGCAGGCGACGCGTCCCGACAGCCGCGCCATCAGGACGAGATCTCCACGATCTTGCCGAAGTTCGGGCCGAATTTCTGCTGGTATTCCGCCATCTTGCTCATGCGCTCGTTCACGCGGGTACGGTCCTTGACCTCGCCCGCCAGCTGGCCGCAGGCGGCGTCGATGTCGTCGCCGCGCGTCTTGCGAATCGTCGTGACGAGGCCGGCATCCATCAGCACCTGCGCGAACGCCTTGATGCGCGGATTCTTCGAGCGCACGAGGCCGGATTCCGGGAACGGGTTGAACGGAATCAGGTTGAACTTGCACGACACGCCGACGATCGGGTCGTTGACGAGGGCGACCAGTTCGCGCGCATGCTCGTCCGTGTCGTTCACCCCGTCCAGCATGCAGTATTCGAACGTGATGAAGTCGCGCGGGGCAAATTCCAGGTAGCGCTTGCACGCGGCCATCAACTCGCGCAGCGGGTATTTCTTGTTCAGCGGCACGAGCATGTCGCGCAGCGGGTCGTTCGAACCGTGCAGCGACACGGCCAGCGCCACCGGGCATTCCTGCGACAGCTTGTCCATGTTCGGCACGACGCCCGACGTCGACACGGTCACGCGGCGGCGCGACAGGCCGTACGCATTATCGTCCAGCATCAATTTCAATGCGGTGACGGTCGGGTCGAAGTTCAGCAGCGGCTCGCCCATGCCCATCATGACGACGTTCGTGATCTGGCGCTCGCCTTTCGGCCCCGGCTCGATGCCCTTCGTGCGGCGCAGCTCGAACTCGGCCATCCACAGCTGGCCGATGATCTCGGACACGGAGAGGTTGCGGTTGAAGCCCTGCTTGCCCGTCGAGCAGAAGCGGCAGTTGACGGCACAGCCGGCCTGCGTGGAGATGCACAGCGTACCGCGCGTCTCTTCCGGAATGAACACGGTTTCGACGGCGTTGCCGTTGCCCACGTCGACGAGCCACTTGCGGGTGCCGTCGCTCGACGTGTGGTCGCTGATGATCGCCGGCGCACGCACTTCGGCGCGCGTCTTGAGCTTTTCGCGCAGCGACTTCGCCAGGTCGGTCATGTCGTCGAAATCGGCGACGCCGAACTGGTGGATCCAGCGCTGCAGCTGTTTCGCGCGGAACGGCTTCTCCCCCAACTCGGCGCAGTAAGCGACGAGCTGCGCGGGATCGAAGTCCAGCAAGTTGGTGAGAGTTGCCATGATTGAATCCTGTGCCTTCAAAATAAGTCCCGCCCGCCGGGCTCTTCGAGCATGGGCGAGCGGGATATTGCGATGTTAAATCAGCACGGGGCTGATCAACACAAAAAATTTGCTACGAAGATTAACGCGAGTAGACGTTCAGTGCCGGGAAGTAGTAAGCGATCTCGACAGCGGCGGTCTCGGCAGCGTCCGAACCGTGCACGGCGTTGGCGTCGATCGAGTCGGCGAAGTCGGCGCGGATGGTGCCCTTGTCGGCCTTCTTCGGATCGGTTGCGCCCATCAGTTCGCGGTTCTTGGCAATCGCGTTCTCGCCTTCCAGCACCTGGATCATGACCGGGCCCGAGACCATGAAGTCGACCAGATCCTTGAAGAACGGACGCTCTTTGTGGACAGCGTAGAAACCTTCGGCTTCGGCGCGCGACAGCTGGGCCATACGGGCAGCGACGATCTTCAGGCCCGCGCCTTCGAAACGGCTGTAGATTTGGCCGATCACGTTTTTAGCGACTGCGTCAGGTTTGATGATCGACAGGGTGCGTTCGATTGCCATTTAAAAACTCCAATAAAAAGAAAGGTTTAAATCGAGATTTGGGAACTCAATCAACCTTCTATTTTACCATACATCCGGGATGCCACCGATATTGCGCAGGGGCGACCGCGGATGATACAGTGACATCGGTTCGACCTCGTCCATGGCAGGGTGCGCGCTGGCCCTTAGGCAAGACTTAAAACTTGCGTTTCCAGCATATCCCCCCCCTGTTGACGCCGGGTCCCGTCCCCATATGGGGAGCAAAGCGATTTCTTCCAACGGAGGCATTATGATTCCCAGCCTGCAGAAAACCTACGACGTCTCGGCCATCCAGGCCACGCGTCACCGCGTGCTGCGCAACACTTACTGGTTGCTGGCACTGTCCATGATCCCGACGGTGTTCGGCGCCTATATCGGCCTGCAAATGGCCCTGCCGATCTTTGCCAGCGGCATGGGCGTGATCCTGTTCCTCGCGATCGCGTTCGGCTTCATCTTCGCGATCGAGAAGACCAAGAACTCGGCGGCCGGCGTACCGATCCTGCTCGCCTTCACGTTCTTCATGGGCTTGTGGCTGACGCCGCTGCTGCGCTTCACGCTCGGCTTTTCCAACGGCGGCACGCTGATCATGACCGCGTTCGCGGGCACCGCGGCCGTGTTCGCCACGATGGCGACGATCGCGACCGTGTCCAAGCGCGACTTCTCGGGCATGGGCAGCTGGCTGTTCGCCGGCGCCATCGTCGTGATCCTGGCCGGCCTGGCCAACATCTTCCTGCACCTGCCGGCGCTGATGCTGGTCGTGTCGGTGCTCGCGATGGTGATCTTCTCGGCCTTCATCCTGTTCGACGTGAACCGGATCGTGAACGGCGGCGAGACCAACTACATCAGCGCGACGCTGGCCATCTACCTGGACATCTACAACGTGTTCACGAGCATGCTGCAACTGCTGGGCATCGGCTTCGGCAACCGCGACTGATCTATCCGCTCGCATCGAAGAGCCGGCCTGCGGGCCGGTTTTTTATTGCCCCAATTCGGGGTCAGAGCACATTTCTGATCAATGTCCTGGCTCACAACGAAAACGTAACGCCGAGCCGTACCACCGCCATGCGACCGCCGCATCCCACTGCAGCACGCAGAGGAAACTTGCCTCGAAGATTGTGCGCCGAAAAGGGCTCTGACCCCGAATCTGTTCCGAAATGTGCTCTGACCCCGAATTTAATTGAGCTTAAGGACCTTACTGAAAGTATGATTGTCAGAACCGAACGCCCCTGCGTACAATATCCGTTCGCTTTCGATCCCGTTCCCCATGTCCCGTAGCCTGGTCCACGTATTGCTGTCGCTGCTGCTGCTCGTTTCGCAGCAGTTGTCGCTCGCCCACGGCTATACCCACTGGACCGAGGCCGACGACACGCTCGTCCAGCAGGTCAGCGCCGACACGGACGACGACGGCACCGGCAAGCTGCCCAAGCCCGGCCTGCATGACCTGTGCGGCCAGTGCGCGGCCAGCGCCCAGATCGCGTTCGCGCTGCCATCCACGCTGCGGCAATTCGTCCCGGCCGAGCTGGCCTATGCCGCGCCCGCCGTGCCGGCCACGCCAGGCATCTGCCTGCTCACGGCCTGCCCGTTCCAGTCGCGCGCGCCGCCTCAAGCCTGATAACGCTCCCGCTTTTCCGTACCGCCCGGCGCGTCCCGGCGGTATGGGCCGTTATCCATTCGCTTGAGATTGTAGAAAATCATGAAAATCGAACGTACGCTGCTCGCCAGCGCGCTCCTGCTTGCCTTCCACCCGGCCGTCCGCGCAGACGATCAAGAAACCATCAACGACGGCAAGATCCAGCAAGTCGTCGTCACCGCCAGCCCGCTGCGCAACGGCGAAGGCGACCAGATCCTCACGCCGGCCAAAGTGCTCGCAGGCGACGAGTTGCGCGACAAGGTCGGCAGCTCGCTGGGCGAGACGCTGCAGAACGAACTGGGCGTGTCCGCGTCCGCGTTCGGCGCTGGCGCGTCGCGCCCCATCATCCGCGGCATGGAAGGTTCGCGCGTGAAAATGCTGGAAAACGGGATGGCGACGTCGGACGTGTCCGGCCTGTCGAACGACCACGCCGTCGCGTCCGAAGGTGCCGTCGCGCGCCAGATCGAGATCCTGCGCGGCCCCGCCGCCCTGCTGTACGGCTCGGGCGCCATCGGCGGCCTCGTCAACGTCGTCAACGAACGCATCCCGACGGCGCTGGAACCGAAGTTGACGGGCCAGGTCGAGACGCGCCTCAGCACCGTCGACAACGGCAAGGACATGTCCGGCACCCTGGACGGATCCGTCGGCAAGATCGGCCTGCACCTCGACGGCAACATGCGCAACACGGACGACTTCCAGATCCCCGACCTGCGCGTGGTGAACGACCCCACGTCGCGCATGAACCGGCTGCCGAATTCCGACACGAAGGAGCGCAACATCGGCATCGGCGGTTCGTACATCGACGACTGGGGCTATGCGGGCCTGTCGGCCTCGCACCTGACGAATTTCTATGGCATCCCGACCGACGAGGGATCGCACATCGACCAGCGCCAGAACCGCTACGACTTCGACAGCGTCGTCAAGAACCCGCTCGCCGGCTTCGAGAGCGCGCGCGTGAAGGCCGGCTACACCGACTACCACCACGCCGAACTGGACGACGGCGTGCCGGCCACGCTGTTCTCCAACAAATCGTTCGAATCGCGCGTCGAGCTGACGCACAAGCCGATCACGGCCCTGGGCCTGCACGGCACGTTCGGCATGCAGACGGAAAACACGCATTTCTCGGCGCTGAGCGCGGAAGGCGGGCCGGACACCGTGCCCGTCACGCATTCGACGACGCAGGCCGTTTTCCTCGTCGAGGAATGGAGCCAGGGTCCGCTGCGCTGGAACGCGGGCCTGCGCTATGAAAACGTCGACCGCAAGCCGGTGTCCAACCGCGAGCGCACCTTCGACCTGGGCTCCGGCTCGATCGGCGCACTGTGGCCGTTCACGAAGGGTTATTCGGCCGGCGCGACGGTGTCGTACGCGCAGCGCGCGCCCGCGACCGAGGAACTGTATTCGGGCGGCCCGCACGACGCCACGCTCACGTTCGACGTGGGCGATCCGAACCTGCAAAAGGAAAGCTCGCGCAACATCGAGCTGTCGCTGCAAAAGACGAGCGGCCTGCTGCGCTGGCGCGTGAACGCGTACCGCAACAACGTCAACAACTTCATCTACGGCCGCGTCATGGACGCGTCGTTCGACGAGGACGGCAACCCGGGCGGCGATTTCCGCCAGCGCCTGTTCCAGCAGGCGAAGGCGCACGTCCAGGGGGTGGAAGCGGAGATGACGTGGAACCAGATCGGCATGGGCTGGAACGGCCGCGTGTTCGCGGACACGTCGCGCGGCTACCTCGACGACGCCGGCAACCTGCCGCTGCAGCCGGCCGACCGCGTGGGCGCCGCGATCGGCTACCGCCAGCCGCACTGGCGCGCCGGCCTCGACTGGACGCACGCCCGCGGCCAGGACCGCCTCGCGGCGTTCGAGACGTCCACGACGCCGTCGTACAACCAGGTCAATGCCAATGTCTCGTACACGCAGAGGCTCGAGCACCTGGACCTGACGTACTTCGTCTCGGCAAAGAACCTGCTCGACGAAGACATCCGCCTGGCCACGTCGCTGCTGAAGGATATTGCGCCGCTGCCGGGGCGGAACATCACGTTCGGTGTGCGCGCCAAGTTCTGACGACCATCGCGGGCACGGGGTGCCCATCCTGCGATTGTAACGATGCCGCAGGGTGGGCTCCCGAGCCCGCCGTGACGCGATGACATATCGACGTCCCGTGCGCCACGCGTGCGGGACGTCCGTTATAGTCTTGCCATCAAACCCAATCCCCTTGGCATCAGCTGTACGTTTGCCGCCGCAAATGGTCCTTCGGAGACATTTTGTTCTCCAGGTATCAACGGAGTTTCTCGCGCGGAAAATGTATTTTTTTTCATAGCCGTTCCAGCTTATGCATTTGCGCATAGAATGACCGCTTTCGGACTCGGAAGCGATCGGCATGGAAGCAGCGACGCGCGACTTTCATCTCCTCGGCAGCACCGGCGCCGTCCGCGCCGGTTACCACGTCCATGACTGGTCGGCGTCCCCACTCGGCCCGCCGGACCGCTGGAGCCCCGCATTGCGCAATGCGGTCAGCCTGATCCTCGAATCCGAATTCCCCATGTACCTCGCCTGGGGTCCGCACCTGGCGCTGCTGTACAACGCCGCCTTCATCCCTCTCCTCGACGGCACCCATCCCGCTTCGCTCGGCCGCCCACTGGCGCAGGTCTGGCCCGACCGCTGGCCCGGCCTGAAGCCGCTGGTCGAACGCGCCCTCGCGGGCCACGCCACGTACGGCGAGGACGTGCCGAGCCCGATCGACCGCAACGGCAAGCCGTACAACGCCTGGTTCACGCTGGCCTATTCTCCGGTGCGCGACGATGCCGGCACCGTGCGCGGCATGCTGTGCGTGACGAGCGAGACGACCCAGCGCGTGCAACTGGAGCGGCGCCACGCCGTGCAGCTGCAGGTGGTCGACAGCCTGCGCCGCCTGCACCACCCGTCCGACATCATCGAAGGGTCGTGCACCTTGCTCGGCAAGCACCTGGAACTCGAGCGCGCCTGCTATGTCGAAACGGACGAGGAAGACGGCAGCTTCGAAGTGATGCACGACTGGGCCCGCGACACGGGCACGCCGCTCATCGGCCGGCGCGCCCGCCTCGACGATTTCGGCCCGCAGGCGCTGGCCCTGCTGCGCACGGGTTCGCCGCTGGCCGTGCGCGACGCGACGGCCGACCCGCGCCTGCCCGCGCGCGGCGAGCGCTACGCGGCCGCGGGCGCGCGCGCGATCCTCGTCGTGCCCAAGGTCAGGCGTGGCCAGCTCGTGGCGGCCCTCGTCGGCTATTCCACCCAGACGCGCGACTGGGACGAGGAAGCGCAGCGCCTCGCCGCCGACATCGCCGAGCGCAGCTGGGAAGCGCTGGACCGCGTGCGCGCCGAACAGGCCTTGCGCGACGCCGTCGCGCGCCAGACGACGCTGCTCGACATGAACGAATTCCGGCTCGAAGTGTCGGACCTGCTGCGCCGCCTGAACGACCCGTCGCAGATCTTCGTCCAGACGGGCGCCATGCTGGGCCGCTTCCTGCAGGCCAGCCGCGTGCTGTACGGCGACTACGACGCCGACAAGCAGCTCGTGACCTTCCACTCGAACTACACGGACGGCATCGTCGCCGAGCTGAACGGCACCTTCCCCGCCGCGCTGTTCGGCGTGGCGAATTTCAGCACGCTGAGCCTGGGCACGTGGGTGTCGAGCGACCTGCAGCGCGACCCGCGCACGAGCGGCCCCGACGTGTGGCCGAACTACGCGGCGCTGCAGATCCGCTCCGCCGTCGTCGTGCCGCTGAACCGCAATGGCGCGCTGACGAGCTGCCTCTTCATCAACGACAACCTGCCGCGCGTATGGAGCGCCGACATCGTGCGCCTGATCGAGGACGTCGCCGAGCGCGCGTGGAGCGCCGTCGAGCGCGTGCGCGCGGAAGACGCGCTGCGCCTCGCCGACCGCCGCAAGGACGAATTCCTCGCAATGCTGGCGCACGAGCTGCGTAACCCGCTGGCGCCGATCTCGGCCGCCGCGCAACTGCTGAACCTCGGTCCGCCGGACAATGTCCGCGTGGAGCGCACGAGCGCCATCATCGCGCGCCAGGTGGCGCACATGACGGGCCTGATCGACGACCTGCTCGACGTTTCGCGCGTCACGCGCGGGCTCGTCGTGCTGACGCGCGAGGAGGTCGACCTGCGCCGCGTGATCGCCGACGCGGTGGAGCAGGTGCGGCCGCTGATCGAGGCGCGCCGCCACCAGCTGGCGCTGCATTTGTCGACGGAACCGGCCATCGTCGAAGGCGATCCGAAGCGCCTCGTGCAGGTGATCGCGAACCTCCTGAACAATGCGGCGAAGTACACGCACGAAGGCGGCCGGCTGTCGATCTGGATGGGCATCACGCCCGAGCAGGTGCTCGTGACCGTGTCGGACAACGGCATCGGCATCTCCGCCGAACTGCTGCCGACCGTATTCGATTTATTTTCCCAGGCGGAGCGCACGCCGGACCGCTCGCAGGGCGGCCTCGGGCTCGGCCTCGCGCTGGTGAAGAGTCTCGTGGAACTGCACGGCGGGATGGTGACGGCGGCCAGCGAAGGCCGCAACCTCGGCTGCGAATTCACGATCCGCCTGCCGCGGCTGCGCGACGCCGCCGCACCCGCCGGCGGCACGGCCGCGGCCGGTCCCGCGGCACCGGGCGCGGCGCGCGGGCTGTCGCTGATGCTGGTGGACGATAACGTCGACGCGGCGATGACCCTGGGCCTGTTGCTGGAATCGGGCGGCCACCACGTGACGGTGATGCACCACCCGGGCGAAGCGCTCGAACGTGCCGCGCAGGCGCATTACGACGCGTTCCTGCTCGACATCGGCCTGCCCGGCATGAACGGCTACGAACTGGCGCGCCGGCTGCGCAAGGTGCCCGGCTGCACCGGGGCGACGCTCGTCGCCATCACCGGGTATGGCCAGCAATCGGACCAGGCCAGCGCGGCGTATGCCGGCTTCGACAGTTATTTCGTCAAGCCGGTCGATCCGGCGGGATTATTCGCCCTGCTCGACCGGGTCGCCGTGCGGTGATCACTGCCCGTTGAACGCGTGGGCACGGGGTGCCCACCCTTGTATTATCCTTCTGAGCAATTTGCTTACCTGAGGGGCACCTCAGGTTCTGAGCAGCTGGATGCCGAGCCCACCCTTTGGCACGAGCCAGTTTCGTAGATTTCGCACCAGCTGCTCTCCCTCGTTCGAAGATCGGACAGTATCTTTGGCCCGGCTAGCCGTGAGCCCGTATTTCGCAAGGTGGATCAGAAGAGGATATCTATGCAAGAGTGGTACCTGGGAATTGACGTTGCCAAGAAAAAGCTCGACTGCGCGCTGCGCCAACCGGACGGCAAGCACAAGCATAAGGTTTTCGACAATACGCCCAACGGATTTAAAGAGTTACAACAATGGATTTGCAGCTTTGACGTGCCCCAGCTTCACGTCTGCATGGAGGCTACCGGGGTGTACTGGGAAGCCGTCGCCGAGTATCTGGCGAACCATCAGTACGTGGTCAGTATCGTCAATCCGGTGCAGATCAAAGCGTTTGGTGCGTCGCGTCTTGTCAGGACCAAGACTGACAAGGTCGACGCGAAGTTGATCGCTGATTTCTGCAAGGAGAGTCGGCCGGAACCGTGGAAGGCCCCGTCTTTGCAAGAACAAGAGTTACGGGCCATGGTGCTGCGCCTGGACGCTCTTCAGGAGATCCGGACTCAGGAAAGTAATCGTCTCGAAGTGGCGCGTGAAGCCGTCAAGGACGGCATTACATCCCATATCGTCTGGCTTGACGAGGAAATCGCGCATCTCAGCAAGAAAATTCGCGATCACATCGACAGCGATCCCGATTTGAAGGATCGGAAAGCGCTGCTGGACAGCATTCCTGGCGTCGGTGAACGTACGATCGCATTGCTGCTGGCTTTTTCGCTCGCTCCAGGCCGGTTCGCGAACGCCCGACAGGTGACTGCCTATGCCGGGCTCGATCCGCGGCATCATGAGTCAGGCAGCAGCGTTCAAGGAAAGACACGCATCTCCAGGGTCGGTCACAATCTGATCCGGAAAGGCTTGTACATGCCGGCTATGGTCACGTTGTATCGAACGAACTGGGGAAAGCGCTTCCTCGCTCGTCTGTCCAGCGCTGGAAAAAAGCCCATGGTCATTATCGTCGCCATGATGAGAAAGCTGCTTCATGTCGCCTTCGGCGTGCTGAAGTCCGGACAAAAGTTCAATCCAGACCTGCACGCCGCTTGACCGGGATAACAGTATCTACGGCTGGACGGCGTCGCCGCTCGTTGAACGCGTGGGCACGGGGTGCCCACCCTACGGCTGTACCGCGTCGCCGCTCGTTGAACGCGTGGGCACGGGGTGCCCACCCTACGGCTGGACCGCGTCGCCGCTCGTTGAACGCGTGGGCACGGGTGCCCACCCTACGGCTGGACGGCGTCGCCGCTCGTTGAACGCGTGGGCACGGGTGCCCACCCTGCGGCTGGACGGCGTCGCCGCTCGTTGAACACGTGGGCACGGGGTGCCCACCCTACGGCTGGACCGCGTCGCCGCTCGTTGAACGCGTGGGCACGGGGTGCCCACCCTACGGCTGGACCGCGTCGCCGCTCGTTGAACGCGTGGGCACGGGGTGCCCACCCTACGGCTGGACCGCGTCGCCGCTCGTTGAACGCGTGGGCACGGGGTGCCCACGCTACGGCAGTCGTAGGGTGGGCGGCCCTCCGCCCACGCGAACGCCACCGTTATTCGGCGACGTCCGGCGTGCTGAATTCGCGTGGCTGGAAGTTCTCGAGGCGCTCGAACACGCCGATCGATTCCACGTGCGACGTGTGCGGGAACATGTTCGCCACACCCGCCTTCTTGAGCACGTAACCGGCGCGGTGCGTCAGGATGCCGGCATCGCGCGCCAGGGTCGACGGGCTGCACGACACGTACACGATCCGCTGCGGCAGCAGGTCCGGCTGCGCCAGGCGCAGTTCGGCCAGCGCGATCGCCAGCGCGACGGCGCCGTCGCGCGGCGGGTCGACCAGCATGCGGTCGAATTTACCGAGCGCGATCAGGTCGTCCTTCGTCACCTCGAACAGGTTGCGCGTGTAGAACGTCGTCTTGTCGGCCAGGCCGTTGGCCTTGGCGTTTTCCAGCGCGCGTGTCGTCAGCGCCGTGCTGCCTTCGATGCCGACGACTTCGCGCGCCTGCGTCGCCAGCGGCAAGGTGAAGTTGCCGAGGCCGCAGAACAGGTCCGCCACGCGGTCGCCCGGCTGCACCTCGAGCAGGGTCAGCGCCTTGTGCACCAGCAGGCGGTTGATCTGGTGGTTCACCTGCGTGAAGTCGGTCGGCTTGAACGGCATCCTGATGCCGAATTCCGGCAGCGTGTAGTACAGTTCCTTGCCCAGGGGGTAGTACGGCGCGGCGGTGTCCGGGCCTTTCGGCTGCAGCCACCACTGGATATTCCATTGGTCGGCGAACGCTTTCACGAGCGCCTCGTCCGCGGGGCTCAGCGGCGCCATGATGCGCAGCACGAGCACGGTCGTCTCTTCGCCGACGGCGATCTCGATCTGCGGCATCTGCTGGTAGATCGACAGCGCGCCCACCAGTTCGCGCAGCGGCACGAGCATGGCGGACAGGTGGTCCGGCAGGATCTCGCAGCTCGTCATGTCGGCCACGTACGACGAGTGGCGCTCGTGGAAGCCGACCAGCACCGTGCCCTTCTTGGCCACGTAGCGCACCGACAGGCGCGCGCGGTAGCGGTAGTCCCACGTGGGGCCGTACATCGGGCGCATGATGTTCTCGGCCTTCGTCTTCCCGATGTGCCACAGGTTGTCTTCCAGGACGCGCTGCTTCATCGCGACCTGCGCCGACGGCTCCAGGTGCTGCATCGAGCAGCCGCCGCAGTGCCAGAAGTGCGGGCATTTCGGTTCGACGCGCATCGACGACGCTTTCTGCAGCGTGACCATGCGGCCCGATTCCCAGTTCTTCTTCTTGCGCAGGGTCTCGAAGCTGACGCGCTCGCCCGGCAGCGCGCCTTCGACGAAGATCACTTTGCCTTGCGTGCCGTCCTCGTTCTCCAGGTGGCCGACGCCGCGCGCGTCCATGTCGAGGGATTTGATGTTGATGAAGGTTTCTTGCATGGGATAGAAGAAAGCAGAATCGGGGAAGACGGCGGTCGGAATACCGCACAACCAAACGACGACGTCCTCGCGAAAACGGGGACCCATGGTGACGCTCGCGGAGCCGGAACGCCTGCGTGTCGGCTGCGGTTGCTCAGTATGGATTCCCGCCTGCGCGGGAATGACGATTTCGTCGCCATTCCGGCCAGCCGGGCATCATAGCAAGGAATCGCGGACGACGCCACGGGCGGCCATCGCCCGTTTCAGTTTGACGAGGGCTTCCTGCTGGATCTGGCGCACCCGTTCGCGCGTCACGCCCATCTCCTCGGCCAGCGTTTCGAGCGTGGCCGGGTCGTCGTTGTCGAGACCGAAGCGGCGCATCACGACAAGGCGCTGCTTGTCCGGCAGCTTCTGCAGCCAGTCGCGCACGAGCACCGTCATTTCGTGCTGCTCCGCGTGGGCGTCCGGGCTGACGTCGCCCTCGTCCGGCAGCATGTCCATCAGGCTGCTCTGCGGATCGTTGTCGAGCGGGGCGTCGAGCGACGTCGCGTGTTCGGACAGCGCGAGGATGTCCTGCACTTCCTCCACGGGCCGGCCGACGAGGCTGGCGATGTCTTCCGCGCTCGCTTCCTTGCCGTCGTGGTGCTGGGCCTCCAGGTGGTATTTCGCGCGCAGCACCTGGTTCAACTCGCGCACCATGTGCACGGGCAGGCGCACGGTGCGGGCCTGGTTCATGATCGCGCGCTCGATGCTCTGGCGGATCCACCACGTCGCGTAGGTGGAAAAGCGGAAGCCGCGCTCGGGCTCGAACTTGTCGATCGCGCGCATCAGGCCGATGTTGCCTTCCTCGATGAGGTCGAGCAGCACGACGCCGCGGTTGATGTAGTGCTTGGCGATGGAGACGACGAGTCGCAGGTTATGCTCGATCATCTTCTGGCGCGCATTGAAGTCGCCCGCCTTGGCCAGGGTCGCGTAGTGCGCTTCCTGTTCGGCCGTGAGCAGCGGCTTGGCGCCGATGCGGTTCAGGTAATGCTGGGTGGTGTCCGTCGAGAGCTCGGCCTGCAGGACGCTCTTGAGCTCGTCGACGGTGTCGACGATGGCCGTCGCCGCGCCTTCCGGCAGCATCTCGGCACGGTCGACGCCGTCCGCCCCGAACCCGCCGTCGTCCAGCGGTTCATCCGGATTCTCTTCCGGCGTGTCGTTGTCCAGCGGGTCGGCGGGCAAGGTCATCGGCTCTCTCTAGCGACTGGGCAGGAACTTGGCCGGGTCGACCGGCTTGCCCTGCTGGCGTATCTCGAAATGCAGTTTGACGGTGTCGGCATCGGAATCGCCCATCTCCGCGATCGCCTGGCCCTTGGTCACGTTCTGACCTTCCTTCACCAGGATGGTGCGGTTGTGCGCATATGCCGACAACAGGCTGTTGCTGTGCTTAACAATCACGAGATTACCATATCCGCGGATGCCGCTACCGGCATACATCACCTTCCCGGAACCCGCGGCCATCACCTGCTGGCCCATCTTGCCGGCGATGTCGATGCCCTTGTTCTTGCCTTCGTCGAAGGTGGCGATGATCTTGCCGTCGGACGGCCACATCCAGCTCAGTTTTTCGTCGTCGTTCGCGGTGACGGTGGTGCCCGGTGTCACGCCCGCCGAGATCACTTTTTCCGCCTTCGGATTGTCTTCTTTCGCGGCCAGGTTCGATTCGCTGTACGGCTTCTTGGCGCCGTTCGGCTCCGTCTTCTTCGGCACGGCCGGCGCCTTCTCGGCACCCGGCATCGCGATCGGCGACGTCACGACGCCGTTGCCGTTACGCTCGGACGGCGCCACTTTCAGCACCTGGCCGACCTTGATGTCGTCCGGATCGGCCAGGTTGTTCCAGGCGACGAGGTCGCGGTAATTCTGGCCGTGGTCGAGGGCGATCTTCAGCAAGGTGTCGCCGCGCCGCACGGTATAGGTGCCGCGCGCGTCGGGCTTCGACTCCTCGGCGGCCGGCACCGGGGCCGGTTGCGGGCGGGGACGGAAGCTGGATGCGGTCGGAGCCGGACGGTCGATCACGGGGGCTACGCGGGTCTCGGTGCTGCAGGCGGACAGGATGCCGAGACTAAGGGTCAACAGGGCTAAGCGGGGCGTAAGTTTCATTCTCTCTATAATTCTTTTACAACAACTGGCATTCAAGCGATGCCTGGCCGCAGCGGGACAAAATGGCAGGCTTCCAGCGTTTCGCTGGTCCATTCCGCCTTGCCGGTACGGGTAATGCGCTGCAGGTGCTGGACCTGAGCACCGACGGGCGCCACCAGGCGGGCGCCAATGGCCATCTGCTCGAGCAATGCACGCGGCACCTCGAGACCGGCCGCCGCCAGGATGATGCCGTCGAACGGGGCCACCTGCGGGAGCCCTAGCATACCATCTCCGTACTGCAAGCGCAGATTGGCGATACGCAACGGACGCAGATTGGCCTTCGCCAGCTCATGTAACGGCTTGATGCGCTCGATGGAATACACCTCCTGCGCCACGCACGACAGCACGGCGGCCTGGTAGCCGCACCCCGTGCCGATCTCGAGCACGCGGTGCAGCGGCTTCTTACTGTCCTTGAGCAACTCGATCATGCGCGCGACGATGTACGGCTGCGAAATCGTCTGGTTGTGGCCGATCGGCAGCGAGATGTCGACATACGCCTGGGCCAGCATGCCCGGCTCGACGAACATATGACGCGGCACGATTTCCAGCGCGGCCAGCACCTGCGGGTCCTTGACGCCCTGGCGCGCGGCCCGGGCCGCCATCGCACGGCGCGGCGCTTCCGTTGCCGCCAGGTCGGACCGGACGACGGTCTGTTGCGGCTGGGACGGTTTGGTCGTGCCCGGCACGCCAGCCGGCGCGCCACGCTGACCGCCGGGCGGCTGCGCCTGGCTGTTGCGCGCGTTCTGGGTCGCCGTCTGCGGCGTGGCGACCGGCGCCGGCGCAGCGGGCTTTCGGGTGCCGCCGCCCGTCACGGACGAGAGCGGCAGGGGAAACTGGCTGCGCTTTTCGCTCATCCGAGCCCTCGCCGCAGCAGGTCCAGCTGGTCGCGGTGCGTGAGGTCGACCTGCAGGGGCGTCACCGACACGCAGCCCTGGCTCGTCGCGTGGAAATCCGTGCCTTCGCCCGCGTCGCGGCAGGCGCCCGGCGCCCCGATCCAGAAGATCTCGCGCCCGCGCGGATCCTGGCCGCGGATGACGGGCTCGGCCTGGTGACGCCGGCCCAGGCGGGTCGGCACGAGCGGTCCCATCTGCTCGTACGGCAGGTTCGGGATATTTACGTTCAGCAAAAACGGCGTGTCCAGCATCTCGAAACGGCGCAGCACGATGTCGCGCGCCACCCGCGCGGCCGCTTCCACCTCCGCCCAGCCGCCATGCACCTGGGAAAAGGCGATGGCCGGGATCCCAAACAGATAGGCTTCCGTCGCCGCCGCCACCGTGCCGGAGTACAGCGTGTCGTCGCCCATGTTCTGGCCGTTGTTGATGCCGGAGACGACCAGGTCGGGGCGGACGTCGAGCATCCCCGTCAACGCGATGTGCACGCAGTCGGTGGGGGTGCCGTTGACGAAATAAAACCCATTGGCAGCCTTCGACACCGACAGCGGACGGTCCAGCGACAACGAGTTCGACGCGCCCGAGCGATTGCTGTCGGGCGCGACCACTACGATGTCGGCGACTGTCGCGAGCGCATCGGCCAGGGCGTTGATGCCGGGGGCGAGATAGCCGTCGTCGTTACTGATAAGGATACGCATCCTGCGATTTTACCTGAAGCAACGGCGAGATCGACCAATCGGACGTCACATTTATTGCCCCCCGGACGCGCCGCCGCGCGCCCCGCCACGACGTCAGCCCGCCACCAGCGGACGCCCTTCCGCCGCCTGGATCAGGGCGCCTTCGAGGGACGAGACCTCGTCCAGCGTGAAGGCCAGCAGCGCGTCCTTGTCGCCTTCCTGCAGGTAGACCTGCTTGATCATCGCGGCGCCGCGCCGTCGTAGCGGATGCGCCACACTCGGCCGCAGGATCGTCGAGCGCAGGCTGTCCGCCAGTGCCCGCGCCTCGCGGGGACTGCGGCTGTCGATCAGTTCCTGCAGGCGCGACAGCTTGTCGTCCAGCGCATCCGGCGACGGTTCGCCGGCGCGGCGCGGCGCGCCGTGGCCACGCTTGCCCTCCTCCATGGCGTGCAAGCCCTGCTCCAGCGCGATCACGTGCTGCTCGATGCGGCGTGCGGCCTCCAGTTCGCTTTGTTGCCCTAAATACAATTGGGCCAGCCGGGCCAGTTCGCGCACGAGGCTCGGGGCCTGCGGATCGGCGGCCCGTTCGCGCAGCGATTCGACGGCCTGCACGAGCCGCACCTCGGGCAACGGGCGCCACGGGAAATGGCCGGGCTCGAGCCATTCGAGCAGCGCTTCGACGGCGCGCTGCGGCCCCAGCCGGTCGTGCTCGCCCGCCTGGGCCCGGCCGCCGGCCGGTGCCATGCCGCTGACGGCCGCCTGGGGCAGCTGCACCTCGTCGAGGTAGCTGTCGAGCACGACGCGGGACAGGCCATAGCACTCGGCCAGCATCCGTTCGAGCCGGGCCTGGTAGCCGGACGGACTCCGTGGCGCGTCGCCGAAGCGCCAGCGCAACCGCCCTTCGCCGGTGCCGTCGACCGGACAGGGCAGCGGATAGACGAGCAGCGGCCGCTGTTCGTCCTCGTGGCTGCAGCGGTAATCGAGCGCGCGCGCGACGACGCCCTGCAGGCCGTCCAGGCTGCGCGCGTCGGGCGTAAACACGCCGACTATCTTGTCCGGCAACAGCGCGGTGCAGACGCTGGCCGCCGCCGAGCGGCCGCTGCGGCAATCGATCAGCACGTGGGCGAAGCGCCGTGCCACCTGCGCCGCGAACGTGCGGAACAGCGCGGGGCACGCGCAGAACAGCGCGTCCCAGTCGAGCCGGTCGACGCGCTCGCCATAGCTGTCGTCGAAGCGGCCGGCGCGCATCAGGTACAGCGGCCGGCTGTCGTCGACGCGGACGATGTAGTCGTCCCAGTCCAGCGTGTCGAGCACGCGCGCGGCCAGCGCCTCGGCGTCGTCGTTCGACGTATTGCCGTGCAGTTGCTCGCGGCAACTCTCGAACAGTTCGAGCAGGCCGCTGGCGTGCTGCCCATCGTCCGCGCGGGAAAAATAGTGATGCAGGCCAGGGGCTTCCAGATCCCAGTCGATCATCAGCACCGGTGTCTTCGCATGCGCGCGCCCGGCAAGCAGCCAGGCGGCATGGGCCAGCGCAAGGCTGCGCACGGGGGCGCTGTCGTAGGAGTAGAACGTCGTCACCTCGCCGGCCTGACCGGCCGGTACTGCGGTGATGCGGTTGGTTTCCATAAGGCTCCTCATTTTTTTGGGAAGGTTGGATCCGGTAACTCACGCCATGCGGGTGGGACAGCGGGAAGCACGAATTGGTTGCAGTCATGCGCCCGCGGCATGGTTTTTTTCTGGTATTGGTAATGCGTGACGATGCGCCGGACCATCTTGTCGATGTCCGGCAGGAAATCGGGGTTCGACTTCAGGTCGGCCGTGGCCATCGTGAAGCGCGAGAAGTCGACGTAGAACGTGGATTCGCTGATCTGCGGCGGCAGGCCGACGGGATGCTGCGTCATGATCACGGGAATGATCAGCTGGCTGGGCAGCGTGTACCACGTGCTGCGCTCGGCTTCGATCAGGCGCATCGCGGCGTACTCGCGCCGGGTGTAGGGATGGGCTTCGTATTTGGGCGTGTAGATCAGCACCATGCACGCGCTTTCGCACAGCGCGCGGGCGATCTTCCGGTCGAGGTCGTCACCGCCGCCGAGTTGTTCGGTGTCGATGAACAGTTCGTCTTCGTTGTCGAAATACGGTTCGAGGTAACAGCGCAGTGCATCGGCCAGCGTGGCCTTGAAGCGCTGCATCAGTTCGTGCCGCCCATGGGCATAGCTGAAAAAGCAGCCATAACGTATCGCCATTGCTCCCCCTTGAAGTCTGCCACCGGCCGGGCCTGTGTGACTCTAAACAAGTCACCCATCCTGCATGTTGTGGGAACACAAGCGACAGCGGAGCCGCTGCGCGGCGTAGCGCGAGGCGAGCCCAAAGGTAGCGTAAAACGAAGCAGAGGGGTCAGAGCCCGGTGTTGCTTTTAAAAGGGCTCTGACCCCGGTTAGAGCCCGGTGTTGCTTTTAAAAGGGCTCCGACCCCGGTTCCCAGCCCGCAGCCGGGATTACTGAGGCTTGGCCTGTTTGAAAAATTCGATCACCTCCGCCTGCACCCGCGTGCGCCGAAACGGCGGCAAGCTCTGCCAGATCCGCCGCCCGTACGGCTTGCTGATCACGCGCGGATCGCACAGCATCAGCACGCCCCGATCCTCGACGTCGCGGATCAGGCGGCCGGCGCCCTGCTTCAGGTTGATGATGGCTTCCGGCAAGGTGTGGTGAACGAAGCCGTTCATGCCCTTCTTTTCCATCACTTCGATGCGCGCGGCCAGCACGGGGTCGTCGGGCGGCGCGAACGGCAGCTTGTCGATGATGACGAGCGACAGCGCCTCGCCGCGCACGTCGACGCCTTCCCAGAAACTCTGGCTGCCGACCAGCACGGCATTGCCCGCGTTGCGGAACGAGTCCAGCAATTCCGTGCGGCCCCGTTCGCCCTGCACGAACAGCGGGAAGTCGAGGCCGCGCGCGGCGAATTCCTCGCGCAGGCGCTCGGCCACGCGGTTGACGGCGCGGATCGTCGTGCACAGGAAGAAGCAGCGGCCGCCCGCCGCTTCGATCACGGGCAGCGCCATGTCGACGACCGCGTCCGTGTAGCCGAACGTGTTCGGTTCCGGCAGGCCGGTCGGCACGTACAGGATGCCCTGCTCCTGGTAGTTGAACGGGCTCGGCCAGCTCTGCGCGGGTTCGCCCGTCATGCCGAGCTGGGCAGTGAAATGCTTGAAGTCGTTCTTCACCGCGAGCGTGGCGGACGTGAAGATCCAGCTGCGCGGCGTGCCGGCGCGCTGGCCGGCGAAGATCGGCGCGATCGACAGCGGCGTCTTGTGCAATTGCAGCGACGAGGAAAACGCCTCGACCCACAGCACGGCATCGTCGCCCGCATGGTGCGCCCCGTCGACTTCCTTCCCCTTCTTCGGCTCGGATTTCCACGCCTTGTACTGTTCCAGCAGCTCGACGGCGCGCACGCGGCACTGCTCGATCGTCTCGGCGCGCTCGGCCTGGGCTTCCAGCACGTCGATCAGGCCTTCCAGTTCTTCCTTCAGCTTTTCCAGCGCCGGGAAGAATTCCGAGCTGGGCGGGATCTGCGGCAGAGACAAGCGCGTGCCGCCTTCCGGGAACGTCAGGCGCAGGTCGCGCGCGGCCTTCTCGACGACGGTCACGACCTTCGCCCAGTCCACGCCGCCGCGCGCGTGCGCGAGGCCTTCGGCCAGCACGTCGCGGCACAGTTCCAGCACCTGGCCCGTCGACACGGTCGTGCCGAAGAACAGCGTCGCCACTTCCGGCAACTGGTGCGCCTCGTCGAAGATGATCGTGTTGGCGGACGGCAGCAGTTCGGCCATGCCGCCTTCCTTCAGCGCCACGTCGGCGAAGAACAGGTGGTGGTTGACGACGACGACGTCGGCCTGCTGCGCTTCGCGGCGCGCCTTCATCACGAAGCAGTCCTGGTAGTACTGGCACTCCTGGCCCACGCAGTTTTCGCGCGTGGACGTCACGAGGTTCCACACGGACGCCGTTTCCGGGACCTTCGTCAACTCGGCCTTGTCGCCCGACTGGCTCATCTTTATGAAACGCGAGATCTCGCGCAGATGGCCGACATCGTCGCGCGACGTCAGGCGGCCGTTCGACAGCGTGCGTTCCAGATGGTAGTGGCAAAGGTAGTTCGAACGGCCCTTCAGCAGCGCCACCGAGACGGGCGCGCGCAATGCCGCGCGCACGGTCGGGATGTCGCGCGAAAACAGCTGGTCCTGCAGGTTCTTGGTGCCCGTCGAGATGATCGTCTTGCCGCCCCACAGCAGCGCGGGAACGAGGTAGGCGAACGTCTTGCCCGTGCCCGTGCCGGCCTCGGCGATCAGCGTGCCCTGCTCGCTGATCGCGTGCGCGATCGCCTTCGCCATCTCGGTCTGCGACTGGCGCGGCTTGAACGTGCCGACCGCGGGCGCGAGCGGGCCACCGGCGCCGAAAATGCGGTCGACTTCGGCGTCGTACTTGCCGACAGGTTCGGAAGGCGCCGGCGCGGCGTCGAGGTCGGCGTCGAGGTCGGACTCGGACAAGGGGAGGCGATCGGTCAAAATGAGACTGCTTAAAAAACGTGGGCTTATGCCGGAACGTCCGGCACCAACTGCATTTTCAGCAGTGTGATGTGGTCCTTCAACTGCAGCTTGCGTTTCTTCAGACGTCGCAACTGCAACTGGTCGGCGTGACCGTCGCGGGTCAGCATGTCGATGACAGCGTCGAGGTCGCGATGTTCCACGTCGAGTTCAACGATACGGCGGTGGATCTCCTGGACGTCGATCATGTTAGGCATTTCCGAACAGTTAAGCGTAAAGGGGTGGGAAGACGCATGCCCGCTGGCTCGGGGCGGCGCGCTATTCATTGTTACGGCTTGCAACTCCAGTGCAAACCGGTGCATAGTTTAAACTACACCGCCGTTGCCGCCAACAAAGTCCGGCATGGCGGTATCGGAAAGCCACGTTTATGACCTCATACAAGTTAGAAGCGGGAACCGCGCAGCATATCGGTAACCGCCCCCAGCAGAACGACCGGGTCGCGCTCATGACGGGCGCCCGCGCGCCCGGTTACGTCCTGGCCGTGCTGTCCGACGGCATTGCCGGCGCGGCCGGCGCGGAACAGGTCCTGCACACCGCCAAACACGTGTTCGACGAATTCAAGCCGGGCGACCGCCCGTCCGTCGAGCGCCTGCAGCAATTGTTGCGCGACATCGTGCAGGAAACCCATCTGGTCATCAACATGAATGCCGTCGCGACACAGGCCCCTGCGCACGCCAGCTTCGTCGGCCTCGTCCTGACGCCGCACGGCGAGGCCGTCTGGGCCCACGTGGGCGATTCGCGCCTGTATTACTTTCATGACGGCAAGTGCTTGGCGCGCACGAGCGACGCGGCCTATGTCGAGCACCTCGTGTCGAGCGACCGCCTGCCGCCGGACGCCGCGAAGAACCACCGCAAGTCCAAGCTGTTGCTGAATGTGATGGGCAATAGCCGCAAGGAGCCGTTCATCACGTTCGGCCAGCGCCTCGATCTCGCGGCGCACGATGTTTTCCTGCTGTGCTCGGACGGCCTGTGGCATTTCTTCACGGATGCCGAACTGGGTGCCGTGACCGCGAAGTCGAGCCCCCGTCAAGCGTCCGAGATGCTGATCAACAAGGCCGGCGAGCGCTCACAGGGCAAGGGCGGGAACTGCAGCATGGCCATCGTGAAGCTCGTCAAGGCGGCGTAGGGTGGGCGGCCTCCGCCCACGCGTAACGCCAACATGATGCGAACGTCGCCAACATGATGCGAGCGTCGCCGACATGATGCGAACGCCGCCAACATGATGCGAACGCCGCCAACATGATGCGAGCGTCACGCGTGGGCACGGGGTGCCCCCCCTACTTCGCGGCCTTCGCGGCCTTCGCAGCCTTCTCCGCCTTGCGCTGCGCAACCTTGCGCTGCCGTTCTTCCGACTGCGCTTTGCGTTCCTCGTAGTCGCGCACGTTCTGCGCGCGCTTGCCGGCGTTCGCCGCTTCCTGCTGCTTCTGCGCGCGCAGGCGCGCGTCGCGCTCGGCCATGCGCTCGGGCGCGACCGCCTTGCGCGGCGCCGGCGCCGGCGTCGGCTCCGCTGCGGGCTTCGGCGGTTCGGCCGCCATGCGCGCCTCCTGCTCCTTGAAGCGGCGTTCCGCTTCGGCCAGGTTGCGGTCGCGCTCCTCGACGACCGCCTGGCGCTTGAAGTGTTCGGCCTGCACCTCGATCGCGCGCTGGGCGGCGAGCGCGCTGCGGCGGCGTTCCTTCGCCTCGTCGAGGCAGTTATTCACGAAAAACTTGTCGTAGCAGACGCGTTCCCGTTCCGCGAAACGGGCCTCGATCGCGGCGCGCTCGCGCGCGACGGCGGCCAGTTGCTGGTCGGCCTGTGCGACGGACGTCACGGGCGGCGGCGGCACCTCGCGCGGCACCACGTCCTGGCTGGCGCACGCACCCAGCAGCGCGGCGGACAGCGCCACGGCGAGCGTGCGCATGCGGCTACGGGTGTCTGTGACGAAGTCTGCTTTCATTCGGTTCCTTTGATCGTTCAGGCCAGCGAGTCGGCCGCGCCGCGGCGCTCGGCGAGCATGTATTCACGCGACTGCATCTCAATGATACGCGACACCGTGCGATGGAACTCGTTCGACATCGCACCCTCGGTGTACAGCAGCTCCGGCTCGACCTCGGCCGACATGATCAGCTTGACCTTGTGATCGTAGAACACGTCGATCAGCCACGTGAAGCGGCGCGCCTCCGACGACATCGCGGCCGACATGCGCGGCACGCCCGACAGGATCACGGTGTGGAACTGGCTGGAGAGTTCCAGGTAGTCGTTCTGCGAACGCGGGCCGCCGCACAAGGTGGCGAAATCGAACCAGATCACGCCGCCGGCACGCCGCAGCGCACGCAGCTCGCGCTGTTCGATGTGCACGCGCGGATCCTCGTCGGCCGTGTCGGCGACTTTCGCATAGGCCTCGCGCAAGGCGTGGTCGGAGGCCGCGCCCAGCGGCGTGTAATAGGCCTGCACCTGTTCCAGCGCGCGGTGGCGGTAATCGATGCCGGCGTCGACGTTCATGACGTCCAGCTTGTCCTTGATCAGCGCGATCGTGGGCAGCATGCGGTCGCGGTGCAGGCCGTCCGGGTACAGCTTGTCCGGATCGTAGTTCGACGTCATCACGAACGACACGCCGTTGGCGAACAGCGCGGACAGCAGGTTGTACATGATCATCGCGTCGGCCACGTCGTTCACGTGGAATTCGTCGAAGCAGATCAGGCGGTATTTCTTCGAGATGCGCCTGGCGACCTCGATCAACGGGTCTTCCACGCCTTTCAGCTCGTCGAGCTGGCGGTGCACGGCGCGCATGAATTCGTGGAAGTGCAGGCGCGTCTTGCGCACGACCGGCACGACCGAGTAGAAGCTGTCCATGAGGAAGGACTTGCCGCGTCCGACGCCGCCCCACATGTAGACGCCCTGCGGGACGTCGGGACGGTTGATCAGGCGCTTGAACGCGGACGAGCGCTGCGACTTGTACGCGACCCAGTCGTCGTACGCCTCCTGCAGGCGGTCGACGGCGCGCTGCTGCGCGGGATCGGACTTGAATCCGCGCTCGGTCAGCGCGTGCTGGTAGTACTCTTGGACGTTCATGGATTCGTCTATAAAAACGTAGGGTGGGCACCCCGTTCCCACGCGTACGCCGGCATGACGCAAGCGTTCGCGTGGGCACGGGGGTGCCCACCCAACGAGGCGCATGGCCCCGGATGTTACTTAGAAGTTCAGCGAACGCTTGTCGACGGCGAGCGCGGCTTCCTTGGTCGCTTCGGACAGCGACGGGTGGGCGTGGCAGATGCGGGCGATGTCTTCCGACGACGCGCGGAATTCCATCGCGACGACGGCTTCCGAGATCAGCTCCGACGCGACCGGGCCCACGATGTGGACGCCCAGGATTTCGTCGGTCGTCGCGTCGGCCAGGAATTTCACCATGCCCGACGTGTCGCCCAGCGCGCGTGCACGGCCGTTGGCCATGAACGGGAACGTGCCGGCCTTGTACGCGACGCCTTCCTTCTTGAGCTGCTGCTCGGTCTTGCCGACCCACGCGATTTCCGGCGACGTGTAGATGACCCACGGGATCGTGTTGAAGTTGACGTGGCCGTGCTGGCCGGCGATACGCTCGGCAACGGCAACACCCTCTTCTTCCGCCTTGTGCGCCAGCATCGGGCCGCGCACGACGTCGCCCACGGCCCAGATGCCCGGGACGTTGGTGCGGCATTCGTCGTCGACGGCCACGAAGCCGCGCTCGTCCAGCTGCACGCCGACGGTCTCGATGCCGAGGCCGTTGGTGTTCGGCACGCGGCCGATCGAGATGATCAGGCGGTCGAACGTCTCGCTCTTCGCGGCGCCCGCTGCATCGGCGTAGTCCACGGTGACGCTGTTGTCGCCCTTGGTCACGCTGTTGATCTTCACGCCCAGCTGAATGTCCAGGCCCTGCTTGGTGAACAGCTTGTGCGCTTCCTTGGCGATCTGCTCGTCGACCGCGCCCAGGAACGTCGGCAGGCCTTCCAGCACGGTGACCTTGGCACCCAGGCGGCGCCACACGGAACCCATCTCCAGGCCGATCACGCCGGCGCCGATGACGCCCAGCCTGGCCGGGACGGCGTCGACGGTCAGCGCGCCGGTGTTCGACAGGATGACTTTCTCGTCGAACGCTGCGCCCGGCAGTTCGCGGGCGTTCGAACCGGTCGCGATGATCACGTTCTTCGCGGTGATCGAATCGGTGGTCGGGCCCGACACGTTGATGGTGTAGCCTTCGCCTGCCTTGCCGGCGAACGTGCCGCGGCCGTGGAAGAAGGTGACCTTGTTCTTCTTGAACAGGTAGACGATGCCGTCGTTGTTGGCCTTGACGACGCCTTCCTTACGCTTGAGCATCTGGCCCAGGTTCAGCGAGAGACCGGCGACGTCGATGCCGTGCTCGGCGAACGCGTGGCCGGCGTGCTCGAAGTGTTCCGACGATTGCAGCAGTGCCTTCGACGGGATGCAGCCGACGTTGGTGCAGGTGCCGCCCAGTGCCGGGCCGCCCTTGGCGTTCTGCCATTCGTCGATGCAGGCGGTCTTGAAGCCCAGCTGCGCTGCGCGGATCGCGGCCACGTAGCCGCCAGGACCGCCGCCGATCACGACGACGTCGAATTGTTTTTCAGTGCTCATCTAATCGCTTTCCTTTTTTTCCAACCAACGTCGCCCCCGCGAAGGCGGGGGCCCAAGTGCAAACGGAACGGAGACGTCCCGTGCGCGATGCTGCAAGCTCAAATTGGGTTCCCGCCTGCGCGGGAACGACGTTGATATGGGTTTCGTATTCGTTCTTCGCCCGAAGACTCACTCTTCCGGCACGAAAATCCACAACAACAGGTAAATCACGATCCCGAACCCGAACGTGATGGTGAACAGCGCGAACACGAGCCGCCATACCCACGCATCCACGCCCGACACGTTCGCCAGGCCGCCGCAGACACCGCCCAGCCAGCGGTCGGTGCGCGAGCGGCGCAAGGTGTTCAGCTCGGACGCGAACGAACCGTCGGCACTCGCGCTCTTGTTCAGGTTCACGGTCGACGAGGCGCCGGACAATACCTTCGCCTTCGCCTGTTCGAATTCGGCGTCGGTCAATGCGCCGGCCTGGTGCAGTTCGTGCAAACGCTTGATTTCATCGGAGATCATGATCATTCCCTTCCATCAGACACACGCACGGGCGCACCAGGCGGGCGCGCCCCCGTTCGTGAATTACAGGTCGAGCAGCAGGCGGGCCGGATCTTCCAGCGCGTCCTTCATCGCGACCAGGCCCAGGACGGCTTCGCGGCCGTCGATGATGCGGTGGTCGTACGACATCGCCAGGTAGTTCATCGGGCGGATGACGATCTGGCCATTCTCGACGACGGCGCGGTCCTTGGTGGCGTGCACGCCCAGGATCGCCGACTGCGGCGGGTTGATGATCGGGGTCGACAGCATCGAACCGAAGGTGCCGCCGTTCGAGATCGAGAACGTACCGCCGGTCAGGTCTTCCAGCGTCAGCTTGCCGTCCTTGGCTTTCTGGCCGAATTCGCCGATCTTCTTCTCGATCTCGGCGATCGACATCTGGTCGGCGTTGCGCAGGATCGGGACGACCAGGCCGCGCGGCGAACCGACGGCGATACCGATGTCGAAGTAGCCGTGGTAGATGATGTCGTTACCGTCGACCGACGCGTTCAGGATCGGGTACTTCTTCAGCGCGGCGACGGCGGCCTTGACGAAGAAGGACATGAAGCCCAGCTTGACGCCGTGCTCTTTCTCGAACTTGTCCTTGTACTTGGCGCGCATTTCCATGACCGGTGCCATGTTGACTTCGTTGAACGTCGTCAGGATGGCGTTGGTCGACTGCGACTGCAGCAGGCGCTCGGCGATACGGGCGCGCAGGCGGCTCATCGGCACGCGCTCTTCCGGACGGTCGCCCAGGTTCGCGACCGGGGTTGCGACTTGCGGCAGGGCTGCCTTCGGTGCTTGCTGCTGCAGCGGTGCCGGTGCGGCGACGGCCGGCGCAGGCGCTGCGCCCCTGCTGGCGACGGCGGCCAGGGCATCGCCCTTGGTCACGCGGCCGTCACGGCCGGTGCCGGTGGCGTCGGCGGCGGTCAGGTTGTTGTCGGCCAGGATCTTGGCGGCGGCCGGCATGGCGACGTCGCCTTTCGAGCCGGTGGCGGCAGCGGCGGCAGCCGGTGCGGCAGCGGCTTCGGCAGCGGCAGCCGGCGCAGTGGTCACCTGCAGCGGGCTCACGCCGGCCGAGGCTTCGGTGTCGATGATGGCGATGACTTCACCCGAGACGACGGTACCGCCGTCGTTCTTGATGATTTGCACGATCACGCCGGCAGCCGGTGCCGGCAGTTCCAGGACCACCTTGTCGGTCTCGATGTCGATCAGGTTCTCGTCGCGCGAAACGGCTTCGCCGACTTTCTTGTGCCACGACAGCAGGGTCGCTTCGGCGACCGATTCCGACAATTGGGGGACCTTGACTTCGATTTGTGCCATTTAGAAAACTCCGTTTTTGTATTCTGTGCAAAAAACCCCGCGCGGAGAGCGCGGGGTCGATGTGCGCTGCTTGTTTGGTCAGGAGCCGCACGCGCGAGCGTGCGGCGCCCCCCGTTCTCACTTGGTGAGGACGAACCCCTTCAACTTCGAGAACGCGGTGTCCAGCAGTTCCTTCTGCTGCGCCACGTGCTTGTCGGTGTAGCCGACAGCCGGCGACGCGGAAGCCGGACGGCCGGCGTATGCCAGGCGCTGGCCTGCTTCCATGCTTTCGAACACGTTGTGCTGGATCTGGAACCACGGGCCCTGGTTCTGCGGCTCGTCCTGCGTCCACACCACTTCGGTGGCGTTCGGGAACTTCTTCAGTTCGGCCTGGAACGCCTTGTGCGGGAACGGGTACAGCTGCTCGACGCGGAGGATGGCCGTGTCCGTCGTGCCGCGGGTCTTGCGTGCGTTGACCAGGTCGTAGTACACCTTGCCCGAGCAGACGATCACGCGCTTGACCTTGTTGGCGTCGATCTTGTCGTCCAGTTCGCCGATGACGGTCTGGAAGCCGCCCTTGGCCAGGTCGGTCAGCGGCGAGCCGGCGTCCTTGTTACGCAGCAGCGACTTCGGCGTGAAGATGACGAGCGGCTTGCGGAACTGGCGCACCATCTGGCGGCGCAGCAGGTGGAAGATCTGCGCGGCCGTGGTCGGCTGCACGACCTGCATGTTGTGGTCGGCGGACAGCTGCAAGAAGCGCTCGATACGGGCCGACGAGTGCTCCGGACCCTGGCCTTCGTAGCCGTGCGGCAGCATCATGACGAGACCCGACGCGCGGCCCCACTTGACTTCGCCCGACGCGATGAACTGGTCGATCACGACCTGCGCACCGTTCACGAAGTCGCCGAACTGGCCTTCCCAGATCGTCAGCGTGTTCGGCTCCGCGGTCGAATAGCCGTATTCGAAGCCCAGCACCGCTTCTTCCGACAGCACGGAGTCGATGACGGTGAAGTTGGCCTGGTTGTCCGACACGTTCGCCAGCGGCAGGTAGATGCCCTGGTCCCAGCGCTCGCGGTTCTGGTCGTGCAGCACGGCGTGACGGTGCACGAACGTGCCGCGGCCGGCGTCCTGGCCCGACAGGCGGACGGCGTAGCCCGAGGCCAGCAGCGACGCGTAGGCCAGGTGTTCGCCCATGCCCCAGTCGAGGTTCAGCTCGCCCTGGCCCATCTTGGCGCGGTCGGCCAGCACTTTCTCGACGAGCGAGTGCAGCTTGAAGTTTTCCGGCACGGTCGTGATGCGCTGGGCCAGGCGTTTCAGCTCGGTCAGCGGCACGGCGGTGTCGGCGGCGTCCGTCCACTTCTTGTTCAGGAACGGCGCCCAGTCGACGGCGTACTTGTTCTTGAAGTCGGTCAGGACCGGGTCGACGGTGTGCTTGCCGGCGTCCATCGCGGCGCGGTACGCGGCCACGAGCTGGTCACCGGCCTCTAGAGCGATGGTGCCCTGCGCAGCAAGCTTGTCCGCGTACAGCTTGCGGGTGCCCGGGTGCTTGGCGATCTTCTTGTACATCAGCGGCTGGGTGAGAGCCGGCGTGTCCTGCTCGTTGTGGCCCAGCTTGCGGTAGCAGATCACGTCGACGACGATGTCTTTATGGAACTCGGTGCGGTAGTCCATCGCCAGCTGCGAGGCCAGCACGACGGCTTCCGGATCGTCCGCGTTCACGTGCAGCACCGGCGCCTCGATCATCTTGACGACGTCGGTGCAGTACAGCGTCGAGCGCGCGTCGCGCGGGTCGGACGTGGTGAAGCCGATCTGGTTGTTGATGACGATGTGGACCGTGCCGCCCGTGCCGTAGCCGCGGGTCTGCGCCAGGTTCAGCGTTTCCATCACGACGCCCTGGCCCGCGAACGCGGCGTCGCCGTGCACGAGGATCGGCAGGACTTCCTTGCCGAGGCGGTCGCCGCGGCGCTCCATGCGTGCCTTGACGGAACCTTCCACGACCGGGTTGACGATTTCCAAGTGCGACGGGTTGAACGCCAGCGACAGGTGGACCGGGCCGCCCGGGGTCGAGATGTCGCTCGAGAAGCCCTGGTGGTATTTGACGTCGCCGGCCGGCAGGTCGTCGGCGTGCTTGCCTTCGAATTCCTCGAACAGGTCGGACGGGGCCTTGCCCAGCGTATTGACCAGCACGTTCAGGCGGCCGCGGTGGGCCATGCCGATGACGATTTCCTGCACGCCGTGCTCGCCGGCGCGGCGGATCACTTCGTCCATCGAGGCGATGAACGATTCGCCGCCTTCCAGCGAGAAGCGCTTGGCGCCGACGTACTTGGTGTGGAGGTAGCGCTCCAGGCCTTCGGCCGCGGTCAGGCGCTCGAGGATGTGTTTTTTCTTTTCAGCGGTGAAGGTCGGGGTCGAACGGATCGACTCGAGCTTCTCCTGCAGCCAGCGCTTCTCGGTCGGATCGCTGACGTACATGAATTCTGCGCCGATGGAACGGCAGTAGGTGTCGCGCAACATGTTCAGCAGGTCGCGCAGCGATGCGTCTTCCTGGCCGAAATAGGTGTTGCTGATGTTGAACTTGGTGTCCAGGTCGGCTTCGGTGAAGCCGTAGAAGGCCGGATCCAGTTCCGGGATCGGCGGACGTTCCTGGCGCTGCAGCGGGTCCAGGTTGGCCCAGCGCGAGCCGAGGTAGCGGTAAGCGGCGATCAACTGGGTCACGGCGACGCGCTTGCGGCCGAGTTCGGCGTCCGGCGACGCGGTCACGGTGCGGATCGGGCCCTGCTTGGCGCGTTCGGCGAACGAAGCGATCACGGACGAGTGATCCACGTCCGGCTTGGCGGAACCGTCGACGGCGGGCATGTGCTGCATCGCGTCGAAATAGGCGCGCCAGTTGTCCGGCACGGAGCCCGGATTGTTCAGGTACGCTTCGTACAACTCTTCCACGTACGGCGCATTACCGCCGAACAGGTACGAGTTGGCGTTATATTGTTGCATCATTCTTGCTCACCTTTCTTCGCGTTTCGCGATTTTAGGGCGGGTTAATCTAACCTTCCGCGACACGGCCTGACCGGTTAGCGGATCGCACTTACTTCATATCAAGTTGTGGGGGAAGGACTCTAAAGGCAAATCAATGCAACCGACCTGCCCATTGGCGCACGACATTGTAACGCAAGGATTCGGCCGCCGCTGACCCTGCAACGACATTTTATTCATTCCGATATTACTTTTTTTCACCTTGTCAACTAAATCATGAACCAGCGGTTGACCATCTAAATGATAATCGTTATCATTTGCGCATGCTCCCGACCGGCTCCACATCCCCCACCTCCACCGCGCTGCCCGCCGCGCGGCGTGCCACATTCCTGCGCCAGTTGCATCAATGGCACTGGATCAGTTCCGCCCTGTGCCTGATGGCCATGCTGCTGTTCGCCATCACGGGTTTTACCTTGAACCACGCGTCCCAGATCGAAGCGAAGCCGGCCGTCACGCGCCAGAAGGCCGCCCTGCCCCCGGCGCTGCGCACCCAGGTCGAGGAATTCGCCGCCGGCCATGCCGACGCCAACGTCCCCCTGCCCGCCCCGCTGGCGGACTGGGCCGAGCAGACGTTCCCCGTGCAGGTGCGCGGCGTGCGCGCCGAATGGAGCGAGGAAGACGCCTACGTCGCCCTGCCCCGCCCCGGCGGCGACGCCTGGCTGCGCATCGGCGCGGACGGCAATGCCGAATTCGAAAAAACCGATCGCGGCTGGATCTCCTGGCTGAACGACTTGCACAAGGGCCGCAACGCCGGTCCCGTGTGGGGCTGGTTCATCGACATCTTCGCCATCGCCTGCGTCGTGTTCTGCGTCACCGGTTTCCTGATCCTGAAATACCACGCGGCCAACCGGCCGTCGACGTGGCCCGTGATCGGCCTCGGCATCGTGCTGCCGATCGTGCTGGCCCTGCTGTTCGTTCATTAATCCATCCATCGAAAGCCGACATGAAACTGTCCCACTCGCTCGCCCTGACCCTGCCGCTCGCCTCGAGCTGGGCGATGGCCGCCGACCTCACCGTCAAGTTCGAACTGCCGCAGCTGAACGTGGCGGAGTACCACAAGCCCTACGTCGCGATCTGGATCGAGCGCGCGGACCAGAGCGTCGCCAACACGCTGGCGGTGCTGTACGACGTCAAGAAGCGCGACAACGCGGGCACCAAGTGGGTCAAGGACCTGCGCACGTGGTGGCGCAAGGCCGGCCGCGACGTCACGCTGCCGATGGACGGCGTGAGCGGCGCGACGCGCACGGCGGGCGTGCAGACATTGACCATCCCGGCCGCCCGCGCCGGCCTGGACAAGCTGCCGGCCGGCGACTACAAGCTCGTCGTCGAAGCGGCGCGCGAAGCGGGCGGCCGCGAACTCGTGCGGGTGCCGTTCCACTGGGAGCCGAAATCGAACGTGGCCGCCGTCTTCGCCGGCAAGGAAGAACTGGGCGCCGTGTCGCTCAGCATCAGGTAAGGAGACCCGCATGCACATCAAGCAGATCGCCATCGCCCTCGCCCTGGCCGGCATCGCCTGCGTCGCGCAGGCGCACCGTCCGTGGATGATCCCGAACACGAGCCTCATCGAATCCGACCGCGGCGAAGCGTGGGCGACCATCGACGCCGCCATCTCGGAAGGCCTGTTCGAAAACGACTTCATGCCGCAGAAGCTGGACGGCCTCACGGTCACCGACCCGGACGGCAACACGACCCCGGCGCCGGCCGCGACGCTCGGCAAGCACCGCTCCACCGTCGACATCCGGTTGCCGAAGGACGGCACCTACCGCGTCACCCTGGCCGCGGTCAACGTGATGGGCTCCTATACACTGAACGGCGAAACGAAGCGCTTCCGCGCCACCGGGCAGACGGTCAAGGACGAAGTCCCGGCCGGCGCCAAGGACGTGCGCAGCATGACGATGGTGCAGCGCCAGGACACGTTCGTCACGCTGAACAAGCCGACGGCGGCCGCGCTGAGGCCGACGGGTTCGGGCCTGGAACTGGTCGCGCTGACGAATCCGACCGAACTGCGCGCCGGCGAAAAGGCCAAGTTCCGCTTCCAGCTGGACGGCAAGCCGCTCGCGAATTTCCCGTTCAGCCTGATCCCGGGCGGCGTGAAATACCGCGGCACGCTGAACGAAGTGCGCCTGGCGACGGACGCGAACGGCGACGCCAGCTTCACCCTGCCGGCGCCGAACATGTACTGGCTGAGCGCCGCGTATCCGGCCAACGCGCCGCGCGGCCTGGACGGCCCGGCGAAGCGCTACAGCTACTCGGCCACCTTCGAGATCCTGCCGGAGTGACCTTGACCGAACGCGCCGTCCTCATTCCGCTCGACCTCGCCCCGGCCGTGCCGCCGCCGGGCAGCCGGATCCACACGTTCGAAGGCGCGAGCATGGGGACGACGTGGACGGTCAGCGTCGCCGCCGGCCGCATCGACGATCCGCGCCCGGCGCTGCAGGCCGAACTGGATGCGATCGTCGCCCAGATGAGCCATTGGGAGCCCGACTCGCTGCTGTCGCGCTACAACCGCGCGCCGGCCGGCACGTGGGTCGACCTGCCCGCGCAATTCTTCGACGTGATCGACTACGCGCTGTGGGCGCACATGGCCAGCGGCGGCGCATACGATCCGGCTGCGGGCGCCCTCGTCGACCTGTGGGGCTTCGGCGCCGCGCGGCGCTACGATCACACGGGGTTCTATGCGCCGGTCGACGCCGCCATCGGGCACACGCTGGATCAACGCGCCGCGGCGCGCCTGTCGTTCGACCGCGACGGGCGCCGGCTGCTGCAGCCGGGCGGTCTGCGGCTCGACCTGTCCTCCATCGCGAAGGGTTACGCCGTCGACCGCCTCGCGCAATGCCTCGGGCGCCGTGGGCTCCACCACTACCTCGTCGAGGTGGGCGGCGAATTGCGCGGGGCGGGCGTGAAGCCGGACGGGCATCCGTGGTGGGTGGAGATCGAAGGCGTTCCCGATAGCGCCACGCCGCAGGCAGTCGTCGCGCTGCACGGCTTGTCCATCGCGACGTCCGGCGACTACCGCCAGTATTTCGAACACGGCGCGCGCCGCGTGTCGCACACGCTGGACCCGCGCACGGGCCGGCCCGTCGCCAACGACGTCGCTTCCGTGACCGTGCTGGCGCCCACGTGCATGGAAGCCGACGCGCTGTCGACCGTCCTCGCCGTACTCGGTCCGGACGACGGCGTCGCGTTCGCCGAGGCGCGCGCGCTGGCGGCTCGGGTCCTCGTGCGGCGCGCTGGCACGCTGGACGAAATCGTGACCCCGGCGTGGAAGGCGCTGCTGCAATGACGGCGGAACCGCTGCGCCTCGCCGGCGCGCTGGCCCTGTCCCTGGGCTGGCTCGGGCTGTCGTACCGCATGTGGCGCATCCACCGCAACCGTACCACCATGGACGTCAAGGGCGCGGACTGGCTCGTCGTTCACGCCAGCCAGACGGGCAGCGCGGAAGTGCTCGCGAAACGCAGCGCGGAACTGCTGGCGACGGGCGGCCTGGCCGCGCGCGCCGTCTGCATCTCCGCGCTCGACCGCGACCGCCTCGCCTCCGCCACGCGCGTGCTGTTCATCGCCAGCACGTACGGCGAAGGCGACGCGCCCGACACGGCCGCGCCGTTCGCGGGCCGGTTGATGGCGGCCGGTCTCGACCTGTCCCACCTGCACTACGCCGTGCTCGCGCTGGGCGACAGGAATTACGCGAATTACTGCGGCTTCGGCCGCGCGCTGGACGCCTGGCTCGCGCAACAGGGCGCGACGCGCCTGTTCGATCGCATCGACGTCGACCGCGGCGATGCCAAAGCGCTGGCGGAATGGCAGCACCACGTGGGCCGCCTGGCCGGCACGGACGACGCCCCGGACTGGGACGCGCCCGCGTACGGCAACTGGCGCATCGTCGCGCGCACGCTGGAAAATCCCGGCAGCGCGGGCGCACCGTTGTACCGCGTCGCGCTCGAACCCGTCGGCGGCGCGCTGCCGGCGTGGGAAGCGGGCGACCTCGCCCAGGTCAGCCCGCCGACGGATCCCGGGCACCCGCGCGAATACTCGATCGCATCGCTGCCCATGGAGGGCCGGCTCGAACTGCTCGTGCGCCTGCAGCGGCGGGAAGATGGACGTGTCGGCGCGGCGTCCGGGTGGCTGTGCGGCCAGGCCGCCGAGGCCGACCTTGTGCGCCTGCGCCTGCGCGCGCACGAGCGCTTCCGCCTCGGCGCGAACATGGGACGGCCCCTGATCGCCATCGGCAACGGCAGCGGCCTGGCCGGCCTGCGCGGCCTGCTCAAGGCGCGCATCGCCGCGGGCCGGACCGATAACTGGCTGCTGTTCGGCGAGCGCAACCAGATCCACGATTTCCTGCTGCGCGCCGAACTGCAGGCATGGCGGGAGGACGGCGAACTGGCGTACCTGGACCTCGCGTTCTCGCGCGACCAGGCCGAGCGCCGCTACGTGCAGGACGTGCTGCGCGACCGCGCCGACCGGCTGCGCGAGTGGGTCGAGCGCGGCGCCGCGATCTATGTCTGCGGCAGCCTGCAAGGCATGGCCGGCGGCGTGCACGAGGCGCTGCAAGGCATCCTCGGCGCGCAAGCGCTCGACGGGCTGACAAACGAAGGCCGCTACCGCCGCGACGTGTATTAGTAGGGTGGGTGGCCCTCCGCCCACGCGTAACGCCAACACACCGCGGGCGTCACGCGTGGGCTCGGGGAGCCCACCTTACCTACCCGCCGCCACGGTCGTGGCGTCGATTTCCGAACCCCACGGATCGCGCAGCGCGACCGGCTTGCCGTCCGCGCCAAAATCCATGATCACGTCCTTGTCGCCCGCATAGCGCGGCCACGCGGGCAGCTTGCGGCCGTTCGGGTCGCCCTTCTTCGCGAAGTTCACGAGGTAGGCGCTCATCGCGCGGCCCATCGCCACGTCCTTCTTCGTGACGGCGTCGCCGTACTTGACGTCGACCGTGTCGAAGAAATACGGGATGTCGCTCGCGTGCTGCGCGCCCGTCTTGCCGATGCTGTCGGCCACGTACGAGAAGCGGTATGCGTACACCGGCACACCCTGCGCGGCGAGGCGGCCCGCGAGGCTGCGCGCGCCCGCGACCATGAAGCCAGTCTTGCCGCCGATGTCGGCACTCGTCGCGCCGATCATCACGGGGACTTTCGCAAAGCGGCCGGACGCGAACGCGGCGCCCGACTCGACGGCCACCTTGCCGTCCGCGAACGGCCCCGCATACGTGGCCGGATTCTGCGGCGCGCGGTTGGCCAGGTTCATGCCGTCGACGATTTGCTCGGCCGGCAGCGCGCGCAGTTTATCCAGCGCCTGCGGATCGTCCGCCGCGATGCCCTTGGCCGTCGCGAAATTCACGCCGATCTGCTCGACGGCAGCCAGCCCCGGATCGGCCGACTTGCCGTCGCCGCCGGACAGCACGACCGCCTTCGCGAACAGGCCCTGCGTCCGCGGTGACGTCAGCAACGCGTTGACGGACATGCCGCCGGCCGATTCGCCGATGATCGTCACGTTGGACGCATCGCCGCCGAACGCCGCCACGTTGCGCTTGACCCACTGCAGCGCGGCCAGGTGGTCCATGTACCCGTAATTCCCGAGTGGTTCGTCCTTTGCATGCTGCGTCAACTGGGGATGGGCGAAGAAGCCGAAACGGCCGAGGCGATAGTTGAAGCTGACCAGCACGACGCCCTGCTTCGCCAGCGCGGCACCGGAATACGTCGGCGGCGACGACCCGCCGTTGACGAAGCCCCCGCCATAGATCCACACGATCACCGGCAGCTTCGCGGACGCTTTCGCCTTCGCGGGGCGCCACACGTTCACGTACAGGCAATCCTCGGCCGGCGGCGTGCCGAGCGGCGCGGCGTCGCTGGGGAATGGCAGCTGCATGCAGTCATGGCCGTATTCCGTCGCCGCGCGCACGCCGGACCAGGCGGCCGCGGGCTGCGGCGCGCGCCAGCGCAGCTCGCCGACCGGCGGCGCCGCAAACGGGATGCCCTTCCAGCTGGCCACGCCCTTGGCGACGGCGCCCTGGACCTTGCCGGTGTCCGTCGTCACGACGGGACCGCTGGCGGCGTGCACGGCGGAGGCGATGGTAGTTAGCGCTAACACGAGCAGGGATGGCAGGGTCGGGCGTGGCATGGTGTCTCCTTGTTGTGGGTATCGAATGCCTCCCGATGCTAATGACCATATGGCAACCCGTCAATGGAAACCTCGCCTTGTGCCGTAAGTACGGCGCAACAAATAATCGAATTCATCAAAATTTCCTCGCTTTCTCGCGTCATAAATGATTAAATCACCGAATAGATTTCCATACGGAAATATTATGAACATCATGACGCCACCACGAGAAGCCATGCATATGATCGCCCCTGCCCCGGTCACCTCCCGGGATGACCTTGCCCACGCCGCGCTGGATGCCATCGACCGCGCCCAGGCCGTGATCGAATTCGGTCTCGACGGCCGCATCCTGCACGCCAACCAGAACTTCCTCGACGCGCTCGGTTACGAGCTGCACGAAGTCGTCGGGCAGCCGCATGCGATGTTCTGCGCACCGGAGTACGTGCGCTCGCAGGCTTACCGCGACTTCTGGAAGCACCTGGCCGCCGGCGAATACCACGCGGGCGAGTTCAAGCGCGTGGCCCGCGACGGCAGTCCCGTGTGGATCCACGCCACGTACAACCCGATCTTCGATGCGGACGGCAAACCCGCGAAGGTCGTCAAGTTCGCCACCGACATCACTGCGGCCAAGCTGCGCAACATCGACTTCGAGGGCAAGATGGCCGCGATCGACCGCACCCAGGCCGTCATCGAATTCGATTTGCAGGGCAATGTGCTGCACGCGAACGACAACTTCCTCGCCGTGACGGGTTATACGCTCGACGAGGTGCGCGGGCGCCACCACCGCATGTTCTGCCTGCCGGAGCACGCGCGCTCGGCCGGGTACCTCGCGTTCTGGGAACGGCTCGGGCGCGGCCAGGCCGACAGCGGCGAGTACCGCCGCGTGACGAAGGACGGCCGGACCGTGTGGATCCTCGCCGCGTACAACCCGGTCTTCGACGCCGACGGCAAGCCGGTCAAGATCGTCAAGTTCGCCACCGACATCACGGCGCGCAAGGCGCTCGCCGCCGACAGCCGCGGCAAGCTGGACGCCATCGGCCGCTCGCAGGCCGTGATCGAGTTCGACCTGCACGGCAACGTGCTGGCCGCGAACGACAACTTCCTGCGCACGATGGGCTATCTCGCGGACGAAGTGGTCGGCCGCCATCACAGCATGTTCTGCGACGAGGCCCTCATCCAGAGCGCCGGGTACCGCAACTTCTGGTCCGACCTGGCGCGCGGCCAGTTCCAGTCAGGCCGCTTCCGCCGCCGCGGCAAGCACGGCGCCGACATCTGGATCCAGGCCACGTACAACCCGATCCTCGACGCCGACGGCAAGCCCTATAAAGTCATCAAGTTCGCGATGGACGTGACGGACCAGGTGCACCGCGAAGAGCAGCTCGGCGCCAAGATCAAGGCGATGTCCGCCGTGCTGGCCGACCTGTCGCAATCGATCGCCTCCATCGCCCAGGGTTCGCGGCAGTCGGCCGGCCTGGCGGTGCAGACGCGCGACCAGGCCGCCGAAGGCAGCACCCTGCTGGCGCGCTCGAAGGATGCGATCCTCGCGATCCAGAAATCCTCCGACGACGTGCACGAGATCATCGACACGATCAGCGACATCGCCAGCCAGACGCACCTCCTCGCGTTCAACGCGGCGATCGAGGCGGCGCGCGCGGGCGAGCACGGCACCGGCTTTTCCGTCGTCGCCAACGAGGTGCGCAAGCTGGCCGAGAAATCCGCGCTGGCGGCGCGCGAGATCGCGAAGCTGATCAACGGCACGGCCACCCGCGTGGGCGAAGGCACGCGCCTCGCTGGCGACGTGGAAGACGCGTTCGGCCGCATCGTGCGCTCGGTCGCGGCGACGAGCGAATCGATCGCCCGCATCCATGCCTCGACGAGCGCGCAGGCCAACGCGACGCGCGACGCGTCCGCGCTGCTGGCCGAGCTGGAACGCGTCGCGACGGTGCACTGACATGCGCCTCGCAGAAGTGCGCATCGACGCCGTGGATGTCGGCATCGCGGCGGGCGCCGTCGTGCAGGCCTTGCCGCGGCCGGACGCGCTGGCCGCGCCGCCCCGCCGCACCGGCGCGCTGGCCGGCGTCGTGGACCACGGCGGCGTGCTGGTGCCGGTCGTCGACCTCGCGCGCTGGGTCGGCACCGGCGAACGGCAGGACGGACCGCACACACGCATCCTGGTCCTGCGCGACGGCGACCGCATGCTGGGCCTGCGCGTATCGGCCGTCGGCGGCCTGGTGGACGTGGCGCCGGACGGCATCGCGCGCCTGCATCACGACGACGATGCGGACGAGGTGTTCCACAGCGTCGCGCGCTCGCCGGAAACGGGACGCGTCCTCAGCGTGCTGGACGTCGGCAGGCTCGCCGCGCTGGCCTGCGCGTGGCGCGGCGGCGCGGTAACGATGACGGACGCGCCGCCGCTGCCGGCCGCGCATGACAGGCGCACGTATGCCGTGCTCGATGCGGGCACGCTGCGCCTGGGCGTGCCGGCCGGCGCGCTCGCCGAAGTGATCGCGATGCCGTCACGCGCCACGATCGGCGACGGCGCGTGGTGCACGTGGCGCGGCCGGCACCTGGCGATCGTGCCGCCGGCCGCGGTCGATCCCGCCCTCGAGGACGCCGGCGCGGGCCTGCTCGCCGTGCTCGAACACGACGGCCTCGCCCTCGGCGTACCCGTGCGCGCGACCCTGCGCCTGGCGGATTTCGCTCCGGCCGCGACGGTCTACGACGACGATGGCGCCGAGGTCCGGCTGGTCGACGTGGCGGCGCTGTTCGCGCGCCGTCCCGAGGCGGGGCTGTCGCGGTCCGCGCACGCCGCGGCCCCGGCGCAGCCGAGCGCCGGCAAGCCGAACGACGCCGCGTACGTCGTGTTCGACGCGGACGGCCTCGCCGCCACGCCGCTCGACGCGCTGGAGCGGGTGCTGCCGCTGGTCGACACGCCCGGCGCGACGATGCGCTGGGGAGACCGGGCCATTCCCGTCGTCGACCTGCGCCGGCCGAAGCAGGTGCCGGCGGAAGCAGGCCAGGTGCTGGTCGTGCGCGCGGGCGAGCGCCGCGTCGCGTGCGTGGCCGCGCGCGTGCACGTGATGATCCCGGCCGGCGGCGGGCAGTTGTACCGTCTCGGTGCCGGCGCGTTCATCACGACGGGCGAGGGGCGCGAACAGGCCAGCTACCGCATCGTCGACCTGACAACGTATTGCTGACACAAGTATTGGCACGGCCGGCGTGTTCGATGCCGTCGTCGACCTGCACCTGCTGCGGTCCCGACCTGTGTCCGCTACGCGACCGAAGCGAGCGAAAATAGAACGATCGTACGAAATGGTGTATGCTTCGGCTCCCGCCGACCCCGGCCTTTCCGGCCCGGGGGCGGGCTAAGAATCGATACTTGGAGTGAGACCGATGAACCAGAAACACCTGACCCTGCTCGTCGCCCTGGCCCTGGGCGCGTCGCTCGACGCGACCGCTTCCGGCTACCGCTTCGGCTCCCAGAGCGTGTCCGCCCAGGGCACGGCGGAAGCCAACGGCGCCGAAGCCGCCGACGCATCCACCCTCTTCGCCAACCCGGCCGGCCTGTCGCGCCTGGAAGGCCGCCAGATCGTCGGCGGCATCACCGCCGTCGTCCCGCACTCGACGTTCCAGGATGCCGGCTCGACCCGCTTCACCAGGACGTCCACGGGCGGCGTGAAGTCGCAGGACGACTACGCGCCGAGCGTCGTGGCCGCCCCGACGCTGTACTACAGCCAGAAGATCGACAACCAGTGGACGGCCGGTGTCGGCGTGTTCGTCCCGTACGGCACCAAGCTGGATTACGACGACAACTGGTCGGGCCGCTACTCGCTCACCAACATCAAGCTGGAATCGATCAACATCAACCCGTCGGTGGCGTTCAGGCTCTCCGAGCAGCACAGCTTCGGCTTCGGCATCGACATCGAACACATGAAGGCGAGCCTGCGCCAGGGCGTGGACGTGCCGGGCTCGATCGCCGCCGCGCAGGCCGCCGGCAGCGGCGCCGCGCTGGCGCACCAGATCGCTGCGCTGGGCGGCAACCCGGCGCTGCTTCCGACGGCCGGCGACGCGCACGCCGGCGTGGACGGCAAGGACTGGGGCTATGGCTTCAACGTGGGCTATCTGTACGCGCCGACGCCGGATACCCGTTTCGGCATCGCCTACCGCTCGTCGATCAAGCATGAACTGAAAGGCGGCGCGCGGTGGGACTTCTCGACGGTGACGGGCGACGCCGTCGTCAACAAGGTGCTGCAGGGCGCCTCGCACCACGCGAATTCCGCGGCGCGCGTGGACGTCAGCACGCCGGAGACGCTGTCGCTGAACGCCTTCCACCAGTTCGATGCGAAATGGGCCGGCATGGCCGACGTGACGTGGACGCGCAACTCGCGCATGCAGGACATCGACATCCAGTTCGTCGGCACCAACGAAGGCGACCTCGTGATCCGCCAGCAGTGGAAGAACACCGTGCGCGTGGCGCTGGGCGCGAACTATGCGCTGAACGACGCCGTGACCCTGCGCGGCGGCATCGCCCATGACGACGCCCCGGTCCGCGGCGACCTGCTCCGCCACGCGGCGCTGCCGGACGCCGACCGCCTGCAGCTGTCGTTCGGCGCGAACTGGAAGCTGACCCCGGCCTCGTCGCTGGACCTGGCGTACAGCTGGCTGCACTTCAACGACGCGAGCGGCAACTACACGAACAACTGCAATCCGGTGATGACGGGCTGCACCGGCAACGGCGAGACGACGCGCGGCACGTGGAAGACCCGCATGCAGTTGATCGGGCTGGCGTACAACTACAAGTTCTAATGCCGATCGTGGGCACGGGGTGCCCACCCTACAGCTAATGCCGATCGTGGGCACGGGGTGCCCACACCCTACAGCTAATGCCGATCGTGGGCACGGGGTGCCCACCCTACAGCTAATGCCGATCGTGGGCACGGGGTGCCCACCCTACAGCGGACGTAGATACTGTTATCCCGGTCAAGCGGCGTGCAGGTCTGGATTGAACTTTTGTCCGGACTTCAGCACGCCGAAGGCGACATGAAGCAGCTTTCTCATCATGGCGACGATAATGACCATGGGCTTTTTTCCAGCGCTGGACAGACGAGCGAGGAAGCGCTTTCCCCAGTTCGTTCGATACAACGTGACCATAGCCGGCATGTACAAGCCTTTCCGGATCAGATTGTGACCGACCCTGGAGATGCGTGTCTTTCCTTGAACGCTGCTGCCTGACTCATGATGCCGCGGATCGAGCCCGGCATAGGCAGTCACCTGTCGGGCGTTCGCGAACCGGCCTGGAGCGAGCGAAAAAGCCAGCAGCAATGCGATCGTACGTTCACCGACGCCAGGAATGCTGTCCAGCAGCGCTTTCCGGTCCTTCAAATCGGGATCGCTGTCGATGTGATCGCGAATTTTCTTGCTGAGATGCGCGATTTCCTCGTCAAGCCAGACGATATGGGATGTAATGCCGTCCTTGACGGCTTCACGCGCCACTTCGAGACGATTACTTTCCTGAGTCCGGATCTCCTGAAGAGCGTCCAGGCGCAGCACCATGGCCCGTAACTCTTGTTCTTGCAAAGACGGGGCCTTCCACGGTTCCGGCCGACTCTCCTTGCAGAAATCAGCGATCAACTTCGCGTCGACCTTGTCAGTCTTGGTCCTGACAAGACGCGACGCACCAAACGCTTTGATCTGCACCGGATTGACGATACTGACCACGTACTGATGGTTCGCCAGATACTCGGCGACGGCTTCCCAGTACACCCCGGTAGCCTCCATGCAGACGTGAAGCTGGGGCACGTCAAAGCTGCAAATCCATTGTTGTAACTCTTTAAATCCGTTGGGCGTATTGTCGAAAACCTTATGCTTGTGCTTGCCGTCCGGTTGGCGCAGCGCGCAGTCGAGCTTTTTCTTGGCAACGTCAATTCCCAGGTACCACTCTTGCATCGATATCCTCTTCTGATCCACCTTGCGAAATACGGGCTCACGGCTAGCCGGGCCAAAGATACTGTCCGATCTTCGAACGAGGGAGAGCAGCTGGTGCGAAATCTACGAAACTGGCTCGTGCCAAAGGGTGGGCTCGGCATCCAGCTGCTCAGAACCTGAGGTGCCCCTCAGGTAAGCAAATTGCTCAGAAGGATAATACAAGGGTGGGCTCCCCGAGCCCACGCGTATCGAACGTTACAGCTTGGTGGAATCGAACCCGACCCGCACCGCCCCCCAATGCCGGCCGCCGATCTCGAGCGGCATGGACAGGTCGTTGATCACCTCCCCCGTATCGCGCAGATAGGTCTGGAACAGGAACGGCTTGCGGTTCGCGGCCAGCTTCGCGCCCACCGGGTCGTCGAAGATGCGTTTATTGCGGCAGTAGACGAGATCGTGGTCGCGCCGGCCGGTCGGGGTCTGCGAGAACTTGCCGTTGTGCGTGGGCGCATAACCCTTGTTGTCGACCGCCAGCGCATACGTGCACCCCGGCAGGTCGGACAGGACGCGGTCGTACAGCGCCTGCAGATCGCGCTCGACGGCGCGGTCGTAGCCCGTCGTGAAGCGCGGCGGATCCGAACCTTCGATCGGCCGGTAGGTCTGGTCGAAGATGTCCACGCCGCTCGCCAGGTGGCCCGCGAGGCAGCGGCCGACGGCGTCGCGCAGCTGCGTCGTCGCTTCCACGAGGCCGTCGAACGTCGTGCCGCCCGTGCGGAACTCGGCCAGCACGCCCTGCATTTCCTCGGTCGTCGCGCGCACTTCGTCGACGCGGCGCGACGCGTCGGCCATCGATTTACCCGTCTCCGACGCATTCGTCGCCATGTCCGTGACCTGGCGGCCGATCGACTGGCTGATGCTGTCCAGCGACTGCATCGCGACGGCCATCTCGTTGACGGTGCCCGTCATGCGCTCGAAATCGGCGACGAAGGTCTTGAAGTGGCCGGCGGCCAGGCCGACCTCGCGGGCCGACACGTTCACGCCGTCCAGGATCTCCTGGGTGGCGCCGGTGGTCGACTCGACGAGCGTGCGCATCTCGCTGTTGACGCCCGCGATCTTGGCCGTCTCTTCGTTGACCAGCTGCGACAGGCGCCGCACCTCGGCCGCGACGACGGCGAAACCGCGGCCGGCTTCGCCCGCGCGCGCCGCTTCGATCGCGGCGTTGATCGCCAGGAGGTTGGTCTGGTTGGCGATGCGCTGGATGATGCCGCCGAACTCGCTGATCGAGCGGGCATGGTGGTCCAGCTGCCCGACGGTGCGCGCGAAACCATCCACTTTTTCCTCGATCGCGCGCATGCGCGCTTCCAGGTGCGACAACTCGTCCATCGACGCGCGCGCCACGGCCAGGTTACGGCCCGCCGTCCCCGCGATGTCGTCCGTACCGGCCTTCACGCTGGCCGACAGCGCCGTCACCTCGCGCGCCGACGCCGCCAGCTCGCGCGACGCGGTGTACTGCTGGCGCGCCTTGTCGAGCGACTGGTCGACCTCCTTGCGCAGGCGCGCCGCGTTGATCGCCGTGCGGATGCTGCCGTCGCGCGCATTCAGCACGAGGCTGCGCACGCGGGCCGTCATGCCGGACCGTCCGGTTGGCGCGAACGCCGACGCGGACGGTATGAGCGTCGTTTTCAACCAATTCAACATAACTTGTCTCCCGGGTACTCGGCTCTATTGGTTCACCGGCCGATTTTTTATTAGAGGAAAATATAGCTGCATTCTAGACACATGTCATCATTCGCGAAAAATCAATATGCTGTCCAGCCAAATCGGGTAGACGCGCGCTATCACGTCGTATTTACCACACTTAATTATCCTAAAATGCCTCTTCGCCAATTCCTTCCCATTCCGCCTTGAAATTCTCGATCGGTCATCGCTTGTTTGCCTCGGTCCTGCTGGCGATCCTCGCCGTGGCCGCCTGCGCCGTATTCCTGCTGCGCCAGAACGTAGTGGCCAGCTTCGGCGACTACGCCGCCGGCATCGAACTGGACCGCCTGGAAGAGCTGTCGACCACGCTCGCGCGCCGTTACCGCGCCGGCAACGGCTGGGGTTTCATTCCCGCCACCGACCGCCAGGACTGGATCGCGCAGGAGCTCGCGCGCCTGCAGCGGCTGCGCGAGGATGGATTACCTTCCGCCGCGCCGGTCGCTCCGGTCGCTCCCGTACCGCCCGCGCCGCCCGCGCCGCCGGCCCCGCCGCTGCCGCCGCTGCCCGGCCCGCGCGTGCACGACGTCCCCGTCGTGCCCGGCCTGCCCGAGGTTCCAAACCCGGGCCCGCTGCCGCTGGCGCGCCGCGTCTCGCTGCTCGATGCGCAGGGCGCGTGGCTCGCCGGCCGCCGTCCGGGCCCCGACGCCGCCACGGTCCGGCGCGCGGTGGAGGTGAACGGCCGCACGGTCGGCTACCTGGCCGTGGTCCGCGACGCCCGTCCCGGCGACGCGCTGGGCTATGCCTTCCTGCAGCAACTGACCAGCAGCCTGTGGCAGATCGTCGCGCTCGCGGTGGCCCTCAGCGCCATCGCCGCCATGCTGCTGGCGCGCCACTTCCGCAGCCCGATCCGGCAACTGGCGGCGGGCAGCCGGGCACTGTCCGAGGGCCACTTCGACCTGCGCCTCCCCGCGCGGCGCGGCGACGAACTGGGCGACCTCGCGCGCCACTTCAACGCCCTCGCGGCCCGGCTGGCCGGCGCGGAGCAGGCGCGCCGCCAATGGGTCGCGGACACGTCGCACGAACTGCGCACGCCGCTGGCCGTGCTGCGCGCCCAGCTGGAAGCGCTGCAGGACGGCGTGCGCAGCGCCACGCCGGACACCCTCGACGCGATGCTGCGCCAGGTGCTCGCGCTGAATAAACTGATCGACGAGCTGTACGCGCTGGCGCGCGCCGACGTCGGCGCGCTCGAGTGCAAGCCGGTCGCACTCGACCTGTGGACGCTCGCGTGCGTCGAGGCGCGCGGCTTCGAGGAGCGCTTCGCGCAGGCCGGCCTCGCGCTCGATCTCGGCCCCGGCCCGGCCGCCGCGCAAGTGATGGCGGACCCCGACCGCATGCGCCAGGTGCTCGCCAACCTGTTCGAGAACAGCCTGCGCTACACGGCGGCCGGCGGCCGCGTCCACCTGCATGCACATGCGGACGGCCGCGGCATCCGGCTGCACCTGGACGACAGCGCGCCGGGCGTCCCGGACGACGCGCTGGCGCACCTCGGCGACCGTTTCTATCGGGTGGACGCGTCGCGCAGCCGCGCCCACGGCGGCGCCGGCCTCGGGCTCGCGCTGTGCCGGCGCCTCGTGGAAGCCCAGGGCGGCACGCTCGCCTTCGCGCACGCGCCGTCCGGCGGCCTGCGCGCCACGATCGCGCTGCCGCGCGCGGGAGACCCGGCATGAGCGGGCGCATCGTCATCGTCGAAGACGAGCCGGAACTGGCCGCGCTGGTGGCCGACTATGCGCGCGCGGCCGGCTACACGGCCGACGTGTGCGGCGACGGCGCGGCCGCGCTGGAGGCGTTGCGGCGCGATCCGCCGGCGCTGGTCGTGCTGGACCTGATGCTGCCGGGGCTCGACGGGCTGTCCCTGTGCCGTGCGCTGCGGGCCGACGCGAACCCGCTGCTGGCCGACCTGCCCGTCGTGATGGTGACGGCGCGCGTGGAAGAAATCGACCGCCTGCTGGGCCTCGACGCGGGCGCCGACGATTACCTGTGCAAGCCGTTCAGCCCGCGCGAACTCGTCGCCCGCATCAAGGCGATCCTGCGCCGCGCGGGGCGTCCCGCGCCGGTCGTCGCCGTCGACACGCTCGCCCGCCGCATCGCGGTCCACGGCAAGCCGCTCGACCTGACGCCGACCGAATACGGCATCCTGGCCGCGCTGGCGCGCCGCCCCGGCCAGGTCTTTTCGCGCGCCCAGCTGCTCGACCTCGCGCGCGAGGGCAACGCGAGCCTCGACGTGACGGACCGCGCCATCGACACCCACGTCAAGAACCTCAGGCGCAAGCTCGACGCCGCGCTGCCGGGCGTGGACGCCATCCGTTCGATCTACGGGCTCGGCTACCGCTTCGATCTTTGACAGGCGATCTTCATTTTTTCTCCACAATCGGCATGCACGATACCGCCATGGCCCGCCGCGTCGTGCGGGCCACGACAAGGAGAAGACCATGAAACCCACCATCCTCGGCATCCTGCTGGGCGCCGTCATGCTGCCCGCGCTGGCGCTGGCGCAGGTTACGGACGAGCACGTCCACGTGAGCATCCACTGCAAGACGGCCACCGGCAAGTGCAAGGCCCCGCCCGTGCCCCCTGTCCCGCCAGCGCCTCCCGCGCCGCCGGCCCCGCCCGCACCGCCCGTCCCGGACATGGGCGAAGCCGGCGTCCCGCCGGCCCTGCCGCCCATCCCGGCCGTGCCCGGCGTGCCGGCCGTCCCCGCACCGCCGCCGCCACCGAAGCTGCCGCCGGTCCCGGCCGAGGCGCACGCGGCCTGCGCCGGCAAACCGGCCGGCAGCGCCCTCACATGGGACCTGGGCGGGGGCGAAGTGATGAAAGGCGTCTGCGCGAAGCGCAACGGCAAGACGGTGTTCGTGCTGCGCAGCTATGAGCTGAACGGATAGGCCTACTCGACGCGCGGGGCGCGTTTGCGGTATGCTGCCCCGCATGTCCGATCCCGTCACACCCCTGCCCGACCCGCGGCCGCTGCCGCCCATCGAACCCGCGCTGGAAGATTGCTGCGGCTCCGGCTGTCCGAACTGCATCTTCGACGTCTACCAGATGCTGCTTGCCAATTACAAGGAAGCGCTGGCGGCGTGGGAGGTGCGGCATCCGGACCTTGCCGGGCAGGAGCCGCAAGCATGACGGCCACCCGCATCCGCCCCGCCACGCCCGCCGACGCCGCCCGCATCTGCGCCATCTACAACCACTATGTCACGACGACGACGGTCAGCTTCGAGGAAGACGCGGTGAGCGAAGCCGAGATGGCCCAGCGCATCGCCGACGTCGGCGCCGCCGGCCTGCCGTGGCTCGTGCTGGAGGTCGACGGCACGCTCGCCGGGTATGCGTACGCGACGAAGTGGCGCGTACGGCCGGCTTATCGATATTCCGTCGAGAGTACGGTTTACCTGGACAAGACGTGTACCGGCCGCGGCCTGGGACGCACTCTCTACGGCGCGCTGCTGGACGAGTTGCGCAAGCGCGAACTGCGCCTGGTGATCGGCGGCATCGCCCAGCCGAACGCCGGCAGCGTCGGCCTGCACGAAGCGCTGGGCTTCCGCAAGGTGGCCCACTTCTCGGAAGTCGGCATGAAGTTCGGCCGCTGGGTCGACGTGGGTTATTGGGAGCTCAAACTCAGTTGATCGTCCGCCGGCAAGGCCGCAGTTGTCGCACCGCCAACATTTCGACTATACTGGAAATATGGAAAACAAAAACGCCATCGCCGCACTCGCCGCGCTCGCCCAGGAATCGCGGCTGGCCACGTTCCGCCTGCTCGTGCAGGCCGGTCCCGAGGGGCTGGCGGCGAGCCGGATCGCGGAAACGCTCGGCCTGCCCGCCTCCTCGCTGTCGTTCCACCTGAAGGAACTGACGCACGCGAACCTCATCGTGTCGCGCCAGGAAGGCCGGTTCGTCATCTATGCCGCGCGCTTCGACACGATGAACGCACTCGTCGGTTTCCTCACCGAAAACTGCTGCGGCGGCACGCCCTGCTCGCGCGACACCTTCCGCTGCTGACTCCCATGACCATGAACGTACTCTTCCTCTGCACCGGCAACTCCTGCCGCTCGCTCATCAGCGAAGCCGTCTTCAACCACCTGGCACCCGCCGGCTGGCACGCCATCAGCGCCGGCAGCCACCCGGCCGGCCGGCTGAACGCACGGGCGCTCGCCCTGCTGGCCGCCAAGGGCATCCCGACCGAGGGTTACTACAGCAAGTCGTGGGACATTCTCCCCGTCACGCCGGACATCGTCGTCACCGTGTGCGACAGCGCCGCCGGCGAAACGTGTCCGGCGTACCTCGGCCAAGTGCTGCGCACGCACTGGGGCGTGGAGGATCCGAGCCACGTGACCGGCACGGAGGACGAGATCGGCGCCGCGTTCGAGCAGGCCTACGCGATCCTGCGTGCCCGCATCGAGGCCTTCCTGGCGCTGCCGCTCGACCGGCTGGCCGGCGACCGCGCCGCATTCAAGGCGGAACTTGATCGCATCGGCAGCCTCGCACCGTGATGCTGCCGGCGCTGCTCATCTTCCTCGCCACGCTGGTCCTCGTCATCTGGCAGCCGCGCGGTCTCGGCATCGGCTGGAGCGCCGCCGCCGGCGCCGCCGTCGCGCTGCTCGCGGGCGTGATCCGCGTGGACGACATCCCGGTCGTCTGGCACATCGTCTGGAACGCCACCGGCGCGTTCGTGGCCATCATCGTCATCAGCCTGCTGCTCGACCGCGCCGGGTTCTTCGAATGGGCCGCGCTGCACGTGGCGCGCTGGGGCGGCGGGTACGGCCGGCGGCTGTTCGTGCTGCTGGTGCTGCTCGGCGCGGCCGTCGCGGCGCTATTCGCGAACGATGGCGCGGCGCTGATCCTCACGCCGATCCTGCTCGTGACGCTGGCCGCGCTGGCGCTGCGGCTTTCCTGACACGACCCATCATGGACAACCTGCCCAACATCGATTTCGAACGCCTCGACCTGCCCACCCAAGCCAAGCTGGAACCCGTCGGCAGCCTCGATCATCCGCCGCGCATCCTGATGCTGTACGGCTCGCTGCGCGAGCGCTCGTTCAGCCGCTTCCTCACGTACGAGGCGGCACGCATCCTCGAACACTTCGGCGCCGACGTGAAGATCTTCGATCCGATGGAGTTGCCGATGGTCGGCAGCGTGCCGGAGACGCATCCGAAGGTCGTGGAACTGCGCGAACTATGCCTGTGGTCCGAGGGCCAGGTGTGGTGCAGCCCGGAACGCCACGGCGCCGTCACGGCCGTCATGAAGAACCAGATCGACTGGATTCCGCTCGAACAGGGCGCGGTGCGGCCCAGCCAGGGACGCACGCTTGCCGTGATGCAGGTCTGCGGCGGTTCGCAATCGTTCAACGTGGTCAACACGCTGCGCCTGCTGGGGCGCTGGATGCGCATGTTCACGATCCCGAACCAGTCGTCGGTGCCGATGGCGTACAAGGAATTCGACGACGCCGGCCGCATGCGCCCGTCCGCCTACTACGACCGCCTCGTCGACGTGATGGAGGAACTCTACAAATTCACGCTGCTGCTGCGCGGCCGCACGGACTACCTGACCGACCGCTACAGCGAACGCAGCGAACGGGCGCGCAAGGCCATCGACCGCCAGATCGGCAAGCTGTAGGGCGCACAACGTTCCCCAGCGAACAGTCGACCGCCGGCCCCGTCATTACGATGGATGCATCCGCTGCATTCCGGAGAGGCCGCTATGTTCGATATGGATCTTCCCTGGTGGGAATTTGTTGCGCGGGGCGCGCTGGTCTATGTTGCCCTGCTCGTCATGGTGCGATTGTTCCGGACGGCGCACGATCAGCCAGCTGACGCCGTTCGACCTGCTCGTCGTGATGCTGCTGTCGGAAGCCGTGTCGAACGGCTTGTCGGGCGGCGACGATTCCGTCAGCGGCGGCCTGATCATCGCGGCCACGCTGATCGTGCTGAACGCGGGTATCGGGATGCTTGCAGCCACCAGCCATCGCATGGAATCCCTGCTGGACGGCGACTCGCTGCTCATCGGCCGCGATGGCGTGTTCTTCGACAAGGTCCTGCGCCGCAATCGCGTGGGCGAGTCGGACGTCCGGCAGGCCCTGCGCCAGGCCGATTGCGCGCAGCACGAGATGCAGTGCGCCTTCCTCGAGGCCGACGGCAGCATCACGATCATGAAGCGGCCGCTGGCCACGGATCCGGTGCGCACCTGACCATCAAAACGCGTAGCCGGCGCCGAGCAGGAACACGTCGGAATCGCGCTCGTAATTCGTGATGACGCGGCTCCACGTGAGCTGGCCGCGCCAATGGTCGTCGATGCGGTAGCGCATGCCGATCGACGCGATCGGCGCCACGTGGTTCTCGCGCGCCGCGTGGGGATCGGTGCGGTCGAGCTGGTCGCGCATGGCGTAGGCGCCGAAGCCCATCTCCAGCACGGTGCGCTCGGTGAACGGGCGCAGCAGCCACACCTGGGCCGAGACGCCCTTGCGCTTGGCCGCGTCCACCTTCCCTTCATTCATCAGGATGACGCTGCCCTCGACATTCGGCGTGAACGTGCGCCGATACTCCAGGCCCGTCGACGTCGACGTCTCCGACTTGAAGCTGTTCACGATCGAGCGCCCCGTGAGCAGCATGACGAGGTTGTCGCCGCGGTCGGCGTTTTCCAGCCGGATCGGGCGCGGCACGCTGCCCAGTTCGTAGCCCATGCCGACCATCAGCATCGAGCTGTCGTGCGACGTGATGCCGTGCGTATGCGACAGGCGTGCCTCGACGTAGGCGCGCGAATGCAGGTGGTAGACCGCGTTCACGCTCATCAGCTGGCCCCAGCCGTGCTCGTTGCGGTAGTCGCCCAGGGAGCCATTGCCCGTCGTCGTGTCGAAGTAATAGTAGGGACCGAAGCCGGCGCCGAACGACCAGCCCCGTTGCGGGACGGCCGTATGCGCCCACAGCTGGGCGCCGAGACCGTCGCGGTGGTGGAGCTTCGGATGGCCTTCGTTCAGGTAATCGGCGCTCACCGAGAAGTACTTGTGCAGGTGCTGCGTATAGCCGACGTTGACCGCGAACGAGGTATTGCCGGCATCCGTGTCGGCGCGCATGGCACCGGCCAGCAGGGACGCGTCCTGGGCGTGGGCGACGGAGGAAATAGTGAGAAGCGTAAAGATGCTGTAAAGATAGTGCATGAATGGGGTCAATTAGGATCAGTTGCCGATTATGCCAAGCTTTCCTAATCTCAGTCGCCCGCGGGCACTATCTCAACCGTATGGTGTGAGGCCGCCCATGTCTTCAGTGCTAAGTTTTTAGTCAGCACCCCAGGACGGGGTGCGCGCAGGACTTTTGTTTAACAGGAGGTACTCCATGAAACGTGTTCTGTCCGTACTCGCACTGGCAGCGGCATCCACCGCCGTCGCCGTGCCCGCCGGCGCCGCGCCGGCCGACCCGAGCTATCGGGCCGTCGCCAGCGGTGCGCTGGAAAGCCCGCCCAACCCCTCGCCCGGCACCAGCCTCGTGACGATCGACCTGGGCGGGAAGGAAATGTTCGTCGACATGCCGTTCCGCGACCTGGACGGCACCACCACGGATGCCCATATCCATTGCTGCACCGGCACGGCCTTCACGGGCGTGGCACCCGTGGCGGTGCCGTTCCAGGACTTCCCGATGGGTGTCACCGCGGGCACCTACAGCAAGGCCATCCAGCTGGATGACGCGATGTCCTACGATCCCGCCTTCGTGAGCACGCACGGCGGCACGGCGTCGAGTGCCGAAACGGCCCTCATCGACGCCATCAACGCCAACGAGGCCTACGTCAACATCCACACGAGTCTCTATCCGAACGGGGAACTCCGCGGCTGGCTGGTGGCCGCACCGCCCGTGCCGGAGACGGCCGAGTGGTCGATGCTGGCCGTGGGTCTCGCCGGGTTGATGTGGATGAGCCGGAGACGGCCGATGGTGTGAGGTGGATGGTTGATGCGGGGAGGCATCAACTTACATGCAACGCCGCCCACGCGGGCACCGCGACCCGCCAGAATGCTTCCAGCGACCCTGGCTCGCCCACTTCCAGCCCGAGAAACCCCGCCGATTGCCGCAACGCGGCCACTGCAGCTTCTTCGTCCCCCGGCCGCACGGCCAGCGCCCCCGTCTGCTTCGACAGTTTTTCGCCATTCGCATTGCGCACCACCGGCACGTGCAGGTAGCGCGGCGTCGCCACGTTCAACAGCCGCTGCAGGAAGATCTGGCGCGGCGTGGAATCGAGCAGGTCGGCGCCGCGCACGACGTCCGTCACGCCCTGCTCCGCATCGTCCACGACGACGGCCAGCTGGTAAGCCCAGTAGCCATCCGCGCGTTTCAAGACGAAATCGCCCGACTCGCTGGCCAGCCGCTGCGTGACGACGCCGGCCACGCGGTCCTGGAACGTGATCACGTCCGCGTCCGCCTCCGGCACGCGCAGGCGCAGGCTGCGCGGACTGCGGCCCGGCGCGAGGCCGTGGCGGCACGTGCCCGGGTAGATGGCGGCGCCGTCGGGCGCGACGCCCAGGCGCGAATCGGCGATCTCGCGGCGGTTGCAGCCGCACGGGTAGACGTGGCCGGCGAGGCGGTCGTACGCGGCCTCGTACAAGTGCTTGCGGCGGCTCTGCCACACGACCTCGCGGTCGGACTCCATGCCCAGCCGGTGCAGCAGGTCGAGGATCTCCGCGGCGGCGCCGGGCACGCTGCGGCCCTCGTCGATGTCTTCGATGCGGATCAGCCAGGTGCCGTGGTGGGCGCGCGCATCCAGATAACTGGCCAGCGCGGCGACCAACGACCCCGCGTGCAGCGGGCCCGTGGGCGATGGAGCGAAGCGGCCGACGTAGCCGCCGTTGGATCGGGTGTTCATCGGCGCAACCATAACATACGCCCCTGCCTTGATCCATATCGGGCAATATTGAGAATCGTATTGAGAATGATTCGCGTTTACGTTATGCTGCGTTCCCGTCGTTATTGAGAAGGCAAGCCGATGAACGCGATACCGAAACTGCTCAACCCCGTCGATCACGCCCTGGACGCCGTTGCCGCCGAGCTGGCCTCGTCCGACGCCCGCCGGCGCAGCCTGCAGAGAACATTGCAAGCCCTGTTCCGCGAACGCCTCCTGAACCGGGACCAGCTGATCACGGAGGGCGCGGTATCGTGGCTGCCGCTGTGGGCGCAACAGGGCATGCTGCGTTTCGAGGGCCTGAGCCTCGGCCGCATCGGCGATTGCCGGCTGGCCGGGGGCGTGTCGTACTACGCGACCGGGGAACGGCCGCAGCCCGTCGTGCACGCGGCCGCGCTGCTGGCCTGCGTGGCGCCCTCCCTGCCGGGCCAGGGCGCGGACCTGCAACGGCTCATCCACGAACTCGACAACAGCCTCGCCAACGACGTGCTGTGCCTCGGCTACCGCCGCGGCTGGGCGCGGGCGCTGCGCGCCGAACTGGGTAAGGCCGACACCCATTTCATCGCCGCGCTGCGCAAGTCCGGCCATGCGAATCCCGCCCTGCTGCTGGAGCAATGGGGCACGCTGGGCCATCCGTGGCATCCCACGTTCAAGACCAAGCTGGGATTGTCCGCGGACGAGGTCACGGCCCTGTCGCCGGAATTCCAGCCGACGCTGGCCGTGCCGCTGGCCGCGATCCGCGTGGACAAGGCGCACGTCACCTTCTCGACCGGCGACGGCGATTACCTCGCGTGGTTCGGCCGGCACTTCCCGCAGCCGCTGCTACGCTGGAAAGTCGCCCTGGCGGCGCTGGGCAAGTCGCCTTCCGACTGGCTCCCGCTGCCGCTGCATCCCTTCCAGGCCGGCAGGGTGATTCCGGAAAAATTCGCGGCCGAGATCGCGCGCGGCGACCTGCTGCTGCCGGACGACGTGGCGCTCGACGCGACCCCGACCATGTCGTTCCGCACCGTCGTCCCGGCCGGCTCGCCGGCCTTGCCGCACCTGAAGCTGCCGGTGTCGCTGCGCCTGACGAGCGTACAGCGGACCGTGTCGCCGAAGTCCGCCGTGATGGGACCGCGCATCACGCGCCTGCTCGCAACGATCCTCGACGCCGAAGCGGGCTTCGGCGGCACGCTCGACATCGTGCGCGAGGATGTCGGCCTCTACTACCTCGACCCGGACGGCATCGATGACCGCGCGCGCCACCTGGCGATCCTGTATCGCGCCAATCCGATGGCGAAGGCGGACGGCGCACGCTTCCCGGTCCCCGTCGGTGCCCTGTTCGCGGAATCGCCGTTCAGCGGCCGGCCGCTCGTCACCGAGGCCGTCGCGCTCGCATACGGCGACCATGCCGCAGGCGCCGTCGCGTACTTCGAGCGCCACGCGCGCACCGTGCTGACGGCTCTGCTGTCCGCGTATCTCGTGTACGGCATCGCGTTCGAAGCGCACCAGCAGAACAGCTTCGTCATGCTCGACGCGGACTACGCGCCCGTGCAGCTGCTCGCGCGCGACTTCGGCGACCTGCGCATCCACGGCCCCACCCTGCGCGGCGCGGGCCTCGCGATCGACGCCTACCGCGCCGGCGCCACCGTGTACGAGGACGACGGCCCCGTGCGCGACAAGCTGCTGCACGCCGTGCTGTTGTGCCACCTGTCCGAACTGGCGCTGCTGCTGGCGCGCGCGTACGGCCATCCCGAGCATCCGTTCTGGGACGTCCTGCGGCGCGAGATCGACGCCGTGTTCACGGCCTTGCGCGGCCGCGTCGACGCGGCCCGCTGGCACGCCGAACGCGCGGCGCTGCTGGAGCACGAGTGGCCCGCGAAAGCGTTCCTGCGCATGCGCCTGTCCGATACGCAGGACGACGTGCACGGCACCATGCCCAATCCGCTCGCATGACCACCACGCGCTGGCTGTTCGCGCTGCAGCTCGTGGCGATGGGCGCCATGGAGATGAGCGGCCCGTTCTGGCCCCTGCACCTGCGCCGCGTGGGCGAGCTGTCGCCGCACGCGCTGGCGTGGGTCAGCGCCATCGCCTACGCGGGCCCGATGGCCATGGCGATGTGCACGACGCCGTGGTGGGGCCGCCTCGGCGACAGGGTCGGCCACAAGCCGATGCTGCTGCGCGCGCTGCTCGCGCTGGCGGCCACGCAGTGGTGGATCGCGGCGACGGACAGCGTGGCCGTCATCCTGTCCGTGCGCCTGCTGCAGGGCGCCCTCGCCGGCTATATCGCGGCGGCTCAGGCCTATGGCGCGCGGCTCGTGACGCGCGCGGCGCGCGGCGCACTGATGTCGCAGTTGCAGGCCGCGACGGCCATCGGCTCCGTGACAGGTCCGGTGATCGGTGGCTGGCTGTTCGATGCCCAGGGTTTTACCAGCGTGAACGTGTGGGCCGGTGCGGCGTGCCTGCTGTGCGCGGCGCTGGCCTCGTTTGTCCTGCCGGCCGTCGCGCCGCTGGCCACGCGGTCCTCCGGCGTGCGAGAGCGGAAGGCGGCGCTGCCGGCCGGGCTGCATGGCCTGCTGCTCGGTATCGTGCTGGTGCAGGCCGGGAAGATGATGCCGCAGACGTTCTTCGGCCTGTATGCCGACGAAGTCCTGCACGTATCGAACCGCGTGACGGGCCTGTGCTATGCCGGCACGGCGCTCGGCCTGTGCGTGGCCGCGCCGTTCTGGGCCCGGCGCTTCGCGCACCTGGCGCATGCACGCGTGCTCGCGCAGGTCGAATGGATTCTCTGGGCCTGCGTCGCCATCGTCGCGGTGCAGGCCCTCGCGACGAACATCGCCGTGTTCGTGCTGGCGCGCGTGCTGTGGGGCGTGTGCCTCGCCGCGCTGCTGCCCGTCTTTTACGGCCTGCTCTCGCGCGCAGCGGCGGACGACCAACAGGGCCGCGTGCTCGGCGCCGGCAACGGCGCCGCCAAGGCCGGCGCGCTCGTCGGCGCCGGCGCGGGCGGCCTTGCGCTCGCGTGGGTGCCGCTGTCGGCCATGTTCTGGACCGTCGTCTTGCTGTACGCCGTTGCCGCCATCGGCATGCGCGCGATCCGGACCCGGTCGTCCGATTTCCAACACCTTCAAACAACAACAGGAACATCATGAAACAAGTACTGCGCCCCCTCCCCTGCCTCGTCGCCCTCGCCTGCAGCGTGTGGACGCCGGTCCGTGCCGAAGAACCCGCGATGCCGGAAGTCGTCATCCGCGACCGGAAGATCGACACCGGCTCGTACGAAATCACCGAGACCAACACCGCCACCAAGATCGACGTGCCGCTGCGCGACATTCCGCAGACCGTCAACGTGGTGCCGGCCGTCGTGCTGCACGACCAGAACGCGCTGTCGCTGCAGGACGCGCTGCAGAACGTGCCGGGCCTGTCGTTCTCCGTCGGCGACGGCCAGCGCGACCAGGTGACGATCCGCGGCTTCTCGGCGATCAGCGACCAGTTCGTGGACGGCGTGCGCGACGACGCGCTGTACTTCCGCGACCTCTCCAACATCGAACGCGTCGAAGTGCTCAAGGGGCCGGCTTCCGTCCTGTATGGCCGCGGCTCGGCGGGTGGTCTCGTCAACCGCGTGACGAAGAAGCCGCTCGCGAATCCGCTGCTGGAGGCGGGCGTCACGCTCGGCTCGCACGGACAGCGCCGCGGCGAGTTCGACGTCGGCGCGGCCAACGACGACAAGGGCGCCCTGTTCCGGATGACGGGTGCGGTCGAAGACTCGACCGGTTTCCGCGACCGCTACTTCCTGCGCCGCCAGGCCCTCGCGCCGTCGGCCACGTTCAAGCTGTCGCCCGCCACGACGCTGACCCTGCAAGCGGACTACCTGCACGACAAGCGCCTGGCCGACCAGGGCGTGCCCAGCTACCACGGCCGTCCCGTCGCCGTGCCGGTCGAGACCTATTTCGGCGCCGCGAACGCCACCGCGCGCGCTTTCGTGCAGAGCGACGTGAAAAGCGCCACCGCGACGCTCGACCACGCGTTCACGCCCGACCTGAAGCTGCATACGGTGCTGCGCGCGTACGACTACGCGCTCGACCGGAACTACACGTCGATCGGTACCATCAAGGACGGCGCCAACCCGACCGTCTCCATCGGCCAGAGCCACCGCCTGCGCGACGAGGACGGCCGCTACCTGCAGAACGAACTCTCCCAGACCGTCGACTGGGGCACGACGAACCACAAGCTGCTGTACGGCGTGGAACTCGGCCGCCAGAACAAGAGCGAGGTGCTCCGCTCGCGCAACAACGTGGCGACGTACAACCTGTTCCACCCCGTGCTCGTCGACCTGCCGGTGCTGCCGGATAGCGTCGCACCCGGCGCGGATAACCAAAACCGCGTCGACATCGCTGGCCTGTACCTGCAGGACCTCGTGGCGCTGACGCCGGAATGGAAAGTCCTGGCCGGCGTGCGCTACGACCGCCTGAAGCAGGACCGCGACGACCGCACGGCGAAGAACATCGACCTGCAGCGCACGGACGACACCTGGTCGCCGCGCCTGGGCGCCGTGTACCAGCCCGCGAGCCGCGTGGCCGTCTACGCCTCGTGGAACCGCTCGTTCCAGCCGATCGCGGACTCGTTCACGTTCCGCGCCAACAGCGACACGTTGAAGCCCACGCAGACCGTCAACAAGGAAGCGGGCGTGAAGCTCGACCTCAGTGCCCGTTCGAGCCTGACCGCGGCGCTGTTCGACATGACCCAATCGAACATCCAGGTCGCCGATCCGGCCAACACGAACTTCTCGTTGCCCGTCGGCCGCCAGCGCACGCGCGGCCTGGAACTGAGCTTCATGGGCGAGATCGCGCCGGGCTGGGATGCGATCGCCGGCTATGCGAACATGCGCGGCACCATCGAGGACTCGACGGAGCTGACGTCCGCCGGCAAGCCGTTCGAAGGCAACACGGCCGCGCTCACGCCGCGCCACACGTTCAACGCATGGATCAAGCACCGCCTCGATGGCCACTTCTGGGTCGCCGCCGGCGGCCGCGCGGAATCGAGCCGCTATGCGTCGCCGGACGACCTGACGACACTGCCGGGCTATGGCGTCCTGCAGCTCGGCGCCGGCTACGACAGCGGCAAGGTCGACGTCACGGTCACGGTGCGCAATCTGCTCAACCGGACTTATTTCGTGTCCGCGCACAGTGGCGCCAACGACTACAACATGCCGGGCGAGCCGCGCACGGTACTGGTCAGCGCGCGCTACCGCTTTTAAAGGGCGTTTTTATGTCAAACTAGCGCCATGTGCGTCAACTACCGCCCCCCGCTGCCCGAACAACTCGACATGGTGCTCGGCACCCTCGTCGACCTGTACCGCGACTGGGACTGGCCCAGCGAAACGTGGAAGGATTACACGGCCCCGATCGTGCGCGCGGGGCCGGACGGCGAACGCGTGCTGCAGCTCGCGAGCTACGGCATGGTCCCGCGCCGCCACATCCCGGCCGGTGTCAAACCGTTCGACACGATGAACGCGCGCGCCGAATCGCTGGGCGAAAAGCGCTCGTTCGCCCCGGCCTGGCGCCGTACCCAGTTGTGCGCCGTGCCGATGACCTGTTTTTATGAGCCCAACTACGAGAGCGGCCGCGCCGAACGCTTCGGCATCGGCATGCGGGACGACGGCGTGTTCTTCGTGGCGGGCCTGTGGCGCGAGTGGTCGGAGGCCGACGGGACGATCGCGGCGTCGTTCACGCAGATCACGATCAACGCGGACGATCATCCGCTGATGCGGCGCTTCCACAAGCCCGACGACGAAAAGCGCGCGCTCGTCGTGCTGCCGCCGAGCGACGTCGACGCGTGGCTGCACTGCCGCGATCCGGAGCTGGCGCACAGCTTCCTGCGGCCTTATCCGGCGGAAGAGATGAAGGCATGGGCTGCGCCGAAGACGCCCGTGAAGAAATCGCCGCCGCCGTCGGCGCCGCAGAACCTCGAGTTATTCTGATCCGAACTGCCCGGCCAGTACCCGCGTGGCGGGCTCCGTAGCAAGGGGGCGGTAGTAATAATAGCCCTGCACGAGGTCGCTGCCCATCTCGCGCAACAGCGCCAGCTCGGCTTCGGTCTCCACGCCTTCCGCCACCACGTCCATGCCGAGCGCGCGGGCCAGCGTCAGGACCACCTCGACGATCTGGCGCTTGTCGTCGTGGCAATCGAGCTTGCTGACGAACGAGCGGTCGATCTTCAGCGTGTCGATCGGCAGGCGGCGCAGGTAGCTGAGCGACGAGTAGCCGGTGCCGAAATCGTCCAGGCTGACCCGCACGCCCAGCGCCTTCAATTGCGCGAACGCGGCCAGTGCCCTTTCGGCGTCCGCCATCACGGCGGTTTCGGTCAGCTCGAGCTTGAGCGTGGCGGGCGCGATGCCCGTCTCGGCCAGCACATGCGTCACCACGCCGACGAGGCCCTCGTCCGTGAACTGGACCGCCGACACGTTCACGCTCATCGTCAGGTGCATGTCGAAGGCCTGCTGCCAGTCGCGCAGCTGGCGGCACGCCTCCCCCAGCACCCATGCGCCGATCGGCTCGATCAGGCCGGTTTCTTCGAGGATCGGGATGAACCGGGCCGGCGGCACGAGGCCATGTACCGGATGGCGCCACCGCAGCAGGGCTTCGAAACCGCGCACCCGGCCGTCGAGCGGGGCAACGATCGGCTGGTACTCCAGGAAGAACTCCCGGCGGTCCATCGCGTAGCGCAGATCGGCTTCCATCCGCAGGCGGCTCACGGCAGCCCGCTGCATGGCCTGGTCGAACATCATCCAGCGCGCGCGCCCGGTGCGTTTGGCGTGGTACATCGCGATGTCGGCATCGCGCACGATGTCCTCGACGTGGGCGTAGCCGGTCGCGCTCAGGGTGATGCCCACGCTGGCGGTCACGAACACGCGCTGATCGGCCACGTCGAAGGGTTCGGCCAGCACGCTCATGATGCGCTCCGCAACCAGGATCGCATGTTCGGCGCTGCCGACCTGGTCGAGCAGGATCACGAATTCATCGCCGCCGAGACGCGCGACCAGGTGCTCGTGCGCGAACGCGACATCGCGCGCCACCATGTCGTTCTGGCGCAGGCAGGCCGACAGTCGCCGGGCCGCAGCGATGATCAACTGGTCGCCGCACTGGTGTCCCAGGCCGTCGTTGATCGACTTGAAGCGGTCCAGGTCCACGAACAGCACGGCGAAATGGTCGCCCGGCTTGCGCCGCGTACGCTGCAGCAGGTGCTCGAGACGTTCCAGGAACAGCCTGCGGTTGCCCAGCTGCGTCAGGGGATCGTGCAGCGCATTGTGCATGAGCTTGTCCCGCGCGCGGCAACGCTCGAACACGCGGCCGAGCTGCGTGCCGACCTGGGCCATCAGGCGCAGCAGCGATTCGTCCGGCGCCTCGCGCTTGCGGCTGAAAAACTTGACCACCGCGACCACTTCGCTGGCGATCATCACCGGAAACGCGACGAGCGAAGCAAACCCCGCGCCGACGATCAGTGGCAGGCGCGGCAGCTCGACCGTGCCCGTGCCATCGGTGGCCACCCATTCCGGCCTGCCGCTCAGCGCGACCCGCCCTGGCAGCCCGACGCCGGGCGCGAACATGTCGGCGTCGGTGCGCGTTCGCAGTTCCTGGACCGGACTGGCCCCGTTGCGCGCAGCCTCGTCATACCAGATGCCGGTGGCGTTGAGCCGCTGCTGCCCTCGCGGCCCCGACACCAGCCACAGGGTGCCGAGGGGCGAACTCGCATAGCGACACATTGCCTCGAGCGCGCGCGCCATCGCGGCATGGACGTCGTCCGCCTCGTTGGCGGCCACCGCGATACTCTCCAGCAGGGCAATTTCTTGCTGCCGCTGGTACAAATCACGCAGGCCCCGCTCGGCGATCGCCTCGGCTTCATGGCGCGCGGCCGCTTCGCGCCGCACGCGCCGCTGGAGGCGGGCGATCTCCGCCGCGGCTTCCGCATTGTCGAGCCCGTTCATGCCGGCTCGAAGCGCACGTGGAACTCGCAGCGGCGATCGCCGCGGTGCATGCATTCGTGCTGTTCGAGCTCGATCCGCTCGCCGAAAAGCGTGGCGGCGCCGTGCATGAACCCATCGGCAAGCGCACACAAGCGGCGGGGGGAGTCGTAGCCGATCTTCAGCACGCCGGCGACGCTCGTATCGAAAGCGAAGACGGGCATCCGCGCGCCGGGATAGAGCTTGCAGACCTCGGGATGAATGATGTTGTTCAGGCTCAGCAGGAAACTGCGCACGTTCGCATGGCTGTCGAAGATCACCGGGTAACGCCGCGCCAGCAGCGGCATCGCCCTGCGTCCAAACCAGCGCAACACGGTATCTTCCGGTATGTCCAGGGCGTCCGCTGCCGCACGCACCAGGGCCGCAATCTCGGCGTCGTCGTAACTGCCGAGCGATGTATAGGCGCCTTCCAGTCCTGCCGCATCGAGCAGCCGATCCCACGCGGCGTCGCCGTATGTGCTGCTGACGGCCTCTTCCAACAAATTAAAAACGATACCTTTCACTGCGCTCCCGTCGTGCCGTATTGCCGAAATGATTATTTCTGTTGAATTATATTAATAATACAATCGAACTAAATCAATCCTTAATGCGCTCTCTACGGGATATCCACAGTGAATAGTGCGCTATCTACCTTGATTCGGCCGTTTTCACCACCTCGATCACCTTCTTCGCCGCCTCGTTCGGCACCGCCAGCGACAGCTGGTAATGCACGATCTCGAACCCGGCCGGCGTCCTGCGGATGACGCCGCTGGCCATGCAATGGCCCATGTTTTCCGTGTCGAGCAATTCGTCGAACCAGATCATCGATCCATCCGCCGTCGCGTAGACATTGCGCCGCGTGGGATGAAAGACCCACGCGGCCTGCTTGCCCTCGAAGTACTTGCGGCCCCACTCGCGGAACGCGTCGCGCTGCCACAGCTCGGTGCGGTCCGTGCCGATATAGACGCCGTCCGGCGCCATCTTGTCGAAGTAGCGCATGCGCGCGTGCGCGGCGTCGTCGTGCCAGCCGTCGACGAACGCATTGACCTGCTGCGCGAGGGCCGGGTCGACGCCGGCGGCGTGCGCGAGGCCGGCCACGAACAGGCAGCAGGCGAGGATGAGCGATTTCATGGTCTTGATGTCCTCATGTGGCCAGGATCGGATGCACTTCGGCCGAGCATAGCGAAATGGTGCAATTGCGTCCACCGGGACGGAGCACGCGGTGCTCGCGCGGGCGCGCGGAATCGTGGATAATTCCCGCCATGAACGATACTACCCAACTCCCACCCCTGCCCGACCGCCTGTCCATCGACCCGAAGAGCCCGCACCATGACGCGGAAGTCTTCAAGCACCCGGTCGGCATCCGTTTCAACGGCAAGGAACGCACGGACGTCGAGGAATACTGCCTGAGCGAAGGCTGGATCAAGGTCGCCGCCGGCAAAACCCTGGACCGCAAGGGCCGCCCGATGCTGATCAAGCTGAAAGGTACGGTCGAGGCGTATTACGCCGTCTGACCATTCATCGATAACGTGGACATGCCAAGGCCGCCGGGGCGATCCGGCGGCCTTTTCATTTTCGGCACATCTTACATTCCGATACCAATTTTTTGCATATATGCCAACACTTCCTGCTCGACGCCTTCATGTCGTTTCAGGTTGGCGTAATCGGCACGCAACTGGCGGTACAAGTCGACACTGACATGCAGCGCCCGCAGGCAGTCCGCCTTCGTACAGGAGGGGACCGTTTCCCGCAATGCGGCTGCGAAGTCCGGGTCCGCAGTTTCCAACCTGCGTACTCCTTGAGGCCGGGCACCCGCTCTGCGTAGTGCGAGTGGACCCAGTACATTGGACCGGACGTAGTTGATCATGTCGATGGCCTCGAAAATTTCTCCGCGGCCGATCTTCGACGCACCGTAGTGCATCCAGATCCAAAAACGTTCATCGATCCAGGCAATGTCTGGCTGAGGATAAACGCCACGACCTTGCGAGAGTGCGCCAGAAACGCGTTCGTCCCTCTGCCAGAGAACCGCGGGCTCCTCGACCCGGACATGCGCATCGGCCAAGGAAACGAACTTGAGATCGACGTGTATCAAAGGCGACCCATACAACGTGATGAGTACGCGTGGTTCCCCGACATGCTCGCCAGTGAATCCTGCCAGGTAGGTGCCAAGTTCTCGCGCGATCGCGACACGGTCGCGCAATACCTCATCCTGCTTGCCAGGCTCCGTGATGACGACCAGGTCCAGGTCCGAGAACTCATCCATATTATCGGTCAGGTAGGAGCCTGCGGCTGCTAACCCAAGAATCCTGGAATCTTCTGGTAACACACGCAATGCCACGTCGATGAATGCTCGATGGGCTTCAGGTAGCGTCTTTGGATAATGAGTAGGCATGATCGAAAGAAGATCCAAAACTGACAGCCTATCCGACAACACAACAGCAAATGTCTGATTTTCGTAGCGCGCCCCGCATCAACATATCCTCATCCGGCTGTATTCGCGCAGTCCGGAAGCGTGATCCGGTGCTGCTCGCCATGATGCCCGCGGCGACCACCAACCTGCCCCGCGATGCCGGCGACCGCATCGTCGTGCGCCTGCACGGCGACGCACCGGAAGACGCCAAGGAACGGATCCTGCGCGATGCCGACGTGTTCGTGCCGCCGGCCCGCCACGCGGGCTTCTGCGTCCCGATCGTGGAAGCGCTGGCCGCCGGCTGCAAGGTCATCGCGTACGACAATTCGAACACGCCGGCCGTGACGGGTGGCCTTGCCAGCCTGGTGTCCCTGGTCAACGTCGACTGAATGACGCCTGCAGGCAGTCCAGCGCCTGCAGGTACGCCTCCCGCAGCGCGTCCACGCGCGCCGCGTCGGCGCGGGCGGCGATGAGCGCAAGGCCGCTGCCGTGCGCGTGGTCGACGAGGATATCGCGCCACAGCAGGTGCGCCGGCGTGACGGCCGCGAGCAGCGCGGTCAGGCGGTCCGTGATCTCGCGGCTCGCGCCGGCGAAGGCCGCCGGCTCGGCAAAGATCGCGAGCGTCAACTGCGGGTGCGCGACGACGGCGTCGTGATAGCGCGTCAGCAGCGTCCGGATCCCGTCGATGGGACCGGCGGCCGCGTCGACACCTTGCAGCACGTCGCCATACAACCGGTCCGACAACGCCCGCAACAGCCCGGCGCGGTCGGTCACGTGGTGATACAGGCTCATCGGCGTCACGCCCAGCCGCGCCGCCAGCGCGCGCATCGTCAGGCCGGCGTCGCCATCCTCGTCCAGCAGGTCCAGCGCGGCATCCAGGATGGCGTCGCGCGTGACGCCCTGCCCGCGCGCGGGCCGGCCGCGCGGGCGCGTCATGGCAGCACGCGGTACGTGGATTGCACGAGGCCCGACGGGAAGCTGCGGCTGGCGACGAGGGCCAGGTCGCGGTCGGCCGCGAGTGCCCCGAACAGCGGCCGGCCCGCTCCGATCAGGACGGGCACCGTCGTGATGACCATGTCCTCGATCAGCCCGGCGCGCAGGAATGCCTGCACGACCTGGCCGCCGTCCACGTAGACCCGGCGGACGCCGTCCTGCTCCAGGGCGCGCATGGCATCGGGCGGTGACAGGTCCGCGAAACGCACCTTGCCGCGCAGGCGGTCGGGAACGGGCGTACCGGCCAGTTGGCGCGACAGCACGAGTACCGGCCGGTCGTACGGCCAGGGATCGAACGTCGCGACCTTCTCGTAGCTGCCGCGGCCCATCACGATCGCGTCCTTGTCGGCGATGAACGCATCGTAGCCGTGGTCTTCGTTCGGCTCGTCGCGGGCGAGCAGCCAGCCGATGTCGCCGTCGGGGCGCGCGATGTAGCCGTCCAGGCTCGTGGCGATGAATACGTGTCCGGTCGTCATGAAGTCTCCTTATTTATACACTGTATATTTTATACGAAGGCGTAAAAAAAGCGAGCCCGCAGGCTCGCTTTCCGACGACGGGACAGGTCGATTAACGCTTGTCGATGGTCGGCACGTCGCGGACGGTCGAACCGACGAACAGCTGGCGCGGACGGCCGATCTTCTGTTCCGGATCGGCGATCATCTCGTTCCACTGGGCGATCCAGCCGATGGTACGGGCCATCGCGAAGATACCGGTGAACAGCGAGACCGGGATGCCCAGGGCCGACTGCACGATGCCCGAGTAGAAGTCGACGTTCGGGTACAGCTTGCGCGACACGAAGTAGTCGTCGTTCAGGGCGATCTTTTCCAGTTCCATCGCCAGCTTGAACAGCGGGTCGTCCTGCAGGCCCAGTTCGTTCAGCACTTCGTGGCAGGTTTCGCGCATCAGCTTGGCGCGCGGGTCGAAGTTCTTGTACACGCGGTGACCGAAGCCCATCAGCTTCACGCCCGAGTTCTTGTCCTTGACCTTCTCGATGAAGGCCGGGATGTTCTCGACCGAGCCGATTTCCTTCAGCATGTTCAGTGCGGCTTCGTTCGCGCCGCCGTGTGCCGGGCCCCACAGGCAGGCGATGCCGGCTGCGATACACGCGAACGGGTTGGCGCCCGACGAACCGGCCAGGCGGACGGTCGAGGTCGATGCGTTCTGCTCGTGGTCGGCGTGCAGGATCAGGATGCGGTCCAGGGCGCGGACGAGGACGTCGTTGACCTTGTACTCTTCGCACGGGTTACCGAACATCATGCGCATGAAGTTCGCGCTGTACGACAGGTCGTTGCGCGGGTACACGAACGGCTGGCCGATCGAGTACTTGTATGCCATGGCGACGAGGGTCGGCAGCTTGGCGATCAGGCGGATGGCCGAGATCTCGCGCTGCTTGGCATCGTTGATATCCAGCGAGTCGTGGTAGAACGACGCCAGGGCGCCGACGGTACCCACCAGCACCGACATCGGGTGCGCGTCGCGGCGGAAGCCGCGGAAGAAGAATTGCATCTGCTCGTGGACCATCGTGTGCTTGGTCACGGTGGCGACGAATTCTTCCTTCTGCTTGGCGTTCGGCAGTTCGCCGTTCAGCAGCAGGTAGCAGGTCTCCAGGAAGTCGCAGTTGACGGCCAGTTGCTCGATCGGGTAGCCGCGGTACAGCAGCTCGCCCTTGTCGCCATCGATGTAGGTGATGGCCGACTGGCAGGCGGCGGTCGACATGAAGCCAGGGTCATAGGTGAACTTGCCGGTCTGGCCGTACAGCTTGCGGATGTCGATGACGTCCGGGCCGATCGTGCCTTTGTAGATCGGCATGTCTACCGATGGGCTGCCGTCCGAGAACGACAGGGTGGCTTTGGTATCAGAGATGTTCATGGCACTTCCTTCTTTGGGAGGTGAGTCTACAAGACAAAATAAAACGAAATCTTCCGGTTTCGCTCAGGCTTGCCGCAGCCGCGCCACCAGGGCGCGGACGTGCGGGAGGTCGACCTCGCCTTCGGGCTCGGCGCGCCCCAGCAGCAGGTCCATCAGCGGGTTATCCGCCAGGTCCAGCAAACGGGTCAGCGCATCGACTTCCTCGTCCGTCATGGTTTCTTCATGCGCATCCAGGAAGCGCGTGAGGATCAGGTCGTTCTCGAGCAGGCCGCGGCGGGCGCGCCAGCGCAGGCGGGCACGGTTGGCGGGGTCGGATTGATGCGTATTCACACTAGAGTCCGTTGTTGGGTCAACACTATACTCCGGCTGCCGGATGCCGGCAGTACGGTAGTTTTACTGGGTTGTAGGGTGGGCTCCCCGAGCCCACGCGGAAGCCAACATGTCGCAGGCGTCACGCGTGGGCGGAGGCCGCCCACCCTACTCAGATCGCGCGGCGTACCAGCAATTCCTTGATCTTGCCGATGGCCTTGTTCGGGTTCAAACCCTTCGGACACACGTCCGTGCAATTCATGATCGAGTGGCAGCGGAACAGGCGGTACGGGTCTTCCAGGTTGTCCAGGCGCTCGTTGGTCGCCTCGTCGCGCGAGTCGGCGATGAAGCGGTACGCCTGCAGCAGGCCGGCCGGACCGACGAACTTGTCCGGGTTCCACCAGAACGACGGGCACGACGTCGAGCAGCACGCGCACAGGATGCACTCGTACACGCCGTCGAGTTCTTCGCGCTCTTCCGGCGACTGCAGACGCTCCTTTTCAGGCGGGATCGAGTCGTTGATCAAATACGGCTTGATCGAGTGGTACTGCTTGAAGAAGTTGGTCATGTCCACGATCAGGTCGCGGATGACCGGCAGGCCCGGCAGCGGACGCAGCACGATCGGCTGCGTCAGCTCGTTCAGGTTCGTCGTGCAGGCCAGGCCGTTCTTGCCGTTGATGTTCATCGCGTCCGAGCCGCACACGCCTTCGCGGCACGAGCGGCGCAGGGCCAGCGAGTCGTCGACGTCGGCCTTGATGCGCTGCAGCGCGTCCAGCAGCATCTTGTCGGTGTCTTTCAGCTCGACGGTGACGTCTTGCATATAGGGCTTCGAATCCTTGTCCGGATCGTAGCGGTAAATCTTCAGGTGGACTGTGCGTGCCATGTGTTACCTCATATTCTTTAATCGTAGGGTGAGCACCCCGTGCCCACGTGACGCCAACGAGCCGCGAACGTCACGCGCGGGCGGGGGCCGCCCACCCTACCGGGACAAGTGCTTAGAACGTGCGGGGCTTCGGTTTGAACGTGTCGACGGTGAGCGGCTTGGTCACGACCGGCTTGTAATCGAGACGGTTGCCTTCCGAGTAGAACAGGGTGTGCTTCATCCAGTTCACGTCGTCGCGCTGCTCGTAGTCGCTGTGGGCGTGGGCGCCGCGCGATTCCTTGCGCGCCGCGGCCGACACGACGGTCGCCTTGGCCACTTCGATCAGGTTGTCCAGCTCGATCGCTTCGATGCGCGCCGTGTTGAACACCTTCGACTTGTCCTTGAACGAGACGTGCTTGCGGCGCTCGTCCAGGGCCATGATTTCCTTGACGCCTTCGTCCATCAGCGCCTGGGTGCGGAACACGCCGCAGTGCTTCTGCATCGTCGCGCGGATCGCGTTGGCCACGTCCTGCACCTTCTCGCCGCCGGTCGAGTTTTCCAGGCGGTTCAGGCGGCCCAGCGCGTAGTCCGCGAAATCCTTCGGCAGCGCGCGGTTGCCCTGCTCCTTCAGGTTCTGCGCGACGATGTGGTTGCCGGCCGCGCGGCCGAACACGACGAGGTCGAGCAGCGAGTTCGTGCCCAGGCGGTTCGCGCCGTGCACCGACACGCACGAGCATTCGCCGATCGCGTACAGCCCATTGACGACCTTTTGCGAACCGGTGCCGTCAGGCGTGACGACCTGGCCGTGGATGTTGGTCGGGATGCCGCCCATCTGGTAGTGGATGGTCGGGACGACGGGAATCGGTTCCTTGGTCGCGTCGACGTTGGCGAACTTGTGGCCGATCTCGAGAATCGACGGCAGGCGCTTGCGGATCGTGTCCGCGCCGATGTGGCGCAGGTCCAGCAGCACGTGGTCCTTGTTCGGGCCCACGCCGCGGCCTTCCTTGATTTCCTGGTCCATCGAGCGCGAGACGAAGTCGCGCGGCGCCAGGTCTTTCAGGGTCGGCGCGTAGCGCTCCATGAAGCGTTCGCCGTTGCTGTTGATGAGGATACCGCCCTCGCCGCGCACGCCTTCCGTGATCAGCACGCCCGCGCCGGCCACGCCGGTCGGGTGGAACTGCCAGAACTCCATGTCCTGCAGCGGGATGCCGGCACGTGCCGCCATGCCGAGGCCGTCGCCGGTGTTGATGAAGGCGTTGGTCGACGCGGCGAAGATACGGCCCGCGCCGCCCGTGGCGAACACGGTCGTTTTCGCCTGCAGCATCATGACGTCGCCCGTTTCCATTTCGAGCGCGACGACGCCGAGGACGTCGCCGTCGGCGTTGCGGACCAGGTCCAGCGCCTGCCATTCGACGAAGAAGTGCGTGCGCGAGCGGACGTTACGTTGATACAGCGTGTGCAGCAGCGCGTGGCCGGTACGGTCGGCCGCGGCGCAGGCGCGCTGCACCGGCTTCTCGCCGAAGTTCGCGGTGTGGCCGCCGAACGGACGCTGGTAAATCGTGCCGTCCGGGTTGCGGTCGAACGGCATGCCGAAGTGTTCGAGCTCGTACACGACCTTCGGGGCTTCGCGGCACATGAATTCGATGGCGTCCTGGTCGCCCAGGTAGTCCGACCCCTTGACGGTGTCGAACATGTGCCAGTACCAGTCGTCCTCGCTCATGTTGCCGAGGGATGCGCCGATGCCGCCCTGCGCCGCGACCGTGTGCGAGCGGGTCGGGAACACTTTCGACAGCACGGCCACGTTCAGGCCCGCTTCGGACAGTTGCAGCGCCGCGCGCAGGCCGGAACCGCCGGCGCCGACGATGACGACGTCGAAATGGCGGACAGGGATGTTGGTGTTGATTGCTGCCACGATTACACGCTCCAGAGAATTTGCACAGTCCAGGCGGCGCAGGCGAGCAGCCAGAGCACCGTGGCGATCTGCAGGGTCAGGCGGATGCCGACCGGTTTGACGTAGTCCATCCAGATGTCACGGATGCCCACCCACACGTGGTAGAACAGGCCGAAGAACGTGACCATCGTGAAAAGCTTGAACCACTGGCGGGCGAACAGACCGGCCCAGCCTTCGTAGGTGAAGTTTTGCCCGGTCAGGAACGAGACCAGCAGGATGACGGTGAAGATGACCATCACGATGGCGGTGACGCGCTGGGCCAGCCAGTCGCGCATGCCGTAGTGCGCGCCGACGACGAGGCGGCGCTGTCCGATATTCTTGGGGGTAGCCATGATTAAAACACTCCGAACAGTTTGAGGGCGACCAGCAGGGTCAGCGCCAGGGCGACGACGAGCACGTAGCGCGCGGTGCGCTGCGCCGCGTCCTTGTCCAGGGCCATGTGGTTGTCCATGAACAGGTGGCGGATGCCGGCGCAGAAGTGGTGCAGGTAGCCCCAGGACAGGCCCAGGATGACGATCTTCGTGAACGGATGGCTGACGATCCCGGCGAAGTGCGCGAACGAGATCTCGGAACGGATGCTCTGCTCGAACAGGTAGAGCAGGAACGGCAGGAACAGGAACAGCACGAAGCCGCTGATACGGTGCAGGATCGACACGATGGCCGACGGCGGCTGCCTGTAGTTCATCGTGATATCCGTAATGTTCACGTTACGGATCGGCTGCCCTCTTTTTTGCGCGTTCTTCACGGCTTCGGACATTGGAACACCTCCCTTAAAGCGTTTATTTATATTGACCCCGGACCACGCCGGTTGCTCTTCGACGCTTGCCCAAAATCAAGGCATTGTAATCGCTGCAAGCGATTCATGCAGCAGCATAGATCCGCCGCAAAAACAATTCACGACAATTCGTTTTGGTAATGATGCTTGGAGGTCAGATACAGCCCGCGCCGCAACTCGACCGCCTTGTCTCCATAGGTGAACGACACCCGGTCCGCGCACAGCAGCGGCGTTCCTTCCGGGACTTTCAACGCCTGCGCCGTCGGTGCATCGGCCGCCACCGCCCGGATCTTTTCCGACGCGCGGATCATGCGCGTGCCGAATTCCGATTCGAACAGTCCATACATCGGGCCCTTGTATTCCGCGAGACGCTCGGCCGTCAGTCCCTTGAACAACTGCCCCGGCAGCCAGAGTTCTTCCAGGATCGTCGGCGCGCCGCCGTCGCTCATCAGCCGTTTGATATAGACGACCGCGTCGCCCGATTTCAGGTCGAGCAGGCGCGCCACCTCGGCCGGCGCACGGATGCGCTTCACCTCGATGTATTCGTGATCGAAATGCTGGGGGACGCCCTCGTCGGGCATCAGCTTGAGGAAACGGAAGTGGGCGCGCGCCTCGTTGTGGGTCGCGACGAACGTACCTTTACCCTGGCGGCGCACGACGAGGTGCTCGGCGGCAAGCTCGTCGATGGCCTTGCGCACGGTGCCCTGGCTGACCTTGTAGCGGCCGGCCAGCTCGACTTCGCTGGGGATCAGCTCGCCAGGTTTCCATTCGCCGGACTGCAGGCTCTGCGTGATGAGCGCCTTGATCTGCTGGTAAAGTGGAGAGAATGTGGGGGAAGGCGCCGCGCCGCCGACAGCGCTGCCGGCGCTCGTAGTCGTGGCGCCATTGCTGTTCGGATTGGACGGGGCTGGGTTCATAGACATCGATTTTTTCATAAATCCCATTGTCCGTCCAGTGGAGAAACCCTCAGATTATGTGTCTTATATAAGACATATGATATGAATTGACAGATGGAATCGTACGGGCATACACTCGCGATCGATCGAGCGTGGGCGCCCCGCCTGTCGGCAACCGTCGCACGCCCGGCTCGTGGGTAGTGCTTTTGGTATGATTGCAGTTTTCCCAAACTGGCGTATCCTCTGCGTCGCCCCGTTTTTCTTTCCCACTTTGGAGATTCATCATGGCTAAAACCCCTAAGCGCGTTGCCGTTACCGGCGCGGCCGGCCAGATCGGCTATTCCCTGCTGTTCCGCATCGCCAACGGCGACATGCTGGGCAAGGACCAGCCGGTCATTCTGCAGCTGCTCGAGATCGACAACGAAAAAGCACAGAAGGCGCTGAAAGGCGTCATGATGGAACTGGAAGACTGCGCATTCCCGCTGCTGGCCGGCATGACCGCCCACAGCGACCCGATGACCGCATTCAAGGATGCGGACGTCGCCCTGCTGGTCGGCGCCCGTCCGCGCGGCCCGGGCATGGAGCGTAAAGACCTGCTGGAAGCCAACGCCCAGATCTTCACGGTGCAGGGCAAGGCACTGGACGCCGTCGCGTCGCGTGACGTGAAAGTCCTGGTGGTCGGCAACCCGGCCAACACCAACGCCCACATCGCGATGAAATCGGCCCCGAACCTGCCGGCCAAGAACTTCACCGCCATGCTGCGCCTGGACCACAACCGCGCCCTGTCGCAAGTCGCCGCCAAGACCGGCACTGCCGTCGGCGACATCGAGCAGATGGTCGTCTGGGGCAACCACTCGCCGACCATGTACGCCGACTACCGTTTCGCGACGGTCAACGGCAAGTCGGTCAAGGACCTGATCAACGACCAGGAATGGAACGCCAACACGTTCCTGCCGACCGTCGGCAAGCGCGGCGCCGCCATCATCGACGCCCGCGGCGCCTCGTCGGCTGCTTCGGCCGCCAACGCCGCCATCGACCACGTGCGTGACTGGGTGCTGGGCACCAACGGCAAGTGGACCACGATGGGCGTGCCGTCGGACGGTTCGTACGGCATTCCGGAAGGCATCGTCTTCGGCTTCCCGGTGACCACCGAGAACGGCGAGTACAAGATCGTGCAAGGCCTGGACATCGACGCGTTCTCGCAAGAGCGCATCAACCTGACCCTGAACGAACTGAACGAAGAGCGCGCTGGCGTCGCTCACCTGCTGGGCCAGTAATCCCGCCGGACCGGTAGGCATACGTTTGGTGGGCACGAGGTGCCCACCCTACCGCAGATGCGCGGTTCGTAGGGTGGGCACCCCGCGCCCACCCTACGCCACGTTAACGCATATCCAAGACGATACAATGCATCCTTCCGAGGTTTTATTCCAGGGCCAACGCCAGCCGCTGCTGCTCCCTGCCTGCGACCACTATGCCGGCAGCGAGAAGCTGATGCGCAAATCGATGGCCCTGCAACAAGAGCTTGGTCCCATTTTCGACATCACCTTCGACTGTGAAGACGGCGCCAGCGCCGGCACCGAGCGCGCGCACGCGGAACTGGTCGCGGCGCTCATCAACAGCGACGACAACCGCTACAACCGCATCGGCGCCCGCCTGCACGACGTCGGGAGCCCCCACTTCGCGCAGGACGTCGAGATCATCGTCGGCGCCGCCGCGCACAAGCTCGCCTACGTCGTCCTGCCCAAGCCGAACAGCCTCGAAGACGTCGTGCGCGCGCAAGAGCTGGTCAACCAGGCCGCCGCGAAGGCCGGCCGTCACTTTCTCCCGCTGCACGTATTGATCGAAACGCACGGCGCCCTGCACGACGTGTACGCGATCGCCGCCCTGCCCCAGGTCGAAAGCCTGTCGTTCGGCATCATGGATTTCGTTTCGGCCCACTACGGCGCGGTACCGGCCGCCGCGATGCGTACGCCGGGTCAATTTACCCATCCGCTCGTCGTCCGGGCGAAGCTGGAGATGGTTGCGGCATGTCATGCGCATGACAAAGTCCCTTCGCATAATGTGACGACCGAGATCAAGGACAGCGCCGTCGTCGCCAACGACGCCCAGCGCGCCGCCGCCGAATTCGGCTTTACGCGCATGTGGAGCATCCACCCCGACCAGATCAAGCCGATCGTCAAGGCATTCACGCCGCGCCTCGCGGAGGTGAACGACGCGACGAGCATCCTGACCGCGGCCATGGCGAAGGACTGGGGTCCGATTGCCCACGGTGGCCGCTTGCACGACCGCGCCAGCTACCGATATTATTGGACGGTGTTGCAGCGCGCGAAGCTGGCCGGCCTTGCGCTGCCGGATGCCGCGGCGGCACTCGTCAATCAACCGGAATCCATCTGATGGCCATCACTCTGAATCAAATCGCAGCCGCCTGTGCCTTTGCGCTCGCGGCCGCCGGTCTTTGCGCAACGGCGACTGCCGCCGAAACCCATCCCAAAGCGACCAAAGTCCTGAAACAAAAGGCAAAATCCTCCAAGCATAAAAAGGCGAAAAAAGAGGACACTAAGCAAGAGGTCGTCGACGACGAGCCCGAACCGGACGTCACCGACACGACGATGGCCGAGTATTCTTGCGAGTTGAACAACAAGGTCACCATCTACCGCAACCTGATGGACGACAGCCACATCGCGCTGCGCTGGAAGAACCACCTGCGCCGCATGGACAAGGTGGGCACGACCACGGGCGCGCAGCGCTACGAGAACGCAAAGCTCGGCCTGGTCTGGATCGGCATCCCGTCGAAGGGCATCCTGCTCGATTCGAAGCAGAGCCGCCAACTGGCCAACGAATGCAAGGACGCCGAGCAGGCCAAGCCGCCTGTGGTGGCCTCGGCACCGGCCGAACCGAAAAGCTGATGTGCGGGCCGGAACGCCCGCACGTCGTCCCCGCGCAGGCAGGGACCCAATGTAGCGTTCCGGTGGCGCCAGTACTTGGGCCCCCGTCAAGGCGGACGGCTAGTCCGGGGGCGACGGCATGAAACAGTTTGACGAAGCAACAACAAAATCCTCACAAAGGAGAATTGAATGTCTCAGAACACGTTGAATACGCTGAAGGAATTCCCGCTCGCGGGCGGACAGACCGGCCAGTTCCACTCGCTGCCGGCCCTGGCCGAGTCGCTGGGCGTGAACCTGTCGCGCCTGCCGGTGTCGATCCGTATCGTCCTCGAATCCGTGCTGCGCAACTGCGACGGCAAGAAGGTGACCGAAGAACACGTCCGCCAGCTGGCGAACTGGGGCCCGACCGCCGCCCGCACCGAAGAGATCCCGTTCGTCGTCGCCCGCGTCGTCCTGCAGGACTTCACCGGCGTGCCGCTGCTGGCCGACCTGGCCGCGATGCGCAACGTGGCCGCCAAGACCGGCGCCGATCCGAAGAAGATCGAGCCGCTCGTCCCGGTGGACCTGGTCGTCGACCACTCGGTCACGATCGACCACTTCCGCACCCCGGACGCGCTCGACCTGAACATGAAGATCGAGTTCCAGCGCAATAACGAGCGCTACCAGTTCATGAAGTGGGGCATGCAGGCGTTCGACACGTTCGGCGTCGTGCCCCCGGGCTTCGGCATCGTCCACCAGGTCAACCTGGAATACCTCGCGCGCGGCGTGATGAAGAACGGTTCGATGTACTACCCGGACACCCTGGTCGGCACGGACTCGCACACCACCATGATCAACGGCGTCGGCGTCGTGGGCTGGGGCGTGGGCGGCATCGAGGCGGAAGCCGGCATGCTGGGCCAGCCGGTCTACTTCCTGACCCCGGACGTCATCGGCGTCAACCTGACCGGCGTGCTGCGCGAAGGCTGCACCGCGACCGACCTGGTGCTGACCATCACCGAAATGCTGCGCAAGGAAAAAGTCGTCGGCAAGTTCGTGGAATTCTTCGGCGAAGGCACCGCCTCGCTGTCGACCACCGACCGCGCCACCATCGGCAACATGGCACCGGAATACGGCGCGACGATGGGCTTCTTCCCGGTCGACGAGAAGACCGTCGACTACTTCCGCGGCACCGGCCGCACGGAAGAAGAACTGGCTGCCTTCGAGAACTACTTCAAGGCCCAGCAACTGTTCGGCATCCCGAAGGAAGGCGAGATCGACTACACCCGCGTGCTGCACCTGGACCTGTCGACCGTCACCCCGTCGCTGGCCGGCCCGAAGCGCCCGCAGGACCGCATCGAACTGGGCAACGTGAAGCACAACTTCGCCGAGCTGTTCTCCAAGCCGACGAGCGAAAACGGCTTCAACAAGTCGCCGGAAGACCTGTCGAAGGTGTACGAGACGACCAACGGCGTGCGCGTGAAGAACGGCGACGTGCTGATCGCCGCGATCACGTCGTGCACCAACACGTCGAACCCGAGCGTGATGCTGGCCGCGGGCCTGCTGGCCAAGAAGGCCGTCGAAAAAGGCCTGACCGTCGCACCGCACATCAAGTCGTCGCTGGCGCCGGGCTCGCGCGTCGTGACCAACTACCTGGAAGCAGCCGGCCTGCTGCCTTACCTGACGCAGCTGGGCTTCGGCTTGACCGCCTACGGCTGCACCACCTGCATCGGCAATGCCGGCGACCTGACCCCGGAACTGAACGCCGCGATTACGTCGAACGACATCATCGCCGCCGCCGTCCTGTCGGGCAACCGCAACTTCGAAGCGCGCATCCACCCGAACATCCGCTCCAACTTCCTGGCCTCGCCGCCGCTGGTCGTCGCCTACGCGATCGCCGGCAACGTCACGCGCGACCTGATGACGGAACCGGTCGGCAAGGGCGCGGACGGCGTCGACGTCTACCTGGGCGACATCTGGCCGACCTCGCAGGAGATCCACGACCTGATGAAGCTCGCGATGAACTCGGACGTCTTCAAGGCCAACTACGCCGACGTCAAGGGCAACCCGGGCGCGCTGTGGGAAGCCGTGTCATCGGTGTCGGGCCAGGTCTACGACTGGCCGGAGTCGACCTACATCGCCGAGCCGCCGTTCTTCGGCGACTTCGAGATGACCCCGAAGGCGGCCGCCGCCGGCATCGCCAATGCGCGCGCGCTGGGCGTGTTCGGCGACTCGATCACCACCGACCACATCTCCCCGGCCGGTTCGATCAAGGAAGACGGTCCGGCCGGTAAATGGCTGAAGGACCACGGCGTCATCAAGGCCGACTTCAACTCGTACGGCTCGCGCCGCGGCAACCACGAGATCATGATGCGCGGTACGTTCGCGAACGTCCGCATCAAGAACAGGATGATCCCGCCGAAGGCCGACGGTTCGGCAGTCGAAGGCGGCATCACGATCCACCAGCCGAGCGGCGAACAGCTGTCGATCTACGACGCGGCCATGAAGTACATCGCGGAAGGCACCCCGACGATGATCTTCGCGGGCGAAGAGTACGGCACCGGCTCCTCGCGCGACTGGGCCGCCAAGGGCACCCAGCTGCTGGGCGTCAAGGCCGTGATCGCCCGTTCGTTCGAGCGCATCCACCGTTCGAACCTGGTCGGCATGGGCGTGCTGCCGCTGCAGTTCCTGGGCGACGACAGCGTCGACACCCTGGGCATCACCGGCAACGAGACGTATGACCTGAAGGGCCTGGAAGGCGAGATCCGTCCGCAGATGCAGGCGACCCTCGTGATCCACCGCGCCGACGGCTCGACCAGGGAAACCTCGGTCCTGCTGCGCATCGATACGCCGATCGAAGTGGATTACTACAAGCATGGCGGCATCCTGCCGTTCGTGCTGCGCCAGTTGCTGGCAGCTTAAACAGAGGGGTCAGAGCCTAGGGGTCAGAGCCCGGTGTTGATGGTTGGGCTCTGACCCCGGTGGTCTGACGCGGCGCCATTTCTCTACACCGGTGGTCTGACGCGACGCCTCTAAGCACCGGGGTCAGAGCCCCAAAAGAAACACCGGGCTCTGACCCCTGCCCTGCCCTCCTACGTTTCCGCCCACATCCGCAGCAGGTTGTGATAGTGGCCGGTCAGCGCCACCATCTCCGGCCCATCGCCATGCTTCGCGCGCAAGGCCTGGATATTGGTATCCAGCTCCAGCAGCATCGCCCTCTTCCAGTCGTCGCGCACCATGCTCTGCACCCACAGGAACGACGCCACGCGCTCGCCGCGCGTCACCGGCTTCACTTCGTGCACGCTCGACGACGGGTAGACGATCGCATCGCCCGCCGGCAGCTTCACTTCGTGCGTGCCGTACGTGTCGACGACCGTCAGCTCGCCGCCGTCGTAGTCGTCCGGATCGCTCAGGAACACGGTGCACGACACGTCCGAACGGACGGGTGACCCGCCCCGCTGCGCGCGGATGGCGCCGTCGATGTGCAGGCCGTAGTGTTCCCCACCCGCGTAGCTGTTGAAGAACGGCGGCAGGATGCGCAGCGGGAGCACGCTCGAAAAGAACAGCGGGTTCGCCATCAGCGCGGCGCTGACGATCTGGCCCAGTTCCAGCGCGAGCGGAGCACCCTCCGCCAGCTGGCGGTTGCGCTTGACCTGCGCGCCCTGGCTCCCGACGCTCGCGCGGCCGTCGATCCAGTCCGTCGCATCCAGGCGCGCGCGCATGGCCTTCACCTGGTCCGCGGTCAGCACGCCTGGAATATGGAGCAGCATGGACTGCGCCTCCCGATCAGAACTTGACGTTGGCCGACAGCGTGGCCGAGCGGCCCGGCCCCACGCCCGCGTAGTGCGGCGACGAGACCTTGTCGAAGTACAGCTTGTCGGTCAGGTTCTGCACGTTCAGCTGCAGGCTGACGTCCTTGTTCAGCGCGTAGCTGGCCATTGCGTCGAAGCGGGTATAGCCCGGCACCCACTTGTTGTTGTTGACGTTTGCGTACACCATGGCCATCGAGTTCAGGCCCATGCCGAACGTCAGCTCCTTCGTGGCGGCATACGTCGTCCATAGCGAGGCCGAGTGCCTGGGCGTCGTCGGGAAGCGGTTGCCGTTGTACGGCGAGGCGACGTACACGGGTTTCGCGGTCGTGCCGATGTTCAGGTAGCCGTTGTCCGCGATTTCCGCGTCCAGGTACGTATAGCCGCCGAACACGCTCCACTGCGACGACAGCTTGCCCGAGAAGCCCAGCTCGACGCCCCTGATTTCCTTGCGGCCGACGTTCTGCGTCGTGCCGTCCGGCGCCGTCACGCGGGCATTGTTCATCGTGCTCTTGAAGACGGCCGCCGTCAGCGACAGGCGCCCGCCCGGCATCACGTCCCACTTGGTGCCCAGCTCGAAGTTCTTGCTGCGCTGCGGCTGCAGGTTCTGCACGGCCACGGTGAGCGCGTCCAGGCCGTCGCCGCCGTCGTTGCCCGGCGGGGTCGCCGACGTCGCGTAGGCCAGGTAGATGCTGCCGTTCGATGCCGGCTTGTAGACGAGGCCCGTCTGCCAGCTCCAGAAGGTGCTGTCGACGTGCGCCGTCACAGCCGCCGTCGACGACGTCGCCAGCGTGTTCAGCGTCGTCTGGAAGTCGTCGTAGCGCGCACCCAGGTTCACTTGCCATTGCGGGTTGAATTCGATCGTGTCGAACGCGTACGCCGCCTTCGTCTTCGTGTTCACGTGCGTCAGCGCGCCCGACACGCTGCGGGTATAGGCCCACGGGTCGTACGGGTTCGGGTCGACGAGCGTCGTGCAGTTGTACAGCGTCGCGGCGCCCGACGTCGGGCAGGTGAACGTGTTCGTCAGCGGGTTGTTCGTGCCCGGCGTGAAGACGTAAGCGGCGCGGTCGGTCGTCTCGCGGTCGAACTCGATGCCCGCGTTGTACGCATGCTTGATAGCGGCCGTGTCGAACTTGCCCGAGATGCTCGACACGTTCGACGCCGTGCGGGTCTCCGTCGCGCGGGTGTTGGCGCGGCGCCAGACGGTGCCGTACAGGACCGTGTTGCCCTTCGAGTCGTCCGGCTGGGTCCACACGTAGTCGTTGTTCGACTTGCCGTAGCGCGTGACGTTGCGCAGCGTGATGCCATTGGCCAGTTCGTGGCGCAGGTCGATCGTCGCGATGTCGCTCTTCGTGTCGCGGAAGTCGCGGTTGGCGAGGCCGTAGAACGTCGAGCGGTCGACGTTGAACGGGGTACCGTTGCCGTTCTTCGACACGTTGGTGCCGGTCGTGACCGGGTTGTTGAACGGGATGCCCGTGTCCGGGATCTCGTGCGAGGTCAGGTGGTAGACGCTGACGATGGCGCGCGTCGGACCGGTCAGGCCGAACGTCACGGTCGGCGCCACGCCCCAGCGCTTGCCGCCGACGACGTCGCGGCCCGGCACGTCGTTCTCGTGCGCCATCACGTTCAGGCGGAACGCGCTGTTGCTGCCGATGTTGCGGTTGAAGTCGCCCGTGATGCGGCGGTATTTGTCCGTGCCGAGGCCGATGCTGGCATGGTTGAAGTCATACGACTGCGCCGTCTTCGTGATCAGGTTGACGCCGCCGCCGGCCGACGAGCGGCCGCCCAGCGCCGAGTTCGGGCCCTTCACGACTTCCACCTGCTCCACGGCGAAGATCTCGCGCGACTGCGAACCGGCGTCGCGGATGCCGTCGATGTACGTGTCCGTCTGGGCGTTGTAGCCGCGAATAAACATGTTGTCGCCGACCGGATTGCCGCCTTCGGCCGCGCCAATGGTAATGCCGGGCACGGTGCGCAGCGCATCCGTCAGCGACGTGGCGCCCGTCTGCGCGATGACCTCGGCCGGCACGATCGTGACGGATTTCGGCGTGTCGAGCAGCGGTGCGGTGAATTTGGTGTTGGCCGAGGTGGGCTGCTGCTGGTTGGCACCCATCACCTGGACGCTCGGGATCGTCGGATCCGGGGTGACGTCCGGACCGGCATGGGCAACGGCGGGCAGCGCCAGCGACGCGAGCATGGCCAGTGCAGGGGTCGGCAACGTGCGGGAATGCTTGCGGCTGGTGATGAAAGAGGTGTTGTTTTTCTTCGTGGTCATGGTGTGTGGGGTGTTGCCCTGCCGGGCGTCTCGCCGCGCCGTCATCAATAGGAACTTAGCAGGAACATGAATGAGAACGATTCGCATTATGATTCCGATTAGTACTTTTAGCAAGCACAAAGGCCAATAAATACGGGGGTGAGGCAGGAATGCGACGCCGGCAATCTTGCCGTCGTGTTACTGGGGGATGGGCGAATCAACTACAATGTCGGGGATAAGGGTTTATCATGACCCGAGATGTCAACCAAGAATACGAATCACCTTACTGAAGAGACTCCTCAAGCGTATGCGTCGCCCTTCCAAAGACTCACCCAAACTTTCGGCAGAAAGCCAGCGTCTCATCAGCATCAGCAACGCCATCGTGCAGGCCGCCAGCCGCGTTGAAGAACGGACCTGGGAACGCAACCTCGACACGCAGCTGCAGAAGCTGCTCAAGACGAACCACCAGGACAGCATCGACGCCGCCCTCAACGTCCTGTTCAAGGGCGACCTCGCGGTCTACGACGTCCTGATGGATGGCGTCGAGGCGGTCAGCGAGTCCTCGACGATGACCGAGCAGGCCAAGGACGGTACCGAGACCACGTGGCAGGTGCTGCTCGTGGCTGCGCCGATCCTGGCCTGGACCCGTTTCTCGATCGCGTCCGGCACGATCCCCGGCGACATCCTGAGCACGCTGACGGCGCACTTCTCCGCCCATCTGCTGGCCGACAACACGAAGCTGGCCATCGCGCCGACCTTGTACTCGATCGACCAGTTGCCGCGCACCCATGCCGAGACCTATGGCCTGACGCACAAGCTCGCCGCCGCCGCCCACAAGGGCTCGACGGTGAAGCCGGCCGCGCCCGGCCCGGACACGTCGCAATTCCTGGCCGACACGCGCTACCTGCTCGTGGCCGTCGTGGCCCCGGTGGGCGCCCCGCTGTTCCGCTGGCAGGAACCGCAGCACCACATCAATTTCGAAGCCGAGCGCGAGAACTGTCTCGAGCAATGGCGCGCCCAGGCGGGCCCGAACATCGCGCGCCTGCTGCCGGGCTGCGGCGTCGATCTGCTGCTGCCGGAAGCGTATTACGTCGCGTGCCGCGAGGCCGATAAACTGATCCGGCCGGTATCGATCCGCGCCGCGGTCCACTACCTGACCAATACGCTGGGTGTCGAACCGAACGACCTGCGCGCGGTCGTGGCCGGCTTCGGCGACGAAGTCAACGACAGCCAGGTCGACGAATACCGCGTCGGCTTCACGTTGCGCCAGTCGCCGGACGTCGTCTACGGCATCGTCTGGCCGCTGTACGGCCAGGAAGACGAGGACGGCACGCCGATGGAAGGCCCGGCCGGCGGCGGCGACCGCCCTCTCGCGCCGCTGGACGAGATCGTCAAGCACCTGAACGAGGTCGGCATCACCCACGTCAAGCGCATCGGCGAACGCTATGTCGCGGAATACTGCGACGATTGCGGCGCGCCGCTGTTCGCCGACCCGAGCGGCGAGCTCGTCCATGCCGAAATGCCGGAAGACACGCCGGCGGGGAACGAGCACTTCCACTGACGCGAGGCAGCGCCTCAACCACAAGACCCGGCCATGCGCCGGGTTTTGTTTTGGAAAACCGGGGTCAGAGCCCTTTTTTTGGCAAGATCCATCAAGCAAACCTGTTGAGCCTCGAGGAAATTGATTAAAACCGGGCTCTGACCCCGGCTCTTGGCAACAGCGCCTGGGCAAGGCTGACCGCGCAGGGGCAGGACGCGAGCCGCCAGGCCCAAGCCGTGCTGCGGGACCTGAACGCGCGCCTGACGGCCGGGTTCACGCCGGACGAGCTGGATGTAGTCGCGCGCTGGCTCGCGCAGGTCGCCGAACTCGAGCGCGACCTGCCGGGCGGCTGAACAGGAGGACAAGCGTCACGCGCGCGACCGCGCCGGCATCGTGTACTCGACGTCGCCCGGCACCACCGACAGGTCGACCCATCCCTGGCGCCAGGCCTCTTCCAGGTCGCGCTCGATCGGCTCCAGCGTCGCCGGGGCGCCGTCGGGAAAGCCGAGCACGCCGCACGCGCAGTTGCGGCCGCGCGCCTTGGCCTGGTACAAGGCCATGTCCGCGAGGTTGACGACCTGTTCCCAAGTCAGTGCCGTGCCGCCGAGCGCCACTGGAAACGGCGCGAACCCGACGGAGACGCTCACAGGCACGACCGTACCCCGATGCTCGGCAACATGCGACGAGATGCCGTGCAGGATGCGCAGCGCCACCTCGTCCAGGCCGTCGCGCGCGACCGACGGCACGAACACGAGGAATTCCTCGCCGCCCCAGCGCACGATCATGTCGGTCTCGCGGAGTGCCAGGCGCAGGTTGTGCGCAACGGTCTTCAGCACGGCGTCGCCGGCCGCATGGCCCAGCGTGTCGTTGATGTCCTTGAACCGGTCGACGTCCAGCAGGAACAAGCCCCCGATGGTCCCGTCGCCGTCCGTGCGGCGCTCGTTGCCGGTTCGGGCCATGAATTCCTGGAAGTGGCGGCGGTTGTACAGCAGCGTGAGCGGATCGAGCGCGCCCTGCCGTTTCAATTGCAGGTTCTTCTCTTCCAGCTCGGCGTTGGCGCGGCGCACTTTCCGGTACAGCAGGCCGACGACCACCGACGCCAGCCCGAAGACGATGGCGAGCATCCACCAGATGCGTTGATGCAGCCGGCGGTTGTCCAGCTCCGCCTTCGTGGCCCGGTTCTCCTGGCGCAGCGCGTCGATCCGGCGCTGCTTGTTCTCGGCCTCGTACTTCTGCTGCAGCTCCATCAACGCCTTCTGGCGCTGCTCGGCGAAGATCTCGCTCGACAGCTTGCGCTCGCGGTTGTACGCGTCGACGGCGCCCTTGTAGTCGCCGGCATGCTCCAGCGCGTAGCCATACTCGCGCAGCACCGCCAGCAGTTCGGGCTTGTCGTCCTGCTTTTCATAGGTGGCGAGACCGGCTTCGAAGTGCCGCTTGCCCTCGGCCAGGTGGCCTTGTCCGAGCAGCGCCTGGCCCAGGTTGACGCGGGCCGTGGCGGCGTCGTTGTTGCTCCTGGCGTCGAGGGCGGCCTCCAGCGCCTGCGCGGCATAGGTCTGGGCCTCGCGGAACCGGCCCTCCTTCAGGTAGCAATCCGACAGGTTGACGAGCGTGGTCGCCACCATCTGGCGGGCGCCCATGCTGCGTTCGAGAGCGAGTTCCTCGAACAGGGCGCGCCGGGCCCGCGCGAACGCTTTCTGCTCGACGGCCAGCGCGAACTCGTCGCCCAGCGCCGTCGCGATATAGCCCGGGGAGGCCATCTGCCTGGCCACGGCCAGCGCTTCCCGCTGCGCCTCCCACCCCTTGTCGAAATCGCCCGTGTTCAGGTACAGCTGCACCAGCGTGTGCAGCGCACTGGCCAGCGGCGCGGCGTCATCCTTGATGTGGCGCGCCATGTCGACGGCGGCATGCAGTTTCGCCAGCGCCTCCGGATAATTGCCCTCCTCCTGGAACGATTGCCCGGCGGCGATCGTCGCCAGCACCTTCGTCGGGACGTCGTCCGTCGCCAAGGCGACCCGTTCCGCCTCGAACGCCGTCGCATGCGACACGGCCAGTTCTTCCCGCAAATAAAGCGTGTTGGCGCGCCCGATCAGGCCTTTCGCCAGGGCGACGTTGTCATGGTTGCGCCGGCCATACGTGACGAGCTGGTCGGCCAGGGTCAGCGCATGCGTCAGGTCGCCGATGCCGCGCTCGGCGGTGCTGTAGTGGTACAGGAATTCCGTCCGCAGCGCCGCGGGGGCGGTGGCCATTTCCCACTCCATCGCGCGCAGCCGGCGCGATGCCTCGTCCGGCACGAAGCGGGCCATGGCGCCGATGTCGCGCAGGCGGCGTGCCTGGGCGTCGTCGCCATGGGCCACGAGCGGGCACAGCAAGACTGCGGCGACGCACACGCCGCGCATGCTGGATGATGACAGTACGGAAAAGGCCATTGCACTCCTCGGGCTGGGCCGAAGGACGGTCGGCCGCTTGCGGGCGCATTATGCCTGCTGTCATCTAGAAGGTTCAACTCAACCTTGTTTCGCCATGCGCCGTGGGTCAGCGCTCGGCCAATGTCGCCAGATAACCGTGAATCTGCGACACGGCCGCCGCCCCCTCGCCCGCCGCCGCGGCCACGCGCTTGGTCGAGCCGGCCCGCAGGTCGCCCACGGCAAACACGCCGTCGACGCTCGTCTCCAGCGAACGGGCGCCGTGTTCCGCGCGCGTGTCGGCGCCCGTCAGCACGAAGCCCTTGTCGTCCAGTTCGACGCCGCACTCGTGCAGCCAGTCGCTGTTCGGATCGGCGCCGATGAACAGGAACAGCCGGCGCACGGCGAACGCACGCTCGTCGTCGCCGTCGATGCTGCGGCAGCGCACGGCGCTCAGGCCATTGTCGTCGCCCTCCAGCGCGGCGATCTCGCGCCGCGTGTGCAAATGGATGTTGGGCGTGGCCGCGATGCGTTCGATCAGGTAGCTCGACATCGTCGCTTCCAGCCCCCGGCGTACGAGCATGTGCACCTCGGTCGCGTGCGCCGCGAGGAAGACCGCGGCCTGCCCGGCGGAATTACCGCCGCCCACGAGCATGACGGCTTCGTTGCGGCACAGCCGCGCTTCCACCGGCGATGCCCAGTAGTACACGCCGCGGCCTTCGAACTGCGCCAGGTTGGGCAGGTCCGGCTTGCGGTAGCGCGCGCCCGACGCCAGCACGACGGCCCTGGCCTGCAGGCAGGTGCCGTCATCCATTTCCACCTTCAGCGGCCGCTCGTGGCACAGCAGGCGCGTGGCCTGCGCGGGAATCGCGACCTCGGCGCCGAATTTCAGGGCCTGCACGTACGAGCGGCCCGCGAGCGCGCGGCCGGAGATCCCGGTCGGGAAGCCGAGGAAATTCTCGATGCGCGCGCTGGCCCCGGCCTGGCCGCCATAGGAACGCTGGTCCAGCACCATCACGCGCAGGCCCTCGGAGGCGGCATACACGGCCGTCGCGAGGCCGGACGGCCCGGCGCCCACGACCAGCACGTCGAACACGGTCCCCCGTTCGATGCGGGGCAAGGTGCCGAGGCAGCGGCCCACTTCGGCCAGGGTCGGGTTCTTCAGCACGAAGCCGTCCGGCAGCGCGACGAGCGGCCAGTCGGACTCGTTGCGCCAGTGCTCGCGCACGAGCTGGGCCGCTTCCGGGTCCGTGGCCGGATCGCGCCGCGTGTACGGGTAGGCATTGCGCGACAGGAAATTCTCGAGCTCGAACAGCCCTGCGTGGGCGTTCGGCCCGATCAGGATGGGGCCGCCCGGCTTGTTGTTGATGAGCTGCACACGGCGCAGGATGAACGCGCGCATCAGGCGCTCGCCCAGTTCGGCCTCGGCCACGATCACGGCGCGCAGGCATTCCGCGTCGAGCACGAGGGCTTCCAGCTCGCCCACCGCGAAGCCGTCCGCGAGCGGCGGCCGGCCCGACAATTGCGCCACTTCGCCGCTGAACTGGCCGGGCCCGTACTCGACGACCTCGACCCGCTTGCCGAGCGCGTCCGTCCGGCTGCACGACAACCGCCCCGCCAGCACGACGACCATGCCCGGCGAATCCACGCAGGCACGGAACACGGTGGCCCCGTCCGGCCACGTGCGGCACGTGCCGAAGCGGCGCAGGCGCTGGATGTCGTCCGCGCCCAGGACGGGAAAGATCTGGTGGCCCCGCGTGGCCAGGTCGATGGCGGCGCGCGCCTCGGAATCGGGCGCGAGGCTGGCGGAGATGAGTTCGGGATCGTGTTCGGACATGGTCGGCGCCTTGTGGTGGGGTACGCCGGCATGCTAGCGCACTTCGGGCGCGATGTGGACTGGATTAATGCAGGGGTATCAGTCGCGCGATGGTACCCGGGTGAAGCGTCGTTTCAGGCGCAGGAACGGGGTTTCGAACGTCCGGTACAGCACGGAGGCCACGGCCACGGTCGCGGCAAAGGCGAGCAGCATGCCGGCGTCGTCGCCGAGGCCCGCCAGCCACGGCTTGAACTTGTCGTACACGAGCCAGAAGAAAAAGATGTGGGTCAGGTAGAGGCCGTACGAAATGCGCCCGAGGTAGACCAGCGGGGCGGGCAGGAACCGCTGCGGCGTGCCGAGCGTCGCGACGAGCATGAGCGCGGCGCCGGCCAGCACGAGGCCCCAGCCAGCCAGGCTTTCCGTCACGGTCGAATGGGGATAATCGGCCTTGATCCCGCACACGGCCGAGGCGACCAGCCAGGCGGCGATGGCGGCGATCCACAGGCCGGCCCGCGCGGCGATATGCCAGTCGGGCCGGCGGCCGCGCAAGGCCAGCGCCAGCAACATGCCGCCCGCGAAGAACTGGAAATGCACGAAGCTGTTGGTCCATTGGCCGCTGAAGCCGGGCGGCGTGGTGAATCCGCGCGCATACCAGGCGATCACGCCGTACGACACGGCGAGGACGGCGACGTTGACCGCCACGAGCGCGCGGCGTCCGAGCGAGGCGAGGAGCGGGATGACGATGTAGAACTGCTCCTCGACCGACAGGCTCCACATCGGATTGACGGGATATTCGATCCAGCCGTTGAACGTGATGTACCAGTTCCCGGCAAACAGCATGAAGAACAGCCATTTGGCGGGCGAGTCCGCGCCGGCGCCGGGCAGGACCAGGTTGAGCAGGACGAGCCCGAAAAAGACCAGGAAATACAGGGGCCAGATCCGCAAAATGCGCCTGATATAAAAGGCGCGCACGTCGATGGTGCCGGTCGCGCTCCGTTCCCGCTCCAGCAATTCGGTGATCAGGAAGGCGCTCAGGAAAAAGAACACCGGCACGCCATACACGCCGACCTGCGCGAACGCATGGAACCACGGATGCCGCGCCTGGTCGATGGGCGCCAGGTCGGTGCGGTGCGTCATGAAGACGAACAGGAACGCGATGAAGCGCAGCACGTCCAGTTCGGGACGGTAATACCGGGCCGCTGCCTGCCGCGCGTCCGGCGCCACCGGCAAGTCCATCGTCGTACGGGCGTCCCGCATTGTGTCCCCATCGCAAAGTGATCGATGCGGCCGATTCTCGCCCGGTACGGCCTGTCGTCGCTAAAAAAAACGCCTCAAAAACTACAAAAAACGGCAGTGCCGGGCCGATTACCGGACCGGCAGCGCCGCGATCACGCGTTTGGCGAACTCGGCCGGATTGCCCGCATGCCAGCGCCACACGATCACGAGATCATGCTCGGGCGACACCACGATGTCGTTGCTGCCCGCGCCCAGCGCCGCGAATGCCGTCGGCGCCAGCCCAGGCAGGTTCTTGCCCTTCGTGTTCAGCCACCACAGATAACCGTAGTCGGGCCCGTGGGCGCTTGGCGTCAGTGCCGCCTTCACATAGTCCTTGGGCACGATCTGGCGGCCGTTCCAATTGCCCTGGCGCAGCCACAGATAGCCGAAGCGCGCCATGTCCCACGAATCGATCCACATGCCGCCGCCCCAGCGCGTCCCGCCGCTGACGGACGCCACGAGCTTGCCATTCATGTCCACGTAGCTGTTGGTGTACGGCACCCACTTCCACTGGTGCGACGCGCCGATGGGGTCCATGACCTCGTCCTGGAACACGTCCGGGACGGGCCTGCCGAACACGCGCAGCAGCGACAGCGCGAAGCGGTTGATGCGCACGTCGTTGTATTCGTAGAACGTGCCCGGATCCTGGAATGTGCGCGGCTTGCGCTCGCCCGCACCGAACGCGTCGTGGCCGACAAAGTCCGCGTTCTTGCCCCACATGCTGCCTTCCCACTCGGATTCCTGCTGCAGATGGTGCTTCCACGTGATCGGCGCGTTATGCGGCGAGTCGTAGCCGCCGTCCTTCACGGTCGCGGCGACGGGCTGGTCGAGGTCCGCGATCCTGCCGTCGCGCAGGGCGACGCCGGCGACCGTCGACAACATGCTCTTCGCGACGGAATACGTCGGGTCGACGAAGTGCGTGTCGCCGAATTCCGCCACGACATAGCCCTTGTAGATGACGATGCCATTCGTCGGTGCGCGTTTCGACGGCAGCGAACCGAGCGGCTCGCCGAACGTCTGTCTCTGGTCGGAAAAGTCGCGGGCCCGCGCCGTCTCGTGCGCCTGCGCGTACGCGACGGCGTCGCGCAGCCTGGCGGCGTCGATGCCCAGCTGGCCCGGCGTCTTGTGGGCCCACTCGCCGGCCGGCGGAAAGTACGACGGCTCCGCTTTGGGCTTCGGCAGCGTGGCGGCATGCGCCGTGGCCATTGCGCACACGGCCAGCGCGAGAAGCGCGCGGCGCTTCATGGCCGCTTCACGGCTTTACCTGCCACTGCGCGTACGGCATCCGGATCAGGCTGGAGTTGTAGTAGCGCTTCTCGCCCGTCACTTCCTGGCCGATCCAGTCCGGCTTCTCGAACGCTTCGTCCTCGGCATCGAGTTCGATCTCCGCGACGACGAGCCCGGCATTCAGGCCGAGGAATTCGTCGACTTCCCACGTGTGGCCCGCATGCTCGATGCGGTGGCGGATCTTTTCCACCTGCGGCTGCTCGCACAGGCCGTCGAGCAGCTCCGTCGCGTCCGCCACGGGGATCTCGTATTCCCACTCGCCGCGGGACGCGCCGGTGCTTTTTCCCTTGATGGTGATGACGGCCCGCTCGCCCTCGATGCGCACGCGCACGGTTCGCACGGCATCCGCCACGAGGTAGCCCTGGCGCATGCGCGTCGGGACGCCCCGCCCGCGCCAGCCTTCATGCGCCAGCAGGAACTTGCGTTCGATCTCGACGCCCATGTCAGTCGTCCAGCGATTGCAGGATCGGCTGCAGCATCGCGGCACCCAGCGCGGCGCTGCGGGCGCCGTTCCAGCCGACGTACGGGTCGGGCAGGTTGGCGTTGTCCTTGAATGGCATCTCCAGGGTCAGCGACAGGCATTTGAACGTGTGGCCGATGTACTTCGAGGCCAGGGTCAGCAGTTCCTCGTTGTACTTGCTCGCGGCATAGCCGTAGACGTTCTGGAAGTCGGGGCTGGCAGCCATGTAGCGCTCGATGAACGCGTTCTGGGCGGCCAGGCGCTCCGGCGTGAAGTCTTCCAGCATCTCGCTGCCGGCCACGAAGTTGTACGGCAGCGCCTCGTCGCCGTGGATGTCGAAGAACATGTCGACGCCCGTCTCGTGGATCTTGTTCTTCACGCACAGCACTTCCGGGCTGCGCTCGGGCGACGGCGTCATCCACTCGCGGTTCAGGTTCGCGCCGGCCGCGTTCGTGCGCAAATTGCCCCGGACGGAACCATCCGGATTCATGTTCGGCACGATGTAGAACACGGCACGCTGCAGCAGCTTGCGCGAGATCGGGTTCGAATTGTCGAGCAGCGCATCCATCATGCCCTCGACGAACCACTCGGCCATCGTCTCGCCCGGATGCTGGCGCGCGATCACCCAGATCTTCTTCTCGGCCTGCGGATTGCCGACCACGACGAGGTTCATGTCGCGGCCGTCGACGGTCGTGCCGATGTCGTGCACGCGCGCGACCGGGTTCTCCGCCACTTCACCGAGCAGGCGCAGGTGGCGCTCCCAGGTGTAGGGCTCGAAATAGGCGTAATAAATGCTGTCCAGCTCGGGGGTGTGGTTGACGGTCATGACCTGGCCGTCGAAGGACGTCGGAACCCGGAACCAGTTCTCGGTGTCGTAGCTGGCCGCCACCTGGTAGCCCTCGAAGCCCTTCGGATACGTCGCCTGGCCCGCGTTCAGGAAGCGGATCGTGCAGGCCTGGCCGCGCGCGCCCTGCAGGCGGAAGTGGAACCACTGGTGGATGTCGGCTGAAGAATCCTTGCGCAGCTTGAGGTCGATCTGGCGCGGGTCGGTGGCCTGGACGACGTCGATCGCACCGGAATCGAACAGCTGGCTGATCTTGATGGGCATGGGCGGGTTCCTCGAAAAGCGGTCAAAGACCGCATGATAGCCGAGCCCACGCCCGCCGGCCATCACTGACGGCCGGACGCTTCGGCTTACGCGTCGAGGTCGATCAGGTCCTTGCTGTAGGCCAGCATGATCTGGCGCATCAGCTCGACGTTGCTGCGGTCGAGGACGACGGTGAGGTCCGGTTTGCGGTCGAGGTTGTACGTCATGCTGATCTTGCCCGGCAAGACCTTGCACTGCACGGTGAACGCGCGCGGGATGTTCGGGTGATCCCAGTCCCACTGGGTGATCTGCGGACCGGCCGGCGGCGGCTGCAGGTTCGGGTCCTGGTTCACCGGCAGGTGCTTCAGGAGCCAGAACACGATCGAGGCCGGCACGAAGACGGCGACGTCGCTCGCGCCGTGTGCGGAAAACTTGGTCAACAACAGGTTGCCGACCCGGTCGCACGACATGGACATGCTCTTGACTTGACGGATGACCGCTGATTTCACGACGAATTCCTATGGGCTAAGTGGTTGAAAGCCCGAGGATTCTACCCCATCCCATTTAAGAATTGTGTTAAAGAAATGCAAAACGGGGAGCTCGTGCTCCCCGTGTGGAAACTTGGCAGAGGGACGGCACCGCCACCGTCCCGTTGCGTGGGATTACTGCTTGTTGCCCTTGGACGAGCTGCGCGACGACGAGCCCGAAGCCGACTGGCGGTTGCCATGGCTCATGCTGCCTGCGCGACGTGCCTCTTCCGAGGTGAACTCGTGGGCGGTGCCCTTCTGGTGGGCGGCCTTGCCACCCTCGCTGGCGATCTGGCGCTGACGCTCCGGATCCATCGATGCGAAACCGCGGTTCTTGGTACCGCCGCTTTGTTTGTTGCCTTGATTGCTGGATGCCATGATGTTCTCTCCTCGTTGCAGTTGAAACCGCCGCGTCCCGCGGCAGGCCTGCCGATGCCATCGGATGAGCGCTCGGTCGGAAAACATCTTAGGCATGCCGTCTAGATGAGACTATAGGAGCATTTCAGATGACTTTGTAGGACAATGTGACACAGAAAATTCACTCTCGAAACAATACTTCCAGTCGTAAATAACTCGTCGGTAATCGTCCTACATATAACCGCAACGTCTTCCTATACTGAAGTCGCTCCTGGACGCGCATCATCTCAATTCCAGATCGAAAGGAGACGACCATGGACGCGAACCAACGCAGCGAAGCGAACAACCAGACGAACAACGGCGCCAATGAAAAATGGACGCCCGGGTCCGAGGGCGCCAGCGCCGACCGCGGCCAGCCGCTCGACCACACGTATCCGCAAGGCACCGGCGTACCGCAGCAGGGCAACCAGCAACGCGACATCATGGGCGGCCAGGGCGGCGTGGGCGGCCGCGAGTATGGCGAGGATGCCGGCATTCCCGGCGGCTCGATGGACAACCAGATCAACGGCGGCTCCGGCGCGGTGCAAGGCATCACGGACAGCCACCAGCGCCAGATGGAACAGAAGTCCGGCGCCTACGGCTTACTGGAACAGGCTGTCGGACACCGTCCGAAAGACTCGGGCGTGGATCTGAACCGGCAACACGACATGCACCGCGACGTCGTGCGCGGCAACCTGGCCTCCCAGAGTGCCGCCCAGCCAGACCTGCAAGGCGGCTCGCTCTCGGACTCGCGCGGCAACCTGCAGGCCTCCACGCACACGCAGGGCGGCGGCATGCACGGCCCGCGCAGCGAACTGCCGTCGCAGCCGCCGCGCGGCTCGATGGGCAACCGCCAGTCGGCATCGGGCTCCACGCAGGGCGGCGGCATGCCGGGACCGGGCGCCGCCGGCGGCCATGAAGCCCAGCGCGGCAACACACAGCTGGACGTGGCCGGCTCCCGCTCGATGTCGAACCAGAACTCGGACGTGGGCGGCGTGCACCAGTCGAACGACGTGGCCGGCGGCCTGCCGCGCTCGCCGGGCAACACGGGCGCCGCAAGCACCGACCGCCAGGGCTCGCAGACCGGTTCCCACAACGGCCCGCCCGTGCACAAGTCGAACGATGCCGCCGGCGGCTACCCGCGCAGCCCCGGCTTCGCCAACAAGCTGCACGGCGACGACAACATGGACGACGATACCGGCTTCAAGCGCAAGCCCTGAGCCATCCTTGATCCAGATTCAAGCTCCGGGCTAGTTCCGGAACCCAGCCATTTCGCTCGCGGTCGAACCTGTCACATTCAGACCGCGAGCGAAGCATGCCAAACCAGAACGGGATTGCACACGAGCTTAGTGCCGCCTCCATACGGGCCATGGAGGCGTCATGCGCCGCCTGAACGTCCTGACGTGGCACACGCATGGCAGCTACCTGTACTACCTGTCCCATGCGCCGCACGACTTCCACGTGCTGGTGAAACCGGGCCGGCCGCCCGGCTACGGCGGCCGCTGCGGCCCCTTCCCGTTCGGCCCGAACGTCCGCGACCTGCCCGCCGACCAGGCGCGCACGCAGGCCTTCGACTGCATCCTGTTCCAGGAAGATCATCACTGGGAACGCGACCAGTACGAACTTCTCACGCCCGCCCAGCGCGCGCTGCCCCGCATCTACCTGGAGCACGATCCGCCCTCGCTGCCCCCGGACGACATCGCCGCTGACGCCCGCCGGCCGCAATGGCCGACCGACGTGCGCCACCCGGTCGACGATCCCGCCGTGCTGCTCGTGCACGTCACGCCGTTTAACGACCTGATGTGGGACAGCGGCCGCACGCCGACGCGCGTCATCGAGCATGGCGTCGCCGTGCCCGACGGCGTGCGCTGGCGCGGCGACGTCGAGCGGGGCCTCGTGATCACGAACCACCTGGCGCGGCGCGGCCGGCGCATGGGCGCGGACCTGTTCGGCCGCCTGCGCACGACCCTGCCCCTCGACCTCGTCGGCATGGGCGCGACGGAGCTGGGCGGCCTGGGCGAGGTCGACCATCCGCAACTGCCCGCGTTCGCCGCCGCGTACCGGTTCCTGTTCTCGCCCGTCCGCTATTCCAGCCTCAGCCTGTCCGTGATCGAAGCCATGACGATCGGCATGCCCGTCGTCGCACTGGCGACCGCCGAAATGGCGACCGTGATCGAGCACGGCGTCTCCGGGTTCGCCGTGACCGACACGCGCCAGCTCGCCATCGCCATGCGCGCGCTGCTCGGCGACGCCGGCCTGGCCCGCAGCCTCGGCGAGGCCGCGCAGCTGCGGGCGCGCGAACGCTTCGCCATCGCCCGCTTCAGCGCCGACTGGGATGCCGCGCTGCGCGCCGTGACCAGCTGACCGCCGCCATGAAACTCGACGACCGGCCACGCGCCGCAGCCGCCACGCCCCGTCCGGCCCACCCTGCCGGCCGACGCCGCATCGCCCTCATCAGCGACCACGCGTCGCCGCTCGCGGCACCGGGCAGCATCGATTGCGGCGGCCAGAACGTCTACGTCGCGCACCTCGCGCGCGAACTGGCGCTGGCAGGCCACCTCGTCGACGTCTTCACCCGCCGCGACGACGCGAAACAGAAGCAGCTCGTGCGCTGGCGCGAAAACCTGCGCGTCGTCAACGTGCCGGCGGGACCGGCCCATTACGTCCCCAAGGAGCAGATGCTGCCGCACATCCCGTCCTTCTCCCGCTTCGCGGCCCGCTTCGCCCGCCACCAGCCGGCCCCGTACGACATCGTGCACGCGAACTTCTTCATGTCCGGCATGGTCGCCCGCCACCTCAAGCAGGCGCTGGGCCTGCCGTTCGTGATCACCTTCCACGCGCTCGGCCGCGTACGCCGCCTCGCGCAGGGTACGGCGGATGCGTTTCCGGCGGCGCGCACCCGTATCGAAAGCAGCCTGATGCGGCACGCCGACCGCATCATCGCGGAATGCCAGCAGGACCGGCAGGACATGGAGCGCCTGTACGGCGCCAGCGGCGGACGCATCGCGATCGCGCCGTGCGGCTTCGATCCCGACGAGCTGTGGCCCATGCCGCGCGACGAGGCCCGTGCCGCGCTGGCGCTGGCCCCCGACCGCTTCACCGTGCTCCAGCTGGGCCGCATGGTGCCGCGCAAGGGCGTGGACACGGTGATCGAGGCCGTCGCGCTGCTGCGCGCCGCGTACGGCATCGACGCCGGACTGCTCGTGGTCGGCGGCGACGCGCAGCCGGGCGGGCGCGACGGCGCGGAACTGGCCCGGCTGCGCGCCCTCGCCGACACGCTGGGCATTGCCGGCCACGTGCAGTTCGCCGGCCAGCAGCCGCGCGCGGCGCTGCGGGTCTGGTACGGCGCCGCGGACGTGTTCGCCACGACGCCGTGGTACGAACCGTTCGGCATCACGCCCGTCGAGGCGATGGCCTGCGCCCGGCCCGTCGTCGGCGCCGACGTGGGCGGCATCAAGAGCACCGTCGTCGACGGCACCACCGGCTTCCTCGTGCCGGCGCGCGACCCGCAGGCGCTGGCCGCGCACCTCGCCCGCCTGCAGCGCGATCCCGTGCGCGCGCGCGCGATGGGCGAAGCCGGGCTGCGCCGCGCCTACCGCCATTACACCTGGCGCACCGTCGCCCAGCAGGTCGCGGCCATCTATGCCGCCGTCCTCGCCGAAGCGCGCGCCCCCATCGCCGCGACCCAACCCCAGGAGTAAGCATGGCCGACCTCAACGCCTCCCCGTCCATCACGGCGCAACCGTCCGTGGATGCACTGCCCGACCCGGCCCCGGATCCGGTCCGCTGGCAGCGGCCCCTGCACGGCAGGGTCGCACTCGTCACGGGCGCCGCCAGCGGGCTCGGTGCCGCGCTGGCCGCCGTGCTGGCGGCGGAAGGATGCGACCTCGTGGCCGCCGACATCCGCGCCGACGCGCTGCAGCTGGCCATGCCGGCCCTGCTCGGCCACGGCGTACGCGCCAGCGCGCTGGCCCTCGACGTCGGCGACCCGGGCGCCGCGCGCGCCGCCGTCGAACGCTGCGTCGCGACGATGGGCCGCATCGACATCCTCGTCAACAACGCCGGCACGGACGTGACCTTGCCGCTGTCCGACCTGTCCGAGCAGGACTGGCTGCGCGTCATCAACACGAACCTGAACGGGCCGTTCCTGCTGGCCAAGCACGCGGCCGCGCACATGCGCAGCCAGGGCAGCGGCGACATCGTCAACGTCGCCTCCACGGCGGCCAAGCGGGCCTGGCCGAATGCGAGCGCCTACCACGCCAGCAAATGGGGACTGCTCGGGCTGTCGCATGCGCTGCATGCCGAACTGCGGCCGCACGGCATCCGCGTCACGGCCGTCGTCGCGGGCGGGATGCGGACGCCGTTCCTGCTCGACCGCTTCCCCGACCTCGATCCGACCCGCCTGCAGGATCCCGCCAGCGTGGCCCAGGCGATCCGGCACGCGCTGCTGCTGCCGCGCGAAAGCGTGATCGCGGAAATGACCGTGCTGCCCATGCAGGAAACTTCCTGGCCCTGACTTGTGTCCTCATGAAAGCCGCGCCGTGAAAGCCATATTTCTCGACAAGGACGGGACGCTCGTACCCGACCTGCCCCACAACGTGGAGCCCGCGTGCATCACGCTGTGCCGCGGCGCCGGCCCGGCGCTGCGCCTGCTGGTGCGCCTCGGCTACCGGCTGTTCGTCGTCACCAACCAGCCGGGCATCGCCTTCGGGCGCTTCGCCGCGGCCGCGATGGACACCGTCAGCGCCCGCATACGCGACCTGCTGCTGCGCGAACACCTGGCGCTCGACGGCTTTTATGTCTGCCCGCACCATCCGGAAGGCACGGTCGCGCCCTGGTCGGCCGAATGCCATTGCCGCAAACCGCTGCCGGGCCTGCTGCTCAAGGCGGCGCACGAGCACGACATCGACCTGCGGGCGTCGTGGATGGTGGGTGACATCCTGCACGACGTCGAGGCCGGCAACCGGGCCGGCTGCCGCACCATCCTCATCGACAACGGCAACGAGACCGAATGGCGGCTCGGCCCCCGCCGCGTGCCGACGCGCATGGCCCCCGACCTGTACACGGCCGCCGTGCTGATCGCCAGCCATGGAGACGCGCCATGACGGCCCCGTGGCATCGCGCCCGGCGCATCCTGTGCGTGCGCCTCGACTCGCTGGGGGACGTGCTGATGTGCACCCCGGCCATGCGTGCGCTGCGCCAGGCCGTGCCGGGCCGCACGCTGACCCTGCTGAGCTCCGCGTCCGGCGCCGCCGCCCTGCCCTTCGTTCCCGAACTGGACGACGCCATCGCCTGGTCGGCGCCATGGACGAAGTCCGCCAGGTCTGCCACCACCGGGGCCGCCGCGCCGGCGCCAATCGCCACACTGGCGGCGCGCGCCTTCGACGCGGCCGTGATCTTCACGACCTACACGCAGAGCGCGCTGCCGGCGGCCCTGCTGTGCCAGCTGGCGGGCATCCCGCTGCGGCTGGCCCACTGCCGCGAAAACCCGTACGACCTGCTGAGCGACTGGGTACCCGACCCCGAGCCGGCCACGCTCGTGCGGCACGAAGTCCAGCGCCAGCTGGCCCTCGTGCAGCGGGTCGGCTGCCGCAGCGCCGGCCTTGGCCTGTCGTTCGTTCCCCGTCCGGCGGACTTTACGGCGGCACGGGCACGCCTGGCCGCCGCCGGCATCGACCCGGACCGGCCGTGGATCCTGCTGCATCCGGGCGCCAGCGCGGCCTCGCGCCGCTATCCCGCCGCGCACTGGGCTCACGTGGTGCGCCTGCTCGCGCAGGAACTGCAACTGCCCCTCGTGCTCACGGGCAGCGCGGAGGAAAGCGAGCTCGTCGACGGCATCCAGTTCGCCAGCGCCGTGCCGGCGATCTCGCTCGCGGGCCGGCTGGCGCTGGGCGAGCTGGGCGCGGCGCTGCGCCTGGCGGCCGTCGCCGTGACCAACAACACGGGGCCGGCGCACATGGCCGCCGCCGTGGGCACGCCGGTCGTCGACCTGTACGCCCTGACCAACCCGCAGCACACGCCGTGGAATGTGCGCAGCCGCGTCCTGTTCCACGATGTGCCGTGCCGCTTCTGCTACAAGAGCACGTGTCCGGAAGGCCACCAGGCCTGCCTGGCCGGGATCGAGCCGCGGCGCGTCGTCGATGCCGTGCGCGCGCTGCTGGATGCGGCGCGCGCAACGCCGGCGGCGGAGACAGCCTGACCGGCGCGACGCCATGCTGCCCTTGCCGCCGTGCCGATCACCGTCCGGACTGCCTGTCCGCCACCTGCCCCACGGCCGGCGCCGCAGACGGTGCCGCGACAGGCCGCGCCGCATGCTCGCGCACGAGCGCCTGCAGCGCGTCGCGCTCGACGGTCTCATGGTCGAGCAGCTGGCGGGCCAGCGCATCCAGCAATACGCGCTGCTCGCGCAGCGTGACGCGCACGCGTTCATGCGCTTCGTCGAGCAGCCGCGCGATCTCCCCATCGATCAGGCGCGCCGTACGTTCGCTGTATGCCGTATTCGGCAGCTGGGCCGGCGCATAGGGTGCGGCGGCAGGCTGCTCGAACGTCGCGAGGCCCATACGTTCGCTCATGCCGTATTGCGCGACCATGTGGCGCGCGAGATCGGTCGCCATCTGCAGGTCGTTCTGCGCCCCCGTCGAGAGGTCGCCGAACACCAGCTCCTCCGCCACGCGTCCGCCGAGCAGCACGTCCATCCGGTCCAGCAGCTCGCTCTTCTTCAGCAGGTAGCGGTCCTCGGCCGGCAGCTGCTGCGTATAGCCGAGCGCCGCGATGCCGCGGGGGATGATCGACACCTTCGCCACGCGGTCCGCATGCGCGCGGAACTCCGCCGTCAGCGCGTGCCCCGCCTCGTGGAAGGCCACCGTTTCCTTTTCCATCGGATTGATCAGGCGCGAGCGCTTTTCCATGCCCGCGATGACGCGGTCGACGGCTTCCTCCAGGTCGCCGCGCTCGACCCTCTCCTTGCCGCGCCGCGCGGCCAGCAGCGCCGCCTCGTTGACCAGGTTGGCGAGGTCGGCACCGGCCAGGCCGGGCGTCTTCGCAGCCACGGCGGCCAGGTCCACGTCCGGCGCCAGCCTGACGTCGCGGGCATGCACCTGCAGGATCTTCTGGCGGCCCTTCAGGTCCGGCCGGTCGAGCGCGACGTGGCGGTCGAAGCGGCCCGGGCGCAGCAGGGCCGGATCGAGGATCTCGGGGCGGTTGGTGGCGCCGAGGATGATCACGCCCTTGTTGGTGTCGAAACCGTCCATCTCGACGAGCAACTGGTTGAGCGTCTGCTCCTGCTCGTTATAGCCGCCGACGACGCCCGCCACGCCGCGCGCGCGGCCCAGCGCATCGAGCTCGTCGATGAAGATGATGCAGGGCGCCACCTTCTGCGCCTGCACGAACATGTCGCGCACGCGGGCCGCGCCGACGCCGACGAACATCTCGACGAATTCCGAGCCGCTGATCGAAAAGAACGGCACCCCGGCCTCGCCGGCCACGGCCCGGGCCAGCAGGGTCTTGCCGGTGCCGGGCGGCCCGACGATCAGCACGCCTTTCGGAATGCGCCCGCCGAGCCGCCGATAGCGCTGCGGGCTCTTGAGGAAGTCGACGATCTCCATCAGCTCGTCGCGCGCCTCGTCGATGCCCGCCACGTCGTTGAAACTCACGCCGGTCTTGCTCTGCATGTACACACGGGCCCGGCTCTTGCCCACGTCAAACAGCCCGGCCGCAACGCCACCCCGCTTCGCCATGGCGCCCCACATCCAGAACAGCAGGAGCAGCGGCAGCGCCCACGACAACAACGTACTCAGCCATTCACTGTGCTGCTGGCCGAAGTAGCGCACGTGCGCCGCGTCGAGATCCTTGACGAGATCCGGATCGGCCACGCGGACGGCGTTGAACGGACACAGCCCGTCCGCATTGCACTTGACCGACTCGGCGCGGTTCTTCGGCAGGATGGCGTCGAGGCCGCCGGACTTGAGCGTGCCGGACACGGTCGTCTCCGCCAGCGTGACCTCGTTGACCTTGCCGCCACGCAAAAGCTCCTTGAACTCGCTGTATGCCAGCGGCGATGACCCGATCACGTCGGTCACCGACTGGAACAGCATGAACAGGACAATGGCGACCAGCCAGTACCACAGCATGGGACGGAGCGTCGGGCCGCCGCCGTCCACGCCCCGCCCGGTTGGCGTCTCCTTCGTATCGGACATATCGTTCACGCCGCCTCCCTGCGCCTGAGCTCTTCCAGCGCCTCCGCCTCTCGCCCCACTGTCTGACAGATCAGGCCCACATCACTTTGACCTGGGTCAAAGTGACACGTTCACGTCTGCCGCTCCAGCTGCGCGAGCCGCGCCTCGCACTCGCGTTGTTCGCGCCGGTCGCGGCGGTACGTGTACACGGTATTGGTCAGGCAGGTCAGGACGGCGGTCGCGATACCGACCGCCGCGCCGACGTCCGCCATCGTCAACGATGCGCCGATCGACGCCACGCCCGCGACATAGCTGGCCACGCCGAAGATACCTGGTCTGTTCATAGCTGTTCTCCCCCATCGAAAGCTCGCCTCCCCTTCACAAAACCCGGCAAGTCGAGTAGAGTCCAGTATAGAACTCTAAACTGATCAACGTCAAGAACACTAAACCAGAACGAGTGCAGGGCCTGAACATGAACCTCTTATCCGACCGCCTCGACCACATCTACCGCACCACGCCGCAGCTCGAAGGCGAGCGTGGCCAGATCGGCCTCGTCAAAGCCTCGGGCGCCTCGAAGAGCGTGGTGAACCAGTGGCTGACCGGGAAAATCAAGTCGATGGACATCCGCTACGCGCTGAACATCGAGCGCGAACTCGGGTTCTCGCACATCTGGCTGATGACCGGCGAAGGCGACCCGCGCCAGGCCCCCTTCCACGGCCTGAAGGACGGCATGCCGGTGCGCCCGGCCGACAACGACGATGCGGAATTCGTCCAGATCCGCATGGTCAAGCTGCGGCTGTCGGCCGGGATCACGGGCTTCCAGACGGAGCCCGAACGCCGCGACGGCGGCACGCTCGGCATGCGCCGCACGTGGATCGAACGGCACAACTACCATCCCGACCACCTGATGGCCATCCTCGTCAAGGGCGAGAGCATGGAACCGTCGCTGTACGCGGGGGACATCGTCATCATCAACACGCTCGACACCAAGCTCGTGGACGGTGCCGTGTATGCCTTCAACTACGAAGGCGAGGCCGTCGTGAAGCGGCTGACGCGCGACGCCGGCAAATGGTGGCTGACGTCGGACAATCCGGACCAGCGCAAATACCACCGCAAACTCTGCCAGGGCAACGCCTGCCTCATCATCGGCCGCGTCGTGCGCAAGGAAAGCGACCGGATTTGAAACTCGAGGTCGCCCAGGCCGAACTGAAAGGCGTGCGCGTGGCGCTGGCCTTTCCGCCGCCGGCGTGGGTCGCGCCCGGCGTCGGCGACGTGCTGCTGGAACGCCTGCGCCCATACTTCCCCACCCTGCCCGTGATGCTCGTGGCCGTGCAAAAGCATGGCGTGCGCGCGCATGCCGCGTTCCAGGCGCAGGCGCTCGTGGACGGCGCGGATCTCGCGCACCTGCCGCGTACGACGATCGACCTCGACGTGCCGCCGCTCCCGCCGGACGAGCCGCCGCCATTCTAGTCGTCCGGCCGGCAAAACGTTTTCGCTATTGCCGCCACCAGCACGTCGTTAAGCCCTGAAAACGTCAAGTTAAGCGTTTACCTATTTTTGTTGACACCGCTTCCCGTTCTGATTACGATTTGCTCAATAATCAGACCAACAGGGAGACGCGTTCCATGACTGCGAAAACGATTATCTGCGGGATCCTGCTGGCGGCGTGCGGCGCGTCGGCCGCAACGGCCGCGGAACCGATCGGCGCCGTCATCGACAAGGACTTCAAGGTCGCCAGCGCGCAGTACCGCATCCTGCTGGACAAGGCCGCGGGCAAGCCGGGCTTCCCCCGCACCGTGGAGCGTGGCGAAGTAAAAATGATCGGGCCGGGCGACTGGACGGCCGGCTTCTTTCCCGGCTCGCTGTGGTACCTGTTCGAAGCCACCGGCGACGCGACATGGAAAACGGCGGCGATGCGCTACACGGCGCTGACGGCGCCCGCGAAGTTCGACAAGTCCCAGCACGATCTCGGCTTCATGCTGGGCGCCGGCTACGGCAACGGCCTGCGCCTCGTGGACGACGCGGCCACGCGCGTGGCCTACCGCGACGCCCTGCTGGCCGGCGCGACGACACTGATCACGCGTTTCAACCCGAAAGTCGGCAGCATCCAGTCGTGGGACCTGTGGCCCAACACGACGTGGGCCTTCCCCGTCATCATCGACAACATGATGAACCTGGAGCTGCTGATGTGGGCCGCGAAGGCCGCGAACGAACCGCGCTACCGCGAGATCGCCATCGCCCATGCCGACACCGCGCTGAAGAACCACTTCCGCCCCGACGGGTCCAGTTTCCACCTCGTCGACTACGACCCGAAGACGGGCGCCGTGTGTGCGCGCATGACCGTGCAAGGTTACACGGACGGCTCCGCATGGGCGCGCGGACAGGCGTGGGGCCTGTACGGCTACACGATGATGTACCGCGAAACCCGCAACGACAACTATCTCCAGCAGGCGCACAAGATCGCCCGCTTCTACACGACCCATCCACGCCTGCCGGCCGACAAGGTGCCCTATTGGGACTTCGACGACCCGGCCATTCCCGCCGCCCCGCGCGACGCTTCCGCCGCCGCCATCGCCGCCTCCGCCCTGCTGGAACTGGCGACGTTCTCCGACCGCGAGACGGCCGCGCGCTACCGCGACTTCGCCGAACAGACGCTGCGCAGCCTGTCGTCCAGTGCGTACCTCGCGGCGCCTGGAGACAACGGCGGCTTCCTCCTCAAGCATGCGACCGGCCACAAGCCGGCCAAATCGGAAATCGACGTGCCGCTGAACTACGCGGACTACTACTTTCTGGAGGCGCTGTTGCGCATGAAGGCGGCACGCCTGAAGGCGGCGCGCAGCGGGACTGGCAGTTTTCATTAGAAAAACCAAGGAGACGTTGTGAGCAAGCAGAGAACACCGGGCGCGCGGATCGCGGTCAAGCCCGTGGCGGCCGTCGTCGCGATGGCCGTCGCCCACTGGACCGTGCCCGCGCGGGCGCAAGAAGTACCGACGAACCCCAACCAGTTGCAAACCGTCCTGGTCACCGCGAACAAACGCGTGGAGCGGCTGGAAAATGTGCCGGAGTCGATCTCCGTGCTGTCCGAGGCGGAGATCCAGCGCAACAACGTGCGCGAGATCGAGGACGTCATCAACCTGACGCCGTCGCTGACGCTGTCGTCGGGCACGACGGCCGCCAACAACGCCATCTTCATGCGTGGCATCGGTACCGTCTCCGTCGGCATCGGCGTGGAGTCCGACGTCTCCGTCATCATCGACGACATCCCGATCGCCAGCCAGTTCCAGGCCTTCCGCGACCTGGCCGACGTGGCCCGCGTCGAGGTGCTGAAAGGGCCGCAGTCTACGCTGTTCGGCAAATCCGCCGTGGCCGGCGCGATCAACATCGTGACGAAACCGATCAGCGGGCCGATCGTCTACCGCGCCAACGCGTACTACACCAACGACCACGAGTGGCGCGTGGGCGCGTCGGTCGGCGGCAAGCTGCGCGACGACTTCGGCATGCGCATCGCCGTCAACAAGAGCGACATGCCGGGTAACTTCACGAACCTGACGAACGGCCAGAAGGTCAACGGATCGGGCGGCAGGACGATCATGACGAAGTTCCAGTGGAACCCGATCAAGGACCTGGAGATCGACTTCACGCCGCACTACAACGCGCAGGAAAACAGCCGCGGCGTGACGGCCGTGAACGGCTTCTACCGCGCGGGTAGCCAGGCCGACCTCGCGACCGCGTACATGAACGGCAACCCGCAACTGCCCGCGTCGCTCACGCTGGCCGGCATCAACCCGTACGATCCGAACAACCGCTACGTGCGGCGCGACTTCCCGACCGGGATCAATTCGTCCACGTTCGGCACGGGCCTGAAGTTCTCGTACAACCTGCCGAACGACGGCACGCTGATGTCGATCTCGTCGTACGAGCATTACAAGGCAAACGATTACCGCGACCAGGACTTCGTCGACGTGCCGACCATCGCGCGGCCGGGCGAGACGAAGTTCAGCGTCGGCAACGCGCAATTCGGCACCTACGACATCCGATCGAAGACGCAGGAAATCCGTTACGTGTCGCCGGATATCGGGAAGCTGCGCTACGTGACCGGCCTGTGGTGGGCGCAGAACGAGATCGACCGCCACTTCATCCGCGGCTTCTGCGTGCGCCCGAGCGTCTGCACGGCCAGCTCGCCGTCGAGCCCCACGAACTACTACACCGACATCTACAACGTGAACCGCGCCGTGTTCGGCCAGGCCACGTGGGACTTCCATCCGACGTACACGCTGGTCGCGGGCATCCGCCGCAACGTGGAAACCTCGGGCTTCAACTACATCCGCAATTTCTATACGGACCAGCTGGACCGCTCGACCTTCGTGCCGGGCCCCGTCGGCCGGGACCAGTTCTCCAGCAGCGGCAACCGCGACTGGGCGACGACCGGCAAGCTGTCGATCCAGAAGCAGATCAACAGCGACTGGATGGTCTATGCGATGACGGCGACCGGCTACAAGGGCCTCGCGTACGACGTGACGAGCGGCCTGAAGGCGGCGGCCGCGTTCCCGGTGGCGCCGGAGACGAGCCGCAGTGTCGAGCTCGGGACCAAGGCGAACCTGTTCCACAACCGCATGTCGCTCGCCGCCACGATCTACAAGACGGACTTCAAGAACTACCAGCAGAACACGTCGTTCGTGCTGCCGAACGACCCGACGATCTACACGCAGCTGAACTCGATCCCGAAGATCCGCACGCGCGGCTTCGAAATCGATTCGCACTTTCTGCTGACGTCGAACTGGTCGATGAACGTGTCGTACGCATACACGCGTCCGGAGATCGTCGACTGGAAGAACGGCCCCTGCTACCAGGACAACACGAACCCCGCCATCGGCACGACGGGCCTGGGCGAAGGCGGTTCGCTGGGCGGCTGGAACCGCGCCTGTTTCCCGATCCGCGCCGGCTCGACGACGGGCGTGCAGAACCTGACGGGCGGGATCTTTCCGGGCACGCCGAAGAACAAGGTCAACATCGGCACGAACTACGACTACCATTTCGCGGACCGCCCGTACTGGGCCTTCGTGAACGCGAACTTGCGTTACCAGACCGAGTACCAGACCAACATCAACAACGACCCGCGCTCGGTGAACAACGCGTACTCGATCTCGGACCTCGGTTTCGGCCTGCGCCAGAACAACGACATGTGGCGCCTGTCCTTCCGCATCAACAACCTGTTCGACCGCTTCTACATCGGCAACGCCAACTCGAGCGGCCCGTCGTACCGCGCGGGCCCGACGTCGACCTCCCCCGCCATCACGGTCAACAGCTGGGTGCCGCCGCGCGACGTATTCCGCTTCTACAGCGTGCGCCTCGACCTGAAGTTCTGATACCGGGTTTCCTCCGCGGGCCCCGGCCCGCGTTTCCCTCGATGCCGCCGGTCGACCTGGCGGCATTTTTTTATCCGAGGCCATTTCCCAAAATCGGGGTCAGAGCACATTTCGGATCAATGTCCACTGCGCTACCAAACACGGAATTGCGCTCACCGCACAAAGAACTCGCACCGAAAAGGGCTTTGACCGCGAATCTTGCTGAAAACGTGCTCTGACCCCGAATTGAAGCTATTTCCAATAATCGCGGTCTGACCCGGTTGCTGGAAACAAAAAGGGCCGGGGCATCACTGCACCGGCCCGGCATGTCGCGTTCGCGGGCGCTTCAGTCTTCGTAGATCGGCCCCGCCGTCAAAAACGGCCCGCCCTGGTACACGGCCGTGATGTCGCCCGCATCCGACCACGTGCCGCCGGCCGGGAAGCGGTCGGCGAACGCGCGCGCGCTGTGGCGCGGCTCGAAGCCCAGGTGGGCCGCCGCGCGGTTGTCCCACCAGCGCACCGGGTTGTCCGACACACCGTACGTGATCGTGTGGCCCACGCGCGGCGTGAACAGGGCACAGCGCACCAGTTCCACGAGGTCGTCGTACGCGAGGAACGTGACCAGCATGCGCGCATTGCGCGGCTCGCCGAACGACGAGCCGATGCGCAGGCACACGGTCTCGATGCCGAAGCGGTCGAAGTAGTAGCGCGACAAGGCCTCGCCGAAGCACTTCGACACGCCGTAGATGCCGTCCGGCCGCAGCGGCACGTTGGCATCGACGATCTGCGTGGTCGGGTAGTAGCCGACGACGTGGCTGGAGCTCGCGTAGATCACGCGCTTGATGCCGCGCTTGTGCACGGCCTCGTACAGGTGATGCAGGCCGAGGATGTTGGCATGCATGATCGTCTCGAACGTGTCCTCGACGGAGACGCCGCCGAAGTGCAGCACGGCGTCCACGCCTTCCGTCAGCGCCATCACGGCGGCGCGGTCGCCCAGGTCGCAGCGCACGACTTCCTCGCCCGGCCCGGCGGGCGCGATGTCCTTGATGTCGCTGAGGCGAACCACGTCGGCCCACGGCTTGATCCGCTCGCGCAGCACGGTGCCGAGGCCGCCACCGGCGCCGGTCAGGAGAAGACGGTGGAAAGGCTTGGACTCGGTCGCTGGGGTCATGGACAGGCTCGCATATGTTAAACGTTTAACCGAGTATATCCAAAACGCTTTCGATGTCAATTTTTTGGACCGCTTTTTCGCCCGGAGGCCCCGCCCGGACAGGTGGCAACGATTCCATACGCCGATTTCTTGCCCCAGCTCGCTTCCGCCCTTGGGGACGCATGCTAAGATGTGCCGCTGAGTAACGATTAACCTTCCATGAAAAAGTCCGCCCCGACCATCCGCGACGTCGCCGCAGCCGCCCACGTGTCCACTGCCACGGTGTCGAAATTCATCAACGGCGCACAGCGCTTTTCGCCCAAGGTCGAGGCGGCGATCGAGTCCGCGATCGCGGGCCTGGGCTATAAATCGAACCCGCTGGCCAAGTCGATGATCACGGGGCGCACGAACACCATCGGCCTCTCCGTGCTGGACATCACCAACCCGCACTTCTCCAGCATCCTGAAGGGCGCGAACCGCGTGGCGCACGACCAGGGCTTTTCCGTCCTGCTCGTCGACACGGAGGAAACGCCCAGCCGCGAGCGGCGCACGCTGGAAGAACTGAGCCGGCGCGTGGACGGCATGATCGTGTTCTCGCGCATGCGCGAGCACGAGATGGCGTGGATGACCGAGATCGACAAGCCGCTCGTCTTCTTCGGCAGCCTGGCGCAACTGCCGCTGCCTACGGTGGCCAGCGACGACCACGGCGGCGCCTACATGCTGGCCCAGCACCTGCGCATGCTGGGCCACCGCCGCATCGCCTACCTCGGCTTTTCCAAGTCGCGGCGCGACGAGGAGCGCCTGGGCGGCATCCGCGAATCGCTGAAGACAGCCGGCCTCGAACTCGCGATCTTCGATGCCGAGGCGCCGTCGCTGGCCGAAGGCGAACGCCTGTGCTCTGCGATCGTGCTGGGCAGCCAGCGTCCGGATGCGCTGATCTGCTACAACGACCTGATGGCGCTCGGCTTCATGAAAGAAGCGTCCAACCTGGGCATCTCGATCCCCCAGGACATCTCGGTCGTCGGCTTCGACAATATCCCCTACGGCAAATACACGACCCCCGCCCTTACCACCGTCGACCTGCAGAGCGAGCGCATGGGCGCGACCGCGATGGAAAAGCTGCTGGCCGTGATCCGCGGCGAACACGTCGAAAAGCTCACCAAGGTCGCGCCGCAACTGATCCTGCGCGGGTCGACGATCGCCCGCCGCCCCTGAGCCCGTATCGCCGTTTACTTTCCGGAAGAGTTGACCTATCCTTTTAGGAAAACGTTTAACAACACTGGAGACACGCATGCGCCCTGTCCTGCCCGTCATCACGATGGCGGTTCTCGCCCTGTCACACGCCGCGCCCGCACTCGCGACCAGGCCCCTGCACCAGACGGTCGAACAGGCCTACCCGCAGCTGGATTACTTTTTCCAGAAGCTCGTGAAGGAACGGGACGGCATCACGATCGACGGCCGCGCGCCGTTCCAGAGCCACGACAAATTCCTGCCCGGGAAAATCGCGACGGGCCTGGCGGACGTGCTGCTGCACACGTCCGCCAATGACCCGCGCTTGCCCGGCATGCTGCGCGACTATGCATCCATCGCCGACCTTACCGTCGGCATGGAAAACGATACCTGGGGCATCTATTACTACATTGGCGCGCTGGTCAAGCTGAAGCGGGCCGGCCTGCTGGAGCGCGCCGTGCGTCCCGCCACGCTCGACCAACTGCGCAAGAAGCTCGACTGGCGGACGTTCGTGCGCGTGCCGGCCTACGAACTGATCGACCTGCCGACCAATTACTATGGCGTCGCCTTCAGCATTGCGCGCCTGCGCCTGCTGATGGGCTGGGAAGACGCGCAGGCGAGCGACGTCCTGCTCGACAGGATGCTGAAGCATTACGCCGATTACTCCGGCACCTACGGCTTTTCCGACGAGACGGATGGCCAGGGCCGCTTCGACCGCTACAGCATCCTGCTGGCGGCCGAGATCTGCGAACGCTTCATCGAGACCGGCCTGACGGTGACGCCGGAACTGAAAGCCCTGCTGCGCAAGTCGGCCGACGTCGCGCTGAACGCGGCGAGTGCCGACGGCAGCGGCTTCACGATGGGCCGCAGCCTCGGGCCGTACGGCGAGACGGCGATGTTGGAAATCCTGTCGACGGCCGCCTACCTCGGCGTCCTCACGCCGGAAGAAAAGGAGTACGCGTACGCCTACTCCGCGCGTATCGGCGAGCGCTACATGAACTTCTGGTACGACCCGGCGCTGCACTCGGTCGACATGTGGGGCAAGGGCCGCCGCACGGACACGTACCGCGGCAAGCATCGCATCCTCGGCGAGAACTTCTCGCTACTGCACCAGTTGATCGGCACGGACGAGATGTGGAACCGGGCCGGCATGAAGAACGCCGTACCGCGCGCGGACCTTGCGGCGTGGCTGGAACGCGCGCGTCCTCCCTTCAGCCTCACGCGCTTCGCGGGCGGCGAATACGACCGCGCCCTCGCCATCTGGCGCGACGGGCCACACGTATTCAGCCTCTCGATGATCAACGGCGGTCCGAGCCAGCATGCGAACAGCCCGTACTATCCGCTGCCGTTCTCGTACGGGATCGTCTCCGGCATCGCCGACAGCGGCGCCGCGCATCCGCAGTTGCTGCCGAAATTCCGTCTCGCCGACGGCAGCGAATTGATCGCGACCGCGTTCATCAAGAACATCGAGACGAGCGACATCGACGGCGGCCATCGCGTCACGTACCGCCAGGATGCGCTCACGAAGCTGGGCAAGAACGTGCCCGTGAAGGACACGCGCATCGCGGTCGAGACGGAATACACCCTGCGCCACGGCGTCATCACGCGCACCGACACGTACACGCCGGCGGCATCGCTGGACGTGGCCGGCGTGAGCCTCGACTTCGCGTCGTTTTCAAGCGGCGCCACGGTGGACGGCAACACGATCGCCTTCCGCGACGGTGCCGTGCGTGCCTTCGCCGTCGACGGCCTCGCACGCTGCAGCGCCGACGACGTGACCGGCAGCGAAGCGTACCGCGCGCCGTATGGACCGATGGCCACGCTGGCCGCCTGCCGCACGGGCGCGTTCACGTTCGACAAGCCGCTCAGGATCCGCTGGACGATCCGCTACCAGTGACGACGTGTTCGAGCGGATTGGCCAGGCTGCGGTCGCCGCCCATGCGCGCATCCCAGTTCACGGCCGGCAGCCTGACGGGCACCGCGACCTTGCCGCCGTGGCGCAGGTAGATGGCGATCCATCCCGGCACGCCGCCCGACCGCTCCTGCTCGACGCCCGTCATCGTCGCGATGGCCGACGGATCGGCGACGCCGCCGACGGAGAACGCAATGAGCTTGTCCAGCCGCGGCGACTGCACGTCGAAGATCGACGCCATCAGCACGAGCGGCGCGGCCGCGTACAGGTGGTAGTGCAGCGCCCTGCCCGCCCGTTCCAGTTCGTACGGCAGCACGCCGTCCGGCCGGATCTGCGCCATCGCAGCGTCGAACACCTTGCGGCCCCACGCGAGGCAGCGCGCGTCGCCCGTGACAGCGCCCGTCGCCGTCACCGCGAGGCCCTCCCAGTAATAGTGATTGTTGCGCACGCCCTTGTGCGCGTCCGAATGGCGGATCGTTGCATCGGCCAGCGCCAGCAGCCACGCCTCGATGCGGCCGCGCTCCTCCAGCGTCGCCGCGGGCTTCACGCGCGCGTAGGCGAGCGCGAGGCCGCCCAGCGTCCACTTGCGCGTGTAGTACGACTGCTCCGTCGTCATCGTGCCCAGCATCGCCTTGCGGCCGGCCCAGTCGGCGAGCCAGGCCAGGGCGCAGCGGGCATCCGCGTCGCGGTGCGTCCGCTGCCACGCGACGGCGGCATGGGCCACCGCGTCGAGGTAGTCGTTGACGGGCTTGACGGCCGCCTCGTTGCGCGCCTTGCGCACCGGGTCGACGATCGAGTGATGGCTGTCGCTGTAATAGCTGTTCGCATCGATGTCGATGACGGCCGGCGGCGGCGCCTCGCACGCGCCCGCCGGACGCGCGGCCAGTGCCGCGATGAACATGGCTGCTCCGAGTCCTCGTATCCGCATGGTCTTCTCCATTTTTATGAAAGCGTTTACCTTATCTCAGCTTTAAGCCAGAATCCATACATCTAGTTAAACGTTATCCTACGATGATCCCGACTATCCCCTTCAAGCACGCCACGCTCGCCCTGCTGCTGCTCGGCCCTCTCCTGCCCGGATGCGCGACACACACACCGCCCGCCGCCAGGGCCGACGCGCAGGCACCGACGCCGGCCGCCGTGCTGGCGACGATGGAACGCGTCGCCGACTGGCAGCTCGCGCATCCGAGCGCGCATGCGCCGACGCACTGGACGCAGGGCGTCGGCGACGCCGGCTTCATGGTGCTGGCCAACCTGTCCGGCTCGCGCACGTACCGCGACGCGATGGCGGCGATGGGCGAACGCAATGGCTGGCAACTCGGTCCGCGCGCCTATCACGCGGACGACCACGTGGTCGGGCAGACGTATGCGGAGCTGTACCTGCAGTTGCGCGACCCGGCCATGCTGGCGCCGCTGAAGGCGCGTTTCGATGCGATCCTCGCCGAGCCGCACGACGGCACGCTGAAATTCACGGTGCCCGGCAACCAGGACCGCTGGTCGTGGTGCGACGCCCTGTTCATGGGACCGCCCGCGTGGGCGCGCCTGACCGCCGCCACCGGCGACGCGCGCTATCTCGACCACGCCGTCGCCGCGTGGTGGCGCACGTCGGACTACCTGTACGACAAGGACGAACACCTGTACTACCGCGACAGCAATTATTTCGCGCGGCGCGAAGCCAATGGCCGCAAGGTGTTCTGGGCACGCGGCAACGGCTGGGTGATGGCGGGCCTGGCGCGCACGCTCCAGTACATCCCGGCGGACCATCCGGCGCGCGCCCGCTTCGAACAGCAGTTCCGCGCGATGGCCGCGAAGGTGCTCGCGCTGCAGCAGGCCGACGGCCTGTGGCGCGCGAGCCTGCTCGACCCGGCCGGCTATCCGGCGCGCGAAACGAGCGGCACGGCGCTGTTCGCGTATGCGCTCGCGTGGGGCGTCAACCAGGGGTTGCTGGACCGCGCCGCGTTCGAACCGGGCGTGCGGCGCGCATGGACGGCGCTCGTGGCCAGCGTCCAGCCGGACGGCAAGCTCACGCACGTACAGCCGATCGGCCAGGCGCCGACGGGCTTCGCGGACGATGCGACGGAAGTCTATGGCGTCGGCGCCTTCCTGCTCGCGGGCAGCGAAGTGTTCCGCATGGCGCTGCTCGAACGCGCCGTACCCCGCACGGTGCGCGTGACGAATCCGGGCGATTTTCACCGTGCCGACGAGACGATCGAACTGCCGCTCGCGCCGGATTCTCCACAAGCGCTGGCCGTGATGGAAACCGGCACGTCGCGCCTGCTGCCCACGCAGCGCATCGGCGACACGCTGCTGTTCCAGGCAAACTTCGCGCCCCGTGAACGACGCCGCTTCCTGCTGCTGCCGGCCAGCGCCCTGCCCGCGCTGGCGCCGCCCGACGTCAAGGTGCACGCACGCTACGTGCCCGAACGCTACGACGACTTCGCGTGGGAGAGCGACCGCATCGCCCACCGCGCGTACGGCCCGGCGATCCTGCACGTGCCGAACGAGCACGTGGGCAGCGGCGTGGACGTGTGGCTCAAGCGCGTGCGCCGGCCCGTCGTGGACACGTGGTACAAGCGCGGCGAGTACCACAGCGACCACGGCGAGGGCCTCGACAACTACAGCGTCGGCACGGGCCGCGGCTGCGGCGGCACGGCAATCTACCGCGATGGCAAGGCGTATCCGTCATCCGTCTACGCGGGCTGGAAAGTGATCGCGGACGGGCCGCTGCGCGCCGTGTTCGAGCTGCGCTACGACGCGTGGAGCGCGGCCGGACGCCAGGTCGCGGAGACGAAGCGCATCTCGATCGACGCGGGCGCCAACTTCAGCCGCGTCGAAAGCCGCTACACGAGCGACCAGGCGGGCGCGCTGCCCGTCGCCGTCGGCATCGCCCAGCGCAAGGGCGACGGCCGGCTCGTGCGCGACACGAGCGCAAGCTGGATGAGTTACTGGGAACCGGAGAGCGCGCCGAACGGGCACACGGCGTGCGCGATCATCGTCCCCGGCCAGGCGACGCGCGCCGCGGTGGATGGCGGCGACGCCCTGCTGGTCGGGACCGCGCAGCCCGGGCAGCCGTTCGTGCACTACCTGGGCGCGGGATGGAGCAAGGGCGGCGATTTTCCCGATGCGCAGGCGTGGGAAGCGCACGTGCGCAACGTGGCGCAGCGGCTGGCCGTGCCGCTGCGGGTGACGGGTCCCGAGTAAACGCTAGATCTCCACGTGGCCCCGGGCCGCCGCATACTTGCGGCCCCATTCCGCGATCGGCCCCAGCGCCTTGTTCAACGCGGCGCCCTCGGGTGTCGCGGAATATTCTACGCGCGGCGGCACTTCCGGGTAGACGACGCGCCGCACGAGTCCATCCGACTCCATTTCCCGTAACTGCTGGATCAGCATTTTTTCGGTGATGCCGCCGACCAGGCGGCGCAACTCGCCCGTCCGCACGGGCTTGTCCTGCAACTCGTACAGGATCACGGCTTTCCACTTGCCGCCGATGACTTCGAACGCGGGTCCGATCCCGCAGTTAAAGGGCTTACTGGCCGCCATCGCTTCCTCCAAAACTTACCAATTGGGTAGTACCTGACTGGATTGTACGTACTTGACGCTTCGAATGGTACATCGGGATACTGCCGCTTCCAACACCACAGGAGGTCAGGATGAAAGACATCGCAGTGATCGGATTGGGCCAGATGGGCGCCACGCTCGCCCGGCTGTCGTTGCAGGCCGGATGGCGCGTGCATGTGTGGAACCGCACGCCGGGAAAGGCGGAAAGTCTGTCCGCCGCAGGTGCCGGCGTGGCCGCGCGGCCGGCGGACGCCGTGCGCGCGGCGGAGATCGTCGTGATGTGCGTGCACGACTACGCGGCGTCGCGGCAAATACTGGACGCGGACGGCGTCGACCTCGCGGGCAAGGTGCTCGTCCAGTTCACGACAGGCAGTCCGCGGGAGGCGCAGGACGCGGCAGCCGCGCTGGCCGCCGAGGGCGCCGGCTTCGTGGCGGGCGCGATCCAGGTCGCGCCCGAGCAGATGGGCCAGCCCGACACGACGATCCTCGTCTCGGGCGCGGAGGAACACGTCGAACGTGCGCGCGCCGTGCTCACGGCTTATGGCGGGAACATCGTCCACCTCGGCGCGAGCCCGGCGGCCGCGGCGACGATGGACCTCGCGACCCTCTCGTTCGTCTACGGTGCGTCGCTGGGTTTCTTCCAGGGCGCCGCGCTGGCGGAGCGGGAAGGACTGGACGTGCGGCGCTACGGCGCGATCGTGCACGCGCTGGCGCCGTCGTATGGCGAGTTCCTGCGGCACGAGGCCGGCGTCATCGCCTCGGGCGATTACCGCATCACGCAAAGCCCACTGTCGATCTCGGTCGATGCGACGCGCCGCATCGAGGACGCGATGCGTGCACGCGGGCTGCGCACGGAACTGCCGGCCGCGATCGCCGCGCTGCTGCGCCGGGCCGACGAGGCGGGATATGGCGGGGAAGAGTTCGCGGCGGTGGCGAAGGTGCTGTGACCTCCGCCACCGCCGTACCGGTCAACCGCTGTTGCGCAGGCCTGCCGAGATGCCGTTGATCGACATGTGCAGCCCGTTGCGGGTCGCATCGTCGTCGACGCCGGCCCGGTAGCGGCGCAGCAGCTCGACCTGCAGGTGGTTCAGCGGATCGATGTACGGCAGGCGGTTGCGCAACGAACGCTGCATTTGCGGGTTCCCGTCCAGCAGTTCGTCCTGCTCCATGATCTGCCGGAGGATCTCCACCGTGCGCGCATGCTCGGCGCTGATGGCGCCGAAGATGCGGTCGCGCAGCGCCGCGTCGGCCACGAGGCCGGCGTAGCGGCTGGCGATCGCGATGTCGCTCTTCGCCAGCACCATGTCCATGTTCGACAGCAGCGTCGTGAAGAACGGCCACGTCTTGTACATCGTGCGCAGCAGCGCGAGGCGCTCGGCCGGCGCGTCCGCGATGAAGCGTTCCACCGCCGTGCCGAAACCGTACCAGCCCGGCAGCATCAGGCGGCACTGGGCCCAGCTGAACACCCACGGGATCGCGCGCAGGTCTTCGATCGAGCGCGACTTCTTGCGCGACGCCGGACGGCTGCCGATGTTCAGCGCGGCGATCTCCGTGATCACCGTCGACTCCCAGAAGTACGTTTCGAAGCCTTCCGTTTCGTACACGAGCGAACGGTAGGCACGCAGCGCTTCCGTCGACAGGCGGTCCATCGCGGCCACCTGCGCCGCGTCCGGCTGCGGCTGGTCATGCGACAGCAGGGTCGCTTCCATCGTCGCGGCGACGAGCACCTCGAGATTGCGGCGGCCCACGTCGGCGTTGGCGTACTTCGCGGTGATGACTTCGCCCTGCTCCGTCAGGCGGATGCGTCCCTGCACGGCGCCCGGCGGCTGCGCGAGGATCGCTTCGTAGCTCGGCCCGCCGCCGCGGCCCACCGAACCGCCGCGGCCGTGGAACAGCTGCAGCTTGATGCCGTGGGCGCGGAAGACGGCGATGAGTTCCAGCTCCGCCTTGTGCAGCTCCCAGCCGGACGTGACGTAGCCGCCGTCCTTGTTGCTGTCCGAGTAGCCCAGCATGACTTCCTGCAGGCGGTCGCGCGATTGCAACAGGCGCATGTAGAACGGCAGACCGAACGCCGCGGCCATGATCGCGGGACCGGCGCGCAGGTCGTCGATGGTTTCGAACAGCGGGATGATGTTGACGTCGAGCGTGCCGAGCGTCGGGTGCAGCAGGCCCGCTTCCTTCAGCAGCACGGCCACTTCCAGCAGGTCGGAGACGGAAGCCGCCTTCGAGATGATGTAGTTCGTGACGGCGGCGCGGCCGTACGTCAGGTGCGCGCGCTTGGTCTCGCCCAGGATCGCCAGCTCGGACGCCGTCTCTTCGGAATACGCCTCGAACGGCGACACGAGCAGGCGTGGCGACTGCAGTTCTTCCAGCAGCAGCGTGCAGCGCGCGGCTTCGTCCAGTGCCAGGTAATCGACGCCGGGGCGCGCCTGCGTCAGCAGTTCCGCGAGCACGCGCTCGTGCACGTCGGAGTTCTGGCGCAGGTCGACGGGCGCGAGATGGAAACCGAATACCTTCACGGCGCGGCGCAACAGGCGCAGCCGGCCGCGCGCCAGCTGGCGGGCGCCGTTGGCCACCAGCGACTCGTGGATGACGTCCAGGTCGGCCAGCAGCTCGTCGGCGCTGGCGTAGGCCACCGCATCCGGCTCATTGGCGCCGCTGACGAGCCAGTCGCGCGTCGCCACGAGGCGCGCATGCATGCCGTGCAGCGCCTGGCGGTACGGCTCGTCCTGGTGGTGCGGCGACTGGTCGGGCGTGCGCTCGGCGATGCGGTGCAGGGCTTCCGTGCTGCCGCACAGGGACTGCGCCTGCGACAGTTGCGACGCCAGCATGTGCACTTCCGGCAGGTAGAAATCCAGCGCGCGGGTCGCCTGCGCCTTCAGGGTGGCACGCAGGATGTCGGCCGTGACGAACGGGTTGCCGTCGCGGTCGCCGCCGATCCAGCTGCCCACTTTCATGAACGACGGCAGCTCCGTGTCGGCCCAGCCGGCATCCTTTTGCGCCAGCGTGTCCTCGAGGGCGCAGTACAGGCGCGGCACGCTCTTGAACATCGTGTAGTCGAAGAAGGACAGGCCGTTCTCGACTTCGTCCAGCACCGACAGCTTGGTGGGGCGCAGCAGGCGCGTCTGCCACAGCGTCAGGATGGCGCGCGCGAGCGCTTCGTCGTTGTCCTGCTCTTCGTCGGGCGTCAGCTGCGTGCGGTCACGTTCGCCGATCAGGCGCGCGATCGCCATCTGGCAGTTGAGGACACTCTTGCGCTGCACCTCGGTCGGGTGCGCGGTGAAGACGGGGCTCACGTGCGCGTCGTCGAAGAAGGCGCGCAGGTCGTCCATGCGGCCGGCGGCGAACACGCCGTCGACGGCGTGCGCGATGCTGCCCTTCTTCGGCGCCGAGCCGGCGGACAGGTGCGCGCGGCTGCGGCGGATGTGGTGCTGGTCTTCGGCGATGTTGGCCAGCAGCGAGAAATACGTGAAGGCGCGGATCAGCTGGGTCTTCTCGTCGGCCGAGATGTCTGCGAGGATCGCCGCCAGTTCCTCGTGCGCGCTGCCGTCTTCGTCACGCCGGAAACCGATGCAGCTCTTGCGGACCGACTCGATGCGGTCGAACACCCCGTTACCCTCCTGGGCGCGGATCGTTTCCCCCAGCATGCGGCCGAGCTGGCGGATATCCCGCCCCAGCAACTCTTCCTTGAAGTTCCGTGCCTCTTCAACGCTCATTCAGCTCTCCAAAATGTAAATAATTTACAGAACACGCACCAGTTAACCAGCGTTGGCGGACAGATACCTTGTATATACCAGCCTTTATACACAGCGCGGCACGACAAGTCATGCAATGTTATGAAATTTTACTACGAACATTGATCAGTTCGGTGGGTGAGGTTGAAAAAATGCTACACATGATCGTCTGGTCAGGCGATTTCCACCCGGTTGCGGCCGTTCGCTTTCGCGCGATACAACGCCCCGTCCGCCCGTTTGATCGCCGCCCCGATGTCTTCTTCGGGCTTCAGCGACGTCAGGCCGAAGGATGACGTGACGCGCAACCCGTGCGGCCAGTCCTGCGTCGCCAGCGCCGCACGCAGCTTGTCCAGCATCGTCATGGCATGCGCCACGTCGGTTTCCGGACACAGGAGCAGGAATTCCTCTCCGCCCCAGCGCACCAGCTTGTCGCTCGATCGGACTTCGCCCCGGATGACCGCGGCGAAGCGCCGCAACACCTCGTCACCGGCGTCGTGGCCATGTTGATCGTTGATCCGCTTGAAATGGTCGAGATCCATGAAGACGACCGCCATCTCCTCGTCGACGTGGCCGGCGACGTGCAAGCGTTTCATCAGCACCTCCCTGAGGCCCTGGCGGTTCAATGCGCCGGTCAGCGGGTCGGTGTGAGCCTGATTGGCGAGATCGCGCGCCTCCAGCTGCAGCGCCTTGTTGATGACGGCCAGCAGTTCAAGGCGCGCATTGCTGGCCGAGAGACTGGAGCGGACGTGCAAGAGGCTCAGCGATAGCCCGAGCAGGCCGCATCCGATCCATGCACCCACCAGCCAGGTCAGCAGCGCGGTATCCGATATCCATTTTCCGCGGAACTGGATGGACCGCAGTTCGATCGTTATCGACTGGCCAGGCGGCACCGATCCCGTCGAGATCTCCACCGCCGTGACGTTATCGAGCCGGGTATACGTTTTCTCCAGCGGCACGTCGTACGCCGTGATCCACCAGTCGGCAGTGCGCACGACGTTGACGGGAATCGTGAACGAGGCCTGCTCCGGCGCGTCGAATTCGACGGAGTTGTACCGCTGCGAATTCCAGTCGCCGACGGTGGAAAATTCCGGTTCGAAGTTCGTCAGGTGCAGCCTGATTTTTCTGCCCGACTCGCCCGAATAACGCATGTCGAACGTGACCGAATCGAACTGACTGAAATCCACGCCTTTTCCGTGCTGCCCCAAGTGGAACTGCAGCTTGCAGAATGGCCAGGCATAGCCGGCGCGCAGATCGCAGCGCATGACGAAGGCATCGTTCGCACGCACCAGCGACGCGACGGACTTGCCGTTCTCGTGACGGTCGTCGGTAACGGTCGCGCCGTAGGGCTGCCGGGGCGAGAGCTCGAAGACCCGGGTCATCCCGAAGTGCTGCCAGATCAGTAATGCGGGGGTCAGAACCAGCAATAATCCAACCAGGGACTGGACTATCGTCATTGCGCGCGCGAGTCGAGGGATCATGGCGGATCGCTGATCTATATATTCGGCGATCAATATACTGAAATCATCAAGCGGCTGCGATCATTCCCGTGCGGCAACCTCAAGAAGCGAAAAAGGCCAGCTCGAAAGCTGGCCTGACTCTTTGAATTCGTTGGTCGGGGCGAGAGGATTCGAACCTCCGACCACGTGCACCCCATGCACGTACGCTACCAGGCTGCGCTACGCCCCGACTTGGTCCAGAATTATAACAGAGGCACGCGGGATGACTAGTCTTTTTGTCACCGGGCATCATTGAGAAACTTACTTCCAATCCCCCCGTAACGCCAGGACTTCCTCGTACAACCCCTCCGGCGTGACCTGCTGCGGCGACACCGGCCGCCCGACGGCCAGCGCCAGCTTCGAGCGCAGCCCGCGCGCGAACGAGCGCTCGAACACATTCGACGGATCGCGCGAAAACACGCTGCCCCACAGCCCGCGCAGCGCCATCGGGATCACGGGCACCTGGCTGCGCGCGACGATCTTGGCGATGCCGCCGCGGAATGCGTTCATCTCGCCCGTGCGCGTCAGTTTCCCCTCCGGGAAGATGCACACGAGTTCCCCTTCGTGCAGCGCCTGGGCGACGTCGACGAAGGCCTTTTCCATCAGCCACGGGTTCTCGTGCGCCGGCGCGATCGGGATCGCCTTGCCGGTGCGGAAGATGAAGCCCAGCAGCGGCGTCTTGAAGATGCGATGGTCCATCACGAAACGGATCGGGCGCGGGCTCGCGGCCAGGATGACGATGGCGTCGACGTAGCTGACGTGGTTGCAGACGAGGACTGCGGGGCCCTCTTCCGGGATGCGCTCGACGTCCACCGTCGACACGCGGTGGATCGTGTGGATCAGCAGCCAGGCCAGGAAGCGCATCAGGAATTCCGGCACGAGCGAGAAGATGTAGATGGCGACGACGGCGTTCAGCAGCGCGGTCGTCAGGAACATCTCGGGGATGCTGAAACCGCGGCCGATCAGGAAGACCGCGACGCCGGCCGACGCCACCATGAACAGCGCATTCAGGATGTTCATGCCGGCGATGGTGCGCGAGACGTGCGCCGGATCGCAGCGCGTCTGGATCAGCGCGAACAGCGGCACGATGAAGAAGCCCCCGAACACGCCCAGCAGCAGGATGTCGGCCAGGATGCGCAGCGTGCCGTGCTGCGCCAGCACGCCGACGAAATCGACGGGGGCGGTGTTCGTGTAGCCGAGGCTCGCGAAATACAGGTCGATGCCGAACAGCGACAGGCCGATGGCGCCGAACGGCACGAGACCGATCTCCACTTTGCGGCCGGAGAGTTTTTCGCACAGCAGCGAGCCGGTGCCGATCCCCAGCGAGAAGATGGTCAGCAGCAGCACGAACACGCTGTGGTCGCCGTGCAGGTACTCCTTCGCGTACAGCGGGAATTGCGACAGCACGAGCGCGCCGTAGAACCAGAACCAGGAATTGCCCAGCATCGACAGGAACACGGTGCGGTTCTTTTTCGAGAACGCTAGGTTGCGCACGGATTCGGCGACGAAGTTCGCGCTGATCTTCAGCGCCGGCGCGGGCGCCGGGGACGCCGGAATGCGCCAGCTCATGGCGAGGCCCAGCACGGCGACGGCCAGCGTCCCGAACGCGACGAGGTGCACGCCGGCGGCGCCGTGGCCGGCCAGGATCGCGCCCATCACCTCGCCCAGCAGGATGCCGACGAACGTGCCCATTTCGATGACGCCGTTGCCGCCCACGAGTTCTTCCGGCTTCAGGTGCTGCGGCAGGTAGGCGTATTTCACGGGGCCGAACAGCGTCGAATGGACACCCATGCCGACGACCGCGGCGACGAGCAGCCACAGGTTGTGCGTGAGCCAGCCGATGGCGGCGATGGCCATGATGCCGATTTCGAGCAGCTTGACGAAGCGCGCCAGGCGGCCCTTCTCGATCTTGTCCGCGATCTGGCCGGCGGTGGCGGAGAACACGACGTACGGCAGGATGAACAGGCCCGGGATCAGGTTGTTCAGCAGCGCGGCGGGCAGCGTCGTCCACGACAGCGCGTCATAGGTCAGCACGACGAGCAGCGCCGTCTTGAACAGGTTGTCGTTGAAGGCTCCCAGGAACTGGGTCCAGAAAAACGGGCCGAAGCGGCGCTGGGTCAGCAGGGCAAACTGGCTGGTGTGGTTCGGGTGGCTCATGGTCGATGACGCGGATGTCGGGGATGCGACAATCTACAACACAACCGGCACGTTGAACACACAATGTTGCTGGGCGTGAATCAATGGTCGCACAATCCGCTACCCGGAGCGGCTGGATATGCAACCACGCTAACGCCAAGTCGCGCCGGGCGTCACCCGACCCGCGTCCACGCCCGGTACAACGGCGCTATCCCCAGCACGACGACCACCATGCGCGCGACGTGGAACGCCGTCACGACGGGCACGCCCAGGTGCAGCACGCGCGCCGTCAGCGCCATCTCCGCGATGCCGCCCGGCGACGTGGCCAGCACCATCGTCCCCGGATGCAGGCCGGTCACCGCCGCCACGCAGAACGCGAACAGGCCCGCCAGCAGCAACGTGAGCGCCGTGCACGCGGCCACGCTGGCGAGGAAGCGCGGCGCCGTGTGCACGAACGCCGGCGTGAAGCGGGTGCCGAGCGAGACGCCGATGAACAGCTGGCCCGTGCGGATCATCCATTCCGGTAGGCGCGACAGCTGCACGCCGGCCGCCGTCATCATCAGCGCCACGACCAGCGGGCCGATCACCCAGGCGTTCGGCACGCGCAGGCGTTTCAGCGCCAGCGCGGCGCAGCTGGTAACGGCGATGAGCACGCACAGGCCGGCCGCATCGACCCGGCCGGCGAGCGGCACGAACGCATCGAGGCCGTTGCCCCAGCCGTGGGCCGCGAACCAGCGCACGGCGAAGGGGATCGTACCGACGACCATCATGATGCGCAGGCTGTGCGCGGCCGCCACGCGTTCGAAGACGGCGCCGTGGCGCTCCGCCTGCACGGCCATCTCGGAGGCGCCGCCGACGGCCATCGCGAAGAACGCCGTCGCGGCGTCGCTGCCGGACAGCCGGCGCAGCAGCGCGCCGCCCGCCATGCCGAGGCAGATCGCGAAGGAGACGGCCAGCAGGATCCAGCCCAGGTGCCGCGCCAGCACGGCCAGCACGGGCGCGCTAAAGTACAGGCCCAGCGCGGTGCCGATGGCCCACTGCCCCGCCTCGCGCGCCTGCACGGGGGCGGAGAGGCGCGCGCCCAGCATGCAGGCGATCGCCGTCGAGAACAGCGGACCGATCATCCACGGCAGCGGCGTGTCGAGGAAGATGCACAGTTGCGCCGCCGTGAAGGCCAGCGCAAGTGCGGGGAGGAACGTCCTGATCAGAACACCCAGAGCTTCTCGGCCGGCATCTCGAGCCAGTACTGGCCCGGATCGACGCGGTACTTGGAGTACGCGCGCACGCTCGAATTACCGTGCTTGAACAGGCATTCCCACCGGTCGCCCAGGTACATGCAGGTGGACAGCGGCAGCTGGATGCCGTTGTCGACGGGCGTGCGGCCGATGCGCACCTCCTCCACGCGGATCAGCGCCGACGCTTCCACGTCCGGATTCGATGCGCCGCTGCCGCGCGCCGTCGCGTTCAGCGCCATGCCTTCGACCTGCAGGCGCGCGGCGCCGCCGTTGCGCGCCACGACGCGCGCCGGCAGGCGGTTGTTACTGCCCATGAATTCCGCGGTGAACAGCGTGTCCGGCGACTCGTACATCGATTGCGGCGTACCCTGCTGCTCGATCTTGCCGTTGTTGAGCAGGAGGATGCGGTCCGAGATCGCCATCGCCTCGGCCTGGTCGTGCGTGACCATCAGCGCCGACAGGCCCAGGCGCACGATCAGCTCGCGCAGGAACGCACGGGCTTCCTCGCGCAGTTTGGCGTCCAGGTTCGACAGCGGTTCGTCGAGCAGGATCACGGGCGGGTTGTAGACGAGCGCGCGGGCGATCGCCACGCGCTGCTGCTGGCCGCCGGAGAGCTGGTGCGGGAAGCGTTCGCCCAGGTGGCCGAGGCCCAGTTGCGCGAGCACTTCGCGTACCTTCGGTTCGATGTCGCGCGCGGCCATCTTGCGCAGCTTGAGGCCGTAGGCGACGTTGTCGAACACGGTCTTGTGCGGCCACAGCGCGTACGACTGGAACACGAGGCCCAGGTTGCGCGCTTCCGCCGGCAGTTCGAGCTTCTTGCTGCCGTCGTACACGCGGCGCTCGCCGATGTCGATCGTGCCGGCTTTCGGGCTTTCCAGGCCGGCCACGGCGCGCAGCAGCGTGGTCTTGCCGCTGCCCGAGGGGCCCAGCAGCGCCACCACTTCGCCGCGCTGCAAATGCATCGACACGCCCTTCAGGATCGGGTTGGCGGTGGCGCCGCTGCCGTAGTCGAGGTGCAGGTCGTTGACGGTCAAAACGTTCATGATGTTTGTCTCGCGATTGATTTAGTTATGCAGCTTGACGCCGAAGCGCAGCGCGATCCCGAGGCCGATGGCCACGAGCGTGATGTTGATGAACGAGAGCGCGGCCACGAGGTCCGTCGAGCCGCCGGCCCACAGCGACACGAGCATCGCGCCGATCACCTCGGTGCCGGGCGACAGCAGGTACACGCCCGTCGAGTATTCGCGTTCGAAGATCAGGAACACCATCAGCCAGGCGCCCAGCATGCCGAACTTGATCAGCGGGAGCGTCACGTCGCGGGTCACGCGGCCGCGGCTGGCGCCCACGGCGCGTGCCGCCTCTTCCAGTTCCGGGCCCACCTGCAGCAGCGACGTCGACACGAGGCGCATGCCGTAGGCGAGCCACACGACGGAATACGCGAGCCACAGCGCGAAGATCGTCGAGCGCATCTGGCGCAGCGCCGGGATGAAGTGCTCCGACAGCCACGCGGCCACGCCGTTGTCCATGCCGTGCAGGATGCCGTCCAGCCAGCTCGGCACGAACAGGAACACCCACAGGAACGACAGGCCGGCCAGCAGGCCCGGCACGGCGCGCGGCACGAGGACGCTGTAGTCCAGCAGGCGCGTGATGCCGTCGTTCTTGCGGTGCATGGCCAGCGCGATCGCGGTGTAGCAGGCCACGGCCAGCGCACCGCCGATCACGCCGATCAGGATCGTGTTGACGATGCCGCGCACGAGCGACGGCTGTTCGAAGATGTCGCGGAAATGCTGCAGGGTGAGCACGTCGGCCAGCTTCACGCCCTCGCCCCAGTACTGGACGAACGAGCGCAGCACGATGCCGGTCAGCGGCAGCACGATGGTGACGGCGATCCACGTGCCCAGCACGGCGAAGGCCACCCACTTCCACTTGCCCAGCGCGAGCGGCTTCTGGCGCGCGCCCTTGCCCTTGATGGACACGTATTTGTTGGCCGACTTCAGGAGCCAGCGCTGCAGCATCACGAGCGGCATCGTCACGGCGACGAGGCAGACGGCGACGGCGGCCATCAGGTGGTACGACGGCGTGCCCAGTTTGTTGGTCAGCTTGTACAGGTAAGTCGCCAGCACGAGGTGGCCTTCCGGGTCGCCCAGCACGAGCACGAGGCCGAACACTTCGAAGCCGAGGAAGAATACGAGCACGCCCGCATACGCGAGGGCCGGCATGATCATCGGCAGCGACACGTTGAACATCACCTGCCACGGCGACGCGCCCGAGACGCGCGCCGCTTCCTCCACGTCGGAGCCGAGGCTCTTCAGCGCGGACGAGGCGTACAGGTACACGTGCGGCACGTGCGTGAGGCCGGCGATGACGACGATGCTCGTGAACGAGTACACGTTCCACGGCACGAAGCCCAGCAGGTCGTGCGCCCACGTCGAGTAGAAGCCGACCGGGCCCATGGCGACGACGTAGCCGAAGCCCATCACCATCGGCGACACGAAGATCGGCACGAGCAGCAGCGGCGCGACGATGCCGCGGCCCGGCAGGTCGGTGCGGACCATCAGGAAGGCGAGCATGCCGCCCAGCGGCACGGCGATGGCGGCGAGACCGGCGGCCAGGATGAGGCCGTTCTTGAAGGCGAGCCAGAAGTCGCTGTCGTCGAAGATGAAGCGGTACGCGTCCAGGCCGAGCATCTTGTCGGGCATGAAGAACGGCGCCGTCAGGAAGCTCTGGTAGAAGATGAGGTACAGCGGCAGGAAGATGGCCACGCAGGTGAGCAGCACGACGATGCCGCGCGTCCAGTTGAAGCGCGGCGCGCGCACGGCCGGCAGGCTGCCGGCGTCGGCGCCCTTGGATTCCAGTGGCATGGTTGAAGTAGGCATGGGAGTGTCCGATCGATGTAGAGCCTATGGTCATCACCACCGTCGTCCCCGCGCAGGCGGGGACCCAATTTTTTGAGCGGACCAGGACACTCACTTGGGTTCCCGCCTCCGCGGGAACGACGGTTTTAAGGCTGCCTTACTTTTTACCCGCAGTAGCCTTCCACTCCTTCAGGAACGCCAGGCGCAGCGCCGGATCCAGGTATTCCCCGACGGCCGGGCTGACCGGCAGCGGCTTGATATTCTTCTCGCCGACCATCTTGATCAGGTCAGTGGACGTCGTTTCGCCGGTGACGTCGGCGCGGATCGCGTACAGCTTGGAGGCATTGGCGATGACGGTCTGGCCGCGGTGCGACAGCATGTAGTCGATCCACAGCTTCGACGCGTTCGGGTGCCTGGACATCTTGTTGATGAACTGGACGCGCGAGATGATCAGGGTGTAGTCCTTCGGCAGCACGACGCCCAGCGACGGATCGTTCTTGGCGCGCACGAGCGCATACGAACCCATCACGTTGTAGCCGATCAGGTTTTCGCCCGACGAGATCCGCTCCAGCATGGTGCCGGTCGACGACTGCACGCGCACCCTGGCCGCGCCGAACGCCTGTTCCAGCTGCTTGTATTGCGGGAAGGCGCGCGCATCCTGCGTCATGAACATGAAGCCGACGCCGGATTTCTCGATGTCGTAGGTCGTGACCTTGTCCTGGAATTTCGGCTGCTGGATGATGCGCACGAAATCGGCGTGCGTCTGCGGGACTTCCTCGGGCTTCAGCAGGCGCTTGTTGTAGACGAAGGCGGCCGGCTCGAACGTTGTGCCGTAGGCGATGTCCTTCCAGACGGCCCAGCCGGGGATCTTCGCCGCTTCGACCGATTTATAGGGCAGCGCATAGCCGCCGGCGGCCAGTTTCATCTGCAGGTCCATCGCCGAGGACCACAGCACGTCGGCCGTGTCGCCGCCGGCCGCGTTCTCGGAGAAGAAGCGGTTGTAGACTTCGGTCGAGTTCATGTCGTTGTACTCGACCGTGATGCCCGGGTACATCGACTTGAAATCGCTGATCAGCGGCTCGGCGGCCTTGCTGTCGGTGGCGCCGTAGATCACCAGCTTGCCTTCCTTCCTGGCGGCGTCGATCAGTTGCTGGTAGCCGGCCGGGTAGCCTGCCGGGGCCTGCGCCAGCACCGGTGCGGCGAATGCGAAAATGGCAGCTGCAAAGGTGGTCGCAAATGCGGTCTTCTTGAAATTCATGGTTGTCTCCTGGGGTGTTGTCAGTGTTCGCGGACCAGGTTGAATTCCCTGGCCTGTCGGTTGTAATCGTTGATCGCCTGCTTGACCCAGCGCGTGAGCGCGTCGCCCGTGAGCGAGAACGGGTACAGGCCGGCCTGGCTGCGCAAAGCCGCGAAATCGGGGGTGGCCTGCACGCGGGCGAAGGCGTCGACCCAGCGGCGGTAGTCGGCATCCGGCACGCCGGGTCCCATCCACACGCCGCGGATCACGGGCCACACGATGTCGTAGCCCTGCTCGCGCGCCGTCGGCACGGACGCCAGCACACCGGCCAGGCGCTTCTCGGCCAGCACGGCCAGCACGCGCACCTTGCCCGGTCCGGCATACAGCGCCGCTTCGGATGCGTCGCCCGAGATCACCTGCACGTAGTTGGCGCTCATCGCCGTGAACGTCTCGCCGCCGCCTTCCAGCGCGACGAAGCGCAGGCGCCGCGGTTCGATGCCGGCGCGGCGCGCCAGCAGCGCCACCTTCATCCAGTCCTGGCTGCCGATGGTGCCGGACACGCCGATCAGGACCTGCTGCGGATTCTTGCGGATCGCGTCCATCAGCTCGTCCAGGCTATGCCACGGCGCGTCGGAACGCACCGCGATCATGCCGTAGTCGACGCCGAGCGCCGCGACCCAGCGCACGTCGGCAGCAAGCGCCTTGCCGAATTTTCCTTCGGCGAGATTCAGCAGCGAACCGCCCGAGAACGCGACGAGCGTGTCAGGCTCGGCGCGCCGCTGCGACACGAGCGTGTGCCACGCGACGGCGCCGATCCCGCCCGGCAGGTAGGCCAGTTTCAGCTTCGTGTCCGGCAAGGCCTTCTGGGCCAGCTTGCAGGTCAGGTCCATGGCGCCGCCCGGTTTGGACGGCACCACGCATTCGGCGTTGGCGCTGGCCGCCGCCGCTGCCGCGGACAGTGCCGCGGCGGTAAGGATCGAGATGGCGCGCTTCATGATGTTGCGGCCAGGGGTCGGTCAGAACCGGTACTGGATGCCGGTGGTGACGCCGGTCTGCGTCGACCCGAAGCCCGGATCGTCGCGCGACAGGCCCACGAGCTGGCCGTGGTCGGCCTTGGCATGCGCCACCGACGCGTACAGCCAGACGCGCTTGGACAGCGAGTACATGGCGCGGCCCACGAGCATCGTCGGATCCGCGTCCTTCGCGGACGGCAGGTTCTTCGTGTTGACATGGTAGACGGCGCCCGTCAGGGTCCACGGATAGGCGGCCCAGGTGGCGCCGGCCCAGTAGGTGTCGCCGCGCACGTCCGGCGTGGCGGCCTTGCCCGACTGGAGCTTGTAGCCGCGCATGCCGGCCTGGTAGGTCATCGGACCCGCCTTGTACAGGGCGCCCAGGTGGAAGGCCGTCGTCTTGTCGCGGTCGCCGGTGGCGGCGAGCGTGTTGCCGTTGATTTGTTCGTACGACGCCATCACGCCGACCGGGCCGCCGAACCAGGAACCGCCGACGGCGTACTTGCGGCCATCGGCCGCGTTGCCGGCCTGCTCGCCCATGCCGACGGTGGCGCCGTAGGTGAAGCCGCCCGTGGTGCCGGTGTACTTGATCAGGTTGTCGAACGCCGTCGTCATGCCGTACTTGGACGGGCCGGTGGCGTTGCTCGACGTCGCCCACGAATAGTTGGGCGCGAAGCCCATCGGGTCGAACTTGATGACCAGGTCATAGGTCGTCGTGAACGAGCGGCCGATGATCACGCGGCCGAAGCCGCCTTCGAGGCCGACGTTGGCCTGGCGCTTGAACAGGTTGCCGTCCTGGGCGCCGGTGTCGAGCATGACGCCGCCTTCCAGGTTGAAGATGGCTTTCAGGCCGCCACCCAGGTCTTCGCTGCCGCGGAAGCCCCAGCGCGACGTGTTCTTGCCGCCCGAGACGACGCGCACCTGGCTGCCGTCGCTGGCGGATGCGTGGTTCACGTATTCGACGCCGGCATCCACGATGCCGTAGACCTGGACATTGGTCTGGGCGGATGCGTTCAGGGAAAGCGCTGCCAGGACGGCGAGCGCGAGGGCCGATTTCTTCATATTGTCTCCGTTGTTGTCATCAAGGCGGTCGTGTGCCGCTTCGTGAGACCAAGGATAGGTCCGCCAACCTTTCAATCAGCTTTCACTGAACCTTTCAATGTCGGGTGTTGTGGAAATCACTTACCCATGAAGACACGGCGCGTTCCGTGGCTTACACTGGCGCGATGCGAATCCTGTTAGTCGAAGACCACGTCGAGCTGTCGCACTGGGTATCCAAAGCCCTGCGCGACGCCAATCTCACCGTCGAATGCGCGGCCACCGGCGCCGACGCCGACGCGCTGCTGCACACCCAGGACTACGCGCTCGTGATCCTGGACCTGACCCTGCCCCGCATGGACGGCCTGGAAGTGCTGCGCCGCCTGCGGGCGCGCGGCGGCACGCGCGGGCGCACGCCCGTGATGATCCTGACGGCGCGCGGCGGCCTGGAAGAACGGGTGCAGGGCCTGAACCTGGGCGCGGACGATTACCTCGCCAAGCCGTTCGAACTGGCCGAACTGGAAGCGCGCGTGAAGGCGCTGCTGCGCCGGAGCGTCGGCAACGAGGCGCTCGTGCACACGTGCGGACAGCTCAGCTTCGACACCGTCGCGCGCATGTTCACCTACGGCGGCGAGCCGCTGGCGCTGACGCCGCGCGAACACGCCGTGCTGGAAGCGCTGATCTCGCGCCCGGGCCGCGCCGTGTCGAAGGAAAAGCTGTTCGACGAAGTGTTCGCGCTGGACGACGACGCCAACCTCGACGCCATCGAACTGTACATCCACCGCGTGCGCAAGAAGCTGGACAAGCGCCCGGACGGCGGCGCCGCCATCGCCACCCTGCGCGGCATCGGCTACCTGCTGCAGGAACGGCCGCCGGCCGCGTCCTGAGCATGCGGTTCCCGCCGGCGGCGTCGACGAAGCTGGGCAGCCTGCGCGGCCAGCTGCTGCGCTGGCTGATCGTGCCGCTCGTGATCCTCGTCGCGGCCAATGCCGTGTCGCTGTACCGCGACGCGCTCGACGCCGCCGACATCGCCTACGACCGCTCCCTGCTCGCGTCCACGCGCGCGCTCGCGGAGCGCGTCTCGGTCCGCGACGGCAAGGTCGTGGCGGACGTGCCCTACGTGGCGCTGGACAGCTTCGAGACCGACACCCTCGGGCGCATCTACTACCGCGTGGGCGGGCTCCATGGCGAGACGGTGTCCGGCTACGACGACCTGCCGCCCGTCCCGAAGGACACGCCCCGCTCGGAACTGTATCCGGCCCTCGTGCGTTTCTACCACGCCGACTACAACGGCGAGCCGGTGCGCATCGCCGCCCTGCTGCAGCCCGTGTACGACGATTCGATGCGCGGCATCGCCCTGATCCAGGTGGGCGAGACGCTGGACGCGCGGCGCGCGCTGTCGCGGCGCATCCTGCTCAACACCCTGCTGCGCCAGGCGCTGCTCGTGCTGGCCGTGGCGACGCTCGTGTGGTTCGCCGTGCGCCTCGTGCTGCAGCCGCTGATGCGGCTGAAACAGGTCGTGGAGACGCGCGCGATCTCCGACCTGTCCGACGTCGACGAAGCCCTCGTGCACCGCGAAGTGCGGCCGCTGGTCGCCGCCATGAACGGAACGATGGCGCGCATGCAGAACCTGATCGCGAGCCAGCGCCGCTTCATCGCCGACGCTTCGCACCAGCTGCGCACGCCGCTGACGGTGCTCAAGACACAGGCCGAGCTGGCGCTGCGCGAAAACGATCCGGCCGCGATGCAGGCCATCGTGCGCTCGATCGCGGCGACGACCGATTCGACCGTGCACCTCGCGAACCGCCTGCTGACGCTCGCGCGCATCGAGCACGGCGGCGCGAACGCGGCGCTCGCGCCGGTGGCGCTGTCCGAGGTGGCGCGCCAGGTGGGACTGGAACTGGCGCTGCCGGCCGTCCAGAAAGGCATCGACCTCGCGCTGGAAGCGGAAGACGACGGCGCCACTACGATAGCCGGCCAGGCGCTGCTGCTGCACGAACTGGCGAGCAACCTGGTCGACAACGCGATCCGCTACACGCCGCCGGGCGGCACGGTGCTGCTGCGCGTGCGGCGGCTGATCGGCGTCGTGGTGCTCGACGTGCAGGACAGCGGGCCGGGACTCGATCCGGCCGAATACGACAAGGTGTTCATGCCCTTCTACCGGGCGCAGGCGACGCTGGAGAGCAATCCGGGCGGCACGGGGCTGGGCCTCGCCATCGTGCGCGACATCGCCACGGTGCATGGGGCCACGCTGGAGCTGGCCAGGGCCGAAAGCGGGCGTGGATTGAAAGTCAGCGTCACGTTCCCGGCGCGGTAATGCATGCGATCGTGGGCACGGTGTGTCCACCCTACGGCAACACGGACATCGTAGGGTGGGCGCCCTGCGCCCACGCGTAACGTCACATTGCCGTCATCGGTAATCATCTGGCGTAAGCCCGTACTTCTGCATCTTGTAGTACAGCGTCTGCTTGGGCACCCCGAGCGCCGCGGCGACGTCCACGACGCTCCCCGCCGCCCGGCGCAATTCCTGTTCGATGACGGCGCGCTCGAACGCGCCCACCTGGTCCGCGAGCGGCACCGCCGCCGCCGTGCGCGCGGCCAGCAGGCCGTCCGCGCCACTGGACAGGCCCAGCACGAAGCGCTCCGCGATGTTGCGCAGCTCGCGCACGTTGCCGGGCCAGTCGTGCGCCATCAGCGATTGCATCAGCGGCCCCGGCACCGTGGGCGCGGCGCGCTTGTAGCGGGCCGCCGCGCCCAGCATGAAGTGTTCGAACAACAATGGGATGTCCTCGCGCCGCTCGCGCAGCGGCGGCAGATTCAGCACGATCAGGTTCAGGCGGTAGTACAGGTCGCTGCGGAATTTCTGCTGGTCGGACCATTCCTTCAGGTCGACCTTCGACGCCGCGATGACGCGCACGTCCACCGGCACCGGGTGGTTGGAGCCGAGCCGCTCGACGTAGCGCTCCTGCAGCACGCGCAGCATCTTGACCTGCAGCGACAACGGCAGGCTCTCGATCTCGTCGAGGAACAGCGAGCCCTTGTCGGCGTGCTCGATCTTGCCGACCTGGCGCTTGGTCGCGCCCGTGAACGCGCCCGGTTCGTGGCCGAACACTTCGCTTTCGAAGATGTTTTCCGGGATCGCGCCGCAATTCAGGGCGACGAAATGATGCGCGCGGCGGCGGCTGAACTGGTGCAGGCAGCGCGCCACCATCTCCTTGCCGGTGCCCGTCTCGCCGTAGATCAGCACGTCGGCCGATTCGTCGGCCAGGTCCAGGATCAGGCGGCGCAGGTTGCGCATCGGGGCCGAATCGCCCAGCAGCATCGCCTCGATGCCCTCGCCGTTCGCGATGCGGTGGCGCAGCGTCTCGACTTCCAGGATCAGGCGCCGCGTCTCCAGCGCGCGCTGCACCGCCTCGACCAGTTGCTCCGACGAATACGGCTTGGGGATGAAATCGTAGGCGCCGCCGCGCATCGCGCCGACGGCCATCGAGATGTCGCCGTGGCCCGTCACGAGGATCACCGGCAGCTGCGCGTCGATGGCCTTGACGGCGGCCATCAGCTCGATGCCGCCCATGCCGGGCAGGCGCACGTCGCTGACGACGACGCCGGCGAAACCGGGTCTTATCTGCGCCAGCGCCGGCTCGGCGGCGTCGAACGCCTCGACCTGGAAGCCGGCGAGATCGAGCGCCTGCGCGCTGCCCGCGCGGACGATGGCGTCGTCTTCGACGAGCAGCACTTTCATGGATTCGTATGTAGACATGGTAGCTATCCTACTCCGCCCGGGGCAGATCGATGATGAACCGGGCACCGCCCTCGGGGGGCGACTCGGCCCGCAGCCGGCCGCCGGACTCGCGTACGATCTGCTCGGAGATCGCGAGCCCGAGACCCAGCCCTTTGCCCTGCGGCTTGGTGGTAAAGAAGGGTTCGAACAGGTGCGCGCGGACATCCTCCGGGATGCCGGGACCGCTGTCGGTCACGGCGATCAGGACGCGCGCGCCCTCGCGCCCCGCTTCGACGACGAGCTGGCGCGAGACACTCCCCGCCATCTCCATCGCGTCGAGCGCGTTGCTGAACAGGTTGACGAGGACTTGCTGCAGCCGGTTGCTGTCGCACAGCGCGTACAGGTCGCGCGGATGGGTCGCCATGCGGAATCCTACACGTTCCTGCGCGATGCGGCGCTCGACGAGGAACAGCGCCGCGGTGACGGCATCCGCCACCGGCACGGCGCTCGGCCGCGTGTCGGACTTGCGCGCGAACTGGCGCAGCTGCCCGGTCAGTTGGCCCATCCGCTCGACCAGTTGCGAGATGGTCGCGAGGTTCGCGGAGGCGTCGGCGTGGCGGCCGCGCTCGATCAGCACGCGGGCATTGTCCGCCATCGTGCGCAGCGCCGTCAGCGGCTGGTTCAGTTCATGCGTGATGCCGGCGGAGAGCTGCCCGAGCACGGCCATCTTGCCCGCCTGGACCAATTCGCTCTGCGCCTTGCGCAACTGCTCTTCGGCCTGGCGGCGCACGGCGTTCTCGTCGCGCAGCTCGCGCGTGATCTGCTCCAGGCTCGCGGTGCGGTCGGCCACCAGGTTTTCCAGCTGGTCGTACGCGCGCTGCAGATCCTCGCGCGCCCGCTGGCGCTGCCGGCCGAGGCGATGGCGCTGGCGCGCGTACAGCACGAGCATGACCGCCAGCGCTTCCGACAGCACCGTCAGCAGCGCCGCCGCGCGGGCGCTGGCGCGGGCCGGCACGAGGTCGGACAGGTACACCATCTGCCAGTTGCGCGTCACCAGCCCGCGCGACTGGCTCAGCATGGGCCCCGTGGCCGGCGGCGGCCCGGTGACGATGCGCGCGCGGGCGTCGAGCGCGCGCACTTCGCGCAGGCCCAGCGGCGTGAGCGCATGCGAGAAATACTGGCGCGACTGTTCCAGTTCCTGCCTTGCCGCCGGCGTCAGCGGCGCGAGCGTCCGGTATTTCCATTCGGGCACCGAACTCAGGAACACCACGCCATGCGCATCGGTGAGCAAGGCCTTGCCGCCGGCCTCCGCCCAACTCGCCTCCAGGCTCTCGATGTTGACCTTGACGGTCGCCACGCCCAGCATGCGGCCCTCGTGATAGATGCCGCGGGCAAAGTAATAGCCGGGCTCGCCGCGGGTCGTGCCGACCCCGTAGAAACCGCCCGGCATGCCCCGCAGGGCCTCGCGTATGTAAGGCCGGAACGCGATGTAGTCACCGACGTAGCTGTCGGGCGCGCGCCAGTTGCTGGCCGCCTGCGTCACGCCCTTCAGGTTGACGATGTAGATGCTGGTCGATCCGGCCAGCCGGTTGACGCGCTCCAGGTAGATGTTCACGTCCCGGCGCAGCGCCTCGTCGCCCGGCTGGCGCAGCAGCGCGATGACGTCCTTGTTCAATTCGAACGTGCCGGGCAGGAAATCGTACTTGGACAGCAGGTGTTCGAGGCCTGCCGCGTACGTGTCCAGCCGCTGCGCGCCGGACAGCCGCAGCCGGTCGATCGCGGCATCCTCGGCATAACGGTACGCCACGGCGGCCAGCGCCGCGCACACCAGCAGCAACATGAGCGACAGCCCCAGCCGCCGCGGCCAGCGGCCGGTCTGCTGCGGGTTGACGGTGGATGCGGCTGCGGGCATGGCGGTCCTGGAATGTTTACGTTGTGCGATTAAAACACATGACGCACGCCCAGGTTGATGCCCGTGGTGCCGGTGCCGGCGTTCGTGGCGTCGCCGACCGTGTACGCGGCGCCGTTGCGGTTGACGATATGGCCATACGCCGCGTACAGGTCGGTGCGGCGCGACAGGCTGTACTCGTAGCCGATCGCGCCCTGGCGCGCGTGGGCGTCGCGGCCGGAATCGTCGCGGTGGACGATCACCGAGGCCAGCACCCTGCCCGCGGCGCCGGCCCGCACGGCCACGCCCAGCAGCGCGTCGCGGCTGGCATGCCCCAGGACGTTGCGGTTGCGCGCGAAGGCCGCGTGCGCCGTCACGGTGCCGAAGCGGTAGCGGCCCACCACCATCGTGTTGCGGTCGTGCGCGGCGCCCGTCGCATCGTTTTGCCGGTGATGCGTCAGCGCCAGCGTCAGCGGACCCGCTTCGTACGTGGCCGACGCGTCGAAGGTGCGGTTCTTCGCGGCGTCGCCGGCCACCTCGCCCGCGCCGACCAGCACATCGGCGGACAAGCCGTTCCACTTCGGCGACTGGTACTCGACCGAGTTGTCGACCCGGCCGAGTCCGGGGAGGATGTTCTGTGCATTGCCCGCGAGGCCAGTACAGAACGGGTCGACGATGTCGCGCATGACCTTGTAGTACGGCGCGTACTGGCGGCCCAGGCTGATCGTGCCGGCCGCGCCGGACAGGCCCACGTACGCCTGGCGGCCAAACAGCAGCCCGCCCTGCGCGGCCTTGCCGGTGTCGATGTTGTAGCCGTTTTCCACGACGAAGTCGGCGCTCAGGCCGTCGCCGAGATCTTCCTTGCCCTTGAAGCCCAGCCGCGAGCCGGACGCCACGCCGCTGCCGATGTTCTGCGACGAACCGGCGGCGCCGCCGCGGTCCAGCACGATGCCGGCGTCGGCGACGCCGTAGACTTTAACGAACGATTGCGCCTGCGCGCAGGTGGCAAACAGGGCGAGCGCGCACGCGCCGGCGCCAGCGATATGACGATATTTCAATGAAGTCTCCGTTGATTTGATTTGTTATGTGGTCAGCCGACTTGCGCGACGACGGGTGCGACCTGTTGCGGTTTTTCTTCCAGCGCGCCTTCCCAGTTGGCGACGACGGCCGTGGCGACGGCGTTGCCGACGGCATTGGTGGCCGAGCGGCCCATGTCGAGGAACTGGTCGATGCCCATCAGGAGCAGCAGGCCCGCTTCGGGAATGTGGAACTGGTTCAGCGTGGCGGCGATGACGACCAGCGACGCGCGCGGCACGCCGGCCATGCCCTTGGAGGTCAGCATCAGCAGCAGCAGCATGGTGATCTGCGTGCCCAGCGACAGGTCGATGCCGTACGCCTGCGTGATGAACAGCACGGCGAAGGTGCAGTACATCATCGAGCCGTCCAGGTTGAACGAATACCCCATCGGCAGCACGAAGCTGGAGATCTTGCGCTGCACGCCGAACTGGTCGAGCGCCAGCAGCAGCTTGGGATACGCGGCTTCCGAGCTGGCGGTGGAAAACGCGAGCAGGAACGGTTCGCGGATCAGCGCCAGCAGGTGCAGCACGCGCTTGCCGATGAACAGCGAGCCGCCCAGGATCAGCAGCATCCACAGCGTCAGGAGACCGAGGTAGAAGCCGCCCATGAACTTCGCGAACGTGAGGAGGATGCCCAGGCCGTTGGTGGTGATGATGGAGGCCATCGCCGCGAACACGGCCAGCGGCGCCATGTTCATGATCACGCCTGTAATGCGCAGCATCACCTGCGCCAGCTGGTCGATCACGGCGGTGAGACCGGCGGCCGACTGGCCCAGCGCGCCCAGCGCGGCGCCGAAGAACAGCGCGAACACGAGCACCTGCAGGATCTCGTTGTTGGCCATCGCCTCGATCGGCGACTTCGGCACCAGGTGGGCGACAAAGTCCTTCAAGGTGAACGCGGTGGTCTTCAGGCCCGTGGCCGCGTCGACCGGCGGCAGCGGCAGGTTCAGGTGCGCGCCCAGCTGCATCACGTTCGACAGCAACATGCCCAGGCTCAGCGAGACCAGCGACGCGATCACGAACCAGGCCATGGCCTTCATGCCGATGCGGCCCGCGGCGCGGCCGTCGCCCATGTGCGCGATGCCGACCGTCAGCGTCGAGAACACGAGCAGCGAGATGATCATCTTGATCAACCGGAGGAACACGTCGGTGACGATGGAAATGTGGGCGGCGATGTCGGCGCTGATCGTCTTGTCGGCGACGGTTTCATGCAGGCCGTAGCCGACCGCGGCGCCCAGCACCATCGCGATCAGGATGTACAGGGTCAGGGGACGCTTCTTTTTCACTTTGATCTCCAAGAATCGCGGCGTTTCTTGGCGCCGCGTGTTGTCGTGACCCGGCGGGAACCGGGTGCGACCACAACAGCAAGCCGCATGCCAGAGAGATCTTTGAAATATTTACGTCGTAAACGCCTGATTACAAATGTGTTTTATTTTGGAAACTGAAGTTTGCGAGCCCGGAGCATCCAACTTTCGGGACGCCCTTGGCGGGGGCTGTATGAATAATTGGAAAGGCTCCGCAAGGCCCTGTATGCCGGGCCGGGAATGGCCTTACAATGCCGCGATATTCAACAGTGCAGGACGCGGCATGGAAACCAAATGGCTGGAAGATTTCATTTCACTGGTCGAGACCAAGAACTTCAGCCGCTCCGCGCAGCTGCGGCACGTGACGCAGCCCGCGTTCTCGCGCCGCATCCGCTCGCTGGAAAACTGGCTCGGCACGGACCTGATCGACCGCACCACGTTCCCCACCCGCGTCACGCCGGCCGGCATGATCTTCTACGAACAGGCGCTGGAAATGCTCGGGCAGATCAACGGCGTGCGCGAGATGTTGCGCAACAACCGCGTCACGGCGACGAAGACGATCGACCTGGCCGTCCCGCACACCCTGTCGCTCACGTTCGTGCCGAAGTGGCTCGCCGCGCTGGAACGCGACTTCGCGTCGATCAACAGCCGCCTCATCGCCCTCAACGTCCATGACGCGGTGCTGCAGCTCGTCGAGGGCGGGTGCGACCTGCTGCTGTGCTACCACCATCCGCGCCAGCCGGTGCAGGTCGATCCGGGCCGCTACGACATGCTGCTGATGGGCCGCGAAGCGTTGTGTGCGTACGCTCGCTGCGGCGCGGACGGTCACCCGGAATACCGCCTGCCCGGCCGCAAGGACGCGCCGCTGCCGTTCCTCTCCTACACGACGAACGCCTACCTCGGACGGATGGTGGACCTGATCCTCGCCGACGCGAAGCCCGGCCTGCACTTCGACAAACGCTACGAGACCGACATGGCGGAAGGCCTCAAGATGATGGCGCTCGATGGCCATGGCATCGCGTTCCTGCCCGAATCGGCGGTCACGCGCGAGGTCGCGCAGGGGCAGCTGGCGCGGGCCAGCGAGCCGGGTCAGTGGGAGATCGAGATGGAGATCCGGCTGTATCGCGAACGGCCGTCCGATGCGCGGCCGGGCAAGCAGATCGTCGCGGATCTGTGGGAGTACCTCGTCGCGGAGCAGTCTGCGATTTATCCGAATATCGAGTAAAATCGCTTTATCCGATATTCAGATATATTGACTTTATCTGATAATCAGATAAACTCGATTATCTGAATATCGGATATTGCCTATGTCCCTCGCGCCCGACTACCACACGCTCTCTACGGCATCCCACCTCGGCCAGCTCCTCAAGGCCACGCGCAAACGGCATAAAATCACGCAGGCTGAGCTGGCTGGCTATGTCGGGGTCAGCCAGAACCGTATCTCGCACCTCGAGAATCACCCCGAGGAGCTCAGCGTCAAGCAGCTGCTCAGCTGGTGCTCGGCACTAAAGCTGGAGCTCAAACTCGGCGAGAGGGATACGTCGGCGGCCAGCAACTCGGCGGAGTGGTAATCATGGGACGTCGCTCGCACAGCCAAACCCTCAATCTCTGGGCCAACGGAGAATATGTCGGCCGCTGGACGGTCAATGCTGCCGGAAACTCGGAGCTGCAGTACGATGCCGGCTGGTGCGCCTCCCCGCGCGGCCGCCCTGTCTCGCTGTCGCTACCCTTCAACCTGCACAATGAGCCGCTGAAGGGAGCCCGGGTCTCCCACTACTTCGACGGCCTGCTGCCCGACAGCGAATGGCGTGCTGGCTGCGGCGCACGCGCTGGAAGCAATGCCGCCAAGTTAAGAACGCCTGAGGAACCCTGTCCTTATCATCAGAGCGACAAGCGCGTACGCTGAGCCGTTCCAAACGTCTGCAAGCGGGCCAAAAGCGGTCACTGCAACTTTATGTGCTTTATCGAGCTGTCGTACTTTGTACGTAACGAATCTGGATGTTTTTCGAAGAATGACAACGAAGAGTTTTTTTCAGAAGCAATCTATTGGACTCGCTGCGCTCGCCTCAACGCGTGACTGGGCAATTTTCTTAGGCGTTGTGCTCGGCTTTCTAGGTTTAGCAGAAGCCGCCTTGGCATGGTCATACTTGGACAATGACGACCTGCAAATCATATTAATCGGCACATTTTTAGGAATGCTACCTTCGGTCTTGATGTGCTTACCGGTGTACGGGACCGTCGACGAACTGTCACGCGATGCGCTTGAATCTTTCCTGCGGTCGAACAAGTTCGTTCGTTATTCCGAACGAAACGAAACTCTGTTCTGTACCCAAAACACGCCCACATGGATGCGGTGGGACTCAAATCGCGTGACGATCAGGCCCCTATCTAACGGACAGTTAAGTGTAGCAATGCCACTTTACTGTTATCGAATTCTTAAGCAACGGAAATGAGCGGTTCAGCTGTTAACGTCCGAAGTGGGTCGATAACTGACGCATCAGGCCGCTGTCAGGGCACCTGGATAACGGCCGTGTTCGCAAACGAACTGATGGCATAGCCCCGGCACTTCGCTCCGAAGACGTTTAGCCGCTTGCTGAAGCTCATCTTTCCACGCACCGCAGATCGCCGAAGGGTGAGCGACCGCGCATCGACGCTCGTGTACCCCTGATGTGAACGATTCGTGCGATTTCACGACCGCCTCCAGCCATGTCCAGTCTGAGCATCGAGCGTCCAGCCACGCGGTCGCACACGATGAGGAGGCAGTCATGCTCGCAGCCGATACCGATCAGCGCCACTCCGCAGGCGTGATCACGACAATGCCCCCGACCGCGACAACCGCTGTCAGCCCGCACGAATACCGCAAACACAGCCATGCTTTTTGCGCATGACCGCATGCGCAAGCAGCATTGGCCAGGCTCCGGCGGCCCATCCTATGATGCGCTCAGCCTTGAACCACACACGGAGACCTGCCATGAGCCACGACTACATCCCTTCCTACCTTAACCCGAATGACCTCGGCCCGTGGGGCCAGTACCTGCAACAGGTCGACCGCGTCGCCCCGCACCTGGGCAGCCTGTCGCGCTGGATCGAAACGCTGAAGCGTCCGAAGCGCATCCTGACCGTCGACGTCCCGATCGAACGCGACGACGGCACCATTGCGCATTACGAGGGCTACCGCGTCCAGCACAACCTGTCGCGCGGTCCGGGCAAGGGCGGCGTGCGCTTCCACCAGGACGTGACGCTGTCGGAGGTGATGGCGCTGTCGGCCTGGATGTCGGTGAAGAACGCGGCCGTCAACGTGCCGTACGGCGGGGCCAAGGGCGGCGTCCGCGTCGACCCGTCCACCCTGTCGAAGGGCGAGCTGCAGCGCCTCACGCGCCGCTATACGAGCGAAATCAGCATGCTGATCGGCCCGACGAAGGACATTCCCGCGCCGGACGTGAACACCAACGAACAGGTCATGGCCTGGATGATGGATTCGTACGCCATGATCGAAGGGAACCTGTCGACGGGCGTCGTGACGGGCAAGCCGATCTCGCTGGGTGGCTCGCTGGGGCGCCGTGAAGCGACGGGCCGCGGCGTGTTCGTCGTCGGGCAGGAAGCCGCGGCGCGGCGCGGTGTGGCGCTGGCCGGCGCGCGCATCGCCATTCAAGGCTTCGGCAACGTCGGCGGCACCGCCGCCACCATCTTCGCGGATGCCGGCGCGAAGATCGTCGCCGTGCAGGACCACACGGGCACCATCGTGCGCGAAGGCGGCCTCGATGTCGCGCAACTGCACAAGCACGTGGCCGAAGCGGGCGGCGTGAAGGGCTTCCCCGGTGCGGACGCGACGCTGGACCGCGACGCGTTCTGGGACATCGAGTCCGACATCCTGATCCCGGCCGCGCTGGAGCGGCAGATCACGGCGGACGTCGCAACGGGACTCAAGACGAAGATCATCCTGGAAGGCGCGAACGGCCCCACGACGCCGGAAGCCGACGACATCCTCGCCGACAAGGACGTCCTCGTCGTGCCGGACGTGCTGGCCAACGCGGGCGGCGTCACCGTGTCGTACTTCGAATGGGTCCAGGATTTCTCGAGCTTCTTCTGGACGGAGGACGAGATCAATGCCCGCCTCACCCGCATCATGCAGAGCGCGTTCGGCGCCGTGTGGGACGTCGCGCAGGAGAAGAAGGTGAGCCTGCGCACCGCGACGTTCATCGTGGCCTGCACGCGCATCCTGCAGGCGCGCGAAGTGCGCGGCCTGTACCCGTGACACCGTAGGGTGGGCGACCTTCGCCCACGCGTGACACACGCGTCATGCAAACGTCCGCGTGGGCACGGCGTGCCCACCCTACGAATCGCGTGGCGCACCTGCCGGTACGACGCCACGCGACTTCAAAAAATCCATTTTTCACCGCACATTGCGCGCAGATAAGCATGCGTTGCAGCACATTCTCACATCGTTGAGCGAACGCATACATGCATTCGCACACCATTTCTTGTGCGCCGCAGCACAGGTAAGATGTGGAGATGAAAACGACCGGCTTCCCTCCCCCATCTCCCGGCGCGGACGACGCGCTGTTCGACCACATCGAGCGCCGCCTGCTGGCGCTCACCACCGCCCCGCTGCATGCGCCCACACAGGTGGAACGCCGTTGCGTGGACGAATTCGCCGACGGATTCCTCGGCCACATCGGCCTGTCCCCGATCCCGCTCGCGCGGCGCTGGCGCACCGCACCATGAGACGTAAAAAAAGCCGCACACCGTTCGCACGGCGGCGGCTTCGATTCGAGCGGGGACGATCAGCCCAGGCTCTCCAGGCGGATGCGCACCACCTTGCCGACGGTCGTCGCCAGGCTCTCGATCTTGGCGATCGCGGCGTTGACGTATTTTTCGCGGGTCTGGTGGGTGATGATGACGATGTCCGTGCGCGCCTTCTCGCCCGGCTCCTTCTGCAGCACGGCGTCGATGGAGATGCCGGCGTCGGCCAGGATGCGGGTCAGGTCGGCCATCACGCCCAGCTGGTCCTGCACGGTCACGCGCAGGTAATAGCTGGTGCGGATTTCTTCCATCGGCAGGATCGGCACGTCGGCCAGTTCCGTCGGCTGGAACGCCAGGTGCGGCACGCGCGAATACGGGTCGGCGGTCGCCAGGCGGGTCACGTCGATCAGGTCGGCGATGACGGCGGAGGCGGTCGGCTCGGCGCCCGCGCCCTTGCCGTAGTACAGCGTGGCGCCGACGGCGTCGGCCTGCACGAGCACGGCGTTCATCGCGCCTTCGACATTCGCGATCAGGCGCGCGCCCGGCACGAGGGTCGGGTGCACGCGCAGTTCGATGCCTTCCTTGCCGTCGACCGTCGTGCGGCGGGTGATGCCCAGCAGCTTGATGCGGTAGCCCAGCTGTTCGGCGTAGCGCAGGTCCACGGCCTGCAGCTGGCTGATGCCCTCGATGTGGGCGCTGCCGAACTGCACGGGGATGCCGAAGGCGATGGCGGACATGATGGTCAGCTTGTGTGCCGCGTCCACGCCTTCGATGTCGAAGGTCGGATCCGCTTCCGCATAGCCCAGTTCCTGCGCCTGCTTCAGCACGGTGTTGAAGTCCAGGCCCTTGTCGCGCATCTCGGACAGGATGAAGTTCGTCGTGCCGTTGATGATGCCGGCGACGGATTCGATGCGGTTGGCCGACAGGCCTTCGCGCAGCGCCTTGATGATCGGGATGCCGCCGGCGACGGCCGCTTCGAACGCCACCATCACGCCCTTGGCCTGGGCCGCCTCGAAGATCTCGTTGCCGTGCAGTGCCAGCAGCGCCTTGTTGGCGGTGACGACGTGCTTGCCGTTGGCGATCGCCTGCAGCACCAGTTCGCGCGTCAGGTCGTAGCCGCCGATCAGTTCGACGACGATGTCGATATCCGGATTGTTCACGACGGCGTACGGGTCGGCGACGACCTCCACTTCGCTGCCGACGATACGCTTGGCACGTTCGAGGTTACGGACGGCGACCATCGCAACCTCGATGCCGCGGCCGGCGCGGCGGCGGATCTCTTCCTGGTTGCGTTGGAGGACGTGGTAGGTGCCTGCACCGACGGTGCCGAGGCCGAGCAAGCCTGCTTTGATGGGTTTCATATGAATATACTGTCTGCTGTCTGTCGTTCTCAGCGCGCGTGGCGGCGCCGGTAGCCGTCGAGGAAGCGGGCGATACGGCCGCACGCATCCGTCAGGTCGTCGGAATTGGGGAGGAAGACCAGGCGGAAATGGTCCGGCGTCTTCCAGTTGAAGCCAGTGCCTTGCACCAGCAGGACTTTTTCCTCGGACAACAGCTCACAGATAAATTGCTGGTCATCGGCGATCGGGTAGATCTTCGGGTCGAGGCGTGGGAACATGTACAGCGCCGCTTTTGGCTTGACGCAGGTAACGCCCGGAATATCGGTCAGGAGTTGGTGAGCCAGGTCGCGCTGGCGTGCGAGGCGGCCGCCGGGGGCCACGAGGTGCGCAATGCTCTGGTGGCCGCCGAGCGCGGTCTGGATCGCGAACTGGCCCGGCGCGTTCGCGCACAGGCGCATCGACGCCAGCATGTTCAGGCCTTCGATATAGTCTTTCGCATGGCGTTTTTCGCCGGAGAGGACCATCCAGCCGGCACGGTAGCCGCACGAACGGTAGTTCTTCGACAGGCCGTTCAAGGTGACGAACAGGACGTCGTCGGCCAGCGAGGCGAGCGATACGTGCTCCTCGCCGTCGTACAGCGTCTTGTCGTAGATTTCGTCGGCGTAGACGATCAGCTGGTGCTGGCGCGCCAGTTCGACGATTTCCAGCAGCACGTCGCGCGAATACAGCGCGCCGGTCGGGTTGTTCGGGTTGATGACGACGATCGCGCGCGTGTTCGGCGTGATCTTCTTGCGCATGTCGTCGATGTCGGGCAGCCAGCCGGCCTGCTCGTCGCAGACATAGTGCACGGGATTGCCGCCGGCCAGGCTGACGGCCGCCGTCCACAGCGGGTAATCCGGCGCCGGGACGAGGACTTCGTCGCCGCTGTTCAGCAGGCCCTGCATCGCCATCACGATCAGTTCGGAGGCGCCGTTGCCCAGGTAGATGTCGTCGATGCCGACGCCGCGGATATTCTTTTCCTGGGTGTAATGCATGATCGCTTTGCGCGGTGCAAACATGCCCTTCGAATCCGTGTAGCCGGCCGAGTTCTGCATGTTGAGGATCATGTCGCGCACGATCTCGTCCGGCGGATCGAAACCGAACACGGCCAGGTTGCCGATGTTCAGCTTGATGATCTTGTGGCCGTCTTCCTCCATCTGGCGCGCGATCTGCAGCGCCGGGCCACGGATCTCGTAGCAAACGTCGTCGAGCTTGTTGGATTTCAGAATCGGTCGCAAAATATCACCTTGGAAATGTATCTGAACACATCTGCACCTTCTCCGGGGGCTTCGAGAAACCGTAGCGCAGTAGGTTTATCGACGCCCCCGTTGTTGCAATGCGAAAAATTCCATTCTGCCCAATTGGCGGGGATTAAGCAACCGCCCATTGCTGGGACGTACTGGAAACCAGTTACAATACGCGCCCTGTGCCTGTCATTCCCCGGCTTGCCATCATGAAGCTCCATTCCAGCAGCACCGAAAAATACCAGACGGTCACCGGCTACGACCGGGCCGGCGTCGAGATCAACGCCCAGCGCTTCGACTACAGCGTGCTCGTGATGCCCGAGGTGGCACCGCGCGCGTGGCCCGTCACGCGCTTCGAGGACCTGAAAGCCGAGCATTTCGAGGCGATCGCGGCCGACAAGCCGGACGTCGTCATCCTCGGCACCGGCGAGCGCCAGCGCTTCGTGCATCCGCGCCTCGTCACGAGCCTGTCCAGCCAGCGCATCGGCGTCGAAAGCATGGACAGCCACGCCGCCTGCCGCACCTACAACATCCTGATGGGCGAAGGCCGCAAGGTGACGCTGGCGCTGATCATCGAAGGGGACGCGAAGGCCGCATGAACGACCTGCACCGGAATAAAACCCTCACCTGGACCCTGCTGATCGTCTTTGCCGCCGTCCTGCTGTACGCACTGGGCGCGCGCACGCTCGTGCCGCCGGACGAAGGCCGCTACGCCGAGATGGCGCGCGAGATGTTCGCCAGCGGCGACTGGATCACGACGCGCCTGAACGGCATCAAGTATTTCGAAAAGCCGCCGCTGCAGACGTGGATGAACGCCCTGTCGTTCACCCTGTTCGGCCTCGGCGACTGGCAGGCGCGCCTGTGGACGGGCCTGTGCGGCCTGCTGGGCGTCGTCCTGACGGGCGTCGCGGGCACCCGCGTGTTCGGCGCGCGCATCGGCTTCTACGCCGCGCTGGTCCTCGGCTCCTCGTTCTACTGGGTCGCGTGCAGCCAGATCGATTCGCTCGACATGGGCCTGTCCGGCATGATGACGGTGGCCCTGTGCGCCCTCCTCATCGCCCAGCGCGACGATGCTTCCGAGTCCGAGCGCCGCAACTGGATGCTCGTGTGCTGGGCCGGCATGGCGCTGTCCGTGCTGTCCAAGGGCCTGATCGGCCTCGTGCTGCCGGGCGGCGTGCTCGTGTTCTACACGATCTTCTCGCGCGACTGGGCCATCTGGAAGCGCCTGCACATCGTGAAAGGCCTGATCCTGTTCTTCCTGATCGCCACGCCGTGGTTCGTGCTGGTCGGGCTGAAGAATCCGGAGCAGCCGCACTTCTTCTTCGTCCACGAACACTTCGACCGCTTCCTCAAGAAGGAACACCACCGCGAAGCGGCCTGGTACATCTTCTTCGTGCTGCTGGCCGCCGGCAGCGTGCCGTGGGTCGGCGTGCTGGTGCAAAGCCTGATTGGTGCCGCCCGCCGCGACGGCGAGACGACCAAATTCCGTCCACGCCTGATGCTGCTCGTGTGGGTGGCGTTCATCACGCTGTTCTTCACCAAGTCGAATTCCAAGCTGCCCGGCTACATCCTGCCCGTGTTCCCCGCCGTCGCGCTGCTGGTGGCGGTCTACCTGGACGCCGGCACGCGCCGCGGCCGCATGGTCACGGCCGCCCTGACGGCGCTGCTGGGCGTGGGCTTCCTCGTCACCGTCCCGTTCATGCTGAAGTTCGCCAAGCATGCGGGCGAGGACGTGCTGTACGCGGCCTATCAGCCGTGGGTGCTGGCGGCGGGCCTCGTGCTGCTGATCGGCGGCTGCCTCGCCCTGCTGTACGCGCGCCAGATGCTGCGCGACCTGTTCGTCGTCGTGCTGGCCGTCGCCGGTTTCGCCGGCACGCAGCTGCTGCTCGTCGGCTTCGAGCCGATCGGCCAAGTGCGCGCGGGCGTCAACCTGCTGCCCGCGCTGAAGGCCGCCGGCGCCGCGAATCCTGCCGTGAAAGTCTATTCGGTCGGGATCTACGAGCAGTCGCTGACCTTCTATCTCGGCCGTCCCGTGACGCTCGTCGATTACCGCGACGAGTTCGACTTCGGCCTCCAGCAGCAACCGGAACTCGCGATCCCGACGATTCCCGGGTTCGTCGCCCGCTGGCGCACGGATGCGGCCGCCGGCGTGCGCAACGTGGCGATCATCCGTCCGGAGATCGCCGCGGACCTGCAGCGCCAGGGCGTCCCGCTGCGCATCGTGGCGGCGGACGCGCGCCGTACCGTCATCGCGAATTTTTGATACTCCCGAATGAACCTCACCACCTTTGCCTTCATCATCTCCGGCGTGATCCTGAACGCCTGTGCCCAGCTGCTGCTGAAAGCGGGCACGAACGCCATCGGCGGCGCCATCCATCTCACCATGAGCAACTGGTTCGAGACCTTCGTCAAGGTCGTGACCCAGCTGCCGATCCTGGGCGGGCTGGCCTGCTACGCCATCTCGCTGGTCGTGTGGATCATCGGCCTGTCGCGCACGGACGTGACGATCGCGTATCCGATGCTGTCGCTGGGCTATGTCGTGTCCGCGTTCGGCGCCTGGATGTTCCTGGGCGAGGTGGTGTCGCCGCAGCGCCTGGCGGCCATCGGCGTCATCGTCGTCGGCGTCGTGTTGCTGGCAAGAACCTAATTTAGCGTCGGACAGGGCGCTGTTACAATGCCAGCTTTGTCCGCATACATCTTTACAAGAGAATAACGAGCTTTCCATGACTGCCGAGCTGCCTTTCCTGCCCTTTTCCCGGCCCACCATCGACGAAGAGACCATCGCCGCCGTCGGCGAAGTGCTGCGCTCCGGCTGGATCACGACCGGTCCGAAAAACCAGGCATTCGAGGCCCTGCTGTCGGAATACTTCGGCGGCCGTCCGGTCCGCACCTTCAATTCCGGCACCTGCACGATGGAGATCGCGCTGCGCATCGCCGGCATCAAGCCGGGCGATGAAGTGATCACGACGCCGGTCTCGTGGCCGGCCACCGCCAACGTGATCATCGAAGTGGGCGCGACCCCGGTCTTCGCCGACATCGATCCGGTCACGCGCAACATGGACCTGGACAAGCTGGAAGCCGCGATCACCCCGCGTACGAAGGCCATCATCCCCGTGTATCTCTCCGGCCTCCCGCTGGACATGGACCGCCTGTACGCGATCGCGCACAAGCACAACCTGCGCGTCGTCGAGGATGCCGCGCAGGCCATCGGCTCGCTGTGGAACGGCAAGCGCATCGGCTCGTTCGGCGACTTCGCGTCGTTCAGCTTCCAGGCCAACAAGAACATCACGACCGGCGAAGGCGGCTGCCTCGTGCTGAACAACCTCGAGGAAGCGCGCCTGGCCGAGAAGTACCGCCTGCAGGGCGTGACGCGCAGCGGCGTGGACGGCATCGACGTCGACGTCCTGGGCGGCAAGTACAACATGAGCGACATCATGGCCACCATTGGCCTGGGCCAGATGAAGAACCTGGAGACGCTGACGGCGCACCGCGCCGCGCTGGCGCGCCATTACTTCGACTGCTTCGGCCCCGATTTCGAAACGCAGACCGGCGCCCAGCTGCCGATCCAGGCCTTCGGCACGAGCAACTGGCACCTGTTCCAGATCATCCTGCCGGACAACGGCCCCGGCACGCGCGCCGACTTCATGACCCGCATGCAGAAGGAACACAACGTCGGCACCGGCTACCATTACGCGCCGATCCACCTGTTCACGCTGTACCGCGAGCGCGGCTTCAAGGAAGGGATGTTCCCCGTCGCCGAGAAGATCGGCCGCCTGACGGTCACGCTGCCGATGTTCAATGCAATGACCATCGCCGACGTGGAACGCGCCGTGAAGGCCGTCAAAGCGGTGCTCGCAAAATGACGACGGTGGCCATGAAGCCGGAAGTCTCGGTCGTCATTCCGGTCTATAACGAGGAAGCGGGCCTGGCGAATCTGTTCGCGCGCCTGTACCCGGCGATGGATGCGCTGGGTATCGCGTACGAAGTCGTCTTCGTCAACGACGGCAGCCGCGACAACTCGGTGGCGATCCTGGCGGAGCAGTACCGCAAGCGCCCGGACGTCACGCGCGTCGTCCTCTTCAACGGCAATTACGGCCAGCACATGGCGATCCTCGCGGGCTTCGAACAGACGCGCGGCCAGATCGTCATCACGCTCGACGCCGACCTGCAGAATCCGCCGGAAGAAATCCACAAGCTGATCGCCAAGATGCGCGAGGGCTACGACTACGTGGGCTCGATCCGCCGCAAGCGCCAGGATTCGGCATGGCGCACGGTGGCTTCGAAGGCAATGAACCGGGTGCGCGAGCGCATCACGAACATCCACATCACGGACCAGGGCAACATGCTGCGCGCGTACGGCCGCAACGTGATCGACCTCGTCAACCAGTGCGGCGAAGTGAACACCTTCGTGCCGGCGCTCGCGTACAAGTTCGCGCGCAAGCCGACGGAGATCGTCGTCGAGCACGAGGAACGCGCGGCCGGCGAATCGAAATATTCGCTCTACAGCCTCATTCGCCTGAATTTCGACCTGATGACGGGCTTCTCGCTCGTGCCGCTGCAGATGTTCTCGCTGCTGGGCATGACCCTGTCGCTGCTGTCGGCGCTGCTGGTGGTGGTGCTCATCTTCCGCCGCTTCCTGCTGGGCGCCGAGGCGGAAGGCGTGTTCACGCTGTTCGCGATCGCGTTCTTCTTCATGGGCGTGATCCTGTTCGGCATCGGCCTCGTGGGCGAATACGTGGGCCGCATCTACCAGCAGGTGCGCGCACGGCCGCGCTACGTCGTCGCCACGATCCTGGAGGGCGTGCCGCCGGACCTGGCGGAACTCGGCGGGATCGAGAAGCGGCAGGTCGCGCGCTGACGATCTGAAAGCGGCACTAAGATACGTCGTTCCCGCGGAAGCGGGAACCCATACTGAGCGTCAGGAATGGACTCGGCTTGGATCCCCGCTTCCACGGGGATGACGCATCCACCAACACATATCGGCCATCACGGCCCCAAACATATGACCCAACCCCGCAAACGCGCAGTCGTCTTCGCCTACCACAACGTGGGCGTGCGCTGCCTGAAGGTGCTGCTGGCCGGCGGCGTCGACGTCGCCCTGGTCATCACGCACCAGGACAGCGCCACCGAAAACATCTGGTTCGAATCCGTCCTCTCGCTGTGCGAGACCGAAGGCATCCCCTACCTCACGCCCAGTGATGCGAAAGGCGCCGACCTGGTCGCGGCCATCCAGGCAGCCCAGCCGGACCTGATGTTCAGCTTTTACTTCCGCCACATGCTGCCGCAGGCGATCCTCGACATCGCGCCCGCGTACAACATGCACGGCTCGCTGCTGCCGGCGTTCCGCGGCCGCGCGCCCACCAACTGGGCCGTGCTGCACGGCACCACCGAGACGGGCGCCACGCTGCACGAGATGACGGTGAAACCGGACGCCGGCGCCATCGTCGCCCAGCAGGCCGTGCCGATCCTGCCCGACGACACCGCGTTCGAAGTGTTCGGCAAAGTGACGGTCGCCGCGGAGCTGGCGCTGTACCACGTGCTGCCGGACCTGCTGGCCGGCACCGCGCCGCGCACGCCGAACGACCTGACGAAAGGCGGCTACTTCGGCGGCCGCAAGCCGGAAGACGGCCGCATCGACTGGACCAAACCGGCGCAGGAGGTGTACAACCTGCACCGCGCCGTCGCCCCGCCCTACCCCGGCGCCTTCACGGACGTCGGGCCGCGCCGCTACGTCATCGAACGCGCCCGATTACAGAACGGTAATGTTCAGGGCCTCTCGCCGGGCCTTGCGGTCGTCGATAATGCCATCCTCGGCGTCTGCGGCGACGGCCGCGCGCTGGTCATCCACAGCCTGCTGGCCGACGGCCTGCGCATCTCCCCTGCCGAACTGCGGGCACAACTCGCAGAAGGCCAGGCCTGAACAAGCATCCAGGAAAACCCACATGAAAAAAGTCCTCATCCTCGGCGTCAACGGCTTCATCGGCCACCATCTCTCCAAGCGCATCCTGGAGACGACCGATTGGGAAGTGTATGGCATGGACATGAACTCCGAGCGGATCGCGCATCTGCTGGACCATCCGCGCATGCACTTTTTTGAAGGCGACATCACGATCAACACGGAATGGGTCGAGTACCACGTCAAGAAATGCGACGTGATCCTGCCGCTGGTGGCCATCGCGACGCCGTCGACGTATGTGAAGGAGCCGCTGAAAGTCTTCGAACTGGACTTCGAGGCGAACCTGCCGATCGTCCGCTCGGCCGCGAAATATAAAAAGCACCTGATCTTCCCGTCGACGTCGGAAGTCTACGGCATGAGCCGCGACGCCGAATTCGATCCGGAGAACTCCGAACTGGTCTACGGCCCGATCAACAAGCCGCGCTGGATCTACGCCTGCGCGAAGCAGCTGATGGACCGCGTGATCTGGGGCTACGGCATGGAAGGCCTGAACTTCACGCTGTTCCGCCCGTTCAACTGGATCGGCGCCGGCCTCGACTCCATCCACACGCCGAAGGAAGGTTCGTCGCGCGTGCTGACGCAGTTCTTCGGCCACATCGTGCGCGGCGAGACCATCCAGCTCGTCGACGGCGGCCACCAGAAGCGCGCCTTCACGTACATCGACGACGGCATCTCGGCGCTCATGAAGATCATCGAGAACAAGGATGGCCGTGCCACCGGCCAGATCTACAACATCGGCAACCCGGTCAACAATTATTCGATCCGCGAACTGGCCGACATGATGATGAAGCTCGCGGCCGAGTACCCGGAATACGCGGCCGGCGCGCAGAAAGTGCAGATCGTCGAGACCAGCTCGGGCGCCTACTACGGCACCGGCTACCAGGACGTGCAGAACCGCGTGCCGAAGATCGAGAACACGAAGAACGACCTCGGTTGGGCACCGGCCGTGACGATGGCGGACGCACTGCGCCACATCTTCGACGCCTACCGCGGCCAGGTCGCGGCGGCCCAGGCCCTCGTCGACTGAAGCGAAGGACACACCTTGGCACCGCTGCTCGTCCTCAAGATCGACGTCGACACCTACCGCGGCACGCGCGAAGGCGTGCCGAATCTCGTGCGCATGCTGAACAAGCACGGGGCCGGCGCGACGTTCCTGTTTTCGCTGGGCCCGGACCACACGGGATGGGCGATGCGGCGCGCGCTGCGTCCCGGCTTTTTCCAGAAAGTGTCGCGCACGTCCGTGGTTGAACACTACGGCGTCAGGACGCTGATGTACGGCGTGCTGCTGCCCGGCCCGGACATCGGGGCGAAGGCGGCGGCCGAGATGCGCGCCGCGCGCGACGCCGGCTTCGAATGCGGCATCCACACATGGGACCACGTCTGGTGGCAGGACAATGTGCGCGGGCGCGATGCCGCGTGGACGGACCGCATGATGAAGAAGAGCGAGCAGCGCTATACGCAAGTGTTCGGCGAGCCGCCGCACACGCACGGCGCGGCGGGCTGGCAGATGAACCCTCATGCGTTCGCCCGCCACGATGCGGTGGGCTACCGCTACGCGTCGGACGGCCGCGCCCAGTTGCGCGACGACGGCGCGCTGGCCGATCCGAAGTTCGGCCCGTACCGCTACCGCGGGCTGTCGCACATCCAGATGCCGACCACCTTGCCCACGCTGGACGAGCTGCTGGGCCGCGAGATCGACGGCACCGTCATCGACGAGAACAATATTGCCGCCCACTTGCTCAAGCTGACGGCGGATCCGCAACGCGACCACGTGTATACCTTGCACGCGGAGCTTGAAGGACAGAAACTCGCCCCCATATTCGAGCAGCTGTTGTCAGGTTGGAAAGCCCAGGGCTACCGACTTGCCTCGATGGCGGACTATTATGAGAAGATAAAAGACGACCCGCTGCCCGAGCATCCGGTCCAGTGGGGCGAGTTACCGGGACGATCGGGCGAACTGATCATCCTCGACAAGACCATGTAAGCACGCGGTGCCAGGCCCGCGAGACAGGAGATTACCGTGGCCGAAAGCCCAACCGCAGCACCCGCAACCGCAGACGGCGCCGCCGCGCCCCTGGCGAACTTCAACGCGCCGATGACCGGCGCCCAGACCTTCCAGCTGAATGGTCGCCCGGCGCGCTACACGGTGCTGTACTTCTATCCCAAAGACAATACCCCCGGGTGCACGACGGAAGCGATGAACTTCCGCGACCGCTACGACGAATTCAAGGCGCTGAACACCGACGTCTACGGCATCAGCCGCGATTCCCTGCGCTCGCACGAAAATTTCAAGGCCAAGCTGGGCCTGCCCTTCGAACTGATTTCCGATCCGGACGAAGCCGTGTGCACCCAGTTCGACGTCATGAAGATGAAGAATATGTACGGCAAAAAAGTGCGGGGGGTCGAGCGCAGTACGTTTGTCATTGACGCTGACGGCAAGTTGGTGAAAGAATGGCGTGGCGTGAAAGTCAATGATCACGTGGATGAAGTGCTGGAATTCCTGAAAAGCCAGCCTTGAAGAGCGGGCTGGCGATGGTTATCAAAAACCTTTAGCCGAGCGTACGCCTATTTTGAGTCACTGTTTTACCTCACCGCATCATTCCAATCTGGCAGCCGGCCAGGGCCCCCGTCCGGGCTTCGCCGGCGCCTCGCAGCTCCCCCCAGTTGCATCTGTCTGCCCGACGGCGCGCGCGTGCCGTGCGGAGCGTTTTTCCGACTTCTTTTCTGGATTGAGAACCTGATGCCACTGCCTAAACTCCCCACCAAGCCCGCAACCATTTTGCTGGCCAAGGATTACCCGAGGGCCGAACCGGGCAAGACGCCTGTGCGCGCAACCGCGAAAGCGGAAAACGACCCCGTCGAAGACCTGATCAGCGGCCCGGCCGTACCCGCCCCCAAGGCGACGAAGCCGCGCAAGTCGAAGGCCGCGCTGCTGGCCGAGGCGCCCGCGCGCGAAGACACGCCGGTGGCTGCGCCACCCACGCCCCCGATGCCTGCACGCGGCGAAAAGCCCGCGAAACGCGGCAAGGCGAGGGCCGAAGGCGCCGGCGCCAAGCTGCGCGAGACCGACATGAACGAGCCGCATCCGGCCAAGCACAAGCCGGTCGAGGTCAACGTCAAGTCGCAAGCGAGCCGCAAGGCCGACACGTCGGGCACCACGAAGGTGTTCGTGCTCGACACGAACGTGCTGATGCACGACCCGACCTCGCTGTTCCGCTTCGAGGAACACGACGTCTACCTGCCGATGATGACGCTGGAAGAACTCGACAACCACAAGAAGGGGATGTCGGAGGTCGCGCGCAACGCACGCCAGGTCTCGCGCACGCTGGACGCGCTGATCGCCAACGTCGACGACGACGCCATCGAGACCGGCATCCCGCTGGCCAAGCTGGGCAACAAGGATGCGAAGGGCCGCCTGCACTTCCAGACGCGCCTGAACGGCGCCGCCCTGCCCGAGGGACTCCCGTCCGGCAAGGCCGACAACCAGATCCTCGGTGTCGTGCGCGCGCTGGAAGCGGAGCAGCCGGGCCGCGCGATCGTGCTGGTGTCGAAGGACATCAACATGCGCATCAAGGCGCGCGCGCTGGGCCTGGCCGCCGAAGACTACTTCAACGACCACGTGCTGGAAGACACCGACCTGCTGTACTCGGGCATCGTCCAGCTGCCGGACGACTTCTGGACGAAGCACGGCAAGGGCGTCGAATCGTGGCAGGAGATCAAGGGCGGCTACTCGTCCACGTTCTACCGCATCACGGGCCCCTTGATCCCGACCCTGCTCGTCAACCAGTTCGTGTACCTGGAACCGAAGAACGGCGAAGCGCCGCTGTACGCCCAGGTCAAGCAGATCAACGGCAAGACCGCCGTGCTGCAGACCCTGCGCGACTATTCCAGCAACAAGAACAACGTGTGGGGCATCACGGCGCGCAACCGCGAGCAGAACTTCGCGCTGAACCTCCTGATGAATCCGGAAATCGACTTCGTCTCGCTGCTCGGCCAAGCCGGTACCGGCAAGACGCTGCTGGCGCTGGCCGCCGGTCTCGCGCAGGTGCTGGAGACGAAGGTCTACAACGAGATCATCGTCACCCGCGTGACCGTGCCCGTCGGCGAAGACATCGGCTTCCTGCCCGGCACCGAGGAAGAAAAGATGTCGCCGTGGATGGGCGCCTTCGACGACAACCTGGAAGTGCTGATGAAGGGCGACGGCGACGCCGGCGACTGGGGCCGCGCGGCGACGCAGGACCTGATCCGTTCGCGCATCAAGATCAAGTCGCTGAACTTCATGCGCGGCCGCACGTTCGTGAACAAATTCCTCATCATCGACGAGGCGCAGAACCTGACGCCGAAGCAGATGAAGACGCTGGTCACGCGCGCGGGCCCGGGCACGAAGATCCTCTGCCTCGGCAACATCGCGCAGATCGACACGCCTTACCTCACCGAGGGCTCGAGCGGCCTGACGTACGTGGTCGACCGCTTCAAGGGCTGGGGTCACGGCGGCCACGTGACCTTGGCGCGCGGCGAGCGTTCGCGCCTGGCGGATCACGCGAGCGACGTGCTGTAACGGTCGTACGCTCCCACAAAAAAGCCTGTGCATCGGAAGATGCACAGGCTTTTTTTACTTCGTCGTCCCCGCGAAGGCGGGGACCCAATTTTGCTGGCGTTACCGCAGCGCTTGCAAAATTGGGCCCCTGCCTGCGCAGGGGCGACGTTGTTTTGCCGTTCGGCTTAGCGCACGATGCAATCCACCGTATTCTGCTGCGCCGCAGGCCCCTGCGACGCCAGCGGTCCACCCGTACCGATATTGAACGTCGGCGGCGGCGAGAACTTCAGCCCCGGGTTCTGCGGCAGTACGATCGGCGGCGCGCTCATGTTGGGCACGAAGCCGAACTGGCCGGCCTGGAAATGCTGGGCGCCGCCCGGGTTCGTCACGACGATCATGCCGTCCAGGACCGCCACGTGCAGACCCGGCGCCAGGTCGGGCACGAGACCGGGCGTGACCGGCCCCGGCGCCTGTTTCGCCGCGGCCGCGGCTTCGACCCACTGCGCGATGAACGTCGTGCCGCGGATGCCGATCGTGGCCGCCGGCGTCTTGAGCTGGAACTTCTCCTTGTTGCGCTTGCCCAGCAGGCCCGTGATCGAACGCAGGCCGCCCTTCACGAGGCTGAATGCGGCGCTGTCGGCCTCCGGCTTGTCGGCGTCATACGCGAAGTTGTCGATCTTGAAGGTCGTGCCGGGGCGCAGCGTGATCTCGCTGTTGTCGATGAAGCGGATCTGCGCGTAGGTGTTCTTCTCCGCCACGAGCGTGTCGCCGCTCTCCACTTCCGACTTCGCTGCGAGTATCTTGACGGTGCCGTCGGCCTTGCGGTCCATCAGCGGCCCGCTCAGGTGTTCCACGATGCCCACGGCCTGCCCTGCCCATGCCGCGCCTGCGCCGAACAGCAGCACGGCGCACAGCAGGACCCGGGCCAGCGCCTCAATTGCAGTACATTTTGGTCGCAGGTTTTTCATTCTTGACTCCAGATTGTTCCGCTTGCGCGAGGCCCGACAGGCGTTCGCCCGGCTTGCCGGCCGCCGCGTCCTTGCCGCTCTTGTCGGCACCGCTGCCGGTGTTAGTGGGCGTCGACGTGTTGATGAGTTGGACGACCGTCTGTACCGCCTGGGCCACCGGCGTGCCCTGCGTGTCCTGGCCGGCGCCGGCGCCGCCGCTGAAGATCACGCAGCTGGCGTCGCCCGGATGCGTGCTGCAGAACGACGCCGTCGGCAGCACGGCCTCGCAGCCCGCCGTGTTCGGCGCCGCCGCGCAGACGGCGAGGCTCGGCAGGCGCACGTCGCAGCCCTGCAGGCTCGGGCTGCCGATGCATTGCGCCAGGGTCGGCAGCACGGCGTCGCAGCCGGGCAGTTTCGTATTGCCCTGGCATTGCGTCAGCGTGGGCAGGATGCCGCTGCAGCTCGCATCGTGGGGGTTCGCGAGGCAGGCCTGGAAGCCCAGCGCCAGCACCTGCGTACAACCTTCCAGCGACGGCGTCAGCTTGCACACGTCCAGCTTCGGCAGGATGTCGCCGCAGCCCGCGCCGGACGGATTCGCGAGGCAGGCGTCGAACCGGGCGCGCGCCAGCACGGCCGCACAGCCGTAGGCGCTGCCGTCCGCGCGGCACTGGTCCAGCGGCGGCAAGGTCGCCGTGCAGCCCGGCGCCTTCGGATCGGCGATGCAGGCGCTGATGGCGTCGTGCTCCTTGATGACGACGGCGCAGCCATAGGTCGCCGGCGCCGTCTTGCAGACGTCGTACACGGGCAACGTGGTCGTGCAGCCCGGCGCCTTCGGGTCGGCCATGCACGCGGTGATCGCGTCGTGTTCCTTGATGATGGGGCCGCAGCCCGGCGCGGTGGGCTGGGCCGAGCACGTCTCGTACGTCGGCATGATCTCGCCGCAGTGCGGGGCGGACGGATTCGCCGTGCAGGCCTGCAGCGCGGCCGCCAGCACGGGGGCGCAGCCGGCCGCGGTGCGGTCGGCGAGGCAGGCGTCGAGTGTCGGCGTTGGCGTCGGGGTCGGCGTCGTCGTGCCATCGTTCGTGGCGATGATGTCGACGTGCGCGCCCGTGACCCTGTTCGGCGCGATCTCCGTGGTGCCTGCCGTGATGGTGACGTTGCCGGTGACCGACATCACGTTGGCGCGGTCGCTGATCTTGAGGACGCCGCCATTGTCGGCGAAGAGGCGCACGTTGCCGCTCGTCGTCGCCACGCGGCCATCGATGGTCAGCGGGCTGTGCGTCGTGAGGCTGATGTCGCCGCTGTTGGTCCGTACTTCGCCGGCGCCGTTGGTCTCGACGAACGCGGGCACGATCATGCCGCCCACGCTGTCGATGGCGATCGCGCCAGCATTGCCCTCACCGTCCTGCACGGCCCGGCGCAGCTCGAGGAAACCCGTATTGGCGATGTTGATCGGCAGGCTGCCCGTGCCCTGGTTGGACGCCGTCAGGATACCGGTGCTTGTCTTGAGCGGGCTCGTCGTGGTGCCGATGCCGGCGCTGGACTTCAGCGTCAGCGTGCCGGCCTGCAGCAGGCCGCTGCCCGCGATGCCCGCCGCGTCCAGGGTCGCGCCGGCGCCGGTGATGCCGGCATCGAGCGTCAGGAGACCGCCGGTGATGACTTGCACGCTGGCGTTGGGCGCGGCGATGCCGCTCATGCCGTCGACGGTGCCGATGCGCAGGGCGCCCCGGTTCACGACGTGGAACGGGTCGCCGCTCGCACTGCCGGACAGCGTGCCGATCTCGTTGGCGCCGGTGAGAATCACCTGGCCGCCGCGCAGCGCCACATTGCCCGCCCTGACGGTGCCGCTGTTCTGCTCATAGATGCCCGCGGTCGACGTCAGCGCCAGCGTGCCGGTTGCACCCAACGCGTCCTTGATCGCCAGCTCGCCGGCGCCCGCATCGAGGGTCAGCTTCGCGCCCGCGAAGCTCGCGGCGCCGTCGACGTCGATGCCGCCCCAGCCGCCGGCCAGCCCGCCGATCGTGAGATCGTTCGTCCGCACATTGGACAGGGCCGCCTGGCCGATCATGAAGCCGTCGGACTGGCCCGTGCCGCCGATGCCGATGTGCGTGCCCGCGCTGTTGGGCTGCAGCGTGACCTTGTCGGCGGACACGGTCGCGCCGATCCCCAGCCAGTCGCCCTGCAGCAGCACGGATTTCGCTGCCTTCACGCTGCCCGCGACGTCGATCCGGCCACCCGGCGCGTACTGGCTCGCGATGAAGCGGCTGGCCGCGTTCGCGGTCAGGTCGACGGGTGCGCCGATGTGGATGTCGCCGGCGTTTTCCAGCACCACGTTGGTCGCCGCGGCGAGCGCGCTGTCCACGGACACGGTGCCCTTGTGCGCGCTGTTGCCCACGTTGATCTCGAACAGGTTGCTGCTCAGGCGCTGCAGGGATGCGGCGTCCAGCGCCAGCGCACCCGTGCTGCCGGTCCCCGTGCCGATGCGGATGGCGCGGCCCGGATCGGCCGACGTCAGGGTCAGGATCGGCAACTGGCCGGTGCCGGCACCGGTTCCCGCGATACTGCCCGCCAGCGTGATCTGGTTGGCGCTGACGTCGATGTAGTTCCCGGTCTTGAGCAGGCCGTTGGCGCCCAGCGTGAACGCATTCTGCGCGCGGAAATCGAGGTCGCCGCCCGCGCTCACCCGGGCGTTGACGCGGATGTCGTTACCCGCCGTCGCGCGTACGCTGGCGGCTGCGTCCAGCGCGTCCGTGATGGTGAGGTCGTGCTCCGCCTGCAGGACGACGTCCGTGCCGGGGGCCGTGAGCGTGGCAGGCGCCAGGCGGGTGACGTCGTCCGTGTCCGCCGCGCCGCCCGCCACGACCTCGATGTCGTACGGGTCCAGCAGCCACGTGCCGTTCGTCCCCTTGCTGCCGGAGGCGTCGACCGCGATGCCGTCCACGTCGAGCACATGGCCCGACGTCTCGACCTTGCCGCCGGCCGCGCTGCCGCGTGCCGAGACGATGCCGTGCGCCGCCGTCGCGCCATCGGACCACAGCACGACCTTGCCGCCGTTGCCGCCGTGGTTACCACCACTGCCGTCGGCACGGATGACGGCGCCCTTCGCTACCGTGGTGGCCTGCGCGCGCATGATGCCGCCGCCGCCCTGCCAGCCGCCGCCGACGAGCACCGTGCCGCCATTGCGGCCGCTCGCATCCACGCCCGCGCCCGCGGCGACATCCACCTGCTGGCCCAGCACCTGCACCGTGCCGCCGTCCGCGCCCGCGCTACCGGCAGCGCGCGTCACGCTGCCCGCGTCCAGCGCGACCGCGCGGCTCGCTTTCAGGACGACACGGCCGTTCGCGCCCATGACGGCGCTGTCCGCGTTGACGACGCCGCGCTGGTTCACCAGGGCGCCGTAGATGCCGATGCGGCCGCCCTGCGCGATCACCTGCCCAAGGTTGATGGCCTGTCCGGCCGGCGCGGAAAGCTCCACACGCAGGTCCGGATCGTTCGAATCCACCAGTTGCACGCTGTGGCCCGCCGCGAGGATCACGTCGCCGTTCGGTGCCGTGACGATGCCCGTGTTCTCGACATTCGGCGCGATCAGGAAGACCTGGCCGCCGGACGGCGTCGCGATCGTGCCCTCGTTGCGCACGCTGCCCGCGACGGTACCCGCCTGGAAGCGCTTGCGGCCCGCCTGGAAGTCGGCGTCGCTGATGTTCAGGGTGGAGGCCACGAGACCGTTCACGTCCACGCGCGCCCCCTGGCCGAACAGGATACCGTTCGGGTTGATCAGGAAGACCTTGCCGTTCGATTGCAGCGCGCCGAGGATCTTCGTCGGGTCCTGGCCCAGCACGCGGTTCAGCACCGCGCTGTCCGCGCTCTGCTGGATGAAGCGCGTGACCTCGCCGGCGCCGATATTGAAACTCTGCCAGTTGATGATCGCGCCAGGCGTGTTCGTGATCGAGAACACGTTGCCCTGCTGGTTGAACGTCGCCTGGCCGGCGACGACCTGCGGCAGCGTGGGCGCGGCAGAACCGGTGGCGCAGTAACACGCCGCGAGCAGCAGCGCACCGAGCCGTCTTTGGATGGAAGAAGTCATGGATGGATCCTCAATACGCGAGCGCCACGCGCACGTGGAGCTTGTTCCTGCTGGTGGCCGCCACCTGGCCGACGTGCAGGCCGTGGCCGTAGTCGAGCTGCACGCTGGCCGCGCTGCCCGCCGAGACACGCAGGCCGAGGCCCGTGCTGGAGATCGCGGTGCGATGCAGCTCGGCCGGGAGTGCGCGATTGCGCTCGCCCCAGGCCGTGTCGTAGAAGCCGAGCAGGCGGCATTGCCAGCCCACGCGGCCGCACAGGTCGGGCGTGTACAGTTCGATGTTGGAGACGATGCCCGTGTCCGTCGCGAGATCGCGTTCGCCGAAGCCGCGCACGGTCGTCGCGCCGCCGGCGCCGAACTGCTCGCCCGGCACCAGCGCATCATGCGTCCACTGGCCGTTCAGCAGCACGCGCGTCTGCCAGTCGGCGGCCACGATGCTGGTGAGGGCGGCCGCGAAGCGCACCATGCGGTAGCCGGCCCTGGCGCCGCTGCGCACGGCCGCGAAGTCGTCCGCGCTGCCGCGCGCGCCGCCCGGCACGTTCTGCAGCAGGGCGATCGAGAAATCGGCCTGGCCGTCGGCCGTCGCATGGGTGCCGGCCCAGGCGATGCTCAGCGGACGCACGGTGACGTCGTTGCCGAAGTTCTGCGTGCCGAAGACGACGTTGTTGCGGTAGGCCTTGACGTCGAAACCAAGGACGATGCGGCTCTCCAGGTTGCCGCGCTTGGGCAGCACGTGGTTGTAGCGGCCGCCGTAGACCGTGCCCTTGCCGCTCACGGCGAGGTCGAACAGCCCGGCATTGACGGCGCCCGAGTCGACGTCCGAATAGCTCGCGAACAGGTCGATGGAATCGCCCAGCGCGTACAGCGGCACGTGGTAGCCGGCGGCCCACACGGCCACGCGGTCCGGGCGCTCGGCCGTCGTCGTGTACTGCAGGGTGCCCACGTGGTCGCGGCCCCACAGGTTCGCATGCTGCAGCAGCACGCCCGCGTGGGTCTTGCCGGTGGATTCGGTGCCCGTGTTGTCGGCGTTGAACATCACCTTCCACGGGCGCTCGTCTGCCACCTCGACCTTCGCGTCGACCGCGTCTTCGCCATTCGCGTCGGCACCGGCGAGGCTCAGCTTGACCTTCTTCGCCGGGTTCTCGTTGACGAGCCGGAGGTTGCGCGACACCTCGGCCAGGTTGGGCGTCGCGCCCGGGACCAGCGTGGGCAGGCTCGCGCGCACGTTCGCCTCGGAGAACCAGCGGTTGCCCGTCACCTCGACCTGGCGCACTTTCGTCTGGACGACGTGCAGGCGCACGACGCCGCCATTGAGTTCCTGTTCCGGCAACTGGACGGTGACGACGTTCCAGCCGCGCGCGTGGTACAGCGCCTCGAGCGCTTCCAGGGCGCGCTGGACGTCGCCGAAGTCGCGGCCGGCGCCCGTGTACGGGGCGACGGCGGCCTGCACGTCGGCGGCGGGCAGCAGCGTGTTGCCGCTCACGTCGTAGCGGCTGATCTCGAACCGGATCGCATCGTCGGCCCAGGCGGCGCCGGCGGCGGCAGCCAGCACCGAGCCCGCGACCAGGCGTGCCAAGCGTAGTTTCATGTTGTGGATGACCATATCGTTATTGTTCTGGCCCATGCATCCCCGGGCCCCTCGACGAGTGTAAAGAGGTTTTACTTGCTTGAGAGAAAAATAATGGAGAATGCCGGCTTCTTCCCCACGGGATGGGGGGAATACCGGATACCGCGTTGTGCGACCGATACATCCGCCGTCGCCCCCGCGAAGGCGGGGGCCCAATTTCCGCGACCAAGCCGGGAACGACGGTGTCTTACGAAACGGGCTATTTCGTCTCGAACGTCGTCACCCCATCCCACCCTGCCCCCGGCGGGTCCGCACGCCAGTGCGCGATCCGTTCCAGATACAGGGCGTAGAGCGCGCGCTGCGGATGCGCCGCGTGCAGCGCCGCGATCGCGCCTTGCGCGCCATCCCAGTCCCGCATGCGCACCCTGGCCAGCGCCGCATCCCACGCGGCCAGTTCGTCCAGCACGGCGGGATCGAGATCGGCCGGCTTGCCGAGCGGTTCGAAGATCGCCACCGGCTCGTTCTTGCCCTTTACGCGCACGAGATCCAGTTCGCGGTAGACGAATTCCGGCGCGGCCAGGCGCGTGGCCTCCCCGACCGCGATCCCGACGCCGTACACCTTCGTGATGCCTTCCAGGCGCGAGCCGAGGTTCACCGCGTCGCCCATCACCGTGTAAGCGCGGCGGATCGCGGAGCCCATGTCGCCCACGTGCATCAGGCCCGAGTTGATGCCGATGCCGATCGCGAGCGGGGGCCAGCCGCGCCGCTGGAAATCCTCGTTCAGGCGCGCCGCGCTGGCCTGCATCAGCAGCGACGTGGCCACCGCGCGGCTCGCGTGGTCGGCAAAGGCGACGGGCGCGCCCCAGAAAGCCATCACGGCGTCGCCGATGTATTTGTCGAGTGTGCCCTGGTGGCTGCCGCGGATGTCCTCGGACATCGCGGTGAGATAGAGATTGATGTACTCGCGCAGCGCCTTCGGCGACAGTCCTTCCGAAATCGTCGTGAAGCCGCGCACGTCGACGAACATCACGGACAGCTCGCGGCTTTCGCCTTCCATCGTATAGGCTTCCGGATTCTCGGCCATCTGCGCGACGAGTTCCGGCGCCACGTATTCGCCGAAGCGCGAGACGAGCGCGCGGCCCTTGCGGAACTCGAACAGATAGCCCCATGCCAGGTTCACGACGAACAGCAGCGCGACGAGCAGCAGGCAGACGAACATGTCGACCGTCCAGTCCAACTGGCGGTACAGGGCCCAGTTGGCGCCGACAACGCCGGCGAAGACAGCGGCGGATACCAGCACGGCCGGCAGCGGCGACAGCGCCGGCAGCAGCAGCGCGAGCAGGGTTCCCGCCACGACGATCTGGAAAAATTCGACGGCCGTCGCGAAGTCGGGATGCGACTTGAAGCGGCGGTCGAGGATCGACTTGATCACGTTGGCGTGCACTTCCACGCCCGGATAGACGCTGCTCACGGGTGTCGAGCGCAGGTCCTGCAGGCCTGGTGCCGTCGTGCCGACGAGGGCGACGACATCCTCCAGCAAGGCCGGGGGCACCCTGCCCTGCAGCACGTCGACGGCGGACACGTAGCGGAACGTCCCGCCCTGCGGGCCGCCCGGGCCGCGGAACTGCACGACCGTCGTCAGGCCGTCGCCCACCGGGATGGCGACCTTCCGTCCCTGCGGCCGCACGAGGACGATGCGGTCGGCGCCGGCCACCTCGTCCTGGGCGAGGACTTCCGCGGTGCCGAAGTCGGGGCGGATCGCCGTCGCGCCCAGGTAGACGGCTGCCGTGGCAAGGCCGAGCGTGGGATAGTAGCCGTCGCCGATGCGCTGCAGCAGCGGGACCGTGCGCACGACGCCGTCCACGTCCGGGTCGACCGAGAAGATGCCGGCGCCCAGCGCCGCCTCCTGCAGGCGCGCGATGTTCGCCTCGTAGCCGGCGCTCCGGTAGGCGTCGAGCGAGCGCCCGCCCAGGTCCGCGACCGTGAACGCGGGCTTCGGCAGCACGCCCTTGGCCAGCTCCGCCGACACGCTATAGCCCAGCAGCACGGGGCGTCCGGCCAGTGCCCTGGCAAAGCGGCCGTCGTAATCGAGCGCCGGCTCGAGCGCCGCCAGCTTCGTCGCCACGCCCGGCACGTCCTTCAGCTCGCGCTGCGCGAGACGCTCCAGCACCGCGTAGCCGGAGCTCGTGTCGGGCTCGGGGAACGACACGTCGAAGGCGATGGTGCGCGCATGGTAATGGCCGGCCAGCTGGTCGACCAGCTTCGCCAGCACGTCGCGGCTCCACGGGAACCGCCCGACGGCGGCGAGGCTCTTCGGGTCGATGTCGACGATGACGATGCGCGGATCGGGCGCCGGCCCCTCCAGGCGCATGCGCAGGTCGGCGAGGATGGTGTCCTGGCGCTCGATGGCGTCGCTGTGCCAGGTGCCGTTCGCGTACAGCACGGCCGCCAGCGTCAGGAGGATGCCGAGCGCCCAGCGCGCGCCGTAGCGCCGCAACAGCTTCACGGCGTATAGCCCGGGATCGCGGCCTCGTCGACGTGGTCGATCTGCGACGGATCCAGGTTCTTGCGCGCGAATTTCAGGTACACCTTCTGGCGCACGAAGATGTCGAACAGGTCCGGGTCGATGTGGCCGTTGAGGGCGAACTTGCCGAGGATGTGGAGCGATTCGGACAGCGACTTGCCCTTCTTGTACGGACGGTCGCGCGCCGTGAGGGCCTCGAAGATGTCGGCGATGGCCATCACGCGCGCCTGCACGGACATCTGCTCGCGCGTGAGGCCGCGCGGATAACCCTTGCCGTCCATGCGTTCGTGGTGGCCGCCGGCGTATTCCGGGACGTTCTTGAGGTGCTTCGGCCAGGGCAGGGATTCGAGCATGCGGATGGTCACGACGATGTGGTTGTTGATGATCTTGCGTTCATCGTCGTTGAGTGTACCAAAGCGCACGGTCAGGTTGCGTACCTCGTCCTCGTCGAGGAAATCGCGCTCGACGCCGTCCGGACCCGTCCAGCGAACCGCGGCGATGCGGCGCACGCGCTCCTGGTCGTCGGGCGACATGCCTTCGCCGCCGATGTTCGCCTGGCGCAGGAAGTCGCGGTCCGCGCGCAGGCGCGCCTGCTCGGACGCGAGGCGGTCGGCGATCGTGGCGCGGTTCGCCTCGGGCTGGCATTGCTCCTTCAGCGCGCGGATCTCGGCGTCGCGCAACAGCACCTCGAAGCGCGTATCGATCATGTGGATGCGGTCGAAGATCGTCTCCAGCTTCGTCGCCTTGTCGACGACGTGGACCGGCGTCGTGATCTTGCCGCAGTCGTGCAGCAGGCCGGCCAGCCACAGTTCGCGGCGGTCGCGGTCGCTCATGCGAAACGACGCCATCGGCCCGATGGGCGTCTCGTGGACGGCCTCGGCCAGCATCATCGTCAGCTCCGGCACGAACTGGCAATGGCGGCCCGTGTACGGCGATTTTTCGTCGATGCCGATGTTGATCAGGTTGACGAGGGCTTCCAGCAGCTGTTCCATCTGCACGACGAGCTGCTGGTTCGTGAGCGCGACGGCCGCCTGCGCCGCCAGCGCCTCGATGAAGCGCTGGTCGGTATCGGAGAACACGCCGATCTCGCCGGTGTCCCGGTTCTTCGCGTTGATCAGCTGGAGCACGCCGAGCAGTTCGCCCTCGTGGTTCGTCATCGGCACCGTCAGGATCGACTTGGACCGGTAGCCGAACGTCTGGTCGAACGAACGCATGCCCGAGAAGTTGAAGACGTCGGCCTTGTACACGTCGGCGATGTTCACGGACTGGTGGAAGTTGGCCGCATAGGCCGCCACCGACGCGAGGTTCTTGTTGCCGTGCTGGTCGTACAGGGGAATCGGCTGCAGGTCGATCGACACACCGCTGGCGCCGCCCTGGTACATCTCCAGCGTGTCGTTCAGCGAGATGTGGAAGCACAGGCTGCGCTCGTCGCTGCTCGGGCGGTACAGCGTGCCGCCGTCCGCATGCGTCATGCTCTTGGCGACCTTCAGGATGCGGTCGAGGAAGGCGCCGATGTCATGGCCGTCGCCGAGGGCGACGCTGACCTCCGTGAGCAGGTCGAGGCGCTCTACGATATTGGCCGGGGTGAGCTCTTGCATGTGATGTATCGCCACATTAGTTGCTGCTGTGAAATTCTACCACAGTGTAACGTCATTACGCCCTGCTGTACACCAACCGATGCATAATTGCAAATTCCAGATAACCAGTTACAAATAAACGTTATGATCTGACCTATATTGCAACGGTGCTGGCCTGGCCGCGACAAAAAAAACAGAGCAGACGACGAGGCTGCACAGCAAGGGGAGTCCTAATGAAATTCAGATTCTGGGGAGTACGCGGATCGATCCCGGCCCCCGGGCCGCGTACCGTGCGCTACGGCGGCAACACCACGTGCATCGAGGTGCGCGGCGACGACGGCACCCTCGTGGTGCTGGACGCCGGCACGGGGATCTACGCGCTCGCCCAGCACCTGATGCGCCGGCGCGCGGAAGACGGCGCGCCCGTACGCGCCAACATCTTCATCACGCACAGCCATTGGGACCACATCCACGGCCTGCCCTTCTTCACGCCGCTGTTCGTGAAGGGCACGCGGGTCTGCCTGCACGGCGCCCACGATGCCGTCACCGGCCAGGGCATCGAGCATGTGATGGGCGTGCAGCTGCAGAACAGCTACTTCCCCGTCAGCGAGGAACGGATGGACGCCACCATCGATTACCGGACCCTGGACACCGGCGTGCCGCACGCCGTGGGCGACGTGGTCGTGCACAACGTCGTGATGAACCACCCCGTGACGAACCTGGGCTACCGCGTCGAATGCAACGGGCGCGCCATGTTCTTCACGGGCGACCACGAACCGTTCTTCAATCCGCACGCCCCCGCCAGCGCGGACTACGACGCGGCCCAGCGCGAGATCGAGCGGCGCGAGCGCGAGATCGAACACGCGATGGAAGGCGTCGACGCGCTCGTCGCCGACTGCTCGTACACGCTCGAGGAATATCCCGCCAAGCAGGGCTGGGGCCACGGCACGTTCGATGGCGCCATCGCGCTGGCGCTGAAGGTCGGCGCGCGCAGCCTGTACTGCACCCACCACGAGCCGACCCGCTCGGACGACGAGCTGGAAACCGTGTTCGCGCAGGCCGTCACGCGCTGGCGCGACCGGTTGAACGGCCTCGTCGTGACGCTTGCTTACGAAGGCCTGGAAGTGGAACTCTGATGAGCGGCGACTTCGTGGAACAGCGCAAGGGAGACCGGCGCGCGCCCGACGACACGGCGCGGCGCCTGGACTTCCAGCGCCGCCTGCAGGCGATCACCACGAGGATCCACGCCACCGCCAACCTGGACCAGATCATGCTCGACCTGGGCCAGGATTTCTGCGACCTGTTCGATGCCGACCGCTTTACCCTGTACGCCGTCACACCGGCGCAGGACGCCCTCGTCGCCAAGGTCAAGACCGGCCTGTCCGAAATCCGTCACCTGCAGCTGCCGATCGGCCCCGGCTCCATCGCCGGCTTCGCGGCGCTGGCGCGCGCGACCGTCAACATCGCCGACGTCTACGACGAGGCCGAACTGCGGCGCCTGGCACCCACGCTGCGCTTCCAGCGCGGCGTCGACCAGCGCACGGGCTACCGCACGCGCGAGATGCTGGTGGCGCCGCTGATCGACGCCGGCGGCGCGCTGCTCGGCGTCGTCCAGTTCATCAACCACCGCGCCGGCGGCCCGTTCCCCCAGTTGTGCCTGGACGGCGTGAAGCAGTTGTGCGACACCCTGGTCGTCGCGTTCAGCCAGCGCCTGCGCGCCCCGCTGCCGCGCGGCCGCTACGATGCCCTCGTCGCGCGCGCGGTCCTCGCCGTGCAGGAACTGGAACTGGCCACGCGCCTCGCGCGCGAGCGCGATGCCGACATCGAGGACGTGCTGTTGTCCGACTTCCACCTGAAGCCGACCCAGATCGGTGAGGCGTTGGCGGCATACTGCGGCCTGCCCTACGAACCGTTCCGCGCCGAGCGTGTAAAACCCGTCGAGCTGCTGCGCAACCTGAAGCCGCAATACGCGCTCGAACACGGCTGGCTGCCGCTGGAAGATGGCCCCGACGGCCTCGTGCTGATGGCGCTGGACCCGGAACGCGTGGCGGCCAGCCACATCGCCGCGCAGGTGTTCGGCCGCGCGCGCATCGCGTGGCGCGTGACGACCCGCCACGACCTGCGCCAGACCGTGGCCCAGTTCTTCGGCGGCGCGGTGGCCGACGACACGAGCGTGGGCGAACTGCTGTCGCACCTGGACGAGGACGGCGATCCGGACGAGGAGACGGAGGGCGGCAGCACCGAGGTCTCGGCCGCCGTCGAGAACGAACTGGTGAAGCTGCTGAACCGGATCATCGTCGACGCGCACCGCCAGGGCGCGTCCGACATCCACATCGAGCCGCAGCCGGGCCGCGGCAAGACGGGCATCCGCTTCCGCAAGGATGGCGTACTGGTGCCGTACATCGAGATCCCGTCCAGCTACCGCAACGCCCTCGTCGCGCGCGTCAAAATCATGTGCGACCTCGACATCTCCGAGCGGCGCAAGCCGCAGGACGGCAAGATCCGCTTCCGCAAGTACGGCCCGCTCGACATCGAGCTGCGCGTGGCGACGATCCCGTCCAGCGGCGGCGTCGAGGACGTCGTGATGCGCATCCTGCAGGCCGGCGAACCGATCCCGCTCGACAGCCTGGGCATCCTGCCGCACAACCTGGCGCGCCTGAAGGCCGCCGTCGCCAAGCCGTACGGCCTGTTCTTCGTGTGCGGGCCGACCGGCTCGGGCAAGACGACGACCCTGCACTCGATCCTCGCGCACCTGAACACGCCGGAGACCAAGATCTGGACGGCCGAGGACCCGGTCGAGATCACCCAGAAGGGCCTGCGCCAGGTGCAGGTCAACCGCAAGACGGGCCTCGACTTCGCCACCGTCATGCGCGCTTTCCTGCGCGCCGATCCGGACGTGATCATGGTCGGCGAGATGCGCGACCGCGAGACCGTCAGCACGGGCATCGAGGCCTCGCTGACGGGCCACCTCGTGTTCTCGACCCTGCACACGAACAGCGCGCCGGAATCGGTCGTGCGCCTGCTCGACATGGGCATGGACCCATTCAATTTTGCCGACGCCCTGCTGGGCATCCTGGCGCAGCGCCTGGCGCGCCGCCTGTGCACCGCGTGCCGCCAGCCCTACCGCCCGGACGACGCCGAGGTGGAGACGCTGCTCGACGAGTACTGCGAAGAGCTGCGCGGCCAGGCCTTGTACAAGACGGACCCGCAGGCCGCGCGCGCGGCCGTGCTGGCCGGCTGGCGCCAGCGCCACGGCGACGCCACGGGACGTTTCACGTTGTACCGCGCCGTGGGCTGCGCCGAGTGCAACAAGGGATACCGCGGGCGCGTCGGCCTGCATGAACTGATGCTGGGCAGCGAGCGAATCAAACGCCTGCTGACCGAGCACGCGCGCGTGGCCGACCTGCTCGCGGCCGCGCTGGAGGACGGGATGCTGACCCTGAAAATGGACGGCATCGAGAAGATCCTGGGCGGCGTCACCGACATCAAGATGGTGCGTGCCGTCTGCATCAAATGACCTGCCAACCGCAACTCACCACAGGAGAGTAACGAAATGAATCGCATCGTTCCGCCGATCCTTGCGGCCACCGTCACCCTGCTGTCCGGCTGCGCCGCCGACGGCGCCAAACCGGCGCAAGGTGGCAACACCTACCTCGATTCGAGCTACACGCCGACCGGAACCCTCATCCCGCGCAAGGCGCCGAGCCGCACGGACAACCTGACGATCGTCGACAAGCAGGCGCTCGAGAACGACCGCACCAACGGCAGCGGCACCAACAACTGGGCAGCCGGCAAGCCCTGAGCCGCGGCACGCCATGGCAAAAGGGCCGGAGATCGCATCCCCGGCCCTTTTCATTACCCCCGATCAGTCGTTCGCGTTCTGTACGAACACGGCCGCCGTGCGCGCCGGGATCGCGAAGATGCCGCTGTTGCGCTCGAAGTACGACGCCTTCGCCATGTCGTCGCTGCCGTTGCGCTGGATACGGTGCAGCTGCAGCTTGCGGCCCTTCAGTTCCGGGATCGCGATCGTCTTCGGGATCTTGTCGACGTTGAACACGACGACGACCGCCTTGTACTGGGCGCCCGGATAGCGCGTACCGTCGATGCTCAGCGCGACGAGGCCCGGCACCTGGTTCGGTCCCACGTTGTAGAACTTCAGGCGGTCAATCACGTCCTGCGCCGTGCGCAGGCGGAACAGCGTGCTGTCCGCGCGGATCGCGAGGAAGTCTTCGAACACGTTCTTCGCGGCGAGGATCGCGCGCGTGTCCGGCTTGATCAGCGGGTTGGCGAGCACCGGCGCCATCAGCGACCAGTTGTCCTGGTTCTGCCCCGCCATCGGCAGGCCGACGCCGAAGTTGTTGGATGCGTAGCTGTAATCCAGCTTGTTGAACCAGTCGCCCGCGTTGTAGCTGTCGCGGTCGAGCGATTTCGAGCGCAGGATTTCCTGGCCGGCGTGGAAGAACGGAATACCCTGCGCCAGCACGTTGATCGCGGCGCCGAGAGTCTGCACGCGCACGCGGTCGGACAGCGGCGTCGATTGCGGCAGGCGGAACGCGTTGATGTCGAACAGCGTCTGGTTGTCGTGCGCCTCGATGTAGTTGATCGTCTCGGCCGGACTCGCCGCGAAGCCGGCCTGCTGGCCGAAGTAATCGATCTGCGCGTTCGTGCGCTCGTTGCCGAAGCGGTCCGTGAAGCGGTAGTCGCGCAACGTGCCGGACAGCGCGACGCGTACGAGGTCCGCGAGGCGCAGCGCATCGTCGCGAGTCTGCGTCGACAGCGCGTTCGGGTCCGTGTACACGCCGTTGATGAAGCCCTGCTCCTTGACCAGTGCCTGGCCGCCGTCGCAGCAGCCGCCGCCGCGCACGGTGTCGCGCATGCGGTCGTTGAACGAGCCGATGCCGGTGCCCGCCATGTTGGCCTGGCGCGCCTGCACGAAACGGGCGTCGTTGCCGACGGCGCCGAAGTTCCACGCTTCGCCGTACAGGTAGATGTCGCGGCCCGCGGCCTGGTTGACGCTGACCTGCAGGCGCTTGATGAGATCCAGCGGCGACAGGCCCATGATGTCGAAGCGGAAGCTGTCGACCTTGTACTGGCGCGCCCACAGCGACACGGAATCGATGATCAGCTTGCCCATCATGGCGTTTTCCTGCGCGGTGTCGGCGCAGCAGCTGTCGTTCAGGATGTGGCCGTCGTTGGCGAGGCGGTAGTAATAGGTCGGCACGATGCGGTCGAGGACCGACAGCGGGCCTTGCTGCGACTGGCTCGTGTGGTTGTACACGACGTCCATCGTCACGCGCAGGCCGGTCTCGTGCAGCGCCTGCACCATCGCGCGGAACTCGCGCACGCGCACGGCGCCGTCGTCGGCATCCGTCGCATAGCTGCCTTCCGGCGCATTGTAGTGGACCGGATCGTAGCCCCAGTTGAAGCAGTCCGTATCCGCCACGGCGGCCACCGCGGACTGCTGCGCGGTCGAATCCGCGCCGGCATTGGGGATGCTCGGGGTGACGCAGCCCTTTTCGTTGACGCTGGCAATGTCGAAACTCGGCATCAGGTGCACGTGCGTCATGCCCGCCTTCTGCAGCGATTTCAGGTGGCGCATGCCGTTGGCGTCGCCGTCCGTGAAGGCCAGGTATTTGCCGCGGTGGGCGGCCGGCACGGTGGTGTCGGCCGCCGAGAAGTCGCGGATGTGCAGCTCGTACAGCGCGATGTCGGTGGGCGCATCGAGTTTCGGGATGCGCTGGTCGTCCCAGCCGGCCGGCTTCAGTTGCGGGCTGTCGAGGTTCGCGACGAAGCTGCGCGCGCTGTTCGCGGAGAGGCTCAGCGAATACGGATCGGTCACGGTGTTCGTCACGATCTTGTTGTCCGCCCAGCGCGACAGCACCTGCACGGTGTACGTGTAGTAGGCGCGGTTGGCGAGCGTCGGGTCGTTCGACGTGGTGCTCCACACGCCGCTGGCCGCGTCGCGCGTCATCGGGACGGTCGTGGCGGTCGCCGCGTTCGCGCTCGCGTACAGGTTCAGCGCGACGGATTTCGCCGTCGGCGCCCACACGCGGAACGTCGCGCGGCCGCTGCGGTCGAACGTCACGCCCAGCTGGGCCTGCGCCGCCTGCGCCGCGTACAGATCGTCCAGCAGGCCGGCCGTCTGCAGCGACGTCACCTGCACGAGGTTGCCGGCGCCGTCGTACTGGGCGATGGCGAACTGGCCGCTGACCAGCGATGCGACCCTGGCCGCATCGGCGTCGTTCAGGCGCAGGCCGGTCGCGCCGGCCAGGTGCGGATATTTCTGGCGAATGGCGTCCGGTAGCGCGGATACGGTGAGGTCGAAGGCGCGTTCGGCGCCCGTCAGGCCCACGTCACCGCCCTGGGTCGGCGCCAGGCCGCCGTTCGCCGCGTAGAACAGTTTGTAGCTGGCGCCGGTGGGCACGCCCGGCCAGGCCAGCGTCGTGCTGGTGAGCCACTGGGCGTTGGCGAAGGCGAGATTGCCGAAGCTGAATGCAGGCTGGGTGGCGTACACGGTGCAGTCGCCCTCCAGCATCCAGGCTTCCTGGCCCTTCGTGGCGACATCGGCATCCAGGTCGGCGTGCTGGTCGGCGCCGCAATTCTTGCTGCCGTTGCCGTCGGTGACGAGGAACCAGATCGCGCTCTTTCCCGCGGCCAGCGGAATATCCACGTAGCCGCCAAACCCGTCGGTACCGGTGAACATGAAGCGGTCGCTGATCCACGCCGAACTCGGATGCTGCGGACCATCCCACGAATATACGCCCCACTGGGCCGTGTCGTTCTGGACGCGGTGGAAGTGCATGCGAATGCTGCCCGGCGCGACGGGTGCGGCCGTGGTGGCACTGGCCGCCAGCAGCCGGGTGCCGGACTGGGTGGCCTGCTGGCCGGAATCGCCGGCGCCGCAACCGGCCAGCAGCATGCTGGCGCAGGCGGCCGCGGCGAGCCCCAGCCATGAAGTCAAACTACTTCCGAATATCATATTGTCCCCTCTTCATTCTTATTCTGACCGGCGGGCGTGGCCCGGACGGCAACGCTGGCCGACGATCGCCTGTAATATTACTACCGACGTTAGCAAAAATGAAAAGGAAACTCCGAAATGTGGCGCAAAAACCAGGTTCGGGGTCAGAGCCCTTTTTGAGGGAAGAAACTGCAAGAAATTTCGAGTGCGCTGCGGGCACAAAACGACGACCACCGCGGTCAGTGATCGTAGCAGCGTCGCTTCTGCGCATCTTTTGAAAAAGTGCTCTGACCCCGAATCTGCGGGAAAATGTGCTCTGACCCCGAATTTGGGCAATTTCCTAAAGCTGGGGATTGACTGCGGGTTTGGGAAATAAAAAAGCAGCCCGCAGGCTGCTTTTCGATGGTGGCGCGATGCGCTTACAGGATGTGCGTACCGATCCACCACGCAATCGCCGCCATGAACGCCGACGCGGGGATGGTGAAGACCCAGGCCCATACGATGTTGCCGGCCACGCCCCAGCGCACGGCCGACGCCTTCTGCGCCGAGCCGACACCGACGATGGCGCCCGTGATGGTGTGCGTCGTCGACACCGGTACGCCGATCGCACTGGCGAGGAACAGCGTGATGGCGCCGCCCGATTCCGCGCAAAAGCCGCCGACCGGCTTGAGCTTGGTGATCTTCTGGCCCATCGTGCGCACGATGCGCCAGCCGCCGAACAGCGTGCCGAGCGAGATCGCCGTATAGCAGGAGATGATCACCCACAGCGGGGGCGCGGCGTCGCCGGCATTGGAGACGCCGGCCACGATCAGCAGCATCCAGATGATGCCGATGGTCTTCTGCGCGTCGTTGCCGCCGTGGCCCAGGCTGTAGGCCGCGGCCGAGAACAGCTGCAGGCGGCGGAACCACGTGTCGACCTTGCGCGGCGGGGTGCGCACGAAGATCCACGACACGGCCAGCATCACGAGCGAACCGAGGATGAAGCCCAGCAGCGGCGACAGGATGATCCATTGCACGGTCTTGAGCAGGCCGCCGCCGACCAGCGCGCCGGTGCCGCTCTTGGCGACGGCCGCACCCACCAGGCCGCCGATCAGGGCGTGCGAGGACGACGACGGGATGCCGTAGTACCACGTGATGATGTTCCAGATGATGGCGCCGACGAGCGCTCCGAACACGACGTAGTGGTCGACGATGTGCGGGTCGACGGTGCCCTTGCCCACCGTCGACGCCACGTGCAGGCCGACGGTGAAGATGGCGACGAAGTTGAACATCGCGGACATCGCGACGGCCGTCTGCGGACGCAGCACACCGGTCGACACCACCGTCGCGATCGCGTTGGCGGCGTCGTGGAAGCCGTTCATGAAGTCGAAGACCAGCGCTAAAAAGACGAGCAGGCCCAGCACATAAATGCTGATATGAAGAGAGTTCATGTTGTTCTTGTTGTTCCGGTCGTTACGCGTTCTCGACGATGATGCCTTCGATGATGTTGGCAACGTCTTCGCAGCGGTCGGTCACGGTCTCGAGGATTTCGTAGATGGCCTTCATCTTGATCAGGTTGCGCACATCCGGTTCGTCGCGGAACAGCTTGGACATGGCGGCGCGCATCACGTGGTCGGCGTCCGATTCCAGGCGATCGATCTCTTCGCAGATGGCGACCATCTTCTGGGCGTTGTCCATGTTGTGCAGCATGCCGACGGCCTGCTGGACCTTTTCGCAGCACGCCAGGCACAGCTCGGCCAGGCGCTTCGCTTCCGGCGTGACGGCGTGCAGGTCGTACAGCGAGATGGTCTGGGCGGCGTCCTCCATCATGTCGAGGATGTCGTCCATGCGGGTGATCAGCTTGTGGATGTCGTCACGGTCGAGCGGCGTGATGAACGTCTTGTGCAGCAGGTCCACGCACTGGTAGGTGACCTTGTCCGCCTGTTTTTCGATGCTCTCCACGGCGTGCGTGCGGTTTTCCAGGTCGTCGAAGTTGGTCATCAGGCCGACCATCTCTTGTGCACCCTTCACGCACAACGCGGCGTGCTGGTTGAACAGGTCGAAAAATTTGCCCTCCGTGGGCATCAGGCGTCCAAACATAGGTTCTCCGTTGGGTAAATCTCTTGGGACTTCTTTGAAAGTCGCGGCGATGCCGCGATCGTTGACTGCTCCCGGCTTAATCGCCCTGATAAACACTCAGGTTGCCGGTGTAATTGCCGAACTTGGTGTACATGCCCATCCAGGTCACGCGAATGGCGCCGATCGGGCCGTTACGCTGTTTGCCGATAATGATCTCGGCAGTGCCTTTGTCGGGCGAGTCCGGGTTGTAAACTTCGTCACGATACAGGAAGATGATCACGTCCGCATCCTGTTCGATAGCGCCCGATTCGCGCAGGTCGGACATCACGGGACGCTTGTTGGGGCGTTGTTCCAGCGAGCGATTCAGCTGTGACAGCGCGATCACCGGGCATCCCAGCTCCTTCGCCAGGCCCTTCAGGCTACGCGAGATCTCCGAGATCTCGGACGCGCGGTTGTCGCCCGGCTTGGAACCCTGCATCAGCTGCAGGTAGTCGACGATGATCAGGCCCAGCTTGCCGCACTGGCGGGCCAGGCGGCGCGCGCGGGCGCGCATCTCGATCGGGTTCAGCGCCGGCGTTTCGTCGATGAAGATCTGCGCATCGTTCATCTTCTGGATCGCGTGCGTCAGGCGCGGCCAATCCTCGTCCAGCAGCTTGCCGGTACGCAGGCGGTGCTGGTCGAGCTGGCCGATGGAGCCGAGCATACGCATCGCCAGCTGCACGCCGCCCATCTCCATCGAGAAGATCGCGACCGGCAGGCCGGCATCGACGGCCACGCTTTCGCCGATGTTGACGGAGAACGCGGTCTTGCCCATCGACGGACGGCCGGCGACGATGACGAGGTCGCCCGGCTGCAGGCCGGACGTCATCTTGTCGAGATCGGTGAAGCCCGTCGGGACGCCGGTGATCTCGCCCTGGTTGTCGCGGCTGTACAGCTCGTCCACGCGCTCGACCACCTGGGTCAGCAGCGGCTGGACGGGCAGCCAGCCCTGGGCGCCGCGGGCGCCCTGCTCGGCGATCGCGAAGATGCGCGATTCCGCCTCGTCGAGGATCTGCTTGACCTCGGCACCTTGCGGATTGAAGGCCTTGCCGGACACCTCGTCGGCGACGGTGATCAACTGACGCAACACGCCGCGATCGCGGACGATCTCGGCATAACGGCGGATGTTGGCGGCGGATGGCGTGTTCTGCGCCATCGCATTCAGGTACTGGAGGCCGCCGACGTCCTCGGCCTTGCCGAGCTGGACGAGCGCCTCGTACACCGTGATCACGTCGGCAGGCTTGCCGGCATTGATCAGGCGGACCATCTGTTCGAAGATGATCCGGTGGTCGTAGCGGTAAAAATCCTCCGCATGCATGAAGTCGGCAATGCGGTCCCACGCCGCGTTATCGCGCAGCAGGCCGCCAATGACGGACTGTTCTGCTTCGATGGAATGCGGGGGGATGCGGAGCGACTCGATCTGCGGGTCTGCTGAGGTGTTCATGGCCGGCATTATACCCGTTCCCGATCAGGCGCTGAAATCATTGGTGAGTTTCCAAAAACGAATTTTTTTTGCTGTTGCAAAAAAAAACGTCCCCGCAGAGGCGGGGACCCAAGCTTTGCATCCGAAGTCGCAACTTGGGTCCCCGCCTGCGCGGGGACGACGGTATTACTTGAAACTCTTATCAGGCGGCTTCGCCCACGACAGCGATGGTGATTTCCACCACGACGTCGGTGTGCAGAGCGACCGACACCGGGTGCTCGCCGGTGGTCTTCAGCGGACCGGTCGGCATGCGCACTTGTGCCTTTTCGACGGCGAAACCTTGCTTGGTCAGGGCTTCAGCGATGTCGAAGTTGGTCACGGAACCGAACAGACGACCGTCGACGCCGGCTTTCTGGGCGATGGTGACGGTCATGCCGTTCAGCTTGTCGCCCTGGCCTTGAGCGGCAGCCAGTTTCTCGGCAGCTGCTTTTTCCAGTTCGGCGCGCTTGACTTCGAATTCAGCCACGGCAGCTTGCGTTGCACGACGGGCCATTTTTTGCGGGATCAGGAAGTTACGGGCGTAACCGTCCTTGACCTTGACGACGTCGCCCAGGTTGCCGACGTTGACGACTTTTTCCAGCAGGATAACTTGCATTTTATTCTCCAGTAATCTGACTATGCTTCGATGTCGTAACCGACGATTAAGCGTTGTGCAGGTCGGTGTACGGCAGCAGAGCCAGGTAACGGGCGCGCTTGATGGCGGTGTCCACTTGACGCTGGTAGTGAGCCTTGGTGCCGGTGAGGCGTGCCGGCATGATCTTGCCGTTTTCCTGGACGAAATCCTTCAGGGTGTCGACGTCTTTGTAGTCAACCTGTTCCACGCCTGCAGCGGTGAAGCGGCAGAATTTCTTGCGCTTGAACAGCGGGTTCTGCTGTTTGCGCTTCTCTTTGAGCTTAGCTTTGTTTTTGTCGAACTTTTTACCGAATGCCATTTTGAGGCTCCTGTATCTATCTATAAACGTGCCCGCAACCCGCAGTTTCTTACTGCTTATGCGGCACTGAAATCAATGATGTGAAACACCAAGCTTTTGCTGTGACGACTTTTCCTGGCCAAGAATCCCGTGAAGCGGTACATCGCACCCAACTCGGCGTTGGCAAATCGTCCCGAAATCTCGCCCGCGGCAACCGCGGAAATCTCGAATTCGACCTGCCTGTCCATCCTCGCCTCCGTCTGCGTCGATCCGTGTTGCAGGATGCCGCCCACGATGGGGATGCCGGCCGGGGTGTAGCGCAGGACGTCGCGTTCCAGGATGCTTGCGACCAGGGACAGCTCGTTCACGTATTACAGCTCGGTGCTCCCGCGAGATTTAGGCTGCGGCGGCCGGAGCGGCGGCCTGCTCGGCGCGGTGGCTCTTGGCTGCGTCTTCGCGCTGGACCGACTTCATCATCGGCGACGGTGCGGTTTCAGCTTTCTTCATCTTCACGGTCAGGTGACGCAGCACGGCATCATTGAATTTGAATGCGGTTTCCAGCTCGACCAGGGTCTCGTTGTCGCACTCGATGTTCAGGCAGATGTAGTGTGCCTTCGGCAGCTTCTGGATCTGGTAAGCCATTTGACGACGGCCCCAATCTTCGACGCGGTGGATGTTGCCGCCGCGCGAGGTGACCGTAGTCTTGTAGCGTTCGATCATCGCCGGGACCTGCTCGCTCTGGTCCGGGTGGACGATAAACACGATTTCATAATGACGCATGAAACACTCCTTAAGGACGTTTAAACAAATGCCCACCTCGGCGTCAAGACGAGTGTGGGAAGGGAAAGCCCAACATTATAACAGCAAAACCGTCAAGTGCTCAATGGGACTGTGCACGTGCGCCGCGTACCGCACCGCAAATGGTTATGGACGTGCGCTGCGTGCCGCACCTCAAAAGGTTGTGGACGTGCGCTGCGTACCGCAGCGCAAAAAAAACTTGAAATCCCCTTGCGCGTGGCGCAATACTGTACAAAAATACAGTCTGACCCCGTACCAACGAAGACGAACATGCTTAAGCTCACCGCACGGCAAGAACAGATCCTCAACCTGATCAAGGAAGCCATCGACAACACCGGCTTCCCGCCGACCCGCGCCGAAATCGCCCAGGAGCTTGGCTTCCGCTCGGCCAATGCCGCCGAGGAACACCTGCAGGCCCTGGCCCGTAAAGGCGCGATCGAAATTTCCCCGGGTACCTCGCGCGGTATCCGCCTCGTCGGCCAGTCCGTCGAATCCAAGGCCGCCGCTGCGGCCGCAGTGCCTGCCTTCGTGCCGCCGATTCCGCCGAACCTGATGTCGCTGCCGCTCGTCGGCCGCGTCGCGGCGGGTTCGCCCATCCTCGCCCAGGAACACGTCGAAGCGACCTATTCGGTCGATCCGGCCATGTTCTCGAGCAAGCCCGACTTCCTGTTGAAGGTCAAGGGCTGGTCGATGCGCGACGCCGGCATCTGCGACGGCGACTTCCTCGCCGTCAAGAAGGTCGACAACGCGAAGAATGGCCAGATCGTCGTCGCCCGCATCGGCGACGAAGTGACGGTCAAGCGCTACCGCAAGACCGGTTCCACGATCGAACTGTTGCCGGAGAATCCGGACTTTTCCGTGATTACCGTCGATCCGAGGACCGACGAGTTCGCACTGGAAGGCCTGGCGGTCGGACTCTTGCGGTCCTGGCACTAACCTCCCACCTGCACACAGGCCCGCGTCATGCGGGCCTCGTCGTTTTATCGTGCGCTCAGCGCGGATAGACGAAACCGGTACGGATATCCGTCGGCAGCAGCCGGCTGCCGTCACGCACCATCAGGCGCTGCGGCGGCTCGTCGCCGGCCAGGGCGCGCCAGATGACAGGTAGCCCCTCCCCTTTGCGCAACAGCTCGTCGCTGCGTTCGAATACATTGGAACAACCCGTGGCCGCGAGCAGGGCCTGCACGATGGTCACTTTCCACGCGTCGACACCGGCAGCGTTGAACTGGCACACCAGGTAACCGCCGGTCCCGCCATAGCTGTGCACCAGCAGCCCCGGCAGGCCGTCTTTTTCGCCATCGATCACCAGGGTCAGGGCTTGCGGATCGGCGTTGCGCACGGCGACGGCGCGCCGCGCGACCGCGGCCTGCACGCGCCGTTTCATCATGGCGTGATCGACCGGCTCGTCCTCGCGCAGGGTCCAGACGCGGGCCGCGATCTGCGACTTGGCGTTATAGGCCGCGCGCGCCAGAAACTGGCGTGCCGACGACTGCACGATTGCAGTGACGCCGGGTTTGCCGCGCTCCTGGGGCCGTCCCTCGACTTTCTCGATGGCGGACAAATAAATCCATGGATCGCCGGACAGCAGGCTTTTTTCCTTGCCCTGTTTGATGGTGATGATGAGCATATGCAGGCTTCGTTTTCAGGAGCCGCATGATACAGCAAGGCGTTATCACCCGGGTTATGCGTACGCCTCATGTCGATTAGTTGCAAACAACGGCGACAGAGTTGCGGCTTCGACAAGGCTCCCCTACACCGCCTCGCAACCTGACATCGGGATCCTTACCATGTTTTCCAGCACTGTTCTGACGCGCTGCCCGGCCGCCATCAGCCTGGACGGCCTGGCACCGCTGGTCACATGGCGCGCCGCATGCGCCGAACGAGCGCCGACGGGTGCCGGCAACGTCACGGCGCTCGGCCAGGGCAAGCGCACGACCGCGAAAGGCGAGCAAGGCGTGCTCTTCCAGGAGAAGTCCGGCCCCGGCCTGCCGAACCGCGGCCATTTCACATGCGGCCGCTAGACATCACTTGTCGTTATCCGGCGGCGGCGCGTTCTTGACCATCTCGTTGTGTTCCTTGACATAGGCTTCCGTGCCCGCGCGCCAGGCGTCGAAGTCCGCCACGACCATCCTGCCGGCCACCTTGGTGTCTTCCGCCAGCCGATCGCCGACTTCCTTCAGGTGCGCGTTCGCCTTCTCCGTCTCATCCTTCGTCATCAGCTTCGCGATGTCTTCCGGGATGCGTTTCGCCAGCGGCAGGGAGGCGTTCAGCTGCTTCACCCAGCGGTTGTGGCACGCTTCCCAATCCTTCATCTTGCCGCTGTAATAATCGATTTCCTCGTTGACCTTGGACATGACCGGGAAGCGCGGCGCCGGGCAACGGTAATCGTTCGTGCGCAGGTCGGAGCCGTCGTATTTCGCGATCCAGTAGTCGAGGTCGGCACGGCGCGCCTCGCGCTGCTTCATCAACTCGAGCGACGCGATGGCGACGGCATTGCCCTTCGCGGCCGCCTTCTGGAACCATTGCGCGGCCTTGTCCATGTCGACGCCGCCCGCCTCGCCGTAGAAATACATTTCGCCCAGGTGCTGCTGGGCCATCACGTTGCCGGCGTTCGCCAGCTTCGTGTATTTCGCCAGCGCTTCCGGATACGATTTCTTCGCGAACAAAGCGTCCGCTTCGGCAAGCTCGGCGGCAGCGTTGGCGGACGATGCGACGGCGGCCGGCTTCGCGGCAGCACCTTTCGCGGGCGCGCCTTTCACAGATAATTTCGCGCCGGGCTCGGCGGCGATTGCGACACCACCGCACAGCAGTGCGGCGCAAAACAGGGCAGTCTTCATGGGGTGTGCAGTCTATGAATCAAGATGGGGAACAGGACGATCATAACCGCAGCGCCCCGCCCGCTCAACCGTTCAATGCAGCGCCGAAATCGGCCAGCAGGTCGGCCGTATCCTCGATACCCACGGACACGCGGATCAGCGATTCCGCGATGCCCATGCTGGCGCGGCGCTCGGCGCCCATCTCGAAGAAGATCGTGTGCGCGACCGGGATGACGAGCGTGCGCGTGTCGCCCAGGTTCGATGCGGGAATCGCGACCTTCAGGCGGTTCAGGTAATCGAAGCAGTCGATGCCCTCCTTCAGCTCGAAGCTGAACAGCGAGCCGTACGCGCGGAACTGTTCGGACGCCAGCTTGTGCTGCGGGTGCGATTCCAGGCCGGGATAGTGGACGGCGGCGACGCGATCATCGGCCTCGAGCATGCGTGCCAATGCCAGCGCGTTCGCGCACGTGCGCTCCATGCGCAGCGCGAGCGTTTCGGCGCCGACCGCGATGTGGTGAGCCGCTTCCGGCGCCAGCGATGCGCCGAAGTCGCGCAGCGCTTTCGCGCGCAGCTGGGCCATGCCCTGCGCGGCGGGCGGCTGGCGGCGGAAGTTGTCGGCGATGTTCGGATAGGCGCTCCAGTCGAACACGCCGGTGTCCGTCAGCGCGCCGCCCAGCGCCATGCCGTGGCCGCCGATCGATTTCGTCAGCGCGTTCACGACGAGGCCCGCGCCGACCGCCTTCGGACGGAACAGGTAGGGCGTCGTCATCGTGTTGTCGACGACGTACAGGATGCCGCGCGCGCGGCACAGCTCACCGATGCGGGCCAGGTCCGCGATCTGCGTGCGCGGGTTGGCGATCGTCTCGACGAACACGAGGCGCGTGTTCGGCTTCAGCGCGGCTTCCACGTTCGCGACGTCGGTCGCATCGACGAACGATACTTCCGTGCCCTGCGCGGCCACCGTGTTCCACAGGCTGTTGGTATTCCCGAACAGGAACGAGGACGACACGACGTGGTCGCCCGCGCGCAGCAGCGCCTGCGCGAGCGCGCCGATGGCGGCCATGCCGGTGCCGAAGCACAGCGACGCGACGCCGTCTTCCATCTTGCTGATCTTGTCTTCCAGCGCGCTGACGGTCGGGTTGCCCTGGCGGCCATAGCGGAAGCCCGGTTCCTTGCCCTGGAAGACGGACGCGAGCTGGCGCGCATCCGTGTAGCCGAACGCGACCGACGTGTGGATCGGCTTGTGCAGCGAGTTGTGTTCGATCGACTTCCTGCGGTCGTTGTGCAGGATGGTGGTGGTGAAGCCGTAGTTGGCGAAGTTGGATGTGTCGCTCATGGTATCGAAATGAAAACGGGCGCCCGCTGCGCCCGATGAATGCAATACAGCACCGACGCCTGCCAGGCGCCGGCGTCCGGGCTCATTCCGCCGCGACGGGCGGGTTCAGGTTCAATTGCGTGCGCACGATGTCTTCCGACGACTTACCGGACGACTTGTGGCGCGCGTGCTCCAGCTGGTCGAGGTAGGCCGGCGTGACGTCGCCCGTGACGTAGACGCCGTCGAAGCACGACGCTTCCACGTTCGTCAGGGCCGGGTTGACGTCGGAGATCGACTTCTTCAGCGCATCGAGGTCCTGGTAGACGAGGCGGTCGGCCGTGATCTCGCGGCACACTTCCTCGACGGTGCGGCCGTGGGCGATCAGTTCGTCGCGCGTCGGCATGTCGATGCCGTACACGTTCGGGTACAGGACCGGCGGCGCGGCGGACGCGAAGAACACCTTGCGGGCGCCCGATTCGCGGGCCATCTGCACGATCTCGCGGCTCGTCGTGCCGCGCACGATGGAGTCGTCGACGAGCAGCACGTTCTTGTCCTTGAATTCGGACGGGATCGCGTTCAGCTTCTGGCGCACCGACTTCTTGCGCATCGCCTGGCCCGGCATGATGAACGTGCGGCCGACGTAGCGGTTCTTGATGAAGCCTTCGCGGTATTCTACGCCCAGCTTCAGCGCGAGCTGGATCGCGGCCGGACGCGACGAATCGGGAATCGGCATCACGACGTCGATCTCTTCGACCGGGATCTCCTTGCGGATCTTCTCGGCCAGGTATTCGCCCATGCGCAGGCGGGTCGCGTACACGGACGCGCCGTCGATCACGGAGTCGGGCCGCGCAAGGTAGACGTATTCGAACGCGCACGGGTTCAGCGACGGATTTTCGGCGCACTGGCGCGTGTGCAGCTGGCGCTCGGCGTCGACCCAGAACGGCTTCGCCCGGCGCGATGTCGCGCACGAAGCGGAAGCCCAGGCCTTCCAGCGCGACGGATTCGCTGGCGACGAGGTATTCGGGGCCATTCTCCGTCTCGTTGATGCCGAGGCACAGCGGACGGATGCCGAACGGGTCGCGGAACGCGAGCAGGCCGTGGCCGGCGATCTGGGCGATGACGGCGTACGCGCCGCGCACGCGGCGGTGCACGTGCGCGACGGCCTTGAACACGGCGTCCGGATCGAGTGAGTAGCCGTCGGCCGCGGTGGCGATCTCGTGGGCCAGCACGTTCAGCAGGACTTCCGAGTCCGAGTTCGTGTTGACGTGGCGGCGGTCGATGCGGAACAGTTCTTCCTTCAGCTGTTCCTGGTTCGTGAGGTTGCCGTTGTGCGCCAGGGTGATGCCGAACGGGGCATTCACGTAGAACGGCTGCGCTTCCTCTTCGCTGGACGAACCGGCGGTCGGGTAGCGGCAGTGGCCGATGCCGGAATTGCCTTGCAGCGAACGCATGTTACGCGTGCGGAAGACGTCACGCACGAGGCCATTGGCCTTGTACATCGAGAACATGCTGCTGTGATTGGTTGCAATCCCCGCCGCATCCTGACCGCGATGCTGCAACAGCAGCAAAGCATCATATAACAGCTGGTTGACGGGGGCTTGCGAGACGACGCCGACGATGCCACACATGGTGTGCTCCTAAACTTGGACAGCTAGACAAAAGGGTGTTTCAAAACTGCACGTGCTGCGCGAAGGCAGCGGGCAAGAAAGGTTTGACTGTGCGCGCTCCGGTTTCCGCCATGGGCGAGAACAGCGCGTCCTTCCAGAAAGCCTGTTGGGGGATGGATGTCATCCCGCACAATATGACGCCGGCCAGCACGATCACAATACCCCGGCCCAATCCGAACAGGCCGCCGAGGCCGCGGTCGGCCAGGGACAGTCCGGAGGCCTCGATCAGGGCGCTGATCGCGAGGGCCAGCAGGCCCATCAGCACGCGCACGCCGAGGAACAGTGCAATGAAGGCAACGATCAGCCGCAAGGCTTCGCCCGGAATCACGGATGGTAGCATGGGTGCCAGTTTCGCGCCGAAGGCGTTGGCCACGATGAAGGCCGCCACCCAGCCGACCAGCGACAGGATTTCCTTCACCAGGCCGCGCATGGTGCTGATGACGACCGACGAGATCAGGATGAACAACACCACGTAGTCGAAAATCGTCACGGCTTCAACCGAATCAGACCGGGGTCATGGCGCCGGACAAGCCCAGGCGGCCCAGCTTGGCGCGTACTTTCTCGGCGTCTTCCTTGTTCAGGGGGCCGACACGTACTCGGATCAGTTCGCCGGAAGGGGTGGACGTCTTCTGCGTGTACGACGAGATGCCCGCTTCGCGCAGCTTCGCCTGCACTTCCGCCGCCTTTTCCTGGCTCGACAGCGCGGCCACCTGCAGCACGAAGCGCTGCGACGAGGCCTCGGCCGGCTTGCTTTTCTCCGCCGCCTTGCCTTCCAGGATCGCCATCGCGCGCGCCGCGTCGTCCTTCGGCTTCACGGGTTTTTCCTCGGCTTTGGCTTTGGCCTTGTCGCGGGCTTCACGCGCGAGACGCTCCGCCTTCTCGTGCTCGGCCCGCTCGTGCTCGGCCCGCTCGTGCTCGGCCTTCGCGCGTTCCGCCTTTTCCTTCTCGGCGAGGCGCGCTTCGGCCTTTGCATCCTTGTGCTCGGCCGTGGGCGTTTCCTTGTGTTCGGGCTTGTGCTCGACCTTCGGTTCAGGTTTCGGCGCGATCACGGCCGGCGGCTGCGTCGCTACGCTCTCGGGCCTGGCGGCGGCGACGGCGGCCGGAGCCTTCGCGGCGGGCGCGGGCGGCGGTGCGTCGACCACTTCCTCGCCCTTGTCGACGCTGTCCGCGGCGGACACGGCTTTATCCGCGGCCGGCACGGGCAGCGGCGCGGCCTTGTCCTTGGCGGGAATCTGGATCGCGATGTCGCCGGCGAGCGGCTTGGGCTCGGAATCGAGCAGCATCGGCAGGCCGACGGCGGCCGCGAGCGCCAGCGCGATGGCGCCGACGAGACGGCGCCGGGCGCGCTTCTTTTCGGGAAGCATGGGGTCGGCACCAGGACGGCGCGATGCGCCGCCACCGGCATTGCTGGCGCGTTTGGCGCGGGCGCGCTCGCCGATCGCGGCGTCGTCGTCCTTGCTGTAGAAGCGGCCACTGTCCTCGGCGAGGCGGTCCTGCTTGCTTTTACGAGAGAACAAGCCCATGCGGTGTCACGTCAATGAAGAGAGGATTTACGGGCGGCCATCACGCCAGCCACGGTATAGAACGAGCCAAAGACCACTATTCTATCATCCTGTCCGGCCCGGCTTGTTGCATCTGCGAATGCATCGGCCGGATTCGCGAACGTTTTGACCGAGAATTCGTCGTCTTTCGCACCACTCGGCTTCAATGCCCGCAGCTTCTCGGCCAGCACGGCCGGGTCCGCCGACCGGGGCGACGGCAGCGCCGTCACGCACCAGTGGTCGATGTTCGGCGCGAGATGGGCGACGACCGCATCGATGTCCTTGTCCTGCATGATGCCGAACACGGCGTACGTGAACCGGTGGAATCCCATGTTGCCCAGGTTCTGGGCGAGCGTCGCGGCCGCGTGCGGGTTGTGCGCGACGTCGAGGACCGTCGTCGGACGGCCCGCCAGCACCTGGAAGCGGCCCGGCAATTCGACCATCGCGAGGCCCGCGCGCGTTTCCTGAGCGCCGACCGGCAGCACGTTGCGCAACGCTTCCAGCGCGGCCAGCGCGGCCGATGCGTTCAGCAGCTGGTTGGCACCGCGCAGCGCCGGATACGCGAGCGAATTGCGGCGCTGCGTGCGGCCGCCGTAGGCCCACTGCTGCTTGTCGCCCTGGTAGTTGAAATCGCGGCCCAGCAGCCACAGGTCGGCACCGATGTCTTCCGCATGCTTGATCAGCGCTTGCGGCGGCTGCGGATCGCTGCAGATCGCGGGCTTCCCGGGACGGAAGATGCCGGCCTTCTCGAAGCCGATCTCTTCGCGCGTGTCGCCCAGATAATCCTTGTGGTCGATGTCGATGCTCGTGACGATGGACACGTCCGCATCGACCACGTTCACGGCATCCAGGCGGCCGCCGAGGCCCACTTCCAGGATCGCCACGTCGACGCCGGACGTCGACAGCAGGTGCATGATCGCGAGCGTCGTGAATTCGAAGTACGTGAGGTCGATGTCGCCGCGGCGCGCCTCGACGTCGTTGAAGGCGGCGATGAGCTTGTCGTCGCTGGCCATTTCGCCGTTGGTGCGGGCGCGCTCGTTGAAGTCGAGGAAGTGCGGCTTGATGTACAGGCCGACCTTGTAGCCGCTCTGCAGCAGGATGGCTTCCAGCATGGCGCAGGTCGAGCCCTTGCCGTTGGTGCCCGCGACCATGATCACGGGGCAGGAAAAGGCGAGGCTCATGCGCTCCTTGACGGTGCGCACACGGTCCAGGCCCATGTCGATGTGGGTTTCGGCATGGCGCGACTCGAGCAGCGCCAGCCAGTCGGGCAAGGTAGTCGGCAGGTTAGGCATGGGATGGCTTCCGGAATGCGCGCGGCCGGCTGCTTTGCACAAGCAGCCGGCCGCGCGGTGACAGCGAATCAAGCGATGACGTCGGCCGGCTGGCTTTGCAGCAGGGCGAGCAGCTGCGCAATTTCTTCGCGCATCTTGCGGCGGTCGACGATCATGTCGATGGCGCCTTTTTGCAGCAGGAACTCGGAACGCTGGAAGCCTTCCGGCAGTTTTTCGCGCACCGTGTTCTCGATCACGCGCGGGCCGGCAAAGCCGATCAGCGCCTTCGGTTCGGCGATGACGACGTCGCCCATGAACGCGAACGAAGCGGACACGCCGCCCGTCGTCGGGTCGGTCAGCACGCTGATGAACGGCAGTTTTTTCTCGGCCAGCTTGGTCAGCATCGAGGTGGTCTTGGCCATCTGCATCAGCGACAACAGGCCTTCCTGCATGCGCGCGCCGCCGCTGGCGGTAATGCAGATGAACGGCACTTTCTGCTCGAGCGCTACCTGGGCGCCGCGCACGAAGCGCTCGCCGTTCACGGACCCCATCGTGCCGGCCATGAATTCGTAGGCGAAACAGGCGACCACGACCGGCAGGCTCATGATCGAACCGCCCTGCACGACCATCGAATCGGTCTCGCCGGTGGCTTCCATCGCGTCCTTCAGACGGTCAGGATATTTCTTGCTGTCTTTGAACTTGAGGGTATCGACCGGCAGCACGTCCTGGCCGATCTCATAGCGGCCGCCCTCGTCGAGCAGCGCGTCGAGGCGCTCGCGGGCGCGGATGCGCATGTGGTGGCTGCATTTCGGGCAGACATGCAGGTTCGACTCCAGGTCGGCGCGGTACAGGACCGACTCGCACGACGGGCACTTGACCCACAGGCCTTCGGGCATGGTCTGGCGCTTGGCGGCATCGGAGCGCTGGATCCGGGGGGCAGCAGCTTTTCCAACCAACTCATGTTCTCTCCTTTGCGGCAATTCTGGAATTGGGCGTAGTGTAGCCGTTCGCATCGGGCTTGTCGAATTCTTGCCGTTAATTACTTGCCTTCTTAATAAAGTTGCGCTAGCAGAAATGAGAACCGGGGCGCTCGGCCCCGGTAATGTCGCGCACAATCCCGGCGTCAGCGCACTGCGGCCTCGCCGACCTCCGCCGTCGTGAATTCGAAACCACCGATGCGGGCTGCGACCAGGTTGTAGATCCACGCACCGAAGGCAGCGCCGATGAAGGCGCCGATCGCGTAGGCCACCGGCATCATGATCAGCATGGCGATGCTGGCGCCCGCGGGCATGAACGATGACATGAACAACCCGGCCAGTACGACGACGGGGATGGCGGTGACGAGATAGACAGCGGCCATGACCTTGGCCGACTGCATGACGGAAACCTGCACGATTTGTTTTTTCATGATAGATGCCGGGGTTGAGTGGAAGGGAACTGCTCTGCCACTGTATGCCCACGTTTCCAGCAAGAAAATCGACCGCATCAAAAAACACCGGGGTCAGAGCCCGATTTTGAGCAATTTCCCAAAATCGGGCTCTGACCCCGGTTTGATCAGGCGCAGGTCAGCGGGCGTCCAGCGCTTGACGGATCCCGGCGACGAAGGCGCGCACGGCCGCGGGGCCCTGCGCTTTCGGCGTGTTTTCCAGTTCCTGGATGATGCGGCTGCCGATGACGACCGCGTCGGCGACGCTGGCCACCGATTTCGCCGTCTGCGCGTCGCGGATGCCGAAGCCCACGCCGATCGGCAGCTTGACGTGCTCGCGGATCGCGGCCACGCGCTTGGCCACGTCGGCCGTGTCGATGCCGCCGGCACCCGTCACGCCCTTCAGCGACACGTAGTAGCTGAAGCCGCTGCCGTGGCGCGCCACCTGCTTCACGCGTTCCGTGGTCGACGTCGGCGCGAGCAGGAAAATCATGTCGAGGCTGCTGGCCTTCATCTCGGCCGCGAACGCTTCGCATTCCTCCGGCGGGTAGTCGACGACGATGGCGCCGTCGGCACCGGCCGCCTTCGCGCGGCGGACGAATTCGCTCTGGCCCATGCGCTCGATCGGGTTCGCGTAGCCCATCAGCACGACCGGCGTGTGCTGGTTCGTTTTGCGGAACTCGGCGACGTAGCCGAATACGTCGGTCATGCTGACGCCGAAAGTGAGCGCCCGCTCGCAGGCGCGCTGGATGACGGGGCCTTCCGCCATCGGGTCGGAGAACGGGACACCCAGTTCGAGGACGTCGGCACCGCCTTCCACGAGGGCGTGCAGCAGCGGAACGGTCAGTTCCGGGGCGGGGTCGCCGGCGGTAATGAAAGTGACGAGACCGGTCTTGCCCTGTTCCTTGAGGGCGTCGAAAGTTTGTGCGATACGGGACATGCTGTTATTCCTTATTCTGTGGTTGCAAACGATGGGGCACGTCGAAAAACCTGCTGCGAGCTCGCGACGGTTCTTCGAGGTGCCCGATGATTGGGGCTCAGCCGAAGTTGAGTCCCGCCCGTTGCGCCACGGTGTGCATGTCCTTGTCGCCGCGGCCCGACAGGTTGACGAGGATGATCTGATCCTTGGGCAAGGTCGGCGCCAGCTTGGCGGCGTAGGCGATCGCGTGCGACGATTCCAGCGCGGGGATGATGCCCTCGATGCGGCAGCAGTCGTGGAAGGCGGCCAGCGCCTCGTCGTCCGTGATCGACACGTATTCCGCACGCTGGCTATCCTTCAGCCACGCGTGTTCCGGTCCGACGCCCGGATAATCCAGGCCGGCCGAGACCGAATGCGTCTCGATGATCTGGCCGTGCTCGTCCTGCAGCAGGTAGGTGCGGTTGCCGTGCAGGACGCCCGGGAAGCCGGCCGTCAGCGACGCCGCGTGCTTGCCGGAGTCGAGGCCCTCGCCCGCCGCCTCGACGCCCACGAGCTTCACGCCCGGCTCGTCGATGTACGGATAAAAGATGCCCATCGCGTTCGAGCCGCCGCCGATGCAGGCGACGACGTAGTCCGGCTGGCGGCCCGTCATCTGCGGCATCTGCACGCGGCATTCCTCGCCGATCACGGACTGGAAGTCGCGCACCATCATCGGATACGGGTGCGGACCGGCGACCGTGCCGATGATATAGAACGTGTTCTCGATGTTCGTGACCCAGTCGCGCATCGCTTCGTTCAGCGCGTCCTTCAGGGTCTTGGAACCGGATTCCACCGGCACGACGGTCGCGCCCAGCAGTTTCATGCGGTAGACGTTCTGCGCCTGGCGCTTGACGTCCTCGCTGCCCATGTAGATCACGCATTCGAGGCCGAAGCGGGCGCAGATCGTGGCCGTCGCGACGCCGTGCTGGCCGGCACCGGTCTCGGCGATGATGCGCGGCTTGCCCATGCGTTTCGCGAGCAGCGCCTGGCCGATCACGTTGTTGATCTTGTGGGCGCCCGTGTGGTTCAGGTCTTCGCGCTTGAAGAAGATCTGCGCGCCGCCGCCCTGTTCCGACCAGCGCTTGGCGTGGTAGACGGGCGACGGACGGCCGACGAAGTGCGCCAGCTCGTAGCGGAATTCTTCGAGGAATTCGGGATCCTGGCTGTAGCGCGCGTACGCGTCGTTCAGCTCGGCCAGCGCGTGGCTGAGCGTCTCGGCGACGAACGAGCCGCCGTACGGGCCGAAGTGGCCGGTGGTGTCCGGCAGTTGATAGTCGGGGGTCTTGAACAGCGCCTGGGCGCCGTTAACTTGATTCGCTTTCATGGTGTTCCTGGCTCAAAAGGGTGGCATCGCCTGCCCGCACCGCGTCGATGAACGCGGCAATCTTGCGGGCATCCTTGATCCCCTTCGCCGCCTCGACACCGCTACTGATGTCGACCGCGAAGGGGCGTACTTGCGCCACCGCGCCAGTCACGTTGTGTACGCTCAAGCCACCACTCAAAACGACCCGAGGCGCGAGCTCTTTTGGAATAAGAGACCAATCGAAAACCTTTCCTGCGCCGCCGTAGGCATCCACGTACGTGTCGAGCAGCAAACCTGAGAACCAGGGAGAAGCGGCGCGGTATTGAGCTTCCGATTCTAGCAAATCGGCGGCCGTCGTGTCAGCGCTTGTTCCCGATTTTACCCGGAATGCCCGCGTGAACGGCCGCTGCACGGCGGCGGCCAGTTGCGCGCATGCCTCCGGCGTTTCGTCGCCGTGGAACTGCAGCAGCGACACCGGACCGGCCGCGACGACCGCGCGCACCTCGTCCACGGTCGCGTTGACGAACAGGGCGACGGCGTTGACGTACGGCGGCAGTTCACGGGCCAGCTCCGCGTAACGCTCGTGCGTGACGTAGCGCGGACTCTTGGGATAGAACACGAAGCCGAGGGCGTCGGCGCCGGCATCGACGGCAGCGTGCAGGTCTTGTTCGCGGGTGATGCCGCAGATCTTGATTCGGGTGCGTCGCATATCGAGGGGTTATCGAGGGGTTATCGAGGGGTCAGAGCCCGGTGTTGCTTTTTAAGGGGCTCTGACCCCGGAGTTGCTGACCCCGGAGTTGAGGGGCTCTGACCCCGAAGTTGCTGACCCCGGAGTTCCCGGCCGTTGCCCAGCCAATTATCGGTTATAACGGGCGCTACCACTCACCACCGGGGTCAGAGCCCTAAAGGAAACACCGGGCTCTGACCCCTCTCCTGCGGCAGCCCCCACTTCGGGTCGTAGTCGATTGTAGCAAGGTACAGCCCATCCGGCATGAAGGTGGGCGCCGCGGCGTCGCGCGAGCGCGCGTCCAGCACCTCGGCCATCCAGCCGGGTTCGTTGCGTCCGGTCCCCACGTAGATCAGCGAGCCGACGATGTTGCGCACCATGTGATGCAGGAACGCGGACGCGCGCACCGTGAACACGATGATGTCGCCCATCCGTTCGATCTTCACCTCGTGCATCTGCTTGACCGGCGAATTCGCCTGGCAGCCGGATGCGCGGAAGCTGGAAAAATCGTGCGTGCCGATCAGGTGGGCGGCCGCTTCGCGCATGCGCTCGACGTCGAGCGGGCGGAACACCCAGCCGGCGCGTCCGGCCAGCAGGGCGGACGGGTTGGCGTGGTTGTACAGCACGTAGTGATAGGTGCGCGAGCGGGCCGAGAAGCGCGCGTGGAAGTCCTGCCCTTCGGCGTCCGGTGCCACGACGTGGGCCCAGCGCACGACGATCGACTCGGGCAGGAACGCATTCGTGCCGCGCACCCATGACTGCGGGGCGCGGTCGAGGTCCGTGTCGAAATGGACGACCTGCTCGATGGCGTGGACGCCGGCGTCCGTGCGGCCGGCGCACGTCGTCGCGAGCCGCGTGCAGGCAAATTTCTCGAGCGCGATCTCCAGCTGGTCCTGGACCGTGTCGCGCGATGGTTGTTTCTGATACCCGTTCCAGGCGGTGCCCACGTACTGGACACCCAATGCGATACGTGTCAAATCGTCCTGCCTTACACCAGTGCCGCGCGCATCGAGTTGGCGCGTGCCGCCTGCTCGGGATTACCGCCGCGGATGACTTCTTCGAGCAGCTCGCGCGCCCCTTCCTTGTCGCCGATCTCCTGGTAAGCGATGGCCAGGTCCAGCTTCGTCTCCATCTCCATGTGCGCGGCGGACAGCGCGGCCGGTTCCGCCGGCGCGGCAGGTTCTTCAAACCTCGGCTCGGACAGCGACTGTACTTCCGGCAGCGGCAGCGAACCGTCGGCCGGCAGGTCGAGGTCGAAGCCGCCGACGTCGAACTGTGGCGCGGCCGGTTCCAGCACGATGCGATCCGGCTCGGCGAACGGCGCGTCGGCCGGTGCCGGCGTGGCCGGGATGTCGAACAGGTGTTCGTCCAGCGCGGCCGTCGGGATCGACGCCGCCGAATTCGAAACCGAACCTTCCGCACGCGGCGTTTCGTCCAGGCCGAAGTCCATCGCGTCGAGGTCGAACAGCGGATCGCGTGCCGGCTGTTCCGATTCCGGCGGCAGGCTGGCCTGCAGCTCCGTCGGCAGGTCGGGCAGGTCGAATTCGCGAGCCAGGTTGGCCATCTCGATGTCGGCGGCGGCGGCGGTGCCTGCAGCTGCGGCTGCGGCCGGCGCCAGCAAATCATCGTCCGTGTGCACTTCCAGTTGCGGCACCGGGTTCGCGGCCGGGGCGGCGAAGTCCATGTCGAACGAGAAGTCGAGCGGATCGTGTTCCGGCTTGTCCGCGGCCACTGCAGGTTCGGCCGGCTTCTCGAACGCACTCATGTCGAAGTCGAGATCGTGCACGCCGCCCAGGTCGGCCGCCGGCTCCACGGTCGCTTGCGACGCGGGCGCCGGCTCGACGGGTTCGAAGGCGAGGCCGCCCAGGTCGAAGTCGAGCACGTGGTCGTCTTCCATCGGCGCGGGTTCGGTCGACGGCGCGTTGGTGACGGGTGCCGGGGCCGGCTGCGCAGTCGCCATCGCGTCGGCGAAATGCTGGCTGAAGTCCAGCGGCTCGCCGGCCAACGCCGCCGTCGGCGTGGCCTGCGGATCGGGCGCGCTGAACACGTCGTCCAGCTCCTTCGACAGCAAGGCCTGCTGGCCCAGTTCCTCGGCACTCGGCGCCGGGCCGCCTGGTGCGGCGGTGTGCTGGTACAGCGGGTTGAGCGGATCGATGGTGAGACCCAGCGCGGCGGCCTGCGCCCACTCGTCGCCCTGCCCGCGCGTCATGCTGTAGAGTTCCGCGGCCTGCGTCTCGAACGCGCGCTGGTCCTTGCGCGCGGCATAGATCTCGAGCAGCTTCAGGCGCACCGGATAGCGTTCCGGATGCGTGCGCAGGGCTTCCTTGAGGATTTCCTCGGCCTGGGCGTCGCGGCCGTAGGCGATGTAGACGTCGGCTTCCGCCACCGGATCCACCTCGTTCGTGTCGAGCTGGCTGGCGGACGGCGCGAAGCTGGAATTGAAGACGCTGTTGTTCGTGTCGACGCTCTGGCCGCCCGTCTCCGCGAACATCGAGTGCGCGGGTTCGCTCGGCACGCCCAGGATAGACGGTTCCGGCACCACCTTGACGACCTTCTTCTTGCGGCGCTGGGCGACGAGCAGCCCGCCGAGCAGCAGCGCGGCCGCGCCGCCGCCGACCAGCGGCAGGTTCTGCATGATGAAGTCCATCAGGCCCGGCTCCGGCGGCGCGCCGGCGGGCTTGGCGGCCGGTTTGATGGTTGGCAGCTTCTTCGGTGCGGGCTGCTGTGCCGGCGGTGTCGCGGCAACGGGCGCGGAAGCGTTCTGTTCCGCCTCGGCGCCGGCCTTGCTCTTGATCGTGGCAATCTTCTCGAGGTCGTTCACGTTGCGTTCGAGCTCGCGCACGCGCGTCTGCGCATCGGCCAGTTCCTTCTCCTTGGCGATGCGGTCCTCGGCGCTCATCGTCGTGCCCTTGCCGGCCGGGGTGTTCGGGGCGGCTTTCGACAGACGGAGCTGGTCCTGCGATTCGTTCGCGGCGGTCGGGCGCTCCTCGACCTTGGCCGTGATCTTGCCGGCCGCGCTCTGCCCCGCCTGCGGGGTCTTGACGGGCTCGGACGCGCCGACCTGGCCCGCCAGCTTGTTGCGGTAGGCGTTGAAGTCGGCCGCGTGGGCGACGACGACGCCGTGTGCCTCGGTATCGTCCATACCGCGCACGGCATCGCCCGCCGGCACGGTCAGGATGCGCCCCGATTTCAGACGGTTCATGTTGTTGCCGATGAAGGCATCCGGATTGGCGCGGTACAGCGCCACGAGCATCATGTCGAGCGACACGTCGACGGGTTTCAGCTGGGTGGCGATGCGGCCCAGGCTGTCGCCCGGCTTGACGCGGTAGCGCGACGGCGCTGCCGTCTCCGCCGCCGGTTTGGGCGCTTCCGCGGTCTCGGCACGTGCGGCCCGGCGCGGACGCTCGGCCGCCGGCGTGGCCGGCGACGCGGCGGGTGCCGCTTCCGTGCGCGGACGCGCGGATTCGCTCGCCGCGACCTGCGCCGACTGCGTCGCGCGCAGCTCGGCCGGATCGAGCAGGAACGTGTATTCGCGTACGAGGCGGCCGTTATTCCACGACAGTTCCAGCAGCATGTCGACGAACGGCTCGTTCAGCGGCTGCGTGGAGCTGACGCGGATGAACTGGCGGCCGCCGCGCTGCTCGACGTTGAAGCGCAGCGACAGCAGCGCCGGATTGAAATCGATGTTGGCCGCCTTGAACGCTTCCGGCGACGCCAGCTTCGCGGTGAGGCCGGACGCCTCGTCGCCGGACACCGCCGTCAGTTCGATTTCGGCGCGCAAGGGCTGGCCGAGTGCGGACAACACCGTGAGCTTGCCGAGGCCGGCCGCGTGGGCCGCCGACGTCAGGACCAGCGCACTTGCGACCGCCGCAGTGAGCTTTTTCAGTGCGGACGACTTCATCGGGAGGCGGGGAGTGACATGCATAGGTTCGAGAGCGACGTGGCCGGAGGTCTCAGGAACATATCATCATGCACTGTGGCATGCAAGTTCCGCAGGGAGAAACATTCAAGGAGTCTGAGGTATGTAGACGGTCTATTCAGACTTATGATGTTTTTTGGATGATCCGGTGTCAATTCGCTACCGGATCCAGAATGGCAAAGGGCGGCCGGGGGCCGCCCTTCCTTCACCCGCAGGTGAACAGCATTACTTGTCCAGCACGATGCGCAACATGCGGCGCAGCGGCTCGGCGGCGCCCCACAGCAGCTGGTCGCCGACGGTGAACGCGGAGATGTACTCCGGGCCCATCGACATCTTGCGCACGCGGCCGACCGGGATCGTCAGGCTGCCCGTGACGGCGGCCGGGGTCAGGTCGCGCACCGACGCTTCGCGCGTGTTCGGCACGAACTTCACCCACTGGTTGTCGTTCGCGATGATGTCGTTGATCTCGTCCAGCGGCACGTCCTTCTTCAGCTTGATGGTCAGCGCCTGCGAGTGGCAGCGCATCGCGCCGATACGGACGCACAGACCGTCGACCGGGATCACATTGGAGCCGTTGTGACGGCCCAGGATCTTGTTGGTCTCGGCGCCGCCCTTCCACTCTTCCTTCGACTGGCCGTTGCCCAGGTCCTTGTCGATCCAGGGGATCAGGTTGCCGGCCAGCGGCACGCCGAACTGCTTCGTTTCCTCGGCCGACAGGCCGTGCTGGGTGGCCAGCACGCCGCGGTCGATTTCCAGGATCGCCGAAGCCGGGTCGTCCAGCAGGTTCTTGACGGCCGAGTTGATGGTGCCGAACTGGGTCAGCAGCTCGCGCATGTGCTGCGCGCCGCCGCCCGATGCGGCCTGGTACGTCATCGACGTCATCCAGTCGACCAGGTCGTTCTTGAACAGGCCGCCGAGACCCATCAGCATGCACGACACGGTGCAGTTACCGCCGATGAAGTTCTTCACGCCGTTCACCATCGCGTCCTTGATGACGTTCAGGTTGACCGGATCCAGCACGATGACGGCGTCGTCGCTCATGCGCAGCGTGGACGCGGCGTCGATCCAGTAGCCGTTCCAGCCGCTAGCGCGCAGTTTCGGGAACACTTCGGTCGTGTAGTCGCCGCCCTGGCACGAGATGATGATCTCGCATTTCGACAGTTCGGCAATGTCGGTTGCGCTTTTCAGCTTGGTTTCGTTCTTCGCCATCTTCGGCGCATCGCCACCCGGATTCGAGGTGGTAAAGAACACCGGCTCGATGTGGGCGAAATCGCCCTCGTCCTGCATGCGCTGCATGAGGACCGAACCGACCATGCCGCGCCAACCAACCAGACCTACAAGTTTCATTTTGATCCCTCGTTTAAGTTATTCCGCCCCAGTCGGCGTATTCCTGATTTCTTGCATGTCGGCGGGCACGGGGGTGCCCACCCTACGCTTCGAGACGCCGTAGGGTGGGCTCCCCGAGCCCACCTTCACGTAACGTCGAATTAACCCAGCGCGTTGACGACCGCGTCGCCCATCTGTTCCGTACCGACGCGCGTCGTGCCTTCCTCGTGGATGTCCGGCGTGCGCAGGCCCTGGGCCAGCACCTTCTTGACGGCGTTCTCGATGCGGTCGGCCTGTTCGGCCTTGCCCAGCGAGAAGCGCAGCATCATCGCGGCGGACAGGATCGTCGCCAGCGGATTCGCGACGCCCTTGCCCGCGATGTCCGGCGCCGAACCGTGCGACGGCTCGTACAGGCCTTTATTGTTCGCATCCAGCGACGCCGACGGCAGCATGCCGATCGAGCCGGTCAGCATCGCGGCCGCATCGGACAGGATGTCGCCGAACATGTTGCCGGTGACGATCACGTCGAACTTCTTCGGCGCGCGCACGAGCTGCATCGCGGCGTTATCGACGTACATGTGTTCGAGCTCGACGTCCTGGTAGTCCTTGTGCACGTCGGTGACGATGTCGCGCCAGAACTGGAACGTCTCAAGCACGTTGGCCTTGTCGACGCTCGTCACGCGGCGGTCGCGCTTGCGCGCGGCCTGGAACGCGACGTGGGCGATGCGGCGGATCTCGCCTTCCGCATAGCGCATCGTGTCGAAGCCTTCGCGCTGGCCCGCGAACGGACCGTCCGGGCATTCGCGCACGCCGCGCGGCTTGCCGAAATAGATGTCCCCCGTCAGTTCGCGGATGATCAGGATGTCCAGGCCCGACACGACTTCCGGCTTCAGCGTGGAGGCGCCGGCCAGTTCCGGATACAGGATCGCGGGACGCAGGTTGGCGAACAGGCCCAGCTCCTTGCGCAGGCCCAGGATGGCCTGCTCCGGACGCAGCGCGCGCTCCAGCGAGTCGTACTTGTAGTCGCCGACGGCGCCGAACAGCACGGCGTCCGCGGCCTTCGCCAGCGCCAGCGTGCCTTGCGGCAGGGGGTGGCCGTGCGCGGCATAGCCGGCACCGCCGACGTCCGCGCTTTCCAGTTCGAAGGACTCGCCCAGTGCGTTCAGCACCTTGACGGCTTGCGCGGTGATTTCGGGACCGATGCCGTCGCCCGGCAGGATGGCAATCTTCATGTTCTTGTTCTCGTTCAGATGGTGTTGGCGAGCCACGGCTGGGCGCGCAGGTGGCGTTCTTCGAAGGCTCGGATGTCGTCGGCGTGGCGCAAGGTGAGGCCGATGTCGTCCAGGCCGTTCAGCAGGCAGTACTTGCGGAAGTCGTCGATGGCGAATTCGAACGCGAATTTGCCGTCCGGCGTGCCGACGGTCTGCTTCTCGAGGTCGACGACGAGCTTGTAGCCCGGGAATGCCTTCACTTCGTTCATCAGCTGGTCGACCTTCGCTTCGTCCAGCACGATCGGCAGCAGGCCGCCCTTGAAGCAGTTGTTGAAGAAGATGTCGGCGAAGCTCGGCGCGATGATAGCGCGGAAGCCATACTGCTGCAGGGCCCACGGCGCGTGCTCGCGCGACGAGCCGCAGCCGAAGTTCTTGCGGGTCAGCAGGATCGACGCGCCGGCGTAGCGCGGCTGGTTCAGCACGAAGTCCGGATTGACCGGGCGCTTGCTGTTGTCCATGCCCGGTTCGCCGTGGTCGAGATAACGCCATTCGTCGAACAGGTTGGGGCCGAAGCCGGTGCGGCGGATCGACTTGAGGAACTGCTTCGGAATGATGGCGTCGGTGTCGACGTTGGCCCGGTCCAGCGGGACCACCAGTCCTTCGTGTACGGTGAATTTATCCATGTCCTGGTCCTTACTTGCCGCCGGCGCCCGTGATCACTTGGCCGACTTTCTGCACGTCCTTCCCGACGCCCGAAATGGTGTTGCAGCCGGCGACAGCGATGGCGATGAGTGCGAGAGCGAAAAATTTCTTCATTGTGTTTCTCGTTGTTTGCTGTGGCGTCACAACCGGCGCACGTCGACGAAGTGGCCCGCGATACCAGCCGCCGCGGCCATGGCCGGCGACACCAGGTGCGTGCGGCCACCCTGGCCCTGGCGGCCTTCGAAGTTGCGGTTCGACGTCGATGCGCAGCGCTCGCCCGGTTCCAGGCGGTCGGCGTTCATCGCGAGGCACATCGAGCAGCCCGGCTCGCGCCATTCGAAGCCGGCGGCCTTGAAGATCTGGTCGAGACCTTCGCGTTCCGCCTGTTCCTTCACGAGGCCGGAGCCCGGCACCACCATCGCCAGCTTGACGTTCGACGCGCGCTGGCGGCCGCGCACGATGGCCGCGGCGGCGCGCAGGTCCTCGATGCGCGAGTTGGTGCAGGAACCGATGAACACCTTGTCGATGCGGATGTCTTCCATCGCGGTGTTCGGCTTCAGGTCCATGTAGACGAGCGCTTTTTCCATCGCGTCGCGCTTGACGGGGTCTTTTTCCTTGTCCGGATCGGGCACGCGGCCGTCGATCGTCGTGACCTGCTCGGGCGACGTGCCCCAGGTCACCTGCGGACGGATCTCGGCGGCGTTCAGTTGCACGACGAGGTCGAACTTCGCGCCCGGATCCGAGTGCAGCGTGCGCCAGTACGCGACGGCCTGTTCCCACTGCGGACCCACCGGTGCGAACGGGCGGCCCTTGACGTACTCGATGGTCGTGTCGTCGACGGCGACCATGCCGGCGCGCGCGCCCGCTTCGATCGCCATGTTGCAGACGGTCATACGGCCTTCCATCGACAGCGAGCGGATCGTCGAGCCGCCGAATTCGATGGCATAGCCCGTGCCGCCGGCGGTGCCGATCTTGCCGATCACCGCGAGCACGATGTCCTTGGCGGTCACGCCGGCCGGCAGGTCGCCGTCGACCTGCACCAGCATAGCTTTCGATTTCTTCGCAAGCAGCGTCTGCGTGGCCATCACGTGCTCCACTTCCGACGTGCCGATGCCGTGGGCCAGCGCGCCGAATGCGCCGTGCGTCGACGTGTGCGAGTCGCCGCACACGACGGTCATGCCCGGCAACGTGGCGCCCTGCTCCGGGCCGATCACGTGCACGATGCCCTGGCGCTTGTCGTTCATGTTGAAGTACGTGACGCCGAACGACTTGGTGTTATTGTCCAGCGTCTCGACCTGCAGGCGCGAGGTCGCATCTAGAATGCCGTGCGAGCGGTCGGTAGTAGGCACGTTGTGGTCGGCTACGGCAAGATTGGCCGAAGTGCGCCATAGCGGGCGGCCGGCTTCGCGCAGGCCTTCGAACGCCTGCGGGCTGGTGACTTCGTGGACCAGGTGACGGTCGATATACAGCACGGTGGTGCCATCCGCATCGGCACGCACGACATGCGAATCCCAAAGTTTGTCGTAGAGCGTTTTTAACATAATGAGTTGCGAAGTCCAGAGAAACGACCGCTACATGCGGGCATGGTCTTTGATTATGCCATATTTGTGCAATGCGGAAGCAATGCCCTTCGAGCACGATTATTCCAATGAACTCATCCGTATAAAAATTTTGTTCGGACCCATTTGCAGGCGCACAAATAAAAAAAGCCCGCGCATTTCCTGCGCAGGCTTTTCGTAGCTTTGTGGCAAAAATGCTGCAACCCGCTTTTTACGCGGCCAACCTCACGGTAGTGCGGCAACCATCCATCAGGAACGACAGGCCGACGACCAGCACGAGCGAGCCTTCCGCCGAACGTGCCGTGCCCGTGATGCCTTCGACGTTCAGGGCCGTCATCGGCTTGATCACCAGGTCGGCCGTGCCGTCGACGGCTTCCACCGCGATGATGTACGGCTGCGGGGCGTTGATGACGATGCCCACGCGCTCGACGCATTCCTCGTAGCCGAGCGACAGCGCCAGCGAACGCACCGGCAGCGGGCGGCCCTGGTCCTTCAGCACCGGGGCGCCGCCGACCTGCATGAAGGTCTCCGGCAGTTCGACGACGCGCTCGACCACCGCCATCGGCAGGGCCAGCTGCGCGCCGGACGTCGACACGAGCATGGTCGGCACGATCGACAGTTCGATCGGCAGGCGGATCGAGAACTTCGTACCGGTCCCCAGGTTGGAGTCGATGCGGATCGCGCCGCGGTTCTTCTCGACGGCCGTCTTGACCACGTCCATGCCCACGCCGCGGCCCGAGACCGACGACGCCACTTCCTTGGTGGAGAAGCCCGGCAGGAACACGAGCTGGTACGCCTCGTCGTCGCTCGTCGCCTGGTTCTCGGAAATGAGCCCCTTCTCCATTGCCTTCTTGCGCAGCTTGGCCGGGTCCATGCCGCGGCCATCGTCCTGCAGCACGATCATGACGCTGTTCGCTTCCTGCCACGCCTTCAACAGGATGTAGGCCTTCGCCGGCTTGCCGTTGGCGACGCGGTCTTCCGGCGACTCGACGCCGTGGTCCAGCGCGTTGCGCAGCATGTGCACGAGCGGGTCGTACAGGCTGTCCACGACGACGCGGTCGACTTCCGTCTCGGCGCCTTCGATGGTCAGCTCGACGTCCTTGCCCAGGTCCTTCGCCAGTTCGCGCACGAGGCGCGGGAATTTCTGGAACAAACGGCCCACCGGCTGCATGCGGGTCGCCAGCGTGGCGCGCTGCAGTTCGGCCGAGTAGCGCGACGCGCGCTCCAGCGTTTCCGTCAGCGTGGCCATCAAGGTGGCGGCCTGGCCCTCGAACTTGAACTGCGACAGGCGTTCCAGCAGCACGGCCGCCTGGTTCGCGGCCTGCACGGATTCGCCGGCCACTTCCAGCAGCGCGTCCAGCTTGACCGCGTCGATACGGATGCTCTCGTCCTTCGCGGGACCGGTGCTGGCCGGCTTGTTGTCGTTGCGGCGCTCGACGCCGTCCCAGCCCGGCTTGCCGGATGCGGCGGGCGCGGCGGCTTCCGCCGGCGCGGCCGCTACATGCGCGGCGACGGGTGCGGCGACAGCGTCGACGACTGCGGCCGGCGCGGCGGCAGGCCCCTCGGCCGGGGTGTACGTGCCCGGCGGGACGACCGCCAGGTACATCGCTTCCCAATCGAGACCGTCGGCGCCCGGCGCGGCCTGTGCCGGTGCGGCCGCGACCGGCGCCGGGGCAGCCTTCACGGGCGCAGGCGTGGGCGTGGCCTTCGGCGCGGGCGCGGCGTCGTTGCCGGCGATGGCGTCCTTGAGCATGCGCTCGAGATCGGCCGGCATCTGCGGCAGCTGGTCCGGCGTGGCGCCGTTGTTCAGGTCATTGAGCTGGTCGGCCACGAAGCCCGACGCCTGCAGCGACGCTTCGATCGCGCCCGGCGTGACGGGAGCGGCGCCGGTGCGCAGCGCGTCGAACAGGTTTTCCGTCAGGTGGCAGGCGGCGACGAGCGCCGGCAGCCCCATGAAACCCGCGCCACCCTTGATCGTGTGGAACGAGCGGAAGACCGCGTTCAGCGTTTCCTTGTTGTCGGGATCGCGTTCGAGGTGCAGCAGATGCTCTTCGACATTCGCTGCAAGATCCATCGCCTCGACGACGAAATCCTTGAGCATTTCATCCATTAGAATCCCAGATCGGCAAGAAGGTCATCGACACTGTCCTGGTCGAGCGCCGCGGACGGCACGGACGGACCCGACATCAGTTGCTGCGGCGGCTGCGGCTGTTCCTGCGCGGCCTGTTTCTGCGCCAGTTTTTCCTTCACGTCGGGCGGTGCGCTGTCCTTCAGCAGCTGGGTCAGCTCGTTCTCGACCGTCTTCGTAATCACGACCACTTTCTTGATCAGCTGGCCGGTGATGTCCTGGAAGTCCTGGGCCATCATGATCTCGAGCAGGCGCGCTTTCTCGGCTTCGGTCGCTTCCGACACGAGCTGGGCAAACTGCTTCGAATCGCCGGCCAGGGCCTTGAACTGTTCGATCGAGAGCTTGCCGGCGAACAGGTCGTCCCAGCGGTTCTCCATGTCCTTGGCCTGCTTGGACAGCAGGTCCTGGGCCGGCATGCCGTCGTCCAGGGTGTTCAGCACCTTGTTGGCGGCCTGTTCGGTCAGGGTGGCGACGTATTCCAGGCGGTCCTGGGCGTCCACGATCTGGGACGACGCCTCGGTCAGGGCCTTGTCGTAGCCCAGCTCGCGCAGCGAATCGTGCAGCAGGCGCACGATGCCGCCGAGGCGCTCGTACATCCCCTTGTGTTCTTCCTCGCCGCCCTCGGCCGGAGCGGCAGCGGCCGGAGCGGCCGGAGCGGCCGGAGCAGGCACGACAGCCGGGGCCGGCGCGCTGGTGGCCGCGACCTGGTCGAACAGGGCCTCCAGGTCGTCGGTATCGCCACTGTCCCCGCCGGCGGCGGGTTCGGGCGCGGGCGCCGGCGTCGGAGCGGCAGCGGGTGCGCTGGCACGCTGCGCTGCCACTTCCTCGAATAATGCGTCGAAATCGTCAGCGGCGTCGGTCATAGTCCCTGCTTCTCCATAATTTAAATGTCGCGATGCGATGATCTGTGCTGTGTGCGGTACGGCTGCCGTCATTACTGACGGTACAAATTTCCGACGAGTGTATCAGCGTGGTTGCCGTAGGTAAATCTTCTGAAATGCCGGCGTTGCCGATTGGTGAGTAATCTTGGCCTGTCGACAATCTTTTACAGCATTTTCTGAATATTTTCACAAAGCAAGTGTTGTATTTTTTTATCGCGGAGGCATTTGTGACATCCGGTATTTGGGCGCCGAATGCCGAGCACATCCCTGAGCAAGATCAAGCATTTACATTCCGCCAAGAGGGGAAACGCGAACTACAATGAGAAGGTAGCGTGACGTGAGGGAGGACTCACCATGTACCAGAAAATTCTGATCACCACCGACGGCTCCTCGGTGTCGCAGCACACCGCCTGTGCCGGCGTCAAGTTCGCACGACAGATGGGGGCCGAAGTGCTCGCCCTGTTCGTCGCGCCCGAGTACCAGTACCCCGTGTATGTCGAGATCGTGCCGCCCGCCTACCCCAGCGAGGAGGAGTACGTCCAGCAGATGAAGCGCCTCGGCGAGGAGTACATGGGCTCCATCATGCGTGCTGCGGAAGGTTGCGGCCTGAAGCACGCCTGCATGACGGCGTTTTCCGACGCTGCGGCGCTGAAGATCGTGGACGTTGCGGAACAGCAACACTGCGACCTGGTCTTCATGGGGTCGCACGGCCGCAGCGGCTGGGGACAGTTGCTGCTAGGTAGCGTGACCAACAAGGTGCTGTCGCATACGACCAAGCCCGTGCTGGTGCACCGCCTGATCCGGGAGCCCGGCACCTGACGCGCCTGCCGCAGTAACCGCGGCTCCACGGCGCGGCATCGGACAGCAGGCGTTGTCCGAAAAAAAGGCAACGTCAGTGTTGCTTCTGTGATATCTTTTTACCTTCATTTTACAATTGATCCCCAAGGGACATCCTATGATTCGCATTGTCATCGCCGACGACCACACGATCATGCGCGAGGGCCTCAAGCGTATCCTCGACGGGGCGCTCGACATCGAGATCGTCGGCGAAGCCATCAACGGCTTCGAAGTGCTGTCGCTGGTACGCCAGGGCGGCTTCGACCTGCTGCTGCTGGACCTGTCCATGCCGGGCCGCAGCGGCGTCGACCTGATCCGCCAGGTGCGCAGTGAAGCGCCCAAGCTCGCCATCCTGATCCTGACGATGCACGAGGAAGAGCAGTACGCCGTGCGCGCCATTCGGGCAGGCGCCCAGGGCTATCTCACCAAGGAAAGTGCCGGCACGCAGCTCGTCGGGGCGATCCGCAAGGTGGCATCCGGCCGCCCGTACATCAGCACGGAAGTGGCCGAGCAACTGGCGCTGAACATCATGGCGCCGAACGAACAGCTGCTGCACAAGCAGCTCTCGGATCGCGAATTCGAGGTATTCTCGCTCCTCGTGGGCGGCAAATCGATCACGGAGATCGCCAACAACCTGCACTTGTCCGTCAAGACGGTGAGTACCCACAAGACCCGCATCATGCAGAAAATGGGCATGACCTCGCTGTCCGAAATGGTCCAGTACGCTGTGGCGCATCGTCTGCTTGCGCCGATGAAAGCCTGAACGGCTCCGCACGAAACAGATTTGACATTCTGGCGACACTTTTCGTGCCCTGCCCCGGCGCTTTCCGGCCACGCAGGGCCTGCCGTCCGCTCGCGTAATCCTACACGCGCCTCACTCTTGATTCCCCCTCCATCGGCAGCTTGGCAGTAAGAAAATTCCTACAAGCTGACGCTCCCTCCTACTACACATTCAGCCGTTGCTGATATTAATGCCGGACTCGTGTTGGCATACTGACTTCAGCGTTTCGACTTGCCTGCGGTCCATATCCGTATCCAGTCAGCTCTGTGGCTCCGATACCGCACTGGCACCACCGGACCGCAGCTTGGTTCTTTGAAATCCTAAACCTGGAGATGAGTATGCAGTCCCAGCTAACTTCAGAACAACGTAACGCCTCCCCGTCGACCCTGCACTCGTCACAGATGGAAGCCGGACGCCAACGCCAGGGCCGTCTCTGGTCGAACCTGAAAGAGGTCTGCGACCTGCTCCACATCCCGGCCGCCGTCTCGATGAACACCGAGGAATTGCTGTTCCAGCACGTACAGTTCAAGACCGGACAGCGCGTGCACACGATCGGCCAGGCTTTCGACACCCTGTACATCGTCAACTCCGGTTTCCTGAAAACCGTGCTGATCGACGAATTCGGCAACGAACAGGTGCTCAGCTTCCCGATGAAGGGCGACATGCTCGGCGTCGACGGCATCCACACACGCCATTACGCGTCGGAAGCCGTCGCCCTGTCCGACTGCGACCTGATCCTCGTGCCGTTCAAGAAACTCACCGCGCTCGGCCGCGTGCATGCCGAGCTCGAGAATCTGATGTACGGCGTGATGAGCCGCGAACTGGTGCGCGAACAGGCCATGATCGGCATGCTCGGCGCCCTGTCGGCCGAAGCGCGCGTGGCCCGGTTCCTGATCTCGCTGGCGGAACGTTTCGCCGCGATGGGGTATTCGAGCAAACTGTTCAACCTGCGCATGACGCGCCATGAGATCGGCAGCTATCTCGGCCTGACGCTCGAGACGGTCAGCCGCACCTTGTCCGCCTTTAACGAAATCGGCCTGATCACCGTCGACCAGCGCACCATCGGCATCAAGGATCCGGACGCCCTCAAGACGCTGCGCCGCCTGCCGCCGTCGCGCTCGCGCGCCAAGCAGAACGCCAAGCACAAGGCCGAAGCGGACAGCGCAGGCGACGGTCAGGTCCTGGCCACAGTCTGAACCGTTTCCCGCGTCAAACGAGAACAGCCGGTTCCTCGCGGAAGCCGGCTTTCTGTTTTCTGATACGGACGGATCAGTCGCGCATCAGTCACGGATCAGCACGCCATCGCTGACCTTCACGCGGTCGCCCACCCGGAAGCCCGGATTGTTTTCGTACGGTATCGTCTGCGTGGCACCGTTGGCGTAGCGCACGACGACTTCGAAGCGCTGCCGCGCGTTGGCATTGCGTTCGATCTCGCGGCCCGCGATCGCGCCGCCGACGGCGCCCGCGACGGTGGCCGCCGTGCGTCCGCTGCCGCTGCCGACCTGGTTGCCCAGCAGGCCGCCCACGACGGCGCCGGCACCGGTGCCCAGGTAGCTGCCGTCGCCGCTGACCTGCACGACGTTGACGGCTTCCACCGTCGCGCAATTCGTGCAGTAACGCGCCACGCGCGGCTGGTTATTCGGATTGAGGCCCTGGCCGTTGCCGCCCGCCATCAGCGGTTGTCCCAGCGTGGCCGTCGAATAACGGCCATTGGCGCGGATCGTGGCGGTGACGGCCGCATCCGGCGCGATACGGTCGTCGCGGCGGATCGTGTACAGGCCGCTGTACTCGCCCGGCCGCACTTCCGGCAGGAAGAAGATGCCGCGCGAACCGGCAATCTGCACCTCGACCTTGGCACCCGGCGTGCCGCGCACGGTGAATTTCAATTCGTTGCCCGGACCGAGATCGTCGCTGCCGCGCACGTCGAAGCGCTCCACATGCGGCATGTTGGACGCCGTGCGGTCGCTGCGGTCGTCGCGGCCCGGTCCGCGCACGATCGATTCGGCCAGCAGGCGCGTCGTGACCATGTCGTTCACGCGCAGGTTCGCGGTGACGGCGCTGCCGGGGTTGATGCGGTCGTGCGTGCCGATCGTGTACGTGCCCTGGTAGGTGCCCGGCGACGTTTCCTGCAGGGTCAGGTTGCGCGTGGCGCCATCGATGCGCAGGGTGGCATAGCCGCCCGGCGTGCCGTACAGGTCGAAGTTCAGCTCGGTGCCCGGTTCCAGCCGCCGCACTTCGTCCACGTTGAAACCATCGATGCGGGGTGCCAGCCGCGCCGCGCGCGGGTGATCCTGCGCTTGCACGGGCGTCGTCACGGTCATCGAGAGCAGAGGCAGCGCGGCTACGACGGCCGCGGCCAATGTCTGTCGGGTTGTTGCCATGGGGTCCTCCGACTTCGTCTTGTTGTCGATAAGACCAGCTTACGCCGCGCACTGGACGGGCTCGGTGCGATAGCGAACCTATCTCGGTGGAGAGACGGAAGCTGATGGCGATGCATGGCGAGCGCGGGCAAGGCGCGAGGAGGCCGCATGGTCAATCCATGCAACGACGAGCAACGCAGCACGAGCTCGTCAGGCGCGCCAGCAGCGACGTCGACTACCGAGATAGGTTCGCCTTAACGCTGTGCACGGCTTCCCCGGAGGTAATAAAAATGCGATCGGCCTCCTCCGGACGGATGGCGTGTCCACCGGTAAAAGATCCGAAAGACGGCAGGATCATCCGATCGGGACCTAGGACGAAGCACGGCAGCCGCAGGGCGTCGAAACGTGTCGCCAAGACATACACGGGATGCACGTGACCCGCCAGCACATAGCCGGGCGCGTCCAGGTCCGGGTGGTGGCAGAACGACAGCGGGCCGACCGTGTACGGCTCGTCGACGAGGTCGATGCCGAGCACGTCGGCCGGGTCGCCCGCATGCTTGTCGTGGTTGCCGCGCACGAGCGTCAGCACGAGGTCGCAGCGCCGCCGGCGCCATGCGAGCAGCGCGGCCTGCGTGCCCGCCGCGTGCGCCGCGCGCGCATGCAGGAAGTCGCCGAGGAACAGCACGTGGTTCGCGCCGGTCGCATCGATGAGGGCATCGAGGGCGTCGAGGTTTTCCATCGTCGTCCCGCGCGGGACGGGGATGCCGAACGAGCGGAACGCGGCCGCCTTGCCGAAGTGGATGTCGGCGATGGCCAGCAGTTTTTCACGCGGCCAGAACACGGCTTTCTGCGGCAGCAGCACGAGCTGTTCTCCGGCAACGTCGACGGTGACGCCGCTCATGCCCCGGCCGCCTTTTCGAGCTCGCGCACCATGCGCGCGACGCGGTCCGCCAGCTTTTCCGTGCTGACCTTCTCGCGGAAGCGCTCGACCATCAGCGGAAAGCCGAACGGCGTCGCGCGCTTCACCTCGCGGAAGGCGATGCGGCGCGCATGCAGTTCGACGAGCGTGTCGCGCAGCCGCGTGAGTTCCAGTTCCTGCTCCAGCACTTCGCGCTGGGCCTGCGTGAGCAGCAGGTTGCCGCTGTCGTGCTTGCGGAAGACTTCGAAGAACAGCGACGACGACGCCTGCACCTGGCGCATGGATTTGTGCTGGCCCGGATAGCCCTGGAAGATGAGCCCCGCGATGCGCGCCACTTCGCGGAAGCGCTGCTGCGACAACTGCGTCGCGTTCAGGCTGTCCAGCACATCCTCGAGCAAATGCGACGTGTCGAACAGGCCGACGTCGGCGCCCGTCTCCGCATTGAACACGGTCGCCCAGTCGACCGCTTCGGGCGCCAGCAGTTCGAACCCGTAATCGTTGACGGCGATGGAAAAGGTACTCGGCATCACGCGCCCCACGCGGTACGCGAACAGCGACGCGAGCCCCGTGTGCACGGCCCGTCCCGCGAACGGATACAGGAACAAATGATACCCCTCGCGGCTCTTCATGCTTTCCACGACGAGCACGTCGCTGTCGGGCAGCGCCGACCAGCGCGCCTGGATCTCCAGCAGCGGCTGCAGCGCGCGCATTTCCGGCCCGTCGTAGATGCCCTCCCTGGCCAGCTTGAGTTCTTCCAGCGCCGCATGCGCGAGCTCGGACGACAGCGGCATCTTGGTACCCATCCAGCGGCTGACGGCGCCGCGCGTCGAGTCCGAACGCTTCACGTACGCCGTCATCTCGTGCACGCGCACGAGTTCCAGGATGCGGCCGGAGAACAGGAAGCGGTCGCCCGGCTTCATGCGCCCGATGAACGATTCCTCCACGCTGCCGATGCGGCCGCCGCTCACGTACTTCACCTGCATCTGCGCATCCGACACGATGGTGCCGATCCCCATGCGGTGGCGCCGGCCGATCTTCACGTCGGGCACGCGGTAGACGCCCTCCTCGTCCGGCAGCACGCGCTTGTACTCCGGATAGACCGTCAGGCTCTGGCCGCCGCGCGCGACGAAGTCCAGCGCCCACTGCCATTCCTCCGGCGTGAGGAGGCGGTACGACCACGCGCTCGTCACTTCCTCGTAAAACTCGTCGGACCGGAAGCCGCCGCCCAGCGCGACAGTGACGAGGTGCTGCACGAGCACGTCGAACGGCTTGTTCGGTACCTGCCGCGCTTCGATGCGGCGCGTCGCGACGGCGCGCTTGGCGCCGGCCGCTTCCAGCAATTCCAGGCTGTTCGTGGGCACGAGCGTCACGCGCGAGATGCGGCCCGGCGCGTGGCCGCTGCGGCCCGCGCGCTGCAGCAGCCGCGCGATGCCCTTGGCGCTGCCCACCTGCAGCACGCGCTCGACGGGTAAAAAGTCGACGCCCAGGTCCAGGCTCGCCGTGCACACGACGGCTTTCAGGTCGCCGCGCTTGAGGCCCGTCTCGACCCATTCGCGCACCTCGCGGTCGAGCGAGCCGTGGTGCAGCGCGACGAGGCCGGCCCAATCCGGGCGCGCCTCGATGATGTTCTGGTACCACAGCTCCGATTGCGAACGCGTGTTCGTGAAGACCAGCGTCGCGGCGTGCCGCTCGATCTCGTCGATCACGGGCTGCAGCATCTGCAGGCCCAGGTGGCCCGCCCACGGAAAGCGCGCGACGCCCTGGGGCACGAGGCAGTCGACGACGATCTGTTTTTTCAGGTCGCCTTCGACGAGCACGCCCGCCTCCGGATCGCCCAGCAGCACGCCGCGCGCTTCCGCCAGGTTGCCCATCGTGGCCGACAGGCCCCACACGACGAGGCCCGGATTCCAGCGCCGCAGCCGCGCCAGCGCGAGCTGCACCTGCACGCCGCGCTTGCTGCCCATCAGCTCGTGCCACTCGTCGATGATGATCATGTCCAGGTGTTTGAACTGGTCGCGCGCGGCCGCGTGCGACAGCAGCAGCGACAGGCTTTCCGGCGTCGTGATCAGCGCACCGGGCAGCGCCTTGGACTGGCGCGCGCGCTCGGCCGCGCCCGTGTCGCCCGTGCGCGCGCCGATCGACCACGTGCCGATGACGTCAGGGCTCGCGGCGCCCAGCTCGGCCGCCGACACTTCCAGCGACCGCTGCGTGTCCGCCGCCAGCGCGCGCATCGGCGTGATCCACAGCACGCGCAGGCCGGTATTCGCACGCCGCGTGCGCTTGGCGCCGCGCAGCAGCGCGGCGAACCAGACCGCGTACGTCTTGCCCGCGCCGGTGTTCGCGTGCAGCAGGCCCGATTCGCCGGCCAGCGCGGCCTTCCACACGGCGCGCTGGAACGGGAACACCTTCCAGCCGCGCGCGGCGAACCACGCGTCGACGGCCTGCTCCGCCTGCGTCCTGCTCATGGCCCGGCCGCTCCGAGCAGGCCCTTCAACGTATCGAGCGTATCCGCCTCTTCGACGGGCTTGTCGTCACGCCGCCGCAGGATACGGGGAAAGCGCACGGCGATGCCGGCCTTGTGGCGCGTGGACAGCGCGATGCCTTCGAAGCCGATCTCGAACACCAGCGTCGGCCGCACCGAGCGCACGGGACCGAATTTTTCGACCGTCGTCTTGCGGATGATGTTGTCGACCTGCGCGATCTCCGCGTCCGTGAGGCCCGAATAGGCTTTCGCGAACGGGACGAGCTTGCGCGCGTCGCCCTCGCCATCCCACACGGCGAACGTGTAGTCCGTGTACAGCGACGCGCGCCGGCCGCTGCCCGCCTGCGCATAGATCAGCACCGCGTCGACGGCATACGGATCGATCTTCCACTTCCACCACGTGCCCACGTCCTTCGTGCGGCCCACGCCGTACTGCGCGTTCCGCGCCTTCAGCATCATGCCTTCGACGCCGCGCGCCCGCGACTCCGCCCGCAGCTTGCCGAGATCGTCCCACGAGTCGGCCGTCACGAGCGGCGAGATGCGAAGCTGCGGTTGCGCCGCGCCCGTGACGAGCGTCTCCAGCAGCGCGCGCCGTTCGTGCTGGGGCAGCGCGCGCGTGTCGACGCCGTCCAGCTCCAGCAGGTCGTACGCGAGCAGCACCGCGGGCAGCTCGGCCAGCAGTTTGGCGGAGAGCGTCTTGCGGCCGATGCGCTTCTGCAGGTCGGCGAACGGTGCCGGCGAATCGCCCGTCGTCCAGATCAGCACCTCGCCGTCGATCACGGTGCCGTCCGGCAGGGATAGACTCGCGAGCTCCGGGAAGCGTTCCGTGATCAGGTCCTCGCCGCGCGACCACAGGTAGTTCTGGCCGCCGCGCCGCACGAGTTGCGCGCGGATGCCGTCGTACTTCCACTCGACCTGCCAGTCGCCCATGTCGCCCAAGGCAGCAGGCTCGCCCTGCAGCTGGTGCGCGAGGAAGAAGGGGTAAGGCTGGCCGCCGCGCAGCTGGTGCTCGTTGTCGGTCTGCGCCGCGATCAGTTGCAGGAACCCCGTCGCCGTCGGTTTGACACGGCCATCCGTCCAGCCCATCAGGCGCTGCGCGATCAGTTTCGAGTCGACCGCGGCGATGGACGCCAGCGCGCGCGTGACGAGCAGCTTCGACACGCCCACGCGAAAGCCGCCGCCGATCAGTTTCACGAACAGGAAGCGTTCGCGCCACGTGAGTTCGTCCCAGTACGAGAACAGCGCTTCCCGGATCCTGCCCGGATCGGCGCCGCGCAACGGGCCGATGCGCTCTTCCATCCACACGGCCAGGCCCACGTCGCTGTGGCGCTTGGGCGGCGGCAGGATGTGGGCGATGGTCTCGGCCATGTCGCCGACGGCCGCATACGATTCGTCGAACAGCCACTCGTCGAGGCCCGCGTATTCGATGGCGTACTGGCGCATGAGTTTACTCGGCACGGCCTGGCGCGGCTTGCCGCCCGCGAGGAAGTACACGGCCCAGGCGGCGTTTTCCGGGGCGGCGCTGGCAAAGTAATTCTGCAGCGCCTCGAGCTTGCGGTTGGTGGCGGTGGTTTCGTCGAGTTCGGCGTACAGGCGGGCGAATTCACGCATCCTTCGCCTCCTCCGCCTGCGGTTCTTCCGGCGTGGCCGTGACGGCTTCGTCATCCTCCTCGCCGTATTCCGTGTCGAACGCTTTCGCATCGAGGCCGATCTGGCACAGCCAGCGCACCATCACGGGTATCGAACCGTGCGTGACGATCACCTGCTGGGCGCCGGTGGCGTGGATCGCGTCCAGCAAACCGGGCCAGTCGGCATGGTCGGACAGCACGAACCCGCGGTCGACGCCGCGCCGCCGACGGGCACCGCGCAGCAGCATCCAGCCGCTGGCGAAGGCGTCGGAATAGTCGCCGAAGCGGCGCGTCCACGGCGAGCCGGATGCGGACGGCGGCGCCAGCACGAGCGCCGTTTTCAAATCCGCCTTGTCCGTCTCGCTGACCATCTGCGTATGCGGCAGGACCACGCCGCCCTCGCGGTAGATGCGGTTCAGCGGCTCGACGGCGCCGTGGCAGACGATGGGCCCGACAGAAGGGTCCAACCCACAGAGCAGGCGCTGCGCCTTGCCGAATGCGTAGGCGTACAGGATGCTCGTGCGGCCTTCATCGGCATTGCGGCGCCACCAGCGGTTGATGTCGTCGAAGACTTCCTGCTGCGGATCCCAGCGGTAGATCGGCAGGCCGAACGTGGATTCCGTGATGAACGTGTGGCAGCGGACGGCCTCGAACGGGGCGCACGTGGCGTCCGGCTCGACCTTGTAGTCGCCCGACGCGACCCAGATCTCGCCCTGGTGCTCCATCCGGATCTGGGCGGAGCCAAGCACGTGGCCGGCCGGGTGCAGCGAGATCGTCACGCCGTTGTGGACGACCTTGTCGCCGTATTCCAGGCCTTCGATGTTGATGTCCTGGCCGAGGCGCGACTTCAGGATGCCGACGCTCTGCTGCGAGGCCAGGTAATGCTTGTGGCCCCAGCGCGCATGGTCGCCGTGGGCATGGGTGATGACGGCCCGGTCGACCGGCCGCCACGGGTCGATGTAGAACTGGCCCGGCACGCAGTACAGGCCTTCCTTCCTTACGATGACCATGTCGCCCATGCGTTCGGCGTCCTCCTGTTAAACCGGTGTAACGAAATCGGCGAGGAACGCGCGCTGCTCGCCGTCCGGGAACTCGATGTGGACCTGGTCCCCGGCCACGGACAGCACGACGCCTTCGCCATACTTCGGTACCGTGACGCGCGCGCCCACGTCGAACGCGGGGCCGGCCGGCGCGTCCGCGTCCGGTTCGCGGTCGAATTCGTCGTCGCGGATGTCGATATCTTCCGTCAGCACGGCGGCCGGCGGATTCAGGCAGTTATCGCAGCGGCAGCACTTCTCGAAGCCTTCGACCTCGTCGCCGAAATAATCGAGCAGCAGCTTCCAGCGGCAGAAACCGCTCACGGCATACGATACCATCTGTTCGAGCGCTTCCTTGTCGCGCTCCTGCTTCTGGCGATACACCTCGGCCATCGCCGCGAACAGTTTATCCTCGGGCGACGCGCTGCCGGGCAGGTACGCGAGCTTGCGGTTCTGGCGCAGCAGCTTCGCATCCTTCAGCAGTTTCAAACACACCTTCAGATGCGGCCCCGCGAGTTCGCCGGCGACGTCATCCACGCGATCCGGCGTCGCCGTCCCGCTTTCCGTGAGCGCGTGCACGGCCTCGTACACGGCGCGGATCTCGTCCGCCGTCGGATAGTGCTTCACGAGGAAGAACTGCTGCACGCGCTTGTCGTCCTGCAGGAACAGCAGGGTGCAGCTGGCATCCCGGCCGTCGCGGCCCGCGCGGCCCGATTCCTGGTAATAGGCTTCCAGGTTCGCGGGGATCTGCAGGTGGATCACGAAGCGCGTGTCCGGCTTGTCGATGCCCATGCCGAACGCGTTCGTCGCCACCATGACGCGCCGCTCGTCGTTCATGAACAGCTCCTGGTTCGCCTTGCGTTCGGCGGCGTGCAGCTTGCCGTGGTACAGGGTGACGGATTCGCCGGCGTCCAGCAGCAGCTGGTGCATCTCCTCGGCCGCCTTGACGGTCGCGGCGTAGACGATGCCCGTCCCCGCCGTGTCGCGCACGAGGCGCAGCGCTTGCTGCAGTTTCTCGTCCGGGTTCGTCACCTGCACGACCGCGTACTGCAGGTTCGGCCGGTAGATGCCCGTGTTGATGACGTTCATGCGCGGGCGATTGAGCTGGCGGCCGATGTCGTCGACCACGTCTTCCGTCGCGGTGGCCGTCAGCGCCAGCACGGGCGGGCGGCCCAGCGCCCCGATCGCGCCGGCCATCTCGAGATAGGCCGGGCGGAAGTCGTGGCCCCATTGCGAGATGCAGTGGGCTTCGTCGACGACGACGAGGGCGATTTTCACGGCCTTCAGCACATCGACGAATTCGGGCATGACGAGGCGCTCGGGCGTGCAGAACACGATCTCGCAGCGGCCCTCCGCGATCGCGGCCAATGCGTTCCTCTCCTCTTCCGCCGACAGGCTGCTGTTGACCTGCTCGGCGCGGATACCGAGCTCCCCGAGCTTTTCCAGCTGGTCTTTCATCAGCGAGATCAGCGGCGAGACGACGACCGTCATGCCGTCCAGGATGCGGGCGGGGATCTGGTAGCACAGCGATTTACCGCTGCCGGTCGGCATGATCGCCAGCGTGTCCCTGCCATCGAGGACGCTGTCGATCACGCGTTGCTGGCCGTCGCGCAGGTGTTCGATGCCGAACACCGTATGCAGCAGGCGGCGGATGGTGTTGCGGCGAACCGCGAGTACACCCTTGTGGAGGAGTTTGGGATCGTGTGTGGTCATGATGATGCCAATGTAAGCCTGAGCACGGCCACACACCATAGGACGCAACCTACAGTCACCGTAGGATGCCGTGCACGAGCGACCACAAGCGTTCATACAAGGCGACGAGCTTTATTCCTACAGAGTGACGGATTGCCAGCCGATAGTTTCTCTCAAGAACACGTTCTAAGATGACATCAACATCAACCCGACAGCAATCCGCATTCGGAGGTTCATCATGGTCCGCTTCCTGCCCGCTCCCTTTACCGCAGCCTGGCTCGCGCTCACGAGCGCGGCGACGTGGCTGCTGTGCGAAACCGATGCGTTGAATGGCTTCGCGCCGCTGTTTTACCACTGAAGACGCCACGTATCCGCTCGTTGCCTTCCGTATCATTTGTTACAAATTAACAGTTGAACAATATGAGGAGGTCGCCATACCTGAGCCAGGAGGACTCATCATGAAGTACGCCCTGATATTCGACGATGACGCGGCCGCACGCCGCCACAGTGTCACCCTGCTCAAGTCGCTCGGCTACGTTGTCGCCGAGACGACGACGGCGCAGGCGACGCTGAACGCCATGCAGGCGCTGCGCTTCGACGTGATCCTCACCTCCAGCGCGCACGCCGCCGGCGACCGGCGCTCGCTGCCCGGCGAACTCTCGCGCCTCGCGCCCGACACCCCCACGATCCTGCTGCTCGACGAGGACGAACCCTTCCCGCCGCTGTATCACGCGTTCAGCGCCACCGTCACGAAACCTGTCACCGTGCGTGCGCTGCGTCATGCGCTGGAGTTCGGGCTGGACGGTACGGGCGCCCATCCGGTCCCCTCGCGCCCCCACGTCGAGCGGCGCGACGGCCAGCGGCGCCGGCACGCGCGCGACATGGCCTCCACCCGGTTGGCATAAATACAATTTGTGAATTATCGCTAACAATCTTTGGTTTGATCAGGCATCCACCGAGGCATAAGATAGTTGTCATAAAATGTTATCGCAAACATAATTTTGTGAAATAACAGTAAATAACAATAATCGGAGGAGATATGCCGCACACCCTGATCCCGCAACGCCGACCGCGTCCCCCCTCTCGTCCCGCCCCGCGCTGAGCGCGCGACCCGCCAGTCCGCTTTTTTTCACGGTGATCCTGTGCCCCCACAGCGGGCACGGGCGTCGCTCGTCCTGCCCGCCGGCGATCCCGGCATGGGTCCGCAGCAAAAGCAGCACACGCAGTGAACTCCGGGCCGCCCCCGCCCGGCAATCAACCCGAACCACGGAGATGTTCATGCCTCATGCTTTTTCGCGCACCACCCGCCGCGTCGCGTCGGCGCTCGTCATGTTGTCCGCCATTGCCGCCGGCGCGTCCGCGCAGACGGTCGCCATCAACCCGGCCACGACGTACCAGACCGTGCGCGGCTTCGGCGGCTTCAGCGGCGCCGGCTGGGCGGCGGAGCTGACCGCTGCCCAGGTCGACGCCGCGTTCGGCACCGGCACGGGCCAGATCGGCCTGTCCATCATGCGCCTGCGCATCGATCCGGATCCCAGCAAGTGGTCCACGCAACTGGCGTCCGCGCAACTCGCCAAGGCGAAGGGCGCCATCCTGTTCGGGACGCCGTGGACGCCGCCGGCGAACATGAAGACGAACAATAGCCTGGTCCAGGGAAGCCTGTTGCCGAGCCGCTATGGCGACTACACCACGCACCTGCTGAACTTCGCGAGCACGATGCAGGCCGGCGGCGCCGCCCTGTACGCCATCTCGATCCAGAACGAACCCGACTTCGCCCCGGACTACGAAAGCTGCCTGTGGAACTCGCAGCAATTCATCGATTACCTGTCGAGCCAGGGGTCGCGCTTCGGTACCTACAAGGTGATCGCGGGCGAGTCCGCCACCTTCTACAAGCCGCTCACCGATCCGGTCCTGGGCAGCGCGACGGCCGCGCCGCAGTTCGACATCGTCGCCGGGCACCTGTACGGCGTGAACCCGAGCGACTATCCCCTCGCCCGCTCAAAGGGCAAGGAGGTGTGGATGACGGAGCACTTCACCGACAGCACGTCCAGCGCCAACGACTGGTCGAAGGCGATGCCGGTGGCGCTGGAACTGCACAACAGCATGGTGGCCAACTACAGCGCCTACGTGTGGTGGTACATCCGCCGCTCCTACGGCCTGCTGACGGAAGACGGCAACGTCAGCAAGCGCGGCTACATCATGGCGCAGTTCGCGAAATACGTCCGCCCCGGTTCCGTGCGCGTCGCCGCGACGGAAAAACCGTATGCCGACGTCTTCGTCACCGCCTACAAGAACACCGCCGGCAAACTGGTCGTCGTGGCCATCAACAATGGCACGTCGCAGCGCCAGCTGCAGCTGCAGGTCGGCAGCGCCGCCCCCGGCTTCACGAAATACCGCACCACGTCGACCGACAACACCGGTTATGCCGGCCAGTACACGGTGACGGGCGGCGTCGCGACCGCGTGGATCGATCCCGGCAGCGTCAACACGTTTGTAAGTCAGTAAGTCAATAAAACCAACCCAGGAGGAGATGAGTCATGCTGAAACAACGATTACTACGATGGAGCCTGCCCCTGCTCGCGATGTCGGCGCTCCCCGCGGCCATCGCGCAGACGGTCGCCATCGATCCCGCGACGACCTACCAGGTCATCCGCGGATTCGGCGGGCATAACGGCGCGGGCTGGATCGCCGACCTGACGCCGGCGCAGGTCGACACCGCGTTCGGCACGGGCCCGGGCCAGATCGGCCTGACGGTCATGCGGATGCGCATCGACCCGTCCAGCACCGCGTGGGCGACGCAGCTGCCGACGGCGAAGCTGGCCAAGGCCAAGGGCGTCACCCTGTTCGCCACGCCGTGGACGCCGCCGGCGTACATGAAGACGTCGAACGCCATCGCGCACGGCAGCCTGATTCCGAGCTACTACCCGGACTACGCCACGCACCTGCTGGGCTTCGCGGACTACATGCGCACGAACGGCGCCCAGCTGTACGGCATCTCCGTGCAGAACGAGCCGGACTGGGATCCGGACTACGAAGGCTGCACGTGGACGTCCGCCCAGTTCATCGACTTCATCAAGTCGCAGGGCCCGCGCTTCGCCGGCCTCAAGCTGATGGCGCCGGAATCGCTGGGCATGCGCAAGGTGCTGTCCGATCCGATCCTGAACGACGCGGGCGCGGCGGCCCAGCTCTCGATCGTGGCGGGCCATCTGTACGGCACGACGCCCAGCGACTACCCGCTCGCGCGCGCCAAGAGCAAGGAGGTGTGGATGACGGAACACTACACGGACAGCACGTCGGACGCCAACGACTGGGCGAAGGCGATGCCCGTCGCGATCGAGGTCCACCGGAGCATGGCGGCGAACTACAGCGCGTACGTGTGGTGGTACATCCGCCGGTTCTATGGCCTGATCACGGAAGACGGCAACGTCAGCAAGCGCGGCTGGATCATGTCGCAGTACGCGAAATTCGTGCGGCCCGGCTACGTGCGCATCGGCGCCACGCAGAACCCCTACCCGGACGTGTACGTGACCGCGTACAAGGGCGGCGACGGCAAGGTCGTCGTCGTGGCCGTCAACAACGGCACGGCGCAGCGCCGCGTCGACCTGACGTTCGGCAGCGGCGCGCCGCGCACCCTGCAGCGCTATGTCACGTCGGCCGCCACCAACGAGAGTTATGCGGGCGACTACCCGGTCATCGCGGGCGGCGCCAGCGCCGACCTGGAACCGTCCAGCGTCAGCACCTTCGTGAGCCAGCCGGCCGGCGCCGACCTCACCGGCAGCGTGAAGATCGTGCAGGGCGGCCTGACGGCGAACCGCTTCACGGGCCAGTTCAGCGGCACGGTGTCGTTCACGAATACGACGGGCGCGACGCTCACGGCATCGACGCTGCGCCTCGTGCTGGAAGGCCTGACGGCGGGCGTCACGCTCGACAACAGGCAGGGTGACGTGAACGGCGTGCCAACCATCGCGCTGCCCGTGAACCAGCTCGCGCCCGGCGCCACCGTCACCGTGACGACGACGTTCGGCAACCCATCGAAGGGCGCCATCGCCTATACCCCGAAACTCCAAGGCATCACGTTCTGAAAGACTTCGCCATGATCAAGTACCTGACCTCCTTCTTCACACGCGCCCTGCTGGCGCTGGCCCTCGCCGGCGGTGCGAACACCGCGTTCGCCGGTCCGATGGCCCACTTTACTGTCGACACGACGAGCCTGACGGGCACCGGCTATCTCGACCTGACGTTCGCGGCCCTGGCAGGCGCGGCGCCGGCAACGGCCACGCTGACCCATTTCACGGGCGCGTTCGGCGCCACGGCGCTGCCGACGGGCGACGTCGGCGGCGACATCGGCGCCGCGGTCACGCTCGGCAACGGGCAGACGTTCAACGAACTGCTGCAGGCGGTGACGTTCGGCGGCCTGTTCAGCTTCGACGCCGCGTTCGACATCGCGCCCGGCGGCACGATCGGCACCGGCTTCGGTATCGCCCTGGTGAACGCGGCGCTCGACAACTACGTGCCGGGCACGATGGGCAACGTCGCGTCGATCGACCTGATGCCGGGCGCACCGGCCACGGTCTGGGCCGACACCGCGTTCGTGACCGCCACGAAGGTACCGGAACCGGCCAGCCTGCCCCTGTTCGCGACGGGCTGCGTACTGGCCGCACTGGCACTGCGGCGCCGGAACCGGGGTCAGAGCCCGAATTTGGGAAATTGATCAAAACCGGGCTCTGACCCCGGTTTTTGGAAACAAAAAAGCCCGGACGGTTTCCCGCCCGGGCTTTTTTTACCATTGAACGCTTACGCGGCTTCGACGGCCACCGGCATCCGGATCAGGTAGTCGAACGCGGACAGCGCCGCCTTCGCACCCTCGCCCGCCGCGATGACGATCTGCTTGAACGGCGTCGTCGTCGCATCGCCCGCGGCGAACACGCCCGGGATGTTGGTGCGGCCGTGGGCGTCCACGACGATCTCGCCAAAGCGCGACAATTCCACCGTGCCCTTCAGGAACTCGGTGTTCGGCACCAGGCCGATCTGGACGAACACGCCCGCCAGCGGCACGTGGTGTTCCTCGCCGCTGATGCGGTCCTTGAACTTGATGCCGCCCACCTTGCTGCCGTCGCCGGTGATTTCCGTCGTCTGCGCGTTCACGTGGATCGTCACGTTCGGCAGGCTCTCGACCTTGTTGACGAGCACGGCGTCCGCCTTCAGCTGCGACGCGAATTCGATCAGCGTCACATGCTCGACGATACCGGCCAGGTCGATCGCCGCTTCCACGCCCGAGTTGCCGCCGCCGATGACCGCGACGCGCTTGCCCTTGTACAGCGGGCCGTCGCAGTGCGGGCAATAGTTCACGCCGGCGTTCTTGTACTCCTGCTCGCCCGGCACGTTCACGTTCCTCCAGCGCGCACCCGTCGACAGGATCACGGTGCTCGACTTCAGCGAGCCGCCGTTCTCGAACTGCACCTCGACCAGTTCGCCGGGCGCCGACGGCGGGATGATTTTCGCCGCCGTCTGCTGCGTCATGATGTCGACGCCGTAGTGGCGCACCTGCGCTTCCAGCGCGGCCGAGAATTTCGGGCCGTCCGTTTCCAGCACGGAGATGTAGTTCTCGATCGACATCGTATCGTTCACCTGGCCGCCGAAACGTTCCGTCGCGACGCCGGTGCGGATGCCTTTGCGGGCCGCGTACACGGCCGCTGCCGCACCCGACGGGCCGCCGCCGACGATCAGCACGTCGTACGGATCCTTCGCGTTCAGCCTGGCGGCGTCGCGGGCGCCGGCGCCCTTGTCCAGCTTGGCGACGATCTCTTCGATCAGCATGCGGCCCGAGCCGAACAGTTCGCCGTTCAGGAACACCATCGGCACGGCCATCACCTTGCGCGACTCGACTTCGGCCTGGAACGCGCCGCCTTCGATCACGGTCGTCTTCACCCGCGGGTTCAGGATCGCCATCAGCGACAGGGCCTGCACGACGTCCGGGCAGTTATGGCACGTCAGCGACATGTACATCTCGAATTCGTAGTCGCCGTCCAGCGCCTTGATCGCATCGATCGTCTCGGCCTCGACTTTCGGCGGATGGCCGCCCGTCCACAGCAGCGCCAGCACGAGCGACGTGAATTCGTGGCCCAGTGGCAGCCCGGCGAAGCGCAAGTTCATGTCGGTGCCGACACGCTTCAGGGTGAACGACGGCTTGCGGGCGTCGTTGCCGTCCGTGCGCAGCGTGATCTTGTCGGCGCGCAGTCCCTGGATCGTCTGCAGCAGGTCGAGCATTTGCTTCGACGTGTCGCTGTCGTCGAGCGAGGCGACGATCTCGAACGGTTGCTGGACGCGTTGCAGGTAGCCGGCGAGTTGGTTTTTCAGTTCTTGTTCGAGCATGATCGTATCCTTTTCTTCAGTCGTGTTCAGGCCGATGCGGTCCATCGAGGACGCATCCATCCAATCTAAATAGTGAATCTGGAAGGCAGATCGACTAGCGAGATCGCCTGTGTTTTCTGTGCGGGCCCGTTCCGGATGGGCTCGTGGGGAGGGGGAAGGCACCGGCCGCCCCTCGCGGCCGGTGCCTGGTACTACCAGGTGCTACTGTTGCGGTAACGCGCGTGGGCGGAGGCCGCCCACCCTACGATACTCAGATCTTGCCGACCAGGTCCAGCGACGGCTTCAGCGTTTCGGCGCCTTCGGTCCACTTGGCCGGGCAGACTTCGCCCGGGTGCGATGCGACGTACTGGGCTGCTTTCACTTTGCGCATCAGTTCCGACGCGTCGCGGCCGATGCCGTTGTCGTGCACTTCCATGACCTTGATCTGGCCTTCCGGATTGATCACGAAGGTGCCGCGCAGGGCCAGGCCTTCTTCCTCGATCATGACTTCGAAGTTACGCGACAGCAGGCCGGTCGGGTCGCCGATCAGCGGGTAGTTGACCTTCTTGATCGCGTCCGACGTGTCGTGCCACGCCTTGTGGGCGAAGTGGGTGTCGGTCGACACGCCGTAGACTTTGACGCCCATCTTTTCGAATTCCGGCTGGAAAGCAGCCAGGTCTTCCAGCTCGGTCGGGCAGACGAAGGTGAAGTCCGCCGGGTAGAACATCAGGACCGACCACGTGCCTTTGAAATCGGCTTCGGTCAGGTCGATGAACTTGCCTGCGTGGTAAGCGGTTGCTTTGAACGGCTTGATTTCGGTGTTGATGATGGACATTCAGTACTCCTCTTTCGGGGTTAAAAAAAGCTTAGGTGTGAACTATACCCTGTCACACCCTTCATGTGAAATTGATTGAACAGATTCTATCAATTGATTTTAGCTATCGCAGGGTGGACACCCGTGCCCACGCGTAACGCATGGGATGTGTTGGCAGGGTCAGGCGGGCGCTGCCGCCGCTTGCAGCGCCGTCTCCATGCACGGCAGCGTGAGGCTGAACGTCGCCCCCTGCCCCGGCGTGCTCTCGACGGTCAACTGGCCGCCGTGCGAGACGGCCAGCTGACGCGAGATGTACAGGCCCAGGCCGAGGCCCTTCGGCTCGCCGCTTTTCGCGCCACGCTCGTACGGTTCGAAGATACGTTCGATGTAGTCGGGCGCAATCCCCTTGCCGTGGTCGCGCACGGCGATACGGACGTTGCAGCCGCCGTCTTGCAGCTCTTCCTTATGCACGCTGACTTCCACCGCGCCGCCGCCGCCATAGCGCATCGCGTTGGTCAGCAGGTTGACGACGACCTGTTCGATGCGGAACTCGTCCCAGAACCCTTCGACCGGGTGATGCGGCGCCAGCACGACGTTGGCGCCGGCCGCCGCGGCCTGCAACGACAAATCGTTCACCACGCGTTCCAGCAGGGCCATCAGCTCGACCTTCGCCGGGCGGATCGACAAGGTGCCGCTCTTCATGCGCGAGACGTCGAGCATGTCGTCGATCAGGCGGATCATCGCCTTGATCTGGCGCTCGTCGCGCTTGATCATGTTGTTCATCTGGTCCGGATTGAACGCCGGCAAATTGCCCCGCTTCAATTGCAGGCTGCGCATTTGGGTTTCCAGGAACAGCGTGTTGAGTGGCGTGCGCAGTTCGTGCGCGACGAGGGACATGAATTCGTCGCGCATGCGCAGCGAGCGCTGCAGCTCGGCCTGCGTCGCGTTCAGCTCGCCCAGCAGCACCTCCTGCTCGCGCCGCGCCGCCTCCAGCGCTTCCATCTGGCGCTGCATCTCGCGCCGCTGCTGGTCCAGCGTGACGAACACGTGCACCTTGCTGCGCACGGCGTCCGGGTCCAACGGTTTATAGAGAAAATCGACGGCGCCCGTCTCGTAGCCCTTGAATGCATAGTTCAGCTCGCGGCCGGCGGCGGACACGAACACGATCGGGATGTTGCGGGTGCGCGAGGTGGAGCGCATCAGCTCGGCGAGTTCGAAACCGTCCATGCCGGGCATCTGCACGTCGAGGATGGCCAGCGCGAAATCGTGTTCGAGCATCAGGGACAGGGCTTCCTCGCCGGACTGGGCCTGGAACACGAGGCGCTGCTCGTCGCGGATCAGCGCGTCGAGGGCGCGCAGGTTTTCCGGCAGGTCGTCGACGATCAGTAATTTACTGGGATCGTGTGCGCTCATGGTTCATTCATCTCCAACATGGGCAACAAGGCGTGGATGCGCGCCAGAGGCAATATCAGGTTCGGTTTGCAGCGGTTGATGGCGGTCACGGGCATCGTGGGCACCTGGGCGTCGGCGGGATCCTGCACGACGGTGAAGCCGCCGCGCGCGCGGATGCGGGCCATGCCGTCGGCGCCGTCGTGGTTCGCGCCCGTGAGCAGGATGCCGGCCAGGGCCGGACCGTAGGCGTCCGCGCTGGACTCCATCAGCACGTCGATCGCGGGCCGCGCGAAGTGCACGGGCGGCTCGCAACTGATCGAAAACGTGCGGTCGCGTTCGACGGACAGATGGTAGCCCGGTCCCGCGAAGTACACGGTGCCGGGCACGATCTCTTCCTTGTCGGCCGCTTCCTTCACGCGCACGGGCAGGCGCTCGTCGAACAGCTCGGCCAGGCGGCTTGCGCGGTCGCCCGGCATGTGCAGGATGCAGAACACGGGCAAGGTATAGCCGGCCGGAATGGCGGGCAGCAGCGCGACGAGCGCATCCACGCCGCCGGCCGAGCCGCCGATCACGACGGCTTCGAAGCGCCGTCCGCGCAGCGCGGCGCGCATTGCGCCCTCCTGCGGAACGGGGTCGACGGCGGAACTCATGATGCCACCTTGCGGAACACCCGTTCCCGCTTCGCGAGCGCTTCGAATTGCTGGGCGTACGTGGAAAAGTCGATGCTTTCCTTGCTGCCGAGGCCGAGGAAGCCGCGGTGGCACAGCGATTCGTGGAACAGGCCCAGCACCCGGTTCTGCAGGCGCCGGTTAAAGTAGATCATCACGTTGCGGCAGCTGATGAAGTGCGTCTCCGCGAACACGCTGTCCGTGGCGAGGCTGTGGTCCGCGAACGTGACGTTCTCGACGAGCGCGCGGTCGAACAGCGCCCCGCCGTACGCGGCCGTGTAGTAATCGGAAAACGCGCGCGTGCCGCCCGCCTTCTGGTAATTTTCCGTGTACACGCGCATCTTATCCAGCGGCATCACGCCGCGTCGTGCCGCCTCCAGCGACTCCGGATTGATGTCGGTCGCGTACATCTGCGTGCGCTCCAGCAGGCCCTCCTCGTGCAGCAGGATCGCGAGCGAAACCACTTCCTCGCCCGTGCTGCAGCCGGCCACCCACACGTTCAGCGACGGGTACGTCTTCAGGAACGGCACGACGAGCCGGCGTACAGCCAGATAATAATCCGGGTCGCGGAACATTTCCGTCACCGGGATGGTCAAAAACTGCAATAGCTGCGCGAACGCGGCAGGGTCGTGCATGACGCGCGCCTGCAAAGCCGAGATCGTTTCGCATTCCATCGCGCGCAGCGCGGCGAGCACGCGGCGCTTTTGCGAGGCGCCGGTGTAGTCGCGGAAATCGTAGTTGTACTTGAGGTAGACAGCCTCGACCAGCATCCGCAACTCGATGTCGTCGCTCGGCAGGCTGTGCATCGTCTTTTTCAAATGCGCTCCAGCGTCGGCATCCACACGCGCAGCAGCGAGTACAGCCGGGTCAGGTCGATCGGCTTGGCGAGATAGTCATTGGCGCCGGCGGCCAGGCATTGTTCCTGGTCGTCCTTCATTGCCTTCGCCGTGATCGCAATGATCGGGAGGCGCGCGAAGCGCTTGTCCTGGCGGATGCGGCGCGTCGCTTCCAGTCCGTCCATGCCCGGCATCATCACGTCCATCAGGACCAGGTCGATCGACTCATGTTCATCGAGCTTGGCAATGGCTTCATACCCATTGCGGCCCACCTCCACCCTGGCGCCGCGTTGTTCCAAGGCACTGGTCAACGCGAACACATTGCGCACGTCATCGTCCACGAGCAGGATCGTGCGGCCTTCGAACACGCGGTCGCGTCCGCGCACCGTCTTGAGCATCGACTGGCGTTCCGACGACAGTTCCGATTCCACCTTGTGCAGGAACAGCGTGACCTCGTCCAGCAGGCGCTCCGGCGAGCGCGCACCCTTGATGATAATCGAGCGCGAATATTTCAGCAGTTCCGCTTCCTCGTCGCGCGTCAAATTGCGTCCCGTGTACACGATGACGGGCGGGAACGAACACAGTTCTTCCAGAGACATGCGCTTGAGCAATTCGTTACCCTGCATGTCCGGCAGCTTCAAGTCGATGATCATGCAATCGAACGTCTGCGTGCGCAACAGGTCCAGCGCATCCGTGCCGGACCCGACGGCCGCGATCTCGACGTCCGTATCGGAAATCAATTGCACGACGCTGTCGCGCTGGCGTTCGTCGTCTTCCACGAGCAGCACGCGTTTCATTTCCTGCGACGACTTGTCCTTCAGCTTGCGGAACACGTCTTCCAGCTGCTCGCGCGACGTCGGTTTCAGTGCATAGCCGATCGCGCCCAGGTGCAGCGCCTCGCCGCCGTTCTCCTGGCTCGAGACGACGTGGACGGGGATGTGGCGCGTGCCCGGATTGTCCTTCAGCTGTTGCAGCACGGACAGGCCGGAGCCGTCCGGCAGGCGGATGTCGAGCAGGATCGCGTCGGGACTCTCGTTCGTCGCCAGTTCCAGGCCTTCCTGCGCCGTCAGCGCGACGAGGCAGCGGAATTCCATGTCGTGCGCGAGGCCGTACAGGATACGTGCGAATTCCGGCTCGTCCTCGATCACGAGCACGGTGCGCACGCCGGCGGCGGGCTGGGCGCGGTCGTCGGCGAACGCCGGCAACGCCAGGCCCTGCGCGGGTGCCACCGGCTCAGGTTCCGGCAAGGGTGCCCGCACGGGCGGCTGCGCCGGCGGGAGCACGGGCGGCGTCGCGGCGACGGTGCCGTTGCGCGGCAGGCTCAGGACGAATGTACTGCCTTCGCCCGGCGCGCTCGTGAGCGTCAGGGTGCCGCCCAGCAAGGCGGTCAGGTCGCGCGAGATGGACAGGCCCAGGCCGGTGCCGCCGTACTTGCGGGCGGTGGAGCCGTCGGCCTGGTGGAACGCGTCGAAGATTTTATCCTGCTGCTCGGGCGCGATGCCGATGCCGGAATCCTGCACGGTGAACTGGATCCAGCCATCCGTGTTGGCGCTCACGGTGAGATGCACCTTGCCCTTGTCCGTGAACTTGACGGCGTTCGACAGCAGGTTCTTGAGGATCTGTTCCAGGCGCTGGCGGTCCGTGTGGATGCTGATCGGCACGTCCGGCTCGACCGTCAGGCTGAAGTCCAGGTGCTTCTGGCGCGCCAGCGGTTCGAACACGCGGGCCAGGCCCTCGATGACGCGGCGCAGCGGCAAGTCTTCCGGCACGAGCTCCAGCTTGCCGGCCTCGACCTTCGAGATGTCGAGGATGTCGTTGATCAGGTTCAGCAGATCATTGCCCGCCGAATAAATCGTCTGGGCGAAGCGCACCTGCTCGTCGTTCAAATTGCCCGCCGCATTGTCGGCCAGCAGTTTCGCCAGGATCAGCGACGAGTTCAGCGGCGTGCGCAGTTCGTGCGACATGTTCGCGAGGAACTCGGACTTGTAGCGGCTCGCGCGCTCCAGCTCCAGCGCCCGCTCGCGCAACTGCTCCTGGGCCTGCACCAGCGCGCTGTTCTTGGTGTCGAGGTTGGCGGCCTGCTCGGCCAGCTGTTCGTTCGTCTGCTCCAGCTCGGCCTGCTGGTTTTCCAGCGCCGACTGCGATTCCTCCAGCGCGCGCGACTGCTCTTCCAGCTCTTCGTTCGCCGTGCGCAGTTCTTCCTGCTGCACCTGCAGTTCCTCGTTCAGGGCCTGCTGCTCTTCCAGCGCGGCCTGCAGGCGCTGGCGGTGCAGCACGTTGGCGACGGCGGCGCCGACCGACGCGGCGATCGTCTCCATGAACTGGACGTCGCGCTCGCGCACGGGGTGCAGGAAGCCGATCTCGATGACGCCCTTGATCTTGCCGAAGTTCGACACGGGCGCGATCAGGAGTTCGCGCGGCGCCGTCTCGCCCAGCGCCGAGCCGACCTTGATGTAGTCCGGCGGCAGGTCGCGCAAGGTGACGATGCGGTTCTGGTCGGCGGCCTGCGCGGCCAGCGACTCGGTCGGATGCACGATGCGCGCGCGGTCCGTGTCCGCATGCGCGAACCCGTAGGCGCCGATGCGGGTCAGCGTACCGTCATCGGCGCGCACGTACATCGCGGCCACGACGCCGTTCAGGTAGTTCGCCACATAGTTCAACACGGCGTCGGCCAGCGTTTCCAGGCTGATGATGCCCGTCGTCTTCCCGACCAGTTCCGTCTGGCCCGAGCGCAGCCACGCCTGTTGCGTCAGCTGGGTATTGTGGTCTTCCTCGTGCTGCAGGATGTCGCCGTACGATTTGGACAGCGCCTGCAGGTCGCGCCGGCCGAACACGGCGAGCAGGCCGGCGACGATCAGGCTGAACGCGAGGAAGGCGGCGACGGACCACGCGATCACGGAACGCGACGTGGCGTTCCGTTCCTGCAGGATGCGTTGTTCTTCCAGGATGAAATCGAGGAACTCGCGCCGGACCTGGTCGGTCAGGATCTTGCCGCGGCCGGCCTTGATGTTCTGGATGATCTCGACGAAGTCGCTCTTCTTGCCGCGCAGGCCGATCATCTCTTCGGCGAACGCCTGCCATTGGAGCTGCGCCGCGCGCACCCGCTCGATGCGGTCGAGCTGCGCCCGGTTGTCGTCGACGAGCCGCTCGAGGTTCTTCAGCTCGGCATCCATGCGCGGCTTGGCCGTCAGGTAAGGCGCCAGGAAATCGTCGTCGCCGGACAGCACGTAGCCGCGCATGCCGGCCTCCATGTCGGACGACAGGCGGCTGACCTCGTTGGCGCGGCCGATCACGTGCTCGGAATGCTCGACCCAGCTCAGGACATTGATGAGGTAGGCGATGATACCGACGAAGACGAGCGCGCTGAGCACGCCCATGCCCAGCGGCATGGCGACGTTGCGCGACAGGATCCGGCGGAATTGGTCACTATCGATACTCGAACCGGGCATGCTGTGTGGTTACTCTTGTGAAAAAAAATATCCCAAGTGTAACGCAAGCGAAGAAACGGAGGCGTTCGCTTGAGCGTGACTTTTTGTCAAGTCGACGGCGTTGCGGCGTATTTACGGCAGGGATCGCCGAAGATACGGGGCGGTGCGGCTGCCCTTCGCCCGCGCGACTTGCGCCGGCGGCCCTTCCGCCACCACCTTGCCGCCTGCCTCGCCCGCGCCGGGACCGATGTCGATCACCCAGTCGCAGGCAGCCACCACGCGCATCGTGTGCTCGACCATGATGACGGTGTTGCCCGCATCGACGAGACGGTCGAGCTGGGCCAGCAGGCGGTCGGCGTCGAGCGGGTGCAGGCCCGTCGTCGGCTCGTCCAGGACGTACAGCGTCCCGCCGCGGCCGGCGCGCTGCAGCTCCGTCGCCAGCTTGATGCGCTGCGCCTCGCCGCCCGAGAGCTCCGTCGCGCTCTGCCCCAGCCGCAGATAACCGAGCCCCACCTCGCGCAGCACGGAGAGCGGCCGCGCGACGGCTTCCTCGTCCGCGAAGAACGCATGCGCCTCGTCGACCGTCATGCCCAGCACGTCCGCGACGTTGCGGTCGTTGTAGCGGATCGCCCGCGTGTCGGCGTTGTAGCGTGCGCCGCCGCACGTGGGACAAGGCGCGTACACGCTCGGCAGGAACAGCAGCTCGACCATCACGAAGCCCTCGCCCGCGCAATGTTCGCAGCGGCCCTTGGCCACGTTGAACGAGAACCGGCCGGCGTCGTAGCGGCGCTTCTTCGCGGCCGGCGTCGCCGCGAACAGTTTTCTCACCTGGTCGAACAGGCCCGTGTACGTGGCGAGGTTCGACCGGGGCGTGCGGCCGATCGGCCTCTGGTCCACGCGCACGAGGCGACGGATGCCGTGCATGGGCCCCCCCGCGATGTGGCCCACGGTCGGGATGTCGGCCTCGCGCTCCAGGTCCATGCCCTCCTCCGTCCCGTCGTCGGCCCCGCCTCGTCCTTGCCCCTCTCCCAGCGCCGCGCCGACGAGATCGACGAGCACCTGGCTCACGAGCGTCGACTTGCCGGAGCCGGAGACGCCCGTCACGCCCGTCATCACGCCGAGCGGGAAGCGGACGGCGAGATCGTGCAGGTTGTTGCGCGTGACGCCTTCCAGCCGCAGCCACCCGGCCGGCTCGCGCGGGGTCCGTGCCGGCGCGCGCACGGCGTCCTGCGCATCCGTGAACAGATAGCGCCGCGTGTGCGAGCCCTTCACGTCGCGCAGGCCATCGGGCGGGCCGCTATAGAGAACCTGCCCGCCTTGCTCGCCCGCTTGCGGGCCGACGTCGACGATCCAGTCCGCGTGCCGGATCACGTCCAGCGCGTGCTCGACGACGAACAGCGAGTTGCCGGCCGCCTTCAGGCGCGCGAGCGCGTCCAGCAGCGCTTCCGTGTCGGCCGGATGCAGGCCGGCCGACGGCTCGTCCAGCACGTACACGACGCCGAACAGGTTCGAGCGCACCTGCGTGGCAAGGCGCAGGCGCTGCAATTCTCCCGGCGACAGGGTCGGCGTGCTGCGTTCCAGCGCGAGGTAGCCCAGGCCAAGCGCGAGCATCGTGTCGAGCCGCGCGCACAGGTCCGCGGCGATGCGCTGCGTGACGATCAGCTGCTCCGGATGCTTATCGGCGCGCCTGGGTGCCGTGCCGTCCGCGTAAGGACGCAGCATCTGCGCCAGGCGTTCCAGCGGGACGCGCGACAAGGTCATGATGTCCATGCCGGCAAACGTCACGGACAAGGCTTCCTGGCGCAGGCGGCGGCCCTGGCACAGCGGGCATTCCGTGCTGACCATGTAGCGCGCCACGCGCTTCTTCATCGACGCGCTTTCCGTGTTCGCGAACGTCTGCAGCACGTAGCGGCGCGCGCCGCTGAACGTGCCCTGGTAGCTGGGCGTCTCCTTGCGCTTGAGGGCGCGGCGCGTTTCCTCCGGCGTCAGGCCCGCGTACACGGGCACGGTGGGCGTCTCGTCCGTGAACAGGATCCAGTCGCGGTCCTTCCTGGGCAGGTCGCGCCACGGCGTGTCGACGTCGTAGCCCATGGTGACGAGGATGTCGCGCAGGTTCTGCCCGTGCCACGCGGGCGGCCACGCGGCGACGGCGCGCTCGCGGATGGTCAGGCTGTCGTCCGGCACCATCGACGCTTCCGTCGCGTCGTACACGCGCCCAAGTCCCGAGCATTGCGGACACGCGCCTTCCGCCGTGTTGGGCGAGAACGATTCGGCGTACAGCAGCTCCTGGCCGGGCGGATAATCGCCGGCACGCGAGTACAGCATGCGCAGTGAGTTCGACAATGTGGAGACGCTGCCGACCGAGGACCGCGTCGTCGGCGTGCCGCGCTGCTGCTGCAGGGCGACGGCGGGCGGCAGGCCGTCGATGTCGTCCACTTCCGGCACCGGCATCTGGTGGAACAGCCGGCGCGCGTAGGGCGAGACGGATTCCAGGTAGCGCCGCTGCGCTTCCGCATAGAGGGTCCCGAATGCGAGGGACGACTTGCCCGAGCCGGACACGCCCGTGAACACGACGAGCGCGTCGCGCGGGATGTCGAGGTCGACGTTCTTCAGATTGTGCTCGCGCGCGCCGCGCACGCGCACGTAGCCTGTCTTCGTTAATGGGTCGCGCATGCCTCATTCAAGCACATGCGAACGCGGCAGTCCGTGCGCTGGCCCACCATCACGGAATCAGCATCCGCGCCCGCAACTCGGCAAACAGGTCGTAGAACGAATCCTCGGTCGACTGCCACGCGGCAAAGCCGAGCCGGCGGCTGTTCGCCATGTCCGTCATCACTTCGATGGGACGGCCGAGGTCGAGGTCCGTGTGCCACGGCGACACGAGCCGGTTCAGGTCCGCCTCGACGAGCTTGTGGCGCGTGGCGATCTCGCGCCAGACGGCGTGGTCGTTGGCCATCTCGGCCTCCAGCGGCCGGATCTCGCCCTCGAAACCGGCCGCCTGGACGCCGAACCACGCCGCGAGCCGGCGCCACAGCCAGCTCCAGCGGAAGTAGTCGCCGTTCGTGATGTTGAAGGCCTCGTTGCGCGCGGCGTCGTGGTCGGCGGCCCAGCGCAACTGCCGCGCGAGCATGCGCGCATCCGTCACGTCGGACAGGCCTTCCCACTGCGCCCGCGAACCGGGGAAGCGGAACGGCCGGCCCGTCGCCTTGCAGATCGACGCGTACACGGCCAGGGTCGTGCCCAGGTTCATCGCATTGCCGACCGCCATGCCGATGACCGTGTGGGGCCGGTGCACGGTCCACGTGAAGCGGTCGCGGGCGGCCGCCGCATAGACCTCGTCTTCTTGCGCGTAATAAAAATTGTCGAGGGGCAGGCGCGGCTGCGATTCGCGCAGCGGCGTGTCGGGCAAGGTGCCGGCACTGGCGTACGCCTCGAACGGGCCGAGGTAGTGCTTCAGGCCCGTCACCAGCGCCACGTGGCGCAGCGTCTTGCGCGAGCCGAGCGCATCGAGCAGGTTGCGCACGAGCGCGGCGTTGACGCGGATGTTTTCCGCTTCGCTGTCCTGGCGCATCCACGTCATGATGAAGACGTGCGTCGGCCCACCGTCGCCAAATGCCGTGGCGAGCGCTGCGCCGAGCCGTTCCGGATCCATCAGGTCGGCCGGCACGGGGATCAGGCCCGGCAGGTCGGCGGGCGGGCGGCGCGCGAGGCCGTACACGGTCCAGCCGTGGGCCAGCAGTTCCCGGGCCGTGGCATGGCCGCCGATCCCGCTGGCGCCCACGACGAGTGCGCTTCTTTTCATGCCGCTTCTCCTTGTCGATGGCAACCACCATTTTTGCCTGCTTCAGGAAAGCGCGTCGCGCCGTTGGCCACAATCTATCTGACTGAACCCGGTCCATGATATTTCCACGCGGAAATAATAGATGATAGAATGCCTAGGCTTGCAAGGTTTTCCGGAAGTTCGCATGTCGGTAAAAAAAGTCGATCCTGATATCCCCAACCGTTTCAACTATGTTGTCTGTCTCGACATCATCGTGCTCGCCTGTATCCTGGTCGTCGCCGGCCGGCCGGACGGCCTCGCGATCACGCTCAGCGCGATCATCATTGCGACGGGCGCGGTGTGCTACCGGTGTTCGGTTGGGGTGAAGTCCTATATGTCCGGCAAGCCCGCCAGGGCGCAGGCGGATCCTGGAGAGCTGGATCGCAGCCTCAGCCCTCCCACGCCGAGCGCGCCGGCGGAAAGCCTCACCGTTGCCCGCGGCAAATCGACGTCGTGGCTGCGCGAAGCTGACTAGTCGGCCCTGAAGGAAGGACTGAACTCCAGCGCTTCGCACATCCCGTCGATTCCCGCGCCCGGCTCGAATCGGCGGGTGACCGCCCGCGTCCGTTCGTCGAGACCGGACACGGCCAGCAGGCCGCCCAGCGCGCGCACGAGCCGCCGTTCGTCCAGCCGCCCCGCCGGCAGGCTCGCGCCGACGCCGAGCGCCGTCACGCGTGCGCCGTTGTCGAACTGGTCGTGCGCCAGCGGCACGACGAGTTGCGGCGTCCCCGCGCGCAGCGCCTCCGCCGTCGTGCCGATGCCGCCGTGGTGGACGAGCGCCGCCGCCTGCGGCAGCAGGGCCCGCAGCGGCACGTAGTCCTGCCACAGCATCGTGGGCGGCAGGTCGGCCGGCACCTGGTCGCGGTGCGGCGTGAGGAAGACGGCGCGCCGGCCCAGGCGCGTGGCGGCCGCACACGCATGGCGGAAGTACGCGGTCGCCTGCGTGTTGCCGGTGCCGTGCGTGAACACGAGCGGGGCCGGGCCGGCCTGCAGGAACGCTTGCAAGTCGGCGGCGAGCGTCGCCTCCGCATTCGGATCGAACAAGGGAAAATCGCCGCGCACCAGCGGTTGCGGCCAGTCGGGCTGCGTGGGCGCGAACCAGTCGGGGAACAGCGTCACCGACAGGTCGGGCACGGACGCGATCCAGTCCATCAGCGACGGCACCGGTGTCAAGCCGTGCGCCGTGCGCGCCGCGTTCACGTCCGCCAGCGCGACGGGATCGATGAAGCGCCGGCCCACCCAGCGCCAGAACGCGCGGCGTGCGGCCAGCGGCACCCACGCCGGCACGCGCCACGGGCCCACCAGCAGCGGATCGTGCACCGTCATCAGGTTCGCCGGCGCGAGGTAGGCGGCCGCGACCTTCACACCCGGATGCACCGTGCGGCACAGGTCTGCTTCCGGCAGCGCGAGCGGATGCACGAACAGCGTGCAAGGCTCGTCCTTTGGCAGCGCCGCGACGAAGGGCACGATGCGCGCCATCGCGGGCCGCGTCGCACGCCACACGACGCCGAAGCCGCGCGTTGGGTGCCACAGGTCGGGATCGCGCAGCACGGCTTCGTCGGCGGGCAGGCCCGTGAACGGCAGGCCGGTCGGACGCACCCACGGCCCGTGTTGCTCGGGCGCGAGGAAGCTCACGCGGTGGCCGCGGGCACGCAGCGCGAGCGCCAGCGCGAGGAACGGGAACAGGTCGCCGGCCGAGCCGATCGTGACGACGACGTAGTGTTGAGGTTCGATGCGGAGCTCCTGCTAGAATATGAATTCGTTTATCAGGAGATTCTACCCATGCGCCTGTAATGCCCGCCGTTCGCAACGCGACGGCCTCGAAACCTTCCGGCTTTCCTTGGCATTCAGGAGTTCCTCATGGCGCATCCCTATCTCGCGGCCCTGCACGGGGTCGACATCATCCTGCCCGACGGGCGCATTCTCTTCACGAACCTGCACGAGTCGTTTCAAGCGGAGACGGTCGGCCTGATCGGCCATAACGGCAGCGGCAAGTCCACGCTGGGGCGCGTGCTCGCGGGCGACATGCCGCCATCCGCCGGCCGCATCGAGCGCCCGGGACGCATCCGCTACGTGGCCCAGCAGACCGGGGCCACGTCCGCACGTTCCCTGAGCGAAGTCGCCGGCCTCGATGCACCGCTGGCCGCGCTGCGCCGCCTGGCTGCAGGCGACGCACGCGACGAGGACTTCGACCTCGTCGGCGACCGCTGGGACCTGGAAGCGCGCTGGGAGGCGATGCTGGACGGCGCCGGTCTCGATGCGCGTCTCGCACCGCAAGCCTTGTCGGGCGGCCAGCACACGCTGCTCACGCTGATCGGCGCCTTTTGCTCGGACGCCGACCTGCTCGTGCTGGACGAACCGGGCAACCACCTCGATGCAGGCAACCGCGCGTTCCTGCTCGACCAGATGCGCGCGTGGCGCCAGGCCGGCCGCGGCCTGCTGCTCATCAGCCACGACCGCGACCTGCTGGAGCACGTCGAGCGCACGCTGGAAGTCCACGCGGGCGAGCTGCGGCGCCATGGCGGTGGATGGTCGCTCGTGGCGGAGCAACGCGAGGCGGAACTGGCCGCCGCGGGCGCCCGGCTGGAACGCGCCCGCACCGAGCGGCGCCAGGGCGAGCAGAAAATGCGCGACCAGGCCGAGCGCGCCGCGCGCAAGAGCGCCCGCGGCGCGCGCGCGAAGGCGGACGGCGGCATGCCGAAGATCGTGCTGAACGCCCTGCCCCAGCGTGCCGAACAGACGGACGGCGCCCGCGCCGAGCGCCACGCGCGCGCGCGGCAGGCGTTACAGGATGGCGTGGCCGGCGCGTTCGCGACCTTCGATGCGTTGCACCAGCAGCCGGCCTTTCCGCAGCTGGACGTCGACATCCCGCCCGGCCAGACTGCGCTCGCGTTCGACGCGCTCGTCGCGCGCCACGGTCCCCGTCAGCCGCTGGACTGGCGCGTGCAGGGCGCGGCGCGCATCGCGCTTGCGGGGCCGAACGGATGCGGCAAGTCCACGCTGCTGCGCACGATCGCCGGAGAGATCGCCCCGCTGTCCGGCAGCGTGCACGGGCTGCCGGGCGTGCTGCTGGACCAGCACCTGGCCATGCTCGATCCGGCGCGCAGCCTGCTGGATCATTTCCCGACCTCGCACGACGCAGGCCGCCTGCGCCAGATGCTCGCGCTCGCGGGGCTGGGCCCGGACCGCATCCTGCGGCCCAGCGGCGAGCTGAGCGGCGGCGAACGCATGCGCGGCGCGCTGCTGCTGGCCGTACTGCGCGAGCCGTCACCGAAGCTATTGATGCTGGACGAGCCGACCAACCACCTCGACCTCGCGAGCGTGGAGGCGCTGGAAGCGATGCTGGGGTCGTGGCCGGGGGCGCTCGTCGTCGTGTCGCACGACGGGCGCTTGCTGGAGAAGCTGGCGCTCACCCACCGGCTCGAGTGGACGGCGGGTGGGTGGATCGCTGGCGATGCGGCTGAAAACGTTGTCGATAAATAACTGATCTTCTGGCAATATTATGTCAATACATTTGCAAGGAGAAGGACATGCGGTCAAGGTGGAGCATCGCGTTGCTCATGGGCGTCGCCGTGCAAATCTGCGCGCCCGCGTGGGCGCAGGGTACGCCGCCACCGGTCGACGCTTTTTTCGGCAATAACGCGTTTGGCGGGGCCCAATTGTCGCCCAGCGGGCGCTACCTGGCGATGCGCACGAATCGCGAAGGCCTCCGCGATTTCCTTGCCGTGATGGACCTGGAAACGAAGGACGCCAAGGCGGTCGTGTCCTTCGCCGATCTCGACGTTGACCAATTCCGTTGGGTGAATGACAACAGGCTCGTGTTCGATGTGCGCGATGCGGAATACGCCAGCGCCGACCAGGACGGTGCGCCCGGCCTGTTCGCCGTCGACCGTGATGGCAGCAACTACCGCCAGCTGGCACAGCGTACCGTCCGCCAACCCTCGCCGCAGCCGTGGAACACGTTCCTCCTCTCCCAGGCCGGCAGCCAGGATTCGGAATGGATCTACGTGGCGCGTCCCATGTACGACAAAAACGACAAGTACTTCGGTACCCGGCTGCGCCGCCTCAACACATTGACCGGCAACGCCGAGGTCGGTCCCGAACCGGATGTGGAAGTCAGCGCCTTCATGCTCGATGCCAAAGGTGCGCCGCGACTGGCCATGCTGTACGGCGACATCAAGACCGTCATGCACTATCGCGATCCGGCGACGGGGAAGTGGCGCGAGGTGGCCAGCTTCGACACCTATCGCGGCACCCGGGATGCGATCACGCCGCTCGGCTTCGGTCCCGATGGCACGCTGTACGTCGTGGCCAACGCCGGAGAGGACACGGCATCGCTGCGCACTTTCGATTTCGCCACCGGTACGGTGAACAAGGAGCCGGTCGTCGTCACGCGTGGCTATGACTTCGACGGCAGCCTGCTCGGCAACAGCAAGCTGCTGGGCGTGCGCCTGACCACCGATGCCGAGGCCGACGTCTGGTTCGATCCGGCGATGACGGCGCTCCAGGCGGCAGTGGACAAGGCCCTGCCCGGTGCGATCAACATGATCGACGCTCCGGCCAGGTCCACCGTGCCTTGGGTACTCGTAAAATCCTATTCCGACCGCCAGCCGCTGCGCTACCTCCTGTACCACACGCAATCCGGGACGCTCGAACTGGTCGGCAATACCTATCCGAAGATCGATCCCGCGCGCATGGGGCGGCAGGAACCTGTCCGGTACAAGGCGCGCGACGGCCTCGAGATCCCCGGACTGCTGACGCTGCCGCCCGGCGGCACGCGCAAGAACCTGCCGATGGTGGTGCTGGTGCACGGCGGGCCCTGGATCCGCGGCGCCAGCTGGGGCTGGAATCCCGAGTCGCAATTCCTCGCGTCGCGCGGCTATGCCGTGCTGGAGGTGGAGTTTCGTGGCAGCACCGGTTTCGGCATGCGTCATTTCGAGGCCGGCCTGAAGCAATGGGGCCTGGCCATGCAGAACGACATCGCCGACGGCACGCGCTGGGCCATCGACCAGGGGATCGCCGACCCCAAGCGGATCTGCATCGCGGGTGCCAGCTACGGCGGCTATGCGACGCTGATGGGACTCGTCAACGACCCCGGCCTCTACCGTTGCGGCATCGATTGGATCGGGGTGACCGACATCGAACTGATGTACACCGGCACCTGGTTTTCCAAGCCGGACTATCCCGAGGGATACCTGCGCTACGGCATGCCATTCCTGATCGGCGACCCGGTCAAGGATGCCGAACAGTTGAAGGCAACCTCGCCGATCCAGCAGGCATCACGCATTCACCAGCCCTTGCTGCTGGCCTATGGCGACGAAGACAAGCGCGTACCTCTGTATCATGGCAAAAAATTCTATGCCGCCGTCAAACGGAGCAACGAGCAGGTCGAATGGGTGACGTACGCCGGCGAAGGTCATGGCTGGTCGCTGGCGAAGAACCGGATCGATTTCTGGCAACGCGTCGAGCGCTTCCTCGACCGGCATATCGGACCCGGCCGGCGGTAAACGGCGCAGGTCCGGCGCTTACAGGAACCGGTCGAGAATCTTCCGGCTCCCCTTGTCGACGGCGAACATGTCGCGGATGAGGAAGTGGATGCCATGGCTGTCCGCGATCAGCAGCGAATACGTGCCCAGCCGGCGGATGTCTTCCTCGCCCTTGAGCACGAACTCGGTGTCGCCGCGGTCGGTTTTCACGGTCCACGTGCACGGCGTGGCATAGCTGGACACGCCCTTGATCGACAAAATCTCGGGCATGAATTCGCGGCCGTCCAGTTCTTCCGTCACGAGCGCGCGGATGTCGGCCGGCATCGTGTCGAGGTCGTCGATCCACGCGACTTCCTTGCCGCCGTCGCGCACGAGCGAGATGCCCTTCGAAGGCGCCTGCACGGGGAATGAGCGCACGGGCGTGACGCCCACGAATTCCTCGCCCTCGGCATTCGTCAGGACCAGCTTCCCGAACGGGTCACGCTTCAGTTGAAAAGTTGCATTCATCGTTCAGTCGTCCTTGCTGCCGTCGTCGTCCGGATCCTGGTCCACGTTGCGCGCCTGCGCTTCGTACAGGCGGTAATACGCGCCTTCGCGGGCCATCAGTTCGTCGTGGTTGCCTTCTTCCACCACCTGGCCGCGGTCCAGCACGACGAGGCGGTCGGCGCGGTGCAAGGTGGACAGGCGGTGCGCGATCGCGATCGTCGTGCGACCCTGCACCAGATTGTCCAGCGCCTTCTGGATTTCCTTTTCCGTTTCCGAGTCGACCGAGGACGTCGCTTCGTCCATGATCAGGATCGGCGGGTCGATCAGCAATGCGCGGGCGATCGAGATGCGCTGGCGCTCGCCGCCGGACAGGCCCTGCCCCCGCTCCCCGACCATCGAGTCATACCCCTGCGGCAGGCGCAGGATGAATTCGTGGGCGTGCGCGGCGCGGGCGGCGGCGATGATCTCTTCGCGCGTCGCATCCGGCTTGCCGTAGGCGATGTTGTCCGCGATGGTGCCGAAGAACAGGAATGGCTCCTGCAGCACGAGGCCGATGTGGCGGCGGTAGTCCGCGACGGCGAAGCTGCGGATGTCGCGGCCGTCCAGCAGGATCGCGCCTTCCGCCACGTCGTAGAAGCGGCAGATCAGGTTGACCAGGGTGCTCTTGCCCGAGCCGGAGTGACCCACGAGGCCCACCATCTCGCCGGCCTTGATGTTCAGCGAGATGCCGCGGTTGACGGCGCGGTTGCCGTAGCGGAAGCCCACTTCGCGCAGCGCGATGTTGCCCTCGACCTTGTCCAGTTTCACCGGATTGACGGGCTCGGGAACGCTCGACACGTGGTCGAGGATGTCGAAGATGCGCTTCGCGGCCGACGCGGATTTCTGCGTGACGGACACGATGCGGCTCATCGAATCGAGGCGGACGTAGAAGCGGCCGCTGTACGCGATGAACGCCGACAGCACGCCGACGGTGATCTCCTGCTGGCTCACCTGCCAGATGCCGAAGCACCAGATGATGAGCAGGCCCAGTTCCGTCAGCAGCGACACGGTCGGCGAGAACAGCGACCACACCTTGTTCAATTTGTCGTTGACGGCCAGGTTGTGTTTATTGGCATCGCGGAAACGCGACGCCTCGCGATGCTCCTGCGCGAACGCCTTCACGACGCGGATGCCGGGGATGGTGTCGGCCAGCACGTTCGTGACCTCGCCCCATACGCGGTCGATCTTTTCGAAGCCGGTACGCAGCTTGTCGCGGACGACGTGGATCATCCACGCGATGAACGGCAGCGGCACGAGCGTGATCAGGGCGAGCTTGGCATTGATGCTGAACAGGATCACGCCCGTCATGATGATCATGAGGACGTCGGACAGGAAGTCCAGCAGGTGCAGCGACAGGAACACGCAGATGCGGTCCGAGCCGCTGCCGATGCGCGACATGAGGTCCCCCGTGCGCTTGCCGCCGAAGAATTCCAGCGACAATCTCAGCAGGTGTTCATAGGTTTCGGAACGCATGTCGGCGCCCATCCGCTCGGACACGAGGGCGAGGATGTAGGTGCGGCCCCAGCCCAGCGCCCAAGCCAGCATGCTCGATGCGAACAGGCCGCCCATGTACATGTAGACGAGGTGCGTGTCGATGTGCTTGCCGTTCTGGTACGGGATCAGCACGTTGTCCATCAGCGGCATCGTCAGATACGGCGGAATCATGTGTGCGCCGGTACTTGCCAACATGAGCAAGAATCCGAGGAGCAACTGCCCCTTGTAAGGCCGGGCGAAACGCCACAGGCGGAACAGGGTCCAGGTCGACGGCGGCGTATGCAGCACCTTGGTACAGATCGGGCAGTCTTCCTGGTCCGGTTCGAGCGGTGCCTTGCAACTCGGGCAAGTATGTTGCTCGGGCGGTTGCACGGCGACGCCGCTGACGTGGCTTTCGACCTGGTTCTGGAACTGGTCCACGACGCGGATGGCTTGCAGATTCTGGCCCAAGGTAAAGCGCCAGGCCGCCAGCAGGCCGTTCTGGTCGACGAGTTCGAGGTGGCCGACGCCCGCATGGTCGTGGTGGCGCATTGTCAAACCGGCACGATACGGCCAGTCGCGCCATATCGTGTCGCCGGGTGCGCGGGTCAGCAGGCGATAATTCGTGACGACAAGAATACCTTTGGTGAAACGTAATTTCGCATCGAGGTCAACCTCGACGCTGTTTAAAACGTTTTCCCCTGGCGCAAGCTTCTTCGCGACGTCCGCCTGCCAGTGCTCAGGCAGGAAACCGGCGGTCAACGCCTGCGGACCGGAGGGAATAAGTTGTTGAGTTGTCATGTGATGCCGCCGGCAAAGGCGAGTTTTGGTTCTGATCTGTACGATGGAACGTTAAGGGCGGTGTTGCCGTTGACACGCGCACCTTCCGAAACGCGGCGCTTCGGCGTGTACGGTATTCTATCGGAGGGGCCAGAGTGGCAGAAATCGGTTCGGCACGGTAAGCTTCGTTCCGGCAAGTATACAACATGTGCATTATGGAAAGAGAGGAAGACGGGGCCGCGATCCGGCAGCGTCTTTGGCCATCGATGTGCAAACTTAGGCAATGCCACGCGATGAGAGAGCGGTCGTCGCGTGGCTGGATATTTTCATGACAAATAAGAAAGACATTGCAATTCTTCGTGTAAACCACCTGCGTGGACCGAACATCTGGACCTACCGCCCTGTCATCGAAACGTGGCTCGACATCGGCGAACTCGAAGAATGTCCTTCGAATAAACTCCCCGGCCTGTATGAACGCCTCACCGCCTGGCTGCCGGGCCTGATCGAACACCGCTGCGGCGTCGGCGAACGGGGCGGCTTCCTGGAGCGCCTGCGCGACGGCACGTGGTCCGGTCACATCCTCGAACACATCGTCCTCGAATTGCAGAACCTGGCCGGCATGAAGACCGGTTTCGGTAAAACCCGCTCCACCGCCGACCGCGGCATTTATAAAATGGCATTCCGCACGCGCGACGAAACCGTCGGCCGTGCCGCCCTGCAAGCCGGTCACGCGCTCCTGACGTCCGCCATCAACGACACCCCGTTCGACCTGCAGGCCAAGGTCGATGAGCTGACGGAACTGGTCGACCGCTACTGCCTGGGCCCCTCGACCGGCCACATCGTCGACGCCGCCACCGACCGCCGCATTCCGTCCATCCGCCTGACCGAAGGCAACCTCGTGCAACTGGGCCACGGCAGCGCGCAGCGCCGCATCTGGACGGCCGAGACGGACCGCACGAGCGCCATCGGCGAATCCATCGCCAGCGACAAGGACCTGACCAAGACCCTGCTCGCGTCCTGCGGCGTACCGGTGCCGGAAGGGTCGGTCGTGCGCAGCGCGGCAGCCGCGTGGGAAGAAGCGCAGGACATCGGCCTGCCGGTCGCCATCAAACCCGTCGACGGCAACCATGGCCGCGGCGTGTCGCTGAACCTGATGTCGGAAGCGGACGTGCATGCCGCCTACGCCATCGCGTCCGAAGAAGGCGATTCCAGCGCCGTCCTCGTCGAGCGCTTCATTCCCGGCAACGAACACCGCCTGCTCGTCGTCGGCTCGAAAGTCGTCGCCGCCGCCAAGGGCGAATCGCTGTGGGTCGTCGGCGACGGCACCTCCACCGTCACGCAGCTGTGCGACAGCCAGATCAACATCGATCCGCGCCGCGGCAATTCCGAAGAATTCCCGCTCAGCCCCGTCGTGCCGGCCGAAAGCGACGAGGTCAAGCTGGACCTGCAACGCCAGGGCCTCACGCCGGCTTCGGTCCCGCAGGCCGGCCAGAAAGTGCTGATCCAGTTGAACGGCAACGTGGCCGACGACGTCACGGACGAGGTCCACCCGGAAGTCGCGTATGTGGCCGCGCTGGCCGCGCGCGTCGTCGGCCTGGACATCGCCGGCATCGACCTCGTGTGCGAAGACATCTCGCGCCCGCTGGAAGAACAGCGCGGCGCCATCATCGAAGTCAATTCCAGCCCGGGCCTGCTCGCGCACATCAAGCCCGCCAAGGGCGAGCCGCGCAACGTGGGCAAGGCAATCGTGGAACACCTGTTCGCCGAGGGCGAGACGGGCCGCATCCCGCTCGTGGGCGTCACGGGCACCACGGACGCGGCACTCGCCGCGCGCCTCGTCGGTACCGTGCTGAACCTGGCCGGCAAGCACGTGGGCGTGGCCAACCGCGAGGGCCTGTTCCTCGACGGCCGCCAGGTCACGGCGCAGGACGGCACCCGCTTCGACGCCGGCCAGCGCCTGCTGATCAACCGCACCGTGCAGGCCGCCGTGTTCGAATCGAACGCGCGCACGATCCTGACCGAGGGCCTGCCGTACGACCGCTGCCTCGTCGGCATCGTGACCGACATGGGCAGCGTGGCCGACGTGGCCGACCTGTACGTGCGCGACGACGATGCGCTCTACAACGTGGTGCGCAGCCAGGTCGACGTCGTGCTGTCCGATGGCGCGGCCGTGCTGAACGCGGCCGATGAACGCGTGGCCGCGCTGGCCGAACTGTCCGACGGCGCCGTGCTGTTCTACGCGCAGGACGAAGCCAACGCCACCCTGGCCGCGCACCGCGCGGGCGGCGGCCGCGTCGCATTCGTGCGCAACCACCACATCGTCCTGGCCCAGGGCAGCGAGGAAATGCCGCTGCTGGGTATCGACAAAGTGAAGCCCGCCACCGCGGCGCAGCCGAATGCCCTGCTCGCGGCCGCGCTGGCCGGCTGGGCGCTGGACGTGCCGACGGACCTGATCTGCGCCGGCCTGCGCACGTTCGACCCGGCCGGCAAAAAGAAAAAGGCCTAATGGCGAGCCTGGCATGACCGGGCCGATACCGCAAGACCCTAAAGGAAAGACTTATGGAAGTATCACGCGTACGCGCCCTGCGCGGTCCCAACCTCTGGAGCCACCACACGTCGATCGAGGCGATCGTCGCCTGCGCGCCGGAAGAGGAATCGATCGGCGCCCTGCCCGGCTTCGAGACGCGCCTGCGCGCCCTGTTCCCGGAAATCTGGCCGCTGCAGCCGACCGGCCATGACGACACGATCCCGCTGGCCCAGGTGCTGGAAGTCGCCGCGCTGGCCCTGCAGGCGCAGGCCGGCTGCCCCGTCACGTTCAGCCGCACGACCGCCACGCTGGAGCGCGGCATCTACCAGGTCGTCGTCGAGTACAGCGAAGAAGACGTCGGACGCCTCGCAATGGAACTGGCCGGGCAGCTGTGCGCCGCGGCCCGCAACGACCAGCCGTTCGACCTCGAAGGCGCGCTGAAGCAGCTGCGCGACCTGGACGAGGACGTGCGCCTCGGCCCGTCGACGGGTTCGATCGTACACGCCGCCGTCGCGCGCGGCATCCCGTTCCGCCGCCTCACCGAGGGCAGCCTCGTGCAATTCGGCTGGGGCAGCCGCCAGCGCCGCATCCAGGCCGCCGAGATCGACGCCACCGGCGCCATCGCGGAATCCATCGCGCAGGACAAGGAACTGACCAAGACCCTGCTGAACGCGGCCGGCGTGCCCGTCCCGCTGGGCCGCAGCGTGAGCGATCCGGACGACGCCTGGGCCGCCGCCCAGGAAATCGGCCTGCCAGTCGTGATCAAGCCGAAGGACGGCAACCAGGGCAAGGGCGTGACCGTGAACGTCACCACGCGCGAGCAGCTGGACGCGGGCTTTGCCGCCGCGTCCGAGTTCCGCGACGAGATCATGGTCGAAAAATACCTGCCGGGCCACGACTACCGCCTGCTCGTCGTGGGCAACAAGCTCGTCGCCGCCGCGCGCCGCGACCCGCCGCACGTCGTGGGCGATGGCGTGCACACCGTGCGCCAGCTCGTCGACATCGTCAACAAGGATCCGCGCCGCGGCGACGGCCACGCGACGTCGCTCACGAAGATCCGCTTCGACGACATCGCCCTCGCCTCGCTGGCGAAGCAGGGCTATGACGCGGAATCGGTCCCGCCGAAGGGCCGGCGCGTCACCCTGCGCAACAACGCGAACCTGTCGACGGGCGGCGCGGCCACCGACGTCACGGACGACGTGCATCCGGAAGTGGCGGCGCGCGCCATCGCGGCCGCGCACATGGTCGGCCTGGACATCTGCGGCGTCGACCTCGTGTGCGACAGCGTGCTGAAACCCATCGAGGACCAGGGCGGCGGCATCGTCGAAGTGAACGCCGCGCCGGGCCTGCGCATGCACATCTCGCCGTCGTTCGGCAAGGGCCGCGCCGTCGGCGAAGCCATCATGGACACGTTGTACGCGCCGGGCGACGACGGCCGCATCCCGGTCGTCGCCGTGACGGGCACGAACGGCAAGACGACGACCGTGCGCCTGATCGCGCACCTGCTCGCAAGCTCCGGCCTGCGCACCGGCATGACGAACACGGACGGCGTGTACATCCAGGGCCGCCGCATCGACAGCGGCGACTGCAGCGGCCCGCGCAGCGCGCGCAACGTGCTGCTGCACCCGGACGTCGACGCGGCCGTGTTCGAGACCGCGCGCGGCGGCATCCTGCGCGAGGGTCTCGCGTACGACCGCTGCCAGGTCGGCGTCGTCACCAACATCGGCTCGGGCGACCACCTGGGCCTGAACTACATCACCACGCTGGAAGACCTCGCGGTGCTGAAGCGCGTGATCGTGCAGAACGTCGCGCCGAACGGCATGGCCGTGCTGAACGCGGCCGACCCGATCGTCGCGGGCATGGCCGAGAACACGAAGGGCGACATCACTTATTTCGCCGCGGACTGCTCGCTGCCCGTCATGCAGAAGCACCGCGCGCAGGGCCGCCGCATCGTCTACGTCGACAAGGGCCACCTCGTCGCGGCGCAAGGCAAGAACGAAGAACGCGTGCCGCTGGCCGAGGTGCCCATCACCCGCGGCGGCGTGATCGGCTTCCAGGTCGAGAACGTGATGGCGTCCGTGGCCGCCGCGTGGGCCGTCGGCATCTCGTGGGATGCGATCCGCGTGGGTCTCAAGACGTTCGTCGGCGAGAGCGACAACGCGCCCGGCCGCTTCAACGTGTTCGACTACCGCGGCGCGACGGTCATCGCCGACTACGGCCACAACCCGGACGCGATCCAGGCCCTCGTGAACGCCGTCGAATCGATGCCGGCCAAGCGCCGCTCGGTGGTGATCTCGGGCGCGGGCGACCGCCGCGACGAGGACATCCGCGACCAGACCCGCATCCTGGGTAAAGCGTTCGACGACGTGCTGCTGTACGAAGACCAGTGCCAGCGCGGCCGCCTTGAGGGCGAAGTCGTCGGCCTGCTGCGCGAGGGCCTCGCCGGCGCGCCCCGGACGACGCACATCGACGAGATCAAGGGCGAGTTCGTCGCCATCGACAAGGCGCTCGAACGCCTGCAGCCGGGCGACCTGTCGCTGATCCTGATCGACCAGGTGGACGAGGCGCTGGCGCACATCGCCAAGCGGGTCAAGGAAGGCTGACGCCCTCTGGCCGTTGTTCCGAAACGGGCGCCGCGTGCGCCCGTTTTGCTTTTTATTGGTGCTGCTCAGAAACGTCAGGCACCGCGCACGCTACGTTAGGCAACGAACGTGGCCAGGCGCGGCATCTGGCATACCATGAATGAGAATTCGAGCGAGCGGTGCAACCATGACGATCGACAAGCAATCCCACCCCGTTGCAGACAACGACCCGGCCCCGGAAATGCCCTTCCGGCGCCTCCTGTACCGCTTCCTGTTCTTCGACTGGCTGTTCCGCGACGTCAGCGCCGCGCGCGACCGCATCGAACGGCACGCCGCGCACCAGCACAACCGCAAGATGAGCCGCTACCTGCCCGTCTACCTGCGGCGCTGGTCGTTCCTGACCGCCTTCGATTTCGCGCTCGGCGTGCTGTTCGAAAAAGTCCTGCAGGCCGGGATCGTGTCGGCGTGGTTCTTCACCTGGTCGTGCGTGACCTTTACCGGCATGGTCGTCATCACGGTGGCGTGGCTCATCCTCAATCATGCGAGGCTGTCCTGAACTTGATGCTCGGTAAGTTTCCGCTTGGCAATTTACGCGAAACTGATGTCCTCAACCACGAGGAGGACGTCATGACTTACCGATGGATCGACGACCAGGGCTTGCTGAAGAAAATGCTCGGCGAACGGCGGAGCGACCGCTGGACGGCCGAGAGTGTGCAGGATGCGTTGCGGGCGCGGGGGGTGCATGCGGCGGCGCGGGCGATGGAGTATCGGCGGGTGCGGATCGAGACGGCGCTCAGGGTGTTGGCGGTGCAGGGCAAGCGACGGCGCGGTTCGATTTCATGACCGAGCCGCACATGTGCTGCCTTGTTTCCTGTCATCGGCGTGCGGCCGTGGCCGAACAGTCGCTGTCCGGCCCCGCATCGAGCGTGATACACTTGGAGCAAAGGAGCATGTCATGATCATTTATACTCACGCTCAAACAAGTCTCGAATTTTTGCGCTCTGCGTTCGCCAGGTTGACCGTAGGCTCAAAGGTTTCCAACGCAGCGTTGGAAAAGTATCGTCGCAAGCAGGGTACCATCGCCGCGGGTGGCGCACCAGAAACGCTGGACGTCTATAAGTCCATCTACCGAAATAAAAAGCTGACCCCAGAGGAGCAATACCGCGCCTTGTTCGGCAAGCCGTTCGAGCAAGAATAGGGGTTTCTTTGACTCTTAAAGTTTCGGTAAAAATTTCGACTCTCCTTACTGGCGCCTTATCGTTTCACGAGATCAACCAACTGTTGACGGATTTTTTCGAGTGGAAAAAACTCGGTCCAGCGGGCGAACACGAAAGCTATATTTTCGGCAAGGACGGTTTCTACGTCCCGCCAGCCAGTCCTCCCGACACGTTGCGACATGCCCATATGGTGCCGCCGGAGGACGATCCGTTGTATCCCCAATGGAACATCGACTTCAAACGGCGTCCTCCATCGCGAAAAACAAGCAATAAAGCGCTTGTTTATGCGTGCAATATCAATGGTTTCACGAAAAGGGAAACCTACTTGTTGATTGGCATTCTGGAGAATCCAAACGCGCATGAGTTCATCAAAAAGCGTACCCCGATCGAAATCGCGGTGATGAATGAATACATTAGGATCGCGCAGGCGTTCAACCATGACGCGAGACAGCCGGCAAATTTCATCGATGTAAATTATTCCAGGTCAAACTAACGCGGTGACGGCCTTGACTTGGCGCGTGCCGCAGCGAGCCCTCCCCAGGTCACGCTGACGCGGTAAAATGGCGGTCCTGGCACCCTCTTGCCCCGCTGTCCCCGATCTTGACCACATGAACGTTCCACGCGAAATCAACGCCGACGCGGCCAAACGCCTCGCGACCGAAAAGCACACCCCAATGATGCAGCAGTACCTGAGCATCAAGGCCGACTACCCCACGATGCTCGTCTTCTACCGAATGGGCGACTTCTACGAGCTGTTCTTCGAGGACGCCGAGAAGGCCGCGCGCATCCTGGGCATCACGCTGACGGCGCGCGGCAGCTCGGGCGGGAATCCGATCAAGATGGCCGGCGTGCCCTTCCACTCGCTCGACCCGTACCTCGCCAAGCTCGTCAAGCTGGGCGAGTCGTGCGCCATCTGCGAACAGATCGGCGATCCGGCGCTGAGCAAAGGTCCGGTCGAGCGCAAGGTCGTGCGCGTCGTCACGCCGGGGACGCTGACCGATGCCGACCTGCTGCCCGAGAAGGCCGAGCGCCCGCTGCTCGCCGTCTGCACGGTCACGAACCGCAAGGTGGTCACGACGGGTCTCGCGTGGATGTCGCTCGCGAGCGGGGGCCTCCGGCTGATGGAATTCGCGGGCGACGCCCGTGCGGCCGCCGTGCGCCTCGTGCAGGAACTGGAACGCATCGCGCCGGCCGAGGTACTGCGCGCCGACGGCGGCGCCGACCTGTTCGAAGAGAGCCCGGTCGGCCACACGGCACGCGTGCCGGAATGGCATTTCGACGTCGTGCACGGCCACAAGGCGCTGCTCGACCAATTGGGTGTCGCCACCTTGTCCGGCTTCGGCGCGGACGGTCTCGGCGCCGCGTTCGGCGCGGCCGGCGCGCTGCTGCGCTATGCCCAGGCCACGCAGGGCCGCGGCCTGCAGCACGTGAAGAGTCTCGCGGTCGAATCGGATAGCGAATTCATCGGCCTCGATGCGTCCACGCGCCGCAACCTGGAGCTGACGGAGACCATCCGCGGCCACGAGTCGCCCACGCTGTTTTCTCTTCTGGACGGCTGCCGCACGGCGATGGGCTCGCGCCTGCTGCGCCACTGGCTGCACCACGCGAAGCGCGACCAGCGCGTGGCCCGCTCGCGCCACGAGGCGATCGAGGCGCTGGCCCAGCGCGAGGCCATGCACGACCTGGCCGCGACGCTCGCGCACGTGCCCGACATCGAACGCATCACGACGCGCATCGCGCTGCTGACGGCGCGGCCGCGCGACCTCGCGAGCCTGCGCGACGGCTTGACCCAGCTGCCCGCGCTGCGCGAGCAGGTGGCGCGCTGCTTCATCCCCGGCGACTCGTGCCTGCTGCGCGACATCCACGACGCCATCGCCGTGCCCGAGGCGTGCGCGGACCTCTTGCAACGAGCCATCGCCACGGAGCCGGCCGCCATGGTGCGCGACGGCGGCGTGTTCGCGCGCGGCTTCGACGCGGAGCTGGACGAGCTGCGCGCGCTGTCGGAAAACGCGGGCCAGTTCCTCGTCGACCTGGAAGCGCGCGAGCGCGCACGCACCGGCATCGCCAACCTGCGCGTCGAGTACAACCGCGTGCACGGCTTCTACATCGAGGTCACGAACGGCCAGGCCGACAAGGTGCCGGACGATTACCGCCGCCGCCAGACGCTGAAGAACTGCGAACGCTACATCACGCCCGAACTGAAGGCGTTCGAGGATAAGGCGTTGTCCGCGCAGGACCGCGCGCTGGCGCGCGAAAAGCTGCTGTACGAGCTGCTGCTGGCCGACCTCGCGCCGCACATCGTGTGCCTGCAGCGCATCGCGTCCGGCATCGCGCAGCTCGATACGATCACCGCCCTCGCCGCCCACGCCGCGCGCAACAACTGGTGCATGCCGCAGCTGGTCGAGGAGCCGTGCCTCACCATCGTCGAAGGCCGCCATCCGGTCGTCGAGAACCAGATCGAGCGCTTCATCGCGAACGACTGCAAGCTGTCCGACGACCGCCGCCTGCTCCTGATCACGGGCCCGAACATGGGCGGTAAATCGACGTTCATGCGCCAGGTCGCGCTGATCACGCTGCTGGCCTATGTCGGCAGCTACGTGCCGGCGACGAGCGCGACGATCGGTCCCATCGACCGCATCTTCACGCGCATCGGCGCGTCCGACGACCTGGCCAATGGCCGCTCGACGTTCATGGTGGAGATGACGGAATCGGCCACGATCCTGAACGGCGCGACCGAGCACTCGCTCGTGCTGATGGATGAGGTGGGCCGCGGCACGTCGACGTTCGACGGTCTCGCGCTCGCGTGGGCCATCGCGCGCCACCTGATCGAGACGAGCCGCAGTTTTACGCTGTTCGCCACGCACTACTTCGAACTGACGCAGCTGCCGGAACAGCATCCGAGCGCGGCCAACGTGCACCTGTCGGCCGTCGAGCACAAGGACAGCATCGTGTTCCTGCATGCCGTGCAGGACGGCCCGGCGTCGCAGAGCTACGGGCTGCAGGTCGCACAGCTGGCGGGCGTGCCGCCCAGCGTGATCCGCGCCGCGCGCAAGCACCTGGCGCGGCTGGAAGCGCAGGCGCTCGATGCGACGCCGCAGCTCGACCTGTTCGCGCCGGCGCCGTGCGACGAAGGCGACGCCGAAGCCGCGCCCGCACCGGCTCCGGTGCAGGCGGCGGCCGAGTCGCCGGCGCTGACGCTGCTGGACGCCATCGATCCCGATGCCCTGACCCCGCGCGAAGCGCTCGAACGCTTGTACGAGCTCAAGCGCCTGGCCTCGGCCTGACGATGCCGCGACGCCGCTCGCTTCTCCTGTTCGTCCTCGCCTGCGCGCTCGCGGGCGGCGCGCGCGCGGACGCCCGCGACGATGACGCGCACCGTTTCGCCATCATCGGCCATGGTTTTACCGATGGCGGCGAAAAACGCCTCAAGCAGGCGCTCGCCGACAATGACGACAATGACGTCGCCTTCATGGTCGTTACGGGCATCAAGGGTGCGAACGAGCCGTGCACGGACAAGCTGTACCAGAAGCGGCGCGAGCTGATCGACGATGCGCGCCGGCCCGTCATCGTGCTGCCGGCCGGCAGCGACTGGACGGAATGCCGTAACAGCGCCGGCCGCACGAATGCGATCGAGCGCATGAACCGCATCCGCGAACTGTTCTACGGCGAGCCGTCCACGCTGGGCGCGCGCAAGCTGCCGCTGACGCGCCTGTCGATGAGCCCGCGCTTTCGCAGCTATGCGGAGAATGCGCACTGGTCGGTCGGCAAGGTGCTGTACGCAACCGTCAACATGCCGGCCAATAACAACCACTACCTGAACGAAGCGGGCCGCAACAGCGAGTACGAGGACCGGCTCGTCGCGAACCGCTTCTGGCTGCACCGGCTGTTCGCCATCGCCAGGCGCGACAAGCTGGAAGCGATCGTGCTGTTTTCCGAAGGCGACGTGAAGGCGTTGTCGCAGCCGACGGGCCTGCGCGCGCTGCTGCGCGGCGCCGTGCCGGACAACGACGGCTTCGCGGAGCCGCGCCGCCTGATCCTGTCGCTGGCGCAGAAATTCCGGGGCAAGGTGCTGCTCGTCGACGGCACGCGCGTGCGTGCAAGACCCGTCATCGAATGGCGCGGCAATGTCGGCCATCTGGCGGCCGGTGCGGATGCATTGGAGGTGGTGGTGAATCCGGAGACGAAGACCCTGTTCAGGGTCGATCCCCGCAAGGTCGAGACGGCGAAGTAAGACTGTCGAGAAGCAAAACAACGTCATCCCCGCGCAGGCGGGGATCCAATTTGCACGCGTCATCACGACGCCGACAGAACTTGGGTTCCCGCCTTCGCGGGAACGACGAGTCAAGAGTGCGTTTTACTGCAGCGGCTGGCTACGGAAGTGGTCGCCCTCTTCGCTGTCGTCGATCTCGCCGTGACCGTGGTCATGGCCGTGGGCGCCGTGCACGTGGCCGTGCGCGATCTCTTCCGGCGTGGCGGCACGCACGTCGATCACGGACAGGTCGAAGCGCAGGGCCATGCCGGCCAGCGGGTGATTGCCGTCCAGCACGACCTTGTCGTCGGCCACTTCGGTGACGGTGAAGATGACCGGCTCTTCGTCGCTGCCCTCGGCCATGCCTTCGAACTGCATGCCGACTTCGATCGGTTCCGGCAGGCGGTTGCGCTCCTCGACCTTCACCAGGTTCGGATCGTAGTCGCCGAACGCGTCTTCCGGCTCGATCTGGATGGTCGACGTGTAACCCACGTCCTTGCCGTCCAGCTCTTCTTCGATCTTCGGCAGCGTGTTCTCGTAGCCACCGTGCAGGTAGACCATCGGCTGGGCGCCGTCTTCGATCAGGTTGTTCTGGGCGTCGGACAGTTTATAGTTGACCGACACAACCGTGTTCTGGGCAATCTTCATTGCACTTCCTTTCGTGGGTAAGGCTGCGATTATAACCCTACCACCGCTTTGCTCCGGCCGGCGCTGGTTATAATGGCACATGCAAAAATTACAGCTCCTCGGCAATATCACGCCCGCCCAGTTCCTCCGCGATTACTGGCACAAGAAACCCCTGCTCATCCGCCAGGCCATCCCCAACTTCAAACCGCTGGTCAAGGTGGACAAGCTGGCCGAGCTGGCCAGGCTGAACCACGTCGAATCGCGCCTCGTGACACTCACCGACGGCACTTGGGACATGCAGCACGGCCCGCTGGCCGAACTGCCGCCCAAAACCCAGCGCGAATGGACCATGCTCGTGCAGGGCGTGAACCTGCACGACCCGAAGGCCGATGCCCTGCTGCGCCAGTTCCGTTTCGTGCCGGACGCGCGCCTGGACGACCTGATGGTCAGCTATGCGACGGACGGCGGCGGCGTCGGCCCGCATTTCGACTCCTACGACGTGTTCCTGCTGCAGGCGCAGGGCAAGCGCCGCTGGCGCATCGGCGCGCAGCAGGACCTGACGCTGGTCGAGGGCCTGCCGCTGAAGATCCTCGCCAACTTCGAGCCGGAAGAAGAGTTCGTGCTGGAACCGGGCGACATGCTGTACCTGCCGCCGCACTACGCGCACGACGGCGTCGCCGAGGGCGAATGCATGACGTATTCGATCGGCTTCCGCTCGCCGTCGTTCCAGGAACTGGGCGAAGCCTTCCTGCAGTTCATGGCCGACTCCATCGACCTGCCGGGCCGCTATGCCGACCCGGGCCTGCAGTCCGCGAAGAACCCGGCCGAGATCCCGCGCGACATGCTGGCCACCGTCACCGAAGAACTGAACAAGGTGCGCTGGGACGAGGAAGACGTCACGATCTTCATGGGCGAATACCTGTCCGAGCCGAAGCACAACGTGTTCTTCACGCCGGTCCCGAAGCCGCTGACGGTGGGCCGCTTCATGGAACAGGCTGCGAAAAAGGGGCTGAAACTGTCGCCCAAGACGTTGATGCTCTACCGCGGCAAGCACGTATTCATCAACGGCGAATCGTTCGCCGTCGGGCGCGCGGACAAGGTCGTGCTGGACGTGCTCGCCAACGAGCGGGCCCTGGCAGGCAGTCTGCTCGACCAGGCGTCGGACGACGTGCTGGAAGCGCTGTACACGTGGTACCAGGACGGCTGGATCGAGCTCGGCTGACATGAACGCGTCCTTCGACACCCGCGCCGCATTCCAGCAGCAGCTGGGCGAGGTATGGGCACGGGCACGGGCCACGCTCGTCATGTTCGATCCGGACTTTACGTTGTTCCGGCTGGGCGCGCCGGACGTGGACGCGGAACTGCGCCGCTTCCTGCACGCCGGCGGCCGGCTGCGGCTGGCGCTGCACGATCCCGCACACCTGGAGCGGGAAGCGCCGAGGTTCCTGCGCCTGCTGCGCGATCATGCGCACGGCATCGAGTGCCGGCGCACGCCGCGGGCGCTGCGCGAGCTCACGGATTCGTTCTGCATCGCGGACGACCTGCACATCGTGCGGCGCTTTCACAGCGATCACCTGCGCGGTGAGGCAGTCTTTGATGCACCGCAACAAGCCGAGCTGTCGCGCCTGCGTTTTGACGCCATTTGGGCAGAATCACAACCTGGTCTGCGGGCCAGTGTTTCCGGGCTGTAAATACCTGCTTTGGCTTGGTTTTCTCTATGAGAACTAGCGCACGGACAAGGTGTGTCGGGTTGCTAGAAGATGAACATTGCCCGATCTGGCAACTGTTACGTCTTGACACGACTTTTCTATTGCGATTCAGTAAATTTGGCTATAATATCGGGTTAGGAAGGTTCCGTTGTCTGTAGGCACTTTTTCCAAAGTATACAAACAAGAGAATTCCTGACGAGCGATAATTACCGGTAATTATTCATCGCACCACCCTTTTGAATTAATTAAGGAAAAACCATGAAAAAATCTCTGCTGATCGTTTCCCTGCTGGCTGTTGCTCTGGCTGCTTGCTCGAAGAAAGAAGAAGCTCCGGCTGCTGCTCCGGCTCCGGCTGCTGAGACCGCTGCTCCGGCTGCTCCGGCCGCTCCGGCTGCTGACGCTGCCGCTACCCCGGCTGCTCCGGCCGCTGCTGACGCTGCTGCTTCGGCCGCTTCGGCTGCTGCTTCGGCTGCTTCGGCTGCTGCTGACGCCGCTTCGGCTGCTGCTGCTCCGGCTGCTTCGAAGTAATTCGAATCGCGCTAAAGAAACCGGCCTGCGGGCCGGTTTTTTTACGTCCGCAGGTTTTGCACACGGCGCGCCGGCACGGGGTGCCCGCCCTACGAATTATGCGAGCCCACCAATAAAAAAACCGGCCAAGCGGCCGGTTTTTTTATTGAAGCGAAGCGGAGTTATTTCAACTCGTCCGCCAGCAGCTTGAGGATCTTGGCGCCGGTCGGCGACGTTTCCGGCTTGCCGTCGTTCGTCTGCACGGTCACGTCGGTCGAGGTCGCGCCCTGTGCCGTCGACACGATCACGCGGTATTTCTGCGCTTCCTTGTTCTTGTCTTCGCTACCGAACAGCTTGCTGAAGAAACCTTCCTTCTTGACCGCGTCCGGATCGACGTAGCGCACGAAATAAATGCCCTGCACGCGGTCGCGGTCTTCCACCGTGAAGCCGACGCGGTCCAGCGCCAGGCCCACGCGGCGCCATGCGCGGTCGAAGCCTTCGTCGACGACGACCTTGTTGCCTTCGAGCTTGGCGTGCTGCGGTTCCAGCGGGGCGTTCGTCACGAACGCGGTCGCTTCCTTGACCTTGGTGCCGGTCAGTTGGGCCATCAGGCGGCCCAGGAATTCCGCTTCCAGCTCCGGATCGTTCGGACGCGCGGTCCAGGTGGCCTGCTCCTTCTGCGGACCGGTCAGCACTTCTTCCGCGCCGCGGTGGCTGATGTAGATCTCGGTCGAACCGTCCGGACGGCGCTCCAGGCGGGTGCGGAACTTGTCGCGCTCGCCGGTCGAATATGCGGAATCGAAGACCTTGCCGATGGTGCGGCGGATGAAGTCCTGCGGGATCTTGGCGCGGTTCTCGGCCCAGTTCGTTTCCATGATGCCGGTCTGCGGCGACTCGGTCTCGACGGTGAAGCCCGAGTTATGCCAGAACTCCAGCAGTTGCGGCCATAGTTGTTCCGGCGTTTCCTTGATCACGAGCCAGCGCTGGTTGCCGTTGCGCTCGATGCGGATGGTGTCGGTGGGCACCTGGCCGATCTGTTCGCCGGACGTGGCCGCGATGGCCGGTGCGGCGCCGCGCTGCTGCTGGAAGCCGGACGCGGTGGCGATGCCTTTGCCATCCGGCACGGCATAGCGGTTGTCCTTCTGCAGTTGGGTCAGGTCGGGCGGAATGTCCAGCGGTGCCGCTTTCTTGGAAGCCTTGTAGTCCACCTTGTCCGATTCGAACACGGTCGTGCACGCGGCCAGGCTCAACGCGATGGCGGTCAGGGCCACGGTGCGGGCTGCGGTGGAAGTCATCATCTTGCGATTCGTCATATCGTTAAAGCTGGTAATCAAAGAACGCCGGAAGCGCGCAGCGCGGTGCGGACGGTGTCGTGGTATTGCGCGGACAGCGGGGCCAGCGGCAGGCGCAGGCCGGCCGGCATCTTGCCCATCTCGGCCAGCGCCCATTTCACCGGCACGGGGTTCGGCTCGACGAACAGTTTGCTGTGCAGGTCCAGCACGCGGTTGTTGATCTCGATGGCGCGGGCAGCTTCGCCGCTCAGCGCGGCCTTGCACATCTCGGCCATCGCGCGCGGGGCCACGTTCGCGGTCACGGAGATGTTGCCGGCGCCGCCGCACAGCATCAGCGCCAGTGCGCTCGCGTCGTCGCCCGAGAACACGCCGAACGATTTGCCCTTGCCGGCAAACGAACGGTCGATATCGCGCAGCAGTTCGATGCCGCGGGCCAGGTTGCCGGTCGCGTCCTTGATGCCGATGATGTTGTCGATGGCGGCGAGGCGCAGCACGGTCTCGTTGCTCATGTCGGCCACGGTCCGGCCCGGCACGTTGTACAGGATCACCGGCAGGTCGGTCGATTCCGCGATCGCCTTGAAGTGGCGATACATGCCTTCCTGCGACGGACGATTGTAGTACGGGACGACTTGCAGCGACGCGTCCGCGCCGACTTCCCTGGCGTGACGGGTCAGCGCGATCGCTTCGACCGTCGAATTGCCGCCCGTGCCGGCGATGACCGGAATGCGGCCGGCGATGTGGTCGACGGTCAGCTTGATCAGTTCGCAGTGTTCGTCCGGGCTCACAGTGGCCGACTCGCCGGTCGTGCCGACGATGCAGATTGCGTCCGTACCTTCCGCCACATGCCAGTCGAGGAGTTGGCGCAGGCTGTCCCTGTCCAGACTTCCATCCTCGAACATCGGAGTGACGATTGCTACTATGCTGCCCTTAATCATAATCAGTGGACCGTGCCGTTAATAAATAAATGTCGATTGTAGCGGATAGCCTGGCGTTATGGTTCATTCCACACCATATAAATGGCATGGTTACAGGTTGGTTACATATCGAGCCGGATTGCTCCCGGATCGACCTCCCGCCCCGCCGCGCACAGCCTTTGTACGCGGGCCGGACGGGGCGACTCGATGACCCCATCCTCGTAGGCGAGCACCTTCAAGCCATGGCGCGCGGCGACGTCCAGCAGTTCGCCGGGCGCCAGCAGGAACGCCGGATTGGATGGTTTGCCGAAGCGTTCGTTCCCGAGCGCGAACGTTTCGTAGACGAGGATCCCGTTCGGTGCCAGCGCGCCCGCGAGATGCGCGAACAGCGGCCGGTGCAGGTAGTTCGTGACGACGATGCCGGCGAATCGTCCCGGCGCGAATGGCCATGTGCTGCCCTCCGCTTCGAGGTCATGCTGCAGGGTCGCGATGCCGGGACCGGCCGCCTGCGCGAGCGATGCGGCGTCGCGATCGACGGCGAGCACGGGATGGCCGAGCGCCGCCAGCAGGCGCGCATGGCGGCCGCCGCCGCAGGCGAGATCCAGCGTCTCGCCGGCTGGAATGACCGGCGCCCAGCGCACGACCCAGGTGGATGGATAGTCCGTCACGAGTAGAAGGTCAGGAATAAGTCAGTCCCATGACTTCGCGCACGTCGCGCATCGTTTCCTGCGCCAGCTTGCGCGCCTTCTCGCAGCCGTCCGCGACGATGGCGCGCACGAGCGACGGATCGTCGACGTACTGCTGCGCGCGCTCGTGCATCGGCTCCTGCTCGGCCAGCACGGCTTCGACGACGGGCTGCTTGCATTCGAGGCAGCCGATGCCGGCGCTCGTGCAGCCCTTCATGACCCAGTCCTTCGTGTTCGCGTCGGAATAGACTTCGTGCAGCTGCCACACCGGGCATTTGAGCGGATCGCCCGCGTCGCTGCGGCGCACGCGCGCCGGGTCGGTCGGCATCGTGCGGATCTTCTTCGTCACCGACTCCGGATCCTCGCGCAGCGAGATCGAGTTGCCGTAGCTCTTGGACATCTTGCGGCCGTCGAGGCCCGGCAGGCGCGCCGCCTCCGTCAGCTTCACTTGCGGCTCGACGAGGATGATCTTGCGGCTGCCTTCCAGGTAGCCGAACAGGCGCTCGCGGTCGATGTTCGACAGGCTGCCCGCTTCGTCCAGCATGGCCTGCGCCTGTTCCAGCGCCGCGTCATCGCCTTCCTGCTGGTACGCGGTGCGCAGTTCCGCATACAGCTTGGCGCGCTTGCTGCCCAGCTTTTTCACGGCGTCCAGCGCCTTCTGCTCGAAGCCCGGTTCCTTGCCGTACAGGTGGTTGAAGCGGCGCGCGATCTCGCGCATCATCTCGATGTGCGGCACCTGGTCCTCGCCCACCGGCACCTGCGTGGCGCGGTAGATCAGCACGTCGGCCGCCTGCAGCAGCGGGTAGCCGAGGAAGCCGTAAGTCGCGAGGTCGCGGTTGGCCAGGTTCTCGATCTGGTCCTTGTACGTCGGCACGCGCTCGAGCCAGCCGAGCGGCGTGGCCATCGACAGCAGCAGATGCAGTTCCGCGTGCTCCGGCACCCTCGACTGGATGAAGATCGTGGCCTGGGCCGGATCGATGCCCGCCGCGAGCCAGTCGATGACCATGTCCCACGTACTTTTCTCGATGATCGCCGGGTCGTCGTAATGCGTGGTCAGCGCGTGCCAGTCGGCGACGAAGAACAGGCAAGGCAGTTCGGACTGCATGCGGATCCAGTTCTTCAGGGCCCCATGGTAGTGGCCAAGGTGCATCAGCCCGGTCGGGCGCATGCCGGAAACGACACGGTCGGGAAACATAGCGGTATCAGGTCAGGAGAAAATTCAGGGGATAGACGATCAGGTGCAGTAAAAGGTTCGCGATCACGCCGACCCAGAACAACCAGTAGCCGATCACCTTCAGGAAGATCAGCGCGAGCAGGATGATGAAACCGTACGGTTCCAGGCGCGCGAACTGGAATGCGGCCTTGTGCGGCAGGATGGAAAACAGCACGCGGCCGCCATCCATCGACGGGATCGGCAGCAGGTTGAACGCCATCAGCCACAGATTCGTCTGCACACCCGCCTCGGCCACGAGGTGAGGGAACGGTTCCTGCACGCCGAAGTAGTCGAGGAAAATCCCCAGCAGGAGCCAGATCAGCGCCATCAGGAAGTTTGCGCCCGGACCGGACAGCGCAACCCACGCCATGTCGCGCTTCGGATTGCGCATCTGGCCATAGTTGATCGGCAGCGGTTTCGCGTAGCCGAACACGAAGTGCACCGTCAGGTACATCACCACCGGAATGACGATGGTGCCGATCGGATCGATGTGGGCCAGCGGGTTGAAAGTGGTACGCCCGGCGGCGTGTGCGGTGTTGTCTCCGAAGCGTTTCGCGACGAACGCCTGGGCGGCGTCGTGCATCGTCAGCGCAAAGAGGACAGGCAGTGCATACACTGCCAGATTGCGTATGAGTTCATCCATAACCTGCGATTCTATCAGAGCGCGCGGGCGCGGCGGCCCCGGCCTACAGGCCGAACGCGGCCGGATCGCCCCGGCCTTCGCGTACGAGCTCGGCGTCAGGCCCCGTGAGGTCGACGATGGTGGTGGGTTCGAGCGTGCCGGCGCCGCCGTCGATGACGAGCTCGATCTGCCTGTCGAGACGCTCGCGCACCTCGTCCGGATCGGACAGCATGTTGTCGTCGCCCGGCAGTTGCAAGGTCGTGCCGATCAAGGGTTCGCCCAGTTCTTCCAGCAGCGCCAGCAGGATCGCGTTTTCCGGCACGCGGATGCCGATCGTCTTGCGCGACGGGTGCGACAGCCTGCGCGGCACTTCCTTCGTCGCTTCCAGGATCACCGTGTACGGCCCCGGCGTGACGGCTTTCAATTGCCGGTACTGGCGGTTGTCGACGCGCGCATAGGTGGCGATCTCGGACAGGTCGCGCACGAGCAGCGTCAAATGGTGCTTCTCGTCGACGCCGCGGATGCGCCTCAGCTTTTCGACGGCCGCCTTGTCGTCGAGGCGGCATACGAGGGCGTACGCGGAATCGGTGGGCGCGGCGACGATGCCGCCGCCCTGGATGATCTGCGCGGCCTGGCGGATCAGGCGCGCCTGCGGATTCTGGGGATGGACTTCGAAATACTGGGTCATCGCGCGAACCCCGACTGGCGCAGCGCCTGGAGGGCCGCGATGCGTTCTTCCATCGGCGGGTGCGACGCGAACAGTGCGCCCCAGCCGCCGCCGTGGCCGGAAATGCCCGACGCGGCCATCGACTGCGGCAGCGCGCCCGGATGCATGCCGGCCAGGCGCGCGAGCGCATGCTGCATCGGCTGCGGGCTGCCCAGCAGCTGGGCCGAACCGGCGTCCGCGCGGAATTCGCGCTGGCGCGAGAACCACGCGACGATGATCGACGCGACGATGCCGAACAGGATCTCGCACACGAACACGGTGATCGCGTAGCCGAAGCCCGGCCCGCGCGCGTCGTTCCCGCGGCGGAACACGACGTTGTCGACGAAGAAGCCGACCACGCGCGCGAGGAACACGACGAACGTGTTCACCACGCCCTGGATCAGCGTGAGCGTGACCATGTCGCCGTTGGCCACGTGCGCGATCTCGTGGCCCAGCACGGCCTCGACTTCCTCGCGGTTCATGTTGGCGAGCAGGCCCGTCGACACGGCCACCAGCGCGGAATTCTTGAATGCCCCCGTCGCGAACGCATTCGGCTCGCCCTCGTACACGGCCACTTCCGGCATCGCGATGCCCGCGCGCTGCGCGAGATTGCCCACGGCGCTCAACAGCCACGCTTCGGTGGGGTTGCCGGGCTGGTCGATGACGCGGGCGCCGGTGGACATCTTCGCCATCGGCTTGCTCATCAACAGGGAAATGATGGACCCCGTGAAGCCCACGACGAGCGAGAACACGAGCAGCGCCCCGACGTTGATGCCCTGCCCGCCGACCGGACGCCCGACGCCGAGGACGTTCAGCACGATCGACAGCACGAGCACGACGGCGAGGTTGGTGGCGAGGAACAGCAGTATGCGCTTCATGTAGGGAGGCCCCTCCGGCAAATAATGTTGGGTGGGCACCCCGTGCCCACGCGAGACGCCGACAAACCGCAAGCGTCACGCGAGACGCCGACGAACCGCAAGCGTCACGCAAGACGCCGACGAACCGCAAGCGTCACGCGTGGGCGGAGGGCCGCCCACCCTACGGTTCAATATCAGTCCGACAAGATAAGGGTCGGATGTCGAAATTTCAAGCGTTTCGACTCAAAACCAGTCATGCCAAACCGGCGTGACCCCGCTCGGCAGCGGCGGCAACTGGTCGAACTCGACGCGCGATTCCCCCGGTGCGTGAAAATCCGTCCCGCGCGATGCGAGGAAACCGTAGCGGCGCGCCACTTCGGCATACGTCGCGTACTGGTCCGGCGTATGGCTGCCCGTGACGACCTCGATGGCATTGCCGCCGAGCTGCTTGAACTCGTCGAACAGCGCGCCCTCGGCCGTCGCGTCGAAGCGGTAACGGCCCGGGTGCGCGATCACGGGGATGCCGCCGGCCGCGCGGATCCAGCCCATCGCATCGGCCAGCGTCGCCCAGCGGTGCGGCACATACCCCGGCTTGCCTTCCGTGAGATAGCGGCGGAAGACCTCCGACGTGTTGGAACACTTGCCGAGCTCGCACAGGTAGCGCGCGAAATGGGTGCGCGACAGCAGGTCCGGATTGCCGACGTATTTCAGCGCGCCTTCGTAGGCATTCGGGATGCCGGCCTGGTCGAGCTGCGCGGCGATCTCGCGCCCGCGCGCGTCGCGCCCGTTGCGCGTGGCGGCCAGGCCCTGCACGAGGGTCGCATTGTCTTCGTCGACCTGCAGGCCGACGAGGTGCACGGTCTCGCCGGCCCACGTCACGGAAATCTCCACGCCCGGCACGAAACGCATGCCCAGTTCCTCGGCCTTCGCGCGCGCGGCCTTGATACCGCCGATTTCGTCATGATCCGTCAGCGCCCATGCATCGACACCGCCCTTGCGGGCATACGCGGCCACGGCGGCGGGTGCGAGCACGCCGTCGGAGACGTTGGAGTGGCAGTGGAGATCGACTTTCATGGGCAGCATCCGGACAGGGTATCGTTTCGAAATACCATTGTACGCGGTTCGCCTCGGATGCGAATCGCGGGCTCGGGGAGTCCACCCTACGGCAACCTCATCGTAGAGTGGGCACCCCGTGCCCACCAGGCGCCAGCGTTACGTTGACGCCGCCAGGAAGTCCTCGATCATGCGCGCCAGCACTTCGGGTTGATCGTGGTGCAGCATGTGGCCGGCATCCGGCATCATGCGCGGCGTGACTTTCGCCAGTTGCGCGAGCCGGCGGTCGACTTCGTGGCGCGCTTCTTCTTTCGGCCCCATCCAGCGCCACATGTCCGTGTGCTCGGCCTCGACCCACAGCACGGGCGCCGTGATGCGGCGCCAGCACGCGAGCACCTCTTCCACCTGGTACAGCAGCGGCCCCGGCATCTTGTGCGCCGGATCGCCCAGGATTTCCCACTCGCCCTGCGCGTTCTGCGCGGCCCAGTGCTGGGCGAGGAAGGCGGCGCGGTCGGCCGGCAGGCGCGGGTTCGTCTTCCGCAGGCGCGTCGCGACATCGTTCAGGCTCGCGTAGCCGCGCATGACGGGCGGGGCCTTCACTTCGTCGAGCCACTTGGCGTAGCGGCCCGGCGCCTGTTCGGGACGCGTGGCGGGCAATCCGAAGCCTTCCAGGTTGATCAGCTTCGCGATGCGTTCCGGCCGCACGCCCGCATACACGCTCACGATGTTGCCGCCCATGCTGTGGCCCAGCAGGTTCACGGGTTCGCCGGGCGAATAATGGTCGAGGATCGCTTCCAGGTCGGCGAAGTAGTCCGGGAACCAGTACGTGTCGTTGCCGGAGCGCCCGGTCAGGCCAAAGCCGCGCCAGTCGTGGGCGATGACGTGCCAGTCGCCCTGCAACGCGTCGACGACGAACTGGAACGAGGCCGACATGTCCATCCAGCCATGCGCCATGAACAGCTTGGGCGCGCCCTCGCGGGGGCCCCAGTGGCGGACGTGGGTGCGCAGGCCGCGGATGGTGAGGAATTCGGAGCGGGACGGTGTCATGGCGGTTCCTGTTTTCGGGTTAAATTAGTACGACCGTTCGCATTATAAGCACGAAGCTTGCAATCCTGCTGGACGGCCCCATCTGGCCTGCTTACGAGCGTAAAAGCGTAAAATACGGGCATCTCAACCTTCCGCGAGCACTCCATGGCGATTTACCAGCTGGGCGAAGACGCGCCCGAGATCGATCCTTCGGCCTATATCGCCGATTCGGCCACCTTGATCGGCAAAGTGACGGTCGAGGCGGATGCGTCGGTGTGGTCCGGCGTGACGATCCGCGGCGACAACGAGCGCATCACGATCGGTACCGGCAGCAATGTCCAGGAAGGCACGGTAATGCACACGGACATGGGCTTTCCGCTCGTGCTCGGCAAGAACGTCACCGTCGGCCACCAGGCGATGCTGCACGGCTGCACCGTCGGCGACGGCGCGCTGATCGGCATCCAGGCCGTGGTGCTGAACGGCGCGAAGATCGGCAAGGGCTGCCTCGTGGGCGCCGGCGCCGTGGTCACCGAAGGCAAGGAGTTCCCGGACGGTTCGCTGATCCTGGGCGCCCCGGCCAAGGTAGTGCGCACGCTCACGGAAGACGACCTGCTCCGCCTCCAGCGCAGCGCCGAAAGCTATGTCCTGCGCGGCAAACGCTTCAAGGCGGAGCTCAAGAAAATCGGATAAAGAATGACGACTGATACCAGCAAGGACACCCTCCAGAAATTCATCTTCGACAACGCGGCCGTCCGCGGCGAGCTCGTCGAGATCTCCAACGCGTGGCGCGAGATCCAGTCGCGCCACGTCTACCCGAAGGCGGTGCGCGCCTTGCTGGGCGAAATGGTCGCCGCGGCGGCGCTGCTGTCCGCCAACCTCAAGTTCAACGGCTCGATCGTCATGCAGATCCATGGCGACGGCTTGGTGAAGCTGCTCGTCGTCGAGTGCGATGCGAACCTGCGCCTGCGCGCCACCGCCAAGCTGAGCGAAGGCGCCGAGGTGCCGGACGACGCCTCCGTCGCCCAGCTGCTGAACCAGCATGGCCACGGCCGCTTCGTGATCACGCTCGACCCGCAGGACAAGGTCCCGGGCCAGCAGCCGTACCAGGGCGTCGTGCCGCTCGTCGGCGAGGACATCGCGACCGTCATCGAGAACTACATGCTGCGCTCGGAACAGATGGACACCAAGCTGTGGCTGGCGGCCGACGAGAACGTCGCGCGCGGCCTGCTGCTGCAAAAGCTGCCGCGCAATTCCAGCATCGAAGGCCAGGTCAAGCAGGCCAGCGAGGAAGAAGACCTCGAGACGTGGACCCGCGCCGTCATGCTGGGCCAGACCCTGAAGCAGGAAGAACTGCTCACGACCGACGTGGAAACGCTGCTCCGGCGCCTGTTCTGGGAAGAGACGATCCGCGTGTTCGACCCGCTGCACCCGGAATTCCACTGCACTTGCTCGCGCGAAAAAGTGGGCAATATGCTCAAGATGCTGGGCAAGGAAGAAGTCGAGTCCGCCCTGCACGACCTGGGCGAACTGGGCATCAACTGCGACTTCTGCGGCAAGCACTACGGCTTCGATGCCGTCGACTGCGCGCAATTGTTCGCAAGCGACACGACGGCCGACGCCGTGGCGCCCGCCTCCAGCGTCAAGCATTGATCCCACGGGGACGTCATTGGCGTCCCCTATCATTTCGATTGGGAATATAAACTGTCGCTATCGATGGTTCCTGTTAAGCTGTGATCAATGACACTGAGACAGGAGAACACCATGAGCAACATCAATATCGGCATCAGCACCGAAGACCGCGCGAACATCGCCAACGCCCTGTCGCGCGTCCTCGCGGACAGCTACATGCTGTACCTGAAGACCCACAACTTCCACTGGAACGTGACGGGTCCGATGTTCCAGACGCTGCACATCATGTTCATGGAACAGTACACGGAACTGTGGAACGCGCTGGACAACATCGCCGAACGCATCCGCGCCCTCGGTCATTTCGCACCGGGCACCTATGCCCGCTTCGTGGAACTGTCGTCGATCAAGGAAGAAGCCGGCGTGCCGAACGCGCAGGAAATGATCCGCCAGCTGGTCGACGGCCAGGAGGCGCTGATCCGCACCGTGCGCGAGGCGTTCAAGATTGCCGACGAGGCCAATGACCAGCCGAGTGCCGGCATGCTGAGCGACCGCATGGAAATCCACGAAAAGAATGCGTGGATGCTGCGTTCGTTCCTCGAGAACGGCCAGGCGGCCTGATCCCGCCGCTTCTCCCGCAGACGCCCCCTGATCAGGGGTCGATGCGGCATCCTCTTTATTGCCGGTCGGAAGTTAACCGGCAGCTCTGTCGGAATTCCCTGATTTCGGATGACGGGCCGGTTCAACTTGCGCTGCATCAATTGGCATAAATCAACGCTGCGTTTCAATGGCCTCCAGTGTATGAACTCGTGCACTTAAGACCGGGAATGTGTCGCTTTTTCGCGTCCCGTTTTGCAAACCTTTGGAGAACCGGATGAAATCAGTACGTGCCAATGATGCAGCCACCAACGCCAACACAGCCACAACCCAGGGCGCGCCCCGTAAAGTGGTTGCCCGCTATCCCATCGCCACGATCGGTTCGCGCACCCGCCGCGGTGGCGAAGTCGTGCTCGCGTCGCAGGGCGAGCACGCGGACGATTTCCGCATCGCCTGCGTCGGCGACCGGGTGCGCTATCCGGACGGCAGCGAGAGCGTGATCGTGTCGGGCGCCGGGCATGCGTCGACGTATGCGAACCGGCCGATTGCCCTCGTGGGCAGCCATATCGCGAACGGCGACCGCATCGTCGCGCGTGCGCAGAGCATCGGCGAGATCGTCGTCGTGGAAGGAGAACCGATTCCCGGCCTGCTGGAGCCGGGCTATGCGCCGCCGTCCGCTGTCGGGGGCGGCGCCTGACCGGGGCGACCGTCGGCGTGCGCGGCTGCAATCAGGTGCGGCAGCGAACGCCGGCGGGCGCGAGTCTCTTGATTAATTGGGCGCGCCGCCGGCCGGACGGTGCAAGTCGATCACCTTCATGATGGCCAGCAGACTGTCGAGGCCCATCTCGCCGCGGTTCATGGCCGCGGCGAGCAGGTCGCGCGGCAGGCCGGCCGCGGCGGCCAGGTGCGTGAGGCCCGCGGAGCGTGCGACCAACCTCAGCGCCTCCGTCATGGTGTCGGGATCGCCGGCATCGAACGCGGCGGCGAGGTAGCCTGCAACGGCCTCGAGCGTGTCGAGCGCCGGCGGGGAAGATGCCGTGGGGGTCATGGCGTGCCCTTCTTGACCTTCGGCGGCGGTGGCGGCGGCGGTTCCGTCATCATGACGGCCGGCTTCTCGTCCTTGCGCAATACCTGCACGAAGATCTCGTTCGACTTGATCATGCCCAGTTCGTAGCGCGCGCGTTCCTCGACGGCGCCGAGGCCATCCTTCAGGTCGCGCACTTCCGATTCCAGCTTGGCGTTACGGGCTTTCAGCTGCTCGGTCTTGGCACGGGACGCAGCCACCTGGGATTCCAGGTCGGCCACGGTAAGCCAGCCGCCCTTCCCCAACCACAGGGGATACTGGATCAGCAGCAGCAGAGCTGCCAGGGCAAGGGTGATGAGGCGCATGGATGAATACGGCTGGCGGGATGTCGACACGAGCCCGGCGAACGAACCCGTGTCCATACTACTCGCTTACTTCAGGTTGTAGAAAGCGTCGCGGCCCGGGTAGCTGGCGATGTCGCCCAGGTCTTCCTCGATGCGCAGCAACTGGTTGTATTTCGCCATGCGGTCCGAACGCGACAGCGAGCCCGTCTTGATCTGCAGGGCGTTCATGCCGACGGCGATGTCGGCGATGGTCGAGTCCTCGGTCTCGCCCGAACGGTGCGAGATCACGGCCGTGTAGCCCGCGCGCTTGGCCATCTCGATGGCGGCGAAGGTTTCGGTCAGCGTGCCGATCTGGTTGATCTTGATCAGGATCGAGTTGGCGATGTCCTTCTGGATGCCTTCTTTCAGGATCTTGGTGTTGGTGACGAACAAATCGTCGCCCACCAGCTGGACTTTCTTGCCCAGGGCGGCGGTCAGCGTTGCCCAGCCTTCCCAGTCGCCTTCGGCCATCGCGTCCTCGATCGAGATGATCGGGTACTTGTCGCACCAGGTCGCCAGCATGTTGGTGAAGTCCTGGGCCGACAGCTGCAGGCCGCCTTCGCCTTCCAGCACGTACTTGCCGTCCTTGTAGAACTCGCTGGCGGCGCAGTCCAGGCCGATGGCGATGTCCTGGCCGGCCACGTAGCCTGCCTGCTCGATCGCTTGCATGATCAGCTTGATGGCTTCTTCATGGTTCGCGACGGACGGGGCGAAGCCGCCTTCGTCGCCGACGGCGGTGTTCAGGCCCTTGCTGTGCAGGATTTTCTTCAGCGTGTGGAACACCTCGGCGCCGTAGCGCACGGCTTCCTTGAACGACGGAGCGCCGACCGGGATGATCATGAATTCCTGGATGTCCAGGTTGTTGTCGGCGTGCGCGCCGCCGTTGATGACGTTCATCATCGGCACCGGCATCTGCATCGCGCCCGAACCGCCGAAGTAGCGGTACAGCGGCAGGCCGGCTTCTTCGGCCGCGGCCTTGGCGACGGCCATGGAGACGGCCAGCATCGCGTTCGCGCCCAGGCGGCTCTTGTTCTCGGTGCCGTCCAGGTCGATCAGGGTGCGGTCCAGGAATGCCTGTTCGTTGGCGTCCAGGCCCATGATGGCTTCGCTGATCTCGGTGTTGATGTTCTCGCAGGCCTGCAGCACGCCCTTGCCGAAGTAACGCTTCGGATCGCCGTCGCGCAGCTCGATGGCTTCGCGCGAACCGGTCGAGGCGCCCGACGGGACGGCGGCGCGACCCATCACGCCGGATTCCAGCAGCACATCGCACTCGACGGTCGGATTGCCGCGCGAGTCGATGATTTCGCGGCCGATGATATCAACGATAGCACTCATGGTTCTTTAATCTCCAGAAAGTAAGAATCGATACAGTCGCGCCAAGCCGCAGGGCGCGCCAATTAGTCAGTCGGGGTCAGAGCCCACCCGGGTAAACCGGGCTCTGACCCCGAATATCAGGAAAAATCGGATTCGATAAAGCCGGCCTTCTTGACGATACGGTCGAGGTCGACCAGGGTGGTCAGCAAATCCTTCATGCGGGCGAGCGGCACGGCGTTCGGGCCGTCCGACAGCGCGCACGCGGGATTCGGGTGGGTTTCCATGAACAGGCCCGACACGCCCGCCGCGACCGCGGCGCGCGCCAGCACGGGCACGTGCTCGCGCTGGCCGCCGGACGACGTCCCCTGCCCGCCCGGCAGCTGCACCGAGTGGGTGGCGTCGAACACGATCGGGCAGTTCGACTCGCGCATGATGGCGAGCGAACGCATGTCGGAAACCAGGTTGTTGTAGCCGAACGAGACGCCGCGCTCGCACGCCATGAACTGGTCGTCCGGCAGCCCCGCTTCGCGCGCGGCATTGCGTGCTTTCTCGATCACGTTCTTCATGTCGCCAGGGGCCAGGAACTGGCCCTTCTTGATGTTCACGGGCTTGCCGGAACGGGCGCAGGCGTTGATGAAGTCGGTCTGGCGGCACAGGAAGGCCGGCGTCTGCAGTACGTCCACGACGCTCGCGACGACCGGGATCTCTTCCTCGGTGTGCACGTCGGTCAGGACGGGCACGCCGATTTCCTTGCGCACGTCCGCGAGGATCTCCAGGCCCTTTTCCATGCCGGGGCCGCGGAACGATTTGCCGGACGAACGGTTCGCCTTGTCGAACGACGATTTATAGATGAACGGGATGCCCAGCGCCGAGGTGATCTCCTTCAGCTGGCCGGCGACGTCCATGGCCATCTGGCGCGACTCGATCACGCAGGTGCCGGCGATCAGGAAGATCGGCTGGTCGAGGCCGACGTCGAATCCGCACAGTTTCATGCTGCATCTCCTTGCAGTGCAGGCGTGTTTGCGGCCTGCTTGTTGCCGCTCGCTGCCTGGTGGGCCAGCGCGGCCTGGATGAACGACGAGAACAGCGGGTGGCCGTTACGCGGCGTCGACTTGAACTCGGGGTGGAATTGCACGCCCATGTACCACGGGTGGACACTCCTCGGCAGTTCCATGATCTCGCACAGGTCTTCGTTCGGCGTACGCGCCGCGACGACGAGGCCTGCGGCTTCGACCTTCGGCAGGTAGTAATTGTTCGCTTCGTAGCGGTGGCGGTGGCGCTCGGTCACGACGTTGCCGTAGATCTCGGCGGCCAGCGTGCCCGGGTTCACGGCGCAGGTCTGCGCGCCCAGGCGCATGGTGCCGCCCAGGTCGGAATTGACGTCGCGCTTCTCGACCTTGCCGTCGTGGTTCTGCCACTCGTTGATCAGGGCGACGACCGGCTGGTCGGTCTCCGGATCGAATTCCGTCGAGTTGGCGTTCGGCAGACCGGCCATGTGGCGCGCGTACTCGATCAGCGCGACCTGCATGCCCAGGCAGATGCCAAGGTACGGGACCCGGTTTTCGCGGGCATAGCGGGCGGCCATGATCTTGCCTTCCACGCCGCGCTTGCCGAAGCCGCCCGGCACGAGGATGGCGTCGTACTTGGCCAGGTTGGCGCAGCCCGTCGACTCGATCTCTTCCGAGTCGATGTATTCGATGTTGACGCGGCTTTCCGTGTGGATGCCGGCGTGGCGCAGCGCTTCCGTCAGCGATTTGTACGACTCGATCAGGTCGACGTACTTGCCGACCATGCCGATCGTGACTTCGTGCTTCGGGTTTTCCAGCGTGTGGATCAGCTTCGTCCACATCGACAGGTCGGCCTTGGGCGCCTCGAGGCCGAGCGCGTCGAGGATGATGTCGTCCAGGCCCTGGTCGTGCAGCACCTGCGGCACCTTATAGATCGTGTCGACGTCCCACACGGAGATGACGGCCTGCTCTTCGACGTTGGCGAACAGCGAGATCTTGGCGCGCTCGTCGTCGGGGATGCGGCGGTCGGCGCGGCACAGCAGCGCGTTCGGCGAAATGCCGATCTCGCGCAGTTTCTGCACCGAGTGCTGCGTGGGCTTGGTCTTCAGTTCGCCGGCCGACGAGATGTACGGCACGAGGGTCAGGTGCACGAACGCGGCGCCCTTGCGGCCCTGGCGCAGCGACAGCTGGCGCGCGGCTTCGAGGAACGGCAGCGATTCGATGTCGCCGACGGTGCCGCCGATCTCGACGAGCGCGACGTCGACGCCTTCGGCGCCGCGGCGGATGTAGTCCTGGATCTCGTTGGTGATGTGCGGGATCACCTGCACGGTCTTGCCGAGGTACTCGCCGCGGCGTTCCTTGCGGATCACCGATTCATAGATCTGGCCGGTCGTGAAGTTGTTCACCTTCTTCATCCGCGTGCTGATGAAGCGCTCGTAGTGGCCCAGGTCCAGGTCGGTCTCGGCGCCGTCGTCGGTGACGAACACCTCACCGTGCTGGGTGGGGCTCATCGTGCCCGGGTCCACGTTGATGTACGGGTCGAGCTTGAGCATGGTGACTTTGAGACCGCGCGATTCGAGGATCGCGGCGAGGGAGGCGGCCGCGATCCCTTTACCCAGGGAAGACACGACGCCGCCAGTGACGAATACGAATTTGGTCATTGTGCAGAAGGTGCCGAACGGCACGCGCGGGAAATAGAAATTATACCTTAAACCTGCAAATACTTCCTCATTCCATCTTGGCAACATATCCCATTGCCAACAACAGGGAACTATGGCTACACTGGTGATCTTTCTTCCATGTCAAGAAAATCGGCCATGCACGCAACTGACGACAGTCCTTTCGATGAGCCGACTTCGCATGGCCTGTCGTTCTCCGGCAGCGGCGCCGAATACTTCCGCATCTGGATCGTCAACCTGATGCTGACGGTGGCCACGCTGGGCATCTACTCGGCCTGGGCCAAGACCCGCCGGCTGCAGTATTTTTACCGGAACACCCGGCTCGCCGGCGCCAGCTTCGACTTCCGCGGCGACCCGAAAGCGATCCTGCGCGGGCGCATCCTCGCCGTGGCGCTGCTGGCGGCGTATCACTACGCGTTCGGCTTTTCGCTCAAGGTGGGCGTCGTCACCGTCGCGCTGCTGCTGGCCGGCCTGCCCTTCATGATGCGGTCCGCGCTGCGCTTCCGCCTGTCGAACACGGTCTACCGCGGCCTGCCGTTCGGCTTTGCGGGCGGCATCAAGGAGGCCTACATCGTGTACTTCGTGCCGGTGGCGATCTTCGTGCTGCCCGGCGCGCTCGTCGCCCTGATGCCGGGGAATCCCGGCGTCGGCGCCATCTTCCTGCTGTACCTGTGCTGGCCGCTGATGCATGGCGCGATGAAAGCCTACCAGCACAAGCACCTGATGGCGGGCGACCAGCATGCCGCGTTCGGCCTCGACACGGCGGACCTCGCCAAGCCCTACGTGCGCGCATTCCTGATCGGCCTCGGCGTGATGGTGTTCGTCGGCCTGTCCATCGGCCTCTCGGTGTATTTGGCGCGCGGGCAAAAGTCGGCGGCGGCGTTCGCGGCGTTCCTCCCGGCCATCCTCGCCATCGTGCTCGCATATCTGACCATGCTGCTGATGGGGCCATACATCCTGGTACGCATGAACAACCTCGCCTGGTCGGCCACATCCTTCCCCGGCATCCGCATCACCTGCGCGATGCGGACCTGGCCCTATCTGCGCCTGCAGACGGTCAACGTACTGCTGACCCTGCTGACGTTCGGCCTGTTCCGCCCGTTCGCCGTCGTGCGCACGTGGAAATATCGCGTGGCCCACCTCACCGTCGACGCGCCGGACGGGTTCGAGCAGGCCGTGCTGGCGGCGCGGCGCCCACCCGCCGCCGCAGCCGGCGACGGCGTCGCCGACTTCCTCGGCGTCGACCTGTCGTGGTAAGGAGCTCATGATGATCGCCGCCCATTTCTTCGATGGCCACGACGCCCGCCTGCAACCGGTCGGCCTGGACGTACGCGATGGCCACCTGCACGTCGATGCGCCGGGATTCGAACGCAGCTATCCCCTGGGAGACGTCGCGCTGGCCGAACCGTTCGACCAGGCGCCGCTCATGCTGCGCCTCGGCGACGCCACCGGCGAGGTGCCGTACGGCCCGGGACGGCAAGCGCTGCTGGCCGCGCTCGGCTACCGCAAGAGCGCCGTCGAGCGCTGGCAGGCACGCTGGCCCGCCGCCCTCGCCGCCCTCGTCCTGCTGCTGGCGCTGCTCGGCGCCGGTTTCGTGTGGGGCGTGCCGGCCGCCGCCGAATTCATCGCCGCGCGCCTGCCGGCCTCGGTCGACACGAAGCTCGGCCAGGCTGCGCTGGCCGGCCTGGAAGCGCAGGGCATGCTGGCGCCGTCGCGCCTCTCGGACGACCGCATCGCCGACGTCGAAGCCCTGCTGCCCCGTGCGCTGCCCGCGCGCCCGCGCGTGCCCGTGCGCCTGCTCGTGCGCTCGTCCGACACCCTGGGCGCCAATGCGCTTGCGCTGCCGGACGGCACGATCATCGTGACCGACGCGATGGTCCGCCTCGCGCTCGACGACGACAACGAACTGGACGACGACGGCAAGGCCGCCCTGCTGGGCGTGATCGGCCACGAGGTCGGCCATATCGAACGGCGCCACGCGACGCGCGCGATGACGGGGTCGTCGCTGACGGCCGCGATGTCGGCCACGCTGTTCGGGGACTTCAGCGCCGTCGCCGCAGGCCTGCCGGCCGTGCTGACGCAGATGCGGTATTCGCGGTCGATGGAACTGGAAGCGGACGATGACGCCGTCGCGGTCCTGCGCCGCAACGGCCTGGAACCGGACGTGCTCGCCGACGCCCTGGAGGCACTGGAGCGCGCGCGTCCAGGCGAGGACAAACTGCCGCGCTGGCTGAAGAAATCGATGTCGTATCTGTCCACGCACCCCGACACCGTCGAACGCATCGCGCGCCTGCGCAAGACCGCCCGCTGACACCCGTTGTCAACCTCATCATGGCAGTTAACCGACATGCATCATGCTGTCACATGCGGGCAACATTATGGTGCTCATATGCACACTTTTTGGGCGCGGAATTCCATAAGGCAACAAAAAATTCTTTCCTGTACGTAGAATCAAGCCGGGAACTGATTGTTACCTCTTCCCCCATAACAATCACGCTTGAATCAAGGAAGAACAAGATGGGCTTTCTCGCCAATATGAATATTGCGAAACGTCTCGGCGTGGGCTTCGCCCTTGTGCTGGGCCTGACCCTCGTCATCGCGGCCGCCGCCGTCTGGCGCCTGAATGCGATCGCGGATGCGACGCGCGCGATGATGGCCGTCCCGCTGGCCAAGGAGCGCATGATGGAAGAATGGCATATGCAGACGTTCGCCGCCGTGCGCCGTACCGCGGCCATCGTCAAGAGCTCGGACCCCAGCCTCGTCGAATTCTTCAAGGCCGACGGCGTCAAGACCGCCAGCCGCTCGACCGAACTGCAGAAGCAGATCGAAGCGCTGGTCGACGGCGACGAGGAACGCGCGCTGTTCGGGCGCATCGGCGAACTGCGCAAGGCCTACACGTCGTCCAAGCAACGCGCCATCAAGGCCAAGGCCGCCGGCGACACCGCCGAGGCCGAGCGCATCCTGAACCAGGAATACGTGCCGACGTCGGAAGCCTACGAAGGCAAGCAGGCCGAGCTGGTCAAGATGCAGCAGAACCGCATCGACACCATCGCGAGGGAAATCGACAACGCCAGCCGCCACAGCGCGCGCATGATCATGATCGTCGCCGGCGTCGCCGTGCTGTTCGGCGCCGGCTGCGCGTGGGTGCTCGCGAATGCGATCGTCCGTCCGATCCGCCAGGCCGTGGACCTGGCCGAGAAGGTGGCCGCCGGCGACCTCACCCAGCACATCGACGCGAGCGGCACGTGCGAGACGGGCGCCCTGCTGCGCGCGCTGCGCAACATGAACGACAGCCTCGTCGCGATCGTCGCGCAGGTTCGCAGCGGCACCGATACCATCGCCACCGCGTCGGCCGAAATCTCGGCCGGCAACATGGACCTGTCCTCGCGCACCGAACAGCAGGCCGGCTCGCTCGGCACGACGGCCAGCACGGTCGAGGAACTGACGGGCACCGTGCGCCAGAACGCGGACAACGCGCGCCAGGCGAGCCAGCTGTCGATCGCCGCGTCGGAAATCGCGACGCAGGGCGGCGCCGTGGTCGACCAGGTCGTGCAGACGATGGGCGCGATCAACGATTCGTCCAAGAAGATCGTCGACATCATTTCGGTCATCGACGGCATCGCCTTCCAGACCAACATCCTCGCGCTGAACGCGGCCGTCGAAGCGGCGCGCGCCGGCGAACAGGGCCGCGGCTTCGCCGTCGTGGCGGGCGAGGTGCGCACGCTGGCCCAGCGCTCGGCCGCCGCGGCGAAAGAGATCAAGGCCCTGATCGTCGATTCCGTCAACAAGGTCGAGGACGGCACGAAGCTGGTCGACCAGGCCGGCATGACGATGAGCGAAGTGGTCGACAGCATCCGCAAGGTGAGCGACATCGTCGCCGAGATCGCCAGCGCCAGCGGCGAGCAGAGCACCGGCATCGAACAGGTCAACCACGCCATCGCCGACATGGATTCGTCCACGCAGCACAATGCCGCCCTCGTCGAGGAATCGGCGGCGGCGGCCACCGCGCTGCGCGACCAGGCCGACAAGCTGGCCGAAGTGGTCGCCCTGTTCCATATCGACGCGACAGCCATGACGGCACCGAAAGCCGCGCCTGCACCCGCTCCCTCGCGCGCCGTCGTGACCGTGAAGACGAGCGGCCGCAAGCCGGCGCCGAAAGCGGCATCGACCGAGGAGTGGGAAACGTTCTGAAGCCGTCCGTGCGTTCCCGGCCGAACCGGCGCGTCGGACTCGGGTTATCCTTGTGCTCCCGGACTGGAATGTGGCGAGGAGACGGAAAATGTCTTACGAGGAACGCGACGACTACGGCATGTACAAGAACAAGCACGGCAAGGGTCCGGGCCCGGAGCTGATGGGCGCGAACACCCTGATCGGCGACCACGTCCACAACCTGCAGAACGAGCACCTGGGCGTCATCAAGGAATTCATGGTGGACATGCGCACGGGTGCCATCGCCTACGCCGTGATGTCGTCCAGCCGCTTCCTCGGGCTGGGCGAAAAACTCTTCGCCGTGCCCTGGCAGGTGCTGACCTTGGACCCGCAGCACAAGCGCTTCACGATGGACATCCCCAAGGAACGCATCGCCAGCGCGCCCGGCTTCGATACCGACCACTGGCCGGACATGGCCGATACGCGCTGGATGGGCGAGGTGCACGCGTACTTCGGCACCTCGCCGGCCTGATTACTTCGGCGGCATCAGGTCGAGCAAAATCGCCGTCTCGGCCTTGATGGTATTGACGACGGTCGGCTTGAAGTCCGGCGCCCACTGCGGCGAGTGCGTACCCGGCAGCGGCTGGCCGGCCTTCTTCGCGGCGTCCAGGCGGGCGGCGTCGACGGCGCCCACGTGCAGCAGGATCGCCTTCACGCCCGGCTGCTGGCCATACTGCGAAAAATCTTCCGACGTCATCTTCGGCGGCATCTCCTTCACGAACTCGGGGCCCACTGCGCCCTGCACGGCCTTCACCATGCGGGCCAGCGTCTCCGGATCGTTGTAGACCGAATCCGTACCCGGCTTCACTTCCACCAGCGGTTCCTTCGGCGCGCCGGCGGCCATCGCTTCACCCTTCGCTTCGCGCGCGATGCTGGCCAGCACGCGCTTGCGCACTTCCGGCTTGAAGGTGCGCACGGACAGCTGCAAGGTCACCTGGTCGGGAATGATGTTCGCCTGCGTACCGCCGTGGATGCTGCCCACGGTGATCACGACCGGGTCGATCGGGTTGTTCTCGCGCGAGACGAGCGTCTGCAGCGCCAGCACGATGCGCGACGCCATCACGATCGGGTCGCGCGCCTCGTGCGGTACCGCGCCATGGCCGCCCTGGCCGAACACGGTGATGCTGACGACGTCGGACGACGCGCGGAACGGACCGGCGTGGTACATGATCGTACCGGACGGCATGGACGCGTCGTCATGGAACGACAGCGCGTAATCCGGCTTCGGGAAGCGCGTGAACAGGCCATCCTTCAGCATCGCGCTGGCGCCGTTCACCGGCTCCTCGGACGGCTGGCCGACGAGCATCAGCGTGCCGCTCCAGGCCTTGCGGTTCCCGGCCATCAGCTTCGCGGTGCCGTACCACGCCGACATGTGCAGGTCGTGGCCGCAGGCGTGCATCACGGAGACGGTGTCGCCGGCGGCGTTCTTCGTCGTGACCTTGCTGGCGAACGGCAGGCTCGTTTTTTCCTGGACCGGCAGTGCGTCCAGCTCGGTGCGCAGCATCACGGTCGGGCCGGGGCCGTTGCGCAGGATGGCGACGACACCGGTGCCGCCGACGCCGGTCGTGACGTCGAAGCCCAGCGCCTTGGCGCGCTCGGCCAGCTTGGCCGCGGTCTGGTGTTCGTTGAACCCGAGCTCGGGGTTGCGGTGCAGGTCCTGGTACAGCGTTTCGATGGCCGGGTAGCTGGCGTTCAGCTGTTCGGCGAACGGCGCGGGCAGCGCGGCGGCGCCGGCGGCCTGGGTGCCGATGACGCCCGCCAGGAACAGGGTGGTGCGGAGAATGCGGGAAGATTTCATGAGTATCCGTGAACAAAAAAAACGGGTGGACGATGCCGCCACCCTTTTTTACGCTAACAGATGCGTCCAAATGCGACAATGGATCGTTTAACAATTCCCATAGGCAACCTGTGGAAACTACGTAGTGGAGTGTTGCGTAAAAGTTTCTTTACAGAATTTATTTTTCCAGGTGGAAAATATGATGCGTACAATATGCCCCTTCGTTTCACAAGGACTCACGATGGGACTCATTGCAAACATGAAGATCGGCCGACGCCTCGGCCTGGGCTTCGCCCTCATCCTCGCGATGACGGTGGCGATCGCCGCGGTCGGCGCGTGGCGCCTCACCGAAGTCGCCAACGCGACCAAGGCCATGATGGCCGTGCCGCTCACGAAGGAACGCCTGATCACGGACTGGTACAGCCTGAACTACGCGTCGATCCGCCGTACCGCCGCCATCGTCAAGAGCACCGACCCGTCGCTCGGCCCGTACTTCAAGGACGACGCGGCGGCCTCGGTGAAGCGCGCCGCCGAACTGCTCAAGCAGATCGAACCGCTGATCGCGGCCAGCGGTCCGGAACATGACCTGTTCGCGCAAATCGTCGAACAGCGCAAGACGTACAGCGCGTCGCGCGACGGCGCCGTCAAGGCCAAGGCCGACGGCAACGCGGACGAAGCCGCGCGCATCCTCGACCAGGCGTTCACGCCGGCCGCCCAGAAATACCAGGCACTGCTGCAAGACCTCGTCGCCATGCAGCGCACCAGCATGGATGCCACCGCCGCCGCGATCGATGCCGACGCGACGCTCAGCACCCGCCTGATCGTCATCTTCAGCAGCTGCGCGCTGGCGCTGGGCGCCCTCGTGTCGTGGCTGCTCACGCGCGGCATCGTGCTGCCGATCCGCGCCGCGGTGGCCGTGGCCGAGACGGTGGCGGCCGGCGACCTGACGCACGCGATCGAAGCGCATACGCAGGACGAGACGGGCGCCCTGCTGCGCGCCCTGCGCCACATGAACGACAGCCTGGTGGGCATCGTCAGCCAGGTGCGCGGCGGTACGGACACCATCGCGACGGCCTCGCGCGAGATCAGCGCCGGCAACCTCGATCTGTCGGCCCGCACCGAGCAGCAGGCCGGCGCGCTGGAAGAGACGGCCGCGTCGATGGAAGAACTGACGACGACCGTGCGCCAGAACGCGGACAATGCGCGCCAGGCCAACCAGCTCGCCATCGCGGCGTCGGCCATCGCCACGCAGGGCGGCGCCGTGGTCGGCGAAGTCGTCACGACGATGGGCGCCATCAACGCGTCGGCCAGCCGCATCGCCGACATCATCGGCGTCATCGACGGTATCGCCTTCCAGACCAACATCCTCGCATTGAACGCGGCCGTGGAAGCGGCGCGCGCCGGCGAACAGGGACGCGGCTTCGCGGTCGTGGCGTCGGAAGTGCGCAACCTCGCGCAGCGCTCGGCCGCCGCGGCGAAGGAGATCAAGGACCTGATCGCCACGTCGGCGGCCAACGTGGACGCGGGCACGAAGCTCGTCGACCAGGCCGGCGCGACGATGGAACAGGTGGTCGGCAGCATCCGCCGCGTGACCGACATCATGGCCGAGATCACGAGCGCCACGCAGGAGCAGACGGGCGGCATCGAGCAGGTCAACCAGGCCATCGGCCAAATGGACCAGGTGACCCAGCAGAACGCGGCGCTCGTCGAGGAAGCGGCGGCGGCCGCCGCGTCGATGCAGGAGCAGGCGGCGACGCTGGCCGAAGTGGTCGGCGTGTTCAAGGTCGAGCGCGGGTTCAGCCTGGCTGCGCCGGTGGCGGCAAGGCCCGTCGCTCGTCCCGCCCTGCCGGCGACCTTCTGACCCCTTACACCTTGCGCACGCTGCAGACCGTGTCGAACCACGACTGCATGCCCACCAGCGGCGCCGGGTTGACGGGCAGGATGGCGTTGATGTTCACGCCGTTGCCCCGCCCGCCGTTGCGCGCGTCCCACCACACGCCGTTCGTGAGGTCGTCGACGCGCGGCGCCGGCGCAAGGCTCTTGCGCATCGGCGCCTGGCCGGTGGCATCGAGCACGGCGTCGCGCGCGCCCGCGCGGCCCTGCGCGGCGCGCCCGCCCACCTGCCAGCCCAGCGAGTTCGACACGGCCAGCACCTTCGGATGGATGGCGTCGGTGACGAACACGCGGATGCGCGCGCGGCCCACGACCTCCTCGCGTCCCGCGGGCGCGGCCTTGAAGGCGACGTCGCCCAGTGTGCCCGAGCGGGGGCGGTAGGTCGTCAGTTCGACCATGTCGCCGGACTTCACGCCGATACGCCGCGCGACCTTGGGATGCATCCACATCGGGTTGTCGTGCACGATCTCGGACAGGTATTTTTGCGACGCCGTGCGGCCCTGCGTGTGCACGTTCCACTTGAACGTCGTCAGGACGAAGCGGTCGTCGGCAAGCCGGTCCAGGCCGGGCACGGGGTGGAATGCCGGCATGCCGTCGTCCGCCATGCCCGCCTTCGCCGCGACCTCCGCCACTTCCGGCGCGAGGATCTCGAAGCGGCGCGACGGCGTGGCGAACCCGCGCAGCGGCTCGCCCTTCACCATCATCCCGATGGCGCGCTCCTTGCCCGTCTTGTCCATTTTGAGAATGCGGCCCGTGCCGTCGACGCGCGTACCGTCCAGTTGCGCGGCACCGAGCCTGCGGCGGTACACCTCGTAAGTCTTGGGCTGGCTCGTGTCCACATGCACGCCGTAGTGCTTCATATAGTCGAAGCCCGACGCGAACGTGCGGCCGTCCGGACCTTGCGTCGGCAGCTTCGAACACTGCGCGCGCACGAAGTCCTCGTGCGCGCCGAACGCGAAATACTTCGCCTGCTCCGGCGCCAGGCGCCGGCCCACGTCGAACAGGACCTCGGGGAAGGACCGCGCCTCGCCCGGCGGCGCCGTCATCGGCTGGCGCAGCATCACGTAGTGCTGCAGCTCGAGGTTGTTGCGGATGTCCATGCCCCACCGTTCGAGATAGGTCGCATCGGGCAGGATCAGGTCGGCCCAGTGCGCCATCTCGGAATACACGATGTCCGAGCAGGCGTGGAACGGGATCAGCTTTTCGTCGGCCAGCACACGGGCGGCCGTCGCGCGGCCCTCCGGCCACGTCATCGGGGACACGATCGTGTAGCTCAGGTAGACGTCGAGCTGCGCGCGGCCCTGCTCCAGGTAGTCGTACACGACCTGGCCCACCTTCATCTTCTGCCACCGGTTCGCCAGCGGCCACTCCGGCGGGTCTTCCAGGTCGGTGCGGATCCTGACCTTGGGCGGCTCGGGCTGCGGCGCCGGGTACTTCGCCGGCGCCAGCTTCTCCTCGAGCCCGTAGCAATAGCCGCCCGGGCGGCCGACGGAACCGACCAGCGCATTGAGCATGACGACGGCGCGTTCGTTGTTGAAGCCGTTGTAGTGCGCGCCCGTGCCGCGGTTGGTGAAGGCGGCGACGGCGGGACGCGCGCGTGCGAACTCGATCGCGATCCGTTCGATGTCCGCAGCCGGCACGCCCGACTGGGTCTGCGCCCACGCCGGCGTGCAATCCTTCAGCCACGTGCGCAGCTGCGCTTCGCCGGGCTGCACGAAGTCCTCGATGAAGGCGCGGTCGTGCAGGTTCTCGCGCAGGATCACGTGGGCCATCGCGAGCGCGATCGCGCCTTCGGTGCCCGGATGCGGCTGGAACCATTCGTCGCTGCGGCCCGCGGTATTCGACATGCGCACGTCGAACGTCACGAGCTTGGCGCCGTGGTCGAAGCGCGCCTTGACGACGCGTTTTACCAGATGCAGGCCGCCCTGGTGGGCCTCATAAAAATTGGCGCCGAAGTTCAGGAAGTAGCGGCAGCGCTCGGCGTCGATCGATTCCCAGTCGGTCTCGCCCAGGCTCACGTAGTTGGCGGCGCGCTTGTTCGACGAACACAGCGCGCGGTGGTTCAGCAGGACGGGCGAGCCGACCGCGTTCAGGAAGCGCGCGAACTCCGCCTCGTAGCGCGAGCGGCCCTGGTGGATCGCCACGCGCTCGGGGTGGCCGTCCGCGATGCTCTTGCGGATGCGCGCCGCGATCTCGTCGTACGCCTCGTCCCACGTGATGCGCTTCCACAGGCCCTCGCCCCGCTTGCCCACGCGCTTGAGCGGGTACAGCAGGCGCTCGGGATACGTGTTGATCGTGGGACCGCTCTGCCCCTTCGCGCACGTCATGAAGCTGCCGAGGTTCGGATCGAGCGAATTGCCGCGGATCTTGACGACCTTGCCGTCCTCGACGAACCCTTCGATGCCGCACACGGTGGAGCAGTTCAGGCACACGCTTTTCACTGCCGTGGCCGTGCGGTAGTCGACGTGCCGCTTGCGGGCCTTGCCGTCCGCGCCGGTCGTGTAGTTCAATGGCTCGGCGGCGGCGGCCGCAGCATCGCCCGGAGCGAGCAGAATGGTCTCGCCGACGGCCAGCGTGGCCAGCGCGCCGAGACCGGACTTGAGGAAACCGCGTCGTTCCATCACTTGCCTCCCTTCGGTTTGGCCGTCGCGTTGCCGACGACGGTGCCATAATCGGCGCGCAGCTCCGCCCACGTGTCGATCTCGTACGTGAACGGATCGTGGTTGCGGCCCTTCGGCAGCTTGTTCTCGACGGCGCGCGGCACGACGGTGCCGATGCCGCGGTAATGCACGGCCGGCCTCGTGCCCTCCTGCGGCTTGAGCACGGCCAGCTCCTTCCCGTGCCGCGCGTTGAAGCGGCTCACGGCGCTGCCCGGGTCGTTCAGGTCGCCGAACGCGAACACGTCGGCGGGACACGCCTCCACGCACGCCGGCTGCATGCCGGCGTCGAGCCGGTGACTGCAGAAGTCGCACTTGTCCGCGACCTGCGCGACCGGATCGATATGGATGGCGCCGTACGGGCACGCGGCGATGCAGTCGCGCGACCGGTCGCAGCTGTCCACGTCGATGCGTACGACGCCGTCCGCGTCGCGGCGGATCGATTCGGTGGGACACGCCTTCAGGCACGGCGCGTCCTCGCACTGCATGCACAGGGCGGGCAGGAACGCGCGCTTCGGCGTGACCTTGCCGGCGGCGTTCTTGCCGTGGAAGTCGTGGTAATAGACCTTGGTGCGGAACATGCCGAGGTAGACCGAGTTCTCGACCTTGCAGGCGACGGAGCAGGCATGGCAGCCGATGCAGCGCTCGGTGTCGATGGCCAGGCCCCAGTGCGGAGTTTTTTCAGGTGTCATGGCGTGAAGAATGGTGGGCCGCGCGGGCGCGAAACCCACGATGATAAACGATCGCGCCGCGCGCGCCCCTCCACGTCGTGTTACGCCGCGGCCGCGAAGTGGCGGTTCACGCCACTGAGGATCGCCCGGAACGACGCGGTCATGATGCTGCCGTCCACACCGACGCCGAACAGCGAACCGCCGCTGCCGACGCGCAGCTCGACGTAGCACGCGGCCTGCGCATCGGCGCCGCGGCCCAGCGCGTGCTCGTGGTAGTCCATCACCTTGACGTCGAGGTCCAGCGCATTCACGAACGCGTCGATCGGGCCGTTGCCGATGCCGTGACGGGTCGTGCGCACGCCGTCGATCTCGATGTCGACCTCCAGCCGCGTGCCGTTTTCTCCTTCATTCGACATGGCGTGACCGCGATAGACATGACGGCCCGGGTCCAGGTACTCGCCGCGGAAGATCGCGTGGATGTCGGCGGCGGCGACTTCGCGTCCGCTGCTGTCCGTCGCGTGCTGCACGGCGCGGCTGAATTCGATCTGCAGCCGGCGCGGCAGGACAAAGCCGTATTCCCGTTCGAGCAGGTACGCGATGCCGCCCTTGCCCGACTGGCTGTTCACGCGGATCACGGCATCGTAATTACGTCCCAGGTCGGCCGGATCGATGGGCAGGTACGGCACTTCCCAGATCGCGTCGGGCTGTTGCTGGGCGAAGCCCTTCCTGATCGCGTCCTGGTGCGAGCCGGAGAACGCGGTGAACACGAGGTCGCCCGCATACGGATGGCGCGGGTGGACGGGCAGCTGGTTGCAGTCCTCGACGCACTGGCGCACCGCGTCGATGTCGGAAAAATCGAGGCCCGGGTGGATGCCCTGCGTGTACAGGTTCAGCGCCAGGGTGACGATGTCCACGTTGCCGGTGCGTTCGCCGTTGCCGAACAAACAGCCTTCGACGCGGTCCGCGCCCGCCATCACCGCCAGTTCCGCCGACGCGACGGCCGTGCCGCGGTCGTTGTGCGGATGGACGGACAGGACGATGGCGTCGCGCCGCTCCAGGTGGCGGTGCATCCATTCGATCTGGTCGGCATACACGTTCGGCGTGCTGCACTCGACCGTCGACGGCAGGTTGACGATCATCCTGCGGTCCGGCGTCGGCTGCCAGATCGCGGAGACCGCATCGCACACCTCCTTCGAGAATTCCAGTTCGGTCATGCTGAACGTCTCCGGCGAGTACTCGAAGACCCATTCCGTGCCGGGCCGCGCGTCGGTCAGTTCCTTGATCAGGCGGGTGCCGTTCAGCGCGATCTGCTTGACGTCTTCCCGGGTCGCGCCGAACACGATGCGGCGGAACGCGGGCGCGATCGGATTGTAGAGGTGGACGATGGCGCGCCGCGCGCCCTGCAGCGAGTCCACGGTGCGGCGGATCAGGTCCTCGCGCGACTGGGTCAGCACCTCGATCGTCACGTCGTCCGGAATGCGGTCTTCCTCGATCAGCTTGCGCACGAAATCGAAATCCGTCTGCGACGCGGAGGGAAACGCGACTTCGATTTCCTTGAAGCCGATCTTGACGAGCTGTTCGAACATGCGCAGCTTGCGCTCCACGCTCATCGGCTCGATCAGGGCCTGGTTCCCGTCGCGCAGGTCGGTGCTCATCCAGATGGGCGGACGGTCGATGATGCGGTCCGGCCAGGCGCGGAAGGTGACGAGAGATTCGGTGGGGACTGTCGGGAAACGGCGGTACTTTGCTGCGGGGTGCGACAACATGGACGACTCCTTTTCAGGGCTGTGGGAAAACGCGGACGCGACGGGTCCCTGCCGCATGGCGCGCGCATGCGGATCACGGAATCCAGACGACGGAAATCAGAGGTGGCGGAAAGGCTGCCCGGCTGCCACGGGGCACGTGGCCAGGCAACCGGACGCTAGTCGAAAGACGGGAGAGAACATGGAATGGCGAACCTTATTCTGAAACTTCGGCGGTACGGCACGGCAGACGAACTGAGGACGAGCTGCGGGAATGGCGATTCAGGCCAGGTGCGGTAGCACTAGCGGTAGCGCTAGGGAAGTCAGAAAGGTGGAGTTCGCGGTGAGCATTCTTTTAATATAAAAAGTTTATGCCGATTGTGTCAAGCAAAACCTAGCAAAAGTCACGACTGCGCGCATCGAGCTTGCCGAGCAGGTGCGACATGTCGACGAGGCGCCTGGCGACGAGGTGACGCACTTCGCCTTCGCGCTGCCACACGCCGTACACGCCCAGCAGCGACGCGTTCAGCACTTCGCGCCGCTGCTGCTCGACGAGCTGCGGCCAGACGATCACGTTGATGTTGCCCGTCTCGTCCTCGATGGTCAGGAACAGCACGCCCTTCGCCGTGCCGGGACGCTGGCGCACGGTGACGATGCCGCAGGCGCGCGCGAGCTGGCCATTCTGGAAATCGTGCAGCACGTCGGCCGGCAGGAAGCGCTGCGCCAGCAGCCGGTCGCGCAGCAGCGCCAGCGGATGGCGGCCCAGCGTGAGGCCCTGCGCGCGGTAGTCGCCGACGATCTCCTCGCCCTCCTGCGGCGCGGGCAGCTCGGGCACGTCCTCGTCGGGCGCCGTGGGCTTCAATAAATCCTTGTCGGGCACGGCGCCCGCCGCTTCCCACAAGGCCTGGCGGCGGTGGCCCGCGAGCGGTCCGAGCGCATTGCCGGCGGCGAGCACCTGCAGGTCGCCGCGATCGAGTCCAGCGCGGCGCGCGAGGTCGGCGACGTTCGCGAACGGCCGCAGCGCACGCGCGAGCTCGATGCGCTCCACCGCTTCCTGTGCCATCCCGCGCAGCATGTGCAGGCCGAGGCGCACGGCGGGCTGGCCGCGTGCATGATCGTCGAGGTCTTCCAGCGTGGACTCCCAGCTGCTGATCGTGATGTCGACGGGACGCACCTCGATGCCGTGCCGGCGCGCGTCCTGCACGAGCTGCGACGGGCTGTAGAAGCCCATCGGCTGGCTGTTCAGCAGTGCGCACAGGAACGCGGCGGGCTCGTGGCACTTGAGCCAGGAACTGGCATACGCGAGCAGCGCGAAGCTGGCCGCGTGCGATTCGGGGAAGCCGTATTCGCCGAAGCCCTGGATCTGGCTGAAGATCTGCTCCGCGAAGGATTGGTCGTAGCCCTTCGCCAGCATGCCGCCGACGATGCGCTCATAGTATTTTTCGAGGCCGCCCTTCCTCTTCCACGCGGCCATCGCGCGGCGCAGCTGGTCCGCCTCGCCCGGGGTGAAGCCGGCCGCGAGGATCGCCACCTGCATCACCTGCTCCTGGAAGATCGGCACGCCCAGCGTCCGTTCCAGCGCCACCTTCATGTCGGGGCTCGGATACTTGACCGGCTCCTTCTGCTCGCGCCGCTGCAAATACGGATGCACCATGCCGCCCTGGATCGGGCCGGGACGCACGATCGCGACCTGGATCACGAGGTCGTAGAACGTCTTCGGCTTCATCCGCGGCAGCATGCTCATTTGCGCGCGCGATTCGATCTGGAAGACGCCGACCGTGTCCGCGCGGCGGATCATCGCGTATGTGGCCGGGTCCTCGTGCGGGATGTCCTGCATCTCGAACGTCGTGCCGTGGCGCAGGCCGACCAGTTCCAGTCCGCGGCGCAGCATCGACAGCATGCCGAGCGCCAGCACGTCGACCTTCATGAGGCCCAGTTCCTCGAGATCGTCCTTGTCCCACTGGATCACGCTGCGGTCTTCCATCGTCGCGTTCTCGATGGGGACGAGGCGCGACAACTGCCCGCGCGCCATCACGAACCCGCCCGGATGCTGCGACAGGTGGCGCGGAAAACCGAGCAGGCGCTGCGCCAGCGACGCCCATTGCTGCGACAGCGGCGCGTCCGGATCGAGCCCGCTCTCGGCCAGGCGGTTCAGCAAATCGGCCTTGCCGTCGAACCAGTGGTGCTGCTTGCACACCTTGTCGACGATGGCGAGGTCCACGCCGAGCGCGCGGCCGCTGTCGCGCAGCGCGCTTTTCGGGCGGTAGCTGATGACGACGGCCGCCAGCGCCGCGCGGGTGCGCCCGTACTTCCGGTAGATGTACTGGATGACTTCCTCGCGGCGCTGGTGCTCGAAGTCGACGTCGATGTCGGGCGGTTCGTTGCGCTCCCGGGAGATGAAGCGCTCGAACAGCAGGTTGCCCCGCGCCGGATCGACTTCCGTGATGCCCAGGCAGTAGCACACGGCGGAATTGGCCGCCGAGCCGCGGCCCTGGCACAGGATGTGTTGCGAGCGCGCGTAGCGCACGATGTCGTACACGGTCAGGAAGTAGTGCTCGTAGCGCATCTCGGCGATCAGCGCGAGCTCGTATTCGATCTGCGCCTGGACCTTCGCCGGGATGCCTTCCGTGAAGCGCCGGTGCGCGCCGATCCAGGTCTGCTCGCGCAGGTAGCTCGCGGCCGTGTGGCCGGGCGGGACCACCTCGTCCGGGTACTCGTAGCGCAGCTCGTCCAGCGAGAACGTGCACAGGCGCGCGATGCGCACCGTCTCGTCCAGCGCCGCGCGCGGATAGATGTTCGCGAGGCGCACGCGCGAGCGCAGGTGCTGCTCCGCGTTCGGCGCCAGCTGGTAGCCGCACTGCGCCACGGGCTTGCCGGCGCGGATGGCCGTCATCGTGTCCTGCAGCGGTTTGCGCGAACGGACGTGCATCGTCACGTGCCCGCACGCGACGATGCGCATGCCGTGCTGCCACGCCACTTCCTCGATGGTGGCGCGGTGCGCGTCGTCGAACGCGCGGTGCAGCAGCGTGAGGCCGAGCCACGCGCGGCCGGGAAAGGTCTGCGCCAGCCATGCGGCCTGATGGTGCAGGCGGTCGACGTCTTCCGAAGGTTGGGCAAATGAGTGGCCCGAATACGCGGGCAGCAGGATCGCCAGGCAGTCCGGCATGCCGCGCAGGTGCTCGAGGCCTTCGGGCGGCGCATCGAAATCGGACGGATGCAGCCGGTACGTGCCCTTCTCGCTGCGCGTGCGGCCCAGCGTGATCATCTCGGACAGGTTGCCGTAGCCGTTGCGGTTTTGCGCCAGCAATAACAGGGACAACGCGCGGCTGCCATCCTCCGGATGCTGCAGATGAAAATGCGCGCCGACGATGAACGGCAGCTTGGCCCGCTTCGCTTCCGCATGCGCGCGCACGACGCCGGCCAGCGAGCACTCGTCCGCCAGCGCCAGCGCCGTGTAGCCCAGCTGCACGGCGCGGTCCACCAGTTCTTCCGCATGCGACGCGCCTTGCAGGAACGAAAAGTTCGACAGGCAAAACAGTTCCGCATACGCCGGCAGCCCTGCCGCCGCGCCCAGGTGGGGGTCGTGCGTGGGTGGACTCAGGCGGGTCGGCGGAAGATTTGGCATGGCATTTCAGGCAAAATGGTGTATTATGAAATACTGTATATAAACCCAGTATATCCGACGAACCCGACCTTGCCAAATATGCACATCCATTCTTTGCGCTGCTTCAGTTCCCGTCCAGGTACCGGGAACCCGGCCCTCGTCATCGAGGACAAAGAACAAGACCCGGATGCACGCCAGGCCCTCGCCCGCGCGCGCGACACGACCTGCGTCTTCATCGACGTGGGGAGCGACGGTGCGTTGTCCGTCGATTACTACTATCCGCACAAGCGCAGCCCGCTGTGTCTCCACGCGACGCTGGCCGTGGCGGCCGTGCTGTTCGCGCGCGATCCGCACGCGGGTGCCATCGCCGTACGCACGGCGGTCGAAGGACAACATCTGGAACTGGTGCGGGACGGCGAGGAATATTTCGTGCGATTGTCCGCGCAGCCGGTGGCGGCGCGGGACGTGACCGCCGACGTGGCGGCCGAACTGCTGGGCGTACCGGCGGCGTCGCTGGGCACGCCGCCGCGCGTGGCGTCGGTCGGCAGTCCCAAGCTGCTCGTCAAGGTGGCGGATACGGACGCTTTATATGGCCTCGCGCCCGACCTCGCACGCATCGCCGCGTGGGGCAAGGAAGCGGGCATCAACGGCATCTATGCCTGGTGCCGCCGGGACGACGGCACGTTCGAGGGCCGCAACTTCAACCACCTCGACCCGCGGCTGGAAGACAGCGCGACGGGCGTCGCGGCCGGTGCGCTGACGGCATTGCTCGGCCTGGGCATCCGGCTGCGCCAGGGCCGCGCGACGGGCGGCGATTGCCTGATCCGCACGCGCAAGGAAGGTGCCGCCATTCTCGTCGGCGGCGCGGTCGAAACCATTTGATTCGCAGGCGTTGTACCCCCCAACCCACTCATCAAGGAGACCGAAATGGAACGGAACGTCGTAGGCTGGTTCGAAATCTATGTGGACGACATGAAGCGCGCCCGCGCTTTCTATGAAGCCGTGTTCGAAACAAAACTGGACAACCTCGCGCCGGAAGGCAGCGAAGCGCCGGGCGGCCTGGAGATGTGGGCCTTCACGGGCGACCCGAACGCCGGCGGTGCGGCCGGCTCGATCGTCAAGATGGAAGGCTGCAAGGCCGGCGGCAACAGCACGATCGTCTATTTCAGCTGCGCCGACTGCGCCGTCGAGGCAGCGCGCGCCGCCGCGAACGGCGGGCGCATCTTCAAGGACAAGTTCTCGATCGGGCAGTACGGCCACATCGCCCTCGTCGAAGATACCGAGGGCAACATCATCGGATTACACTCGATGAACTGAAGTCAATAAATTAATTCAAGCCTGGGGCGCCATCCAGGCCAGTTCCCAGATATGGCCATCGAGGTCTTCGAACCCGTGGCCATACATGAAGCCGTGGTCCTGCGGCGGGCGCGGTGCGCGTCCGCCGGCAGCAACGGCTTTCGCCACCAGCGCATCCACTTCCTCGCGGCTCTCGCAGCTCAGGCAGACGAGGACTTCCGTCGCTTCCTTCGCCTGCACGAGGGGCTTGTCGACGAACGTCTTGAAGAACGGTTCCGTGAGCAGCATCGCGTAGATGCTGCCGTCCGCGATCACCATGCAGGCACCGCTCTCGTTGGTGAACTGGGGATTGAAGGTATAGCCCAGCGCCTCGAAGAACGCCTTGGATTTGTCCAGGTCCTTGACGGCCAGGTTGACGAAGATCTGCTTGTTCATGATGCCTCCTAGTGTTGGGTGAAATGGATGCCACATGCCTACGACGAACAAGGCATCACGAAATCGACATGAACACCGGGGTCAGAGCCCGATTTTGGGCAATTTCCAAAAATCGGGCTCTGACCCCGGTTTGACGCTAGTCAGCCGGCCAGGAAGCCGCTCAGCTTCGCCAGGTCGATGTTGCCGCCGCTGACGAGAATCCCGACCTTCTTGCCGCGCAACTCATCCTGCATGCGCCGCGCCGCCGCGAACCCGAGGCAGCCGGTCGGCTCCACGACGATCTTCATGCGCTCGGCAAAGAAGCGCATGCATTGCACCAGTTCGTCGTCGGTGGCCGTCAGGATGTCGTCGACATCGCGCCGGATGATCGGGAACGTGAGGTTCCCCAGGTGCTGGGTCTGGGCGCCATCGGCAATGGTCTGCGGGGTGTCGATGTGCACGATCGCGCCCGAGCGGAACGATTGCTGGCCGTCGTTGCCCGCCTCCGGTTCCACGCCGTACAGGCGGCATGACGGCGACAAGGCACGCGTGGCCAGCGCGGCGCCGGACAGCAACCCGCCGCCGCCCAGGCACACGAAGAACGCATCCAGCGGCCCGACTTCCTCGAACAACTCCTTCGCGGCCGTACCCTGCCCCGCGATGACGTCCGGGTGATCGTACGGCGGGATCAGCGTGAGGCCGTGCTTCTGCGCGAGGTCGCGGCCGATCTGTTCGCGGTCCTCCGTGTAGCGGTCGTACATCACGACGTTGCCGCCGTAGCCGCGCGTGGCGGCGACCTTGGCGGCGGGGGCGTCCTGCGGCATCACGATCGTGGCGGGGATGCCGAGCAGCTTCGCGGACAGCGCGATGGCCTGCGCGTGGTTCCCCGACGAGAACGCGACGACGCCGGCGCGGCGCTGCTCGGGCGAGAACTTCATCAGGGCATTGCAGGCGCCGCGGAATTTAAAAGCGCCCATGCGCTGCATGTTCTCGCACTTGAAAAAGACCTGGGCGCCGAAGGCCTCGTCGACGGTACGCGACGTCAGCACCGGGGTGCGGTTGGCGACGCCGGCGATACGGGATGCGGCCTGGACGACGTCATCGTAAGTAGGGAGCGGAATCGAGCTCATCCTGTTTTCCTTTTGGGCTGTTGGATGGCAGGCATTCTACTCAGCCCGGAATGGACGCGTCGAGGAGCGCGTATAACGCCTGCAAATCGAGCGGTTTGACGAGGTGATGGTCGAAGCCGGCGGCCAGCGAACACCGGCGGTCGCTGGCCTGGCCGTAGCCCCGTCATGGCGACGAACAGCGCACCGGCCGTGGCCGGCCAAACGAAAAATCATACTGTGGCCTGGCATTTTTCACTCGCAATTCGCGTTGACAGTAGAAAATGTTGGCGTCTAGACTCAGTTAATGTTTATTAATTGTGGCGGAATATTTGGTTAATCCGCGTATCGGACGCCGAACGCTCCCGAACGGCGGAGGATCTTTCGCGGAGCAGAGGCGGACAGCACTCGCTTTCTGACGAAGCAGGTAGCTGCAGCGTGATCGTGCGGCCACAAGGGTATTAAATATATAAGAAACATTTGCGTTCTATAAACGTCGCGCCAGTCCGAGGGCAGTTTCGACACCCATACCTGGCGCCGTCCGCCGGCCCGGACATTGAACCATTAATCTTGTATCTGGTAGGAGACATCATGGGAATTCAAAACAAACGACTCATCGTCCTGGCGATCATCGCAAGCCTCGCGGCAGGCTGCGGCGGCGGCGGTTCGAGCGGTTCGAGCAGTTCGAGCGGTTCGAGCGGTTCGAGCGGCACGGGCGGCACGGGCGGCACCGGCGGCACCGGCAGTACCGGCGGCACGGGCGGCACCGGCGGCACGACCGACCCGGGCAGCACGAGCCCAGGCACGGACGCCAGCGGCGCGGCCGCCACGTGGACGAGCGTGAAGTGGGGGGGCGGCGGCTACGTCACGGGCCTGATCTATCACCCGACGTCCGCGCACGTGCTGTATGCCCGCACCGACATCGGCGGCGCCTATCGCTGGGACGACACGTCGAAGTCGTGGACGCCGATCACGGACGGCCTCGGCTTCAGCGGTACCGAGAGCCGGTTCCACGGCATCGAAAGCATCGCCCTCGATCCGAACAACGACCAGCTCGTCTACATGATGACGGGCATGTACACGTTCGAAGGCAATGGCCGTATCTATATCTCGAGCGACCGCGGCAACACGTGGACGCACTATGACGTGCCGTTCGCGATGGGCGGCAATAACGGCGGCCGCCCGCTCGGCGAACGCCTGATGGTCGATCCGAACAAGCCGTCGACGCTGTTCTTCGGCTCGCGCGTGGCCGGCCTGTGGAAGAGCACGGATTCTGGCAAGACCTGGGCCCAGGTCACGTCGCTGTCGTCCGTCACGATGACGTCGGCCCAGGTCAAGGACGGCGGCATCGAGACGGTCGTGTTCGATACGAGCACCAAGGGCACCGGCACGGCCACGCAGACCATCTACGTGGCCATCGCGCCCGACTACGTCGCCGCGGCCGGACTGACCTCGAACCTGTACAAATCCACCGACGGCGGCGCGTCGTGGGCGCCGGTCGCGACGCCGGTCTCCGGCTTCATTCCGCATATGGTGCGCGGCGTCGACGGCACGATCTATGTGCCGTTCACCCAGGGCAGCGGCCCAGGGATCGGCGGGCCGAGCAAGCTGTACAAGTTCGACGGCACCAGGTTCGATCTGCTCAACAGCGTCGACTACGGCGGCTACGGCGGCCTGTCCGTCTACGGCAGCGGCGCGAATGCGCGCATCGTGCTGGGCGTCGCGAACACCTGGGGTTTCGGCCAGGTCGTCCAGTTGTCGGTCGACGGCGGTGCCAACTGGAAGGAAATCGAACTGGGCAAGCCGGGCGGCAGCGGCGGCGGCTGGGTGGACGACATCGAGATCGATCCGAGCAACCCCGACCACATCTCGCACGTCCATGGCGGCGGTATCCTCGAAACGCTGAACGCCTCGACGGCCACGCCGACCTGGGGCGACGCCGTCACCAATCTCGAGGAGACCGCGACCAATGCGCTCGTCACCCCGCCGGCCGGCGCGACGTACAAGTTCGTCAACAGCGCGGGCGACATCGGCACCTGGATCCAGACGGACCTCGCGACGAAACCTACCAGGGGCCCGACGCCAAACTGGAGCAGCGGCAACGCGGCCGACGTGGCATGGTCCGATCCGCAATACATCGCCGGTTCGGGCGTCGCAAACTGGCTTGATGCCAAGGGCTTCGGCTTCTGGTCCGGCGACGGCGGCGCGACGTGGGCGAACTTCGCGACCCTGCCCGCTGGAGCCAAGGACAATACGGGTGGCTCCACGACCCTGGTGGTCACGTCGCGCAACAACGTGATCTGGGCGCCGGCCAATTCCGTGCCGTCGTACACCACGAACAACGGCGCGAGCTGGACCGCAACTAACCTGCCGCCGCTGCCGAGCGTGGCCAACGGCTGGGATCGCGGCTACCGCCTGGCCGCAGACCGCAAGAACGCGAGCAAGGTCTACGCCTATGACTCGGGCGGCGCAACGTGGGGCACCGCCGGCAAGGTCTACGTCTCGACCGATGGCGGCCATACCTTCACGCTGAGCGCGGGCTCGACGGCGGCGCAACTGGCGCCGAACGCATGGTGGACCACGTCGATGGTGGTAAACCCGAACGCCGAGGGCGACCTCTGGCTGACGGACGGTAACGCCGTGTACCATTCGACGGACTCCGCGGCGACCTGGACGAAGCTGAGCGGCTTCGCGACGGTGGCGGGCAGCGGCACGACGGGGCAATCCCCGGCTGCCAGTGCCATCGCCCTGGGCAAGGCCAAGGCCGGCGCGTCGTACTCGGCCGCGGTCTACGTCGTGGGTACGAGGAGCGGCGTGTGGGGCGTGTGGCGCTCCGACGACGGCGGCGCCACCTGGTCGCGCTTCAACGACGACGCCCACCAGTTCGGCGGCATCGGAGCGATCGCGGGCGACTGGAATACCTACGGCCGCATCTACTTCAGCGGAACCGGCCGTGGCCTGATCTACACCAACTAAGGTCGGCCAGGTATCAAGGGGCAGCTTCGCGCAATGCCAGTCAGTCAAGCTGACTGGCATTTTTCATTGAGTATTTGGAAGTGATACGACGCTGTAATGGTCATTCCACGTCGGCCATCGGCCCCCGCCTTTCGACAATCACTCATCATTTCCAGCACCCGCCATGAATTCCCGATATGGATGAGCTTGTTGCGGTTATGAGACGTCCAATGGTTGCCTTCATGGAAATTCATTAATATGCAATTTTTCCCTGGAGCCCACCCCTTGAAACTTACAACGATCCGCCAGTCCGTCCTGCTGGGCCTGTACGGCAGCGCGGCACTGGCTTTCGCGCCGGCCGCCTTCGCACAAAATGCCACCGCGCCCGCCGCTTCCGACGCCAATATCCAGAGCGTCAACATCGTCGGCTCGCGCCGCGTCGGCAACACGTCGTCCACCGATACCCCGGTTCCCGTCGACTACATCCCGCTGACGAAGGCCGCCGAGCAGAGCGGACAGTTCGACCTGGCCCAGACCCTGGCCAACATCTCGCCGTCGTTCAACTCGACGCGCCAGACCGGTGCCGACGGCGCCGACCTGGTCGACTCCGCCGCCCTGCGCGGCCTCGGCTCCGACCAGACCCTCGTGCTCGTGAACGGCAAGCGCCGCCACACGACGGCCCTCGTGAACCTGTTCGGCGCGCGCAACCGCGGCAACACGGGCACGGACATGAACGCGATCCCCGTCCTCGCCATCAAGAACGTGCAGGTGCTGCGCGACGGCGCCGCCGCCCAATACGGCTCGGACGCCATCGCCGGCGTCATCAACGTCGAGCTGCGCAAGGACCTGGGCTGCGAAGCGGTTGCCGGTTTCGGCGAATATTCCAGGCACGACGGCAAGAACTGGCTGGCCTCCGCGTACTGCGGCGTGGCCGTCGCGGACGGCGTGCTGGGCATCACCGGCGAATACTACGACCGCGGCCGCTCCAACCGCTCCGACCCGGGCAGCCTGCGCATCATCGGCGACACCAAGTCGAAGAACGAGACCGTCTACCTGAACGGCGAATTCCCGGTCGGCCCGGGCAAGCTGTACCTGACGGCCGGCGCCCAGACGCGCGATGCGTCGTCGGCGGCATGGGCGCGCGGCGGCATCGGTTCGGACGACATCCCGTCGCGCAACTCGGCCGCCATGTACCCGGGCGGCTTCGTCCCGTTCATCAACGGCGACATCGACGACCGCTACGGCATCATCGGCTACCGCACCCGCATCGGCGACTGGGCCAGCGATTTCTCGCAAACCTATGGCTACAACCGCATGCGCTACGACATCGCGCACACGCTGAACGCGTCGATCGCGAACCTGGACCTGATCAACGGCGGCAAGGGCATCAGCCCGTCGCAATTCGACGCCGGCGGCTTCTCGTTCCGCCAGCTGACGACCAACGCCGACTTCAGCCGCTTCTATGACGACATCCTCGGCGGCCTGAACGCCGCGTTCGGCTTCGAATACCGCAAGGAGAACTACCAGATCTTCGCGGGCGAGCCGGGTTCGTACAACGACGTCGACGGCCTGGGCTTCGGCGGCAATGCCGGCAGCCAGGGCTTCCCGGGCTTCCAGCCGGGCGACGCCACCAACCGCGACCGTCACAGCTCCGCCGCCTACCTCGACTTCGAGGCCGACATCGCCCCGCGCACCAAGCTGCAGGCCGCCGTGCGCCACGAGCGCTACTCGGACTTCGGCTCGACGACGACCGGCAAGGTGGCCGGCGCCTTCAAGGCGACGGACGACCTGCTGCTGCGCGCCTCGGCCAGCACGGGCTTCCGCGCACCGTCTCTGCAACAGGTCTATTTCTCGTCGACCTTCACCGACTTCGTCGCCGGCGTGCCGATGGACGTCGTGCTCGCGCCGAACGGCGGCAAGGTCGCCAACGCGGCCGGCATCCCGAAGCTGCATGAAGAGAAATCGAAGAGCTACACGCTGGGCGCGACGTGGACGCCGACGAAAGCCATTTCCGTCACGGCCGACCTGTACCACATCCAGATCGACAACCGCATCGTGCTGTCGGGCCGCTTCGACGCCGACAACTACCCGGCCCTGGGCGCCATCCTGCAGAACCTGGGCGTGGGCCAGGCGCAGTTCTTCGTGAACTCCGTCGACACCCGCACGCGCGGCCTGGACCTGACCGCGTCGCACCGCACGAACCTGGGCGCCGGCAAGCTGGCCACGTATCTCGCCATGAACTTCAGCAAGACCGAAGTGACGGGCGTGCATGCACCGGCCGCGCTGGCCGGCTACGAAGACGTGCTGCTGTCCGAACGCGAGCGCCTGTTCATCGAACAGGGCGGCCCGCGCCGCAAGGCCACGCTGGACTTCGACTACACGCTGGGCCAGCTGGAATCGGACTTCCGCATCATCCACTACGGTCCGCAGACGCTGGGCACGTTCTCCGGTCCGCCGGTGCCGAACCAGTACTACAAGGCCAAGACGTCGGCCGACCTCGCGTTCACGTGGTCGTTCACCGAGAAGACCAAGCTGACCGTCGGCGGCACCAATATCTTCAATGTGCATCCGACGCAGCAGAATCCGGATGAGACGGATAATGGCTTCAAGTATGAGAGCGTGCAGTTCGGCCTGAACGGCGCCGCCTACTTCGCGCGTCTGTCGCACAAGTTCTAAAAACGTAGGCGCATCCGGAATACCGTCCCCCCCGCGCAGGCGGGGGGCCAAGTTTGCATGAGCTGCCGCAACGCATACAAACTGGGTCCCCGCCTCCGCCGGGAGGACGTTGACCGGTACGTTTCCGAGCCGAACTGAACGCATCCTGACGGCATCTACCGTCATCGCACGCCAATGCGAACATCGCGTTCGACCAACCTGTGTTATGTTTTATCGCTGATGCATACCAGGCTGTCGACGGATCGATATGAGCTTCCCCAACGAAACCGTGGTTCCCGACAAGGTCGCGGTCGGCCCGATAGAACCGCCCCTGCTGTCGCTCGTCGTGCCGTTCTACAACGAGCAGGAGATGATCCCGCATTTCTTCAGCGGCGTGATCCCGGAACTCGAACGCATTCCGAACATCCGCTTCGAGATCCTGTGCGTAAACGACGGCAGCCGCGACCGCACGCTCGACTCCCTCATCGCGTATGCCCACGCGGATGCCCGCGTGCGCGTCGTCGATCTCACGCGCAATTTCGGCAAAGAGGCGGCACTGACGGCCGCCATCTTCGAAGCGCGCGGCGACCTCATTGTGCCGTTCGATGCGGATCTGCAAGACCCGCCCGACGTCATCGGCAGGCTGGTCGAGAAATGGCGCGAGGGTTACGACGTCGTGCTGGCCAAGCGGGCCGACCGCGAGTCCGATTCGCTGCTGAAGAAATGGACCGCGCAATTTTTCTACCGCATCCACAACGACATGGCCGACTTGCCGATCCCGGAAAACGTCGGCGACTTCCGCCTGTTCACCCGCAATGTCGCCAACGCGTTGAAGACGCTGCCGGAATCGTGCCGCTTCATGAAGGGCCTGTTCGCGTGGGTCGGCTTCAAGACGGCCGTCGTCGAATACAAGCGTGCGCCGCGCGCGGCGGGCAAGACCAAGTTTTCCGGCTGGAAGCTGTGGAATTTTGCGCTGGAAGGCATCACCAGCTTTTCGACCTTGCCGCTGCGCATCTGGACCTACCTGGGCGTCAGCGTGGCGATCTTCGCGTTGACGCGCGCGTTCTGGCTCGTCATCCGCACGATGCTGTACGGCGTCGACGTGCCCGGCTATGCGTCGCTGGCGACGGCGATCCTGCTGCTCGGCGGCATCCAGCTGATCGGCATCGGCGTGCTCGGCGAATACGTGGGCCGCATCTACCTCGAATCGAAGGGACGGCCCGTGTACCTCGTGCGCAAGCGCTACGAAAAGGCGATGGCCCATGCCTGAACGCGGCGGCGTGGGCCGCTTCCTGACCTATGCAGCCGTCGGCCTGGCGGGGATGTCCGGGCATTACGCCTTCCTGTTCACGGCTGTCTCGCTCGGCGTGCTCGCGCCCGTGCCGGCGTCCGTCGTCGGCGCGCTCATCGGCGCCGTCATCAATTTCGTGATGAACGCCGTCGTTACGTTCCGCCGCCATGCGCATTCGCATTTGGCCTGGCGTACGGCTGCCCGCTTCTTCGCGACGGCCGGCATGGCAGCGGCCCTCAACGGTGCCGCGATGGCCGTGCTGGTGAACGGCGTGCGCCTCGACTATCGCCTGGCCCAGGTCCTCGTGACGGGCATCCTGGTGTGCGTCACCTATGTCGTCAATTCGCTATGGACATTTCAAGCCAGCAAGGCCCGCTGACGCCCCTGTCGACCGCCGCGCCGCGCGGGCGCGACCTACCACAGGCCCGCTTCTGGACATTGGCCCTGCTCGTGACAGGCCTCGCCCTGCTGCTGCGCCTGCCCACGCTGGCCGGCCGCTCGCTATGGCTGGACGAGACGTACAGCGCGTGGTTCGCCGCCGTCCCGCTGCGCGAACTGTGGACGAGCGTGCCGCTGTACGAGACGCATCCCCCGTTCTACTACACCCTGCTCAAGGGCTGGACCGCGCTGTTCGGCACGCACGAGGCGGCCATGCGCAGCCTGTCCGTCCTCGCCAGCGTGCTCACGGTGTTCGCGCTGCCCGCCGGCGCGCGCTGGGCACGAATCGGTGCGCAGGCGGAGCGTGTCGCGCTGCTGGCCGCCCTGTTCCTCGCCGTGAACGCCGCGAGCATCCAGTATGCGCAACAGGCCAGGCCGTACGCGCTCCAGGCGCTGGCCGGATCGCTGGCCGTGTTCTTTGCGGGCATGCTCGTGCTGTCCTTCGTGCGGCCAGATTCCCGCCGGTGGTGCTGGATCACCGGCCTCGCCGTCAGCGCCGGCCTGACGATGTGGCTGCACAACACCGGCGTGTTCGCCGCGCTGGGCCTGTGGACGGGGATGACGGTCGCGCTGCTGGCAAGCGCGCCCGGCCCGCGCCGGCCGCAGATCCTGGCCGTGGCTGCAGCCGGCATCGGCGCACTGCTCGTGTGGTCGCCGTTCATCCCGATGCTCGTCAAACAGAACGCGGCGATGGCGCACCTGTCGTACTGGATCCGTTTTACGCCGCGTAACGTCACCGCTGCCTGGACCGTGATCAGCGGCGGCCAGGTGCTGCACTATCCCGTCGCGCTGCTCGTGCTGCTGGGCTTTGCCTGGCTGTGGCAGCGGGCGCGCGCCCATTTCTGGCTGCTCGCGTGCGTGCTCGTGCTGCCGATCCTCGCGCTCGCCGGCTACAGCTATTTCGTGAAGCCGGTGTTCCTGTCGCGATTGTTCCTGTGGCTCGGGCCGTTGGGGATGGTGTTGACGGCGCTGGGCGTCGTCCGGCTGCCGTCGCGCTGGCGCCTGCCCGCGACCGCCGTCGTGCTGGCGCTGTCCGCATATGCCGTGGCGGGTTTTTATCGCTCGCACACGGAAGACTGGCGCGGGATGCTGGCGCAGGTGGCGCGCGACAGCCGGCCGGGCGACGTCGTGCTCGCGTTTCCGAACGAGGTGCAGATGCCCGTCACCTACTACATGAAGTCGGGGCCGGCCGTCGCCTATCTGCCGGGCCCTTTCCCCGCGCTGCACCTGGCGCGCACCTACACGGGCAATTCCGGCGCGCCGAACATCGCGCCTGAAGACGTCATGCGGATCCGGGCGCTGACGGCCGGGCATCCGCGCGTGTGGCTGATCGAGCGGCTGGCGAAGCTGTACGATCCGGACGGGATCGTGATGAAGGAACTCGCCAATCGCTACCGGCTGGTGAAGACCATCGAAGGCAACGGGGCGAATATCCGGCTGTACGTTGCCGCTGACTGAACGTGGGCTCGGGGGAGCCCACCCTACGGCCCTGTACGTTGCCGCTGACTGAACGTGGGCTCGGGGAGCCCACCCTACGGCCCGATCGAATCGTAGGGTGGGCACCCCGTGCCCACGCGGACGTTCGCGATGCGTTCAGGTTGGGAGCGTGACGGCGGCTTCGAGACGTTCGCGATGCGTTCAGGTTGGGAACGTGACGGCGGCTTCGAGCCCGCCCAGCCGCTTCGATTCGCCCAGCGCCAGCGCCGCGCCATGCCGCTCCGCGATCGACTTGATGATGGCAAGACCGAGCCCGCTGCCCTTCGCGTCGCTGCCCGGCACGCGATAGAAGCGGTCGAACACGCGCTCGCGTTCCGCCGGCGGGATGCCCGGGCCGCTGTCTTCCACGGTCACGGTCACGCCGCGGTGTTCCGCCACCACCGACACGTCGACCGTGCCGCCCTCCGGCGTGTACTTGATCGCATTGTCGATGAGGTTGCGGAGCAGGATCATCAACGCGTCCGGCTGCCCTTCCACTTCGGCGCTGTCCGCGCGCTGCAGGCCGAGGTCGATCTGCTTCGCGGCCGCGACGCTCGCCAGTTCCGCGACGGCCCGCTTGGCCGCGCCGGCGATGTCGACCGGCTGGCGCGGCGCGCCGCCCGCGACGCTCGCTTCCTGGCGCGCCAGCACGAGCAGCTGCTCGACCAGTCGCGTCGCGCGTTCGATGCCGGCCGTGAGGCGGCCGACGGCGACGCGCTTCGCGTCCGGGCTGTCCGACCGCTCCAGGCTCTGCACCTGCAGCTTCAGGGCGGCGAGCGGCGTGCGCAGCTCGTGCGCGGCGTCGGCGACGAAGTGCTGCTGGGCGTCGAACGCCGTGCGCACGCGGCCGAACAGCAGGTTCAATTCCTGCACGAGCGGGCGCACCTCGTCCGGCAAGCCGGCCTCGGACACGGGAGACAAATCGTCCGCCTGGCGCGACGCCACCTGCTTGCGCACGCGCGCGACGGGTTCCAGCGAGCCGCTGACGACCCACCACACGACCAGCATCAGGATCGGCATCATGACGGCGATCGGCCCCAGCGTGCGCAGCGCGAGATTGCTGGCCATGCTGCGCCGCACGGCGAGATCCTGCGCGACCTGCACGGTCTGGTTATCGGTCTGGATCGAAAAGATGCGGTACGTCGTGCCGTTCGCGCGCACGTTGGAAAAGCCCAGCACGGCGCGCTGCGGCAGGTGCGCGTGCGACGCGCTGCGGAACACGCGCACGCCGTCCGGCGACCACACCTGCACGACGAGGTCGTCGTTGCCGCTGATCGGGGTGTCGGCGTCGGCGTTCTCGGTGCTCGTCAGCGGTACGCGCGAACGCAGCGACAGCGCCATCTGCTGCATGTGGTAGTCGAAGATCTGGTCGGCGTCGTTGAGGGCGGTGCGATACGCGATGGACGCCTGCGCGACGGCCGCGATGGTGATCGCCGCCAGCAGGAACCACAGCAGCCGCCCGCGCAGGGAATGCGTGACCCGGACTTTCATGCGGAATCCTTCACACCTTCGGGACCATGTAGCCCACGCCGCGCACGTTCTGGATCAAGTCGCTGCCCAGCTTCTTGCGCAGGCCGTGGATATAGACCTCGACCGCATTGCTGGACACTTCGTCGCGCCAGCTGTACAGCTTTTCCTCGAGCTGGGCGCGCGACAGCACGGCGCCGGGACGCGCGACGAGCGCTTCCAGCACGGCCCATTCGCGCGCCGACAGCACGACCGGCTGGCCGTCGACCAGCACTTCGCGCGTGGCGGGATTCACGGCGATGTTCTTGTACTCGAAAATGGGTTCGGCGCGCCCGGCGGCGCGCCGCAGCAGCGCGCGGATGCGCGCCAGCAGTTCGTCGAGATCGTAGGGTTTGAGGACGTAGTCGTCCGCGCCGGCATCGAGCCCGGCGATACGCTGGGAGACGGCGTCGCGCGCCGTGGCGACCAGCACCGGCGTGCGGTCCTTGCGGGCGCGCATCGCACGCAGGACCTCGAGCCCGTCCTTGCGAGGCAGGCCCAGGTCGAGCACGACGAGGTCGTAGTTCTGGTTCTGCATGAGGGCCGTGTCGGCCATCTCGCCATCCTTGACCCAGTCGACGGCGTAGTGCTCGGCCCTCAGCAGGTCGAGCACTACTTCGCCGATCATCGTATCGTCTTCCACCAGCAGCAGCCGCATCCAATCCCCCGATTCTCAGAAACCAGTGCCGATATCAGACTATACGATCCATCAGCTGATCGGCACCGGGATGAAGATCTTCTCATCCCCGCGCTGAACCAGCAAGGCCACCGACTTGGCGGACTTCTTCACCACGTCGCGCACCTGGGCCACCGACGCCACCGGCTTGCCGTTCACGGCCAGCACGACGTCGCCCGGCTGCACGCCGGCCACGGCCGCCGCGCCGCCCGCGTCCTCGACCACGAGACCCGCCGCGACGCCGACCTGGCTGCGCTCGGCCGGATCCAGCGGACGCAGGGCCAGGCCCAGCTTGGCGCCGCCGTCGATGCCGGCCAGGTTGTCGCGGCTGGCCGGATCGGCCTTGGCGCTGGCCAGCGTCGCGGTCACCTGCATCTCCTTGCCTTCGCGCCAGACGTCCATCGTCAGCCGGTCGCCCGGCTTGGCGATCGCCACGATGGCCGACAGGTCACCGCCCGAGATCAGGGCCTGGCCGTTGACCTTGCGGATCACGTCGCCCGCCTTGAGGCCGGCCTTGTCGGCCGCGCTGCCGCGCTCCACGTTCGCCACGAGTGCGCCGTCCGGCGACTGCAGCTTGAACGCATCGGCAAAGCTCTGGCCGACGTCCTGCAGGCTGACGCCCAGCTTCGCGTGCTGCACCTTGCCGGTCGCGACGATCTGGTCCTTGATGCGCACGGCGACGTCGATCGGGATCGCGAACGACAGGCCCTGGTAGCCGCCCGTCTGGCTGAAGATCTGCGAGTTGATGCCGACGACTTCGCCGCGCGTGTTGAACAGCGGGCCGCCCGAGTTACCCGGGTTGACCGCGACGTCGGTCTGGATGAACTGCACGCCGTTGTTGTCGATGGTGCGGCCTTTCGCGCTCACGACGCCGGCCGTCACGGTCGACTCCAGGCCGAACGGCGAACCGATCGCCAGCACCCATTCGCCGACCTGCAGGTTGCGCGTGTTCCCGAGCGGGACGACGGGCAGGTTTTTCGCATCGATCTTCAGCACGGCGACGTCGGTGCGCGGATCGGAGCCGAGGACTTTCGCGCGGTATTCGCGGCGGTCCTGCATCTTGACCGTGACTTCGTCGGCATCGCGCACCACGTGCGCGTTCGTCAGGATGACGCCGTCCGGGCTGACGATGAAGCCCGATCCGGCGCCGTAGACAAGCTCCCCGCGCCCGTTGCCGCCGCGCGGTTGCTGCGGCTGGAAGCGGCGGAAGAATTCGAAGAACGGATCGTCCTCGTCGAACTGCGGCATCTGGCGCTGCGACACCTTGGTCGTACCGACGACGCGGATGTTCACGACGGCCGGGCCGTTGTGCGACACGATCTTGGTAAAGTCCGGCAGGGCCACGCTGGCAGGATTGCCGGCCACGGGTGCCGGCGTGGCCGCCACGGGAGCCGGGGTGGCGGCGGGGTTGGGTGCGCCAGTGGCGGCCGCTGCGGCGGCGGCCAAAGCATTATTGTGTTCGACTGCGATCGCGCCAACTGCGCCGCCAATGACACCGGCCGCGCACAGGGCCAGCGTGAGACGTTTTGCGGTGATGGCAGTAACGTTACCGTGGTTAGACATCGACGTGCTCCCAGATTGGAAAAAGTGGTTCTGAAAACTGCTCTTTTCGTAGGGAGTATATTGGCGCAGCAGTCTTAGACGTCCCTTAAGGTTGGGAACGGCGGCGTTTGGCCACGTTCGCGACGGAGGCGCGCAGGCTGACGCTGACGGGGAAGGTGCGCGTGACGGGCCGGTTGAAGCCGTAGCACAGGTTGAGCAGCTCGGCGATGCCGTTCCTGGTCATCTCGCGCCAGGGGATGTGCACGGACGTCAGGCGCGGCGCCGAATACGCGGCGGCGGGCGCGTCGTCGTAGCCGATCACGGACACGTCCTGCGGCACGCGGATGCCCGCTTCGTGGAAGTACGACAGCGCGCCGAGCGCCATCTCGTCGTTGGCGCAGAACAGCGCGGTGAACGGCCGCCCGGACGCGGCCAGTTCCATCGCGGCGGCGCGTCCCTCGGCCGAGGAAAAGTCGCGTTCCGAGATCCAGATGTCGTCCGTGGCGATGCCCGCCCCGGCCAGTTCGGCCATGAAGCCGGCGATGCGGTCGACGTTGTCGGCGGCAGTGCTTGGCCCGGCGATGACGGCGATGTCGCGGTGCGCATGATCGAGCAGCGCCCGCGCCGCGAGCCGGCCGCCGAGCTTGTGATCGACCGTGAAGCACTGGCCGGGCATGCCGTCGAAGCTGTCGTTGAGGGCGACCACGCGCTCGCGCTTGGGACCCAGCGCGGCGAGGTCCTCCTCGGTGAGCGGCGACGTGAAGAGGACGACGCCGTCGCACCCGCGCTCGATGAGGAAGTTAACGCCGTCGATGGCCTGGCGCCGCTCGTCCTCGCGGCTGACGCCGAACGCCACCATCATGTGCATGCCGGCGCCGCGCAGTTCCGTGTCGATGATCTGCAGGATCGACGTGTAGAAGGTGCCGGACAACAGGGGAATGTACACGCCGATCATGCGCGACGTGCCGTAGAGGAGTGAACGCGCCGCGTGCGACGGCCGGTAGCCGAGTGCGGCGATGGCCTTCTGCACGCGTTCCATCTTGGCCTGCGACACCGATCCCTTGCCGCGCACGACGCGCGATGCGGTGCCCAGGCCGACTCCGGCCATGCGGGCCACGTCCTTGATGGTTGACACTTGTCTCCCCGGTTGGTCTGGTTTTTGGGCCCAAGCATACTGCAAGCCGGGGCGGTTGGCTACGTACCTTGAACCGTCATCCCCGCGCAGGCGGGGATCCAATTTTGCTTGCGCCGCCGATACGCGTGCAAATTGCCCCCCCGTCTGCGCGGGGGCGACGGTTTCGAGTGAGTCGTCCATTCATGGCGCAACCCGCCACGTGAACGTCGCCACGCTGGCCGCCGGCAGCGTGTAGCGGAACGCCTCCGCCCCCACGCGCACCGTGAACGCACGCGGCTGCGCATCGCCATTCGCCACGAGCAGCGCGTACGAACCGTCCGGATTGACGAAGGTGACGCTGTTCTCCCCGGTCGTCGCGATGCGGTGCGCGCCCGGCAGCACGAAGCGGCTGGCGTGGGCCAGCGCGTAGTACTCGACGTTGCGCGTGACGGCGCCGGTGGCCGCGTCGATGGTCACGACGCCGCGGCAGTCCTTGCAGCCGCCCAGGTGCGGGCCGTCGTTGGCATCGAGCGCAAGGTTCCAGAACAGGACGCCGCGCGCCCAGTTGCGCGTGGTGTCGATGACGAGCGTCTTCGCGAAATACTGCAGGTTCTTCGACCAGTCCGGCGCCCAGCGTCCGCCCGAACACTCCGTGAACCACGTGTCCTTGGCCGGGAACAGGTCGTGCAGCCGGCCCTGCGCGCGCACGTCGCCGCCATAGCAATGCCACGCGATGCCGCTCACGTACTGCGCCGCGCGTGGATCGGACAGCACGATTGCGGGGGACTCCGGCTCGTCCCAGTTGTGGTCCCAGTCGAAGATGGCGGTGCCGGGGTGCGAACGCGCCAGCAGCGGTCCGAGATGGTCGCGGATGAACGCCGCGCGCTTGTGCGGGTCGACGCGCATGCCGGGATAGTTGTCCGGCTCGAAGTGCGGTTCGTTCTGTAGGGTGAGCGCGGAGATCGTCACGCCCTGTTCGCGCATCGCGGCGACGTAGCGGCCCAGGTAGCGCGCGAACGCGTCGAACGCCGCCGGTTTCAAGGTGCCTTTCACGAGGCTGTCGCTCGTCTTCATCCAGCCCGGCGCGCTCCACGGCGACGCCACCACCTTCAGGCGCGGATTGATGGCCAGCGCGGCCTTCACCGTCGGCAGCACGGTGTTTTTCTGCGGATCGATCGAGAAATGCTTCAGCTGCGGGTCGGACTGTCCCGGCGGCATGTCGTCGAAGCTGTAGTGGGTGCGCGAGAAATCGGAGGCGCCGATCGTCAGGCGCGTGAACGACAGGCCGATACCCTCGCCTTCGCGGCCGAACAGCTGGCGCAGCAGCGCGTCGCGGCGGGCCGGGTCCAGGTGCTGGATCAGGTCCGCGGAAGCATCCGTGATCGCGGCGCCGAAGCCGGCGATCTCCTGGTAGCGCGTGGACGGGTCGACGGTGATCGCCGCGGCATCTGCGGACGTCTCCAGGCGCGCATCGGGCGCGCGTGCGAGCAGTTGCGACTGGTCGCCGGTGGTGATCCAGGCCTGGACCGGGGCGGCGTGGGCGGGGGATGCCAGCGCGGCGATCGCGGCCAGCACCGACAGGATAAAACGGGGGGTCTGCATGCGGCTCTCCTCAAATTGGAAACGTTGCCAAACTTGCGGCGCCAACTATAGCAGAAAAGAAAAAGGCGCCGAAGCGCCTTTTTCTTCGAGGGGGACGACGCGATTACGCGGCGTGTTGTTGCTGGCCCGGTTGTTCCAGCACTTGCACGTTGTCGGTGTTGCCGTTGGCATCAGCGATCGCGATCTTGCGCGGCTTGAATGCCTCGGGCACTTCGCGCACCAGTTCGATGGTCAGGATGCCGTTGTCGAAGCCGGCGCTGACGACCTTCACGTGGTTGGCCAGCTGGAAGCGCTGTTCGAAATCGCGCTGGGCGATACCGCGGTGCAGGAAGGTGCGCTGCACGTCATCCTTCTGTTTGCGGCCGGTCACGAGCAGGGTGTCGCGTTCGGACGTGATCTCGATTTCGTTGCGGGTGAAACCGGCGAGCGCCATCACGATGCGGTATTTGTCTTCCGACACCAGTTCGATGTTGTACGGCGGGTAGCTCGGCGCGCTTTCGGCGCGTTGCTCGAGCAGGTTCACCAGGCGGTCGAAGCCGATTGCGGAACGATACAGGGGGGACAGGTCAAAAGTACGCATGATTCGATATCCTCTAAAAAGTACAAGCGATAAGTTGACGGACCTCATCGTGAGCATCCGTTGGAACCAATCTAATGGCCACCTCCCCCCTTTTCAAGTCGTACAAAATATCTTTTTTAAGGCCTGTTTTAAAATTTTATTTGGATCGCTGCCGGACGGAATCTGGGCCCATTGCACAGTGCTACACTCGGCCGTTTATGTTCTTTCGCCAGGGTTCCAGCCAATGACCGCTTCCAAGTTCGCTTCGTCCGTTTCAGCCGCCGCACTCGCGCTGGCGCTGGCCTTTCCGGCACATGCCGACGTGCCCGCGCCCGTCGACCAGCCCTACCCCGGCACCATCGTGTTGAACGTCGATGCGACCGATCTGTCGCAGCAGGTCTTCCGCATGCACATGACGATCCCCGTGAAGCCCGGCCCGCTCACCCTGCTGTATCCGCAATGGCTGCCCGCGAACCACGGCCCGAACGGCCCGATCACGCAGCTGGCGGGCCTGAAGTTCACGGCGAACGGCAGGCCCGTCGAATGGAAGCGCGACCCGGTGCACGTGTACGCGTTCCACCTGGACGTCCCCGAGGGCGCGACGAGCCTGGAGGCGGAATACCAGTACCTGTCGCCGCTGGAACCGGGCCAGGGCCGCATCACGATGACTGACGATATCCTTGGCGTGCAATGGATCTCGACGACCCTGTACCCGGCCGGCTACGTCGCGCGCGGCATCAACGTGCAGGCGAACCTGAAGCTGCCCGCGGGCTGGCAGTACGCCACCGCGCTGGAGACGGACAACCGCGCCGGCGACGACGTCCACTTCAAGGCAAGCGACCTGGAGACGCTGATGGATTCGCCGCTGTTCGCGGGCCGCTACAGCAAGCGCTTCGACCTCGACCCGGGCGGCAAGGTGCCCGTCCGCCTGAACGTGTTCGCCGACAATCCGGAAAGCCTGGAAGCGAAGCCCGAGCAGATCGCGGCGCACCGCGCGCTCGTGCAACAAGCGTATAAACTGTATGGTTCGTATCACTACGACCACTACGATTTCCTGTTCGCGCTGTCCGACGAATTCGGCGGCATCGGCCGCGAGCACCACCAGTCCAGCGAGAACGGCGTCAAGCCGGGCTATTTCACCGACTGGGCCAAGAGCGAGACCGGACGCGACCTCCTCCCGCATGAATACACGCACTCGTGGAACGGCAAGTTCCGCCGCCCGGCCGGCCAGAACGTCCCCAACTTCAACACCCCGATGGACAACGAGCTGCTGTGGGTGTACGAGGGCCAGACGCAGTACTGGGGCAACGTGCTGGCCGCGCGTTCCGGCCTCGTCTCGGCCGCCGGCGCGCGCGACGCGCTGGCCGCGAGCGCCGCGCGCTACGACAGCGTCGCGGGCCGCGCGTGGCGCGCCGTGCAGGACACGGTCTACGACCCGATCCTCAACGCGCGCCGCGGCCTGGGCTGGCCGAACTGGCAGCGCAGCGAGGATTACTACGTCGAGGGCATGCTGATCTGGCTGGACGTCGACACGCGCATCCGCGAACTCTCGGGCGACAGGCGCTCGCTGGACGATTTCGCGCGCGCCTTCTACAGCGTGAACAACGGCAGCCACCTGCCCGCGTTCTACACGTTCGACGACGTCGTGGCGACGCTCAATAAAGTCCAGCCGTACGACTGGGCGCCTTTCCTGCGCGCGAAGCTGGACGGCCACGGCCCCGGCGCCCCGCTGGACGGCCTCGCCCGCGCCGGCTGGAAGCTGGTCTACACGGACACGCCGACCGACTACCTGAAGGGCGTGGACGAGCGCAACAAGGTGCTGGACCTGACGTACTCGCTCGGCTTCACGGTCGCGCAGGACGGGGCCGTGCGCAACGTCGTGTGGGACGGCCTGGCTTTCCGCGCGGGCCTGGCCGCCAACACGACCGTCATGGCCGTGGGCGACCGCGTCTACAAGCCGGAACGCTTGACGTCCGCGATCAGGGATGCGAAGGACGGCAAGCCCATTCGTCTGCTCGTCAGGAAGGGCAACGTACTGCGCACGATCTCGCTCGACTACCGCGGCGGCCTGCGCTACCCGCGCCTGGAGCGTATCGAGGGTACGAAGGACCGTTTGACGACGATCTTCTCGGCCCTGAAATAAGTCATCAAACCGTCATATTTGCCCCGTAAGCTGGACCTGCCGACAACAACAAACAGGGGGGCAACATGAAGTGGATAATAGACAAACTGAGTGAACTGCGCGCCGCACGGCTGCGGCGCACCTCGCCCTGGCAGGCCGCGCTGGCGGACCTGCCGGCGGGACTGGAAAGTCAATGGCGCGCGAGCGCGCCGCGCGAATACGAAGGCATCCGGACGGATGCCTTTTTTATGCCCGCGCGGCGGAAGGCCTGCTGCGCTTCTTCGACGCGGTGCGGCACAGCGGCCGGCCCTGCGCCCTGCCGTCGGAAGCGGCGGACTCGGTGTGGCACGCGTGGCTGCGCTGGAACCCGGTGTCGCTGGAGCGCTTCTGCGTACGCCACTTCGGCGCGGCGGTACCGCACGTGGAACGGGCGGCGCTCGTCGGGAACGCCCTGCTGCACACGTTCGCGGCCTGCCGTGAACGCGACGGCATCAAGCCACGCAGCATGCGCCTGCCCGCGCTGTTCGGCCTGGACGCGCAACTGCGCATGCCGGGCGGGCACGGCTACTGGAGCCGCGCCGGCGAGATCGTCCACACGCGCCTGAACGAACGTGGCCGCGGCATGTGGCGCGCGCGGCCGCATCCGGAACTGGCGCTGACGGTGCTGGTTGCGGCGGGCGTCGTCGACCGGCACCTGCTGGCCGCCCACCTGGGCCGGCGTGAAGCCGGCGCCGACGGAAGTTCCTGCGGCGGCATGGCCTTCGCGGACGGTGGCGACGCCTGCGCCGATGGCGGCGGCGACGGTGGATGCGACGGCGGCGGCAGCGGTTGCGGCAGCAGCTGCGGAGGTGGGTGCGGCGGAGATTAAGATGCGCGTGACTTCGAGTCGTCATCCCCGCGCGGGCGGAGATCCAAGTTGCATGCGTCGTGCCAACGCATGCAAAACTTGGGTTCCCGCCTTCGCGGGAACGACGGCATCGCGTTCAGCGGATGATCGCCGCCAGCTCGTCGGCCACCTGGCGCCCCAGCAGATGGATGTGCCAGCCGTCGACGAAGCCGTGATGCGCCTGCACGGAGAACGGCAGCTGCAGGCCGTCCGGCCCGTCGCGGAAACGGCCCCACGCGAACGACGGAATGTCCGGCGCGGCGATGGACGCCATCGGATGCTGGATCGAGGTGAAATCGAGCCACGGCATGCAGGTGACGAACACCTGGTCCTTCGCGTCGCGCGGCGACATCGTGCGATATTTGACGTTCAGCGCCGTCATGCTCGACGCCTCTTCCCGCGCCGCCTGGCCGCGCGCGACGAATTCGCGCACGTCGTCGGACCAGTCGAACTGCGCGAAATTCAGGTCGCCGTGCTGGTTCATCACGGTGAACGACGGCACGAGGCGGTCGATGCGGATGACCTTACCGTCCACGATACGGTAGCGGAAGTTCTCCACCTTCAGCACCGCGCGCAGCAAGGCGCACAGCATCACGTGGAAAGGTGCGAGGCCCTGCGCCTTGCACCACGGCCGGAAATCGGGCACGTCCAGCGTGAAGCACAGGTTGACCGCGGGGCTCTCCATGCGGTCGAAGAAGTCGAAGCGGTCGCGCCGCCGTTCGAACCCGATCATGCGCCGCTCCCGTCGAGATAGCGCGCGCTCCATGCCGAGATGACGCCGGCCACGTAGGCGGCATCCTCGCGCCGCGTGATCAGGTGGTCCATGCCGTCGAGCGAGATGAAACTCTTCGGATGCTGCGCCAGTTCGAAGATGCGGGTGGCGTTGTCCATGCTGACGGTGTCGTCCTGCGGCGCGTGCATCACGAGCAGCGCGCGGCCGAGGGTGGCGATCTTCTCGTGCAGCCGGTGCCGGCCGGCGTCCTCGACGAAGTGCTGGCGGATATTGAAATCGCGCCCGGCCAGTTTTACCCGCGCCTCGCCCAGCTGCGCGATCGTGTCGAGGTGCTCGCCCAGCAGCGTGTTCACGACGTAGTGCGGATCGCTGGGCGCGGCGATCGTCACGATGGCCTTCGCTTCCGGCACGCGCTGGGCCGCCGCCAGCACGGCCGCGCCGCCCAGGCTGTGGCCGATCAGGAGCTGCGGCGCCGCGAACTTCGCGCGCATATAGTCGGCGGCCGCGACGAGGTCCTCGACGTTGGACGAAAAATTGGTGTCGGCAAAATCGCCGTGGCTGGCCCCGAGGCCGGCGAAGTCGAAGCGCAGCACGGCCACGCCCAGGCTCGCCAGGCCGCGCGAGATGAAGGTGGCGGCCAGTACGTCCTTGCTGCAGGTGAAGCAGTGGGCAAAGATGCCGTACGCGCGCGGCGTGCCGGTGGGGGCGTCCAGCTTGGCGGAGAGCTTGCCGTGGGGGCCGGGAAAGTCGATACGTTCGGTGAGCATGATGGTTCCGTGTTCGTTGCAATCCGCATTGTGGAACAAGCCGGCAATCTTTGCTTGAAATCGCGTTCCGCGGGTGGAAATGCGTGAACTTTCGGGGCCGCGAAGGCGCTATGCTGGTGGCTTACCTGAAGGAGAACAACATGCGCCTCATCATCGCCCTGGTCCTGCCCTGGCTGACCTTTTTCACCATCGGCCGCCCGATCGCCGGCATCATCTGCCTGATCCTGCAGATCACGCTGATCGGCTGGCTGCCGGCCACCATCTGGGCCGTGTATGCGCTCAGCCAGTTCAAGACCGACCAGAAGATCGAGCGGGCGCTGCGACAGCGGGCATGAACGTACCGGGGCGCCTCCTGCCGTTGCTGGTGCTGCTGACCGCCTGCGGGCAGCCGCTGGCGCCGCAGGCACCGCTGGTGCCCGCCTTGGCAACAGGCCTGGATGCGTACCGCACGGCTGCGGCGTCCGGCACTGCCGTCTACGCAATCGACCCGGACGCCTCGCTGGTGGCCGTCACGGTACGCCGCGGCGGCCTGATGGCGCGGCTCGGGCATGACCACGTCGTGGCCAGCCACACCTTGACCGGCTATGCCGCGCCCGGCATGGGCCGTGCCGACGTCTCGTTCCGCCTCGACCAGTTGACCGTCGACGAACCGCAACTGCTGCGCGGCGCGGGCATCGGCACGTCGCCGTCGCCGGAAGCGGTCGAAGGCACGCGCAAGAACATGCTCGGCCCGGTGCTCGACGCCGAGCGCTATCCGGTCGTGACGCTGCATGCCGAGCTGCCGGCGGATGGCCGGCTGCGCGTCGCCATCACGCTGCACGGCACGACGCGCCGGCTGGAACTGCCGGCCGCGGTGCACGTCGATGCGGCGCAGGTGACGGCGAGCGGCACGGCGCGCCTGAAGCAGACCGATTTCGGCATCACGCCATTCGCCGTGGGCGCCGGGCTGCTGGCGGTGCAGGACGAGCTCGCGGTAAGCTTCCACATCGTCGCCCGGCGCTGGACCCCGCCTGTGAAATAAAAAACGCCGTGTTCCAAGGGAAGACGGCGAAAAGGACAACCATGCATCGATGCCGGTACCGCAGCGGCGGGACCCGATGGCCGCCGCCGCACGGGCCCGGGAAGCGTATCAACGTGTCTGGCCGGGGGTCTTGTTCGCGGGTTGGCGGGCCTGGTTGCCTTGCATATTGCCCTGGGCGCTGACTTTGCCGGCCGGACCTTCGGCCTCGACGCGGGCACTGGCTTCGTCACCGCCGCTTTGCAGGTTGCCCTGGTATTGTGCGCCGGCCTTGTTGCCGCGTGTGCCGTTGCCTTCGAACGGATCGCGGAAGCTCTTGATGGTTTCCTCCTGCTGGCGCAGGCTCTTGTCCGTTTCTTCGGCGGCGGTGCGGGTGACGTCGTCGGCCAGCACACGGGCGGTACGTGACGTCTCCTGCACGTGCTGCTCGGCGACGCGCGTCAGGTCGACCTGGGTCGACGCGGCCAGCTGCGAAAGATGGTGGTGGTAAGCGCGCAGCTTGTCGGTAGCGGGCTGGGCATGCGCTGCCGCGACCGACATCGCGTCGGCCGGGCGATCGATCGTCAACAGGCGCTGGCCGGCATTGGCGACTTCCTCGAACAGCGTCTGGTTCAACTGCATATTCAGTTGGCCGGCCTGCTGGAAGGCACGCGACATGACCTGGGACAGTTCGTTGAAGAATGCGACTTGGGCGTCGATGTGCGAGCGGAGGGCGGGATTGACGGATTGCGGGAATGGATACATGGAGTACCTTTATTTAAAAAGTAAGTAACGGGAATGCGATGGGACGCCGGAGGGATGCGCCGAGGCGCGTGGCGTTCGATGGCGGAGCAGCATGGCTGCCTCGAAGGATGACGATCGCTGAAGATCGCGTGCAAGTGGCTTACTATGCGCTCTTTTTGGCGCGCACACCGGAAACCCGCAAATGTATTTTCGTGTAATGGGCGCCGGAAAGAGAAGTTTGAAATCGCCAAGGCGCCGCGCAAAACGCGTCAGCCGCCCGGCCTGGCGAGCCCGGGCGCATGCTGCGTTCCATTGAGGGAGGTTGCCGTGCGGTTCGCCATTGTCGAGGGTACGAAAAGCGTCGCCTGTCTGCTGTTCTGGTCGGCCGGACACGTCGTCAACGCCCTGGTCCTGCTGGCGGGCGGCATATATGTCCTGTTCTGCGTCGCCTGGCTGCACGCGCCGTTGCTCGACGTGCTGCGCGTGACCGCCACGATGGCGCTGCCGGTCCTCGGGCTGGCCTGGCTGTGCCGCTGGGGCGGACGGCGGTTGTGGAAACCCGCGCCCGCAACGCCGCCCTCGCAGGCGAAGCGCTGGATGCTGCTTGGTGCCGGCGTCGCCGTGGCCATCGCCTCCGGCTCGATCGTCCGTACCGGCGTACGGGACTACCAGTGCAGCGTCGAACGGTCCGGGCACGAGACCGGCATGCAGAAAGATGGTGTCGAGCGCGTGTGCGCGATCGATCTCGATCGTTACGACATCGGGTTCCAGTCGCTCGCGAGGGCCACCCGCAAGCTGGCGTTCCCGCCGGTCGACCTGACGCACACGCCGTTCGCGCAGTTCGAGAGCCTGGGCGGCCGGGCCGAATATGTCAACGACATCCCCTCGCGCCTGTACCGCGGCTTCCGCATGCCGGACGGGCACCAGGTCACGCTGTTCGAACACGACATGTCCGCCGACGGCAGCCGCAGCTGGCGCGATCCGAAAGACGAGCCGGAACGCATCAATGGCCTGCCGGCCAGGCTCGTCATCCTGGAAACCTCGTCAGGCAAGGCGGTCTCGGTGCTGTCCTGGTTCGAAGGCCGGCGCGGCTACCAGCTGTGGGTCGATGCCAACGTCGTGCGCGTCCCGTTGCGCGACCGGTTGTTCGCACTGGCGGCGTCGCTGCCGCGCGCCGTGCCGGCCTGCCCCAACGAACCGCCGCGCCCACCGCTGCGCTTCGATGCGGACGGCAATCCTGTCGACGAGCCGATGCCCCAGGTACTGACGCAGGCGCAAATGGATGCGATGCTGGACAGCAGCAAGCGGCCTTGTAAATAACCTCAACCCCGATTCGACAATATGCCTTCCCCGATCCAAGACGACATCGCCCAGTCAATTCTGGCAAAGGAAAAACGCAAAGCGGACGCCAGGGCCGTGCTGAATCGGCCGGACTCGATCATTCCGACATGTCTTGTCACGGCGCTGCTTGTTGGTGTGGGCGTGTATCTGCAGAGCATCGACAAGTTCGAAGCGCCGGCATGGGTCGTCATACTGCTGATCGTGGGCGTGAGTTCTTCGTTTGCGACGACGATGGAATTGTGGAAGATGCGCCGCCGGCTCGACGCCATGATTCTTCTGCAAGACCAGCAGGCGTCCGACCGTTAGCATCACGTTCGTCTTCACCCGAACAACCCGTGCAAGAACCACTTCGGCCCATCCTCCCCCATGCCGATCCGCTCCCGATACACCCAGTACAACGTGTGATCGAGTCCCTCGGCGATGAAGTAGTCGCGCGTCTCCGGCCCATCCCACCAGCCGGCCTCGATACGCTCCGGATTCGACGCCATCCGCAGCGGTGAGCCATAGAACGGCCGGTGATCGCGCATCAGCAGCGCGATCGGCCGCGCCAGCAGCCATGTGGGACGCGGCAGGCTCAGGACGTCGGGCGGCAGTTGCGCGTTGCGGGCCTTGGCGCTGACTTTTTGCTGCACCGGCACCCAGACGTTGGCCTGTTCCGGGCGGTAGTCGGCCAGCGGCAGCGGTTGCAGGACGTTTTCCGGGCCCAGGCGCGCGGCCAGCAGTTCCAGCATGCGCATGCGGTCTTCCTCGCTGCCGCCCGGCTCGGGGAACAGCGACGCGTTCGGCGGCGCCATCGGCCGCACCTGCAGCGCTTCCAGCGCGAGGCCGATCACGGGCGCCTCCAGCGTCAGCCGGCCCAGGCGTTCCTTCAGCAGGCGCACGAGGTGCTCGTCGCGCCACGTCGGCTCGGCCAGCACGACCTCGACGCCGGTCGGCGGGCGCGCGACCCGGCCCCGCTCGTGCTCCAGCTGCAGGGTGATGCGCTCCACCGCCAGCTGGCGCGCACACAGCCACCCCGTCAGCTGCAGCAGCAGGCATTGCGCGCCCGCCAGCAGCAGGTCGGCGTCGTCGATGCGGTCGTACAGCTCCAGGCGCGCGCGGAAGGTTTCCGGCGGAGATATCCACTCGTACAGTTCCGGCACGAGGCCGTAGGCGGCGTCGAGCAGGTCGAGCAGCTCGCGGCCGCAGCGCCGCTGCAGGCCGGGGCGCGGCAGGCGGCGCAGGTCGCCCAGCGTGTGGCAGCCGATGCCGTCGAACCACGCGGCGTACGGCCGCGCCGGCGGCATCAGGAGTACCGCCAGCCGGTCGAGCCGGCGCAGCAGCGCTTCCATGCGCACGGCGCGGCCTGCATTCGCGCGCGCCAGCAGCCACGCGCCGCGCGCGGTGGGCGCGCACGCGAGCGAGGCCGTGAAGCCCAGCGCGCGCACGTTGGCGCGCACGCGCCGGCACAGCGCGCGGATGCCGCCGAACAGGCGCAGGCTCGCGCCCACGTCCATCAGCAGGGTCGATTCCTCCCCTTCCGCGACCTGCGGCGTGTACTGCAGCAGGGCCAGCGCCACCGCCTGGCGCGCGTCCGCCTCCAGCGCCGGCGCGCGCTCGTGGATGCGCGCGTCCGGCAGCAGCATCAGCACGCCGCCGCGGCGCATACCGGTGCGCACGCCGGCGTCCTGCGCGTATGGCGAGGCCACTAGCACGCGCTCCTGCTCGAGAACGACGCTGCCCGTGTCAGTGGACCAGCTCGGTGCGAACACTTCCAGCGGCAACCGGGGCAGGTGCAGTGCGATCCACAGGCGCATGGCGATTGGGCAGGTAAGAGGTCAAGGGAAGGAACAGCGTCGCGTCACGCTGCGGCCCGCGGCGTTTGACGAAACCGATCTCGATGCCGCCCGCCTGCGGCCGCAGGGACAGGCGCAGCGGCGCCGGCGAGGCGTCTTGCCCGGCCGCCAGCGGACGCATCATGAAGAACAGGGTTTCCCCCGCCTGCGCGGCCAGGTGCAGGCGGCGCAGGTTTTCGGCGCGGATATTGTTCTGCCAAAACAGCAGCGCCCCGCAACTGCCGCTGCGCAAGACCTGTTCCGCGGCCCACAACGCGTCCGCAGTGCGGGTCGCGCGCAGCCAGATCAGTTGCGAGGGCGGCACCCCGAGCGCGGCCATGGCCAGCGCCTGGGGCGGATGCGGCGGCTGCAGCAGCACGATGCTCCGCTGCGCCACCGCCGCCAGCGCGGGACGCAGCAGGCGCATCTCGCCGATGCCGGGCTGTTGCAGCAGCAGGTCGACGAGCGTGCCCGTCGGCCAACCGCCGCCCGGCAACTGGGCGGACAGCGTGGGATGGCCGGTATCGATGCAGCGCGTGTCGCTACGCGCCAGCTGCGAGGCAAGCCAGAGCGACGGATGCAAGGATTCCGGCGCTGCAGATATTGAACCTGAGCAATTCATGTATGATGCGAAGAAATACTGTATAAACATACAGTACTATTCTCATCAGGTTTTGGCAAGGTTAATCTTCTTGAATGTCAGGTTGTGAACAATGCTGAGACTTGGTTCTGTCTGGACGATAACTATTTGACGCAGGGAATCGTCGCCTGTCAAAGTTGCCACCTCGGCGCCCTCGCATCACACATGCCTTCACCTTGGGCGCCAAGCGACGCGCACTCTCGAGGTGATGTACTCTCGCCATCATGGCGAGAACAGGTTGTCATGAGTGGACTGGCGGCTCGCAGTCTGATTTTGAATGAAGTTCATAACTGCCTTTGGATTTCATGACGTTTTTGGTGGCCACTTGTACGATAATCGCCGCCGCTATTGAAGATATGAAAGAGAGCGCAAGACTGGCATGCACTAGGGCAACAGACAGAGTCAAGCAGAACGCCACAAACGAATAAAGCCCGGTTACCATGCCACGGAGCAAAGAGACTGCAAATGCAGCGCCCTGCGTTTTATGTGAAAACGCCGCCAAAACAATTGCCAGGATTGGAAAAACTGCGAGCAGGCCACTCCATGACGCACCAAGTGAGGAAGAAAACGTGGTGACAAGCACAGTCAAAATTGCGCCGGCAATCATGCGAAAAATTATTTCAGAAGCACGAATGGAATTCGAACTGACTTGTCGGGATATCTTTGGAAAGGCGCGGGACGCGGCAACCAATGTGGAAAGCGCGATCACCAATGCAGATAATATTGACGATGGAATAAACGACAAAATCAAAGCAGCCACCGACCATGCAAACAGCCCGCAAAACAAGGAGGGCAAGCAACGGAATCGTATGCATGCATGAGCATAGGTAATACTGAACGACACAGATGCGAATACCGCCGATAACGAAGCGGTTGCAGCGACCGCAGCGAAGCTCGCATCATTCTCAAGAGCCAAAATAAACAGGATTGGCCCAGTAACAACAGGCAGCCCAGCGAGCCATCCCGCAACGTTGGCTCCCCACCGTTTTCCGGCAAAGGTAATAAACGCAAGAAACGCTGGTACGAGAAAAAGTTTTATAGTGAGCATGCCTGATTAAAGAATCGGATGATGAGGACGGAGCGCGTCCTCTCGATGGAAGACTCAGGTGCCGATGGCGTGGCGCTCGAGATGCTGAACAACGGGATCCAGCTCAGGCAGCGGCGGCGCGAATTCGCAAGCCTGCGCGGCCGAAGTCCAAGGGTAGCCCGCGCGCTGGAGCCACGGAAATACCAGACTGGCCGTGCTCGGCGGAAGCACCACCATGGCATGGATGGAAATCACGAGCGCGCTGGCCAAACGCGGCGATCCGGAACTGAACGTCCAGTCGTAGGCGCCGCATCCGACGCGGGTGTTCTTCGTGTCCTTCTCTGTCATTCCGACGAGCCACGCGCAGCAGAAAGCATCGGCAGCTTCCGGTGGGCGCGCCAGATAGAAAGAGTAGATGTTCTCGTAGGTCTTGTTGAACTGCGTGACCAGCGTATCGGCGATGGCGCCGCGCCCTTGCGTGACTGTCGGGAACGTGATGTTGCTGCAACTATTGTCGATGTGGAGCGATGCATCGGATGTGAAAACGCGGTCCAGCAAACAGGGGCGATTTTCATCCTTGGCATGAAAGTAGTTTCGCAGGACGACTTCGGGCGTAAGCAAGGGAGAAGGAGACATGGTGCATCCGGTATGATGGAAATACATGCTGCATGGTCATACAGCATGCATTTCCATCGGGTTTTGGCAAGCTTAATCGTCTTGAATGCCTACGCAATCAAAACGCATGCCGTATCCCCACATCGACCGCCCCGTTCCCCGATCCCCCTTCGATGGCGCTGCCCACCGTATAGCTGGCGCCATGCCGGTTCACGATGTGCGAGATCGAGGTGTACAGCTCGGTCCGGCGCGACAGCGCATAGCGGTAGCCCAGCGCATACTGGCTCGCATCCTGGTCGAGCGCGCCGCGGTCGTCCTTGTGGATCCACGACACCATCCACGTGTGCGGGCCGGACGGGATCGTCGCGCCGAGCAGCACGTCGCGGCTGTCGCTCGATGCGACCGGCGTGACGGGCCGGCCGTACGGGTTCGCCGTGTTGCGCAGCAGGGAACTGTTCAGGCCCTTGTCGACGCCGTACGCGACGTGCGCCTTCACGACGCCGAAGTCGTAGACCGCGGCCAGCACCGTGTTCTTCGCGCTGCCCGCATTTTTGATTGCCGCGGTGTCGTTGTTGCGGTTGTGGTAGCCGAGCCGCACGCGCAGCGGGCCGCTGGTGTAGTCGAGCGCACCGCCGAACTGCCGGCCGGCTGCACTGTCTCCCGTCACCTCGCCGGCGCCATACACCAGTTCCGCGCTCACGCCGCCGATGGCGGGCGATACGTATTTCAGCGAGTTGTCCATGCGGCTGGCCGAGTTGCCGGTCGGGGCCATCAGGTTCTTCGAATCGCCCGCGTAGCCGGATGCGAACGGATCGGCCATCACCACCGTCAGGTATTGCGGCGTGTACTGGCGGCCCGCCGTCAACGTGCCGAAGCCGCCCTGCAGCCCCGCATATGCCTGGCGCCCGAACAGCAGCCCGCCCTGCCCCAGCGCGCCGGTGTCGGCCTGGAAGCCGCTCTCCAGCAAAAAGATGGCGGCGATGCCGTTCCCCAGTTCTTCGCGGCCCTTGAAGCCGAGCCGCGAGCCGGCGCCCACGCCGCTCGTGAGCTTGGTGACGTCGCCGCCGCTGCCGCCCGTTTCCCGGACGAGCGCGACGTCGACCAGGCCATACACGCTGACCGACGCGCCATCGGCGGCGACGGCATTCATGCAGAGCGCGCCCAGCGCGCCGGCACACAGGATTGTTTTCATCGTTGTCCCTTTCTCGTTGTGGTTATTCGTAGTTCGCGGCCGGCGCATACCCGCCGCCGCCTGGCGTCTCGACGACGAACACGTCGCCCGGCTGCACCTCCGTCGTCGCCACGAAGCCGAGTTCCTCGACCCTGCCGCCGGCGCGCACGACGTAGTTGCGGCCGCACTTGCCGGGCTCTCCGCCCGCCATGCCGAACGGCGGGACGATGCGGTTGTTCGACAGGATCGAGGCCGTCATCGGCGCGAGGAAGCGGATCCTGCGCACGCCGCCATTGCCGCCATGCCAGCGTCCGCAGCCACCGGAGTCGTGCGCAATCTCGTAGCTGTCCAGGCGCACCGGATAGCGCCATTCGAGCACCTCCGGATCCGTCAGGCGCGAGTTCGTCATGTTGGTCTGGACGACGTCGGTGCCATTGAAACCCTCGCCCGCGCCCGAGCCGCCCGCGATGGTTTCATAGTACTGGTAGTCCGCATTCCCGAACGTGAAATTGTTCATCGTGCCGGGTGACGACGCCTGCACGCCGAGCGCGCCGTACAGGGCGTTCGTGATGCAGCTCGACGTCTCCACGTTACCCGAGACGACGGCCGCCGGATAGCGCGGATTGAGCATCGACCCTGCCGGGATGATCACGTTCAGCGGCTTCAGGCAGCCCGCGTTGAGCGGGATGTCGTTGTCGACGAGCGTGCGGAACACGTACAGAACGGCCGCCATGCAGATCGAGCTCGGGGCGTTGAAATTGTTGTCGAGCTGGGGCGACGTGCCGGTGAAGTCGATGTCGGCCGTGCGCGCGGCGTGGTCCACGCGGATCGCCACCTTGATCTCGGCGCCGTTGTCCAGGCGGTACGTGTAGCTGCCGTCCGTAAGCGCGCCGACGACGCGGCGCACGGCTTCCTCGGCATTGTCCTGCACGTGCCGCATGTAGGCCTGCACGACGTCGAGCCCGAACTGGTCGACCATCTTCAGCAGTTCCTCGACGCCCTTCTGGTTCGCGGCCACCTGCGCCTGCAGGTCGGCGATGTTCTGCGCCACGTTACGGCACGGGTAGTCGCCCGACCGCAGCAGCGCCATCGTCTCGCGTTCCAGGAAGCGGCCTTCGCGCACCAGCTGGAAGTTGTCGATCAGGACGCCCTCTTCCTCGACCCTGCGGCTGTTCGCCGGCATCGACCCGGGCGCGATGCCGCCCACGTCCGCATGGTGGCCGCGCGACGCCACGTAGAACAGGATGTCCTTCCCTGCCCGGTCGAACACGGGCGTGATCACGGTGATGTCCGGCAGGTGCGTGCCGCCGTGGTACGGGTCGTTGAGCATGTAGACGTCGCCCGCGCGCATGCGGCCGCGGTTCGCTTCGATCACGGTGCGGATGCTCGCGCCCATGGAACCCAGGTGGACGGGAATGTGCGGCGCGTTGGCGATCAGGTTGCCCTCGGCGTCGAACAGCGCGCACGAGAAGTCCAGGCGCTCCTTGATGTTCACCGACACCGCCGTGTTCTGCAGGCGCAGGCCCATCTGCTCGGCGATGCTCATGAACAGGTTGTTGAAGACTTCGAGCATGACCGGATCGGCCTCGGTGCCGATGGCCTTGCGGCGCGCGCGCGGCGCCACGCGCTGAAGCACGAGGTTGTCGTCCGCCGTGACTTCCGCGATCCAGCCCGGTTCGACCACGTTGGTGCCGTTCGCCTCGACGATGATCGCGGGGCCCGCGATGCGATCGCCAGGCCGCGTCTGCGCGCGCAGGTACAGCGCGCTGTCGTGCCACTCGCCGCCCGAATACACGGCCACCGTCTCGTGCGGTGCCAGCGGCGCGGTGCGCGGCGCGGGATCGGCGGCGTGCGCGCTGCCGGCGTCCGTGGCGCCGATCGCTTCCACCGAGATCGCCTCGATGACGATCGCCTTGTCAGGCATGAGGAACGAATAACGCTTGCCGTACGCTTCCTCGAACTGCACCTGCATCGAGGCCACGCTGTCGTGCTGCACGATGATGACGGAATCCGTGCCTTCGTAGCGCAGGTGCGCCCGTTTGACGACGCGCACGGCATCAAGCGCGATGCCCTGCGCCAGCAGTTCATCGGTCGCTTCCCGCGCCAGCGCATCGAGCGCGGCGCGCACCGCGCCGGTCGTGTCGTCGGACAGCGCCGTTTCCATCGTCCGCTCGCGCATCGCCGTCTGGCTCGCGAGGCCCATGCCGTACGCGGACAGCACGCCGGCGAACGGGTGGGCGAAGATGCGGGTCATGCCGAGGGCGTCGGCCACCAGGCACGCGTGCTGGCCGCCGGCGCCGCCGAACGTGGCCAGCGTGTATTCCGTCACGTCGTGGCCGCGCTGCACCGAGATGAACTTGATGGCGTTGGCCATGCTGCCGACCGCAATCTCCAGGAAGCCTTCGGCCACCTCTTCCGGCGTGCGGCGCTGGCCCGTCTCGCGTTCGATGCGCGCGGCGATCTCCGAGAATTTTTCGCGCACGATGGCCGCGTCCAGCGGCTCGTCCGCGTGCGGGCCGAACACCGCCGGGAAGTGCGCGGGCTGGATCTTGCCGAGCATGACGTTGCAGTCGGTGACCGTGAGCGGACCGCCGCGGCGGTAGCTGGCCGGGCCGGGATTCGCACCCGCGCTGTCCGGGCCGACGCGCAGGCGGCTGCCGTCGAAGTGCAGCACCGAGCCGCCGCCCGCCGCCACCGTGTGGATGCTCATCATCGGCGCGCGCATCCGCACGCCGGCCACCTGCGTCTCGAATTCGCGCTCCAGTTCGCCCGCGTAGTGCGACACGTCGGTGGACGTGCCGCCCATGTCGAAGCCGATCAGCTTGCCGAAGCCGGCCTTGCGCGCCGTGCCGACCATGCCGACGATGCCGCCGGCGGGGCCGGACAGGATCGAGTCCTTGCCCTGGAAGCGGTGCGCGCCCGTCAGGCCGCCATTGCTCTGCATGAAGAGCAGGCGCACGCCTTCCATCTCGGCCGCGACCTGGTCCACGTAGCGGCGCAGGATCGGCGACAGGTACGCATCGACGACCGTCGTGTCGCCGCGCGAGACGAGCTTCATCATCGGACTGACCTGGTGCGAGACGGACACCTGCGTGAAGCCGGTTTCCGCCGCGATGGCGGCAATCGTGCGCTCGTGATCGGGATAGCGGTAGCCGTGCATCAGCACGATCGCGACGGAGCGGAAGCCGGCGGCATGCAAAGCGGCCAGTTGCATACGGACGGCAGCCGTATCGAGCGGCACGATCACGTCGCCGTGCGCGCCCACGCGCTCGTCGACTTCGACGACGCGTTCGTACAGCAGCTGCGGCAGCACGGGATGGCGGTCGAACAGGCGCGGACGGTTCTGGTAGGCGATACGCAGCGCGTCCCTGAACCCTTTGGTGATCAGCAGCGCGGTGCGCTCGCCCTTGCGCTCCAGCAGGGCGTTCGTCGCCACCGTCGTGCCCATCTTGACGGCTTCCACGAGGTCGGGCGTGATCGGCGCGTCGGGCGCGATGCCGAGCAGGCGGCGGATGCCGGCGACGGCGGCGTCGCGGTACTGCTCGGGATTTTCGGACAGCAGCTTGGCCGTCACCAGCGCGCCGTCCGGCTTGCGGGCGACGATGTCGGTGAACGTGCCTCCGCGGTCGATCCAGAACTGCCAGCGCGAACGCGGCGTGTTGTCTTGATGCGTCTCTTGATGATGCATGGTCTTACCTCTTCAAAATATCGGGGCGTGCGCAGGCAAAGCGCCGCCCCGGCGCGCGGGGCGCGATATCGTCGTACGTGGATTCAGGAAGGATCAGGATTCGAGGCGCTTGCCGCGAGTCTCGGGCAGGGTCAGCGCGGCCAGGACCATGATGCCGTAGGCGCTGGCCGCGAACAGGCCGATGGCGTGGCCCAGCGGGACCGTCTGGCCGACCGCGCCGATCGCGAACGGGAACAGCGAACCGATCGCGCGCCCCATGCTGTAGCAGAAACCCTGGCCCGAACCGCGCATGCGGGTCGGGAACAGCTCGGTCAGGAACGCGCCCATGCCGCTGAAGACGCCGGAGACGAGGAAGCCGAGCGGGAAGCCGAGCACCAGCATCACGTTATCGGTGACCGGGAGCCGGGTGTAGGCCAGCGCGATCGCCAGCGAGCCGATCGCGAACAGGATGAAGTTGCGCTTGCGGCCCAGGCGGTCCGTCAGGTAGGCGCTGACGATGTAGCCGACGTACGAGCCGGCGATGACCATCGCCAGGTAGCCGCCGGTGCCCAGCACCGTCAGGTGGCGTTCCGTCTTCAGGAACGTGGGCAGCCAGGTCGTGATCGCGTAGTAGCCGCCCTGCGCGCCCGTCGTCAGCAGCACGGCGCGCACGGTCGTCGACAGCATCTGCGGCGAGAAGATCTCGGTGAACTTCGCCTGCTCCGCGTGCTCGCTGCGGCGCTGCTCGGCCAGGAACACGTCCGGCTCTTCCACGAAGCGGCGGATGTAGATGACGAAGATGGCAGGAAGGATCCCCAGCAGGAACAGCGAGCGCCACGCCAGTTCGGGGGGCAGCAGCGAGAACATCAGCGCGTACAGCAGCGCCGAGACGCCCCAGCCGAGGGCCCATCCGGCCTGCACCATGCCGACCGCCTTGCCGCGGTCCTTCGCACGGATGACCTCACCCATCAGGATCGCGCCGGCCGTCCATTCGCCGCCCATGCCGAAGCCCATCAGGCCGCGCGTCACGAGCAGCTGGTCGAAGGTCTGGGCAAAGCCGCTCAGCACCGTGAACAGCGCGAACCACAGGATCGTCAGCTGCAGCGTCTTCACGCGGCCGATGCGGTCCGACAGGATGCCGGCCAGCCAGCCGCCGAGCGACGACGTGAGCAGCGTGACGGTGCCGATCAGGCCGGCGTCGCCTTTCGACAGGCCCCACGTCGCGATCAGGGTGGGAATGACGAAGCTGAGGAATTGCGTGTCCATCGCGTCCAGCGCGTAGCCGACCTTGCAGCCGATGAAGGTGCGGCGCTCCGTTTTCGTGAGCTGGCGCAGCCAGCCGAAATGGCTCGTATCCTCCGCGCGCTCCTGCGCGAGTTCTTGTGTGTTCATGTCGTCTCCGTTTGTGGGTTTGTTTTTTACAGCGTCGCCAGCGAAGCGTTGGGTATGTCGGTCACCAGCATGTAGCCCGGGCGATGGGTGATCACGAACGGCAGGCGCGCCGCCCGGATCGCCTCCTGCGGCGTGACGCCGCAGGCCCAGAACACGGGAATCTCGTCCGCCATGACCTCGACCGCGTCGCCGTAGTCGGGCCGCGCCAGGTCGGCGATGCCGATCAGGCGCGGGTCGCCCAGGTGCACGGGCGCGCCGTGGATCGCGGGATAGCGGCTCGTGATCTGGATTGCGCGGATCGCGTCCTGCGCCTTCAACGGGCGCATGGACACGACCATGTTCCCGCCGAACGGCCCCGCCGCCGCGTTCGGGATGTTCGTGCGGTACATGGCGATGTTCCGGTCCTGTTCGATGTGGCGCAGCGGGATGCCGGCGGCCAGCAGCATTTCCTCGAACGAGAACGAACAGCCGATCGCGAACGCGACCAGGTCGTCGCGCCACAGGCCTTCCAGCGACACCGGCGCTTCCGCCAGCTCGCCGTCGCGGTACACGTAATAGCCCGGGACATCGGTGCGCAGGTCGAGATCCGCGCCGAGCGCCGGCACGTTCCACGCGCCCGGCTCGCCGACCGCGAGCAGCGGACAGGCTTTCGGATTGCGCTGGGCGAAGCGCAGGAAATCATGGGCATGCGCGTCCGGCAGGATGACGAGATTGGCCTGGGCATAGCCGCCGCAGACGCCGGCGGTCGGCTTGCGGAATTCGCCCGCGCGGACCAGGCGACGGAACTGGATCGGTTTCATGGATTTCTCGCGTGGTAATGACATGGAAACAAGCATAGATGCATCGTCCGTTTCCGCCAAACCACTTATTTTTACCGCATGTGTTAAGTTTTCCTAAACGCGCTTTTGATCCGTTCCCCTCATGCATAAAGTATTCTTGACGCTATGAATACACGTTTCCTCGAAACCCTGATCACCCTTGCCCAGCTGCGCAGCGTCCGCGCGACGGCCCGCGCCATGCATGCGACGCCGGCGGCGATCTCGCTGCGGATCAAAGCACTGGAAGAAGAACTGCAGACGGAACTCATCGACCGCAGCACGCGCGAATTCCGGCTGACGCCGAACGCGGACTACCTGCTGAACCACGCGAAGGCCGTCGTGGACGCGACGCGGCGCCTGCGCGAAGCGGCGCGCACGGAAAGCGCGGTGCGGGGCCGGCTGCGGCTGGGGGTGATCGAGACGGTGGTGCACAGCTGGCTCGCGCATTCCGTACGCCAGCTGAACGCCAGTTTCCCGGAGCTGGAAATCGATCTCGTCGTGGACATGAGCACGACGCTGGAAAAACGTTTACTGGCGGGAGAGCTCGACCTGGTGGTCGGCATCGAAGGCGTGAACAGCAGCGAGATCACGTCCGAGCCGCTGGCCGTCTATCCCGTGCGCTGGATCGCGCGCGCGGGCCTGCTGGCGCCGCAGCGCGAAGGCCTGGCGCAACGCCTGCTGCAATTCCCGATCCTGACGTTCGGGCGCGGCACGCAGCCGCACCGGATGCTGGAAGACATCGTCACCCGGCTCGCCAATCTGAGCGCGGTGCCGCTGGAACAGACGCGCATCACCTGTTCGCCGTCCGTGGCCGCCATCATCCAGCTGATCCGCAACGGCTTCGGCGTGGCCGCGATTCCCTGGCTGTTCGTCAGTAGCCATCTCGAGAACGGCGAATTCGTGGAGGTGCCGCTGCAGCCCGTGCCGCCGCCGATCATCGTGTCGATGAGCCGGCGCACGAACGCGCCGGTGGCGGTGCATGCGGCGGCGTCCGCCGTGCGCGCGGCCTGCGCGGAGTATTGCGCGCAGGTGGACGGGCGGTATATCGAGAGCCTGGGCTGAGCGAGAGCCTGGGCTGAGCGCGTCCGTCAGGCCGGACGGCGCGGCGACAGCGTCATTGCTGGCGCTTTTTCTCTTCCTTCTTGACTTTCTTGTCCGCCTTCTTTTCCTTTGCGGTCTTGGCCGGTTCCTTCTTCGTGGACTTTTTCGCGTCCTGGCTTTTACTCATTGTTTTCTCCAGTCAAATTAATGGATCACGCAGCCGCGCAGCTTCGGCAGAGGCTGGAGCGCGGTGGCGACTTCACCTTCGGGATCTTCTTCGGTTTTCAACTGGATCCATGCCAATACCTCGGCAATACTGGCCAGGCCGCTGTGCAGGGATGCGCGCGCTTCGAAAAATTCGGACACTTCCGGGTTGCCGGGTTCCGGCACGAGGAGAACGGAATGCCCCAGTGCGCGGATACGGGTTTCCAGCTCTTCCAGATCGGACGCCAGCGCGTCATGGAGTGCTTCGATGGCCGCCACTGCATCATCCATATCGTAGGATTCTTCATTCATCGCAGTTCTATTTCAGCCTTATGGTTGTCTTGGTGATACGCGGCACGGAGAAGTCGCCCGTCCCATCGCGGGTCGTGCAACGGCAGCAAAGCTTGATGACGGAAGAGAGCTAGACAGGACCGCCCCGAAGGGCATGGCAAGGAGGACAACAATCCGGGACGCGTGGACACACGATACAGCAATTATGCAAATGCCGCTCAGGCGTTGCTGGACGGGCCGTCGGCCAAGCGCCGATCCTGCGCGCGCCGCGGCAGCGTCACCGTGAAGGTCGTGCCATCCTCCGCATTCGACGCAACATGGATCTGCCCGCCATGGGCGTGCACGATTTCGCGCGCGATGAACAGGCCGATACCGAGGCTGGTGTGCTCGGCCTGGTCGCTGCCGATGCGGGCGGCGACGCGGACGAGGGGCTCGAACACGGTCGACACCTTGTCGGGCGGGATCGGCGGGCCCAGGTTATTGATGGCAAGGATGATATCGTCGTCGGTGGCGGTCAGGCCGACCCGGATCGGGGCATTCTTGTCGCCGTACTGGATGGCATTGCCGATGAGGTTGGACAGCATCTGTGCGATGCGGCCGTCGTCGAACACGGCATCCAGCAGCGGCGGCACGTCCAGTTCGATCCACCGCTCCGGATGGAAGGTGCGCAATTCATCGACCACCTGCCGGCACACCGACACCATGCTGCCCTGCCGGACGCGGATCGGCATGCCCGGCCCCAGATGGGTGCGGGTGAAGTCGATCAGGTCGTTGACCAGCTTGCTCATGCGTTTGGCGCTGCTGAACATCCGTGTCGCCACGAGGATGTACTTCGGCGGGATATCGGTTGCCTGCATGACGAAACTCGCCCCGCTGACCAGCGTGCCCAGCGGATTGCGCAGATCGTGGCCAAGGATCGCGAGGAACATGTTCTGCGATTGCTTGACCAGTTGCTCATACCGCGCCACCGACTCGGCCAGGGCCTGGTCGACCGCCTCGTTGAAGCGCACCATGTCATCCATGTCCGTGGCGCGACTCCCGGGCGCCGCGTCCCGCCACAACGCCAGCACGCTCGAGCGCAGGGCGCGGTACTCGGACACCAGTTGCACGACGGTATAGCCGGACAACAGGCGGGCCTGGGCATGCGCTTCGGCGGCCGTTTCCTGGCCGTCGTGCTTGCCCTGCCCCCTGGATTTGGCGATACGCTCCTGGTCGGACTGGTGGCAGCCGAGATCGTCCGCGAAGGTGAGCAGCATCAGGCGCGCGTGATCGCGTAGCTCTTCGTCATCCATCGTCAAGGCCGGCGGTTCGATCGTGCGCGCAAAATTCTCCCATTCCTGCAGGATCGCTTCCATATTGTCGCGTATGAAATCGGCAAGCCTATATTGCCTCGTTGTCATAAATAACCTTGTATTACCCGATTCCGCGACATTCGCATCGAAGGGGTAAATGATAATAACAGCGTTATTCCCCACCCAATGGATAATTCGACAAAACCTGCCTATCGAAAATAAATCCGAAATAATTAGGTGAATTCGGGAAAGTCCTGTATCTTTCTTCTGGCACTACATCAAGTCGTTGTTATTGTTGGTCTTTCTCTCCCGTTCGCCTCCCGGCGGTCCTGTTTGATTTCCTCCTTACTCTCTTGGTCGTACTGCATTCCGGGCGTCTTGCCCATAGCATCTTTAAGGATTGAAACAAAATGACGACTCAAACCGGCACCGTGAAATGGTTCAACGATTCCAAAGGCTTCGGCTTCATTACGCCTGACGCAGGCGGCGGCGACCTGTTCGCCCATTTCCAGGACATTCAATCGGAAGGTTTCAAGAGCCTTGCCGAAAACCAGCGCGTCTCGTTCGTGCGCTCGACCGGCCCCAAGGGCGAAAAAGCCGGAAATATCCGCGCTATTTAATCGGCCTGATTAATTGCCGAAATGCACCACGCAGATAGCGTGGGCGTTTCAACCGCAATAAAAGAAAACGGATTCATGTAATGTGAATCCGTTTTTTTATTTTGGATGTCCGAAACGCGGCGCCTCGCGCGCAAACGCCACCAGCTGCTCCCGCACCCAGCGCTGCGCTGCGTCGCCGTGGTTGCGGTTATGCCAGGCCATGCGGATGGCGAAGCCGGGAACCGGCAGCGGCGGTTCCAGCACGCGCAGGCGATTGGGACGCCCTTCCACCATGCGGGCCGGCACGAGGGCGACGAGGTCGGAACGTTCGACCAGGTCCGGCACCGAGTGGAACGTCGACGCCGACACGACGACGCGGCGCCGCAGGCCCTGCGCATCGAGCACCTCGTCGACCGGCGTGGTAAAGCTGCCGCCGCGCGGCGAGACCATCACGTGTTCCAGTTCGCAGAACCGCGCCGTATCCAGCGGCCGGCGCAGCGCCGGGTGGCCGCGCCGCGCGATGAAGACGTAGCGCTCCTCGAACAGCGGACGCGAACGGAGAGACTCCGCGATGCCTTCCGGCGTCAGCACCGCGAGGTCGACGTCGCCCTTTTCCATCTGCGCTTCCAGGCGCGCGGAATCGGCCGGACGCAGGGCGATACGCAGGCCCGGCGCCGCGCGGCGCAGCGCGAGCGTGAAGTCGAGCAGCAGCGCCGCTTGCACGTAGTCCGAACACGCCACGTGGAGCGTGAACTCGTCGCGCGCGGGGTCGAAGGCGCGGGCCGACGTCACCACGTCGCGCAGCTGCGCGAGGGCCGCCGCCAGCGGCGCCTGCAGGCCCAGGGCCAGCGGCGTGGGCGTCATGCCGCGGTGGCTCGGCACGAACAACGGGTCGCCCAGCATCTCGCGCAGGCGCGCCAGCTGGGCGCTCAGCGCGGGCTGGCTCAGGTTCAGGCGCTGCGCGGCGCGGCTCACGCTGCGCTCGGCCAGCAGCGCGTCCAGGGTCACGAGCAGGTTGAAATCGATGCGCTTGATATCCATTTTTTGGATACTACCCCAAAAGCCGGCTGGCATTCCCGGCCGTGACGATCGGCGCCAGAATGGCCTTCATCACATTCACGGAGCACGACGATGAAGACTGTTTTACTGGTACACGCCCACCCCGACCCGCATTCCCTCACCGCGCAGATGGTCCAGGCCGCGCGCGCCGGACTGCGCGCCCAGGGCCATGAAGTGATCCAGTCCGACCTGTACGCCATCGGCTGGAAAGCCGTCTACGACGAACACGATTTCCCCGACCGGCAGGATCGCGAGCGCCTGTCGTTCGTGGACGAATCCGGCCACGCGTTCAGCACCGGCACGCAGCCGGACGACGTGCGCGCCGAGCAGGCCAAACTGATGGCGGCGGATGCCGTCGTCTTCCAGTTCCCGCTGTGGTGGTTCGGCATGCCGGCCATCATGAAGGGCTGGATCGAGCGCGTGTGGGCATACGGCCTCGCCTACGGCTACCAGGGTGCCGGCAACCGCTACCGCTACGGCGAAGGCGGCCTCGCGGGCAAGCGCGCGCTGCTGTCCGTGACGATGGGTGGACCGGCCGAGGACTACGGCCCGCGCGGCATCAACGGCCAGCTCGACGAACTGCTGTTCCCGATCACGCACGGCACGCTGTTCTTCCCCGGCATGGACGTGCTGCCCACGTATGCCGTGTACGGCACCGGCCGCATCGATGCCGAGGGTGTCGAACGCGCGCAGGCCGGCCTGGCGGCGCGCATGCGCACCCTGTTCACGGATGCGCCGATTCCCTACCGGCCGCAGAACGGCGGCGACTACCCGGACCGGCACGTGCTGGCGGACGACGTCGCGCCCGGCGTCACCGGATTGCGCGCGCATCTGCGCTGAGACGGCCCCTGTCGTGGGACAATGTTCAAAATCACCACGACAGGAGACCGAATGAAAAAGACGCTGGCCGGCTTGCTGCTGTCCGCCCTGGCCTGGTCGGCCCAGGGCCGCGACATCGTCCTCGACGCGCCGTTGCCGCGGATCGTGCACAAGGACGGGCGCCATGCGCTGCTGGTGGACGGCAAGCCGTTCTTCATGCTGGGCGCGCAGGTGAACAATTCCAGTGCCTGGCCCGCGCAGATGCCGCTCGTCTGGCCGGCCATCGACAAGCTGGGCGCCAATACGCTGGAAGTGCCCATCGCGTGGGAACAGATCGAGACCGCACCGGGCACCTTCGACTTCGGCTACCTCGACCTGCTGCTCGCGCAGGCGCGCACCCACGACGTGCGCCTCGTGCTGCTGTGGTTCGGCGCGTGGAAGAACAATGGGCCGAGCTATACGCCGGCGTGGATCAAGCTGGACAACGCCCGCTATCCGCGCGTCGTCGATGCGAAAGGAGAGCTGCGCGATTCGCTGTCGCCGATCTTCCCGGCCACGCTGGACGCCGACCGCAACGCCTTCGTCGCGCTGATGCGCCATATCCGCGCGAAGGACCCGCAGCGCACAGTGATCATGGTCCAGATCGAGAACGAGACGGGCACCTACGGCAGCGCGCGCGACCACTCGCCGGAAGCGAACAAGCTGTTCGCGGGCCCGGTGCCCGCGCCGCTGCTGACGGCGCGCGGCCGCACGGGCGGCACGTGGACGGAGGTCTTCGGCAAGGAAGCCGACGAAGCGTTCCACGCCTGGTACATCGCGCGCTTCGCCGACGCCGTGGCCGCCGCCGGCAAGGCGGAACTGGACCTGCCGATGTACGTCAACGTGGCGCTGCGCGATCCGTTCAAGCAGCAGGAGCCGACGTCGTACTCGGCCGGCGGCCCCACCGACAACGTGATCGACGTGTGGAAGGCCGGCGCGCCGCACATCGACGTGATCGGCCCGGACATCTATTTTCCGGAAACCCCGAAATATCACGCCGTGCTGAAACTGTACGACCGCCCGGACAATCCGCTGTTCGTCCCCGAGACGGGCCACACCTTCGCCTACGCGCGCTACCTGTTCGACGTGATGGGCCGGCGCGGCATCGGCTTCTCGCCGTTCGGCGTCGATTTCACGAAGGAGGCCAACGACCCGGCCGCGATTCCAAAAAGCGCGTGGGACATGCTGGAACCGTTCGCCAGCAACTACCGCCTCGTCGCGCCCATCCTGCGCATCTGGGCGCGGCTGGCGTTCGAAGGCCAGGTCTGGGGCGCGGGCGAACCGGACGACCGCAAGCCCGTCGACCTGGACCTCGGCAACTGGAAGGCGCGCGTCCACTACGACAAGGGCACGTTCGGCGCGTCGGACTGGACGTGGATGAAGCCGCGGCCCGCGAATCCGCTGGGGCCCGAAGGCGGCGTGCTGGTCGCGGCGCTGGGCCCGGACGAATACCTCGTCACGGGCCGCATGGCGCGCATCGATTTCACGGCGCCGGAGGGCAGCGGCAAGCGCGCCATGCTCGCGCGCGTGGAGGAAGGCCGCTACGACGACGCGGGCAACTGGGTGCTGCATCACGTATGGAACGGCGATCAGACCGATTACGGGTTAAATTTCACCACGGTGCCGCGCGTACTGCGGGTGAAATTGGGAAGTTACCCAAGTCGCCTGCATTAACCGTCGCCCCTGCGAAGGCAGGGGCCCAATTTGCACGCGCCGACGCGATGCATGCAGAACTTGGGTCCCCGCCTTCGCGGGGACGACGTAGTTATTTATAAGGATCTCATCAATGACCACGACCATGCACAAGATCGCCCTGATCCTGTTCGTGCTCGCCCTGCTGCACACGTTCGCCACCCGCCTCTTCGAGGGCCTGGCGCACCGCCATCCGCGCCACGCCGGGCTGTTCCACCTGCTGGGCGAGGTGGAGGTCGTCTTCGGCTTCTGGGCCTTCGTGCTGATGCTCGCGCTGGCCTTCGTCGACGGCAGCGCCGCCGCCATCGACTACGCCGAATCGCGCCATTACACGGAGCCGCTGTTCGTGTTCGTCGTGATGGTGGTGGCCGCGTCGCGACCCGTGCTGGAGGCGGCGCGCGCGCTCGTGCGCCTGCTCGCGCGGCTGCTGCCGCTGCGCACGGAAGTCGCGCAGACGTGGCTCGGCCTCGCGCTCGTGCCGCTGGTCGGCTCCCTGATCACGGAACCCGCCGCGATGACGATCGCCGCCCTGATGCTGGCGCCGTCCGTGTTCCGCCCCGGGATGCCGGAATGGCTGAAGTACGGGGCGCTGGGCGTCCTGTTCGTCAACGTGTCGATCGGCGGCACGCTGACGTCGTATGCCGCGCCGCCCGTGCTGATGGTGGCCGGCGCGTGGGGCTGGGACAGCGTCCACATGCTGGCGCACTTCGGCTGGCGCGCCGTCATCGCCGTCGTGGCCAATGCCAGCGTCGTGACGTATCTGCTGCGCCCGCACCTGCGCCCGTTCGACATCTCGATCGAGGGCGAGGCGCCCGTGCGCATGCCGGTTCTTGTCACGCTCACCCACCTGGGCGTGCTGACGGCCATCGTGCTGCTGGCCCACCATCCCGTGCTGTTCACCGGCATTTTTTTACTATTCCTCGGCATCACCCAGGCCTACCCGCGCTACCAGGACCCGCTGATCCTGAAGGAAGGCCTGCTGGTCGGCTTCTTCCTCGCCGGCCTCGTCGTGCTGGGCGGGATGCAGCAATGGTGGCTGCAGCCCATCGTCGCGAAACTCCAACCCACTGCCCTGTTCTTCGGGGCGCTGGGCCTAACCGCGATCACGGACAACGCCGCGCTGACCTACCTCGGCTCGCTGATCGCCGGGCTGTCCGAGCGCGCGCAATACATGCTGGTGGCGGGCGCGGTGGCGGGCGGCGGCCTGACCGTCATCGCCAATGCGCCGAATCCGGCCGGCGTCGCCCTGCTGCGGCGCGGCTTCAACGACGAGTCGATCGGGGCCGTGGGCCTGCTGCTGGGCGCGCTTGCGCCCACTTGTGCGGCGGCTGTGTTGTTCTTGTTGTAACGTATTAGCTGGAACGGGACCCTCCACGTCCCGCAGCGAGGGAACAACATGGATCACGACCTGCTGGTCAGCAAGACGGGCACCATCGAGCGCTGCTGCAAGCGTGCCCGCGACGAATACGAAAAGGACCCGACCACCTTCGTCGGCGACATCACGCGCCAGGACGCGGCGACCCTGAACGTGATCCGCGCCTGGGAAGCGGCCGTCGAGATGGGCGATTACGTGCTGGCCGACCGCGGCCTGGGCCCGGCGCACGACGAGCGCGAAGTCATCACCCTGCTGGCCGACAACGGCTGGATCGAGCCGGCACTGGCCGAGGACCTCAAGCGCACGGGCGAATTCTGCCGCGCCGAATGGGACCACCAGGCCGCGCCGCTGCCCGCGCTGGTGACCATCATCAAGCGGGGGCTGGACGATTTCGACGTGTATGCACGTGCGCTGCTCGCGGGTGCGGCGGGCGGCGAACCCGAACCAGATGCTGTCTAACTGGTATCATGCGCCCTTTCTGAACCACGCACCAGACACCACAAGAACATGAGCCAACCGACCAACCTGCCATCCTTCTGGAGCCGGCTGTCCCTTGCCTTCGGCGCCTTCTTCAAGACCCTGGGCGACGCCGAGTTCGCCGCGCGCGTGCGCGACGACCAGGTCGGCCCGATCGCCGCACCTGCTCCCGCGCCTGCTCCCGCCCCGGCGCCCGCACCGAAGCCCGCGCCGGCGCCGGCGCCCGCCCCATTACGCATCGCCACGCCGGACGCGGCCCTGCAATTGCTGGGCCTCCTGCAGCGCGAAGCCCGCCTGATCGACTTCGCCAACGAAAACATCACGGTCTATGCGGACGCCGACATCGGCGCCGCCGCCCGTCTCGTGCACGAAGGCTGCGCGCGCGTGCTGCGCGAGCACTTCACCATCGAACCCGTGCGCGGCGAGCTGGAAGGCACGCGCATCACGCTGCCGGAAGGCTTCGACGCCGCCAGCGTGCGCCTGACCGGCAACGTCGTCGGCAAGGCGCCGTTCACCGGCACCCTGTCGCACCGCGGCTGGCGCGCCCGCGACGTGCGCCTGCCGCAGCTGGCCGACAAGCACGACGCCAGCGTCATCGCCCCGGCGGAGGTGGAACTGTGAGCGACATCCAGACCAACGACGCCCGCTACGCGATCGGCATCGACCTCGGCACGACGCACAGCGCGCTGTCGTACGTCGACCTGCAGGCCAGCGACGGCGAGAAGGCCGACCAGGGCGTGCTGGGCATCCCGCAACTGAGCGCGCCCGGCACCGTCGAGGCGCTGCCGCTGCTGCCGTCGTTCCTGTACATCCCGCACCCGGACGAACTGGCGCCGGGCGAACTGGCGCTGCCGTGGACGAACGGCCAGGCCGCGCCCGTCGTGGGTGAAATGGCACGCAGCCGCGGCGCCGGCACGCCGATCCGCCTCGTGTCGTCGGCCAAGAGCTGGCTGAGCCACCCGAGCGTCGACCGCCGCGCCGCCATCCTGCCGACCGACGCGCCGGAAGAAGTCGAACGCGTGTCGCCGCTGGCCGCATCGACCCGCTACCTCGAGCACCTGAAAGCCGCGTGGAACGCGACGCATCCGGACGCGCCGTTCGAACAGCAGGCCGTCACCGTGACGATCCCGGCGTCGTTCGACCCGGCCGCGCGCGAGCTGACGGCGGAAGCGGCGCGCAGCGCCGGCTACGGCAACCCGACCTTGCTGGAAGAACCGCAGGCCGCGCTGTACAGCTGGATCGAAGGCAGCGGCGGCGGCTGGCGCAAGCAAGTGAAAGCCGGCGACATCGTGCTGGTCGTCGACGTGGGCGGCGGTACGAGCGACTTCTCGCTGATCGCCATCCTCGAACGCGACGGCAACCTGGAACCGCACCGCGTCGCCGTCGGCGACCACATCCTGCTGGGCGGCGACAACATGGACCTCGCGCTGGCCCACCTCGTCGCGCGCAAGCTGCAGGCGAACGGCACGCAGCTGGACGCCTGGCAGATGCGCGCCCTCACCTACGCCTGCCGCGGCGCCAAGGAACACCTGCTGGCGGACGCCAACGCGACCACGTGGCCGATCGTCGTGCCGAGCCGCGGCTCGAAGCTGATCGGCGGTTCGATCCGCACGGAGCTGACGCGCGACGAAGTCACCACGTTCATCACGGACGGCTTCTTCCCGCGCGTGGAAGCGTCCGCACGTCCCGCGACGCGCACGCGCGCCGGCCTCACGCAAGTGGGCCTGCCGTATGCGCAGGACGCCGCCATCACGCGCCACCTCGCCGCCTTCCTCGGCCGCCAGGCCGGCGCGACGGCGGAGCTGGAAGGCTTCAACGGCAAGGTGAATGCCGAGCACACCTTCCTGCACCCGAGCGCCGTGCTGTTCAACGGCGGCGTGTTCAAGTCGGACATCCTCGCCAGGCGCGTGATGGACACCATCAACGACTGGCTGTACATGGAAGGCGCCGAACCGGCCCGCATGCTGGAAGGCGCGGACCTGGATCTCGCCGTCGCGCGCGGCGCCGCCTACTACGGCTATGCGCGCCGTGGCGGCGGCGTGCGCATCCGCGGCGGCACGGCCCGGTCGTACTACGTCGGCGTCGAGTCCTCGATGCCCGCGATCCCCGGCTTCGAACCGCCGCTGGAAGCGCTGTGCGTGGCGCCGTTCGGCATGGAAGAAGGCAGCGAGCTGGAATTGCCGGGCCAGGAATTCGGCCTCGTCGTGGGCGAGCCCGTGCACTTCCGCTTCTTCGGCTCCACCGTGCGTCGGCAAGACCAGATCGGCACCGTGCTGGAGTCCTGGAGCCCGGACGAGCTGCAGGAATTGAACGAGATCCAGGCGACGCTGCCGGCGGAAGGCCGCACGCCGGGCGACGTCGTGCAGGTGAAGCTGCATGCCGTGGCGACGGAAGCGGGCACGCTGGAACTGGTGGCCGTGGCCCGTGAAGGCCAGCGCTGGAAGGTCGAGTTCGACGTCCGCAGCAGCGAGCAGTGACCCGCACCAAACCAGCCCTCGTCGGCATCGATCTCGGCACCACCAACACGGTGCTGGCGTATGCCGACGCGGGGTCCGGGCAGGTCGCCACGTTCGATATTCCGCAACTGGTGGCGCCCGGCGAAGTGGGCACGGCGCCGCTGCTGCCGTCGAGCCGCTACCACCCGCTCGAGGGCGAGCTCGCGGCGGATGCGCTGCAATTGCCGTGGCAACAGCCGGACGTGGGCGGCGTGGCACGCGTCGCCATCGGCCGCCTCGCGCGCAGCCTCGGTGCGGCGTCGCCGGGCCGGCTCGTCGCCTCCGCGAAAAGCTGGCTGTCGCATCCGGGCGTGGACCGCACGGCGCCCATCCTGCCATGGGGCGCGCCGGACGACGTGCCGAAAGTCTCGCCGCTGGCCGCGAGCGCCAGCTATCTCGCCCATCTGCGCGCGGCGTGGAATACGCAGCACCCCACCAAGCCGCTGGAGCGGCAGCAGATCGTCCTCACGATCCCCGCCTCGTTCGACGAAGGCGCGCGCGCCCTCACGCTGGAAGCGGCGCGCCTCGCCGGCCTGCCCGACGTGCGCCTGCTGGAAGAACCGCAGGCCGCGCTGTACGACTGGCTGCAGCGCCACCGTACCACCTTGGGCCCCGACCTCGCGGACGCGAAGCTGGTACTCGTGGCCGACGTGGGCGGCGGCACCACCGACTTCACGCTGGTGAAGGTCGAGCTGAAGGATGGAGAACCGGCACTGTCGCGCATCGGCGTGGGCAACCACCTGATCCTCGGGGGCGACAACATGGACCTCGCCCTCGCCCACCTGGCCGAATCGCGCCTGGGCGAAAGCCAGCGCCTGTCGGCCGGCCGCCTCGCGCAACTGACGGAACGCTGCCGCGCCGCGAAGGAACAGTTGCTGGCGCCGGACGCGCCGGATGAAGTGACCGTCACCTTGCTCGGCAGCGGCTCGCGCCTCATCGGCGCCAGCCGCTCCGCGACGATCGCCAAGGCGGACGTCGACCGCATCGTGCTGGACGGTTTTTTCCCTTTAAACGACACGCGGGAAGGTCCGCAGCGCGCCCGCGCCGGCATCGTCGAATTCGGCCTGCCGTATGCGAGCGACCCGGCCATCACGCGCCATCTGGCGGGCTTCCTGCGCCAGCACGCGCAGGCGGCGCGCGAGGCGCTGGGCATCCCCGATGACGATCGCCTGCCCGTGCCGGATACCCTGCTGCTGAACGGCGGCGTGTTCCGCGGAGAAGCGCTGGCGCAGCGGCTGGCCGACGTGCTGTCCGCGTGGCGCGGGGACGCCGTGCGCGTGCTGCACAATGCCGATCCGGACGTCGCCGTCGCGCGCGGCGCCGTCGCCTATTCGCTCGCGCGGGCCGGGCTCGCGCCCGCCATCGAGAGCGGCTCGGCGCGCAGTTATTACCTGATCCTTGAGGAAGGCGAACGTCTGCGCGCCGTCTGCGTGCTGCCGCGCGGCGCTCGCGCCGGCGCCGAGATCACGCTGGCGGAGCGCAGCTTCGCCCTGCGCGTGGGCCGGCCCGTGCGCTTCCACCTCGTCTCCGCCATCGCCGCTACGGCCGCGGCGGGCGATCTCGTCGACCTCGATCCCGCCGACGTCGTGCGGCTGCCGGCCATCGCCACCGTGCTGCGCGCGCAGGATGCGAAGACGGCGTCCATTCCCGTGCAACTGGCGGCCGCGCTGTCCGAGCTCGGCACGCTGGAGATGTTCTGCGTGGCCGAGGATGGCAGCGGCCAGCGCTGGCGCCTGGAGTTTCAATTGCGCGGCGAAGAGGAAGCGCCAGAGGTCGCGCATCCGCAACTCGACGAGGCCATCAAGCGCATCGACCGCATCTTCGGCGCGCGCAACCAGCAGGTGGAGGTGCGCGAAGTGCGCCAGTTGCGCGGCGCGCTGGAACACGTGCTGGGCGGCCGCGAACGGTGGGAGACCCCGCTGCTGCGCCGCCTGTTCGACGCCCTGATGGAACGCGCGAAAGGCCGGCGCCGCTCGGCCGAGCACGAACGCGTGTGGCTGAACCTGGCCGGCTGGTGCCTGCGGCCCGGCTTCGGCGATCCGCTCGACGACTGGAGAATCCAGCAGTTGTGGGCCCTGTTCCCGGCCGGCGCCCAGTACGTCAAGGACAGCCAGGTCCGCGCCGAATGGTGGACCCTGTGGCGGCGCGTCGCCGGCGGACTCTCCACGGAAGCGCAGCTGCGCCTGCTCGACGACTTCGCGTTCAACCTGCAGGCCGATCCGGGCGACCGCGCCAGGCGTCCCGCCACGCTCGTCGACGGCAGCGAGGACGACATGCTGCGCCTGGGCGCGTCGCTGGAACGGATCCCGGCCGCGTACAAGGCCGAGATCGGGGACTGGATGGTCGGCCGCATCATGGGCATCCCCGTCACGCCCAAGCCCGATGCGAAGGCGGCGGCCACATACGCGCGCTATTTGTGGGCGCTCGCGCGCGTGGGCGCCCGCACGCCGCTGCACGGCAGCGCGCACGAAGTGGCGCCGCCCGAGGCCGCCGAACGCTGGCTGACGGAGCTCATGCTGCTCGACTGGAAACGGATCGAGCCGGCCGGCTTCGCCGCCGCCCACCTCGCGCGCAAGACGGGCGACCGCACGCGCGACATCGGCGAGGACTTGCGCGCCCAGGTGCTGCAACGGCTCGCGTCCGCGGGGGCGCCGGCCAGCTGGTCCGCGCAGGTGCGCGAGGTCGTCGAACTGGACCAGGAAAGCAGCACGCGCATGTTCGGCGATGCGCTGCCGCCGGGGTTGAAACTGCTGCGCTGAGACGGCGCGCCCGCTTCCAGCACGAAGCCGGCTTTTCGGGCATCATCGCCTCTCCTACCGAGTCCCAGAAGGAGAAGTGCAATGTCCGACCCCACGAACCCGTTCACGTCCACCTGGGTCCCGCCCCGGGTCTGGTCCCCGGCGACGCCCTCGGGCGGTGCCTTCGCCAGCATCAACCGTCCCGTGGCGGGCAAGACCCACGAGCTGGAACTGCCGGTGGGCAAGCATCCGCTGCAACTGTATTCGCTGGGCACGCCGAACGGGCAAAAGGTCACGATCATGCTCGAGGAGCTGCTGGCCGCGGGCCACGCCGGTGCGGAATACGACGCCTGGCTCATCCGCATCAACGAAGGCGCCCAGTTCGGCAGCGGCTTCGTCGAGATCAACCCGAATTCCAAGATCCCGGCGCTCGTCGACCGCAGCGGACCGGAGCCCGTGCGCGTGTTCGAGTCCGGGGCTATCCTCGTCTACCTGGCGGAAAAATTCGGCGCCTTCCTGCCCAAGGACATCCCGGCCCGCACCGAGACCTTCAACTGGCTGATGTGGCAGATGGGCTCGGCGCCGTTCGTCGGCGGCGGCTTCGGCCATTTCTATGCGTACGCCCCGGAAAAGCTGGAATACCCGATCAACCGCTATGCGATGGAAACGAAGCGCCAGCTGGACGTGCTCGACCGCCTGCTGGCCGGGCGCCGCTTCGTCGCGGGCGACGAATACACGATCGCCGACATGGCGATCTGGCCGTGGTACGGCGGCCTCGTGCTGGGCGAGCTGTACGATGCCGGCGAATTCCTCGCCGTGCACCAGTACCAGCAGGTGCGCCGCTGGGCGGACGAAGTCGGCGCGCGGCCGCCCGTGATCCGCGGGCGCAAGGTCAACCGCGTGCGCGGCAAGCCGGAAGAACAGGTGCTGGAGCGCCACGACGCTTCCGACCTGGACTGACGGCCGGCGCGCCTACAGCTTGCTGTTCTGGCAGCCCGCGCTCACGCACTCGCGCAGCCGGTCCTGCAGGAACTGGGCGCGGCGGACGGTCGTGCCGGTCGCGCACTCGAGGTTCACGTAGAACGCGCTGCCCTCGTGGCGCGAGCAGTTGTCGTTGCGTTCAGCTATCCATTGCAGCTGGCCCGTTTTGAGACGCTTCCTGCCGTCCGCATCGAGCTTGCCGGCCAGCTTGCCGTACGTGCTGTTGAGCTCATTGTCCGCTTCCTGGTACACCTTGTTCAGGCAATACAGGCCGTCGAAATCCTTCTTCGGCTTGTCGCACGCCGAATTCGCCTGCGCGGCGCCCGCCGCGCACATCAGTACCGCCAACATCCAACGTTTCATCATGCCTCCTTTGTGTTCGGAACATTGATCATGAACAAGTCCAGCATGATAGTCGAGCAGGCGGTACCTAATTCTCACCAAGTATTACGCAGCGCTACTTTTCGGCCTGTGCCAGATGTCTTTTTCCTGGCATCTAGCGGGCGCGCGGCAATGCGGATCGGGACTAGGATCGGGACGTCGGCGCGTACCGCGTTGGCGCACGATTGAGTGGACGCAAACGCGTACGGGGAGGCCCATCTACCCTTGATGGGTACCGCACACCGACAGCCCTGCAATCATCGACATCGGGAGGAAGAAAGATGAGTTACGCAGATCGCGACAAATATGGCATGTACAAGGCCACTGGACGACATGCCGGCCCAGGCCCGGCGCTGATGGGCGCCGACACCCTGATCGGCGACAGCGTCGTCAACGCCGCCGATCAGGACCTGGGCGACATCAAGGAAATCATGCTCGACATGCAGACCGGCCAGGTCGCCTACGCCGTGCTGTCCTTCGGCGGCTTCCTGGGCATGGGCGACAAGCTGTTCGCCGTGCCCTGGCAGGCCCTGCACCTGGACACCGTCAACAAGCGCTTCGTGCTCGATATCGAGAAGGAAGGCCTGCAGAACGCCCCCGGCTTCGACAAGGATGCCTGGCCCGACATGGCTGACGCGCAATGGGCCCAGCACATCCACAGCTTCTACGGCACCGACCCGATGCGTTCCGGCGCGCCCAGCATGGGACCGAACGTGGCGATGCGCGGCATGGTCGGCGGCGGCGCTGGCGCCAGCACGGGCGCGGGTGCCGGCATGGGCTCGATGGGCGCCGGGCACGCTGGCTCGTCCGATATGGGCGCGGGCGCGGGCAGTGCCATGCCCGGTGGCGGCGCCGGCGGGAGCCTCGATCCACGGCCCGGTACCGCCGGCGGCGACACGGACCTGAGCAAGATCCGCGGCAGCAACCTGGGCTGACGCTGGACCACGCGCCATCGGCCCGCCAACGGCCGGTGGTGCGGCCGGCGACACATGTCGTTACAACTTGTAACCTCAACAGTGCATCGTTTTGCCATGCAATCTGGCAGACTGGCGGGATGCAATATTTACTAATCAGCCATTTCCCATTACCCCGGCATGCAACACGGACGTCATCCTGGTCTGGTAATTCTTAATACAAGCTTTACCGAACTTTACAGCACCGACTGTTTTACCCCGGCCATTCGCCCTCTACAATTTTGCTATGAAGATCTCGAGTGAACAGACGCTGAAACTGGACAGCTGGGGTGGCCACGCACAGCCGGGCGCATTCGACACGGACTGGCTGGCCGACACGGCCGCCCGCACGGCATTGGTCGACCGCGCGCTGCTCGCGCGTGCCGACAGGATCCTGTTCATCGCCCACCTGGCGCTGGGCGATTTCACTTACCTGCAAAGCTGCTTCAGCGCCTTCGCGCGCGCCTTCCCGCACCTGAAGATCGACCTGTGGGTCGACGAGCGCCGCCGCACGCGCCGGGCCGCGGACTGGCCGCACCTGAAGAAATACGCGCTGTACGACTGGCTGGCCGAGTGCCCCTGCTTCGACAAGGTCTACAACGAAACCTACAGCCCGGCGCTGTACAAGGCCTCGCTGCAGGAAGCAAAGCAGCAGGATTACCCGATCGTCGTGTCGCTCGCCGTGCTGGACCGGCACAAGTACGCGGGCCTGGCCCGCAAGATCAGCCCGCACGGCTTCGTCGTGGGCCAGAAGAAGCGCGTGCGGCCCTACGACCTGCCGAAGCACCTCGCCTACCGCAAGCTGGACGCCTTCATTTCCGCGTACAGCACGGCATCGCATCCGGACCAGCACATCAGTGACATCTACGCCGACTGGTTCACGCAGCTGTTCGGCATCACGATCCCGCCGGCCGCACGCTATCCCGTGCTGTCCATCCCCGACCGCTGGATGGACTACGCGCGCGGCCAGTTCGCCGCCTGGGGATTCGGCGGCACCGGCGTGACGGCGCCCAAGGTCGTGTTCCTGAATGCATACTCGAAATCGGTCGAGCGCTCGTGGCCGCTGGAGCGGGTCATCGAACTGATCCGCACGATGCAGCGCGACGCCGCGTGGCACGACGCCGGCTTCATCGTCAACGTCGTCCCGGAAGACCTGGCGCGCGCCCGTGCCCTGTTCGCCCGCCACGACCTCGCGCGCACCCATCTGTTCAGTGCCGAAGACAATTTCTTCCAGCTGCCGGCCATCCTCAGCCTGTGCAAGCTGATCGTCTCCGTCGAGACGGCCGTCATGCATCTGGCGAATGCGGTGCACGTCCCCGTGATCGCGCTGATGCGTCAAAAGAATCCGGAATGGGCACCCATCGACAAGCACAACAGCACCGTGATTACGGTCGCGCGGCGTGACGACTGGGTCGACAAGATCGGCGTGGACGAAGTGATGGCCGCGCTGGCCTGGCAGACACTGTAAGCCGCTTCAGGAGATGATGGGCGCGGCCAGCGCTTCCGCCGTGCCTTGGCCGCGATGCGCTGCAGTGTCCGCTCCAGCATGGCCGTGTCCGGATCGATGCGCACGCTCGTCACCTTGCCCCAGCGGACCTCGATCAGGTTGACGCCCTCGGCGGACGTCTGCATGCGTCCCCCGTTCAGCCTGTCTGTTCGTCCCGGCCGAACGATTCCCAGGCCGGCAACGCGAATTCCCTGCGTTCGCGCGTATAAAACCACGCCATCATCAAGCCGAACGCCGCGCCTGCGCCGCAAGACCTGAGCGCCACGCCCAGGAAGTCCAGTCCCTGCTGCGACCACACCAGCAGCCACATGAACATGCCCCATGCGCACGTGAACCACGTACCATAGACTCCGGCGATGTGGGCGAAGCCGAGGAAGTGCGGCGGACGGAGGCGGACGCCGAGTTTCCACAGCAGCCGGAACAGCGGCGGCGCGGCGTGACGACGCGCCAGGCCGCGCGCGGACAGCATGGCGAGGGAACGGTCCAGTTGGGCTCGAAAATGCATAGTGCGCCACTTTATCAAATGTGTCCCCGAAAAAATGCGTGCATTGTCACCAAGACACCATTTGCATGCGCGGCGCGATGCGCGTAAGATAGTTAGGTAGCCTACCTATATTACTCATGCCCAACTACGACCAACCCGTCGAACGCCTGTCCGAAGACCTGCGCACGGCCCTCAAGGGCCTCGTGCGCCAGATGCGGCGCGACACCGAGCGCCAGGAACAAGGCCTGTCGCTGATGCAGGCGATGCTCCTGCACATGATCCATGAACACCCCGGCATCGGCGTGGCCGAGCTCGCGCGCATGCAGCAGGTGCGCAGCCCGACGATGAGCGGCCAGGTCAAGGCCCTGGAAACGGCCGGCCTCGTCGAGCGCGCCGCCCAGGAACACGACCGGCGCAGGAGCGGCCTGCACGTCAGCCCGGCCGGCCACAAAGCGCTGCACCAGTTGCGCGACCGCCGCCACGACTGGCTGTCGCAACGCATCGCCCGCCTGTCGCCCGACCAGATGACCGCGCTCGCCGGCGCCATCGACGCCCTCAACTTCCTCGCCGACCATGAAGATTGAATCCCCCGCGTTCGCCGACGCCCACGAAATCCGTTCCGTCTACCTGGCCCTGATGGCCGTGCTGGGCCTCGGGGCGCTCGACCAGAGCATCGTCGCCACCGCCCTGCCCCGCATCGTGGGCGACCTGGGCGGCATGAACCATTTGTCGTGGGTCGTGACGGCGTACGTGCTCGCCTCCACCGCCACGATGCCGCTGTACGGCAAGCTGGCCGACCAGTACGGCCGGCGTCCGATGATCTTCACGGCGCTCGCGACCTTCCTGCTGGGCTCCGTGCTGTGCGGCTTCGCGCAGAGCATGACGCAGCTGATCGCGTTCCGCGCCATCCAGGGCATGGGTTCCGGCGGCTTCATGCCGCTGGCGCAGATCATCATCGGCGACCTGGTGCCGCCGAAGGAACGGGCGCGGCGCCAGGGCTCGATCGCCATCGTGTTCGCGGTCACCAGCGTGCTCGGTCCCGTGCTGGGCGGGATGATGACGGACCTGCTGTCGTGGCACTGGATCTTCTTCATCAACCTGCCCGTCGGCGCGGTCGCCTTCCACGCCATCGCGCGCTCGCTGCGCAAGCCCGTGCAGACGCACGCGCACCGCATCGACTACCTCGGCTCCGTGCTGCTCACCGTGACCATCACGGCGCTGCTGCTGATCCTCGCGCTGGGCGGCACGGAATGGGCGTGGGATTCGGTGCAGGTACAGGTGTGCGCGGCATTGACCGTCGTGCCGGGCGGCTGGCTGATGGTGCACCTGCGCCGCGCGGTCGAACCCGTGCTGCCGCCGGACCTGTTCCACAGCCGCGTCTTCAACGTCGCCAGCATCGTGATGGCGCTGACGTTCATGGGCCTGATGGGCGCGAGCGTGTTCTTCCCGCTGTTCTTCCAGCTCGTGATGGGCAGCAGCCCCGCGCATTCGGGCATGATGACGGTGGCGATGATGGTCGGGATGATCGCGTCGTCCACGCTGAACGGCCGCGTGCTGTCGCGCTCGGGCAAGTACAAGGCCGTCCAGGTGGCGGGATTGTCGGCCGCGGTGCTGGCGTTCGCGGTCCTCGCGTGGGGCATGGACACGGCGCGCGGCTACTGGATCATCGAGCCCGCGATCTTCATGCTGGGCGCGGGCCTGGGCCTCGTGATGCCCAACATGACGATCGCCGTGCAGAACGCGCTGCCCGTCCCGCGGCGCGGCGTGGGCACGGCGATGCTGACGTTCTTCCGCTCGCTCGGCGGGCTGCTCGGCGTGACGGGCTCCGGCGCCATCCTCGCGCACCAGGTGCACGCGCACGGCATCGCGGACGTCGCACGCGCGAGCGCGCATGGCGCGGCAGCTGCGCTGCCCGCCGCGCAGGCGCTGACGGTGGACGTGTACCGCCACGCCATCGCCAACATCTTCGGCGCCGGTGCGCTGATCGTGCTGGCGGGGCTCATCGCGCTGCTGTGCCTGCCGGAGCTGCCGCTGACGGGGCATCCCGCGCAGGCCGAGCGATGAGCCGCCACATGCCGGCCAGCCGCGCGTCGTGCTATCGTGTCCGCTCCATTTCCAGACCACGAAGGGAGACGAGATGATCAACAAGAACACGATTTGCCTGTGGTACGACAACGATGCCCTGGATGCGGCGACGTTCTATGCGCAGACATTCCCCGACAGTGCCGTCGGCGCCGTCCACCGCGCGCCCGGCGATTATCCGGCCGGCCAGGAAGGCAGTGTCCTGACGGTGGAGTTCACCGTGATGGGCATCCCGTGCCTCGGCCTGAACGGCGGTCCCGGTCCCAGGCACACCGACGCGTTCTCGTTCCAGGTCTCGACCGAGGACCAGGAAGAGACGGACCGCCTGTGGAATGCGATCGTCGGCAACGGCGGCGAGGAGAACGCGTGCGGCTGGTGCCGCGACCGGTGGGGCGTGTCGTGGCAGATCACGCCGCGCGTGCTGATGGAAGCGTTTACGGGCACCGACCGCGCCGCGGCCAAGCGCGCGTTCAACGCGATGATGGAGATGAAGAAGATCGACGTCGCCGCGATCGAGGCGGCGCGGCGCGGCTAACCGGTCACGCGCGCACCATGGCGTGCAGGGTGCCGCCGCCCGTGTCGCGCCTGGGCGGCGGCGCCCGTTCCGCCACCTGGCGCGGGCCGTGCACGCCCTCCAGCGCCAGCAGCACGGCGACGTCCGCGCCGTCGCGGTCGAGCGCCGCCATCACGGTGTCCGCCGGCGCGTACAGCCGCGTGACGATGCGAGCCTGGTTGCGGCCCTGCGCCTTGCCCTGATACAGCGCCCAGTCGGCCAGGCGCACGGCGCACTGCCAGTCGAACGCGGCGGCGGCGCCCGGCAGCGCGACGATCCCCGCGGTGAGCGTCACCGGGATCGTGCACGTGCCCGCGTCGACGGGCCTGGCGCCGATCGCATCCAGGATCCGCTCCGCCATGCCGGCGACGCTGGCCGGGTCCATGGCGGGCGCGTGGATCATGAATTCCTCGCCGCCCCAGCGCACCACCATGTCGGTGTCGCGCACGGCCGCGGCGAGGCGGCGCGCGACGTCGACGAGGACCGCGTCGCCCGCGCCATGGCCCCAGCGGTCGTTGATGCTTTTAAAATGGTCGATGTCCATCAGGACGAAGCAATCGACGGCGCCGGGCACCGGGTGCCGGCGGTCGTCCTTGCGGACGCTCATCCGGTTCGTCAGCGAGCGGCGATTGTGCAGGCCCGTCAGCGCGTCGTGCGTCGAACCGAATTCGAGCTGCACGTTCATTTTTTTCAGCCGCGCGTTGCTGCGCGCCGTGCGCCGGTACAGGACCGTCACGACGGCGCCCGCCAGCACCGTCAGCACGGCGCCGAACGTCGTCGCGAGCTGCACCGTGCGGCGGTTGTTCAGCTCCGCATCCTTCAGCCGGTTCTCGCGCTGCAGCAGGGTGATCTGCTGGCTGCGGCGGTGGGCGTCGAATTCTTCCTGCAGCGTCGCGATCGCGCGGTCGCGCGCGGCGCGGGCGCTCTGCTGTTGCAGCGACTGCTGCTCGCGCACGATCGCCAGCGCCTGCTGGTACTGGCCCGCGCGCTCCAGCATGCGGCCCTTCTCGTCCAGCATCGCCTCGAGGTCGCCGATGAGCTTGTCCTTGCGCAGGTGCGCGATGACGCCGTCGACCCAGGGCAGGCCCTCGGCTATGCGGCCCTGCCCCATCAGCGCGAACCCGAGATTGGCGCGCGCCATCTGGATGACGTTCTGGTCGCTGCCCTTTTCCGACACGACCAGCGCCTTGCGCGACTCCGCTTCCGCGCGCACGTAGTCGTGGTGCTGCAGATAGTAGTCCGCGATATTGCCGCGGGCCGCCGCTTCCATGCCCTGCAATCCCGCGCGCACCGCCGTCGCCAGCGCATTCTCGAACGCGGCGATGCCTTCGCGGTCGCGGCCGATCCTGACCAGCGCGATGGCGCGGGTGAACTGCAGCGACGCGAGCGACCGCAGCGACATCTTCTTTTCCGCCAGCCCCAAGTCGGCATTCTCGATCGCCTTGGCGGGATTGTCGGCATTGGCGTACACCTGGGCGATCCGGGAGTACATCACGGCGCGCCTGCCGCTTTCGCCGGGCTTGCCCTGCAACAGCCGCAGCCCGCGCAGGTAGGCCGCCAGCGCCTCGTCCAGCCGGGCGCGCAGGTTCAGGATATCGCCCTGCGTGCGCTCGGCCGACACCTTGAACGTCAGCGCCGTGTCCTTCGGCGCCTGGGCCACGATCCTGTCGAGCAGCGCCTGGGCATCGTCCAGCCGATGGGCCTCGAGCAGCTCGCGCACCTGGCCCAGCATGGCCAGCGCCACGCCCGCCGTATCGCCCCTGGCCTGCGCCAGTTGCAGCGATTCGCGTTCCAGCGTATAGGCCGAGTCCTGCTGGCCCAGGTCTTCCCTGAGCCGCACTTCCGTGCGCAACAGCATCTGCCTGGCGTCGTAGGGCGCATCCGGCCCCAGGTCGCGGCGCGCGGCCTGTACCCGGTCGAGCGCCGCGCGCGGGGAGTCCTGCGCGAGGTCCCAGATCGCGTTCACTTCCGCCCTGGGATCGGCGGCCGGGGTACCGGCGTGCGCAACCGGCCCGAGCGCCGTGGCGGTCACGAGCAGGAAGGAGACGAGGCGGTGAGGAAATGGCATGACGATGCGCCGGCTGGAAGTCAATACTTCTGTTGAGGCCATTATGGACTCAACTTTGACTTTCCTCAACGAAACAATACGAGCGATGTGTGAGCACAACATTGTGAATATGTTCGCGTATAACATTAATGTTACGTAACAGTCGAACACCTGCCGCGACCAATATCCATTCCGATATCGGTTCTCACCAAAAAGTTATTGGCTTCCGAACAATTCCTCCACTACATTGGACCTCGCCCGGCTCAATGTGCGCGTTCCTTCCTTCCCGCACCCGTGATCGACCCACGGTTGCGGCAGCGATCGAACGCCGCCGATGAGCCGGGCACCTCTTGTTATCGCAATCATTTCTCACTCATCTATCATGTACGGAGCCTATCCGATGGCATGACCTTTTAAGGTACCCCTATGCAAAAAGATAAGACCAAACGAATTGGTCAAGCAGGAGACTTATCGAGAGGCATCAAGCGCACCGCCCTGTGCGGCGCCCTGATCCTCGCCGCGGCGATGCCGGCCGCGGCACAGACCACCACCACATCCCCTGAAGCACACACGGATGCGGACGCCCGCGCCCGCGCCCTGGTCGCGCAGATGACGCTGGACGAGAAGATCGACCAGCTTTTGAACGTCGCACCCGCCGTGCCCCGCCTCGGCATTCCCGCCTATAACTGGTGGACCGAGTCGCTGCACGGCGCGCTGGGACCGCTGCCCACGACGAACTTCCCCGAACCCATCGGCCTCGCCGCGACGTTCGACGCGCCGCTCGTGCACAAGGTCGCGTCCGCGATCAGCACGGAAGTGCGCGCGCTGCACACGCTGGGCCGCCAAACGGGCCACCTGGGCAGGATCGGCACGGGACTCGACACGTGGTCGCCGAACATCAACATCTTCCGCGACCCGCGCTGGGGCCGGGGCCAGGAGACGTATGGCGAAGACCCGTATCTGACGGCGCAACTGGGCGTCGCGTTCATCCAGGGCATCCAGGGACCGAACCCGGACCTGCCGGACGTCGTCGCCACGCCGAAGCACTTCGCCGTGCACAGCGGGCCGGAATCGACGCGCCACGTGGCCGACGTGTTCGTGTCGCGCCACGACCTGGAGGACACGTATTTGCCCGCCTTCCGCGCCGCCATCGTCGATGCGAAGGCCGGATCGATCATGTGCGCCTACAACCGCATCAACGGCCAGCCGGCCTGCGGCAGCGACCTGCTGCTGAAGGAGCACCTGCGCGGCGCGTGGGGCTTCAAGGGCTATGTCGTGTCCGACTGCGACGCCGTCACGGACATCGACGAGCACCACAAGTACGCGCCCGATCCCGCCGCGGCGGCCGCCGTCGCGCTGAAGGCCGGCACGGACAACGAGTGCAACACGAAGACCCTGGGCGACACGAAGGGCCTCGGCGAACGCTACCGCGAAGCGTGGAAGCGCGGCCTGATCTCCATGGGCGACATCGACACGGCGCTCGTCCGCCTGTTCTCCGCGCGCTACCGCAACGGCGACCTCGCGGGCCTCGCGCAGCGCAAGCCGAACCAGACGCCGGCCTCCGCGATCGACACGCCCGCGCACCGCGACCTCGCGCTGCAGGCCGCGAACAAGAGCCTCGTGCTACTGAAGAACGACGGCACGCTGCCTTTGAAGCCGGGCGTAAAAGTCGCCGTGATCGGCCCGCTGGCCGACGCCACGCGCGTCCTGCGCGGGAATTATTCGTCGACCCAGTCCGCGCCGCCGGTTTCCGTCGTCGCCGGCCTGCGCCGCGTGCTGCCGCAGGCGCGCGTGACGCTCGTGCCGGCCGCCGCCTCCATCACGGACGGCGACCTGGTCCCGGCCAGCGCGCTGCTCACGCCGGACGGCAAGCCCGGCCTGCGTGCCGAGTACATCAACGGCACGGATACGAAGCCGGTGCTCGTCCGCACGGAAAAGGGGCTGGAATCGCACGCGCTCCAGTTCAAGGACGTGGCGGACAAGCACAAGGTCGTGTGGACCGGCGCGCTCGTCGCACCCGAGACGGGCACCTACCGCCTCGGCGTGACGGGCGTGAAGGGCGAACTGACGGTCGGCGGCAAGCCCGCCGTGCAGGCGTCGACCTATTCGCAATGGGGCGAACCGCTGAAGCTCACCGACGTGCGCCTCGAGAAAGGCCAGCGCTATCCGCTGCGCTTCCAGGCCGAGACGGGATCCACGGGCGTGCCCGGCCTGTTCTGGAAACGCATCTCGACGGCGCCCGAGCAAGACCTGAAGGCCGGCACCGCGGATGCGGACGTGATCGTCGCCGTCGTCGGCCTGACGTCGGACCTGGAAGGCGAAGAGATGGCCATCAAGGTCGAGGGCTTCGCCGGCGGCGACAAAACGTCGCTGGACCTGCCGGCCGAGCAGCGCGCCCTCTTGGCCCGGGCGAAGGCGCTGGGCAAGCCGCTCGTCGTCGTCGTGATGAACGGCAGCGCCATCGACCTGTCGTGGGCGAAGGACAATGCGGCCGCGATCCTGGAAGCGTGGTATCCGGGCCAGTCCGGCGGCGCCGCCATCGCCGACGTGCTGACGGGCCGCACCGATCCGGGCGGACGCCTGCCCCTCACCTTCTACCGCAGCATCAACGACCTGCCGCCGTTCGACGATTACTCGATGCAGGGCCGCACCTACCGCTACTACGCGGGCACGCCCGTGTATCCGTTCGGCGCCGGTCTCTCGTACACGACGTTCGGCTATGCGCCGCTGCGCATCGAACCGGTCGCTGGCGCGCCCGAGAACGGCATCGTCGTCACGACGGAAGTCGCCAACACGGGCAAGCGCGACGGCGACGAAGTGGCGCAGCTGTACCTGACGCCGCCCGCGTTCGAGGGCGCGCCGCGTGTCGCGCTGCGCGGCTTCCAGCGCGTGCCGCTGAAGGCCGGCGAGCGGCGCAAGATCAGCTTCACGCTGTCGCCGCGCGACCTCAGTTTCGTCACGCGGGACGGCGTCCGCCAGCTCACGCCCGGCCAGTACAAGCTGAGCGTGGGTTCCGGCCAGCCGGGCACCGGCGTGGCGCAGCAGGACGGCACGCTGACCTTGAAACAGACCGTCGTGCTGGCGCAATAACCATAACAAAGGAGACTACATGATGAAGACCAGACTGTTGATTGCCACCGTCATCGCCTATGCGCTCGCGGCACCCGTCCACGCGCAGAACGACAAGATGACGCCCATCGCGGCGCCCGCGCAACCGAACGCCATCGTGCTGAACACCGGCCCGCTGCCGGGTGCGAAAGCGCAGGAGAGCTGGCACAGCCAGTACGGCAGCGTCTTCGCGCGCAACGTCACGGTCGCGACCCTGACGCCGTTCCTGCCCGACCCCGCGAAGGCGACGGGCGCCGCCGTGATCGTCGCGCCGGGCGGCGGCTTCCGTACGCTGTCGATGAACAACGAGGGCTGGGACGTGGCGAAGGCGCTGGCCGACAAGGGCGTCGCCGCGTTCGTGCTGAAGTACCGGCTGAACCAGACGCCGCAGGACATGGATGCGTTCGCGGACGAGATGGCGAAGATGTTCTCGGGCGCGTCCCGCCCGAACCGTCCGCCGACCGACAATCCGGCCGTGACGCTGGCGCCGCAGATCGCCGACGCGCGCGCCGCGTTCGCGCTCGTGCGCGCGCGGGCGGGCGCGTGGCACGTGGATCCGGACCGCATCGGCATGCTGGGCTTTTCCGCCGGCGCGATGCTGACGATGGCGACGACGCTGTACGGCCAGGACGCGAAGCCCGCGTTCATCGGCGACATCTACGGCCCGCTCGCCGCCGTCAAGGTGCCGGCCGACGCCCCGCCGCTGTTCATCGGGCTGGCGGCGGACGATCCGCTGTTCGGCAACGGCGGCTTCGGCCTCGTCGACAGCTGGCGCGCGGCCAAGCGGCCCGTCGAATTCCACCTGTTCGAACAGGGTGGACACGGCTTCGGCATGTACCAGAAGACGACCACCAGCACCGGATGGTTCGATGCGTTCGCGCGGTGGCTGGGCATGCACGGCTACCTGAAGCCGAAGGCGTGACGGACTCACGCCCTTGACTACGTCGCCCCCGCGGAGGCGGGGGTCCAATTTTGCCAGCGCTGCGGCACGTCTAATAACTTGGATCCCCGCCTGCGCGGGGACGACGTGATAAACACTGACTTACCGTGACTCCTGCGGCTCCGCTTACTGTACCGCCGTCAGCGCCACATCGAACACGAGCCCGGCATTCGCGGGAATCGCGCCTTTCCCGCTCGCCCCGTAGCCCAGACTGGATGGAACCAGCAAGGTGCGCTTGCCGCCCACCTTCATGCCCGTCACGCCCTGGTCGAAGCCGGCGATCGCCTGGTTCGCCCCGAGCGTGAACGAGTACGTGCCGGTGTCGAACTGCCTGCCCTTGTGGTCCGTCGCCGTGTCGCTGTACAGCCAGCCGGTATAGGTCACGGTGACCGTCTTGCCGGTGGTCGCTTCGGTACCGGTGCCGAGCACGACGTCCGTCGCGCTGAACTGGGACGGATTGGCCACGACGACGGCGCTGGACGACGACCCGCCGCCGCCCCCGCCGCAACCGGCAAGGCTCAGGACGGCGACAAGGATGGCGGTGCAGGCAAAGGCAGGCTTCAGATTCATGGTGTCTCGCGTTATTAGAAGAACCTGCAACCATACCCCATGTCCATGCCTGGCTTGCCTTTACATTTGTTTTTCTTTGTTACAAATTCAAGATTGATGTTCTGAGCAGGCGCATCAGCAACAGATTGCCCGTCAAGACGAAATAATTCGATAGGGCAACAACAGCGCGGCGTACACTGGATCGGTCGCGTCGGACCGACGACGCTCGATGACGAAAGATGCCCATGATCCGCCTCACGACATTGTTTGACGACGTCAAACTGCCCACGATCTCCGCAGTGGCCCATGCCCTGATCGAAACCCTCGACGACGACGACGCATCCGCCAGGAAGGTCGCGACGATCATCGCGCGCGACCCGGCCCTGACGGCCAAGCTGATGCGCCTGGCGAACAGCGCCCGCTTCGGTTCGCGCCGCAGCGTCAGCTCGCTCGACGACGCGATTTCCCTCGCGGGCATGGCCCACATCCGCACGCTGGCGCTGGCCACGTGCTTCGCCGACGCCTTTCCCGCCCTGCCCGGCCTGGATTCCGACGAGTTCTGGAAAAGCAGCATGGCCTGCGCCGGCTACGCGAAATGGCTCGCGGGCGGCATCGGCCTGGACGGCAGCGAAGCCTGGCTGGCCGGCATGATGCTGCGCCTGGGCGAACTGCTGATCTACCAGGTGGACCCGACGGCCTTCGCCGAGATCGAGCAGTTGCCGCACCTGCCGGGCGGCCGCTGGGAACGCGAGCAGCGCCTGCTGGGCCTGTCGGAAGGCGAGATCACGGCGGAACTGGGCCGGCGCTGGAACTTCCCCGACAAGATCGTGCGCGCGCTGGAGAACTCGTCCGACCCGATGGCGGGGCACCCGTTCTGCCAGCTGGGCGGCATCATCCACCTGGCCAGCCTGCTGGCCGACACGCCCAGCGACGACCCCGCGATCCTCGACACCCTGCCGGCCGAAGTGGTCGACACGCTGCGCCTGTCGCGCGAATGGATGACGGTGCGCTTCCCGTCGCATGCGTCGTTCTCGGCCGAGCCCTGAACGATCGTGTAGCATGGTCGGATCTGCAAGGAGCCGACCATGTCCTATCAGTCCACCCTCGAATTCAACACGTTCGGCCGCGGCAGCCGCGACATCACCGCGGCCGTCGCCGACGTCGTCGCCCGCTCGGGCATCCGCTGCGGCCTCGCGCACGTGTTCGTGCAGCACACGAGCTGTTCACTCCTGATCACGGAAAACGCCGACCCCGACGTGCGCCACGACCTGGAGACCATCATCCGGCGCCTGGTGCCGGACGGTGATCCCGCGTACCACCACGATACGGAAGGACCGGACGACATGGCGGCGCATGCGCGCGCGATGCTGACGTCCACGTTCGTGACGGTGCCCGTCGGCGACGGGCGGCTGATGCTCGGGACGTGGCAGGGGATGTATTTGTGGGAGCATCGGGTGGCGGAGCATCGGCGCAAGGTCGTCGTGACGGTGCTGGGGGACTGAGTCACGGCATGCCGGTGAGATTCCGAGGAATTGTTGCGAGTGAAAACGCGTATCCTGCAAGCTCGTCAACGACACCCCATCGACCATGCGATTCCGTTCAGCGGCCTTCGGCGCCCTCGCGCTCAGCACGTCCCTGGTATCCCACGCAAGCGCGTACGACGACGCGAGCCGCGCCGCGGCGGCCGCCAGGTTCGTCGCGGCACTCCAGCACCAGCGCTTCCAGGAGGCTGCCGCCCTGTTCGCGCCGGAAGCAACGCGGGATACCGCGGCGGCCGCGCGCACGCTGAAGCGGATCGGTGACACCGTCGGCGGATTTTCGACGATGCAACCGGCGCCCCGGCCGCTGGAAGGAAAAATCATCCGCCTGCAGGTGCCGCCGCGTAAAAACGTCCTGTTCGGCTTCCAGAAGTCCGTCCAGTTCCGCTACGCCTCCACCGCCGGCGACGGCAAGCCCGTGTATTACGAAGTCCGCGTCACGCCGGACGACAAGCCGCCGCAGGTCTTGTCGTTCGCGCTGCAATTCCCGGCGGCGGATGCGCAGTCGGCGCAACGCGCGAACCGGCTTGCCACTGCCATCGACCGCTGATGTCCGCGCCGTCCGGATTCCCCACTGATGCCTTGCGCAGGGTTGGAAATGCCACCGCATAAAAACAAACGTGAATGGAAATGAAATGCACTGGAACGACTGGCCGATGGTATGCCTGGCACTGTCGGCGCTTCTCGCCCTTCTGTCGCGACGCTGGATGGACGCCGCCTCGTCCGCATGTTTCGCCATCTTCCTTCTGTTCGACAAGATCTTGCCGACCGCGGTCCCGTGGCAATTGAAATACGCGTTCCTGCTGGTCGGCGTGCTACTGGTCGCCTCCCAGGTTGCTGGAACGTACCGTCGGTACAAGCAGAGCCTGGACGCAAGGCACTGATTGCACCGGAAAGCGAATTCCTCAGTCCTCGAACCGCAGCGGGTCGAACGTGCCGGCCAGACCGTGGATGCCCTTGTACAGATTGGCCATGGCGCGCACGTCGCTGCCCGACCTGTCGAGCAAATGGGCCAGCGCCGGCGACAACGGCTGGGGCAGCCGGTCCAGCTCGCGCCATTGATACCCCAGGCATCCATCGCCCATGCGCGGTTCGAACTCCTGCGGTACGACAGCCACGTAGTTGTGCTGCACGAAGAAGCGCGCATCGGAAAACGGCGTCAGCCGGCTCAACGCGAGATCGCCTTCATACGCGCAGCGCTCGGCGATCGTGTTGATCGCGACCTGCAACGGCGACTGCCCGGCCGGGACGTCCGCCGTCCAGGTACCCCACTCGGGGCCCGCACCGTCCGCAGGGATACATTGCTTGACGAGCACGCGGCCCGTGTCCTCGGCAAGCACGATCGCGCAAGCGGCAACGCCCTGCCAGCTTCCACGGGCCGGTACGACCCAGCTCGGCCGTCTGACGAGATCGGAACCGGCCGTCGACGTACTTTGGAAATTCGCCATTTTTACCTCGCTTGCAGTGCGTGATTCACTGCGTATGCTTAACATTTATTCAACGTAGGATCATTCCTACATAATGTTAATCATCCACGAGATTCGTTTAACGGTCGAGCGATTTCGACCAAGAGTACAATTTCCCGACAGATCATTTCGTAACGGTTGCGACGTTGCAACAGAAATGAGTCATCGTCAATACAATGATGACTTGGTGCGGAAGATGATGGGGGAAGCCGGTCGCACCGGCCCAGTCAGTCCGGGTATCATGCAGGGATGAACCAGATTCCTTTCCAGCCGTTCGTCATTGGCGTCGCCGGCGGCAGCGGCAGCGGCAAGTCGACGGTGACCCAGCAGGTGCTGGCGTCGTTCGGCACCGAGATGGTCTCGGTCGTGATGCAGGACGATTACTACCGCGACCAGTCCGACCTCGCTCCGGAAGTCCGCCGCAAGCAGAATTATGATCACCCGCACGCGTTCGACTGGCCGCTGCTGGTCCAGCACGTGCAGGCGCTGCGCAACGGCGAATCGATCGAAATGCCCGAGTACGACTTCACGATCGACAACCGCTCCACGAAAACCATCCCCGTGAAACCGGCCCCGGTCATCGTGATCGAGGGCCTGTTCGCCTTGTACGACGCGGACCTGCGCGACATGATGTCGCTGAAGATCTTCGTCGACACCGCGGCCGACGTCCGCTTCATCCGCCGCATGCAGCGCGATATCGCGGAACGCGGCCGCACGATGGACAGCATCGTCAACCAGTACCTGGAAACGGTCCGCCCGATGCACAAGCAGTTCATCGAGCCGACCAAGCGCCACGCCGACGTCATCCTCCCCCACGGCGCGAACGACCCCGCGGTCGACGTCATCACCACCAAGGTGGCGAGCGTCATCGGCAAGTTGAAACGTTCCTGATCCCTGGCGCCGCAGTGACAGCCGGCTTCCTGAAGGCCAGCAGGTTACCGCCGAGGACCAGCACGACGCCGCCGACGGCCGGCAACGTCCAGTGATAGCCCTCGAGCACAGTCGACACGCTCAACGCGACGACGGGAAACAGCACCGTCGAGTAGGCCGCGCGGTCCGGCCCGATGCGGCCGACCAGCACCAGGTACGCCGTGAATGCGATGACGGAACCGGGGACGGCGAGGTAGAACAGCGCGCCGAGGTAGCGCGGGGTGGCATCCAGCGTGAACGGCATGCCCAGCAACCATGCGCCGCCGCCCACGATGGTCGAGCCGATCAGCATGGCCCAGGTATTGGTCAGCAGCGGCGTCAGGCCGAGTGCCTGCATCCGGCTCGACAGCAGATTCCCCGTCGAAAAGCACACGGTGCCCAGCAGTGACAGGCCCAGGCCCAGCAGCATGCCGTGATCGTTCCAGTGCCCCTGCATCTGCGGCAGGAACAGCAGCGCGATGCCGCACAAGCCGAGCAAGGAACCGACCAGCACCTGGCGCCGGATCGGACGCCCCATGAACAGGCGCAGGTTGACCGCGTTCCAGATCGGCGCCGTCGAAAAGACCACGGCCACGAGGCCGCTGGGCACCCACTGGCTGGCGTAATAAAAGCACAGGAAATTACAGCAGAACAGGGCGATGCCCTGCGCGAGCAGATAACGCCACGCCTGGCGCGGCGGCCACGCCTGCCGGCGCGTGGCGAGCAGGAACAGGAACAGCACGGCGGCGGCGATCCAGAAACGGTAGGCGATCGACACCGGGGCCGGGACGACGCCGAGCTGGAACTTGATCGCGATCCAGGTGGTGCCCCAGATGACGACGGTGAGCAGGTAAAGGAAGATATTCATGCTGCCATGATGGGCGCGGCCGCCGGCGCCGACTTGTCTGGTCTTGCGCTTTTCCGACGCCCTGTCGGACCAGGCTGCGGAAGAATGCTAGACTTTTTCGCATGCACTCCCGTCCCGCTCCCATCTCGCACGCCGTCTTCGACACCATGTGCGGCACCGACGCCACGCTCGAACGCTTCGTGTGGCTGGGCGACGGCATGGCCGCGGCGATCTGGCAGCGCGACACCCGTGAAGCGCTGACCGTGTACGACCGGCCCGGCCACCACACCCTCTCCTGCTACCTGGGCGGCGGCTACCGCACGGAACGCAGCGGCATGCACAGGCAGTACGGCGCGCCGCTGCGCCTGTGCACGCTGCCGGACGACCACGAATCGGAATGGGTGGTGCGCGACCATCTGCGCCTGCTGCACGTGTACTTCATGCCGGCGCATTTCACGCGCCGCGCCGTGGTGGAGCTGGACCGCGAACCGCGCGAGATCACGCTCGCCGACCGCACGTATTTCGAAAGCCCCGCCCTGCTGCGCCTGTGCCAGTCGCTGATCGCGACGCCGTGGGAAGACACCGACAATCTGCTGCGCGCCAACGAGATCACCCACGACACGCTGAGCGAACTGCTGCGCTCACAAGGCGTGCCGCGGCGCGAACTGCGGCTCAAGGGCGGCCTCGCGCCGCTGCTGCGCCGCAGGCTAGCCGACTACATCGACGCGAACCTGACGCAACCCATCACGCTCGGCACGCTGGCGCAGGTGGCCTGCCTGTCGGAGTTTCATCTGGCGCGCATGTTCCGCGTCTCGTTCGGCATGCCGCCGTCGGCCTGGATCGCCCAGCGCCGCCTCGAGCAGGCCCGCACGCTGTTGAAGACCACTGCCCTGCCCTTGCAGCAGGTCGCGGACCTGTGCGGCTATGCGGACCTGTCGCATTTCGGCCATCGTTTCCGGGCCGCGACGGGCACGTCGCCGCGGCGCTATCGGCAAGTCGTGGCACCTTGAGAACCCGCTTCCTCAAGGCCGGAAAGTCGCGTTCCAGCCGGCGAAAAACAGGCCGTACGCCCGCTCGCCGACGGCCGCCTTGATCGCCTCCAGCTCGCGCTTCGCTTCCCGGTGCCCCAGTTGCTCGGCAATGTGAAAATGGCGCGCAGCCCGCTTGTAATCCGGCTGCGGAGCGCCGGCATACATCTGCCCCAGCAGGTAGGCCTCGGCACTGTCCATGTCGTTCAGCTTGACGCCTTCGTCACGGATCGGCAGGGGTTGCGGGCGGGGGACGACCGTTTTGCGCGGCGGCGGCGCGGGCGGCAAGTTCCGGAGATGACGTCTCGCGTCCGCCGACCCCGCGTCCGCGGCCTGACGAAACCAGTGCCGCGCCTTCGCGATATCCTGCGGAACGCCAAACGATTCGTCCCAGTACAACTCACCCAGTTGCTCCATGGCGAGCAGCTTGACGTCCCTCTCGTGGGTATGCACGTGATCCAGGATCGTGTCGCACTGCCCCCTGGCGTCGGGACCGGGATAAGGGACCCGCGCCGTGCCCGCGCGTTCGAAGAATTGCAGCGCCATCGGGATGTCCGGCACAACGCCTTCTCCCCGGCGGTACATTTTCCCCAGCGCGAACAGGGCGCTGATGCATCCGTGGTCGGCCCCGTCGCGATAGCGCCGCTCGGCCGTCCTGCGGTTTTTCCGTGTGCCGTATCCGTTCGCATAACACAGCCCGGCGTAAAAGTGTCCGTAGGGGACACCCAGTTCGCCGGCTTTCCTGAACGCGGCCAGGATCGCGCCCGGATCCTTGAACTTCCGGTCATGCTTGAGCCGGATGAACGCTTCGACCAGCGACGCGTGGGCGTGGTCCGCAGCGTCGAGCTCACGCAGCATTTTGATGGAAACCTTCTCGTCTTCGGCGACAAAGCGGTGAAAAGCGGATCGTGCCAATCGGTAGCCGGTGCTCATGGTCAGGTGTTCTCCTGATGGTGGGTTGAAATCGGGACAACCGTGACGTCGCTGCCGAACGCGCACACGCTCACGTCGAGCGTCCCGGGCGGCAGCGTGGCGTCGCATCCAAGGCTATGGAGGATCGTGGCCGCAGGGTGCATTGTTCGATGTGCGAAAACGTCATCGCCGATGCCGATCAGCGCATGGGAGAAAAGTCGAAGTCCTTCACGAAGGCGACGACGGCGTGCCCCTGCACCAGCAGGATGCTCTCCGTCTTCAGTTGCGCCGCCAGCGCGTCGATGAAACTCTCCTTGATCCGGTCGCGCTCGCAGAACGTGTAGAACCTCGGCCAGCGCATGGTCAGGACATCGAGCGCCTCGCGCCGCATGTGGTCCGAAATTTCGCCAGAAATTGCCTTCACCGATAATGCCATCTCACCCTCTCTTAAAACGCTGTAAGCGCATCACAAGAGCGAGAATATCACATCGTAAGGATTACCTAAGACATTTTTATGTTCTATTTACCATTCACAACGACACACCTATCGTCAGCGTAACCACATATCCGTTCACCGGATCCCCGCTCACGGACGCCATCTGCAGCGACGTGCCGTCGTTGAACACGTTGTCCGTCGCATAGCTCATCGAGGCCAGGTTGCGCGAGCTGGTGCTGTATGCCGTCGTCGCATAGGCTTCGTTCAGGGTCGCCATCGGGAACGTGAACTGCGAGGTCTTGACGCGGTTGGCGGCGCTCGTCGCCTTCGCGAGACTCGGGTAGACCTCGAAGTGGATGTGCGGCATGCGGCCCGAGTAGCAGCCCGGGAAGATCGTCGTGAACGTCACGCTGCCCGTGCTGTCCGCCTCCTGCACGCCGCGCAGGTAGTTCTCGCTCGTCAGGCCGCTCGCGTACATCGAGTAATTGCCGTCGCGGTCGCAGTGCCACAGGTAGACCGCGGCGCCGGCCGCGCTGGCGCAGCTCGCGCCCACGTTCACGATCTGCAGTTTCAGGGTCGTCGGGATGCCGGCCGCCGTCTTGCTGCCGGGAGAAACGCTCGTGCGGATGTCGCTGCGCACGATGCCGGACAGCGCCAGCGCGTTCGCGATGCCGTTGCCGTTGCCGTTGGTGCCGTCGCCCGGGTACGGGCCGCCCGTCTCCTCCGGAATGACGGAACAGGTGCCGGTGGTGGTGGTGGTGCTGCCCGTCGACGTCGTCGATGACGCCACGATATCGCCGGACGATCCGCCGCCCCCACCGCAACTCGCGAGCGGCACGGCGGCCGCGGACGCGAACAGCCAGCGCAGCGACTGGCGCCGGCTGGCCTGGGTGGCGAGCATGCGCTCGAGGTCTTCGGCAAGGCTGTGGTGTGAATGATCCATGTGTCCCCCTGGGTTACGGAAGGCGCATTGTCGGATGGGGAAACGTTAAGCGCGGTCAACCACCGTAAAGCTGTGTAAAGACGCTGCATTTCGCGCCGCCCAGCCGCATTTCGCGCCGCGATCGCAACATGTCGTCGCATGAGCGCACGGGCATGCGGGGGCGCTGGCACAGTGGCATCAACTTAACGCACTTGATGGAGCCGACCATGCTGATCCAGATCCTGACCCACACCCCGCTGTACGTCTGGGCGATCCTCGCCTTCCTCGTCTACCGCGGCATGGCCGCCATGCGCGACCGCGACGTGGAAGTCCGCAAGCTCGTCATGATCCCGGCCGTGATGCTGCTGCTGTCGCTGCAGGACATCGGCACGAAATTCGGTCTCGGTGGATGGGCGCTGGCCGCGTGGGCGGCGGCTGCCGCCGGCATGGCGCTGGCGGCGGGGCTGGCGGGTTCGGAGCGCATCGCGGCAAGCACGGTGCCGGGCCATGTGCGCGTGCGCGGCAGCCGCCTGCCGCTCGTCATGATGATGGCCGTGTTCTTCACGAAGTACGTGGCGTCGGTGACGCTGGCCGTCGCGCCGCAGTTGCGTCAGGACACCCTGTTCGCCTGCATCGTGTGCGGCCTGTTCGGCGTCTTCAACGGCTGGTTCATCGGCCGGCTGGTGGGCGACATGGCGTCCGTGCGCATGCTGCCGGCCGGCGCGGCAGCCGCCTGAGAATCAGTACCCGACGCCGCGGGCCATCATCGCCGCGAAGATCGGGATCAGGGCGAACACGTGGATCTCCAGCAGCATCGTCCGGCGCAGCGCGGTGACCTCGTCCAGCGCCGGCACGAACGCCGCATCCGCCTTCGCCCGTTTTTGCCAGGCGAGGATGCGCAACGTGGGCTTGATCGAGATGAGGCCCACGGCGGCGAAGGCCGCGATCTTGGCCCAGAACATCGGGTTGTGCATGTAGAACGCGGCGCCCTTCGCGCCATACGCCACGCGCAGGAAGCCGACGATCAGGATCGCCAACGCCATCACGCCATACGCCGCGTCGAAGCGCCCCAGCAGGCGCACGGTCTGCGGCGACATCGCGGCGGGCCGCATCAGCGCCAGTTCGGCGGCCAGGGCGGACGCGATGCCGAATACGATCAGGTGGTGGACGATGGCGAGCACGAGGTCGGTCATGGCAAAGTCGTTGGCAGTGATGAGATGTCAACTGTAGCAAACTTCGGGGTCAGAGCCCGATTTTGGGCAATTTCCAAAAATCGGGCTCTGACCCCGGTGTTGACTAGCGCAGCATCGACTCCCACACTTTCTGCAGGCGCTTGGAAGACACCGGCATCGGCGTACGCAGCTCCTGCGCGAACAGCGACACGCGCAGTTCTTCCAGCATCCAGCGGAACTCGATCATGCGCGGGTCGAGGTTCTTCAGCGGCTGGTTCTTCACCGTGCGCTGGAACTGCGTCGCCGCCGTCTGCCACTCCGCCATCAGCTGCGCGTCGCGCGCCGGATTGCCGCGCAGTTTTTCCAGGCGCACGTTCATCGCCTTCAGGTAGCGCGGGAAGTGCGCCAGCTGGCTGTACTCCGTCTCCGCGATGAAGCGCTTGTGCACGAGGCCCTGCAACTGCGCCTGCATGTCGCTCGCGACGGCCGGCGGCAGGCCTTGCAGGCGCTTCGGCAGGCCGTGGAACTCCGCGAGGATCTGGCCGGCGAGGCGCGCCGTCTCGTTGATCAGCAGGCCGATGCGGCCCTTGCCCTCGTCCTTGCGCTTGTTGAACGAGGCGGCGTCATGCGGCAGCGGGTCCTGCAAACAGGCGATCTCGATGGCCTTGTTGACGATCTGCTCGCGCAGCTCTTCCGGCGTACCTACCGACATGAACTGCATGCCCATCTGCTGCAGGCCCGGCACGTTCTTTTCCGCGAATTTCAGCTGGTCCTTGAACTGCAGCGCGAACAGGCGGCGCAGGCCGATGCGGTGCGTGCGCGCCGCCACGTTCGGGTCGTCGAAGACTTCCAGGTCGCAGTACGTGCCCTTGTCCACGAGCGCGGGGAAGCCGATCAGCGTGATCTTCCCCTGCGTGATCTCCAGCAGTTCCGGCAGCTCGCCGAACGTCCAGCCGGTGATGTTCGTGTGGGCGGTCGGCGCGGCGGGTGCGGCCGGTGCGGGCTTGCCTTTCGCCGCTGCCGGCGCGGCTGGCGCGGCCAGCGGCTTGGCGCTTGACGGCCCGGCAGCCGGCGTCGTCTCCGCCATGCGCTGGAAACTCTGGCGCGCCTGGCCGCCCAACTCGGCCTGCAACGTGGCCAGGTTGCGGCCCATGTCCAGCTGGCGGCCGTGTTCATCGACCACCTTGAAGTTCATGAAGAGGTGGGCCGGCAAGGTCTCCAGCTTGAAGTCCGTCGTCATCACGCGCACGCCCGTCTGCGCGTGGATGTCCGCGATCAGCGCGTCGATCAGGTCCCCGCGGCCGAAGCGCACGGGGTCCTCGTTGCGCTCGAAGAAGCGCGCGGCGTACTCCGGCAGCGGCACGCAGTGGCGGCGCAGCTTCTGCGGCAGGGACTTCAATAGCAGCTGCACTTTTTCCTTCAGCATGCCCGGCACGAGCCAGTCCGCGCGCTCGCGCGGGATCTGGTTCAGCGCGAACAGCGGCACGGCCAGGGTCACGCCGTCGCGCGGGCTGCCCGGTTCGAAGTGGTACGACAGGCCCATCTCGATGCCGGTGACGTTCATCGTCTTCGGGAACAGCTCCGTCGTGACGCCCGCCGCTTCGTGGCGCATCAGTTCTTCGCGGTTCAGGTACAGGAGCTTGGGGTTGTCGCGCGACGCGTCCTTGTACCACTTCTCGAAACCCGCACCGTTCACCACGTCCGACGGGATCTCGCTATCGTAGAACGCATGGATCAACTGGTCGTCCACGAGCACGTCCAGGCGGCGCGACTTGTGTTCGAGGTTCTCGATTTCCTTGATCAGCTTGTGGTTGTGCGCGAAGAACGGCGAACGCGTCTCGTAATCGCCGCCGACCAGCGCGTCGCGGATGAAGATCTCGCGGGCCTCGGCTGGATTGTGCTGGGCGTAGTTGATGCGGCGCTGGCTGTAGACGACGATGCCGTACAGCGTCGCGCGCTCGCTCGCCGTGACCTGCGCCGTGCGCTTTTCCCAGCGCGGCTCGCCCCACGATTTTTTCAGCAGGTGGCCGCCGATCTTCTCGACCCACTCCGGCTGGATCTGGGCGATGCAGCGCGCGTACAGGCGCGTCGTCTCGACCAGTTCCGCCGCCATGATCCATTTGCCGGCCTTCTTGCCGAGGGTGGAACCGGGCCAGATGTGGAACTTGATGCCGCGCGCGCCAAGATAGGCGCCGCCGGTTTGTCCACCCTCGTCTTCCATCTTGTAGCCGATATTGCCGAGCAAACCGGTCAGCAGCGCCATGTGCAGCTGCTCGTACGTGGCCGGGGCGTCGTTCAGGCGCCAGCCCTGCTCCTTCACGATCGTGAGCAGTTGCGAGTGCACGTCGCGCCACTCGCGCAGGCGCACCTGCGACAGGAAGTTCTCGCGGCAGTTGTCCTGCAGCTGGCGGTTGGTCTTCTTGTGCTCGATGGCCTGCTCGAACCAGCGCCAGATCTTCAGGAAGCTCAAGAATTCGCTCTTTTCGTCGGCGAACTTCTTGTGCTTCTCGTCGGCCTGCTGCTGGTATTCCATCGGCCGGTCGCGCGGGTCCTGCACGGACAGCGCGGATGCGATGATCAGCATCTCGGTCAGGCACACGTTGTCGACGGCTGCCAGGATCATGCGGCCCACGCGGGGGTCGAGCGGCAGCTTGGCCAGCTTGCGGCCCATCGCCGTGAGCTCGTTGGCGTCGTCGACGGCGCCCAGTTCCTGCAGCAGCTGGTAGCCGTCGGCGATGGCGCGGCCCTGCGGTGGTTCGACGAACGGGAAGGTCTCCACGTCCGTCAGGTGCAGGGACTTCATGCGCAGGATGACGGCCGCCAGCGACGAGCGCAGGATCTCCGGGTCCGTGAATTTCGGCCGTTGCAGGAAATCGTCTTCCTCATATAAACGGATGCAGACGCCGTCCGCGACGCGGCCGCAACGGCCCGCGCGCTGGTTGGCGGCGGCCTGCGAGATCGCCTCGACCTGCAGCTGCTCGACCTTGTTGCGGTAGCTGTAGCGTTTTACGCGCGCCAGGCCGGCGTCGACGACGTAGCGGATGCCGGGCACCGTCAGCGACGTCTCGGCCACGTTCGTCGCGAGGACGATGCGGCGCGCGTTCGTCGTGCGGAACACGCGGTCCTGTTCTTCGACGGAGAGTCGCGCGAACAGCGGCAGGATTTCCACGTGCGGCGGATGGTGTTTTCGGAGCGCCTCGGCGCAGTCGCGGATCTCGCGCTCGCCCGGCAGGAACACGAGCACGTCGCCCTGGCCCAGGCGGCACAATTCGTCGACGCCGTCGACGACGGCATCCATCAGGTCGCGCTTGTCGCGCGCGGCCTGCGCTTTCGACATCGATTTTCCGTCGGCGGCGGGTGCGAATTCCTGGTCGCGTTCGACGGGGCGGTAACGCACCTCGACCTTGTACAAACGGCCCGACACTTCGATGACGGGTGCCGGCTTTTCCGGCGTGCCGAAGTGGCGCGCGAAGCGGTCGGCGTCGATCGTCGCGGACGTGATGATCACCTTCAGGTCCGGCCGGCGCGGCAGGATCTCCTTCAGGTAGCCGAGCAGGAAGTCGATGTTCAGGCTGCGTTCGTGCGCCTCGTCGATGATGATCGTGTCGTAGGCCTTGAGCAGCGGGTCGGTCTGGGTTTCGGCCAGCAGGATACCGTCCGTCATCAGCTTGACCCAGGCGCCGGACGACAGCGTGTCGTTGAAGCGGACCTTGTAGCCCACGTGCTCGCCCAGCGGCGAACCGAGTTCGAACGCGATGCGCTTCGCGGTCGACGACGCGGCGATGCGGCGCGGCTGCGTGTGGCCGATCATGCCCTTTTCGCCGCGACCCAGCTCCAGGCAGATCTTCGGCAGCTGCGTCGTCTTGCCCGAGCCGGTTTCGCCGGACACGATCACCACCTGGTTCTCCATCAGCGCCTTCGCGATTTCGGCGCGGCGGCCCGAGACAGGGAGGTCTTCCGGGAAGGTGATCGGGGGGAGCGGATTGCGCACCGCGTCCTTGCGCGCGGGGCGCTCCTCGCGTGAACGTTGGGTGCCTTCGCGCGGCTTGGCCGGACGGTCCTGCGCAGGAGCGTCCGCCCGCAAGGTGGAGCCTGGCGACGGACGCACCTGCGCCTGCGCGAGCGCGTTCGCGAGCGCGCCCTCGCGCGCAGGCGGGCGCGGACCGCGACGGGCGTCGCCGCGCGGCGGTTGCGAGGAACGGTCGGGGGATGCGGCGCGCGCCGGCTTGGGCGCAGGCTTGTTACTCTGTTCAGACATTGATTTTTACGAGGATTTGGTGCGCAAGTCGCGCAGCGAATTATAATGCGGCAAATGGAAAACCCTACCCAATTCGTCCAGTGGCTGCGCTCCGTCGCGCCGTATATTCACGCATTCGGCGGCAAGACCTTCGTCGTCGCTTTCCCCGGTGAACTGGTGTCGGCCGGCGCCCTGCCCGTGCTGGCGCAGGACCTGTCACTGCTGGTCGGACTCGGCATCCGCGTCGTGCTGGTGCACGGGTCGCGGCCGCAGGTCGCCGAACAGCTCGCGCTGCGTAACGTCGCGGGCCGCTTCCACAACGGCGTGCGCGTCACCGACAGCGCGGCGATGGAATGCGCCAAGGAAGCCGCCGGCGAACTGCGCCTGGACATCGAGGGCGCGTTCAGCCAGGGCTTGCCCAACACGCCGATGTCGAATGCGCACATCAGCATCGTTTCCGGCAACTTCGTCACCGCGCGCCCGCTCGGCGTGATCGACGGCGTCGACCACGAGCTGACGGGCGTGACGCGCAAGGTCGCCGCCGCCAAGATCCAGCCCATCCTGGAGACCGAGGACAACATCGTCCTGCTGTCGCCGCTGGGCTTCTCGCCGACCGGCGAGGTGTTCAACCTGACGATGGAGGACGTGGCGGTATCCGCCGCCATCGCCCTGCATGCCGAAAAGCTCATCTTCATCACGGAGACGCCGCTGATGAAGGACGCCGGCGGCGGCGACATCCGCGAACTGTCGTCGCACCAGGCCGAAGCCGTGCTGCAGGCGGGCTTCCTGCCGAACGACGCGTCGTTCTACCTGCAGCACGCGATCAAGGCGTGCAACAGCGGCGTCGACCGCGCCCACATCGTCCCGTTCTCGACGGACGGCTCCGCGCTGCTGGAACTGTTCACCCACGACGGCGTGGGCACGATGATCACGCACGACAACCTGGAGAGCCTGCGCCAGGCCACAATTGAGGACGTCGGCGGAATTATCAAGCTCATCGAGCCGCTCGAAGCGGACGGCACGCTGGTCAAGCGTCCGCGCGAGCTGATCGAACGCGAAATCGAACAATTCTCCGTGATCGAGCACGACGGCGTCATCTTCGGCTGCGCCGCGCTCTACCCGTTCCCGGAATCGAAGATGGCGGAAATGGCCTGCCTGACGGTGAGCCAGGACGCGCAGACCCAGGGCGACGGCGAGCGCATTCTAAAACACATGGAAAACCGCGCCCGCGCGGCCGGCATGTCCAAGCTGTTCGTGCTGACCACGCGCACGTCGCACTGGTTCAAGAAACGCGGGTTCGTGCCGGCGACCGTCGACGACCTGCCCAAGGACCGGGCGCACATGTACAACTGGCAACGCAGGTCGCAAATCCTGATCAAGCAGCTGTAAAACCGTCGTCCCCGCGAAAGCGGGGACCCATGCTGAAGATCCAAAGTCGAGCTCTTGGACACTTCGCATCGCCTCCGAATTACCGAATCTTGGGCCTCGGCGTGGATTCCCGCTTTCGCGGGAATGACGAAGTCAACGTCTGTAGCTTTTCCAACCTGGCCTTATAATCACGTTTTCCGATACCGAACCAGGAGCAAGAACATGGCCCGCACCGTCCACTGCATCAAACTGAACAAGGAAGCCGAAGGCCTGGCCTTCCCGCCGTACCCGGGCGAACTGGGCAAGCGCATTTATGAAAGCGTGTCGAAGGAAGCCTGGGATGGCTGGCTGAAGCACCAGACGATGCTCATCAACGAAAACCGCCTGAACATGGCCGACGCGCGCGCCCGCAAATACCTGGCCACGCAAATGGAACGCCATTTCTTCGGCGAAGGTGCCGACGAGGCTGCCGGCTACGTACCGCCGTCCGCCTGATTCCGTCGCGTGGGCACCCCGTGCCCACGCGTAACGTCAACAATTCGCATACGTCACGCGTGGGCGGAGGGCCGCCCACCCTACGTTACATCGGCCTGCACTGGCGCAGCTCGCAGCGCGCCATGAAAACCTTCCCGCCGTCGCAGCGCATGCGATAGACCTCGACCGGCCCCGGCTCCGTGATGAGCCCGGCACCCTGCCCGCCCGTGCATCCTTGCTGCTTCGCCATCTTCTCGACGGTCGCCGACGACACGCCCATGCGGAACGGAATCGTCTCGATGGCCGGCGCGGTATCGGCCGCAGCCACAGGTGCGGCTGGTGCGGCCGGCATCTGCCTGTGGAACGTGGAGCAGCCGCCCAGCACCGCGACGGCCGCGCAAATGAGCGCCAGGCGGTTCATGCTCAGAACGTCAGCTTCTTGACGCCTTCGCCCGTGCCCAGCAGGCAGACGTCGGCGCCGCGGCGGGCGAACAGGCCGACGGCGATCACGCCGACGATCTGGTTGATCTCCGATTCCAGCGCCACCGCATCCGTGATCGACAGGCCGGCCACGTCCAGGATGTAGCCGCCGTTGTCGGTGACGAACGCATCCGTACTGCCCGGCTTGGTGCGCAGGCGCGGCTGGCCTCCCAGCGCGGCCAGCTTGCGGCTGACGGCGTTCGCGGCCATCGGCACCACCTCGACCGGCAGCGGGAATTGTCCGAGCGTCTCGACCAGCTTGGAGCCGTCGGCGATGCACACGAACTTGCCCGATACGGAGGCAACGATCTTTTCGCGCGTCAATGCCGCACCGCCGCCCTTGATCATGGCGCCGGTGGCGTTGATCTCGTCGGCGCCGTCGACGTAGACGGAGATCGACTCGACGTCGTTCAGGTCGAACACCTCGATGCCGTGGCCGCGCAGGCGCGTCGCCGTCGCTTCCGACGACGCCACCGCGCCCTTGATGCGCGACTTGATCTTGCCGAGTTCGTCGATGAAGAAGTTGGCAGTGGAGCCGGTGCCGACGCCGATGATTTCGCCGTCGACCACGTATTCGATGGCGGCGCGCGCCACTGCCTGCTTGAGTTCGTCCTGAGTCATGATGTTGGAAGGAGGTGAAGAAGAATCCGACATTTTAACGGATTCGCATGTCGCGCCAAATATCATGCCAATTCAGCATATAATCTTGCAACCAAAGAAACACCGCCGACGACCCATGCTCCGGACACTGACCACCCTGCTGCTCGCCTTCGTCCTCGCGCACACCGCGACGGCCGCCGACTTCACGCCGTCCACCCCGCCCGGCCCGTACCGCGTCGGCTTCCACGTCCGCCAGCAGTACGACCGGGCGCGCGTCTACCAGCATCCGCGCAGTCCCGTCACGGCGCAGGCGACGAGCGGCGACCGGTCGCGGCCGCTGCAGACGCTGATCTGGTATCCGGCCATCGGCACGGGCGGCGCGCTGACCTACCGCGACTACGTGACGACGGTGGCAACGGAAGAGGAATTCAGCCGCATGCCGGACCAGGTGCGCCGCGCCACCGACGCGCTCGTCGACACGCGCACCCCGCAGGTCCAGCGCGACCTGGCCAGCCCCGTGCGCGCCCTTCGGGACGCGCCCGAGCGCCCCGGTAAATTCCCCGTCGTGATCTACGCGCCGAGCCACAGTGCCTACGCCATCGAGAACACCGACCTGTGCGAATACCTCGCGAGCCACGGCTACATCGTGATCGCGACGCCGTCGCTGGGTCCGCGCTCGCACAGGATGACCGCGAGCCTGGAGGGCGCCGAAGCGCAGGCGGACGACATCGGCTTCCTCGTCGGCTACGTCCAGACGCTGGCGCAGGCGGATACGAACCGCATCGCCGTCGTCGGCCACAGCTGGGGCAGCCTGGCAAGCGTGCTGGCCGCGGCCCGCGACGACCGCATCCGCGCGCTCGTCACGCTGGACGGCTCGCTGCGCGCCGCGTACGACTACGTAAACGGCGGCCCGCGCGCCGCGGGCTACGTCACGCCGGAACGCCTGGGCATCCCGCTGCTGTACATGACGCGCCTGCAGGACGAAGGCGCGATCGGCTCCGAACTGCTGGGGCGCATGCGGTACGCCGACGTGTATCTCGCCACGCTGGACGCCGCGAGCCACATGGATTTCTCGTCGTGGTCGCTGCGCATGGCGCCGGACGCCGCCTTCGGCCAGCGCACGCGCGCGCAATCGGCCCAGGCCTACGGCGCGATGACGCGCATGGTGGAACGCTTCCTCGACGCCCGCCTGCGCAACGATGCCCCGGCCCGCCGCCAACTGGACGACGCCGTCGCCGCGAACCGTCCGCCGGCCGGCTTCGTCTCGTTCGCGGTACGCCGCGCCACGGGCGCGCCGCCGACGCTGGACACGTTCCTCGAGCAACTGGGCCAGCAGGGCTTCGAGCACATCGCCACCATCTACGACCGCCTGCACGCACAGAATCCCGACCTCGCCCTCGACCCGCTGCAAGCCCACGACTGGGGCATGAAGCTGCTGCGCGAGCGGCGCGCCGCGGATGCCATGCACGTGTTCCGGCTGGGCGTCAAACTGTATCCGGAACGCTTCGACTTCCTCTACGACGGCCTCGGCCAGGCATACGAGGCGGCCGGCGAGCGCGACGCTGCCATCACGAATTACCGGCAGGCGCTGGCGCTGGAGCCGGGGCAGGCGCATGCGCGCGAACGACTGGGGGCGCTGGGGGCGCAGTAATCATTCTTTGACGACGGCGGAGACCGACATGAAACGCGTGACCGGCATCGGCGGCATCTTCTTCCAGGCGCAAGACCCGGCCGCGCTGGGCGCCTGGTACCAGCGCCACCTGGGCATCGACGTCCAGCCGTGGGGCGGCGCCGCGTTCGACTGGACCGACCCCAAGGGCGCCACCGCCTGGTCCGTGTTCCCTGCGGACAGCGACCAGTTCGCGCCGGGCCGGGCCCCGTTCATGATCAACTATCGCGTCGACAACCTCGCCGCCCTGCTGCAGGCCCTGCGCGCCGAAGGCTGCAATGTGCTCGACAGGACGGACGACGGCGAATACGGCAAGTTCGGCTGGGTCATCGATCCCGAAGGCAACAAGGTCGAGCTGTGGGAACCGCCGGCCTGATCACCCACCGTTAAAAGACTTCACCATGCCGCTCTCGAACTACCTCGACACCTCTCCGCAGCTTGCCGAGCGCGTCTACGTGCACGCCTCGGCCCAGGTCATCGGCAGCGTCCGCCTCGGCGCGGACAGCTCGATCTGGTGCAACGCCGTGCTGCGCGGCGACGTCAACGACATCGTGATCGGCCGCTGCACCAACGTCCAGGACCTGACGATGGGCCACGTGTCCCACAAGCCGCCCGCCAGGCCGGACGGCTCGCCGCTCGTCATCGGCGACTACGTCACCATCGGCCACGCCGTCATCCTGCACGGCTGCCGCATCGGGAACGAATGCCTCATCGGCATGGGCACCATCGTGATGGACGACGTGGTCGTCGAGGACCGCGTCATGGTCGGCGCCGGCAGTCTCGTCCCGCCGAACAGGACGCTGGAAAGCGGCTTCCTGTACATGGGCCGGCCCGTCGTCAAGGTGCGGGCGCTGTCCGAGGCCGAGATCGCGTACCTGCGCTATTCGGCCGAGCATTATGTGCGCATCAAGGACAATTACCTGAACGGATCCACTGAGCACCGTGCGCCCGCCGCCCCTGAAGCAGAAACGTCGAAAACTGCAAAATCGAAAGAATATTGATTCAATATTTAATACGAAGCGGAATCCGGTCGCCCTATTAACAGGAGATCATTGACTGTTTCATAAATGCTGAGTCTTCACACCAATTTCGCATCGCTGTCGGCACTGAAGGTCATGGGCCGCACCCAGGCCTGGCTGTCGACGTCGATGACGCGCCTGTCGACCGGCTACCGCGTCAATTCGGCGCAGGACGACGCCGCCGGCCTGCAAATCGCCACGCGCCTGAAAGCGCAAAGCAGCGGCATGACCGTGGCCATGCGCAACACGCAGAATTCGATCTCGCTGCTGCAAACCGCCGACGGGGCGCTGAACGAAGTCAACGACATCCTCATCCGCATGAAGGACCTGGCGACCCAGGCCGGCGATACCTCGTCGTCGAGCGCCGACAGGGACGCCCTGCAGGCGGAATACGATTCACTGACGGACGAACTGTCGAACATCTTCAGCAACACTGGCTTCGGCGGCACCACGCTGCTGAACACCTCCGCAACGACGGGCGGAAAACTCGGGGATACGGCGGGCCTCTCGTTCCAGATCGGCGCGGACAGTGCGGAAACGATGCATGCCGATTTCTCGCCGCAACTGCACAACGTCGACCTCCTGCTGCAGGCCGCGACGACCAGCGACATCACCTCGCTCGACGGCAGCGGGAATACGGTGGTTACCATCGTCACCCGTTTCGCGGGCGACAGCTCGACCACCAACACAACGCCGGGCCACACCCTCGCCGACATCGTGATCCCCACGACGACGAATGTCCCCGACGGTTTCGGCGGCACGATCACGGTCCATGGCACGATGACGCTCTTCGCCGATCCGGCCGCGACGATCGGCAAGCTGGGCGACGCCCTCGACGCCGTGTCGGCGCTGCGGTCCGGACTGGGCGCGGTCGCGAACCGCCTGGACCACGTCTACAACAACCTGGCGAACGTCTCGACCAATACGCAGGCCGCCACCGGCCGCATCATGGACGTCGATGTCGCGACGGAGTCGTCGGCCATGACGGCGAACCAGATGCTCATGCAGTCCAGCACGGCCATGCTGAAGCAGACCAACAGCCTGGCCTCGATGGTGATGGCGCTGCTGCAATAGCGGCGCCCGTACCAGCCGACGCAGCAAGACGCCGGCCGACGATGACGGCGTCAATCGCCCGGCGGCAAACACCCGTACATGCGCGGCCCTTTCCTGTCGCCATTCCAGATCTGGTGCACGACCGCACTGCCGTCATGCTGGCGCGCAAGGCAGAACCTGGCCTCGTAGCTGGACGCGGCGCTGCCCTTGCCCGGCTCCGCCTCGATGCGCAGGCTGTAGATCCGCCCCGGCGCCAGCGGCGCGGGCGTCGTGCGCGGCAGCGACGCCACCTTGCCGCCGTACGGCACGCACATGCCGAACGTGAGGGGGAACGTGCGCTCCTTCGGCATCGTCATCTTCCACACCGGGCGTGTCCCCTCCCACACGACGATCGACCGGAATTCCGGCGTGCCCAGGCGTTCCTCGCGCGGGGTGATGGTGAAGCACGGGCCGCCACGCGGGCCTTCGCGCACCTCGGCCGCGCCGACGCGGGCGCACGCCGGCGCGGCCAGGCACCAGGCACACAGCAGCACGGGGATGCGATAAGGGACGGACATGATGACCTCGACGGAGCGCAAGGCGAAAGCCTACGACGGCAGCACCGTCAGATTTTGAGGCTACGCAAGCTCAGGCGGAGACAGACGCTACCATCCGCGCGAAGCGGCGTGCGCTGCCGCGCGGCAGGTTGTCCGGGTCGCGCGGGTCGGCGAGGAAGCGGGCCAGCACCTGTTCGTACAAGTCGAGCTGGTGGGCATACCGGCGCTGGCGCATGATGCGCGGGTTGCGCATGTATTTCAGCGCAAAATAATCCGCGAGCAAGTCGCCCTGGGCTTCCATGTTGTAGTCGGACAGGCGCGCGCCCGGACGCAGTTCGTAGCGGTACGACAGGCCGATGCGGAAGGCGCCGCGCAACCGGACCGGGTAGCCCAGCTGGTGCTGCCACACGTGCACCATCTCGTGCATGAACCAGTGGATCGTGTGCGGATCGCCCGCGCCATAATCGGGCAGGAAACAGGAGGGGTGGAAATACATGCTGCCGTTGGGCGTCATGGCGCAGTTTTTCGGCTGCACCAGCGGCAGGTAGCGGCGCCCGTGCACGCGCACGCGCGACGCATCGATGGCGCCGCCGAACAGCAGCGACGCCATGCGTATTTCGGCCGGGGTCAGGCCCCGGACGAGGCGCCGCCGCATGTTCCGGATCAGGCCGCTTTCAGTGCGGATGCGGCTTTCGCCAGCTCGGTGATCAGGCCCCAGTCGCCGGCCTTCATCGCGTCCGCCGGGGTCAGCCAGGAGCCGCCCACGCACGCGACGTTCTTCAGCGCGAGGAATTGCGGCGCCGTCTCGATCGAGATGCCGCCCGTCGGGCAGAAGGTCACGTCCGGCAGCGGGCCGCCGATACCCTTCAGCATGCCGACGCCGCCCGCCGGCACGGCCGGGAACAGTTTCAGCTGCTTGAAGCCGGCTTCGCGCGCCACCATCACTTCGGACGGGGTCATGCAGCCCGGCAGCAGCGGCAGGCCGCTCTTCTTCGCTGCCTCGATCAGCGACGGCGTCAGGCCCGGCGACACGCCGAACACGGCGCCCGCATCGCGCGACGCGGCGAATTCTTCCGGCTGCGTCAGCGTGCCGACGCCGACGATCGCGCCTTCCACCTGGGCCATCGCGCGGATCGCCTCCAGGCCGTGCCTGGTGCGCAGCGTGACTTCGAGCACGCGGATGCCGCCGGCGACCAGCGCCTTGGCGAGGGGGACCGCATGGTCCGGGTCGTCGATCGCGATCACGGGGATCACGACGGCGGATTTCATGATGTCCAGCAGGGTCATTTCGTTACTCATCGTTGCGCTCACTTTGTTTATTTGGATTTGCGGAACAGGAAATCTTCGTCCGAACCGGGCATGATCTCGCCGCTGTCGGTGCCTTCGTGCAGGGGCACGGTCGTCTCGATCGGCGACGGCAGCGGGAAGTGGGCGGCGCCCTCTTCGGCCGCGCTGACCGATTTGCGGAACACGTCGAACAGTTCGCGGCCCATGCCGATGTGGCTGGAGCTCAGGTCCGCGGTCGCCATCTTGCGCGATGCCCACACGTCGGCCGGCACCAGGGCTTCCAGCGTGCCTTGGGTCGCGTCGACGCGGATGATGTCGCCGTCGCGCACGAGGCCCAGCGGGCCGCCGGCCAGGATTTCCGGCGACACGTGGATCGCGGCCGGGACTTTACCGGATGCGCCCGACATGCGGCCGTCCGTCACCAGCGCGACGTGGAAGCCGGAGTCCTGCAGGTTGGCCAGTGCCGGCGTCAGCGCGTGCAGTTCCGGCATGCCGTTGGCGCGCGGGCCCTGGAAGCGCAGCACGGCGACGAAGTCGCGGTTCAGCTTGCCGGCCTTGTAGGCGTGCATGAAATCTTCCTGCGAATCGAACGTCAGCGCGGGCGCCTCGACGATGTGGTGATCCTTCTTGACCGCCGAGATCTTCATCACGGCGCGGCCCAGGTTGCCCTGCACGAGGATCAGGCCGCCATTGTCGCTGAACGGGTTCGTATGCTTGCGCAGCACGGACTCGTCGCCGCTCTGTTCCGGCAGGTCGCGCCACACGACCTTGTCGCCGTCCAGGAACGGTTCCTTGCAGTGGTTGCGCAGGCCGCGGCCGAGGATGGTGTTGACGTCGTCGTGCACGAGGCCTGCATCCAGCAGTTCGCGGATGACGAAGGTCGGGCCGCCGGCGGCCTGGAAGTAGTTCACGTCGGCGTCGCCGTTCGGGTACACGCGCGTCAGCAGCGGCACCACTTTCGACAGCTCGTCGAAGTCGTTCCAGTCGATGATGATGCCGGCCGCACGCGCGATGGCGACGAGGTGCAGCGTGTGGTTCGTGGAGCCGCCCGTCGCGTGCAGCGCGGCGATGGCGTTGACGATGCACTTCTCGTCGACGATGTGGCCGATCGGCATGTACTCGCCGCCCTGCTGCGAGATCTTGACCGCATGCTGGGCCGCGGCGCGGGTCAGCGCCTCGCGCAGCGGGGTGTCCGGATGGACGAAGGCGGCGCCCGGCAGGTGCAGGCCCATCATCTCCATCAGCATCTGGTTGCTGTTAGCGGTACCGTAGAAGGTACACGTACCGGCGCTGTGGTAGGCCTTGGCCTCGCCTTCCAGCAGTTCTTCGCGCGTGGCCTCGCCCTTCGCGTAGCGCTGGCGCACGGCGGCCTTTTCCTTGTTCGAGATACCGGTCGCCATCGGGCCGCCCGGCACGAAGATGCCCGGGATGTGGCCGAAGTGCAGCGCGCCGATCAGCAGGCCCGGGACGATCTTGTCGCAGATGCCCAGGTACAGGCTGGCGTCGAACATATTGTGCGACAACGCGATGGCGGTCGACATGGCGATGGTGTCGCGCGAGAACAGCGACAGTTCCATGCCCGGCTGGCCCTGCGTGACGCCGTCGCACATGGCGGGCACGCCGCCGGCGAACTGCGCCACGGCGCCGACTTCACGCACGGCGTCCTTGATGACCTTCGGATAGGCTTCGTACGGCTGGTGCGCCGACAGCATGTCGTTGTACGAGGAAACGATCGCCACCGACGGCTGCTTGGCTTCGCGCAGCTTGAGCTTGTCGTTGGCCGGGAAGGCGGCAAACCCGTGTGCCAGGTTCGTGCACGCCAGCACGCTGCGCTGCACGCCCTTGACGCGCGCGGCGTCGAGATGCGCGAGATACGCCTGGCGCGAGGGCCGGCTACGCTTGATGATCCGGTTGGTGACCTGTTCTACTACGGGGTGCAGCGCCATGATCTGTTCCTTGTGAATTAGATTTCTGAAATTTTACTACGAAATGGAGATTCCCGCTCACTAATCAATGAGCGAAGAAAGGTGAACACGGGAGACTCGCACTGTGTGGCGATTTTTTGTAGTGAATTTACGCCCGCTTCCTGTATGATTCGCTAACCTGCACAAAATGACATCATACCGTCCATCACCATGCGCCAACCACCCCTGACCAGCACCACCAGTTACCAGGCCCTCCAGACCCACGCCCAGGACGCCCGGCAATGGCAGATGCGCGACCTGTTCGCGCAAGACCCGCAGCGCTTCGAGCGCCTCTCGCTTGACGCCGCCGGGCTGTTCCTAGACTATTCAAAAAACCGTTTGGACGGGCGCACGCTTGCACTGCTGGCAAACCTGGCGCGCGAGCGCGGCGTCGAGCAGCTGCGCGACGCGATGTTCGCCGGCGACAAGATCAACCTGACCGAACAACGCGCCGTGCTGCATACCGCCCTGCGCGCGCCGAAGGACAAGCAGATCACGGTGGACGGCCAGGACATCACGGCCGACGTGCACGCCGTCCTCGCCCGCGTCAAGACGTTCAGCGACGCCGTGCGCAACGGTTCGTGGCTGGGCCACACCGGCAAGGAAATCACGGACATCGTCAACATCGGCATCGGCGGTTCCGACCTCGGCCCGAAGATGGTCTGCCTGGCGCTGCGCCAGTTCGCCCATCCGCGCCTGACCATGCACTTCGTCTCCAACGTCGACGGCCACGACATGGACGCCGCGCTGTCGCGCGTGAATCCGGAAACGACGCTGTTCATCATCGCGTCGAAGACGTTCACGACGGCCGAGACCATGATGAACGCGAACACGGCGCGCAGCTGGTTCCTCAAGAACGCATCGGAAGAAGCCCTCGCCAGGCACTTCGTCGCGGTGTCGACGAACGTGGAAGCCATCAAGAAGTTCGGCATCGACCCGGACAACATGTTCCCGTTCTGGGACTGGGTCGGCGGCCGCTACTCCGTCTGGTCGGCGATCGGCCTGCCGGTCGCGCTGTGCGTCGGCTACGGTTATTTCGCCGACTTCCTCGCGGGCGCGCACGCGCTGGACGAGCACTTCCGCACCGCGCCCATCGAGCAGAATTTGCCGATGATCCTGGCCCTGGTCGGCTTCTGGAACCGCGAATTCCTCGGCTGCCCGTCGGTGTCGATCGCGCCGTACCACCAGGACCTGAACCGCTTCCCCGCCTACCTGCAGCAGCTCGACATGGAAAGCAACGGCAAGCGCGTCACGCGCGCCGGCGACACCATCACCGACTACGCAACCGGCCCGGTGATCTGGGGCGACGTCGGCACGAACGGCCAGCACGCCTATTTCCAGCTGCTGCACCAGGGCACGGACGTCACGCCGATGGACTTCATCGCCGCGCTGCGTCCCGCGCACGAATTCCAGAACCACCACGCCGCGCTGCTCGCGAACTGCTTCGCGCAGTCGGAGGCCTTCATGAAGGGCAAGACGGCGGACGAGGTGCGCCAGGATCTCGCCGGACAAGACGCCGCCGAGATCGAGCGCCTCGTGCCGCACAAGACCTTCCCCGGCAACCGTCCGAGCAACACGATCCTGATGGAGTACCTGACGCCGGCCACGCTGGGCGCGCTGATCGCGCTGTACGAGCACAAGGTGTTCGTGCAGGGCGCGATCTGGGACGTGAACAGCTACGACCAGTGGGGCGTGGAACTGGGCAAGGTGCTGGCCAAGAAGATCGAGGCGGAGCTGAACGGCGAAGCGCGACCGGCGCAGCACGACGGTTCGACCAACGGCCTGATCGCCCGCGCCAAAGCGGCCGTTCTGAGGAGGTGCCATGAAGACCGAAAAATTCCACATCGTGCACGACGAACGGATGCTGGTCGGCGAATCGGCCGTCTGGCATGCGGTCGAGTCCGCGCTGTACTGGGTCGACATCGACGGCAAGTCGGTGCACCGCCTGCATCCGTCGAGCGGCAAGTACTCGCGCTGGAACACGGACACCGAGCCGTCCGCCATCGCCGTCGACCAGGACAACAACCTCGTGCTGGCCACGCGCGCCGGCTTCGTCTACCTGAACACGACGACGGGCGACATCGACGACATCGTGGCCGCGCCGTACGACACGTCCATCGTCCGCTTCAACGACGGCCGCACGGACCCGGCGGGCCGCTTCTGGGTCGGCACGATGTACGAGCCGCGCGACCAGCAGAAGGCCGAGATGTACGTGCTGGACAAGGGCGAGTTGCGCCTCGCCTGGGCCGGCGGCATGACGAACTCGAACGGCCTGTCGTTCAGCCCGGACGGCAAGACGATGTACCACTCGGACACGACGAGCCACCGCGTCGACGCGTACGACTACGACGTCAAGACGGGCACGCCATCGAACCGCCGCAACCTCGTCACCTTCTCCGACGACAAGAAGGCGGCCGACTACGGCGGCCGTCCGGACGGCGCGGCGGTGGATAGCGAAGGCAATTACTGGTCCGCGATGTTCGAAGGCGGCCGCATCGTCAAGCTGTCGCCGACCGGTGAGCTGCTGCAGGAAATCGAGCTGCCGGTGCGCTGCCCGACGTCCGTCGCGTTCGGCGGCCCCGATCTGCGCACGCTGTTCGTCACCAGCGCCAGCAAGGGCCGCTCGAACGACGAGCTGGCGAAGTATCCGCACAGCGGCAAGGTGCTGGCGTTTACCGTCGACGTGCCTGGCGTCGAGCAGGCCGAATACCGCGGCTGATTTGACGGCTGCGCATCGTGGGCTCGGGGAGCCCACCCTACGATACTTGCTGCCGTAGGGTGGGCACCCCGTGCCCACCTTTTCTCCGTCGCACCCACACCGCCACGGATGTGGCACCATTACCTGCCACTGCACGCATTTGCGTAGTAAAATTTCTTGCGCTATCCATATTCGTGTAGTAAATTTACAGCATTTCACTCCTCGACAGACACCATGGCACTTTCCGATTTCGATCTCGTTTTCTTCGGCGGCAGCGGCGACCTCGCGATGCGCAAGCTGCTGCCGGCGATGTATGCCCGTGACGTGTGCAACGACCTGCCCGCGACGGCGCGCATCATCTGCGTCGGCCGTGACGAGATGTCGCAGGAAGCGTTCATCGAGATGGTGGAAACCAACGCGAAAACGCACGTGAAGGAAAACGTCGATGCCGGCGCATGGCAGACGTTCCTGGACCGCATCACCTACGTCGCCGTCGACGCGGGCAACGTGGCGACCTATGCGGCGCTGGCGGAAGCGCTGCGCAAGGATTCTTCGCTCACGCGCGTGTACTACCTCGCGACGCCGCCGCAGCTGTTCGCGACGATCTGCGAAAACCTGGCCGCCGTCGGCCTGGCCACGGCGAATTCGCGCGTCGTGCTGGAAAAGCCGCTGGGCCGCGACCTGGCATCGGCCAAGCAGATCAACGCCGACGTCGGCAAGGTGTTCGCCGAATCGCAGATCTACCGGATCGACCACTACCTCGGCAAGGAAACCGTGCAGAACCTGCTGGCCCTGCGCTTCGGCAACATCCTGTTCGAGCCGCTGTGGCGCCGCGAGTGGATTTCCGACGTGCAGATCACCATCGCGGAAAAGATCGGCGTGGGCAACCGCCTGGGCTATTACGACAACTCGGGCGCGCTGCGCGACATGCTGCAGAACCACCTGCTGCAGCTGCTGTGTATCGTCGCGATGGAACCGCCGACGTCGATCGCGCCGGACGCCGTGCGCGACGCCAAGCTGCAGGTGCTGCGCTCGCTGAAGCGCTTCACGCCGACGACGCTGTCGCAGAACATCGTGCGCGGCCAGTACCGCTCGGGTTATGTCGACGGCCAGGCCGTGCCGGGCTACCGCGACGAACCGGGCGCGCCCAAGCAATCCAAAACGGAAACCTTCGTCGCAATGAAGGCCGAGATCGACACGTGGCGCTGGGCCGGCGTGCCGTTCTACCTGCGCACCGGCAAGCGCATGGCCGACCGCCTCGCGGAGATCGTCGTGCGCTTCAAGCCGATCCCCCATTCGATCTTCAACCAGCCGACGTCGAGCTTCCAGCCGAACAGCCTCGTGATCCGCCTGCAGCCGGACGAAGGCCTGTCGATGAACCTGATGGCCAAGACGCCGGGCGACTCCATGCGCCTGAAGCAGGCCGAACTCGAACTCGATTTCCGCGAACAGTTCAAGTCCCCGCGCATGGAAGCGTACGAGCGCCTGCTGCTGGACGTCCTGCGCGGCCAGCTGACCCTGTTCATGCGCGGCGACGAACTGGAAGCCGCGTGGGAATGGGTCGAGCCGATCCTCGAATACTGGGAGCAGGACGACACGACGCCGGTCCCGTACACGTCCGGCACGTGGGGCCCGGCCTCGTCTTCCGCGCTGATCGGCCGCGACGGCCTGCAGTGGCGCGAAGAGGCGCTGCCGGAAGACTGAGGAATTACCGTGCTGCTCGATTCGATCCGTACCCAGCTCGACTCGCTGTCCAAGTCCGAGCGCAAGGTGGCGCTCGCCGTGCTGGCCGCGCCCAGCGCCACCGTGAGCCAGAACATCACGGCGCTGGCGCGCAGCGCGCAGGTGTCCGAGCCGACGGTCGTGCGCTTCTGCCGCACGCTCGGCTACGACGGCTGGCACGAGTTCAAGCTGAAGCTCGCGCAAGGCCTCGCGCTGGCGCTGCCCGGCGCCAGCGAGCAGCCGGCGCAGGACGACCTGGCCGCGGACCTCGTCAACAAGATCTGCAGCCGCTCGATCAACACCCTGCTCGACCTGCGCAACAACCTGAAACCGGAACTGATCCAGAAGGCGCTCGACATCCTGTCGCGCGCCAACAAGATCGAGTTCTACGGCCAGGGCACATCCGGCTTCGTCGCGGCCGACGCGCAGCATAAATTCTTCCGCTCGGGCGTGCCGACCGTCGCGTACACCGACCCGGCGATCCACGCCATCGCGGCCGCGCTGCTGCGCGAGGGCGACGCGCTCGTCGCGATCTCCCAGCGCGGCAACAACCCGTCGCTGACGCGCTCCGCGAAACTGGCGCGCCGCGGCGGCGCCGAAGTGATCGTGCTGGCGCCGTCCGGCACGCCGCTCGCGGACATGGCGAGCCTGCTGATCCCGATCGACCTCGTGTTCGCGACCGATCCGTACACGCCGATCTCGGCGCGCCTGGCGTACCTCGTCGTGATCGACGTGCTCGCGGTCGGCCTCGCGCTGCAGCGCGGTCCGGAGTTCCGCAAGAAGATGCAGAACGCGCAGAAGGCGCTGCAGGAATTCGACCTGCAGTTCGACTCCTTCATCGGCTGACGTTCATCTCATGTCTTCCCCCGTCTTCTTCGAGAAAGCAGAAGACTTCCGCGCCTGGCTCGCGGCCCACGCCCACGACGCGAAAGAACTGCTCGTGGGCTTCCACAAGGTCGGCACGGGCACGCCGTGCATGACCTGGTCCGAGTCGGTGGACCAGGCGCTGTGCTACGGCTGGATCGACGGCGTGCGCAAGCGCGTCGACGACGCCACCTACACGATCCGCTTCACGCCGCGTAAAACCGGCTCGATCTGGAGCGCGGTGAACATCGACAAGGTGACGAAACTGCGCGCACTGGGCCTCATGACGCCGGCCGGCGAAGCGGCGTTCGCGCAACGTTCGGAAGACCGCTCGCGCGTGTATTCGCACGAGCGCGAGACGCCCGCCGAACTGGCGCCCGAGGACCTTGCCCGCTTCCGGCGCCACAAGGCCGCGTGGGCGTTTTTCGAAGCGTGCCCGCCCGGTGCCCGCAAGCGCATGATCCACGTCGTGACGAGCGCGAAGAAGCCGGAGACGCGGGCCGCACGGCTCGACCGGCTCATCGCGGCGTGTGCCGAAGGCCGGCGGCTCGACGTGTGGAAATAAATCAGTAGCCGACCGTGAACCGCTCGCGCACGTGCGCCGGTTTTTCGATCTCGTCGGCCAGCGCGACGGCGTAGTCTTCGTACGAGATCGTGCTGCCCTTCTCGCTCACCAGCAGCTCGTCCTTGGCGAGGCGGAATTTACCGGTACGCTCGCCAGCCACGAACAGCGCGGACGGCGAGATGAAGGTCCAATCGAGGTCGGTCACGCCGCGCAGCGCATCCAGGAAATCGGCGCCCTTCGTCGCCTCGTCCTTGTACGCGGCCGGGAAATCGGGCTGGTCGACGAGGCGCTTGCCCGGTGCGACGAACAGGCTGCCGGCGCCGCCCACGACGAGATAACGTTTTACGCCGGACGCGCGCACGGCACCGATCAGCGCTTGCGGATCGGTGCCGAGGAAGCGCAAGGAACTGACCACGGCGTCGTGGCCCTTCAGCACGTCGGCCAGGCCGGCCGGATCGGCGGCGTCGCCGCGCGCCGCCGTGACGCCGGCGCGCGCCGGGACTTTCGAAGGATCGCGGGCGATGGCCGTGACCTGGTGGTTGCGCGAAACGAGTTCGTTCAGGATGCGCGTGCCGACGTTGCCGGTGGCGCCGATGAGAGCGATGCGTGCCATGGAATTCCTTTGGTCTGTGGTTGAGGATAGGTCTAAAATCGAGACCGTAGAATCATCTTATGCCAGCCTGCATATGCCGCACAAGAAGTCAGAACGGCATGATCAGGTCAGCGGAAACTGACCATTACCCGTGAACACGCCATGTCCAAGACCACCCTGCTCGCCACCGACCGCCCCTTCGACCAACCCTGCCCCATCCGCGACGTGCTGGACCGCATCGGCGACCAGTGGAGCATCCTCGTGCTCGATGCGCTCGAGGGCGGCACGAAGCGTTTCAACGAATTGATGCGCGCGCTGGGCGACATCTCCAAGCAGATGCTGTCGCAGACGCTGAAGCGCCTGGAGGAGGACGGCTTCGTGCGCCGCACCGTCTATCCGGAAGTGCCGCCGCGGGTCGAGTACGACCTCACGCCGCTGGGTCACTCCTTCCTCGTGCCGATGAAGGGCCTCGTCGCCTGGGCCGACGAGCACCACCGCCATGTATGCGAGGCGCGGCGTGAATACAAAGGGACTGTCCCGCGTTGACGCAAAAATCGTCATACCGCTGAGTGTTATCGCTATACATTCCCTGTCATCAAACTGTTAGGATCGTGCGATCAGCACCATGACAAGGAGACGGCAGTGACGAAGATGAATCCCGCCCGGCGGCGCGTGCTCGCGACGCTGGGCCTCGCGGCGGCGTACCCCGGCCTGGCCGGCGCCACCGTCGTGGCACGCACGGAGGGCAACAAGGAACAACTGGCGTTGTGGTACGAGCGCCCCGCCGGTCCATGGGTGGAGGCCCTCCCCGTCGGCAATGGGCGGCTCGGCGCGATGGTGTACGGCCGCCCGCTGCAGGAGCGCCTGCAACTGAACGAAGACACGCTGTGGGCCGGCGGCCCGTACCGCTTCGACAATCCCGAATTCAAGACGGCGCTGCCGCGCGTGCGCGCGCTGATCGACGAGGGCCGCTTCATCGAGGCGCGCGACCTCGTATCGAAGGACATGATCGCGAAACCGGCCACGCAGATGCCTTATGGCGCGGCCGGCGACCTGCTGCTGGACTTCCATGGACTCACGCCGACGGCTGCGTATCGCCGCTCGCTCGACCTCGACACCGCCATCGCCACGACGCGCTTCACGAGCGGCGGCGCGCGCCACGTGCGCGAGACGTTCGCGAGCGCGCCCGACCAGGTGATCGTGCTGCACCTGCAGGCAAGCGGCGGCGGCACGCTGGATTTCGACGTCGGCTACCGCCACCCGCGCCAGGTCGATTACGGCAAGGCCAATTACGATGGCAAGTCCGCAGACGACCCCTCGGCCGCCACGGGTGCGCCCTGGGACGTGAAGGAAGACCTGGAAGAATCGAAGCGGCCGGCCAGCCTGGCGATCCGCGCGGACGGTCCGCGCGCCCTGCTGGTCGAAGGCCGCAACGCGGACGCCGCCGGCGTCAAGGGCGTGCTGCGCTACGCCGTGCGCGTGCAGGCCATGGGCGACGGCAAGGTCGACTTCGAAGGCGGCCGCCTGCGCGTGCGCGGTGCGCGCGAGGTCACGCTGCTCATCGGCGCCGCCACCAGCTTCGTCAACTTCCGCGACACGAGCGGCGACCCGGTGCAGGCCGTGCGCACGCGCCTGGACGCCGCCGCGCGCAAGCCATATGCACGCCTGCGCGCCGACCACGTCAAGGCGCACCGCGCACTGTTCTCGCGCCTGTCGCTGCGCATCGGCCGCGCCGACGCCGGCGCCGCGATCCCCACCGATGCGCGCATCGCCGCCGTCCCGCGGACGGACGACGCCGCGCTCGCGGGGCTGTCCGCGCTGTACCTGCAATACGGCCGCTATCTGCTGATCTCGTCGTCGCGGTCCGGCAGCCAGCCCGCCAATTTGCAGGGCATCTGGAACGAGGGCATCTACCCGCCGTGGGGCGGCAAGTACACCATCAACATCAACACGGAGATGAACTACTGGCCGGCGGAAGCGGCCAACCTGGGCGAATGCGTGGAGCCGGTCGTGAGGATGGTCGAGGAGCTGGCCGTGAACGGCGCCGACGTCGCGCGCGACAGCTATGGCGCCCGCGGCTGGGTCGCGCATCACAATACCGACCTGTGGCGCGCGGCGGCGCCCATCGACGGCCCGAACTGGGGCATGTGGCCCTGCGGCGGCGCGTGGATGTGCAAGACGCTGTGGGACCACTACGAGTACACTCCGGACGATGCGTTCCTGGCCCGCATCTACCCGCTGCTGAAGGGCGCCTCGCAGTTCTTCGTCGACGTGCTCGTCGAGGACCCGCAAGGCCGCGGCCTCGTGACGTCGCCGTCGATCTCGCCGGAAAACACGCACCATCCGGACGTGGCCGTGTGCGCGGGTCCGGCGATGGACCGCCAGATCGTGCGCGACCTGTTCGCGTGGACGCTGGCCGCGCACGAGCGCGTGGGCGATCCGGACGCGGACTTCCGCAAGACGGTGGAAGCGAAACGGGCACGCCTGGCGCCGGACCGCGTCGGCGCCCAGGGCCAGTTGCAGGAGTGGCTGGAGGACTGGGACGGCCAGGCGCCGGAACAGCATCACCGCCACGTGTCGCACCTGTACGCCGTCTATCCCAGCGAGCAGATCAACGTGCGCGACACGCCGGAGCTGATCCAGGCTGCCAAGACGACGCTGAACACGCGCGGCGACCTGTCCACCGGCTGGGCCACGGCATGGCGCCTGGCGCTGTGGACGCGCATGGGCGACGGCGAGCGCGCATACGGCATCCTGCGCGGCCTGCTGGACCGGCAGCGCACCTACCCGAACATGTTCGATTCGCACCCGCCGTTCCAGATCGACGGCAATTTCGGCGGCACGGCTGCGATCCTGGAAATGCTCGTGCAATCGTGGGGCGGCGAGATCCGCATCCTGCCCGCGCTGCCGCGCGCGTGGCCGGAAGGTGCCGTGCACGGCATTCGGGCACGCGGCGGCATCGAGGTCGACCTGGACTGGGCCGGCGGCCGTGCCACGCGCGTCGCGCTGCGCGGCAAGCCGGGACAGTCGGCGAAGGTGCGGATCGGCGAGCGCCTCGTGACCGTCAAGCTCGACGCGTCCGGCCGCGCGCGCGTCGCGCTCACTTAGTTGACCGCCACCGGGACGGGGGCGGAAGCGCGGCGCCGCGCCAGCAGCACGATCAGCGCGGCGACGCCGCACGCCGCGGCCGCCGTGTACACGGCCGGCGAATACGTGAACGCGATCGTGCGGATGCGGCCCGCGCCGTAGGCCGCCACGGCCGCCCCGAGCTGGTGGCCGGCGAAGACCCAGCCGAAGATCATCGGCGCGCGCTTGCCCCAGGCCTGCGCGGCCAGCTTCACGGTCGGCGGCACGGTCGCGATCCAGTCGAGGCCATAGAACATGGCGAACAGCGTCAGGCCCGTGAGCGTGAAGTCGGCCGACGGCAGCCACGCGAGCGACAGCCCGCGCATGCCGTAGTACCAGCACAGCAGGTAGCGGCTGTCGTAACGGTCGGACAGCCAGCCGGACAGGATCGTGCCCACGAGGTCGAACGTGCCCATCATCGCCAGCACGGACGCGGCCGGGACGGCGCCCAGGCCCGCGTCGCCGCACAGCGAAATGAAGTGGGTCTGGATCAGGCCATTCGTCGACAGGCCGCAGATGAAGAAACTGCCAAACAATACCCAGAACACGCGGTCGGCGCGCACGCTGGCCAGCGTGGTGAACGGCGTGCGGATCGAGACCGGTGCGCGCGCCGGCACGACGGGTTTGACGGTCGTGTCGCCGCCATAGGGTGCGAGCCCCAGTTCCTGCGGATGGTCGCGCACGAACAGCAGCGCGAGAATCGCCACGAGCGCGCAACTGGCCATCACGGGCAGCAGCGCCAGGCGCCAGCCGCCATGCTCGATCAGCCACGTGCCGACGGGGAGGAACACGAGCTGCCCCGTCGCCGAGCTGGCGGTCAATAATCCCATCACGAGGCCGCGGCGCTGTTCGAACCAGCGGTTGGCGACCACGGCGTTGAGGACCAGGGCCGTCATGCCGGAACCGATCCCCAGCATCACGCCCAGCAGCAGCACGAGGTGCCAGAAGTCCGTCATCTGGCGCACGAGACCGAGGCCGGCCGCGATGACCGCGAGCGCCGTCACCATCACGTTGCGCAGGCCGAAGCGCTCCATCAGCAGCGCGGAAAAGGGTCCCATCAGGCCGAACAGGGCGAAACGGACGGCGAGCGCGGACGAGATCTGGTCGACGGTCCAGCCGAATTCATGGCTCAGGGGTTTCAGCAGCGCGCCCGGCAGGCCGAGGGCGGCGGACGACGACAGCGCCGTCAGGAAGGTGATGGCAGCGACGAGCCAGCCGTAGTGCAGGCCGCGGCGGCCCATCCACTGGGCGAGATTTGTGGAAAGCATGGACGTCCTTAGTCGAGAAGACGGGCCGTGGCCGCGTCGAGGATGCGGTGGGCAAACGCGTCGTCGTCGACGGACCGCGCCAGCACGAGCGCGCCGACCATCGTGGCGAATGCGGCCAGCGCGTCGTCCGGCGTCGCGTCGGCGTTTTTCCTGCGCATGGCATCACCGAGGATGTCGACGAAGGTCTTGACGCCCGCCTCGAAATGGCGCGGCAGTTCCGGGCCGTGGCGGGCCGCGTCCGGGCCGAGCGAGGCGATGACGCAGCCGGTGCCCACGCGGCCGCGGTGGCCCGGCGTCAGGTAGCGGCGTACGAGGGCCGCGTAGGCGCTCTCCCCGGCGTCCGCCGCCGCGCGCCGCCAGCCGTCGATGCCGGTCTCCAGCGCGCGGTCGCAGGCCTGGGCGATCAGGTCGTCCTTGGACTTGAACTGTTTATAGAACGCGCCGTGCGTGAGGCCGGCCGCGGCCATCAGCTCGGCGAGGCCGACGCCGTCGAAGCCCCGTTCGCGGAACAGGCGGCTGGCGGCGTCGATGACGGCCTGGCGGTTTTCCTCCGCCTGGATTCGATTGACTCGCATGGTTTCCTCCAAAATGGATGTCAATCATAATCCATTTTCCAAAATAGATGTCAATCACAATCTATTTTTACTGCCGTAAAATACGCACTTTCGACAACGCAGCATCGTCCGCCATGCACATCAATCCCGAACGCAGCACCCGCCCCGACTACGACCTGCTGGTACGCCAGGTCGCCAGCGTCCTCGAGGGCGAGCGCGATCTCATCGCCAACGCGTCGCAGTTCTCGGCGCTCGTCTACGACACGCTCGCCGACCTGAACTGGGCCGGTTTCTACCTCACCGTGCCCGCGAAATCGGGCGACGGCCAGGACCTGCTCGTCGGCCCATTCCAGGGCAAGCCGGCGTGCGCCCGCATCCCGTTCGGCCGCGGCGTGTGCGGCACGACGGCCGTCAAGCGCGAAACCATCGTCGTGCCGGACGTGCACGCGTTCCCGGGCCACATCGCGTGCGATTCGGCGTCGAATTCGGAAATCGTTATCCCGCTCGTCAAGAACGGCAGGCTGGTGGGCGTGTTCGATATCGACAGCCCGCTGCTCGACCGCTTTTCCGGCGAGGACAAGGCCGGGCTGGAGGCCATGGTGGCGGCGTTTCTCGAGGCGACCGACTGTTGAATAACGCGGACGTCACACGCGGGCTCGGGGAGCCCGCCCTACGATCCAATATGCCGTAGGGTGGGCACCCCGTGCCCACCAACACAGGCCCGGCGATTGGTACAATAGCCGTCTACTCCTCTTTCCTGCCGCATCATGAACCAACTCGAACAGCTCAAGCAGTACACCACCGTGGTGGCCGACACCGGCGACTTCCAATCGATCAAGGCCTACGCGCCGCAGGACGCGACGACGAATCCGTCGCTGATCCTGAAGGCCGTCCAGAAGCCGGAATACCGTCCGCTGCTGGAAAAGACCATCGCCGACTTCCCGAACGCGTCGACCGAGGAAATCGTCGACCGCCTGCTGATCGCGTTCGGCACCGAGATCCTGAAGTTCGTGCCGGGCCGCGTCTCGACCGAAATCGACGCCGCCCTGTCGTTCGACACGGAAGCGACGGTCGCCAAGGGCCGCGAACTGATCGCCCTGTACGAAGCGGCCGGCATCCAGCGCTCGCGCGTGCTGATCAAGATCGCATCGACGTGGGAAGGCATCCGCGCCGCCGAGATCCTCGAGAAGGACGGCATCCGCTGCAACCTCACGCTGCTGTTCTCGCTGTGCCAGGCCGTCGCCTGCGCCGAAGCGGGCGTGCAACTGATCTCGCCGTTCGTCGGCCGCATCTACGACTGGTACAAGAAATCCACGGGCACCGACTACCAGGGCGCGGACGATCCGGGTGTGCAGTCGGTCAAGCGCATCTACCAGTACTACCGCAAGTTCGGCTACAAGACCGAGGTGATGGGCGCGAGCTTCCGCAACACGTCGCAGATCCTGGAATTGGCCGGCTGCGACCTGCTGACCATCTCGCCGGACCTGCTGCAGAAGCTGGCCGACACCGAAGGCGCCGTCGAGCGCAAGTTGGTGGCGGACGCGAATGCCGACATCGAGAAGATCGCCCTCGACGAAAAGACGTTCCGCTTCATGCTGAACGAAGACGCGATGGCGACCGAGAAGCTGGCCGAAGGCATCCGCGCGTTCTGCGCCGACTCCGGCAAGCTGAAGAAGATGATCGAAGAGATGCGCTGATCCGCACGGACCGCGCAAGTCAAACGGCAGCCCGCGGGCTGCCGTTTTTGTTTAACGCGTGAGCATCAGGCGCGGCGCCTCGACCGCGTCGAGACGGAACACGCTGACCAGCTGCCCCAGCACGGCCGCCTGTTCCTGCAGGCTCTGGGCCGTATGGGCCGCCTGCTGCACGAGTCCCGCGTTCTGCTGGGTCACCGTGTCCATCTGCGTGATGGCCCGGTTCACCTGCTCGATGCCGCAGCGCGTCAGCAGCATGGCACCACGTATGCCCTCGCCGCGGCGGCGGGCATCGCGCTGCTGGGCGCTTGCATCAGCTTTGCGCGGCTGCACCCGCGCACGAAAGGCCGATGAGGGCCGGGATCATTGCGTGAACGCGATCAGTTCGATGTTCAGTTCACGCATCCCGGCCGGGGCATAGATCGCGATCGCTTCCGCTTTCAACGCATTGTCGTAGAGGCCGTTCCTGGTCGACACCGAGAAGTAATACGTGTCGGGACGGACCGGCACGGCGGCCGGCACCTGCGGCATGTGCGTCAGCGCGATGCCGGGAAGGGCCGACGCGACGATGCGTTCGATGTCGTCGGGCGATCCGATCTTGAACCGGATCGGCACGGCGGACACCAGCTCGAGCGCCGGCATGTCGGCGCTCACGGCCAGGCAAAGCTGCGTGTCCTGGCTCAGCTTCGCCGGATCGAGCGCACCTCTGAAATGCGTGCGGCGATTGTCCTCGGCCACGAGCGGAATCGTGAAATACCTGGCCGAGATGACGGTATCGACGAGGTCCCGGATCACCGCATCGAGCTGCGCGAACGTGACGCCGGGATCCGCGTGGTCGTAGGCCGGCAAGTCCGACGTCGCGTACCTGTCCGAAAAGGTCATCAGGCCGCCCGCAAGCGCGAGCAGCTTCTCGTACAGCGCCTCCGGATGCTGTACGCGGGAACGCGCGCAGTGCTGCAGGGATGCGTTCGCGGTGCTGATGACGTTCAGCATCCACCAGGACGTGATGTCGCCGGCGTGGACCTCATAGGTGGACGCGTTCGTCTTCCGGTGCGCGGCATGGAGGGACACGATCTTCGCGGTCAATGCGCTCATCAGGCCGTCGAGCAGTTGCTGGAGCGGACGGGCAGCACCGATCGCCACGCACGGCGGGACAAACGTCGGATCGACCTCGAAACCGCCGCGCGGATCGCGATGGATGCGCAGCACGGGAAAACTGACGTGGCCATCGCGCGGCTCGGCATGCGAAACGAGCCGGGCCCGCTTCTTCAGGAATGGCACGTCGATCGGCACCGCGTCGCTGAACAGGTCGGACGTCTCCGACTCGGCCAGCGCGTAGCGGCCGCCTTCCTCCGCATTCGCGCCATGCGGCCGAATGGTCGGAAGCGCGGCATACATCGTGAACGTATTGATGTCCTGGGGCAGCTGGGTCAGGTCGACCGGGACCGGCAGCAAGTCCGTCGCGGGTGCCTCGTAGACCGCCCCGTCCGGGAAGATCAGCGACATGGCCTGGGCTTCGAGCAGGTTGTGACCCAGCGCATCCCTGTTCCACTCCAGTAGACGGGCGCCCCAGAAATGCGGATTGAGCGCCGACGCCATCCTGAGCAACCGCGTCTCGTGATACAGGTCCTGCCTCTGGAAATGCTGGGGTCCCAGCGTCAACCCCTCGGACCACAAGATCTTCGCGCCCAAGCTCATCGTTGCCTCCCCGTTCAAAATTTGCTCAAGAAAGCATGGCGGGCATTGCGCATCGGTCTGTTGAGAGGGCGCAACTTTATTCTCAGCAAGAGGGGAATAATGGCGGCTTTAAAGGAAACCAGCATGCAGAGTTTCACGCCAGGTTTGTTCGACCGTCTGGATGCCGATGACGACGCCTTGCACACGTGGAAGGAGAGCATTACACGCGACCTGGAAGCGCTCCTGAACACCCGTTCCGCCCTGCTGCCCGATACGCTGGCCGGCTATCCCGAAGTCAGCGGATCCATCGTGAACTACGGCCTGATCGATTTCGCCGGCATGTGCATGACGAGCGACACGGACCAGAAACGTATCTGCACCGCGGTCCGGCTGGCCATCGAGCGGCACGAACCGAGGCTGCACAAGGTGACGGCGACGCTGCAGCCCAGGAAAGGCGCCATCAACCGGGTCGACTTCGTGATCACCGCCCAACTGAAGAACGCGCCGGTAGCCGATCCGATGCTTTTCAACGCCGTGTTCCAGCCGTCGCTCCAACGCTATTCGATCCAGAGCGTGCGTAACGCTCCCTAGGCACACACATCATGGACGAACTGTTTGCGCAATACGAACGCGAGCTCGTCACCATGCGGCAGCTGTGCCGCGAATACGCCGAGCGCTATCCGAAAGTCGCGGCCAAGCTGCAGCTCGGCGGCGAGGCGTGCGACGATCCGCATGTCGAACGCCTGATCCAGTCCGTCGCCCTGCTGTGCGCGCGGGTGTCGAAACGGCTGGACGACGCCTATCCGCAATTTACGGAAGCGCTGCTCAACCTCCTGTTTCCGCATTATCTGAGGCCGTTTCCGTCGTGCGCGATCGTGCGCTTCCTCCCGGCCGCCGGCGGCGCCGGAACAGTGCGGCGCGGGACGCTGCTCGAATCGGCACCGGTCCGCAGCGTGCACTGCAAATTTCAGACCGCATACGATGTCGCGCCATCCCCGGTCGCCATCGCGTCCGCCCGCTTCGATGCGGTGATCCGCGCGCCATCGTCGACCGCGGTCGCGCCGGGCGTGTCGGCGGCGATCGGCATCGAATTCGCGGCCCAAGTTCCAGCCGGTACCCCTGCGCGCATGCGGGTATATCTCGACGGCGACGCGTCGTTCTGCGCGGCGCTGCGCGATGCGCTGTTCATGCGCACGGCATCGGCGTACGTCCAGGCGGGCGCGAATGGCGCCTGGATGCCGCTCGGCGCGATACCGGTGTCGGCGGTCGGGTTTGGCGACGACGACGCCCTGATCCCGTTCGACGCCCGCTCGCACCGTGCCTACCGGCTCCTCGCGGAGTATTTCGCCTTCCCGGAAAAATTCAACTTCTTCGACATCGACCTCGCCGCGCTCCGCGCCCGGCTGCCATCGGACTGCACCGGCTTCACGCTGCACCTCGCGCTGGCGGGCATCGCGCCGGGATCGGACCAGGCCAGGATGCTCGCGGGCCTGTCGGCACAAAGCCTGCTCACCGGCTGCACCCCGGTCGTCAACCTGTTCAGGCAGCCGGGGGTCCCGGTCGGATACACGCAGCGCACCGCGGAATACCCGGTCCTTGCCCATCCCGCGCATGCATCCGGGTACGAAGTGTATTCAGTCGACCGGGTCCACATGGTGCGGCAGCGCGGCAAGGACATCGCCCCCATCGAATTCCGTCCGTTCTATGCGCTGCGCCATGGCGAGAGCGATGCGCACAAGGGCCGCTACTGGATACTGCGCCATGACGACACACTGGCGGTCACCAGCCCGGGCCATGAAAAAGTCATCGCGCTCGTCGATAGCTCCGGCGAGCCGCTCGACGTCGAGCAGACGACGCTGTCGATCGACCTCACCTGCACCAACCGCGACCTGCCCTGCCTGTTGAAATGCGGGTCGACCGACGGCGACCTGACGATACCCGGCGCGGCGCAGGGCGGGAGGATACGTTTCCTGCGCAGGCCCACGCGTCCCCATCGCCTGGCAAACGGCCAGGGCGCCCATTGGCGCCTCATCTCCCACCTGACGCTCAACCACCGCGCCCTGGCGCTGGAAGGGGCCGACGGCCTGCGCGAGATGCTCGCGCTGTACGACTTCACCGGGTCCGCAGTCTCGCGGCGCCAGATCGCCGGCGTCGTCGGCCTCGAACATGCCGAGACGACGGCGTGGATCAGGCACAAGCGCGGAGCCTCACTGGCACACGGGACCGAAGTGCGCCTGACGATCGACGAAGAGGCCTTCGTCGGCGCCGGCCTGCACCTGTTCGTGCAGGTCATCGACCAGTTCTTCGCGCTGTATGTCCAGATGAACAGTTTTATCGAGGTGGTGATCCTGTCACACCAAACCGGAGAGGAGCTGTTCCGATGCAAACCACGAAGTGGGAGCACGCCGTTGTCGTGATCGAGCGCCTGCTCGCGGCGCCGTACCGGTACAGCTTCGCACAACTGCTGAACATCCTTGTACGGATGCTGCGCCGACAGGGTATTCCGTACCCCCAGGCGTTCAACCAGGTGCTGCGCTTTCAAAACAGCGTGTCGCTGGCTTTTCCTGCAAGCGAGATCGAAAGCATGCAGGTCGAATCAATCGGCGCTGCCGGTACGCCCCGCATTCACATCACCCCCGGATTCATCGGATTGCTGGGCGCGAGCGGCACATTGCCGCTGCATGACACCGAACGGGCAGCCGCCAGGACGGGCGCGGCCGCCAGGACGGGCGCGGCCGCCGACGAAAGCTGGAAGCCGTTCATCGACCTGTTTTCGAACCGGGCCATCGGCCTCTTCTACGAGGCATGGGGAAAATACCGGGTCGAGCATGGCCTGGACACGCGCGCCCGGGACGATCTGCTTCCGCTCCTGGCCGCATTGGGCGGTCTTCGGCCCACGAGTTTCGGACCGGACCGGCCCTTCGCATCGATTCCAGCGGAAGTCGCCGCCTTCTACGCCGGCTTGCTCAGGACACGCCCGATTGCCGCTTCGACCGTGGAACGTGTTCTCGGCGAGTACTTTGGCGTGCCCGTGCGCGTCGAAGAATTCGTCGGCGCCTGGGATCCGATACGGGCCGGGATCCGCAGCACGCTTGGCGTCACCGATCCCACCCTCGGCCATGGCGCCGCGCTGGGTGGGCGCACGTGGCGCAACGACTTGCGCGTCCGCCTGCATATCGGCCCCCTGGATGAGGAGCAGGCGAATGCATTCCTGCCGCATGGGCGGGCTCACGCGGCATTGAAAGAAATGGTCAGCCTGTTCGCCGTGCCCTCCGTCCAATATGAAGTCAGGCTTTTGCTGAGCAAGCCGTGTCTTAAACCGCTGACCTTGACGACCAAAGGGCAGGATCGGCGACGTCTTGGATGGAATTCATTCCTGACCGGTACGGAAGGCAAGGCGAGCCGGCCGGAGATTCGGGCGGCCCTTCAGCTTCTTGCTGCCAATCAAAGTTAGCGGCCATTCGGTTGAGTACCTTAACCGGCGGAAATCAGAAACCTGACAAACCATTGGAGGCATTGCATGGATGGGAGTCAAGCGATCGCGGCAGGCGCTGCGCTGTCGGTGTTCAGTCTCAATGCGCAGCACGACCGCTTGATGCGCCTGGCATTCCCCCGGGGGACGGGCCTGATCCCATTCTCCTGCCGAACCGATTGAGCGCGCACGAAGAAATCTGCCGCTGCTTCCGCTATGAGGTCGAACTCCTGTCGGACGACGCACGGATTCCCTTGAAGGCGATGATGGGCAGGATGGTGACGATTTCCATCGTGCGCGAAGACGGTTCGCTGCGCTACTTCAACGGCTACGTCACCGAATTCCAATTCTTGCGCGCCGACGGCGGTTTCGCGTTCTATCGCATGGTGCTCGAACCATGGCTGGCATTCGCCAGGCTGCGCAAGGACAACGTGTCGTTCCACGGCAAGAGCGTCATCGAATTGACCGAGCTGACCTTTGCCCATTACCGCCAGGCCGACTGGCATGCGGTCATCGTCGGCGACTATCCGCGCATGACCTGCGCCAACCAATACGACGAGACCGACTACAACCACCTGCACCGCCGCTGGGAAGATCTTGGGCTGCACTACTGGTACGAGCACCGGGCCGATGGGCATACGCTCTGGCTCAGCGACAGGAGCACGCTCGCGCAGCCCATCGATCCGGCCGGGATCGACGATTCCGGAGAAATTCCGTTCCGCGACAAAGCCGGTTCGCTCGAAGACGACGGCATTCGGGAATGGAGTCCCGTTCGTCGCATCGGTTCCGGCCAGACGACCCTGGCCAGTTTCGATTACAAGAACCCGATCGTGCAGCGGTCGACCGCCGAGTCACTCAATGACCAGGGCGACGTCTTCCCGTACGAGATCTACGAGAATTCCGGTTCGTACGGTTTCCGGACCCACGACGAGGGCGAACGGATCGCACAGCAGCGCATGGGCGAGCGCGATGCGAACACGCAGTATTTCGAAGCCCGGGGCAACGATCGCACTGCCCAGCCGGGCCGGTGCTTCAAGCTCGGCGGCCATTTCAGCGCCGAGTTGCGCGTTCCCAAGCGCGGCGAGCCGGCCCAGCCCAGCATACGCGACCGCGACTACCTGATCCTGAGCGTCGATCACGAAGCCAGTAACAACTACCAGGCCGGGCCGGGGGCACCGTCGCATTACGAGAATTCGTTCCGGTGCATGCGCAAGGATATCCAGTGGCGTCCGGGCCGGCACTACAACAGCAAGCCCTGCACTTATCCCGGCATCCAGACGGCTATCGTGGTCGGGCCGGCCGGCTCCGAGATCCATACCGACGGCTACGGGCGCGTCAAGGTGCAGTTTCATTGGGACAGGCTGGGCAATTATGACGAGAACAGTTCGCCTTGGCTTCGGGTCATGTCGCCGGGGGCGGGGAGCGAATTCGGGAATATTCGCCTGCCGCGGATTGGTGAGGAAGTGGCGGTGGTTTATCTCGACGGGAACATCGACCATCCAGTAATACTAGGATCGTTGTACAACTTCACGCATATGCCGCCGTGGAGGTTGCCTGAGCAGCAGGCGTTGAGTGGGTTGCGGAGCCGGGAGCTGCAGGCGGGAGAAGGCAACGGACGCGGTAATCATCTGGTGCTCGATGATACTCCGGGCAAGATCCAGGCGCAGTTGAAAAGCGATCATCAGTGCAGTCAGCTGTCGCTCGGACATATTACACGCGTCGAGGACACGTCCGGCCGAAGGGATCCTCGTGGCGAAGGGTGGGAGCTTGCTACAAATGCGTGGGGTGTCGCGCGTGCGGGCCAAGGCATGCTCATCACCACGGAGATGCGGCCGAATGCTTCCTCCCATATCAAGGATATGGGAGAGACGACGCAACGGTTGACGGCAGCGGCAGAATTGCAGGAGCAACTTGTCGCGATGGCCCAGCACTATGGCGCTCAAGAGAAGCAGGAACCCCTGCAAGAAGACGCCGTTCAGGACCTTAAATCCCAAAACCAGGGCATCCGGGGTGTCAGCAAGGGGGCGTTTCCAGAATTGGCCGAGCCACATCTAGTCGTCGCAAGCCCTGCGGGCATCGAACTCAGTTCGGCACAATCTACCCATATCGCCAGCGGCCGCCATACGGCCATCACCAGCGGCAAAAGTCTATCGATCGCCAGCACTGATGGTTTATTCGCGAGCATTGGCAAGACATTTCGTTTATTCGTGCACAAGGCCGGGATGAAGCTGATCGCCGCGGGTGGCAAGGTCTCCGTACAAGCGCAGGACGATGATGTCGAGGTTATCGCCAACAAAGTCCTTGCGCTCCTGAGCGAGTCGGATTGGGTGAACATCAGGGGCAAGAAAGGCGTGAGGTTGCATGGCGCTAATCACATGCTCGAGATTAGCGATCAAACGCAGTTCTTCACTTCGTCACCCGTTCTTTTCCACGGCAATCTTGAAACCTTGCCTTCGAAGAAGATCTCTGCTGCGCCTGAACAGAAAAGACAGCCTTTCACTGGCACCCTTGCCGTCAGTGCCGCTATAGAAGCTGATCGCCACCTTGAGAGCACCTTTGCTTTCAATCAACTCGATCAAGTCGCTAGAAACTTTACACATGCCGAATTCGTGATGTTCTTAGCACCTATATTTGGCTACGACATCCCTGCAGAAATCTATATCAAGCTGTACCACGAACTTAAAAATGGCTCAATCAAACCGCCGACCATAAAGGTAATGAAGAGTTGCCATTATCCTGCCTCGTTTGACAACGAAACACGTGAAATCTGGGTGCATCAGGCAGCTGCGGATCGCGCCGCAGAGGACAACGACAACTCCTGGGAATTGCTGACCGCATTATTACATGAATTTGGTCACTATATTGATGCAGTGCTACGCAACGACTTGGCCGAGAAAAAACCGGATGGCACTACGACACCTGCGTCAGATGCAGAAGGGGATGAGGGCGCGAAATTTGCCTACAATATAGCTTTCTTTGACTTTTGCGATAGCGACTCGACACCGTATGCAAGTTATCGTTCCCCCACCTTTAAGGGAGAACTCAAAGTCGATTACCATGCGGTACGGCAAGCCATACAAAAATCGCAAAATGAGGATGCGCAGCGCAAAGAAGGCAAGGATGGCAATGTTGAATTCTTTGGCGCTGGCATGGGAGAACATAATGAAGATCGACCCAGCTCATCGTTTGGGCACCAATCGATCGAACGGGCTTTATCTGACTCATCCGCACATTTTAGAAAAAAAGATGTACTCGACCATATATATTTCGGCAACTGGTTACGGGATTACTCACAATTACTCGATCCGTCTATCGTCCGAAAGCCTGAAGCGCCTAGAAATTTTCCAACGGCGTTTTCTCGCCAAGAACTAACAGAGCTGGTAGACATTTTTGCCGAAACAAAATTTGTCACCGACCCAAAACTAAAGCCCATATTCACAGTAACTCCTTCGATATTAGGGGTATACCGACCTGTAGAGCATATTGACAATCCAACGAATAATCATCCCAACTCCCCGGATCCGCATACCATCGACAAAGATTTCGAGCCGAAACCCTCCACTGAATATACTTCTGTCGATCCAGCAACGTCAATGAAGAGTTATATCATTTCTTCAGCCACATACATGTTTAGCGAGATAAACAAGGCGATAACTGCTGGCCCAGGACCTGAGGGATACAGGCACTTTGGCGCAGCACTTCATGTACTTGAAGATTATTTCGCACATAGTAATTTCGTCGAACTTAGCTTAAGGAAATTAGGACATGCTCATGTCCTTCCATGGACATCATCCGCCCCTGGAAAACACAGTTTTCCCGTCGTTACGGGGATGTTTGACTCTGATGACGTTATTGCCAGCACGGCGGGAACTATCGCAGATATATTATTCAAGGCTGAATGGGAATTCAAACCAACCAGACCTGGTGAGCGAACGAAAGCAGATCGAATCATACTTATCTTGCTGCGTGCGCATAGTGATCCACGAGTATTGAAGGCTTATGAATATTTTCTAAAAGGAAGAGATTGGCTTGCAGAAAAGCCGGCATTTAAATACATAGAAGCAATCCCTTTTTATACTGTTGGATTGATCTCCAATATTTATGACTTCGTCTACAGCACCTTGCTTCACCTTGTTGGAAATAGCGTCGACGATCAACAAGTTGCACGTGCAGGGGATCCCAATACAAACGGATCGACCAATCCAACACATTCTCAACTAGCAAAAGATCATGACAATCATCCATTCCATACCCTAGCTGCGGAATTAGCGAAAGAAGCCGTGAAAAAAGTCGGATCAGCCATTGCAGCCCGTTGGTGGGATGGGGATACAGCAGCGAATCCTGCATTGATTGCTCGAGGTTTTATGACGCATCCATTCGATACAAACTGGCAAGACAAAATAGTAGCCGATTGGGCAAAAAAACATCCGCAAGAGGTGAAACGCGGGGAGTCCGCAACGGAGTGGGAGGCAATCGAGAAAGCACATAAAAAAGAAGTCCTAGAATCCATAGACAGAGCTAAAAAAACAAACCAAAATGCTTGGGATTACATCAATAAAAACTTTACAACACTCTTCAATGAAAAGAATCAAATTCAAAAATGAATAAGACATTCCTTCGTGGACCAATACTTGCACTGGCGTTGTTCGCTGCTACTGGCAAAGCCACAGAACCTTCCGACCAGTTACCTTCCACGAATATAAAAGAACCCACGATGTTAGATCGGTGGAATGAAGTCAAACGTCGAGCTGCGCTAGCGACAGGCGCAATAACTGAGCCCCCTCCACCTCGACGCATCAAAAGATATGCCAAACCGGAAATCATTATAAAAGGGTCAAGCATATTTTTTGACGGAAAACTTCTTGAATTTGGTCGTCCGTTGACGTCATGGAAAAATATACTTAAGAGAAATCCACATTGCGATAAGACAGGAATAGAGTGGTGCGTGTGGCAAGATTTGGGATTAGAAATTTACACAAGCGAGGAAGATAACTATGGCGTGGGCACTATCGTAATTAAGCTAACGATATCTGAGGATCTTCTTAAAGAAACAAGAACACCATATCCAGACGGAACGCCTGATAACACACCAAAGGCTGACTGGTTAGCTCGCCACCCGTTCATGGGCTATCTAGAAATAGATGGATTTGGAATTGATAAAGATACGAAGTTCTGGGAACTTCAATCAAGCATTGATACTCGCCGAAATCTGAGCTGCGGACTTAGAAGCTGTGAGTTTCCTAGGGGAATATTCGGCCCCAGCAGCATGATCGCCTTACACCTAAATGGAGGGAGCGAATCATCAACAATTGAAGAGATAAAGATTTACACCACATCATATTAAGCCGCACGCTTATTTTCAGCATCGCAGCACTGGACATGACCGAAATCTTTTAATTTATCTAACCAGGCAAAGCTGGAAATTCCAGTCGCAAGCGAATCGCTCGAATTGCGATCTCCAACGATAAACGAATAAAATCGAAGATGAAACATCAAGGGCGTGGCGTCATTCGCCTCAACGACAAAACCGATCACGGCGGCCGGGTCATCGGCGCATCGTCAGGCACAAACGTGATGGGCGTTACCGCAGCACTTCAGGGCGACATGACGCACTGCCCGAAGTGCAAGGGTAACTTTGCAATCAAACCTGATGGTGCTGGAGCGCGGCACGAGGGCAAGCCATATGCTTATGACGGAGACGTGACGGAGTGCGGCGCCCGACTGATGACATCATTGTGAGTCGACCAGACCGTGAACGGCGACTCACTTTGCAAGCAGACACGTCATAGTTACCTCTAAAGCACGTTAGTGCTACACACGTCCCGCCCGCAACCCCTCCAGATACGGATCAATCACACACTTCCCCAACGCCAGCAAATCGAAATCCTGCGGATCGAACATCCAGTTGCGAATCAGCCCATCGATCATGGTCCACAGGCCCAGCGCCACGCGGGCCGCATCGATGTCGCGTGAGATGAGTCCCTTGTCGATGGCCAGGCGGATGCGGCGCTCGGCCCGGCTCTTCCAGTTGGCCAGGTTGTCCTGGCGCCGCTGCCGCACCGCATCCATCTCGCCCACGAACTCCACCTTCAGCGTGGCGATCTCGAACACGCGCCGCGCCCCCGGATCGTTGACCGTCCGGTCCAGCACCGCCAGCATGTGGTTGCGCAGGTCGACCAGCGGGTCGTCCGACTCCACCTGGTCCAGCACCTGCATCTCCGCCTCCAGCGGCAGGATCGCCCGCTCCATCATCGCGTTGAACAACGCGCCCTTGTCGTCAAAGTGCCAATAAATGGCGCCGCGCGTCACACCGGCCGCGGTTGCGATATGCTGCAACGTTGTACGAGAAACACCCTGTTCGACGAACAATTTTTCAGCAGCATCCAAAATGCCGTCGCGGGTCGCTGCCGCTTCTTCCTTGGTTCTGCGGGCCATCCGCCTGCCTCTCCGTTTTTATAGGTAGGAAACATTAAACATACACTCGTGATAGTATATCGGGGTTTTCCCAAAAGTCAGTAGTAAAACCGCCTGTTGTGCCGAAGAAGTGTCGCAGGACGGTTTTATTCTTTTTTCCACAAGAAGGAAGCATTGAATGCGCTCTGCCAACTCCTCCTCCCTCACCCTGTCCAGGATCGCCGCGAGCACCCTGGTCGCCGTGGCCATGCTGTCGGCCTGCGGCTCCAAGGATAACGCCCAGGCCGGTCCAGGCGCCGCTGGCGCCAAGATGCCGCCTCCCCAGGTCGGCGTCATCACCACGAAGATCCAGCCGGTCGCACTCGAGACCGAACTGCCGGCCCGCGTCGAGGCAATCCGCACGGCCGAAGTGCGCGCCCGCGTCAACGGCGTCGTGCTGAAGCGCCTGTTCACCGAGGGCAGCTTGGTCAAGCAGGGCCAGTCGCTGTTCCAGATCGATCCGGAGCCCTACCAGGCCCAGCTGAACGCCGCCCAGGCCGCGCTCGGCCGTGCCCAGGCGAACCTGACGTCGACCTCCGCCACGGTCGAGCGCTACAAGCCGCTCGTCGAGGCGCAGGCCGTCAGCAAGCAGGAATTCACGAACGCCGTCGCCGCCCAGAAGCAGGCCGAGGCGGACGTCAATTCGGCCCGGGCCCAGGTGCGCATCGCCAAGATCAACGCCGACTACGCGAACGTGTACGCCCCGATCTCGGGCCGCATCGGCCGCGCGCTCGTGACGGAAGGCGCGCTCGTCTCCGCCACCGAAGCGACGCAGATGGCGCTGATCCAGCAGACCGACAACGTCTACCTGAACATCACCCAATCCGCCGCCGAACTGCAGCGCCTGCGCAAGAACGCCGGCGACAAGGGCCTCGGCGGCAGCGTACCCGTGACCGTCGTCGCGGACGACGGCACCGTGCTGCCGACGAAGGGCAAGCTGCTGTTCTCGGACATCACCGTCGACCCGACGAGCGGCCAGGTCACGTTGCGCGCCCAGGCGGCGAACCCGGACAACGCCCTGCTGCCGGGCCAGTACGTGCGCGTGCGCCTGGCGCAGGCCGAGCTGCCGAACAGCATCCTGGTGCCGCAGCAGGCCGTCACCCGCGGCGGCCCGAACGGCGATACGCTGACCGTGATCGGCGCGGACAACAAGCCGACCCCGCGCACGGTGAAAATCGGTTCGCAGAACGGCGAGAACTGGGTCGTCACGGATGGCCTCAAGGAAGGCGAGCGCGTGATGGTGGACGGCTTCCAGAAGCTGCAGATGCTGCCGCCGGGTACGCCGGTGCAGCCGGTGCCCTGGGCGCCGGTCGGCGCCCAGGCAGCCCCGGCCGCGGCCAATGTGCAGGCGTCCGCCGCGCCCGCCGGCAAGTAAGCAGGCAAGGCTAGATAAACAGGAACCACAATGGCACGTTTTTTTATTGACCGCCCCATTTTTGCCTGGGTGATCGCGCTGTTCATCATGGTGCTTGGCGGCGTCGCCATCAAGCAGCTGCCGATCGCGCAATATCCGACCGTGGCGCCGCCGTCGATCGTCGTCAGCGTCGCGTACCCGGGCGCTTCCGCGCAAACGCTGGAAGATTCCGTCATCTCCGTCATCGAACGCGAGATGAACGGTGCCGAAGGCATGATCTACATGGAGTCGACCAGCCAGGCCAACGGCACCGGCTCCATCACGATCAGCTTCGAGACCGGCACCAATCCCGACCTGGCCCAGGTCGACGTCCAGAACCGCCTCGCGCGCGCGACCCCGCGCCTGCCGGCCGCGGTGACCCAGCAGGGCGTGCGCGTCGACAAGGCCCGTTCGAACTTCCTGCTGTTCACGATTCTCTCGTCCGACGACCCGTCCTGGGACACCGTCGCGCTGGGCGACTACGCGTCGCGCAACGTACTGCCGGAGATCCAGCGGATCAAGGGCGTCGGCCAGGCGCAGCTGTTCGGTACCGAGAAGGCGATGCGCATCTGGATCGACCCGGCCAAGCTGGTCGGCTTCAACCTGTCGCCGGATGACGTCAACACCGCGATCCGCCAGCAGAACGCCCAGGTGGCATCCGGCACGATCGGCGACCTGCCCGTGGCCAAGGGCCAGCAGATCACCGCGACCGTCGTCGTCACGGGCCAGCTGGCCACCGTCGAGCAGTTCGGCAACATCGTGCTGCGCGCGAATCCGGACGGCTCCACCGTGCGCCTGAAGGACGTCGCCCGCATCGAGATCGGCGGCCAGGCCTACGCCACGTCGACCCGCCTGAACGGCAAGCCGTCGACGGGTATCGGCGTGCAGCTGTCGCCGACCGGTAACGCGCTGGAAACCGCGAAGCTGATCAAGGCACGCATGAATCAGCTGCAGAAGTACTTCCCGAAAGGCATGAAGTACTCGATCCCCTACGACAGCACGAAATTCATCCAGATCTCGATCAGCCAGGTGGTGGAAACCCTGATCGAGGCCGTGATCCTCGTGTTCATCGTGATGTTTGTGTTCCTGCAGAACTTCCGCTACACGATCATCCCGACCATCGTCGTCCCGGTCGCCCTGCTGGGCTCCTTCGCGACACTCCTCGCGATGGGCTTCTCGATCAACGTGCTGACGATGTTCGGCATGGTCCTCGTGATCGGTATCGTCGTCGACGATGCGATCGTGGTGGTGGAAAACGTCGAACGCATCATGTCCGAGGAAGGCCTGCCCCCGCTGCAGGCCACGCGCAAGGCGATGGGCCAGATCTCCGGCGCCATCATCGGCGTGACCGTCGTGCTGATGTCCGTGTTCGTGCCGCTGGCGTTCTTCCAGGGCGCGGTCGGCAACATCTACCGCCAGTTCTCGATCGTGATGGTGTCGTCGATCGGCTTCTCGGCGTTCATGGCGCTGTCCCTCACGCCGGCGCTGTGCGCGCACCTGCTCAAGCCCGTGGAAGCGGGTCACCACATGGAGAAGAAAGGCTTCTTCGGCTGGTTCAACCGCACGTTCACGACGGGCGCCAAGCGCTACGAAGGCATCGTCGGCAAGATGCTCAAGCGTTCCGGCCGCGCGCTGGTCGTGTTCGTCCTGCTGGTCGGCATCGTCGGCCTGATGTTCGCGCGCCTGCCGAACTCGTTCCTGCCGAACGAAGACCAGGGCTACATCATCGCCAACATCCAGCTGCCGCCGGGCGCCACCGCCAACCGCACCAACGTCGTCCTGCACGCGCTGGAAGACTATGTGCTGAAGCAGCCGGAAGTGGCCGACATGGTCGCCGTGACGGGCTTCTCGTTCACGGGCCAGGGCCAGAACATGGGCCTCGCGTTCATCCCGCTGAAATCGTGGGACGAGCGCAAGGGCAAGGGCCAGAGCGCGCAGGATCTCGCGGGCCGCATCACGGGCCACATGATGGCGCTGCGCGACTCGTTCATCTTCGTCGTGAGCCCGCCGCCGATCCCGGAACTGGGCCGCGGCACCGGCTTCTCGTTCCGCCTGCAGGACCGCGGCGGCCTCGGCCACGCCGCCCTGCTCCAGGCGCGTAACCAGCTTCTCGGCATGGCGATGCAGAGCAAGGTGCTGACGGGCATCCGTCCGGAAGGCCTCGAAGATGCGCCGCAGCTAAAGCTGAACATCGACCGCGACAAGGCGCAGGCCCTGGGCGTGACGTTCGGCGCCATCAACACGGCGCTGTCGACGTCGCTCGGTTCCGCGTACGTGAACGACTTCCCGAACGCCGGCCGCCTGCAGCGCGTGATCGTGCAGGCCGACGCGCCGGAGCGCATGCAGCCGGAAGACCTGCTGCGCATCAACGCCCTGAACACGAAGGGCCAGCCGGTGCCGCTGTCCGCGTTCGCGACGACCCAATGGATCACGGGTCCGATGCAGACCTCGCGCTACAACGGCTATTCGTCGATGAGCATCACGGGCGATGCCGCCCAGGGCTATTCGACCGGCCAGGCGCTCGACGAGATGCAGGCGCTGGCCGCCAAGCTGCCGGCCGGCTTCGCGTATGAATGGACCGGCCAGTCGCGCGAGGAAATCCTCGCCGGTTCGACCGTGTTCGTGCTGATCGGCTTCGCGCTGCTGGCCGTGTTCCTGGCGCTGGCCGCGCTGTACGAAAGCTGGTCGATCCCGGTGGCCGTGCTGCTCGTCGTGCCGCTGGGCGTGCTCGGTTCGCTGCTCGCGGCATCGATGCGCGGGCTGTCCAACGACGTGTACTTCAAGGTGGGCCTGATCACCATCATCGGCCTGGCCGCGAAGAACGCGATCCTGATCGTGGAATTCGCGAAGGACCTGCAGGCGCAGGGCAAGTCGCCGTTCGAAGCGGCGCTGCAGGCGGCGCACCTGCGCTTCCGTCCGATCATCATGACGTCGCTCGCGTTCATCCTCGGCGTGCTGCCGCTGGTGGTCGCCAGCGGCGCCGGCGCCGCGTCGCAGCGCGCGATCGGTACGGGCGTGATGGGCGGCATGCTGACCGCGACGGCACTGGGCGTGTTCTTCGTGCCCGTGTTCTTCGTCGTCATCCGCGGGTTCTTCAAGGGCAGCGAACGCCAGCGCAAGAAGTACGCGCACGAAGAAGAAAACACTGTCATCGACTCGAAAATCTGATGAACAACATGAAACGACTCACTCCCCTGGCCATGGCCCTCGTACTGGCCGGCTGCGTGAACCTGGCGCCCAAGTACGAGCGGCCGCAAGCGCCGGTGGCGGGTGCCTTCCCGACCGTGGAAGGCACCGTCAACAGCGGCAACGCCGTCGCGAACGAGGCGCCCGCCGCCATCGCGTGGCAGCGCTTCTTCACCGATCCGCGCCTGCAGCAGCTGATCACGCTGGCCCTGGAAAACAACCGCGACCTGCGCGTTGCCATCCTCAACATCGAGGCGGCACGGGCGCAGTACCAGATCCAGCGCTCGAACCAGTTCCCGGCCATTAACGCCGGCATCACGGGCCAGCGCCAGACGACGGGCAAGGACCAGCCGATCAGCAGCGTGTACCAGGCCGGCCTCTCGGTGTCGGCGTTCGAGCTGGACTTCTTCAGCCGCGTGCGCAACCTGTCCGACGCCGCGCTGGCGCAATTCCTCGCCACCGAGGAAGCGCGCAAGACGGCGCAGATCAGCCTGATCGCGCAGGTCGCCAACACGTACCTGACGTTCCTCGCGGACGAGGAATTGCTGTCCCTGACGCAGCAGACCCTGAAGACGCGCGAGGAATCGCTGCGCCTGACCAACCTGCGCTTCGAGAACGGCGTCTCGTCCAAGCTCGACCTGCAGCAGGCCGTGTCGCTCGTCGAACAGGCGCGCACCACGCTGGCCCAGGCCCAGCGCCAGCGCGCGCAGGACCTGAACCTGCTCACCTTGCTGATCGGCCAGACGATCCCCGGCAACCTGCCGGCCGGCGCCACGCTCGCGACGACGAACCTGCCGGACCTCCCGGCCGGGATGCCGTCCGACCTGCTGGCGACCCGTCCGGACATCCGTTCGGCCGAGCAGCAGCTGATCGCGGCCAACGCCAACATCGGCGCGGCGCGCGCGAACTACTTCCCGCGCATCACCTTGACGGGCAGCGCGGGCACGGCCAGTTCCGAGCTCTCCGGCCTGTTCAAGAGCGGCACGTTCGGCTGGACGTTTGCGCCGCAGGCGATCCTGCCGCTGTTCGACTTCGGCCGCACCCGCGCCGGCGTCGAGAGCGCCCGTGCCCAGCGCGACATCGCCGTCGCGCAGTACGAAAAGTCGATCCAGACCGCGTTCCGCGAAGTGGCGGACGCACTGGCCGGCCAGGCCACGTACAGCGAACAGCTGCGCGCCCAGCAGGCCGTGGCGGCCGCCGAGACGGACCGCTTCAACCTGTCCGACCTCCGCTACCGCAACGGCACCGCGAGCTACCTGGACCTGCTGGACGCCCAGCGCTCGCTGTTCACCGCGCAGCAGCAGGCCATCCAGGCCAACCTGCTGCGCCTGCAGAACCAGGTCACGCTGTACCGCGTGCTGGGGGGTGGCTGGAGCGAGCCGGGGCCGGCGACCGCCGCGCGCTGATGAGCCGTCGCCCCCGCGCAGGCGGGGGCCCAAGTTCGACGCGTATCGGCTGCGCGTACAAATTGGGTTCCCGCCTGCGCGGGAACGACGTTCTGGCGCCAGCGAATTTATTTCCGCGCGCCATTGAGAACGATCCCGACCGGGGCCGGCCGCGATTTCGGTATCATGAAATCGCAGGCCGGCCCCGGTTTTCCATTGCATGCACGGGCGGCCCCGGCAGCCGTCGCCGGACGGCGTCCGCCAGGACCGCAACGCGCGCCGAGCCCGGCCTGTCCGGCACGGTCGCCCCTTGCGCCGCGCCCCACGCCATGCGACATTTTTTTCGTGCACACTGGAAAGCCATCGTCGCCATCGTCCTGCTCGTGGTGCTGGCGACGATGACCGTGAACCCCGGCGCCGCCATGCCGGAACCGCCTTTGGCCATGCGCCTGCGCACGCACGTGACGGCGCTCGCGGGCGGCCCGCAGGACGCCACCTACATCGGCAACGTGCTGCAGGCGGCCGGCTACGCCGTGCGGGACCGCGGCGGGACCGGCCACGAACGCCGCATCGAAGCCGTGCTGGCCAGCGTGCCCCCGGGCGAAAAAGCGGCGCGCACGTTCATCGTCGGCGCCCGCGATGACGGCGCCGAGGACGGCGCGCCCGGAACGGCGGCCGTGCTGGAACTGGCGCGCCTGCTGGCGAGTGTGCGCCCGAGCAGCGGTACCGAGATCCGCTTCGTGTTCTTCCTCGCGCCGAAAGCCGCCGCGCTTCCGGGCGTCGACGACGCCCTCCCGTCCGCCGAGCGTCCGGGCAGCTTCATCGCCTACGTGGGCAGCCTGGCATCGTCGCGCGAGGTGCAGGACGCGCTGTCCGCATTCCAGAGCGTCGCGGCCGGCCCCGCGCACGGCCTCGCGACGCCCGCCTACATGCAGGGCGTGACCCTGTCCGACCGCGCCGGGTGGCACCATCCCGGCGCCGGCCTGCCCGCCCTCGTCCTCACCGACACGTCGTTCACGCGCTTCCCGTTCCGCCAGGCGGACAATGCCGCGCCGGATACGGACGAGCCGCCCGAGCAGGTCGTCTTTGCCGGCATGGCGCGCGTGGTGGGCGGCCTCGCGCGCACGCTCACGGCGCTGGCTGCCGGACAGCGCGGATAAGACCCGGCGCGTCCGCCGTGGTCTCCTGCCGTGCGCGCGGATACAGCCAGCCGAAGATGACGGTCGCCGCCGCCGCGCCGGCCAACTGGGCCAGCACGTAGCCCGGCACGTCCGCGAGCCGGATGCCGGCGCACGTGCCCGTCGCCGCGCGCGCCAGCGTGAGGGCGGGATTGGCGAACGACGACGACGCCGTGAACCAGTACCCCGCGACGATGAACAGGGCCGCCGCATACGGTGTGGCGCCGGGCCGCGTGCGCGCGCAGCCGATGATCGTGGCCAGCAGGCCGAACGTGGCGACGCCTTCGCTCCACCACAGCCCGGCGCCCGTGCGCGCCTGCGTCGCGGCTGCGAACACGGGTTCGCCGAACATCGAATGCGCGAGCGCCACGCCGGCGAACGCGCCGGCCACCTGCGCGGCCAGGTATGGCAGCACGAGCGCGCCCGGCAGGTTGCGCTGCCACGCTTCGGACAGGGTGACGACGGGATTCAGGTGCGCGCCCGAGACGGCGCCGAACGCGAGGATCAGCACGACGAGGCCGCAGCCGGACGCGATCGAATTGACGAGCAGCGCGATGGCCGCATTGCCGCCCGCCAGCCGGTCGCCCATGACGGCGGAACCGACGACGACGGCCAGCAGCAGGGCGGTGCCGAGCCCCTCGGCGACGAGGCGGCGCACAAGTTGGTCGAAGTGCTTCATGGCACGTATTGTGAGCGAGCGCCCCACCGCGCAGTACCACCGTTCCGGTCTGTTCAGCCGATACGAAGACGCAGGACCGGCCTAGACTGGCTGCTGGATCAGGGAGGGAATGATGTCGAGCAGGTCGGACATCGACACGGGCTTCGACAGGAAGCGTACGCCCGGCGGCATCGTGCCGGCCTCGATGGGATTGCCCGAGATGACAAGGGCCGGCAGTTCGGGCTGCAGGCCGCGCAGGGCGTGGATCACTTCGATGCCGTTCATGCCCGGCATGCGGAAATCCGTGATCAGCAGGTCGATCGGGCCGGCCTCGCCGATGCGGACGGCGTCGCGCCCGTTGTCGGCGACGGACACGCGATAACCGGCGATGCTCAGGTAGCGCTCGAATACGTACAGGATGGCTTCTTCGTCATCCACGACGAGGATGCGTGGCGGTGCGGGTGGCATCGGCCAGCTTGCCTTTCATTGAAACTTATGCAAGCAAGACTGTAACACACGGCCTCGGGGATGCCCGGCACGTTTCGCGCCGTTATCCAACGCCTATTTGGGACGGAACAGCGCGCACAGCTTGTGACCGTCCGGATCGCGCACGTACGCGAGATACAGCGGCCCCAGGCTGCTCTCACGCAGGCCCGGCGGCGCCTCGATCGACGTGCCGCCCTGGGCGACCGCCGTGTCGTGGAACGCGTGGACCTGTTCGGGCGACGCGCATTTGAAGCCGATCGTGGCGCCGTTCGCGCACGTCGCTTCGGCGCCGTCGATCGGCTCGGTGATGCAGAACGAGCCCCCGTCGTGGCGGTAGAACAGCCGGCGCTGGCCCGTCAGGTTCGTGTTGGGGAACGGCTCGCCCACGCCGAGGACGCCCAGCACGGCGTCGTAAAAACGCTTCGAACGATCGAGGTCGTTGGAACCGATCATGATGTGACTGAACATGCTTGTCCTTTCCTGAAGATGGATGCCGCGGTCAATCCAGGAGCACGACGTCCGGCAGGTTCGCCAGCACCTGGTCCCACGTATCGTAGCATTCCAGCGTCTCGACGACGACGGGCAGCGGCTCGGCCCAGATCTCCGGCAGCATGCGTTCCTCGCGTGTGCGCGTCGCGAACGCGAGCTTTTCCACGGGCGGTTCGAAGCGCGCGTCGACGCCGGGCTTGTTGCCCCGGGCATCGATGCGGTACCAGCCGACGTCCTCCAGGTACACGGCATTCAGGCCGTGCAGGCAGTACGGCGCCCCGCTGTCGCCGACCGACAGGCGCTGGTAGCACAGCCCCGCCGGGATGCCGTTCGCGCGCAGCAGGGCGGCGAGCAGATGGCTCTTCGCATAGCAATAGCCCGTCCCGTGGCGCAGCACGTCGGACGCCTTGCACGTGACGGGATTCGCTTTGAAATCCACGCTGTGGCGGATCGTGTCGCGCACGAATTCGAAGCAGGCGCGCACGACGTCCGCTTCGGAAGTCGCGCCTTCGGCCAGCCGGCGGGCGGTGGCGAGGACGTCCGGCGTGTCGAAATCGATGTAGGTGCTGGCGGCGAGATAGCGTTGCATGAAAGGAGGCGTCATGGTCTGTGCGTGTGTCGAAGCCGGCACCTTAGCAGACCATGCCGTTTCCAAAATGCGCTCTTTGTCACTCGGCCAGGAACATCTCCTGAAGATCGTTGAGGAAGCGCTGCCCCAGTTCCGTCGGCCGGATCACGCGGAAGTCGCGGTAGATCAGGCCCTTCGCTTCGGCCTCGTTCAAGGCCTTCTCGATCGCGTTGATCGGCATGCCCGTGCGTTCGCCGAACAGGTTCGGGTCGAACCCTTCCGTCAGGCGCAGCGCGTTGAGCATGAATTCGAAGCCCAGGTCGGCGCGCGCGAGCTCGTGTTCCTCGGCGACCGCATTGCCCTTCCCTGCCGCTTCCATGAACGACGCCGGCTGCTTGTAGCGCGCCTGGCGCAGCACGCGGTGCGGGAACGACAGCTTCGAATGCGCGCCCGCGCCGATGCCGAGGTAGTCGCCGAACTTCCAATAATTCAGGTTGTGGCGCGCGCGGTGGCCCGGCTTCGCATACGCCGAGACCTCGTAGTGTTCATAGCCGGCGGCGGCCGTGCGCCCGGCGATCATGTCCTGGATGTCGGCGCTCTCGTCGTCGCCCGGCAGCTCGGGCGGGTACTTCGCGAACACCGTGTTCGGTTCCATCGTCAGGTGGTACAGCGACAGGTGCGGCGGCGCGAACGACAGCGCCATGTCGATGTCGGCCTGCGCCTCCGCCAGCGTCTGCCCCGGCAGCGCATACATCAGGTCGAGGTTGAAATTGTCGAAGTTGGCCTGGGCGATCCCGACGGCCCGGATGGCTTCCTCGGCGTCGTGGATGCGGCCCAGCGCCTGCAAATGCCTGCTGTCGAAGCTCTGGATGCCGATCGACAGGCGGTTGATCCCGCTGGCGCGGAAGGCCTTGAATTTCTCCGCCTCGAACGTGCCGGGATTCGCTTCCATCGTGATCTCGGCGTCGAGATCGAGCGGCAGCAGGGTGCGGAGGTCCGACATCAGCCGGTCCAGCCCCGCCGCCGAGATCAGGCTGGGCGTGCCGCCGCCGATGAACACCGTGTGGATCTTGCGGCCCCAGATCAGCGGCAGCGATTGTTCCAGGTCCGCGCGCAGCGCGTCCAGGTAAGCCTGTTCGGGAATCGGTTCCTTCGACTCGTGCGAATTGAAGTCGCAGTACGGGCATTTGCGCACGCACCACGGCCAGTGGATGTACAGCGCCAGCGGCGGCAGCGCCGTCAGGTTCAGCGCGCCGGGTTGCAGGTATTGCAGCGCGGCTGACGCCGCGTTGCGAGGCGTGGCCGCCGGCCCGACGGGCTTGATCGGAATCATTTCAGTTTCCCGAGCTTGTCGACGAGCGCGCGCAGCGCCTGGCCGCGGTGCGAGACGGCGTTCTTTTCTTCCGGCGCCAGCTCGGCGGCCGTGCGGCCGAATTCCGGCAGCAGGAAGTGCGGATCGTAGCCGAAGCCGCCCGCGCCGCGCGGCGTGTCGACGATCTGGCCGCGCCAGACGCCGTCCGCGATCACGGGTTGCGGATCGTCGGGGTGGCGCACGTACACGAGCACGCAGTAGTAATACGCCGATTTGTCGGCGTGCGCCGCCAGGTCGGCGATCAGCTTCTCGTTGTTGCGGGCGTCCGACTTCGGCTCGCCGGCAAAACGCGCGGAAAGCACGCCCGGGGCGCCGCCGAAGGCGTTCACGCACACGCCGGAATCGTCGGCGAGGGCCGGCAGGCCGGTGAGGCGCGCGGCGTGGCGGGCCTTCTGCAGCGCGTTCTCGACGAAGGTGCCGAACGGTTCTTCCGCTTCGGGGACGTTGAACTCGCCCTGCGGATGCAGTTCGAAGCCGATCGGGCCCAGTAACTGGGCGAATTCCTTGAGCTTGCCCGCGTTGTTGGAGGCAAGGATGAGGCGTTGGGTCATTGCTGTCTCGGTCTGGACGAAGAACTGCGTATTTTACCGCTCATCCCGCGATACGCGCAGCCGGGCACGCTAGGCCCGCGGGAACACCATGCTCGCCTCGAACCCCGGCTCGAGGCGGCGCAGCGCGAGCGTACCCTCGTGCAGCTGGGTGATGGCGGTGACGATGGACAGCCCCAGGCCGTTGCCCGGCAGGTGGCGGCTCTGGTCCACGCGGTAGAAGCGGCGCGTGAGCTTGTCCATGTCCTCGAGCGGCACGCCCTGGCCGTAATCGCGCACGGTCAATGCCGGCGCGCCGTCGACGGTGGCCACTTCCACGTCCACCCGGCCGCCGGTGCGGCCATACTTGATGGCGTTGTCGATCAGGCTGGCCAGTGCGCTGGCCAGCAGGTCGCGGTCGCCGCGAATGATCGTCGGCGTGCCCGCGAAGCGCAGCGCGACGCCCTGCTCTTCCGCGGCCGCTTCGTACAATTCCGTCATGTCGTGCGCGATGGCGGCCAGGTCGAGTTTTTCGAAGGTGCCCGCACGCACGCCGGATTCCAGCGCGGCGATCTGCAGCAGCTTGTCGAACAGCGAAATGACGCTGTCGATGTCTTCGATGGCCAGGCGCGCGTCGGCGACGAGCGCGTGCGGCTCGGCCGAGGCCTGCAGCGCGCGGTCGAGCCGCGAGCGCACGCGCGACAGCGGCGTGCGCAGGTCGTGCGCGATCGAATTCGATACGTGACGCACGCCTTCCATCAGCGCTTCGATGCGGTCGAGCATGCGGTTGATGTCGTCGGCCAGGCGCGCGAATTCGTCGTTGCCCATCACGACGATGCGGCTGGACAGCTCGCCCGCCGCGATGCGCGCCGTCGTGCGGCGGATGCGGCCGATGCGCGCTTCCAGGCGCGAGCGGAAGATCTGGGCGCCGAAGAACGCGAGCAGGATCGACACGGCGCCGCTGACGAGCAGCGCGCGCTCGACGACGCTGCGGATGGCGTCGAGTTCGATCAGGTCGCGGCCGACGACGAGCCGGCTGCCGTCGTCCAGCCGCGTCGCGATCACGCGCACGGAGACGGGCGTACCGCTCCGTTCCATCTGCCCGAACGCCAGCTCGCCGGCCGCCGGCAGCTCGCCGGACCAGCGCCCCAGGTTGCCGGCCAGGAGGCGGCCCTTCATGTCGACGAGGCCGACCACCTCGGTGTCGGTGTCGATCAGGTCGTGCAGCTGGGCGTCGATTTCGCGTACGAGACCGGCGCGGCCGTCGCGGACCCACGCATCGGCCAGGTGCGTTTCCACGGCCATGATCTTGTTGTCGATCGAGTGCTCGAACACGCCCACCGTGCCGAAATAGACGATGGCGGACAGGGTCGCCATCGATGCGGCCAGCAGCAGGCCGTAGCCGACCGCCAGCCGGAACGCGATCGAGCCGCGCAGGCCGAACCGGCTGCTAGCGGGCGGACGGGCCATAGGTCGGCGCGGCGCTCAGCACATAGCCGGCACCGCGCACGGTGTGGATCAGGGCGGGGCTGAAATCCTTGTCGATCTTGCTGCGCAGGCGGCTGATCTGCACGTCGATGACGTTCGTCTGCGGATCGAAGTGGTATTCCCACACGCCTTCCAGCAGCATCGTGCGGGTGACGATCTGGCCCTCGTGGCGCATGAGGTATTCGAGCAGGCGGAATTCGCGCGGCTGCAGCGTGATCGTCGTGCCCTGGCGCGTGACGCGCATCGTGCGCACGTCGAGCTGCAAATCGGCCACCTGCAGCACGGTGGCTTCGCGCGACCAGCTGTTGCGGCGGCTGAGGTTTTCCACGCGCGCCAGCAGTTCCGACATGACGAACGGCTTGGTCAGATAGTCGTCGCTGCCCGCGCGCAGGCCGCGCACGCGCTCGTCGACGCTGTTCAGCGCGGACAGGATCAGCACCGGCGTGCCGTCGCCGCGCGCGCGCATCTGTTCGAGGATGCCCAGGCCGTCGACCTGGCCGGGCAGCATCCGGTCGAGGACGACGACGTCCCAGCGCGTCTCCTGCAGGCGGCGGTTGCCCGCTTCGCCATTCGTTTCCGCCTGCACGGCATAGCCGGCCGCGCGCAACCCGCTACAGAGGTAGTCGCGGGTTTCGGTATCGTCTTCGATCACGAGGCAGTTCGGCATGATTCGACTCTTGGTGTTAAGTGGACTATAGCGCTGCGGTGCAGTATAGGCGAGTGACGGGGCCTAAAAATTACGATCAGGTAATGTCGACACGTAGTGGCACATTACCAGATCGTAATGCCGTATTGATGCGCTGCAACGTAAAATCCGACCGTTTTCATTTCATGGAGTCCCTTTCATGGGCACTTGTTCGAGTGGCAGTTGTTGCCGGCTGAATGCCGGTCCCGCCCCGGCAAGATAACGCAGGTTCTCCTCCTGCCGTCATCTCGCCCCAGGGGGGATGATGGTATCCACGACACACGAATCACCAAGCGCGAATGAAAGGTATGCCGTTCACCGACGGAGATACCGATGTTTCGTAGTTCCCTGTTATACCCTGGACGAAACGGCCGCTCGTTCCTCGCGACCACGCCGAACCGCTGGGACTGGGCGCTGCTGCCGCTCGTCCTCGTCGTGCTGGCGCTGGCCGCGTACGGCGCGATGCAGATGGCGCGCCCGTTCGTGCTGGGCCAGCCGACGCCGATCTCGCTCGATCCGGCGGTCCTCCCGTATTACCTGCTGCGCACGATCCTGCGCATGTTCAGCGCGTTGGGTGCCGCCCTGCTGTTCACGTTCGCGTTCGCCGTCGTCGCCACGCGCTGGAAGAGCGCGGAAAAGATCATGGTGCCGCTGCTGGACGTGCTGCAGTCGGTGCCGATCCTGGGCTTCCAGGCCATCGCCATCGCGCCGTTCATCGCCCTCTTCCCCGGCAATCTGCTGGGCGTCGAGTGCGCCGCCGTGTTCGCGATCTTCACGTCGCAGGCGTGGAACATGGCGTTCAGCCTGTACCAGTCGATGAAGACGATCCCGCCCGAACTGGCGGAAGCGGCGCGCGTGTTCCGGCTGTCGCCGTGGCAGCGTTTCTGGCGCCTGGAACTGCCGTACGCGCTGCCCGCGCTGCTGTGGAACATGATGATGTCGATGTCCGGCGGCTGGTTCTTCCTCGTCGCCGCCGAGGCGATCTCGGTGGCGGGCCAGGACATCAAGCTGCCCGGCATCGGCGCCTACATCGCCGTCGCCATCGAACAGAAGAACGGCGGCGCCATCGCGTGGGCGATCGCCGCCATGTTCGCCGGCATCCTGCTGTACGACCAGCTGTTCTTCCGTCCCCTGCTGGCGTGGGCCGACAAATTCCGCTTCGAGGAATCGCAGGGAGACTATGCGCAGCAATCGTGGGTGCTGGACTGGGGCCGCCGCAGCGTGTGGATCCGCGCCCTCACCGACCGCATGTGGGCGGCGCTCGCGCGCACGCTCGGCTGGTTCGGCACGCCGGAACCCGTCGACGCGGCGCCGCGCGTTTCCCGCTTCACGCTGTCGGCGCGCGCGATCGACGGCATCGTCCTCGCGCTCGCGTTGCTGGGCGCATGGCGCTTCATCCTGTTCATCCACGCGGAGGTCGGATGGGGCGAGGCGCTGCGCGTCGTGGGCCTCGGCTGCATCACGCTCGTGCGGGTGATGCTGCTGATCGGCCTCGCATCGCTCGTGTGGGTGCCGGTCGCCGTGTGGATCGGGCTGCGTCCCCGCTACGCCCAGGCCGTGCAGGCGCTCGCGCAATTCCTCGCCGCGTTCCCCGTGAACCTGATGTTTCCCATCGTCGTGTACGCGCTCGTGCACCTGCGCCTGAACCCGAACATCTGGCTCAGCCCATTGATGGTGTTCGGCACCCAGTGGTACATCCTGTTCAACGTGGTCGCGGGCGCGTCCACGCTGCCGAACGAGTTGCGGCTCGCGGCCGACAACCTGGGACTCACCGGCTGGCTGAAATGGAAGCGCGTGTACCTGCCGGCCGTGTTCCCGAGCTTCGTCACGGGCGCGATCACCGCCAGCGGCGGCTCGTGGAACGCGAGCATCGTGGCGGAATACGTCACGTGGGGCAAGACGTCGCTCGTGGCCGATGGCCTGGGCAGCTACATCAAGCAGATGACGGACGCCGGCGACTTCCACCGCATCGCCCTCGGCATCGGGGTGATGTGCGTATTCGTCATGGTATTGAACCGCTTCTTCTGGCGCCGGCTGTACCTGCTGGCCGAAGACCGCAGCCGCTGAAAGGGACTACAAGATGACCGACAAACTGATCGAACTGCAGGCCGTGCAAAAGGCCTTCCGCAGCGCCGACGGCGCCCCGCGCACCGTGCTCGAAGGCGTCGACTTCACGCTGGCGGACGGCGAGATCGTCGCGCTGCTGGGCAAATCCGGCTCCGGCAAATCGACGTTGCTGCGCATCGTGGCGGGCCTCGTGCCGGCCGACGCGGGCAAGGTCGAATACCGCGGACGTCCCATCCGCGGGCCGCTGTCCGGCGTCGCGATGGTCTTTCAATCGTTCGCGCTGTTCCCCTGGCTGACGGTGCAGCAGAACGTGGAGCTCGGGCTCGAAGCGCAGGGTGTCGCGCCCGCCGCGCGGCGCGAGCGGGCGGACGCGATGCTCGACCTGATCGGCCTCTCCGGTTTCGGCAGCGCGCTGCCGCGCGAGCTGTCGGGCGGCATGCGCCAGCGCGTGGGCATCGCGCGCGCGCTCGTCACGCACCCGGACGTGCTGCTGATGGACGAAGCCTTCTCCGCGCTCGACGTGCTGACGGGCGAGACGCTGCGGGGCGACATCCTCGACCTGTGGGACGGCAAACGGATCCCCACGCGCGGCATCCTGATCGTGTCGCACAATATCGAGGAAGCCGTCATGATGGCGGACCGCATCATCATCCTGTCGAGCGATCCGGGCCGCGTGCGCCACGAGATCCGCATCGACCTGCCGCGCCCGCGCAATGCGGACGCGCCGGAAGTGCGCGCGCTCGTCGACGAGGTCTATGGCCTGATGACGATGCGTCCCGCCGCCGCGCCCGCGACGGCGCGTCCGGCCGCCATCGACTACCGCCTGCCGGACACGGACGTGGGCCGCATGGAGAGCGTGCTGGACCTGCTCGCGGGCGCCCCGTACGACGGCCGCGCCGACCTGCCGCAGCTGTCGGAAGACACCGGGCTGCCGGACGAGGAACTGTTCCCGACCTACGAGGCATTGAACCTGCTGGGCCTCGCGCACGTCGAGCGCGGCGACATCGCGCTGACCGGCCTGGGCCTGCGCTATGCCCAGGCCGACCAGGCGCTGCGCCAGACGCTGTTCGGCCAGCAGCTGTCGAAGAACGTGCCGCTGGCCGCGCGCATCCGGCGCCAGCTGGAGGACGAGCCGGGCGGCGCGCTGCCGGAAGATCCGTTCATCGACCTGCTGGAAGACACGCTGGAAGCGGACCAGGCCAGGCGCATGCTGGAAGTGGCGATCGAGTGGGGCCGTTACGGCGAGCTCTACGAATACGACTATCATACAAGGCAACTGCGCGGCCGGCTGAAACTGCCGGGTACCGGCAACGCGAAGGAGTGACGGATGGAAGGCATCGAGATCACCGGCGACTCGAAGCTCGACCGCAAGGTCGCGCTGACCGTGGCGCTGCTGGCGTCCTTCATGGGCGTCTGCAAGGTCAAGGACGACAACATCGTGCAGGCGATGCAGCAGGCACAGGCCGACAAGATCGACCACTGGGCCTTCTACCAGGCCCGCAACCTGCGCCAGGAACAGGCGCATACGACCCTGCTCCAGGTGCGCCTGGCCGCTGCCGGCCGCCCGTCCGGCGAGCAGGCTGGCTACACGCCCGCGATCGCGGATCTGGAAAAGCTGGAACACGACCAGGCGCAAAAGAAGAACGAGGTGCTGGCGCAGGCCAAGCAGGACCAGGACACGTACGATGCGCTGAACTACCGCGACGACCAGTTCGACCTGTCCGACGCGGCGCTGGCGCTGGCCCTGTCGCTGCTGGCCGTCACGACGCTGACGCGCCAGCGCTGGCTGTATCTCGCGGCGCTGGTGCCGACGGCGATCGGCGTGTTTTATGGCGTGGCCGGCCTGGGTGGATTACCCTTTCATCCGAGCTGGCTGACCGGGCTGCTCTCGTAGGGTGGGCGGCCTCCGCCCACGCGTAACGCTGGCAAACCGCATGCGCTACGCGTGGGCTCAGGGAGCCCACCCTACGGCGATCAAACTGCCAGGCCGAGCGCCTGCTTCTGCAGGCCCACCAACTCGCGGATCCCCTGCTCCGCGAGGTCGAGCAGGCGGTTCATCCCCGCCCGGTCGAAGGCCTCGCCCTCGGCCGTGCCCTGCACCTCGACGAAGTGCCCGGCCTCCGTCATCACGACGTTCATGTCGGTGTCGCAGCCCGAATCCTCGATGTAGTCCAGGTCCAGCACGGGCACGCCGCCCACGACGCCCACCGAGATCGCGGCGACGAAATGCTTGACCGGCACGGCCGGGACCAGGCCCGCCGTCACGAGCTTCGAGAACGCGTCATGGGCCGCCACCATCGCGCCCGTGATCGACGCGGTGCGCGTGCCGCCGTCGGCCTGGATCACGTCGCAATCCAGGTGCAGCGTGCGTTCGCCGAACGCTTCCAGGTCGAACGCGGCGCGCAGCGAGCGGCCGATCAGGCGCTGGATTTCCTGCGTGCGGCCGGACTGCTTGCCGCGCGCCGCCTCGCGGTCCATGCGCGTGTGCGTGGAGCGCGGCAGCATGCCGTATTCCGCGGTCAGCCAGCCCTGCCCCTTGCCCTTCAGGAAGCCCGGCACTTTTTCCTCGATGCTGGCGGTGCAGATCACCTTCGTGTCGCCGCATTCGATCAACACGGAACCTTCGGCGTGCTTCGTGTACTGGCGGGTGATGCGGATGGCGCGCAGCTGGTCGACGGCACGGCCGCTGGGGCGGAGGGTTTGGGTCATGGATGTCCTTCGTGGTTGGTTATTTCAATTTATTTCAATATGTGCGACGACTTCTCGATGGCATCGCGGATCTCGGCGATGGCCTTCTCGATGTCGTCCTCGTCGAACGGGTCGTCCGGTGCCGGCGCCGCGGCAGGAGCATCGATACGGCTCGTGACTTCGCCGTCGGGCACCATCTGCGTCGAGACGACGCTCGGATCACCCGCGGCGGCCGGCGTCCCTGCGCCCTGCCACTGGATGGCGAGGGCCGTCGTGTTGTCGCCGCGGCTGCCGGCGATGGCGGTGGCCATCGCGATCATCGCCGGCACGGCCTGCGTGATCGGCTGCGCGGACAGGCGGTGCGCGATCTCGGTGTCGGGCAGCATGGACCACAGGCCGTCGGAACACAGCAGCAGGACGTCGCCCGGTTCCAGGCCGGACGCGCGCGACAGCTCGACCTTCGGCGGCGTCGACGCGCCCAGGCAGTTGTACAGCTTGTTGCGGTCCGGGTGCGTGGCGCGCTCGCTCGCATCGGCCTGCCCTTTCGCGATCAGGTACTCGATGTGCGAATGGTCGCGCGTGCGCCCGAGGACCTGGCCGCGGCGCAGCCAGTACAGGCGCGAATCGCCGCAATGGCCCCAGACGGCGCTGTTGTGCTGCACGAGGCAGGCGACGATCGTCGTGCGCGGGCTGTCCGGCATCGCTTTCTCGCGCGTGTAGCGCAGGATGTCCTCGTGGGCCTGCTGCAGGGCCTCCTGCAGGAAGCGCTCGGGCTTGCGCACGTACGGCGTCGCCTGCGACTTGAAGCGCGTGGCGATGCTTTGCAGGGCGATCGTGGCCGCGACCTCGCCGCGCAGATGGCCGCCCATGCCGTCCGCCAGCACCAGCAGCAGCGCGTCGCGCGTGTACAGGTAGCCCATGCGGTCCTGGTTGAGTTTGCGGCCGCCGATGTGGCTTTGCTGGTAGACGGAGAATTGCATGATGGTTCCTCAGGCGCGTCCGCGGCCGAAGCCGATGCGTTCGACGAGGCCGCGCCAGCCGGAAGCCGGCGCCGCATCTTCGGTCTCGGGCGGCAGCGCCGCCGGCGTCGCAGGAAGACCCGCCTGCAGCACCTTCTGCACGGCGAACACGCTCTGCGGCCGCGCCAGCGGATCGAGGGCGAGGCACGCCTTCACCATCGCCACGAGGCCCGGCGTGTAGGCGCCCTCCAGCTTCGCGATCTGTTCGCCCACCGTATCGGCCGCGCGGCGCTGGTCGGCCGGCTGCGGCGGCGCGCCCGCCATGCACGCGAACATGGCGGCGCCGATGCTGTAGATGTCCGTCCACGGCCCGAGCGCGCTTCCCTTCGCATACAACTCGGGCGCCGCGAAGCCGGGCGTGTACATGGGCGCCAGCGTGGGCGCGTCCGTGTGGATGGTCTGGCGCGCGGCGCCGAAGTCGAGCAGCAGGGGCGAGCCGTCCGTGCGCAGGTAGATGTTGGCCGGCTTGAGATCGAGGTGCAGCAGTTTGTTCGCGTGGACGTCGCGCAGGCCGGCGCAGACGCCGTTGAAGACCTGGCGGATGAACGGTTCGCCGGCGCGGCTGCCTTTCGCGACCAGGCGCGCGGCGACTTCCTGCAGCGAGTGGCCCGATTCATAGGCCATCACCATATAAACCGTGTCATTGGCGCGGAAAAAATTTAACACCCGCACGACATTCGGATGAATGATGCGCGCCAGCGCCCGCCCCTCTTCGAAGAAGCATTTCAAGCCAATGCGGAACACGGGCAGGTTGGCCTTCGCGATCACGGGCGCCAGCTCGCCCGGCGCCCGCAGCGCCAGGGCGCTGGGCAGGTATTCCTTGATCGCCACGGCGTTGCCGTCGCCATCATATGCAAGATAAACAATACTGAACCCGCCGGACGCAATTTTCTTTACAATGCGATATCCGCCAATTTCCAGCCCATCGGGCAGGGGAGCATTATTCTGGGCAGCCATTTGGGAAAGTATTCCTTGCTAAACACGGCGATTGTGTGGATAAATCACCGCTTTGTAAAGAATAAGGGAATCTCGCAAAACCACAGCGCGCGGCGCCACCCGCACCGCGCCGCGGCCGGACAAGCGGCTTTGCGAATTCCCGGAAATCGGGGACTCCATTGAGCATTTCTAGCATGACAGGTTATGCGGTCGCCACAAGCGAAGGCGCTGCCGGCACCCTGACGATCGAGATCAAGAGCGTCAACTCGCGCTTTCTCGACCTCCAGTTCCGCATCAACGACGAGCTGCGCGCGCTGGAACCGGACCTGCGCTCCGCCATCATGGCGGCCATCACGCGCGGCAAGGTCGAGGTGCGGCTGTCGTTCGGCCGCAAGGCCACGACCGGCTCCCAGGCCCTGAACCAGACGCTGCTGGCCGACCTCGCGCGGCTGCAGACCGAGGTCACGCGCCACTTCGTGTCCGCCCCGCTGATGACGGTCGCGGAACTGCTGCGCTGGCCGGGCGTGATCGAAGAAGCGCAGATCGGCCAGGAATCGCTGCAGGCCGACGTCGCCGCCCTCGCCGCGAAGACGATCGCCGCCTTCGTCGACAGCCGCAAGCGCGAAGGCGCGGCGCTGGAAGCGATGCTGGTCTCGCGCATCGAGGCGATGGAAGCCATCGTCAAGCGCATTACCCCGCTGATCCCGCAGGTCATCGCCCAGTTCCAGCAAAAGGCCATCGAGCGCATGCAGGACGCGCTGGGCCTGGCCGGCCACGGCAACCCGCAAGTGCTCACGCGCCAGGAAGTGTTCGAGCGGATCCGCCAGGAAGTCACTTTGTACGGCATCCGCATCGACGTGTCGGAAGAATTGTCGCGCCTGACGGCCCACCTGAACGAGACCCGCCACATCCTCAAGAAGGGCGGCCAGGTCGGCAAGCGCCTCGACTTCATGATGCAGGAACTGAACCGCGAAGCGAATACGCTGGGCGCCAAGGCTTCCGTCAAGGAGCTGGCCGATGCGTCGATGGAGCTCAAGCTGCTCATCGAGCAGATGCGGGAACAGGTACAGAATCTTGAATAATCGTGGGTCAGAGCCCGGTTTTCACGGGTGGGCTCTGACCCCGACTGACTAAACAATCACGGCCTCCAGGCCGTGTCGAACGCCTGGATGGGGGAACCCATCCAGGCGTTCTATGCATTACCATCGAATTAACACGTAACAAAGGAATCCACCATGCTCACCTCCGCTTTCTCCGGCAGCCTGTTCGTCGTCGCCGCCCCGTCCGGCGCCGGCAAGTCGACCCTGGTCAATGCGCTGCTGGCGCTGGAACCGGGCATCAAGCTGTCGATCTCGACGACGACTCGCCCGCCGCGCCCGGGCGAAGAGGACGGCCGCGAATACCACTTCACCACCGCCGAGGATTTCGTCGCCCGCGCCGACCGCGGCGAATTCCTGGAATGGGCCGAGGTGCATGGCAATTACTACGGCACGAGCCGCCTGACCGTGGAACAGGAAATGAAGACGGGCACGGACATCCTGCTGGAAATCGACTGGCAGGGCGCGCGCCAGGTGAAGAAGCAGTTCCCGGACGCGGCCGGCATCTTCATCCTGCCGCCGTCGATCGCGGCACTGGAAGAGCGCCTGCACAAGCGCGGCACGGACGAGCCGCACATCATCACGCGACGCCTGCTGGCCGCGGGCGGCGAGATCGCTCACGCTCCCGAGTTCGAGTATGCTATCATCAACGAAGAGTTCAACGTCGCCCTGTCCGAGCTGCAGGCGATTGTCAAAGCGACACGTTCGCGCTTCGCCCAACAGGCCGCCCGCAACGCCTCGCTCTTTGCCCAGTTGGGAATCCATTCTTCTTGATGTTCGGGGTCAGAGCCCGGTTTTCGTGCTTGGGCTCTGACCCCGACTGAGATTGATGTTCGGGGTCAGAGCCCGGTTTTCGCGCTTGGGCTCTGACCCCGACTGACTAGACAGAACATTCGCATATTGCCTGCCGCATCGAAGTCGCTTTGAACAGCCCGACCGAATAGTTATCTGATCCCTAGGAGCACCATATGGCCCGCATCACCATCGAAGATTGCCTGAAAAACATCCCGAACCGTTTCCAGCTGACCCTGGCCGCGACCTATCGCGCCCGCCAACTGCTGCAAGGCCACACCCCGAAAGTCGAAGCCAAGGACAAGCCGACCGTCGTCGCGCTGCGTGAAATCGCTGCCGGCAAAGTCGGCCTGGAAATGCTGAAAAAAGTCCCGATGTAAGTCGGGCGATGCCTGAGCTTATATGTGGTCCATACGCTCTTGGGGTCGGAGCCCGAATTTATCGGGTGGGCTCTGACCTCGACTGATCCCAGCCCGTGATTCTGTTATGCTGTTTCCATACTGCGGCTGATTGTCATTACGTATGAGCTTATCCTCACCGGACTCCCTCCACTCGGGCACCAACAACAAGGCGGGCCGGCCCGGCCGGCCGGCCAACAAACCGCAGGAAGCCGAACCGGCGCCCGCTCCCGGCGTCGCGTCGATCACGCACCTGGCCGGCAAGCTGGCCGAATACCTCACCCCCGTCGAACTCAAGCGCGTCAAGGAAGCCTACCGCTTCTCGGACGAGATGCACCTCGGCCAGGTCCGCAAGTCGGGAGAGCCGTACATCTCGCACCCGATCGCCGTGGCCGAGATCTGCGCCGACTGGAAGCTGGACGCCCAGGCGATCATGGCCGCGCTGCTGCACGACGTGATCGAGGACCAGGACGTCAAGAAAGAGGAACTGCTGGAGCGCTTCGGCCCGCAGGTCGCCGACCTCGTCGACGGCCTGTCGAAGCTGGAAAAGATCGAGTTCCAGAGCGTCGTCGAAGCGCAGGCGGAAAACTTCCGCAAGATGCTGCTGGCGATGGCGTCGGACGTGCGCGTCATCCTGATCAAGCTCGCCGACCGCCTGCACAATATGCGCACGCTGGGCGTGATGGCGCCGGCCAAGAAACGCCGCATCGCGGGCGAGACGATGGAAGTCTACGTCCCGATCGCGCACCGCCTCGGCCTGAACGACATCTACCGCGAACTGCAGGACCTGTCGTTCTCGCACCTGTACCCGCTGCGCTACCGCACGCTGTCGAAGGCGATCAAGGCCGCGCGCGGCAACCGCCGCGAAGTGGTCAGGAAGATTCTCGACGCCGTCAAGAACCAGCTGTCCGCCGCCGGCCTGCCGGCCGAAGTCTACGGCCGCGAAAAGACCCTGTACGGCATCTATAAAAAGATGCGCAGCAAGCACCTGTCGTTCTCGCAGGTGCTGGATGTGTACGGCTTCCGCGTCGTCGTCGACACGGTCCCGAACTGCTACGTGGCGCTCGGCGCCCTGCACGCGCTGTACAAGCCCATGCCCGGCAAGTTCAAGGACTACATCGCGATCCGCAAGATCAACGGCTACCAGTCGCTGCACACCACCCTGATCGGCCCGTACGGCACCCCGGTCGAATTCCAGATCCGCACCCAGGAAATGCACCGCACGGCGGAATCCGGCGTGGCCGCGCACTGGCTGTACAAGACGGGCGACCAGAACATGACCGACCTGCAGCAGCGCACCCACGCGTGGCTGCAGTCGCTGCTCGACATCCAGCAGCAGACGGGCGACTCCGCCGAATTCCTCGAGCACGTGAAGGTCGACCTGTTCCCGGACTCCGTCTACGTGTTCACGCCCAAGTCGAAGATCATCGCCCTGCCGCGCGGCGCGACGCCGCTGGACTTCGCCTACAGCATCCACACCGGCATCGGCGACCACACCGTGGGCGTGAAGATCAACCACGAACCCGCATCGCTGCGCACGGAACTGCACAACGGCGACATCGTCGAGATCGAGACCGATCCCGACTCGCGCCCCAGCCCGACGTGGCTGAGCTTTGTCCGCACGGGCAAGGCGCGTTCGGCGATCCGCCACCACCTGCGCACCATCAACCTGAACGAATCCGTCGAACTGGGCCAGGAACTGCTGGGTCAGGCGCTAGGCCAGCTGGGCATCAAGACCGAACTTCTGCCTTCGATGATCGAACGCCTGCTGGCGGAATCGTCGGCCAAGTCGATGGACGAGGTCTACGCCGACATCGGCATCGGCAAGCGCATGCCCGCACTCGTGGCGCGCCACATCGTGAGCCTGCTGGGCGGCGATGTCGCGTCCGTCCCCGCGCAGCCGAGCCACGGCGCCGAGCTGGATCCGGTGACGATCTACGGCAGCGAAGGCGTGGCCGTGCAGCTGGCACCGTGCTGCCAACCGATCCCGGGCGACCACATCATCGGCCAGCTGCGCCGCGACCAGGGCCTCGTCGTGCACACGGCCGACTGCTCGCAGGCGAACCGCCTGCGCCTGAAGGAACCTGACCGCTGGATTCCGGTCCAGTGGGGCAGCGAACTGAACCGCCGTTTCGACTGCCGCATCCGCCTGCTGATCAACAACGAAAAGGGCATCCTGGCCCGCGTCGCCGCCGAGATCGGCGAGTCCGACGCCAACATCACGTATGTCGGCATGGACGAGGACGACGAACACATGCTGACCCAGCTGCGCTTCACGATCCAGGTCAAGGATCGCGTGCACCTGGCGCACCTGATCCGCAACCTGCGCCGCGTGGCCGGCGTCAACCGCGTGGAACGCGAGCGGGCGTAATTCCCGGACGCGTTACGCCGGCGGACCGCGCACGTCACGCGTGGGCACGTTCGTATGCGAGGCCCCCGGCCTCACATACCCCACCCAACGGCTGGCAACTTGCGTAGGGTGGGCTCCCCGAGCCCACGATGCGTACCCCTGAGGCCTCGGCTTTTACGACGGCAGCGTACAGCGGAACCCGACGTACGCCCGCTCCGCCTGCGGCCGCCCGTCGACGACGGTAAAGATCCCCGCCCCTTCCCGCGACGACCAGCTGCCGCCGCGCGCCAGTGCCCTGCCCCACCAGCTGCGGCGCGCCCGCGGCCACCAGCCCATCCCCTGCCGCATCGGCGCGCCGGGCGCCGTCGCCAGGGTGGGCGAGCCTGTCGGGAACGTGCGCGCGACGATGCCTTCCGCGTTGCCCTGCACGTCGTCGAACACCCAGCTGAACGCATTGCCCGCCGCATCAATGATGCGCTCGCCGTTCGACAGCACGAACCAGCGCCGCTCGAGCGGATCGGGCGATGCCATGCAAGCCGCCTGGGGGGCGTGGCAGCGGCCAGCCAGCGCGCCACGGCGAAGGCCGGGACCTCGACGCCGCCGGGCAGCGTGGTGGCCGGCACGGCGATAAAGCCTGGCGGCAGCGCTTGCGCCAGCGCCACGGCCGCCATATCCACATCGAGGTTGCCCATACGCCGCTACTCAGAACATCTGGTAGACATAGGGCGACAGTTCCGCCTGCGGCCGCGCCGCCACGTACAGCGCATGCAGGGCCCGCGCCGCCTCGGCCACCTGCGGCGCATGCGCGGCGAGCTCCGGATGCCCGTGCGCGCGCCAGTGCGCCGCGAGGCGCGCGCCGAATCCCTCGGCGTCCAGGCATGACGGTACGATGAAATCGTCGAAGTCCATCGTCGTGTGCGTGCGCTGCGTGTAATAGCTGGCGAGGCGCGGATTCGGGCCCAGCGGGAACGGTGCCTGGCCGGGCGCGCAGTGGGCGGTCAGGGCATCGAACAGCGGGGCCGAAAGGGTACGCAACCCCGCTCGCAGTGCCTTGTCGTCAATCGAGCTCATAGGTCTTCCTCCAGTCTTCGTCATCCGGCAACGGCGGCTGCTCGCGGCGCCACAGCACGACGTCTTCCAGCACCAGCAAATCCATCTCCGTGCGCATGAAGCAGCGGTACGCGTCCTGCGGGCTGCACACGATCGGCTCGCCCCGCACGTTGAACGACGTGTTCACGAGCAGCGGACAGCCCGTCAGCTTTTCGAACGCTTCGATCAGGGCGCGGAACTCGGGGTGGCTGTCCCTGTCGACCGTCTGGATCCTCGCCGAGTAATCGACGTGCGTGACGGCCGGGACGTCGCTGCGCGACTGGTTGATGACCGCCATCATGTCGTCGTCGCCCGCATCGAATGCCCGCATCTCCATCGGCCGGCGGCGCGTCGCGTTCACCGGCGCCACCATCAGCATGTACGGGCTGTCGCCGTCGAAGTCGAAGTACTCGGCGCAGCGCTCGCGCAGCACGGCCGGGGCGAACGGGCGGAACGATTCGCGGAACTTGATTTTCAGGTTCATCGTCGCCTGCGTGCGCGGGTTGCGCGGGTCGCCGAGGATCGATCGGGCGCCCAGCGCGCGCGGCCCGAATTCCATCCGCCCCGACAGCCAGCCGACGATCCTGCCCGCCGCCAGCGCCTCCGCGACGAGGGCCAGACGTTCTTCTCGGTGCTCGATGCGCCGGTACGGATATCCCTTGCGGTCGAGGAAGGCGAGGATTTCCTCGCTCGAATAGCGGGGCCCGAGGTAGCTGCCGCGCTGGGCGTCGCCCGCCCCGTCCGTGCGCCGGCGCGGGGCCTCGAACGCCATGTGGTGCGCCAGCAGGGCCGCGCCGAGCGCGCCGCCCGCGTCGCCCGCGGCCGGCTGGATCCAGATATCGTCGAAGATCCCGGCCGCGGCCAGCTTGCCGTTGGCGACGCAGTTCAGCGCCACGCCGCCCGCCAGCACGAGGTTGCGCTCCCCGCTCAGGCGGCGCAGGTGGCGCGCCGTCCTGAGCACGATCTCTTCGGTCACCTGCTGGATGCTGGCCGCGAGGTCCATCTCGCGCCGCGTGATCGGCGTCTCGGGCTGGCGCGCCGGGCCGTCGAACAGGTCGGCGAAACGCGGACCGGGCATCGCCATGCCGTCCAGCCAGCCGAAGTAATTCATATCCAGCCGGTACGAGCCGTCGGTCCGGACGTCGATCAGGTGTTCGCGGATCCGGCCGGCGTAGCGCGGCCGGCCGTAAGGCGCCAGCCCCATCAGCTTGTACTCGCCGGAATTGACCTTGAAGCCGCAGAAGCTCGTGAACGCGCTGTACAGCAGCCCCAGGGAATGCGGATAGTCGATCTCGGCGAACAGTTCCAGTTTCCGGCCGTGGCCCGTGCCGAGGGTGGTCGTGGCCCATTCGCCGACGCCGTCGATCGTGAGCACGGCGGCGCTGTCGAACGGCGCCGGATAGAAGGCACTGGCGGCGTGTGCCATGTGGTGCTCGGCGAACAGCACGCGGCCGGCGCGCCCGGGCGTGCCGAGCGTCTGGCGCACGTGCTCGTTCACCCAGATCTTGTCGCCCAATACCGCGCCCGCGGCCTGGACGAACAGGTCGCGCGCGCCCGCGGCATCGCCGTGCCGGGCGCCGGCGCAGGCGTTCTGCACGACGCGGTCGAACGTCAGCAGCGGATTGTCGTAGAAGACGATCGCATCGAGGTCGGCCGCATCGACGAAGCCTTCTTCGAGACAGTAATTGATGGCGTTGACGGGAAACGACGGGTCGTGCTTGCGGCGCGTGAAACGCTCTTCCTGCGCGGCCGCGACGATCTCGCCGTCGTGCACCAGCGCCGCCGCCGCGTCATGGTAATAGCCGGCGATGCCCAGGATGGTCTTGCCCATGTCGCCTCCTCAGCTGGCGCGGGCCAGGCCTGCGCCCAGCATGTCCGCGATGACGGGCTGGAGCGAACGCGCGAGCGCGTCGTGGCCGGCCGGCGTGAAATGGATGTCCTTGTCCCAGCGCAGCCGGCGCCGCGTGGCGGGCGCGATGCGCAGCAGGTCGGGCAGCGGGTCGTGCAGGCGGCAGCCGACGTCGGCGGCCAGTTCCGCGAAGCGGGCCTGGTAAGGCGCGGCATCGCACGTTTCGTCGAGGTGCTGCGGCAACGGCAGCGGCATCAGCAGGACGGGCCCGTCGAGCGCCCGGATCCACTGCGCCAGGATCGCGCGCATCAGGCACCAGGCCGGGCTGGCGGGCGAGTCGTAGTGCGGCAGCGGCTGGTATTGCGTGAGGTGCTGGACCATGTCGCGCATGCCCAGCTTCGTCACCATCCTGCGCAGCATGAGGAAGCGTCCTCCGTGGTCCACGGCGGCGGCCTGCGCGGCGTCCAGCTCGTGTTCCTCGTACGGTTCGCGCCGCGGCGGCACCTGGCACAGCTGCAGCGTGCCGTTCTCGATCCGGAAATACGGCTTGGCATACAGGCGCTCGACGCCGTGCTCGTCGTGGTGCGGACGGAATTGTGCGGCAACGCGCCGGATGTTTTCGACGAAGACGGCGATCACGACGAGGTCGTGCTCGATGTCGCGGGCGAATTCGCGCCAGATGAGGTATTGCTGGTCGGTCCCCGTCGACGACAGGCCGAAGTTGTAGACCTCGACGGGCGGCGTGCCGGCGCCGGGCAGCCGCGCTTCCAGCAGCTCGGTATAGCGCTGGCGGTTGGGCACGGCATCGCCCGCCGTGAACGAATCGCCGAACACGAGGACCCGCCGGTGCCCGGGCGTACGTGCCCGCACGAAGGGGCGGTCGGCGCGGAATCCCTGTTCGTTGACCTGGATGAGATATCCGCCGCCTTCATGCGGGATCCGCACCCGCAGACGGGGAATGTAGCGATAGCCGACGACAGGGTGATATTCGTAAAGTTGCCTCATCATTTCCTCATTTTCTTTTCGGATCGAAATAATGATGCGTTATTTAAATATGAGGATTTTTATGCAACCTCAACTTTCCGGATTCTATGCATTTACTTTCTATCGACATATTAATTCTTGGGAATTATTTAACCCCGGAAACCCAGATACACACTATTGGCGTGGCACAAACAGAAACAGGACGCGATCCCGCATATTCAATCGGCCGAACCATCGTACCGAGGCGTAGAAAAAGACGTTTCGATTTGGAAAATTATTATTGGAAACGGAAATGAGCATGCGGCCACCGATCGCTGAACACAGTGCGTTATTGATCCGATACCTTATGGTTTTTCTGATCGGCTATTTCTTATTGACTGTTCACGCCGGCGCGGAGAGCCATAAAAAAGCGGACGCGGCCGATCCCGTACCGCAAATTGAACCCGGAAAAGCCAAATTGGTCGATCTGGCATCGCTGCCGCCGCAATTACGGCGCGCGGTCGACGACGAAATGAGGCGCCTGCGCGCGGGCGACGGCGTACTTTACGGCGACATGACGTCCGAGGAAGCGCATGACCTGGAAAGCGCCGACGGGCGGGCGCTGCCGCCGGATGGCGCGCTGGATCGCTTCATTGCGCATGCAACAGTGCCGCCTGCGGATGTCGCGGCCAGCGATCTCGCCGGCTACACGCTGGTGGGCGTGGTGCCCGAGGGACCGGGCCTGGACGGCCCATGGAGCAGCGTGAAGCGCGTGTACCGGCGTCCCGACGGTGTGCTCGTCATGCTGCACGAGTGGGCCTACGTGGCCGAAGGCGGCGGCGTCCTCGGCGTGCGCGAGCTGATGAATGCCTCCGTGCGGCACGGCACTGCCCGCTGCCCGGCCCAGTTCGCGATCCGGCGCGCGCCGACGGGCCAGACCGTCTCCGAGCTGCGCTGGTTCACGGATGCCAAGGTCTTCACGCTGAGCGTGGCACAGGACGTGCTCGCCGACGGCGGCAAGGACCACGGCAAGGCGTGGATGCTGCGGCTGGCCGAAGCCATCGAATGAGCGTCCAGGCGGCTCAGGCAGTGCCGGCGCGTGCCGGCGGCGGTTCCGCCGGGGCTGGCGGCAATGCCGGATGCGCACGCCCGGTACGCGGATCGGCGCGCAGCCCCAGGATCCAGTCGAAGGCCGCGCACGCGCCGGCGCAGGCGTCCGCGATCTCGCCCGGCGTACGCACGCTGGCGCGCAGTGCCTGCATGAAGACGCGCCAGCGGGGGCCGGGGCCGGCGTCGTCGCCCTTCAGGTAGCGCAGCCCGTGCGGCGCCAGGCGTTCGCGCAGGCGCTCGTACAACACGGCACCGCCCAGTTGCGAGCCTTCGATGACGTAGTGCACGCCCCAGCGGTAGGCGAGGCTGGCCGTTGCCGGCCAGGCGGCGCCGTCCGCGCCGGTGCCGGCCGGCGTGGTCGACAACGCATGCCCCGCCTCGGCGAGATCGGCGTCGATCCGGGCCAGGCGTGTTGCGTGTTCGAATGGCGGGCCATCCGCGAATCCGGCCAGCCAGGCGTGCAGGGGCACGAGCCAGGTCCGCAACAGGACCAGGTGGGCGATGTAGTCGTGCAGGGAGGCGCCGGGAGCGCCGATCGGCAGGCCGGCATCGAGGGCCGCGTGGCGGGTGGCGGTGGCCGCGCGCAGGGCGGCCAGCGGATCGGCTTCGGACGCAACGTCGGTGGAACGGGTCATGGGATGCGGGAAGCAGAAACCGCCATCTTATCAGCGGCGGCACCATCGCGCCGCGCGCCGCGTGCCACCAGCCGGATCAGTCCGCGACAGGCTCCGGGTACTCGACGCTCAGGATTTCCAGCTCGTCATTGCCTTGCGGCGTATGCAATGTGACGACGTCGCCTTCGCGCGCCTTGGTCAGTGCGCGCGCCACCGGCGAGACCCAGCTGATCTTGCCTTTCAGCGGGTCCAGTTCGTCGATGCCGACGATGGTGACGGTATGCTCGTCGCCCGCCTTGTTGACATAGGTGACGGTGGCGCCGAAGAACACCTGGTCGTTGCCGTAGTGGACGGACGGGTCCACGACGAAGGCGGAATCCAGGCGCTTGGTGAGGAAGCGGATGCGCCGGTCGATTTCGCGCAGGCGGCGCTTGCCGTAGATGTAGTCGCCGTTTTCCGAGCGGTCGCCATTGGACGCGGCCCAGTGCACGACGCGCACGACTTCCGGACGGTCGACGTCGATCAGCTGCAGCAGCTCGTCCTTGATGGCCTTGTGGCCGGCCGGGGTGATGTAGTTCTTGGATCCGGCGGGTATCGCCTGGGCGAGCGCCAGGGCCTCGTCATCGTCGTCGTTATCGGACTCTTTTACAAATGCCTTGTTCATGCGTCTATTGTAGCGCCTTCGACAACGCGCGCGCGCCCCTGTGCCGTTCTCGTTTCCCGTATCATGAGGCCATGACACGAGCCCTTCCACGCAGCCGGATGTTCGCGTCGCTGGTGTACCTGGCGGCCGTGGTGTTGCTCGTCGAGGAATGGTGCTGGGATACCGGCATGCGCCTCACGCGGGCGCTCGCGCGCTGGCCGGCGCTGGGGGCGCTGGAAGCCCGCGTGCGCACCCTGCCGCCGTACGCCGCCCTGTGCGCCTTCGTGCTGCCCGGCTTGTTGCTGTTTCCGGTCAAGCTGCTGGCCCTGCTCGCGATCGCCCATGGCCACGCGTTGTCCGGCATCGCGACCATCGTGGTGGCGAAGGTGGGCGGCGCGGCCGTCGTGGCGCGGATCTATGTGCTGACCCTGCCGACCTTGCTGGCGGTCGGCTGGTTCGCGCGCTGCCACGGCTGGTTCATGGGCGCCAAGACCCGTTGCCTCGACTACTGGCGCACGAGCCACGCGTGCCACCTGGCCAGCCGGGCGGCGCGCGGCCTGCGGCTCGGCTACCGGCGCCTGCTGCGCCGGCTGCGCGCAAGGCCGGCCGACGCAGGTAGCCGCCATGCCAGCCGCCTCGTGCGGGTGCTGCGCCGGTTCGTGGTCCAATGGCGTGCACGCCGGCGCCAACCGACAGACCAATGACATGACCATGAGCCCGGACACCTCGACCCCTGCCCCCGTCCTTGCGCCCGCGATGCAGGCGTCCACCACGGAAATCTATCTGTTCGACGCCGACACGCTGCGCCTCGTCGACGTCAACCAGGCCGCGCGCCGCAACCTCGGCCATGAGCTCAAGGCCTTGTGCGGCATGACGCCGCTCGACCTGGCGCCCCAGCTCGACCGCGGCGAACTCGTTGCGCTCATCGGCTCGCTGGGCCAGGAGATCGGCGACCAGGTCAGCCTGCGCACACGCCATCGTCGCGCCGACGGGACCACGTATCCGATCAAGCTGTGCTTCCTGCGCGTCGTACGCGACGGCCGGTCGCTGATCGTCGCGATCGGCGACGACCTGTCGCTGGAACTGGCGGCCGGCATGGCGCTCGAGCAATACCAGGCGCGCTTCAACGCCGTCGTCAACCACACGCCCGGGCTCGTCTACCAGTTCGTGCTGCATGCGGACGGCACGATGGCGTACCCGTATTTGAGCGAGGGGTGCACGGCGCTGCTGGGCCTGTCGGTGTCGGAACTGCAACAGGACCCCGAGCGCTTCTTGGGCCTGATCCTGCCGGAGGACCGCAAGGGTTACCAGGATGCGATGGAGGCGTCGAGGACGGCGCTGGCCGCGTGGAACTGGGAAGGCCGCATCTGCGTGGAGGCGTGGAACGACGTCAAATGGATCAGCCTGCGCGCGACGCCCCTGCCGCTGGACGGTGGCGGTGTCCAGTGGGACGGCATCATGACCAACATCACCGCGAGCAAGCTGGAGCAGGAAGAAACCCGGCGGTCGCGCGCGCGGCTGGCCGAGCTGACGGACCACATCCAGCAGGTCAAGGAACAGGAACGGGCCCGCATCGCGCGCGAGATCCACGACGACCTGGGCGGCAATCTCACCGCGATCAAGATGGCGCTGTCGATGCTTGCGGCGCGCCTGCCGGACGATCCGGCCCTGCGCGACAAGGCGGATTACCTGGACGACCTCGTCGACCGCACGATCGAGGCCGTGCACCGCATCTCGCTGGACCTGCGTCCCAGCACGCTCGACCTGGGCCTCGTCGCCGCACTCGAGTGGCAGGCGCGCGAATTCGAAAAGCAGATGGGCATCGCCTGCGTGTTCCGCAGCGCCGACAAGGAAATCGACCTCGATCCGGACCAGGCGACCGCGCTGTTCCGCATCTTCCAGGAAGCGCTGACGAATATCGCGAAACACGCGGACGCCACGCGCGTGACGGTCAGCCTGCGCCGCCAGCGCCAGCACCTGACGCTCGGCATCTGCGATAATGGCCGCGGCATCACGCCCGCCGACCGCCTGAAGCCCCAGTCGTTCGGCCTGCGCGGCATGAGCGAACGCGCCCGGGCGCTGGGCGGCACGCTCAACCTGTCGCAGGCACCTGGAGGCGGCACGATGGTCGTCGTCAAGATCAGGCTGGCCGCCCCCGCGGCCGGACGCAGCGAAACCACCCGAGCATGACAGAAAAAGCCAGCATCCGCGTTTTTATTGCAGACGACCACGCCATCGTGCGTGAAGGCCTGAAACAAATCCTCGCCGAACAGCGCGACATCGTTGTCGCGGGCGAAGCCGAGACCGGCCTCGACGCCGTCAAGCTGTTCCGCAAATCGCGCTGCAACGTGGTGCTGCTCGACATCTCCCTGCCCGACCGCAACGGCATCGAAGTGCTCAAGCAGATCAAGGGCGAACAACCGGACCTGGCCGTGCTGATGCTGTCCATGCACCGCGAAGACCAGTACGCGATCCGCTCGCTGAAGGCGGGCGCGGCCGGGTATCTGACCAAGCAGAGCGCGCCGAAGGAACTCGTCAACGCGATCCGCCAGGTGGCCGGCGGCCAGCGCTACGTCAGCGCGCAACTGGCCCAGGTGCTGGCGGCCCAGCTCGGCGAGAACCACGACGCGCCCGTGCACGAAGCGCTGTCCGACCGCGAATACCAGACCCTCACCATGATCGCCTCCGGCAAGACCGTCAGCGAGATCGCGCGCGAACTCTCGTTGTCGGTGAAGACGATCAGCGAGTACCGCTCGCGCCTGCTGGCCAAGATGAAACTCAAGACCAGTGCCGAACTGACCCACTACGCCATCCGCAACCAGCTCATTGACTGATTTGCGCTTCGTCAATACAGTCGTAAAGACTGAGTGGTAATTCCGCGTTTTATCCGCGATTTGATTTTTTGGCAGCGGCTTACCATGACGACAATAAGAATTCCATATTGCAACGTCCAAAATGTCCAGTCCACCACGCCCGCCGGGGATTCCCGGCCTGAACCCGGCGGAAATTGCGCGCGAAGCGTTCCGCCGGCTCGCCACGCGGCGCATCGCGCCGACGCCGGACGCCTACCGCGAGATCTATAACGAGATCGCCGGCGTCGACGTCCTGCCGCCACCGTCCCCACCCGCAGACCCGGGCGCGGAAAACGTGTTGTCCGGCTTCGCCCACAGGCTGGCCGACACGCCCGGCGAGCTGGCCGAGTTCGGCGCCCGCTTCAACCGCGCCGTCAAGCAGCGCGACTGGGACGGCTATGCGCGCACGCTGTCCCAGTTGGCCGAGAAACACCTGCGCCGCCACACGCACCCCGCGCTGTCGCTGGGCGTGGAGAACGGCGAAGCCAAGCTGCTGCGCGACCTGCTCAGCCGCACGCTGACGTTCGCCGTCGCGTCGCTGCTGGCGGGCACGCCGAACCTGTCGGGCGAAGCGGAATCGCTGGGCGCCGCCGTCAAGGCCGCGCACAGCGAGGAAGCGCTGCAGGAAATCGCGACGCGCCTGAAAGACCTGTGCTACCAGATCGAACTGAAGAGCGGCGACACGGCCGAACAGCAGGAACTGCTGCTGCGCCTGTTTAAGCTGCTGCTGGAAAACGTATCCGAACTGCTGGACGACGACAGCTGGATGCGCGGCCAGATCGCCGCCGTGCAGGACCTGATCGCCGGTCCGCTCGACCACCGCGCGCTGGAAGACGCCACGCGCAGCCTGAAGGATGTCATCTACAAGCAGGGGCAGCTGAAGCACGGCATCGCGGACGTCAAGGCGACCGTCAAGAACATGATGATGACGTTCATCGACCGCCTCGGTTCCGTGGCGGCCTCGACGGGCGATTTCCACGAAAAGATCGGCGGCTTTTCCGAGCGCATCCGCGGTGCCAGCAATATCGAGGAACTCAACGTGGTGCTGGAAGAAGTGCTGCGCGAAACGAAGATCGTGCAGGCCGAGGCGATGGCCTCGCGCGACCGCATGCTGGCCGCGCACCAGGAGGTGCAGGAAGCGGAGGCGCGCATCAAGGATCTGGAAGCGAAGCTGCAGCACATGAGCGAACTGGTGCGCGAGGACCAGTTGACGGGCAGTCTCAACCGGCGCGGCCTGGACGACGTGTTCGAGCGCGAAAGCGCGCGCGCCGACCGCCGCGGCACGCCGCTGTGCGTGGCCCTGCTCGACCTGGACAATTTCAAGAAGCTCAACGACACCTACGGCCACCTCGCGGGCGACAACGCCCTGCGCCACCTCGTGAAGGTCGTGCGGGACACGTTGCGCTCGATGGACGTGATCGCCCGCTTCGGCGGCGAGGAATTCCTCATCCTGTTGCCAGAAACGAATGTCGAAGCGGCATCGGCCGCGATGGTGCGGGTGCAGCGCGAGCTGACGAAGCATTTCTTCCTGCACGACAACGAGAAGATGCTGATCACGTTCTCGTGCGGCGTCGCGCTGCGCCATCCGAACGAGGAGCAGACCAGCCTGATGGCGCGCGCGGACAAGGCCATGTACCAGGCCAAGCATAGCGGCAAGAACCGCGTGGTGGTGGCTGACTGACAAGCCCGGCCACGGAAAAATAAATTTTTTTTTGCCCTAAAGTTCCCGAATTCGTCGCCGCCAAGGCAGGCCCGCTTCCGGCGGCGACACAAAAATGTCGATTTTTTTCGCTCTCGCCCTCTAAACTTTTTCCGTAGAGCACCGTTACCTGCATCAACAGCGGTTTGAATGTCACAGAACAGCGTGGCAGACCAAAGTGATCATGAGTGGCACGTCGCCACACCCTGCAAGACCAAGTCTGGAGAGACACCATGTCGTCCGTTATCAATACCAACGTTGCATCCCTGAACGCTCAGCGTAACCTGTCCACCTCGCAATCTTCGCTCAACACCTCGATCCAGCGCCTGTCGTCGGGCCTGCGCATCAACAGCGCCAAAGACGATGCCGCCGGTCTGGCAATTTCGGACCGTATGAATTCGCAGATCCGTGGCATGAACCAGGCGACCCGCAACGCGAACGACGGCGTGTCGATGGCCCAGACGGCCGAAGGCGCCCTGTCGAGCTCGGGCGACATGCTGCAGCGTATCCGCGAACTGGCCGTGCAATCCTCGAACTCCTCGAACTCGGCCAGCGACCGCAAAGCCCTGCAGACCGAGGTGACGCAACTGACCTCGGAACTGAACCGCATCGCCGGCACCACCGAATTCAACGGCACCAAGCTGCTGGATGGCTCGATGGGCACCGCGAACTTCCAGGTCGGCGCGAACGCCAACCAGCTGATCTCGATGACCGGCGCGAATTTCACCACGTCGACCTACGGCGACAACCGCCTCGCCAACGACGCACCGAAACCCACCGCCGATGGCACCTATACCGGCGGCGCGCTGACCGTCAACGGTTTCCAGGGTTCGACAGACGTCACCATCAACGACAACGACAGCTCGAAAGCCGTGGCTGCCAGCATCAACGCCAAGAGCGGCGAGACCGGCGTCACCGCGAGCGCCAAGACGAATGCCATGCTGGGCGTGGCGCAAGACAAGGCGTACACGATCAAGCTGAACTCGGACAACTCGACCGATGCCGTCACGATCTCGTTCTCGACCGGCAAGGCGGGCTCCGGCAACAAACTGAGCGCCGACGACGCCGCATCGGCCATCAGCGCCTTCAACGCGCAGACCGCCAAGACGGGCGTGACCGCATCGTTCGATGCCACCAACAACGCCATCAAGCTGACCAACGCCAACGGCGAGAACATCAAGCTGGACAACGAATCGGCCACCGGCAACACGGTCGACGTGGCGAACTACAAGGCGGACGGCACTGCCGACATCGCCAACAAGATGACCATCGACAACGCCGCCACGAGCGTCGTCCAGGGCCAGATCACGCTGGATTCGGAGCAGAGCTTCTCGATCAAGGACGCCAGCCAACTGTCACTGGACAGCGCCGGTGCCGCCGGCTCGTCGAAGCTGAACGCGGTCGCGAACATCGACGTCAGCACGTTCGACGGCGCCCAGCTGGCGATCAAGATCGCCGACGCGGCCCTGTCCTCGGTGAACAACCAGCGCGCACAACTGGGCGCACTGCAGTCGCGCTTCGGCTCGGCAATCTCGAACCTGCAATCGTCGACCGAGAACCTGTCGGCATCGCGCAGCCGCATCGTCGACACCGACTTCGCTTCGGAAACCGCGAACATGACCCGCGGCCAGATCCTGCAGCAGGCAGGTACCTCGATGCTGGCCCAGGCCAACTCGCTGCCGAACGGTGTCCTGTCGCTGCTGCGTGGCTAATCAGTCGCAATAAGCCCCCGATAGCGGTGTACAGTGATTCCTCGGCTGAAGTAATTCAGCCGGGGAATTTTTGCTAGGGAATGATCATGAACATTCAACCAGTGGCTTCATCCGCCCCGCCTCGCGTGGACGACCGCCCGACCCAACCGGCGCCGTCGGCCGGTGCGACGGGCGCGACCAGCACGGGCAAGCCGGCCGAAGGCGTCAAGCCGTCGCACGAGGACGTATCGGCCGCAGTCAAGAAGATGAACGATGCGATGCTGGGTTCGTCGCAGAGCCTGCAATTCTCGATCGACGAAGACAGCAAGGACATCGTCGTCAAGGTGATCGACCAGAACACCAAGGAAGTCGTGCGCCAGATCCCTTCCAAGGAAGCGCTGCAGATCGCCAAATCGATCGACAAGATGCAGCAGGGTCTGCTCATCAACCAGACTGCCTGATCGTTCGTTGCATGCTCTCCCGTAAGGCGCGGGCTACGGCCCGCGCTTGACGGTCCTCCCTTCCTGTCCATTTCCAGCGTCCAGATAGTTCGGCACGGAAATAACGCACATTTCCCACTCTCAAGTAACGTTTGCTTCTGTCGATAATGACTTACATTATCGCTTTCACAGGAGAAACACGTGGGACTCAGCTCACCTGGTATCGGCTCCGGCCTCGACGTCAACGGTCTCGTCAGCAAGCTGATGGCGGCCGAATCCGCGCCGCTCGACAATTACGACAAGAAGACCACCGACTACCAGACCAAGTTGCAGGCGTATGGCAAGGTCAGTGCGGCCGTCGGCGCCTTCCAGGGCGCGCTGACGACGCTGAACTCGGCCGGCACGTTCAGTGCGTTGACGACGTCGTCCAGCAACAAGGATCTCCTGACGGCCTCGGCCGGCGCCACTGCCGCGCCCGGCAAGTACAAGATCAACGTCGGCCAGCTCGCGCAGGCGCAAAGCCTCATGACGGGCGGCCAGGCCAGCAACACGAAGCAGATCGGCGACGGCGCCAAGACGACCCTCACGTTCCAGTTCGGCAGCATCGGCGGCGGCACGTTCGGCGTGGCCGGCTCCGCGCTGAACGTGGCCAGCGCAGCGTCCGGCATCGCGACCGGTTCGCTGACCATCAACGGCACCGCGATCAGCACCAACGGCACGACGCGCAGCGCGCGCGACCTCGCCTCGGCCATCAACGACGAAACGGACACGACGGGCGTCACCGCCAAGGCCGGCATCACGTCCACGTCGGCCACGATGTTCGGCACCTTCGGCGACGTGGTCGTCTCCACCGGTGACAACTACGCCCTGTCGGTAGGCGGCGTCAAGCTGGCGGAGTCGGACGGCAGCACCACCGTCACGGCCGCGTCGCTCGACACCGCGCTCGGCACCAACACGGTCAAGAACCAGTTGGCCGCCGCCAACATCACGTTCACCGGCTCGGCCGCCACCCACGACCTGCAGTTCTTCGCGGCCGACGGCTCCAACATCGACGTCGCGGAAGCCGTCAGCGGCACCGTCACGGGCGGCATCGGCCTCGCCCCCGGCGCGGCCAACGCGGGCTCGGACACGACCGCCACGGCGGGCATCACACTGAGTTCGAAAGACGGCAGCCAGATCCTCGTCGGCGGCAACAACCCCGGCGCGGCCGGCCTCACGGCGGGCAGCGCCGGCAGCTACATCGGCGCGGGCTTCACCCAGGACGGCGCCCAGGCCAGCGGCACCGTGACGCTGGACACGAAAGACCAGACCCTGCAAGGCATCCGCGACGCCATCAACAAGGCGAACGTGGGCGTCACCGCCACCATCGTGTCGGACGGCAGCGCCAACCCGTACCACCTCGTGATCACGTCGAACAAGACAGGCGAGAAGTCGGCCATGAAGATCTCCGTGGATGGCGCCGACGGCGGCCCCGTCAACGCCGACATCGCCGGCATGCTGGCGTACGATCCGAACGGCACGCAAGCCCTCACGCAGACGAGCGGCGCGCAGGATACCAAGCTGACCATGAACGGCATCGCCGTCAGCAGTGCCGGCACGACAGTGGACGACGTGATCCAGGGTGTGAGCCTGGACCTGTCGTCGACCGGCAGCACGACGCTGACCGTGTCCCAGGACAAGAGCTCGGTGACGGACGCCATCAATGGCTTCGTCAAGGCGTACAACGACCTGAACAAGACGATCGGCGGCCTCACGAGCTACAACGCCGACACCAAGACGGGCGGTCCGCTGCAGGGCGATTCGGCCGTGCGCTCGATCCAGACCCAGCTGCGGCGCGCGCTCGGTACGCAGGTCGAAGGCCTGAACAGCAACCTGACGAACCTCGGCCAGATTGGCGTGGCGTTCCAGAAGGACGGCAGCCTGGCCGTCGATTCGACCAAGCTGAACAACGCCATGTCGAGCAATTTCAGCGGCATCAGCGGCCTGTTCGCGGCCGTCGGCGCGGCCAGCGACGGCAACATCTCGTTCGACAAGTCGACCGCGGCCACCAAGCCGGGCGAGTATGGCGTGAACGTCACGCACATGGCCACGCAGGGCACGCTGACCGGGGCCAATCCCCTGTCGGGCTCGACGACGATCGCAGCGAACACGAGCTGGACCGTCACGCTGAACCAGACCGATCCGGCGACGGATACCAAAGTCCAGAACATCAAGATTCCGGCCGGCATCTATACGAACGACCAGCTGTCTTCGATGCTGCGCGCCGCCATCAACGGCAACAGCGTGTTCGCGAACGCCGGCGACGCGGTCGGGACCTCGGTGGACGGCACAGGCCACCTGTCGATCTCGTCAAGCAAATACGGTTCCACGTCGAACATCTCGATCGCCGGCGTCACGGGCACGGCCGTCAGCGACCTCTTCGGGGGCGCCACGCCGGCCGTCGGCACCGACATCGAAGGCACGATCGGCAGCGTCGCCGCGACGGGCAACGGCCAGTCGCTGACGGCGGCCGCCGGTTCGCCCGCCGCGGGCATCCAGATCACGGTCAAGAGCGGCGTCGCCGGCGACCGCGGCACTGTGACCTTTTCGCAAGGCTATGCGTACCAGCTGACGAACCTGGCCACGAGCTTCACGGGCAATGGCAGCATACTCAACAGCAAGACCGACGGCCTGAACGCCAGCATCAAGGCGGTGGCCAAACAGCGCGACGCATTCAGCGATCACCTGACCCAGTTGGAAGCCATGTATCGAAAACAATTTACCTCGCTCGACACGATGCTGCAGTCGATGCAGAGCACCCAAAGCTATCTGACGCAGCAGTTGGCAGCCCTCGCGGCCAACCGATAACTGGATTTTTGGAGAACCACCATGTTTGGAACGATGAAACGCGGCGTCAACGCCTATCACAACGTGAGCCTCGAGACCGGCATCACGTCGGCCTCGCCGCACAAGCTGATCGTCATGCTGTACGACGGCGCCCTCGTCGCGCTGCTCGGCGCCAAGACGAACATCGCCGCCGGCAACATCGCCGCCAAGGGTTCGGCCATCTCGAAAGCCATCTCGATCATCGACAACGGCCTGCGCGCCTCGCTCGACAAGAACGCCGGCGGCGAGATCGCGGCCAACCTGGACGCCCTGTACGACTACATGAGCCGGCGCCTGCTGCACGCGAACCTGAAGAACGACGTGACCATCATCGACGAAGTGCACGGCCTGCTGGCCGACCTGCGCGGCGCATGGGTGGAAATCGGCGAGAAGGTCCAGCAGCCGCAGCAGGTCGCTGCGCCCACGGCCATGCCGAAAGCCTCGACCCTGGCGAGCGCATGATCGGAGCCACGACGATGATGACGAATACCGAAATCGCCTCGCTGTACGAAGCCATGGTCGGCATCACCGACCAGATGCTGGCCGCCGCCACCGCGGCCGACTGGGACCGCCTGCTCCAGCTCGAACACCAGTGCGCCGCCTGCGTGCGCCAGCTGAAGGACAACGGCGACACGGCGCTGGCCGGCCAGGAGCGCGTGCGCAAGGTCAACGCCATCCGCAAGATGCTCGATTCCGACCGCAAGATCCGCGACCTGACCCAGCCGTGGATGGCGAAGCTGCAGACCATGATCTCGAACAAGACCGTCGAACGCCGCGTCGCGCGCGCCTACGGCGTCTGACCTGAACGATGCTGCCGCGCGATAGCGTCTCGCTGACCCCGGTCGCGGCAGCCCGTCCCGCCTTACCCGTCGGCGACCCGCGCCAGCAGGCCTTTGCGCGCGCGCTCGCCAACCTCGTCGGCCAGTCGATGGCAGCCGACGTGTTGGCGAAACTGCCCGACGGCAGCTTCGTCGTGCGCATCAACGACATGGCGGCGCGCATGCCGCTGCCCCAGGGCGCGCAGGTCGGCACGCAGGTGCCGCTGACCCTCGTGACGGTCGCGCCTCGCCCCACGTTCCAGGTCCGGACGGGCCAGGGCGCCCCCGCCTTCGCCGAAGCCGGCCCGCCGCTGCCGGAAGGCGCCAGCCCGCAGGAGTCTACGCTCGCTTATCTCGAAGGCAAGGATGCCGCCGCGCTCACGCGCACGGCCGCCCTGCTCGCCGGCGCGCGCGGTCTCGCACAACTGCCGGGCGGCGCGGCCGACGGCGCCAGCACGTCGATCAGCACGGCCGGCAAGATGCTGGGCGACGTCATCGCGGCCGCGCAGAAAGCGGACACACAAGCCACCGCCGCGGTCGGCCGCACGCCGCTGCTGGGCGGGCCGTCGCTGGACGCCGGCGCCATCGCGCAGGCACTGAAGGACGGCCTCGGCAAGAGCGGCCTGTTCTACGAATCGCACGTGGCCGAATGGGCCGAAGGCGCCCGCCCCCGCGCCGACCTCGCGGCCGAGCCGCAGGCGCGCGGCATGCCGCCGCCCACCGATCCGAACACGGCACAGTTCATCAACCTGCAGCTGAATGCACACGAACAGGGCCGCGCCGCCTGGCAGGGCCAGCTGTGGCCGGGCCGCGACATGCAATGGGACGTCGAACGGGACGCGTCCGGCCGCCAGGACGGCGGCGAGGATGAGAACGGCGGCACGTGGCAGAGCAGCCTGCGCCTGCGCTTCGGCGCGTTGGGCGAGGTGGCGGCGCGCGTCGTGCTGTCCGGCGGCCAGTTGCACATCCGCCTCGATGCCCAGGACGAATCGGTCAAAGGCTTGCTGGATGCGCACCGCGCGCGCCTGGCCGACGCACTCGACGCGGCCGGCACGCCGCTCTCCACGCTCACCGTCCATGACGATGGACAACGATAAGCCGACGCGGCGCCAGAGCGCCGTGGCGCTCGCGTACGGCGCCGGCGATGCCGCGCCGAAGGTCGTCGCGAAGGGCAAGGGTCTCGTCGCCGAACAGATCATCGGCCGCGCGCAAGAGGCCGGCGTGTTCGTGCACGAATCGAAGGAACTGGTGGCGTTGCTGATGAAAGTCGATCTCGACCGCCAGATCCCGCCGGCCCTCTACCGCGCCATTGCCGAACTATTGGCCTGGCTCTATTATATTGAATCCGCGCAAGTTTCCGGGCAGACACCACCGCCCGCACCGGACACGGCACGCCACCTCCCACCCCAAGAAAGCACTCCGGTTGACACAGATGCAAGCAATCACTGACGCCGAATTAGAAGCCTGGCACGACTACGAAGTCGAGTCGCCCAGGGAGATCGTGGCCCTGCTGCGCCAGATCGCCGAAAAGAACCAGCTGATCCGCATGCTGATCAAGGGCGAGGCGGACGTCTGCGTCACGTCGCTGCTGGCCGTCGATCCGGATGCGGGCACCGTCGTCATCGACTGCTCCGTCAGCCCCGAGCAGAACACGCGCATCGTGGCGGCCGGCACGGTCCGGTGCGACACGTCGCTGGACAAGATCCGCATCGTGTTCGGCCTGGACAACCTGCGCGAAGTGCAATTCGAAGGCGGCACCGCGCTGGCCGCCGCGATTCCCGCGAGCCTGATCCGCCTGCAGCGGCGCGAGTTCTACCGCATGCCGACGCCGGTGACGAATCCCGTGCGCGCGACGATCCCCCTGCCGGCCGATCTGGGCGGCGGCACCGCCGTGTTCCCGCTGGCCGACATCAGCTGTGGCGGTGTCGCGATCCACGACAGCAAGCTGCAGCTCGGCACGACCATCGGCGACACCTTCCCGAACTGCCGCATCGACCTGCCCGAAATCGGGCCGGTGACCTGCTCGTTGCAAGTCCGCAACTCGATCGACATGACGCTGCTCAACAACAAAACGAGCCGCCGCCTCGGCTGCCAGTTCGTCGACATCTCGCGCGGCAACCTGGCCGCCGTGCAACGCTACATCACCAAGCTGGAACGCGAGCGCAACGCCCGCCTGGCTGGCCTGGCATAAAATTTCCCAAAACCGGGGTCAGAGCCCGGTTTTGGGAAATTGATTAAAACTTCGGAACGCCGGTCCGCCGGCCTGCATCCAATCGTCAGGCATACGACCAGGAGATCCCATGCAGGCCGCCGCACCGCCCCCCTCTTCCCTCGACGACGACGCGCTGCTGCGCCGTATCCGCGCCGGCGACCGCGACGCGTTCTCCGATCTGATGCGGCGCTACAACCGCCGCCTGTACCGCGTCGCGCGCAGCGTCCTGCGCGACGATGCGGAAGCCGAGGATGCGCTCCAGGATGCCTATCTGCAGGCCTATCGCGCCCTGCCCGGCTTTCGCGGCGAGTCGGCGCTCGGCACCTGGCTCACTCGCATCGTCGTCAATGCCGCGCTGATGCGCCAGCGTAAGACCGGGCGGCTCGCCGACGTCATCGAACTGGGCGCGGATTTCGGTTCGGACGATGCGATCCTGCCCCGCGACCGGCTGGACGAGCCGGCGCAGCCGGAATTGGCCGCGCTGCGCGCCCAGACGCGGCGCCTGATCGAAACGGGCATCGACAAGCTCCCGGCCGCCTTCCGCACGGTGTTTGTGTTGCGCGCGGTGGAGGAATTGACCGTGGAAGAGACGGCGGCCACGCTCGACATCCCCGCGGCGACCGTGCGCACCCGCTATTTCCGCGCGCGGGCCATGCTGCGCGAGGCGCTCGCGCGCGAGATCGATTTCGCGATCGAGGATGCGTTCGGGTTCGACGGCGCGCGCTGCGACCGGATCGTCGACGCGGTCCGGCGCCGGCTGGACGCGGAACCGTCCACCTGACACGAAGCGGGAACGCGCGCGCCTAAGCGTGCATCGAATGGATTGTTTCACCTAAACCATTCATTCAAGGAGTCCGCCATGAACAAATCCGCCCCGCTGCTGCTGTCCGCCCTGCTCGTCCTGAGCGCCACCGCCCACGCGGCCGGCCCGAACGATGCGCAGATCGCCGCCATCGTCGTCGCCGCCAATGCGGTCGATATCGACGCCGGCAAGCAGGCCGAGACGAAAACGCAGAACAAGGACGTGCGCGCCTTCGCCCAGCGCATGGTGGCCGACCACGCGGGCGTCAACCAGCAGGCCGTCGCGCTGGTGCAGAAACTGCACGTGACGCCCGAGGACAACGACACCAGCAAGAGCCTGACGAAGGACGGCGCGGCGACGCGCACCCGGCTGGCCGCCCTGTCCGGCAAGGCGTTCGACAAGGCCTATGTCGACAACGAAGTCACGTACCACGAGACCGTGCTCGGCGCACTCGACAAGACGCTGATCCCGAACGCCTCGAATGCCGAGCTGAAAGCCCTGCTCGTCAAGGTCCGCCCGGCGTTCGTGGCGCACCTGGAGCATGCCAAGCACATCCAGGCCGAACTCAAGTGAAGACCGCATTTGCCACGCTGTTCGCCGCGTCGTGTGCGCTGCCCCTCATGGCCGGCGCGGCGGAACACCACGTCGTCATCGACGGCATGAAGTTCACGCCGCAGGTCGTGCAGGTCAGGAAGGGAGATACGATCGTGTGGGAGAACCGCGACATGTTCGTCCACAACGTGACGGCGGCCGGCGTCAAGTCGGGCGACCTGCAGCCCGGGAAGACCTGGCGCTGGGTGGTGCCAGCGAAGATGTCGTTCGACTATCTCTGCACGCTGCATCCGGTGATGCAGGGGCGCGTCGAGGTCAAGTGATCGTCACACCTGCATGTTCATGATGTCGTGATAAGCCGACACCAGCTTGTTGCGCACCTGCACCGTGGCCTGGAAGTTGATGCTCGCTTTCTGCATGGCGATCATCGTGTCGGACAGGCTCACGGAATCGTCGCCGGCGGCGAACTTCTTGCCCATCTCGTCCGCCTGGATCTGGGAATTGCTGACGTTCTGCAGCGACGCCTGCAGCGCATCCGAGAAGCTGACCCTGGTCGACGATTCGGCCGCATCGGGAGCGCCCAGCTTGCCGATGCCACCCAGCCCGCCGAGCGCCTCCGCCGGCGACGCCGGGCCGGCCGGCTTCTGTGCCGCCGACTTCAGCTGCGCCATCATCGCTTCGATCCGGCTGCTGTCGATGCCGCCGATGTTCATGTCCGTTCTCCCAGTGCCTGTCAAACAAATCGATTCAGGCTGTCAGAATATCAGCGCCCGGGCAACGATTGCCTTCGAGCAGCACGGTAAACAGGGCCTTATTCCGGGGTTTGAATGTTGCCGTACGGCTCCATAATGGCGTTCATACACCCATTCCCTCCCCCCAACATGGCAACGACAGCGGAAGAACTCCTCGACAGCGACATCGCAACCCCGGCCGACGAGAAGCCGAAGTTCTGGCAGACGACGAACGGTAAACGCATCGTCATCGGCGGCGCCATCGCCGGCGTGGTGGCCATCGTCGCGGCATTGTGGCTCTGGACGTCGGCGCCGGAATACAAGGTGCTGTTCTCCAACTACACCGACAAGGACGGCGGCGCCATCACCGCCTCGCTCGACCAGATGGGGGTCAAGTACAAATTCTCGGACAGCGGCAGCGCGATCCTCGTGCCGGCCGACCGCATCCACGACCTGCGCCTGAAGCTGGCCCAGCAGGGCCTGCCGCGCGCCGGCAACGTCGGCTTCGAGCTGCTGGAGAACCAGAAGCTGGGCACGTCGCAATTCGTCGAGCAGGTCAACTACCAGCGCTCGCTGGAGGGTGAGCTGGCCAACTCGATCCAGTCGCTGTCCGCCGTCAGCTCGGCCCGCGTGCACCTGGCGCTGCCGAAGCCGTCCGTGTTCGTGCGCGACCAGCAGAAGCCGACCGCCTCGGTCCTCCTGAACCTGCAGCCCGGCCGCGCCCTCGACCAGGCGCAAGTCAGCGCCATCGTGCACCTGGTGGCGTCGTCGATCCCGGAACTGACGCCGGCCAACGTGACCGTCGTCGACCAGAACGGCACCTTGCTGTCGGACAGCGCCAACAAGAACGGCAAGCAGCTCGACCCGAACCAGCTGAAGTACGTCGAAGCGCTGCAGCAGAACATCGTCAAGCAGGTCCAGTCGATCATCGCCCCGCTCGTCGGCCAGAACAACGTGCGCGCCGAAGCGACCGCCGAAGTCGACTTCGCCCAGACCGACACCGCGGCCGAGATGTACAAGCCGAATTCGCCGCCGGAGCCGCAGGCGATCCGCAGCCAGCAAACGTCCGAGCAGTCCGGTCCGGGCAGCACCAATCCGTCCGGCATTCCGGGCGCGCTGTCGAACCAGCCGCCGGGCGTGGCGACCGCACCGCTGGACGGTGGCGCCCAGCCTGCCCAGGCCCAGGCGAGCACCGGCCCGAGCCGCAAGGATTCCACGACCAATTACGAAGTCGACAAGACGATCCGCTACGAACAGAAACCGATGGGCGGCATCAAGCGCCTGACGGTCGGCGTGGTGGTGAACTACCGCCGCACCGTCGATCCGAAGACGGGCAAGGTCGTCGTCAAGCCGCTCAGCGCCGCCGAAGTCGCGCAGATCAACGAACTGGTCAAGCAGGCGATGGGCTACAGCCAGGCGCGCGGCGACACGCTGAACGTGACGAACGCCCCGTTCGACGGCGTCGACAAGCCGGAAGAGCAGGCGCCGGACTGGTGGAAGGATCCCGCCAACCTGCCGCTGGCAAAGGACATCGCACGCTACGTCTTCATCGCCCTCGTGCTGGCCTTCCTGTGGTTCCGCTTCGTGCGGCCGCTGCTCAAGCCGGCGATCAAGAAGTTCGACGAAGCCGTGGCGATCCCGCCCGAACCGGAACCGGAAGAGCCGGAGCCGGAACCGGAGCCGGACCCGGACGAAGAAGCCCGCATCCAGCGTGAAGAGGAAGAACAGCAGAAGGTCCAGGTCTACAAGAGCAACCTGGAAATGGCAAAAGACATGGCCAAGAACGATCCGCGCATCGTGGCCAACGTGATCAAGGAATGGCTGGGGACCGAGTAATGAGCGACAAGGACAAGGACAAGGAAAGCACGACCAAGGCAGCCATCCTGATGCTGGCCCTGGGCGAATCGGAAGCGGCCGAAGTGATGAAATTCCTCGGCCCGCGCGAAGTGCTCAAGCTGGGCGCCGCCATGGCGCAGATGAAGGCCGTGCAGCACGAGGAAGTCTTGAGCGTGCTGGGCGAATTCCGCGAGCGCGTGGACCTGCAGTCGACCGTCGGCCTCGATTCCGACGAATACATCCGCCAGGTGCTGACCAAGGCCCTCGGCGACGACAAGGCCGCCGTGCTGCTGAACCGCATCCTGGGCGGCAAGGACGCCTCGGGCATCGAAAGCCTGAAGTGGATGGATTCGCCGTCCGTCGCCGAACTGATCCGCAACGAGCACCCGCAGATCATCGCGACGATCCTCGTGCACCTCGAACGCGACCAGGCCTGCGAAGTGCTGGCCCATTTCACGGACCGCCTGCGCAACGACGTCGTGCTCCGTATCGCCACCCTGGACGGCGTGCAGCCGGCCGCCCTGCGCGAGCTGAACGACGTGCTGACCAAGCTCCTGTCCGGCAACGAGAACATCAAGAAGTCGTCGCTGGGCGGCGTGCGTACCGCGGCCGAGATCCTGAACTTCATGAGCGGCGAGCAGGAAAGTTCCGTCATGGAGAACATCAAGAACTACGACAACGACATGGCGCAGAAGATCATGGACGAGATGTTCGTGTTCGACAACATCATCGACATCGACGACCGCGGCATCCAGTTGCTGTTGCGCGAAGTGCAGTCGGAGATGCTGATCATCGCGCTGAAAGGCGCGTCGCAGGACTTGCGCGATAAAATCTTCAAAAACATGTCGCAACGTGCGGCGGAAATGATGCGCGAAGACCTGGAATCGAAAGGTCCCGTGCGCCTGTCCGAAGTGGAAACCCAGCAGAAGCAGATCCTGCAAATCGTCCGGCGTCTCGCCGACGAAGGCCAGATCGTGCTGGGCGGCAAAGGTGAGGATTCGTTCGTCTGATGGCCATCTCAAAAGAGTTTCAGTCTGCATATCAACGCTGGGAAATGACGTCGTTCGGCGACGAGCGTCCCAGCGTCCGTGCCCAGCGCGAAGCGGAGGCCGCCGCTGCCGCGGCCGCCGCGCGCGCGTACGAGCCGCCGCCCCAGTCGGAGCCCATGATCCAGCTGCCGACCGCGCAAGAGCTCGAAGCGCTCCGCGCCGCCGCGCGCGACGAAGGCTATGCGGAAGGTCTCGAAGCGGGCCAGGCCGAAGGCCACGCCGCCGGTTACGAGGAAGGCCTTGCGCTGGGCCGTGCCGAAGCGGCCGAGGAACTGGAACATCTGCGCCAGCTCGCCACGACGTTCGGCGATGCCGTCACGCAAGCCGATGAAGCCATCTCCAACGACGTGCTGGAACTCGCGCTGCACCTCGCGCGCGGCATGGTCCGCACGGCATTCGACGTGAAGCCGGACCTGATCATTCCCGTCGTGCGCGAAGCCATCGACTACCTGCCGACCCTGCAACAACCGGCCCTCTTGATGCTGCATCCGGAAGACGCGCTGATCGTCAAGAGCAGCATCGGCCACGAGCTGGACAAGAACGGCTGGCGCATCGTCGAAGACGAGGGAGTGTCCCGTGGCGGCTGCCGCGTGGACACGGCCAGCAACCAGATCGACGCCCAGATCGGCGCGCGCTGGCAGCGCCTGACGCACGCGCTCGGCAAGGACCTGGACTGGCTGGAATGAACACCCATACCGGCCGCTGGAAGGCTTACCTGAACGACTGCGCCAACGTGGTCGATCTGGTCGAGCCGATGCAGGTGTCGGGCCGCGTCACGCGCGTGGCCGGCCTCGTGATGGAATGCGTCGGCCTGAAGCTCGCGGTCGGCGCCGCCTGCATGATTCCGGTTGCGTCCGGTGCCCGCATCGAAGCGGAAGTCGTCGGCTTCGAGGGCGAACGTTTATTCTTGATGCCGCAGTCGGACGTCGAAGGCGTCGTGCCCGGCTCGCGCGTCTTCCCGATCGAAGCGAGCATGCCGAAGCCCGGCACGGTGACGCATCCGCGCCGCCGGCCGATGGACCGTGCGCGCCACCTGCCCGTCGGCTGGGGCCTGCTGGGCCGCGTCGTCGACGGCGCCGGCCGGCCGCTGGACGGCAAGGGTCCCGTCTCCACGGAACACATGGGCCCGCTCAACGCGCGCCCCATCAACCCGCTCGACCGCGTACCGATCTCGGAAACGCTGGACGTGGGCGTACGCGCCATCAATTCGATGCTGACGGTAGGCCGCGGCCAGCGTCTCGGCCTGTTCGCCGGTACCGGCGTCGGCAAATCCGTGCTGCTGGGCATGATCGCGCGCTACACGACGGCGGACGTGATCGTCGTCGGCCTGATCGGCGAACGGGGCCGCGAGGTGAAGGAATTCATCGAGCAGATCCTGGGCGAGGAAGGCCTGGCCCGCTCGGCCGTCGTGGCCGCGCCGGCCGACTCGCCGCCGCTGATGCGCCTGCAGGGCGCCGCCTACGCGACCGCCATCGCCGAGCACTTCCGCGACGAGGGCCGGAACGTCCTCCTGATCATGGATTCGCTCACGCGCTACGCGATGGCCCAGCGCGAGATCGCCCTCGCCATCGGCGAGCCGCCGGCCACGAAAGGCTATCCGCCGTCGGTGTTCGCGAAACTGCCCGTGCTGGTGGAACGCGCGGGCAACGGCCAGGCGGGCGGCGGCTCGATCACGGCGTTCTATACCGTGCTGTCGGAAGGCGACGACCAGCAGGACCCGATCGCCGACGCGGCGCGCGGTATCCTCGACGGCCACATCGTGCTGAACCGCAAACTGGCCGAGGCGGGCCACTACCCCGCCATCGACATCGAACAATCGATCTCGCGCGCGATGCACGGCATCACGTCGCGCGAGCACCAGCAGGCCGCGCGCACGCTCAAGCAACTGTATTCGCGCTACGAACGCTCGCGCGACCTGATCAGCGTCGGCGCCTACGCGCCCGGCACGGACCCGGTGCTGGACAAGGCCATCGCCTTGCACGAACGGATCGAGGCCTTCCTGTGCCAGGAAATCCACGACAACGTGGGCATGTTGCAGAGCTTGGGGGAATTGACCTCGCTGTTCGGCTGATTGGTCCGTCAAGCTCATCGGTATACTTGATCTACCATGGCCACCGCATCCGCACTCGACACCCTGATCGACCTCGCCCAGCGCGAGTCCGACGCCTGCGCGAAGCGCCTGGGCGCGGCGCTGAAGGCCGTCGACGAGGGCGAGCAGAAGCTGCAGATGCTGCTCGGCTACCGCGACGACTATGCGAACCGGCTCGACGCGGCGCAAATGGCAGGCATCACCCCGTTCGCGTACCAGAATTTCGTCGCCTTCCTCGGCAAGCTGGAACAGGCGATCGACGGCCAGCGCGAAGTACTGAAGCATGCGCATGTCAAGGCCGACATGGAAAAGAAGGGCTGGCAGGAAAGCGAGCGCAAGCGCCTGTCGTACCGGACCCTGAACGAGCGCGCGGCCGCCGAGGCGCTTGCGATCGAAAACAAGCGCGACCAGAAAATGATGGACGACCACGCGGCCCGGACAGTCCGCGCCAGGCGCTGACCGGCGCCTTTAACCTGAGCGACTAGCGACATGACCACGACTTCCTTTAACCCGCAGCTCAACACGGCCAACGGCATCAACCAGCGTCCGAACACCCCGGGCAACGGCGGCAGCGACGGCAGCCAGTTCAGCGCCCTGCTGAGCGGCGAACTGGAGCGCAACACCTTCGCGTCCATGCCGGCCCCGGCACCCGCCCCCGCGCCCGCCGCGAAGCAGGAGGCCAAGCCGGCCGAAGCCGAGAAACCCGCGCAACACGACGACGCCGCGCCGCAGCAGGCCGCGAAGCCGGCCGACAGCAAGACGGACGGCGCCGACGCGAAGGACGATGCCGCCAAGGACGACGACGACAAGTCGGATGACGACAGCACGGCCAAGGCGGGCGACCCGGCCAGCGCCATGCTCGCGCTGATGGCCAGCCTGCACAAGCCGGGCGCGGACGCGGGCAAGACGACGACCGCGGCCCAGGCCTTCGACGCGCTGTCCGGCAAGGGCAAGCGCACGGACGCCGGCCAGCTGGCCGCGCTGCAGGCCGCGATGAAGTCCGTGGCCAGGGAAGCCGGCGTCGATGCGGCCGGCGCGAAGATCTTCTCGGCCACGTCGATCAAGAACCCGGCCCTCGCGGCCGCCGGTGCCGACCTCGGCGCGGACAAAGCGGCGGCCTCGGCCGACCCGCGCGCCACGCTGGGCAACGTCACGGCGGAGGTCAAGCCGCAGCTGGACGCCGCCGAATTCAGCCTGCAGCAGGCGCGCGACGCCGCGCTGCTCGCCCGGAAGGAACAGGCGCCGGTGGCGACCGTCGCGGCCGCCCAGCTGCAGCCGGCCATGCTGGAAGCGGCCCAGGCCGCCGCGGCCGCCAGCGAAGATCTGTCGGCCCACGTCGGCACGGATGCGTGGAACGACCAGGTCGGCCAGAAGGTCATCTACATGGTCGGCGCCGAGGACCAGACCGCGTCGCTGACCCTGAACCCGCCGGACCTGGGCCCGCTGCAGGTGGTGCTGTCCGTCTCCAACGGCCAGGCCGACGTGACGTTCTCGTCGAACCAGCTGGAAGTCCGCCAGGCGCTGGAAAACGCCCTGCCCCGCTTGCAGGAAATGATGGGCGAAAGCGGCATCGCGCTGGGCAATGCGACCGTCAACGCGGGCATGTCGAACGGCGGCCAGGCGCAGCAGGACCAGGCGATGGCATCGAGCGGTTTCGGCAGGGGCAACAATGGCCGCCGCAACGGCGGCAATGGCGAGAACGGCTCGGCGGGTGAAGCGACCGTCCGGCCCGCCACGCGCATCATTCGTGACCGCGGCATGGTCGATACGTTCGCGTAAGGTGGCACCCAGTGCCCACGCGTGACGTCTGCATCATGCCGGCGTTCGCGTGGGCACAGGAGTGGCCACCCAACGTTTGAATATAGCCTCGACAACAAATCCGTAAAGAAACAACGAGATACCCCAGGTTCCTCCCTCTTTTCGACCGTTGCCGCTGCTCACTTTTTCCCGATAATGACATAATGACGGGACGATCCAACAGTGGGACCGAAGACTCTTGAAAGCGAATCCAAAAATCAAAGCCGATCCGAAAGCGGATGCGGCACCGGCGGCCAGCGGCGGTAAAGGCAAGCTGCTCATCATGATCGGCGCGGCCGTGGTCGTGCTCGGCCTGGGCGGAGGTGCCGGCTGGTACTTCATGCACGGCAGCAGCGCGGAAGCGGCGGCCGGGCCGGCCAGGAAGGAACACTCGAGCAGCAAGAACAAGAAGAACGACGAGGCGCCGCCCGAATACGTGGCCGTCGAACCCTTCACGGTCAACCTGCAGCCGGAACATGGCGACCAGTATCTGCAGGTCGCGTTCACCCTGCAGGTCGAGGGACCGGAGCAGGTCGAGCTCATCAAGGCCAACATGGCCAAGGTGCGCAGCCGCGTGCTGCTGCTGTTGTCGGGCAAGAAGGCCTCCGAGATCAGCACGGTGGAAGGCAAGCAGCAACTGGCCGGCGAGATCCTCGCGGCGGTCAGCGAGCCCTTCATGCCGCACGGCGACGAACAGCAAGTGACCGACGTTCTGTTCACTTCCTTTATCATCCAGTAAAGCAGAAGTCATTACGGTAAACGCAGCATCATGGCCGATAATTTTCTCTCACAGGAAGAAGTCGATGCCCTCCTCAAAGGGGTCAACGGCGATCAGGACGACGTCGCGGCGCCTGAAGACACCTCGGGAGTCCGCACGTATAACCTGGCAACGCAGGAGCGGATCGTCCGCGGCCGCATGCCGACGCTCGAGATCATCAACGAGCGTTTCGCCAGGTATCTGCGCGTCGGCCTGTTCAACTTCTTGCGCCGCTCCGCCGAAGTGTCGGTGGGGTCCGTGCGCGTGTCGAAGTACAGCGAGTTCATCCGTAACCTGGTCGTGCCGACCAACCTGAACCTCGTCCACATGAAGCCGCTGCGCGGCACGGCGCTGATGGTGTTCGATCCGGGCCTCGTGTTCCTGCTCGTGGACAACCTGTTCGGCGGCGACGGCCGCTTCCACACGCGCGTGGAAGGCCGCGATTTCACGCAGACCGAGCAGCGCATCATCATGCGCATCCTCGACATCGTGTTCGAGGCGTATGCCAAGTCGTGGGAACCGGTGTACCCGATCGAATTCGAGTACATCCGCTCGGAGATGAACACGCAGTTCGCGAACATCGCCACCCCGAACGAAGTCGTGGTATCGTGCACTTTCACCATCGAGCTCGGCTCGGTGTCGGGCCAGATCCACTTCTGCATGCCCTATTCGATGGTCGAACCGATCCGCGACGCGCTGACGTCGAGCATCCAGGGCGAGGCGCTGGAAGTCGACAAGCGCTGGATCCGCCTGCTGACGCAGCAGATCCAGGTGGCGGAAGTGGAACTGGTGGCCGTGCTGGGCCACGGCAAGGCCAATTTCGACGAAATCCTGAACATGAAGGTCGGCGACGTGATCCCGATCTCCGTTCCGGAAACGCTCCAGGCCACCGTGGACGGCGTGCCCGTCATGGACTGCAGCTACGGCGTGTTCAACGGACAATATGCGCTGAAGGTCGAGAAATTGCTGGCAAACAGCGAAACCTTCAACAAGTAAGCAACACAGGAGAGAAACATGTCCGACACTCAAGACGACCAAGACAGCCTCGACGACGACTGGGGCGCCGCGATCGCCGAGCAGGCAGCTGCGGAAGCCGCCGCACTGGCGAACCAGCAGCAGGCGGCCTCGGCCGCCGTGTTCAAGGATTTCTCGAACAAGGGCCCCCGTCCGGACACCCCGAACGACATCGACTTCATCCTCGACATCCCCGTCCAGCTGACGGTGGAACTGGGCCGCACCAAGATCGCCATCAAGAACCTGCTGCAACTCGCGCAGGGTTCCGTGGTCGAACTGGATGGCCTGGCGGGTGAGCCGATGGACGTGCTCGTCAACGGCTGCCTGATCGCCCAGGGCGAGGTGGTGGTCGTGAACGACAAGTTCGGTATCCGCCTCACCGACATCATCACCCCGTCGGAGCGCATCCGCAAACTCAACAAATGACGGCACGCCTGCTGACCACCTTCGCCCTCGCCCTGCCGCTGGCCGCCTGCGCGGCCCAGCCGGGGACCGGGCAGGCAGCGGGACGGTCGGCCGATGCCGCGCCGGCGGCAGCTGCGCAGGCACCTGCACCCGTCGTGGCCGAACCTGCGGCGGCGGCGGCACCGGCACCGGCACCGGCACAACAAACGCCCCAGCAAGTTCCACGAACGACTGCGCCCACGGCCCCCGCGAAGGCACAACCGCGGGCCATGGCCGGTACCGGCGCGCCCTCCGCCGCGGCGCCCGCCGCCGTTCCCACGCAGACGCCCGCCGTCCAGCCCGCCGTTCAGCCCGCCGTTCAGCCCGACATCACCGCCCCGGCAGTGACCGCGACCCCCGACGTCGTCGCACCGCGCCCTGCCGCGCCCGGCGCCACCGTCCCTCCGGTCACGATGCCTGCGGGCACGTCGACGGGCAGCCTGCTGCAGACCCTGTTGGCGCTGGTCCTCGTGTTGGCCGTGCTGGGCGCCCTCGCCTGGTTCCTCAAGCGCTACGGCCCGAAGGTCGGCGGCGGTAACGCGAACCTGCGCGTCGTCGGCTCGCTGAACCTCGGCGGCCGCGAGCGCATCGTGGTCGTCGAAGTGGGCAATGAATGGATCGTGGTCGGTGCATCACCCGGCCGCATCAACGCGCTGGCGACCATGCCGCGCCAGGACGGGCAGAATGGCGACAACGGCGGTACGAACGCCGCGCTTGCTCCGCAAGAAAATACGGGGCCGGCCGCGCACAGCTTCGCCGACTGGCTCAAACAAACGATCGACAAACGCAAGTGATGCTCAATAAACGACTCCTGCTGGCGACGGGGCTGATCGCCCTGCCGCTGGCGGCGGCGGTGGCGGCGCCCGCCATCCCCGCTTTCACGACGAGCCCGGCCCCGGGCGGCGGCACCGCCTATTCCCTGCCGGTGCAGACGCTGCTCCTGATGACGGCACTGACCTTCATCCCCGCGGCGCTGCTGATGATGACGAGTTTTACGCGCATCATCATCGTGCTCTCCCTGCTGCGCCAGGCGCTCGGCACGCAGACGGCGCCGCCGAACCAGGTGATGGTGGGCCTCGCCCTGTTCCTCACGCTGTTCGTGATGGGCCCCACGTTCGACCGCGTCTACACCGAAGCGTACGTGCCGCTGCAGGAAAACCGCATCCAGATGGGCGAGGCGATGGACAAGGCCGCGGCCCCGCTGAAGGGCTTCATGCTGAAGCAGACGCGCCAGTCCGACCTCGCCCTGTTCGTGAAAATCTCGCGCACGCCCGCGCTGCAGGGCCCGGAAGACGTGCCGCTGCGCGTCTTGATCCCCGCCTTCATCACGAGCGAGCTGAAGACCGCGTTCCAGATCGGCTTCGCCATCTTCATCCCGTTCCTCATCATCGACATGGTCGTCGCGTCCGTGCTGATGTCGATGGGTATGATGATGATGTCGCCGGCCGTGATCTCGCTGCCGTTCAAGCTGATGCTGTTCGTGCTCGTCGACGGCTGGCAGTTGCTGCTGGGCTCGTTGTCCCAGAGTTTTTACTAGGGAGGACGATATGACTCCGGAAAGCGTCCTCGCGATGGGCCGCACGGCCATGGAAGTCACGCTGATGGTGTCGGCGCCGCTGCTGCTCGTCGCGCTCGTCATCGGCCTCGTCGTCAGCATCTTCCAGGCCGCCACGCAGATCAACGAACAGACCCTGTCCTTCATCCCCAAGCTGATCGGCGTCTTCATCGCGCTCGTACTCGCGGGGCCGTGGATGATCACGGTCATGACCGACTACATGCGCACCCTGTTCAGCGGCATCCCGCAGATGATCGGGTAATGGCGCCGCGCGTGGACCCGGCTTCGAAGACGGCCGCGGACCACGCGGGCGTCACGCGTGGACACGGGGTGCCCACCCTACCCGAAACCCCGGCATGATTTCCTTCACGACTACCGAACTCTATGCATGGATCGGCGGCCTCCTGTGGCCGCTGACGCGCATCCTCGGGCTCGTCGCGGTCGCGCCCGTGTTCGGCAACACGGCCGTCCCCATCCTCATCAAGACGACGCTCGGCGTGCTGCTGGCCGCGATCATCGGCCCCACGCTCCCGCCCGTTCCAGCCGTCGATCCGACGTCCTGGGCGGGCATCCTGATCGTCGCGCAGGAACTGCTGATCGGCGTGGCGATGGGGTTTGCGATGCGCCTCGTGTTCGCCGCCGTCGAATTCGCGGGCGAGGTCGCCAGCTCGACGATGGGCTTTTCGTTCGCCACGTTCTTCGATCCCAGCTCGGCCGGGCGCTCGTCGGCCATCAGCCAGTTCCTCGCCCTCGTCGCGACGATGGCGTTCCTCGCCATGAATGCCCATTTGGTGCTGATCGAGGCGCTTGCGGAGAGCTTCTTCACGCTGCCGATCTCGGCCACGCCGATGTCGCTGTCGGCGCCGCTGGAAATGGTGCGCTGGGGCAGCCGCGTGTTCTCGGCCGGCCTGCAGATCGCGATGCCGATCGTTGCCGCCATGCTCATCACCAACATCGCGCTGGCCATCCTGACGCGCGCGGCGCCGCAGCTGAACCTGTTCGGCATCGGCTTCCCGATCACGCTGGGTGCCGGCTTCCTCATCATCAGCCTCACGCTGCCGTACCTCGGCACGCCGCTGCAGAACCTGTTCAACCAGGGGATCGAGGCGGGCCGCAAGATCCCGCGCGTGGGCGGCCAACGGCCGGGGCAGCCACCACCACCCGCCGCCCCGCGTTAATTGGGGAAATTGCCAAAAACCGGGCTCTGACCCCGGTTCTAAGAAATGTAGTTGAAGAGAGACAGGCCAGACATTGTTTTGAAAGACACCTGGGCCGCCTGCAGCGTTTGCTGCTGCTGGGTGTACAGCGACACCGCCTTGACCATGTCCAGGTCCTGCAGGTCGCTCAGCGTGGTCTGGTACTGGATGTTGAGGTCGTCGCCCGTGCTGTCCAGCGAGTCGACTTCCTTCAGGCGCGCGCCCACCGAGGCTTGCACGGACAGCACGTTGTCCAGTGCGTTCTTCATGTTCAGGCTGGCCGTGTTCAGCTTGTTCGCCAGCGCGGCCTTGCCCGCCGAGCCGTCGGACGGGCTGCGCAGCGTCTGGATCAGGTCGTTGATCGTCGTGAACACGGACTGCTTCTGGCTCGGCTGCACGGTGAACGCGTCGCCGTTCGCCGGGGCGCCCTTGATGTCGAACGAGACGCCATCGAAGGCGATCGAGGCGCCCGCCGTGTAGGGCTGGTTGCTCAGCACGGCGGTGCCGGGCGACGTGAAGTTGTCCGTCACCGTGTACGTCGTCACGGCCGGCGTGCCCGCAACCTGGAAGGCGATCGCGTAATCGTGGCCCGTCAGCTTGGTCGCGTCCGTCACGGCGCCCGGCGAGATGATGCCCGCGCCCGTGTTCGTGGCGGCGGCCTGCGTGACGAAGGTGCCGTTGCCGGTGACGTTCGCTTCGAATATGGCGCTGCCGCTTTCGCTGATCGCCATCTTGCGCGCCGACCCCACCTGCAGCATGCGCTGGCCCTGGTCGCCCTGGTAGACCGCGCCCGTCGGGGTCTGCGTGAACGGTTGCGTGGTCGTCTTGTAGCCGGAGAACAGATAGGTGCCCGCGCCGTCCGTCGTGTTGGCCGAGCCGAGCAGGTCGGCCATGCGCCCTTCCAGTTCGATGGCCAGCGCCTCGCGGTCGCTCTGCGTGTAGCCGCCGTTGCCGGCGGTGACGATCAGCGTCTGGATGTCCTGGATCTGGTTCGAGACGTCGGTGAGCGTCTTGTCGACCAGCGACAGCGACGACTTCGCGTTCGTGCGGTTGGTGCCGAACTGCGTGTTCATCGATTGCGACTGCGTTAGTTCGAGCGCCTTGGCCGAGCCGATCGGATCGTCGGCGGCCGTCAGCATGCGCTTGTTGGTCGACAGCTGCATTTGCGTCTTGGCCATCTGGCTCTGCAGCGTGTTGATCTGCGTGGTGCCGGCCTGGTAGATCGCGTTGGTGCTGATGCGTAAGGTCATGGCGTGGCTCCGTTAATCAATGGCCGATCTGCAACAGCGCGTTGAAGATCGTGTCGGCGATCTGCATCACCTTCCCCGACGCCTGGTAAGCCTGCTGGTACTTGAGCAGGTTGGCGGCCTCTTCGTCGAGGTTGACGCCGGAGACGTTGTTGGCGGCGGCCTCCGCCTGCGTCAGCTGGGCCGCCGCGGCTTCCGCATTGGCCTGCACTTCGCGCGTCTTGTTGCCGATCGTGGACACCAGCGTGGCATAGGCCGACTGGTACGTGGCCTTGCCGCCGTCGAGGATGTTCTTCGATTGCAAATCGCCCATCAGGCCCGCGTTGCGCGTGTCGCCCAGGCCCGTGTTCGGCTCGATGGTGAAGGTGTCGCCATTGCCCGGCTTGCCGTTCATGGTGAAGCTCATGCCGGCCACCGTGTAGCTGGCGCCGTCCTCGAAGAGCGGGGCGGCGCCGGCCGGGTACGTCGTCGTCCCGGTCTTTCCCGTCATGGTGACGGTTTGTCCGGCCGGGAAACCGGACAGCGTGCCCGTCGTGCTGTCGAAGGCGAGCGTGACCTTGCCGGTCAGCGGCGCGCCGAGGTAGTTCTTGTCGACCGCCCCCGCGCTGATCTTGCCCGTGCCGCTGTTGGTCAGCGGGACGCTCGTGGCGATCGGCGCGGCGGCCGCGATCTGCGCGCCGTCCGTCAGCGCCAGCTTGAAGTTGGCGGCGCCGTTCTGCGTCGGGCGCACGAGGAAGTTGTCGCCCTTGTCGGCCGCACCCTGGATGTCGAACGCGAGGCCGTCGATGACCTGCGCCTGGGTCTGCGGGTACGGCGAGATCACCGTCTTCCTGTTGTCCGACAAGCGGTACACGTTGTAGTTCGTGCCGTCGAAGTCGACCTTGTAGTTGCTCGTCGTGAGCTGCGTGGCGTCCACGACCGTGGCCTTGATCGCCGTCGTGCTCGTCTGGTTGTTGTTGATGTTCTTGGTCACGTCGGCCGGCGCGATGGAGAAAATGTCGCCGCCCGGGTTGCCGTTGCCGTCCAGGCCGAGCTTGTTCTGGTCGTTCATCGTCGTGGCCAGGGCGATCGCGACGCGGCCCAGCGAGTTCTGCGCCAGGTCCAGCGACTGGCTGCGGAACTGCAGCACGGCGCCCAGTTCGCCGCCCGTGAGCGCGCTCTCGGCCATCGGCGTGACCTTGCCGTGGGTGACGTAACCGATCGTCACGCGCGTCTGGTCGGTCGGCGAATTCGTGGCCGCCAGTTCGAAGGCGTTCACGCCGACGACGAGCGGCTGGCCGTTGCCGATCGACACGGTCAGGCTGTAGTTATCGCCCGGCACGACGGTGGCCTTGACCTGCTTGTTCAGGTCCATGATCAGCTGGTCGCGCTTGTCCAGCAGGTCGTTCGGCGGGTTCAGCCCGCCGGCCTCCGTCAGCTGGCCGATCTTGTCGTTCAGCTGGGCGATCTGCTTGGCATACGTGTTGATCGTCGTGACGCTCGCGGTCAGCTGGGTGTTGACGCCCTTGCGGATTTCCTCCAGGCGGCCGGTCATGCTCTGGAAGCGGGCGGCCAGCGTGTCGGCCGACGTCATGAACGAGCCGCGCGACGACACGCCCGCGCCGTCGCCCGTGAGGTTCTGCACGGCCGAAAAGAAGTCCTGCAGCGCCGGCGACAGGCCGGACGTCGTGTCGGCCAGCAGGTTGTCGATCTGCTGCACCTGCGCCTGGTAGGCGTCCAGCCCGCTGCTCGCCGCCTGGGCCGTGCGCACCTGGGCGTTGAGGAAATCGTCCGAATAGCGCTTGACCTGGGCGACCTCCGTGCCGGTGCCGATGTAGCCGTTGGAGCCCCCCATCGAGATCGCAGTCGCCTGCACCACCACCTGGCGGCTGTAGCCGGCCACGTTGGCGTTGGTGATGTTGTTGCCGGTCGTCGCCAGGCCTGCCTGGGCGGCGTACAAACCGGTTTTGCCGATGCTGAGGAGGGACATGGTGGTTTTCTTTCTGCTATGTCATTGACGGCAAGTTCCGCCAAAACTTTATTCTTGTCGTCCTATCAAGAACTATCCGTAGCGTGGGCTCCCCGAGCCCACCAGAAGCATGCGTCGTGGTAACGCATGGCGGGCGCAGGGTACCCACCCTACCTACGCCAGCGAGTGCTTGATGATGCGCGACAGCTTGGCCGCGTATTGCGGATCGGTCGCATAGCCGGCGCGTTGCAGGCCGTGCGCGAACGCGGCCGCGTCGCCGCCGTGCGCCAGCACTTTTTCGTAGCGCGGGTTATTGCTCAGCAAGCGGGCGTAATCCTTGAACGCGTCCGCATGCGAATCGTAGGCGCGGAATTTCTCCACGCGCGTGTGCGGCTTGCCGTTGATGTATTCCGTCGTGACGGCCGTCGCCACCTTGCCCTTCCAGCCCGGGCCGGCCTTGATGCCGAACAGGTTGTTGCTCGAGGTGCCGTCCGCGTTGCGGATCACGCGGCGGCCCCAACCCGTTTCGAGCGCGGCCTGGCCCATCATGAATTTCGCGGGCACGCCCGTGGCCTGTTCCGCTTCCTCGGCGGCGTCGGCCAGCTTTTCCTGGAACGCGCGCACGTGCGCCGGCTTGTTGGCGTTGTCCGTGCCGCGCGCGGCGCCCGTCACGCCGGCCGCGCCCGTCCTGGCCACGCGGTCGGTCGGCATCGTGTCCGCATCGGCCTGCATGCGCAGCGCGGCGGCGCCGCCGGCGGCACCCGCCTGCCGTTCGCCGCCGATGCCCAGCGCCTGCTTGTTCATGTCCTGCATCAGCTGCTGGCCCTTCTGCTGCACGGTCAGCTGGCGCACGAGCACCTCGGCCAGGCCGATGCCGCGCTTGGCCATTTTCTGGCTCATCTGCTGGTCCAGCATGCCCGTGAACGTCTTCGTTTCCTGGCTGTCCGTCATGCCGTCCTGCGGTGTCGCGTCGCGCATGCTCTTCATCATCATGTTGACGAACATGGATTCGAACTGCGTGGCGGCCCCCTTCAGCGCTTCCGGCGAGCCGGCTTTCGCCGACTGCTTGAGGTCGCCGAGGCTGTTGGCGTCGAGCGCAAATTTACTGGACAGGTCGGAAGTGGAACCGAGCATGGTGGCCTCGCTGGTCAGATGATTTCGAGTTCGGCGCGCAGCGAACCGGCCGCCTTCAGGGCCTGCAGGATCGCGAGCAGGTCTTGCGGCGTGGCGCCGATGGCGTTCATCGCCTTGACGACTTCGGCCAGCGACACGCCGCCGTTCAGCATGATGACCTTGCCGGCGTCCTTCTTGACGGACACCTGCGGCGTCTGGGTGACGACGGTGCGGCCCAGCGAACCGGGGTTCGGCTGGCTCACCTGCGTGTCGGCGCCGATGCTGACGGACAGGTTACCGTGCGAAATCGCGCACGGGTCCAGCGTGACGGAGCGGTTCATGACGACGGAGCCCGTGCGTGCATTGAGGATGACCTTCGCGGCCGCTTCGGCCGGCTTGACGTCCATGCCTTCCAGGATGCCGAGAAAGGTGACGCGCTGGTCGCTCGACGACGGCACGCGCACGCGGATCACGCGGCCGTCCAGTGCCGTGGCGATGCCCGGGCCGAACTTGTCGTTGACGGCTTCGACGACGCGGCTGGCGGTGGCGAAGTCCGTCGTGTTCAGTTCCAGCTTGACCTGGTTGTCGGCACCGAGGTTCGACGCGACGGCGCGCTCGACCGTGGCACCGCCCGAGATGCGGCCGACGGCCAGTTGATTGACCTGCACCTGCGCACCGCCGCCCGACGCACCCGCGCCGCCGACGAGCACGTTGCCCTGGGCCATGCCGTACACTTGGCCATCCGCGCCCTGCAGCGGCGTCATGAGGAGCGTGCCGCCGCGCAGGCTCTTCGCGTTACCCATCGACGAGACGGTCACGTCGATCGTCTGGCCCGGCTGCGCGAATGCCGGCAGCGAGGCCGTCACCATCACGGCCGCCACGTTCTTCAGCTGCAGCTGCGTGCCGGGCGGCAGGCTGATGCCCTTCTGCTGCAGCATCGCCGTGATCGACTGCACGGTGAACGGAGTCTGCGTCGTCTGGTCGCCGGTGCCGTCGAGACCGACGACGAGGCCATAGCCGGACAACTGGTTCTGGCGCACGCCGCCGATGCTGGCGAGGTCTTTCAGGCGCTCGGCGTGGGCGGTGGTGGCCATCAGGGGACCAAGCAGTGCGGCGCAGAGGGCGATGATTTTGAAGTTCATATTTAGTCAGTCGGGGTCGGAGCCCACCCGTAGTCAGTCGGGGTCAGTAGTCAGTCGGGGTCAGTAGTCAGTCGGGGTCAGAGCCCACCCGTGTAAACCGGGCTCTGACCCCGAATCGTTACGAATAGTTAAAATGGCAACAGGGACTGGAAGAAGCGCGACATCATCGAGGTCATCTCGGCGCGGTCGATCTGGCTGTTGGTGCGGTATTCGACACGGGCGTCGGCGACCAGCGTCGACTGCACGATATTGCCGGCCTGGATCGAATCCGGGTTCACCATGCCCGAGAAGCGGATGAATTCGACGCCCTTGTTCATGGCGATCTGCTTCTCGCCCACGACGATCAGGTTACCGTTCGGCAGGACTTCGGACACCGTCACGCCGATCGTGCCCGTGAAGGCGTTCGACGCGGTCTGGGTGTCGCCGTCGGCATACTTGATGCCGCTGCTCGTGGCGAGATTGCCGCCCAGGCGGCCCTGCAGCGGACCGGGCACGCTGAGCTCGGCGCTGCCCGACTTGTTGCCGGTGCTGGCGCCGCTCTTGTTGGCGGCCGTCTTCTCGACGATGCTGACCGTGAGCACGTCGCCGATGTGGCGCGCGCGGCGGTCTTCGAACATCGGGCGGAACGTGTTGGCATTGTAGATCGCGCCTTCGGTCGGCGTGCCGCCATCGGCCAGCATCGGGCGCACCGACGTCGGGCCCTTGACGATCGACGTCGGGGTGGCTGCGCAGCCGGCCAGCGCCATGGCGAGCGTCGCCACGGCGGCGGTCGTCGTCCCCGCGAAGGCGGGGATCCAATTTTTACTCACCGTTTTCATAACTGGGAAATCTTTGCCAGCATCTGGTCGGACGTGGTGATGGCCTTGCTGTTGATCTCGTACGCGCGCTGCGTCTGGATCATGTTGACCATCTCTTCGACGACGTTCACGTTGGACGTTTCGACATAGCCCTGCATTAGCACGCCGGCGCCGTTCGTGCCCGGGGTGCTGGCCTGCGCGGTGCCGGACGAGCCGGTCTCGGCATACAGGTTCTCGCCCAGCGATTCCAGGCCGGCCGGGTTGACGAAGTTCGCCACCTGGATCGAGCCGATCTGCGTGGGCGCCACGGTGCCCGGCGTCGTGACGGACACGGTGCCATCGCGGCCGACGGTCATCGTCAGCGCGTTGCTGGGCACGGTGATGGGCGGTTGCAACACATAGCCGCTGGAGGTGACGAGCTGGCCGTTGTTATCGGTCTGGAACGAGCCGTCGCGGGTGTAGGCCGTGGTCCCGTCCGGCATCAGGACCTGGAAGAAGCCCGAGCCGTTGATCATCACGTCCTTCGAGTTGCCGGTCTGCTGGGGGTTGCCCTGCGTGTGGAGGCGCTCGGTGGCGACGGCGCGCACACCGGTACCGATCTGCAGGCCGGACGGCAGCTGCGTCTGTTGCGAGGATTGCGCGCCGGGCTGGCGCACGTTTTGATACAACAAATCCTCGAACACGGCACGCGACTTCTTGAAGCCGTTCGTGCTGACGTTGGCGAGGTTGTTGGTGACGACGTCGAGGTTGGTCTGCTGCGCTTCCAGGCCAGTTTTCGCGATGTAAAGCGAACGGATCATGGTGTTCTCCTTTGGCGACGGCAAACCCGTCACCCACCATGAAATTATGTCCCAGAAGAAATCAAGTCAAAGCGAGGATCTGCGTCGCTTTCGCCGCGTTATTCTCCGCGTTCTTCAACAGGCTCATCTGTGTCTCGAGAGAACGTGCCAAAGAGATCATGTTCACCATCGAGTCGACGGCGGAGACGTTACTGCCTTCCAGCGCGCCGCTCGTCACCGTCACGGCCGGGTCGGCCTGCGCCGGGGTGCCGTCCTGCTGGCGGAACAAGCCGTCGTCGCCGCGCACGAGCTGTTTCTGGTCCGGATTGACGAGTTTCAGGCGGCCGACGATGGTGGACGTGGCCGGCACGGTGTCCGTCGTCAGCGACGCGATCGAACCGTCCTTGCCGACGGAGACCGTCGTGTTCGGCGGAATCGCGATCGGACCACCCTCGCCCATCACCGTCTGGCCGTTCGCGGTCTGCAGGATGCCGTTGGGGCTGATCTGCAGCGAACCGTTGCGCGTATAGGCTTCGGTGCCGTCCTGCATCTGCACGGCGATCCAGCCCTGGCCCTTGATGGCCACGTCGAGATCGCGCCCCGTCACCTGCAGCGGGCCCGCCGTGAAATCCGCGCCGACCGTGTTGTCGACGACGAATGCGCGCGTGGGCAAGCCTTCGCTGACGACGGGCACGGCGCGGAACGTATCCAGCTGGGCGCGGAAGCCCGTCGTGGACAGGTTGGCCAGGTTGTTCGACGTCGTGGCCTGCTGTTCCAGGATGTGCTTGGCGCCGGAGGCGGCGGTGTAGATCAGGCGGTCCATGAATTCTCTTCTCCGTTCGCACGTCGTCCCCGCGAAGGCGGGGATCCAAGTTCTGCATGCGTGCACGCAAACTTGGGCCCCTGCCTGCGCAGGGGCGACGTTCATGCGTTAACTCAGTGTCATGCGTTAGCGCAGGTTCACCAGCGTCTGCAGCACCGAGTCCTGCGTCTTGATCGTCTGGGCATTGGCCTGGTAGACGCGTTGGGCCGTGATCATGTTGACCAGTTCGGCCGTCAGGTCGACGTTCGAGCTTTCCGTCGCCGACGACTGCAGCACGCCGAAGCCGCCCGTGCCCGCCGTGCCCAGCAGCGGCGTGCCGGAGGCCGACGTTTCGGCCCACGAGTTGTTGCCGATCGGTTCCAGCCCGCCCGCGTTCGTGAAATTCGCGAGGACGACCTGGCCCAGCGCCTTGGTCTGGCCGTTGCTGTACTGGCCCAGCAGGGTGCCGTCGGCACCGGCAGCGAAGCGCTGCAGGTGGCCCGGCTTGTAGCCGTCCTGCGTGGTCAGTTTTTCGCTGGTGTCGGAGCCGTACTGGGTGCTGCCGTTGAAGCCGAGCTTGATCGACAGGGTTTCCTTGGCGCCCGTCGCCGGATAGACCGGGAAGTCCACGGCCAGCGGCAGCGTCTGCGGCGACATCAGCGCGGCCGACAGCGCGCCGTTCGAATCGAACTTCAGCGTGCCGATTGCGACCGGCGTCACCGACACGGCGGCGGCAATGTCCTTGTCGACCTGGTCCGGGGTATAGCCGGCCGTGCCACCCGCGTCAGTGGCGGCCGTCTGGATCGCAGTGACGGTGGCCGGCGTAGCACCAGCCGCGCTGGCAGCGGCGCTGACGGCGGCGGAGGCCGCGGCAGCATAGCCGGACAGCGCTTGTGCGATGGCGGCCGGGTCCGGCGGCGCCGCTTTCGTCGCCGCAAGCCACGTGTCTCGCGCGGCTTGTGCGGCCGGGTCGCTCGAGGACGCCTTCGCCGCCATGACGTTGGCCATCTCGGTGCCGTCGGCGCCAGCGTACACGTCCCAGATGCCCGACGGCCCCGAGCCCGGATTGGCCGGCGGCCTCTTTACATAGAACAGCGACAACGTGTGCTCGTTGCCCAAGGTGTCGTACACGCTCACGGGCACCTGTTTGTTGTACGTGGTGGCGTCGTTGGCATTGAACGGGAGGGTCGGCGCGGCTTCGCGCGAGTCCAGATTGATCGACGTATCGACCTTGGTCGTCGCGACCGGCTTCATGTCGGCCGTGCTGATCTGCAGCGGGGCCGGCGTGCTGGCCAGGATCTGGCCATTCGGGCTGACGCCATAGCCCGTCACGTTGGCGCCCTGCGGCGTGACGATGTAGCCGTTCTTGTCCAGCGAGAACTGGCCGTTGCGGGTGTACTGGACGGTGCCCGAAATCTCGGTGCGGAAGAAGCCGGCGCCGTTGATGGCGATGTCGAGCGGGTTGGCCGTCGTCTCGATATTACCCTGGGTGAACTGCTGGGCGATGGCCGCCACGCTCACGCCGATACCGGCCTGGGTCGCGCCCGCGCCGTTCAGCGAGCGGGCGTAGACGTCCGCGAATTGCGTGTTCGAGCCCTTGAAACCGACGGTGCTCGAGTTGGCGATGTTGTTGCCGATGACGTCCAGCGATTTCGCTGCGCCGTTCAAGCCGCTCAGGCCTTGTTGGAAGGACATGTTGTGCTCCTGTTATTCGTTCGTTTCGCGGTACCGACCGCGCTTAGAGGACTTGCTTGATGTCGGCCAGCGTAAGCGCGCCCTTGCCGGACAGGTTCAGCTTGACGCCATCGGCGCTGTTGGTGGTGACGCTGGCGACGCTGTCGAACGACAGGCCTTTCGCGTCGGTCAGGTTGGCGCCGGCGCGCGTCGCCACGACCTTGAACGTGTAATTGCCGTCGGCCAGCGTGACGGGCTTGCCGTTGCTGTCCAGCTTTTTCGGATCGGGCACGCCGTCCCACGCGAGCGGCATGACGCCGGCCTTTTGCGCGCCCATGTCGATCGTGTCCACTTCGTTGCCCTTGGCATCGCTGATGACGATCTTGACATTGTCGGCATCGGTGGCCAGCTCGGCACCCAGGATCGCCTTGCCGCTCGACAGCGTGACGCCGCTGCCTTCTACGAGCACGCCGTGGCCGATCAGCCCCGTCGCCTGCATCGCTTCCGAGCTCTTGTAGCTGGACTGCAGCGATTCCAGGGTCGTGTTCAGCTTGTTCACGCCCGTCACGGTCTGCAGCTGCGCGAGCTGGCTCGTCATCTGGGCGTTGTCCATCGGGTTCAGCGGATCCTGGTTCTGCAGCTGGGTCACCAGCAGGGTCATGAACTTGTCCGTGTCCGCGGAGACGCCGTCCGTGCTGGTCGGCTTCTTCGCGTTCATCGTCGACATCAGGTCGGTGATGGGGGTGCTGGTGGTATCGGTTACGGTCGCCATGGGAGCGTGTCAGAAAGAGTGGATCGGATTACTGGCCGAGGGTCAGTGTCTTGAGCAGCATGGTCTTGGCCGCGTTCATGGTCTCGACGTTCGTCTGGTACGAGCGCGACGCCGACAGCATGTTGACCATCTCGTCGACCACGTTCACGTTGGGCATCGACACATAACCCTTGTCGTCGGCGAGGGGATTCTTGGGGTCGTACACCTGCTTCAGGGGCGACGCATCCTCGACGACTTCGCGCACCTTGACGCCCGTGCCGCTGTCCATCGGGACGGCCTCGAACACGACCTGCTTGGCGCGGTAGGCTTCGCCGGTGGCGCTCGTCGCGCTGTCGGCGTTGGCGAGGTTGCTGGCCGTCGTGTTCAGGCGCTGGGCCTGGGCGCTCATCGCCGAGCCGGCCACGTTGAAGACATTAAATAAGGACATGATTACTGGCCTCCCTGGATGGCCGCGAGCATATTGCGGATCTGCTGGTTAATCATCGTGATGCCGGCTTCGTAGCGCAGCGCGTTGTCGGCGAACTGGGTGCGTTCGGTGTCCATGTCGACCGTGTTGCCGTCGACCGCGCCCTGCGTCACCGTGCGGTACAGCACGGGCGTGGCGCCGTCGCCCAGCGTCTTGCCGTCGGCGGCCGCCTGGCCGTTCGGATAATGGGCGGCAGCTGTCGTGTTCAGCGGCCCCGCGTTCGCCGCGCGGGCCAGCGCACCCTGCAGCGCGCTGGAAAAATCGATGTCGCGCGCCTTGAAGTTCGGCGTGTCCGCGTTGGCGATGTTCGACGCGAGCAATTCCTGGCGCTGCGAGCGCAGGCTCAGCGCGGTTTCATTGAAACGCAGGTACTCGTCGAGTTTGCCGATCATGATTACTCCAGGCATGGGGTGGTGGACAGGATGGATCATACGGACCGGCGGACTCTTCCAATCGGGCAATAAAGCGACCCAAAACCCGGCTATTCGGCGATTCGATGGCGGCGTGCGGGACCTAAGATGGCACCGTCGCAAAAAACCGTATCGCTCACTTATTCATGAAACGCACGCTCATTACCGCCCTGCTCATCGGCTCCGCCGCGCTGGCGCACGCGCAGACGACGCCCGCTGCCGGCCGCCAAAACGTCAACGCGCTGCGCACCGTCGTCGAGCAATTCCTGCGGACGCAGACGGCCGGCCTGCCCGGCACCGTAACGGTGAAAGTGGGCGCGATCGACGCCCGCACGGCGCTGGCCGCCTGCCCCGCGCCGGAAGCGTTCCTGCAGCCGGGCGCGCGCGCCTGGGGCAAGACGACCGTGGGCGTACGCTGCACGGCACCGTCGAACTGGACGCTCTACGTGCAGGCGCAGGTGAACGTGCAGGCCGACTACGTGGCCGCCGCGCTGCCGCTGGCCCAGGGCCAGCCGATCGAGCAGAGCCAGCTCGTGTTGATGAAAGGCGACATTGCCGCCATGCCGAACGGCATCATCACGGACATGGCCCAGGCGATCGGCCGCACCCCGACCGTGTCGCTGGTGGCCGGCACGCCGTTGCGCCAGGACACGCTGCGCAACCGGCCCGTCGTGCAGCAAGGCCAGGCCGTACGCTTGGTTACTAGTGGAAATGGATTTTCAGTATCAGCCGAAGGCAAGGCCATCGGCAACGCCAGCGACGGCCAGATCGTGCAGGTGCGCACGCCATCCGGCTCGGTCGTGAGCGGCACGGCGCGGGACGGCGGGATGGTCGAAGTGGCGTTTTGATGACAGCAAAGGAGCAGGATCGTTGAAAGTGTGGCTTGCGTCCGCACTTTCTTTGATGTCCCCGGTCGGAAATCTCGAAAAACCGTCGCGAGCGGCCGCAGATTTGGTTGAGAAGCGCAGCTGTACGAAAAGTACAGCGAGCATCGCAAACCAAATATGCAACGCGCAGCAGGTTTTTCGACATTTCCTAAAGTTTTTGGCATGGGCGCCGTTACTGAGGCAGATCCCGGGCTTTCTGCTCCGACCTGAGAAGGATGATGCTGTGAAAATCAACGATACACTCAAGAACAACACGAGCGTCCAGGCCAACAACACGCCGGCCACGACTGCGAAGAGCAGCGACGCGGCCGCCGCGAAATCGGTCACGCCCGCAGCGGCCGACACCGTGCGCCTGTCCTCGCAAGGCCAGGCCCTCGCGGCCGGCAGCACCAGTCAAGTGTTCGACAGCAAGAAGGTCGAACGCATCAAGGCGGCCATCGCGGATGGCCAGTTTCATGTGAATTCCGAGAAAGTGGCGGACGGCCTGTTGGATACGGTGCGCGATCTGCTGCATTCCCGCAAACAATAGATAACCAATGGCCATTGCATCCCCTGGCGCAACCCTGCGCGACGAACAGCAAGTGATCGGTTCCATCGTGGAGCTGATGAAAACCGAGCAACAGTTCCTGATCAGTGCGGATGCGGATGGCCTCTCGACCATCACCCCCAACAAGCTGCAGTTGGCGCAGCGTGCCGCGACCCTGTCGCGCGTGCGCCACAAGGCCCTCGGCGCCGCCGGCTTTCCCGCCGGCGAGGCCGGCATGGAGCCCTGGCTGGCGGTGGGCGGCAACGCCGAATATCGCGACGCCTGGAACCGCCTGCTGGAACTCACCCGCGAAGCGAAGGAACTCAACCGCGTCAATGGCATGATCGTCAACCGCCAGCTGGGCCAGACCCAGGCGGCCTTGAGCGAATTGCGCGGTCCCGGCGGCGGCGCGGCCGGCGTCTACGGCCCGGCCGGCCAGACGATGTCGACGGGTCCGTCGCGGCGGTTCGTGGTCGGCTAGCGACGTTTGTGTCACGCCAGCGTGCGCGTGGGCGCAGGGGCGCCCACCCTACCTTCGAGCATCGCTTCGATCTGCTCCGGCCACACCGGCGGGCTGAAGTAATAGCCCTGGATTTCATCGCAGCCATTCTCGCGCAGGAAAGCCGCCTGCTCGGCCGTCTCGACACCTTCCGCCACCGCCTCCAGGTTCAGCGTATGCGCCAGCGCGATGATGGCGCACGCGATGGCCGCGTCATTCGGGTCGTTCGTCACGTCGCTGACGAACGAGCGGTCGATCTTCAGCACATCGATGGGGAAGCGCCTCAGGTAGCTGAGTGACGAATAGCCGGTGCCGAAGTCGTCGATCGACAGCGCGACGCCGAGCGCCTTCAGCGACCGCAGCACGCTCGTCGCCTCGTCCGTGTCGCGCATGACCGTGGACTCCGTGATCTCGATCTCCAGGCCGGCCGGCGGCAAACTGCTGCGTTCCAGCGCGGCCTGGACGCGCCGCGCCAGGCCGGCCTGCTGGAACTGGCGTGCCGACAGGTTGACCGACACGCGCAGCGGCGGCAATCCCTGCGCGCGCCACGCGGCCGCGCGCGCGCAGGCTTCGTCCAGCACCCACATGTCGAGATCGTCGATCAGGCCCGTCTCCTCGGCGAGCGGAATGAAGCGCGCCGGCGGCACGAGACCGAGTACGGGATGGCGCCAGCGCACGAGGGCTTCCACGCCGATCACCGTGCCGCTGGCCAGGTCGACGCGCGGTTGATACTGCAGCGCGAACTGGTTCCGTTCGATGCCATGGCGCAGCAGCGCTTCCAGGTCGACCCGCTCGCGGATCGCCTGCGCCATCGCGTCCGTATGGAAACGGTAGCGCGCGGGCCCTTCCGCGCGCGCGGCGGCCATCGCCACCTGCGCCATCTGCAGCAATTCGTGCGCGCCGCAGCCGTTTGCGGGCGGCAGTGCGATGCCGACGCTGGCGGCGAGGAACACGCGCTGGCCGTCGAGCAGGAACGGCTTGCGCATCGACTCCAGCAGCCGGGCGGCCAGCGCCGCGGCGGCGGTCTCGCCTGACTGTTTTTGCACGACGATGAATTCGTTGCCGCCCTGGCGCGCCAGCATGTCGCCGCCGGCCAGCAGGCACGACAGGCGCACGACGCATTCGCGCAACACGTCGTCGCCGCCGCCATAGCCGTAGCCGCTGTTGATCTTGCGGAATTCGTGCAGGTCGAACACGAGCACGGCGAGCGTGCGCCCGTCCTGGCGCGCGGCGGCGATGGCCTCGTCCAGCGTCTCGAGGATGCGGTTGCGGTTCGGCAGGCCCGTCAGCGCGTCGTGGGTGAGCTGCTCGACGAGCGCGCGCTCGAGCCGGCGCCGCTCCGACAAATCGCGCACGATCGCCACCTGCTGGCCGCCCGGCATGCCGGCGCGGCGCACCTCGGCCGGGAAGGCGGCGCCGTACAGGCGGCGGCAATCCAGCTCGGCGTCGCCGGCGGCGGCGGGCACCAGCACGTCCAGCGGCAGGCCGGCGGCCGTCTCGCGCGACACGCCGAACAGGTTTTCCGCGCGCGCATTCATCATCGTGATGCGCTCTTCCGCACCGACGAGCAGGATCGCGTCCGGCGCGCATTCCATCAGGCTGCGGAAGCTGGCCTCGCTCTCGGCCAGCGACCGTTCCGACCGCTGCAGCCGCAGATACGGCGCCTGCACGGCCGCCACCCAGATCGCGCGGTGCAGGCACAGGTAGGCGATCACCTTGTACACGTGGCCGCCCATGTTCACGACGTCGTCCGGCCGGACATACAGCGCGAAACTGACGCCGCCCAAAGCCATCACGGCCGCCGTGGCGGCCAGGTAGCGGTCGGTGCGCAGGCGGGTGACGAGTGCGCGGCGCAGCAGGAACAGCGCGGCGACGGCATTCAGCACGATCAGCACCAGCTCGCAACCGATCTTGAACGACGTCAGCCCCCGCCCTTCCACATACGTCGCCGGCAGCGCCAGCGGATCGGCCACGGCCAGCCAGAAGCCGAGCGCGACGATGCCCAGCGCCGCCAGCAGCGCCCAGCCGCGCACGCGCCGGCCGACCGTGCGCTCGCGCGGCGCGAACGCGGCGACGAGCAGCGCCGCGGCACTGACGACGCGCGCGAGCAGAGAGAATTCGATGCCGTATCCGACCGACCCCGGTCCCGCCACGCCGGGCATGCCGTGGACCGACATCAGGTGGCCGATGTCGAGCAGGCCGACGGCCAGTGCGCTCGGCGACAGCAGGGCCACGCGGATCGGCATGTCGCGGCCGATGCCGTGCCAGCCCGTGGCAAACACGAGCATCGCCACGACGACCGAAAACACTTCCATCGCCGTGTGCGCCGTCAGGTACCAGCGCGGATCCCACGGCAGGCGCGCCGCGTTGCCGAGCGCGAGCCAGGCCATGAACAGAGCCAGCAAAGTGGTGAGGATGGACAGCCGTACCGTGGACGGAATCTTGCGCGCGTGCCGCCTCATGCCGCCCTGCCCGCGGTTGGCCGGCCGTGCGTACGAAGTCCGCTCACGCGGGATCCCTGGCTGTCGTGCTCGATATTCATGTGCTGAAGCGATTGACGCCGTGGGCAAGGCCGCGCCGGCTTGGAAGGAAGATTCCCTGATGAAACTTTCGTATCCAGAGAATCAATAGATGATAGCAGTTTATTAAATGTAGATCGAGCAATACTTACATCAACGGTCAATATGTTGCATCAATGTACCAAATTGAACGCTAACGGGGCGGTCTCGCGGCGATAAATACTGTGAATTTGCAAGATCGGGATTTCGGTGCCGAGGTACAAGAAAGGTTTTGATTGCATCTGGAGGCTCCATGAACGGCAACGCATACCGGATCGCCGCACTGCTGTCGACCTTGCTGCTAAGCGGCGCCGGCCAGGCTGCGCCGCAAGGCGGCCTCGTCGTCGAGTTGACGCCCGCGCGGCAAAGCGTGGCGGGCAGCCAGGACATCGTCGTGACGGTGACGATCCGCAACAAGTCGCGCACCTGGCAGACCCTGCCGAAGTGGCAGACCCCGTTCGCGGGCGTGCAGGCGCCGCTGTTCGACGTCACGCGCGACGGCCTGCCCGTCAGCTATCTCGGCATCCAGGTGAAGCGGGCGCCGCCCACGTCCGCCGATCTCATCGCGCTTGCACCCGGTGCGGCGCGCAGCAGCCGCGTGGAATTGTCCGCGCTCTACCGGATGGACATCACGGGCGCGTACACCATCCGCTACCGCGCCGACCGCCTGCAGGCGGCGGCTGCCCCGCTCGCGGCGTCGGTCTGGATCGATGGCCGGCTGCCGCGCGGCATGCCGGAGTCCAACTATGAACCCGTCACCCCGGGCACGCCCGCCGGCAGCGGACTCACGTTCGATCACTGCTCGAACGCACAGCAGGAGAGCATCGCCGCCAGCGTCCAGGCCGCCCAATCGATGGTGCAGGATGGCGATGCCTACCTGCGGGCCGGCGCGCTGGCGGACCGCTACACGGGATGGTTCGGTCCGTTGGACGAGGCGCGCGCGGCCACCGTGTCCCGCCACGTCGAGGCCATCCGCGACGCCTTCGCCACGCGGCCCATCGCGGTCGACTGCGCGTGCACCCAGCCGTGGTATGCCTTTGTCTATCCGAACCGGCCGTACGCGATCCACGTGTGCAAGGCGTTCTGGACCGCGCCCATGACGGGCACGGATTCCAGGGCCGGCACGCTGCTGCACGAGATGAGCCATTTCACGGTGGTGGCCGGGACGGACGACTGGGTCTACGGCCAGGCCGCGGCGGGCGCGCTGGCGGGCAGCAATCCCGACCGCGCGATCGACAATGCCGATTCGCACGAATACTTCGGCGAGAACACGCCGCGCCGTAACGTACGCAGGCGTTAAGGGGCAATGTGGCGAAACAGCACGGGTTCGGTGACGAGCGGCGTGGTGGCTTCGGGATGGTGGATGTCGGCCAGGGCCAGGCCGGCGTAGCGCAGTTCATACGTGTGGTCGCCGGGCCGGAAGGCGTAGTCGGCCGTGATGTCGACCGTGTGCGTGTGAGCCGAGTGCGGCGGGAGCTCGAACCAGTCGGCGCCGCCGTGCGCGGCGTTGGCGCCCACGTAGGCGATGGGGGCGCCGCCCGGATGCACGCGCACGTCGAACACGCGGCCGCCGGGCCGTGGATCATCGGTCAGCGCGCGCGGCAGCCAGACCCGGCGCTCGCCGCGGTTTTCCGCCTTGAAGGTGATCCATACCTTGTCGTGCCGCGCGTCGACGCTCAGGCTTGCGTGCAGGTTCATCCGGTCTCCTCGTTCGAGCGACAATGCTGTCGCGTTCAAACCATTTTACCGCGCCCCGGTGGATTCGTCGGGTGGGCACGCCGTGCCCAGGCGTACGCCAACACATCGCACGCGTCGCGCGTGGGCGGATGTAAGGCCCCCGGCCTTGCATCCCCGCCCACCCTACGATAGATGGCGAAAACTCAGGCTGATGCGCCGGACAGGATCGTGACGGCCACCCGCCGGTTGCGCGCGCGTCCGGCGGGGTCGTCGTTCGACGCGATCGGCCGGTTGGCCCCGCGTCCGACGGCGGCCAGGCGTTCCTCGGCGACGCCGTTCGCCGCGAACAGGCGCACGACGGTCGTGGCGCGCACGGCCGACAATTCCCAGTTCGATGCGAACGCCGGGTTGCCGATCGGCGTGTTGTCCGTGAAACCTTCCACTTCGATGCCGTGCGGATCGTCCTTCAGCAGGCCGGCGACGGTGCGCAGCGTCTCCTGCGCGGTGGGCGTCAGGGTGGCATCGCCCTCGTCGAACAGGGCACTCGCATTGATCTCGAGCGTGACGCCGCGCGCCGTCTGCGTGACGCGCATCTTGCCGGTGTTGACGAGGGGTTTGAGGATGCTGTCCAGCTTTTGCGCCAAGAGCTCGAGGCGCTCGCGGTCGCGCTTGGCCGCTTCCGCACGCTTGTGGGCGAGGATGGCCGACAGCGGCAATGCCTCGACCTCGACCATCGTATTCGACTTGTTCGCCGCGCCGCGGCCGCCGAACGCGTCGCCCAGCGCTTCCGACAGCACCGTGTACTTGCCGATATTAACCACGGACACCGCGTACATGACGACGAAGAACGCGAACAGCAAGGTGATGAAGTCGGCGTAGGAAATCAGCCAGCGTTCGTGGTTCTCGTTGTCCTGCTCGTACTTCTTGCGGCGCGCCATGGTTCCGGATCAGTGTTCGGCCAGCAGGCACGCCACGCGCTCGTCGAGCACGCGCGTGTAGTCGCCGGTGGCGATGTCGTGGAAGACGTCGGCGAGGATTTCGTACTGGGCCACGCGCTCGCTGACGATGCCCTTGATCTTGTTGCCGACCGGGTAAAAGAACAGGTTCGCGAGACCCACGCCGTACACGGTCGACACGAACGCGACGGCGATGCCGGCGCCGAGTTTCGACGGGTCCGACAGGTTTTCCATCACGTGGATCAGGCCCAGCACGGCGCCGAGGATGCCGACGGTGGGCGCATAGCCGGCCGCCGATTCCCAGATGCGCGCGGCCTGGCGTTCGCGGAATTCGTAGTTGTTGATTTCCGTGTGCATCAGGCTGCGCAGCTTGTCGGGCTGGATGCCGTCGACGACGAGGCGCAGGCCCTTCTGGATGAACGGGTCGGCCTTGGCCATGTACTGCTCGAGCGACAGCAGGCCGTCGCGCCGCGCGGACAGGCTCCACAAATGGATTTCGCGGGCCAGCGCATGGCGCCGGTCCGGCGGGGTGACGAACACCCAGCGCAGCATGCGCACGCCGCGCACGAAGGCTTGCGACTTCGTCTGCAGCAGCACGGCGCCGAACGTGCCGACGACGACGATGGCGAACGCGGCGGGCTGGAACAGCGAGGAAAACTTGCCGCCGTCGAGCGTGTGCCCGACGAAGATGCCGGCCAGCGCCAGCGCAAGACCGAGCAGGCTGGTCAGGTCCACGAGCGCTCCCGCAGATACGTGCGCAGGCGCGCCACGGCCTGGGTGTGCAGCTGCGAGACGCGCGATTCCGACACGCCCATCACGGCGCCGATTTCCTTGAGGTTGAGTTCTTCTTCGTAGTACAGGCCCATCAGCATTTTCTCGCGCGGCGGCAACGCGTCGATGGCGTCGATGACGGTCTGGCGGAAGTCCGTGTCGAGCAGGCTCTTCAGCGGATCGTCGTCGTCCACGGCATAGCGGTCGAGGAAGCCGTCGCCGCCGTCGTCGTCGTGGAAGTCTTCGTAGTACACGAGCTGGTGGCCGCCGGAATCGCCCAGCAGGTCCTGGTAATCGCCCAGCGACAGCTTGAGCGACTTCGCGACCTCCGATTCGCTGGGCGGACGGCCCAGTTGCTGTTGCAGCGCGGCCATGGCCGACTCGACCTTGCGCATGTTGGCGCGCGTGGAGCGCGGCATCCAGTCGCTGCTGCGCAGCTCGTCCAGCATCGCGCCGCGGATGCGCAGCACCGCATAGGTCTCGAACTGCGCGCCGTGGTTCTCCTCGTAGCGGTTGATCGCATCGAGCAGGCCCATCATGCCGGCCTGTACCAGGTCATCGACTTCGACGGACGGCGGGAGCTTGGCCTTCATCTGGTGGGCGAGACGCTTCACCAACGGCATGTGCTCCGTCAGCAGAGAGTTTTTGTCCGCTTTCCCTTTGACCGTGTACATGGTTCCAGTAATTAATTATTCTTCGCCGCTTCAGGCGGCCCGTCCCTGCTGCATGCCGGTGCGCGCAAAGCGCCCGGCCAGGCGGCGGAACGCCACCGAAGCGCCGGCCAGCGGGAATGCGTCGACCACGGCGCGCCCGAGGCGCGCGGCGCGGTGCAGGTACTCGTCCGCCGGTACGGAGCCCATCGAGGTCAGCGTTACCGCCAAGTAACGAGTTGCCGCAGATGACATATTATCGTATACCACCTTCGCCTCGGCTTCGGTGGCGCCCGTGACAAGAATACCGAACGGGCGGCGGCCGAGATGCTGCGACAAACGCTTGATCAGCGCATATGCGTTCGTGATCGACGTGGCGCTCGTCGACACCTGCACGACGATCTCGGACGAGGCCATGATCGGCACGGGGAAGGTGCCATCGTCGGAAAATTCGCCGTCGACCATGATGATGCTGCCGGACGATTGCTGGACCAGAACGTCGAAGGTTTTGGCCAGACGCCGCATCTCATCCGTCGCTCCCGCGTAGGCGGGAGCCCAATTTTGCTGGCGTACCCGGCTGCTCGAAGAAACTTGGGTCCCCGCCTGCGCGGGGACGACGAGTTCATGTGCCATCTTCACCACGGAAAAACCTTGCGGCACCGGGTGGATCACCTGGTTCAGCGCGCATTCCTGGCGCGCGACCTGCAGCAGGCTCGGGCCACGGTCGACGCCGAGACGCTGGGCCACGCCGTAGTCGCGCGTGCAGGCGTCGACGATCATCACGTCATTGCCGGACTGGGCCAGCGAGGCGCCCAGGTTGACGAGCATGGCGCCCTTGTCGTCGTGGGGCGTCGCGGAGAGGAAGGTCACGATGCGCGGCTTGGGGCCGGCCAGCATCCGGCGCAGGCCCTCCGCCTGGTCGAAGTCGAAACTAGCCAACGTACACCTCGCGCAGCGAACGGTCGTTGTTCAGGTTGCCGAGGCCGCCCATCATCAGCGGCAGGTCGGCGTCGGCGATCTGGGAGGCGGCGTCGCGCCTGGTGCGGAAGGCGCGGTCGACCAGCATCGCGCGGTCGGCCAGGTGCAGGTCTTCCGGCACGCGCTGGCCGTTGGAGATGTAGTGCAGGTTCAGCTTCTGGCGCACGAGCACGTCCAGCACGTTGCCGATCGAGGCGGCTTCGTCCATCTTGGTCATAATGGCGCCAGCGAGGCCCGTGCCCTGGTAGGCGCGCACGACTTCGTTCAGCGTCTCGTTCGTCGACGTCGCGTTCAGGCACAGCAGGCGCTTCACGTCGGCGCCCGACTCCGTCAGCATGGCGACCTGCTCCGTCACCATCTGGTCGCGCTGCGACATGCCGATCGTGTCGATCAGCACGGTGTGCTTGTTGCGCAGTTCCTTCAGGGCGATGCGCAGGTCGGCCTCGTCCTTCACCGAGTGCACCATCACGCCCAGGATCTTGCCGTAGATGCGCAGTTGCTCGTGGCCGCCGATACGGTAGGCGTCCGTCGTGATCAGCGCCAGCTTTTCCGGGCCGTGGCGCATCACGCAGCGGGCCGCGAGCTTGGCGGTCGTCGTCGTCTTGCCGACGCCGGTCGGGCCGACCAGCGCGAACACGCCGCCGCGGTCGAGGATCGCATCCTCGTCGGCCATCGTCGTGATGTTGCGTGCCAGGACCGTCTTGACCCAACGCAGCGATTCGGCGGCATCCTTGCCGGCCGGCAGCTTGTCGACCAGGTAGCGCGACAGGCTCGCCGAGAAGCCGGCGGCCAGCATCTCGCGCAGCACGGCGGCCTTCTGCGGCTCGCGCTGCTGGGTGGTGCCCCACGACAGCTCGGCCAGCTGCGATTCCATCGTGCCGCGCATGGCGCGGATCTCGTTCATCATGCCGTGCATTTCGGCGGCGGCGGATTCCTTCGCCTGGGCGATCGCGGCCGACATCATCGCGGTCATCGCGGACATGTCGAAGGCCGGAACGTCCGCCGCTTGCGGGGCGCGGCGGTTGGCGTAGGTCGGTGCCACGGCCGGTGCGGCGGGCTCGTCCATGTCGTACAGCGAATTCATCGGCTGGCGCGCGGCCGGGGCTTCCTGGAAAGCGCGCGGTGCCGGGCGGGCTGCCGGGCGCGGTGCCGGGGCCGGGGCGGGAGCCGGCTCGAAGTCGTCGAACGTCGGCTCCTGGATGCGCAGGTTCGGGCGCGGCGCGGCCATTTCCGATTCCGGTGCCGGGGAAGCCAGCGACGCGACGTCGTCGTTGTCCAGTGCAAGGATTTCGACCACGCCATCGACCGGGCGGTTCGACAGGATGACCGCGTCCGGCCCCAGGGCCTCGCGCACTTTGCGCAGGGCCTCGCGGGAAGTCGCCGCTGTAAATTTCTTCACGTTCATCGTTGTTCTCCGCTCTTGCTGGCTTGGTTCGCTATCCGGTCATGCGGGCACAGTCGCCCATTCACAGTGAGGATTATTGACGATGCCGGTAGGAAACCATCGCGGGAACAGGACGGGGAAAAGCGCTTATTTCATCCACGCGGCGCGGATGGCACACCTGCACCGATCGCCAGAGAAGTTAATTGCCACGTAAATACAATGGTGAGAGAATTGGAACACAGCAACAAGATCATCGGTACGGGCACAATCTCTCATCTATGAGACAATTCTCAAACAGTCAATTGTTCAACTTTTAATATTTGTGGCAATTTTGACATGATAAGCGTAATAGAACAGAACGAATCAGTGTCTTGATCGCAAATTGTGTTCAAATGTAACAACGAATTTTATGGTCGTGCTAGACTGCGTAAACACCGTGTACTTGGCTTACATCGAAAGGCCAACAGATGAAACTGAGAATACCGAAGCGCCAACCCGGCACCCCCGGTGCTGAAGCCGCCCTCGTTCATGTATGCGAGGTGCTGGACCGCTGTATTCCCATCTTCCGTACCGTATTTCTCATTACAGGGGTGCTCGCCGCGGCCCTGAAGGTCGGGCGAACCGCCGACTTCCTCTTTGCCACGGGTCTGCTCTTCCAGTTTGCGATGTGGTTCAATGACTGGTGGATCAGGACACGGGCTCGCTGACACTGTTCAGGACATAAAAAAACCGCGGTTTCGATGTGAAACCGCGGTCCTTGTAATTTAGCAGCACCAATTTCTCAGCGCACTTCAATTCCAACGTCGAGGGCCTGCTCCGCCCTGTCACCGCGCCGCACCGTCCAGCGTCCACGCACGAGACGGCCATATACCGCGATATACAACACGACCTGGGCAACCACGATCGCCACGGCCGCCGGGGTCGACTGGCCGAAACAGAACGCTGACCGCCACACAAGCCGCCACCGCCGGCGCCATGAAGCACGGCACCATCGCGTTGCGCTTCCAGGGACGAGCGGCGTCACGGCGCACATATTTGAAAACGAGACGGCGGAACACGAGCCCGTGCAGGTGCAATGCATCCGGCGCGCCCGGGCTGACCTTGCGGACGAACTTGCGGCGATAGATGCTGAACAGCACTTCGATGACCGGATAACCGCAGATAGCGAGAATTTGCCACGCGCTCAGCTCCGGATGACGCACCAGCAGCAGGACCGCCATTTCCGACACCCAGAAACCGAGGAAATACGCCCCGCCATCGCCGAGGAACATTTTCCCGGACGGATAGTTCAGCATCAGGAAGCCCAGCGTGGCGCCCGCGCACAGCGCACCGAGTACGGCAACGAAGCTGTCGCCGACTTGCAGCCCGACGGCGGCCAGGCCGATCGCCATGATGATGATCGTACTGCCCGACAGGCCGTTGAAACCGTCGATGATGTTGATGGCGTTGGAACCGCCTGCCACGAACACTGCGGTGGCAACGATCGCCAGCGGCGCGATCGTCAGCAGCGCATCCAGGCCCCAGATGTCCAGTTCGCCGACAGTGGCGCCCAGTGCAAGACTTGCGACCAGTGCGCTCAGTGCGGTGGCGACAAGCCGCACGCGGACCGACACGCGCTTGGTGAAGTCCTCGATCAGGCCTGCCAGGAAGGCCGGCAGGCTGGCGCCGAGCAGCAAATAGATGCGCGATGCGCGGTTGGCGCTCACCTGGCCCGGAAAGATCTGCTGGAACAGCACGAGGCCGAGCAGGATGCCGCCTATCACGGCCAGGCCGCCGATACGCGGCACGGCGGTGGTATGGACCTTTTGCACACCGCCCAGGTCGTGGTCGTGCGTCAGGCGTCCATGCCACTTTTGAGAACGGACGATGAGTTGGCTGATGACGAAACTCGCCACCCATGCGGTCAACCCAAGCAATACAAACTGGTATTCCGGCATCTTTTACTTCCTGTACATTCGCAGACTGTCTTTGCAGCGTGTTGAGCAAATGACGATTGAGGGGCACATGACCGATTCGGCTGGCAGAACCGGTCTACTCAGACTGATTTCTTGAGCGTGCTAAGCGTTAGAGCGCAAGGATGTTAGCATAAATCAACTCTACCAATCGACTTTTGCCACTATTAGCGAAGCGATTGTTGCGCTGCGGCCTCGAAAGAATCCCAACAAATTTCCTTACGCCAATCAATTGGCGCCAACGAGGCTAGTGACACGAATTGTCTTGGATTCAGGAATTTCCGAGTGTGACAAGACCTTGAGCTGCGGCAACGCCCGACGCAGGAACCGCGACAACAGCGTCCGCAGCGGCCCCGGCACGAGGAGCACCGGCGTCAGTCCCATCGCCTCTTGTTGCTGCGCAGCATTGGCAGCCTGCTGGACGATCGTGTCCGCCAGGCCAGGCTCGATGCCCGTGCCGTCGCCGCCGGCGTTCAGGGCCTGCACGAGCAGGCGTTCGAGGCGGTTGTCCAGGGTCATCACGGACAGTTCGTTCGTGCCCGGGAACAATTGCTGCACGATGGCGCGGCCCAGCGACACACGCACCAGCGCGGTCAAGTCGTTTGGATCGTTCGTGCTGCCCGCATGCTCGGACAGCGTCTCGATGATCGTGCGCATGTCGCGGATGTGCACGCCTTCCTGCAACAGGTTCTGCAGCACTTTCTGCAACGTCGACAGCGACACGACCTTCGGCACCAGGTCTTCGACCAGTTTCGGTGCATCCTTGGCCAGGTGGTCGAGCAGCGCCTGCACTTCCATGCGGCCCAGCAGTTCCGACGCGTGCGTCGTGATCAGGTGGTTCAGGTGCGTGGCGACGACGGTGCCGGCGTCGACGACGGTATAGCCCATGCTCTGCGCGTCGTCCTTCAGCGCGGCGTCGATCCAGATGGCCGGCAGGCCGAACGCGGGGTCCGTCGTCACGAGGCCCGGCAGGGTGCCGCTCGCCATGCCCGGGTTGATCGCCAGGTACTGGCCGTTCATCGCCTCGCCGCTGCCCACTTCGACGCCCTTCAGCGTGATGCGGTAGGCCGACGGTTTCAGCTCCAGGTTGTCGCGGATGTGCACCGGCGGCGCCAGGAAGCCGACTTCCTGCGCGAACTTCTTGCGGATGCCCTTGATGCGCTTCAGCAGTTCGCCGTTCTGCGCCTTGTCGACGAGCGGAATCAGGCGGTAGCCCACTTCCAGTCCGAGCGTGTCGACCGGCATGACGTCCTGCCAGCTCGCCTCTTCCTGCTCCGCGGGCGTGGTGGCCGCGGCGGCGCCTCCGCCGGGCGAGCCTGCCGGGCCCGCACCGCCGCCCGCGCGCTGCAATTCTTCCGGCGGCATGTTCTTGCGGCGCTTTTCCAGCAGATAGGCGCCACCGAACAGCGTGCTGCCCAGCAGCAGGAACACGAGGTTCGGCATGCCCGGGATCAGGCCCATGCCGCCGATGATGCCGCCCGTGATGTACAGCACTTCCGGTTTCGCGAACAGCTGGCTGACGACTTGCGAACCCACGTCCTTGTCGCTGGCCACGCGCGACACGACCATACCGGCCGCGATCGAGATGATCAGCGACGGGATCTGCGCGACGAGGCCGTCACCGATGGCGAGCAGCGTGTAATTCTTGACGGCGTCGCCAAAGGCCATGTCGTGCTGGACCATGCCGACGATCAGGCCGCCGACGACGTTGATCACGGTGACGAGGATGCCGGCCACGGCGTCGCCGCGCACGTATTTCGACGCACCGTCCATGGCGCCGTAGAACTCGGCTTCCATCGACACTTCGGAGCGGCGGCGCTTGGCGTCCTCTTCGCCGATCAGGCCGGCGTTCAGGTCGGCGTCGATCGCCATCTGCTTGCCGGGCATCGCGTCCAGGGCGAAGCGCGCGCCCACTTCGGCGATACGGCCCGCACCCTTGGTCACGACCGTGAAGTTGATGATGGTGAGAATGATGAAGACGACGAGACCGACCGTGTAGTTGCCGCCGATCAGGAAGTGGCCGAATGCCTCGATCACCTTGCCGGCCGCGGCGCCGCCCGTGTGGCCCTCGGTCAGCACGACGCGCGTGGACGCGACGTTCAGCGACAGGCGCAGCATGGTCGTCACGAGCAGCACGGCCGGGAACGCCATGAAATCGAGCGGCTTGACCGTGTACAACGCGGTCAGCAGCACGATCACGGACATCGCGATGTTGAAGCTGAAGAACAGGTCGAGCGCGAATGCCGGCAACGGCAGGATCATCATTACCAGCAGCAGGATGATCAGGATCGGCGCCGCCAGCGCGTTGCTGCGGGCACCGATCTGTTGCAGCCAGGCTGGCAGTCTGAAACCGTTCATGCGTACTCCATCATTCAGGGATACGCCATTATTGCTGATGCCCCACGGAAACTATGCGGGAAGGAGACGGGGAATAACCTCGCAATTCGTGGGTGGGCGGCGTTCGCGTCACGCTGGCTTTCGCGTGGGCACGGGGTGACCACCCTACCGTGCTGGCTTTCGCGTGGGCACGGGGTGCCCACCCTACGCGGGGTGTCCGCCATGCCGGCCGTAGGGTGGGCGGCCCTCCGCCCACGCGTGACGCATGCGATGTGCCGGCGTGATCAGTGCGGCGTACCGGCTCCCGCATCGGTACCCGGCTTCTGCGACGCGGGGTTGAACGGGTCCATTTCCGGCGGAACCGGCAGTTTCTTCGGACGGTCCGGATACTGGTCGAGCGTGCCCTTGCTGTAGGCGCGCAGCTGGAAGACGTAGGCCAGCACTTCGGCCACGGCCGAGTACAGCGCTTCCGGAATCTCGTCGTCGATTTCCGTGTGCTTGTACAGCGCACGCGCCAGGGCCGGCGCTTCCAGCAGCGCGACCTTGTTTTCCTTCGCGATCTCGCGGATCTTCGCCGCGACCTCGTCGGTACCCTTGGCCACGACGCGCGGCGCGCCCCGCTGCCCGTCCGCGTACTTGAGCGCGACGGCGAAGTGGGTCGGGTTGGTCACGACCACGTCGGCGGTCGGGACGTTGGACATCATGCGCTTCTGCGCCATCTCGCGCTGCATCTGGCGGATCTTGCCCTTGATCTGCGGGTTGCCGTCCGATTCCTTCGATTCCTGGATCACTTCCTGGCGCGTCATCTTGAGCTTGTCGGCGTAATGCCACATCTGGTACGGACCGTCGAGGATGGCGATTGCGCCCAGCGCGCCGACCATGGTCAGGAATGCCTTGGCGAGGATGCTGCCCAGGTGCGGCGCGGCCGTACCGAACGGTTCGACGACGAGGCCGATCACGGCATCCTTCTGGCTCATCACGACGAACCAACCGACCGCGCCGACGAGCAGCGTCTTGGCGACGGCCTTCAGCAGCTCGACGAGCGCATTGGTCGACACCATGTTGCCCAGGCCGCGCATCGGATTGAGCTTGCCGAAATTGGGCGTGAACGCCTTGGCGCTGAAATTCCAGCCGCCGATCAGCAGGGGCGCCGCCAGCATCATGAGCATGACGGCGCCCGCCAGCGGCAGGCAGGCCAGCAGCACGCGAACGACGTCGGCGAGAATGCGTTCGACCAGCACGTTCGGGTTGTAGATCTGCTCGCGGTCGAGCGACAGCCCGCGCTCCAGCACGGACGACAGCGTGTTGACGAGCCCGCCGCCCAGCATCCACATGCCGGCGCCGGCCGTCATCAAAACGGTAAAAGTCGCAACTTCGCGCGAACGGGGAATGTCGCCGTCTTCGCGCGCCTGCCTCAGCCGCTTCTCTGACGCTGGTTCGGTCCGTTCCGCGTCGCTGTCTTCCGCCATCCCGCACTCCGTTACTTTGGTTCAGGCTGGCATTATTCCAGATGTTGCCGCAGACCTAGAGAAAAAGAAGGACGGCAAACAGCCTGCATATCGTGTTTACGATGTGCATTCTTCTACGGGCATACCAATGTGAACACACAACACACTCGGTAAAAGTGATAGGAATGTGTTCCACTATCTGTCAAAATTGCAAATTGCTTATGTCGAAAAAAGATGACATTTTCGGCTGAGCTAGCCATAAAACCGGCATTTGATGAATCAAAGCAATGTTGGCTTGCTATATAATGAGTCAAGCAACATTGCCATGCGCAGGTGCCCCGTTAATCGAACAAAGGATACGAAATGAAGAAATTTCTCGTCACGACCGCCATTCTGAGCCTGCTGTCGGCCCAGGTCCTGGCTCAAGAAGCCGCAACCGCCAACGCGGGTAACACTGCCGCTACCGGCCAGACTGGCACTGCCTCGGGCTCCGCCGCAGGCACCGGCTCCGCTGCCGGTACCGCGGGCACCGCCGCAACGGGTACGGGCTTCATGGGCACGACCGCGATCGCTGGTCTGTCGGTCGGCACCGTGGCCGCGATTGGCGCCGCTGTCGCCGCCGTGGCCGTCGCTTCGTCGGACAACGGTTCGACCACGAACCACTCGACCACGACGCACCACTGATCCACGCCGGAACAGCGTAATGCCGTTCAGTTCAGAAGGACCCGTAGGGTGGGCACCCCGTGCCCACGCGTGACGTACGAGTCGTGACGTACGAGTCGCGTTGATGTTATGCGTGGGCGGAGGCCGCCCACCCTACGATCTGGAACGCGTGCGCGTTCCGGTTTGGGCACTGCAAGAAAAACGGCCGCAACAGCGGCCGTTTTCTTTGGCAGGTACTGCCCCGCGCTCAGTCGAACACTTCGGCTTGCGCGAGCAGTTTCCCGGCCTGATCCTTGGCCGCCAGCTGCGGCGCGAAATCGATGGGCCAGCCGATGCCGATGGCCGGATCGTTCCACGACAGGCTGCGCTCATGCTCCGGATACCAGTAATCCGTCGTCTTGTACAGGAATTCGGCGGATTCGCTCAGGACGACGAAGCCGTGCGCGAAGCCCGGCGGCACCCACAGTTGGCGATGATTGTCCCCGCTCAGCTCCACGCCCACCCAGCGGCCGAAAGTCGGCGACGACTTGCGCAGATCGACCGCGACGTCGAACACGCTGCCCCGCACCACCCGCACCAGCTTGCCCTGGGCATGCTGGATCTGGTAATGCAGTCCGCGCAATACCCCCTTGGCCGACTTGCTATGGTTGTCCTGCACGAACTGGGCGTCGACGCCGGTGGCCTGGGCAAAGTCGCGCGCATTGAAGCTTTCGTAAAAGAAGCCGCGCGCGTCGCCGAAGACTTTCGGCTCCAGCATCAGGACGTCTGGAATGGCGGTCGGGGTAACGGTATATGGCATGGGCGGACTATTTCAACAGGTTCAAAAGATAATTGCCGTAGCCGTTCTTGGCCAGCGGTGCGGCGAGCTTCTGCAGCGCGGCGGCGTCGATCCAGCCCTGGCGGTAGGCGATCTCTTCCGGGCACGCCACCTGCAGGCCCTGCCGCTTCTGCAAGGTCGCGATGAAGCTGGCCGCCTCCAGCAGGCTGTCGTGCGTGCCGGTGTCGAGCCAGGCAAAGCCGCGGCCCATGATCTCGACGTTCAGCTTGTCGCGCTCGAGGTAGCAGCGGTTGACGTCGGTGATCTCCAGCTCGCCGCGCGCCGACGGCTTGATGTCGGCCGCCACGTTGCACACGTCGTTGTCGTAGAAGTACAGGCCGGTCACGGCATACGACGATTTCGGCGCCTTCGGCTTTTCCTCGATGCTCAGGGCACGGTGGTCCGCATCGAACTCGACGACACCGTAGCGCTCGGGATCCTGCACGTGGTAGGCGAACACGGTGGCGCTGTCGGTGCGTTCGTTGGCGCTGTGCAGTTGTTTTACAAGGTCGTGACCGTAAAAGATGTTGTCGCCCAAGACGAGCGCGCTCGGGTCGTTGCCCACGAAATCCTTGCCGATGATGAAGGCCTGGGCCAGGCCGTCCGGCGACGGCTGGACGGCATACTGGATGCTCATGCCCCAGCGGCTGCCGTCGCCGAGCAGGTCGGCAAAACGGGGCGTGTCCTGCGGCGTGCTGATGACGAGCACGTCGCGGATGCCAGTCAGCATCAAGGTGCTGAGCGGGTAGTAGATCATCGGCTTGTCGTAGACCGGCATCAGCTGCTTGCTGACGGCCTGGGTCACCGGATACAGCCGCGTGCCGGAACCGCCGGCCAGGATGATGCCTTTACGCTTGATTTGGGACATGGCTGCCTCTTACAGGATTTGCCGGAGCACGTGGCGCACGCCTTCCTGCCACGGCGGCAGGCGCAGGTCGAACGTCGTGCGGAAGCGGGTCGTATCGAGCCGCGAATTGAGGGGGCGTCTGGCCGGCGTCGGATACTGTTCGGTGGCCAGCGGCGCGACGGCATCCACGCTGGCTTTGAGATTTTTACCGGCCGCCAGCGCCTCGCCGATCACGAATTGCGCATAGCCGTGCCAGCTCGTCTCGCCACCCGCCGCGACGTGATACGTGCCATAGGGGAAGCCGGTGCCGCGCGCGCGCGCATGCTCGCGCACGAGGTGGGCACTGAGGTCGGCCAGCAGCGCGGCCGGCGTCGGGGCACCGAACTGGTCGGCGACGACGGTGAGCTTCTCGCGCTCGCCCGCCAGGCGCAGCATCGTCTTGGCAAAATTGCCGCCGTGCGCGCCCACGACCCAGCTCGTGCGCAGGATCAAGTGGCGCGGATTGGCGGCCGCCAGGCCTTGTTCGCCTTCGAGCTTCGTGCGGCCGTAGACGCTCTGCGGCGCCGGCGCATCGTTTTCCGTATAGGCGCCCTGCTTCGTGCCGTCGAACACGTAGTCCGTCGAGTAATGCAGCACGAGCGCGCCCAGCTTCGCGCCTTCCTCGCCCAGGATGGCCGGGGCCACGGCGTTGACGGCACGGGCCGTCGCTTCGTCGGACTCGGCCTTGTCGACGGCCGTGTACGCCGCCGGATTGACGATCACGTCCGGCGCGACGCGGCGCACCAGCGCGCGCAGCGCGTCGGCGTCGGCGTCGGCCAGGTTGCAATCCTGCGTGCCGACGGCGATGACTTCGCCGAGCGGCGCCAGCGCGCGCTGCAGTTCGAAGCCGAGCTGGCCGTTCTTGCCGGTCAGGAGAATCTTCATTTCAGGCACCGTATTGTTGGCCGACCCAGGCGCGGTAGCTGCCGCTCGTCACGTGCTGCACCCATTCCTGGTTGTCGAGGTACCACTGCACCGTCTTGCGGATGCCCGTCTCGAACGTCTCGGCCGGCTTCCAGCCCAGCTCGCGCTCCAGCCTGGTCGCATCGATCGCGTAGCGGCGGTCATGGCCGGGGCGGTCGGTAACGAAGGTGATCTGGGTCGCGTACGACTGGCCGTCCGCGCGTGGGCTCAGTTCGTCGAGGATCGCGCACAGCGTCTTGACGACGTCGAGGTTGGCCTTCTCGTTCCAGCCGCCGACGTTGTAGACCTCGCCCAGCTGGCCCCCTTCGAGCACGCGCCGGATAGCCGAGCAGTGATCCTTCACGTACAGCCAGTCGCGGATCTGCTGGCCGTCGCCGTAGATCGGCAGCGGCTTGCCGGCCAGTGCATTGTGGATACACAGCGGGATCAGCTTTTCCGGGAAGTGGTAAGGCCCATAGTTGTTAGAGCAATTGGTGGTCAGCACCGGCAGGCCATACGTGTGGTGATAGGCGCGCACGAGGTGGTCGCTGGCCGCCTTGCTGGCGGAATACGGGCTGTTCGGTTCGTAGCGGTTCGTCTCGCGGAACGCGGCGTCGTCCTTGCCGAGCGAGCCGTAGACCTCGTCGGTCGACACGTGCAGGAAGCGGAACGCGGCCTTGCGGTCGTCCGGCAGCGCGCTCCAGTATTCGCGCACGGCTTCGAGCAGGTGGAAGGTGCCGACGATGTTCGTCTGGATGAATTCGCCCGGGCCGTGGATGCTGCGGTCCACGTGGCTCTCGGCCGCGAAGTTCACGACGGCGCGCGGCTGGTGTTCCTGCAGCAGGCGCCGCACGAGGTCCACGTCGCCGATGTCGCCCTGCACGAAGATGTGCCCGGGGTTGTCGCGCAGGCTGGCCAGGTTCTCGAGGTTGCCGGCATACGTCAGCTTGTCGAGGTTGATGACCGGCTCGTCGGTCAAGGCGCACCAGTCCAGCACGAAATTACTGCCGATGAAGCCGGCGCCGCCTGTCGTCAAAATCATATAGTCACTCCCCGGTTGACAGATCCGCACGGGCCGGTCGAGCGCCAGGTTGGCCGGCCCGGATATCCGGTGCCACCGCGCGATCAAAGATTACATTTTATCAATAAGTCCCGAACCACGCCACGCTAACGGAATTCGTGCCCGGCGTCACGGCGAAGCTCGAACGCACATTGTCGCGCTGCGCCTGCCACAGCCAGCCGCCCACGGCCATGCCGAGGACGCCGCCGGCCACGACGTCGGAGACCCAGTGCTGGCGTCCGGCCGTGCGGCCCAGCGAGCCGGCGGCGGCCAGCCCGTACAGCCATGGGGCATCGTATTCCTGGGCGAACGGCGTTACTGCCGCGAACGCCACGCTGGCGTGATTGGACGGGAACGACGCATTCGACTTGTCCGCGGCCTTGCCCCACTGTCCCTTCCCGTCGATCGGCCGGGCACGCCCGGCGAGATGCTTCGCCCCGATCGACAGGGCCGCGGCCCCGACGACCGATTCGAGCGAGATGATACCAATGTTCTGCATGCGCGCATCGCCAAACGCGACGGCCCCGGCCGCGGCGCCTGCCAGGACGACCGGCGTCGCCTTGCCAATATTGTTCCAGGCCCGCGCGACGCTGGAACCCTGGTGCTTCTTCATGAAACGATCGACCGGCTTGTCGAGCAGTGCGCTGGCCAGGATCGCGCCGCCGCCGATGATGGCGCCGTTGCCCCATTGCGGCAGGGTCGGCGTCGACTTGACGGATTGTTCCACGCGCATGCGGAACAGCGGCCACGGGTTCGGCATGGCGTCCACGGGCGGATTCACGGCCGGGAGGTTCTGTTCGTCGCGCCGCTCGGCGAAGTTGCCGAGACCGTCGAACGTGTTCATGTCGCGGCGCGGCTGCTCGACGAGGTCGTACAGGTCGCCCGGGCTCGCCACCATCTGGCCGACGTCGCGCGTCCATGGCGACAGGGCCACGCCTGCGGTGGTCTGCGTGTCGGACAGCAGCATGATGTTCAGCGGCACCGACAGGAAGATACCCTTGTCGTTGTACGGGTTCGACGGCGTGCCCGGATTCGTGATGTCCTTGCCGCTCGTCTTCGTGTACCAGGCGCCGATTTCCACGCCGGACGGGAAGCGCCGCTTGAACTCCATGCGCACGCCGTTGTCCTTGGCGAGGAAGCGGCCGGCGCGAGCCGTCGCGGTGACGTCGTACGGCAACTTGTAATGCAGGGACGCGAAGCCGCTGACGGTCTGGTAGTCGCGCTTGTCGAACCACCCTTTCACGCCGCGCTGCTGCAGGGCGTCGACGTTCACGTCGGCGGCCCAGCGGCTGTCCTTCGGCAGGTACAACACCTGGCCGCCGATGCCGCGGAACATCTCTTCGTACAGACCGCCGGAGACGCGCGCGTACACCCGTTCGGACGGCATCATGTACTTGTTGAGCATCAACCGGTTCAGCTTGAAACGGCCGCCGCGCTTGTAGTCGGCGATGTCCGAGCGCACGTGGGGCAACAGGCTGTTGGACGCCTGCGTGACGCCCGACACGGTCTCGTACACGGTGAGCTTGAAATCGCTGTTCAGGAACAGGCCCGGGGCCAGGCGGCGGTCATAGGTACCTGCAGCCCACAGTTCGTAGCGCAAGGCGCCGCTCGGGTCGTTGAAGAACATCGACACCTTGGGATACACCTTGAAGCGGTTCGCCTCGCGGTCTTCCGATGCCAGCTGCACTGTGTTGCCGTCCTGACCGACCTGGACCTGCAGGGCGCCCTCGTTCGCGACGGCAGCCAGCATGCCGTGCTGGTCCTCTCCGATCTGATCGCTCGGCTGGGCATAACGCACGATGACGGTCTGCAGGAAGGCTTCGCGATTCGACAACCCGGTCAAATAGTCAGTCAGACTCTGCAGATCGGTAAATTCATACGTCGCGATGGGCTGTTCCAGTTTCGTGTACGCGATTTGCATCCGGCGCGTGCCCTGCGGCGCGAAGGCGAGCGCGGTACGCGCCGCACGGCCGACCGCGCGGCCGAGATTGGAGATGCGACTGTTCGTCAACGACAGCTTCAGCGTGCCGTCTTCGAACGTGACGCGGACGTTCTTGAAATCCTGCTTGATCAGCGCCTGCACGAGCGCGGCGCCATGGCTGGGCTGCTGCTGCCATTCCTCGCCCGTGACGCGCGGCGGCGCCTGCTTCGGGTCGAACGGGGCAGGTTCGTACAGCTTGGGGACGAATTCGCGTTCGCCGAACGGGATGCTGAGATAGGCGTTGGCACTGAAATGGTCGCGATGCCGGGCGACCTGGGCGCCGAGCCAGCCCCAGCGGTATTCGAGGCCGACGGCGGGGCCTTTTTCGCGTTTGCCGGCAGCAGTGCGGGACGCCCGAAAGTCCTTCTTGTAGTCGTTGGCATCGTACTCGGCCACGACAGCCCAACCGGGCGCAGCCAGGGGCGCCCAACGCACGCCGGCAAATATCCCGTCGGGCCGGCGATGGCCGTAGCCGATACTTGCCTCGACATTCCGGGCCTTACCGAACGTCTTCGACGCGACGATGTATTCGCCGGTGAACAGTTCAGTACCGAACAAATCTGTTCTTCCAACGGCGACCTCCGGCAGCCAGCCCGATTCGCTGAGCAACCGCAGCTTGGCGTCCATGACCTTGTCCTTGAAACGGCCGTAATTGCTGCCGTACTGGCCCGGGACATCCGTAAAACCGGCGATACCGTTAATCGATACATAGCGCCCAGTCATCTGCAAGAACGGCAGCATGGTCGCGGAAGTCCAAAAGCTGCCGTAAGGCCGATCATAGCTGTAGCCTACGGACACCGTACCATCGCGCTCTACCCAGGCGCTCGGCATACTTATGTAACCCGACTGTCCCTGGGTTCCTGGAGTGGCCGCTAACGCATTCACGGCTCCAAAAATCAAATAACCGCACCAGGAATACTTCAGCGTTTTTCTATTCTTTTTCAACACGAGTGACAGTTTTATCCAAAAGGCTGACTTAGAAACAGAAATCGGCATTTCATCACGAATGCCGATTCCACGTTCATGGATGATCGCGACCCAGCTCTTCAACCAGTTACGGGTCGCGGACTCCATTCGTCGATCAATTTTTGCAACGCTTTCATGTAATCCAGCGCCTGTGGCGTTCCTTCCTCCGGCGCCCACGATGCCAGCTCTTTGGCCGCGTTAGGGTTGAAGGGCCCGCCCTTCAGTTCCAGCAGTACGGCCGCCTCGGTCAACGCCACGACCGTATGCCATGTGCCGGGCGACAGTTCAACCCCAGGCGCAATATCGTCGCCAAAACGCTCGGTACCGAACTTGACGACATTCGAAGGGTTCCCGGCATCGTCGAAAACCACGAGGGCAAACATTCCCTTTACCGCAAACAGGTCTTCTACTTTTGGATCCAGCAAATGACGATGCGGGCGGATGTAACTGCCGATACCGATGGCATTAAACAACCTCTGGCACGGATCGGCGTAATCCTTATGGATATTCCGATGCTGGCGAAGACGAGCCGATGCCTCGGCCTCGTTTACAAGCCCGTTAAGGCACGATGTAGAGAAAACTTTGATGTCGTGCCGACCTTCCATGTTGCCGCCAATTACCATTGCATTCCTTAAATGAAATCTCGCCAAAAGCGTCCGCGACGCCGGCTGCTTATACGCAAGCCATCCTGCCTGGCCATCTGCATTCCGGCTGCTTCCGCCACCTTGACAGATGCCGTATTTCCGACCTTTACTTCAGCTTTGACGACGCATTTTTTGGCGACTTCATCTGCAACGGCTTTGACCATGTGCTTTGCTATCCCTTGCCCTCTTGCTCCAGGCGCGATCGTCCAGGATAACTCGGCAGAACCATTTGCATCGTAGTCAGTTCGAACAGTTCCAACCGGCGCGCCATCTTTTTCAGCAATCAACAGCTGCCGCATGGGATTTTCGAGAGTAGCGCGGAACCAGGCAACATGCGAGGAAAAATCAATCGCTTCCGTATTGTGGCTACTCAGTCTCGTCACTGGATCGTTTCGCCAGTCGAAAATAACTTCAGCATCCTCAATGGTAGCGCGACGTAGAACTAATTCCATTTCACATTCCACTCAGACACGTGGTATCGAAAGTTTCGATTCCTCGTTCGACTTCGCGGCCGACGCGGATTGCCGCTGCGTTTCCTTTTGATGAACGCCAAGCGCAGCCACGACCTGCTGTGCAGCCGCCTCCGCCGAAAACTGACGGGAAAACAGAGCTTTGCAACGCGACTTGAATGCCGCATCCGAATCCAATCGCGCAATCAGGTCCTCGGCGAGTTCCGCCAGAGTGTCGAGAGAATTATCCTCACTGACCGCGCCCACCTCTTCGCTCCGGATCAGCTCTGCCAGATCATTTCCGCGATTAATATTTGCCAATACCGGCAGCCCACTCTGCATATACGTCAAGAACTTGCCAGGGATGTTGTGCGACTTATGCCGGCAATCGAGTGCCACCAGTCCGACGTGGCACTGCGCATACAGATCCGGTATCTCGTCCGGATGAATCTCATCCCGAAACAACACATTGTCCAGGCCACGGGCAACCGACTCGGCGGCGAGCCTTTTTGCGTCACTGCCGCGTCCAACGAAAAGAAACCCAACGTCGCTCCTGCTGCGCAGACGTGCAGCCAGGTCGAGCAGAATATCCATGCCTTGGGCGATCCCCATATTGCCGGCATAAACGAATACTTTACGCCCGTGGAGGGACGTTTTCGATACATTGATCGAACATCCGATGCCTGCGGCCGGCCCGAGCCAGTTCTGCAGGACTTCCAGTGAGCGGCCGGGACGCGTCGTCCAATCCTTGAAGTAAGTGAGGTTGCCGGGAGTCTGCACACCGATCGTATCAGCCACCGAATACTGATAGCGGGCGACCATGTCGAAGAATCGATATGGCAGGCCACGCCCCATCAGGCCCATGTCGACGGCCCACTCCGGAAAGATATCGCGAATGATCAGATATCCCTTGCATTCACTCGCACGCTTCAGGGCTTTCGCGAACGGGCCGTGAAAAATCGATGGTGCATACCAGACGACGCCGTCCCATTTGACGTTCGCCAATGGGCTCTTCCGGAAATTCCGCTTCATGGCGAACGGCATCAGAAACTCGCCGATCGTACGACGCAGATAAGAGATGTCCTTGATCCTGGGCGCCGCCAGTCGAAGCACTTCGACGCCATCCATGGTTTCAAGAGACCATGCTTGCTTGAGTTCTGCCGATGGCAACAGCACCGTCAACTCATGCCCCTGGCGCACGAGCTCGCGCGACAGGTCGCGCAATTGCACCGCACCGGACGTGCGAAACGGCGGAAAAGTGTCGGCGATTAACGCAATGCGCATCTACTTATTCCTTTAATACTTTTTCCAGACCACACGGTTAACGTAATCGGTATAGCTGTGCACGATGCGCACGACTTTTTCCGAAACGTTCGGCATGCTGTAATCACCGACCAGGCGCAAAGCCCTATCGTCACCGCGTGGCTGCGTGGCCAATATGTCGAGTCCTTGGCGCACCCGGTCGACTTCCAGCCCGACCAGCATGACCGCCGCTTCTTCCATGCCCTCCGGCCGCTCATGGGCTTCGCGCAGATTCAGCGCTGGGAAATTCAGAATCGACGACTCTTCATTGATCGTGCCACTGTCGGAGAGCACGGCCCTTGCCGACATCTGCAGCTTGACATAGTCGTGAAAACCCAACGGTTTCATCAGGCGCACCTGGGGATGGAACGCCGCGCCGGTGGCGTCGACGCGCTTTTGGGTGCGCGGATGCGTGGATACGATGACAGGCAGGCCATGATCTTCCGCTACCGCATTGAGCACCGAAACTAGCATGCTGAAGCTGCGTTCCGACTCGATGTTTTCCTCGCGGTGTGCGCTGACGACGAAATACTGCCCGGGTTGCAGCTCCAGGCGTTCGAGAACATTGGACGCCTCGATCCGGGGACGGTAATACGACAGCACCTCATACATCGGGCTGCCCGTCTTGATGACCTGATCCGGCGGCAACCCCTCACGCATCAGATAATCACGCGCGATCGTGCTGTAAGTGAGATTGATGTCCGCGGTGTGATCCACGATCCGGCGATTCGTCTCTTCAGGAACGCGCTGGTCGAAGCAGCGATTGCCTGCTTCCATATGAAAAATCGGTATCTTGCGCCGCTTGGCCGGAATCACGGAAAGACAGCTGTTGGTATCGCCCAGGACGAGCATTGCTTCGGGATTGACCTCGCCAAGCACCTGGTCCACAGCGATGATGAGATTACCGATCGTATGGGCGGCGCCGGTACTGCCTGCTGCACTGTTCAGGAAATAGTCCGGCTTACGTACTCCCAGGTCATCAAAGAACACCTGGTTCAGCTCATAATCGTAATTTTGTCCCGTGTGCACAAGCACGTGGTCGCAATGTGCATCCAGTGCCGCCAGCACACGTGACAGGCGAATGATTTCCGGCCGGGTACCGACCACGCTTACAACTTTCAGTTTTTTCATCATTTTTTCACAACGGACACGCAAACGTGTCCGGTTTGGAGCGGTCGAAGACCTCGTTGGCCCATAACATTGCGATCAGCTCGTCGGTTCCGACATTCGTGATGTCATGTGTCCAGCCGGGAACCGTCTCGACGATCTGAGGTTTGTCGCCACTCGTATGGATTTCCCAGGTCTCGCCAGTCTGCATGTGCCGGAATCTGAAGCGTGCTTGTCCCTTAATGACGAGGAACTTTTCCGTTTTCGTGTGGTGATAATGACCACCCCGCGTTACGCCGGCGTGCGCGGTGAAGTAGGAAAATTGCCCACTGTCCGGCGTCTTCAGCATTTCCACAAAGACTCCACGCTTGTCAGCATGCTGCGGCACGGTATAGGAGAACGATTCCTTCGGCAGATAGCTGACATAGGTCGAGTACAAGGCGCGCTCCAGTCCCGTGCCGACCCGTTCGGTCATCAAGGTGTGGCGACTGTCACGAAAGGCTTGCAGCTGAGTTGCCAGCTCACCAACTGTAATGGTGTAACGGGGAGATACTTTCGCAAATCCCTGCTCATCCAAGACCGGGAACTGGCCATCCATGGCTCGTACGAAAACGTCGACAACGTCGTCTACATACACCAGAGTAAGGACTGCGGCTGGATCATTGACCTGAATCGGCAACCCGGAAGCAATATTGTGGCAATACGTCGCCACCACGGAATTATAATTCGGGCGGCACCATTTACCAAAGACATTTGGTAACCGAAAAATGAATACCGGAATGTCATGCTTCGACGCTGCATGAACAGCCTCCTCCGCCATTCGTTTGCTGACACCGTAGGGATTGTCGAGTTCCGCCTGGACCGAAGATGCATACAGTACCGGCACCTTCCGGCCGGTGCGCGTTGCGAGATCACATACCGCTTCCGAAAGCTCGGCCGTCAGGTCCGTGTTGCCAGTCTTGAACTCTTCGGCATGTTGCGGCCGATTCACGCCAGCCAGGTGAAAAACGAATTCCACGCCTTCCAATTTAGAACGCAGTGCGGAGACGTCATCGTCGCGCGTAAAGCAAACGACCTCGACATCCGAACGCTCGGCAAGGTGTTGACGCAGGTTTTTCCCTACGAATCCGTTCGCCCCGGTAATCAGCACCTTCATCGGCTTATTCTCCAATTTCCGCTGGCTCGCCGCGAACGATGCGTTGAATAAAATCCAGCTTGAGCAACAACTGCTTCATCCCTTCGACGTCGAGTCGCGTGGTATTGTGTGAGTTATATTCCTCGCCATGCAAAGCTTGCGTGATACGCTGCTCGCCTTCCTCGACAAACTTGGCGTAGTTCAGGTCGCGGCCATCGGGCGGAACACGGAAGTAGTCGCCCATGTCTTCCGAGCATGCACGCTCTTCGCGGCTCAGCAACGACTCGTACAGCTTCTCACCGTGACGCGAACCGATCACCGCTACCGGATGTTCGCGCTTATCCATCAGCTCAAGGATAGCGGTCGTGAGAACCTCGACCGTGGCAGCCGGCGCTTTCTGCACAAAAATGTCACCGTTATTCCCGTACTCGAACGCGTACAAAACGAGATCGACGGCATCGGCGAGCGTCATCATGAAACGGGTCATCGATGGGTCGGTGACCGTGATCTGCTTCCGTTCTTGGACCTGCTGTACGAACAGAGGAATCACCGAACCACGCGATGCCATTACATTACCGTAGCGAGTGCCACAAATCACCGTTCCAGTGCCCTCGAGGTTTCGGCTTGCTGCAACCATGACTTTCTCCATCATGGCTTTACTTATACCCATCGCGTTAATTGGATAGACTGCCTTGTCGGTGCTTAGACATACGACACGTTTTACGGCGGCATTAATCGCCGCATTCAACACGTTCTCTGTACCCAACACATTGGTATGCACCGCCTGCATTGGGTGGAATTCGCATGACGGCACTTGCTTTAGCGCTGCGGCGTGGAACACGAAATCTACGCCACGCATTGCGCTAGCAACGCTACGCTCATCACGAACATCCCCAATATAAAACTTAAGTTTTGGGTTGTTATAGCGCTTGCGCATGTCATCTTGCTTCTTTTCATCACGGCTAAAAATTCGGATTTCCGAAATATCCGTATCGAGAAACCGACCCAGCACAGCATTGCCGAACGAGCCAGTTCCACCCGTGATCAATAACACTTTACCTGAAAACATAAATGATTCCGTCCTATATTTCTACATTTAGTGCACTCGAGAGCCAAACGCTCTATGCTCTAAGTCTTATTTCTGCTTTTTCGTTTCACTCTGTCGAACATATATCTGCTGTCACGCTGAAAATAGACTAGCCTATCCTCTCGGAAGCCCAAGATTTCTGGCGGAGTTTTCCATTCCAATACGTATCAACAATGAATTTGAAAGTAGCATCAGCACATTCACGCCACGAATAACTATCGGCTAGACGTCGGGCACGATCAACTAGTTGCTCGCGGCCATTAGGGTCGACAAGCAGTTGCTCTATGGCTCGTGCAATTGAAGGAGGATTTTCGGGATCGAAGTAAATTCCCGAATCTTCGAGAACCTCCGGCATCGGTCCGCGATCCGAACAGGCAATTGGCAAACCGGCCGCCATCCCCTCCAATAAAGTTACCGGCAAGTTTTCACAACTTGATGCGAAAACAAAGATATTGGAGTTCGAAAGATAACTTTGCAATTCCTGCTGTGATACGAACTTTATTTGCGAAACAAATGCACCAGTCGGATCAAACCTACGCATAGACTCAGTTAGCAGCTTCTGCGCCTTCCCTTGTCCGCCGCCTATGAGGATCAAACGCAAGTTATGACCCTGCTCACGTAGTATCGCGATGGCCTCGACAACGTGCCATTGATGTTTATACATCTCCGCACTGGACACGTAAGTACACACGATTGGCTCTCCTGCCACGGGCCACTTTCGTCGCATTCCGATGTTTCTGAACGAATCGCCCACTCCATGCGGGACATATGCGATGTTGGACAAAGCCCCGCAAGACTGCTGAATTACCTTTGCGGCGTATCGAGTCAAGAACATAACGCCGTCGGCGCGACGGAACGCAGCATTTTGTAGCCATAAGATCAACAGCAACCGAAGCCGAGCCTTGCTAAGACCGAAATAGCTCATTACGCCATCTTCATAGGAAAGCATGTCCTGGCTGAGGACTACCATCGGCGAAAATTTCGACAGCGTACTCGCACTCGTAGCGAACATGATGTCACAGCCGTTTATCTTCGCTTCCTTATCGAGCTGAAATCGCTGCCAGACCAGCTGCGCCAACAGCCCCTGATTGAGCGCATGCGGACTATGCTTACGCAACCAAGCTCGCTCGGGCAGCGCATTTAACAATTCCTGATATGACCAAACATGAACCTCTCGGACGCCATACAACTCCGGATCAAAATTCTCGATTATTCCTATCAAATGCGCACGAGCGCCACCGGACCGGTTTCGCGAGGCATCGATGCCGACAACGATTTTCACATTCATATCCATATAACGAACTATTCTGCCGGCCTCGAAATTCGTGTTTGCGCATCGTTCCCAAATCGGTACAAAAACGACAGAACATACATAACTATCAAGGGCACCAGCAGCACCAATTCACCAAAAAAATAATTTCCAAAAAAAGCAAACCATATGGGCTTCTGCAAACCCATCAACATCAAAATTTTAGACTTATCGCGATTTGCAGAGCCTTGCAATTTCACCAACACTAATGCGATTAATGCTGGATAAAGGACGCAACCAAAGATTCCCAGATCGTGATAAAAAGGATATAAATAAGTGCGAGCATTGAAAAATAACGTGTCAAAATTTGTTAATCTTATCAATCCGCTCTCATAATCATTCTTCAGAAACGGCCAGAGCAAAAATTTCAACGAATAAAAAACATAGGTATGCGATGTATCAGATCTAATAAGTGAATTTAGATTTTCGAAATTAAACGCAACATATGTGTATATCGGACTAAAGAATGTCTGTAAAGCTTGATCTCCAAGAAACGAATTGGCAACTGTTCCTGCGGACATTCGAAGAAAAGACAAAGCCGACATTAACGCGACAACTGCACAGCCCAGAAATATAAGATGCATTGACTTTAATCGGCCCGACTGTGCATACAAAAACATCGCACCTGAGATCACTATCAATAGCGTACCGCGCGACGCACTAAATACTACGCAGTAGAGAGCAATTGCATAAAATGCGTACCATTTCAACACCCTTCGCCGCGAAGGCGATAGATTACTCGCGCTATGTAATTCATAAAGCGCACACAGACATAGATATGGCGTAAGAATTTCGAAATAGTGAACACCAGGGATCGCATCTGATCTTTCCGCTTTGATGTCTCCACCAGCCATACTCATGAGTAATTTCTCCGGACTAAATCCAAACAGATATAGTCGCAGTGCTACCGCCGCGATACTGCATATAAAGAGAACATTGAGTACGCGCCGAAACCATATTGATGGGTTGGACACAAATCGACCAGGGCGGCTCGGTACGGCACATAGGAATCCTACGGTGAATACACTAAGGCCGCTCAGAAAAATAGCCCCATACGTCTCCAACTCCCACGGGCGCTGTAACGACGGATCTTTAAGACTTGCCATATCCGCAATTGCAGCAGCGACAAACCAAAAGAGACACATTAGCGCGCATGGCGCGAACATGTTCCGAGTACGTTGGGCAACTCCAAAATAGGTCAGCAACCCAGCGATCAACAGAAAAAAACTACTCATGATTGCGTCGTCTGCCTATGTGGAATCAAAAACAAACAATACATCAGCAGAAGCAAGTACCCGTAGCCGGCTCTAGCTGCGGTAAAAAATTCAAGTATATGGGTAGCATATTTCCCGCCCCAGGCCAAAATCGCACTGTAGAATATTAAAGTCAAGCACGCAGCCATCAGAAGTTGGGGCCGCATGTCTCGCGCACTCATAACGTGAAACAATATAGGTGTAACGGCATATGGAATAATTCCAACGGTCACTAGCTGCATTAATCCAGTTAAGTTTGCGTATTTAGTCAAGACTGGTATCGCAACCGGAATTACCATCCATGCAACGAACACTGCGATTATTGTTGGCACTAAAAGAGCGACGATTTCCCTTGGAAAGTAAATTTTTCCTGTATCAGCAGCCTTTCTAACGATTTTTGGAAAAACAAACTCAGCCAGAGTACTTGGAACGATAAGCAAGAGCGAAAATCCGAAGAGAACGACCGAATACTCACCGAGCACCGTCTTTCCAGAAAAATGGCTGAGCATCAGTCGATCAACTGAAAATGACAGAAATATCACGATAGAATTCAGCAACAAGTACAACGCTGACGATCGAACGTTTTGAATAGTACTCTTCCAGTCAATATTCCGAACTGAGCTAACGATCTTTTTGTCGCTGAAGAGATATGCAGTCGCAATGAAATACGTAGCAACAGTAAGAAACAAAAACCATTTAAAGCCGAAAAGAATTACAGTTGTCGCCTGGACTGCTATTGGGAGCGTCGACGAGATCGCGTATGTATACAGCATCCGATTATTATCGCCGGATGCCCGGTAATAATTCTTTAGGATTGTTGCAACTGAGACACAATACCCCCATACGACAAATGTCCCCATCAATAGGGGATTGTCTGTGAAAACAAGGGCCGTACTGATGATGACGGTCGACACCGCACTCGTGACAACCAAGCAGAGCCAGAGCAGATGTTCAGATCTTTCTTTTTCCCAAACTGGCACGTAGCGATCAAGCGCAAACCGAAAGCCAAGATGCGAATAGTCCATTAGTTGCATCCAAACTTTTGCGAGAGCAACTTCGCCAAGAAGCGGCAGTGACAGTATTCTTATGAAAAAAAGATTGATGATTACATTACACGCCTGATTGAAGTAGGCCAATAATGAATAACCACTAACGGTTTTAAAACGCACGTGAGATCGCCTCAGTAACCGTTGCATAAAACTCGTCCTGATATGATCCCCGTTCGTGCAATTTAAATGTCATTTCCTCGAAATGTTGAGGTATTAAAATTTTAGCATCATCCCCAGGATAAATATGACGGCTAGGTGCAATCGAAGAGCGGGACAATTTTGTGAAAGTTAGATAGAGAAGCACTCTCGCCTTACGGCTGACGGCCGCATCTAACGGTTCAAGCTCAGTGATTTCAGTAAGTAGCTTGATGTATGACGCACTCGAATTAGCCTCGATTGCAACACCGAAACCCGAGTAATAACCTTCGCCGCAAGTGAGCGCAGGAAGTCCGAAGCCACTATACTCGAGCCCCGCAGTTCCACGCGCTGTGACCACATAATCGGCGATCTTCCTAATGCTCAAGGTATTTAGATCTTTCGGAGTAACGTACACGTTTTTTACGCCAATTTCATCCAAAAGCGTCTCGACAGCTCCACGTTCACCCCACATATAAGAACTAGGATGCGGCTTGACAAAAACATTAACGTTGTTATTCTCCGATAACGCCTTCAATGTCTCACGCAACCAAACATAATAATCAGCAAAGGCAAGTTTCCCTCCGACATGGGGCGCGTCAGAAAATGCATGAGCCATCACGAAAACGCACTTCTTTTCATCCTTGACGCCGACTAGTCGAAGCAACTCGGACTTGTCATACATCCGCTTGTTAGTGTAGGCGTTCTTCAAATCCACCTGGTCAATTTTACCGCCGAGTCGACGATCAAAATATTCATCGGCGGCCTTAACAACCTCCGGGTTATCCAGACCACTCGAAAGCTCATCGGAGTTAATTCTTAGGAAATGTTCATAAATACTTGATTTCTGTTCGTAGACCCTAAACACGTCCATATCTTTAAGGAATACAACCGCTCCTTTGGCATGGGCGATACGACACAAGATACCGAACTCGGCATAGACCGTATGACTGGTCACCACAGCTTTTATGTTATATCGCTCAAATATTTTCGATGCGCGATGGAAATTGTAGATAGCTCTGAAAATAAGACGAAAATGTTCGCGAAATCGTAATTCACGAACTGTATAGCAGTTAGGGCGGTAGCGGATTAAAGTATCATAAACGAGGTCACCGATGTGAACCCCATTAATTTTCAATGCCAGTAGCGCTTCCCCATTGGAAGTGTTCCGAATAAGAATCAACGTGGATGCGATGCAACGCAAAACAAGCAGAAAATTAAAATATCCACGCCACCAACAAATAAAATTCGACATTCCAAACGAACTAGCGACGCCATAGGCACTGCTTGCTTGACGATATATGCTATTAAGCAGCACTATGCTAGCCATGCCGGTTTTTTTTTCGATAAGCTTTGCAATCAGAAATTTTTCAGTCAACGATGCCGGAGTGCTAAGAGCCGTCTCAATTAGGACACCCGGAGTTCCGGTTGAAGGCTCCCAGTGCCGACTGTTCTCTTTGTTAAATTTATTTTCAGCATCAGAAGCTAAATGCGGCAAAAAAATCGTCTTTAGTACCCGTATAATCGTGTGCATGCGTAAAAATTACAAAGTGAAACCGTCGTCAACGATGATATTTTGGCCGACGACGTAACGTGAATGATCCGAAAGCAGGAAGGCAATTGCGCCAATAATATCTTGCGAATCCAACATTCCTTTCGATTGACAAATGTTACGATATTTCTCAAGAAATGCCGGATTTTGCCCATCGAATATGCCACCCGGACTTACACAATTAGCGCGAAAATACTTGCTTGTGTATGCGCTAGCGTATCTCGTAATCAATTGCAACCCGGATTTGATAGCTGCATATTCAACAGGCATCGTCATGTTGGTGCCCTCATAAATATCGAATTTAGGAGTGGTCGCCCCATAGATTGACGACAAATTGACTAGCGAAAAATATGCGTTATTCTTTTCGCTATATAGGGCACATTGTTGCATAAAGACGAAGTAGGCGCCCAAATGCAGCCCGACATTTTCTTGAAAGTCTACGAACTCAACCTCATAAAAATGTCTGCCATAATTCTTATTCCGAGGATAAGCTGCATTAACCGCGCCGTCGATCCCTCCAAAACGTGCGTTTACTAACACAAACATTTCTTGGATTTTCTCTCGCTTCGTAATGTCCAGCTCAAGCAACATCAAGCGACCATCATTAACTTCGTGCTTTTGTACGGCTCGCAGCATATCGATACTGACATCCAGAGCACAAACATTTGCACCAGCTTCGAGCAGTTTAGCGGTAATTGCACGGCCAATCAGGCCTGCGGCACCGGCGACTAAAAAAGTCTTGTTATTGAGGGGGATTGGCTGCATGTTGATACAGTAACTCTGCAAATTGAAAATCGAGCGCGTCGTCGATATCGACCGCTCGGCATTTAGGTATGACCACTGACTTTACCCGACCATCAAATATTTTATCATGGTTCAAAATGAATGCTGTTCGTGCCGCATATGCCACCGTGGTAATATCAAATACCTCTGGCGCATCTTGCCGGCGTACGGTACCACCAGCTCCAAGGACGATGCGGGTTTCGTTTAAATTGTCGCGTACAACCATATTGAAATATGGATTCCGCGCCGCTGGAGTAACTGTAATTACAATGTCGGTTTCACTGTCCAAGCTTTCGATACAATTATTGACGTCCTCTGCCGAGCGCAAAGGACTTGTACTCGGCAGGCTTAGGAAAAGATCGAATTGACGGCCATTCGCGAACATATGTTTAATCGCGTGCTGCCATGCAAGCCATTCTGGGGCTGAATCTGTTGCCAACTCCGGCGGCCGCATGATGACATCTGCCCCATAATTTCGCGCGACCGTTGCTATATTTTCGCAATCGGTAGATACGAATACGCCATCAATTGCCGGCAACTGCTTCGCCAGCAAGATCGAGTGGGCGATTAGCGGGATCCCGCCCAATTCTCTAATATTTTTACCAGGAAGACCTTTCGATCCTCCCCTTGCAAAAATAAAAGCATATGTAGTCATTTTTCAAATCCTTGCAATGGTATCGGCCTCTTTAACTCCGCCGAAGTACGAATTGCCTCGATCATTTCCAAGGTATAAGCCGCGTTCTCCAAACCTACCATTGGCAATGCATTACCTTGTGCGACGGCGAAAAAATGCGATAACTGCTTCTGATACATTTGATTGCGATCAAAGTTGGCATCATCGAACAGATGGGAAACACTATCCTTGACTTCCAACGAAATATTATTTGCCAATAAGTCCCAAACGAGATTACCATTTTCGCCGACAACTTTACAGCGGCGTGTCGCCCGCCGTTGTAGAAAGTCCAAATGCAGGTGAGCGACTAAGCCATCGACACGTGATAGCAGGATATCAGCCCTGTCCTCCACGTCAATTTCAAGTGCCCCAGAGTTCGACAATATGCCGTAAACGCTATCGAATTTACCGAAAATCCAGTTCAAATAATCGAATTCGTGACTAAGTTCAAGTAAGACACCGCCTCCCATGCTTTGATTGGCCGACACGCTTTTGCGATAGTCATTCTGGGGACGCCAATCAGGCAGATATTGCCCAAGATCGATTGAAATCGATCGCAATTTACCAATAGTGCCCTGGTCAATCAGCTCTTTCATCCGAGTTGCGGATGGCAAATAACGCAGGTTATAGCCGACTTCAAGAGAACCAGAGTAGGAAGCCAACTCGGCGGCGTGTTTTTTAAAGTTGGCAAAGGAATCCGTAAGCGGCTTTTCAATCAGGACCGGAATGCCTTGGCGCAGACAGGCGAGAGCGTGCTCCAAATGAAAAGGAGCCGGCGAAGCGACTATTGCCATGTCCGGCCCCCACCCAAGCGCATCGTCGACTCGAGAAAAGTGGTAATTTGCGGCGGTTTCGTTAATTCCCAACGCCCTTCCTGACGCTGACGCGCAACTAATCTCCGCCGCAGGAAATAGCGCGCGCAAGTTAACGATATGGCGCCGTGCAATGCTTCCGCTTCCGATGACTAGATGCTTATTCACAGTTTACCTACCTCGTCCTGAGCCCGATGGAAGTCTTCGATGCGGCCGATGTCAAGCCAATATTCGTGCATCGGAAACATTGTGACTTCTTTACCGCATCCGATCGCATTTTCAAGCAAAGTTGGCATGTCAATTCGCGTTCCAGGCTCGACGCTGCGAACTAACTCTGGCGAAAGGATATATATACCAGCATTGATAAAGAAACGCTGTGTTGGCTTCTCGACCATACCAGTGACCCTGTGTCCGTCGCTGCTTATTACGCCATACGGCACCTTGTGCTCGTATTCACGTACGCACATGGTCGCAATGCTGTTATTCTCATTGTGAAAATCGAGCAAACCACGATAGTTGACACGAGTGAGAAGATCACCATTCATCATCAGCAATGGTAAGTTGATCTCGTCATGCGGTAGCAGGCCTAGCGCGCCGCCTGTGCCCAGCGGTGCTTCCTCGTGCACATACTTAATAGTTACTCCCCACCGTCTTCCGTCACCAAAATGATCCTGAATCATCCAGGGTAAATAGTGAGTAGAAACGTAAAACCGCTTGAATCCGGCTTCAATGAAACTCTCAAGAATAAGCTCGAGAATGGCCTTATCACCAACTTTCAGCAAGGGTTTGGGGCAGTCTTGAGTTAATGGATAGAGGCGTGTACCGAAACCACCAGCCATCAAAAACACGGGATTATCGATTTGTCGGTGATCGAGTAAATCGTGCAGGGTTTCTAAACCCACTACAATCCGATTTTCGTTAATTACAGGAAGTTGTAATAACTGGGTAGCTTCCATGATCGAAAGCACATGCTCGCGTGACCATTCGGGATAAGCCACCTGTGGCGTATGGCACATTACCATATTGACGGTAATATCCATAGGCACATGACGCAATAAGGCGCGGCGCACATCGCCGTCAGTCAAAGTACCGAGCAACCGCCTGTTCTCGTCAACGACGATTACAATACGCAGTCCTCCCTTGTCGAGTACGTTCACTGCTTCCTCTAGGGGAGTAGCTGGTCCGACAAGTACTTTTTCCCATCTTTTTATACTTTGCATAAGACTAACTCAACTACATGCCAATGTTGTAAAACGATTTTTTCAAAATTCCATCCAATTGATAGGTGCGAACGATGTCGACTATTCTCTCGCTAGCACCACCACTTCCGTAAGGGTTTATAACGTTTGAAAGCTGATTTCGAAATACCGGATCTTCAGTCTTCGCGAGCGCTGCCGCAATAGCGTTTCGGTCGGGGGCGCAATCAATCACACTGGTTGCACGAAGACGACCTTTTTGTCGATCGCCGATGTTCACGGTCGGAACACCCAAACTTGGCGCTTCCGCTAAGCCACTTGATGAGTTCCCAACTACCGCATCTACGAACTGCATATATGACAGATAGCGCAGGTGTCCGAGTGAGGAATACGCACGCGAATTCGGATGAGTAGAAACAAACTGTTGCACTTGCTCAATTAATTGTCGACCGCCGGTGTCCGCATTAGGAAGCGTGAAAACGATGTGCGCATCATCAACTAGGTCAAGTGCAGCCAGCAATTCAGACATCTGCTGAGACGAGCTTTTTGCCTCGAGAGTAACTGGATGGAATGTAACCAAAAAATTGCGGAGGCCCAGCTTAAAATCAAGTGAAGCCTCGATAGCCTCGCGACCGAGCAAGGGCATCTGTTTGATCACATCAATGCCTAATCCGCCGACCAAAAACACGCGTTCAGGATGCTCACCTAACTGTATCACGCGGTGCCGGTACTCTTCAGCCGCGACAAAATGCAAATGCGACATCTTTGTAATAGAGTGGCGAAGCGCTTCGTCGAATGCCGCTTCGGTCGTTTCACCACCGTGCAGATGGGCTATCGGAATGCCCGCGATCAACGCCGCAGTGGCAGCCGTGAATATTTCAAAACGATCACCAAGCAAAATAATCACATCCGGCTGCAGCCGCGTGTAGGCATCTGCAAAGCCGATGAGGCCTAGACCCATACTTTTGGTGACTGCAGTCGCTGAGTCTGCGCTAAGCAACATCTCAACTTTAACATCAATAGCAAAGCCGGCTTGTTCAATCTCACGATACGTCAAGCCAAACTCTGGAGACAGATGCATGCCAGTGGCTAGAACTTGAAGTTCGACGTCCTGGGCTTCATCTAATCTTTGCATGAGTAAACGCAGTAGACCAAATTCGGCACGAGTGCCAGTGACCACGCAAACTTTTCGGTTCATAGCTCGATCAGCTCATCACATTGGAAATCACGGCGAGCTCGCCTGCCTATCACTTCGTCCCAACGCATCGGGGAGATACCAGTACCTGGACGCTTCGCGGTTAAATTGCTCTCACTGAAAATTTCACCCTCGCTAATAGGGCGGCTTGCCACCAACGACTTGCGAGCAATTGCCCGATTCTTTAGCTCAGATGTCGTGGGACGCTTGATACCATCACCAAGCGCGCGCTCGATATTACGAATGCCGTTAACCATTGCCGCCAACTCAGATGGTTCAAGACTGGCTTGATGATCTGGCCCCGGAAGTTTGCGGTCAAGCGTGAAATGCTTTTCAATCACAGTTGCGCCAAGCGCAACTGCAGCGAGAGGGATTTCAATTCCGCGAGTGTGGTCCGAGTAACCAACATTTACGCCAAAGGCATGCTTAAGGCTAAGCATTGCACGCAGATTTACTTCGTCCAAAGGTGCCGGATACTCAGTAGTGCAATGCAAGATCGTAATCTTGTCACGTGATGTGCCGCTCTGCTCTATAACTTCTAAAGCTGCTTCCACATCCCCCATACTTGCCATGCCCGTAGATAAAATTACCGGCTTGCGTAGACGCGTCATATAGCGCAACAGCGGTAAATTAGTCAGCTCACCTGATGGAATCTTGATTTGATCAAGCCCCAACTCGACAAGCATATCGAAACTCGCAACGTCAAAAGCCGTAGAAAAGAATCCGATACCGTGACGGCCACACTCTTCAATTAATACTTCATGATCCCGCCGGGACAACTCAAGCTTGCGCACCATCTCATACTGACTTTCGGCACTCCCTGTAGTTTGTTTTTGGTAGTCAGCCTTCGGTGCATCCGCCGAGATAATACTGCTCGCAATAAAACTTTGAAACTTTACAAGATCAGCTCCCGCTGCAGCCGCACTTGCGATCAGCTTTTTCGCGAGTTCCAGATCACCGTTATGGTTTACTCCTGCCTCGGCAATTATTAACGTTCTCATTTTATCCTCTTCGCGGGAATGCCCACATACACTGCCTGCGGCTCGCACGCGCGCACCACGACAGAGCCAGAGCCGATAACAGTATCGTTCCCAATAATTAATTTGGCAGTCACATCACCTTGGTTGATAATAGCTCCGGCCCCAATCCAACAACGCGCACCAATGTGCACGTTACCTGAGACGCACGCGCTCGGTGCAATATGAACAAAGTCATCGATAATGCAGTCATGTCCAACTGTCGAATTTCTATCCAATACGACAAAATTGCCGATCTGAATATGATTGGTCAGTCGGACCCCGGCTGCGACAATTATACCGCGGCGCGCAAGCACTGCTTCTTTCTGAGCGCGACCGAAAGTGGCGTCTGGGTGAATCAAATTAGCGAACGTAAAATCATTATAAAGACGTACCAATCGCTGTCGAACGTTTTGGTTACCAATGCCAATTGCGAAGGGAATGTCTGCATACTTCCGCACTCCACTTTCGACAATTGCCTCGTCCGAAGAATTCCATAACGTCAATTCATCTGCATTTTGTGCAATGTACAGTGGTTTGTACGATAACTCCCATGCGATATCGCCTATCTCTCTAGCAAAGCCTGACGTACCAAAAATACCAAGGCGCTTCATTGGCAAAGGTCTGGGATGACGCTACTCGGAATATTAACGACCCGCTCCTCTAGCCAGTGGGCGTTGGGAAGCTCGCCTGCACGAGCGCCATGATGAAATGGCAACCGGTTCATCAGAGCCCAGATCGGTCGCGTCATCACTCCACTTTCATTAGTCGTTTTGAGCAACTCGTCACGCTGGGCACGATCTTGGCAAATTACGGCGTTAAGCCAATAATTTGATTTGCACGCTTCCGGCTCACGCACGAAGTAGAGGTCGCTATTGTTGAAATAGTCGGCATAGCGCGCCGCCAGTGCACGTTTCGCCGATATAAACGATTCAAGAGCTTCAAGTTGTGCACAACCCAATGCTGCATTAATGTTCGGCAAACGGTAGTTATAGCCTATCTCATCGTGAACATATTCATAGGGATGGGGGATCTTTGCCGTGGTTGTCAGGTGCTTAGCTCTCGCTCCCACTACCTCATCGGTTAAAATCATTCCGCCGCCGCCTGTGGTAATAATCTTGTTCCCATTAAAGCTGAGTACACCCACCGAGCCAAAGGTGCCTGTGTGCCTTCCTCTGTACAGGCTGCCGAGCGATTCGGCTGCATCTTCGACAAGCGCGATATTCCATCGCACACAAACATCAACGAGACCGTCAAGGTCAGCAGGGTGGCCAAAAGTATGCATCGGAACACATGCACGTACATTTTTGTTGTCGGCGAGCGTCCGACATGCGCCATCCGCATCGATGTAAGCATACTCGTCAAGCCACTGCTCGAGCGCTTTCGGCGACAGTCCTAACGTGGTACGATCTACATCAATGAAAACGGGCTCGGCGCCGCAATATGCAATTGCATTGCAGGTTGCAACGAAGGTAAGAGGTTGCGTGATTACGAGGTCACCCGGCAGCACCCCCACAAGTTTTAATGCCATATGCAGCGCTGCGGTTCCATTAACTGTCGCGACCGCGCGTTGACTCCCCACGTACGCAGCCATTTCACGCTCAAAACGATCAACATAAGCGCCCACGCTGGATACGAAAGTTGAGTCTATTGTATCCATTACATAGTCGCGTTCATTTGCGCTGAAGATCGGAGCATGTAATGGAATAAATTCGTTGCTTTTATATTGTTCGCGAACGAAGCTAACGAGGGATTCGAACATATCAGACGTTGTAGATGTTGGTTTTATACTTCGCAAGATTTTCCGGGCGCACGAACCAATCGATCGTTTCCTGGAGGCCACGACGGATACTGTACTCGGGCTCGAATCCAGTCAAATCACGTATTTTCGTGTTATCCGCCCACAGACGAAACACCTCGGACTTCCCGGGACGTAAACGTTGATCGTCTGTGAGAAACTCGACATCACTATGCATCAGTTCTCGAATGAGATTTAAGGTATCCCCCACCGAAATTTCAAAATTCGAGCCGATATTTACTGTCTCTCCGATCGCGCGATCACAGCCGGCCAACGCAAGAAAGCCACGGCAAGTGTCTGCAACGTAGTTGAAATCGCGCGTTGGGGTGACGTCGCCAAGTTGAATTTGTTTTTTCCCGCTAGCAATTTGACTGATAATTGTCGGGATGACAGCGCGAGCTGATTGGCGCGGGCCATACGTGTTAAACGGTCGCGCGATCGTGAGTGGCAAATCAAACGCGTTAAAAAAACTCATTGCAATTGCATCTGCACCGATCTTGGTTGCACTGTATGGAGACTGTGGCTGCAACGGGTGTTTTTCATCGATCGGAACATACTGCGCGGTACCATAAACTTCGCTAGTTGACGTGTGAATAACCCTATTCACACCATTTTCCAGAGCGGCCTGGCAAATGTTCAGTGTGCCTTTAATATTGGTGTCGACATAACTATCGGGAGCGACGTACGAATAAGGAATTGCGATCAAAGCCGCCAAATGGAAAACCGTATCAATTCCTTTGGTGATATGCTTGCAAAAATGTGGGTCACGCACATCGCCGCTGAGAACTTCGATTTGATCTTGAGATGAGACATCTTCCAGCCACCCCCAAGAGTTAAACGAATTATATTGCGACAAGGCCTTGACTTGGCAACCCTTCTGAACCAACAATTCCGTGAGATGAGATCCGATAAAACCGTCGGCACCGGTAACGAGAACGTTTTTCATCTTTTATTAATCCATTCCAATATTTACGGCAACGTCATGCGAGATTTCCTCAATCGAAAATATCTTAGACGTTATTATTTAGAAGACAGCAATGTGCGCAATTCAGCCCAACGGCTTGCCTTTTCTGGCTCATGAATTATGCGCTGTTTCATATCAAGAATAAAAGCCCAGATAACTGCCACAAAAAAAGCAGCAATACTACAAATCAAGACAATGATCGCACGTTTTGGTTTAACTTTTTTTTCCGGCTGAACAGCAGGATCAAGCACTTGGATAATCGAAGGATCTTTCGCTTCATCCAGCCGGGCAATCTCATACTGCTTGGCAAGTAATTCATACAGCATCTGGTAGTACTTCACGTCACGTAAAATCTTGATATTTTCGAGGCCTGCTGGCCGGCTGACGCCATCGCCTGTGGAACTCCCGCCATTTTCCAGTCTAGATAACTCGTTACGTAAGCTCTTAATCTCCTCTTCCGTACGCAAGTAGTCCGGATGAGTGGCGGTAACGAATGCCTGCATCGAATTACGTTCGATTTCTTTAGCAGATATTTTTGCTCTGAGGACAGCAATTGTCTCCACCATTGCTCTACTTTCGGCATCGACGCTAATAACTCCGTGCGTGTCGAGTGAGCTTTTCAGTGAAATTTCCGCCTTAGATAAGTTGTTTTTTGCGACTTCAAGCTCGCGCTCGAAAAACATCCGACGTTGGCTCGCCTCGGTTACTGCGAGCAAGCGTGTTAGCCTCAACAACTCGGAAATATATGCATTAGCCAAATTTGCTACAAGCTTCTGATCTTTATCTTCGACTTCAATTTCAATTAGACCGTCTTTTCCTGATGAAATATTCGTATTTTCGGCCAACTGACGCCGTGCGCTTTCTAACGATTCTGTTTCATATGTCTTCTTCAGATCAAACTGTGCAACCAGTCGATCAGCCACTGTACGGCTATTTAACATTGCGACATAAAGATCATTCGGATTCTTCAGCGCACCGGCCGCTGCGGCTATACCAGCAACACCTCCGAGCTGTGACAACATAGCGACTGCATTGGATTGCGGCTGCTGCGGTGGAAGCAATTTGGCACTTGATCTATAAATATTGGGCAAAACAAAACTGATCGCAGCACAAAGGACAGCAATAACGATGGGGAATCCGAAGATTAGCCTTTTATGCTTTGCCAAAATAATTAGTAGCTCAACGGCGCTAAATGAATTAGCGTCTTGTGTAGCGTGGCGCGGTGTTTCATGAATCTGCGGTTGGCTCATATATTTACGTTATTTTTTCTACTTTAACTGGATCGATCAATCAATTCTTTATACAGTTCCTTAGTCACGTAATGTTTTCACTGCGGCTGCACCCAATCCGAAGTTTGCGAATATCTGCGTCCACTCACGAGCGCCTTGCATAAATTTGCTCCAAGCTGTCTGACGATCGAACTTTTCTGGAACGACGATCGTATCGCCTGGCATAACTTCAACGCCACCAATCTTGCCGAAGAACCATCCTTGCGAATTCGTTGACACGACGGTACCGTCGATACGCAGCACGAATGCGTTGTCCACATCGGCGTCCATGGCCGTACCGGCTATCTTCAGGTAGTCACTGACCCGACTATTCGGTTTCCACAGCGGAGACGCCTCGACGTTAACGGCGCCAAAAACGTGAACGAAGGCGGGCTTCGATGGCACGACAAGACGGTCGCCGTTCTTTAGCGTCACTTGTGGCAAATGTGCGAACGAGCGCTCGTTCGGGTCTAGTCCGAACGCGATGCGGCCGCTAGACTCGAGCTTACGGAGGCGATCGATGCGTTCTTGAGCGATCTTGCGTTCAGTCTCAAGCTGAGCACTCGCTGCTGCCGCATCCGCCGAACTCATGGCGCGCAGGTTGGCCGCTTGGGTGGACTCCTCGTTACGGATCTGAGCTTCGAGCCGGTCTACCGCACGCTGCAGATTCGCCTGCTGTTCTTTGCGCACCTCCTCTCGATAGAACGCGGTACCGAACATATACGCGTTGGAGGTCGGGCCACCTGCTTTCGCGATCAAGGTTGACAGCGTATCTCCGGCCGTCATCTGGTAGACACCCGGTATTTTCACTTCGCCTTCGACACGTACAAATATTTGGCGCTTCTCCATTGGCACGGCCACATCGCTCTGGGAGAAGATCGTGACAGTATCGCCAGGCTGGAGCTGAAGATTGTCAGGTCCGGCAGGATGGAGAAACACGTTGCCTAGGTTAAAGGGAATCAGCTGGACACTCAAATCCGACCGGTTTACCCGTTCGACGACGGCATAGTCCCAGTTGATGGCGTCAATCAATCCGCCGATACGTGTTGCGATGCTACCCGCATTTTCGGTCGTGTTCTTCTCGTCGTTATCGACTGCAACGGTATTGTTCTGCCGCTTGATTGAGTTACGAGTGATCAGGTATTCCCTGTTCGGAATCAGGTCGGAGATATGCATGCCCTGTTTGAACGGCGCACGGACTGGCTGGTCGACGTTGCCACGCAGGACCACAGCGTTCGAGAATTCCGGGATGATCGAGGTCACATTCAACACGTCACCGTTTTTCAACGAGCGCTTGAGTCCTTCACTGTTTAACGCAAACTCTTCCACGCTGCGCGGACGGCTCTTGTTCGGGTCGATACGCTCCAGAAACGCTCGGCGCGGGTCAGCTACGACTGGCAGACCGCCAGCATAGTCGAGCACAGATTCGAGCGGCTCGTTACTGTATTTCAGCTCGTAAATCGCGGGGCTGTTGACCTTGCCTACCAGCGCCACAAAACCGCTCGCAGGCGGAATGTAAATGGTGTCACCATCCAATAGCTTGATATCGGCGGACTTATCACCTTTGGCGATAAACGAATACAGGTCGAGCTCGGCCACGACCTTGCCGCCGCGCTTCACCTGCACTCTGCGCATACTGCCGTTCGCGTTTGGACCGCCGCTGGCAAACAGGGCGGTCACCAAGGTTGACAGACTCGACACCGTGTACGTGCCCGGACGGTTCGCCTGACCAACAACATATACTGTAATGGCGCGCAACTGGCCAAAATTGACGCTGACCGTAACGCCCTTGTACAACCTGGCGATAGCGGCGCGAACGACGTTTTCGGCGTCGCCTGCCTTCACACCTGCCAGCACAACGGAGCCGACGGTCGGGATGTTAATTGTGCCGTTTCGGTCGACAGTGGCACGATAATCGATGTCGATCGTGCCCCAGCCGCGGATCTTCAATTCGTCGCCGGGACCGAGCGGATAGTCACTTGGAACAGGTGAATTCACGATCGGCGCGAACGTGGCCTGGGCATTGGCAAAAAACGCGGTGCCGAAAATCGGCAGGACTTGGCCGGTATTATCCGCAATGAATTTCTGAAACTCGCTGAGTTCAGGAGTTTTGACACTCGACTGGTTGCCAAAGTCAGATCGCGGCGTCATGCCGTTGATGCTGGCTCCAGCGTCGGATGGCATGCCCCGGGCAGTAGCAGCGGCCTGAGCATCCTGCGAATTAGTGATGACCACTTTCCGGGGTGACGTTATCCCCAGATTCGCCCCGGTCATAGTCGTAGTTGCCGTACTGTCATCGGTACCGGACTGGCTGGACTGGCTGGACTGGTCCTGGCCAAACAGGTCTGCCTTGCTGATGGAATTTTGGGCAAACGCGCCAACAGAAGCCGTGGCCAGCGCCACGGCTATAAAACTCTTGGTGAACTTGAACATTGGTTTTGGGAGAGATGGACTGGATGCACCGCGAACAATCTAGCATTTTACCTTAGGGTAACGGGCGAGCGAAAGGCTTTGTTATATCGCTGACCGCTAGTTGCCTCCTGTTATCTGTTTGAATTCAGCATATTTGCGACAATTAGTTGCGACCTAGAAAGAGGCAATCCATTCGTGCAAGACATTGTTACCGTTTTACACTCACCCATTGTTTGCGTGACAACTATGTGGATTGTGGTGATCTCGTACATATTGAGTGGCCGATACGAAGCGCACCAACCGTCTCAACAGTATTTACAAAAAAAATGATCCGATAATGAAGATTGGAATTAAATCTTAGACTTGATTTTTCCCATTTGGATCGCTTATTCTCACATTCGTAACTACACATGTTCGCTCGCAATCCTTCTCTGAACTTGTGTCTATTCAACGCGAAGCCGAAGCCGGCGCCGACATCGTCGAAGCTGAACGCACCAAATTCTTTGCCCGCTTGCCATCATATATTGCGGGACCAATGCCGGGAACATCGAACGAAGTAGTTCGGTGCAGCAGGACTGGTCAAGACGTTCGACGTAGCCAGACACCTCGCAGCCAAGCGCTGATCTGATAGGCAGCATTCTACGGGCTAAGGGCGCCGCTGGCGCGCAGAACCTGAATAGTCTCAAGGCCCTGGGCGAGAGCGTCAGCACTCGGAAGTGTTTTATCAAATAATATCGGCCTGTCGGCGGCCAGATCGGCAGTAAGATTGTCACGGCAACACGGTTGAAGTAAGCCCTCGCATGATTCCCAACTTACCCTCCCCTGTGGGGCTTTGTTCCAGTCCTGCTTACACAGGGCTTTGTTTTAGGATGACTGATGCAAACTAGCCCGCGAGTAAATTTACGCCTGCAAGAATTCACTGATTTCGGCCAGCCCCTGGTTGACGGCAGACTTTATACGTACAGTTACGGAACAAAAGCGCATAAAACCGCCTTTACCGATCCGGACGGAACGGTGCCACACACCTATACGGACGATGGGGTCGGCGGCAAATATATAGCCCTGGACGTGCGAGGCGAGCTTCCGGCCCCGCTGTACTTAAGCGCTGGGTCTTACAATATTTCACTTAAGCGTTCCGATGGGTCGACGGTATGGACCCGAAGGGCGGACTGCATTGACAGTTCTCTTCGATCGTGGATAGGGGGCGTCACAACCTCACTCGGCTCGGCCCTGATTGGTTTGCCCCCTGCCAGTGCCGGTGCCAGTACCAGTGCTGCCACGCACACAGTGCAGAACGAGCTGCGAGAGACAGTCTACATCGAAAGCTTCCTTTCTCCCGAGCTGCTCGCCGACGCCATTACGGGCGCGCCCACCCTCGACCATACTGCGGCTTGGCAGAACGCTATCAATGCTTCGGCCGGTAAGGAGCTGCTTGCTAAGTCAACGCACACGTACCGCTTCACCGACACCCTCACCATCCCAAGTGAATCCAAGATCAACTTCCGCGACGCGGTCATCGTTGACAACGTTCAGGGATTTTGGTCTGGCAAGAACGCCAAGCGCGCGAAGCCGTTGTTCTTCATTTACGGTGTGGAGAACGTCAGGATCGAGAATGCCCAGTACAAGGCGGTACGGACCCGCTCGACCCTGAGCGACTCCGTGCCGACCGTCGTTTTCTGGATTGGCGATAACCGGGGCGGAACTGCTGCGACTCGGGCAATCTCGGTGCGTAACATCAAAGCATCTGACTGCATCGGCTCGACCATGTTTTTCTGCATCAGCGGGAACGCCTTTGATATCGACGTCAAGAAGGTGGACATTACCGGGCCGTGCGCTTATGGCGTAAACATCGAATATGGCCGTGCTCCGAGCGAAACCGACAAGTACGGTATGCACCCGTACAACGTCTGCGTAGAGCAGTTCAATGGCTACGACAACCCTACGTCGATGGGCTTTCTCCGCGTAGCTAGTTGCTACAACATCAAATTTACCAACTGCTACGGCAAGAACGTTCGCTCTTTCATCTACGCATGGGCAGGGGATCGTGGCATCTCACGCGTTTCAGAAAACGTGGTTTTCGAGAACTGCAGCCATTATGCCTCTCCGGACTTCCTGCCTGGCGTGGTCAATTACGTGGTGCAGGTGATGGCTGCGGATAAGGACGGGTCTACCGGCGTGGCGCTGCCGTCGTGGACCAACTACGACCACCTGTTCATGTTCCGGGGATGTCAGTTCCAGAACAACAAAGTGCGGTCCAGCGCCGCGCTTCGCTACTACGGCACCCAAGGTTCCACCATCTTCGACACCTGCATTTTCCAAGGCGCGTACTACGGCGCTCGGCTAGATCGGACAGCAAAAGTAACATACATCCCTCTTAGCGCCCTTTCGTTTCGGGAATGTGTTTTCAAGGAGAACTATCAGGACATCACCATGGCGGGCATCGTTGGGGTGTTGTTCGATCATTGCAAATTCAAGAAATCAGACGGTGTCGTGCCGCCGATTGCGATGACCAACGGCGCGCACAACAACAAATTGCTAAACTGCCATTTTTCTGAGCTGAAGACGGGCATCGCGTGGGTAAGCATTGGCGGAGGTTGCAACGACAATGATATTAGCGGATGCGTATTTGAGGGCTCTGGCGGCTCTGGCGCCGCGCCACCGTTAGAATTGTCCTCACGTACCCTTGGACAGGGGAACAGCAACCGCTATTCGGCGCAGGGCTTGACGAAAGCGGGTATCAATTATTATGGTGTCCAAGGCGAGCCATCGACGATGGAATTCGACCTGGCAGGCCTTGTTGGGACGTCCGTAGACTCAAAAAAGCGGACTTCTTATTTGGCCGGCACATCGGCAGTGAACGCCACGATCAAGTCGATCATCAGCGGAAATGTTGGCGATGTCGTGGTGTTTCGCTCGACCTCGACAGGCGCCACCGTCACCTTCGTGGACAACGACGTCGCCGCTGGGACAGAAACCCGTCTCCTGACGCCGGCAAAGGGGAACCTAGTGAAAACGGGATCACGCTGGACCGTGTCTGCGTATCGAACAGCCACAGGATGGATTCTCTCTGAACAAGTCCTCTATCAACAACCTGTAGTGGTCAAGTAATTTTGGACTCGACGATAGCATCTTTCGCTACCATATTCCGTTCGCAGGAAGCGGGCGGAAGATTTGCGAGTATCGAGTGCAAACGCCGGCTGTTATAGATCCGGCGAGCCTGAGCTTAATCCAGCGTTGACGCCACTGCTCGACGCTGTTCAAATGAACCATGAACTTGCCCGCAGTCTGCCGTGACGTCAGCCCTTGGCTCAACCGTAAGACGCTCTGCGCTCGTATTCGCGTCCGCAGATGCTGTGGATAATTGCCATCGCTCGCAGCGTCCGCCACTCCTCGTTTGACAGTTCTAGCAGCTTCATCGATTCAGCTTCTACTATCTTGCCTAATCGACTTTGACAGCAAAACTGGAAGACTATTTAGCACGATGTCGCCCGTAGGGTCAGGCAGTTCGTCGCTGGCGGCTTGGCGCCTCTGCGGCTCGTCCGTCCTCCTTACAGCCTTCCGGCAAGCGGTACCGACGGCCAGTTGAGAGCGCACGGCAGCGGCGCATGCAGCGGCCATGGTCGAAATCGAACGGCCGGCAGACGCGGCCCGCGTTCAGATCGGCGTACAGCATGGCGAGCTGCGGCGCAATGAAGCGCCAGTCGTCGAAGGCCGCCTGCAGGGTTGGAGCGATGCCGTCCGCGATGTGGGCCGTCTTAAGGTCGCGCACGACGACGAGCTGGCCATTACAAGTGCCGTCTTCGAGTATGACGAGTTTTATGATGGGAGCAATCGGGAATCGCGCCGCCATTGCAGTGCAGAGCTCCCGCGCGCTGACGTCCGGTTCAGAACGTCCCGAGCAACCCCAGCCCCACTGTGTTCTGGTAATAGTTATAGTCGATCAGGCTCTGCCCATAACCCGAGAACAGGTGAGCATACCCCTTGATGTGCCCCGCCAGCGGAAACGCCCAGCTGAGCTGGACAGCACCACGCTCGGTGGAAAAATTGCGCCGCAATAGGGCCGAGTAATCGTTGCCATTGCTGCGGTAGGTCACGACGACATCGCCGCGTCCCATGTAATCGACGATGTCGCGGTTGTCGTCGTTGGCAGCCGCCTCGTTGACGCGTTTCCAGACACGCCCCAGCACCGTCCACCCTGCCCGCTCCAGTCCGACCTGGGCATAGACGCGGTTCCAGCTGCGCGACAATGTCGAGGTCTGGCCGTTCGACTGGTGCACCAGACCGAGATTAAGAAAGCGCGCATTCATCCCGAATACACTGAAATGCAGTGGAGTGACGGCCATCAGCTCGGGTTGATAGTTCGTCTCGCGAAAGGGGCTGGACGCCTCGTGATTGCCGGCTTGCCAGAAGCTGTTCTGGGTATAGCCAAACCACAGATCGACGGGCTTGGCGAAAGCGTTTTCGACGAGCTTCATCTTGAATCCCAGCTGGAACACGAGTTCCGAGTGCGCGAGGTCGCTTGTCAGGTCGGCGATGCGGCGGAACGGCCGGTAGGGTTCGTTGTTGGGATGCGCGGTGCGGGTGAACATCAGGTAGTTCACCTGATGCGGACGGAAATTGAAGACGCCACGCTTGTGTTCCTGGTCCAGTTCCCAATGATCGGCCAGGCTGAAATCTCGCATGGTGCCGGGCGAAGCGTCGACCGCGGCCGGAACGGGCGGCGCGTCGGCGACCCGGGCATTGACCAGGTCCGCATTTTGGATCGCCGGTGCCGGTGCGGCCGCAGGCGCGGGCGTGACGCCGGCCAGCCGGTCATAGCACGCCAGCCGCCGGGCGGCATCGGTCACGCGCGCGCAATCGGCCAGACCCGGATCGGTCTGCTGAGCCATGGCCGGATGTATCGCGAGGAAGGTAAGCAGGAGGAAGAGGCGGTGATTTCTTGCAGGCATCGGCATCGTCGGGGTTAAACAGCGACAAGAGTCGATGACGAGTGTCGCGGAAATCCGCATGGAATGTCGCACGGCAGCACGATAATGCGCGCCGCCGCGCATCACCGCATCAGCCCGGCACCAGCAAATCCAGCTGCGCCTGCTCCAGATAACACCACTCCCCTTCCTGCAAACCCAGCGACTCGAGCGTCAGCCCGCCGATCTGCGAGCGATGCAACGCGGCGCAATGGTTATCCGCCGCAGCCAGCATGCGCTTGACCTGATGATATTTACCCTGCTCCAGCACGATCTCCAGCTGATGATCGCCCCGCTGTACGCAGGACTGGGCCGCCAGCGGCGCGGGCTCATCGTGCAATTGCACGCCCGACAGGAGCTGGTCGACGAGCGCCTGGGTGACCGGCTCCTGGGTGGTCGCCTGGTACACCTTCGGGATGTGCCGCTTGGGTGAAGACTGGGCGTGGATGAACGGACCGTCGTCCGACATCAGCAGCAGGCCCGTCGTGTCATGATCGAGTCGGCCGACAGGCTGGACGTCGCGCCAGGTAAATTGTTCCGGCAACAAGGTCAGCACGCCTGGATGGTGGCTCGGCTTGCGGGAGCACTCGAAGTTGGAGGGTTTATACAAGGCGATGTAGACGTGTTCGCGATAGACCCATTCTTCGTCGAACACGGTCAGCACCAGGCCGTCCGTCTCCACGAGGGTCTTGTACTTGTCGTGGACTTCGCCGTTGATGGCCACGTCGCCGTCTTCGATCAGAGCCCGGCAATATTTGCGTGTACCGAAGCCTTGCGACTGGAGCACGCGGTCGAGGGATAGTTTACTCATGGGGCGAGACTGTAGCAGAAGGATTGCAAGCGTCAAAGTTCAGCAACCCAGGGGTTTCAACTCGAAGCAAGAATTCGTTTGACACATCTCAAGAATTGACTATGTCCCGTTGATACACTGAAACCTGATTAGGAATCGACCTACAGTTACTGAGTGTAGGACTAAGGGTGGGCCGCACCATCCGGCACATCGGATTAACCCCCAAACCACGAGGCAAACGTGCAGATCGAAAAAAAGCAGAACCATAGCACCCCGTCTTCATCCTCGGCCACAAGCAGCGGGACGAAGGTGGCCCTTGAATACGCCGCGATCTTCCCGACTCGGCTTGCGCTGGCGCGCTGGACGCGCGGTGGCGACATCCCGCATGTACATTGTTTTGAACACCAGCTGCCGATGCGCGCCGTATGGTATGAGCAGGCTCAGCGCCGTTTTCAGGCCTGGCTGGAGTCAGGCGGCTTTCACCAGCCTGAGCCGGGCAGTCTCGATAGCGTTATCGCCGAGACATCGCAGCAAGCGGACGAGGGCGCACTCCTGAGCCGGAAAGTGGTCGTGCATGGCGGCCCGCGCTCGACGTCACGGTCGTCAGCCACATCGTTAGCAAATGTGAAATCGATTCCAGGCGCGCCCGACGACGAACGCCCAAAATGAAAACGACGGCGTACGCCGTCGTTTCCTTCCCGATTGGGACTCCAGCTTGAGGAATTGAATTCTCTCGAAACCGCACGGATGCGGGTCTGAAGCGGTTCCAGCAACGCCAAGAACAGGCTGGTTTCTTGTCGCTCGCGCCGAAACAGCTACACACCAACTATAGCCCACCGTTTGTAAGTTTCAAGCCCAATATTGAGACATATCAGTCGCCCGATGCCCGTGCTCAGCGCAAGCTGGGTACGGCACCCCGGTACATCGAATGCACCGCACCGGCGCCGACCGACGCGCCAAATTTCTTCAGCACACGCTCCGGCAAGCCCTCGTGCGCCGTGTAATCGATGATGTCTTCCGCCTTCACGACATCGCGCGCGACCGTGTCCACGGTGCCGAAGCCATCCGCGAGGCCCATCTCGACCGCCTTGGCCCCGGTCCAGTAAAGGCCGGAAAAGATTTCCGGATTTTCCTTCAGGCGCTTGCCGCGTCCGGCACGCACGACGGCAATGAATTGCTCATGGATTTCGTTCAGCATCTCGAGCGCATGCTGCTTCTGCTTGTCGGACTGCGGGCTGAACGGATCGAGGAAGCCCTTGTTCTCGCCCGCCGTCAGCAGGCGGCGCTCGATGCCGAGCTTGTCCATCAGGCCGGTGAAGCCGAAGCCGTCCATCAAGACGCCGACCGACCCGACGATACTGGCCTTGTTGACGTAGATCTTGTCGGCCGCCGCTGCGATGTAATAGCCGCCCGATGCGCAGATCTCGTCCACGACCACGTACAGGGGCTTGTTCGGATATCCCTTCTTGAGGCGCTGGATTTCGTCGACGATGATGCCCGCCTGCACGGGACTGCCGCCCGGGCTGTTGATGCGCAGGACGATGGCTGCAGAGCCCGGATCGGAAAATGCCTTGTTCAGCGACGGGATGACGGTATCGGCGGCACCGCTGCCTTCGTCCTCGATGGCGCCGTCGATCTCGATCAGCGCGGTGTGGCGGCCCAGCGCCTCGATATCCGAACTGCCGAAGTTGAAGTCGAAATAAGCCCAGATCGCGAAAAATGCCACCAGAAGAAAGGACATTTTGAAGAAGATGCCCCAGCGGCGCGCGGCCCGCTGCTCGCGCACGGTGGCAAAGACGAGGCGTTCCAGGGTCTCGCGTTCCCAGTTGCTGAAGGTCGGCGGTGCGGCCGTTCGGTTGTCGTTCGGATTGTCGTTCCTGGTGTTGTCGCTCATAGTTACCTGGTGTGGTTACCCCATCTGGCTACCGGACTGGCCGGATGCCGGCGGACGGATATGCTGGTCCGGTTGCCAATAAATCCGGTTATCGGCTTCCCGCACGGTAATCGGCCGCAGTTTGCCGCCACGGCAAGGACCGCCTGCGCAGGCCCCGCTCTCGGGCAAGTAGATGGCGCCATGCGTCGAACACATGAGATAAAGCTTGCTCGATTCGAAGAATTCGCCCTTGAACCAGTCCAGTTCGACCGGCACGTGGGCGCAGCGGTTCAGGTAGGCGTAGATCCTGCCGCCGAAGCGTACGACGAAACCGGTCGCATCGTCACCGAACGCCAGTACGGGGAAACGGACGCCCTTGCCGCCGTCCTCGACGGTCGCGGAATCGCAAATATAGACGTCTTCGGTATCGCTCATGCGTTCTCGACCAGCCACTGATGCAATTCGGGCACGTTCTTTGCCGTGAAAACCGGATGGCATGCCTGCAACTGCTGGACTGGATGGGCGCCATATTCGACGGCGATGCCTGTGGCGCCGGCATTATTTGCCATAAGCAAGTCATGCGTCGTGTCGCCGATCATAACGGTGCGCCGCATGTCCTGGCCGAGTTCCCTTGTCAATTCTTGCAACATTGCGGGGTGCGGTTTGGAAAATGTCTCGTCGGCGCAACGGGTCGCATCGAACACGGACAGCAGCCCCGCCGCGTTCAGGGCGCGGTTCAGGCCGACCCGGCTCTTGCCGGTCGCCACCGCGAGGAAATAACCCTCCTGGGAAAGCTCGTCAAGCATCGCCCGCACGCCCTGGAACAGGACCAGTTCGTGGTCTTTCGTCAGGAAGTGGTAGCGATAGCGTTCGACCATGCGCGGATACAGGGCCGGCTCGATGTTCGGCATGACGGCCTGCATGGCTTCGCCCAGGCCGAGGCCGATCACGTGCGAGGCCGCGGCGTCGCTTGGAACAGCCAGGCCCAAGTCCTTGGCTGCAGACTGTATACATTTGACGATGGTGGCGGTGCTGTCCATCAGCGTGCCGTCCCAATCGAAGACAATCAGATCGAATTGCTTTCTTGCCATGTCTCCCGGCGCTCGTGGCGCCGGCTCCTCATTCCGCGTTATCGATGGGTGCTGCGTGTTTTGAGTTCCTGCGCTGGCCCCAAGCTTACCAAGAAACGCTCGCATTCCGCCGGCAACGGCGCCTTCAGGGTGAGCGGCTTGCCCGTGTCGGGGTGCTGGAACGTGATCTGGTACGCGTGCAGGAACATGCGGCGCAAGGCACCGCGCGCATCATTTGCCTTCTGAAGCTGCTTGTTGAGCGCAAAATCGCCGTATTTCTCGTCACCGAGGATCGGGAAGCCGCTCGAGGCCAGGTGCACGCGGATCTGGTGCGTGCGCCCCGTCTTGAGTTCCGCCTCCAGCAGCGCGAACGCCGGCCATTTGCGCAGCAGGTTGAATACCGTATGCGCTTCCTGGCCGCCCGCCTGCACGACGACGCGGCGCTCGCCGTCCGGCGTCGTGTATTTGTGCAGCGGCAGCTTCACGTGCTGGCGCGGATTGCGCCAGTCGCCGGCCACCATCGTCAGGTAGCGCTTGTCGGTTGTGCCGTCGCGCATTTGCTCGTGCAGGTTAGTCAACGCGGAGCGTTTCTTGGCAAGCAACAGCAAGCCGGACGTTTCACGGTCCAGGCGGTGCACCAGTTCCAGGAATTTGGCATCCGGCCGGGCTGCGCGCAATTGCTCGATGACGCCATACGACACGCCCGAACCGCCGTGCACGGCCACGCCGGCCGGCTTGTCGATGACGAGCAGGTGGCTGTCTTCGTGCACGATGGCAAATTCCGCGCCCGGCACAGGGGCGCTGCCCGCGGCCTTTTCGGCGATGCGGACAGGCGGGATGCGGACGATGTCGCCCGTTACCAGGCGGTACAACTGATCGATGCGGCCTTTGTTCACGCGCACTTCGCCGGAGCGGAGAATGCGGTAGATATGGCTTTTTGGGACACCCTTGCAGACGCGCAGCAGGTAATTATCGATGCGCTGGCCTGCTTCTTCCTCGGTGATTGTGACAAACTGAGCAGTGGCAGGGGGGCGGCTATCTGTCTGTGATGAAGGGGGAACAACATCGTTTTGCATGGTCATTCGCTCTGTCTTCCCAGAAATTCTCTCTAAGTCCTTCATTTTGAATATATAATCGACAGGCGGCGGTCAAACCTCTGCAGGTGTAAGAATTAAAACGATATTTTACACAGGGGCGTCTCCATCGGCCCCGCCAAAATGCAAATTCGATGGAAAAAAACGGAATCCCCAAACCGTCGCAAGCGGCAGTAGTGTCGCGGCATCGCAGCGACAATGCGAAAGCGCAGCGGCGGATTTCAAGGATTTCTAGACGTGTACGCACATTCCTGTGCGGACCTGGGTTGCACCGCAGTTGCAACCGGGTAGCCGCACAGGATGCAGGATTGGATTGTTTGGAATTGTAAGGATAAGTACCGGCAAGCCGGCCGCAGGGTCGGCTCGCCGGGTGATGGCGTCGATAACGCTTGCCGTTCGCCCGACCCGAAGTAAGGAGCCGCTAGACCGTCGTGAGCTGTAGCAGTGTTGTTGGAGACAGTCATCCGGGAAGATCAAGCAGGTGCGCAGCACGCACCGCGGTCTTCACGCCCCGGAGCGCCCGTTTCGGCAGCACCCTTCGGCTCCCCGGCATGCGCGCCCACTGAAGATCTGGCTGTGTCGCACCGCTTGCCTGCCCCTGTGCCGCCCCGATCGGGCCGCCCGGGCCGGCGAGGACGCTCGTGCGCGAGGCAATGTCGTTCGACGCCACTGCGCCCTGTGGCCGGCAATGCCGTGCCACACCCCGGGCATACCACCGCCAACACTCCCTTCACCGCGTACATCCCTGTACTTTCGCCGCTCTTGCATAAAGACGGCATGAAACGGCCCACGGGTCGCGGAGTTTATAAAAATGAAACGTATGTTGTTTAACGCTACCCAGCAGGAGGAGCTGCGCGTAGCGATCGTCGATGGCCAGAAACTGATCGACATCGATATCGAGACCGCCGGTCGCGAACAGCGAAAGTCGAACATCTACAAAGGCGTCATCACCCGCATCGAACCCTCTCTTGAAGCCTGTTTCGTCAGCTACGGCGAAGAGCGCCACGGTTTCCTCCCCTTCAAAGAAGTTGCCCGCTCCTATTTCCGCGACGGCGTCGACGTCCGCAATTGCACGATCAAGGAAGCCCTGCGCGAAGGCCAGGAAATCATGGTCCAGGTCGAAAAGGAAGAACGCGGCAACAAGGGCGCGGCCCTGACCTCGTTCATTTCGCTGGCCGGCCGCTACCTGGTCCTGATGCCGAACAATCCGCGCGGCGGCGGCGTGTCGCGCCGCGTCGAAGGCGAGGAGCGCCAGGAACTGCGCGAGACGATGGACAAGCTGGACCTGCCGCAGGGCATGTCGGTCATCGCCCGCACCGCCGGCATCGGCCGCAACGTCGAAGAACTCCAGTGGGACTTGAATTACCTGATGCAGCTGTGGCGCGCGATCGAAGGCGCCGGCAAGTCGGCCCCGGGTCCGTTCCTGATCTATCAAGAATCGTCGCTGGTCATCCGCGCGATCCGCGACTACTTCCAGCCCGACATCGGCGAAGTCCTGATCGACACCGACGAGATCTTCGACCAGGCCCAGCAGTTCATGAGCCACGTGATGCCCGACATGGCGCACCGCGTGAAGCGCTACACGGACGACGTGCCGCTGTTCTCCCGTTTCCAGATCGAACACCAGATCGAGACCGCGTACTCGCGCACCGTGCCGCTGCCGTCCGGTGGCGCGATCGTGATCGACCACACCGAGGCCCTCGTCTCCATCGACGTCAACTCGGCCCGCGCCACGCGCGGCTCGGACATCGAGACCACCGCGTTCAACACGAACCTGGAAGCGGCCGACGAAGTGGCCCGCCAGCTGCGCCTGCGCGACCTGGGCGGCCTGATCGTCATCGACTTCATCGACATGGAAGTCGCCAAGAACCAGCGCGAAGTGGAACAGCGTCTGAAGGATGCCCTGCACCATGACCGTGCACGCGTCCAGATGGGCAAGATCTCCCGCTTCGGCCTGATGGAACTGTCGCGCCAGCGCCTGCGTCCGTCGCTGTCGGAAGGTTCGCACGTGACCTGCCCGCGCTGCTCGGGCACCGGCCACATCCGCGATACCGAATCGTCCGCCCTGCAGGTGCTGCGCATCATCCAGGAAGAGGCGATGAAGGAAAACTCGGCCGCGATCCACGTCCAGGTCCCGGTCGACGTCGCCGCTTTCCTGCTGAACGAAAAGCGCGGCGAAGTCCTCAAAATCGAGACGCGCCACCGCATCACGGTCATCCTGGTCCCGAACAAGCACCTGGAAACCCCGCACTACAAGCTCGAGCGCATCAAGCACGACGATCCGCGCCTGGACGACGACGCCGCCAGCTACACGATGGCCGAGTCGGCCGACACCGACATGGCGTTCGCCAAGCGCCAGAAGGAAGAAGCCAAGCCGCGCCAGGAAGCCGTCGTCAAGACGATCACCCCGGCCCAGCCGGCGCCGATGGTCGACCGCCAGCCGGCCAAGCCGGTCGAGGCACCCGCCCCGGCACCTGCCGCCGCGCCCGCCGCTGCCGCCTGGACGCCGCCGGCCCAGGAAGGTTTCCTGGCCAAGCTGCGCAACTTCTTCTTCGGCCGTCCGGCCCCGATCGCGCCGCCGCCCGCACCGGTCGCCCCGCCCAAGCCCGCTGAAGCGGCACCGGCCGCCGGCGAACGCGGCGAGCGTGGCAACCGTGGCCAGCGCAATGCCCGCGGCGGCCGCAACGCCGCCGCCGGCGGCAATGGCCGCAACCGCGCCGAGCGCGAGGAACGCGATGTGAACGCCGCCGTGGAAGGCGCCAAGCCGGTCGAGACCGAAGGCAAGCCGGCACGTCCGCCGCGCCAGCCGCGCCAGCCGCGCCAACCGCGCGAAGCCCGCGAGCCGCGCGAACAGGCCGCCGTCACGGCGGATGCACAACCACAGGCCCCGCGCGCGGAACGTGCCGAACGCGGCGAGCGTCCGGAGCGTGGCGAACGTCCGGAACGCGCACCGCGCCAGCCGCGCCCGCCGCGTGAAGGTGCCGAGCGTACGGAACGCACCGAACGCGCCGAGCGCGCCCCGGTGGAAGCCAAGACCGAGGAGCTGAACGCGGCCCAGGCCGTGGCGGCCCAGGCGGCCATCACGCTGGCCGGCGAGCCGGAGATCCCGGAAGCACTGAAGCCGGTGACGGCGAACGTGGCGGAAGCGACCGCAGGCCCGGATGGCGACGAACTGGACACCGACGCGCACGGCGACGAGCCGCGCCGCCGTCGCCGTCGCGGCGGCCGTAACCGCAACCGTCGCGACCGCGACCAGGTCGAGGGCGCCGAGCAGGACGTCGTCGAAGGCGAAGCCCGGGCTTTCACGCCGGTGGCCGACGAAGAAGCCGCCAAGGTCCAGGCCGAAGCGAAGGCTGCGAAAGCCAAGCCTGAAGCCAAACCCGCCAAGGCGGTTGCCCTGGGTCCGTGGCCGTTCCCGACCTCGGAATCGGTCAAGGCTGCAGCCGTGAAAGCCGCGGCCGAGAAGGCCGCTGCCGAGCAGGCGGAAGCTGCCCGCGTCCATGCCGAGCAGGCCGCCGCGGCTGCGGCTGCGGCTGCGCAGGCTGCTGCACCGGCCGAGCCCGTCGTCGAGGCAGCGCCGGCCGCCCAGACGCCGTGGCCGTTCCCGACGTCCGAGTCGGTTGCCGCTGCCGTGGCCGACAAGGCCGAAGCCGATGTTGCCGCCCAGCCGGTCGAAACGCCTGTCGAAGCCCCGGCCGCTGCGCCCGCTCCGGCTCCGGCTCCGGCTCCGGCTCCGACTCTGGCTCCGACTCCGGCTCCGGCTCCGGCACCGGCTCCGGCGCCTGCCGAGGCTGAACAGCCTGTCGTCGCGCAAGCGGCACCGGTTGCCGTCGTCGCACCGGCCCCCGTGGCTGCCGCGCCGGCCGACCTGAACGAGGTGCTGGAGAAGGCCGGCCTGACGCTGGCGTCGACGGATCCGGCAAAGCTGCGCGCCGCCCAGGAAGCGGCCGCGCAGGCGGAGCCGCCGGCACGTCCGCGCCGCACGCGCAAGCCGGCGCCGCCGCCGGTCAACGAGCCGCTGATCCAGGTGGATACGCGTCAATAAACGCGTTGCCCTGACAAAAAGGAAGCCTGCGGGCTTCCTTTTTTTATACCTGTGCTACGATGACCGCGTCGAAAAAGGCAGGACCGTTTTTGGTAAGCCCGGTCCCTTCGCGCGCCATGCGCCGAAGCTCTGTTCCATGCGTGCGCGCATGAGTACCCGCGACGAACCGTCCGGCGCCATTGCGCTTAACGGGTTCGTGCGCGCATGCCCTCAGCGGCGGATCGTTCCGTACGAGCCCATCATCGGAGCACGTCATGCAACTGAATCACCTCGACCTTCCCGTCCCCGACGTCGCGGCCACCGCCGCCTTCTTCACCACCCATTTCGGCTTCCGCCTGGTCGACACGCGCGGCAATAACGGCTTCGCCCTGCTGCTGGGCGAAGGTGGAGTCGCGCTCGTCCTCACGCGGCGGCGCACGGAAGGCGCGCAGGACTATCCAGACAACTTCCATATCGGCTTCCTCGTCGACTCCGACGCGGCCGTGCACGCCGCCCACGCGCGCCTGGAGGCGGCGGGCGTGACGGACCTGCCGCCCGTGTCGCTCCAGCGCGGGGCGACGCTGTTCTACGTTCACGCCCCGGGCGGCATCCTGGTGGAAGTGAGCCATCGCTCCCCCGCGTGATGCGTGTAAGATGGGCAACTCATCCATTCGTTCGCCCACCACCTTGTCCGCCCCGCCCGCTCCCGTTTCCTTCCGCACCGCCCTGCGCTACTGGCTCAAGCTGGGTTTCATCAGCTTCGGCGGCCCGGCCGGGCAGATCGCCATGATGCATGCCGAGCTCGTCGAACGCCGCCGCTGGATTTCCGAGCGGCGGTTCCTGCACGCGCTGAATTACTGCATGCTGCTGCCGGGACCGGAAGCGACGCAGCTGGCCATCTACATCGGCTGGCTGCTGCACCGCGTGCCGGGCGGGATCGCGGCCGGGGTGCTGTTCGTGCTGCCGTCGCTGGTCGTCCTGATCGCGCTGTCGTGGATCTACATGACGTGGGGCCAGGTGCCCGCCATCGCCGGGATCATGGCGGGCATCAAGCCGGCCGTCGTCGCGATCGTGCTGGCCGCCGCGTGGCGCATCGGCAGCCGGACGCTTCGCAATGGCTTGCTGGTCGGCGTCGCGCTCGCCGCGTTCATCGGCATCGACCTGCTGGGCGTGCCGTTCCCCCTGATCGTGCTCGGCGCGGCCGTGGTGGGGTTCGTCGGCGGCCGGTTGCGGCCCGCGCTGTTCGACCAGGGCAGCGCCCACGCCACTGCGGCCGGCGGCGCCCCGCATCCGGCGGCACTGATCGACGACACGACGCCGACGCCGGCCCACGCGCGCTTCACCTGGCGGCGCCTGGCGACCGTCGGCGTGGCCGGCTGCGCGCTCGGACTGGCTGGCTGGGCGGGACTGGCCCTCGTCTACGGACCGGACGGCGAACTACCGCGCATGGGCGCGTTCTTCGGCAAGATGGCGCTGCTGACGTTCGGCGGCGCGTATGCCGTGCTGCCCTACGTCGTGCAGCACGCCGTCGAACAGTATCACTGGCTCGACGCCGGCCAGATGATCGACGGCCTCGCGCTGGGCGAGACGACGCCCGGGCCCCTGATCATGATCGTCGCGTTCGTCGGCTTCGTCGGCGGCTGGACCCACGCGCTGTTCGGGTCGGACGCCCGCTTCCTGGCCGGCATGGTCGCGGCTTGTGTGGTGACGTTCTTCACGTTTTTACCGTCGTTCGTGTTCATCCTCGCCGGCGGACCGCTGGTCGAGTCCACGCGCGGCGACGTGCGGCTGACGGCGCCGCTGACCGCGATCTCGGCGGCCGTCGTCGGCGTCATCGCGAGCCTGGCCGTGTTCTTCGGCGCCCACGTCTTCCTCGACCACGGCGCGCCGCGCTGGGACGCGATCGCCATCGGCACGGCCGCCGCGGTGGCGTTATTGCGCTACAGAACCGGGACGATCAAGACCATCCTCGCCTGCGCCCTGGCCGGCCTTCTGCTATCGTATTGGCATGGCTGAAAAAATCATCATGGTGGCCGACGCGCGCGCGCCCGCGCTGGCCGTCCCCGACACGCTGGAGACACCGACCGGCCTGCTCGCCGACGCCCTCGGGCGGCCCCTGCACGACCTGCGCATCTCCGTCACGGACCGTTGCAACTTCCGCTGCGTGTACTGCATGCCGAAGGAAGTCTTCGACAAGGATTACGCCTACCTGCCCCACGCGGCCCTGCTCAATTTCGAAGAGATCGCGCGCGTGGCGCGGCTGTTCGTGACCCATGGCGTCGAAAAGATCCGCCTCACGGGCGGCGAGCCGCTGCTACGCAAGAACCTGGAGCGCCTGGTCGAACAGCTGCGCGCCATCGAGACGCCGTCCGGCCGCCCGCTCGACCTCACGCTCACGACCAACGGCTCGCTGCTGGCGCGCAAGGCGCAGACCTTGAAGGACGCGGGCCTGGACCGCGTGACCGTCTCGCTCGACGCCATCGACGACGCGGTGTTCAAGCGCATGAACGATGTCGACTTCGCCGTGGCCGATGTCCTGGCCGGCATCGACGCCGCCCACGCCGCCGGCCTCGGTCCCATCAAGGTCAACATGGTCGTCAAGGGCGGCATGAACGACGGCCAGATCCTGCCGATGGCGCGCCACTTCAAGGGCACGCCGGCGATCCTGCGCTTCATCGAATACATGGACGTGGGCGCATCGAACGGCTGGAACATGACGGAAGTCGTGCCGTCGAGCGAAGTCGTGCGCCGCATCTCGGCCGAGATGCCGCTCGAACCGATCGGCGCCAATTACGCGGGCGAGACGGCGCAGCGCTGGCGCTATGTCGACGGCGGGGGTGAAGTCGGCATGATCTCCAGCGTCACGCAGGCATTCTGCCACGACTGCTCGCGCATCCGCCTGTCCACCGAGGGCAAGCTGTACACGTGTTTGTTCGCGACGCGCGGCCACGACCTGCGCGAGCTGCTGCGCGGCGGGCGCTCGGACCAGGAGATGCAGACGGCCATCGCCCGGCTCTGGCGCGCGCGCGCCGACCGCTATTCCGAGACGCGCACCGTCAACACGGCGGGCCTTTCCCCGCGGGCGGCAAGCGCACAGAAAATCGAAATGTCCTACATCGGCGGATAATAATATGAACAAGGAATCCATCAGCGGCCTGATTCTCGCCGGCGGCCGCGGCACGCGCATGGGCCACGTCGACAAGGGCCTGCAGCCGTTCGGCGGCACGACCATGGCCGCGCACGTGCTGGCGCGCCTCGCACCGCAGGTGGCGACGGTCGCCATCAACGCCAACCGCAACCTCGATACGTATGCCGCGTACGGCGTACCGGTCTGGCCGGACGACACGCCGGACTACGCGGGCCCGCTCGCCGGCCTGCAGGCGGGCCTGCGCCGCTGCGCGACGACTTACCTGCTCACGGCGCCGTGCGATTCGCCGTTCCTGCCGGCCGACCTCGCGGAGCGCCTGCACGAGGGCCTGCGCGCGGCCGGTGCCGATCTCGCCGTCGCCGTCACCGAGGAAAACGGCCGGCGCCAGGTGCATCCCGTATTCTGCCTGCTGAAGGCCGGCCTGGAGCCCGTGCTGTCGGCCTACCTCGATGGCGGCGGGCGCCGCATGGACGGCTGGTACCCGCAGATCAAGGTCACCGAGGTGCTGTTCGACGACGCCGACGCCTTCCGCAACATCAACACGCTCGACGAATTGCGCGAACTCGAACCCTTGAAAGTGCCGCGCCTGGCCGACGTGGTGAGCTGCCTGTCCGCATACGACCCGGACGCCCTGCCCGTGCGCGACGCCCAGCGCATCATCCGCGAATTCGTCACGCCCGTGCGCGCGACGGAGATGGTGGCGCTGCGCGCCGCGCTGGGCCGCGTGCTCGCGGCCGACATCATTTCTCCGATCAACGTGCCGGCCCACGACAACTCGGCGATGGACGGCTACGCGCTGCGCGGATCGGACCTCTCGGCCGACGCGCCCGCGCGCCTGCGGGTGATCGGCACCGCGTACGCCGGCCGCGCATTCGACGGCAGCCCGCAAGCGGGCGAATGCGTGCGCATCATGACGGGTGGCGTCATGCCGGCCGGCTGCGACAGCGTCGTGCCGCAGGAATTCGTCAGCGTCGAGGGCGACACGATGGTCATCGCACCCGGCACCATCCGCACGGGCGACAACCGCCGCCTGGCCGGCGAAGACCTGAAGGCCGGCAGCGCCGCGCTGCGCGCCGGCAAGATCGTGCGTCCGGCCGACCTCGGGCTGCTCGCGTCGCTGGGCGTGGCGGAAGTCCCCGTGCGGCGCCGCCTGCGCGTGGCGTTCTTCTCGACCGGCGACGAGCTGCGCTCGATCGGCCAGCCGCTGGACGAAGGCTGCGTCTACGACAGCAACCGCTACACGATCTACGGCATGCTGCAGCGCCTGGGCTGCGACCTGATCGACATGGGCGTCGTGCGCGACGATCCGCAGGCGCTCGAACAGGCGTTGCGCGACGCGTGCGAGAACGCGGACGCCATCATCACATCCGGCGGCGTCTCCGTCGGCGCCGCCGACTACACGAAGCAGATCATGGCGCGCCTGGGGGACGTGACGTTCTGGAAGATCGGCATGCGCCCGGGCCGCCCGCTGGCCTTCGGCCGCATCGCCTCGAACGGCCGCAGCGCCTTCCTGTTCGGGCTGCCGGGCAATCCGGTGGCGGTGATGGTGTCGTTCTACTTCTTCGCGCGCGAGGCGCTGCTGCGCATGATGGGGGCCGAGGCGCCACTGGAACTGGTGCGCGCCCGCTCGGCCGCGACGATCCGCAAGAAACCGGGCCGTACGGAATACCAGCGCGGCATCCTGGCCCGCGGCGCGGATGGCCAGCCGACCGTCGCGATCACGGGGTCGCAGGGATCGGGGATCCTGCGGTCGATGTCGGAGGCGAATTGCATGGTGGTGCTGCACGATGAGCAGGGCACGGTGCAGGCTGGCGACATGGTCGACGTGTTGTTGTTCGAGGGCCTGATTTGACTGTCACGTGCCCACGCGCGCATCCGGCTTGACGCATGAATTCGCTTGCGACAGTTGCGGACGCGCCGCGATCGCATGCCCTTGGCCGGAGCGCTCCGGTACCGCTGCGGCGATGCGCAGCCCGGCGACGGCACGCTCCATTGTCCTGTTGTCGCGCTGCGCAGCGTACACGGCATAGGCGGAGTGGGAGAATTCCGGTGCATCGCTGACGCGGTGCACCAGTCCAGCTTCCAGCAAGGGCTTTGCCGCGCCGATGCGGAAATAACCGGCGCCGCCGACCGTCAACAGGTAGGTGAGGGCCAGGGGCCCCAGCGACATGTAGATGGGCGGGCTATTCAATTCGGGAAAGGCAGCCTGGTGGTTCGCCGCGAAGTTGGGTCCCCAATCGACATAGATGTACTGGTCGGGATACATCCCCTGCCCTGGATCCGAGGTAATCATGATCAGCTTTTCCTCAACCAGCAGTTCCGTGACCAGTCCAGGACGCTGCGGTGGATTGTAGAGCAGGGCGATATCCAGTGCGCCGTCTTTCACCTGGTCGAGCAGATGCGTGGGCTGGCCCACTTCCGCGCGAAGCGCGATCTTGGGGCAGTGCCGGCGCATCCAGATCAGCCAGTCGGCAAGCAGCGGGTTCCAAAGGCTCAGTTCGCCGCCAACGCTGATGCCGTCTTCTCGTCCTGGTGGCAGGGCAGCCTGTTGGCGGGCTCGCTCCCAGATTTGCACCATGTTCGTGGCATGTCGTATGAAATGCTCGCCGGCCAGCGTCAGCCGGGTACCGGCCTTGCTGCGTGCGAACAGGCGTCGTCCCAGTTGCTGCTCCAGCGTACGGATGCGCGCGCTGATCGCGGTCTGTGACACGTGCATGCGTTCGGCTGCAGCGATGAAACTTCCACTTTCCGCGGCTGCGAGAAACGTGCGGGCAAGATTGATGTCCATGTTGAGATTACGCTGGATGTTCGACCGGCATCGCAATCGGCGCGGCAGGGCGAGGCGGATCGACATCGCTTATTGGTTGCTGGTGCAGGCCTCTGACGAGGTTGGCCTGCGTGATCATGCCGGCGAACTTGCCGGCGGCATCGATGACGGGAAGGTGATGGTGCCCGAAACTGGCGAACATCGGAACGAGGTCGGCAACCAGCTGGGACGCGCACACCGTCTTGACGGGGACGCTCATGATGTCGCCGACCTGCCGGGCGTCGGTGTTGTCCATGAAAGGCGGAAGCGCGCCGTGGCGTATGAAGTCCATTTGCGTGACGATGCCCACCACCGAGCGCTCGTCGTCGAGCACCGGCAGCGCCTTGATCTTGTGGTGCACGAGTATCGCCCATGCACTGCTGACGCTGACGGTCGGCGCCACGGCCAGGACGCCGGTCGTCATGACACGCGCGCAGTCGAGTTTGTCCATCCGGCGGCGATAAGCCCGCACTTCGACGTCGCCGAGGACCGCCTCGAGGTCGCCGACATCGATGTCCAGCATTTCGTTGCGCGCCATGAGCACCGCTTCGAGGTCGGCGCGTGTAAACGGCGCCTTCTCGTCGTTCGTTGGCGCGCGCCTGGCCCGTGCCCGGTGCGGATAACGATGCCCCGTCATGCGGTGGTAGACGATCGCGCTTGCAAGCAGGACCAGGGAGTTCAGGCCGATCGGCAGCACCGCGAACCGGTAGCCGAGGGCGTGGATCGCGGGGCCGCCCAACACGGCCGTCAGCGCAACCGCGCCGGATGGAGGGTGAAAGCAGCGCAGGGGAAACATCAGGGCGATCGAGAGTCCCACGGCCAGCGCGGACGCCGCCAGAGGCATGTCGATCCAGCGCGCGCATGTCACGCCCACCAGCGCCGCGATCAGGTTCCCGCCGACCAGCGACCAGGGCTGGGCCAGTGGACTGGCAGGCATGCCGAAGAGCAGGACTGCGGAGGCGCCCATTGGCGCCACGAGCAGCGGCAAATCGGACGATGAATGCCCCAACGCGAGGCTCGTCACGGCGCCGGTGATCAGGATGCCGATCAGGGCGCCGAAACAGCTGCGCAGGCGTTCGCGCGCACCGATCTGGTTGGAGGAAGGCAGGAAGCTGTAAAAAAAATGAGTCAATCTTGGCAAAATCATGATCTGTCGCGGGCGGGTTGGGAAGTGCGGCGCGAGGCGTCAGCTGACACGCGAATAGCCGCCGGGCACGCCTTCCTTCGACAACACCCATTGCCAGAGCTGCAGGTCGCGCGCGCGGAATGCGCCGGCGCACGATAGCAGGTAATACCGCCACATCCGATAGAACCGCTGGCCCAGCCGGTCGGCGAAACGCGGCCATGCCGTTTCGAAGTTCTCATGCCAGGCCATCAGCGTCCTGTCGTAGTCCGCCCCGAAGTTATGCACGTCCTCGGCGATGAAGAGGCCTTCGATGGCATCGCTGATGTGTCCCAGCGACGGCAGTTCGCCGTTCGGGAAGATATACTTGTCGATCCACGGATCCGAGATGCCGTGACGGTGGTTGCGGCCTATCGTGTGAAGCAGGAACAGGCCCCCGTCGTTCAGGCACCGGTGTGCCACCTGCATGTAAGTACGGTAGTTCTTGTGCCCCACGTGCTCGAACATCCCGATACTGACGATGCGGTCGAAGCGCTCGTTCACCGTGCGGTAATCCTGCAGTCTGAAGTCGAGTTTGGCGTCGGGGTAGCGCTCCCGTGCATAGTTCGCCTGTTCCGCCGAAATCGTCACGCCGACGCATTCCACCTTGTAGCGTTCGGTCGCGTAGCGCATGAAGCTGCCCCAGCCGCAGCCAATATCGAGAACCCGCATGCCCGGTTCCAGTTGCAGCTTCTTGCAGACGAGTTCCAGTTTCGCTTCCTGGGCGTCGGCCAGATTGGCCGCGTCCTTCCAGTAGCCGCAGGTGTACGTCATGCGCGGGTCCAGCATGGCAGCGTAGAAGTCGTTTCCCAGATCGTAATGAACTTCGCCTACCTGCCAGGCGCGACGCAAGGTCTGCCGATTGAGCAGGCCGGCGACAACACGATTGAGCGTCAGGCCGATCGGATTAACGTCGTCCTCCACGCGCGCTGCAAGCAGGCGGCAAAAAAATTCGTCGAGCTGTTCGGCATCCCAGTCGCCGTCCATGTATGCTTCGCCCAGTCCCAGGTTGCCCCGCAAAAAAGCGCGCTTGAGGACGCCGGAACGATGAATCCGCATGTCCCATGGCGCGCTGCCGTCGAGGCGCACATTGGCCTTCGCAAGAAGAGACTTCGCACGGGGGTAAAAGAAGGACTGACGGTTTGCCGCGATGGAAGAGGAAAGACAGGCGTCTGCAGCTCTATTCATTTTCGCAAGTAACTAGTTCAAGAAGCTAACAGTATGGCGTCCGTTCGAGCATGTGAATAACGAATAATAATTTGATTAAAAGCAAAAATTTTGCAGTCAGGTTGACTGAGAAGCTGTCGACGTTGCTTTGTCAGTGGACTCGATGAGGTCCCGGTCCCACCAGGCGACCAGGAAACTTCCGGTACGGGTGGGCACGGGGTTGCAACAATGTCCGCGGTTCAATCGTCGGCGTCGACGCTCGACGCGCCCAACATCAGTTGCGCCGCCTCGCTCGGCAACGCCTCCACCGACTTGAGCTTGCGCGCCATCTGCCGGCTGCGCACCTCGGCGCTTTCGATGTTCTTCGCGGCGCGTTCCAGCGTGAGCTTGGTCTGCGCCAGCACGTCGCCGAACTTGCCGAATTCCGTCTTCACGGCGCCCAGCACCTGCCACACTTCCGACGAGCGTTTTTCCAGCGCCAGCGTGCGGAAGCCCATTTGAAGGCTGTTGAGCAGCGCCGCCAACGTCGACGGTCCCGCGATCGTCACGCGCAAGGTGCGCTGCAGGTCGTCGGCCAGCCCCGGGCGGCGCATCACTTCCGCGTACAGGCCCTCGGTCGGCAGGAACAGGATGGCGAAATCCGTCGTCGCCGGCGGGGCCACGTATTTTTCGCAGATGGTCTTCGCTTCGCCGCGCACGGCGCGTTCCAGTTCCGCGCCCGAGCGCGCGACACCGTCGGCATCGCCCTGCTCGGCCGCTTCCAGCAGGCGTTCGTACTGCTCCTTGGGGAACTTGGCGTCGATGGGCAGCCACAATGGAGGACCGCCGTCGATTGAGCCCGGCAGCTTGATCGCGAATTCCACGCGCGCGTTCGAACCGCGCACGGTCTCGACGTTTTTCGCGTACTGGTCGACCGTGAGGATCTGCTCGAGCAGCATTTCCAGCTGCACCTCGCCCCACGTACCGCGCGTCTTCACGTTGACGAGCACGCGTTTCAGGTCGCCCACGCCAACGGCCAGCTGCTGCATCTCGCCCAGGCCCTGGTGCACCTTTTCCAGCCGGTCGGACACTTGCCGGAACGATTCCGTGAGGCGTGTCTCCAGCGTCGCGTGCAGCTTTTCGTCGACGGTCTGGCGCATCTCTTCCAGGCGCCTGGCGTTATCGTTCTGCAGGTCGCGGATCTTGGCCTCGAGCGTCGCGCGGATTTCCAGCATGCGCTGCGCGTTCGATTCCGTCAGGTTCGCGAGCGCGCCGTTCAAGGTGTCGGAAAAACGCTTGAGCGCGCGCGCCTGTTCCTCGCGCCCGCCCTGCGAATTCAACTGGATCTGCTGGCGCATGCCGTCCAGCTGCTGCACGGTGGCGGCCTGGTTCTGCGCGAGATGCGCGGCCAGTTCCTGGCGCGTGGACTGGGCGCTGGCCTGCAATTCCTGGCGCAGCTCGCGCTCCAGGCGTTCGAAGGCGTGGCGCTCATCGCCGCCGCGGCGCGCGCGGGTCAGCAGGACGAGCTGCAGGCCGAGCACGGCCAGCAGCGCCAGCGCGAGCACGATGAATTCAAGCGTAGGCATATTAATGCGGACGGTTCCGCATCCAGTCGGCCGTCTGATAAAACGATTGCATCAGCGCGAGGCGCAACTCGTAGTCGTAGCCGAGATCTTCCAGCGCCATCGCCATGCAGCGCAGCCACTGGTCGCGCTCGGACGTGCCGATGGCGAACGGCAAGTGGCGCGCGCGCAGCATCGGGTGGCCGTGGCGTTCGATGAAGAGGTTCGGCCCGCCCATCCAGCCGGACAGGAACATGAACAGCTTCTCGCGCGAGCTGTCGTTGGGAACGGGGTGCATCGCGTGGATGCCGGCGAAATCCGGCTCCAGTTGCATCAGGTCGTAGAAGCGGTCGACCAGTTCGCGCAGGCGGGTTTCGCCGCCGATGATCTCGTACAGGCTGCGCGTCTCTTCCTGCGCGTCCTGGGACTCTTGGGGTGCGTTGGTATCGGACATCCGTCCATGATAGCGCAACGCACGCACCACTGGAACGTCAAGCTTCCCTGAGTGTCTGCAACGGTGGCTGCCGCAACACATTGCGCAGGCCGAGCCAGCCGCCGACGAGCGCGCACACGGCGCCCACGACCAGCCCCGCGCCCCACACGGTCGGATCGAACGTCCACGGGAACTTGAACTGGTACCTGGCCAACGCCCAGCCCAGCGCCGCCGCACCCGATGCCGCCAGCAACCCGGACAGGCCGCCGACCAGCATGAACTCGATGCGCTGCGCCTGCGCCAGCTGGCCGCGCGTGGCGCCCAGCGCGCGCAGCAGGCCCGCTTCGCGCGTGCGCTCGGCCTGCGATCCCATCAGCGCCGCGTACAGCACCAGCACACCCGAGGCCAGCGTGAACATGAACAGGAATTCCACCGCCACGACGACCTGGTCCAGCACTTCCTGCACTTGCCGGATGATGCCGCTGACGTCGATGACGGTGAGATTCGGCCACGCGCGCGTCAGCGTGTTGGCCAGGCCGATGCCGCGCGCGGCCAGGTGGAACGCGGTCATGTACGTCGTCGGCGCATCCTTCATCGCGGCCGGGTTGATGATGACGAAGAAGTTCGCCCGCATCGATCCCCATTCCAGCTTGCGCAGGCTCGTGATCTGCGCGTCGACGATCTGGCCGCCCATGTCGAAGCGCATCGTGTCGCCCAGCTTCAGGCGCAGCGTGTTCGCGAGGCCCTGCTCGACCGAGGCTTCGGCCACGCCCGGCGCATCGCGGTACCAGCGGCCCGCCACGATCTCGTTCGTCGCCGGCAGGTCCGCCGTCGAGGACAGGTTGAATTCACGCTCCGCGAGGCCTTTCGCCCGCTCGTCCGTGTACGTGGTCGCGGTCACCGCGTTGCCGTTCACGGCGACGAGCCGGCCGCGGATCATCGGATACAAGGTCGGGTCGGGCACGCCGGCCGCGCGGAGCGTGCGGGCGACGCCGTCGCGCTGGTCGGGCTGGATGTTGATGATGAAGCGGTTCGGCGCATCGGGCGGCGTCGCCATGCGCCACGCGGACATCAGGTCGCCGCGCACGACGGTCAGCACGAGCAGCGCCATCAGGCCCAGCGACAGCGACACGATCTGCACGACCGTCGCGCCGGGCCGCCGTTGCAGCGACGTGATGGCGAAGCGCCACGCCTGGTGGCGGAACGCGCCGCGCAGGCGGCGCAGCGACAGGAGCGCGAGCCAGCCGACGAGCGCGAACAGGCCGAACGCGCCGACGAAGCCGCCGGCCGTGAGCAGCGCGAGCTGCAGGTCGCCGGCCTGCCACAGCAGCAGCCCGACGAAGACGGCCGCGCCCAAGCCGTACGTGGCCAGCGCGAGCGGCTTCGGTGCCGCCTGCTCGCGCCGGATCACGCGGTTGTGCGGCACGTTGCGCAGCTGGAGCACGGGCGGCAGCGCGAAGCCCACGAGCAGCAGCATGCCGGTGGCGATGCCCTGCAGCGCGGGCAGCAGCGACACGGGCGGCAGCTCGGTGGGAACCAGGCCTTTCACCATCTCGAGCAGCACGAAGTGCGCGCCGAAGCCGACCAGCACCCCGAGCACGCTGCCCGCGAGGCCGACGATGACGAATTCGATGAGGAACAGCGCGCCGACCTCGTTCTGCGTCATGCCGAGGCAGCGCAGCATCGCGCAGGCGTCGAGGTGGCGCTGCATGAAGCGGCGCGCGGCCATCGCGACGGCCACCGCGGCCAGCATTGCCGACAGCAGGCCGACGAGCGACAGGAAGCGCTCGGCGCGGTCGATCGTCGAGCGCATTTCGGGACGGCCGTTTTCCAGCGTCTCGATGCGCACGCCGCGCACGTTGTCCGCCGCGATCCGGCCGCGCAGCCAGCGCTCGTAGCCGGCGATCGCGGCCTGGTCGTTCGGCGACTTCGCCGCCACCTGCATGCGGTACGTGACGCGCGCATAGTTGTCGACGAGGCCAGTCGCTTTCAGGTCGGACAGCGCCAGCATCACGCGCGGCGCGAAATTGGCGAACGAGGCGCCGCGGTCCGGCTCCGACGCAATCAGGCGCGCGACCTTGAAAGGCTTGTCGCCGAGCTGGATCGTCGAGCCGACCTTGATCCGCAGCGGCGGCAGCAGGTTGACGTCGACCCACACCGTGCCCGGCGCGGGGGTGTCGTGCGTGATGTCGCCGAGGGCTTCGCTCGCATCGAGCGTGCTCGTCGTCACGCGCATGGCGCCGCGCAGCGGATAAGTCGTCGACACGGCCTTCACCGACGCCAGCAGCGCCTGCGACGCATCGCCCTGTCCGGACTGCGCCATGCTGGGGAACGTCACCGTGTCGGCCAGCAGCAGGCCGCGCCGCGCCGCCTCGTCGCGCCAGTCCTGGCGCAGCGGCTGGTCGGCGTTGACGAGCAGGTCGGCGCCCAGCAGCTGGCGCGCGTCGCGGTTCAGGCCCGCGCGCATGCGGTCGACGAAGAAGCCGACGGCTGCCAGCGCCGACACGGCGACCACCAGCGCCACCAGCAGGAACCGCAATTCGCCGGCACGCCAGTCGCGTGCGGTCATGCGCAGGGATTGGATCAGCATGGCGGTTACGCGGCCTGTGCGGTGTCGAAGAAGGCGTCCACTTCGGCCAGGTACGCGCGCTTGCGCTCGGGCTCGAGGAAGGCGGCGGCGAAGCTGTTCTTCGCCAGTTGGCGCGCGTGATTCACGTCGAGCGGCAGTGCGTCGAACGCGGCCAGGTAATTGGCGTTGATATAGCCGCCGAAATAGGCCGGGTCGTCGGAATTCACGGTGGCGGCGAGGCCTTCGTCGAGCAGGCGGCGCAGGTTGCTGTCGCCCATCACGTCGAACACGCGCAGCTTGATGTTCGACAGCGGACACACGGTCAGCGCCATCTGTTCGCGCACCAGGCGCGCCGTCAGGTCGGCATCCTCGAGGCAGCGCACACCGTGGTCGATGCGCTCCACGTTGAGCACGTCGAGCGCACTCTCGATGTACGCCGGCGGCCCCTCCTCGCCCGCGTGCGCGACGAGGTGCAGGCCGAGGTTGCGGGCGCGCTCGAACACGCGCGCGAATTTTTCCGGCGGGTGGCCCACCTCGGACGAGTCGAGGCCCACGCCGATGATCTTGTCGCGGAACGGCAGCGCTTCTTCCAGCGTGGCAATGGCTTCTTCCTCGGACAGGTGGCGCAGGAAGCACATGATCAGGGTGGCGCTGATCGGCCCGTCCTGGCAGGCACGCCAGATGCCGTCGACGACGGTCTGGAACGGCACGCCGCGCGCCGTGTGGGTCTGCGGGTCGAAGAAGATCTCCGCATGGCGGACGTTGTCCGCGGCGGCACGGCGCAAGTAGGCCATCGTCATGTCATAAAAGTCCTGCTCGGTCAGCAGAACACTTGCGCCTGCGTAATATATATCCAGGAACGACTGTAGATCGGTGAAAGCGTACGCTTGACGCAACGCTTCGACCGATGCATACGGAAGAGACACACCATTTCTTTGCGCGAGCTCAAAAATCAGCTCGGGCTCGAGCGAGCCTTCGATGTGGATGTGCAATTCTGCTTTCGGCATCGCCTGCAACATATGGCGCAGCTGTTCGTTCAGCATGGGATCTCCGCGTTGAATCGGTGGAATGGAATCAGGCAGCCAGTGTAGCGCATCGATGCAAGCCTCTCATTTCACTGAAGAATTCCTGATATGTCCATACACGATACGCGTGCGCCACTGCTTAGCAAGATGGTGCACTATTTACTTAACGATTAATAAACATGATCGTGGCTGACGGGATCAAAAGTCTTGGTTGGAAACCATGTCCGAAATACCAAAAAAGGTGTAAAGGCGTGGTTCGCAATGATCTTAAAAAAGGTTATTTCCTTATTCGTTACAAGGACTTGGAAAGGCCGGATACACGTGCACGACACTGTTTTGACTTCGAGAACTAATAGGCAGATAATAAATTTCATAAGCGTAAGAAGACGCTCTCAGCGGGCGCTAACAAACCGGCGAGGGGCCTCGCCACCCGCCAGGATCCACAACGGCGGGTACCACGAGGCCCCGGTCAAAACCGGATGAGAACAAGAACATCGCCCTTCGTTTTGTGTCAGATCTTCTGACCTCCAAATCCAGACGGCGACCCCAACAAGAACGCTTTGGGGGATCTCGAAAACCGTCGCGAGCGGCAGCAGTTTTGTTCGAGAAGCGCAGCTGTACGCTGGTACAGCGAGCATCGCAGGACAAAAATGCACCGCGCAGCAGGTTTTCGACGTCCCACCTGCCAAGACCGGGCTTGGGCGGCAATCTCAGTCAGCCGCCAGACGTGATCAGTGTTAGCACATTAGAGGACATTCACATGACCATTTTTGATAACTACGCAGCCCGCTATGAGCGTACCCGGGAAGAGGAATACTCCCTGTCTGAGTACCTTCAGCTTTGCAAAAAAGATCCCCTGACTTACGCCAGCGCTCCCGAGCGCATGCTGGCCGCAATCGGCGAACCCACCCTGGTCGACACCCGCCTCGACCCGCGCCTGTCGCGCATCTTCGCCAACAAGGTCATCAAGGTATATCCCGCATTCCGCGAGTTCTACGGCATGGAGGAAGTGATCGAACAGGTCGTTTCCTATTTCCGCCATGCGGCCCAGGGCCTGGAAGAGCGCAAGCAGATTCTTTATCTGCTGGGGCCGGTCGGTGGCGGTAAATCGTCGATCGCGGAAAAACTCAAGCACCTGATGGAACAGGTGCCGTTCTACGCGCTGAAAGGCTCGCCGGTGAACGAATCGCCGCTCGGCCTGTTCAACGAGGACGAGGACGGCGCCATCCTCGAAGAGGACTACGGCATCCCGCGCCGCTTCCTGCGTGCGGTGCCGAGCCCGTGGGCAGTCAAGCGGCTGCATGAATACGGCGGCGACATCAGCAAGTTCCGCGTTGTCAAACGCTATCCGTCCATCCTGAAGCAGATCGCGATCTCGAAGACGGAACCGGGCGACGAAAACAACCAGGACATTTCCTCGCTGGTCGGCAAGGTCGACATCCGCAAGCTCGAAGACTATGCCCAGGACGATCCGGACGCCTACAGCTACTCGGGCGGCCTGTGCCTGGCGAACCAGGGCCTGATGGAATTCGTCGAGATGTTCAAGGCGCCCATCAAGGTCCTGCACCCGCTGCTGACGGCCACGCAGGAAGGCAACTACAAGGGCACCGAGGGCTTCGGCGCGATCCCGTTCGAAGGCATCATCCTGGCGCACTCGAACGAATCCGAGTGGAAAACCTTCCGCAACAACCGCAACAACGAGGCATTCCTCGACCGTATCTATATCGTCAAGGTGCCGTACTGCCTGCGCGTGTCGGACGAGGTCAAGATCTACGACAAGCTGCTGCGCAATTCCTCGCTCGACAAGGCCCCCTGCGCCCCGGGCACGCTGCGCATGATGGCCCAGTTCGCGATCCTGTCGCGCCTGAAGGACCCGGAAAACTCGAGCATCTATTCGAAGATGCTGGTGTACGACGGCGAGAACCTGAAGGACACCGATCCGAAGGCCAAGTCGCTGCACGAATATGTCGACTACGCCGGCGTGGACGAAGGCATGAACGGCCTGTCGACCCGCTTCGCGTTCAAGATCCTGTCCAAGGTCTTCAACTTCGACAACACCGAAGTGGCGGCGAACCCGGTGCACCTGCTGTACGTGCTGGAGCAGCAGATCGAACGGGAACAGTTCCCGGGCGAGACCGAGCAGCGCTACATGTCCTATATCAAGGAACACCTGGCGAACCGCTACGTCGACTTCATCGGCAAGGAGATCCAGACGGCCTACCTGGAAAGCTATTCCGAGTACGGCCAGAACATCTTCGACCGCTACGTCACGTTTGCCGACTTCTGGATCCAGGACCAGGAATTCCGCGATCCGGACACGGGCGAAAGCTTCGACCGCGAAACGTTGAACGCCGAGCTCGAGAAGATCGAGAAACCGGCCGGCATTTCGAACCCGAAGGATTTCCGCAACGAAATCGTCAACTTCGCGCTGCGCGCGCGGGCGACGAACGGCGGCAAGAATCCTGCGTGGACCAGCTATGAGAAGTTCCGCACCGTGATCGAGAAGAAAATGTTCTCGAATACCGAGGAACTGCTCCCGGTGATTTCGTTCAACGCGAAAGCCAGCGCGGAAGATGCGACCAAGCATGCCGACTTCGTGGCCCGTATGGTCGAAAAAGGCTATACGCCCAAGCAGGTCCGCCTCCTGTGCGAGTGGTACCTTCGTGTAAGGAAGTCTTCGTAAAGCATGGGGGGCTCGATAAACCTACTGCGCGTCGCCTGGGCGGCCTGCGATGCTCCGCTTCGGCGGACCGACCGTACCGAAGGTACGGCTGCGCTTCTCGGCCACCCATGCTTCCGCTCGCTACGGTTTCTCGAGCCCCGTGAAGCTAACGGTATGCACACTTGCGGCCCACCAAATCCGTAACACCCAACACGTTACGGCGCGGCGAGTTAAGATAAGGGACCGGGAAGAAATCCGGCCCGCCGCGACTTTCAGCAGGAGGCCTGTTTTGACTTACCTCATCGACCGACGCTTGCAGGGCAAGAACAAGTCTGCGGTCAACCGCGAACGCTTCTTGCGCCGCTATAAGGCGCAAATCAAGGATGCGGTGGGCCGGGCGATCAAGGGTCGCTCGATCACCGACGTAGAGAATGGCGAGAAGGTCTCGATTCCCGTCAAGGACGTGAGCGAGCCGCATTTCGGACACGCCCATGGCGGCGTGTGGGAGACCGTCAACCCCGGCAACACGGAATACCAGAAAGGCGACACGATCAACCGCCCCCGCGGCGGTGGCGGCGGCGCCGGACGCGGCCGTGCGGGCAACAGCGAGCAGACGACCGAAGACGATTTCATCTTCGAGCTGTCCCGCGAAGAATTCATGAATTACTTCTTCGAAGACCTCGAGCTGCCGAACATGGTCAAGACGCAGTTGACCCAGGTCGTCGAATACAAGAACCAGCGCGCCGGCTACAACATCTCCGGCACGCCGTCGAATATCCACGTGCTGCGCTCCCTGCGCGGCGCGCTCGGCCGGCGCATCGCGGTGGGCGGTCCGTCCCGCAAGCAGTTGACGGCGCTCGAGCACCAGTTGCGCGACCTGCGCGAACAGGGTGCGGAGGACGACGATCCGCAGGTGATCGAACTGAAGCACAAGATCCATCACCTGCACACGCGCTTGCTGGCGATCCCGTTCATCGACCCGATCGACCTGCGCTACAGCAACCGCATCAAGATCCCGAAACCGTCCACGGCAGCCGTCATGTTCTGCATCATGGACGTGTCCGGATCGATGGATGAAAGCCGCAAGGACACCGCCAAGCGCTTCTTCATCCTGCTGTACCTGTTCCTCAAGCGGGTCTACGAACACATCGACGTCGTCTTCATCCGCCACCACACGGCGGCGGCCGAGGTCGACGAAAACGAGTTCTTCCACTCGCGCGAATCGGGCGGCACGGTCGTGTCGTCGGCGCTGCACCTGCTGAACAAGGTCATCACGGAACGCTACAGCAACGGCGACTGGAACAGCTACGTGGCCCAGGCCTCGGACGGCGACAACTGGGACAACGACTCCGTGCTGTGCAAGCAGATCCTGACCAACGCGATCATGCCCATGGTCCAGTACTACACGTATGTCGAGATCACCGACGGCCCGCCCCAGAACCTGTGGGAGCAGTACGCCGAGGTGGCGGCCGATCACCAGAACTTCGCCATGCAGAAGATCGTGACGCCGGCGGACATCTATCCGGTGTTTCGCGAATTGTTCAAGAAGCAGCCCAAGTAGCGAGGCCCGCTATGCCAAGAGATCCCAACAACCCGCGCGCCCTGCCCGAGCAGTCGGAATGGACGTTCGACCTGATCGAACAGGCGCACGAGGAAATCCGCCGGGTGGCCAGGAAGTTCGGCCTGGACACCTATCCCAATCAGCTCGAGATCATCACGGCCGAACAGATGATGGACGCGTACACGTCCGTCGGCATGCCCGTCTCGTACAACCACTGGTCGTTCGGCAAGCATTTCCTGACGACGGAAAAGAGTTATAAACGGGGCCAGATGGGCCTCGCCTACGAAATCGTCATCAACTCGAATCCCTGCATCGCCTATCTGATGGAGGAAAACAGCCTGACGATGCAGGCGCTCGTGATCGCGCACGCGGCGTATGGCCACAATTCCTTCTTTAAAGGCAATTACCTGTTCCGGACCTGGACCGATGCCGACGCCATCGTCGACTACATGGTCTTTGCGAAGAACTATATTGCCGAGTGCGAACAGCGGCACGGCATCGACGCCGTCGAGGAATTGCTCGATTCCTGCCACGCGATCCAGAACTATGGCGTGGACCGGTACAAACGGCCGGCCAAGCTGTCGGTCGCACAGGAAGCGGCGCGCCAGAAAGAGCGCGAGGAATACATGCAGTCGCAGGTCAACGAGCTGTGGCGCACCTTGCCGCGGCGCGAGGAACAGATCAAGGATCAGCCGCCGCCCCGCTTCCCGCCCGAGCCCGAGGAAAACCTCCTCTACTTTATCGAGAAGTACGCCCCGCTGCTCGAACCGTGGCAGCGCGAGCTCGTGCGGATCACGCGCAAGATCTCGCAGTATTTCTACCCGCAGCGCCAGACCCAGGTCATGAACGAAGGCTGGGCGACCTTCTGGCACTACACGATCCTGCAGGAGCTCTATAAAGAAGGGATCGTCGGCGACGGGTTCATGCTGGAATTCCTGCAGAGCCATACGAACGTCGTTTACCAGCCGCCGGCCACGAGCCCCTATTACAATGGCATTAATCCGTATGCCCTCGGGTTTGCGATGATGACGGACATCAAGCGCATCTGCGAAGAGCCGACGGACGAGGACAAGGCCTGGTTCCCGGACATCGCGGGCAGCGACTGGCTCAAGACGCTCGACTTTGCGATGCGCAATTTCAAGGACGAGAGCTTCATCGCCCAGTACCTGTCGCCCAAGCTGATCCGGGAATTCCACTTCTTCGCCGTGCTGGACGACGACCGCAGCGACAAGCTGACGATTTCGGCCATCCACGACGAGGCCGGATACCGCTACGTCCGCCAGCAGCTTGCCGATCAGTACAATATCGGCAACCGCGAGCCGAACATCCAGGTCTGGCAAGTCAACACGCGGGACGACCGTGCGCTGACGCTGCGTCACACCCAGTTCCAGCGCCGCCCCCTGAACCAGCAGGCGCATGAGGTCCTGAAGCACGTCGCACGGCTGTGGGGCTTCGATGTGCGCCTCGAGACCGTTGACCCATCCGGGCGTGTCGTGAGCAGCCTGGAGTGCCGTCGCGAGAAGCGCGCGCGTTACTGACCTTCCGGCCCGCGCTACTCGGCGCGGGCATTTTTTCTTCCATCCTGTTGACATCATCTTCCCCTTGTGATGTAGTTCAACTAACATCTGACGTGGCGAATGAGCCATATCAAGTGCCTGTATCGACATAAGGACTTGTTATGACTGGCCCCTTTTATCCGGGGTCAAAACCGCTTCAACAGTACGCCCTCGCGCTTGGAACTTCGATATAGTTGGCAGAAACGCCATGATAATTTCTTATGATATTTGCTGAGCTGCAAAATAGGCATGGAAAATTCGGCGTTTCGAGGGCAGCAGCCTTATCTTCCACACATTATGAAAGGGGTCCGCTCAACATTGCAAAACAACTAACTTCCACCTCCATCGGCATACCCGCGCCCCTTCTTTATTGATCACTTTCTTTGCCTGTTTTTACAGACAAATAGGCTCTCTTTGAGGGCGTAAAAATGTATGTGCAAAAAAGAATTCGTAGGTATAATTCGCCGATGTCCCGGATGCGGCTCTTAGCTTTTTGTCGTGTTTTGTGGGTTTAGTAGCAACAAAAAAAGGTTGGTATTGGAGAAAGCAGGATGAATTTTTCGCATGAGAAGAACCCCGGGAAGAATTTGACTGGTATCGCCGTTGTCATCGTCTTGCACCTGGTCGTTGCTTACGGGATCGTTACTGGTCTCGGCAAACGCATGGTCAGCAAGATGGCCGAGGCAGTGGAGACCAAGATCATTGAAGACGTAAAACCGCCGCCACCTCCGGAGACGCCGCCCCCGCCGCCGCCGCCGGAAATGAAAGCGCCGCCTCCGCCGTTCATCCCGCCGGTGGAAGTGCAAGTGCAAACCCCACCGCCGCAGCAAAATGTGATCGCTAACACGACGCAGGCGAAACCGGCGACGACCGAAATCGTGAAGGCACCGCCGGCGCCTCCGACACCGGCACCGGTAGCCAAGCCGGCCGGTCCGGCCCGCACCCCGGCAGTCGCAGACTTCAATACGTGCTCGAAGCCGGAATATCCGAAGTCGTCGCTGCGTAACGAAGAAACGGGTGTGTCGACCATCTCGTTCCTGATTGGTTCGGACGGTGGTGTGAAGGATTCCAAGGTCACGAAGTCCAGCGGCTTCCGCGACCTGGATAAGGCTGCTCAGGTGGCACTGGGCAAGTGCCGGTTCAAGCCGGCAACTGAGAACGGCCAGGCCATCGAGTCCTGGCAGCCGGTTCAGTACGTCTGGACGCTGGAATAACCAGAGACAGCGTATCGTCTCAAAAGCATGATTTTCGTTGTTATTAGTTCAGCGAACTGTTCATTTTAAATTTTTGGAGGAAGCATGTTTAAGAATACCCGTTTGTCCGCTACCGTAGCGGCTCTCCTGTTCTCGGTCACTGCGGCATCGGCACTGGTGTCCGCTCCGGCCTTCGCCGACGCTCCGGCCTCGGCAGCAGCGAGCGCACCGGCAGCGGCACCGGCGGCTGACGCAGCAGCACCGGCAGCCGACGCTGCCGCTTCGGCACCGGCAGCGGCTCCGGCAGCTGGCGGCGAAGCCAAGAAAGAAGAAGTCGAGAACCCGTTCGGTATCCAGGCTGTGTGGGAAGGCGGCGTCGTCTCGCGTATGACCCTGATCATCCTGGCCATCATGTCGATGGGTTCCTGGTACATCATCGTCACCAAGCTGCTGGACCAGATGAAGATCTTCAAGCAGTCGAAGGAAACCAACCAGAAATTCTGGAAAGCACCGTCGATCGCTGCCGGCTCGGCTCAACTGACCGAAGGCTCGCCGTTCCGCTTCATCGCTGAAACCGGCACCAAGGCAACCCAGCACCACGACGGCGCCCTGCTCGAGCAGATCGACCTGTCGACCTGGGTGACCATGCAGATCCAGCGCGCCGTGGACAAAGTCCAGTCGCGTCTGCAGGATGGCCTGTCGTTCCTGGCAACCGTCGGCTCGACCTCGCCGTTCATCGGTCTGTTCGGTACCGTCTGGGGTATCTACAACGCACTGACCAACATCGGTATGACCGGTAACGCGTCGATCGACAAAGTGGCAGGTCCGGTGGGTGAAGCACTGATCATGACCGCATTCGGTCTGTTCGTTGCAGTTCCGGCCGTTCTGGGCTACAACTGGCTGGTCCGTCGTAACAAGACCGCAATGGAAGACGTCCGTTCGTTCAGCGCAGACGTGCACTCGGTCCTGATCTCGGGCGCAATGCACACCTCCGAAGCTGCACGTGCTCAAGGCGCCGCTGCTAAAAAGGTTGGCTAAACCATGGGCATGAGTGTTGGCTCCGATAGCGGAGATGAAGATGCAGTGATGTCAGAGATCAACACCACGCCCCTCGTGGACGTGATGCTGGTTCTCCTGATCATCTTCCTGATCACCAGCCCGGTTGTCCTCCACCTGCAGAAGATTAACCTGCCGATCGAGACCAACCAGGTTGTCAAAACCACGCCGGAAGACGTGAACATCGTCGTCAACAAAGATGGCGAGATGTACTGGAACCAGAAGCACCTGGCCAACACCGACGAACTGTTCGATTTCCTGGCCAAGGAATCGGTGAAAGTGCCCCAGCCGGAAGTGAAGATTCGTGGCGACCAGCAAACGCGCTACGAATTCATCGGCAAGGTGTTGTACACGGCCCAGCGTGCCGGGATTCAGAAGGTCGGTTTCATCACCGAACCGCCTGATAAGGGCTGATCCACCAGGACGCAACCCGCCAGCGTGATAGCGGTTTCGACCGCTGTCACGCTGGTTTCCCAAGATTTGAAAGGAAACACCATGGGTATGAACGTTGGTTCGTCCGGAGCTAAAGGAGCAGATCCGGAACCGATGATGGAAATGAACATGACGCCGCTGATCGACGTCATGCTGGTGCTGATCATCATGATGATCATCACCATTCCAAAGCAAAACCATTCGGTTAACTTGAACATGCCGGTTGGCAATCCGCCGCCGCCGACCAAGGAACCGGTAGTGATCACGATCGACGTGGACTTCGACGGTACCGTCCTCTGGGACAACCAGCCCGTCCCGGATCGTGCCACCCTGGAAGCGAAGCTCGCCAATGTGGCAGCCCAAGCTGATCAGCCGGAAGTGCACCTGCGTCCGAACAAGCTGGTCGAGTACAAGGTTGTCGCCGGCGTGATGGCATCGGCCCAGCGTCTTGGTGTCACCAAGATCGGTATGGTCGGTAACGAACAGTTCCAGTAATCGCTTTGGCTATAATGAACACGGCAGGGTTTCCCTGCCGTGTCTATTTTGAATGAGAGAATTTCGATAATGGCTAAATTCCGCCTCGCACACTTCGGCCTCGTAGTGGCCGCCCTCGGATTCACCGCCGCCGCTCCGGTGGTCGGCCTGGCCCCGGTCTACGCCGCGGAGGTCCTCCGTCCCGAAATCGGCAAGCCGCTGCAGGAAGCCCAACAACTCATGAAGTCGGGCAAGAACAAGGAAGCCCTGGCAAAGCTGCGCGACCTCGACAAGGTCGGAGGCAAGTCGGCCAACGAGACGTACCTGATCGAACGCACCCGTGCCGGTGCCGCTTCGGCCGCCGGCGATTACGACACGGCCGCCAAGTCCTTCGAATACCTGATCGGTTCCGGCAAGCTGAGTGCGACCGAAAAAGCCCAGTTCTCGGAAGGCCTGATCGGCATCTACATGCGCGCGGGCGACCTGGGCAAGGCCAACGCCGCCATCGAACGCCAGCTGAAGGAGCGCGACGATCCGAAGCTGCGCGCCTACCTGATGCAGAACTATTACAAGCAGGGCAACATCCAGGCACTGGAGAATGAACTGCGCACGGCCGAGAAGAACGGCCGCCTGAGCGAAGACCAGCTGGGCATGCTGGCCAACATCCAGCTCAAGAAGAATGACAAGGCCGGCTACGTCAACACCATCGAGAAACTGGCCGCCAACTATCCGAAGGCCCAGTACTGGACCGACCTGCTGAACCGCGTGCAGAGCAAGCCGGGCTTCTCGGGCCGCCTCTCCGTCGACATCTACCGCCTGAAGCTGGCCAACGGCCTGCTGAAGAAGCCGAGCGAATACATGGAAATGGCCCAACTCGTGCTGCAGGCCGGCGCGCCGGCTGAAGCCCTGAAGGTCATCGACAAGGGCTACAAGGCAGGCGCACTGGGCACCGGCCCGGACGCCGCGCGTCACCAGCGCCTGAAGGACCTGGCCGAAAAGAGCCTGGCCGACCAGAACAAGAACCTGGCCGCGACCGAAGCGCAGCTGGTCAAGGACGCCGACAACGACGGCCTCGCATCGCTGGGTTACGCACTGGTCCAATCCGGCCAGGCCGACAAGGGCCTGAAGATGCTGGAAGCAGCGTCGAAAGCCAAGGACCTGAAGCATCCGGAAGACGTCAAGCTGCACCTGGGCGAAGCGTATGCCGTCGCCGGCAAGAAGCAGCAAGCCATCAACACGCTCAAGACCGTCCGCGGTACCGATGGCACGGCGGAAGTGGCCCGTTACTTCATCATGGCGATCAACAAGCCGATCTCCGGCTGATCGCCCTGCCCCGGGCTGAACAAAAAGCGCAGTCTGCGTCACGCAGGCTGCGCTTTTTTTATTCGGGGCAACGCTACCTCATCCGCCGCGGCAAAGGCGTTGCGCTGTGCAACATGCCCTTTGCCGTATAATCTGGTATTTCGCCTAGAAGCACGAACCATCCAATGAAGGTATTTCGCGGACTTCCCAACGACAGGGCACGCGCGCCCTGCGCGCTCACGATCGGCAACTTCGACGGTGTCCACCGCGGGCACCAGGCGCTGCTGGCCCACGTGACCGCGAGCGCCCGCAAGCTCGGGCTGGAAGCCGCCGTGATGACGTTCGAACCTCATCCCCGCGAATATTTTGCGCAGCGCAGCGGCGACCTGTCGAAGGCGCCGGCCCGCATCGCCAACCTGCGCGACAAGCTGGAATCGCTGGAACACGCCGGCGTCGACCGCGTCATCGTCGAACACTTCAACGAGCACTTCGCCTCGATGTCGCCGGACGAATTCACGCGGCGCGTGCTGGTCGACGGCCTGCACGTGAAATGGCTGATGGTCGGCGACGACTTTTGCTACGGCGCCCGCCGCGCCGGCAACGTCGCCCTGCTGGCCGAAGCCGGCCAGCGCTACGGCTTCGAAGTGCACAGCCTGCCGGCCGTGCTGCACGACTCCACCCGGATCTCGTCCTCGGCCGTGCGCGCCGCGCTCGCGGCCGCCGATTTCGACGCCACGCGCGCCCTGCTGGGCCACCCGTATTCGATGTCCGGCCACGTGATCCACGGCCAGAAACTGGGCCGCACGCTGGGCTTCCCCACGCTGAACCTGCGGGTCGCCCACCGCCCCGCCCTGGCCGGCATCTTCGTCGTGCAGGTGCACGGCCTGGCCGACCAGCCGCTGCCGGCCGTCGCCAGCCTCGGCGTGCGTCCGACCGTCGAGGACGCTGGCCGGATGCTGCTGGAAGTCCATGTCTTCGACTGGAACCAGCCCTGTTACGGCAAGCTCGTGCGCGTGGAATTCCTCACCAAGCTGCGCGACGAAGAAAAATACGTCGACCTTCCCACACTGACGGCCGCCATCGAGCGCGACGCCCAGCAGGCACGCGCCTGGTTCGCCCGGCGCGCCGGCGCTCTCACGGCCACCGACCGAATTTGACCGGGACTTTTGCAGTCCCGACGACGCCAAGGACGGCGTAACAGCGTGCCGTCCCGTCATCACGAATAACAGCAGTCCACTTTAGAAATCACCATGTCCGATACCAAGCAAGGCCAGAAAGGCCAACAAGGCAACAAGAAGCCGGAAAGCAAATACCCGGTCAACATGACCGACACCCCCTTCCCGATGCGCGGCGACCTCGCCAAGCGCGAGCCGGGCTGGGTCAAGCAATGGCAGGACAAGAAGATCTACGAACGCGTCCGCAAGGCGGCCGCCGGCCGTCCCCGATTCGTCCTGCACGACGGTCCGCCGTACGCGAATGGCGACATCCACCTGGGCCACTCGGTCAACAAGATCCTCAAGGACATGGTCGTCAAATCGCGCACCATCGCCGGCTTCGACGCGCCGTACGTGCCGGGCTGGGACTGCCACGGCATGCCGATCGAGATCCAGATCGAAAAGCAGTTCGGCAAGAACCTGCCGACGGCCGAGGTGCTGCAAAAGGCCCGTGCCTACGCGCTCGAGCAGGTCGACCGCCAGCGCGCCGGCTTCATCCGCCTGGGCGTGCTGGGCGAGTGGGACAATCCGTACCTGACGATGAACTTCAGTAACGAGGCGGACGAGCTGCGCGCCCTCGGCACGATGCTCGACAAGGGTTACGTCTACCGCGGCCTGAAGCCCGTGAACTGGTGCTTCGACTGCGGCTCGGCACTGGCCGAGGCGGAAGTGGAATACCAGGACAAGCGAGACCCCGCGATCGACGTCGGCTTCCCGTTCGCGGAACCGGACAAGGTCGCGCAGGCGTTCGGCCTGGACGCGCTGCCCGCGGGCGACGGCTTCATCGTGATCTGGACGACGACCCCGTGGACGATCCCGTCGAACCAGGCGCTGAACGTGCATCCGGAAGTGACGTACGCGCTCGTGAAAGCCGATCGCAACGGCCAACCGATCCTGCTGATCGTGGCGAAAGACCTGGCCGAAAGCGTCCTGCAGCGCTACAAGCTGGAAGGCGGGATCGTCGCCACGACGACCGGCGACAAGCTGGGCGGCCTCCGCTTCAAGCACCCGCTGCACGCGGCCGATCCGTTCTACGACCGCACGTCGCCCGTCTACCTGGCCGAGTACGTGACGACCGACAGCGGCACCGGCGTCGTCCACTCCGCGCCGGCCTATGGCCTGGAAGACTTCCAGTCCTGCAAGGCGCACGGCATGAAGGACGACGAGATCCTGAAGCCCGTGATGGGCGACGGCCGCTTCGCCAGCACGCTGCCGCTGTTCGGCGGCATGACGATCTGGGAAGCATCGAAGCCGATCTGCAACGCCCTGTCCGAAGCCGGCGCCCTGTTCGAGCTGAAGATGTTCGACCACAGCTACATGCACTGCTGGCGCCACAAGACGCCGATCGTCTACCGCGCGACGAGCCAGTGGTTCGCCGGCATGGACGTCAAGCCGAAGGACGGCGGCCCGACCTTGCGCGAATCCGCGCTGGCCGGCATCGCCGAGACGCAGTTCTTCCCCGACTGGGGCCAGGCGCGCCTGCAGGGCATGATCGCCAACCGTCCGGACTGGACCCTGTCGCGCCAGCGCCAGTGGGGCGTCCCGATGGCCTTCTTCCTGCACAAGGAAACCGGCGACCTGCACCCGCGCACGCCGGAGCTGCTGGAGCAGGTGGCCAGGCTGATCGAACAGGGCGGCATCGACGCCTGGCACAAGCTCGACCCGCGCGACCTGCTGGGCGATGAAGCCGCGATGTACGAAAAGAACCGCGACACGCTGGACGTGTGGTTCGACTCGGGCACGACGCACCAGACCGTGCTGCGCGGCTCGCACGCGGCGCAGTCGCACTTCCCGGCCGACCTGTACCTGGAAGGCTCGGACCAGCACCGCGGCTGGTTCCACTCGTCGCTGCTGACGTCGTCGATGCTGAATGGCCGTCCGCCGTACAAGGCGCTGCTCACGCACGGCTTCACCGTGGACGAACATGGCCGCAAGATGTCGAAATCGCTCGGCAACGTGCTGTCGCCGCAAAAGATCAGCGACACGCTGGGCGCCGACATCCTGCGCCTGTGGGTCGCGTCGACCGACTATACGGGCGAACTGGCGCTGTCCGAAGAGATCCTGAAGCGCGTGACGGAGGCATATCGCCGCATCCGCAACACGCTGCGCTTCCTGCTCGCGAACACGTCGGACTTCGATCCGGTCAAGAACGCCGTGCCGGCGACCGAGCTGCTCGAGATCGACCGCTACGCGTTGGCCGAGACCGCGCGCCTGCAGGATGACGTGGCCAAGCACTTCGAACGCTACGAATTCCACCCGGTCGTCGCGCGCCTGCAGAACTTCTGCTCGGAAGACCTGGGCGGCTTCTACCTCGACATCCTGAAGGACCGCCTGTACACGACGGGCGTGAACTCGCACGCGCGCCGCTCGGCGCAGACCGCGCTGTGGCACATCGCGCATTCTCTGCTGCGCATCATGGCGCCGATCCTGTCGTTCACCGCGGAGGAAGCGTGGGCCGTGTTCGCGGGCGAGCAGGCCTACAAGGACAGCGACGAGACCATCTTCACGCAGACCTTGTGGACCTTCCCGGCGATCGCGGACGGCACCGCGCTGCTGGACAAGTACGCGCTGCTGCGCGCCGTCCGTGCCGACGTCACCAAGCAGCTGGAAGAAGTGCGCGCATCCGGCGCGATCGGCTCGTCGCTGCAGGCGGAACTGGCGCTCAGGGCGGCCGGCGACAAGTACGCGACGCTGGCCAGCCTGGACGACGACCTGAAGTTCGTGTTCATCACGTCGCAGGCGACCGTCGAACAGGTCGCCGACGCCGCGGAGGAAGCCGTCACCGTGACGCCGTCCGCGGCCGCCAAGTGCGAGCGCTGCTGGCACTACCGCCGCGACGTGGGCCATGACCACGCGCATCCGGGCCTGTGCGGCCGCTGCACGAGCAACCTGTTCGGCAGCGGGGAACAGCGCCGCTTCGCCTGACGTACCAGCGCCCCGGGCCGCGTGCCCGGGGTTTGACCTTTACGACCATCGACATGGCCAGCAAAAAAAAACCAACATTCTCCGCCGTCTCGTCGCGCTCGGGCGGCAGCCTGACGCCGTGGCTCGGCATCGCCTTCATCGTCATCCTGCTCGACCAGATCAGCAAGATCACCATCACGCGCACCTTCATGCACGGCGAAGAGAAGTCCATCACGAGCTTCTTCAACCTGGTCCTCGCGTATAACAAGGGGGCCGCATTCAGCTTCCTGTCCGACCAGGGCGGCTGGCAGCGCTACCTGTTCGCCGGCATCGCCATCGCGGCCGTCGGCTTCATCATCTACCTGCTGCGCAAGCACGCGGGCCAGCGCATGTTCTGCTGGGCCCTCGCGCTGATCATGGGCGGCGCCCTCGGCAACCTCGTCGACCGCGTCGCCTACGGCCACGTGATCGACTTCCTCGACTTCTACTGGCGCGGCGTCGGCCACTTCCCGGCTTTTAATATCGCGGACACCGCGATCACGATCGGCGCCTTCCTGTTCATCATCGATGAGCTGCGCCGCGTGAACAAACACTGAGCACGGAGGAACCATGAGCATGGACCTGAAGGGCAAGAAGATCGTCCTCGGCCTGTCCGGCGGCGTGGCCTGCTACAAGGCCGCGGAACTGTGCCGCGCCCTCACCAAACAGGGTGCGCACGTGCAGGTCGTGATGACCGAAGCGGCCACCCATTTCATCGGCACCGTGACGATGCAGGCGCTGTCCGGCCGCGGCGTGTTCACGGACCAGTGGGATGGCCGCATCCCCAACAACATGGCGCACATCGACCTCACGCGCGATGCCGACGCCATCCTCGTCGCGCCCTGCTCGGCCGACTTCCTGTTCAAGCTCGCGCACGGCGCCACCGACGACCTGCTGTCGACCCTGTGCCTCGCGCGCCCGCACCACGTGCCGCTGCTCGTCGCACCGGCGATGAACGTCGAGATGTGGGAAAAGGCGCCCACGCAGCGCAACGTCGCGCAGCTGCGCGACGACGGCGTCCGCATCCTGGGCCCGGCCGCCGGCTCGCAGGCCTGCGGCGAGACGGGCATGGGCCGCATGCTCGAACCGGACGAACTGCTCGAGGAACTCGTCGCGTCGTTCCAGCCGAAGCTCCTGGCGGGAAAACGCGTGCTGATCACGGCCGGTCCGACGTATGAAGCGATCGACCCCGTGCGCGGCATCACGAACCTCTCATCCGGGAAGATGGGCTATGCGATCGCGCGCGCCGCGCGCGAGGCCGGCGCGGACGTCACGCTCGTCTCCGGACCGACGTCGCTGCCCACCCCGCATGGCGTGCGCCGCATCGACGTGCAGAGCGCGCGCCAGATGCTGGACGCCGTCATGGCCGCCGTCTCCGGCCAGCACATCTTCGTGGGCGTGGCGGCCGTCGCCGACTGGCGCGTGGACAATGCCAGCGCCCAGAAGATCAAGAAGGACGGCAGCGGCGACGCCCCGCAACTTCACTTCGCGCAGAACCCGGACATCCTCGCGACCGTCGCCGCGACCACGTCGCTGAACGGCTGGCCGTATTGCGTCGGCTTCGCGGCCGAATCGGAAAACCTGATCGAATACGGCGCGGTGAAACGCGAGAAAAAAGGCATTCCTCTGCTCGTGGGCAATATCGGCCCGCAGACGTTCGGGCAGGATGAGAATGCGATCGTGCTGTTCGACGAAAGCGGCCACACGGTGCTCCCGCGCGCGACCAAGCTGGAACTGGCGCGTCAGCTCGTTTCCGAAATTGCCAAGCGTCTGGAACAACGTTCGCTGCTGGCCTGATTCACCCGTACCACACAAGCACTCCATGAAGAATATCGACCTGAAAATCCTCGACCCGCGCATGAAGGACTTCCTGCCGGCCTATGCCACCGCCGGCAGCGCCGGCCTCGACCTGCGCGCCTGCATCGAGGCGCCCATGACCATCGCCCCCGGCGAGACGGTGCTGGTGCCGACCGGCCTCGCCATCCACATCGGCGATCCGGGCTATGCGGCGATGATCCTGCCCCGTAGTGGACTCGGCCATAAGAACGGCATTGTTCTGGGGAATCTGGTAGGCTTGATCGACTCCGATTACCAGGGCCAGCTGATGGTCTCGACCTGGAATCGCGGCCAGGCCACGTTCACCCTGCAGCCGATGGACCGCCTGGCGCAGCTGATCGTGGTGCCTGTCATGCAGGTGGGCTTCAACGTCGTGGAGGATTTCGCAACGAGCGACCGGGGCGCAGGAGGATTCGGCTCCACCGGCAAACAATAAACTATGAGGAGCACATGACCGGACATCTTCGTCAGCGCCCCGCGGGTTTCAGGACGACCGCGCTGGGCATCACCGCAGCCCTGCTGCTGTCGGCCTGCGCCACGCAGGCACCGCGTCAACCGTCGGCCACGCCGCGCGTCACCGAACGCCCCGTCGAAGCCCCGGCCCTGAGCCCGCAGATGGCCGCCGCCGCGGACACCCTGACGAAGATGGCGGCCCTGCAGGAGCGCCTGTACAAGGTCGCGGCGCCGCTACTGATCCAGAATGCCGAATTGTGCAAGGGCCAGGCGCGCAACCTCCTCGGCTTCACGGCGAAGAACCGCTGGTCCTATCCAGGCGAATACAACGAAGCCGCGCACGTCGCCTTCGGCATGGACGAACGCCTGCAGGTGACCGACGTGCTGGCCGGCAGCGGCGCCGCGCGCGCCGGCCTGCAGGAGGGCGACGTGCTGCTCGCCGCCGCCGGCAAGCCGCTGCCGGCCGGAGAGCATGCGCTGTCCCAGGCGGGCGCGCTGTTCGGCAAGATCCTCGCATCGCAGGCGAGCCTGCCGATGACGATCGAGCGCCGCCGCAGCGAGCGCCAGCTGACCATTCCCGTCACGCGCGCCTGCGCCTTCGCGATCGAACTGGGCAACGCGGACAACGTCAACGCGTACGGCGACGGCAGCCGCGTACTCGTCACGCGCGGCATGATCAACTTCACGCACGACGACGACGAACTGGCCTTCGTGCTGGCCAAGACGATGGCCCACAACATGCTGGGCCACCCGTCCTCGCAACGCAACAGCGCGACGATCGGCAGCATCATCGACAACCTGAAGAGCATCACGCCCGACACGTCGATGCTGATCGGCAGCGGCGGCATCAAGGCCATGCCGGCCGACGCGGACGCCGCCGCGGACCGCCTCGGCATCTACCTGGCCGCGCGCGCCGGCTACGACGTCAAGGACGCGCCCGCGTTCTGGAACCGCCTGGCCGAGAGCTATCCGCCCAGCGTGTTGAACGGCTACAGCGCCAATCATCCGGCGCTGCCGCAGCGCCTGTCCGCGGTGGAGAAAGCGATCGCCGAGGTCAAGGCCAGGCGGGCGGCGAAGAAGCCGCTGGTGCCGTGAGCGCCAACGGCTAAGCGTTATCAACAAGGACCGCGTTTGCGGTCCTTTTCATATCCGCGTGGGCTCGGGGAGCCCACCCTACCTGTAACGCCAACGTAGGGTGGGCACCACGTGCCCACGCGTTCAACCGGCCGCAAATCAGCCGGCCGCCAGCAACACCTCCACGCTTTTTGTATCATTACCAATTCCCCTGCCCCGTCGCGCAATTCAAGCGCAAGAAACGGGAAGGCCGGGGAAGCCCCTGCGTCTATCCTCCCGGGAACCATGAACACTGCCAACCTGCTGCGCCTCATCGTGCTTGCCTCCATCTGGGGCGGCTCCTTCCTCTTCATGCGCATCAGCGCGCCGACGCTCGGCCCCGCGGTGCTCATCGAATTCCGCGTGCTGTTCGCGGCGCTGTTCCTCGCCATCGTCGGCGTCGTGCTCAAGAAGCGCCTCGACATGCGCGCGCACTGGAAGCATTACTTCATCCTCGGCTTCTTCAACTCCGCGTTCCCGTTCCTGCTGTTCGCGTTCGCGGCGCGCACCTTGCCGGCGTCCGTGCTGGCCGTGCTGAACGCCACCGCGCCGATGTGGGGCGCGATGCTCGGCGCCGTGTGGGGACGCCAGGCGATCCGCGCACGCACGGCGCTGGGCCTCGTGCTGGGCACCGTCGGCGTCGCTCTGCTCGTCGGCTTCGACCACGCGACGAGCCGCCCCGGCGCCGGCCTCGCCGTCGCCGCCGCGCTGGTGGCCGCGTTGAGCTACAGCGTCGCGAGCCTGTATGCGCGCACGGCGCAAAGCGTGGAGCCGTTCGCCAACGCGCACGGCACGATGTGGACGTCCGCGCTGATGGTGCTGCCCGCCCTGCCCCTGTTCCCGCCGGCCGGCGCGCCGACCGTCGGCATCGTCGGCGCCGTGATCGCACTGGGCGTGCTGTGCAGCGGCATCGCGTACATCCTGTATTTCAAATTGATCGAGGAAGTCGGCACGACGTCGGCCCTGACGGTCACGTTCCTGAGCCCCGTCTTCGGCATCCTGTGGGGCGCGCTGTTCCTCGGCGAGGCGATCGGCTGGTACACGATCGTGGGCTCGGCCATCACGCTGGTCGGCACCGCGTTCGTCACGGGTTTCGTCCCCCGCTTCGGCCGCGATGCGCCCGTGCCGGTCCCCACCAAAATGAGCGGCAAATGAGCCGCCACACGATCGCGCTGCCGGCCGGCTATCGCCACGCGGACGCGTACGCGTTCCACGGCCGCGATGCCGATGCGCTGGCCGAAGTCGTCGACGCAAACGCAGGACGTATCCGCAAAGGCGTGCTGCTGGACGGCGTGCCGACGCTGCTCGACATCGCGCTGCACGCGGACCGTGCCGAGTGCGTCGTCGACAGCGACGGCGCCACCTCGGAGGCTGCGGTCCAGGACGCCCTCGTGAACATGCTGGGCCTGCGCATCGACCCCGCGCCGTTCGAACAGGCCGTGCGCGCCGATCCGCTGCTCGGCCCCGTCGTCGCGCGCCAGCCTGGCCTGCGCGTGATCCAGTCGGCCACCGTGTTCGAAGCGCTGACGTGGGCCATCATCGGCCAGCAGATCAACCTGCCGTTCGCCATTTCCCTGCGCCGCACGTTCATCGGTCTGGCGGGACGCGCGCATTCGAGCGGCCTCTGGTGTTATCCGGAAGCGGCCGACGTGGCCCGTCTCGACATCGAACAACTGACCAGCCGTAAATTTTCCGGCGCGAAGGCGGAGACCTTGTTGCGCTTCGCCCGTCTCGTGGCCGACGGCACGCTGCCGCTGGACCGCACCGACGACCCGGCCGGCGTGAGCGAGCGCCTGCTCGCGGTCAAGGGCATCGGCCCGTGGACCGTCAACTATGCGCTGCTGCGCGGCTGGGGCTACGCCGACTGTTCGCTGCACGGCGACGTGGCCGTGCGCAACGCCATCGGCCGGCTGACGGGTGGCGAGCGGCCCGGCATGCGCGAGGCCGAAGAATTTCTCGAAGCCTACCGCCCGCACCGCACGATGGCCGCGGCCTACCTCTGGGCCAGCCTGAGCCAGTCCGCCGGCTGACGCCGCCTTGTGCCGCCACAAGGCGCGGCCCCTCCGCTTGTCCAGACTGCTCGTAGCCTGAAACAAGCGGAGCGCATCATGAAAGCACGGACATGCATGGCGGCGGTGCTGCTGGTCCACGCCGCCCTGGCCCACGCCGGCACGCTGGATCCCGACGACCGCGGCGCCTATCTGTCGCTGGCATTCGGCAACGGCCGCATCTACGGCGGCAACGCGACCGGCGACCAGTGGATGCGCGGACGCACGTTCGAAGTCCGCGCCGGACGCGAGCAGGGTGCCATGCGCATCGACTTCGTCCATTACAACGAAGGCCATCCGGACAACAATCACCGCGACGGGTTCGCGCTGCAATGGCTGGCCGCCCACCGCTTGTCGCGCGCGTGGACGGGCGAGCTGGGCGCGGGACCGTATCTCAGCATGAACACGACCGAGATCGCCGGCCGCCAGATCGACGATGCCCGTCTCGGCGTGCTCCTCAGCGCCGGCCTGCGCCTCGCCGTGCCCGGACCGCCCGGCACCCATCTGCGCCTCGGCTACAACCATGTGGCCATGCGCCATGTGCACCGGTCGAACGCGCTCGTGCTCGGCGTGGGACGGCAGTTCGGCCCGGCCGAGCCGGCGCCCGACGTGGTGCCGGACGGGCATATATGGATCGGCGGCACGTTCGGCACGTCGATCACGAACATGTCCGGTACCCATGGCGCGCACGCGGGCGTGATCGAGGCCAGGCAGTATGCGGACCGCTGGGGCGTCGGCACCAAATTCCTGTTCGAAGGCGACGACGGCGCGCGGGTCGACCGGCGCGGCGCCGCGGCGCAGCTGTGGTACGAGCAGCCCGTGACGCCGCGGTTTTCGATGAGCGCCGGCCTCGGCCCCTATTTCGCCGCGAACCGGCGCGACGGCAATCGCACGGCCACCAATCTCCTGATCAGCTTCCAGGCCGAGCGCGCGCTGTCCGCGCGCACGCGCGCCATTGTCAACTTCAACCGCATCAAGACGTTCCGCAAGACGAACGACCGCGACCTGTTCCAGGTCGGCCTGCTGCGGCGGTTCTAGGTCCTAGTGATAGTCCTGCCAGCGCGGCAGCCCGTCGAACTGCTGCGCGCCCTCGCCGGCGAACCGGATCAGTTCGGGCAAGGGCACCATGGCCAGGTTGTCGCGCCCGTAGTGCCCGCCCAGCGCACTGGGTATTTTCAGACAATACTTGCGTCCGGCCGTCAGCGGGCCCAGCGTGGTCTCCGCGAGGCGCACCTGGTCGTGCATGTACCAGCCGTCGAGGAATTCCTGGTTGTACGACAGGGCGTCGAGGGCGGCGCGGTCCTCGGCCACCGGTTCGCAGCGCAGGTCTTGCGGCGACAGGCGCCAGTACATGCCGTCCTCGTCGCGGACGATCAGGTTGCCGAAGGCGTTCGCGCCCAGCACCTCGACGGCGTTCAGGCCGGTCCAGCCCCACGCGTCGTTGATGTCTTCCACAGTAATCATCGTTCACTCCGCATTAACGCATCCGGAGACTTCGACCGGGCTGGGCGGCGGATGTTGCGGGGATCGCGGGCACGCTTGAGGCGAGTCGAAAGGGCGACCCAAAACGAAAAAGCCGCTGATCCGGAACAGGATCAGCGGCTTTGGAATCTGGTTGCGGGGACAGGATTTGAACCTGTGACCTTCGGGTTATGAGCCCGACGAGCTGCCAGACTGCTCCACCCCGCGTCTGATGATTCGTATTATACGCACCTTCCACACTTTAGGCAATCGCAGTTCTCCGGCCCGCCCGGATCGCAGCATAAGCCGCCTCCGCCGAGGCGCGCGTCGCGGGCGGATTGCGGCCCAGTCGCTCCCAATACAGTGGTAAAGTAAGGGCAACTTAATTTATCTGCTTCCTATGAAATTCTGCTCCGAGTGCGCCCACCCGGTCACGGTGGCCATCCCCGAAGGCGACAACCGTCCGCGTTACGTGTGCACCCATTGCGGCACGATCCACTACCAGAACCCCAAGATGGTGATCGGCTCGATCCCCGTGTGGGAACAGGACGGCGAACTGAAGGTCCTGCTGTGCAAGCGCGCCATCGAGCCGCGCTACGGCTACTGGACGCTGCCGGCCGGTTTCATGGAAAACGGCGAGACCACGAGCGCGGCCGCCGCGCGCGAGACGGAAGAGGAAGCGGGCGCCAACATCGAGCTGGGCAATCTGTTCACCCTGCTGAACGTCGTGCACGTGCACCAGGTCCATATGTTCTATCTGGCGCGCCTCGTCGACCTGGACTTTGCACCGGGCATCGAAAGCCTGGACGTGCAATTGTTCAGCGAAGCCGAGATCCCGTGGGCCGATCTGGCCTTCCCCACGATCCGCACGACGCTCGAACTGTTCTTCGCCGACCGCGCGCAGATGCGCGAGGCCGGCGGCACCTATGGATTCCACACCCGCGACATCGCGGGTCCGATGCGGGCGCCCGTCCAACCCGACTGACAGGGCGTACGACGATGATTCCCTGGCTCGAGGCCCATACGCCGTTCCCCGACGTGTCCGAAGCGTTGACGACCGACGCGCCGGGCCTGCTCGCAGCCGGCGCGGACCTCTCGCCGCAGCGCCTGCTGCAGGCGTACCGGAACGGCATCTTCCCCTGGTTTTCCGAGGGCCAGCCGATCCTCTGGTGGAGCACCGACCCGCGCATGGTGCTGTACACCGACCGCTTCAAGGTCAGCGACAGCCTGAAGAAAACACTGCGCAAGATCGAGCGCAGCCGCCAGGCCGGCGGGCCGTGGGTCGTGCGCTTCGACGGCGCCTTCGAAGCGGTGATGCGCGCCTGCGCCGCGCCCCGCAAGGACGGGCCGGGCACGTGGATCTCGGAAGACATCATCGCCGGCTACACGGGCCTGCACCGCATGGGATATGCGCACTCGTCCGAGGTCTGGCTGGACGGCGAACTGGTCGGCGGTGCCTATGGCGTGTGCATCGGCCGCATGTTCTACGGCGAATCGATGTTCGCGCGCGTGTCGGATGCGTCGAAGGTCGCGCTCGCGTACCTCGTCGCCTTCTTGCGCAGCCACGGCGTGAACATGGTCGACTGCCAGCAGGAGACGGGCCACCTGGCCTCGCTGGGCGCGGTGCCGATCCCGCGCCGGGATTTCCTGCAGCACCTGCGCCAGGCGATCCAGGAACCGCCGATCGAACGTTGGGAAGTCGCGCCACCGTTGACGGCCTAACGGTGCGCGGCGCCGTCTTTGGCTACAATGGGTTCAACACACGTCGTTCCGAGAGCTTTGCATGACGCACCTGAATGATCTGCCATTTTCCACGCTGCAGTTCTATACGACGGCACCGTATCCTTGCAGCTACCTCGACGCACGCCAGGCCCGCTCGCAGGTCGCCACGCCGTCGCACCTGATCAATGCGGACGTGTATTCGGAACTCGTGCGCAACGGTTTCCGCCGCAGCGGCATCTTCACCTACCGTCCCTATTGCGACGGCTGCCGGGCCTGCATCCCGGTGCGCGTCGCCGCCGAGCGCTTCACACCCAACCGCAGCCAGCGGCGCGCATGGAAGCGCCACGAGGACCTGACGGCGATGGTGGCCAACCTGTCGTTCTCCGACGAGCACTATGCGCTGTACCTGCGCTACCAGACCACGCGCCACGTGGGCGGCGGCATGGACCAGGACAGCCGCGACCAGTACGCGCAATTCCTGCTGCAGAGCCGCGTCAACACGCGCCTCGTGGAATTCCGCGAACCGGACGGGCTGCTCCGCATGGTGTCGATCATCGACGTGCTGTCGGACGGCCTGTCGTCCGTCTACACGTTCTTCGACCCGGACGTGGCCGGTGCGTCGTTCGGCACGTACAACGTGATGTGGCAGATCGGCCAGGCGCGCGAACTGGGCCTGCCCTACGTCTACCTCGGTTACTGGATCGAGCAGAGCCCGAAGATGGCGTACAAGATCAATTTCAGGCCGTTGGAAGCCCGTATTGACGGCGCATGGGGTGTTCTGGATCGTTGAAACCCCCAAGGACATGCGGTATTGCTGCCACACAAGGTAAAATGTCGCGAATTCTCGATAGCCGACCATGTCCGATAATCTCCTGTACGCCCTCGCCCGCCCGCTGCTGTTCTCCCTCGACCCCGAAACGGCCCACAACGTCACGCTCCCCGCCCTGCGCCGCGCCGCCGCGCTGGGGTTGACGGGCATCGTCCGCAAACCGAAGCCCGATCCGCGCACGGTCATGGGCATCACGTTCCCGAACCCGGTCGGCCTGGCTGCCGGCCTGGACAAGGACGGCGCCTACATCGACGGCCTGGCCGCGCTCGGCTTCGGCTCCATCGAGATCGGCACCGTGACACCGCGCGCCCAGCCCGGCAACCCGCGCCCGCGCATGTTCCGCCTGCCGGCCGCGCGCGGCATCATCAACCGCATGGGCTTCAACAACGGCGGCGTCGACGCCTTCGTCGCCAACGTCCAGGCGTCGCGCTTCTACCAGGAACGCCAGGGCGTGCTGGGCCTGAACATCGGCAAGAACGCCGACACGCCCATCGAGCGCGCGGCCGACGATTACGTCGCATGCCTGCAAAAGGTGTATCCGTACGCCAGCTATGTCACCGTCAACATCTCGTCGCCGAACACGAAGAACCTGCGCCAGCTGCAGGGCGCATCCGAACTGGATGCCCTGCTGTCGCAGCTGAAGGAAGAACAGTCGCGCCTGGCCGACAAGTACGGCCACTATGTGCCGCTGGCGCTGAAGATCGCGCCGGACGTCGATGGCGACCAGATCCGCAACATCGGCGGCGCCCTCGTCCGCCACGGCATCGACGGCGTGATCGCCACCAATACCACGCTGGCCCGCCGCGACGTGGAAGGCATGCGCCATGCGGCCGAACAGGGCGGCCTGTCGGGCGCGCCCGTGTTCGAACAGTCGACCATCGTGATCCGTGCGCTGAAGGCGGAAGTCGGCAACGCCGTGCCGATCATCGGCGTGGGCGGCATCCTGAGCGGACGCGATGCGAAGGCCAAGATCGATGCGGGTGCCCAGCTCGTGCAGTTGTACAGCGGCCTGATCTACCGGGGTCCCGCGCTCGTGCGCGAGTGCGCCGACGCGTTGCGTGGGCAGCGCTAAAGAGAACGTCGTTCCCGCGAAGGCGGGAACCCAATTTTGCGTGCCGGCTGCGCGAGCAGACTTGGGTCCCTGCCTTCGCAGCGACGACGTTGTTTTATGTTGCGTTCGATTGTGTGTAGCGGCTTTTAATCCGCTACAACCGGATGCAGCGCCTTCTCGATATCCGACTTCGTGAAACCCTGGGCGAAGCGCTCGATGAAGTCGTAGGCATACGCGCGCAGGTAGGCACCGCGGCGCACCGCAAGACGCGTCACGTTCGGCGCGAACAAATGCGACGACTCGATCGCGCGCAGCCCGCGGTCGCGGCCGTGGTCGAATGCCATCGAAGCGACGATACCGACACCCATCCCCAGCGACACGTACTGCTTGATGACGTCCGAGTCCATCGCCGTCAGCATGATGTCCGGGCTCACGCCGGCGGCGGCGAACGCCGCGTCGATGTGGCTGCGGCCGGTAAAGCCCACGTCGTACGTGATCAGCGGGAATTCGGCCAGGTCGGACAGCTTGATGGGCGACCGCTGCAGCAGCGGATGCCCATCCGGCACGACGACGAGGTGGCTCCAGCGGTAGCACGGGAACGACACGAGGTCGGGGAACGTGGACAGGCCTTCCGTCGCGATACCGATGTCGGCGCGGCCCGACAGCACCCATTCCGCGATGTGATCCGGCGCGCTCTGCTGCAGGGCGATGCGCACGTTCGGGAACGTCGTGCGGAACGCCTGCACCACCTGCGGCAGCGCGTAGCGCGCCTGCGTGTGGGTGACGGCGACCGTGAGCGTGCCGCTGTCCTGCGCGGCGTATTCGCTGCTGGCCTGCTGCAGGTTCTCCGCTTCGACGAGCAGGCGCTCGATGATCTTCAGGATGCCCTTGCCCGGATCCGTCAGGCCGGTCAGGCGCTTGCCGTTGCGCTCGAAGATGACGACGCCCAGTTCATCCTCCAGCTCGCGGATCTGGCGCGACACGCCCGGCTGCGACGTGAACAGGGCGTTGGCCACGTCCGTCAGATTGAAATTGCGGCGCGCGGCTTCGCGCACCGAACGCAGCTGTTGGAAATTCAAATGCCTTCTCCTTGGTCGACGAATACGTGCATGCGCCTGGGTTTCACCAGCAGCGTCTCGCCGTCGCGCAGTCCCAGTTCGCGGTAACGCTCGTTGGGGATGACGGCTTCGATGATCTGGGCATTGTCGGCGCGCTCCAGGTCCAGCTGGGCCAGCGGGCCGATCGCGTGCGCGCGGCGCAGCTTCACGGCGACGCCCTCCCCGCCCGCGACATAGCGCTCGACGTCGAGGTCGTGGGGACGGACATAGGCAATGCCTTCGCCGTTCTTCACGTCCGCGAACTGCGGCGCGTGGAACGTGGCGTCGCCGCTGGCCAGCACGCCGTCGTTCACGCGGCCATGGAACAGGTTGACGTTGCCCAGGAAGCCGTAGACGAACGGCGACGCCGGATGGTTGTACACGTCGCTGGGCGTACCCAGCTGCTCGATGTGGCCCTTGTTCATCAGGACGACCTGGTCCGCCACTTCGAGCGCCTCTTCCTGGTCGTGGGTGACGAAGATCGACGTCACGTGCAGCTCGTCGTGCAGCTGACGCAGCCAGCGGCGCAGTTCCTTGCGCACTTTCGCATCGAGCGCGCCGAACGGTTCGTCCAGCAGCAGCACGCGGGGTTCCACCGCGAGGGCACGCGCCAGGGCGATGCGCTGGCGCTGGCCGCCGGACAACTGCGGCGGATAGCGGTCGGCGATCCAGTCCAGCTGCACGAGCTCCAGCAGCTTCTTCACTTTCTCGCGGATCACCACTTCCGACGGGCGCTCCTTGCGCGGCTTCACGCGCAGGCCGAAGGCGACGTTCTCGAACACGGTCATGTGCTTGAACAGCGCGTAATGCTGGAACACGAAGCCGACCTGGCGCTCGCGCACGTGACGGTTCGAGGCGTCGTCGCCGTCGAGCAGCACGCGCCCCGCATCGGGGAATTCGAGGCCGGCGATGATGCGCAGCAGCGTCGTCTTGCCGCAGCCGGACGGGCCCAGCAGCGCCGTCAACTCGCCGTCGGCAAACTTCAGCGACACGTCGTCCAGGGCCGTGAACCGGCCGAACTGCTTGCGGATGTGTTGGACTTCGATCGTCATGTCTTACTCCGTGGTGTGGTCCTGCACGCTGGCTTTCTGTGCCTGGTGCATGCGCCATTCGATAAAGGTTTTCACCGCCAGGGTCACGAGGGCCAGCAGTGCCAGCAGCGACGCGATCGCGAACGCGGCCGTGAAGTTGTATTCGTTGTAGAGGATCTCGACCTGCAGCGGCATCGTGTTCGTCTCGCCGCGGATGTGGCCGGAGACGACCGACACGGCGCCGAACTCGCCCATCGCCCGGGCGTTACACAGGATCACGCCGTACAGCAGGCCCCACTTGATGTTCGGGAGCGTGACTTTGAAGAAGGTCTTCCAGCCGGACGCACCCAGCACGAGGGCCGCCTCTTCCTCTTCGCTGCCCTGCGCCTGCATCAGCGGGATCAGTTCGCGGGCGACGAACGGGAACGTGACGAAGACGGTCGCCAGCACGATGCCGGGCACGGCGAACAGGATCTTGATGTCGTGGTCCATCAGCCACGGGCCGAACCAGCCTTGCGAGCCGAACAGCAGCACATAGATCAGGCCCGCGATCACGGGCGAGACCGAGAACGGCAGGTCGATCAGCGACAGCAGGATGCTCTTGCCGGGGAAGTCGAACTTGGCGATCGTCCACGCGGCCGCCACGCCGAACACGAGGTTCAGCGGCACGGCGATGCCGGCGGCGATGAATGTCAGCTTGATGGCGGACAGCGCGTCCGGGTCGAGCACGGACTCCTTGTACACGTCCCAGCCCTTCTTCAAGGCTTCGGTGAACACGGCCACGAGCGGCACGAACAGGAACAGCGTGAGGAACACCAGCGCGACGGCGATCAGCGCGTAGCGCACCCAGCTTGGCTCCAGCGTATTGGTGGCCTTGCGCGGCGCATTCGCCACCGCGGCAGCCTTGTCTTTCAGGTGATCGTCGAGAACGGCACTCATATTATTTGCCCGCACGCTTGCGCGCCCAGGCCTGCAGCAGGTTGATGGCCAGCAGGAGGATGAACGACACGAGCAGCATCACGACGGCGATGGCCGTGGCGCCCGTGTAGTCGTATTGCTCCAGCTTGGTGATGATGAACAGCGGCGTGATCTCGGAGACCATCGGCATGTTGCCGGCGATGAAGATGACGGAACCGTATTCGCCGGTGGCGCGGGCGAACGCGAGGGCGAAGCCCGTCAGCAGCGCCGGCACGACACTCGGCAGGATCACGCGGGTAAAGGTCTGCCACGGGCCGGCGCCCAGGCTCGCGGCGGCCTCTTCCAGTTCGCGCTCCGCGTCTTCCAGCACCGGCTGCACCGTGCGCACGACGAACGGCAGGCCGATGAAGGTCAGCGCGATGACGACGCCCAGCGGCGTGAACGCGACCTTGATGCCGAGCGGTTCCAGGTGCTTGCCGATCCAGCCGTTGGACGAATACAGCGCCGTCAGGGTGATGCCGGCGACCGCGGTCGGCAGCGCGAACGGCAGGTCGACCAGCGCATCGACGAAGCGCTTGCCGGGGAACTGGTAACGCACGAGCACCCACGCGACGATGCCGCCGAACACGACATTGATGGCGGCGCCGATCAGCGCGGCGCCGAAGCTCAGGCGGTACGACGCCATCACGCGCGGCGACGTCATGGCGCTCACGAACGCGTCCCAGCTCATCGTGAACGTCTTCAGGAAGATGGCCGACAGCGGGATCAGCACCAGCAGCGCCAGATAGAAAATCGTGAACCCGAGCGAGAGCCCAAAGCCGGGAATCACCCGGTTGGCGCTGTTTCGCGATAGTAAAGTGGTCATCTTACGCCTTATTACAATTTCTTCTAACGGAACGAAATAATCTCACTGGAAAGACATATTACAAACGAAGCATTCCTCATTTGCATAGACGTTTCCCGCATTAGCAAGATCCAAAAAGCAGGAAAGGCGCCTCGCGGCGCCTTTCTCGTCAGTGGAGCAGCTTGACCGCCACTCCCGCCAGCGTCATCGCCAGCAATCCTCTCAGCACTTTCTCGGGCACGGCCCGGGCCGCCCATGAGCCGATCGTGATGCCGGGCAGCGAGCCGATCAGCAGCGCCGACAACAGCGCCCAGTTGATCGAGCCCAGCCACCAGTGGCCGAACGCGGCGATCGCGGTCAGCGGCACGGCATAGGCGATGTCGGTGCCGGCCACCTCGGCGGGCGTCAGGTGCGGGTACAGCATGACGAGCAAGGTGGCGCCGATCGCACCCGCGCCGATCGACGAGATCGTCACGAGCGTGCCCAGCACCGCGCCGGACACGACCGTGGCAGCGAAGAGGCTGCGGCCCTGCAGCTGGCGCGACGGCTTGGCGTTGACCCAGGCGAGCATCTTGCCGCGGAACAGGATCGCGACGACGGTCAGCAGCACGGACACGGCGATCGAATACCGGATCACCTTGCCGATGGATGCATTGAGCGGACCGAAATATTGCAGGGCGAGCGTGGCGACGAGCGCAGCCGGCAGCGCGCCAAGGCACAGGCGGCCGACGATGTCCCAGTGCACGGTGCCGCGCGAACGGTGGGTGACGGTGCCGGCGGTCTTGGTGATCGAGGCGAAGGCGAGGTCGGTGCCGACGGCGACGGATGGCGTGACGCCGAACAGCAGCGTCAACAGCGGCGTCATCAGCGAACCGCCGCCGACCCCGGTCATGCCGACCAGCAAGCCAACGGCGAATCCCGACAAAATGTATTGAATGGACATGCTTTACCCCCAGAATGGCTCCAAGGGTAATGGTCCTCAGCCGCAAAACAAACAACACGTTCCTTATTTGCTTATGCGGGCTATGCGTTAATGCAAGCGTTACGCGTCATTCGGGCCGTAGGTGGGCACCCCGTGCCCACCATGCATACCGCGTACGCCGATTATTTGTTCGGCTGCGGGGTCAGACGGAGATACGGCTTCGGCGCGTTAAAACCCTTCGGATATTTCTGCTTGAGCTGCTCCGGATCCTGAATGGTCAGCGGGATGATCACGTCATCGCCATCCTTCCAGTTGCCCGGCGTCGCGACGGTGTAGCCGTCGGTCAGCTGCAGGGCGTCGATCACGCGCAGCACTTCGTCGAAGTTGCGGCCGGTGCTCATCGGGTAGGTGATGGTCAGGCGGACTTTCTTGGCCGGATCGATCACGAACAGCGAGCGCACGGTCGCGGTGGCCGACTGGTTCGGGTGGATCATGTCGTACAGCTGCGAGACCGACTTGTCGGCATCGGCGATGATCGGGAAGCCGACGACGGTCTGCTGGGTCTCCTCGATATCCTTGATCCAGGCCTTGTGCTGCTCGGCCGGGTCGACGGACAGCGCGATCGCCTTGACGTTGCGCTTGTCGAATTCCGGCTTCAGTTTCGCGGTCAGGCCCAGCTCCGTGGTGCACACCGGCGTGAAGTCGGCCGGGTGCGAGAACAGCACCACCCACGAATCGCCCGCCCACTCGTGGAAGCGGATGCGGCCGATGGTGGAATCCTGTTCGAAATCCGGAGCCGTGTCGCCCAGGCGTAAAGTCATCTTGTTCTCCTTAATGTGAGAGGTACGTCATAAAAAACGGTTGTACAGGACGACGGCCCAGGTCGCGCCCGCCATCGTGATCGCCAGCGCCACCGCCGCGCTGCCCAGGTCCTTGGCGGCCTTGGACAGCGGATGGCGCTCCAGCGACACGCGGTCGACGACGGCCTCGATGGCCGCATTGATCAGCTCCACGAGCAGCACGAGCCCGAGCACGGCGATCAGCGCCAGCTTCTGGAACGCCGAAACCTTCAGCAGCAGCGCGACGACGGTGAGCGGCACCGCGACCATCACCTCCTGCCGGAACGCGTGCTCGTTCTTCCAGGCGGTCTGGAAGCCCTCCATCGAATAGCGGAACGCGCCCGCAATACGGCCCAGGCCGCCCTTACTCTTGAACTCGCTGCTCGGTTGATCCATGTATGTTCGACAATCTGTACAGAAACGCCATTATGCGCACACAGCTCGGTCCACGCGCAACATCATTACCTAATATTTTCACATTATGGTATAAAGTAGAGAAATATACCGCACTGCACCAACCACATGACGAAACTGGAAACCCCTGAACCGGCCAAGACTTCCATCCAGGTGATCGAGCGCATGGTGGCGCTGCTCGACGTACTGGCCAGTTATCCCGACCCCGTGAGCCTGAAAGAGTTGTCGAAGGTTTCGGGCCTGCACCCGTCGACGGCGCACCGCATCCTGAATGACATGGTCGTGACGCGTTTCGTCGACCGCGTGGAACCGGGCACCTACCGCCTCGGCATGCGGCTGCTCGAACTGGGCAACGTGGTCAAGAGCCGGCTGTCCGTGCGCGAAGCGGCCGTCGACCTGATGCGGGCGCTGCACAACAAGACCAAGCAGACGGTCAACCTGTCGGTGCGCCAGGGCGACGAGATCGTCTACATCGACCGCGCCTTCTCCGAGCGCTCCGGCATGCAGGTCGTGCGCGCGATCGGCGGCCGTGGTCCGCTGCACCTGACGTCGACCGGCAAGCTGTTCCTGTCGATCGACGAGCCGAAGGCGATCCGCGCCTATGCCACGCGCACGGGCCTCGCGGGCCACAACAAGAACTCGATCACGGACCTGACGCGCCTGGAGCGCGAACTGTCGCTCGTGCGCGCCCGCGGCTATGCGCGCGACAACGAGGAACTGGAACTGGGCGTGCGCTGCATGGCCGCCGGCATCCATGACGACAGCGGCAAGCTGGTCGCAGGACTGTCGATTTCGGCGCCGGCGGACCGCCTGCAGGACGACTGGCTGGAAGATCTGGTGAACACGGCGGCGCAGATTTCCGCGACCCTGGGCCACCGTGTCGGTGGGACGAGCTGACCGTTACTGAACGACCGGCGCCGCCGTCCCGGCGGACACCGACGCCGGCACCGTCGCCGACACGGTCACCGGCACGCCTGCGGCTGCAGTGGGCGACATATTGGCCGGCAAGGCGGCCGGCTTGAGCGCTTCGAGCCAGCGGCGCATGCGGCCCGCATCCGCGGTACGCGACTGCTTGCCCTTCGAATCGAGGAACACCATGATCACGTTGCGGCCCTGGATCATGGCCTGCATCACGAGGCAGCGCCCCGCTTCGTTGATGAATCCCGTCTTCTGCAGGCCGATGTTCCAGTCGGGCGACGCGACGAGGTAGTTGGTGTTGTGGTACTGCAGCGCCCGGCCGCTCGCCTGGACGACGTAGTTCGGATCCGTCGTGTACTGGCGCAACAGCGGCTCCTGGTGCGCCACTTTGACAAGCTTGGCCAGGTCGCGCGCGCTGGAAATGTTCTGGCTCGACAGGCCGCTCGAATCCACGTAATGTGTGTCGTTCATGCCGAGTTCGCGCGCCTTCGCATTCATCGCGTCGACGAAGGCATTGATCCCGCCCGGATAATTGCGGCCCAGCGCGGCGGCGGCGCGGTTCTCCGAGCTCATCAGTGCGATATGCAGCAGGTTACCGCGCGTCATGCGCGCACCGACGGGCAGGCGCGAGCTGGTGAATTTGTGACGGTCGACGTCGGCCTCGGTAATCGTCAGCACTTCGTCCAGGTCTTGCCGGGCCTCGACGACGAGCAGGCCCGTCATCAGCTTGGTGATGGAAGCGATCGGCAGCGCGACGGCCGCATTCTTTTCGAACAGCACTTCCGAGCTCTGCTGGTCCAGCACGTACGCGACGTTCGAGCGCAGGTCGAGCGGATCATGCGTGCGGCTCAGGCCCGCGATGTCGCCCGCGCTGAGCATGGCGACGGCCGGCGCGGCGCGGCGGACGCGCTGATAGACGATGCGGCGCTTGCCATGGACCATCTCGATGCGCCGCACCATGCGCTGGCGGTTGTCGTCGGCGATGACCTTGGCCAGGTTGGTGCGCTTGGCCTTGACGCGCTTCGTCGCGGCCGCATGCCCCTTGTGCTTGGTCGCGGCTGCGGCGGGTTCGAGCACGAACATCATGGAAATGGCGGCTGCCAACGCGAGCTTAAGCATCTGAAAATCCTTGAACGCGAACTGAAGAGCACTGAATGCAGTGTAGCGGATGACGTGGGGAGCGCAAGTGCGCACCCGACGACTGTACCATCTACGCCCATTTTTTCCTACAACGCAAAATGAGATGCGTTGTAGAAATCTCTTGATTTTTCAATAGCTTGCGAAGGCAAGTATAGCGTGCTAGTCCAGGAAACGGGCAAAGGACGGCACCGGCTCGCGTTCCGTGACCAACGTATTTTCCACCTTGTCCGGATCGGCAAATCCGAGCGCCATGCCGCACACGACCATCTCGTTTTCGGGCAGACCCAGCTCGTCGGAAATGATGCGGTGGAATTGCGTGAACGCGGCCTGCGGGCACGTGTCGAGGCCGCGGCCGCGCGCGGCGACCATGATGTTTTGCAGGAACATGCCGTAGTCGAGCCAGGAGCCCTGCTCCATGATGCGGTCGATGGTGAAGATCATGCCGACGGGGGCGTCGAAGAAGCGGTAATTGCGGCCGTGCTGGGCCGCCATGCCGGCCTTGTTGTCGCGCGTGAGGCCCAGCAGCGCATATAAATCCCAGCCGACCTTGCGGCGCCGGTCGACGAACGGCGACACCCACTCGCGCGGGTAGTACGCGTATTCCTCGACGTGCTCGCGGCTCTGCGCCGGGTCCGCGTAGGCGGCCAGGATGCGGCCGGACAGGCGTTCCTTGGCGGCGCCCGTCAGCACGTGGACTTTCCACGGCTGCGTGTTCGTGCCGGACGGCGCCCGCGCCGCCACTTCCAGGATGGCTTCGATATCCTCGCGCGCGACCGGCGTCTCCAGGTACGCGCGGATCGAACGCCGCGAGGTGATGGCGGCGTCCACCGCCTGTTGTTGTGCGCTCGTGATCATGCACTCTCCTTTTATTTTTTGACGACGAATGCGACGCCCAGCACCGCGACGACCATGCCGGCCAGGCCGAGCATGCTCAGCTTCTCGCCGAACATCAGCCAGGCCATCAGGGCGGTGGTGGGCGGCGTCAGGTACAGCAGACTCGTCACGCGGGTCGCGTCGTTGCGGCTGATGAGGCGGAACAGCAGGAAGATGGCGCCGATCGACAGCGCCAGGATCGCCCACAGCAGCGCCCCCAGGAATTGCGGCGTCCACTGGATATTCTCCATGCGCGGGCCGAAGCCTTCCAGCAGCACGGCAAACGGCAGCAGCGCGAGCGCGGACGTCGCGTACTGGATCACCGTGCCGGTGCGCAGGTCGAATGTCGGACAAAAGCGCTTCTGGTACATCGTGCCCGCCGTGATCGACAGCAGGGCCAGCACGCACAGCGCGATCGCGGCCGGCGCCAAACCGTTCAGGTGGATCTTCGCGGCCACGACGAGGCCGACGCCGCACAACCCGAGGCCCAGCCCCAGCCATTGACGCGGGCGGACCTTTTCGCCGATCAATGGCGCGGCGATGGCCGTCAGGATCGGCTGCATGCCCACGATCAGCGCGGACAGCCCGGCCGGCATGCCGAGCTTGATCGCGCCCCACACGCCGCCCAGGTAGCCCGCCTGCAGCAGCAGCCCGGCCACCGCCACGTGACGGATGCGCCCGCGTGGCCAGGCGGCACCCGTCAACAGCACGACGGGCAACAGGATCAGGACGGCGCCCAGGCAGCGCAGGATGAGGAAGGACATCGGCGGCGCATACGGCAAGCCGTATTTCGCGGCGATGAAACCGGTGCTCCAGAGAACAACGAAAAACAGCGGCATCGGTCGAATGATCATTTGGCAAGTCTAACATGGCTGACCTTACCCGTTTGCGCTTGCTGCAAAGCACTAAAGTGTTGTAACGGCGCAAACAAAAACCGTGCAAACGTTTGTATCTATTGATCTTACTCAAGAGAGTGCGGTTGAATTGTGCGACGCATCAAAAGTGCTTGACGCATAATCGAAAACCGGGAAAAATGGCTTCATGTTGCGGCGCACAATCAACGCGCATTATCAAGCAGTGCCAGGTTTTTCCTTGTTTCATCGCTTCACTGGTCCATGCAGGTGTCCCAAGACACCTGAAAAGCAAAAGTTCATAACGATCCATTACTGGAGAACCATATGTTTGCATTCCCTGAGCAGTTTTCGAACGCGACCAAAGCCAACCTCGAATCCCAGTTCGCCCTGTTTTCGGCCCTGACCTCCAAGACTTTCGAAGGCGTGGAAAAGCTGGTGGACCTGAACATCAACACCGTCAAGGCCGCCATCGAAGACTCGTCGGCAACCACGCGCCAGCTGCTGGCTGTCAAGGATGCCCAGGAATTCTTCGCCGTGTCGGCTTCGCAAGCCCAACCGGCTGCTGAAAAAGCCCTGGCCTACAGCCGCCAGGTGGCATCGATCGCCGCCGACACCGGCGCCGAATTCTCGAAAGCCGCCGAAAGCCAGTTCGCCGAAGTCAACCGCAAGGTGATCTCGCTGGTCGACGAAGTGACCAAGAACGCCCCGGCCGGTTCGGAGACCTATGTCTCGGCCCTGAAAACCGCCATCAGCAACGCCAACGCCGGCTACGAGCAGTTCACCAAGACGACCAAGCAGGCCGTCGAGGCGATCGAATCGAACCTGAACGCCGCCGTGTCGCAGTTCACGCAAGCCACCCGCAAGGCTGGCGCTGCCGCCAACTCGGCTGCTGCTGCCTAAGCTGTAAGATCACACCGCTGCTTCCCCCTCCCACGGAAGCCGAACGGCCCGGACCGCGCAAGCGGTTCCGGGCCGTTTGTTTTGTTGGCCTCACGCGTGGGCACGGGGTGCCCACCCTACCCGCTGCCGTAGGGTGTGGGCACCCCGTGCCCGCCATTTATTCTCCCAGATACGCCGCCTGTACCCGCGGATCATGCAGCATGTCCTGCGCATTCCCCGTCATGGTGATCGCGCCCGACTCCATCACGTAGGCGCGGTGCGCCGCCTGCAGCGCCAGCTTCGCGTTCTGTTCCACGAGCAGGACAGTGATGCCCTGCTTCGACACGTCGCGGATCACCTCGAAGATCTTCTCGACCATGATCGGCGCAAGACCCATCGACGGCTCGTCCAGCAACAGTAGCGTGGGATGGCACATCAGCGCGCGCGCCATCGCCAGCATCTGCTGCTCGCCGCCGGACAACGTGCCGGCCAGCTGGCTGGAGCGCTCCTTCAGGCGCGGGAACACGGTGTACCACTTCTCGATGTCGTCCTCGATGGCAGCCTTGTCGTTGCGCGTGTACGCGCCCATCAGCAGGTTTTCGTGGATGGTCATGCGCGTGAACACGCCGCGGCCTTCCGGCACCATTGCCAGCTTTTGCTCGACCAATTTGAACGATTTATTGGCGCTCAAAGGCTGGCCGAGATAGGCGATCGTGCCTTCCACCTTGCACGGCGGCAGCGTGCCCGTGATCGCTTTCAAGGTCGTCGTCTTGCCCGCGCCGTTGGCGCCGATCAGCGTGACGAGTTCGCCGCGGTTGACTTCCAGGTCGATTCCTTTGACGGCCTTGATGCCGCCGTACGCCACCTTCAGGCCGGAAATTTTCAGAACATGATCGACCATCAGTGGGCACCTCCGAGATAGGCTTCGATGACGGCCTGGTTCTTCTGGATCTCGGCCGGCAGCCCTTCCGCGATCAGCTTGCCGTACTCCAGCACCGAAATGCGGTCGCACAGCCCCATCATGAGTTTCACGTCGTGTTCGATCAGCAGGATCGTGACGCCCGCGCCCTGGATCTTGACCAGCAACTCGCGCAGCGCGACCTTTTCCGTCGCATTCATGCCGGCCGCGGGCTCGTCCAGCGCGAGCAGCTTCGGTTCCGTCGCCAGCGCGCGGGCGATCTCCAGGCGGCGCTGGTCGCCGTACGACAGGAAGCGCGCCGTGCGCTGGGAAAACTGCCCGATGCCGACGAAGTCCAGCAACTCTTGCGCGCGGGCGCGGATCGCGGCCTCTTCCCGGCGCGCGGCGCCGTGGCGGAAGATGGCGCCGAACACGCCCTGGTGCGTGCGCACGTGGCGTCCCACCATCACGTTTTCCAGCGCGGACATTTCACCGAACAGGCGGATGTTCTGGAACGTGCGCGCGATGCCGGCCTTGGCGACGGCATGCGGCGCCGACGGCGAATACGGCTTGCCGTCCAGCTGGAACGTGCCCGTGTCCGGTTGATACAGGCCCGTGATCACGTTGAAGAACGTCGTCTTGCCGGCGCCGTTCGGGCCGATCAGGCCATAGATCTGGCCTTTCATGATCTTGATGCCGACGTCCGTCAGGGCTTGCAGGCCGCCGAAGCGTTTGTTGACGCCGGAGATGTTCAGCAGGATGTCGCTCATGCCTCGCTCTCTTCCTCTTTGGCGATGGCCGCATTGGGGCGGTCTTCCTTGACCGGCGACGGCCACAGGCCCGCCGGACGGTTCAGCATGATCAAGACCATGGCCAGGCCGTACAGCAGCTGGCGCAGCACCTCGGCCTCGATGACGACCTTGCCGAACAGCGCCTGCTGCGCCGGTTCGACGATGTGGCGCAGCACTTCCGGCAACGCGGCCAGCAGCACGCCGCCCATCACGACGCCGGGGATATGGCCGATGCCGCCCAGTACGACCATCGCCAGCACGGCGATGGATTCCGTCAGCGAGAACGATTCTGGAGAGACAAAACCCTGGAAGGCCGCGAACATGGCGCCCGCCACGCCGCCGAACGACGCGCCCATCGAGAACGCGAGCAATTTGACGTTGCGGGTGTTGATGCCCATCGCCTTCGCGGCGATCTCGTCTTCGCGGATCGCGACCCACGCACGGCCCAGGCGCGAATGCTGCAACCGGCTCGTCATGAAGATCGTCACGATGCACAGCAGCAGGAACAGGAAATAGTAGGCGTTGACGGACGGGATGCCGTAGCCGCCGATGTACACCGTCGCGCGCGACCCCGCCTCGCCGGCCAGCGACACGCCGAAGATGCGGACCGGATCGATCAGGTTGATGCCTTGCGGACCGTTGGTGAAATTGATCGGATCGTTCAGGTTGTTCATGAAGATCCGGATGATCTCACCGAAGCCCAGCGTCACGATGGCGAGGTAGTCGCCGCGCAGCTTCAGCGTCGGGGCGCCCAGCAGCGCGCCGAACAGCGCGGCCGTCAGCCCCGCCAGCGGCACGACGAACCAGACGGAGAGATGAATACCGTTGGTGCGCACGTCCTCGCCGAAGGTGCGCACGATGGCGTCCTGCAGTTCGGGGTGGTAGTTCACGATGGATTCCAGCAGCGCGGCGAACTGCGGCGACGCGAGCAGGCCCGTCAGGTACGCCCCGACGGCGAAGAACGCGATATAGCCCAGGTCGAGCAGGCCGGCGAAGCCGACGACGATGTTCAGGCCCAGCGCCAGCATGATGTACAGCAGCGCCATGTCGAGGATGCGCACCCACGAGTTGCCGAACTGGGCGGCGACGAATGGGAAGATGAGCATCACGGCCAGCAGCACGGCCATGCTGGCGTACGATTGCCGCGGTTTGTGGACGGTGTCGAAAGTCAGGAGAGACATGGGCGATCTCCTTACGCGCGGTCGGCCACGCGCTCGCCCATGATGCCGGACGGACGCACGGTCAGCACGAGGATCAGCACGATGAACGCGAAGATGTCCTGGTAATGGCTGCCGAGGAAGCCACCGGTCAGGTCACCGATGTAGCCGGCACCGAGGCTCTCGATGATGCCGAGAACGATCCCGCCGATCATGGCGCCGTAGATATTGCCGATGCCGCCCAGCACGGCGGCAGAGAACGCCTTCATGCCCGGCACGGTGCCCATCGCGAACTGGATCGATGCGTAATTCGCGCCCCACATCACGCCGGCGACGGCCGCCAGCGCGGCGCCGATGGCAAACGTGGCGACGATGACGCGGTTGGAGTCCACGCCCATCAACCCGGCCACCCGCGGATTCTCGGCGACGGCGCGCATCGCGCGGCCCATGCGGGTCTTTTCGACGAGGAACACGAGGCCGACCATCGCGGCGGCGGCCAGCACGAGCAGCAAGATCTGCGTGTGCGAGATCACGGCGCCACCGACATTGACCGGGTCGGACGACAGCAGTTGCGGGAACGGCAGCGGGCTGCGGCCCCAGATCATCATGGCGAAGGTCTGCAGCAGGATCGACACGCCGATCGCGGTGATCAGCGGGGCCAGGCGCGGCGCGTTGCGCAGGCGGCGGTAGGCGATGCGTTCGATGAGGACGTTCACGAGCATCGTGACGGGGATCGCGCCGACGATGGCGATGGCGAGCTGCACGCCGCCGGGCAGGCCGGGAAAGACGCCGTCCAGCAGTTTCAGGATCGACAGGCCGACCATGGCGCCGATCATCAGCACGTCGCCGTGGGCGAAGTTGATGAGGTTGAGCACGCCGTAGACCATCGTGTAGCCGAGTGCGACGAGCGCATACATGCTGCCCAGCACCAGCCCGTTCAGGATCTGTTGGACAAAAGTTTCCATGCTTGTGTGGTTTCCTTTCGAACTAACAAAAACGGCACCCGTAGTACGAGTGCCGCTAGCCAAGCAACATAATTCCGAGCGTCATCATAACAGATGCGTTGCCGGGATTTACACGTCGCGCAGGGTCACCACCGGCATGGTCAGGTTGCGTTTGTCCTTGAAAAACGCTACGTCGAACAGGGCGGCAGCACCGACGACATCCTTGCCGATGCGGAGCAGCAGCGTGGCCGCCGCGTCGATCGTGCCGCCGGTCGCCAGCACGTCGTCGACGATCAGCACGCGCTGGCCCTTGATGCGCTCCGGCTGGATCTCGATCGTGGCGCTGCCGTACTCGCGGCGGTAATCGATGCCGATCGCGGCGCCCGGCAGCTTGCCCGGTTTGCGCGCCATCGCGAAGCCGATGCCGCGCTGGTACGCGAGTGCGCCCGCGAGCATGAAGCCGCGCGCGTCCATCGCGAGGAGGAAGTCGACGTCGAGGTGGGCCGTGCGTTCGGTCAGCGCGTCGATGGCGAGCTGCCAGTGGGTCGGGTTGTCGAAGACGCAGCCCACGTCGATGAAATTGACGCCCGGTTCCGGGTAATCCTGGAAGAATTCCAGCGGGATGGTGTCGAAACCGGAGGGCGAGCGCGGGCGCAGGTCGAATACGTTCATTGGATCAAACCAGGGGTGATTCAGGCCGCGGCCTTGCCGCCGTCCAGGCCCTTGGGCAGCGGGAACGTGACGTGCTCTTCGACGCCCTCGAGCGCGCGCACGCTGGCGGCACCCAGGTCTTTCAGGCGCTCGATGACCGCTTGCACGAGCACTTCCGGGGCCGACGCGCCGGCCGTGACGCCGATGCGCTGCCTGCCGGCGATCCAGGCCGGATCGATGCCGGCGGCGTTGTCGACCATGTAGGCCGGCGTGCCCTTCTTTTCCGCCACTTCGCGCAGGCGGTTCGAATTGGAGCTGTTCGGGCTGCCGACGACGATCACGACTTCCACCTGCGGCGCCATGAATTTCACGGCTTCCTGGCGGTTCGTCGTCGCGTAGCAGATGTCGCCCTTCTTCGGCTCCACGATGTTCGGGAAACGGGCCTTCAGCGCGGCGATGATCTCCGCGGTGTCGTCGACGGACAGGGTCGTCTGCGACACATAGGCCAACAGGTCGGGATTGCCGACGTTCAGTTTCGCCACATCGTCGACGGTCTCCACGAGGTGCATGCCCTCTTCCGCCTGGCCCATCGTGCCCTCGACTTCCGGGTGGCCGGCGTGGCCGATCATGACGATTTCGGCGCCCTGCTTGCGCATCTTGGCCACTTCCACGTGCACCTTGGTGACCAGCGGGCAGGTGGCATCATAGACCTTCAGGCCGCGCGATTCGGCTTCCTCGCGCACGGCCTTCGACACGCCGTGCGCGGAAAACACGAGCGTATTGCCGGCCGGGACGTCGTCCAGGTCTTCGATGAAGATGGCGCCCTTGTTGCGCAGGTCGTTGACGACGTAGGCGTTGTGGACGATTTCGTGGCGCACGTAGATGGGCGCGCCGAACTGCTGCAGGGCACGCTCGACGATCTCGATCGCACGGTCGACGCCGGCGCAAAAGCCGCGCGGCTGGGCTAACAGGATCTCGTTGTCCATGGTTCGGTGATGGCTGGGGTCAGAGTACGGAAATCAGCTGGACTTCGAACTTCAGCGGCTGGCCGGCCAGCGGGTGGTTGAAGTCGAACACGGCGTCGGTGGCGCGCATCTCGCGCAGCACGCCGGCAAAGCGGCCGCCGCCCGGCGCGCGGAAGTCGACGAGGTCGCCGACCTGGTAATCGGCATCCGGTTCCGAGTTCTCGTCCAGGGTCTTTTTCGTCACGACCTGGATCAGGTCGGGATTGCGCTCCCCGAATCCTTCAGCGGCGGTCAGGTCGAACGTCGTGTGCGTGCCTTCGGCCAGGCCGAGCAGACGCTGCTCCAGGAACGGGGCGAGCTGGCCCTGGCCCAGCAGCAGGGTGGCCGGGGTGCTGCCGAAGGTCGTGACGATGTCCTTGCCGTCGGCGGTGGCAAGACGGTAATGGAGGGTCAGGTACGACGATTCGGTGACGACGGGAGCGTTAGTGGAGGACATTGTTGCGTGTTCGGTTGACGTGCAAATCGCTATTGTAAGCCACCTGTGCCCGTCCCGCCTCAGCCGGTGCGATTTCTGTCGCCGATCTGTTGCACTTGCAAAAACGTTACGATCACGGGCTTGCGCATGCCCAAACCACCCTGTTCCCGTCGCGCGAATAATGCACGATCTTGCATGGAGGGTCGGATGGGAATCGAAGACTGGCCGGAGCAGACCCGGCCGCGCGAACGGCTCGTGCGCGAGGGCGCGCAGGCGTTGTCGGATCCGGAACTGCTGGCGCTGCTGCTGCGCGTGGGCGTGCGCGGCAAGAGCGCGGTCGAGTTGGGCCGCGACATCCTGCAACACTTCGGCTCGCTGCACGGCCTGTTCGGCGCGACGCTGGACGATTGTACCGAGGTGCACGGCCTCGGCATGGCGAAATATGCGCAATTGCAGGCCGTGATGGAACTGGCCCGCCGCGCCATCGCCGAACAATTGCAGGCGGGAGAGGCGTTCGGCTCGCCCGAGCTCGTCAAGCGCTACCTGCGCATGAAGCTGGGCGGCCAGCGCCACGAATCGTTCGTCGTGCTGTTCCTGGACGTCAAGAACCGCCTGATCGCCGACCGTGAACTGTTCCGCGGCACGCTCACGCAGACCAGCGTGTATCCGCGCGAAGTCGTCATCGAGGCGCTGGACTACAACGCGGCCAGCGTGATCCTCGCGCACAATCACCCGTCCGGCGTGCCGGAGCCGAGCGAGGCCGACCTGCGCCTCACGGGCGCCCTGGTCAAGGCGCTCAGTCTCGTGGACATCCGCGTGCTCGACCATTTCATCGTGGCCGGGCCGCTCATCCATTCCTTCGCGGAGCATGGGCAGATCTGAGCTCATCTGAGCTCATCTGAGCTAAGATGCTCTCATGCCCATCCGTATCCTCGCCCTCTGCGGCAGCCAGCGCACCCGTTCGATGAGCGGCGGCCTGCTGCGCGCCTGCCGCGACCTCGCGCCCGACGGTGTCGCCGTCCACCTCTTCGAACACCACCTGGATTTCCCGCTGTTCAGTCCCGAGCGCACCGAGATCCCTGCCGGCGTGCTGGCCCTGCAGGAGGCGATCACGGCGGCCGACGCCCTCCTCATCGCCAGCCCCGAGTATGCGCACGGCGTCACGGGCACCATCAAGAACACGCTGGACTGGGTCGTGAACCACGCGCCGTTCGCGGGGAAGCCGGTCGCCGTGCTGAATCCGTCGTATCAATCGTTTCATGCCGACGAGGCGCTGAAAGAGACGCTGCGCACGATGTCGGCCGACCTCGTCCTCGACGCCTGCCTGCGCATTCCCGTCATCGGCTCCCGCGTCGATCCGGACCGGATTGCGTCGGAACCACGCTTCGCGGCGCCGATCACGGCCGCCCTGCGGGCGCTCGTTGCACACGTCGGACGCGCGAATAACAGTGTGTAAACAAGCCCTTACGAAGCAAACATTGCGAAACTTCACGATTGTTAAATTTCGTCGATTTATCGATTAACAATTTTTTTCCGCAAGTTGTTGATTACTCGACGGTTTTCGAGCTATACTCTCGTTTTTCCGATTGTGGAAGTTTATTCAAGGAGTGCGCTATGGCACGTGTTTGCCAAGTTACTGGCAAGGGTCCGATGGTTGGCAACAACGTCTCCCACGCCAACAACAAAACCAAGCGTCGTTTTCTGCCGAACCTGCAGAACCGCCGCATCTTCGTAGAATCCGAAAACCGCTGGGTCTCCCTGCGTATTTCGAACGCCGGCCTGCGCGTCATCGACAAGCTCGGCATCGACGCTGTGCTGGCCGATATGCGCGCCCGCGGCGAGAAAATCTAATTAGGGAGTCATCATGGCAAAAACTGGCCGCGACAAGATCAAACTGGAATCGACCGCAGGTACCGGTCACTTCTACACCACGACCAAGAACAAGCGCACGATGCCGGCGAAGATGGAAATCACCAAATTCGACCCGAAAGCTCGCAAGCACGTGGTCTACAAAGAAACCAAGATCAAGTAATCTGGTTCCTTTCAAAGAAAGCCGCCCACTTCACCGTGTGCGGCTTTTTTGTTTTTCTGTGCCATTGATTGGGGTCATTTGATCCACTCTCCCGCGTCGTTATAGTCGATCGTCCACCTTCGCTGGAGAATCGCCTTATGTGGCACCATCTGTGGCCTACCCGACTGTCGCTCCTGCCTGCCCTGGCCGCCCTTGCCGGCCTCGCCGCCTGCTCCACGCCCTACCGCCCTCCCGTCGTCGTGCATGGCAGCGCGACCTTTCCCGGCATTGCCAGCAGCGTTGCGGAAGCCGGCACGCGCCCCGTCGATGTGCTCCTCGTCCACGGCATGTGCACCCACGACACGGCCTGGGCCGAGCGCCAGATCGACCGCATCACGGGCATCGTCGAAGCGCACGCGCCGGCACCTGCCAGCACCACGGCGGCGCCGCGCGTGGAAGTCGTCGAGCGCACGCGCAGGCTCGCCGGCGGCACGGTCCGCTTCCACGCCCTCGTGTGGTCGCCGCTGACGGCCGGCCTGAAGCACCAGCTCGACGTCGACATGACGGGCAAGCCGACGGATTGCACCGCGGCCGGCGCCTGCAAGCCGAAGCGCGCCTCGCTGAACGGCTACGTCAAGGACAACCTGCTGAACGATTGCCTGTCCGACACCGTCATCTACCAGGGCGAAAGCCACGTCGCGATCCGCGATGCGATGGTGCGGACGATCGCGCAGGTGCTCGAGCAGGATCCCGACAGCGAGGCACCGCTCGTCGTCGTCGCGGAAAGCCTGGGCAGCAAGATGCTGTTCGACGCCCTGAGCGCCATGCTGGAATCGTGGCAACCGCAGACGCGGGCGCTGGGCCAGCAGGCGGCGCGCCGGCTGGGACTGCTGTTCATGGCCGGCAACCAGTTGCCCATCCTGGGCCTGGCCGAGCAGTCGGCGGCGGCACAGCGGGCGATCGCCACGCAGGACATGCGGGTGGCCGACGCCTTGCAGCGCTTCCTGGAACTGCGCCGGCGCCAGCCCAACCGCCGCGCGGACACCCTGCAGCGCCTGGCCGTCGTCGCCTTCACCGATCCGAACGATTTGCTGTCCTACCGCCTGCTGCCCGCCCGCTACGCGGCGCCGGACGTGGCTGTCGCCGACGTGCTCGTGTCGAACGACAGCACGTGGCTGGGCTTGATCGAAAACCCGGTGACGGCGCACCTGGATTACCTGGCAAATCCGGACGTCGGAACGATGATCGCTTGCGGCTATCCGCCGGTAGCGTTCTGCCGCTGATCGTCACGCCGAACTGCCGTGCGCCCGCCCGCGACGGATGCGCGTAGAGTCGAATGATCACCAGCACCGCCCCATGCCATCTCGATGACGCGCATAGAGCGCCCTCGGGCCAGGCCCGGAAACGGGATATGAATCGAGAGCATCATGAAAGAATCCAGACCTTCCAATACCTTTCGCGGATTGCCGCTCACGTCCGAGCAGGACAGCGAAATCCGGCACTATATCCACATCAAGGAACGCAGCGGCACCCCGTGGGACACGCCTGAACTCGCCGCCATGCTGGCGGACATGCTGGATCCGCCCGAGCTGGCCGCCGAGGAGCGCCAGTCGATCGACGACAGCATGCGGGCCGAACATGCCACCGCGCGGGAAGGCGCCGACGCCGAGCTGCTGTCGCCCGAGTCTGGACAGCACGCCACCTAGTGCGGGCGCCGCCTATCGCCCGGACTCGTCCGGCGGCGAAGGCGTGATGGCTTCCGAAATCGATTGCTCCGGGCTGAGCCGGCGGCGCAAGTCAGGGCGGGTCAGTACCCGGTGGATCACCTGGAGTGGAACGTGTTTGTGTTCCATGTAGCGTTGGGCGAGGTCCGCGTTACGGACATAAAGGATATTCAGGCCGCGCGCGACGGCGTTTGCGGTCGCTTCGTCTGAACGGCGTTGACGTTCTATCATGACAGGTTCTCCGGACTTGGCAGGACACGCCCGATTGACGCCGATACCCTCCCTTTCGGCGATCATACGCGCGCGCCGTTCGATGCACCAGCCATTTCAGGCACTGCCGCCGATCGGGCCCCGGAAAAGAAAACACCCCTGCACGAGGGGTGTTCGTCATGGGCCGGCCATGCCGGCCATGTCATGCCTGCTTACGCATAGCTGCGCAGGCGCATCGAAAACTCTTGCAGCGCCTTGATGCCCGACGCTTCGGCGCGGGTGCACCAGTCCTGCAGCTGGTGCAGCAGCTGGTCGCGGGTCGAGTGCGAGCGCTCCCAGATCGCGCCCAGTTCCACGCGCATCTGGTGCATCGTTTCCAAGGCTTTGCTGTGCTGGAACAGTTCGACCAGCTGGGCCTGTTGCGGCGCCTGCAGCTTGGCCGGTTCGCGCTGCATCAGCTTGCGCGAGCTCTTCAGGAAGCGGGATTCCAGCTCGGCCTTTTGCTTCAGGTGTTCCACTTCTTCGCGGAACGCGTACTTGACGGACTTGGCATATTTCGCCATCACGTCGTAGCGGTTGGCGATGACGGCCTGCAGGGTGTCGAAGTCGGCTTCCAGCTTGTTCTTTTGCAGTTTCGGCTTCGGAATCGTCTTCTTGACCTTGGCCAGGCCCACCGTTTCCATCATGCGGATGTAGGCCCAGCCGATGTCGAACTCGTACCACTTGCTCGACAGCTTGGCCGACGTGGCGAACGTGTGGTGGTTGTTGTGCAGCTCTTCACCACCGATGAGGATGCCCCACGGCATGATGTTCCGGGCCGCATCATTGCAGTCGTAGTTGCGGTAGCCCCAGTAGTGGCCGATGCCGTTGATGATGCCGGCCGCCGTGATCGGGATCCACAGCATCTGCACGGCCCAGATCGTAATGCCGGCGACGCCGAACAGCGCGACGCTCAGCGGCAGCAGCATCGACACGCCCAGCCAGCTGTACTTCGTGTACAGGTTGTTCTCCATCCAGTCGTTCGGGCAGCCGTGGCCGTACTTGTCCAGCGTTTCCTGGTTCTTCGTTTCGGCGCGATACAGCTCCGCGCCACGCAGCAACACTTCCTTGATGCCGCGCGTCACCGGGCTATGCGGGTCGTCCACCGTCTCGCACTTGGCATGGTGCTTGCGGTGCACCGCAGCCCATTCCTTGGTTACCTGGCCCGTGGTCAGCCACAGCCAGAAGCGGAAGAAGTGACTCACGATCGGGTGCAGGTCCAGCGCGCGGTGCGCCTGGTGGCGGTGCAGGTAAATCGTCACGCCGGCGATCGTGATGTGCGTGACGACCAGCGTATACACGACCATCTGCCAGACCGACAGGTCGAACAGACCGCCATCCAGGAAGGACAGCACGGCGTGCAGGATGTTGCTGAGAAAATTCATCGATACTCCACTAAGGATGAGAGGATGCTGTTCTTTCTATGAAACAGTCACTATGACAAGAGTGTCACGCTTTCGTGCATGACGCAAAGATGCATTTTACGCGTAACCGGTGCCGCACGGCACGCCGTGACGCAATCGACGCGCACCCGGCTAAGAATTCTGCGCCGGCTGCGTGATCCGCGCCACAACCGATGCTATATGGGAGTCGAGGAGGCGGGTATCAACAGATGGAAAGCCCAGTTTGACGGTACCAGACTGCACCAGGGCATACACCTTTTTATTGATTTCCGAAACGACACCGCCCTGCCCGTTCTCCGGATCCGCGATCCAGAAACCCAGGTCGAGCTCGTAGCCGTCCGGACCGAAGCGCGACAGCGAAATGCCGGGCGCCGGATCTTCCAGCACGCGCGGCGTGCCGACGGCCTGCGCCACCAGCAACGGCATCACCTGCTCCAGGTCGGAACCGTAGGCAACCGTGATCTTCGTCGACGCGCGCACCCTGCGCGTCGTCAGCGACTGGTTCTGCACGGGGCCGGAAATGAGTAACTCGTTCGGCAACACGGTCTCGACGCCGTCCAGGCCCTGCAACACGGTGTAGCGCGTGTTGATCTGGGTGACCTTTCCCGTGAACGTGCTGACCGTGATCATGTCGCCGATGGACAGGCTCCGTTCGAGCAGGATGATGAAGCCGGACACGTAGTTGCTGGCGATTCTCTGCATGCCGAGACCGAGGCCGACGCCCAGGGCGCCGCCGAACACGGACAGCACGGTCAAATCGATGCCGACCAGGTTCAGGCTCAGCAGCACGGCGCCGACGATCATCAGCGCGCGGCCCAGACGCGCCAGCGCCACCCGCAGCGAGCTGTGCAGCGCGTGCACGCCCATCAGCCGCTCTTCCAGCGCGGCGCCGGCCCACAGGGCCAGCATCAGCATCACGACGACGGACGCGACGGCCTGCGCGATGTCGGCCAGGGTGACGCTGCTGGATTTTTTCGGACCGAACTGGATCTTGTAGCTGTCGAGGAAATCGAAGATATCCGGCCACAGGCCCGTGATGTACAACGCCACCGCGAGCCATGCGACGAGCGCGAAGATCTTTTCGAACGTGACGAGCGTCTGCCCCAGCTGTCCGCGGCGCGCGAACACGCGGCGCAGCAGGTAAAACACGAGGCGGATGGCGGCCAGCGACCAGAACACGGGGATCGCCACCTTGACGATGTTCGTGTGGAAGTGGGTTTTGGTTAGCACCACCTGCGCCAGGTACAGCAACCCGACGACGAGCAGCGGCGCCACGACGCGCGTAAAACTTTCCACGCCCGTGTGCAGCAGGCTGCCGTCCTCGCCGCGGCGGCGGCGCCACCATACGCGGACCAGTTGCGCGCTGAGCCAGCCGAACAGGATCGAAGCGACGATGGACCCGACCTGCCACGGCATGCCGGGGCGGCTCAGGTCATCCAACAGGTCGTCGATCAGGTTGGTCAGCGGCATCGGCCCCAATTACTCCGAAGCAGCGTCTTCGTCGGGCTCGTCGGCAGCGGCCTTGGCGGGCGCGGCCTTGCGCTCCAGCACGGCGGCGAAGAAGCCGTCCGTACCGTGCTTGTGCGGCAGCATCTTGAGGTAATCGCCCATCTCAAGCGGGATGCGCTGCTCGGCCAGGACCTTGTGCATCGGCACCAGCTCGAAATCCGGGTGCGTGGCGAGGAAGCCCTGCACGATGCCCGTGTTTTCTTCGTCCAGCAGGCTGCAGGTCGCGTAGACGAGGCGGCCGCCGAATTTCACGAGGCGCGCGGCGCCGTCCAGGATCGATGCCTGTTTTTCCGTCAATTCGACGATATCTTGCGGCTGCTGACGCCATTTCACGTCCGGATTGCGGCGCAGGGTGCCCATGCCGGAGCACGGCGCGTCGACGAGCACGCGGTCGATCTTGCCGGCCAAACGCTTCACTTTGGCGTCACGTTCGTGCGCGATGACGACCGGATGCACGTTCGACAGTCCGCTGCGCGCCAGCCTCGGCTTCAGCTTGGTCAGGCGCTTTTCCGACACGTCGAACGCGTACAGCCGGCCCGTGCTGCGCATGATGGCGCCGATGGCCAGCGTCTTGCCGCCGGCACCGGCGCAAAAGTCGACGACCATCTCGCCGCGGCGCGCGCCCAGCAGCTGGGCCAGCACCTGGCTGCCCTCGTCCTGCACTTCGATCGCGCCTTCCTTGAACAGCGGCAGGTTCTGCAGCGTCGGCTTCTTCCAGATGCGCAGGCCCAGCGCCGAGTACGGCGTCGGTTCGGCGGCGATCGGTGCCGTCGCCAGTTCGGCGATGACCTTGTCGCGGTCGGTCTTCAGCGAGTTCACGCGCAGGTCCAGCGGCGCCGGCGTGTTCAGCACGGCGGCCAGCGCCAGCGTCTCTTCCTCGCCGTACTGGGCGACGAATTTGTCGTACAGCCAGTCGGGAAGGTTCGCCAGCTTCTTCGGCGGCAGCAGCGAACGGTCGATCTCCTTGATGCGCGTCAGCACGGCCATTTCGTCTTCCGACAGGCCGCCCAGCGAATCGGCGCCGATGGCTTCGGCCATGCCGAGCACCGTGAGGCGGCGCATCGACGCGCCGGTACCGGCGAAATCGGTGAAGAACGATTTATGACGCAGGACGGCATAGACGCATTCGGCGATGGCGCCGCGTTCGCGTCCGCCGAGGCGGGGATGGTCCTTGAAGTAGCGCGACAGAGTGACGTCGGCGGGCGCAGTGAAGCGCAGGATCTCGCGCAATACCTCTTCAGCATTGCCGAGTATCGCGGGTGGCAATCTCATGGGTGTTCCTTGGTGGATTCAGGGAGTCACGGCGATCCGGACATCGCCGTTTTCGATGCTGAGCCTGTCTTCGATGAACAGGCGCACCGCTTTCGGATATATGACGTGTTCCTCGGCCAGCAGGCGTTCGGCCAGGCTGTCTTCCGTATCGCCCGGCAGCACGGGGATGCGCGCCTGGATCACGGCCGGACCGTGGTCCAGCTCGGCGGTGACGAAATGCACGGTCGCGCCGTGTTCCGCCACGCCCGCGTCCAGCGCCTGCCGGTGCGTGTGCAGTCCGGGGAACAGCGGCAGCAGCGACGGGTGGATGTTCAGCATGCGGCCCGCGTAGTGCTCGACGAACGGCGCCGTCAGGATGCGCATGAAGCCGGCCAGCACGACGAGATCCGGATTGAACCGGTCGATCGTTTCCTGCAGGGCGGCGTCGAACGCTTCGCGGGTCGGGAATTCCTTGTTGGGGACGACGGCGGTCGGAATGCCGTGGGACGCGGCAAATGCCAGGCCCTTGGCGTCCGGCTTATTGCTGATCACGGCGGCGATACGGGCTGGCCAGGCTTCGGCCTGCTGCGCGCGCACGATGGCTTCCATGTTGCTGCCGCGGCCAGAAATAAGGATCACGATATTTTTCATAAGCGCGCATTGTAACCCGAGCCGATGGGCGGACCCAAGGAAGGAAATGACGGCAACGCCGCGCTTACTTGAAGGCGTGGGGGCCCACCCACCCCACAGGTTGGGGCGATTGTGGCTCTTCGAAGGAATAAAATACGCGGAACGGAACTTTTTTCTCGGCCCAGAACTCGGCCGCGTCGCGGAAGACGTCGAGCAGGGTTTCGCGTGCTTCCTTGTCGAATTTTTGTGTATTCGGCAATTGATCCAGCACGGCAATGAAGCCGGGCTGCGGTCCGGCCTCGGCGATGACTTCGGTGAGACAGTTGCGCAGCGCGTCGAAATTCTTGCTGCAGGGTTTGGGGAAAAAGAATTGCTCGCCGATGCGGGCACAGACCTGCTGCTTCGTCAGCGCATTCGTGCACAGGGCATAGAGAAAATGATGACCAAGGCGCATCGCCTCCTTCTGCAGCTCCGGTGCACGGTAAGCGCGGATGGACTGCACAAGATTCGGCGGTACTCTCATCAACAAACTCATTTTTTCCTCAAGTCACCCAGTCTGGTTCTGCTGCTCCAGCGCGCGGTGGTTTGCGGAAGCGGCGGGGTTGTTCGCTTTCTCCTGGTCTGATTTCCACGCGCCAATAAAACCCTAAGTCTCCTAAGGGTAACGTTTTGTGGTAAGCGAATCAACCCGAATATGGACGAGTCGCTCATATTTGTAAAAAAAGACGAGTTTTTTCATCCATTGTTGGCGCTTTTTCCACGCTTTTCTCCTCTGAACCGGGCGTTTTGGCGCGTATACCTGCTGTTACATTTTGTTGCCACACGGATCGGAAACACGGGCCAACCAGCGCTAAGATTCAGTGGTGGGCGAAACGCCTTTCGATACCAACAGATCAGCAGCACCACCAAAACGAGGTATGAGCATGAACGTCAAAGCCAAACTGATTCTCTCCGCCCTGGGCGTGTGCGCCCTGCCGCTGGCCCAGGCACAGGCCGGCGATTTCGAGGACTTCGGCCGCGTGACGCGCGTCCAGCCGCGCATCGAGCAGGTGCGTACGCCGCGCCAGGAATGCCGTACCGATTACGTGCAGGCCCAGGTGCCGCAACAGCGCAGCCAGGCGGGCACCGTTATCGGCGGTATCGCCGGCGCCCTGCTGGGCAGCCAGGTGGGCGGCGGCAACGGTAGAGTGGCTGCCGCTGCCGCCGGTGCGATCGCGGGCGGCATGGTCGGCGACAACGTCGACAACAATGGCCGCAACTACGGTCCGCAAGTGCAGGAACAGGCCGTGCAGCGCTGCCGTACCGTCGACTCCATCCAGGAGCGCACGAACGGCTACGACGTGACCTACGATTACCGCGGCCACACCTACACGACGGTCATGAACCGCGACCCGGGCAACCGTGTGCGCCTGCGCGTGTCGGTCGAACCGGATCAATACCAGTAACACATCTTCCGGCGCGGGGGACCGCCCCCTTCCCCGAGCCGTCGGCTTCCTCCGCAGCTTCTGCTGCCATCCGCGGCGCTTCTTGCGCTGCGGATTCCTTCCCGCCGATAATAGGATGCTTCTTTCGCTCATCCTATGCTCATCAAACGCAAATCCATCGAACAGGCCGAATCGTCGCGCCGTCCCGCCCGCAAGCCCAAGTTTGCGCCCGTCACCCTGTCCGAGCAGGACGGTGTGCGCTACCTCCATTTCGGTACCGAATGGGTGCAAGGTGCCATGCGCATCCGCAAGCCGGACTGGCCTGAACTCGAGTACGCTCAGCAGATGATGGCCTGGATGCTGTTCATCGACGACCCGCACGCCATCGTCCAGCTTGGCCTGGGCGCAGCGGCTTTGACCAAGTTCTCATATCGCCAGTTCCCGCAGGCGCAGGTAACCGCGGTGGAACTGAATCCCTCCGTGATCGCGATCTGTCATTCGATGTTCAAACTGCCGCCGGAAGACGACCGCCTGCGCGTGCGCGAGATGGACGCGATGGACTTCGTGCTCGACGAGGCCAACCACGACACGATCGATGCCCTGCAGTGCGACCTGTACGACGCCACCGCGCGCGGCCCCGTGCTCGACACGCCCGAGTTCTACCGGGCCTGCGACGCCTGCCTGACGGACCGCGGCGTCATGACCGTCAACCTGTTCGGCGACCACCCCAGCTTCGCGAAGAACATCAAGGCGATGCGCTTCGCGTTCGCCCACGTGATCTGCCTGCCCGAGGTCCACGACGGCAATGTCGTCGCGCTGTGCTTCAAGAAGAAACCGGATCTCGACAAGGACCGCCTCGCCGCACGTGCCGCGCAGATCGTGGCGGCGACGAAGCTGCCGGCCAAGTCCTGGGTCAAGGGCATGCTTGCTCCCGCCGCGAACTGACATGCAAAAGCCCAAAGCCCTCGACCTGCAAACCATTTTTTCGTGGTTGCTGGCCGACGGCATCGTCGAGAAATCGACCGTCAAGCCGCACTTCGCCCAGGCGCAAAGCCTCCTCAAGAATGCGGTCGGGTCGATGCATCCGTTGACGGCGGTCGCGCAGTGCAAGATCGTGTCGGCAAAGGCTCCCCATAAACTGCTCACGCTGGACGTGCTCAGCGAATGGTGCGCCGGCAAGGTCGGCCTGCCCTTCTTCCGCATCGATCCGCTCAAGATCGATTTCACCAAGGTCGCGGACGTGATGTCGGCCAGCTATGCGGCGCGTTTTAATATCCTGCCGGTGGAACTGGGACCGGGCACGCTGGTCGTGGCGACGGCCGATCCGTTCCGCACCGAATGGCAGGACGAGATCGCGCGCCTCTCGCGCCGCCGCATCGAGCTCGTGATCGCGAATCCGCTCGACATCGCGCAATACATCTCGCAATTCTTCAGCCTCGCGAAATCCATCCGTGACGCGAACAAGTCCAGCGGCCAGGACCTCGCCCTGCGCAACAACTTCGAGCAACTGGTCGAGCTGGGCAAGACGAACAAGCAGGTCGACGCGAACGACCAGCACATCGTCAACATCGTCGACTGGCTGTGGAGTTACGCGTTCGAACAGCGCGCGTCCGACATCCACCTGGAGCCGAAGCGCGACGCCGGCGCGATCCGCTTCCGCATCGACGGCGTGCTGCACCAGGTGTACCAGGTGCCGGCCGTCGTGATGATCGCCATGACGGCCCGCATCAAGCTACTGGGCCGCATGGACGTCATCGAGAAACGCCGCCCGCAGGACGGCCGCATCAAGACGCGCACGAACGACGGCCAGGAAGTCGAGCTGCGCCTGTCCACGATGCCGACGGCGTTCGGCGAAAAACTCGTGATGCGCATCTTCGACCCGGAAGTCGTCGTCAAGACGCTGCCGGAACTGGGCTTCCCGCCGGACGACGCGGCGCGCTGGGATGCGCTGACGCAGCGCGCGCACGGCATCATCCTCGTCACGGGCCCGACCGGCTCCGGCAAGACGACAACGCTGTACACCACGCTGAAGGCGCTCGCCACGAGCGAAGTCAACGTGTGCACGGTCGAAGATCCGATCGAGATGGTCGAGGCGTCGTTCAACCAGATGCAGGTACAGCCGGGCATCGACCTGACGTTCGCCGACGGCGTGCGCGCGCTGATGCGGCAGGACCCGGACATCATCATGGTCGGCGAGATCCGCGACCTGGAGACGGCCGAGATGGCGATCCAGGCCGCGCTGACGGGCCACCTCGTGCTGTCGACCTTGCACACGAACGACGCCCCGTCCGCCGTCATGCGCCTGCTGGAACTGGGCGTGCCCTACTACCTGCTGGAAGCAACGCTGATCGGCATCATGGCCCAGCGCCTGGTGCGCACGCTGTGCCCGCACTGCAAGGCCGCGGACGGCGAACTGTCGGACGACGTCTGGCAGGCCCTGGGCGGCACCTGGAACCTGCCGAAGCCGACGACCGTGTACCGGCCGATCGGCTGCCCGGAATGCCGCCACACGGGATTCCGCGGCCGCACGGGCCTGTACGAACTCGTCACGGTGACGGAAACCTTCTCGCAACTGCTGCAGGAAAAGACTGACCTGGCCGCGCTGCGCCAGCAAAGCGTGGCCGACGGCATGAAGCCGCTGCGCATCGCCGGTGCCTACAAGGTGGCCGAGGGCGTGACGACGGCTGAGGAAGTGCTGAAGTCCACCGTGGCGCACTGATTTACGTTAGCTCTGGCGTAAATCAAAACGGCCCGCTATAATGCGTGCCTTCTTCGGGTCGTTAGCTCAGTTGGTAGAGCAGCGGACTTTTAATCCGTTGGTCGCTGGTTCGAGCCCAGCACGGCCTACCACGAATTTGCGGTATCAAATCAAGGCGTTACGAGTGATCGTGACGCCTTTTTTTGTATCTGCGGCAGTCCGCTCTTCTACATACTGTGCCGTACTTGTGACGCGCAGCAGTCCGTCTACTACCGCCGCGTGCCGCGCCATGTGTGCCGGCGCCAAGTGCGCGTACCGCCGCACCATTGCGGCTGACTTCCAGCCGCCCATCTCCTGCACGTCGTACAACGGCGTGCCGTTTTGGATCCGCCAACTGGCCCAGGTGTGCCGTAGGTCATGCCAGCGGAAGTCCGTTATGCTGGCCCGCTTCAGCGCATTGCGCGAGGCCTTCGTGTTCACGTACCTGATCGGCTGCCCCTGCTGGCAACCAAAGGAAAAATGTAGAACCCGCTCGTCAGCTCGCCTTGAGATCAATCAAGCTGAGCAAAATCAGCATGCGTGGCGAAAGTTCGCTGCAATGTCGCTGCCCATCGGGACAACAGCTCAGTTCCTAATTACTTAAAATCAAGGTCTCCCGAAAAGCGGTTGGTTACCTTAGCCGATGGAAAATCTGATACCTGATAACCCATCGGAGGTAACACATGGGCGAAAGCCAAGCGATCGCGGCGGGAGCTGCGCTGTCGGCGTTCAGTCACGATGCGCAGCACGACCGCCTGATGCGTCTGGAATTCCCCTACAACGACGGTCCGGATCGCATTCTCCTGCCGAACCGGCTCAAGGCGCACGAGGAAGTCTCGCGGTGCTTCCGCTTCGAGGTCGAACTCCTGTCGGACGACGCGCAGATTCCGCTGAAGGCGATGATGGCCAGGATGGTCACGATCTCGCTCGTGCGCAAAGACGGCTCGCTGCGCTACTTCAACGGCTATGTCACTGAATTCCGTTTCCTTCGCACCGACGGCGGCTTCGCGTTCTACCACATGGTCCTCGAGCCATGGCTGGCATTCGCCAAGCTGCGCAAGGACAACCGGTCGTTCCACGGCAAGAGCGCCATCGAATTGACCGAGCTGACCTTTGCCCACTACCGCCAGGCCGACTGGAATCCGGTCATCGTCGCTGAGTACCCGCGCATGACCTGCGCGAACCAGTATGACGAAACCGACTACAACCACCTGCACCGCCGCTGGGAGGAACTCGGGCTGCACTACTGGTACGAGCACCGGGCGGATGGGCACACGCTCTGGCTCAGCGACAGGAGCACGCTCGCGCAACCCATCGATCCGACCGGGATCGACGATTCTGGCGAAATTCCGTTCCGCGACAAAGCGGGCTCGCTCGAAGAGGACGGCATCCGCGAATGGAGTCCCGTGCGTCGCCTCGGATCAGGCCAGACGACCCTGGCCAGCTTCGATTACAAGAACCCGGTCGCGCAGCGCTCGACCGCCGAGTCCCTGAATAACCAGGGTGACGTCTTCCCCTACGAAATCTACGAAGACACCGGATCGTACGGTTTCCGCACCCGTGACGAGGGCGAACAGCTCGCGCAGCGGCGCATGGGCGAGCGCGACGCGAACACGCAGAGCTTCGAAGCCCGCGGCAACGATCGTACCGCCCAGCCGGGCCGGTGCTTCAAGCTTGCCGACCACTTCAGCGCCGAGCTGCGCGTTCCCAAGCGCGGCGAGCCGGCCCAGCCCAGCATCCGTGATCGCGACTACCTGATCCTCTCCGTCGACCACGAAGCCAGCAACAATTACCAGGCCGGGCCGGGCGCGCCATCGAACTACGAGAACTCGTTTCACTGCGTGCGCAAGGATATCCAGTGGCGCCCGGGCCGTCACTACAACAGCCAGCCGTGCACCTATCACGGCATCCAGACCGCCATCGTGGTCGGGCCGGCCGGCGCCGAGATCCATACCGATGGCTATGGGCGGGTCAAGGTCCAGTTCCACTGGGACCGGCTCGGCAAATACGACGAGAACAGCTCGCCCTGGCTGCGCGTAATGTCGCCGGGCGCCGGTGTCGAGTTCGGGCTTATTCGCCTGCCGCGGGTCGGCGAGGAAGTGGGCGTGGTCTTCGTGAACGGGAATATCGACCATCCGCTGATCCTTGGTGTGCTGTACAACTACACGCACATGCCGCCGTGGCAGCTGCCGGAGCAACAGCCCCTGAGTGGTCTGCGCAGCCGCGAACTGCGGGCGGGCGAAGCGAGTGGGCGTGGCAACCATCTGGTGCTGGACGACACCCCAGGCAAGATCCAGGCGCAGTTGAAGAGCGATCATCAGTGCAGCCAGCTGTCGCTTGGACATATTACGCGCATCGAAGACACTAGCGGGCGCAAAGATGCACGTGGCGAAGGCTGGGAAATCGCGACCAATGCCTGGGGCGTGGCGCGTGCTAGCCAAGGCATGCTTATAACGACGGAAACACGGCCGAACGCCGCATCCCATATCAAGGATATGGGCGAAACGATTAAGCGGCTATCGACCGCCGCGGACTTACAGGAACAACTGGTCGGGTTAGCACAGCACTACGGCGCGCAGGAGAAGCAAGAACTTCAGCAAGACGATACGGTTAAGGACCTTAAATCCCAGAGCCAAGGCATCCAGGGATGCGGCACAGGAAAGTTCAAAGAGTTGGCCGAACCACATCTGGTCGTCGCCAGTCCGGCAGGTATCGAGCTGAGCTCTGCACAGTCCACTCACATCGCCAGCAGCCGTCATACGGCCATTACCAGTGGCAAAAGTTTATCGATTGCTAGCACTGAAGGACTGTTCGCAAGCATCGGCAAGACCTTCCGGCTGTTCGTGCACAAGGCTGGGATGAAGCTGATCGCCGCCGGCGGCAAGGTGTCCGTACAGGCGCAAGAGGACGACGTGGAGATCATCGCCAACAAGGTGCTTGCGCTCTTGAGCGAGTCGGACTGGGTGACGATCAGGGGCAAGAAAGGGGTGAGGCTGCAGGGCGCTAATCACATGCTCGAAATTAGCGATCAAACGCAGTTCTTCACTTCATCGCCTGTTCTTTTCCACGGCAATCTTGAGACCTTGCCTTCGAAAAGTGTCGCTGTTGAGCCTAACAAGAAAAGACAAGCTTTCTCGCTCGCTCCCAACGCCAATGCAGTTGTAGAAACCGATCGACACCTCGAAAGTTCGTTTGCATTTAATCAGATCAAGCAGGTAGCAAAAAACTTTACACACGCCGAATTCGTTATGTTTTTGGCGCCTATATTTGGCTACGACATCCCTGCAGAAACCTATATCAAGCTATACGAAGGACTGAAAAATGGTTCACTCAAACAACCGACCGTTAAGGTAATGATGAGTTGCCATTATCCGGCTTCATTCGACAACGAAACACGTGAAATTCTGGTACATCGGGCGGCTGCTGATCGCGCTGCAGCGGGCAACGACGACTCATGGGAACTGCTGACCGCGCTACTACATGAATTTGGCCACTATATTGATTTAGTACTACGTAGCGATTTGGCTGAGAAAAATCCGGACGGCACTTCCGCAATTGTGCCAGACGCAGAAGGCGATGAGGGTGCGAAATTCGCCTATAACATTGCCTTTTTTGATTTTTGCAATAGCAGCTCCACACCATATGCAAGTTATCGCTCCCCCACTTTTAACGGCGAACTTAAAGTCGATTACCACGCGGTACAGCAAGCCATACAAAAATCCCAAAACGAAGATGCACAGCGTAACGAAGGCAAGAATGGCAATATCGAATTTTTTGGCGCAGGCATGGGTGAACACAATCAAGAACGACCAACTTCGTCGTTCGGCCATCAGTCGATCGAGCATGCCTTATTTGAAGCCTCTATACATTTTCAAGAAAAAAATATAATCAAGCAGATTTACTTCGGAAACTGGTTGCGCGATTACTCACAATTACTCGATCCTTCTATCGTCCGAATGCCTGAAGCACCACGAAATTTTCCCGCAGCGTTTTCTCGCCAAGAGCTAACAGAGCTAGTAGACATTTTTGCCGAAGTCGAATTTGTCAAAAGTCCAGAGCAAAAAACATTTTCAAAGTAACTCCTTCCATGCTAGGAGTGTACCGTCCTGTAGAACATATCGACAATCCAACCAACAACTCCACTAACGCGTCTGATCCGCATACAATCGACAAAGATTTCCAGCCGATAGCTTCCATAGAATATACTTCGATAGATCCGCAAAAATCAATGAAGAGGTATATCGATTCTTCCGCCGCATACATGTCTAGCGAGATAAACAAGGCGCTAACCGCTGGCCCAGGGCCGGAGGGATACAGACACTTTGGCGCAGCACTTCATGTACTTGAAGATTACTTCGCGCACAGTAATTTTGTCGAACTTAGCTTAAGGAAAGTGGGACACGTTCATGTTCTCCCATGGACATCATCCGCACCTGGGAAGCATAGTCTTCCCGTCGTTACTGGGATGTTTGATTCTGATGACGTTATTGCCAGCACAGCAGGAACTATCGCAGATATATTATTCAAGGTTGAATGGAAGTTCAAACCAACCGAACCTGGTGAGCGCACGAAAGCAGATCGAATCATACTTATCTTACTGCGTGCGCATAGTGATCCACGCGTATTGAAGGCCTATGAATATTTTCTAGGAGGAAGAGATTGGCTTGCAGAAAAACCGGCATTTAAATACATCGAAGCAATCCCTTTTTACACTGTTGGATTGATCTCCAATATTTATAACTTCGTCTACAGCACCTTGCTTCACCTTGTTGGAAATAGCGTTGACGATCAACAAATCGTCCGCGCAGGCGACCCTAATACAAACGGATCGACAAATCCAACACATTCTCAACTAGCAAAAGACCATGACAATCATCCATTCCATACCCTAGCAGCCGAATTGGCGAAAGAAGCGGTGAAAAAAGTTGGATCAGCCGTTGCTGCCCATTGGTGGAAAGGAGACGCAACAGCCGATCCAGCACTGATCGCTCGAGGCTTTCTGGTTCATCCATTCGATACGAATTGGCAAGACAAATTAGTAGCAGATTGGGCAAAAAGACATCCGCAGGAGGTGAAACGGGGAGAGTCCGCTACAGAGTGGGAGGCGCTCGAAAAAGCACATAAAAAGGAAATTCTCGACTCTATAAACAGCGCAAAAAAAACAAATCAAGAATCTTGGGATTACATAAATAAGAATTTTACCGTGCTTTTCAACGAAAAGAATCAAATTAAAAAATGAATAAAATAATCCTTAATGGATCAATACTTGCGCTATCTTTGTTCACCACCATTTCCAAAGGCGTGGAACCTTCTGGCCAATCACCTTCCACGAAAGAAAGAGGACCTACGATGTTAGATCGGTGGAACGAAGTCCAACGTCAAGCTGCGCTAGCGACAGGTGCTATAAAAGTCCCTCCACCCGCCCGGCGTGTGAAAAGATACGCAAAACCGGAAATAATTATAATGAAATCAAGTATTTTTTTTGACGGGAAACTTCTAGAATTCGGTCGTCCGTTAACAACATGGAAAAATATACTTAAGAGAATGCCACATTGTGACGAGACCGGAACCGAATGGTGTGTATGGGAAGATTTAGGACTCACGGCATCTACAAGCTGGGAAAATAAACTTAGCGTCAGCACTATTACTATTAATTTAAGCATTCCTGAGCGTTTACTTACGGAAACAAGAACGCCATATCCTGATGGAACGCCTGATAACACACCAAAGACTGACTGGCTAGCTCGCCACCCTTTCACCGGCTATCTAGAAATAGATGGATTCGGAATTGATAAAGAAACGAAATTTTTGGAGGTTCAATCGAACATCGACACTCGTCGGAATCTGAGCTGTGGATTAATAAGCTGCGAGTTCCCTAGCGGGATATTTGGCCCCGGCAGCATGATCGACTTACACCTAAATGGAAAAAGCGAATCAGCAACAATTGAACAGATAACGATTTATACCACATCTTATTAGTCTCACGTCTGAATTCAAGATCAATGCACTGGTATTGGTCAAAATCTTTTGATTTATATAATCAAGTAAAGATTGGGATTGCATCCGCAAGCCACTCGCGTTTAAATTTCGAGCTGCAGCAATAAACAAATAGAACTCACAAATGAAACATCAAGGACGTGGCGTCATTCGCCTCAACGACAAAACCGATCACGGTGGCCAGGTCATCAGCGCATCCTCGGGCACAACTGTGATGGGTGTGATCGCAGCACTTCAGTCAGACATGACACAGTGCCCAAAGTGTAAAGGTAACTTTGCAATCAAACCTGATGGCGCAGGTGCGCGACATGAAGGCAAGTCCTATGCCTATGACGGAGACGTGACCGAATGCGGGGCAAAATTGATAGCGTCATTGTGATTTGACCGCTGAGCAGATGTCCGTGCTTGCAATGTCTGCGGCTGTCGCCCAAGAGTATGGGCCGCACAGGCGGTATTCACATGAGTTCGCCGCCCGAGCTCGATAGGCGTCGAGCCTGGCCGATTAGAGGAATGTCCTCAATTATTCACGGTGTACAGCGCCTGCTGTCCAGCCGTAAGGATGCATGCCTCACTATGTGACGTACTTGTGACGTTCCTCCTGATAAGTTACCATCCCTCCCCTTTGGCTGACTGGTTATCGCATCTGGCAAGCGTTGCAAGTCATTGATTAATAAAGGTTATCCTTGCCGACCCAGCGACTTCTAATCCGTTGGTCGCTGATTCGAGCCCAGCACGGCCTACCAAGATGCAGCGAAAACGCCAGCTTTCACGAGCTGGCGTTTTTGTTTTGCCCTTCAGAATATCTTGTTGCCATTCAGCAACCAATCAGCGTCCCCGGCTACTTATACTTGGTAGCGTCAATACGAAAACCGAACATCGCATCCGCCATTCGCCATTCGCCGGGAGTCATCATGCGTACCTTGTCGACCCTGCTTGCCGCCACGTTTGCCGCCGCCTTCGTCCTGGGCAGCTTCGCGATCACCGCCGCGACGCCGCCCGTACGCGCGGGCCGACGTGGACGCTAGCCGGACGGCGGCCGAGCCGCTATAATGCGGCCTCTTCGGGTCGTTAGCTCAGTTGGTAGAGCAGCGGACTTTTAATCCGTTGGTCGCTGGTTCGAGCCCAGCACGGCCTACCACGAATACTCAGAAAGCCCACGGCCTGGTCCGTGGGCTTTTTGTTTTCCGGGGTCTTCAGACCGACGCCATGCCCAGCGCATTGGCAACATGACATTGTTGCCATACCATAGATAACCGTTGTCGCATTTTATTCATCCCGTGAATAAATTGAGAGGGTTATCGTGCCAACTGACACCATATTCGATCGCCCGCGGCGCGCGCTGCCCCGGATTGCCTTCGTCGCCGCCCTCCACGCGCTGGTCCTGTTTGTTTTCGTGACCGCCGATCGCATCGTGCTTCCGCAGACGCCGTACACCGTCATGCTGCTGTCCAACGTCGCGCCGCAGGTCGTCGAGCCGCCTCCATCTCCCCCGCTGCCGCCGCGGCGCAAGAACAAGCCCCGGCCGCCGGCACGGGAAACCGCCGCGCCGCCGCCGCGCGACATCGAGGTCGTGCCGCGCACGGAAGTGGCGGCCACCATCGTCGCTATTCCCTTGCCGGTGGAACTGGCCGGCGGCAAGCCTGACGGCACCGGCACCGCCGGGGCGGGCGACCAGGGCGAGGGAGCCGGCGGCGGTGGCGGCGGACACATCCCCGTCAAGGTGCGGGCCGTCGTCAATCCCGATAATTGCGAACGCCCGCGGCTGCCGCGGTTCGCCGAAGAGCGCCGGGTCGCCGGCGATGTCATCCTGGCGGTGCTGATCAACGTCGATGGCTGGGTGACGGATGCGCGCGTCGCCCGCTCGAGCGGCGAACCCATCCTCGACCGGACCGCGCTGGCCACTGCGCGCAAATGCCATTTCGTGGCGGCCACGATCGACAAGGTCCCGGTCCCGTCGTGGGAACCCTTCCGGTTTTCGTGGGTAAACCGGTGACGTCCTATCCCTTGCGTTGCGGTAAAAGAATGTATACAGTGTATACATGACCACGAAAGAACGCATTCTCACGATCGCCATCAGCGAACTCGAAGCAAAGGGACTGGACGGCCTGAGCCTGCGCGCCGTCGGCCAGAAAGCCGGCATCACGCCGATGGCCGTGTACCGCCACTTCGCGGACAAGGCCGCCCTGTTGCAGGCCGTGGGCGCGCATGCGCTCGAGATGTGGCAACGCCGTGTCCAGATGTTCGCCGGCCTGCCGCTGCTGGCCGGATTCGACGCCCTCGCGACGGCCTTCGTCGATTTCGCGCTGGACGAACCGGCGCTGTTCGACGCCGCTTTCGTGCTCAAGACACGCGCCGAACGCATCTACCCGGAAGACTTCGAAGCGGGGCGCTCTCCGGTCATCGGCGGCTTCGCGCAGCGCCTCGCGGAGGGCCAGGCGGCGGGACTCGTGCGTGCCGGGCCGCCGCTGGAACTGGCGATGGGCGTGTGGGGCGTGCTGCAGGGACTCGTGGACCTGCACCGCTCCGGACGGTTCAACCTGTCGCGGACCGAATTCACGGCGCTGTGCCTGCGCTCGGCGGCGCGCATCTACCTGAAGGGAGAACAGGAATGACACGATGGCACATCCTTACCGCGCTGCTGTGCGGCGCCGTGCTGGCAATCAGCCGCGACACGGGACAGTTCGGCTGGCTGGCGCTCGCGGCGTTCGTGCCGCTGCTGGTGATGGCCCTGCGCGCGCCGCGCCCGCGGGACGTCGCCCTCCTGCTGTTCGTGCCCGCATGGATGGCCGAGGCGGGCCCCATGTGGTTCTATGGCCGGCTCCTGCCGATGGTGTATGGCCTCGCGGTCGCCCAGGCGCTCGTGTTCATGCTCGCGGCCCTGTTCATGCGCGCCCTGTATCGGCGCTTTCCGGCCGGCGTGGCCCCGCTCGGATTCGCCGCGATGCTCGCCGCCATCGATTACCTGCACAGCCTCGTGTCGCCGAACGGCAGCTTCTTCGCCCTCGGCTACACGCTGGTCGACGTCGTGCCGCTGCTGCAGACGGCATCGCTGGCCGGCGTGGCCGGCCTCTCCTTCCTTGCGGCCGTCATTCCCGCCGGGCTCGCCGTCCTGTACGTGAAGCCGCGCGACCTGTCCGGAACCCTCGCATGGTCGGTGCCCGCGCTTGCGGCGCTGGCCTACGGCGTGTGGCAGCTGGCGCAGCCGGCCGGGCCGGCCGTGCGCATCGCGCTGCTGAGCGACGACCGTTACGCCGGCCGCGTGTTGAATCGCCCCGAGGCCGCACCGGAAGTCGCGGCCGCGTTCGCGCGCCAGATCGCCGCAGCGGCCGCGCACGCGCCGGCGGCCATCGTCGTGCCGGAAAAAATCCTCGCGGCCGGCACGGTCCTCGCGCCGCCGGCGGGAAGCAGCGTCGTCGCCGGTCTCGACGGGCCCGCGCCGCAGGGCGGCCGGCTGAACATCGCCGCGCTGTACCGGCCCGGCGCGCCTGTCGACACCTACCTGAAGAAGCGCATGGTGCCAGGCTACGAAGCGGACTACGTGCGGGGCACCGGCGAACTGGTGACGCGGCTCGGCGACGTGCATGCCGGCATCGCGATCTGCAAGGACATGGATTTCGCCCAGGACCTGCGCCTGTACGGCCGGCGCGACGTCGGCCTGATGCTGGTCCCCGCCTGGGACTTCGACCGCGACGCGTATCTGCATGGCCGGATGGCGATCGTGCGCGGCGTCGAAAACGGATTCGCGGTGGCGCGCTCGGCCTCGCAGGGCCTGATGACGCTGAGCGATGCGCACGGCCGCATCGTCGCCGAACGCCGCACAGTGCACGCCCCGGGCATGCTCGTGGGCGACCTGCCGACGGGGCGCGGCGGCACGGTCTACAGCCGCATCGGCGACGTGTTCGCCCAGGTCACCGTGGCGGCGTGGCTGGTGTTGCTGGCGCTGCTGGCCTGGCGCTGGCGGCGTGTTCAGGACAGGCCGGCACGCCACATGTAGATATCGAGCGCGTCGACGTGGGCGGAGCCGGCGGTGGCGCCGACGTAGCCGTCCGGACGCACCAGCACGAGTTCGCCGGGCTGCAATCCATAGGCCGCCTCGACCTGGCCATGCACGTCCACCACGTCGCCGCGCGCGCCGAACAGGTGTACGCGCAGGCCCGCGCGCCGCAACGCCTCCGCCACGCCGGGCGGCACGTCCCGACCGAGCATGGTCCAGTGCGGCCCCGCGAACAACGTGAAGAGCCGGGTGGATTGCCCGCCCGCACCCAGCACGACGGCGTCCGGCGCCCGCGCGCCGGCCCGCACACCGTGTGCACGGGCCGGCTGCGCGAACGCCAGGGGCGAATCGGGGTACGCCAGGTCGAGCTGCCGCGTTTCGCGCCCGCGGCGCATTTCTCCGCCGCGGCGCGCGGCGTCCAGCAGCGCCGTGGACAGCTGCAGCATCGCGGCGGCGACGGGGCGGCGCTCCGCCTCGTACGTATCCAGCAGATCGTCCGGCGCGCCCGCGAGCACGGCTGCCAGCTTCCAGCCGAGGTTGTACGCATCCTGCACGCTGGTGTTCAATCCCTGCCCGCCCGTGGGCGGATGCGTGTGGGCGGCGTCGCCGGCAAGGAAGACACGTCGCACGCGATAGCGGTCGGCCAGGCGCGCGTTCATTGTGTACGCCGAGGCCCAGGACACGCTGCCCACGTGCACGTCGTCGCGGCCGGTCCGGTCCCTGACCAACGCATCGAGAGCCTGCGCCGACAGGTCGACGTCGCCCTCCGGCGGAACCGGCGCCTGGATCTGGAACAGGTCCGTTCCCGCGAGCGGACACACCTCGAGCCGGCGCGCCATGTCGTCCCCGTTGAAGCGATGCCAGGCGTCGCGCGCAAGTCCCGTCAAGGCGACGTCCGCCACCAGCGCCCGCACGCCCAGCGTCTTGCCGGGGAAGCCGATGCCGAGCAGATGGCGTACCGTGCTGCGCCCGCCGTCCGTGCCGACGACGTAGCGCGCGCGCAGGCGCGACTCGCCGCCGCGGCCCGCGAGCGTGACCGTGACGCCATCCGCGTCCTGCTCCAGGCCCGTGAGCGCAAGGCCACATTCGACCCGCCGCCCCAGCTCCAGCAGGCGTTCGCGCATCACCTGCTCGGTCAGGGATTGCGGCAGCATCAGGGGCGTGGCGTAGGGCTCGGCGGGCGTCGCCGCCTGCTCCGCGGCGATCGGGACATCGGCATGGCTGCCGTCCGCGGCGTGGATGCGCTGGGGCGGATACGGCCCACCCAGCGCCACCGCCCGGTCGACGATGCCGAGGTCCTCGAAGACTTCCAGCGTGCGCGGCTGGATGCCCTTGCCGCGCGAGCCGTGGAATGGCGTGTCCTGCCGCTCGACCAGCCGGAACGGGACGCTCCGCCGCGCCAGGTCAAGGGCCAGGGTCAGGCCGGCGGCACCCGCGCCGCAAATCAGTACATCGGTATCGAAGTCCATGTCGCTCTCCCAGTGTCTTATGTGTAAAATGCACATAACTGGAGAGGAGTATATGGCAACGAAAAATAATGTGCAAGATACACATATATCGGCGCGGCTGCGTGAATTGCACACGTCGCTGATCAGCATCGTCAGCGCGATGAACCGGCCGCAACGCGACGAGGAACTCATCCGCCAGGCCGGCGTCCGGCTGGACCGCGCACTGTTTCCGCTGCTGGTCGGGATCGAACGGCTGGGGCCGATCGGCGTCGTCGAGCTGGCCGAACGGTCGGGACGCGACTACACCACCGTCAGCCGCCAGGTGGCCAAGCTGGACAGCCTGGGCCTCGTGGAACGGCGCGCTTCCGACGCGGATGCGCGGGTCCGCCTGGCCTCGATCACCCCCAAGGGCAAGGCCATGACGGACGCGCTCGACGCCGCGCGCGACAAGATGGCCCGCGCCGTCTTCGCGTCGTGGGACCAGGAGGATTTCGACAACCTGGTGCGGCTGATGCGCAGGCTGGCCGATGCGATCGACCAGCCGCCGGCCCCGCCCGGCGACGCGGGCTGAGCGGCCGGCGCCTCAGCGCTGCGCCATCTTCGCCGTCACCACGATTATCTGCGCGAGGCGCGGATCGGTAACGTCGCTCGGCACATAGCTCATCATCATGTCTTCGCGGGTGTCGCCCTTGTTGAATTCCATGATCACGTTGCCGTCGCGCGAAACGAAGCGGTCGGGCGATTGCGCGATGAGGCGCATCGGACGCTGTTTGTCGATCTGGGCGACGATGCCGTCGCGCGCCGGCTTCACGTTCAGGCGCCAGCCGTTCGACAACGCGTACGCGCCGCTGACCTCCTCGGCCTGGTAGTCCCAGATGCGGAATGCCGGGCGCGGCTGCGCGGTCACCTCGACGCGCGAGATCGGCGCGTCGTCATTGATCGGATAATTCCCCGACTGCGCGCCGGCACCGGGCGCGAACAACAGCAGGGATGCGGAAAGTGCCAAGGGAAGCGGATGCATGATGTCTCCTTCGGATCGTGATGGACAATGCCGCGGTACGGGTCTTTGCCGGCGGCGGCAATTCAGTCTAGGGCGCCGGTTGGCAGCCACAAGGGCGGCAAGGGCCGCATCACGAAACAGTCTGTATTTACGCTAAATCAGATCGACGAGAAATGACACGCGTGCGCCGACGACGGGCGGGATCCCGTATCGCTATGCGTGGCTGCGTGATCCGATATGCACGTCATGGCGACGTGCTGAATGACCCGTCAGCCGGATACGTCGCCGTCTACCACGACACGGTTGCGGCCACCACGCTTTGCCGCATACAAGGCCTTGTCCGCGGCCTCGATCAGTGCGGGAACCTCATGCAGGCGTTCACGGTCAAAGCTTGCGACACCGATGCTCAGCGTGACCATCGGCCAGTGGGCCGCGGGTGCGTGCGGCAGCGCCAGTCCGGCGACGTGTTCGCGAATCGCGTTGGCGTGCAGCCTGGCCTGCTCGAGCGACGTGTCCGGCAGGATCGCCGCGAATTCCTCGCCACCATAGCGTGCCGCCACGTCGGCCGGACGCTTGAGTTTGGCAGCGAGGGCTTGGGCCACGGTGGACAGGCAGGCGTCGCCCTGCTGGTGGCCGAAATGGTCGTTGTAGGCCTTGAAGGAATCGATGTCGATCAGCAGCAGCGACAGCTCGCCCTTCACGCGTTGCGCGCGGCGCAGTTCGCGGTCCAGCGCAACATCGAAGTAGCGGCGGTTGGCGATGCCGGTCAGGCCGTCGACGTACGATCGCGCGCGCAGCGATTCCGCGTGGTCGAGGAGACGCTTTTCGCGTTCCACGGCGCCGCTGACGTCGCGGATCTCGATCATGCAATAGCGCTGCTCGCCATCGCGGAACGGCGTCACCGTCACGGCCTGGTCGATGCGCGGGCCGTCGAAGCTGCCCGCCTCGCGCAGCGGGAATGGAGCCCGGCTTTCCGCCTGCGGGATGGTCGTGCTCGCGCCATCGGCCGAGGGTGCCAATGCGGCCAGCACGGCCGCTTCGACGCGCGAACCGCGCAGTTCGGGGAACACCTCGAACAGCGAGCGCTCGCGCACGCGCGCGGCGGCGCGGGCGGAACGCGGCACCATCCAACCGTTCCAGAGCACGATCTTGTGGTGGGCGTCCAGCACGATGATCCCGCTGTTGACGAGATTCAGGGCGCGCAGGGAAAGGTCGGTGGCGGTATCGGAGTCGGTCGGGATCACGGCACGCATTAATATCTGAAAATCAACTGATCATACCGGAAATCAATGCCTGTGCGGCATTTCGAGAGGCCGTCGCACGACCGATATTTGCCTGGCCACTTCAACAATTGTTGCCAATTTTCACGAAAGCACTTGGCCGTGTGCCGATGAGCCGCTATAATGCTGCCCGTCGGGTCGTTAGCTCAGTTGGTAGAGCAGCGGACTTTTAATCCGTTGGTCGCTGGTTCGAGCCCAGCACGGCCTACCACGAACACCAGAAAGCCCATGAACTTCGGTTCATGGGCTTTTTGCTTTTCCGCTTCTCTGTCAGATTCTTCCTATCCCTCCCCTCGGAATTAGTTGCACCGGCCAATTAATTGGTTCTAGTCAACAATTCGGTATTGCATGTCCTTACACTGGGCCGCTCGGGCGCTCTGCCAAGCATTCCCCCAAGGACCTGCCATGTTGCCGAACAAGGAAACGTCTCCGTCCCGTCATCTGTCGCGTGCGCTCGGCCTCCTGGCGGCTGGCTTCCAGGCCGGCGCACTGGCGCAGCAAGGTCCCGATCTGAACGCCCTGCCCCTCGAACAATTGCTCAACCTCGAGGTCGTCACGGCGTCGAAGATTCCGCAGAAGATCAGCGAGGCACCGTCGTCCGTCACCGTGATCACGGCCGAGGACATCCGCCAGCGCGGCTACCGCACGCTCGCGGAGATCCTGCAGAGCGTGCCCGGCATGACGGTGTCCTACGACCGCAACTACAACTACGCGAACATCCGCGGCCTGGGCAATCCGGGTGACCTGAACACACGGCTGCTGGTCCTGATCGACGGCCGGCGCCTGAACGACGTCGTCTACGACCAGGGCGCCATCGGCACCGAATTCCCGATCGACCTGGCCCTCATCGACCGCGTCGAGTTCGTGCCGGGACCCGGTTCCGCCATCTACGGCAGCAGCGCATTCTTCGGCGTGGTGAACGTGCTCACGAAAAGCGGCGGGGCCCTCAAGGGCCAGACCGTCAGCGTGGGCCGGTTCACGGGCCGCGGCCGTGAAGTGCGCAACACGTACGGCAGCGGGACGCCGGGCGGCACCGAGCTGCTGCTGGGCGCGTCCGTGTACGACAGTCCGGGGCGCGACGTGTACTTTCCCGAATACGACGACGCGGCCAGCAACCACGGCGTCGCCACCGGGATCGACTACGACCGCTATCGCCGGCTGTTCGCGAAACTGAGCGCGGGCGGCGTCGTGGCCGAGGCCTATTTCGGCAGCCGCACGAAAGGCATTCCGACGGCGTCCTACGGCCAGCAGTTCAACGATCCGCGCAGCTGGTCGCTGGACGAATACGCGGGCGCCGCCCTGTCCTGGCACCGCGCCGTCTCGGAGACGCTCGACCTGTTCGCCGGCGTGAGCGTCGCGCGCTACCGCTACCAGACCCTCAACGTGACCGGGTCCGCAAACGAAGGCCCGACGCCCGGCATCGATACGGCCGAGAGCCTCAGCAGCGGCGCGGAGGTGCGCGTGATCAGCAGCGCGCTACGCGGCCACAAGCTCATCGCCGGCGCGGAATACACGCGCGACAGCAAGCGGCAGATGGCGAACTACGACGTCGATCCGTACCAGCTCAATCTCGACGTCGCCCATCCCAAGCGGCAGACCGCGGTCTACCTGCAGGACGAGATGCGGCTCGGTGAGAAGCTCATCCTGAACACGGGCGTGCGCCACGACTACGATTCCGAAGGCGGCGCCACGACGAATCCGCGCGTGGCCCTGCTCTACAAGACGGCGAGCCAGGTCACGCTCAAGGCCTTGTACGGCACGGCCTTCCGCTCCGCCAACGCCTACGAGCGCTATTACACGTTCGACTTCCGGGCGAATCCGGCGCTGCGCTCGGAGCGCATCAAGACCTATGAACTGATCGCGGAATATTTTCCGACCGACCGCTTCCGCGCCACCGCCTCCGTCTTCCAGTACCGCATGCGCGACATGCTGGCGCTGGCCACCGATCCGGTCAACGGCATGCTGGTCTTTTCGAACATCGAGGCCGCCCGCGCCACGGGCGTCGAAGTGGAAGCGGAATGGCTGCGCGAGGACGGCAGCGCCCTCAAGGGCAGCGCGAACGTGCAGTCGGCGCGCAACGACGCCGGCGGCGCATGGCTGCCCAATTCGCCGCGCCGGCTGTTCAAGCTGAATGTCGCGCTGCCGCCGCTCGGCGACCACTTGCGCGCGCACGCCGAGTACCGCTACACGAGCCGGCGCCGCACGGTGCGCGGCGGCGAGGTGGGCGGCTTCGGCCTCGTCGACCTGAATCTCGTCGGCACCCTGGGCTCGCACGTGGAGCTGTCCGCGGGCGTGCTCAACGTCTTCGCCAAACGCCATGCGGATTCCGCCAGCGAGGAACACTACGACAACGGCACGCCGCCGCGCCACCTCGACGCGATCGGACAGGACGGGCGCACGCTGCGTTTCATGGCAACTATCAGGTTCTGACGATGATGCGGCCCCGCCTCGCGCGCCTCCTGCTCCTGTGCGGCCTGCTGCCGGCGGTTGCCCATGCCCAGGCGGCCGACGAATACGCGGCGAAGGCAGCGTTCATCTACAACATCGCGCAGTTCAGCACCCTGCCGAACATGAACGGCGTCGTGCGCCTGTGCGTGCTGGGGCGCGATCCGTTCGGCAGCGCGCTCGCCACGCTCGAAGGCAAGCCGCTCGGGAATGCGCGCCTGTCCATCGTGTATCCGCACTCGGGTCCGGAGGCGCTGATGCAATGCCACATCCTGTACATCAGCGCGTCGGAGTTCGACGACATGACGGCGCTCGCGGACAGCGCCCGCGCGGCCGGCGTGCTGACGATCGCCGATACGCGCGGCGCCGCGCGCAAGGGCGTGATGCTCGAACTGGTGCTGGACGACCGGCGCATCGCCTTCGAATTCAATGGCGCCGCGGCGCGCGGTGCCGGCGTCGTGCTCAGCTCCAAGGTGCTGCGGCTGGCGCGCGCCATTTATTAGACCCGGACGGCCCGCATGGAACAACTCATCGAATGGATCAACCGGCAGGCACTGAGCACCAAGCTCAAATGGACCTACCTCGTCACGAGCGGCGGCGTGATGCTGCTGTCGACGCTGTTCCTGATCGGCATCCAGCTGTACTTCTTCACGGCCGCGCTGGTGCGCCAGACGCAGTCGCAGGCGACGATGGTGGGCGAGAACCTGACGGCGGCCATGGCCTTCGCCGACGCCGAGGCGGCTGGCGACATCCTGTCCGCGCTGCGCGTCGCGCCGGACGTGCAATCGGCCGTCGCCTATGACGCGAAAGGCAAGGCGTTCGTCACCTTCGTGCGCGATCCGCAGTCGCCGCCCGCCGCGCACGACCCGCGTGCGCGCGAGACGGTGGTGGATGTCCGCGGCGTCAGCGTCACGCGCCGCATCCAGGTCGGCAGCCGCCTGCTCGGCACCGTGGTCGTGCGCAGCAGCGTGACGAGCGTGTACCGCCAGCTCGCGCTGTACCTCGCGCTGGCGCTGCCGATGACGCTGGCCCTGCTCAGCCTCTCGTACTACGCGCTGTCGCGCCTGCAGCGCTATTTCACGGCCCCGATCCGCGCGCTGTCGGCGGTGAGCGAGCAGATCTCGCGCCAGGGCGATTATTCGCTGCGCGCCGAGGTGTCGCAGGCGGCGGACATCGGCCTGCTGGCGCGCACGTTCAACGGCATGCTGGACCGCATCCAGAAGCGCGAACTGGAGCTGGAAGCGGAGATCAACGAACGCAAGCGCATCGAGGTCAAGCTGGACCGGCTGGCGCACTACGATCCCGTCACGCAGCTCAACAACCGGCACTTCTTCAACGAGCGGCTGGAATCGGTCCTCGCGCGCGCCCGCAAGTTCGACGAGCGCACGATCCTGATGTTCATCGACCTGGACAACTTCAAGACCGTCAACGACACGCTCGGCCACGACATCGGCGACGAGCTGCTGCGCCTCGTGTCGCGCCGGCTGTCGGAGACGCTGCGCTTCGGCGACGTGCTGTCGCGCATCGGCGGCGACGAATTCGGCATCATCCTCGAGAACGTGAGCCAGGTCGGGGTCGCGTCGCTGATCGCGGAAAAATGCCTGCTCAAGCTGGCCGACCCGATCCACATCCACGGCCACGACATCCACATCGGCGCGTCCATCGGCATCAGCGTGTATCCGGACGACGCGACCGACATGCACGCGCTGCTGAAATACGCCGACACCGCGATGTACTACGCGAAGAACGGCGGCAAGAACGCGTGGCGCATGTTCACGCCCAGCATGCGCGACGACGCCCATAAACGCTTCAAGCTGGACAACAACCTGCGGCGCGCGCTGGAACGCGACGAGTTCGTGCTGCACTACCAGCCGCAGGTCGACCTCAAGACGGGCGACATCGTCGGCGTCGAAGCGCTGATCCGCTGGATCCATCCGCAACTGGGCATGGTCAGCCCCAACGACTTCATCCCCGTCGCGGAGGACACGGGGCTCATCGTGCCGATCGGCGAATGGGTGCTGCGCGAAGCGTGCCGCGACCTGAAGCGGTGGCATGCGGAAGGCCATCCGCTGCGCGTGGCCGTCAACCTGTCGGGGCGCCAGCTCAAGGAAAACAACCTCGTCGCGGCCGTGCTGGCGACCCTGCGCGAAGCCGACGTCGATCCGTGCTGGCTCGAACTGGAACTGACGGAGAGCATGCTGATGGACGCCTCCACCGACATCGTCGACCGCCTGCACGCGCTGACGGACGCCGGCATCCAGCTCGCGATCGACGACTTCGGCACGGGCTATTCGTCGATGAGCTACCTGAAGACCTTCCCCGTGCGCGCGCTGAAGGTGGACCGCAGCTTCGTGCGCGGCCTGCCGCAGGATCCGGAAGACGCGGCCATCACGCGCGCCATCATCGCGATGGCCCGGAGTCTCAGGATGGAGATCGTGGCCGAAGGCATCGAGACGCAGGAACAGCACGATTTCCTGCGCGCGCACGGCTGCGACAAGTCGCAGGGCTACCTGTACGGCCGGCCGTGCGCGGCCGCGCAGATCGGGCAGATGCTCGCGCGCACGGGTGCGGGCGCCTGCGCCGTCGACTGAGTCCCGCTCACCACTCGACCACGACGGACGTCATGGCCGGCAGCGCCAGCGGCGCGTGCAGGTCAACGGCGGCGCCGGTCAGCACGTTGCGGCCCTGGCGCGCATCCTTCACCATGCCGGCGAAGCGCGACAGGTCCAGCTGCGTGTCCTGCGGATTCTTGTTCAGCACGACCATCACCGTCTGCCTGCCGTCGTGGCGGAAGTAGACGTAGTGGCCATCGCCGGGGATGTAGTGCGTCAGCTTGCCGGTCTTGACGGCGGAACTGGTCTTGCGCCAGTTGAACAGCGTGCGCACGAGGTGCTGCATGCCGCGCTGGGCGTCCGTCAGGCCCGTACCCGCGAACGCATCGACCTGGTCGCCCGCCCAGCCGCCCGGCATGTCCGCGCGCAGCACGCCGTCGGTGCGCTCCTTCGGCCCCTGGATCAGCATCTCGGTCCCATAAAACATCTGCGGAATGCCGCGCGTCGTCGCCATCAGGATCAGGTCCGTCTTCACGAGGTCGATATTGCCGTCCACCTGCGCCAGCACGCGCGGACGGTCGTGGTTATCCGGAAAGACCATCAGCTTCAGCGGGTCCGCATACAGGTAGTCGGCCGCGATGGTCTCGTAGATCCTGATGAGGCCCTGGCCGCCGTCTTCCGGCGCCGTCAGCGCTTTCGGGGCCGTGTCGACGAGCGGAAAGTCCATCACGGACGGCAGTTCGGAATGGAAGCCATCGCGGTTGACGACGCCCTTCTGCCAGTACGCGACCATGTACGGGCGGTCGTCCATCTCCTCGCCGACGACGTTCAGGTGCGGGTATTCCGCGTGCACGGCGCGGTTCCAATCGTTCAGGAAGGCCGGATCGGCATACGAATACGTGTCTTCGCGGATGCCGGACAGGTTCGCGTACTCGATCCACCACAGCGTGTTCTGGATCAGGTAGCGGGCCACCAGCTTGTTTTTCTGGTTCACGTCCGGCATCGACGTATCGAACCAGCCGTCGACGAAGCGCGCCTTCTCTTCCGGCGCCGCGTGGATGTCCTGCGCCACCGTGTGCTGGTTGTTGGTCTTGACGAACGTCCTGCCGTGGTTGATCCAGTCGGACGACGGCATGTCCCGCATCCACCAGTGGCCCGTGCCGATGTGGTTCACGACGATGTCCTGGATCACGCCGATGCCGCGCGCGTTGGCCGCGGCCACGTAGTTGCGGTAGTCCTCGTTGCTGCCGAAGCGCGGATCGATCTTGTAGTAATCGGTCAGCGCATAGCCGTGGTACGAATACGCCTGCTGGTTGTTTTCCAGCAGCGGCGTGGGCCAGACCATCGTGAATCCGAGCTTGCGGATGTAATCGAGCTGCGCCCGCATGCCCGCCAGGTCGCCGCCGTGGCGCCCGTCCGGATTGCGCCGATCGCTCTTTTCGCGCATGCCCGCATCGTCGTTGGCCGGGTTCCCGTTCGCAAAGCGGTCGGGCACGATCAGGTAGACGGCGTCGCCGGAATCAAAGCCGCGCCGCTGCGCCGAGTCCTTGCGGCGCGCTTCCAGGCGGTACGGCACGGTCGTCACCACGTCCTTGCCGCGCTTGAACTGCAGTTCCAGTTCGCCGGGCTTCGCCGTCGCCCCGATCTTCAGGTTCACGAACAGGAAGTTCGGATTGTCCGTGCGCTCGACGCCGGCGACGCGCACGCCGGGGTAAGCCAGCGCCGGCTCCAGCTCGGCGATCTTCTCGCCATGCACCATCACCTGCAGGTCGGACGACTTCATACCGACCCACCAGTTCATCGGTTCCACGTGCTGGATGGCGTAGGGCGCGGCGCCGGCCCACAGGGCGGGCAACCAGGCCGAGATGGCAAGAACAAGCTTCTTCATGAGGTCTCCAAGTTGATTTGTAGTAAAGTAACATCACAAATCGGCGACTTCAAGGCACTCCCTATAGACAACATGTAGTTTTACTTCCACATGCGATCTGCGCGGAAATACAGTAAGCTGTTGGCCCCATGCCGCAGACCATCCTCACCCCCGTCCACCACGAACTGATCATCAAGAAAAGCCGCTTCATCGCCTGCGTCCAGCCGATGCCCGACCGGGCCGGGGCGCAGAAGATCATCGCGGGGCTCAAGGCGGCGCATCCGGGCGCCGCGCACGTGTGCTGGGCGCTGCTGGCGGGCGGGCAATCGGCCGCCGTCGACGATGGGGAGCCCAGCGGCACGGCGGGCCGTCCCATGCTGGACGTGCTGCGCCACCAGGACCTGGAAGGCGTACTGGCGACCGTCGTGCGCTATTTCGGCGGCGTCAAGCTGGGCGCGGGCGGCCTCGTGCGCGCCTACACGGACAGCGTCGCCCAGGCGCTGCTGGGCGCGCAGAAGATCGCCATCATCCGCCAGCGCCACCTGCGCTGCGACGCGCCCTACCCGCTCGAAGGTCTCATTCGCCGCGAACTGGACACCGCCGGCGCCACGCTGGACGCCGTCCAGCATGCGGACGTTGTCTCATTCGCCTTCCACCTGCCGGACGACAAGGCCGCCGCACTCATTGCCCGGTTGAGCGAGGCGGGCAATGGCCGCATTCATTGGCTCGCGGAAAACGACGACCCGCAAGCAGACTCGGCCTGATACCGCTATCATGTGAGGCTATACCGGACATCACGACTCGAAAGCGGACTCGCCTGACGCGCGCCGCCATAATGTCCGGCTTCCTCCAGCAAAGACTACACACATGATCAAGAAAAGCCTGGCGCCCCTGGCCCTGGGCGGTTTCGGTATCGGCATGACGGAATTCGTCATGATGGGCATCCTGCCCGATATCGCGACCGGCCTGGACATTTCCATTCCCCAAGCGGGCTATCTGATTTCGGCGTATGCGGTCGGCGTGGTCGTCGGCGCGCCGACGCTCGTCAGCATGCTGTCGCACCGCCCGCCGCGCAGCGTGCTGATCTGGTTCATGCTGATGTTCACGGCATTCAACGCGCTCTCGGCCTTCGCGCCGAACTTCCACACGATGCTGCTGTTCCGCTTCCTGGCCGGCCTGCCGCACGGTGCCTTCTTCGGCGTGGGCGCCGTCGTCGCCACGCGTCTCGCGGACAAGGGCAAGGAAGCGGCCGCGCTCGCCAGCATGTTCTCCGGCCTGACCATCGCGAACGTGCTGGGCGTGCCCGCCGGCACCTGGCTCGGCCACAACATGAGCTGGCGCTTCGTGTTCCTGATCGTGGCCGTGATCGGCCTCGCGACGATGATCATGCTGCACAAGCTGATCCCGTATTTCGAGGCGACGCCGGGCGCAGGCCTGCGCCAGGACCTGAAGATCTTCCGCAAGCCGAACCTGTGGCTCGCGCTGGGCATCACGTCGATCGGCACGGGCGGCTTCTTCGCCTGGCTCAGCTACATCGCCCCGCTGCTGACGGACGTGACGCACTTCCACGCGAATACGATCCCGCTGATCATGACGGCGGTGGGCGTCGGCATGACGGTCGGCGTGAACGTGGGCGGCAAGCTGGCGGACCGCGTGCCGCCGCTGACCGCGATCATCATCCTCCTGATCACGATGGTTGCGCTGCTGTGCATGAACGCGCTGCTGGCGTCGTCGCAGCCGGCGATGATGGTGCTGGCGTTCGCCGTCGGCGCGAACGCGCTGGCACTGGGCCCGCCGATCCAGATGCTGCTGATCGAGCACTCGCGCGAAGCGGAGATGCTGGGTTCGTCGCTGGGCCAGTCCGGCTTCAATATCGGCAATGCGCTGGGCGCGTTCCTCGGCGGGATTCCGCTGACGCTGGGCTATTCGTATGCCTCGCCGCAATGGGTGGCGGCGAGCCTCGCGCTGTCCGGCGTCGTGCTGGCGCTCGCGATGCGCGCGCATGGCCGGCGGGGCGCGGTGGCGGTGCCGGCCTGACCGACGACATGAACACGTACCTGCAAAATAGGCACGTCATCCCCGCGCAGGCGGGGATCGAATTTTGCACGCATGTCGATACGCGTAAAACTTGGGTTCCCGCCTGCGCGGGAACGACGGATCAAACGATCTCAGTCCTGCCGGCGCTTCCTTCTCGTCGCGCCTGCAGCGAGTAATCCTGCCAGGACCAACGCGATACTGCCCGGCTCCGGCACATGGGCCGACGCCGCATCGCCGCCCTGGTCGAGCTTCAATCCGGCGATATCGACCGGATTGAAGTAATGATTCGAATTGACCTGCACGGTGGACGACCAGGTATCGACGATCACATTCCCATTGATGACGCCCCAGTTCGCCGTCTGCGTCGCATACGGCGCCAGCACGCTGCCGATCACGCCGCGCACGTCGATCGTCTGCGCTTCGTAAAAGTTGAACAGCACGTTGTAGCCGGCGAGCGGCTCGAAGCTGATGCCGCCATTGTTGAAGGTGCCCGCGTTGCCGCTCACGTTGAAGACGAGCGTCTCGCCGGGTACCAGCTTGTCGAGAGTCCAGCTGCTGGAATTCGCGAACAGGTCGGACGACACGTTGAAAATGTCGACGCCGCCCTTCCCGCTGCCCGTCACCTGCACGCCGCTCCATAGACGTGTCACCGCGCCCGTTGCGTCGAGGTCGGACAGCGCATCGGCCACGCCCGTGTAATAGCCGGCCGCCGCCTTGAAGTCGACCGGATTGCTCGTCGCCATCTGCGGCGTCGCGGCCCACGTCAGCGCACTCGTGCCGCCCACATACGCCTTGCCGTTCTCGATCGAACCGCCCGTCAACGACAGGTTCCCGCCCGCGACCAGCGCATAGCCGTCCTTGCCGAATGCGTTCTTGCCGTTATGGTTGATCGAATAGCTGGACACCGTCACATTGCCCCCGGCCACGACCGCGCCTTCAACGTCGCTGGACGGCGCCGTGAAGTCGTGGATCGCGTACAGGTTCGCGCCGCCGACCGGCGCCATCAAATTCAGCACGGTCGCGTGGGCGGAACCGGAACCGAGGACGGCGATGGCGAGGGCAAGCGGGGCAATGCGCATGATATTTCTCAATAGAAATGTATGATTCTCTACAGTATCATCGTTTCCGGCAGTTTCGCTAGAATTTTTCCTCTTATTCCCGCAGCATGGCCGCCGTGCTCGTCACCGTGGCAAATTCGCCATGCAGGCTCGCCACCGCCGTCGCATGCATCTGCTCCGCGCTGAACCACGTGCCATCCGGCCCCGTGCGCTCGTGCGTCGCGCAGGCATCCTCGACGAGGAACGTTTGAAAACCGAGATTGCCGGCCATGCGCGCCGTCGTCGACACGCAGTGGTCCGTCGTCAGGCCGCACAGCACGACCGTCTCGATACCGCCCGCGCGCAACCGCGCTTCCAGGTCCGTGCCGATGAAGGCGCTGTTCACATCCTTCGGAATGACGATCTCGCCCGGCAGCGGCTGCGCTTCCGGCTTGAACGCGTGGCCCGGCGTGCCCGGATGGAACGCGCCCTGTTCGCTGCGCGAACCATGCTGAACGTGGAACAACGGCCGTCCCCCTTTGCGCCACGCGGCCAGCAGCGCGGCGATGTTGCGCTCGGCCTCCCGGTTGTTGCGTTGACCCCAGCGCGGGTCGAGGAAGCCCTGCTGGACGTCGATGATGACCAGGGCGGCATTGGCGAAGGTGTGCATGGGTGTGTCCTTTCATGAAAAACCACATGGTCGCCGCCACGTCGCCATGACGCTACCGAAATGCCGGATAATTGCCGGTTCATCCATGACAGATTTCGATGGCCCATGAAGCTCAGCCAACTTCACATGCTCGTCGCGGTGGCGGACCACGGCAGCTTCAGCGCGGCCGCGGCGGAACTCGGGTGCACGCAGTCGCGCATCAGCCATGCGATCGCGGAGCTGGAACGCGAACTGGATACGCGCCTGCTGGCGCGTGCGCGTGACGGCTCGCTGCCCACCGAGGCCGGCCTGCGCGTGCTGGACAAGGCCCGCGCGATGCTGCGGCTCGAAGACGCCCTGCGCGCCAGCGTGCGTGACGACGGCGCCATCGAAGGCCGGGTGCGCATCGCGTGCTTCCGCAGCATCGGCACGCACCTGCTGCCATATGTCGCCGAAGCGCTGGCGGCCCGCCATCCGCGACTCGTGCTCGACATCGACGATTCTTGCAACGACCGCCTGGAAGTCGTCGCCGCGCTACGTGCGGGCCGCGCGGACGTCGGCATCGCCCAGCTGCCCGTGGAAGACGGCTTCGTCGTCCACCCGTACGTGGCCGACGACTACGTGCTCGTCGTGCCGGCCGCGCGCGCGTTCACGCTGCCCGTGACGTGGGGCCAGCTGGACGGCCTGCCGTTCATCCGCCTCGGCTGCTCGGGCGCGGATGCGATCCTCGCGCGCTGCCGCGGGGCCGGCCTGGTCGCCACGGCCGAGCGCACGCTAGGCAACGACACGAGCATCGCGGCGATGGTGGCGCGCGGCATGGGCTGGTCGATCCTGCCGCGCCTCGCGACGTATCCCGAGCCGGACGAGGTGCGCGTGCTGCCGCTGCCGATCCCCGCACGCCGCCAGTTCGCCCTGGCGGGAGCGCGCGCGGCCATGCGCAACGCGCGTGTGAAAGCCGTGCTGGACGTGCTGCGCGACCGCCGGCTGCTGGCGGCCACGCGCGCGTACCGGGCGGGCATCCTGCATTGTCCATGACCTCGGAGGTCATGCCGGCATGACCTCGCACGTGATTGAGCGCGCCGCGTTCGATCGCCACACTGTGGTCTCCAACAATGCAGGAGACCACCATGTCCGACCAGATCCTCAAGGCCCAGGTCCTCAAAGCCCAGGTCCTCAAAGCCCACGCACTGCGCGCATTGCACACGCCAAGCGCGCCGCTCGTCCTCTTCAACTGCTGGGATGCCGGCAGCGCCAGGGCCATCGCCGCCGCCGGCGCCCAGGCCATCGCCACCGCCAGCTGGGCCGTCGCCGCCGCCAACGGTTACGAGGACGGCGAACACGTGCCCCGTGACCTGGCCATTGCCAACATCGCACGCATCGCCCGCGCCGTCGCCTTGCCCGTGACCGTCGACCTGGAACGCGGCTACGGCGCCACGCCGACCGAGGTCGCCGACACCGTCGCGCAAGCGATCCGCGCCGGCGCCGTCGGCTGCAACCTCGAAGACGGCATCGCGGCCGGCGGCCTGCGCGATCCCGGCGAACAGGCCCTGCGCCTGCAAGCGGCACGCGACGCCGCCGACAGGCTCGACGTCCCGCTCTTCATCAACGCCCGTACGGACGGCTTCCTGCTCACGGCACCCTTTGACCACGACGACGCCCTGCTCGACGCCACCCTGGCGCGCGCCCGCGTGTACGCCGCGCACGGGGCCGATTGCCTGTTCGTGCCGGGCCTCGTCGATGCGGCACTGATCGAGCGGCTCGTGCAGGCCTCGCCCTTGCCCATCAACCTGATGGCCGCCGCCGGCACGCCTCCCCTGGCCACGTTGCGCGCCCTCGGCGTCGCGCGCCTGAGCCACGGCCCCGGCCCGTACCTGCAGGCGATGCGCGCACTGGAAGACGCCGCGCGCGGCGTCGCCGCATGATGCCGGCCCGGCTCGCGCTCGCGGCGGCGCTCATGCTGTCCTCCGCATTCACGTCGGCATCCGACCACCTGGATTCGCCGAAGGTCATCGCGGACCCGCGCGTGGACATCGGCGACATCTACGCGTGGACCTCGGCCGACGGCCGCCGGCTGAATCTCGTGATGACCATCGTCGGCCACGCGCTCGACAGGAATGCGGAATACGCGTTCCACATCGACAGCGGCCCGCGCTTTCCCGACACGACGGCGCGCACCGACATCGTGTGCCACTTCGCGTCGAAGACACAGGCGGACTGCCTGATCGGCCGCGACGAAACCATCCAGGGCGACCCGGGCCGGCTGGCGGGACTCGCGAGCGCGAGCGGCCGCAGCCGGCTGTTCGCGGGCCTGCGCGACGACCCGTTCTTCAACAACGTGAAGGGCTCGCGCGCCGCGTTCGACCTGGCCGCCGCGACGCTCCCTCGCGTGCCGCGCGACGCGGCGGGCTGTCCCGCGTACACACCGAAGCAGACGGCGGCGATCCTCGACCAGTGGCGCCACACGGACGGCGGCCCGGCTCGCAATTTTCTTGCGGGCTGGACGCCGATGGCGATCGTGCTCGAGGTCGACCTCGGCCTCGTCAACCGCGGCGGCCCCGTGCTGGCGGTGTGGGCCGATACGCTCGTCGACGACGTCCGCATCGACCGCATGGGCCGGCCACTGACGGGCAACGGCCTGCTCGCGCACCTGGGCAGCGACGAGGACGCCGACGCCTACAAGCTCCGCTACAACGCGGCGACACCGGAGACGGCGGCCGAATTCGTGCCCGTCATCGCGAAGTCGCTCGCGCTGTACGACGGCTACGACGGCCGCTGCGGCAACCAGCTCATGATCGACGCCGCCGCGCCGCCCGGGCAGCGCTACCTGCCGCTGGCCCGGTTGCTGGCCGACGACCGGCTGTGGGTCGACAGCGCGGCCCCCACGTGCACGCAGCTGTTCGGCGTGGAACTCGGACTGCACGACTGCGGCGGCCGGACACTCCATTACGACGCGGTGAACGTGTACCGCTCGCTGCTCGCAGGCGGCGCCGTCACGGACGGCGTGCGCGCGGACGACCAGCCGCACTCGGACACGGTGTTCCCGTTCCTATGAGGGTGTGCTTATTCCTCATCCTGTGCCTGTGCATGAACGCCCGCGCCCACGACTTCTGGGTCAATCCGGACAGCTTCGTCGTGTCGGTGGGCGCCAGCACTGCCTTGAGCATGCAGGTGGGCCACGGCGACGCGCGCCGCACGTCGATGATCCCGTCGCGCCGCATCCAGCGCTTCGCCGCATGGACGCCGGCTGGCGAGGTCATCGACCTGCGCAACGACGGCAGGCTCGCGCCCGCGGAGCCGGGCCTGCATCTGCTGGTACTGGAAACGGACGCGGACGCGCTGAGCCATCTGCCGGCCGACCGGTTCGACGCCTACGTGCGCGAAGAGGGTTTGTGGCCCGCGGCGGCCGCGCGCGGACGCGATGTCTTCGAACGTTACCGGCGCGTAGCGAAGGCGCTCGTGCAGGCCGGCGCGCCCGGCGAAGGCAGCCAGGACCTGGCCATGAAGCGCCTCGGCCTGCCGCTGGAAATCGTGTTGATGACATCGCCGTCGGACGGCGGCATGCTGACGGCGCAAGTCATGTTCAAAGGCTGTCCGTTGCGGCGCGCACTAGTAAAACTGACGGACCTCGACCACGACGCGCAGCCCGTCGCCGCGCAGGTCACGGATGGCGAAGGCCTCGTGCGGCTGCATCGTCCGCCGCCGGGCCACTGGCTGCTGAACGTCGTGTGGACCACGCCGCTGGACGGTGACGAAGGCATCGACTACGACACGATCTTTTCGAGCCTGTCCTTCGGGATCGACCCATGACCTCGGACGTCATGGCCCGGCGCCGCGCGGCCGGGTTATCATCGGCGGATGACGCCTCTCGACCTCGCCCCCGTCCCCGTCGGCCTGCTCCTGCGCGAATGGCGCGCGGCGCGGCGCCTGAGCCAGCTCGACCTGTCGCTGGACGCGAACATCTCCGCCCGCCACCTCAGCTGCATCGAAACGGGCAAGGCGCAGCCCAGCAGGACGCTGCTGATGCGCCTGGCCGACGTGCTGGACATGCCGCTGCGCGAACGTAACGCGCTGCTGCGCGCGGGCGGTTATGCGCCGAGCTATCCCGAGACGGGGCTCGACACGCCGGCCATGGGCCGCATCAACCAGGCGATCGATTTCATCCTGCGCCAGCAGGAACCGTATCCCGCGTTCCTCATGAACCGGCACTGGGACATCCTCGCGACGAACCAGGCGGCGCAGCGCGTGAACGGTTTCGTGCTCGACGGGCGGGCGAGCAGGCACGCGAACATGCTGCGCGCCGTATTCGATCCGGACGACCTGCGGGGCGCGCTGGCGAACTGGGACGACGTGGGCGGCACGCTGATCGGCCACCTGCACGCACTGGTCGCGGGGTCGCCGACGGATACGAAGGCGCGGGCGCTGCTGGACGAGATCCTCGCGTATCCGAACGTGCCGTCGCGCTGGCGGCTGCGCGACCTCGATACGCCGCCGGCGCCGCTGCTGACGACGGAATTCCGTCACCGCGGCGTGACGCTGAGCTTCTTTTCGACGATCACGACGTTCGGCACGCCGCGCGACGTCACCATCGACGGGCTGCACATCGAATCGTGCTTTCCGATGGACGAGGCGACGGCGCAGTTCTGCCGCCAGCTCGGCGGCTGACGTCCGTCAGACGAGCAGCGCGCCGCCCATCGACGCGGCGATCTCCGACGCTTCCTCGATCATGCGCTGGAGGGTCTCCTCGTCCAGCAGGTAGTCGAGCGCGCTCTCGCTGTGTTCGGGCAAGGGCGCGCGCGCCGTGCCGAGCGGCGACGGCACGCTGGCGTACATGTTCGCCAGCAGCAGCGTGTCGAGCAGCGAAGCGGGCGGCATGTGCAGCCAGGCGCCGCGCAGCTCGAAGATCGCCTCGGCGACCGGATCGGGCAGCGCCAGCTTGCGCGCCACTTCGCGCGTGACGACGTCCTCGCACAGCTCGGCCCATTTTTCCGGATCGTCGTCCAGCAGGCCCGGGAAGCCGTCGGCGCGCGACAGCAGGTAAAAGCCGCCGACCTCGTGGACGATGCCGGCGAACATCGCCGTGTCCGGATTGACGAAGGTGACGTGATGCGCGAACACGTGGGCCAGCGCGGCCACCTGCACCGTGTGTTCCCACAGCTGCTCGGCCTTGGCGCGCAGGTCCGGATCCTCGATGCGGGCGCCGAACTGGCGCACGACGAGGCTGGCGACGAGCATCTGCAGGTTGCGGTAGCCGACCCGCGTCACGGCCGAGCGCACGTTGGTGACGGGACGCCCGCTCGTGTTGAACGTCGAGGAATTGGCCAGCGCCACCGTGCGCGCCGCCAGCTGCGGCTCGCCCAGCACGAGGCGGATCGCATCCTCCAGGTGGCAATCGGGATCGTTGAGCGCGTGCTGCAGGCGCAGCACCGCGTTCACGCTGGTCGGGAAGGAAATCTCACCGCGCGCCGCCTGGGCGGCGATGGTTCCAAAAGCTTCGAGTCTGTTCACGGCCGCGATTATACCGTGCCGTATCCAACGTAAATGCGTTTCCGGCCGCTTCGTGACAACTTGTGGTAGATCAGCAAAAAAAACGGCCCGCCAACTTCGGCGGGCCGCAGAGGGGCAGAAAGTGGTATGGCTTATTTGACCTTGATGGCGCTCTTGACGCTGGCTACGCCGTCGACGCCCTTCGCGACTTTCACGGCCTTGTCGGCCTGTTCCTTCGAATTCACGAAGCCGCTGAGCATCACGACGCCCTTTTCCGTCTCGACATGGATGCCGAGCGAATCGAGGTTCGGTTCCTTGACCAGGCCGGCCTTCACCTTGGTGGTGATGGCGGTATCGGAGGCGGCCACGCGGGTCTTGCCGGCGGCATTGCGGGTCTTGTCGGCCGTCTGGTCGCCGGCACGGTCCATCGCGTTGTCGGTCTTCTGGGCAACGGTCGAACCGGCCTCCTTCGTCTTCTCGACGGCCGAGTGCGCGACTTCCTTCGTCTTTTCAGCAACTGTCGCGGCCGCGGCCTTCACTTTGTCGCCCGCGGTCGCGGCAGTGTCGCGCGTCTTTGATGCGGCATCCGCGGCGGTGTCGCGCACGGCCGACGGTTTCGTTTCAACGAGGCAGCCCGTCTTCGCATCGGCGCCCATCTGCGCACACTTGTCGACGGCGGCCGCCTTGGCCGGGTCGCGCGTGTCGGTGCTGGTCACGAGGCCGCCGCCGGAAGCCTGGCTGCCGCCGCCGCTGGCGCCGCTGCTCGTCGTGGCGGTGCGGTCGGCCTTGGCGTCGGCCAGCGCGGCCGTGTGCACGGATGTCGCGTTATCCATGCAGCTGTCCTTGTCGGCACCGCTCTTCGCGTCGCACTTCGCCTTGGCCAGGTCGTACTCGGCGTCGGCGACGTTGATACGCGTGCGGGCGCGGCCGGCTGCCGTGTTGTTGTACCTGGACAGTGCATCGGCTTCGGTGCGGGTGCGCGCCAGCCGGGCTTCGGCCATGCAGATGTCCTTGTCGCTGCCGCTCCGGGCGTCGCATTTCGCTGTCGCCGCCCGGTATTCCGACTCCGCTTTCTGGGTGAGATTGCGGTAGGTCGCCGGGTCGTGGTTGAGTGCCGCAGTCGGTGCCGCGGCGAAGCTCGCGCCTGCAGCCGTCGCGAGCAAGGTCGCAATCAGCGTTTTCATGGTCTTGTCCCTGTGTTGTTTGTTGTGACAGCCAGATTTAACGCCCGCACGCCAGGGACCTCTGTGCGGCACCGTACACTTGTCGGACAAACCATAAATGCAGTCAACGTCGCCCCCGCGGAGGCGGGATAGCCCCACCGGCGCTATCCCGCCAAGTTTTGCGGCCGTAGCTTAAGGACTTGGATTCCCGCCTGCGCGGGAATGACGAGTTGGGGCTTAGTCGTCGCTCAGCAGCCCCTCGCGCCACAACGGCGCCGCGTCCTCGAACGGCTTGCCGGCACTGCCGAAGCGCGCGCCGTCGCGCGCGAGGCGCACCCACGCGCGGGTATCGTGGCCGTTGCGCGCGACCGGCTGGTCGTGCCTGAGCTTTTCCAGCCACGCGTAGATGCGGCCATAGTCGCCGGGGTGACGGGCGTGCGTCCAGGCCAGCGCCACCAGGTCGGCATAGCCTTCCTCGCGGCGGGTTTCGCGCATCGCCTTCGATGCCGCCAGCAGCGACGGATCGTCCGCCGTCTCTTCGTTCACCTCGACGAAACCGGCCGGCAGCGCATGCCACGCGCCCTGCGCATAGCGCCAGCAATGGCCGATCTCGTGGGCCGCCATCGCCTCGATCAATTCGCCCTGCCCGGCCGCCGGCACGCCGTCGAGCTGGCGCTCGGCATCCGGATTGCCGCGCAGCGACAGCACGAGCTTGCAGCGCCCGCCCGCGAAGCCCATCGCCATCGGGACGTCGTTCGGGCCCGCCTGCGGCTGGACGACGACATCGATGGGCAGGTTCAGGCTGCGCGAGTACGCGAGGACGGGAAGCGCGGCGCCGAGCCAGCGCTGCTCCAGCGGCGTGAGGTCGGCGGCGGCGGCGGGAAGGGTTGCGCACAGCAGCGCTGCGGCGAGGACGGCTTTGGACATGGAGGACTTCCCGTTGGATATTTAAAATGCCTAACGGCAATTTTAAATCCGGTTGAAGCCCCTTTTTCAGCAATATTTTTGCGCCTGTTTAAAAGCGTAATCTTGCCTATCCGGCCACGCGCGCCTCGCTGGGCGGATGCCCGATGACGCGTTTGAAAGCGCGGCTGAACGACGCCTCGGAGTCGTAGCCGAGCCGGTTCGCGACGGTCGCCACGCGCATGCCGTCGCGCGCGATCCAGTGCCGCGCCTGGAACATCTTGACCTTGGCCACGTACTTGGCCGGCGTTTCGCCGACGGCGCTGGAAAACTTGTCGATGAAGCTGGACCGCGAGGCGCCCATCACGCCGGCCAGTTCGCTCACCGACCAGTCGCGCTCCGGCTGGCGGTGGATCGCCGCCAGCACGCGTCCGATCTGCGGACAGCGCACGGCCGCGATCCACCCGCTCGCATCGCTGCACGCGCATTCGACCCATGCGCGGATGATGCTCGCGGCCAGCACGTCCGCCAGCCGCGCGAGGATGCCGCAGGCGCCGATGCGGTCGAGCGCGACTTCGCGTTCCATCGCTTCCAGCATCGCGTGCACGGCCGGGTCGCGCTGGCCCAGGTCGGCGGCGCGCATCGCCTCGGGCATCATCGCCAGCAGCGGGTGCAGCGGGTCGAGATTGAACCGCATCGCGCCGCAGAACAGGACCTGCTCCGCCGCCGCATCCTGCGCACCCGCGCCGCTCACGAGATACAGGTTTTCCGACACGGCCTTGCGCGCCAGCGAGTCGATCTCCACCGCCGGCAGGTCCGGGCTGCTGGCCATGACGTGCGCCGTACCGTGCGGCAGCAGCACGGCGTCGCCCGGATTCAGCTGCAGCCAGCCCTTCGTGGCCGTGTGCATCCAGCAGCTGCCTTGCGCGACGAAGTGAAAGCTCGCCTCCCGCTTGGCGGGGAACGCGACGGCCCACGGCTCGCGCATCACGCAGCGGCCGTATTCGACGCCGTCGAGGCGCAGGCCGAGGAGGATTTCGGTCAGGGCGTCCTGGCCGGTCTTCGAATCCCTGTTTGGACGAATGGTCATGAGATTTGGATTGAATGGCATGGAAAGTCCAGAATCTTAGCCCTACACTGCCATTTCCACAATATCCCGAGGTATCCGATGAATGAATCCACCTGCATCGACGTCGCGGACGCGCATGTCGCAGACGCGCATGTCGCGGACGCGCATGTCGCGCCACCGCGCGTCGCGGCCCAGGCGAAAGACGCGAACTGGGGCGGCATCGCCAGCCTGACGCTGGGCGTGTTCGGTCTCGTGACGGCCGAGTTCCTGCCGGCCAGCCTGCTGACGGCGATGGCCGCCGACCTCGGCGTGTCCGACGGCGCCGCCGGCCAGGCCGTCACCGCCACCGCGGCGGTGGGCGCCGCGGCCGCGCTGACCATCCCCGTCCTCACGCGGAACCTCGACCGCAAGCGGGTGATCCTCGCGCTGACGGCGCTGCTGGTACTGTCCAACGCGCTCGCCGCGACGGCGCACAGCCTGCCGGTGCTGATCGCGGCGCGGGCGTTGCTGGGCATCGGCCTCGGCGGCTTCTGGTCGATGGCCGCCGCGCTCGCGATGCGCCTCGTCCCGGAGCACCTGTTTGCACGGGCCATGTCGCTCATCCTCACCGGCGTCTCCGTCGCCACCGTGTGCGCGGCGCCGGTCGGCGCGTACATGGGCGACCTGTGGGGCTGGCGCAGCGCCTTCGTGGCGGCCGGCGTCGTCAGCGTCTTCACCCTGGCCGCGCAATGCGTCACCATCCCCGCGCTGCCGCCGAAGGACAACCCGAACGTCAAAGTCCTGTTCGAACTGCTGGGCCGGACCAACGTGCGCGTCGCGCTGCTCGCCGTGCTGCTCGTGATTTCCGGGCACTTTGCCGGCTTCACCTACATCCGCCCGTTCATGGAACAGGTCACGCACCTGTCGGTCAGTGCGATTTCCGCGGCCCTGCTCGCGTACGGTATCGCGGGCTTCTTCGGCAATATCGCCGGCGGCTTCCTGGCCGAGCGCAGCGAGCGCCTCGCCATCGTGGCCGGCGCCGCCCTGATCGCGCTGCTGGCCGCCACGCTGTGGGTCGCGGGCACGTCGGTCCCCGTGACCATCGCGGCGATCGCGGCATGGGGCTTCGCGTTCGGCGCCTTCCCGATCGGCTTCCAGACGTGGATCGTGCGCGCCGCGCCCGACCAGGCCGAAGGCGCGGGCGGGCTGCTCGTCGCCGCATTCCAGATTGCCATCGCCAGCGGCGCCGTCGGCGGCGGCATCCTCGTCGACCGGATCGGCGCGCCGGGCGGTCCGATTTTCTCCACCGTCGCGCTCACGCTCGGCGCACTGCTCGTCGTGCGCTACGGCCCGCGCCCCGCATCCAATTAAGGAGACCACCATGACGAATCGGCGTATCGTCCTTGCCGCCCATCCGCAAGGCGTTCCGACTCCGACGGATTTCCGTCTCGAAGACACACCCGTTCCGGTGCCGCGGGACGGCCAGGTGCTGCTGCGCACCGTATGGCTGTCGCTCGACCCGTACATGCGCAACCTGATGGAGCAAGTCGGCCCTGGCTATGCCGATCCCGTGCCGCTGGGCGCGACGATGGTCGGCGGCACGGTCAGCCGCGTCGTCGAATCGCGCCATCCGGACTACAAGGCCGGCGACCTCGTCGTCGGCGCCGCGGGCTGGCAAGAGTATGCGCTGTCCGACGGCAGCGGCCTGATGCCCGTGGACGACCTGGCGCGCCCGTCGCTGGCGCTGGGCACGCTCGGCATGCCCGGCTTCACGGCGTACGTCGGGCTGCTCGACATCGGCATGCCGCAGCCCGGCGAGACCGTGGTCGTCGCGGCGGCCACCGGTGCGGTCGGCGCGGTGGTGGGCCAGATCGCGAAGATCAAGGGTGCGCGCGTCGTCGGCATCGCCGGTGGTCCGGACAAATGCCGGTACGCGGTGGAAGAACTGGGTTTCGATGCGTGCGTGGACCATCGCGATCCGCGCTTCGCCGAACTGCTGGCGGCGGCCTGCCCGGACGGGATCGACGTGTATTTCGAGAACGTGGGCGGCGCCGTGTTCGATGCCGTGCGGCCGCTGTTGAACGTGAACGCGCGCGTGCCCGTGTGCGGCTTCATTTCGCACTACAACGGCGGCGCTGCCGAAGGCCCGGACCGTCTCGCCACGTGGATGGCGACCCTGCTGTCGAAACGCATCCGCATGCAGGGCTTCATCATCCTGGATCACTACGGGACGCGCTTCGACGCCTTCCGCGACGACATGGCCGGCTGGCTGGCGGCCGGCAGGATCAAGGTGAAGGAAGACGTCGTCGACGGGCTGGAAAACGCCCCCGCAGCGTTCATTGGCCTGCTGCAGGGGCGGAACTTCGGCAAGCTCGTCGTGCGGGTTTGATCACGCGGCGGCGATACGCCCCTGCGCGCGGCCGGCACGACGGCCAGGCTCGCGGACGGCCGCGCCGCCTGCGCATCCAGCTTGAAAATGCTGACGAGGCGCGCGAGGTTCGCGACTTCGTCCTGCAGCGCGGACGCCGCCGCGCCGGCCTGTTCGACGAGCGCCGCGTTCTGCTGCGTCGCTTCGTCCATCTGGCCGATGGCGCGGTTGACCTGTTCGATGCCGGCGCTCTGCTCCTGGCTCGCATGGCTGATCTCGGCCATGATGTCCGTCACGCGCTTCACGCTCGTGACGATTTCTTCCATCGTGCTGCCCGCCTCGTCGACGAGCTTGGCGCCGTCGTCGACCTTGGCGACGGAATCGCTGATCAGCGTCTTGATTTCCTTCGCGGCCGCGGCCGAACGTTGCGCCAGGCTGCGCACCTCGCCCGCGACGACGGCGAAGCCCCGTCCCTGCTCGCCCGCACGGGCCGCCTCGACGGCCGCGTTCAGCGCGAGGATATTCGTCTGGAACGCGATGCCGTCGATGACGCCGATGATCTCGGCGATCTGCTTCGACGACTCGTTGATCGACGCCATCGTCTGCACGACCTGCGCCACGACGGCGCCGCCGCGCTGGGCCACGCCCGATGCCGACTCGGCGAGGGTGTTCGCCTGGCGTGCGTTGTCCGCGTTCTGGCGCACGGTGCCCGTCAGTTCTTCTATCGACGACGCCGTCTCTTCCAGCGTGCCGGCCTGGCGCTCGCTGCGCTCGGACAGGTCCTGGTTGCCGGCCGCGATTTCCGTCGACGCATTGGCGATCGTGAGCGTGCCCGCGCGCACCTGGCTGACGATGTTCACGAGGCTGTCGCGCATGCCTTTCATCGCGTACAGCAGGCTGGAACGGTCCTCGGCACGGGTCTCGATCGGTACGGACAGGTCGCCGGCCGCGATGGCGCCCGCGATCTCGACGGCGTAGTCCGGCTGGCCGCCCAGCTGGCGCAGCAGGCCGTGGCTGATGAACCAGGCCGCGGCCGCGCCGGCAGCGGCGGCGACGGCGAGGATCGCGAGCATCCAGGCAAAGAAACTGTGCGACAGCGCGCGCGCCTGCGCGGCCGCGTCGTTGTTCAGCTTTTCCTCCAGGTCGATGAGGCGGTTGACGCTGGCGAGCCAGTCGACGAAGGCGGGGCCGGCCTGCTTGTCCAGCAATGCCGTCGCTTCGGCCGTATTGTCGGCCTGGCGCAGGGCGATGAGTTGCGCGATCAGCGGCTGCGTGCGGCGCTCGACGTCCTTGATGGCGGCCAGCGCCTGCTTTTCTTCCGGCAAGATGTCGCTGCGCGCCGCGAACAGCTGGTCGAGCGGCGCGGCCGAGCGCTGGTAGTCGTCGTCCAGTTTCTTGATCAGGCCGGCGTGACGCTGGGCCGTCGGGGCCGTGGAAGCCAGCACGACGTCGCGGATGGCGATCGAGCGGTCGTGCACGCTGCCGCGGAAATTGATCGCATAGCGTTGCTTGACGCTGTTGACGTCGTTGATGCGGATGAGGATGTCGTCGATCTGGCCGACGCGGTGGATGGCGAGGCCGGCCAGCACCGCCATGAGGGCGAGGACGCTGCCGAAACCGAAAGCCAGTCGTTTGCCGATCGTGAGTCCAGTGGTTGTCATTGTGTGCTCGCGTGGTGGGATCGGAATAAATATTTCCAATAGGAAACGATTCCAAATATAGCACACAAATGCCAAATTTGATGTTGGGGCAGGTCTAATACCTGCCCTTTGGCAGGGTTTTATTGCCGAAAATAGCGACGTCGTTCCCGCGCAAGCGGGAACCCATACTGAGTATCCTGTTGGGCTCAGTATGGATCCCGCTTGCGCGGGGATGACGGTATGACGGTGTAATCAGCGGTGCGCGGGCACCAGCTTCGCCGCCGTCACGAACGCCGGCCGGATATCGTTCGGCACGGCCTTCATCTTGTCCAGCGCCTTCTGCACGTCCGGACGGATGACGACATAGCGCTTCATGAGATCCTGCGCGCGGGCGTAATCCCCTGTCGCTTCGATCGTCAGGAACTCGCGGTCGAGGTCCGCCACCGCGCCCTTGATCTTCGCGAAGTCGACGGAGAACGTGCCGTCGCCGTGCGACACGAAGCCGCCCTTGTCGAGCAGGTAGTTCATCTGGATGGCCATGCCGCGCGCGTGCGAATCCGTCAGGCCGAAGTGCAGCGTGCGGAATGCCGATGCGAGGTAGGTGTTGTACAGCTTGCGCTCGGCAGCCGTGCCCTGCCCCAGCGACGCCTTCAGCTGGCCCTTGTCCATCATATAGGTGAGCGCCCACAGGCCGGTGACGTCGGCCTTCGCTTCCTCGATGGTCGAGTAGGCATCCTTCAGGTCCTGGCGCGGCGTGGATGGCTGGCCGTTCTGCGTCGTCGCGTGCGGGCCCAGGCCGTGCATGATCTCGTGCGCGAGGATGTGCGTGAAGAACGAGTCGAAATCGAGGTCCTTCTGGTCGGCCGGACGCAGCACGAGCTTCGAGATCGGCGTCAGGGTCGCCTCGAACTTGGCTTCCTGGACGTTCTTCAGCATCACGCGCTTGGAGCCGCGCTGGCGGATGATGCGCTCATCGTTCGGCAGGTTGTAGGCGGCCGTCTGCACGCCCATGTTGCCGTCGCCGGCGCCGTAGACCTGGTTCACCACGACCATCGGCGCGATCGCCCCGACCTTCGGATTGCGGTATTTGGCATCGAGCGGCAGGTTGTTTTCCAGCTCCTGCATGTGCTTGCCGAAAAAGTTCAGCTTCTCCGTCTCCTTCTGGTCGCGCACGTTCACGTACGCTTCGAACGCGGCCTTGTAGCCGAACAGTTCGTCGTTGTACGTCTCGTACGGGCCGATGGTGACGTCGACCGGGGAATCCAGGTCCATCCACGCGAAATCGGAGGCGAGGTAGTCGTTCGACAGGAAGGCGTCGGCGCGCAGGTTCAGGAATTTTTTCAGCGACGCGTTGTCGGTGGCGTTCGCGGCTTCCTTCAGCAGTTTCGACAGTTTTTGCAGCTCGCTACGGTACTCGTCCGAGTACTTCACGATGGTGAATTTGCCTGCCTTGTCCTTGCGGATCACGGTGAAGAACCACTGGGCCTGTTCCTTGTCGGCGGCCGGCAGGCCGTTCATCCACGCCTCGAGTTCCTGCTTGCTCGCGCCTTCCGGATAAAAATTCGCGCCGGCCGGCTTCTCGGCGGGGATCCTGATGCCGGCGTATTCCGCGGGCATGAAGGATGCGTTGCCGTCGATGATCGACCACGGGCCCTTGTTCAGCCAGAAGTAGTCGCGGCGGGCCTTGCCCAGCGGCGTCGTGTCCTTCTGCAGCGCGGCCCACAGCGCCTCGTTGCCGGACCAGCGCTGGCGCAGCTGCAGCGTGTCGACGATCTTCGCCGCTTCGATCAATCTGGCGATGGCGACGCGGTCGCCGGTTGACAGTTTTGCCGTGTCGGCCGTCAGGTCGACGGGCGCGAAGCGCTTGGCCATCGTCTGCAGTTGCGGCGCGGTGGCGGGGGCGGCGTGGACGGTGGCGCACAGGGTCGCTGCGGCCAGCGCCAGGGGGGCGAGGAGATGCTTCATTGGGGTCCCTTGTGAGGTTGACAATCGGGGGATTGTAATCCTCTTCAGGGGTGATGCATGAAAACTTGGGGGGATAGTGCCGGGGGCACTATCCCGCCTGCGCAGGGGCGACGGCTCACACGCAACGTATGAACTCGTCGTCCCTGCGAAGGCAGGGACCCAATTTCATCAGCGCGACGCCACGGTCGCTTCGGGCGCGGCCTGCGTCCATCCGCCACCCAGCGCCCGCGCGACGGACACCGCGGCCAGCAGCCGCTGCGTCCGGATCTGCGCAGCCGCGCGGTCGGCAGCCAGCGCGGAACGCTGCGCGTCGGTAACGTCGAGATACGTCGACACGCCGCGGTCGAAGCGCGCCTGCGCCACCTGCACCGCGCGCGCGGCGGCCTGCTGCGCCTGCACCTGCACGTCGCCCTGCTTCTGGCGCTGCTGCACGTCCGACAGCGCATCTTCCACTTCGCGCAGCGCCGTCAGCAGGCGGCCTTCGTGGTTCGCGACGGCTTCGTCGTAGCGCGCCCTGGCCAGCTTCACGTTGGCCTCGATACGGCCGCCCTCGAACACCGGCAGCGACAACGCGAGCGGTCCGAACGAGAACTGGCGCGCGCTGCCCTTGGCCAGGTTGCTCAGCGTCTCGGACGCATAGCCGAAATTCCCCGTCAGCGACAGGCTCGGATAGTACGCGCCTTCCGCCACGCCCACCTGCGCATTGAACGCCTTCAGGGTGGCGACGCTCGCGGCGAGGTCCGGACGCTGGCCCAGCAGGCTCGCCGGCAGGCCGACCGGAATCGCGGGCGGTTGCGGCAGCGCGGTGCCCGCGGCCGGGGCCAAGACAGGCTCGCTCGGCGACGCACCGACGAGCACGGCCAGCGCGTGTTCCAGCGTGTTGCGCTGGCGCTGGGCTTCCTGGATGTCCGCCTCGGCGTTGGCGCGCTCGATGCGGGTGCGCGAGACGTCCAGTTCATTGGACAGGCCCGCGTTGAAGCGCGCCTCGATCAGCTGCTGCGATTCGCGGCGCGTGGCCAGCGCATCGTTCAGGATGGCGATATCGGCATCGAGGCCGCGCAGCTGCCAGTACGTCGTCGCGACCTGGCCGGACAGCATCAGCATGACGCCGTCGCGGTCGTCCTGCGCGGCGAGCGCCTGGGCGTCGGCCGCTTCCACGGCGCGGCGCACGCGGCCCCACAGATCCAGCTCGTACGAGAAATTGGCGCCGACGCTGAATTCGTTGCCCTTGATCGAACGGCCGCCGAACGTCACGCCCATCGGCGTTTCGGCCGACGTGCGCGAGTTCGATACGCCGGCGGAGACGCCGACGGTCGGCAACTGGCTGGCGCGCGTCACGCCCAGCTGCGCCTGCGCCTGCACGAGGCGCTGCGCGGCGGCGCGCACGTTCGGGTTGTCGCGCAGGGCGCGTTGTTCCAGCTGGTCCAGCTCCTTGTCGCCGAACACGGTCCACCATGCGGCCGGCAGGCGTGCCGCCTGGTCCGAAGGTTCGGCCGCGGCGTGGCGGAAGGCCGGCGTATCGATGCTCTTCGGCGCGACGAAATCCTTGCCGACGGTGCCGCAGGCGGACAGCAGCACAGCCACGGCCAGCGCGACGGCAGATTTGATATAAACAGTTTTCATACTTTATCCATTTATTGGGTTCAGTGGCCACCGCCACCGCCGCCGCTGGGCGACTTGAGCTTGTCCGAGAACCACAGCGGAATGATCGCCACGAGCAGGATCATGCCGACGATGAAGAAGCCGTCGTTGTAGGCCATCACGAACGACTCGCGCCGCACGATGCGGTCGATGGCGCCGATGGCCTGCTGGGCCGCCGTCGCCGGGTCGAAGCCCTTGGCGAGGAACGATTGCGTCAGCGCGTCGAGGCGGGCCTGCGTGGCGGCGGCTACGAGCGAGACCGACTCGCCCAGGCGCTCCGAGTGGAAGTGCTCGCGGTTCGTCAGGGCCGTTGCCAGCAGGGCGATGCCGACCGAGCCGCCCAGGTTGCGGGTCATGTTGAACAGGCTCGATGCCGACGTCATGTCCTTCGGCGGGATGCCGGCCATGGCGAAGTTCGACAGCGTCAGCATCACGAACGGCTGGCCCAGCGCGCGGATGATCTGCGACAGCATCAGCTGGTCGTAGCCCGTGCTGGCATCCATGTACGCGTTCATCAGGCACGACACGCCGAACAGGCCGAGGCCGAACGAGCACAGGATGCGGTTGTCGATCTTCTGCGACAGGCGCGCCACGAACGGCATCACGAACAGCTGCGGCAGGCCGACCCACGCGATCACTTCACCGATCTGCATCGGCGAGTAGCCCGCGATCTGGCCCAGGAACAGCGGCAGCAGGAACGACGAGCCGTACAGGCCCATGCCGATGACGGCGGACAGCACCGTCGCGACGAGGAAGTTGCGCTGGCCGTACAGGCGCAGGTTGACGAACGGCTCCGGCCGCGAAAAGCCGATCACGATCCAGCCGAGGATACCGACCAGCGCCAGCGACGCGAACGTGATGATGAAGCCGGACTCGAACCAGTCCTTCGAATTGCCCTCTTCCAGGAAGATCGTCAGGCTCGCGAGCCCCGTCGCCATGAACGCGATGCCGAGCCAGTCGGCCTTGACCAGCGCCTTCAGGTCCATGGGCTCGCGGTCGATGCCCCAGTACATGCCGGCGATCAGGAGCACGCCCGGCACCCAGTTGATGTAGAAGATCGACGGCCAGCCGTACAACTCGGTCAGGTAGCCGCCCAGGGTCGGGCCCATCGCGGGCGCCAGGGTGGCGGTCAGGCCGAACATCGCCATGCCGACCGCGCGCTTGGCCGGGGGCAGGCGCGTCATCACGAGGGTCATCGCCATCGGGATCAGCGCGCCGCCCGTGAAGCCCTGCATCATGCGGAACACGATCATGCTGGACAGGCTCCAGGCCGCGCCGCACAGCGTGGAGAACACGAGGAACAGCGCCGTCGTGAGCATCAGGTAGCGGCGCTGGCCGAGGGCGCGCACGAACAGCGCCGTCATCGGGATCACCACGATCTCGGCGCACAGGTAGGCGGTCGAGATCCACGAGCCCTCTTCCTGCGTGGCCGACAGCGTACCGAGGATGTCGCGCAGCGAAGAGTTGGTGATCTGGATGTCGAGCACCGCCATGAAGGCGCCCAGCATGCCGGCCAGCACCGCGATCCACGTGCGCGCGTCGATGCGCGCACCATTTGCAGGTGCTCCCGGCGGCGCGTGCGGCGCCATCGGTTTGGTGATCGTCGTGGACATCACGGTTCCTCGGTTATTTGGCGGCAGCTTGCTGTTGCGTTGCCTTTTGGCGCAGGTCGATCTCGACGACAGTCGACATGCCCGGCACGAGGCGGCCCGCGTACTTCTTGAGGTCTTCCGGCGCGAACGTGATCTTCACGGGCACGCGCTGAACGATCTTGGTGAAGTTGCCGGTCGCGTTATCGGCCGGCAGCAGCGCGAACTGGTTGCCCGACGCCGGCGCGAAGCTGTCCACGCGGCCGACCAGTTCGTGCTTCGGCAGCGCGTCCACTTCGATGCTGACCTGCTGGCCCGGCACGATGCCCGGCAGCTGCGTTTCCTTGAAGTTGGCGACGACCCACACGTCGTCCTGCACGATGGCGGCCAACTGCTGGCCCGGCTGCACGCGCGCGCCGACTTCCACGCTGCGCTTGCCGACGCGGCCGGACACCGGCGACACGATGCGGTTGTAGCCGAGCTGCTGCCGGGCGTCCTTCAGCTGCGCCTCCAGCACTTTCACCTGCGCCTCGAGCACGCCACGGGCCGACGTGGCGGCGGCGATCTGGGCCTGGGCGGCGCTGGCGTTGTCGCGGCGGGCCGTGACGTCGGCCGTGGCACCCGCGCGGGCGGCCGTGGCGGCATCGACTTCGGCTTTCGAGACGGCCTTCATCTGGGTGTTGTACAGCTGGCCGTAGCGCTCGGCGTCCTGTTTGGCGCGCACGAGGTTGGCCTGGGCCTGCACGACCTGCGCCCGGGCGGCCGAGGCCTGCGCCCTGGCCTGCTGGATGGCGGCGTCGGCCTGCACGATCTGCTGCTGCACGCTGGCGATCTGGGCCTGGATCTGCTCGACCTTCACGCCCTGGTCGGCCGGGTCCAGCTCGGCCAGCACGTCGCCGGCCTTGATGACCTGGTTATCCTCGAACAGCACCTTGGTCACGACGCCCGGGATGCGCGACGACACCGGGTGCACGTGGCCCGTGACGTAGGCATTTTCGGTCTCGACGAAGTTATGGCTGCGGTACCACATGCGGCCGCCGGCGGCCAGCGCGGCGGCGGCGATCAGGCCCACCACGATCAGCACGCGCTTCGGAGGCCCCTTGGCGGCGTTGGCCGGTGCCGGTGGGACGGCTGCGGCCGGCTTGTGGTCGACCGTGGTTTGCGTATCAGGCATGTTAGCTCCGAAAGAAATGAAATTAGTCCATCGCATTATTCGACAAGTTTTTGCCAAAGTCAAGAAATGAAACGGTTGCATTTCATTAGAGATTCCACTAGCATGGAGCCCATGGACAAACATATGCATGACGCATCCGAATGCCCCGGCAAGGGCGCGGGCCGGCCCAAGGCCGCCGACGTCGAGGCGCGCACGCAGGAGTTGCTGCATATCGCGGGCACCCTGTTTCTCAAGAATGGCTATACGAAGACGAGCCTCGAATCGATCGCCCGCGCGGCGCACGTCGCGGTGCGCACGATCTATGTGAAATTCGGCGGCAAGGAAGGCCTGCTGGCCGCCGTGCTGGCCGCCAAGCGCCACCGCTTCTTCCGCAGCCAGCCGATGGAGACGGATACCCGTCCGCTGCGCGACATCATCGACGACTTCGCGCACCAGATGTACGCACTGATCACGTCGCAGGAAGCGATCGACCTGCAGCGCATCGTGCTGGCCGAGGCGCCGACGAATCCGGAACTGGCCGAGGCATTCTGGAACAGCGGCCCGCGCATGACGCGCGAGATGTTGGCCCGCTTCTTCGCCCGCCCGGACATCCGCGCCCAACTGCGTCCCGGCCTGCCGCTCGACCTGCTGCCCTGCCACCTGATGAGCACCATCACGGGCGAAATGTTCATGAACCTCATGCGCCCGCAGCACGTCGTCGACCAGGAAAAGGCGAAGCGCGACCTCGAAGGCCGGCTCGAATTGTTTTATTACAGCATCCTGCCGCCAAGAACTTAATTCCTTTTAGCAAAGACAATGTGCGTCATCGCACCGACCTAATCGGTGGGAACAAGTAGCCTGTGGTCTTTGAAGGAGGATGTCATGAACAACAATACAAATAGCAAGACGGCAGTTCGCCGCAAGGAGGGTGCATGAGCAAGTCGTCCCGTTACGAATGGCGCGACCAGCAGGCCGCGCTGCACGAGCGCATGAAGGGCTTCCTCGCCAACCCGAGCAATGAGCAGCTCGAGGCCGTCGTCGCCGAGATGCGCGCGTATGCGGATGCCGCACAGAGCGGCAGTATCGAGATTCCGCAGGCCTGGACTGCATATCGCTGACTGGGGTGGGCACGTGCCCACGCGTGACGCATGCGGTTTGTTGGCGTTACGCGCGGGCTCGGGGAGCCCGCCCTACGTTTCGCGACACAACGCTGCATTTCACGCCCCTCCACCGCATTTCGTCGCATCGCCCCCTGCGCGATGACGCCCCTGGCTACAGTGCGTCTACCAACAACGACACTGGAGCCCATCATGATCCGCACCGCGCTGCCGACCCTGGCCCTCGCCACTCCGTTCGCCGCGCAGGTTACGCATGCCGCCGATCTCGTCGTCCACGTCGACAACGTCAAGTCGACGTCGGACCAGGTCATGGTCGCCCTGTACGACAATGCCGACGCGTTCCTCAAGCACCCGGTCCGCGCGGAGCAGGCGAAGGCCGACAAGGCCGGCACGCACGCCGCATTGCGTCCATGGTAACTTTCTGGCTGCTTGAGACAGGAACACCATGACCACACCCGCCACGCCCTCGATGCACCCGCTGGAATCGTTCGCGCCCTTCCGGCGCTGGCGCCCTTCGCCGCTGCGCAACCTCGTCTACACGTTCGTGTGGAACGGCATCGTCGGCGTCGCGCTGACGTGCGTGGCCCTGCTGTTCGGCAGCCGCGCGCCGGTCGCCACGCTGCTGACCGAAATGTTGTTCGCGTCGAACGTGATCGGCTTCCTCATCCACGGCGTGGTGCACCTGCTGCGCCGCGTCGCGCCCGGACGGAACAGCACGGCGATGCGGGCCGCCAGGGTGCTGCTGACGGCGTGTTGCGCCCTGCTCGGCCTGGCCGTCACGGACGCCGTGCTCGGTGGACGCAGCACCTTCGACGCACTGCTGCACACGGGCCTGATGGCGCGCTACCTGCCGGGCGCCATCGTGGTCGCGCTGCTGATGGCCGGCGTGCTCACGGCCGGCGAGCGCCGCGTCGCGCGCGAGATCGAGGCGGCGCGCCAGCAGGAGCAAATCGCCGAGGCCGCGCGCCTGCTCGCGGAAGCGCAGCTGCGCACCCTGCAGGCCCAGATCGAACCGCACTTCCTGTACAACACGCTGGCCAACGTCGTCAGCCTGATCGGTTCCGATCCGGTCCGGGCCCGCCACATGCTCGAGCGCCTGATCGATTTCCTGCGCGCGAGCCTGTCGGCCAGCCGCGCGGAGCACGCCACCCTGGGTGCCGAGATCGACCTCGCGCGCGCCTACCTCGACCTGCTGACGGTGCGCATGGGCGCCCGGCTGCGCTACCGCATCGACGTGGACGACGCCTGCCGCGCCGCCGCCATCGCGCCCATGCTGATCCAGCCGCTGGTGGAAAACGCCGTCATGCACGGCATCGAGCCGAAGGTGGATGGCGGCACGATCGTCGTGCGGGCGCGCCGGACGGATGCGGGTTGGTGCGTGGAAGTGGCCGACGACGGGGCGGGCTTGACGGCGGCAGCGCCCCGCCCGGGCGGCGGCGTGGGCCTGTCGAACTTGCGCGAGCGCCTGCGCACCTTGCATGGGAATCTTGCTCAAGTACAATTGCTCGAAAATCAAGACGGAGGCGTCACCTCGCGTCTGATCCTGCCTGCATAACGTTTTACCGAGGTGCCATCATCGACCCCATCCGCGCCCTGCTTGCCGACGACGAACCGCACCTGCTGGCCTATCTTGAAGAACAACTGGCGATCGCATGGCCGGAACTGCGCATCGCCGGCCGCGCCGGCAACGGCATCGAAGCGCTGCGCCTCGTGGACGAGCTGGCGCCCGACATCCTGTTCCTCGACATCCAGATGCCCGGCCTGAACGGCCTCGATCTCGCAGCCCGCCTCGTCGATGAGAAGAATGCGCCGCGCGTCGTGTTCACGACCGCGCACGAGGCGTATGCGCTGCAGGCCTTCGAGCACGCCGCGTTCGATTATTTATTGAAACCCATCCGCCTGGAGCGGCTGCAGCGCACCGCCCTGCGCCTGAAGGAAGCGCTGTCCGCCCCCGCACCGGCGGCGCCATCGGCCGACATGCTGGCAGGCCTGCTGCGCCAGCTCGGCATGGCGCCCTCCACGCCCGCCGCCGCGCCCGCGCCGGCCGCGCCGCTGCAGTGGATCCGCGCCGCGCAGGGCCAGGAAACGCGGCTGATCGCCATCGACGAAGTCATTTACTTCCAGAGCAACGACAAGTACACGAGCGTGTTCGTGGCCGACGGCGAGCACCTGATCCGCACGCCGATGCGCCAGCTGCGCGACCAGCTCGACCCGCAGCAGTTCTGGCAGATCCACCGCGGCGTGATCGTCGCGGCGCGCCACGTGGCCGGCACGCGCACCGACTTCCGCGGCCGGCTGCTGGTGAAACTGAAGGGCCGCGACGAACAACTGGTCGTCAGCCGCAACTACGCCGACCTGTTCCGCCAGATGTAAATCCCGCATTGCGAAAAGGCCTTTCACGATCTGCTTCGCCTTTGCGAAAAGGTCGTGCATAATAGCGGCTGTCCTATGTCTTATATAAGACTTAGTCGTAAGGCAACATACGACGTTTGTGGCCGCCGGATCGATGTTTGACGGAGTATGATCCTCGATCTGTTCACCACCATTGGCGCGTGGCCCGGACAGCCGATGTTTTTTTAGTATTAGAACTCCAAACCCTCCCGCACATCGAGGAACCAGCGTATGAGCAGTGATCAGACCATCATCTATACCCTAACCGACGAGGCGCCCCTGCTGGCCACCCACGCCTTCCTGCCCGTCGTCGAGACGTTTGCCAAACCCGCCGGCATCCGCATCGAAGAGAGCGACATCTCCGTCGCGGCGCGTATCCTGGCGGTCTTCGCCGACCGCCTGTCGCCGGACCAGCGCGTGCCGGACACGCTGTCGGAACTCGGCAAGAAGACGCTGCAGCCGGACGCCAACATCATCAAGCTGCCGAACATCTCGGCATCGGTGGGCCAGCTGCAGGCAGCCATCAAGGAACTGCAGGGCAAGGGCTACAACCTCCCGGACTACCCGGCCGATCCGAAGACGGACGAGGAAAAAGAGATCAAGGCCCGCTACGGCAAGTGCATCGGCTCGTCCGTGAACCCGGTCCTGCGCGAAGGTAACTCGGACCGCCGCGCGCCGAAGGCCGTCAAGGAATACGCCCGCAAGAACCCGCACTCGATGGGCGAATGGTCGCAGGCATCGCGCACGCACGTGTCGCACATGACCCACGGCGACTTCTACCACGGCGAAAAGTCGATGACGCTCGACCGCGCGCGCGACGTCAAGATGGAACTGATCACCAGGAGCGGCGAGACCATCGTGCTGAAACCGAAGGTCTCCCTGCTGGACGGCGAGATCATCGACTCGATGTTCATGAGCCGCAAGGCCCTGCTCGAGTTCTATGAACAGCAGATCGAAGACGCGCACAAGACCGGCGTGATGTTCTCGCTGCACGTGAAGGCGACCATGATGAAGGTCTCGCACCCGATCGTGTTCGGCCACGCGGTCCGCACCTTCTACAAGGAAGCCTTCGAGAAGCACGGCGAGACGCTGGCGGCACTGGGCGTGAACGTCAACAACGGCATGGCCGACCTGTACAACAAGATCGCCAAGCTGCCGGATTCGCAGCGCGAAGAAATCATCCGCGACATCCACGCCTGCCAGGAACACCGCCCGGCGCTGGCGATGGTCGACTCGGCCAAGGGCATCACCAACTTCCACTCGCCGAACGACGTGATCGTCGACGCATCGATGCCGGCAATGATCCGCGCCGGCGGCAAGATGTACGGCGCCGACGGCCGCCTGAAGGAAGTCAAGGCCGTGATCCCGGAATCGACGTTCGCCCGCATCTACCAGGAGATCATCAACTTCTGCAAATGGCATGGCGCGTTCGACCCGCGCACGATGGGCACCGTCCCGAACGTCGGCCTGATGGCCCAGCAGGCCGAGGAATACGGCTCGCACGACAAGACCTTCGAAGTGCAGGAAGACGGCGTCGCCAACATCACCGACCTGGCGACGGGCGAAGTGCTGCTGTCGCAGAACGTCGAGAAGGGCGACATCTGGCGCATGTGCCAGGTGAAGGACGCGCCGATCCGCGACTGGGTCAAGCTGGCCGTCACCCGCGCCCGCAACTCGGGCATGCCGGCCGTGTTCTGGCTCGATCCGTACCGTCCGCACGAGAATGAACTGATCAAGAAGGTCAAGACGTACCTGAAGGATCACGACACGGAAGGCCTGGACATCCAGATCATGTCGCAGGTGCGCGCGATGCGCTTCACGCTGGAGCGTGCCTTCCGCGGCCTGGACACCATCTCGGTGACCGGCAACATCCTGCGCGACTACCTGACCGACCTGTTCCCGATCCTGGAACTGGGCACCAGCGCCAAGATGCTGTCGATCGTCCCGCTGATGGCCGGCGGCGGCATGTACGAGACGGGCGCCGGCGGTTCGGCACCGAAGCACGTGCAGCAGCTGACCGAGGAAAACCACCTGCGCTGGGACTCGCTGGGCGAATTCCTCGCGCTGGCCGTCAGCCTCGAAGACCTGGGCCTGAAGACCGGCAACGCGAAAGCCAAGCTGCTGGCCAAGACGCTGGACGCCGCCACCAGCAAGCTGCTGGACAACCGCAAGTCGCCGTCGCCGAAGACCGGTGAACTCGACAACCGCGGCAGCCAGTTCTACCTGTCGATGTTCTGGGCCCAGGAACTGGCCGCGCAAACGGAAGACGCCGAACTGGCCGCCTACTTCGCGCCGCTCGCCAAGCAACTGGCCGAGAACGAGCAGAAGATCGTGGCCGAGCTGATCGAGATCCAGGGCAAGCCGGTCGACATCGGCGGCTACTACAAGCCGGACAATGCCAAGGTCAAGGCCGTGATGCGTCCGAGCGCCACGTTCAACAAGGCACTGGAAAGCGTCGGCGCCTGACAGCACCGCACGGTGCGTGAGCACCGATGAAAAAACCCCGGTTCCGCGTCATGCGGACCGGGGTTTTTGCTTGTTGGTGGGCACGGGGTGCCCATCCTACGGTGCCGCCAACACGTAGGGTGGGCTCCCCGAGCCCACGACGCACCTGTCTAAATTGGCCAAGCCAATTTCATCTCCGGTCCAAATTTAATTCAACTGGCCCGACCAATTTAAATGTTCCCGTGCTAACATTTCCCGACCTGGCGGCCCGGCATCCGGCCAGGCACCGCCATGGCTCATCGGGAATAACAATGAAAACGACTACAATCTTGGAGACCCTGGTCCTGGCAGCCCTTGCCACCGGCCAGGCACAGGCAGCACCGCTTTCCCTGCAAGACGCCCGCATCACCGCCACCTACAACGGCAGCGCGGCCGACGTCCTCGGACTCGACCACCTGTTCGTCCAGGAACCCGGCAGCAACACCAGCACGCTCGACCCGACCGACAGCGGCGTCGAATTCCTCACGGCCGACTTCCTGTTCGGCTTCGATTTCGCCAAGGACGGCATGCTCACGATCTACGAGAACATGTCCGTCCCCACCGGCGACTACAAGCTGACCTTCGACTTCGGCGCGACGCTCCCCGCCGCCATCGCGAGCTTCACGCTGCTGGACGGCGGCGCGGCCGACGGCGTGCCCGGTTTGAGCATCGTCGACGGCCACACCATCGCCGTCGACCTGGGCGGGCTCGCGTGGCATGGCGACTACGGTTCGATCACGGCGCGGATCGGTGCCGCGGACGTCCCCGAACCCGCGGTCCCCGCCCTGCTGCTGGCCGGCGCCGCCGGCCTCGCATTCAGCCGCCGCCGCGCCTGAGCCACCGTCTGCCAAGGAGACATCCATGAGATACGCACGTATCGGGGCGGCGCTCGCGCTCGCCGCGCTCTGCCTTACCGTCAATGGCGCCACCGCCGCCACGGATCCGGCCCGCGCCATCGCGCCGCCCGACGGCTGGGCGAGCCAGGGCGGCGGCACCATCGCCGGCGCCAACGCCACCACCGACCAGATCTACACCGTGACGAACCGCGCGCAGCTGCTCGCGGCCATCGCCAACGGCGGCACGACGCCCAAGATCATCAAGCTGTCCGGCCTCGTCGACATGACCGATGGGAAGCCGTACACGAGCACCGCCGACCAGTCGGCGCGCGGCGCGATCCGCCTCAAGAACAACACGACCCTGATCGGCGACGGCGCGAATTCGGGCCTCGTCAACGGCCACATCATCCTGTCGAACGTCAGCCAGATCATCATCCGCAACCTCAAGATCCAGAACCCGTGCGACGTCGGCCCCGTGTGGGACCCGACGGACGGATCGACCGGCAACTGGAACGCGGCCTATGACGCCATCGGCATCTCCGGCTCGGACCACGTGTGGATCGACCACAACTCGTTCACCGACGCGCCGGTCACGGACAACTTCCTGCCGATCGAGAACGGCCACGTGAAGCAGTGCCACGACGGCGCCGTCGACATCACCAACGCGTCCGACTACGTGACCGTGTCGTACAACGTGTTCGGCGAGCACGACAAGAACAACCTGGTCGGCTCCAGTCCTACCGCCACGGCGGACGAGGGCAAGCTGCGCGTCACCTTCAGCAACAACGTGTTCCGCGCGATCCAGTCGCGTGCGCCGCGCGTGCGTTTCGGCCAGGTCCACCTCTTCAACAACTACTACGTGGGCAGCAAGACGGCCGACGTGTACAAGAACAGCTACAGCGTGGGCCCCGGCGCGAATGCGAAGATCCTGTCGAACGCGAACGTGTTCGAGATCGCGGGCGCCAGCGGCTGCGACAGCGTGGTGAGGAATCCCGGCGACGCCACGGCCGGCACCTTCAAGGACACCGGCTCCCTGCTGAACGGCGCGGCGCTGGGTGCATGCGCCGTGTCCAGCGCGACGACGTGGACCCCGCCGTATGCCTACACACCCCGCCCCGCCGCGCTGGTCAAGGCGAATGCGCTGGCGCAGGCCGGTGGCGGCAAGCTGGCGACGGCGATCACCGGCACAGGTAAAACCACCATCGACACGGGGCCCACCCTGAACTGCCCCGCCACCGGCCTGTACTTCTGCGACGATTTCCAGTCCGGCAGCACGGCCAAGTGGAATTTGCTGCCCTTATCTACGCCGACCTCCGGCCCGAACGGCACGTTCGGCGTGACGGAAGAAGCCGCGGGCAGCGCCAGCAAGGTGCTGCAGTACACGGCCGCGACGACGGGCGGCGTGCTCGCGCTCGTGAAGCCGGACGCGTTCGGCGGCGTACCATCGAACGACTATTACGTGGAAGCGCGCATCCGCCCGATGGCCAACGGCACGACCGGCAACAAACAGCTGTACCTCGTCGCGCGCTACGTCGATGCGGCCAACTGGTATGGCGCGGGCCTGAACGTCCAGAACAGCACGACGAGCACCCAGGTCGAGATCGCGCGCATGCTGAACGGGACGCTCAGCCGCCCGAAACAGGTCAAGATGCCGATCGCGATGGATGCCCAGTTCTACACGGTCCGTTTCGAGATGATCGGCACCACGCTCACGGTCTACCTGGACGGGAAGAACCTCGGCAGCGTGACCGACGCGTCGTTCGCGCAGCGCGGCCTGATCGGCCTGTACACGGCCAATAAATCGTTCCAGGTCGACGACGTGCGCGTGGGCGACCCGCGCCAGAAACCCGTGCAGTTGACGCTCGATCCGGCCGCGACGACTTACACGGCCGAAGCGGGCGACGCGCCTTTGCATGTCGCCGTCACCGCCGTCACGGCAGACGGCACGGCCGACAGTTTTACCGTCGCGTCCAGCAATCCGGCCGTGGTCAGCGCGAACATGAACGGCAACACGGTCACCCTGACGCCGCTGTCCGCCGGCGCCGCCAGCATCGTGTTCACGAGCGGCTCCGAACCGGGCCTCACGCGCACGATCGCGGCGACCATCGGCGCCCAATTCGTCCAGCCGACCCAGACGTATCCGCTGCAGGGCGCCAGCAGCCCGGCCGCGCAGGCGGGCGCCGTCAACGTCGACACGGTGTTGACACTGACGTTCGACAGCCCGCCCACGCTGGGCGCCAACGGCAGCATCCGCATCTTCCGCAAGGCCGACGATGCCCTGGTCGACGTGATCCGCACGAGCGGCGAAACGGATGCCCTCGGCTACCCCGGCCAGGCGCTCGTGCGGCGCGTGAACACGGCGCCGATCCGCATCGACGGCAACACGGTGCGCATCGCGCCGCACTCGGGCAAGCTCGCCTGGGGCACGGAATACTATGTCGCGATCGCCGACGGCGTGTTCACGAATACCACGCTGGGCGGCCTGCCGTTCGTCGGCATCGGCAAGCTCGGTGGCTGGTCGTTCACGACGAAGGCGGCCGCGCCGACCTCGAGCAACGTCACCGTGGACGACGACGGCAGCGCCGATTTCCGCACCGTGCAGGGCGCGCTGAACTACGCGATGCAGAACTTCGCGAAGACGGCGCCGGTGACGATCGCCGTGAAGAACGGCACCTACGACGAGCTGCTGTACCTGAACGGCAAGGACAACGTCACGCTGAAGGGAGAGAGCCGCGACGGCGTCGTGATCCGCTACACGAACAACGAGACGCTGAACCCGGGCACCGGGTCGAGCCAGTCGCCGACGGTCGCCGGCTCGCCGGCGGGCGGACGCGCGGTGATGCTGGTCGAGAACGCGGACATGCTGGTGCTCGACACGCTCACGATCGACAACACGACGCTCCGTTCGGCCTCCATCTCGGGCCAGGCGGAGACGCTGTACTTCAACAGCGACACGCGCCTCGTCGCGAAGCACGCGAACTTCACGAGCGAGCAGGACACGCTGAACCTGAAGGGCTGGGCGTGGTTCTACGACACGCTCGTCGCGGGCAACGTCGACTTCATCTGGGGCGGCAGCCACGCGGCCCTGTTCGAGAACAGCGAGATCCGCAGCGTGGGCGACAGTGCGAACGCATCGAGCGGCGGCTACGTGCTGCAGGCGCGCGTGCCCGCGGCGACGGACATCGGCTACGTCTTCCTGAACAGCGCGCTGACGCACGGCCCCGGCCCCGGCCCGAACCACGGCGACGTGCCGGCCGGCGCGACGTATCTGGCGCGCAGCCCGGGCACGACGGGCACGTGGGACAACGTCGCCTTCGTGAACTGCCGGATGGATGCCCACGTGGCGCCGGCCGGCTGGGCGGGCCAGGGTGTCAATAACCAGCCGGCGCCGAATCCGGCCGTGGCGAGCGCGGACGCGGGCTGGCGCGAGCACGGCAGCACGACGCTGGCCGGCACGCCGCTCGACCTGCGCACGCGCGTGGGCGGCTACGTGCTGTCCGATGCGGACGTGGCGAACCGTTTCGCGACGCGCGCCAGGGTCTTTGCGGCCTACGGCGGCGGCGCGGGGTGGAACCCGCAGCCGTGATCAGGGCAAGCCCTGCACGTAGCCCTCTTTCGGATAATCGATGACGTAGTCGACGTCGAACCTGGCCGTCTCGTTCGGCTTCAGCGTGCGCGTCCAGCCGACCAGTCCGCGCCGCTGCTCCCAGTCGCGGACGTCCGGTTCCGGACGCAGGGCCGTCTTGACGGTCACCTTGTCCGATTCGCTGACGGGCGTCGGTTCGAGCACCAGCACGTCGATCGGCTGGCGATGGGTGCTCGTCACGACATACGTCTGCGCGATGCGGCGCTGGTTGGCGCCGTTGAAGAAGCCCGTCTGGCCCGACTTGCGGTCGCGGTCCTCGACCTTCACGCGCACGAGCGGGTCGCGCCCGAACGCCAGCCGGAAGCGCTCGCCCGCCTGCGGGTCCCAGCGCAGCGCGCCGACATAGGTGCCGTCGCGCTGCAGCTGTACCTGGCCGGGCAGCCAGACGCCGTCGGGCCGCGCCGCCTGCGCCGTCAGGACCGCCGCGTCATTGCCGCTCCGCGGCGCGACCAGGACGCGCTGCTCGGCCTTCAGGGTCTGCCGCGACAGGCTGACGGCGATCTCGCGGCCGTCCGATGCCAGGGTGACGCGGGCCGGCACCTCGAACTCGGTCGTGAAATTCCCCTGCGATTCCAGGATGGGGGCGATGTAATCGTCCGCCCTGGCGGCGGGCGGTGGCGGGGGCGCCGCGGGTGCCGGTGCCGGCATGGCGCGGAACATGGCAGTGGTGGGGGCAACGATATTCTCGGTGGGCGGCTGGTAATCCAGCAGCCACGGCATCGGATCGGGCGCGGACACGACGAGGCTCGGCTGCCCGGTCGACAGGCGCAGCTTCACATTGGTCCAGTCCTCGCCCGTCTTTTGCGAAATGGTCGCCATCCGTTCCAGGTCGATGGTGGACGCGCTCGAATCCAGCGCGGCGCGGTACGCCGGCTTCCAGCCCGCGCGGTTGACCTGGTAAGTCAGCACGATCTTTCCGCCCTGCCGGGCCGCCACCTGCACCGTGATCGTCCGGCCGGCACGCGCGCCGGCGCGCGCCTGCGCGAGCTCGCGCTGGGCGGCGTCGAGCTGCTTCGTCAACGCGCGCTTCTTCGTCTCGTCGTTGCGCACGCGCTCGAGCGCGTCGAAGGCGCCCTTGCGGATCGCGTCCAGCGTGCCGGCCAGGTTCTTCGCATCGACCGGCGCGGGCTTGTCGCCGCCCGTGCCCAGCTTCTCGAGATAGCCTTGCACGATCTGGGCCGACTTGATGTCCGCATCGATCGCGGCGACCTGGTCCTGCAGCGCCTGCACCTTCGCCTCCAGGTCCGCCTCGCGCGCGCTCGGGCTGTCGGCCCGCGCCTGGTCGCGCGTGACGACCTGCCCGACCTGGATTCCGGCATCGGCCTGCAGCCGGACGGTGTCCTTGTCGAAGTTGGCGGGCAGGCCCGTGATCTCGACCTGCGTCGCGCCGGCCGCCACCTGCGCGACGCGCTCCACCGTGGCGCTGCCGGGGTACAAGGTGACGCTCTGGATGGGGGCTTCGGTTGCCGCGGCGGTCCCTACCGCGGCGGTCGCCACCGCGGCGGTCGTCACTGCGGCGGTCGTCATCGCGAATGCCAGTCCGACTGGCCATGCCTGCTTGAATTCCATGATGTTTCCTTCGGGATTGAACCCGCCGAGCTTAGCAAATGGCGCCGTGGGAAAAGCCGCGAAATGTAACGATGTCAACTATCATCTTATGACAACGTTGTTGTTGTACAATTTCTTTTGCGACAAGTCGCGCACTTCACTCTCCGGGAGATCACACCATGTTTCGTAAATGTTTCGCCGAATTCCTCGGCACGTTCTGGCTCGTGCTGGGCGGCTGCGGCAGCGCCGTGCTGGCCGCCAAATTCGCCGACGTCGGCATCGGCCTCGCGGGCGTCTCACTCGCCTTCGGCCTGACCGTGCTGACCGGCGCCTATGCGTTCGGCCCCGTCTCGGGCGGCCATTTCAATCCGGCCGTCACGGTCGGCCTGTGGGCGGGCGGCCGCTTCCCGGCGCGCAATATCGTTCCGTACGTCGTCGTGCAGGTGTGCGGCGCGATCGCGGCAGCAGCAGTGCTGTATGCGATCGCGAGCGGCAAGCCGGGCTTCGACCTCGCGGGCGGCTTTGCCTCGAACGGCTATGGCGAACACTCGCCGGGCGGCTATTCGCTCGGCGCGGCCCTCGTCACGGAACTCGTGATGACGTTCATGTTCGTGCTGATCATCCTCGGCGCGACGCATACCCGTGCACCCGTGGGCTTTGCCGGTCTCGCGATCGGGCTGGCGCTGACGCTCATCCACCTGATCAGCATCCCCGTCACCAACACGTCCGTCAACCCGGCCCGCAGCACGGGCCAGGCGCTGTTCGTCGGCGGCTGGGCGGTCGCGCAACTGTGGCTGTTCTGGCTCGCGCCGCTGGTGGGCGGCGTGCTGGCCGGCGCGGTGTACCGCATCCTGCTCGAACGCGACGAAACCGAGCCGGCGGTGGAAGGACGTCCGGTCCGCACCTGAACGCCGGACGCACACGGCGCACAGGCGGGCTGCTGCACGATTTTTCTGGCGGCCCGCCGCGCGGCACCTAGAATGGTGAAAGCGTCACGCCCCGCGGGCGCGGTGACGTGGCGCCCTCATCTCGGGAGGTTGCCATGTATCGTAAATGTCTCGCCGAATTCATCGGCACATTCTGGCTCGTGCTGGGCGGCTGCGGCAGCGCCGTGCTGGCCGCCACATTCCCTGACGTCGGCATCGGCTTCACCGGCGTCGCGCTTGCCTTCGGGCTTACCGTGCTGACAGGCGCCTACGCGCTCGGTCCGGTCTCCGGCGGCCACTTCAATCCGGCCGTGACCGTCGGTCTCTGGGCGGGCGGCCGCTTCCCCGCCCGCCAGATCGGCCCGTACATCCTCGTGCAGGTGGCCGGGGCAATCGCAGCGGCGGCCGTCCTGTACGCCATCGCGAGCGGCAAGCCGGGCTTCGATGCGGCGGCCGGCTTCGCCGCCAACGGCTATGGCGCGCACTCGCCCGGCAACTACTCGCTGGGGTCGGCGCTGATCACCGAAGTGGTCATGACGTTCATGTTCGTACTGATCATTCTCGGCGCGACGCACACGCGGGCGCCGGTCGGGTTTGCCGGCCTCGCGATCGGGCTGGCGCTGACGCTGATCCACCTGATCAGCATCCCCGTGACCAACACGTCCGTCAATCCTGCCCGCAGCACGGGGCCCGCGCTGTTCGCCGGCACCTGGGCGCTCGCGCAGTTGTGGCTGTTCTGGCTCGCGCCGCTGCTGGGCGGTGCATTGGCCGGCATGTTGTACCGCGCCGTGCTGGAACGCGAGGTGTCCGAGCCTGCGGTGGAGGGCCAGCCGGACGTAGGCCTGCGGCCGGCCCACCGCTGATCAGCGTGCGGCGTTCCTGCGTACGACGATCCCATCCTTCATCACGAACACCGGCCGCTCGGTGACCGTGATGTCGGCGATGGGATTGCCGGGAACGGCCACCACGTCCGCCAGCTTGCCCGCTTCCAGCGTGCCGACGCGCTCAAACGTGCCCAGCAGGCGAGCCGCGTTGGCGGTACCGGCCAGCAGCGACTGTGCGGGCGTCAGCCCGTTCTCGACCATGTAGCGGAATTCGCGCGCATTCGTGCCGTGCGCGCCGACGCCGGCGTCCGTCCCGAGCGCGATCGGCACGCCGATCTGCACGGCGTGGCGGAACGTCTGGCGCAGGTGCGCCGCGGCGGCGCGGCCCTTTTCCGCGATCACGGGCGGGAAAGTGGCGATCTTTTCCTCGACGTGCGCGATGGCGGAAATCGTCGGCACGAGATAGACGTTTTTCGCCTTCATCGCGCGCAGCGTGTCGTCCTCGATGAAGCTGCCGTGCTCGATCGAATCGACGCCGGCCGCCACCGCCATCTTCGCCGCCTTGTCGCCATGCGCATGCGCCGCGACCTTGCGGCCCCACGCGTGCGACTCGCCGATCACGGCATTCATTTCGTCCTGCGACAGCTCCGGTGCATCGACGGGATCCGACAGCGACAGCACGCCGCCCGACGGCATGAACTTGATGACGTTGGCGCCGTACTTGATCTGGTAGCGCACCGCGGCGCGACACTCTTCCGGCCCGTTGCACACGCCCTGCAGCGGCCCGGCCAGCGGCAGTTTATGCGGCGGAATCGGGTCCTGGTCCGCATGGCCGCCGGTGGAGCCGACCGCATAGTTCGACACGAGCATGCGCGGCCCCGGCACCTTGCCCGCGTCGATGGCGTTGCGCAGGCCAAGCGCGACCCAGTCCGTCGAGCCGACGTCGCGTACGGACGTGAAACCCGCCTCGAGCGTGATGCGCGCGTAATAGGCGCCGTACAGCGCCTGCTCCGCCGGGAAGCGCATCATGTTGTCGAAGAAGTCGCCGTACCAGTTGTCGCTGCCCTGGCCGGACAGGTGCACGTGGGCGTCGATGAAGCCCGGCAGCAGGGTCGCGTCGCCCAGGTCGATGACCTCGGCGCCGACCGGCACGTCCGCCTTGTCGGCTTGTGCGATGCGGACGATCCTGTTACCGACGATGGTCAGCTGGGGATGCTCGACGAGCTTGCCGCTGGCGCCGTCGAACATGCGCGCGGCGCGCAGGACGACGGTGTGTGAGGTCGCCGGTGCGGCGTCGGCCGCGCAGGCGTTAATGGCCAGGAGGGAGAGGACGGCGGTGAGGATGCGGGTTGGTATTGTCATTGTGGGCAGCTCATCGGTAGGAAAGCGCCGATGTTACGCCCAGGGACTCCCATTAACAACGTGATCGCATGCCGCACCGCGGCATATCACGCCTGCTTGCGGCGGCGACGAATGAAGGCGATGGCGCCGGCACCCAGGCCGAACGTCGCGATGCCGGCCGGTTCCGGCACGGCGTTCAGCTGGTCGGTGCTGGCGAACGTGGCGTAGGCGGCGGCATTCGCAGCCTTGAACTGGGCCTGCATGGCGCCGTCGCAGCAGTCTTCGATGCCGTAGATCTTCAGGACGTGGTTGCCCGCCGCAAGATTGAGCGCGCCCTGCAGGCTGCCGTTCGCCGCGCCGTAGGTGTTGGCCCACCACATGTCGTGCGTGTTGTAGCCGAGGGCGACGCCGTCGACGAACAGGGCGCCGCCGAAGCCGAAATCGACGCCGGTGCGGAAGTTCCACGTGCCGGCCTGCGCCGCGGTGACGCCGAAATCGATCGTGGACTCGAAGGCGTAATTGCTGATCCCGCCGAAGTAATCCTTGACCGCCAGGTTGTCGTACACTGCGACGGACTTGCTGCCCTTGTACGCGGCGGGATTGGCAATGGCGGCATCCACGGCCAGCTTGTATGCAGCCGCGTTTGCCTGTGCCGCGGGCGACGTGGTCGCCACCTGTACGGTAATGACGCTGGCGTTGGCATTGAGGGCGAAGCTGGCAAGCAGGGCAAGGGCGAGTCGGGAGCGCGCGTTCATCGCAGATTTCCTTAATTTGTTTAACTTAGATCAATATATCATTCCAAAAAGAACTTTGTCATTACAAAAAGGAATCTTTGTTGTTTATTTATTACTTAGCGTCAATACGACGCAACACGACCGGCCTTCTTCCATGACGCCACGCTGCCAATCGGTTGCCGCGAACTTTTTGTGATCAGTTCAATCCGCCCCGCCGCGCCGCGTGCTTGCCCAGCGCCGCCAGATCGAGATCGGCATCGCCCTGCGCGACGGCATCCTGCAAGGTCGACTTCAACGTCTCGCCGAATGCCAGCGGCAAGCCCCTGCCCTGCCCCGCCTCCAGCGCGAGGCGCACATCCTTCAGGCCCAGCGACAGTTTGAAGCCGGCCGGCGAATAGCGCTCCCCGGCGATCATTCCGCCATAGCCCTTGTACACGGGCGAGCCGGCGAACAGCGTGCTGGTGACGAGGTCGATGAAATCCGCGGCCGGCACGCCGTGGGCACGCGCCAGCGCGGCGCCCTCGCCCGTCGCTTCGATCGCGCAGGCGAGCATCAGGTTGCACGCGAGCTTGATCGCATTCGCCTGTTCCGGCTCGCTGCCGAAGCGCCACGTCTTTTGTCCCATCAGGTCGAACAGGGGCTGCACGCGCGCGATCAATTCGTCGCTGCCGCCGGCGAGGATGTTCAGCTTGCCCGCTGCCGCGACGTCCACGCGGCCCAGCACCGGCGCGGCGACATAGCCGACGCCGCGCTCGACGTGCAGCGCCGCCATCTCGCGCGCGAACGCGACGGAGACGGTGGACATGTTGACGTGGATGCTGCCGGGCGCCATCGCGGCCAGCACGCCGCCGTCCAGCAGCACGGCGCGCGTCGCGTCGTCGTCCGCGAGCATGGTGAAGACGACGTCGGCGATGCCGCACTCGGCGGGCGTCGCGGCCGGCTTCGCGCCTAGCGCCGCCAGCGCCTGCACGGGTGCGGGGCTGCGGTTCCAGACGTGGACGGGCTGGCCGGACTTCAGCAGGTTGGCCGCCATGTGGTGGCCCATGCTGCCCAGGCCGATGAATGCGATGCTCATGCGTGTTCCTTATTCGAGTGTCTGCCCGCTATGGGCCAAACCGATATTAAACCAGCATGAGGCTGACGACGTCGCAACACGCGCGTTCAACAGAACAATCTCCACGCCCGTTTATGTTATCGTTAACCTTTATAACTCTATATACATATCGACCATAACTAGCCCATCTAGATGTTGTTGCTCAATCAATATCTCGCAGTCTTGCGAGACCACGGGCAAGGCGACGGGGACGCCCGGTACGCCCTTGAACGTGACAGTCCCGGCGCACGATGTCGCGAGGCTGAGGTGTCGCCGGTTAATGATGTTCACTCATGAAGGGGTACCGATGAAAATCAGTTCTGGAGAAGAGTTTATGGGCATCCGACACATCCTCGCGACACTGTTCCTGGCAAGCACCGCCGCGCTGCCGGGTCATGGCGCGGCGCAGGTCATCGGTTTCACGCATCCGGGCGCGCCGCTCACCGTGTCCGATCTCGCGACGCTCAAGTCCTACGTCGACCAGGGCAGGCAGCCATGGAAGTCCGGCTATGACCAATTGAAGGCCGATGGCAAATCGCAGTCCACCTACGTCATGGCGGGTCCGTTCGCGACCGTGAGCCGCAGCCCCGACGTAAATCTCTGGCCATGGCGTAACGACATGATCGCTGTCTGGAATCTGTCGCGGATGTGGTATTTCACCGGCAACGACGCCTACGCGAAGAAAGCGCACGATATCCTGATCGCGTGGGCGACCAACCAGACGGCGTTCTCGGGCGGCGAGTCGATGCTCGACCTGGGCGACTACGCTTACAGGTTCGTGGGCGGCGCGGACATCCTGCGCGGCACCTGGTCGGGCTGGACGGCCAGCGACACGGCCACGGTCAAGGCATATTTCGCCAATGTCCTGATTCCGGCGTCGAACCCTTACGGCGAAAACATGTTCGGCGCCGCCAACAAGGGCGCGCTGGCCCTGAACGCGCTCGGATTGATGGCCATCTTCAATGACGACACCGCGTTGCTGAACCAGGTCGTTGCCCAGACGCGCACCCTCGCCCACATCGGCCTGCGCAGTTCCAACGACATCGGCATGCTCGGCGATTCCCTGCGCGACCAGGGGCACGCCCATGGCCAGCTGTTGTCGCTGTCCATGCTCGCCGAAGCGCTGTGGAAACAGGGCATCGACGTCTATGCCGATCTCGACGAGCGCCTGCTGGCGGCAGGCGAATATTTCGCACGGGTGAACGAGCTCGCGCCGACGCCGTTCCTCCCGTTCGGCACCACCGACGCCTACTACATCGCCGACAACACGAACCGCGGATGGGGCGGCGGGAACATCGCGCTCAATGTGATCCATGGCGCCTACGCGGTCCGCAAGGGCAGGCCTGCCCCCTACATCGCGCAGCGGCGCCTGTGGATGCCGGTGGACAGCACCAGCTTCATGTTCATGAAGGAGGTCGACACCTCGACGGCCGCGCCCGCGCCGGCGCTCGCCATTCCCGCGACGGCCTCGATCACTTCGGGCTTGAATGATATCGATATCGGAAACAGCACCCCGGCCGGCACGTCCTCGTACGCCAACGGTAAATGGACCGTGGTGGGCGCAGGCGCCGACAGCTGGGGCACGGCCGATGGCGGCCACTTCGCCTACAAGGCCCTCACCGGCGACGGCGCGATCATCGCGAAAGTCGAGACGATCCAGAACACCAGCCCGTACGCCAAGGCGGGCGTGATGATGCGCACCGGCCTGGCCCAGGGAGCGCCGCGCGCCACGATGCTCGTGACGAACCAGGTCAAGGTCGAACAGAACATGCCGAACCTCTCTGTTTACGGCGGCACGAACTATGGCAACAAGGCCCTGCCCATCGCGAACACCGTGCCCTCTTACTGGGTGAAGCTCGAGCGCATCGGCAACATGATCACCGGCTACGTGTCGCCCGACGGCACCAACTGGGCCGCCACCGACGTCGGCCGCATCGACGGCACGCTGCCCGCCACGATCTATGCCGGCCTGGCGGTCGTCTCGCATGCCAACGGCACGCTGAACACCTCCACCTTCAGCAACGTCCAGGTCACGGGCGGGAATGGTGGCGCGCCGGCCGTCATCCCGGCCGCGCCCGCCACGCTGCTGGCCGAACCCGGCGACGGGGCCGTTCCGCTGCGCTGGCAACAGTCCTTCGGTGCCACCAGTTACACGGTCAAGCGCGCCACGTTCAGCGGCGGCCCCTACACGACCATCGCATCGGGCGTCACGGACGGCAGCTACACGGATAATTCGGTGAGCAACGGCATGACCTACTACTACACCGTCACGGCGGCCAACAGCGCCGGCACGAGCGCCAATTCTCCCGAGGACAGCGTCACGCCGGTGCATCCGCTGACGAACGTGGCCACCGGCGGCAGTGCCACCGACGGCGCCAACAACGCGGCCAACGCCGGACTGGCCTTCGACCGGAACTCGGCGACGAAATGGCTCTACGGGGCCCCGACCGGGTGGCTGAAGTACGACCTGGGCCACACGGAGACAGTCCTGCGCTACACCGTCATCAGCGCCAGCGACATGGCCCCGCGCGATCCGAAGGACTGGCAGTTCCAGGGCTCCAACGACGGCGTCGGCTGGACGACGCTCGACGCGCAAAGCAACCAGGTGTTCGCCAACCGTCTCCAGCCGAAAAGCTACCCGGTCGCGGGGGGAGGCGCGTATCGCTGGTACCGGCTCAACATCACGGCCAATAATGGCGATACCGCCTCGACGGCGCTGTCGGAGCTCGGGCTGTTTGCGGCGAAGCCGTGAGACGCGGCAGGCGTCCTGCTTAAAGAAGACCGGGACGCGCAGTCCCGGTCTTTTCATCGCGTAGCGCCGACCTTTGCTATGCTCCCTTGCATCGAACATCGTCCCGGAAAGTCCGAGCATGGGCATCGCCATCACCGCCTGCGCGTTCCTGCTGATCGCCACGACCGTGATCCACTATGAGGTGCTGCGCCTGATGACGGCCGCGCTGCCCGCATTGCGCATCCCGCCGCGCATGCGGCTCGTGTTCGTGATCGTCGGCGCGTTCGGCGCGCACTTCATCGAAATCCTGCTGTACGGGCTCGCCTACTACCTGCTGGCGACGCGCTTCGGCGTCGGCCACATGGGCGCCCCCGGCCCGCTGCCGTTCACGCGCTGCCTGTATTTTTCGGCCGAGACCTACACGACGCTGGGCTACGGCGACGTGCTGCCGCACGGCGACCTGCGCCTGCTGGCGGGCATGCAGGCGCTGAACGGGATGCTGCTGATCGGGTGGACGGCGTCGTACACCTATTTGTCGATGGAGCGGTTGTGGGATGACACCGGGCGTCGCCGGCCAAAGCATTGATTCTGCAAATCAACGGCATCATGGGCGAGTCGCAAGACGACAAGCATAAAGACTGTCGTGCCGCCGGGGTGATGCGCTGTTACACACTTAGCGGCGATCGTGCATCCACGACAGGGCGCCGGGCACCGCCGTCCGCTCGCCGCGCATCGCCACCAGTAGTTCATCCCGCGGCACGCCCTTCTCCAGTCTGGCGAGCCAGCGCGTGGCCCACGCGGCGTTTTCCGGATCCCACTTGTTGCGCGCCAGCGTATTGAACACCTGGTACGCGCCGGCGGCATCGCCCAGCCATGCATGGGCCAGCGCGGCCGCGCGCGCGAACGCGACGACGTCGTGCCCGTGGCGCCATGCGTCGATCGCCCTGCCGATCTCCTTGTCGGCCGGCGCCGTGTCCATGAGCGCGATGCGGAACAGCGCATACGACACGTCGGGCGCTTCCGGCGCCAGCAGGGCGGCTTCGGTCAGGCTCGCGCGCGCCGCCGCCAGCTGGTCCTGCCTGTCGGGGCCAGCGCGGTCCGCCAGCTTCGCATGAGCGAGGCCCAGCAGATACTGCGGCTCGGGGTCGTACGGATCGTTCCCGACGGCGCGCGTCAGGTAGGCGATGGCATCGAGCGGATCGCCCCATTCGACCTGGGCACGGGCGAGCGTGATCTGGGCGAAATCGACGGCGGGCGCCTGCGCCGCCTTCTGCTGCACGCGCGCCAGCAAGGTCTTGCCGGCGGCGGGCGCGGGACACGTCTTCAGCGCGGCGTTGTCGAGCACGAACCCGGCCTCGATGCGGCTCAGGCGGGTGAATTCGATATGGGCCCGGGGCAGGTCGGGCACCTCGACCTGCAGGATTTTCATGGACGCCTGGCGGTAACGCCACATCGCGACGTCGAGCTCTTGTCCCGACAAGCCGAAGACGTCGGCAAACGCGTCGGCGGAATCGCTGCCTTCGTTGACCCGTTCGAGATACTTACCCATCTTATTGCGGTTCTCCTCGGACGACAGCATGTAGTGCACGAGGTTGAACGAGCGGGCGAGAAATTCCCATTGCCGGTAATACCCGTTCGTGCCGACCTTGAACATCCCGGGCACCGTTCGGTCGTGCAGGACGTCGTCGAACCGCAGCCGCCTGGTCCGGCCCTCGTCGATCTCCTGTAGCAGGTTGTAGGAGGTGCCCGCATCGCGGCCGACCAGCATCTGGTCGTCGGTGAAGCGCATGCCGCCGAAATACGCATCGAAGCCGGTAAGGAACCATGCGGGCGCGCGGATGCGGGTATGGCGGTACAGGAACGTGTCCGCGTACACGACGAAGTTCGTCATCAGCGTGTAATCGTCTTCCGGACGAAGCAGCGACGCATTGTCCAGCTTCCAGCTCTTCGCCTGGCCGAACGTGAACGCGAGCGTCCCGGATGCGCAGCGGCTGGTCAGGCTGGTGGTGGAGCCGTCGACCGCGCCGATCTCCGGCGGCAGGTCCGGCCGGCCCTGGAAGTACAGCCTGAACTTGGGCAGCGTCTCCCGACCATCCAGGAACGGCGTCAGGTACAGCCGCAGCACGTAGTCGAGCCGCTCCAGATTGTTGACCAGTTCGATGACGTCATCCGGGTCGTCGTTCGAATACACGATCAGGTGCTGGCTCTCGATCCGGAACCATGCCGACGGATCGCGCACACCCTTGACGACGACCGTGGACGGATCGTGCCTGCCCCTGACGACAACCTTCGCGGGCTCGCTCCCGGAGGCATGCGCAGGCATGAGCGCGATTGCCGCGAGCAAGGAAACGACGTGTTTGCAGTTGGCCATGCGCGTCTTTCTTTTTTGAGTGGGGACGGACAGCGACAACCAACATAGCAGATGGCCGGCCGGTAGAAATGCGCACATTCCCACGACAAGACACACGACTGCAAGATGAACTGCATGCCAGTCGGCGTTAATGTTAAATTAATGCCACATTCATCCATATACATACGTAAACCTATTGCCGTACGGCAATATGACTGCGATAATTTAATAGTTTGACGCTCGAACAAAACACCTCGCCTCGCCTCGCGGCGAGGCTGCGGGCAAGGCGACGGGGACGCCCGGTATGCCCTTGAACGTGACATTGTCGGGGCGCGCCATCGGCGCGCCGTTTGGATGTTCATTAATGAAGGCTACCGATGAAAAAAAACTCCAGGATGTTTGCTCGAACCAGTCTGACCGCTGCGCTGCTCATGTTGAGCACCGCCATGCTCCCGGGTGACGGCGTGGCGCAGGTCACCGGTTTCACGCACCCGGGCACGCCCCTCACCGCCGCCGATCTCATGACGCTCAAGTCATACGTCGCCCAAGGCAGGCAGCCGTGGAAGTCCGCCTACGACCAGCTGGCGAACGACGGCAAGGCCAGGCTCACCTACGTCATGGCGGGTCCGTACGCGACCGTGAGCCGCGCCCCCGACGTGAATCTCTGGCCATGGCGCAACGACATGGTCGCGATCTGGAACCTGTCGCGGATGTGGTATTTCACCGGCAACAAGGACTACGCGAAGAAGGCACACGACATCCTGATGCAGTGGGCGACCGTCCAGACCGGGTTCGCGGGCCGCGAATCGATGCTCGACCTGGGCGATTATGCCTACATGTTCGTGGGCGGCGCGGATATCCTGCGCGGCACCTGGCCGGACTGGACGGAGGCCGACACGGCCACGGTCAAGGCATATTTCGCCAATGTCCTGATTCCGGCATCGAATCCGTATGGCGAGAACATGTTCGGCGCCGCCAACAAGGGCGCGCTGGCCCTGAACGCGCTCGGTCTGATGGCCATCTTCAACGACGACACCGAGCTCCTGGACCGGGTCGTCGCCCAGACCCGCACGCTCGCCCACATCGGCCTGCGCAGTTCCAACGACATCGGCATGCTCGGCGACTCCCTGCGCGACCAGGGGCATGCCCACGGACAGCTGAAATCGCTGGTCATGCTCGCCGAGGCGCTGTGGAAGCAAGGCATCGACGTCTATTCCGATTTCGACAACCGCCTGCTGGCGGCCGGCGAATATTTCGCGCGGGTGAACGAGCTCGAGCCCACCCCCTTCCTCCCGTTCGGCACCACCGACGCCTACTACACCGCCGACAACACGAACCGCGGGTGGAACGGCTGGGGAGGCGGGAACATCGTGCTCAACCAGATTTACAACGCCTACGTCAACCGCAAGGGCATGCAGGCACCGTTCATCGCGCAGCGGCGCCAGTGGATGCCGGTGGACAGCGGCAGCTTCGTGTTCCTGAAGGACGTCGACACGTCGACGGCGACGCCCCCGCCGGCGTTGTCCATTCCCGCCACCAGCTCGATCACCTCGGGCTTTGCCGACGCGGACATCGGGGGGGCCGCCCCGGCCGGCTCGGCCACCTACGCCGACGGCAAATGGACCGTGAAAGGGGGAGGCGCCGAGATCTGGGGCGGGAACGATAGCTGCCACTTCGCGTACCAGGCGCTCACCGGAGACGGCGCCATCATCGCGAAAGTGGAGTCGCTCCAGAACACCAGCCCGTCCGCGAAAGCCGGCGTCATGATGCGCACGAGCCTTGCGAAGGGTGCGCCGCGCGCCTGGATGGCCATTACCAACCGGATCCAGGCCGAACAGAACATGCAGAATCTCGCTGTTTACGGCGGCAATAACTACGGAAACAAGGTGCTCCCCATTGCAAGCTCCACCGCCTCTTACTGGGTGAAGCTCGAGCGCATCGGCAACATGATCACGGGTTACTTGTCTCCCGACGGGACCAACTGGGCCGCCACCGACGTCGGCCGCATCGACGGCCCGCTGCCGGACACGATCTATGCCGGCCTGGTGGTCGCCTCGGTTGCCAACGGCACGCTGAATACCTCCACCTTCAGCAACGTGCAAATCACGGGCGGCGACGGCGGCGCGCCCGCCGCCATTCCCCAAGCGCCCGCCACGCTGCTGGCCGAGCCGGGCGACGGCGCCGTCCCGCTGCGCTGGCAGCAGTCGTCCGGCGCCACCGGCTACGCGGTGCTGCGCGCCACGTCCAGCGGCGGCCCCTACACGACCATCGCGGCCAACGTCACGGGCGGCAGCTACATCGACACGTCGGTGACCAACGGCACGACCTACTACTACACCGTCACGGCGACGAACGCGGCCGGCACGAGCGCCAATTCTCCGGAGGACAGCGTCACGCCCGTGCATCCGCTGGCGAACGTCGCCACCGGGGGCACGCCCAACGACAGTGCGAACAACCCGGGCAACGCGAAGTACGTCTTCGACCAGAACTCGGGGTCGTACTGGTTCTACAAGGGCGTGATGGGTTGGCTGCAGTATGACCTCGGCCACACGGAGACGGTCCAGCGCTACACGGTCATCAGCTCCACCGACCTGGTGCCGCGCGATCCGAAGGACTGGCAGTTCCAGGGTTCCAACGACGGCGTGAACTGGACGACGCTCGACACGCAGAGCGGGCAGGCGTTCGCCTCCCGCATCCAGCAGAAGAGCTACACGATCGCGAGCCCGGGCGCCTATCGCTGGTACCGGCTCAACATCACTTCCAATAACGGCGACAGCACCTTTACGACGCTGTCCGAAATCGGACTGTACGCGGCCAAGCCGTAACGATTCGACCGGCGTAAAAAAACCGGGGCACGCGTGCCCCGGTTTTTCATGGCTTCACGAACTTGAGCGTCATGCGGTCGCTTTCGCCGATCGCCCGGTAGTGCAAGTCAATATGCAGGCTGATTACTTGTCAAAGATATTACCATTCTGTTGTAGTTTTTATGCTACTCTGATTTCGCTTTATTGCTGATACCGTGAATAAATCGTTTCCTACTCCCTGCCAAAGGAAAAATGATGAAAAAGAGATGGATCGTCGTACCGTGCTTCCTGCTGCTGACCACGCTCGGCGCCCATGCCGCCACGCCCGAGCCGCCGCCCAAGGTTGCCGTCGACAGGGCGATGCGCGTGCAAGCGATCGATGCGCTCGTGGCAAAGCTGAACGATCACTACGTCTTTCCCGACAAGGCCAGGCAGGTCGGGACGGTCCTGCAGCAGCGCCAGCGCGAGGGCAAGTACGATGGGATCACGGATGGCGAACAACTGGCAAAACAGCTCACGGCCGACCTTGCCGAGGTCCTTCATGACAAGCATTTGTTCGTGGGATTCGACCCTGGGCTGGTGCCGCCCGACCGTGAAGTCGGGCCGCGCCCCACGACGCTGGCCGAGTGGGAGCGGATCGCGCCCCCTGATGTGCGCCAGCGTATCCTCGCGTCCAGCCTCGGCGTGGAAAAAGTCGATCGCCTGAGCCCCAGGATCGGCTACCTCGACCTTTCCGGCTTCCCGCCGCCTTTCCTCGTGGCCCCAAGATATGCGGCTGCGATGGACAAGCTCGCCGATACCGATGGTCTGATCATCGACCTGCGCAACAACCACGGCGGCACACCGGACGGGGTGGCTCTACTGGTCAGCTATTTCGTCGACGAGCGTACGCGCCTCAACGACATCTGGGACCGCGATACCGGGGTCGCCACGCAGCATTGGTCGGTCGATCAGCTGGACGGCAAGCGCTATGGCGGCAAGAAGCCGGTCCTGATCCTGACGGGTCCCGGCACGATGTCGGCCGGCGAAGACTTCGCCTACACGATGCAGGCGCTGAAACGCGCCACGCTGATCGGCGAACGGACCTGGGGCGGCGCCCACCCGACACGTCCCTTCCGCCTCGGCGACCATTTTTTCGCCGCGATACCCAGTGCGCGCACCATCAGTCCCATTACCCACACCAACTGGGAAGGCGTGGGCGTCGCACCGGATGTCGCGGCGACGCCGGACAACGCGCTTGCCGTGGCAAAGGACATGCTGCAACGCCGGCTTGACGGAACAAATCGACCGTAAAAAAACCGGGGCACACGGCCCCGGTTCCTTTACGACGTACAACGCTTACATCAACGCTTGCGCGGCGGCGGCAGGTCGGTGCAGACGCCTTCGTAGGCCTCCGCCGCCATGCCGATCGACTCGCCGAGGGTCGGGTGCGGATGGATCGTCTTGCCGATGTCCACGCCGTCCGCGCCCATCTCGATGGCCAGCGCGACTTCGCCGATCATGTCGCCGGCGCTCGTGCCGACGATCGTGCCGCCGATGATGCGGTGAGTCTCGGCGTCGAACAGCAGCTTCGTGAAGCCTTCCGAGCGGCCGTTGGCGACGGCGCGGCCCGATGCGGCCCACGGGAAGTGGCCCTTCTCGACCTTGATGCCCTTGGCTTTCGCTTCGTCTTCCGTCAGGCCGACCCATGCCACTTCCGGATCGGTGTACGCGACCGACGGGATCACCTTCGCATCGAAGTAGGCCTTCTCGCCGTGCGCGGCTTCCGCGGCGACGTGGGCTTCATGCACGGCCTTGTGTGCCAGCATCGGCTGGCCCACCAGGTCGCCGATGGCGAAGATGTGCGGGACGTTCGTGCGCATCTGGCCGTCGACCGGGATGAAGCCGCGGTCGGTGACCGCCACACCGGCCGCTTCCGCGCCGATCTTCTTGCCGTTCGGGCTGCGGCCCACGGCCACCAGCACGAGGTCGTAGACCTGCGCTTCCGGTGCCGGCTGGCCCGCCTCGGCGGCTTCGAACGTGACCTTGATCCCTTCCGGCAGCGCTTCCACGCCGACGGTCTTGGTCTTCAACATGATGTTGTCGAAGCGGGATGCGTTGAACTTCTGCCAGACCTTGACGGCCTCGCGGTCCGCACCCTGCATCAGGCCATCCATCATCTCGACGACGTCGATGCGCGCACCCAGCGTCGAGTACACGGTCGCCATTTCCAGGCCGATGATGCCGCCGCCGATGACGAGCATGCGCTTCGGCACCTGGCGCAGTTCCAGCGCGCCGGTGGAGTCGACGATGCGCGGATCTTCCGGCACGAACGGCAGTTTTACCACAGCCGAACCGGCCGCGATGATCGCCTTCTGGAACGCGACGACCTTCTTCGCGCCGTCGGCAGCCGTCACTTCGATGTGGTTCGGGCTCAGGAATTTACCCACGCCCTGGACGACGTTGACCTTGCGCGCCTTGGCCATGCCGGCCAGGCCGCCCGTCATCGTCTTGATGACTTTGTCCTTGTACGCGCGCAGCTTGTCGATGTCGACGTCCGGCTTGGCGAACGACACGCCGAGATCGGCCATGTGCGCCGTCTCGTCCATGATGTGCGCCACGTGCAGCAGCGCCTTGGACGGGATGCAGCCCACGTTCAGGCACACGCCGCCCAGCGTCGCGTACTTCTCGACGAGGACGGTGTTCATGCCCAGGTCGGCCGAGCGGAAGGCGGCCGAGTAGCCGCCGGGGCCGGCGCCCAGCACCATCATCTCGCATTCGACGTCGACCGGGCCGGTGTAGCTGGCCGCGTTCGGAATGGGGGCTGCCGGTGCCGACGGGGTCGGGTGGGCTGGAGCATACGAATCGGCCGGCTTGTTGGCCGGTGCCTGCTCGGCCGCGGCGGGTGCCGGGGCTGCGGCGGGTGCAGCAGCTGCGCCCGCGCCGGCATCGTCGACGGTCAGCAGCAGCGAGCCTTCGCTCACCTTGTCGCCGACCTTGACCTTCAGTTCCTGCACGACGCCGGCGTGGGTCGACGGGATCTCCATGCTGGCCTTGTCCGATTCGACAGTGACCAGCGACTGGTCGACCTTGATGGTGTCGCCGGGCTTGACCATCAGCTCGATGATTTCGACTTCCTTGAAATCGCCGATATTCGGGACTTTGACTTCAACGGTGCTCATGGGCTCTCCTTACAGCAGCGTCTTGCGCAGGTCGGCCAGGACGTCGGCCAGGTAGGTCGTGAAGCGGGCGCCGGCGGCGCCGTCGATCACGCGGTGATCGAACGACAGCGACAGCGGCAGCATCAGGCGCGGCTGGAAAGCTTTGCCATCCCACACCGGCTTCATCGAGGACTTGGACAGGCCCAGGATCGCGACTTCCGGCGCGTTGATGATCGGGGTGAACGCGGTACCGCCCAGGCCACCCAGCGACGAGATCGTGAAGGTCGCGCCCTGCATGTTCGCCGGCGACAGCTTGCCTTCGCGCGCCTGTGCGGACAGCTCGCCCATCTCGGTGGCGATCTGCGACACGGACTTCTTGTCGGCGTCCTTGATGACCGGGACGACGAGGCCGTTCGGCGTGTCGGCCGCGAAGCCGATGTTGTAGTACTTCTTGAGGATCAGCTGGCCGTTGGCTTCGTCCAGCGACGCGTTAAAGTTCGGGAACTTCTTCAGCGCGGCGACGGAGGCCTTGATCACGAACGCCAGCATGGTCAGCTTGACCGGCGACTTGGCCTTGGCATACGCGGCATTCGATTCGACGCGCAGGTCTTCCAGGTCGGTGACGTCGGCTTCTTCGAACTGCGTCACGTGCGGGATCATGACCCAGTTGCGGTGCAGGTTCGGGCCGGAGATCTTCTTGATGCGCGACAGCGGCTGCGCTTCGGTCTCGCCGAACTTGGAGAAGTCCAGCGACGGCCACGGCAGCAGGTTCAGGCCTGCGCCACCGCCGGCTGCGGCCGGCGCGGCCGTCGGGCCTGCGGCCAGTGCCGACTTGACGAAGCCCTGCACGTCTTCCTGGGTGATGCGGCCCTTCGGACCGGAACCCTTCACCTTGTTCAGGTCGACGCCCAGTTCGCGCGCAAACTTGCGCACGGACGGCGAGGCGTGGGCCGAGGCGAAGCTCGCGGCAGGCGCGGCGGAGGCGGCGGCCGGTGCGGCGGCCGGTGCCGGTGCCGGCGCGGCGGCAGGTGCCGGAGCCGGAGCCGGTGCGGCGGCAGCAGGCGCCGGTGCCGGTGCGGCGGCAGGTGCCGGGGCCGGAGCAGCTTCCGCGCCGCCCGCGGCTTCCTCGAGCAGCAGCACGAGCGAACCTTCGCCGACCTTGTCGCCGACCTTGACCTTCATCTCCTTCACGACGCCCGCATGGCTCGACGGGATCTCCATGCTGGCCTTGTCCGATTCGACCGTGATCAACGACTGGTCGACCTTGATCGTGTCGCCCGGCTTGACCATCAGCTCGATGATTTCGACTTCCTTGAAGTCACCGATGTCGGGGACTTTGACTTCCACAATGCTCATAGTGTGTTAGCTCCGTATTCTTATCGTTAGCTCATCCGTCGCCCCTGCGAAGGCAGGGGCCCAATTTCGTGGCGGACCATCGGAAATTGGGTCCCCGCCTGCGCGGGGACGACGTACTTTAGCGCGTACGCGCCAGAGCATTACTGGGTCACAGGATTCGGCTTGTTCGGATCGATGCCGTACTTGGCGATCGCGTCCGCCACCACCTTCGCGTCGATCTTGCCTTCTTCGGCCAGCGACTTCAGCGCGGCAACCGTGATGTAGTAACGGTTCACCTCGAAGAACTCGCGCAGCTTGGCGCGGCTGTCCGAGCGGCCGAAGCCGTCGGTGCCCAGGACCTTGTACGTGCGGCCGCTCGGGATGTACGCGCGGATCTGCTCGGCGAACAGGCGCATGTAGTCGGTCGTCGCGACGATCGGGCCTTCGGAACCCTGCAGCAGCTGGGTCACGTACGGCACGCGCGGCGCATCGAGCGGGTGCGTAAGGTTCCAGCGGTCGGCGTCCTGGCCGTCGCGGGCCAGCAGCGTCAGCGACGGGCACGACCACACGTCGGCGGCGACGCCCCAGTCGTTCTTCAGCAGCTCGGCGGCGAACACGGACTCGCGCAGGATGGTGCCGGAGCCCATCAGCTGCACGCGCTGCTTGGCGTCTTTATCGCCTTCCTGCAGCAGGTACATGCCCTTGATGATGCCCTCTTCCGTACCCGGCTTCAGGCCCGGCTGCTCGTAGTTCTCGTTCATGATGGTGATGTAGTAGAACACATCCTCCTGCTTCTCCACCATGCGGTGCAGGCCGTTCTGGATGATCACCGCCACTTCGTGCGCGTAGGTCGGGTCGTACGGGACGCAGGTCGGGATGGTCGCCGCGAAGATGTGGCTGTGACCATCTTCGTGCTGCAGGCCCTCGCCGTTCAGCGTCGTGCGGCCGGCCGTACCGGCCATCAGGAAGCCGCGGGCACGGATGTCGCCGGCCAGCCAGGCCAGGTCGCCCACACGCTGCAGGCCGAACATCGAGTAGTACGTGTAGAACGGGATCATCACGCGGTTGTTCGTCGAGTACGACGTCGCCGCGGCGATCCACGAGCACATGCCGCCCGCTTCGTTGATACCCTCTTGCAGGATCTGGCCCGCCTTGTCTTCGCGGTAGTACATCACCTGGTCCTTGTCGACCGGCTCGTACAACTGGCCCTGCTGGTTGAAGATACCGATCTGGCGGAACAGGCCTTCCATGCCGAACGTACGCGATTCGTCGACGAGGATCGGGACGATGCGCTGGCCGATGGCCGGGTCCTTCAGCAGCGCGGTCAGCGTACGCACATAGGCTTGCGTCGTCGAGATCTCGCGGCCGGCGGCGGTTGGGTCGGTGACGGCCTTGAAGCTCGACAGCGGCGGGACCGGCAGCTTCTCGTCGGCCTGCTGGCGGCGCTGCGGCAGGTAGCCGCCGAGGGCCTTGCGGCGCTCGTGCAGGTATTTCATTTCAGGCGCGTCGTCGGACGGCTTGAAGAACGGGATGTCGGCCAGCTTGTCGTCCGGGATCGGGATGGCGAAGCGGTCGCGCATTTCGCGAATGGCTTCGTCGTCCAGTTTCTTGGTCTGGTGCGCCGTGTTGCGCGCCTCGCCCGACTTGCCCATGCCGAAGCCCTTGACGGTCTTCACGAGCAGCACGGTCGGGGTGCCCTTGTTTTCCTGGGCGTTCTTGAAGGCCGCGTAGATCTTGTGCGGATCGTGGCCGCCGCGGGTCAGGCGCCAGATGTCGTCGTCGGTCATGTTCGCGACCATCTTCAGCAGCTCGGGGTGCTTGCCGAAGAAGTGCTTGCGCACGTACGCGCCGTCTTTCGCCTTGTAGTTCTGGTATTCGCCGTCGACGGTTTCCATCATCACGCGCTGCAGGATGCCGTCCTTGTCCTTGGCCAGCAGGGCGTCCCAGCCCGGGCCCCAGATGACCTTGACGACGTTCCAGCCGGCGCCGCGGAAGTCCGCTTCCAGTTCCTGGATGATCTTGCCGTTGCCGCGCACCGGGCCGTCCAGGCGCTGCAGGTTGCAGTTGACGACCATGACCAGGTTGTCCAGCTTTTCGCGCGCGGCCATGCCGATCGCGCCCATCGATTCCGGCTCGTCCATCTCGCCGTCGCCGCAGAAGACCCAGACCTTGCGGTTGTCGGTCTTGGCGATGCCGCGGGCTTCCAGGTACTTCAGGAAGCGTGCCTGGTAGATCGCCATGATCGGGCCCAGGCCCATCGACACGGTCGGGAACTGCCAGAAGTCCGGCATCAGTTTCGGGTGCGGGTACGACGACAGGCCCTTGCCGTCGACTTCCTGGCGGAAGTTCAGCAGTTGCTCTTCGGAGAGGCGGCCTTCCAGGAAGGCGCGGGCGTAGATGCCCGGCGACGAGTGGCCCTGGATGTACAGCAGGTCGCCGCCGTGGTCTTCGGTCTCGGCGTGCCAGAAGTGGTTGAAGCCGATGCCCAGCATGTTGGCCAGCGAGGCGAACGACGAGATGTGGCCACCGAGGTCGCCGTCGAGGCGGTTGGCCTTGACGACCATCGCCATGGCGTTCCAGCGCATCCACGAGCGCAGGCGCTCTTCGTATTCCAGGTTGCCGGGGCAGTGCGCTTCCAGGTGGGCCGGAATCGTGTTCACGTAGGCGGTGTTGCTCGAGAACGGAACGTGGGCGCCGCGGCGGCGCGCCAGATCGACCAGGCGCTCCAGCAGGTAGTGCGCGCGATCGGTACCTTCGAATTCGATGACCGCTTCAAGCGCGTCGAGCCATTCCTTGGTCTCGAGCGTATCCGGGTCGTTGGCGGCTTGTGCCGTCAACTGGTCGAGTTGAGCTGACATTTGCTACGTCTCCTTGAGTGTGGTGCCCCACCCGATCCCGTTTATCCCGGACGTTTGGTGGCGAAAAGACTATCCCTTGAATAAAGCGTGTCGATTCTACCAGTGGAACACTCAATTTTCAAAATATGATATTCAATTTCATAATGTGAGATGAAAGCCATGTCGGACGCATGAAATACGGGTTCCGCCCGACACAGGCACGTCGATAAATATGACAACGAACGCCTCCGGGCGGCGCGCGATACCCTCGTGGGCGCTTATAATTTCGTTTTTGTCCAGCACACGAGCCCCCGCCATGACCGCCCAATTGATCGATGGAGTCAAACTTTCCCAACAACTGCGCGCCGACATCGCCGTCCGCACCGCCGCCCTCACCGCTGCCGGCCACCAGCCCGGCCTGGCCGTGATCATCGTCGGCGACGATCCGGCCAGCCACGTCTACGTGCGCAACAAGGTCAAGGCCTGCGGCGACGTGGGCTTCCACTCCGTGCTGGAAAAGTACGAGGCCGATTTCTCCGAGCAGGCCCTGCTCGACCGCATCGCCGCCCTGAACGCGGATCCGGCCATCCACGGCATCCTCGTGCAGATGCCGCTCCCGAAGCACATCGACGCAACGAAAGTCATCGAAGCCATCGCCACCAGCAAGGACGTGGACGGCTATTCCGTGCTGTCCGCCGGCGAACTGATGGCCGGCCTGGAAGGCTTCCGCCCGTGCACCCCGTACGGCTGCATGAAGCTGATCGAGACGACCGGCGTGAACCTGCGCGGCAAGCATGCCGTCGTGATCGGCCGCAGCAACACGGTCGGCAAGCCGATGGCGCTGCTGCTCTTGCAACAGAATGCCACCGTCACCATCTGCCATAGCGGTACGCCGGACCTGGGCTACCACACCCGCCAGGCGGACGTCGTCGTGGCCGCCGTCGGCCGCCGCAACACGCTGACGGGCGACATGGTCAAGCCGGGCGCCATCGTCATCGACGTGGGCATCAACCGCAACGACGAAGGCAAGCTGTGCGGCGACGTCGACTTCGACAGCGTCAAGGAAGTCGCCGGCCACGTCACGCCGGTGCCGGGTGGCGTGGGTCCGATGACCATCACCATGCTGCTCATGAATACGCTGGAGTCGGCCGAGCGCGTCGCGAAACGCGGCTGAATGCGTCCGCGTGGGCTCGGGGAGCCCACCCAACCGGCAACCATCGTAGGGTGGGCACCCTGTGCCCACGCGACGTATGCGTCGGCGTAACGCACGGTAGGCCCAGGTAGTAAGATGGCGGTGAGATTGAATATAAGGACTCTGACATGACGACCGAAACGACCAATCCCCTCCTCGCGAATCCCCTTCTCGATTTTTCGGGCCTGCCGCGATTCGACCTGATCCGTCCCGAGCATGTGACGCCGGCGATCGAGCAACTGATCGCCGAAGCACGCACCGCCGTGACCCAGGCCGAAGCACCCGCGCAAGGCGCCGTCACGTGGGACAATTTCGTCGTCCCGCTCGAGGAAGCGACGGAACGCCTGGGCCGTGCCTGGGGCGTGGTCAACCACCTGAACCACGTGATGGACACGCCCGAGCTGCGTGCCACCTACAACGAGAACCAGCCGAAGATCACCGAGTTCTGGACGGAGCTGGGCCAGAACGAGGCGCTGTTCGACAAATACAAGCAGCTGCGCGCGAGCGCCGACTTCGCGAACCTGGCGCCGGCCCGCAAGCGCATCGTCGAGAACGCCCTGCGCGACTTCCGCCTGGGCGGCGCCGAGTTGCCGGAGAAACAGAAGGAACGCTTCGCCGAGATCCAGGAAGAGCAGGCGAAACTGTCCACGCGCTTCTCGGAAAACGTGCTGGACGCGACCAACGACTACAAACTGCTCGTCGCCGACGAAGCCGACCTGTCCGGCCTGCCGGACGACGTCAAGGCGGCCGCGCGCGCCGCGGCGGAGCGCGACGGCAAGACCGGCTGGCAATTCAGCCTGCACTTCCCGTCCTATTTCCCGATCCTGCAATTCGCCGACAAGCGCGAACTGCGCGAACAGATCTACCGCGCCAACGCCACCAAGGCATCCGAGATGGGCGCCGTGTTCTCCGAGCTGGAAAAGTGGGACAACACGGGCAACATCGCCCAGCTGCTGAAACTGCGCGACGAGGAGGCGAAGCTGCTCGACTTCCAGAGCTTCGCCCACGTCTCGCTCGAACCGAAGATGGCCGAGACGCCGGAACACGTGATCGAGTTCCTGGAAGACCTCGCCCGCCGCGCCCGTCCGTACGCCGAGAAGGACCTGGCCGAGCTGCGCGCGTTCGCGAAGGGCGAACTGGGCATCGCCGACATGCAGGCGTGGGACGTGACCTATGCGTCGGAAAAGCTGCGCGAGAAGCGCTACGCGTTCTCCGCGCAGGAAGTGAAGGAATACTTCCCGGAGCCGAAGGTCGTCGCCGGCCTGTTCGGCCTGATCTCGAAGCTGTTCGACGTGACGATTTCCCCGGACGACGCCCCGGTCTGGCATCCGGACGTGCGTTTCTTCCGCATCGAGAAGAACGGTCAACTCATCGGCCAGTTCTACCTCGACCTGTACGCGCGTCCGGGCAAAGGCCAGGGCGCGTGGATGGACGACGCGCGCGGGCGCAGGCTCACCACGGGCGGCATCGTGCAGACGCCGATCGCGTACCTGACCTGCAACTTCACGCCGCCGGCGGAGGTCGACGGCAAGCTGCAGCCGTCGCTGTTCACGCACGATGAAGTGACGACGCTGTTCCACGAATTCGGCCACGGCCTGCACCACATGCTGACGGAAGTCGACGAGCTGTCGGTGTCCGGCATCTCGGGCGTGGAATGGGATGCCGTCGAGCTGCCGTCGCAGTTCATGGAAAACTTCTGCTGGGAGTGGGACGTCCTGCAAGGCATGACGGCGCACGTGAAGACGGGCGAGCCGCTGCCGCGCGCGCTGTACGACAAGATGCTCGCGGCGAAGAACTTCCAGTCCGGCATGCAGACGCTGCGCCAGGTCGAGTTCTCGCTGATCGACATGCACCTGCACTACGACTTCGACCCGACCAGCCAGAAGACCGTGCAGGAACTGGTCGACGAGGTACGCACCAGGTTCGCCGTGCTGATCCCGCCGTCGTTCAACCGCTTCCAGCATTCGTTCGGCCACATCTTCGCGGGCGGTTACGCGGCCGGCTATTACAGCTACAAGTGGGCCGAGGTGCTGTCGGCGGACGCGTATGCCGCGTTCGAGGAAGCCGTCGAAGCGGGCGGCGGTTCGCTGCTCGACGAGACGGGCAAGCGCTTCCACCGCGAGATCCTGGCCGTGGGCGGCTCGCGCCCGGCGCTCGAATCGTTCAAGGCCTTCCGCGGCCGCGAACCGAAGATCGACGCGCTGCTGCGCCACAACGGGATGCAGGCCTGAGTCACATGCGTGCCGCCGCCGCATTCGCACTCGTCGCCGCCACTGCCGCCGCGCAGGGCCAGACGTACAAGTGGAAGGATGCGGCCGGCGTCACGCATTACAGCGATACGCCTCCACCGAAAGTAGCGGCCCAGGTGCTGCGTCCGGACAGCCAACCGGTAACGAGTCCGTCGCTGCCGTACGAGCTGGCGCGCGCCGTTCGGCTCCATCCGGTGACCCTGTACACGACGGCCGGCTGCGACGCCTGCGACCAGGGCCGCGCCCTGCTGCGCGCGCGCGGCATCCCGTTCGCGGAAAAGACCGTGAACACGGCGCAAGACCGCGAGCAGCTGCAGCGCGCCGGTGGCAAGGACGAGCTGCCGCTGCTCGCCGTCGGCACCCGCCAGGTGACGGGCTTCGCGGCAGGCGCGTGGAACGACGCGCTCGATGCGGCGTCGTATCCACGCAAGACGATGCTGCCGCCGGGTTACCAGACCGGGAGCGCCGAAGCAGCCGCGCCGGCGAACCTGCCTTCGCCTCCGCCACGATTGCCGGAGGCGAAGGCGCCCGATGCCGCCGCCGCGCAGGCGGAACGGCAACAACCGCGCCAGCAGCCGCAGCCGAAGAAAACGCCACCGGATTTCCAGTTCTGATGACTCCGACTCCCATGACCCGGATCGACTTCCACACCAACATCCCCGACAAGCTCAGCTACGTCTGCCGCCTCGCGCGCAAGGCGTATGCGGCGCGCGCGAAGCTCGTCCTGCTGGCCGACAGCCCGGCGCAGGCGGAAGCGCTGAACGAGGCGCTGTGGACGCTGTCCGGCACCGACTTCATCCCGCACGTGATGGCGGGCGATCCCCTCGCGTCGGAGACGCCGGTGATCGTCACCGCCGACGAACGCGTCGAGCTGCCGCACCGCGACATGCTCGTGAACCTGACGCGCCGCACGCCGGCCGGCTTCGAGCAGTTCGCGCGCGTGTTCGAAATCATCTCGACGGACGAGGAAGACGCCGCCGCCGGCCGCGCGCGCTACGTCGCCTACAAGAAGCAGTCCTATCCGTTGACCCACTTCGTGGCGGGGCAATCATGAGCGATATTCCCTTCAACGACGAAAGCATCCCCGTCCTCACCGAGGTCGTGGCCGAGGTCGTGCCCGAGGTCGTGCCCGAAAGCGCGGCGGCACCGGCCGTGGAAGCACAGCCGGAACCGGAGCAGCCCACCCGGCGCGAGCTCGACGACGACGCCTGGCGCGCCCTCGAGGAACGCCTCGTCGCGCGCGTGCTCGACCGGTTGCAGGACCGCGTCGAACTGGTGCTGGAAGACCAGGTCCGCAGCAGCATGGCGCCCGTGCTGGACCACGTGGTGACGCGGCTCGCGACGGAATTGCGCGACGGTCTGCAGGTGACGGTCGAGCAGGTCGTCGCGCGCGCCGTCGCGCAGGAACTCACGCACCTGCGCTCGCGCGACTGAACGCGATCGCTCTCGCCTTTAGAACGCTTTGCGCGCAGCGTAAATTAGAGTAACTTTGCTCGGCGCACATAACATTCTTCCTGGAGAGAACATGCAGGTCACTACGAAACTCATTCCCTTCGCCATCGCCCTCGCCTTCGCGGGCACGGCGAGCGCGCAGCAAGTGGTCAAGATCGGCCACGTGGCGCCGATCTCCGGCCCCAGCGCCCACCTCGGCAAGGACAACGAGAACGCCGCACGCATGGCGATCGACGAGCTCAACGCGAAGGGCGTCACGCTGAACGGCCAGAAGGTCACGCTGCAACTGATCTCCGAAGACGACGGCGCCGATCCCAAGCAGGGCACGGCGGTGGCGCAGAAGCTCGTCGATGCGAAAGTCAACGGCGTGATCGGCCACCTGAATTCCGGCACCACCGTGCCCGCGTCGAAAATCTACAACGACGCCGGCATCGTGCAGATCTCGCCCGCCACGACGGCCCCCGTCTACACGCGCCAGCACTTCCCGGGCGCATTCCGCGTCGTCGCCAGCGACGCCAAGCTGGGCAGCACGCTGAGCAAGTACGCGATCGACACGCTGCACGCAAAGAACATCGCCATCATCGACGACCGCACGACGTACGGCCAGGGCGTCGCGGACGAGTTCGCGAAGGGCCTGAAAAAGCCGGACATCAAGGTCGTCGGCCGCGAATTCACGAGCGCCACGGCCACCGACTACACGGCGATCCTCACGTCGATCAAGGCCAAGAAGCCGGACCTGATCTTCTTCGGCGGCATGGATTCCGTCGCGGGCCCGATGCTCAAGCAGATGAAGGCGCTCGGCATCACGGCCGTGTTCATGGGCGGCGACGGCATGTGCACGGACGCGCTGGGCCGCCTGGCCGGCGACGGCCTCGGCGAAGGCAAGGTCTATTGCGCGGAAGCGGGCGGCGTAAAAGGTCCGCAGGAAAAAGTCATGGAAGACTTCCGCGCGCGCTACAAGAAGAAGTTCAACATGGACGTGCAGCTGTACGCGCCGTACGTCTACGATTCCGTGATGGTGATGGCGACGGCGATGCAGAACGCGAAATCGGCCGATCCCGCCAAATACCTGCCGGTCCTCAAGAACATCAAGTACGAGGGCGTGACCGGGACGATCCAGTTCGATGCGAACGGCGACATCAAGGATGGCGCGCTGACGCTGTTCACCTACAAGGGCGGCAAGCGGACCAAACTGGACGTCATCCGCTAGTTCGTTTTCCTCGCAATAAAAAAGCGCGCCTGCAAAACATGGCGCGCTTTTAGCCAACATGACGCGAACGTCACGCGTGGGCTCGATGAGCCCACCCTGCCGCGAATTATTTCTGCGCCAGGACCCACTTGACCAGCGTGTGCGCTTCCGCTTCGCTGACTTGCGGGTTGGCCGGCATCGGGACCGGACCCCAGACACCCGAACCACCCTTCAGGACCTTGGCAACCAGCTTGCCTTCGGCATCTTTCTGGCCTGCGTATTTGGCGGCGACGTCCTTGTAGGCCGGGCCGACCAGCTTGGTTTGCACGGAGTGGCAAGCCATGCAATTCTTGGCCTTCGCCAGGGCGGCCGCGTCTTGCGCGAAGGCGCCGGTCGAAGCCAGGGCAGAGACTGCAGCGAACAACATCATGGTACGTTTCATCGACTCTCTCCAGTTGGGGGCATTTCTTTAATTCGAATTCTATCGTGTTTCCCAGCGCATAGCGGCTTGGACATACCTGGTAACGGATGATACAGATTGTCGTTGACCAGATGGCAGTATTCCGTTGCTTATCAGCAGCACTGTTGTAACATGGCCGCTCGAAAGGAATTCCGTTATGCCCCTGATCCTGCTGATCCTCGTCCTCGTCGTCCTGCGCTATTTCGAGGTCTGGCGCTTCGCCGAACTGTCCTGGTGGTGGATCGTCGGCCTGATGGTCGCCGGTTTCATCTGGTTCGAGTTCATCGAAAAGATGCTGGGCCTCGACAAGCGCAAGGCCCACGACCTCGACGAAAAGCGGCGCAAGGAGCGCGTCAAGCAGAGCTTCGGCAAGCGCAAATAAGGCGCCCGGCAGCTTAACACGCGTGCTTTGTTGGCGAACAGGCCATGTGGCGTATATGACATGTTCTCCGAGCGTATGAACGTACGAACGTGTCAATGCATACGAACATGTCAACGTCGCCCCCGCGAAGGCGGGGGCCCAAGTTGCACGCGTATCGCCAGCTCATGAGAAATTGAGTCCCCGCCTACGCGGGGACGACGGCTCAACGCGCTCCGACTTCGGATGCTCAGCAGGTCACCGCCCCCTTGCTCGCCGGCTGCGCAAGCGCCGCAAACTTGGCCAGCACCCCACGCGTATAACGCGGCGCCGGCCGCACCCACGCCGCGCGCCGGCGGGCGATCTCGTCGTCCGGCACGTTCAGCTGGATCAGCTGCCGGTGCGCGTCGATCGTGATCGAATCCCCTTCCTGCACGAGCGCGATCGTGCCGCCCTCGAACGCTTCCGGCGCCACATGGCCCACGACCATGCCCCACGTCCCGCCGGAAAAGCGACCGTCCGTGACCAGCCCGACGGATTCGCCGAGTCCCTTGCCGATCAGCGCCGCGGTCGGCGCCAGCATCTCCGGCATGCCGGGGCCGCCGCGCGGGCCCAGGTAGCGCAGCACGAGCACGTCGCCCGGGTTGATCTTGTTCGCGAGGATCGTGTCCATCGCACTGTACTCGTCGTCGAACACGCGCGCCGGCCCCGTGATCACGGGATTCTTCAGGCCCGTGATCTTGGCCACGCAGCCTTCCGGCGACAGATTCCCCTTCAGGATCGCCAGGTGCCCTTCGCTGTACAACGCCCGGTCCAGCGGACGGATGACGTCCTGCCCTGCCGGCGGCACGGACGGCACGTTCGCCAGTTCCTCCGCCAGCGTGCGGCCCGTGATGGTGATGCAATCGCCGTGCAGCAGGCCCGCGTCCAGCAGCAGCTTCATCACCTGCGGGATGCCGCCCGCCTGGTGCAGGTCCGTCGCGACGTATTCGCCCGACGGCTTCAGGTTGCAGATCACGGGCACCTTGCGGCGCACTCTCTCGAAATCGTCGATCGTCCATTCCACCTCGGCCGCGTGCGCGATGGCGAGGTAGTGCAGCACGGCATTCGTCGAGCCGCCGGTCGCCATGATCACCGCCACCGCGTTCTCGATCGATCGTCTCGTGATGATGTCGCGCGGCTTCAGGTCGCGCTTGACGGCTTCCACGAGCACGCGCGCCGACTCCGCCGCCGATCCCACCTTCTCGTCGTCCGGATTGGCCATCGTCGACGAGTACAGCAGCGACATCCCGAGCGCCTCGAACGACGACGACATCGTGTTCGCCGTGTACATGCCGCCGCACGACCCGGACGACGGGCAGGCATTGCGCTCGATGCCGTCGAAATCCTCCTGGCTCATGCGCCCCGCCGTGAATTCGCCGACGGCCTCGAACGCCGACACGATCGTCAGGTCCTTGCCCTTCCAGTGCCCCGGCCTGATCGTGCCGCCGTACACGTAGATGCCGGGGACGTTCGTGCGCGCCAGCGCGATCATCCCGCCCGGCATGTTCTTGTCGCAGCCGCCGATCACGACGACGCCGTCCATCCACTGGCCGTTGACGCACGTCTCGATGCAGTCGGCGATCACCTCGCGCGAAATCAGCGAGAACTTCATGCCCTCCGTCCCCATCGACATGCCGTCGGAAATGGTGGGGGTGCCGAACACCTGCGGATTCGCACCGGCATCGCGGATGGTGGCGATGGCCACGTCGGCCAGTTTCTGCAGGCCCGAGTTGCAGGGCGTGATCGTGGAATGGCCGTTGGCGACGCCGATCATCGGCTTGTCGAAATCCTCCTTGCGATAGCCCATCGCGTAATACATCGAGCGGTTCGGGCTGCGGGCGACGCCTTCGGTCACGTGGCGGGAACGGCGGTTGTAAGGCATGGTCGGCTCCTGATGGGACGATTTTCCCAGCATGCCGCGCGGACCGGCTCGCGTCAAATGGGCGGTCACGCGTGCTTCTGATATGCTGCGCGAATCACAGACACGCCACCCATACGATGAACATCGAAACGCGCCAGCTGCGCTACTTCGTCACCGTGGCCGAGGAATTGCATTTCGGCCGCGCCGCCGCGCGCCTGCACATGACGCAGCCGCCGCTGTCGCAGGCGATCGCCGCACTGGAGGACGGCCTCGGCACCGCGCTGTTCCTGCGCAACCGCCGCACGGTCGCGCTGACGCCGGCCGGCAGCGCCCTGCTGCCCGAAGCCCGCCGCATCCTGAACGAGGCCGCCCTGCTGCCCGAACTGGCGCGGCGCGCTGCCAGCGGGGCAGCGGGACGGCTGGCGCTCGCGTTCATCACCTCGGCCGACTACAGCGTGCTGCCGCCGTTCCTGCGCCGCTACAGCGAACGCTATCCGGGCGTGCAGCTGTCGTTGCAGGAAGCGACGTCGGATGTGCAGGTGGACGAACTGCTGCGCGGCCGCATCGACGCCGGCCTCCTGATCCCCCCGCTGCCCGACCGCGCGCGCGCCGAGCTCGATTACATGAAGGTGCTGGACGAGCCGCTGATCCTGTGCGCGCCCGCGGGACTGCTGCGCAAGAAGGGGCCGGTCGCGCTGCGCCACCTGCCCGCCCTGCCATTGATTATTTTTCCGCGCGAGATCTCGCCCGCGCTGCACGACGCCATCCTGTCCTGCTTCCGTGAAGCCGGCATTACGCCGGCCATCGGCCAGCAGGCGATCCAGATGCAAACGATCGTCAGTCTGGTCTCCGCAGGCATGGGGTTGGCACTTGTGCCACAATCCGTGTCGAACCTGATGCGGCCGGGCGTAGAATACCGTGCCCTCGCCGACGCGACCCCGCTGGTCGAGACCGGCATCGCATGGCGCCGCGATAATCCTTCGCCGGTGCTCAAGGGCTTCCTGGAACTACTGAGGACAATTTAATTATGCTCGTTCACCCGCAACCGAACCCGGTCGCCTTCAGCATCGGCCCCGTCGACATCCACTGGTACGGGATCATGTACGTGGTCGCCTTCGCCCTGTTCATCCTGCTCGGCCGCGTCCGCATCAAGACGCAGGCCCACGTGCAGGCGCAGGGCTGGACCAACACCGACCTCGACGACATGCTGTTCTACGGGATGCTGGGCGTGGTGATCGGCGGACGCCTCGGCGAAGTGCTGTTCTACCGCCCGGACTATTATTTCTCGCACCCGGCCGAGATCTTCATGACGTGGCACGGCGGCATGTCGTACCACGGCGGCTTCCTCGGCGTGCTGATCGCGATGGCGCTGTGGGCCAGGAAGCGCGGCCGCAACCTGCTCGACGTGTACGATTTCATCGCGCCCATGGTCCCCATCGGCTATGCGTGCGGCCGTCTCGGTAATTTCATCAACGCGGAGCTGCCGGGTCGCCTGGCCGATCCGAACCTGCCGTGGGCGATGCTGTGGCCGGGCGTGGAAGGGCTGCGCCATCCATCGCCGCTGTACCAGATGCTCGTCGACGGCATCCTCGTCTTCGTGATCATGTGGCTGTTCGCGCGCAAGCCGCGGCCGCGCCTCGCCGTCGGTGCGCTCTACACGCTGCTGTATGGCTGCGCGCGTTTCTTCACGGAGTATTTCCGCGTGCCCGATTGGGAGACGCATGTGATGGGGTTGCCGATCACGTCGGGGCAGGTGTTGTCGCTGCCGATGATCGTGGCGGGGCTCATTATGTTGGGGTGGGCGTATTCCGGTGCGAACAAGCGGGCCGTTCACGCCTGACCATCTGCGAACGTCCGCGTGGGCACGGGGTGCCCACCCTACGACTGACCATCTGCGAACGTCCGCGTGGGCACGGGGTGCCCACCCTACGACTGACCATCTGTGAACGTCCGCGTGGGCACGGGGTGCCCACCTACGACTGACCATCTGCGAACGTCCGCGTGGGCACGGGGTGCCCACCCTACGACTCCGATCATCGTAGGGTGGGCTCCCCGAGCCCACCAAGCGTCACGCAACGCCCATCATCTCCAGCACCTTGTCCCACTGCCCTTTCGTGACCGGTGAAATGGACAACCTGCTGCCCTTCTGCAGCAGCACCATGTCTTCCAGCGCCGGCACGCCACGCATCTCGGTCAGCGGCAGATAACGCCCTTCCGTCACCGCCGTCACGTCGACGGAGATCCAGCGCGGCTGCTCGCGCGTCGCCTTTGGATCGAAATAATGGCTGGAAGGGTCGAACTGCGACGCATCGGGATACGCGCCGCTGGCCACCTTCGCGATGCCCGCCACGCCCGGCACCGCGCAACTGGAGTGATAGAACAGGACGCCGTCGCCGACCTCCATCTGGTCGCGCATGAAATTGCGGGCCTGGTAGTTGCGCACGCCGAACCAGGCGACCGTCTTGCCGGGCGCCTTGAGGACGTCGGCGAAACTCACTTCATCGGGTTCGGATTTCATCAACCAGTAGCGCATGCGCGGGTCTCCATTCGTCAGCACAAATGAAAAAGCGGCTGCGAACTTATCGTACGCAACCGCTTCGGAATATATCCCCGCCTGTGCCGTTTTTGCCGGCATCCCGAACCTGATGGCTCAAGGTGGTCGTAGTCAGTTCAATTTCGGGTTCGTCGAACTAGCGACGATCGCGCCCACCAAACATGTTCCACAACCTATGCGAAAGAATGGTTCAAGGAATATATGGCAAATCTCGAACACCGCAGGGTAGACGGCAGTTTACTACGATGGCCGGGCATGTCAAACGTTTTTAGGCTCAGGCCAGGTTTTGGTCGGCCGAGAGTGCGGCATCCAACACCGTGTGCATCGCCTCGAGTTTCTGCTTGACTTCCAGGATCGTCAGGTCCGCCAAGGGTCCCTGCGGCGCTTTCACGGACAGGAATTCGGCGGCCACCGACAGCGCCGCCATCACGGCGATGCGGTCCGTGCCCTTGACCTTGCCCGAGTCGCGCAATGCACACATTTTGCCGTCGAGATAGGCCACGGCTTCGCGCAGCGTCTTCTCTTCGCCGTCGCGGCACGCCAGGCGATACGGCAAGCCCATGATGGTTACGTCCAGTTGGATCATTGCGGGGCCTCGGCGTCGTCGGTCGTCGTTTCGGGCGCGGGTTCGAGGTGCGCCAGCAGGGCTTCGACGCGCTGCTGGGCCGCGATCAGCCGGTTCTTGAAGTCGACGTTTTCCGCGCTGAGCAAGGCGTTCGCCTGGCGCAGCAAATAGTTCTCGCTGCGCAGCGCCTGGGTCAACTGGGCGAGCCGGTCGATCTTATCGGAGAGGTCTTGGAATTCGGAAATCATCCGTAACTATAGGATCGTCTTGAATTTTTCGTCAACAGGCGCGCGCTCCCGTGCGATCGTGCGCCCTGTCGCGGACGTTCGATGTTACCCTCATGTGCTTATGCATTCATCAACCGCCGCCCGGTCGCGCATCCGGCGGCGCGCCTTCCGTATTGTCCCGGCCCGTCCGAATCGGTTGCGAAACCGCAAAAAATTCCGTTAAAACCCGAACACTGTGGCTTGAAATGCCAAATTATCGTCCCTATAATTAGCACTCGTTAGTAGAGAGTGCTAACAAACCTTTCTACGCCGCAGTGAGTCGATCCCGAGGATGGCTGGCTGCGGTCCCTGGATAGCTCGTCAAACCAACTAAAAGGAGTTTTGCATGAACCTTCGCCCATTGCACGATCGCGTGATCGTGAAGCGTCTCGACCAGGAAACCAAGACTGCATCCGGCCTGATCATCCCCGATGCGGCGGCCGAGAAGCCGGACCAAGGTGAAGTGCTGGCCGTTGGCAACGGCAAAGTGCAAGAGAACGGCAACGTCCGTCCGCTGGAAGTGAAAGTCGGCGACCGCGTCCTGTTCGGCAAGTACTCGGGCCAGGCCGTCAAGGTCAACGGCGAAGAGCTGCTGGTCATGCGCGAAGAAGACATCATGGCCGTCGTGGCCCAGTAATTCGTCCAATAACTTCCTGAAAAATCGGAGAATCAAATATGGCAGCTAAAGATGTAGTGTTCGGCGACGTAGCACGCGCCAAGATGGTCGAGGGTGTCAACATCCTGGCCAACGCAGTCAAAGTCACCCTGGGCCCGAAAGGCCGCAACGTCGTGCTGGAACGTTCGTTCGGCGCCCCGACCGTCACCAAGGACGGTGTCTCGGTCGCCAAAGAGATCGAACTGAAAGACAAGCTCATGAACATGGGCGCGCAGATGGTGAAGGAAGTCGCATCGAAGACCAGCGACAACGCCGGTGACGGCACCACCACCGCGACCGTGCTGGCGCAAGCCATCGTCCGCGAAGGCATGAAGTTCGTTGCCGCCGGCATGAACCCGATGGACCTGAAGCGCGGCATCGACAAGGCCGTCGCCGCCACCGTCGAAGAACTGAAGAAGATCGCCAAGCCGACCACGACCTCGAAAGAGATCGCGCAAGTCGGTACCATCTCGGCCAACTCGGATTCGTCCGTCGGCGAGCGCATCGCCGAGGCGATGGAAAAAGTCGGCAAGGAAGGCGTCATCACCGTCGAAGACGGCAAGTCGCTGAACGACGAGCTGGACATCGTGGAAGGCATGCAGTTCGACCGCGGCTACCTGTCGCCGTACTTCATCAACAACCCGGACAAGCAGGTTGCCGTTCACGAGAACCCGTTCGTCCTGCTGTGCGACAAGAAGATCTCGAACATCCGTGACCTGCTGCCGGTGCTGGAGCAAGTCGCCAAGGCTGGCCGTCCGCTGGTCATCGTCGCCGAAGACATCGAAGGCGAAGCGCTGGCGACCCTGGTCGTCAACAACATCCGCGGCATCCTGAAGACCGTTGCAGTGAAAGCCCCGGGCTTCGGCGACCGTCGCAAGGCCATGCTGGAAGACATCGCCATCCTGACCGGCGGCCAGGTGATCGCGGAAGAAGTCGGCCTGACCCTGGAAAAGGTCACGCTGAACGAACTGGGCCAGGCCAAGCGTATCGAAGTCGGCAAGGAAAACACCATCATCATCGATGGCGCCGGTGCCGCCGAAGCGATCGAAGCGCGCGTCAAGCAGATCCGCATCCAGATCGAAGAAGCGACCTCGGACTACGACCGTGAGAAGCTGCAGGAGCGCGTGGCCAAGCTGGCCGGCGGTGTTGCCGTGATCCGCGTCGGTGCCGCGACCGAAGTCGAAATGAAAGAGAAGAAAGCACGCGTGGAAGACGCGCTGCACGCCACCCGCGCTGCCGTCGAAGAAGGCATCGTCCCGGGCGGCGGCGTGGCCCTGCTGCGCGCCCGCGCCGCACTGCAGGTCAAGGGCGACAACCCGGACCAGGAAGCCGGCATCAAGATCGTCCTGCGCGCGATGGAAGAGCCGCTGCGCATGATCGTCCAGAACGCCGGTGAAGAGCCGTCCGTCGTCGTCGCCGCCGTCATCAACGGCCAGGGCAACTACGGCTACAACGCCTCGAACGGCACCTATGGCGACATGGTCGAAATGGGCGTGCTGGATCCGGCCAAGGTCACCCGCTCGGCCCTGCAGAACGCAGCGTCGATCGCCGGCCTGATGCTGACCACCGACTGCATGGTCTCGGAAGTCGTCGAAGACAAGCCGGCCGCTGGCGGCATGGGTGGCATGGGCGGCATGGGCGGCATGGGCATGGACGGCATGATGTAATAGCCGGTCCCCGCGCCGTACTACGTCGCACCGGAAGCCCGCAGGGTTCGCGCCCTGCGGGCTTTTTCTTTTGTCCGGACTAACCGTGCGAGCCTTGAACCGCAGCCGCTGCATACTGGCGGCATCGACTTGCAAAGCGGAGGCACCATGGCGGCAGTGAACCTGGACGAACTCGAACACGCGGCCCTCGTCGTCGACGATGGCGAAGGCCGCGCGAAAGCGCTCGTCGCGCGCGCGACGGGCATGATCCATTTGCTCAACGACGACTACATGGACGAGGAAGCGCCAATGCCGGCCGACGCGGGCGCCGGCAGGAGCACGGAAGAAAGCGACTACGTGGCCGTGCCGCCCGCGAGCACGCTCGGCATCGGCGACCAGCTCGTGTTCCGCTTCGCCGCCGCGCACCTCGCGGGCGACCAGGCAACGATCCACGACCTCGTCCGCACCGAGGACACGGACGGCTTCGAGCGCCTGCTCGACGAACGCGGCGCCACCGAGTCGTGGCAACGCTTCCGCACCGAGGAAACGCAGACCGCGCTGCGCCGCTGGTGCGACGAGCACGGGCTGCGGGTCAGCGGCTGACGGCTCAGAACCGGGCCTCGAACGCCGCGCGCACACTGGGGCGGCGTACGTTGACGATACGGTTGCGCAGCACGCCGTCCAGCGTCGCGTAGCTGCTGTCGTTGACGAAGTCCGAGCCGAGCACGTTCACGGCCGTCACGCGCAGTGTCGATCCCGCGCCCAGTTTCCAGGCCGCGTAGATGTCGAGGTCACGCTGCGCGTGCAGGTACACCATCTGGTTCGTGGAAACGCGCACCGTGCCGCCCTGGCGAAACGCGAAGTTGACACCGGCCGAGAACCGGTTGCGCCGCCAGTCGGCGCCGAGGTTGGCGGACAGCGGCACCTGCTGGTTGAGCCGGTTGTCCGGGCCCCGCACGCCATCCACGTGCGACCAGTTGCGCGCGACGTCGCCGCGCAGTTCCAGCGTCCGCACCGGGAAATGCGTTTCGAGTTGGAGCGTGCGCGTCGTCGCGCTGCCGACGTTTTCCGGCTGCGACACCCAACGGCCTGCGGCCGCATCGAAGCGGACCAGGTTGCGCGTGGTGTCGTCGATGCGGCGCTGCGATGCGCTCACCGAGAACAGCGCGCCCGGTGCCCATTCGCGTTCATAGGCCGCATCGATGGCGAGCGCCAGTTCCGGCTTCAGGTTCGGGTTGCCCTGCACGTCCGGCTCGACCTGGCTGTTGTTCACGGTCGTGTAGCGGTGCGGCAGCAGCGCCTCCATGCCGGGCGCCTTGTACGTGCGCGCGACGGCGAGGCGCACACGGTCGTTGCGCTTCCCCGGCAATTGATACAGCGTCTGGACGATGGGACTGAACACGCTCGACCACGACCGCGCGCTGCCGAAGCCGGCGCCGTCGGCACGGATGCGCACGCCCTCCCAGCGCGTGCCGAGATAGGCCGACCAGGCGGGCGTTACCTGCCACTCGTCCTGTGCGTACAAGGCCAAACGCGTGACGGTGCCCGTGTAGCGCTCGTCGCCGTGCGGGATGACGAGCGATGGCTGCGTCGGATCGCGTTCGCGGCGGGCGTCCTCGCGGTGCGCGCGGCCGGCGTCCCAGCCGACGGCCAGCGCGTGGCCTTCCCACAGCGGCAAGGTCGCCTTGCCGGTCGTGCCGACGTCGCGGTCATGGCCCGTCGAGTCGATGTCGCGGCGGAGTGATCCGACGGCCGGATTGCCGCCCGCATCGCGGTCGCTGCCATTGTCCGTGTGGCCGCCGGAGGCATTGAACTTCGTCTCCAGCTGGCCCCCGCCTTCGAAGCGGTGCACCCACTCGAGCGCCGCGCGCACCGAGCCCATGTCGTTGCTCATGCGGATGTCCTGGCGCGGATACGGCGCCGCCTCGCCCAGCCATGTCGTCACCGGAGAACGGACGCCGACGCGGAAGCGGTTCAATGTCGCGAGTCCCTCCAGCGCGAGCGTGTCGCCGCCGTCCAATGTCCACGCGAGCCGGGGCACGAGGCTCAGCGTCGCCAGGTGACCGTGTTCCCGGCTGGCCGTCGTGCGCAGCAAGGTCGGGCGGCCAGCCGCGTCGAATCCTTCCTCGCGTGCGGGCACGTCGCCATCGAAGTCGTTGCGCATCGCCTCCAGCGCGAGCGAATACGAGAACCGGTCGCGCTTGTCCGCCACGCGCAGGCTCGCATTCGGGCTGCGCGTGTCGCGGCCCGCTTCGATACCGGCCTTGAATTCGCGCTCCCGGGTCCGGACGACCTTCTTCAGCACGATGTTGATGGTGCCCGCGATGGCCTGGGTCGGCAGGTCCGCACTGGCCGCGCGCCGCACCTCGATGCGCTCGACGGCATCGGGCGCCAGCGTGTCGAACGCGACGCCGGGCGGCACGCGTTCGCCGTCGACGAGCACCTGCGTATAGCCGTTGCCCAGTCCCTGCAGCCGCACCTCGCCGCCGCGCCCGGCGGCACGGCTCACCGTCACACCCGGTATCCGCTTGAGGGCGTCGAGCAGGTTCGTGTCGCCGTATTTCACGAGGTCCTCGTGGCGGACGACGATGCGGGCCGCGGTGTCGTCGCGGCGCGGGTCGTAGTCGGTCGCTTTGCCGCGCACGTCGACTTGCGCGGGCGGGGTGTCCTGCGCCAGGGCGGAGGCCGACACGATCAGAGAGGCAAGGATGGTGCGGCGTGGCGACATGGAACCCCGGCTGGTTGATTGTTCAATATGACAGCCGGACTGTAGCATTCAATTCCAATGATACGCAATGTTTACTTCCAACCAGTAGCAATCATGAATTCCGCCAATAAGAAAAAATTATTGCCACTCTCGTCCGTTTTTGTTCAGCATCTGCCATACTTCCCTTACCACATTGGCACGGAGGAACGACACGTGAAACGATTTGCACTGCTTGCGGCCTTGCTGGCCGCGCTGCCGCTGACCGGCATCGCCGGCCCCGCCACGTCGCCGGAACGGCAGATCGACGCGCTGTTCGCCCAGTGGAACCGGCCGGCCGTACCCGGCGCCGTGGTCGCAGTGATCCGCGACGGCAAGGTGGTACTGACGAAGCGTTACGGGATGGCCGACATCGAACGCGGCGTGCCGATGTCGCCGTCCGCCGCCTTCTTCATCGGCTCGATGTCCAAGCAGTTCACCGCGCTTGCCATCCACCTGCTGGCACACGACGGCAAGCTGTCGCTCGACGACGACGTTCATAGGTACCTGCCCGACGTGCCGGACTTCGGCAAGAAGATCACCATTCGCCACCTGTTGCACCACACGAGCGGATTGCGCGATTACTTCGACTTGATGGCCATGGCGGGCCTGCGCCCGGGCGACGTGATCGCCGAGGACAAGGCGCTGGCGTTGATCAGGCGCCAGCGCACACTCAACTTCGAACCCGGCCAGGAATGGGACTACTCGAACACCGGCTACGTGCTGCTCGCGCGGATCGTGGAGCACGTGGCCGGCAAACCGTTTCCCGAATTTGCACGCGAACGCATCTTCGTGCCGCTCGGCATGACGCACACGCTGTTCCAGCAGGACTACCGTACCCTCGTGCCCGGCCGTGTCCTGTCGTACGTGCCCGGCGACACCGGGGGCTACCAGTTCGCGCCGGTCAACATCTCGCCGGTCGGCGACGGCGGCGTGTTGACGACGCTGGGCGACCTGGCCCTATGGGATCGCAATTTCTACGACGGACGCGTCGGCGGGATGGACGTGGTCAGGCAAATGCAGGTCACCGGCGTGCTCAATGACGGCAAGCCGATCGGGTACGCCTCCGGCCTGTTTGTCCACAACTACCGCGCCTTGCGGCTCGTCGAGCATGGCGGCACGATCGGCGGCTACAGCACCCAGCTTTGGCGTTTTCCCGACCAGCGTCTGTCGGTCGTGGTGCTCGCCAACACGGCCGACATCGATACGTACCAGACCGTGCGCAGGATCGCCGACATGGCCCTCGACCGCGTACCCGGCGCGGCGCCGGCCGCGCCCGTGGCGCCCGCGAAGACGTTGAAGGAAGTCCAGCTCGACCCAGCGCGGCTGGATGCGCTGGTCGGCTTTTACGCGACGTCGCCGCAATCCGGGATCACCTTCACCAAGGAGAACGGGCGGCTGATGGCGCTCGGCATGGGCTTCCCGAAAATGCCCGTGTTTGCCTATGGCGAGCGCGATTTCTTTGCCAGGGCGACCGATGCCCGCTTCAGCTTCGATCCGCCCGGCAAGGATGGCATCGTCGCGGGCGGCGTCCTGCACTGGGGCCAGCAGGATGTTCCCGCCATGCGCACCGCGCGTCCCATGCCTTCCGCAGCGGAGTTGCAACGGCTCGAAGGCGATTTCTACAGCGACGAGCTGCACGTCCTGTATTCGATCGCCGGCAGGGCCGGCGACCTCGTGCTGACCTATCCGGGCGGCACGGTCACGCTCGGTTTCAACGGCGAACGCGACTATGCCACGGGCTTTGGTACGATCAAGTACCAGTGCAGCGCCGATGGCTGCACCGGGTTCTCGATCAGTACGGAGAGAGCACGCAACGTTCAGTTCAAACGGGTCGCGTTGACCGGGTCACGTTGACCGGGAGATATGAACGCTCCGCTTACGCAAGGTGAATCGGCGCGAACGATTCGGCGAACGGATCTGGTTGATAACCCGCGGCATTGAACAGATGCGTGCACGATTCGTCGATCACCGACCGTAATTTTTCTCGATCAACGCCAAGCACAACGCCACCACGCTTGCGGATACGTCCGCCAACGATGACAGTATCGATATTGCTGCGTTCAGCAGCATGTACGACAGTACCAATGGCATTATTGACTGGATACAAGTTGAGATCATCGGCACGAATCAGTACGACGTCTGCTTGCTTGCCGGGCGTCAAGCTGCCGATACGGTGCCCCAGGCCAGCACATGCGGCGCCGTCGATCGTGGCTGCCTCCAGCAATCGAAAGGCGTTGGTTGGCGCCTCCGCATGGTGGTGACCACCGAGACGCCGGCTTGCGCCAATCACCCGCTGCAAGTAAAAGGCCACGCGCATTTCCATGAACATATCGCCGCTGTACGACGTTTCGTTATCGACGCTTAAGCCCGGCCGAATACCATGATGTAACGCCGCCTGCCATGCATACATGCCATCCTCGATGCCATAGTGGGCATCGGAACGTGGGCATACATTCACGCGCACGCCTGCCTCCCGCAGGATTTTCCAGCCGGCGTCAGGCAGGCAAGTGCAGTGATTGAAGATATTGTCCGGACCGAGCAGGTTTTTCCGATGCAAATCGTCGAGCTCGGCTGCCATGCCGCCCCCAAAAAACTCCGTGACGATCGGAATGCCCAGTTCGCGTGCGACCGCCCATTGATCCGGTTCGAGCTGCGCCATCATCGCCAGCGTTACCAGCCCATCCGGATGGTTCTTGAAATACTTGTCTTGCAGGCGGGCGAGGTTTCCTTGCCAGTGCGCCGTGTCCCATGTACCCGAGACGGGCGCGCCTGCCGCGTGGACTGCGCGAATGCCCGTATCGAGCAGCGCTTCGACCGCTGCGTCGGAGTGCGCCGCAGTGCGACTATTGTGCGAGTTGTCGATGACGGTCGTGATACCCGCATCGATACAGCTCAGTGCTGTGATCATGTTGCCGACATAAATGTCACGTGGCCGGTAATATTTGGCGAAGGAGAAATGCGTAGCGTTGCAATAGTCCTCGAGCGATGCCGCATTCGAGTTTATCCGACGCAGCTGCCCTTCCCACGAATGGCGGTGGGTATCCACCATGCCCGGGATAGCGATCATGTTGGCCGCATCGATCACTTCCGCGCCTTCTGCTTCGAGGTGCAAGCCGACGGCGGCAACGGCACCGTCGACGATGAGGATGTCTCCCTGGGGCAGATTACCGACCTCGCTGTCCATGCTGATGACAGTCGCACCGCGAACCAGGATTCGGGAGGAGGCGGCTGGCAAGGGAGCCAGTATTTGACGGTGTTGATCGGGCATGTCGATGTCTTCCTTCTGTGGTGACGATTCCTTAGTCTAGAGAGAACACGCATGCGGAAAAAGTAGGCACGAGCGTTTTCAGCGTGCAAAAAAGTCGAATAATTCTGAGGTATAGTCCGCTTTTCAAAACGAGGGCCTCGCCGAAACATGGATCGTGTACAAGCAATGCAGGTATTCCTGCGCGTGGTCGAAAGCAGGAGTTTTGTGCGCGCGGCGGAGACCCTCGGCTTACCGGCATCATCGGTCACCAGCATCATCAAGAGGCTCGAAAAACATTTGCAGACACGCCTGCTGAACCGTTCCACGAGAAACCTCAGCCTGACACCGGAAGGTGAGCGGTACTTTTACCGCTGCCGCGAAATACTCGACCTGATCGACGACACGGAATCCAGTCTGCACGGTCCTGCCGAGCGTCCGCAAGGACGACTGCGCGTGGATATGCCGGGCGGTATTGCACATGCCCTGATCCTGCCGCAGCTGGAACAATTCCAGCGGCGGTATCCGGATATCTACCTGATGATCGGCGTAAATGATCGCCAGGTGGACTTGATCCAGGAGGGCGTCGATTGCGTCATCCGTACCGGCAGCCTCAGTGACTCGACGCTGGTCGCCCATCGCTTGGGCGAGCTGCCTTGGATCACCTGCGCGGCGCCATCCTACCTGGATGAAAAGGGTATTCCCGTGGATCTGGAGGATTTGCAGCGACACCAGGCGGTCCACTACTTTTCCAGCACGACGCGACGGGGGAGCGCGCTGCATTTCGTTGAGGACGGGGTCGGCATCGCTGTTCCGGTCCCCGGCACGGTAGCGGTCAACGAGACCGGCCTGTACATCAAGCTGTGCCTCGACGGCCTCGGCTTGATGCAGCTGGCCGAGATTCTGGTGACGGACCATTTGCAAGCAGGAGAATTGGTCGAGGTGCTGGCCGACAGGCGGCCAGCGCCCGTCCCGGTATCACTTCTCTATCCCCATCACCGCTTTCTCTCTCCGGCGATGCGAGCGTTCACGGACTGGACGACCGAGCTGTTCAGCAACGCCGGGCTGAAGTGAAGCCAGGCGTTCCAAGTTGCCGGGCAACACCAGTTGGTTTAGACTGGTTCTTTACCTTTCGATAACCGCCATGTCCGCACGTTCGTTCCGCCTGCTGAGCGCCGCCCTCTTCGCCCTGGCCGCGCTGGCCGCCTGCAAGGGCGAAAAACCGGCGCCGCCGCCGAAGCCGGCCGCCGTCCAGGCGCCGGCCGCGCCCACGCGCACGCGCGACCAGGCGATCGCCGTGCTGATGGCGCTGCCGGAACTCAAGACGTGGTCGGAGCAGATCGAACGGCGCGCGCACGGCGCGGCGCACGGGGCCGTCATCGAGGACGATCCGACCCCGCGCGTCATCGAAGGAAAAAAGTACTATCAGCTGAGCTTCGTGGAAGACCGCAAGCAGAACGTGCACCGCCGCGCCAGCTTCCTCGTGTCGTACGAGGGCGACGACATCCTCGTTGAAGACCTGGACAATGATTCCGTGCAATCGCTGGCCGAATGGCGGCGCAATATCCGCAACGTCGAACTGCAGTCGCGCTGACAGAACAATGGACTGAGTGGACTACTTCGGCTAGGATTTGCATTTTTATTGCAAAAACGGCATGAAAATCCGACTGGCATTCATTCTCTGCCTTGCCGCACTCCTGCAGGGATGCATCCCGATCCCGACCCGCAACACGGACGAGAAGTATTTTTATCTCCCAAATGGGCCATTGCACAGCTATTCGAACGGCGCCGACCTGCAACGCTACTTCGACTGCTACCGCTCCCTCGACGGCGACCAGGAAACCTGTCATGCGCAATACGTGGTCGTCGAACGCGGCTCCAAACCCGACTGGCAACCAATCGTGGTGCACCACGATGCGGTGAATCGACGCTTGAGAGAGGATTTACCGGGCTTCAAACCGGTGTTATCCGCATACAGCGGCACGACCCGGCGCGTAGTAGGACGATGGGAAGAAAACAGAAGTGCGGAGAAGCCCAACGACTTTTTCCCCAACGTGGCATTCATCGATTACGACGCCGCCGCCAACGCAAAACGTGCTCGGCCTGAGCGTCGCGGGGACATGGATTCCATCGACATCTGGTTCCACGAACCCTGGTGCAGGCAGAGGTCGAAGCCGACGCTGCCGATGCTCGTGGTCGAGGACGAGAGTTCTACGTGGATCTTTGTCGACATGGACCCCGCGTGCCAGTCGAGCGCAGCCGACCTGCGCGTTCCGGCCGACATGATGCGCTTCGACCGGCCCGAGCGCTTTGCGGACGTGCTGCACAAGCCCATGAACCTGTTTTACCTGCCCCGGCGCGATACGCATTCCAGCCGGGCCCGCTTCGTCACCAGCGACCCCGTGCGCCTGAAGAACGCACCCGACACCGTGGTCGCCCCCGATCTCGTGCCGATACCGGAAGGGAAGGTCTTCAACCTCGAGTACAACGAATTCAATGACCCGCTCGATGCCATGCCCACTTCGAACTTTCAGTGCAACTATTCGAAAATACAGCTGGTCCAGTGGGTGGTCGGATGGGTCGATACCTACCCGACACTGGATGGATGCCGATCGATCCCCGCGCGGCGCCAGCGCAAAAAATAGGCTGTGTTCGCGATAATTCGGTAACCCGGCCGTTTAGCCGGACTGGGCCGCAGCGCACAGCAACTGCGCCGGCGTCGTCAGGCGACGGTCGTCCAGCACGCGCTGCCATCCAGAGTAATTGATCAGGTAGCGGCTTGCCACGCCACGGAACCGCACCAGCCAGTTCTTGAAACGGCTGTGCCAGCTGTTCACATTCTGGATATGGATGGCGCCGCGCGCCCGTTCGCCGGCCTTCACGTTGACGGCCTCGTGCGTGATGCCGGTCTGGGCCGCAAAGCACTCGTAGGCCGTGGCCCCGTCGCTGATCAGCAGAGTGTCGCCAGGCAGCACGGGCTTCAGGCACTCGTGCAATTGCGCCACCGGCACCGGGCCTCGCCCCGTATGGAAATCCAGCGCTCGGCCGCTGCGATCGCGTGCGACGAGCAGGCAGTCGTGCTCCCCGTCGATGCCGCGCCGTGTTGCCACGCCGCCGCGCTTTCTCGCCGGGCGCGTCAGGCTGCGCGAACCCTTTTGCGACTCGAGGCGGTACGTCTCGTCCGCTTCGACGATGATCGACAGCGTGTTCGGCCGGTCGCGCATCGCGCCTGGCACGAACCGGTGGCGCCACCGGAAGCTGGTCGTCCGGTGCACGTTGACGATGCGCGCCGCGTCGCGCACGGTTCTGGAGTCGAGCACGCATTGCAGATACGGCAGCCAGCATTCCTTCTTGCGCAGCCAACGAGCACGGCCGAACGGAAGATCCCGGGACACGCGCCAACGCGTTCGATAGGGAACCGGCACGCGACGCGAGGTCGTCATCGTTGACCGAACTCAAACCGCCCCCCGGCAACGCGTCTATCGTGGACGCTGCCGCTGACCGTGCAGCGCCACCGTCCACCTCACGTGAACGGTGGCGCCACTCCTCCCCCGGTCGGCGGCGCCCCCCCGTCATCCTTCAAGCCCGCGCCCGCCACTCGGCCAGGTAATGCTGCGGCGTCTTGCCGAGCAGCTTGCGGAACATGCTCGTGAACGCGCTCGGGCTCGCATAGCCGAGTGCCTCCGCGATCCTGCCTACGCTCTCGCCGCGCGCCAGCATTTCGAATGCGTGCGCCAGGTGCACCTGCTGCACCCACTGGCGGTAGTGCAGGCCCGTCTCGCGCGGGAACAGCCGGATCAGCGTGCGCGCGCTGGCGCCCGCGTCGAGCGCATGGTCGTCGAGCCGGCGCTGGCTGGCGGGATGCGCCATGATGTCCGCGCACAGGGCCTGCAACCGGCGGTCGCGCGGCCACGGGACGGCGATCGGTACCGTCTCCATGGCCTCCAGTTCCGACAGGATCAGCCGCGCCAGCGCCTCGCCGCGCCCGCCGGGCGGATAGTCGACGGGCTCCGCCGACAGCGCCAGGATCAGCTCGCGCAGCAGCGGACTCACTTCCAGCACCTTGCACCCGTCGACGAGGCCGCCGGCCGCCTCCTTCTCGATGTACAGCGTCCGCATATTGACCCGGCTGAGCATCGTCAGCTCGTGCACGATGCCGGGCGCGATGAGGAGTGCGCGGCGCGGCGGGATGATCCAAACGCCCAGCGCCGTGCGCACCCGCATCACGCCTTCGCTGGCGTACAGCAGCTGCACCCACGGGTGGCTGTGGGCTTCGACCAGCTCGCCGTGCTGCACTTCGGACGGCACGGCCGTCACGCTGCGCGGCAGCTTGCGGAATTTCTGGCGGTAGCCGGGAGAAGGCGTGATTGTCACTTGGGCGATGATAAATGGAATATGCGCTTAAATTACCGATATTACACTGGACCGCCATTCATCGGAAAAACCACCATGACCACGCCCACTTCGCCTTCCGTCACGGCGTCCGGGCCGGCCAGCGCCGCGCCCGGGACTGTGCTCCAGATCCTGTTTTCGGTCGCCTTCGTGCACCTGCTGAACGATTGCGTGCAGGCCGTGCTGCCGTCGATCTACCCGCTATTGAAAGAGCAGTTCGCGCTCAGCTTCACGCAAGTCGGCCTGATCACGCTGACGTTCCAGTGCACGGCGTCGCTGCTGCAGCCGTGGATCGGCCTGGCCACCGACAAGCGCCCGATCCCGTTCCTGCTGCCGGCCGGGATGTGCGTGACCCTGGCCGGCGTCGCGCTGCTGGCCGTCGCCGGCACGTTTCCGATGCTGCTGCTGGCCGCGGGCATGATCGGCGTCGGCTCGTCGACCTTCCACCCGGAAGCCTCGCGCGTGGCGCGGCTCGCGTCCGGCGGACGCTTCGGCTTCGCGCAGTCGCTGTTCCAGGTCGGCGGCAACCTCGGCTCCGCATTCGGCCCGCTGCTGGCCGCCGCCATCATCGTGGGCCGCGGCCAGGGCCGCATCGCGTGGTTCATGCTGTTCATCCTCGTCGCCGTGATCGTGCTCGTGGGCGTCGCGCGCTGGTACGGCAGCCACCTCAAGACGATCACGCGCAAGGCCGGCGCGCATGCCGGTTCGACGCTGCCGCGCGCGACCGTCATCCGCGCGCTGGCCGTGCTGGCCATGCTCGTGTTCTCGAAATACGTCTACATGGCGAGCCTGTCGAGCTATTACACGTTCTACCTGATCGAGAAATTCCACGTCCCCGTCGGCACCGCGCAACTGTACCTGTTCGTGTTCCTCGCGGCCGTGGCGGCAGGCACGTTCGCGGGCGGCCCGATCGGCGACCGCATCGGCCGCAAGCGCGTGATCTGGGTGTCGATCCTCGGCGCCGCGCCGTTCACGCTGGCGCTGCCGTATGCAGACCTGTTCTGGACCGGCGTGCTGTCGGTGGTGATCGGGCTCGTGATGTCGTCCGCGTTCTCCGCGATCGTCGTGTTCGCGCAGGAGCTCGTGCCGGGCAAGGTCGGTATGATCGCCGGGATCTTCTTTGGACTGATGTTCGGCGTCAGCGGTATCGGCGCCGCGGCCATGGGGCACCTGGCCGATGTGTCCGGGATCGAGACGGTGTATCGGCTGGCGTCGTTCCTGCCCTTGCTGGGGATGCTGGCGGCGTTTTTGCCGAAGATCGAAGCGCGCCGGTGACGCATCGTGGGCACGGGGTGCCCACCCTACGTGTTTGCTGCCGTAGGGTGGGCTCCCCGAGCCCACCAATTACTACGCGTTTGCTGCCGTAGGGTGGGCTCCCCGAGCCCACCAATTACATGCGTTAGCTATCGAGGTGCGAGATCAGCGCCCTGCGCCCTTCCCCTTCGCCTTCCGTCGCCGCCGGCGGCAACGCCCGCGCATGATGGACGTCGACCGAGATCCCGACCGCCATGATGTCGATGAGGAGCAGTTGCAGGATCCGCGAGATCATCGCGAGGAAGTGCGTGCTGTCCTCCGCGTGGTCCACCGCCAGCAGCACGTCCGCGCGGCGCGCGAGCGGCGACTGGCTATTGCAGATCGCGATGACGTCGGCACCCGCCGCGCGCGCCGCCTCGACGGCCGACAGCAGGTCCGGCAGGCGGCCCGAGTTCGAGATCGCGACGACGACGTCGCCCGGTCCCAGCAGCTCGGCCGCCAGCTTGAACAAATGCGAGTCGCCGTACAGCGCGGTCGGGATGCGGAAGCGGAAGAACTTGTGCTGGCCGTCCAGCGCCACCACGCGCGAATTCCCCATCGCGTAGAACTCCACCCGCTTCGCGCGGCTCACCAGTTCGATCGCACGGTCGATGGCGCGCACGTCCAGCTGGTCGCGGAACTGCAGGATCGCCGAGATCGTGTTGTCGATGACCTTCGCGGATAAATCGTGCGTGCTGTCGCTGCCGCGCACCTGGCTGTGGCGCACGGGAATCGACCCCGTCAGGCTGCTCGCGAACTTCAGCTTGAAGTCGGCGAGGCCGAGGAAACCGAGCGAGCGGCAGAAGCGGATCACGGTCGGCTGGCTCACGTCCGCCAGCTTCGCGATGCCGGCGATCGGTTCGTTCAGCACGAGGCGCGGCTGCTCCAGCACGAGGGCCGCCACGCGCTGCTCGGCCGGCGTCAGTTCCGGGCGCAGCTTGTGGATGCGGTCCATCAGCGTGTTGCCGCCGCTGCGGCCGCGCAGGTGTTCGGACAGGATGTTCGCGACACCGTCGAATGCCACGTGCGGCGTCGAGATCACGTACGTCGGGATGTCGGACAGGTAGCTGGAAAAGCGGCCCTTCGCTTCGAAGCGCGTGCGGAACGGCGACGTCCTGAACCACTCGCCAAGGCGCGGCACGATGCCCCCGCCGATGAAGATGCCGCCGAACGCACCCAGGGTCACCGCCAGGTTCGCCGCGGCGCCGCCCAGCATGCCGCAGAAGCATTCCAGCACTTCGAGGCACAGCGGATCATCGTCGTCGAGCGCACCGGCGATGATCTCGGCGGACGTGCGCGCGGGCGCCTCCACTTTGTTACGCTCGGCGAGCGCGCGATGGATGATCTCCATGCCGGGGCCGGAAATCAGGCGCTCGTTCGACACGTGGCTCCATTCGCGCCACGCGGTCTGCAGGATCGCGAACTCGCGCTCGTCGCTGGGTGCGAAGTTGACGTGGCCGCCCTCGCTGCCGAGCGTGACGAAGCCGTCGACGGTCGGAATGCCGCCGGAGACGCCCAGGCCCGTGCCCGGTCCGAGCACGCCCAGCACGGCGCCCGGCACGGGTTTGCCGGGGCCCACCTGCATCAGGTCCGATTCCTTCAGGCCCGGGATCGCCATCGCCAGCGCCGTGAAGTCGTTCACGATCAGCAGCGTGTCCAGCCCGAGTTCGCGGCGCACGGCGTCCGTGGAGAATTCCCACGGCCGGTTCGTCATGCGCACGTAGTCGCCGTCGACGGGATTCGCGAGCGCGAGCGCGCCGTGGTGCAGGCGCGTGTCCGCGTGTTCGGCGAGGTAGAAACGCAGCATCGGGACGATGCCCGAGTAGTCGTCGCACTTCAGCACGCGCACCGAGCGGTACGTGCCGGGTGCGGTCTGCAGCGCGAAGCGCGCGTGCGTCGCGCCGATGTCGGCCAGCAGGCGCGGGCCGTCGGCGAACGCCGTACGTGTATTGTCTGGTTGTTCTTCCATTATGCGATTGTACCGAACCAGCCGCCGTACGGTGGCAGCGTGACGGTCGTGCCGTTCACGTCGCCGGACAGGCCGTGGCCTTCCAGCTTCTTCGCCCCGGCGGCTGCCGGCCAGTCGAACGTCAGCGGCGCATTGGTCACGTTGAACACGGCCAGCACCGACGGGAGGCCTTCCTCGTCGCGGCGCAGCGCCAGCGCCTGTTCCGGCACGTCGAAGAACGCGATGTCGCCGCGCGTCAGTTGCGGCAGGCCGCGGCGCCACTGGATGATGTTGCGCGCGAAGTTCAGCGTCGATTGCGGGTCCTTGTCCTGGCCCTCTTCGGCCAGCGCCACATGCTCCGGCGGCACCGGCAGCCACGGTTTGCCGGTGGTGAAGCCGGCGTTCGGCGTTGCGCTCGTCCACGGCATCGGCGTGCGGCAGCCGTCGCGGCCCTTGAACTCCGGCCAGAACGTGATGCCGTACGGGTCCTGCAGCAGCTCGTAAGGCACGTCCGCTTCCGGCAACGCCAGTTCGTCGCCCTGGTACAGGCACGGCGTGCCTTTCAGCGACAGCTGCAATGCCAGCACAAGTTTGGACAGTGCGGGGGTCCATTCGCCTGCCGACCAGCGCGTGGCGACGCGAATGCTGTCGTGGTTACCGACGGACCACGACGCCCAGCCATCCTTCACCCGCGCATTGAATTCCTCGACCTGGCGGCGGATATGGCGGCTGGAAAACTGGGGCGTGAGCAGGTTGAAGCTGTAGGCCATGTGCAGCTTGTCGCCGCCCGACGTGTAGTCGGCCATCACGGCCAGCGAATCGTCCGCGCCCACTTCGCCGATCGCGACGGCGCCGTATTCGTCCAGCAGCTTGCGCAGCCTTTGCAGGAACGCGATGTTCTCGGGCTGGGTCTTGTCGTGGATGTGCGCCTGCATGCCGTACGGGTTCACGTCCGTGACGGTCGACGTGTCGCGCACGAGGGCCGGCGGATTGCTTTGGAGTGTACGGTCGTGGAAGTGGAAGTTGCAGGCGTCCATGCGCACGCCGTCGACGCCCCGCTCGAGCCAGAAGCGCAGCGAATCCAGGTGCGCCTGCTGCACGGCCGGATTATGGAAGTTCACCTGCGGCTGGTTCACGAGGAAGTTGTGCATGTAGTACTGCTTGCGGCGGCTGTCCCACTGCCACGCCGGGCCGCCGAACACGGACAGCCAGTTGTTGGGCGGGTTGCCGTCCGGGAGAGGATCGGACCACACATACCAGTCGGCCTTCGGATTGTCGCGGCTCGAGCGGCTCTCGACGAACCACGGATGGTTCTCGGCCGTGTGCGCCATCACCTGGTCGATCATGATCTTCAGGCCCAGGCTGTGGGCCTTCGCGACGAGCGCGTCGAAGTCAAGCAGGGTGCCGAACAGCGGGTCGACGTCGCAGTAGTCGGCGATATCGTAGCCGAAGTCCTTCATCGGCGACTTGAAGAACGGCGACAGCCAGACGATGTCCACGCCCAGGCTGGCGATGTAATCCAGCTTGGCGGTGATGCCCGGCAGGTCGCCCACGCCGTCGCCATTCGTATCGAGATAGCTGCGCGGATAAACCTGGTAGATGATGGCTTCGCGCCACCACGGATTCTTGTCGTGCGAGGAAGTGGTCATGTGGTGTCTCTCCAGTAATTTTATGCAATATACAGGATGAAATCCTCCATGACAATCGGCGCAAAAATCGCAATCCATATTAAATCTTCATTTAAATCATTGACTTACAATATTTCTCACAAAAATAATCGCCCCGAATCGGTAGTCAAACTACATCAACAAGTGTTAGCCTGTCGCGTCAACAAAACACCTGCCATCATGACCCGAACGACTCTCCGCGCCGCCGGCGCCCTGCTCTCCTGCCTGGCCGCCACCGGCGCCCACGCCGCCATCGGCCCGGACGCCTGCGACAGCAAAGCCTTCGAGACCGTCCTGCATCCGGCCGCCGCGCAATACGACGCGCGCGCCGTCTGGCTCGACGGCCGGACGATCCAGTGGCCGCGCAGCGCGCCCGCCGGCAACGTCAAGCTGTATCACGCGACGCGCGGCACGATCGCGGCGCCGAAGGGCGAACTGGTGACCGGTGCGGACGGCGCGATCCGTCTCGACCTGTTCTCCGGCCCCGTGCCGCCCGGTTTTACCTACCTGGCCCCGGGCCCGGTGCTGCGGGTGGGCGATGCCGATGCGACCAGGCTGCCCGACCTGCACCGCGGCCAGCTCGTGCTCGTGCGCGAGGATGCGACGGGCCGCGTGCTGGACGCCACGCGCATCCAGGCGGCCGGCGCGCTGGACGATTTGTACGCCGCTGCCGCCGACCTGCCGCGACTGGGCGTGGACGTGGGCAGCGGGCGCACGCGCTTCGCGGTGTGGGCACCGACCGCGCAGCAGGCTGCCGTGTGCGTGTACGACGGCGGCACGGGCGGCGTGCGCGCGGTCTACCAGATGGAATTCGACCGCCGCACGGGCGCATGGCGCGCCGCGCTGCCGGGCGATTTGACCGGCAAGTATTACAAGTACGCGGTCGACGTGCCGGTCGATGCGGGCATCGTGCGCAACCTCGTCACCGATCCGTATTCGATCAGCCTGACGACGGATTCGAAGCGCAGCTACATCGCACGCCTGGACGCGCCGCGCCTGAAGCCGGCCGGCTGGGACACGACACCTGCGCCGCAGACGGTGAAACACCAGACCGACATGGTCGTGTACGAACTGCACGTGCGCGACTTTTCGCGCGACGACGCGAGCGTGCCGGTCGCGCATCGCGGCAAATACCTCGCGTTCACCGATACCGGTTCGGACGGCATGAAGCATCTCGCGGCACTGGCGCGCAGCGGCCTGACGGACATCCACCTGCTGCCCGTGTACGACATCGGCAGCGTGCCCGAGACGGCATGCGCCGTGCCACAACCGGCGGGCACGCCGGACGGCGACACGCAGCAGGCACTGATAAAACGCACGGCGGAGACGGACTGCTTCAACTGGGGCTACGACCCGTTCCACTACAACGCGCCGGAAGGCAGCTACGCGACCGATCCGGCCGACGGCGCCCGTCGCATCGTCGAGTTCCGCCAGATGGTGCAAAGCCTGCACAGGACGGGCCTGCGCGTCGGCATGGACGTCGTCTACAACCACACGTTCATCGCGGGGCAGAACGAGAAATCCGTCCTCGACCGCATCGTGCCCGGCTATTACCACCGCCTGAACGCGCGCGGCGCGATCGAACGCTCGACGTGCTGCGACAACACGGCGACGGAACACCGCATGATGGGCAAGCTGATGATCGATTCCGTCGCGCTGTGGGCGAAGGAATACAGGATCGATTCGTTCCGCTTCGACCTGATGGGCCACCAGCCGCGCGCCGTCATGGAAGACCTGCAGAAAAAAGTCAACGCAGCCGCGGGCCGCGACGTCCAGCTGATCGGCGAAGGCTGGAACTTCGGCGAAGTGGCGGACGGCGCCCGCTTCGTGCAGGCGTCGCAGCTGTCGCTGAACGGCAGCGGCATCGGCACGTTCAACGACCGCCTGCGTGACGCCGTGCGCGGCGGTTCCGCGGGCGATTCGGGCGAGGCGATGTTCGGCCGCCAAGGCTGGATCAACGGCCTCGTCTACGATCCGAACGCACATGCGGGCGCGCGCCCCGCCGCCGACCTGTCGAAAGCCGCGGACCTGGTGCGCGCGGGGCTCGCGGGCTCGCTCCGTTCGTATCCGCTGCACACGTTCGACGACAAGACCGTGCGGCTGGAAGCCATCGACTACAACGGCCAGCCGGCCGGCTATGCGAGCGAGCCGGGCGAGGTCGTGAACTACGTCGAGAACCACGACAACCAGACGCTGTTCGACATCGACGTGTTCAAGCTCCCTGTCTCGACGACGAGCCGGGAACGGGCGCGCGTGCAGGTGCTGGGCATGGCGGTCGACGCCTTCGCGCAGGGCGTCGCGTACTACCACGCGGGCATCGACGTGCTGCGCTCGAAATCGCTGGACCGCAACAGCTTCAATTCGGGCGACTGGTTCAACCGCATCGACTGGACCTACCGCGACAATCACTTCGGCACGGGCCTGCCGCCCGCGGACGACAACGGCCGCGACTGGCCACTGCTGCAGCCCCTGCTGGCCGACGCCGCCATCAAGCCGGCGCCCGCCGACATCGCCTTCACGCGCGACGCGTTCCGCGACCTGCTCGCCATCCGCGCCAGCTCCACGCTGTTCCGGCTGCCGACGGCGGCCGCTATCCGCCAGCGCCTGCGCTTCTTCAACACGGGAAGCAGCCAGATCCCGACGGTGGTCGCCGCGCACCTGGACGGCCGCGGCCTGGCCGGCGCCGGGTTCGCCGGCATCACCTACGTCATCAACGTGGACAAGGTCGGGCACACGGTGGCGGACCCGGAGGCCATCGGCAAGCGCATGCGCTTGCACCCCGTGTTCCTGTCCGAACACGTGGCCGACAAACGGGCCACGCAGGCGACGTTCGATGCCGCGACGGGCGCGTTCTCGGTGCCGCCGCGCACGGCTGTCGTGTTCGTCGAGGAGTGAAGAGCGCGCGCCCGTCGCGCTGCCGGTGCTAGTATTTTTTCGTCCTCAACACGGGAGCACTGGCATGAGCAATATTCGCGCATGGGCCGCCCAGTCCGCCGGCGGCCCTTTGGCACCGTTCGCATATGACCCGGGCCCGCTGGGACCGGAAGACGTGGAAGTCGAGGTCGAGCATTGCGGCGTCTGCCATTCCGACCTCTCCATGCTGGACAACGAGTGGGGCATCACCGCGTACCCGTTCGTGCCCGGCCACGAAGCCATCGGCCGCGTGGCCGCGCTCGGCGCCATCGCCGCGGCCAAGGGCCTCACCATCGGCCAGCGCGTGGGCGTGGGCTGGAACGTGCGCAGCTGCCAGCATTGCGCGGCCTGCCTCCGCGGCGATTTTCACTTGTGCGCCAGCGTGCAGGCGACCATCGTCGGCCACCACGGCGCCTTTGCCGACCGCGTGCGCGCCCACTGGATCTGGACCATCCCGATTCCCGGCGCGCTGGCGGCGCAGAACGCCGGACCGCTGCTGTGCGGCGGCATCACCGTGTTCGCGCCGCTGCTGCAGCTGCACGTGCCGCCGACGGCGCGCGTGGCGGTGTTCGGCATCGGCGGCCTCGGTCACATGGCGCTGATGTTCACCCACGCCTGGGGCTGCGACGTGACGGCGTTCACGTCGTCGCCCAGCAAGGTGCAGGAAGCGCTGAGCTTCGGCGCCCACCACACGGCCTCGAGCCGGTCCGACGCCGACATGCAGCGCCTGGCCGGCAGCTTCGACTTCGTATTCATCACGGCCAACGCGCCGCTCGACTGGGACGCCGTCATTGCCCTGCTCGCGCCCGGCGGCCGCCTGCACTTCCTCGGCGCCGTGCTGCAGCCCGTGCCCGTGCAGGTCATGAGCCTGATCATGGGCCAGCGCGCCATCTCCGCGTCGCCGACGGGCAGCCGCGCCCAGATCGACACGATGCTGCGCTTCGCAACCCACCACCACGTCGCGCCGAAGGTCGAGCACTTCCCGATGCGCCGCGTGAACGAGGCGATGGACCATCTGCGTGCCGGCAAGGCGAGCTACCGGATCGTGCTGGACGCGGATTTCGCCTGACGACGACAGCGCGGCTGGACCGATTGCAACATTGGTCCAGCCGCTCTACAATGGGCCGACGACAGGCTGCCCACCACGGAGACCCATGAAGCTCGCGTTCCTCGCCGTCCTCGCCCTCTGCACCCCGGCCGGTGCCGCGACCCAGTTTCCACCGAACGGCGCCACCGACGTCAATCCGGACACGCATCTGGTACTCCGCTTCGCCAGCCCGCCGACGATCGGCCACGCCGGCAGGATCCGCATCTACGACGCGGCCGACGACAAGCTCGTCGACGAACTGGACCTGGGCATCCCGCCCGGCCCCACCGAACGCGCGCCCGGCCCGTATCCGCCCTACCTCGCCACGACTTACGACTACGGCGGGCCGCGCCGGACCAATGCCGACACGACGCCGGGCACGCCGTCCGCACCGGGCGTCCAGCCTGCCGCGGGCAACTACCAGCTGACGATCATCGGCGGCTTCACGGACGGTTTTCATTTTTATCCCGTGATCGTGCGCGGCAACGCGGCCACGATCACCCCGCACCATAACCTGCTCCGCTACGGGAAGACGTATTACGTACGGATCGACCCGGGCGTGCTGACGGTGGCCGGCGGCAGCTTCAAGGGCGTCGACGACTGGCGCTTCACGACGAAGGCTCGTGCGCCGGCGGCGGATGCGCGCCGCGTGACCGTGGCGGCGGACGGCAGCGGCGATTTCGACACCGTGCAGGGCGCGCTCGACTGGGTACCGGACCGGCACGCCGGCCGCGTCACGATCTTCGTGAAGAACGGCGACTACGAGGAGATCGTCTACGCCCGCAACAAGCACGACGTCACCGTACAAGGCGAGAGCCGCGACGGCGTGCGCATCCATTACGCGAACAACGAGGTGTTCAACCCGCATCCGCCGAACGTCGGCACGAACGAGTTGCCGGGCACGTTCCCGTCGCGGCGCGCGGCGTTCGCGCTCGACCATGTGCGCGGCATGGTGCTGGAGAACCTGACCATCGCGACGACGGCGAACGGCCAGGCGGAAGGCCTGCTGCTCAACGGCGAGCGCACGATCGTGAAGAACGTGACGATCGAAGGCGCGGGCGACGCGCTGCAGACGAACGGCAGCGCGTACTTCGAGAACATCCGCCTGACGGGCACCGGCGACACGATTCTCGGCCGCGGTCCCGCGTACTTCCGCCACTGCGAGATCGCCTCGCGCGGCGCGTTCATGTGGATCCGGAATACGCAGGCGAATCACGGCAACGTGTTCGACCACTGCACGTTCCGTGCGACCGGCGGCGAGACTGTGCTGGCGCGCCTGCCCGACAACAAGGGCCGCAATTATCCGTATGCGGAAGCGGTGCTGCTGGATGCGACCCTGATCGGCATCGCGCCGGAAGGCTGGGGCCCCGTCGACGGCGATGCGTCGCACGTGCGGTTCCTGGAATTCAACAGCCGCGCTGCGGACGGCAAGCCGGTGGACGTCGGCAAGCGGCATCCGGCATCGCGCCGGCTCGACAAGGACCGCGACGCGGACACGATCGCGCACTACCGCGATCCGGCCTGGGTGCTGGGCGGCTGGACGCCTCACTCGCCCTGACGGCTCCCCTTGCGGTAATCGGTCGGACTGCTGCCCGTCCACTGCTTGAAGGCGCGGCAAAAACCGGTGGCGTCGGCGAAGCCCAGGTCGAACGCCAGCGCCGCCACGCCCGTGTTCGAATTGGCGAGCCGGTGGACGGCGATGTCGCGCCGCAGGCCGTCCTTCACCAGCTGGAAGCGCGTGCCCTCTTCCGCGAAGCGCCGGTTGAGCGTGCGCACGGAGACGTGCAGCGCCTGCGCCAGATCCTGGATCGTCACCGGCTGCGCGATGTGCTGCTCGAGATACGCGCGCGTCCTGGCCATCAGGGTGCCGCGCTGGCCCGCGCTGAACGTCCAGTCTTCCGGCGCGCGTTTCAGGAATGCCCACAACTCGTGCTTCTCGCGCCTGAACTGTTCCGCGCAATCCTGGTAGGCGAACTCGATGCCCGTCACGTCCGCATCGAAGCGCACCTCGCCGGGAAACAGGAGCGCATGGTCTTCCGCGTGCCGCGGGCGGGGGAAGCGGAATTCGACGCGGTGCAGGCCGAGCTCCCGGCCGAGCAGCCACGATGCGATCCCGTGGATCAGCTTCATCATCAGCTCGTGGGCCAGCGGCGTGACGGGCGTCCCCGGCGCCCGCTCCACCAGCGCCAGCCGCACCAGGTCGTTCTTCGTCGAGATCTGCAGCCGGTAGTCGTCCAGCAGCAGGTTCCAGAAGCGCACGAGGCGGTTCAGCGCGACCAGCACCGTCGGCGCATCCAGGAGGCTGAGCATCAGGTATTTCAGCGTCCCGCCCCGGATCGGCCGCGACCACAGGCCCAGCATCTCGTCGTCGAGCGTCGCCGCGATCGTCCGGTACAGCGCGACGTATTGCTGGCGCGTGAGCCGCGCGTCGGGCTGGTCGAGCAACGATGGCGGAATGGCGGCGCCGGCGAGCGCCTGGGCCGCGACGGCGGCGCCATGCCGGGTGCGTATCGCGTGCAGCATCCCGTGCAGGAAGTGGGCAGAGAGGGTGATCATCCCGTGATTATGGCGCGTTTTGCATATTGATTGGCGCGATCCACCAACTTTTACGACGCCACCTCCCTATACTGGCGCTTGAATTCTGCGCCATATGGCGCATTTTGCAAACCGTTGGGGAGCATGAAATGACTGCGAAACGTATCGTCGTGACCGGCATGGGCCTGATATCGCCGTTGGGATGTGGCGTCGAGGCCGCGTGGGCGCGCCTGTTGAGCGGCGAGTCCGGCCTGGCCGGCCTGTCCGAGGACATCACGGAAGGGATCGCGGCCAAGGTCGCCGGCGTCGTGCCCGCGTTGGCGGAAGACCGCCCGTGGGGTTTCGATCCCGACCGCGTCGTGGAACCGAAGGACCAGAAAAAAATGGACCGGTTCAGCATGTTCGCCCTCGCCGCCGCGCAGGAAGCTTTGCAGCAGGCGGGCTGGCAGCCGCAGACCGACGACGAGCGCGAACGCACGGCCACCATCGTGGCGTCCGGCATCGGCGGCTTCGGCGCCGTCGTGGAAGCCGTGCGGACCACGGACGGCCGCGGCCCGCGCCGCCTGTCGCCGTTCACCGTGCCGAGCTTCCTCGCCAATATGGCGGCCGGGCACATCTCGATCCGCCACGGCTTGCGCGGCCCGCTGGGCGCGCCCGTGACGGCATGCGCCGCGAGCGCCCAGGCCATCGGCGATGCCGCGCGCCTGATCCGCGCCGGCGAGGCCGACGTCGCCGTGTGCGGCGGCGCGGAGGCCTGCATCGACCGGGTCAGCTTCGGCGCCTTCGCCGCCGCCCGGACGATGTCCACGAGCTTCAACGACGATCCCACGCAGGCATCCCGTCCGTTCGACGCGGCGCGCGACGGCTTCGTGATGGGCGAAGGCGCCGGCATCCTCGTCATCGAAGACCTGGAGCACGCGCTGCGCCGCGGCGCCGTGCCCATCGCGGAACTGGTCGGCTACGGCACGAGCGCGGATGCTTACCACATGACGTCCCCGCCGGAAGACGGCGACGGCGGCCGGCGCGCGATGGCGCTGGCGATCCGGCAGGCGGGCGTGGCGCCGGAACGGATCGGGCACCTGAACGCGCACGCGACGTCCACGCCGGTGGGCGACGCCAGCGAACTCGCCGCCATCAAGACCATCTTCGGCGCGGGCCGCGGTCCCGCCGTCTCGGCCACCAAGTCCGCGACCGGCCATCTGCTCGGCGCGGCCGGCGGCGTCGAAGCCATCTTCACCGTGCTCGCGCTGCGCGACCAGGTGGCGCCGCCGACCCTCAACTTCGTGCAGCCGGATGCGGCGGCGGAAGGCGTCGACATCGTTGCGGGCGCGGCGCGCAAGATCGCGACGGAGTATGCGATCTCGAACGGGTTCGGGTTCGGCGGCGTCAACGCGAGCCTGCTGTTCCGGCGGCGCTAGTCGTCGTCCCTGCGAAGGCAGGAACCCAATTCCGCTTGCGTGACCACGCCGGCAAACTTGGATTCCCGCCTCCGCGGGAATGACGTTTTTGGGCTGCAGGACTAACGTTTGCGCGCCCTGTCCGTCAGCACGAGCGCAATCCCGCCCAGGATCGCCACGACGGCCACCAGCAGCCGCGTCGTGAACGCTTCGTCGAGCCACAACGTGCCGCCGACGGCCGCGATCACGGGCACGGACAGTTGCACGCTCGCGGCCTGCAGTGCCGACAGCCCGCGCAGCGCCGCATACCAGATCACGTAGCCGAGCCCCGACGTGAGCGCGCCGGATGCGATCGCGAGCAGCACGCCGGCCGCATCCGCCTGCGCGCGTGCCGCGCACATCAGGCCGAGCGCCAACGCCAGCGGCGTGGCGCGCAGGAAGTTCGATGCCGTGGCCGCGAGCGGATCGGACACGCCGCGCCCGCGCAGCGAGTACGCGCCCCACGCGATGCCCGCGACGGCCATCAGCGCGGCGCCCATCAAGGGCGGCGCGGCCACGCCGGGCAATACGAGGACGATGAAGCCGGCCAGCGCGAGCGCGAGGCCCGCCCAGCCGCGCGGCGCGAACCGCTCGCCGCCCGCGAGGCCCACGGCGAACATGGTCAGCTGGACGGCGCCGAACAGGATCAGCGCGCCGGTCCCTGCCGGCAAGGTGAGATAGGCGAACGAGAACGCGGCCACGTAGGCGAACAGCATGGTGGCGGCGCGCCAGTCCGGCTTTGCCGCCGGACGCGCACGCACGCGCATCGCGAGCGCCAGCACGAGCGCGCCGGACGTCACGCGGATGGCGCCGAAGGTCGCGGGATCGATATGCGTGTCACGCAGCGCGATGCGGCACAGCAGCGAGTTGGCCGCGAACGCGGCCATCGCCAATGCCGTCAAGGCGATCGTGGCGGCCGGTTCCTTCGATCTGCGCGCGCCAGGACGGTCCAAGTCAGATGTCGAGGTGGGAAATGAGCAGGCGGCGGCGTTCGCTGTCGCCCTCCGCCGCTTCACCGGCCGGGCCGAGCGAAATGCCGACGGCCATGATGTCGATGAGGAGCAGTTGCAGGATGCGCGAGATCATCGACAGGAACGTCGTGCTGTCCTCGCTGTGGTCGACGGCGAGGCACACGCTCGCCTTGCGCGCCAGCTGGGACTTGCTGCTCGTGATGGCGATGACGTCGGCACCGGCGGCCCGCGCGACGTCGACGGCGTCCAGCAGTTCCGGCAGCTGGCCCGTCGTCGAGATGGCGACGACGACGTCGCCCGGTCCGAGCAGTTCGGCCGCCAGCGCGAACAAATGCGCGTCGCCGTACGACGACGTCGGGATGCGGAAGCGGAAGAATTTGTGCTGGCCGTCCAGCGCCACGACGCGCGAATTGCCCATCGCGTAGAACTCGACGCGCTTCGCCTTGCGCAGGATGTCGATGGCGCGGTCGATCGAGTTGACGTCCAGCTGGTCGCGGAATTTAAGGATCGCGGACACCGTGTTGTCGATGACTTTCGCCGACAGGTCGTGCGTGCTGTCGGTCATGCGCACCTGGCTGTGGCGCACGGGGATCGTGCCCGTCAGGCTGCCCGCGAACTTCAGCTTGAAGTCGGCGAGGCCCGCGAAGCCCAGTGAACGGCAGAAGCGGATCACGGTCGGCTGGCTGACGTCGGCCAGCTTCGCGATCTCGGCGATCGGCTCGGACAGGACCTTGCGCGGATGCTCGATCACGAGCTGCGCCACGCGCTGCTCGGCCGGCGACAGTTCCGCCTGCAGGTGCTGCACGCGTTCCATCAGCGTGTTCGCGCCGCTGCGGTTGCGCAGGTGTTCCGACAGGATGCTCGACACGCCGTACAGCGCCGGCGTCGGCATCATGATCACGTACGTCGGGATCTGCGCGAGGTAGCTGGAGAAGCGCCCCTTCGCTTCGAAGCGCGTGCGGAACGGCGACGTCTTGAACCACTCGGCCATGCGCGGCACGATGCCGCCGCCGATGAAGATGCCGCCGAACGCGCCCAGCGTGACGGCCAGGTTCGCGGCCGCGCCGCCCAGCATGCCGGCGAAGCATTCCAGCACTTCCAGGCACAGCGGATCCTTCTGGTCCAATGCGGCCGCCATGATCGCGGCCGCATCACGCTGTGGCGCTTCCACGCCGTTGCGCAGCGCGAGCGCGCGATAAATGATTTCCATGCCGGGGCCGGAGATCAGGCGCTCGTTCGACACGTGCTGCCATTCGCGCCAGGCGTATTGCAGGATCGCGAATTCGCGCTCGTCGGCCGGCGCGAAGTTGACGTGGCCGCCCTCGCTGCCGAGGGTGACGAAGCCGTCCACTGTCGGGATCACGCCGGACACGCCGAGGCCGGTGCCCGGACCGAGCACGCCGGCCACCGCATTCGCGATCGGCTTGCCGCCGCCGATCTGCAGCAGGTCTTCCGGCTTGAAGCCCGGCAGCGCCATCGCCAGCGCCGTGAAGTCGTTCACGATCAGCAGCGTCGTCAGGCCGAGCGTGCGGCGCACCTCTTCCGTCGAGAACTGCCAGTCGCGGTTGGTCATGCGGATGAAGTCGCCGCTGATCGGGTTCGCGAGCGCGAACGCCGCGTGGGTGATGCGGACATGGCCGCTCAGGGCCTGGGTCTGGGCCAGGTAGGCGTTCAGCAGCGGGACGATGCCCGGATAGTCGTCGCACAGCAGCACGGCCACGTTGCGCAGCACGCCCGGCGCGATCTCCAGGGCAAAGCGCGCATGGGTCGCGCCGATGTCGGCCAGCAGGCGCGGACCGTCGGAATACGCGGCGCGGGTGTGCTTCTGTTCGGTGTCGGGCTCAAGCGTCATGGTGTTGCTCTTCTCGCGAAGGTCTCCTCTATTGCGCGTAGGATACCATTGATTGAAATGCACCAAAAAGCGATTCCGACCCGATTCGGGTGGTTACAACGAAATAAGCGGCCCCGCAGGGCCGCTCTTTCCACATCGACAACGCCGGCGCTTATTGGCCGCGCGCTTCCGCGTCGATTTTCGACAGCGCGCCGGTATCGCGCATGAACCAGCAGACGACCAGCGTGCAGGCGATGACGGCCGTCGTGTACCAGTAAAAGCCGCTTTCCAGGCTGACGGATTTGAACCACAGCGCCAGGTACTCGGCCGTGCCGCCGAACACGGAGACGGCGAATGCATACGGCACGCCGACGCCGGTGGCGCGGATCGAGGCCGGGAACAGCTCGGCTTTGACCAGCGCGTTGATCGAGGTGTAGCCGGACACGATCATCCAGGCGCAGGCGATCAGGCCGAACGCTTGCCACGGGCCGCTGGCGTGGCGGATGCCGGTCAACAGTGGCACGGTGAACAGGGTGCCCAGCAGCGCGAAGCCGATGAGCAGCGGCTTGCGGCCGATGCGGTCCGACAGCGCGCCGTACAGGGGCTGCAGGCACATCGCGAACAGCAGCGACGCGGCCGAGACGGCGGTCGTCTGCGAGTCGGTCAGGCCGACGGACAGGCGCAGGAATTTCTGCATATAGGTCGTGTAGACGTAGAACGCGAGCGTGCCGCCCATCGTCAGGCCGATCACCAGCAGCACTTCGCGCGGGTGCTGGGCCAGCTGCTTCAGGCCGCCCATCGGCTTGGCGCTTTTTTTGGCTTCCTTGCGCGCGGCCTCGAACGATCCGGTTTCCGGCAGGTTGTGACGCATGCGCAGGGCCAGCAGCGCGAGGCAGGCGCCGGTGAAGAACGGGATGCGCCAGCCCCAGGCACGCAGCTGCCCGGCGTCGAGCAGGAAATTCTGCAGCACGAGCAGCAGGATCAGCGCCAGCAGTTGGCCGCCGATCAGCGTCACGTACTGGAAGCTGCTGTAGAAGCCGCGGTGCTTCGAGTCCGCCATCTCCGACAGGTACGTCGCGCTGGCGCCGTATTCGCCGCCGAGGCTCAGGCCCTGCAGCAGGCGCGCCAGCAGCAGGATGCAGGGCGACAGGATGCCGGCCGCGGCATACGTCGGCGCGCAGGCGATCAGGAGGGAGCCGAAGCACATCAGCAGCACGGACGTCATCAGCGCCGTCTTGCGGCCGAGGCGGTCGCCGATGTGGCCGAACAGGATGCCGCCGATCGGGCGCACGAAGAAGCCCAGCGCGAAGATGCCCGCCGTGGACATCATCTGCGCCGTCGGGTCCTGTTTGGGGAAGAACGAGCTTGCGAAGTACAGCGCGAAGGCCGAGTAGCAGTAGAAATCGAACCACTCGACGAGGTTGCCGGCCGAGCCGATGAAGATGGCCTTCAGGCGCGCGCCGGAAATGCGTTCGCCGGCGCCGGCGGCTGCCTGGGCGCCGGCCTTGGATGTGATGGTGTTCATGGTTGTCTCCTCTTTTGGTATGCCCACTATCCCAGCCGGAGGCCGCGCGCACATCCGCAACTTCCGGCGCGCCCTCCTCCGTAAAACTACGGAGGCGGTTTTCTAAAGGCCGCGCAACTGCTATCGTTGGCGTCATGCCCAAACTGCTCAACCTCCTCATCGGCGCCGGTGCGCTCGCCGTCATCGCGGCGTCGGGGAACTGGGCCGAGCGCCACGAGCTGCAGACCAAGACGGAAGGCTTGCGCCAGGCCGCGGCCGCGCACGTGCTGGGGCTGCGCGGCCTCGTCGAGAAGCACGACTTCCTGCCGCACGCGGCGGCCCGCCATCCGGACGTGCAAGACCTGCTGCGCACCCCGCGCGACGGGGCGCTGCAGGCGCGCGTGAACGATTATTTCGCCGACCTGCAGGCGACGACGGGCGCCGCCGCGCTGTTCCTCGTCGACCGCGCCGGCCTCACGCTCGCGGCCAGCAACTGGAACCTGCCGTCCAGCTTCGTCGGCCAGTCCTACCGCCAGCGGCCGTACTTCGAGGATGCCGTGCAGGGCCGGCGCGGCATCTTCTATGGCCTCGGCCTCACGACGGGCCAGTCCGGCCTGTTCATCGCGGAACCCGTGCGCGCGCATGGTGCCATCCTGGGTGTCGTCGTGGTGAAGATCAGCCTGGAGCCATTGCAGGCCACGTGGATGCGCGGCGCCGACCCGGTGGTGCTGCGCGACAGCCGCGGCATCGTCTTTCTCTCCGCCGTGCCGGACTGGCTGTTCCACGCGATCCGGCCCGTGTCCGCCGCCGACCTGCACTGGATCGCCGAGCACCGCCAGTACGGCAACCGCGAACGGTTCTACGTGTTGCCGTGGCAGACGGAGTCGCGTGGGGTGGCTCCCGGCTTCGTCGTGCACACGACCGTCGGCGGCCGCCGCCTCGACCTGCTTGCGCTGGACACGCCGCTGCCGGAACTGGGCTGGACGCTGACCGTCACGACGGACATGAAGGAAGTCGTGCAGGCGCGCCAGCTGGCGCTGATGCTGGCCGCGCTGGCCGTCGCGCTGCTGCTGCTCGGCGTGCTGTACTGGCGCCTGCGCGAAAAGCGCTTCCGCGAGCAGCGCTCGGCCCGCATCGAACTGGAACGCCGGGTCGAGGAGCGCACCCGCGACCTGGAAGAAGCGCACGCGTTCCGCAAGGCGATGGAGGATTCGCTCCTCGTGGGCATGCGCGCGCGCGACCCGGAGGGCACCATCATCTACGTGAATCCGGCCCTGTGCGCGATGGTGGGCTACAGCGCGGACGAGTTGCTGGGCCGCCGGCCGCCGTATCCCTACTGGCATCCGGACGACCAGGAAAAACACGAGCGCGAAAGCGCCGACGCGCTGCAGGGCCGCGCCGCCCCGCACGGCTTCGAATCGCGCATCCGCCACAAGGACGGCCACGACGTGATCACGATGGTCTACACGGCGCCGCTCGTGGACGCGCAGGGCGTGCACCGGGGCTGGATGAGTTCCGTCGTCGACATCACGGCGCAGAAGCAGGCCGAGGCCCGCCAACGCGACCAGGAAGTGCGCCTGCAGCGCAGCGCGCGCCTCGCGAGCGTGGGCGAGATGGCGTCCACGCTCGCGCACGAACTCAATCAGCCGCTGATGGCGCTGTCGAACTTCGCCGTCGCGGCGCGCGCCCTCGCCGCGCAGTCCGCGCCGCCCGACATGCTGGCCGGCGCGCTCGACGAGATCGTCGAACAGAGCAAGCGCGCCAGCGAGATCGTCAAGCGGGTGCGCGCGTTCATCAATCCCAAGCGGGGGCATTACGAAAACCTTGCGGTCGATGGCGTCATCGCGCATGCGGTGGAGTTGCTCAAGCCGGAATTGCAGCAGGCCGGGATCGCGCTGCAGCTGTCGCTGGACGCCGGTGACACGCTCGTGCGCGGCGACCGCGTCCTGCTCGAACAGGTGCTCGTGAACCTGATCCACAACGCGATGCATGCCATGCAGGATCGCCCGCGCGGGCGCATCGACGTCGCGAGCCGGCGCGTGGACCAGGGCGTGCGCGTCACCGTCACCGACGCGGGCCCGGGCATCCCGCCCGAACAGCTGGAGCAGATCTTCGCGCCGTTCTTCACCACCCGCCCCGACGGCCTGGGGCTCGGGCTGAACATCTGCCGCACCATCGTCGAGGCCCACGGCGGTTCCATGTCCGTCGAGAACCCTGCCGCCGGCGGCGCGGCTTTTTCCTTCACGCTTCCGATCGCGCCATGAAAGACATCCCACTCACGCTCTATGTCGTCGACGACGACGAAGCCCTGCGCCGCTCCCTGCTGTTGCTGCTGTTCTCGCAAGGACTCGCCGTGCAGGCGTTCGAATCGGGAGAAGCGTTCCTGGACGCCGTCGACATGCGCCAGCCGGGCTGCCTGATCCTCGACCTGCGCCTGGGCGGCATGAGCGGCCTGGCCGTGTTCGACCGCCTGCGCGCGGCGCACAGCCCGCTCGTCACGCTGTTCCTGTCCGGCCACGGCGACATCCCGACCGCGCTGGAATCCGTGCGCCAGGGCGCGTGGGACTGGGTGGAAAAGCCGGACACGCAGCACCTGCTCGACAAACTGCCGGCCGCCATCGCGGAAGCACGCGGACGGGCGAACGCGCTGCGGCTGTGGGCCGAGCTGACGCCGCGCGAACGGGAAGTCGCGCGGCTCGTGGGGCTCGGCCAGCCGAACAAGGAAATCGCGCGGCTGCTCGTGCCGCCATGCGGGCCGCGGTCGGTGGAGACGCACCGGGCGAACATCTTCAGCAAGCTGCAGTGCGCGAACGATAACGAGTTGGGACGGTGGCTGGCCGCCCATCCATGGCTGGGGTAGGGTGGGCGGCCCCCGCCCACGTGTGACGCCGGCATCACGCGAACGTTACGCGTGGGCACGGGGTGCCCACCCTACTGCTACCGCCGGGTTGCACGTAGGGTGGGCGGCCCCCGCCCACGCGTGACGCCCCGATTAATCCTGCGAAATCAGCGCCACCGGTGCGCGCGTATCGAACTGCACCTTGCCGCCCGAGACGACGGCCGTCTTGCCCGTGTACGCATCGCGCACCGTCTGCCCGTCGCCGAACACGCCGGCCACGGGGATGGCCACCGTACGGTCCTGCGGCAGGTCGAGGGCGACGACGACGCGGTCGGAGACGCCGTTCTTCTCGTACGTGCGCTTGAACGTGTACGGACTGGACGCGATCATCTGGTGCACGCCCGCGCCCACGGCCGGATGCGCGTGGCGGAAGCGCCCCAGGCGCGCCCAGTAGTCGCGCACCTCGGCCACGCCGTGCAGCCCGACGTGGGCGTTGTTCTTCAACTGGTCCCAGTTCATGAAGGAGCGCAGGTTCGCATCGCCGGTTGCGCCCTCGATCTTCAGCACGCGCGCCGTCTCGTCGCCGTAATAGACCTGGGCCTGGCCCGGTGCCAGCAGCAGCTTGTTCGCTTCCTCGAACGGGTGCGCGCGCATGGCGTCGAACGGGTGGCCGTCGTCGTGCGAGTCGAGGTAGTTCAGGACCGTCACGCCGGTCAAGGGACCGTTCAGCAGGCCCGAGTACTTGGAGAACAGCGTCTCGTAGCTCTGGGTTGCGTCGCCCGGCAGCGCGAAGTTGATCATGCTGTCGAAGCCGTTGTCGTAATAGTCGACCTTCGTGCCGTCGTCGTAGGCGAACGGGCGGCCGTCCGCGATCGGGTGGCCGTACGCTTCGGCCACCATGAAGAATGGCTGGTTGCCGATCTTCTCGATGCCCTCCTTGCCGGCCGGCGTGCGCTTCCAATCCTCGTAGGCCTGGCTCGCGACCTTCTTGAGGTCTTTCCACACGCCGGGTTCCGTGTGCTTGACGGTGTCGCCGCGGAAGCCGTCGAAGCCGTACTTGCGCACCCAGTCGGCGTGCCATTTCATCAGGTAGTAGCGCGGCGCGCGCGGGTAGCCCGTGCGCTTGAAGAAGTCGTCCAGCTCCTTCGTTTCGCGCTCGTAGCGCCCTTCCTTCTTCCACTTCGCGACGAGGAACGGCGGCAGGTCGACGTTCGCATTGCTGTCGGTGCGGAAGTCCGGCAGGTTCTTCACGAGCGTGCAATCGACCGTGCCCTTGACGTCCTTGAAGGTACAGGTCGGCGACGTGCGTACCCAGTCGGCCGGCCACACCGTGTCTTCAGGCGTGACTGGACCGGTATGGTTCATCACGACGTCGAGCAGCACGCGGATGCCGCGCGCATGTGCCGCCTCGACGAGGTCGCGCACGTCCTTCGCTGTGCCGGCGTTGGCGTCGACGGCCGTGAAGTCGCGCGCCCAGTAGCCGTGGAAGCCGTAGCTGACGCCCGTGCCCTCGTCGGTCGACGCGTGGATCTGCTCGACCGGCGGCGAGATCCAGAGCGCGTCCACGCCCAGGTCCGTGAAATACCCTTCCTTGATCTTGGCCGTGATGCCGGCCAGGTCGCCGCCCATGAAGCCGCGCGCGACGGCAGCAATGTTCTTGCGGCCGTAGGCGTGGTCGTTCGACGGATCGGCGTTGTTGAAGCGGTCGATCACGATGAAGTAGACGGTCGCGTTATCCCAGGTGAACGGCTTGCCCTTGACCGGCGACAGGTCGGGCGCGGCCGAGGCGGCACCGAAGGCGAGCATCAGGGAGGCGGCGAGAACGGGTAGTTTCATGCGGATGTCCTGTTAGTGGTGATAAACGTCGTCCCCGCGGAGGCAGGGACGACGGGTTCGGGGTTACGTAATCACGCTCGGCTGCTCGCGGCCCGTCCGCTCCTTCAGTCGCGACACCTGCTCCGCGATGGCGATGAGCGGCGCCAGCGCCTGCTGGGTGTCGAGGTTGTGGCGGGCCGGGTCGGCCTCGTAGCGTTCCAGGTACAGGCGCACGGTGGCGCCTTCCGTGCCGGTGCCGGACAGGCGCAGCACGATGCGCGAGCCGTCCGTCATGACGATGCGTACGCCCTGGCGCGTGGACACGGAGTTGTCGACCGGGTCGGTGTAGGTGAAATCGTCGGCGAGCTGGACGCGGAAGTCTCCCAGCGTCTGCCCTGCCAGCGATGCGAGCTTGCCGCGCAAGTCGTCCATCGTCGCGTTGGCGGCGGCGGCGTCCACGGCCTCGTAGTCGTGGCGCGAATAATAGTTGCGGCCGAAGCGGGCCCAGTGTTCCTGCACGATCTCGCCCACGGACTTGCCCGTCGCGGCGATCAGGTTCAGCCAGAACAGCACGGCCCACACGCCATCCTTTTCGCGGATGTGCATCGAGCCCGTGCCGTAGCTCTCTTCGCCGCACAAGGTGGCGAGACCCGCGTCGAGCAGGTTGCCGAAGTACTTCCAGCCGGTTGGGGTCTCGAAGCAGGAGACGCCCAGCGCGGCCGCCACGCGGTCCGCGGCCTGCGACGTCGGCATCGAACGCGCGATGCCCTTGATGCCGTCGCGGTAGCCCGGTGCGGCGGTCGCATTGGCGGCGATGATGGCGAGGCTGTCCGACGGCGACACCGCGAGCTTGCGGCCGACGATCATGTTGCGGTCGCCGTCGCCGTCCGATGCGGCGCCGAAGTCGGGCGCGTCCGGGCCGTCCATCAGCGCGATCAGGTCGGCCGCGTTGACGGGGTTCGGGTCCGGGTGGTGGCCGCCGAAATCTTCCAGCGGCTCGGCGTTGACGACGGTGCCCGCGGGCGCGCCCAGCATGCCTTCGATGATGGCCTTCGCGTACGGGCCGGAGACGGCGTGCATGCCGTCGAAGCGCATCGTGAAGCCGCGCTGGAACAGGGCGCGGATGGCGTCGAAATCGAACAGGCCGGCCATCAGCTCGGCGTAGTCGGCCACGGAATCGATCACCTCGACTTCCATGTCTTCGAGGCGGATGCTGCCGATCTTGTCCAGGTCGACCGGGCCGGCGTCGCTGATGCGGTAGGACGTCAGCGTCTTCGTGTGTTCGTAGATCGCGTCGGTGATCTTCTCGGGTGCCGGGCCGCCGTTGTCGATGTTGTACTTGATGCCGAAGTCGCCGTCGGGACCGCCGGGATTGTGGCTGGCCGAGAGGACGATGCCGCCGAGCGCGGCGCGCTTGCGGATCACGCAGCTGACCGCGGGCGTGGACAGGATACCGCCGCGGCCCACGAGCACGCGGCCCACGCCGTGGGCGGCGGCCATGCGCAAGATGGTCTGGATGGCTTCGCGGTTGAAATAGCGGCCGTCGCCGCCGAGCACCAGGGTGCGGCCCTGCACATTACCCAGCGCGCCCAGCGTCAGGAAGATGGCCTCGACGAAGTTTTCCAGGTAGCCGGGCTGCTGGAACTCCGTCACCTTCTTGCGCAGCCCGGACGTGCCGGGGCGTTGCCCGGCGAACGGGGTCGTCGCGATCGTCTGAATTGTCATGTCTAGCTCCTGTCGGGGGTTTGTTGTCAAACCCGTAAGGATACGACACTCGTCCCGACGATGGCGCCGCTATCGGTGCGCGGCGCGTTCCGCCCGGTCGGTGACGAACAGCGCCAGCACGGCCGCGATGACCATCGACACGCCGCCCAGCACCAGCGTAAGTACCGCGTGGTTGCCGAACATATGCTTCGTGAACCAGCCGAGCACGAGGCCGCTGACGATCTGCGGAATCACGATGAAGAAGTTGAACAGTCCCATGTAATAGCCCATGCGGTTCGGTGGCAGCGCGGCGACCAGGATCGCATACGGCATCGTGAGGATGCTTGCCCACGCCACGCCCACGCCCAGCATCGGGATCAGCAGCAGATGCTTGTCGTGGATGAAGAACACGCTGGCCAGCGACAGGCCGCCGATCGCGAGGCAGACGGCGTGGCACGCCTTGCGGCTCGTGCGGCGTGCCAGCACGGGCAGCACGAACGCGGCCAGGGCGGACATGCCGTTGTAGACGGCGAACATCACGCCGACCCAGTTGCCCGCGTCCTGGTAGCCCGGCGACAGCGGATCCGTCGTGTTGTAGACGTTGTCGGCGATCCCGGGACCGGTATAGATCCACAGCGCGAACAGCGCGATCCACGAGAAGAACTGGACGAACGCCAGCTGCACCATCGTCTTCGGCATGTGCGCGAAGCCGCCCATGATCTCGCGCAGCGCGACGCTAAAGCTGCGCGAATGCTTGCGCTGGGCTTCGAAGCGGTCGAGGTCCGGCGGCGGCAGTTCGGTCGACGTGAGCACGGTCCACGTCACGGCCAGCAGGAACGCGGCGCCGCCGACGTAGAACGAGTAGCGTACCGAATCCGGCACCCCGCCGTCGACGGGCACGTTGGAGACGCCGAGGTAGTTCGTGAAGACGATCGGCAGCAGCGATGCGATCACGGCGCCGCAGCCGATGAGGAAGGTTTGCATCGCGAAGCCGGCGGTCTGCTGCGACGTGTCGAGCTTGTCGCCGACGAAGGCGCGGAACGGCTCCATCGAAATATTGATCGAGGCATCCATCAGCCACAGCATGGCGACGGCCATCCAGACGGCGACGGAATTCGGCATCAGGAACAGGGCCGTTGCGGCCAGCACGGCGCCGAGGAAGAAGAACGGACGGCGGCGGCCCCAACGCGGGTGCCACGTGTTATCGCTGAGGTAACCGATCACCGGCTGCACGAGCAGGCCCGTGACGGGCGCCGCGAGCCAGACGAGGGCCAGGTCGTCCATCGACGTGCCGAGCGTGGCGAAGATCCGGCTCGTGTTCACGTTCTGCAACGCCAAGCCGAACTGGATGCCGAAGAAGCCGAAGCTCATGTTCCACAGCTGCCAGAACGTCAGCCGCGGCTTGAGTGCATGTGTTTGCATTTCCATCTGTGTCCCCTTACGCGCCTGGACTCCTGCCAGGCTGCTACATGTAGCAAAGTAACATGGGGTTTTCTGGGTGTCAATGCGATAACAGCCCGTAATCTAAAGGGAAGCCACAGAAAATGTAGTCAAACAACAGATCGACACTTCGGGGTCAGAGCCCGTTTTTGAGCAATTGCCAAAAATCGGGCTCTGACCCCGGTGTTTTACTTGCGGGGTTTCTTGTCGGCGAACTTGCGCTTCGCCGGCTTTTGCTCCGGCGGTTCCTGGCCGTCGCGTGTGATGCCCAGTTGCTGGCCCGCCACCCACACTTTCTTCAGATGGTCGAGCAGGTCCTTGGGCAGGTCGGCCGGCATGTCGAGCGTGCTGAAGTCGTCGTAGATCTCGATGCGGCCGATTTCCTTCGACGGCACGCCGCCTTCGTTGGCGATGGCGCCCACGATGTTGCCCGGCTTGACGCCGTGGAAGTGGCCTACCTCGATACGGTACGTGGCCATGCCCGGCTCCGGCGCGCGCTCGACGCGTTCCTTCTTGAATCCTTCCCTGCCCGCGCGCGCCGGACGCTCGTCGGCGAAGGTCGCGCGCGTAGGACGTGCCGGACGCTCCTCACGTTCGCGGAACTCGGGCTTCGGCTCGCGATCGGGCTTTTCCAGCAGCAGCGGTTCGTCGCCGCGATACAGCTTGGCCAGCGCGGCCGCGATGTCGATCGCGGGCACGTTCTGCTCGCGTTCGAAGTCCTCGATCAGGGAACGGAACACCTCCAGGCCGCCCGCGGCCAGCGTCTCGCCGATCTGCTCCTTGAACCTCGTGATGCGCACTTCGTTGACGGCCTTGATGGTGGGCAGCGTAAGCGGCGCCACCGGCTGGCGCGTGGCGCGTTCGATCGCCTTCAGCAGGCCGCGCTCGCGCGGCGTGATGAACAGGATCGCGTCGCCGCTGCGGCCGGCACGGCCCGTGCGGCCGATGCGGTGCGTGTAGCTTTCCGGGTCGGACGGCACGTCGTAGTTGATCACGTGGCTGATGCGCTCCACGTCCAGGCCGCGCGCGGCGACGTCGGTGGCGACGAGGATGTCGATCTTGCCGCTCTTGAGCTGCTCGATCGTGCGCTCGCGCTGTTGCTGGGCCATGTCGCCGTTGATGGCGGCCGCCGCGAACCCGCGCGCCTGCAGCTTGCTCGCCAGTTCCTCGGTGCCGAGCTTCGTGCGCGCGAAGACGATCATGCCGTCGAACGGCTCCGCTTCCAGGATGCGCGTGAGGGCATCCAGCTTCTGCATGCCCGCGACGAGCCAGTAGCGCTGGGTGATGTTGGTGGCCGTCGTGGTCTTGGCGGCGACCGTCACCTCGCTCGGCTCGTTCAGGTAGGTCTTGGCGATGCGCTTGATCTGCTGCGGCATCGTGGCCGAGAACAGCGCCGTCTGGCGTCCTTGCGGGGTCTCCTGCAGGATACGCTCGACGTCGTCGATGAAGCCCATGCGCAGCATCTCGTCCGCTTCGTCCAGCACGAGGGTCTTCAGCTGCGAGATGTCGAGCGAGCCCTTGTCGAGGTGGTCGATGACGCGGCCCGGCGTGCCGACGACGACCTGCACGCCGCGGCGCAATGCCGACAGTTGCGGGCCGTAGCTCTGGCCGCCGTAGATCGGCAGCACGTGGAAATTCTTCAGGTGCGCGGCATAGCTCTGGAAGGCTTCGGCGACCTGGATCGCGAGCTCGCGCGTGGGCGCGAGCACGAGGGCCTGCACGGCCGGGTTCTTGACGTCGATGCGCGACAGCACGGGCAGCGCGAAGGCGGCCGTCTTGCCAGTGCCCGTCTGCGCCTGCCCCAGCACGTCGCGTCCCTCCATCAGGAGGGGAATGGTGGCCGCCTGGATCGGAGATGGCGTCTCGTAGCCGACCTCCTTCAGTGCCTTGAGGATGGGTGCGGGGATGTCGAGGTCGGCGAAGGTCGGGAGCTGTGTGTCTTGCATGGAGGAATATTCAAAAATCGTAAGCAATCCTACAGTTTACTACTTTGGGCCCTCCCCCGCTGCCAGAATTTCACGCGGATGACGCCCGGCAGCGACATCCGCGCATGAAACAACGCCTGCCGGGTCAGAACTTGTAGCTTGCCCCCAGGCTGTAGGTACGGCCGAACCGGACGTTTTCCACCACGCTGCTCGGGTCCCCGTTGTAGCGGATGTACGGCGAATTGGTCCAGTTGTTTACCGCCGCCGTGAGCGACAGGCCCTTCAGCATGGTCGTGTCGCCGAAGTCGTACGTGAGCTGCCCGTCCACCGTCGTGTTGCCCTTGATGTAGGTGAGGCTCGCGTCGTCCTTGTAGTCGTGGATGTCGCCCACGAAGTCGCCACGCTTGCGGGCTGCAATGGATGCGCGGAAGCCGGCCTTTTCGTAGTAGACGCGCATGTTCGTCACCGTGTGCGACAGGCCCGGCAGCGGAATGGCGTTGATGTTGCCGTTGCTGATCACCGTGATGCCGCTGCGCGGCAAGGTCACCGAGCTCAGGGTGCTCGAATAGCTGGCCTCGACGCCGAAGCCGCCCAGGTAGCGGGTCAGCATCGCGAACGGCAGCGACGCCGTCAGTTCCAGCCCCTTGATGTTGCCGCCCGAACCGTTGCTCGGCGTGGTCAGGATGCCGACCGTCGACCCGGCGTTCGGACCGGTCGCCGGCAGCGGGATCCCGGAAACGAGGAAGCCGGTCGACGCGTAGTCGACACGCTGCGGCGCCCGCAGGATATAGGTGTCGAGCTTCTTGTAGAAGCCGGCCAGCGCCACGTAGCCCTTGGCGCCGTTCGCTTCGAAGTATTTTTCGTACGACAGGTCGAACGACTTCGCACGGAACGGTTCCAGCTTCGGGTTGCCGGAACCGCCGGCCAGGATCGGCCCCGCGGGGTTCGTCGCATCCAGTCCCACGCCGCCGCCCGGGCGCATGTCGCTCATGTTCGGGCGCGACAGGGTCTTGCCGATGCCCAGGCGCAGCACCTGGTCGGCCGGCAGTTCGACGTTCAGGTTCAGGCTCGGCAGGAAGTCGTTGTACGAATGGTGGCCGGCAATCGTGTAGGCCGGGCAGGCCTGGCCGGCGACGCCGGCGCAACGCCCGTTGTCGACGATGAGGCCCGTCGAGCCCTGGTTCGTGTGGATGTACTGGGCACCGGCGTTGCCGCGGTACGGCAGGCCGAACAGCTCGCCTTCCAGGGATCCCATCACGTACGCGGTCGAGACCTGTTCCGAGATGTGCCAGTTCTTGTCGGTCTGGATCACCTGGTCGACCTTCGCCAGCTGGTGGTAGATGGAGCCGAGCGACCCCAGCGGGTTCCACGACGCGACCGGGATGCCCGACTGGCGCGTCACGACCGTCTCGTTGCCCGGCATGGACGCCGCGCCGTACGGGCCCGTGCCGATGAGCAGGCTGCCCTCGTCCGTGTCGCGGCTCTTGGTGCGATTGGTGCGGTTGAGACCGAATTCGATGCCGGTAAGCGGTCCCAGCTCCACGTCATGCCGGACGCTGAAGCGTGCCGCCTTGATCTCGTCGATCGTGGCGCCGATGGCCACGTAGCCGGACTGCTGGGTGCCCGTCAGGCCGCCGCCCCAGCCGTCGACGTCGGTCAGGAGCATGCGGCTACGGTCGGTATAGCTGAGGGCGGTCTTGTACAGCGCGGACAGATTGCTCCGGCCGTCGAAGCCGGTCCACGAAATGCTGTCCAGGTCGGCGTTGGGCGTGTTGCCGACGAGGCCGGCCGTCGTCTCGTAGCGCGTGAAGTCGTGCCTGACCCGCGACCCGGACACGTCGCCGGTGAAGGTCCAGTCGCCGCGGCGCAGGCGGCTGTTGATGCCCCAGGAATTCAGCGTGTCCACCGCGACCTCGGTGTTGTTGCGGATGTCGCCCTTGAAATTCGAACAGGTGCCGGACACGGCCACGCCATCGACGATGTTCGCGTTGCTCAGCACGCCCACCGGGTCATATCCACCCGTGCTGCCACAGGTCGACCCTTCGAAACCGGTGCGCTTGGGACTGTCGGTGTTCTTCGAGTGAAACAGGTCGATGGTCGTCAGGAAGTCCTTGCTCGGACGATATTGCAGGATGCCCATCATGCCTTTATTGGTGTTCGGGTTGTGGATCACGTCCGTCCGCAAGCCGTTCGGCACCGTCACGGCCTGGCCGTTGTACGTCGCCGTGCCCGTCGTGCCGCCCCAGCCGTCGTCGTTGATCTGCTCGGGACCGTTGTCGTTGAACTTCACGACGCCCAGGGCCACGCCGACCGTCCGGTTGGCGAACTGGTCGATATAGGCGAGCGACGTACGGTAGCCGCTGGCGCTGCCCAGGTCCTCGTTGTGCGCGCCGGTGCGTTGTGCCCGGTAGCTGGCGGCGACCGTGCGCCTGGCGAAGTCCAGCGGCAGCACGGTGCGCTGGTCGATGGTCGAGGCGATGCCCTGCCCCATCAGGGTGGCGTCCGGCGATTTGTACACGGTGATCGTGCCCAGCATCTCGGCCGGGTACAGGTCGAAACGGACGCCGCGGCTGTCGCTCGCGGACGCCTGTTCGCGGCCGTTCAGCAGGGTGCCGTTGAAGTCCGGCGACATGCCGCGCACGGAGATCGACGCCGCGCGGCCCGTGCGGGCGTCGCGCTGGGTCGTCACACCCGGCAGGCGGGAGACGGACTCGGCGACGGTCGCGTCCGGCAGTTTGCCGATGTCTTCCGCCGAGATCGCCTCGACGATGGAGTTGGAATTCTTCTTGATCGAGATGGCCGCTTCGATGCCGCGCCGGATGCCCGTCACGGTCACCTGGCTGATCGGGTTGCCGTTGGCATCCAGTGCCTGTACCGCATCCTGTGCCTGGACGTTGGCGCCCAGCACCGACAGGAATACGGCACAACCGGCGGCGACCGGACTCGGTTTGAACACGCACGTTGCATGTTCTCCCACCGTATGTTTGCTACACAGAATCTTCATGTATCCCCTCGAGTCTTTGATGTGATTAGTGCTGAAGCACGGCCGGCTTCAGCGTTCAAACAGCGAGGTCGATTCTGAAATTAACGTAGACGGAATGCCAATCAAAAAATGTAGTTTTCCAACAAATAGCGAGAAGCGCGCTTTTTATGAAGGAAATTTGAAGGCACTTGTTGTAGCAAAAATACATTCATGACGCAGCCATGGAAGGCCATCCTCCTCTGCGCCACAAACAAAATGCCCCTTGCCGCAACAACGGCAAGGGGCATGGAGACTGCATCGGAGGCTGGGCGCCCCCGACCGATTACAGCTTGTAATTGAAGCCGAACAGCATCTGGCGACCGTACTTCGTGTAGCCGCGCGGACGGTCCGTCGAACCCGAGTAGGTCTGGAACGCCGTGTCGGTCAGGTTGTTCACCTGGAACAGCACGGACAGGCCCTTGACCTGCTTGAAGTCGTAGCCGAGCTGCAGGTCGACGACGCGGTCCGGCTTCGTGAACGTCAGCTCGGTCGCGCCGCCGACGCCGCCGATCTCGGCCACGTAGTCGCTGCGGTAGCGCTGCGCCACGCGGGCCGAGAAGCCGTCGTTCTCATAGTAGGCCGTCACGTTGAACACGCGCTTCGACAGGCCCGGCAGCGGGATGCTCATGTCGCCGAAGCTCTGGTTCTTGATCGAGATCTCGCTCGTCGTGAACGCCGCGTTGGCCGTGATGCCGAAGCCCGAGAGCACCGGGGTGAACATGTCCAGCGGCACCGACGCGGCCAGTTCCAGGCCTTGCAGCTTGCCGCCGTTGCCGTTCTTCGGCTGGGTCATCGTGCCGGTATTGCTGGTCGCGCCCTGCAGCTGGTACTCGGAGAAGTCGCGCGGCTCGGTGACGGTGTAGATGTAGGACTTCAGGTCTTTATAGAAGCCCGCCACCTGCACATAACCCTTGTTGCCGAAGTATTTTTCCCACGACAGGTCGACCGCGTTCGCACGCCACGGATCCAGCTGCGCATTGCCGCCGTTGCCGTAAGGCGTACCGGTGCTCTGGTGCGTCAGGCCGACTTCACGCGACGCGTTCAACTCGTCGAGGCGCGGACGCGCCAGGGTCTTGTTGGCGCCGAAGCGGATGATCTGCTGTTCCGGCAGGCTCCAGATCAGGTTGATGCTCGGCAGGTAGTCGTTGTACTTCTTGCCGTCGGTCAGAGGCACCAGGTCGGCGAACGGCCAGGCGCGCAGCGTCTTGGCGGTCGAGCTCTGGTCGGTGTGCACGGCCTGGATGCCGACGTTGCCGCGCAGCGGCATCGACATCAGTTCGGTGTCGATGTTCAGCTTGGCGTAGCCGGTCTGGACCTTCTCGGTGATGGTCCAGTTCTTGGTCGCGCCCCACGGCACCAGCACGGCCGGCGTGTACGGACCGAAGTTCTGCGCCAGCACGGCCGGGATATCCCAGCTCAGCGTATCGGGCAGCGCGTACAGCGACTGCGAGCCGTTGACGGCACCGGCGGCGATGGCGCCCGTGCCCAGCTTGGTGAAGCCGGTCTCGAGGTGCTGCTTCTGCTTGTCGCGCTTGGACGCGTTGACACCGAATTCGATGCTGTTGAACAGCTTGCTGTCGAAGCGGTATTCGGCGCTGAGGCGGAACGAGTTCAGCTTGTCCTTCAGGTGCGGCGCGTTGACGTAGCCGTCGCCGTACTGGCCGCCGATGGCCAGCAGCGCCGGGTTGTTGTACACGCCGGTCAGGCCGATGTTCGGGATGGTGCCGTTCGCGTAGTCGAACGTCATCGTCTGGCGCGCCGCGAGGCCGGTGTTGATCTCGTCGAGTTCTTCCTTGTGGTCGGCCTGCGAGTGGCTCAGGTCCGCGACGAAGGTCCAGTCGCCCGCGATGTACTTGTTGTTCCAGCCATAGGCCGTCAGCGTGTCGTTCTGGCGGTAGTGGTTGTTGCGCACCACCGGATTGACGTTGTTGGCGGTACCGGCCGTCATGACGCCGTTGCCGTTGATGGTGCCCGGCGTGAACGAGACGTTGCCGTCGTCGGTCAGCTGCACTTCCATGCCGCGGCGGTCTTCATCGAGCTTGAAGCGCGAGTGGTACGCGTCGATCGTCGACGTGAATTCGCGGATCGGATGCCATTCCACGACGCCCATCAGGCCGTCGCGCACCTGGTTGCCGGTCTGCGCCAGCGACTTGATGCCTTTCGGAACCTTGACGGTCTTGCCCGGCACGGACGACGTATTGTCGACCCAGTCCCAGGTCTCGAATTGCTTCGACTCGTTCGGCTTGTCGGCGCGTGCGTAGCCGACCGCCACGCCGAGCGTGCGGCCCAGGAACTGGTCGACGTAGGATGCGCTGATGCGGCTGCCCTTGTCCTTCGAGCCGGTGCTGAGCTTGCCCTGGCTGTTCTTCTCGCCGCGCACGTTCAGCGTGACGACGCGCTCGCGCAGCGACAGCGGCTTGATCGTCTGCAGGTTGACCGTACCGGACAGGCCCTGGCCGACGAGCGATGCGTCCGACGTTTTATACACGGTGACGGCGTTGATCAGCTCGGACGGATACTGGTCGTACTCGACCGTGCGGTTCGCGCTCGTGCTGACCTGCTCGCGGCCGTTCAGCAGCGCGGTCGACAGGTCGCCCGACGTGCCGCGGATGCTGATCTGCTGCGCCTGGCCGTTGACGCGCTGCGCCGACAGGCCCGGCAGGCGCGCCAGCGATTCGGCGATGCTGATGTCGGGCAGCTTGCCGATGTCCTCGGCGGAGATGGTCTCGACGATGCTGGTCGCATCGCGCTTGACGGCGATCGCGTCCTCGATGCTGCGGCGGATGCCCGTGACGGTGACGGTGTTGACCGGCGCCGCCTGGACGCCGTCGGCCGCCTGCGTCTGCGCGGATGCCTGGGCGCCCGCGAGCGCCAGGAACATGGCGCAACCCACGGCGACCGGGCTCAGTTGGAATACGGGCTGACCGCCCTTCGAAATCTTCATATGTCCCCTCGACAGAATCAGTGTGCTTATAAGAGGAACGTCAGCCTTTTGCCGAAGCGTGCGCCGGCCACGGGCTCGAACGTTCGGAACCGATTCTGTATTAAAACTAGATTACATGTCAACGAGACAGAGATTTAAGTGAAGAGATTGTGGTTTTCACCCACAAAATGCACCAGAAAAAGACATTTTAGAATCAGTTCTAGTAAATACATACTTCTTATAAATGTAGTTCGGGTACAAATTTCCAGATGAAAACACTTACATCTTCGGTGCCTTGGCATACCCGTCGATGAACGCCGCATGATCGGGCATGAAATCGACGCATTGCCGGATCACGTCCGCCACGCCTTCCATGTACTCGCGGATGCCCTCTTCCGACTGCACGTCGACCAGCGGGTGATACGCTTGCGGATGGATGTTCTGCCCGACGAGCACCTGCAGCCACCCGACTTCCGTGAACAGTTCGCCGTCGACGCGGCGCAGGCGGCCGTGCGTGCGGAACAGGTCGATCTTGTCGCGCAGGGTGGCCGGAATCTCCATGCGCGCGCACTCCTGCCAGAACGCGGCGTCGTCGCGCTGGTTGGCGTAGTAGTGCAGGATGATGAAGTCGCGGATGCGCTCGTAGTGGAAGCGCGACAGGCGGTTGAACGCCTCGACGTCCGCCGCGCTGAAGCCCTGGTCCGGGAAGTAGTCCAGCAGGCGCTGGATCGAGTCCTGGATCATGTGGATGCTCGTCGATTCGATCGGCTCCAGGAAACCGCTCGACAGGCCGATCGCCACCACGTTCTTGTCCCACGCCTTCTTGCGCATGCCCGTCGTGAAGCGGATCGGGCGCGGGTCGGCGAGCGGCTTGCCGTCGAGGTTGGACAGCAGCACGTGCGCCGCCTCGTCGTCGCTGATGTGGCGGCTGCAGTAGACGTGGCCGTTGCCGATGCGGTTCTGCAGCGGGATGCGCCACTGCCAGCCCGACTTGTGGGCGGTCGCGCGCGTGTACGGCGTGAGCGCGGGCACGGATTCGCACGGCACGGCCAGGGCGCGGTCGCACGGCAGCCAATGGCTCCAGTCCTCGTAGCCCGCCTTCAGGGTCTGCTCGATCAGGAGGCCGCGGAAGCCCGAGCAGTCGATGAACAGGTCGCCCTCGATGCGCTCGCCGTTTTCCATCACGACGGCGTCCACGTGGCCGTCGTGCGCGCGCTGCGTCACGCGCACGATTTTCCCCTCGGTGCGCTCCACGCCGCGCGCTTCCGACAACTTGCGCAGGTGGCGCGCGTACAGGCCGGCGTCGAAGTGGTAGGCGTAGGTGATCTCGGCCAGCGGCGAATTGCCCAGGTCCGCGCGCGGCAGCATGAACTTGTTCGCGCGCGCGGCGGCGCGCGTGATCGAGTAATCGGCCAGGTCGCGCGCCTGGCCCAGCGCGCGCATCTTGTGCCAGTACTGCTCGAAGCCGACCATCCACAGGTCCTGGCCCAGGCGCCCGAAGCCGTGCGTGTAGCGGTCGCCCAGGCGGCCCCAGTTGACGAACTCGACGCCGAGCTTGAAGGTGCCGTTGGTGGCTTTCAAGAACTCGGCTTCGTCGATGCCGGCGACGGTATTGAAACGCTGGATCATCGGGATGGTGGCTTCGCCGACGCCCACGATGCCGATCTCGTCGGACTCGACGAGGCGGATGCGGTAGCGGCCGCGCAGCGCGGTGGCCAGGGCGGTGGCGGTCATCCAGCCGGCGGTGCCGCCGCCGACGATGACGATGGTGTTCAGATGAGGTACTTGCATGCTCGGTCTCGCGATCATGAAAAAACACCCCTGCTGACCAGGGCCGGCAGGGGTGTTTCAATTAACTGGCGGCGTCGACAGGATACCGTAGGGTGGGCGGCCCCCGCCCACGCGGACGTTTGCGCGCCGCACGCGGTACGTGGGCACGGGGTGCTCACCCTACGGACGACAGCCGGATAACGGATTGGAACTTGTACCGGATTAGAACTTGTAGCTCGCGCCCAGGCTGTACGTACGGCCGAACGTGATCTTCTCGGCGATCTCGCTCGGGTTCGCGGCGTAACGGATGAACGGCGAGTTCGTCCAGTTGTTCACCGCGGCCGTCAGCGACAGGCCTTTCAGCATCGTGTTGTCGCCGAACTCGTACGTCAGCTGGCCGTCGACCGTCGTGTTGCCACGGATGAAGGTCAGCTGGTTGTTGTCCTGGAAGTCGCTGATCTCGCCCAGGAAGTCGCTGCGGTGCTTGGCGGCGATCGACGCGCGGAAGCCATGCGCTTCGTAGTACAGGCGCAGGTTGGTCACCTGGCGCGACAGGCCCGGCAGCGGGATCGTCGCGACGCCGCCCGTGTCGATCACGGTCAGGCCCGTCGTCAGCAGGTTCACCGAGCTCAGGGTGCTCGAGTGGTTGACCTCGACGCCGAAGCCGCTCAGGTACTTCGACAACATGGCGAACGGCAGCGACGCGGTCAGCTCGATACCCTTGATGTTGCCGCCCGTGCCGTTGACCGGGGTGTTCAGGATACCGACGGTCGAACCGGCGTTCGGACCCGACGCCGGCAGCGGGGTCTTGGCGCTCAGCAGGCCGCTCGTCGCGAAGTCGACGGTCTTGGGGACGGTCAGCACGTAGGTGTCGAGCTTCTTGTAGAAGCCGGCGACGGCGACATAGCCCTTGGCACCGTTGACGGTGAAGTACTTTTCCCACGACAGGTCCAGCGCCTTCGCACGGAACGGTTCCAGGTTCGGGTTGCCCGCGCTGCCCGACAGGATCGGGCCGTCGTGGAACGACGTGTTCAGGCTCACGCCGCCGCCCGGACGCAGGTCGCTCATCTTGGTGCGCGACAGCGTCTTGCCCAGGCCGACACGGAACATCTGGTCGTACGGCAGCTCGAAGCCCAGGTTCAGGCTCGGCAGGAAGTCGTTGTACGAGTGGTGACCCCGCACGACGTAGGCCGGGCAAGCCTGCCCGGCGACGCCGGCGCACTTGCTCGTGTCGACCACGGTACCGGTCGAGCTCTGGTTCGTGTGGATGTACTGCGCGCCGATGTTGCCGCGGTAGGACAGGCCGAACAGCTCGCCTTCCAGGTTACCCATCAGGTAACCGGTCGAGACCTTCTCCGACACATCCCAGTTCTTGTCCGTCTGGATCGGCTGGTCGACCTTCGGCAGCAGCTGGTAGACCGTGCCGAGCGAACCGAGCGGGTTCCACGCGACGACCGGGATGCCCGACTGCGGCGTCACCAGGACGTCCGTACCCGGCACCGGTGCCGAGCCGTACGGGCCGGTACCGACGACCAGGTTGCCTTCGTTCTGGTCGCGGCCCTTGTTGCGGTTGGTGCGGTTGACGCCGAATTCGACGGCCGTCAGCGGACCCAGTTCCATGTCATGCTTGGCGGACAGGCGGTACGACTTGATCTCGTCGGTGGTCGTGCCCACGGCGACGTAGCCGGCCTGCGGGTTGCCGGTCAGGCCGCCACCCCAGCCCGCGTGGTCGGTCAGGACGACCTGGCCGCGGTCGGCGTAGTTCAGCGACGTCGTGTAGGTCGGCGCCAGGTTGTCCTTGCCGTTGTAGCCGGTCCAGGAGATGGTGGACAGGTTCGTCGCGTCGCCCGGCTGGCCCGCCGTCGTCTCGTAGCGGTTCGAATCGTGCGTGACCTTGGAGCCGGCGATGTCGCCGGTGACGGTCCAGCCTTCGCGGCGCAGGCGGCTGTTGATGCCCCACGAATTCAGCGTGTCGGTGACGGCTTCGATGTGGTTGCGGACGTCGCCCTTGAAGTTCGTGCAGGTGCCCGAGGTGGCCACGCCGTCGACGATGGTGGCGTTGGTCAGCACGCCGTTCGGGTCGTACGAACCGGTGCTGCCGCAGACGGAGCCTTCCAGGCCGGTCTTCTTGGTGTTGTCGGTGTTCTTCGAGTGGAACAGGTCGACGGTGGTGACGAAGTCCTTGTTCGGGCGGAACTGCAGGATGCCCATCACGCCCTTGTTGGTCTGCGGGTCGCGCTGGACGTCGGTCTTGAAGCCGTTCGGGACCTTGACGGTCTGGCCGTTGTACGTGGCCGAACCCGCGCCGCCGCCCCAGCCGTCGGCCTGGAACTGTTCGGCGCCCGTGTCGTTGAACTTCACGGCACCCAGGGCCACGCCGATCGTGCGGTTGGCGAACTGGTCGATGTAGGTCAGCGTGGAGCGGTAGCCGGTACCGGTGCCCAGGCCGTTGTTGTGCTCGCCGAAGCGCATGGCCTTGTAGCCGACGGCAACGGTGCGCTTGCCGAAGTCCAGCGGCATCACGGTGCGCTGGTCGATGGTCGAGGCGATGCCCTGGCCCATCAGGCTGGCGTCCGGCGATTTGTAGATCGTGATGGTGCCCAGCATTTCGGCCGGGTACAGGTCGAACTTGACGCCGCGGCTGTCGCCCGCCGACGCCTGCTCGCGGCCGTTCAGCAGCGTGCCGTTGAAGTCCGGCGACAAGCCGCGGACGGAGATCGCGGACGCACGGCCCGACGACTTGTCGCGCTGCGCGGTCACGCCCGGCAGGCGCGAGATCGATTCGGCCACGGTGGCATCCGGCAGCTTGCCGATGTCTTCCGCCGAGATCGCTTCGACGATGGAGTTGGAATTCTTCTTGATGGAGATGGCCGCCTCGATGCCGCGGCGGATACCGGTCACGGTCACCGTGCTGACCGGGTTGCCGTTGGCATCCGTCGCCTGGGCGGCTTGCGAGACGGTGGCGTCCTGGGCGTAGACGTTGGTGCCGAACGCCGACAGGAACACGGCGCAACCGGCGGCAACCGGGCTCAGCTTGAACACAAGTGCGCCATTGATGTTACGCGCGTGCTTGCCATTAAAAATCTTCATTTGTCCCCTCAAATCATCAGATCTCATTGTTTTTCCCGACGACGGCAGCTTGAGCCCGCTCCGGGAGCCAGAAAGCAAACGTTTATAAGTACGTACGTTCTGTCAAGGATTCTGTATTAAAACTAGATGCACTGTCAACGCGAGTTGCCTTCGATTACGGGAATGTAGGAGTTTTACGCTGAATTGACTAAAAAACGACTTTTCTCGTTGTATTCGAGCTACAGAATAAGCATACGGACATTGTAGTCGCGCTACAAATCGATTTCCGAGCACCAATTTAGGAGTGTTTTGCACCTTTTTGGGGCAAACTCGCGTAGTAGTTTTACGGAATGTTGGGATTTACCCACATTCGTGCTTGCCCGTCGCTCGCAAAACCGTGTAGCAAAACTAGAGATTCGGTGGGTAGGTTGCGTTGCTGCGCTCAAGTGTCTGTAGTATTCTCCGAGCAATAATGTAATAGGCGCATTACTCCTAGGTAACAAACCGAGTAAATCGCTGTAGTTCGACTACGCTCCGGAGACCACTTTGCGCATTCCGCCCCGCTTTGCCGTCCTGCTGCTCGGCAGCCTCTTCCTGACCGGCGCAACCGCCGCACCGGCCGTCATCGACCGCATGGACCCGCCGTTCTGGTGGACGGGCATGCGCGACCACCGCCTGCAACTGATGGTGCACGGCCCCGCCATCGCGGACCTGGAACCGGCCATCGCCTACCCCGGGGTGCGCATCGCGGCCGTCACCCGCGTGGCCAACCGCAACTACCTGTTCATCGACCTGGACATCGCCCCCGACGCGCAGCCGGGCGACGTCGCGATCGATTTCCGCGGCGCGCATCCGACCCGCCACATCTACCGCCTGCTGGCGCGGGCATCCGGCTCGGCCGGGCGCAACGGTTTCGGGAAGGCCGACGCGATCTACCAGTTGATGCCGGACCGCTTCGCCAACGGCGATCCGTCGAACGACAGCGTGCCCGCCCTCGTGGATCAACTCGACCGCAAGCTCGGCCACGGCCGCCACGGCGGCGACATCCAGGGCATCATCGACCACCTCGACTACATCGCGGGCATGGGCTTCACGCAGCTGTGGCCCACGCCCCTCGTCGAAAACGACATGCCGGCCGCGTCCTACCATGGCTATGCGGCGACGGACCACTACCGGATCGACCCGCGCTACGGCAGCAACGAGGACTACGTGCGCCTGTCGAACGAAGCGAAGAAGCACGGCATCGGCGTGATCCAGGACGTCGTGCTGTCGCACATCGGCCTGCATCACTGGTGGATGAAGGACTTGCCGACGCCGGACTGGATCAACCACAACGACGGCCGTTTCGTCGCGACGATGCACCACCGGACGGCCGTGCAGGACCCGTACGCGGCGCAGGAAGACGCCAGCAACTTCACGACCGGCTGGTTCAGCCCCGGCATGCCCGACATGAACCAGACCAACCCGTTCGTCGCCAATTACCTCATCCAGAACAGCATCTGGTGGATCGAGTACGCGGGCCTGTCCGGCCTGCGCATCGACACGTTCGGCTATTCGGACGGCGCCTTCCTCGCGCACTACACGCAGCGCGTGCTGGGCGAGTATCCGCACCTGAACATGGTGGGCGAGGAATGGAGCAAGCTGCCGCCCGTCGTCGCGCACTGGCAGCGCGCTCCCACCTCGATGCCCAGCATGATGGACTTCCCGCTGACGGAGGCGATGCGCACGGCCCTCGCCGACGGAAAGAACGAGAACGTCTTCAACGACGTGTACGAGATGCTGTCGCTGGACTATCTCTATCCGGACGCGTCGAACCTCGTGCTGTTCGAGGGGAACCACGACATGGCGCGTTTGTACAGCGTCGTCGGCGAAGACGTCGAGCGCTGGAAGATGGACCTCGCGTTCATCATGACGATGCCCCGCATCCCGCATTTCTACGTGGGCGACGAGCTCCTGATGACGAGCACCGTCGACCGGCGCGACGACAGCAGCTACCGCCGCGACTTTCCCGGCGGCTGGGCCGGCGACAAGGTCAACGCCTTCACCGGGGCCGGCCTCACGCCGCGCCAGCGCGAGGCGCAGGCGTTCGTGAAGAAGCTCGTCAACTGGCGCAAGGGCGCGGCCGTCGTGCACGACGGGAAGCTGATGCAGTACGGGCCTCAGAACAATACGTGGGTCTACTTCCGCTATGACGGGAAACCGAGCGGCAAGAAGAAGGTCATGGTCGCGTTCAATGCGAATGGGAAGGAAGCCGTGCTGCCCGCCGGGCGCTTCCATGAGATGCTGTCCGGGGTCGCGGCCGGGACCGACGTCTTGACCGGCAAGCGTTTCGACCTGGGCAAGGAAATCCGCCTGCCCGCGAAATCCGTTGTCATCCTCGAACTCTGAATCCTGCCATGATCAAGCACACCGTTCTCGCCGCCGCCCTCTTCGCCCAATCCGTCGCCGCCATCGCGGCCGAAGCCGCGCCGCTGCGCTACGACATCTATGTGCGCGGCGCCTTCAACGGCTGGGGCACGGACAACGTCCTGGTCCATCAGGGCAAAGGAATTTATCAGGCCGACATCCTCGTCAGCCCCGGCAACCACGCCTTCAAGATCGGCAGCAAGGACTGGGCCGCGGAATGGGTCGCGAATCCGGCCGCCAGCGTCAGCGTCAAGCTGGGCGACGCCTATCCGCTCGCGACGGAAGCGGGGCCGGAAGACTATCTGTTCACGAAGACGACGACCACGTTCCGCTTCCGCGTCGACGTGTCGGACCCGAAGCGCCCCGTGCTGACGGTGACGCAGGTCGAGACGCCCGCGGCCGCGGCGGCCGCCGATCCGCACGCGGGCGCGGGCGCGACGGCCACCCTGACCTTCCCCACCTGGGACGGCAAGGAAGAATCGGCGCGCTTCTCCGTGCGCGATCCGCAGGCGCCGCTGCGCAGCTATGCGCATTCGACGACGATGCAGTTGCGCGACCCGGGCCCGCAAGCGACGACGTACGAGGAAGACGCCACGCTGCCCGTCGTCCGCAGCGGCAACCTCGCGTTCGACGCGCTGTTCGCGCTGGCCGGCCACGAGATGAAGCTGGACTCCGTGAAGGAGATCCGCGACGGGAACTACAACGGCGGCGCCGCGATCCCGTGCGACTGCTTCGAGACGGGCGAGAAATGGCATTACGTGTGGACGCGCGACCTGTCGTACGCAGCCGACCTCGGTCTCGCCATGCTCGATCCGCAACGCGTGCGCAATTCGCTGCTGTTCAAACTGTCCGGCTGGCGCGCCGGTGTGCCGAAGGCGCCGCAGGTCGCGGGCACGCCCGACGGCCTGCAGATCGTGCAGGACACGGGCAGCGGCGGCAGCTGGCCCGTCAGCACGGACCGCATCACGTGGGCCTTCGCGGCCGAAGAAGTCCTCAAGACGCTGCCGGCCAGCGAGCGCGCGGCGTTCGCGGCGAAGGCGCTGCAGGCGCTGGCGAACACGATCGAGAACGACCGCATCGCCGCGTTCGACGAGACGACGGGTCTGTACACGGGCGAGGAATCGTTCCTCGACTGGCGCGACCAGACGTACGCGAAATGGATCACCGACGACCTGGCATCGATGGCCAGTTCGAAAGCGCTGTCGACCAACGTCGGCCACTACAAGGCGCTGACGCTCGCAGCACAACTGGCCCGCGAACAGGGGGATCGGGCCGACATTCGCCGCGCCACGCGCTACGAGACCTGGGCGCGCGACCTGAAGCGCGCGATCAACACGCGCCTGTGGCTCGACGACGCCGGCATGTACAGCAGCCTCACGGCCCCGCACTTCGACGGCGCGCCGCTGCACAAGTTCGACTGGCTGGGACAGTCGCTCGCGATCATCACCGGCGTCGCGGACGGCGCGCGGGCGCAGAAAATCCTCGCCAGCTATCCGCACGGCCCGATGGGCGCGCCCGTCATCTGGCCGCAGCAGCAGGACCTGCCCGTCTACCACAACCGCGCGATGTGGCCGTTCGTCACCGCGTACGGCCTGCGCGCCGCGATCGCGGGCCGCAACGTCGCGGTAGCCGATGCCGCGTACGACACGCTGATGCGGGGCGCGGCGCTGAATATGTCGAACATGGAAAACCTGGAGTGGCTGTCCGGCCAGCCGCTGCTGCTGGACGAGGCGCATCCGAACCTGATCGGCCCCGTCATCAATTCGAAGCGCCAGCTGTGGTCCGTCGGCGGCTATCTCGGCATGGTGATCCGCGGCGTGTTCGGCGTTTCCACGACACGTGAAGGCATCGAGGTGAAGCCGTTCGTCACGGCGAAGCTGCGCGGCGGCGTGTTCGCGGCGGGCGACAACATCGCGCTGTACAACCTGCGTTTGCAGGGCCGCGCCGTCAATGTGAAACTGCGGCTGCCGCCCGTGCCGGCGGCCGGCACCAGCGGTTATTACGCCGTCGAGCGCATCCTCGTCGACGGCAAGCCGGCCGGCAGCAGCATCCCGTGGAGCGCGCTGGATGCGCACAGCGACATCGAGGTCCAGCTGGGCAAGCTGGTCGACGGCACCACGGCCATCCGCCGCGTGAGCGCCGATCCGTACGCGGAAACGCCGACCGTGTTCGGCCCGCGCGAGCCGCGTATCGATGGCGTCGCGCGCGCGGGCGGGACGACGACGGTGACGATCGTGCCGGCCGACCAGCAGGCGGGCATCACGTACAACATCTACCGCGACGGCAAGCTGGTGGCGTCGAATCTCAGCGCCGGCCCATGGACCGACCGCGAGAACAGCGCCGCGGCATGCTACGCCGCCGAAGCGCAATACACGTCGTCCGGCAACCGCAGCCACCACAGCGTGCCGCGCTGCGCAGGCGCCAGCGTGGCGATCGCCGCCACCGACCCGCGCGTAGACTCCCGCGTGGCCATCGCACCGGGCAATGCGCGCTTCGCCGAAGCACATCGCGCCAACTGGGGCCAGCCGGCCGACCGCCTCGACGTGCGCGACGTGCGCGTCCCGCAAGCGGGCGACTACGCCGTGCAGGTCCGCTATCACAACGGCGCCAACCAGATCAACCTGGGCATCAGCGGTGGCGTAAAATGGCTGGCGCTCAAGGATGAGTCGGGACGCATCGTCGCCCAAGGCGTCGTGCAACTGCCGCACGCGCGCATCGAGAAGGCGAACACCCCGACCGTGTATTCGACCCCGCTGGCGGCGCGCCTGAAGGCGAACGTCGCGTACCGGATCGAGATGAGCGACTTCTACAACATGAGTTATCTGGACAGCAACCGCAGCTTCAGCGCGGCCGGCGGCGTCGACGGTCCGTCGAACCGCTTCGACATCTACGGCGTGCGGCTGCTGCGTACCAACGGAACGAAATGATGAAACGAATCGCAATCGCCGCCGCAGCGGCGGGCCTCATGCTGGCGCAGGCCCACGCCACCACCGTGCGCATCCACTACGCCGCGGGCAAGGACACGATCCAGATCCGCGCCGACAAGGGCGCCGCCGGCTGGTCGCAGGGCGTGCCCGCGAAGCCGGAAGGCGGCCCGCTGAACGTGTGGACGTTCACGTGGCCGGACGCGCTGGGCGACATCCAGATGAAGCCCACGCTGGGCGCGGACAAGGTGTCGATCGGTGGCGTCTATAAACTGGCGGCGGGCGGCACGGTCGACATCTACCCGTTCTTCGGCCCGCCGTTCGGCAAGGTGACGATCGTGAAGGATTTCGCGTCGCCGCAACTGGACAACAAGCGCGCCCTGCGCATCTATCTCCCGCCCAGCTACGGCGAGAACGCGGCGAAGCGCTACCCCGTGCTGTACATGCACGACGGCCAGAACCTGTTCGATGCGAAGACGGCATCGTACGGCGTCGAATGGGGCATCGACGAGACGGTCAACCGTCTCGTGGCGACGGGCGTGATGGACGAGGTGATCGTCGTCGGCATCGACAACACGCCGGACCGCATCCCCGAATACACGCCCTGCTGCGACCCGAAATACGGCGGGGGCAAGCTGAATGCCTACGACGCGTTCATCGTCGAGACGGTGAAGCCGTACGTCGACCGCACGTACCGCACCCTGCCCGGCAAGGAAACGACGGCGATCATGGGCTCGTCGCTGGGCGGCATCGCCTCGGTGCTGATCGCGCAGCGCCACCCGGACATCTTCTCGAAGGCGGGCGGCGTCTCCAGCTCGTTCTGGTGGAACAACGGGGCGCTGCTGGCGAAGGTGCCGGACCGCGTGCCCGTGAAGTTCTACCTCGACGCCGGCACGCGCGACGACGGCCTGGACGACACGGCGAAGATGCGCGACGCCATGCTGGCCAAGGGTTATCGCGACAACGAAGACCTGATGTTCTACAAGGCCGAGGGCGCGCGCCACAACGAGGCCTCGTGGGCCGCGCGCGTGGACAAGCCGCTGACCTGGTTCTTCCCGTGGGGTTCGACCCGGCAGTGACCGGAATCAGAATTCCATGCTGTATAAATTGCTGCCGGCGTCGCCCGGCACGAGGTGGACGAACCGTTCGTACCGCATGCCCATCTTGCGCAGCAGGCCGTTGGACGCGAGGTTGTTGGGCGACGTGATGGCCAGCACGCGCTTGAGGCCCAGCGCGGGCGCGAGCGCCAGCACGGCCATGCCGGCCTCGTACGCATAGCCGCGGCCGCAGTAACGCGCCAGGTAGGCGTAGCCGATGTCGACGCCGTCCAGCGTCTCGCGCCTGATCAGGCCGCACATGCCGATGGGCGTGCCGCTGTCCTTCAGTTCGACGACGTACAGCGAGTGGCCGCGCGTGGCCTGCATCGCGATCGGGCCGTCGAGCAGGGCCTGCACGGCATCCTCGCGCGTGCGGATGCCGCGGTCGCCGATATGCTCCAGGAAGCCGGGATCGTTGACGAGCGCAAGATAAAAGTCGGCGTCGTCGCGGTCGGCGGTGCGCAGGCGCAGGCGCGGGGTCGCGAGGATATCCACCGGCATCAGTCTTCTTCCGGCAGCGGCCAGCGCGCGGGGTCTTCCAGCAGCTTGTACATCACGTACGCATCGACATAGCCGAGCCGGCGGTGGCGGTACGCCTTCGGCAAGGTGCCGACGATGGAAAAGCCGAGCCGCTTCCACAGGTGGATCGCGGGATTGTTCGTGCTGACGACGAAGTTGAACTGCATGGCCAGGTAGCCCTTGCGGCGGGCCTCGCCGATACTGTGCTCGCCGAGCAAATGACCCACGCCGACGCCCTGCGCGTTCGGACTGACCATGTACGACGCATTGGCGACATGCGCCCCGCGTCCCACGTGGTTCGGCTGCAGCTTGTACATCCCGAGGATCCGCTCCTCGCCGCGCACCGCGACATAGGTCGACGCCTCGGGTGCGAACCAGTAATCGTAGGTGTCTTCGCGACTCGTGTCCGCGTCCTGGGCATAGGTTTCGCCCTCGGCCGCGTGCGCCTGGAAAATGGTCCACATAGCATTGAAATCAGTTTCAGTAGCGGGACGAATCTGGATATCTTTCACTGCGTGACCTGCTGGGACGTATCGAAAGCGCAAGATTCTACCTTGGGATTCGGCTGCACGGATGCCGATCCGGTAACCGGACGTAGAAAATTTCCGCTGAATAAAGGTAGGAAAGACTTCGTGCCGCCCGTTACTGCTCCGCCCGCTTCAATCGTTCCAATCGGAAATCAACCGACGCCGGCCGGCCCGGCAGGCGCAGGCTCGCGCGCGCCGGCGGCGCCTCGCTGATCACTTCGCCGGCACGCAGCACGAGCCGGCGCGCGGCGCGCAGGCGGATGGCCTCGACGGGGTCGCCCGCGTCGAGCCAGACGAGGTCCGCGCGGCAGCCCGGCGCGATGCCATAGCCCGGCAGGCCGAGGATGCGCGCGGGCGTTTCCGTGACGGCCTGGAAGCACAGTCGCATCGCGGCCTGGCCCGTCATCTGCGCGACGTGCAGGCCCATGTGCGCGACTTCCAGCATGTCGCCGGAACCGAGGCCGTACCACGGATCCATCACGCAATCGTGGCCGAACGCCACCGGCACGCCGGCCGCCAGCAATTCCGGCACGCGCGTCATGCCCCGGCGTTTCGGGTACGTGTCGTGGCGGCCCTGCAGGGTGATGTTGATGAGGGGATTCGCGATCGCGGCGACGCCGGATTCCGCCATCAGCGGCAGCAGCTTGCTCACATAATAGTTGTCCATCGAGTGCATCGACGTGAGATGCGAGCCGGCGACCCTGCCCTGCAGGCCGAGGCGCAGCGTCTCCGCGGCAAGGGTCTCGATGTGGCGCGACAAGGGATCGTCGCTTTCGTCGCAATGCATGTCGACCATCAGCCCCTGCTCCGCCGCGAATTCGCACAGCAGGCGCACGGACTCGGCGCCGTCGGCCATCGTCCGTTCGAAATGCGGGATGCCGCCGACGACTTCCACGCCCATCCGGATGGCGCGCTTGAGATTGTCGAAAGCGGTCTTGCTGCGCAGCAGGCCGTCCTGCGGGAACGCGACGAGTTGCAAATCGATGTAAGGTGCGACCTTGCGCTTGACGTCGAGCAGCGCCTCCACGGCCAGCAGGCGGTCGTCGCACACGTCGACGTGGCTGCGGATCGCCAGCAGGCCGCGCGCCACGGCCCAGTCGCAATACTGCAACGCGCGTTCGACGAGCGCCTCCTGCGCCAGTTGCGGCTTCAGCTCGCCCCACAGCGCGATACCTTCCAGCAAGGTGCCCGATTCGTTCACGCGCGGCAGGCCATAGCTGAGCGTCGCGTCCATGTGGAAATGGGCATCGACAAACGGCGGCGTCACGAGGTCGCCGCCGACGTCGATCTCGCGCGCGCCCCGTTGCGGCAAGGCGGGCTCGACGGCAGCGATGGTGCCGCCTGCGACGGCGATGTCGACCTTCCGGCCATCGGCCAGGGTGGCGTTGCGGAGAACGAGATCCATGCGCGGGGCTCCTGATGGTTGGGACCTCATCAGATTACCACGCTGATCATCTTGTCAATGATATATATCAAACCTCAATGCTGCACCGCAAGATTTCCTTGCAAAAACAACATAGAATTCCCTTTTCATCCCGCATGAACCCCTTTACACTAGACTTATTGCAGTGCGTCATAAACCGAATGGTTACAACCTGAAAGACAAGGAACCCAGATGACTTCATTCTCCGAACAGTTGTCCGCCGTCCGCAAGTCCCAATGGGAAGCACAGCTCGACGTGTTCCGGGCATTGAGCCAGCGCGCGATCGACAGCGCCGAACAGCTGATTGCGCTCAACATGAAGACCTCCCGCGCGTCGGTCGAACAAGCTACGGGAACCTTCAAGCAATTGCTCGAAATTACCAACCCGCGCGATTTCCTGGCCATCGGCACCACGGCCCAGGGCCAGTGGCAGCAATTCTTTTCCTACGGCCGCGAGCTGCTGGGCATTGCCGCCGGCACGCACGAGCGCAGCTGGAGCACGCAGCAGCCGCTGCAACTGGTGCCCGCCGCGACCGCGAACATCCCGACGTCCGTGCCCCAGTTCATGGAGCAGGCAGCCATCGCGACGGCCGATGCGGCCACCGTGAACAGCGAGATCGTCAGCGCCGCCGTCGATACCGGCTGCGCGCTGGCCGAAGCGGCGCTGGATGCAGGTGCCCAGGCCATCGGCCGCGCCGAAGAAGCGGCCGCGCCGCAGGCCGAGCCCCAGACCGAACCGCAGGCGCCCGAACCGATCACGACCACCGTGACCGAAGCGGTGTCCGCGGAACCGGAAGCGCCGGCCGCCGATCCGGTCGAAACGGCCATCGCCGACGAGGTGCCGCCCGCCAGGGCCAAGCCGCTCGCGAAAGCGCTGAACAAGGTCGCACCGAAGCCGGCCGCCGCCGAGCATCCGATCGCATCGACCGTGCCGCTGGAAGCAGGTCCGCACGTGGAACTGCCGATCGTCACGCCGACCGAGAGCACGCCGCCGCTGCGCGTCGTGACGCACGGCGGCAAGACCTCGCGCTCGCAGCGCAAGAAATAATATGGTGGGCACGTTCGCATAATGCATGCGTCACGCGTGGGCACGGGGTGCCCACCCTACCAGCAAGAGTGCGTCAAAAATAGTAAATTAGCGGGCCTTGGCCCGCTTTTTCTTTTTTCACTCACCAACAACAAGAACAGGATCTTCAATGGGTTTGGCAAAGCTGATCGGCGGCTTCGTGCGCCGGCACTGGCGTTCCTATGCGTCATCGGCGGTGATGCTGTTCGGCGTGGCCTTGTGCACCGTGCTCGTGCCGCGCAAGGTCGGCGCGATGATCGACGGCCTCGCCGCGCACCGCCTCGGCGGCCATGACCTGCTCATCCAGATCGCGCAACTGCTCGGCCTCGGCCTCGCGATCTATGGACTGCGCGTGGCGTGGCGCCTGCGCCTGTATTCCGCGTCCTACCGGCTCGGCGTGGAACTGCGCACGAAGTTGTACGACCGCCTGTCCGCGCAAGGCCCCGCCTTCTTCCAGCGCCAGCGCACGGGCGACCTGATGGCGCTCGGCACCAACGACATCGACGCCATCGAGCAGGCGGCCGGCGAAGCGATGCTGGCCGGATTCGACGGCACGCTCACGCTCGTCATGGTGCTGGGCATCATGTTCCTCGGCGTCGACTGGCGCCTGACGACGATCGCCCTGCTGCCGTTCCCGTTGATGGCGCTGGCGTTCTGGCGCATCTCGAGCCACATCCACACGGCGTCGACGGATTCGCTGAAGCGCTTCTCCGCGCTGAACGACCACGTGCAGGAGACGCTGTCCGGCGTGCGCACCCTGCGCGCCCTCGGCCTGGAACAGCGCAGCGCCGACCAGTTCGCGCAACTGGCCGCGCGCGCCGCCGACGCGAGCCTCGCCGCGCAGAAATGGGAAGCGGCGTACGAACCGGCCGTCGGCCTCACGCTCACCGCCGCCACCGGCCTCACGCTGGGCCTCGGCGGCTATCTCGTGTGGCAGGGCCAGATCACGATCGGCAGCCTCACGAGTTTTACCATGTACCTCGGCCAGCTGATCTGGCCGATGTTCGCCGCGGGCTGGGTGCTGTCGCTGATCGAGCGCGGACGCGCCGCCCTCGCGCGCCTGCAGCCGCTGCTCGATGCGCCGCTGACCGTCGACGACCGCGGGACGCTGGAGACGCTCGCGCGCGGCCCGCTCGTGCTGGACCATGTCCGCTTCCATTACAGCGACGACGCGCGCGCCGCGCTGGACGACGTCTCGCTGCGCCTGGAACCGGGCAAGACGCTGGGCCTCGTGGGCGCCACGGGCGCGGGCAAGTCCACGCTGCTGCGCGTGCTGCTGCGCCAGGCCACGCCGCAGCACGGCCGCGTGACGTGGGGCGGCCACGCACTCGACGAATACACGCTTGCCACGCTGCGCGCGCACATCAGCTGGGTGCCGCAGGAATCGTTCCTGTTCTCCGCATCGATCGCGGAAAACATCGCCCTGGGCCACCCGGGCGCATCGCGCGCGGAGATCGAACAGGCGGCGAAGATGGCCGCGATCCACGACGACATCCTCCGCTTCCCGGACGGCTACGACACGCCCGTCGGCGAGAAGGGCATCACGCTGTCGGGTGGGCAGCGCCAGCGCGTGGCGATCGCGCGCGCGCTGCTGGGCACAAGCGCCCTCCTGCTGCTCGACGACGCGCTGTCCGCCGTCGACACGGGCACGGAAACGAACATCCTCGACCATTTGAACGACGTGCGGCGCGAACGCCCGGAACTGTCGGCGATCATCGCGAGCCACCGCCTGTCGGCCGTCGTGAACGCGGACCTGATCGTCGTATTGCGCGAAGGCGGCATCGTGGAGCGCGGCACGCACGACGAACTGCTCGCCCTGGACGGCTGGTATGCCAGCCAGTGGCGCTACCAGCAACTGGAGGCCAGCCTCGATGCCATCTGAAGACGTCAAGAAGAGTGCGAACAAGAGTGTAACTGCGGCGCAGGCGCGCCAGGCGACAAGCCTGCTGCGCCGCGCCGCCCATCCGGACCGCGCCCACCTCGGCTGGGCCACGCTGTGGCTGATCCTCGCGGCCGGCCTGGAAGTGGTCGGTCCCCTGCTGGGCAAGAAGCTGATCGACGACCACCTGCTGCCGCACCACCTCGACTGGACGCGCATGGGGTGGCTGCTGGCCGGCGTCGTCGTCACGGGAATGGCCGCGTCGTGGCTGCGCTTTTTGCAGCTCGTGCGCCTGTCCGGCATGGCGATGCGCGCCGTGCAACGCCTGCGCGAATGGGTCTATGGCCACGTGCTGCGCCTGCCGATGGCGTTCTTCGACCGCGCCATCACGGGCCAGCTCGTGAGCCGCGTCACCAACGACACCGAGGCGGTGAAAACCCTGTACATCCAGGTGCTGTTCGTGATCCTCGATTCCAGCATCGTCCTCGTCGGCACGTCCATCGCGATGGCGTGGCTGGACTGGCGCCTGATGGTGATCGTGCTGGCGCTCGTGCCCGCGGTCCTGGGCATCGTGTGGCTGTACCAGCGGCTGTCCGCGCCGGCGGTCACGCGCGCGCGCGCGCTGCGCAGCGACATCAACGGCCAGATGGCGGAATCCATCGGCGGCATGAGCGTGCTGCAGGCGAACAACGCGCAGCACCGCTTCGGCCAGCGCTTCGCCCACACCAACGACCAGCACTACACGGCCCGCGTGGCCGAGCTGCGCGCCAACGCCTTCCTGCTGCGGCCCGCGCTCGATTTCCTCAACGTGGTCCTGCTGGCCGTCGTCATCTACAGCTTCGGCCAGCGCAGCATGAATGCCGTCGAAGTGGGCGTGCTGTACGCGTTCATCAGCTACATCGCGCGCGTCGTGGAACCGCTCATCCAGATCACGATGCAGTTCTCGGGCCTGCAGCAGGCCGTCGTCGCCACGGCGCGCGTGGCCGCGCTGCTCGACGAAGCGGGTGCCGCCGAGCATGCCGCCGGGCGCGTCGTGTCCGCACGCAAGCCCGTCGCGGCCGACGTCCCCGCCGTGCGCGTGCGCGACCTCTCGTTCGGCTACGTGGCGGGCCAGACCGTTCTGCACGACCTGTCATTGGACATCCCGCAGGGTGCGTTCTTCGGCATCGTCGGGCACACGGGCAGCGGCAAGTCGACGCTGCTGTCGCTGCTGCTGCGTTATTACAATGTCGAGCAAGGCACCATCACCCTGTTCGGCGAGCCGCTGGCGACGATCGGCAACGAGCGTTTCCGCGCGGAGGTCGGCCTCGTGCCGCAGGATCCGTTCCTGCTGGCGGCGTCGGCACGCGAGAACATCGACATGGGCCGCGGCCTGTCCCAGGCAGCCATCGAGGCGGCCGCGCGCGCCGCGCATGCGCACGCGTTCATCGCGCGGCTGGAACAGGGCTACGACACGCCGCTGGGCGAAGGCGGCTCGCGCCTGTCGTCCGGCCAGAAGCAGCTGATCGCGATCGCGCGCGCCCTCGCCGGCCGGCCGCGCATCCTGCTGCTGGACGAGGCCACGTCGCGCATCGACAGCCAGACGGAGCAGATCGTGCAACAGGCGCTGGACGAGTTGCGCGGCCAGGTCACGATCATCGCCATCGCGCACCGGCTGTCGACGATCCGCGACGCCGACCGCATCGTCGTGCTGAACCACGGCCGCATCAGCGAATCGGGCAGCCACGACGACCTGATGCGCATTGAAGGCGGCCTGTACCAGCGGCTGTATTTGCTGCAACAACTGAGCGTTTGACCGCGTTGTTTACCTCCTTGATATCGTTGCCGCTGCAGAAACTTTGTTAGTTAAACACTATTTTTGTGACGACGCGGCTTCTTGAATACGAAACCTGTGTCTTTTCCGCATAATCGTTCCATTAATTGATATTTCTCAATTGCAAGAGCCTATAATTGTATATGCAGATGTCCTAAATTAAGGGACCACACTTCCTCGGGAGGCATATTGGCAGGTCTATCTCGTGCAGCGCAGCACCGACGCAGCCGTGCGCTGCTGGCCCTGCTATTGCTCGTTTCCGGAAGCATGCCGGCGGCCGCTATGCCGGAAGAACCCGTGCGTGCGCGCTTTGCCGAACTCGGGGAAATCATCCGCGTCACGCCCCAGCACGCGGTGCCGCTGCTGGCCGGCCTCGTCGCCCAGGCGCGCCGCACGCCCGCCGAACACGCCCGCCTGCTCACGCTGTCCTGCGACCTGAGCCACCGCCTCGGCAAGCACGTGGAAGCCGTCCAGCTGTGCGAACAGGCGCTGCAACTGGGCCGCCAGGCGCACGACGACAGCCTCGTCGCGCGCGCCCTGCTCTCCAAGGCCTATGCCCTGTTCGGCCTGAACGAAATGAGCCAGTCGCACCAGCTGGTGTGGGAAGCCGAACGCCTCGCCGCCCACAGCCCCGACGTCGACCTGCGCATCCTCGTGCTGATCTCGTCGGGGGAATCGTTCGCCGAGGAAGGCAACTTCCCCGTCGCGCTGACCAAGATGCAGGGCGCCGTGACGCTTGCGCGCCAGAGCGGCAACAAGCTGCAGATCGCCGTCGCGCTCAAGTCGCTGGCCTACCTGTACAACCAGATGCGCGAATTCGACAAGGGGTTCGAGGCGATCGGCGAAGCGGAACAGCTGGCGGAGGCGATCGATTCGCCGGGCCGCCTGGCGATCTTCAAGACGACGGAATACATCCTTGCCGCCAACAGCGGCGACATGGAACGGGGCACGAAGGCCCTGCTGTCGGCGCTCGCGCTGGAACGCCGCATCGGCGCCGACGCGATGATCGCCAACACGCTCGTCAACCTGGCCGACTCGTACCTGAAGCAGCAGGACTGGCGCCGCGCGCTCGCGTACGCGCAGCAGGCGCTGGAACAGGCGCAGAAGCTGCACGACGACGCCCTCGCCGCCACGGCCCGCGTCAACGTGGGCCAGGCCTATCTCGGCATGGGCCGCCTGGCCGAGGGCAAGAAGCACATCGAGCAGGGCATGGACTGGTACCAGCGCTCCGGCAACAAGCCCGACCAGCAGGGTGTCCTCGTCGAATACGGCGACGCGCTGGAACGCGCCGGCGACCTGCCCGGCGCGCTGGCCGCGTATCACCGCGAGCGCGCGCTGTCGAACGAATTGTTCGAGACGCGCCGCCAGAAGGCGATGATGGAGCTGCAGGAAAAATACGAGGCCGACAAGCGCCAGCGCCAGATCGAGATGCTGCGCCAGGAAAACCAGGTCAAGTCGACCGAAATCGACAACCGCCGCCTGCAGCAGCGCATCTGGTGGCTGCTGGCGCTCGTGTTCGCGCTCGCGTCGGTCATCGTCGGCATCCTGTACCGCAAGGTGCGGCACGCCAACGCCCAGCTCGAGGTCAAGAACCATGAACTCAAGCAGCAGAGCGCGCGCGACCCGCTGACGGCGCTGTACAACCGCCGCCACTTCCAGGAATTCATGCGCTCGCACCAGGACATCGAGCGCCGGGGCATGAGCAACAACGGCGGCACGAGCGGCGAGGACATGGTCAGCGCGATGTTCCTGCTCGACGTCGACCACTTCAAGCACATCAACGACACGTACGGCCACGGCGCCGGCGACGCCGTGCTGCGCGAGATCGCGGACGCGCTGCGCGAGATCCTGCGCGAGACCGACATGATCGTGCGCTGGGGCGGCGAGGAATTCCTCGCCTTCCTGCCGGCCGTGCCGCGGAACAGCCTCGACGAGGTGGCGCGCCGCCTGCTGGCCGGCATCCCGGCACGCACGATCGACTACCAGGGCTCGCGCCTCTCCGTGAACGTATCGATCGGCTTCGCGCCGTTCCCGCTCGTGCCAGGCACTCCCATCTCGTGGGAACGCGCGATCAACATCGTCGACATGGCGCTGTACCTGGCCAAGGGCCACGGCCGCAACCGCGCGTACGGCGTGTGCGGCGTGTCCGGCCTCGCTCCGGCGGCGCTGGACGAGGTCGAGCACGACATCGAGAAGGCGTGGCGCGCGGGGCTCGTCGATCTGTCGATCGTGACGGGGCACGTGCCGGAGTTAAGGATGGCGTCGTAAGTAAACCGTCGCCCCCGCGCAGGCGGGGGCCCAAGCTCCCTGGCGTCGACGCGGCCTACTTGGGTTCCCGCCTTCGCGGGAACGACGAGGTTTAGGCTACGTGTTTACTTCGCCGCCTGCTGCATCTTCTCCCCGGCCTCCTCGACCTTCTGCCCGACCCGCCCCGTCGCTTCCTTCGCGCCCTCACGCGCCTCGCGCACGGCCTGGTCGGCCTTCTGGACCTGGGCCTGGACCTTGTCCTCGACCTTCTCGTTGATCCGCTCGATCTTGTCGTTCACGTGATCGAGCTTTTCCTGCACGCGGGCGCCGGCCTCGTCGACCCTCGCCTGCGCGCGGGCGCCCGCGTCGTCGATGGCCTTGCCGGCCTGCTGGGCGGGGCCCACGTCGTCCGTACCACGGTTGCACGCCGCCAGGAGACAGCCCGCCAGCAGCGCGCCGATGATGGATATCCGTTTCATCTTGCACCCTCCTTTGTTGCCGAATATACACCTGCAGCACGCGCCGCGGCGGACGCTTCGAACGGCGCATCCGTCAGCGTACGCAGGAACGCGACGATGGCGTCGATGTCCGCATCGTCGAGCGCCGGCTTCATCCCCTTGCGGCGGTTGTACGGCATGGTGGCCACGTTGACGTTGCCGAGGTGGCGCGGCGCCACGTCGTCGAATTGGCGGCCGTCCCCGTACCAGCGTTCCGGCTCGATCGAGCGGGTGGCGTAGAACGCGACGGCGTCGCGCAGGTCGGAAAAGACGCCGTTGTGCATGTAGCGCTCGCGCGCAGCCACGTTGCGCAGGCTCGGCGTGCGGAAGTAGCCGCACCACTGCCCGGGCTCCTTCCATCCTTTTGCACGCCCCGTGGCGCACAGGCCCTCGTCGAAGTGGCGCGGGTCGCGGTTGGCCGGAATGGCCCGGTTACGGGGCACGGCGAGCGCATCGTAGCCGAAATCCGTGAACAGCGAGCGGGCCGGATTGGTCGACGTCTCGTTGAACTTGTGGCAGCTGGCGCAGTTGCCGCGGTCCGGGTCCTTGAACAGTTTTAACCCGCGCAGTTCCTGCGGCGTGAGCGTCGCCTTTCCCTGCACCCAGGCGTCGTAGCGCGACGAGAACGGCGACATGTCGCGGCTTTGCAGGAACGCGTCCATCGCGGCGCCGAGCGCGGCCAGCGTGGTGGCCGTCGTCCTGAATACGTCAGGGCCGAAGGCCTGTCTGAAACCGTCCGCGTACTGCGCCGTGCGCAGCTTGCGGGCGATAGCGGCGTCGCTGCGGTTGTGCATCTCGAGCGGATCGAGCAGCGGATGGCGCACCAGTTCCGCCGGGGAGTCTACGCGCCCGTCCGTGAACAGGCCGCCGAACGGCGTGGGCGCGAGTGCGTCGTCGTCCTGGTAGAAGAACAGCGGCGGCACGTAGGCGGCGTACAGCACGGACGGCACGTTGCGCCTGCCGACGAGATCCGGCCGGCTGCCCAGCGCCACGCCGATGCGCGAGCCGTGGTTGCCCGCGAAGCCCTGGGCGGGATCATGGCAGCTCGCGCAGCTCGTGCCGGCCGGCTCGGACAGGCGCGTGTCGAAGAACACCTGCCGGCCCAGCGCCACGCGCGCGAGCGCGGGCGAGAACGGGCCGGCGACGCCGGGCATCGCGGGCAGTTGCGGCGTGCCGGCGAATGCGGTGGATGCCGCCAGCACGCCTGCGACGATCACTGACTTACCCAGCAAGGAAGCCCGCCTTGTCGCAATTGAGGCGGTTGTTGGCCAGCGCGCACGTGGCCATCAAGGTGCCCGTCTTCGTGTAGGCCTTGTAGGTCCAGCCGCTGCCCGCGCGCTCCATCAGCATGAAGCCGAACGTATTGCCGTGCGTGATGCTCTCGACCGTCACGCCCGGCGCCGGCGGCAGGTCGGCCGGGAACGGGTCGGGCAGCGCGACGTCGAGGTTGTCGCCGCCGTTCCCGCTCACGAACGTGGCCGGGTGGTTCGATGCGAAGCTGATCGCCTGGAAGTCGTGCACGTGGCCGTGGATCGCGAGCGATACGCCGGCCGGATAGTACGCGGTCGCGTTCAGCTGCCGCATCACCGACAGCAGCGCCGCATTGCCGCCCGCCGGCGCGCTGCCCGCGAGCGGGGCGTAGCCGAGGATCGGGTGGTGGTTGACGAACAGGCTCGTCGTCTTCGCCTTGCCGGCCAGCTGGGCGACCGTCTTGAACTCGTCCTGGTAGGCGAGGAATTGCGGATCGTTCGTCGCGAGCGCCGCCTTGCCGGCCTTGGCGGAATCGAACACGATCACCTGCGTGTCGCTCCCGAGCGGCACGGCATACGGCGCCGTGTAGTTGGCGATGGCGTCGTTGGCCGGATCGTCGCAGGTGCGCTTCGCGCCGTAGGCCTGCGTGTCGAGCAGGCGGAACCAGCCCTGGCCGGCGCGCGCGCATTCCTCGTGGTTGCCGCGCACGACGATCCACGGCGCCGCGGCCAGCAGCGGCGCGGCCGGCTTGAACAGGTCCGCTTCCCACGTGTCCCAGCCATAGCCCCACGGGCTGTCCTTGCAGCCGGCAATGTCGGACGGGCAGGCGTTTTCGCGGTAATGGTAATCGCCGATGTGCATGACGAGGTCCGGCCGCAGCTTCGCGGCCGTGGCGGCGATCTGCGCGAGCGGCCACGCGTCAGCGTCGTTGCACGACTGCCAGGCGTTGTCGGCCTTCTTCAAACGGCAGCCCGTGTCGGCCAGGATGACGATGCGTTGCGGCGCCGCCTTCGGCAGCGGCAGCGCCCTGCTGCCGACGTGCGCCTCTTTCGCATCCGCCGCCACCGCCGCCTCGCAGACGTTGAGCGGGAACGCGGACGGTTTCGAATCCGCGGCGGCGCTCGCCGTCGTGCGCTGCGCCGGCGTGCCTGCGGCCGCGCGCAGGGTCATGCGCGTATCGGCGCCGTCGACCGTGATCACCGGGCACGTGCCGTACGTGGTGGCCGCGCGCGCGACCGGCTTGCCGCCGTCGCCCATCACGACCCACGCGTATTTCACGTAGCCGTCCTTCGTCGCCTCGTCGATGTGCGTCGAGCCGCAAGCGGCCAGCAAACTCGCCAGCGCGATGGCGCCGAGCGCCCGGCCGTTCGATCCGATCATCTGGGTGTCCCTTCGTGCGTGATTGAAATCGCAACACGATAAGGACGCAATGTGACCCGGCTATGACATCCGCCAGTCCTCGCGCATCAGGTCCACGTAACGTTGCGCGCCCAGGCCCAGCGGCCGCTCGCGCGACCACACGACGTCGACCCACAGGCGCAGCGCATTGCTGATGTTGTCGAAGCCGATCTCCACGAGGCTCCCGGCCGCCACCAGCGGCTGCGCGAGCGCGCGCGGCAGATACGCCCAGCCGAGGCCCGCCTGCACGAGGTTCAGGGTGGCGAGGTAGCTGTCCACGCGCCACACGTCGCGCGCGTGCACGAAGCGCGGATCCCTGCCCGCGCCATCGCGGCCCGCGACGACGATCTGGCGCTGGTCGATCAGGTCTTCCAGCCGCGGCGCGCCGCCCGTCAGCAGCGGATGGCCGGGCGCCACGACCGCGACGAGCAGTTCGCTGCCCACTTCCTGGAACGCCTCGCGGTCGTCCAGCCGCTCGCGCTCGAACACGAGGGCAAGCTGCACGCCGCCGTCGTGCAGCAGGCGCAGCGCATCCGCCTGCGGCGCCGACAGCACTTCCACTTCGAGCGACGGAAATTCGCGCGCCAGCACGGCCAGCGGCGCGCTCCAGCGGCCCGCGATCAGTTCCGGCACGACGGCCAATGTCAGCCGCCGTTCCAGCCCGCCGTGCAGCGCGAGCGCGTCCGCCTGCAGCCGCCGCATTTCGCTGGCGACGTGGCGCGCGCGCGGCTCCAGCGCCCGCGCGGCGTGCGTCGGACGCGGGTCGCGTCCCGACCGGTCGAACAGGATCAAATCCAGCTCCGCCTCGAGCTGGGCGATGGCCATGCTGACGGCCGACGGCACGCGTCCCAGCGCACGGGCCGCCGCCGAGAAGGAGCCGTGGTCGAGCACGGCCAGGAAGATACGCACGCTGTCGCTGGTGAATGCCATGACCTGTCAATAAAGTTGAAAGATCCTGACTTTATACATCAACTCGACCGACATATCCTGACGCCATCGAGATTGGAAAGCGCAACACCATGCAGGGCATCAAACGCAAGATTGTCTACGTCACACTGTACGAAGCCATCGCCATCGCGAGCACGACGGCCGGCCTGGCCGGCCTCGCGGACCATGACGCGGGCGCCGCCGGCATCGCGTCCGTCCTCGCGTCGGCGACGGCCGTCGTCTGGAACCTCGTCTACAACACGCTGTTCGAAGCGTGGGAAGCGCGGCAAGCCACGCGCGGCCGCAGCCTGCTGCGCCGCGTCGTCCACGCCATCGGCTTCGAGGGCGGCCTCGTGCTCGCCATCGTGCCGATGTTCGCGTGGGCGCTGGACACGTCGCTCGTCGACGCCTTCCTGCTCGACATCGGCCTCGTCGCGTTCTTCGTCCTCTACAGCTTCGCGTTCAACTGGGCGTTCGACCTCGTGTTCGGATTGCCGAAGGCGGCGGCCTGACGTCCGGTTCGCCCCGGCCGTCTCCCGGTTCGCCACATTCCGCTCGCCCGCGCGTGCATGCCGGCGTAGCCTGACCGGCATTCGATCCAGTCAGGAGACACCGTGAAACGACGATTCCTTCTCAAGGCCGCGGCGACGCTGCCGTTCGCATTCGCAGGCGCCACGGCCGCCGCACCGCTGCGGCGGCGCGTGCGGCCGGGCGATCCGCTGTGGCCGTCCGCCGCCGCGTGGGACGACCTGAAACGCGGCGTGGGCGGCCGCCTCGTCAAGCTCGACGCGCCGTTCGCCGGCTGCGCCGCAAGCGCGGATGCGCCCTCGTGCGTGGCCGCGCTGGCGCGGCTGAAAAACGGTTTCGAGATGGGCGACCAGCCGAACTTCACGCACACGAGCGGCTGGCTGGACGCCTGGTCCTCGCAGCCCAGCGCGTACGCCGTCGCGGCGCGCACGCCGGCCGACGTCGCCGCGGCCGTGAACTTCGCGCGCACCCACGACCTGCGCCTCGTCGTCAAGGGCGGCGGGCACAGTTACCAGGGCACGTCCGACGCGCCCGATTCGCTGCTCGTCTGGACCCGGCACATGAACGACGTCCGCCTGGAACCCGCCTTCGTCGCGCGCAACTGCGGGGCCGCGCCGCAGCCGGCCGTCACGGTGGGCGCGGGCGCCATGTGGATCGACGCCTACGATGCGGTGACGACGCGCGGCGGCCGCTACGTCCAGGGCGGCGGCTGCACGACCGTCGGCGTGGCGGGGCTCGTGCAAAGCGGCGGCTTCGGCAGCTTTTCCAAGCGCTACGGCACGGCGGCGGCCGGCCTGCTGGAGGCGGAAGTCGTGACGGCCGACGGCCAGGTCCGCATCGCCAACGCGTGCACGAACGCGGACCTGTTCTGGGCCCTGAAAGGCGGCGGTGGCGGCAGCGTGGGCATCGTCACGCGCCTCACCTTGCGCACCCGCGAGCTGCCGGCCACGTTCGGCGCCGTCTTCTGCAAGATGCGCGCGGCCGACGATGCCGCATTCCGTGCGCTGGTCGGCAAGCTGGTCGAGTTCTATGCGAAGGACCTGTTCAATCCGCACTGGGGCGAACAGATCGGCATCCACGGCGACAACACCGTCGACGTCTCGATGGTGTTCCAGGACCTCGACGAAGCTGCTGCCTCCCGCACGTGGGCGCCGCTGCTCGACTGGCTGCGCGCGCATCCCGGCTACACGTTCGAGAAGCCGTTCCAGGTGCTGGCCCTGCCCGCGCGGCATATGTGGGACGCGGCGTTCTTCCGCGAACACGCGCCCGGCTTCATGGTCGCCGATCCGCGTCCGGGCGCGCCCGCGCACCACGTGATCTGGAAGGGCGACACAGACCAGGAGGGCTGGTTCATCCACGGCTACAAGTCGGCGTGGCTGCCGGCCGGGCTGCTCGATCCGAAACGCCAGGCCGGCCTCGCCGACGCGCTGTTCCAGGCGAGCCGGCACTGGAGCGTGGGCCTGCACTTCAACAAGGGCCTGGCCGGCGCGCCGCAGGCGGACATCGATGCGGCGCGCGACACCGCGACCAACCCCGCCGTGCTGGACGCGTTCGCGCTCGCGATCATCGCGGGCGGCGACGGGCCGCGCTTCCCCGGCATGCCCGGCGGCGCCGTCGATGCGGTCCGCGGGCGCACCCGCGCGCAGGCGATCGGCCGGGCGATGGACGCGCTGCTCGCGGTGGCGCCGAAGGCCGGTTCCTATGTCTCCGAAAGCGATTATTTCCAGGCCGGCTGGCAGGACGCCTTCTGGGGCGCCAACTATCCGCGGCTCGCGCAGGTCAAGCGCAAGTACGATCCGGATGGCCTGTTCTTCGTGCGCCACGGCGTGGGCAGCGAAGCCTGGAGCGAGGACGGATTTACACGCAACGCGTGACTCCCGTTACTGCGCGTCTGGCGGAATAGCCAGCGGATGCTCGGCGCGCGCGGCGTCGATGCGCGCCTTGAGCGCGCGCGTGTTGTCGTCCTCGCCCCAGCGCTTGGTGAACGCCTGCAGGCGCGTGCGCGCCCGCTCGACGCTGCCCGACGCCAGCGAAGATTCGATCGGACCGCGCGCCACCGCCCACGCGCTCGCGCGCTGGCGCTTGCGCGTGCACGCGCTGGACGCCTCGTTCAGTTCGCGCTGCAGGCGTTCCAGCTGCTGCGGCGTGGCGCGGCTGCTGCGCAGCGCGATCAGCTCGGCCTGCGCCTGCTTGCCCTGGCAGGCCTGCGCCAGCGCGATGGCGCCGTCGATGCGTTTGTCGATCTTCTTCGCCGACGGCTTGGCCCACAGCCACACGCCCCACAGAACGGCCAGCGCGACGATCCACCAGCGCAGACGGATCGGCTGGCGGCCCGCCGGTGCCGGCGAAGGCGGCGGCGTCGGGTGCGGCGACCACGGGATGCCGCGGCCCCGCTCCGGCGGCGGCGCGGTATGGGCCTCGACCGGGCGGCCGCCGTGGCCGAAGGCCGTCGCGGACGGCGTCGGCTTCGGCGGCGGCTGCGGTGGCGCCTCCTGCACGGTATCCGGCGCATCCGACCAGCCCGACAATCCGGCGACGGCCTCCGCCCCGGCTGCCGCGGCAGCGGCAGTTGTAACGTTATCGGCGGCATCGCGGCGTACACGTCCATCGTCCTGCGGTGGCGGCGGTGCGCCCGCCTGCTGGGCCGTCCCGCAATACGGGCAGTACTGCACGCGGCGCGGCATGCCGCGTGCGCAGGCGGTGTTGATGCAGCGGTAGATTGCTTCGTCCTGCACGGTGCGTCCTTATTCGGGGTCCGGAATGCCGTCGTCGTCCGGATCGGGAATCGCGGCGCCGGCGGCCGCCATCAGTTCCGGGATGTCGGCCACGGTCTTCCACTTGTCCGCGCGCGGATTCCACTGCATGTTCCAGATGCGCGTGCCCGTGTCGATCTCGCCGCGCGTGAGCTGCTGCACGACCTCGTCCAGCGCGAACGGTCCGCGCTGCACGCCGCCGACGAACAGCTTGTAGCGCACGGGGATCGGTGTCGCGCCGACGACGTACGCGGCCGGCCCGAGGCCTGGCGAAGGCACTGCATCCGGGGCGCCCGGCGTCGGTGCGACGACGGTGGGCGCGGCCGGCGCGAACTGCGCGGACGGCATGACCGGCATCGCCGCACGCCGTTCCAGCGCCTGCGCGGCGCGCGCGTCGGCCGACAGGAACTCGGGCCGGATCACGCGCTTGTCCGTGGGGCGTTCGACTTCCCACGCGTACGCGTCGGACGCCGAATCGGGCACGGTCTCCGTCCACGTGTCGAGCTGCGCGAGCGCCGCCTCCACCTGCGCGGGCGACAGCGCCGGGTCGATGCCGACGGCCCGCCGCATCCACTGGTCGTACAGGCGCCGCGCCGTGATGTACGGCAGCGAAGGCGACGGCAGTTGCGCGCCCGTTTCGTCCACTTCCAGCTTCGGCTCGTACACGCGCAGTTGGTAGTGGCGCATCAGCGCGGCCAGCAGCGCCAGCTGGTGCGGGCCCATCGCAGCCAGGCGCTGGCGCGTCGCCGCGATCACCTGCTCGCGGTAGTACGGCGGCAGGCCGTTGGAGCGGATCGCGTACTCGTTGCCGATCTGGAGCCATTCGCCCGAGCCCTGCTCGACCTCGAACAGGTATTGGCCGCGCGGCTGGAACGCGGCCTCGCGGTCGCCCGCGTCCTGCTTGCGGCGCAGGACGCCCAGCGCGACGGCAGCCAGGAAGAATTCGTAGTCGTCGGCCAGGCGATTCAGCTCGTCCATCGACGGCGAGATCGGGTGGCGGAAACGCGTCGAATCGAAATGCAGGTGCGTCGGAATCTTCGGGTTTTCGATCTGGTAGCTGGCGCGCCACGTCGGCAGGCCGCGCAGCACCGTCATCGGGTAGCCGGACAGCTCGATATAGCACACCGCACGTCCCGGCACGCCCGTGTTCACGACGGACACGAGGTCGCCGTGGAAGAACCCAGTCGGCACGGCGGCGCGGATTTCCCCTTCCAGCCTGCGCCACGCGGCCGGATCGCCCACGCCGATGAAGCACTTGAACTGGTCCGCGCTGGGCGTGAACTCGGCCGAGAAGCGCGCGTTAATCCATGGCATGGCGCTCTTGATCCACTCGGAGAAGATGCGATGCCGCTCTTGCGGCGACATCGCGCCCAGGCGTTCCACGAGCGGGTCCGGCAGCTCGGCGACGGCCTGCTCGCCCGACAGCTGCAGCTGCGCGCGCCGGAACAGTTTTAACAGCAGGTCGGCACGCAGCCTCTCGTCGCCCAATTGCGGGAACAGCCGCGCGGAGCCGCCGAATTCCAGCAGCACCTCTTCGCTCCACGCGCTCACGTCGCCCGTCAGGCGCACCGGTTCCGGCAGGACGTCGCTCGCCAGCTTGATGTAGGTGGCGTGTTCCTGGCGCGCGTCGGCACGGAGCTGGCCGATGCGCTGGTCGACCGCGGCCAGCATCGCGCCCACGTTGCGCCGCCCTTCCTGGAATTCGCCGGCGACGCCGCTCCAGCGCACCTGGCCGTGTTCGTCCGGCGCCTGCGGTTCGCCGAGCCAGGACGACAGGCTTTGCATCACCTCGATGGATTGTCCCGCCGCGACGGCGAGCAGGTGGAAGCGCAGGTAGTCGGCGATATCGCGCTTCAGGTGGTTCATGATCTCTCTCGCCTGCGCATCCTTGCCGAACAGCCGGCCCGCGGCCTGCGTCAGGTGGTTCAGCGATTCCTCGACCTGGCGCGTGCGCAGCGCGTCGCGCACGTCGCGGTAGCGCTTGCCGTTGCGCTGGACGCTGGCCAGGTCGCGCTGCGCGAGCCGCGCCTTCACCTGCTCCAGCAGCGACAGCACGAATTCGAGGCCGCCCTGCTTGCGGTCGTCCAGCAGCATGTACAACCGGCCGCGCACGTTCAGGCGCAGTTGCGCGAGCAGCTCGCCCGTATGCCGCTTGATGCGGTCCTCGCTCGTCTCTGCCGTGGCGCCGGCCTCGCGGATGGCGTCGCGTTCCAGGTTCGGTAGCAGCTCGACGACCTTTTCCCGCCACAGCTTGAGGTCGTACGAGGCCATGATGCGGTCCATCTCCAGCTGCACCTTGCTCTCGACGCGCTCCAGCAGCGAGCGCTGGTCCTTGTCCAGCAGGAGCATGTCCGTCAGCGCATATTCCGGGAACGGCGTGACGTCGACGGTGCCCTTTTTAAAATCGGGGAATTCCGTGAACGGATGCTCGGCCATGCCCATCTGCTCGCGCATGAACGCGTCCCGTTCCTGGTCGGTCGCGCGCCGCGCGGCACTCCCATCGGCCGCGACGAGGCCGAAGAACGCCTTCACCATCAGCGCCGCCAGTTCGTAGGCGCGGATGTCTTCGCGCAGGCTTTGCTGCGTGTCGAGCACGGACTGGCCGAACGCGGAATACACCTTCGAGTACGACAGGCGCATGTCGCCGAAGCGCTGCTCCGGCACGCGCGGGTTGTACGGCCCGAGCTTGTGCTGCTGCTGGTTGACGGCGACGGAGCGCTTGCGGTTGGCGAAGTCGGCCGACGCGAAATCCTCGAACAGCGTGTCGGCCACCATCTGGTACACGTCCTTCACGTCCTGCGTCGCCTTGTTCGCGAGGTTCGCCGTGTCGACGAAGTACACGTCGTCGAACGGCGTGCCGCGGCCGACGATGCTGTCCGGTTCCATCCACTGCACGCGCGCGTTCATGTCGCGCATGCTCGTCTCCAGCTCCATCAACGTGGCGTACGCGTTCGCCTCCGTGCGCTCCTTGTTCGCCTTCGCATAGCCGGACGGCAGGAACATCACGAGGTCGACCTGGCTGTCCGACACTTCCTGGCGCGCGACGGCCTTGGCGATCCAGCCCAGGTCGATGGCGCTGCCGGCACCCGTGCCGCCCGCGTTGGACGCGATGACGACGATGCGGAATTTCGACGTGTCGACCTGCAGGCCGAGGCGCTGGTAATTCTCCTTGCGCTCGATGCCCGCGTTACTGCTCAGGAAATTCAACGCGCCCTTGATGCGGCCGCGCAGCTTCGGGTATTTGTCGAACAGGTACAGCCGCGCGAGCGCGCGGATCTGGCCCGCGCCCTTGGACGGATCGATGCCCAGCGAGCGCAGTTTCTTCGGGCGCAGCGGCATCCAGTTTTCGATCAGCGGGAAGCGCGCGAGGCTGTCGTCCGACTCGTGGTACTGCGGCAGGTCGAGCGGTTCGACGAGGCGCTCTTCATCGGACAACTTCACAAGCTCGAACCACGGGTCCGTACGCTGCGACTTGCCCTCGTCGATGACGGCGTTCGCATCGAGGTCGAAATGGAGGAAGCGCGCGACGGGGAAGTCGGCGATGGATTCGACGCGGGTCGGATGCCGGCGGTTCCATACGGCCGCGAGGATGCGGCGGCGGATGCGCATCATGACTTCCATGCCGGTGCCGCCGGCGCCGATGAACAGCGTCGGACGCAGGTCGACTTTTAACTCTGCCTTGTTGCCCAGGGATGCGGGATCGGGAAAATCTGCCATGGTGTTCTCTTTGAAAGGTCAGCGGCGGCCGACGAAGAAGGCCGCGACCAGCGTGACGACGCCGACGACGACCAGCGGTCCGGTGATGGCGGGCGTCAGGTATCTGCTCGCGTTGACGATTGCCAGCACGACGGCGGCCGACAGGAAGCCCATGCCGACGAACAGCAGCCAGCCCGCGCTCCCGGCCGCCGACGGCGCCACGCGCTTGACGACGAGGTGGTGCACGTAGGCGTTGCGCACGAAGAAGTAAATCACCAGCAGCACGACGAAGGCGACGGCGCCGATCGCCATGTCGCGCCCGGCCGTGTCGCGCAGCGGCGCCGCGCTCGTGTTGGTGGCGCCGCCGGGCGCGATCTCGACGGGCTGCGTCGCGGTGTCGGGCGTCGTCTTCGGCAGGCTGTCCTGCGGCGTGGTCGCCGTCTGGCCGGGGAGTTTGAAGCCCGGGTCGGTGCCGGCGGTGTCGGGGGCGGGCTTGGTCTGGTCGTTCTGCATGGTGGAGGGTTCCCGTGGGTTCATCGGCCGAGCCGCACCTGCGCGCCTTCGCGCAGGTCCAGCAACTGGTGGCCGAACAAGGTCGTCTTCAGGCGGGCCACTTCATTGCCCGCCTTGTCGTAGATCGGTTGCGTGGCGCCCGCCCGCGTGTGCACGGTGCGCAATTCGTCTTCCACGACGAGCTGCACCCGGCGCGGCCGGCCGTACGCATACGCGGCGCCCGCGCCGGCGGCCAGCAGCGCGAGGCCGCCGGCCAGCAAGGCGACGAGCGGCCCCGAGCCGTAATGGACATGCACCTCGACGGGCAGCACGGCCGTCGAGGCCTGGATGTCGGCCGGCGGCGTGAAGATGTCCGGCAGCGGATCGCCCGGGAACAGCGCCGCCATGCGCTCGCGGAACGCCTGCGACAGTTCCAGCCGCTGGCCCTGCAGGTGCAGTTCGATCCGGCCCGGCAGCACGTACGCGGAGCCGGCCGATTTCAGCGCCGCCATCGACCATTTGCCCGGCAGCTGCGCGACGGGCAGCTGCACCGTCGATGCGAGCGGCTCCGCGCGGCCCGGCGCCAGCCGCGTGACGGTATTCGTCTTCAGCGCGATCGGGCGGTTCTCGCCGCCGAGCATGGAGCGCGCGGAGATCGTCGCCCCCGCGATCGTGTACGGATACATCGTGTTCTGCAGCTGCCACTGGATCGTCGCGCTGGGCGTGCGCGCGGCGGGCGACACGTCCGCGCGCAGGCGGCCCGCCGCATCCATCGAGAACTCGACGCCGGGTGCGTTCTCGACCTTGCGCGGCACGAGGCGCACCGTGTCGCGGTCGAGCGGTTTCAGGCGCGCGGGCGGTTCGGTGATCACGCGCTGCACGCGTCCCGCCGCGAGCATCGCGTCGAGGGCGCGCGCACCCTCCGGACCGACCGCGAACACGTACACCATCAGGCCGTTCGCGTGGTAGTGCTGGCCCTGCACGGGCATCCGCAGCGGGAAGGCGAGCGCCTTCGTGATCGCGGCGCCCTTGTGGATCAGCGCATAGAACTCGCGGTTGCGCTGCGCGGTCGCCTGGTCGTTGTTCGGGCTGTTGCGGTTGTTCGTCACGAGCCAGACGAGGCCCGCCTTCCCGCCCAGGACTTTGGTGACGGTCGTCTCCACGGCCTCGCCCAGGTCGGTGTCGGCGAGCGCCGTGCCGCCGGGTTTGCGGGCCATTTGCAGCCCCGCCAGCGCGGCCCGCACGTGCGCGGGCGTGTCCTTCGTCACCTGCTCGGACAGCAGCGCGCGCGGCGACGGCGCGCCGGGCAGCGACTGGTTGAACGCGGCCAGCACGAGCGCGTCGCCCGGCTGCGCGACATTGCCCGCGAGCGCCGCGACCAGCGGCTTGAACTGCGATTGCGGGTCCGTGTAGAACGGCTCCATCCAGCCGGAATTCTGCACCAGAATAACCTGAGCCACTTGCGGCACGGCCCAGGCGGGCATCACGCCGCACAGCGCGAGGAAAAGGACGAAGGCCCTCACGTCGGCGCTTCCAGATTCCAGCCGCGGATCCGGTTCCAGTCTGGGTGGTGCAGCCACAGGCGGTTGGCGTAGACGAAGGGCACGCACTCGAGCGGCCGCGCGAGGCGCGCCACTTCGTCCAGGATCACGTTGCGCCGGCCGATCCACTCCACCGTGGTGCGGGCGATCACGCGGTTGGCCAGCGCGTCTTCGGCACGGCCGGTGTATTTGTGGAAGCGCAGCACGAGCCCGCTGGGCTGGCTGCGGTTATTGTTGAAGCTGCGCAGCAGCGGCAGGACGAGGGAATCGTCCTCGTGCTGGTCCTCGACGTGCTCGCCGGACCACGGTTCGTCGACGACGGGATGGCCGCGCCGGAACAGCAGGTTGGCGAAGCCGAGGCGCGCGCCGTCGATCGGTTCGCGCTGCGGGCGCGCTTGTACTCGTTCTGCGCCCAGTTCGAGGAACGAATACGACAAGCCGTCATGCCCGATCAGCCACATGCGGCCGTCGCGGCTCAACGTCGGGCCGCCGAGGTCGAGGCTGGGCAGCCACGTGTCCGGCCACGCGAGCCAGCGCGGCGCCTCGCCGGGCCGCCACGCGAGCTGGCCCTCGCCGTGCAGCCAGAACAGCTGGCCGTCGTAGCCGATGGGCCGCGTCCAGCCGGTCAGCGGCAACGCGCCGCAATCGAATTGCGGCCCGGGCGACAGGTCGGCGCCGAGCCCGCACAGGCCCAGCGTGCCGCCCGGATTGCGCACGAGGACGCCCAGCTGGCGCCGCATCAGGCCGGGCGCCGCGACGACCGGCGCGGCCAGCACGGCCTCCGTGCGGCAGGTCTCGCTGACCGGATTGATGGCGAGGCGGTACAGGCCGCGCGCGGTCGGCACGAGCGCCACGTCGCCGCGGCGCGCGGGCACCTGCAGGTGCGACGTGGGCAGCCAGCCGTAATCGGATGCGCCGAACGCGAGGTCGGCCGCGCCCTCTTCCGGCAACAGCACGTGCCAGACTTCCGCCAGCGGATCCCAGTATTGCAGCACGCCCCGCCCCGGCGCCAGCGCGAGCAGGCGCTGTTCGGGAAAGCCGAAGGTGGCGGCTGCGAATACGCAATGGGCGTTCGGCGGCGGCGGCATGGCGGCGTCGAAGCGGCCGACTTCCGGCGCGGGAGGCCGCTCTTCGAGGCTGTCGCCCAGCGCCAGCGACGTCACGGGCAGGCCATGCGGCACGTGCCGGGGCAGCAGCGCATCCGCATACGGCCCCCACCAGTCGGGATGGCGCTCGGGCGCGACGCCGAGGCGGTCGAGCGGGCGGCCGCACGTGGGACAGAACGCGAACCCCTCGGGATAGATGGCGGCGTGGTCGCAGGACCGCGGCAGCGAGGCGCCGAGCAGGTGCGCGCAATCGGCCAGGCGGCCGCGCGCGGCGGCCTGCCAGTCGATCCGGCCCAGCCCGTCGCTGGACACGAGCTCGAACTGTCCGCTGCGCTCATCCTCCAGCCAGATACTGGCCGGCGTTTCCCATCGGTATGCCATGCGCTCCCACCGTCTGATCGTCAAAAGTTCGACGGTCCCCCCAACGTCGGGACCGTTATCGTTTTGAAATCATAGCGCCGGGATCAAGGCGACGGCGCCCTGTTCACGGAGTAGCGCGTGGCTGTGCTTCAGGGATCAAATAGCGGCGCGGGAAGTGGAACTTTCGGCAGCATCGAGTGCCGCGCGGTTCACGTGGCGGATCTTCCAGGTGCCGTTGTCCAGCACCATCGTCAGTACCACTTCATGTTTCGCGTCGCCGTCGCCGTCGAGGGTGACGAGGACGTCGGCGCTGCGCGCCTGGCGGCGCAGGGTGACGGCCTGCACGCGCCCCCGCAGCCATGCGCCCTGGATGCGCGGCGCTTGCAGGAAGTAGTCGCCCGCCGCCGCCTTTTGCTCCTGCAGGCGTTTCACCAGCTGGTCGACGAGGGGCTTCGCGACGTATGCATTCAGGCGATCGTAGCGGTCGCTCAGGGGATCCTGGTCGGCGTCGAGCGTCTGCAGGTACCAGCCATAGAATTCCGCGGCCACGATCTCCGGTGCGCGCAACGCCGCCGCATGCGCCGAGAGACAAACCAGCAGCACGCCAAACAGAATGAGCTTTAGGAAATTTCCTTTACGAATCAACATGATGGGCTCCTGACAGCCAGACTGTGCAGCATTCCGGCCGGCCTGATCGTGACCTGCCGCAAGGGTATAATGCCGGGTTGTCTTCCCCTTCACCCATGCCATGACGACCACCGACGCCCTGCCCGCCGCCGCCATCGACTCCGCCACCGCGCACCTGCGCGACGTGCTCGCGATCGCGCTCGAACACACGCCCGAGCGGCGCGCGCTGGTCGTCTTCGACACCCGCACGGCCCTGGCCCGCGCCCTCGTCGCCGCGTACCGCGCGAACCTGCCGGACGCGTCTTTCGTCGACTTCGACACGGTGGCCCCCGACGAGGTGCTCGCGACGTTCCGCACGCTGGCGCCGCAGGATCTCGTCGTCCTGGTGCAGTCGACGAACTTCCGCCTCGACGGCTTCCGCCTGCGCGTGGAACTCTTCAAGCTGGGCCTGAAGGTGATCGAGCACGTGCACCTGTCGCGCATGCCGGGCGCGCAGGGCGGGCACTACATCGAGGCGCTGGCCTACGATCCCGCCTACTTCCGCGGCGTGGGCCATGCGCTGAAGGCGCGCATCGACCGTGCCCGCCGTGCCGAGGTGCATGGCGGCGGCGACGTCCTCGTATTCGATTCGCCGCTGGAGAGCGCCAAGCTGAACGTGGGCGACTACAGCGCGATGCACAATGTCGGCGGCCAGTTCCCGATCGGCGAAGTGTTCACGGAAGCGCGCGACCTGGAAGCCGTCAGCGGGCGCGCGCAAGTCCACGTGTTCGGCGACACGTCCTACCTCGTCAACCGGCCCGAGTCACCGATCACGCTCGTCATCGAGAAGGGCCGCGTGGTCGGCACGGAGAACGTCACGCCGGCGTTCCAGGAAGTCCTCGACATCATCCGCCGCGACGAGGGCGAAGTGTGGGTGCGCGAACTCGGCTTCGGCATGAACCGCGCCTTCACGCGCGAGCGCCGCGTGGACGACATCGGCACGTACGAGCGCATGTGCGGCATCCACCTGTCGCTGGGCGCCAAGCATGGCGTGTATGCGAAACCGGGGTTCAAGCGCAAGGATGCGCGCTACCACATCGACGTGTTCGTCGTGACGGACGCGGTGTACCTGGACGACGAGCGCGTGTATGCGGACGGTGCGTGGACGGTGGCCGCCTGATCTACAATGGCATGGTTTAGTCGAAGGACCAAGCCATGCTCACTCCCGAACAACGCGACCGGTACCGGCGCGACGGCTACATCGTCATCCCGAATTTCAAAGCGCCCGACGAGATCGCGCGCCTGCGTGCACGCGCCGGCGACATCGTCGACGCGTTCGACCCAGCGGAGTCGCGCGCCATCTTCACGACGCGCGACCAGGCGAGAGCCAGCGACGCCTGGTTCCTCGGCTCGGACAACACGATCCGCTGCTTCTTCGAAGAGGAAGCCTTCGGCCCGGACGGCCGGCTGAAGCAGGCCAAGGCCCTGTCGATCAACAAGATCGGCCACGCCATGCACGACCTCGACCCCGTGTTCAAGGCGTTTACGCACGATGCGAAGCTGGCGGCCGTCGCGCGCGACCTGGGCCTCGAACAGCCGCAGATCTGGCAATCGATGTACATCTTCAAGCAGCCCGGCATCGGCGGCGAAGTGCGCTGGCACCAGGACGCGACGTTCTTCGATTCCACGCCGATCAGCGTGACGACGTTCTGGTTCGCGCTGGAAGACGCGACCATCGAGAACGGCTGCCTGTGGGTCGAACCGGGCGGCCACCGCGGCCCGCTGCGCGAGCGTTTCCTGCGCGACGGCGATGCCATCGCGATGGAAAGACTGGACGGCACGCCGTGGCCCGACGACAGCACGGCCGTGCCTTTGGCCGCGAAGGCCGGGGATCTCGTCTGCTTCCATGGGCTGCTGCCGCACTACAGCGCACCGAACCGGTCGCCTGTCTCGCGGCACGCGTTTACCTTGCACGTGACGGATGCGCGCACTTCGTATTCGCCGCGCAACTGGATCCAGCGGGATGCGGATTTTCCCGTACGTGGCTTCGATTGATATACTCTTCCAGTATCTTTTAATGCACTTTTAAAGCACAAGCCGGGCATGGACTGTCATATCGAGATTTTTCTCGAAGGCGAGTGGCTGGAAGCGGCGCAGGCAAGCTTCTCCGATGTGGTGCGGAATGGCTTCCGGCCGAACGACTGTGTGTTCGAATACGATCTGCTCTACGCCTTCGGAAGCGATTCGAAACGCGGTCGATGAGCCGCCTGCGGAGACCGTCGAGTTCATCCGGCGCGACGTGCTCAACCTGGCCATGCGCAATAAGGAACTGAAGAGTCAGTGACCGAATAATCACGACGCACCATGACACGGAGTTTTCAAAGGCCATCCATAATGCCCTCGCGAAGCAGGAAGAACTTTCCAGCTACATTCGGGCACGCAACTTGAGGGCTGCCGCACTGGACGACGAATTACACAAGATCGTGCGACTGCACGAAACGACCGCGGGCACGCCTGATTCCCCGATTACGTCAGCCCAAGTAAAGCAAAATATAGCTGAGGATACGTTCGTCGGCGAAGCTCACCGACGTACGAAAAGAAAACCGCGCCCCACCTGATGATCGGCCGCTGACCTTCTGTCGCTCCTGACAAAAACTGTCAGGGCTCCCTCTTAAAATCTTCCTTTCTTCGGTAACGAAAGGAGATCGTCATGCACATCATCATCGGAGGCACCGGCCACGTCGGCTCGGCCACGGCCCGCGCACTGCTGCGCCGGGGCGAACCCGTCACGGTCGTCACGCGCAATGCCGGCCATGCGGCCTGGCTGCGCGATGCCGGCGCGAAAGTCGCCGTCGCGGACGTGCGCGACGTGCCCGCGCTGCGCGCCATCCTGCGTACCGGCACCACCGCGCTGCTGCTGAATCCACCGGCCGCGCCGTTCACCGACACGGACGCCGTCGAGCGCGCGAACGCCGCCGCCATCGTCGACGCGGTGACGGACTCCGGTTTGCGCAAGGCCATCGCCGTCTCGACGTTCGGCGCGCGCGCCGGCGAGCCGTGCGGCGACCTCACCGTGCTGTTCGAATTCGAGGAAAAGCTGCGGGCGCAGGCCGTTCCCGTCGCCGTCAATCGCGGCGCCTACTACATGAGCAACTGGACCGAGATGCTCGACACGGTGCGCCACCGCGGCAAGCTGCCCAGCTTCTTTCCGGAGGATGCCGCCATCCCGATGGTCGCGCCGTGCGACCTGGGCGAAGCCGCCGCGCAGCGGCTGATGGAGCCCGCGGACCGGACCGGGACCCTCTACATCGAAGGCCCGCGCCGCTACACGCCGCGCGACGTCGCCGACGCGTTCGCGCGGGCACTCGGCCGCCCCGTCGACGTCGAGGTCGTCCCGCGCCACGCCTGGGAGCAGACGTTCCGCCAGCTCGGCTTTTCGGTGGAAGCGGCGCGCAGCTATACGTGCATGACCGGGACCGTGCTGGACGAGCAGGACCGCTGGCCGGACGACCCCGTCCGCGGCGCGACGTCGCTCGAGAATTTCATTTGCGAAAGCGCAAATCGAAAGTATTAAAACTACACAGTTCATGCAAATTAGATTGACACGAAAATACGTATAGCTAAGAATCTCCCCCGTCGGGCACGAAAACATCACAGAATGGTCGCCCGATACGTAGTAAAAGTACCTGACTGAGCAACGGACTTTTGCACGATCTCCGTTGTTCGCCGGGACCTTACCCGTATCACATCGGAGGAGAAGCATGAAGAAGAGCACCATCGTCGCCCTGCTGGCGGCGGGCATGATCACGTCCATGGCCCCGGCAGGGGCCGCCACCCCCACCCAGCAGGCCGGCGGCAGCACGGCCATCGTCCTGCAGGGTTTCCACTGGAACTCGGCCAATTACACCGGCCCGGACTGGTACAACACCCTGCTGAACAACGTCGGCGACTTGAGCGCGATGGGATTCACCCACGTGTGGTTCCCGCCGCCGTCGGATTCGAGCGCCAAGGAAGGCTATCTGCCGCGCCAGCTGAACAAGCTCGATTCCAAATATGGCAGCGCGGCCGAGCTGACGAATGTCGTGAGCGCATTCAAGAGCAAGGGCGTCAAATCCATCGTCGACGTCGTCGTCAACCACCGCGTGGGCACCACCGGCTGGTCCGACTTCACGAACCCGAACTGGACCACCTATTCCATCGTCAACGGCGACGAGTGCAACTGCGGCCTCGGCAACGCCGACACGGGCCAGGGCTTTTCCGCCGGGCGCGACCTCGACCACAAGAACGTGGGCGAAGTCCAGAACGGCATCATCAACTGGCTGAATTACACGCTGAAGCCGGTCGGCTTCTCGGGCCTGCGTTTCGACTACGTGAAGGGCTTTTCGGCGAGCTACGCGGGCCAGTATTCGAACGCGTTCGCACCCGATTTCTGCGTCGGCGAGATGTGGCCGGATTCGTTCGACCTGAACAACCTGAACGCGAACCGCCAGGCGATCATGGACTGGATCAACGGCACCAGCAACAGCTGCGGCGCGTTCGACTTCACGACCAAGGGCATCCTCAACGACGCCCTCGCCAACGGCAATTACTGGCGCCTGAAGGCGACCGACGGCAAGCCGCAGGGCGCCATCGGCTGGTGGCCGGCGATGTCGGTGACGTTCGTCGACAACCACGACACCGGCCCGGCCGAAAGCTGCGGCACGGGCCAGAACCTGTGGCCGGTGCCGTGCGGTTCGGTGCTGGAAGGGTATGCCTACATCCTGTCGCATCCGGGCATCCCGACCGTGTTCTACCCGCACATCTACAACTGGAATCTCAAGACGCAGATCGCGGCGCTGATGGCGGCGCGCAAGAATGCGGGCGTGAATTCGACATCGGCGGTCGCGATCCAGCAGGCGACGCAAGGCCTGTACGCAGCCATCATCACCGGCACGACGCACCAGCTGGCGATGAAGATCGGCCCGAACAGCTGGAGCCCGGGTGCCGGCTGGACGTTGCAGACGTCGGGTAACAACTACGCCGTCTGGATGAAATAAAAGCGCACGAAGCGGCTCAGGCCACCACCGCCTGCAGCCGCGCCGCCTGGCCGCGGCCGATGACATCGCGGCCATGCACGCTGACGCGGTTGCGGCCGTTCTGCTTGGCGTGGTACAGCGCCACGTCCGCGCGGCTCAGGATGTCTTCCCATTTCTGGTCGTGCGCATCCAGCGCGGCCACGCCCACGCTGACGGTCATCGGGACCGGCGTCCCCTCGACGGTCAGCGGCGCCGCCACCACGGCCTCGCGCAGGCGTTCGGCCATGGTGCCCACGTTCCCCGCATGTTCGCCGACGACCAGTACCGCGAACTCTTCCCCGCCGATGCGGAACAGCGCATCGTACCCGCGCAGCACCCGCGCCGACAGTGCCGTCACGTGGCAGATCGCCGCGTCCCCCACGCCGTGGCCGTAGCGGTCGTTGATGGGCTTGAAGTGGTCGATGTCGAACGTGATGAAGAACATGGTCGAACCGTTGCGGCGGCAGCGGCGGAAGTCGCGCGTGGCCACGTCGTGCAGGGCGCGCCGGTTCAGCCAGCCGGTCAGCACGTCCGTCAGCGAGGCGCGGCGCAACGCCAATGTCTGCTGGTGGCTGACGATCAGCGCGCAGCACATCGTCGCCAGCGACATGTACACCAGTATCGCCAGCGCGCCGGACGTGCGGAAGAAATCGCCGCCCAGGAAGCCCGGCGGGTGGCCGTCGTACACGAGCATGATCGCCATGCGCGCGACCTGCTGCAGTGCGGACAGCACCTGCAGCACGATCAGCGGCGTATGCGCCGCGCACGCCTCGCGCTCGCTGCGGCGCCACAGCAGCCACGCGGCGCCGAGATTGAGCGCGCCGACGAACGGTGTGAACAGCACGAGCCGGTACAGCGGCGCGCCGCGCGCGAACATCAGCGCATGCGCCGCCAGCACGGCGACCATCAGCAGCACGCCCCAGCGCCAGCCGGGCGCCAGGTGCAGGTGGCGCCGCACCCCGGCCAGCATGCCGAAATGGCCGCCGATGTGGAGCGCGTTGACGCAGGCGATGAACAGAATGGCGCCCGCCTGCTGGTGCAGGCCGATGGCGCCCAGCCCGTTGCTCAGTGCGAATAACGCAGCGGCGACCGTCCAGTCGACGAGGCAGGCCTGGCGCGCGCTGGCGAGGTACAGCAGCCCCATGCTGGCAGCCATGGTCAATGCCGCCAGCGCGGCGGCCACGATGAGTGTGAAAGCGTCCAAGCGCCATCCAACCTGTATAGATAATTTCTTAAGTATAAAACTATTGTTTATATGCAAATCTAACCAATTGTCGCAATCGCAAAGTTTCTGTATTTACAGCAAGCGAATCCGGCCTCCGGGACGGCTGTGATATACCGCTTCCATGAATGCCGCATTCTTCGCCATCGTCGGCGCCCAGTTCTTTTCGTCGCTGGCGGACAGCGCGCTGTTCATCCTGTGCGTGTCGCTGGTCGCCACGCTGTCGTTCCCGCAGTGGATGACGCCGATGCTGAAGATGGGTTTCGTCCTGTCGTACATCGTGCTGGCGCCGTTCGCCGGCGCCTTCGCCGACCGCTTTCCCAAGGGCCGCGTGATGCTGCTGACGAACACCGTCAAGATGCTCGGCTGCTCGCTGATCCTGGCCAAGGCCAATCCCCTGCTCGCCTACGGCATCGTGGGGCTCGGCGCCTCCGCATACTCGCCCGCCAAGTACGGCATCCTGGCCGAGGTGCTGCCGCCGCGCCGCCTCGTGGCGGCCAACGGCTGGATCGAGGGCACGACCGTGCTCGCCATGATCCTCGGCACGGTGCTGGGCGGCGCCCTTTCCGCCAATCCGCAGACGATCGCGTGGCTGCTGCACCTGACCTTGCCATGGCGGGCCACGCCCGTCGGCATGGCGGTTGCCGTGATCGTCATGACGTATTTGCTGGCGACGCTGTTGAACCTGCCCGTGATGCACGCCGGCGCCCGCCCGGCCGACGCGCGCCGTCCCTTGCCCTCGCTGCTCGCCGATTTTTATCGCTGCAACCGGACGCTGTGGCAGGACCGCGAAGGCCGCATCTCGCTGGGGGTCACGTCGCTGTTCTGGGGCAGCGGCATGGTGCTGCAGGTGCTCTTGCTGACGTGGGCGCAGAACGTGCTCGGTCTCACGCTGGACCGTGCCGCGGCGCTGCAGGGCGTGTTCGCGCTCGGCGTCGCGGTGGGCGCCGCCGTCGCCGGCAAGGCCGTGCCGCTCGTGCGTTCCCTGTCCGTGATGCCGCTGGGGGCCGTGATGGGCGGCGGGCTGTGCGCGATGGTGTGGGTGCATTCCGTCGCGGTGGCGCTGCCGCTGCTGCTCGCGATCGGCATCCTGGCCGGCCTGTTCGTCGTGCCGATGAACGCGATCCTGCAGCACCGCGGCCACCGCCTGATGCCTGCCGGCCAGTCGATCGCCGTGCAGAACTTCAACGAGAACCTCGCCATCCTCCTGATGACGTCCACCTATGCGCTGGCCCTGCAGGCGCAGCTGCGGCTCGATACCGTGCTCGTGCTGCTGGGCCTCCTGATCGTGCTCGTCACGCTGGTCTTGCGCGGGATGGCGGCGGCGCGGATCGACTGACCTGTCCGCCGGCGGTGTCCGCCTGGTGTCCGTTCATGTGTCCGCGTGTCCGACCGTATCGCACGCGCCACGCCCATCCGTATGTATCAGTCTTGTTACACATCAAATACAGTAATGGCGGAACGTCAAGACTAGAATATTTTCCTTCTTTCAACCATGAATGCAGGGTAAATATGATACGTTTCCCGATCGGCCTGGCGGCGCTATGCCTCAGCATGGCGGCAATCGCGGCGGAACCTTTCGACGACAAATTCCGCCAGCTCGACGAATTGCTGCCCACCCCGACCACGATCCGCACCGCCTCCGGCGCCCCGGGACACGCGTACTGGCAGCAGCGCGCCGACTATGCGATCCGCGCCACGCTGGACGAAAGCCGGCGCGCCATCAGCGGCACCGAGACGATCACGTATCACAATAATTCGCCCGACACGCTGTCCTACCTGTGGATCCAGCTCGACCAGAACATCTATAAACGCGATTCCGACGCGCGCATGACGGCGACCGTCCCCTCGCGCGACGCCTGGGCCAAGGCGCGCGGGCCGGAAGACGGCTATAAATTCGACGCGCTGCGCTCCGTGCTGGAAAAGAGCACGTTCGACGGCGGTTTTAAAATCGCCGCCGTGAAGGATGCGGGCGGCCGCCCTCTGCACGTCGTCATCAACCGCACGATGATGCGCATCGACCTGCGGCAGCCCCTGAAGCCGGGCGCGAAGGTCGCGTTCTCGATCGACTGGAGCTACAACATCAACGAGCAGAAGGTGCTCGGCGGCCGCTCCGGCTACGAGAAGTTCGACGAAGACAAGAACGACCTGTTCGAGATCGCCCAGTGGTTCCCGCGCATGGCCGCGTACTACGATGTAACGGGCTGGCAGCACAAGCAATTCCTCGGCACCGGCGAATTCACGCTGGAATTCGGCGACTACGACGTGCAGTTGACCGTCCCCGCCGACCACATCGTGGCCGCCACCGGCGAGCTGCAGAACCCGGGCGACGTGTTGACCACCGCCCAGCGCCAGCGCCTGGAGCAGGCGCGCACGGCGACCAGGCCCGTCGTCATCGCCACGCAGGCCGAGGCCGAGGCGCGCGAACAGACCCGCGCCGGCGGCACGAAAACGTGGCGCTTCCGCGCGAAGAACGTGCGCGATTTCGCGTGGGCGTCGAGCCGCAAGTTCATCTGGGACGCGCAGGGCTTCAAGAAGGACGCGACCAATGTGCTCGCGCAGTCGTTCTACCCGAAGGAAGGCAATCCGCTGTGGGAAAAATACTCGACGGCCGCCGTGATCCACACGATCGCCGAGTACAACAAGTATTCCTTCGACTATCCGTATCCCGTCGCGATTTCCGTGAACGGTCCGGTGGGCGGCATGGAATATCCGATGATCTGCTTTAACGGCCCGCGTCCGACGAAGGACAAGACGACGGGCGAGCTCACGTACTCCAGCCGCACCAAGTATGGCCTGATCAGCGTCGTGATCCATGAAGTGGGCCACAACTACTTCCCGATGATCGTCAACTCGGACGAGCGCCAGTGGACGTGGATGGACGAGGGCCTGAACAGCTTCCTGCAATACCTGGCCGAACAGGCGTGGGAAGAGCATTACCCGCAGTCGCGCGGCGAACCGCGCGCCATCGTCGACTACATGAAGAGCACCAACCAGGTGCCGATCATGACGAACTCGGAATCCATCGCCGCCCTCGGCTACAACGCGTACGCGAAACCGACGGCCGCGCTGATCGTCCTGCGCGAGACGGTGCTGGGCCGCGAGCTGTTCGACTTCGCCTTCCGCGAATACGCGCAGCGCTGGAAGTTCAAGCGTCCGACGCCGTCCGATTTCTTCCGCACGATGGAGGATGCGTCGGGCACGGACCTCGACTGGTTCTGGCGCGGCTGGTTCTACACGACCGACCACGTGGACGTGAGCGTCGACGGCATCAGCGAATACACGGTCGGCACGAAGGATCCCGAGATCGAGAAAGCGTGGAAGAAGGCGCAACGCGATGCGGAACCGATCTCGATCACGGACCAGCGCAACAAGGGCACCCTGCCGCGCCGCGTCGACGCGCATCCGGAACTGAAGGACTTCTACAACGAGCATGACGAGTTCACGGTCACGAACCACGACCGCAACAAGTACAACGAGGCGATCGGCGACCTGGAAGACTGGGAGAAGAAACTGCTCAAGGAAGGCAAGCATCTGTACCTCGTCGACTTCAGCAACCTGGGCGGCCTCGTGACGCCTCTCGTGCTGGAGATCACCCTGCAGAGCGGGAAAAAGACCATCGAGCGCATCCCGGCCGAGGTGTGGCGCTACACTCCCACCAAGATCACGAAGCTGATCATCACGGACGAGCCAATGGTCGCGCTGACGCAGGACCCGTACTGGGAGACAGCCGACACGGACACCGGCAACAACAGCTGGCCGCGCAAGGCGATGCCGTCGCGCCTGGAGTTGTACAAGACCGAGCATGACAAGAACAACCTGATGAGAGACTTCAACGAGAAGCTCAAGAAGTAGAGTGGGCACCCCGTGCCCACGCGGATGTCAACAAACCGCATGCATAAGAAGGTATCGAATGAATTTGCGTCGCATCCTCGTCCTGCTGTGCGCGTGCGTATGCCTGCACGCCTCCGCGCACCGCTTCCACGCCGGCATCACCGACATCAGCTACAACGAGCGCACGGGCAGCACGGAAGTCGTGCACACGTACATGGCGCACGACGTGGAGGCGCTGCTGACGGAACTGTACCAGCGCCAGTTCGACCTGTCCGATCCCGAGGACCAGGCCGTGCTGCGCAAGTACGTGGAAAAGCAGTTCTGGCTGGCCGACAGGGACGGCCGCCGCCTGCCGCTGAACTGGGTCGGCGTGACGGTCGACACGGACAGCGTCGTCGTGTTCCAGGAAGCGGTGCGCACGCCTGTGGTGAACGTCGAGACGATCCACGATGCCGTGCTGAGCGACTTCCTGCCCGACCAGCAGAACACCGCGAACCTGACGGCGAGCGGCAGCCTGCGTACGTTCGGCTTCACCAGCAGCCGCACCGAACTCCCCGTCCACTGATGCGCCCGATCGCCCTGCTGCTTGCCGCCGCCTTCGTTCCCGCCTGCGCGTGGGCGGACGATCCCGTCATCCAGCGCGTGCTCGTCGAGGGCGCGCGCACGAGCCAGCTGGGCATCGCGGATGCCGCCAGCGCCGGCACCGTCAACCAGAAGGAACTGGCGATGCGCACCGTGTACCGGCCCGGCGAACTGCTGGAAGCGGCGCCGGGCCTGATCGTCAGCCAGCACAGCGGCGAAGGCAAGGCGAACCAGTTCTTCCTGCGCGGCTTCAACCTCGACCACGGCACGGACCTGGCCACGTACCTGGACGACATGCCCGTCAACCAGCGCAGCCACGCGCACGGCCAGGGCTGGACCGACCTGAACTTCCTGATCCCGGAACTGACGGCGCGCCTCGACTACAAGAAGGGCCCGTACTCGGCCAGTGAAGGCGATTTCGCGTCGGCCGGCAGTGCATCGATCACGTACGCGAACCGCCTCGCGCGCAACGTGGCCACCATCAGCATCGGCCAGGACGGCTACGCGCGCACGGCGCTGGCGGCATCGAAGGAGATCGACGACGGCGTGCTGACGTATGCGCTGGAAGCCCTGCACAACGACGGCCCGTACATGCACCCGGACGATTACCAGAAGCTGAACGGCGTGCTGCGCTACAGCGGCGGCTATGCGAACAACGGCTGGAGCGTGACGGCGATGGCGTACCGGGGCCGGTGGAATGCGACGGACCAGATTCCCGAGCGCGCCGTGGCCGCCGGCCAGCTTGGCCGCTTCGACGCGATCGACGCCACCGACGGCGGCGCAGCGAAGCGCTTCAGCCTGTCGGGCGTATGGCGCCGCACGGGCCAGGATTCGGCGTCGAAGGTCAGCGCTTACGTCATCCGCAACCAGCTCGACCTGTGGTCCGACTTCACGTACTTCATGAACGACCCGGTCAACGGCGACCAGTTCGCCCAGCCGGACCGGCGCGTGACGAGCGGCGTCAATGCCACGCACAGCTGGCACGTGCACCGGGGCGGGACGTCGACGTCGGACATCACCGTCGGCCTGGAAGCGCAGAACGACAACATCTTCAACGGCCTGTATCGCACGGCCGCGCGCAAGACCTTGTCCGTGACGCGCGCGGACCACATCGTCGAGACGAGTCTTGGCGCCTTCATCGAGAACGCCACGCGCTGGAACCCGTGGCTGCGCTCGACGGTGGGCGTGCGCGCGGACGATTACCGCTTCCGCGTGCGCACCGGCGGCGTCGACGGCAGCGACTCGCTGGCCAGCCCGTCCGCCAACGTCGTGTTCGGCCCTTGGCGCCGAGCCGAGTTCTACGTGAACTACGGCGAAGGCTTCCACAGCAACGATGCGCGCGGGACGCTCGCGGCGCCCGGCCTCGTGCGCTCGCGCGGCATGGAGCTGGGCCTGCGCACCGAAGCCATCCCGACGATGCAGACGGCCCTCTCCCTGTACCGCCTGGACTTCGATTCCGAGCTGACGTACGTGGGCGACGAAGGGACGACCGAGGCCGGGCCGCCCAGCCGCCGCATCGGCATCGAGTTCTCGAATTACTATAAACCGTATAAATGGTTGTCGGTCGACTTCGACGCCGCTTACGCGCATGCGCGCTCGCGCGGCGTCGCGCCGGGGCAGGACCGCATCCCGGAGGCGATCGAGGGCGTCGCCCAGCTCGCGCTGACGGTGAGCCAGGTCGGCCCATGGGAAGGCGCGCTGCGCCTGCGGTACTTCGGGCCGCGTCCGCTCGTCGAAGACGACAGCGTGCGCTCGCGCGCCAGCACGACCCTGAACGGCCGCCTCGGCTACCGCATGAGCCGCGACCTGCGGCTGGAACTGGAAGGGTTCAACCTGGCGAACCGGCGCGCGTCCGCGATCGACTACTACTATGCGTCGCAGCTGCGCGGCGAAACGGCGCCGCGCGAGGACGTGCATTTCCACCCGATCGAGGCGCGCTCGTTCCGGCTGACGCTCGTCAGGAACTGGTGATGGCCGGCACGGCCGCGCACAAAAAGTGCTAGGCTACCGGGATGACAACACCGCAACCACCTTATACCGACCCGGCCCGCATCGCCGATGCACTGCGCGGCGACGGCTATGCGCTGCTGCGCCCGGCCGACGTGGCGCAACTGGCCGGATGTTCGCTCGCTGAGCTGAAGGCGCTGGCGCCGAGCTGGAACCGCCTGGAGCTCGACAACTACCTGAAAGACGGCGGGCGCTATCGCCGGCGCCGCCATTCGTGCTTCGTCGACAGCGGCGAGACTCTCACGCAAAGCCCGCACCGCGCGCACTGGCAACCGGTCGAGTACAACGCCCTGCACGGCGGCATGCACCGCCTGTTCGTCCCCATCGAACCGTCCACCGTCGAGCAGCCGGCCTGGCCGAAGCTGCTGCGCGCGCTGGGCGCCGTGTGCTCGCAGGTGAAAGGCCGGCAGACCTGGTACGTCGAGGCGCACCAGTTCCGCATCGACACCGCCGACGGCATCGGCCGCCCCACGCCGGAAGGCGCGCACCGCGACGGCGTCGACTTCGTTGCCGTCATCCTGATCGGGCGCGAGAACATCAAGGGTGGCGAGACGCGCGTGTTCGAGGCGGACGGCCCGAAAGGCCAGCGCTTCACGATGACGGATCCATGGACCCTGCTGCTGCTGGACGACGCTGCCGTCATCCACGAATCGACGCCGATCCAGCCCATCGGCGCCGACGGCCACCGCGACACGCTCGTGCTGACCTGGCGCGCCGGCGCCTTCCAGGGCGACGACGCCGAGACGACCGGCGCCTGAGCCATCCCGCGCGCGCGGCCGTTCGCGCCGCGCTTCCCGACTGAACAAAAGAAAGGCATGCGCCATTGCATGCGCCCACAAATGTTAGCGTCGGACAATTTCTGATAAAAAAAAGCCCGCGACCTTGCGGTGCGGGCTGAATCCAGGTTTTCGGAGAAAAACTGGAGGAGACAGGTGCAACTATAGCCCTAATTATTGTGCACCGCAATACGGTAGAACTACTATATGTAGAGGGCAGCCTCTAGAGTAGAGGCTCAGGCACCAACGATACGGAATCCAGCACGTTTTTGCGGCATTGCGGGAAAGACCTGTTCCAGACGCTGGTCGCCTAACATTAAATGTTCTTCAGATATTTGCGCTAACACCGAACGAAAGTCGGTCGTAACCGGCAAATCGCGCCCCTCGTTCAGTTTCGTGTCGCCGACACCTTCCCAGTCGCCATACACCTTACCGCCGCGCACCTTGCCGCCCATGACCCACATCACATTGCCGTGGCCGTGGTCGGTGCCGCCGTTGCCGTTCTCGCGTGCCGTGCGGCCGAATTCCGACATCACGACGACGACCGTGTCGTCGAACAATGGGCCAAGGCGCTCGGCCAGCACGGCCAGGCCCTGCCCCAGCGGTGCGAGTCGGTTCGCGAGCTGGCCGGTCGCGGCGCCCTGGTTCGCGTGCGTGTCCCAGCCGCCCAGCGCGACGAAGGCCAGCTGGATCTTCGGGTCGTTGCGCATCAGGCCCGCAAGGCGGGCGGCATCGTCGGGGAAACCGTTCGGCAGCGGGGCGCCGCGGTCGGCGGCCTGCATCTCGCGGCTCATTTGGTTCTGTTCCAGGGCATCCATGACTTCGCGGTGGGCATTGCGCCCCTCCGCGTACGCGCGCCCGAAGCGGGGGTGGTTCGCATACAGTTCGTCGAACGCGGCCTTGACGGCCGGCCGGTCGAGCAGGTCCGCGCGCGCGGCGGCCGCGACGTTCGGCAGGTTCACCGCAGCCGCGTGGCCGGACAGGATGCGCGGCAGCACCGGGCCGATGCCCAGCAGCCGGCTGGGCGACTGCGGACCGGGCAGCGCGGCCACGAGACGGTTCATCCAGCCGTCCGGCGTGTTCTTGCGGCCCGGTGTCGCGGATTCCATGTAGTCCTGCGCGTCGAAGTGGGAACGCGTCGCGTCCGGCGAACCGCTGGCGTGCACGAACGCGAGCTTGCGCGCGGCCCATAGCGGCTGCAGGCTGGCCAGCGCGGGATGCAGGCCGAAGTAGCCGTCCAGGTCCAGCGCGCCGCCCTCCATGCCGGGCGCCGCGAGGCCGATCGTGGGCCGCAGCCGCAGGTAGTTCCCGTCGCCGACGGGCGCCACGACGTTCAGGCCGTCGACGGCGCCGCGCAGCATCACGACGATGAGTTTTTTGTTCGTGGGGCCGGCGGCCGGCGCGCTCACGGCCCACGCGCCGCGGCCGGCGGGCAGCAGGAGGCCGGCACCCACCGCGTTGAGAAAATGCCTGCGTCGCATGAGCTCCTCCGATCGAATCAGCGCTGCATGAAATCGGGGCTGCCGAGCAGCATGGCGGCCCGCAGGTTGTCCGGGTTGCGCTGGACGATGCCCAGCGTGCGCGGCGAGATCGATCCGGCCAGCGTCGCCTGCAGCCGGACCGGATCGAGCGGCGCCGGCGGCGCATCGGCCGGCACCGTCGCCAGCGGCAGTTTGCCGCCGGCCAGCGCGCTCGCGAAGGCGATGCGCCGCGTCAGCGCGTCCGGGTTCAGCCACGCGTCCTGCGTGTTCTTGTACCCGTCCGGCGTCTGGCAGCCGTACAACGGCATGCCCAGCTGGCTCATCGTATTCACGAGCGGCCCCACGTTCGCCACCTGCATACCGCTCGCCCGCAGGGCCGATACCACGAACTGGTACGGCGTCTTGAACTTCGCGCCGACGCTCCCCGCGTCCATGAATTCGCGGCTCGCGAACAGCGTCGCCAGCACGGCGCGGATGTCGCCCTGCGACTTCTGCCACGTGGCCGCCATGCGGTCGACGAGGCTTGGTGGCGGCTCGTCGCTGACGAAGTACTGCGCCAGCTCGCGGCTCACGTGGCGCGCGGTGGCGGGGTGCATGGCCAGCACGTCCAGCGCATACTCCCCTTCCTGCTGGCCGGCCGGCGCGATCGCGCGGCCCAGCCACGTCTTGGTGCCGGCATCGTGGCGGCCGGCGTCGAAGCGGAATGTCTCGCCCGTGCGCGCGAGACGCTTCTGGTCGAACGTCCACCCGGTCAGCATGCGCGCCAGCTCCGTCACGTCGCGCTGCGTGTAGCCGCCGTCCGCGCCCAGCGTGTGCAACTCCATCAGTTCGCGCGCATAGTTTTCGTTCAGCCCCCGCGCCTTACCCTTCGCTTCCGGGCGCGGCGCCGACGACACGACGTTATCGAGGTAGAACAGCATCGCCGGATGCTTCGCCGTCGCGCCCAGCAGCGCGCGGAAGGAGCCGAGCGCGTGCGGGCGGATCGCGTCGCGTTCGTAGCTCGTCACCAGTGCGCGGTCGATTCCTTTGCCCGCGAAGACGTTGAAATGGTTGTACCAGAAGTCGACCATGACTTCTTCCAGCTGGCGCGGGCTCTCGACGGCGCGCAGCAGCCGGGCTTCCGCGGCCTGGCGCGCCACGCGCATCTCGGCCTCGCGCCGGCGCTGTTTCGCGCCCTCGTCGTCCATCCGCACGGCGCGCCGCAGTCCCAGGAACTCGGCCAGCGATTCGCCGGCGCTGCGGTTCACGGTGTCCAGTGCGGCCAGGCGTGCGTTCAGGTCGGCCGGCAGCGGGATCGTCTCCGGGTGCAGCTGCTGGTCGATCCAGCGCTGCACGCCCATCTGCGCCACGCGCCCGACGTCGCCGGGACGCGGGCCGTACGCCAGGCGGTTGAGCACATGCAGCGCCTGCGCATCGGGGCCAGATGCGCCATCAGCGGCCGATGCAGCACCCGTCGCCATCAAGGCGGCCAGCAGGACAAGCGATGCGCGTCGGATCATGTTGAGCTCCATGTTGGCCGCCATTTAACCGCGAATGGATGAGCGGGAATATCGACGCGACGTTTCAGTGGTAAGGATTTGTAACGGAACATGACAGCCGGGACCGTACGGAACAGGCGTCCTCGAGTGTGCTTTGTTACACTGTCGCAGTTTGACTTCTGGTTCCACCATGTCCTGGATCGTCTTGAAATACCTGATCAGCGCCGCCGTCGTCGTCCTGGTGTCGGAAGCTGCCGCGCGCTCCGACCGCCTCGGCGGCCTGGTCGCGTCCCTGCCGCTCGTGACCGTGCTGACGCTGATCTGGCTGCACGTCGAACGCCAGCCCCAGGAAAAGATCGCCAACCACGCCTGGTACACGCTGTGGTACGTGATCCCGACCCTCCCCATGTTCGCCGCCTTCCCGTGGCTGCTGGCGCGCCTCGGCTTCTGGCCGGCGCTGGGCGCGGGGATCGCGATCACGGTGGCCAGCATACTCCTGTTCGCCCTTCTGCTGAAACGCTTCGGCATCCATCTACTTTGAACGCCATGACTCCCGCCCAACTCCGCCGCATGTCCCGGCCCGCCCTCGCCGTCTCCATCGCCGCTATCCTGGCCAGCACCGTGGGCGTGCTCGTCTCCAGCAATGCCGCCGACGACAAGAAGGCGGCGGCCCCGCGCCCCGCGCTGACCGTCACGACGGCGAAGCCGGAGCAATCGCGCCTGCCGCTCAGCTTTGCCGCCAACGGCAACGTCGCCGCGTGGCAGGAAGCCGTGATCGGCAGCGAGTCGAACGGTCTGCGCCTGCAGGAGGTGAAGGTCAACGTGGGCGACGTCGTCAAGAAGGGCGAGGTGCTCGCCGTGTTCGATGCGGCGCCGGTCGAGGCGGACGTCGCGCAGGCGAAAGCCGCCGTCCAGGAAGCGGAGGCGAATGCGTCCGCCGCCCGCGCCGATGCGAAGCGGGCGCGCGCCCTGCAAAGCTCGGGCGCGCTCAGCGAACAGCAGATCACGCAATACATGACGGCCGAGCGCACGGCCGCCGCGCGCGTGGCGTCCGCGAAGGCGACGCTGGCACAACAACAGCTGCGCCTGAAGTACACGAAGATCGTCGCGCCGGATGCCGGCGTGATCTCCGCGCGCAACGCCACCGTGGGCGCCGTCGCCGGCGTGGGCGCGGAGATGTTCCGCATGATCCGCCAGGGCCGCCTGGAATGGCGCGCCGAGGTGACGGCCGCCGAGCTCCCGCGCATCAAGCCGGGCCAGAAGGCCGTCGTGCAGGCCGCCGGCGGCACCAGGGTGCAGGGCCGGGTGCGCACGGTCGCGCCGACCGTCGATGCGCAGAGCCGCGTCGCCCTCGTCTACGTCGACCTGCCGCCGGCGCTGTCGGCCAATGCGCCGCTGAAGGCCGGCATGTTCGCCAGCGGCCAGTTCGCGCTGGGGGAGTCGGCCGCGCTGACGGTGCCGCAGCAGGCCGTCGCCGTGCGCGACGGCTTCGCGTACGTATTCCGCCTGAATGCGGACGGCCGCGTGAGCCAGTTGAAAGTCACGACGGGCCGCCGGCTCGACGACCGCGTCGAAGTGACGGACGGCCTGCCCGCGGACGCGCTGGTCGTCACGAGCGGCGCCGGCTTCCTCAACGATGGCGATCTGGTACGCAACGCGCCGGCGTCCGCGCCGGCGGCGCTGGCGGCGCGTTGAGGGCACGGTCATGAATTTTTCCGCGCTCTCGATCCGCAACCCGATCCCGGCGATCATGCTGTTCGCCCTCCTCACCTTCGCCGGCATCCTGGCGTTCAAGGCGAACAAGGTGCAGGACTTCCCGGACATCGAACTGCCCATCGTCACCGTCGTCGCGACGCTCGACGGCGCCGCGCCGGCGCAGCTGGAGACGGAGGTGGCACGCAAGATCGAGGACTCGGTCGCGACCCTCCAGGGCGTCAAGAACATCTATGCGCGCGTGCTGGACGGCGTGGCCACGATCACCGTCGAGTTCATCCTCGAGAAAGACCTGTCGGACGCCGTCAACGACGTGCGCGACGCCGTCTCGCGCGTGCGCGCCGACCTGCCCGCGGAGATGCGCGACCCGAGCGTGACGAAGACGACGACCGCGGGCCGCGTCGTGCTCACGTTCACGGCGCAGGCGGCCGACGCGCACGGCAAGCCGGCGCTCGACGCGCCCGACCTGAGCTGGTTCGTCGACAACACGGTGTCCAAACGCCTGCTCAGCGTGCCGGGCGTCGGCGCGGTCAAGCGCGTGGGCGGCGTCTACCGCGAAGTGCGCGTGGAGCTCGACGACCAGAAGATGGCCGCGCTGCGCGTGTCGGCACTGGACGTCTCGCGCCTGCTGCGCAACGTGCAGCGCGAGGAACCGGGCGGCCGCGGCGACGTGAGCGGCGCCGAGCAATCCGTGCGCACGCTGGCGACCGTGCAGACGGCGCAGGAACTGGCGCGCATGGAGATCCCGCTGCCGGACGGCCGCCACGTGCGCCTGAACGAGATCGCGACGGTGTCCGACACGGTCGCCGAGCCGCGCGCCATCGCGGAGCAGGACGGCAAACCGGTCGTCGCCTTCGAAATCTTCCGCACGCGCGGCGCTGGCGAGATGGACGTCGCGAACGGCGTGCGCAAGGCCGTCGCCGAGCTGCAGCAAAAGCACGGCAACGTCGTGCTGCGCGAAACGATCGACAACGCGGCGCCCGTCGAGGACAACTTCGACGCGTCGATGGAAATGCTGTACGAGGGCGCCGTGCTCGCGGTGCTGGTCGTGTGGTGGTTCCTGCGCGACTGGCGCGCGACGCTCGTCGCGGCGGCCGCGCTGCCGCTGTCCGTGATCCCCGCGTTCCTCGGCCAATACCTGTTCGGCTACACGCTGAACATGGTCACGCTGCTGTCGCTGGCGCTCGTCGTCGGCGTGCTCGTGGACGATGCGATCGTCGAGATCGAGAACATCTCGCGCCACCTGCGCATGGGGAAAACGCCGATGCAGGCCGCGCTGGAAGCGGCCGACGAAATCGGCATGGCCGTGATCGCAACGACGTTCTCGCTCGTCGCCGTGTTCCTGCCGACCGCGTTCATGAGCGGCATCCCCGGCAAATTCTTCAAGCAGTTCGGCTGGACGGCCGTGCTGGCGATCCTCGCGTCGTTGCTCGTCGCGCGCCTGCTGACGCCGATGATGGCCGCGTATCTCCTGAAACCGCTGCCGCACGCGGAGGAGCGCGACGGCGCGATCATGCGCCGCTACATGCGCACGATGCAGTGGTGCCTGCGCCACCGCGGCCTGACGATGATCGCGGCCGCGCTGTTCTTCGTCGGCTCGATCTCGCTCGTGCCGCTGCTGCCGACCGGCTTCGTACCGCCCGCCGACCGCTCGCAAACGCAGATCAACGTCGAGCTGCCGCCCGGGTCCACCCTGGCGGAGACGCGCGCCGTCGCGGAACGGGTGCGCCAAGTGGCGATGGGCACGCCGAACGTCAAGGGCGTGTTCAGCTCGATCGGCGGCGGTTCCAGCGGCGACGCGTTCGCGCCCGGCGCGGCGGCCGAAGCGCGGCGCGCCGTGCTGACGGTGACCACCGTCGCGCGCGCGGACCGCAAGGAAAAACTGTCGGCCGTCGAATCGGCGCTGCGCGCGCGCCTGGCCGACGTCCCCGGCGCCCGCTTCACGGTCGGCCCGCCCGACACGGGCGTCAAGATGCAGCTCGTGCTGCGCAGCGAGGATCCGGTTGCGCTGACGGCCGCCGCCCGCCGCGCCGAGCGCGAACTGCGCACGCTGCCTGGCGTCGGCAACGTCAGTTCCAGCGCGTCGCTCGTGCGCCCGGAAATCATCGTGCGCCCCGATTTTGCGCGCGCCGCGGACCTGGGCGTGACGGCGGCGAGCATCGGCGAGACCGTGCGCGTGGCCACCGCCGGCGACTACGACCAGGTACTGTCGAAGATGAACGTGTCGGAGCGCCAGGTGCCGATCCGCGTAAAACTGCCGGACACCGTGCGCGCGGACCTGGATGCCATCGGCCGCCTGACGGTGCCCGGCAAGAACGGCCCGGTGCTGCTGGCGAACGTGGCGACCATCACGATGGAAAGCGGCCCGGCGCAGATCGACCGCCTGAACCGCAGCCGCAACGTGACGCTGGAAGTGGAGCTCAACGGCCGCTCGCTGGGCGAGGTGAACGCGGAAGCGCGCGCCCTGCCCGCGCTGAAGGAGTTGCCGCCGAACGTGTCGATCGCGGAACTGGGCGACGCGCAGGAGATGCAGAACCTGTTCGCCAGCTTCGGCCTCGCGATGCTGATCGGCGTGCTGTGCATCTACGGCGTGCTGGTGCTGCTGTTCACGGACTTCCTGCAGCCGGTGACGATTCTTGCGGCGCTGCCGCTGTCGATCGGCGGCGCGTTCGTCGCGCTGCTGCTCACGCGTAACGCGCTGTCGATGCCGACGATGATCGGCCTGATCATGCTGATGGGGATCGTGACGAAGAACTCGATCCTGCTCGTCGACTACGCGATCCTCGCGCGCAAGGCCGGCATGAACCGCTTCGACGCGCTCGTCGACGCCTGCCACAAGCGAAGCCGCCCGATCGTCATGACGACGATCGCGATGGGCGCCGGCATGCTGCCGCTGGCGCTGGGCCTGTCGGGCGACCCGAGCTTCCGCTCGCCGATGGCGGTCGCGGTGATCGGCGGCCTGATCACGTCGACCTTGCTGAGCCTGCTGGTCGTGCCGGCCGTGTTCACCTACGTCGACGACATCGAGCACTGGTTCGGACGCCTGGCGCAGCGGCTGCGGCGGCATCCGCATCCGCCGGTGCCGAGCCGGGAAACCGTGGTGAAGTAAAAGAAAAAGCCGGCGCGTTGCCGGCTTTTTCACAGGCGCGCAGGCGCGCAGGCGCGCAGGCGCGATCAGTAATCGCGGTTGCGGCCACCCAGCAGCTTGGCCAGCACGAAGCCGGCGGCTGCGGCGATGGCGATGGCGGTGCCCGGTTTCTGGCGCACGTACTCGAAGCTGGCTTCCTTCCACTGGCCATAGGCGTCGGTCAGCTGTTGCTGGCGCTGGCCCAGGTTCAGCGAGGCGCCGCTCAGCACGCCCTGCAGCTTGTCGACGCCGGCGTGGGCGCTGGAGGCCAGGCGGTCGACGACCGGCTGCACGCTGTTGACGGCCTTGTCGACCATCGGCTTGGCGGCGTCGGCGGCCTTGTCGATCGAATCGTGCAGGCCTTGCGCGCGGGCATTCACTTGCGCACCCAGGTCCTTCGAATCGCCACCCATGCCCGAGCCGGTGGCGGCGCCGGCGCTCTGGCTGTTCTGGCTGCCGCTGCTGCTCGAACCCAGCGAGCTGCCGCCGATGCTCGAGTTCGTGCCGCTGGCGCTGGAGCCAGAGGCGCTCATCGAACCCATGGAACCCGGACCCGACGACGATGCGCTGCCGGCATTGCTGGTGCCGCCCACGGCGCCGGTGCTGGACGCGGTGGCGCCGCCGGTGCTGCTGCCGGTTGTCGAGCTCTGCTGGTCCTTGCCCTGGCTCTGCTGGCTGCTCTTGTTCAGGCTGCCCGAACCGGCCGCGCTGCCCATATTGCCCGAGCCGCTGGCGTTCGGCAGGTTGCTGTCCTTGCCCTGGTTGCCCGAACCCAGGTTGCTGCCTTTTGCTTCGCTCGACTTCTGATTATCCATGATGAATTCCTCTTGTAAGATTTTGACCAATGCGGAGATAACCGATCTTCTTGACCGTGCATCCGTTCAAAAGTTCGACCGATAGGCGGTCCTTCACGTCGCGCCCAAGCGCGATGTCGGAGCGACACCGACGCAATGCGGTGTCTCAATAAAAAAAATATAACTTTTAGTCGATCCGGACTGTGCGCTATATAACAAAGCGCAGGACGGAAGAGAGCGCGACGCTCAGGGCGCGGACACGCGGGCGTGCGCGACGAGGTCGCGCGCACCGGCAAAGACTTGCGGATAGTCACCGGCGCATTGCGCGCGCTCGGCGGCGATGCGCTGGCGGTTGGCGGCCAGCGTGTCCGCGCCGAGGCGGAAGCCGAACGCCGTTTCGCCGCCGAGGATGCGCTGCAGGATGCGCTCGCCCAGCGTCGACTTGAAGTGGCCGGCTTCCCAGTACCAGCGCGTCGCCGTATGCGTGTCGCCGGGGGCCGGGATGCGTTCGCAGCGCATGCCGCCATAGCCGCTGAAGTCCCACACGTTGATGCGGGCATTCGGATAGCGGGCGCGCACGGCGTCCGCCTCGCGCACCAGCAGCTGCTTCCAGTCGTCCATGGTGGATTGCAGGCCGGCTTCCTCGAACATGGCCATCAACTGCGCGTGGTACGGGTAGATCACCAGGTGTACCTCGGTGCGGTCGCGCGCCATCGTGTCCAGCAGCGTGCGCAGGCGATCGATGCTTTCCGAACGGTTCGTGCCGGCAACGAACAGGTTGTGCGGCTTGCGCACGAGGTTCTTCGCGTTGTCCCCGGCCTTTTGCTGGAAGATCGCGTAATAGCCCTCCTGGCGCGCGAACTGGTGGTAATTGCGCAGCGGGGTCTGGCCGCGCCCCGTCATGGTCTCCGGATCGGCCGCCTTCTGCAGGCGCACGGTACGCAGCGCGTCGGACACGGACTTGATCGAGAACAGCGTATCGAACCGCCATTGCCACGGCAACGGTCCGCTGGACGCAGGCGGCGCCGGGGCTTCGTCCGGCTTGACGAGGAAATCCAGGAACTCGACGCCGATCACGGCCATCGCGGCCGGCGCCGCGCTCTCGCGCAGCTGCACGTACATGCGCTCGGAGGTGGTCAGGCTCGTGCCCGAGAGCCCCATGTTGTACGCCGTGCGGCCATGCGCGCTCACCTGCGGGCTGTCCGGATCGAGGCCGACTTCGACGCGCGAATTTCCCAGCAGGATCAGGTCGGGCCGCACGGCCGTGGCCTGGGCCAGCTTGATCTGCTCGCGGTACTGTTCCGGCAACGGCTTCACGTGGTTCAGTGCCGGGCTGTCGACGAACCCGTACAGGTGGTAGGGGTCGATGACGGCCACGAAGCCCGTCACCAGCAGCACGCCGGCACCGACGACCGTCGCGCACCATGCGGTGAAGCGTTTGTAGGACACTGGGGCTTGCGCCGCGGCGGTCGCCGGCGCTCCCACCAGGACCGGGGCCTCGTCGTCGTAGCGTTGGATCTGTTCCATTGGGCTCCCCCGGACTTAGAACTGGAAATACAGGAATTCGGCGGGACGGCTGAGCGACAGCAGGCTGCCGAGCAGGATCGCCCCGATATACAAGCTCCAGCGCCGCGACGGCTGCCAGAGCTGCCAGCGGGCGGCCAGGCGCGGCCCGGCCATCGTGCCGAGCGCCGCTTCGTAGCGGCCCATGATCTGCTGGGTATTGGGCAGGCAGAACGCGATGAAGCCGCCGATGACGACCCATTGCCACGTCTCGATGAAGCGCGACCCGCCGCCCAGGTAGAACGTCACGCCCCATTGCTCGAGCAGCGCCTTCAGCGGTCCGAGCTGCAGGCCGATCGACGCCGGCAGGCCGATGCCGTCGAGGCCGGCCATGCCGTGCAGGATCGTCATCGCCTTGTCGAAGCTGGTGGCGCGGAAGAACACCCACGCCACGCACACGGCCGCGAACGTCAGCGCCCAGCTGAACACGGCCCAGGCGCGGCCGCGCGGCAGGCGCAGCCTGTCGGCCACCGCATTCCAGCCGTGGTTGATCACGAGATAGATGCCGTGCAGCGCGCCCCAGATGACGAAGTTCATGCCCGCGCCATGCCACAGGCCGCCCAGCAGCATCGTCGTCATCAGGTTGACGTAGCGGCGCACGGGTCCCTTGCGGTTGCCGCCCAGCGGCACGTACAGGTAGTCGCGCAGGAAGCGCGACAGGGTCATGTGCCAACGGCGCCAGAAATCGACGATGTTGGCGTACTTGTAATAGGCGAGCAGGCCCAGGTCGGTGGCCACGGCCGCCGGCCGCCACCGCCTTCGCGCCGGACCGGCCGCGTGCCCGATGCGCTGCCCGATCCAGTAGTTGAAGACGATGGAGCCCAGCAGCAGCGGAATGTAGTAATAGCTCCACCAGCCATAAAACGTCAGCGACGCGAGCGCCAGCCAAGCGGCGGCCTGGACGTGAATCCTGCGTGCCAGCAGGAAGTAGCCGATCGCGGTGCCGGGCAGGAACAGGAGCAGGAACGTGAAGGAATTAAAGAGCATCGCGACCGGTCGGGTAGGAAAAACGGCTGGGGCGGCGTCAGGCCGGACGGTCTCATCTTGGCCATCCCGGCAATATAGCATCGTTTCCTTGTCATCAATACAGGATGAGGCAGGCTGACAACAAGCAAAACGGCGCGACCAAGGCAGAAAGACATGCTTGCAATAACACAAAGCAGCAAACCTATCTCGCCAATCGATTGCGCCGTCCCAACCGTCGACACGACTGACTACAGAAGAATGTTCGATGCACTCAACTCATCGGAGATCAGACATGGCAATCGATGCATATTTGCAAATTGATGGCATCAAAGGAGAATCGGCCGATTTTGCGCATCAGGGCTGGATCGAGATCGCCTCCGCTCATTGGGGCGTAACGCAACCCAGGAGCACCAGCGTATCGACTGCCGGCGGCCATACGGCCGGGCACAGCGAACACCGTACGTTGTCTCTCACCAAGCTGGCTGACCTTGCATCACCTGTCCTGATGCAGCACTGCTCGACAGGTAAAACGATCCCGAAAGCCAAGCTGGAATTCATGCGAGCCGACGGTGACGGCAAACCGGTGAAGTACTATCAGATCGAGCTGGACAACGTCATGATCTCCCATATGGATCAGGTAATGCGTGACGGCGGCCTGGTCCAGGACGAGATAGGACTGTGCTTTTCCAAGGTCAAGTGGACTTATACCCAGCAGAAGATCAGCGGGGGCGCCAGTGGCAGCACCTCCGGTGGCTGGGACCTTGCTGCCAAGAAGTGCGCTTAAGGAACTCGCCATGGCGATCCCGATTCAACCGAAAGACCAGCGCGGCTACTTCATGCTGCCGCAAGCGCCCGAGGATGCGGGCTACTACGTGTACGGGAACCTGCACCAAGTGCCTGGCACCGGCCATCTGGCGCAGTACGCCCACCCCAACATGCTCAGTTTCATTTTCCAGATCGAACGAGAGTGGCAAGCCATGTGTGACCGGAAGTTCGGGATCGGGAACATCAGCATCGACGGAGGCGAGCCGTTCGACGGACACAAAACGCACCAGCTCGGTATCGAGATGGACTGCCGCCCGGTGCGCAAAGACTACGTGACGGGCCAAGGCGCTCGCTGCAACTACAAGGACAAGGTGTACGACCAGGAGGCCACGGTCACGCTGATTCGTCTGTTCCTAGATCACCCGTGGACGAGGATCGTTTTTTTCAATGACGAGGTGGCGCAAAAAGCGCTAGGTCCCGCGCGCGTGAAGACTGTCATAAACCACAACGACCACTTCCACGTCGAGCTCTGGCCGAGGTACGCATCATGAGCGCGCGCGCGGTGTTCATCGTCGCGGCCTTTGCCCTGTACACGCTAGCCCAGGCCGCCGAGAAGCCGGAAGCCTGGGACGGCCGCCCGAAGCCGCTGAAGGGCGACTACCAAGTGTACGGCGGCGAGCTGGGTGACATGATGCCCCCAACGAAAAAGGACCAGAAGGTGGCGTTCATGTTCAAGGGGCCACTCGCGAAGGGGCTGTTCGACCAGATTGGGCCAGACACAAAGACCCCTTGTAGCGGTGCCGAGGATTACCGAGAGAGGAACAAAGGCGACCTCTCCTGCACCTACACCGAGAAGGAGGGATATTCTTGCTATTTTGGTCTTGACGTACCAACAGGCAAGAGCACGAACGGGTCGATCTGCTGATCGCATGTCGGGTTTGGTGGATCAACTTCGTATCCACCTTGGCCAACAGTATAGGTGCACGCGGCTTACACAGCGGTTACACAAGCCCGAGAGTGGCGCCGAAAAGAAAAAAGGGTTACACGCTTTCGCCTGTAACCCTTTGATCTTACTGCTGAATTTTGGTGCCGCTGACCGGAATCGAACTGGTGACCTTCGCATTACGAATGCGCTGCTCTACCGACTGAGCTACAGCGGCTAAACCGGAACAACCGTTTAACCTGTGTCCGTGCTACCTGCCATCAGACTGTTGGCGACCCGAGGTCTCGCGCGCTTCGCTCATCAGATGAGCTGCAGCGCGAAGGAGCCCGCATTCTAACAACAACTCCGCAAACTTGCTAGTCCGGCTCGGCAATTTTATGCGGACACGCTGAAAATTATTCCTGGTGGTAGCTCGTCACGCGTTCCACCTCGCTCTTCGAGCCCAGGAACACGGGCACGCGCTGGTGCAGTTTCTGCGGCGCGATGTCGAGGATGCGCTGTTTGCCGTCCGTCGCGGCGCCGCCCGCCTGCTCGACGATGAAGGCCATCGGGTTCGCTTCGTACATCAGGCGCAGCTTGCCCGGCTGCGACGGGTCGCGCTGGTCGGCCGGGTACATGAAGATGCCGCCGCGGTTCAGGATGCGGTGCACGTCGGCCACCATCGAGGCGATCCAGCGCATGTTGAAATCCTTGCCGCGCGGGCCGGTTTTACCAGCCAACATTTCGTCGACATAGCGCGTGACGGGCGGATACCAGTGGCGCTGGTTCGACATGTTGATGGCGAATTCCTTCGTCTCTTCCGGGATCTGCAGGTCCTTCTGCGTGAGGACCCAGGAACCCATCTCGCGGTCCAGCGTGAAGCAGTTGACGCCCGCGCCCGTGGTCAGCACCAGCATCGTCTGCGGGCCGTACACGGCATAGCCGGCTGCGACCTGCTTGCTGCCGGCCTGCATGAAGTCGGCTTCGGTCGGGGCCGTCATGCCTTCCGGCGCCTTCAGCACGGAGAAGATGGTGCCGATGGAGACGTTGACGTCGATGTTCGACGAGCCGTCCAGCGGATCGAACAGCAGCATGTATTCGCCCATCGGATAGCGGTTCGGAATCGGGTGGATGGATTCCATTTCTTCCGATGCCATCGCCGCCAGGTGGCCGCCCCATTCATTGGCTTCGAGCAGGATCTCGTTGGAGATCACGTCGAGCTTCTTCTGCACCTCGCCCTGGATGTTCTCCGTGTTCGCGCTGCCGAGGATGTCGCCGAGCGCGCCCTTGCCGACCGAGTGGGAAATGGTCTTGCAGGCGCGGGCCACCACCTCGATCAGGAGGCGCAGCGATGCCGGGATATTGTTGTGGAGACGCTGTTCCTCGACGAGGTATTGCGTCAGGCTGACACGTTTCATGGACTTCCTTTGGTTTGTGGAAATTCGTTATTGCGGTGGTTGCGCAATGGTGGGCGGAGGCCTCCCACCCTACGGTCCGTCATGTATTCACGATCGCGACAAAAACAACCGTAGGGTGGGCACCCCGTGCCCACCCTGCATCCCATCAATTCGCGAGCGCCTTGCTGACCACTTCGCGCACGTCGTTCGACAGCTTCGCCTGCCCCGCGACCTGCTGCAGCGCCCGCTTCATGTGGGCCTGCAGGTCCGGCGTGTAGCGGCGCCAGCGGTCCATCGCACGGGCAAGGCGGCTGGCGACCTGCGGGTTCAGCGCGTCCAGCGCGATCACCTGCTCGGCCCAGAATGCGTAGCCGCTGCCGTCCGGCGCATGGAAGCCCACCGCATTGCCGGCACAGAACGTAGACACCAGGCTGCGCGCACGGTTCGGGTTACGCAGCGTGAAGGCCTTGTGCGTCATCAATTCGCGTACGCGGTTGACGTCCGTGGTCGGCGCCGCGGCCTGCATCGCGAACCATTTATCGACGACCAGCGCTTCACCCTGGAACTCGTCGTAGAAGCGCTGCAGCGCATCCGCCGCCGCGGGCGCGCGCGCATGCACGAGGGCCGACAGCGCGGCCACGCGGTCCGTCATGTTCGTCGCGCCGTCGAACTGTTTCTGCGCGAGGGCCAGGCTCGCCTCGTCCGGCGCGGCATTCAGATAGGCCAGCGCGAGGTTCTTCAGGGCGCGCTTGCCGATCGACCCGGCATCCGGGCTGTACTCGCCCGGCGTCTGGTTGGCATCGTACTGGGCCAGCAGCTCGGTGCGCAGGCGCGCGCCGATGTCGGCGCGGACGAACTGGCGCGCCAGGTGGATGGCGAGCGGGTCGACGACGTCCAGCTGGTCGGCGATCATCGATTCCGTCGGCAGCAGCAGCGCCTGCTCGCGGAAGGACGGATCGAGCGTGTCGTCCACGAGGATCTTGCGCATGGCGTCGACGAACGTGTCGTCCAGGTCGAGCCGGTCGACGACGTTGCCGGCGCCGGCCACCTGCCCGGCCAGCTTCAGCAGGCGGCTCATCGCGAGGCGCTGGCCCGCTTCCCAGCGGTTGACGGGGTCGCTGTCATGGCTGAACAGGTGCACCAGTTCGGCGTCGCTGTAGCCATGCTTCAGGATCACCGGGGCGGAAAAATCGCGCAGGATCGACGGCGTCGGCTGTTCCATCACGCCCGTGAAGACGAAGGTCTGGTCCGCCTCCGTCAGCTCCAGCACGGCCGTCGTCCCATGGTCCTTGCCGTCGATGGTCAGCGGCAGGTCGCGGCCGTCCCGGCCCAGCAGGCCGACGGCGACCGGGATGTGGAACGGCAGTTTCTCGGCCTGGCCCGGCGTCGGCGGGCACGACTGGATCAGGCGCAGGGTGTAGGTCTGCGCCTGCTCGTCCCAGCGTGTTTCGGCCTGCACGACCGGCGTGCCGGCCTGGCTGTACCAGCGCTCGAACTGCGTCAGGTCGCGGCCGTTGGCATCGGCCATCGCCAGGCGGAAATCGTCGCACGTGACGGCCTGCTCGTCGTGGCGCTGGAAGTACAGGTCCATGCCCTTGCGGAAGCCTTCGCGGCCCAGCAGGGTCTGGTACATGCGCACGACCTCGGCGCCCTTTTCGTAGACGGTGACGGTATAAAAATTATTGATCTCGACGAAGGAGTCGGGACGGACCGGGTGGGCCATCGGGCCCGCGTCTTCCGGAAACTGGGCCTGGCGCAGGGTGCGCACCTGGTCGATGCGGGTGACGGCGCGGCCCGTGTTCGTGCCGATCATGTCGGCCGAAAATTCCTGGTCGCGGAACACGGTCAGGCCTTCCTTCAGCGACAGCTGGAACCAGTCGCGGCAGGTGACGCGGTTGCCCGTCCAGTTGTGGAAGTATTCGTGGCCGACGACGGCCTCGATGCCCTGGAAGTCGACGTCCGTCGCGACGCGCGGATTGGCCAGCACGAACTTCGTGTTGAAGATGTTCAGGCCCTTGTTTTCCATCGCGCCCATGTTGAAGTCGCCCACGGCGACGATCATGAAGCGGTCCAGGTCGAGTTCCAGGTTCCAGCGCTGCTCGTCCCAGCGGATGCTGTGCTTCAGCGACTGCAGCGCGTAGTCCGTCTTGTCGAGGTTGCCCTCTTCCACCCAGACCTGCAGCAGCGCGGTGCGGCCGTCGGCCAGTTCGAAATTCTCTTCCTGGCAGACGAGGCGCGCGGCGACGAGGGCAAACAGGTACGACGGCTTCTTGAACGGGTCTTCCCACAGCGCGTAGTGGCGGCCGTCGGGAAGGTCGCCTTCCTCGATCAGGTTACCGTTCGACAGCAGCACCGGGTACTTGTCCTTGTCGGCGCGCAGCATGACGGTGAAGCGCGCCATCACGTCCGGGCGGTCTGGAAAATACGTGATCCGACGAAAACCCTCGGCTTCGCACTGCGTATAGAAGCTGCCATTGGACGTGTACAGGCCGCTGAGGGTAGTATTGCTCTCCGGAACGCAGATGGTCTCGATTTCCAGCGTCGCTTCTTCCGGGGCGTTGGGGATGCGCAGCAGGGTGCCTTCGATCACGTAATCCCCCTCGGCCAGCGTGCGGCCGTTCAGGCGCAAGGTCACCAGTTCGATGTCTTCGCCGTACAGCTCGATTTCGCGCTGCGCGCTGGCAGGGTTGCGGCGCACCGTCATCCGGTTGGCGACGACGGTACGGGCCGGGTCGAGGTCGAAGCCGAGTTCGACGGTATCAACCAGGTAGCTGGGGGCAGTGTAATCCTTCCGGTAGATAGTCTGGGGCGTATCGGTGCGCATGGTCGGGAGTCCGCAAAGCCGTTGGTGGGATGCTTATTTTACCAACAGCTTTACACCACGATCCGTACCTTTCGAATGTATCACCATGTACAGGTAGTAACCACGCGTAAATGTATCGACGTACATCACGCATCAGGAATAAGATGTACTCCTGAACAAGACCGATTACAGGAATTGAAACCCGACACATCGGGAACCGAATAGATGGAGCTCGTCATGAAACGTACCATGATCACGGCGGTCGCATCGCTGAGCCTGTTGCTGGGCGGCTGCGCGACGACGATCCGCAGTGACGTCACCACCTTCAACCAGTGGCCCGCCCAGCTGCCCGACAAGAGCTATGCGTTCGAGACGCCGCCTCCGCAGGACAACACGCTCGAGCTGCAGAGCTACGAAAACCTCGTGCGCGCCCAGCTCGCCCGCCTCGGTTTCCACGAGGCGCAGGGGGCGCCCGCGCTGAAGGTATCGATGCGCTTCTCGACCATCGACGTGCCCACGCAGGTGCTGTACCCGACCTTCGCGCCGACGTACTACTCGCCCCGTTTCGCCTACATGGGCTGGCGCCGGCGCTACTGGGGCGGCTGGTACAGCCCGTTCTACGATCCGTTCTGGGGCCCGGTACCAGCGTACGATGTGCAGGAAGAACACCGCTACCACCGCCAACTGCAGCTGTCGATCGCCTCGGCCGCGGACGGCAAGCGCCTGTTCGACGTCACGGTGCGCAACGTGAGCCGGCAGATGTCGACCCCGGCCGTGATGCCGGCCCTCGTGCAGAGCGCGTTCGAAGGGTTCCCGGGACCGAATGGCGGGTCGCGCGTGATCGAGTTGAAGCAGGAGCCCCGGCAGAACGGCTAAGTGCCGCAAAATTACCGTCGCCCCCGCGAAGGCGGGGGTCCAATTTCCTGTGCGTTCATGCAAACTTGGGTCCCCGCCTGCGCGGGGACGACGTTGGTTTCATCCCAGGTACGCTTCCGACAGGAACGTAATCCCGATAATCAAGAGCACCGCCAGCATCAGCACCAGGAGCAAGCGCCCGAAGTGCGGCTCCGCCGCCGGTTGCGGATCGATCGGCGGTTCGTTGTCGTCGCTAAATTCTCTCATGGCAGCAAAATGGTCTTGCCCGTCGTGCGGCGCCCTTCGAGGGCGATGTGGGCCTGGGCCGCGTCGGCGAGGGGAAAACGCTGGTGGATGTCGATGCTCACTTTACCGCTCGCCACCACGTCGAACAGGTCGGCCGCCATCGCCTCCCGCTGCGCGCGCGTGGCCGCATACGACTGCAGGGTCGGCCGCGTGATGTAGAGCGAGCCGCGCGCCGACAATTCGTTCAGCGAGAACGGCGCCACCGGTCCCGACGAATTGCCGAAGCTGACCATCAGCCCGCGCGGCCGCAGGCAGTCCAGCGAGCGCGTGAACATGTCCTTGCCGACCGAATCGTAGACGACCGGCACCTTTGCTCCGTTCGTGATCTCCAGTACGCGCTGCACGACATCCTCGTCACGATAGTTGATGACATGCGCCGCCCCACGCTGCCGCGCCAGCGCCGCTTTCTCGTTTGACCCCACCGTGCCGATGAGGTTCACGCCCAGTGCACGCGCCCATTGGCACGCGATCAGGCCGACGCCGCCGGCCGCCGCGTGGAACAGGATCGTCTCGCCCGGCTGCACGGCATAAGTCTGCTTGAGGAGGTATTGCACGGTCAGGCCCTGCAGCAGCATCGCGGCGCCCGTCTCGAACGGGATGGCGTCCGGCAGGTGCACGAGCACGTCGGCCGGCATCACCCGCAGCTGGCTGTAGGCGCCGTTCGGGCGCGCCGCGTACGCCACGCGGTCGCCCGGTTTCACGTGCGTGACGCCCTCGCCCACCGCCTCGACGACGCCCGCCGCTTCCTGGCCGAGGCCGTTCGGCAGGTCGAGCGGGTACAGGCCGGAGCGGAAATACGTGTCGATGAAATTCACGCCGATCGCGTGGTTGCGCACGCGTGCCTCGCCGGGGCCGGGATCGCCGACCTCGACGTCGACGTATTCCAGCACCTCGGGCCCGCCGGTGCGCGCGAAGCGGATCGCCTTTGCCGTCGTCATGGCCGCTCTCCCCCGGGAATCAGTCGGCCTTCGACTGCAGCTGCGACAGCACGAGATGGGCGCTCGCCACGTTCGTCGCGCACGGGATGTTGTGGACGTCGCAGGCGCGGACCAGCGCGTTGATGTCCGGTTCGTGCGGCTGCGGGGTCATCGGGTCGCGCAGGAAGATCACGCAGTCGATCTCGCCCTCGACCAGCTGGGCGCCGATTTGCAGGTCGCCGCCGACGGGACCGGAATGCATGCGCGTCACCTCCAGGCCCAGCTCGTTGATCAGGCGGCCGCCCGTGGTGCCGGTGGCCGACAACGTGCAGCCGCGCAGGAAATCCACGTACTCGGCGGCGAGGGCGATCATGTCGTCTTTTTTCTTGTCGTGGGCGATCAGGGCGATGCGAGGTTTCATGTTCCGTTCCGTTTCGGTTTGTCAGGGTGTTTTTTTCTTCGACAGCAAATAGATCCCGCCCAGCACCAGGCCCGTTCCGGCCAGTTGCACGGTCGTGATCGGTTCTCCCAGCAGCGCCCAGCCCAGGAACAGCGTCGACACCGGACCGATCATGCCGGCCTGGGATGCCGTCGTCGCACCGATGCGCTGGACCGCCGCCATCGTCATGAAGACGGGGAAGATGGTACAGAATATCCCATTCACGAGCGAGAGCCCGTAAACCGGCAGCGGCTGCACCAGCATGCCGGCGGGCCGCAGGATGAAGAACTGCGCGATGCACGCGGCGCTCGACACGCACATCGCGTACGCGACGAGGCGCAGCGAACCGATGCGGCGCACCATCTCGCCCGTGCCGAGCAGGTAGGCCGCGTAGCACGCCGCCGAACCGAGCACGAGCAGCGAGCCCGTGACCGTGCTCCCCCCGCCGCCCTTCAGGTCGTGCGCGAACACGAGCACGATGCCGCAGTACGACAGCGCGAGCGCGATCCACTCCGCGCGGCCGATGCGGCGCTTGAAGACGAGCGCCGTGATCAGGAGGACGAACGTCGGCGTGAGGAACAGGATCAGGCGCTCGAGGCCCACCGAGATGTATTGCAGGCCGAGGAAATCGAGGTAGCTCGACAGGTAGTAGCCGATCAGGCCCAGTCCGGCGAGGCGCCAGCGGTCGCGCACGGCGAGCGGCGGCTCGGTCCGCATCTTCCACACCGCCACGGCCGCAAACACCGGAAGCGAGAACAGCATTCTGAACGCGATCAATGTGACGGCGTCGATGTGGTAGCGGTACAGCAGTTTGGCGACGATGGCCTTCGTGGAAAACAGAACGGCACCGCCGATGGCGATCGCCAGGCCGCCCAGCGCGGCCGGGCGTATGGTCGGTACAACAGGTAAGTCGGCTGCGGTTTTACTCATCCGACGATTGTACGGGGAATCCGCATAGCCGGCTGAGGACGCCTCCGAACGCAGCCGGCCGGATGCGGTCCAATCGCTGTCGATACTCAACCGCATCACAGCTCAACTTTTCGGGAGATGTCCATGGCACACCACGCAACCGCGCAACCGGCCGGAGCGCGCCCCCGATGAGCCGCGCCAGCGGCGTCGGCCGCCCCGGTGCCGACCGCACCGTCGTCCTGACCCTGCTCGTGCTGCTCGCGGCGCTGTGCTGGGCGTTTCTGCTGTTTCGCGTCGGTCGCCTGTCGCCGCTGGGGACGGGTAACGCGGCCCATTTCCGGGTCGGGCCGTACCGCGAGGACGACCTCGCGCGCCTGCTGGCGCTGTGGACCGTCGTCATCGCCGCGATGATGCTGCCGGCGGCCGCGCCGTCCGTGCTGCTGTACGCCCGCGTGAAGCGGCTCGTGCGCGAGCGCTGGGTCTATCCGTCCACGTTCCTGTTCATGCTGGGCTATCTGTTCGTCTGGACCTGCTGCGCCCTCGCCGCGACGCTGGCCGACTGGCAGCTGCACGACGCCGGCGGGCTCGACGAGACGATGGCCATCGCGCACCCGACGGTCGGCGCCCTCGCCCTCGTCGCGGCCGGCGTCTACCAGTGGACGCCCGCCAAGCACGTGTGCCTCGACAACTGCCGCGCGCCGCTGGCGTTCGTCCTGACGCACTGGCGCCGCGGGATGTGGGGCGCGTTCCGCATGGGCATCGCGGATGCGCGGTATTGCACGGGCTGCTGCTGGCTGCTGCTCGCGCTCGTGCTGCCGGCGGGCGTGCTGAACCTGCCCGTCATCGCCGGGCTCATCGCGCTGATCCTCGCCGAAAAACTGCTGCCCGGCGGGCACGTGGTGGCGTGCGCGACCGGGCTCGGGCTGGTCGGACTGGGCACGGCGTTGTTGTTTCCCTGACAGTATTTAGACGGATGCGCTATGATAAAATGTCGAGGATTATCAATACCCGGGACCTCGAAGATTGCAGTTTGCCGAGGTTCCCTGTCTAAGGAAGACTCGACATGGCTGGACACAGCAAATGGGCCAACATCAAGCACAAGAAAGCCGCCACTGATGCCAAGCGCGGCAAGATCTGGACCCGACTGATCAAGGAAATCACCGTCGCGGCCCGCATGGGCGGCGGCGACGCCAACACCAACCCGCGCCTGCGCCTCGCCATCGAAAAAGCGGCCGACGCCAATATGCCGAAGGATAACGTCAACCGCGCCGTGCAGCGCGGTTCGGGCGGCCTGGAAGGCGTCAACTACGAAGAAATCCGCTACGAAGGCTATGGTATCGGCGGCGCGGCGATCATCGTCGACTGCATGACCGACAACCGCGTACGCACGGTGGCCGAAGTCCGCCACGCGTTCAGCAAGTTCGGCGGCAATATGGGGACCGAAGGCTCCGTCGCGTTCATGTTCAAGCACACGGGCCAGTTCCTGTTCGCACCCGGCGTCGAAGAAGACAAGCTGATGGAAGCGGCGCTGGAAGCCGGTGCCGACGACGTCATCCCGGACGACGAAGGCGGCTTCGAAGTGCTGTGCGACCCGAACGCCTTTGCCGGCGTCAAGGAAGCCCTGGAAAAGTCCGGCTTCAAGGCCGATTCCGCCGAAGTCATCATGAAGCCGGACACCGAGACGGTGTTCACCGGCGAAGACGCGCTCAAGATGCAGAAACTGCTCGACGCCCTGGAAAACCTGGACGACGTGCAGGAAGTCTATACGAACGCAGTCATTGAAGAGTAAGCAGCGAAAGCAATCCATGAAAATCCTGGTAGTCGGCTCTGGCGGCCGTGAACATGCCCTGGCCTGGAAACTGGCCCAATCCGATCGCGTCCAGATGGTCTACGTCGCACCGGGCAATGGCGGTACCGCGCGCGATGCGCGCCTGATCAACATCGACATCACCGACCCGGCCGCGCTGGCCGACTTCGTCGTCGCGGAACACGTCAACCTGACGCTGGTCGGGCCGGAACAGCCGCTGGCGGCCGGCATCGTCAACCTGTTCCGCGCGCGCGGCCTGAAGGTCTTCGGCCCGACCAGGGAAGCGGCCCAGCTGGAAAGCTCGAAGGACTTCGCGAAGGCCTTCATGCACCGCCACGGCATCCCGACGGCGCAGTACCAGACGTTCACCGACGTCGCCCAGGCCCACGCCTATATCGACGCCCAGGGCGCACCGATCGTCATCAAGGCCGACGGCCTCGCCGCCGGCAAGGGCGTCGTCGTCGCGATGACGCTGGAAGAAGCGCACCAGGCGGCCGACGACATGTTGTCGGGCAACCGCTTCGGCGACGCGGGCGCACGCATCGTCATCGAGGAATTCCTCGCCGGCGAAGAAGCCAGCTTCATCGTCATGTGCGATGGCAAGAACGTCATCGCCCTGGCCACGTCGCAAGACCACAAGCGCCTGAAGGACCACGACCAGGGCCCGAACACGGGCGGCATGGGCGCATACTCGCCGGCACCGGTCGTCACGCCGTCGATCCACGCGCGCGTGATGCGCGAGATCATCAACCCGACCATCCAGGGCATGGCCAAGGACGGCATCCCGTACAGCGGCTTCCTGTACGCGGGCCTGATGATCGACGCGGCCGGCGTGCCGAAGGTCATCGAATTCAACTGCCGCATGGGCGACCCGGAAACGCAGCCGATCATGACGCGCCTGAAGAGCGACTTCGTGACGGTGCTCGAACACGCCTGCAACAGCACCCTGGACAAGGTGGAACTGGAATGGGACCGCCGCACGGCGGTGGGCGTCGTGATGGCGGCGGCCGGCTATCCGGACGCGCCGGCCAAGGGCGACATCATCGACGGCATCCCGGCCGAAACGCCGGAATGCGTCACCTTCCACGCCGGCACCCAGATCGTGGGCGGCACGCTGCAGACGTCGGGCGGCCGCGTACTGTGCGTCGTCGGCCTGGGCGACAGCGTCAAGATGGCGCAGAAGCAGGCGTACGAGACCGTCGAGAAGATCCACTTCAATGGTGCGCAGTATCGGCGCGACATCGGGTGGCGTGGGATCAAGCAGGCGTAAGCGCTGCTTTAGCGAAATTGGGTCCCTGCCTTCGCAGGGACGACGGTTTTGAGGCCAACACATTGAACACGTCGTCCCCGCGCAGGCGGGGATCCAAGTTTTCGTAACTTACCTGCAAATCTCATCGTAGAGATCCCGCCAACCGGCATTCATCCCCTGGATGAGATTGACCTTCCAATCCCGCCGCCATCGCTTGATCTGCTTTTCGCGCGTAATGGCCTGCATGATATCGGCGTGTACCTCGTACCAGACGAGGTGTTTCGTACCGTGGTCTTTCGTGAATCCACCGACGAAACCCTGGCGATGTTGCCAAACGCGTTTGACAAGATCGGACGTTACACCGACGTATAACGTCCCGTAAGGTTCGCTTGCGAGCATATAGACGTAGCTCGACTTGTCCATGTTCGAGTCCCCGGTTCCGAAAACGGCATGGTCGGGTCGAGGACTCGATGTGATGCTGAGAAGTCGCAAGAAAATCGACTTCGAAGGCGAAATTAGGTTCCCGCCTCCGCGGGAACGACGTTATTTCCGGCGACGCGCCACGCCACCCGCGGCCAGTCCCCCCAGCATCAGCGCCAGCGTCCCCGGCAGCGGCACCGAACCGCTCGGCGCGGCCGCTTCCACGTTGACGTTGTCGATCTGGTTGTAGGCACCCGAGCCGATGCGCAGTTCGGTGATGCCGGTCAGGACCGTGCTCCACGTACCCGAGTCCTGGATCGAACCGACCGACACGCCGTCGGCCGACACGTCGCTCCAATCCATGAAGTAGTCGAAGCTGTTCAGGTTGAACTTGCCGCCGCCCACGCGGGTCAGCGTGACGAACGTGTCCCAGCCGTTTTCCATGCCGTCGTGCCAGTTGTACGTCGACGGCTCGTACGTGCCGTCGCCGACGTGGGCCGCGTCCGCGTCCGCGCCCGGCGCGTTCAGCGTGACCTGGAAGCCCGATTCCACATAGGTCAGGTTCGGGCCGTTGTACGTCATGCTGGCGGCCAGCGGGAAGCCGTCGCCGTACATCATCTCGGTCAGGCCATCGAAGTTCAGGACGGTGGCGCCGGCGCTGCCTGCTGCCATGAAGGCGACGGCGGCGAGAATGGATTTGAATTTCATGAAAGTCTCCGAAAATATTCGATACCGCCGGCGCCATCGCGGGCGCCGGCATTGCCATCATCAGTAGGTGAAGAACACGCCGCGGCCCGCGCCGGCGGCATAGACGCGTCCAGGTACGGTCTGGTCGGCCGCCAGGTTGCTGATGCCGGCGTACTGGTGCTTGTCGTCGTTGATCCGGCGCCAGGTCTTGGCACCGTCATCCGAGCGGTACACGCCCCACACGTTGTTGATGATGCCGACGATGTAGATCGAGGACGAGTACGTCGCACCGGCGGGCGCCTTGCCCAGCGCGATGGACGTCGCGCCGTACACCTGCGGGTAGCTCCACGTCTCGTTGCTGCCCCAGTCCGGCGCCGTCACGTCCAGCTTCGTCCAGGTTGCGCCCGAGTCGGTCGAGTGCAGGATGCTGAAACCGTCGACCACCCAGACATCGCCTTCGGCATTCGGATTGACGGCGATCGACGACTGGTAGAACGCCGCCACCCGCGCGCCGGCGCTCACGAACGTCGTGCTCTCGGTGAAGGTGTGGCCGCCGTCGTTCGAGTACCAGAAGTGCGACGTGTCCGCCCACTGGTTCCACCACGCGCCGCCCGAGTTGAAGGCATAGACCTTGTTCGGGTTCTTGCGGTCGGCGACGACGCGGTAGCCGCGGCCGATGCCCACCGCAGGCAGGTCCGGCAGGTTCGTGTACGTCCAGGTGGCGCCGTTGTCGGTCGTGTAGGCCGGACGCGCACCGGACGGTGCCCACACGGCCTTGCCCGGCGCCGTCACGGCGATCGTTTCCTCGCCGCCCTGGTGGTCGTTCGATGCCGCGTCCGGGTGCTTGCTGGCGAACGGCGTCCAGGTCACGCCGGAGTCGGTCGAGTAGGCGCCGCGCGGGTTGTTCTGGACCCAGCCGCCGGTGCCGACCGCCGCGATGTAGGCCGGATTCGACCAGGCCGTGTCGGCGGAGTGGCCATTGCTGAAGTAGCCGAGCGGGCCGCGCGTCGGTTTCTTCAGCACCTCGGTCTGCACGTGCGTGCCGATGTCGCCCGAGCTGCGCAGCAGCGCATAGTTGGCGCCCTTCGGCGGGGTCGTCAGACTGATCGTCGCGGTTTCCTCGAGGTTGGTCACGTCCAGGTTCCACGTGGGCGTGGTGGCCGATGCGGTCTTCGTCTCCCAGATGCCGCCGCCGAACACGTGCAGGATGTGGTCGGGGTTGTTCGGATCGATCTCGACGTCGTCCACCCAACCGGAGAAGTCCACGTCGGACGGGGTGTGCGGAGTCATCGACGCGATCTCGCGCCAGGTCAGGCCGGCGTCGTCCGACACCTGCACGACCGGCTGGCCCTGCCAGTTACCCCACGAGTTCGACACGCCCAGCGCGATACGGGTGGTCGGGCCGGAACCGGAGACCGACAGGCCGCCCATGCCGAAGTTCACCCATTGCTCCGTATCGTAGCTCTTCAGCAGCGTCCAGTTCGTACCGTCGAACTTGTACAGGCGGGCCGGGCCGCCGGCGCCGGGGCCCATGTCCCTGGTGAACGCCACGTAGATGATGCCGTCCTTGGCACGCACCATGTGCGGAATATAGTAGCCCGTGACCGGCGTCGCGATACCGGTCCAGGTCGCGCCGCCGTCGGTCGACTTGTACAGGTTGGCGGTCAGGCCGGCCGCGGCGGCGTAATCCGGGGCCACCGCCGTGTAGATGGTCTGCGTGGCCGTGCCCGCGCCCGTGGTCGAGGTGTCAAACAGCACGCTCTCGATGCCGCCCGAGGTACGGCCCGGCAGGGAACCGATCTGGTCGCCCGGATACTGGAACGACGTCAGCGACGTGACCTGGTTCCAGGTCTGGCCGTAGTCCGAGCTCTTCCACAAACCCGACGTGCGCGAACCGTAGTACAGGACCGACGGCTGGTTCGGATCGACCATCAGGCGCTCGCCGATGGCGCGGCCCGGATCGTTGGAACCGGCGCGGAACGGCAGGTCCACGTGCGTCCAGTTGTCGCCGCGGTCGGTGGAAATATACAGGCGGGCATTGGGTCCCGACCAGTCGTACATGCCCGTGACGAGGTACACGCGCTTGTCGTCGGTCGGATCCAGGGCCACGCTTTCGGCCCCGTTATAGAATTCTTCGCGGATGCCGAAGCTGTCCGTGATCGGCGTCCAGCCGGAAGTGGCCGTATCCCTGCGGTAGACCCCGCCCATGTCGGTGCGCGCATACAGCACGTTCGGGCTGGTCGGGTGGAAGATCAGCCCGGTCACGTAGCCGCTGCCGCCGTACTTGACGCTCTGCCATCGGCTACCCGTCGTCGCAACGTTTGCGCCGCCGCCGGACGCGCTGCCGATCATGGCGGCAAAAGAAGGCGATTGCGAGGACGGGCTGCTACCGCCACCGCACGCTGCCACCAGGCCCGCCACAGCGCAGGCCAGCGCAAGATATTGCTTCTTCATACTTGGACTCCGAGAAAGTTGAACCGTTGTTGCCGGTCGTTTGCTGCGATGCACCACCCCGCCGGGCACGGCCGAAGACAGTCCGTCACGATCGAAATGATGGATGGGGAATGACTGGTGGCGTTACCGCCCGGGTGCGGACCGCGTCAAGGTCGCGGCCGAAGAGGGATCGTGTGTTCCATGAAGGTCTCCGTCGTTTTCGTTATTAACTCGTTCCGACACCGGCTTGTGCGGCTGGCATGAAATCGGTTTCTTTCGACCTAGACTATTAGCAATACGTACGCGTTTCTTGCATTCGTAACGAAAAAAGCTGGAAAAGTGCAGAAAATTATAGAGATTTGCGCAGGATTTTTATTCGCGCCGGAGGGGTGTTGGAAACGGTGTTGGCGGGTGCCTGTCACGATCCAGTTCATCAGTGTACAATCCCCGTTCGCTTTTTTTCTCTCACATTTCCACATGGCTACAATTAATCCGGCCGCCGTCAAGGCCTGGCTGCTCGACCTCCAGGCGCGCATCGTGCAAGCGCTGGAAGACGTCGACGGCAAGTCCTTCTTGCGCGACACGTGGGAACGGGCCGAAGGTGGCGGCGGCGTATCGCGCCTCATCGAAGGCGGAAATGTGATCGAGCGCGGCGGCGTGAATTTTTCGCACGTGCGCGGCGCCAGCCTGCCGGCGTCGGCAATGGCCGCGCGGCCGGAGCTCGCGGGACGCGCCTGGGAAGCGATGGGCGTGTCGCTCGTGCTGCACCCGCACAATCCGTACGCACCCACCGTGCATATGAACGTGCGCTTTTTCGAAGCGACAGCCGAGGGCAAGGATCCCGTCTGGTGGTTCGGCGGCGGCATGGACCTGACGCCCTATTACGGCGACATGGATGACACGCGCCACTTCCACCAGGTCTGCCACGACGCGCTGGCGCCGTTCGGCGACGAACTGCATCCGCGCTTCAAGCGCTGGTGCGACGATTATTTCTATATCAAGCACCGCAAGGAAGCGCGCGGCGTCGGCGGCATCTTCTTCGACGACTTCAACGAACTCGGGTTCGAGCAGTCGTATGCGATGGTGCAGAGCGTCGGCAACTGCTTCCTCGATGCCTACCTGCCGATCCTGCAACGCCGCAAGGACCAGCCGTACGGCGAACGCGAGCGCGATTTCCAGGCGTACCGGCGCGGCCGCTACGTCGAGTTCAACCTCGTGTGGGACCGCGGCACCCTGTTCGGCCTGCAGTCGGGCGGACGGACGGAAGCGATCCTGATGTCGATGCCGCCGATCGTCAAATGGCGCTACGACTGGCATCCGGAGCCGGGCAGCCCGGAAGACAAGCTGACCACCGACTTCCTGCCGCACCGGGATTGGCTCGCCCCGTGACGCGATGTGTTGCTCTGCTGGGCGGCAGTTTCGACCCGGTGCACCACGGCCACGTCGCGCTGGCCGAGTTGTTCGCGCGCCAGCTCCACCCGGACGAATTGCGCGTGCTGCCCGCCGGCCAGCCGTGGCAAAAGAAGAGTGGCCTGGAAGCGGGCGACGCCGACCGCGTGGCCATGCTGAAGCTGGCATTTGCGGGGAGCGTCGCGCCGGTGACGATCGATACCCGCGAGATCGACCGTCATGGCGCCACGTACACGGTCGAAACCCTGCGCGGCCTGCGCGCCGAGCTCGGGCCGGATACGTCCATCGTGTTCGTGATGGGCGCGGACCAGTTGCAGAAGCTGGATACCTGGCGCGACTGGCGCGACCTGTTCGCGCTGGCCAATTTCGGCGTCGCCGCCCGCCCCGGCTACCGGCTCGACGATGCGGCGCTGCCGCCCGCCGTGGCAGCCGAACTGGCGCAGCGGCGCGCGTCGTTCGACGACGTGCGCGCCAGCCCGGCGGGCAAGGTGTGCCTGGCGCACACGCTGGCCATCGACATTTCGGCCACGCAGGTGCGCGCAGCCCTGCACGCCGAACCCCGTACTGACATAAGCGCGCTCGTTGCGCCGCAAGTGCTAGACTATATTCAACAACATAACTTGTACAAAAACTAATGGATATCAAGAAACTGCAAACGCTCGTCGTCGACGCCCTCGAAGACGTCAAGGGCCAGGACATCGTTCTGTTCGACACGACGCACCTGACCAGCCTGTTCGACCGTATCGCGGTCGTGTCGGGCACGTCGAATCGCCAGACCAAGGCGCTGGCCGCCTCGGTGCGCGACAAGGTCAAGGAAGCAGGCGGCGACGTGGTCGGGCTGGAAGGCGAAGACACGGGTGAATGGGTCCTCGTCGACCTGGGCGACATGATCGTGCACATCATGCAGCCGGCCATCCGCCAGTACTACCGCCTGGAAGAAATCTGGGGCGACAAGCCCGTGAAACTGGGCGCCGCCAAGCGCAAGTCGACGGCCGAAGGCCAGGACGCGGCCGCGCCGAAGACCAAGTCGAAGCACCTGGCCGCGAACCAGGAGCAGGAAGACGCGAAGCCGGTGCGCGAGCGCAAGCCGGCAGCGAAGAAGTCGGCTGACGCCAAGCCGGCCGCCAGGAAACCTGCCGCCAAGAAGATCCCGACAGGCGGCACCGTGAAGGTTGCCGTGTCCAAGACCGCTGCCGCGGACGCGAAAGCCGCCAAGGCGGCCAAGGCTGCTGCCGCACCGAAGCGCGCGACGAAAGCCGCGGCCGAGGGCGACGCACCGGCCAAGAAAGTCATCCGCCGCATCAAGAAAACCGAAGAATAAACTGCGATGCAGTTGTTCATCGTCGCGGTCGGCCACAAGATGCCGGCCTGGATCGAGACCGGCTTCGCGGAATACGCGAAGCGGATGCCGCCGGAGCTGCGTATCGTGCTGAAGGAAGTGAAACCGGTCGAACGGTCCGGCAGCAAGACGGCGGCCACCGCGATGGCGCTCGAACGCGAGCGCATCGAGGCCGTGCTGCCGAAAGGCGTGCGCATCGTCGCCCTCGACGAGCGCGGCAAGGATCTCACCAGCGTGGGCCTGTCGCAAGCGTTGGAGGCCTGGCAGCAGGACGGGCGCGATTGTGCCTTCCTAATCGGCGGGGCCGACGGCCTCGATCCGGAACTCAAGGCACGCGCGGACGGTCTGATCCGCATCTCCAGCATGACGCTGCCGCACGGTATCGTGCGCGTGATGCTGGCAGAACAGTTATATCGTGCCTGGTCCATCACCCAGAACCACCCCTACCATCGGGTATGAGCCGATGAAACAGACCGACAAGAAAATCTACCTCGCCTCGAAGAGCCCGCGCCGCCGCGAACTGCTGCGCCAGGTCGGCATCGATTTCGACATCCTCAGCCTGCGCTCCGATCCGGCCCGCGGCATCGACGTCAGCGAAGACATGTTCGCGGGCGAGCCCGCCGTGGACTACGTGGCCCGGGTGGCGCGCGAAAAAGGCGCGTTCGCGTGGAACGTGCTGCACCTGCGCCGCATGCCGCTGCGCCCCGTGCTGTCGGCCGACACGACCGTCACCATCGACGGCGAGATCCTCGGCAAGCCGGCCGATCCGAAGGAAGCGCATGCGATGCTGGAACGCCTGTCGGGCCGCACGCACCAGGTGCTGACGTCGGTCGCGCTGCACTACACGGACGTGTTCGAGCAGGTGACGCAGGTGTCGAACGTGCGCTTCGCCCAGCTCACGCCGGCAGCGATCCGCGCCTATTGCGCGACGCCGGAACCCTACGACAAGGCCGGCGCCTATGGCATCCAGGGCCTCGCCGCCCTGTTCATCGAGCACATCGAAGGCAGCCATTCCGGCATCATGGGCTTGCCCGTGTTCGAGACGGCGCAGTTATTGCAGAAAGCGGGCGTCAGCGCCCTGTAACGCCAACGGATCGCATACGTCACGCGTGGGCACGTTCGTATGCGAGGCCCCCGGCCTCACATACCCCACCCTTGTATTATCCTTCTGAGCAATTTGCTTACCTGAGGGGCACCTCAGGTTCTGAGCAGCTGGATGCCGAGCCCACCCTTTGGCACGAGCCAGTTTCGTAGATTTCGCACCAGCTGCTCTCCCTCGTTCGAAGATCGGACAGTATCTTTGGCCCGGCTAGCCGTGAGCCCGTATTTCGCAAGGTGGATCAGAAGAGGATATCGATGCAAGAGTGGTACCTGGGAATTGACGTTGCCAAGAAAAAGCTCGACTGCGCGCTGCGCCAACCGGACGGCAAGCACAAGCATAAGGTTTTCGACAATACGCCCAACGGATTTAAAGAGTTACAACAATGGATTTGCAGCTTTGACGTGCCCCAGCTTCACGTCTGCATGGAGGCTACCGGGGTGTACTGGGAAGCCGTCGCCGAGTATCTGGCGAACCATCAGTACGTGGTCAGTATCGTCAATCCGGTGCAGATCAAAGCGTTTGGTGCGTCGCGTCTTGTCAGGACCAAGACTGACAAGGTCGACGCGAAGTTGATCGCTGATTTCTGCAAGGAGAGTCGGCCGGAACCGTGGAAGGCCCCGTCTTTGCAAGAACAAGAGTTACGGGCCATGGTGCTGCGCCTGGACGCTCTTCAGGAGATCCGGACTCAGGAAAGTAATCGTCTCGAAGTGGCGCGTGAAGCCGTCAAGGACGGCATTACATCCCATATCGTCTGGCTTGACGAGGAAATCGCGCATCTCAGCAAGAAAATTCGCGATCACATCGACAGCGATCCCGATTTGAAGGACCGGAAAGCGCTGCTGGACAGCATTCCTGGCGTCGGTGAACGTACGATCGCATTGCTGCTGGCTTTTTCGCTCGCTCCAGGCCGGTTCGCGAACGCCCGACAGGTGACTGCCTATGCCGGGCTCGATCCGCGGCATCATGAGTCAGGCAGCAGCGTTCAAGGAAAGACACGCATCTCCAGGGTCGGTCACAATCTGATCCGGAAAGGCTTGTACATGCCGGCTATGGTCACGTTGTATCGAACGAACTGGGGAAAGCGCTTCCTCGCTCGTCTGTCCAGCGCTGGAAAAAAGCCCATGGTCATTATCGTCGCCATGATGAGAAAGCTGCTTCATGTCGCCTTCGGCGTGCTGAAGTCCGGACAAAAGTTCAATCCAGACCTGCACGCCGCTTGACCGGGATAACAGTATCTACGTGTATGATGTGACCAGAGACAACAATTAGAACCCAGCCTCATGACTGAAGACATCCTGATCAACATCACCCCCCAGGAAACGCGCGTCGCGCTGGTGGTTCAGGGTGCCGTACAAGAGCTGCACATCGAGCGTACGCTCACCCGCGGTCTCGCGGGCAACGTCTATCTCGGCAAGGTCGTGCGGGTACTCCCAGGCATGCAGTCGGCCTTCATCGACATCGGCCTCGAACGCGCCGCGTTCCTGCACGTGGCCGACATCTGGGAGGCCAGGCCGCACGACGGCGCGAACGGCAGCAGCAGCGCCCCTCCAACGCCCATCGAAAAGATCCTGTTCGACGGCCAGGTGCTGACCGTCCAGGTGATCAAGGACCCGATCGGCACGAAGGGCGCGCGCCTGTCGACGCAGATCTCGATCGCGGGCCGCATGCTCGTCTATCTGCCGCAGGACAAACACATCGGCATCTCGCAGAAGATCGAGAAGGAATCCGAGCGCGAAGCCCTGCGCGCGCGCCTCGCGGGCCTGCTGCCGCCGGACGAAAAAGGCGGCTATATCGTGCGTACGCAGGCCGAGGACGCGTCCGACGCCGACCTCGCCGCCGACGTCGACTACCTGCGCAAGACGTGGGGCGCCATCATGACGGGCGCGCGCACGCGTCCCGCGACGAGCCTGCTGTACCAGGACCTGAGCCTGGCCCAGCGCGTGCTGCGCGACTTCGTGCACGACGAGACGGCCGCGATCCTCGTCGACTCGCGCGAGAACTACCTGAAACTCGTCGAATTCGCCCAGGTGTACACGCCGAGCGTGCTGTCGCGCCTGCAGCACTACACGGGCGAGCGCCCGCTGTTCGACCTGTACGGCGTCGAGGAAGAGATCCTGCGCGCGCTGGGCCGGCGCGTGGACCTGAAATCGGGCGGCTACCTGATCGTCGACCAGACCGAGGCGATGACGACCATCGACGTCAACACGGGCGGCTTCGTCGGCGGGCGCAATTTCGCCGACACGATCTTCAAGACGAACCTGGAAGCGGCACACGCCATCGCGCGCCAGCTGCGGCTGCGCAACCTGGGCGGCATCATCATCCTCGACTTCATCGACATGGAGAACACCGAGCACCGCAACGCCGTGCTCGCGGAGCTCAAGAAGACCCTGTCGCGCGACCGCACGAAGGTGTCCGTGAGCGGGTTCTCGGCCCTGGGCCTCGTCGAAATGACGAGAAAGCGCACGCGCGAATCGCTGGCCCACATCCTGTGCGAGCCCTGCCCCGCCTGCGGCGGCAAGGGACAAGTCAAGACGAGCCGGACGATCTGCTACGAGATCCTGCGCGAACTGCTGCGCGAAGCCAAGCAGTTCAACCCGCGCGAATTCCGCATCGTCGCGTCGCAGGAAGTGGTCGACCTGTTCCTCGAGGAAGAGTCGCAGCACCTGGCCATGCTCGGCGACTTCATCGGCAAGCGGATCTCGCTGCAGGTCGAGCGCGGCTATCACCAGGAACAGTACGACGTGATCCTGATGTAACGCTGCCGAAAATCATAAGCGGCATCGGGTTTTTCCATAGTCGACAACCACTGCCGCCCTTGATAGGGTTGCAGGATGCTTAACAGAACGCAATTTCCTCAAGAGCGCCGGTGCGCTCGCCACCACCTCGGTCTTCGGCCAGTCCGCCGCCTACGCGGCAACCAGCGAGGCGCGCCCCGCGCCCGGGCGCACGGTGGTGTCGCTCAACAAGGGCTGGCGCTTCCATGAAGGCGACATCGCGTTTCCGGTCATCCGGGGCCATGGCTGGACCTATGCCAACGCCAAGGCCGGCAATGCCGGCGGCGCGGCCGCGCCCGGCTTCGACGATTCCGAATGGGACAGCGTCGCGCTGCCGCACGACTTCGCCAGCGCGCAGGTGCCCGAGCAGAACGCCAACGTGGCGCAGGGCTACCGCAAGCGCGGCATCGGCTGGTACCGCACGCTGATCCGCCTGGACGAGGCGGACCACGGCAAGCACATCGAACTGCAGCTCGACGGCATCGCAACCCTCGCCACCGTCTGGTTCAACGGCACGCAGGTGGCGCACACGTGGAGCGGCTACAGCTCGCTCTACATCGACCTGACCCCGTTCGCCACCTACGGCGACGCGCTCAACTCGCTGGTGATCCGCGCCGATGCCGACGCCATGCAGGGCTGGTGGTACGAAGGCGCCGGCATCTACCGCAACACGTGGCTCGTCAAGCGCGAACAGGTGCACATCGTCACCGACGGCGTGTTCGCCCATCCGGTGTACGCCGACGGCCAATGGACCATTCCGCTCGAAGTGACTTTGTACAACGTCCGCAAGAGCACGCAGCGGGTGCGGGTCGAGAGCGTCCTCGTCGACGCCGACGGCAAGGCAGTGGCCAGCTTCAGCGCCCCGGCCGACGTCGGCGTGCTGGCGCGCCAGGTCGTCACCGGCAGCATGCGCGTGGCCGCGCCAAAGCTGTGGAGCCTGGAAGAACGCAACCTGTACAGCGTGCGTACCCGCGTGCTGCAGGACGGCAGGCTGCTCGACGAAGTCGTCACCCGCTGCGGCTTCCGCACCCAGCGCTTCGACCCCGGGCAGGGCTTCTTCCTCAACGACAGGCACGTCAAGCTGCAAGGCGTGTGCATCCACCAGGACCATGCCGGAGTCGGCGTGGCCGTGCCTTACGGCCTGCTCGACTACCGCATGCGCCGCCTCAAGGAACTGGGGGTCAATGCGATCCGCTGCTCGCACAATGCCCAGGACAAGCGTTTCTACGAGCTGTGCGACGAGCTGGGCTTCCTCGTGATGGATGAAAACCGCGTGTTCAACCCGTCGCCGGAGCACCTAGACGAGCTGACCTGGCTGGTGCGCTGCCACCGCAACCACCCGTCCATCATCCTGTGGTCGGTGTTCAACGAAGAACCGGTCCAGGGCACCGAACAGGGCTACGAGATGGTGCGCCGCATGGTCGCCGCCGTGCGTGCGCTCGACACGTCGCGTCCCACCACGGCCGCCATGAACGCCGGCCAGTTCGAGCCCGCCAACGCGGCGCAGGCCGTCGACGTCGTCGGCTTCAATTACCAGTACCAGGCCTACGACGCTTTCCACCAGGCCTTCCCGACCGTGCCGATGACGTCGTCCGAAGACACCTCGGCCTTCCAGACGCGCGGCGAATACGTGACCGTCCCCGACAAGCACATCTTCGCCGGCTACGACGACGACGCGTCCTCCTGGGGCTCGACGCACCGGATCGGCTGGAAAGCCGTGGCCGAGCGGCCGTTCGTGGCCGGGGCGTTCGTGTGGACCGGCTTCGACTACCACGGCGAACCCACGCCGCACGAATGGCCGTCGAATTCGTCGTTCTTCGGCATCATGGACCTGTGCGGCTTCGCGAAGGACGCCTTCTGGCTGCACCAGGCCCAGTGGCGCAAGGAACCGGTGCTGCGGCTGGCGCCGCACTGGAACTGGGCCGGCAAGGAAGGCCAGCCCATCACCGTGATGGCCTTCCACAACATGGATGAAGTCGAAGTGTTCCTGAACGGCCGCTCGCAAGGGCGCCAGAAGGGCGACATCTACGAGATGAACCGCTGGCAGGTGCCGTATGCGCCCGGCAAGCTGGCCGCCGTGGGCTATCGCGGCGGCAAGGTGGCCAAGCGGTTCGAGGTCGAGACCACCGGTGCGCCGGTCGCGCTCAAGCTCACTCCGGACCGCCGGTTCATGCTGGGCGACGGCCTCGACGCCCAGCCCATCCAGGTCGAAGCGCTCGATGCGAAGGGCCGCCACGTGCCGCTGGCGCAGCACCAGATCGTGTTCCGGGCCGAGGGCGCCGACATCATCGGCCTGGGCAACGGCAACCCGAACGACACCAGCAGCGAAAAGGGCGACACGCGCGCCCTGTTCAACGGACTGGCCCAGGTGATCGTGCAGACCCGCGAAGGCAGCGCGGGCATCCTCAGGCTGCGCGCCAGCGCGCCCGGTCTCGAACCAGCGGTGCTCGACGTCGAGGTGCGCACGGCCCGGCCGTGGCCGTACCAGGCCACGTCTGCGCCCGTACAGATCCTCGATGGCTGGCGCTCATCGCCGCCGAGTTCGACGCCGATCGATCCCAACCTGCGCCCCGCCGGCACCGACATGAATTCGTGGGGCTGGATCACGCCCGGCACCCGCGCCAAAGCGGCCGAGCAGACCGGCTACATGCTGTACGCCACCGACGTCCGGGCCTTCGCCCGCGTGCGCAAGCACGGCGGCAGGCTGGAACTCCTCGAGGTCACGGGCCCGTGCCAGGTGTTCATCGACGGCAGGAAAGTCGCAGAAAAAACCACCGGCGCTCCCGGGCCGCTGCGCGTCGCCTTCCCGGCCGGCGAGGCGGTCTCCCGCCTGAGCGTGCTATGCCCGTTGACGGCCGGGCAACCGCACGGCCTGAGCGGCGTCGTGCGCCTGTTGTCGCTCTAAATCTCCAGCGCGAGTTCGCATGGCGTAGAATCCAGCGCGCAGTGCCGACGGCACGGCGCGCTGATGTTAATTTAATACGCCAGTTTCGCCGTCTCCAGGACAAGGATTTGTCATCCTGTTCAGTTCATGTTGCTCGCACAGGACAATGCGTCCAAAAATATGGTCAGGGGCAACGCAGTGTCCCGGTTTGGACTACAATTCGAGACAATTTGTTGAAGATTTCGAGAGTTGGCGGTAGTGTGCATCCTCACCAGCAGATGCGCAGCCAGCCGACCGGTTAGCGCTGCTGAATCGCAGACCCTGATATACCGCTGGCGGCGTCGGACAACAACTGGCAGGCGACCCGTAAGAGACAATGAACGTACCTCTCATTCCTACCGATCTGCTGAAGAAATCGGACAAGATCCTGTTCATCGCCCACCTGGCGTTGGGCGACTACACCTATTTGCAGAACTGCTTCCAGGCGTTCGCGCGCGCCTACCCGCACCTGAAACTGCACCTTTGGGTCGACGAAGTGCGCCGCACGAGCGACGCCTCGCAGTGGCCGCACCTGAAAAAGAACGTCCTGTACGACTGGCTCGACGCCTGCGACTTCATCGAGAAGGTCTACAAGCAGAATTATTCGCCGGAGCTGTTCCAGGCTTCCATCCGGGAAGCGCAACAGGAACACTACCCGATCGTCGTCTCGCTGGGCACCCTGCGTCCGCACTTCTACGCCGACCTCGCGCGCGAGATCAGTCCGGACGGCTTCGTGCTCGGCCTGAAGAAGCCGCACGGCCTGCAAGGCCTGATCCACTGGTTCAGCTACCGCAAGCTGGACGCCAGCCTCGACCCGGACGTGGCCGACCGCGCGAGCGCGCCGCACATCAGCGACGTGCATGCGGACTGGTTCCGCCAGCTGGCCGGCGTGGACATTCCGCCGGCCGGTCGCATCCCGTTCGTGCACATTCCCGGGCAGTTCGTCGAGGGTGCGAAGGCGCGCCTGCATGAATGGGGCTTCGACGGCCGCCGCGGCAAGCTCGTCTTCATCAACCCGTTCGCCAAGACGCGCAAGCGCTGCTGGCCCGTCGAGCGCGTGGCCGAACTGATCACGACGATGCGCGCCCAGCCGGAATGGCGCGACGCGTGCTTCATCGTCAACGCGGTACCGCAGGAAGTGGACAACGTGAAGGCCATGCTGGCGCGCCGCCAGCTCGACCGCACGGAACTGTTCAGCGCCAACGAAAACTTCTTCCAGTTGCCCGCGATGCTGGCGCAGTGCGACCTGATCGTGTCGGTCGAGACGGCCGTGATGCACCTGGCGAATGCCGTGGGCGTGCCGGTCGTCGCGCTGATGCGCCAGAAGACGCCGGAATGGGCCCCGGTCGACAAGGCCAACTCCACCGTCATCACGGCGGACCAGCGACGCGATTGGGTCAAGGCGATTCCGGTCGATGCGGTGATGCACGCGCTGGCGTGATCTTCAAGCACGGTGGGCACGGGGTGCCCACCCTACGGCTGCTCGACGAACTTGGGTCCCCGCCTTCGCGGGGACGACGTGCTGGCTTTACCGCTACAGTCCGCACGTCGCCCCTGCGAAGGCAGGGGCCCAATTTCACTTAGCCGACGGGAAGAACAGTTGCTCGCCGGCTGGCTTGAACGACGCAATCTTCGCCTGCCCCTCCGGGGACGTGATCCACTCGATCAGCGCCTTCGCGCCCTTGTAGTTGATCCCCTTGTGCCTCTCCGGATTGACGGCAATGATCCCGTACGGATTGAACATCCGCTTGTCGCCCTCGACGAGGATGGCCAGCCCCGTCTTCGCTTGATAGGCGCCATACGTCGCGCGGTCCGTCAGCGTGTACGCGCCCATCTCCGCCGCCATGTTCAGCACCTCGCCCATGCCCAGGCCGGCGTTGACGTAGTTGCTGCCGGCCGGCTTCGTACCGGCCTGCCGCCAGTAGCCTTTCTCCATCACGTCCGTGCCGGAATTGTCGCCGCGCGAAATGAATTTCACGTTGGCCGCCGCGATCTTCCTGAAGGCCGCGATGACGTCGCGGCTGCCCTTCACGCCTGCCGGGTCGGCGACCGGTCCCGCGACAACGAAGTCGTTGTACATGACGTCGTGACGGTCGATCCCCCAGCCCTCGGCCACGAATTTGTCTTCCAGCGCCCGCGCGTGCACGAGCGTCACGTCGACGTCGCCGTTCTTGCCCAGCTCCAGCGCCTTGCCCGTGCCCACCGAGATCACGTTGACCCTGATGCCCGTCTTCGCCTCGAACGCGGGCAGCAGATAGCCCAGCAGGCCCGAGTTCTCGGTGCTGGTGGTCGTGGACAGGCGCAGCACCTTGTCGGACTGCGCATGGGCGAACGGCATGGCGACGGCCAAGCCGGCGATGAAGGTGAGGATGGAACGGCGTTGCATCGATTCTCCTAGCGGTATTCGAGATGTCCGTCGCGCAGCTTCAGCCGCTGCACGCCGGGCAGGTTGATCAGGTCGCGGTCATGGCAGGCGATGATGACGCTGCTCCCCGCTTCGATCATGGTCGGGATCAGGGCGATCACCTGTTCGCGCGCGGCGCCGTCCAGGTTGGCCGTCGGCTCGTCCAGCAACAGCAGGCGCGGCGCCAGCACTTTTGCACGCGCGAGCGCCACGCGCTGCTTTTCGCCGCCCGACAGCCGGGTCGGGTCCGTGTCGCGCAGGTGCGCCACGCCGGCCCAGGCCATCGCCGCCTCCACGACGGGACGCACGGCCTCCGGCTTTTCGCCGCGCACGGCGAGGCCATAGCCGATGTTGTCGGCGACGCTCGTCGAGAACAGGATCGGGTGCTGGTGCACGTAGACGATGGCCCGGCGCAGTGCGCGCGGATACGGGTGCACGCGCAGGACGTCCTCGCCGGCGAAGCGCAGGCTGTCGATCTCGGCCCGTTCCAGGCCGCCCAGTACGCGCAGCAAGGTGCTCTTGCCGGCGCCGTTCATCCCCGTCAGCACGTAGGCGCTGTGCGTGGCGATCTCGAGCCGGTCGATGTCGAACAGCAGCCGGTCGCCGTGGCGCTTGCGCAGGCCGCGCACGCCCAGCAGGGATTTCCGGCGCTCGTCGCGTTGGGGTACGTTCTCGTTCTCGTAGACGGCCGCCGAAATCTGCGAATGGATGCCGATGCTCATGCGCGCTCCCGGACCGTGTGGGCGTCGCCCTGCAGCAGCATCAGCGCGCCGTTCATCAGCAACGCAATCGACACGAGCACGATGCCGAGCGCGATGCCCTGCGCGAACTCGCCCTTGCTCGTCTCCAGCGCGATCGCGGTCGTGATCGTGCGGGTCTCGCCTTCGATGTTCCCGCCCACCATCAGCGCGCAGCCCACTTCCGAGATCACGCGGCCGAAGCCGGACAGCACGGCCGCCATCACGCCGAACCGCGCTTCGTGCAGCACGCGCACCATCACCTGCATGGGCGACGCGCCGAGCGCGATCGCGGTCTCGGCATAGCGCGCATCGAGCCCCTGCACGGCCGCCAGCGTAAAGGCGAGCAGCACGGGCAGCGCGACGACGCACTGGCCGAACACGATGCCCGGCTGCGAGAACAGCCATTGCAGGCCGCCCAGCGGCCCGTGGCGCGACAGCAGCAGGTACAGCAGGAGGCCGATCAGGACGGTCGGCAGCGACAGCGCCGCCTGCGCCAGCCAGATGACGATGCGCCGCCCGCGGAACTTGCGCATGGCGACGACGTAGCCGATCAATATCGCGGGCGGCGTGGCCAGCAGCAGACCGACGATACTCGTCTTGAGCGACACCCAGACGATGCGCCACAGGTCGGGATCCCCCGTGAACAGCAGCGTGAACGCGCGCGCGACGGCGTCGGCAATCGCATTCATGCCGTTCGCAACGTGCGCGCCGTCTCCAGCGCGGCGAGCCAGTCCGGCTCGAACACGAGACGCTCGGCGCCGGACAGCAGCAGGAAGTGATGGCCGCTGCAGCGCGCGAGCAGCGACATGCCGACCTGCTGCGCCACTCCATGCCCCATCTGCGTCGTGCCGGAGCGCGACAGCAGGAACGGGATGCCCATCTGCGCGCCCTTGATGACCATTTCGGACGTCAGCCGGCCCGTCGTGTAGAAGACCTTGTCGGCGCCTTCCATCCCCTCCAGCCACATCAGGCCGGCGATGGCGTCGACGGCATTGTGGCGGCCCACGTCCTCGATGAACCATAGCAGGTCGCCGTCGCTCGTGAACAGCGCGCAGCCGTGCACGGAGCCGGCCTGCTTGTACACGGATTGCTGGGTCCGCACGGTCTCGACGATGCGGTGCACGACGGACTGGCGCAGGCGCGCGTCGGGCGGCAGCACGATGCGGTCGACCTCGTCCATCAGGCCGCCGAACACGGAGCCCTGCCCGCAGCCCGTCGTGACGACTTTCCTGGCCGTGCGCGCCGCCACGTCCTGGATGCCGCCGCGCGTGACGACGGCCACGGCGTCCACGGACCAGTCGACCTGCACGGACACGATGTCGTCCAGCGACCGCACGAGGCGCTGGTTGCGCAGGTAGCCCAGCGTCAGCGCTTCCGGCGCCGCGCCCAGGGTCATCAGCGTGACGAGTTCGCGCTTGTCCACGTAGACCGTCAGCGGGCGCTCGGCCGGAATGTAGAGCGTCTCGCGGCGCCCGCGCTCATCGATGGCCGTCACGGGATGCGTGAGCCCGGCGCTGGCCTGGGACAGTTGGGGACGATAAAAAGATGTCATGTCTGCAATTCTGCCACGTCCCCCAAAATCTGGCCGCCACCGTAGGAACCGGGGTGCACGACCTCGCCGCCCAGCCGCACGCGCACGGCGCAATACTTGAATTCAGGGATCTTGCCGTATGGGTCCAGGGCGGCATTCGTCAGCCGGTTGATGGCCGCCTCGTAGTAACAGAACGGGACGAACACGGCGCCGCGCGGCGTGCCGTCGTCGGCTCGCGCATACAACGCGACCTCGCCGCGGCGCGACGCGATCGTGATCACGTCGCCCGGCCGCCCCCCGAGCGCTTCCAGGTCGAGCGGATGCACGAGCGCGACGGGGTCCGGCTCCAGCGCGTCCAGCACGCCGGCACGGCGCGTCATGCTGCCCGTGTGCCAGTGCTCGAGCTGGCGGCCCGTGATCAGCACGACCGGGTACTCGGTGTCGGGACGCTCGTCGGCCGGGATGATGTCGGCCGGGACGAAGCGCGCGCGGCCGCCTTCGCGCGGAAACTCGCGCGTGAACACGACGGGTTCGCCCGGATCGCCCGCCGCATGGCACGGGTACGTGACGGCACCGTCATGTTCCAGCCGGTCCCACGTGATGCCGGCGATGCTGGGCATGAGGGTCCGCATCTCGTCGAACACGGCGGCCGGTCCGGCATATGCCCAGTCCAGCCCGAGGCGGTGCGCCATCTGCTGGATGATCCACAGGTCCTGGCGCGCATCGCCCGGCGGGTCCAGCGCCTGGCGGCCCAGCTGCACGACGCGGTCCGTGTTCGTGAAGCTGCCGGTCTTTTCGGCGAAGCTCGATGCGGGCAGGATCACGTCGGCCAGGTATGCCGTCTCCGTCAGGAAGATGTCTTGCACGACGAGGTGTTCCAGTGCCGCCAGCGCCTCGCGCGCGTGGTTCGCATCCGGGTCGGACATGGCCGGGTTCTCGCCCATGATGTACATCCCTTTGATCCCGCCTGCCAGGATGTCGTCCATGATCTCGACGACCGTCAGGCCGGCTTTGGCGTCCAGCTTCCGTCCCCATGCGGCCTCGAACTTCGCCTGCGCCCGTGCATCGTCGACGCGGCGGTAATCCGGATACATCATCGGGATGAGGCCCGCATCCGACGCGCCCTGCACGTTGTTCTGGCCGCGCAGCGGATGCAGGCCCGTGCCGGGACGGCCGATCTGGCCCGTCATCAGCGCGAGCGCGATCAGGCAGCGCGCATTGTCCGTGCCGTGCACGTGCTGCGACACGCCCATGCCCCACAGGATCATCGATCCCTTCGATGTCGCATACAGCCGCGCCACGTAGCGGATCGTCTCCGCGGCGATGCCGCAGATGGGCGCCATCGCTTCGGGGCTGTAGTGCGCCACGTTCGCGGCCAGCGCGTCGTAGCCGCTCGTGCGGTCGGCGATGAACGCCGGGTCGACGAGGTTCTCTTCCACGATCGTGTGCATCATGGCGTTGAGCAGCGCGACGTCCGTGTCGGGCTTGAACTGCAGGAAGCGGTGCGCGTGGCGCGCGAGGTCGGAGCGGCGCGGGTCCGCGACCACGAGCTTTGTCCCCATTTTCGCTGCGTTCTTCATCCACGTGGCCGCGACGGGATGGTTGACGGTCGGGTTGGCGCCGATGACCAGCACGACCTCCGCGCGCGTCACGTCCATCACGGGGTTCGACACGGCGCCCGAGCCTATCCCTTCCAGCAGCGCGGCGACGGACGACGCGTGGCACAGCCGCGTGCAATGGTCGACGTTGTTGCTGCCGAAGCCCGTGCGCACGAGCTTCTGGAACAGGTACGCTTCCTCGTTGCTGCCCTTGGCCGAGCCGAAGCCGGCCAGCGCGCGCCCGCCGTGCGCGTCGCGGATGCGCGCGAGGCCGCCGCCGGCCGCTTCGAGCGCTTCGTCCCACGTCGCCTCGCGGAATACGTCCAGCACGCGGTCCGGGTCCATCGTGAAGTCGCCGCGTTTCGGCACGCCTTCGCGGCGGATCAGCGGCCTGGTGAGCCGCTGCGGATGGTGCGCGTAGTCGTAGCCGTAGCGCCCCTTCACGCACAGGCGGCCGTGGTTGGCGGGACCGTCGCGGCCCTCCACGCGCACGATGCGGTTGTCCTTCACGTGGTACGTCAGCTGGCAGCCCACGCCGCAGTACGGGCACACGGAATCGACCTGCTTGTCGGGCACGACGAGTGCCGCGCCGCGCGCCGGCGCCAACGCCCCCGTCGGACACGCCTGCACGCATTCGCCGCACGCGACGCACGTGGACGCGCCCATCGCATCGCCCTGGTCGAACACGATGCGCGCATTTTCTCCGCGGCCGGCGAGGCCGATCACGTCGTTGACCTGCTCGTCGCGGCACGCACGCACGCAGCGCGTGCACTGGATGCAGGCGTCGAGGTTCACCTCGATCGCGGCATGGCTCGCGTCCGCCGGCGGCAGCGCGCGCGTGGCGGGAAAGCGCGGCGTGCCCACGCCCAGCTTATTTGCCCACTGCGCGACCTCGTCGTCGCGCGTGCGGGGCGCAGTGCGGACCGTACCCGGCAAATCGGACAGCAGCAGCTCCAGCACCATCCTGCGTGCGGCGACGGCGCGCTCGCTGTCCGTACGCACCTTCATGCCGGCCACCGGATGGCGGCAGCACGACGGCGCCAGCGTGCGTTCGCCGTCGACTTCCACGACGCACGCGCGGCAGTTACCGGCCGGCTCCAGCCCGTCCTTGTGGCACAGGTGCGGCAGGGCGATGCCGGCGCGGGCCGCGGTCTCGAAGATCGTCTCGAACGGTTGCGCTTCGACTTCCCGGCCGTCGAGTTCGAACGTCACGCTCATGATCCCCCCAGCTCATGCGGAAAATACCTGATGACGCAGTCGAACGGATTCGGCGCCGCCTGGCCCAGGCCGCAGATCGACGCGTCGCGCATCACCTGCGACAGCTCGGCCAGCAGCGCGGTGTCCCACGTCGCCCGCTCCATCAGCGCGACGGCCTTCGCGGTGCCGGCGCGGCACGGCGTGCACTGGCCGCACGATTCGTCGCGGAAGAAGCGCACCGTGTTCAGCGCGGCGGCGCGGGCCGTGTCGCGGTCGGACAGCACGACGACGGCGGCCGAACCGATGAAGCAGCCATGGCGCTGCAGCGTGTCGAAATCGAGCGGAACGTCGGCCATCGAGGCCGGCAGGATGCCGCCCGACGCGCCACCCGGCAGGTAGGCATAGAACGTATGTCCCTCCCGCATGCCGCCGCAGTATTCGTTCAACAGTTCCTGCATCGTGATGCCGGCCGGCGCCAGCTTCACGCCCGGCTCGCGCACGCGGCCGGACACGGAAAACGAGCGCAGCCCCTTCCGCCCGTGGCGGCCCCGGTTCGTGAACCATTCCGCGCCGCGCTCGACGATGTCGCGCACCCAGTACAGCGTTTCCATATTGTGTTCCAGCGTGGGGCGCCCGAACAGGCCGATCTGCGCGACGTACGGCGGGCGCAGGCGCGGCATGCCCCGCTTGCCCTCGATCGATTCGATCATCGCGGATTCCTCGCCGCAGATGTACGCGCCGGCGCCGCGCCGCAGGACGATGTCCGGCAGGTCGGGCACCGGCGGATCGGCGCGCAGCCGGTCGAGCTCCCGCTCCAGCATGGCGCGCAGGCCGTGGTATTCGTCGCGCAGGTACAGGTAGATCGTCTCGATGCCCACGGCCCACGCGGCGACGAGGGCGCCTTCCAGGAAGCGGTGCGGGTCGCGCTCGAGGTAATGCCGGTCCTTGAACGTGCCCGGCTCGCCCTCGTCGATGTTGACGGCCATGAGGCGCGGGCCCGGCTCGTTCCTGACGATGCGCCACTTGCGCCCGGCCGGAAAACCGGCGCCGCCCAGGCCGCGCAGGCCGGACGCCATCAAGGTCACGATCACGCTTTCCGGATCGAACCGCCATTCCGTGCACGCACGCAGCAGCCGGTAGCCGCCGGCGTCGCGGTAGGCGTCGTAGTCGAGGTGGCCCGTGTGCACGTCGGTGGTCGCACGCGCGCTGACGGCGGCCAGCACCGACTCGGCGCTCGCATGGGTGACGGGCCGCTGGCCGACGAGGGCCGCGGGCGCCTTGTCGCAGCGGCCGATGCACGGCGCGGCCAGCACGCGCACGTCGGTGCCGAGGATCGCCGGCAAACGGTCCAGCAGGCCGCGCGCGCCGGCCAGTTCGCACGACAGGCCCGCGCACACGCGCACGGTGAGCGCGGGCGGCGCAGCCTCGCCGTCGCGCAGCACGTCGAAGTGGTGGTAGAACGTGGCCACCTCGTAGACCTCGGACTGCGCCAACTTGAGCTCCTGCGCCAGCGCGGCCAGATGCGCCGCGGACAAGGCGCCGTAGCGGTCCTGGATCTTGTGCAGGTGCTCGATCAGCAGGTCGCGCCGCCGAGGCGCATCCCCCAGCGCCGCCTGCACCTCGGCGAGCGCCTGCGGGCCGGCACGGCGGCCCTTCGGCGCCTCGCGCTTGCGCTGGCGGCTTGGGCCCTGGACCGCGATCGGGATCACCGTCTTGCCGGCCGCGGGTACCATGGGTTCTGCCATGTCTCCTCCTGTGCGGATGAATTTCTGAAATAATATACCGTTGGAAACTCCACGGGTGCCGCCATGATCGACATTCACTCCCTGCTGGCCTCGCTCCCCGCACGCATCGACGCCATCCTGCGCAACGCGGCTGCCCACACGCCAAACGCCCCGGCCCTGGTCGACGCCGGCCGCACGCTCACGTACCGCGAGCTGGCCGCCCTCGTCGACCGCCGCGCGGACCAGTTGCGCGCGCGCGGCGTGCGTCCCGGCGACCGCGTGCTGCTGGCCAGCGAAAACTGCGCGGACCAGATCGCACTCATCTTGGCCGCCGCAGCCGTGGGCGCGTGGATCGTCAACGTCAACCCGCGCCTGACCGCACCCGAGCTGGACGCGATCCGGGACCACGCGCGCGTGCGCCTCGCGGTGTACACGGCGGCAGTGTCGCCGGAAGCGGAGGCGCATGCGGCCCGCGCGGCCGCGTCGTTCGACGACGGCCTGATGGTGGGCCCCCTGAACGACGACTGTACGCCCGAACAGGATGCAGATGTCGCCGCCCTGCTCTATACGACGGGCACGACCGGCACGCCGAAGGGCGTGATGCTGAGCCACCGCAGCCTGCTGTTCGTGGCCGCGGTGTCGAGCCGGCTGCGCGGCCTGACCCCGGCCGACAAGGCGTGGGGCGTGCTGCCGATCTCGCACGTGTACGGCCTGACGTCGGTGATGCTGGGCACGCTCAGCGCGGGCGCCTGCCTGCACCTGACGCCCCGCTTCACGCCCGAGGCAATGCTGGCGGCCATCCGCGACGCCGGGCTCTCCATCGTGCAGGGCGTGCCCGCGATGTATGCGCGGCTGCTGGAGCACGTCGGCGACAGTGCCCCGCTCGCGACGCGCCTGCGCTTCGCCTACGCCGGCGGCTCGCCCCTCGATCCGGTGCTGAAGACGGCCGTCGAGCGCCTGCTGGGCGTGCCGCTGCACAATGGCTATGGCCTGTCCGAGGCGGCGCCCACGGTCAGCCAGACTCGGCTGGACGCGCCGCGGTCCGACACGTCCGTCGGCCTGCCGATTCCCGGCGTCGAGGTGCGCGTCGTGGACAAGGCAGGCGCGGATATCGTCGATGGCGCGGCGGGAGAATTGTGGGTGCGCGGGCCGAACCTGATGCGCGGCTATTACCGCAATCCGGAAGCGACGGCCGCGGTGCTGCGTCCCGGCGGCTGGCTGAACACGGGCGACATGGCGCGCCAGGATCCGGACGGCGCGCTGTTCATCGTCGGCCGCACAAAAGAGTTGATCATCCGGTCCGGCTTCAACGTCTATCCGCTGGAAGTGGAGACCGTGCTGAACGCGCACCCTTGTGTGACGCAGTCGGCCGTCGTGGGCCGCCCGGCCGCCGACGGCAACGAAGAGATCGTCGCGTTCGTGCAGCCGGATCCGCGCCGCACGCCGTCCGTGGACGAGCTGCGCGCATGGGCGGCGGAACGGCTGGCGCCCTATAAACGGCCGGCCCGCATCGTCATGATGGCGGCCCTGCCGGCGGCGGCTAACGGCAAGGTGCTCAAGCATGTACTGAAGGAACAAGCCGCCAGCCTGTAACGTCGCCCCCGCGCAGGCGCACTGCTGTCCGGAATAATTTTTACCGTCGAAAATAGGCCCGCCATAGGGAAAAACCGTCATTCCCGCTTGCGCGGGAATGACGATGCTATTTCTGACGGTTTTTGAAAACAATATTCCGGCCACTAGTCCGCGCAGGCGGGGACCCAATGTGCATGTCCCGCGGCTGCGCCCGCAACACTTGGGTCCCTGCCTCCGCAGGGACGACGTCCATAGGCCAACGTCCAACAGTTACCGCCGCCGCTTCTTCCAGTCGTACCCCGGCCCCGTCACGTCCACGCCCGGATGCCCGACGACGTCCGGATGCTCGGAACACATCGTCACGAAGCGGATGCGCTCGCCCTCGCGCTGGCGCCGCCGCAGGTCTTCCATGAAGCGCATTGCCTCGACCATCGCGGTCGTGTCGAACGGCTGCGCATGCGGGGCCGGGTGCCCATCTTCTTCGATCGTCCAGTAGACCATGTACATCGTGTGCCCTCCTGTCCGCATCGTGTGGGCGCACGGTCGGCATGTCAAGACGGGAGTCATAGCAAAGACCGATAGTACGTAGGACTTGTCCTAAATCCGGTCTATATGTTCGCCATCCCACACAAGAAGCCGGCATCGGCGTCTAGGCTTACGTCTTGGATCAACAGCAGGACATGCACATGAATCTCAACAACCATATCCAGCCAGCAAGCTCGCCGCTCCAGCTCTGGGGCGGCCTCGAATGCACCGTCAACCGCGTACGCGATCAGTACTTCTCCCAAATGGAACGCAACGGACATGCCGAACGGCTTCAGGACCTGGAGCGGTTCGCTTCACTCGGCATCCGCGCCATCCGCTACCCCGTGCTGTGGGAACGCACCGCGCCCGACGGCATCGACTCCGCCGACTGGTCGTGGTCCGACGAACGCCTGCCCGTGCTGCAGCAACTGGGCGTGACGCCCATCGTCGGCCTCGTCCACCATGGCAGCGGCCCGCGCCACACGAGCCTGATGTCCCCCGACTTCGCCGAGAAACTGGCGGAATACGCCGGCGCCGTCGCGCGCCGCTACCCCTGGGTCGAGTACTGGACGCCCGTCAACGAACCATGCACGACCGCGCGCTTTTCCGGCCTCAACGGCGTCTGGTATCCGCATGACACGAGCGAAGATGGCTTCATCCGCGCCCTCATCAACCAGTGCCGCGCCGTCGTGCTGTCGATGCGCGCGATCCGCGAAGTGAACCCGAACGCGAAGCTCGTCCAGACCGACGACTTGTCGCGCACCTATGGCACGCCCGAGATGGCGGAGATCGCGAATTTCTTCAACGAACGCCGCTGGCTGGCGTGGGACATGTTGTGCGGGAAGATCGACCCCGGCCACGCGCTGTGGGACTACCTGCTCGAGAACGGCGCCGGCGCCGACGAGCTGCTGTGGTTCAAGGACAATGCCTGCCCGCCGGACATCATCGGCGTCAACTACTACATCACCAGCGAGCGCTGGCTCGACCACCGCGTCGAGCGCTATCCGGAAAGCCACCGCACCCATTACCGCGGCGTCCCCCACGCCGACATCGAATGCCCGCGCGTGCTGGCCACGCCGACGCCCGGCATCGGGCCGCTGCTGCAGGAAACATGGGACCGCTACGGCCTGCCGGTCGCCGTCACCGAGGCGCACATCGATGCCAACCGTGAAGATCAATTGCGCTGGCTCGTGGAGATCTGGAACGCCGCAAAGAAGGTCCAGCAGGGCGGCGCCGACATCCGCGCCGTCACCGTGTGGGCCCTGCTCGGCTCGTTCGACTGGAACTGCCTCGTCACCGAATGCAAGGGCTATTACGAGCCCGGTCCGTTCGACGTGCGCGGTCCGCAGCCGCGCCCGACCGCGGTCGCGAACCTGATGCGCGAACTGGCCAGCGGCCGGCCGCTGGCGCATCCGGTGCTGCAGGGCCAGGGCTGGTGGCGCCGTCCGGGCCGCTTCCTCGCGAAGCCGGTGGCGACCCGCACCGCCGTCGCCGACATCGCCGAACGCGGCGCGTTCCGCTCCACGTTCCCGCAGCCGATCCTGATCACCGGCGCGACGGGCACGCTGGGCCGCGCCTTCGCCCGCATCTGCGAGCGCCGCAACCTCGCCTACCACGTGCTCACGCGCCAGGAGATGGACATCGCCGATCCGGCCTCCGTCGAGGCGGCGATCGTGCGCTTCAAGCCTTGGGCCATCGTCAACGCGGGCGGCTACGTGCGCGTGGACGATGCCGAGGGCGACGTCGACCGCTGCATGCGCGAGAACGCGCACGGCCCGACCGTGCTGGCGCTGGCCGCCATCCGGCATGCGCTGCGCTTCATGACGTTCTCCAGCGACCTCGTGTTCGACGGCACGCTCGACCGCCCGTACGTGGAATCCGACAAGGTGGCGCCGTTGGGCGTGTACGGCCGCAGCAAGGCGGACGCGGAACGGCGCGTGCTCGATTCCGACCCGCAGGCCCTCGTCATCCGCACGAGCGCGTTCTTCGGGCCGTGGGACGAACACAATTTCGTCACGCAGGCCCTCGACGCGCTCGACGCGGGCCGGCCGTTCGCCGCGGCGGCCGACCAGGTCGTGTCGCCGACGTACGTGCCCGACCTGGTGAATACCTGCCTCGACCTGCTGATCGACCGCGAATGCGGCCTCTGGCACCTCACCAACGGCGCCGCGATGAGCTGGGCCGACCTGGCGCGCCAGGCGTGTGCCGCGGCCGGCGTCGACGACGGCCGGCTGGAAGAACGCACGACCGGCGAACTCGGCCTGCGCGCCGCCCGTCCCCGCAACAGCGCGATGAGCAGCGAGCGCGGCCTGTTGCTGCCATCGTTCGACGATGCGCTGGCCCGCTACCTGCGCGAGCGCGAGCTGCTGTCGAAACGGGCGGACGACGTCGAACCGGCGCATTACGCCAGCTGATCCACGCGCGCTGAAACACGACCGCGCGCCCCGGCGTGCGGTCGTGTTACCGCTACATTAAATGTGATCAATATGTATTTACCGTCGGAATTTCTTTAGTTACACTACGTTACTTAACGTTACGTTACGCAACCTTGGTGTGACTCACATGTCCGACTTCCCTCGCCGGCCGCTACCCGCGGTGTCCGGTATGTATGCAGGCTACCGCCCGCTTGCCTTCCCCGCCGTCACGTTGCGCTCCGCCGTTCCGCCGCACCTGGCGGGCTTCAAGTCCACCCGCGAATACGCCAAGATCTGCATGCGCGCCGCGCTGCATCCGCGCCAGACGCCGCAGTGGCTGCACCTGCTCAACGCACATCCGGCATTCTCGGAATACGTGCGCAATTGCCCGCGCTTCCTGTACAAGGTCTACCGTCCGTACATCAGCCACGTGCTGGATGCCCGTACGCGCCTGGAGGCGATCCGCGCGCATTACGACTTCATGTTCCAGCGCGGCCTGGGCCAGGTGCTGGCGCGCGCCAGCCTGGGGCCCGTCGTGCTGGCCGAAGCGGCGGGGAAAAGCGGCCTGCCCTACCAGGTCCAGCTGCGCACCGTGAACATGTTCGATCGCGAGGGCGAACTGGTGCTGCAACTGACCCAGGATGACAAGGCCTTGTACACGGTGGCGTTCACGGTGGCGCCGCGCGACGGCCGCCCGGCCGTCAGCATCGGCTGCATCCAGGGCGGCAAGACGGAGGATGCACGCGAGGCGATCCGCACGGCCACGCGCGAGCTGCACGGCATCCGGCCGAAGCAGCTGATGGCGACGCTGGTGCGCCAGCTGGGCCACGGCTACGGGTGCGAACGGATGGTGATGGTGTCGAACCGCAACCGCGTGATCTACAAGGCGATCCGCAACGGCCGCGTGCTGGCCGACTATGACCAGCTGTGGGAAGAACTGGGCGCGCGCAAGCGGGCCGACGGCGACTGGGAACTCGACTGCGCGCCGGTGGCGGCGCCGGACCTGGACGGCATCCCGTCGAAGAAGCGGTCGGAGGCGCGCAAGCGGCACGACGTGGTCAGCAGCATCGCCGACCAGGTATGCGAAGGATTACGCGGCCGATGAACCGTCGCCCCTGCGCAGGCAGGGGCCCAGTTCAGGCTACCGCACCATTCCGCAACGGCACCAGAATCGGCACCAGCTCGCTCCACACCCTCTCCACGCTCATCTTGTTCATGCAATCGTGATGCCCGAGCGGGCACTCGCGCTTGCGGCATGGCGAGCATGCCAGGCGCAGCGACACCGTCCGCGCCACCTCCGACAGCGGCGGCGCGTAATCCGGATCCGTCGAGCCGTACAAGGCGACGACCGGCCGGTTCAGCGCCGAGGCGATGTGCAGCAGGCCGGAATCGTTGGAGACGACGGCGCTCGCCCGCGCCAGCAGCGCGATGGCGTCGTCGAGCGACGTCTGGCCGGCCAGGTTGCGCACCGCGGCGCCGGCCGCACCGGCGACATGCCGCAGGACCTGGTCGCACGTCTCGCGGTCGTTCGGCGAACCGAGCAGCACCACCTGCACGCCCGGCACGGCGTCGACGACCTTCGCGGCCAGCGCGCCGTAGTACGCAGGCGGCCAGCGCTTGGCGATGCCGAACTCGGCACCGGGCGCGAACGCGACCAGGGGACGGGACAAGTCCACGCCGAAACGCTTGCCGACCTGTTCCGTTTCTTCCCCACCGACGACGAGGTAGGGCCGCACCAGCTTGCCCGGCAGCCGGACCTCGGGCTCGCGCGCGAGGGCCGCGTAGAACGGCACCATCGAGCGGCGCGGCTTGTCGTCGTGGTGCATCACGTTGACCATCCCGTAGCGCATTTCTCCCTTGTAGCCCACGCGGCGCGGGATGCGCGCGAGCCACGGGATCAGCGCGTATTTCAGGGTGTTGGGCAAGACGTAGGCGTCGCTGTAGCCGCGCTCCTTCAGGATCCGTGCATAGCGCCACCGTTCGCCCAGCTGCAGCGCGCGGTGGCGGAACGGCGTTACCAGGATGTCGTCCGCCTCCTGGATGCGGCGCCACACGGGCACCACTTGCGGCGGCGCGAGCACGTCGATGGCGCGCTCCGGGTGGGCCTGCTTGAGCAGGCGCAGCAGGGGCTGGGCCATCACGGCGTCGCCGATCCAGTTCGGCGAGATGACGAGGGTTCTGTCTTTCTCCGTCATGTTTCTTCCACCAGCGCCGAGAACTGCAACCGATACAGGTTGGCGTACATGCCGCCACGGGACAGCAATTCGTCATGCGTGCCCTGCTCGACGATGCGGCCATGTTCCATCACGACGATCAGGTCGGCGCCTTCGATGGTCGACAGGCGGTGCGCGATCACGAACGTGGTGCGGCCGGCCATCAGGGTGTCGAGGGCGGCCTGCACGGCGCGTTCCGATTCGTTGTCCAGCGCCGACGTGGCCTCGTCCAGGATCAGGATCGGCGCGTCCTTGTAGATGGCGCGCGCGATGGCCACGCGCTGGCGCTGGCCGCCCGACAGGCGCATGCCGTTCTCGCCGATCATCGTGTCGACGCCTTCCGGCAGGCGCGCGACGACGTCGTCGAGATGCGCGGCGTGGATGGCCGCGGCGAGGCGCGCCTCGTCCACGTGCTCGACGCCGTACGCGATGTTGGCCCGCAGGGTGTCGTCGAACAGCACGACGTTCTGGCTGACGAGCGCCAGCTGGGCGCGCAGCGACGGCAGCTGGATGTCCTGGTACGGGATGCCGTCCAGCAGGATGCGGCCGGATTCCGGTTCGTAGAAGCGCGTGACGAGGTTCACGAACGTCGACTTGCCGCCGCCCGACATGCCGACCAGCGCGACGGTCTGGCCTGGTTTGACTTCCAGCGACACGTCGTCCAGCGCGAGCGACTGCGCGTTCGGGTAGCGGAACTTCACGTGCTCGAAGCGCACGTGGCCCTGCGCGCGCGCGATGGTGCGCGTGCCCGGATCGTGTTCCACCGGCGCGTCGATCAGGGCGAACACGGTTTCCGCCGCGGCGATCCCGCGCTGCATCGGGCCGTTCACTTCGGCCAGCGCCTTCAGCGGCGTGAGCAGCATCAGCATCAGGGTGACGAACTGGGTGAATTCGCCGACCGTCATGTCGGCCCGCAGCGCCAGCACCACGACGACCGACAACGCCAGCGACGTGGCGATCTGGGTCACGGGCGTGGTCGCCGCGAACGCCACCGTCATGCGTTGCGAGAAGCCGCGCAGCGCTTCGCTGCGCTCGTAGAAGCGGCGGTTTTCGTACTGCTCGCCGGAGAACACGCGGATCACCTGGTGGCCGCGCGCCGCTTCCTCGACGACCTGCGTCATCTCGGCCGTCACGCGCTGGTTCTCGCGGTTCAGCTGGCGCAGGCGGCGGCTGGTGGTGCGCACGATCACGGCAGTGAGCGGCACGACGACGATCGCGACGAGGGTCAGCATCCAGTTCAGCCACAGCAGCGAGCCGAGCAGGCCGATCACGACGAGCACGTCGCGCACGAACGAGATGAACACGGACTGGATCATGTCCACGACCTGGCGCACGTCGCCGACGACGGTGTTGATCACCTTGCCGGTCGACTCTTCGTGGAAGCGCGCGACCGGCAGGCGCAGCAGCCGCGCGAACGCCTGGGCGCGCAAGTCGTTCAGCACGCGCGACAGCACCCAGTTGTTGTAATACGCGGTGGCGAACGTGCCGATGCCGCGCAGGACGAAGATCGACACCAGCACGCCGGGGATCCACCACAGGCTGAACGGCACCTTGTTCTTGAAGCCCATGTCCATCAGCAGCTTCAGGGCCTCGCCCAGCAACGGCTGGGTGGCGGCCGTCAACGCCATCGCGAGCAGCGACAGGAAGGCGCGCCCGCGATAGGGTTTCAGGATCGCCCACAGGCGCTTGATGATGACACTGTTATCCAATTTTTTCTTTCGCATTCAGGCAGAAGCCCATGAGCAGAAACACCATGAGCGCATAGAACAGACTGCCCTTCATAGACCAGAAAATCACTTCCGTCAGCCCGAAGCCGACATAGCCCAGCACCACGAACGCTCCGCCCAGCGCGACCGCGAACTGCGGTCCGCGCGCATCCTGGCCGAGCCGGCGCAGGAAGAACCGCAGGGGCGCAACCAGCGTGGCGGCCCAGAGGACGAAGCCGACGGCGCCGCCCGTCGCCAGGGCCTGCAACACGTCATTATGCAGGTGCGGCAGCTGGAGCACCAACGGATCGAGCCGGCCGGCCTGCGCATATTCTGCCAGGCGGACGCGGCAGGCATCGAAACCCATGCCCAGCACCGGATGTTCGCGGATCAGCATGATGGCACCCTTCCACAACTCCAGCCGGGTGCCGACGTTCGTCCACACGGTGCCGCCCTCGTACCAGATGCGGGCGTCGCTGATGCCCTGGGCGAAGCGCTCCTGCACGCCCAGCGCCGGCGTGAACCAGGCCGCGGCCAGCACGGCCACGCCGCCGGCAAGCAGCGCGCGCACCCGGCGGCTGTCGATCCCGCGCACGTGGCGCCCCAGCACCAGCAGCGCCAGCACCACCGCTGCCCAACTGCCGCGGGTGCCCGTCAGCACGGACGCGGCGAGTCCCGCCAGCGCGCCGGCGCCGGCCAGCACCGCATCGCGCGGGCGCTCGCGCATGTCGATCGCGCCGGCCAGCGACAGCAGCCCCAGCAGCATCGCCAGGTCGCCGAACGTGATCGAATTGACGAATCCGCCCGGCCGGTCGATGTGCAGCACGAGACGCTGCCAGGCGATGAACGGCAGCGCCGCCACGGCGCCAGCGCTCGCGCCCCACCACAGCGCCCGGCGCGGCGCGCGCATGGCCACGACGAGGACCAGCGCGCTCACCGACAGGAGCATGCGCAGCGGCTTTTCCTGCACGCTGAGCCGTTCGCCGCGCAGCAGCGCGCAGGCGAGCACGAACAGGAAGTGCAGCAGGAAGGCTAGCACGACCCAGCGTACCTGCGGCCAGTGGCGCACGAGCGCATCCCGGCTCGGTTTGAAGAATATCAAAGCGCTGGCCAGGAACAGGAAACTCGCAAGATTCACACCGAACGAGGTGACGAGGCTCAAAAAGGGTAACAGGAAGGCCAGGGTGCCGATCCAGACCCGCATCGGCTCCCTCGTGTTCGTCGGATTGCTGTTCATCGATGTTCTTGTGGGATACTCTTGCCCCTGATGGCACCTCGTAAAACCGTCGAGGTTTAGCGACGTGCCCAAAATATGGGAGTGTACACTGGACCTTATGCTTCACGCACAGACAATCTCGGTCGTGATCACCACCTATAACCGGCCAGACGCGCTGGAGGCGGTGGTGCGGGCATGTTTTATGCAGAACGACAAGAATTTCGAAATCATTATCGCTGATGATGGCTCGACTGCCAACACGCGTGCCTGCGTGGAGCGGCTGGCGGCGGCGTCACCGGTGCTTCTGCGCCACGTCTGGCAACCCGACCAGGGTTTTCGCGCCGCGATGGCGCGCAACCGCGGCACGCTGGCCGCGACGGGCGACTACATCATCTTCCTGGACGGCGACTGTATCCCCCAACGCGATTTCATCGCGCGCCATCGAATGCTGGCCGAGCCCGCGTGCCTCGTGTCGGGCAGCCGCATCCTGATGTCGGAAGCGCTGACGCGCCGGGTGCTGGACGACGGGATCGATGTAGGCGCCACGGCGCCGCTGACCCGGCTGGGATGGCGGCTGCGGGGCGACCTGAACAAGACGCTGCAGCCGCTCGGGCTGCGCTGGCCCGACCTGGGCCGCACGTCGCGCAAATTCACCTGGCGGCGTATCAAGAGCTGCAACCTGGGGGTCTGGCGCAGCGACCTGGAGAAGGTGAACGGCTTCGACGAGAGCTTCACGGGCTGGGGCCATGAAGATTCCGACCTCGTCGTGCGGCTGTTCCACGCGGGCGTGCGCCGCAAGGACGGCGCCTTTGCCACCGAGGTATTCCACCTGTGGCACCGCGAGGCGCAGCGCGACCAGGAGACCTGCAACCGCAAGGTCGTCCTCGAACGCGCTGCCAACAAGATTACGCAGGCAACGATCGGGTTGCGCGAGCACGCGCGGCCGGCGCCGTAGCGGCCAAGCGGGTCTCCACGGGCGCCGCGTCCACGCGGAACACGCTGACCACCTGGGCCAGCTTCGCGGCCTGCTCCTGCATCGCTTCCGACGCGGCCGCCGCTTCCTCGACGAGCGAGGCGTTCTGCTGGGTCACCTGGTCCATCTGGGCGATGGCCCGGTTGATGTGCTCGATGCCCTCGCCCTGCTCCTGCGTGGCGCTGCTGATTGCACCGATCATCGTGCTGACCTTGTTCACGCTCGCGACGATCTCCTGCATCGTCGCGCCCGCTTCCTCGACCAGCTTCGCACCGTCGTCCACGCGCGCGACGGAATCGCCGATCAGGGCCTTGATTTCCCTGGCGGCCGTGGCGGAACGCTGGGCCAGGTTGCGCACTTCGCTCGCCACGACGGCAAAGCCCCGGCCCTGCTCGCCGGCTCTAGCCGCCTCGACCGCGGCATTCAGCGCGAGGATATTCGTCTGGAACGCGATGCCGTCGATGACACCGATGATGTCGACGATCTTGCTGGACGACGCGTTGATCGACGCCATCGTATCGACCACGCGCGCGACGACGACGCCGCCCCGGCCCGCCACTTCGGCGGCGGAATCGGCCAGCCGGCTCGCTTCGCGCGCGTTCTCGGCGCTGTTCTTCACGGTCGACGTCAATTCCTCCATCGACGCGGCCGTCTCTTCGAGCGAGCTGGCCTGTTCTTCCGTGCGGCTCGACAGATCCAGGTTGCCGCTGGCGATCTCGCGCGATGCCGTGGCGATCAGGTCCGTGCCCGAGCGCACGTCGGCGACGATGCCGGCCAGCGCGTCGCGCATGCGTTTCATGGCCGCCATCAGGCTCGCCTCGGCACCGGCCCGCACGGGTACATCCATGCCGAGGTCGCCGGACGCGATGCGCTGCGCCACCGCGACAGCGTCTTCCGGATCGCCGCCGATCGAACGCTCGACGCTGCGCACGATCATCCAGACGAGGCCCGTGAGCAGCGCGCCGATCACGGCCAGCCAGGCGGCTGCGCCAGCCAGCTGGGCATAGAAGGCGTGATCGAGGTCGTCGATGTACAGGCCGTTCATGAAATACCAACCCCAGGGCCGATACGCCTGGACATGGGTGAGCTTGGGTACCGGCTTGTCCGAGCCCGGCTTGGCCCACAAGTATTCGATGAAACCCGCGCCGTTCGCCTGCGCCGCGGCCATGCCGTCCGAATAAGGGTTATGGCCGTTCGAGTCGACGACATTGCCGAGCGGGGAACCGATTAGTTCCGGCTTGATCGGATGCATCAGCACGGACTTGTCGTCGTAGACCGTGAAGTAGCCGTTGGCGCCGAAGCGCAGCGCCCGGGTCCGGGCCAGCGCCTGCTGTTTCGCATCGTCGAGGGACAATTTGCCGGCAGCGGCGAGGGCCGCGTACTCCTTGGCGATGGACGCGGCGATCTCGCTGGCGTTCGATAACTGGATCTTGCGCTCCTCGAGGCGCAATGCGCGGCTTTGCAGCGCGTTCACCGTGAACACGGCAAGAAGACAAACCCAGCTGAGTAACAAGGGGAGGAAGAGTTTACGACGAAATGTAATTTTCATATTGATCGGCGCCGTCTCCTGACGCGGTAAACACGGAAAATATCCGTAGATCAATATTTACCAATGACCACACTCAAACACAATGGCTCAGTTAAAACGGTAATGAATGTTAGCGGTCACTTTTAGTCGGACGCGGCGGCGGCGCAACACCTGTTAGCAAATTAACTTGCCATATGCACACATGGCTTCGGCAAGGCATCCATTAGAACAGCGACTTTTTCGATTTCACGACTGCACATGGCGACCCACGGCGGGCAACTCGGCGCCATGATGGGCCTGATGCCGGAAGGCGGCCGCCTGCTGGACAAGGGCTGCGGCACAGGCTGGACCCGCGTGCTGAAGCCCGGCGGCATCTGCATCACGTCGGAACCGGGGCTGGGCCACGGGCGGCGCTCGGCGGCCATCCTGCAGGAATTCGGCACGACGGAGCGCGACATGGATCCCGCGAAAATCATCCACGGCGCGAAGAAGGCTGGCTTCACGGGCTGGTCCGTGCATCCGCACGCCCAGTATCTCTACATCGCGCTGTACCGGCGCGAGCTGCGCGGCCTGCTCGGCAAGGTGATGCGCATCCCGGGCATGCGCGCGCTCGTGGGCGCGCGCACGGTGCTGTTTTCCAGGCAACGGGCCGGCATCGTCGTCCTCCGAAAATAGAGGAGGTCGATGGCGGGCACGGGCGCCCGCCGTTCGACGCATGACGGCCTCAGTACTCGACCGCCACTTCCTTCGCGCCAAGGTGCAGCTCGAGCGCGTATTTCAGTTCGTCCGACGGCGCCACGCGCCAGGCGTCGCCCAGCTGCAAGGTGCACGGGATGCCCTGCGGCGTCACGCGCAGGCTGACCGGCAGCCCGTTCTCGTGACGGTAAGGCTGCAGGATCTCGGCCAGCTTCGCCGGCGCGATCGTGCAGGCCACGTCCATCTCCACCTTGTGGCCGTACTGGATGCGCGCCGTCGCGATGTCGAACACCTTTTCCGCCGTGATGCGCAGGCCGCCGTTGAAGCGGTCTTCCGACACTTTACCCACGACGAGCAGGAACTCGTCCTCGCGGAAGATGTTCTTGTGCTGTTCGAACAGCTCGTTGTAGATGGTGACCTCGACGACGCCGGACTTATCGTCCAGCGACACGATGAGGATCTTGCCGCGCTGCGTGAGCTGCGTGCGCACGCCCGTGATCACGCCGCACAGCATGCGCGGGTCGCGCGACGGTTCCAGGTCCTTCAGCTTGGTCTTGGCGAACCGGCGCACTTCCTGCGCGTACGAATCGAACATGTGACCGGACAGGTAATAGCCCAGCGCGGTCTTTTCCTCGGCCAGCTTCTGGCGGTCCGTCCACGGCGTCGCCTTCACGTAGTCGGGCGGCGCGACGAGGTCGGAATCGTCGCCGCCGAACAGGCTGACCTGGTTGGCGGCGGCGGCGGCCTGTCCCGCCGCTTCCATCGCGAAGGCGACCGATGCCAGCAGCACCGCGCGGTCGATGCCGAAGCAGTCCATCGCGCCCGCGCGGATCAGCGACTCGATCGTGCGGCGGTTGATCTGCTTGCGGTCGACGCGCTTGCAGAAGTCGAACAGGTCCTTGAACCTGCCGCCCGCTTCACGCGCGGCGATGATCGCCTCGATCGCGCCCTGCCCCGCGCCCTTCACGCCGCCCAGGCCATAGCGGATGTTTTTCACCGGCTTGCCCGTGACGGACGGCGGCGGGCCTTCCGGCGTGAAGCGGAACTGCGATTCGTTGACGTCCGGCGGCAGGATCGTCAGGCCGCACATGTCGATCGAGTCCTCGACGAGGATCTTGATCTTGTCCGTGTCTTCCATGGCCAGCGACATGTTGGCTGCCATGAACGCGGCGGTGTGGTGGACCTTCAGGTACGCCGTGTGATACGACAGCAGCGCGTACGCGGCCGCGTGCGACTTGTTGAAGCCGTAGCCCGCGAACTTCTCCATCAGGTCGAAGATCTCGTCGGCCTTTTCCGTCGTCAGGCCGTCCTTCGCGGCGCCGGCGCGGAAGATCGCGCGGTGCTCGGCCATTTCCTCGGCCTTCTTCTTGCCCATCGCGCGGCGCAGCATGTCCGCGCCGCCCAGCGAGTAGCCGCCGACGATCTGCGCCATCTGCATCACCTGCTCCTGGTAGACCATGATGCCGTAGGTCTCGGACAGGATCGACTCCGTGCGCGGGTCCGGGTAATCGAACTTTTCGCCGTGTTTCCGTTTGCAGAAGTCCGGGATCAGATCCATCGGGCCCGGACGGTACAGCGCCACGAGCGCGATGATGTCCTCGAAGCGGTCGGGACGCGCATCCTTCAGCATGCCCTGCATGCCGCGGCTTTCAAGCTGGAACACGGCGACGGTCTTCGCGTCGGTCAGCAGTTTATAGGTCGGCCGGTCCGTCAGCGGCAGCTTGGACAGCTCGAAATCCTTGTCGGCAGGATCGAGCGAGCGGATGTAGTTGACGGCGCGGTCGAGGATGGTCAAGGTGGTCAGGCCCAGGAAGTCGAACTTCACCAGGCCGGCCGCCTCCACGTCGTCCTTGTCGTACTGCGACACGACGCCGGCATCGCCGCCCTGCGTGTACAGCGGGCAGAAGTCCGTCAGCTTGCCGGGGGCGATCAGCACGCCGCCCGCGTGCATGCCGATGTTGCGGGTGATGCCTTCGACCTGCTGCGCGAGATCGAGCAGCTGCTTCACTTCTTCTTCGTTTTCGAGGCGCTCCTTCAGCATCGGTTCTTCTTCGATCGCCTCGGCGATGGACACCTGCTTGCCCGGCTTGAACGGGATCAGCTTCGAGATGCCGTCGCAGAAGTTATAGCCGAAGTCGAGCACGCGGCCCACGTCGCGGATCGCGCCCTTCGCCGCCATCGTACCGAACGTGGCGATCTGCGACACGGCGTCGCGGCCGTACAGGTCCTTCACGTGCTGGATCACCAGCTCTCGCTTTTCCTGGCAGAAGTCGATGTCGAAGTCGGGCATCGAGACGCGTTCCGGGTTCAGGAAACGTTCGAACAGCAGGTTGTATTTCAGCGGATCGAGGTCGGTGATCTTGAGCGCGTACGCGACGAGCGAACCCGCACCGGAGCCGCGGCCGGGACCGATCGGCACGCCGTTGTTCTTGCCCCACTGGATGAACTCCGCCACGATGAGGAAGTAGCCCGGGAACTTCATCTTGATGATGGTGTTGTTCTCGAACTCCAGGCGCGCTTCGTAGCGCGGGCGCTCCTTCTCGCGCTGCACCGGATCCGGGTACAGCTCGACGAGGCGCTCTTCCAGGCCCTTCTTCGTTTCCGCGACGAGGAATTCGTCGATCGTCATGCCCGGCGTCGGGAAGTTCGGCAACTGCGGCTTGCCGAGCGTCAGCGTGACGTTGCAGCGCTTGGCGATCTCCACGGAGTTGGCCAAGGCACCCGGCAGATCCTTGAACAGTTCCGCCATCTCGGCCTGCGACTTGAAGCACATGCCTTCATTGAAGCGGCGCACGCGCTTGGCGTTGGCCAGCATCTCGCCCTCGGCGATACAGAACGCGCGCTTCGTGGGCGATGAACTCGTCCTTGCTGATGAATTGCACCGGGTGCGTCGCGACGACGGGCAGCCCGAGCCGGTTCGCCAGCGCCACCGAATGGCGCACCTGCTGTTCCTGGTTCGGCTGGCCGGCGCGCTGGATCTCGACGTAGAAGTGCCCCGGGAAGATCTGCGCCCAGCGGCGCGCGCACGCCTCGGCCTTGTCCAGGTCGCCGTTGTCGATGGCCTGGCCGATGTCGCCGAACTGCGCGCCCGACAGGACGATCAGGCCATTCGATTGCGGCACGTCCGGCTCCAGCGTGGAGACCGACGTCGCGAGCGCTTCCAGCCACTCGACGCGCATCTCGGCCCGCCCCTTGTACTGGTTCGTGAGCCACGCCTTGGACAGCAGTTCGCATAGCTGCAGATAGCCCGTCTTGTTCTTGCACAGGATGAGCAGGCGGAACGGCTTGTCGCGGTTCTCGTCGTTCGTGATCCACGCATCGACCCCGACGATCGGCTTGACGCCCTTGCCGCGCGCCGCTTTATAGAAGCGCACGAGGCAGAAGGCGTTGGCCAGGTCGGTGACACCCACCGCCGGCTGCTGGTCCTTGACGGCGGCAGCCACGAGGTCGTCAATACGGACGAGGCCGTCGACGATCGAGTATTCGGTATGGACGCGGAGGTGGGTGAAGATCGGGGAAGTCATCCTGTCATTTTACCTCGGACGGCCGAATCGGAGGGTTGCATCCAGGCACGGTGACGGTCTTGACAAGCGTTCCGCGCTTGATCTCGGCGTGACGTCGACATGCCGCGGGCGTGCGCGTGGGCGGAGGGCCGCCCACCCTACGGACCCGTAGCAGGGTGGGGCCCCCCCCCGTGCCCACGCGAAAGTAGTAGGGTGGGCACCCCGTGCCCACGCGGAAGTAGCGGAGTGGCCCTCCGTGCCCGCGCGGAAGGCCGCTAAAACGCATAATTGATGGCCCCGCCGAACACCCACTGGTTCGAACTCCCGCGCCGGTCCACGATCGGGCTGTCCTTCGCATCCCCCAGCAGCCGCTCATAGCGCCCGGCCAGGGTCACGCCCCAGTGCCGGTCGAACTGCGACGACAGCTGGAACGGGACCCGGATCGACATCAGCCCGCCCTCGGCCCGGTACGGCGTGCCGCCCCGCTCCGGGAACGCGGCGAGATCCGCACCGTTGATGCCGAAATACCGGTCCGCGAAATGGTCGCTCGCGAAAAACAGGCTGAAACCGGCCGAGCCAAGCACCGGCCGCCCGGCGATGCCTTGTGGAAACGGATAAAAATACGTCGCCTTGATGCTGCCCGTGGCGCCCGTGTACAGGTTGTTCGTGTTCCACGCGACGTCGCCGCTGAACACGATCTTGTGCAGCGGGTCGCCGGCCATCGGCATGTCGTAGCTGGCAAAGATGCCGAGCTCGGACGCGGCCGGGATCCGGCGCATCTGGCGCACGACGGCATCGTCGACGTCCGTGTCGCGCGTCGGCCGTGCCCGGTAGAGGAAGCCGGCCCGCAGGCTCTTCAGCTGGGCAAACGTCTCCGGCAGGTTCATATCGGACGGCAGCACGTTCAGTCTGACCTCGGGCCCGATCACGCGCAACCACATGCCATTGCCGAAGTTCGCGTGCAGGAAACCCGCGCCTTCGGGATGGTAGTCCTCGGAGCCGGGGAAGTCCGGCAACCCGAACGCACCCGCTCCCACCATATTCACTTCCTGCGGGAACTCGACCGGGATCACTTCCTGCGCGCCCGCGTGCGCCGCGAACAGGAGGGCGCCGGTGACTGCGAGACCGGCCTTGAACAACGTTGGCTTCGTCATGATTCACCCCTCGTTGAAAGATGCAAACCATCCTAAGGGGAGACGTCAATACGGCTGTTTGCGGCGGCTCATATGCGCCAGCGAACTTTTATGAAGGTTAACTGTCGAGCCAAGCGGGGCAGCATGCTGTCTGTGGTGCTGCCGCCACGCATGGCACTGCGGCTGGCTTATAATAGAGGGCTTCATTCCACGCTCCTCCGCTTTAACGATCATGCACGTCAATATCGCCGCCTACAAGTTCGTCACCCTCGACAACCTCGAAGCATTGCGCCCGCAATACCAGGCGAAGTGCAACGAGCTGGGCCTGAAGGGCACGGTCCTGCTGACGCCGGAAGGCATCAACATGTTCGTGTCCGGCCCGCGCGCGGAGATCGACCAGTACCTCGCCTGGGTGCGCAGCGATGCCCGCCTGGCCGACCTGGAGTGGAAGGAAAGCGTGTCGACCGAACAGTCGCACCGCCGCATGCTGGTTCGCATCAAGAAGGAAATCATCACGATGCGCATGCCGCTGATCAAGCCGGAACTGGGCCGCGCGCCCTCCGTGGCGCCGAAGACGCTCAAGCGCTGGCTCGACCAGGGCCATGACGACGACGGCGTCCCGGTCGTCATGATGGAAACCCGCAACGCGTTCGAAGTCGACGTCGGCACGTTCGACAACACGCTCGACTACCGCATCGACAAGTTCAGCGAATTCCCGGAAGTCGTCGAGAAACACAAGGACGAGCTCAAGGGCAAGACCGTCGTGACGTTCTGCACGGGCGGCATCCGTTGCGAAAAAGCCGCGATCCACATGCAGAACATCGGCTACGACCGCGTTTATCAACTCGACGGCGGCATCCTGAAGTATTTCGAGGAAGTGGGCGGCGACCATTACACGGGCGACTGCTTCGTGTTCGACTACCGTACCGCCCTCAATCCGAAGCTGGAACCGACGGAAACCGTGCAATGCTTCGCGTGCCGCGCCGTCGTGACGCCGCGTCAGCAGCTGGCGCCGGAGTATGTGGTCGGCAAATCGTGCCCGCATTGCGCGGGTGGCAAGGCAACGGTCGAATCCGCCGCCGGGGACGCCGCGGCCGCGCAATAAAAAACTCCCGCTCGATACTGCAGCGGGAGCCGGCACGATTCAGGTCACGAGCGCGTCTTGCGCAGAGTGCGTGCCATCCACACCCGGTTCAAGCCACGAAGTGCGGGGCTTCGACGCCCTGTGCGCTGCCCACGATCTGGGCGATATTGGCATCGATGACGCCCGGGTCGCGCGCCATGGCGGCGCTGGCGAGGTCGACGATCGAGTCGATCAGGCCCGACGAGATGTCGAACGCCTTCGGCCCCATGTAGGCCGAGATCTCGGCCGCAGTATCGAGGTGGTTCGTGTACTCGACGGCGACGGCGAGGCGGCCGTTGAACACGACACTGTCGGCATTGTGCGCAGTCTGCGCCGCCTTGACCATCTCGCTGACCACGTGCTCGATGCTGAGGATGTGGTTGTCGAGGGCGTCGGTCCAGAATTTCACGCCTTCCGCATCGCCTTCGCGGCCGAACATGTTGTGGTACACCGCTTCCACCACGTCGTGGTTGCTCTTGCCGCCGTAATTCGCCTGGTATTCAGCCGACGTCGCGAAGTCGTGCTGGATCTGCGTGATCACGTTCGGGTTCTGGTTCATGGCGCTGACCCAGAAGTTCAAACCTTCCGGATCCGCGGGTCGTCCGAAATACTCCACGTACAGCTTCTGAATCTCACTCACATTGTCAGCCATCGCTGCCTCCATCTAACGGTTGTGAATTCATGCTACATGAATTGACGGACAGGAGGCGCACCAAACTCAGGCGCAACGGACTGAGTTCCTCATGGATACTATTTCTTAAGAGAAGTAACTGCTCACATTCCAAAACGCAATTGTTACTTCTTGGATAGCAGGTAGGGTGGGCACCCCGTGCCCACGCGCGCCGGCGAATGGCAAGCGTTCGCGTGGGCGGAGGCCGCCCACCCTACTCTGGAAATAAAAGGCCCGCTGCGCGGAACGCAGCGGGCCTCGTGCATGCCTGGCGCCGAGCGTGTCAGCGGAAATACGCCGCCACTTCGCGCACGTCGCTGTCGCCGAGCGTGCCGGCCGCCGCGCGCAGGCGCAGCAGGCCGAGCAGGTAGGAATAGCGCGCCTGCGCGAGATCGCGCTGGCTCGAGTACAACTGTTGCTGGGCATTCAGCAGGTCGAGATTGATGCGCACGCCGCCCTTGATGCTCTGCTCGGTGGCGACCATCAGCTCCTTGCCGGACGCGACGGCCTTTTCCAGCGCCGTGACCTTGGCCACGCTGTTCTGCACGAGGTCGTACGCCTTGCGCAGTTCGACCAGCACCTGGTTCGTGCGGTTGTCCAGGTCGGATTGGGCGCGGTTCCAGTTGTCGGCGGCCTGGCGCGTCTGCGCGCTGATGGCGCCGCCCTGGTAGATCGGGATGTTCACCTGCACGCCGATCGTGCGGTTCACGGAGTTCTGCTGGTAAGTCTGCAGCGACGCCGAGTCGTCCTTGCTGTACGCCGCAATGAAATCCACGCGCGGCGCGTGGCCCGCCTTGTTGCGCTGGATCTCCAGGCGCGCGTTCTCGACGCCGAGGCGTGCGGACAGCAGTTGCGGATTGTGCGCGAGCGCGATGCTGCGCCACTCGTCCATCGACGCGGGCTTCAGCGGCTGGAAGTGGAAATTCGTCCCGAGCTTGTCGAGCGTGCCGGGCTCCATGCCGATCACGCCGGCCAGCGTGTCGCGCATGGCCTGGGCGTTATCCTGCGTTTCCACCAGCTGGGCTTCGGCGAGGTCGAACCGCGCCTTGGTCTCGAGCATGTCGGTCTTGGTGCCCTCGCCTTTTTCGAACAGGCGCGCGTTGACCTTCATCTGCTCCTGGTACATGTCGCGCTGCACGCGCGCGAGCTCCACCTGGTCTTCGGCGAACAGGGCATCGGCATAGGCGCCGACGACGCGCAGGATCACGTCGTTCGTATCCGCCTCGAACTGCTGGGCGCCCTGCTTCGCCTGGACCTTGCCCTGGCGGTAGCGCACGACACCGTCCAGGTTCAGGATCGGCTGGCGCACCTGGATGGCGGACGACCGGCTGATGTAGCGCGGATGACTCGGGAACCACATGTTGTACTGCGACGAATACTGGTCGAGGTCCGCCACGTTGCGGTTCGCCGAATAGCTGGCCGACACCTGCGGCAGCAGGTTCGACCGCCCGAGAATCTCGTTTTCCTTCGCCGATTCCTTCTCGAAGTAATGCATGCGGTACTGCGGATCGTTCTTCAGTGCCGCCTCGTAGGCCTGCTGCAGGCTGATCGCGCCCGCGTTGCCGGCGGCCAGCGCCAGCAGTGCGGCCGCGGCCACGGCCGTCCTGATCGCTCGCGCCATCGTCATTCCTCGCTCATCGACGAATGGGCACGGTCGAAGACCGGCTTGAGCAGGTAGCTCATCATCGTGCGCTCGCCCGTCTTGACGAACAGTTCCGCCGGCATGCCGGGGCGGATGGCCATGTGGTGGGCGGCGATCATCTTCGCGCCTTCCGGCGTCACCTTCACGCGTACCTTGTAGTACGGGACGCCCGTGTGCTCGTCGACGCTGCGGTCGGCGGACACCGTCTCGACCTCGCCCGGGATGCGCGGCGTGCGGTTGGCATTGAAGGCCGAGAAGATCAGCTCGGTCGGCAGGCCCTTGTGCACCTTGTCGACCAGGTTGACGGCCAGCTGGCCCTCGACGATCAGCGGGTCGTCGGCCGGCACGATGTCCATCATCTTGAAGCCCGGCGGCACGACGCCGCCGTTGGTGAACACGGCCAGGTTGACGACGGTGCCGTCGACCGGCGCCTTGACGTCGACGTTCGACAGTTCGAATTGCTGGGCGCTCATGCGCGCGCCCTGGGCTTCGGCCTCTTTCTGCGTCTCGCTCAACTGGGTGCGCACTTCCTTCTGGTAGTCCTGCACGCGCTGCGCCTTGCGCAGGGTCAGTTCCATCACCTGGCGCTGGGCGCGGCCGATGTTGCCGATGTCTTCCGAGATCTCGCCCTGCAGCTGGGCATAAGTGCGCTCCAGGTCCAGCAGGCGGTTGCGGGCGACGTAGCCATCCTTCGCCAGGTCGCGCATGCCCGCGAGCTGTTCCTTGAGGAAGCCCATCTGGGCCTTCTTGCTCTCGCGGCCTTCCTGCAGGCCCTGGATCTGCAACTTGAGGCCGGCGATGTTCTCGTCCACGCCGCCCAGCTCGCTCTGCAGCGACGCCTGGCGCGACGCCAGCAGCTGGGTTTGCAGGGTCATCATCTCGGCCACGCGCGGATCGCTGGCGCGCTTCGTCAGCTCGTCCGGGAAGCGGATGGTCTTCGCGCCGGCCTGCTCGGCCAGCAGGCGCGCCTCGGTGGCGCGCGCGTTGAGGTACTGGGCCTCGGTGATGTCGTAGCCGGCCTTGGCGGTGACGCCGTTCATGCGGACGAGCACCTGTCCCGCCTTCACGACGTCGCCATCCTTGACGAGGATTTCCTGGATGGTGCCGCCGGTCTGGTGCTGCACCGCCTTGCGGTTCGATTCCTTGGCGACCGTGCCGGACATCGGCACGCCCTTGTCGAGCGGCGCGAACGCGGCCCAGAGCAGGAAGCCGACGACGCCGAGCAGGACGATGAGCCAGCCCAGGCGCGCATAGGCGCGCGCGTCGGTGTTGACGGTCAACGGCTCGACGTCATGGGTGATCACTTCGGTGGCCGCGGGCTTGCCCGCTTCCTTGTGCGCATCGTTGTGTTTCACGAGCTTCATTATTTGCTTCCTTGTTCCGTCGTTGCGGGCGCCTGCTGCATGGCCTGGGCACGCGCCTGCGCGGCCTGCTGGGCGGCCTGCTGCTGGGCGGCGGCCTGCTGTTGCGCCGCCTTCTGGTTCGCTTCCTGGAGGGCGGCCAGCACCTGGTCGGTCGGGCCGAACATCTGGCCGACGCCGTCGCGCATCACGAGCAGCTTGCTGGTGGCGCCGATGATGCTGGTGCGGTGCGTGATCAGGACGATCGTCTTGCCGCGCCGGCGCAGGTCGAGCACGGCCTGCACGAGCGCCTGTTCGCCGATCTCGTCGAGATTCGAATTCGGTTCGTCGAGGACGATCAGCGCCGGATCGCCGTACATGGCGCGGGCCAGGCCCAGGCGCTGCTTCTGGCCGCCGGACAGGCCGGCGCCGGCGTCGCCCAGCGGCGTGTCGTAGCCTTTCGGCAGGTGCAGGATCATGTCGTGCACGCCCGCACGCTTGGCCGCCTCGACCACTTTTTCCGGATCGACTTCGCCGAAGCGGGCGATGTTGTCGCTGACGGTCCCGCCGAACAGTTCGATGTCTTGCGGCAGATAGCCGATGTTCGGACCGAGTTCGCCCTTGTTCCAGCTGTAGATGTCGGCGCCGTCGAGGCGCACCTTGCCGCCCGCGGCCGGCCAGACGCCCACCAGCAGCCGCGCCAGCGTTGACTTGCCGGAGCCGGACGGGCCGACCACGCCGAGCGCGTCGCCCGGCGCGATGGCGAACGACAGGCCGCGCACGACGGCCTGCGCCGCGCCCGGCGGCGCCGCGGTGACGCCTTCGACCGTCAGGATGCCTTGCGGCTTGGGCAATTCCATGCCGGCGCTGCGCTCCGGATTACCGTTCAGCAGCTCGGCCAGGCGGCCGTAGGCGCTGCGGGTGCTGGCCCACGATTTCCACACCGCGATCACCTGCTGCACCGGCGCCAGCGCGCGGCCGACGAGGATGGACGCGGCGATCATCATGCCCGGGGTGATGCGGCCGTCGATCGCCAGCAGCGCGCCGAAACCGAGCACACCGGACGTCAGCGAGGACTGGACGAACTTGGTGATGGCGCCGACGACGCCGGCCTTCTGGCTGGCGTCCGCCTGCAGGTTCAGGAAGCGGCTGTGCAGCTTGAACCAGCGGCTCATCAGGTTGGGCAGCATGCCCATCGATTCGATGACTTCGGCGTTGCGCAGGTTGTTGGTCGCCAGCGTGCCGGCCATGATCGCCATGGTGTTGGCTTCGCTGAGCGGCGCGCGCGACAGTTTTTCGTTGACGACGGCCAGCACGATCAGCACGGCGGTACCGCACAGCGCGAACAGGCCGAGCCAGGGCTCGAAGAAGAAGATGACGATCAGGTAGATCGGGAACCACGGCGCATCGAAGAACGCGAACAGCGCGTTACCGGTCAGGAACTGGCGCAGGTTCGTCAGGTCGTTGAGCGCCTGCCCGGCGTTGCCGCCCGCCTTCTTGAGATTCTGCTCGAAGGCCGCCGTGTAGACGCGCTTGTTCAGCATCATGTCGAACTTGGCGCCCACGCGCACGAGCACGAAGCTGCGCATCATTTCCAGCGCCGAGAGCAGCAGGAAGCCGCCGAGCATGATCAAGGTGAGCATGAGCAGCGTGATCCCGTTGCGGCTCGCCAGCACGCGGTCGTAGACCTGCAGCATGTACAGCGAAGGCACGAGGGCCAACAGGTTCGTGATGGCACTGAACGTGCCCACGGTCACGAAGGTGCTCTTGAAGCTGCGTAGCGCGAGCTCGATCTCGTTCTTGGGTTGGGATTGTTTATTGTTCATCTTCAGGCCGTCGTTGAGGTACTTGATGGATGGAAATATCCAATATCAAGCAGACGCGACATTATCGCCTAAAAGATCGAGAAAATGTGATGCCCATCACAATTTAATAACAAGTTTTATTAAACTTTTGTAGGAAAAAACGGACTAAAAAAAAGGCCATGCCCTTGAGCATGACCTTCTATAGGAAGGATAGATTCCCACAGCGGCGCTTCCGTTATCCATCTGGCCGAAACTCAGCAGATATTCTCCGCATTCGACGGCGCTACAGAATGTCGAACCGACCGGTGCGCACGAACCATCGCTTCTCTTGAAAAAACCCCCGACTCCATGAAGCCGGGGGTTCTGCGCCTCACCGAAGCGAGGCGTTCCCGTTAGGGGAATTAGGCGATGGTGACGATACCGCCCGAGATGGCCGAGTGCGACAGGTCGACGGTGCCGTTCAGCTTGATGACGATGTCACCGTTACCGAACGTAGCGCCAGCACCGTTGTCTTCCACGACGTAGGTGTTGCCACCGTACGTGAACCAGTTCACCGAGCCGCCAGTGCCGGCAGCCGCCAGGTCCAGCGCGCTTTGCAGGGTCGTCGCGGTCGACACGTTCACAGCCGTCGTCGCGAAGGTGTCGGCGGCGTGTGCGAACGCCAGCTTGTCACCGGCAGCCAGGTCGGTGATGGAGGTCAGAACAACGCCCGAACCCGAAGCGGTCGAGGTTGCTGCACCGACGTTGAACGTGTCCTTGCCTGCACCGCCCGTCAGGGTCGATGCGAAGGAACCAGCCACGACGATGGTGTCGTCGCCGGCGCCAGCGTCGACCGTTGCAGCACCGTGCAGGGAGATCGAGTCACCAGCAGTGCCGCCCTTGACGGTCAGGCCACCCGAAGCTGCGGTGACGTTGGTCGTGTCGATGGTCACAGCGGCGGTTGCAGCCGAAGCGTCGATCGAGGTCACGCCTTTGCCCGAGGTGCTGCCGAAATTGGCAGCGAAGCTCAGATTCAGAGCCTGGTCGCCGGTGACGGTCACGGTCTGGGCATTAGCATCAGCCAGCGTGATCGCGTTGGCAGCGACGCCAGCAGCGGCCTTCGACACGACGTTGATGGTCTCGACACCAGCGATCGACACGGTGCCGGCGTTGATGGCGGTCGGCGAGCCGCTCGTGCCCGACGTGGTCGCGCCGAACGTGATCGTGTAGGCATCGGCTGCACCGCCAACGTCCTTGAAGGTCAGCGTCGTGAGGCCGGACGTGTTGGTATTCACTGCCAGCGCTTGGGCGGCCGAGATGTTGGTGTAAGTACCACCGCCAGCCAGCAGTTCCAGGCCGGTGAAGGTGTTGCTGGTTGCCAGTGCGACGTCCAGGGTCGACGCATCCAGACCCAGGGTCTCGAAGTTCTTGAACTGGGCAGCGTTACCGGCGTTGATCAGGCCAGCAGCCAGGGTGTCGACGCCGTCGCCGCCATCGATCACGGTCGATGCCGACGAGGTGTTGGCAGCGATCGAACCACCGGTGCCGACGACCAGCTTGTCATTGCCTGCGCCCAGGTTGATGGTCGAGCCAGCAGCGATTGCCGAGCCCAAGGTCACGACGTCGTTACCAGCGCCCAGGTCGAATGCAACTTTAGCGGTCTGAGCCGTGGTGAACGAGTCGGCGCCTGCACTGCCTTTGATCGTCACAACGCTAGCAGCCACGCCAGTCAGCGTCACGCCGCCGGTGTTGCCCGATGCGTCCAGCGAGGTCAGGGCGGTCGAGCCGGTCAGGTTCAGTGCTGCAGCGCCGGCGCCGCCGACGGTTGCCGAGGTCGCAGCAGCCGCGTTCACGGCCAGGGCGGTCTTCGAAACAGCATTGATGGCGACGGTCTTCGCGGCGGAGTCGGTCACGGAGACAGCGACGGCCGAGCCCGAGCTGTTGTAGCCGACGCCGTCAGCGTTGACGGTCAGGGCGTGGTCGGCGGTGGAGTTCGAAACAGCCACGGTCGACGCTGCGGTGATGTTGTTCAGGTTGACCGTGGTCAGGCCCTTACCCGTCAACGAGTTCGCGCCCGACACGCCTTTCAGGGTGACGGTCGTCAGGGTCGAGGCAGTGTTGTTCGAGACCGTAGCCGTACCGCCGTTGACGGTGACGCTGGTCAGACCGGAGCCGGTCACGCCGTTGGCGCCGGAGCCGTTCACGACAACAGCCTTGCCGCCGTTCACCTGGGTGGCGGCGCCGGTGGCAGCCGTCAGGGTAACGTTGGTGGTGTCAGCAGCGGTGACCGTATCGGTACCTGCGGTAGCAGCCGAGCTCAAGGTTGCGTTGGTCACACCGGTGCCCGAGATGTCCAGGTTCAGTGCGGTGGCGCTCGAAGCGACCAGGCTCTCGACGTTCTTGACGGTCAGGCCGGTCAGCGACAGGGGGCCAGCGCTGGTATCGGCGACGTTCAGGACGTCACGGCCCAGGCCGCCTTCGATCACGTCCAGCGAACCGATCGGGTTTGCGTCCGCGGTGACCACGATGTTGAAGACGTCGTTGCCAGCCGTGCCCATCAGATTGTCGATGCCCGACGTCAGCGCGAACGTTTGACCCGGGGTTGCCAGGGCGACGATGTTGTCGACGGCGTCGGCGATCGTTGCTTGATATGTAGCCAGGTCGGTGGTGTTATTCACGTTAGCCAGCAGACCACGAGCAGCCGTCGCAGCGGCGTCGCCCGAGAAAGCGGTGATCTCCGCCGGAGTATCCAATGCGGTCGTGAAGGCGGTGGCGACTGCCAGCTTGTGCTCCACGGTCTGCTTGTCCAGCTTGCCCTGAGCCGACGGGTCGGTCAGTGCTGCCTGGGTGATGGCGGCAGCAGCGTTGCCCTTGGTCAGTTCGCCGGTGGTGATGGCATTGACCCAGAAGTCGAAACCGGTCTTGTCAGCAGCACGGCCCAAGACGTTCATGTAGATCGCGTTGACGAATTTGCCGATGCCGATCTGGGTGTTGTCGTTGCCATACAGGTCGATGGATTCCGGCGACGAGTTAAAGCTATTCACCAGTTGCGACAGGGCCGTGGTACCTGCCTTGTCAGCCTGCAATTCGGCTTGCAGCTTAATGAAATCCGTCGGTACGCCCATTTTGTCGAGTGCTGCCGAGAAATTCTGCAGGCCATAGTAGTCGGCCGGACGGCCGAAGTACGAAACGTACAGTTGCTGCACTACGCTGGTGTAGTCTTGTGCTGCCATGATGTGAAATCCTTTAAAGATTGTGGTTTAAACCGAAGTCTGCTACCGGTTCGCGTGCCGAGATACGGAACGCTATTTGCAGAACTGCGAAGTATATTGCCAGACCACCAAAGTAACGTTGTGACAGCCATCACAAAGCTACGAATTTTTACTTCATTAATACAATTTATTTACACGTTATTTCCGATACTCACGGATTTCCACGCAATTGGCGGTATTTTCAGCGCCCCCACAGCGTGGCGCCGCTGACGGTAATGCCGGGCGTGGCGGAATTCTTGAAGATATAACCCGCTTGTTCGGCATTCGAACCGCCCAGATAGCCGCGGATGATGGTGGGCGAGCCGATTCCCTCATACAGCATCCCCTTGTCGGTAATCACGCCGTTACCGATGACGTCGGCACGATCATTTCCCGCTCTCACGTCCAATGACGTGGAAAACGTTCTTTTGGAAAAGTCCATACTCAACTGCCCCGACTGGATATTGGCAGGGCGGTCGCCGATGCTATTCGACATGATCGCTTCACCACTCATCAATTTGAATGCGGCCGTGCCGTCCCTCGGAAGTACGAGCTCCGTATTTTTTACGCGGGTAATGGCATACGGCGCGTAATACGTGGCAATTTCCACATCCGGATCGCCGATACGCCCCGGTTGCGCCGGCAGGCCGGCGAGCGTCTGCCAGCGGCCCCAGAAAATCTCCGGCGGCGACGGCGGCAACGGTTTCGGCGGCGTCGGGTCATTGATCACGACGGGCGGCGGCGTGACGACCGGCGGCGGGTTGTTCGACGCGGGCGGGGGCGTCACGGGACGCGCGCTGTTCAACGACTGCTCCGAGCGCTGCGGATCGAGGTTGACCTGGGCCGCCGGCGTCGCCGACAGCGCCTGCTTGGCGGCGGGTTCGTCGCTGCGCGGCTTTTCCGTCTGGTCCGGCGCCAGTGCCGGGTTCTGCAGCAGTTGCGGCACGCTGGTGCCGCGCTCCACCTGCAGCAGCAGGCCCGCCTGGGCGGCAAACAGTTCGCGTGCGCTGCGGCCCTCGCAGGGGCCCGTGCCCGCGGCCGTGCAGTTGGCGCCGAAGCCGCTCATCACGACGCCGCCGGACAGCACGGTCACGCGGGTGGTCTGCTGGTCGGTGTACACGGTGAAATCGGTCCCGCGCACGCCGATCGCGGCGACGGGCGTGTTGAAGCGGAAATTCTGCCGCGCCTGCTTGACGCCCTGGCCGGAAATCGCCCGCGCCACGCCCTGCAGGAGCTCGAGCTTGACCTGCGTCTTCGACGGATCGGCCTTGTCGATCGAATACGTGACGACGCGCGCCGTACTGTTCGGACGCAGGATCAGGAAACCGTTGTCGACGGTCTTCATATAGATATAGCCGTCGGCGCCGGTCGACAGTTCGTCGCCCTCGCCCACCGCGGTATCCAGGGCGGCGGCGTGGCGGCCGACCTGGGCCTGTCCGGCAGTAAATACGACACGCCCGGCCTCGGCGGCGTACGCCATGTCGACAAGCGACCACATCAGGCCGGCGGCCAGGGCGAGTTTTTTCAGCATAGAGTCCTCCATAACTAGCATTGTCCTGACGCAAATGCTAAAGTCTGTGACCGTCGTCACAAGTAACGATTGTTGCACTGAGGATTGGTTCAAGCAACATATAATTCCAGACTAACAAGCAGTTATACTTCGACATTCGCCAGCGTCCTGCGCCCTTCGTCTTCTTTATTGATGAGATTTCCCGGTTTCCTGCGTACCACTTTGCGCGATACAGGCGTCCTGCGCGGCCTGATCGCGCTCGTGGCCCTGGCCGTCGGGGGCTGGCTGCAGTGGCATGACGGCCCCGCTTTCACGGCCGCGGCCAACGAATGGTTGCGCGACAAAACCATCCAGTTGCAGGCGAAAACGGCACCGGAACGGCGCGTGCTCGTGATCGACATCGACGAAAGCAGCGTCGCGCAGCTGCCGTGGCCGTGGCCCCGCGCGCGCATCGCCGACCTGGTCGAACTGGTGCTGGCGGACGGCGCCCGCGGCGTCGCACTGGACATCCTGCTCGAGAAACCGGCCGATACGTCCGGCGACATGCGCCTTGCCATGCTGGCGAGCCACGGCCCCGTCGTGCTGGCCCAGATGTTCGACTACCTGCACGACGCCGCGCCCCTCGCGAGCGGCCGGCTGATCGGCGGCCTGCCTGCCCGGGCGGCGGCCGGCACCCCGAGCGCGCACGGCTACCTGGCCAACCACGCGACATTCGCACTGGCGCGTCACGCCGGCAACATCGGCGTGCTGCCCGACGCGGACGGCACCCTGCGCCGCCTGCCGATGCGGACCATGTACCAAGGCCAAGTCTATCCTACGCTCTCGCTCGCCTTACTCGAATGTTGCGGCGCCGCGACAGCCGCCGTGCCGCCGGTGCGCCCGGTGGAGCGCATCCCGTATTCCCGCGCCTGGTCGGCGTACGACGTCGTCAAGGCGCGCGACGTGCTCGCGGGCCGGATGCCGCCCGGCATGGCGCGCGACCGGCTGGTGCTGATCGGCTCGTCCTCGCTGAGCCTGGGCGACCGCATTTCCACGCCGCTGGGCGCCTCCAGCGCCGGCCTGCTGGTCCACGCGTCGATGCTGACGTCGCTGCTGGACCGCCAGCAGGGTCGCGCACCCGCGCCGCTGCCCGGCCGCGCCATCGCGTTCGCCTTCACGCTGGCGGTCGTGTTGCTGACGGGCTATACGCTGCCCCGCATGGCCGCGGCCGCCAACGCGTTGCTGCTGGGCGCGAGCGCGTTCGTGTGGCTCGGCGTCGTGTGGCTGCTGGCGCCGCGCGATCCCCTCTTCGCGCCGGCGGCGCCGCTGTTCTGCTGCCTGTACCTGCTCGCCGTCGCGGTGCCGTTTCAATGGGAACTGGCGCAGCGCCGTTCGCGCCAGCTGCTGGGGACGCTGCGCCAATACGTGGCCGGCGCCGTCGTCGACGAACTGCTGCGCAGCGACCTGCAGGACCCGCTCGCGCCGCGCCGGCTCGAGGTGACGACCCTCGTGGCGGACATGGAAGGCTATACGGGCCAGGTCGAGTCGCTGTCGCTGGAAGACGCGTCGCGCCTGACAACCGAATTCCTCGACTGCCTGACGCGTCCCGTGCTGGAGCATCGCGGCACGCTCGACAAATACACGGGCGACGGCCTCGTCGCGTTCTGGGGCGCACCCCTGCCGGACGACGACCACGCCGATCTCGCCCTGGACGCCGCCGCCAGCATCCTGCGCGAAGTGGCGCGCTTCTCCGCGCTACGCGTCGCCAACGGCAAGCCGGCGCTGCGCGTGCGCATCGGCATCGAAAGCGGCACCGCGATGGCCGGCGACTACGGCACGGCCGCACGCAGCATCTATACGGCGGTGGGCGACAGCGTGAACACGGCCGCGCGCCTGGAACAGGCCGCACGCGACTACCCGCACGACGTGATCATCGGCGAAGGCACGGCGTCGCGGGCGCGCCGCCACCGCCTGCTGCCGCTGGGCGAGCGCCAGCTGCGCGGCAAGGAGCGGTCGCTCCGCATCTATACGCTGGAGCGCAACGCATGAGGCGCCTGTCCATGTGCGCCGCGCTGGCCGCGGCGCTGTCGTCATGTCTTGCCGCCGGCACGGTCCGCGCCCAGCAAGCGCCGCTCGCCATCGCCGCCGAGCCGGCCCGGCCGGGCGACCTGTACGCCGCGGCGCTGCTGGCCCTGGGCGAAGGCCGCCTCGAGGAAGCCGCCGCCCTGCTGCAGCGCGTCCTCGAGCGCGAACCGCGCCATGCCGGCGCGTGGCTCGACCTCGCCATCAGCCAGTGCGAACTGGGCAACGCGGCGGAGGCGGAACGCCTGTTTTCCAGCCTCGAACAGCGCATGGCCGTGCCGGCGGGCATCGAGGACGTGATCGCGCGCTACCGCGCCACCGGCTGCGGCAAGGCGCCGGTGCGCAGGGGCGGCGTCTGGCTGCTGGCCGCCACGCGCGGGCACGACGACAACGTCAACCAGGGCGCGAGCGATCCACGTTTCACGATCGGGACGGGCAGCACCCGGACGGAATACCAGCTCGACCCGTCCTCCCTGCCCCGGGCCGACGATTTCAGCCAGCTGGCCGCGTCCTGGCTGCGACCGCTCGGCGAGGCGGACGGCGACGTCATCGTCCAGGCGTACACGCGCCGGCACGACAGCGTCCGCGCGCAGGACACCGCCTCCGTGCTGGCCGCCGTCGAGCACACGTGGAAACCGTTCGCCTGGCGGCTGCGCGGCACTGCGGCGACCGGCTACGTGACGCTCGACGGCACCCTGTACCAGCGCCAGCAGCAGATCCAGGCGCGCCTGGCGCCGCCGGCGGCGCGGCTGGCACCCGGGGTCGAGTTCGCGGCCATGGCGAACTACAGCCATGTCGCGTATCCGACACGCCCGGCCTACGACGGCAACACGGTGGAAATCGGCGGCATCTTCGGCTATCGCAGCGAATTCGGCCTGACCCAGGCCACGCTGACCCGGCTGCACGACGCCAGCGCGGCGGACCGTCCCGGCGGCGACCGCAAGGGCTGGTTCGGCAACCTGCAATGGTCCGGCGAGGTGACCAGCCGCCTGGGCCTGGAAGCGGGACTGAGCCACCAGATGTGGCAAAGCAGCGAAATCTATTCCCCCAACCTGATCGACAAGCGCCGGCGGCAGGACACGACGACGGTGCGTGCCGCCGGCCAGTGGCTGCTGCGGCCGCACACCAGCCTGGTGCTGGAATGGCGCGGCACGTTCAATCGCGAGAACATCTCGCTGTTCCAATATAATAGTCGGGCTCTGCAGCTAAGTCTGCGATGGGATAATTTCTGACGCCGGGATTCGGTGTACAAGCAATCGACCGATATGTCCTGGGAACTGATCGTCTTCCTGGCTGCCGCAGCCGCGGTTGTCCTTGGCTGCCTGCTGCCGGCGCGCTGGCTGCCGTTATTGCCACATGACAAACTACTGCACTTCATCGCGTTTGCCGGACTGAGCGCGCTCGCGCTGCATATCGAACCCGCATGGCCCCGGCGCGCGGTCTGGCTGCTGGGGTTGCTGGTGGCGGGACTGGCGATCGAATTGCTGCAAAAAATGGTGCCCGGACGCAGTTTCTGCTGGCGCGACATGGGCGCCAACACGGCAGGCATCCTGGCCGCCGCCCTGGTTTTCGGACTGTTACAAGTGATCTGAGACGCGAATGACATCGTCGAGCAAACGTAAGAACGAGACGGACAACGACATCGTCCCGAAGGAGCTGGTGCCGGATCCGGCCGCGGCCGCCAACGAACCGGCGCCGCAGGAAGTCAACGTGCACATCCACCTGCGCAAGATCCCGCTGCTGGCCAACCTCAGCGAGGAGCACATGCAGCGGGTGAAGTCCGACCTGCGCATCCGCCAGTACGCCAAGCGCGAGATCGTGCTGCAAAAAGGCGCGGCCGGCGACAGCCTGTTGTTCCTGCTGACGGGCTCGCTGCAAGTCGTCGACGTCACGGAAGACGGCCGGGCGATCGGCCTGCGCCTGCTGCAACCGGGCGACTTCTTCGGCGAAATCGCCGTCATCAACGGCTCGATGCGCTCGGCGTCCGTCGTGGCGCTGTCGTCCGTGCTGGTGGCATTGCTGCCGCGCGCGACGGCGCTGTACCTGTTTTCCCACTCGCCGCCGGTTGCGAACCAGATGCTGCGCTTTTTGGCCGAGAAAGTGCAGCGCGACTCGGAATTCCGCGCCCTGCTCAGCATCCACAACACGTCGCGCCGCATCTACACGTTCCTCAACCTGCTGAAGGAGCAAAAGGACGGCAACGTGCAGGTCGTGGAAAACCTGCCGACGCACCAGGACATCGCCAACATGATCAACACGAGCCGCGAAACGGTGACGCGCGCCCTGCTCACGCTCGCCCAGCAAGGCATCATCGAAAAAGGCACGCACCGCATCATCATCGTCAAGCCGGACGCGCTGCAAAAACTCATCGACGGCTGACGTTCGCCGGCATTCGTAACAATTGGTAAGACGTAAATTAGCGACCTGCAACATGTTATAATCAACAACTTACCATCCGGTTTTCCTCCTTTCGTCTCCCTATGATTTCCCGTTCCATGCTGGGTGGCGTCTGGCGCTATCGCGGCTTCATCGCGGGTAGCGTGCGCCGCGAATTCCAGGCCAAGTACCGCAATTCCCTGCTGGGCGCCGCGTGGACCATCCTGAATCCCCTCGCGATGATCGTCGTGTACACCGTCATCTTTTCGCAGGTGATGGGCACGCGCCTGCAGGGCAGCACCGGCCACTTCGCGTACAGCATCTACCTGTGCGCGGGCGTGCTCACGTGGGGCCTGTTCGCCGAGATCACGTCGCGCGGCCAGAATGTCTTCCTCGAAAACGCCAACCTGATCAAGAAGCTGCAGTTTCCCCGCATCTGCCTGCCGATCGTCGTCGTGCTCAACGCGCTGGTCAATTTCGCGATCATCTTCGGCCTGTTCACCGTCTTCCTCGCCGTCAGCGGCTCGTTCCCCGGCTGGCAGTACCTGGCGCTGGTGCCCGTGCTCGGCGTGCTGGTGCTGTTCGCGATCGGCCTCGCCATGATCCTGGGCGTGCTGAACGTGTTCTTCCGCGACGTCGGCCAGTTCTTCGCGATCGTGCTGCAGTTCTGGTTCTGGTTCACGCCGGTCGTCTATCCCGCCACGGCCCTGCCCCAGGACATCCGTCCGCTGCTGGCCTGGAACCCGATGGCGGCCGTCGTGCAGGCCTGCCAGGGCATCCTGCTGGACGGCCGGCTGCCGCATTGGAAAGGCCTGCTGCCGGTCACGGTGCTGGCGCTGCTGTTCTGCGCGCTGGGCATGCACCTGTTCCGCAAGCGCGCGGGCGAAATGGTGGATGAACTGTGATGGGCGCGATCCGAGTCGAAAACCTGGGCAAGGCCTATAAACAGTACGGCAACCGCTGGAGCCGGCTGGCCGAATGGATCCTGCCCGGCAACCAGCCGCGCCACAAGCTGAAGTGGGTCCTGCAGGACATCAGCTTCGAACTGGCGCCGGGCGACGCCGTGGGCATCATCGGCATCAACGGCGCCGGCAAGAGCACGCTGCTCAAGCTGATCACCGGCACGACGCAGCCGACCACGGGCGGCGTGGCGATCAGCGGCCGCGTGGCCGCGCTGCTCGAACTGGGGATGGGCTTCCACCCCGATTTCACGGGCCGCCAGAACGTCTTCATGGCGGGCCAGCTGCTGGGCCTCGGCGTGCACGAGCTCGAGGAGCTGATGCCGCAGATCGAGGCGTTCGCCGAGATCGGCGACTACATCGACCAGCCCGTGCGCGTGTACTCGTCCGGCATGCAGATGCGCCTCGCGTTCAGCGTGGCCACCGTGCGCCGACCGGACGTGCTGATCGTCGACGAGGCGCTGTCCGTCGGCGACGCCTACTTCCAGCACAAGAGCTTCGACCGCATCCGCGAGTTCCGCAAGCAGGGCACGACCCTGCTGATCGTCAGCCACGACCGCGCCGCGATGCAGTCGATCTGCGACCGCGCGATCCTGCTCGACGGCGGGCGCCTGGCCAAGCAGGGCACGCCCGAGGAAGTGATGGACTACTACAACGCGCTGATCGCCGAGCGCGAAGGCACGACGGTGGAACAGGTGCGGACGCCGGAAGGCCGCGTCCAGACCACGTCCGGCAACGGCCACGCGAACGTCGTCGACGTCGCGCTGGAAAACGAGGAAGGCCGGGTGCTGGAAGTGCTGAACGTGGGCGTGCCGGCCACCCTGCGCATCCGCGTGCGCGTGAACAAGCCGCTGCCGCGCCTCGTGCTGGGCTACATGATCAAGGACCGCCTGGGCCAGCAGATCTTCGGCACCAACACGCACTTCCTCGACCACCCGCTGACGGACCTCGCGGCCGGCGAAACCATCGACTACCGCTTCCGCTTCCCGCTCAACCTGGGACCGGGCAGCTATTCGATCACCACCGCCCTGACGAGCAACGAAACCCATCTGGCCGACAACTACGAATGGCGCGACCTGGCGGCCATCTTCATGGTCATGAACATGAACCGGCGCGAGTTCGTGGGCAGCAGTTGGCTGGAGCCGCAAGTGGAGATCCGGCGATGAGCCAGACATCGTTCTACCGCGCCTTCGAAGACCGCTACCGCGGTTCGCGCGACACCATCAAGGAGCGGCTGCGCGCCTACGCTCCCTTCACCGATCCGCTGCTGCAGCAGGGCGCGCCGGCCGTCGCCCTCGACCTGGGCTGCGGCCGCGGCGAATGGCTGGAGCTGCTGGGCGAAAGCGGCTTCGAGGCGCGCGGCGTGGACCTCGACGAGGGCATGCTGGCGGCGTGCCGCGAACGCGGCCTCGCCGCGCGGCACGGCGACGCGCTGGCCGCGCTGCGCGCCCAGCCGGACGCCAGCCTGGCGCTCGTCTCGGCCTTCCACCTCGTCGAGCACCTGCCATTCGACCTCGTGCGCGAACTGATCGCCGAAGCGCTGCGCGCGCTGCGTCCGGGCGGCCTGCTCGTCATGGAGACGCCGAACCCGGAAAACCTGACGGTCGGCGCCACCAGCTTCTATCTCGATCCCTCGCACCTGCACCCGCTGCCCCCGGGCCTGCTCGGCTTCGCGGCCGAACACGCGGGCTTCGCGCGCCAGCGCATCGTGCGCCTGCAGGAAGATCCGCAACTGCGCACGGGCGCGCCGGTGGGCCTGATCAACGTGCTCGAAGGCGTCAGCCCCGACTACGCCGTGGTCGCACAGAAGGCCGCCGACCCGGACGCGCTGGCCCGCTTCGACGACGCCTTCTCCGCCCGCTGGGGCATCACGCTGGGCCAGCTCGCGCTGCGCTACGAAGACCAGCTGGCCGGCCGCGACGCCGAGATCCACCACATCCTCGCCCGCGTCGAACGGCACGGCACCGACCTCGCGCAGCAGCTGGCGAGCGCCCAGGCACAGGCGCAGGAACTGCACCACGCGCTGGCGCGGCTGGACGAGCGCATCGGCCGGGCCGAGGCGCATGCGGCCGAGATGTCGCAGCGCGTCGTCGACCTGTTGTCGAGCACCTCGTGGCGCATCACCGAACCGCTGCGGCGCGCGATGACGCTCGCCCTCCGCCTGCGCAGCGCGCAGCGCGAAGGCCGCATCGGCAGCGGCATCAAGACGCGCGTAAAGGGCCTGGTGCGCAGCGCCGGCGGCGCCGTGCTGCGCCGTCCGGGCATGAAGCGCGCCGCGCGCGCCGTGCTGCGCAAGGTGCCGGCGCTGGAAGCCCGCCTGTACACGCTCATGCTGGACAACAGCGGCGCCGCGCGCGTGCGGCTGAACGACGAACCGGGCGAGCTGTCGCCGCGCGCCGCGCGCGCGTACCGCCAGCTGCGCCAACTGAAACAGGAACAAGCAAGGATGAACGATGCGGATCGTCATTGATCTCCAGGGCGCCCAGTCCGAAAGCCGCTACCGCGGCATCGGCCGCTATTCGCTCGCGCTGGCGCTGGGCGTGGCGCGCAATGCCGGCAGCCACGAGGTCTGGCTCGTGCTGAACGCCGCCCTGGGCAGCGCCATCGACGACATCCGCCAGGCATTTGCCGGCCTCGTGCCGCCGCAGCGCATCTGCGTATTCGACATCGTCGGCCCGACGGCCGAATCGCATCCGCACAACGGCCCGCGCGCGCGCGCGTCCGAGCTGCTGCGCGAACACGCGATCGCCCAGCTGCGCCCGGACGCCGTGCTCGTCACCAGCCTGTTCGAAGGCTATGTGGACGACGCCGTCGTCTCGATCGGCCGCCTGGCGGACGGCGCGTCCACCGCGGCCGTCCTGTACGACCTGATCCCGTTCCTCAACCCGGACAAATACCTGGCCCAGCCGGAGCAGCGCCACTACTACGAGCGCAAGATCGCCTCGCTGCGCCAGGCCGGCCTGCTGCTGGCGATTTCCGACTACTCGCGCCAGGAAGCCATCGACGCGCTGGGCCTCGATCCGGCGCGCGTCGTCTCGATCTCGACGGCCGTGGACGAGACCTTTTGCCCCGCCGCGCTCGATGCGGCGCACGCGGCCGCGCTGCGCACGCGCTTCGGCATCCGCCGCGCCTACCTGATGTGCGCGCCGGGCGGCTTCGACGCGCGCAAGAACATCGACGGCCTCGTCGCCGCCTACGGCATGCTGCCGCCCGTGCAGCGCGCCGCGCACCAGCTGCTCATCGCCGGCAAGATCAACGACGGCGAGCGCCAGCGCCTGCGCGACCTCGCGCGCCGCCACGGCCTCGCGCCGGACGAGATGGTCCTGACGGGTTACGTGAGCGACGCCGACCTGATCGACCTGTACCGCGGCACCGCCCTGTTCGTGTTCCCGTCGCTGCATGAAGGCTTCGGCCTGCCCGCGCTGGAAGCGATGGCGTGCGGCGCACTCGTGATCGGCGCCGACAGCACCAGCGTCCCGGAAGTGATCGGCAACCCGGAAGCGCTATTCGACCCGCGCGACCCGGCCGCCATCGCGGCGCGCATCCGCCAGGTGCTCGACGATCCGGCGCTGCAGGCGCGCCTGCGCGAGCACGGCGCCGTCCAGGCCCGCAAGTTCAGTTGGGACAACAGCGCCCGCCGCGCGATCGCCGCGCTGGAAGCGCATGCGGCCGCGCCGGCGCCGGCGCAAGACGCGCCCGACAAGCCGCGCATCGCCTTCCTGTCGCCGCTGCCGCCGGAACGCACGGGCGTCGCCGACTACGCCGTGCGCGTGCTGCCCACGCTGCTGCCCCACTTCGACGTGGAACTGATCGTCCACCAGGCGGAGGTGGCGCTGCCGCCGGAACTCGCGCACCTGCCGCGGCATCCGCCCGCATGGCTCGACGCGCATCCTGACCGCTACCGGCACATCGTCTACCAGTTCGGCAACAGCCCGTTCCACAGCCACATGATGCCGCTGCTGCAGCGCCATCCTGGTGTCGTCGTGCTGCACGACTTCTTCCTGAGCGGGATGCTCTCGTACGAGCAGATCACGGGCGCGATGCCGGACGTGTGGACGCGCAGCCTGCTCCACTCGCACGGCTACGCGGCCGTGCAGGCCAGCATGGCGCCGGAGGGCCTCGAACGCGCCAAGCAAGACTACCCGTGCAACCTGGAGATCCTGCAGGACGCGTCGCACGTGATCGTCCACTCCGACTACGCGCGCCAGCTCGCGCGCGAGTGGTACGGCCCGGAGGCCGGCGCCGACTGGAGCCCGGCGCAGCTGCCCCGCGCGGTGCCGGCCGAGAACGACCGCATGCAGGCGCGGCGCGCGCTCGGCATCGCGGACGACGCCTTCGTCGTCTGTAACTTCGGCTTCGTCGCGCCCACCAAGCACTGCCTGGAACTGCTGCAGGCCTGGCTCGCGTCCAGCCTGCACGGCGACACCAGCTGCCACCTCGTGTTCGTCGGCGCCAACCACGGCGGCGACTACGGCCGCCAGATGACGGACACCATCGCCGCCGCCCATGCCGGCGAACGCGTGCGCATCTCCGGCTGGACGTCGGACGACGATTATTTCCGCTGGCTGCAGGCCGCCGACCTCGGCGTGCAGCTGCGCACCAGCTCGCGCGGCGAGACGTCGGGCACGGTCCTCGACTGCATGATCTACGGCCTGCCCGTGATCATCAACGCCAACGGCGCGATGGCGGAATTCCCGCACGACGCCGTGTGGATGCTGCCGGACGTGTTTGAACAAAATGAACTCGTCGCCGCGCTGGAAACGCTGCGCGCCGACGACGCGCGCCGCCTTGCGCTGGGCGCCGCCGGCTTCGCGCTGATGGGCACACGCAACAGCCCGGAACGTGTGGGCCTGATGTACAAGGCGGCCCTCGCGCGCGATGCGCAAAAACGGCGCCACGGCCGTCCCGCGCTGCTGCGCGCGCTGCTGGCGACGCCCGGCCTCGACGACGACGACGCCCTGCTGCAGCGTCTCGCGCGCTGCATCGCGCGCGCGCCCGACCCGCTGCAGCCGCGCCAGTTGCTGCTGGACGTGACGACGATCGCGCGCCACGATCTCAAGACGGGCATCGAGCGCGTCGTGCGCAACCAGTTGCAGGAACTGCTCAGGATGCGCGCGATCGGCTGGCGCGTCGAACCGGTGTACCTCGACGAGAGCGGCAGCCATCCGCAATACCGCTACGCGCGCAACTACGCGGCGCGCCTGCTCGGCATCGACCAGGTGCTGCAAGGCCCGGACCCCGTCGTGGACGTGCTGGCCGGCGACATCTATTACTGCGCCGACCATTCGCCGCATGCCGCGATGACGGCCGCGCGCAGCGGTTTGTATGCCGCCTGGCGCGCGCGCGGCGTCTCCATCAACTTCACGGTGTACGACCTGCTGCCCGTGCTGCGGCCGGAATTCTTCCCGCCCCATGCCGACGTCACCCACGCGGCGTTCCTCGACTGCGTGGCGGGCGAGGCGGACCGCCTGATCTGCATCTCGCACGCGGTGTGCGACGACCTCGCCCAATGGCTGGCGACGCGCGCCGCGGCGCGCCGGCCGGGCCAGCTGCTGACGGCGCTGCACCTGGGCGCCGACCTGGAACTGGAAAAGCCGCACGGGGCGCCGCGGTCGCCGGTCGCGGAACAGGTCGCGGCACAGGTGGCATCACGCCCGAGCTTCCTGATGGTGGGCACGATCGAGCCGCGCAAGGGCCACCTGCAGGCCATCGAGGCCTTCGAGCAGCTGTGGGCCGCGGGGGCGGACGTGAACCTCGTGATCGTGGGGCGCGAAGGCTGGAAGCCGCTGGCCGACGCCGACCGCCGCACGCTGCCCCGCATCATGGAACGCCTGCGCGGCAGTCCGGAACTGGGCCGCCGCCTGCTGTGGCTGGACGGCATCGACGACGACACGCTGCAGCAAGTCTACCTGGCCAGCACCTGCCTGCTGTTCCCCAGCGAGGGCGAAGGCTTCGGCCTGCCGCTGATCGAGGCGGCGCATCACGGCCTGCCGCTGCTGGCGCGCGACCTGCCCGTGTTCCGCGAAGTGGCGGGCGAGCATGCGTATTACTTCTCGGGCCTGGACGGCGCGGCGCTGGCCGACGCGGTGCGCGCCTGGCTCGCGCTGCATGCCGAGGGGCGCCATCCGGCGTCGCAAGGCATGACGTGGATGACCTGGCGCGAACAGGCGCAAGCCCTGCTGGCGCTGCTGTCCGCGCCGTCCGCCTGAGGCCGCGGCGCTCTGTGCGCATCCGTACAGAGCGCCGACCGTCGCCCCGCCAAAATGAACGGCATCCCAAGCCTTCATGTGGCGAAATCGTATGGTCCTCGGTCCCAAAAAAGAAGATACGCGCAACAAGAACGTCGACGTGCAGGGCGGCGGCCAGAGCTACGGCGTACCCGCCGCGGGTGAGGTCGAAGGCAACGCCTACGAGCCGATGGGCACCCCCGGCGTCAACCACTGGCAGGCCACCTACATCAAGCGCGACGGCCTGGACGACCGCGGCAACATCTTCTTCGCCGCCGTCGAGATGACGCGCATGCCGATGGTCATCACGGATCCGCGCCAGCCGGACAACCCGATCGTGTTCTGCAACGGCGCCTTCCTCGACCTCACGCAGTACAAGGAAGACGACGTCGTCGGCCGCAACTGCCGCCTCCTGCAGGGTCCGCAGACCGACCGCCACACGGTGGACGAGGTGCGCAAGGCGGTCGCCGAGCAGCGCGCCGTCGCCGTCGACATCCTGAACTACAAGGCCGACGGCACGCCGTTCTGGAACGCCCTGTTCATCGGCCCGATCTTCGACCAGGACGGCCAGCTGCTGTACTTCTTCGCGTCGCAGATGGACATCACGGAGCGCCGCACGAGCCAGGAATCGCACCTGCAGGCGCAGAAGATGGAAGCGATCGGCCAGCTGACGGCCGGCATGGCGCACGACTTCAACAACCTGCTGCAAGTCATCAACGGCAACCTGGAAGTCGCGCTGATCAGCCTCGAGAAACCCGACGCGGCGCGCGCCGCGCTGGAACGGGCGCAGCGCGCGGCCATGCGGGCCGGCAAACTCACCCAGCAGCTGCTGACGTTCGCGCGCAAGCAGCGGCTGGAACCCAAGGCCGTCAACCTCAATACCCTCGTCGTGGAATTCTCCGAGATGCTGGTGCGCACCCTGGGCGACAAGGTCGACCTGCGGCTCGACCTGCGTCCCGGCCTGCCGCTGTGCCACCTCGATCCGACGCACCTGGAGATGGCCCTGCTGAACGTGCTGATCAACGCGCGCGATGCCATGCCGGACGGCGGCCAGGTGACGGTCGGCACCGCCATCGTGCGCGGCGAGGAGCGCATCTCCTATGTCGACCTGTGCGTGGTCGACAAGGGCATCGGCATGCCGCCCGAGGTGCTGCGGCGCGCGACGGAGCCCTTCTTCACGACCAAGGGACCGGGCACGGGGCTCGGCCTGGCGATGGTGCACGGCTTCGTGCAGCAGTCGCACGGCCGCCTGGAAATCGACAGCAAGCCGGGCGAAGGCACGACGGTGCGCATGATCTTCCCCGTGGCCGACAATGGCCAGGACGCTGCCGGCGGCGCCGGCCCGGACCAGGAGACCACGACGCCGGAAGCGGACGCCATGGCGGGCAGCCGGCCCAGCGTGCTCGTGGTGGAAGACAACGACGACGTGCGCGAACTGGCCGAGAGCGTGCTGGGCATGGCCGGCTATTCGGTGCTGACGGCCGCCAGCGGCGAGAAGGCGCTGGACCTGCTGCGCGAGGGTGCGCGGGTGGACCTGCTGTTCACGGACGTGATCATGCCGGGCGGGATGAGCGGCCTGCAGCTGGTCGACGAAGCGCGCCGGCTGCGCCCGCGCCTGCCGGTGCTCGTCACGACGGGCTACATGGACGAATTACCGGGACATGGGCAGGGCCAGCGGCTGAATATCCTCGCCAAGCCGTACAAGCATGGCGACCTGCTGGAGCGGGTGGAGGCGGCGTTGGCGTAGGGTGGGCGGCCCTCCGCCCACGCGTGACGCTAGCACATCGCGAACGTCACGCGTGGGCACGGGGTGTCCACCCTACGGCTTCGGAAGTCCGCCCAGCAGCGCCGCCAGCTTGGGCTTCGGCTTGCCCGATGCGGCCGGTGCCGCGGGCGTTTCCTTGCGCGGGGCTGCCGCCGGTTCGTACGGCTTGAGGAACCACGGATCGATCTTTTCGCGGCGCGGCGCGCCGTAGCTGCGCGGGCCGCGGTCGGGGCGTTCCGTGCGCTCGGCGCGCGGGCTGTCCGATTCGCGGCGGCCGCTGCGGCGGTCGCCCGGGCGCTCGCTGCGCTCGACGCCGCGCGACGGGGAGAAGCCCGTCAGTTCGCCGCGCGTGATGGTCTGCTTGATCAGCTTCTCGATGTCGACCAGCAGGCGCTCGTCCTTGTCCGAATACACGGACAGCGCATCGCCCGTGGCGCCGGCGCGGCCCGTGCGGCCGATGCGGTGCACGTAATCTTCCGCGTTGTACGGCAGGTCGTAGTTGATCACGCACGGCAGGTCGGTGATGTCGAGGCCGCGCGCCGCGACGTCGGTCGCGACGAGCACGTCGATGTCGCCGTTCTTGAACGCGTCCAGCGCGGCGATGCGCTCCTGCTGCGTCTTGTCGCCGTGGATGGCGGAGGCCTTGATGCCGGCCTGCTCGAGGTAGCGTGCCAGGCGCGACGCGCCGATCTTGGTGTTCGAGAACACGAGGACCTGCTTCAGGTCGCGCGCGCGGATCAGGTGCTCGACGACGTTGCGCTTCTGCTCTTCGTCGACCTTGTACAGCACCTGGGTGATCGAGGTGTTGGTGGCGTTGCTGCGCGCGACTTCGATCGTCAGCGGGTCGTTCAGGAAGCTGGACGCCAGCTTCTTGATCTCCGGCGAGAACGTGGCCGAGAACATCAGGTTCTGGCGCTTCTTCGGCAGCAGGTTGATGATGCGCTGCAGGTCGGGCAGGAAGCCCATGTCGAGCATGCGGTCGGCTTCGTCCATCACGAGCATCTGGACCTGGGCCAGGCTGATGTTCTTCTGCTCCACGTGGTCGAGCAGGCGGCCCGGCGTGGCGATGACGATCTCGACGCCGCGGCGCAGGATCTCGGTCTGCGGCTTCATGTCCATGCCGCCGAAGACGACGGTGGAGCGCAGCGGCGTGTGCTGGGCATAGGCCTTGACGTTCTCGGCAACCTGGATCGCCAGTTCGCGCGTCGGCGTCAGCACGAGGGCGCGCACGGCATGGCGCGCGGGCGACATGCTCGTGTTGGCATGCGGCAGCAGCAGCTGGATGATCGGCAGCGAGAAGCTCGCCGTCTTGCCGGTGCCGGTCTGGGCCGCGCCCATGACGTCGCGGCCCTGCAGGACGATGGGGATCGCCTGGGCCTGGATCGGGGTCGGATGGACATAGCCCTGGTCCGACAGCGCACGCTGGATCTCAGGCGCGAGGCCGAAATCGGCGAAGCGCACGGTCGGCGCGCCGCCAGCTTCAATAGTGGTCGGTGTTTCAGACATGTTTTCTTTCGGGCAATGAATCGTTGCGTTCTACGGCCGGGCTGCTGCCCAGGCTGGGCCAACGCGGGTAAACCGGGGTGACGGGACGCGCCTCGCGCGGGCTTGGCCGGGAGCGGCGGCTTAGGCTGACGTAGAGAATCTAAATCGCGCTCAAGGTTACCTCAAATCCTACCCCCTGTATATGAAATCCGTGTTTTTACCTACCTTTACGCGCCTTTACAGCTTTAAATCGCTTACCGGACCGATAATTCTTTGAATAAATAGTTCATTAAATAAAGGATTCAGCATGGTAGCGAGCATCAGCGGTGGCCTGTCGACGTGGGCCGATTCCGTCTTTTCCAAACTCGATACGAAGAACCAGGGCTATATCGAGAAGACCGACCTGCAGAGCGCGCTCTCGGCGACGGACGATGGCGGCGGCATGCAGTCGGGCGACATCGACGACGCCTTCAGCGCCCTCGACGGCGATGGCGACGGCAAGGTCACCAAGAGCGAGCTCACGGATGCGATGACGAAGCTGTCCGACCAGCTCAACGCCCAGTTCGACGCGTCGCGCGTGAACGGCGGCGGCATGCGGCCGGACGGTCCCCCGCCCGGTCCGCCGCCGGGCGGTGCGGCCGGCAGCACGGGCAGCACCGGCAGCACCGGCGACTCGACCGAGCCGGCCGACACCAACGGCGACGGTACCGTCAGCGCCCAGGAACAGGCGGCGTATGAGACGAAGCGGGCCGGCGAATCGGACAGCGGCCAGACGGCCAAACCGCACCACGAGCGCGATCCGATGCGCGAATTCGCCCATGCGCTGCAATTGCTGAAAGCGTATTCGGACGACGGCGACACGGCCTCGACCAGTAGCGCCGTCAGCGTCGCGGCCTAAGAATCACTGCGCACCTTACCCAACGTCATCCCCGCGCAGGCGGGGATCCAATTCGCACGCATCGTCGCAGTGCACGCAAAACTGGGTTCCCGCCAAGGCGGACGGCCAGTCCGGGAACGACGACGTTTTATAACGCGTGAACAATCAGGACGTGATCAAGCCGTGCTCGTCGAGCACGTCATGCAGCAGCTCCAGCCGGATCATCGGATTGTCCAGCATGAGCATGCTCTGCTTCTGGTGATTGGGCAGCGGCAGCAGCTCGCACCAGCGGTTGGCCACCCAGCCGCAATCGTCCAGGCGGAACGGCGGCTGCACGGGCCAGCGGCTCTGCGGCACGTCGTGCAGTGACGCCAGCACGCGGTCGAGCGCATCGGCCGCGCCTTTCAGGTCGGACGGGATGCGCACGATGTGATCGTCTTCCAGCAATTCCGCCTCGGCCATCCACAGGCCGTTCGTGCGGCGTTCGCTTTCCAGGACATTGAAACGCGCGCCGCCGCGGCACACCACCTGCAGCAGCCCCGGCGTGGAGGCCGTCGTGTCCTGCACGGAGGCCAGCGTGCCTGCGGACGCGAACTTTTCCTGGCCCTGCGGGGTGCGCACCTCCTGGCCATGCGTCAGCAGCACGACGCCGAACGGCTCGTCTTCCGTCAGGCAATGGCTGATCATGTCGAGGTAGCGTACCTCAAAGATCTGTAGCGGCAGCACGCCATCCGGAAACAGGACCGTACTGAGCGGGAACAGGGGTAACGTGATCGTGGCCATGCGCGCATGATGACAGATTCGCCGCGCGGGACGGAGCACGATTGCACGTCCCGTCAGTCGTCCGGCGCGACGATCGGCAGGGTGCGGACGGCCTCGGCCAGGGCACGCAGGCGCCACCCGAGGCGCGCCCAGCCGGGATCGGGATGATTGCCCACGCGCACCGTGACGGCATGGCCGGGCGCCGCGTCGCAGGCGTACACGTAGTCGCCGGCCTGCTCGAACGGCAGGCGGAACGCGTGGCCCGGCAGCACGAGCACCTGCCCGAACACGTGCGGCGCGATGTCGCGGTTGAGAAGCAGCAGGACGTCGCGCACGCCCAGCGTCAGCTGCACCTCGGCCGGCACCAGGCCGGCATCCTCCCCGCGCAGGATGGCCGCGCCGCGCGGGAACACGAACGTGCGCTCGCGCGTCGGGTAGCGCACGGGCGCGAGCGCGGCCCACAGGAGGACGGCGACGAGGGCCAGCGCGGCACCCCGGCGCACGCGCTGCAGCAGGCTCATCGTGGAGAAGTGGAAAGGCATCGGCATGGCGTAAAACGCTCATTGTAGCCGGACGATACGCGCCCTGTTGTGCGCCGATTTCGTGGGCACCCGCGTATCCTGTCATGACGGCACGCTTGCCCTGCCGGCAATGGACCATTGCCACCTTTTCCCTTGTCGAGTACAGCGTACTGCATTCATGCCGCGTCCAGACCCATCGCCCGTTCCAGCCACCCGCCCGTCGCCGCGCAGCCCGGTCCACCTTCCCCTGCTCCTGGCCGCGCTCGCGTTTCTCGCCGCGCTGATCGTGACCTATATGGTGGCCGGCAATGCGCAGCGGACCGCGGCGGCCGAACTGGCCGGCAATTTCAATTTCCGCGCACGCGACATGGCGGCCAGCATCGACCGGCGCATGGACGTCTACGAGGAAGTGCTGCTGGCCACGAGCGGCTTCCTGCGCGGCTCGGTCGAGATCGACCGCGGTGCATTCGCCGAGTACTACGACCTGCTGCGCCTGAACGAACACTTCCCCGGCATCGAGGCGCTGGGCATCGCCGCGATCGTCCCGCCCGGCCGGCTCGACGCGCACGTCGCCGCGATGCGCGCCGAAGGCTTTCGCGACTATGCGATCAAGCCGCCCGGGCCGCGCCCCGTGATCACGTCGATCACGCGCATCGAACCGTTCTCGGGACGCAATTTGCGCGCGTTCGGCTACGACATGTTCAGCGAGCCGGTGCGGCGCGCGGCGATGGAGCAGGCGCGCGATACCGGCCATGCGGCCGCCACCGGCAAGGTCGTGCTGGTGCAGGAAGGCGGCAACGGCGGCCAGCCCGGCTTCCTGATGTACATGCCGGTGTACGAGGCCGGCCTCGTGCACGACTCGCTCGACGCCCGGCGCGCTGCCATCATCGGCTGGGTGTACGCGCCGTTCCGGATGAACGACCTGATGCGCGGCCTGGGGGGCGAGCACGCGGACGATCTGCTCGTCGAGATCTACGATGGCCTGGCGCCCACCGCGGACGCCCTGCTCTACCGGTCGTCCGGCGCCGGCCCCGCCGGCCGCAAGCCGCTGCTGAGCTACCAGACGACGGTCGACAGCGCCGGCCGCACATGGACCGTCGCCATCCACTCGATGCCCCGTTTCGAGGCATCGCTGGAGCGCCGCACGACCGTCGCGATCGCGCTGACGGGCATCGGCCTGGGCGTGCTGCTGGCGCTCGTCGTCTGGCTGCTGGCCTCCGAACGCCGCCGCGCGCTGCAGCTGGCACAGGGGATGACGGTGGAACTGCGCGCCTCGCGCGACCGCATCGACGCCGAACGCGAGCGCGTGCGCCTGATCCTGCAGACGGCGTACGACGCCTTCATCGCCATCGCACCCGACGGCCGCATCACGGACTGGAACCTGCAGGCCTGCAAACTGTTCGGCTGGCGCGAGGACGAAGCGGTGGGGCACGACGTGCTCGACCTCCTGGTCCCGGCGTCCGGGCGCGCGGCGTGGCGGGACTGCCTGGTGCAGTTCGCCCAGAGCGGCACCTGCGCGATGCTGACGGGCCCGACGGAAACGACGGCGCTGACGCGCGACGGCCACGCGATCCCGGTGGAGGTTGCGATGACGCCGCTGGCGACGAAGCACGGCTACGGCATCACGGCGTTCGTGCGCGACATCCGCCCGCGCAAGGAAACGGCGGAGCGCGAGCGGCAGCGCCAGCAAGGCCTGGAGGAAGCGCGCGCCGCGCTGCTGCGCTCGCAGAAGCTGGAAGCCGTCGGCAAGCTGACCGGCGGCGTGGCGCACGACTTCAACAACATCCTGCACATCATCAGCGCCAACGTCCAGCTGATGCTGCGCAGCGACGACAACGGCCGCAAGCGCCTGCTGAACATCCTCGACGCCGTCGAACGGGGCAAGAAGCTGGCCGCCCAACTGCTCGCCTTCGCGCGGCGCCAGCCGCTGCACCCGAGCGTCGTCAACCTGGCCCAGCTCATCGAACGCATGGACGCGCTGCTGCACCGCGCCGTCGGCGACAGCGTCGCGATCCGGTTGACCATCCCGCCCGACCTGTGGAACGTCCTCGTCGACCCGAACCAGCTGGAAAACGTGCTGCTGAACCTCGTGATCAACGCGCGCGACGCGATGGAGGGCGGCGGCACCGTCACCATCACGCTGTCCAACATCACGGTCGATCCGGCCGACCAGCTGGCCTACCCCGGCATCCGTCCCGGCGAGTTCGTCACGATCGCCGTCAGCGACACCGGCAGCGGCATGCCGCCCGACGTGATCGAACGGGCGTTCGAACCGTTCTTCACGACCAAGCCCGAGGGCAAGGGCACGGGCCTGGGCCTGTCGATGGCGCACGGCTTCGTCAAGCAGAGCGGCGGCCATATCCGGCTGGCGAGCCGGGAAGGAGAAGGCACGACCGTGACGATCTACCTGCCGCGCGCGCTGCAGGACACGCCCGACCCCGCCTTCGTGCCCGTGCCGCACTGACGCACCGGGTATCCGGTATCACCACCGCAGGAGAAGTTTTGAGCAATACCGACCACCACCATGCCGACGCCCTCGACGCCGCACCGCGCGCCGCGGGTTTCGACAACTCGATCGCCTTTCTGGCGCAAGGCTACGAGTTCATGCCGCGCCGTTACGCCGCGCTGGACAGCGACATGTTCGCGACCCGCCTGATGCTGCGGCGCGTGCTGTGCGTGCGCGGCGAGGACGCGGGCCGCATGTTTTATCAACCCGGCCGCTTCACGCGCCGCCACGCGCTGCCGGCGACGACGATGGCCCTGCTGCAGGACTTCGGCAGCGTGATGGCGCTGGACGGCGAGGCGCACAAGAAGCGCAAGGCCATGCTGATGTCGTTGTTCAGCCCCCTGGAGCGGCAGCGCCTCGTCGGCCTGGCCGCGGCGGAATGGCGCACGCGCTTCGCGCAGTGGACGGGCAACGCGCAGGTCGTCGTGCACGAGGCCGCGCAGGAAGTGCTGTGCCGCGCCGTGTGCCGCTGGGCCGGGATTCCGGTCAGCGCGGAGGACGCGCGCGAGCGCACGCGCGAATTCGCGCGGATGATCGCGGGCGCCGGTTCGGCCGGCCCGCGCAACTGGCGCGGCCACCTCGCGCGTGCCCGCACCGAGCAATGGGCCCGCGCCCTCGTCGACGCCGTGCGCGCCGGCCAGGTCCAGCCGGCGTTCGACAGTCCGCTGAACGTGATCGCACGCCACCGCGACGCCGATGGGGAACCCATGCACCGCAAGCACGCGGGCGTGGAACTCATCAACCTGCTGCGCCCGACGGTGGCCGTGGCGCGCTACATCGTGTTCGGCCTGCTGGCGCTGCACGACCATCCGGAATCACGCGCGCGCATCGCGGCGGGCGACGACGCGTACACGACGTGGTTCATGCAGGAAGTGCGGCGCTACTACCCGTTCATCCCGGCGATGGGCGGCCGCGCCCTGCACGCCTTCGACTGGCACGGGATGCATGTGAAAAAGGGGACGTGGGTGTTGTTCGACCTGTACGGCACGAACCACCACCCCGCGATCTGGGGCGACCCCGAGGTGTTCCGGCCGGAGCGCTTCGACCGCCGGCAGAGCAGCGGTTTCGATTTCGTACCGCACGGCGGCGGCGACCATTACTCGGGCCACCGCTGCCCGGGCGAATTCGTGACGGGCGACCTGGTGAAGTCGGCGCTGCAGTTGTTCGCCAGCGAGATCGCCTACGACGTGCCGCCGCAGGACCTGACGGTCGGCATGCGCAGGATTCCGACGTTGCCGGCGAGCGGGTTCGTGATCAAGAACGTGCGGCCCGCCGATTAACGGACCAGGCGCCCATCCAGCACGCGCACGCGCTCCCCATTGCGGAACCGCGGCACGCCCTTCTCCGTGAAGGTACGGTACCCGCCGGCCGCCATCTTCACGCGCACGTCCGTATAGGTTTCCGCCTTCATGTTGCGCTCGATGCGGTTGCCGGCATAGGCGCCGCCCACCGCGCCCGCCACCGTGGCCAGGGTGCGGCCGCGGCCGCTGCCTACCTGGTTGCCCAGCAGGCCGCCGACGACCGCACCGCCCACGCCGCCGACGCCGCTGGCGCGCTCGGGTTCACGTTTGTACGTATGGTTCGAGACGACCGTCGCGCAGTTGCGGCATTGCGCTTCGGCGCGCGGATGGTGGTCGGGTGCGGCCTGGGCTGCAAATGGCGCGGCGAGGACCGCGGCGACGAGGGCGGCACGGGCGGTGTGACGGATAGCAAATGCTTGCATGGTGTTCCCCTTACATATCGTTGTAACAAATATGTGTACAGAGTAACGGTCATGCGCCAATGTGGAAAGAGTGAAACAGTATCAATTGCAAGTGAGTGTAACCGCCCATTTTTGGTGCAATATGGAATGATGCTTGCCATAAATGCGTTATTCTGTCTTTTCGATGCAACTTTTCGGTGCCACGCCGCGAAAGTTTCTCTATAGTACTGACATGTGATTATTTGAAACAATTTACAGAAGACGGGCTGTTACCGCAGGCCTTTGTCATCCCATGTCCACGTCCATGTCGTCACGCACCCTGTCCGTCATCGTCTGCACCGCCGTGCTGGCCTGGCCCACCGTCGCACTCGCCGGCGCCGACATGGAGACCGGCGACATCCGTTCGCTGAGTACGATCCCCCTCGAGGAACTGATGCAGATGCGGGTCGTCACGGCCGCATCGAAATTCGCCCAGCCGATCAGCGACGCACCGTCGTCCGCGGTCGTGCTCACCGCCTCCGACATCCGCGACCATGGCTGGCGCACACTGGCCGACGCGCTGGCCACGCTGCCCGGCCTGTACGTGACGGGCGACCGCAACTACACGTACCTGGGCGCGCGCGGCTTCCTGCGTCCGGGCGACTACAACAGCCGCTTCCTGCTGCTGGTCGACGGCATGCGCATCAACGACGCCGTGTACGACCAGGCCCTCATCGGCACCGAGGGCCTGGTCGACATGGACATGGTCAAGCGCATCGAATTCGTGCCCGGTCCCGGCTCGGCCGTGTATGGCTCGAACGCGCTGTTCGGCGTGATCAACGTCGTCACGCGCGACGGCAGCGGCCTGTCCGGCGTCCAGGGCGCCGTCACGGCGGCCGGCCAGGGCGAGCGCAAGGCCCGCACCAGCTACGGCTGGCACGGCCAGAACGGCGCCGACCTGCTGCTGTCCGCCAGCGCCTTCAACCGCGCGGGCCGCGACCTGTATTACCCGGAGTTCGACGCCCCCGAGACCAACAACGGCATCGCCCGCCACCTCGACTGGGACCGCGCCCAGAACTTCCTCGCCAAGGGCAGCTTTGGTGGCGTGACGCTCACGGCCAGCCACGTCGCGCGCACCAAGGGGATCCCGACGGGATCCTTCGGCGCCGTGTTCAATACGCCGAACCAGACCCGCGACACGCAGACGATCCTCGGCCTCGCGTGGAACCGCCAGCTCGCGCCCGCGCTGGCGCTGGCGGTCCAGCTGCAGTCGGGCCAGGCCGATTACGAGGGGCCAGGCTGGTATCCGGACATCGAGGGCGTGGTCCGCCAGAACGTCGACGGCGCCCACGCGCGCTGGTACGAAGCCAGCGCGCACGCGACGCTGACGAACCTGCCGGGCCAGAAGATCGTGATCGGCGCCGAGCTGGGACGCGACGCGCACCGCGACCAGTACAACTACAACCAGCAGCCCTACGAATTGCTGCTGCAGGACCACCGCGATGCGATGCGCCGCGCCGTGTTCGTGGAAGACGAGATCCGCCTGCCGGCCGGCTTCCTCGTCAACGCCGGCGTGCGCTACGACGACCGCGAAGACCCGGACATGCATCGCTTCAGCCCGCGCGTGGCCGTCGTGTACAAGGCGACGCCGTCCGACACCGTCAAGCTGATCGCGGGCAGCGCCTTCCGCGCGGCCAACGCCTACGAGATGTATTACGCGCTGCCGGAGATGGCGGGCGGCCTGCTCCCCAACCCGAACCTGCGCCCGGAAAAGATCGCGACGCGCGAGCTGGTGCTGGAACACGTCCTGGCAGGCGGCGGCCACGCCACGCTGTCCCTGTTCCGCTACGCGGTGGACGACCTGATCAGCCAGCAGGTCGAGCCGGGCACGGGCATGCTCATCTTCCGCAACATCGACCATGCCGATGCCCGCGGCCTGGAAGCCGCGCTCGACCGCGACTTCGGCGCCGTACGCCTGCGCGCCAGCTATTCCTGGCAGCTGGCGCGCGGCACCCGCGACGTGCCCCTGATCGATTCGCCGCGCCACCTGGCCAAGGCCAACCTCACGGCGCCGCTGGGCTGGCGCGGCGGCCGCGTCGGCGCCGAGCTGCAGTGCAGCGGCAAGCGCCTGGCCGACCAGGGCGCGGCCGGCGGCTACTGCGTCGCCAACGTCACGCTCTCCGCGCTGCGGCTGCTGCCGCGCACCGAGCTGTCGCTCAGCGCCTACAACGCCACCGGCAAGCGCTATGCCGACGTGGCCGGCCCCGCCTTCGTGCAGACCGCGCTCGCGCGCGAAGGCCGCACGCTGGCCGCGAAACTCGACTGGCGGTTCTGACGATGATCCGCGCCCTCGCTATCCTGGCGATTGCAACCGGCCTGGGCCTGGCGGCCGGCGTCTGCCGCGCCCAGGTCGAGGGCAAGGACATGAAGGCGGCGTACATCTTCAACTTCGCAATGTTCACGACCTGGCCGGATGCCGCCGCCAAGGGGCCGCTGTTCGTGTGCGTGAATCCGGACAATCCGCTGTGGTCCGCGCTGAGCGCCCTGAACGGCAAGCCGGTCAACGACCGCCCCTGGACCGTGACGGACCTGGCGCATCCGAAAGCCGCGCACTGCGACATCGCCGTGCTGGCGCGCTCGATGGAGCGGCCGGCCGCGTTGGCGGCGGGCGTGCTCGTCGTGCGCGACGGCGCCGGCGGCAAGGCCGCCATCACGCTCGTCGAGGACGATGAACACATCCGCTTCGACATCGACACGCAGGAAGCGGCGAAGAGCGGCCTGCGCTTTTCTTCCCACCTGCTGCGCCTGGCGAGGAACGTGTTATGAACCCGACGACGGCACGCCGCCCCGGAGAACTGAGCCGCATGCTCGGCATGGGCCAGCTGCTGGCCGCGGCCGCCGCGCTCGGCGTGGCCTGCTGCATCCTGCTCGCTTACCAGTTCGTCGCGCTGCGCCGCAACCTCACCGACGACCTCACCGTGCAGGCCGCGATCATCGCCGACAACGTTGCGGCCACATTGATGTTCCACGACCAGGACGCGGCGCACGAGATGCTGCGTTCGTTCCGCCACTCGTCGTTCCTCGCCGCCGCCACGGTGTACGACCGCCAGGACGTCGAATTCGCCGCCTACCGCAACGGTGCCGTCGACGATACGCCGTCGCTGCTGCGCGACTGGACGCTGTTCACGCCGCTCTCGGTGGCGCGGCCCGTCCGCTACCGCGGCATGGCGCTGGGCCGGGTCGTACTGACGGCCGACACGGTCGGCATCCGCAACGGCCTGCTGCGCTACGGCGCCCTGCTGGCCCTGGCCTCGCTGGGCGCGCTGGTGACGACGTCCATGCTCACGCGCCGCACCAAGGCCCGCATGCGCCGCGCCGAATCGCAGCTGAAGCACCTGGCCTACACGGACACCGTGACCGACCTGCCGAACCGCCGCTGCACCTACGAAGCGCTGGAGCTCGAAATCGCCATGCGCACCGAGGGCGGCGGCCGCATCGGCCTGCTCTTGATCGACCTCGACAACTTCAAGGTCGTCAACGACACCGCCGGCCACGCCGCCGGCGACCGCCTGCTGCAACAGGTGGCAAGCCGGCTACGCGCGACGGCGCGCCCCAGCGACCGCATCGGCCGCATCGGCGGCGACGAATTCGCCGTCATCGTCGCCCCGCTCGACGATGCGGCCGAGCTGGAACGCGCGGGCCAGCGCATCGTGGCCGCGCTGCGCCAGCCGCTGCAGGTCGAGGGGATCGAAGTGATGCCCACCGCCAGCATCGGCGCCTGCGTGTTCCCGGACGACGCGCACACGATGAGCGAACTGCTCAGCAACGCCGACGCCGCCCTGTACCGCGCCAAGGGCAAGGGCCGCGACAACGTGGTCCTGTTCGAGCGCGACATGATCCTCGCCACGCAGCGGCGCGCGCGCCTGGAACGCGACCTGCGGCGCCACCTCGAGGCCGGCCTGCTGGAACTGTGCTACCAGCCGCAATACGCCTGCGGCTCGCGCAAGATGGTCGGCGTGGAAGCGCTGCTGCGCTGGCCGCATCCGGATCAGGGTTATATCTCGCCGGCGGAATTCATCCCCATCGCCGAGGAAAGCGGCCTGATCGTCGAAGTCGGCAAGTGGGTGCTGGACCGCGCCTGCCGCGACGCCGTCGCGCTGTACCGCCAGACCGGCACGTGGCTCAGCATGGCCGTCAACGTCTCCGCGCGCCAGCTGCGCGACAAGGATTTCATCCGCGTCGTCGAAAGCACGCTGGCGCACACGGGCCTGCCCGCGGACCGGCTCGAGCTGGAGCTCACGGAAAGCATGCTGATGGAAGACCTGGACGGCGCCGTCGAATTCATGCACAACGTGCGCGCGCTGGGCGTACGCCTGTCGATCGACGACTTCGGCACCGGCTATTCGTCGCTCGCCTACCTGCAGACCTTCCCGATCAACCACCTCAAGATCGACCGCAGCTTCGTCCGCCTGCTGCCCACGTCGGGCACGACGATCGCCGGCGCCGTGATCGCCCTCGCCCACGGCTTCAGGCTGACCGTGGTCGCCGAGGGCGTCGAGGAACCCGAGCAGTTCGAATGGCTGCGCGAGGCGGGCTGCGACTACGTGCAGGGTTACCTGCTGGCGCGCCCGCTGCCGCTGGCGGCCCTGCGTGCGCGCGTGCTCGAGGAATGCGTGCCGGCGGCCTGAGCCGCTTTCAATCCGGCGCCGGCACGTCCACGATCGGGCGCGGAGCGAGCTCCCTTGTTGCGGATCCGCTTCCGGCAACAAACCGTGCCGAACATCAAGCCTTACGGCGCCCGCGCGACGATGGTATCTTGTCGAGGCAAGTCCAGGGGAACCTCTTCAAGGAGAACACACGATGGCAGCGAAAAAGATCCTGTTGTTGACCGGCGATTTTGCGGAAGATTACGAAACCATGGTGCCGTTCCAGGCGCTGCTGGCGGTAGGCCACACGGTGCACGCCGTCTGCCCCGGCAAGAAGAAGGGCGACAAGGTCAAGACCGCGATCCACGATTTCGAAGGTGACCAGACCTACACGGAAAAGCCCGGCCACCAGTTCGCGCTGAACGCCGATTTCGCCGAAGCGAGCGCGGACGACTACGACGCCCTCGTCATCGCGGGCGGCCGCGCGCCGGAATACCTGCGCCTCGATCCGCAGGTGATCGCGCTGGTGCGGGGCTTTGCGCACGCCGACAAGCCGATCGCCGCCGTCTGCCACGGCGCCCAGCTGCTGGCAGCCGCCGACGTCATCCGCGGCAAGCGCGTGTCGGCCTATCCCGCCTGCGCGCCGGAGGTCAAGCTGGCCGGCGGCGAATATGCCGACATCCCGGTCGACCAGGCCGTCACGGACGGCAACCTCGTCACCGCCCCGGCCTGGCCCGCGCATCCGCAATGGATCGCGCAGATCCTCAAGCGGCTCGGGACCGACATAACGCTGTAGTTCGGGCGGTAACGTCAGGCCGCCTCGGCGTTCCCGATCATGTCGGCGGGAACATAGGCGCAAACGCGGTCGCGGCCGCCCTGCTTGGCGCGATACAGCTCTTCGTCGGCGTGCTTGATGACGACACCGACTTCATCGCGCTCGTGGTGCTGTGCCACGCCGAATGACGCCGTGACGCGCAGGCCAACCGGCCACGCCTGCTGGTGCAACCTACGGCGCAGGTTTTCCGCGAGAGTCCGTCCCTGGTGCACGTTGGTCACCGGACAGACGATGAGGAATTCCTCGCCGCCCCAGCGCACGAGGCGGTCCGACGAACGGATGCCGGACGCGATGACGCTGGCAAACTTGCGCAGGACATCGTCGCCCACGTCGTGGCCATGCGTGTCGTTGATCGATTTGAAGTGGTCGATGTCGATGAAGATCACGGCCATCGGATCCGCCAGCAGGCTCGACGTACTCATCAGCGCCGCCCGCAGGCCCTGCCGGTTCAGCGCGCCCGTGAGCGGATCGATGTGCGCCTGCCCGGCCAGGTCGCGGGCCTCGAGCTCGAGCGCCTTGTTGACCTCCTTGAGCAAGGCGATGGCCGCCTCCCGGTCCTTCAATTCCGTACGCAACGACAGCGTGACGGCCACCAGCCAGCCGACGGCGCACAGGACCCAGGCGCTCACCAGCCCCATCAGCAATGTATTCAGGGCGATCACCTTGCCGTGCAACTGCAGTCGGCGCAACGTGAACACATGCACGCCGTCCTTGCCGTCGCCCCTGATCAGCAACTCGACGCGCGCGATATTGTCGACATTGACGGCCGCGTGCTCCATCGACGGCTTGACCATATCCTTCCACCAGGGTGCCACAGCGAACCATTTGAGCGGAATGCGTAACTCGCCGTCGGCCGGCAAATCGAGTTTATCGACCTGGTGGACCTTGAAGGTTTCCCACTGGTCGAGCCGCGTCAACCCTTTCTCGACCTGGGCCAGGGCCATACTGAAGTCCGGGTTCCCGGTGCCGGAATAGTGTCCGTCAATGGTCATGTAATCGAACGTTGACATGTCCATACCCACATTCCCCTTGAGAAGATTGAACGTGAGTTTGCAATATGGCCATCCGTACTTCGGGACGACATGACAATGCACGACCAGGTCGCGCCCTTTCTTTTCGATCACCCCGACCGAAGCGCCGCCTTCGCCGCTGCTGCGATCATCCTCGATCCAGACCTGGAAATGATCGCCGGTCAGCTCAACCACCTCCTCCATGCCGACGCGCTGCCAGGTGAGCAGAACGATCGTCAGCAGCAATAGCCCGCCGAACACGTAACGGGCATAGCCGACGATACGGGCTAACGGCTGAAGCGAGGCGATGGACGCGGACATAATCGTTATACGCTATGACGTCAGGCCGCCGCGGCGTTAGCGATCATGTCGGCCGGAACATAGGCGCAAACGCGGTCGCGGCCGCCCTGCTTGGCGCGATACAGCTCTTCGTCGGCGTGCTTGATGACGACACCGACTTCATCGCGCTCGTGATGCTGCGCCACGCCGAACGAGGCTGTGACATGCAGATCCGCCGGCCACGCCTGCTGGTGCAGCGCACGGCGCAGGTTTTCCGCGAGAGTCCGTCCCTGGTGCACGTTGGTCACCGGGCAGACGATGAGGAATTCCTCGCCGCCCCAGCGCACGAGGCGGTCGGACGAACGGATGCCGGACGCGATGACGCTGGCGAACTTGCGCAGGACATCGTCGCCCACGTCGTGGCCATGCGTGTCGTTGATCGATTTGAAGTGGTCGATGTCGATGAAGATCACGGCCATCGGATCGGCCAGCAGGCTCGACGTGCTCATCAGCGCCGCCCGCAGGCCTTGCCGGTTCAGCACGCCCGTGAGCGGATCGATGTGCGCCTGCCCGGCCAGGTCGCGCGCTTCAAGTTCGAGCGCCTTGTTGACCGTCCTGAGCAGCGCGACGGCCGCCCGGCTGTCCCGCAGTTGCGAGCGCAGCGACAGCGTGAGGATCGCGAGCCAGCCGACGGCGCACGATACCCATGCGGCCACGATCCACATCAGCAGCGTGTCGCGGCTGATCATCTTGCCGTGCAGGCGCAGGGCGTGCAGGGTGAAGACGTGCTCGCCTTCCTTGCCGCCGCCATTGATCATCAATTCCGCGCGCGCGACGTTGTCGACATTGACCGCGGAATGCGCCAGCGTCGGCTTTGCCATGTCCTTCCACCACTGCGCCACGCCAAACCACTTGATCGGTATCACGAAGACTTTGCCATCGGGCGGCAGGTCGAGCGCATCGATCTGGTTGATCTTGTAGGTTTGCCACTGGTCGAGGTGGGTCAGCCCTTCTTCGATATCCGCAAGCACCAGGCCGAATTTCGACGCCCCCGGCCCGGCATATCGCCCCTCGATGGTCAAGAAGTCGAAACGGGACATGTCCATGCCCTTCTCCCCCTTGAGGAAATTGAAACTCAACTTACAGTACGGCCACGGGCTCTTCGACGCGATATGGCAGTGCACGATGAGGTCCTGCCCTTTGCGCTCGAGCGAGGCCACGGAAGCGCCACCGCCCGACCGGTCATCCTCTACCCACAGCGGAACGTGATCGCCGGTCAACTCGACGACCTTTTCCATGCCATAGCGCTGCCATACGAGCAGGATGACCGTGATGAGCAGCAAGCCCGCGAAGACATAGCGGGCATAGCCGAGGAGCCGGACCAGGGGCTGCAGCGAGGTTTCAGTGGAGGGCACCGACATGGTGAGTTTCTTAGAGATTCTTGCGATACAGCAAGATACCTCACCATTTAGGTGCACGCAATAAAACTGAAAAGCAGTGTTGCCAATCGGTATCAGTTAGTGCGAATGGCGAACAAATTGGACGTCGTGGAGGGTTTCAAGTTCAACATCGACGCGGCGCCCGATGCCGGCGGTGGAAGCGTCCCGCAGCGATGATGGCAAGGGCGGGGCATGGACGGCCTGCTGCGCGGAACGTTCAAGAAACGGCGCGCTCGAACTTCATGACCCAATTCGTTTCCCACGTCGCGCCGCCATCCTTCGAGAACGCCTGCTGCCAGCGGGCGCCCGCGGCCGTGATGTCCGTCCAGAGGAAGCGTACGCGGATCGGTTTGCCGTCCAGGGTGTCGTCGGCAAAGAAGGTACCGGTGCCGTCCTTGAACGCGCCCACGACCGGGACGCCCAGGTCATGGGGCTGGCGGCTGTCGAGCCACCAGATCGACCACTGATCCGTCGCCGGATCATAGGCGCGGATCGAGGCCGCACGATAGGTGCCTGTCGGCGTTTCCAGCACGTTGTCGTCGACGTTCGCCTGGCCGTCCAATAGCGGTCGCAGGGAACATGTCCCGCTAAACTCTTCCCATTCGGTGCATCCGACGAGGCGTTCCTTGAGACGCCGATGGCGGACTGTCCAGTGGCCGACGAGGAAATCGAAATCGTTCATGGTGGGATCCTTATGCATGGATGGCCGAACGGACTGTCGGCGCGAGTTTCATGGAATGGGGCGGCTGTTTGAGCCACTGCGACAGGGCCGGCGTCACGTTCCGTTCGATCGGCTCCTTGAACACGGCCACGCTAACGAGCACGTGCTCGCCTTCACGCACGGGCAGCCGCGGGAAATTGTTCGGGCTCGGTTCGGTGACATACCAGCCTTGCGCCAGCGCCCCGTCCCTTTGCAGAACGGACGTCATGCGCTCGCGGCAGACGTCGAGCAGTGCCGGGCCCGCGGCATCGTTCAGGGTGAACACGGTGACGTCCACGAAGCCGTCCGCGCCCCCTGCCCTGCGTGCGGGATCATGCGCGAGACCGGCGCCGTGCCACGCCGGGCGCAGCAGCAGGACGTCGTCGGAATCGATCATGGTCGCGTTCGCCGCGTCGCGATGGGCCGCCCAGACCGGACCGCCGTAGAAGCCTTGCAGGCCGCGTGCACGCGACGGCATGTCGGCAAAACCACGCAGCCAGACGAAGCGGTCCGGATCATCCAGATCGCGGAACTGGCCCATCACGCTCATGCCTTCCGCTTCCTGGGACTCGACGAATTCACGGTCGAACAGCTCGATCAGCGCATCGCGCTTTCGCGGGTGCAGCGTGTACTGGCGCAGTTCGACGACCTGGGGATGTGTCGGTGGCATGGCGGGCTCCTCGTTGGTATCAATGCAGGCAGTATCGAATAGAATATCTGCCACCTGATGTCATATATTCCGCCCGACCATGCGCGCCAGCCGCCTGCTTTCCATCCAAATGATGCTTGAGACACGCGGCCCCATGAGCGCCGCCGCGCTCGCCGCGGCGCTGGAAATCTCCGTGCGCACGCTGCACCGCGACATCGACCAGCTCACCGCAGCCGGTGTGCCGATCTACGCCGAACGGGGCCGCACCGGCGGCTTCCGCCTGCTCGACGGCTGGAACACGCGACTGACCGGCCTGACGCCGGCCGAAGCGCAAGTCGTCTTCCTCAGCGGCCTGGCTGGCCCCGCAGCCGACCTCGGCCTCGACAAGCCGCTGCAGGGCGCGCAACTCAAGTTGCTGACGTCGCTGCCGGAATCGTCGCGCTCGGAAGCGCAGAAGATGCAGTCGCGCTTTCACCTCGACCCGGTCGACTGGTATCGCGAGGCGGATGCGGTGCCGTGCCTGGCGGTCGTCGCCGAAGCACTCTGGTCGGAGAGGCAACTGAGCATGAGCTACGAGAGCTGGCGCGACGAGGTCGAGCGGGTCGTGCATCCGCTGGGGCTCGTGCTGAAGGCGGGTGCGTGGTATCTCGTCGCCGCGGCGGACGGCAAGCCGCGCACGTACCGGATCTCGAACGTGAAACGCGCGGCGATGCTGGAGCAGCGCGCAAAACGGCCGGCGCGGTTCGACCTGGCGCGCTACTGGGCGGAGTCCGTCGCGCGCTTCGAGGCCGAGCTTTATACGGACCATGCGGACGTGCTGGCGACGCCGGCCGGGCTCAAGAGTCTGCGTTACCTGAATGCCGCCGTTGCCCGTGCCGTGGCGGACGCGCGGCCGGCGCGGTGGCGGGATGGGCGGGTCGCGTTGCGGATTCCGGTCGAGTCGGTCGAGCATGGGGCCGGGCAGTTGCTGCGGCTGGCGCCGGAGGTGGAGGTGACGGGGCCGGCCAGGCTCAGGGAAGCGATCGTTTCCAGGTTGCGGTGCCAGTCGGAGATGTATGGCTGCTGATACGCCCCCCGCAATCCGGCCAGTGCCGGCCGCCCGGCCGAACGTCCTACAATAGAACGCCCGGCCGGACACCCGCGCCGGCGTCGACAAGGAGAGCAGCCATGCCAGCCGTCACCGAACGATTCGACGCAGTGATCATCGGCGTGGGCCAGGCGGCGTCCGCCCTGGCCAACCGCCTGGGAACGGCCGGCATGACCGTCGCCGTCATCGAACGCCGTGCCGTGGGCGGCACCTGTGTAAACGTCGGCTGCACGCCCACCAAGGCGATGGTGGCGAGCGCCCGCGTCGCCCGCCTGGCCGCGCGGGCCGGCGAATACGGCGTGACGATCGCGGGCGCGCCCGTGGTCGACATGGCGGCCGTGAACGACCGGACCCGCGCCATCGTCGGCAAAAGCCGCGCTGGACTCGAGCGCTGGATCACCGGGCTGCCCGGCTGCACGCTGATCCACGGCCATGCGCGCTTCGAGAGCGCGCGCACGGTGCGGGCAGGCGACCGTCTTCTGGAGGCGGACAGGATCTTCATCGACGTGGGCGGCCGCGCTTCGGCGTCGAACATCGAAGGACTCGGCGACATCGATTGGCTCAGCAGCAGCGACATGGTGACGCTGCGCGAACTGCCGCGCCACCTGGTCGTCATCGGCGGCAGCTACATCGGACTGGAATTCGCGCAGATGTTCCGCCGTTTCGGTTCGCAGGTGACGGTGGTGGAACGCGGCGCGCGCCTCATGCCGCGCGAGGACCGCGACGTCTCGGACGAGATCCGCGCCATCCTCGAAGCCGAGGGCATCATGTTCAAGCTGGACGCGGAATGCATCCAGGTACGCCCGCATCCGGAAGGCGGCGCGGTGATCACGCATGGCGGCAAGGAACAGACCGTCGGCAGCCACATCCTCGTGGCGGCGGGCCGCGTGCCGAACACGGACGACCTGGGCCTCGACAAGGCCGGCGTGCGCACCGGTCCGCACGGCCATATCGAGGTCGACGAGCAGTTGCGTACGAACGTCCCGGGCATCTGGGCGCTGGGCGACTGCAACGGGCGCGGCGCCTTCACGCACACGGCCTACAACGACTACGAGATCGTCGCCGCCAACCTGCTGGACGGCGCGTCGCGCTCGGTGAACGACCGCATCCCCGTCTATGCACTGTATATCGATCCGCCCCTTGGACGCGTCGGCATGACGGAGGAACAGGCGCTGGCGCAGGGCCGCACCGTACGCGTCGGGAAGCGGCCCATGACGCGCGTGGGACGCGCCGTCGAAAAAGGCGAGTCCCAGGGCTCGATGCGGATCATCGCGGATGGGCAGACGGACGAGATCCTCGGGGCCGCCATCCTCGGCCCCGGCGGCGACGAGGCCGTGCACATGGTGCTGGCTGCAATGGCCGCCGGGATGACCTGCCGGCAGCTGACCCACGTGGTGGCGATCCACCCGACCGTATCCGAGCTGATTCCCACGATCGCCGGCGAGCTGGACGCGCCGCACGCGGGCGCCGGCTGACGCGCGGCGCCGCTGCGCCGAACCATTGACGCATATCGGCATGGGTATGCTGCCGAGATGGCGTCGCATTTTTCATGCATAAGTTGCCTCAAAAATGTTGACGCTGCTGGGCGTTTTCGTAATTGCCACCCGAACAGCTGGTCGGCCAGACTCCTTTCAACTTTCGTTGAACGAGGACGCACGATGTTTTCGGATGCAGCCGCAAAACCGCTACGGACACGCCTGGAATTCGCACCCACCCACCCTGCCGACGGTTCGCTCTTTCTCATCTATATCACGCTGATCTGGATCGGGATGCTGCTCGGCTTCGGTCGTGAGATCGCGCAGCATATCGCGAACAATGCCCCGCCCTACCCCGTGATCCTGCACGTGCATTCCGCCGTGTTCGCCACATGGCTGGTCGCGTTCACCGCGCAAATCCTGCTCGTTCGCGCAGGGAAGCCCGCCCTGCACCGGCGCCTGGGCATCGCGATGGCATTCGGTGTGGGCGTGCTCGCCATCGTCGGCCCGCTGACGGCTTATACGATCCAAAACCTGAAGTTCGGCACGCCGCACAGCGATCCGGCATTCCTGAGCGTGCAACTGGGCGATTTGATTGGTTTCGTTGGCCTGAGTGTGGCGGGCATCGTTCTCCGCAAGCGGGTAGCGGCACACAAGCGCCTGATGATGCTGGCGATCCTGCAACTGAGCACAGCGGGCTTTGCGCGCTGGCTGGGCGGTACGATCAGCGCCGCCTATCCGTTCGGCTACTGGGGGCAGAGTTTCTGGGCGACGTTCCTGATCCTGCACCTGACCAACGACGTGCTCGCGCTCGGCATCGGCGTCCATGACCTGCTGACCCGCGGGCGGTTGCATCCGGCCTACGTGATGGGTCTGGTCTGGAGTTTTGGCTGGCAAGTCACGCACGTCAGCCTGTATCTGTGGCCGGCGTGGTTACCGGTGGCGAAGATGCTGCTGGGGCATTGAGATCAAAAAATCAGGGGCTTGGCGGGTGTTGCGCAAGCCCCTGATTCATTGCGGGTTTTTGGTAGGCCTCCCCGGAGTCGAACCGGGGCACCAACGGATTATGAGTCCGTTTTGCAACCCGCCAATGGTTGTCGATGTCTATCAATTCAACGGCTTACGGAAATTTTACCGTCACTGATCGTCCGCAGAACCGTCATTAAACTGGACAAATTCTGGACGTTGTCCCACTTGGCACTGGGGCGCACATAACTGCATTGGTATCTCTAGCGAACTCGCCGAACTAAGCGGTCCAGCAGAGACGAGCCTTGCGCTGACGTGGGGAACCAGTCACGAATATCACGATATGGCAGACCGTTCTGGTTGTGTACCGAACGCAGCCATTCTGCGATCTTCGCGTAAATTGTTACGCCGTAACCTTTGCTCGAAGCCCCGTACACTTGGTGATCGACCTTGCCATCCTCACAGTATTTTGGATCATCAAGCGTGTGAAACGTCCGACAATTGAATGGACGAGACTCGTACACCGAACATGCGCCATCCTTCGCGAGAAATGGACATGCCATCGTGTGGTTCGTAGAGTATGACGATCCCTGATCGAGCATCGGCCCACCGTTGTGCGTGATGAACTCTGCCTCTAACCTGCTCACGCTAACGTCGATCTTGCAGCAATGCGAGCACCCCTTTTGGCATACTGCGAAAGTCGCCACGAACGCATTGTAACGATCCATGAAAGCGTAGACAGCCGCGAGCTTGTCGAACATGGTCAAGTCACGGGCGTTGATCTTTGTATCGATCAGCACCCGCATTTCACAAACCAGATCTGCTGGGATCGGCGGCAGTGGTCGAATGTCTTTCTTATCGCGAAACTTGATTACAGCCGTATTCATTTCTCTCCCTGCAAAAGTGCCCGAGTTCTAAGGCAACATCGCATTCTATTAGTTTCCGTACGGAAATTGCAAGTAAACGGATGGCATTGCCGCTGGCCGGGTCGACCGGCCAAAACGCTCCTGCATGCCACCGTGACACGAGAAGGGTTCCGCTTCGCTCCAGCCCTAGGGGGCCTCAAATCGCCCTCCTCTCTGTCTTTCAAACCCCAATGCGAGTCTCCAAAATCATGCAGATTCGCAGCCACCGACTTGGCGCGATCGTCAGCATGCCTATTAGCAAACGCGATTCCCTGAGAGATCCCAGTCGCTAGCGGTATTGGCGCCATTCCACCAGAAACCTCCTGTGCGGCCCCGACAGCTTCCGCCTGAGAACTTCTTCTTACGGTAAAATCAAGTATTCACGGATGACATCGACAAGGACCAGCGTGGCCAAGACAGACCGGAAACTCAAGATTAACTACACCGCGTTGCGTAATCGTTGTAGACCCCGCCCCACGTTGGAACGGATGATTATGCAATTTTCTTATCAGGCCGACAGTGATGGGTGGAGTAAAGCCGACATTCTTGATGTAGTGCTGGATGCCTGTACTGCGGAAGACCCAAAAGAACTGGCTAAGTATTGCAGCGAACCTGAAAAGTGAAGTGCGAATCCATGAATATGTCTCGCCAACTGCGGAGGTTTCTTTGCCGGCTCGCCTTGGGCACCTGCGATTGGTCTTCCACCCTGCCCTGTAGGAGCCTTTCCACGCCACAAAACAGACATATCTCATCTACGGAGCTGCAATGACCGGGGAGTACATGTACCAGGAATACCCTAAATGGATGTATCACCAGAAGCGCTGCCCCGCAGGGAAAATTTTCAACTCCGAGGAGGAGTTGCGCGCTGCAGGCCGCGATTGGGTAGACACGCCGGCGAAGTTCTCTAAGCCTTCGGCACTACGGAAAGCCTTGAGCGCCGGACTGAAGTGGGCTGGGGAGAACTGGGCGAAGCTCGCCACGGTCACTGGGACGCTGATGATCGTCGCGATCAAAACGTTCTTCTTCAGTTAAGCGTAATACTGTCCTTAACACATCGAATCGAAAGTGCCAAGCATGAGCAAGTACCCGGAAATTAAGTCGCATGAAGAATACCAGAAGGCCCATCGTACGTGGCAAGAGCGCACAGCTGAGCTGGGACGCAACGTGGATAACAATGATTTTCTCATGAACCGCATTGGCAGTTTGAAAGCAATGGCTGCCGACCTTGCGAAGCTGAAGTTGGACTCCGAAGGCAAACTCATCAACGATTGCGCGGATGGGCTGCAGGTATTGCACGCTAATCGTCGATCTGAAGCCGAGAAGCTCTCAAACCACGTTGACCGGCTGCATGAGCAACTCATCCTTGCTCAGGATAAAGAACTCGATGTGTTCCCTTGGGCTGGTGACGAAGAGTAAGCCCCCGATATGGATTTTTACCTCCAGCCGGCATACTTCGGGGCACCGCCAGCGATGCAAATCACTGAGGACGATTATCTCAAACTTAAAACTGCTTGACTAATTCTTAATGCAGCCTTCTCTTTCGAGGAAAACTATGATCTATTGGTGGGAAATTACCTAGAACTGGAGAAATCGGCCTTAGCCCTGTCAGCTGAAACTATGGCAAGACAGAGCCATGAATATCAAGATATGTTCGAAATCACGGCTGAGATGAATAGGCGGGCAGTTAATTTCCTTAGTTCGGCCAGATTGTTTGTAGACCAAATTCTTCAGAGAGTTAGAGCATGTCGAGTGGACAGAGACGAAGTAAAGAGACGCCTCAGCGTTGAGTACGATCGTGCTTTTGAATACCGATTTATGGAAGCTTTACGAAACCATGTTCAGCACTCTGGTTCGGCAGTTCATGGGCTATCCATTGGCGGAAAATGGACGTCACCCGGCGAGAAAGTTACGCAGGTATTTTCGCTAGGAGTGTTCACGAAAAAACGTTTCCTCGCGCTTGACCCATCGTTCAAGAAAAGCGTATTACTTGAATGCCCTGAAGAAGTTGACTTCCTCAACGCCGCTCGGTGCTACCTTGGAGCGCTCAGTGATGTGCACGATTTCGCCCGCAAGAGTATCGACAAGCCCACAACGGATGCGCGCAACTTGTTCGCTACTGTGATTGAAAAATATAAAGTCTTTTCCGGTAGCTCAGCGTTAGGACTAACCGCATTTTCATCGACTGCGAGAGAAGAGTCAGACGAGATTGCTATCTTCTTAGATTGGGATGAAGTGCGACTAAAACTTTCGGTACGAAACAGAAATCTTAACAATCTAAGTAAAAGTGTGATTGCAAGTACTGGCCGCCGATAATAAAAAAAGGTGGCAGCTACCTGCACTAGAATCCGAAAGCACTGGTAAAGGGAATCTGATGTCATATCGCAACAAGACCTATATCGCCTTCGACGGCGACAATGACATGCATTATTACCGCCTCATGACAGCGTGGAAGGCGAATGACGGCTTTTCGCTTAATTTCCACAACGCACATGATCTAAACAGTGCGCGAGATTCGAGCCAGGAAGAGAGCATCAAGCGCCAGCTTCGGGAGCGCTTTGCAAATTCTATGCTTCTCTTAGTACTAATTGGGCAGAACACCAAATATTTGACCAAGTTCGTGAGTTGGGAGCTTGAGGTTGCGTTGCGGCTCAACTTGCCTATCATTGGCGTGAACTTGAACGGAAGCCGGCAGATTGATGACCGCTGCCCGCCGACGATACGAGACAAACTTGTGGTCTACACCTCATTTAATCACAACATCATCGAATACGCGATGAATCGTTGGCCCGACGAATTCCAAAGGCTGCGCAGTGCGGGCGCGGTAGGCTGCCGTTACTACGCTGACGCCGTGTACCGGCAGCTCGGGCTATGAGGTACTTCTTCGAGTCAATAAGCACGCGGGCTTATTGGCGCTATGCCCTGTTCTCCGGCGAAGCAATTGGGAAGTTCTTTTCTGTCGTGGGGATCTTATATCTTTGCGTCGACTTGGCCGATTCCTTCAACATCTACAAGAAGGACCGTTACAGCTACTACGGTCTGGTTATCTTAGTCGTGCTCGCACTAATGTACGTGCTATCTACGCGGCGACCTCTTTCACGCATCAGCTATAAGATTCCACAAAAGGACTTTGCTGTCGAAGTCTTGATTGGCGACCTTTTCAAAATTCCGGGCGAAGTGATCATCAGCACTAGCTCTACGTTCGATACTGACATGTCATCAGGGTTGATCGCCGCGACGAGCTTACAGGGTCAGTTGGCTACTAACTACTTCAATGGTCAAACGGCGGATATTGATCGTCAAATAGAAATGTCGCTTTCGCGGGAGCAGTTCATCACCAATGACAGACGACCGGGCAAGAAGAAGGAATATCCGATTGGCACCGTCGCTCGCGTGAGTGCGCACAGCAAGAATTTCTACCTTGTGGCGATGTCGCACATGGACGAGAACGGGAATGCTTCGTCAGACTTGAAGATGATTGACGAGGCGCTTGGAAAGCTGTGGCTGAATTTGGCATCTAAAGGCGAGGTCGGAGATATCGTTATGCCGTTAATAGGTACGGGACGCGGACGTGTGGCGTATCCTCGAAAGAAAATGATCGAGCGCATCGCTCAGTCTTTCACCGACGCTTGCAGTCAGCGAGCCTTCTCCAACAAATTGATTATCGTCGTGCGCCCTGAGGACGCGTCGAGGTTTTCGCTAAATCTTTTCCAAGTTCGCGACTATCTAGGACAGAGTCTTCACGCTTGATCAACAACGTCTGTTTGTAGCGGTCTAGTGATGCCGGACACCTCGATAGGTGGATAATTCACCTTCGGAGGAGTTTAGATGACAAGGCAACGCCGCAGTTTTGACCCCAGCCGCAAGCTGGAGGTCGTCCGCATGATCAAGAACAGGGACTGAGCATCTCGCACGTCAGCCAGACGATGGACATTGGCTTGACGGCCATTCGACGTTGGCTGACGCAGTACGAGGCCGAGCAGCAGGGCCAACCCGGCATCGGCAAACCGCTGACGCCGGAGCAGCTGCGTATCCGCCAGCTGCAACAGGAAAACCGTCAACTTCGTGGCGATGTAGAAATATTAAAAAAGGCGTCGGCCTTCTTTGCCCGCGAGCTCAAGTGACCCACCGGCTCATCGACGAGTTGCAGAAGAAGGCCATTCCTGTCACGCAAAGCTGCCGGGTGCTCGGTGTGAGCCGGTCCGGATTTTATGAAGCCAGACAGCGCGCCGAGAAGCCGGCGATTTGCAAAGCCGGCGTGCACGTGCGAGGCGCCTTTGCCGCCAGCGGACAAAGCTATGGCAGCCGTCGCGTTGTGGCCGCCCTTGCAAACCAGGGCGTTCAAATCGGCCGTTACAAGGTGCGCAGTTTGATGCGCCGAGAGCGGCTCAAGCCAGTGTGGAAGCGCAAATTTGTGCACACGACCGACAGCAGGCATGGCCTTTCCGTCGCGCCGAACGTGCTGGCCCGAGAGTTCAACCCGACAGCGCCAAACGTGGCTTACGCCTCCGATATCACATATATCCGGACTGGCGCTGGTTGGCTGTATTTGGCCGTCGTGCTCGATCTTTTCTCACGCAAAATCGTGGGCTGGGCGATGGCACCGACCATGCCGGCAAGCCTGGTGTGCGACGCCTTGAGTATGGCGATTCAGCAGCGCCGGCCGGCGCCAGGACTGATCGTGCATTCCGCCAAGTACGCCAGCGGCCAGTATCAGGCCCTGCTGGCCGAACTCGGTTTCATCTGTAGCATCAGCCGCAAAGGCAACTGCTGGGACAACGCCGTCGCGGAGCGGTTCTTCCTGGACCTGAAAATTGAGCGCGTTTGGCAGCGCAATTACGCGAACCATACCGAAGCCAAGTTCGATATCGCGGCATACATCGTCGAATTCTACAACAGCCAGCGCCTGCATTCGGTACTGGGTAATCTGCCGCCCAGCGTTTATGAACGCAATATGGCAGCGAAAAACCTATTGCGGTGTCCGAAATTACTTGACCACTACACAAGGCTGGCTCAACCTCCAGAATGCATATGATCTTCGCGTCGCCGAGATATCTACAGGCAAATACATTTCAACAGAGATTAGACCTCTAGCGTTGATAGATTGATCCAGCCAAACTGGACAAAATCTGGACAAAGATTTTTCAAAGAAATAAAAAAGGGGTTACGCCATTACGTAACCCCTTGTTTTCAAATATAAATTTGGTAGGCCTCCCCGGAGTCGAACCGGGCACCAACGGATTATGAGTCCGCTGCTCTAACCAGGCATGAGCTAGAGGCCCGAAACTGGTACATCCGAAGACGCTAAAAACTCGCCACTTGTGGTCGCGAAGCGGCCGAAGTGGCCGAAGTGGCCGAAGTGGCCGAAGTGGCCGAAGTGGCCGAAGTGGCCGAAGTGGCGAGAGGATATTGTGTTAGCGTAGGTCCGTCAAGCCTCAGCCGCTGTTGTTCTCGAGGAAGCTCTTCAGCTTGTCGGAACGCGACGGGTGGCGCAGCTTGCGCAGCGCTTTCGCTTCGATCTGGCGAATGCGTTCGCGCGTCACGTCGAATTGCTTGCCGACCTCTTCCAGCGTGTGGTCGGTCGACATTTCGATGCCGAAGCGCATGCGCAGCACCTTCGCTTCGCGCGGCGTCAGCGAGTCGAGCACGTCCTTGACCACACCGCGCATCGAGGCGTGCAGCGCCGCGTCCGAAGGCGCCAGCGTGTTGTTGTCCTCGATAAAGTCGCCCAGATGCGAATCGTCGTCGTCACCGATCGGCGTTTCCATCGAGATCGGCTCTTTCGCGATCTTCATGATCTTCCGGATCTTATCTTCCGGCATTTCCATCTTGATCGCGAGGGTGGCCGGATCCGGCTCGGCGCCCGTTTCCTGCAGGATCTGGCGCGAGATCCGGTTCATCTTGTTGATCGTTTCGATCATGTGCACCGGAATACGGATCGTGCGCGCCTGGTCCGCGATCGAGCGGGTAATGGCCTGGCGAATCCACCACGTCGCATACGTCGAGAATTTATAGCCGCGACGGTATTCGAACTTGTCCACCGCCTTCATCAGGCCGATATTGCCTTCCTGGATCAGGTCGAGGAATTGCAGGCCGCGGTTCGTGTATTTCTTCGCGATCGAGATGACGAGACGCAGGTTAGCTTCCGTCATTTCGCGCTTGGCCTTGCGCGCCTTCATTTCACCGGCCGCCATCTGGCGGTTGATGTTGCGCAGGTCCGGCAGCGGCAGGACGACGCGGGCTTGCAGGTCGATCAGGCGTTGCTGCAACTCCTTGATCGTCGGGATATTGCGGCCGAGGATCGCGCTGTACGCGTGCCCGGCGTTCACTTCGCCGTCGACCCAGTCGAGGTTCGTCTCGTTGCCCGGGAAGACCTTGATGAAGTGGGCGCGCGGCATGCCGCAGCGGTTCACGGCCACGTCCAGGATCTGCTTCTCGATATGGCGCACTTCGTCGACCTGGCCGCGCAGGGTGTCGCACAGCTTTTCGACGACCTTGGCCGTGAAGCGGATGCCGAGCAGTTCGTTCGAGATCGCTTCCTGGGCCTTGACGTAGCCGTCGGAGTTATAGCCCTGCTTCTCGTAGGCCTTGCGCATCTTGTCGAACTGCTGTTCGATTTCGCGGAATTTGTCGAGAGCCGAGTTCTTCAGCTGCTCGAGCTGTTCGGCGGAATAGCCGGCCGCGCCGGAACCCGCGTTCGCCTCTTCTTCCTCTTCCTCTTCTTCCTCTTCCTCGTCGTCGTCCTCATCGTCGTCGGACTCGGTCGACGTCGGAGCGACGGCCGCCGGGGACGTCGCTTCGTCCTCTTCCGGATCAACCATGCCGTCGACGATTTCGTCGATCTTGATCTCGTCCTGCTCGATGCGGCGGGCGGCGTCGATGATCTCGGCGATCGTCACCGGGCAGGCGGAGATCGCCTGGATCATGTCGCGCAGGCCGTCTTCGATGCGCTTGGCGATCTCGATCTCGCCTTCGCGGGTCAGCAGTTCGACCGAGCCCATCTCGCGCATGTACATGCGCACGGGGTCCGTCGTGCGGCCGAAATCGGAGTCGACGGTCGACAGCGCCGCTTCGGCGGCAGCCTCGGCTTCGTCGTCGCTGGTGACGGTGGCGACGTTATCGGACAGCAGCAGCGTTTCGGCATCGGGCGCGTGCTCGTAGACGGCAATGCCCATGTCGTTAAACGTGCCGATGATGCCTTCGATCGCTTCCGGATCGACGATGTTGTCCGGCAGATGGTCGTTGATCTCGGAATACGTGAGGAAGCCGCGCTCCTTGCCCGACTTGATCAGGGCCTTGAGCTTCTGGCGACGGATTTCCAGTTCCTCTTCGCTCGCTTCCGTGTCCGACGAGAACGCATCTTTCAGCAGCGCTTTTTCCTTGGCCTTGCGGTCCTTGGCCTTGGCCTTGTCGACCGCTTTCAGCTCGGCGCGCTCGACCGCGTTCAGGGCGGCGACTTCGTCGTTCTCGGGCGTGAATTCCTTGGGCTTGCGGCCACGGCGGCCTGGCACCTTGACGGCCGGCAGCACGTAGCCCGACGTATCGATTGCGGCGAGGGCTTCCGCATCGGTCGTCTGGTTGACTGGGGCGACACCCGCAACGCGAGCTTCCGCCTTGTCTTGCGAATTGTCCACTTTAGCGGACATTCTGGTGGATTTGGTAGCCACTTTGGTTTCGGGTTTCTTGGTTGGCACAGGCGCTTTCGAAGTCACAACGACCACTTTACGATGGTTAAAGATAAAGTTTTGTTACCTTACATCACGCTGCAGGCACATACTGTTTGCCCCACTAACTGAAACACCTCGCCTGAATTGTCACGAAAAATCGTTTCAATGCTTGCAATAGTTAGCGTTTTATTATAGCACGCGCCCCTGTTCTTTCCAGTCAAGAACGGCGCCTCGGCAACCCTCCCCGATCAGGCGAATTTCGCAGGGGTGTCGTTCGCTGCCTCCCGGGCCAAGAGGTCCTGCTGAGCTGTGATTTCGCGATAGCGGGCACTCACCTGATCTGGGGTCAATCCGGAAGAAAACAACTGGTTCAACTCCTGTTTCAGCACGTCCATCTTGACTTGCCTCACAGCACTCGTCAGCCACACGCGGTCCGCGTCGATATCCGATTCGGGTTCGACCGCGATCGATGCGATCAGGTTGTCGTACTCCGAACTCGCTTCCTTCAATTGCTCGGACAACGCGGCAAACGTACCGTTCGGTCCCAACGCCTGCGCCATCGCCACGAGCTGGCGCAGGCGTTCGGCCTGCTCGGTGCCGAAGTGGTCGAAGGCGCGCAAGGCCGACTCGTCCAGGCCCAGCGCCAGCGCCGGATGCGACACCAGGATGCGCGACATCTGCAATTCCAGGCCGACCGGTTCCGGACGCCCCTGGCGCGGCGGCGCCTTCCTGGCCACCGCCACCGGCTTGGACAATTCAAACAACGTTTCGATCTCCGCCGGCGTTGACTCCGTCAGGTTCGCCAGGCCGCGCACGATCTGCAGGCGCAAGGCCGACGGCGTCATCGCCTGCAGCAGCGGTTTCGCGTCGAACTGGACGCGCGCCCGGCCTTCCGGCGTGTCGAGATCATGCTCCGTCGTAACCTCGCGCAACAGGAATTGCGACAGCGGCATCGCCTCGTTGATTTCCTGGGCGAATGCGTCCCCGCCGAATTCGCGCACATAGCTGTCCGGATCATGCTCTTGCGGCAAGAACAGGAACCGGATCGTCTTGTTGTCCGTCACTTGCGGCAGACACGCTTCCAGCGCGCGGCGGGCGGCGCGGCGGCCGGCCTTGTCGCCGTCGAAGCTGAAGATGACGTTGTCCGTTTGGCGCAGCAGCTTTTGCACGTGGGTACTGGTACACGCCGTGCCAAGCGTCGCGACGGCTTGCGGGAAGCCGAGCTGGGCCAGCGCGACGACGTCCATATAACCTTCGGTCACCAGCACGTAGCCGGCGTCGCGGATCGCCTGGCGCGCCTCGAACAGGCCGTACAGTTCATGTCCCTTCTGGAACAGCGGGGTTTCCGGCGAGTTCAGGTATTTGGGTTCGCCACCGTCCATCACGCGGCCGCCAAAGCCGATCACCTGCCCTTTCGTGTTCCGGATCGGGAACATGATCCGTTCACGAAAACGGTCGTACCGCTTCTTGTTGTTGCCATCCTCGTCGACCTTGTCGATGACGAGGCCGGATTCGACGAGCGCCAGCGCATCGTAGTCGCGGAAGACGGAACGCAGATTGTCCCAACCGCCCGGCGCATAGCCGAGGCCGAAGCGGGCGGCGACCTCTCCCGTCAGGCCGCGGCCTTTCAGATAGGCGATGGCGTTCGGCGCCGTGCGCAGCTGGGCGCGGTAGAAGTCGCAGGCCTGGTTCAGCGCGTCCGTCAGCGCCAGGGTCTGCGCCTGCTGGGCGGCGCGCTGGGCCGGCGGGATCTTGTCGTCCTCCTGGGGGACGATCATGCCCACGCTTTGTGCGAGGTCCTTGACGGCGTCGACGAAGCCCATGCCCGAGTATTCGATCATGAAGCCGATGGCGGTGCCGTGGGCGCCGCAGCCGAAGCAGTGATAGAACTGCTTGGTCGGGCTGACGGTGAAGCTGGGGGATTTCTCGTTGTGAAACGGACAGAGCCCCATGTAATTGGCGCCGCCCTTTTTCAGCTGCACGTAACGCCCCACCACGTCGACAATGTCAACGCGGTTGAGCAGATCGGTAATGAATGATTGCGGAATCACTTGATCTAACTAACAGTATTTGTCTCAGGTCAGACTATACCGCAGGGCTCGTTACAAGTTGATTTGCAACAATGCAACATGGCGTTGCCGCTCCGGTGCATCAAAAACAGACACGGCCGTGGCGGCGGTGCCGCAGCCGTGCCACCAGGCATCAGCCGCCTGCGAGCGCTTTCTTGACCTGGGCCGAGACGGCCGTCATGTCGGCGCGGCCGGCCAGTTTCGGTTTCAGGATGCCCATCACCTTGCCCATGTCCTGCGGACCGGCGGCGCCCGATGCGGCGACGGCTGCGGCCACTTCGGCGGCGACTTCCTCATCCGACAGGCCGGCCGGCATGTAGGCCGACAGCACGGCCAGTTCCGACTTTTCCTTGTCGGCCAGATCCTGGCGGCCGCCATTTTCGAACTGGGTGATCGAATCCTTGCGCTGCTTGATCATCTTTTCGACGACGGCCACCACCTGCGCATCGTCCAGCTCGATGCGTTCGTCCACTTCTTTCCGCTTGATCTCGGCGATCAGGAGACGGACCGTGGTAAGACGCTCGCTGTCCTTGGCGCGCATGGCGGCTTTCATGTCGTCGGTGATTTGGTCTTTCAAGCTCATGGATACTCCGTTCGATAGGGACAAAAGGCAAAAACCCGCTGCGGCACAACCGGAGCGGGCTTCGTCGAATTCAGGCTTTGCAACGCCGGGACTGGCAGTGGCCGTCACCGGGGAAAGCGTGAATATAAATCAGTACAGCTTCTTCGGCAGTTGCTGGCTGCGGATGCGCTTGTAGTGACGCTTCACGGCAGCGGCCAGCTTGCGCTTGCGCTCTGCGGTCGGCTTCTCGTAGAACTCGCGTGCGCGCAGTTCAGTCAGCAGACCGGTTTTTTCGATAGTGCGCTTGAAGCGACGCATAGCGACTTCGAACGGCTCGTTTTCTTTAAGGCGGATAGTGGTCATGTAAAAATGAAACCGTTGGATTTAGGGAAGAACGAAATTCTAACAGCTTTTCAACTTCTGTGCGAAGTTTTTCATCAGTGTGCAAAGTTGCCACATGGCTGCTTTTTTACTCGATTGCCCCGCCCGCCGCGACGCCGGAAGCCCATGCCCACTGGAAGTTATAGCCGCCGAGCCAGCCCGTCACGTCGACCGTCTCGCCGATGAAATACAGGCCCGGGACAGTGTTCGCCATCATCGTCTGCTGCGACAGTTCGCGCGTATCGACGCCACCCAGGGTCACCTCGGCCTTTTTATAGCCTTCCGAACCGGTCGGGACGATGGCCCAGCGGTTGATCGCATCGCCCAGCTTGCGCAATTTCGCGTCGGCCATGTCCGGCAAGCGCGCATCCGGTGCGAGGCCATTGCCGGTCAGCAGGCCTTCGGCGAGGCGCGTCGGCAGCCATTGCGACAAGATATTGCCCAGCTGTTTTTTCACCGTCGTCTTCATGGCAATCAGCTCTTCCGCCACATCCATTTCCGGCAGCAGATTCAGTACGATGGGCGTGCCCGGCTGCCAGTAGCTGGAGATTTGCAGGATGGCCGGGCCGGACAGGCCGCGGTGCGTGAACAATAAGTCTTCGCGGAAATAGCCGTACTTCGCGTTCCGGCCCTTCTTCGATCCCGTCGTCACGTCCACTTCCAGCGCGATGCCGGCCAGCGGCACGAACGGTTGCCAGCTGGGACCGTCGAACGTGAGCGGCACGAGGCCCGGGCGCGTCTCGACAATTTTCAGATCGAAATGCTTCGCGATGCGATAGCCGAGATCCGTCGCGCCGATCTTCGGGATCGACAGGCCGCCCGTTGCGACCACGACATTGCTCGCGAGGATGGGCTCGCCATCCGTGTCGATGCGGAATCCTTCCGCGTTCTTCGTGACGCCGGCCACCTTGCACGGCATGCGCCACTGCACGCCGCCCGCGTCGCACTCCGCCTTCAGCATGGCGATGATCTGTTCGGACGAGTCGTCACAGAACAGCTGGCCGCGGTGTTTTTCGTGGTACGCGATGCGATGCTTCTTGACGAGCGCGAGGAAATCCTGCGGGGTGTAGCGCGACAGCGCGCTGCGGCAGAAATGCGGATTCTCGGACAGGAAATTCTGCGGGCCGGCGTTGATGTTGGTGAAGTTGCAGCGCCCGCCGCCCGAGATGCGGATTTTTTCCGCCAGCTTGCCGGCGTGGTCGACCAGCAGGACGCGCTTGCCGCGCTGGGCCGCGGTGGCGGCGCACATCATGCCGGCGGCACCGGCGCCGATGATCGCCACGTCGTAGTGTTTTGCCATGCCTATCCCGTTTATCGCGCGCAAAAAGGCATGATTGTACGGTAGGGTGGGCACCCTGTGCCCACGCGAATATCTGTGCGGTACGTTGGCGTTACGCGTGGGCACGTTTCATTTGCCCCCCCGCCCCAAATGCCCACCCAACGGAGGATTACGCGGCGATACGTAACGCCCGCGCCACCTGCACGCACTGCGCCACCTGCGCCGCGATCGGCGGCGGCACGGGCTCTTCACCGCGCAGCGCACGCCCGATCCAGTCGGCGGTCGCCGCGGCGTCGCGGCCTTCCGGCGCGGGCGCCAGCTCGTCTGTCGGCGCGTCGCGTTCGACCAGCAGCGTCTTTTGTCCGGCGTGGAACCAGTTGATTTCCTGGGCGCGGTTGGCGTTCGCCACCGTCTCCCCTTCCGTGCCGCGCATGAGGAACGCGTCGCCGCGTTTGTGCGGGGCGGCCGTTTCGAAATACTCGGTCAGCATCGCCAGGTATTCCGGGTGCGTGTACGACACGAGGCGCAGCGCCGGGCCTTCGAACGGCTGCAGGATCTTGACGATCGTATGCGTGGAATTGCGCACGCCGAGGATGCGGCGCAGCGACAACTGGTGCGCCAGTTCCGGCGCCAATAACTCGATCGGCATGAAGCACGGGCGGCCGGCGGCGAAGGCGTCCAGCATGTCGGCCGTGGAGCCGCTCGGGCCGATGCCCATCTCGGCGAAGATCTCGGCCGTCGTCACGCGGCCCGGGTCTTCCTGCACGCCGTGCACGAGCACCGGCACGCCCGCGCGCGCGAGGAGCAGCGCCAGCAGCGGCGTCAGGTTGGCCAGCTTGCGCGCGCCGTTGTAGCTGGGGATCAGCACGGGCGCGAAATCGCCGGGCGGCGCGGGCAGCGGCGCGAACGAGCTTTCCGCCGCGTCCATGAAGCCGGCGATTTCTTCGACGGACTCGCCCTTGATGCGCATCGCGAGCAGGATGCCGCCCAGTTCCAGGTCGGACACCCGCCCGTCGAGCATGGCGGCGTAGAGCAGTTTCGCATCCTCGCGCGACATGCTGCGCGCGCCTTTTACGCCGCGGCCGATCTCCTTGATGAAGCGGGCCGCCGGGAAGGGATTTTGGGAGGTGTTGGTCGTGTCCATGATGACAGGATACCATGCAACATTTTTGAGCAGGAGGATGCACGGTGTAAGATTTCAGGCTAGACTCAACGATCCCCTCTGGAATAAATACGATTGCCATGCTGATCACGCCCGATATCGAAAACACCAACGTCACCTCGTTCGCGACCATGCCGACGCCCAGCGAGCTGCATAAAAAGCTGCCGCTGACGGACAAGGCCTTCACCACCGTGATGAAGGGCCGCGAGACCCTGCGCAACATCCTCGACCGCAAGGACAAGCGCCTGTTCGTGGTCGTCGGGCCCTGCTCGATCCACGATCCGGTCGCGGGCCTCGACTATGCGCGCCGCCTGAAGGCGCTGCAGGCCGAGGTGGAAGACACGATGGTGCTCGTGATGCGCGTGTATTTCGAAAAGCCGCGCACCACGACCGGCTGGAAGGGCTATATCAACGATCCGTTCATGGACGACTCGTTCCGCGTGGACGTCGGCATGGAGCGCGCGCGCCAGTTCCTGCTCGACGTGTGCGAACTGGGCCTGCCGACGGCCACCGAAGCGCTCGACCCGATCTCGCCGCAATACCTGGGCGACCTGATCGCGTGGACCGCGATCGGCGCACGCACGACCGAATCGCAGACGCACCGCGAGATGTCGTCGGGCCTCTCCACGCCGGTCGGCTTCAAGAACGGCACCGACGGCGACGTCAGCATCGCCATCAACGCCGTGCTGTCCTCGTCCAGCCCGCACTCCTTCCTGGGCATCAACGGCCAGGGCGGCGTGTCGATCGTGCGCACCCGCGGCAACGCCTACGGCCACGTCGTGCTGCGCGGCGGCGGCGGCCGTCCGAACTACGACTCGGTCTCGGTCGCGATCGCCGAGCAGGCGCTCAAGAAGGCCGGCCTGCCCGCGAACCTCGTCGTCGACTGCTCGCACGCCAACAGCTATAAAAAGCCGGAGCTGCAGCCGCTCGTCATGTCGGACGTGATCCAGCAGATCAGGCACGGCAACCAGTCGCTCGTCGGCGTGATGATCGAATCGAACATCGTCGGCGGCAGCCAGCCGATTCCGAGCGATCTGTCGCAGCTGAAGTACGGCTGCTCCGTCACCGACGGCTGCATCGCCTGGGACGATACCGAGACCATGCTGCGCAACGCACACAAGGAATTGCTGGAGCGGCCGTGATGCCCTGGCGGGCCAATGCAGGTACAATGGCAGATTGCGCGCCGCCCCGGCGCGCCGATCTTGTCTACCTCACACTGTTCCTTGCTTGCCCATGATTGTCCTCGGCGTCGAATCCTCCTGCGATGAAACCGGCCTGGCTCTGTACGACACGGAGCGCGGCCTGCTGTCCCACGCACTGCACTCGCAGGTCGCGATGCACGAGGAATACGGCGGCGTGGTGCCGGAACTGGCGTCGCGCGACCACATCCGGCGCGCGCTGCCGCTGCTGGAACAGGTGCTCGCGAAGGCCGGCCTGCCGATGGAACGCATCGACGCCATCGCCTACACGCAGGGCCCCGGCCTCGCGGGCGCGCTGCTGGTGGGATCGTCCGTCGCCTGCAGCCTCGCGCTGGCGCTGGATAAACCCGTGCTGGGCGTGCACCACCTGGAAGGCCACCTGCTGTCGCCGCTGCTCGCGACCGAGCGGCCGGAATTCCCGTTCGTCGCCCTCCTCGTCTCCGGCGGCCACACGCAGCTGATGCGCGTCGATGGCGTCGGCCGCTACACCCTGCTGGGCGAGACGCTGGACGACGCGGCCGGCGAAGCGTTCGACAAATCGGCCAAGCTGCTGGGCCTCGGCTACCCGGGTGGCCCGGCCATTTCGCGCCTGGCGGAATTCGGCGATCCGGAAGCGTATAAACTCCCGCGCCCGATGCTGCACTCGAAAGACTTCAACTTCAGCTTCTCGGGCCTCAAGACGGCCGTGCTGACCGTCGTGAAGAACAACGCAAGCGACATCGCGAACGTGTGCGAGCAGGACAAGGCCAACATCGCGCGCGGCTTCGTCGATGCCATCGTCGACGTGCTGACGGCGAAGTGCGTGCTGGCGCTGAAGCACACCGGATTGAAACGCCTCGTGATCGCGGGCGGCGTGGGCGCGAACCGCCAGCTGCGCGCGTCGCTGAACGAGGCGGCCGCGAAGAAGCGCTTCAAGGTCTACTACCCCGAACTCGAATTCTGCACCGACAACGGCGCAATGATCGCGTTCGCGGGCGCGCTGCGCCTGGAGCGCAATCCGGACGCGGCGCAGCGCGACTACGCATTCAACGTGCGCCCGCGCTGGCCGCTGGACGAAATCGAGCCGGCCTGATTCGACGCACAGTGTAGCCGTGGGCACGGGGAGCCCACCCTACTACAATACACGACCTGCCGTAGGGTGGGCTCCCCGAGCCCACCATGCTTCATCCGTCACGCCGCTTCCTTGGCGGGCCTCGCCTGCCGGTGATACAGGAACTCCAGCACCCGCGTCCGATACTCGTTGTACAGCGCATCGTGCGCCAGCGCGACGCGCTCGCGCGGCCGCGGCAGGCGCACGTCCACGATCTCGCCGATGGTCGCGGCCGGGCCGTTCGTCATCATCACGATGCGGTCCGACAGCAGCACCGCCTCGTCCACGTCGTGCGTGACCATCACGACCGTGGACTCCGTCTGGGCGACGATGCGCAGCAACTCGTCCTGCAAGTGCGCGCGGGTCAGCGCGTCGAGGGCGCCGAACGGCTCGTCCATCAGCAGCACCTTCGGTTCCATCGACAGCGCGCGGGCGATGCCGACGCGCTGCTTCATGCCGCCCGAGATCTCGCTGGGCCGCTTCTGCGCCGCGTGCGTCAGGCCCACCAGCGCCAGCGCATCGGCCGTGCGGGTACGCAGTTGCTCCTTCCCTTCGCGGACGCCGAACACGCGCTCGACGGCCAGGTAGACGTTCTCGAAACAGGTCAACCACGGCAGCAGCGAATGGTTCTGGAACACGACCGCGCGCTCCGGCGCCGGTCCGGCGATCTCGCGGCCGGCGCAGATCAGCACGCCCTCGCTGGCGCGGGTCAGGCCCGCCAGCAGGTTCAGCAACGTGGACTTGCCGCAGCCGGAGTGGCCGATCAGCGTGATGAACTCGCCCCGCGCCACCTTCAGGTTGACGTCGGTGAGCGCGTGGAAGCGGCCCTTGCGGGTGTCGAACAGCATCTCGACCTGCTGCACTTCGATGAATTTCGGTTCGCTCATGATCCACTCTCTTCGTAGGTGACGGCGCGGGCCAGTGCGACCAGCGCCTGCTCCAGCACCAACCCGACCACGCCGATGACGACGATGGCGATGAGGATGTGCGGCACGTTCAGGTTGTTCCACTCGTCCCACACCCAGAAGCCGATGCCCACGCCGCCGGTCAGCATCTCGGCCGCGACGATCACCAGCCACGCCGTGCCGATCGCCAGGCGCACGCCGGTCAGCATGTACGGCAGCACCGCGGGCAGCAGGATCTTCGTGAAGACCTTCCACTCCGACAGGTTCAGCACCCTCGCCACGTTCATGTAGTCCTGCGGCACGCGCTGCACGCCGACGGCCGTGTTGATGATCATCGGCCAGATCGAGCAGATGAAGATGGCCCAGATGGCAGCCGGGTTCGCGGCCTTGAACACGAGCAGGCCGATGGGCAGCCAGGCCAGCGGCGACACGGGGCGCAGCAGGCTGACGATGGGATTGCACATGCCGGCCAGGAAGCGCGAGCGGCCGATCAGGAAGCCGAGCGGGATGCCCGCCGCCGCGGCGAGGCCGAAGCCCAGCGCCACCCGCTCGAGCGACGCGAGGATGTTCCAGCCGATGCCCTGGTCGTTCGGCCCGTTGCTGTAGAACGGGTCGGCGAACAGCTGGACGGCCGCCTGCCACGTGACGAAGGGCGACGGAAAGTTGCTGTTGTTCGCGGAGACGAGCTGCCACACCAGCACCAGCATGGCGAGACCCAGCACCGGCGGCAGCACTGCCAGCAACAGCGCGCGGCCGTTCGGCACACGCAGCGCCAGGGCACGCCGGGCAGGCACGGCGTGCGCGCCCGCTGTCGAATTCACGACGGTATTCATGATGTCCTCCGGTTCAGACCTTGATCTTGAAAGCGGCGGCATACGCGGCCGGGTTCTTCCCGTCCCACACCACGCCGTCGATGAGCTTCGCGGACCGCATTGGCGACTTCGGCACGTCGGCCTTCGCCATGGCGGCCGCCTCGCGGTACAGCGCGACCTGGTTGACGCTCGACGCCACGGCGAGATAGTCGGGATCGGACTTCAGCAGACCCCAGCGGCGGTGCTGGGTCATGAACCACATGCCGTCCGACAGGTACGGGAAGTTGACCGTGCCGTCGTTGTAGAACTTCATGGAGTTCGGGTCGTCCCACGTCTTGCCCAGGCCGTTCTGGTAGCGGCCCAGGATGCGCTGGTTGATCACGTCCACCGAGGTGTTGACGTAGGATTTGTCGGCGATCGTCTCGGCCATCTTGACCTTGTTGGACATGTTCGCATCGATCCAGCGGCTGGCCTCCAGCACCGCGGCCACCAGGGCGCGCGCCGTGTTCGGGTATTTCTTGACCCATTCGAGCGACGTGCCGAGGGTCTTTTCCGGGTGGTCTTTCCAGATGTCCTGGGTGGTTGCGGCCGTGATGCCGACGCCGTCGACGATGGCGCGATGGTTCCACGGTTCGCCCACGCAGAAGCCGTCCATGTTCCCGACGCGCATGTTCGCCACCATCTGCGGCGGCGGCACCGTGATCACCTTGGCGTCCTTCATCGGGTTGATGCCGTAGCTGGCCAGCCAGTAGTACAGCCACATCGCGTGGGTGCCGGTCGGGAAGGTCTGGGCGAAGCTGTACTCGCGCTTGTCCGTGCTCATCACCTTCGCCAGCGACGGGCCGTCCACGGCTCTGGCGTCGGCCAATTTCTTCGACAGGGTGATGGCCTGGCCGTTCTGGTTCAGGCTCATCAGCACCGCCATGTCCTTCTTCGGACCGCCGATACCCATCTGCACACCGTAGATCAGGCCATACAGCACGTGGGCGGCATCCAGTTCGCCGTTGACCAGCTTGTCGCGCACGCTGGCCCACGACGATTCCTTGCTGGGGACAATCCTGATGCCGTACTTCTTGTCGAAGCCCAGCACGGACGCCATCACCACGGAGGCGCAATCGGTCAGGGGAATGAAGCCGACCTTCACTTCGGTCTTCTCGGGCTTGTCGGAGCCGGCGGCGAAGACCCCGCCGGAGACGAGTCCGGTGAGCGAGGCCGTGGCACCGGCGGCCAGCAGGCGGCGACGGGTCGGATTGGTTGTATCGGTCATGTTGGTCCTTGTAGAAGGCAATCGAAAGAAGAGACAACGCTGCGGCGGCGGAGTGGCCAGCTCCGGCGCCCTCATAGTCAATACAGCAATTGCCGTGCCAACACGCAAATTGGTGCGTCGGCACCGTCGTTGTGCCGACGCACCATGAAAAACGGGGCCGCACACCGATTGCGTGCAACGGTCCGCACGGGTTTGCCAGACGGCGGCGCATGCGCGTCCGGAACCGTGCGGCGTGCGCCGGCGTGGCGCATGCCTGTCATACCGTTGTCATCCCATCAAGATAGAGTGCGGCCGGTTTCCATCACAACCGGACCAACATCTTGAAACGCAATCACGCATTGCTCGCCGCATTTGCCAGCCCTTTGGTTGCCGCCGGCCTCACCGGCTGCGGCGAGCCATCCACGCCCGCCAACGTCATCCCCGAAGGCACCACCGTGTCCCTCGCCCTGCTCGAGACCACCGACATCCACTCGAACGTCCTGGGCTACAACTATTACTCGCTGGCCGACGACGCGACCCTGGGCCTCGACCGTACGTCCACGCTGATCCAGCAGGCGCGCGCGGAGAATCCGAACAACCTGCTGTTCGACGACGGCGACGTCATCCAGGGCACCCTGCTGGCCGACCTGCAGGCCGTCACGGCGCCCGTGAAGTGCGCCGACACGCTGGCCGTGCACAAGGCGATGAACGCGCTGAAATACGATGCGGGCGGCCTGGGCAACCACGAATTCAACTACGGCCTGCCGTTCCTCAGCCAGGTCACGAACACCGACTTCGGCATCCCGGGCGTCTCCAAGCCGGCCGGCACCTGCGGCGGGCCGAACTTCCCGCTCGTGCTGTCGAACGTGACCGCGGTCGCCACGAACAAGACGATCTACGCCCCGTACCGCATCCTCGCGCGCAACTTCACGGCGACGAAGCCGAACGGCGAGACGATGCCGGTCTCCGTGAACGTGGGCGTGATGAGCTTCGTGCCGCCGCAGATCCTCGACTGGGACCAGAAGAACCTGGCCGGCAAGGTGGCCGTGGGCGGCGCCGTGGAAGCAGCGCAGCAGTACGTGCCGGAGATGCGCGGCAAGGGCGCGGACCTCGTCGTCGCGCTGTCGCACGGGGGCCTGGACACGAGCACGTACAGCCCGAAGATGGAAAACCAGAGCTATCACCTCAGCACGACCGGCATCGACGCCCTGCTGATCGGCCACTCGCACCTCATCTTCCCGAAGGGGAAAGAGACGGGCGCCGCGGCGCTGGATCCGTCGTTCGCGGCGATCCCCGCATCGGCCAGGGTCGATGCGGTGAACGGCTTCGTCAACGGCGTGCCGACCGTCATGGCGCAGAGCTGGGGGCGGCGCCTCGGCATCGTCAAGCTGACGCTCGCGTACCAGGGCGGCAAGTGGGTCGTGCAGCCGGCGCGGACGACGGTCGAATCGCGCGGCTACAAGTACAAGGACGGCACGACCAGCGTCGCGGCCGACCCGGCCATCGCGGCTGCCGTGCAGACCGAGCACCAGGCCACGATCGCGTATGCGAAGCAGCCGCTGGGCGTGGCGACGGATTTCGAGATGTCGTCGTACTTCGCGCTCGTCGGCGACGTGTCGGCGATCCAGCTCGTGAACCAGGCGCAGATCGACTATGTGAAGAACGCCATCGCGACGAGCACGGATGCCACGCTGGCGAGCTATAACAACATCCCCGTGATCTCGTGCAGCGCGCCGTTCAAGGCGGGCCGCAACGGGCCGTCGGACTTCACGGACGTGGCACCGGGCGCGACGCCGGCGGCGCCCGTCGGCCTGCAAGTCCGCAACCCGGGCGACCTTTACCTGTACAGCAACAACAACCTGCAGGCCGTGAAGATCAAGGGATCGGACCTGAAGAACTGGCTGGAGACGGCCGCGAAGCAGTTCGCGCGCATCGATCCGGCAGCGACCGCCGAGCAGGACCTCGTCCCGTCGTACGGCACGATCTACAACTACGACGTGTTCTACGCCGAGAACAACGCGCTGCAATACCAGATCGACGTGACGAAGCCGGCCGGCAGCCGCATCGTCAACCTGACGTACCAGGGCAAGCCGGTGGCGGACACGGACGACTTCATCGTCGCCACCAACGACTACCGCGCGGGCGGCGGCGGCAACTTCCCCGGCATCGACGGCAGCAAGACGATCATCAAGTCCCCGGACGCGAACCAGGCCGTCGTCAGCAACTACCTGCAGAAGATCGGCGCGGCCACCGGCAAGGTCACCTTGGCCGCGAACGGCGGCGCGCGCAGCTGGCGCTTCGTCAAGACCGCGACCGCCGGCCCCGTGATCCTGCGCTCGGCGCCGGGCCACCTGGCGCTGGCGCAGGCCGCGGGTCTCGCCAGCGTCACGGCCGAGGGCGGGCTGGACGCGAGCGGGTTCGCGAAATATGCGATCGACCTGTCGAAGTAAGCCGGCATGAAGCGCCGACTCGCCTCCGCGCTGGTGCTCGCCCTCCTCGCCGGCTGCGGACGCGCGCCGCTGCCGGCCGAGATCGAGGCCGTGTCGATGGCCGCGACCCAGCGCGGCGATGACGCCGCCGAGCAGCGCCTGCGGGACTGGGCCGCCGACGGCATGCCGGTGGCCGAGCGCGAGCTCGCGCTGCTGTACCGGAAGCGCCATCGCGACGACCAGGCGCGCGCCCTGTTCCTGCGCGCGGCACGCCAGGGCGATGCGGAAGCCGCCCATCAACTCGGGGAGCTGGAACGCGACCGCCCGGGTACGAACGCCCAGGCCGCGCAGTGGTACCGCCAGGCCGCGCAGCAAGGGCACCCGAAGGCCGCGCTGAGGCTCGCGCTGCTGTTGAAGAACGGCGACGGCATCCCGACGGACAAAACGGCTGCCGCGCACTGGCTCGGCGTGGCGGCCCAGGCGGGCGATGCGCATGCGATGTTCCTGTTGTCGAACGCGTATAAGGACGGCGACGGCGTGCCGGCCGATCCACGCCGCGCGCGCGACCTGCTGGAACGCGCGGCCGACCGCGAATACCCGGCCGCGATCCAGGAACTGGCGCTCGTCAAGCAGACGGGCGACGACCTCACGGCCAAGGATGCCGCGGAGGCGGACCAGCTGCTGAAAGAAGGCGCGGAACACCGGCGCAGCAACGCCCGCCGTTTCTAAAACGGCCCCAATCAGGTGAACTTGTAACCTTGACATCGATCCTACCGTGTGACCGTCATTCTCCAAAGAATGGCAAACTCTGGCAGTTGAGTTTTACGGAGGTATCGAATGCGCGTGGTTAGCTGGAATATTCACTGGGGCTGTGGGAGGGACGGGCGCATCCGGATCCACGCAATCATCGATGTGCTGCGCAAGCTGAATCCCGACGTGATCTGCCTGCAGGAAGTGGCCGCCAACCATCCCGAACTGGAGGGCAGCGCCAGCGCGAGCCAGTTCAAGCAACTGGCCGGCGCATTCGGCGGGTACCACATGATCGAGCAGGCGCCGAGCGAAATCTACCGGAACAACCTGCCCCGCCAGTTCGGCAATCTCCTGCTGTCCAAATACCGCATCACCCAGGCGCAGCGCCACATGCTGCCCTGGCCCGTCGATCCGGAACACCCGGCCGGCATGCCGCGCGGGATGATCGAAACCGTGCTGGAAGCGCCCGGCGGCAAGCTGCGCGTGCTGACGACCCACCTCGAATACTATTCGCCCATGCAGCGCCGCGCGCAGATCGCCCGCATCCGCGAACTGCACGAGGAAGCGTGCGCCCGCGCCGCCGTCTACCAGCCGGAACCCGCGCTCGAGCCGCCGTTCCAGCTCGGCTTTAGGCCCGGCACGGCGATCTACTGCGGCGATTTCAATCTTGGTCCGGATTCGGAAGACTATCGCGCCCTGCTGGCGCCCGCATCAAGCGGTGCGCTGGGCCTCGTCGACGCCTGGCGCGTGCATCACGGCGACATCCCGCGCGCCCCGACGGCGGGCCTGCATGGCTTCAAATGGCCGGAAAAGCCCGACTGCTACGATTATTTCTTCGTCACGGAAGACCTGGCGGGACGCGTGGCCGACATGAGCGTGCAGTCCGAGACGTCGGCCTCGGACCACCAGCCCATCGTGCTCGATCTGAACTGAGAACCGCTCAGGCGGCCGGTTCCTCGTCCTGCTCGAGCTCCTCGTCCTGCTGCGCGATCTGGCGCAGCGCCTGCTCGAACACCTCGGGCGGCTGGCCGCCGGAGATCAGGTGGCGCTGGTTGATCACGATCGCCGGCACCGAGCGGATACCGGCACGCTGCCAGTAGTACTCGAGCTGGCGCACCTCGTCCGCATACGCGTTGGATGCCAGCACCTGGCGCGCGGCCTCCACGTCGAGGCCGACCTCGCCCGCCGCGCGCAGCAGCACGTCGTGCGCGCCCGGGTTCTCGCCCAGCGTGAAATACGCCTCGAACAGCTTTTCCTTCAGCGCCTGCTGGCGGCCCTGGCCTTCCGCCCAGTGCAGCAGGCGGTGCGCGTCGAAGGTGTTGTAGATGCGGCCGCGTTTGCTCATGTCGAACGTGAAGCCGACGGCCTCGCCGCGCTGGCGGATCATCTCGCGCGACTGTTCCTGCTGGGCGGGGGTGGAGCCGTATTTCTCGGTGATGTGTTCGAAGATGTCCTGGCCTTCCGGCCCCATGCCCGGGTTCAGCTCGAACGGCTGGAAGTGCATGTCGACCGTAATGTCGCCGCCCACCCGCTCCAGTGCCTGTTCGAGCGATTTCAGGCCGATCACGCACCACGGACACGACACATCCGACACGAAATCGATTCTCATCTGCTTGCTCACGTTTCACCGCCTTTCATATTGTATTCACTGACGCTACATCGTTTTTGCAGCGGATGGCATATGGTGACACATCGAACGAAAGGGAGCAGCGCGCCAAACAAATTCGGCAAATAGTGTTCGGAGCAATTTCCAAAAACCGGGCTCTGACCCCGGTTCTGGTTTATTTCTTTTTGACTGCCGGTTTGGCGGTCGCGGCGCCGTTCGATTTGCTGCCGATCTTCGATTCCTTGCCGGCCATGAGATTGCCGATGTTGCTGCTGTGGCGGTAGAGGAGCAGCAGGCTCATCGCGATGACGGCGAACAGTTTTTCGTCCGCGCCGAACAGCAGTCCGTAATAGAACGGCGCGAAGATCGCGGCCACGAGCGCGGCCAGCGACGAGTAGCGGAACGCATACGCGACGACGAGCCACGTGACCAGCGTCGCCAGGCCGAGCCAGACATTCAGGCCCAGCAGCACGCCCAGCGCGGTCGCCACGCCCTTGCCGCCGACGAAGCGGAAGAACACCGGCCACAGATGGCCCAGGAAGACTGCGATGGCGACCAGCGCCACGCCGCCGTCCTCGACGCCGAAGCGTTCGCCGAACTGGACCGCGAGCCACACGGCCAGCCAGCCCTTGGCGCAGTCGCCGACGAGCGTCGCGATGGCCGCCTTCTTGCTGCCCGAGCGCAGGACGTTGGTGGCGCCCGGGTTCTTCGAGCCATAGGTACGCGGGTCGGCGAGGCCGAACAGGCGGCTCGCGACGACGGCGAAGGAAATCGAGCCGATCAAATAGGCTGCGATGGTGAACAGAATTGTGTACATGAGTCTCTTTTCATAATCCCCGGCCAGGAATCTGGCGCGCGTGAAATATACACCATCGGCCGAGCCCGACGATAGTCAGTCGGCCAGCGCGCAGTTGACCGGCCGGGCTTTCAGCACGTCCACCAGCGCGGCCGGCGCGATCCCGACCAGGAAACCGCGCCGTCCGCCATTGATATAGATCTTGTCCAGCTGCAGGATGCTTTCCTCGACATAGACCGGCATCGCCTTGCGCACGCCGAACGGCGACGTGCCGCCGACCAGGTAGCCGGAATGGCGCTGGGCGACGTCCGGCTTGCACGGTTCGACGGATTTGCAGGGGATGGCGCGGGCCAGGTTCTTCGTCGAGACCTTGCAGTCGCCATGCATCAGCACGATCAGCGGCTTGGCCGCCTCGTCCTGCATGACGAGGGTTTTCACGACGGCGTGCTCTTCCACGCCCAGCTCGCGCGACGACACGGCCGTACCGCCGTGTTCCTCGTATTCATAAGGGTGCTCCGTGAAGGCGACCCCATGCTTGCGCAGGAACTGTGTCGCCGGGGTTTCGGAGATATGCTCTTTCTTGGCCATGCGTGTTACGCTAAATGCAAACGGAGGAGTTGCTTATTATGCAGCAAGAGATTCGCTTTGCCACCTTCAACGTGTGTAACCTCGCCCCGCCGGGCGCCAGGCTGTACGACAACCTGGAACCGAGCACCCCCGAGGAATACGAAGCGAAGATCGCCTGGACCGCGCACCAGATCGACATGCTCGGCGCCGACGTGATCGGCTTCCAGGAAGTGTTCTCCCAGGCCGCGCTGGCCGAGGCGCTGTCGCGCACGCGGCGCTTCCGCGACGCCATCCACGTCGGCTTCGATCCCGACCCGGACGCCGAGAAGCTCACGCCCAGCGTCGCCCTTGCCTCGCGCCTGCCCCTCGCGGACGCCCCGCGCCAGCTGCCCTATTTCCCGCCCGGGATCGCGATGCCGCCCGGCAACCGGGATCCCGAACGTTTTACCCGCGCCCCGCTGCACGCGGCGATCCAGCTGACGCCGGATCTCGTCGCCGACGTGGTGGTCGTGCATTTAAAATCGCGCCGCCCCGACTACCGCGCGGGCGACACGGGCGACGACCCGCAACTGTACGCGCTGGCGTCGCTGCGCTCGCTGATCCGGCGTGGCACGGAAGCGGCCGCGCTGCGCGTGCTGCTGACCGACATCGGCCGCACGCACCACCGCCCGCGCGTCGTGCTGGGCGACTTCAACGACGTGGCCGACGCGGTCACGACCGGCATCGTGCTGGGCCTCGGCGCGCCCAGCGGCGACCGTTTATATGATGCCTGCCAGCTGCAGGGCCGCCAGGACCATCTGCGGCACGTCGGTTTTTCCAACGTCCATGATGGGTACCATTCCACGATCGACCACATCCTCGTGTCGGCGGAATTCAATGCGGGGCTGCCGGGAGCGGTGGGCGAGGTCATCGACGTCGTGTACCTGAACGACCACCTCGATCTCGGGTTGCCGGAGGCGTCGGATCACGGGCAGGTGCTGGCGCGGCTGCGGCTGTTCGAGCAGGCCGGGACGCCGACAGGGGACGGCTGACGCCCGCCCGTCGTTCCCGCGAAGGCGGGAACCCAAGTTTGCATGCGTCGCGATAACGCTGGCGAACTTGGATCCCCGCCTGCGCGGGGATGACGTTGTTTGAGTATCGGGTGTCTTTCTGCCATCCGCACGTCCGCCCCGGATTTTTCGCAGTTCAGCGTCCCTTTTGCACCGCTCGTCGCATTCCGATAGCGGTTCGTCATCGACAAACCTACCATGCCGTCATGCGCTGGGAGCTCCATCCTGCCTGGCAGGACGGAGCACGTGCGCTCTCCATTCCGCTCGCGCTCACCACCACATAAAGAATAACCATGAAGATCGAGTCCCTGCCTTTGTCCGCCGACCAGCCCGCCAAGAAACCGGCGCCGCGCCGCCGCGCCAAGGTCATTGCGCTGTCGCTGCTCGCCGTCGCGCTGGCGGGCGCCGGCGCGTATGCGCTGACCCACCGCGCCGCGGCCCCCGCGCCGACGGCCGCGCCGGCACCGGCGGCGGTGCCCGTGCACGAGCTGTCGGTGCGCGACATCGCCCGCATCGAGGCGCGCCCGCTGGCCGTCACGTTGCCCGTCACCGGTTCGCTCATGCCGCTGGCGCAGGCCACCGTCAAGTCGAAGGTGTCGGGCATCGTACTGTCGACCGCCGTGCAGGAAGGCATGGACGTCAAGGCCGGCCAGGTGATCGCGCAGCTCGACCCTGCCGAGGCGCGCGCCCGCGTGGCGCAGCAGCAGGCCATGCTGGCGGACGCGCAGGCGCGCCTGGCGATGGCGAAGAAAAACATGAGCAACAGCGCGTCGCTGCTGAAGCAGAATTTCATCGCGCAGAACGCGTACGACACGTCCGGGAACGCCGTCGACCTGGCGCAGGCCGCCGTCGACTCGGCGCGCGCCCAGCTGGACCTCGCGCGCATCGCGCTGGCCGATACGACGATCCACGCGCCGATCGAAGGCGTCGTCAGCAGGCGCCACGCGCAGGCGGGCGAAAAGCTGGCGCCGGACAGCCCCGTGTTCTCGATCGTCGACCTGAAGCACCTGACGCTGGACGCCCAGGTGCCCGCGTCCGACATCCCCCGCATCCGGGTCGGCCAGGACGTGCAGTTCAAGGTCGACGGTTTCGACGGCCGCAACTTCACGGGCAAGGTCGCGCGCATCAACCCGGCCACCGAGGCGGGCTCGCGCGCCATGATCGTGTACGTGGACGTGGCGAATCCCGACGCCGTGCTGCGCGCCGGCATGTTCGCCAAGGGCACCATCGTCACCGACAAGTCGGCCGCGCATCCGCTGCTGCCGATCGGCGCCATCCGCCAGGACAATGGCCGCGACGTCGTCTACCGCATCGCTGACGGCAAGGTCGTCGCGCAGCCCGTGAAGCTGGGCCTGCGCAACCAGGACGAAGGCGTCGTCGAAGCGCTGGAAGGCGTCGACGCCGGCATGACGGTGCTGGCCGTGCCGCTGGACGGCATCAAGCCGGGCAGCAAGGTCAAACTGCCGGACGCGAAAGGCTGAGCCATGTGGATCACCCGTACCAGTATCAAATACCCGGTCTTCGCCACGATGGTGATGGTGGGCCTGATGGTGCTCGGCCTGTTCGCGTACCGCGGCCTGGGCGTCGAGAGCATGCCGAACGTCGAGATCCCGGCCGTCTTCATCGAGACCGCGTATCCCGGCGCCTCGCCCGAGCAGGTCGAGAATGACGTGACGCGCCCGCTCGAGGAAGCGGCGAACACCGTCGGCGGCATCAAGACGATCCGCAGCACGTCGTGGGAAGGCCGCTCCGGCGTCGGCATCGAATTCCAGCTGACGGTCGACATGGACCGCGCCGTGCAGGACCTGCGCGACCGCATCAGCACCGTCCGCGGCGGCTTCCCGCGCGAGGTGAAAGAACCCATCGTGTACCGCGAGGAAGGCGAGAACACGCAGCCCGTGGTCCTGCTGGCGCTGACGTCGAAGGAGCGCAGCCTGCGCGACCTGACGATGCTGACGGACCAGGTGATCGTCAAGCGCCTGCAGGCCGTGGCCGGCGTCGGCCAGATCCGCGTCAACGGCAAGCAGGACCGCCAGGTGCTGATCGACATCCGCCCCGACCAGCTGAAGAGCCTCAACGTCGGCATCGACGAGGTGATGAACGCGATCGCGACGACCAACGCCAACCTGCCGGCCGGCCGCATCAGCCACGGCGCGCGCGAGAACCTCGTGCGCATCGAAGGCAAGATGAAGGAAGCGGCCGACTTCCGGCGCATCGTCGTCGCCAACCGCACGGGCGGCCCGATCTACCTGAGCCAGGTGGCCGACATCTCGACGGCGCCGCCGAGGAACAGTCGATCTCGCGCGTGAACGGCGAGCGTTCGATCACGCTGGAGATCGCGAAGATCCAGGACGCCAACACCGTGCAGGTGGGCACCGGCGTCAAGGCCGCCATCGAGGCGATGAAGACGACGCTGCCGAAGGACGTGCAGTTCCGCATCCTGGACGACAAGGCGAAAAACGTGCAGGGCCAGCTCGACAACGTCAAGGACACCATCCTCGAAGGTGCGCTGCTGACCATGGTGATCGTGTTCTTCTTCCTGCACTCGTGGCGCAGCACCATCATCACGGGCCTCACCCTGCCGATCTCCGTGCTGGCCAGCTTCATCGCGATGAAATACTTCGGCTTCACGCTGAACTTCCTCACGCTGATGGCGCTGTCGCTGTGCATCGGCCTCCTGATCGACGACGCCATCGTCGTGCGCGAAAACATCGTGCGCCACCTCGGCATGGGCAAGAACCACGTGCGCGCCGCGGAAGACGGCACCAACGAGATCGGTGTCGCCGTGATGGCGACGACGTTCGCCATCGTCGCCGTGTTCGTGCCCATCGCGTTCATGAAGGGCATCATCGGCCGCTTCTTCCTGCAGTTCGGGATCACCGTCGCCGTGGCCGTGCTGGTGTCGCTGTTCGTCAGCTTCACGCTCGACCCGATGCTGTCGTCCGTGTGGCCCGACCCGGTCAAGGACCGCTTCAAGTACGTGCCGTGGCTGGGCCGCCTGATGGCGCGCATCGAGCACGGCATCGAGTGGCTGCACGACGTGTACGCGAAGGTGCTGGCGCTGGCGCTGGACTGGCGCAAATCCACGCTGCTGCTCGCGGTCGTCCTGTTCGCGGCCAGCCTGATGCTGGTGCCGAAGATCGGCGGCGAATTCGTGCCGCAGGTCGACGACGGCTACATCCACATGCGCCTGAAGACGCCGATCGGTTCCAGCCTGGACTACTCGGATGCGAAACTGCGCCAGGCCGAGGCGGCGCTGGCCGAGTTCAAGGAAATCGAAAGCGTCTCGACCATCGTCGGTTCGTGGGAAGGCCGCAATTACTCGGAAGTGCACCTGAAGCTGACGGACGTGCACAAGACGCACCGCCGCTCGCAGCAGGAGATGGAAAAAGTCATCCGCGAACGCCTGGAAAAGATCGCCGGCATCTCGCTGACGGTGGGCCAGCGCCCGATCTACATCGCCATCCTCGGCAATGACGAGGCGAAGCTGGACGCGGTCGCCCACACGCTGATGGACAAGATGCGCAAGATCCGCGGCATCGCCGACATCGAGTACAGCCAGGAAGGCGCGAACCCGGCGACCATCGTCAAGATCAACCACGAGCTGGCGTCCGACCTCGGGCTCACCGTGCAGCAGATCGGCACGGCGCTGCGTCCGTTCGTCGCCGGCGACCAGACCAACCGCTGGCTCGCGCCGGATGGCCAGAACTACGAAGTCAACGTGCAGCTGCCGAAGTCGGGCCGCGAAAAGGTGGCCGACTTGGCCGACCTGTCGGTGGCATCGAGCAAGCGTGACGCGATGGGCAACCCGGTCATGGTCCCGCTGCGCCAGGTCGTGCAATTCATCCCGTCGACGAGCCCGCAGATGCTCAAGCGCCAGGCGCTGCAGCGCCGCGTGGCGGTCTTCGCGGGCCTCGAAGGCCGTCCGCTGGGCGACGTGATGGGCGACGTGAACAAGGAAATGAAAGCCATGCAGCTGCCGGACGGCGTGCGCTTCGACGTCGGCGGCGACGCCCAGCAGATGGACGAGACGATGGCCGGTTTCGGCGTCGCCCTGGGCATTGCCGTGATCTTCATCTACCTCGTGCTGGCCTCGCAGTTCGGCAGCTTCCTGCAGCCGATCGCGATCATGGTGTCGCTGCCGCTGTCGCTGATCGGCGTGCTGGTCGCGCTGCTCATCACGAAGACGACGCTGAACATCTTTTCCATCATCGGCGTCGTGATGCTGATGGGTCTCGTGACGAAGAACGCGATCCTGCTGGTGGACTTCGCGAACCACGGCCAGCGCGAAGGCCGGTCACAGTTCGACGCGCTGATGGAAGCGGGCCAGGTGCGCCTGCGCCCGATCCTGATGACGACGCTCGCGATGATCTTCGGCATGCTGCCGATGGCAATCGGCATGGGCGAAGGCGGAGAAACGCAGGCGCCGATGGGACGTGCGGTGATCGGGGGCGTGATCACGTCGACCCTGCTCACCCTGGTCGTCGTGCCGGTGGCATACACCTATCTCGACAGCCTGGGCAAGCGAGTGGCGGCGTGGTTCAAGAAAGGTCACGAGGAGGAAGAGGCCGCCGTAACGCCGTAGGGTGGGCGGCCCTCCGCCCACGCGTGACGTATGCGGTTCGGCGACGTACGCGTGGGCACGGAGTGCCCACCCTACGCGGGGTTGTGCTCCTGCTGCGCTTCCTCGCCGGAATCCTCATCCAGGGCTGGCCCATCCTCCCCGCCTTCACCCTTGTGCTGCTTGGCTTCCTGCTTCTTGCGCGCCTTTTCGTCCGCCTTGCGTTTCTTCTCCAACTCCCGCTGGCGTTTTTCGTACTGGAAATTCGTCTTGGCCATGCTCACCTCTTGCTATCGTTGGAAAGGTCGTACTAGTCCATTATGGACCAGTCATCCCACATCGTCTTGAGAATTAACCACGCGGGTGGTGCCGCGCGTGGAGGTGCTTCAGGCGCTCGCGCGCGACGTGGGTGTAGATCTGGGTCGTGGAAATGTCGGAATGCCCCAGCAGCAACTGCACCACGCGGAGATCGGCGCCGTGGTTCAGCAAGTGTGTTGCGAACGCGTGACGCAGCGTGTGGGGCGACAACGGCGCCGTGATGCCAGCCTTCGCCGCATGCTTCTTGATGACGACCCAGAACATCTGACGCGTCATCGGGCCGCCGCGGCCCGTCACGAACAGCGCGTCGTCGACCTGGCCGTCGAGGATGATGCCGCGCGCCTCTTTCAGGTAACGGTCCAGCCAGTGCCGCGCCTGTTCGCCAAACGGCACGAGCCGGGTCTTGCTCCCTTTGCCGGTAACCCTCAGGACGCCATCGTTCAGGCTCAGTTCGACCAGCTTCAGCGCGACGAGTTCCGACACGCGCAGGCCGCTGGCATACATCAGTTCGAGCATCGTGCGCTCGCGCAGGCCCAGCGGCGTCGCGACGTCCGGCGCCGCGAGCAGCGCATCGACTTGCGCCTCGGTGAGCGTATGGACGAAACGCTGCGGCTGCTTCGCGGATGCCATCCTCAGGCACGGGTCGGCGGCGATGCGGCGGTCGCGCAGCGCGAGCTGGTAAAAGCGCTTCAGCACCGACAGCCGGCGGTTGGCCGAGCTGGGCTTCGTGTCTTCGTGGCGTTCGGCGAAATAGGCCGCGATGTCCTGCGGTTCGACGGCGTACAGGTCGCTCCGCTCCGGCCGCTTCACTTCAAGCCAGCGCGCGAACAGGCGCAGGTCGCGCCGGTAGGCGTCGAGGGAATTCTTCGCCAATCCGTGCTCGAGCCAGAGCGTGTCGCAGAACGCGTCGATCAGGGGAAGATTGACTGCTGCTGCCATGGCATCTCGAGCGCCAGCGCGCCTTCGTGGCGCAGCAGCCAGCGCTTGATTCCGAGCTGGAATCCGTGTTCGTCGTCGCTGCTGGAAAAACCGCCCAGGCCGCCGGACGCCGTCACGCGATGGCACGGGATCACGAGCGGGAACCAGTTGGCGCCGCAGGCCTGGCCGACGGCGCGCGGTGCCGACTCCAGCTGCTTGGCGATCTGGCCGTACGTACGGACGCTGCCGCGCGGGATCGCGCAAATGGTGTCCCACACGCGCCGCTGGAATGCGCTGCCGGCTTCCTTCAGCGGCAGGTCGAAGCGGAAATCGGGATCCTCGAAATAGCGCGCCACCTGAACGGCGGCCTGCTCGGCAACGGCATCCTGCGCCGATTTTTCGTGGTAATGCGGCGGCAGGTAGACCAGTTCGCGCAACCGCCCGTCTTCGGTACGGATGCCCATCGCTCCGAACGGCGCCGCGATGATGGCGCTGAAAATCTCGCTGCCTTGTTGTGTGCTCATCGATGCAGTGTAAGACCCGGCGAGCGCGTTCGCAAGGCCCGCCCAAGGTCCACCAAACCGAGGCAAAAAAAAACGCACCCGTGGGTGCGTTTCTAATATGGTCACGTTTTCGGCTGCCTGGTCATTGCCGGCTGCATCATATAAAACGTGTGTCTCCTCCTAACTGTTTTACGGTAAAGTTTGTATTTACCGCTTTCTTTTCCCTCTCCCAAATCGTATTCGGTTCGCTTGTCCGCACCAGGTTGGTGCCGAAAGGTGCCCCATCATAACGCAACCGCATAAGAAAAGCGTAGTTTTTTATATACATTCACGAAATATATTTCGGTCATAAGCCCCCATGACATGTCATAAAAATGCTAGTGCCGATGTTTCATTGATTACAGGCAACTAACACGTTTTACCCGCACCGAATAGGGGCGATTCTCACCTGGCCTGGGCTGTCGTGATGGGCGCAGTCGCGCGGGACGTCGTACGGTTGATCGCATCGATCAGATCCTTGCCGATCCGCCCTTCCACCTGCTTCTGCACGGGCAGCAGGGCGCGCCGCCAGTCGGCCTGTTCCTGCGGCGTCAACGTATAGATCTTCGTCTTGCCGGTCTTGCGGATCGCTTCGAGGGCCGCGTCGTTGTCGCGCTGGGCGATGGTCTTTTCGAATGCCGTCGCTTCGCGCATCGCCTGCTCCAGCTCCGTCCGGATGTCGCGCGGCAGGCCGTCCCAGAATTTCTTGTTGACGATGACGGCATAGCCCAGGTAGCCGTGGTTCGACACCGTCACGTACTTCTGCACCTCGTGCATCTTCTGCGTGTACATATTCGACGGCGGATTCTCGGTGCCGTCCACGATATGGGCCTGCAGGGCGGGATAGACTTCGGAAAAGGCCAGCACCTGGGGCACCGCGCCGAGCGCGCGCATCTGCACGTCGAGCACCTTGGAGCCCTGGATGCGCATGCGCAGGCCGCGGAAATCCGCCGGGGTGTGCAGTGGACGATTGGCCGACATCACTTTAAAACCGTTGTCCCAGTAAGCCAGGCCCGTGATGCCCTTCGACTCCAGTTTTTGCAGCAGGCTCTTGCCGATCGGCCCTTCCGTCACGGCATACAGCGCCGCCTTGGTCGGGAAGATATACGGCAGGTCGAACGCCTCGAATTCCTTCACGCCGAGCGGCGCGAACTTGGCGAGCGACGGCGCCAGCATCTGCACGGCACCCAGCTGCAGGGCTTCCAGCTCTTCCTTGTCCTTGTAGAGCTGGCTGTTGGGATAGACTTCGACCTTCACCCGGCCGTGCGTCCGCTGTTCCGCCAGCACGCGGAAGCGTTCGGCCGCCAGGCCCTTGGGCGCGTCAGGCGACACGACGTGGCTGAACTTGATGATGATCGGGGCCTGGGCGTGGGCGCCGGCGCCAGTCACGACAGCAAGCGCGGCCAGCAAGGCTTTGATGCGCATAAATTTCATGTTCCCGCGGTGTATATTCGGATACCGACCGCCAGTGTGCCGCTTTGCGGGTCGTACCGCTATCGTGGAAAACCACGACGGGAAACGTCGAAAAACCTGCTGCGCGTTGCGCTGTTGTTCTGCGATGCTCCGCTACGGCGGACCGGCTGTACTACTCGTACAGCTGCGCTTCTCAAACAACATTGCCGCCGCTCGCGACGGTTTTTCGAGGTTTCCGACACAGACAGTCGTCGGCAAAAGATGAAACGTTATCACATGAAAAGTCCATTCACCCTGCCCCGCCCCGTCAAGCAAGGCCCGTGGCGCTGGCTCGTGCCCGTATTGCTGGTGCTGCTGTTCCTGCTCGTCCTGCTGTGGCTGCCCTGGCAGGCGCGCCAGATGGAAAGCAACGAGCGGCAGGAACAATTGATCGCAGATACGTTATGGGTCGAGCAGACCTTGCGCTTCGAACTCGCGCGCAGCGAGGAAGCGCTGGCCGCGCTGGGCAACGATCTCGTTATCGAGACGCCGGCGCCGGCCGCCCTGCAGGCCCGCTTCGCGCAGATGTTCAAGAACGGCCACGAACTCCAGCGCATCATCTGGTACGACGCGCAGGGCCAGGTCAAGGCAAGCCGCGGCATGGAACTGCCGCCCGAAGGGCTCACGCAATCGTCGCGCGATGCCGCCGCCATGTCGCGCAGCACGCGCCTGGGACGCTACAGCGAGCCATACGGTGCCACCGGCCTCGTGCATGGCCTGATCGACTTCCACCTGCCGCTGATCCACGCCGGCAAATACATGGGCAGCCTCGTCGCCACGTACAACCTGCAGACCTTGCTGGACGAGAACGTGCCGTGGTGGTTCGCCCAGGACAATGCCTTGTCCCTGCTCGACCGCGACGACCACGTCGTGGCGCAGCGCGCGGCGGGCGGGCCGGGCCGCGGCGTCTACACGCACAAGCGCGCGCTCGACCTGCCCGGCTCGCAGATCGTCCTCGCCACCGACAGCGTCAAGGCCGCGCCGAAGCTGCTGCCGAACCTGCTGGTCGGCTCCGTGATCGTGCTGGCGCTGGGCCTCGTCATTTCGCTCGTCGCGCTGTGGCGCCACATCGCGCGCACGATCGCGGCGGAAAACGCGCTGCGCCAGCAGATGGCCTTCCGCACCGCGATGGAAGATTCGCTGCTGACGGGCCTGCGCGCGCGCGACCTGGAAGGCCGCGTCACCTACGTCAACCCGGCGTTCTGCCGCATGGTCGGTTATCCCGCGGAAGACCTGCTGGGCAAGACGCCGCCGATGCCGTACTGGGCGCCGGAAGCGATGGCGGAATACGAAGGCCGCTTCCGCAAAGTGCTGTCGGGCCAGGCCACGCCACAGTTCGAGACCGTGTTCCAGCGCTCGGACGGCGTGCGCGTGCCCGTGCTCGTGTTCGAGGCGCCCCTCGTCGACGCGCACGGCCACCATACGGGCTGGATGAGTTCCATCCTCGACATCACGGACCGCAAGCGCGCGGAAGAACTGAATCGCCAGCAGCAGGAAAAGCTCGAGACGAGCGCGCGCCTGGCGACGATGGGCGAGATCTCGTCGATGCTGGCGCACGAACTGAACCAGCCGCTGGCCGCCATCTCCAGCTACACGGCGGGCGCGCTGAACGTGCTCGCGCGCGAGACCCAGGCGGCGCCGCTCGACACCGGCATGCTGAAACGTGCGCTGGAACAGGCGAACACGCAGGCGCGCCGGGCCGGCCAGATCATCCGCAGCGTGCACGAATTCGTGAAGAAGCGCGAACCGCGCCGCGAGACGGTCGGCATTCCCAACGTCGTCGACGGCATCCGCGCCCTCGTCGAACTGCAGGCGCGCCAGAGCTATGTCGCGCTGCAGGTGGACGTGCCGGACGACCTGCCGCCCGTGCTCGCGGACCGCGTGCTGATCGAGCAGGTGCTTCTCAATCTCACGCGCAATGCGATCGAGGCGATGCAGGCCGTCGATCCCGAGCGGCGTGTGTTGAGGATCGCTGCGCACACGGGCGACCAGGGCCAGGTGGCCGTATCGGTGATCGACAACGGCCACGGCATCCCGCCGGAAGTCGCGGAGCGCCTGTTCTCGCCGTTCTTTTCGACGAAGGCCGAAGGCATGGGCATGGGCCTGTCGATCTGCCGCACCGCGATCGAGTTCCACGGCGGCACCCTCACCCACGCGGACAATCCGGGCGGCGGCACCGTGTTTACGTTTACGTTGCAGCAGGCGCAGGAAGCCCCCGTCACCGAACGGTGAATTACAATACGTCAAAAAAAGGAGACCTGCATGCTGCACATCGTCGACGACGAAGACGTGATCCGCGACGCCCTGGAATGGCTGGCGCAATCGCGCGGACTGCCGGCACGCGGCTATGCGGGCGGCCAGGCCTTCCTCGACGCGCTCGGCGACCGGTTCGCCGCGGATGCGGCACACGGCGACTGCGTCCTGCTGGACGTGCGCATGCCGGGCATGAACGGCATCGCCGTATTCGACCAGCTGGTGGCGCGCGGCCTGCTGGCACGCCTGCCCGTGATCTTCCTGACCGGCCACGGCGACGTGCCGATGGCCGTCGATTCCCTCAAGCGCGGCGCCTTCGACTTCTTCGAAAAACCGTTCAACGACAACCAGCTGATGGACCGCGTCGAGGAAGCACTCGCCGCCTCGCGCAAGGCCGCGTCGCGCGATGCCATCCATGCCCGGCTGGCCACCCTGTCGGCCCGCGAGCGGGAAGTCCTCGATCTCATCCTCGCCGGCAACATGAACAAGGTCGTCGCCGACAAGCTCGGCATCAGCATGCGTACGGTCGAGGTGCACCGCGCGCATATCTTCGACAAGATGCAGGTCAAGACGGCCGTCGAGCTGGCCGGGTTGCTGAAGTAATACCTGCGCACGGCAGGCCGCGCGTCCTGTGCCGCGCGGGGTTCGCTTGTAAAATCAGCCTGAACATGGAGTGGTCGAACTCACCACGTCGAAACATTCTTTAGGGAACGCAGATGAGCGAGAAGACGATAGCCGACAAAATGTTCTTGAGGACCGCGAAATCGATGCTGATCCTGAACGGGAACGTCCACCCCGGCATGGTGTCGCAGATGCCGCCCAACCTGGTCAAATCCGACCAGGAGAAAGTGGACGTCGTGCTGCTGTTCGCGATGAACCGCAAGGAACTCGAACAATATTTCCCGATCGCCAAGGAACGCATGGGCGACAAGGGCTCGCTGTGGGTCGCCTATCTGAAACAGACCGCCTCCAAGGCCACCGACATCAACCGCGATTCGATCAATGCGTATGCCAAGGAAAACGGCATCACGGGCGTCGCCATGATTTCCATCGACGGCGACTGGTCCGCGCTGCGCATGAAGCGGATCGAACTCTAGACAGCCTCACCGTGGCGCGCGAGAGCCCACGCGACGTGTTCGCGCACGAGCGCGGATGGATGGTCCGCGCGGGCGCGCAGCGCGGCGACGATCTCGTCCGTTGTTGACGCATTACCGAGTCCGACCGCCAGGTTGCGCAGCCAGCGCTCGTGCCCGATACGGCGGATCGGACTGCCTTCGAGGCGGCGGTTGAAGTCAATCTCGCTCCACCCGAACAGCTCGATGAGCCCCGCCGTGCCGAGGCCATTCCGCTCATCGAAATCCGGCACGGTCGCCCGCTGCGCGAACTTGTTCCACGGGCAGGCCAGCTGGCAATCGTCGCAGCCGTAGATGCGGTTGCCGATCAGCGGACGGAATTCTTCCGGGATCGCGCCCTTCAACTCGATGGTCAGATAGGAAATGCAGCGGCGCGCATCCAGCCGGCCCGGGCCGAGGATCGCGCCCGTCGGGCAGGCATCGATGCAGGCGCTGCACTGGCCGCAATGCGCGCCGGTCGGCTCGTCGACGGGCAGCGGCAGGTCGACGAGGATCTCGCCGATGAAGAACGTTGAGCCGGCCTCGCGGCTCAGCAAGAGCGTGTGCTTGCCGCGCCAGCCGAGGCCGGCCTTCTGCGCCAGCGGCAGCTCCATCACCGGTGCGGAATCCGTGAACACGCGGTAGCCGTACTCGCCGACGGCCGCCTTGACCTTCTCGGCCAGGGCTTGCAGCCGGTTGCGCAACACCTTGTGATAATCGCGGCCGCGCGCATAGATCGAGACGACGGCCGCCTGCGGGTCGTCCTGGCGCAGGCGCTCGCGCGTACGCCAGTCGGGCGGCGTCGCCATCGGCAGGTAATCCATGCGCGCGCTGATCACGCGCACCGTGCCCGGCACCAGCTCGGCCGGGCGGGCGCGCTTCATGCCGTGGCTTGCCATATAATCCATCTCGCCGTGGTGGCCGGCGTCCAGCCAGGCCTGCAGGCCCGCTTCGTGGCCGGCCAGGTCGATGTCGGCGATGCGCACGTCGGCAAAGCCCAGTTCCGCGCCCCATGCCTTGATGGCCTGGGCGAGTGCGGGAAGATCGGGCTGGACGGGAAGCTGGGCGGACATTGGCGGACCTACAAACCTCATATTTTATTCGATGCAGCAGCAACTTACAGCCTATCTTCCCGACGAATCGGCCACGCAGGCCCTGGGCGCCGCCCTCTCTCGCGCGCTGAGCCCGGGCCTCGTGATCTACCTGCACGGCGACCTCGGCGCCGGCAAGACGGCGCTCACGCGCGCCCTGCTGCACGCGGCCGGCCACAAGGGCGCCGTCAAGAGCCCGACCTATACGCTGTCGGAGCCGTACCGCATCGAGCTGGATGGCCGACAAGTCAACCTGATCCACTACGACCTGTACCGCATGTCCAGCCCCGAGGAATTCCTCGACGCGGGGTTCCGCGAAGATTTCGACGGTAACAACATCTGCATCGTCGAATGGCCGGAAAAGGGAGAGCCGGTGTTGCCGCCGCCCGACGTTAAAGTGTTGCTTAAGGTCAGCGGTCGCGGGCGTGAGGTAGAATTGCAGGCGTTGTCCGACTTGGGCCTGCTATGCCTCGAACGCCTGCACTACCCCCCGACTCCCTGATTCCCGGTTCCTTGACGCGTCGCACGATCCTGAAGGCCGGCGGTACGCTGCTGCTGTCCGTCGTCGCGCCGCTGACGGCATCCGCCGCCCAGATCATGGCCGTGCGCGTGTGGCCGGCCGACGAGTACACCCGCGTCACCCTGGAAAACGACGGCGAGCTGAAGACGACGCACTTCATGGTGCCGGATCCGCCGCGCCTCGTCGTCGACATCGACGGCCTCGCGCTGAACGACACGCTGAAAAGCCTCGTCGCCAAGATCGAATCGAACGACCCGTACATCAAGCAGGTGCGCGTGGGCCAGAACCGGCCCAACGTCGTGCGCCTCGTGTTCGACCTGAAGGAAGAGGTCAAGCCGCAGGTGTTCAACCTGGCGCCCATCGCCGGCTATCACCACCGCCTGATCTTCGACCTGTATCCCGTCAAGCCCGTCGACCCGCTCGCGACCATGATCGCCAAGGAAAACTGGACGACGGACGCGGCCCCCGCCACGCCGACCCCGGCCGTGCAGCCGGGCGAGCCGACGGTCGGCCAGGCCGGGCCGGACGCCATCGCCAAGCTGGAAGCGGATGCCGCCCGCGCCGGTTCCACGCCCGCACAGCCGCAGCCGACGACGCCGCAACCGGCCCAGCCGCACGCGCCCGCCAAGGCCGCGCCGGGACAGAAGGTGGCGCGCATGGTCACCATCGCGCTCGACCCCGGCCACGGCGGCGAGGATCCCGGCGCGACCGGTACCACGGGCGTGCACGAGAAGGACATCGTGCTCGCGGTGGCGAAGCGCCTGAAGGCCAAGCTGGAAGACTTGCCGAACACGCGCGTGATGCTGACGCGCGACGCCGACTTCTTCGTCCCCCTCGGCCAGCGCGTGGAAAAGGCGCGGAAGGTGCAGGCCGACCTGTTCGTGTCGATCCACGCCGACGCGTTCGTCGAGCCGACGGCGCGCGGCTCGTCCGTGTTCGTGCTGTCGGAAAAAGGCGCCAGCTCGAGCGCGGCGCGCTGGCTGGCGGCCGACCAGAACAAGGCCGACCTGATCGGCGGCGTGAATCTCGCCAGCCACGACAGGCAGCTGGCGAGCGTGCTGATGGACCTGTCGCAGACGGCCCAGATCAACGACAGCATGAAGCTCGGCAAGGCCGTGCTGACGGAAATCGGCGGCATCAACCGCCTGCACCGCGGCGTGGTCGAACAGGCCGGTTTTGCCGTGCTGAAGGCGCCGGACATCCCCTCGATCCTCGTCGAGACCGCATTCATCTCCAACCCGGAAGAGGAAGCGCGGCTGAAGGATGATGCCTACCAGAACCAGCTGGCCGACGCGATCACGAAAGGCATCAAGCGCTACTTCGCGTACAATCCGCCGCTGGCAAAGAGCCGCATGACTTAATGGGACGCCCGCGGGCGTCCCCCTGAGGAGGATTCTCGTGAGCGCAACGACCATCAACTTCGGGCAATTGCCCGCCCTGCAACTTCGCGCGCCGGACGGCGCCGAGGCGACCATCACGTTGTACGGCGCCCACCTGGTGTCGTGGAAAGCCGTCACCACGGCCGGCGGGCCCGCGCAGGAACGCCTGTTCATGAGCAGCCTGTCCGCGCTGGACGGCCAGAAGGCGATCCGCGGCGGCGTGCCCGTCATCTTTCCCCAATTCGCCGAACGCGGCACCGGCCTGCGCCACGGCTTCGCGCGCGTGTCGACCTGGCGCGTCCTCGACCAGGGCGAAGCGGATGGCGCAGCGTTCGCGGTGCTGGGACTGAGTGCCTCGGACTTGCCGCAGCAAGTGGCAGCCGCGTGGCCGTACGCCTTCGAACTGCAGCTGCGCGTGGCAGTGCGCGGCGCGCAACTGGACATGTCGCTCGACGTGCGCAACACCGGCACGCAGACCTTCCCGTTCGCCGCCGCGCTGCACACGTACCACCTCGTCGAAGACGTGGAAGCCGTGCGCATCGACGGCGTGCAGGCGGATACGCTCGCCATCACCGACAAGCTCGACCAGGTGTTCGAACGCATCGCGGGCGCGATCACGTTCGACACGGGCGCGGACAAGGTGACGCTGGAGCAGACGGGCTTCAACGACGCCGTCGTGTGGAACCCGGGCGCGGCCGACGCGGCGGCGCTGTCCGACATGGAAGACGAGGAATACCGCCGCTTCGTCTGCATCGAACCTGCCCTGCTGGGGGATGCGGCCGCCCGACCGCAGCAACTGGAGCCGGGCGGGATCTGGCGCGGGACGTACCGGGCCGTCGTCCAGGCAGGATGAACGACAACGCCGGCATGTGCCGGCGTTTCATTTTGTAGCAAAAAATGCGCGGTGCGCCTCGCCATGCGGCCTAAACTACAGGCTACACGCATGGGAGGACACACAATGAATACATTGGTGAAACGGCTGGCACTCGTGCTGGCGGCGGGGTCCGCCCTGTCTGGCTGCGCCGTCTATGCGCCGCCTTATGCGGCCTATGACGCGCCCTATTATCCAGGCGGCTACGGCCCCGCATATGTCGGACCGCCCGTCTCGCTGGACTTCAGCTATCACGAATACGATCGTGGCGGCCGTGGCTGGCATGGGCACCGTGGCGGTGGCCGCCGCTGGCGTTGAGCACGCTGGCGCTCAGTTCGATTCCTTGATCAAGCGGCCCGCGGTCGACTGGACCGGCCGCGCGTTCAGCGGATACAGGCGCGAGAACAGGGCCATCTGCGCCGGCGACGCCTGCATCGGCTGCTTGAACACCATCCACAGCACGCCTTCCGTGCACGGCGGTTCCGTCAGCGAGCCCATGTAGGTGAAATACTCGCGCCGCTCCGGCAGCGCGTCGGTCGGGTCGATCACGATCGAGGGCGAGACGGTGTCGAATTTTTCCAGCGGCAGGTTGTCCCAGATCGTCTGCATCAGGCGGTGCGGCTGGCCGCGCTCCAGGAGCACGGCGATGATCGCGATCTTGCCTTCGGCGCTCTTGTGCACGAGGTGGATGACCATCTCCGTGCCCTTGCCGTTGATCTTTTCTTCCGACGGACGGTGGAAGTGAAATTGCTGTAATTCGTACACGGTGTTGCCGACCGTGATGAAATTGCCGCCGCCCACCGTCACCTGGATCGTGTGGCCGTTGTTGACCTCGCTGAACGACGACGGGTGGTAATCGAAGCTGATCTGTTCGAGATTGACCTTGATGCCGTCGCGCAAGTCGATCGGCGACTGCCGGTTGCCGGTGCCGCACTTGGCCCAGTCGACATTGATCTTCGACCAGTTCGCCGGGCCCAGCTCGCCCTCATACGACCACACGGTGCCGTGCTTCGGCGCGGCGGCGACGGCGGCCGCCGCGGCGGCGGCCTGCTCCTCCTGCCTGCGCTTCGCATCGGCGAGCTTTTTCGCGCGCGCGGCGGCCGTCGCGCGGGCCTGCTGGCGCTCGCGCAGCGCGGCCAGGCGCTGGGCAATCTTGGCCGACAGCTCGACCTCGGCATCTTCCTCGCTGGCCGCGCTGGCGCTCGCGGCCGGTTCGGCTTTCGGTTCGGCTTTCTTTTCGGCGGGCTCGGCCTTTTTCGTCGCGGCCGGCACCATGGCAGAGGCCGGACGGGACACGGAAGCCGCCAGCCTGGCTGCCGCTGCGGCGGCGGGATCGTTCGCGGCGCTTGCGCTCAGGGCGACGCAGCTGCAAGCGAACAGGGCGATCAGGGTACGCATGGGAATCCAGTAGTGTTACTCTCTCCTGCATTATCGGCGTGACCGACAGTAAACTTGAGCCTGAGGAACAATTCCGTGCATCAATAGCCGCCGCAAATAAAAAACGCGCCGTCATGCGGCGCGTTTCATGTGATCACATTGTCGGGCTTCAGCGGCTCATCATGCGCCGTCCGACCTTGTACAGCCCGCCCAGCGCCAGCGGCACGACGGCCGCGCCGACACCCACCAGCACGATGATCGTCAGGTGATCGCGGATCACCGGGATATTGCCGAAGAAGTAACCGCCGGTCACCAGGCTGACCACCCACGCCACGGCGCCCGTGACGTTGTACATCTGGAAGCGGGCATGGGTCATGTCCGAGATGCCCGCGACGAACGGTGCGAACGTGCGCACGACGGGCACGAAGCGGGCCAGGATGATCGTCTTGCCGCCATGGCGTTCGAAGAATTCGTGGGTGCGGTGCAGGGCGTCCTTGTTCAGCCAGCGGTAATCGTGCGTGAACACGCGATGCCCGATCGCCCCGCCGATGTAATAGTTGAGGGTATTGCCCGTCACCGCCGCCACGATCAACAGGAGCGTCAGCAAGGCATAACTCATCTCGCCGGTGGCGCAGAAGGCGCCGGCAATGAACAGGAGGGTATCACCGGGGAAGAAGAACAGAACCACGAGGCCGGTTTCGCAGAACACGATGGCGAACAGCACGGCATACACATACACCCCGTATTGCGCCAGCAATGTTCCGAGGGTCTTATCGACATGAAGAATCATGTCGAAGAATTGCATCAGATCCATAATTTTCCTAAATGGTAGCGCCGAATCATACCATCAGTCCGCCCCCGAAAATGGCCGCCGGCTCATCTTCACCGCGAATTTTCTTCGTCGGCAAAATGTTTTAATTCTATTATTTTCCAGATTACAATTGTCATCACACCACCCACGACCCCGGCCCGCCACAAGCGGCAAGGAGACGACATTGAAGAAGGCCTATTTCCCCTTCCGGCACACGATTTTCGCCGCCACCTGCGCCCTCTTCGCGGCGACGGCCGGCGCCAGGGAACTCCCGCCGAAGCCCGGCGTCGCCGACATCGTCAAGGCATCGAAACCTTCCGACTGGCGGCCCCTCGACCCGGACAACACGCTGTACATGGAACTCCCGTTTGGCCGCGTCGTCATCGAACTGGCGCCGACGTTCGCGCCGAACCACGTGAAGAACATCAAGGCCCTCGTGCGCGAGCATTATTTCGACGGGCTGGCCGTCGTGCGCGTGCAGGACAACTGGGTCGTGCAATGGGCCGATCCGAATGAAGACAACGACAACGCCCGTCCGGTCACAGGTGCGCGGAAGACACTGAAGGCGGAATTTACGGTCCCCCTCAGGAACGACGCCCATTTCACGCGCATGAAGGACGTCGACGGCTACGCGCCCCAGGTCGGCCATTCGAACGGCTTTCCCGTTGGCCGCGATCCGAAGACGGGCGAGACCTGGCTGGCGCACTGTTACGGCATGGTCGGCGTGGGCCGCGACAACGATGCCGACAGCGGCGGCGGCACGGCGCTGTATGCCGTCATCGGTCCGGCGCGCCATCTCGACCGCAACATCACGGTGGTGGGCCGCGTGATCTCCGGCATGCCGCAACTATCCGCCCTGCCGCGCGGCCCCGCGCCGATGGGGTTCTACGACAAGCCGGAGATGAACGTGCCGATCGCATCGGTTAAGGTGGCGGCCGACGTCCCGGCGGACCAGCGCAGCCGTTTCGAAGTGATGCGCACCGAGAGCGCGGTCTACCAGAGCGTCCTGGACGCCCAGCGCAACCGCGGCGGCCCGTGGACCAAGGTCGTAACACCGGTAACACCGGGGTCAGAGCCCGGTTTTTGGCAACTTCTTTAAAGATATTCTGTCAATCAATGTCCTCAAGTCGGGCTCTGACCCCGGTTTGGGAAAAATCAAACGCCACCGGTTTCGGGGCTTGCCGCGAGCTATAATTTACGGATGAACGCCCCGGCCCCCACCCACCGCCCCATCCAGCAACTTCCCGACCAGCTCATCTCGCAGATCGCCGCCGGCGAGGTCGTCGAGCGGCCGTCGGCGGTGGTGAAGGAGTTGCTGGAAAACGCGCTCGACGCCGGCGCCACGCAGGTCACGGTCCGGCTCGAGGAAGGCGGCGTCAAGCGCATCGCCATTACCGATAACGGCCGCGGCATCCCACCCGAGGAATTGCCGCTCGCGCTGGCCCGTCACGCGACGTCGAAGATCGCGTCGCTGACCGACCTCGAGAACGTGAACACGCTCGGCTTCCGCGGCGAGGCGCTCGCGTCGATCGCGTCCGTCGCCGCCGTCAAGATCACGTCGCGCACGCACGGCGCCGCGCATGCGTGGGAGATCGTCGGCTCGCACCAGGGCACGGTGTCGCCGTCGTCCGGTCCGTTCGGCACGACGATCGACGTGCAGGATCTGTATTTCAATACGCCCGCGCGCCGCAAGTTCCTGAAATCCGAGCAGACCGAATACGGCCACTGCGCCGAAGTCGTGCGCCGCATCGCGCTGGCGCGGCCGGACGTGTCGTTCAGCCTGACCCACAACGGCCGCACGATCGACCACTGGAACACGAGCGAGTCGGCCAAGCGCAGCGCGCAGATCCTCGGCGGCGACTTCGCCGAGGCGCGCCTGCAGCTCGACGAGAGTGCCGGCCCGCTGCGTCTGCACGGCTACGTCGGCCTGCCGACGGCATCGAAGGCGCGCGCCGACAGCCAGTATTTTTATGTCAACGGCCGCTTCGTGCGCGACAAGCTGCTCGTCCACGCCGTGAAAGCCGCGTACGAGGACGTGCTGCACGGCGACCGCTTCCCGTCCTACGTGCTCGCGCTCGAACTCGACCCGGCGATGGTCGACGTGAACGTGCACCCGTCGAAGATCGAAGTGCGCTTCCGCGACAGCCGCGCCGTCCACCAGTTCGTGTTCCACGCCGTGCAGCGCGCGCTGGCCAAGACGTCGGCGACCGCGCACGGCGATACGCCCGCACCCGTGAGCGCCGCCGAGATCACGCCGTCGTCCACGTCGCTGGGTGACACGCCGTCCTGGCGCCGTCCGCACGAGCAGACGTCGTTCGGGTCGCAGCTGGCGTCGCCCGCCTGGACCTCGGGCTCGGGCGGCTCGGGCGGCGGCGGCTCGCGCGCCTCATCGACGTTCTCGCCGTCCCCGTTCCCGCCCGGCAGCCGCTGGGATGCGCCGACGGGCGCCGGCGTCCCGCAACGCACCTCGGACTATGGCGCGCTGTTCACCGGCGCGCCGAAACCCGTGCAACCGCCCGGCGTGCAGGAAGCGCCGCTGCCGGAAACGACCAGGCCCGCGTCCGACGACGACTTCCCGCTCGGCTTCGCACTGGCCCAGCTGCACGGCATCTACGTGCTGGCGCAGAACCGCAAAGGGTTGGTCCTCGTCGACATGCACGCGGCGCACGAACGCATCCTGTACGAACAGCTGAAGAACGCGCTCGATGCCCAGGCCGGCGGCGAGCAGATGCAGGTGCAGCAGATGCTGATCCCCGTGACGTTCTTCGCCGACGCCATCGAAGTGGGCACCGCGCAGGAAGAACACGAGACGCTGAAGGCGCTGGGCTTCGACATCGCGGCCGTGTCGCCGACGACGCTCGCCGTGCGTGCCGTGCCGACGCTCCTCAAGAACGCCGACGCGCAAACGCTCGCGCGCGACGTGCTGCGCGACGTGCGCGAATTCGGCGGCTCGCGCGTGCTGATCGAGCGCCGCAACGAACTGCTCGGCACCCTCGCTTGCCACACGGCCGTGCGCGCGAACCGCATCCTCACGCAGCCCGAGATGAACGCCCTGCTGCGCCAGATGGAAGCGACGGAACGCGCCGACCAGTGCAACCACGGCCGCCCGACCTGGGTCCAACTCGAAATCGCCGCGCTCGACAAGCTGTTCCTGCGCGGCCAGTAAAGCATCAGATGACATCGCAACACAAACCGCTGGCGGTAGCCATCATGGGCCCGACCGCGTCCGGCAAGACGGCAGCGGCGCTCACCATCGCCAAGGAAATCGCGGTCGAGATCATCTCGGTCGACTCCGCCCTCGTCTACCGCGGCATGGACATCGGCACGGCAAAACCGTCGGCCGAGGAACTCGCGAGCGCGCCGCATCACCTCATCGACATCATCGATCCGCTCGACGCCTACTCCGTCGCGCAGTTCCGCGAAGACGCGATCCGGCTCGTCGCCGAGATCCAGGCGCGCGGCCGGCTGCCGCTGCTCGTCGGCGGCACGATGATGTACTTCAAGGGCCTGAACGACGGCCTGGACGACCTGCCCACGGCCGATGCCGACGTGCGCGCGCGCCTCGACGCGGAGGCCGCGCGCATCGGGTGGCCCGGCATGCACGCGAAGCTGCGCGAAGTCGATCCGGTCACCGCGGACCGCCTCGCGCCAAACGACGCCCAGCGCATCAACCGCGCGCTGGAAATTTTTGAACTGTCGGGCAAGCCGATGTCCGCCCTGCTCGCGCGCCGCGAGAAGCAGGAACTGCCGTTCGACCTCGTACCGTTCGCACTGGAGCCATCGGACCGCGCCGTGCTGCACGAGCGCATCGCGCTGCGCTTCGACCAGATGCTGGGCAAGCGCGACGACAGCGGCATCGTGGCCGAGGTCGCGGGCCTGCGCGCGCGCGGCGATTTGAACCCGAACCTGCCGTCGATGCGCTGCGTGGGCTACCGCCAGGCGTGGGAATACCTCGACGGCACGATCGACCGCGCCCAGCTGCGCGAGACGGGCATCGTCGCCACGCGCCAGCTGGCCAAGCGCCAGCTGACCTGGCTGCGGGCGATGCCGGAGCGGATCGTGATCGATTGCCTGGGGCCGGATCCGGCGCCGCAGATGCTTGCTCATCTGGCCACGTTGCGGGCGTAAGACGGTTCGTGCGAGGCTGGACAGGGTGATCCGGAGCGGGTAGCCTTGACACTTCCGGGGCCGAACGGCATAATGCACCCCGTTCTGGTGATATAGCTCAGTTGGTTAGAGCATAGCATTCATAATGCTAGGGTCGGTGGTTCAAGTCCACCTATCACCACCAAGGATTCAAGCGGAATGGCTTGGCACTCAAGGCTGAGCCATTTTGCTTTAAAAGTGTTTGTTTCAGCAGTGATGCAGCTGGTGATATAGCTCAGTTGGTTAGAGCATAGCATTCATAATGCTAGGGTCGGTGGTTCAAGTCCACCTATCACCACCAGATTCGGAAAGCCGCCGGCTCGCAAGAGCCGGCGGCTTTTTCCATTTCCGGCCTACCCCATCTCGCCCAGGTGCTCGACCAGGAAATCGATGAACGCCCGCGTGCGCGCCGCCTGGTTCTTGCGGTTGAGGTAGTAGACGAACAAATCGGCCGCCGGCAAGGTGTACTGCGGCAGCACGATACGCAACCGGCCGCTCTTGACGTATTTGGCGAGGTCCCACTCCGACCGGATCAGGATGCCGTGACCATCCAGCGCCCAGCCCAGCACGATGTCGCCGTCGTTGCTCGACAGCGCGCCGTGCACCTTCACCACCTCGCTGTCCTCGCCCTCGTTGAAACGCCAGATGCCGTACGCGTCGTCGTTCTGGCGGTGCAGGATGCAGCGGTGGCGAGATAAATCCGCCAGCGATTGCGGCTCGCCATGCTGCTGGAGGTAGCGCGGCGACGCGCACAGGAAGCGCCGGTTCGACAGCACGCGGCGCGCGGCCAGCCGTTTATCCGGCAGCGCGCCGAAGCGGATGGCGAGGTCGTAGCCGCTTTCCACCAGGTCGACGGGGCGGTCCGTCACGTCCAGCTGCACCTCGACCTGCGGATGACGCTTGGCGAAAGCCGAGACGATGGGCGCGATGGTCGTGCGGCCGAACCCGAGGCTCGCATTCACGCGCAACAGGCCGCGCGGCGCGGTGCGGTTGCTCGCGACCGCGTCTTCCATCTCACGGATCGCTGCCAGGATGCGCGTCGCGTGCGCGAGATAGGTCTCGCCTTCGCTCGTCAGCGACAGCCGCCGCGTCGTGCGGTTGACGAGGCGCACGCCCAGCCGCGCCTCCATCTGCGCCAGGCGTTTCGTTGCGGCCGGCGGCGTGAGGTCGAGGGCGCGGGCGGCCGCGGCCAGCGAGCCGTGGCGTGCGACCAGCACGAAGAATTCCATTTCGGAGGCGCCGTCAGTATTCACCGTCATTCAATAATCAATTCACACCCGGCGAATTATAAGAGGGCCGCGCGGACTTACCCTGCACGCTTGAACAACACGCCAGCGAGGCCGCCATGAGAATCGTCGAGATCCGCGAACAGACACTCCCCATCAGCTCCCCCATCCGCAATGCCTACATCGACTTCAGCAAGATGACCCTGAGTCTCGTGGCCGTCATCACGGACGTGGTCCGCGACGGCAAGCCCGTCGTCGGCTACGGCTTCAATTCGAACGGCCGCTACGGCCAGGGCAAGTTGATGCGCGAGCGCTTCATCCCGCGCATCCTCGAGGCCGATCCGGCATCGCTGCTGGACGACGCGGGCGACAACCTCGATCCGCACCGGATCTGGGACGCAATGTTCACCAACGAAAAGCCAGGCGGGCATGGCGAGCGCTCCGTCGCCATCGGCACCATCGACATGGCCGTGTGGGACGCCGTCGCGAAGATCGCGGACAAGCCGCTGTTCCAGCTGCTGGCCGACCGCTACGGCGACGGCCGCCCGCACCGCAACGTGTTCGTGTACGCCGCCGGCGGCTACTACTATCCCGGCAAGGACCTGGAGAAGCTGAAGGACGAGATGCGCGGCTACATCGAGCGCGGCTACAACGTCGTCAAGATGAAGATCGGCGGCGCGCCGCTGGACGAGGACCTGCGCCGCATCGACGCCGTGCTGTCCGTGCTGAAGAACGGGCAGAAACTGGCCGTGGACGCCAACGGCCGCTTCGACCTCGACACGGCCATCGCCTACGCCAAGGCGCTGTCGCGCTACGACCTGTTCTGGTACGAGGAAGCGGGCGACCCGCTCGACTTCGAACTGCAGGCCACCCTGCGCAACTACTACGACAAGCCGATGGCGACGGGCGAAAACCTGTTCTCGATGCACGACGCGCGCAACCTGGTCCGCTACGGCGGCATGCGGCCGGACCGCGACTGGCTGCAGTTCGATTGCGCCCTCTCCTACGGCTTGGTGGAATACCTGCGCACGCTCGACATGCTGCGCCGGCACGGCTGGTCACCCACGCGCTGCATCCCGCACGGCGGCCACCAGATGTCGCTGAACATCGCGGCCGGCCTGGGCCTGGGTGGCAATGAATCGTATCCCGACCTGTTCCAGCCGTTCGGCGGCTTCCCGGACGGCGTACGCGTGGAGGACGGCTTCATCACGATGCCGGACCTGCCGGGCATCGGGTTCGAGGGCAAGGCCGACCTGATCCGGGTGATGCGTCACCTATCCGGAGCGTAGAAATCAGCCGCCGCTCACGTCCGCATCCTCGCCGAGTTCGAACTCCCCGCGCGCAAACGCCTCCAGCACGGCCTGCGCCTGCTGCAGGTGGTCTTCCGGGACGAGGATGCGCACGCCGCCCAGCGCGGGTGCCAGCAGCATGTCCGTCTGCACGAGGTGGGCATCGGCCAGCACGGCCGGGATGCCGGAGGCGACGAGGCAACCCTGCACGAGGTTCGCTTCGAGCGGGATCAGGTAGCGCGCCACCTCCACCAGGTCGCGGCCCGGCAGGCGTGCCAGTTCGGGGACGCCGGTCAGCAGTCCGTCCAACGGTTCGTTCGATGCATGCATGACGAGCTCCTTTCAGGCCAGCGCGGACAACAGGTACAGCACGACGCCGATCAATCCGCCCACGATGGTGCCGTTGATGCGGATGTATTGCAAGTCCTTGCCGATGTTGATTTCGACCTGGTGCGACATCTCGCCACTGTCCCAGTGTTTCACCGTGTCGGCGATGTGGCGCGTCAGGAAGCCAGCGAATTCCGGCGCGGCGCCGCGCGCCGCCAGTTCCAGGTTCTCGTTCAGCGCCGTGCGTAGTACCGGATCCTCGGCGAGCGTCCTGCCGATCCACGCGCCCGTCGCGACGATCCGGCGCCGCAGCACCGAATCCTCCTTGTGCAGGTCGGCCTTGATCCAGCCTTTCAGGTCGCCCCACAGCGAACCGATGTAGCCGTTCACGGTGGCGTCGCCGATCAGGTGGCGCTTGATGTCCTCGCCCTTTTCGATGAAGGCCGGGTCGGTCTTCATCCGTTCGATGAAATCGTGCGTGAAGACGTCGAAGCGGCGCCGCAGCGGGTGCTCGGGGTCTTCGCTCACGCGCTTGAGGATGCCGGCCGCGAGCCGCACGGAGATGTCCGCGCCCTTGCGGCCGATGAGTTCCGACGGCAGCATCTTTTCCATGAACGCGTACTCGTCGCGCAGCCAGTCGACGATGCCCTGCGCGATGAAATCCTGCGTCTCCGGATTCGCCAGCAGGTTCGCCAGTTGATCGATCCCCTCGTCGAGGATCTGCTGGTGGCGGCCGTCGCGCGTGAGGCTTTCCAGGATCGTGCCCGCCGCCTGCGACAGGTCGACGCTCTTGACCACACCGTGCACCGCACGCCGGATGAAATCCTGCACGGCCGCGTCCTCGATGACGTCGAGCGCGAAGCCGGCCACGCGCACGAGCGTGTCGCCCAGGCGTTCCGTGTTCTCCGGCTTCGTCAGCCAATCCGCGACCTTCTGCGCCGGGTCGTGGCGCTGGATCAGGCGCACGATCGAATCCGTGTCGAGGAATTTGTCGCGCACGAACGCGGCGAGATTATCCGCGATGCGCTCCTTATTGGCGGGGATGATCTCCGTGTGGCGCGACACGAACGGGATCGGGATCCGCTTGAACAGCGCGACGACGGCGAACCAGTCGGCCAGCGCGCCGACCATCGCAGCTTCCGCGAACGCCTTCAGCAGCCCGATCCACCAGTTGCCGGGCCAGCGGGCGGACAGCAGAAGGGCGACGACGAACAGCACGGCGGCGCCGATGAAAAAGCCCAGCGCCAGGCGCTTGGACTGCCGAAGTTCCAGTTCCTTGTCAGGCTCGAGTTCTTTGGAAGGCAAAGTGTCCATGCCGCCATCGTAGCCCAGCCTAGACGATATTGTCGCGCCGCAGCGTGGCGATGGCGTCTTCCGTCCAGCCCCAGTCGGCCAGGATGGCCGCCCCGTCCTGCCCCGGCGCGGCCACGGTCCCGGCCTGGCCCGGCGTGCGCGAAAAGCGCGGCGCGGGCGCCGGCTGGGTGACGCCGTCGACATCGACGAAGGTCTTGCGCGCGGCGTTGTGCGGGTGGCGCGGCGCCTCGTCCATGTCGAGCACAGGCGCGAAGCACACGTCCGTCCCCTCCAGCAGCGCGCACCACGCGTCGCGCGGGCGCGTCGCGAACAGCGCCGCGAATTTTTCCTTCAGCGCCGGCCAGTCTTCGCGATCCCATTGCCGCGCGAATGCCGGATCCGATGCGCCCGTCAACGCCAGCAGCCGCGCGTAGAACCGCGGCTCGATGGCGCCCACCGCGATGAACTTCCCGTCCGCGCAGGCATACGTGGCGTAGAACGGCGCGCCGCCGTCGAGGAAATTCGCGCCGCGCGCGGCCGACCACGAGCCGTGCGCGCGCAGGCCGTACATCATGGCGCCCAGCAGCGCGGCGCCGTCCGTCATCGCGGCATCGACGACCTGGCCGCGACCCGATATCCGCGCTTCCAGCATGGCACAGACGACGCCGAACGCCAGCATCATGCCGCCGCCGCCGAAGTCGCCGACGAGGTTCAATGGTGGAGACGGCGGCCGGTCGGCGTCTCCCATCGCATGCAGCATGCCGGACAGCGCCACGTAGTTAAGGTCATGCCCGGCCGCCGGCGCCAGCGGGCCGGTCTGCCCCCAGCCGGTGACGCGGCCGTACACGAGCCGGGGATTGCGCTCCATGCACAAGTCGGGACCGAGACCCAGTCTCTCCATCACGCCGGGCCGGAAGCCTTCGACGAGCGCATCGGCCTTCGTCACGAGGTCGAGCAGCAGCTGGCGTGCACGCGGGTGCTTCAGGTCCAGCGCCAGCGAACGGCGGCCGCGCGCCATCACGTCGTATTTCGTGCCCAGCGTCGGGTACGGATTCGGCGCGGAAGGATCCGGTTGGCGGTCGATGCGGATCACGTCCGCGCCCATGTCGGCCAGCATCATGGCGGCGAACGGGCACGGGCCGATGCCGACCAGTTCGATCACGCGCAGCCCTGCGAGAGGTCCATGAGGTCCGTTGTTCATCACAGCGAGCGGGCGATGATTTCTTTCATGATCTCGTTCGCCCCGCCATAGATGCGCTGCACGCGCGCGTCCAGGTACATCTGCGTGATGGGGTAGTCGAGCATGTAGCCGTAGCCCCCGAACAGCTGCAGGCAACGGTCGACGATCTTGCACTGCAGGTCCGTGATCCAGTACTTGGCCATCGACGCGCGCACCGTGTCCATACGGCCGGCGACGAGGTCGTCGACGCAGCGGTCGATGAACACACGCGCCACCGTCGCCTCGGTCTTGCACTCGGCGAGCACGAAGCGCGTGTTCTGCATGTCGATGAGCGCCTGGCCGAACGCACGGCGCTCGCGCGCGTGCGCGATCGTCAGGTCCAGCGCACGCTCGATGCACGCGACGCCCGCCACCCCGACGATCGTGCGCTCGTACGGCAGCTCCGTCATCAGCTGGGCGAAGCCGCGCCCTTCCTCGCCACCGAGCACGTTCTGCGGGGGGACGATGGCATCGTCGAAGAACAGCTCGCACGTGTCCTGGCCCTTCTGCCCCATCTTCTCCAGGATGCGGCCGACGCGGAAGCCCGGATTGTTCGCCGTCTCCAGCAGCATCAGCGAGATGCCCTTCGCGCCCGCGGCCGGGTCGGTCCTGGCGACGACGAGGACCAGGTCGGCGAGATAGCCGTTCGAAATGAAGGTCTTGGACCCGTTCAGCCGGTAGCCCAGGTCCGATCGCACGGCCGTCGTGCGGATGCCTTTCAGGTCGGACCCGGCGCCCGGTTCGGACATCGCGATCGCGGCGATGATGTCCCCGGTCGCGAGGCGCGGCAGGTATTTGTATTTCTGTTCTTCCGTCCCGTGGTTCAGCAGGTAGTGCGCGACGATCGCGTGCACGTGCAGGCCGAACGCGGTGTCGCCGGCCAACGCCAGTTCCTCGAACACCACGGCCTGGTGGGCGAACGTGCCGCCCGAGCCGCCGAAGTCGTCGGGGACGTCCGCGAGCAGCAGACCGAGTTCGCCGGCCTTTCTCCACAGCGCGCGGTCGACGTGCCGCTGCTCGCGCCAGCGCTGCTGGTGCGGCGCGACCTCCGCGGCCACGAAGCGGCGCACGGCGGCGCGGAAGGTATCGAGTTCCGTCGTCATCGCCCGCCCCTCACACTTGATACAGCGTGACGACGCACGCGCCGCCCAGGCCCAGGTTGTGCTGCAGCGCCGTGCGCGCGCCCTCGACCTGGCGCGCGCCCGCCGTGCCGCGCAACTGGTGCGTCAGCTCGAAGCATTGGGCAAGGCCCGTCGCACCGAGCGGATGCCCCTTCGACAGCAGGCCGCCGGACGGATTCGTGACGACCTTGCCGCCATACGTGTTGTCGCCGTCGCGGATGAATTTATCGGCGCCGCCTTCCGGGCACAAGCCCAGCGCCTCGTACGTGATCAACTCGTTGTGGGCAAAGCAGTCGTGCAGTTCGACGACGTCCAGGTCGTCCGGTGCGATGCCCGCCTGCGCGTAGACCTTCTGCGCCGCTTCCCGGCTCATGTCGTAGCCGACGAGGCGCATCATGTCGTCCGAATCGAACGTGCCGGGACGGTCCGTCGTCATCGCCTGCGCGGCGATGTGGACGTCGGCGCGCAGGCCGCGCTTTTTCGCGAATTCCTCGGATACCAGCACGGCCGCCGCGGCGCCGCACGTGGGCGGGCAGGCCATCAGGCGCGTCATCACGCCGGGCCAGATCGCGGGCGCGTCGAGCACGTCCTGCATGCTGACCTCCTTGCGGAACAGCGCCAGTGGATTGTTCGCCGCATGGCGGCTGGCCTTGGCGCGAATGCGCGCGAACGCCTCCAGCGGCGTGCCGTATTTGTCCATGTGCGCGAGGCCGGCGCCGCCGAAGTAGCGCAGCGCGAGCGGGATCCCGGGCTTGCCGACGAGGCGGTCGGTGACGGCGTCGAAATCGTCGAACGGCGCGGGCCGGTCGGTGAACACGGACGCCAGCGCGCCGGGGCTCATCTGCTCGAAGCCCAGCACGAGCACGCAGTCGGCCGCCCCGCCCTGCACGGCCTGGCGCGCGAGGTACAAGGCCGTGGAGCCGGTCGAGCAGTTGTTGTTGACGTTGACGATCGGGATACCCGTCATGCCCACGCCGTACAGCGCCTTCTGGCCGCAGGTGGAATCGCCGTAGACGTAGCCGGCATAGGCCTGCTCGACGTCCTCCCAGCCGATGCCCGCATCCTCCAGCGCGGCGCGCGCGGCCAGGGCTCCCATCTCGTGGTACGGGGCGCTCGCCCCCGGTTTGGCGAACGGGATCATCCCCACGCCGGTCACATGGACTTTGCGGCTCATCGTCGTCTCCTGTTTATTAGGTCAGCCGACCTATCCGACGGATTATAGGTCAGCCGACCTGCTTCTCAAAGCATGCCGTGCGATAATGCCGGGCATGAAAGCAACGATCGACCAGACCCTGCGCAACAAACCCTCTCTCACGACCGAAAAAGGGTGGGAGCGCGTGCACGCGATCCTGCAGGCCGCGCGCCGGCTGCTCGCGGAGGACGGCTATGCCGGACTGTCGATGCGCAAGGTGGCGGCCGAGGCGGGCATGACCCTGTCGAACGTCCAGCACTATTACAACAGCAAGGACGTCCTGCTGGAGGCGGCGCTGCTGTCCACGATGGACGAATTCCAGGCCAAGATGGACCGCATCTCGGCCGAGATGCGCGACCGCCCGCGCCTGGACCAGTTCCTGTCGACGACCGACATGTTCCTGGAAGAGATCACGGACCCGGTCACGCACGCGCTGTTCTTCGAGATCTGGGCACTGGCGTCGCGCAACGCGTTCGCGTCGAGCCTGATGGACCGCATGCTGGGGCGCGAGCGCAAGACGGTCTACAACCTGATCCGCGGGCTGAACCCGGCCATCTCCGACGACGAGTACATGCAGCGCGCGATCCTGATGGTGGCGCAGATCGAAGGATTGATGCTGTTCCGGCTCGATCGCGAATCGCGGCGCGAACAATTCATGGCCGTGCGGGCGGCGGTGCGCAAGGCGTTATTGAATCTCGCCACGGTGCCGTAAGCCTCCTTCATTCGTCGTGTCGCGTATACTGCGCAGGGTGGGCACACCGTGCCCACGCGGACGGCGCGATTGCGCACGCATGCGCGTGGGCGGCGGGCCGCCGACCCTACCGAATAAGGAGTCTGGATGCAGCACGACATCAGCCTGATCACTACCATCGCCGCCGCCCTCGGTCTCGGCCTGCTGTTCGGCATGCTGGCCGTGCGCTTGCGCCTGCCGGCCCTGGTCGGGTATCTGGCTGCCGGCGTCATCATCGGCCCCGCCACGCCCGGCTTCGTCGCCGATGTGCATCTCGCGTCGCAGCTGGCCGAGATCGGCGTGATGCTGCTGATGTTCGGCGTCGGGCTGCATTTTTCGCTGGACGACCTGCTCGAAGTGAAAGGCATCGCCCTGCCCGGCGCCGTGCTGCAGATCTCGGTGGCGACCCTGCTCGGCATCGGCCTCACGCACCTGTGGGGCTGGGATCTCGGGGCCGGTCTCGTGTTCGGCCTCGCGCTGTCGGTCGCGAGCACCGTGGTACTGCTGCGCGCGCTGGAAGACCGGGGTGAACTCGATTCCTTCAACGGCCGCATCGCGGTCGGCTGGCTCGTCGTGGAAGACCTCGTGACGGTGCTCGTGCTCGTGCTGCTGCCCGCGCTCGCGGGGCCGCTGGGCGGCAAGGGCGAAGGCGGCTCATTGTGGCTCTCGCTCGGCAAGACGCTGCTGCAGGTGGGCGCCTTCATCGCGTTCATGCTGCTCGTGGGCCGCAAGCTGTTCCCGTGGTTCCTGTGGCGCGTGGCGAAGACCGGCTCGCGCGAGCTGTTTACCCTGGCCGTGATCGCGGCGGCCGTCGGCATCGCCTACGGGTCGTCGCACCTGTTCGGCGTGTCGTTCGCGCTGGGCGCCTTCTTCGCCGGCATGGTGCTGCGCGAATCGGAGCTGAGCCACCGCGCGGCGGAAGAGACGCTGCCGCTGCGCGACGCATTCTCCGTGCTGTTCTTCGTCTCCGTCGGCATGCTGTTCGACCCGCGCGTACTCGTGGAGAGCCCACTGGAAGTGCTGGGCGTCGTCGCCATCATCCTGGTCGGCAAATCGCTCGCCGCGTTCTTCCTCGTGCTGGCGCTGCGCTATCCGCTCAACACGGCGATCACGGTCTCGGCCAGCCTCGCGCAGATCGGCGAATTCTCGTTCATCCTGGCCGCCCTCGGCATCTCGCTCGGCCTGCTGCCGGAGATGGGCCAGAACCTGATCCTCGCGGGCGCCATCATCTCGATCGCCCTGAACCCGCTGATGTTCAAGCTGGTCGGCCCGCTGCAGAACTGGGTGCTGGCGAAATCCGACCACGCGCGCAAGATGGCGCGCTCGCCCGACCCGCTGGCCGAGCTGCCGACGACGGTCACGCACGAGCGCCTGACGGGCCAGGTCGTGCTGGTCGGCTACGGCCGCGTGGGCAAGCGCATCGCGCAAGAGCTGGACCGCGAAGGCATCCACTACGTCGTCGCGGAACAGAACCGCGACATCGTCGACCAGCTGCGCAAGCGCGACCAGCCTGCCGTGGCGGGCAACGCGGCGGAACCGGCGGTGCTGATCCAGGCCCACATCGCGCGCGCGTCGATGCTCGTGATCGCGACGCCGGACACCTTCCACGTGCGCGCGATGGTCGAAACGGCCAAGGCGCTGAATCCCGAGATCCGCTGCGTGGTCCGCACGCACAACGAGGAAGAGGCGCGCCTGCTGCGCGAAGAGACGGGCGGCACGGTGCTCGTCGGCGAACACGAACTGGCGCGCAGCATGACGCGACACGTGCTGGATGGGTTAGCGCTCGCGCAGGCGCACTGATTCCGCGGCCACGAGGACGACTGCGCAGACCATCGTGCTGCGCTCCATGATGCCGGCAGCCAGCAGCGCGACAGTCAGGCCCGAGCACCGCCTGACACAATGCGCCCCCAGGCACGCGCCGTGCCGCAACGCCGCGGCGCAGACGGGCGGACCAGGCAGCCCCGGATGCACCGGACGCTGGCGCCACGCTGCCAGATGCCAGACGGCGCCCGCCACGCCGGCCACCGCGGCCAGCACCGGCATCATGCGCGCCAGCGCGGGCATGGCCAGCAGCGCCCTCGCGACGGCCGCACCGGCCAGGTACACGGGCAGTCCAGAGGCCATCCACGTCGCGGCCCAAGCCAGGCCGGCGATCGCCGTGAGCAGGAACGCCCTTCCCTCCCCGGCCAGCGTGGCGCGGTAGTTCAGCAACGGCGCCACGGCGAGCGGCAGCATCATCGGCACCATCATCGCGGCCCACAACCCGATGAAACCGGCGGCGGCGCCGAGCCACGACTGACCGCACACCGGCAACCACATCGCCGCCATGCTCCACCCGCCGGGCATCGGGATCCGTCCCATGATCACACGGGATACTCGTCGTGCCGCCGCCACCAGACGCCTTTTTCGTTGCGGCCTTTCGGTGCCCGGTCCAGCCATGGGTACATGCCCCACAGCGCGTCGAGGCCGCGCGCGTACGTCGAATACGTGTGGTACACGACGCCGTCTTCCCGCACGAAGGCGCTCAGGCCCGGACGCTCGCGCGTGTAGGTGGCGAGGTCGGTGCCGGTCGATACGGCCTGCAGCGCCGCGGGGCCGGTGCCGTCCCGCAGCGGCAGCGGCAGCGGCGGCTCGCGGCGGTAGTTGTACTCGATGCCGCCTTCGCGCTGCTGCGTCTCCGAGAACCAGACGTTGAAATCGGCGTTGAAGTCAGCCTCGCCCGGCAGCGATGTCGCCCACGGAAACGTCCATCCCATGCGCCTCCTGTAGGCCTGCAGCTTCGCCTGCGACGCACGCGACACGGACGTCAAGAGCACGTCGTGATTGGCCAGGTGCGTGGCGATGCCGTTGAAACCGTCGGCGATCGCCGAGCAGGATGGGCAGCCCGCCGTATAGTCGACCCCGAACATGAAATGGTAGACGAGCAGTTGCGACCGGCCCTGGAACAGGTCGGCCAGCGCCACGTTGCCCGCTTCGGTCTCGAAGCGGTAATCCTTGTCGATGCGGACCCAGGGTAACGCTTGCCGCTGGCGCGCCAGCTCGTCGCTGCGGTGCGTGAGCTCGCGCTCCGCTTCCCACAGCCGCAGGCGTGCGGCCAGCCATTCGTCCCGGGTTCCCGCTTGATGAGTGCTCATCGCTTTCTCCTGTTGGTTGAAGGTGCGGTGCTATATTAGGGACGACCTACCACCCTGCGAGAGTGACAAATTTGGCGCGATTCCGATGGACTCGATGATCACGGCGGCGGCCCTGGCGCTGGCACACGGCGACCCGCTCGGCGCCCTCTCCCGCGTCGCCCTGCGTGACGACGCGCCCGCGCTCGCATTGCGCGGCATCGCGATGGCGCAGCTGGGCGATCTCGCGCGCGCCCGCCAGCTGGTGCGCCGCGCCGCCCGCGGTTTCGGCAGGAACGAAGCCGTGGCGCGCGCCCGCTGCCTGCTCGCCGAGGCCGAGATCGCCCTCGCCGTGCGCGACCTCGATGCCTGCACGGCGCTGCTCGCCGATGCGCAGCGCACGCTGGACGCGCATGGCGACCATGCCAACGCCGCGCATGCCCGCTACCTGGAGATCCGCCGCCTGCTGCTGACGGGCCGCCTCATTGACGCCGAGCAGCGTCTGGCCGCGCTCGACCCGGCCGGCCTGCCGCGCACCCTGCGTGCCGCGCACGAGCTCACCGCGGCCGGCATCGCGATGCGCCGCATGCGCGCCCACGCGGCGCGCGCGGCGCTCGCCCGCGCGGACGCCCACGCGCGCGCCGCCGGCATCGCCGCGCTGGGCGCCGAGATCGAATGGGCCGCGCGCCTGCTCGATGCGCCGGCGGCGCGGCTCGTCACGCCGGAAGGCCCGCGCGATGTACTGCTCGACGAGGTGGAGCGGCTGATGTCGTCCACGGCACTGGTCGTCGACGGCTGTTTGAACGCCGTGCACCACCTCGGCACGGCGATCCCGCTGGCCCGGCGCCCGGTCCTGTTCGCGCTGGTCCGCACGCTGGCCGAGGCCTGGCCGCAGGATGCCACGCGCGACACGTTGATCCTGGCCGCCTTCCGCATCCGCCATCCGGACGAGACGCACCGCGCCCGCCTGCGCGTCGAGATGGGCCGGCTGCGGACGATACTGCGCGGCGTCGCCGGCGTGCGCGCCACGCCGCGTGGTTTTCAACTGGTGCCGCACGATGGCCACGACGTCGCCGTGCTCGTCCGGCCCGGCGACGACGACCACGCGTCCGTGCTGGCCCTGCTGGCGGACGGCGAGGCGTGGTCCAGTTCCGCGCTCGCGCTGGCACTGGGCGCGAGCCAGCGCACCATCCAGCGTTCGCTGGAAGCGCTGGCGGGAAGCGGCAAGATCCAGGCGTTCGGCCAGGGCCGCGCGCGCCGTTGGTCGATGCTGCCGCTGCCCGGTTTCGCGACAACTTTGTTACTCCCGGCCGCACTCGGCGTTCCCTAGAATGACCGTATGAAAACGACAACCGCCCACATCGTCCGCGAATACGGACCCTACGACAACAAGCCCGGCGTGCACGGCGTCTCCTTCGACGGCAAGCAACTGTGGTTCGCGTCCGGCGACCACGTGAATGCCGTCGATCCGGCCAGCGGCGAACTGCGCCGCTCACTGGCCGTCCAGGCGCATGCAGGCACGGCCTTCGACGGCCGCTACCTGTACCAGATCGCGGACAGCCGCATCCAGAAGATCGACCCGGCTACAGGCACGGTCCTGTCGAGCATCCCGACGCCGGAAGGCGGCGGCGCGGGCCTTACGTGGGCCGAAGGCTCGCTGTGGATCGGCCAGCACCGCGCGCGCAAGATCCACCGCCTCGATCCGGAGACGGGCGCGATCCTGCACACGATCGAATCGAAGCGCTTCGTCACGGGGGTGACGTGGCTGAACGGCGAGCTGTGGCACGCGACCTGGGAAAACGAACAGAGCGATCTGCGCCGGGTCGATCCGCGCACGGGCGACGTGCTGCAAACCGTCGACATGCCGCCCGGCGTGCTGGTATCCGGTCTCGAGTCCGACGGCATCGACCGTTTTTATTGCGGCGGTGGAGGCAGCGGCAAGATCCGCGTCGTGCAAAAGCCCGAATAAAAAAAACGGCGGACATCGCTGTCCGCCGCATTAACTTGAGTATCACCTCAAGACCATCAAACAACCGGGCACGTCGAAAAACCTGCCACGCGTTGCAGATTCCGTCTGCGATGCTCGCTGTACTCTCGTACCGCTGCGCTTCTCAACAAAATCTGCTGCCGCTCGCGACGGTTTTTCGAGGTGCCCTACCACCAAAACTTTTCAGGCCACTGCTGCCTCTTCGGCGCACAGCTTGAGGCTGGCGTGACGCGGCGCGTTCAGGCCGGCCATCAGCGCGTCCTGGTGCTCTTCCAGCAGGGCGAACACGGCATCCTTCGACAGCACGTACTGGTCCAGCAGCGTGTCCTTGATCGACACGATCACCTCTTCGTAGTCGCGGATCGAATTCAGCGTGTAGTTATAGAGCTCGTCCGATTTCTCCTCGACCTGGCGCAGCGTGTGCTCACCCGACGCGTCGTTCTGCAGCTGGCTGTAGTCGATCTTGGCGCGCGAATACATCGACAGGCGGCCAACCATCAGGCTCAGCATCTTCGTGATCTTTTCGATGTCGTTCTGGCTACCCACCGAGATACCGCGTGCGCCGTAGAACAATTCCTCCGCCGCGACGCCGCCGTACAGGCCGATCACGTCGCGCTCCAGTTCTTCCAGCGTGCGCAGCGACATGTCCTCACCGGACTGCAGCACATAACCCAGCGCACCGATCTTGGACACCGCTTCCGTGCTGATCTTCAGCAGATGCGACTTTTCCTTGACCTCGCTCAGGCTCATGCCGGCGCGCAGGAACGGGTCGATCTGCATGAAGAAGTGGCCCAGTTCGTGCACGGCGATGCGCTCGCGCTGCTTGAGCTTCTCGGCCGTCGTGGCGCGGTCGGTCAGGCCGATCGTGGCACGCTCGTAGGCACGGAACAGCAAATCGGTATTGATGATCGCCTTTTCCTGGATCGAAATCATCGACGCGCGCTCGACCACGGTCTCCAGCAGCGCCGGGCTCAGGTTCTGGGTGATTTCCGCGACCTGGTCCAGGTCGAGGTCGTTCCAGTCCACGAGACCTTCTTTCTTGCGCGACAGGAAGCTGCGCAGGAGTTCCTTGCGCTCGCCCTTGTTCGGCAGGCGGAAATTGATCTTCACGGAGAAGCGGCGCAGCATGGCTTCGTCCATGTCCGTCGACGCATCGTCGAAGTTCGAGGCCACGACCCAGATCACGCCCTGGCCCTTGTCGCTCTTGACGCCGTCCAGCAGGCCCAGCAGGGTGTTGGCGGTGTCGTCTTCCCATTTCTTTTCGCTGCGGCCGCGCGGCATGAACAGGCTTTGCGCTTCATCCAGGAAGATGATGCAGCGGCCCTTGCCCGACGCCTTGCGGTACAGGGCGTTCAGCGCCTTCGAACCGCCGCCGACGTAGCCGGATTCCAGCGCCGAGCCGGACGCCTGGATCAGCGGGATGTCGAGGCGCTTGGCCAGGTAGCCCACCAGCTTGGTTTTACCGGTACCGGCCGGCCCCGTCAGCATGACGTTGAACGGCTTGTCGATGTTGTGCTCTTTGTACAACTCGCGGTTGCGGATCATGTCTTCCAGGTGCAGCACTTCCTGCTTGATGTCTTCCATGCCGATCAGGTCGTCCAGGCTGCCCTTCAGCTTGTCCGGCGTGATCATCTGGCTGCTCATGCCCATGCCCGGGATACCGAATTTCATGGCGTACAGGATCACCAGCAGCACGGTGATGTCGAGCGCGTGACGCTTCAGGAAGTCGAGGATGTCGGCGCCGACGCCTTCGCCTTCGTCCTGCAGGACGGCCTTGTGCGACGCCAGGTATTCATCCTTGGCAATGGAGTACGGGATCGCGTTCTTCAGCAGGACTTCGCGCTCCAGCGACAGGTGCGACGTGCTCGGCACCTTCACCACGTGCAGCTGCGGCGCATCCTTGTACTTATAGATATAGCGCGGCGAATCCGACAGCGGCTTCGCGACGAGCAGGTAGTCGAGACGATCCTTCTGGGCGGCCAGCTGGGTGATCTCGGAGATATTCTGCGAGTAGACGACCGGCGACGGATCTTGCGGGATATCGGCCTTGTAGATTGCCCAGCCCGTCAGCACGCCGAGCAGTACGGCGGTCAGAATCCGGACATAAACATTCTTAAAAGCAATTTGAAGTCGAGCAAAATTGGGCATATCGGTACTCTTACAAGGTCGAAGGTGCGTGATACGGCATGTGTTATTACGTGCCTTCCGGAGTGCCGAGTGGACGCGAAAGGCGGCGGTGCGGGGACCGCGGGGTATTCAAACGTGTGCGTTTGATATTGTTTTGATGCCCGAAGGCAATGGGGATATCGAGACTATACTCGCAAAGAAAAGCGACGTGTATACCGTGCGGTGAAAAAATTTTGAATCGCAACACGGCTGATCAAATTGACATCGGATTTCATTGTCCATCCCATACATTCAATAAATAAATCGCAATAAGTTGTCTCGTATTTGGCGTTTTATCAATAGCCAATCGATTAATTGATTGCATTTGTTTTATTTAAAAATGATTAATTTTGCCATCTGTTTATCGTGCTTTAACGGCACGTAACGGACGCAATGCATGGCGCATTTTTGCTATGCTGGGATCATCTGCATGACGCCGCCAACGGTCATGCGGATGACGTACCCCACAGTCAGACGATGGATGGATAAGGAATGACCGTGAAACGATACGCACTTGCCGCAACGCTCAGTCTCTTGATGGGTGGCGCCGTCCAGGCTGCCGCCATTGACCTCGACAACAGTCACGCCGTGCTGCGCATGCGGGGCGTGACCGATCTGTCGACGGTAAATCACAACGAAGTGGTGGCGCCGCCTTCCCCTTCGATGTCCGAACTTCCGGAACCGGAAGTGTTTGCCATGATGCTGGTCGGCCTGATCCTGATCGGTTACCGGGCCAGCCGTGACAGCAGCGAGAAATTCAAATAAGGAAAAGAAAGACTTTTCCGCATGACGCGGAAATGTTGATCGACGGCGCCGCAAGGCGCCGTTTTTCTTGGTTTGCAGCTCAGGCCGGCAATTCCTGGCACAGCGTATGGAGTTTGCTCAACGTCGCCCAATTGCGCGTTGTCGTCGCATCGCCCAGTTTCTTGCCCAGTGCGGCCACGACCGGGCTGTCGAGAATGCCCTCCGGGCACCAGACATAGGCCGCGCGCTCGCCCAGCGCCATCGCCCCCGGCCGCCAGTCCTGGCCGCACAGCGTTTCGACTGCCTCGCGCGAATGGGGTCCGGCGAGAATGAACGTCAGCAGGCGGGAATGGTCCGTTGCCTGGTCGAGCAAGGGATTGGAAGCAATGATCGCATCGAGGTCATCGCAACTGAGCACGACGGTGCGGGATGCGACACCGAGCTTGAGCACGAGCGCTTCCTCGATTTCGGCCGCGACCGTGTCGTGGGGCTTGGCGGGACCGGTGAACACGACGTTGCCACTGTTGAGGAGACTTCGCACGTGTTCGTAGCCGAGATCCGCGATCAGCTTGCGCAGGTCGGCCATGGCGATGCGTTTCGCCCGCCCGACATTTACGCCTCTTAATAAAACAATGTAGCGTTTTCTGGTCATCCAGGCATGGTACGGCGCCCGAATTAGATAAGCATTAAGACACCGGCGTACAACACCGGGGCCCGCAGGCGCTCACACCCTCCTTACCGGATGGTAATATTCAATCCATTGTAAAAATTAAATTAAATGAGGGAAGCATGAGCGGTCCTTTCCACCTGACGCCGCTGGCCGAGACCCGACCGGGCATGGTGTTGTCCGACGTCGTGCGCGACGGGAAAGGCAATGTGTTACTGGCACAGGGCATTGTGCTGACCGAATCCATGCTGGCGTCGCTGGGACGGCATGGCATCGACATGTTGCCGATCCTCCAGGCGACACCCGAACCGCCGCCCATCGATCCGGAAGCGGTCCAGGCACGGCTCGATCACATCTTCCGCAAGCACGACCGCGACGACCTCGGCGACTGGGCCACCGGGATCCTGCGGCGCTACGTGGAAGACTACCGCCTGCAGCGCGAGGTGAACCCATGAACCGCCTGACACCCGAACAACTGGCCGCCGGCGTGCAAGACTTGCCGTCGCTGCCCGCCGTCGTCATGGAATTGCTCAGCAGCATAGAGCAGGAAGACATCGACATCTCGGTGCTGGCAAAAAAAGTGTCGTACGACCAGGCCTTGACGGCAAAAACGTTGCGCCTGGCCAATTCCTCGACGTATGGCCTGCAAGTGAAGGTCACGACGATCCAGCAAGCCATCACGTTCCTCGGCTTCCAAACGACGCGCAACCTGATCACGGCGGCCGCCATCACGGGTTGCTTCCCGAGCGGACGCTGCGAGGGCTTCCACGACAAGGCGTTCTGGCGCCATTCGATCGCCACGGCCGCGTGCGCCCGTGCGTTGGCGCGCCGGATGCGTTTCAACCAGGACATCGCCTTCACGGCCGGTCTGCTGCATGACATCGGCCGGCTCGTCCTGGTGACCGGTCATCCCGACGCCTATGCCCAGGTCGTGGCCTGGCACGCGCAGCACGGCGGCGACTGGCAGGACGCCGAACAGGCGGTCCTCGGTATCGACCACGTCGACGCGGGGGTCGCGCTGGCCGACCACTGGAATTTCTCGAGCACCATGCGCCAGGCGATCGCCTACCACCACGCGCCCGACATCCACGGCGCGGGGTTCCTGGCAACGATCGTGCACGTGGCCAACGCCATCGTGCACGCACTCGACCTGGCCGGCGACGACGAGGAACTGGTGCCGCGCGTATCCAGCGTGGCCTGGGATGCGATGGGATTGAATGAAGAAGCCTATCTGCACCTGTTCCGCGAAACGGAACTGCAGTTCGGCGAAATGTCGACCATCCTGATGGCTTGAAAAGGGCCGATCAAGCCCAGGATGATCGATCGTGACGGCAGCGAAGGGTTGCTTCGCTGCCGGGTCTGTCCGAAGGCATGACAGGACCGGCTGTCATGCCTGCGGCATCAGTGCGCATAGTTGCCCGACGGCTTTGTCGAAGACGATGCGTCGTTCGATTGCGCTGGCTGGCCTTGCTGAGCTTGCGACTGAGCTTGTTGCTGTTGCGCAGCCTGCAGAGCAGCTTGCTGTGCAGCTTTTTCCTCAGGCTTCGGGCGGCCCTGGGCATCCGACAGGCGATATTTGGTGCGGCGATCGCCCATCAGGTCACGCAGGTCGCGGATGCTCATGCCGGTCACTTCGTGCATGCGGATCAGCAGCGAGGCGCCGACCGGCAGGCGGTGGTGACGGATCTTGCTGATCACCGGCGGAGCGACTTCCAGCATGCGCGACAGCGCAGCGTCGTTCTTCAGCTGCATCTTGCCCAGCAGAATGTCCAGCAGATGGTTCGGGTTGTAGCTTTCCTGTGATGACAAAGCGTGATGTGCCATGATGACCTCGTAAATGGTTAAAATAGTTCTCTTACGAACCGTGTTTAATGACTAAGTTTCATCAACATAAGTTCCCGGATTGCGAGACCGACTGACCAGGCATCCACCTGACATATCGGCCGGCGCATCTCCGGACCGCGTGCGCTCCCTTGGCGGGAAGCGAAAAACGAATGCAGCGTTGGAACCCTGTCCGGGCGCCGCGACCGAACTGCCGTCGCCGCTGCGGTTTTTGCACTCCCCGCTTCCCACATGCACTTGTCTTTCGGACAAATTATCAAACTCATATGTCGGGTTCACACTCGACCTGAGCACGAAATTCATTGGCCGAAATCAAGCTAACCTGTGGAAAGCTTGTCACATAGTCATTTCAGCACATGGTGACAAATTGTGGCGCACGCAAGTGTTTTTTTGGACTAATTTTGCAATTGCCGAGCTACACGATCTCCTTGATTTACAAGAAGAAACTAATTCAAGTCGAATCGGCAACTTTAAAGATAACAGCTAGAAAGAAAAATTCAAGATTTAACAATGTAACCGACTGTAGAAATATTGCCATCGGAAAAACTTGAATTCCGCGCAGCACCGAATGTCGACGCGCACGGCCCCACGCACCGCTTTTTCGGCGTGTTTCCGATTTACGGTAAACTGCATTCCACTTGTCAAAGCATCAGCACTTAGAAGCATTCCATGCAGAAAAAAGTATTCATCAAGACCTTCGGTTGCCAAATGAACGAGTACGACTCGGACAAGATGGCGGACGTGCTGGGCGCGTCCGATGGGCTCGTACGTACCGACACGCCGGACGATGCCGACGTGATCCTGTTCAACACCTGCTCCGTGCGCGAAAAAGCGCAGGAAAAGGTGTTTTCCGACCTCGGCCGACTGAAGGAACTCAAGCGCGCCAAGCCCGACCTGATCATCGGCGTGGGCGGCTGCGTGGCGTCGCAGGAAGGCGAAGCCATCGTCAAGCGCGCGCCGCACGTGGACATGGTGTTCGGCCCGCAGACCTTGCACCGCCTGCCGCAGATGATCCAGCTGCGCCGCCACACGGGCGCGGCCCAGGTCGACATCAGCTTCCCGGAGATCGAAAAGTTCGACCACCTGCCCCCGGCCAAGGTCGAGGGTCCGGTCGCCTACGTGTCGATCATGGAAGGCTGCAGCAAATACTGCAGCTACTGCGTGGTGCCGTACACCCGCGGCGAGGAAGTCTCGCGCCGCTTCGAGGACGTGCTGACGGAAGTCGCCGGCCTGGCCGCGCAGGGCGTCAAGGAAATCATGCTGCTGGGGCAGAACGTGAACGCCTACCGCGGCGCGATGGAGTCGGGCGAAATCGCCGATTTTGCGCTGCTGCTGGAATACGTGGCCGAAATCCCCGGCATCGAGCGCCTGCGCTTCGTCACCAGCCATCCGAAGGAATTCACCCAGCGCCTGATCGACGCGTACGCGAAGATTCCGCAGCTGGTCAACCACCTGTACCTGCCCGTGCAGCACGGCTCCGACCGCATCCTGCAGGCGATGAAGCGCGGCTACACGGGCCTGGAATACAAATCGATCATCCGCCGCATCAAGGCGGTGCGGCCCGACATCTCGATCTCGTCCGACTTCATCGTCGGCTTCCCGGGCGAGACGGACGCCGATTTCGAAGCGATGATGAAGCTCGTCGAAGATGTCGGCTTCGACAACAGCTTTTCCTTCATCTTCAGCAAGCGCCCCGGCACCCCGGCCGCCAACCTGGCGGACGACACCCCGCACGAGGTCAAGCTCGCGCGCCTGCAACGCCTGCAGGCGCAGATCGACGCCAACACCCGCAAGACCAGCGCAAGCATGGTCGGCACCGTGCAGCGCATCCTGGTGGAGGGCCCGTCCAAAAAAGGCGGCGGAGAACTCCAGGGGCGGTCCGAGAACAACCGCGTCGTCAACTTCTTCCCGGGCGACGACAGCGATGCGCTCATCGGCCAGCTGGTCGACGTGCGCATCACCGAGAGCCTGGATTACACCCTGCGGGGCGACCTGGTCGCCCGCATTGATACGATTGCCAAAGCCAGTTGAAAACGCCTACCCAGCCTTCGTACTTCTTCCCCGAGCCGCTCGATAACACGCGGCTCGCCCACCTATGCGGCCCGCTCGACGAAAACCTGCGCCAGATCTCGGCCGCCCTCGACGTGACCATTTTCCGGCGCGGCGAGAAATTCATCGTCAGCGGGACCAATGCCGAACGCGCCGTCGAGCTGCTCGAACGCTTCTACGCGGTGGCCGACAAGGTCGTGCCGATCGAGGAAGTGCAGCTGGCGCTGGTCGAACAGCGCGCCGGGCTGAAGCCCAAGTCCGCGGAGGCCGAAGCGCCGCCGCCGAAGGAACCCGGCGCCGCCGTCACGGAGGAAGCCGACGAGGTCGACGACGAGGAACTGGTCAGCCCGATGCTCAAGACGCGGCGCCACGACCTGCGCGGCCGCACGCCGCACCAGATCCAGTACCTGAAGGCCGTGCTCGAACACGACATCAGCTTCGGCATCGGCCCGGCCGGCACCGGCAAGACCTATCTCGCCGTCGCCTGCGCCGTCGACGCCCTCGAACGCGACGCCGTCAAGCGCATCATCCTGACGCGTCCGGCCGTGGAAGCGGGCGAGCGCCTGGGCTTCCTCCCGGGCGACTTCGCGCAGAAGGTCGACCCGTACCTGCGCCCGCTGTACGACGCGCTGTACGACCTGCTCGGCTTCGACCGCACGCAGAAGCTGTTCGAGAAACAGGTGATCGAGATCGCGCCGCTCGCGTTCATGCGCGGCCGCACCCTGAATCACGCGTTCGTGATCCTCGATGAGGCCCAGAACACGACGGCCGAACAGATGAAGATGTTCCTGACCCGCATCGGCTTCGGCAGCAAGGCCGTCGTCACGGGCGACGTCACCCAGGTCGACCTGCACAAGACGCAGCGCAGCGGCCTCGTCGACGCCATGCACGTGCTAAAGGACGTGCGCGGCATCGCGTTTACCCAGTTCTCCAGCGCCGACGTCGTGCGCCACCCGATGGTGGCCCGCATCGTCGACGCCTACGAGAAGGCCGCGTCGATGCAGGAACTCGGCGCACTCCCGGGCACTTTGACCAAACCAGCCGCTACCCGCCATGCAAGAAAAAAAGCATAACCTCGAACTGGACGTCCAGTACCCCGACACCCGCCTCGAAGCGGATATCACGCCCGAACTGGTGGAGCGCTGGGTGCGCGGCGCCCTCCTCGGCCCGGCCGAGCTGGCGATCCGCTTCGTCGACACCGAGGAAGGCCAGACCCTGAACCGCGAATACCGCGGCAAGGACTACGCCACCAACGTGCTCACCTTCGCGTACAACGAGGGCGCGGAAATCGCCGACGACGAGCCGACGCAGGCCGACATCGTCCTGTGCACGGACGTGCTGCAGCGCGAAGCGGACGAGCAGAAGAAGACGGTCGAGGAACACGCCGCGCACCTCGTCGTGCACGGGGTGCTGCACGCGCAGGGCTTCGACCACGAGACGGACGAGGAAGCCGAGGAGATGGAACAGCTCGAGCGCGACATCATGGAAGCGCTGGGGTATCCGGATCCTTACGCGGAGAACTAATCATCGTCGTTCCCGCGAAGGCGGGAACCCAATCTGCACGATCTGCCGGCAAACTTGGATCCCCGCCTGCGCGGGGACGACGTTGTTTTAGGTCGCGGAACGTTCAGGCCTTCTTGAGCTGTTCCGCAATCGGCAACTTTCTCACCCGCTTCCCGGTCGCCGCAAACACCGCATTCGCCAGTGCCGGCGCGATCCCCGCGGTCCCCGGTTCGCCGATCCCGCCCGGATCGTCGTGGCTGTTCACGATATAGACTTCCACCGCCGGCGATTCCGGCATGCGCATCACGCGGTAGTCGGAGAAGTTCGACTGCTGCACCCGCCCCTTCTCGACCGTCACCTCGTCCCACAGCGCCGCGCTGGCGCCGAACACGATGCCGCCCTCCATCTGCGCGACGATGGTGTCGGGATTGACGTTCTGGCCGCAGTCGACCGCGCACACGACGCGGTGCACGCGCACGTCGCCGTCCGGCCCGACGGACACTTCCGCCACCTGCGCCATGTAGCTGCCGAACGCGAACTGCGTCGACACGCCCCGTCCCAGCTTGCGGCCCGCGATCGGTTTCAGCGGTTTGCCCCAGCCGGCCTTCTCGGCCGCCAGGTTCAGCACGGCCAGCGTGCGCGGCGATTTCTGCAGCAGCGCACGGCGGAACGCGACGGGGTCCGTCTTGCTCGCGTACGCCAGCTCGTCGATGAAGCTCTCGACGACGAACACGTTGTGCGTGGGGCCGACCCCGCGCCAGAATGCGGTCGCGAGGCCCGGCGGCTCGTGCCGCACGTATTCGACGCGGATCGCCGGGATCGAATACTGGATGTCGGCCGCCGCTTCCACCGCATCCGGGTCGACGCCGTTCTTGACCATCGGCGGGGCGAAGCGCGCCATGATCGACGACCCGGTCACGCGGTGGAACCACGCCACGGGCATGCCCTTGTCGTCGATGCGCGCCGACATGCGGTCGACGTAATAGGGGCGGTACATGTCGTGCTGGATGTCTTCCTCGCGGGTCCAGACGATCTTCAGCGGCCCCTTGGCCAGCTTGGCGAATTCCACGGCCTGGATCACGTTGTCGACTTCCAGCCGGCGCCCGAAGCCGCCGCCGATGTAGTGGTTATGGACGCGGACCTTCTCGAGCGGCAGGCCCGTGATCTTCGCGGCCGCGCCCTGCGCCAGCGCCGGGACCTGCGTGCCGACCCAGATGTCGCAGCCGTCGGTTTTCAGGTCGACCGTGCAGTTCATCGGTTCCATCGTCGCGTGCGCGAGGAACGGGACTTCGTAGATGACGTCGATGCGCCGCCCCGGCCCGGAGTCCAGCGCCTTCAGGGCATCGCCCCTGTCGGCGGCGATGGCGCCCGTGTTCTGCGACACCTTCATCATGTCCGCGACGATGCCGGCCGTGCTGACGTTGGCGTTCGGACCGTCGTCGAAGCGCGGCGCCGCCGCAAGGAGGCCCTGTTTCGCGGCCCAGAAGTGGTCGGCCACGACGGCCACCGCCCCTTCGATGCGCAGCACCTGGCGCACGCCTTTCACGGCCATGGCCTTCTGCTCGTCGACGGCGGCGACCTTGCCGCCCAGGACGGGCGACGCCGCCACGGCAGCGATCCCCATGTTGGGCAGGCGCGCGTCGATGCCGAACTGCGCGGAACCGTTCACCTTCGCGGGCGAATCGAGGCGCTTGATCGCCTTGCCGACCAGCGTGAACTGGGCCGGATCCTTCAGCTTGACCTCGGCCGGGAACGTCAGCTTCGACGCGGCTTCCGCGACTTCGCCGAAGTGCACCTGCCGGTTCGACGCCTCGTGGCGGATCGTCCCGCCCACGACTTTCAGGTCGCCCGGCTCGACGTTCCAGTTCTTCGCCGCGGCCTGCACGAGCACCGTGCGGACTTTGGCACCCGCTTCGCGCAGCGGTTTGTAGGTCGCGCGGATCGAGGTCGAGCCGCCCGTCACCTGGCCGCCCAAAAGAGCGTCCGCGTACAGCGAATTGTTCGCGGGCGCCTGCTCCAGCTTCACTTTCGACAGATCGGCACCCAGTTCCTCGGCCAGCAGCTGCGGCAGCGAGGTGAACGTGCCCTGCCCCATCTCGACCTTGTGGATGATGAGGGTCACGATGCCTTCGCGGTCGATGCGGATGAACGCGTCGTGCGCGAGGCCCGGCTGCTCGTTCGTCATCGCGGTCGACGCCTGGCCGACGGCCTTCTCGGACGGCGGTTCCTTGCGGTCGTTGGCCGGCGCGTCGCCCTGTTTCGTACAGCCGAACAGCGAGAAGCCGAACAGCAGGCCGCCACCGGCCACGCCGCCCGCTTTCAGCAACTGGCGGCGTTTGTTCGAGACGGAGGTTTTAGTCATTTCGTCCATATAAAATCCTCTTTTCATACCCGGGCGCTTCGGGGGCCTCGAAAACCGTAGCGAGCGGCGGCAGTTCGGGCCGAGAAGCGCAGCTGTACTGAGGTACAGCGAGCATCGCAGGCCTACGCGGCCCGGCCGAAATGCAACGCGCAGTAGGTTTGCGAGGCTCCCCTCACGACGATGCGATCTTGATCGCCTTGCGAATGCGGTTATAGGTGCCGCAGCGGCAGATATTGCCGGCCATGGCGTTGTCGATGTCGGCGTCGCCCGGCTTCGGCGTCGCGTGCAGCAGCGCGGTGGCGGACATGATCTGGCCCGACTGGCAATACCCGCACTGGACGACGTCGATCTTGCGCCACGCATCCTGCACCTTCGCCCCGACCGGGTCGTTGCCGATCGCCTCGATGGTCGTGATCTTCTTGCCGGCCGCGGCCGACACGGGGGTCACGCACGAGCGGATGGCCTGGCCGTCCAGGTGCACGGTGCAGGCGCCGCACAGGGCGACGCCGCAGCCGAACTTCGTGCCGGTGAGCCCCATCACGTCGCGCAGGGCCCACAGCAGGGGCATGTCGTCGGGGACATCGAGGTTGGTGGTGGTGCCGTTGACGTTCAAGGCGGGCATGGCGATTCCTTTCCTTAGCTAATGAGCAACTATAGGACGAAGCCTAACAGCAATGGCGCACGGCTGCTTGAACGTCGATGTCTGCATAAAAATCAGGCATTCCGGCTTTTGGTGTATCCTATGGCCCATCGCAACAACGGCTTCACGCCAACTATGCCCGAGCACCCTGCTGACGTCCGTTCGGACGTTAAAACCCACCGGTCGCTGTTCGAACGGTTGACCGCACTGATTTCCCCCGAGCCCGAAAACCGCGCCGAACTGCTCGAAGTTCTGCACGACGCCCACGAACGCAACCTCATCGACGCCGACGCGCTCTCCATGATCGAGGGCGTGTTCCAGGTGTCCGACCTGTCGGTGCGCGACATCATGATCCCGCGCTCCCAGATGGACGTGATCGACATCACCAAGCCGATCGAGGAATGGCTGCCCATCGTGCTGGAAACGGCGCACTCGCGCTTCCCCGCCATCGAGGGCGAGCGCGACAAGGTGGTCGGCATCCTGCTCGCCAAGGACCTGCTGCGCTACTACGCGGAAGAATCGTTCGACGTGCGCGACATGCTGCGCCCGGCGATCTTCATCCCGGAATCGAAACGCCTGAACGTGCTGCTGCGCGACTTCCGCGCGAACCACAACCACATGGCGATCGTCGTCGACGAGTACAGCGGCGTGGCCGGCCTGATCACCATCGAGGACGTGCTGGAACAGATCGTCGGCGACATCGAGGACGAGTACGACTTCGACGAGGAAGAAGACAACATCCTCTCCATCAAGGAAGGCCAGCACGGCTCGCGCTGGCGCGTGAAGGCGCTGACGGAGATCGAGCAGTTCAACGAAGAGATCGGCGTCGACCTGCCCGAGGACGACGTCGACACCATCGGCGGCCTCGTGGCCAGCCACCTCGGCCGCATGCCGCACAAGGGCGAGGTGTTCGACCTCGAGAACCTGCGCTTCGAAGTGCTGCGCGCCGATGCGCGCCAGATCCACGTGCTGCTGGTGGAAAAACTCCCGGCCGTCGACGACGAACACGATTGACGCGGGGCCCCAGCATTGATTGAATCCAGCCTGAACCTGCGGCGCCGCCGCAAGCCCGCCGTGGCGCCCGATCCCGCGCTGCGCGGCACGCGGCCGAGCGTCACCGGCCTCGCCGTCGCGGCGCTGGCCGGCGCCCTGAGCCTGTTCTCGTTCGAACCGTTCGGCTGGTGGCCAGTCCAGTTCCTGTCGCTCGCCTATTTGTTCTACCAGGTCGGCATGGGCAGTTCCGTAAAGCGGGCCGTGTTCCTCGGCTGGGCATTCGGCTTCGGCTGGTCCGTGGCCGGCATGCACTGGCTGTATATTGCGCTGAACCGCTTCGGCGGCCTCGCCGCGCCGCTGTCCGCCATCGCCATCGCCCTGCTGGGCCTTTACATGGGCCTGTTCGGCGCGTTCGCGGCGGGCGTGTCGTCGTGGCTGCGCAAGCGCTGGTCGCTGCCCGTCCCCGCGTTCCTGCTGCTCGTGTTCCCCGCCTGCTGGGGCGTCTCCGAATGGATGCGCGGCTGGGTCTTTACCGGTTTTCCCTGGGCGGCGTCCGGCTATGCGCACGTGACGGCGCCCCTCGCCGGCTTCGCGCCGATCCTCGGCGTGTACGGCATCGGCGTGCTGGTCGCGGTGTGCTCGGCGTGCCTCGTGATGCTGACCCAGCGCCGCCGGCTGCCCGCCATGGGCCTGTTCGCCGCGCTGCTGCTGGCCGGCTGGGGCCTGAAGCACGTCGCGTGGACCGCACCTGCCGGCAAGCCGCTCAGCGTGCGTCTCGTGCAGGGGAACATCCGCCAGGACGAAAAATTCAGCGCCGAGCACCTGGGCATGATCCTCGCGCGCTACCGCGACATGATGACGGCCGCGCCGGCCGACCTGATCGCGGCGCCGGAGACGGCGATCCCCGTGTTCCCGAACCAGCTCCCGCCCGAGTACCTGCAGACCTTCCGCGACTATGCGGCAAAGACCGGCAGCGCGTTCCTGTTCGGGATCCCGCTGGCCGACAGCATGACCGTGTACGCGAACAGCGTGGCGGGCATCGGCCCGCAGGGGCAGTCCTACCGCTACGACAAGAACCACCTGGTGCCGTTCGGCGAATTCATCCCGACGGGCTTCCGCTGGTTCACGGACCTGATGCAGATCCCGCTGGGCGATTTCACGCGCGGCCCGGACGTGCAGGCGCCGTTCGCCGTCAAGGACCAGCTGGTGCTGCCCAACGTCTGCTACGAAGACGTGTTCGGCGAAGAAATCGCGAAGAACCTGCGGTCGCAGGCGCAGCCGGCCACCGTGCTGCTGAACGTGTCGAACCTGGCATGGTACGGCGAGTCGACCGCCATTCCGCAGCACCTGCAGATCTCGCGCATGCGCAGTCTCGAGACGGGCCGCCCGATGCTGCGCGCCACGAACAACGGCGCCACCGCCGTCATCGACGGCCGCGGCAACGTCGCCGCGCTGCTGCCGTTCTACAGCCAGGGTACGCTGGCGGCGACGGTGCAGGGCATGGCCGGCAGCACGCCGTACATCCGCTTCGGCAACCTGCTGTTCCTCGCGCTGGGCGCTTTGCTGCTGGCCGGCGCCTGGCTCGCCGGACGGCAACGGCGGACGACCGGCTAAAATAGCGAGCGATTCCTCAAGCCATTCCGTAAAACCCGCTAGAATTGGTGTTTTAGCAAACTCACCGTGTTCGCGCCCCGTGCGCGCGAAGCCAACAAGATGCTCACATTCCAACAAATCATTCTGACCTTGCAAACCTACTGGGACAAGCAGGGTTGCGCCCTGCTCCAGCCGTACGACATGGAAGTCGGCGCGGGCACCTTCCACACTGGCACCTTCCTGCGCGCGATCGGACCGGAACCGTGGCGCGCCGCCTACGTGCAGCCGTCGCGCCGCCCGAAGGATGGCCGCTACGGCGAGAACCCGAACCGCCTGCAGCACTATTACCAGTACCAGGTCGTGCTGAAGCCGGCGCCGGAAAACATCCTGGACCTGTACCTGGGTTCCCTGGAAGCGCTGGGCCTGGACCTGAAAAAGAACGACGTGCGCTTCGTCGAGGACGACTGGGAAAGCCCGACCCTGGGCGCCTGGGGCCTCGGCTGGGAAGTCTGGCTGAACGGCATGGAAGTTACCCAGTTCACGTACTTCCAGCAGGTCGGCGGCCTCGATTGCAAGCCGGTGCTGGGCGAGATCACGTACGGCATCGAGCGCCTGGCCATGTATCTGCAGGGCGTCGAGAACGTCTACGACCTCGTGTGGACCGAGTGGGAAGAGAACGGCGAGAAAAAATCGCTGTCGTACGGCGACGTCTTCCACCAGAACGAAGTCGAGCAGTCGACCTATAACTTCGAACACTCGAACACGGACCTGCTGTTCCAGGCCTTCAATAACCACGAGAGCGAAGCCAAGCACCTGATCGAACTGGCGCTCACGCTGCCCGCGTACGAGCAGATCATGAAGGCCTCGCACAGCTTCAACCTGCTGGATGCGCGCGGCGCGATCTCCGTCACCGAGCGCGCCGCCTACATCGGCCGCGTGCGCACCCTGTCGCGCCTCGTCGCCCAGGCCTATTACGACTCGCGCGAGAAGCTGGGCTTCCCGATGCTCCCCAAGGTTGAACAAGCGGCCTGAGAACAGAAATCACATCACCATGAATCAGACATTACTCGTCGAACTGCAGACCGAAGAGCTGCCACCGAAGGCGCTCGTGAAACTGGGCGCCGCTTTCGCCAACGGTATCGCGAACGGCCTGAAGGCCCGTGATTTCCTGGACGCCGACAGCGTCGTCACCACCTACGCCACGCCGCGCCGCCTGGCCGTCTCGATCACCAACGTGCGCGCCACGTCGGCCGACAAGACCATCCGCGAGAAGATCCTGCCGGTGACCGTCGCCCTCGACAAGGACGGCAACCCGACCGCGCCGCTGGCCAAGAAACTGGCCGCCCTCGGCTTCCCCGACCTCAAAGTCAGCGACCTCGAACGCGCCCAGGACGGCAAGGCCGAGAGCTTCTTCTACACGTACACCGCGCCGGGCGTGGGCCTGGCCGAGGGCCTGCAGCCGGTGCTGGAAGAGACGGTCGCCAAGCTGCCGATCCCGAAGGTGATGAGCTACCAGCGTCCGGACGGCGCCACCGTGCAGTTCGTGCGCCCCGTGCACACGCTGCTGGCGCTGCACGGCGAGACCATCGTGCCGCTGTCACTGCTGGGCCTCAAGGCCGGCCGCAGCACGCTCGGCCACCGCTTCCTGTCGAACGGCCACGCCTTCGATATCGGCCATGCGGACGCCTACAACGAACTGCTCAAGGTCTTCGGCAAGGTCGTCGCCAATGCCGAGGAACGCAAGGAATCGATCCGCACCCAGCTGCTGGCCAAGGCCGGCGGCGACCAGGTGCTGATGCCGGAATCCCTGCTGGATGAAGTGGCGGCGCTGGTCGAATGGCCCGTCGTCTACGAATGCCAGTTCGAAGACGTGTTCTTGTCCGTACCGCAGGAATGCCTGATCCTGACGATGCAGACGAACCAGAAGTACTTCGCGCTGACGGATACGAACGGCAAGCTGCGCTCGCGCTTCCTGATCGTCTCGAACCTCGCGACCGACGACCCGTCCGCCATCATCGGCGGCAACGAGCGCGTCGTGCGCCCGCGCCTGTCGGATGCAAAATTCTTCTTCGAGCAGGACAAGAAGAAGTCGCTGGAATCGCGCCTGCCGCTGCTGGCGAACGTCGTCTACCACAACAAGCTGGGCACGCAGGCCGAGCGCACGCAGCGCGTCACGCGCCTGGCCGGCGCCATCGCCCGCCGCCTCGGCTACGACGTGCTGCTGGCCGAACGCGGCGCGCAGCTGGCGAAGGCCGACCTGCTGACCGACATGGTCGGCGAGTTCCCCGAACTGCAAGGCATCATGGGCACGTATTACGCCCGCAACGACGGCGAGCACGAGGAAGTGGCACTGGCCGCGTCCGAGCATTACCAGCCGCGCTTCTCGGGCGACGCGCTGCCGACCACGAACACCGGCCTGGCCGTCGCGCTGGCCGACAAACTGGAAACCCTCGTCGGCATCTGGTCGATCGGCCTGCAGCCGACCGGCGAGAAAGACCCGTTCGCGCTGCGCCGCCACGCGCTGGGCGTGATGCGCATGCTGGTCGAGAAGCGCCTGCCGCTCGCGCTGTCCGACCTCTTGACGGATGCCGCCGGCGTGTTCGACTACATGCCGACGTTCAAGGACCCGACGGCGGAAGTCACGGCCTTCATGCTGGACCGCCTGCGCGGCCTGCTGCGCGACCGCGGCTTCGCGCCGAACGAGGTGGAAGCCGTGCTGGCGCAGAACCCGGACCGCGTGGACGACGTCGTGCAGCGCCTGGAAGCCGTGCAGGCCTTCGCCGCACTGCCGGAAAGCGCGTCGCTGGCTGCCGCCAACAAGCGCATCTCGAACATCCTCAAGAAGAACGAAGAGGCGCTGGCCCAGGCAGGAAACGTCGATCCGGCCCTGCTGCAGGATGCCGCGGAGAAGACGCTGTATGCGAGCGTGCTGCGCGTGCAGCCTGACGTCGATGCGGCGTTCGAGCGCGGCGACTTCACGGGCACCCTGAAGACGCTCGCGCAACTGCGCGACGACGTCGATGCGTTCTTCAACGACGTGATGGTGATGGCCGACGATGTCGCCCTGCGCAACAACCGCCTGGCCCTGCTGTCCATCCTGCACCGCATGATGAACCGCGTGGCCGACATCTCGAAACTGGCGGCGTAAGCGCAATGAAGCTGATCATCCTCGACCGGGACGGGGTCATCAACCATGACTCCCCCGAGTTCATCAAGTCGCCCGCCGAGTGGATCCCGATCCCGGGGTCGCTCGAGGCGATCGCGCGCCTGAACCAGGCCGGCTACCGTGTCGTCATCGCGTCGAACCAGTCGGGCATCGCGCGCGAACTGTTCGACATCGCGACCCTGAACGCGATCCACCAGAAGATGCACGCGAGCGCCCAGCTGGTCGGCGCGGACATCGACGCGATCTTCTTCTGCCCGCACGCGGCCATCGACCACTGCGACTGCCGCAAGCCGAAGAACGGGATGTTCGAGGAGATCAGCAAGCGCTTCAAACTCAGCCTGAAAGGCGTGCCGACCGTCGGCGATTCGCTGCGCGACCTGCAGGCCGGCTTCATCAGCGGCTGCGTGCCCTATCTGGTCCTGACCGGCAAGGGCGAGAAGACCCTGGAGACGGGCGGCCTGCCGCCCGGCACGCAGGTCTTCCCCGACCTCGCCGCCATGGTCGATGCCTTCCTCAAAACCACGTCCGCGCCTGCAAACGCATGATCGTTACCACCGCCACCCCAGACCTGGAGACCACGCCTTTGCGTACCGCCGCCCTGTTCCTGCGTTCCCTGTTGTTCACGATCGTCATGATCGTCGCCACCGTCGTGTGGGCGTGCGTCTGCTTCCTCGCGGCGCCGTTCCCGTACAAGACGCGCTTCTGGGTCACCTCGCGCTGGAACGTCTTCATCATCTGGTGCGCGCGCGTCATCTGCGGCATCCGCTACCAGGTGAAAGGCTACGAGAACCTGCCGGACCAACCCGCGATCCTGCTGTCGAAGCACCAGTCGGCATGGGAGACCATCTTCATGCTGCCCAACATGAAGCGCCCGCTCGTCTACGTCTTCAAGAAGGAAATCCTCTACATCCCCTTCTTCGGCTGGGGCATGGCGCTGCTGCGCATGATCCCGATCGACCGCAGCAAGGGCAAGCGCGCCTTTGCCCACGTCGTCAAGATCGGCAAGGCGCGCCTCGCCGACGGCCAGTCGATCATCATGTTCCCCGAAGGGACGCGCATCCCCGTCGGCCAGAAAGGACAGTACAAAAGCGGCGGTACGCGCCTCGCGATAGAAACTCGTGCGATGGTCGTGCCGATCGCGCATAATTCAGGTGAGTGCTGGCCCAAGAACTCGTTCATCAAGCGGCCGGGCCTCATCACCGTCTCGATCGGCAAGCCGATATCGCCGGAAAACCACACTGCCGACAGTCTGATGCAAGAGGTCGAAAATTGGATAGAATCGGAAATGCGCGTCATTTCGCCCCACGCCTATTCAGGTACTTGAACGAATTGGGCGCGCAGAACCAAGCATCATCGAAGCCGCCCACCATGACCTCCCCCAAGATCGACGCGAACCAGCTGGAGCTGTTTGCCCAGGAACTCGTCGCGGCGCTCAAGCCCTCGCCCACACCCGCGCCCACGCCGGCGGCCAGACCCGTGCCGCCGGCCCCGTTGTTCAAGGCACCGCCGGTGCCGACCCGCACCTTGCCCATCCCGCCCGTCGGTCCGAACGACCCGCCGCTGCGCAAGATCCAGCTCGGATCGCACACCGTGCACTACGTCCTGCGCCGCTCCGCGCGCCGCTCGCACGGCTTCATGGTCTGCGACGACGGCCTGTTCGTGACGTCGCCGAACCGCGCGCCGCTGGACGACATCGAGCGCGCCATCCGCGCCAAGCAGCGCTGGATCCTCACCAAGCTGTTCGAACGGGGCGAGCGCCGCGCGCTGCGCGCCGAACGTCCGCCCGTGGATTGGGTCGACGGCGCGCAACTGCCCTACCTCGGCACCGACATCACCCTGCGCCTGGAACCGGCCGCGCGCAGCCACTGCGTCCACGATGCCGATACGCGCACCCTCCACCTCGGCGTGACGCCGGGACTGGAGACGTGGCAGATCCGCGAGCGCGTGAAGCTGTGGTTCCAGGACGAGGCGAAGCGGATCTTCGGCGAACGCCTCGACCTGTACGCGCCGCGCGTGGGCGTGACGTACAACGCGTTCGCGATCTCGTCGGCCGGCACGCGCTGGGGCTCGTGCACGGTGGCCGGGAACATCCGGTTGAACTGGAAGCTGGTGCACTATCCGCTCGCGCTGCTGGACTACGTGGTCGTGCACGAACTGGCGCACCTGCGCGAGATGAACCACAGCCCGGCCTTCTGGGCCGTCGTGGGCGAGGTGTTTCCGGATTATGACGGCGCCAAGGCGGCGCTCAAGAAGCGGTCGGTGGAGATGCCGGTGCTGTTCCCGGACGAGTAATCGGGACGCGATGGTGGGCACGGGGTGCCCACCCTACGGCATCGGCAAATCGTAGTCTATGAGGCGCGGAACTGCAATTCGCCCGCCGCACGCGCCTCGACGATCCCGCGCATCGCGCTGACCTCGTCCTTGTTCAGGCACCGGAACGGAATGGGCAGGGTGCCCCGCTTCAGGATCATCATGAAGCCGTTCGAATACGTGCGGATGCGCTCCACGTCGCTCCAGTCGATCAGGCTCACGCCCGTGTCGCTGGTGCGCACGATGCCGTGCTGGTCGATCTGGAATTCGTAGGTGCGCTTCCCGCGCTGCAGCAGCACGAAGTGCGTGGCCGCCGACAGCGTGCTTTTCAGGCGCAAATAGACGCCCATCGGCCAGCGGATATGGCGGCGCCGGATCAGGTAACCGCCATGCTCCCACATGAAGCGCACGTACTCGGCGAACGAGTAACGCACCCAGAAATGAAGACGGTAACGTTCTGCCGGCGGATGCACGACCGGGATCGTGGCTGCCGGCATCGCGTCGGCACCGAGATCCGCGGCGTCAGGCTGGTCCAAAAGCGCGGCCCCGCCATCCGAGTGGCCGGCCGCTCGCGAGCGATTTGACCACAACATGTGCATCCCCTTTCGTTTTCTAATCTAAAGAGAATGGTAACAAAAGCTAAGCGATAATTTGTTGCAAGAGTTCAACAGTGCGCACTGTTGCGCCGCGATGGCGGGCCGCGAAAGCCTGGGCGTGGGCGCCCATGGCGGCGCGGCGGCCGTCGTCATCGAGCAGGCCCGCGGCCGCGCGCAGCAACGCCGGCGCATCGGGCAGGCGCAGCGCGGCGCCCGCGGCGACGGCTTCCTCGGTCGCCTGCAGGAAGTTGAAGGTGTGTTCGCCGACCAGCACCGGACGTCCCAGCGCGCACGCTTCGATCAGGTTCTGGCCGCCCAGCGGCAGCAGGCTGCCGCCGATGAAGGCGCAGTCGCATGCGGCGTAATAGGCGAACATCTCGCCCATCGAATCGCCCAGCAGCACGTCGGTGTCCACGTGTTCCGGCAGTCTTGATCGACGTGCGAGGCTCAATCCGCGTTCCTCGACCATGCGCGCCACCTCGTCGAAGCGCTGCGGATGACGGGGCACCAGCACGAGCAGCATGTTCGCCGGGCGCTGGTCCAGGGCCTTGTACGCGCCGAGGATGAGGGCCTCTTCGCCTTCGCGGGTGGACGCGCACAGCAGCACGGGGCGGTTCGCGAAGCGCGCGCGCAGCATCGCGCCCGTGTCCAGCGCGGCCTGCGGCGGCACGACGTCGAACTTGATGCTGCCCGTGACGGCGACCTTCGGGGCGCCCAGCGACACGATGCGTTCGGCGTCCGCATCCGTCTGCGCGGCCACCAGCGTGATCGCGCGGGCCGCATCCGTCATCAGCGTGCCGATCCTGCGGCCGCGGCGCAGCGATTTTTCGGACAGGCGCGCATTCACGAGCGCCACCGGCACGCCGTGTCGCGCGCAGCCGTGGATCAGGTTCGGCCACACTTCCGTCTCCATCAGGATGCAGATCGCGGGCTCGAAATGGCGCAGAAAGCGGCCGACCATGAAGCCGGTGTCGTACGGGAGGAACGACTGGATCACGCGGTCGCCATGCTTGCCGAACAACGCCTTGCCCGTGGCGCGGCCGGTGGGCGTCATGTGCGTGAGCAGGATGCGCGCGTCGGGGCGCGCGGCCAGCAGGGCCTCGACCAGCGGTTCTGCCGCGCGCGTCTCGCCGACCGAGACGGCGTGCACCATGATGGTCGGGCGGCGCTCGAGTCGACGGCCGTAGAAGCCGAGACGCTCGCCGATGTGCGTGCGGTAGCCGGGTTCACGGCGCCCACGCCACCACAGGCGGCCCAGCACGAGCGGCAGCGCCAGCCACCACATCAGCGAGTACAGCACGCGCATCAGCGGCTCTCCAGCAGGCGCCGCGCGGCCGCCACGACCTCGTCGACCGACGGCGGCGCACCGGTGTCGCCCAGATTGACGATGCGCGGCGACCAGTTGCCCTCGGTCTTCCAGCGCGGCGAATCGGCATAGATCTCGACCGTCGGCCGCACGAAGGCGGCGGCGATGTGCGTGAGGCCCGTGTCGACGCCGACGGCCAGGGCCGCGTGGCGCGCCAGCTCCACCGCATCCATCATCGACAGTTTCGGCAGCACGCGCGCGTTCGGCAGCGCGGCCGCCAGGCGCTCGGCCTCTTCCTTCTCGCGGGGCGCGCCCCACGGCAGCAGGATCGTCATCGGCGCGAGCGTCTGGCCAAGCGCGATCCAGTGCGCCGTCGGCCATTTTTTCGCGTCGCGCGCGGTCCCGTGGAAGAACACGGCGTAGTCGTCCGCCGGCATCCAGGCGGGACGCGCCTCCCCGTCGGGTGCCGGCAGGCCGAAATCGGGCGGCGTGTCGACGGCATAGCCGAGCGCCGCGGCCACGACCTGGCGTCCGCGCGCCACCGCATGCGTGCGCGGTTCGACGGCGATGCTGCGGCTGTGGAAGATGCGCGAGACGCCTTCGTAGCCCGAATCCTCGGTGCCGTTGGCCAGGCCGATCTTCTGGCTGCCGCGGGCACAGGCCATCACGATGCCCGTCTTGATCAGGCCCTGCGTGTCGAACACGTAGTCGTACTGCTCGGCGCGCAGGTCGCGGAAAAAGCCGCGCAGCTCCGCGCGCACGGCCGCCTGGCCGAGTCCCTTGCGCCAGCGCCGCAGCGCGAACGGGATCACCTTGCGCACGTACGGGTTGAGCTTCACGAGGCTGACGTAGCCCTCTTCCACCACCCAGTCGACCTGGGCATCCGGAAAGTGGCGCCGGATGTCGGCCACGATCGGGAGATTGTGCAGGACGTCGCCCAGCGACGACACCCGCACCAGCAGGATCTTCATCAGAACGGCAGCTTGGCGTTTGGCTTGGCGGCCAGGATCACACGCGCAAAATCACGCTGAATGCGCTCAAGAGCTTCCGGATTCTCGCCCTCGAAACGCAGCACGACGACGGGCGTCGTGTTCGAGCCGCGCGCCAGGCCGAAGCCGTCCGGGTATTCCACGCGCAGGCCGTCGATGTCGACAATGCGGTCCGCGCCCGGGAATTCCGCTTCGGCGCGCAGCTTGTCGATCAGCGCGAAGTTCTCGCCTTCCTGCAGGTGCAGGTGCAGCTCGGGCGTGCTGGACGCGATCGGCAGGCCGTTGAGGAGCGCCGACGGGTCGGTTTCGCGCGTGAGGATCTCGAGCAGGCGCGCGCCCGTGTACAGGCCATCGTCGAAGCCGTACCAGCGGTCTTTCCAGAAGATATGGCCGCTCATCTCGCCGCCCAGCGGCGCGCCCGTTTCCTTCAGCTTGGCCTTGACGAGCGAGTGGCCCGTCTTCCACATCAGCGGACGGCCGCCGTGCTGCTCGATCCACGGCCCCAGGTGGCGCGTGCACTTCACGTCGTACAGGATCTCGGCGCCCGGATTGCGCGACAGGACGTCCTGCGAGAACAGCATCATCTGGCGGTCCGGGAAGATGATCTGGCCGTCCTTCGTGACGACGCCCAGGCGGTCGCCGTCGCCGTCGAACGCGAGGCCGATCTCGGCGTCCGTCGTCTTCAGGCATTCGATCAGGTCCTGCAGGTTTTCCGGGTGCGCCGGATCCGGGTGGTGGTTCGGGAAGTGACCGTCCACGTCGCAGAACAATTCGATCACGTCGCAGCCCATCGCGCGGAACAGGTCGCCGGCGACCATGCCGGCCACGCCGTTGCCGCAGTCGACCGCGATCTTGATCGGACGCGCGATCTTGACGTCGCCGACGATGCGTTCGACGTAGGCGGCCTTGATGTCGTGCGTCGAGTAATTACCTTGCTGGGCGGCCGGCTGGAAGTCGTCGCGTTCGATGGCCTGGTACAAAGCCTGGATGGCGTCGCCGTAGATCGCCTCGCCGGCCAGCACCATCTTGAAGCCGTTGTAGTCCGGCGGGTTGTGGCTGCCGGTGACCATGATGCCCGAGCGCGCACCCAGCACGTTGGTGGCGAAATACACCATCGGCGTGGCAACCATTCCCAGGTCGACGACATCCACGCCGGCGGCCTGCAGGCCTTCGGCCAACGCCTTGGCCAGCTCCGGGCCGGACAGGCGGCCGTCGCGGCCGATGATCACGGTGCGTTCTCCCTTGGCCAGCGCGGCGGCGCCGAACGCCTGGCCGATGCGGCGTGCGATCCCCGCATCGAGCGTGCTGCCGATGACGCCGCGGATGTCATAAGCCTTGAAGATCGTTTTCGAGAGAGAAACCATGGATTATCTACCTTGCTGGACGGGGCAACGGAATGCGCACGCACGGGCATTCCGAACGCCGGTTGGGTCGGGATTGGAAAAAGGGATATTGTAACGGCAAGCCGGGCCGCCGGGGCCGGATTACCGGTGTACTGGATGCGCAAACAAGCGCGATGAGGCGCACAGAACGTGCGCACTCGGAACGATATGAAACGGAATCAGACGCGCAGTTTGTCCATCGATTTACCGCCTTCGACCCATTCCTTGACCCATTTCGGCTGGCGGCCGCGACCGGTCCACTGTTGCGAGGCATTGTCCGGATTGCGATAACGGACGGCGACGGAACCGGCATTCGCACCCGCCGATTTGCCGCCACGGCCGCTGGCGCTGATCAGGTCTTTCAAAGGTACGCCGACGCTCTGTGCGATGGCCATGATCTGTTCACGCGCCTTTTGCACTTCCTGCACCTCGCGTTTTTTCATTTCCTGCTTGATCTGCTCCTGCAGGTTGCGCAAATCGCCCAAGGACAAATTAGACAGATCCATCTTGATTCCTTATATGTAGAGTCTAGGTGTAAGGGATTTTATCGAATAATCACCAATGCTCGCAATATACTACAACTGAAATTTCTTCAGTGTTTTTTGTGCCAAATCAGCCAGCGCGGCGACTTGAATCTCACGATACGCGCGTACAACCATACGTAGCTGATAATGAACAACAGACAGAAGAATATCAAAATTCCGGTATTTTGCGAGAACACGGTTGCAGGGATAACGGCAGTGAGGGAAAACAGCCACAGGTATGGCGAAGTACGCGCATTCCTTTTCATCAGCGCGCGGGCTTCTTTGCGACCGACGGTCCATTGCACGATACGCCGGAAAATCAGGCTGTGCAGGTGGATTCCATCTGGCATGGTAGGAGATTTCCCACGCACAAACATTCGGCGGTAAACGGAAAATATGGTTTCGAATGCCGGATAAATCAGCAGCAAGACGGCATACCACGTCGATACCTGGGGATTGCGCATCACGAGCAGCAGGGCCAGTTCGCCCAGCATGAATCCGATGAAATAAGCGCCGCCGTCGCCGAGGAAGATGAGGCCGACGGGATAATTCCAGACGAGGAAACCGGCCGTTGCACCCGCAACCGTCAGCGCGGACACCAGCACGAACATGTCGCCCACCTGCCAGCCCACGTAAGCGAGCGACAGCAGCATGAAGATCGTGACGACGCTGGCCAGGCCATTGAACCCGTCGATGATATTCACCGCGTTCGCAATGCCCGCAACGGCCAGTACGGTCAGCGGCAATATCAGCCACAGCGAATCGAGGTTCCAGCTCACGAAAGGCATATCGAGACGCGCGATCTTCGCGTCCAGCACGAGATAGCCGAGGAACGCGGCGACCATCGTCAATATCAGGCGGCGCGACGGACGCACCTTCCCCGTATAGTCCTCGACGATACCGCCGGCGAATGCGATCCCCGAACAACCCAGCAGCGAGACCAGCCAATAACCGAGGCCGGGCACCCGCCATACGGAAATGCCGGCGGTCAGGGCCACCGCGAGGAAGATCGGCAATCCGCCAATCCGCGCCACCGCATGCAGATGGACCTTCTGCACGCCGTCGAAATTATTGTCGAGTGCGGGGCCGTGCAATTTCGAATGCTTGACGACGAGGAGCGTCAGCAGCGCGGACACGACAAAACTTACGATGAAGGAAAACATTTTATTATTTTTTAAATGCAATCGTGCGGGATTGTACCGGAATAGTCGCTGGCAAACCGGACCTCGGCAGTGTACGCGCGCAGACTGTCGTCCGATCGAGGAATTACGAAATACCGGAACTTTGACTGAGGGGCAAGACAATTTACAATCGGTAATTCCGTCGGCTGTGGCCGCCGTACGAAACCCGGAAGAATCGATTAGTATCGATCCTGCAAAATCGAATGTGAGCGAGATGAAAACCTATGTAATCGGCGACCTGCAAGGGTGCGCCCATGAAGCCGGCCTGCTGCTGGACCGAATCGACGCGACGGCGGGACCAGGTACGCGCATCCTGTTCGTCGGCGACCTGATCAACCGCGGCCCCGATTCGCTGGGCGCGCTGCGCCGCATGAAGGCGCTGGCGGAAACGAGCGATGGCCGTGTCGACGCCCTGCTCGGCAACCACGACCTGCACCTGCTGGCCGTGGCCGTCGGCGCCCAGAAAATGAGCCGGTCCGACACGCTGGACGAGATCCTCGCCGCGCCCGACCTCGATGCATTGATCGACTGGCTGCGCCGCCGCCCGCTCGCCATGTTCGTCGATGCCCACCTGCTGGTACATGCCGGAGTGGCGCCGCAGTGGACGGCCGCGCAGACGATGGCGCTGGCGGCGGAAGTCGAGGCTGTCCTGCGCGGCGACCATTGGACCGACTTCCTCGGCCAGATGTACGGCAACGAGCCGGACCGCTGGGACGACGGCCTGACGGGCATCGCCCGCCTGCGCTGCATCGTCAACGCGCTCACGCGCATGCGCCTGTGCTGGCCGGACGGCCGCATGGATTTCCATCACAAGGAAAGCGACAAGGGGCCGGAAGGCACGGACCTGCAACCCTGGTTCGACCTGCCCAACCGCCGCACGCTCGATGTCACCGTCGTGTTCGGACACTGGTCGGCGCTCGGGCTCGTGCTGCGGCCGAATCTCGTGGGACTGGACAGCGGCTGCGTGTGGGGTGGCAAGCTGACGGCCGTGTGCCTGGATGACCGGTCGATGTTGCAGGTGGATTGTCCCGAGTATCGGGTGCACGGCGGGAAGAAGTAAGGCAAACACAACGTCGTCCCCGCGCAGGCGGGGACCCAATTTTGCATGCGTTTCGATACGCTCGAACTTGGATTCCCGCCTGCGCGGGAAGTCATTTCCGGCAATGCCGGTCTTTAGGCTAACGGGTTATCTGATCGCCGGAGGTTGCGCCCTGCCCCAGCGCCCCCGCGATCGCATCATGCGCCGCCTGCGCCAGCTCGCGCCGGTGCGCGCCCGCCGCCGGGATCGGCGCCAGGCAGGCCAGCCGCGCGACGACCGGCTCGCCGCCGAGGATGCACATGATGCTGTCGACGAACGTCGTCTCGCCCGTGTAGTCGACGGCCGGATGCCACGCGCCGAACGCATCGACGTAAGCCAGCGCAACCGGCTGCACGGGCACCGCGGCGTCGACGGCGGCTTCGAACAGATTCGCGTGGAACGGCAGCACCGTGCCCTGGCTGGCCGTCGTCCCCTCCGGGAAGAACGCCACGCGGCGGCGCTGGCCGAGGGCCTCCACGAGGCCCTTGAAAATGTGGCGCAGGTCGCGCCGGTTGCCGCGCGCGATGAACACCGTGCCCGCCTGCGCGACGAGCCAGCCGACGACGGGCCAGGCGCGGATCTCGGCCTTGGCCACGAAGCGGCAAGGGTGCACGGCATTGATGACGAAGATGTCGAGCCACGAGATGTGGTTCGCGACGATGAGCGCATGCGCCAGCGAGTCCTCGCCCGGCACGCGCTCGAGGCGCACGCGGCAGATGCCCAGCAGGCGCGCCGACCAGCGCTGGATCAGGCGCTCGCGCAGGGCATCGCCCGCCCACGGGAACACGAGGGCGCAGGTGGCCAGGCCCTGGACGAGGTGGAGGACGAGGCGCGCGAGGCGCCACGCAAGCCGGATCTTCAATCAGCGTTCGAACGCGACGTGGCCGGCGACGATCGTCGCCTTCACCTGGCCCGCCAGTTCGTAGCCGAGGAACGGCGTGTGCTTGCCCTGGCTCGCGAGGGCGGCCGCGTTGACGGTCCAGCGCGTGTCCGGATCGAACAGCACGACGTCCGCGCTTGCGCCCTGTGCCAGCGTGCCGGCGGACAGGCCCGCCATGCGTGCCGGATCGCTCGTGATCTTCGCCAGCGCGGTCATAAGCGCCTTCGCGTCGTTGCCCTGCTCCGCCGCCCATTTCAGCATCAGCGCCAGCAGCAGTTCCAGGCCGGTGGCGCCGGGCGAGGCCTCGGCGAACGGCAGGAGCTTCTCGTCGTCGTCGACCGGGGTGTGGTCCGAGCAGACGGCGTCCACGGTGCCGTCCTGGACGGCCGCGCGGATCGCGTCGCGGTCGCGCTGGCTGCGCAGCGGCGGCGTGAGGCGCGCGTTGGAATCGAAGAAGCCGATGTCGGCATCCGTCATGTGCAGGTGGTGCACGCCGACGTCGCACGTGACCGGCAAGCCTTCCTTCTTGGCGGCGCGGATCAGGTCCAGCGCGGCGGCCGACGAGATGCGGCACAGGTGCACGCGCGCACCGGAGGCGCGCATCAGCTCGAAGATCGTGTGCAGCGCGATCGTCTCGGACATCACCGGCACGCCGGACAGGCCCAGGCGCGACGCCAGCGGGCCGCTGTGGGCGATGCCGCCGCGGCCGATGAACGGGTCCTGCGGGCGCAGCCACACGGTGTAGCCGAACGTCTTCGCGTACTGCATGGCGCGCAGCAGCACGGTGGTGTCCGTGATCGGTTCCTCGGCCTGCGCGAAGCCGATGCAGCCGGCTTCCGTCAGCTCGGCCATCTCGGTCAGCGCCTTGCCCTTCAAACCGACCGTCAGCGCGCCCAGCGGATGCACGTTGGCCTGGTTCAGCAGGCGCGCGCGGTGCTTGAGCATTTCGACGAGACCCGGCTCGTCCAGCACGGGGTCGGTGTCGGGCGGGCACACGAGCGTCGTCACGCCGCCCTGCACCGCGGCCTGCATTTCCGATTCCAGCGTGGCCTTGTATTCGTAGCCCGGTTCGCGCAGGCGGGCGGAGAGGTCGACGAGGCCCGGCGCGACGACGAGGCCCGCGGCGTCGATCGTGCGCGCGGCCGTGAAGCCCGCGGGGGCGTTGCCGATGCCGGCGACCTTGCCGTCGGCGATGTACAGGTCCTGGACGGCGTCGAGGCCGGCCGCCGGGTCGATCAGGCGCCCGTTCTTGATATGTAAATTCGTCATGCGTGACTTCCAGCCAAAATACTCATAACCGCCATGCGGACCGCGATACCGAAGGTGACCTGGGGCAGGATCACGGCCTGGGCGCCGTCCGCCACGGCCGAGTCGATCTCCACGCCGCGGTTCATCGGGCCCGGGTGCATCACGATGGCGTCCGGTTTCGCGAGCGCCAGGCGCTCCGGCGTCAGGCCGTAGCTCTTGAAATACTCGCCGGCCGACGGCAGCAGCGCGCCCGACATGCGCTCGTTCTGCAGGCGCAGCATGATGATCACGTCGACGTCCTTCAGGCCCTCGTCCATGTTCGTGAACACGCGCACGCCCATCTGTTCCAGGCCGCCCGGCAGCAGCGTGTGCGGGCCGATGGCGCGCACTTCCGGCACGCCCAGCGTCGTCAGCGCGTGGATGTCCGAACGGGCCACGCGGCTGTGCAGGATGTCGCCGACGATGGCCACGCGCAGGTTCGTGAAATCCTTCTTGTAGTGGCGGATCGTGTACATGTCGAGCAGGCCCTGCGTCGGGTGCGCGTGGCGGCCGTCGCCCGCGTTCACCACGTGCACGTGGTTCTGCTTCGTATCGTTCAGGTGCTTGGCGATCAGGTACGGCGCGCCCGACTGCGCGTGGCGCACGACGAACATGTCGGCGTGCATGGCCGACAGGTTGTCGATCGTGTCCAGCAGCGATTCGCCCTTGCTCGTCGACGAGGCGGCGATGTTCAGGTTGATGACGTCGGCCGACAGGCGCTTCGACGCGATCTCGAACGTCGTGCGCGTGCGCGTCGAATTTTCGAAGAACAGGTTGAAGACGCTTTTCCCGCGCATCAGCGGCACCTTCTTGACCTCGCGGTCGGAGATGCTCACGAAGCTCGAGGCGGTGTCGAGGATGTGGTTGATGATGGCCTTGGGCAGTCCCTCGATGGTAAGGAGGTGCTGCAGTTCGCCGTTCTTGTTCAGTTGCGGGTTATGCATTGTCGTCTTCGATCGTGAGCGAAAGTTGGCCGTTTGCTGCGCGGGCCAGCGCGAGCGAGCGGCCAGGGGCAAGCTGTGCGTGCGCGCCGACGAAATCGGCCGCCACCGGCAGTTCGCGGCCGCCGCGGTCCGCCAGCGCGGCCAGCATGATACGCTGCGGACGCCCAAAGTCGAACAGCACGTTGATGGCAGCGCGCACCGTGCGGCCGGTGTACAGCACGTCGTCGACGAGCACGATGGTCGCGCCGTCGACGTTGAATTCGATCCGGGTCGGCTTCACGTCCGGATGCAGGCCCTTGCGGGCATAGTCGTCGCGGTAGAACGAGACGTCGATGAAGCCCAGGCGCGATTGCAGGCCCAGGTCGGCCGCGAGACGTTCCGCGAGCCAGGCGCCGCCCGAGTGGATGCCGACGATGGCGGCATCGGGCACGCCCGTAAGACCCGCGCGCACCTGCGCGAGCAGGTCGCGGTACAGGGCCTCGGCATCGAAGTTGTCTGTCCTGTCCGCGTCGTTAATATGAGTTGGCATGATCGTCAAAGTATTGTTGCAAAATGATGGCGGCGGCCTTGGCGTCGATGATCTCGCCGCGCCTGGCGGGAATGACGGCCGACGAGTAGCGCTCGTCGACGAGTTCGACGGGCAGGTTGAAGCGGCCGTTCAGTTGATTCGCGAAGCGGCGCGCACGCAGGGTCATGTCGTGCTCCGCGCCGTCCGGATGGCGCGGCTCGCCCACGACGAGGCGCGCAGGGCACCATTGTTCGATCAGGTCGCCGATGACCTTGAAGCGGGTCGCATTGTCGACCGCCTTGATGACGGACAGCGGTTGCGCCTGTCCCGTCAGGGTATTCCCCATGGCGATGCCGATGCGCTTGATGCCGAAGTCGAAGCCTAGAACGATGTCGACCATTACCGCTTGTCGCTCCGTAGGGCGGGCACCTCGTGCCCACGCGTGACGTCTGCGCTTGGTTGGCGTTCGCGTGGGCACAGTGATGCCCACCCCACCACCGCATCAGGCATGACCTGCCTCCGACGCGAGCATGAGGGGATCGATCCCCAGCAGCTTGATGGCCGCGTTGTAGCGCTCCTCGATCGGCAGGTCGAACAGCACGCGCGCGTCGGCGCTCACCGTGAGCCAGCCGTTGCGGGCAATCTCTTCTTCCAGCTGGCCCGGACTCCACCCCGCATAGCCGATCGAGACGAGCATGCGGCGCGGGCCGGTGCCGTTGGCGACGGCTTCCAGCACGTCGATCGACGTCGTGAACGCGACGTCGTCGGTGACGCTCAGCGACGAGGAATAGCGGCCGCCGGGCGAATGCAGCACGAAGCCGCGGTCGTCCTGGACCGGGCCGCCGAACATGATAGGCTCGTCCTCGACGCTGGCGCGCAGCCCTTCCGCCACTTTCAGGTCGATGCGGTCGAACAGCACGTCCATGGTCATGTCGGTGGGCTTGTTGATGACGACGCCGAGTACGCCCTTCTCGTTGTGCTCGCAGATATACACGACAGTGCCGCCGAAGATCGGGTCATTCATGGACGGCATGGCAATCAGGAAATGATTAGCCAGGTTCAGCTGGGACGTGGATGCGCTCAACGTGCCGAGGAGAGGCGTATCTTCCTGGGGCATCCCGGGCATGGTTAGAGGCTTGCCGACCTTACTTTTTTTCATGCTCATACTCTCTGTTGGCTCACTCTCCGGGTTTACCGCGGTACCTGAAGCTGAAAAGCTGGACTTTTCGCTAGTTTACACCGAATTGCCCGACCGGCCACGGAAGCCGCTCGGCGGGGCAAACCTGAGAGATGGTAGACAGTAAAATTTTGGACTGCATTGACTCAACACACAGAAGATGACTCTGAGAAACTCGCTCGTCTGGTTCCGGCGCGATTTGCGCGTGGACGACCATGCCGCGCTGCATCACGCCCTGCTCTCCTCACGCCGGGTGGTTGGCGTGTTCGTGTTCGATACGGACATCCTGGCCGGCCTGCCGTCCGACGACCGGCGCGTTCAATTTCTGCTCGACAGCGTGCGCGAGCTGGATGCGCGCCTGCATGCAATGGGAGGTTATCTCATCGTGCGGCACGGGCGCGCCACGCAGGTGATTCCGGAATTGGCCGACGCGCTCGACGCGGAATCCGTATTTACCAACCGCGATGTCGAACCGCAGGCCATCGCCCGCGACCGCGCCGTGCAGGATGCCCTGCGCGCGGCCGGCCGCAGCCTGCAGACGTTCAAGGATCAAGTCATCTTCGAACAGGATGAAGTATTGACGCTGGCCGGCGGCCCCTATTCGGTTTTTACGCCGTACAAGAACGCGTGGCTGAAACGCCTCGCGCGCGAGCCGGAGGCGCTGCGGCCGTACGAGACGGCACCGCACGCGGGCGCGCTCGCGCCCCCGCCCGCGGACCACGCCCTGCCCGCGCTCGCGGATCTCGGTTTCGTCCCGAACGCGGCGCCCATCGCGCATCCCGGCATGACGGGCGCGGGGGCGCTGCTGGCGCAATTCGGGCAGCGCCTCGCGCGCTACGACCACGACCGGGACTACCCGGCGCTGGAGGCCACGTCGCGCCTGTCGATCCACCTGCGTTTCGGCACGCTGTCGGTGCGCCGCCTCGTCGCGATGCTGCAGGCACGCATCGTGGACGGCACGGGCGGTCCAGGGGCGCCCGTGTGGCTGGCGGAACTGATCTGGCGCGAGTTCTACATGATGATCCTGGCACGCCATCCGCGCGTCGTCACGCAATCGTTCAAGGCCGCCTTCGACGCCGTCGCGTGGGACGACGGTGCGGAAGCGGATGCGCTGTTCGACGCGTGGTGCGCGGGCCGCACGGGCTATCCGCTCGTCGACGCCGCAATGCTGCAGCTGGAACGCACGGGGTTCATGCACAACCGCCTGCGCATGGTGACGGCCAGCTTTTTGACCAAGGACCTCGGCATCGATTGGCGCTGCGGCGAGCGCTGGTTCGCGCTGAAGCTGAACGATTACGAACTGGCGTCGAACAACGGCGGCTGGCAGTGGGCGGCGTCGACGGGATGCGATGCGCAGCCGTGGTTCCGCATCTTCAATCCCGTCACGCAGTCGAAACGGTTCGATCCGGATGGAGAGTTCATCCGGCAGTACCTGCCGCAGCTGGCCGGCTTGAGCGGGGCGGCCATTCATGCGCCGTGGCTGGCGCAGCCGGAGGTTTTACAGAAGGCCGGCGTCGTGCTCGGGAAGGATTATCCGGTGCCGGTGGTGGACCACGAAGCAGCGAGAGAGAAAACACTCGCGCGCTTCAAGGCGATCCGTGACCTGTAAACGTCATCCCCGCGGAGGCGGGATCCAAGTTCTGCATGCGCGGCCGAAACGCGTGCAAATTGGGCCCCCGCCTCCGCGGGGCGACGTTCATGTGTTACGAGTTTCGAGCAACCCCGTAATCGCCGCCAGCAACGCATCCTCCTGATACGGCTTGCCAAAATAAGCATCGACACCAAGCCCCAGCGCCACGTTGCGGTGCTTGTCCGCCGTGCGCGACGTGATCATGATGATCGGCAGCGCCGAAGTGGCCGCGTCTCCGCGCACGTGGCGCGTGAGGTCGAAGCCGTCCATGCGCGGCATCTCGATATCGACCAGCATCAGGTCCGGGCGCGTCTCCTGCATCTGCTCGAGCGCGTCGACGCCGTCCTTGGCCAGCAGCACGCGATAGCCCTCGCGCTCCAGCAGGCGCTGGGTGACCTTGCGCACGGTGAGCGAATCGTCGACGACCATGATGGTCGCGATGCGCGCGGCCGGCGCCGGTGCCGGCGCGGTTGCCGCTGTATTCGCGACATGGCCGGGACGCGCGCCCGAGCCGGCCAGCTGCACCGGATCGAGGATCAGTACGATCTCGCCCGACCCGAGCACGGTGGCGCCGGCGATGCCAGGCATGCGCGCCAGCTGCGGCCCGATGTTCTTGATGACGACCTCGCGGTTGCCCAGCACCTCGTCCACCCGCACGGCGACGCGCGTGTTGCCGCTCCTGAGGACCAGCACCGGCGACGAGCGCTGGCCGCCGCTTTTTTGCCATGCGCCGCCCGGTTCGTGCAGCAGCGTAGGCAGGTAGTGCAGCGGGACGTTCTCGCCGTGGACGTTGATCGCCCCGGCGGCGAAGGCCGCATCGAGGTCGGCCTCGCGCACCTGCAGCACCTGCTCGACCAGCACGGCCGGCAGCGCATGCGTGCGCGGGCCGCTGGCGACGAGCACGACCTGCGTGACGGCCAGCGTGAGCGGCAGGTGGATGGCGAAGGCGGCGCCGCGGCCCGGCGTCGTCTCGACGTCGACGCGGCCGCCCAGCGCGCGCGCTTCCGAGCGCACGACGTCCATGCCGACGCCGCGGCCGGCCAGTTCGGTCAGCGTGTCCGCCGTCGAGAAGCCCGGCTCGAACACCAGCTCGGCGGCGTCCTGGTCGGACACGTCCTCGCCGTCGGCCAGCAGCCCGAGGGACGCCGCCTTGGCGCGGATGCGGCCCAGGTCGAGGCCTGCGCCATCGTCGGCGAAACGGATCTCGACTTCGTTGCCCTGCTGGCTCACCTGCACGAGCAGTTCGCCCGTCTCCGGCTTGCCGGCCGCCAGGCGCTGGCCGCGCGGCTCGATGCCGTGCACGATGGCGTTGCGCAGCAGGTGTTCGAACGGCGCTGCCATGCGTTCCAGCACGCTGCGGTCGATCTCGACGCCGCCGCCGCGGATGTCCAGGTTGACGCGCTTGTCCATTTCCTTGGCGGTCTGGCGGGCGACGCGGAACAGGCGCTCCGAGAGGCTCGCGAACGGCACCATCCGCACCCGCATCAGGTCGCGCTGCAGCTCGCGCGTCAGGCGCGACTGCGCGGCCAGGTCGTCGGCCGCCGCTTCCACCGTGCGCGCCAGGCCGTCGTGGAACGAACCGACGTCGTTCACGCTCTCCGCCATCATGCGCGTCAGCTCCTGCAGGCGCGTGAAGCGGTCGAACTCGAGCGGGTCGAATTCGCGCTCGCCCGCGATCGACAGGCGCGACGCGATCTGCGATTCCGCCTGCATCTCCACCTCGCGCAGCTGGCGCCGCAGGTTGGCGAGGTTGTCGGAGAACTCGGCCAGCATGCCCTTCAGCGTGCCGACCTGCGTCTCCAGCTTCGAGCGCGTGATCGACACCTCGCCGGCCTGGTTGACGAGGCGGTCGAGGATGTCGGCGCGCACGCGCACGAGCGGTGCGCGCGCGGCCTGCTCGTCCGCGGGCGGCGCCGGCTGCGCGGGTTCCGCTGCCGGAGCAGGTTGGAGCACCGGCGCGCCCGGTTGCTGCAGCTGCTCGAACAGCAGCTGCGCCTGGTCGTAGTTGGCCAGCAGTTCGTCGAAGGCGGCCGGATTCGTCGTCCCGGCGTGCAGCATGTTCTCGATCTGCGTTTCCAGCGCATGCGTGTGCTGGCCGAGGCGCATCGCGCCGGCCATGCGCGCGCTGCCCTTCACCGTGTGCAGGGCACGCAGCAGGCCTTGCGCGACGGCCACGTCGGCCGGGTTCTGCTGCCACTGGCGCAGGCCGTTGCCGATCTGCGGCAGCAGGTCCGCCGCTTCTTCCATGAAGACGGGCAGCAGGTCCGGGTCGAGGTCGTCGACGAATACCGGCTCTGCGGCCAGCACCGCGTCCGCTTCCGGTTCTGCGACGGGTTCGGGCTCGGGTTCGGGCTCGGGTTCGGGCACCGGGATGTCGAACAGCGCATCGACGTCGATGACCTCGTCCGCTTCGACCGGTGCGGGCGCGGGTTCGGCCTGCTCCAGCGTGGGCGCGGCGAACGGATCGTCGAAATAGGCATCGAACAGATCGTCGACGGCGCTCACGGCCGGATCTTCCTGGTGCGGTGCCGGCGTGCGCGGCGCCAGTTCCGTGCTGGCGGGCAGCGCCGGCGTGCCGGTGATGAGCGGCGGATCCGCCAGGATGCTGGCATACGTGGCGGCGAACAGCGCGTCCAGGCGCTGCGCCAGTTCCGGCTCGGCGTCGGCGATGACGGCGTCGGCGCGCTGGCGGCCCAGCTCATCGCGCAGCGCTTCCAGGCGCGCCAGCAGTTCCGGCTGCGCGGGCGCCAGCTCGCCCAGCGCGAACACCTGCAGCATGATGCGCACGCGCTCGACCGTTTCGTCCAGCAGGTCGAACTGGGCGCCGTCCAGCGGCGGGACGGCCACCTGCAGCGCTTCTTCCAGCGCCGCGGCCAGTTCGCGCAGCGCGTTGAAGCCGACGGTGGCCGACGTGCCGCCCAGTGTGTGCGCCGCCTTCAGGGCCTGCGCCGACACGGCGCGCAGCGGTTCCGCGCGCCAGCCGGCGAAGTCCTCGGCCAGCGTGCGCACCAGTTCCTCGGTCTCGCCGAGGTAGATGTTGTACAGCGGGAGCGGGATCTCGAGGTCGCCCACGTGCCGCACGTTCGCTTCCGACACGGGGAACGCGAGCACGTTGTCCGGCAGCTCGTCCGTGGACAGGGCCGGCAGCGGCGCGGGCGCCTCGTCCGGTGCGACGTCGAAGCCGGCGGCCGGTTCGACCGGTTCCGGCGGCGGCTCGGATGCGGCGGGCACGGCATCGAGCGCGCCGACCGTTTCCGGTGCCAGCTCGGCCGGCGCATCGACCGCAGGCACCTCCGGCGTCGATACGAGCGGCGCCGGCGCTTCCGCCAGCGCGAACGGCCCACCCTCCTGCACGCGCTGGGCTGCCTGCACGAGCGCCGCGCCATCGCGCCGCGATCCGCCGGCCGCGAGTTCGTCGACCCACGCGCCCAGCTCCGCATGCGCCTGCGCGAGCAGTGCCAGCAGGTCCGGCGTGGCGGCGCGCGCCTCGGCCAGCCACAGGTTCATGACCTTTTCGATGGCCGCTGCCGCCGCGGCGAACTGCTCGAGGTTCACCATGCGGCTGCTGCCCTTGAGCGTGTGGAAGCCGCGGCGCAGGCGGGTCAGCGTGTCCTGGTCGGCCGGATTCGCTTCGGCGGCCGGCAATGCGGTGCCGACGACGTCCAGCACTTCGCGCGCCTCGCCGATGAAGATCTCCAGCAGTTCGGCGTCGACGGCATCCGGTGCCGTCTCCGGCGCAGCCTGCGGCTCCGAAGGCGCCTGTGCTTCGGCCTGTGCTTCGAGCGGCAGCTCGTGGAACAGGCCCGCGGCCGCGTCGAAGCGGTAGCGCCGGCGCGCGCCGTCGACGTTCTGCGCCAGCGCGTCCGTGAAGAAGCCGAGCGCGCCGATGTTGCGCGCCAGGTTGTCCAGCACGGCGCCGCGCGCCGCGGCATCCGGCGGCGTCTCGATCAGCGCGCGTACCTGGGCGCGCACGTGGCCGACGGCCTGCGTGGCCTGCTCCTGGTCGAGGATGGCCAGCGCGCCCTGCAGCTGGTGCAGCAGCGGGGCGACCTGTTCCAGGGACGCAATGCGTGCCGGGTCTTCGTAGTAGTCGTCGATGAGTTTCTCGACCTGGCGCAGGCCCGTGCGGATCTCGCCCGCCAGCACCGCGACGGTCTGGCCCTGCTGCAGCTCGCGCGCCATCTCGCCGTGCCACACCGGCGCGTCCGGCGGGGTCTCGCCGTGCGCGAGCGCGAGCAGGCGCTGGCCGACCGCTTCCGCGTGCTGGCCGAAGTCCTCGGGCAGCTGGCGCACCTGGTCCAGGCCGTGCTCGACGAACAGCATGGCCTCGGCCATCTCGAGGCTGAACTGGTCGCTGCGGCCGCCCGCCATCGATTCGCTGGCGGCCTGCCCCAGTTCGCGCAGCAGGTGCGCGAGCTGCGGTGCGCCCAGCTTCTCGCTGGCGCCGGCCAGCTTCGCCAACGCCTCGTTGAAGCCGCCGCCCGTCGCGTCGCCGCCTTCCGTGGCGACGCGGTCCCAGCCCTGCTTGGTCTCGATCAGCGCTTCCTTGGCATCCTTCAGCACCTCCGGATCGACCTTGCCGTAGCGGCGTTCCAGGTAATCGGCCGGCACCTGGCCGCCGACGTGGTAAGCGTCGCGCAGCTGGCGCGCCTCGGGCGTCGGCTCGGGCGCGGCCGAGATGAAGAACAGCGCGTCGCGCAGCAGCGCTTCCGGCAGCTCCGTATGGCCCTGCGCCTGGCGGCGCAGCTGCAGGTTGATCTGGCCGAACAGCTGCTTTACATACAGGTCGGGCGCCACCTGGCCGGTCGCGACGAGGTCGGCGACGGCCTGCAGCGCCAGCCAGAACGCATGATTTTCCGCCTGCGGCTGGCCGTCGACGACGCCCGCCAGCGCCTCGCGCATCGCGGCCGCCTGGGCGCGCTGGGCGTCGACGTCCTGGCTGCGCAGGAACGGCAGCAGCGCCTTTTCGAATGCGGCGCGGGTCGCGGCGTAGTCCGGCATCGGGCCGGCGCCGCCAGCCGGCAACAGCGCCGGGGCGAGATCCAGCACGAGCATCTGGCCCGGGTGCACCCTTTCTACGCCCAATAACTCCTGCAGCGCGCGGTAGTACGGGAACAGGCGCACGGGCTGCGGCGCCGCGCCGTCCAGCAACTCTTCCAGGTATTCGACCAGCGCCCGATACGCCTCGCCCACGGCGCCGGCACGCTCAAGCTCGAGCGCCAGCGTGCCATCCTTGAAGCGGTCGATGACCTGTTCGGCCGCCTCGCTCAGGCGTTCGACGCCGGCCACGTCGACCATCTGCAGTGCCCCGTGGGCCTGGTGCAGGTGCGACTTGGCATGCAGCAGCAGCGTGGGCTGCGCTTCCGGCGTGCGGCCAGCCGCATCCTGCAACGCCTTGGCGGAACGCCCGAGGGCATCGCGGATTTCACCGATGACCCAGGACAGGGGGCCGGTGTCGAAAGGCGGTGCGGCGGATGCGTGCGAAAACTGGGTCATGTGGGCAAAAGTGAGATGCTCAGGCGGCGACGCGGAAGCGCGACACCGAATTCTTCAGTTCCTGCGCGAGCGCCGCCAGCTGCCGGATCGACTGCGCGGTCTGCTGCGTGCCGCCCTGTGCCTGTTCGGTGATCGCGAGGATGTGCTGCATATTATGCGCCACGCCGTTCGCGGACGTCGCCTGCAAGCCCGCGGCGACCGCCATCCCCTGGATCAGCTCCGCCAGGCGGTTCGACACGCGCGAGATGTCGGCCAGCGCGGCGCCGGCCGCGTCGGTCGTGCGCGCGCCCTCGACGACGCCCTGCGTCGACTTTTCCATTGCCGCCACGGCGTCGTGCGTGTCGGTCTGGATGGTGCGCACCAGCGCGCCGATCTGCTTGGCCGCTTCGGCCGACCGTTCCGCCAGCCGCTGCACTTCTTCCGCCACGACCGAGAAGCCGCGTCCCGCCTCGCCGGCCGACGCGGCCTGGATCGCGGCGTTCAGCGCCAGCACGTTGGTCTGCTCCGTGATGTCGGAAATGAGTTCGGTGATCTCGCCGATCTCCTGCGACGATTCGCCCAGGCGCTTGATGCGCTTGGAGGTTTCCTGGATCTGCTCGCGGATCTCGCCCATGCCGCGGATGGCGTTCTGCACCGCCGTCGCGCCCTGCTCCGCCGCCGCCACCGACTGGCGCGCCACCTCGGCCGACTCCTTCGCGGAGCTGGACACGTCCGTGATCTCGCCGGCCATGCGCAGCATCGTGGCCGACGTGTCCTGGATCTCGCGCGCCTGCTGGCCCGCCGCGACGAGCAGCCGGCTCGACACCTGCTGCGCGTCGTTCGACGCCTGCGTCACCTGTTCCGCCGTATCGATCACGCGCACGACGAGGCCGCGCAGCTCTTCCACCGTGTAGTTGACGGAGTCGGCGATGGCGCCCGTGATGTCTTCCGAGACGGCGGCATAGACCGTCAGGTCGCCGTCCGCCACTTCCTGCAATTCGTTCATCAGGCGCAGGATCGCGGCCTGGTTCTGGTCGTTGGTGGCCTTGGCTTCCTCTTCCTTGGCCTGGGCCAGCAGGCGCATCGCCTCCGCTTCCTGGCGGCGCGCGTCGGCGCCGCGGGTGCGGTTGCGCGAATCCTGCAGCATCACGCGCGAGATGCTGCCCGCCGTGACGAGGGTGAAGATCGATGCCGCCACGAGCACCCACAGCCACATGTCCGTGCTGCCCGCGCCGGCGCGGTACGATGCCTGCAGGCCGGTCAGCTGGCGGCGCAGCGTCTCGTTGTCGCGGAAGATCGTCTGCTCGGCGGCCTTGGCGGCCGTCATGTCGGACAGTTTATCCAGGAAGGTGGAGATCAGCTTCTGGCAGATGTCGAATTTCGACCGCACTTCTTCCAGCTTGGCGCGCAGCTCCGGGTCGCGCAGCGGGGCCAGGCCCAGCGCGGCGCTGCCGTTCAGCAGGCCGTCGACGGTGGCGCGGAACGTGGTCGTGTCGCGGCCCATCTGGAACGCGGTCTCGGGACGGATGCCGCCCGACGTGAGGAATTCGCTGGCGCTGCGCGACAGGCGCTGCGTCAGCATCATCATGCGGCCCAGCGCCGCCAGTTCGCGTGCGCTGCCGCCGCGCGCCGTGCGTTCGGTGAGGATGTCTTCCGTCAGCGCCAGCATGTCCGGCGCCAGCACGTCGAGCTGCTTCAGGTTCTTGTCGAAGGCGACCAGCTCCGGCTTCATCTTGAGGATGCTGGCGGCGGCCGCGTCGGATACGTTCCACTTTTTGCGCACGGCGGCCAGCTGCGCGGCCAGGTCGCCCGACGATGCGGGAATCGCGTTGCCGTTGAAGTCGCCGCCGCGGGCCAGCAGGTCGAGGTCGTGCGACAGGGCGATGCGGCTGTCCTGCAACTGCGTGAACGCGTCCGGCACGCCCTGCATCGCGTTCGGCGCGGCCTTGCCCACGCGCTGCGAGTGCATCAGCGCTTCGCTGGCGATCTGGGTCTGGCCGCTGGCGATCGCGCCGCTGCCGGCATTGCGCCACAGCGACAGCAGCGTGAGCAGGATACCGATGCCGAAGGCGACGAGCAGGATGCGCAGCTGGCGCGGCAGGGACAGATGGCCGATGAGCGGCAGGCGCAGGTCGTCGTCGCCACCGGCCGTTCCGCTGGCAGCTTCCTCCGCATGGCGGCGCTTGCGCCGGGCGAGCTGGCCGAGGCGCCGCGCGGCGTCATCGGCGGAACCCGTCGATGGCGTGCCGCTGACCGGGCCGGCGGGTACCGTGCCGGGGCCGAACTGCGTGTCGGGCGACGCCAGCACCGTGCCGGACGCCTGCGCGTCGCCGCCCCCGTCCTTGGGGAAGAAATTCATCGACAGTTTGGATACGAATCCCATGCGAGCTCCAGTACAAAAATTCTTACAACCTGTTCGGTGGGCGCACCGTGCCCGCGCGCAACGCCAACAAACCGCGAACGTCACGCGTGGGCGGAGCGCCGCCCACCCTACCGTGCGACCTGCAGGAAGCGTTCCTCGCGGGCGAGGGCGGCCAGCGACAGCGGGGTCCAATCCTGGCCGCCCGCCTCGCGCAGGCCGACGACCTTCGCCACGAGCAGCGCGCACGGAAAGCCGAGGGCGGGTCCGAACGTCACGAGCCGTGTGCCGGGCGTTGGCGCCGCCTCCGGATCGAGATAGCGCGCCAGGTCGACGACGCCCAGCAGGTTGCCGCGCACGTTCGCGAGGCCGAGATACCAGGGCTGCGTGAGCGGCACGGCGGCCAGCGGCGGCAGCGGCACGATCTCGCCCGCTTCGACGAGGTCGAGCAGGTAGCGCACGCCGCCGATCTCCACGCCCAGCTGGTGCGCGCGCGCGCCGCTGCTCGTGCGCGCGGCCTGCATGCGCTCGAGCAGCTGTTCCTGGTACTGGCGCAGGCGCGCGCGCCGGGCCGCGCCCTTCTGTCCGGCGGCGTCGCTGACGTCCATCTCAGGCGCCGAGCGTGGCGATTGTGGCCAGCAGCCTGGCCGGATCGACGGGCTTGACGAAATAATCCTTCGCGCCCTGGCGCATGCCCCAGATGCGGTCGGTTTCCTGGTTCTTGCTGCTGCAGATGATGACGGGGACGGACGCCAGCTCCGGATCGCGCGCGATCGAGCGCGTCACCTGGAAGCCGTTCGCGCCGGGCATCACCACGTCCATCAGGATCAGTTCCGGACGCTCGGCGCGGATCTTGGCCAGCGCCTCCTCGCCGTTGTCGGCGGTGGTGACGGTGAAGCCGTTGCGCACGAGGATGTCGGTCAGGTAGTAACGTTCGGTCGGGGAATCGTCGACGATCAGGATTTTTTGTATGGCCACGGTGGGCTCCGCAACGTTGGAATCAAGCAGCCGCGTCGGTCCGGCCCTGCGCATGGTCGCGCACGGCCGCCAGCAGGCTGTCCTTGAAAAAAGGTTTGGTCAGGTAGGCGCTCGATCCGACCATCGCGCCGCGCGCACGGTCGAACAGGCCGTCCTTGGAGGACAGCATGATGACCGGCGTGGCATGGAATTTCGCGCTCTTCTTGATCAGCGCGCAGGTCTGGTAGCCGTCCAGGCGCGGCATCAGGATGTCGCAGAACACCAGGGACGGGTGATGGTCGTTGATCTTGGCCAGCGCGTCGAAGCCGTCTTCGGCCAGTACCACGCGGTAGCCGGCCTGCGTCAGGAAGATTTCGGCGGACCGACGGATCGTGCTGCTGTCGTCGATCACCATGATCGTCAGGCCTGTCGGTTGCGTCGTCATATTCGTTTCACTTCAGCATGAACCCGCAAGATAGCATAGGGGCTGCGGCTTGTGCATGAAGTGTTGCGTTACGTCAACTTGCCGTATGACGACTCATTGACGGGATGACACGAAACATTGGCGGGACGTTATTTCACGTTAATGAATCGACAATGAACCACTCAGATCGCGGTCATTTCGAAGTCGTCCTTGCGCGCGCCGCATTCCGGGCACGTCCAGTTCATGGGCACGTCGGCCCAGCGGGTGCCCGGCGCAATGCCGTCGTCCGGTGCGCCGGCGGCCTCGTCGTAGACCCAGCCGCAGATCAGGCACATCCACGTCTGGTACACCTGTGTTTCAGTACTCACTTCGATTTCCTCTTTTCGGTTCAGATAAAATGACAGGGAAAGGTATAGTATTCTACCCGCTGTGCAAAACCAAACGTCTCCACTCATCCTCACGTTCGGGCCCGCCGACCCGGTCGGGGCGCTGGGCATCCAGTCCGACGTGACCGTCTTCGCCATGCATGGCTGCCACGCCCTCTCGGTCGTGACGGGTTTGCTCGTGGCGGATTCCGCGCGCGTGGACGACATGCAGCCGACCGACCACTCGCTCGTCGTGGAACAGGCGCGCATGCTGCTCGAGGACATGCCCGTGGCCGCCATCAAGGTCGGCACCCTGGCCAGCCTGGAGCAGATCGCGGCGGTGGCGGAGATCGTGTCCGACTATGCCGACGTGCCGCTCGTGCTCGACCCGTTCACGTCGTCGCTGCCCGATTGCGGCCCGCGCGACGACGACATGCTGACCCTCATTCATCAACTGCTCGTACCGCAGGCCAGCGTCTTCATGCTGTCGCAGCCGGAACTGGCGCGCCTGGCCGACTGCTGGCGCGACCCGGGCAGCATCGCCACCGTCGCCGAGGACGCGGCCGAGCTGACGGGCCTCGGCTGCGGCCACGTGCTCGTGACGGGCGTCGGCGGCGGCGACGGCAGCCGCTGCAACGAGTTGTACGAGCCGGACGGCCTGGCCACCGCCCTGCCCTGGGCGCAGCTCCTGCCCGGCCCGTTCGTCGGCGCCGGCAACACGTTGTCGGCCGCTTTGGTGGCGCGGATGGCGCGCGGCGATGGCGCGGCGGACGCCCTGCCCGGGGCCCAGGACTACCTCACCGGCGCCCTCGTCCATGCCTGCCGCTTCGGCATGGGCCGGCTCATCCCGAACAAGATCTTCCGCGCTCCCGGCGCGGCCTGCTAACCCCGCCGGCGCCTGCGCCCGGGATTCATCCAGACAACCATGACCGCCACGTCCGACACCACTTCGAAAAACGACATCCTGTTCGCCCGCGCCCAGCAGACCACGCCGGGCGGCGTGAACTCGCCCGTGCGCGCCTTCCGCTCCGTCGGCGGCACGCCACGCTTCATCACGCGGGCCGAGGGGCCGTATTTCTGGGACGCGGACGGCAAGCGCTACATCGACTACATCGGCTCCTGGGGCCCGGCCATCGTCGGCCACACCCATCCGGACGTGGTGAAAGCCGTGCAGGACGCGGCCGCGCGCGGCCTGTCGTTCGGCGCGCCGACCGAGGGCGAGATCGAGATCGCCGAGGAAATCTGCCGCCTCGTGCCGTCGATCGAGCAGGTGCGCCTCGTCTCGTCCGGCACGGAAGCGACGATGAGCGCGCTGCGCCTCGCACGCGGCGCCACCGGCCGCGACAAGATCGTCAAGTTCGAAGGCTGCTACCACGGCCACGCCGATTCCCTGCTGGTCAAAGCCGGTTCGGGCCTGCTCACGTTCGGCAACCCGACGTCGGCCGGCGTGCCGGAAGACTTCGTCAAGCACACCATCGTCCTCGACTACAACAACATCCCGCAGCTGGAAGATGCGTTCCAGTCGATGGGCGACACCATCGCCTGCGTGATCGTGGAAGCCGTCGCCGGCAACATGAACCTGATCCGCGCGACGCCGGAATTCCTGCAGCGCATGCGCGAACTGTGCACGGAATATGGCGCCGTGCTGATCTTCGACGAAGTGATGTCGGGCTTCCGCGTCGGCATCGGTGGCGCGCAGGCGCTGTACGGCATCGTGCCGGACCTGACCGCGCTCGGCAAAGTGATCGGCGGCGGCATGCCGGTCGCCGCGTTCGGCGGCCGCGCGGACCTGATGCAGAAGATGGCGCCGATCGGCCCCGTCTACCAGGCGGGCACGCTGTCCGGCAACCCGGTCGCCGTCGCCGCCGGCATGACCACGCTGAAGCTGATCCAGCAGCCGGGCTTCTACGAGCACCTGGCGGCGCAGACGAAGAAACTGGTCGACGGCCTGACGGCGGCCGCGAAGGAAGCCGGTATCGCGTTCTGCGCGGACAGCGTCGGCGGCATGTTCGGCCTGTATTTCGCCGACACGATCCCGTCCAGCTACGGCCAGATGATGGCCGGCGACAAGGAGCGCTTCAACCGCTTCTTCCACGGCATGCTGGACGAAGGCGTGTACTTCGCGCCCGCGATGTTCGAAGCAGGTTTTGTCTCGGCCACGCACGACGATGCCGTGATCGCCGAGACGGTCGAAGCGGCCCGCCGCGTGTTTGCCCGCCTGGCGTGACCGCGCCCGGCCCGACATGCCGCTCAAGCTGTTCCGCCGCCTCACCGACAACGCCACGCTGAAATCGCTCGGCCCCGGCCTGATCACGGGCGCGGCCGACGACGACCCGTCCGGCATCGCGACGTATTCGCAGGCCGGCGCGCAATTCGGCTTCAACACGCTGTGGACGCTGGTGCTGACCTACCCGTTCATGGTCGGCATCCAGCTCGTGTCGGCACGCATCGGGCGCGTGACGGGGCGCGGGCTCGCGGCCAACATCCGCCGCGCGTATTCGCCCTGGCTCCTGTACGCCATCGTCGCGCTGCTGCTCGTTGCCAACGTCATCAACATCGCGGCCGACATCGCCGCGATGGGCGAGGCGCTGCGCCTCGTGACGGGCACCGGCTCCAGCCACCTGTATGCGCTCGGCTTCGGCCTGCTGTGCCTCGCGCTGCAGGTCTTTTTGCCGTATGCCACCTACGTGCGCTACCTGAAATGGCTGACCCTGGGCCTGCTGGCCTACGTCGCGACGGCGTTCGCCGTGCACATGCCGTGGACGGAAGTCCTTGCGCGCACCGTGTGGCCCCATTTCGCCTTCACGAAGGATGCCGTCGCCCTCATCGTCGCCGTGTTCGGCACGACGATCAGCCCCTACCTCTTCTTCTGGCAGGCGTCGCAGGAAGTCGAGGAGATCCGCAACGACCACCACGCGCGCGCCCTGCGCACGCGCCCGCGCGACGCCGCCGCGCAACTCAGGCGCATCAAGTCCGACACCTTGATCGGCATGGGCTTTTCCAACCTCGTCGCCTTCTTCATCATGCTGACGACGGCCGTCACCCTGGGCGCGCACGGCATCACGGACATCCAGTCGTCCGCGCAGGCGGCCGAGGCGCTGCGGCCGGTGGCGGGCGAGTTCGCGTTCCTCGCGTTCGCGCTGGGCATCGTCGGCACGGGCATGCTCGCCGTGCCCGTGCTGGCGGGGTCGGCTGCATATGCCGTCACCGAGAGCTTCCGCTGGCGCAACGGCATGGACCTGAAAGTCGTCGAGGCGCGCGAGTTCTACGGCATCATCGCGCTGGCCACGCTGGGCGGCGTCGCGCTCGACTTCGCCCCGGTCGACCCGATCGCCGCGCTGGTGCTGTCCGCGCAGATCAACGGCGTCATCGCCGTGCCGATCATGGCCGTCATGATGCTGCTCGCGCATAACCGCAAGATCATGGGCGGCTACACGTTATCCACACGCCATACCGTGATCGGCTGGATCGGCGTGGCGGTGATGCTGGTGGCCGTCGTGGCCATGTTTGCAACGATGTGACCGGTCGATCGTCCCCCACGCGTGGGGCTGCACGGGTGCGCGCACCGTATGTACGATGCGCTCCACATCGACCATCCATCAGGAGCCCCACCATGCAAACCACGACCGTTACTCCCCTGCCGCAACCGCAGTTCTCGCGCGCAGGCATCATCTGGATCAAGCTGGCCGTCCTCTACCTCATCTTCGGCATCTCGCTGGGCATCGCCATGGGCGCCAGCCAGAACTTCACCCTGCGCCCCGTGCACGCCCACGTCAACCTGCTGGGCTGGACGACACTGGCGCTCGCCGGCCTGATCTATAGCGTGTTCCCGAAGGCGGGCGAGAGCCGCCTCGCGCGCCTGCACTTCTGGCTGCTGAACCTCGCATTGCCCGTGATGATGGTCGCGCTCTCCATGCTGCTGCTGGGTCACATGGCCTTCGCGCCGGCGCTGGTGATCGCGGAAATCATCGCCGCGCTGGCCATCCTCGCGTTCGCCGCGAATCTGTTCGTGAATCTGAAGCAATAACGGGCCGCTCTCCGGTTATACTTTCCGGATAATAAAACCGGAGAGAGGCAACGACATGGCTGTGCGCACCATCCGCCGCATTATTCCCTGTTCCTGCGCCGTACTGATCGCGGCAAGCGCTTTGTTCGCCGGCACCGCCGGCGCCGCAACGACCACCCCAGGAACCAGCATGGACAAGAAAACCGTATCGCTCGACACCATCCGCCGCCAGGAGCAGGCGCTGCAGTTCACGTCCTTCGACAACGACGCGGCGCTCGCGATCGGCAACAGGATCGTCGAGCAGGCGAAGGCGGACAAGGTCGCCGTCACGATCGACATCACGATCAACCGCAATCCGCTGTTCTTTTATGCGATGGCGGGTACGAGCCCGAACAACGTCGACTGGATCCGCCGCAAGAGCAACCTCGTGAACCGCACGGGTCACGCGTCGTTCTTCGTGCACACGGAGGCCGTCAACGCGGGCCGCGACTTCGACAACCTGCCCACGTTCGACTCGAAGGACTATGCCGCGCACGGCGGCTCGTTCCCGATCGTCATCAAGGGGACGGGCCAGGTCGGCACGATCACCGTGTCCGGCCTCGCGGGCGTGGACGACCATGCGATGGTCGTGCGCGCGCTGAAGTGGTATTTGAAGGCGGACGACGTCGCGCTGTAACTTATTTCAGCCAGCCCCGGTGCCGGAAGTAGAGGAACGGGGCGATCGCGCTGACGACCATCAGGCCCAGCGACCAGCCGTAGCCGAACTTCCAGTGCAGTTCCGGCAGGAATTCGAAGTTCATGCCGTAGATGCTGGCGATCAAGGTCGGCGGCAGGAACGCGACCGAGGCCACCGAGAAGATCTTGATGATCTTGTTCTGGTTGATGTTGATGAAGCCGACGGTGGCGTCCATCAGGAAGTTGATCTTGTCGAACAGGAACGACGTGTGGCCATCGAGCGATTCGATGTCGCGCAGGATCTGGCGCGCCTCCTCGAACTGTTCCGCGTTCAGCAATCGGCCACGCATCAGGAAGCTGACGGCGCGGCGCGTGTCCATCATGTTGCGGCGGATGCGGCCGTTCAAGTCTTCCTCGTGGGCGATCGCATTCAGCGCGGAGGCCGCGTCCTGGTCGGTGAATTCCTTCTGCAGCACGCGCTGGCTGACGTCTTCCAGGCTCTCGTAGATGCCTTCCAGCGCATCGGCCGAGTACTCGGCGTCGGTCGCGTACAGGTCCAGCAGCACGTCCATGTAGTCCTCGATCGACCCGGGCCGCGAGCGCGCGCGCAGGCGCACGAGGCGGAACACGGGCAGGTCGTCCGTGTGGACCGAGAACAGGATCTTCTTGGCCAGGATGAACGCGACCGTCACGATGCGCGACGGGCCGTCCTCTTCCTCGCGCAGGAAGTCGGTGCGCAGGTGCAGGTCGCCGTTTTCCGCTTCGTAGTAGCGCGCGGACGCCTCGATGTCCTGGACTTCGTCCTCGCCGGGCAGGATCACGTCATAGGTCGTCTTGACCCAGGCGCGCTCCTCGTCGGTCGGGTCGAGCAGGTCGACCCAAACGGCAGGCGCGTTCTCCAGATCGGCGCGCGACGCGATGGGTATCTGGTTCAGTCGGCCATTTTGTAGGACAAATACATTGATCATGCGCTGCTTTCTCGGCCGGATTCGGAAACAGCGCAAGTGTACCTGTAAGCCCTGAGGGCGGCCAGCCTAAAGCAGATGAAACCGGGGTCAGAGCCCGATTTTTGGAAATATCCTGAGCAAACTTGTCGGCAATGCGTTGTCCGATTCAGCATGCTCTTGAGTTATTGCCAAAATCCGGGCTCTGACCCCGGTTCAGGGCAATTCCGCTGCGTTCATGCGGCGCTGGATGATCGCCGTGCGGCGCGCCAGGTAGTTGGTGTCGCGGTGGCGGTCGTAATAGCGCGGGTTCGGCAGCATCACCGCGAGGCGGGCGGCCTGGGCGGCGTTCAGGTTCGCGGCCGGGATGCGGAAATAGTGGCGCGCCGCGGCCTCGGCGCCGAACACGCCGCGGCCGAATTCGACCACGTTCAGGTAGATCTCGAGGATGCGTTCCTTGTCCATCACCGCTTCCAGCATGTAGGCGATGACCAGTTCCTGGCCCTTGCGCAGGTAGTTGCGCGAGCCGGACAGGAACAAATTCTTGGCCAGCTGCTGGGTGATCGTCGAGCCGCCGCCCACGACCCGGTGCTTCTTGTTGTTGCGCTCGTACGCCTTTTCCAGTGCGTCCCAGTCGACGCCGTCGTGGTCGACGAAATTGGAATCCTCGGACGCGATCACGGCGCGCTTGAGGTTGTTCGAGATGCGCGCGTACGGCACCCACACCTGCTCCAGCTTCGCGTTCGGATTCCGCTCGCGCAGCGCCGACAGCTGCTGGCGCATCATGCTTGTGGACGACGGGTTGAACTGCGTCCACCAGCACACCATCGCAAAGAAATACAGCTGCAGCAGGACGACGAGCAGCAGCGGCCCGAGGACGATCCATTTCAGCCAGCGCCGCCCGCCGGTTTTTGCGCGCGTGGGCGCGCCCGCCTTGAGCGTGCCGATGCCGCTCATGATGCGCGCATGCGGGCCAGCAGGGCCGACGTCTCCGGCCGCACGCCGCGCCACGTGAAGAATGCTTCCGCCGCCTGCTCGACCAGCATGCCGAGGCCATCGCGCACGGCCGCGCCGTGGGAGGCCGCGAACGCCATGAACGGCGTCGGCTCCTTCCCGTACATCATGTCCAGCGCCAGCGTCCCCGCGCGGAACGCCGACGCGGGCACGGGCGGCAGGTCGGCCGACAGGCTGGCCGACGTCGCGTTGACGACGACGTCGAACGCACCCTCGATGTCGGCAAACCCGCAGGCGCTGATCTGCCCCGGGCAAGCCACGTGATCGGCAAAGTGGGACACGAGCGCATCGGCCGTCGCGCGCGTGCGGTTGGCGATCACGATCGCTTCCGGCTTCTCGTTCAAGAACGGCAGGATGACGCCGCGCGCCGCGCCGCCCGCGCCCAGCAGCAGGACGCGCTTGCCGGTGAGCGGCACGCCGGCGTTCCTGACGATGTCGGCGACGAGGCCCGGACCGTCCGTGTTGTCGCCGACGATCTCGCCATTTTCGAAGCGCAGCGTGTTGACGGCACCGGCCAGGCGCGCCCGCGCTTCCAGCCGGGTGGCCAGCGCGGCCGCTTCCAGCTTGAACGGGAGCGTCACGTTGGCGCCGCGGTAGCCTTGCGCGACGAGGTCGCGGACCGTGTCCGCAAAACCGTCGAGCGGCGCCAGGCAGCGCCCGTACGCGATGTCCTGGCCGGTCGCGGCCGCGAAGGCGGCGTGGATGTCCGGCGATTTACTGTGGGCGATCGGGTTGCCGATCACGCAATATTTATCCGTCATGAAGTCTCCTGTTATCCTTCGCCGCGCAGTTCGGCCTGCAGTTTTTCTTCGCGGGTGAATTTGAAGCGGGTGACGACGATCCAGAGGTCGTCCTTGTCGGTCGAACGCATATTGGCCGGGAACTTGCCGAACGGCGCGGCGCGGCGGACGATCGCCAGCGCGGCCTTGTCCAGCGCCGGATTGCCGGAACTGCGTTCGATGCGCGGTCCGCCTTCTTTTTCGTACAGCGTGCCATCCTGGAAGATCGGGATGTAGACGACCAGCTCGCCGTACAGCTTCTTGCCGTTCTGCTGCGGGAAGTTCAAGGTGCCGACCTCCTCCACGCGCTTCTGCATCGCCTTGTAGTACATGGCGTAGCCGACCTCGCGCGTGCTGGGGCTGATGAACGTCTTTTTCGGGCGCTTGTTCTCGTCGGCGATGCGCTGGGTGATCTCGGCCGTCATGCGCGCGATCGCCTTGGTGGAGTCGAGGTTGTCCTCGCCCGTGCGGCTGGGGTCGGGCTTCGTCTGTTCGGCCACGGGGGCGCTGTTGAACTGCGACTGGCGCATCTTCGTCAGCACGCTTTTCTGCTGCTGTTCCAGTTCCGCGATGCGGCGTTGCAGGGCCTTGATACTGTCGCCATTCTCGACCTTGCGCAGGTCCGGCAGGGGCGACTGGGCGCGGCCGGCATCGGCATTGCCGCCGCCGTCCAGGTTGGCCTGGGCCAGCGCGTCCGCCTTGACGGGGGCACGCGCATGCTTCGCGTTGACCAGGATGACCTCCAGGCCCGGATCGGCCGGCTGCAGCCGGAACGCGTCCGGCGCGGCGAAACGGACCGCCAGCAGGGAGGCGTGCGCCAGCACCGAGCAGGTGATGGCGATCATCAGGGGGCGGTTGTGTCGGAGGGTGTTCACGCGCTGCGGGGTGGGACGGTTGGGGTCATGGAACTCCCCATTCTACCGTGCAGGCCGGCCGATTTGCGAGCCTTGCGGAAAGACCCGACCGCTGAAGTCACCACTAACGCAACAGGATCTTGTCGACGTGTCAACGATCGGTATCAGTCACACATCACGCGGCCTGCTCGCCCGTGACGTCGGTCTGCGTTTCCGGATCGGTGACGGCCACGGCACCTTCGGCCTCGGCCGCTTCCGCTGCCGCCGCCTCGCCCGTGTCTTCTTCCTCGTCCAGGCCCAGCTCCTCGGCCGCCTCCGGCGCCACGGCCGCGACTTCGAGCAGGCGCGCCTCCAGCGCCAGGTCGACCTCGTCCCAGCGCACGATGTCCAGGCGGACCTGCGCGCCGCGCGCCGCCTGCGGCATGCCCGGCAGGCGGATCACGAGCGGGATCTCGACGAGGCGCAACACCTCGTCCTTCAGCACGACGGCCTCGACCTGCCTGGCGTTTTCCTGCGCCAGCCAGCGCAGGCACCAGTAACGCTCCATGTTCTGCTGGAAGTCGTTATAGGCCGAGTACGCGGCGTCGAACGCGGAGACGATCGAGAACAGCGTGGCATCGCGGTGCTTGAACGGGGCGACGAGCGGCGCCGTCACGCCATTGCTGGCGCACGCGAGGATCTGCCACTGGTTCACGAGGTCCGTATAGCGGCGCAGCGGCGACGTCGACCACGCATATTGATCGACGCCGAGGCCCTGGTGCGGCGCCGCGTGCGTCACCATGCGCACCTGCATCTTGGCGGCCCAGCCGCCGGCGCCCGGGCCCTGCGAGCGGTAGATGCCCGGCACGCCGCAGTCGTGCAGCAGCTTGCCCCACGTGCTGTTCGCGAAGATCATCAGCTCGGCCACGATCTTGTCCAGCGGCGCGCCGCGCTTGCGGCGCACGATCGTGACGACGTCGTCCTCGACATAGAAATTGAAGTCGACGCGGTTCGCCTGTTCCGGCTTCAGGCCGAACGCTTCGCGCTTCTTCATGCGGCCCGCCTCCAGCTGCAGCGCCCATTGCCACAGCAGGCCCAGTTCCGTCTTGTGCGGGTAGTCGCCCGCGCCGCTGTTCAGCGTCTCCTCGTTGACGACGTCGTCGAGGTCGTTGTGGCGCAGGTTGTTCTTGATGGGCACGCGCTCGGCGCGGGTCGTCGTCGAGAGCACGGTCCACGTGGCCGGATCCAGCACGGCATACAGCGACAGCGCCGGGCAGTCGTTGCCCTCGGCCAGCGTGTAGGCGTCGACGACGTCGTCCGGCAGCATCGTGATCTTGTCGCCCGGCATATACACGGTCGACATGCGCGCGCGGGCGATCTTGTCGATGGCGTCGTCCGGACGGATGCCCAGGCCCGGCGCCGCGATGTGGATGCCCACGCGGACGGTGCCGTCGTCCAGCTTTTCGACGGAGAACGCGTCATCGATCTCGGTGGTCGTCACGTCGTCGATCGAGAACGCGGCCACGTTCGCCAGCGGCAGGTCGGCGGGCGGAGTCGGCACGGCGACGGGCGGGAAGCCAGCGCCGCGCGGGAAGTGTTCGAACAGGAAGCGGCCCATGTGCAGCTCTTTCGCCGACGCGATGCCGCCCGTGGACAGCATCAGGCGCGGGGCCGTCGTCTGCAGCTCGTCGGCCGCCGTTTCGAGCGCCTTGTATTCGATGCTGTTCTTGTCCGGCTTGAACAGCAGTTGCTGGACGAGCGGCTGCATCGCCTGCGGCAGCGTGCCGGCCTTCAGTTCCTCGACATACGCGGCCTGCACGATGGCCTGTTGCTTCTTCTTTTCGATGCCGGCCAGCGCCGCGCGCAGCGATTGTTCCGGCGCCGCCTTGTAGCGGCCGCGGCCCTTCTTGTAGAAATAGATCGGCGCGCCGTGCAGCGCCAGCACGAGGCCGGCCGCTTCGAACGGCAGCGGCGCGTGGCCGAAGTACTCGGCGCCCAGTTCCGCGAATCCGAATTCTTCCTGGCCCGCGACTTCCCACAGGAATTCCAGATCGACGTCCGCCGCGACGGCCTTCGCCTGTTCCAGCAAGGTCGCGGGGTCCGGCTTGTCGAACTGCAGCATCACGTCGCGCGCCTTGACCTTCGTACGCTTCCCGCTCGGCATTTCGACCTGGTAGGCCTCGCCCGCCTGCGACAGCACGGTGCCGACCTTGAAATCGCCGGACTCTTCGAAAAATAAGTTCATTTTGTATTCGTATTCATATTAAATGCGGTCGCCTCGAGATCGAGCACCTCGGGCAGGAAGACCTCGGTGACCAGCAGCAGTCCCTGGCGGCGGCGGTACACGCAGCGCCGCGCAAAATAAGTGTCGCGCGCCGGCCCGTTCCGGCCGAGCGCGGCATGCACGCGCGCCACTAGCGGATGGCCGGGACGCAGCCGCGCGAATTCGAGCGCCCCGCGCGTGACCCGAGGATCGTAAAACAGCGTGGTGCCGAGCGAACGTTCGCCCAGCGCCGAAAACAGGGGCCAGTCGCTCGCGCTCGCACTCATCGGCACGACGGTGTGGCCGTACACGACCGGTTGCCCGTCGCAGCGCAGCAGCACTTCGCGTTCCCACACGCGCCGGGGCCGCGCCAGGCCGATCGCGTCGGCCTCGTCCGCCAGGCAGACGTTGCCCGCCTGGCGCAGTTTCTGTACCCGGAAATGCCGGCTGTGCGCGATCAGGCGCGCCGTCAGCGAACCCGGCGTCGTCAGCCAGTCGCGCATGACGGCCGGCGCGCCCGTACCGTCCGGATGCGCCAGCCAGCGGGCCCGGCGCAGCGACGCGGGCCTCACTGACGATGGTCCGATCCGGCGTCGCCTTCGTTCTGGATTATCCGTCAGGCAGAACGCCAGCACCTCATCGACATACTGCTCGAATTCCGACACCGCGTGGTCGCTGCCCTGGATGACGTGCTGGTGCGCGCCCGCGTAATGCGCAACCATGTCGCGGTAGTCCAACACCTCGTCGCCCGTGGCGGCCAGCAGGAAATAGCGCGCCGGCCGGGTGATGGCGCCGACCTTCAATGCGGCCAGTTCGTCGATGTAGTCGCGCTTGAATTCGAACGGCTCGCCCGTATGCCATTCGGTCGTGATGCCGACGTGTTTGTCGAGGTCTTTCAAGGGATCGACGGCCGGATTGATCAGCGCGGCGCGGCAGCCGAAGCGTTCCGCCAGCCAGGTGGCGTAGAAGCCGCCCAGCGACGAACCGATGATCGCGAGATTGTCCGAATAGCGTTCGACCAGCGTGAGGACGAGGTCCATGGCGGCCTTCGGCGAGGCCGGCAGTTGCGGGCAGATCAGGTTGCCGGCGCGGCCGGCTGCTTCCATCCGCTGCTGTACCACGCGCGCCTTGAACGAGCGCGGGGAAGAGCGGAAGCCGTGCAGATAGAGGAGGTGGACGCGCGCGCCCTCGCGGGCGCCTGCGGAAAAGCCTGCTGTCCCGCTCATGCCGCCATCGCCTCCAGCAGCTTCTGGTGCACGCCGCCGAAGCCGCCGTTGCTCATCACGAGGATGTGGTCGCCCGGCTGCGCGGCCTGGACGATCGCCTGCACCATGTAGTCGAGCTGGTCGAAGCTGTGCGCGTTGGCGCCCAGCGGTTTCAAGGCGTCGGCCAGCGACCAGCCCAGCGCCTGCTGGCTGCCGAAGCCGAACACGAGGTCGGCGTCCTTCAGGCTGCCCGGCAGCGCATCCTTCATCGCGCCCAGCTTCATCGTGTTCGAGCGGGGTTCCAGCACGGCCAGGATGCGGCCACTTGTGCCGATCTTCTGGCGCAGGCCGCCGACGGTCGTCGCGATCGCCGTCGGATGGTGCGCGAAGTCGTCGTACACCGTCACGCCGTTGACGACGCCGCGCACTTCCATGCGCCGCTTGACGTTCTGGAAGCGCGCGAGCGACTCGATCGCCTGCGCGGGCGGCACGCCCACGTGGCGCGCGGCCGCGATGGCGGCCATGGCGTTGCTGCGGTTGTGGTGGCCGGTCAGTTCCCAGTGGACGGTGCCCTGCTTGTCGCCCTTGAAGAACACGTCGAAGCTGGAACCGCCCGGATGTTCGACGAGGCTCCAGTCCACGCCTTCGGCCGAGCCGAAACTTTCCTTTTCGCTCCAGCAGCCGCGCTTCAGCACGCGCGCCAGCGACGCTTCGTCGCCGTTCACGACGATGCGCCCGACACCGGGCACGGTGCGCACGAGGTGGTGGAACTGGGTCTCGATGGCGCCGATATCGGGGAAGATGTCGGCGTGATCGTATTCGAGGTTGTTCAATACCGCGGTCTTGGCGTGGTAGTGCACGAACTTCGAACGCTTGTCGAAGAAGGCCGTGTCGTACTCGTCCGCCTCGATCACGAAGAAATCCGAATCCGTTTCGCCCGACAGGCGGGCCGACACGCCGAAGTTCAGCGGCACGCCGCCGATCAGGAATCCCGGCGAATAACCGGCGTCTTCCAGGATCCACGCCAGCATCGACGTGGTCGTCGTCTTGCCGTGCGTGCCCGCGACGGCGAGCACCCATTTATTACGGAGAATGTGGTCGCCAATCCATTGCGGGCCAGATACGTACGGCAAGCCGCGGTTCAGGATCTCCTCGACGAGCGGATTACCGCGCGTCATCACGTTGCCAACGACGTACAGGTCCGGATTCAGGCTCACCTGTTCGGGCCCGTAACCCTGGATCAGCTCGATGCCCTGGGCTTCGAGCTGGGTGCTCATCGGAGGGTAGACGTTGGCGTCGCACCCGGTGACGCGGTGGCCGGCCTCTTTGGCCAGCACCGCGAGGCCGCCCATGAAGGTGCCGCAGATGCCGAGGATATGGATGTGCATGACGTGCCGAAGGGATCTCTGTAATGGCGAATACGCGATTCTACCCGACGCGATGCCATTTTCCTTTCAAGAGTATGATCTCGACATGATGCCCAATTCAAACGACGACCTCCAACAGGTGCGCGCACGCATCGCCGCGACGGCCGCCCGCATGATCGCCCAGGATGGGGCCGATTACTCGACGGCCAAGACGAAGGCGGCGCGCCAGGTGCTCGGCGTCGACCGCCCTTCTCCTAATTACCTGCCGGATAATCTGCAAGTCGAAGACGAGGTGCGCCGCTACCAGGCATTGTTCCACGGCCCGGCCCAGGCCGCGCGCCTACAACACATGCGCAGTACGGCGCTGGAAGTGATGGACCAATTGGCCGAGTTCCGTCCGTATATTACCGGTGCGGTCTTGAACGGAACGGCGGGCGAACATGACGACATCCACCTGCAATTATTTGCCGACAGCGCCAAGGAAGTCGAAATCTGGCTGTTGAATCGCAATGTCAATATCGAGATATCGGAAACTCCCCACTTCAAAGGGGGACGCTACGATCCGGTAGAAACGGTAAGCTTCATGTGGCAAAAGGAAATGGTGCACGCCGAGCTTTATGATATGAACGATTTACGCGGTGCGCTGAAAACCCGCGCGGACGGCAGCCTGCAGCGCGCCGATACTGCCACGCTCCGCACCCTGACGAACAACGACTCTCTCGAACACGATGAATAAGAAACACCTGGCCGGTTATGTGATCCTGGCCGCCGCCTTTACGGTTCTCGGTGCCATCGCCGGCGTGAAGCAGGATGCCAAGGGTCCGCTGACGACGACCTATACACCCACGGACGGAAGGCCGCACACGGCGGTGACGAATCTGTATGCGACTTCGCTGAACGACCTGGCCGGCAAGCCACAGCCGCTCGCCCGGTGGAAGGGCAAGCCGCTGCTCGTCAACTTCTGGGCGTCGTGGTGCGCACCGTGCGTGTCGGAAATGCCGGAATTGTCGGAACTGGCGGCCAAGGACGGCGGCAAGACCTTCAATGTGATCGGCATCGGCATCGATTCCCCCACGAACCTCGCCGAGTTTGCCCGCAAAATCAAGATTTCCTACCCATTGTACGTAGGCGGCATGGGTGGCACCGACCTCGCGCGCGGCCTCGGCAACGCGAACGGCGGGCTGCCATTTACGGTGCTGATCGGGGCAGATGGGCAGGTCCGCAAGACCTACCTGGGCCGTTTGAAGTTCGATCAGGTGCGCGCCGACCTGGCCAAGTTGTAGTTCCAGCGAACGGTCGTTCACTTATTTTCCGACTTCTTTTTATCGCTTGCCAACACGTAACGTTGGCGGCAAAATGCCTGTCTTTCGGGCAAACAAACGGTTGAATATGGCGAAAAAGCTACTGCTGCTCAATGGCCCTAATTTGAATTTGTTGGGGACACGTGAGCCTGCGGTGTACGGCGCGACGACGCTGGCCGACATCGAGCAGGCCGCCACCGCCCAGGCACGGGAAGCCGGGGCGGAGATTGTCTGTTTCCAAAGCAACCATGAAGGCGCGCTGATCGACCGCATTCACGCCGCCCGCCAGGAAAGCGTGGACGCGATCGTCATCAACCCGGGCGGTTTGACCCATACCAGCGTGGCGCTGCGCGATGCGCTGGCCGGGGTGGACATTCCGTTCGTGGAAGTGCACATCTCTAATATTTACAAGCGCGAGGAATTCCGGCACCACTCTTTCCTGTCGGCGATCGCGCTGGGCACGATCTGCGGGCTGGGAGCGGATGGATATCGCTTTGCCATCGACTTCGCGCTGAAACAACGTTAATCTACGTCAACTTCACGCATTCGCGCATAAGTACCTACCGCCGACGCGCAGTATGCTCTTAAACAAATAATTCCAAGGGGTTTTACATGGATCTAAGAAAACTCAAGACACTGATCGACCTCGTCGCCGAGTCGGATATCGCCGAACTCGAAGTGACCGAAGGCGAAAGCAAGGTCCGCATCGTCAAGTCGTCGGCAATCCCGCAGAATCAGATGGTCATGGTGCCGCAGCAAGGCGTCCAGCAATACGCGGCACCGGCCGTCCAGGCACCGGCAGCCGCGCCCGCAGCAGCCCCGGCCGCACCGGCCGAACCGACCGGCCACGTCGTCAAGTCGCCGATGGTCGGCACGTTCTACCGTTCCTCGGCACCGGGCGCCCCGGCGTTCGTCGAAGTGGGCGCTACCGTGAAGGAAGGCGACACCCTGTGCATCATCGAAGCGATGAAGCTCCTGAATGAAATCGATGCCGACCTGTCCGGCACCGTCACCAAGATCCTGGTGGAAAACGGCCAGCCCGTCGAATTCGGCCAGCCGCTGTTCGTGATCGGCTAAACGTCTCCGGCGCGGTCGTCCGACCGCGCCCTCCCGGCACGCTGCCGGCACTCAAAGAAACACCGAACTTACCATGTTTGAAAAAATTCTTATCGCCAACCGTGGTGAAATCGCGTTGCGTATCCAGCGCGCCTGCCGCGAGATGGGCATCAAGACGGTCGTCGTGCACTCCGAGGCGGACAAGGACGCCAAGTACGTGAAGCTGGCAGACGAGTCCGTTCTGTATCGGCCCGGCAGCGTCCGCGCAAAGCTATCTGAGCATGCCGGCGATCATCAGCGCGGCGGAAGTCACGGACGCCGAAGCGATCCACCCCGGCTACGGCTTCCTGTCGGAAAACGCCGACTTCGCCGAACGCGTCGAAAAATCGGGCTTCGTCTTCATCGGCCCCCGTCCCGAATCGATCCGCCTGATGGGCGACAAGGTCTCGGCCAAGCAGGCGATGATCCGCGCCGGCGTGCCATGCGTGCCCGGCTCGGACGGCGCCCTGCCCGACGACCCGAAAGAGATCATCCAGATCGCGCGCCGCGTCGGCTACCCGGTCATCATCAAGGCCGCCGGCGGCGGTGGCGGCCGCGGCATGCGCGTCGTGCACACGGAAGCCGCGCTGCTGAACGCCGTCGCGATGACCAAGACGGAAGCCGGCACCGCGTTCGGCAATCCGGAAGTCTATATGGAGAAATACCTGGAGAATCCGCGCCACGTGGAAATCCAGATCCTCGCCGACGAGCACAAGCAGGCCGTCTGGCTGGGCGAGCGCGACTGCTCGATGCAGCGCCGCCACCAGAAGGTGATCGAAGAAGCGCCGGCGCCGGGCATCCCGCGCAAGCTGATCGAAAAGATCGGCGACCGCTGTGCCGAAGCCTGCCGCAAGATCGGCTACCGCGGCGCCGGCACGTTCGAATTCCTGTACGAGAACGGCGAGTTCTACTTCATCGAGATGAACACTCGCGTGCAGGTCGAACACCCGGTTACGGAAATGATCACCGGCATCGACATCGTGCAGGAACAGATCCGCATCGCCTGCGGCGAAAAGCTGCGCTTCCGCCAGCGCGACATCATGCTGTCGGGGCACGCGATCGAGTGCCGCATCAACGCGGAAGACCCGTTCAAGTTCACCCCGTCGCCGGGCCGCATCACCAGCTGGCACCCGCCGGGCGGCCCCGGCATCCGCGTCGATTCGCACGCGTACGCCGGCTATTACGTCCCGCCGCACTACGATTCGATGGTCGGTAAAGTGATTGCCTACGGCGCCACGCGCGACCAGGCGATCCGCCGCATGCAGATCGCGTTGTCGGAAATGGTCGTCGAGGGTATCCTGACCAACATCCCGCTGCACCGCGAACTGATGGTCGACGCCCGCTTCATCGAAGGCGGCACCAACATCCACTACCTGGAGCAGAAGCTGGCCCACAAGCCGGACCTGCCGAAGGATGGCGCGATCGGCGCCAAAGCCGAGGTTGAATGATGGGCTGGACTGAAGTTGTCATCGAGATCGCACGCGAGCACGCCGAAGGGCTCTCCGATGCCCTGATGGAGGCGGGCGCGCTGTCGGTCTCGGTGGAAGACGCGGACGAAGGCACGGAAGACGAGAAGCCCCTGTTCGGCGAACCGGGCATGGTGCCCAAGGAAGCCGCGTGGGACCACAGCCGCGTCGTCGCGCTGACGGACGAGGATGCCGACCAGGCCGCGATCGTGGCCGAGGCTGCGGCGGCCATCGGCCTGCGGCAGGCGCCTGCATTCACGACGCGTCCCGTCGCGGACGCCGACTGGGTACGTCTCACGCAATCGCAGTTCGAGCCGATCCACATCGGCAAGAACATCTGGGTCGTGCCGAGCTGGCACGAAGCCCCGGATCCCGACGCGCTGATCCTCGAAGTCGACCCGGGCCTCGCATTCGGCACAGGCAGCCATCCGACCACGCGCCTGTGCATGGAATGGCTGGAAGCCCACCCGGCGCCCGGCAAATCGGTGCTGGACTACGGCTGCGGCTCGGGCATCCTCGCGATGGTCGCGAAGAAGCTCGGCGCGGCTGGCGTCACCGGCGTCGACATCGACGAGCAGGCCATCGAATCCGCCAGGCTGAACGCGGAACGCAACCGCTGCGAGATCGATTTCCACGTGCCGGACGACTTCGTCGCCTCCGCGCACGGCAACGAACGTTTCGACATCGTCGTCGCGAACATCCTGTCGAGCCCATTGAAGCTGATGGCGCCGATGCTCTCAAGCCGCGTGGCCGAGGGCGGTTCGCTGATCCTGTCGGGCGTGCTGGCGCGCCAGGCCGAGGAAGTGGCCGCCGCGTACGCACCTTTCATCAAGCTGGGCGTCTGGGCCGAGCAGGACGGCTGGGTCGCTCTTCACGGGCAGCTCGGCGCAGAAAATGCACCTGGGGCACGTGCCACCGACGGCAGCAAATAAGGCATGGCGCTCGCCACCCAGTGCCCGCATTGCCACACCACGTTCCGCGTCGCCGCGGACCAACTCAAGCTCCGCGGCGGCATCGTCCGCTGCGGGTCTTGCCAGCGCATCTTTGACGGCAACGCCCACCTGATCGACCTGGACAAGCCGGCAGCGCCGGCGCCCGTCCAGGAAGACGACGCGCTGCCCGTCTACACCCTCGACTTCGACCACACCTTCGATCCGCTCGGCATCTTGCCGAAGCCTGCCGACGACGTGCCCGAGCCCCCGCGCGCGCAGGTGTGGCGGCGCGCGCCCGAGGCCGAGGAAGCGAAGGAAGCGGCGCCGGTTGCGGCGGACTACACCCCCGCGGACCGCGTCGAACCGCAACTGGAACCGGTTGTCCACGCGGCGCCGGAGCCCGAGCCGGAGCCCGAGCCCGAGCCGGAGCCAGAGCCCGAGCCGGAGCCGGAGCCGGAGCCGGAGCCGGAGCCGGAGCCCGCGGAAGACACCGTCGCCGAACCGCCGCCGGCGAGCGCCTACGCGCCCGCCGACCGCATCGAACCGGGTTTCGACCTGCCGGTGACCGAGGAAATCGTCGCCCAGCCGCTGCCGGATTACGAACCGGAGCCGGAGCCGGTCGCCGCATCGCCCGAACCGCAGCCTGAACCGCAGCCCGAGCCCGCACCGGAACCGCCCGCGCCCGCGCCCGCGCCCGCGCCCGCGCCGGCATCCGACGCCCCGCCCTTCCTGCCGCTGCGCGCATCGGCCGCGAGCGAACCGCCCGCGCCGGCACCGGCGATGATCCCGCCCGTGGTGAAACCGGCGCGCAGCAAGGCGGCGCGTGCGTCCGACGCGCGCGCACGCCGCTCCAGGTTGACGCCGACGAAGATCGAACCGCCGAAGCTGCGCCTCGCGCTCGACGCCGACGCCGACGAGCCCGAATTCGTCAAGCGCAGCCGCCGCCAGGAACGCATGGGCCGCACGCAGCGCATGCTGATGGCCGCGGGCGCCGTCGTGCTGCTGCTCCTGCTGCTGGCCCAGGCGGTGCTGGGCTTCCGCAACACGCTGGCCGCGCAGCATCCGGGCCTGAAACCGGCCCTGGCGGGCGCATGCGCCGTGCTGGGCTGCCGCGTGGAGCTGCCCGCGCAGGCCGAGAACCTCGTCATCGAGACGGGCGAACTGACGACGCTGGGACCGAACACGTACGCGCTGAATACGCTGCTGCGCAACCAGGGCAACCTCGTGCTGGCCTGGCCCAGCATCGAACTCGAGCTGACCGACGCCGGCGACAAGCCGGTGCTGCGCCGGGTGCTGGCGCCCGCCGACTATCTGCCGCGCGGCACGCCGTCGGCGAACGGTTTCGGCCCGCACTCGGAACAGCCGGTCACGCTCCATTTCACGCTGGACGGCCTGCAGCCGTCCGGTTATCACACTTTCGTTTTCTATCCTTGAGGCTTCCAATGACCAAGACCTCGCTGATCTGCGGCTCGATCGCCTTCGACAAGATCATGCAATACCACGGCCGTTTCGGCGAAACCCTGCTGGCCGACCAGCTGCATCGCGTGAACGTCTCGTTCCTCGTGCCCACGCTGCGCACGGAATACGGCGGCTGCGCCGTCAACATCGCCTACAACCTGAAGCTGCTGGGCGGCGAGCCGCTCATCATGGGCACCATCGGCCAGGACGGCGGCGACTACCTCGACCGCATGGAGCATCAGGGCCTCGCCACCAACGCGATCCGCACCATCGAGAACGCGTACACGGCCCAGTGCTTCGTCACGGCCGACCTGGACGGCAACCAGATCAACGCCTTCCACCCGGGCGCGATGCAGTTCGCGCACGAGAACAACCTGGCCGACTACCTGCCGCTGCGCGTCGCGATCGTCGCGCCGGACGGCCGCGACGGCATGATCAAGCACGCGCGCGACTGCGCGGAACGGGGCGTGCCGTTCATCTTCGACCCGGGCCAGCAGCTGCCGATGTTCAGCGGCGACGAGCTGCTGACGTTCATCGGCCAGGCCAGCTACCTCGCCTGCAACGACTACGAATTCGAGATGGTGATGGACCGCACGGGCCTGCCCCTGCAGGACATCGCCGCGCGCCTGGACGCGCTCATCGTCACGCGTGGGGAAGCCGGTTCGGACATCTACGCCGGCGGCGAGCACCACAAGATCCCGGCCGTGCCGGCGGCCAGCGTCGTCGATCCGACGGGCTGCGGCGACGCCTACCGCGCCGGCCTGCTGTTCGGCATCGCCAATGACCTCGACTGGCCCACGACGGGCCGCCTGGCGAGCCTGCTGGGTTCCATCAAGATCGCCCACCAGGGCGGCCAGAACCACAGCTTCACGCAGCAGGAGATCGCCGACAAGTTCGAAGCGGCCTTCGGCTACCGCTTCTAAAGCGTCGGGCCAATGAAAAGCGCGCCGTCCCTCGCGGGACCGGCGCGCTTTGTTTTGGGCTGCATGCGTTTGGTCACCAAACGGCCCTGTTCGGCTTTTCTCGAAACGCCAAATGACCGTTAAAAACCGTCGCGAGCGGCAGCAGGGGTGGCCGAGAAGCGCAGCTGTACTGACGTACAGCGAGCATCGCAGGCCGGCCCTGCAACGCGCAGTAGGTTTTTAGCGGTCACACCAAAAACACCTGGCGGAGCAGATACTGCGCGATCTGGATCAGGATGAATGCCACGAGCACCGACAGATCGAGGCCGCCGACCGGCGGGATCACGCGGCGCAGCGGGCGCAGCAGCGGGTCGTTGAGCGCGTGGACGAACGGCGCCAGCGGCGCATGCGGATTGACCCAGCTGAAGATCACCTCGATGATCAACAGGCCCATGAAGCCGTACAGGATCCAGTCGAGCAGGCGGACCACGGCAATCAGCACGACGGCCTGGCCGCTCGTCCCCGCCAGCAGCAGGATCGACGATGCCGCCAGCACCACGAGGAACGCGCCCAGCAGGCTGGCCCAGTCGTAACCACCCATGCCCGGCACGATGCGGCGCAGTGGGCGCACAAGCCAGTCGGACAACGTGAACGTAAATTGCGCGACGGACGCCGGCGGACGCACGCGGGTCACCTGCATCCAGAAACGCAGCAGCAAGACGCCCCCCAGCACACCGGCCGCGGTATCGACGATCAATTTGAGAATGGGCAGCACGAGGACTCCTTGAAAAAAAAACCGCTGTGTGAAAGCTCACACAGCGGTATTTTGCCTGAACCAGGCAGGAATGGCTTACGGACGGCTGCTGGTCGGGAACGGCCATGCTGCCGGTGCGATCACCGACTTGGCGGCCGGTGCCGGGGCTGCAGCGGCGCCGCTGTCCTTGCCGTCGGTCTTGGCTTCGGCTTTCGTCTCGGCCTTGGTGTCGGCCTTGGTTTCAGCTTTCGACTCGGCCTTGGCTTCCGGCTTGGCTTCCGCCTTGGCCGCGGTCTTGCTTGCGGCCTTCTTGGCGGCCGGCTTCTTCGCAGCAGCAGCAGCCTCCGGCTTCGCTTCAGCCTTGGCGGCCGGCTTGGCGGCGGCCTTCTTCACTGCCGGCTTGGCTTCGCTTTTGGCGGCGGGAGCGGCGGCCTTGGTGGCTGCGGTCTTGGTCGCTGCGGTCTTGGTCGCTGCAGTCTTCTTCGCAGCCGGCTTGGCGGCGGTCGTCGACTTGGCGGCGGTCTTGGTTGCAGCCGGCTTGGCGGCAGCGGTCGACTTGGCGGCGGTCGACTTGGCAGCGGTCTTCTTCGCAGCCGGTTTAGCGGCGGCGGTCGACTTGGCGGCGGTCTTGCCTGCTGCTTTCTTCGCAGCCGGTTTGGCGGCAGCGGTCGACTTGGCGGCAGTCGACTTGGCAGCCGTCTTCTTCGCAGCCGGTTTAGCGGCAGCGGTCGACTTGGCGGCGGTCTTGCCTGCTGCTTTCTTGGCAGCCGGTTTGGCGGCAGCGGTCGACTTGGCAGCGGTCTTGCCTGCTGCTTTCTTGGCAGCCGGTTTGGCGGCAGCAGCCGACTTGGCGGCAGTCTTCTTGGCAGCCGGTTTAGCGGCAGCGGTCGACTTGGCGGCGGTCTTCTTTGCAGCCGGTTTAGCGGCGGCGGTCGACTTGGCTGCAGTCTTCTTCGCTGCCGGTTTGGCGGCGGCTTTGGTCGCGGTCGACTTGGCTGCGGCCTTCTTCGCTGCCGGCTTGGCGGCGGTGGTCGACTTGGCTGCAGTCTTCTTCGCTGCCGGTTTGGCGGCGGAGGTCGACTTGGCGGCGGTCTTGGTTGCCGCCGCCTTGGTAGCGGTCGACTTGGTTGCGGTCGACTTGGTTGCTGCGGTCTTGGTTGCAGCAGCTTTCTTTGCTGCCGGTTTGGCGGCGGCGGTCTTGGTTGCTGCGGCTTTCTTTGCTGCCGGTTTGGCGGCGGCGGTCGACTTGGCGGCGGTTTTGGTTGCTGCCGATTTAGCCGGAGCTTTGGTTGCTGCGGCTTTCTTTGCAGCCGGCTTCGCAGCGGCTTTAGCGGCTACGGTTTTGGTTGCGGGTTTATCTGCTGCTGCCTTAGCGGCCGGTTTGGTGGCGGCTTTTGCAGCCGGCTTTGCTGCTGGTTTTTTCGCGGCGGTTGCCATTTTCTGTTCTCCTTCTCTGCGATGAGAAATTACGCTACATGGTTTGAACCCGTCCAACCCGGTCTGCTTGGTCGGGCGAATTATTCATCGGCGCAAACGCTATGTTTGCGTCAATGAATCCGGCACCAGCCGAACTGCCGCGGCGATTCGATAAAACCCGTAAAACATCCGGGCATTCATCGCCGATTTACGCTATACTGTGTTTGCATACAGTAGTCGCTCAATCGCTCACTGCGGCACCTCGGCTAATCGTCGTCGCCGACGACCTAAACGACTAAAGTCCGATGGCTCACTGCGCTGTCCACATCGCAGCCCGCTGGCCGCGAAAAGAAAAAGCCGCCATACCCGACGTTTATCAGGCAATGCGGCTTGTTCTTTTCGCTAAGCTTACGTGCATACTGAATGAATCAGCGTCCCATTTATGATCGGTTTGTTTCCCGTTGAACGCCTCGAAAATCGGCGTCTTCACGTTTTGACAAATTCAATCACGTAAAGTACACGAAAACCTTGTCAGTGCGCAACCCGCACACAGTATTTTTCATGTCTTTTACAGGCGAACCAGCGATAACCTCAACCGAAACGATCGCTGCGATAACGTTTGATTCCTTCCTCGTCTTGCTCGGTCTCCAAAAACAAGCGCACATAACAACGTGCATTACGTTACTACGATTTCGCATAAAGCCTTTATATAAAGGCGATATTCGAAATCAGTCCTCCGCTGCAGTGATACGCAGCAAGTCCATCTTGCACAGCCACGCGAGTCCGCGCAGCAAAGTCGGCCGGTCGCACGGTCCGAGCGCGTCGAGCAGCTCGTCGACCTGCATGGGCCGCGATTCGATCGATCCGAAGATCTGTCCAAACTCTTCCAGCGTCGGCAGCGACGCGTGCGCGAAGCGGTTGATCGCGAGCTCGCGATACTGGCGCAGCAGCGCGAGCGATGCGTCCGGCGCGAGTTCCACCATCGATGCCGGCGTGATCCGCATCGTCGGGTACGTGGCGAACAACTCGAACGGATCGAGCCGGTCCGGCACGACTGCCGGCAGCGCGGGACCCAGTGCCGCATCGGCGCGGCGCCGTTCGTCGAGCTCGCGCCACAACGCGCGGTAGCCCCCGAACACGACGGCCCAATCGAATTCCGCGCGCACGCGCCGGCGTGCGTTCTCGCCCAGTTCGCGCCGCAGCGCGGCATCGCCCGCGAGGCGCGCGCAGGCCTGCGCGAGGGCCGGTCCATCCACCGCGACCGCCTGGCTCGTGTGGCCACAGTACGTGTCGTAGCTGTCCACGCCATCGTCGTAACGCTGCGCCAGATCGAGGCCCGCACCCGCATCCGGCATCACGGTCGGGATGCGGTAGCCGTCCACGCCGTCGCGCACGGTGTCGCGGTAGCCGTTCCAGTCGCTGACGATGCACGGCAGGCCCGCCGCCATCGCTTCCAGCAGCGCGAGGCCGAAGGTCTCCTGGACGTTGTCCGCGAGCGAGATGAAGACGTCGGCGGCGGCCAGCGCGTCGAGCTGGTTCGCGGCCACGCGGCCGTCCAGCACCGACAGCGTCACGGACGGGCACAGTTGCGCGGCCGCCTCGTGGAAGGCCTTGTCGGTGGCCTCGTCGGCAAACCACCCGCACAGCACCAGGTGCACGCGCTTGCCGTCCTGCGCGGCCGCCTCGAGCGCCGCGAACATCGGTTGCGGATGCGCCTTCGCGTGGAACGACAAATGGCCGAGGAACAGGAACGCGACGCCGCCGTCCTCGATCCCCAGGCGCCGGCGCACGGTGGCGCGGCGGGATGCGTCGACGTCGAAGTCGGCCGCGTGCACGCCGAGCGGAATCAGGGGCAGCTGCGGCAGTTCGAAGCGCTGGGCGCCGAGGCGCGCACTCAAATACTCGGCCTGGCGCTCCAGCACGCGGCGCACGCTGTCGCGCACGACGCGCGACGTGCAGATCACGGCATCCCAGCTGCGCACGGGCGCCACCAGCAGGTTGGCGAGGCTCGTCATCAAGGCGTGGCTGGCCGTCGTGTGCGTGATGCCGCACAGGCTGTAGCGGCGCTCGCCGAGTCCCTGGCGGCGCCACGCGAGACGCTCGATGCCGGGCGCGGGGTGGTACAGCGTGCCGTAGCGCTCCAGGTCCTGCGGGCGGCCCTGCGCGATCCGGTCGACCTGGCCCTTGTAGCCGGACTCGCGCAGCAGGCGCTCGCCTTCGGCCGCGTGGGCGTGGCCGCCGGCGAAGCAGCCAACCGACTCGAGGCCGGGCGCCGTCGCGATCGCACGCAGCAGTCCGGCGCCGGCGGCCTGGCGGCCCATCAGGTGCGGGCCTGCCGTCGAGTAGCCGTCGGGGGCGTAGTGGAAGGCGAAGCGGTCCGTCATGCGGCCTCCTCTTCCACCGGCCCGGGCAGCGGCTTGAGCAGGTCGAGGTAGACCGGCAGGCCCACCGTTTCGAAATCGTAGCGCGTGCGCACCGTCTCGCGTCCGGCCAGGCCGACAGGTGCGATCTCGTCGCGGCGCGCGATGAGGTCGAGCGCGCGGTCGGCGAGCAGCGCCGTGTCGAAGAACGGCGTCAGGAACCCGTTCTCGCCGTCGCGGATCACTTCCCGCACCGGCGCCGTATCCGAGCCCAGCACCGGCACGCCGACGGCCATCGCCTCCAGCATCGACCAGGACAGCACGAACGGATACGTCAGGTACACATGGAGGCTCGAGACCTGCAGCGCGCTGCGGTACATGGCGTACGGCACCTTGCCGAGGAAGTGCACGCGCGACCAGTCGACGGTCTCGCCGCCGCCGTCCAGCTCGGCCTTGAGCGCGTCGCGGTAGCTCGCATGGCCCTGCGGCGGACGGCGGCCGTAGCTGACGCCGTCGCCGCCGATGACGACGACCTGCAGCGCCGGATTCCCGGCCAGCAGCCGTGGCAGGCTGCGCATGAAGACGTGGAAGCCGCGGTAGGGCTCGAGGTTGCGCGCGACGAACGTCAGCACCGGCTGCGCGCGCGTGAGGACGGCGCCGCCGGGCAGTTCCAGCCGCGCGTGCGGGTCGGGGCTCAGTTGCTGCGTGTCGATGCCCTCGTGGACTTCGCGGATCTTGCCGCGCAGTTCGGGCGGATGCACGCCGCGCTGCCACGCCGTGGGCGCGACGCCGTCGTCGGCCGCGAGCAGCGACTGCATCAGCACGGAGTTCTTGATGCGGATGCGCAGGCGGTCGTCGAAGCTCACCGGATACTCGGGATCGAAGCCGACGTCCAACCCGCTTGCCGCCCACCAGAACTCGCAGAACACGACGAGGCGCGCCTGCGGGAACACGTCCTTGACGAACAGGGCCTCGCCCCAGCCGGGATGGCACACGACGACGTCGGGCACGAAGCCTTCCTGCTTCAGCGCCACGCACGTGCGCGCGACGGCCTGGCCGCGGCGCACGCAGCCTTCGAAGTGGCGCAGGTAGTGATGGGTCTTCTCGCCCGGACCGTCCGGCCTGGCGTAGCCGATCGTCCGCACCTTCGGTCCCGCGCTCTCGCGCCGCACCGCGGTCTCTTCGCCGATCGCGACGACGTCGAAGTCGGGCCGCGTCTGCAGATACCGCATCAGCCGGCGGAACTGGCCCGGCAGATTCTGGTGAATGAAGAGGACTCGGGTCATGACGTTCGGTTCGCGTGACGACGACGACAAGTTGGAATTGAACGCATGATAGCCTCAGACTCCACGTCGTGGCGCGACGCACGTGCAAAATCGTGAAGAATGCGTGCGTTGGACCACGCAAGATGGCATCAACGTGTCGTCGAAGGTACGGACTAACGGTGCGTGATCGCGATCGCGGACCAGTGCACATCGACCACGGGCGTGCGCGTTGCGCGGTCGCGGCGGTAGCTGTGGAAGGTCCAGCGTCCATCGGCGCGCGTGTGGCACATCGTGCACTCGTCCCGTGCCGCCACGGCCTGCACGCCCGCGCGTTCGAGCTGGCGGCGCACGATCGCGGACAGGTCGAGCCGGCGCGGCCGCGGTGCGACGACGCCGGGCGCGAGGTCCCAGCGCTCGACGAAACCGTCGATCACCTCCTGGCCCACTTCGTAGCAGCACGCGCGCGCGGCCGGCCCCAGCGCCGCGACCCAGTCGCCGGGATCGCCGCCGCGCGCACGCACGAGGTCCGCGAACGCAGCGACGATGCCGCCCAGCGCGCCGCGCCATCCCGCATGCAGCGCGGCCACTTCGCGCCCGTCGCGCCGCGCCAGCAGCACCGGCACGCAATCGGCGGTGGCGATGGCCAGCAACAGGCCGGGCCGATCGGTGAACATGCCGTCGGCCTCGCCGCAGTCCTCGTTCGCCGCCGTCGCGATCGCGATGCGCGTGCCGTGGCGCTCGTGCTGGATCGGACGGTGCGGCCAGTAGTCGGGCAGCAGCGCGGCCATGTCGTCATGGCGCGTGCCGAAGCCGTGCACGATGGCGGGATGGTCGAGGAGCGGTGATGTGAGCATGGAGCGACAGTCGATCAGGCGGGTGGAACGGGCTGCGAGACAGGACGGAGGCGGAAGCTGTTCAGGACATCGTCCCACAGTTTCATCGCTTCCTGGTCGGTGAGGCTCGTCTTTTGCTGGTTGCCCTTCCCGTCATGATAGCCGGTCGTCAGCTCGATCTTGATAGCCGGCGTGGCCAGCGTGCCATCGCCCTGGGTCTCCCACACGAAGGCGTGGCTGCGCATGCCGTTGCTGCCGGGTGCCGTAGCGAGGTATTCCTGGCCCGGGTACGGACCGACCTGGCGGTCGCCCTTGCGCAGCACGCGCACCGACGTCGCCAGGTTGCCGAGGAACTGCGCCATGCCGCCCATCCGGTCGAGCAGGGGCTTGTCGTGCTTGTGGCTGGCGAGCGGGTAGATCCAGACCGACACGAAGGCGTCGGGGTGGCCGGCGATGTCGATGTCCAGGCTCGCCTCTTCGTTCCGCCAGCGGGGGTTGGCGATGAAGCCGCCGGCGAAGCAGAAACCGGGGTCGACGGGAATGTCGGTGTCGGTGTCGGTGTCGGCGCGCGGGCGTAGTCGGGAGAGAGCCTCTTGCACGCGATTCACGCCAAGTTCCTGTTTATCGTCATCGACGTTATCCCGGAGCAGGAACCGATGACCGTTAATCCAGCGGTATCCCCAGATCCTGATCTCGGCGGTACTGGCATCGACCTCCCAGGACGCCAGCATCCTGGTACCGTTCTCGTGCTGGACGGCCTGGAGCAGCATGCTCTGTTGTGTCTTTTTGTTTTTTGCAGACCTGAGGTCCGACTCGCGCTTGCCCACCTCCTTCTCGAACTCTTCATTGGTCATGGCCTTGACTGGCTCGATCCGGATGAAGTCATACTTATAGTTGCCCCCACTGAGCGTGGACCCGACAGGCACGTCGATCAGGAAGCGTCCCATGCAGAACGTGGAGGTAGCAGCACTGTGATGTGTCATGGTCGATGAACTGGAATTGCCGGGTACGGCCGTGCAGGCGCCAAGTGCCGCGCACGAGGCCGTCGCGAGTGCGGCCAATAAAGAACGATGGATGGGCATGATCAGGAATGTCGTGTTTCAACCGCCCCGTGAAGGGTGTCGCTCGTCTTCACCGCATTGCCGGCAGGACGCAAGCGAAAGCTATTGAGGAGGTCGTCCCACAGTTTCATCGCTTCCTGGTCGGTGAGGCTAGTTTTTTGCTGATTGCCCTTCCCGTCGTGATGGCCGGTCGTCAGCTCGATCTTGATGGCGGGCGTGTCCAGCGTGCCATCGCCCTGGGTCTCCCACACGAAGGCGTGGCCGCGCATGCCGTTGCTGCCGGGTGCCGTAGCGAGGTGTTCCTGGCCCGGGTATGGACCGACCTGGCGGTCACCCTTGCGCAGCACGCGCACCGACGTGGCGAGGCTGCCGAGGAATTGCGCCATGCCGCCCATCCGGTCGAGCAGGGGCTTGTCGTGCTTGTGGCTGGCGAGCGGGTAGATCCAGACCGACACGAAGACATCGGGGTGGCCGGCGATGTCGATGTCCAGGCTCGCCTCTTCGTTCTGCCAATGCGTGTTGGCGATGAAGCCGCCGGCAAAGCAGAAGCCGGGGTCGACGGGAATATCGGTGTCGGCGCGGTGCCGAAGGCGGGACAGAGCGTCCTGCATGCCGCTTATGCCTTGCTCCTGCTTGCTGCCCCCGACGTCGTCTTCGAACAAGTATCGGGTACCGTTGATCCAACGATAGCCTGTCACTCTAATCTGCGCTGCGCTAGCGTCGCTTTTCCATGAGGCCAATACCCTCGCGCCATTTTCCGACTGCACAGACTGGAGCAGCATGCTCTGTCGTGTCTTTTTGTTTTTTGCAGAGCTGAGGTCCGACTCGCGCTTGCCCACCTCGTTCTCGAACTCTTCACTGGTCATGGCTTTGACCGGCTCGATACGGATGAAGTCATACTTATAGTTGCCCCCGCTGAGCGTGGACCCGGCAGGCACGTCGATCAGGTAGCGTCCCATGCAGAACGTGGAGGCAGCAGCGCTGTGATGTGTCATGGTCGATGAGCTGGAATTGCCGAATAAGGCCGTGCAGGCGCCAAGTGCTGCGCACGAGGCCGTCGCGAGTGCGGCCAACAAAGAACGATGGATGGACATGATTCGAGTACGTCGTGTTTCAGCCAGCCGGACCGGGCGGCCTGATGCTGGTAGGGAGATGCCGGCCAGGCTGCGTTCCCCTCGCGATAATCGATAAGGGCGATCTATTGACCGCTGAAGTTCCCGATCGTGGCAATTAGCGTGGCGCCGCAAGTCGTCTTATGTCCTTCATAAGCGACCGCGATACCATCGATGACATGATGCGGGTCGCCTTCGGCAATGGTGCAAACGGTATGTCCCGCGATCGGACAACTGCACAGGTCTCCAACGCGGGCCACCGGAATACCGTCGACCGTGAAATGTTGCGCACTCACGCTCACGACCTTGCCGCCGTGCGACGTGGGATCGCCAAGACGAATCACATTGGGCATCGGTCACCCCTTGTTTTGATGCGACGATTCGTCACCCAGGCCATGTGCGTCGGAACTTGCGTTGTCTGGTGTGGCCTGCGCGATCGACTGCGCCTTTGGCGCCTCGGAGTCGTAATCGACCAGTTTCCACACGGTCGCCGTACGATACGAAGGGCGCGCTCCTTTGAGCTTTTGCCACAACGACGATTCGCCCAACATCGTCACCTGCGGCATCGTTTCTCCGGCCCTGAAATACTGACGGGCGCCGCCTTCGATCTCGCCGGCCTCGCTCGCTTGCCACCAGCCCGTTTGTGGGCATGTGCCACCAGTCGCGACGAGCTCTCCGAGCGGAAGGTGCGGAGACGGTTCAGGGACGACATCACTCGTCTTTATTGCGTCGCCTGTAGGACGCAAACGGAAGCTGTTGAGAATGTCGTCCCATAGCTTCATTGCCTGTTCGTCAGTGAGGCTTGTTTTTTGGGGATTGCCTTTACGATCCGAATGACCGGTCGATAACTCAATCTTGATGGCAGGTGTCTCCAGCGTGCCCTCGCCTTGGGTTTCCCAGACAAACGCATGTCCACGCATACCTCCACTGTTAGGTGCAGACGCTAGATACTCCTGTCCTTTATAAGGGCCGATCTGCCGGTCGCCTTTGCGTAGCACATGTACAGAAGTGGCGAGGTTGCCGAGTACTTGCGTCATACCGCTCAGGCGTTCCAGCAACGGCTTGTCGTGTTTAAAGCTAGAGAGTGGGTAGAACCAGACCGAAACGACGGTATCCGGATGCCCGGAAACGCGGAAGTCTATGCCCGCTTCTTCATTGCGCCATCGCGGGTTTGAAATAAAACCACCTGCAAAGCAATAGCCGGCCTCGGCAGGAATCTCGGAGTCGGGCCGAACATGCAAGCGCGAAAGAGCATCCCGCATACGATTTATACCTGATTCTTGCCTATCCGCAGCAACGTCAAGTTTGAACTGAAATCGGCCACCATTAATCCAACGATACCCATCTATTCTGATGACATCCGTACCGAAGTCAGCCGCCCATGAAGTCAATATTCTGGCATTTCCTTCCGATCGCAAAGACTGAAGCAGCATGTCTTGTTTTGTAATTTTATTTTTTACCGACCTAAGATCTAGCTCTGATTTGCTCAAGTTTTTTTCAAATTCATCAAGCGTCATGACTTTCGTCGGCTCGATTTCCATAAAATCATATTTATAGTTTCCTCCGCTCAGCGTCGATCCAGCAGGCACGCCAATCAAAAAACGCCCTGCACAGAAAGTAGAGATTGATGTAGAGGAAATAATGCTGGGATTTTGATTCATATTCAACAATTGAGATTGGATGAGCTCAGCTCGACAAGTATTATACCCTAGACAAAATGCCGCAACGAGAATAGCTAGCGAGAGATATGAAGCTTTCATGTTTTACTTAAATTTTGTTTCAACCAGTTTGACTCGGCCACAATCTTAATTATGGAATACAATGTTACCGCCTGCGCCAGTTCCGCCTTGTATGAGTCTTGGTGATCATAGCTTTCATGGCCCTTCTCTTTACCTTCATGCCGAAAGATCTGTACTACATGTGGCGTCGGGGCGGATCCAGATTCCGCTGGCACAGTCCCGTCACCAGGGCCTTGAGCCTTTTGGATCTTCAGGCCGTATTTGTTTGTCTCTTTAAAGGAGAGCTGTACCGTGCCATTCAAATCGTCGTCGGCGATTAATGCCGCCTTAAAATCTCCGTCGATGATTTTTTCGCTCCTCCAGTTAACTTCATTCCATGATAACCGTTTAGGATCAGCAGCGTAATAAGCATACGTGTTTGAGTGATATTTATCTTCAATCATATTTTGAAGATCCTGTGCTGCACGCATATTGTGTCGAAATTTTATGAAATCAGAATAATCAGGATCCTGTTCAACGGCCTCTCTACCTTTACGAGCAGCTGCCTCCCTCTCTCTTCTTCCCGCCGGATCGATAAGATCTTCCCTCACCAACTTCCACCAGCTTTCGGTATTATTCAAATAAATATCCGCGTAAGGATCTGACTCGCCCAAAAACGTATCGACCTCCTCGACCACCCCTTGCATATTGGTTTTTACATAACTCGCCCGGAGCCAATGCCTCAATCCTTTTTCGGATTGCGTTTTATACTGGGCCGTAGGCAACAACTCCAGTGGCCCCGGCGCATTGGCCATAACGGCCGTACATTCAGCAGCGTCCCGACCCAACAAAACTTGCTCGACGCTTTCGAATCCGGCTCGAATACGCTTGTACGTTGCCGGCGCACCGATTGCAGGCATGACGCCATGCACAATACCGAGGATACGATCAGCCATGCCTGGAACTTGCGCACATGCTCGCCCGACGAGACCACCCATACTATGAGTGACAATGATGACCTTATCGCAGATCTTTCCCTTGCTGCGGTAATGACCGGTAATGCGCTCAATTTCCCGAGCTAAATGTTCGCCAGATTCCTTGTTACTTCGGAGCCAGTTGTACCCGACGGCGTGTACTGGATAAAGAACGTCGGCGGCGTCGCGCAGATGAACTTCCTGCAACGGCGTAAATGGTTTCTGCGCACCGAGCTTTGCTGGATCCTGCTTGTCCATCACAAGTGTTTTCCATGTCGCTGTAAGCTGTTTGCCTTGACTGGCAGGATCGAAAATGAGCGCGAGGCTCTTTTCTAGCAATGAAAGAATTCCGCCATAGCTCTTACCATACAACTGTCCCCAGCCACGCCACTTTGCGCGCTCGGCATCGGTGGCGCCTGGGGCAATCGCCAACAGGGCCTTGCTGGACTCATCAGGGCGCGCCGGCCCATCCTCGTCGACCTCGGTATTATTTGGATCAAGGACTTTTTGACGGTCGGCTGCGGACTTGAACATATGCTTGAGCACCGTGACAAGGCCTTCCCAAGTATTCTCTGGCGGAAACCAAGCTGATGCATCCCTGTTCTTCATTTTAAGCCGCGTCCCCATAATGCCCGGCACGAACAAAATAGGCACGACAAGATCCGGCGTCGTGAGGCACAACGCGCGAACCTTCAGATTGGTACCCGTAAGGACAGACTGCGCGGTATCGTTGCCGTGTTCGTCCCAGCCGGTGCCGACCAGGCGGGTAGCGGTATCGGTATCACTCATGGGTTACTCTTCCATTACTCTTTCAAAAGGGTCAGGCGCGCGATCTTCAGCGCCATGTCCTGTGCCAGTTCGGTATGTCCGTTCTGATCGGTGACGCCTTCAATGGTGCGGCCGTCGTCCAGCTCGATCCGGTAGCGTTGATTGGCGTGCGGGCGTCCGCTGCCGCGGCGGGCGAGCACGAATCGTTCGTCCGTTTTCAACGTACTGACGGGAAGTTCCACGCCCGGCGGCGTGCCGCCTCCGGGCCCCACGTGCGCAAACGTCGACGACTTGATCGTGTGCGCCCCGCTGCTCTGCTGCGTGATGGCGCCGCCGCCGATGTCCACCTGCGCACCCTGCGCCACGAAGCGCACCTTCGGCGCCTGCAGCACGATCTCGTCGGCGGCCGTCAGCACGATGCGCTTGGCCGACGTGAGCTCGATGTCGTCGCCATGCGTCTGCAGTTCCAGCTTGCCGCTGGCGGCGATCAGCTTGATCCCCAGGCGATGTGCGAACAGGCTGATGCTTTCCGAGACGCGCGCCAGTAGCCGCTTGCCGATGGAGAACTGGGTATTGCCGACGCTGACCACGTCGACGTGCGTCTGCGCGCCGAGCGCGATATTGTTCTGGCTCGCCATCGCCATGCCGGCCGGTGCGGACAGTGCGACGACAGGCTGGCCGCCGCCGTCCGCGGTGCCGCTGGCGGTATTGCTGCCCGCTTCCCATTGTTTCAGGTGACCGAGCAATTGCTTCAGTTCGTGATCGTCCGTGTCGTCCGCGTGATGCGTCGACGACAGCTCGGACAGCTGGCGTTGCACGCCCTGCAGCACTTCCATCAAGCCGACCAGTTCGGCGCGATCGAGTTGCTTGCCGCCGGCTTGCGTACGGGCGTCGGCACTGATCAGGACACCCTTGGCACCGCGCACCGCGACGGCATGGTCGCTGCGCAGTTCCGCGCCTTCGCCGCGTGCCTCGCCCTTGCCCTCGCTGCGAGGATGCGTGAGCCAACCCAGGTTGAGCTCGCTGTGACCGTGCTCCGAAGACAGCTGCGCGTTGATCTCGCCCGGCGTATCGTCCAGCCGCAGCTGGTTGTAGCGGGTCCCCTGCACTTCCTTGCTCTTGATCCCGGCAAGGTATTTATTGCCGGGCAGTGTGCCCGTGTGGGTGAACGACGGCGGCGGCGCCGTGCCACCATACACTTGCGCCACGATGATAGGCTTGTCGGGGTCGCCGCCCAGGAAATCGACGATGACTTCGTCGCCGACGCGAGGCAGCGTGATGGTACCCCACTGGTTACTGGCCCACGTGCTCGCCACGCGGACCCAGGCGGAGTCGCGGTCGCTGTCGCTGGCACCGGCGTCCTGCGCATGGCCGTGGTCTTCCGGCCGGGTGCCGGGAAAGCGCACCTTGACCCGGCCATGTTCGTCGCAATGCACCTCTTCGCCCGCCGGCCCGACGACGCGCGCGCTTTGCAGGCGCGGTCGCGGCAAATCGGTCCGGGGATCGAACGCGGGCACGATCGGAATGCCGCGGCGTACGCACGAAAAACGGTTCGTGTAACGCATGCCGCGCTCCATACTGGCTTGCAGAAGCGCGTCGGCAGAAGGTCAATCGTCCCAGCGGCTGAGGGCAAACAGCCGCCGGACCTGGTCATCGATGGTCTTGGGCAGATTGTTTTCCGCATCGACCTCGAGCCGGGTCACGACGAATTCGCGTTCGTTCTCGGGATGTGTATCGATCTCGGGATGCCCGGTCAAAGCGACCCATTCGCCGACGCAAAGCGCTCGCACGCTGCCTTCGCCATAAAAACACTTGGATTCGTATTCGTGGCGCTTCATGCGCAATTCGCCGAGCTTGCGGTAATCGTCACCGTCCTCGCCCGCATGCGGCATGTCGATCAGGTAGTCGTCGAGGCTGGCTGCGAACTGGTTACCCGCCTTCCCCTGGTCGATGCGCGACGACGTATTGCTCGTCATCGGACGGGATTGCAGATAATCCCAACTCTGGCGTGAGACATTGCCCGGTCTGAGCGTGCGCACGGCATTCCAGGTGATGACGGTGTCGCTTTTTTCCGTACCGGCGTCGCGGTGATAACGCACCGTGCCGGCGGCATTCTGCGGCAGCGTGAAAGCGTCGTCGAACAGCACGAGAGAATGGGCCGGCGTTTCCTGGTCGTCCGCCTGACTTGCCCGTCCGGGCCGCATGCACCATGCGATGCCGCGCCGTTTCCACAAGCGCCGCAAGAAGTCGGCATCGGATTCGTTGTGCTGCATGGTGAATTCGCGAGCCGGATACGTGCCGGTGACGTGCGACCAATCGACGTCGAACGCTTTTGCCAGCACCGGATTATTCTGGCGCCACTCGTCGAGAATGACCTCCGTGATATCCAGTTCGTTCCGGTTACGGAAGACGCGGGTATTGGTCCGGTGCTCCATCAACGCCAGGGCGTCGCGCACCACCAGTTCGTACGTCACCAGGCCGCCATCGCTCTGACCCGCCGCCGCTTGCGCCACGATACCGCAGACGGCGCGCACATCGCCGCGGTCCGTCACGAACTGGAGTTCGACGGGCAGTGTGATGAATTCCTTGAGGCGCAGCCCGGCATGCGTCGATACGCACAGGAGCCGGTATTCCAGTCCGCCACACATCGTTTCATTGCCGGTGACACGCTTGACCAGCAGGACATCGTCGAGCACGTGCCGCTCTTGCGACAGTCGTAAACGGATGGGACGATTCGCCTCGGAGAGGCCGGCGAATGCTTCAATGAGATCCTTGAGGTTCATGCAAATATCCTTGCCAGGCACGATCGGATTGATTAATACATTGAATTGGACGAACCAACTCAACCATATATGTTATTGCGAATTATCGGATTCTGTCCATGTGCACAATTCACATTTGAAGGATTACTCGACCCGATCGCCAACCCGTTGATTCTTCGAGACAAATCGATTGCAACCGCTATTGCATCTGCGCATAAACATTTACTTCGCGAACAACAAAATCCAGTGAATTGAAATAATTCGCGATTATTCGAAAACGAAAAACAGGCCGAAATGCGTGAATAATCGCGCAGCCCGATTAAATGGATTACATCTTTGAAAAATACGGGCCAATCGATTTACACGAAGCGGCGCCATCGCTACCATGGGCGCTCCTTTTTGCCCACACCGCGAACCGATACAATGCTTTCCCTCCTCAACCCGCGGCCGCGCGTCAGCACCGTACCGATCTTCGACGGCCACCACTGCGTCATCGTCGACGACTTCATGCTGGAGCCGGAGGCGCTGGTCGACTTCGCGGCGAACAACCGCATGAATTTCCAGGACCTGGCGGGCAACTACTATCCGGGTCCCGAACTGCCGCTCGGCGGCACCTTCGCGGCGCGCGTGAAGGACAGCTTCCTGCAGCACGCACGCACAGCGCTCGGGGCACGCCGGATCCTCGACCTCAAGAGCCGGCTGTCGCTCGTGACGCGCCGTCCCGCGGACCTGCTGCCGGGCCAGCGCCTGCCGCACCGCGACTTCACCGGCCTGCCCGCGGGTGTCGGCGTGGGCGCGATGGTGCTGTACCTGTTCAAGGACGAGCGCTTCGGCGGCACCAGCTTCTTCAAGCCGAAGGTCGCTGAGCACGAGATCACGGCCCTGGAACACGAGCTGCGGCGCCACGAACGGGCCGGCGCGGCGCTGGCGGACGTGCCGCCGACCTTCGCGATCGCGTCGAGCCGCTGGTTCGAAAAAGTGCTGACGGTCGAACCGCGCTACAACCGGGCGATCTTCTATAACGGGAGCATCTTCCACTCGGGGCATATCCACATGCCCGAGCTGATGACGGGCGACCCGCGCACGGGGCGGCTGACGGCGAATGCGTTCTTCCAGCTGCGCATGGCGGCGGGCTGAATGGTATTGCCCAAATAAAAAAGCCCGCCGGGCGGCGGGCTTCGTCGAGGGCGTTGCGGGATCAATCCCAGTTCAGCGCACCACCGGTCTGGTACTCGGTCACGCGCGTCTCGAAGAAGTTGCGCTCCTTCTTCAGGTCGATCATCTCGCTCATCCACGGGAACGGGTTTTCCTCGTTCGGGAACAGCGCATCCAGGCCGATCTGGACGGCGCGGCGATTCGCGATGAAGCGCAGGTAGCCCTTGAACATGGCCGCGTTCAGGCCCAGCACGCCGCGCGGCATCGTGTCTTCGGCGTAGCGGTATTCCAAGTCGACGGCTTGCAGGAACAGCTGCTTGATCTCTTCGCGGAATTCTGGCGTCCACAGCTGCGGGTTTTCCATCTTGATCGTGTTGATCAGGTCGATGCCGAAGTTGCAGTGCATGGATTCGTCGCGCAGGATGTACTGGTACTGCTCGGCGGCACCCGTCATCTTGTTCTGGCGGCCCAGCGCGAGGATCTGCGTGAAGCCGACATAGAAGAACAGGCCTTCCATCAGGCAAGCAAACACGATGATCGAGCGCAGCAGCTTCTGGTCGTTTTCCAGCGTGCCGGTGTGGAACATCGGATCGTTGATGACTTCGATGAACGGGATCAGGAACTGGTCCTTGTCGCGGATCGACGGGATCTCGTTGTAGGCGTTGAAGATTTCCTTCTCGTCCAGGCCCAGCGATTCCACGATGTACTGGTAGGCGTGCGTGTGGATCGCCTCTTCGAACGCCTGGCGCAGCAGGTACTGGCGGCATTCCGGCGCCGTGATGTGGCGGTAGGTGCCCAGCACGATGTTGTTGGCCGCCAGCGAGTCGGCGGTCACGAAGAAGCCCAGGTTGCGCTTGACGATGCGGCGCTCGTCTTCGGTCAGGCCGTTCGGGTTCTTCCACAGTTCGATGTCGCGCTGCATGTTCACTTCCTGCGGCATCCAGTGGTTCGCGCAGCCGGCCAGGTATTTGTCCCACGCCCATTTATATTTGAACGGGACCAGCTGGTTGACGTCGGTCTTGGCGTTGATGATGCGCTTGTCGTCCGCGTTCACGCGCTTGGCGACGTCGGCGGCGCTGACTTCAGGATTGACGGCGGCGGCGGGGGCCGGTGCGGCGGCCGGTTCATCGTCCCAGGAGAGAGCCATGATGTTTTTCCTTCTTGAATTCTTTTAGCGGCATCGCCCGGGAGGCCGGGCGATGCGTGGTTACGTTAGGGTTTCAGTCGGTATTGACCGATTATTGGCAGGCTTCGCACTCGTCGAAGCCCGCGTCGCCCGGCCGCAGGTAGCAGGCCGCGCCGTCCACGACGTCCGGTGCGCTTGCTGCCGGAGCGGCCGCCGGTGCTGCGGCCGGCGCCCCGCCGGACAGTCCACCGTCGACCGCCACGGCGTTCAGGGCGCCGGTACGGGTGGTCGACTTCTCCATGTGCGTCGCGGCGATCGTGCGCAGGTAGTAGGTCGTCTTCAGGCCGCGCAGCCAGGCCAGTTTATAGGTCTCGTCCAGCTTTTTACCGGAGGCGCCGGCCATGTAGATGTTCAGCGACTGGGCCTGGTCGATCCACTTCTGGCGGCGCGACGCGGCTTCCACCAGCCACTTCGGCTCGACTTCGAACGCCGTGGCGTAGATGTCGCGCAGGTCTTGCGGGACGCGATCGATGCGCGACAGCGAGCCGTCGAAGTATTTCAGGTCGTTGATCATGACCTCGTCCCACAGGCCGCGCGCCTTCAGGTCGCGCACCAGGCAGGCGTTGATCTCGGTGAACTCGCCCGACAGGTTCGACTTCACGTACAGGTTCTGGAACGTCGGCTCGATGCAGGCCGACACGCCGATGATGTTCGAGATGGTCGCGGTCGGGGCGATCGCCACGCAGTTCGAGTTGCGCATGCCGAACTGTTTGATGCGGTTGCGGACGATGCTCCAGTCCATCGATTCCGACGTATCCTGCTCGAGGTAGCCGCCGCGCTCTTCGGCCAGCAGCCTGATCGAGTCCTGCGGCAGGATGCCGCGGTCCCACAGCGAACCTTCGTACGACTGGTAGCGGCCGCGTTCCTCGGCCAGCTCGGTCGACGCCAGGTAGGCGTAGTAGCAGACGGCTTCCATTGAGCGGTCGGCGAATTCCACGGCCTTGCTAGAGGCGAACGGCACACGCATCATGTGCAGGCAGTCCTGGAAGCCCATGATGCCCAGGCCGACCGGACGGTGGCGCAGGTTCGAGTTCTTCGCCTTGTCGACGGCGTAGTAGTTGATGTCGATGACGTTGTCGAGCATGCGCATCGCGGTGCGGATCGTCTTCTGCAGCTTGACCACGTCCAGGCCGTCGCCCTTCATGTGCGCCGGCAGGTTCACGGAACCCAGGTTGCAGACGGCGATTTCGTCTTCGTTCGTGTTCAGCGTGATCTCGGTGCACAGGTTCGACGAGTGCACGACGCCGACGTGCTGCTGCGGCGAGCGGATGTTGCACGGATCCTTGAACGTGATCCACGGGTGGCCCGTTTCGAACAGCATCGACAGCATCTTGCGCCACAGGTCGAGCGCCTGCACTTTCTTGTGCACGGTCATCTCGCCGCGGGCGGCCTTCTCTTCGTACTTCAGGTAGGCTTCCTCGAACGCGCGGCCGACCTTGTCGTGCAGGTCCGGGGCTTCCGACGGCGAGAACAGGGTCCACTCGCCCTTTTCCATCACGCGCTTCATGAACAGGTCCGGAATCCAGTTCGCGGTGTTCATGTCGTGCGTGCGGCGGCGGTCGTCGCCCGTGTTCTTGCGCAGGTCGAGGAACTCCTCGATGTCCAGGTGCCACGTTTCCAGGTAGGCGCAGACGGCGCCCTTGCGCTTGCCCCCCTGATTGACGGCGACGGCGGTGTCGTTCGCGACCTTCAGGAACGGCACGACGCCCTGCGACTTGCCGTTCGTGCCCTTGATGCGCGAGCCCAGCGCACGCACCGGCGTCCAGTCGTTGCCCAGGCCACCGGCGAATTTCGACAGCAGCGCGTTTTCCTTGATGGCGTCGTAGATGCCTTCCAGGTCGTCGGCGACGGTGGTCAGGTAGCACGACGACAGCTGCGAGCGGCGGGTGCCCGAGTTGAACAGGGTCGGGGTCGAGCTCATGAAGTCGAACGTCGACAGCAGGTTGTAGAACTCGATGGCGCGCGCTTCGCGGTTCTCTTCACGCAGGGCCAGGCCCATCGCGACGCGCATGTAGAACGCCTGCGGCATCTCGATGCGGGTTTCGCGGATGTGCAGGAAGTAGCGGTCGTACAGGGTCTGCAGGCCGATGTAGCCGAACTGCAGGTCGCGGTCGGCGACGATGGCCTTGGCCAGCTTCTGCAGGTCGAATTTGCCCAGTTCCTCGTCCAGCAGCTCGGCGTCGATGCCCTTGGCGATGTATTGCGGGAAGTAGGTGACGTATTCGGCGGCGGCGCCGGCCTGCGGCACGTCCTTGCCGAAGATCTCCTTGCGGATCGAGTGCAGCAGGATGCGCGCGGTGACCTGGCTGTAGGCCGGATCCTTTTCCATCAGTGCGCGCGCGGCCAGCACGGCCGACTTGTGCAGTTCCTCGACGGGCACGCCGTCGTACAGGTTCTTCATGGTCTCGGCCAGGATCGCGTCGGCGTCGACGTGCTTTTCCAGGCCGGCGCAGGCGGCGTTGATCAGGGCCGACACTTCGTTCATGTCCAGCAGGCGGCGCGCGCCGCCGTCGACCACGTGGATCTGCGGGGCGGTGATCTGCGTCGTGCCGGCGGCTTCCTTGGCGGCGCGGCGCTCTTCCATGCGCTTGGCACGGTACAGCACGTATTCGCGCGCGACGTCGTGCTCGCCCGAGCGCATCAGGGACAGTTCCACCTGGTCCTGCACATCCTCGATGTGGAAGGTACCGCCGTTCGGCTGGCGGCGCACGAGGGCCGCGACCACGTTGTTCGTCAGTTGCGCGACCAGCTCGCGGATGCGTGCCGACTCGCGGCCCTGCTCGCCGTTGACGGCCAGGAACGCCTTGGTCATCGCGACGGCGATCTTGCTCGGCGCGAACGGCACCACGGCGCCGTTACGGCGGATGATGCGGTAGTCGCTGCCCGCGACCAGTTCGTCCGCGCTCTTGCCGGCCGTCGTAGCTGCCGCGACGGTATTGATGGAAATGTCCGAAGATGTTTGCATTGAGCCTCCCAGCATTGGCGTCACAGACTGCCATCGCCTTCACGAATTAGGTAGATATGGACCCCTCGGAGTGAATCCAGGGAACGCTGCCAACTCATTAAAATTGGCAACTCGATAACTTTCTGCCGATAAAAAATAGGAGCGGCAATATTGAGAAAAAAAGCTTCGCGCTCCTACTCAGCCTGTTCGGCATTAAGGCCGTTGACCACTAGATGTAGTAGACAACGGCCTTACAGACCTAATTGTAGTCGATGTCCGCGATTTTTATGAGCTCTGTCAGTAAGATTTTTTTCTTGACATCGATCAGTGCCGATACTTGAAGCCTCCACGGCGAAGTAAGCACTAACATTGAATTTGTAGCGCGAATTCGTGTGCTTATTAATCGTGCAAAATCGGCCCGTTTCGCGTTGCTGCGTTGGCGAAAAGACCACGCCGCTTCACAGTTCAACCTCAAGGTTCCGGCGCGTGGATATCCAGTTTCTGCATCTGGTAGCGCAGCTGCCGGACACTGATGCCGAGCAGGCTCGCGGCCTGCGTGCGGTTGAACTGGGTCTGGTTCAGCGCGCGCAGGATGATGTCGCGTTCGACCTGGCTCAGGTAGTCCGGCAGGTTGCTCGGCAGCGCGTCGTGCGCGAGCGGCGGTGGCGCGGCCCGCTCCAGCTCCGATGTCGGCTCCGGTGCCGCGCTCGCCGGCATCTGCGGCGGCTGCGGCACGACGGCCGCATCGCCCAGCTTCGCCCCTTTCAGCAGCAGGTCGCCGACTTCGATCACGCCGTCGTCGGCAAACGCGAGCGCGCGCTCCAGCACGTTTTCCAGCTCGCGCACGTTGCCCGGGAACGCGTAGCCGCGCAGCGCGTCCAGCACGCCGGGCCCCAGTCGCGCCCCGCCCGGCCCGGCCAGGCGCACGAGGATGGCATCGACCAGCAGCGGCAAATCGTCCAGCCGTTCGCGCAGCGGCGGCAGCGTCAATTCGATCACGTTCAGGCGGTAGAACAGGTCCTGGCGGAAGCTGCCGTTTTCCACGCACCTGGCGAGATCCTTGTGCGTGGCGCTGATGATGCGCACGTCGACCGGCTCCTCGACCGTCGCGCCGATCTTGCGCACGCGCCGCTCCTGGATCGCGCGCAGCAGTTTGACCTGCATCGCGAGCGGCAGGTCCGCCACCTCGTCGAGCATCAGCGTGCCGCCATTGGCGGCCTGGAAGAAGCCATCGCGCTCGTCGTTCGCGCCCGTGAACGCGCCCTTGCGGTAGCCGAAGAACTCGGCCTCCATCAGCGCCTCAGGGATCGCGCCGCAGTTCACGGCGACGAACGGCTTGCCCGCGCGCGCGCTCTGCGCGTGGATCTCGCGCGCGGCCAGTTCCTTGCCGCTGCCGGATTCGCCGTTGATCGCGATCGGCGCCTGCGACCGCGCCAGCCGCGCGATCTGCGCGCGCAGCGCCTGCATCGCGGACGATTGGCCGATCAGGCGCGACGTGCCCTCGGCCTGGCTGGCGGCCGGTGCCGCCGCGGGGTCGGACAGTTTCAAGGCCGCGCGCACCATCGCGCGCAAATCGTCCAGCACGACCGGCTTCGACACGTAGTCGAATGCGCCGGCCTTCAGCGCGACGACGGCATTCTCGGCGCTGCCGTAGGCGGTAATGACGGCGATGGGCGTGCATTTATGATGGGCCGCGACCTCGCGCACGAGTTCCAGGCCCAGGCCGTCGGGCAGGCGCATGTCGGTCAGCACCAGCGCAAACGGCTTTTGTCCCAGCAGCGCACGCGCCTCGCGGACGGTCGCGGCGCTGTCGACATCGAGCCCCATCTTGAGCAGGGTGATCTCGAGCAGCTCGCGCAGGTCGGGTTCGTCGTCGACCACCAGGATGCGGGGTGAGCTCATGCCTTCTTTCCGTGACATTAGATAGTTGCACCGAACGTGATCACGAAGCGGCCGCTGGCCTCGCCCGTGCCGCCGGCGCCCGCGCCGGGCCGCACGTCCTCGGTGCGGTATTCGTAGTCGAGCATTGCGCCGTTGTTCAGGCACAGCTCGCGCGCCAGGTACAGGCCGAGGCCCGTGCCCTTGCTCGACGTCGTGTAGAACGGTTCGAACAAATGCGCCCGCACTTCCGGCGTAATGCCCGGACCGTCGTCCTGCACGTGCAATTCCATGCGGCCCGTCGCGTCGGGCACGGGAACCACGCGGATGCTGGCCGGCTTGCCGCTCGCGTAGCGGATCGCATTGCCGAGCAGGTTCACGAGCACTTCGCGCAGATGCAGTCCGTCGAACCGCACGGACCGGCCGCCCGCATCGCCCACCCACACTATATCACCGGCCATGCCGTGCATTTCCGTGAACTCGGCGCGCAGCTCGGGCAGGAAGTCGTCCAGCGCGACGGGCGTGCCGTTCGGCTGCACCTTGCGCGACAGCTTCAGGATGTCCTCGACCATGCGGTTCACGCGCGCCACGTTGTCGTTCACGATGCGCAGCAGGCGCGTTTCCGCCGGACCGTGCAGGTCTTCCGCCAGCAGCGACGTCGCGTGGCCGATCGCCGACAGGGGATTCCGCACCTCGTGCGCGATGCTGGCCGTCAGGCGTCCCATCGATGCGAGCTTGAGTTGCTGCGCCTGGTTTTCGATGGCGCTCACGTCCTGCAGGAACACGAGGCTGCGTTCGGCCGTGCCCTGCGGCGTGTCCACGCGCGCGAAGCGCAGCTTCAGGTGCACCGGCTGGTCGAGGCGGCCGCGCACCGGGCCGTCCGTCTCGTGCCAGCGCTTGACGGTGACGAAGCCGCCGGTCGCCGGCGCGTCCATGCGGCGGCCGGCCCAGTCCGTGAAACGCTGCGCCACGGGTTCCAGCGCCGCCAGGTCGGTCAAACGAAACGTGTTGCCGTCCTCGCCCGGCGGCGTCTCCAGCCCGAGCATGCGGCGCGCCGCCGGATTGCCGCCGAAGACGGTGCCGTCGCTCCCCAGCACGAGGATGCCGTCGTCCACGTCGTCGACGACGATGCGGTAGATCGCCTGCTGGATGCGCAGGTCGGCGCCGTGCCGCGCGGCCAGCTCTTCCTGCTTGATGAGGCGCGCGGCCAGGCGGTTCACCACCAGCACCACCGCGAAGAACGCGGCGCCGGTGAGCCCGGCCTGGGTCAGCGGCGGGTCGTCCGCGCGCATGAAGATCCCCCATGTGCTCTCGCCCAGCACGAACAGCGTGGCCAGCGCGGCCGAGAACAGGGCCAGCACCAGCGGCGCGAGGATCGCGGCGCCCGCGAGCGGGAACAGGTACAGCAGCGCGAGGCCGCTGCGCATGCCGCCGGCGGCGAGGTACAGCAGCGAGATCGCGACGATGTCGACGAGGACCTGGGCCGACAACTGCCACAGGAAGCGCCGGCGCCAGCGCTGGGCGACGACCGCGAACATCAGCGCGGCCAGCACGTAGGCGATGCACGTCTCGGCATACGCGGTGCCGTCGACGCGGCCGCGCCGCACGTCGATCGACAGGTACAGCAGCAGCACGAACGCGATCACGATGCGCGTGACCGTGAGCGTTTGCAGCGAGCGCCAGAACGTCGAGCGCGACTCGGCGGAAAGGGAAAGCCGGCTCGCCATGCGGCGGCTTACCGGGCCTGCTGGTGCGCCTCGCGCGCGTGCGCCGTGCCGCAATAGTCGCGGCCATCGGCCCGCACGGCTTCCGACGCCGGGAAATAGATGCCGCAATGGGCGCAGCACAGCATCGTCTCGGACTGGTCCTCGACGCGGCTCCACGCCTTGGCCTTTGCTTCGCCGCCGGCGGACGCCGGTGCCGGCCCGGAGGCCGGATTTACGGCGGGGCCTTGTGCGCGCGTCATCGCGGCGCGCAGTTTGCTGCGGATGGCGGCCACCACGAGGATGACGAGCGCAATCCAGAAAAGCAGTCGCGTCATACGAACCCCCGGTGCAGAACGACTTCGAAAACGAACCGGCTGCCGACGTAAGCCAGCGCCAGCGTGGCGAATCCCGCCAGCGTGAAGCGCAGCGCGGTCTTGCCGCGCCAGCCGCGCCAGCGGCGTCCGGCCAGCAGCGCGGCGAACAGCACCCACGACAGCAGCGCGAAAAAGTTCTTGTGATCCCAGCGCAGCGCGCGGCCGAACAGCTGTTCGGAGAACACGATGCCCGACAGGACGGTCAAACTGAGCAGCACGAAACCGATGCCGATCATGCGGAACAGCAGCCGCTCCATCGTCAGCAGCGCCGGCAGCTGGTCGAGAGCGCCGGTAAACCAGCCCTTCTTTGCACTCTTCGTGTGCAGCCGCGCCTCCTGCAGCGCCATCAGCACGGCGTGGAAGGCGGCGATCGTGAGCGTGCTGTACGCGGACACGGCAACCGCGACGTGCCAGCCGAACGCGGGCGACTGGTCCTGCACGGGCATCAGGTTGCCAGGGAACAGCGGCGGCAGGATCGCCGCGACGGCCGCGCACGGCATGACCATGCGGCGCATGCCGTCCAGCGCGAAATTGCGGTTTTCGATCCAGTAGGCGGCGACCGAAATCCACAGCGCGGCCGACAGCATGAAGGCGAAGCCGACCCGTAAGGTGCCGTTCGACACGATATCCGGCCACAGCGCGGCACCGTGCACGGCCCAGGCCACGGCGGTCACGGCCGAAATGGCCGAGCCCTGCCGCGACGGCAGCAGGGCACATACCGCGTACAGGATTGCCGCGGCGATGAATAGGGTAAGTTGCATACGCGCGAGTCTACACCATCCAGGGTGGGCAAGGTTAGGTTGCCAGAAGAGTAAGATATACCACTGAAGTTTGTACCGTCATTCCCGCGCAGGCGGGAATCCAGGTTCGTCGCGGACCACCAGCTTTGGCTACGGCTGCTCACGCAAAATCAGGTTCCCGCCTGCGCGGGAACGACGCTTCGAGTTTACGTCGCTTTAGTCGACCGCAGCCGCCTTGATTTCCGCATCGTGATGGCGCTGCTGCTCCTCCATCACCATCAGCCCCAGTTCGCGCTTGAGCGCATTGAACTCGGGCGCCGCCGGATCGCGCAGGCGCGGCAGGTCGACGAGGATGTCGCGCTTGATCGTGCCCGGCCGGTACGTCATCACGACGATGCGGTCGGCCAGGTAGATCGCTTCCTCGATGCTGTGCGTGACGAAGATGACCGTCTTCTTCAATTCGGCCCACAGGCGCAGCAGCTCGTCCTGCAGGTTGCGCCGCGTGAGGGCGTCGAGCGCGCCGAACGGTTCGTCCATCAGCAGGATCGGCGAATCCAGCGCCAGCACGCGCGCGATCGCCACGCGCTGGCGCATGCCGCCGGACAGGTCCTTCGGATAGCGCTTCGCGAAATCCTCCAGCGACAGCAGTTTCAGGAGCTCGCCCACGCGCGCCGCGATCTGCGCGCGCGCCATGCCCTTGATCTCCAGGCCGAAGCCGACGTTCTGCTCCACCGTCATCCACGGGAACAGCGCATATTCCTGGAACACCATGCCCCGCTCCGGCCCGGGGCCGGCGACCGGCACGCCGTCGGCCAGCACGCGGCCGGTCGTCGGCGGCGCGAAGCCGGCGACGGCGTTCAGCAGGGTCGACTTGCCGCAGCCGGAAGGCCCCAGCAGGCAGACGAACTGGCCGTGAGGGATCTCGAGACTGATGTCCTGCAGGGCGACCATGCGGCGGCCGTCGCCGTCGAATACTTTACTGACGCTGTCGATCACGATATGCGCGGTCATCTCAATGCTCCAGGCCGCGGTGCCAGCGCAGCAGATGGTTGTTCAGCTTGTTCATGCCGACGTCGATGGCGAGACCGAGCAGGCCGATCGTGATCATGCCGGCGATGATCTTGTCCGACCAGAAGTACTCGCGCGCCTCCGAGATGCGGAAACCGAGGCCGTTGTTCACGGCGATCATCTCGGCCACGATCACGACGATGAACGCCGTGCCGATGCCGATGCGCATGCCGGTCAGGATGTACGGCACGGCCGCCGGCAGGATCACGCGCAGGAACATCGTCGGCCCGCTCGCGCCCAGGTTGCGCGCCGCGCGCAAATAGATGCCGTCGACCTGGCGCACGCCCGCGATGGTATTCATCAGCACGGGGAAGAAGGCGCCCAGCGCGATCAGGAAGAAGGCCGGCGGGTTCCCGAGGCCGAACCACAGCATCGACATCGGGATGTAGGCGATCGGCGGAATGGGGCGCAGCAGCTGGAACAACGGATTCAGCCAGGCATGCGCGATGCGGCTCGCGCCCATGGCGAGGCCGATCGGCAGCGCCAGCGCGGCGCCGACGAGGAAGCCGACGATCACGCGGTACATGCTGCCGATGGCGTCGGTGATCAATTCGCCGGACAGCATCCACGCCAGCTTTCCCCCGCCGCCGTTGGCCTCGCGCCAGGTGGCGAAGTCCTGCAGCGGCAGCAGGTACGCGATCCATTTCCGCCAGACCTGCAGCGGGGACGGCAGAACGTGCTCGTTGACCCATCCCATGCTGGCGACCCACTGCCAGATCGCGATCGCGACGACCGGCACGACCAGGCCGATCGCGATGTCCTGCCACCTGCGCTTCATCATCTCCGCTCCTTGTTACGCGTGGGCGGAGGGCCGCCCACCCTACGTATCCGCCGTAGGGTGGGGGGGCCCCCCCGGGCCCACGCGAAGATGTCCACCCAACGATTATTTGATGTTCAGGCTTTTCTTGGCCTCATCCAGCAAATCGGTCTTGACCCAGTCCTTCGCCACCGGCGGCTTCGCCATCCGGCCGACACCCGTCTTGACCATGATGTCGGTCGTGGTCTGGATGTGCTCCGGCGTGATGTCGTAGGTGTAGGGCGAATTGCTGATCGCGTCGTCGAAGTCGTCCTTCGTGATCTGGCCCTTGAACACGACTTCGCGCACGTATTTCTCGGCCAGCGCGCGGTCACGGATGAAGGCGCTCGTGGCCATGACGAAGCAGCGCATGAATTTCTCGGCCACGGGGCGCTTCGTGTTGTAGAACTTTTCCGTCATCACCATCGTCCGCACCGGTTCGCCGATCGGCGTGTCGTACGGTTTCAGGACCTCGACGCCGAAGCCCTTGTTGATCGCCTGCGACGACTGGGGTTCGGACTGCATCATGGCGTCGATGTTCTTGCCCAGCAGCGCCTGGTTGAGGTCGGCGTACGCCAGGTAGACGATCTGCACGTCCTTGCCGGGCGCCGGGTCGGCGCTGAGGCCGGCCTTGTGCAACTCGGCCATCAGGAGCACTTCCTGGATGCCGCCGCGCGTCACGCCCACCTTCTTGCCCTTCAGGTCCTTCACGCCCTTGACGTTGGCGTCCGCGCGCGCGACGAGCCGGGCGCCGCCTTTCGCGAAGCCGGCCACGACGTAGATCGGGGCACCGCCGGCGCGGCCCGAGATCGCGGCCTCGGACGCCGTCGTGCCGACGTCGAGTTCACCCGCGATAATGGCCTGCATCACGTCCAGGCCCTTCGCGAAGATGCGTTCCTCGACCTTGATCCCGCACTTGGGCGCGATCTCCTTGATGTATGACACCGCGCCGTAGTGCGCGAACTTGAGGTTGCCGAGGCGGACCACGTCCTGCGCCTGGGCGCCGCTCGCGGCCAGCAGCGCGGCGATGGCGAGGGTCTTGCCGAACACGTGTGCTTTCATTGCCTGTCTCTCCGATTGGGGGTGAAACTTTTATTGGAATGAACTGCGTGACGCCTCAGGAACATAAACTCGAAGCAATACATTGTCAAACCGTCCAATCAGATTTTACCAAGAATCAAATCGCCAGGTTGACTGGACGCGTTGCGAATGGCTGAATTGGGGTCTTGACGGGGGAAAACGCGCCCCGACATGGGGTAAAATGGCGGATTGCGCGCCGCCGCCACTTATATATATCAGTACAGAAGGTAGAACGATGCTGGATAACCTGACACAACGCCTTGCCAAGGTCGTCAAGACGATGCGTGGCGAGGCCCGCCTCACGGAGGCGAACACCGCAGAAATGCTGCGCGAAGTGCGCCTGGCCCTGCTCGAGGCCGACGTCGCGCTGCCGGCCGTGCGCGAATTCATCGCCAAAGTGAAAGAAAAGGCGCTGGGCGAGGAAGTGATCGGTTCGCTGTCGCCGGGTCAGGCCCTCGTCGGCGTCGTGCAGAAGGAACTGGGCGCGCTGATGGGCGCCGACCTCGGTCCGGACGCGTCGCAGCTGTCGTTCGCGCAGCAGCCGCCGGCCGTGATCCTGATGGCCGGCCTGCAGGGTGTCGGTAAAACGACCACCACCGGCAAGCTCGCGAAGTACCTCAAGGAAGAGAAGAAGAAAAAGGTCCTGACCGTCTCCGCCGACGTCTACCGCCCCGCCGCAATCGCGCAGCTGGAATCGGTGACGAAGCAGGTCGGCGCCGACTTCTTCCCGTCCACCGCCAGCGACAAGCCGGTCGACATCGCGAAGAACGCGATCGACTGGGCGAAGAAGCACTATCACGACGTCGTCATCATCGACACGGCCGGTCGCCTGGCCATCGACGAGGCGATGATGCAGGAGATCGCCGCCGTGCACGCGGCCGCGAATCCGATCGAGACGCTGTTCGTCGTCGACGCCATGGTCGGCCAGGATGCGATCAACACCGCGAAAGCCTTCAACGACGCGCTGCCGCTGACCGGCGTGATCCTGACGAAGCTCGACGGCGACTCGCGCGGGGGCGCGGCACTGTCCGTGCGCCACGTGACGGGCAAGCCGATCAAGTTCGCCGGCGTCTCGGAAAAGCTGGACGGCCTGGAAGCGTTCGATCCGGCCCGCATGGCCAACCGCGTGCTGGGCATGGGCGACATCCTCGCGCTGGTCGAGGAAGCGCGCAAGGGCGTGGACATGAAGGCCGCGGCCGACATGGCCAACAAGATCAAGTCGGGCGGCAAGTTCGACATGAACGACTTCCGCGCCCAGCTCGCGCAGATGAAGAAGATGGGCGGCATGGCGGGCCTGCTCGACAAGCTGCCGGCCCAGTTCCAGCAGGCCGCGAACGGTGCCAACATGGACCAGGCCGAGAAACAGGTGCGCCGCATGTGCGGCATCATCGACTCGATGACGCCGGCGGAACGCGCCAAGCCGGAACTGATCAAGGCCAACCGCAAGCGCCGCATCGCGGCCGGCGCCGGCGTGCAGGTGCAGGAAGTGAACCGCATGCTGACCCAGTACGAGCAGATGAACACGATGATGAAGAAGCTCAAGGGCGGCGGCCTGATGAAGATGATGCGCGGGATGAAGGGCATGATGCCCGGTATGCGCTGATCCTTGATCCATCTCTAAAAAGCCGTGCGCGACGACCGTCCCGCACGGCTTTTTTGTGCTTGGGATGTCCGTTTTTTCGCTCTAGAGAGGCCCGGGTAACACAACGGGCTATTTTAGGGCTTGTAAGAGTGAAAAAATTTCGAAAAAGACTTGCACGAACACTAAAACCCTACCAATATAAGCCCGGTGCGCTCAAGCGCAAATTTCCATGTGTTCCGTTTAGGAGGCTCGAAGATGGCAACAGCCAAAAAAACCACCGCAGCGCCCGCTAAAAAAGCCGCTGCCAAGCCTGCTGCGGCGGCGAAGCCGGCAGCGAAAAAGGCAGCAGCTCCTGCCAAAGCAGCAGCACCGAAAGCAACCGCCGCAGCAAAGAAGCCTGCCGCGGCACGCAAGCCCAACGCCGCGTTCATGAAAGAGATGACCCCATCGGCAACGCTGGCCGCCGTCGTCGGCGCGAAACCGCTGCCGCGCACGGAAGTGACCAAGAAAGTCTGGGACTACATCAAGGCGCAAAACCTGCAGGACGCGGCCAACCGCCGCATGATCAACGCCGACGACAAGCTGAAAGCCGTCTTCGGTGGCAAGGCGCAGGTGTCGATGTTCGAAATGACCAAGCTGATCTCGGATCACCTCAAATAAGAACATCTGGCTGGCTGCCCCATGGCCCCATACGAAAAGCCCCGGCGAGCCGGGGCTTTTTGTTTTGCCGTAGCATCCGCGTGGGCGGAGGGCCGCCCACCCTACCGCTTAGCATGACGTCCCACATGAGATTCGACCTGACCGACCTGCAACTGTTCCTGCACGTGCTGGATGCCGGCAGCATCACGGCCGGCAGCCGGCGCGCGCACCTGGCGCTGGCGTCCGCGAGCGAACGCATCCAGCACATGGAAGAGACGCTGGGCGTACCCCTGCTCGTGCGCGGCCGGCGCGGCGTGCAGCCGACGGCCGCGGGCCTCGCCCTGCAGCGCCACGCCCGTCTCGTGTTCCAGCAACTGGCGCGCCTGCGCGCGGAACTGGGCGAGCATGCGGCGGGCCTCAAGGGCCAGATCCGGCTGCTGTGCAATACGGCGGCGCTGTCGGAGTACCTGCCAGAGCGGCTGGCCGGCTTCATGGCACGCCATCCGGACGTCGACATCGACCTGGAAGAACGCACCTCCAGCGACATCGCGCGCGCGGTGCGCGAAGGCGGCGCGGACCTCGGCATCGTGGCCGACACGGTCGACCTGTCCGGCCTCGAGACCTTCCCGTTCTGCACCGACCGCATCGTCGCGGTCGCGCAGCCGGCCATGGCGCGCACGCTCGTCACGCAGGAGGGGCAAGCCGTGACGTTCGCGCGGCTCGTCGATTTCGACCACGTCACGCTGACGGGCGACAGCGCCCTGTTCCGCTATCTGACGCAGCTGGCCGAACGCGCGGGCCGCACCTTGCGCGCGCGCGTGCGCCTGCGCAGCTTCGACGCCGTGTGCCGGATGGTGGAGAGCGGAGTCGGGATCGGCCTGGTGTCCGAACCGGCCGCGCGGCGCTGCGCGCGCACGATGAACCTCGCCGTACTGGAGCTGGCCGACGCGTGGGCGGTGCGCCAGCTGTCGCTGTGCATGCGCAGCTTCGAGGGGTTGCCGCGCCACGCGCAGCAGCTGATCGAGGAAATCCGCGCATGAATTGGTGGGCACGTGATCGATGCCCCCGGCATCAATCACCCCACCCTACGATTGAGACGATGCAGTAGGGTGGGCTCCCCGAGCCCACCAAGGGTCTCCGCGTTCAGCGGCTGGACACCATCACGTCCTGCTTGAACTCCCAGTTCTTCCACGCCGCCAGCACCGCATTCGGATACTCGGGCTTGCCGCGGCTGCCGTTGTAGCGGCCGAGGGCGAGGTACAGGTTGCCCCCTTCCATGTCGATGTACATGCGCAGGATCGAGCAGCCATAGCGCAAATTCGTCTGCATGTCGAACAGCGCGCGGCGGTTCGAATCGCCGATCACCTTCGTCCAGAACGGCATCACCTGCATGTAGCCGCGCGCGCCGACCATCGACACGGCGTACTTGCGGTACGCCGATTCGACCTGGATCAGGCCCAGCACGAGCCCCGGATCGAGGCCCGCGCGCGTCGCTTCGTACCACGCGATTTCGAGGAATTCCGTGCGCGTCTGGTCGTCCGGCAGGCGGCGCTTGAGGCGCGCCGACATCGCGTCGAACCATTGTTGATAGCGCACGCGCGCGACCTCGTCGCGGAAGGCCGGCTTGGGCGGCCGGCCGTCGCGGATGGCGTTTTCGAGCGCCAGCCGGACCGAATCGGCGAGCGCTTCTTCTTTCTGGTTGCCGGCCTGCGCCGCGCCGCTGCTCATCAGTGCAGCGGCGAGCAAGACCGGGCCGAACCGGGCTGCTGCCCGGACCATCAACCGTCGTGCCATCACTTGCCCAGCTTGCCCTTGATGAAGCCGACCATGTCCGCAGCCGGGACGGCGGTCGCGTCAAGCTCGCGGCGGCCCTGGTATTCCAGGTTGCCTTCCTTGAGGCCGCGCTCGCCGATCACGACGCGGTGCGGCACGCCGACCAGTTCCCAGTCGGCGAACATGGCGCCCGGACGCAAGCCGCGGTCGTCGACGATGACGTCCACGCCGGCCGCCTGCAGCTCGGCATACAGGCGATCGGTCTCGGTCTTCACCAGATCGCTGCGGTCATAGCCCATCGGGCACAGCACCAGTTCGAACGGCGCGATGGCGTCCGGCCAGATGATGCCCTTGTCGTCGAAGTTCTGTTCGATGGCGGCGCCCAGGATACGGGTCACGCCGATGCCGTAGCAACCCATCTGCATCGGGGCCGGCTGGCCCTTCTCGTCCAGGTAGACGCAGTTCATCGCGGCGGAGTACGCGGTACCCAGCTGGAACACGTGGCCCACTTCGATGCCGCGCTCGATCGCGAGCGTGCCCTTGCCGTCCGGCGACGCATCGCCTTCGACGACGTTGCGCAGGTCGGCGACGAGCGGTTCGGCCACGTCGCGGCCCCAGTTGGCGCCGGTGAGGTGGTATTCGGCTTCGTTTGCGCCGCACACGAAATCGGCCATGTTGGCGACGGTGCGGTCGGCCACGATGTTGACCGGCCGCTTCGTACCGATGGGGCCGAGGTAGCCCGGCACGGTGCCGTAGGCTTCCTGGATCTCGGCTTCGCTGGCGAAGCGGAAGTCCTTCAGGCCCGGCACTTTCGTGACCTTGACTTCGTTCAGTTCATGGTCGCCGCGCAGCAGCAGCAGCCAGTTTTCCCTGACCTGCCTGCCGTCGACGTCCTTCTCGACCGTCAGCGCGATCGACTTGACGGTCTGGTCCAGGCCGATGCCGAGCAGCTTGGCCACGTCTTCGCACTTGGTCGTCTTCGGCGTGGAGACCTTCGTCAGCGGCTGCGTCGCGGCGCCGCGCTGGGCGATCAGCGGCAGCGCCTCGGCCGCTTCCATGTTGGCCGCGAAGTCCGAGTTCGGGCAGTAGACCAGCGCGTCCTCGCCGGTGCTGGCGATGACGTGGAATTCGTGCGAGCCCGTGCCGCCGATGGCGCCGTTGTCGGCCGCCACCGCGCGGAACTTCAGGCCGAAGCGGTTGAAGATGCTGACGTAGGCGTTGAACATCGTCTCGTAGGACTTCTGCATGCCTTCGACGTCACGGTCGAAGGAATAGGCGTCCTTCATCGTGAACTCGCGCCCGCGCATCAGGCCGAAGCGGGGACGGCGCTCGTCGCGGAACTTGGTCTGGATGTGATAAAAGTTCAACGGCAGCTGGCGGTACGACTTGACTTCGGTGCGCACGACGTCGGTCACGACTTCTTCCGACGTCGGCTGCAGCGCGAAGTCGCGGCCGTGGCGATCCTTGAGACGCAGCAGTTCCGGCCCCATCTTGTCCCAGCGGCCCGTCTCCTGCCACAGCTCGGCCGGCTGCACCAGCGGCATCAGGAGTTCGATCGCGCCCGCCTTGTTCATCTCTTCGCGGATGATGCCCTCGACCTTGCGAATGACACGCAGGCCCAGCGGCATGTACGTGTAGATGCCGGAGCCGAGTCGCTTGATCATCCCGGCGCGCATCATCAGTTTATGGCTGACGATCTCGGCGTCGGAGGGCGCTTCTTTGAGCGTTGAAATAAAAAATCGTGAGGCGCGCATATCGGTGAATTCTTTTTAAAAAGAGAGGGTTATAATCGACCTAATTTTAAAGGATTAGCTGGCTGATGCATCCAATCTTTATACAAATGGATCCGAAACACGTGGTGCATGCTGTTGTTCCTGTGCAGGTTGCGCGACAGACGTATCTGGATTGCTAGGTAAAAACGTAAGTAAGAGGGATCAGCCGGCAGAAAGTTTCGAGGTGAATTATGCTCGATCGTGAAGGGTTTCGCCCCAACGTCGGCATCATCCTGCTGAACGCCAACAACGAAGTGTGGTGGGGCAAGCGGGTGCGTGAGCATTCTTGGCAATTTCCGCAAGGGGGTATCAAATACGGCGAGACGCCGGAACAGGCGATGTACCGCGAGCTCGAGGAAGAAATCGGCCTGCGCCAGGAGCACGTCAAGATCGTGGGCCGGACCCGCGACTGGCTGCGCTATGAAGTGCCCGATCACTTCATCAAGCGCGAAGTGCGCGGTCACTACCGCGGCCAGAAGCAGATCTGGTTCCTGCTACGCATGGTGGCACGCGACAACGACGTCAACCTGCGCCTGACCGACCATCCCGAGTTCGACGCCTGGCGCTGGCACGATTACTGGGTCCCGCTCGACGTGGTCATCGAATTCAAGCGCGACGTGTACCAGCGCGCCTTGCAGGAACTGTCGCGTTTCATCACGTGGCCCGCGAACGGCGAACGCCGCCACAGCTCGCGCTACCTGCGCCAGCCGCACGAGCGGCGCGCCCAGGGGGGCAATGGCAACGGCAATGGCGGTAACAAGGCCGTGGCGAGTGGCGCCAATGCCAGCAAGGCGGTGGCGGCAGCCAGCAAGGCCATCGCCGACGCGGCCGGCAGCTCCAAGATGGTACTGGCGCAACAGGGTGTGACAAGGAAGGAATGACCTGCGGGAGCGATCTGCGCAAGTAGCCCAGAAGCAACACAACAGAGGCAAAGCAGCCGTGCAAGCGGTTGCCTTTGCCTTTTTTACATTTTGGTAATGTAATTTTTGCAAAATTGCGAAGTAGAATCATCGCCATGATGATGCCGACTTTGCCGATTTTCCGTGCCCTCCCCGTCCTGCTGGCCGCGCTGTGCTCGTCCGCACGTGTCCACGCCGAGGACACCCCGCCCAAATGCACCTACGTGGAAGTGGCCAGCCTGCCCATCCGCTACGTCGGCGCGAGCCTGGCGCCCGCGGTCGACGGCACGATCAACGGCACCCCGGCCACGATGCTGATCGACACCGGCTCCGACCAGACCCACATGACGATGAACGCCGCGACCCGGCGCGACCTGAACCTGTCCATGACGGGTCGGTACGTCGAAGGCATCGGCGGCCTGTCGCGCCTGTACGGGGTGCGGCTGAAGGACTTCGCCATCGGTCCGGCGCACGCCGGCCGCCGTCCCGAACTGACCGTGATCGGCAGCACCGCGGGCACGCCGGCCTTCGACGCCATCGTCGGCGCCCCGTTCCTGCTGCAGACGGACCTCGAGCTCGACCTGCGCGCGAAGCGGATGAAATTCTACCGACCGCTCGAATGCCGCAAGGCGGAGCTGCTCCTGTGGAAGGAAGACACCGTCGTCCTGCCGTTCGGGCGCAACTACGGCCGCAGCCCGAACCCGCATTTCACGGTCGTCGTGAACGGCAAGGAGATGGACGCGCTGATCGACTCCGGCGCGCACCGCAGCTTCATGATGCTGGACGCCGCCAAAAAGGCCGGCATCGACGTCAATGGCCCGGGCGCGGTCCGCATGGGCGACGCCGGCGGGATCGGCTCCGACCGCGCGCCGCACTGGATCGCCCCGGTCAAGAGCCTGCAGATCGGCCAGGAGACCATCAGCAACGTCGAACTGGGCGTCATCGATTCGCAGGGCTCGCGCACGGCCGACGTGTACCTCGGCCAGGACTTCCTGCGCACGCACCGCGTGCTGTTCGCGATGAGCCAGGAAAAACTGTACCTCGCCTACCTGGGCGGCGACGTGTTCACGCGCGGCACGGGACTGGAACCCTGGATGCGCGCCGAGGCCGACGCCGGCAATGCGGACGCCCAGTACGCGCTGGCCCAGATCTACAACACCGGCCGCGGCGTACCCCGTGATCCGCTCCAGGCCGGCGTCTGGCTCGACATGGCAGCCACTGGGGGCCAACCGAACGCCAGCCTGCTGCGCGGCCGCCGGCAGATGCTGGCCGGGCAGCTGGACACGGCGATCCCGCAACTGCGCCATGCGCTCGACCTGCTGCCGGCCGACCGTCTCGGCCCGCTGTGGCTGTACATCGCCCGCGTGCGCCACGGCGAGGCGGACCTGGCGAAGACGGAACTGGAAGCGGCACTGAAACAGCAGAAGGAAGACGACTGGCCCGCGCCGATCGCCGACTTCTACCTCGGCAAGACCAACGCGGCGCGCCTGCTGGAAGAAGCCGGCAAGGACGCGAAGCTCGCGCATGCGCGCACGTGCATGGCCCGGACGTACATGGCGGAGTGGCATGCCGCGCGCGGCGACGCGGCCGAAGCGAGTGCGCTCAAGGACACGCTGCGTGCGAACTGCGCGCCCGCGGCCGCACGCAAGCCGGCACCGTGACCGCGCCGGCAGGGTGTGCGCCATCGCGCTACAATGACGCCCTTCCTCCTGGTTTTCCGACGGTTTTCTCCATGTTCACCCCTTCCTCCAACGACGTCCGCCGCTTTTTCTGCGAAGCCTTGCGCAAGCGCCGCGCCGGCGAGATCCTGACCCCGATGGACGCCATCGCCGCCGACTGGATCGAACAGCATCCCGAATACCACGACGAGCTGACGGATGCCGATGCGGCGGTGGCGCGCGACTATTCCGTCGAAGGCGGCAAGCCGAATCCGTTCCTGCACCTGTCGATGCATCTGTCGATCACGGAACAGGTGTCGATCGACCAGCCGCGCGGCATCCGCGCCGCCTACGAGGCGCTGGCCGCGCGCGTGGGCGAGCACGAGGCGCACCACGGCATCATGGAGTGTCTTGGCGAGATGATCTGGTCGGCACAGCGCCACGGCACGCAGCCGGACACCGACGCGTACGTGGAGTGCGTGCGCAAGCGCGTGCGCTAAAAAACCTCTCACGAGCGTCGCGAGCGGCGGCGATGCCGGTCGAGAAGCGCAGCCGTACGGTGGTACGGCGAGCATCGCAGGCCGGCAGCGCAACGCGCAGCAGCTCGGGAGACGTTTTTAATCGAGCTTGTCGTCGGCGACCCGATAGCGCGGGTCTTCCGGCAGGTTCACCTCGATCATGTCCTTCGCGCGCTCGAGCAGCGCGCGGCAGTCCGGACTCAGGTGGCGCAGATGCAGGCGCTTGCCGAGGGCGCGGTAGCGTTCCGCCAGGCCGTCGATGGCCTGGATCGCCGAGTGGTCCGCCACGCGCGCGCTGCGAAACTCGACGACGACGTCCTGCGGGTCGTCCTTCGGCGTGAACAGCGCCTGGAAGCCGGCCACCGACGCGAAGAACAGCGTGCCCTCCAGTTCATAGACTTTCCAGCCGTGCGCGTCCTGCGCGGTCGCGACGCGGATCTGCTTCGCGTGCTGCCACGCGAACACCAGCGCCGACACGACCACGCCCACCAGCACGGCGGTCGCCAGGTTGAAGACGAGCGTCACGCCCGCCACCAGCACGATCACGAGCGCATCGGCGCGCGGCACCTTGCCGAACAGGCGGAACGTGCCCCACTCGAACGTCTTTTCGCACACGACGAACATCACGCCGATCAGCGCGGCCAGCGGAATCCGCTCGATCACGCTCGCGCCGAACAGGATGAACGACAGCAGGAACAGCGACGCGCAGATGCCCGACAGGCGGCCGCGCGCGCCGTTGCCCACGTTGATCATGCTCTGGCCGATCATCGCGCAGCCGCCCATGCCGCCGAAGAAACCGGTGACGACGTTCGCGACACCCTGGGCCAGGCTTTCGCGGTTCGGCTGGCCGCGGGTGTCCGTGATCTCATCGATCAGCGTGAGCGTCAACAGCGTCTCGATCAGGCCCACGCCCGCCAGCACGAGCGAGTACGGGAACACGATTTTCAGGGTCTGCAGGTCGAACGGCACGTCCGGCACGCGGAATGCCGGCAGGCCGCCCGCGATGGAGCCGAGGTCGCCCACGGTCTTGGTTTCGATGCCCATGACGTGCGCGAGCAGCGCGACGGCGAGGATGCCGACCAGCGTGGCCGGCACGGCCTTCGTGAGGCGCGGCGTGACGTAGATGATCGCCATCGTCAGCGCGACGAGGCCCAGCATCGTCCACAGCTGCGGGCCGGCCATCCAGCCGCCGCCCGTCTTGAAGTGCTCGAACTGCGCGACGAAGATCACGATGGCCAGGCCGTTGACGAAGCCCAGCATCACGGGATGCGGCACCATGCGGATGAATTTACCGAGCCGCGCGGCCGCGAACAGCATTTGCAGCACACCCATCAGCACGATGGCGGCGAACAGGTATTGCGCGCCGTGCCGGACGACCAGCGCGACCATGACGACGGCCAGCGCGCCGGCCGCGCCGGAAATCATGCCGGGCCGGCCGCCGAACGCGGAGGTGATGAACGAGACCAGCACGGCGGCATACAGGCCGGTCAGCGGCGACACGTGGGCCACGAGGGCGAAGGCGATGGCCTCGGGAACCAGCGCCAGCGCGACCGTCAGGCCGCTCAATACATTGGTCTTGATGTGGGAGGGGGATACGTCGGACAAGGCGGGCTCCAAAAGACAAATCCCTCCGGCCGGCACGCGGCAGGAGGGATTCCGGACAATCCGGATGGGCCGTTATTGTAACGGCCCGTCCGGATCAGCGCTTCGTGACGAGCGCCGCAGGCAGACTTTCCAGGTAGGCAGCGATGTCGGCCATGTCGCGATCCGACAACGGCTGGGCCATGCCGGCCATGATCGGGTTGTTGCGACCGTTGGCGGCTTTGGTGCCGCGCTTGTACGCGGTCAGCGCATGCACGAGGTAGTCGGCATGCTGGCCGGCCAGCTTCGGATAGCTGGGATCGATCGGGGTCTTGTAGTCGGCGCCGTGGCAGGACGCGCAGTTGTATTTCTTCGCCAGTTCGGCGCCGTTGGCGGCATTGCCCGAAGCCAGCGCCTGGCCGGACAGGACCAGCGAGGCGGCGCCCAGGGTCAGCGCGACGATCAGTTTATTCATGGTGCGCTCCTTACTTGGACGGGGTTTGTTGCGAATAATACGCGGCGATATCGGCGATGTCCTGGTCGGACAGGCTGGCCGCGATACCCCGCATGGACGGGTGGTTGCGGTCGCCTTTTTTATAGGCATGGAGCGCGGCTTCGATGTACTTCGCCGACTGGCCGCCGATCTTCGGTACGCGATAGACTTCAGGGAACGTGCCCTTGTACTCGGGGATGCCGTGGCAGCCGATACACTGCTCGATCTTGTTGGGTGCTGCCTTCGGATTGCCGACGATGTCGGCTGCGCCGGCCGTGCCGGCCATCGAGGCGCCGGCTGCCAGCACGAGTAATGCTGTTGAAATTTTCATGGATGACCTATCGTTGGGTTGAATCGATAGGGCGCCTTGCGACCCGTGCGGCGGCAGCAGGTTTTCTAGACCCCCGGTACTGCAACTGCAATGGCATTTTTGCCACGATCCAATCGATTCTATCCGAAGAATATAGTCGAGTCCATTGGGCAGCGCAGCATGGACGGCCTGCCCGCCACGGCGTTCTGGCATATACTCGATAGCATTTCCATATGATCTGCCCAGGCCCATGCACGCACCCCGACGCTTCGAAGGCAGCGACAACTATGTCGCCACCGCCGACCTGAAACTGGCGGTCAACGCCGCCCTCACCCTCGCCCGGCCCCTGCTGATCAAGGGCGAACCCGGCACCGGCAAGACGATGCTGGCCGAAGAGGTCGCGGCCGCGCTGGACATGCCCCTGCTGCAGTGGCACATCAAATCGACGACCAAGGCCCAGCAGGGCCTGTACGAATACGATGCCGTCTCGCGCCTGCGCGATTCGCAGCTGGGCGACGAGCGCGTGCGCGACATCCACAACTACATCGTCAAGGGCGTGCTGTGGCAGGCGTTCACGGCGCCGGAGCCGGTCGTGCTGCTGATCGACGAGATCGACAAGGCCGACATCGAATTCCCGAACGACCTGCTGCGCGAACTGGACCGCATGGAGTTCTACGTGTACGAGACGCGCGAGATGGTCGTGGCGAAGCACCGTCCCCTCGTCATCATCACGTCGAACAACGAGAAGGATTTGCCGGACGCCTTCCTGCGCCGCTGCTTCTTCCACTACATCAAATTCCCGGACCGCGACACGATGGCGGAGATCGTCAAGGTCCACTACCCCACGCTGAAGGCCGACCTGCTGGCCGCCGCGCTGCAGGGTTTTTATGAGCTGCGCGACGTGCCGGGCCTGAAGAAGAAGCCGTCGACGTCGGAATTCCTCGACTGGCTGAAGCTCCTGCTGGCCGAGGACATCCCGGCCGAGGTCCTGCGCAGCCAGGACGGCAAGACGATCGTGCCGCCGCTCGCGGGCGCCCTGCTCAAGAACGAGCAGGACGTGAGCCTGTTCGAGCGCCTGGTGGCGATGGCGAGGCACAACCGATGATCCAGGTCGCTCCCGTCACCCTGGAATTCAATGGCGTGCGCCTGGAGCCGCTCGGGCTGCACCACCTCGACGGCCTGCGCGCCGCAGCCGCCGACGGCGAACTGTGGAACCTGCGCGTCACCTCCGTGCCGGAACCGCAGGACACGGAAGCCTATATCCGCATGGGGCTGGAGACGCCGAACCGGGTCGCCTTCGCCGTCGTCGACGCGTCCAGCGACGCCGTGATCGGCACGACCAGCTACCACGACATCATGCCCGCGATCGACCGCGTCGAGATCGGCTACACGTGGTACGCGAAGAGCCGCCAGCGCAGCCACGTCAACACGAGCTGCAAGCTCCTGCTGCTGTCGCACGCGTTCGACACGCTGGGCTGCGCCGTCGTCGGCCTGCGCACCGATAATTTCAATTATACGTCGCAGGCCGCCATCGAGAGATTGGGCGCCAAGAAGGATGGCGTGCTGCGCCACCATGCGCCGCGCCGCGACGGGACCGTGCGCGACACGGTCATGTACAGCATCGTGCGCGGCGAGTGGCTTGAGATCAAGTCGCACCTGCATTACAAACTGAGCCGCCACGCGCGCCACGCAGGGTAAAGAGGCGCGGCATGCTGATCGACTTCTTCTTCACCCTGCGCGACGCGAAGGTCCCCGTCACGATCAAGGAATTCCTCACGCTGCTGGAAGCGCTGCAGAAGCAGGTGATCGCGCCGTCGCTCGACGAGTTTTACTATCTCGCGCGCCTGACGCTGGTGAAGGACGAAGCCCATTTCGACAAGTTCGACCGCGCGTTCGGCGCCTTTTTCAAGGGCATCGAGACGGTGTTCGACGAGAAGGCCGACATTCCTCTGGATTGGCTGATCAAGCGCTTGGAACGCGAACTGACGCCCGAGCAGAAGGCGGACCTGCAGAAACTCGGCTACGACAAGCTGATGGACCGCTTGCAGGAACTCTTGAAGGAACAGAAGGAGCGCCACGAGGGCGGCAACAAGTGGATCGGCACCGGCGGCACGTCCCCGTTCGGCAACGGCGGCACCAATCCTCAGGGCATCCGCATCGGCAAGGAAGATAAAATGCGGGGCGGCAACCGGTCTGCGGTCAAGGTGTGGGACCAGCGCACCTACCGCGACTACGACGGCGAGCGTGAACTGGGCATCCGCAACATCAAGGTCGCGCTGCGTCGCCTGCGCCGCTTCGCGCGCCAGGGCGCGCCGGACGAACTGGCGCTGGACGAGACGATCCGCTCGACCGCCAACAACGCGGGCTGGCTCGATATCAGGATGCAGCCGGAGCGGCGCAACCGCATCAAGGTGCTGATGCTGCTGGACGTGGGCGGCACGATGGACGACCACATCGAGCGCACCGAAGAGCTGTTCTCGGCGGCGAAGGCCGAGTTCAAGCACATGGAGTTCTACTATTTCCACAACTGCGTCTACGACCACCTGTGGAAGAACAACCGCCGCCGCCACGCCGAGCGCTTTCCGACATGGGACGTGCTGCGCACCTACCCGGCCGACACGCGCCTGATCTTCGTCGGCGACGCGACGATGAGCCCCTACGAAATCCTCGCGCCGGGCGGCTCCGTCGAATACGCCAACGAGGAAGCGGGCGCGGAATGGCTCGCCCGGTTCTGCCACGCCTTCCCGAAATTCGCGTGGCTGAATCCGGAACCCGAGCACCTGTGGCAGTACCGGCAATCGATCGCCGTCATCCGGCAGATCATGGGCAACCGCATGTTCCCCGTGACGATCGACGGCCTGGAACGGGCGATGCGTTTGTTGAGCAAATAACCGGACGGCGATCCTTCACGCAAAGCTGGGCGGGGAGTGCCCCCCTACGGCAATGTGAACATCGTAGGGTGGGCACCCCGTGCCCACGCGCGGCGTTTGAATTGCGCACGGCGTATTCCTACACGTAATCGTGCGGACAAATCGCTCTTGTAGAATCGGTCGCAGGTTGTAACATTTTGACAAAGGAGCCGGTATGCAGGAATTCCTGTCTGTCCTCACGAGCCTCGCCTGGCCCTTCGCGATCACGCTGGCCTGGCTGGTCGGCGAATTCGGGCAGCGCTGGACCGGCCTGCCGCGCATCAGTTTCTATGGCCTCGTCGGGTTCATCCTGGCCGCGCCCCAGCTGGGCATACTGCCGCTGCCGGAAGGCGGCACGACGCTGCTGCTGGCCGACGTCGGGTTCGGCCTGATCCTGTTCGAGCTGGGCTACCGCATCAACCTGCGCTGGCTGCGCACGAATCCGTGGATCGGCGTCACGGGCCTCGTCGAAGCGGGCCTGACGTTCGTCGGCGTCTACCTCGTCGCGAATGCGTTCGGCGCGGCGCTGATCGACCGGCTGATGCTCGCGTCGCTGTCGATGGCGACGTCGCCCGCGACCGTCGTCCGCGTGATCAACGAACAGAAAAGCTCGGGCCAGGTGACGGAACGGGCACTGCACCTGTGTGCGCTGAACTGCGTGCTGGCCGTGTTCGCGTTCAACGCCACCGTCGGCCTGTGGATCTTCCGCACGTTCGAGGACGTCGGCGACGCGCTGTGGAACAGCCTCGTCGTGCTGGGCGTCTCGGCCTTCACGGGCGCCGTGTTCGGCCTGGTCGTGCCGGGCATCCTGCGTCTGCTGGGCAAGCTGGCGCAGGACGCCACCGTCGCCTTCGCGCTGGCCGTGATCCTGCTCGTCGCGATCACGTACGCACTGGGCCTGTCGCCCGTCGTCGCGGCGCTCGCGTTCGGACTGACGGCGCGCCACCGCCGCGTCGCGTTCAGTCAGGCGCAGCGCAATTTCGGCGCGCTGGGCGAACTGCTCACCGTCGTGCTGTTCGTGTTCGCCGCCTCGACGCTCGACTGGCGCCGCGTGTGGGCCGGCGCTCTGCTTGCCGTCGCCCTCGTGCTCGTGCGCCTGCTCGCCAAGATGGCCGGCGTGACGGCGTTCGCCCATCTGTCCGGCATCTCGTGGCGCAAGGGTGCGCTGACGGGCGTGGCGTTGACGCCGTTGTCCGTGTTCGTGATCCTCCTGATCGAGCATGCGCGCCACGCCGGCGTGCAGGTCGTCGAAGAATTGCGCGCCGTGGCCGCCGTGACGATGCTGCTCGAAGTATTCGGTCCCATCATCCTGCAACGCGCCCTCGTGTGGGCGCGCGAAGCGCCGGAGGTCAACCATGCCGCTTGAACCCTTCGCCACCTCGGCACCGCTGACGTTCGGCGTGGAGCTGGAACTGCAGCTCGTCAGCCTGTCCGACTTCGACCTCACGCCGGCCAGCCCCGACCTGATGCACCTGCTGAAGCGCAAGCCGTTCCCCGGCAACGTCACGCCCGAGATCACGGAAAGCATGATCGAGATAAATTCGAGCGTGCAGACGAACTACCGCACGCTGCTGGCCGAGTTGCTCGAGATCCGCGATACGCTGGTCGCCGCCAGCGACGTACTGAACATCGGCATCGCCGGCGGGGGCACGCATCCGTTCCAGCACTGGTCCGAACAGCGCATCTCGGCCAAGCCGCGCTACCAGGAATTGTCGGCGCTGTACGGCTATCTCGCCAAGCAGTTCACCGTGTTCGGCCAGCACGTGCACATCGGCTGCGCCAGCGGCGACGACGCGCTGTTCCTGCTGCACGCCCTGTCGCGCTACATCCCGCACTTCATCGCCCTGTCCGCATCGTCGCCGTTCGTGCAGGGCCACGACAGCGGCTTCGATTCGGCGCGCCTGAATTCGGTCTCGGCCTTCCCCCTGAGCGGCCGCGCGCCGTTCACGCTCAGCTGGGCGGACTTCGCCGACGTCTACTTCGCCAAGATGGAGCGCACGCGCATCATCAGGAGCATGAAGGATTTTTACTGGGACCTGAGGCCGAAACCGGAATACGGCACGATCGAGCTGCGCGTGTGCGATACGCCGCTGACGGTCGAACGGGCCGCCGCGCTCGCGGCCTACCTGCAGGCGCTGTGCCGCCACCTGCTCGAACGGAAGGAAGCGCCGCCGCTGGAAGACGACTACCTCGTCTACAACTACAACCGCTTCCAGGCCAGCCGCTTCGGGCTCGACGGCGTGATCACGCATCCGAAGACCTATGAACAACTCCCGCTGCGCGAGGACATCATCGCCACGCTGGACCTGATGGAACCGCATGCGCAGGCGCTGGGCAGCCTGGACGCGCTGCCGCACCTGGCCGCGGCGGCCAGCGACGGCGGCGACGCAAGTTTCCTGCGCGGGCAGTACGAACGCCAGGGCAGCGCGGAGGGCATGGTCGACGCGGCGATCCGGCGCTTCCGCGGACGATAATTTTTTTGTCCGCGTGTCGATCCGCGGGCCGCCCGTTCGTCGTAGGATCAGAGGGATGTCCTCTGCCACTTACGCCAAGGAGACCGATCATGTCCACGAATACTGTAGAACTGCACCGCGTCCTGAAATCCACCGCCGACCGCGTCTACCGCGCCTTTATCACGCCGGCCGCCGTCGCCAAATGGCTGCCGCCGCACGGCTTCACCTGCACCGTGCACGAGCAGGACGCCCGCGTCGGCGGCCGCTACCGGATGTCCTTCACGAATTTCACGACGGACGGCAGCCACTCGTTCGGCGGCGAATACCTGGAACTGGAACCGGGCAAGCGCCTCGTCTACACGGCCGAATTCAACGATCCCAACCTGCCCGGCCGCATGCAGACGACCGTGCAGCTGCGCGAGGTGTTCTGCGGGGTCGACATCAAGGTCAAGCAGGAAGGCATCCCGGCCGCGATTCCCGCCGAGATGTGCTACCTCGGCTGGCAGGAATCGCTGCAGCTGCTGGCCCAACTGGTCGAGCCCGAAATCAAGGAGTAACTGGCGGCGCTTCTTCCCGCTCGTGCAATCCATAGTCGCGCACGACGGCGGCCACGCGCAGGCGGTAATCGGCAAAGAGGCCGGCCCGCCCTGCCGCCTGCATGGCACGGTGCGCGGGCAAGGTGCGCCAGCGTTTCACGGCGTCCTCGTCGCGCCAGAACGACAGCGACAACATCCTCTCCGGCCGCGCCAGCGATGCGAAACGTTCGATGGAGATGAAGCCGTCGATCGCTTCCAGTTCGGGACGCAGCGCGGCGGCCGCATCCAGGTAATCCTGGCGCTTGCCGGGCGCCGGCTCCACTTCGAAGATCACGGCGATCATGCGACGTTTTCCAGGAACGTGCGCTCCTCGCGCAGGATGAAGCGCTTTTCGCGCGCAAACCGGAAGTTCGCCACTGCTTCGTCGTCTTTCTTCAGGCGCAGCCGGTAGGCTTCGTAATCGGCCAGGCTGTCGAAGCCGACGAGACCCCACGCCTCGTAATTGGTGCCTTCGTGCGGCAGGAAATAGCCGAGCAGGCGGCCACCCAGCCGCGGGATGATGCGGCCCCAGTTCCCGGCATACTCGCGGAAAGCGTCGCGCTGGATGGGGTCGATCTCGTAGCGGATGAAACAGGTGATGGGCATGATGGCTCCTCGTAACGTTGAAGCCCCATGGTAGTCACTGGCCCTCCCCCGATGCTTCGGCTAAGATCGAACCATGAGAGACGGACCGAATATCGCGAACATCGCCGCACTGATCGGCGACCAGGCGCGCGCCGAAGTGCTGAACGTGCTGATGAGCGGCATGGCACTGACGGCGACGGAACTGGCCGACGCCGCCGGCGTCACGCGCCAGACGATCAGCACGCACCTCGCCAAGCTGCGCGAGGCGGGCCTGCTCGCCGTGGAGGCGCAGGGGCGGCACCGTTATTTCCGCATCGCCGACGCCGACGTCGCGCACCTGCTCGAATCCATGATGGGCATCGCGTTCGGCACAGGATCCGTGCGCGTGCGTTCCAGTCCGCGCGAACCGGCGCTGCGCAAGGCGCGGGTCTGCTACGACCATCTCGCCGGCGAACTCGGGGTGCTCGTCTACGAAAGTCTGGCCCGGCGCGGCGCGTTCGCGCTGGATGCGGGCGGCGTCACCCTGACCGACCATGGCCGCGCACTGATCGCGGCCATCGGCATCGATCCACTGCCCTCCGCCACACGGCGGCCGCTGTGCCGGCATTGCCTGGACTGGAGCGAGCGCCGCCATCACCTGGCCGGCGCCCTCGGGACGGCGCTGCTGGACCGTTTCCAGCAACTGGGCTGGGCGCGCCGCGTGCCGGAATCGCGCGTGCTCGCGTTCAGCGCGGACGGCGAGGCGGCGCTCAGGGCCTGGCTGGACTGAGTCAGGTCGCCAGCGAGGGCCGGCCCGGCCCCAGGATCCGTGCCAGCAGCGGGCGCTTGACGGGCGCCGGCAGGCCGCGGTCGACGAGGGCTGCCCATTTCACGCTCAGCTGTTCGCAGGTGGCGCGCAGCACCGGATCGGCATCCGGCAGGCGCGCCAGCGCATTCAGGTGGCGCTCGATCACCGAGGCCAGTTTCACGCACGGCCCATCGCCGCTCGCGCGGTCGCAGGCATCCGCATTGTTCACGGTGTATTGCGACATCAGGTGCAGCAGCGCCGCCACGAGCAGTTCGTGGCGCGTGGTGCGCCGCCCGTCCGGCGTGTTCAGTTCGTCCAGCAGATCGTCGTCCATAAAGACTCCTCGCATAAATGAGAATGATTCTCGTTTAGATTATGGATCGGGACGAAGATGAACGCAAGCGCAATCTGCTCATTGCCGGACCAGCGCCATGAACCCGGCCGCAACCAGGACCATGCCACCGGCCGAGCCGTCGATCACCCGGCGCCGGGTGTCGTTCAGGCGGCGCTGTCCTGCCCGGCCCAGCGCAAGGCACAGCGAGGCGTACACGACCGCGCACCAGAACATGAAGGCCGCCGACAGGACGACCGCCTGCAGCGTCGTGTTGCCGCCGTGCCGGTCCATGAACTGGGGCAGGATGGCCACGTACACCATCATTCCCTTCGGATTGAGCAGGGACGTAAGAAAACCCTTGGCGAGCTGGTTCGTTACCCGCCCCTTCGGTACGACGAGCTCGCCGGAACGCAGCGCCGCCCGGATCATCTTCGAGGCCAGGTAGACCAGGTATGTGATACCGGCCCAGCGGATCGCCTCGAACAGGACGGGTGACGCCGCCACCACGGCCGCGAGGCCGAGCGCGACGAGAAAGGAATGGACGCAATAGCCGAGCAGCACGCCCGTCGTGGCGCGCAGTCCGGCCGGTGTGCCGCCGGACATCGCTTGCGACGCAATGAACAGGATGTCCGGGCCGGGCGTGCACACGAGCGGCAGGACGGTGACGGAAAACAGCAGGAGGGTATGTGTATTCATGACGACAGCGTACTGCGCCGCGCCAGAAATGTGCTTCCAGAGTCTTGTCAAAAGTCGCCCATATCAGGCAACATCTTTCTCATGGACGATTACGATCGAAAGATTCTTGCGGAACTACAGAAAGACGGACGACTTTCTCTCACCGACCTGGCGGAACGCATCGGCTTGAGCCTGTCGCCGTGCCACCGGCGCGTGCGCGCACTGGAAGACGCGGGGATCATCGCCGACTACCGGGCGACGATCGATCCGGCGGCCGTCGGACTGAATTTCGCGGCCATCGTGTTCGTCACCTTGCGCGCCACCGACCGGGAGAGCGTACGTGCCTTCGAAGTCGCCGTGCCCGGCGTTCCCGAAATCATCCAGGCGCAGCGCCTGTTCGGCGACCCGGACTACATTCTGAACGTCATCACGACGGACCTGGCGGCGTACCAGAAACTGTGGGACGACAGCCTGTCGACGTTGCCGAACGTGCTGCGGCTGACGTCGACGCTCGTGATGAAGAGCATCGTGCAGGGGCGGCCCCTGCCGCTGTGATCAGAGGCGGCTCATAGGCGGGTCTCGCGCGCGGCCCGCAGGAATTCATCCAGCACCGGCGTGCAGTCGAGCAGGTCGCCGCCCGTGGCGCGGTGGAATTCCGGATGCCATTGCAAGCCCATCACGAATGGCGCACGCTGGTAGCGGATCGCTTCGATGACGCCGTCCGGCTCGGACATCGCCTCCACGTGGATATCGCGGCCCAGGTCCTTGACGGCCTGGTGGTGGATCGAGTTCACGACGGCGCGTTCGTGCTGGGGAAACATCTTGCGCAGCGACGATCCATGCGGAAACATGATGGCGTGCCGGTGCGCGTCGTAGATGTCGTGCACGTGCGGCAGGGCGCCGGGCACGTTCGAGACGATATCCTGGTGCAAGGTGCCGCCGAACGCGACGTTGATCAGCTGGCAACCGCGGCAGATGCCCAGCACGGGCTTGCCCGCGTCGACGAATTCGTGCAGCAGTTCCAGTTCATACACGTCGCGCGCGCGGTCGCCGTTCCATTCGGGCCGCGTCGGCGTTTCGGAATACGTCATCGGCGACACGTCCGCCCCGCCCTGCAGCACGAGGCCGTCCAGGTGGCGCGCGTAATGACGCATCGTGATGTTGCTGGGGTGCAGCAGCCCGTTCGTATTGACAGTCGGGACCATGAACACGAGCACGTCGCGCGACATCACCCATTGCGCGATCGATTCCTCAAGGTATTGCAAGTTCTTGCTGCGCAGGCCTTTCGCGCCCTCTTCCGGATGGAAGATGCGGGCGGAGACGCCAATGCGCAGCGTGCGCCGCATGAAGTCGCGGTTGAACTTGTCGGTCAGCGCACGCCAGCGCGAGCGCAATACGCGGCCGGCCAAGTTCAACGGCGTGTCGTCGGTACGGAGGTAGCGCGACGCATTGCCGCCCGCTCGCCGGTCCGGCACCCTCGGCGGCGGTCCGGCGTCCGCTGGTTCATTAGCGTGCTTGTCATTGTCCTCAGCCATGATCTCAATATATCCTTGCGACGGTCGCGCACGATTCGTTTTAAGAAAAATATCGTTTTAGTAATGAAATCTCCGCACCCACCCGCATATGCACAGGATGCCGGGATGCCGCCGACTTGGCAATCCGTGCAACGAACACTTGCAAACTTGCGCTTAACAGGCAAAAATACTGTATTTTCATACAGTTGTTTTGGCCGCACGCCGCGTCCCGTCCTGTAGAACCCACCGCGTGAAGTCGCTTATTTTCCGCGCGACAAGATAGAATGCGCAGCATTCGAATGATTGAAGATCAAGCATGGCCACCAAGAAACCCGCACCCGATTACAGCGAATCATCCATCCGCGTCCTGAAAGGATTGGAGCCCGTCAAGCAGCGTCCGGGCATGTACACACGCACCGAGAATCCGCTGCACATTATCCAGGAAGTGATCGACAACGCCTCGGACGAGGCGCTGGGCGGCCACTGCAAGAACATCGACGTGACGATGAACGCGGACGGTTCCATCACCGTCGAGGACGACGGCCGCGGCATCCCGGTCGGCCTGCATCCGGAAGAAGGCGTCTCGACCGTCGAGATCGTGTTCACCCGCCTGCACGCCGGCGGCAAGTTCGACAAGGGCTCCGGTGGCGCCTACGCGTTCTCGGGCGGCCTGCACGGCGTCGGCGTGTCCGTCACGAACGCACTGTCGAAGCGCCTGGAAATCACGGTGTGGCGCAAGGACGACGACGGCAACGGCGTGCACAAGCTCGTGTTCGCCGACGGCGACGTCATCGAGCCGCTGACCTCCGAACCGTTCGAGCGCGGCGGCAAGAAGAACGGCACGCGCGTCACCGCCTGGCCGGACGGTAAATACTTCGATTCGCCGAACATCCCGATGACCGAGCTGCAGCGCCTGCTGCGCTCGAAAGCCGTGCTGCTGCCGGGCGTGACCGTCACGCTGACGAACGCCAAGACCGGCGACAAGCAGACCTGGCGCTACGACGAAGGCCTGCGCGGCTACCTGACGGAAGCGCTGGCGCAGACGGCCGGCGGCGGCCAGACCGTGATCCCGCTGTTCGAAGGCGCGCAGTACGCCGCCGCCGGCGATGAAGGCTTTGCCGAGGGCGAAGGCGCGGCGTGGGTCGTGGCCTGGACCGAGGAAGGTTCGGTGGTGCGCGAATCCTATGTCAACCTGATCCCGACGGTCAGCGGCGGCACGCACGAGTCCGGCCTGCGCGACGGCCTGTTCGGCGCCGTGAAGGGCTTCGTCGAGATGCACTCGCTGCTGCCGAAGGGCGTCAAGCTGCTGCCGGAAGACGTGTTCGCGCGCGTCTCGTTCGTGCTGTCCGCGAAAGTGCTGGACCCGCAATTCCAGGGCCAGACGAAGGAACGCCTGAACTCGCGCGACGCGGTGAAACTCGTGTCGTCGTTCACCAAGCCGCCGCTCGAACTGTGGCTGAACCAGCACGTCGAATACGGCCGCAAGCTGGCGGAACTCGTCATCAAGCAGGCGCAATCGCGTCTCCGTTCGCTGCAAAAAGTCGAGAAGAAGAAGTCGTCCGGCGTGGCCGTTTTGCCGGGCAAGCTGACCGACTGCGAATCGACGGACATCACGCGCAACGAGCTGTTCCTCGTCGAGGGCGATTCGGCGGGCGGTTCCGCCAAGATGGGCCGCGACAAGGAATTCCAGGCGATCCTGCCGCTGCGCGGCAAGGTGCTGAACACGTGGGAAACGGACCGCGACCGCCTGTTCGCCAACAACGAGATCCACGACATCGCGGTGGCGATCGGCGTCGATCCGCACGGCCCGGACGACAGCCCGGACCTGTCCGGCCTGCGCTACGGGAAGATCTGCATCCTCTCCGATGCGGACGTCGACGGCTCGCACATCCAGGTCCTGCTGCTGACCCTCTTCTTCAAGCATTTCCCTGCCCTCTTCAAGAACGGCCACGTATGCGTCGCGCGCCCGCCGCTGTACCGCGTGGACGTGCCGGCGCGCGGGAAGAAGCCGATCCAGAAGCTGTACGCGCTGGACGACGGCGAACTGCTCGCCATCGAGGACAAGCTGAAAAAAGAAGGCCTGAAGGAAGGCGTGTGGAGCATCTCCCGCTTCAAGGGCCTGGGCGAGATGAACGCCGAGCAGCTGTGGGAAACGACGATGAACCCGGACACCCGCCGCCTGCTGCCGGTGGCCTTCGGCGACTACGGCCTGGCCGAATCGTCGGCGCGCTTCAACATGCTGATGGGTAAAGGCGAAGCTGCCGCCCGTCGCGCGTGGCTCGAGGAGCACGGGAACGAGACGGAAGCGGACATTTGACGCGCACGTAGCGCGTGGGCACGGGGTGCCCACCCTACGTTACCTGCAACGCCGTGGGGTGGGCTCCCCGAGCCCACGCGACGCAGCCCGAAAAGAATCGAACATACAAGATCATGACGCAAGCAAGCCTCTTCGAACAAACCACTCCCCCCGGCGGCGGCGGCGGCGATGACGCCGAGACGCTGACCCTCTCGACTTTCGCCGAGCGCGCGTACCTGGACTATGCCGTCTCGGTCGTGAAAGGCCGCGCGCTGCCGGACGTCTCGGACGGCCAGAAGCCCGTCCAGCGCCGCATCCTGTACTCGATGAACGAACTGGGTCTCGGCCCGACCGCGAAGCCGCGCAAGTCCGCGACCGTCGTCGGCGACGTGCTCGGTAAGCTGCACCCGCACGGCGACCAGTCGGTCTACGACGCCCTCGTGCGCATGGCCCAGGATTTCTCCCTGCGCTATCCGCTGATCGACGGCCAGGGCAACTTCGGCTCGCGCGACGGCGACGGCGCCGCCGCGATGCGTTACACGGAAGCCCGTCTGACACCCGTCTCGCGCCTGCTGCTCGACGAAATCGACATGGGCACCGTCGACTTCCAGCCGAACTACGACGGTTCCAGCGAGGAACCGCGCACGCTGCCAGCGCGCCTGCCGATGCTGCTGCTGAACGGCGCGTCCGGCATCGCGGTCGGCATGGCCACCGAGATCCCGTCGCACAACCTGCGTGAAGTGGCTTCCGCCGCCGTCGCGATGATCCGCAATCCGAAGATCACGCACGCCGAGCTGATGACCCTCATGCCCGGTCCGGACTATCCGGGCGGCGGCCAGATCATCACCCCGGCGTCAAGCATCGCCGACATGTACGCATCGGGCCGTGGCTCGATGAAGGTGCGCGCGCGCTGGAAGATCGAGGAACTGGCGCGCGGCCAGTGGCAGGCCGTCGTCACGGAACTGCCGCCGGGCGTGTCGTCGCAGCGCGTGCTGGAAGAGATCGAGGAACTCACGAACCCGAAGATCAAGGTCGGCAAGAAGACCCTGCTGCCCGAGCAGCTCACGCTGAAGCAGACGATCCTCGGCGCGCTGGACGCCGTGCGCGACGAATCCGGCCGCGAAGCGCCGGTACGCCTCGTGTTCGAGCCGAAGTCGAAGAACCAGGACCAGACCGAATTCATGCTGATGCTGCTGGCGCACACGTCGCTGGAAACGTCGGCACCGATCAACCTTGTGATGATCGGCGGCGACGGCCGTCCGCGCCAGAAGGGTCTCACCGAGATCCTGCAGGAATGGATCGAGTACCGCTTCGTCACGGTCCGCCGCCGCACGGAATTCAGGCTGGGCAAGGTCAACGACCGCATCCACATCCTGGAAGGCCGCGAAACCGTCCTGCTGAACATCGACGAGGTCATCCACATCATCCGCAATTCGGACGATCCGAAGGCCGCGCTGATCGAGCGTTTCCGCCTGTCCGAACGCCAGGCCGAGGACATCCTCGAGATCCGCCTGCGCCAGCTGGCGCGCCTGGAAGCGATCAAGATCCAGCAGGAGCTCGCCGAGCTGCGCGGCGAGAAGGAAAAGCTGGAAGACATCCTCGATAACCCGAACTCGATGAAGCGGTTGATCATCCGCGAGATCGAGGCGGACTCGAAACAGTACGGCGACGACCGCCGCACGCTGATCGAGGAAGCGCAGAAGGCCGTGGCCGAGCAGAAGATCATCGACGAGCCGGTGACCGTCATCGTGTCCGAAAAGGGCTGGGTGCGCGCGCGTACCGGCGTCGGCCACGATCCGGCCCAGTTCACGTTCAAGGCGGGCGACTCGCTGTACGGCGCGTTCGAGTGCCGCACGGTCGACACGCTGCTGTGCGTCGGCGACAACGGCAAGGTGTATTCCGTGCCCGTGGCCGCCCTGCCCGGCGCGCGCGGCGACGGCGTGCCCATCACGACCCTCGTGGATCTCTCCGGCGGCGGACGCATCCTGTACTACTACGTGGGCCCGGCCGAGACGCGCCTGTTGCTCGCGACGACGACCGGCTTCGGCTTCATCACGAAAGCTGGCGACATGATCACGCGCCTGAAAGGTGGTAAATCGTTTATCACGCTGGACGACGGCGCCGTGCCGCTGGCGCCGCGCGTCGTATCGGACAATGCGGGCGCCATCGCCTGCCTGTCCGAGAAGGGCCGCGTGCTGGTGTTCGGCATCGACGAGATGAAGGTGCTGCAGAACGGCGGCCGCGGCGTGATCCTGATGGGCCTCGAGCCGAAGGAAAAGCTGCTGGCCGTGCAGCCGATCAGCCAGAAAGGCCTGAACGTGGTCGGCACCTGGGCCGGCGACAAGCCACGCACGGTGGAGTTGTTCGCGTCCGGCCTGGAGCCGCACTTCGGCAAGCGGGCCAACAAGGGCAAGCCGTTGTCGGCCAAGCTGAAGGCGAAAGACCTCGCGATGCGCCAAACGGACGGCGGTTGAGGATAAAAAAAACGGACCCGCGGGTCCGTTTTTTCATGGGCGCATCCGATTACTTGGCGGCGTCCTTGTGTGCCTCGGCGGTGGCTTCGGCACGCTTTTCATTGGCCTTGGCGTGGGCCTTGGCTTTATCGGCGTTGGCGTCCACGATCTTCTTCTGGGCCTTTTCGTCGGCCTTGATCATGGTCTTCTGGGCGTCGTAATTGGCTTCGGCGGTCTTTTCCTCGGCCTTGGCAGCAGCCTTGGCCTTGTCTTCCGGATCAGCCTTGGCGACCTTCTCGTGAGCCTTGGCAACCTTCTTCTCGGCCTTGTCGTGGGCCTTGGCCTTCTTCTCGTTGGCCTGGCCGACGGCCTTGTCGATCTTCTCGTCCTGCTTCGACATCTCCTTGGCTTCCTTCTCGTTGGCCTTGGCGATCTTCTTGTCGGCATCCGCATTGCCGGTCGAGGTCGTACCAGCCGTGCCGCTCTGGCCCATGGTGGTGTCGGTGGTGGTCGTGACCGGGGTCGCCGGTGCGGTCGTGGTCTGGGCGTAGACCGAGGTAGCGAACAGGCCGGCGATCAGGGTGGCGAGCAGTTTATTCATCGTAGTTCTCCTGAAGATTATGGTGGGGCGCGCCGTGACGCGCCGATATGTTTTTGTTAAGTCAGGGCTTCAGAATATGCTTTGGACAACTTTCACTCTGTTCGCCAGCGCACGCAGTACATACTGGTCATCATCCAATTTGTGACAAGATTTTTCAGCGCTCGGCCGCCTTCTCGGCGCCCTTGCGTTTCGATTCAGCATGTTTTTTCTTGCTTGCCTTCACAGCCGCTTCCGTTTTCATGCGGCTGCCCGGCGGCTCTTTCACGGCCCTTGCATTCGCCTTCATGACTTCGCTTTCGGCCTTCGTGCCGGCCTTGCCGCGCCCGCCGGTAGCGGCCGCATCGGTGTCGGTGTTGTTGGGTGCCGTCGTGTTGGTGGCCTGGGCGTTGACGCTGTCGGCCTTGGCCGGCGCGGGATTGATGACGGCCGTGCTCTTGCCGACGACCTGGCCGGCACTGTTGACGCCAGCGGCCTGGCGGCCCGTGGCGCCATGTGCGGAACCGGTGTTCGCCGTGCCGTCCGTGCGCAGGCCCGTGCCGGACACGCCGGCGGCCGTGGTGTTGTGGCCGGAGACGGCCTGGCCGATCGGCGCCGTATTGGCCGTGGTCTGGGCCCAGGCCGACGACGCCAGCAGGGCACACACGAGGGTGGGGAGGAATTTGTTCATGATGATCCCGTTTCGTAGGTGAGTAGTCGAAACGAGGATAGGTGCGCCGCCCGGGTGACTCTGTTCGGCAGCGCACCCGCCGGTGCTACTTTTTGGCAGGCCGGCCCGCGTACAGGTCGATGATGTCGCTGATGCCGTCCTGGCAGACGGGGCAGAACTCGCCGCTGCGGTCGAACATGATGCATTGCATGGCCGGACGGTAATAGCCGGTCGCTTCGTAGTTCGCGCCCTCGAACGCGCCGATCGCCTTGCGGTACCTGGCCTGCGCAAACAGGGCGTTCGAGTGCGCCAGGTCTTCGCGGAACAGCGCGTTCATCTCCGACTCCGGCCGGTTGGCCGCCCGCAGCGCGGCCCGCTTTTTCTGGTACTCGCGCGAATACGCTTCGTACTCGGCCTTGGGCCACGGCGTCGGCAACGGCGTGCCGGCCTGCACGTATTGCTTCCACTTCAGGCGGGCCGGATCGCGCAACGCCGTCACGTTCGGTTCCCACGGCTCCATGCGCGCGCCGCTGGACTGGTACGCGACGGGCGACGTGTAGTACTCGTCGGCCAGCCCGGCGAAGTGGTGGCCGAACTCGTGCACGAACAGATAGTCCGCCCAGTCGTTGTTCGCAGCCGCCGTGCTGAACTGGCCGAAGATGCCGCCACCGCCATACGTGTCGTTGTTGACGAGGATCTCGATGAATTCGTACGGCGCGTACTGCGCGATGTCGCGCAGCGCACGGTTGTCCAGCGTGAGCACATAGCGCTCGCTGCCGAAGATGTCGTAGCGCGTGCCCAGCGCGGACGCGTGATGCACGCCCGTCGACGGCCGCGACACGCCGGATTCCTGCGTCGGCACGGCCAGCGCCCACACGTTGAAATCGTTCGCGCGCTCCTTGAACGGCGACACCTCGAACAAATGCTGCGCGAGGCGGCGTACCGCGGCTTCGAACTTCGGCATCTCGGCCTGCGTATAACCGTCGCCCAGCACGAGCAGGTCGACCTTGCGCGGCGACGGTCCGCTCACGCGGATCGGAATCGGCGTGGCCGGCGCCGGTCCCTGTGCCCGCACGACGTCCTGCGCATCCGTGTCGACATCGACGCTCCACGCGACGGAGAACTGGTTGCGCTCGTCGCGCTTCAGGATGCGCACGCGCACGGGGCGGTCGGGCTTCGGAAAGCGCACGGACTCATGGAACCCGCGGCTGAGTTTATTGGCCTCTTCCGTCGTCTTCCACTCGCCGAACACGGTGGAAAAGTCGCGCGAATACAGCAAGTCTCCCGTCTTCGCATCGGCCACCTCGACGCGGTTGTTGCCGCGGTTCGTGTCGTCGAACGGCCGCGACATGTCGCCCGGCCACGGCAGCGGTTCGATCAGCACGCGCTCGATGGCGTACTGTTCGGACAGGGCGTTGCCGCTGTGGATGTAGTCGACGCGGACGGTGGCGGGCTGGGCGGCCAGGGCCAGTGCGGGGAAGGCGCAGGCGGCCAGCAGAGGTAACAGCGATCGAATCATGTGCGCTCCGTCGTCAGTTTGGCAGGCTCTTCAGCAAGCCCTAAAACTTGCAATCTAGCGCAGGTTTGGCTTTCTGACAATCAACGATCAAGCTGCCTGGACCAACTCGAAGCCTTCGTCTATCCAGCCCGTGATTCCGCCGATCATCAACTTGACGGGCCGCCCCAGCTTCGCCAGCCGGTACGCGGCGCGGTGCGCGCCATTGCAATGGGGGCCGGCGCAATAGACGACGAACAAGGTGTCCAGCGGATAATCGCGCAGCTTCGCTTCAACAATTTTCCCGTGTGGCATGTTAATCGCCTGCGGCACATGGCCCCGCGCATACAGCTCAGGGCTGCGCACGTCGAACAGGACGAAATCCTGCGTGCCGCTGGCGATCGCGTCGTGCACGTCCCAGCAGTCCGTCTCGAATTCGAATGCGGTACCGAAGTGGTCCATGGCGCGGTCGCCGGATGCGGCTGGGATGGCGGATACGGATGAAGTCATGGGTCTCTCCTGTGTAAGAGACGCTAGTGTCGCAGCGCCGGCGCGCTGGCGGCAGTGCCTTGCGCGACAGAAATTGGTAACATCGCGCCATGTCCCATCACGTCTCCATCATCGCCTACGACGGCCTGTGCACTTTCGAATTCGCCTGCGCCATCGAGCTGTTCGCCCTGGAGCGTCCGGAACTGGGCGTGCATTGGTACAGCCATACGGTGTGCGCCATCGAGCCGGGTCCACTGCGCGCCAGGGGCGGCCTGACGGTGCAGGTGCCGCACGGTCTCGACGACCTCGCGCACGCGGACACGATCGTCATTCCCGGCTGGCGCGACCGGTACGAGGTGCCGCCGCCCGCCCTGACCGACGCCCTGCGCGCGGCGCACGCACGCGGTGCGCGTCTATGCACGATCTGCACGGGCGCCTACGTGCTGGCGTACGCCGGCCTGCTCGACGGCCTGCGGGTAACCACGCACTGGCACTACCTGGACGACATGCTCGCCCGCTTTCCGACCATCGAGATCGATCCGGACGCGTTGTACGTCGAATCCGGCAACATCGTCACGTCAGCCGGTTCCGCGGCCGGCCTCGACATGCTGCTGCACCTCGTGCGCACCGACTTCGGGGCCGAGGTCGCCAACCTTGTCGCGCAACGTCTCGTGATCCCGGCGCACCGCGACGGCGACCAGGCGCAGCGCGTCGCGCGTCCGGTGCCCGACGCCGGCGTGGACACCATCGCCCGCCTGATGGACCGCGTGCGCGAAACCATCCGGGCCGAGCATACGGTGGCGTCGATGGCGGCCGAGGCGCGCCTGGGGACGCGCACCTTCCAGCGCCGCTTCAAGGAAAGAACGGGCCTCGCGCCGCTCGGCTGGCTCGTGCGCGAGCGGGTCGCACTCGCCGCGCAGTTGCTGGAATCACGGCCACAACTCGCCATCGATGCGATCGCGGACCTGGCCGGGCTCGGCTCGGCCGAATCGCTGCGCCGGCATTTCCGCGCGCACGGGCTGGCATCGCCCGGGCGCTACCGCAAGCGCCCGCCTGGCCAGGTTACTTGTACTGGTACAGCGGACGGCGGATGAGGATCGGCCGGATGTCCAGCCGCACGTTATAGATCGAATAGGATTCCATCGACGACGACTGGTAGCCGACGCTGTCGTCCGTACGTGTAAAACGGAATTCGAAGCCGAGGTCGGGCTGGACGCCGTTCGGGCTGCCGAGCGTGATGCCGATCGCGTCCGGCTGGTCGCTGTCGATCAGCTTGCTCATCAGGTCGACGACGGTGCTGTTGCCGAGGATATCGGCGGTGAACAGCGGTTCGCGGTAGTACGGCCGCGACGGGTCGAGCTTGTTGTCGGCCTTGTCGTCGGACGGCGTGCATTCGCGCGTGACGATATTGAAGTGGTCGCCGTTGTCGAGGTAGCTGACGCGCACGTTGGTCACGTTGAACGCGCCCTCGTGCACGATCGCGTTCGACAGGTCGAGCACGAGCGCGCCCTTGTAGCCGATCACCTCGACGTCGCGGCTGGGCAGCACCACCATCGCCGTGTCCTCGTCGATGCCCAGGCCCAGCTTGTAGCCCTTCTTGAGCATGGCGGGCAACATGCGCGCGAAGCGGCCGCGCACGAGCAGGTGCTGGTCGATGAAGACGTCGTCGCCGACGAAGCCGAGCCCGTCCGTGATTTCCTCGCCCTCTTCCACGCCCAGCTTGAGCGTGGCCAGCACCGTGCGGGGCCGGCCGAACATCGTGCTGCTCATGATGGCGGCCCCGGCGCTGGAGCCGGCGATCACGCCGCCGCGCCGGTACATGTCCCACAGGGCATCGAGGACGCGGGTATTGCTGCCGTCCTCGTGGCGCAGCGCGCGCGTGATCCGGCTCTGGTCGCCGCCCGCGAAGAACGCGCCGTTCGCGTTGCGCACGGCTTCGGCCAGGCCCCGGTCGTCGGCCGCCGCCTGGTAATTGCTGCCGGACAGCTTGACCGCGACGGGGACGAAAAATGCCTTGGCGCCATAGCTGTTGAGGCGCTCGACGAGGCTCTTGCCGGACCGTTCCGGCGTGCCCGACGCGGACGCGAACACGGCGATGCGCGCCCCCTTCCCGCCCGCGAGCTGGATGATGCGTTCCCATACGGGACCATTCGCGGGTCGCAGATTGCCGCCGATGATGACGAGGGATCCCTTGGGCTGTACCGCCGCATCGGCGGCGGCGCACCAGGGCGCGCCGGCCAGCAGCAGCACGGCCAGGAAAAGACGCAACGCAGACCGAACCATAAAACCCTTCCCGACTTCGACAAACAGTAAGCCTGATTGTAGAGGACCGGCAGCGTGTTGCGTCCGGTCAGGAAAGATATATGTTCGGGTAGTAGCGCTCCATCAGCGTGTCCGGACGCTCGGACGGCGCAAAGCCGAAGCGGGCAAACAGGCTGTGCGCGTCGTTCGTGTTGAGGGTGAACCGGCGCATGCGCTGCAGGCTCGGATGCTCCATGACGATACGGATCAGCTGCTTCGCATAGCCGCGCCCGCGGTACTCGGGCACGACGAAGACGTCGCACAAGTGCGCCATCGTCGCATAGTCGGTGATGACCCGCGCGAACGCGATCTGGCGGCCGTCGAGGTAGCCGCCGAAGCACAGCGAATTCTCGATCGAGCGCTCGACCACGGTACGCGAGATGCCGACGGCCCAGGTCGACTGCTCGCTGAGGAAGCGGTAGATCATCGGAATATCGAGCCGCGTCCGGTCCGTGCTGACCTGGAAACTGGAATCGTTGGTGGTTGGAATCATGGACACGCCAAACCGTCAATCTGGTAAAAAAACCAATTCTATCCCCGTTCCGGTCCGCATGGACGTTTCCGCCAATCGTGCGTGCATGAACCGTTCAGCGCCTGGGCAAATAGCGCTCCGGCAGGCGCACCCACGCGTCCTCGGCGCGCCACAGCAGGCTCACGATCCACCAGCGCTTGCCGTCGTGGTACAGCTGGATGCTGTTGATGCCGCGCTGGAACGGTTCGGCGTCCCCGCGCATGCCGCGATTCGTACGTACTGAACACGTGGACGATCTGGCCGCACGTCTCCGTGCTGCGAACAGCGAGCGCATCCGGTCCCAGTCGCCTGTTGCCGAGCATACGCCCCGCCCACGATCGCCATCGCCGCCATCCAACCCATCCCGTGTCGTGCCGCCATGTCCGTATCCCGTCGTTATGTCATGGGTGCCAAGCACAACGACATCATCGGACAATTGCGGATGCAAGTCACCGGGGCGCAATCGCCGGGCGTAAGTCTGCACAGTTTATAATCAGGAAATCCAAGAACATCCCGTCACCCGTCTCCCATCATGACTGATCAATTTGCCAAAAAAGCGGAAGCCTGGTCGGCCCGCTTCTCCGAACCCGTCTCCGACCTCGTCAAGCGCTACACCGCGTCCGTCTTCTTCGACAAGCGCCTGGCCCTGTTCGACATCCAGGGTTCGCTCGCCCACGCCGAGATGCTGGCTGCCCAGGGCATCATCAGTGCCGCAGACCGCGCCGAGATCGAGCGCGGCATGGCGCAGATCCGTGGCGAAATCGAAGCCGGCCAGTTCGAGTGGCTGCTCGACCTGGAAGACGTGCACCTGAACATCGAAAAACGCCTGACGGAACTGGTCGGCGATGCCGGCAAGCGTCTGCATACGGGCCGTTCCCGCAACGACCAGGTGGCGACCGACATCCGCCTGTACATGCGCGCCGCCATCGACGACATCCTCGCCCTGCTGAAAGGCCTGCGCGGCGCCCTGACCGACCTGGCGGAACGCAACGCGGACACCATCATGCCGGGCTTCACGCACCTGCAGGTGGCGCAGCCGGTGACCTTCGGCCACCACCTGCTCGCCTATGTGGAAATGTTCGGCCGCGACGCCGAGCGCATGGCCGACACGCGCCGCCGCGTGAACCGCCTGCCGCTGGGTGCCGCCGCCCTGGCGGGCACCACCTTCCCAATCGACCGCCTGCGCGTGGCCAAGACCCTCGGTTTCGAAGACGTCTGCCACAATTCGCTCGACGCTGTGTCTGATCGCGATTTCGCCATCGAGTTCACGGCAGCCGCATCGGTCTTGATGATGCACATCTCGCGCATGTCGGAAGAGCTGGTGACGTGGATGAGCCCGCGCATCGGCTTCATCGACATCGCCGACCGCTTCTGCACCGGCTCGTCGATCATGCCGCAGAAAAAGAACCCGGACGTGCCGGAACTGGCGCGCGGCAAGACGGGCCGCGTCTACGGTCACCTGATGGGCCTGCTGACCCTGATGAAGGGCCAGCCGCTCGCGTACAACAAGGACAACCAGGAAGACAAGGAACCGCTGTTTGACACCGTCGACACCGTGCTGGACACCCTGCGCATCTTCACCGACATGGCATCCGGCATCACGGTCAAGCCCGACAACATGCGCGCGGCCGCCCTGCAGGGCTATGCGACGGCGACCGACCTGGCCGACTACCTCGTCAAGAAGGGCCTGCCGTTCCGCGACGCCCACGAAGCCGTGGCGCATGCCGTGCGCGCGTGCGACGACGCCAACTGCGACCTGTCGGAGATGTCGCTGGAGCGCCTGCGCGAGTTCTCGCCGCTGATCGAGCAGGACGTGTTCGCCGTGCTGACCCTGGAAGGCTCCGTCGCGGCGCGCGACCACGTGGGCGGCACGGCGCCGAACCAGGTGCGCGCGGCCGTTGCCCGTGTCCGGGCACAATTGGCGTAGAGTGGGCGGCCCTCGGCCCACGCGTGACGTTTGCGTTATGTTGGCGTCACGCGTGGGCACGGGGTGCCCACCCAACATGTTGGGAGGGCAGCATGCAACGCTACGGCAACCAGAACCGCGAATCCGGCGTCGTCGCCTACGACATCGACGCCGGCCAGATCATCGTCCAGTTCAGGAACGGCGACCGCTATCTCTACACGGAAGACAGCGCCGGCGCCACCAACATCGCGCGGATGCAGGACCTGGCCAGGGCCGGCCGCGGGCTGTCGAGCTTCATCAGCCAGCACGTCCACGACCGCTACGCCCGCAAGATCCATTCGCGCCGACAGTAACCTACAAGAAAGATCCATGACTGCAACGCCAGCCCTGCCCCAACGCGATTTTTCCGCCTTCCTGTTCGACATGGACGGCACCATCCTCACTTCCATCAAGGCCGCCGAGCGGGTCTGGGGCGACTGGGCCGCCAGCCACGGGCTCGACGTTGCCGCCTTCCTGCCCACCATCCACGGCAAGCGCACCGAGGAAACCATCCGCGCGCTGGAACTGCCCGGCGTCGACCCGGTGGCGGAAGCTGCGCGCATCACCATGGCCGAGATCGAGGACGTGACGGGCATCGAAGCCATCGCGGGCTGCGCCGACTTCATCGCCAGCCTGCCGGCCGGGCGCTGGGCCATCGTCACGTCCGCGCCGCGGGCGCTGGCCGAAGCGCGCATCGCCGCGGCCGGCCTGCCGTTGCCGGCCGTGCTGGTGGCCGCCGAGGACGTCGAACGGGGCAAGCCCGCGCCCGATCCTTTCCTGCTGGGCGCGCGCAAGCTGGGCGTGAAGCCGGAAGACTGCCTCGTGTTCGAAGACACGCTGGCCGGCCTGCGTTCGGCCGCCGCCGCCGGCATGGACAGCATCGTCGTGACGGTCACCCATGCGCACCCGCTCGACACGGATGTCACCGCAGTCCTCGACTATGCGGATCTGCGCGCCGTGACGACGGCCGACGGCCTGCTGCGCGTGCAGCGCCGGACTTGACGGCGACGAGGCCCCGCTAGCGGGGCTCGTCCGGCGCAATGCCGGCCTGCTCCCCGTGGTCGGCCCGGAACACCCGCGGGTCCAGCGTCTTTTCGTCCGTTTCGATAGCTGCGCCTTGCGCCGCAGCCGGCATGGCCGACGTGCGCGTGTCACGCTTGGGATACGGCGTGCCATCGCGGTGGGAATAGCTGTCGGTCTTGCCGTCGTACACGAGGTCGATGTCCGGATACTGGGCCCGGTCCTCTGGAATGCGCGAGCCCACGCACAGGAACAGCGCATTGCCCCAACCCCGGTTGATGAGCTGGTGGCCGTTCGGCCGCCCGGCCGGGAAGGCCGCGCAATCGCCCGCGCGCATCAGGGTCTCGCCTTCGTCCGTGACGAGCGTCAGCTCGCCGGAGACGACCATCACGAATTCGTCCTCGTGGCTGTGCCAGTGGCGCTGCGACGAGGCGGCGCCGGGCAACAGTTCGACGAGGTTGACGCCAAACTGCGTCAGGCCGCCGGCATCGCCCAGCGCCTGCTTGCTGCGGCCGTTGACGGCTTCGGCAAAGGGATCGGGATACCCGGTACCGGTCAGCACGGGAATACTGCTCAGGTCTAGCCGCGACATGGATCATCACTCCTTATCAGGTTTGCGCGCGGCCTTGGCCCTTCCTCAGCCGCGTTTTTGCACCAGCGTCAGGATATCGTAACTTGCGACGAGTTCGTCGTTCTGATTCGTCACCTGGACGTCCCACGCCACCACGCCCTGCCCGCGCCCCTGGTCGTCCGTGCGGTTGCGGTCGACCTTGCGCTTGCAGGTGAGGCGCGCGCGGATCGTGTCGCCGATCGCCACCGGCGCCACGAAGCGCAGGTTGTCCAGGCCATAGTTCGCCAGCACGGGGCCGGGCGCCGGCGACACGAACAGGCCCGCCGCCGCCGACAGCACGAAGTAGCCGTGCGCGATGCGCTTGCCGAACTGCGTGTCCTTGGCCGCGATCTCGTCGAAGTGCATGTAGAAATAATCGCCCGAGACGCCGCCGAAGTTGACGATGTCCGCCTCGCTGACCGTCCGGCGGTGCGTCAGCAGCGAGTGGCCGATCTCCAGGTCTTCGAAATAGCGCCGGAACGGGTGCACCTCCGATTCCTTGACTGCCGCGCCGCGCACGTATTCGCCCGTGACGGCCGCCAGCATCGTCGGTGAACCTTGCACCGCCGCCCGCTGCAGGAAGTGTTTGACCGCGCGGATACCGCCGAGTTCCTCGCCACCGCCAGCGCGGCCCGGCCCGCCATGCTTGAGCATCGGCAACGGCGAGCCGTGGCCCGTGGAGTCCACGGCCGCGACGCGGTCGAGGATGTGCACGCGGCCGTGCGACGCCGCCGCGACGGGCACCGCATGCGCCGCGATGGCCGGGTCCTTCGTCACCAGCGTGGTCACGAGGCTGCCCTTGCCGCGCGCGGCCAGCGCCAGCGCTTCGTCGATGTCGCGGTAGGTCATCATCGTGCTGACGGGGCCGAACGCCTCGATGTCGTGCACGGCGTCGCTGGTCATGCCGTTGCGGCACAGCAGCAAGGTGGGCGCGAAGAACGCGCCGGCGGCAACGCCTTCGCCGACGGGATTGAAACCGTCGCGGGCGCTGAACAGCACCTCGTTGCCGCGCGCAAGCATCTCGACGCGCTCGCTGACGTCGCGCTGCTGGTCCAGCGACGCCAATGCCCCCATGCGCACGCCCTCGACCTTCGGATTGCCGACGACGATCTTCGCGAGGCGCGCGCGCAGGCGCTCGCCGACGACGTCCGCCAGGTGCTCGGGCACGATCACGCGGCGGATCGCCGTGCACTTCTGGCCCGCCTTGCCCGTCATCTCGCGCGCCACTTCCTTGACGAACAGGTCCAGTTCCTCGTCGTCGGGCGTGACGTCCGGCGCGAGGATGGCGGCGTTCAGCGAATCCGCCTCCGCCGTGAACGGCACGGATTCGCGGATCAGGTTCGCGTTGCCGCGCAGCCTGGCAGCCGTGTCGGCGGACCCGGTGAACGTCACGGCATCGAAGCCGTTCAGGCGGTCCAGCAGGTCGCCCGTCGAACCGATGACGAGCTGCAGGCAGCCCTCCGGCAGCAGTTCCGACTCCATCATCATCTTGACCACCGCATGCGTGAGATAGCTGGTGGCGGTGGCCGGCTTGGCGATGCAGGGCATCGCGGCGAGGAAGCTCGGCGCGAATTTCTCCAGCAGGCCCCAGATCGGGAAATTGAAAGCGTTGATGTGGACGGCGACGCCGCCGCGCGGCACGAGGATGTGCGTGCCCGCGAAGCCGCCGCGCTTGCCGAGCGCCATGGCCGGCCCTTCGTGCAGCACGTTCGACGACGGCAGCTCGCGCCCGCCGATGCTGGCGTAGGCGAACAGCGTGCCGATACCGCCTTCGACGTCGACCCAGCTGTCGGGCCGCGTGGCGCCGGTCAGGTGCGAGATCTCGTACAGCTCTTCCTTCCGCTCCATCAGGTACGTCGCCAGGGCTTTCAGACGCTGGGCGCGCTTCTGGAAGTCCATCTTCATCAGCGCCTGCACGCCCGTCTTGCGGGCATACGTGACGGCTTCGCCGAAGTCGATACTGTCGGCGTGCGTGTGGTAGATCAGCTGGTTGTCCAGGGCGCTGTGCAGCGGCTGGTGCGCTTCGGTGCCGAGCCAGCGGCCGGCGATCAGGCTTTGCAGGGTGGGGGTCATGTCTTGTCTCCTCACTTCATCTCGTTATGCGACTTCGGTACGTAAATTGGATCCCCGCCTGCGCGGGGACGACGTATCATTTGGCATTGGCCTCAAACCGTCGCCCCTGCGCAGGCAGGGGCCCAAGTCTGCGTGCGTCGACGCGGCTACTTTTTCGGCTTGTGCGGCTCGTCGAACACGATACGTTGCCGGTCCGGTTCCACTTCCGTCAGCGCCTCGACTTCCCGCATCGTGCGCATCGACCGCACGTTCAAATCGTGGTACTGCCGCGTGCCATAGCTCTTCCACGCGATCTCCTCGTCCGACACGGCCCGCACGATCTTCGCCGGCGCGCCCAGCACGAGGCTACGCGGCGGGATCGCCATGCCCGCCTTCACGAACGCCGCCGCGCCCACGATGGATTCCGCGCCGACGACGGCCTTGTCCATCACGACCGCATTCATCCCGACCATCGCGTTCCTTCCCACGCGGCAGCCGTGCAGCACGGCGCCGTGGCCGATGTGGCCGTCCACTTCGACGACCGTGTCGTCTTCCGGAAAGCCATGCATCACGCACGTGTCCTGCACGTTCGCGCCCTCTTCCAGGATCAGCCGCCCGAAGTCGCCGCGCAGCGACGCCAGCGGCCCGACATAGCAGCGCGGACCGACGATCACGTCGCCGATCAGCACCGCCGTCGGGTGCACGTACGCCGTCGGGTGCACGACGGGACGCAGTCCGTCGATTTCATAGACCTTTACCATCTCACACCCGTTCCAAGATCAATGCGATGCCTTGACCCACACCAATGCACATCGTGCACAGCGCATAACGCCCGCCCGTGCGGTGCAACTGGTTGACGGCCGCCGTGACGAGCCGCGCGCCCGATGCGCCCAGCGGATGGCCGATGGCGATCGCGCCGCCGTTCGGGTTCACGTGCGCCGCGTCGTCCGGCAGCCCCAGGTCGCGCAGCACGGCCAGGCCCTGCGACGCGAACGCTTCGTTCAGTTCGATCACATCCATCTGGCCGATGCTCAGGCCCGTCATGGCCAGCAGTTTCTTCGTCGCGGGCGCGGGGCCGAAGCCCATGATGCGCGGCGCCAGGCCCACCGTGGTCATGCCGACGATGCGGGCACGCGGCGTCAGCCCGAATTCATCGATAGCCGCACCGGATGCCACCAGCACGGCACAGGCGCCGTCGTTGACGCCGGACGCGTTGCCCGCCGTGACCGTGCCGTCCGGCGTCACGACGCCTTTCAGACGGGCCAGCGATTCCAGGGTCGTTTCCGGGCGCGGGTGCTCGTCCGTGTCGAATACACGCGCATTACCTTTCTTGTCATGCAAGGTCACGGGCACGATCTCGTCGTTGAACACGCCGGCCGCCTGTGCCGCCGCCCAGCGCTGCTGGCTGCGCAGCGCGAACGCATCCTGGTCGCCGCGCGCGATGCCGAAGTCGCGCGCCACGTTTTCCGCCGTCTCGGGCATCGAGTCGATGCCGTATTGCGCCTTCAACTTCGGGTTCACGAAGCGCCAGCCGATCGTCGTGTCCTCGATCTTCGCCGTGCGCGAAAACGCGCTGTCCGCCTTGGCCATCACGAACGGCGCGCGCGTCATGCTTTCCACGCCACCGGCAATGACCAGGTTCGCCTCGCCCGCGCGGATCGCGCGCGCGGCGCTGCCGACGGCATCCAGGCTGGAGCCGCACAGGCGGTTGATCGTGGAACCCGGCACAGACGGCGGCAGGCCCGCGAGCAGCGCGGCCATGCGCGCGACATTGCGGTTGTCCTCGCCGGCGCCGTTCGCGCAGCCGTACAGGACGTCGTCGACCCGCGCCCAGTCCACGCCTGGATTGCGGGCGATGAGCGCGGCGATCGGCAGCGCGGCCAGGTCGTCCGCACGCACGCCGGACAGGGCGCCGCCGAAGCGGCCGAACGGGGTGCGGATGGCGTCGACGATGAATGCGTCAGTCATGAAAATCTCCTCAGTTGTTCTTGGGCCGCTTGTCGACCACGCGGCGCGCCTTGCCCGTCAGCGAGCGTTCGATGCCTTGCGCGGGCAGCAGGGTGACGGTCGTCGTCACGCCGATATACGTCTTGATGCGGTGCTGCAGCTCGCGCGCCAGCGCATCCACGCTGTCCGCACCTTCTTCGCGCAGCTCGCAATGGACGGCCAGCGCGTCGAGGTGGCCGTCGCGCGTGACGACGAGCTGGTAGTGCGGCGCCAGCGCCGGCATCTGCAGGATCTGTTCCTCGACCTGGCTGGGGAACACGTTTACGCCGCGGATGATCAGCATGTCGTCCGAGCGGCCGTTGATGCGGCCCATGCGGCGCATCGAGCGTGCCGTGGGCGGCAGCAGTTTCGTGAGATCGCGCGTGCGGTAGCGGATGATCGGCAGCGCTTCCTTCGTCAGCGACGTGAACACCAGCTCGCCTTCTTCCCCGTCCGGCAGCACCTCGCCCGTGTCCGGGTCGATGATCTCGGGGTAAAAATGGTCTTCCCAGATCACGGGGCCATCCTTGCTTTCGATGCATTCGCTGGCGACACCGGGACCCATCACTTCCGACAGGCCATAGATGTCGACGGCGTCGATGCCGGCACGTTCCTCGATCTCGCGGCGCATGGCGTCCGTCCACGGCTCGGCGCCGAAAATGCCGACCTTGAGCGACGACGCGGCCGGATCGAGGCCCTGGCGCTTGAATTCCTCGACGATGTTCAGCATGTACGACGGCGTTACCATGATGATCGAAGGCTTGAAGTCCTGGATCAGCTGGACCTGCTTTTCCGTCTGCCCGCCCGACATCGGCACGACCGTGCAGCCGAGACGCTCGGCGCCGTAGTGGGCACCGAGGCCGCCCGTGAACAGGCCATAGCCGTAGGCGATGTGCACCATGTCGCCGGGCCGCCCGCCCGCCGCGCGGATCGAGCGTGCGACGACGCCGGCCCACGTGTCGATGTCACGCTGCGTGTAGCCGACGACGGTCGGCTTGCCCGTCGTGCCGGACGACGCGTGCACGCGCACGACCTGCTCGCGCGGCACGGCGAACAGGCCGAACGGATAATTGTCGCGCAGCGTCTTCTTGTCCGTGAACGGGAATTTCGCCAGGTCGGCCAGCGTTTTCAGGTCGTCCGGATGCACGCCCGCCTCGTCGAACGCGCGGCGGTAGTGCGGCACGTTGTCGTAGGCGTGCCTCAGGCTCCACTTCAGCCGTTCCAGTTGCAGGGCCTGCAGTTCGGCGCGGCTGGCGCGCTCGATCGGATCCAGCTCGCCCGGTTGCGGAATGCGTTGCACCATCGTTGTCTCCTCCGTTTACATATCCACGACGTGGCCCGCGACGCGGTGCGACTTTCCGCGGAACAGCGCGACCTTGCGCCCGTCCTGGTCCGTCACGACGACGTCGTAGACACCCGTCTTGCCGGCCAGCGCCTGCTCGACCGCTTCGGCCACGAGCACGTCGCCCGCGCGACCAGGCGCGAGGTAGTCGATCGTGCAGCCGGCACCCACGGTATTCAAATTGTGCGAATTGCACGCGAATGCGAACGCGCTGTCGGCCAGCATGAAGATGTAGCCGCCGTGGCAGGTACCGTGGCCGTTCAGCATGTCCTCGCGCACCCGCATGCGCATGCGCGCATAGCCGGGGCGGATGGCGTCGAGCGTCATGCCCAGCGCCTGGCTGGCCGCATCGCGTTCATACATCGTCTTGCCGGCCAGTTCGGCCAGCGCTTGCGGATCATTGGGCATGGATGCGCGCTCCGGCGGGGTTGGCGGCGAGCTTGCGGCGCAGCAGCGGCGACACGCGGTAGCGGTCCTCGCCATACGTCGCGCCGAGGTTGGCCAGCACGGTGAACACGTGACGCAGGCCGATCGCATCGGCCCACGCCAGCGGACCGCGCGGGTAATTCACGCCCTTCTGCATCGCGATGTCGACGGCCGCCGCCGAGCACACGCCCTGGTTGACGGCATCGAGCGCTTCGTTGGCCAGCATGGCGACGGTGCGCATCACGGCCATGCCCGGCACGTCGTCGAGGCGCGTCACCGTGAAGCCGGCCTGCTGGAACAGGGCGACGGCGGCGTTCCACGCGGCGGCGCTGCACTGGTCGGCGCGGGCCAGCGCGATGCGCGTGGCCTTGGCCGGGTCGAGCAGCAGGTCGAACAGGATCGTGTCCGGGCGGCCTTCATCCGCCGCACGCTGCGTGGCGCTGCGGCCGTCGGTCAGGAAGATCGTGGCGGGGCCCTCGGCCACGTGCAGGCGCGCTTTCAGGGCTTGGGTCACCGGATCGGCGCCGCCAAGCGTTGCGTGTTCGGCGCCTTGCTGCGCGGGCTCCGCCTGTGCCTGCGGCGGCGCCACGTCATCGCCGTAGCGGTAGAAGCCGCGGCCCGTCTTGCGCCCCAGGAAACCGGCATTCACCAGCTCCTGCTGCACGACGGACGGCGCGAAGCGCGGGTCGCCGTAATAGGCGTTGAACACGGATTGCGTGACCGAATAATTGACGTCGTGGCCGATCAGGTCCATCAGCTCGAAGGGGCCCATGCGGAACCCGCCGCAGTCGCGCATCACGGCATCGATCGTGGCCGGATCGGCAGCCCGTTCCAGCAGCAGGCGCAGCGCCTCCGCATAATACGGGCGCGCCACGCGGTTGACGATGAAGCCCGGCGTGGACTTCGCGTGCACAGGGCTCTTGCCCCAGGCGGCGGCCGTCGCATGGACGGTATCGGCGGCGGCCTTGTCGGTGGCGACACCGGAGATCACTTCGACCAGCGCCATCAGCGGGACCGGATTGAAGAAGTGCATGCCGACGAGGCGCTCCGGGCGTTTCAGTTGTGCGCCGATGGCCGTGACGGAGATCGACGACGTGTTCGTGGCGAGGATGCAGTCCGGCCCGACGATGCCTTCCAGGTCGGCGAACAGCGCACGCTTGGCGTCGAGATCCTCCACGACGGCTTCGACCACCAGCGCGGCATCCTTCGCTTCATCGAGCGCGCGCATCGCGTGGATGCGCTCGCGCGCGAGATCCGCTTCCGCCGCGCCCATGCGGCCTTTTTCGACGAGCCGCGCGAGGGCCTTGCCGATCCCGGCGATGGCCTTTTCGACGGCCTCCGGGCGCGTATCGAACAGCTGCACGGTGTGCCCGGCGACGGCCGCCACCTGGGCGATGCCGGAGCCCATCGCGCCGCTTCCGACGACGGCGACGACGCTGTTTTTCTCCAATGCCTGGGCCATGCTTACTCCCCCTTGAACGCGGGCTGGCGCTTGGCGATGAACGCGGCGACGCCTTCGCGGTAATCGTGGCTGTAGCCCAGTTCGCGCATCATCTCCGCTTCCAGCTGCAGCTGCTGTTCCAGCGTATTGCCCCAGCTTTCCTGCATCGCCCGCTTCGTGAATGCGAGACCCTTCGTCGGCGCCGTGGCGAAGTGGCGGGCCAGTGCCAGCGCCTCGTCCATCAGCGACTCGTCCGGCACGCAGCGCCAGATCAGGCCCCATTGTTCGGCCTTCTCGGCCGGCAGCTTGTCGCCCAGCAGGGCGAGACCCATGGCACGCGCGGGACCGAGCAGCCGGGGCAAGGCCCACGTGCCGCCCGTGTCCGGGATCAGGCCCAATTTGCAGAACGCTTCGATGAACGATGCCGACTGTGCCGCCAGCACGATGTCGCACGCGAGCGCCAGGTTGGCGCCGGCGCCGGCGGCCACGCCGTTGACGGCGCAGATCACGGGCAGTGGCAGGCTTTTCAGCGTGAGCACGAGCGGGGCATAGAATTTTTCGACGGATTCGCCCAGGTCGACGCCCGGCGCGCCCGGCTCCACGGCGCGGTCGTTCAGGTCCTGGCCGGCGCAGAAGCCACGGCCGGCGCCCGTCAGCAGCAGCACGCGCACGGTCTTGTCTTCCTCCACGCGCTTCAACGCGTCACGCACCTCCAGGTGCATCGCCTGGGTAAAACTGTTCAGGCGTTCGGGGCGGTTCAGGGTGAGCGTGGCGATGCCCTGCCCGATCGTGAACAGGATGGATTCGTAGGTCATGGTGTCTCCTCGTTCTCAATTCCGTCATTCCCGCGCAGGCGGGAATCCATACTGAGCATCCGACGCCGATTCAGCATGGGTCCCCGCCTTCGCGGGGAGTCGTTTCCGGCAATGCAGGGAACGACGGAGGGGTGTTTATTCGACCACGTCGAAATCGACGACAATCTTGTCCGTCACCGGGAAGCTCTGGCAGCTCAGCACGAAGCCGCGCGCGACCTCGTAGTCTTCCAGCGCGTAGTTGACGTCCATGTCGACCTGCCCCTCGCGCACCTTGCAGCGGCACGTCGAGCACACGCCGCCCTTGCACGAGTAGCGCATGTCGATGCCTGCGCGCAGGCCGGCGTCGAGGAGCGACTCCTTGTCGCGGTCCATCGTGAAACTGGCATGGTTGCCGTCCATGATCACGGTGACTTCGGTCAGGTGGTGCGCTTCGGCCGCTGCCTGGCGGCGCGGCTTGCGCGGCTCTTGCGCGGCGCCGGCGGCGAACAGCTCGATGCGGATGCGCTCCTTCGGCATGCCCGCTTCCTGCAGCGCGGCGGACACGCCATGCATCATGTCTTCCGGACCGCAGATGAACGCGTAGTCGACGTCTTCCACGCGCAGCCAGCGCTGGAACAGCTGACGGCATTTGTCCTGCGTGATGCGGCCGTTGAACAGCTCGATGTCCTGCTGCTCGCGGCTCATCACGTAGACGAGGTTCAGGCGTTCCAGGTACTGGTCCTTCAGCTCGGCCAGCTCGTCGCGGAAGATCACGGACGACGACGCGCGGTTCCCGTACAACACGGTGAAGCGGCTGTGCGGCTCGGCGATCAGGGTCGTCTTGACGATGGAAAGGATCGGCGTGATGCCGCTGCCGGCCGCGAAGGCCAGGTAGTGGCGGCGGCTGTCCGGTTCCAGCGGCAGGTTGAAGCGGCCTTCCGGCGGCATCACGTCGAGCGTGACGCCGGGCCGGATGCACTCGTTGGCCCAGGTCGAGAACAGGCCGCCTTGCACGCGCTTGATGGCGACGCGCAGGCGGTCGTCCTGCACGGCCGAGCAGATCGAATAGGAGCGGCGCACGTCCTCGCCGTCGATCATCGCGCGCACTGTCAGATGCTGGCCCTGGCGGTAGCGGAAGGCCTCGCGCAGCGGCGGCGGGACGTCGAACGTGACGGCGATCGCGTCGCGCGTCTCCTGCTTCACGTGCGCCACGGTCAATGGGTAGAACTTGCTCATGTGGGCCTCAATGGCATTTGAAGTAGTCGAACGGCTCGCGGCAATCGAGGCACTGGTAGAGCGCCTTGCACGGCGTGGAGCCGAACTGGCTGGTGAGACGGGTGTGCATCGAGCCGCAGCGCGGGCAGGCCACGTCGGGCTGCTGGATCGCATGGCGCTTCACGCCGCGCGCCAGGCCGCTGATGTCGATCACCTGCTGCACCGGCGGCGCGATGCCGTAGCCCTTCAGCGCGGCCTTGGCGGCATCGCTCATCCAGTCCGTCGTCCATGCGGGCGACAACCGGGTGACGATGCGCAGGCGGTCCACGCCGCGTGCACGCAAGGCCTTGCCGATGTCCTCGGCGATGACTTCCATCGCGGGGCAGCCGGAATACGTCGGGGTGATCGTGACGACGCATTCGCCGTCGTCGGCCACCGTCACATCGCGCACGATGCCCAGGTCCACGACGGAGATCACGGGAATCTCCGGATCCGGGACCTCGCCCAGCCAGGACCAGACCTGGCCGGCCGTGATCGGTGACGAGGCCGCGGTCATCACCATTCCACGCCCGGGTAGGCGCGCTGCAGGAACTGCATCTCGGCGAGGATGTAGCCGAGGCGCTCCGTGTGCCGGCCCTGCTTGCCGCCGCGCTGGACATAGGCATCCACGGGCGGCATCGTCAGCGTCGCCTCAATCAGCACCTCGGCCACGTGGGCCAGGAATGCGTCGCGCAGCGGTTCCGCGGCCGGCGCGACGCCCTGCGCGACCATGGCCTGGTCGACGTCGTCGTAGATGAACATCTCGCCGGCGTAGGTCCACAATTCGTCGAGCGCATCCTGCATCTTGCGGTGGCTGACGTCCGTGCCGTCGCCCAGGCGCACGACGAGGTCGCCGCTGCGGCGCAGGTGGTACGTCACTTCCTTGATCGATTTTTCCGCGATCTCTCCGATGCGGCGGTCGCTGGACGACAACAGGCCGCGCATCAGGAAGTAGTGCCACGTATCGAACAGGAACTGGCGCGTCAGCGTCTGCGCGTAGTCGCCGTTCGGCTGTTCGACGAGCAGGCAGTTGCGGAAGTCGCGGGTGTCGCGCAGGTAGGCGAGGCGGTCCTCGTCGCGGCCGTGGCCTTCGATCTCGCCCGCATACGTGAGCCACATGCGGGTCTGGCCCAGCAGGTCGAGGGCGACGTTGGTCAGCGCCATGTCTTCTTCCAGCGCCGGGCCCTTGCCGCACAGCTGCGACAACTGCTGCGACAAGATCAGCGCGTTGTCGCCCTGGCGCAGGAGGTATTCGAACTTGTTCGCGTCCATGACGCCGCTCACAGGTTCTTGACGTCTTCCGGCATCGGGAAGAACGTCGGGTGGCGGTAGACCTTGCTGTTCGACGGCTCGAACAGCGCGTCCTTGTCGGCCGGACTGGACGCGACGATGTCGGCGGCCTTCACCACCCAGATCGACACGCCTTCGTTGCGGCGCGTGTAGACGTCGCGCGCGTTGTTGATCGCCATCCCGGCATCCGGCGCGTGCAGGCTGCCCACGTGTTTGTGGGCGAGGCCGTGCTGGCTGCGGATGAAGACTTCCCACAGGGGCCATTCCTTGCTCATTGCTGTCTCCATTAGAGCCGTCGTCCCCGCGGAAGCGGGGATCCATGCTGAATCGGCTTCGGATGCTCAGTATGGATTCCCGCGTGCGCGGGAATAACGGAGGTGAATTGTTATGCGGCGGCCTTCTTTGCGGCCTGCTTGTCCGCGTGCGCGACGAGCGCCTCGCGGAACCATGCGCCATCCTCGTACGCCTTCACGCGCGTGCGCAGCCGGTCCTTGTTGCACGGCCCGTTGCCCTTGAGGACGTTATAAAACTCGTCCCAGTCGATCTCGCCGAAATCGTAATGGCCCCGTTCCTCGTTCCATTTGAGGTCGGGATCGGGAATGGTGAGACCGAGGAACTCGGCCTGGGGCACGGTCTGGTCGACCATACGCTGGCGCAGCTCGTCGTTCGAGAACAGCTTGATGCGCCAGGCGGTCGACTGGGCACTGTTGACGGATTCCGCGTCGGACGGGCCGAACATCATCAGGGAAGGCCACCACCAGCGATTGAGGGCATCCTGCGCCATCGCCTTCTGCTCGGGGGTGCCCTGCGCGAGCTTCATCATGATGTCGTAGCCCTGGCGCGCGTGGAACGACTCTTCCTTGCACACGCGGATCATCGCGCGGGCATACGGACCGTACGAGCAGCGGCACAGCGGGATCTGGTTGATGATCGCGGAGCCGTCCACCAGCCAGCCGATGGCGCCGATGTCGGCCCAGGTCAGGGTCGGGTAATTGAAGATGCTCGAGTACTTGGCCTTGCCCGAGTGCAGCGCGGCCAGCAGTTCGTCGCGCGACACGCCCAGCGTCTCGGCCGCGCTGTACAAATACAGCCCGTGGCCGGCCTCGTCCTGGATCTTCGCCAGCAAAATCGATTTGCGCTTCAGCGTGGGCGCGCGCGTCACCCAGTTACCCTCCGGCAACTGGCCGACGATCTCGGAATGCGCGTGCTGGGAAATCTGGCGGATCAGCGTCTTGCGGTACGCCTCGGGCATCCAGTCCTTGGCTTCGATCTTCACGCCGGCGTCGATGCGCGCCTGGAACGCCTGCTCTTCCTCGCTCATGTCGGCGCGGGTCTGGACTTGTTTCAGGCCGGTTTCCACCATCTGGGCATACATGGCTGGTCTCCCTGGGTTCTGTGTCGATTCATAATACGATACACTAATGACGATGTATAGCGAAATTTTGAATCATATTGAGACGCGGTAAAATCGCCCACCATGACCCAGCCCAGCAGCCACGAGTGGATCAACCACTTCCTCGAGAACGACCCGCCACGCTCCAAATCGCTCGTGATGACGATCTTCGGCGACGCCATCGCGCCGCATGGCGGCCGCCTGTGGCTGGGCAGCCTGATCGAGCTGGTGGCGCCGCTCGGCGTCACGGACCGGCTCGTGCGCACGAGCGTGTTCCGCCTCGTGCAGGAAGGCTGGCTCGTCGCGAACCGCGAAGGCCGGCGCAGCAGCTATGCGCTGCAGCCCGACGCCGCGCCCCGCTTCGCGCGCGCCAACCGCCGTATCTACGCGCCGCCCGGCGTCGACTGGGACGGCCGCTGGACCCTCCTGCTCGCCCCCAACGGCAGTATCGACACCGCCCTGCGCGCGGCCGTGCGCAAGGAACTCGAATGGGAAGGCTTCGCCATGCTGGCGCCGGGCTTGCTGGCGCATCCGGCGGCCGACCCGGACGGCGTGGCCGAGGTGTTGCGGCGCGTGGAAGGCGGCGGCAAGATCTTCGTCTGCGCCGCGACGGAACTGCCGGGCGTCGGCGCGCGGCCGCTGGCCGAACTGGTGCGCGAAGGGTGGAATTTGTCTGCCGTCGCGGCGGGCTACCGCCGTTTCATCGATCAGTTCACGCCGCTGCTCGACCTGCTGCGCGGCGAGCCCGAACCGGGTCCGCAGCATGCCTTTAGCGTGCGTACCCTGCTGATCCACGCATACCGCCGCGTCCAGCTGCACGATCCGATGCTGCCGCTCGCGCTGCTGCCGCAACCGTGGCCGGGGTCGGAGGCGTATGCGCTGGCGCAGGCGATCTACCGCCTCGTGTGGGCACCGGCCGAACGGCATCTGATGGACGTGCTGCGGCGCGAGGATGCGGCCGCGCCGGCGGCGGATGCGGGGCTGGCCGAGCGGTTCGGCGGACTGCAGCATTGAGCAACGTCGCCCCCGCGCAGGCGGGGGCCCAATTTTGCGTCACCGAGACGCTGAACCTGGGTTCCCGCCAAGGTGGACGGCCAGTCCGGGAACGACGAGGTAACTCAACAATCCAGCGCAAACTGCGCCGCCGCCATCGGATGGCGGATGCGGTCCAGCGCCAGTTCCAGGTCGAGCCCCGGCCAGTACAGGCATTCCCCGCCCAGGGGTTGGATATGGCACAACTGCGCCACGGTGGCGTGCTCGAACCAGGGGAACAGCGCGAACGGCACATAGAGCTCTTCGTCGCGCCAGCGCAGCCAGAAGCCGCGCCGGTCGATGGTCGTGATTTCCGGCCGCGCCACACGGATGTTCATCATGTTCCCTCCCCCTCGATGAGGCCAAGCAGGAACAGTAACAAACCCTTGGTCATCATCCCTTAAGCGGTATCATGCCGGCTCACACCCAACAACATCAGGACGCACCATGTCTATCAAGATCAGCAGCCAGTTCGACGCTGGCGCCATCGATATCGTGAACGCCACGAGCGCGAACGCCATCGACCTGAACATCCGCAAGGACTCCCACGCCGACATCACGCAGTGGTTCTACTTCCGCCTGCAGGGCGCGCAGGCGCAGCCGTGCACGATCCGCCTGCTCAACGCGGGCAAGTCCGCGTATCCGAAGGGCTGGGAAGACTATCACGCGATGGCCAGCTACGACCGCGTCAACTGGTTCCGCGTGCCGACCAGCTTCGACGGCCAGGTGCTCACGATCGAGCACACGCCCGCGATGGACAGCGTCTACTACGCCTATTTCGAGCCGTATTCGTGGGAACGCCACCTGGAGCTGCTCGACCGCGCCCAGCTGTCCGAACACGTGCGCATGCTGGACCTCGGCTCGACCGTCGACGGCCGCGACCTGAACATGCTCGTGATCGGCGACGAGGCGGCGAGCAAGAAGAAAGTCTGGGTCATCGCGCGCCAGCACCCGGGCGAGACGATGGCGGAATGGTTCGTCGAAGGCATGCTCGACGCCCTGCTCGACCCGGCCCACCCGTTCGGCCGCCAGCTGCTGAAAGAAACCGTGTTCCACGTCGTGCCGAACATGAACCCGGACGGGTCCGTGCGCGGCAATTTGCGCACGAACGCGGCCGGCGCCAACCTGAACCGCGAATGGCTGAATCCGTCGCTGGAACGCAGCCCGGAAGTGTTCCTGGTCCGCAAGAAGATGGAAGAGACGGGCGTCGACCTGTTCCTGGACGTGCATGGCGACGAGGGCCTGCCCTACGTCTTCATCGCCGGCAGCGATGCCCTGCCGACCTTTACGGCCGAACAGGCCGCCGCGCAGAAGGCATTCTCGGACGCCTTCATGATCGCCAGCCCGGACTTCCAGGACGTCCACGGCTACCCGAAGGAGCCGTACACGGACGAGGTGCTGACGATGGGCTCGCCGTACGTCACGCACGCGTTCGGCTGCCTGTCGCTGACCCTGGAACTGCCGTTCAAGGACAATGCCAACGACCCGGATCCGCAGGTCGGCTGGGACGGTGCCCGCAGCGCGCGCCTCGGCGCCGCGGTGCTGCAGCCGGTGCTGCAGGCGGTCCGTCGGCTGGAAGAATAAGCAACGGGGCACAAGCCCCCGTTATTGCTCTTACAGGAAAGTAAACACCTGTTCCTGCGCCAGGCGCGATTTCGGCAGGCTGGCGTTGAAATCGCTGTCGGCGTGGTAGCCGAAGCTCAGCAGGACGAGGCTGGACAGGCCCTTCTCGTGCAGGCCCAGCTCCGCGTCCAGCGCGGCCGGGTCGAGGCCTTCCATCGGGGTCGTGTCCACGCCGAGCGCGGCAGCGGCCAGCATGGCGTTGCCCAGCGCGATATAGGCCTGCTTCTCGAACCACTGCGGCAGGTCCTTCAGCGTGTAGCGGTGCAGGTTGACGTAGCCCTGGCGGCCCTTGGCCTGGCCAGCCTTGGCGGCATCGTCCTTGAAGCGGCCGTCGCGCTGTTCCTGCTCGAGCAGGCGCTCCAGGTGGCCGCCTTCGGCGTCGACGCGCGTGCAGAACAGGATCACGTGCGACGCGTTCAGGATCTTCGCTTCGTTGTAGCTGTACGGACCCTGCACGCCCCTGGCCAGGCGCGCCTTCGCTTCCGGCGTGCTGGCGACGATGAAGTGCCAGGGCTGCGAGTTCACCGACGACGGGCTGGTGCGCAGCACTTCATAAATCTGCTGCATCGTCTCTTCGGGGACGCGGCGGGTCGGGTCGTAGGCCTTGGCGGTGTAGCGCTTGCGGGCGGCGGCAAGAATGTCCATCGGGTTCCTTTCAAAAATGCGTATCTGCACATTATTGCAGGAACCCGAAAACGCGTGCGTCACATGGTCATGATGGGCGTGTCGAACACAAGACCATTGCCGATCAGCTGCACGCTCAGGTCCACGTTTTCCGGACTCTCGCTGATGCCGGCAAGGACCTCGCCACGGGTGGCGATCTTGCGGTCCAGGGCGTCGGTCCAGAAATCCAGCCCGGCCTGGTCCGGCGCGCGGTGCAGGATGTGCTCGTAATACTTGACCACGAGGTCGCGGTTGGAGAGGCCGCCGTACAGCTTCAGGTATTCCGCCGATGCGAGGAAGGCGCCGGTGATCCCTGCCAGGGTCGCGCCCCCGCCATCGATCTGCTGCGTCCAGAAATCCAGGCCCGGCTCGTCCGGATTGCGGCCGAATGCCGCCTGGTACAAGCGGAACAGCTGGCCGCCCGTGTTGTCGACGCTGATGAGCGCGACGTCCTTGTCGTCGAAATACACGCGTTCGACGCCTGTCAGCGTGTCGATGCCGCCGGTGCCCTTCAGGTCCGCGATCGTCCACGCGTCGCCCGTGCGTTCGATCCGGTAGTCGGCGTAGGCGCCCTGGTAGGCGACGGTGTCGAAACCGGCGCCGCCGTCGATCACGTCGCTGCCCGCATCGGCGCCGATGCGGTCGTCGCCGCCGCCGGCCCGGATGACGTCGCTGCCCGCGAAGCCTTTCAGAATATCCTTGCCGGCGCTGCCGGTGATGGTGTCGGAGCCGGCCAGCAGCGCCGTATAAATCTGGGTATCCGTGGTGGCCTCGAGGACCGTGTCCAGGAACGTCCCGCCATCGATGGTCAGGTCCGTCGCCTGGAACACCGGCAGGCCGGAGTAGCCCAGCTGGACCAGGTTCACCGCCGTCGCGGTGCCGCTCACGTCGCCGGCCGGGCCGATCGCGAAGTTACCCAGGATGGACAGGTGCTGGAGCCCGTTTTCCAGAATGACGCTGCTGGACGAGGTCGAGATGATTTTCCATTGCACGGCCGTGCTGCCGATCAGGTCGAGGTGCGGGCCGAAGGTCTGGAGTGTTGCCATGACGTCTCCCGTGACATAGAAAGACGTCAATGTAACACATGGTTATGACGTTTTTGCAATAGATTGTCACGACCTCATGGGGGAATGTGAAATCAATTGCCCGCGACCACCATCTGCTCGATCAGGATGGAGCCCGTCGACTTGTTCCCGCGCGTGAGCACGTCGTTGCCGACGCCGACGATGGCCTGGAACATGTCCTTCATGTTGCCCGCGATGGTGATCTCTTCGACCGGGTACTGGATGACGCCGTTCTCGACCCAGTAGCCGGACGCGCCGCGCGAATAATCGCCCGTGACGTAGTTCGTGCCCTGCCCCATCAGTTCCGTGACGAGCAGGCCGGTCCCCATCTTGCGCAGCATGCCTTCGAAGTCGTCCGCGATCTTCGTTTCCTTGGAGATGATTTCCAGGTTGTGCGAGCCGCCGGCATTGCCCGTCGTCTGCATGCCCAGCTTGCGGGCCGAGTAAGACGACAGGAAATAGCCTTGCAGCACGCCGTCGCTGACGACCTTGCGGCGCTGGGTGCGCACGCCTTCTTCATCGAACGGGGCCGAGCCCACGCCGCCGATCAGGTGCGGGTCTTCGACGATCTGGATGTGGGACGGGAAGATGCTGCTGCCCAGCGAATCGAGCAGGAAGCTCGACTTGCGGTACAGGGCGCCGCCCGAGGTGGCCTGGACGAATGCGCCCAGCAGGCCGGCGGCCAGCGGCGCCTCGAACAGCACGGGGCACGTGCGGGTGTCGAGCTTGCGCGCGTTCAGGCGCGCGAGGGCGCGTTCGGCGGCATAGCGGCCGATCTTTTCCGGATCGCCCAGTTTGTTCGGATCGCGCGCCGACGAATACCAGTCGTCGCGCTGCATGTGGGCGCCCTTGCCCGCGATCGGCGCGACGGACAGCGTGTGGCGCGAGAACGGGTAGCCGGCGCAGAAGCCGAGCGAGTTGGCCGCCACGAAGTGCGACTGCTGCACGTAGACGCTGGCGCCCTCGCTGTTGGTGACGCGCTTGTCGACGGCGAACGCGGCCGCCTCGCAGCGCTGCGCGATCGCGACGGCGTCCTCGGCGCTGATGTCCCACGGGTAACACAGGCGCAGGTCGCGCGGGTTGGTTTCCAGCAGGTCGGCATCCGGCAGGCCGGCGGCCGGGTCCTCGGCCGTGAAGCGGGCGATGTTGTACGCCGCCTCGACGGTGGCGCGCAGCGAATCGCGCGAGAAGTCGGACGTATTGGCGTGCCCCCGGCGCTGGCCGCAGTAGACGGTCACGCCGATGCCCTTGTCCTTGTTCTGCTCGATGGTCTCGATCTGGCCCTTGCGGACCGTCACCGCCAGCCCGCTACCCTCGCTGATCTCGACCGACGCATCGCTGGCGCCCGTTTCCTTGGCAATGGCAAGCACGTCCTGTGCAAGCTGCTTGAGCTGATCCTGGGTATGGGTGAAGACGGTATCGGTCATGTGCGTTTTTCGTAGCGAGCCCTAAAACAGTTATCATAGCAGCCGTTTACTGTTTTTACCGGCCGGCTTCGTGCCTGCCGAATCTAGATCATCATGCCAAATGCCAACCGCGGCTCCGTCGGCTTCCGCTCCGACGAGTTCGACCAGGAATACGACCGCCCTTCCAAGTCCGAACTCAAGCGCCAGAGTAACGAGCTGCAGAAGCTCGGCGAACAACTCATCGAGGCGCCGCGCGACCGCGTGAAGCGCGTCCCGATGCCGGACGAAGTCCGCGACGCCATCCTCATGTGCCAGACCATCACCAACCACGAGGGCCGGCGCCGCCAGCTGCAATTCGTCGGCAAGCTGATGCGCTCGCTCGACGAGGAAGAGGTCGCCGTCATCCAGCGCACCATCGAAAGCTGGAAGGGCACGTCGAAGGCCGAGGCCGCCGCGCTGCACGCGCTGGAGCGCCGCCGCGACAAGCTGCTGGCCGACGACAAGGCCCTCACCCAGCTGCTGGAAGAACATCCGGACCTGGACGTGCAGCACCTGCGCACGCTGATCCGCAATGCGCGCAAGGAACAGGCCGAGAACAAGCCCCCCAAGGCCTACCGCGAAATCTTCCAGATCCTGAAGGACCTGGCGAAGGCGCCGAAAGCCGCGCCTGCCGATGAAGCCTCCGGGGACGAGGACGAAGACGATGAGTCTGGACAATAAAGTCGAAGAACTGGTCGTCGGCCTGGTGTCGGTCTCGGACCGCGCCAGCGGCGGCGTCTATGAAGACAAGGGCATACCCGCGCTGCGCGAGTGGCTGGAAGCCGCCCTCGTCACCCCGTTCCGCGTCGAGACGCGCCTGATCCCGGACGACCGCGCCAGCATCGAGCAGACGCTCGTCGAGCTGGTCGACACCGTGCGCTGCCACCTCGTGCTCACGACGGGCGGCACGGGCCCCGCTCGGCGCGACGTCACGCCGGAAGCGACCGTCGCCGTGGGCACGAAGGAGATGCCCGGCTTCGGCGAGCAGATGCGCCAGATCAGCCTGCACTTCGTGCCGACCGCGATCCTGTCGCGCCAGACGGCCGTGATCCGCGAGACTCCCGACCACACCGCCCTGATCATGAACCTGCCGGGCCAGCCGAAGTCGATCAAGGAAACGCTGCAAGGCTTGAAGGACGCGGACGGTCAAAGCATCGTCGGCGGCATCTTCGCGGCCGTCCCGTATTGCATCGACCTGATCGGCGGCCCATACGCCGAGACCGACCCGGCCGTCTGCAAGGCCTTCCGGCCGAAGTCGGCGCAACGACACAAGGACACCGCATGAGCGACCTGCTCGAACACATCCAGATCGAGACCAACGATAACCCGGAGATCGCCATCATCTGGATGCACGGCCTGGGCGCGGACGGCAACGACTTCGTGCCGATCGTGAGCGAACTGGACCTCGACGGCCTGCCCGGCATCCGCTTCATCTTCCCGCACGCGAACACGATGCCGGTGACCATCAGCAACGGCTACGTGATGCGCTCCTGGTACGACATCACGGGCCTGGAACTCGGGCGGCGCGAAGACGAGAACGGCCTGCGCGCCTCGCAGAAACAGATCGAAGCCTTCATCGAGCGCGAAAAAGCGCGCGGCATTCCCGCCTCGCGCATCATCCTCGCCGGCTTCTCGCAGGGCTGCGCGATGGCCATCCAGACGGGCCTGCGCCATCCGGAACCGCTGGCCGGCCTGCTGTGCCTGTCCGGCTACGTGCCGCTGTCGGCCAACGTGGCGACCGAGCGCACCGACGCCAGCAAGTCCACGCCGATCTTCATGGCCCACGGCCGCTACGACAACGTGGTGCCGTTCAATCGCGCGGAAGCGTCGCGCGACCTGCTCGTCTCGCTGGGCTACCAGCTCGAATGGCACGAATACACCATGCAGCACACGCTGTGCCTGGAAGAAGTCCAGCACATCTCCGCGTGGCTGAAGAAAGTACTGGGCTGACCATGGCAAAGAAAGAGCAACTCGACGACGAGACGCTGGCGCTGATCCACTGGTGCATCGAGGTCGAACACCACCTCGTCGCCGGCGGCGCCACGCAGAAACAGGCGCAGGAACACATCGAGGAACAGGTCGAGTGGTTCACCGACATGTTCTACGAAGGCCTCACGCCCGAGCAGGCGGCGAAGGAAGCGCTGGCGTAAGCACTCTACTGGGGGCCCGGATTGGCTGCGGCAGGGACAGATTCGTGCAAGGACGCCGGTCGAGCCTCGCCAAGCGAGAACGGCGCAAAATAAGCGACAAGCACCGGTGGAATCGACATCACCAGTACGAAAATAAAGAAGGTTTGATAATTTTGGTGGAAGGCCGTAAACACCGGCCCGCTGACCCATCCCGTTACGCATTTGCACAATGCCATGACGCTGGTCGCAAATGCGTAATGCGACATTTGAAAACGCCCTGGCGAAACCTGCTGCACCATGTACAACATGTGCCCGACCGAACCTATCCCGTAACCGAATTTTTCCAGTAAAACCGCGCCGGAAATCGCGGCAAGACTCGACGGCAAGTCCATGCTGAGCCAATAGTACGTCAGGTGCGGCACATTGAGCGACAATGCCAGGATAAAAAATGAGCGGCGCAATGTCATCTTGCTGACCACGAAACTCGCCAAAATCGTCCCGGCGATGAATGCGACCGTGCCGAACGTTCCATTTATCGTGCCCAGCGTTTGATTATCAAGACCCAGCCCTCCCAACTTCCTGCTGTCGAGCAGGAAGAGTGGACTGATCTTTTCCAAAAATCCTTCCGCGAGGCGATACATGAAAACGACGAAAAGCATCGTCCATATTTTTGGCTTTGCGACAAACGTGTGCCAGGCGCGCCCGGAGGATTTGAATGCGTCGAAAAAACTGTAATCGGACCTGGCGGTAGCTCGCGTATGCGGAAGAGTCGTCGCATGCCAGATTGCCGATATGCCGATAAACAGGGAACAGATCAGAAGCACCATCATCCAGCATTCCGGCCAGCTCAATGAGTAATTCTTTTTAAGCACTCCACTCAGAGAGACCACGATGCCGGACGCGATTACCGCTCCGATATTCCAGCAAAGGTTTTGCACCCCCGCATAACGAGCCTGCTCGGCGGAATTCGTGGCACTCATGAAGATACCGTCGATGGCGATGTCTTGTGTTGCCGATGCAAACCCGATGATCCAGAAAAAACAAAGCGTGAGAGGGACCGCATAGGTTCCGCTGAGTGAAATCGCGGCAAGCCCGAACGCAGTCATCAGGATGAACTGCATTGCCAATACCCATCGCCTTTTCGTGCCAAATGACTCGAGCAATGGCGCCCAGATCGGCTTCAAGACCCAAGGCAGATAAAGCTGGCTTGTATATATCACCACCTGCTCCGTAGTCATGCCCAAGTTGCGATACATGATGGCCGCCGCCGATGCGACGAAAATATTCGGAAAACCCATCGTCATATATATCGAGGGTACCCAGAAGGCAAGCCTGGAGCGTGAACCTGAGCGCCTGAAATAATTCGTCATTGAGGGACTTCTCGTGGTTATTAAAATAGCCCGACCGGTTTTTGCAGCCCTATACGGAAAAGCTGGGCAGGCGGTGCGAGCGCGTGCAAGCCAGCATGACGACCTTTGGTTTGCTAGCGACTGTCGGATATCCACGACCTGAAGTTGGGAAGCGCCGGATTTTCGCTGCGCATCGCCGCCAGCAGTTCGTCCTGCGTCACGCCCTTTTCCAGCTTGGCCAGCCAGCTTGCTGCCCATGCGGCGGTGTCGCGGTCCCGCTCGCTCCTCACCAACGTATTGAATGTCTGATAGGCATCGGCGGCATTGCCCAACCAGGCATAGGCAAGCGCTGCCGCGCGCGCGAATGCGGTAACATCATGACCGTGATGCCAGGCTTCGGTTCCCTTGACAATATCTTTTCGTGTCGGGCTCGCGCCCATGAGCCCAACGCGGAATAGCGCATACGATATCTCGGGCGCGTCGGGCGCCAAGACGGCGGCCTGCGTCAAGCCCGCCCGTGCCGACTCCAGCAAATCCTGCTTGTTCGGGCCTGCGCGCTCTGCCAGCTTCGCATACGCCAACCCCAACAGATAATGTGGCTCAGGATTGTAGGGATCGTCCTCCACGGCCCGCGACAGGTAGCCGATGGCCTCCCGCGGATTGCCCCACTCGACCTGGGCACGACTCAAGGTAATTTGGGCGAGACCGACGGCGGATGCCTTGGGGGCCGTAAGCTTCAAACGCTCCAGCAGCTTCCTGCCGTCGGCGGGTGTCGGGCAAGTCTTCAGCAAGGCGTTGTCGATTACGAACTCGCCCTCGATACGGCTCAGACGGGTGAAATCTATGTTGCCTTTAGGCAATTCTGGCACATCGACCTGAAGGATTTTTAGCGACCCGCGCCGGTATCGCAACATTGCCGCATCGAGATCGCGGCCCGAAAGGCCGAATACCTCGGCAAACGCCTCGGCGGAATCGCTTCCGTTATTGACCAGGTCGAGGTATTTCGCAGTCTTGTTGCGGTTTTCCTCCGACGAGAGCATATAGTGCACAAGATTGAAAGCGCGTCCCATGAATTCATATTGTTCGAAATAGTCGGCCGTGCCGACCTTGTAAGACTTGGATGGGCTTTTGAAATTGAATACCTGGTCGAAAGAAAGGCGCGCGCCTGCCTTTCCCTCGTCGATCATTTGTACCCAATTGTATGAGGTGCCCGCATCACGCCCTATTGCCATTTGGGTATCGGTGAATCGCACACCTGCGAAATACGCTTGAAAGCCGACGATAAACCACGTAGGCGCCCGAATTCGGGTATGGCGGTACAGGAAGTTCTCTGCATACAACCACAGATTTGCCATCAGTGTGTAATCATCGTCCGCGCGAAGCAGCGATGAATTATTGAGCTTCCAGCTTTTTCCTACTTCGTATGTGAAAGCTTGCGTTGCAGATACGCAACTGTTGACCATGCCGACGGCGGATGGAGAATGCTCGCCGATCTCCAATGGCCAGTTCACCGGATTCTGGAAATACAACGTAAGCTTGGGCATTGTCTCCTGCCTGTCCAGGAATGGCTTTAGGTACAAGCGTAGAAGATAGTCGAGCCGTTCGATATTATTGACCAGCTCAATGACGTCATCCGGATCGTCGTTCGAATAGACGATCAGATGCTGACTCTCGATCCGGAACCATGACGATGGATCGCGTACGCCTTTGACGACAACCGTGGAGGGATCGTGTTTGCCCTTGACGACGACCTTGGGCGATTCGTTCGCGGATGCACCAACCGGCACGAACGCGATTGCCACGAGCAGGGAGAATGCGTACTTGGGTATGGTCATTCGTTCCTCCGCATATTACGGACCAGTAGCGATAAACGATGCCACGGCGGACGAAACAGTGCATACGCTGCGGCTGATGAAAGTGCCAGGCTGAACAATGGCAAAGAAAGACCATCTCGACGACGAGACGCTGACTCACTGGTGCATCGAGCTCGAACACCACCTGGTCGCCAGCGCTGGCGCAAGCCGGCTTACTTCGGCGCGCAGCGCGGCGAGTTCGCTGCCGCCCATTCCGCAGCCGTCTTGAGCGACACGTCCGCCGTTTCCCCCTTCGGCGCCGGCTGCATGGGCGCGATGCCGCCGCGGAAGACCGGACCGTCGGCCAGCGCGGAGCGCGCCTGCGTCAACACGAACAGCGCGCCGTCCGGCAGCGTATACGTCATGTTCGCCGTCGACATCCCGTACGACGTTTGTCCGAACGTCCGCACCCTTGCCTCTCCCATCAACGCGACGAGCAGCATCTCGCCGGCGCTTGCCGTCTTCGCGCCGACCAGCACGGCCAGCGGATCCGTGGCGAAGGAGGCGAACGGATTCACGTGGCCGGGCGCATCGTGACCGGCCTTCGATTCAAGGTACCCGCGGTGCACCAACGGAATCGGGTTGCCGTCGCGCTCCACCCAGCGCGCCTTGTTCGCGTCGCCGAACAGCGGATACATGGCGATGAGCGGCGGCCATCCATTGCCGCCCGTCTGTTCACTCAGGTCGACGACGAGGGCGCACGCCCCACGGCTACCGGGAAGCGCAACCGCCTCGTCATACACGCCTTGCACGTAGGCCGACATGGCCTCGGGCGTGGAGGCCGTGATGGGCGGCGGCACGAAGCGCAACACCGTGCCCCGGGTCGTCGCGACGAGCTGGAACATCGGCACACGCGGGCGGGCCGGCGCGGCGCCGGCGAACTGTCCCGGCGCCACGGGCGGCATCACGAAGGAATGTTTGTCTGTGTCCAGCGTAGCGAGCAGTCCGTTGATGCGTGCATACAGGTCGGCCCGGTCGACGCCTTGCGCCTTGTCGTCGACGAGCGCCAGCAAACGCTGCTTCGCCTGCGCATAGTCTTCCTGCCGCAGCGGATACAGGCCCTTGCTCTCGACCAGCTCGATGGCCCGCGTGGTCACATCGCGCGCCAGGGCCAGGGGCATGGTCTCCGAGGCGCCTGCGGCGCCGGATGCGACAAACGACAGGGCGCAAACGGCCGCCCGCAACATGGTGCGATTCATGGTGTCTCCTTGTTCAACGAGGCGGCTACATGCCGCGGAACAGATATTGAAAACGCTGGCTGACCGGCAGTCGCGCGGGATGACCGCGCAGGTGCACCCACAAGGCGCCATCCTCGGCGCGCGCGGCGCTCGCGATGCGCCGCACGGCCACCATGTAGCCGCGGTGGATCTGCCAGAAGGCTGCGGGATCGAGCGAATCGGCCAGTTCCTTCAGGCTCAGGCGGATATGGGCTTCGAGTCCGTCCGTCACGACGCGCGTGTACTTGGCGTCGGCGCAGAAATAGACGACGTCGGCCAGGTCGATGAAGTGGATCGTGTTGCCGACCGTGGCCTGCAGCCACGCGGGCGCCCTGGGGGCGGGCCGCAAGCGCGACACGAGGTGCGTGAGGTCCGGCGGCGGCGACGCCAGGCGCGCGCGCACGCGCTCGACCGCGCGCGCGAGACGTTCCAGCGCGATGGGCTTGACCACGTAGTCCACGGCCCCTTCGTCGAAGGCGGCGAGCGCATGTTCGCCGTAGGCCGTCACGAACACGACGTGCGTCCGCGCACCGAACACGCGCGCCAGTTCCAGGCCGTCCAGGCCCGGCATGCGGATGTCGAGGAAGGCCACGTCCGGCATCCATTCGCGGCCCAGGCGCAGCGCCTCGATGCCATCCTGCGCGGCGGCGAGCTGCGCGTCCGGCCACAAACGTTCCAGCGCTTCGACGAGTTCCGCGCGCAACAGCGGTTCGTCGTCGGCGACGAGGATGCGGGGCGCCGTCATGCCATCACCTCCAGCGCGGCGGTCGCCGGCAGCGTCAGCACCGCTTCCGTCAGGCCGCCGTCGCCGCGGCGCAGGACGAAGCCGGCGCGCGCGCCATACAACGCTTGCAGGCGCTCGCGCAGGTTGCGCAGGCCGACGCCGCTGCCCAGCGTGGTCTCGCCGATGCCGGCGCCGTCGTCGGCGACGACGATGGTCAACACGCCGTGCTCGCGGCCGGCAGTCACGGCGATGCGCACGGTGCCCGGCTTCGGCTCGACGCCGTGGCGCACAGCGTTTTCCACGAGCGTCATCAGGAGCAGCGGCGGCATCGACACGGCCGCCAGGTCGGATGGGCAATCGAGCCGGTATTGCAGCCGCTCGCCGAAGCGGATCGCCATCAGCGCCAGGTAGTGGCCGGCCAGTTCGAATTCGCGGCCCAGCGTGGACGCCTGGCTGCGCATGTCGGGCAGCGCGCTATGCAGGTAGGCGATCAGGTGTTCCAGCATCTCGACGGCGCGCGGCGGCTGGTGGCGCGCGAGATACCGCGTGTTGGCGAGCGTGTTGTACAGGAAGTGCGGTTCGACCTGGGCTTGCAGCGCTTTCAGCTCGGCCGCCAGCGCCGCGTTGCGCAGGTCGGCCAGCTGCTGCGCGCGGGCGCGGGTGCGGGCGAACCACAGCGGCAATCCGAGCACGGCCACGTTCACGCCGAAGACGCAGGCCAGCAGTTGCTGGTCGGGCAGCGCTTGCACGTCCCACGCCGCGAGCACGTGCCGGTATGCCGGCAGCACGGCCCACGCGCCGGCGCCGGTCGCGGCCAGCAGCAGGATCATGGCCCCGGTCCAGCCGAGCCGGCGCGCGGCCAGCAGCAGCAACATGCACGCGACGAAGCCCGGCACCACGATCGCGCCGAACAAGGCCAGCAAGGCGTAGCGCTCCAGCAGCAGCGCGCCGCCCGCGACGAGCGCCAGGCACAGGAGGCTGAGCAGCCCCTGGCGCCACGTGCAACCGTACTGGCGGCGGATGGCGCGGGCGCAGTCGTCGCCGGTCATCGATTCGCTCACAAGGTCGGCGTGGTCGGGATGGCGGCCTGTGGCGGCATCTTGTCGACCGGGACCTCGTTGCCGACGGTCTCGAATGCGACCGGCTCCATCCACACCTGGCCCGTGCCGCCGCCGATGGCGCCGAACACGATCAGCGCCGCGTTGACCGGGACATCCAGCACGATGCTGCGCTCCTGCCAGCCGGTGGTGCCCTTGACCGGCTGGCTCTTGGTGTTATAAAAGGCGACCGTCTTGCCTTCGTGCGTATCGACACGCATCCACAATCCCGCCCAGTCGCTTATCGCCTCGGTACGCAGGCGCGCGCGGAACCGCACGCGCTGGCCGAGGTAGCGCTGCGCCTGGACAGGTTGGACCAGGGCTGCCCACGCCTTGGGATCGTTCGTCTTACTGCGCAAGAACTTGGCTCCGCGCCCTTCCGGCGACGTGTCCACGCCCGCCGTGAATTTGTCGGGATTTGCACCGGTCACGTGCCAGCTCGGCGGCAACGGCGCGGGGGTCGCGGCCAGCGCCAGGACGGTCGTGGCGGCCGCCGCGGCGGCGAGGATGTAATGGGGTTTCATCGGTTTGTCTTTCACGAGTGGTTGGGAGCCGTCACTATGCCGCCGGCGCCGGCGATGCGCCGGGCAATGCGACGGACGACTACCGCGCCGCGACGAACGCGGCCAGAGGCCGACGAGCTATTCGGGCAGCGGCGCCGCACTCGACGCCGGCGCTTCCGTGCGCGCCGTGTTCATCACCATCGCGAGGAACGTGTAGTAGCCGTTCACGCCCATCAGGTCGACGACGCCCTGCTCGCCGAACAGGGCCAGCGCGTCGTCGTAGACGCGGTCCGACACGCGCTTGTGGCGGTGCAGTTCGAGGCAGAAGTCGTACACGACGGCTTCGTCGACGAGCATCGTGGCCGGCCGCTCGCGCCGGGCGATGGCGGCAATGACGTCCGGCGGCACACCCACCTGCTGCGCGATCGGCGCGTGGATCGCCCACTCGACCTGCTGGTCCCATTCGCGCGCCGTGACGAGGATCGCCAGCTCCGACAGGCGCACGCCGATGGCGCTGCGGTAGCGCAGGTACTCGCCGACCCGCTGCGCATGGCCCATCAGCTCGGGACTGCGCAGCAGCGGCACGAACGGGCCGTACAGCGCACCGCGCGGACCATGGATGATCTCCTGGGCCGCGGCGCGCTGGGCGTCGGTCCAGTCTTCGGGCGGAATCGGGCGGAGGCGGTCTGTCATGACGAAAATATTCGCATGCCTTGAGGCAAAAATCAAAAGAATCCCGACGGTTCCCGCTTATTGTCAAACGTCAACTTTTTGGGGAGCTTCCAATGACGCATATCCTGCATCGCAGCCTGCGCCAGACGCCGCCCGTCGCGGTCGGCGGCGCGGGCGTCTATTTGTACGACAGCCACGGGCGCAGCTACCTGGACGCCAGCGGCGGCGCGGCCGTGTCGTCGCTCGGCCACGGCCATCCGGACGTGATCGCCGCCATGCACCGCCAGATCGACCGGTGCGCCTACGCCCACACCGCGTTCTTCACGACCGAGGTGGCGGAGCAGCTGGCCGACCGCCTCGTGGCGAACGCGCCGGCCGGCATCGCGGGCGTCTACCTCGTGTCGGGCGGTTCGGAAGCGATGGAGACCGCGCTCAAACTCGCGCGCCAGTACTGCGTCGAAGGTGGAGAGCCGCAACGCTCGCTGTTCATCGCCCGGCGCCAGAGCTACCACGGGAATACGCTGGGCGCGCTGGCCGTGGGCGGCAACGAATGGCGCCGCCAGCCCTTCGCCCCGCTGCTGATCGACGTCGAGCGGGTGTCGGCCTGCTACGAATACCGCGGCCGCGCCGAGGACCAGACCGTCGACCAGTACACGGCCATGCTGCTGGACGAACTGGAAGCGGCGATCCTGCAGGCCGGCCCGGACCGCGTGATCGCGTTCTGCGCCGAACCCGTCGTGGGTGCGACCGGCGGCGCGATCCCGCCCACGCCCGGCTACTTCCGCGGCGTGCGCGCGCTGTGCGACAAGTACGGCATCCTGTTCATCGCCGACGAAGTCATGTGCGGGATGGGCCGCACGGGCACGATGTACGCGATCGAGCAGGACGGCGTGGCGCCCGACCTGATCGCCGTGGCGAAAGGCCTGGGCGCGGGTTACCAGCCGATCGGCGCGGTGCTCGTGAACGGCGCCATCATCGAACGCCTGCGCGCCGGCAGCGGCGCATTCCTGCACGGGCACACCTACATCGGGCATCCGGTGGCGGCAGCCGCGGCCCTTGCCGTGCAGGACGTCATCGAACGCGACGATCTGCTCACCCAGGTGCGCCTGCGCGGCGCCCAGTTGCGGGCGATGCTGGACGAGGAATTCGAAGACCATCCGCACGTGGGCGACATCCGCGGCCGCGGGCTGTTCCTGGCGCTGGAACTGGTGCGCGAGCGCGCGACCAAGTCGCCGTTCGAGCCGGAACTGAAACTGCACGCCGCGATCAAGGCGCGCGCGATGGAGAACGGGTTGCTGGTGTATCCGATGGGCGGCACGATCGATGGCCGGCACGGGGATCATGTGCTGCTGGCGCCGCCGTTCGTCGTCACGCAGGGCGACCTGGGCGAGATCGTGGGCAGACTGAAAGAATCAGTGGAGGGGGCTTTAAAAGCAGTGGCAATCTAAAACAACGTCGTCCCTGCGAAGGCAGGGGCCCAAGTTCCAGGCTTGGCCACGAACTTGGGTCCCCGCCTCCGCGGGGACGACGTTTCACACGTATCAGCCTTTCGGATACGCGATCACTTCCTGTTGCTGCTCGCCCAGCCCCGCAATGCCGAGGCGCAGCTTATCGCCCTTCTTGAGGAAGCGCTGCGGGCTGCGGCCGAGGCCCACGCCCGGCGGCGTGCCCGTCGTGATGATGTCGCCCGGCTCCAGGGTCATGAAGCGCGACAGGTAGCTGACGATTTGCGCGACCGTGAAGATCATCTTCGACGTATTCCCGGTCTGCACGCGCTTGCCGTTCAGGTCGAGGTACAGGTCGAGGTCCTGCACGTCGAAGATCTCGTCCTTGGTGACGAGGAACGGGCCGACGGGGCCGAAGGTGTCGCAGCCTTTGCCTTTATCCCACTGCGAGCCGAGTTCGAACTGGTAGGCGCGTTCCGAGACGTCGTTGACGACGCAATAGCCGGCCACGTATTTCAGCGCATCCTTCTCGTCGACGTATTGCGCGCGAGTGCCGATGACGACGCCCAGCTCGACTTCCCAGTCGGTCTTTTTCGAGCCTTTCGGCAGCTGGATGGGATCGTCCGGGCCGTTCAGGCAGGACGTCGCCTTCATGAACATGATCGGTTCCTTCGGGGTCAAGGCCCCGACTTCGGCCGCGTGGTCGGAGTAATTCATGCCGATGCCGATGAACTTGCCGACGCCCTTGACCGGCACGCCGAAGCGGGGGTTGCCGCGGACGACCGGCAGCGTTTTCCAGTCGACCTTGGCGAGCTTGCGCAACGCCTTTTCCGACAGCACCGACCCGTCGATGTCCTCGATGACGCCGGACAGGTCGCGCAGGCGGCCTTCTTCGTCGAACAGGCCCGGTTTTTCCTTACCTGGGCGACCGTAACGAACCAATCTCATATTCTTCCTTCTGGGTGAGCAAAGCGATGCCGCATTTTACTTGACGGCGCCGAAGGAAGTCGTGGAAGTAGCCGAGCAGGCCAGGCATCTGCAGCGCCACCAGCACGCCGAATGCGACGCGGTAGGCGAGCGCCGGAAAGTGGCCCGCAGTGTCGGGACGCCACAGGCCGACGATCAGCCCGAACCCCGCCTGCACGAGGAATGCGCCGATGAAGATCAGGAGGTTCAGGCACGTCGCCGCGCGTCCCGTCAGCGTGCGCGGCAGGCTCTGGGCCACGATCGCGTATTCGATGCCGGTGATCGTCCCCACGAGCGTGAACAGCACCGACAGCAGCTGCAGGCTGGGTCGCCAGTTCAATACGATGACCACCTGCACGACGATGAAGAGGAACACGCCGACGGCGGCCACGTCCAGCGCCTCGATGCCGCGCCGTCCCGCCCATTCGGTGATCATGCCGACCGCGATGGCGCCGAAGATCACCGACGCCATGCCCATGTACAGCAGGTAGGCGACGGCGGCGTCCGGAAACCGGGCCACGTCGGACAGCCAGCGCCCGATCCACAGGCCCTGGATGCCGAAGAAGATCGCATGCGGCACGAGCACCAGCGAGATCGTCGCACGGAACGCGGGCGCGCGGTACACGTCCAGCACCGAGCGCACGGTCGGCAGCGCGCCGCCGGGTGCCTTCGACCTGGGCGTGACGAGCCAGATCAGCAGGCCGCTGCACGCCGTCAACGCGGCCAGCAGCATGAACAGGCCGCGCCAGTCCGTGTGCTGCAGCAGCATGCGGACCGGCATGGTGGCGGAGGCCGCACCCAGGCCGCCCACGGCGATCAGGTAACCTTGCACGGACGGCAGGCGCGTGGGCGAGATCCAGGTGGAGATCGCCTTCACGGCCGACATGAAGCATCCGCCCAGGCCGCAGCCGATAATGGCGCGTGCCAGCACCAGCTGGCCGAACGAGCGGCCGGTGGCGAACAGCAGCGCGCCCGTCGCCGCCAGCATCAGCAGCACCACCTGCACCTTGCGCGGGCCGTAGCGGTCGAGCGCGATCCCGACCGGGAGCTGGACGAGGGCGAACGCAAAGAAGAACGCGCTGGTGAGGAGGCCGAGCTGGCCCGGTGTCAGCGCGAGCGCGCCGACCAGATGCGGTGCCAGCACGGCATTCACGTTGCGCAGCAGCGAGGACAGGTAATGCCCCAGCGCGAACGGCAGGAACACGTAGAAAAACACTGCCACCCCGTTGAGGCGCGACTGGCTCTGGTCGGTTTCCATGGACGTCTCCTGCGGGTCAGGCCGCGTCGGGTTGGCTGTCGCTGGCACGCCGGTCCTGCGCGTGGACAGCCTGGATCGGGATCACGCGGCCCGCCGCACCGAAGGTGTCGTGATCGTCCTCGCCGCCCTCGAAGAAGAATTTCTTGCGGCCGAACGCCGGCTTCAGGTGATCGAGCCAGGTGGCGTCGGGATCGTATTTCGCGAAGAACGGCCGGCGCACCCAGTCCGGATTGCGCGCCTGCAGGAACTGCAGCGCGAACAGCTTGTCGCCGTTGATGGTGACGACGCCGTCGATCACGACCTTGCCCGGGAACGCGCTCATCGACGGCCCGCGCACGGTGCGCGACAGGCCCGACACCATGCTGTACGCGGACTGGAAGATCTCGTGCGCGCGCGCCAGCGGCAGCGCGAAGTACTCGCGCGGACCGGTATCCCGCTCGACGAACATGTAATAAGGGATCGCGCCCAGGCGCACGCCCGTCGTCCACAGCTCGGCCCAGCTGTTCGGGTCTTCGTTGATGTGGCGGATCAGCGGCCCCTGCATGCGCAAGGTCGCGCCCGTGCCGACGATGCGCTTGACGGCCTGCTGGGCCACCGGCTGGCGCAGCTCGACGGCGTGGTTGTAATGCCCCATCAGCGCGAGGTTCTTGCCGGCCTTGACGACTTTCTCGAACAGGCGCATCAGGTCGTCGCTGTCCTTGTCCGACACGTAGCGCTGCGGCCAGTATGCGACCGACTTGGTGCCGATCCGGATGTTCTGGATATGCGCCAGTTCGGGCGCCAGCAGCGGTTCGATGAACTCGGCCAGCGAGCGCGTATTCATGATCATCGGATCGCCGCCCGTGATCAGGACGTCCGTCACGTCTGGATGCGTGCCGAGGTAGGACACCAGTTCCGTGGACTCGCGCGCATCGAACTTCATCTCTTCCATGCCCACGAACTGCGGCCAGCGGAAGCAGAAAGTGCAATAGGCGTGGCACGTCTGGCCCGCGCTGGGGAAGAACAGCACGGTCTCCTTGTACTTGTGCTGCAGGCCCTTGAGCGGCGCGTCGTTCACGCGCGGCACGTTGTGCGTCATCTGCCCTGCCGGGTGCGGATTCATGCGCATGCGGATCTGGTGCACGAGCTGCGCGATCGCGGCGTCGTCCTTCTTGACCAGCACGAGGTCGCGCAGCTGCTCGTATTCGCGCGCGGGCAGCATGTCGCGGTGGGGGAACGTCAGGCGATAGATTGGATCGTCCGGAACATTGCTCCAGTCGATCAACTGCTCCATCACGTATTCGTTCGTGCGGAAAGGCAGCACGTGGGACACCACCTGCACGGCTTCCTGCAGATCCGGGCTCAGCCATTGCCATTGGCGGGCGTTCTGGATCGACTGGCGGGTATAGGGCTTGAACTTGGCGGGGGTTGCGTCGAGGGTCACGGGATTTCTCCTGAGGGAAGTGGTTGGCGGCAGCAAAAGGTGACGCACGGAAATAATTGCCGACAGGAACCGATGGTAGGGAGACGGACTTGCCTTTGAGTTGCCCCGAGTCAAGTTCTGATTCCGTTTCTCACTGATTTCCACATGCACTGCGAAAGATCAGCGTTGCCGTTGCGGCGGCACATCGGGTGCTACTTGCGTTAGCACAACAACCCGGCTGGGGCCGCGGCGTAGAGTACGAAATGCAAATAGGCAACATTCAGACCTATCTCTTTCCCCTTCCCGAAAGGACATCCTATGAAGCTGACCGCAACCGTAGTCGCTACCGCCCTGGCCCTGTCCTGCGCCGGCGCGCTGGCGGCCGAACCGACCGAGAAAGACGCGATCGCCATGGCCGAGCGCGGCGCCGCGATGGTCAAGGCCAAGGGCAAGGAAGAAGTCATGAAACGCATTACGGCCAAGGACCCGGAATTCGTCCAGGGCTCGCTGTACATCGACATGCGCGACGTCAAGACCGGCATCGTGCTGGCTCACCCGTACAACCCGTCGATCGTCGGCAAGGATTTGACGGACGTGCCCGATGCGAACGGCAAGAAATACCGCCGCGAGATCATCGAACTGGCCGCCGCCAAGGGCAAGGGCTGGGTCGACTACCAGTACAAGAATCCGACCACGGGCAAGATCGAGCCGAAGACGACGTACATCCTGCTCGTCGACGGCGTCGTGCTCGAGGCCGGGCTATACAAGAAGCAATAGGACGTGCGCGCGGGCGGCATGCCCGCGTTCGGTGTTCGAGCGGGCGGCATGCCCGCGTTCGGTGTTCAAGCGGGCGGCATGCCCGCGTTCTTTTTTAAGCGGGAGCGCAACATGCTGAAAAAACTGAGGATCGGTCCGAAGCTGCTGCTGGCGCCCGGCATGGTGCTGGTGCTGCTCTTGATGCTGTCCGGTGCCGCCTGGTACGGGATGGTGCGCCAGAACGCGTCGCTGGAAAACATGGTGCAGGTCCGCGCGGCGCGCCTGAAAAACGTGGCCGACGTGGCCGGCGACGCCAAGTACGTCCACGCCAACGCTTATCAACTGCTGGCCTGGATCAACGGCAGCTTCGCCAAGAACCGCCTCGACGCGCTGATCGCCGACATCGGCAAGCGCCACGCCGCCGTGCAGGCACAGTTGCAGGAACTCGCGCGCACGACCGACGGCGCGGAACGCAAGCCCGTCGACGCGTCGCTGGCCGCGCTGGCGGCCTACCGCAAGGCGGTGCAGGAGACCATCGAGATGGCGCAGGTCGACCAGTCGATCGCCACCAACTCGATGCAGAAGGCGGAAAAGGAATTCATGGTGCTGAACCAGCAGCTGGCCCAACTGGCCGCGCTGGAGAAGACGCTCAGCGAACAGGCCTATGCCGCGGCGCGCACGGAATTCCACAACCTGGGCACGTGGATGGCCATGCTGGTGCTGCTGTCGATCGCCGCGTCGCTGGCCGTCACCATGTTCGTGCGCCGCGCCATGCTGCGTGACATCGGGACCATCTCGGCCGTCATGGGCGAACTGGCCGAAGGCCGCCTGTGCGCGAGCGTCCACAACGACGGCCGCGACGAAATCGCCGACACGGCGCGCGCGCTCGACCAGACCATCGCCAACCTGAACACGACGCTGCGCAGCGTGCTCGATTCCGTGCGCTCGATCGACACGGCATCGAAGGAAATCGCCAGCGGCAACCTCGACCTGTCGACCCGCACCGAGCTGCAGGCCGGTTCCCTGCAGCAGACCGCGAGCGCGATGGAGACGCTGACCCAGGCCGTCAAGGGCAATGCGGACAACGCGCGCCTGGCGACGCAACTCGCGGCCGAGGCGGCGCGGCTGGCGGCCGGCGGCGGCCAGGCCGTCGACCGCGCCGTCGCCACGATGGAATCGATCCGCGCCAGTTCGCGCAAGATCGTCGAGATCACCGGCGTCATCGACGGCATCTCGTTCCAGACCAATCTGCTTGCGCTGAACGCCGCCGTCGAAGCGGCGCGCGCCGGCGAACAGGGACGCGGCTTCGCCGTCGTGGCCAGCGAGGTGCGCACGCTCGCGCAGCGCTCCGCATCGGCCGCCAAGGAGATCAAGGCGCTGATCGCCGATTCGGTGGCGATCATCGACAACGGCAGCGCTTCCGTCAACGAGGCGGGCTCGAGCATGGGCAGCGTGGTCGCGTCGGTGCAGCAGGTGAACGACATCATCAACCGCATCAGCGCCGCCAGCAGCGAGCAGGCCGAGGGCATCGCCGAAGTCAATCTCGCCGTCGGCCAGATGGACGACATGACGCAGCAGAACGCCGCGCTCGTCGAACAGGCCGCGGCGGCGGCGGCCAGCCTGCACGAGCAGACCGTCAACCTGGCACGCGCCGTGGCAATCTTCCGCATCGAGGATGCTCAGGACGATGCACCAGCCCTGCTCGAACGGCGTGCCGCGGACAGCCCGATGCGCGTCCGGCCCGCGCTCGCGCATCGTGCGACGCGGGACGAGGAAGAAGCGCCACGACCGAGGCGGGCCGCCAACGGCCGCTGACCGTTCAGCGGAACGGCTTGCTGACCCAGCGCGACCCGGCCAGGCCGAACCGCCAGGGCACGTCGACGGCTTTCGAAATCCCGATGCGCGGCCCACTGACCACGTCGATGCCGGCGGGTGCCGGCGCCAGTTCGAACGGCGCCGCGGCCAGCGAGCGGCCGTTCAGGTCGCGCGTCACGCCCAGTGCCTGGCACAGCTTGCCGGGGCCGGAACACAACAGCCAGTGGTCGCGCGTGCCGCGCCGCTCGACCATCGTCTCGATGCCCGTCACGGGTTCGAGCGCGCGGATCAGCACCCCGGCGCCATGCCCCTCTTCCCGGCAGACAAAGTTCAGGCACCAGTGGATGCCGTACGAGCGGTAGACGTAGGCGTGGGCCGGCGGGCCGAACATCGCGAAGTTGCGGTCGGTGGGGCCGGAATAGCTGTGCGAGGCGGGATCTTCGCCGTCATAGGCCTCCGTCTCGACGATGCGGCCGCCGACGCCGTCGACGAGCACCGTGACGCCGATCAGCTGGCGCGCCACCAGATGCGAGGGTGCTAGAAAATCAATGTCGGCAAGGATGGTTGAGGACATGGAGCAATTCTATATTGTTAAGATTTGACAGGTCGCACTGTCGGTTTCGCTACACAAAAGCAATACTTTGCTGCAACTTCAACGGCACTGGTTTATAGTGACAAACTTCGCATGGATTTCCGTGCAGCATCATTTTGTTCCCTTCCCGTCATGAGTACAGCAGCTGCCCTGGCGCGCCCAAGCGCCTTCGCCGAGGATCCCGTCGACGCCCTGATCAAGTCGATCCGGATCCCGCCGCGTCCCAGCCTGCTCGCCGACCTGCAACGGGAGCTCGCGTCGTCCGATCCGAGCCCGGCCGCCATCGGCCGCATCGTCGCCAACGACGTCGGCATGTCGGGCGCGCTGCTGAAACTTGCCAATTCATCCATCTTCGGGGGCCGGCGCAAGGCCAAGTCGATCGAGCAGGCAATCCTGTTCCTCGGCATTAACCAGGTCGCGTCGCTGATGACGGGCCTGCTCGCGCGCCGGGCGATCCCGGCCAACAGCGCGGCGCTCGCCAGCTTCTGGGAAGTGTCGAGCCGCCGCGCCGAGGCGATGGTGTTCCTGTCGCGCCGCCTGCGCATTGGCGAGGCCGATGTGGCGCACACGTTCGGCCTGTTCTGCGATACCGGCGTGCCGCTACTGATGGACCGCTTCCCCGACTACGCCCGCACGTATGCCGCGGCGTCGCTGGAGACGGACCGTCCGTTCACGGCGCTGGAAGAAGAGCGCCACAACACGAGCCATACGGCCATCGGCACCCTGCTGGCGCGCAACTGGGGCCTGTCGGAAGACGTCGCGTGGTCCATCCTGCACCATCACGATTACGCGGTCCTGGACGACGTCAACACGACGTCGACGGTGCGTTCGCTCGTCGCGCTGTCGCTGCTGGCCGAAAGCGCGATCCGCAAATACCAGGGCGACGCCGAATCGCTCGAATGGAACAAGGGCGGCGCGCGCGCGCTCGCCTACCTGGGCCTCTCCGACGAGGAAACGGCCGAGCTGCTCGACGAACTGCACGAAGCCTTCCACGACGACCAGTAGCGCGTCTTTACTTCCGCCCCGGACGGGCAGATACTTGATTCACAAGACCTAGAATCGACGAACCGCCGGCCGAGGAGGAGACATGAAACGCCTGGCGTCCCTGCTGATCGTATTACCCCTGCTGCTGGGCGGCTGCGCCAGCACACCGCAACTATCCGCCCCGCCGCCGCTGTTCGCCGACGCGTCGTTCAAGCCGCCGTCCGAGACCATCGGCGCACACAACCTGTTCACGCTGAGCCCCGCCATGCAGGCCTACCTGCACAGTCCCGCCTTCGAAGCGCTTCTGCGCAGCAAGGGGCTGGAACGGGGCCTGATCGACGCGCTGTACAGCAAGACCGACCTGAAGCTCGAATACGATTCCAGCCGCACCCGCACGGCGGCCGAAACGTACGAGGCGCGCGCCGGCAACTGCCTCTCGCTCGTCGTCATGACGGCCGCCTTCGCGCGCGAACTGGGCATGACGGTGCGCTTTCGCAGCGTGCTCGCGGACGAGACCTGGAGCCGCGACGGCGGCATCTATCTCGTGGCGTCGCACGTCAACATCGCGCTCGGCCACCGCAAGCGCAACGGCCTGCTGTACGACGAAACGTCGGAGCACGAACTGGTCGTCGACTTCCTGCCGCCGCCGGAAGCGAGCCGCTTCCATACGCGCCTGCTGGAAGAAGAAGACATCGTCGCGCTGTACCTCAACAACCGCGCCGCCGAGTCGCTCGTGCAGGGCAAGATCGACGACGCCTACTGGTGGGCACGCGCCGCGGTGGCGACCAATCCGCCGAACGCGATCGCCTACAACACGCTGGGCGTCATCTACCAGCGCCATGGCGACCTCGTCATGGCCGAACGGGCCTTGCGCACGGCCCTCGAACGCGAACCGGAAAGCCTCGTCGTGATGCAGAACCTGGGCCCCCTGCTGGCCGCGACGGGCCGCACGGCCGAAGCGGCCGAGATGGCGCGGCGCGTGGCCAGCATCGAGCCGGTCCCGCCGTTCCAGTACTTCGACAAGGGCATGGTCGCGCTCAAGGCGGGCGACTACGACGCCGCGCGCAAACTGTTCGAACGCGAAATCAAACGCGCGCCCTACTACGACGAGTTCCACTTCTGGCTGGCGGTGACGCTGCTGCAGCTGGGCGAGGCAAAAGAAGCGCGCGAACAGCTCGCGCTGGCGATCGACACGAGCACGAAGTCGGACAATCGCCAGCTGTACTCCGCCAAGCTGGCGCACCTGAAACGCCAGAGCGCGAACAGCGTCCGCATCTACTAGAACGAAAAACGGCCGCGTCGGCGGCCGTTGGGTTGCTTTCGCCCGCCGCTCAACGGCGGCGCTGGCGCGCGGCCGACGGCGCGGGGGTGCCGCGGGTTTCGAGATGGCGGAACACGATGCGGCCCTTGTTCAGGTCATACGGCGACATCTCCAGCGTGACGCGGTCGCCGGCGATGATGCGGATGTGGTTCTTCTTCATCCGGCCGGACGTGTACGCGACCAGCTGGTGACCGTTTTCGAGGTTCACGCGGAAACGCATCTCCGGCAGCACTTCGGTAACCTTGCCATTCATTTCGATCAGATCTTCTTTCATGGGTTTCCTTTCAATGTGATCCCGCCCCTTCGTATGGCATGCGCCCGGGATGGCGAAATAGCTATCGCAGCGTCATCCTCGGGACGCTGGTCACGCATTGCCTGCTGGGGTCGGGAAAAAGCGGCGCCAGCCTGGTTCGTGGCGCCGTGAATGGGGATGGAACGGATATGGGGACGTTGCTTCAGAAAAAAAGGGCATTTCGGGCGACGGCAATCAAGACATGGTCGCCCGCCAGGAGTAAAATGCGCATCATTGCTAACATTTTTCATGCGCATTGGATCCATCATGAAACTTGCACATTCCTCGCCCTTAGAGAAAATTCCGAGCAAGAAAGCGACCAATATCAGCTTGGCCATGGACGTGTATCTGGATGCCAAAAATTTTGGCATCAATATTTCCCAGCTGTGTGAACAGGCACTGCGCGAAGAAATACAAAAGCGCAAGGAACAGCAGTGGAATGAACAGCATGCCAACTTCCTTGCAGCCTATAACAGCCTCGTTGAAACCGAAGGCGTGGCATTGCAGGAATGGCGTGCGTTCTGATGGCGCGGTTCGATATCTACGACAATCCGGGCAGGAACAAAGCGAACATTCCATATCTGGTCGAAGTGCAGAGCAATGTGATCAGCGGACTGGCAACGAGGATCGTCATACCGTTGCGGCACCTGGCCGGCTTTGGAAAGCTTACCCTCCCCTCCGACCTGTTCCCGCTCATCACTATCGACGGGAAAGAGTATTTGCTCGATACGCCACAGCTGGGTGCCATCCCGTCGAGTGAGCTCAAGGTCAGGGTGGGCTCCGCCCAGGGCTATCGATTCGAGATCCAGGCCGCGCTGGACCGGGTGTTCGGCTCGTACTAAGCGTGCGGAATGATCGGCGATTCACATCACCATGGAACCCTCGCAGACTCGTGCGCAGGCTCTTGATCGGGAGATGTCATGCATGTGGCTCATCGCGGCAACGTTGTGCTTGGCAAGGTCGGCTGGTCGCCGGCTGTTCGGTCACTCGCTCGGCAGCCATCGAAAGCTCATCCACGGTAGCCAGGAAGCGGGCCGGTGCGAACACCTGCCGGGCAGGAAGCCGAAATGTGCAATAAAGAGTGATAAATTGCAAGAACCCGACGTGATAAGCTCGGGTGCTGAACTGTTCGAACAATAGCGAAAGCGCTAGCGAGACGCCGATCGATTTCAGAATCAGAAAGGAATCATATGGTGGCCTTGCTCGACCAGCATCGATCTATTTACTCAAGAGAAGACAATGCGACGACTGCTGCCCCTCTTGCTCGCTGCCGTTTCCCAATGCGTCAGCGCAAACTCGCCCACCGTGACCCTGCACACCGACTTTACGGGACGCACCAACTGCCTCGATATCGTCAACGCGGGCGACCATGATCAGTTGCGCATGACTCGCTGCGGCCGCTATTCGGGCCAGATGTGGGAGATCGTGCCGGACGCCGGGAGCAGTTTTGTGCGCCTGCGGACGCGCTTTACCGGCGCGGACATGTGCCTGGACGTGGTCAACGACGGTACCAACGACCAGGTGCGCATGGCATCCTGCGCCAACGTGACGGGCCAGCAGTGGCACATGGACCAGACCGGCCCCGGTCCGGGCGTGCGTTTGTGGAACCAGTTCACGGGCCTGGGCAAATGCCTGGACATCGTCAACGATGGCAGCGGCCGCGTGCACCTTGCAGCATGCGGCAACTATTCGGGCCAGTACTGGAGCAGGCGCGGTTTTCGCTGACGGGTTCAATCGCCAAGCAACCGCCTCCAGCTTGCCAGCTTCTGCTCGAACGTCAGCGCCATGTGCGCCGGCGACGATGACGGCAGCACGACGGTCCGATAGCCCCGCGCCGCGAACTGCGGCGCGAATTTGCCCGACGTCTGCCCATTGAACCCGACCGTTTCGAGCTCCGGACACAACCGGTGCAGGCGTTCGAAATCATTGGCCGCCGGGTTGCGGATCGCGGAATCGAGACTGCCTTCGCGCTCGCACGCGGCCAATACGTCCCACAGGCCGAAGCGATGCGCGAGGAGACGCGGCAGGCGGCCCGCATACGGCAGTGAATAGAGGTCCTCGCCGACCAGCGTGCCGACCAGTTTCCAGAACTGGTTACGAGGATGCGCGTAATACTGCTGCGCCGCCAGCGATGCGGCGCCCGGGAAGCTGCCCAGGATGAGGATGCGCGTGTCGGGAGCGATGACGGGGGCGAGGCCCGCGAGCGGGGAAGAATCGGTCATGCGGCGATTCTAGCCCGCGCACGAAAAAAGCGGCGATACGCTCGCACGTACCGCCGCAAAGGGCATTACCGGAATCACAGTAAGGCCAGGGACTTCGTCTTCAGTTGCGCGCCTGCGCGGTATCGTCCGCGCGGGCAGCGGCATCCCAGCCGCCACCCAGCGCGCGGATCAGCGCCACGGTGGTGATCGCACGGTCGCCGCGCAGCTGCACGGCGTTGCGCTCGACGATCGCCAGGTTGCGCTGCGCGTCCAGCAGTTCGAGGTAGCTGCCGCGGCCCGCGTCGTACAGCTTCTGCGCCAGGTCGGCCGAGCGGCGGGCGGAGACCACGCCCGCCTCGATCTCGGCGCTCTGCCCCGCCAGGATGCGCAGGCCGGCCAGGTTGTCCTCGACCTCAGCGAACGCGGTCAGGACGCTCTGGCGGTAGGCGCCTACCGCTTCTTCCAGCGCGGCCTCGCTGCGCACGACGTTGTTGCGGTTGCGGCCACCGTCGATCAGCGGCATCGACAGCGCGGCGCCCAGCAGCCACGAACGGCTGCTCCACTTGAACACCTCGGCGAAGCTCGTGCCGACGCCGCCGGCGCCCGCCGACAGGTTCAGCGCCGGGAACATCGCGGAGCGTGCCACGCCGATGCGGGCGTTCGCCGCCTCCATCGAGCGCTGGGCGCTGGCGATGTCGGGACGGCGTTCCAGCAGCGTGGACGGCAGGCCGGCCGGGATCACCGGCAGCGCGGCGACATCCGACAGCGGCGCCGACGGCGCGGTGAAGTTCGACGCCGGCTTGCCCAGCAGGACGGCCAGCGCGTGCTCCGCCGCGGCGCGCTGGCGCTGCAGGCCGATGGCTTCCGAACGCGCCGTCGCCAGTTCCGTCTTCGCCCGCGACAGGTCGAACTCGCCGATATCGCCCGCGTCGAAGCGGCGGCCCGTCACACGGACGCTCTCTTCGCGCAGCTGCACCGTGTGGTTGACGGTCGCGATTTCCGCATCCAGCGAGCGGAGGCGGAAATAGGTCTGCGCCACGTCGGCCTGCAGCGACAGCAGCACGGAGCGGTACGTCGCTTCCACCGCGCCGGCGTCGCCGCGGGCGGCCGCCACGTTGGACGACACGCGGCCGAACAGGTCGACTTCGTAGCTGGCCGACAGCCGCGCGCTATAGACATTCGCCGGCGCGACGGGAGAACCCTTCGGCAGCGACGCTTCCAGCGGCGACAGGCGTTCACGCTGCGCGCCGACACCCACGCCCACCTGCGGGATGCGGTCCGCTTCGGCGATGCCGGCGATGGCGCGGGCCTGCTTCACGCGGGCGGCGGCCACCGTCAGGCTCTGGTTGTTGGCCGTCGCTTCCGCGATGAGACCATTCAGCGTCTCGTCGTGGAAGGCGCGCCACCATTCGCCGCGCGGCTGGGCTTCGGCCGGACGGCCGACCGTCCACGTGGTGCCGTCGGCGGCGCTGCGCACGTCATTGGCTGCGCCGGCAGGCACCGTTTGCGACTCCTTGAACGCCGTCGGCGTCGTGATGCCCGGTTGCTTGAATTCCGGGGCGGCGCACGCCGTCAGCAGCAGGGCCGCCATCAGCGGGGCCACGCCCCTTGCAATCATCGTTTTCATATCAGTTTCCTTCCAGGGCCGGTGCACGGTCGCCATCGACGACGGTATTCGGCGCCGTGTCGTGGGCGTGGGCATGCTTCGGCTTCTCGAAACGCTTGGCCAGCGTGCGCAGCAGGACGTAGAACACCGGCGTCAGGAACAGGCCGAAGAACGTCACGCCCAGCATGCCGGCGAACACGGCGACGCCCATCGCGTGGCGCATCTCGGCGCCGGCACCGTGCGACAGCACCAGCGGCACCACGCCCATGATGAACGCGATCGACGTCATCAGGATCGGACGCAGACGCAGGCGGCAGGCTTCCAGCGCGGCGGCCACGATGCTGCGGCCATGGTGTTCCAGCTCCAGCGCGAATTCCACGATCAGGATCGCATTCTTCGATGCCAAACCCACCAGCACGAACAGGGCGATCTGCGTGAACACGTTGTTGTCGCCGCCGGTGAGCTTGACGCCGATGAGGGCGCACAGGATCGACATCGGCACGATCAGGATCACGGCCAGCGGCAGCGTCCAGCTTTCGTACTGCGCGGCGAGCACGAGGAACACGAGCAGCACGCACAGCGGGAACACGTACAGCATGGTGTTACCGGCCAGGATGTCCTGGTACGTCAGGTCGGTCCATTCGTACGAGATGCCTTTCGGCAGCGTGGCCTTGACGATTTCTTCCATCGCGGCCTGCGCCTGGCCCGACGACACGCCCGGTGCCGGGCCGCCATTCAGCTCGGCGGCGACGTAGCCGTTGTAGCGCTGCACGCGATCCGGACCATACGTGTCCTTGACCTTCATGAGCGAGGACAGCGGGATCATCTCGCCCTTGTCGTTGCGGACCTTCAGCTGCGCGATCTGCTCGCGTTGCGAACGGAACTGCGCATCCGCCTGCACGCGCACCTGGTACGTGCGGCCGAACTGGTTGAAGTCGTTCACGTACAGCGAGCCGAGGTTGATCTGCAAGGTCTGGTTGATCTCGGCCAGCGGCACGCCCAGCTGCTTCGCTTTCACGCGGTCGACGTCGGCGAACAGCTGCGGCACGTTGATCTGGTAGCCCGAGAACACGCCTTGCAGGCGCTTGTCGGTCCACGCCTTGGCCTGCACGGCCTGCACGGCTTTGTACAGCTCGTCGTAGCCGACGCCCGCGCGGTCTTCGATCATCATCTTGAAGCCGCCCGTCGTACCCAGGCCGTTCACCGGCGGGGGCGACAGCACCATCACGAATGCGTCTTCGATGGCGCCCATGCGCTTGTTGATCTCGGCGGCGATCGCGTCGGCGCTCTGCTCCTTGCCTTTGCGTTCGTCGAACGGTTTCAGCGTGGTGAACACGATGCCGGCGTTCGGGGCATTGGTGAAGCCGTTGATCGACAGGCCCGGGAACGCGACCGACGATTCCACGCCCGGGATCTGCTTGGCGACGTCCGACATCTTGCGGATGACGGCGTCCGTGCGGTCCAGCGAGGCGGCGTCCGGCAACTGCGCGAAGCCGATCAGGTAAGCCTTGTCCTGCGCCGGCACGAAGCCCGGAGGCACCGCCTTGAACATGAAGATACCGGCGATGGCGAGCAGCACGTACACGCCCAGCGTGGCGCTCTTGCGCTTCAGGACGCCCTTCACGCCGCCTTCATAGGCATGCGACGAGCGGCCGAAGAAGCGGTTGAAGCCGGCGAAGAAGCGGCCGAACACGGCGTCCATCATGCGGGTCAGGCGGTCCTTCGGCGCATTGTGCGCTTGCAGCAGCGCGGCCGACAGCGCCGGGGCCAGCGTCAGCGACGAGAACGCGGAGATCACGGTCGAGATGGCGATGGTCAGCGCGAACTGGCGGTAGAACTGGCCGGTCAGGCCCGAGACGAACGCGATCGGGATGAACACGGCGCACAGCACCAGGGCGATCGCGATGATCGGGCCGGAGACTTCCTTCATCGCCTGCACGGTCGCGTCGTGCGGATTCAGGCCGTTCGCGATGTTGCGCTCGACGTTCTCCACCACGACGATCGCGTCGTCCACCACGATACCGATGGCGAGCACGAGGCCGAACAGCGACAGCGTGTTGATCGAGAAGCCGCAGGCGAGCATCACCGCGAACGTGCCGACGACGGACACCGGCACGGCCAGCAGCGGGATCACCGAGGCGCGCCACGTCTGCAGGAACACGATGACGACGATGGCCACCAGGATCACGGCTTCGATCAGCGTGTGGATCACGGAGTTGATCGACTCACGCACGAATTGGGTCGGGTCGTACACAATGCTGTATTCGACGCCTTCCGGGAAATCTTTCGACAGCTCCTTCATCTTGGCGCGCACGTCGGACGACAGTTGCAGCGCGTTGGCGTTCGGCGCCTGGAAGATGGGAATCGCCACGGCCGACTGGTTGTCCAGCAGCGCGCGCAGGGCGTACGAGTTCGAGCCCATTTCGAGGCGCGCGACGTCCTTCAGCAGCGTGGTCGCGCCGTCGGCATTGGTCTTGATGACGATGTTGCCGAACTCCTCGACCGACTGCAGGCGGCCCTGCGTGTTGACGGTCAGCTGGAAGTCCGCGCCTTTCGACGGCCCCTGGCCGACGACACCGGCCGCCACCTGCACGTTCTGCTCGCGGATCGCATTCACGACGTCGCTGGCGGTCAGGTTGCGTGCCGCGACCTTTTGCGGGTCGAGCCAGACGCGCATCGCGTAGTCGCCCGAACCGAACAGCTGGACTTCGCCCATGCCGTTGATGCGCGCGAGTTCGTCCTTGACGTTCAGCGTGGCGTAGTTGCGCAGATAGAGGTCGTCATAGCGGCCATCCGGCGAGCGCAGGTGGACCACCATCGTGATGTTGGGCGAGCTCTTGACGGTCGTGACGCCGATCTGGCGCACCTCGTCCGGCAGGCGCGGGAGCGCGCGCTGGACGCGGTTCTGCACGGCCGTCTCGGCCTGCTCCACGTTGGTGCCGATTTTAAAAGTCACCGTCAGCATCAGCGCGCCGTCGGAGGTGTTCTGCGACGTCATGTACAGCATGTTTTCGACGCCGTTGATTTCCTGCTCCAGCGGCGTCGCGACGGTTTCCGCGATCACCTTCGGGTTGGCGCCTGGGTACTGGGCGCGCACCACCACGGAGGGCGGCACGACGTCCGGGTACTCGGAGATCGGCAACTCGAAGATCGAGATGAGGCCGGCCACGAAGACCAGCACCGACAGCACGGCCGCGAAGATCGGCTTGTCGACGAAAAAGCGTGAGATGTTCATTTGTTCTTGTCCCTCGGTCTTATGGGATTACTTCGTGTCTGCCATGGCCAGCTTCGCGTCCTTGCCGGGCGCTTTCGCAGGCGCCAGCGATGCGACCATCGGCACGGTCTGCGCCGTGATGGGCGCACCCGGACGCACGCGCTGCAGGCCGTTGACGACGATCTTCTCGCCCGGCTTCAGGCCGGCGCGCACCACGCGCAGGCCGTCGACGACGGGGCCGAGCTTCACTTCGCGGTACTCGGCCTTGCCGTCCGCGCCCACGACGAACACGAACTTGTGGCTCTGGTCCGTGCCGATGGCGCGGTCCGTGATCAGCAGCGCGGGCTTGGCTTCGCCGCCGCCGATCTGCACGCGGGCGAACAGGCCGGGCGCCATGCTGCGGTCCTTGTTCTCGAACGTGGCGCGCATGCGCACGGAACCGGTCTGCGAGTCGAGCTGGTTGTCGACGAATTCCAGCTTGCCCTCGTGCGGGTAGCCTTCCTCGTTGACGAGGCCCACCTTCACCGGCACCGACTGGCCGTCGTGCGCCTGCTTGGCGACGCGCAGATAGGTCTCTTCGTCGCCGTCGAAGCTCGCGTAGATGCGGTCCAGCGACACGACGGACGTCAGCACGGCCGATGCATCGACCAGGTTGCCGAGGGTGATCTCGGCCTTCGACACGCGGCCGTTGATCGGCGAGATCACGCGGGTGTACGACAGGTTCAGGCGGGCAGCTTCGGCCTGGGCTTCGGCGGCGCGGGCGGCGGCGTCGAGTTCCTTCTGGCTCGACAGGCTCGCGTCGTATTCGCGCTGCGCGATCGCCTTGTCGCCCAGCAGGCGCTCGGCGCGGGCCAGTTCCGTACGGGCCAGGTCGGCCTTGGCGCGGGCCGATTTGGCGGCCGCGACGGCGCGCTCGGCTTCGGCCTGGTACGGACGCGGATCGATCACGAACAGCACGTCGCCCTTTTTCACTTCCGCACCCGGCTTGAAGTTGACGGCGGTGATGTAGCCCGACACGCGCGGACGGATCTCGACCCGCTCGATGGCTTCGAGACGGCCCGAGAATTCCTGCGTTTCGGCCACCGGCTTTTCGAGCACGGCGGCCGCCGACACGGGCGGACCTGCCTGCGCCTGGGTTTGCGCCTCGGCTGCCTTGCCGGTTGCATCCGAGCAGCCCGCAATCAGGGCCGCAACGCCGGCTGCGCCCAGCGCCAGCACGACGGGTCGCACGGCCATCTGGAATTGTTGAATCGTTTTCATGGTTAGCCCTCCGGTTATTAACTAGCTTTTAATGATTGGACGAAAACGGTCCTTTCCAGGCTTTTGCAGGAAAAGACAGGTCTCCCGTGCCTCGCGGGCACGTCTTTATCGTTGGTGGTAAATCTGGTGAACTACGAGGTCAACAGCTGGCCGGTTCGTCTTCCTCGTCGAGTCCGGCAATGAAGTTGGCAATCTCGCTCAATGCATGGCCCCGACAGGCACACGTATCTCGCGCATTCGGCTCCTGCAGGCGTTGCGCCGCCTGCAGGCGTCTGACCGTCGTCGGCACGCCCGACTGGATCAGTTTGCCGCCGTAGGCTTCCGCTTCGTCGCGCAGCGGGTCGTCCTCGATCGACAGGATCAGGGCCGGCGGCAGGTTCTTCAAACGGCTCGACTGCAGCGGCGAGGCATACGGATGGCTGCGGTCGGCCGCGTGCGGCAGATAGCCCCGGTAGGCCGCGGCGCATTCGTCGAACACCTTCGCCTTGTCGGGGCAGGTCGGCATCTCGCGCATCGAGCAGGTCGACAGGCCCGGGTCCAGCATCGGCATCAAGAGGATCTGGCCGGCCAGCCGCGGCGCACCCCGGTCGCGCGCCATCAGGGTGCACACGGCGGCGAGGTTCGCGCCCGCCTCGATGCCCGCGACCAGCATGCGCTTGCCGGTCCAGCCGAGCTTCGTCTTGTTCTTCTTTGCCCACAGCAGCACGGCATGCGCATCTTCCGCGGCGGCCGGGAACGGCTTCACCGTCGCCAGCGTATAGGTCGACGACAGCACGACCGGATAGCCGCTCGCCTCGGACAGGTGGCGCAGGAACGGATCCGCGTCTTCCAGGTCGCCGTCGACGAAGCCGCCGCCATGGAAGAACACGATCAGCACATCGCGCTTGCCGTCGACGGCAGCCTTGTACAGGCGGGCCGCCAGCGGTCCTTCCGCGCCCACGACTTGCAGGTCGCGGACCGCCAGCGTATGGCCGTCGTCGGCTTTGCGTGCCACGCTCACCGGCTTACCTCATTGGACGCTACCAGCACGGACGGGATCGCGGTCGCATCGCATTGTTCGCCCGTGGCGACGACGTGGAACAACGCATCGTATCCGCGTGCCTCGGCACCGGCCGCATGCGCGTACTCGTCCGTGAGTACCGTGCCTGCCATGGCCACTACGCCGAGTACCAGCCCGAACACTGCCGCGATTCCATCGCGATGCGCTTTCATGATCCTCTCCTTGGGTGTGTCAAATATCGAAACTATCAGCTACCGTACCGACACTATAAACTTCGACTAGAATCTAATAAATAGCTCAATTACGAATCCATTGTTCAGATTTTTGAACAATCACGCATTCTCACCGTTTATATGATGCCGATCTAGTATGAACAAGTTACAAGCGATGGAAGTTTTCGTGCAGGTCGTGGACGCCGGCAGCTTCACCCGGGCAGCCGAGATGATGAACCTGCCCAAGGCGACGGTGTCGACGCTCGTGCAGGCGCTCGAGGCGGCGCTGTCGGCCAAGCTGCTGCACCGGACCACGCGCCAGGTGACGGTGACGACGGACGGTGCCGCCTATTACGAGCGCTGCCTGCGCATTCTGTCCGACGTGCGCGACGCCGAGGAATCGCTGTCGCGCACGCGCCTGTCGCCCAGCGGGCGGCTGCGGGTCGATACGCCGACGGGGCTGTCGAGCGAGATCCTCGTGCCCGCCCTGCCCGACTTCTTCGAGCGCTATCCCGACATCATGCTGGAACTGGGCAGTTCCGACCGTCCCGTGGACCTGGTCGAGGAAGGCGTCGACTGCGCCGTGCGCGGCGGCGCCCTGGGCGACACGAGCCTGATCGCGCGGCGCGTGGGCGTCGTCAACTTCCTGACGGCGGCGTCGCCCGCGTACATCGCACGCCACGGCATGCCCCAGCATCCGCGCGACCTCGAGCGCCACCGCTGCGTGAATTACTTCTCGGCCAAGACGGGCAAGATCTTCGACTGGGATTTCAACCGCGGCGACGAACGGATCGAGGTGCCCATGCGCGGCGTGATCGCGCTGAACGATTCCAACGCGTACGTGGAAGCGGGACTGGCGGGCCTCGGCATCATCCAGATGACGGACTACCTGCTCGACAAGCACGTGGCGACGGGGCGCATGGTGCAGGTGCTGGCGGACTGGCGCAGCGATCCGCTGCCGATCCACGTCGTGTATCCGCAGAACCGCCACCTGTCCGCGAAGGTGCGCGTGTTCGTCGAATGGGTGGCCGAGCTGTTCGCCGCGAATCCGTACATGCACATGGGCGCATTGCCACGCTCGTTTGCTGCGGCCTCTGCGCCTGTCCCGGCCGCGGCGTAATCACGGGTGTAGAATCGAAAGCACCACAGGACAGGAGACCACGATGCCCCGGACCATCGACGTGCTGCTCGACCAGTACAGCGACAGCCACCGCAATCCGACCAACGAGCTGATCCATATTGTGTGCGTGCCCGTGATCGTGTTCACCCTGCTGGGCATCCTGTGGAGCATCCACCCGGCCGTCGCCGTCGTGGCGGTGCTTGCGGCACTCGTGTATTACTTCCGGCTGTCGCCGCCGTTCGCATTCGGCATGCTGTTGATGAGCGCCGTGATGCTGGCGCTGCTCGCGCTGATGCCGCCGTTCACCGTGCTGCCGCTGTCGATCGCGATCTTCGTCGTTGCGTGGATCGGCCAATTCATCGGGCACAAGATCGAAGGCAAGAAACCGTCGTTCTTCGACGACGTGCGCTTCCTGCTGATCGGTCCGCTGTTCGTGCTTGGTTTTTTGTATCGTCGCCTCCATGTCGCTTATTAATTGTTGGAGTGAATATGAAACGCATCGCCATCCTCGCCCTCGTCCCGCTGACCGCCCTGCTCGCCGCCTGCGCGGGCCCGTCGAATTCGGGCAGCGTCTACAGCAGCTACCAGACGATGAATGAACAATCGGTGCGCATGGGCACCGTGGAATCCGTCCGCAACGTGACGATCGCGAATCCGGAATCCGGCGTCGGCACGATGGCGGGCGCCGCGCTGGGCGGCCTGGGGGGTTCGCAGGTCGGCGGCGGCAACGGCTCGGCCGCGGTCGGCATCCTGGGCGCCGTCGCGGGCGGCATCATCGGCAACCGCGTCGAGAACCAGGCCAACAACCGGCCCGGTTTCGAAATCACCGTCAAGCTCGACAACGGCGAATTGCGTTCCATCACGCAGGCGGCCGACGAGATGTTCCGGCCGGGAGAACGCGTACGTTTGCTCAGCAACGGGTACACGACGCGCGTGACGCACTGACATTTACCACCGGCCACGACAGTAGAGGGATCGCGATATACTTTCGCGATGCCCTCCTACGTCCTCTTCACCATTGCGTCCCTGATCTGGGGATCGACTTTCTTCGCGATCACGCTCGAGCTGGGTGAAGTCCCGCCCGCGGTGTCGGTCGTCTACCGCTTCGCGCTCGCGTCGCTGACGCTGTTCGCGGTCTGCCTGCTGCGCGGCGACAGGCTGCGGCTGCCCTGGCGCGTCCAGCGCTGGACCCTGCTGCAAGGATTCTTTACGTTCTGCGTGTCGTACGTCTGCACGTACAACGCCGAACAATATGTCGTGTCGGCGCTCGTCGCCGTGCTGTTCGCGCTGATGGTGTTCTGGACGCCGATCTGTGCCCGCATCGCGTTCGGCACGCCGATCCCGCGCCGCACGTGGGGCGCCGGCGCGGCGGCCATCGCCGGTGTCACGCTGCTGTTCTGGCATGCGATCGGCACCGAGCTGCGCCACCTGGGCCAGGGCGGGCAAGGCCATTTCACTCTCGGCCTCGTGCTCGGCATCGCCGCGTCGATCGCCAGCTCGGCGGGCAGCATCGTCGTCGGCAAGGTGCGCGAGGAATCGAACAACCTCGTGCTGACGACGGGCTGGTCGATGTTCTGGGGCACGTGCATGGTCGCCGCATGGTGCCTCGCGACCGGCCAGGCCTTCATCATCCCGCGCACGGCCAGCTACGTGCTGGGCCTGCTGCACCTGTCCATCTTCGGCTCGGTCGTCGCCTTCATCTGCTACTTCACGCTGATCAACCGCATCGGCTCGAACAAGGCCGTGTACATCGGCGTGATCACGCCCGTGATCTCCGTGCTGCTGTCGATCAGGCTCGAACACTACCGCCCCGGCCTGACCGAATGGCTGGGCATGGCCGTGTGCCTGGGCAGTGTCGCCTGGGCATTACGTTCCCCTGCGGCCAGGCCAGCCGCTTCCGTCAACCTCAACGATTGCATCGAAACGACGCCATGACTCTTGATACCACCTTCGCGATCCGCCCCGCCACGCCGGCCGACGTCCCCCACATCCAATCGATGATCGTCGAACTGGCCGTGTTCGAAAAGCTCGAGCACCTTGTCGTGGCGACGGAAGAGAAATTGCACGAAGGCCTGTTCGGCCCGCAGCCGGCCTGCGAAGCCATCGTCGGCGAAGCGGATGGCGAAGTCGTCACGTTCGCCCTGTTCTTCCACAATTTCTCGACGTTCCTCACCAAGCGTGGGCTGTATCTGGAAGATCTGTACGTGCGCCAATCGCATCGCGGCAAGGGTTATGGCAGCCGCATGCTGAAGCATCTCGCGCGCCTGGCCGTCGATCGCGGCTGCGGCCGCTTCGAATGGTCCGTACTGGACTGGAACACGCCGGCAATCAATTTCTATCAATCGATGGGTGCCGAGGTCATGCCGGACTGGCGCATCTGCCGCGTCACGGGCGCGCCGCTGGAAGCGCTGGCCCAGGGCTGATTCAGGCAAGAAAAAACCCGCGGGCTGCTCGCAGCGCCGCGGGTGAACCCATTCGTCGATGGGGAGGGGAGACTTGAATCCAGTGGCTTCAATATAGTCTCCCGACCGCGGCGTGTGCAGGTTCCTTACAAATGCTTACCTCGGTAACAAAAAGCTGGGGTTTGTGGGCCGGACTCGATTGAGTGATCACAAATGCAAGAACGCGTCGAGCGGGACAATGTGATCATTCACGAGGACATGGACATGAAAACGATCACCCGATGGGTCTACCGGGTTTGGCTCCGCTCCCGGATAGACACCTATACCCGCAGCCTGCACGCCATCGCCGTCCAGCGCGAAAACGACTTCCACGCGGAACGCATCCTGCACCGCGCGATCTCCACGACCCGTTCCAAACTTCAATCGCTGTAGCGCCGGCGCTGCGCCAGAAGACGCTCGCACAGCTCGAACGCCGCCTGGGTCAGCAAGGCCAGCAACGCGGCCGGGATCGCGCCCGCCAGCAGCATGTCGTTGTCGTTCAGCGCGAGGCCCGTGGTGATGCGTTCGCCGAAGCCGCCGGCGCCGATGAAGGCGGCGATGGTGGCCGTGCCGACGCTCATCACGGCCGCCGTTTTCACGCCGGCGAGGATCGTCGGCATAGCCAGCGGCAACTCGACCTCGACCAGCGATTGCCGCCGCGTCAGCCCCAGCGCCATCGCCGCCGTGCGCAGGCCGGACGGCACCTGCAGCAGCCCCGTGCACGTATTGCGCACGATGGGCAGCAGCGCATACGCGCACAGGGCGACGAGCGCGGGAACGGTGCCGATGCGGCCGAGCAATGGGATCAGGATCGCGAGCAGTGCCAGCGACGGCACGGTCTGCAGGACGCCCGCCACGGCCAGCACGGCCTGGCGCAGGCGCGGCACCAGTGCGGCCACGATGCCGAGCGGTATGCCGGCGACGCTGCCGAGCAGGACGGCCAGCACGACCAGCAGCAGGTGCTGGCGCGCAAGGTTCATGAAGCCGTTGCCGAAAGTTTTGGTAAGCAGACCGTCGCGCACGATGATCGCGGAGTTTGTAGGGTGAACGGCTGTGCCGTCCACCCTACCCAGCCACGACTTCGCAATGCTTGCGAAGCTCTGACCGTCGAGTTCGGCCGCCGCGTTCATCGCGATCATGTCGTCCGCCTTGATCGTGCCTTCCAATTTCTCGATGGCATGCCACGCTTGCGGAAACCGCTGCGGCACGTCGAGCCGGTACAGCAGCACGGCGTCATAGCGCGGGAAATACTGCTTGTCGTCGTCCAGCACGCGCAGGCCGTACTGGCGGATCTTGGCGTCCGTCGAATAGATGTCGATGGCGTCGACCTGGCGCTGCGCCAGCGCCTCGTACGCGATGCCGTGGTCCAGGCCGCGCGGTTGCTGCGCGAGGCCGTAGCGCCGCGCGAGCCCTGGCCAGCCGTCAGCGCGGCCCAGGAATTCATGCGACAGCCCGATTTTTATGTCTGGATGCGCCGCCAGGTCGGACAGGCGGCGCACACTGGCATCACCACGCACGGCCAGCGCGTAGCCGTTGGAAAAGCCCAGCGGCACGGCGACACCGAGGCCCAGCGAGCGCAGCGCCGCGCGCATCGCATCGAGCGACGTCGGCTGCGCATTCTTGAGGATTTCCAGGTCGATGGTGCCCAGGTATTCCGGATAGACGTCGATGGCACCCGAGCGCAGCGCGCCCAGCACGATGGCCGTGTTGCCCAGGCCTTGCTTGTGTTCGGCCGGCCCGACGCGCGCCGCGGTCTGGGTGAGGATCTCGCCCAGGATGTACGACTCGGTGAAACGCTTGGAGCCCACGCGCAGGGGTTCCTCCGCGTGGGCGGACGACAGGATGCCGGCGCAGGCGAGCACCAGCATGGCGAATCTCAGCATGCGGTTTCCGGTGGCGTTGTGGATGAGACGTCAGGATACCCGATCGCGCCACACGCCGGCATGGACGACGCCCCGGCACGGATTCGCGCCGATCGCGTACGCCAGGTCGGCCGGGCGGGCGATGTCCCACAAGGCAAAGTCGGCGCGCTTGCCTGCTTCTAGCGTGCCGGCGTCCGGCCGGCCCAGCGCGCGCGCCGCGTTGACGGTCACGCCCCGCAAGGCTTCCAGCGGCGTCAGGCGCCACAGCGTGCAGGCCATGTTCAGCGCGAGCAGCAGCGACGTCATCGGCGACGTGCCCGGGTTGCAGTCGGTGGCGACGGCCAGCGGCACGCCCGCGGCGCGCAGTTGCGCCAGCGGCGGCATGCGCGTCTCGCGCAGGAAGTAATACGCACCCGGCAGCAGCACGGCGACGGTACCCGCGCGCGCCATCGCGGCCACGCCCTCGTCCGACAGCCACTCCAGGTGATCGGCCGACAGCCCGCCATAGCGCGCCACGAGCGCCGCGCCGCCCTGGTCGGACAGTTGCTCCGCGTGCAGCTTCACGGGCAGACCCAAACGCCGTGCGACGTCGAACACGCGCGCCGTCTGGTCGTGCGAAAAGCCGATGCGCTCGCAGAACGCGTCGACGGCATCCACGAGACCCTGCGCCGCCAGCGCCGGCAGCATCCCGCTGCACAGCATGTCGATGTAGTCGTCCGCGCGGCCCGCGTACTCGGGCGGCAGCGCGTGCGCGCCGAGGAAGGTCGTGCGGACCGTCACCGGCAGCAGTTCGCCCACGCGGCGCGCCACGCGCAGCATCTTCGCTTCGTATTCGAGATCGAGGCCGTAGCCGGACTTGATTTCCAGCGTCGTCACGCCTTCGGCCAGCAAGGCACGAATGCGCGGCAGGCTGGCTTTCAATAAGTCGTCCTCCGATGCCGCCCGGGTGGCGCGCACGGTCGACATGATGCCGCCACCGGCCCGCGCGATGTCTTCGTAGGTGGCGCCGTTCAGGCGCGCTTCCCACTCGTCGCTGCGGTTGCCCGCGTGGACGACGTGCGTGTGGCAGTCGACGAGGCCGGGCGTCAGCCACAGGCCGTTGCAATCGTGCGTGATGGAGGCCGGCGGCGCCTCGGCACGCGGTCCCACCCACGCGATACGGCCGTCACGCACGGCGACCGCGCCATCGTCGATGATCCCATAGCCATCCGCCAACGTCGCGACGCGCGCATTCGCGTACAGGACGTCGACGGCTTCACTCATACATGCCGTCCTCGTTGTCGAGGTCGTCCTCGTCGTCGTAGTAATGGATGTCGACGATGAAGATGGCGCCCTGCTCCGCGCGCAGCTTCCACTTCGTGTCCGGGTCGAGCACGACGGCGTCGAAGCGCACGAGATTGATGCGCTGGTCGTCGCTGCAGAGTTCCAGGCTGTCGCCTTCGGCCAGGAACAGCACGGTGACGTCGGCGCGCGCGACGAACGTGGAGTCGCCGTCGAGCCGGCGCCGGCCGAAGCGGTGCCAGCAGCGGTCCGTCCGGGTCATCACGTTGAAGTCGGTGCTGGCGCCGCGGTTCAGCTTGGCCTCCACGCGCGACTCGCCGTCGAACGCGGCGACCGGTTCGCCCTTCGACAGCAGCGTGGGCGTGCCGTCGATGTCGAGCGTCATGCCGGGACCGTCGACGAGCACCAGCGTGCGCTCCACGCCGGGAAACATGGAGAACGGGCCGTCGTTCGCGATCGTGGCGAGACTCACGCGCCAGTCGAAGTCGTCGAAGCCGGCGTCCGGTGGGAACACGGCGATTTCGGTCGTGCTGCCGCCGCCGTTCTTCCACGACACCGGTTCGAGGTTCGCATACGGAATCAGCATCGTCATGGCTTGCTTCCCTTCGTCGTTGGCATCAATGTGCGTGCAGTGTACGCGCTGCGGCCTTGTAGCGCTGCGCGATCGCTTCCTGTGCCTTGTGGCGGCCACCCTGCACCACCCAGTGGCCGCCGGCCAGCACGTCGCGCACGAGGTTGTCGTTGCCGCTGAACAGGAAGCGGCCCAATACCTCGTGCGGCGGCACGCCGTCCAGGTTCGGGTGCGCGCTGTCCAGCACGAGCAGGTCGGCGCGCCGGCCCTGCGCGAGCACGCCGAGACGGCGCCCCGCCGCCTGCGCGCCGCCCGCCAGCGCCTGCCGCCACAGGAAGGCGCCGACGTCGCGCTCCTCGCCATGGACGGCGATATTGCGGCGCAGGTAGCGGAGACGCTGGCCGTATTCGAGCCACCGCAGTTCTTCCACGGGACTTTGCGACACGTGGCTGTCGCTGCCGATGCCGAAGCGCCCGCCGGCCGCGATGTAGGGAGACAACGGGAACAGGCCGTCGCCCAGGTTCGCTTCCGTCGTCGGGCACAGGCCCGCGACGGCGCCGCTGGCCGCGATGCGGTCCCGTTCTCCGTCCGACAGATGCGTCGCGTGCACGAGGCACCAGCGCGCGTCGACGTCCACCTGCTCCATCAGGTAATCCACCGGGCGCATGCCGGTCGCCTCCACGCACTGCGCCACTTCGAGCTGCTGCTCGGCGATGTGGATGTGCAGCGGCCGGCCTGCCGGCAGCGCCTGCGCCAGTTCGCGCAGCTGGCTGGCCGATACGGCGCGCAGCGAATGCGGCGCCGCGCCCACTTCCAGCTGCGGCCCGCGCAAGGGTTCCAGCGCTTCGACGATGCGCAGCACCTGCGCGGGATCCGTGCGGAAGCGTTCCTGGTCCTCGCGCAACGGCGTGTCGTTGAAACCCGCGTACGCGTACATCACGGGCAGCAGGGTCAGGCCGATGCCGGATTCGCGCGCGGCCTGGGCGATGCGCTGCGCCGTCTCGGCCGGATGGCCATACGGATGGCCGCCCGGCGCGCGCTGCACGTAATGAAATTCGCAGACCGCCGTGTAGCCGTGGCGCAGGCATTCCGCATACAGCTGCGCGGCCACCGATTCCATCTGCTCCGGTGTGATGCGGTTGGCGACGCGGTACATCAGGTCGCGCCACGTCCAGAAGCTGTCAGGACCACTTCCCGCCCGTTCGGTCAATCCGCCGATGGCGCGCTGGAACGCGTGCGAATGCAGGTTGATCATGCCGGGCAGGACGTAATCGACGCGCGCCACGCCGAGCGGCGGCGACGCCTCCGGCGCGACCTTCGTCAGGTCGCCGCGCACGTCCCATTCGAGCAGCACGTCCTGCTCCCAGCCGCCGGCCAGCAGCGCGTGGCGCGCGAATAAAGCGTTCACGCGTGCCCCCCTGCCCTCGCCCACGCGACTGCCGATTCCAGCAGCTCGCGCAACAGGGGCTGCACCTTGCCGGCGGCGTCGGGTTGATATTCGAACGGCGGCGCCTCATCCATGTACAGGCACTGGCACATTTCGAGCTGGATCGCATGCACGCCCGCGGCCGGATCGCCGTAGAAGCGCGTGATGTGGCCGCCCTTGAAGCGGCCGTTGAAGACGAAGGTAAACAGGTCCTGGGAGCCGGCCACGCGCATCATCTCGCCCTGCAGCTGCAGCGAGCATGACCGGCCGTCGGCCGTGCCGAAGTTCAGGTCGGGCAGGCGGCCGTCGAAGAAGCGCGGCACGACGGACGCGATCGAATGCGCATCCCACAGCACCACCTGCCCGTGCAGCGCGAGCAGGCGGTCGAGTTCCGCGCGCAGTTGCTGGTGGTATGGGCGCCAGTACAGGTCCAGGCGGCGCTCGATCTCGTCGGCGTCCGGCTCGCGGCCGTCCTGGTATAACCGTTCGCGGGCGAACGTGTCGACGGGGCACAGGCGCGTCGTATCCTGGCCCGGGTACAGATTCGTGTCCTCGGGCGGCCGGTTCAGGTCGATGACGTAGCGCGACCAGCGCGCGGACAACGTGGAGGCGCCGATGCTGTCGGCGAAGGCGTACAGGTCGGGCAGGTGCCAGTCCGTGTCGGCCCGCACCAGCGCGCACGGCGCCATGTCCGCCGCGATGTCGTCGGGAATGTCGGTGCCCGCATGCGGCATCGACAGCAGCAGCGGCACGGAACCCGGCTTGAACCTGAAATCCATCGTGACTCCCCGATCAGTGCAGTGCGGCGAACAAGTCCTTGCACGCCGCCGACAGTTCGCCTTCCATCACCATCCGGCGCGCCGCCTCGATGTCCGGCGCGAAGAACCGGTCTTCGTCGAACGCTGGCACGTGCTCGCGCAATTTTGCGTGGACATGTTCCAGGTGGCTGGAGCTCGTCAGCGGGCGGTGGAATTCGATCCCCTGCGCCGCCGCCAGCAATTCGATGCCGACGATGACACCCGTATTGTGCGCCATCTGGCCGAGACGGCGCGCCGCGAATGTCGCCATGCTGACGTGGTCTTCCTGGTTGGCGGACGTGGGCAGGCTGTCGACGCTGGCCGGATGCGCCAGCGACTTGTTTTCCGACGCCAGCGCGGCCGCCGTCACGTGCGCGATCATGAAGCCGGAATTGACGCCCGGCTCGCGCACGAGGAACGGCGGCAGGCCGGACAGCGTCGAATCGATCAGCAGCGCGATGCGGCGCTCGGCCAGCGCGCCGATCTCGGCGATGGCCAGCGCAAGCGTGTCGGCCGCGAATGCGACGGGTTCCGCATGAAAATTCCCGCCGGAAATGACTTCACCAGAGTCCGGGAACACGAGCGGGTTGTCCGTGACGGCATTGGATTCGATGAGGAGTGTCCGGCCGGCCTGGGCGATGAGGTCCATCACGGCGCCCATCACCTGCGGCTGGCAGCGCAGGCTGTACGGGTCCTGCACGCGCTCGTCGCCGACGAGGTGCGACGCGCGGATCGCGCTGCCCGCGACCAGCTGGCGATAAATCTTCGCCGCCGCGATCTGGCCCGGCTGGCCGCGCACTTCATGCACGCGCGGGTCGAACGGGGCGTCGCTGCCGCGCGCGGCATCCAGCGACAGCGCGCCGGACACCATCGCCGCTTCCAGCAGCCGCTCGGCGAGGAACAGGCCGTTCAACGCGAGCGCCGTCGACACCTGCGTGCCATTGATCAGCGCGAGGCCTTCCTTCGCCGCGAGAACGACCGGTTCGATGCCGGCCGCGGCCAGCGCGGCGCGCGCCTCCATCAATTCGCCGCGCATGCGCACCTGGCCGACGCCCAGCATCGCGAGCGTCATGTGCGCCAGCGGTGCGAGGTCGCCGGACGCGCCGACGGACCCCTGCGACGGGATCGCGGGCATGATGCCGGCGTTGTACAGGGCGATCAGCGTATCGACGATCAGCGGCCGCACGCCGGAATAACCGCGCCCCAGGCTGCCGATCTTGGTCAGCAGGATCAAGCGCACCACGTTGTCCGGCAGGAGTTCTCCGGTGCCGACGGCATGCGACAGGATCAGGTTCTGCTGCAGCTGTTCGAGCTGGGCCTGCGGGATGTGGCGCTTGGCCAGGATGCCGAAGCCCGTGTTGATGCCGTAGGCCGGATCGCCCTTGGCGACGATGGCCTGGACGGTGGCGGCCGACGTCTCGATGGCGGCATATGCGGCCGGCGCAAGCGTGAGCGGGCCGTGCGCGCCCCAGACGGCGCGCAGGTCGTTCAGGGACAAGGCGCCCGGATTCAGGGTCAGTTCGTGGTGGTCTTGAGTCATGGTGGTTCGATTCCGTCTTACTTGATCATCGGGAGGCGCAGGCCGAAGCGCTTGGCCGTCTCGATCGCGAGTTCGTAGCCGGCATCCGCATGGCGCATCACGCCGGACGCGCAATCGTTGACGAGGACGCGGGCCAGGCGCTTATCCGCAGCCTCCGTGCCGTCCGCCACGATGACGACGCCCGCATGCTGCGAATACCCCATGCCGACGCCGCCGCCGTGGTGCAGCGACACCCACGTCGCGCCGCCGGCCGTGTTCAGCATGGCGTTCAGCAGGGGCCAGTCGGAGACGGCGTCGGTGCCGTCGCGCATCGCTTCCGTCTCGCGGTTCGGGCTCGCGACGGAACCGGTGTCCAGGTGGTCGCGTCCGATCACGACCGGCGCTTTCAATTCTCCCGTGCGGACCATCTCGTTGAACGCGAGGCCGGCCAGGTGGCGCTCGCCGAGGCCCAGCCAGCAGATGCGCGCCGGCAGGCCCTGGAACGCGATGCGGTCGCGCGCCATGTCGAGCCAGCGATGCACGCGCGCGTGCTGCGGGAACAACTCCTTGATCTTCGCGTCGGTTTTATAAATGTCTTCCGGGTCGCCGGACAGCGCCACCCAGCGGAACGGACCGCGGCCCTCGCAGAACTGCGGGCGGATGTACGCGGGCACGAAGCCGGGGAAGTCGAACGCGTTTTTCACGCCCTGGTCGAACGCGACCTGGCGGATGTTGTTGCCGTAGTCGACGGCGTACGATCCCATCGCCTTGAAGTCGAGAATCGCCTGCACGTGCACGGCGCAGGATTCGGCCGCCGCCTGCTTCAGGGCCGCGTGCTGCGCCGGATCGCGCTGGGCCGCGAGCCACTGCTCGACGGTCCAGCCGCGCGGCAGGTAGCCGTGGATCAGGTCGTGGGCGGACGTCTGGTCCGTCACCAGGTCCGGCACGAGGCCGCCCTCTTTGGCGCGGCGCACGAGTTCCGGCAGCACGTCCGCGGCGTTGCCGAGCAGGCCGATGGAAACGGCCTCCTTGCGCGCCTTGTGGTCGCGGATCATGGCCAGCGCGTCGTCGATGTCCTTCGCCTGCCTGTCGAGGTAGCGGGTGCGCAGGCGGAAGTCGATGCTGCTCTGCTGGCATTCCACGTTCAGCGACACGGCGCCGGCGAACGTCGCGGCCAGCGGCTGCGCGCCGCCCATGCCGCCCAGGCCCGCGGTGAGGATCCAGCGCCCGGACATATCGCCGCCGAAGTGCTGGCGGCCCGCCTCGGCGAACGTCTCGTACGTGCCCTGCACGATGCCCTGGGTGCCGATGTAGATCCAGCTGCCGGCCGTCATCTGGCCGTACATGAACAGGCCTTTGCGATCGAGCTCGTTGAAATGCTCCCACGTCGCCCATTTCGGCACGAGGTTCGAGTTCGCGAGCAGCACGCGCGGGGCGTCGGGATGCGTCTGGAACACGCCGACCGGCTTGCCGGACTGGATCAGCAGCGTCTGGTCGTCGTCGAGATCGCGCAGCGACGCGAGGATCTGGTCGAAGCAGGCCCAGTCGCGCGCCGCGCGGCCGATGCCGCCGTAGACGACGAGGCCTTGCGGGTTTTCCGCCACCTCGGCATCCAGGTTGTTCTGCAACATGCGATAGGCCGCCTCGGTCAGCCAGCTCTTACATGTGAGCTCGCTGCCGCGCGGGGCGCGGATGACGCGGGTGGGATCGAAACGCGGATCTCCGGCGGGAGAGGCTGTGGTCATGACGGACTCCTCGACATAAGTTTTCCAGGAAGTCTAAGTTGTCTATACAACCTCGTCAAGGGCGATAACTGAGGTTCGGACGGTAGCGCAGCAATTCGTTATCGACCCGGTCGACGAGGCCGGACAAAGTGTACGGCGTCCCCAGCGTTGCAGCCGCACCGAACGACGCCACGGCGCGCATCAGCACGTAGGCCGGGGCCTCGCCGCCGGCCTGCAGCCTGTACCACGTCTGGCGCGCCGTGCCGCGCGCGCGCGCCACCGCCTGCTCGAACGCCGCCTCCTGGCCGGGACGGATGTGGTAAGTCGTCAGGCTCAGGAACGGCGACGCGTCCGGCAGCGGCTCGCCCGCACTCATCGCGTCCATGCGCTGGTAGATGCCGTGGCTGACGAAGTCGGCGTATGGCACCACGTTCACGTTGTTGTCGGCGGCGTCGGCCGCGGGCTGCACGGCCGCGTCGAAGTCGGCGGCCGCGTGGCCGAACGTGCCGTCCATGAAGCGGTTGATGCGGTTGCCCAGCACGAAGGTCCAGCCGTACCACGTCCACGGGTCCTGCACGCCCTTGTGCCATTGCAGGTGGCGCTCGTAGCCTTTTTCAAACGCCTCGGCCTGGCCAGGCTTGGAGACGATGACGACCATGCGGGCATAAGACTGCGCCCAGGCCGGGGAAACGGCCACGAATGCGAGAGCGGCGACGAGAGCTTTCATCATGGTTTGCGATATACCTGTTGGCCGCCGACCCACGTCTCGAGGACGCCGATCTTGTGGATGTCGTACGGGGAGATTTTGAAAAGGTCGCGGTCGATGACGATGAAGTCCGCGTACTTGCCCGCTTCGAGGGAGCCCTGCGTTTTTTCCTGGTGGCCCGCGTAGGCCGCGTCGAGCGTGAAGCAGCGGAAGGCTTCTTTCAGCGACATCTCCTGCTCGGGATACCAGCCGGCGATCGGATTGCCGCTTGCGTCCTGGCGCGTGACGGCCGCGTGGATGCCGAAGAACGGGTTCGGCGCCTCGACCGGGAAATCCGAACCGCACGCGATGCGCGAACCCTGCGCGAGGAACGTGCGCCACGCGTACGCGCCCTTGATGCGCTCGGGGCCGATGCGCTGCTCGGCCATGTTCTTGTCGGACGTCGCGTGCGTCGGCTGCATCGACGGGATGATGCCGATGCTCTTGAAGCGCGGGATGTCGGCCGGGGTCACGACCTGGGCATGCTCGATGCGGTGGCGCAGCGCCTGGCCGCGGTTGGCCGGGATCTCCTTCGCGAAGATGTCGAGGATCTGGCGGTTGCCGGCATCGCCGATCGCGTGCACGTTGACCTGGTAGCCCTTCTTCATGGCCTTGGCGATCATCGCGTCGATCTCGCCGTTCGAATGGAACAGCAGGCCGTGCGAATGCGGATCGTCCGTGTACGGCGCCAGCAGCGCCGCGCCGCGGCTGCCCAGCGCGCCGTCGGCGTACAGTTTCACGGCACGCAGCGCGTACATGTCGTGGCCGTACGTGTCCAGCGGGCCGTTTCGCGCCAACCGGTCGAAGTCGGCGCCGGTGCCTTTGACCATCGCGTAGATGCGCGCCGTCAGCTTGCCGTGGTCCGCGTAATCGCGGTACAGCCGATCCTCGGCGATGCCGATCCCCGCGTCGTGCGCGCTCGTGAGGCCGACGCTGGCCATCGTGCCCAGCGCGCGGTCGAGCATCGTGCGCGCTTCCTGTTCCGTCGGCTGCGGCAGCACCTTCTGGATCATCGCCTGCGCCGCATCGACCAGCACGCCCGTCGCATGGCCGGCGGCGTCGCGCACGATCTTGCCGCCGACGGGGTCCGGCGTCTGGTCCGTGATGCCGGCCAGCGCCAGCGCGCGGCCGTTGGCCCAGCCGGCGTGGCCGTCGACGCGTTCCAGCCACGCGGGCCGGTCGGCCACGACGCCATCGAGTTCCTGTGCGGTCGGGAAGCGACCCAGCTTCCAGTTCTCCTGGTTCCAGCCGCGCCCGCGCACCCACGCGGCCTTGGCGTCGGCACGCGCGTAGTCGCCGATGGCGGCCAGCGCCTGCGGCAGCGACGTCGTGGCCGACAGGTCGAGCTGCGTCAGCATCTCGCCCAGGCCGAACACGTGGCCGTGCGCATCGATGAGGCCCGGCAGCACGGTGCGGCCGGCCATGTCGACGTGCTTTGCCTGCGGAGCCTTCGCGGCGACATCGGCGGCGGTGCCGACGGCGAGGATGCGGCCGGCGTCATCGAACGCGAGCGACGCGAACTGGACGACGTCGCCCTTCGCGTTCAGCGTGTAGCCATTGGCGTTGTCGATGACGGTGGTGGCGTGGGCCGTGGCGGTGGCGAGGGCCAGGGCGATCAGGGTGTGCCTGAGTTGCTTGTGGCGGGGGCGCATCGGGGTCTCCGTTGTCGTTGTGGATGAACCGGGGTACGGCTCAATAGCAAGAAACAGAGTGTATAGAAATTTACATTGTGGTCAATCGCGGGCCTCTGGTTCGATCGCAAGAACCGGAGGGTGCGGCGTTTTACGCGGTGGTCCAATCGTGTTTTTTCACCGGAGATAACGATGCTCACCCTGTACGATTACCTGCCCTCGCAGAACGCCTGGAAAGTCCGCCTGCTGCTGAACCATCTCGACATCCCCTATCGCACGGAGATCGTGCGCATCTTCGAAGGCGAAGGCCAGCGTCCCGACTTCCTCGCGCTGAATCCGACCGGCGCCGTGCCCGCGCTGCGCCTGTCCGACGGCCGCACGCTGGCCGAATCGAACGCCATCCTGACGTACCTGGCGCACGGCACGCCGTATCTGCCTTCCGATCCGTTCGGCGGGGCGAAGGTGCAGCAATGGCTGGCGTTCGAACAGGACCACGTGGCGTCGATCGCGACGCTGCGCCACTGGACGCTGACGGGCAAGCTGGCGCGGCGCGCGCCGGCGCTGGTCGACCGCCTGCGCCGCGTCGCGGACAAGGCGCTGGCGATCCTCGACCGCGAACTGACGCAGCGCCCGTTCATCGCGGGCGCCGCGTACACGATCGCCGACATGTCGCTGTTTGCGTACGTCCACCGGGCCGACGAGGCCGGGCTGGCGCTGGCCGACTATCCCGGCATCGTCGGGTGGATCGCCCACGTGCGTGCACAACCGGGATTCCTGGGCACCGTGTACCCGTACTCGATCGATCCGTTTGCGGGCGGCGAGCTGCCGTGAAGGGCGGGCTTACTCGAGCTGGATGCGCGTGATGTAGTACCCCGGGTAGGCGGCGCCCTGGCCCTGCCAGATGAGGGTGTCGATGGTCTTGCCGGCCGCGTTGATGTCCTTCAGCGGCACTTCGACGGCGGCCCACGTCTTCGCCTTCAGCTGGATGGCGAAGTCGGCCTCGATCGCCTTGCCGTCGGCCATGGCCTTGACCATCAGGGTCTGGCCGCCGTTCATGCCGCCGTTGATGACGAAGGTCAGCTTGTTGTAGCCCTCGGTGGAAAACGGTTCGTGGTGCAGGGCGAGCGCGCTCCACGGCTCGCCTTCGACGCGGATCGGCTTGCCGTTCCCGACCGGCACCGACAACTGCGTCTTCGCCCAGCTCCAGTTCTGGAAACCGTTCTTCAATTCGTCATCGTAAATGACAAGGGGGTGCGGCAGGTCCCCGGCCCGGGCCAGGCTCCCGCCGGACACGCTGGCCACGCCGAGGGCGGCCAGGAACAGGCGACGCGATACGCTCATGGTTGTCTCCGTTGGATTATCGTTGTAAGCCTGCAGAGGTGCAGGTTCCTCGATGCTACGACGGAAACGTATGCATGCCAAACATCTGATAAAAATTCTACTTCCCTTAGCACATTTCATAAAACCGGGGTCAGAGCCCGGTTTTTGGAAAGATCCGCCTGAAAATGGTCCGAATACCGTTGCACAGTTGATTTTCCTCGCTCTCTCCGGACGACGGTTTTGTATCGTCTCGTCTTCCGTCACGTTTCGCTTTCGCCATGCCACGTCCGCGCCGCCTTGTCCTGCCGTCGGTACCGCTCCATGTCATCCAGCGAGGAAACAATCGGATTCCGTGCTTCACCTGTCGAAGCGACTATCTGGTGTATCTCGACATATTGCGTGAATGCGCCTACGACTGCGGTTGTGCTTTGCATGCCTATGTACTGATGACCAATCACGTCCATTTGCTTTTGTCGCCAGATGATGCGCATGGAGCCAGCGTACTGATGCGGCGCCTGGGCCAGCGTTACGTGCAATACTTCAACCGTCGCCACACGCGTACGGGCACCTTGTGGGAAGGCCGCTTTCGTTCCTGTCTCGTGCTCGACGAGGACTATTTTCTGGCATGCCAGCGCTACATCGAGTTGAATCCTGTGCGCGCACGCATGGTGGTCAAGCCAGAACATTACCCCTGGTCCAGCTACCAAACAAATGCCCTCGGACACGATAGCCCGCTGGTCAAGCCGCATCTCGCATATTTGCGCCTGCACCATGAAACGATCACGCGCCAGGCTGTGTACAGGCAGCTATGCGAAGACGCATTGCCCGATCAACTCATCTCCGAAATCAGGGGCGCCAGCAACGGCAATCGTCCTCTTGGCACGGCAGCACCAAGAGAGACGACGTCAGACAGCGCGCTGGAGCAATTTCCAAAAATCGGGCTCTGACCCCGGTTCTCAACTAGCGTCGTGAAAGATGATCCCGAGCGTATGCCGCTGCCCGCTGCGCACGCGGCTGACGCCGTGGCGCATGTTGACGCGGTAGATGCCGCGCGTGCCGTTGGCGGGGCGCGTGTGCACGGGGAAGACGACGGCATCGCCCTGCCCCAGCGGCACCACTTCGACGCGCGACTGCATGCGCGGCCGTTGTTCCGTCAAGACGAATTCGCCGCCGCCGAAATCGACGCCGGGGCGCGACAGCAGTACGGCCACCTGCAACGGGAAGACGAAATCGCCGTACAGGTCCTGGTGCAGGCAGTTGTAGTCGCCCGCACCGTATTGCAGCAGAAGGGGTGTCGGCCGCAACTGGCCGGCCGCGTGGCAGCGCGCGAGGTAATCGCCGTGCGCGTCCGGGTAGCGCTCCTCCAGCCCGAGCGCCGCCTGCCAGCGGTTGGCGATGCGCGCCAGCGGCGGGTACAGCGCCGTGCGCAGGTCCGAAAGCCCGGGCGGCAGCGGATATGCGTAATAGCGATATTCTCCGCGCCCGAAGCCGTGCCGCTCCATCACGACGCGGCTGCGGAATCGCGCGTCGTCGCCATAGCCGGCCGCATACGCCGCGCACTGGTCCGCATCCAGCAGGGACGGCAGCACGGCGCAGCCGAAGGCGTCGAGGTCGTCGGCGACGCGGTCCCAGTCGATACTCATGATGCCTCGGCCTCGCGCTTGAGCAGCGCCTGCTTGCGTTCGACGCCCCAGCGGTAGCCGGAGATCGAGCCGTCGTTGCGCACCACGCGATGGCACGGAATCGCCACCGCCACCGGATTGGCGGCGCAGGCCCCGGCGATGGCGCGCGCGCCCTGCGGCATGCCGAGGCGCGCGGCCAGTTCGGCGTAGCCGACCGTCTGCCCCGCCGGGATCTGGCGCAGCGCCTGCCACACGCGCTGCTGGAACGCGGTGCCGCGCACGTCGAGCGGCAGGTCGAGCCCGAGACGCGGCGCCTCGACGAAGGCGACGACCTGCGCCACCGTGCGTTCGAAGCCGGGTTCGGCGCCGATCAGCTCGGCCTTCGGAAAGCGGTCCTGCAGGTCGCGCACGAGGGCGTCCGGATCGTCGCCCAGCAGGATGCAGCAGATGCCCTTGTCGGTCGCGGCGACGAGCAGCGCGCCCAGCGAGCACGCCGCCACGGCGAAGCGGATCGCTTCCCCGCCGCCGCCCGCGCGATAGCGTTTCGGCGTCATGCCCAGCACGCCGGACGACGCGGCATAGAAGCGGCCGCTGGAATTGAAGCCGGCGTCGTAGGCGGCCGCGGTGACGCTGCCCGCCTGCGCCAGCCCCTGCTTCAAGCGCTCGGCCCGGCGCGCCGCCGCATAGGCCTTCGGCGTGATGCCCGTGTGCGCCTTGAAGATGCGATGGAAGTGGAAGCGGCTCATGCCGCAGGCCTCGGCCAGGCTGGCGAGGTCCGGTTCTTCCTCGGCGGCCTCGATCAGACGGCACGCCTTCGCCACGGCCTCGGCCTGGCGTTCGGCCAGCGGCGGCGCGTCCGGGCGGCAGCGCAGGCAGGCGCGAAAACCCGCCGCCTCGGCATCGTGCGGCGTCGCGTGGAAAGCGACGTTGGCGCGGCGCGGCGTGCGCGACGGGCACGAGGGCCGGCAGTACACACCCGTGCTGCGCACGGAATAATAAAACTGGCCGTCGGCTTCGCGCGCGCGGGCGACCACGGCGGCCCAGCGCTCGTCGTCGGTGAGCCAGGCGGCAGCGGATTGGGGGAGGGTGGCGGTGTTCATCTCGGTCTCCAGATTCTCGATGGCCCCATCGTAAGCGCGGGCGTTCCGGCAAACACTTCGGGTCTTGCTTTCGAATTCGCGATGCTAGAATGTCGCCTCCCCGACGAGGTGACAGATTCCGGAGAGTAGTTTGGACGAACAGATCGCGCAAGACAGCACGCCCATTTTCCAGCGTATCAAGGATTATCTGCTCGGCGAGATCGCGTCGGGCCGCTGGAAGGAAGGCGACCTGGTGCCGTCCGAGCAGGCGCTCGTGCGCCAGTTCGGCGTCTCGCGCATGACCGTCAACCGCGCCGTGCGCGAGCTGACGGCGGAACAGGTGCTCACGCGCCGCCAGGGTTCGGGCACCTACGTCGCGCCGCAGAAGTACCAGGCGACGCTGGTCGAGATCCGCAACATCGCCGACGAGGTGCGCGCGCGCGGCCACGTGCATGCGAGCCATCCGCGCCTGCTGGAACACAGTCCGGCGGGCGAGTCGCTGGCGCGCCAGTTCGAGCTGGAACCCGGCACGCCGCTGTTCCATTCGCTGATCGTCCACGACGAGAACGGCCAGCCGATCCAGGTCGAGGACCGCTGGGTCAATCCGGCCTGCGCGCCCGCCTACCTGGACCAGGACTTCGCGCGCATCACGCCCAACGAGCACCTGATGGAAGCGGCGCCGCTGCAGGGTGCCACGTACAGCATCGAAGCGCTGCCGGCGCCGCGCGAAGTGGCGGAGATGCTCGGTGTCGCACCCGGCACGTCGTGCCTCGTGCTCAAGCGCCGCACGACGTCGGGCGGCCGGGTGGCCTCGGTCGTGACAATGTGGCACCCGGGACATTTATATAAATTCACGGGCAGCGTCGGCTGATTGTGGTGATAATTGGTGAGGTCAATCAGGAACCTTGAGCATGTTGGGATTTTGTACAAAGCTCACGAACACGTTCCAAAAAAATCGGTTATTATTCCGATTAAACCCCGCCTGACATCCTCTTGCAGCTCTTCCACTATTGAATATTGCACACATTGGCACCACCTTTGTGCAGCAAGCCAGTCTGACAAGTACGGGAACCGGCTGACACTACCGAGCAGGATCGACGAGAGTCCGAAAGACCTGCAGGCGTTAATTACTTACCTCTCTTGAGGAAAACATGAGCGAAAACATCAAACACATCAGCGATGCATCTTTCGAAACCGACGTGCTCAAATCGGAGCGCCCGGTCCTGGTCGACTTCTGGGCCGAGTGGTGCGGCCCCTGCAAGATGATTGCCCCGATCCTGGAAGAAGTCGCGAAAGAATACGATGGCAAGCTGCTGATCGCGAAGATGGACGTCGATGCGAACCAGGCCGTTCCGGCCAAGTTCGGCATCCGCGGCATCCCCACGCTGATCCTGTTCAAGAACGGTGTCGCAGCGGCCCAGAAAGTCGGCGCGATGGCAAAAGGCCAGCTGACTGCTTTCATCGATAGCAACATCTGATACCATAGGTGGCGGCAGCGCGCCCGCACTGCCGCCTGTTCCGGACCGGGTAGGCGATCGATTCCGATCCTATCCCTTTGATTAACCCACGCAGTTCCCTCCCCTACCTTTACTTTCCCGTCACGGGACACCCGACACATGCACTTATCTGAACTGAAGGCAATGCACGTCTCCGCCCTTCTGGAGATGGCGATCAGCCTGGATATCGACAACGCAGCTCGCCTGCGCAAACAAGAACTGATGTTCGCGATCCTCAAGAAGCGCGCGAAACAGGGCGAACAGATTTTCGGCGACGGTGCGCTCGAAGTGTTGCCGGACGGGTTCGGTTTCCTGCGTTCGCCGGATGCGAGCTACATGGCTTCCACCGACGACATCTACATCTCGCCATCGCAGATCCGCCGTTTCAACCTGCATACGGGTGACTCGATCGAAGGCGAGGTCCGCACGCCGAAGGATGGCGAGCGCTACTTCGCGCTGGTGAAGGTAGACAAGGTCAATGGCGAATCGCCGGAAGCCTCGAAACACCGCATCCTGTTCGAGAACCTGACGCCGCTGCATCCGAACGAGCCGCTGCGCCTCGAGCGCGACATGAACGGCGCGGAAAACATCACCGGCCGCATCGTCGACCTGATCTCGCCGATCGGCAAGGGCCAGCGCGGCCTGCTGGTCGCCTCGCCGAAGTCGGGCAAGTCGGTCATGCTGCAGCACATCGCCCACGCGATCACCGCCAACCACCCGGACTGCACGCTGATCGTCCTCCTGATCGACGAACGTCCCGAGGAAGTGACGGAGATGCAGCGCTCGGTGCGCGGCGAAGTCGTCGCGTCGACCTTCGACGAACCGGCCACCCGTCACGTGCAGGTCGCGGAGATGGTGCTGGAGAAGGCCAAGCGCCTCGTCGAGATGAAGAAGGACGTCGTGATCCTGCTGGACTCGATCACCCGCCTGGCACGCGCCTACAACACCGTGATCCCGGCCTCGGGCAAGGTGCTGACCGGCGGCGTCGACGCCAACGCGCTGCAGCGTCCGAAGCGTTTCTTCGGCGCCGCGCGTAACGTCGAGGAAGGCGGCTCGCTGACGATCGTCGCGACCGCGCTGATCGAGACCGGCTCGCGCATGGACGACGTGATTTACGAGGAATTCAAGGGCACCGGCAACATGGAAGTCCACCTCGAGCGCCGCCTGGCCGAGAAGCGCGTCTACCCGGCGATCAACCTGAACAAGTCGGGCACCCGCCGCGAGGAACTGCTGATCAAGCCGGACCAGCTGCAGAAGATCTGGATCCTGCGTAAGCTGCTGTACTCGATGGACGAGATCGAGGCGATGGAGTTCATCCTCGACAAGATGCGCGCGACCAAGACCAACGTCGAATTCTTCGACCTGATGCGTCGCGGCGGCTGATCCTCCAGCCCTGGCATCGAACGGAAAAGGCGAGTCGTACTCGCCTTTTCTGCTTTATGCGGTACGATTCATCTAGGTCAAGCCGAGGGTGGTACGGGCGCGGAAAATCCGCACCAAGACAACCATGGAGGCCAAGATGATCTTCAACGAATTACGCGACGTCCCGGCGCGCGGCACGACAAGGACGTCGTGCTCGACCGCCGGCTGACGGTTCTCGAAACCCGCTTCGACACCACGCTGACCATGTTACCCAACAAAGCAGACCTGTCGGAACTGAAGGCCGAACTCAAGGCCGACATCCATGGCGAATCGGCCCACCTGAGCAAGTGGATGGCGGCAACCGCCATCACGATGCTCATCGGCTTCGGCCTCGGTTTCGGCGGCATGATCCTCACCATGATGTCGCGCCTGCACGGCGCCTGAACGGTGCCGAAACGGTGCAGCAACAGCGCCGGTTGCCTTGGGCGCGGGGCTGGCTTATAATCGCCGGTTCCGTATCCAACCCTGGCAAGTGATCGGCAATCGGGTCAAGAAGCAGGTCGACCGACGAAGTGCCGTTTGGCTACCAACCTAACCAAGGCAAAACCATGAAGACCGATATCCATCCGGATTACCGCGAAGTCGTGTTCCACGACCTGTCCTGCGATTTCAAATTCATCACCCGTTCGACCATCTCTACCCGCGAAACCATCAATTTCGAAGGTAAAGACTACCCGCTGGTCAAGATCGAGGTGTCCGCTGAATCGCACCCGTTCTTTACCGGCAAGCACAAGATCGTCGACACCGCTGGCCGCGTTGAAAAATTCCGCCAGAAGTTCGGCTCGGTCGGTTCGAAGACCAGCGTCGCCAACGGCTAATTCCCGACGAGCGAACATCCGGGAAGCCTTCGGGCCTCCCCAAAGGAAGCCCAGGGCTTCCTTTTTTTTCGTCGTTGCCCACCCACGTTACGCCTCGTAGCAATACCACCCGCGACGCTTTGCCACGGTCCCCTTATACTACGCGACATTAATTTATTGCATTACTTCGCGCGCTATCGATGAAACCCGTCCGCCTACCCGCCGCCGCCACCCTCGCGCTGCCACGCTGGGCTTTGTACGCACTCGGCCTGTTGTACATCCTGCCGGGCCTGATCGGGCGTGACCCGTGGAAGGATGATGCCGCCAGCTTCGGCATCATGTGGACGATGGCGCACGGCGGCATCCAGGACTGGCTGATGCCGCACATCGCCGGCCTGCCCGCGCCCGAGGAAGGGCCGCTGGCGTTCTGGCTCGGCGCACTGTGCATCAAACTGTTCGGCTGGCTCCTGGGCGACGTGCTCGGCGCGCGCATCTCGACCATCGGCATCTTCGCGCTCGGCACGGTATCGCTGTGGCACACGGCATTCCACCTCGGCCGGCGTTCGGAAGCCCAGCCGCTGCGCCTGGCCTTCGGCGGCCAGCCCGAGCCGGACGATTATGGCCGCACGCTGGCCGACACGGCCGTCCTGATCTACCTCGGCTGCCTGGGCCTGCTGCTACACAGCCACGAGACGCTGGCCGTCACCCTGCAGGGCGCGCTGCTGTCCTGGTTCCTGTTCCGTTCGGTGCGCTATATCGAGGACAGCACGCCGCGCAACGCCGTGTACGTCGGCGCAGCGCTCAGCCTGCTCACCTTGACGCGCGGCTTCGCGCCGCCGCTGGCCCTGCTGGCCGCCCTGTACCTGTGCATCCGCTTCCTCAAGCTGCCGTCGGCCTCCCTGCTGCGCCATCTCGGCCAGGCCGCGGGCACCGCGCTGCTCATCACGCTCGTATGGGCCATCCCGGCCACGCTGGCGCATCCGTACGGCCTGTCGCCCGTCGGCGGCTGGCTGGCCTGGAATGCCGAGCAGCTGAGCGTGCCAGGCTGGCATGCGATCAAGGCCTTCTTCCGCGTCGGCATCTGGTATTTCTGGCCGGCGTGGCCGTTCGCCGCCTGGACCGCCTGGGCCTGGCGCCGCCAGCACGGGCTGCTGCACATCATCCTGCCGACCTGCTTCGTCGGCGTGCTGACGCTCGTGATCCTGTGCGACCCGATTCCCGAAAGCGGCGACCTGCTGAAGCTGCTGCCGCCGATGGCGTTGATGGCCGCGTTCGGCCTGCCGACGATGAAACGCGGCGCGATCAATGCGATCGACTGGTTCTCCGTGATGGTGCTGACGCTGCTGGGCGGCCTCGTCTGGGTGTTCTGGATCGCCAAGCTGACGGGCTGGCCCGCGCAATTCGCCAAGAACGCCCTCAAGCTGGTCCCGGGCTTCAAGCCGGAATTCGGCATCGTCGCCTTCCTCGTCGCGGCCGCGACGACGGTCGGCTGGATCTTCCTCGTGCACTGGCGCCTGTCGCGCCAGCCTTCCGTGCTGTGGCGGGCCGTGGTGCTGTCGTCGGGCGGCCTGATCCTGCTGTGGGTGCTGCTGATGACGCTGTTCCTGCCGGACCTGAACTACGGCAAGAGCTACGCCAGCGTGGCCCAGCAGATCGCCGCGCGCCTGCCGGCCGGCGCGGACTGCATCGACACGAACGTCGGCGCGCCCCAGCGTGCGTCGTTCGCCTACTTCGGCCACTTGCCGTTCGCCCCCGTCGACGGCGGCGCGTGCAGCTATCTGCTGCTGCAGGACAGCGTCGGCCAGAAGGTGCCTGCCCAGTCGGGCGCGATGCAGAACGGCGCGCTCGTGCGCGGCGGTGCGGCGCTGCCGTTCCACGGCCGCGACTGGACGCTGCTGTGGGAAGGCCGCCGCCCGTCCGACCGCGACGAACGCTTCCGCCTGTACCGGCGCGTGCGCTGAGCGCTCAGCGGCGCCGCACGTCCGCGCGCACGCGCGCGGGCTGGCGCCGGCGCCATGCCAGCGTCGTCAACACGCCCAGGCCGGCCAGCAGCATGCCCCAAGCCTGCGGCTCCGGCACCGGCGAGATCGTCAGATCCGCCCCGAACACCCCGCCCCCGACACCACGCACCTCGCCATTCACCTGGATCGCGTAGGAACCGCTCGTCAGCCCAAAGCCCGACAGCGCCCACGAATCCGGCGCATCGGCACCCGAACCCGTCAGATCGATGCCCGCGATGGCGGTCCCCAGCATGGCCTTCGTGACCGGATCGTAGCGGTAAAGAGACAAGCCCGTGATCAGCAGGTCCTTCGTCTGCGGCGTGTTCAGGTAGGACGACGTCAGCGAGGCGGCCGCGTCGAACGGCGTGCCGACGTCGAACGTGAAGACGTCGGTGAAGGTGCTGCCGGTGGTCGACTGCGCGAACGTGTCGCCGAAATGCGCGTTGAAGCCGCCCAGGCCATCGTCCGTCGTGACGACCGGGGCCGTGCGGTTGACCGTCGCCGCCCCCGCGCCTTGCGCCATCAGGGCCGCGCCCGCGACCATGGCCAGAACGAGAGATTTGAGTTTCATGATAGTTCCGTTGAGAGATTAATCGGACTCGCTATCCAGGAGCAGGTGTCTTTACACCGATCCGTCGGAACAGCTTAAGTTCCGAAAGCCTGACTAACCGTTAGATCTCGCACAAATTTCTATCATTTCTGAATAGAAAAGAATTTTCCGACCAGGAACCTTTTATTCCAGAACAATTCTTCTCAGAAAAGGCGAATTTGAGGAAGGTCAATCCGTCCCGGGGGCGCTTGATCAAAATGGGGTTTGTAATCGGTCCCTGCCGTCGTTGAACGTAAGGAGTGCGACATGAAAAGCGTGACGTTTTCCGAAATCGAGCGCGTCCGGAAGGGAGCGCATCGCCCCACCTCCCCCGCCCCCGCGCAACGCCGGCTACTTCTCCTGCTGAGCATGGTGCTGGGCCTGCCCGCGCTGGCCTTCGCCTTCCACCTCATCGATCCGACAGCGCCGCTCGGCTACATCGTCGTGCCGGTACTGCTGGGCGGCCTGCTGCCGGCGATCGCGCCCACGCTCCTTGGCCGCTTCGAGGTCACGACCCGCTTTTCGGCCTGCCACCTGGTCGGCACCCTGGACGATGCGATGGAAAATCTCGGCTACGCGCCGGCCGAACGCGGCCCCGGCACCGTGCGCTACCGCATGCGCGCAGCACGCTGGCCCGCAGGAAAGAACGCCGAGATCACGGTGACGGTGCGCGACCACATGCTCGAAGTCGCCGGCCCCGTACGCACGCTGCACGCGCTGCGCCGGCAGCTCAGCTGCTGACCCGCCTCACACCTTCATCGGCAGGATCACCATCTGCAAGCCTTCCAGGTGCAGCCGGCGCTGCACCGCCAGCGACGCCTGGTTGTGCAGCAGCCGCGTGAACCAGTTATCGGATGCGAAGATCAATTTACTGGTGAAGAAAATCGAGTTCGGATACTCGCGGTTGATCTGCTCGCACATGCGGGTCACCTCTTCCACCGCATCCGTGCCGAAGCCGATGTAGGACGCCGACGCCATCCCGTGGCTCTGGCAGAAATCGACGAAGTATTCCAGCGTCCGCGCCGCATCCTTCCGCATCTTCTCGAGCGCACCCTCGCCGCCATAGGCGTGGGCGTCGACCGTGCGCGCGTTCACGAACAGGAAATTCTTGAAGTGGCCGGGGAACATGCGCAGCACCCACAGCAGCGCGTGCAGGCCGCCGCCGCGCGAGTTACCGACGATGAAGACGGCCGTCTGCGCATCCGGTTCCGGATCGACGGCTTCCTTGACCGGACCGAACGGCTGGTTGGCGAACACGCGGTCGACGGAACGGATGGCGCGCTTGGTTTCGCGGTAGTGGTTGCGGATGAAGATGCACAGGCCCGCGATGGCCGCGATGATCAGCGCCGTGGCCCAGCCGCCCTGCGTAAAACGTTCGACGAGCAGCACGGCGAGGATGCCGGCGCAGATGATGAAGCCCGTCAGCGACAGCAGGAAGCGCCGGATCCAGCGCGCGTCCTTGCGATGACGCCACCAGTACAAACACAGGCCGAACAGCGAGATCGCGAACGTGAGGAACACGGAGATCGAATACAGCACGACGAGCAGCGTGACCTGGCCGCGCGTCCAGAACAGGATCGCCAGCGCGGCGATGCCCATCACGAGGATGCCGTTCTGCGTGACGAGGCGCGTGGACAGGTAGCGGAACTGGTGCGGCACCCACGAATCGCCCGCCATGTTCGACAGCACGGACGGCCCGCCGAGGAAGCCGGTATTGGCCGCCACGAACAGGAGTCCGGCCTCGAACGCGAGGACGACGGCCAGCACGATCTGGTTCACGAGCTCACCGCCCAGGCCCATGCTGGCGATGATGCGGCGGAAGGTGGTCGCGTTCAGCGTCTCGCCCGCGGTCGGCTGCGCATCCCACAACAGGTACAGCAGGATGATGCCGCCGGCCGTGACGGCCAGCGACAGCGCCATGTAGAACATCGTCATCTTGCCTGTGCGGACGCGCGGCTCGGCCAGCAGGTTGACGTTGTTCGACACGGCCTCGAGGCCCGTATAGGTACCACCGCCCTGCGAGTACGCGAGCAGCAGCATGCCGGCCACGCCGGCCCAGCCGATCTCGCCGGCCAGCGACCCCGTCTCGGCCATCGTGTTCGGTACCAGTTGCGGAAGGTGCGATGCATGCGCGACGATGCCGTACACGATCAGCACGAGGTGGGTGGCGACGAAGCCGAGGAAGATCGGCAGCAGGATCTGGATCGCCTCCTTCAGCCCGCGCAGGTTCATCACGATCAGGAGGCCGATGAAGAACGCCTCGGCCCAGAGTTTATAGGGCTGGAAGCCGAGCGGCAGGAACGACGCGAGCGCATCGACGCCGGACGCGATCGAGATCGCGATGGTCAGCACGTAGTCGAGGATCAGGGCGGCGCCGGACACGAGGCCGAGATACGGCCCGACGAGCTTGGTGGCCACGCGGTAGCCGCCGCCCCCGGTCGGGAACAGTTCGATCACCTGGTTGTAGGCGAGCGCGATGATGAAGACGGTGACGGCGGTGGCGGCGGCCATGTACAGGCCGAGGTGGGTGTGGGCGCCGAGCGCGCGAAAGGTTTCTTCCGGACCGTACGACGAGGAGGACAGGCCGTCCGCCCCGAGCCCGACCCAGGCAAGGAAGGCGACCAGGGCCATCGAGTGACGCGTCTCGCTCTTCATGGGGTCGAGCGGCTTGCCGAGGATGATCTCGCGTATTTTCTTATTCTTCATCGTACAGGCCGCCTTGCCGGACGGCGCGTTTGCTCAGGTAGGCAAGATCATACGCCGGAACGCCCCCTGCGCCCACTTCGGGCGCACGCACTCTGGTCAGTTTTGCATTCCATGTGCTAATATGCGCGCCTGCGCTTGCAGCCTCTGTGGCGGAATTGGTAGACGCACTTGACTCAAAATCAAGCGCCGAAAGGCGTGCCGGTTCGATTCCGGCCGGAGGCACCATTACCTTGTAGCAACTAGTACCACCCTGTATCAAAATCCCTCGCTTCTCCTATGAAGCTGGCGTTTAAGTCGGCTCACCTCGTCACCTGCTGTATCATTCCATCTCGAAAATTTGTTGGTAGGTTTGATGGTATGTCGCCATCAAACGGCTACCAGATACCAACACGAGACAGGAATGCCCCTTACTGACACATTTATCCGGCAGGCCAAATACAGCGGGGCCAAGGCCGGTGACAAGCACTCCGATGGCGGCGGCCTATACCTGCTGGTCAATGCGGCCGGCAAGTACTGGCGGATGAATTACCGCTTCCTCGGCAAACAGAAGACGCTCGCCCTCGGCGTCTACCCGACGGTTTCGCTCGCCGCAGCACGCAAGGGCCGCGACCAGGCGCGCGAGCTGTTGGCCGCCGGCAAGGATCCGAGCGCGGAGAAACAGGAAGCTGCCCGGGACGCCACGCGGGCCGCCGGCGCCGTGTTCGAAACCGTGGCGCGCGACTGGTTGGCCAGCACCGCCAGCCAGCGCAGCTCGAGCACGCACAGCCGGGTCGTCAGCTGGTTCGAACGCGACGTGCTCCCCCGCATCGGCCAGAGGCAGATCGACAGCCTGCGACCATCCGACATCCTCGACATCATGAAGACGATGCAGGCGCGCGGCGTCAAGGAATCGGCCCACCGGGTGCTCGGCTACGTCAGCAAGGTGTTCCGCCGCGCGATGGTGGCGGAACTGGTTGAGCGCGATCCGACGATCGGCGTTGGAGAGCAGCTGGAGAAGCCCGTCACGCGACACCACGCCGCGGTCACGGAACCGGAAAAGGTGGGCGCCCTGCTGCGTGCCATATACGCCTACGACGGGCACCCCGTGACCTGCCTGGCGCTCAAGTTCGCGCCGCTCGTATTCCAGCGCCCGCACATGGTGCGCGAGGCCGAATGGGCAGAGGTGGACCTTGACGCCGCGGAATGGCGGATCTCGGCCGCGCGAATGAAAATGGACAACGATCACATCGTGCCGCTGTCGCGCCAGGCCGTCGACATCCTGCGCGAGGTGCAGAAGATCACAGGGAGCGGCCGTTACGTGTTCGCCAGCCTACGGCCCGGCAGGCCGATGAGCGACAACACGATCAATGCCGCGCTGCGCACGCTGGGATACGACAAAGAGACGATGGTGGGCCACGGCTTCCGCGCCATGGCTCGCACCATCCTGGATGAAGTGTTGGGCGAACGGGTCGACCTGATCGAGCACCAGCTCGCGCACGCGGTCACGGACGCGAACGGGCGGGCGTACAACCGCACGGCTCACCTGCCGGCGCGTCGAGAGATGATGCAGCGGTGGGCCGACTATCTGGACAAGCTGCGGGTGGGCGCAGACGTCGTGTCGCTGCACCCGCCGGCGGCACGATAACGAGTTGGCCGTCGACAACGCGCGCCACGAGGTCGGCGGGCCGGCCCGGGGCGATCACGTGCAGGTCCATCACGGCACCATGCCTTCGTCCTTGAGCACAGCCTGACATGCGCGGCCCGTGGCAAGGTCTTCCTCGACGGCCAGCTTCAGCGCGACAAGATCTCGCTCAACGTCTGGTCGAACCAGCCGGCCGGGTGGATCGGCTTCGTCGCCACCGCCGGGGCTTTGCGCTTCGGCGGGGGCGGCAGGTCGGTCACCACATAACGCGGAGCCGACGTACACGCGGCGAGTAACAATGCGCTCGCGCACAGGCTGAATATCTTCATGCGTTTTCTCCGTAATGGTTGCGTTGCTGGTCGCCTGCTGGGTGGCCGTAGTGGCGTTCTCGCGCGTGCGCTTCAGCACGGCAGCGGCGTCGGCTGTGGCGCGCTCCTCGATCGCCGCGGCGTGGCCGGCGTTGTATCGGTGGTTTCCGTACCCGCGCACGCTGAGGATGCTGACGGCTACCAGCACGACCGCCGTCAGCACCTGGACGAGCAGGCGTTCCAGCGCGGTCACGGCGCCACCTCGGCCGGTAGGACGTCGAGGCGCTGCAGCCTGCGGCCGTCCATGATCGAAACGAGCGTGTCTGCATACTTCGGATCGGTCGCATAGCCGGCGGCGGCCACCGCTCGCGCCCAGCCAGCGCCGGTGTGCTCCGTGAAGCAACGGGCGTAGCGCGGGTTCCGGAGGAAGAACTGCGCTCGGTCCTCGATGCATGCGGCCCAGCTCGGGTACGCGCGGAACGTACCAATGATCCGGATGCGCTTTCCGTTGACGACTTCGGTCGTGGGGAACTTGACCGTCGGCCCCTTCCACGAGGAGTCCGCCTTGATGCCGAAAATGTTATTCCCGGGCGCGTCCTTGCCCCAGCCGCTCTCCAGCGCTGCCTGCGCAATCGTGAAGCTGACCGGGATGCCGGCGGTTCGCTGGCATTGACGCGCGCCCGGCAGCATCTGGTCGATGAATTCGGCGGGCGTCATTGGGCCGCCTTCGCCGCTTTCGAGGCTGCACGCGCACCGTGCACGATGTTGTAGATGACCAGGGCCAAGCCGACCGCACGGAACACATTCGCCGGCAGGTACGGCGCCATGTCAGGCAGGTTGTCGCGCACGGCCACGATGATAGAGTCGGCGAACGGATACGCAATCAGCAACATGGCGTTCAGCCGGACCGTGAACGAGCGCCATGCGGCGCGGATGTGGTCGAGGATCTTCATGCAGACTCCTTATTTTTCTGGCGGCGTTCGCGCCAGGCTTGTTCGAAGCGGATCAGCTGCACGCCGAATACGACAATCGCGGTGGCCAGGGCGACGACCATGCTGGCGCGCGCCAGAAAGCCGTCGATCACCTGCAGGTAGTTCGCCGCGCCGGTTGCGCCTGTTGCTGCGGCGACGGCAGCGCCGACCTTCGGATTGCCAGCCGCCGCCTCCAGCACCGAATGCATGTTCAGGGGTTCGCTCATGTTTTGGACTTTCATTTCACGTTTATGGTTGTTGGTGGGAGGCTGTTACGACAGAACCCAGCCGGTTGCGGTGCGATATGCGGTTACGGCCCAGCGCGATCCGGTTTTCACCAGGTTGCCCGTGGCTGGAGTCAAAATTCGATTCGAAGTGCCAGCGGCGGCATCGTTATCCACGAAGGTGACCGTGGCACCCGTCGAGGTCGAGCGGAACACCACGACGTCGCCGACGTTGCCGTTTGTGATCGAGCTGATCGTGGCGTTCACTGCCGATGTGCCGGCGACATAGGAAGTCCGCTTTTTGCAATCCACCGACGTCCCAACAAGGCCGGCCAGATCGAATTCCATGGTCGACGGTTCGCCTTGAACGCCGTAATAGGCGCTGCCAGACTTGGCCAGGCCCTGCGCCGAATACCGGTTGCTGTTGCCCAACCCGAAGGTGCGAGAAGACAGCTCCAGCGGCGGTACCGAACCGGCGCCGCCGGAGTCCTCGAACACGCACCCGCTGATCTCGTTATCGTCACAACTGCCTCCAATCGTCAGCCACGCAATGTCTGTCGGCATCCCTGAGAAATGGCAGTTCAGCACCTTGTTGTAATAGGCACTGCTGGTCATAGCGAACGGCGCCACTGCACCGTCCGGTTCCTTGAATTTGCAGTGGTCGAACAGAACCCCGACGATGCCCGCCATGGTGATGTCCTGGTAGTTCTTCTTGAAAACGCATTCACGGAACGAGAGGACGCTGATGGGGGTGTAGGTCACCTTGGCAGTTCGCTCGATTCGCGCACCGTAGTAAGAGCCCTGGAAAATACAGGTGTCGAATACGGTGGAGCCTTGCGTGCCGTAGTAACGAAGCGCCGCGCTGAACTGGACTTTATTGTTCTGGAACTGGCATCCCCGGAACATGAACAGGTGGTCGTAGTTGGTCCACGATGGCAGAGGTACGCCGGTGGATCCATCCTGATCCGCCGCCATGACCTGCACCACGTAATTGACCACACCGGGCAAGAAGTCCGAACTGGCATAGTGGCTGCAGTTCTCGAAAACCACGTTTTCAGAGACGCGGGAAATGCCGCGGTCCCCCGCCCATGCGTAGATGAAAAATCGAACGTCCTTGCCGTAGCAATTCGTGAACTTGATGTTGTAGCAGCTGGCAACCCGAAGAAATCCGACCGATGTCGGGTTGTCGTAGCCGTTGAAGTTCTCGACACGGACGTCGTACGGGTGCATGCCGTACGGGTCGCTCAAGGTCGGTGCTCGCCCATATTCGATGTTGATCCCATACGAGCAAGAACCAGTGATTTCGACCTTCTGCACGTCAACGTCGAAGGCATTGCCCAAGACGGCAATAAACATGGTGGAAGCCGCGCAGTTGGATGCCTTGATGTTCTGGAGCGAGATTCCGCGCGTCGCGTCGGTGCCGCCGCGATTGTCACCAACCCAGAAAATGACAGTTGGGATCCCGTCGTCAGCAAGGGTCGAACGATCCGACGTCGCGGAATAGGTCAAGTTTTTAATGCAAACGTTCTCCACCCCGTAAATGAAGAACAGCGGTTTCGCCCGTCCGGCATTCGATGCGGGCCAGAACCCTTGCACGCCGTCCGTGATCATCGCTCCCTGCATGTCCAACGTCACATTGCTCGGAATCGTGATGGTGTTGCGCAGCACGTAGTTCTGTCCTGCTTCGGCACGCAACGTCTTGCCCACAGAGGCATCGATCGCTTTTTGGAAGTTCTCCGTCTCGTCGCTGCCATCGCCGATTACGCCGAAATCCTTAAGGCTGACCGTTTCACGCAACTTGTCCTGAACGGTACGCATAACCGCGCCCGCGTCGGACTGGATGAAACCTATCAGGGAGGAGCCGTACGACTTCACCAGACCCCAAAGACCCGCAGGATCAGTATTGAAATTGTCGACCGTGTAGACCAGGTTATCGAGCAGGTCGTGCACCTCGACGCGATAGTTACCGCTCCAGTAGATGGGGCTCGCGGGTTCGCCGCGCACGTTCAGGGGGATCGGGTTCGGCTGATTGATGGTACCGGCAGCATCGGTGTACGTGGCCTTGGGGTTCGACGTACCTGCAGCGTATGTATAGACCTTACCGCCGACCAGCGGAGTGCCCAGTGCGGACAGAAACTGCTGTTTCGGTAGCGGCATCAGGTTAGTAATGGGCATGACTGTCCTTTACGAGATATCGGTGGCGGTGTACTTGAAGGTCAGGCCGAGACCGAGGCCATATACAGCGCCGCCCGCATTCAGGCCCTGATTCACCAGCTCGGGGCACGGATAGGATTCGCCGGCGGCGATCGTGCGCGCGCTGATCATGATGTTGGTCGCGTCCGCAGCACCGCCAGACGGCACAAGCCAGGCAGACGCGGCGACCGGCGCCGCGGTTGAATTGCAAATCGTGGCGGCTCGGATGATGCGCTTGGTCAGCGCTGGTACAGCGGCGCCCTGGATCGCCGCAGCCGCCGCCATGGTGCTGCCGTCGTGAACATAGTTTTGGATGGTCATGTTTTTCCTATCGTGGGTGGGGTGCTACGGTTACGTGCCGATGCCGACGGAGATCAGGGCGGCGCGCATGCTGTTGGCCAGCGCCTGCGTACTGGCGGCGTCGGTGGCGACGGCCGCGAGTGCGGTATTCGTGCGCGCGGCGAATGCAGTGGTGTTCTGGTATGCCGCGCTGCCCAGCGTTCCCCCGCCGACGATGTTCAGAGTCGCGCCGTCGTTGCTAGTCAGCGTCAGGGTGTTGGAAACCGTGAACGTCTTCCCGTCGGCCAGCGTGAAGGTCGCCTGCACCGCCGGCTGGGTGAACGTGATCTTGTTCAGCGTGGTCACGCGCGCCGTGTTTGGGGTCTTGTCGCCCAGGCGGCCCGGGTGCTCCCAATCGACAGGCGCCGGCCCGGTCGAGTTCAGCAGGCGCGCAAGGTCTTCAATGCGGCGCTCGAGCACCGCGATCCGTGCCGCCAACTGGGGGTTGGCCGCCTGCTGCACGGCGACGTCGGAGGCGGCGCGCACGGCCGCGGCGCTAGTGGCCGCGCTGCTCACATCGCTGGAGAACAGCATCAGCATGTCGTCCAGACTCATCGCCGACGGGCCACCGACACGCACCATCAGCGCAGCCAGCGCCCGGGCGAGTTCCTGAGTCATCAAGACGTCGTAGACCTTGCCATCCGGGCCTGTGAACCGACCGATCGGCACGCGCACCGGGAACAGATTCAGGATCGTGCTCATGCCTCAAGCCTCCGGATTCAGGGCCGCGCCCATGATCACGCGCTTGACCGGGTCACTGATCGTCACGCGGTACGTGCGCGCGCGGGCCCGGCCGAGACGTGTCCAGAAAATGCGGGTGATGTATTCGCCGGTCTTCCCCAGGGATCCTCGATGCTGATTACTCCACGTCTTGCCGCCGTCGTCGGACCAGTCGAGCAGGACCAGTGGCGCCGAGCCCTGGCCGTCGACGAGGCCCACGCCAGGCTCGAAGTCGACCTGCAGGCGGTTGTGGATGATCCAGTTGTAATCCGGGCCGCTGATGTACGCGGCTGCCCGGATCGACGGCATCGGGTCCGTGCCGTCCTGGAAATAGTCCAAGTCGAGCGCATACAGGTCGCCAGTTTCGAAGTCGCCCACAATATGCAGGCCGGCGTAGTACATGTGGCAGTTGGAGCGATGCCGGCCCAGCGTTCCCGTGTCCGGATCCAGATAGGCACGCTGGTGCCACAGCTGCGTCGCGGCGTCATAAACCCACGTTGCGCCACCGCTCGGGAACGTGAGCACGTAGAAGGTGTGCCCCTCCTGCTGGTAGGCGTACGCGCGCGCATCAGCGATCGTCGGGTATTTGGCGATGGCGTACTCGATCGCGTCAGTGCTTACCCGCTGCGGTGTGTAGCCGTTCAGGCGCCAGACGATGCCGCCGCCGTCCTTGTTCTTCCCCAGCCAGAACACGGTGTTGTCCATAGAGGCGACCGACCAAGGCGCTGCGCAACCCTGCTCGATCGTGGCGTTGGTGTCTCGGCCGAACGGGAAGTCCGTGTTGCCGTTGGCGCGCCAGAGCTCGGTGACGGTTTCCTTGAAGATCAGCAGCTCACCGTGGTTCACGATCAAGCGCACGATCGGCTCGGCGTTGCTTTCCGCGCTGGCGAAGTCGAGTGCATCGAACGTCATGTCGTTCGAGCCGGAGATGTAAAACTGATTGGTACCTGGCCGGTTGAAAATCGCGAACGTGTCGAGGATGGCGGCGCTGCTGGCTCCGTAAAAGGCGTCGTCGATGATCCTGGTCACGGTATTCGCGCTGATGTCGACCAGATACCCTGCCACGCCGGTAACAATCACCGCCTGCGTCCCGTTGTCGGTGATATCGACCAGGCCTGTTCCATCGTCGATGGTGCCGATTTTCGTGTATGCGAGATCCTTACCGAGACGGTACACACTGCCGCCGGCGGCCACGATGGCACGGCTTCCATCGTCGGGAACATGCATGCCGCGCACAGGAACGGTCGGCAGCGTCAGCAGCGGCCGCGTGCCGGGCGTGCCGTAAAGTGCGCTGACGGCCTTGGCCGTGCCGGACTCGCCCACCACCGGGAACAGATTGATGCAGGCCTGCGCGTCCAGGTTGCTGCTGCGCTCGCGGTAGGAGGCGCCGACGAATGGAATCTGCGGCATCAGTTGCCCCCTTTCCCGGTCAGGTCACGCAGGTTCGGGTTGATCGCGTCACGCACCTTGCGGCGCGTTTGCACGGACTTGATCTGGTCAGCCATGTACTTCGCGGCCTTGCCGGCGACCGGTACCGACTTCGCGTAGCCCGCGACGTCGTCAAGCTTGCGCATCAGGGCGCTGGCCGTGTTCGACGAATTCACGGTGCCGCTCGGCGAGGTGTAGATGTCGATCGCTACGTCGCGCAGGTCGCGGATCTTCTGGGCGTCCTGCTTCCCGAAGATCACGTCCAGCTTTCCGTCGTTGTCCAGCTCGCGCACGATTGAATCGATCTTCGCCGGCGAGCCCGTGCGCGCGCCCGTGCTGTCCACATTTAGGTTCTTCTGCATCTCGTCCTTGATGTGGTTGATCACGGCGCCGCGCAGGTCTTTCGCTGCCTGCTGGCCAGCTGCTACGACCGCCGGATCCGCGCCGGCCTCGTGCGCCGTCAGCACGCGGAAGACGTGGCGGACGTCGTCGGTGCTGCCGTTCATGATGGCGTGCTTGAAGACGTCCTCGTAGGCGACGGCGCGATCGCTCGTTCCCGGCTTCGTGCGCAGCGCCTTGGCGATCACGTCGCGGTTTTCGAACTCGTTGGCGTAGTTCTCGTACGCGCGGCGGGCCTGGCGGAACAGGTCACCGCCTTTCCCGTCCTGCGCGGTGTCGATGATGCCTTTCGCCTGTTTGCCGAACGCCACATTGGGCGTCCCAGGCTCCGACAGCTTGCCGATCGCCTGGCGCAGGTCTTCCGAGGCCTCGAGCGACATGACGGTGCGCGACGGCTGCTTGGTCAGGGTGCGCAGGTCGACGCCGCCGCCCTGCACCTCGGCGTTTTGTTTCAACTCGCTTTCGATGACACTGATGATGGGCGCCAGGCGATCCTTCCCCTTATTCCGCTTCACCCATTCCGCCAGCGCCGAGACGTCAACGGGCTGCGCCATCTCGCCGGCGTCGCGCGCCTTCTGGTACAGGGTGTTGATCTCGGCCCGCTTGGCCGTGTCCTTCGATTCCAGGGCGGCCACGAACGACTTCCCGACCGCGCGCGGCGTGATGTTCTGGGCGCCCGTCGCGTCAACGCCGGCGTCCAGGTTCTGGCCGAACGTCGCGTTCTGGTCCTCGTAGTGCGCGGCCAGCGATGCGCCTTCTTTCTGCTTGGCGGTCTCGCGTTCGAAGGCAACTTGCGTACGGTCGCGCGTGAGTTGGCCCCTCGTCAGCTTGACCGGTACCGGAAGCGACTGTGCGCGCGCGGCGCGCTGGGCGGCCTCACTGGCCCGCGCGGCGCCTACGCCGTCGAGTTGTTGCGGCGCGCGCACCAGGTCGCGCAGGCGCGGGCCAGTCGCTGCCGCTGCCGCGGCGTCGGCTGCATCCTGCGTGGCGGCCGTGGCTGCCGCGGCGCCACGCACGGCGCGCGATGCGTTGCCGGCGGCGCCCGCCAATTCGGCAAGCGTGGCCGTCGGCAGCGCGCCGAGCGGTTCGGCCGCCTTGCCGACAGTCTCGAGGATCGCGCGGCCGGTCTGCGTGGCCGGCGGCCGGGCGATCTTCTCGGCTACGCGTGAGCCGAATTCTTCGCCTTGGCGTGCACCTGGGGCACGGCCATTGACGATGTTGTTACCGGCGCCGGCGACAGCACCGACGATGCCGCCGAGCGCGGCGGATCCAGCGGACAGCGCAGCGTCGACCGGCGAAGCGATCACGCCCAGCAGGCTGTCGCGCGGTTCCTCGGCTGCGGCCGGCTGCTGGCGGACCATATGGCCATCGGTGCCGACCTGGGGCACATCGGCCGGTCCGCCGCCCAGCTTCGAGACGTCGTACCCGTTGCGCGCGAGCTTTGCCGTCAAGTCGGCCTTGCTCATGCCGTTCTGGGACGCCGCGGATAATGGTGCCGTCAGGGAGTCGAACGTCCATTATTTCAGGCTCCCGAAGTCGACGACCTTGCCGGCGCTCGCGTCCGGCGCGCCGTGGCCACCCTTGCCGCTGACTTCGCCACGCAGGTTGTCGCGCACCTGTTTCGGCGCGCGTTGCGCTGCGGCGATCTCCTGCAGCATCTGGTTCACGATCGCTTCATAGGCCTGCTGACTCTTCGCCGTGGTCAGCAATTCGCGCGCGTGTTCGTTGTCGGACACGGTGGCCTTGCCGCCGCGTGCCATTGCGCCGGCGTACGCGGTGGCCAAGCCGATGTTCGCGGTCGCAAATTTGTTCAGGTCCGGATCGTTGGTCTGGTTGTTGAACATCACCTGTGCGCGTCCGAACGGCAGGAAGTCGGAACGCGCGACCTTGCGGCTGGCCTCAATCGCCAGCGGCGCCAGCTGGGCGGCCTCGGCGGCGGCGTTCTCGATGCGCGCGCTGATGTTGTTGGCGGTGCGCAGGCCTGCGGTCTGGCCCTGGAAGTCGGCCATGCGCGCGGCGATGTCATCGCCGCTCATGCCCTGCGCCTTCGCTTCGGCGGTGATCGACTTGCGCAGCGCGACCAGGTTGGCTGATCCCTGCGCGCCGCGGCCGAGGTTCTGCAGCACCGACTTGTCGCCGCGCAGGTACTGCTTCGCCATCATGCCCAGCGTGTCCGGATCCAGGGACGCCTCGGCGTCGCCCTTCGCGTCCTGGCGCGCGCCGATCATCTTTTGCACCTCGATCTGGTTGGTGCGGTTCGCTGCCCCCTCCTTCGCAATCCGCTCGTTTGTGGCGACGTTGTCCGGGCTCTGCGTCTTGGCCAGCGTCGACAGCGTGGTGGTCTTGTTGGTCAGGGGGTCAGTGCTGATGGTCTGCACCTGACCGCCCAGATCGCGCGTTTCGATCTTCGGTAAATGGTCTTTCGCATCGAGAGCTGCAGCGAATGCCTGATCCGCCATCGCCTGGATGCCGCCCGGATTTGCGTCCACTTGAGCGTGATACTGCGCAGCCTGCTCCGGAGTGAAGTTTCCGAGATCTGTTAGCCATTTGATCGCGCTGTGGGCGTTCTCTGGGGTGGGATAGCGACGCACGTAATCAAAAGCTCGTCCAGCGACTTCGATTGCCTTGTGCGCCGAATCGATCTGCTTTGCGCGGGTCTCGGCGCTGGCCTTGGCCTGGTCGGCCTGCGCCTTAGCTTCAGCGGCGTACGCTTTCGGCGAGACGCCGGCCAGCGCGGACAGGCGTGCCGCGCCGTCGGTCGGGTTCGCGGCGTATGCGGCGCGCGAAGCCTGGTCATCGGCGCGGGCCTGGTCGGCGACGTCAGCCTGCGCGGCAAGGTCGCGCAGTTTGTATGCCTTGAGTTGTTGGTCGGCCGGGTCAGCGAACTGCGGTAGCGCTGCCTGAAGTGCAACGAGGGGTTGTGGCATGGATTCCTCTCAATACAGGACGTTGGCGACGGTGCCGCTTGCGGTACCGGTCTTCGGCAGCAGCGACTGCAGCGTGTAGTAGTTGCTGATCTGGCCCAGCGCGCCGTTCACGGCGTTGCCAGTACCGACATATCCGGACGCACGCGCGGTTCCGGCATCCTGGATGGCTTGGCCTGTCGCCGCCGCTGCCGATGCACCGGCCGCCGCCGTCTGGTTCGTTGCGGTCTGGCCGACGCCCGCCACGGACGCGAGCCGGTTAAAGCGCGTCGAGACGTCGTTGTTGTAGCGGTCGTACGCCTTGCCGTATTCCTGGCTGGCCTGATCGCTGTTGAAGCGTGCGAGAGCCTTCAGCGTGGCGCCGGAATAGCGCGAGCCGCGCGCGGCCGCTGCGTTGTTGATGCCCTTTTCCCCTTCGGAGAGGCGGAACTGGTAGCCCGGGTCGGCTTGATAGTCGGCCATCGTGAACGAGCGGTTGTACTCGCCACCCGGCGACAGGCCGCCGACGAGCTGCGACAGCGCGACCTTGCCGGCGTCGCGCCACGGCGCCTGATCCTCGCGCGTTTGCTGGTACTGCTGCCAGTTCAAGTCGGCCGCGCGGTCGGTAGACGCGGCCTGCGTGCTTGCGGCCGACTTGGCGCCTTGCGACGCGATATAGCCGCCGGCGACGGCGGCTACGACAGGGATTGCTGCTGGCATGGGATCCACTCCTTTTTCGTGATTCCGAGGGTGATTTGGTCGATAAGCTGGCCGCGACGCAGGAAACTGGCGCGGTTCACGCCCTCGCGGCGCATGCCGTTGGCGATCGCGAAGCGCAGCGCGGCGCGGTTGTATTCGGGCACGCTGGTGACGAGCTTCTGGCAACCCAGTTCGGTAAATGCCCAAGCCAGCAATGCGCGCGCCGCAGCCGTCGCAGGAGCTCCCCAGAAGGCCGGCAGGATCATCGTGTGCATTTCGAAGCAGACCGCGCCCCGGGCGTGAACCAGGAACAGTCCTGCGGCCTCGCCGTCGTCCGTGGCCAGCATCCAGAAGAAACCCGGGTGATCGAGCGGATCCGGACAGTCGACGCCATCCTCCGCGATGTGGGGAAAAATCGACGGATGCGCCATGATCTGGGCGACCAAGCGCATATCGTGCGTGCGCTCGACCTTCATACGCCGTCCCGCCAGTTCGCGAACGCGCCGCCGCCCGAGGCGTCCAGCTCGGCAACCTCGCTGCGCATGAGCACCGGCTCGATGTTGGCGCGCTTCACGCTGGCGAGTGCGCCGGTCAGGTCGTCTTTCAGGTTCTGCAGCTCCTGCGGCGACATGCCCGGGTAGTCGGTCCGCAGCTCCCAGGCCAGCATGAGGCGGATCAGGCGCTTGTAGCCGGGTGGCATATCGAACGTGTCGGCGAGCGTGCTGGCGGCCGTGAATTTCTGCCGTTGACTCAGCGTGAGGGCGCTGGCCTGGTACGGAACAGGCCACAGGCTGATGGTCGCGTTCGGGTAGTCGTTGTCCAGTGCGGCCCATTTCGGCACGCCCGTGGTCTGCTTCACCGCCAGGGCATCGTATTCGACGTCCGACACGATCTCGACCTGAAAGTCGACGCCGCCGTAGGTGACGCGCGCCGAGTCGATCGAGTTCATGGACAGCGGGCGCTGACCGGTACCGGCCGGGCCGAGGATGTAGACAGCCTGGTTGGCCACCAGCGGCACCACGGTGTCGACGCTCGCGTACACGGCCAGGTTCTGGATCGAAAGCGCCTCCAGCACGTCGTTGAACTTGTCCAGGGCGTCCGTCGTCATATCGGCGCCCGGGGTATCGCCAACTGCCAGCGCCTTGACGGTTACCAGGGCGGCCGTAATCAGGTCCAGAACCGCAGCCATGGTTTAACCCTTCGCCTTCGCGGTGCTGGCGCGCTTGGCGGGTGCTGCGGCCTGCGCGGCATCTTCGCCAGTTTCCGCGCCCTGTGCAGCTGCCTGATCCGCGCCGGCTTCGCCAGCGGTGTCGCCAGTTGCCGGCGGCTGGGCGCTGTTCTTCTGCGCTTCGAAGGCGGCGCGGTCCTGCTCGAGCTGGGCCCGCAGCTCGTCCAGCTGGGCGCGGTCGGCGTCGATCTGCGTGCGCATGGCCGCAAGCTGCTCGGTCTCGGACTGCACGTGCATCGTGAACTCGTCCACGGTGCGCGAGAACTCGGCGCGCTGCGCGTCCAGCTCGGCGACGCCGGCGTCAAGGTTCACGTCCGGCACTGCGGCGGCGGCCGTCACGGTCGGGATCAGCGCCGGCGGCAGGAATTCTTCCGGCACGTCGGCCAGCTGTTCGGCGTTCGCCACCACGATCTGCGCGTGCGCGTTCTCGCGGTGCGTCAGGATCATCGGGAATTGCTGCTTTTGCATGTTCTGCTCCTACAAAAAAGCCCGGCGCATCGTGGTGATGGGCCGGGCTGCGAGGGAAACCCGCGTACGCGGGAACGGGATCAGTTGGCGACGGTCAGGCCAGGGGCGGCGACGATCGACCAGTCGACGATGACGGCGGCCGTCGCGTTGGCGTTGCCGTAGATCGTCACGGAGCCGGCGGCGGGAACGATGCGCGGCAGGCTGGTCAGCGTGCCGTCGGCGGCTGCCTGCGCGATGTTGGCCGTGATCTTCGTGTTGGCATCGATCAGGGCGTTGGTGATGGTCACCGAGTTCGCGCCGGCCGCGATCGCGACAGAGCCCTGGATGCCGTTATAGGTGACGTTGCCCGGGGTGATGTTCGCCTTCGACGCTGCCGCGCTGGCCAGGCCTTGGGCGATCAGGTTCTGCTCGATGTTGGTGGTCAGGCCGACGACGGTACCGGCCAGCAGGCCCATGTAGCCGCGGTTGAGGGTGATTGCCATGGTGTGCTTCCTTGAAATGATGGGGATTCGTTGAAGCGGGGCCAGAGCCCCGCGCTCGCCTACGCGCCGTTATCAGGTCGTGTAGTACTTGGCCGACAGCTCGGGGTAGGTCGCGGCCCAGCCGAACAGCACGTCCAGACGCATGATCGAGACGTCGTTCGTGCCGTCGTAGAACTCGGTGACCTTGACGGTGAAGCCGTCGCTGGTTTCCTGGTGCGCGGTCGCGCCCGAGCCAGCCTGCGGCGTCGCCATCGGGACCATGGCCAGGGTGAAGGCGTCCTTGTGGTAGGCGATGTTGGTCTGGTAGGTGGTCGACGCGGCGCCTACGATCAGGAAGTTCTGGCCGTTGGTCGGCGACGCGGTCACGTTCTGGAACGCGCCATTGGTCACCAGGGCCGGCGAGACCGGGATCGAGACGGCGCCGGCGGCCAGGTCGGCCGTGACGACGAATTGGGCCAGCACGCCGGTGCTGTTGCGCGTCTTCGGGTTCACGGCGAACACGCCCGGCAAGGTGATGACCGTGCCGCGGGTGATCGTGCCGCCGAGCGCGGCCACGGTGATCGCGCTGCCGGTCTGATTGGCGCCGTTCACGGCCGTACCGGTGACGACCTGCGTGCCGTTCGTGTGCGAATCGACGTTCTGGTCCATGCCCACGTTCAGGCCGAACGACGGCACCTGCATGCCGTTGTTGTTCTGCTTCGCGATGGTGCCGTTCGGGTTGAACAGGCCGGCCATGCCGCGCACCAGGTTGCCGTTCAGGCGCGGGGCGCTGATCAGGGTGCGCGAGCCCGGGACGCGCGGGGCGCCCATTTCGTCCAGGCGGGCGTTCAGGTCCGTCATCGCGCCGATCGACAGGTCCTGCGTGTTCGGCATGGCGCCGGTCGGGTTCAGCGTGTTGAAGGTCGAGTAGTGCGCCAGAGCAAGGCCCTGACGGTCGATCTCGTTCGTCACCTCGGCCATCGCGGCCTGCAGCTTGTCCGACAGCTTGTCCAGCGACAGCGTGCGCTCGCCGGACGTGAACTGCAGGTCGCAGCCGCCCTGTTGCAGGGTCAGCGGCACGGTGTTCTGCACGGTGCCCTGCGGGACGGCGACGCGGCCGGCGCGGTACTGGTAGCGCGGCGGGCGTTTGATGTTGATGGTCTGGCCCGGCGCGTAGCCACGGCTCTTGTTCTCGGTGAACTCGTCTTCCCAGTCGCGGTTGACGTTGGCCGAGAACGACAGCATGTTTTTCAGGACCGCCAGCGATTCTTTCGCGACGACGGCGGTAGTTGCAAGTACGTTTGCCATGGTGATGGGTTCCTAAATTTGGCGTTGAGGGGTGTGCTATCGGAAGTACTTCGCGCCGTTCGCCTTCCGCCATGCCTCGTACTCGGACTGCGACATCTTGGCCGGGTCCGTGTTGGCGGGGGCTGCGCCGGCAGGTGCGCCGGTGCTGGCCGGCGCGGGCGCGTTGGTGGTGCGTGCAGCAGGGGCAGGTGCGGCAGCGGGCGCCGGTGCTGCGGTGGCGTCTTTGGCCTCGATCGCCGCTTCCATGCGGCCGAGCTCCCGGTACATCTGCGCGGTCGACATCTGCGCCAGGCGCGCGGCCTGCTCCGGGTTCTTGGCCAGCTGGTAGGTGATGTCGGGGCCGTGCTCGCTTTCCTTGATGGCCGCCAGCATGTCGTGCGTGATCTGGATGTCGGCCTTGCTCACGACGTCCACAAAGTCCGGGATCCGAGCTGCCGCTGCGGTCGCCCGTTCGTTGTACGTGGCGTCGATCGCGTGCGCCGCGTCCTGCTGGAAGCGGTCGGCCGTCGCCTTGGCGGTTTCGGCCAGCTCCTCGCGGGCAGCCTGACGCACCTCGTGCTGGCGTTTGGCCGCTTCGTAAGCCTCGTCCGAGGCGTATTCGTGAGCCTGGGGCGCGGGGTCGGTCTTGCGACCTTCCGCGATGGCGCGCCAGTGTGCCGCTTCGCGTTCGGCAGCATGGCGCGCGTGGGTCAGTTCATCGATACGCTTCTGGAGCTTCGGGGACTTAAAGCGGCCCTGTTCGTCGCGCGGCGTGTCGCCATTCGCGTCGTCGGTCTTCCCCTGCTGCTTGCCTTGCTCGTCCTGACCATCCGCGGGTGCGGTGCTGGTGGTGCTGGTGCCGGCGTCGGTCTGGCCCTGGCCCTGGCCCTGCCCAGCCTCGCCGTTGGCCGGCGGCGTGGTCGTGGTCTGGGCGGTGACGTCCGTGCCGGCGGGCGCGGTCGTGGTCGTGGTCGTTGCAGAGGCGTCGTTATTGATTTGCATGGTTCATCCCAAGGATTAGAAACCCGGACTCACTCCGGTTGGGCCGTGGTTTGCGCCGGGTCCGCAGGTTGGCTGCCTGCGGGGCGGGAATCTTCGGTTTCAGCGGCAGCGGCGACCAGGCCGGCCGGCGGCGGGATGCGCGCCAGCAGCAGGTTGACCAGGCCGGTCAGCTCGGCCACGTCGGCGCGGCCTTGTGCGTTGATGCGCGCGACTTCCTCGCGGCTGGCAGCGTCGAGCCGGGCCTTGTCCAGCGCGGCCTGATGGCCGGCCTGCGCTTCGGCCAGCTGCTGCTGCAGCTGCTCGACCATCTGGTCGGCGTTCTGGAGGGCCTGCTCGATCTCGGGCGGCAGCGGTGCCGGGCCCTGTTCCTCGCCGTCTTCGCCGTTCTTGTCGGCTTGGGTGATCTGGCCCGGGATCGTGGCCTTGATGCGCGCGGCGATCTCTTCGGAGCCCGGCCAGTCGAGCGCGGCGACGACCTTGTCGCCGGCCACGTCCATCAGCTTCGGCCAGGCCGAGGCAAGGCGTTCCATACCGTCGGCAGCTTCCTGACGCTGGGTCGCGTAGCTCGGGCCGGTGCCGATCGTGACGTCGTAGGTACCGACCGTCATGTCGTTCAGCACGGCTTGCACCTGGTTCACCGGGTCCACGACGGGCTGTCCCTGCTCATCCACCGCGCGGCCCTGCTCGTCGACGGCCGGTTTGTTGATCTCGGCCGCCGAGATGGTTTCGTCCTCGTTGAGGATCTGCACCACGCGCTGGGCGTCGTAGTAGTGCGGGATCATGTCGACCAGGCAGCGACCGCAATGGCGAATGGACCGGTTCAGGTTGTCCGTGTAATGGAAATTCGCGGTGTCGCCTTCGCGCTGGCGGGCCGTGATGGCCTTGCCGCTCGTCTCGTTGCCGGCGGCGCCCAGCGATGCGTCGAACAGGCCGGTAACGGCCTTGATGTTGTCGGCCGCGTGCACGGCCATCTGCAGCATGCCGACCGGGACGTCGGCCATGGGCGAGCGCTGTGGCGGCGGTGCCAGCACGCCGTCGATGGAGACGGGCTTGTACTCGAGGTAGGCGAAGCTCTTGTTGTTCGCCTGCGCCCACTTCTTCTCGTGACCCTCGAACTGGCCTTCGGCGCCGATGAACGGCGTCTTGGGACGCAGCGAGACCTCCTCGGTCGCGCTGGTCATCCAGAAGTTGTACATCTGGGCCGGGTCTTTCGCGTCGCGGATGATGCCGCTGCGGATCACCTTGCCGTCGATGTCGATCTCGTTGCCCCAGACCGGGAACACCGGGATCCAGCGGCACATGATGTCCGTGCGCTCCAGCACCTTCGTGCCGCCGGCCGTCTTGACCCACTTCAGTTGCGGCACCAACGTCTCGCGCTGGGCCTTCACCACGCCGCCGTCGGGCACCTTCTCGACGACGTCGCCGGTGTCCAGCAGGTAGATCGTCTTGCGCGTCTGCTCGAAGTAGTAGAACTCGACCATGCGCACGTAGCGAGTGTCCATCCAGCCGGGTTGCAGCTCGCAGCCGGCGGCGGCGCCGATCGGAACGTCGACGTTCGGGTGCGTGCGCTTGAAGTCGGCCGAGGCCATGTCCCAGACGATGGCGCAGCGCTTCGCGTCGCTGCCGTCGGCCTCGACGCTGTTCGGGTCGAAGTAGACCTTCATCGCGTCGCGCTCGCGTTTGAAGCGGATGACCTGGTTGAACGACATCGGCGATTCGTACTCGGTGACCAGGCGCCAGAAGCCCCAACCGATTGACGCGGCGCTGTTCACGGCCGTGTCGTAGCAGATGTCGGCGTTGCTGCTGTATTCGATGTGCCGGATGATGCCCTGCAGGATGCCTGCCTTCTTCACGTCGGCGCCGTCGCCAACCGGGTGCACCTTGATGCCGCTCTTGTTCTGCCGTTGGTCGTTCGTGACCTGGCGTTTGTAGGTCGGCAGGCGGTTGAACGTCAGGCACGGGCGGCCCTCACGCTGGCGCTGCGCCTTGATCTGTTCCGGCCACTGATCGCCGGCCTCGAAGCGAAGATCGGCGCGAGCGTTGTCGCGGTTGTCGCTGTCTGCGCTGATCGCGTGCTCGACGAACTCGCGCACTTCCTTCAGCAGGCCGGCGTCGGTGTTGGCGCCCTTGCCGGCGCCGTCATTGTCATGCGTACTCATGCGCGGCGGCCCATTGTTGCGCCGCGGTGCGCGGCAGGCGGACGAGGATCAGGGGCGCGGCTTGCAGCTCGACGAACCCGAAGCGGCGCATGTACCAGTCGGCCAGTTGCTCGGTAGTCAGGCCACCGGCGCCGAACGCCTCGGGCCGCAGCAGCAGGAACATGTCGTTGTCGTCCGCCTGCTGGCAGACCTCGCGCATCAGTGCGCCGGCGTGGCCTTGGTTGCGCGACCAGCGATCCGTGCGCAAGCTCGTGACTTCCAGCACGCGGCCGCGATCGGCGACCGGGACGATGCCCGAGTAGCTGAGCTCCAGGCTTGCGTGGCCCATGACGATGTGGCCGGGCTTCATCCCATCCATCCGCCTTCTCCTTCGTAGTGGTCTTGGGTGTCGGCTTCCGCCGATTTCTTGGCGGGCTTGACCAGGGCGGGGAACAGCTCGGCCAGAGCCCAGATATGCGCGTCAGCGCGGTTCGGTGAGCGCGGGCCGGTGTAGCCCGAGGTGGAGAAGGCGCACAGCTCGTCCTCGAGCTTCGGGAACAGGCCGGCATGGCGTACCTTCCCGTCGATGTACAGGACGCTGAAGGGCTCGGCGCGCTGCACCTTGCCCCGGCTGGCGTTGACCATCTTGAAGTTGACGCGAGTGCCGAGCTTCACCGCTGCAGCCTGGACGACGAACTTCACCATGCCGCCGCCGAAGTTCGTCTCACCCACGATCACATCCGCCTCGTGCCGCATGTACGCCAGCACGGCCACCTTGCCCCAGACAGAAGGGCCGCCCTTTACGGTGAGGTCTTCGAGCAAGTACGCGTTGCCGTCCACGCCCAAGCCATCGACGGTGATGCCCACTTCGTCGTTGTCGGCGTTCTGCTCGTCGTCGCTGGCGCCACTCGGGTCCACGGAGACCACGATGCGCACCATCGTCGGCAGTTCCTCGACCAAGCCTTCGCTCGCGTTCACGCGCCACTTGTCGATGTCAGCCTCGTCGAACAGAGCGTTCGGCGTGGCGTCGGCGAACTCTCCGCGCAGGAAGCGACGCTTCATCCGCTCGGACAGGCCTTCCAGCGTCGCGAGGTATTCCGGCGACAGGTTGGCCGCGTTGTCCGTCGGGTTCATCTGGAAGCTGTCGTAGTTGGCCGGGTTGGCCAGCGGCGCCTTCGTCTCCGGATCCAGCTTTTGCTTGAAGACCTTGAAGGTCCAGTGCATCTTCGACGGCGGGTTGCAGTCGAACAGGAAGCGCAGCTTGAGCGGCTGCTCGACGCCGTTGATGATCTGCATGCAGCGCTGCGCGAGACGGGTCAGCAGGATCTGCACGCCGGCCCAGGCGATCTGCGACGCCTCGTTGACGTAGATGGTGCAGAACTCCATGCCCAGCACCTTCTCCATGCGGTCTTTGTCATCCAGACCGAGGAACCAGACCACGGCGTCGCCCGGCAGCTTCGCGTAGCCGTCGCTCATGTTCATGTCCCAGTCGCGGCCCTTCTCCAGCTGGGGGAAGCACACGCGCATCACCTTCGGGAAGGTGTCGAGCATGATCGAGGCCTTCAGGTGGTTGAAGCGGGAACGGACGATGAGGTGGCGCGAGCCGGGCGCCTTCAGCGCGCGGGTGATGATGTTGCGAATGATGAGGAAGGTCTTGCCCGAGCGGCCGCCGCCGAACAGCATCAACCAGGTGGCGAGGCTGCCCAGCACGGCCTGCGCCAGCTTCTGGCGCTCGGTGGGATTGAAGCCGCTCATAGGTCGGCGTCCGACGCGGCAAACACGACCTGGAGCGCGCCGCCGCCCTCGCCGGTCAGCTGCAGCTGCTTGCCGTACTTGCGCGGCTTCATGCGCTGGGCCTGCTCGACGCGTGCCTCGATGCGCAGCTTGGCCTTGCGGATCGAATCCTTGTCGGTCTTGCAGTTGTCCGCGATGTCCACGATCTCGTCGACGAACGTGTCCACGCGCTCGTCGGTGGCCTTCTCGTACATCTTCACGAACTCGGGGAACTCGCCCAGCCAGCGGAACACGGTGGCCTTGCTGGGCATGCCGGGCTTCTTGCAAACCGAGCGCAGGGATCCGCCGTCCGCGATCGCGGCGCAGAACTGGGCGGCGAGTTCGGTGGTGTAGGTGGAAGCGGACATATGTTCGGGCCAAAAAAAGGCCCGGCTGTTGAGGCCGGGCCCGAATACCCTGTGGAGCGCAGGGCAGGAGACGCTGGAAACTGGTGTCGGTGCTGTTCCCGACTGTCAAACGCTATCGTCCGGAAAGCAAAAAGGCCCCGAGCATCGCTGCATCGGGGCCTCGCTTTCCCTTCGGGCGCGCCGCAGGCTCCCACTGGGAACCCGGCGCGCGTCTTGAAGGACGGAAATTAGTTGTTGCTCGGAATTTACTGCTGAGATTTCCGGCTGTCAAGCATTTTGTTGCAGATTGGCACGGCCGATCTCGGCGGCGGCGCGCGTGACGGCGCGTTTCGTGGCGTCTCCTGGGGTTTGGTCGACGTGGGACTCCTGAGTATGCTGCTTCCGGTAGTTGAACCAGGCATAGGACCACGCCGTGTCGACCTCGATCATCATGCGCAGCTGCACCTGCAAGTTGAACGTATCGTCGCCGTGCAGCAGCGGGTTCCAGCTGAACGCGGGCGGCTGGTCAGCGAAGTACAGATTCACCCAGTTCTCACCCTCGACGACCTCGACCCGGACGGCACCGAGCGCACGCGCGGCCAGCGTCAGCAGCTCCAGGTCGTCGGCAGACAGGCCGGGCCCGCGCGGCGGCTGCAGCGGCATGCCGTGCTCGTCGTCGTCGTCGCTCGGCTGCGGCTGATCGCCGGGCCAGTCGACGCGGCGGAAAGGGTTGTCGTCGGTGTTCATGGTTGTTGCCCTCGCAATCTCATCAGCCGCCATTGTAGGCCAGTCCGCGCGCTCATCTGTTCCCGCTGTCCAGGTCGTCGGCCGCGTCCTCAACGGCGGCCTGCGCGGCACGGAACCGCTCGACGAATTCCTTGACCGGGAACCCGCACTTGCGCGCGACGATCTCGGGCCGGGCCTGCTCGATGTAGCACCAGTTCAGCAGCACGCGCTGCGCAATCGGAACGCGTGGCATAGCGAGCTGGATCCGCGCGGCGTCCTTTGCATCGATGCCGGCGCGAACCTCGATCCCGGACCACACGTCGCCCAGGGCGGAACGGCGCATGCTGTCGCAGATGGCGCCCGTCATGCAATCGGCGCCGCGCCGGCCGCGCGCGGTTGCCCAGCGCGCCCAGTTCTCCAGCCTCCAGCCGATGTCCTTCCGTTCGGTCAAGGTGCCTCCGTTCCCTCGGGCGCCGGCAGCGCGGGCACGTCGTCCACCTCGCGCGCCTCGACGTCGATGATGGCCGGATCCGCAGCGGCGTGCGCGCGCAGCTGCTCCTCGTACTCGCGGCGATGGCGTTCCATGTCTGCCTCGAGCACGGCGATGCGCTGCCGCGTGGCCTCGTGCTCGTAGATCGGGGTCAGCAAGTCGAAGAACGCGCCGATCATGCCGCCTCCGCCACCGGCGCTGTCACGCCTTCCAGGTGCTTGGCCAGCGACAGGATCGCCAGCGCGTCGGCCTCGTTGTTGTCCTTCGGGCGGAAGCCGAGCACGCGCGCGGTCTCGCACATGGCTGCCTTGTCCGCGTTGCCCTTGCCGGTCCAGTGCTTCTTGACCTGGCCGACGCCGACCGGGCGCAGCGGGACGTTGTTCGCCGCGCACCACATCTCCAGGCATGCGAGGAAGCCGCCGTAGACGTGTGCCGCCAGCGTGCCGGCGTGCTGCTTCACGTCTTCGTAGTAGACCGCGTGGATCTCGCCGCCGGCGACGCGCTGCTCGTTGAGGAAGGCGCGGAACTTCAGCCAGCGCTGGCCGGCCGCTTCCATGCGGCGCGGCGCGAACGATTCGCTGCCGCTGGCGACGGTGCCGGCGCGCGAGCTGCGTGCCCAGCCGGTCTGGGTTCCGATGTCGATGGCGAGGATGTTCATCGTTCAGGTTCTCCCGTGTCGTTGTTGTGCGCCCGGGCTGGCCGGGCGGGGTGGTGGTTATTCGACGATCAGCCAGTCCTCGGCCAGGGCATCGCTGCCGCTGGGCGCCCAGGTGCTCACGGTGTCGTCCGAGCCCTTGAGCGCGAGGTAGGCGTTGTACGGGACCATGCCGCCGTCGCCGAAGAAGGCCTTCGCGGCGCCGGTCTGCGCCGGGTAGCTGTTGGCCGGGACCAGGTACACAAACATGCCCTTGCCGTTCCAGCCGGCGCGCGTCACGCGGTGCCCGCGCTTCAATGCCTCGACGGCCAGACCGAACGTCATGGCATCGGTGCGACGGTACGCGTCGTCGAAGACGGCCTTCGGAGACCAGCTGACGTAACCAGCGCGGCCGGGCACGTTCGGTTTGCCGTCGGGCTCGTACTCGACCAGGTAGCCGTTGTCCGCACCGTTCTCGTCGGTCGGCAAGGCCCAGCCCCGGAACTGGTTGTACGCGACCCGCGTCATGGGCTCGGCGGTGATGATTTTGGTTCCGATGTAGCGCGTCATGCCTGCACCGCGTCGCTGGTTTTCGGCTCGGCTGCGAACTGAGCGCGACGGTGCAGCTCGTCGCGCAGCTGGTAGCCCATCAGCGGCCAGATCTTCTGGACGGCGTTCTGGCGCGCGATGTTGCGGCCGATCTCGGCGTCGAAGTTCTCCGGGCTGGCGCACGCGCTCTCGCCGGTGACGGTGAAGCCGTTGCGCAGGGTGAGCACGCAGAACGTCAGCAGGCCGAGCGTAGGCGGCAGGTTGTGGCCGTCCGGATCGTCGATGAGGCCGGCGGCGAACATGTCACCGATGACGCCGGCGTGTGCCGTGAAGTAGTGCGCGCTGGCGATGTTCGCCTCGATGTCCGCTGGCGTGACGCGCGGCGCGGTCTTGCCCTTGGCCTGGATCTGCTGCTCGATTGCTTGGTCGTTCATGTCTGCCTTTCAGGTTGTTGTCGAAGCCGTAACCCGGCTCGGTGGTGCGCTCGCGCGCGAAATGGTCTCGTCAGGCTCCGGCCTGCAGCGCGTCCTGCGCCATGCTCAGCTGGGTGGGCGTGATCTTCTCGCCCGCCTTGTGGCGATCAAGGATCCGCCGGGCCCAGCCTTTCGGGTCGCCGTCGGCTGGTTTGTGCACGATCTGGCCAACGAGCTGCTTGATCGCCTCGCGTGCTTTCGCGCTGCTGGTGGTCGACTGGCCGGGCGCGGTGAGCTGCAGCATCGGCGCGGGGATCGTCTCCCATTCGCCGCGGCCCAGCTGGTCGGCTAGCGCAGTTTCCCATCGGGCCTTGACGGCGCTGAAGGTCTGTTCGCGCAGCTCGACGGCCATGGGCATCGCGGCCCAGTAGATCGCCGGGTGCGACCAGGTGCCGTGTTCGCCGGCGAAGCGGGCCTGCACGCCGGCGACGGCCTCGTAGTACGCTCGCATCGGGTCGACGGGTGGGCGGCACATGCGCTTGAACTCGGGCAGCGTCGGCGGCCAATCGCGCGAGGCGAGGGCATCGACGCCGCGCTTGAGCTCCGCGCCGCTGTAGCCGGCGAGCTCCGCAGCCCAGTGCGCGATCAGCTTGTCCATGTTGGCCTGTGCCCACTGGTCGCCGAAGCGCTTTCCGTACTCGAGCAGCATCCGCTCGAACAGGCGCTCGATCCACGCCTCAGGCAGGGCGTTCGTTGAGGTCGATGATTCGGTCGTCAGGTTCATGGCGTGCGGTTCCGTTGATGCGGTCGTTGAGGCGTTGCATGTTGGCGTTCGCGGCTAGGCGCGGCGATGCGCGCGGCTGTGTGGCGCCTGCGGCGTTCAGGTCGGCGGCCTCGCGGGCCCAGCGCTCGAGGATGGCGAACACGTAGGCCGGCGCGATGCGCTCGTTCGGCTTCGAACGTTTTGCGTCTTCGCAGGCGGCGCGCATAGTGGCGACGGACACGCCCTGCTGGGCCAGGGTGATCAGGCGCGGGTCGGCAGGCTGACCCATGATCCCGAGTTCGCGCATGGCCTTGCTCAGGTCGCCAACGGGCGTCGGGAGGATGGGCTCCGCGCTCAACTCCGGTTGATCAGACGCGCGGTCTCCAAGGGTTTTAGTCTGGAGTCTGGAGTCTGGAGTCTGGCTAAGGTTTTTTTCAAAACCCACATGGTTTTCGAAATCAAAACCGTTTGGGTTTTCGCTGGGTTTGTTTTCGCTTGCCGATTTCCTCGGCCTGCCACCCTTCGCGCCGTTCTCTCGGTTCTTGTCCGCTTTCGCGCTGGCGATGCCGATTTCCTCCTCGCAGCGGCCTTGCGTCCACGTGCCGTCGACGAGCGTGAAGAACTCGTCGAGCACGTTGGAAAGCGCCTGCAGCTCGTCTTTCGTGCGGGCGCCGATGAGACGCGCGGCCTTGTCCTCGGGGATGCCGGCCTCGCGCGTGTAGTAGACGTCCATCAGGCGCGCGTAGATGCCGTGCTCGAGCAGCGTCAGGTGGCCGGCCTTCTTGATGTAGTCGCCGATGTGGCGTTTGTAGAAGTTCATGGCGCCACCTGGGCGAACAGGCCCGTGCGATCGAGCGCGCGCGACGCGGCCGGATTCAGCCAAAGACATTCCGTCCGGATCCCGGTGCCGCGGGCGGCCGAGATGCGTGCCTCGGTGCTGGCCATGGACCAGCCCTGCAGGGCGCCGAGATACATGGCGCTCTCGTACCCGCTGAGCACGACCATTCCCTGCAAGGCACACAGCTTGTCCAGCAACTGGACATGCTCGTCGTCGGACATCTCGCATGTGTAATAGCGGCCGTGGCGTGCGCCGACGTTACGCGTGCCCATGACGTACGGCGGATCCACGTAGAAGAGCGTGTCCTCGGCGTCGTGCTGGTCGAGGATGGACAGGGCCGGGCGGTTCTCGATCATCACGCCGGACAGGCGCGCGCATACTCGAGCGAGCGATTCCGGGAAGCGGGCCCACAGTTGCTGCGCGGTGCCGTGCTTGCGCCGGGTGTCGACGCGAAAGCCGGTCGTTCCCTTCGTGGCGCCGGCCGAGCCGAAACCCATCTCAGCACGGACCAGCGTGCGGCGCGCGCGCTCGATCGGATCGGTGGTCGGTTTGTACGCGGCGTCGAACTCGTCGCGGGCATAGGGGGTGAGCAGCAGCTGAGCGATCAGCTCGTCGCACTGGGCGCGATCGCGCAGCACGCGGAACACGTTGACGATGTCGCCGTCCAGGTCGTTGTAGACCTCGGCGTAGGCGCGATCCTTCTGGATGAGCACGCCGGCCGCGCCGCCGAATGGCTCGACGTAGCAACGGTGCGGAGGAAAGTGGCGGATGACCCACGGCGCCAGGCGGAACTTGCCGCCGTGGTAGCGCAGCACCGGCCGCGCCGGCGCCTCGAGCGTGTCGGCGGTGGTCGTCATGGCGGCGTCACTCCCGCCTGGGCCAGCATGGGCTTGACCTTCAGCACGGCCGCTTCCGCAGCTGCGCAGCGGTCCCACTCGGCCTGGTAGGCTGCGATGGCGTCGACGGCGTGCCAGTTGAAACCGTGGTCGTCACGGCCGGCCCGGCGCGCGTACGCGGCGCGGGCTTCCGCCTGGAGCATGTCGATGGGGATGATCGGGGAATCCATCAATCCTCCGCCTGTTCGCTCGGCTTGCGGAACTTCTTCGCTTCCTTCGCCAGCTCGTTGATGCTTTTGTGGAGCCGCCCGTATTCCCGGTTCTCGGTGCCCGAGTTGCGGGCGGCTCCATACACGCGATCCCGGATCACGACGTTGTCAGTCATCGACAGCAGTTTCGTCATGTCCGGATCTTGGGTTGATGTTGTCATGGTTCTGATTCCTGTTCAGCCCAGCTCGTGGCAGGGCGCGTTTTTGTCGTCTCCGAGCGCAGCCGGAAGCCATTAAAGATGCCTCCGGCCGTTGCTCACGCCGCGCGAGCGGCCTGCAATCCGACCGACACCCGGACATGCTCGGGATTCCCGGACCGGTGGCGGCGCCATACCATGCGTGTGCGCTGCAACATTGCTGAGCGCCCGCAGGAACGGGCTGCGCCCGAGGCCGAACAACTTACGCAGGCCGTCGAGGCTGGCCAGCTCTTCCGGGTTCATCTTCACTTCGACCGTCTCGATGCGGGTCGCGGGGTTCAAGCTCATGTGTTTCTCCTTGGTGATGCGGGTTTGCGAGGATGGGACTTCTGGTGCTGCTATCGCTCAAGGGCAACTTCCCTTGTGCAACTCTTCAGGCGCAAAAAAACCGCAGCTGTTACTGCGGCTGAGATTCAGGATGGGGCGTGTCGCTGGCTGGCACAGGCTCGAAAACGTCAGGGCGAGCGAGGCGTAGAAATTTCACTTGCGCTTTGGGGATGCCGTTGCGGTGCCACTGCGACACAGCCTGGGCCGTGACCTCGCACAGCGCCGCAGTTTTGGTCACGCCCCCAAGGCGTTGAATGATTTCGGTAGCGTTCATTTGAATTCTCAAGTTGACTTTAGAAACATCGTAAGTTCCCTTGAGAATAAAGTCAAGCCAGCTTGAAAAACGGTTTGTTAAGCTATCTTTATGAAATTACTATCGGAAAGATTGCGCTGGGCCATTGAGCGCGAGCGCGTGCGCCGGAACGGCAAGCGGGTGACCAAAGCCGAGCTGGCTCGTGTGGCTGGCGTATCGGACACGGCCGCTGGTAATTGGCTCAAGGGCGATCACGGGATGGACGCCCCCAAGGCACGCGCGGTGGCGGCGTATCTGCGGGTCGATCCGCTGTGGCTGGAAACCGGCGAAGGAAGTCCGACCGCGACGTCATCAATCGGGCGTTCAGACGACAGCGAGGTGGAAGATGCGCCAAAGATCATTCGACCGCGGCAGAGCATTCCCGTGATCGGTCGTGTCCAGGCGGGAACGGATGGCCTGTTGCATATCGACGACTTCAGTGCCGAGCACCCTGATGGATTCCTCGACTGGTATGCGACTTGTGCGGATGCTTACGCGTTGCGAATCCGCGGCGAGAGCATGAGCCCGCGTTACCTGCCGGGTGAATTCGTGGGCGTGGATCCGTGCGGTGAAGCGCAACCGAGCGATGAGGTGATTGTTCTTCTCAAGGATGGCCGTCGGCTAATCAAACGCCTTTTGTGGATACGAGACGACCAGGCCTGCTTCGAGTCCGTGAACAAGGACCACCCTAACATCATCATCGATTGCGCCGAAATTGATCGCATGCATCTGGTGCTCGGACACATCCCAAAACTCGTATTCCGCCCAAGTCTGTGAGAGGAACGCCCGATGAATTATGAGTACGTACTACTAGGTTGCATTATTGCGTTTCTATGGCAAATCAGCACGAATTTGGCTCGAGTTTGCGACCAACTTCAAAAGTCAATTTCGCGCTCAGAATCCACGGAAGAGAAGCTTGCGCAAATATACGACCAGCTAAATCTTATTGAAATAGAGATGAGTAAATCTGCAAATCACCTTGAAAGGATAAACGAAGCAACCGACGATTATCAGCGATTAGCTAATTATGCTCAGCGCGATACCTTTTTAAACGACGATTGAAAATGTCGGGCGATCTTCCTTTTATCAAGGGCCCGGGTCTCTACCTGGTCAACGTAGCTGGAGAGAGCTTTTACCCCGAGAGCTTTATCGCCCTCGCCGGGCCACGCAGGCCTGAGGGTGTGCAGATCGAGACGCGCGCCCAGCTGACGCTGCAAGATGACAACGAGTATGACAAGCTTGCGGTGCAGGTCACCATTTCAGGTTACCAGGTGGGACACCTACCTAAAGACGCTGCTCGCGCATTTCGGCGCACTGTTCGCTATGGCCCGCTGTCCGTGTACGAAACGTTTGAATGCGCTGCGATTATTTGCGGCGGCTGGGACACTGGTAACGGCAACGTCGGACATTTCGGCGTGCGACTCGACCTCTTACTCGATGGAGATTGAACGGCGATACGGCACGCCTACATGCCGAACTAGGGAGAAAAAATGAAAAAGATATTAACCGCAGCATTGCTTATTGCTGCCGCGCCAGCGTTTGCCCAAGTGCATGTGAATGGCTATACGAAAAAGGACGGCACGTATGTCGCTCCGCACGAGCGTACAGCGCCCAACCATACCAATTTGGACAACTACAGCACGAAGGGCAACGTGAACCCGTATACCGGGCAGCCGGGCACGAAGGAACCTGACCCGTATGGCTACCAGAACGCCCAACCTCGCCAACAGCAGTCCCAGCCCAGCCAGTCAAACACGCTGAGCCAGCCATCACCAGGACTTCAACCTTTGCCTGGGCTGCAACCCATAAAGCCGTCCAAGTTCTAACTCGCAACCTCATCAGTACCGAGCCCGCTTCAAGCGGGTTTTTTTTCGCCCTTCCGATTCAATCCCCCCCTTCACCCAAGTTGACTTGAATATTTTTCTCAAGATTACTTGACCTTAAACTAAAGTTGGCTTTAGTATGTCTCCATCGCAACCGAGCCCAGCAGGGCCAACCGGAGACCACGATGGACCGCTTCCCCTACACCGCCGAAGACCGCGAAGACCAGGTCTGCCAGCTGATCGACGCCCGCATCCACGCCATCAAGCACGACATCCGCGCGAATCGCGCGTCGACCGTCGCGGCCGTGCTCGAGCGCCTCGACCTGGGCTCGTTCGACGGCGACGCCGGCGCCGTGCTGCACGCGGCCGTGGTCGGCCACTCCGCCGCCGTGGGCGTCGACCACGCAGCCGCCGTCGAGGCCGCCATCTACTTCGAAGCCGAGGCGCTGGCCGAGAGCGACGTGGCCGACATGGAGCGCCGCCGCGAGCAGTCCGCGCAGGACGCACGCATCGAGCAGCGCGTGTGGAACCACTTCTTTGCGCGTGAGGTGGCAGCGTGAGCAAGCTCTTCCGTGCACAGGCCGCGTACCTGCGGCAAGAGAACCGCGCGCTGACTGCTGAACTGGTGCCGTGAACGGGAGGCAGCATGAACTGCGAAACCATTAAGTGCCTGGAGCGCCTGAAATCGAGCCTCGAGGCTGCAGCCCAGCTCTCCAACCCCGGCAGGGTTGAAACCGTCGAAGCGCTCCGGTCCGGCATCCAGATCGCCGTCGACGCAGTCGCACGTGAGCTGATCTACGAACAGGGCAAGGCCGCAGCAGCCGGCCAACACCAATAAACCAACCGCCGGCGGCGCCGGCCAGAACGAGGAGCAGCAGGATGGAACTGAAACACACGCCGGGGCCGTGGCGCGCCGGAAGCGGTACCGGTGGCAAAGGATCAGTGGTCTCCGACCAGTTGGCGGTCGGCGCGCTCGGCGGCTCCGATGCCGTCGAGTACTACGGCGGCAACCTCATCGCCGAATCCATCGCGCCGGAGAACATCCCGCTGATCGCCGCGGCCCCCGAGCTGCTCGACGTCGTAATCATGATGCGCGACGCCGATGACGACTGCGGCCTGGACGGTCTGCCCCGTATCCCCTGCAGTGCGCGAGCCGCTATCGATGCGGCTATTGCGAGGGCCACCGGGAGCGCCGCATGATCGCCGCCGCCCGCATCGCGCGCCGCCTGGTGCGCAAGCTGATCAAGCCGTTCGCCCTGTGGCTGGCCGACCTGCAGATCGCCGAGGCCGAAGCGCACGCCGAACACTACGCGCAGCTGCGCGGCGACCTGGTCGGCATGGAGAAGGACATGCGCGTGCACGCTGTCTTGCTGGTCGCGCGCCGGAACGAAATTCGCAACTGGTAACCCATCAACCCGAGGAACCCATGATCCGCCACGTCTTCAATCAGTACCGCCTGTACCTGCGCGCCGGCTTCCGCCCGCGCCAAGCCGCTGCCCGCGCCGTGAGCAGCTACCTGATCGGCTTTTAACCACGAAGGAAACCATGAACGAACTGACCATCCAGGGCGAATCCACGTTCTCCCTTTCCCCCCGCAACCTGGCCGAGGCCATGGAGTTCGCGAAGATCATCGCGCAGTCCGATATGGTCCCGAAGGACTACGTCAACAAGCCGGGCAACGTGCTGGTGGCAGTGCAGACCGGCGCCGAGCTGGGCCTCAAGCCGATGCAGTCGCTGCAGGGTATCTCGGTCATCAACGGCCGGCCCAGCATCTGGGGTGATGCGATGCGCGCGCTCGTGATCAGCCACCCCGAATTCGAGGACCTGCACGAGGACAAGCAGGACACGTACTGCACCGTCACCTTGAAGCGGCGCGGGCGCTCCCCGGTGGTCACGACGTTTACGATGGAAGACGCGAAGAAAGCCGGCTTGGCCGGGAAGTCGGGGCCGTGGCAGACCGCGCCGAAGCGGATGCTGCAAATGCGCGCGTTCGCGTTCGCCGCCCGCGACCTGTTCGCCGACGCACTCAAGGGTATCAAGTCGACCGAGGAGCTGCGCGATTACCCCGCCGAGGAGCGCGTCGAGCGCGATATCACGCCGGCGCCGACAGCAACGGCCAAGGAGACTGCGGCGCTGGCCCGGGCGGAGCTGCCGGTGTGCACGCCCGAGAAGTTCGAAGAGAACGCGCCGGCGTGGCGCGACATGGTCCTGTCCGGAAAGAAGACGCCGGCCGCGCTGATCTCGATGCTGAGCACGAAGGCGGTCCTGTCCGAAGAGCAGAAGCTGACGATCGACAGTTGGGGTCGTGAGAATGACTGAGATCGAGACGCGCATCCCGGTCGAGCGGCTGCATGAGCTGCTGACGCTCGACCTCGAGACGGGCTTGCTGACCTGGAAGCCCAAGGCCGCCAGCGTTCGGGCAAAGCACTGGAATGCAGTGCGCGCTGGTCAGCCGGCTTTGCACAGCAAGACGGCGGCCGGCTACTTCACTGGTCGTATCGATGGCTGCTTTGTGTTCGCGCATCGAGTCGTGTTCGCAATGACCCATGGGCATTGGCCGGCGCAGTTCATCGACCACGAGAACGGCATGCGCGATGACAACCGCCCCGGCAATCTCCGCGATGTAACGCAGCAAGAGAACCAGCAAAACCGACAGCTCGCCATCACCAACAAGTCGGGCGTCATCGGTGTGCACTGGAGCCAGCCGCATCGCAAATGGCGCGCATCGATCAAGGTGAACCGGAAAGCGCAACACCTGGGCCTGTTCGGGACTGTGGCGGAAGCCGCTGCGGCCAGGCATACCGCCGAAGTAAATCTCGGCTTTCATTCGAACCACGGAAGGAAATGAATATGACAACCATCCACGACCTCACCCAAGGCAGCGCCGAGTGGCAGCAGTACCGACTGGAGAAGTTCGGCGCCAGCGAGGCGGCCGCGATGCTGGGAATTTCCACGCTCGTGAAGCGCAATGAGCTGCTGCACATGAAGGCTACCGGCACCGCGCAGGAGTTCAGCGACTGGGTGCAAAAGAACATCCTCGACTACGGCCACCACGTCGAAGCGCTGGCGCGCCCGCTCGTCGAAGAGCTGATCGGAGAAGACCTCTATCCGGTCACGTGCTCCGACGGCCGCCTCTCGGCATCGTGCGACGGCCTGACGATGGGTGAAGACATCGCATTCGAGCACAAGCAGTGGAACCAGGCACTGGCCGCTGCGATCGAGGCCGGCCAGCTGCCGGACGAGTATATGCCGCAGCCGCAGCAGATCATGATGGTGACGCCCGCGAAGAAGGTGATCTTCGTGTGTTCCGACGGCACGCGCGATAACTTCGTGTACCTGTGGGTGCTGCCGGATCCGGCGTGGCAGGCGCGCATCCGCGACGGCTGGAAGCAGTTCGAAGCCGACCTGGCCGAATACCAGCACGTCGAGGTGCTTCCGCCGCCGGTTGCCGCCGCCGTGCAGGACCTGCCGGCGCTGTCGATCCGCGTCGACGGCCAGCTCACCCTGAACCACAATCTCGTGCTGTTCGGCCAGCGGCTGCAGTCGTTCATCGACGACATCGATACGAACCCGAGCGACGATCAGGCTTTCGCCGACGCCGAGCAGGCCATCAAGGTGATGGAGCGCGCCGAGACCGCGCTGGGCGCCGCAAAGGCATCCGCGCTGGGCCAGGTCTCCAGCGTCGACGAGATGGTGCGCACGGTGGACAGCTACCACGAGCTGGCCAGGAAGACGCGCCTGATGCTGGAAAAGGTCGTCAAGGCGCGCAAGGAGACGATCCGCGTCGAGATCCAGCAGGCCGGCAAGGACAAGGCCGCGGCCCACATCGCTGCGCTGAACGCGCGCCTCGGCAAGCCGTACATGCCGCCCGTCGCCGTGGACTTCGCCGGCGTCATGAAGGGCAAGAAGACCGTCACCAGCCTGCGCGACGCCGTCGACACCGAGCTCGCGCGCTTCAAGATCGAGGCGAATGCAGTCGCCGACCGCATCCAGATCAACCTCGGCACGCTGCGCGAGCTGGCCGTCGCGCATTCCTTCCTGTTCGCGGATACGCCATCGATCGTGCTCAAGGACCCCGATGACCTGGCCGCGCTGGTCAAGCTGCGGATCGCCGAACACGAGCAGGCCGAGGCGGCGAAGGCCGAAGCCCTGCGCGCCAAGATCGCCGAAGAGGAACGCGTCAAGGCCGAGAAGGCTGCAGAGGACGCTGAGCGTGCGCGCGTCGCCGCCGAGATGAAGCGGCAGCTGGATGAGCAGGCCGCCAGCATCGCTGCGGCGAACAAGGCAGCTGCTGCCGAACTGGCCGCAGCAAAAGCCAGCCCAGAAGGCGCGGACCTGTCGCCGTCCGCGCAGGTGCTGCTCGAGCAAGAAGGCGCAGCCCGTTTCGCCGCGACGCATCCAGCTGCCGCAGCGATTGTGACGCCGATCGAGACCGCGCGCCCGGCAGCAGCACCGACCACGGCGCCCGCGCTGCGCCTGGGCCAGATCAATGAGCGCTTGGCGCCCATCGCGCTGACCGCCGACGGCCTCGCGCGCCTGGGTTTCGCGCCGGCCGCGACCGACAAGTCCGCCAAGCTGTACCACGAAGCAGACTTCCCGGCGATGTGCGCCGCGCTGATCCGCCACGTCACAACGGTGGCCCAGCAGGCGAAGGCCGCGTAATGGCCGGCCAGCGCCCGTGCCTGTGGACGGTCCTGCACTGCAAGCAGCAGGACTTCCAGCGCTTCCTCGGCGTCGACAGCGAGACCGCGGCCGCGCGCCGCGTGAAGGAAGTCTGCGAAGTCGGCTCGCGCGCCGAGCTGGACCGCGACGCAGCCGCACAGGCGCGCTGGGATGAACGGATCCGGCGCGCGTACCTCAACTATCAAAAGCAGCACCCCACCAACCACCAATAGGACCAGGAGATGTAACCCATGTTCGAACTGAAACAGATCGTCAAACTCGCCAACGTCAACCCGCGCGCGGAGCTGCACGGCGAAGACCCGAAGCCCGCCTTCGACCTCAAGATCGAGGCCACGTGCCCGAGCAGCGTGCTGATCCACTTCCATTCGGAGTTGCGTCAGCACCTCTTCAAGAAGGACGAGAACCCCGACCTGGTCGACCAGGTCGACCAGATGACCGGGGGCGACGGCCTGACCGTGCTGCGCTACCCGAAGATGGGCGCCATCAAATGGGACTGGGAAGGTGCCGGGTACACGGCCACCATCGATTACGGCCTGGGCGGCGACAGCAACATCGTCCTGCACGACTGCAAAATCGACCACTTCAAGATCGAGGCCCAGAACGGCGGCTCGGTCGTGCTGACCTTCCGCATCATCGCCCATCCGGACACCGAGGACGTCGGCGCGATCTGCGAGTTCATGGCGCGCGACATCGACCTGACGCTGACGGCGCCAGAGGCGAAGACGGCCGACGATCTGTTCCCGGACAACATGCGGAAGGCGGCCTGATCATGAGCGCCGTACTGAAAATCATGCCGCTGGAACAGTGCGGCGCCGTCAGCAAATGCATGGCGTCGCCCCAGAGCTACGCGTCGAGCATCAGCGCCTACCGCACGCCATCCATTGACCAGATCGCCACGCGAGCAATGCGGGAACTGGAATCGGCGCGTGCTGTTGACGTGGCTACCCATGAACGTAACCTGCCGGCGATCGCGAACAATGCTGCGGTTCGCGCCCACGTCGAGGCCGTAATGGATGCGATCGGCATGCCGCGCAGCTGGTCACAGCGCGAGACTAAGTCGCGGTCGCGCTACCCGAAGAACATCACCACTCCGGCGGGCTACCTGACTGACCTAGTACGCGAGTGCAGGACGGACGACGGCTTCACGGCTGCGACGAACACCTATAACACGCTGCTGGCGCGCTATCGCGAGTATGAGGCGTCGGCCCAGGTGGAGGCGGAGCGCGCACGTGCTGCGGCCGAGCGTGAGGCGGCGCAGAAGCTTGCCAAGCACCGCGCCGACCTCGAACTGGTGACGATCATTCAGCGCTACGGTCTGCCGATCGAGTCCGAATGGCACGATGTGCTGGAAGCCCTGCGCGGCCGCGATCAGCGGCTCGACCTGGCTGTGGCGATGGAGGACGTGCGCGGCGACTGGAACGATGGATGCGGCGCCGTGGAATACGCGCTGAGCCGATTCACGATCCGCGACAACGAGGACAAGGACATCGCCAACGACGTTCTGGGTTGTACGCGCGACTTCGAGGACGGTCGTGTCTTCCGTGATACGACTTGGTCCTACAGTGCACTGTATGCGTCCGTCGCCGACAGGCAGCTGGTGGCCGACGTCCAGACGGCGCGCAGCCATGCGAGGAACGAATCGTGAGCCAGTTATCCCAGAATCCGCTGAGCATCCGTGGCCTCAGGCCGATCGCAGAACTCGCCGCGGGCCGGGATCACGGCGACCGGCTGCGCTACAGGGCGGGCTGCCGTTGCTTCCACTGCCGGAGCGCCAATACCGCGTACGAGGCGGCCCGGAAGATTGCGCGCGCCGCCGGCGAAGGAAACGGCATCGTGCCGGCCGCGAAGGCGCGTGCGCACCTGAAGGCACTGTCGGCGCAGGGAGTCGGACGGCGTTCTGTCGGGGCTGCATGCGACGTCGCCGACACCGTGCTGGCCGACATCATCTCCGGCCGCAAGACGAACATCCGCGCCTCGACGGAACGCGCCATCCTGAAAGTCACCGCCGCCGCAGCTGGCGACGGGGCGCTGGTCCCCGGCAAGGCCACCTGGAAGATGCTCGACCAGCTGATCGACGACGGATACACCCGGACCTATCTCGCTGCGCAGCTCGGCAGCAAAAGCAAGGTTCCGGCGCTGCAGCTCAAACGCGACTTCGTGACGGTGCGCAGCGCGTACCTGGTCGAGCGCCTGTTCGAGAAACTGAAATGCGAGTGCGCCAAGCCGACCATGAAGCTGCTGTCGAAGCTGCGCGACGAGGGATACACGCAACATCAGATCGAGCAGCGGCTGGTGGAGCTGGCCGCGCGGCTCGGCGAGGATGCGCCGTCGATCCAGCCGAACAAAAAAGGGAGGATCAGCACGAAAGCGGCTGATCTCGTGGAACAGCTTTACCGAGAAATGACGGCCTGAAAATCATGAGCGAAAACAGCAAAATCGAATGGACCGATCACACCTTCAATCCGTGGATCGGCTGCACGAAGGTAAGCCCGGGCTGCGACCACTGCTACGCCGAGCGCGACATGGCCAGCCGCCTGAAGGTGGTCCAGTGGGGCCCGCACGGCGAGCGCGTGCGCACGAAGCCGGCGAACTGGTCGAAGCCGCTGGCCTGGAACCGCCGGCATGAGGGATTCTTCGCCCAGCACGGCCGCCGTCAGCGTGTGTTCTGCGCCAGCCTGGCCGACGTCTTCGACAATCAGGTCGACCCGGCGTGGCGCGCGGATCTGCTTGAGCTGATCGACCAGACGCCGGACCTGGACTGGCTGCTGCTGACGAAGCGCATCGGCAACGTGACCGACATGCTGCCAAACGGTTGGCTGATGAAGCACACGAACGTGTGGCTGGGGGCGAGCATCGTCAACCAGATCGAGGCGGACCGCGACATCCCGAAGCTGGTCGCGCTGCACGCCGCCGTGAAGTTCCTGTCCATGGAACCGCTGCTGGGGCCGGTCGACCTGCGTGGCAACCTGCCGGGGGAGCGCGCACTACGCTGGCACCGCCCGATGCTGAATATGCTGGACTGGGTCATCGTCGGCGGCGAGAGCGGCCCGGCCGCGCGCCCTATGCATCCGGACTGGGCTCGTGACCTGCGCGACCAGTGCGCGGCCGCCGGCGTGCCCTTCCTATTCAAGCAGTGGGGAGAGTGGTTGCCGGCCATCGACGGCCGCAGCGTGCTGGGTAAGACGCTGATCCTCGAGGGCGCCGCGCCGTTACCGGAAAAGCTGCAATGGCACGGCTTCGAGTGCGGACAGCAGGTCGCGCGGGTCGGCAAGAAAGCCGCTGGACGCCAGCTCGACGGCGTCCAGCACGACGGATACCCGAGTGCCAAATCTGGCACTTTTTGAGAGGACACCATGAACCAGAAAATCGACCCCTGCGACACCATGCGCGTGAACCTGATCGCGGCGGCCGTCGGCCTGCAGCAGTGCACGAAGACGGAATCGAACATCGTGCACATCCCGGGCGGCGACCGCGTGATCGCGATCGGGACGCCGGCGCAGGTGGCGCTGCTGCTGCGCAAGCAGGTGCCGGACGCGCGGCCGATCGTTGGCCAGGGCGATGGCGCCGCGCTTGCGAATGCCTTGGGCGAATGGATGACGCAAAGCGTCGTGCACGATGTCCCTACCAACGACCAGGTCGACAGCGAAGGCGGGCACCATGATTGAACGAGGAGCCGACCGCCGCCGCGGCGTGTCGTCGTACTTCACCAGCCCGCAGCACGACCGACGCCGGCCGCGGTTCGAGCGGCGCGGCACGGTGCCCCAGGAGGCACCGCCGACGCGCGAGCAGCAGTTGTACGGCGAGCGCCGGCAGCACCCACGAGAACGTTAGGAGAAGACCAGATGCAAACCACCACAACCCTGCCGGAAACCGGCTTCATGCGCGAGCGCGACCTGATCGGGAGTGCGAAAGCGCGCGGCCCGATCCCCTTCTCGCACGCAACCCTGTGGCGGAAAGTGAAATCGCACCAGTTCCCGGCGCCAGTCAAGCTGTCCGAAGGCATCACGGCTTGGCGCGTCGAGGACGTGCGCGAATGGATCGCGAAGCACGCCTGACCAACGCCGCGATTTGTTGGTATTTCTGTTGGTACGTCGCCAACCTCATCCGCAAAAACCCAGCATCCATGAGGCCTCCAGCCGCTTTTTCTATTCCGGCCGGAGGCACCACCTACTCATCCGTAGTAGTCCCGCAAAGTACAAGAAACCGCGTTTCTCCCTCTGGGAACGCGGTTTTTTTGTGCGCCGAAGTTTGAGCTCGTCCATCACCAGCCATCGTTTTTGTCGTAGGCGGATGTTGCGCTGTCGGGCAAAGCACATAAGCCGCGAACCAGCTCGAGCAGCCGGCCTTCATCGGTCAGCGACGCGAGTAGTGCGAGCGATACGCCGGCGCAGCCCACAGCGCGTGTACTCGGCACGCCCTTGGATCGTGCCAGCTCAAGAATTTGGTCGGCCTGGAGGTTTATCTCACCACCCCATACAAAACCTCGACCGGCGTCGCGCAAAGAGGCGGGATTTCGTCATGACGGAATTTGTCCTGCCAACCTTGCCAAAGGTTGCCCATTTGAAACAAAAATATAGATATTGAACAGCTCCGCATTACAATAGCAATTAGCTCAACAGCAACGGCAACAGTCGATGTCAGCTATCCCCTATTACGAACAGCACGCAACTCGGCTGGTTACTCAATATGAGTCGCTGTCATTTGAGGACGTCCACGCGGACCTGATCGGCATACTGCCGGCGCCGGGCAGCACGGTCCTCGATATCGGCGCAGGTTCCGGCCGGGACGCGGCGTGGCTCGCGGCAAAGGGATACGACGTCGTGGCCGTCGAGCCATCCGAAGCCATGCTCGCCCACGCGCGCGCGAAACACACGTCGAGCCGGATCCAATGGCTTTCCGACAGCCTGCCTGACCTCGCGAAGGTGCGACGCCTCGGGCTGAGCTTCGACCTCATCCTGCTGTCCGCCGTCTGGATGCACATTCCTCCATCCGATCGCCAGCGTGCGTTGCGCAAGCTGGCGACGCTGCTGGCGCCGAAAGGACGCATCGCGATCAGCCTCCGGCTCGGTGCGCCCGACACCGAACGCGCGATGCACGAGGTCTCGCTACTGGAACTGGCCGGCCTTGCCCAGCAATTCGGGCTACGCATCGTCCACGCCAGCGACAGCCAGGACAAGCTGGGACGAAGCGAAGTGTCGTGGACGAACGTCGTGCTGGGGCTCCCCGACGACGGCCTGGGTGCCCTGTCCCTGCTGCGGCACCTGATCCTCGTGGACGAAAAGTCGTCGACGTACAAGATCGCGCTGCTGCGCGTCCTTGCCCGCATCGCGGATACCGCAGCGGGACTGGCGCGCTACGAAGCGGAGTCCGTGATCGTGCCGCTGGGTGTTGTATCGCTGTTCTGGCTGCGCATGTACAAGCCCCTGATCGAACACGCCTTGCCCCAGATGCCGCTCACGCGGCTCGGGACCGGCCCCGGTTTCGTCACCAACAGCTTCACCTCGCTGCGGTCCGTGACCGCGGTCGAACTGCGGATCGGCTCCGTGTTCGGCGACCAAACGGCGAAGCACCTGCACCAGAGTCTTTCCGAGATTTCGCAGGTGATCCGCAACATGCCCGCGAACTACCTGCGCTGGCCCGCGAGCGACAAGCCGATCTTCGACGTCACGCGGCGCCGCATGGTGCCGACGCCCTCGTCGCTGCAGATCGACGAAGCCTTCCTGTGGAGTCTCGGCGACTTCCGCATCCCACTCGAGATCTGGCATGCGCTCACGCATTACAACGTGTGGATCGAGCCCGTGCTCGTGTCGGAGTGGGTCAGGGTGATCGAGTCCTATTGCAACGACGGGCGCCCGGACGTTCGCACCCTCGCTCACTCGCTGCTCGCATGGGTCGATCCGGCGCGCGACACCAGCTTCGCCCGCGCGGCGGTCGATCGCATGCGCACAGCCGGCAAGCCTGTGTATTGCGTCTGGTCCGGTGCGCGCCTGCGCGACGAATACGACGTCGACCACTGCTTCCCGTTCGCCGCTTGGCCTTGCGGGGACGCGTGGAACCTGATGCCGGCGTCACGCCAGGTCAACATCCAGAAGTCGAACCGGCTCGTCTCCCAGGCCGCGCTGGAACGCGCCAGCGACACCATCAGCAGCTGGTGGAACGACGCCTTCCTGAGTCAGGGCGACGGCCTGCGGCGCCAGTTCTTCCTTGAAGCGTCACAGACCCTGCCGATTCTCGTGACCACTCCGGAACCGGCGGACGTCATCGACGCGATGAAAGTCCATCGCATCAGGTTGAGCAAGGATCAGGGACTGCGCCCTTGGGAGCCTGCCAATACTGCCGGTCGCAACCGGGCTGCGGCAGCAAGCCTTCCGTCAATGCATCAACCGACTATCGAATGAGTTCGCACACATGAAAATCATCTTCGTCATCGTCGTCCTTGCCGTTCTGCTAGCGGGACTCTTCGCAGTGCAGTCGAAGACGGCGAAGGGAAAAGGCCGCACGGGTGCGTACCGCCGCCGCAAGTTCATGACCGATAACGAGGAAGAGTTCTTCGGCCGGCTCGTCGTGGCGCTTCCCGACCACTACATTTTTCCGCAAGTCGCGATGTCAGCCCTGCTCGACACGGCGAGTAGCGACAAGCGAACAGCCCATAGCGACCGATTGCGGATCGCCCAGCAGCGCGTCGATTACGTCGTCTGCACCCGACGCTGCGAGGTCGTCGCCGTCGTCGAACTGGACGACAAGACGCACTCGCGCGCAAAGGATGAACTGCGGGACGCGCGCCTCGAACAGGCGGGCATACGGACTGTCCGCTTCCAGGCTCGTAACAAGCCAAAGGTCGACGTCATCCGGAACATGATTGTCGGCCCCGCGGTGACCGAGGCCGGCAAGGGTACGACCGAACACGCCGGCCAGGATGCCGTCCCGGCCAGTGCTACGCCGCTCACACAGCAATAGTTCGCCCGCGCACCGGATTTCGTCATGACGAAATTTGTGGTCCGGGCCGCCGCGATGCCTGTTGCTCCATCACTTCGAACAACAGCGACTTGAAGCTGCAGCGCGGTCATGGCGAACATCCGGATTTCGTCGCGACGAAATTTGTACGCATCGCTTCCTAAGCATCGCTTGTAAAGATGCTCTTCCTGATGCAAGACCCCTCCATTCCCGACCGGGTATCGCTGCAAATAAATGGATGACACGAATAAGGGCTCTAAGCAACCATGCTGGCGAGCCTAAGGTCCTTGCCTATCGAGCGCGGGTAGCCGGGGCATTCGGATATCATGCCGGGCGGTAACTCGACCGAGTCAGCGCTGTCGTAGTTCTGTCGACGACAGCTGCGACTACGGGCAACGTGCAGTAGGCAATATCGGACGGTGTGTGCAAGGGGACTGACGATGCAGGAAGTGTCACGTGTCTGGAACGATCTGAAGCGAAAAGAAGACCAGTTGACGTGGAGCGGTGGCTATCCTGGTCACGGCGAACAGTACGACAGCATGGGGCGGCCTGCCGGCACCTCGGCGCACCTGGGCGGCGCGTGGGGCTATGACCAGCTCGGCCGCGTCAATCGTGTGCGCAAGGCGCTGCACGATTCGGGGCCGCTGGCGCAGCGCATAATCGTCGAGCGCCTCGCTGGTATCGACTTGTCGATGATCGCGTCCATCCTCGTGTCGGCGTGCCAGGACCTGGCACTGATCTATGGTGGCTCGACCGTTATCGGTGGATTCATCGGCGGTGTCGGCGGCGCCTTCTTCGGCGGCATCGGCGCGGTACCGGGCGCTGCCGCCGGCGCCGCTGCGGGCAGCTACGTCGGCGGCCTCATTTTGAGTGTGCTGGGCCTGAAGTCGCTGGTGGAAGGCATCGCAGAGGCGATACCGGCCGCGCTGCGGCACTACCAGAAGGGAATCGCGGATGCATGGGGCCCCGAGCGACAGGACGACCGCTTGCGCCTGGGACTGGGCGCGCGCGGCGATACGGCCGCGGCAGCGTTCGACCTCGCCAACGGCCACGTGATCGTGATGATGGCGATCCTGTCCGTCATGACGCCGTATATGTCGCGAGGGAAGGCTGACCGGGCGGTCCTGCTGAACGAAATCGAGCGCAGCCCCCGGCTAGGTCCGCGCGTCGCGGCCTGGGTCGAGCAGAACGAAGAACGGCTGCGCCGCCAACCGGCGCTGCAGGCGACCCATGGAGGCGCTGGCGGTCCTCACGGGACGGCGCAAAAGCCGCCGCCATCGCGGCCGCGTGACGGACGACGCGAGAGCGAGGGCTCCCGCCCGCTCCTGATGCCGACGGCGAGGGTTCCGTGTTTCAAGACCAACGGCTTGCCGTCGACACGCTTTCCTGAATTCGACCGCCAGTTGGCCGGGCAGGAGACCGGACTCAACGCCATGACGGTGGCCGATTACCTCGATGGTCGCGACGCGTTTGAATCGGGTACGGCCGTGCGCGATCCGAATGTCGCGCGCACGGCACGTACAACCCATGAGGGCGGCTTGGAAGCCAAGTTCCTCAGGCAGTTGCGCGTACAGGGATTGTCGTCCGACGCAGCGCGAGCCAAGGCAGTGGAAATGGCGGCGGACCAAATGAAAACGCTCGCCGCACTGCATAATCCGGACATGGTCGCTGGCGGGAGGGATGTGATCGCCGGATTCGGCGACCGCTCGATCAATTCGCGTATCGGAGCACAATGGAAGGCGCTGACTGGAGAGCCTGGTAACAAGACGACCCGGCTGGCGGAATTGGACAAGGCCGCCGAGCGCGTGCCGGCATCGCTACGCGCGACGATGAAGATGAACGCAAAACTTGAACGCTGCAAATAAGGGAACGCTTGGACATGGACGAAGATTTCGCCAGCTTTTTGGCAGAGTTTGAACCGGCAATCGATAAGCGCTACGTGCCGCCATCGACGATCGCACGCTATCGCGGCAAACTGCCGGACCAGTTGTTAGCGTACTGGGACGAGTACGGCTGGTGTGGCTATGCGGATGGGTTGTTCTGGACCGTCAATCCTCAGGAATACGAGCCTGCGCTCGAAGCGTGGATCGGCGATACGCCGTTCATGGAACAGGACGCGTATCACGTCATCGCCCGCAGTGCGTTCGGCACGCTTTATCTGTGGGGCGAACAAACCGGCGACACGCTGCGCATCTTCGCGCCGGCGTCGCGCGGCTTTTCGTCTATGCCGGATGACAGCATCGATCGTGACTTCGCCATGCGCCTGTTCTTTGGAGGATTGTGGCGCCGCACGAACGACGTCGAAGGCTTGTTTGCGCCAGCCTTGCGGCAGCTGGGGCGCCTCGCGCACGACGAAATGTACGGTTTCGTTCCGGCGCTCGCGCTCGGTGGCGCTCCAACGCTCACCAACCTGCGCAAGGTCAAGGCGGTCGAGCACCTCGTCATCCTCGCACAGCTAGCGCCGCTTCACGTAACTGAAATCTGATCGGGCGAGCGCCGTCCGGCCACGTGACTGGTATCAGTCCTGGCCCGCAATGGCGCAGCCGCTTCCCACCAGAGGAAACTCGACATGGACGAAGATTTCGCCTGCTTCTTGGCAGAGTTTGGACCGGCGATCGATAAGCGTTACGTGCCGCCCGCGACGATTGATCGTTACCGCGGCAAGCTCCCTGACCAGTTGCTGGCGTACTGGGAAGAGTACGGCTGGTGCGGCTATGCGGATGGGTTATTCTGGACCGTGAATCCCCAGGAGTACGAGCCGGCGCTGGAGGCATGGATCGGCGAGACCCCGTTCATGGAGCAGGACGCCTACCACGTCATAGCACGCAGCGCTTTCGGCACCCTATACCTCTGGGGCGAAGAGACCGGAGACACACTCAACGTGATGGCGCCGGCCTCGACCTGTTTCACCTCGCCTTCCGACGACGACATCGACCGTGATTTCCAAATGCGTTTGTTCTTTGGGGGGATGTCGCGCGGGGCCAATGATGTCGAGGGCCTGTTCGCGCAGGCGTTGCAACAGTTGGGGCGCCTCGCGTACGACGAAATGTACGGCTTCGTTCCGGCGCTCGCGCTCGGTGGCGCTCTAACGCTTTCCAACCTGCGCAAGGTCAAAGCGGTCGAGCACCTCGTTATCCTTGCACAACTTGCACCGCTTCACGTAACTGAAATCTGACCGGGTGGGCGCCGTCCGGCCGCGTGACCGGCCTCAGTGTAGGCTCGCGCTGGCGCAGCCGCTTCCCGTCAAAGGACGCTTGACATGGACGAAGATTTCGCCTGCTTCTTGGCAGATTTTGGACCGGCGATCGATAAGCGCTACGTACCGCCATCGACGATCGCGCGCTATCGCGGCAAACTGCCGGACCAGTTGTTAGCGTACTGGGACGAGTACGGCTGGTGCGGCTATGCGGATGGGTTGTTCTGGACCGTCAATCCTCAGGAATACGAACCTGCGCTCGAAGCGTGGATCGGCGATACGCCATTCATGGAACAGGACGCCTACCACGTCATCGCACGCAGCGCTTTCGGTAAGCTTTACCTCTGGGGCGAAGAGACCGGGGACACACTCAGCATATTCGCGCCAGCCTCGACCTGTTTCGCATCGTCTCCCGACAACGACATCGACCGCGATTTCGAAATGCGTTTGTTCTTTGGGGGAATGTCGCGCAAGGGCATTGACGTCGAGGGCCTGTTCGCGCCGGCCCTGCAGCAATTAGGGCGCCCCGCGCACGACGAAATGTACGGCTTCGTTCCGGCGCTCGCGCTGGGCGGCGCTCTAACGCTCTCCAACCTGCGCAAGGTCAAGACGGTCGAGCACCTCGTCCTCCTTGCACAGCTTGCGCCGCGTGACGCAACCGTAATGTGATCGGGCGGGCGCCGTCTAGCCGCGTGACCGGCCTCAGTCCAGGCCGTGATGGCGCAGCCGCTTCCTGCCAAAGGACCCTTGATATGGATGAAGATTTCGCCTGCTTCTTGGCAGAGTTTGGACCGGCAATCGATAAGCGCTACGTTCCGCCATCGACGATCGCGCGCTATCGAGGCAAACTGCCGGACCAGTTGTTAGCGTACTGGGACGAGTACGGCTGGTGCGGCTATGCGGATGGGTTGTTCTGGACCGCCGATCCTCAGGAATACGAACCTGCGCTCGGTGCGTGGATCGGCGATACGCCGTTCATGGAACAGGACGTGTATCACGTCATCGCCCGAAGTGCGTTCGGCATGCTTTACCTCTGGGGCGAGCAAACCGGTGACACGCTGCGTATCTTTGCGCCTGCGTCATGCGGTTTCTCATCGGCGGCTGACAACGACGTCGATCGGGATTTCCAAATGCGCGTCTTCTTTGGTTCGCTGTGGCGCGACACTAACGACGTCGAAGGACTATTCGCGCCGGCGCTCAAGCAGTTGGGCCGTCTGGCACACGACGAAATGTACGGCTTCGTTCCCGCATTGGCGCTCGGAGGCGCGCCCACGCTAGCCAACCTGAAAAAGGTCAAGGCGGTCGAGCACCTCGTTATCCTAGCGCAGATCGAGCCCCTTTACGTGACCGAAACCGGAATCTGATCGGGCGGGCGCCATCCGGCCGTGTGATCGGCCTTTGGTCCAGTCCCCGCTTTTAAATGAAAGACGAAGTCGACAACATGAAGAAACGCTTCTCGTGCTTGGCCGTGGCCGGCGCCTTCTTAAACATGCCGTCCGCCTTCGCGGCAAACGAACCGTCGAAGATAGAAAGCGTCGCGCTGAACGCTGTCCGCAAACCGCCGACACGCTACGAAGGGACTCTGTCCAACAAGCGCATCCTGATGGTTCTGTCACAGCAGGGGGCGACTGTCGAGGGCGCCTACGCCTACGTGAAACAAGGCGCCAACGAAGCACCGCGCTGGATTGATTTGAACGGCACCGCGACAGCCATTGGCAGCGTGACGCTGGTCGAAAAATTCAAGGATAAAATGACGGGCCAGTTCGACGGCAAAATCGCCGGCAACGTCTTTTCGGGGATGTGGCGTTCGCCGGAAGGCAAGAGCCTGGAATTCACGGCGACCGCCGTCGGGGTGCCAGGCAATCTCAAGATCTTCGCCCGTGTCGCGCGTACGAACGAGGACATGAAGTTAAAGGGAATCGACATCTATCGCGACCAAAAGCTGACGCAATCGCTCCCGGCCGACGCCAACATCTTCACATCGCTCTCGAATCTCCGGTACGAGAACCGCGACCTGAATTTCGACGGTTATCCCGATCTCGCGATACCTGTCGAGAATGGCGAGCAGCTCTACTGGCTGTACGACCCGATACAACACCGCTACGTGGACGCGCCGGCGTCGCTGCGCGACATTAACGTCACGCACACGCGGTACAGCACCGATGAAATCATCGAGGAGTGGGACGGCGGGTCAAAGTCTAAAGGTATGAATGTCTACAAATACACGGGCAGCAAATACTGCCTGATCGAGGAAACCACAGTGTCCGGCGAACCCGAGACAGCGAAGACCAGCAAGAAAAAATATCCGGTGTCGCAATGCAAGGCCAAGGAAGACTGACGACGCGCGAGGTAGTGATGTGCTTCAGTCGGCGTCGTAACGCAGCCCGTCCCGCCGCTGCACGCGTTTGCCTAGAAACGACAGTGAACCAAGATTCGCGACAACGGTCAAATTGGTCAGCGGGATTCCGCGTTAGAAAACCGCATCCATACCCTAAACGGTTGTGTACCCACAGGTGTATCCATGCCACAGCTGAGCCCGCCACGAAAACCCAGCAGCCACGCGCCTTCCATCGAACTCATCGATTCCGGCCAGAACCTACTCATCCGTAGTAACCCGCAAAGTCCAAGAACCCGCATTTTTCCCTCCGGGAACGCGTTTTTTTGTGCGCCGAAGTTTGAATCAGCAGCCCGCTCCTGATTGCGCGGCGCCCGCCGGATTCACTGCGTTCAGAGAAAACGCAGGCGGATCGGGTATACGCCGGTGATGGATTCCACGCAGCCTTCGGCAACCAGAATCGGCGCCAGCACGGACGCCAGCCTGCGGGACTTGGCCGGGTAGTGTTGATTGATCCAGTAGCCAAGCGTGTCGGGCTCGACATCGCCGGTCATGTTGGCACCGAGACCAGCTTCCGCGCCCGCTGGAAAATCGTTCAGCAAATCCTGCAGGAAGTCGCTGTCGATGGTGAACGGCGTCTCGCTCCAGTCACCCGAAAACCCGATGTGGACGTTGCCCGCGTAGCTGATGTTCGGTGTCTTGCCGTTCAGCGTGCTGATCAGCGTGCGCGGCAAACCCGCATGATCGCGCCTGAGCCGTGCTGCGCCCGCCCGCTGGATGTGCTTGCGTTGCCGCTCGTCGATGCCAGCACCCGGCGCGTTCTCCTTCAGGCAGCTGACGTCGTAGCCGATCATGAACAGGCTCGCCTCGAACGCATGCATGCGGTCTTTTGCCGCCTCTCCCGCGAACAGCCCGGGCGCCTTCTCCAACAGCGCGGCCATCAGCCAGCCAAGCCGGATCTTTGCGCCGCACCAGTCGGCGGCCGTCGCGGCGGCAGCGGCGGGCGCGTACGACAGCACGCCGGGGCTCTGCGCATCCGCGAACAGGCTGTGCACGGAGCGGTCGGACGGTATCGCCGGAAAGGCCAGTTCGGATGGCAGCGGTACGCCTGCCTTGCCCTGCGAGCGGCGCCACAACTCGACGAGCGCAGCGATCGCCGCCGCGACCCGCGAATCGTAAATCGGCAATCCATCGTGCGATGCGAGCGCGTGGACCTTGGTCAGCATCGAATTCATCTTCACAGCCTGCGGCCGACTGGCGTCAACGACGGCGACATCGAGCGCGAATGCGCGGCTCGACGTGCCCAGGTATTCCGCCAGCTTTCCCTCCGCATGCAACGCTTTCAAGAACGGCATGGCGCCTTTTGCATCGTTACGGTTGCCACCCCAAGCGAGAACCCGGCGGCAGGCGTCCAGCACCTCGTCCTCGTTGCGGCCGGCGATGGCCCGCTTCAACGCATCGCCCAGCTCGTGCAGGTAATCCCGCGTTTCCTGCCAGTTGCCTGTTTCGCTGCCCTTCGTACGCCAGCGGTAATGCCGCAGCAAGTCCAGCCCGGATACGTCCGTACGGATGCCGCCGGGGACGAAGCGCGACGATTTGATGTCGAGCCGGATCGACAGGCTACGGTAGTGTTCAGCCAGCCAGTCCGTGAATGCGGCGACGTCCGACGACGCGATAAATGCGTTTCTGTTCATGCGAAAAGCTTTCTTTAAAGAAACTACGATCCAAATTATAGCAATGCGGGTCGAGCGCGCGTATCGGTCAAAAATAACGCCAGCGCTCGTCATCGAACCTGGCGCCCGGGGGCACGAGGCCGGCGTCGATCAATGCGCGGAAGAGTAAAGTCCTGAGTTCATCCGCACTGGCCGCGGTGTATCCGCCGTTGTGATGCGATTGCGCGGGAATGAAGCGCGCCGACCGCTTCGCCGGATCTTCTTCCGCGATGTCGACGGTTACGTGGATGATCAGCCCCGGCGTCCCGTCCGCCGGCCGGATCCCGCGCGTGCCGATTGTCGCGAACGTATGGTCGCGGCTGACGTACACGGCCAGGCCACCCGGCAGCTCCCTGACCGGTTCGTGCTCCTCGTGCAGGGTCCTGGCGCTGTAGAAGAAACCCATGGATGCGGGCCCGGGCGTCGAACGCGGATGCAGCAAGGCGCCCACCGACGGACACCGCTGGACGAAACACCCGCCGAGTGCGGCGTACACCTGGTTCAGAGCCGTCTGCACCTGCCGGATGGTGCGGTCATTCAGCGTGCGCACGTACGCCGGCGCCAGCTCGAACTGCTGCTGTTCGATGGAGGCCTCGTCCCCGCCCCACCGGGCCGGATCTGGATCGATCGGCAGAACGGAGCGCGCCAGCGTGCGTCCGTCCGGCGCGACGCATCCCGACCGGTAGTGCGCCTGCACGCCGCGGTACCACTGGCTCTCCGGCGCGAAATGGCGGTCCGCGATTTGTACCAGCGCTGGATTGCCGGGAATCACGAGCCGGTCGCGCACGACGTCCGCGAGTAGCGCCACCGTCGTGCGCACATGTCCGTCGACGCGGGCGAAGCACGCATTCGCATCCGCGATCCTGCCCGCGTCGACCGTGTCGTCGGCGTGGATAAACCCGCGCGCGAGGTGCCCGGCCAGCCGGTTGACTTCACGGCACAGCCCGTCGACTTCGACGTACACGCGGTAATACACTGGCCAGTGCCGGACGATTACGTGCGGACCGGCAAACATGCCGAACACGAGATTGCCCAGCTCCGTCAGTTCGCGCAGCAGGCGTGGCGCGCTCGTCGCCTGCGTGATCGTCGTCTGCTTCAATGCGTTCTCCTTTCGATATCCGATTCCCGCGGCTTGTTGCCCGGCACCGGTACCGCTATAGTGCGACGGATTAGCGACAAAATACGCCGGAAACCATGCCCAGAGATTCCACCGAACGACAGCTGGCCCGCAGGCTGGCGATCATCGACCTGTTGCCCCTTCTGCCCGAGCACGGTACCGGACAGGGGGCGACAGTCGACCAGCTCATCACCAGGCTGGGCGACGCCTTCGCGGTGGATCGGCGCACGTTCGAACGTGACCTGCGGGACCTCGCCGATCCGCAGGGTCCGTGGCGGCGACAGTTCGGCCTCGAGGTGGAGTCCCGTCCCAGCGCGGACGACGGAAGGGTCAACGAATGGTTCACCACCGCGCACAGCAAGATCCCTCTGTTCAAATCCGTGACGGCCGTCGACGCGTTGGTGGCCAGCTTCGCCCGCCAGGAACTGGGGCCGTTCCTGCCGCGCGACGCGCGCCGGGCGCTGGACGAGCAGGTCGCGACGATCGAACGGAAACAGCGGCATCTGCACCAGACCGACGCGCATCGGCAGGCCATCGCCTACCAGGACAAGATCCGCCGCCTGCCGGACGGCCGGCCGATGGGACCTGGCAAGGTAGCTCCGGCGCATCTGCAGACCGTCAACGACGCCTTGATGAAGAACCTGATGCTGCGTCTGGTCTACCGCGCGGCCAGGTCCGAGGTGAACAGGACGCATCGCGTGTATCCCGTCGGCCTCGTGATCCATGACCGTACGCTGCGCCTGCTGGCGGTCGACGAGGCCGAGGTCACCAAGGATCCAGCGGCGATGACGGTCAAGAGTTTCCACCTTCACCGCATGCGGGAAGTGGCCCTGGACGATCCGGTCGCGCGCAACATCAGGGTGCCCACGCTGGACGAGGCGCTCGCGCGCGGCACGCTGGAGATGTGGTCGAAGGGCCGTATCACCCTGCACCTGCGCTTCGCTGGCGGCGAGAACGCGGACGTCTTCGCGCGCACACTGGAAGAGATGCCGTTGTCCGACGACCAAACCATCTTCCTCAACACGGCCGGACAACGGGAATTGATGGCCACCGTGGCCAATACGTCGACGCTGCGCCGCATGTTGCAAAGCATGGCCCGCGAAGCCAAGGTGCTGGCGCCGGACGATCTCAAACAGGAGATATGCGCCTTCCTGGCCGAGGCGCTCGCCTTGCAACAGGGCGACTGACGGAACGGCCAGGCAGCCTTGACCGGCATGTCGATCGCCCGCCCGATCCCGGCCGCACGGACGGTCAGCGCGACTTCACGCCCCAGTCGTCGTACTTGTGCACGATCGCGCGCGAGGTCCCGTCGTGTTCCATGGCTTCCAGGGAGCCGTTCATGCGCGCGACGAGCGCATCCGGCACGGCGCGGTTGCAGGCCAGGTAGACGCGGATGCGGTTGAACACGAGGACGGGGACCACCTTGCCCGTGTAGCCCAGGCGGTCGAGCGTGAGGCTGCCGCGGCGGATGCTGGCGGCCCACAGGTCGATGCGGTCCATCATGAGCTTGCGGGGATTGATCAGGTCGTTCGGCGCGGGGTCGACGTTGAAGCCGCGCGCGCGCAGGAACTGGTCGCGCGCGTCGCCGTTGTAGGTGCCCACGCGGTAGGCGCGCGCGTCGTCCAGGGTGCGGACGTCGAAGCGGCGGCCGGCGCGGCCCATCAGGACCCATTCGGCCTCGCCGATCGGTCCGATCCATTTGAAATGCGGTTCGCGCTCGGGCGTGCGCGTGGTCGAATAGACGCAGGCGTCCTTGCGTTCCAGCGCGGCCGTGTAGGCGCGCTTCCAGGGCAGCAGGTCGATCGAATAGGCGATGCCGGAGCGGGCCATGATTTCGCGCACCATGTCGGTACCGATCCCCGTCACGCGGTCGCCTTCGCGCATGCTGTACGGTGCCGAGGTCTCGGTGGTCAGGTACAGCCGCGGCGCCGGCTCCGCCCACGCCCACGCGCAGGCTACCGCCAGCAATGCGGCAAGAACTGTCGTTTTCATACGTTCGCACCCAGTGCGGGCGTCCCCGGCGGACAACCCGTTTAACTAGCATAGCAGCAACATCGAGAACGCGGCAACGCGTAACAAGCCGGCAATATTGACTGCTTACCGGTAGCGTATTTGCGACATTTTTCCGGCTCGTTCGGCATTTAATTCTTACAGGCAAGACTTTCAGTGGTGAAAGTGCCATACTTGGGCCATTCTCACCAAAAATCACACGCCATGCTGTCCGTGTTCACGCTTCCTTCCGATCCGTCGCTGCTCAGCTACGGGCTGTACACGCCGAAGCTCGTCGCGTTGTCCATCCTCGTCGCCATCTTCGCATCCTGGATGGGCCTGCAGATCGCCGGCCAGGCCGCCGCCAATCGCGCCCAGCGCTGGATCATCCTCGCCACCGGCAGCCTCGCGCTCGGCGCCGGCGTGTGGGCCATGCACTTCATCGGCATGCTCGCGTTCGACCTGTGCACGGAGGTCGACTACGACCCGTCCGCCACCATCCTCTCCAGCCTGCCGAGCATCGGCGCCTCGTTCGTGGCGCTGGCCCTGATCGCGCGCGAGCGCCTGGGCGGCTGGGGCCTGCTGGCCGGCGGCGTGATCGTCGGCGCGGGCATCGGCGTCATGCACTACGCGGGCATGACCGGCATGCAGATGGGCCTGGAATTGCGCTACGACCCGCTCATGTTCGGCCTGTCGATCGTCGTCGCCGTCGTGCTGGCGACGCTGGCCCTGTGGGTGCGCTTCGGCCTGTCCAGCCTGTCGCACCGGCTGAGCGAACAACGCCGCCTGCTCCTGGCCGCCATCGTGATGGGCTGTGCCATCGCCGGCATGCATTACACGGGCATGGCCGCGGCGCGCTTCGTCGGCCACACGGTAACGCCGGCGACCCACACGACCAGCACCTTCCTCGCACTGGCGATCACGCTGATCACCGTCGCGTTCACCGTCTTCGTGCTGGCCGCCAACGGCCTGCTGCGCTACCGCCAGCTGTTCCGCGAACTGTCGCGCAGCGAGGCGTGGATGCGGGCACTGCTCACCACCACCGTCGACGGCGTGATCACGGTCGACCGCCAGGGCACCATCCGCGAATTCAATGCCTCGGCCGAACGCATCTTCGGCTGGCGCCGCGACGAGATCGTCGGCCACAACATCCGCCTCGTGATCGGCAACGAAACCGCGTCCGAGGAAGTCGGCCTGCTGCACTCGCTGCGCACGGGCCAGATCAGCCCCGGCGCGCGCGGCGCCGACGTCACGGGCCGCTGCAAGGACGGCAGCATCGTGCCGATCCGGCGCGCCCTCGGCCATGCGCGCCTGGACGGGCAGGACCTGTTCGTCTGCTTCATCACCGACATCAGCGACCGGCGCAAGATGGAGCAGGCGCTGCGCGCCAGCGAGCAGCAGTTCCGTTCGCTGATCGGCAACATTCCCGGCATCTCGTATCGCAGCAGCCTGATCGAAGGCGAGGCGCCGATGCTGTTCATCAGCGACGCCGTCGAGCGCATCACCGGCTATCCGGGCCGCGACTTCCTGGGCGCGGCGCCGCGCCGCACGTTCGCGCCGCTGATCCACGCGGCCGACCGCGTGCGCGTGTCGGAAACGATCGCCACCGCGCTGCGCGAGGACCGGCCGTACCTCGTCGAGTACCGTTTATTGCATGCGGACGGCAGCACCCGCTGGATGTGGGAAAACGGCACCGGCGTGCGCAACGAGGCGGGCGAGCTGTGCTGGCTGGACGGCGTCATCCTCGACATCACGGAGCGGCGCGAGATAGAAGACGCGCTGCGCGTGGCGAAGGAAAACGCCGAACAGGCGGCCGCGGCGCGCGCGAGCTTCGTCGCCAACATGAGTCACGAGATCCGCACGCCGATGAATGCCATCCTCGGCTTCACCGACGTGCTGCTGGACGGCGAACTGAACGCCGACCAGCGCCGCCACCTGGACACGATCCGCAGCTCGGGCCGCGCCCTGCTGCGCCTCCTCAACGAGATCCTCGACACCGCCAAGCTGGAAAAAGGCGCGGTGGAGCTGGAACAGAACGACTACAACCTGCTGTCGCTGATCGACGAGCTGTCGTCGACGCTGGCCGCCAACGCGCGCGCCAAGGGCCTGCACGTCGACATCCATTACGATCCGGCGCTGCCGACCTGCCTGCGCGGCGACGAGCTGCGCGTGCGCCAGGTGCTCACCAACCTGCTCGACAACGCGATCAAGTTCACGGAACAGGGCAGCGTCACCCTGCGCGCCGACCTGAAGGACGAACACCTGCATTTCACGATCAGCGACACCGGCATCGGCATCGCGCCGGAGCGCCTGGCCGCCATCTTCGAACCGTTCACCCAGGCCGACGCGTCGATGACGCGCCGCTTCGGCGGCACGGGCCTCGGCACCACGATCTGCAAGCAGCTCGTCGAGCTGATGGGCGGCCGCATCTGGGCCGAGAGCGAACCAGGCCGCGGCACGACGTTCCACGTCGTGCTGCCGCTCGTACTGGCGCGCTTCGCCCCGCAGCAGCCGCGCGTGCGCACGGCCGCCGCCCTGCCGCCGCTGCGCGTGCTGGTGGCGGACGACGTGCCGCAGAACCAGGAACTGCTGCAACTGCTGCTGGCGCGCCGCGGCCACACGATGACGGCCGTGGGCGACGGTGCCGCCGTCGTCGAGATCGCGGCCCGCGAGCGCTTCGACGTCATCCTGATGGATTTCCAGATGCCGACGCTGGACGGTCTCACCGCCACGCGCATGATCCGCGAACAGGAAGCCGCCGGCGGCCGGACGCGCGTGCCGGTCATCGCCATGACCGCCAGCGTGCTGGCCGAGCACCGCCGCGCCAGCGTCGAGGCGGGCATGGACGGCTTCGCGACCAAGCCGGTCGACTGGTTCGCGCTGTCGCACGAAATCGCGCGTGTGCTGGGCCTCGGCCCCGGCCACCAAGCGGACGACCTGCCGGCGCAGGAACGCCAGACCCTCAACCGCCACGCCGGCCTGCGCCGCTGGAGCGACAAGGAAGACGCGTGGCTGGAAGCCCTCGCCCACTTCGCCGCCCAGCACGACGGCCTCGGCGCCACGCTCGCGGCCCACGCCACGGCGGCCGACTACCGCGCGCTGCGCATGCACGCGCACAAGGTGCGCGGCGTCGCCGCCAACCTCGGCCTGGAACTGCTGGCCGATGCGCTGGCCAAGCTGGAAGGCCTCGTCGACGGCGACAGCGGCAAGCTGTATCCCGCCGCCGAGCCCACGCTGGAAGCGTCGCTGGACGACCTCTGCGGCCTGCTCGACGCCGCGCTGGACGCGATCCGCGCCGCCCTGCCCCAGCCGGCCGCCGCCAAGCCGCAGGCGGCCCGCCCCGTGGCCGACCTGGACCGCGCACGCCGCGCCGCCAACGTGCTGCGCGACGCGCTCAAGCGCGGCGGCCTGGACGACGCCGCGCTGGCGGGCCTCGCCGCCGCCACGAGCGGCCATCCGCTCGCCTCCCGCGTCGCGCAAGTCCACGCCGCCATTTCCGATTTCGACTTCGACCTCGCCCTGCAACAACTTGACACCGTGCTGGCCGCCATCGACGAGCCGGCACAGGAGACCATCGAATGACCACCGTCAACCAACCGCTGATCCTCGCGGTCGACGACGAGGCCAGCAACCTGCAGCTGCTGCGCCAGATCCTGCAAGACCACTACCGCCTGCGTTTCGCCAAGGACGGCCCACGCGCGCTCGAACTGGCGCGCGAAGAAACGCCCGACCTGGTCCTGCTCGACGTGATGATGCCCGGCATGAGCGGCTACGAAGTGTGCGCCGCCCTCAAGGCCGATCCGGCGCTGGCCGCCGTCCCCGTCATCTTCGTCACCGCGCTCAACGACACGAGCGACGAGGTGGAAGGCTTCGAGGCCGGCGCCGTGGACTACATCACGAAGCCCGTCAGCCCGCCGATCGTGCGCGCCCGCGTGCGCACCCACCTGTCGCTCGTGCGCATGGAAGAATTGCGCGCGTCGCGCCTGGAGATCGTTCAGCGCCTCGGCCTGGCCGCCGAATACAAGGACAACGAGACGGGCCTGCACGTCATCCGCATGAGCCACTTCGCGCGCATCCTGGGCCTCGCGGCCGGCATGACGGAAGCGGAAGCGGACGACCTGCTGCACGCCGCGCCGATGCACGACGTGGGCAAGATCGGCATTCCCGACCGCGTGCTGCAGAAACCCGGACCGCTCGATCCGGACGAATGGAAGATCATGCAAAGCCACGCGCGCATCGGCGCCGAGATCATCGGCCACCACGACCACGGCGTGCTGGCGCTGGCGCGCAATATCGCGCTCACGCACCACGAGAAATGGGACGGCAGCGGTTATCCGAACGGCCTGGCCGGCAAGGACATTCCGCTCGAAGGCCGCATCTGCGCCATCGCCGACGTGTTCGACGCGCTGACGTCGATCCGGCCGTACAAGAAGGCGTGGACGGAACAAGAGGCGCTCGACTTCCTCGTCAAGCAGAAGGGCAAGCACTTCGATGCGGAGCTGGTCGACCTGTTTCTCGCGCAGATGCCGGCGATCCGCGCGATCCGCGAGCGGTGGGCGGAGCAGGACGCGGTGCCGGCGCCGGCACCGATCGCGGTGGCGGCGTGATATGCATGGTGGGCTCGGGGAGTCCACCCTACGAGCTACGGGAACCGTAGGGTGGGCCCCCCGTGCCCACGCGTGACCTTAGCCCAGACGCGGCGCGGCAGCCAGTCGCACATCCGCCCGGCGCGCCACCAGTTCCTGGTACAGGCGCGCATAGTTGTCGGCCATCTGCGCCGACGTGAACAGCTGCCAGTAGCGCGCCTCCGCGCGCTGGCCCATCTCCTGCGCCATCTGCGGATCGTGCCACAGCCGCGTCATCGCGGCGCGCAGCGCCTCGTGGTCGGACGGCGGCACGACCAGGCCGGTCTCGCCGTGCACGTTGATGTACGTGGTGCCCGTGCCGATCTCGCTGGAGATCATCGGCTTGCCGTACATCGCGCCTTCCAGCAGCGAGATGCCGAAGGCTTCCGAGCGCAGGTGCGACGGGAAGGCGACGGCGTAGCAGAGCTTGAGCAGCGCCGCCTTGTCGAGGTCGTCCACGGCGCCGACGAACTGCACGCGCTTCAGGCCCAGGCGCTCGGCGTGCGCCTTCAGTTCCGCCTCGATCGGACCCGCGCCGACGATCACGACGGGGTAATCCGTGCCGGCCACGGCGTCGAGCAGGATGTGCAGGCCCTTGTAGTAGCGCAGCACGCCCACGAACAGGAAGAATTTCGGGCCGACCCGCGCGCGCCAGTGGTCCAGGCGGGCCTGGTCCGGTTCCGGATAGCTGGATTTGTCGAGGCCGAACGTGATCACGCGCGTCTTGTCGCGGTAGCGGTCGAGCACGGCCGACGACGCCAGGTAGTTGGGCGACGTCGCGACGATCGTGTCGACGCTTTCCAGGAACCGGTGCTTCAGGGGCTGGTACAGCTTCAGCAGCGCTTTCTGGCGCACGATGTCGGAGTGGTACGTGACGACGGTCGGCTTGTCGATGCGGGCGATGAAGTGCGCCAGGTCCATGAACGGCCACGGGAAGTGGTAGTGCACGACGTCGGCTTCCGCCGCCATGCGCGCCAGCTTGCCGATCGCCTGCACCGAGACCGCGTTCGACGCCACCTCGAAGTTCAGCGGCACGCGGTGCACCGTATGGCCTTCGTAGTCGAACGGTTCCAGGCGCCGGTCGCGCGACAGCGACAACACCTGGTTCGTGATGCCCAGACGCCCTGTTCCCACGCACATCTGACGGATGACCTGTTCGACGCCGCCGACCGAATCGGGGAAATAGGTCTTGTAGAAGTGCAGGACACGCATGGGCTGGGACATGGAGGCAGTCTGGTCAGAGTAAAGAGCGGTAGACGGCGGCGGTCTGGCGCGCCGTCGCGTTCCAGGTCAGCTGGGCGGCGCGCACCCGCCCGGCCGCGATGCAGCGCGCCCGCACGGCGGGTTCGCGCGCCAGCGTGAGCATGGCGTCGGCGATCGCGCCGGTGTCGAGCGGATCGACCTCCAGCGCCGCGCCGGCCGTCACTTCCGGCAGCGACGTCGTGTTCGACGCGACGACCGGCACGCCGGACGCGAACGCCTCGACGACCGGGATGCCGAAGCCTTCGTACAGCGACGCGAACACGAACACGCCCGCGCCGGCGTACACGTGGCGCAGTTCGGTGTTGTCGGTGAGCCGGTTCAGCCAGACGACGTTCGCCCCGTCCTGCACGGCGGCGGCGATGCGGCGCAGCAGGTCTTCCGAGCGCGCACCGGCACTGCCGACGATGACGAGCTGGCGCTCCGCGCGCACGGCGGGCGGCAGCGACAGGTAGGCGTCCAGCAGGCGCTCGACGTTCTTGCGCGGCTGCAGCGTGCCCACGAACAGGAAATACCCCGGACGCAATCCGTTGGCCTGCAGGGTCATCGCCACGGCATGCGCCGGCGGCGGCGCCAGCCATTCTTCATCCACGCCGCACGGCACGACGGTGATGCGGCGCTCGTCGATGCCGAAGCAGTCGACCAGTTCGTCGATGGCGAAGTGCGACAGCGCGATCACGTGGTCGGCCTTTTGCGCGGCCTTGCGCTGCAGCCAGTTCTTCAGGCCACGCATGCGCGGATTGCACCACTCGGGATGTTTCACGGGCAGCGCATCGTGCAGGCTGGCGACCACGGGGCAATCCATGCGCACGACGCGGTAGTCGGTCACGTGGAACACGTCGACGGGCATGTGCACGCGGTGCGCGTCCGGGGTCACGAGGTCGACGAAGGACGCGCGTTCGAAGGTACGGGGCAACGCTTCGCCCTTCGTCACGGGCCCGGCGCTGCGCAGGCGCGGCCAGGAATACGGCCGCATCGCGCAGCCGGCGTGCGGCAGGTGGCGCAGCAATGCCTGCGTATAGACGCCGATGCCGTCCAGGTGCCCGCCCGTGAAGGCCGGCTCGATCATGGTCGTGCCGATGCCGATGCGCAGGTCCGGCTGCACGAGCGCATCGTTGGCGGCCTCGGCGGAACCGGGGAGCGCGCGCAGGCGGTCCTGCAGGGCGGGCGTGCCGTCCGGTCGTCGTTTAGGGAGGCCCAGTTCGATCATGGTGGTGTCCAGGCCGGTCGGCACCCTGTTCATGCCTGGTACATCCAGCGCAGCGTGTCGACCAGCGGCGTGGGCTCGATCGTACCGATCGTGCCTGCCAGCTTGGCGTTGCTGCCGGACAGCGTGAGCACCTCGTTGGCGCGCACGAAGGCGGGGTTGACGTGCACTTCGATGCGGTAGCCGGCGATGTCGCTCATCATGTCGATCAGGCTCTCCAGCGAGTGCGAGCGGCCGGAGCAGACATTGAAGACTTCGCCGGCGGGTGCCGCCGCGAGCAGGCGCCGGTAGCTCTTCGCCACCGTGCGCACGTCGGAAAAATCGCGCGCGATCGCCAGGTTGCCCAACTCGATGCGGCGCGCGCCCTTGCGGAAGTGCGACACGATCTTGGGCAGCAGGAAGTTCTCGTTCTGGCCGACGCCCGTGTAGTTGAACGGCCGCGCGATCACGATCGGCAGCTTGTCCATCCACAGGCGCGCCATGTATTCCATCGCGAGCTTGCTGACGGCGTAGTCGTTCGCCGGCGCGGGCGGCACGAATTCGTCGATCACGGGCACCGCGGCGTTGCCGTAGATATTGGCGGACGACGCGAGCAGCACCTTGGACGGCTTGTGCGCGCCGTGCGCCAGCGCTTCCAGCAGGTTACGGGTGCCGACCACGTTGACGCGGTACATTTGCTCGGCGTCGTTGTGGGCCACGAACGCGATGGCGGCCAGGTGGACCACCACGTCCGGCCGCACTTGTTCGATGACGGCGGCCAGCGCGGCGCGGTCGGTCAGGTCGACGGTGAAGATGTCCGGTCCGGTCTCGCTGCCCGGCAACACCGTGCCGAACACGTGATAGCCCGCGGCGGTGAGCTCGCGCGCCATGTAGTAGCCGGTGAAGCCGCGCAGGCCGGTGATGAGGGCGCGCTTGCCCTCGCCTTCCCTGGGCTCAACCATCCGGACGAGGTCTTCCGTGACCATGCGGTTCATGTCAGAACGAAAAACCGGTCTCGTTGCGACGCAGGTCGGCGTCGACCATCATCTGGCACAGCTGTTCGAGCGACGTCTCGGCCTTCCAGCCCAGCTCTTGCTGCGCCTTGGACGGATCGCCGATCAGCAGGTCGACCTCGGCCGGACGGTAGAACTTCGGCGACACGCGCACGAGCAGCTTGCCGGTACGGGCGCAATGCCCCGTTTCCTGCTCGCCCTTGCCTTTCCACTCGACGTCGAGGTTGGCGCCGCGGAAGGCCATGGTGACGAAGTCGCGCACCGTTTCGGTGCGGTTGGTGGCCAGCACGAACGTATCGGGCTCGTCGGCCTGCAGGATGCGCCACATGCCTTCCACGTATTCGCGCGCATAGCCCCAGTCGCGCTTGGCGTCCATGTTGCCCAGTTCCAGCACGTCCAGCTTGTTCAGGACGATCTTGGCGACGGAATCCGTGATCTTGCGGGTGACGAACTCGCGGCCGCGCAGTGGCGACTCGTGGTTGAACAGGATGCCCGAGCTGCCGAAGATGCCATAGGACTCGCGGTAGTTCACGGTCATCCAGTGGGCGTACAGCTTGGCGACGCCGTACGGGCTGCGCGGATAGAACGGGGTCGACTCGACCTGCGGCACGGCCTGCACCTTGCCGAACATCTCCGACGTGGAGGCCTGGTAGAAGCGCGCTTTCGGGTGGACGATGCGGATCGCTTCCAGCAGGTTGACGGCGCCGATGCCGGTGATCGAGGCGGTGGTCACGGGCTGATCGAACGAGACGCCGACGAAGCTCTGCGCGGCCAGGTTGTACACCTCGTCCGGACGGGTGGATTCGATCAGGCGGATGCTCGAGGAGAGATCGGTGAGGTCGTATTCGACGAGGTTCAGGTTCGGATGCTGCTCGATACCGAGTTCGGCAATGCGCCAGAAATTAACCGAGCTGGACCGGCGAAAAGTGCCGGTCACGGAGTAGCCCTTTTCCAGGAGCAATTGTGCCAGATAGGCTCCATCCTGCCCGGTAATACCGGTGATCAGGGCCTTTTTTGTTGTTTGCATGTTCTTGGTGATCCAGTGGTGGTCCGTAGCGGCCGCCGCAACAGCCGAGGCGGGTCGGCATGCGGGTCGTCGGCCGCGCTGGCGCGGACCAGATAATTTTCCAACAACCCCGCATTGTAACAGAGTGGTGCTTGGGCCCTTGCACAAAAGAAATCGTGCAAAAGAAGCAATATGTACTCGTCTATTATCGCCTGAAAGCCCGCAAACACGTCGCGTGATTACGCATTGTTACGAGTCGCTCAAGCTTTATTACATATTCACGAAATGTCGGGAACTTCTACATTTCAATGACAAAAGGGCCGCAATGGGCCCTTTTGAGTCATTTCGTCACAGGTGGCAAATCTACAACACAAAGGTGTCGTATCAACGCTCCGAGACGGCGTCGACGACGCACAGCGCCGTCATGTTGACGATGCGGCGGACGGTGGCCGACGGGGTCAGGATGTGCACCGGACGCGCGCAACCCAGCAGCACGGGACCGATGGCGACGCCGCTGCCGGCCGCCGTCTTGACCACGTTGTAGGCGATGTTCGCGGCTTCGATGTTCGGCATGACGAGCAGGTTGGCGTCGCCCTTCAGCGTCGATTGCGGCATGATCTTGGCGCGCAGCTTCGTGTCCAGGGCCGTGTCGCCGTGCATCTCGCCGTCGACTTCCAGGTTCGGGGCCTTTTGCTGGATGAGGCCCAACGCGGCGCGCATCTTCCTGGCCGACGCGCTGTTCGACGTGCCGAAGTTCGAGTGCGACAGCAGCGCCACGCGCGGCGTGATGCCCAGGCGCTCCAGTTCCTCGGACGCCATCAGCGTGATCTCGGCCAGCTCTTCCGCGGTCGGATTCTCGTTGACGTGCGTGTCGACCATCGCGATCTGGCGTTCCTGCGTGATGATGAAGTTCAGCGCCGCATAGACGTTGCTGCCGGCACGCTTGCCCAGCACCTGCTCGATGTACTGCAGGTGCACGTCGGTCGTGCCGTAGGTGCCGCAGATCATGCCGTCGGCGTCGCCCTTGTGGATCATCATCGCGCCGATCAGCGTGTGACGGCGGCGCATCGCCAGCTTGGCGAGGTCTTCCGTGACGCCCTTGCGCATCACCATCTGGTGGTACGACTGCCAGTAATCGCGGTAGCGCTCGTCGAAGTCGGGGTTGATGACGTCGAAGTGCTTGCCCTGCTTCAGGCGCAGGCCGAATTTCTCGATGCGCTTTTCCAGCACGGCCGGACGGCCGACGAGGATCGGGCGGGCCAGGTTCTCGTCGACGACGACCTGCACCGCGCGCAGCACGCGCTCTTCCTCGCCCTCGGCGAAGACGATGCGCTTGCGCTCGGCCGGCGCGCTCTTGGCGATCTGGAACAGCGGCTTCATGAAGCTGCCGCTGCGGTAGACAAATTGCTGCAGGCTCTCGGCGTACGCGGCCAGGTCGGCGATCGGACGGGTGGCGACGCCGCCATCCATCGCCGCCTTGGCGACGGCCGGCGCGATGTGCGTCAACAGGCGCGGGTCGAACGGCATCGGGATCAGGTATTCCGGACCGAACGACAGGTTCGAGATGCCGTAGGCCGATGCCACGATGTCCGACTGTTCCGCGTGGGCCAGGTCGGCGATCGCGTGCACCACGGCGATTTCCATTTCGCGCGTGATCGTCGTTGCGCCGCAGTCCAGCGCGCCGCGGAACATGTACGGGAAGCACAGCACGTTGTTGACCTGGTTCGGGTAGTCCGAACGGCCGGTGGCGATGATGACGTCGTCGCGGACGGCCTTCGCGTCTTCCGGCAGGATTTCCGGGTTCGGGTTGGCGAGCGCCAGGATCAGCGGGTTCGGCGCCATCTTCGCGACCATTTCCGGCTTGAGCACGCCGCCGGCGGACAGGCCCAGGAAGATGTCGGCGTCCGGGATGATCTCGGACAGCGAACGGGCCGGCGTATCCTGGGCGAAGCGTTCCTTGTCCGGGTCCATCAGCTCGGTGCGGCCCTTGTAGACGACGCCGGCGAGGTCGGTCACGTAAATATTCTCGATCGGGAAGCCGAGGTCGACCGCCAGGTCGAGGCAGGCCAGCGCCGCGGCGCCCGCGCCGGACACGACCATCTTGCACTTCTTGAGATCCTTGCCGACGACCTTCAGGCCGTTCAGGATGGCGGCGCCGACGATGATCGCGGTGCCGTGCTGGTCGTCGTGGAAGACCGGGATCTTCATGCGCTCGCGCAGCTTGCGCTCGATGTAGAAGCACTCGGGCGCCTTGATGTCCTCGAGGTTCACGCCGCCGAACGTCGGTTCCAGCGCGGCGATCACCTCGATCAGCTTGTCCGGATCGGTTTCGTTGATCTCGATGTCGAACACGTCGATGCCGGCGAACTTCTTGAACAGCACGCCCTTGCCTTCCATGACCGGTTTCGAGGCAAGCGGGCCGATGTTGCCGAGGCCGAGGACGGCGGTACCGTTCGAGATGACCGCGACGAGGTTGCCGCGCGCCGTATATTTATAGGCGCTGGCGGGGTCCTTGACGATTTCTTCGCAGGGCGCGGCGACGCCCGGCGAGTACGCCAAAGCCAGGTCGCGCTGGTTCAGGACGGATTTGGTCGGGGTGACGGCGATCTTGCCGGGAGAGGGAAACTGGTGGTACTCGAGCGCGGCAGCCCGCAGTTGTTGACGTAGTTCTTCTTTTTTATCGATTGACGAATCCATGCTTTGCAGCCTTCCTGAACTAACCGGGGGTCTCCGATTTTAGCAGAGTGTCACCGCGAACCGTCTACGTATTTCTTGGTATCGACAGTCGTGACCGGAGGCAGGTAGCATGGCACCTGCCTCCGCTTCCCGCCCCGTTCCGCTTCAGGCAGGCGCTTTCGGGAAGTCCACCACCGTGTCGTTGATGCGGTTCAGCAGGTTCGTGAACGTGATGCTGCTGATCGCGAAGATCGTGTCCACCACCTGCGTATCCGTGTAGCCGGCCGCCTTGAACGCATCCACCACCGGCTGCGGCACGGTGCCGCGGGTGCCCGCCACTTCACGCACGAACGTCGACAGCGCGTCCAGTTTCGCATCGCCGCCCGGGTTGCCGTTGACGTTACCCTTCCTTGCGGCCAGGATTTCCTCCGGGCTCAGGCCGGCCATTTTGCCCATCAGCGTATGCGCGGCCAGGCAATAATCGCAACCGCTCACTTCGCTGACGGCCAGCTTGATCACCTCGATCTCTTTTTTCGACAGGCTTGTGTCGGCCAGCTTCGCATCGAAGCCCAGCAGCGCCTCCAGGGCCACGGCGCTGTTGCTGCCGATCGTGTCGTACGCGTTCGGGACCTTGCCCAGTTTCGCTTTGATGGCGGTAAAGAGTTCGGCGGTACGGCCGGTGGCGTTGGTACCCAGTGCGTTAAGACGGCTCATGATCTTTCCTTTCGTTGTGGGTTGGTGTGGAAAGAAGTCTAGGCCCTTGGACTAGTACGATGAATGCCCGGATGCTGCGATAATTTGCCCAATCGTCTCATCTGATAAAGACATGGATACCCTGAGCCGCCTGCTGTCGCTGTACACGATCCGCACCTCCCTCGACATCCGCTGCGAACTCGCGGCGCCCTGGGTGCTGGACGAACCCGCCGCGACGCCGGGCGTGGCGCCGTTCCACGTGATCGTCGAGGGCGGCGCGCGCGTCGACGTCCCCGGCCACGACACGCTGGACCTTGCGACGGGCGACGTCGTCGTCTTCCCCGGCGGCAGCGCGCACCGCCTGCACGCCGGGCCGGCCGCGGACGCCGCCCCGGTGCGATCGCTCGGCGCCGACGGCCCGCTGCAACGCAAGGGCAACGAAGGCGATGGTCCCGCCACGGCGATCCTGTGCGGCAGCTTCGTGTTCGACGGCGCCGCGCGCCAGGCCCTCGCGCGCGCCCTGCCCGACGTGATGGTCGTGCGCGCCAGCCGCGCCGATGACTTCCCCGGCCTGCACGCGCTCGTGCGGCTGCTGCAGCACGAGACGACGGTGGTGCGGCCCGGCGGCGACGTCGTCATCGCCCAGCTGTCGGGCGCCCTGTTCGCGCTGCTGCTGCGCGCCTGGCTGGCCGGAACCGGTCACGAGGCGCCCGGCCTGTTCGCCATCCTGGCCGACCGCCGCCTGGGCAACGCGCTCGCCCGCATGCTGGAATCGCCCGAACGGCCGTGGAAGGTGGAAGACCTGGCCGAGGCGTGCCACATGTCGCGCGCCACGTTCGCCCGCCTGTTCGCGCGCCTGTGCGGCATGCCGCCGGCCGACATGCTGACCCAGCTGCGCATGGCGCGCGCCGCCCGCGCCCTGCTGCAGGGAGAGGGCGCCGTCGGCGACGTCGCCCTGGCCGTCGGCTACCAGTCGGAAGCGGCGTTCAACCGCGTGTTCAAGCGCCATTACGGGATCGGGCCCGGCGGCTACCGGCGCGCGGCCCACGTGGCGGCGGTCACGGATTAGAATCGCGGCATGCTCTCCGAATTCGATCTCATCAAGCGCTACTTCCAGCGCGACCGCGCGCCCGGTCCCAACACCTTCCTGGGCATCGGCGACGATTGCGCGCTGCTGTCCCCCACGCCCGGCAAGGTGCTGGCCATCTCGTCCGACATGCTGGTCGAGGACCGCCATTTCTTTGCCGGCGCCGACCCGTTCACGCTCGGGCACAAGTGTCTCGCCGTGAACCTGTCGGACCTCGCCGCGATGGGCGCGCGGCCGCTCGGCTTCACGCTGGCGCTGTCGCTGCCGGCGGCGGAACCCGACTGGCTCGACGCCTTCTCGCGCGGCCTGTTCGCGCTGGCCGACGCCCACGGCTGCGAGCTGGTCGGGGGCGACACGACCAAGGGCCCGCTGAACGTGTGCATCACGATCTTCGGCGAGCTGGCGCCCGGCCAGGCACTGCGGCGCGACGCCGCGCGCGCGGGCGACGACATCTGGATCTCGGGCACGCTGGGCGATGCGCGCCTGTGGCTGGCCGCGCGCCGCAGCGAGGTCGCGCTGGATGCCGCCGACCACGCCGCCACCGGCCAGCGCATGCACGCGCCCACGCCGCGCGTGGCGCTCGGGCGCCTGCTCGCGGAAGGAGCCCTCGCGCATGCCGCGCTGGACATCTCGGACGGCCTCGTGGGCGATTTGAAGCACATCCTGACCGCGTCGCGCGTGGGCGCCGTGCTGGACGTGGACGCGCTGCCGGCCGGCCCGGCACTGGCCCGCCAGCCGATCGGACTACGCCGCCGCTTCGCCGCGGCCGGCGGGGACGATTACGAACTGTGCTTCACGGCGCCGGTGGCGCAGCGCGATGCGATCGTGGCCGCCGGCGCGGCCAGCGGGACGGCGGTGACGCGGGTGGGGTCGATCACTTCCGAACGGGGCTTGCGTCTCGTCGATGCGGACGGCACAGATCTCGATCTGCAGCTGGCCGGCTGGGATCACTTCAGCCCGGGCTAGCTTTCGCGCGGGCTCGTAATTGATGCCGCTGGCATCAATTACCCCGCCCTACGATGTCGCGTAGCCGGTAGGGTGGGCACCCCGTGCCCACGCGTTCACTCGGGGAGCCCGCCCTACGGCTGGGATCACTTCAGCCCGGGCTAGCTTGCGCGCGGGCTCGGGGAGCCCGCCCTACGATGTCGCGTAGCCGGCAGGGTGGGCACCCCGTGCCCACGCGTTCACGCCGCTTCCTCGTCCCCGCGCGGCGTCTTGCGGTCATCGTACGGCCCGTGCGTGAGCCAGTACTGGCGGAACGCGAGCCGCACGTTGTCGCGCAATTCCGTCTCGTTCCACGGCTTCGTGTAGAAGCGGTAGATGGCGCCCCGGTTGATCGAATCGAGCACCGTCTCCACGCCCGTGTAGCCGGACAGGATGATGCGCATCGTGTCCGGATACATCTCCTTGACCTTGCTGAGGAATTCGGTGCCGTTCATCACGGGCATCTTCTGGTCGCACAGGATCACCTGCACGTGGTACAGCGCCAGCAATTCGAAGCCCTCGGCCGGCGACGCGGCCGTCAGCACGCGGTAGTTGTCGCGCCTGAACAGCCGGTGCAGCGCGGCCAGCACGTTGACGTCGTCGTCCACCAGCAGCAGCGTCTGGACGTTGCGGTCGTCCTCCGCCGGACGCGTCGGCTGGGCGCGGTTCTCCAGCACCAGCCGGGCCAGGTCGGCCGGCGGCAGCGCGCGCGAAAAATGAAAACCCTGGATCTCGTCGCAGCGGTGGCGGCGCAGCAGCGCCATCTGCGCGCGCGATTCCACGCCCTCCGCGATCACCTGCATGTGCAGGCTGTGCGCCATGCTGATGATGGCCAGCGCGATCGCGGCGTCGTCCGGGTTCGTCGTGATGTCGCGCACGAACGCGATGTCGATCTTCAGCTTGTCGATCGGGAAGCGCTTCAGGTACGCGAGGCTCGAATAGCCGGTGCCGAAATCGTCGATGGCGATGCGGATGCCCAGTGCTTTCAAGCGCTCCAGCACTTGCACCGTGTGCTCGAAGTTCGACATCAGCGCGCTTTCCGTCAGCTCCAGTTCGAGCAGGCCCGGATCCACGCGGTGCTCCGCCAGCGCCGCGCGGATGTCGCCTTCCAGGTCGCCCTCGACGAACTGGCGGCTCGACACGTTGACGGCCACGCGTACGTCGCGCACGCCCTCCGCATTCCACGCGGCGATCTGGCGGCAGGCCTCGTCGATGATCCACGCGCCCACGCGCACGACCATGCCCGTGTCTTCCATGACGGGCACGAATTCGGCCGGGTACACGAGGCCGACACCGGGACGGCGCCAGCGCAGCAGCGCCTCCACGCCGGTCACGCGGCCCGTGTTCAGGTCCAGCTTGGGCTGGTAGTGCAGCTCGAACTGCTCGCCGTCGATGGCCGCGCGCAGCGCCAGTTCGAGGTCGAGCCGCGCCAGCACCTGCACGTTCATCCCGGCCGTGAAGAAGCGGTAGCCGTCGCGGCCCGCCTCCTTCGCGCGCACCATCGCCACGTCCGCGTATTTCACCAGCGTGCCCGGATCCGTGGCGTCGTCCGGGTACATCGCGATGCCGATGCTGGCCGTCAGCACGGCCTGCTGGCCGTTCAGGTCGAACGGCGCGCGCAGCGCCTCGCGCACCTCGTTGGCGACGCTGACCGCTTCGTCCTCCGTCTGCTCGCGCGTCATCGTCAGGATCAGCGCGAACTCGTCGCCACCGAGCCGGCCGATCGTGTCGCGCAGGCGTACGCAGCGCACCAGTCTCGTGCTGAACTGGCGCAGCAGCTCGTCGCCCAGCGCGGGGCCGAGCGAGTCGTTGACGATTTTAAAGCGGTCGAGCGTGATGAACAGCACGGCGATGCGCCAGTTCTTGTCTTGCGCGAGTTCGATGGCGTCGCGCAGCGTGTGGAAGAACAGGCTGCGGTTCGGCAGGCCGGTCAGGCTGTCGTAGTTCGACATGTGCTTCAGGCGCTGCGCGGCCTGCAGGCGCTCGCTGATGTCGCGCGCGACGGCGATCAGGATGCGGTGGCTGTTGTCCTGCTGCTGCAGCTGCCAGCTGATCTCGACCGGCACCGCGCCCTGCCCGTCCGCGCGCAGCAGCTCCGTCTCGACGATGTCGTGCTCGCGCGACGTGGACGCCGGGTCCGCATAGCGTTCGAGCTGAGCGCGTTCCGCGAGACCCAGCGCCACCGGATCGATGCGCAGCAGCGCCTCGCGCGAAAAACCCAGCATGCGGCAGGCGCCGTCGCTGACGTCGACCATCGCCATCGTGCGCGCGTCGACGAGGAAGATGGCGTCGGTGGTCGCGTCCATCGCGCCGCGGAAGCGCTGCAGCTCGGCCGTCCGCTCGCGCACCGTGCGCTCCATGCGCGCGCCGTAGTCCTGCGACTCCTTGTGGAACAGCCGCACTTCGAGCAGGTTGCGGATGCGCGTCAGGACCTCCACCGTGTCGAACGGCTTGCCGATGAAGTCGCGCGCGCCCGCTTCCAGCGCGGCCAGCTTCTTGTCCGGCTCCGCCGTCACCACGAGCACGGGCAGCCAGGACTCGCGCTCCATCGGCTTCAACGCTTCCATCACCTGGAAGCCGTCCATGTGCGGCATCTGCAGGTCGAGGATGATCAGGTCGTAGCGATGCTGCAGGTGCAGCGCGGCGACCTGGCGCGGGTCGGTGGTGCTGGCGACGTGCTCGTAGCCGCTGGTCTTGAGCAGGAACTCGAGCAGCTGCACGTTCACCGGTTCGTCGTCGACGACGAGGATGTGCGCGTGGCGGATGTCGGTGGCGGAAATCATGGGGTCGTCCTCATTCGGGCTGACAGTACGGCGTCGATGGCCTCGTTGAACTGGCCGATGTCGATCGGCTTGGTCAGGTAGTACGTGAAGCCGGCCGCCAGCGCGCGGTCGATGTCGGCGCGCATGGCGTTGGCGGATACCGCGATGGCCGGGATCCGCGCGGTCTCGGGTTCGCGGCGCAGCTGCGCCAGGACCTCGAACCCGGAGAGGCCGGGCAGGTTCAGGTCCATCAGGATGACGTCGGGTTTCTGGCTGCGCGCGAGCGACAGGCCGAAGTGGCCGTCCGGCGCGCTCACGAGGCGCAGGTCGGACCGGAAGCGCACGATCTCCTGCACGAGCTTCAGGTTGGCCGGATTGTCTTCGATGTACAGCACCGTATGCGGCTCTCCGGGTCCGGTGCCGTCCGCCCGGACGGGCACCGACCGCGCGGCAGGCGGGGCGGCAGGCGACGCGCCATCCGTACCGGCGACGGCCAGCTCGATCCAGAACACGCTGCCCACGCCGGGGCTGCTGGTCACGCCGATCTCGCCGCCCATCAGCTCGACGAGGCGGCGCGTCACCACGAGGCCGATGCCCGTGCCTTCCTGCGTGCCTGCTTCCTGGCCCAGGCGGTTGAAGGGCTGGAACAGGCCCGCGACCTGTTCAGGGCTCAAGCCCATGCCCGTGTCCTGCACCGACAGGCGCAGGCGCTGCGGCGCCGGTTGCGCGCAATCGACGACGATGGCGCCGCCGTCGCGGTTGTACTTCACCGCGTTCGACAACAGGTTCAGCAGGACCTGCTTCAGGCGCGTACGGTCGGCCAGCAGGCGCGCCGCCGGCGCCTCCGGGAACAGCACGCGCACGCCGCGCGCGGCGGCCAGCGGCGCGATCATGCCCTCGCATTCGGCGAGCACCTCGGCCAGCAGCACCGGTTCCATCGACAGGCTCACGGCCCCTGCCTCGACCTTGGCCAGGTCGAGGATCTCGTTGATCAGGGTGAGCAGGTGTCGGCCGGATTTCAGGATATGGCCGGAGAATTCGAGCTTCTGCTCCGGCGTCGTCGGCATGTCCTTCGATGCCAGGATCTGCGCGAAGCCGAGGATGGCGTTGAGCGGCGTGCGCAGCTCATGGCTCATCGACGACAGGAACGCGGACTTGGCCTGGTTGGCATTCCGCGCTTCGTCGATCGCGAGTCCCAGTTCCGAATTGGCGAGCTCCAGCTGGGCCGTGCGTTCCTGCACGCGCGCTTCCAGGCCTTCGTTCAGGCGCGCGATCTCGCGGTTCGAGTCTTCGAGCGCGCGCGTGCGCTGCTCGATCTCGGTCAGCATCGCGTTGAAGGAGTCGACGAGTTCCGCCGCCTCGTCCTCGCTGATGCGCGGCGCGCGCCGCGAATAGTCGCGCCGCGCCACGACTTCGCGCGCGATGCGGGTGATGGCATCGATGGGCGTCGTGATCGTGTGGCCGAGGCGGCGCACGAGCAGCCACGCGGTGAACAGGGCCAGCACCGTCACGCACGCGCAGATGACGAGGTAGTCGCGCATGCGTTCCATCAGCTGGTTTTCCGAGCGCAGGTAGACGGTGCCGAGCAGGTCGCCGTTTTCGCTGATCGGCTTGTACAGCACCAGTTCGTCGCCGCGCCCGACATAGGTTGCCGTGCCGCCCGCATGCACGGACCGGCCGCCCTTCGCGGGCCGCACCGGGAACGTGCTGTCCGCGCCGGGCGCCACATAGGTCGCGAACAGCGCGCCCTTCTCGTCGTAGATCGCGGCGGCGCGCACCGACGGCCGGCTGCGCAGCAGGGCCAGGTTCTCGCGCGCGAGGCGCGCGTCGTCGAAGGCCAGCGCGGCCGACGTCATGTGCCCCACCAGTTCGGCCTGCGTCGCGAGGTCGGTCAGCAGCGCGTGTTTATAGCTGCGCAGGTCGTAGACGACGACGGTGCCGACGGACACGGCCAGCGCGGCGAGCGTCGTCGACATCACGATCGTGACGAGTTTTTCGCGGATGGAGCGGCGCGGACGGATCATGGCATCACCACGTCGCCAACGCCAGCAGGCGCGCGCTGATGCGCAGCTGCGCGGCCATCGCTTCGAGCCGGTCGATGCGCAGCCGCAGGCGGTCCCCGTCCGCCACGAGTCCGACGACGCAACCGGGTGCGGGGACGCCGTCGCACACCGTCAATACGGGCTGGCTGCGCACGGCCGCGAGCAACCGGCCGCGCGCGGGCGACGCGGCCACGTACAGGACGTGCAGGCCGGGCGGCAGCGCGCGCGGGTCGACGCGGCGGACCGCCAGCGCGCGGCCATGCACGAGGCGGCCCGTCATGAATTGTGCGGCTTCGATGGCCAGCGCGTCGTTACCGGCGACGCCGACCAGCAACGGACTGCCGGCGTGCGCGAACGCGGCGTCCGGCCAGTCGACGAACGTGGCCACACGGTACAGGTAGGCCGCCTTGAGCTTGTGCTCAGGCGCGCCAAGGGGGCCTGTGCCGGCGTGGGCGGCACCCGCGAGGATCAGCAGGCACAGCGCCGCCCGGCGGACAGGCCGCGCGGCTGCGCGTGAAAAGACCATCATGAGTATGCCGGCCCCGGATGGTCATGCGCGAAACGGTCGAGCGGCATGCGAGGTCCTGGTTCGGTCAATGAACAACAAGCGGGCCAGCCCGCAAGGCGAGCAGGATAGCAGCACAACCGGGGACGATGTCGCACGGAACGGGGCCTGTCATTTACAGCGGTAAAGACATTTGCGTTTGTAAGGACGGTAAAGGCATAACCGCAAGAATGGCTTTTCGTTAAGATTCCGATGCCGCAGGGCGGGAAGGCGCGCTAGAATGGACGCGAGCGCGCAGCGGAACGTTTCCGCGACCGGCACACGGCGGCGCACTCGGTTGGATCCTGGAGACCTGGCGGTTCTCTGCTACCGCCATTACAAGGAGGAGCGACACGTGACGAACGACATCATCGACCTGGCCACCCGTGTGGGCCGGGCACTCGAATCCAAGAACCTGCTGCTGGCCACGGCCGAATCCTGCACCGGCGGCGGCGTCTCCCAGGCCATCACGGAAATCCCCGGCTCGACCGGCTGGTTCGAATGCGGTTTCGTGACGTATTCGAACGCCTCCAAGACGGAGATGCTGGACGTGCCGGCCGCGCTGATCGCGCAATTCGGTTCCGTCAGCGAGGAAGTCGCGGGCGCGATGGCCGAGGGCGCGGTCGCCAACAGCAACGCCGACGTGGCCGTGTCCACGACCGGCATCGCCGGCCCGACCGGCGCCGTGCCCGGCAAGCCCGTGGGCACGGTGTGCTTCGGCTGGTCGAAGGGCGACACGACGTACACCGAACGCCTCGTGTTCTCCGGCGACCGCCACGCGGTCCGCGAGCAGACGGTGGCGCACGCGCTGGCCGGCCTCTTGCGGCTGCTCGAGTAAGGATGCGCCGTCTGGCCGCGGCCGCGCTCCTGGCGGCCGCTTCCTTGAACGCTGCCGCAGCAAGCCCGGACCAGGGCATCACCGTGTACGCGGCCGGCGACATCGCGCGCTGTGCATACCGCGATCCGGCGTATTCGGGCGCGGCCGACACGGCCGCCACCGTCGCCGCCGGCCTCGCGCAGGACCCGCTGGCCGTCGTGCTGGCGCTGGGCGACCTGACCTATCCGCGCGGCGCCATGAAGGAATTCACCGGCTGCTATGCGCCGACGTGGGGCCGCTTCAAGGACCGCACGTGGCCCGCACCCGGCAACCACGAGTACTACACGCCGGGCGCGAAGCCCTATTTCGACTGGTGGGGCGCGCGCGCCGGCCGCGGTTACTACAGCTTCGAGCTGGGCACCTGGCACATCATCTCGCTGGACAGCAACGTCGCCCCGGCCCAGCACGCGGCCCAGCTGGACTGGCTGCGCGCCGACCTCGCCGCCCACCCCGCGCGCTGCACGCTCGCCTACTGGCACCATCCGCTGTACAGCTCGGGCGGCCACGGCAGCATCCCGAAGATGCGCGACGCCTGGCAGCTGCTGTACGCGGCCGGCGCCGAGCTGGTGCTGTCCGGCCATGACCACGACTACGAACGCTTCGCCCCGCAGGATGCGGATGGCCGGCTCGACCCGACGCACGGCATCCGCCAGTTCGTCGTCGGCACCGGCGGCGCGTATCCGACGCCGTTCCTGTTCACCGTCGCGCACAGCGAAGTCCGCGACAGCAACCGCACCGGCGTGCTGCGCCTGCGCCTGTACGCGGGCGGGTACGGCTGGGAATTCGTCGAGTCGACGCGGCTCGCGTCCTTCAGCATCGCCCCACCCGACCGCGGCAGCGCCGCCTGTCATTAAAACAACGGAGCCCGCATGACACGCCTCCTCTCCTGTTTTTCCCTGCTGCTCCTCCTCGCAGGGCCGGTGGCAGCGGCCGAGGTGCCCGAGGTCCGCTACGACAAGACGACGCTGCCCAACGGCCTGGAAGTGATCCTCGTCGAGGACCACCGCCTGCCCATCGTTGCGGTCAACATCTGGTACCACGTCGGCCCCGCCAACGAGGCGCCAGGGCTCACCGGCTTCGCCCACCTGTTCGAGCACATGATGTTCGCCGGGACGCGGCACCTGCCGCGCGGCCTCGCCGACCGCCTGCTGGAAGGCGCCGGCGCCACCGACAGCAACGGCAGCACGGACTACGACCGCACCAATTACTACGACACGGTACCGTCGAACCAGCTCGAACTCGCGCTGTGGGTCCACGCCGACCGCATGGGCTACCTGCTCGACGTGCTGGATCAGGCGGCGCTGTCGAACCAGCAGGACGTCGTGCGCAACGAGCGCCGCCAGAGCGTCGAGAACCGCCCCTACGGCGTCGTCGAGGAAGCGCTGAACCACGCGCTGTTCCCGAAGACGCACCCGTATTACGCCGCCGTCATCGGCTCGCACGCCGACATCCAGAACGCGAAGCTGGCCGACGTGCGCGATTTCTTCAAACGCTACTATGGCCCGAACAACGCCAGCATCGTGATCGCCGGCGACATCGACAAGGCCAAGACGCGCGCCCTCGTCGCCAAATACTTCGGCAGCTTCAAAAAGAGTCCGCCCGTCGTGCATCCGAAGGTCGCGACACCCGCCATCGCGCGCGAGCGCCGCATCACGGTGCCGGACCGCGTGGAGCTGCCGCGCCTGTACATGGCGTGGCTCACGCCGCCGGCCTTCCAGCCGGGCGACGCCGAGCTGGCGGTGACGGCACAGATCCTCGCGGGCGGCAAGTCGAGCCGCCTGTATAAAACCCTCGTGTACGAACGGCAGATCGCGCAGGAAGCGGCGGCCGCGCAGAATTCCAACGCGCTGACGTCGACCTTCATCGTCGACGCGACCGCGCGCCCGGGCCACGAACCGTCCGAGCTGGAGACGGCGATCGATGCGGAACTCAAGGCGCTGCGCGACACGGGACCGTCCGAGCAGGAAGTCGAACGCGCCCGCAACACGATCGAGACGGCGATGCTGACGTCGATCGAGAAGCTGGGCGGCACGGGCCTCGCGAACCAGATCAACCAGTACAACCAGTACACGGGCGACCCGGGCTACCTGCCGAAGGACATCGAGCGCCTGCGCCGCGTCACCGCCGCCGACGTGCGCCGCGTCGCGCAGGCCTACCTGCAGCCGAACGCGCGCGTGATCGTCGCCGGCGTGCCGGGCAAGCCGGACCTCGGCCCCGACGTGCCGGCGCCGCCACCGCCCCAAGTCTCGAAGACCGGCAAGACCGACCGCGCCGCCGGCATCAACCGCGACGAGGCGTGGCGCCGCACGCCGCCGAAACCGGGACCGGCGCCGCGCTTCACGCTGCCGCAGGGCGACGCGTTCAAGCTGCCGAACGGGCTGACGGTCATCGTCCACCCGAACCCCGCGCTGCCGCTCGTGGCGGCGGAACTGGTCGTGAAAAGCGGCTCCGACGCCAATCCATCCGACCAGCCGGGCCTCGCCGGCTTCACGGCGCAGATGCTGGACGAAGGCACGGCCACCCGCAGCGCGCCGCGCATCGCCGACGAGATCGCGCAGCTCGGCGCCTTCCTCGGCAGCGGGAGTACGGCGGACGCGTCGACCGTGTCGCTGCTCGCGCTGCGTTCCACGTTCCCGCAGGCGCTGGACGTGTTGGCCGACGTCGTGCTGCACCCGGCCTTCCCGACCGCGGAAGTCGAACGCCAGCGCGCCTCCCGCATCGGCGAACTGACGCAGCAGCGCGACGATCCCGCCCTCGTCGCCGTCGTCGCCGCGGCCGGTGCGTTGTACGGCCCGGATCACCCGTACGGCTACGGCCAGCTGGGCACGGAACAGGCGATCCGCGCGACGACGCGCGAAGACCTCGTGCGCTTCTGGCGCCGCCACTACCTGCCGGGCAATGCGGCCCTCGTCGTCTCCGGCGACATCACGGCGGACGAGTTGCGCGCGCTGGCAACGGCCCGCTTCGGCGGCTGGGAACGCGCCGATGCCGCCGTGACGTCGGTCGGCGATCCTGCCGGCACCAAGGCGCGCCTCGTCGTCGTCGACAAGCCGGGCACGCCGCAGACGGCGCTGCGCGTGACGACGATCGCGGCCGCGCGCAGGACGCCGGACTATCCGGCCATGCAGGTCATGAACGCGGCGCTGGGCGGCCTGTTCTCGAGCCGCATCAACCTCAACCTGCGCGAAGACAAGGGCTACAGCTACGGCGTGTTCTCGGCGTTCCGCTACGACCGCACACCGGGCCCGTTCACCATCGCGGGCAGCGTGCGCACGGATGTCACGGGGGCTTCCATTTCCGAGATCTTCAGGGAAGTGAACGGCATGCGCGCCAAGCCGCTGCCTGCGGCCGAACTGGCGGGCGCGCGCGACTCGCAGGTGTATTCGCTGCCGGGACAGTTCGAAACGAACAGCGGCATCGGGGCGAGCCTGGCCGAGACTTTCGTGTTCGACCTGCCGGCGGATTACTGGCGCACCCTGCCCGACCGGTTCCGCGCCGTGACGGCGGCGCAGGTGCAGGCGGCGGCGCAGAAATACCTGAAGCCTGATCAGCTGAAAGTCATCGCCGTCGGGGATCGCGCGGCGATTTTGCCGCAGTTGCAGAAGCTTGGGTTGGGGCAGCCGGAGGTGCGGGACGCGGATGGGCAGGTGCCGTAACGCTCCGGTAACACCAACTTCCGCGTGGGCACGGGGTGCCCACTCTACCCGTGCGCCGCTCGATTCGTAGGGTGGGCGCCCCGAGCCCGCCAAACGCGCGAGTCTTCATTACACCTTCGCCACGTCGGTACGATATCCCTTGCGCCCGCCACGTCTATGCGCTTAACATGTGAACAGTTCTTCAAACGTTAAGCATGAGCATCCCACCCGACATCGACAATGCGGTCGACGAACTCGCCGACCTGTTCCACCTGCTGGGCGACCCCACCCGGTTGCGGATCGTGCTCGCCTGCCTGGCGCAGCCGACGGCCGTGGGCGATATCGCCGGCGCGTTGAACCTGTCCAGTTCGCTGGTCAGCCACCACTTGCGCCTGTTGCGCGCGGCCCGCATCGTCAAGGCGGAGCGCCAGGGCAAGCAGGTGTTCTATGCGGCCGCCGATGCCCACATCAGCGGCCTGCTTTCCAATATGTTCGAACACATCGCCGAACCCACCACCGGACTGGACGCATGAGTCACCACCATTCCCACGGCCATGGACATGGCCACCATCATCACCCGACGCCGGGCGACAACGGCCGCGCGTTCGGCATCGCGATCGGCCTGAACACCGCGTTCGTCGCCATCGAATTCATCTACGGCTTCATCGCCAACTCGACGGCGCTGATGGCCGATGCCGGCCACAACCTGTCCGACGTGCTGGGTCTCGGCCTCGCCTGGGGCGCCGCGCTGCTGACGAAGAGCGCGCCCACGCGCCGTTTCACGTACGGCATGCGCGGCACGACCATCCTGGCCGCCCTCGCCAACGCCCTGCTGCTGATGGTGGCCTGCGGCGCCATCGCATGGGAAGCCGTGCATCGCTTCGCCCATCCGGAACCGGTGGCCGGCACGACGGTGTCCATCGTCGCCCTCGTCGGCGTGCTGATCAACGGCTTCTCGGCCTGGCTGTTCGTGGCCGGCAGCAAGGACGACATCAACGTGCGCGGCGCCTACCAGCACATGGCGGCGGATGCCTTGCTGTCGCTTGGCGTCGTCATCTCCGGCGTCGTGATCATCTACACGGGCTGGTCGTGGCTCGACCCGGTCGTCAGCCTCGTGCTCGTCGTCGTGATCGTCGTGGGGACGTGGTCGCTGCTCAAGGAATCGATCCAGATGGTGCTGGCGGGCGTGCCGGCCAGTGTCGACGCGACGGGCGTCACGGCCTTCCTGGCCGCGCAACCCGGCGTGACCGAAGTGCACGACGTCCACATCTGGGCGATGAGCACGACGGAAACGGCCCTCACGGCCCACCTCGTGATGCCGGGCGGCTATCCGGGCGATGCGGCCATCGACGAGATCGTCGGGCACCTGCGCGAGGATTTCGCCATCCATCACTGCACGCTGCAGGTGGAGCAAGGGACGACCAAGCACAGCAGTTGCTGCCTGCACGATGGGCCGGAGGCGCATGACGATCACGATCATGATCATGACCATCATCACGGTCACTCACACGCACACTAAACAAAACGGCCCGCATGCAAGCGGGCCGTTTTTACATGGAAAGCCTGATCAGCCGGCCAGGTTCGCGTACAACGCCGTACTGAGATAGCGCTCGCCGAACGACGGAATGATCGTCACGATCAGCTTGCCCGCATTTTCCGGCCGTTTGGCGACCTGGATCGCGGCCCACAGGGCAGCGCCGGACGAGATGCCGACCAGCAGCCCCTCCTCGCGCGCGGCCGCACGAGCCGTCTCGAAAGCATCCTCGTTCTTGACGGTGATGACTTCGTCGTAGGCTTTCGTGTTCAGCACGTCCGGAATGAAGCCGGCGCCGAGGCCCTGGATCGGGTGCGGGCCCTTCGTGCCCTTCGACAGGATCGGCGACGCTTCCGGTTCCACGGCGATGGCCTGGAACGACGGCTTCCTCGCCTTGATCACTTCGGCCACGCCCGTGATCGTGCCGCCCGTGCCGATGCCGGCCACGAGGATGTCGACCTTGCCGTCGGTATCGCGCCAGATTTCCTCGGCCGTCGTGCGGCGGTGGACTTCCGGGTTGGCGGGATTGTTGAACTGCTGGGGCATGAAGCAGTTCGGGTCGGCCGCGACGATTTCCTCGGCGCGGCGGATGGCGCCCAGCATGCCTTCCGGCCCCGGCGTGAGCACCAGTTCGGCGCCGTAGGCGCGCAGCAGCATGCGCCGTTCGTTGCTCATCGTTTCCGGCATGACGAGGCGGCAGCGGTAGCCGCGCGCCGCGCACACCATTGCCAGCGCGATGCCCGTGTTGCCGCTGGTGGGTTCGACGATGATGGTGTTCGGGCCGATCTTGCCGGCCTGCTCGGCCGCTTCGATCATGGCCCAGCCGATCCGGTCCTTCACGCTGTGGGCCGGATTGTAGAACTCGAGCTTGGCGGTGAGATCGGCGCCGGCGCCCTGCGCCAGGCGGCGGATCCGCACCAAGGGGGTATTGCCGATCAGTTCCGTCACGTCGTTCGCGATACGCATGCAGTTCTCCCGTTGATGAGTTTTGACTTAAGAAAACATCGAAAAACCTACTGCGCGTTGCACTGTCGGTCTTCGATGCTCGCTGTACTAGCGTACAGCTGCGCTTCTCAACCGACATTGCTGCCGCTCGTGACGGTTTTTCGAGGTTCCCTTACTTGACCTTCAGGAGTTCGACGTCGAAGATCAGGTCGGAATCCGGCGGAATGGAACCGCCGCCTGCGCCGCGCTTGCCGTACGCGAGTTCGCTCGGGATGATCAGCGTGCGCTTGCCGCCCACCTTCATGCCCTGCACGCCCTGCTCCCAGCCCTTGATGACCTGGCGCGCGCCGAGCTGGAACTCGAGCGGTTCGCGGCCCGCGTCCAGCGACGAGTCGAATTTGCGGCCGCGTTGCCTGGCGGCCAGCGGCTTGTAGAACCAGCCCGTGTAGTTGACGACGACCGTGCTGCCGACGCTGGCTTCGGCACCCTTGCCGATCACGTGGTCGACGACCTGCACCTTCGGCCCTTGCTGTTCCTGGCCAGCGGGCGTCGGGTCGACGGGATTGTTCGGGTTGCCGGGATGGGCCGCGTTGGCGGTGGCCTGGGCCGGGTCCTTGGGACCTTGCAGGCCGTCGCCGGCCTGCTGGGATGCGTCCTGCGCGTTGGCGGCGACGGCCGCCAGCAGCAGGCTCGCGAGGGCGATACGACGGATCATGGAGCCTCTTTTCACGAATCAGTAAAAACCAGGGCACCTCGCAAAACCGTCGCGAGCGGCCGCAATGCTGTTTGAGAAGCGCAGCTGTACGAGTAGTACAGCGAGCATCGCAGGACAGCAGTGCAACGCGCAGCAGGTTTTGCGACGTGCCCCACTGATCCTATGATAACAAGGCATCTTCCAGTTGGACAGCGTCGACGGATTCGGTTACATGGTCCGGCACCGGCACGGCATTCGCCTCCTCCGCCATCTTGCGCAGCATGTGGCCGGCCGCGACCATGCCGAACGTCGCGGTGACGACCATGCTCGAGCCGAAGCCGGCGCAGTTCAGGCCCGTGATGCTGTTCGCGTCGACTTCGCAGGCGTCGCCGTCGCCGGACTGCGGGTAGCGCAGCGGTTCCATCGAGAACACGGCGTCGATGTGGTACTTGTTCTTTTCGCCGCGCGCGAAGCCGTAGCGGGCACGCAGGATCTTGCGCACTTTCTTCAGCAGCGGTTCCTGCTCGGTACGGGCGAGGTCGCGCACTTCGATTTTGGTCGGATCCAGCTGGCCGCCGGCGCCGCCGATGACGATCAGCGGGATCGCATGCTGGCTGCAGTACGCGATCAGCGCGGCCTTGGCCTTGACGCTGTCGATCGCGTCGACGACGTAGTCGAAACCGTCGGTGCCGATCATCTGCGGAATGTTGTCCGGATCGATGAAGTCTTCGACGAGATCGACCTGGCAGTACGGATTGATGAGCGCGATGCGCTGTTTCAGCGCCTCGATCTTGGGCATGCCGACCGTGGTCGACAGGGCCTGGATCTGCCGGTTGATGTTGGATTCGGCCACGTTGTCGAGGTCGATGAGCGTGAGCCGGCCGACGGCGCTGCGGGCCAGCGCCTCGACGATCCAGGAGCCGACGCCGCCGACGCCGACCACGCAAACGTGCGCCGCACGGAACCGTTCCAGTGCACGCTCGCCGTAGAGGCGGGCAATGCCGCCGAAGCGCCGCTCGAAGTCGACGTCATCGAAGAGGGAGGTGGAAATCGTAGTCATGATCCCTTCATTTTACCGGACGGAATGGCGCTCATTGCTCTAAAATAACTTTCAGTCAATCAAAAAATTTCCCGCATTCTGCACGTCCACAACAGCGATCATGAACAACCTTCTTGCCGACCCCGCTCCCGACTTCGACCAACCCGTCGCCGTCCTCAAGCATTGCCACGGCCGCATCCGCAAACAGCTTGCGACCATGGAAAAACTGCTCGCCCACCTGCCCGAACACGGCGCCGACGAGCAGGCGCGCCAGGCGGCTACGGCCGTACTGAAATACTTCGACAAGGCCGCCCACCTGCACCACGAAGACGAGGAACAGGACCTGCTGCCGATGCTGCTCGCGGTCGCCAAGGGCGACGATGCGGCCACGCTGCAGGCGCTCGCGCCCATGATCCTGCAGGAACACAAGGACATGGATGCAATGTGGCAAGACCTGCACGAGCAGCTGGCGGGCATCGCGGACGGCAGCGGCACGCAGCTGTCGGCTTCGATCGTGCGCCGCTTCGTGCAGAGCTATCACGGCCATATGGAACGCGAAGAAGGCATCGTCGCGCCGATGGCGCTGCGCCTCTTTGGTCCGGATCAGATGGCGCGCCTGGGCGGCGCGATGCGCCAGCGCCGCGGCCTCCAACAGGCGGTGGCCCCGGCACCTTCGATCGGCGAACAAGTCGCCGACCTGCGCAAGGATTACGGCCAGGCCCGCCTGGACGAAAGCGACGTCGCCGACGACCCGATGGACCAGTTCACGCGCTGGTTCGAGGAGGCGCTGAAGGCCGAAGTGAACGAGCCGAACGCGATGAGCGTGGCCACCGTGGGCGAGGATGGGCGGCCGACGTCGCGCATTGTTCTCGTCAAGCAATTCGATGCGCGCGGCTTCACGTGGTACACGAATTACGACAGCCAGAAAGGCAGGCAGCTGGCAAGCAAGCCTTTTGCAGCTCTGCTATTCTTCTGGAGTGAACTTGAACGGCAAGTGCGGATCGAAGGCAGAGTTGAGCGCACGAGTGCCGAGGAAAGCGATAAGTATTTCAACAGCCGACCATTGAAAAGCCGGCTGTCGGCGATCGCGTCCGAACAAAGCGAGCCGATCGCAAACCGTGCCGCCCTCGAAGAACACTACGAGCAAGTGGCGCGTCAGTATGGCGAAGCACCGCCACGACCACAACACTGGGGCGGTTTTCGCCTGGTGCCGGAACGGATCGAGTTCTGGCAGGGGCGGCGTTCACGCTTCCACGACCGCATCGTCTACACGCGGCAGGAAGATGGCAGCTGGACGCGGCAACGTTTGCAACCCTGACCCGGTGCATCCGGTTCAGGATCAGCCGGAGAAGACGCGTGTTCGATCAACTGAAGCTTTCCGCCTGGACCTCAGGCATACGCAGTAAATTCAACCTGCCTCTGCGCGTGGAATTATGGAACGGCGCGCAGGTGGACCTGTCCCCTGAGCAACCACGCGTGAAAATCCGCGTCCCGAACCCGGGCGGCCTGCGCTACCTCCTCGCGCCATCGCTGGGCAACCTCGGCGAGGCCTATGTCGAAGGCGCGCTCGAGATCGAAGGACGCGCGGCCGACATGATCCAGGTGGGTTCCGCCCTCGCGGAATCGACGGGCAAGCCGGCGCGCGCGAGCCGCGTCGCCAGCGCCGCCCTGCGCCTCGTCTCGCCGCACACGCGCGAGAAGGATGCCGAGGCAATCCGCTACCACTACGACGTCTCCAACGAGTTCTACGGCCTGTTCCTCGACCCGGCCATGGTGTATTCCTGCGCCTATTTCGAGAATGGCGACGAGGACCTGGCCACGGCCCAGCAAAAGAAGATCGACCACATCCTCACCAAGATCGGCGTGCAGCCGGGCCAGACGCTGCTCGACATCGGCTGCGGCTGGGGCGCGCTCGTGATCCGTGCGGCCAGCAAGTTCGGGGCGCGCTGCGTCGGCGTCACGCTGTCCGAACGCCAGTACGAGCTGGCGCGCGAGCGCGTGGCGCAGGCCGGGTTGCAGGACCGTGTCGAGATCCGCTTGCAGGACTACCGCGACGTCGCGGGCAGTTTTGACCGCATCACGAGCGTCGGCATGTTCGAGCACGTGGGCGTGGACAATTTACCGGAATACTTCCGCCGCATCAGCAAGCTGCTGGCGCCGGGCGGTGTCGTGATGAACCACGGCATCACCACGACCGATGTCGAGCAGCGCAACAGCCCGCACGGCAGTGGCGAGTTCATCGACAAATACGTGTTCCCCCACGGCGAGCTGGCGCATCTGTCCACCGTCATCCGCACGATGCAGGAAGGCGGACTCGAGGTCCGCGACGTGGAAAACCTGCGCCGCCACTATGCCCGCACGTGCGCGCTGTGGACCGAGAATTTCGAGAACAATGCCGACCGCATCCGGGCGACGTGCGATCCGAAGACGTTCCGCATCTGGCACGTCTACCTGGCCGGCTGCGCGTACGGCTTCGCACACGACTGGATCAGCCTGTACCAGATCGTGTGCGGCAAGGCGGGCGAAGAACCGGACCTGATTCCGTGGTCGCGGCGGTACATGTATCGCTAGCGCTATTTCACCCGATCCGTGAACACCTTGCGGAACTTGGCCACCTTGGGCGCCACCACGAACGCGCAATACCCCTGCAACGGGTGCTGCGCAAAATAATTCTGGTGGTAGTCCTCGGCCTTGTACCACTGCTCGGCCGGCAGCACCTGCGTGACGATCGGCGCATCCCACACAGCGGCCATCTCGGCCATTACCTTGCGCGCCGTCGCTTCCTGTTCCGGCGACGTGAAGAAGATCACCGAGCGGTATTGCGTGCCGACGTCGTTGCCCTGGCGGTTCGGCGTCGTCGGGTCGTGGATGGTGAAAAAGATTTCCAGGATGTCGCGATAACCGATCACGTTCGGATCGAATTCCAGGCGCACCACTTCCGCGTGGCCCGTCGTGCCCGCGCACACCTGCTCGTAGGTCGGCGCGGGAATCTCGCCGCCCATATAGCCCGATTCCACGCGGAGAATACCGCGCGCTTCCAGGTAAACCGCTTCCAGGCACCAGAAACACCCGCCGCCCAGGATGGCCACTTCGGTTGCTGATTGCTGGCTCATGCTGACTCCTCGAGGGATAAATAGTTGTTCATGGTTTCACTGTAAACGAAAGTGCGCGGTCGTGCAGGCTCGGGGGACCGCCGGCCATTGATGGCATAATGCGCGCATGAACACCAGCTCACCTCGCGCCACCACGCGCGGTTTCGATTCCGCCCATTTTCGCCAGGCCCTGTCCCAATTCGCGACCGGTGTCACCGTCATCACGACCCGCCTGGGCGACGGCAAATTCCGCGGCCTGACCGCGTCCTCTTTCAATTCCGTATCGCTGGAGCCGCCGCTGGTGCTGTGGAGCCTGTCGAACGTCGCCAACAGCCTGCCCATCTTCACGGGCAATTCGCACTACGTCATCAACGTATTGTCCGCCGGCCAGGAAGAGCTGGCGCGCCGGTTCTCGCGCCGTGGCCAGGATCCGTTCGAAGGCGTCGAGTACGAATTGTCGCGCACCGGCCTGCCGATCCTGAAGGGGGTCTCCGCCTGGTTCGAATGCCACAACCGCAGCCGCTACCCGGAAGGCGACCACGTGATCTTCGTGGGCGAAGTGGAAGACTGCGCCGTGCATCCACAGTCCGCCCTGCTGTTCCATGGCGGGCGGTTCGGCAGCACCTGATCCTTGTTTGAAAAATGAAAATGCCTGTCGCAGTTTGAAAAGATGTGACGGGGAGGGGTTTCTATAATGGCTCGTCCCGGGCGGCCATCCATTCGCCCGCCACATTCTTACAAAGATTGAGACAGGAGCCCCATGAGCCGTTCCGATACGCCCCGCAAAGCCCAGTTCCATTGGGATGATCCGTTGCTGCTGAACGAGCAGTTGCTCGACGAAGAACGCATGGTGCGCGACGCCGCCGCGGCCTATTGCCAGGACAAGCTGCTGCCGCGCGTCCTCGAAGCCTTCCGCCACGAAACCACCGACGCGTCCATCTTCCGCGAGATGGGCGAGCTCGGCCTGCTGGGCCCGACCATCCCCGAGCAATACGGCGGCCCCGGCCTGAACTACGTCAGCTACGGCCTGATCGCGCGCGAAGTCGAGCGCGTCGATTCCGGCTACCGCTCGATGATGAGCGTGCAATCGTCGCTCGTGATGGTGCCCATCTACGAATTCGGCAATGAAGAAACGAAGCAGAAATACCTGCCGAAACTGGCCACCGGCGAGTGGATCGGCTGCTTCGGCCTGACCGAACCGAACCACGGCTCCGACCCGGGCTCGATGGTCACGCGCGCGCGCAAGGTCGACGGCGGCTACTCGCTGTCCGGCTCGAAGATGTGGATCACGAACTCGCCGATCGCCGACGTGTTCGTCGTCTGGGCGAAGGATGACGAAGGCAAGATCCGCGGCTTCGTGCTGGAAAAGGGCTGGAAAGGCCTGTCGGCGCCGGCCATCCATGGCAAGGTCGGCCTGCGCGCGTCGATCACGGGCGAGATCGTGATGGACGAGGTGTTCTGCCCCGAAGAAAACGCGTTCCCGGACGTGCGCGGCCTGAAGGGTCCGTTCACGTGCCTGAATTCGGCCCGCTACGGTATCGCCTGGGGCGCGCTGGGCGCCGCGGAAGACTGCTGGCACCGTTCGCGCCAGTACGTGCTGGACCGCAAGCAATTCGGCAAGCCGCTGGCCGCCAACCAGCTGATCCAGAAAAAACTGGCGGACATGCAGACGGAAATCACGCTGGGCCTGCAGGGCGTCCTGCGTCTGGGCCGCATGAAGGACGAGGGCTCGGCCGCGGTCGAGATCACGTCGATCATGAAGCGCAATTCCTGCGGCAAGGCACTCGACATCGCACGCATGGCGCGCGACATGATGGGCGGTAACGGCATCAGCGACGAGTTCGGCGTGGCGCGTCACCTCGTCAACCTGGAAGTCGTCAACACGTACGAAGGTACGCACGACATCCACGCGCTGATCCTGGGTCGCGCGCAGACCGGTATCGCGGCGTTCTGATCGCCCCGGTTCACGAAAAAAAACCCGCCGAACACGGCGGGTTTTTTATTGCGCGAAACGCGCTCAGAACTTGTAGCCCAGGGTCAGCACGGTCGACTTCGGGTCCAGCTTCATGTGCTGGTTCTGCCCCGTCGAGAAGTGGACGTCGGTCCGCAGGCGGGTCTTCACGAGTGCGGCGTTGAGGAACCATTTCTCGTTGAAGTTCCAGACGGCACCGATCTGGCCCGAATAAGTCAGTTTGTTGTCGATGCTAAACGTCGTGGCCGGACCACCCGGGTTCGTCAGCGCGGTCAGGCGGAACGAACCGGTTTCCTTGTAAAAGTAGGCATAGGTCACGCCCAGGCCGACGTAAGGACGGAACGCCGCGTTCGGCGAGAAGAAACGGTATTGCGCGAACAACGTCGGCGGCAAGGCATGGGCCGTGCCCAGCTCGCCCGTGCCGGCGATGGCGCCTGCGCCGTAGATGCTGTGCTTGTACGGCTTCGCGATCGTGAATTCGGCGGTGATGTTGTCGGTGATCCCGTAGTTGATGATCGCCACCGGTTCCGTGTCCTTGCCGACGTCGCCCAGCGAATTCGGCAGGGCCGGGGCGGAAATCGCGCCGCTTTCTACCTTCGGTTCGATCTCGATGGCGCCCAGCGACACGGCCCACTTCCCCTTGGCCTGTGCCGCGGCGCTGCCCGCCACGGCCAGCGCACCCGCGGCGACCAGCAGTTTCACGACGTTGGAACTTACTTTCATGTTATCTCCTGATTCTTATTGATGGCCCGCCCGCGGACGGGCCTGTCGTGAACGTCGAAAAACCTGCTGCGCGTTGCACTGTCGGGTTGCGATGCTCGCTGTACTCCTCGTACAGCGCCGCTTCTCGCCCGACATTGCGGCCGCTCGCGACGATTTTTCGAGGTCCCCTTCGTGACGATTACAGCCAGCCCTTCACGGCCATCTGCTCGAGGACGTAGCGCGCGATCAGCCAGTTCTCGAACGGCGTCGGGTGCACGTCGTCGGCGAACATGTAGCGGCTGACGTCGCCTGCGATCACGTTCTTCGCGTTGCAGACGAGCGACGTCGTGCCCAGCGCGTTCTGGCCGCAGGCCGGGGTCGACGTATTGGTGAGGCCGTACGGGGCCGGGTTGATCACCTCGTCGTGGCTGATGGTCCACAGGTCGACGTACAGCACTTTCGGCTCGCTGGCGACAGCGGCCTTCAGCTGCGCATTGAAGGCGTCGACGGCTTTCACGATCAGCGCCTGGACGGCGGCCGACTGCGATTTGCCCGACGGCGTCGACGCCACGTCCGGCAGGTTGTTCACGACGACGTAGTTCGCGCCCTTGGCGACGATCTGCGTCTTGACGAGGACGCCTAGCTCGGCGCCGGCCGTCGCCATCGCGGTGACGACACCTGCGGCGTTGGCGGTCAGGTAGTCGGCGCCCGCCTTCTGGCCGGCGGCCGTGGCGTCGGCCTGGGCCTTGGCGACCATTGGACCATACACGGTCGCCTGCGCGGCGGCGGTGTTGCCGGCCATGACGGCGGCGGTGACGGCGGCTTGCACGATGGACGCGTCGGTGTGGCCCGCGCGCGCTGCTTCCGTCTGGATGGCGAGGCCGATCGCCTGGGCCGCGGTGGCCGGGTTCGTCGCACCGGCGGCCAGCTGGGTCGTCAGCGACACGGCGAAGGCCTGGGAACCGGCGGCGGTGCCGGCGGCGGTGGCGTTCGTCGACAGTTGGCCCAGCAGGAACAGGATGTCGTTACCGCCGGCCAGCACGGTCACGAGTTCGGTACCGCTGAACTTGCCGCCGTTCTTGGCCAGGTGGTTCTCGATCTGCGTCACCACGGGCACGGTGGTCAGGCCCAGCGTCGGGTTCACGGCCTTGTTGTTCGGGCCGATCGGATTCGTCACGCGCGAGCCGCCCTGCGCGTAATTGAGGCAATTGGTGTTGAACGTAACGGGCACGGCGAAGCCCTTGGTCGCGTCGCCCTGCAGGCCGGTCTGGGCCGCACACGGTGCCGGCAGCTTCAGCTGGGCTGCGACGAATTCGGTCCAGTTCTTGCCCGTCAGGTCAGCGTTGATCGACGTGTTGTCGCCGTTGATCGTGAACTTGCCGCCGCCCAGCGCCTTGACGCCACCGACGGCATAGGAGCCAACGTCGGACAGGCTGTCGCCGAACGATACCTGTGCGCTGAATTTGGTCACCGGGGTCTGGTCGCCGCCGCGAGGGCTGGTACTGCTGCCGCCGCAAGCCGTCAGGACGGCAGCGGTCAACAGCGCGAGCGCGAATGAGGTCTTACGCATTGTGTCTCCTAAAGAAATTTTTCTCTTTTGCAACGAACGGCCGTGCTATTCGTGTGCCGACTAATATGCCAGTGTTCGGCATCGTTGTATAGCGAAAAGCTTTGTCGTGCGCCGGCAACAACACCCTGTTGCGACGGCTGGGAGACGAGGCCGGCAGCGCGGCCGATTATAGCAATGCCGCCGGTGAATTCATGTCTTAATGTGACAATGTTGTCTGAAAATAATCACGCGTCGCCGCCATGCAGAACGGCGCCACGAGACCGGCGTGATAGGCCGACGCGACGGCACCGTCGCCCGACGCCGCGCGCAGGATCGTCCTGGCCGCCACGAAGCCTGCCTTGGCCGAGCGGTACGGGTCGTTCAGGCTTGGCGTATCGTCGATGTCGAGCAGCGTGATCCTGCTGCCGCGCGCGCTGAAATAGCTCGCGGCCGACGTCGCGTTGAAGAATGGCACGACGGGGTCGTCGTGGCCGCCGCACAGCATCGTCGGTGCATTGGGCATATAGCTGCGCAGGTCATTACGCACGAGCCATTTACGCAGGTTGTGGGCCGGAGAACAGGCCAGCGGCGACGTCGCGCTCTGGTCGCACGGGTGCGCGGCGAGATCGGCCAGGTAGCCGCTGCGGTAGGCCGTGCGGATCAGGTTGTTGGCGCCGAAATATGCCGTGTAGCCGGGCGTCTGCGGCTGCGAATCCGCGGCGAACAGGGCGGACTCGGGCAGCTTGCCCTGGTCGACGAGGTCACCGCTGCCGAGGCTGCCCGGCACCAGGTCGGCGATGGATGCGGCGTACTGCGTCTCGTAAACGTCCGACGGCGTCGCGTACAGCGCGGCACTCGCATGCTGGCCCGCGTTGATGATCATCGGCACGATCACGGTGGCACCACTACGCGGTGCGCCGCCGAACAGGTCGTCGCCGAAGCGGGCGATGGCATACGGACCCGACATGCCGGACGCCGCCGTCAACGTGAACTCGTTCGTGCCCAGGTCTTGCATGGCGCGCTGCGTGGCCAGCGCGACATAGCCGCCTTGCGAATAGCCGGTGACCATCAGCTTGCCGGAATCCTTGGCGCCGATCGCCCCGAACGACGTGCGTGCGGCGCGCAGCGCATCGATCATGTCGGCGGCCTGCGCGACGCGATCCAGGTACGGGTGGTAGCCCAGCGACGAACCGCTGTAGCCCGTATAGTTCGGCGCGACGACGATGAAGCCCTGGGCCGCGAACACGGCCGCCGCGAGGCGCGCTTCCGTGTTGTTGGCGATGTCGGCCATGTCGTAGGATTTCTGCAACGAGGTGCCGTGCGCATACAGCACGACGGGCCGCGAGTTGCTGCACGACGCGCCGCCGCCGGTGGGCACGAAGACGGCGGCGCTGCCGTCCGTCGCTTCGCCGGCGCCGCCGATGGTGTTGTAGTGGACCTTGTACACGGAGACCGAGCACTGCGGCTGTCCCGCGACGGCCAGGGTGCCCTGCTGGGCCGATTCGAGGAAGCCGGCCAGCACGGTCGGAGTCAATGTGGTGAGACTCGCACCGCCGACGCTGACGGCCACGGAGGCGGCCTGCCCCACGAGGCTGCCGCGCGTTGCGACGGGCAGCGGCTCAGGATTCGCGACGCCGGTCGGCGTGCCGCCGGCGGTGGTGCCGCCGCTGCAAGCGGCAAGCAAATAGCCCAGCCCAAGGCTGCAGGCCAGGGTTAAGAGGGAACGCATGGATGTCCTTCGACTCACTGATCAAGGCAAAAGGCCCGCGCAGAAAGGCGGGCCGGGATTGCCGAGTAGCATGCACCGGACAGGCGTTTTTGGGAAGATTCCCGACTGATTACAGCGCGGTAGTGTTGTTTATCAACCCGTGCACGATGCCGGTCGAACCATGCGCGGCACGGCGCAGGCGGTCGTTGACGCCCAGCCAGGCGCCATCCTGCGGCGGCGCCTCGACGAGGATGACGTCGGCACCCGTGCCATCCATCGCGCGCAGCGCCGCATACAACGCGTGCGCAAAGCCTTCCGGAGAATTCGGCAGGCGGACGGCCGCGTGCGTGGCCGGCAAGTCGGAGTAATGGATCAGGGCGACCTTGCGTCCCGCCCCTTGCAACCTGGACAAGGTGTCAGCCAGGGTCGCCGTATCCTGCATCGCGACCGGGGTGTGCGGCGCGTAATGCGATTCCAGCGTGCCCGAGGCGCGCGGTGCCGCGGCATCCGGACGGGCCGGCACCTGGTCGATCACGGCCGCGATGGCATCCGCCGAGATATGGCCCGGACGCAGCAGCACGGGGCCGTGCGTGGCGAGACGCGACAGATCCACGATCGTCGATTCGATGCCGACCTCGCTCGGGCCGCCATCCAGCACGAACGCGATGCGGCCGTGTTCTCCGATGTCGTCGCCGAACTCGTCGCGCACGTGCTGCGCGGTCGTCGGGCTGACGGCACCGAATTTGTTCGCGGACGGCGCCGCGATGCCGCCCTTCCCGCCCTTGAACGCCTGCAGCAGTTCGATGGCAACCGGGTGCGACGGGCAGCGGATGCCGACCGTGTCCTGGCCGCCCGAGACGGCGTCCGGAATGTGCGGCGCGCGTTTTAAAATCATCGTCAGCGGACCGGGCCAGAAGGCGTCGGCCAGCTGGCGCGCTTCCGACGGGATATCGGTGGCCCAGTAGTCGAGATCGGCGCCAGGCGCCACGTGCACGATCACGGGGTGATCCTGCGGGCGGCCCTTGGCGGCATAGATCGCGGCGACGGCGGCCGGATTCTCCGCGTCGGCGCCGAGGCCGTACACGGTCTCGGTCGGCAGGGCGACGAGGCGGCCGGCCTCGAGCGCGCGCGCGGCGGCCTTGATCGCATCGGTCACGGCGCGATCCCGAGGATGGCGCAGGCCTGCGCAAAGTTTGCTTGCGCCTCTTGCAGCGTCGGCGCGACGAACGTCACGTGGCCCATCTTGCGACCGCGGCGCGGGTCCGTCTTGCCGTACAGGTGCAGGTTGGCGCCGGGCAGCGCGAGCACCTGGCCCCACGCCGGTTCACGGACGGTCTCGCCCTCGAACCACACGTCGCCGAGGATGTTCAGCATGACGGCCGGCGAATGCTGGCGCACATCGCCCAGCGGCAGTTTCGCCATCGCACGGACCTGCTGCGCGAACTGGCTCGTGATGCACGCGTCGATCGTGTAGTGGCCGCTGTTGTGCGGCCGCGGCGCCATCTCGTTGACGACGAGCGAACCGTCCGCCAGCACGAAGAATTCGATGCACAGCACGCCGACGTAACCGAGCTCGGCCACGATGGCACGCGCCGCATCCTGCGCCTTGCGCGCGCATTCGTCGGACACGTTCGGGCCCGGCACGGTCGTCGTGAACAGGATGCCGTCGCGGTGCACGTTTTCCGCGATCGGGTAGACGACCGACTGGCCATCCGCCCCGCGCGCCGTCAGCACGGACACCTCGTACGCGAGCGGCAGCATCTTTTCCAGCAGACAGGTCACGCGGCCCATTGCCTCGAATGCGGCGCGGACGTCCTCGCGCGTGCGCACGCGCACCTGGCCCTTGCCGTCGTAGCCCATGCGCACCGTTTTCAGGATGCCGGGCAGCAGGTCCTCGGCGATCGCGTCGATGTCGGCATCGCTCGCGATCACCTTGTGCGGCGCCGGCATCACGCCGGATTTAGTCGCGCAGGCGACGAAGAAGGATTTTTCCGCGATGCGGTCCTGGGCGACGGACACGCCGTGCGCGTTCGGCGCGACGAACACCTGCTGCGCGAGGCGCGACAGGCTGGCGGCCGGGACGTTTTCGAATTCCGTCGTGACGGCCACGCATTGCGCGGCCAGCGCATCCAGGCCGGCCGCATCTTCATAGCCGGCCTCGACGAGGCGTTCGGCCACCTGGCCGGCCGGGCAGTCGGCCGACGGCTCCAGCACGGCCACGCGGTAGCCCATCGCCTGCGCGGCGTGGGCGAACATGCGGCCCAGCTGGCCGCCGCCCATCACGCCGAGCCACGCGGGTTCCGCGGCTTCCGGCAAATAGGCGAGTGACTTCGTAGTACTCATCAGTCGTTCACAGGCAGGGTCATGGCCTTGGCGGCGGCGGTCTGTTGCTGGCGGAATTGTTCAAGCTGGCCCGCCAGGGCGTCGTCGGTGGTGGCGATGATGGCGATCGCGGTCAGCGCGGCATTCGCGGCGCCGGCTTCGCCGATGGCGAACGTCGACACAGGAACGCCCTTCGGCATCTGCACGATCGACAGCAGCGAGTCTTCGCCGCGCAGGTATTTCGACGGCACGGGCACGCCCAGCACCGGCACGACCGTTTTCGCGGCGACCATGCCCGGCAGGTGCGCCGCACCGCCGGCACCGGCGATGATGGCGCGCAGGCCGCGGCGACGGGCGGATTCCGCATACGCGAACATCTCGTCCGGCATGCGGTGCGCCGAGATCACTTGCGCTTCGAACGGCACGCCGAACTGCTTCAGCATGGCGCAGGCGTGCTGCATCACGTCCCAGTCGGAGCTGGAACCCATGATTACCCCGACCAGCGGCTTGTTCTGATCCGCCATCATTAAACCTTCAGCTTCTCGCCCGTCAGGCGTTCGATGGCTTCGAAGTACTTGGCCTGGGTTTTTTCGATGACGTCCTGCGGCAGCGCCGGCGCCGGCGGGGCCTTGTTCCAGTCCTTCAGCGTTTCCAGGTAGTCGCGCACGAACTGCTTGTCGAACGACGGCGGCGACATGTCCGGCGCGTACGAATCCGCGGGCCAGAAACGCGAGGAATCGGCGGTCAGGACTTCGTCCATCAGGTGCAGCACGCCGTTCTCGTCCAGGCCGAATTCGAACTTGGTGTCGGCGATGATGATGCCGCGCGTGGCCGCGTAGTCGGCGGCGGTCTTGTACAGCTGGATGCTGATGTCGCGGATTTTATTCGCCAGTTCGGAACCGATGCGCTGTTCCATGTCGGCGAAGCTGATGTTCTCGTCGTGCTCGCCCAGGTCGGCTTTCGCGGCCGGGGTGAACAGCGGCTCGGGCAGCTTGTCGGCCTGGCGCAGGCCAGCCGGCAGCTGGATGCCGCAGACGGATCCGGTCGCCTGGTAATCCTTCCAACCCGAACCGATGATGTAGCCGCGCACGACGGCTTCCACGAGGATCGGCTTCAGGCGCTTGGCGACGACGGCGCGGCCTTTGACCTGCTCCACTTCCTCCGGTGCGACCACGGATTCCGGCGCCACGCCGGTCAGGTGGTTCGGCACGATGTGGCCGAGTTTTTCGAACCAGAAGTCGGACATCTGGTTCAGCACCATGCCCTTGCCGGGGATCGGTTCGTTCATGACGACGTCGAAGGCCGACAGGCGGTCGGTCGTGACGATCAGGATCTTGTCGTCGCCGACGGCGTAGTTGTCACGGACCTTGCCATGGCCCAGCAATGGCAGGGAGGAAATAGTGGATTGGTAGAGGCTTTTCATAGAGGGGATATCTTGATAAAGCGAAACCGGCGAAGGGGCCGGTCGGATGGGCGAAGGCCAGTGAGAGCCGGTGCCAAAGCGATATTTTACGTGATTCTTACGTCATCGTCGTCAAAAGCGGCGATGGATGCGGTATGCCGGCGCTGCGCGTGGGCACAGGGTGCCCACCCTACGAGATACCGCGACCGTAGGGTGGGCGGCCCTCCGCCCACGCGTAATGCCTTTATTGGACGATCTGCGCCAGTTCGCCAGCCTTGTAGCGCTCCGCCATTTTCTCCAGCGGAATCGGCTTGATCTTGGCCGCCATGCCTTCGCAGCCGAAGGAGATATAGCGCGCCTTGCAGATCTGCGTCGCAGCTTCGCGGGCCGGCTTCAGGTAGTCGCGCGGGTCGAATTTCGCCGGATTCTCGAACAGGTATTTGCGGATCGCGGCCGTCATCGCCAGGCGGATATCCGTGTCGATGTTGATCTTGCGGACGCCGTGCTTGATGCCTTCCTGGATTTCCTCGACCGGCACGCCATACGTTTCCTTCATGTCGCCGCCGAATTCGCGGATGATCGCCAGCAGTTCCTGCGGGACCGACGACGAACCGTGCATCACGAGGTGCGTGTTCGGGATGCGCGCGTGGATTTCCTTGATGCGGTCGATGGCGAGGATGTCGCCGGTCGGCTTGCGCGTGAATTTATAGGCGCCGTGCGAGGTGCCGATGGCGATGGCCAGCGCGTCGCACTGGGTGCGCGCGACGAAGTCGGCGGCCTGTGCCACGTCGGTCAGCAGCTCTTCGCGGGTCATGGTGCGGTCGGCGCCGTGGCCGTCTTCCTTGTCGCCCTTCATCGTTTCCAGCGAACCGAGCACGCCCAGTTCCGCTTCGACGGTCACGCCGATCGAGTGCGCGAATTTCACCACTTCCTTCGACACTTCGACGTTGTAGTCGTACGAGGCGACGGACTTGCCGTCCGCTTCCAGCGAGCCGTCCATCATGACGGACGTGAAGCCCGAACGGATCGCGGCCATGCAGACGGCCGGCGACTGGCCGTGGTCCTGGTGCATGACGACGGGAATGTGCGGGTAGGCTTCGACGGCGGCGTCGATCAGGTGGCGCAGGAAGGCTTCGCCGGCATATTTGCGGGCGCCGGCCGAAGCCTGCATGATCACCGGGCTGCCGGTCTGGTCGGCCGCGGCCATGATGGCCTGGACCTGCTCCAGGTTGTTGACGTTAAACGCCGGGAGGCCGTAGCCGTGTTCGGCGGCGTGGTCCAGCAGTTGACGCATTGATACGAGTGCCATGGTTTAGCTCCATAGGAATAAAGAAACCTTTCCGGGTCTCACACCTTCTGCGCGTGCGTGCGTCTGGCCTCGCGCAAAGGCGCGTCAGCCATGCACATCATCCGTTCGACAGTCTGGCGCGGCCGCGGTTGCGGCCGCGCGCTCAGGTGTTGAGCTCCCTCTTAATTGAATTCACCGACGCGAACGATCTTGAGCGCGTTCGTACCGCCGACCTGGCCCATCGGCTCGCCCCACGTGACGACGATCGTGTCGCCCTTCTTGACGATGCCGTTGGCCACCAGCAAGTCTTCCGCCTGTTTCAGGACGGCACTGCTGTCGCCGCGCTGCGTCAGGTGGTACGCATGCACGTTACGATACAACGCAACCTTGCGTTGGGTGGTGACGCTTGGCGTCAGGGCGAAGATCGGGGTGTCGACGCGGTGGCGGCTCATCCACAGCGCGGTCGAACCGGACTCGGTCAGCGCCACGATCGCCTTCACGCGCAGGTGGTGCGCGGTGAACAGGGCACCGTACGCGATCGACTGGTCGATGCGGGTGAACTGCACGTTCAGGAAGTCGGCTTCCAGCTTGTTGTATTCCGAGCGTTCCGCTTCGACGCAGATCGCGGACATCATCTCGACCGTCTCGACCGGCCACTTGCCGGCGGCGGTCTCGGCCGACGTCATCACGGCGTCGGTGCCGTCCAGCACGGCGTTGGCCACGTCCGACACTTCGGCGCGGGTCGGCACGGCGTTGACGATCATCGATTCCATCATCTGCGTGGCGGTGATCGCCAGCTTGTTGCAATCGCGCGCCATGCGGATCATGCGCTTCTGCAGCGCCGGCACGGCCGCGTTGCCCACTTCCACGGCGAGGTCGCCGCGGGCGACCATGATGCCGTCGGAGGCGTCCAGGATCTCTTGCAGCACGGGAATTGCTTCCGCGCGCTCGATCTTCGCGATCATCATCGGCTTGTGGCCGAACGGCTCGCCGGCGATGTTCGCCAGCTGGCGCGCCATTTCCATGTCGGTCGCCGTCTTCGGGAACGAGATCGCCAGGTAGTCGGCCTGGAAGGTCATCGCGGTCTTGATGTCTTCCATGTCCTTCGCGGTCAGCGCCGGCGCCGTCAGGCCGCCGCCCATGCGGTTGATGCCCTTGTTGTTGGACAGGTCACCGCCGACTTTCACGATGGTGTGGATCTCGCTGCCCGCCACGCGCTCGACGATCAGCACGATCAGGCCGTCGTTCAGCAGCAGCGTGTCGCCCGGACGGACGTCGTTCGGCAGTGCCTTGTAGTCGAGGCCGACGCGTTCCTGGTTGCCCAGCTCGCCGTTCTCGCCCCAGCGGGCGTCCAGGATGAAGCGGTCACCGTTGTTCAGCAGGATCTTGCCTTCTTCGAACTTGCCGACGCGAATCTTAGGGCCCTGCATGTCGGCCATGATCGCCACTTCGCGGCCGCACTCGGCCGCGGCGCGGCGCACCAGGTTGGCACGGTCGATATGGTCCTGGGCGCGGCCGTGCGAGAAATTCAGGCGCACGATGTCCACGCCCGCGCGGATCATGCGGACGAGCGTATCGAAGTCGGAGGAAGCGGGGCCGATGGTTGCGACGATCTTGGTACCACGAGACATTGATCTATCCTTGAAGTGAAAAGCGCAGCCCGTGGGCTGCGCCGGTGACCGTGAGGTGTTATTTCGCAGCGCTACGCTGCAGCAGGATCTCCACCGCCGGAAGCGTCTTACCTTCGAGGAACTCGAGGAAGGCGCCGCCGCCGGTCGAGATATAGCCGACTTGGTCGGCAATATTGTATTTTGCGATGGCAGCCAGGGTGTCGCCGCCGCCCGCGATCGAGAAGGCTTTCGATGCGGCGATGGCCTGGGCCAGGGTCTTGGTGCCTTCGGCGAACTGGTCGAACTCGAACACGCCGACCGGGCCGTTCCAGACGATGGTGCCGGCCTTGGCGATCTGTTCGGCGAGCTGGGCCGCGGTCTTCGGGCCGATGTCCAGGATCATGTCGTCGTCAGCTACGTCCTTGACGTCCTTGACGGTTGCGGCGGCGGTCGGCGAAAACTCTTTCGCGCACACGACGTCCACCGGGATCGGCACGGTCGCGCCACGGGCGGCCATCTTGTCGATGATGGTTTTCGCCTCGCCAACGAGGTCCGCTTCCGCCAGCGATTTGCCGATGTTCAGGCCCACGGCCTTCATGAACGTGTTGGCGATGCCGCCGCCGACGATCAGGTTGTCGACCTTGTCGGCCAGGCTCTGCAGGATCGACAGCTTGGTCGACACCTTGGAACCGGCGACGATCGCCAGCAGCGGACGCTGCGGTGCGCCCAGCGCCTTGCCCAGCGCATCCAGCTCGGCCGCCAGCAGCGGACCGGCGGCGACCACGGGCGCGAACTTCGCGATGCCGTGCGTGGTCGCTTCGGCGCGGTGCGCGGTGCCGAAGGCGTCATTCACATAGATGTCGCACAGCCTGGCCATCTTCTGCGCCAGCTCGTCCGAATTCTTCTTCTCACCTTTGTTGACGCGGCAGTTTTCCAGCAGCACGACCTGGCCCGGCGCGACGTCGACGCCATCGACCCAGTTCTGTTTCAGTTCGACCGGCAAGCCCAGCAGCTCGGACAGGCGCTTGGCGACCGGCGCCAGGCTGTCTTCCGGCTTGAACTCGCCCTCGGTCGGACGGCCCAGGTGCGACGTGACCATCACGGCCGCACCCGCATCAAGCGCAGCGCGGATCGCGGGAACCGAAGCACGCACGCGCGTGTCTTCCGTAATGTTGCCGGCGTCGTCCTGCGGGACATTCAGGTCGGCGCGGATGAAGACGCGCTTGCCTTTCAGCGCGTCTTGGTCGATCAGGTCTTGCAAGCGGGTGAAATTGAGAACGGCCATTGTCAACAATCTTGGAATGTTTAAAAAACGCTATTTTACCTTAGCCGACCCCATGGAAAACACCAGAAACGCGCAGCACAGTAAATACCACCATGCCAATAACGATGGTCTGCAACATGTTCCGCCGCCACAGGTAGTAGGCAAGCGAGAAGATACCGGCCAGGAGTTTCGGGTTCGTGACGACCAGCTCGATCTCGCCCTGGGGGCCCAGCATGAAATCGGGCGCGACGATCGCGGCCAGCGCGCAGGCGGGCGCATAGCGCAGCATTTCCTGCACCCGCCGGGGAATCGTTACGCGGTGGCCCACCATCCACAAGGCGCTGCGACAGCACGCGGTGGCGACACTCAGCACCACGATGACGGTCCAGATTTCCCAGTCAGCCATGGCGGACCTTGCGGCGTTCCTGCGTTTCCTCGATGGCGATGGCGGTGACCATGCCGACGAGAACCGCAAGCAGCAGCCCCAGCTTGTACGGCAGGCCATGCGCCAGCACGGACACGATGCCCGCCACCAGCACGCCGCACAGGGCCGCGCTGTTCATGACCAGGGGGACGAGGATGCACAGGATGGCGAGCGTGCCGGCAAAGCCCAGCTGCCATTCCGTGGGCACGGCACTGCCTAGGAAGATGCCGATGAACGTGCCGACCTGCCACGCGACCCAACTCGGATACAGCAAGCCCTTCAGGAACGACAGCTTGCCCCGTTCGGGCGCCGTGCGGGGGTAGCGCTGCAGAAAGAGCGCGGTGGTCAGGTCGCCGGAGATATGGCCAAGATAAAAACGCTGCACCAGCGGCAGGTGCGAGAAATGGGGGGCGAGCAGTGCGGAAAAAATGACGAACCGCAGGTTGACGACGAAGGCGGTGGCGAAGATGACGCCGATGGGTGCGCCGGTGGCGATCAGCGGCAGCGATGCGAGCTGCGCCGAGCCGGAATACACGATCAGCGTCATGGCGCTGGCTTGCAGCACCGTGAGGCCGCTCTTGACCATCGCGACCCCGACCACGATGCCCCATGCGCCGAGGCCGAACAACGTGGGCAGGCCGACGTGGAAACCCTCGCGCCAGGCGACGGGGTCGTGAACGTCGACATCGTTGCCGCTCTCCATGCGCACTCCGCTCATGTCGCGTTCCTGCAACAAAAGCGGTCGACAAGCATGGCGGACAGGCTGCGTTCGGACATGAAACGAGGGCGTGAAAATGCGCGTAGATTTCCCTGTCGGAAATTCTACTCGACAGTATTAAGATCGCTATTCTACCGGACCATTCCGGCAATCAGGTCGAATCCGTTAGAATCGTGGTTTTGGGAATGTTGTACTTCCTGCCTATTTGCTGACGGAGAAATGAATGAACGACAAGACCATCCCGGTCGTGGAACTGGAAGCCAAGGACCTGCCGGCCTATTGCCCGAACCCTGCCATGCCGCTGTGGTCGTCCCACCCGCGCGTCTTCCTGGACTTCGATCATGACGGCAACGCCAAGTGCCCGTACTGCGGCACCCAGTACCGCCTGAAGCCGGGTACCGTGCTGGCGCATCACTGATTCCCTTCTGTCCGGGAGCTTGCCGTGAACCAACCGGGCGCAGCAGGCTACCAGGCGCCGTGGTGGCTGCCGGGCGGTGACCTGCAGACGATTTATCCCGCCGTCTGCATCCGCAAGCCGGCCGTCGCCTACCGGCGCGAACGCTGGAACACCCCCTGCGGCCAGGATTTCATCGACGTCGACCTCGTCGACGGCGCTTCCCCTGCTTCTCCCTGCGTACTGCTGTTCCATGGCCTCGAAGGGTCGTCGGACAGCCATTACGCGCGGTCGCTGATGGCGGCCGCCAAAGCGCGCGGCTGGCATGGCGCGATCCCGCATTTCCGCGGCTGCTCGGGCGAACCGAACCTCGCGCCCCGCTTCTACCACTCCGGCGACGCCGAAGAACTCGACTGGATCATCCGCCGCCTGCGCTCCCGCCATGCCGGGCCGTTCTACGTGGCCGGCGTCTCGCTGGGCGGCAACGCGCTGCTGCGCTGGCTCGGTGAACAGGGCCATGGCGCGGGCATCGTCGATGCCGCCGTGGCCATCTCCGCCCCGCTCGACCTGGCGGCCGGCGGCACCGCGCTGTCGGCCGGCTTCAACCGCCTGTACACGCGCATGTTCCTGCAGACCCTGAAGCCAAAGGCATTGGCCAAGCTGGACCGCTTTCCCGGCCTGTTCGACCGCGACCGTCTGCTCGCCGCGAACGATTTATATAGTTTCGACAACGTCGTCACCGCCCCGCTGCACGGTTACCGCGACACGGACGATTACTGGCACCGCGCCAGTGCCCGCCACGTCCTGCACGACATCGTCGTGCCGACGCTCGTGCTGAATGCGCAGAACGACCCGTTCCTGCCCGGCCGGCACCTGCCGCGGACAGCTGCACACGCGGTGACCCTGGAGTATCCCGCGACGGGCGGTCACGTCGGCTTTTCCGTCGGTCCCTTCCCAGGGCGGCTCGACTGGCTGCCGCAACGCATCCTGACATTTTTCGACGACACGGCCATGCGCGCGCCCGCGCCCGCGCGGCTGTGCGAAGCTTGAACCATGGACGACATCGTAAAACAGGCAATGGCCAAGTGGCCGAACGTGCCGTACTGCTACGGCTGGCTCGCACTGGATGCGCGCGGCGCGTGGCGCATGCGCGACGAGGCGGCCCAGCGCGCGAGCGCCCCCGGCGACAAGCTGACGAACGCCGCGCTGGTCGGCTTCATCGCCCGCAATTATTTATCGGACGAGCGCGGCTGCTGGTATTTCCAGAACGGTCCGCAGCGCGTGTACATCAACCTCGAGACGACGCCCTTCATCGCGCGCACGGATCCGGCGCAGGGCCTCGTGCTGCACACCGGACAACCGCTGGGCGCGCCGGAGGAAGCGTTCATGACGGAGGCCGGCGGCATCGTGCTGCGTGCGGGCCGGACGGTGGCCCAGGTGGACGACCGCGACGTGGCGCAATTGCTGCAGGCGTTCGAGCTGGATCGCCGTCCTGCGTCGGACGACGACGTGATGGCGTGGCTGGAAGGCGGCGCCGGAGAGCTGGCGCTGCGCTGGCAGGACAGGCGCATCGCCGTTGGACGGTTGATGGCGGACGAGGTGCCGGCACGCTTCGGGTTCGTGCGGCGGCCGGACTTGCTGCAGGGGCAAAAATAGATAACATGTGAACGTCGTTCCCGCGAAGGCGGGAACCGAATTTTTGCGCAGGTCGCTCACGCAATATTAGGCCCCTGCCTTCGCAGGGGCGACGTGGTTTTGGGTTACCGGTCCTTGTCCTTCTTCTCTTTCTTCTCGTCCTTCTGCCGCTCGTTCAGCTCGCGCTCGCGCGCATCGATCACGGCCTGGTCGTAGAACGACACATCCTTCGCCTTGCGTGCGAGATTGAGCTGGTCGACGGCCGCCGGCAACGCGCCCGACAACACATACGATTCGGCCAGCGCCATGTGCTGCAGCGCGATCTTGCCCTGGGCCGCATAGGTCTTGGCGAGCTGGTCGTACAGCTTGGGCTCTTCGCGGTATTGCTGCACCTGGTCGCGCAGGAACTGGGCCGCCTTGTCCAGCTGGCCGTCCGCGATCAGCGCGTCGGCATACTGGCGTGCCAGCATGCGCGACAGTGGGAATTTCTGGTACGCGGCTTCCGCATCCTGCACGGCCTGGTGGACGACGGCGGGCGGCTGCCCCGGCGCCAGCTTGATCTCGGTGCCGAGGGCGGCGAACATGGCGCTGCCATCGGTACCGCTGCGCTCGCTCGAAAACACGCCGGGGCGGGGCTTCGTCGATGCCTTCGCCTTGTCGAGCCAGCTCTGCGCCCCTTTCAGGTCGCCCTGCTTCAGCGCGAGGAACGACAGGCCGTACATCGCGGCCGTCTGCTGCTGCGTGTTCGGCTGGGCCAGCTGGCTGTCGAACGTGGACTTCGCTTCGTCGCGCCCCTTCTGGCTTTCGTCCTGCAGCACGCGCGCGCGGGCGCGGACGAGGTGGAATTCGATGCTGTCCGGCCGGATGTGGATCGGCTTCGGATTGTCGCGGATGCGGGCCTGGATGTCGGCGATGCGCTCGCCCGTCAGCGGGTGGCTGCTGAGCCAGGCCGGCGCCTCGCCATAGACGCGTGTCGTGCTCTGCAGGCGCTTGAAGAACGCCACCATGCCCGACGTGTCGTAGCCGGCCGCGCGCATCGTCTGGAAGCCGACGCGGTCCGCCTCGCGTTCGGCGTCGCGGCTGAAATTCAGCTGGCGCTGGATGGCGAGACCTTGCCCGCCCAGCATGACGCCCATCGCCGCATCGGCCCCGCCGCCGGCCTTGCCGACGAGCGCCGCCAGCAGCAGCGCGGCCAGCGGCAACAGCGCATCCTGCTTCTGCTGGCCGATCATGCGCGCGATGTGGCGCTGCTGCACGTGGCCGATCTCGTGCGACAGCACGGAGGCCAGTTCCGACTCACTCTGCGCCGAGATCAGCAACTGCGAGTGCACGCCGATGAAGCCGCCGGGGAGCGCGAATGCGTTGATCATCGGATCGCGCACGGCAAAGAAGAAGAAATCGGCATTCGTCTCGCCGCGCGCGCCGGGCGCGAACGACACGAGGTTTTCGCCGAAATTGTTCAAGAACTCGATGATCGCGTCGTCGTCCAGGTAATCGGGATCGCGCCGGATATCGTTCATGATCTCCTCGCCTAGCTTGCGCTCGAGGAAGGGCGACAAGTCGGCACGCGCGGTATCGCCGAGCGTCGGCAATCCGGTCGTATCGGCGCCGCCGTGGAGGACGGGAACGGTAGGGGCGGCAAGCGCGCCGGCGGTGGCCACGACCAGGCCGACGGACGCCGCGACACGGCGCCACGGCCACCTTGGTGAAAGCTGCAACATCGCTGAAATCGGGTTAGGTTTCACGATGCTATGATAACCGCTTCCTGGCCGTTGCTACTGCTGGGCCATATTTTGTTACTTCGTTCCCTCGACAACATGACAACCTCCCCCCTGACCCACTTCGACGCCACCGGACAAGCCCACATGGTCGACGTCGGCGCCAAGGACGCGACCCACCGCATCGCCGTCGCCGCCGGCACCATCCGCATGCAGCCGGCCACCCTGGCACTGGTGACGTCGGGCTCGGCCAAGAAGGGCGACGTACTGGGCGTGGCGCGCATCGCGGCCATCATGGCGGCCAAGCGGACGAGCGACCTCATCCCCCTGTGCCATCCGCTGGCCATCACGCGGGTCGCCGTCGATTTCGAGATCGACGCGGCGAACAACAGCGTCCATTGCCGGGCGCAGGTCGAGACCTACGGCAAGACCGGGGTCGAGATGGAAGCGCTCACTTCGGTGCAGGTCGGCTTGCTGACCATTTATGACATGTGCAAGGCGGCGGATCGGGGGATGGTCATGAGCAATGTGCGGGTGCTGGAGAAGCATGGCGGCAAGTCGGGCGACTGGACGGCGGCGGTGTGATTAATGTGTATAGACTCGTTGGGTTATATGCCCATCCGAAACTGGCCACTCTTCAAGAGCCGGTCAACGACAGAAGATTTGTCCGCACGGGCGCCCGTTTAATAATCAAAGAAAATTCCAGAAACCCCATTCTTGAGACTTGATTTTTCCCCTTCACTTCACTTGACAGTTACCAATGACGGCGCCAGCGGCCCGGTCGAAAATATTCGCTTCCCTCAACTTGTACCGGAGAGAAGCATGGCTACTGACGTTTATCTGAGTATCGATGGAATCAAGGGCGAGTCAGCAGACTCTGCACACCAAGGATGGATCGAGCTGACTTCGGCCCAATGGGGCGTCACACAGCCCCGTAGCGCAACCGCATCCACAGGAGGCGGCCATACTGCGGAACGCTGCGAGCACCGCACCCTCGCAATCAGTAAGCTTGCGGACCTCGCCTCACCCGTTTTGATGCAGACTTGTTCGATGGGAAAAACGATCCCGAAGGCCAAGCTGGAGTTCATGCGCGCTGATGGCGATGGCGCCCGCGTCAAGTATTACCAAGTCGAGTTAGAAAACGTCATGATCGCCAACATGGAGCAAATGGTGCATGGGGGCGGCATCCTGCATGACGAAATCGGACTGCGCTTCTCCAAGATCAAATGGTCGTACACGCAGCAGAAAATCGGCGGCGGCGCTGGTGGATCGACCACGGGCGGTTGGGATTTGGCTTGTAACAAATGCGCCTGACGGAGGCTACGCCATGCCTACCGAATGGACGACCGAAGACGACGACAAGTGCCCCGACCCGATCCGTCCTCGCCCGACGCAGGATTCGCGCGGCTTCTTCATGCTTCCACAAGCGCCGATGGACTCGGGCTACTATGCGTATGGTGATCTCTACAAGAAGCCGGCCAAAGGCGCCTATCAGTACGCTCACCCGATCATGATGACGGCCGTGCTTCGTGTGGCGCTGGAGTGGCAGGCCATCGATAAGCGACGTATCGGTATCGGAGACATCAGCCTCCCGGACGGCAGGAGAACCCCGGATCACAACTCACACATGAGCGGGCTGGAGGTTGATGTGCGGCCGCTACGCAAGGACGGTCTCGAACTTCCGGTGTTCTGGTGGGATGCGGAGTATGACAAACAAGGCACCGCAAAGCTGATCGAGATGTTCAGAACATTTGCTCCAGCCGCTTTTGTATTGTTTAACGGCCCTGATATCCCGTTCGTCAGAAAGGCCACGAATCACGACCATCATTTTCATGTGAAGCTACGGGGCTGACATGCGCAAAACGATAACCTTACTGACCTTGGGCGCGACGGCGATCGCGCTGTCGCTCGCCCATGCTGCCGCCCCGTCTTCCGATCCGTACCGTCTCTGGAAACCACTGCAAGGGGCAATCTACAAGGTCCATTCCGGCATCGTTTCAGATCGCACGCCGGCCACGGCGAGCGATCGCAAGCTGACAGTTCTCGTCGATGGCAAGTCTGCGAAAGACATTTTCGATTCCATTGGTCCGGACCTGCCCGAAACATGTACCGGAGAACCGGGCGACCGGATGCGGGAAAAAAAAGGCCTTCATTGCAGCTACACCGCGCAGGACAAGGGAACGAAAGATGGCCCCTATCGATGCTGGATCGGTCTCGACCTTCGAACTGGGGACAGCGTCGGAACCGTGAGTTGCTAGCTACCGCTCCCACGCAACCGCGTCCCGATCCACCAGTAATTCCCCTGCGCATCCTGCACCCCCGCCGTCCGGTCCCCATACGGCTGGTCGCGCGGCTCAGACAGGCTGGTTGCGCCACGGTCCAGCGCCCGCGCATAGACCCGGTCGACATCCTCGACATACACATGCACCGAGGCGATCAGCTCCGCCCCCGGCCGGCATCCCATCATCACCACGGAATCCCCGATCCTGACTTCCGCGTGCCGGATCCCGCCGTCGGCGTCCGGTTGGCGCCGCAGCTCGGTCGCCCCGAACGCGTGGGCGAGGAAATCGAGCATGGCGCGCACATCCTTCACGAGCAAATACGGCGATACCGCGTTATAGCCATCCGGTTTGTATCGTTCGTCCATCCGCGTCTCCCAGTGTTCACACGAAACTGAACAATTCTGTCACAGATGTATCGTCGTGCAATACAACTGTTCATCTTTGACACAGGCCTGCCCCGGCGAGACCGCGCCGGCCATGTGGCATGGATATTGCGAATTCCTCCTTGACTGCGCGCCGCGCATTCATAACCCATCCAACGATCAAGGAGACAACCATGGCCTGGACCAAACCCGAATTCATCGACTGGCGTTTCGGCTTCGAAATCACGATGTACATCGCGAATCGCTAATGCAGCCCATGCCCGCGGCAGCGCCGCGGGCTTACCGGACCCACGTCATGAACATCGTCGTATTAGGCTCCGCAGCCGGAGGCGGTTTCCCGCAGTGGAACTGCAATTGCCGCAATTGCGCTGGCCTGCGTAACGGTACCCTCCGCGCGACGGCGCGCACGCAATCGTCGATCGCCGTGTCGGCCAACGGGACCGACTGGGTGCTGATCAACGCGTCGCCGGATATCCTCGCGCAGATCCGCGCCACACCGGCCCTGCAGCCGGCACGCGGCCAGCGCGACTCCGGCATCGCCGCCGTCATGCTGATGGATGCGCAGATCGACCATGTCACCGGCCTCCTGATGCTGCGCGAAGGGAAAGAACTACCGCTCTATTGCACCGCACAGGTCTGGCGCGAACTCAACCAGGGGCTGCCGCTCGTGCCCGTGCTGTCGCACTATTGCGGCGTGCGCTGGCATGAACTGCCGATCGAAGACGGCCTGCACGTGCCCGGCATCGACGGCATCCGTTTCACGCCCCTCGCACTGAACAGCAAGGCGCCGCCCTATTCCGACCACCGCAACGATCCGCACCCGGGCGACAACATCGGCCTGCTGATCGAAGACACGCAAACAGGCAAATCCGTGTTCTACGCACCTGGCCTTGGCGCAATCGATGCGCAGGTGGACGCCGCGCTGAAGACAGCGGATTGCGTCCTCGTCGACGGCACGTTCTGGCGCGCGGACGAGATGATCGCGCTGGGGTTTTCCCAAAAAACGGCGGCCGACATGGGTCACCTGCCGCAGTCCGGCGACGGGGGCATGATCGCCGTCCTCGACAGGATTGGAGCGCGGCGCAAGGTGCTTATCCACATCAACAACACGAATCCGATCCTGGACGAAGACTCGGACGAGCGCGCCCTGCTCGCGCGCCACGGCATCGAGGTCGCGTTCGACGGCATGGAGATCACGATATGAGTACCGAAGCATGGAGCCGCGACGAGTTCGAGGCGCAATTGCGCGCCCGAGGTGCCGGCTACCACATCCACCATCCGTTCAACGTCAACATGAACGAGGGCCTGCTGGGCCCGGACCAGATCCGCGGCTGGGTCGCCAACCGGTTTTATTACCAGGTCAATATCCCGCAAAAGGATGGCGCCATCATCGCCAATTGCCCGGATCGCGCCACGCGGCGCCGGTGGGTGCGCCGCATCCTCGACCATGACGGCTGGGGCGATAACGAAGGCGGTATCGAGGCGTGGGTGCGGCTCGGCGAAGCCGTCGGGCTCACGCGCGACGCGCTGTGGTCGCACAAGCACGTCGTGCCCGGCGTGCGCTTCGCGGTCGATGCGTACGTCAATTTTGCGCGCCAGGCGCCGTGGCAGGAAGCCGTCTGCTCGTCGCTGACGGAGATGTTCGCGCCGAAGATCCACAAGGACCGGCTGGCCAACTGGCCGACGCATTACGCATGGATCGATCCCGATGGCTTGCAGTATTTCCGCAGCCGCATCTCGCTCGCCGAGCGCGACGTCGAGCACGGCCTGGAAGTGACGCTCGGCCATTTCACCACCCGCGCCCAGCAGGAACGCGCGCTCGAGATCCTGCAATTCAAGCTCGACATCCTGTGGTCCATGCTCGACGCCATCGAGAAGGCCTATCCCTGAGGAGGCAAGTCATGCACACCGTTCCCGATCAACCCGCCCTGTCGCGCCTCTTCCGCATGCAGTGGGAAGAGGCCCAAGGCAACTACGTGCTCCTGTATCCGGAAGGGATGGTCAAGCTGAGCCAGAGCGCGGCCGAGATCCTGAAGCGCTGCGATGGCGCCCGTACCGTGCCGGCCATCGTCGGCGAGCTCGAACAGGCGTTCAACTGCGGCGGCCTGCGCGAGGACGTCGACGATTTCCTGCGCGTCGCCAGCGAGCGCGGCTGGATCGTGTGAGCCCATCATGAACGCCCCGACCTTCCGTCCCGTCATCGCGCCGCCGCTGTGGCTGCTGGCCGAGCTGACCTATCGCTGCCCGCTGCACTGCCCGTTCTGCTACAACCCGGTCGATTCCGCCAACGACCGCACCGAACTGACGACCGAGCAATGGTTCGACGTAATGCGCCAGGCACGCCAGCTCGGCGCCGCGCAACTCGGCTTCTCGGGCGGCGAGCCGCTGCTGCGGGACGATCTCGAAGAACTGGTCGGCGAAGGCCGCCGGCTGGGGTTTTATACGAATTTGATCACGTCCGGCATCGGCCTCACCGAATCGCGTCTCGCGCGCATGAAGGAACTGGGCCTCGATCACATCCAGCTGTCGTTCCAGGATTCGACGCGCGAGCTGAACGATTTCCTGTCGAGCACGAACACGTTCGACCTGAAGGCGCGCGTCGCCCGGCTCATCAAGCAGTACGACTATCCGATGGTGCTGAACGTCGTGCTGCACCGCTTCAATCTCGACCACGTGGAGCGGATCATCGCCATGGCCCTCGAGATGGGCGTCGAGTACCTGGAACTGGCCAACACGCAGTATTACGGCTGGGCGCTCGTCAACCGCGACCAGCTGATGCCGACGCGGGAGCAGGTCGCGCGTGCGGAAAGCGTCGTGAATGCATGCCGCGCGCGGATCGGCAACAGAATGCGCATCCTGTTCGTCGTGCCCGACTATTTCGAGGCGCGGCCCAAGGCGTGCATGAACGGCTGGGGCGGCGTATTCCTCGGCATCGCACCGGACGGTACCGCCCTGCCCTGCCACGCGGCCCGCACATTGCCGGGCATCGATTTTCCGAATGTGCGCGACACGCGCGTGAAGGACATCTGGTACCACAGCGACGCATTCAACCGCTACCGCGGCGATGCCTGGATGAAGGATCCGTGCCGCACGTGCGACGACAAGGCGAAGGACTTCGGCGGCTGCCGCTGCCAGGCGCATGCGCTGACGGGCGACGCCGCAAACGCGGACCCGGTGTGCGCGAAGTCGGCGCGGCATGGCGACGTGCAGGCGATCGTCATGCATGCGCAGCGAACACAGCAAGACGCCGTGTGGCAGCCGGCGCAACCGATCGTGTTCCGGAAAAATCCCAAGAAATAGGTCTCTACTCAACGATCTTTTATTGAACAGATATCGAACTAAGCAAGCATTCAAGTAAGTGTTGGAAAAACACGCCAGATCGTACATACGGACCCGAATTCTCACAAATTATTTCCGCACATCAATTAACATTTACCTGAACTCATCATCAGGAGATGTGCCATGTTCAAGCAAATGAAGGTCGCGACCCGGCTGACCCTTGGTTTTCTTGCCGTCGTCGTGCTCGGCGCCATCGTCGCCGGCATTGCGATCTATAACATGACCCAGATGAACGAGCGCGCCAAGCGCATGTATCAGAAGGAATTGCTGGGCATTTCCTACGTCAAGGAAGCCGATCTGAACCAGGTCTCCCTCGGCCGTTCGCTGCGCAGCGCCATGCTGGCGTCGACCGACGACCAGCGCACCACGATGCTGGCCAACGCCGACAAGTACAGGCAGCAGCTGCAGGAAAACCTCGACAAGGCGCGTCCGCTGTTCCATTCGGACGAAGGCAAGCGCATCTTTGCCGAAGCCGACGCCCAGCTGCGCGACTTCGACGGCATGATCGCGGACCTGGTCAAGCGCGTGAAAGCGGAGCCGCTCGAGACGAAGCGCGATTCCGTCGACTACCTGTTCGGGACGATGCTGCCGAAGTCGCAAGACCTCGACGCCAAATTGGCGGATCTGGCCCAGAACAAGGAAGCGATGGCCCAGGAAACCAATCTGAGCAACAAGAACGCATATGAAGACAGCCGCGCCACGCTGCTCGTGCTGGTCGCGCTCAGCGCCCTGCTCGGCGCCGGCTTCGGTATCCTGACCACCCGGAGCTTCACGCGCCAGCTGGGCGGCGAGCCCGCCTACGCAGCCGAAGTTGCAGGCCGCATCGCCGCCGGCGACCTGGGCACCGACGTGCAACTGCGCGCCGGCGACGAGACGAGCCTGCTGTTCGCGATGAAATCCATGCGCGACCGCCTGGCCCGCATCGTCAGCGAGGTGCGCCAGGGCACGGACGCCATCGCTTCCTCCTCCGCCGAAATCGCGAGCGGTAACCTGGACCTGTCGTCGCGCACGGAAGAGCAGGCCAGCTCGCTCGAGGAAACGGCATCGTCGATGGAAGAGCTGACGTCGACCGTGAAGCAGAACGCCGACAACGCGCGCCAGGCCAACGTGCTTGCGCAGACGGCGTCGACCGTGGCCGGCCAGGGCGGCGACGTCGTGGCGCAGGTCGTGCAGACGATGGGCTCGATCAACGATTCGTCGAAGAAGATCGTGGACATCATCACCGTCATCGACGGCATCGCGTTCCAGACGAACATCCTGGCGCTGAACGCGGCGGTCGAGGCCGCGCGTGCCGGCGAACAGGGCCGCGGCTTCGCGGTCGTGGCGGGCGAAGTGCGCACGCTGGCCCAGCGCTCGGCCGCCGCGGCCAAGGAAATCAAGGGCTTGATCGGCGACTCCGTCGACAAGGTCGAGATCGGCACCAGGCTCGTCGACCAGGCCGGGAGCACGATGCACGAGGTCGTCTCAAGCATCCAGCGCGTGACGGACATCATGGCCGAGATCAGCGCCGCCAGCCAGGAGCAGACCAGCGGCATCGAGCAGATCAACCAGGCGATCAGCCAGATGGACAACGTGACCCAGCAGAACGCGGGCCTCGTCGAGGAAGCCGCGGCCGCGTCGGAAGCCCTGCAGAACCAGGCGGGCAAGCTGGCGGAACTGGTCAGCGTGTTCCGCCTCGACGACCGTGTAAAGGCGACTGCACCGGCCGCACCGGCGGCGCCGGCGGCGCCGGTCCGTGCCGCGAAACGTGCCGCGACGCTGGCGGCACCGAAGCCGGCACCTGTCGTCAAGCCGGCGCCGGCACGCGCGCCCGCGAAGGCGTCGGCCGCTGCGGACGAGTGGGAAGAGTTCTAAGGCCCGTTCCCTGCTCCATCTTTCGCGTGGTAAATTGCTGCCTTTCACCGGCTGAGCCAACAGGCGCAGCCGTGTATTCACAAGCCACAAGCGAGAGGACAGGATGAAATTACGTATGCTGGCGCTGGCCGCCGCCCTGACGGGCACGGCGCTGGGCGCGACGGCCGCACCGCGCGGATTCACGGTCGAAGACCTGGTGACGATGGAACGCGTCGGCAGCCCGGCGGTGTCGCCGGACGGCGGCCGCGTCGTCTACACGGTGCGCACGACCGACATGGGCAAGAACCGCGGCCATACCGACCTCTACCTGGTCGACCTGCGCGCCGCCAATCCGGCGCCGCAACGCCTGACGTCGGATGCCGCCAGCAGCACGGATCCGGAATGGTCGCCGAACGGCGACGCGATCTATTTCCTGTCATCCCGGTCGGGCTCGGGCCAGGTGTGGCGCGTGCCGGCGGCCGGCGGCGACGCGGTCCGCGTGACCGATCTGCCGCTCGACGTGGACGCCTTCCGCGTCGCGCCGACGGGCGACCGCATGCTGCTCAGCATGGCCGTGTTCCGCGACTGCGCCGACCTCGCCTGCACGAAGGCGCGCGTGGACGCGAAAGAGAAAGACAAGGCCAGCGGCAAGATCTACGACCGCCTGTTCGTGCGCCACTGGGACACGTGGTCGGACGGCCGCAACAACGTGCTGTACGCTGCACCGCTGGATACATCAGGCCGCGTGAACGGCACGCCGGTCAGCCTGTCGGGTGCGCTCGACGGCGACGTGCCGTCGAAACCGTTCGGCGACCGCGAGGAATTCCGCTTCAGCCCGGACGGCAAGACCGTCGTGTTCTCGGTCCGCATCGCAGGCAAGACCGAGGCGTGGTCGACGAACTTCGACGTGTACACCGTCCCCGCCACGGGCGGCACGCCCCGCAACCTGACTGCCGACAATAACGCCTGGGATACGAAAGCGGTGTTCTCGCCGGACGGCCGCACCCTCGCCTACCTGGCCATGACCCGTCCCGGCTTCGAGGCGGACCGCTACCACATCGTGCTGCTCGATCTCGCCACCGGCAAGAAGCGCAACGTGGCCGACAGCTGGGACCGCTCGCCGGGCAGTATCCAGTGGACGGCCGACGGCAAGACGCTCATCGCGGACGCCGAGGACATCGGCCAGCACCGCCTGTTTGCGATCGACGTGGCCAGCGGCAAAGTGTCGCCGCTGACTGACAAGGGTTCCATCGGCGGCTTCGACGTGCGCGGCAATACCGTCGCTTTCACGCAAACGAACCTCGCATCGGGCGCGCAATTGTTCGGCATGCAGTTGGGCACGACGCAATCCAAGCAATTGACCCATGTGAACGAGGAGAAGCTGGCCGACGTACGCTGGGGCGACTATGAACAGTTTTCGTTCAAGGGCGCGAACGGCGACACCGTCCATGGTTACGTGATGAAGCCGTGGGATTACGAGCCGGGCAAGAAATATCCGATCGCCTTCCTCGTGCACGGCGGCCCCCAGGGCAGCTTCGGCAACGGCTGGAGCTACCGCTGGAACCCGCAGGTGTACGCGGGCGCGGGCTACGCGACCGTGTTCATCGATTTCCACGGCTCGACCGGCTACGGCCAGAAATTCACGGACGCCATCAGCGGCGACTGGGGCGGCAAGCCGCTCGAGGACCTCAAGAAAGGCCTGGCCGCGGCGACGGCGAAGTACGCCTGGCTGGACCGTTCGCACGCGTGCGCGCTGGGCGCGTCGTATGGCGGCTACATGATGAACTGGATCGAGGGTAACTGGTCCGATGGTTTCAAGTGCATCGTCAACCACGACGGCGTGTTCGACACCCGCGGCATGGCGTATTCCACTGAAGAACAATGGTTCACCGATTGGGAAAACGGCGGTCCGTACTTCGCCGTACCGGACAAGCACGAGCGCTTCAACCCGGTGCTGCACGTGAACAAGTGGAAGACGCCGATGCTCGTCGTGCAGGGCGACCTCGACTTCCGCATCCCGACGACCCAGGGCCTGTCCACGTTCACGGCGCTGCAACGCCGCGGCATCGACAGCAAGCTGCTCGTGTTCCCGGACGAGAACCACTGGGTACTAAAGCCGGCCAACTCCGTGCTGTGGCATCACACCGTGATCGGCTGGCTGGACCAACACCTGAAGCAGTAAATCCGCGCAGTAGTCTTGCCTGGATGACGAAAAAAACGCCTGTACGTACAGGCGTTTTTTTCGTTTCCAAAGAATTGCCCCAGTGCTACTATTGGTCGCTTACGAAGATGAAAACATCATGAACGACCCGCAAGCGGACCGCGAACTCAAACCCCAGGAATTCGAATTCGAATCGATGAACCTGCAGGTCGGCATGCGCTTGCAATTCATCACGCACCGGCGCCTGAAACCCGTGCAGCACTTCTCCACGCTGATCGGCTGGTCGAAGGACGAATACCTGATCGTCAAGATCCCGATGGACAACGGCGCGCCGATCGCCCTGGTCGAGGGCGAGCGCGTGACGATGCGCGTATTCTCGGGCATCCACGTGTGCTCGTTCGCATGTACGGTCGAGCGCGTGTTCGGCCGGCCGTTGTTGTATGCCCACATCTCGTTCCCGCGCACGATCCAGGGCACGAGCCTGCGCACGGCGATGCGGGTCAAGGTGGATATTCCCGCACGCATTTTCACCGCCAACAGCGCCGTGCTGGTTGCGGAATGCCTTCTTACGAACCTGAGCGTGAATGGCGCGCGCATCGAAGCGCAGAAAAGCCTGCCGCAGGACGAAGACGAGTTCGATCTGGAGTTCCTGCTGCAAGCTCCGCCCAATAACCAGGAAGTCCGTGTACGCGCGCGCGCGGCCGTGCGCAACATTAGCGCGCTGACCAGCGGTGCGGAACAGGCTGAAGGGTTTGCCTACGGTGTGCAGTTCATCAGCCTGAATCCGGCGCACTATACGTTGGTGCAGAACCTGACGTACGAGGCGTTGCTGGCGGATCGCCAGAAGATCGTCTGATCAGAAGTAGCCGGCTTTCCACAGGCGGGGCCATTGCGAGCCCGTGTTGAGCGCCTGCTGCGCCGGCGTCGGATCCTCGCTGCGCAGCCTGGCGCCGGCATCCGGCCCTGCGCCGGCGACCACCCCCACCATTGCCGCGACGATGCACAGCGCACTGATGCCATAGCGGACGCCGCCTGATGTGGCGGTGAGCGCCGGGCCGGCGATCCGGTGCCAGCCGATGGCACACCCGAGATACAACGCGACGGCGAGCTGGCTCTGCGGCATCACGAAAATGCCGGACACGAGCCCGTCGACGAGGATCGCCACGGCGCCCGTGAGCAGCGCGGCGAAGATGGCCTGGTTGGCGCCGTCGTCGTCGCGGACGCGCGCGCCGGATCGCAGCAGGGCGCGCAGCCCGTACGCGATGGCGGCAAGCAGGCACGCAAGGGCGGGCAATCCCCATTCGACGGCAACTTGGAACAGCCAGTCGTGCGGATGGGCACCGATGTGCAGATAACCGGCATGGTGTGCGAAATGCATGGGTCCGACGCCAAGCCACGGATGCTGTTCGATCAGCGCGGCGGCAAGCCGCCACAGCAGCATGCGGCCGGACGCCGGATCGGCGGCCGTGCGTTGGAACGCGGACGAAAACGAACTCATGCCGGCGGCACCGAGCAACGCCGGCACGACGGTCAGGAAGAAGAAGTACGCGACCAGGCCCAGTGCCGCCGTCGTGGCGACGTGGCGCAGGTACGGCGCGGCGCGGCGCCGCGCCAGCACGGCGGCGACGGCGCAACCGGCCATCATGCCCACCAGCGTGCCGCGGCCCGCCGTGGCATACAACGCCATCCACCAGTACGTCGCCACGGCCATCCACAGCCAGCGCAACCTGGACGTGCGTGGTGTCAGGCAGCACAGCAGGATCAGCAGCGGCAACGTCGAGGTCTGCGTATGGTTGAAAAAACGGATGTTGCTGAAGTTGGTCGTGAAGTCGTCCAGGGCGAGCGGGATACCGAGGCTGAGCCCACCGACATACGCGACGATGAACAGGAATACATAGAACGCGCACATGCCGCCCAGGCAGCGAAGAACGAGCAGGAGGGCCGATTGTCCGTAGCGCGCGATCTCGGCCGCGGCCATGGCGGCCAGCACGTAGAGCAAAAACAGGTTCGCGACTTCGAAGGCGGCAAAGCGCGGCGAGAAGGCCGCCGCGGTGCTCAGGATGCCGAGCAGGAAGAACGCAGCCAGCGCCATGCCGGGGCGTCCGGAAAACAGGCTGGAGAGGGTCTTGCGCTCGACGAGGGCGATGCTGCCGCCCAGCAGCACGGTGCCGATCTGGACGAGGCGCTGGTGATCGTGGCCGGCCACCACCATGAAATTGGCCAACAGGGCCAGGCACAGCAGCGCCGTGAAGCGCGTCCGCAACAGCGCCGATGGATGGGTTCCCGTCGTAAGCACGCTAGACCTCGTTCGATCCGGTAATAAAAAAAGCCGCCCAGCTTACACTGGGCGGCTCCTTGACGCTATGTCGGTTGAGTCAGGACAGATTAGCTGCCGGTGCAAGTCGTGCCGGCGACTTTCGTCTTGTCGGCAGCGTCGGCGATGTCGCTCGCGCAGGACCAGGTGCCATCGGTGCCGCGGGTCAGGGTGATCGTCGAATCTTTCACGACAGCAGGGCCACCGACGATCTTGCAAACCAGGCCACCACCGGTCGTGTCCTTCAGCTTCATCGCGCAGTTGGTCGTCGAGGCTTGCAGGCCGACTTCAGTAAGGTCCGCCGGGGCCGTGCCGTCGTTCATCTTGACGTCGAAACCGGTCTTACCAGCCGACACTTCAGCCAGCGCAGCCGTGAACTTCGACTTGGCAACATAGTTCTGGTAAGCCGGGATAGCGACGGCGGCCAGGATACCGATAATCGCGACAACGATCATCAGTTCGATCAGGGTGAAGCCGGCTTGGGCTTTCTTGACGATTTTCGGTGCTTTCATGATGTCTCTCCAGGTGGGGCACTGCAAAATTAAGGGGTACTGCGTATCTGGTTACTGCTTGCTTCTGCCCTTACACTATGCAATGGGCGTGCCAGCTCGTTTCCGTACAGAATCGTTAGCACAGTGCCATCGAATTGTGGGTTTTCGCGTACTTTTTGCATTGCCGCATGACAATTTTTGTCACGCCGGCATGGCGAAAATTGTCACCCCGACCGTTTTTGTTGAGTTACGACAAAAATTGTCAGCACAAAAAAAACGGGACGCCGAAGCGTCCCGTGTCATCGGATCCGAAACCGCAGGATTACAGCATCGCCTTCAGCAGACGAGCCATTTCCGACGGGTTCTTGGTGACCTTGATGCCGCAGGCTTCCATGATCTCCAGCTTGGCGTCGGCGGTATCTGCACCGCCCGAGATCAGCGCGCCGGCGTGGCCCATGCGCTTGCCCGGCGGCGCGGTGACGCCGGCGATGAAGCCGACGACCGGCTTCTTCATGTTGTCCTTGATCCAGTACGAAGCATTGGCTTCGTCCGGGCCGCCGATCTCGCCGATCATGATGACGGCGTCCGTGTCCGGATCGTCGTTGAACATCTTCATCACGTCGATGTGCTTCAGACCGTTGATCGGGTCGCCACCGATGCCGACTGCCGACGACTGGCCCAGGCCCAGTGCGGTCAGCTGGCCGACGGCTTCATACGTCAGCGTGCCCGAACGGGACACGACGCCGATGCGGCCTTTCTTGTGGATGTGACCCGGCATGATGCCGATCTTGATCTCGTCCGGCGTGATCAGACCCGGGCAGTTCGGGCCCAGCAGCAGGGTCTTCGAACCGGCCTTGGCCATGCGGTCCTTGACTTCCATCATGTCACGGACGGGGATGCCTTCGGTGATGCAGATTGCCAGGTCCAGCTCGGCTTCGACGGCTTCCCAGATGGCGGCAGCGGCGCCTGCCGGCGGAACGTAGATGACCGACACGGTCGCGCCGGTGTTCTGCTTGGCTTCCTTGACGCTCGCGAAGATGGGGATACCCTCGAAGTCCTCACCGGCTTTCTTCGGGTTCACGCCTGCGACGAAGGCTTCACGGCCGTTCGCGTAGTCGCGGCACATGCGGGTGTGGAACTGGCCGGTCTTGCCGGTGATACCTTGGGTGATGACTTTGGTGTCTTTGTTAATCAGAATCGACATGTTATTTCCTTTGCGAATTAGGCTTGGCCAGCAGCGGCGGCAACGACCTGCTTCGCTGCGTCTTCCATGGTGTCGGCCGAGATGATCGGCAGGCCGGAGTCGGCCAGCATCTTCTTGCCCAGGTCTTCGTTGGTGCCCTTCATGCGGACGACCAGCGGCACTTGCAGCGACACGGCCTTCGATGCGGTGATCACGCCTTCGGCGATCACGTCGCAGCGCATGATGCCGCCGAAGATGTTGACCAGGATGGCTTTCAGGCCCGGGTTCTTCAGCATGATCTTGAAGGCTTCGGTGACCTTCTCGGCGGTTGCACCGCCGCCGACGTCCAGGAAGTTGGCCGGCTCGCCGCCGAACAGCTTGATGGTGTCCATGGTGGCCATGGCCAGGCCGGCGCCGTTCACCAGGCAGCCGATGTTACCGTCCAGCGAGATGTACGCCAGGTCGAATTTCGATGCTTCGACTTCGGCCGGATCTTCTTCGTCCAGGTCGCGGTAGGCGACGATTTCCGGGTGACGGAACAGGGCGTTCGAGTCGAAGTTGAACTTGGCGTCCAGGGCGATCACTTTACCGTCGCCGGTCAGGATCAGCGGGTTGATTTCCGCCAGCGATGCGTCGGTTTCCCAGTACGCTTTGTACAGGCCTTGCAGGTTCGCGCGCGCAGCGGCGATCGAGCCTTCCGGCACGCCGATCTTACGGGCGATGTCGTCGGCATCCGCATCGGTCAGGCCGACGCTCGGCTCGATCACGACGTTGTGGATCTTTTCCGGGTTGCTGTGTGCAACTTCTTCGATGTCCATGCCGCCTTCCGACGAGGCCATCAGCACGACTTTCTGGGTGACGCGGTCGGTGACCAGCGACACGTACAGTTCTTTCTTGATGTCGGCGCCTTCTTCGATCAGCAGGCGGCGGACTTTCTGGCCTTCCGGACCGGTCTGGTGGGTCACCAGCTGCATGCCCAGGATCTGGTTCGCGTATTCGCGCACTTGTTCCAGCGACTTGGCGACTTTCACGCCACCGCCCTTGCCGCGGCCGCCAGCATGGATCTGGGCCTTGACCACCCAGACCGGACCGCCCAGCTCTTCAGCTGCTTTGACAGCCTCGTCGACCGACAGGCATGGAATGCCGCGCGGAACGGTCACTCCGAATTTTCGGAGGATCTCTTTGCCCTGATACTCATGGATTTTCATGCTGGCTTCCCTTCTTCTGTTACTGATGTAGTTTAGAAATACGGTTGAAAAATAAAGCGACAAATCCGGAGTCTACTCCGGACAACACTACCCCGGCACCGCCTTGAGCGACCAGCGCGGGTAATACGTTTCGACGGCGGGGCCGTCGAGGCGCAGCGCGTGGCAGCGGTCCAGTTCGTAAGGCCGCCCGGCCGAAGCATCGGCCGGGCGGTTGGCCATCGCGTCATCGGCGAAGGCCTGGATTGCCGCGGTGGGCAGGACTTGCGCGAGTTCGGTCAGGTGGGTGCAGCCGAGTACCCCGGACAGGCGGTCCTTCAGATGCAATCGGAAATGTTTCAGCAGCGACAAGCCGATGAGCTTTTTATACGCAGGGGCGATGGTGTCGCAGAAACCGGGATAGGGTACGGCATCGGACGCGGCTTCGGCGTCGACGATGTTCATGTCGCGGTCGATAGTCACCCGCAGTTTGAGTTCGTGCACCGGCAGGCCGGCCGGACGGGCCCCCGAAGGCAGGGCAATGTCATGCGTCTTGGTGTCGCGGATGCACGCGTCGAGGTCCCACAGGCCATCGTCGCGCGCGAACGCTTCGACGGTAATGGCGCGCGTGTGCCTTGGCTTACGCGGAGCGGGAGGAGACAGGGGCATAAACACCAATGCCGGAATGCGGCGAAAAAATTTGCAGCCGTTGTGCCTGATGCACGTTGCCGCAGCTTCTACGGCAACAACCGCTCTTGCGGCGCTGCTTAAACCATGAAAGTTTAGCACAGGGTAACGGGCTGTGCACCGTCTCCCCGGTTACAGAAGGGTTTTTGCAGGGAAGATAAGGGGAGATGTTGCGAAGTTGTGATGCCGAAAGCGCAAGCTCGCATCATAAACAAGACGACAGTGGGACATTCACAACGATGAGATCAGAGGTCGTCCTCGTCGTCGCCGCCCTTCAGCGCGGCACGCACCGCACTCTGGGAAAAGCCGCGTTGCATCAGGAAGCGCATCTGTTTGCTGCGTTCTTCGGCGTCCTGCGGAACCCTGCCGAACTTGCGGCGCCAGACGTCACGCGCCCGTGCCGTTTCGGATTCCTTCAGTTCGGACTTGAGTTCGTCGAACGCTTCGCCATTGACGCCATGCTGCTGCAGTTCGGCGAGCACCCGGGCGTTACCGTAGCGTCCGGCTCGCCGGTGAACCAGCGATTCGGCAAACCGCTCCTGCGACAGCCAGTTGTTCTTTTCAAGGAAATCGAGGAGGGCTTCGACGTCGTCGCCCTCCTCCGCATAGCGCGACAATTTGCGCGCCAGTTCGAGCCGGCTGTGCTCGCGCGTCGACAGATACTTCAACGCGCGAGCCTTGAGGCTCAGCTGCTGGCGCGGCATCAGGACGATTACTCGTCGTCGCCGATGGCTGCCGGCACGACCGCAGCACTGCCGGCCGGGGCCGGCGGCAGTTCGCGCACGCCGAGGGCGGCGCGGACCTTGTTCTCGATTTCGCGTGCCAGTGCCGGACGCTCCCTCAGGAAGATACGGGCATTGTCCTTGCCCTGGCCGATACGCTCGCCACCGTAGCTGTACCACGAACCCGACTTCTCGACGATCTTGTTGTCCACGCCCAGGTCGATGATCTCGCCTTCGCGCGACGTGCCTTCGCCGTACAGGATGTCGAAGTGCGCTTCCTTGAACGGGGGCGCGATCTTGTTCTTGACAACCTTGACCTTGGTTTCGTTACCGATCACCTCGTCGCCGGTCTTGATCGAGCCGGTACGGCGGATGTCCAGACGCACGGAGGCGTAGAACTTCAACGCGTTACCGCCGGTCGTCGTTTCCGGGCTGCCGAACATGACGCCGATCTTCATACGGATCTGGTTAATGAAGATCACCAGGGTGTTCGTACGGTTGATCGACGCGGTCAGCTTGCGCAGCGCCTGCGACATCAGGCGGGCCTGCAGGCCCGGCAGGGAGTCGCCCATGTCGCCTTCGATCTCGGCGCGCGGCGTCAGCGCCGCCACCGAGTCGATGACCACCATGTCGACACTGCCCGAGCGCACGAGGGCGTCCGTGATTTCCAGCGCCTGTTCACCCGTGTCCGGCTGCGAGATCAGCAGCTCGTCCAGCTTGATGCCCAGCTTTTGCGCATAGGTCACGTCCAGCGCGTGCTCGGCGTCGATGAACGCGCAGGTGCCACCCAGCTTCTGCATCTGGGCGATGGTCTGCAGGGTCAGCGTCGTCTTGCCCGACGATTCCGGCCCGTAGATCTCGACGATACGGCCACGCGGCAGGCCGCCGACGCCGAGTGCGATGTCCAGGCCCAGCGAGCCGGTCGAGACGGTTTGCACTTCCTCGACGGGCGCATTGGTATCCATGCGCATCACCGAGCCTTTACCGAATTGCTTTTCGATCTGCGCGAGGGCTGCTGCCAGCGCCTTGCCCTTCTCGGCTGCATTTACTGCGGATTTTTTGTCGTCCATAACTTTCTTTCTGTCCTAGAGTGAACCAAGGTGTGGGCCGCTCGCGCGATTTCAATAGGAAGTACTGTATAAAATCCCAGTGGTTTTGGCAAGCGATATTTACCATCGCCTGCCCCATTCGACATGTTGCGAAACTTCACACACAATACGCGGGTAAGCGGGGTCGAACAACGAAAGCCGGGGGAAAAGATGCGTATTTTACTAGCCGAAGATGATAGCGTATTGGCCGATGGGCTGACGCGCTCCTTGCGCCAGTCCGGCTACGCGATCGATTGCGTCAAGAACGGCCAGGACGCGGACACGGCGCTGTCGACCCAGGAGTTCGATCTCCTGATCCTCGACCTCGGCCTGCCCAGGCTGTCCGGCCTGGACGTGCTGCGCCGCCTGCGCGCGCGCGGCTCGCTGCTGCCGGTGCTGATCCTGACGGCCGCCGATTCCATCGAGCAGCGCGTGGGCGGCCTCGACGCCGGCGCCGACGACTACATGCCCAAGCCGTTCGCGCTGTCCGAACTGGAAGCGCGCGTGCGCGCCCTCACCCGGCGCGGCCAGGGCGGCGGCTCGACCGTCATCCGCCACGGCCCGCTCGTGTACGACCAGGTCGGCCGCAGCGCGACCATCAACGACCAGATGCTCGACCTGTCCGCGCGCGAGCTGGGCCTGCTGGAAATCCTGCTGGCGCGCACGGGCCGTCTCGTGTCGAAGGAACAGCTCGTCGACCACCTGTGCGAATGGGGCGAGGAAGTGTCGAACAACGCCATCGAGGTCTACGTGCACCGCCTGCGCAAGAAGATCGAGACGGGCGGCATCCGCATCGCCACCGTGCGCGGCCTCGGCTATTGCCTCGAGCGCTTTTCCGAGAATAACCGCGACAGCGCCCGCGACAGCGCCCGCAAGAGCGCCGAAGCGGCCAGCGGCCAGAAGTGAAGCGGTTCAAGCGGCGCGCGGCCGGACCGGATCCGCTCGCCGTCACGGAACCGGTCGACGACCTCTACGTCCCGCCCAGGCCGGAACCGGAAGAAAGCATCCAGCACTCGCTGTTCGGCGAAATCCTCGACTGGATGCTGGCCCCGCTGCTGCTGCTGTGGCCGATGAGCATCGCGATCACGTACCTGGTCGCGAAGTCGATCGCGAATCAACCGTTCGACCACGCGCTGGAAGACAGCGTCACGGTGCTCGCGCAGCAGGTCAAGGAGGTCGACGGCAAGGTCGTCGCGCGCCTGGGCGGCACCGCGCGCGACATTCTCCGTGCGGACGACGTCGACAGCGTGTATTTCCAGATCAGCGGCCCGCGCGGCGAGCTCGTCGACGGCGACCGCGACCTGCCGCCGCCGAACCCCGACGACGCCGAGCGCAGCGGCCGCGTGCACTTCCGCACCGAGACGCTGCACGGCACGCCGGTGCGCATCGCCTATGCCTGGGTCAATCTGCAGCCGCTGCTGGACGCCACGCAGGAACCGCGCCTCGCGCTCGTGCAGGTGGCGGAAACGCTCGACAAGCGCGCGCAGCTGGCCAACGAGATCATCAAGGGCGTGATCCTGCCGCAGTTCATCATCCTGCCCGTGATCCTGGCCCTCGTCTGGTTCGCGCTGTCGCGGGGCCTGTCGCCGCTCGCGCAGTTGCAGGAACGCATCCGCGCGCGCCCGCCGGACGATTTGTCGCCCATCGATTCGCGCCAGGTGCCGGAAGAGATTTCGCCGCTCGTGGGCTCCCTGAACGACATGCTGGCGCGCCTCGCGCACACGATCGACGCGCAGAAGCGCTTCATCGCCGACGCCGCGCACCAGATGAAGACGCCGCTCGCGGGCATGCGCATGCAGTCGGAGCTGGCGCTGCGCCAGGTCGATCCGAACGAGATCCACCGCTCGCTCGAGCAGCTGGCCACGAGTTCGGAATCGGCCACGCGCCTCGTGAACCAGTTGCTGGCGCTGGCCCGCGCGGAAAACCAGCCGCACGCGGGCCAGACGCTGGAACCGCTCGACCTTGCCGCCCTGGCGCGCGACGTCGTGCAGGACTGGGTGCAGGCCTCGTTCGCGCACGAGATCGACCTCGGCTACGAAGTCATCGGCGACCCGCCGGAGATCGACGGCAGCGCCATGATGCTGCGCGAGCTGCTGTCGAACCTGATCGACAACGCGCTGCGCTACACGCCGCCGGGCGGCAGCGTCACCGTGCGCGTGCGCGGCACGAACATCGGCAACGGCAACCAGGCCTTGCTGGAAGTCGAGGACACGGGCCCCGGCATCGCGCCCGCCGAACGCCACCGCGTGTTCGAACGTTTCTATCGCATCCTCGGCTCGAGCGCGTCCGGCTCCGGCCTCGGTCTCGCCATCGTGCGCGAGATCGCGCAGCAGCACGGCGCCGACATCGAGATCTTCAACAACCCGCGCAGCACGCACAAGAAATTCCCGGGCAGCCTGTTCCGGCTGACCTTCCCGCCCACCGTCACGCTTGTCCCCGATGCCGACCGAGACCGCCCCTTCCTCTGACCCCGACCGCGAGCGCCAGGCCATCGTTGCCGCGCGCGCCGCGCACTGGGCGCGTGCGCGCCGCCTGATCGCGCTGCTGCTGGCGCTGTGGCTCGCGACGAGCTTCTGCACCGTGTTCTTCGCGCGCGACCTGGCGCACCTGTCCGTGTTCGGCTGGCCGCTGTCGTTCTACCTCGCGGCACAGGGCGCGTCGCTCACGTACCTCGCCATCATCGGCGCGTACGCCTGGCGCATGCGCATCCTCGACCGCGATTTCCAACGCATGCTGGAGGGCCGTTCATGACTGGGACGGCCGCCAGGACCCGCAGCTATTTCCGCCGCCTCGCCCGCTACTACCTGTGGTTCACGCTGTGCTTCGCGCTGTTCCTGGGCGCGCTCGCGATCCTGGAACACGAGGGCATGCCGCGCCAGTGGATCGGCCACCTGTACATGTTCGCGACGATCGTCCTGTACGCGATCATCGGCGTCGTCAGCCGCACGTCGAACGTGTCCGAATACTACGTGGCGGGGCGGCGGGTGCCGGCGCTGTTCAACGGCATGGCGACGGCGGCCGACTGGATCTCGGCGGCCAGCTTCATCAGCCTCGCGGGCACCTTGTACCTGCACGGCTTCGACGCCCTCGCCTACGTGATGGGCTGGACGGGCGGCTACTGCCTCGTCGCCCTGCTGATCGCACCCTACCTGCGCCGCTTCGCCCAGTACACGATCCCCGACTTCCTCGCCGCGCGCTACGGCGGCGAGACCGGCACGCGACAGGGCAGCATCGTGCGCGCGCTCGCGGTCGGCGGCACCATCGTCGTCTCGTTCACGTACGTCGTCGCGCAGATCTATGCCGTCGGCCTGATCGCGTCGCGCTTCACGGGCGTCGATTTCTCGGTCGGCATCTTCCTCGGCCTCGCCAGCATCCTCGTGTGCTCGTTCCTCGGCGGAATGCGCGCCATCACGTGGACGCAGGTGGCGCAATACATCATCATCCTCGTCGCCTTCCTGATCCCGACGATCTGGCTGTCGATGAAATTCGCGGGCAACCCGGTGCCGCAGGTCGCGTACGGCTCCGTGCTGCCCAAGCTGGCCGCGCGCGAAGCCCAGCTGGCGGCGGATCCGCGCGAGGCCGAAGTGCGCGGCCGTTTCCGCGCCCGCGCCGACGACTACGCGGCGCGCATCGCCGCGCTGCCCCACTCCTGGGAAGCGGGCAAGATCGAGGCGCAGCGCCGGCTGGACAAGGCGCGCGGCCGCAATGCGCCGCTGACCGAAGTGCGCAGCGCGGAACGCGAGCTGCTCGACTATCCGCGCACGGCGGACGAAGCCGCGCGCGTGTGGACCGAACTGCGCGCCGCCAACCTGGCGCGCGCCCAGCCGCCGGAACCGCACGCGGAACCGTTCCCGGGCAAGACGCGGGAAGAATCGGACATCCGCCGCAACAATTTTCTATCGCTCGTGTTCTGCCTGATGTTCGGCACCGCGGCGCTGCCGCACATCCTGATGCGGTCCTACACGACGCCGTCCGTGCACGAGACGCGCGTATCCGTGTTCTGGACCCTGTTCTTCATCCTGCTGATCTACCTGACGATGCCCGCGTTGGCCGTGCTGGCCAAGTACGACATCTACACGGCCCTCGTCGGCACGAACTTCGATTCCCTGCCGACCTGGGTCTCGTACTGGGCCAACGTCGACAAGGCGAATCCGTTGATCAGCATCGTCGACGTCAACCGCGACGGCATCGTGCAACTGGCCGAGATCGCGATCGACGGCGACGTGCTCACGCTGGCCACGCCGGAGATCGGCGGCCTGCCGTACGTGATTTCCGGGCTGGTGGCGGCCGGCGGCCTGGCGGCGGCGCTGTCCACCGCGGACGGCCTGCTGCTCGCGATCTCGAACGCGCTGTCGCACGACATCTACTTCAAGATCGTCGACCCGGGCGCCTCCACGCAGAAGCGCGTGACGATCTCCAAGCTGCTGCTGCTGGCCGTCGCGTTCATCGCGGCCTACGTCGCGTCGCAAAAGCCGGCCGACATCCTGTCGCTCGTCGGCGCCGCGTTCTCGCTCGCGGGGTCGACCATGTTCCCCTCGCTGGTGGCAGGCGTGTTCTGGAAACGGGCCAATTTCGCCGGCGCGATCGCTGGCATGGCGACCGGCTTCCTCGTTTGCATCTACTACATGCTGCACACGAATCCGATGCTGGGCGGGAGCCTCGATGCGGTCTGGTTCCACATCGCGCCCATCTCCGCGGGCGTGTTCGGCGTGCCGGCGGGGGCGCTGGCGCTGGTCGTCGTCAGCCTGGTCACCAGGGCGCCGCCGCGCGCGAGCGGCGGGCTCGTGGCGCATATCCGGGCGCCGGAATAAAAACGCATCGTCGACGATCCAATGACAACGGGCGCCACGCGGCGCCCGTTGTTCATCGCTTGCGCAATGCTTACACGATGAAATCCCAGTCGGTGGCCGCGCGCTGGTGGCCGATCATCTCGACGGATTCCACGAACTCCGTGGCGATATGCTCGAGGCTGACGCCATTGCGCATCGCTTCGGTCCAGAACGCCAGGCCCGGCGCGTCGGGAGCGCGGTCGAACAAGGCCTTGTAGAGCATGCCGACATCGTGCTCGGCATTGCCGTTGAACGCGTCGTGGCTGGCCGTGTACTCGGGCGAACGGATGATGTCCAGCGCAATCCTGCCCCAGCTGACGCCCGCCTGGTGCGCGTCGGCCCAGAACTCGATGCCGTACATATCGGCCTGGCGCCCGAGCGCGGTCTGGTAGATGCTGGCCAGCGTATCCATGGCGCCGCTGTCCTCGACCTTGACGGTGGCGTCGCTGAACTGCAGCTGCTCGACGTTGACGACCAGCGCCTTCGCCGCCGGCGCGGCCTTGCTGCTCACCACCAGGTAGCCGTTGTGGGCTTCCACGTCGAAGTCGGCACGGGCGCCGGCGAACGTCGCGGTGTCGCTGCCCGTGCCGCCGTGCAGGACCGTGGTGGCCGGCGCCGATGCCGCATTCGCGTGGGCCGCGCCGCTGGCGCTCGCCGCCCGCGCCGCCGGTACACCGAAGCCGAGCGTATCGTCGCCGCCGCCGCTGAACACCTGCGTGTCGCCGCCGGACGCCAGCGTGATGTGCTGGCTGGCCGCATCGCCGGTCAGCATCTGCGTGCCGCCCTGGACCACGACATTGGCCGAGCCGACGATCGCCGCAAAATTGACGTTCTGCAGCGCGATCGTGGCGCCAGGAGCGAGGCCGCCGGTCTGGATCACGAGTGCCACTTGCTGCCCGGCGCTGCTCGCGGCACTCAGGGTCAGGACCCCGTCCGGCGCCTCCTGGCTGCTGACCGGCGCGATGGTCTGGACCAGCAGCGATTGGCTCGCCTGCAGTTGCGCCAGGTAGCTCTGGCCGTTGCCGCTCATGTGGACGAGGTCGCCGCCGGACGTGGTCGCCTGGATCGCGGCGATCAGGCCGGCGCTGCCGTTTGCCACCGTCGTATTGGCGCCGCCGCTGGCGGTCAATCCGTAACCGATGCCCACGTGGGCCATCAGCAGGTCGGTACCGCCGGCCAGCGGAATGTCCGCCGTGGCGGCCGCACCGGTCTGCTCGACGCGGCCGGCACTCACGATCGGGACCTGGACCTGGCTGCCGGACGCGCCGCCCGGCAGCGCGACCGGCACCGTCACCACGCGCACGCCATCCACCAGCGGCACCGGCGCTTCCTCGACCGTCAGGGCGAAACTGCCGCTCGCCGCGGACACGTTGCCCGCGGCATCCGTATCGGTCACGCTCAGCGTGTGCCGGCCGAGGCCCAGCGCCTGGGCGGCGATGCTCCAGTGGCCGTGCGCGTCCGCATGGGTCGTGCCCACCACGGTCGTGCCGTCATACAGGGTGACGAGGTCGTTCGCCGCCGCATTGCCCTCGAGGACCGGCACCGCGTACGTGACGCCGTCGCCGACCGAGTCCGTATCGGATTGCGCCTGCAGCTGCGGGGCCGCGGGCGCCGCCGGTGCGGTCGCGTCGACCGTCACCGTCAGGGCCGGGCTGGCGGCCGATTCGTTGCCGGCCACGTCGACCTGCCTGACGGTCAGCACGTGCGTGCCGTCGGCCAGCGGGGACGCCGCGAGGGACCAGTTGCCGTGGGAATCGGCCTGCGTCGAACCGAGCGCGGTGGTGCCGTCGGTGTCGTACAGCGTCACCCGGGACAGGCCTTCGGCGGTGCCGCTGAACGTCGGCGTCGTGACCTTCGTGATGCGGTCGCCGGCCGTGCCGCTGTCACTGGCGGCAGCCAGCAGCGGGGCCGCCGGCGCGGACGGCGCGTGCGTGTCGACCGTGATGACCAGCGGCGCGCCGAACGGCGACACGTTCCCGATGGCGTCGGACTGCACCGCACGCAGGATGTGGTCGCCGTCGGCCAGCGCGTCGATCCTGACGCTCCAGGCACCGGTGGCGTCGGCGATCGTGGCGCCCACCACGTGCGCGTCGCCTTCGTACACGAGGATGACGGCATGCGGGTCCGCCATGCCCTCGAGGGTCGGCGCGGCCACGTTCGTGACGGTGTCCGTGGCCGAGCTGCCGGCGTCGCTGGCGGCGCTCAGCATGGGAGCAGGCGGCGCGCCCGGCACCAGCGTGTCGAAGTAGATGCTCACCGGCGTGCCCGCACCGCCCGCATTGCCGGCCGCGTCGATGTAGCTGCCGGCGGCGACCGTGATGCTCGCCGTCTGGTTGTCCAGGTTCGCATCCGGCGTGAACACGGCCGTGCGGACCGTGCCGCTACCGGACAACGCGGAGAGCTGGCCGCCGCTGACGGCGACATCGGCCGCCGTGAACGTCGCGCCGGGATCTTCGCTGAACGTGAACGTGATCGTGGCGGTCTCGCCGGCCTTGAGCGGGTTCGCGTCGCTGGCCATCGTGAGCGTCGGCGCCGCCGTGTCCAGCACATAGGCCTGCGAAGCCACCGGGCCGGCATTGTCGACGGCGTCGACCACGCGCGCCTGCAGCGTGCCGCTGCCGGCCAGCGTGGCCGCCAGCGACCAGGCCGTGCCGTTGACCTGCGCCGCCGTCCAGCTGGCGCCGTTGTCGAGCGAGACCTGGACTTGCTCGCCGGTCTGCAACGCGGTGCTCAAGGTGCCGCTGATGGTCTGCGCGGCCGTGTCCGTGATGAAGTCGGTGCCCGATGCGCCATGATCGGCCGAGAACGCGATGCCGCCCACGGTGGTCGTGGGGGCGGCCAGGTCGACGGTGAACGTCAGGCCGGCCGAGGCGCCGCTGGCGTTGCCGGCGGCGTCCGTCACGATCGTGGACACCGTGTGCTGGCCCGCGCCCAGTGCCGCGCTGGCGATGCTCCAGGTGCCGCCCGTGGCGACGGCGCTGCCCAGCAGCGTGCTGCCTTCGTACAGGTCGACGGTGGCGCCCGCCTCGGCCGTGCCCGTGAAGGTCGGCGTGGTGGCGGCCGTGATGCCGTCGCTGTTCGATACGCCCGTGTCGCTGGCGGCGTCCAGCACCGGCGCCGACGATGCGGCCGGCGCCAGCGTGTCGAAGTGCAGCGCAGGGAGCGATCCCGCCGCGCCGTCGTTGCCGGCCCGGTCGGCGTAGGTGCCGGCCGCGATCGTGATGCTGGCCGTACCGCCGTTCACGTGCGCGTCCGGCGTGAAGGTCGCGCTACGCACCAGGCCCGTGCCGCTGACGGCGGACAGCGTGCCGCCGCTGACGACGAGGTCGCCCTGCGTGCCGTCCCAGGCGAAACTTGCGCCCGGGTCTTCGCTGAACGTGAATGTGATGGTGGCGGTCTCGCCCACCTTCAGTGCGCTCGCATCGCTGCCGATCGTGACGGTCGGCGCCGTCGTGTCGACGGTGAAGGTGGTACCGGAGGACACCGCGCCGGCATTGCCCGCGGCGTCGGTCGCCCTGGCGGTGACGGTATGCGCGCCTTCGCCCAGCGCCGCCGCATCGATCGACCAGGTGCCGTTGGTGGCGACCGTGCTGCCCAGCAGCGTGGTGCCGTCGGTGTCGTACAAGGTGACGGTGGCGCCCGCTTCGGCCGTGCCCGTGAAGGTCGGCGTGGTGTCGCGCGTCACGTCGCTGGTGGACGCCGCCAGTTGCGGCGCGGACGGCGCATCCGGTGCCAGCGTGTCGAAGTGAAGCGCCGGGGTCGTCCCCGCGCCGCCGGTGTTGCCCGCCGTGTCGGCATAGCTGCCGGCGCCGATCGTGATGCTGGCGGTGCCGCCGTCCGTGCTGGCGTCCGGCGTGAAGGTCGCCGTGCGCACCAGGCCCGAACCGGCGATGGCGGACAGCGTGCCGCCGCTGACGACGACGTCGCCCTGCGTGCCGTCCCAGGTGAAGCTCGCGCCCGGGTCTTCGCTGAACGTGAACGTGACGGTGGCGGTCTCGCTGGCCTTGAGCGCGGCGGCGTCGCTGGTGATCGTCACCGTCGGCGCCGCCGTGTCCAGCACATAGGCCTGCGAAGCCACCGGCCCGGCATTGTCGACGGCGTCGACCACGCGCGCCTGCAGCGTGCCGCTGCCGGCCAGCGTGGCCGCCAGCGACCAGGCCGTGCCGTTGACCTGCGCCGCCGTCCAGCTGGCGCCGTTGTCGAGCGAGACCTGGACCTGCTCGCCGGTCTGCAACGCGGCGCTCAAGGTGCCGCTGATGGTCTGCGCGGCCGTGTCCGTGATGAAGTCGGTGTCCGATGCGCCATGATCGGCCGAGAACGCGATGCCGCCCACGGTGGTCGTGGGCGCGGCCAGGTCGATGGTGAAGGTCAGGCCGGCCGAGGCGCCGCTGGCGTTGCCGGCGGCATCCGTCACGATCGTGGACACCGTGTGCTGGCCCGCGCCCAGTGCCGCGCTGGCGATGCTCCAGGTGCCGCCGGTGGCGACGGCGCTGCCCAGCAGCGTGCTGCCTTCGTACAGGTCGACGGTGGCGCCCGCCTCGGCCGTGCCCGTGAAGGTCGGCGTGGTGGCGGCCGTGATGCCGTCGCTGTTCGATACGCCCGTGTCGCTGGCGGCGTCCAGCACCGGCGTCGACGATGCGGCCGGCGCGCTGGTGTCGATCGTGACGCCCTGCGCCGGCGAGGCGGCGCTGGTGTTACCGGCCAGATCCGTGGCCTTGGCCGTCACCGTGTGCGTGCCCTCGCCCATCGTCGTGGCCGTGATGCTCCAGGCGCCGTTGCCGCCGGCAACGGTCGAGCCCAGCACCGTGGTGCCGTCGGTATCGAACAGGTCGACGATGGCGCCCGCCGCGGCGGTGCCCGTGAATGTCGGGGTCGTGTCGCTGGTCGTGGTGGCGCCCGGCGTCGGCGTCGACGGCGCGTCCGGTGCCGTCGTGTCGATCGTGACCTGCGTGCCGAGCGATGCGGCGCTCGCGTTGCCGGCGGCATCGCTCGCCCTGGCGGTGATCGTGTGTGCGCCCTCGCTCAGCGTCGACGTCGTGATCGACCAGATGCCGTTGGTGGCGACCGTGCTGCCCAGCACCGTGGTGCCGTCGGTATCGTACAACGTGACGGTGGAACCGGCGTCGGCGAAACCGTCGATGGTCGGCGTCACGACCCTGGTCACGCCATCGAACGGAACGGCGCCGCTGTCGCTGAGCGGCGACAGGTACGCCAGCGGTACCACCGGCGCCAGCGTGTCGAAGTGAAGCGACGGGGTCGTCCCCGCGCCGCCGGCGTTGCCCGCCGTGTCGGCATAGCTGGCGGCGCCGATCGTGATGCTGGCGGTGCCGCCGTCCGTGCTGGCGTCCGGCGTGAAGGTCGCCGTGCGCACCAGGCCCGAACCGCCGATGGCGGACAGCGTGCCGCCGCTGACGGCGACGTCGCCCTGCGTGCCGTCCCAGGTGAAGCTCGCGCCCGGGTCTTCGCTGAACGTGAACGTGACGGTGGCGGTCTCGCCGGCCTTGAGCACGGCGGCGTCGCTGGTAATCGTCACCGTCGGCGCCGCCGTATCCAGCACATAGGCCTGCGCAGCCACCGGCCCCGCATTGTCGACGGCGTCGACCACGCGCGCCTGCAGCGTGCCGCTGCCGGCCAGCGTGGCCGCCAGCGACCAGGCCGTGCCGTTGACCTGCGCCGCCGTCCAGCTGGCGCCGTTGTCGAGCGAGACCTGGACTTGCTCGCCGGTCTGCAACGCGGCGCTCAAGGTGCCGCTGATGGTCTGCGCGGCCGTGTCCGTGATGAAGTCGGTGTCCGATGCGCCGTGATCGGCCGAGAACGCGATGCCGCCCACGGTGGTCGTGGGCGCGGTCAGGTCGATGGTGAAGGTCAGGCCGGCCGAGGCGCCGCTGGCGTTGCCGGCGGCGTCCGTCACGATCGTGGACACCGTGTGCTGGCCCGCGCCCAGTGCCGAGCTGGCGATGCTCCAGGTGCCGCCGGTGGCGACGGCGCTGCCCAGCAGCGTGCTGCCTTCGTACAGGTCGACCGTGGCACCCGCCTCTGCCGTGCCCGTGAAGGTCGGCGTGGTGGCGGCCGTGATGCCGTCGCTGTTCGATACGCCCGTGTCGCTGGCGGCGTCCAGCACCGGCGCCGACGATGCGGCCGGCGCGCTGGTGTCGATCGTGACGCCCTGCGCCGGCGAGGCGGCGCTGGTGTTACCGGCCAGATCCGTGGCCTTGGCCGTCACCGTGTGCGTGCCCTCGTCCATCGTCGCGGCCGTGATGCTCCAGGCGCCGTTGCCGTCGGCAACGGTCGAGCCCAGCACCGTGGTGCCGTCGGTATCGAACAGGTCGACGACGACGCCCGCCGCGGCGGTGCCCGTGAACGTCGGGGTCGTGTCGCTGGTCGTGGTGGCGCCCGGCGTCGGTATCGACGGCGCGTCCGGTGCCGTCGTGTCGATCGTGACCTGCGTGCCGAGCGATGCGGCGCTCGCGTTGCCGGCGGCATCGCTCGCCCTGGCGGTGATCGTGTGTGCGCCCTCGCTCAGCGTCGACGTCGTGATCGACCAGATGCCGTTGGTGGCGACCGTGCTGCCCAGCACCGTGGTGCCGTCGGTATCGTACAACGTGATGGTGACACCGGCTTCGGTGAAGCCCTCGAAGGTCGGCGTAACGACCCTGGTCACGCCGTCGACCGGAACGGCGCCGCTGTCGCTGAGCAGCGAGAGGTGCGCCAGCGGCACCGCCGGCGCCAGCGTGTCGAAGTGAAGCGACGGGGTCGTCCCCGCGCCGCCGGTGTTGCCCGCCGTGTCGGCATAGCTGCCGGCGCCGATCGTGATGCTGGCGGTGCCGCCGTCCGTGTTCGCGTCCGGCGTGAAGGTCGCCGTGCGCACCAGGCCCGAACCACCGATGGCGGACAGCGTGCCGCCGCTGACGACGACGTCGCCCTGCGTGCCGTCCCAGGTGAAGCTCGCGCCCGGGTCTTCGCTGAACGTGAACGTGACGGTGGCGGTCTCGCCGGCCTTGAGCACGGCGGCGTCGCTGGTAATCGTCACCGTCGGCGCCGCCGTGTCCAGCACATAGGCCTGCGAAGCCACCGGCCCGGCATTGTCGACGGCGTCGACCACGCGCGCCTGCAGCGTGCCGCTGCCGGCCAGCGTGGCCGCCAGCGACCAGGCCGTGCCGTTGACCTGCGCCACCGTCCAGCTGGCGCCGTTGTCGAGCGAGACCTGGACTTGCTCGCCGGTCTGCAACGCGGCGCTCAAGGTGCCGCTGATGGTCTGCGCGGCCGTGTCCGTGATGAAGTCGGTGCCCGATGCGCCATGATCGGCCGAGAACGCGATGCCGCCCACGGTGGTCGTGGGCGCGGTCAGGTCGATGGTGAAGGTCAGGCCGGCCGAGGCGCCGCTGGCGTTGCCGGCGGCGTCCGTCACGATCGTGGACACCGTGTGCTGGCCCGCGCCCAGTGCCGCGCTGGCGATGCTCCAGGTGCCGCCGGTGGCGACGGCGCTGCCCAGCAGCGTGCTGCCTTCGTACAGGTCGACAGTGGCGCCCGCCTCGGCCGTGCCCGTGAAGGTCGGCGTGGTGGCGGCCGTGATGCCGTCGCTGTTCGATACGCCCGTGTCGCTGGCGGCGTCCAGCACCGGCGTCGACACAGCCGGGGCGGCCGTGTCGAGCGTGTAGGCGTGGCTATCAGCCGTGCCGGCGTTGCCGGCGGTGTCGACCACGCGCACTTTCAGCGTATTGCTGGCGGTCAGCGTCGCGCTCAGCGACCAGGTGTTGGTACCGACGGTGGCGCTGGCCGTCGTCCAGTGCGCGCCGTTGTCCAGCGAGACTTCGACGTGCTCGTCCGACGCCAGGTTGGCGCTCAGCGTGCCGCTGATGCTCTGCGCCGCGGTCTGGGTGATCAGGTCGGTGCTCGACGCGCCGGTGTCGGCCGAGAAGGCGACGCTGGCATTCGTCGCGGTCGGCGGGGTCGTGTCAGGGGCATGGACATTGGTGACGGCCACGTTGTCGATCAGCACGCTCCGGAAATTGCCGGAGTTATTGTCCACGACGATCTTCAGCGTCGTGATCTCGGTCATCCCGCTGAACGTCACCGTATTGAGCTGAGCGTAGGCACCGTTGATATCGTACGCCATGTCGACGGTCTTGCTGTCGACCGTGTTGCCGTGTGCGTCCAGGCCGGTGATCTTGACGTTGGCGTGCTGGACCCCGGGAGTGTAATACCCCGAACCGTCCAGGGACAGGTCGAGCGAGGTTACCGAAAACACCTTGCCGCCGTAAAACGACACCTCGGCCGGATGTGCGGCGACGGCGTAGGAATCGACCATAAGCTGGACCATGTCGGTCGACACGATGTTCACATTGGTGTCGTTGTGCACGTGGATCTGGTAAGCCCCGTCCTGCGTCAGGCCGAAATACAGGTCTGCCCCTTGCGGGCCCCACGACCCGGAATAGCCGTAATTGAGATCGAATGTGGCGGTCGCCTGGGTGAGCGCCAGCACGTCGTCGTAGCTGAGGCTCTGTCCCGCCGCGCCGACGCTGGCAGTTTCCACCTTCCCGCTCGTCACCTCCAGTTGCCAGTCGCCGCCCCGCGCTGCACTGCCGGTCAAGTCGTTCGATGCCGCCACGTCGGCCCCGGTGGCGATCGCCAGCTGGTCGACGAAGGCCTGGCCCCGGCTGCCGGCGCCGGTGTCGCAGCCGTACAGCAGGATGTCGCCGTCCTTGGCCATGCTGCGGCCGATGGCGTTCAGGTCGGCCTGGTGGTCGCCCAGGCTGGCCGCATCCAGCGTCAGCGCGCCCAGGTTCGCGGTACCGGCGGCGCCGTGCGAAATGATGTGCAGCGCATCGATGCCGGTCCGTCCGGCCAGCGCGTCGGCGATCTGGTGCACGCCGTCCACAGTGGAATCGAGGATGACGACTTCACGGCCGGCGCCCAATTGCTGCGCCAGCGACTGGTAATCGGCGACGTTGTCTTCGATGAAGACGATCTCGGTACGCGGCCGCGCCAGTTGCACATCCTGGAACGCCGCATCCAGCGACGGGGCGGCGGGCGCCGCGCCGGTCGAGATGATCAGATCGTCGCCGATGCCATCGAGGTCAGTGGAGCTCATTCAGGTTTTCCTTGTTGTGGAGACTGGGCGGTAATGACGTTGGCGGTGCTGCCGGTGGAGTCATTCCAGAAAGACATCTTGCTGTATTTATCGAACAGGTCGGCCGGGAGCACGGCGCGGCGCGGCGTGAATTTCACCTGCGCCTTCACGCGATGCAGGCCGGGCACGCCCACCTGCAGGTCGAAGTCCTCGGCGTCGTACTCGACGTTGTCGAAGTCGTGCTCGAAATGCGGCTCGCCGAGGAAGTCGTAGACCAGCGGCAGGACCTTGGCGGGCGCCTTGGCCAGCAGGTCGTAGTCGACCAGCAGCAGCGAACCCGCATGCTCGCCATAGAAGGCTTCGCGCAGCGCGGCCCAGGGGAAACCGACCAGGTTGTCCGGATGGGCCAGGAAATCGAGACGGCTGTACACGGTGCCGCGGCCGCCGCCGGCGCCGAACAGGCGCGTGTTTTCATACGGATTGGCGCGCACCATCTTCTCGACGCTGTCCATGATCCACGCGACATTGCGCACGCAGGCAATCACTTTCGCCTGCGGGAACAGGTCCAGCAGCAGGGGCAGCCTGGCGCACCAGGCACGGTTCGTATCGAACACGATCTCGCGGTCGACGTCCGCGTAATACGCATCGAAGATGCCGCGCAGCAGGGCCTTGCGCTTGTCACGGCCGACGACGGGGGCGAATTCCGAACCCGCACTGAACTGGCCGATGATCGACGAGCACAGGCCGACGACCGGGCTCGACATGCCCGCATGGAAGCGCGGATTTTGCAGCAGGATGCCCGACAGCAGCGTGGAGCCGGAACGCGGCAAGCCGGAAATGAAATGGAATTTCCTGTTCGCTGACACTGGAATGGTCACTCATGAAAAATGGGAAATAACTCCGGATGAAGCAAATCACCCGTGTATTCCCATCATCATGCAAAGACTATTTCAGTGGAGCAATGGAGAAGTGACATTAAAACGAAAAATACAGCAAAGTGTTCCGAAACCGAGACAGTCGCCGATCCCGTTCAGCCGCGCGGGGTAAGCAGGCCGCGCCGCTCGAGCACGTCGACGAGGCGCGCGACTTCGTCCGCGACGGACGTGGTCGCGCTGTCGACGACCAGTTCCGGCCCATCCGGCGCCTCGTAGGGCGACGAGATGCCGGTAAATTCCGGCAACAGGCCCGCGCGCGCCCGGCGGTACAGGCCCTTGGGATCGCGCGCCTCGCACACGGCGAGCGGGCAACGGCAATGGACTTCGATGAAACAGGGCGCCGGGATCAGGGCCCGGGCCCGGGCGCGGTCGGCGCGCAGCGGGGAGATGGCGGAAACGATCACGATCTGTCCGGCCTCGTAGAACAGGCGCGCGACTTCGCCGATCCGACGGATGTTTTCGGATCGTTCGGGGAGGGAAAAACCGAGGTCGGCGCACAGGCCATGTCTGACCTTGTCGCCGTCCAGCACGAACACGCCGCACCCACGCTCGAACAGGACCCGTTCGGCGGCCTGAGCCAGCGTCGTCTTGCCGGCGCCGGACAGTCCGGTAATCCAGACCACCGCGCCGGTGGGGCGCCGCCGTTCTTCGTCACCAACAGGCAGCGGAACAGCGGGCGCCGTCATGGCTTATTCGACGATCGTCTGCGCCTGGCCTTCGCCACGCGCGCGGATCTCGCCGATGCGGTACACGGTCTCGCCGGCCGCCTTCAGCTGGGCTTCGGCCGCGTCCGCGTTCTCTTTCGAGACGATCACGGTCATGCCGATGCCGCAGTTGAACACGCGGTGCATCTCGGCGTCGGCCACGCCGCCGTGCTGCTGCAGCCACTGGAACAGCGGCGGCAGGGTCCACGACTTGCTGTCGAGCACGGCCGTCAGGTTATCCTGCAGCACGCGCGGGATGTTCTCGACGAGGCCGCCGCCCGTGATGTGCACGAGGCCCTTCACTTCCATCGACTGCATCAGCGCCAGCAGCGGTTTCACGTAAATGCGGGTCGGCTGCATCAGCGCGTCGGACAGCTTCTTGCCGTGGAAGTCGGCTTCCAGGTCCGGCTTCGACACCTCGATGATCTTGCGCACCAGCGAATAGCCGTTCGAGTGGATGCCCGACGAAGCCAGGCCCAGCACGACGTCGCCCGGGGCGATTTTCGTGCCGTCGATGATCTGCGATTTTTCCACGGCGCCGACGGCGAAGCCCGCCAGGTCGTATTCGCCGTCCGGGTACATGCTCGGCATTTCGGCCGTTTCGCCGCCGATCAGGGCGCAGCCGGCCTGTTCGCAGCCGGTGGCGATGCCTTTGACGACGGCGGTCGCGGTCGGCACGTCCAGCTTGCCGCAAGCGAAGTAATCCAGGAAGAACAGCGGCTCGGCGCCCTGCACGAGGATGTCGTTGACGCTCATGGCGACGAGGTCGATGCCGACCGTGTCGTGGCGGTTCAGTTCGAACGCCAGTTTCAGCTTGGTGCCGACGCCGTCGGTGCCGGACACGAGGACCGGTTCTTTATACTTCTTGCTGATTTCGAACAGCGCACCGAAACCGCCGATGCCGCCGAGCACGCCTTCGCGCATGGTGCGCTTGGCAAAAGGTTTGATCGCTTCGACCAGGGCGTCGCCGGCATCGATATCGACACCAGCGTCGCGGTAGGAGAGAGAAACATTAGATGGTTGGCTCATGGTATTTGGCAGCGGAGGCGGTAAAATAGTAGGCGGTTGACAACTGGGCATTTAACAGCGTGCACCGGTGGTAGCCAGTCGGTCAATCCATTATTTTATCAAAACGGCCTGCCGCGGCACCGTTTTAACGGTCAAGAACAACAATTAGATGCCTTTTTCCCTCAGCCCGGAGCAAAAACAGTCAGCGTTCTGGTTGGCACTCTGGCTCGCTTGCGGTCTGCTGCTGTACGCTCTCGGCCCCATCCTCACCCCGTTCATCGCCGCCGCCATCCTCGCCTACGCCCTGAACGGCGCCGTCGACCGGCTCGAACGCACGCGTCTCGGCAAGTTCCATTTGCCGCGCTCGCTCGCCGTCGTCGTCGTGATCCTCGCGTTCCTGGCGTCCGTCACCGCCCTCGTGCTGATCGTCGTGCCGGTGCTGCGCACGGAATTGCCGCTGCTGCAGGCCCAGATCCCGGACGCGCTGGCCCGCATCGACACCATCCTGTCGCCCCGCCTGGCGCAGCTCGGGATCCATATCAAGCTGGACGGCAGCAGCCTGCGCACCATCCTCACGCAGCAGATCATGACGTCCAGCGACGAGATCTGGACGACCGTGCTCGCGTCCGCGCGCGTGGGCGGCAGCGCCCTGCTCGGCTGGGTCGCCACGGCGATCCTGATCCCCGTCGTGCTGTTCTACCTGCTGCTGGACTGGCACCGCCTGCTTCTGCAACTGGAAAACGCCGTCCCGCGCCGCTGGGTGCGCCAGCCGGTGGGCATGGCCCAGGAAGTCAACGCGCTGCTGGCCCAGTACCTGCGCGGGCAACTGCTCGTGATGCTCGTGCTGGCGCTGTATTACTCGGCCGCGCTGGCGCTGGCCGGCTTCGAGGTGGCGCTGCCGGTCGGCATATTGACGGGCCTGCTCGTCTTCATCCCCTACCTGGGCTACGGCCTGGGGCTCGTGCTGGCGCTGACGGCCGCCATCCTGCAGTTTTCCGACTGGAGCGGCGTGATCGCCGTCGCGGTGATCTATGGCGCGGGCCAGGTCATCGAGGGTTTTTTCCTCACGCCGCGCCTCGTGGGCGAGCGCATCGGGCTGAATCCGCTGGCCGTAATCTTCGCCCTGCTCGCCTTCGGCCAGCTGTTCGGCTTCGTGGGCGTGCTGCTGGCGTTGCCGGCGTCGGCCGTGCTGATGGTGGCTTTCCGTCACTTGAAACGCCACTATCTGCGCAGCAGCTTTTATAATGCCTAGTTCCTACGCACACGACATGAAGAGAACCGAGCCATGAAACAGCTGGTGCTCGACTTGGGCGCCGAGCCGGCGCAAAGCCTCGACACCTTCCAGATAGGGGAAAATGCCGAAATGGCGCACTTGATGCACCAGTTCGCCCAGCGCGCATCGCGCGAGCATTTCTGCTACCTGTGGGGAGAAACGGGCGCCGGCAAGACGCATTTGCTGCAGGGCCTCGCCGCCACCGACGGCGCGCGCTACATCGCGGCGACGAGCGGTGCGGACGACTTCGTATTGACACAAGACGTGAGCCTGTACCTCGTCGACGACGTCGACCAGCTGTCGCCCGAACGCCAGATCGACGCCTTCGCCCTGTTCAACCAGGTGCGCGAGCATGGCGCCTACATGGTCTGCACGGGGCCGGTGCCGCCGGCCGTGCTCCCGGTGCGCGAAGACCTGCGGACCCGCATGGGCTGGGGTCTCGTGTACCAGATCCACGGCCTGTCCGACGACCAGAAGATCGCCGCCCTCACGCAGGCCGCCGAGGCCCGCGGTTTGACGCTGTCCGCCAGCGTGTTACCCTATCTGCTGTCCCATTTCAAGCGCGACATGCGCTCCCTGTCGACCATGCTGGATGCGCTCGACCAGTATTCGCTCGAGACCCAGCGTCCGGTCACGGTGCCGCTGCTGCGTGATCTCTTGCTTCAGGGCAATCCCGGCAGTCCACACTCCGAACCAAAAGAATGAACGACCTCGCGCTGTTTGACCTCGACCACACCCTCCTGCCGATCGACTCCGACTACGAATGGGGCCAGTTCCTCGTGCGTGAGAACGTCGTCGACGCCGCCGAACACCAGCGCCGCAACGACGCCTTCTTCGCGCAGTACAACGCCGGCACGCTCGACCCGGTCGAATACCTCGAATTCGCCCTCGGTACGCTGGCGGCCTTCGACCCGGCCCATTTGAAAGACCTGCAGGCGCAGTACATGCGGGAGGTGATCCGCCCGGCGCTCCGTCCGAAGGCGCTCGACCTCGTGCGCAAGCACCAGGACGCGGGCGACCTCGTGGCGATCATCACGGCGACCAATGCGTTCGTCACCGCGCCGATCGCGCGCGAATTCGGCGTCGAGCACCTGATCGCCGCGCGCCCCGAGCTGGACGAGCGCGGCCACCCTACCGGCAAGCTGGCCGGCACGCCCACGCAGGGCCACGGCAAGGTGGTGCACATGCACGCGTGGCTGGACGGCCTGGGGCGCCCGTTCGACAGTTTCGAGCGCAGCTGGTTCTACAGCGATTCGCACAATGACATCCCGCTGCTGTCGGTCGTCTCGCACCCGGTGGCGACCAACCCGAGCGAGAAACTGAACCAACACGCCAACGCCCTCGGCTGGACTTCACTGCACCTTTTCAATGATTAAAAAATTCATCCGCAAAATCCTGGGCGTCAAAGACGAGCGCGACCCGACCGAACCCGTCATCCTCGGGCCGGAGCAGCACGGCATCGATCCGAAGCTCGTGTCGAACAACGCGGTGCGCGTCACGCAGACCTTGCAGGAAGCCGGCTTCAAGGCGTTCGTCGTCGGCGGCGCCGTGCGCGACCTGCTGCTGGGCGTGAAGCCGAAGGACTTCGACATCGCCACCGACGCGACGCCCGAGGAAGTGAAAAAGCTGTTCCGGCGCGCCTTCATCATCGGACGCCGCTTCCAGATCGTGCACGTGATGTTCGGCCAGGACCTGCTGGAGGTGACCACGTTCCGCGGCAAGGGCAGCGACAACGCGCCGAAGGACGAACATGGCCGCGTCCTGCGCGACAACAACTTCGGTCCGCAGCACGAAGATGCCGAGCGCCGCGACTTCACGATCAACGCCATGTACTACGACCCGGCCACGCAGTCGGTGCTCGACTACCACGGCGGCATCGAGGACATCCGCGCCAAGGTCCTGCGCATCATCGGCCAGCCGGAAGCGCGCTACCGCGAAGATCCGGTCCGCATGCTGCGCGTCGTGCGCTTCGCGGCCAAGCTGCAGTTCACGATCGAGCCGGCGACCCGCGCCCCGATCCCCGTGATGGCCCCCTTGATCAACAACGTGCCGGCCGCGCGCGTGTTCGACGAAATGCTGAAGCTCCTGATGAGCGGCCACGCGCTGGCCTGCCTGAAGGAGTTGCGCTCGTCCGGCCTGCACCACGGCCTGCTGCCGCTGCTGGACGTCGTGCTGGAGCAGCCGATCGGCATGAAGTTCGTGACCCTGGCCCTCGAATCCACGGACACGCGCGTAAAAGCCGGCAAGGGCGTGTCGCCGGGCTTCCTGTTCGCGTCGCTGCTGTGGCACCAGGTGCTGGAAAAGTGGAATGCGTACCGCGCCGCCGGCGAATCGCCGATCCCCGCGCTGCACCTCGCGGCGGACGACGTCCTCGACAACCAGACCGACAATCTCGCCCTGCAGCGCCGTATCGCGACCGACATGCGCGACATCTGGGCCATGCAGCCGCGCTTCGAGCGCCGCACCGGCAAGACCCCGTATAAGCTGCTGGAGCACCCGCGCTTCCGCGCCGGCTTCGACTTCCTGCTGCTGCGCTGCGAATCGGGCGAGCTCGATGCGGAGATCGGCAACTGGTGGGCGACGTTCTACGCCGGCGACATCGCCGAGCGCGAACGCCTGGTCAATTCCGCGCGCGACGTCCAGCCGTCCAGCCAGAAGAAACGCCCGCGCCGCCGCGGCCCGCGCCGCGCCGAGGGCGAAGGCGGCGCACCGGTCGACGCCCCGCAGGCCGCGAGCGGCGAATGATCGCCTGGGTCGGCATCGGCGCCAACCTGGGCGACGCGCGCGCGAACGTGCTCGATGCGATCGAGCGCCTGTCGCGCCTGCCGGGCGCAAGGCTGCTGCAGACGTCGCCGCTGTACCGCACGGCGCCGATCGATTCCTCGGGCGACGACTACGTCAACGCCGTGGCAATGCTCGACACCAACCTCGACGCACACGCCCTGCTGCGGGCCCTGTTCGCCATCGAGCAGGCGCACGGCCGCGAGCGGCCCTACCGCAACGCGCCGCGCACGCTGGACCTCGACCTGCTCCTCTACGGCGATCAGGTCATCGACGATGCGCCCACGCTGATCGTCCCTCACCCCCGCATGCACGAGCGCGCGTTCGTGCTCGCGCCGCTGGCCGACGTCGCGCCCGATCTCGTCATCCCCGGCCGCGGTGCCGTGACCGCGCTGCTCGCGGACGCCGGCGACCAGGGCGTCGCCCGCCTCGCTTAAAACCGCAGCGCCAGGTAGACGCCGGAGACGGCCAGCGTCATCAACGTGACCGGCACGCCCACGCGCGCGTGGCGCCGCCAGTCGATGACGATGCCGCGCCGCGCCGCCGCATCCACGACGATGATGTTCGCGATGCTCCCGACGATCAGCAGGTTGCCGGCCAGGGTGCTCACCAGCGCCAGCATGACGCCGCCCAGCGGATGGTGCACGACGGGCATCAGGAGCATCACGGCGGGCACGTTCGAGACCAGGTTCGAGAGCACGAACGTGGCGGCGAACAGGGAGCCCGGCTGGTCGAGCCGCACGCCGAGCGACGCGAGCCAGGCAATCGCATGCGCCGTGAAGCCCGTGCCCTGGAACGCGGCGTTCACGACGAAGAGGCTCATGAACAGCACGAGCAATTCCCAGTCGACGAGGCCCAGCATGTTCTGCGAACGCAGCTGGCGGCTCATCAACAGGATGCCCGCGCCGATCAGCGCCATGTGCTCACGGGGCCACGGCGCGACGAGGAACGCCACCAGCAGCGCGCCCGCGATCAGCAGGCCCTTCGTCGTCTGCCACGCATCGAAAGGCACCGTTGCGGCTTGGGATTCGGTGGCGGCTGCGCGCTCTTTCCAGCGCCCTTTCGTCTGCCAGGCGATCAGCACCCAGCAGGCGGCGAGGCCCAGCGCGACGGGCAGGATCGCGTCGAGGAAGTAACCGTCGAACGACAGCCGCATCGTCTGGCCGATCAGCATGTTCTGCGGATTGCCGATCAGGGTCGCGGCCGAGCCGATGTTGGAGGCGCACGCGAGCGCCAGCAGATACGGGACCGGCGCGAGCTGGCGCTGGCGGCACGCGTCGACGAGCAGCGGCGCCATCGCGAGGCAGACGATGTCGTTGCTGAAGACGGCCGACAGCGCGGCGGACACGCCTATCAGCACGCCCAGCAGGCTGGCGGGACTCAGCGCCAGCCCCGCCAGTCTTTGCGTGACCCAGTCGTAGAATCCCCCCAGCCGCATCTGCGCGGAGACGACCATGAACGCGAACAGGAGCGCCATCGTCGGCAAATGGATCGATGCCACCGCCTGCTCCAGCGTCAGCGCATTGATGCTGATGAGCGCAATCGCCCCGAGCAGCGCGACGCCGGTCCGGTCGAGGCGCAGGAACGGCAGGCCGCCGAGGATCATGCCAAGATAGACGATGAGGAAGATGATGAGGATTGTTGTGGCCATGGGGTTGCACGAATGCCGGCGGCGTTTTCGGGTAAGATCGCGCATCTTAACAAACGATACCGGGCACGCCTGTGACCGCATGCCTGCCCGGACGCGTGGCACGCCGGGGCGATCCTCCGGCACGGCTTATTTTGATTTGCAAAGGAATACTATGAGCGCTTACCTGGGCGGAACCTCGACGAACGAAGCACCGGTACGCAAGGCCGTGACCTTGCCCTCGCTGCTGGCGATGCGCGCGTCCGGCGAGAAGATCGCCATGCTCACCTGCTACGACGCCAGCTTCGCGTCGCTGATGGACCGCTGTGGCGTGGACATCCTGCTGATCGGCGATTCGCTGGGCATGGTGTGCGCCGGCTACGACTCGACCTTGCCCGTGACCGTGGCCGACGTGGCCTACCACACGGCGTCCGTCGTACGCGGCCGCAAGAACGCGTTCGTGCTGGCCGACCTGCCGTTCGGCAGCTACGGCACCCTGCAGCAGGCCTACGACAGCTGCGCCGCCCTGATGCGCGCGGGCGCCCAGATGATCAAGATCGAAGGCGGAGAGTGGCTCGCCGAAACGGTCCGCTTCCTGACCGAGCGCGGCATCCCCGTCTGCGCCCACATCGGCCTGACGCCGCAATTCGTCCACCAGCTGGGCGGCTACCGGGTGCAGGGCAAGACGGACGAAGGCGCGGAGCAGCTCAAGCGCGACGCGCTGGCGCTGCAGGAAGCCGGCGCCGCGATGGTGCTGCTGGAAGCCGTGCCCGCGGCGCTGGGCAAGGAAGTGACGGGCATCCTGCAGGTGCCGACGATCGGCATCGGCGCGGGTCCGGACTGCTCCGGCCAGGTGCTCGTCATGCACGACCTGCTGGGCGTCTTCCCGGGCCGCAAGGCGCGCTTCGTGAAGAACTTCATGGAAGGCCAGACGAGCATCGACGCCGCCGTGCAGGCCTATGTCGCGGCCGTGAAGGACGGCAGCTTCCCGGCGCCGGAACACTGCTTCTGAGATGAGCGCGCAGCCGGACACCGCCCGCCTCTTCCTGGCCCTGTGGCCGATTGAGCCCGTGCGTGACCAGTTGCGCGCGTGGCGCGACGCGTGGACGTGGCCGCGCGGCGCGACGCCTGTCCACACGGATAAACTGCACGTGACCCTGCACTTCCTCGGCAACCAGCCCACCGCGCGGCTGCCCGACTTCCTGGACGGCTTCCAGGTGCCTTTCGAACCGTTCGACCTGCAGTTCGGCCGCGCCGCGCTGCAGCGCAGCGGCATCGCGTGGATCGAGCCGCTCAGCGAACCGCAAGGGTTGCTGGACCTGCATGCGCGGCTGTCCGACGCTTTAATGGCGCTGGGCCTCGTGCCGGAAGCCCGCGCCTATCGGCCGCACGTGACGATGGCGCGGCGCGCGAACGGCGCGGTCATCCCCGCCGCCGGTCCAGCGATCGATTGGCGGGTCGAGCGATACGCGTTGGTCGAATCGCGTTCCGGCACATACACCGTATTACGAGAATACGCGTGACGTTTGCCATGTGTCGGCGTCCGCGTGGGCACGGGGTGCCCACCCTACCGCTTCACGATCCGCGCATTCGCCGCGATCACGATCCCCGACAACGACAGGATGCCCAGCGCCACGGCGATGTTCGTGTGCGCCGCAATCGCCCCGAGCAGCGGCGGCGCCATCAACAGGCCCGCGTAACCGAGCGTGGCGACCGTCGCGAGGCCGCCGCCGGCCGACATCCCCGGCATGCGCGCGGCCGCCGCGAAGATCAGCGGCACGACGTTCGCCGCGGCGAGGCCGATCAGCGCGAGGCCCAGCGCCGACAGCCAGAACTGCGTGCTGACGACGGCCAGCATCAGGCCCGCGAACATCCCCAGGCCACCGACGATCATCACGCGCAGCGGACCGAAACGCAGCACGAGCCGGTCGCCCGCGAAACGGCAGGCGGCCATCGTCACCGAGAACGCGGAGTAGCCGAGCGCCGCCGTCGCCGCATCGACCTGCGTGCGCTCCTTCAGCAGCAGCGCGCTCCAGTCCACGAGCGCGCCCTCGATGGCGAAGCACAGCAGGGCCAATAAACCGAGGAACAGCGCGGGCCCGCGCGGCAAGGCGAAATGGCTCGCATGCGGCGCCGGAGGGACGACCAGCAAACGCCCGCCGCACGACACCACGGCGGCGAAGATGGCGGCGCTCACCATCATCGCACCGCGGCCATCGCCGAGGCCCGCGCCGATCATGAGGCCGCCGAGCGCCGCGCCGATCAGGCCCCCGAGGCTGTAGAAGCCGTGGAACGACGACATCGTCGGGATGCCGCGCGCCGCCTCGACCTCGCTGGCGTTGGCATTCATCGCCACGTCCAGCACGCCGTTGCTGGCGCCGAATGCGTAGGCCGCGAGGAACAGGGGCACGAGGCCACTCACGTTCATCAGGATGTCGCTCGTCAGCGCGAACAGCAGGCCGCTGCCGACGACGACGGCGCGCGTGCCCCAGCGTCCCGCCATCCAGCCGGACAGCGGCATTGCGGAGATCGCGCCGCCCGCGATGGTGAGCAGCAGGAAGCCGAGCACGCCCGTGTCGATGCCGGCACGCGCCTGCACGAGCGGCACGTGCGCGGCCCACACGCCGATGCCGGCGCCGTTCAGCAGGAAGATGGTCGACACGGACCAGCGCGCGGCGTTCACGCTGGCGGCCGGCGCCCTTTGGAGGGATCGTGTGTCGTCGATGCGGCTCATGCGCGGCTCCTTGCTGCCAGTACGATTTCAGGTGCGCGCTCGCCCTTGCGCAGGCGCGCGACCACGGTGGGTGCCGCATCCGCTTCCAGCACGAGGCGGTCGATGTCCGCCAGCAGCGCGATCGGGAACGGCGCCGGCGCTTCCAGCCGCTCGTTCAGCGCGGCGACGACGCGCCGGCTGCCGGCGGCCAGGATGGCCTGCTTGAGGATGGCTTCCTCGGGGTCGCTCGCGCCCAGGCCACGCTCGGCCTCGACGCTGCACACGCCCACGACCGACACGTCCACGCGCAGGCGCTGGATCTCGGCCAGCGTCTGCGCGCCCATCACGGCGCCGACGTGGGCCGAATACACCCCGCCCAGCAGCACGACGCGCGTGCTGCGCAAATGGCCGAGGCCAAGGGCGATCTGCGGACTGTTGGTGATGATGGTCGCGGCCCGGCCGTCTTCCAGCTGGCGCGCGAACGCGAGATTGGTCGTGCCGGCATCCACGAGCACCGTGTCGCCCGGCTGCACGCTGTCGGCCAGCGCGCGCGCGAGCATCTCCTTGCGCGCTTCGTCGGCATCGACGCGCTGGCCGAAGCTGGGCACCGGCTGCGTGCGCCGCATCGCGCCGCCGTGCACGCGGCGCAAGAGGCCCGCCGCGTCCAGGTCGCGCAGGTCCCTGCGGATCGTGTCTTCCGATGTATTGAACCGCTGCGCCAGTTCGGCCGCCAGCACCTTGCCCTGCTGCTCGACCGTGTCGACGATGTGTTGCCGTCGTTCTTCCGCCAGTTGCATATGTTTCTCCTTGAATGCCCACACTTTACACGTTTACGCACAAACCAGCAATAATCAATAAAAACACGCATGTTCATGCATGCGGGCGACCTGGCGGTTGGTTGGCGGCCTAATCATTGCTACACTCGCTGCATTCATTATCAGAACAATATGCATAAGTCCGCCGCCATCCTGATCGTCGACGACTATCTCCTGATCCGCACCGCCGTGCGCCAGGTGCTGACGGAACTCGGCTTTTCCAACGTGTTCCAGGCCGAGAACGGCAAGACCGCGCAAGACCTCATGCGCAAGCAGACGATCGACATCGTCATCGGCGACTGGGGCATGCCGGTGATGAGCGGCCTGGACCTGCTGCACTGGATGCGCCACGACGCGCGCTATGCGAAGACGCCGTTCATGATGCTGACGGCCGAGGCGAATCCCGCTTCCGTGCGCAGCGCGCTGCGGGCCGGCGTCAACGCGTACATGATCAAGCCGTTCACCGTGCACAGCTTCGCCAGCAAGTTCATGGCGATGATCGGCACGGTGCAAGAGTCCGAGCCTGCGCCGGAACCCGTACCGCGGCCCGATTCCGCGCCGCCGCCGGTGCTGAAGCCGACGCCCGTCCAGGCCGACGTCATCGGCCTGCAGGCCCCGCTGGCCGAGCGCCTGAAGCGCTGCACGGTGCTGATCGTGGACGACGTGCCGACCAATATCGAGGTGCTGGCCGGCGCGCTGAAGGACGAGTACGCGATCAAGGTGGCGATCAGCGGCCGCAAGGCGCTGGAGATCGCGGCCGCCTTCCCCATCGATATCATCCTGCTCGACATCATGATGCCCGTGATGGACGGCTTCGAGACGTGCCGCCACCTGAAAGCCGATCCGAAGACGGCGCACATCCCGATCATCTTCCTGTCCGCGAAGGACGCCGTCGACGATATCGTGGGCGGCCTGCGCCTGGGCGCGGTCGACTACGTGTCGAAGCCCGCGGACCCGACGATCCTGAAGGCGCGCATCGCGACACATTTGGCGCTGGCCACCGCGATGGGCGACCTGAAGCGCCAGAACGAACTGCTGATCGAGAACGCGCACCTGCGCGAAGACGTGGAGCGGATGACGCGCCACGACCTCAAGAGCCCCATCGCCGTCACCCTGCACGCGAGCCAGGCGCTGCTCGCGGGCGACCTGCTGGATGCGCACCGCGAACATGCGCACATGATCGAGATGGCCGCCAATCACGCGCTCGACATGATCAACCGCACGCTCGACATCCACAAGATGGAAAAGGGCGAGTACCAGCCGGCGCTGCAGCCGTTCGACATGAAAGCGCTGCTGTCGCGCGTCGCGCAGCAGACCGAGCTCGCGTTCACGGACCGCCGCATCGCCATCCGCTTCGCCGCACCGGGCGACACCGTCTGCCTGGGCGAATCGCTGCTGTGCTATTCGATGTTCTCGAACGCCTTCAAGAACGCGGCCGAGGCGGCGGCGCCGGGCGGCACGATCAAGGTCGACGTGGCGCCGGGGCCCGGCAGCCTGCACGTCGTGATCGACAACGAGGGCGAGGTTCCCTTGACCATGCGCGGCCGCTTCTTCGACAAGTACGCCACGGCCGGCAAGCAGGGCGGCATGGGCCTCGGCACCTATTCGATCCGCCTGATGGCCGAGGTCCAGGGCGGCGACGCCACCATGGAGACGGGCGACGGGCACACGCGGCTGACGATCACCCTGCCCTGCGTGTGACGCAACGTTACGCGTGGGCGGGGGCCGCCCACCCTACGGTAATCGCCGCATCGTAGGGTGGGCACCCTGTGCCCACCATCCCCGATCAAACCAGCAACATCAGGTGTTCTCTCTCCCACGAACTGATCACGCGCGAAAACGTCGCGAACTCCAGCTCCTTCACTTCGCAGAACGCCTGCACGAACAAGGGGCCGAGCATGTCGGCCAGCGCCGGGCACCCGCGCAGCTGCAGGATCGCATCCTCGAGATTGCGCGGCAGGTCGCCGTGGATGTGCTCCGCGCTCTCGGGCGTTGGCGCCGACGGTTCCTGCCCTTCGACCATGCCGAGGAAGCCGCAGGCCAGCGTGGCCGCCATCGCGAGATACGGGTTCACGTCGACACCGGGCACGCGGTTTTCCACGCGGCGGCTGGCCGGGCTCGAGTTCGGGATGCGGATGCCGCACGTGCGGTTGTCGTAGCCCCAGTGCACGTTCATCGGCGCCGACTGGAAGCGCGACAGGCGCCGGTAGGAATTCACGTGCGGCGCGAACAGGAGTGTCGCCGCCGGCACGTAGCGTTCGAGCCCGCCGATGAAGTGGCGGAACAGGGCGCTCTCCGACCCGTCGTCGTTGGAAAAGATGTTGCGGCCGTCCGCGTCGACGATGCTCTGGTGCACGTGCATGGCGCTCCCCGGCTCCGTCTCCATCGGCTTGGCCATGAACGTGGCAAAGATGCCGTGGCGCAGCGCCGTTTCGCGCACGGCCCGCTTGAACAGGAACACGCGGTCGGCCAGCTCCAGCGCGTCCCCGTGCGTAAAATTGATTTCCATCTGCCCGGCGCCGGCCTCGTGAATCAGCGTCTCGACACCGAGCTCGTGCTGCTTGCAGAACGCCGACAGTTCCAGGAAGAACGGATCGAAGTCGTTGACGGCATCGATCGAATACGACTGCCGGCCCTGCTCCGTGAAGCCGCTGCGGCCCGTAGGCGGACTCAACGGCTCGTGCGGATTCGTCGTGCGCGCGACGAGATAAAACTCCATTTCGGGTGCCACGACGGGCCGCCAGCCCCGTTCGGCGTACAGGCCCAGCACGCGGCGCAGCACGGAGCGCGGGGCGAGGTCGACCTGGGTACCGTCGAAGTTCGTGCAATCGTGGATCACGAGCGCGACGCGCTCCGTCGCCCAGGGCACGACGCGGATCGTGGCCGGGTCGGGCACGCAGACCATGTCGGGATCGATGGAGCCGACGTACGGCGTGTTGTTCGGCTGTTCGCCATGGACCGTGTTCAGCAGCACGCTTTTCGGCAACCGCATGTGCTCGCCCGCCAGGAACAGGTCTTTCGGAAGGATCTTGCCGCGGGCAATGCCCGTCATGTCGGCGATGACGCACTCGACTTCGTGGATATTGTGTTCGCGCAGAAAATCGCGCATCGGATTATGCGCTTCGGAATCCATCACACCCTCGCTTGACTCGATGCGAGTCAATATAGCATCGGCGATTTTTAGGCCGCGCGCGGGTCGGACGGCCCCGTTTTCGCCCCATTTCCTCAATTAGTTGCCGCGATACCGCACTTCGCGTCATCGCCGTTCCGCCAAGCGCCGTCCTGCGTCATACTTTATGAATGGAACAGCTGACGACCACGACACAGCCGAAAACCACCCGCATGTGGCGTAACTACGCCTGCGCCTGGCTCGCGTACATGGTGCTGCTCGCGGTCGTGCTGCGGCTCGCCGACTCCAGCCAGCACGGCTACAACTGGCGCGGCCTGATCCCGATGCTGTGGATCGTGCCCCAGGCCTTCGTGCTCGCCCTGCACTGGCCGCTCAGCGGCTGGATGGAACGCCGCCACGTCCCGTTCGCGACGCGCTGCCTGATTCACGGCGTGGGCGCGCCGACGTACGCCATCCTGTCGTACGCGCTGCCGGGGCTCCTCTACGAGACGACGCAGCCGCTGTCGTTCTACGTGTGGCCCGTGCTGTATTCGATGATGGGCTATGGCGTCATCGCCACCGCGTTCCACATGATCCGCGCCAACGATGCGCGCCGCCTGCAGGAAGTCGCCGTGCAGCAGGCGCACGCGCTGCTCGTCGCGACGGAGCTGAACGCGCTGCGCAGCAAGCTCAATCCGCACTTCCTGTTCAACACGCTGCACTCGATCATCGCCCTCACCCGCAAGGACCCGAACGCCGCCGAGACCGCGCTGTTCCAGTTTTCCGACATGCTGCGCTACGTGCTGGACACGGAAAAGACGGGCAACGACCGCGTGACGCTGGACGACGAACTGCGCTTCGTGCGCGACTACCTGGAGCTGGAAAGCCTGCGCCTCGGCGCGCGCCTGCACGTCGACTGGGAGCTCGACGATGCCGCCTCCAGCCACCTGCTGCCCGCGCTGTCGCTGCAGCCGCTCGTCGAGAACAGCATCAAGCACGCGTTCAACCCGCACAGCCGGCCGGGCCGCCTGCTGATCCGCACGCGCCTCGACGCGCACACGGGCAGGCTCGTGCTGTCCGTCGGCGACGACGGCCCCGGCGCCGACATCGGCCGCGTGCGCGCGTCGAACGGCCTGGGCCTGCGCACCGTCGAGCGCCGCCTGCAACTGGAATACGGCACCGAGGAGGGACTCGCCATCGACACGGCGCCGGGCGCCGGCTTCGTCGTCACCATGGCCATTCCCCTGTCCGCCAACGACAAGGAATTCACATGAATGCCCGGACCGTGTTCATCGCGGAAGACGAACCGCTCGCGCGCGACGTCCTGCGCGACTTCATCTATGCCCATGCGGGCCTGCGCCTCGTGGGCGAAGCGGCGGACGGCGCCAGCGCGCTCGCGCAGATCTCCCGCATCCGCCCCGACATCGTCTTCATGGATATCCAGATGCCCGAGATGACGGGCCTGGACGTGCTGCGCCGCCTGACCGTCGTGCCGGACATCGTGTTCACGACCGCGTACGACCAGTACGCCGTGACCGCGTTCGAACTGAATGCCGTCGACTACCTGCTGAAACCTTTTACGCGCGCCCGCTTCGACGCGGCCGTCGCGCGCCTGCTGGAGACGCCGGGATCGTCCGTCCCCGCACCCGACGTCATCGGCGGCGCGCTCACGCTGGCGGTCGATCGTGTGCCGAGCCGCATCGAACGCATCCTCGTGCGCGACCGCGGCCGCATCTTTCCGCTGTCCGTGAACGAGATCGCCTACCTGAAGGCGGATGCGAAATACACGGCGATCGCCGCGCGCGGCCACACCTTCCTCGTGCGCATCGGGATCTCGGAACTGGAAGCCCAGCTGGACCCGGGCCGCTTCATCCGCATCCACCGCTCGGCGCTCGTGAACCTCGACTTCGTGGATTCCATGCGCGCGGACGACCAGTCGCAGCTCGAGATCACGATGCGCGACGGGGCCGTGCTGACGGCGAGCCGGGAAGCGTCGAAGATACTGCGCGAGATGGCGATCTGACTCCGGTAGGGTGGGCGGCCCTCCGCCCACGCGTAACGCCGGCATCACGCGAACGTCACGCGTGGGCACGGGGTGCCCACCCTACCGGGTCAGACCTGGATCCACGTCGTCTTGAGTTCCGTGTACTTGTCGAACGCGTGCAGGGACTTGTCCCTCCCGTTCCCCGACTGTTTATAGCCGCCGAACGGCACCGTGATGTCGTCGTTGTCGTACTGATTCACGTGCACGGTGCCCGCGCGCAGCTTGCGTGACGTGCGGATCGCGCGGCTCATGTCGGACGTCCACACGGCCGCCGCGAGGCCATACGGTGTCGCGTTGGCCTCGCGCACCGCCTCGTCCAGGTCCGTGAACGACAGCACGGACAGCACGGGCCCGAAGATTTCCTCGCGCGCGATGCGCATCGTGGACTCCACGCCGTCGAACAGCGTCGGTTCGATGTACAAACCGCCGGTCTGCGCGCGTGCCGCGTTGCCGCCCGCGAGCAGGCGCGCGCCGGCCGCCCTGCCGTCCTCGATATAGCCCAGCACCGTCTTCATCTGGATCGAATCGACGATCGCGCCCATCACGGTGGACTCGTCGAGCGGGTCGCCCGGCGCGTACTGCGGGATCAACGCGAGGGCCTTGTCGAGGAACGCTTCCCGGATCGATTCCTCGACGAACAGCCGCGACGGCGCGTTGCAGCTTTCTCCCTGGTTGAAATAGATCGCGCCGATGGCGCCCGCGACGGCCGCGTCGAGGTCGGGACAGTCCGCGCACACGATGTTCGCGGACTTGCCGCCCAGCTCCGTCCACGCCCGCTTCAGGTTCGACTGCCCCGCCATCTGCAGGATCTGTTTGCCCACGCGCGTGGAACCGGTAAAACCGATGCAGTCGACATCCATGTGCAGCGCGAGCGCGCGGCCCGCCTCGTCGCCGTAGCCGGGCAGCACGTTGAACACGCCTTCCGGCACGCCCGCTTCCAGCGCCAGCTCGGCCAGCCGCAAGGAGCTGAGGGGCGCCTTTTCCGACGGCTTCAGCACGACGCTGTTGCCGGCCGCGAGTGCCGGGCCGATCTTCCACGCGGCCATCAGCATCGGATAATTCCACGGGATGATGGCGGCGACGACGCCGACCGGTTCGCGCGTGATGAGGGCCAGGCTGTCCTGCGGGCTCGGCGCGACCTGGTCGTAGATCTTGTCGATGGCCTCGCCGTACCAGCGGATGCAGTTCTGCGCGAGCCGCACGTCCACACTCTTGCTGTAGCGGATGGGCTTGCCCATGTCGAGGGTTTCCAGCAGGGCCAGTTCGTCTTCGTGCGCGAGCATCAGGTCGGCGAAGCGGATCAGGGTGCGCTTGCGCTCGGCCGGGGCTTTACTCGCCCAGCGGCCGTCCTCGAACGCGGCGCGGGCGCTGGCGACCGCGGCGTCGACGTCGGCGGCGTCGCAGCGGGCCATCTCGCCCAGGATGCGGCCGTCGATGGGAGAAATATTGTCGAAACGGGCGCCCGATGCGGCGTCGATCCGCCGGCCCTCGACGACGGCGCGGCCGTCGATATGCACCCTTTTGGAACGCTCATGCCAGCCTGGCGTGGTCATAATGCCTCCATCAAGATTACAACTTGTTGTCAGGCCGATACTAGCAAACAAAATCGATCCAAATGCCGATTTCTGCCGCTATAATCGCGAATTTTTCCCCGCCGTAATTTCAGTTAATCGCCTGCCGCGGAGCATTTAATGAACACTATTCTGATTACGTCCGTTGTGCTCTACCTGCTCGGCACGCTCGGCCTGGGCGTATGGGCCGGCACGCGGATCAAGGACACGTCCGACTTCGCCGTCGCCGGCCGCAGCCTGCCGCTGATCATGGTCATCACGACGACGTTCGCCACCTGGTTCGGCGCCGAAACCGTGATGGGCATCCCGGCGAAGTTCGTGCAGGGTGGCCTGGGCGCGCTCGTGGAAGACCCGTTCGGCGCCGGCACCTGCCTGATTCTCGTCGGCCTGTTCTTCGCCGCCCGCCTCTATAAACTGAACCTGCTGACCATCGGCGACTACTACCGCGCCCGCTACGGCAAGGGCATCGAAGTCTTTTGCTCGGCTGCGATCATCCTGTCCTACCTCGGCTGGGTCGCGGCGCAGATCACGGCGCTGGGCCTCGTGTTTTCCGTGCTGACGGGCGGCGCGATGTCGGAGACGGCCGGCATGATCGTCGGCACGCTCGCCGTGCTGATCTACGTCGTCATCGGCGGCTTCCTGGCCGTCGCCATCACCGACTTCATCCAGATGATCGTGCTCGTGGTCGGCCTGTCCATCATCGCCGTGTTCTCGGCGAAGCTGGCCGGCGGCACCGGTGCCGTCATCGACATGGCCAACAACGCGAACCTGTGGCACTTCCTGCCGGAGCCGAAGTTCACCGACATCGCCTTCTTCGTCGGCTCGGCCGTGACGATGATGCTGGGCTCGATTCCGCAGCAGGACGTGTACCAGCGCGTGATGTCCGCCAAGAACGCCCCGACCGCGCGCGCCGGCGCCGTGATCGGCGGCGCCAGCTACATCATCTTCGCGTTCGTGCCGATGTTCGTCGTCGCGTGTGCCGTGATCGTGATGGGCAATGATGCGCTGGAACTGGCCAAGAGCGATTACCAGCGCGTGCTGCCCACGTTCGTGATGACGAAGATGCCGCTGATCATGCAGATCCTGTTCTTCGGCGCCCTGCTGTCCGCCATCAAGAGTACGTCATCCGCCACGCTGCTCGCCCCGTCGACGAGCTTCACGGAAAACATCCTGAAAAACCTGCGCCCGGGCATGAGCGACCGCCAGCAACTGCTCGCGATGCGCGTGACCATCGTCGTATTCGCCTCGCTCGTGCTGGCCTACGCGATCGCGATGAAGGGCACGTCGATCTACGACCTCGTGTCGTCCGCGTACCAGGTAACGCTCGTGGGCGCCTTCGTGCCGCTCGTCACCGGCCTGTACTGGAAGCGCGCGACGACGCAGGGCGCGATCCTGTCGCTGGTCGCCGGCATCGCCACGTGGATCGTATTCTTCCCGCAGATCTCGCCGCTGGGCGAAGTCTTCCCGGGCCAGCTGGCGGGCCTGCTGGCGGCGTTCGCGGGCATGTTCGTCGGCTCGCTGGCGCCGCAGGTTCTCAAGAACCGGCACGAGCCGCACAAGACGGCGCTCAGCGTGTAATCGTATAGGGTTGGCTCCCCGAGCCCACGCCGCACGCGGTTAGCCGTAGGGTGGGCTCCCCGAGCCCACCCCGCACGCGGTTAGTCCATCCATCCCCGTCCGGTCACGTCCTTCAGCGTCAGGTCGAGGCAATCCCGTATCCGCGCCACCATCTCGTCGATCTGCGCACAGGTCATCACAAGCGGTGGCGCGACGATCATCCGGTCCCCGACGGCGCGCATGATGACGCCGTTGTCGAACATGTGCTGCCGGCACACCATCCCCACCGCCAGGTCGCGTGCGAACGGTTCGCAGTCGTGCACCGTCGCGCCCTTGCGGCGCACGAGGTTCAGGCCGGCGGTCATGCCGATGCTCTCCGCGTGTCCGACGAGTGGATGCTCGGCCAGCCGCGCGAACGCGGCTTTCAAATGCGGCCCCGTCTCGCGCGCGACCTTGTCGACCAGTTTCTCGTCCTCGATGATGCGCAGGTTTTCCAGCGCCGCCGCGCACGCGACGGGGTGGCCGGAATAGGTGAAACCATGGTTGAAATCGCCGCCGCGCTCGATCAGCGCGCGCGCCACCCGCTCTCCGACCAGCACCCCGCCCAGCGGCACATAGCCGGACGTGACGCCCTTCGCGAACGGGATCAAATCCGGCCGCGTGCCCATGCGCTCGCTGCCGAACCACGTGCCCAGCCGGCCGAAGCCGCAGATGACCTCGTCCGAGATGAGCAGGATGCCGTACTTGTCGCAGATCCGCTGGACCTGCGGCCAGTACGTCTGCGGCGGGATGATGACGCCGCCCGCGCCCTGCACCGGTTCGCCGATGAACGCGGCAACCTTGTCCGGCCCCAATTCGAGTATCTTCCGTTCGAGCCAGTCCGCGGCCAGCAGCCCGAATTCCGCTTCGGACAAGCTTCGGCCGTGCTCGCCGAAATGCGGTTGCTCGATGTGGTGGATGTGCGGGATCGGCAGCGCGCCCTGGCCATGCATCGCCGCCATGCCGCCCAGCGACGCACCGGCAATCGTGCTGCCGTGATAGGCGTTGCGCCGGCTGATGACGATCTGCCGGTCCGGCTGCCCCATCAGCTGCCAGTAGCGCCACACCATGCGCAGCGCGGTGTCGTTCGCCTCCGAGCCGGAGCTCGTGAAGAACACGTGCTCGAAGCCGGGCGGTGCCAGGCTCGCCAGCTTTTCCGCCAGCCTCACGGCCGGCACGTTCGTCGTGTTGAAGAAGCTGTTGTAGAACGGTAAAACATCCATCTGCCGCGCGACGGCTTGCGTGATGGACGTGCGGCCATAGCCCACGTTCACGCACCACAGGCCCGACATGCCGTCGATAATTTTATGCCCGTCGGAATCCCATAAATAAATGCCCTCGCCGCGCACCATCACGCGCGCGCCCTTCGCGCTCAGGGCACCGTGGTCGGTGAACGGATGCAGGAAGTGGGCGCTGTCGAGCTGTTGCAATGTGCGGGTGTCATGGTCCTCACGGACCGGCGCGCGCAGGCCTGCCTCGAATGCCATGGTGTCGAAAGTCATGATGATCTCCTTGTCGTCGTCGTCGCATGGTCATACGTGCAGTAACAGGTGCTCCCGTTCCCACGGGCTAATGACCGTCATAAATTCCTGGTGCTCCAGTTCCTTGACCGCGGAATAGACGTCGACGAAGCGCTCGCCGAGGATGTCGCGCAGGCGGTCTTCGCCGCGCAGCAGGGTCAGCGCTTCGGACAGGCCTTGCGGCAGCTCGACCTTCATCTTGTAGGCGCTGCCTTCGACCATCGGTGTCGGTTCCAGCTGTTCCTGGATGCCGAGGTAGCCGCACGCCAGGGTGACGGCCAGCGCGAGATACGGATTCGCGTCGGCGCCGATCACGCGGTTTTCCACGCGCCGGTCCTGCGAGCCGGACACGGGCACGCGGAAGCCCACGGTGCGGTTGTCCACGCCCCATTGCAGGTTGATCGGGGCGGCCGTGTGGCGCACGATGCGGCGGTAGGAATTGACGTACGGCGCGACGATCGCCATCGCGGAGGGCATGTATTTCTGCAGGCCGCCGATGTAGTGGCGGAACAGGTCGGACGGCGATCCATCCACATTGCTGAAGATGTTGCGGCCGGATTCCGCGTCGACGACGCTCTGGTGCACGTGCATCGCCGAGCCGGGCTCGCCAGCCATCGGCTTGGCCATGAAGGTGGCGTACATGTCGTGTTTCAAAGCCGCTTCGCGCAGGGTGCGCTTGAAGTAGAAGACCTTGTCGGCGAGGCCCAGCGGTTCGCCGTGCTGGAAATTGATTTCCATCTGACCGGCGCCGATCTCGTGGATCAGGGTGTCGACGTCGAGGCCCATCATGTCGCAGTAATCGTAGATGTCTTCGAACAGCGGGTCGAATTCGTTGACGGCGTCGATGCTGTAGACCTGGCGGCTCGTCTCGGAGCGCCCGCTGCGGCCGATCGGGGCGGCCAGCGGCAGGTCGGGGTCGATGTTTTTCGCCGTCAGGTAAAACTCCAGTTCGGGCGCGACGAGCGGCTTCCACCCCTTTTTCTCGTACAGCTTCAGCACGCGGCGCAGCACGCTGCGTGGCGCGAAATCAACCAGCTTGCCGTCGGAGAAATAGCAGTCGTGGATCACCTGCGCCGTCGGATCGACGGCCCACGGCACCATCGTGATCGTGCCCGGGTCGGCCTTCAGGATCATGTCGCGGTCGGTGGTGGAGATTGCGCGGTCGAACGCGTCGTCGTCGGACGGCGAATTGCCCGTCACGGTCATGCCCAGCACGATTTCCGGCAGGCGCATGCCGCGGTCCTCGGTGAATTTCACGCGCGGGAGGATTTTTCCACGCGCGACGCCCGTCAGGTCGGGCACCAGGCATTCGATTTCGGTGACTCGTTTGCCGTTGAGCCACTCGTCCATGTCGTTGTACGAAAAATTGTCGCGGATAGCCATGATGTTTCCTCTGTCCGTTAATGGATTGCACGCGAGCGCAAACGCGCCGCCCGCGGGCTGCGTGGGATCGAGCAGAGATCAGGGAAGCTATGGGACAGGCGTGACCGCCCATGTCGCGTCGGGGGTCATGATGGTGTCCGTTTCGTTGATCTGTAGGCGCGGCAGGCGGCGCCGAATGCGCCGAACATCTTCATCGAATGGGGATTGTGGACGATGCGCCATTCCGGATGCCATTGCACGGCCAGCGTAAAACCGGGCGCGTCCTTCACCGAGAAGGCTTCCACGAGCCCATCTTCCGCCGTCGCTTCGACGACGAGGCCCGACGCCAGTTCGTTCACGCCCTGGCCATGCAGGGAATTCACGGGGATTTCCGGCAGACCGATGATCTGGTGCAGCATGCCGCCTTCGACGAGCTGCACCTTGTGCGCGTCGCCGTACTGCTCGTCCATGCCCAGTTCGGGATTCTCGCGGTGATCGAAGTGCCCGGGTACCGCCTGCACCGCCTGAAACAGGCTGCCGCCCAGCGCCACGTTCATTTCCTGGAAACCACGGCAGATTGCGATGATCGGGATGCCGCGTTTCACGGCCGCGCGGATCAGCGGCAACGTGGTCTGGTCGCGTGCCGGGTCTTGCGGCAGCGACGGGTCGAGCAATTCTTCGGAGTAATAGCTGGGATGAACGTTCGATGCCGAGCCGGTCAGCATGATCCCGTCGCACAGCGCGAGCATCGTTTCCAGGTCGAGCGCCTCCCCCAGCGACGGCAGGATCAGCGGGGCGCAGTCGGCACCGAGGACGACGGCGTCGACATACTTGTGCTGGGCCGCGTGGTACGGGTGTTCACCGAAATCGCGGGTGCAAGCGGGGACGAAAACGATCGGGCGCATGGTCTCTACCTTGTAGTGAGCGCACAGGAACCATCATACGTACAAAGTGGTCCGAATGCGAGTGGCCGTTGTTTCAGATCAAGGAAACCGCGTTCCCATTGCAAACGCTTCCTGGGATCTGCTAGTCGAGCGGGTTCGCGGTTGTAACCCGTAGCAAAAGCTTAACGTCAACTGAAGAACGATGCCAACACAAACGAGGCCTTGGCGAGCATCGTGCTATGTTGTTCCCGCCCGAACGACATGACAACGAGGAACCCATGCTGAACCTCAATGATTCTTCCCTGCTGCGCCAGCAGGCGTACATCGACGGCGCCTGGTGCGACGCCGACGACGGCAAGACCGTCCCCGTGATCAACCCCGCCACCGGAGAAACGCTCGGCACCGTGCCCCACATGGGCGCACGGGAAACCCGGCGCGCCATCGATGCGGCACAGGCGGCCTGGCCCGCGTGGCGCAAGAAGACGGCGCGCGAACGTGCCCTCGTCCTGCGCAAGTGGAACGACCTGATGCTGGACAACGCGGACGACCTGGCCGCCATCATGACGGCCGAACAGGGCAAGCCGCTGGCCGAATCGAAGGGAGAAATCGCGTACGCCGCCTCGTTCCTGGAATGGTTCGGCGAACAGGCCAAGCGCATCGAGGGCGACGTGCTGGAATCGCCCGCGCGCGACCGCCGGATCGTCGTCACGAAGGAACCGATCGGCGTGTGCGCCGCGATCACGCCGTGGAATTTCCCGGCCGCGATGATCACCCGTAAAGTCGGCCCGGCGCTCGCGGCGGGCTGTCCGATCGTGCTGAAACCGGCGGAGCTGACGCCCTATTCCGCCCTCGCGCTGGCCGTGCTGGCGGAGCGCGCCGGCGTGCCGAAGGGCGTCTTTTCGATCGTGATCGGGGACTCCAAAGCGATCGGCGCGGAGATGTGCGCGAATCCCATCGTGCGCAAGCTCAGTTTCACGGGTTCCACGCAGGTCGGCCGGTTGCTGATGGAACAATGCGCGCCGACCGTCAAGAAACTGTCGCTGGAATTGGGCGGCAACGCGTCGTTCATCGTGTTCGACGACGCCAACCTCGATGCCGCCGTCGAAGGCGCGATGGCCTCGAAATACCGCAACATGGGGCAGACCTGCGTGTGCGCGAACCGCATCTACGTGCAGGATGGCGTCTATGAGGCGTTTGCCGAAAAGCTGACGGCCGCCGTCGCGAAGCTGAAGGTCGGCAACGGGATGGAGCCGGGCGTGAACCAGGGACCGCTGATCGAAGAAAAAGCCGTCGAGAAGGTCGAACACCACATCGCCGATGCGCTCGGCAAGGGCGCCCGTGTGCTGCTCGGCGGCAAGCGCCACCCGCTGGGACTTACCTTCTTCGAGCCGACCGTGCTGGCCGACGTCACGCCGCAGATGCTGATTTCGGACGAGGAAACGTTTGGCCCCGTGGCGCCGCTGTTCCGTTTCAAGACCGACGAGGAAGCGATCGCCCTGGCCAACGCGACGGAGTACGGGCTGGCGTCGTACTTCTACGCCCGTGACATCGGCCGCGTGTGGCGCGTGGCCGAGCAGATCGAATCCGGCATGGTGGGCGTGAACACTGGCCTGATCTCCAATGAAGTCGCACCGTTTGGCGGGGTCAAGCAATCCGGGCTCGGGCGCGAAGGGTCGAAGTACGGCATGGATGACTATCTCGTCATCAAGTACATCTGCCTGGGCGGGATCTGAATGCCGTCCGGACCGCCCGAGCGGATCACGGACGCGCCACTGTTCGTCGTGCCGCGCACGCTGGACGCCTTGCGCGCCTGGCGTGCCGGGCCGAAGCTTGCCGACCTGAGGCCGGAAGCGCCAGAGCATGCGCGGCTGGCGGCCGAACTGGACCGATTGGGCGAGCGGCTGCTCGGCGGCATCGGCGCCCATCCCACGCGATTCTGGGCCATGCTGCAAATCCGGCAATCGCTGGAAGCGGTTGCCGGCGAGCGTCCCCGGGCACGGCGTTGCTTCTGTCAGGAACTCGAACATCTATTGGCCATCCTGGGCATCGATGACGTGGACGGCTTGGTCGCGTTTTACCTTACAGAACGGTAAGTCGCACCTTTCTGTTCCCGTTGCCCCATTTCCACAAAGAAATTAACTCGTTGTGCTGTAGGACTAATCCTACTAAAATCGCTTCAAATTTTAGTCTTATCTCTCTAACATTGGGCGACGTCGTCACGGCAAGAGTCAGCGCGCCGTAAGCCGTGATCGCATCCTCGCAACAGTGTTTCCCACAATGACACCCCTGACCGCCGACTCTCGGTTGTGTGCCTTCTCGAAAAAAAAGAAAGATTCAATGAAGCTGAACAATCTGAAAATCGGCCAGCGTCTCGGCCTGGGCTTCGGCCTGATGGTGGCGCTGCTGCTGCTCGTGGCCGCGACCGGACTCACCAACATGTCGTCGATCAACACGCTGATGCGCCGTGTCGTCGACGAAAACAATGCCCGGCTCAGTACCGCCAACAGCATGCGTGACGCCCAGCGCCGCATTTCCCAGGGCATTCGCGACGTCATCCTGGCGGAAGACGACGCCAGCATCGCGCGCGAATCCGCAAGCGTCGACGCGGCCTGGAAAGACTACGACCACGCGTACCAGGTCCTGGAAAATCTCGTCAAACGCCCGCAGGGCAAGTCCTTCCTGCACAAGATCGCCGATGCCCGCGCGACAGCCCTGCCCCTGATCGCGACGGCCACGCAACTCGGCAAGGAAAACAGGAACGAGGAAGCGTTCGCGCAACTCAAGACGAAGGTCGTGCCGGCCGTGGCGGCCTGGCAGAAAACCATCGGCGACATGGTCGATTACCAGACTGCCCGCAACGAGGAGGACCAGAAGGAAGGCGTGGTCCGGTACGAACAGGCGAGCATGCTGCTGTGGGGCGTGGCGGGTCTCGCCACCCTTCTCGCCGTGGCCGTCGGCTGGCTGTTCACGCGCTCGATCACGCATCCGATGCGCCAGGCAATCGCCATCGCCAAGACCGTTGCGGCCGGCGACCTGACGAGCCGCATCGAGGTGGACACGAAGGACGAGACGGGCGAGCTGCTGGCCGCGCTCAAGGCCATGAACGAATCGCTGCGTTCCATCGTGCACCAGGTGCGCGACGGCACCCGGACGCTGTCCACGGCCACCGACGAAATCGCGACGGGCAACCTCGACCTGTCGAGCCGCACCGAGCAGCAGGCCAGCGCGCTGGAAGAAACCGCATCGTCGATGGAAGAGCTGACCTCGACCGTCAAGCAAAATGCGGAAAATGCGCGCCAGGCGAATGTGCTGGCGCAATCGGCATCCGAAGTCGCGGTGCGCGGCGGCGTTGTCGTCGCCGACGTCGTCACGACCATGGGATCGATCAACGAATCCGCCAACCGCATCGTGGACATCATCGGCGTCATCGATGGCATCGCGTTCCAGACCAATATCCTGGCGCTGAACGCCGCCGTGGAAGCGGCCCGTGCCGGCGAGCAGGGCCGTGGCTTCGCCGTCGTCGCGTCGGAAGTGCGCAACCTGGCCCAGCGTTCGGCCAGCGCGGCCAAGGAAATCAAGACGCTGATCGGCGATTCGGTCAGCAAGGTCAACGAAGGCAGCCGCCTCGTCCACGAAGCGGGCGCGACGATGGAAGACGTCGTCGGCAGCGTACGCCGCGTGACGGACATCATGGCCGAGATCACTGCGGCCAGCCTGGAACAGGAAGCCGGCATCCAGCAAATCAACCAGGCCGTGAGCGAAATGGATTCCGTCACCCAGCAGAATGCCGCACTGGTGGAAGAAGCGGCCGCGGCGGCGCAGTCGCTCCAGGTGCAGTCGGGTCAGCTGGAGCAGATGGTCAGCACGTTCCGGCTGGCGGACGAGGGACCGGGGCGCAGGGTGAGCGGCTCCGCCGGCCACGCGTCCAGCCACCGTGTGCGTATCGCGATGGCTTGACCGTCACGGCCTATCGCTTGTACTCGTCATACTTGCGCGCGTCGCCACGTACCTGGTCGGCCGGGTATTTGGCGCGGTTGAGCACCATCTTTTCCTGCACGGCGGCGAGCAGGTCGACGTCGAGCTTGTCCGCCAGGCGCACGAGATAGACGAGCACGTCGGCCATCTCGTGGCGCACTTCCACGAGCTTGTCCGCGCCGAGTTCGTCCGCACGGCCGTGCTGCAGCCACTGGAAGTGTTCCAGCAGCTCGGCCGCTTCCACCGTCAGCGCGGACGCGAGGTTTTTCGGCGTGTGGAACTGGTCCCAGTCACGCTCCTCGACGAACTGGCGCACGATGGCGCGCAGTTGGTCAAGTTCGCCGCCGGGCTGCATCAGGGCACCTCGAAAAACCGTAGCGAGCGGTAGCAATGCTGTTCGAGAAGCGCAGCTGTACGAGTCGTACAGCGAGCATCGCAGAACGGCAGTGCAACGCGCAGTAGGTGTTTCGACGTGCCCGTCACTTCAGGTAGCCCTGCAGGATCTTGTCCAGCTTCGGCTGGATCTCGTCGTAGCTGCGGACGGTGACGCCGAGGTCGCGCAGCAGGCCATCATGCACGCCGTAGACCCAGCTGTGGATGGTGATGTCCTGGCCCCGCTCCCACGCATCGCGCACGACCGTGGTCTGGGCGATGTTGATGACCTGCTCGGCCACGTTCAGTTCCACGAGACGGTTTGTGGCGGCCGTGCCGGCGACATTGCCCAGGTATTTGCCGTGCTTGTCGCGCACGTCGCGCACGTGGCCGAGCCAGTTGTCGGCCAGGCCGACGCGGGTGTTGTTCAGCGCCGCGCCCACGCCCGAGCAGCCGTAGTGGCCGCACAGGATGATGTGCTTGACCTTCAGCACGTCGATGGCGAACTGCAGCACCGTCAGGCAGTTCAGGTCGGAGTGGGAGACGACGTTGGCAATGTTGCGGTGGACGAACAGTTCGCCCGGCGCCATGCCGACGAGTTCATTCGCGGGCACGCGGCTGTCGGAGCAGCCGATCCACAGGTATTCCGGGGATTGTTGGGAGGCCAGATCCTTGAAGAAATCAGGATCCTCCTGGATCATCGCCGCCGCCCATTGGCGGTTGCGTTCGAAGAGGTCTGCGGCGGTGAGGCCGGTAGGGGTCTTTGCCATGACGTTTTACCTTGCTCTAAAACTTGTTTAATCGACCACATTCTGGTCAAAAAAAACCGCCGGGGCTCGCGCGCCCGGCGGTCCATCCGCTATCTTACTCGAAGAAGTCCTTCACCTTGTCCATCCAGCCCTTGCTCTGCGGGCTGTGCTTCGAACCGCCTTCGTTCGTCAGGCGGTCGAATTCGCGCAGCAGGTCTTTCTGCTTCTCGGTGAGCTTGACGGGCGTCTCGATCACGACGTGGCAGAACAGGTCGCCGGAGTAACCCGAGCGCACGCCCTTGATGCCCTTGCCCTTGAGGCGGAAGGTCTTGCCGGTCTGGGTACCTTCGGGGATCGTGAACGAAACCTTGCCGCCCAGCGTGGGCACCTCGATCTCGCCGCCCAGTGCAGCCTTGCTGAACGAGATCGGCATTTCGCAATGCAGGTCGTCGCCTTCGCGCTGGAACACGGTGTGCGGCTTGATGTGGATCTCGACGTACAGGTCGCCCGGCGGCCCGCCGTTCGTACCCGGCTCGCCGTTGCCGGTCGAGCGGATGCGCATGCCGCTGTCGATACCCGCCGGGATTTTCACTTCCAGCGTCTTGTTGCGCTTGATGCGTCCGGCGCCGCCGCAGGATGCGCACGGTTCCGGGATGATCTTGCCGCTGCCGTGGCATTTCGGGCAGGTCTGCTGGATCGAGAAGAAGCCTTGCTGCATGCGCACCTGGCCGTGGCCGTGGCAGGTCGTGCAGGTGATGGGCGACGTGCCCGGCTTGGCGCCGCTGCCGTGGCAGGTGTCGCACTTGTCCCAGCTCGGCACGCGGATCGTCGTGTCGAAGCCGGCGGCTGCCTGTTCCAGCGTAATTTCCAGGTTATAGCGCAGGTCGGCGCCGCGGTACACCTGCGGGCCCGAGCTGCGGCCGCGGCCGCCGCCGAAAATGTCGCCGAAGATGTCGCCGAACGCATCGCCGAAGCCGCCGGCACCGAAGCCGCCGCCCATGCCGCCGTTCGGATCGACGCCAGCGTGACCGTAGCGGTCATAAGCCTCGCGCTTTTCCGGATTGGTCAGCATCTCGTAGGCTTCCTTGACCTCCTTGAACTTCTCTTCCGCTTCCTTGTTGTCGGGATTGCGGTCCGGATGGTACTTCATCGCAAGCTTGCGATAGGCCTTCTTGATCTCGTCTTCCGAAGCGGTCTTCGCGACGCCGAGGATCTCGTAAAAATCACGCTTTGCCATTTGTCGGCACCTTGCTGTCTATCTACAAAAGAACTGTGGCGGACCAGGCTGACACCTGCGATCGCACAGCCCAAAAGGATACGAGTATACAGTGAGCATGTCGGGCTTGCGCGACTCGGCCGTAAAAACAACGGCCGAATCGCTCCCGCTGATGTTGGACACACCACAAAAAAACGAGCCGGGCACCATGAGGTCGCTTCGGCTCGGGGTTGCGGCGGCGGGGCGGGCCTTGCATCAGGTCCGCCCCGCCAGGACGTCCTTACTTGGCGTCCTTGACTTCCTTGAAGTCGGCGTCCACGACGTCGTCTTCCTGCTTGGCCGACTCGGCACCCGGCTGCTGGCCGCCAGCCTGCGCGCCCGCGGCGCCCTGCTGGGCCTGCATGTCGGCGTACATCTTCTCGCCCAGCTTCTGCGCGGCGGTCGACAGCGCAGCCACCTTGGCGTCGATCTCGGCCTTGTCGCCCGACTTGATCGAACCTTCCAGGTCGGTGATCGCGGCTTCGATCTTTTCCTTCTCGCCGGCGTCCAGCTTGTCGCCGTATTCGGTCAGGGACTTCTTGGTCGAGTGCACCAGCGCGTCGGCCTGGTTGCGCGACTCGGCCAGTTCCTTGACCTTCTTGTCTTCTTCCGCGTTCAGCTCGGCGTCCTTCACCATCTTCTGGATCTCGTCTTCCGACAGACCCGAGTTGGCCTTGATGGTGATCTTGTTTTCCTTACCGGTGGCCTTGTCCTTCGCGCCCACGTGCAGGATGCCGTTGGCGTCGATGTCGAAGGTCACTTCGATCTGCGGCGTGCCGCGCGGTGCCGGCGGGATGCCTTCCAGGTTGAACTCGCCCAGGCCCTTGTTGCCGGCGGCGATTTCGCGTTCACCTTGATAAACCTTGATGGTTACGGCCGGCTGGTTGTCGTCGGCGGTCGAGAACACCTGCGAGAACTTGGTCGGGATCGTGGTGTTCTTCTGGATCATCTTGGTCATCACGCCGCCCAGGGTTTCGATACCCAGCGACAGCGGGGTCACGTCCAGCAGCAGCAGGTCCTTGCGGTCGCCGGCCAGCACGGAGCCCTGGATGGCGGCGCCGACTGCGACGGCCTCGTCCGGGTTCACGTCCTTGCGCGGATCCTTGCCGAAGAACTCCTTAACTTTTTCCTGCACCTTCGGCATACGGGTCATGCCGCCGACCAGGATGATGTCGTCGATGTCCGAGACCTTCACGCCCGCATCCTTGATGGCGACGCGGCACGGTTCGATGGTCTTGGCGATCAGTTCCTCGACCAGCGCTTCCAGCTTGGCGCGGGTGATCTTGAGGTTCAGGTGGACCGGCGCGCCGTTCGCCATGGCGATGTACGGCTCGTTGATCTCGGTCTGCTGCGACGACGACAGTTCGATCTTCGCGCGCTCGGCCGAAGCCTTGATGCGCTGCAGCGCGATCGGATCCTTCGACAGGTCGAGGCCGTTGATCTTCTTGAACTCGTCGATGATGTAGTCGATGATGCGCTGGTCGAAGTCTTCGCCGCCCAGGAACGTGTCGCCGTTGGTCGACAGCACTTCGAACTGCTTCTCGCCATCCACGTCGGCGATCTCGATGATCGACACGTCGAACGTACCGCCGCCGAGGTCATACACGGCGATCTTGCGGTCGCCCTTGTCGGTCTTGTCCAGGCCGAATGCCAGCGCGGCCGCGGTCGGCTCGTTGATGATGCGCTTGACGTCCAGGCCGGCGATGCGGCCGGCGTCCTTGGTCGCCTGGCGCTGCGAGTCGTTGAAGTACGCCGGGACCGTGATGACAGCTTCCGTCACTTCTTCGCCGAGGTAGTCTTCGGCGGTCTTCTTCATCTTGCGCAGCACTTCGGCCGAGATCTGCGGCGGCGCCAGTTTCTTGTCGCGCACACCGACCCACGCGTCGCCGTTGTCGGCCTTCGTGATCGTGTACGGCATCAGGCTGATGTCCTTCTGGACTTCCTTCTCGTCGAATTTACGGCCGATCAGGCGCTTGACCGCGAACAGGGTGTTCTTCGGGTTGGTGACGGCCTGGCGTTTCGCCGGCGCGCCGACCAGGATCTCGCCATCTTCCTGATAAGCGATGATCGAAGGCGTAGTACGGGCGCCTTCCGCGTTTTCGATGACCTTGGGCTGACCATTTTCCATGATCGCCACGCAGGAGTTGGTGGTGCCCAGGTCGATACCGATGATTCTGCCCATAATATTTTCCTTTTTAGTACTAAGTTTTCAGATGTGTCGAATATTGGGAAATGTCGCGTAGTTTCAAGAGCTTATTCAGCCTTGCAGCAACATTATTTCGGTGCGGCGGCGGTCACGATGGCCGGACGCAGCAGGCGGTCGGCGATCATGTAACCCTTCTGCAGGACGGCCACCACGGTGTTCGCTTCCTGGTCGGACGGCACCACGGCCACGGCCTGGTGCCTGTTCGGGTCGAGCTTGTCGCCCGGCTGCGGCATCACTTCGACCAGGCGGTTCTTCTCGAACGCGGCGGTGAGCTGCTTCAGGGTCATCTCGACGCCTTCCTTGATCGATTCGACCGTCGGCGCTTCGACTTTCAGCGCCATCTCGAGGCTGTCGCGCACGGGCACCATGGCCTCCGCGAAGCTTTCGATGGCGAACTTGTGGGCCTTGCTCACATCTTCCTGGGCACGGCGGCGGATATTGTCCGCCTCGGCCTTGGCACGCATGAAGGCATCGTGCATCTCGGCCAGCTTGGCTTCGGTGGCGCTCAGCTGTTCTTCGAGGCCGGGCTCGTTGGCCGGTGCGGCCTGCGCTGCCGCGGGTGCAGCCGCATCGGCGGCTTCCGGCTGATTGCTCACCTCTTGGTTTTCTTGGTCTTGCATCGAAAAAACTCCTGAAATCAAGGACTTGGCTGATTGGTTGGACGACTGTTGCAGTCACACAGCGCCCCATATTGGGCATTCGCCTACATTTTCAAGGGGACACGGAACTAATATGCAGATGTGCGTATTCTTTTGTTACAAGATTTACTTGCTCGTAGTCACCATCGACAGTCAGCCGTTCTACTATCGTGTCGTTAAGACATCCGTCTATCGACACGATGGGAAAGAACATGAAACTGCATCTGATCAGCGGCGCCGTGCTCATCTACACCCTGCTTGCGCTGGCTGCGATCTGCCTGGCGGAGCTCGGGTCGGCGCCGCAAAACGTGGCATTCTAACATCCCGGCGTTGGCTGCCGTAGGGTGGGCACCCGTGCCCACGCGGACGCCGGCGAACCGCATACGTCCGCGTGGGCGGGGGTCGCCCACCCTACGCGCCGAGTTTCACCGCGTGCTCGCGCGCAGTCTCCGCATCTCTACGCTGCGCCTCGCGTTGCACGGGCGTGAGCATCGTCGGCCAGCCGATCAGGTGCTGTTCGGCAATCTCGGCCATCCCGACGATCCAGGCCGGATTGTCGTTCAGGCACGGAATGTAGTGATAATCCTGGCCGCCGTTCGATTCGAAGTCGTGGCGGACTTCCATGTTGATCTCTTCCAGCGTCTCCAGGCAGTCGCTGGTAAAACCGGGACACAGGACGTCGATCCGCTTGATGCCGTCCTTCGCCAGCTGCTGGACGGTCGGCGCCGTGTACGGCTGCAGCCATTCGGCCTTGCCGAAGCGCGACTGGAACGTCACGATGTACTGCTCCGGCGTCAGGCGCAGGCGTGCCGCCAGCAGGCGCGCCGTGCGGTGGCATTCGCAGTGGTACGGGTCGCCGAGCAGCAGCGTGCGCTTGGGCACGCCATGGAAACTCATCACCAGCTTTTCGCCGCGGCCGTGCGTCTCCCAGTACGTCTCCACGGACGCGGCCAGCGCGTCGATATAGCCCTCGTGGTCGTGGTAGTGCTTCACGAGGCGCAGTTCGGGGATGTTGCGCACCTTCTTGAAGTGGTCGAAGACGGCGTCCCAGATCGACGCGGTCGTCGTGCCGGAGTATTGCGGATACGCGGGCAGCACGACGATGCGCTCGACGCCGCGCGCCTTTAATTCGTCCAGCACGTCCGGCAGCGCGGGCGAGCCGTAGCGCATCGCCATCGCCACGTCGACGTCGTGGTGGCCGCGCTGTTCGAGCAGCGCCTGGAGCTTGTTCGCCTGCCGTTCCGTGTAGACCTTCAGCGGCGAGCCTTCGCGGCTCCAGATCGTCGCGTATTTTTTTGCCGACTGCCCCGAGCGGAACGGCAGGATCGCGCAGTGCAGGATCAAATTCCAGACGGCGCGCGGAATCTCCACCACACGCGGGTCGGACAGGAACTGCTTCAGGTAGCGGCGCACCGCGGGCCGCGTCGGCGCGTCGGGCGTGCCGAGGTTGACGAGGACGATGGCACTCTTCGCGACGGTGCCGTGCTCGTGCACCGGTTCTTTGTTGAATGCCATGGGTCAGGAAGCCAATAGCTCGCGCGCATGCTTGCGCGTGGTCTCGGTGATCTCGATGCCACCCAACATGCGCGCCACCTCTTCCACGCGGGCCTTGTTGTCGAGCACGTCGATGCGCGACACGGTCTTGCCGCCATCCGTCGTGCCCTTGGCGACCTGGAAGTGCTGGTTCGCCTGGCTCGCGACCTGCGGCAGGTGCGTGACGCACAGCACCTGCCGGCTCTGGCCCAGGCGTTTCAGCAACCGGCCGACGACTTCCGCCACGCCGCCGCCGATGCCCGTGTCGACCTCGTCGAAGATCAAGGTCGGCACCGTCGTCGCGTTCGCCGTGATGACGGAGATGGCCAGCGAGATACGCGCCAGTTCGCCGCCCGACGCCACCTTGGCCAGCGGCCGCGGCGCGACGCCCGCGTGGCCGGCCACGAGGAACTCGACCTGCTCGCAGCCGTACACGGCCGGCTCGCACGGGTTCAGCGCGACGACGAAGCGCCCGCCGCTCATCGACAGTTCCTGCATCGCTTCCGACACCTGCGACGACAAACGCTGCGCCGCCTGCGCACGCGTCGCGGACAGCTTTTGCGCAGCCGCCATGTAGACGGCCTTCGCCTTCTCTTCCTGCTTGCGCAGGCCGTCCACGTCGCTCGCGTCGGCCAGTTGCTGCAGCTTGGCCTTCAGGGTCGCGTGTTCTTCCGGCAGTTCTTCCGGCGTCACGCGGAACTTGCGGGCCGTGCTGTGGATGGCGTCCATGCGCCCATCGACCTGGGACAGGCGGTCCGGATCGAGCTCGACCTTGTCGACATAGGTGTTCAGCGCGTACACGGCTTCCTGCAGCTGGATGCGCGCCGGCTCCATGCAGTCGAGCACGGCCTGCAGGTCCGCGTCGACACCCGCGAGCTTGGACAACTTCAGGTTCAGCGACGACAGCTGCGACAGGATCGGCTGTTCCGATTCCGACAACGCATTCAGCGCTTCCTGCGCGCCTTCGATCAGGCTCGCGGCATGCGACAGGCGGCTGTGTTCATTCGTGATCTCGGCCCACTCGCCCGGCTTCACCGCGAGCTTATCGAGCTCGCCGACCTGCCACTCGAGGCGCTCGCGCTCCAGCAGCACGTTCTTCGCGTTGGTCTCGAATTCCTCGCGCTGGCGCGCCAGCGCCTTCCACGCTTTATACGCGCTCGCGACTTCCTGCACCTGCGCAGTCGCACCCGGGTCGCGCACGGCGACCTGGTTGTCGAGCAGCGCGCGCTGGGCGTCGAGTTTCAATAGCGACTGGTGCGCGTGCTGGCCGTGGATGTCGACGAGCAGCTCGCCCAGTTCGCGCAGCTGGCTGGCCGTCGCCGCGATGCCGTTGATGTAGGACTTGGAGCGGCCGGCGTTGTCGATCACGCGGCGCAGCAGCGCGCCGCCTTCGTCGGTTTCGAACTCGTTCTGTTCCAGCCAGATGCTCGCGGCCTGGGTCAGCGCGAAGTCGGCGCTGATGTCGGCCTTGGCCGCGCCTTCGCGCACCATGCTTGCCTCACCGCGGCCGCCGAGCGCGAGCTGGAGCGCGTCGATCAGGATCGACTTGCCGGCGCCGGTCTCGCCGGTGAACACCGTGAAGCCGTTCGAGAACTCGAGCTCGATCGTATCGACGATGACGAAGTCGCGGATGGTCAGTGTGCGCAACATGAAGAAACAGGTCTCCCGATGGATGCTGGATTTATTTGAGCTTGCCGTCACCGGACGGATATTCGTTCCAGTGCAGCTTCTCGCGCAGGGTGTGGTAGTAGCTCCACCCTTCCGGATGCAGGAAGGTGATGGTGTTGGGCGAGCGCGAGATCATGATCTGGTCGCCGTGCTGCAGGCTGGTGAAGGTCTGCATGTCGAAGTTCACGCTGATGTCGCGGCCGTTGATGATCTCGACGACGATATCGCTCGTGTTCGGCACGACGATCGGGCGGTTGGACAGCGCGTGCGGCGCGATCGGCACCAGCACGATACCGGCCAAGGTGGGGTGCAGCAGCGGGCCGCCGGCCGACAGCGCGTACGCCGTGGAACCGGTGGGCGTCGAGACGATCAGGCCGTCCGAGCGCTGGTTGTACATGAACGTGCCGTCCACCGTGACCTTCAGCTCGGCCATGCCGGCCCCCGAGCCGCGCGCGACGACGACGTCGTTGACGGCGACGGAGCAGTGAATCTCGACGCCGTCGCGCACGACGCGCGCCTCCAGCAGCGAGCGTTCCTCGGCCTTGGCCTTGCCGCTGAGGATCTCGCCCAACGCGGGCAGCATGCGGTCGATGGGGATGTCGGTCATGAAGCCCAGGCGGCCCTGGTTGATGCCGATGAGCGGCACGCGGTAGCGCGCGAGCTGGCGGGCGATGCCGAGCATCGTGCCGTCGCCGCCGACGACGATGGCGGTGCCGCAGTGCGCGCCGATCTCGTCGATGGTCATGGCGGCCACGCCTGCGACCTTCACGTGCCCCGCCGTTTCCTGCTCGAACACGACGCGATAGCCGGCCCCCTGCAGGAAGTCGACGATGGCCTGCACGGGCTCGTCGATCCCGGCCGTGTTGTGCCGTACGACGAGCGCGATGGTTTGTTGCGATTCAGGCGTCACGGACATACGACTCTCGGCAGCAGGTGTTAGGGAGACAGAAGATTAACCGATTCGCCCGGCTTCTGCACTATCGCAACTCAGCAAATACTGTACAAACGCACAGTATAGTTGGGCGGATGGACTTCCGGCAAGCGGACAGTCGAGCCCGCTTCAATGCAGGATGCCGAATGCGAACGCGGCGCCGATCGCCACCCCGACCCCGGTCACGTGCAGCGCCATCAGCACGAGCCAGCGCACGCCGGTCGCCAGGCGCGAGCCGCCGTACGCGCGCCGCATCGCGACAGGGGTGTAGAGCAGGAGCCACGCCCACAGCACGAACGAGACGATGCCGACGATATCCGGCACCACCATCAGCAGGGTCAGCGCCAGGAATGCGAACGCATTCACGTGCAGCGCGAACAGCAGGTGTTCGCCGTAGCGCCGTCCCGATCCGAGATACAGGATCTTGAGGTACAGCGCGAACAGCGGCATCATCAGGAACACGGCATACGGCACGTAGCTACCGAAGGCCGTCCGCATCACCTTGTCCCGCTCCGCCGGCGGCATCCGCGCGAACCGGTCCGCCTGCTCGCCCCAGTGCGCGTTGACGCTGCCGATGCTCTTGCGCAGGTCCACCGTCCCCTCGGCGATTTCACCCGGCGCGTCTTCGCGCACCAGGCCGCCCTGCCTGTCCGCCTGGCCGTGCGCGGCAACCGGCGCATGGTCCTGCCCGGCCGGTGCCGGGACCTGGTCGTGGCCGCCGAATTTCGCGACCGCGAAGAAAATCAGGCTGAACGTCAGGTACAGGCGCAGCGGCTGGATGTAGCGCACGCGGCGGCCATTGATGTATTCCAAAGTCAGCTGCCCCGGCCGGAACAAAAGCAGCAGCAGCGACTTCCAAAGCTTGCCTTCCAGCGCGACGTAATGGCCGATGAACTCGTGCAGGAACTCGCGCGTGCTGGGCGGATGCAGGACCGTTTCCTGGCCACATTCGTGGCAAAAATTACCGGACACGGTGGCCCCGCAGTTCGGGCAATCGCTGGCGGTGTGGTGAGAATGGTTTGTCATATGAACCAGCATGTTAAACAGTTCATTGCAAAAAAGCATCTTCCAATTGCGCGACCGCCTTCGATTCGAAGGATTAGGATTTAATCAATTGAATCGAAGGAGGTTGCTATGGTGCAGGAAGAAAAAGACCGCGTCGTGAACACCGACCGGAAGATCGAGGAACAGAGCTACAAGCGCGAACCGCACGAGCGCGACGAATCGCCCGACGGGCAAGGCGTCAGGCCGCGCGGCATCATGAAGCAGGCGGCGGAAGATCTCGAGCAAGGCCTCGTCGACACCGATGCGCGCGCGACTCCGGGCGCCAGCGAAGCCGTGAACCCGGCACCGGGCGCCACGGGCCAGGCCAACCCGCAGCCCGACCGCCACCGCGACATGCGCGACCACGATTCGACCATTCCGGACGGAGGGCAGAACCGATGACACCACGTGCCAGGCTTGCGCTCCTGATCCTTCCTCTGCTGGGCGCCGGCATGGCGCACGCCCAGCAGTATCCCGTCGGCTGGGGACCGAATCCGGCCCTGCCGGCACCCGAAAGATCGCTGATCCCGACCATCAACATCGCCGAGGCGGACGCATGGCCGCAAGGCACGCGCCCGACGCCGGCCGCGGGCCTGGCCGTCACCGCGTATGCGACCGGCCTCGACCATCCGCGCTGGCTGTACGTGCTGCCGAACGGCGACGTGCTCGTCGCCGAGAGCAACAAGCCCGGCAATGCACCCAAGGAAAAAGGCATACGCGCCAAGGTGCAGGGACTGGCGCAGAAGAAGGCGGGCGCCGGCGTCGAGTCGCCCGACAAGATCATCCTGCTGCGCGGCTTCAAGCCGGACGGCACGGCCGATACGAAGACCACGTTCATGCAGGGCCTCACGTCGCCGTTCGGCATGGCCCTCGTCGGCAACGAGCTGTACGTCGCGAATGCCGACGCGCTGTGGAAGTTTCCGTATAAATCCGGCGAGACGAGCATCACGGCCAAGGGCACCAAGGTGCTCGACCTGCCCGCGGGGATCAACCACCACTGGACGAAGAACGTCGTCGCCTCGCCCGACGGCAAGAAGCTGTACATCACGGTCGGCTCGAACAGCAACGTGGCCGAGAACGGCATGGAGATCGAAAAGGGCCGCGCCGCCATCTGGGAGTACGACCTCGCCAGCGGCAAGTCGCGCATCTACGCGAGCGGCCTGCGCAATCCGAACGGGATGGACTTCCAGCCGCAGACGAAGGCCTTGTGGACCGTCGTCAACGAGCGCGACGAACTGGGCAACGACCTCGTGCCGGACTACATGACGGCCGTGAAGGACGGCGCGTTCTACGGCTGGCCGTACAGCTATTACGGCCAGCACGTCGACACGCGCGTCAAGCCGCAGAATCCCGGCCTCGTCGCGAAAGCGATCCCGCCCGACTATGCGTTGGGCGCGCACACCGCGTCGCTGGGCCTGGCGTTCTACGACGGAGATCTCTTGCCGCAATTCAGGAACGGCGCGCTGATCGGCCAGCACGGCTCGTGGAACCGCAAGCCGCACTCCGGCTACAAGCTCGTGTTCGTGCCGTTCACCGACGGCAAGCCGAGCGGTCCGCCGCAGGACGTCCTGACGGGCTTCCTCGGCAAGGACGAGCACGCGTACGGGCGCCCGGTCGGGGTCGCGGTCGACCGGACCGGGGCCATCCTGCTGGCGGATGACGTCGGCAACATTGTCTGGCGGATCACTCCGGCCGCCACTAACCAGGGAGCAAAACGATGATCAAACGGAAGGGAAGCGCCGTCTGGAGCGGCGGACTGAAAGATGGCAAGGGCACCGTGTCCACGCAGAGCGGCGTCCTCAACCAGGCGCAATACGGCTTCAACACCCGCTTCGAAAATGGCGCGGGCACGAATCCGGAAGAATTGCTGGCGGCCGCGCACGCCGGCTGCTTCACGATGGCGTTGTCGGCCCAGCTGGGCGAGGCCGGCATGACGGCGCAGAAGCTGGAGACGACGGCCACCGTGTCGCTCGACAAGGCCGACGGCGGCTTCGCGATCCCGGCCGTGCACCTGGAGCTCGTCGCCACGATTCCCGGCGCGAGCGAGGAAGCGTTCCAGGAAGCGGCGCGCAAGGCCAAGGAAGGATGTCCGGTCTCGAAGCTGTTCAATGCCGATATCACGCTGGACGCCAAGCTGCAGGCATGATGCAGCGCGTGGGCTCGGGGAGCCCACGCTACACGGCAACCCAGGGTGGGCACCCCGTGCCCACCATCCGCCTGCACAAATCCTTTCAAGCGCATAAAATTCCTGCTTTCCCTCCCAATCAACAAAGCAACAAGGACAACCATGCGCCTCCTGCACACCATGCTTCGCGTCGGCGACCTGCAGCGCTCCATCGATTTCTACACCAAGGTGCTCGGCATGAAACTGCTGCGCACGAGCGAGAATCCGGAATACAAATACACGCTGGCCTTCGTCGGCTACGGCAACAATCCGGACCATGCGGAACTCGAGCTGACCTATAACTGGGGCGTCGACAAGTACGACATGGGCTCGGCCTACGGCCACATCGCGATCTCGGCCGACGACATCTATAAAACCTGCGACCAGGTCCGCGCGGCCGGCGGCAACATCACGCGCGAGCCGGGCCCGGTCAAGGGCGGCACGACGGTGATCGCCTTCATCACCGATCCGGACGGCTACAAGGTCGAACTGATCGAGCGCGCCGACAACGCCGGCGGCGGCGGCCTCGGCAGCTAATTACCCACCCTGCTACAATCACCGCGCCCGTTTCGCGACGGGCGACAATTTAACTACGTCTTCGGGGCGGGGTGAAATTCCCCACCGGCGGTATGGCCATCACGATGGCCGAGCCCGCGAGCGCCTGCGGTTGCAGGGTCAGCAGACCTGGTGAGATGCCAGGGCCGACGGTATAGTCCGGATGAAAGAAGATGTGCGTCATCATGCGTACGCTGTGCCGCCAGGCATGGGCGTGCGCGTCGTTTCGCTTTGCCCTGATGCGTTTTTCGCTTTGCGCCTTTGTGTGCCAATTTTTTGCGAGGAGCGTCTCAATGACCACCCAAACTTTTACGCTGTATAGCGAGGATCTCGACGGCCGCATCGCCGCCGCCCTCGATGCCACCCGTGCGGGCATTCCCGTGATCCTGCTCGACGATTTCGACCGCGAGAACGAAGCGGACCTGATCGTCGCGGCCGAAAAACTGACCGTCGCTTCCATGGCGCTGATGATCCGCGAATGCAGCGGCATCGTGTGCCTGTGCCTGTCGGCCGACAAGGTCCGCGCGCTCGACCTGCCGCCGATGGCGGCGGACAACGGCAGCCGCTACGGCACGCCGTTCACCGTCTCGATCGAAGCGCGCGACGGCGTGACCACGGGCGTGTCCGCAGCGGACCGCGTGACGACGATCCGCGCGGCCATCGCGCCGGATGCGAAGCCGTCCGACCTCGTGCGTCCGGGCCACGTGTTCCCACTCCGTGCCAACCCGGCCGGCGTGCTGGGCCGCAAGGGCCACACGGAAGGTTCCGTCGACCTGGCCGTGCTGGCCGGCCTGCAGCCGGCGGCCGTGTTGTGCGAGCTGATGAACGAGGACGGCACGATGATGCGCGGCGACGCCATCGAACGCTTCGCGCGCGAACGCGGCTTTCCGATCCTCACCATCGCCGAGCTGATCGCCTGGCGGTCGCGCAACGAGCAGCAAGCCGCGTAGGCCGTCTCACTTCCTGGGCTTGAGCAACGCCAGGCCCTGGTTGGTGCGCACGACGATGTAGCCGTCGTCGGCCACCGCCAGCGCGTGCACGAGCACGAGGCCCGCCGGCGGCGCATGGAGCCGGTCGTTCAGGTCGACGAGGCCGTCCCTGCGGGTCCAGGACACGGCATGCGCCTCGGTCGCCGTCGCGGACGCACCGACGACGAGGCCGCTCGCATTGATCGCCTCCGCGGTCGAGAAATTGCCGCCCGGGAGAACGCCGATGCTCGTCATGGTCGTGCCGTCGTGGACGAAGCCGCGGTTGCTGCCATCGGCAGTTGCGGACATGCCGATGACGAGGCCCGCACCATTGATCGCAACGGCTTCCGCGCCGGCGCCGCCGAGCGTGCCGATGTCGCGGATCTTGCCCAGCTCGTACAGGAACGCCCCGATCGGCCCCTCGCCGTTGCGGAACCAGCCCGTGACCTGGCCGGCATCGTTGATGTCGACGGCCACGGAATTGCCGACCGGCGAGCCGAGATCGACCAACGGTCCGCCCGTGCGGCTGTCGTACAGGAAGGCGTGGAACCAGGCATTGCCCGGGCCGTACGAATAGCCCACCACCACGCCCAGGTTGTTCAGCCCGTTTCCGAACGAATTGCCGCCGAGCGAACCGAGGTCGTTCAGCTTCTTGCCGTCGTACAGGAACGCGTGGGTCTGCCCGGCGGCCGTCGCCGCCCAGCCCGTGATCTGGCCGCAATGGGTGATCACGGTGCCTGCGGATTCGCTGCCGCCGAGCGTGCCCAGGTCGTGCAGGGTGCCGTCGTACAGGAAGGCATGCACGAGGTCGGCCTTTGTCGTGGACCAGCCCGTCACATGGCCGCAGGCGTTCACGGCCATGGCCTGGGAGAAATCGCCACCGAGCGTGCCCAGCCCGATCGTCTTGCTGCCGTCGTAGAGGAATGCGTGCGCGACGCCGTCCGCGCCGCGCGACGTGCCGGCGACGATGCCGCCGTTCGCGATGCCGCGGCGCGTGACCTCGCCATACGCGATGCCCGGCAGGCCGATCGGGATGACGTCGTAGGTAGGTCCCGTGTCACCGGGCCCGGGCCCGGGCCCGCCCGGATTGCCGTGATGGTGGCCACCGCCGCAGGCGGTCAGCGTCAGTGTGAATGCGAGCGCAGCGGCGGATGCGGATGCGCGGGAGAACGTGAACATGGCGACCTCGCTTTCGAATGGTTCACGCTTGAGTGTAGGAGTGCGTGTCGCGCGAGTTCGATGAATGAGGAGCTTGCTTGGGGCGTCTCAAGCGAGATTTTCGAGGGCAATAAAAAACGGCGCATCGAGCGCTAATGCCGTTCAGTTAAGACTGAACGGCATTTTTATTTAATCGTTGTAAACGCCGGGCATCGCTGTTAACCTTCGTCGCCATGTTCGACGACACTCTGCATTTTCTGGCAAATCATCTTGAGGCTCCCGACTGGGCAAGGTTGGGGGAGCATTTGCCATACGAATGGATCGAGCAGGCCGTCATAAGCACGGAAGCGACGAGTATCCGACATCGTCGCCTGCCTGCCGAGCAGGTTGTATGGCTGATGGTGGCACTGGCTTTGTATCGGCACAAATCGATCAGCGAAGTGCTGGATGATCTTGGTTTGGCGCTACCGGACGCGCAGACGCCGTTCGTCAGCAAAAGCGCTGCGGCCCAAGCGCGCCAGCGCGTCGGACCTGAGCCCTTGAAGTGGCTATTCGAGCGCTCGGCAAGGCATTGGGTGACGCAGGACAGGAAGGCTTACCTGTTCAAAGGACTGCAGCTGTTCGCCATGGACGGGACGACCTTGCGCACGCACGACACTGCGGAAAATCGCAACCACTTTGGCGCCCAGAGTTACGCCAGCGATACGGTCGCCAGCTATCCGCAAGTGCGCGGTGTCACCCTCACGTCGCTGCCCACGCACCTGGTGCATAGTGCCGCGTTCGGCCCATACTCGACCAATGAAATGCTGTACGCAAAGCAGCTTATCGAGGCTATTCCGGATGAATCGCTGACGGTCTTCGATCGAGGCTTTCTCTCGGCCGAAATCTTGTGCGGCCTGACAGGCAGCGGCGCCGAACGGCACTACATCATTCCAGCCAAATCGAACACCAAGTGGGAAGCGCTCGAAGCCGAAAGCGACGATATGTTGGTGCGCATGCGTGTGTCGCCCCAGGCCAGGGCCAAGTGCGCAGAATTGCCTGAGTTCTGGGAAGCGCGCGCGATCACCGTCGTCGACGCACAGGCGCGCAAACGCATCCTGCTGACCTCGCTGCGCGACCGTCGTCGCTACAAGCCAAGCGATATCGCCGCCTGTTACGACAAGCGCTGGGGGATTGAAACGAGCTACCGGGAGCTCAAGCAAACGATGCTCGGCACGGCACTGACGCTGCGCTCGAAAACAACGGATGGCGTATATCAGGAAATCTGGGGAACGCTTATCGCCTACAACCTGATCCGGCTCGAGATCGCCAAGGCTGCGCTGGCGGTGAAGTGCGAGCCGACCGAGGTCAGCTTCATCCGGGCATTCCACCTGATCCAATTCGAACTGCACTGGGCCGGCGTCACGAGATCGTATGGAAAATTGCCTGCGTCGATGAGACACTTGCGGGAAAGGCTGGTTAGCCTCCTGAAAGACGAACGGCCCGGCCGCAAATGCGACCGGGCCGTCAAGGCAACGCCAAAGCGTTATGCCGTCCGGAAGGTCAAGAAGCTAGCTTAACTGAACGGCATTAGCGCATCGAGCGCCGTCTTTTCAAACCGGGGTCAGAGCCCGTTTTCAGGAAATTGCCAAAAATCGGGCTCTGACCCCGGTGTTCAAGGCTGCTGCAGCAGTGCGTTGATCGGCTGCAGGTCTTCCTCGCGCAGCGAACCCGCCGCGGCCTTCAGCTTCAGGCCAGCCAGGATCGTGTTGTAGCGCGCCCGCGCGAGGTCGGTGCGGGTCTGGTACAGCTGGCGCTGCGCGTTCAGCACGTCGATGTTGATACGCACGCCGACCTGGTAACCGAGCTTGTTCGATTCCAGCGCGGAATTGCTCGACACTTCGGCCGCTTCCAGCGCCTTCACTTGCGCGAGGCCGCTGTTCACGCCGAGGAACGATTGGCGCGCCACCAGCGCGGCGTTGCGGCGGTTCGCTTCCAGGTCGTTGCGGGCCTTGTCTTCCAGCGCGATCGATTCGCGCACCTTGCTCGTCACGGCGAAACCGTTGAAGATCGGGATGCTGTACTGGATGCCGATGGAGTTGCTCGTGGTCTTGCCCGACTGGATCGTCTGGCCATTGACGTCGCGGTGCAGCGACGATGCGACGAGGTCCACGGTCGGATAGTGGCCGGCGCGGTTCTTCGAGATGTCGCGCTTGGCCGATTCCAATTGCAGCTGGGCCACGGTCACGGCGTAGTTCTGGTTCTCGGCGGCGGACACCCACTGGTCGACGTTGATCGGCTGCGGCGCCGTCAGGGACACGCCCGTGCGCAAGGTCGCCAGCGTGGACGGTGGCGTGCCGATGATGGCTTGCAGCGCCGTCTTCTTGGTTTCCAGATCGTTGACGGCAGCAATTTCCTGCGACACCACGAGGTCGTATGCGGCCTGGGCTTCATGGGTGTCGGTGATGGTCTGCGTGCCGACTTCGAAGTTGCGCTTGGCGGAAGCCAGCTGCTCGGTCACGGCGACTTTTTGCGCGCGCGTGGATTCCAGCGTGTCCTGGGCGGCCAGCACGTCGAAATAGGCTTGCGCGACGCGCGTGATCAGGTCCTGCTGGGCTTGGGCGAACTGTGCTTCGGAAATGGCTTGCGACAGCTTGCTCTGCTGGTAGGTTTGCCAGCGGTCCCAGTGGAACAGCGGCTGCTGCAGGGTCACCTGGATCTCGTTGGTGCGCAGGTTGCTGCCGGGGCTCGGTACGTTGTTCCACGGGTCGGTGCTGCTGTTGTTCTTGGTGATGTCGCCATTGATGCCGACGGTCGGCAGCAGGCCGGCTCGCCCCTGGGTGATACGTTCGCGACCCGCCGCGGCGGACGCGCGGGCGCTGGCATACGTGGCGTCGTTCGCCAATGCCTGCTGGTACACCTGGATCAGATCGGCCGCCTGGGCATTGAGCGAAAACGCGCTGGCCAACAGTACGGCGATGAGGGGCTTCTGCATTACTTTCTCCGTCGGAGTCATCAATAGTTAAGGACGCAGAGTCAATACTTCGGCATCGAAGAGTCGACCTGCACGGCCCAGGCGTGTATCCCGCCTGTAAGGTTGGTAATGTTGCTGAATCCGTTGCGCTCCAGGAAGGCGGCCACCTGCATGCTGCGTGCGCCGTGGTGGCACACGCAGACGATGTCCTGGCCGTCGTCCAGCTCGCTCACGCGGATTGGAATCAGGTTCATCGGGATCTGGGTCGAGCCTTCGATATGGCAGGTCTCGAATTCCCAGTTTTCCCGAACGTCGAGCAGCAGCGGCTGCGGACGCGACGAGTCGGCCAGCCAGGCGGCCAACTCGGGGGCGGTAATGTGCTGCATGCGTCGTTCGCCTCTCAGAACTGGAAGTGCGACGGCACCGGGGCGCCCGTCAGGTAGCGCACGTTGGTCTCGAACACCTTGACCGTGCTGTAGGCGTTGTCGCCGGTACGGGTGATGATCGAGGCTTCCATCACCGGTGCCTGGCCGACGATGGCGGCGATGCGGCCACCCACCTTCACCTGCTTCAGGATCGCTTCCGGCAGCACTTCCAGCGCGCCCGAGATCACGATCACGTCGTACGGCGCACCTTTTTCCCAGCCCTGGGCGCCGTTGCCGACTTCGACGGTCACGTTGTGGACGCCGGCATTGGCCAGGTTCTTCTTGGCCTGTTCCGCCGTTTCCGGATTGATTTCCACGGTGGTCACCTTGGCGGCGCGGTGCGCCAGCAGGGCGGCCATGTAGCCCGAACCCGTACCGATTTCCAGCACGGTCTCGTGCTTCTTCACACCTGTTTCCTGCAGGATGCGTGCCTCGAACTTCGGCGCCAGCATGGCGTCACCGCCCGGCAGCGGGATCTCGACGTCGGCGAACGCCAGGTTCTGGTACGCCGCCGGCACGAACTGTTCGCGCTTGACGACGTGCAGCAGGTCGAGCACATCCTGGTCCAGCACGTTCCACGGACGGATCTGCTGTTCGATCATGTTGAAGCGGGCTTGTTCGATATTCATCTTTAGACTCGGTGGGAAAATAAATAATCCGATATTTTATCGTTGAACGGCTTCAGCAAACATATCTTAACGACATGGGGCTGAGTGCCAGCGGAAATTGCGACAGTCTGCAGTTTCCGGGGCATGAACCCCGGAAAACAGCGTCTTGACGTAGGAAAACGGGGTCAAACGGGAGGCGCGGCCGGCAGGAGGCCATGCAGCGCCATGTCGAGGAAGGTGTCGAGGAAGGCCAGCGGCTCCAGCTCCGCACGCGGGCACGGGCCGACCGAATGCTTCCAGATGATCAGGGTGAGCATCGGGGCGACGAGCACCTGGGTCATCGTGTTGACGTCGATCTTGCGGAATTCGCCGCGCGCGATGCCCCGTTCGAGCATCGACGCCATGGCATTGGTGCCGCGGGTGATCACTTCTTCCTGATAAAAGCGGGCCAGTTCCGGGAAATTGTCCGCTTCGGCCATGACGAGCTTGATGATGCCGGAGGCCTTGGTCGCGCCCAGCCGCTGCCACCAGGAGTGGATCAGCTGGCGCAGCAGGTCGGCACTGTGGCCGTCGAACTCGGCGACGGACGCCTCCGCCTCACCGATCACGGGCACGATATTGCTGCGCACGACGGCCTTGAACAGCTCTTCCTTGTTCTCGTAATACAGGTACAAGGTGCCCTTGGACACGCCGGCGCGGCGCGCGACGTCTTCCAGGCGTGTGGCGGCGTAGCCACGCTCGACGAACAGGTCGATGGCCGCCTCCAGCAACTCCTGGGGCCGCGCGTCCTTACGGCGCTCCCAGCGCGGCTTGGTGTCAAAAGGGCATGGCATGCTTCTGTCCGACAACTAACTATTGAGTCAGCAAATATAGACCTGGGGATAGGGCCAGTCAAGAACGGCCGCCTTCACCGTAGTATACTGTCTGCTTGCCTGTCCCCGGTCTTTACATGCATATCCCGCCTTCTCCTGTTTCCTGCCGCCCCGGCTGCGGCGCCTGCTGCATCGCGCCGTCGATCACGTCCCCGATTCCAGGCATGTCAAACGGCAAGCCTGCGGGCGTGCGTTGCGTGCAGCTGGACGAGCACCACGGCTGCAAGATTTTCGGGCAGCCGGGCCGCCCGCGCGTGTGCGGCAGCCTGCCGCCGTCGGGCGAGATGTGCGGCGACACGCGCGAGCACGCGATGTTCTTCCTGGCCGAACTGGAGCGCTTGACAGCCTGACATGGCGACACGGTAACTCGACGGCAGTCCCCTTCCTCATGGTAAGCTTGCGGCCCGCGCAATATCTGCCGCGCACGCGTCCCCAACCCTACCGAACCGCACACACCAATGGATATCATTCTCGCCCTGAAAGCGATCATCATGGGCCTCGTCGAGGGCTTCACCGAATTCCTGCCGATCTCGTCCACCGGACACCTGATCCTGGCCGGTAGTCTGATCAATTTCACGGGCGAAGTGGCCCAAGTGTTCGAAATCGCCATCCAGGCCGGCGCGATCCTGGCCGTGATGTGGGAATACCGTGCGCGCATCGGCGCCGTGCTCGGTGGCATCACGTCCGATCCGCGCCAGCAAAAGCTCGTCATCAACCTGATCGTCGCGTTCCTGCCGGCGGCCGTGCTGGGCTTCCTGTTCAGCAAGGCGATCAAGGCGCATTTGTTCGCGCCGGTGCCCGTGGCCCTGGCGTTCATCGTCGGCGCGTTCGTGATCCTGTGGGCGGAGCGCCGCCACAAGGTGCTGCCGGGCGCGCACCGCGTCCAGACCGTGGACGACATGACCGTCGTCGACGCGTTCAAGGTCGGCTGCGCCCAGTGCTTCGCGCTGATCCCGGGCACGAGCCGGTCGGGTGCGACGATCATCGGCGGCATGCTGTTCGGCCTGTCGCGCACGGCCGCGACGGAGTTCTCGTTCTTCCTCGCGATTCCCACGCTGCTGGCCGCGACCGTGTATTCCGTCTTCAAGGCGCGCCACGACCTGCACGCGTCCGACCTGCCGCTGTTCCTGATTGGCGGCGTGGCGGCGTTCATTTCCGCCTTCCTGTGCGTACGTTGGCTGTTGCGCTTCATCAGCACGCACGACTTCACGGGCTTCGCCTGGTACCGTATCGTGTTCGGTGTGGTCGTGTTGATCACCGCCCATTTCGGCTGGGTGGTCTGGGCCGAATAATCAGAAAGCAGCAAGCACCATCATGACGAGCGACATCGAGCAACGCGCGCTGCAAATCCTGCAGACGGTCTTCGGCTATCCCGCCTTCCGCGGACAGCAGGCCGACATCGTCGAGCATGTGGCGTCCGGCGGCGATGCGCTCGTGCTGATGCCTACCGGCGGCGGCAAGTCGCTGTGCTACCAGATTCCCGCGCTGCTGCGCGACGGCGTCGGCGTCGTCGTCTCCCCGCTGATCGCGCTGATGCAGGACCAGGTCGACGCGCTGGCCGAAGTGGGCGTGCGCGCCGCGTTCCTGAACTCGACGCAGACGTTCGAAGAGACCCTGCGCATCGAACGCATGGTGCGCACCGGCGAACTGGACCTCGTCTACGTGGCACCCGAACGCCTGATGACGCCGCGCTGCCTGGAACTGTTCGAGTCCGCGCACATCTCGCTGTTCGCCATCGACGAGGCGCACTGCGTGTCGCAATGGGGCCACGACTTCCGGCCCGAATACATCCGCCTGTCGATCCTGCACGAGCGCTTCCCGCACGTGCCGCGCATCGCGCTGACGGCAACCGCCGACCAGCTCACGCGCGCGGAAATCGCCCAGCGCCTGCAGCTGGAAGAGGCGCGGCAGTTCGTGTCGTCGTTCGACCGCCCGAACATCCGCTATTCCATCGTCGAAAAGACGAACGGCCGCAAGCAGCTGCTCGACTTCATCACGGCGGAACACCCGGGCGACTCGGGCATCGTCTACTGCCTGTCGAGAAAGAAGGTCGAGGAGACGGCGGAATTCCTGAACGAGAACGGCATCCGCGCCCTGCCCTATCACGCGGGCATGGAGTATTCGCTGCGGGCCGACAACCAGGCGCGCTTCCTGCGTGAAGACAACATCGTGATGGTGGCCACCATCGCGTTCGGCATGGGCATCGACAAGCCGGACGTGCGCTTCGTCTGCCACCTCGACCTGCCGAAATCGCTCGAGGGCTATTACCAGGAGACGGGCCGCGCGGGCCGCGACGGGCTGCCGTCCAATGCGTGGATGGCCTACGGTTTGCAGGACGTCGTGCTGCAGCGCCGGATGATCGACGAGTCCGAGGCCGACGAGAATTTCAAGCGCGTGCTGTCGTCGAAGCTCGACGCGATGCTGGGCCTGTGCGAGACGCTCAGCTGCCGGCGCATGCGCCTGCTCGAATACTTCGGCGAGCGCTCCGGCCCATGCGGCAATTGCGACACGTGCCTCATTCCGCCGACGTCGTTCGACGCGACGGTGCCCGTGCAAAAGCTGCTGTCGGCGATCTACCGCGTCGACCAGCGCTTCGCGGCCGGTCACGTGATCGACGTGCTGCGCGGCGTGAGCTCCGAGCGCATCGTCCAGTGGCACCACGACAAGCTGACCGTGTTCGGCGTGGGCGCCGAGCGCGGCGAGCAGGAATGGCGCGCCATCGTGCGCCAGACGATCGCCCTGGGCCTCGTCACCGTCGACCACGACGCGTTCAGTTCACTCAAGCTGACGGAAGCGGCGCGGCCGGTGCTGAAAGGCGAGCAGAAAGTGCAGCTGCGCCAGTACCAGAAGCCCGTGAAACCCAAGCGCACGTCGACGCCGCGCGGCAGCTACGAGGAGGTCGAGCTGTCGAAGTCCGAGCAGGCGATCTTCGACAAGCTGCGCTGGTGGCGCGTCGAGACGGCGCGCGCGCACGGCGTGCCCGCCTACGTCGTGTTCCAGGACGCCACCCTGCGCGAGATCGCCAAGGTCAAGCCGGTGTCGCTCGACCAGTTGCGCGGCGTCTCGGGCGTCGGCGAGAAGAAGCTGACGTCCTACGGCGACGAGATCGTCGGGATCATCAGCGAGATGGTTTGACGTTACGCGTGGGCGCGGGGCGCCCACCCTACGATATCTCGGTGCCGTAGGGTGGGCACCCCGTGCCCACCAAATGCACGCGTTATCGTTTCGTGAAGACGAGGTCCCACACGCCGTGGCCGAGTTTGAGGCCGCGGTTCTCGAACTTGGTCAGCGGCCGGTACGACGGCTTCTCCGCATAGCCCTCGGCCGTGTTCCGCAGCGCCGGCTCCGCTCCCAGCACTTCCAGCATCTGCACCGCGTAATCTTCCCAGTCCGTCGCGCAGTGAATATAGCCGCCCTGCGCCAGCTTCTGGCACAGCAGTTGCACGAACGGCGGCTGGATCAGGCGGCGCTTGTTGTGGCGCGCCTTGTGCCATGGGTCGGGGAAGAAGATGTGCACGCCCGCCAGCGAACCGTCGGCGATCATGTTGTTCAGCACCTCGACGGCATCGTGCTGGATGAGGCGCAGGTTCTGGATGTCCTGTTCGCCGGCCAGTTTCAGCAGGCTGCCCACGCCCGGCGTGTGCACTTCGACGCCGACGAAATCCTTGTCCGGCATCGCCTTCGCGATGTGCGCCGTCGTGTCGCCCATGCCGAAGCCGATCTCCAGGATCAACGGCGCGGTGCGGCCGAACGGGGCGTGGAAATCGAATTGGGCCTTGCGGTACTCGATCAGGTAATGCGGACCATACGCTTCCAGCGCGCGCGCCTGGCCGGTCGACAGGCGGCCGGCGCGGGTGACGAAACTGCGGATGCGGCGGTCGGTCGGGTCGTAGAGCATCGGGCGGCCCTGCTCGTTGGTAGGCGTATCGGCGGACATGGGGAATGAAAGAATGAGGAAAAAACGGGCGCCATTATAACCCGGCGCTTTCCGGCCGCGATCTCGGACATAATGCATCTGTTGCAACCAGGAGCCACCGATGCGCCAGCAGACCCACCCGATCGCCACCGAAGACAACGTCGCCGCCTACCGCCTGACCTCCTTCCACTACGGTACGCCGGGCAGCGGCAGGAAGGTCTACATCCAGGCCTCGCTGCACGCGGACGAGGTGCCCGCGATGCTCGTCGCGCACGTGCTGCGCCGTGAGCTCGACCGGCTGGATGCGGAGAACAAGGTCACCGGCGAGATCATCCTGGTGCCGGCCGCGAATCCGATCGGGCTGTCGCAGGTGATCCACGGCGCGCCGTTCGGGCGTTTCGACCTCGCTACCGGCACCAATTTCAACCGCTCGTACCGGCACGTGGCCGCGGCGTTGAAGGCGTCGCTGCAGGACAAGCTCGGCGCGGATCCCGCCGCCAACGCGGCCCTCGTGCGCGAGCACGCGCGCCGCGAAGTGGCCGCATGGCTGCCATCGAGCGCGACGGAAGAGCTCAAGAAGACGCTGCTGGGCATGGCGATCGACGCCGACATCATGCTCGACCTCCACTGCGACAACGAGGCCGTGCTGCACATGTACACGGGCACGCCGCTCGCCGGGCGGGTACAACCGCTGGCCGCGCTGATGGGCGCGCACGCCGTGCTGCTGGCGACGGAATCCGGCGGCGAGCCGTTCGACGAAGCGTGCAGCCGCGTGTGGTGGGAACTGGCGGAACACTTCGGCGACCGCTTCCCGATCCCGTCCGGCTGCGTGGGCGTGACGGTCGAGCTGCGCGGCGAGAACGACGTGCGCTACGACCTGGCCGAACGGGACGCGCACGCGCTACTGCAATACCTGGCGCGCGAGGGCGTCGTCGACCTGCCCGTCGCGCCGCTGCCGGCGCCGCTGTGCGAACCGACGCCACTGGAAGGCGTGGAACCGCTGCACGCGCCACATGCGGGGGTGCTCGTGTTCCTGAAAAAACTGGGCGACCAGGTGCGGGCCGGCGATGCCGTGGCCGACATCGTCGATCCGGTCAGCGGCAGGACGACGGCCTTGCGGTGCACGCAGTCCGGGGTGCTGTTCGCGAGCACGGCGCATCGTCACCTGCTGCGCGGGATGCACGTTTGTAAGATCGCGGGGGCGGAGGCGTCGCGGACGGGCAGTCTGCTGGGCGCCTGACCGGAACGTATGCACCGTCGCCCCTGCGAAGGCAGGGGCCCAAGTTTCATGCGCAGTGGCGGGGCATGCAAAATTGGGTCCCCGCCTTCGCGGGGACGACGTAGCGAGCGTCGCGTGTCCTACGCTGCCAACTCTTCCTTGAACAGATAGCGCTGCGCCAGCAACGGACCGATGCCCGCCGCCGGCAGCGGCCTCGCAACGAAATACCCCTGCACCTCGTTGCACTTCAGCGCCCGCAGGATCTGCAGCTGCTCCTCGTTCTCGACGCCTTCCGCCACGACTTCCATCCCGAGCGCGTGCGCCATCGACACGATGGCCTGGAAGAACACGGTGCCTTCGCGCGAGCGTCCCAGTTCGGCCGTGAATGAGCGGTCGACCTTCAGCACGTCCATCTTCATGCGCTGCAGCTGCGACAGCGACGAGTAGCCGGTGCCGAAATCGTCGACGTGCAGCTTGACGCCCAGCGCGCGGATCGCGGCCAGCTCGGCGAGGATCTCGGCCTGGTCGCCCATCATCGCGGACTCCGTGATCTCCACTTCGAGCAGGCCGGCCGGCACGGCGTGGCGGGCCAGCGCGTCTTCGAGCTCGCGCTGCACGCTGCCGCGCAGGAACTGCTTCGGCGAGACGTTGATCGACACCGGCACCGGCACGGCGCCGTGCGCGCGCCAGGCCGCCAGCTGGGCGCAGGCCTGGTCGATCACGATGGCGCCGATCGGCACGATCAGGCCGCTGGATTCGGCCAGCGGGATGAATTCGTCCGGGCGGATCATGCCCAGCTGCGGATGCTCCCAGCGCAGCAGCGCTTCCATGCTCAGGAGCTCGCCCGTGCGCGTGTCCACGCGGGGCTGGTAGTGCAGCACGAACTGGCGCTTGTCGATCGCTTCCAGCAGGCGCTGGCGCAGCTGGGTGCGCGTCTTGAGGATGTTCGACTGCGCGGGGTCGAAGAAGCGGTACTGGCCCTTGCCCTCGGCCTTGCCCGCGTACATGGCGATGTCGCCGTGGCGGATCAGGGTGGCCGCATCGAGACCGTCACGCGGGTACACGGCGATGCCGACCGAGGCGCCGATCATGTGCTGGTCGTCGGCGATCGGGAACGGTTTGCTGAAGGCTTCGACGATGCGCGTGGCGACGATGGCCACCTGCTGGTCGCTGTCGAAGGGGCTCAGCAAGACGACGAATTCATCGCCGCCGAAACGCGCCACGCTGTCGCCCGGACGCAGTTGCGACAGCAGGCGCTCGGCCGCCAGCTGGAGCAGGCGGTCGCCGACGGCGTGGCCGTGCGTATCGTTGACCTGCTTGAATTCGTCGAGGTCGATGAACAGCAGCGCCGCGCCGTGGTCGCCGTCGTCCGCGCGCGCCAGCGCCACGGGCACGAAGTTCAGGAACCAGTGGCGGTTCGGCAGGCCGGTGAGGCTGTCCTCGTTGGCCAGGCGCGCGAGCTGGGATTCGTGTTCCTTGCGCTCGCTGATGTCCTGCAGGGTGACGGCGAGGTTGTCGCCCACGCGCACGATGCGGCGATGGCCCCAGCGGATGTTCAGCCGGTTGTTGTCGGGCATGCGCCGGTCTTCCTGGTGGAAGCCGACGGCCAGCGCCGTACGGTAATTGGCGGTCAGGTCGTCGAAGGACTTGCCGTGGTGGAGCTGCGAAATCAGGCTGCCGACGAGTTGCGCGTGCGTCGTGCCGTAGAAGAAGGCGCCGCGCTCGTTGCAGTCGACGATGCGGAAGTCGACCGTCTGCCCCTTGCGGTCGCGCACCGGCGCGATCATGTAGAAACCGTCGTTGCCGCTGTCGGTGGCCGTGCGGTAGGCGCGCTGGATCTCGGCCCGCTCGCGCGCCCGCGCCGCCGCGCGCAGCGACAGCATGCTCGCACCCAGCGCCAGCAGGGTCAGCACGGCGGTGGCCACCAGCGTGTGGTTGCGGCTGTCCGTCCAGTAGGCGTCGGCTGCTTCCAGCACGGCCGTATGCGACAGCGCGACGAGGGCCACGAGCGGATACGCGCCGGAGCGGCGCCAGCCCAGCACGCGCGGCTCGCCGTCGGCAAAGCCGCCCTGCCCGTCGACCAGCTGCACGCCGCGTGCCACCGGCCAGCGGTCGGCGTTCGCGGGCAGCAGCGAGGCGGCGCCCATGGTCCGCACGATGCCGCTGGCGTCCTGCTCGACGCGCAAGGCGTTGTCGGTGCCGACGAGCGCCAGCAGGCTGCCGGGCCCCAGCGTGGGCGAGCTGACGAACGACGTGAAATACGCGGCGTCGACGGCCATCAGCAGCACGCCGTCGAAGCCGTCGTCAGGCGTGTCGAGCCGGCGCGTGAAGAGGATGGTGCCACGCGCTTCGTCCAGTTCCGGCGGCGGCGTGCCGATGCGCAGCGCGGTCGAGATGGCGTTGCGGTGCTGGATGAAGAAGTCGGCCCGGGACAGATTCAGCCCGCGCGCGTGGATGCGGCTCGAGGAGCGGACCGCGCCGTCCGGCCCGATCACGCTCACGTTGACGAAGGCGGCGTCGGTGAACATGCCGTCGCGGCGCATGTTCTCGATCAGGCTGCGGTCGCGCGCGTGCTCCCAGCTGTGCTTGAGCTGCATGGTGATCTGGTCGACCTGGGCGACCGAGCGGGTGACGTACTGCTCGTAGGCTTCGGCATACGCGTCGGCCTCCTTGAACGCCTGCTCCTCGGCGCGCCGGCGTTCCGCGCCGGCGTGCAGGATGGTGGCGGTCCAGAGGGCGGCACAGGCGAGCAGGGCCAGCGCGGGCCACAGCAGCGCGAGGAATCGGTGGGTGCGCGGGGCGGTGTGCGCACTGGACTTGGACATGCGGGTTCCGTCAGAAAGGCGTGCGGGGATGCACGCTCAGTTACTGTTCAGCAACCCGCAGTGTAAGAAAAGAAAGTGACGGGATGATGACACGGCCGCGCGTCAGGCCGGCGTGCCCTTCGCCAGCGCCTGCGCCAGCGCATCCACGTCGGCCGGCTTCACGAAATGGTAATGGAAACCCGCGGCCTTCGACGCGTCGCGGTCCTGCTGCTGGCCATAGCCCGTGAGCGCGATGAACAGCGCCCCGGCCGCACGCGGCAGCGCGCGGATCTGGCGCGCCAGTTCGTGGCCGTCCATGCCCGGCAGGCCGATGTCGAGGACGAACGCGTCGAAGGACCGTTCGCGCGCGCAGGCGAGCGCCTGCAGCGGGTCGTATTCGATGGACGCCTCGTGGCCCAGCACCTCCAGCAGCATCGCCACCGTCTGGGCGGCGTCGGCGTTGTCGTCGACGACGAGCACGCGCCGCACGCCCGGCTGCGCCGCGGCGCCGCCGGCGGCGTCGACGGCCACGGCCCCCGGCCCCGCATGCGGCGGCCTGGCCGTCGACGCGGCACCCTTGTCCGGTCCCACGCCCTGCGTGGCGGCCTGTCCGCCGTGCCGTTCGAGGAGGCTGATCTCCTGCGGTTTTTCGATGGTGTCGTACATATGCTCGTCCCCGTTTTCGCCCGCGTTGACTATGGTACGAAAATACGCCGCCCCGGCGCGCAACTTACGCAGGGGGGGCATGCACCTAGGATAGCGCTCCTTGTTCCGCGCGGCAATACGCGCACGCAAGAACGTTCAGCGCCGCGCTTCCGCCCGGGCCAGCACCTCGTTGACCTCGTTCAGGTCGGCCGGCTTGACGAGGTAATGGTCGAAGCCGGCCTGCTGGGCCTCCTCGCGATCCTGGTTCTGGCCGTAGCCGGTCAGGGCGACGAGCGTGGCGCCCGCGCTCTCGGGCTGTGCGCGCAGGCGCCGCGCCAGTTCGTAGCCGTCCATGTCGGGCAGGCCGATGTCGAGCAGCAGGACGTCCGGATGCTCGCTTCTCGCCCGCGCCAGCGCGCCGCGCGCATCGTATTCGACGCTGACCGCGTGGCCCTGCACTTCGAGCAGCGCGGCCAGCATCTGGGCCGCGTCGGCATTGTCGTCGACGACCAGCACGCGCAGGTTGCCATTGTCCGGCGCCGTGCCCGCCGCGGCCCCGCCGCCATCGTTGGCCGCCGCCGCCGGCGCGCGCGCCGCGCACGGCAGGCAGATCGAGAACTCGCTGCCCTGCCCCAGGCCCTCGCTGCGGGCATGCACGGTGCCGCCGTGCAGCGCGACGAGGCTTTTCACCAGCGCCAGGCCGATCCCGAGCCCGCCCTGCGACCGGTCGGGCGTGCGTTCGGCCTGCGTGAACAGGTCGAAGATGTACGGCAGGACTTCCGGCGCGATGCCGACGCCGTTGTCGCGCACGGCCACGGTCACCTGCCCGTCGCCCACGGTCACGGCCAGCACGATGCGGCCGCCGGGCGCCGTGTACTTGGCGGAGTTGTTGAGGATGTTCGAGATGACCTGCACGAGGCGCGTGCGGTCGCCCGTCACGTGCGCCGGCTGGCCCGACAGCTGCAGGGTCAGCGCATGGCGGCGCGCGTCGATCAGCGGCCGCACCTGCTCGACGGCGGCGGACACGATCACGTTCAGGTCCAGCGCTTCCATCTCCAGCGTGACGAGGCCGCGCGTGACGCGCGAGACGTCCAGCAGGTCGTTGACGAGGTCCGTCATGTGCTCGGCCTGGCGCACGATGATCTCGCTGGCGTTGGCCACGCTCCTGGCGTCCAGCCGGCCGAGCTTCAGCAGCTGGGCCGCCGTCATGATGGGCGCGAGCGGATTGCGCAGCTCGTGCGCCAGCATCGCGAGGAACTGGTCCTTCTGGCGGTTGGCGGCGCGCAGCTCGTCCTCGACGAGCTTGCGGTCGGTGACGTCGCTGCCTTCCACGAAGATGCCGCTGACGGCCCCGTTCTCGTCGCGGATCGGCTGGTAGACGAAGTCGATGTAGCGCTCTTCCAGCGGCCCTTCCGGTTCGCGCTGCAGGCGCACGGGCAGCGCATGGCCGACGAACGGCTCGCCCGTCGCGTACACGCGGTCGAGCAGTTCGAGGAAGCCCTGGCCGACGATTTCCGGCAGCGCCTCGCGCGCGCGCTTGCCGACGATCGGGCGGTGGCCGACCAGCTGCATGTACGACTGGTTCGTCAGCTCGAACACGTGCTCGGGGCCGCGCAGCACGGCCATGATCCCCGGCGCCTGCGAGAACAGGCCGCGCAGCCGCTCGTTTTCCTCGTTGCGGTATTTCTCGGCCAGCACCTGCTCGGTGACCTCGACGCACGCGCAATACATGCCGGCGATCGCCCCGTCCTCGTCGCGCACGGGCGAATACGAGAACGTGAACCAGGTCGGCTCGTCGTAGCCGTGGCGGTTCATCACGAGGTACAGGCGGTCGGCATACGTCGCCTCGCCGCGCAGCGCGCGTTCGATCAGCGGGTTGATGTCGTGCCAGATCTCGGCCCAGATGTCGTGGAAGCGCCCGCCCAGCGCGGCCGGATGCTTGTCGCCGAGGATCTCGCGATACGGATCGTTGTACAGGAATGCGAGTTCCTTCCCCCATGCGACGAACATGGGGAATTTCGAGTTGAGCATCAGCCCGACGACCGTGCGCAGCGCCTGCGGCCACGTGCGCGGATGGCCCAGCGGCGACGTGGACCAGTCGTGCGCACGCATCATCGCGCCCACTTCGCCGCCGCCGCTCAGGAACATCAGGGCGCCGGCATGGTTTTCGTCAGACTGTTGTCTGTTTTCTTGCATGATTGACACTGGTTGAAGCAACAACGCCAGTGTGCCATAAGGGCTTGCCGCAGGGCGCGCGCAGCGGTCGGTATGTTTCAGGGGAGGGATTGAAGATGGAGCGGGTGAAGGGAATCGAACCCTCGTCGTAAGTTGGGTAAGGAGAGCGCCTCGCGGCACTCCCCTCCCCTTAGAACCGTACGTGCGAGTTTCCCCGCATACGGCTCAAGCAATCCATCAGCATCCCTACTTGAACATCGAGATGCCGGCAGGACCGTGTTTCTCTCTAGCGTGATACTGCATATGGCAGTTTTGGTGCAACAACACCAGGTTGGTCAACTTGTCAGATCCACGTTCAGATCGCTTGACGATATGGTGCAGATGCCACCCCGTCTCGCGTGTGATCTTCTGTTCGCACACCGGGCACCGACCTTCCTGCCACCACCACAACCATCGCAGCTTTCGCCGCCCCTCCAGAGTCCTCTCCATCCGCTGCGCGAGCCGTCTGGAGAAGTATTCATCATCCTTCGGATCATATGGATTCGCGTCGCTGTTGATCTTGGCATGGACCTGCTTCGTATAACCACCCAAGACCGGCAGGAGCTTATCCTTATCGGCGAAATACCACTCACGCCCCTTTACACACCTGAAGTAGCGCTTCTTGACCCACTTCTTTCCCTTGTTGGGATGGCGTCTGCACGCCCAGCGCCACAACGCTTGCCAGATTTGATGATCGCACTTCGCAAACGTCCGGGTCGAGTTCTGGCTTCGATGATAGTTGGCCCATCCCCTGATGACCGGCGTGAGTTTCTCTATCACCTCGACCTGTGCTACGGCCTGTCGTGTTCTCAGAAATTCCCGAATCTTGTCCAGAAACGTCTTCTGGTTCTTCTTGGAAGGTTGCACTAGCAGCCCACTGTCGAAGTACCTGACGTTCCATCCCAAAAAGTCGAATCCCTCCGTCACATGCGTGACCTTGGTTTTCTTCTCCGAGAGAACAAGTCCTCTGGTCGCAAGAAACCGCTCGACCAGAGGTTTTACTTCATTTTCCAGAAGTTCTTTCGAACTGCCTGTAATGATGAAGTCATCCGCATAACGCACCAGATTGACCTTCGCGGTCCGCGCTTCTCTCACCGTTCGGAACAGTGAGGCAAGTTCGTTTTGCAGCCCATCCAATGCGAGATTCGCCAGTACCGGAGAGATGATGCCTCCCTGCGGCGTTCCGGCTTGCGTCGGGAACAGCCTTCCCATCTCGACGAACCCTGCTCTCAGCCATTTCTTTAGGACACCCTTGTCCATGCAGACATTGGCGGCCAACCAGTCGTGGCTGATATTGTCGAAGCAACCTTTGATATCCCCTTCAAGAACCCACTTGGGAGACACCTCACGGCTCAGTACATTTCGTACCTGACCGATGGCATCCGCCGTCGAGCGTTCCCGTCGAAAGCCATATGAATGAGGATCGCCGATGGTTTCGGCAACAGGGTCCAGTGCTAACAGGTGCAGCGCTTGCATGGCTCGATCACGCATGGTGGGAATGCCCAACGGGCGCTTTTCACCATTAGCTTTCGGGATATAGATGCGACGTAGTGGCAGAGGCTTGTATCTCTTGATACCGAGACCATTCACCGCCTGCCATTTCTCTTCTGGGGTGCTCCAGGTCTGCTGATCCACACCAGGAGTTTTCCGGCCACGATTCTCCGTTACCCGCCTCACGGCCAGAGCTTTCGCTCCGGTGGATTTGGTCAGGAGTCTCTGCAGGGAGCGCACCTTCCGCCATTCACCTGCTTTTGCTGCCTTCGCAATGCGTGTCTGTATCCTCGCGACAGTCTGATAAATTTTGACCCACGAAATGTCGTGCCAAGATTTCCAGCCTGTGGAGGCAATATCACAATCGTACTGACTTGCGTCCATATCAACCTCCGGTCGATTGGAGCGGGTGAAGGGAATCGAACCCTCGTCATAGGCTTGGGAAGCCTCAGCTCTACCATTGAGCTACACCCGCATCGTCCCAAAGGGAATAGACGCACTTTGCCCCCAACGGGGCATGCGTTATCCCCACTGGGTGCGATTAACAGACCTGTCTTGCGACAGATCACCAGATGGAAGTCTGCACGTTTTCACGTTAGGGCAATCTTTTCATCCCCTATCCTCTCCATTACAGAGAGGCATTCGCTTTTTCCATCATCCTCTACCTACTATAGCATCAGGCAACCTCGCGATTACCCTTGTCTGCCGTACAGGCCAGACGCCATATCAGGCTTACCTCGTTCCGTACTGGCAACAGGATTAGGAAGGTTCTGCCTTTTCGCCGGTGATACCTATGTCAGCGTGTCCGCACCAAGCAGACGGACAACCGATCACGTCGAGCCTCTTGCCGTTGCGTTTGGCTCGTCAAGCTTGACGACGTTTAATAGCAGTTCACTTTGCGTTAACCATCTAATCCAGCCTAGCGCCTCGTCCGATCGCAACTACCGAACTCCCAGCAAATCCCTCACGGAACCTACCGTACCCCGAAAGGTGGCTACATTGTCGGAGCGCTCAGCACCCCACCGTTACCAGTGACGCACCGCTCCTAGGCTACGAGGGGCTGAACCCTCGGTCTTGCCGGCCGCTGATGCACCTCAAGACAATTGCTTGTACAGCCTTCGTCGCTACATTTGTTGCTCATCAGACCTGTTCTCCCCATGGTAGCAAAGGTGCAGCTGGGGATTGACCACACTCTATGACGTGGTGTGGAGGAACGGCGTCCTTAGCGACTCGAGTCGCACGCTTGGGAAGCTTCTGCTCTACCATTGAGCTACACCCGCGTTGCCCGCATTCTACGCGGGTTCACGTTCCTTTGTCACCTTAGACATTTTTCGACATGAGCTTGTGTCGAAAAATTCGTTGAGCCCCCCATGGATGGGCTCGTATATTGAACACTCGTCCATCAGCACAGCGGAGGCACCGTGAGGCCAATTCTTTCCGACCAACACCGCCTCCGGGAGCATGAATGATGGCCGACTTCGACATTGGCGCGATCGTGCGCGACCTGAACGAGGCGCGCCGCCAATGGCGCCAGGCGCATCGTCCGGCCGGCGAGGTGCGCGGCATCGAGTTTCCGTCGCGCGACGCGCTGGCGACCATCGTCGGGCAGTTGAAAGGCGTGCTGTTTCCGCTGCGCCTGGGTCCGCCCGACCTGCGCCAGGAAAGCGAGGATTTCCACGTCGCACACGCGCTGGACACCGCCCTGCACGCGCTGCTACGCCAGGTCCGCATCGAGCTGCGCTACAGCGCCGCGCTGCGCCACCTGACCCATACCGACATCGAACCGCAGGCGCTCGAGGCCACGCGCGCGTTCGGCGCCGCGCTGCCCGGCATCCGCACCCTGCTCGACAGCGACGTGATCGCCGCCTTCCAGGGCGACCCGGCCGCGCGCAGCGTCGACGAAGTGCTGCTGTGCTATCCGGGCATCCACGCGATGATCCATTACCGCCTCGCGCATTGCCTGTACGGGCTCGGCCTGCCGCTGCTCGCGCGCATCATCGCCGAGCAGGCGCATGCGGAAACGGGCATCGACATCCACCCGGGCGCGACGATCGGCGCCGGCTTCTTCATCGACCATGGCACGGGCGTCGTGATCGGCGAGACGGCCGTCATCGGCCAGCGCGTGCGCCTGTACCAGGCCGTCACGCTGGGCGCGAAGCGCTTTCCCGCGAATGTCGACGGCACCTTGCAGAAGGGCTTGCCGCGCCATCCCGTCGTCGAGGACGACGTCGTCATCTATGCGGGCGCCACCGTGCTGGGCCGCATCACGATCGGCAAGGGCGCCGTCATCGGCGGCAATGTCTGGCTGACGCATGACGTGCCGCCGGGTGCCCGCGTGGCCCAGGCCGCGTCGCGCGAGGACGACCTGGGCGCATCGGACATATCGGGCGAGCCGGTGTAGTTACCTCGGACTTTCGACGACGTAACCCCTGGCCTGCAGGCCGGCCAGGTAGCTCGTCGGGCCGAGGATGTCCTGGATCTCCAGCACGGCGAAGGTGGCGGCATTGCTGGCCAGCGCATTCTCCGCCGCCTTCAGCCACGACGTGCGCAGGCGCTGGCGCACCTGGCGCAGGGCCGCGGCGTCCTTCGCGATCGAGCTGTTCATGACGGCGTCCAGGCATGCATCCCGCCGCTCCGCGAAGTTCAGGGCGCGGATCTCGGCGATGTCGCCGTTGGCCCAGGCATTCGCGCGCACGCGCATCGTTTCGAGATCGGTGTCCAGGGTGTCGAGCGTCTTCGTGAAGCAGACGAGGTCGGCCACCTGCGAATTCTTGAAGTCGCGCACGAGCTTGCGCGGATCGTCGACCATGACGTCGTAGCCCGAGTCGGTCATTTTGACCTTGTTCTTTTTCGCGACGTCCTCGATCTTGCCGAGCACTTCGCTGCCATAGCTCAGGCCGCTTTTCTTGAGGCCGGCGAGCAGCAGTTCCTCGCCGGCGAAGACGGGCCGGTAATGCTCGATGCCGTCGTCTTCGCCGATGTACTTGGCCTTCAGCACCGTCCAGTGCGCGTAGACGTCGGCCGGGACGACGTCATGCAGCACCGCATCGTCCGGATTGCGCTTGATGCCGATGAGGCTGGGCAACGCCGTCAATCCGCTGAAGAAACCGATGTGGGCTTTCGCGACGGGCGGCATCAAGACTTCCTGCGACTTCGCCACGAGGCGCTCGACGCGCGACGCATCCCACTCCATGTTCCGCGGCAGCGGAGAATAGGTGCCGAAGACCCACATCACGTGCGTTCCCTTCGACACCTTCCACACGCCGGGGCCGGGCCGGCGGCCTTCGATGACGACCGTCGCGGGAACGGCGCCGGCGGCCTCGGCGGCGGCGGGTTGCGCGGTCTGGTCCACGCTCTGCGCGAACGCCGGCGGGGCCAGCAGAGCCAACGAGAACACATACCCGTTGATTGTCTTCGTCATGGCGTGCTCCTTATTTCGGGCTCTCGACCGTATAGCCCTGCGCCTGCAGGTCGGCCAGATAGCTCTGCGGACCGATGACGTTCTTCATCGGCAGGAGCGCAAACGTCGACGTGTTGTCGGCCAATGCTTTCTCGGCCGCCTTCATCCAGTTGGCACGGATGCGCTCGGGAAGATGCTGGAATGCGGGAGAATTTTTGGCGAACTGGCTGTTGAAGATGGCGTCGTTGCACGCCTTGTCGCGCTCGGCGTAATCGAGGCTCGACATCTCGGCGATATTGCCATTGGCCCAGGCGTTCGCGCGCACGCGCATGGCGTCGATATCGCCTTCCAGGCGGTCCAGGGTCTTGGTGAAGCACGCCACGTCTTCCACTTGCGACTTCTTGAATTCCTTCATCAGCGCGCGGGGATCGTCGACGTCCATGCTGAGCGTGGTCGACGTGATCTTGACCTTGTTGTGCCTGGCCGCCTTTTCGATCTGCTCTTCCACGCCGGTATTCTGGGTCAGGCCGCTTTTCGACAAGCCCTTGCTCAGCAGCGTGTCGGCGACGAAGATCGGGCGGCGCCGCTCGATGCCGTCGTCATCGCCGATATACTTGCCCTTCAATACCTGCCAGCGCGCATACACGTCCGCCGGGAGCACGTCGTGCAGCGTGGCGCCGTCCGGATTCTTGTCGATGCCGATCGCGGTCGGCAGCAGGGTCAGGCCCTTGAAGAAGCCGACCTCCATGCGGGCACCCGGCCGCGTCAGCACTTCCTGCGACTTGCCGACGAGGCGTTCCACGCGCGCCGCATCCCACTCCATCTTCTGCGGCAGCGGGGAATACACGCCGAACACCCACATCACGTGGTCGCCCTTCGACACTTTCCAGACGCCGGGACCGGGCCGGCGGCCTTCGACCACGACCGTCGCGGGGACGGTGTCAAAGGCCTCGGCGGCGGCGGGCGCGGGTTCGGGCTCGGGCGTGGTCTGGGCCAGAACAGGCAGGGTCAGGAAACTCAGGTAAAGCGCACATGCATACCGTTTGCTCATCGGGCATCCCATCGTTGTTGTTGTGTGCGCAAAAGCTTAGCGCCACCGATGAGCTTAGCCTATCGAGGCAACGAAGTGTTACATCTTTGACATGCATATATCGCAACAGCAACGTTCACGCGTCCGGTACGTCGACCGGGCGGTCCAGGAGCGCGTGCGCCAGCCTGAGGCCCTCGACCATCGCGTCGAAGGCCTCGCGCTTCGCGTCCTCGCCCGGCACGCGCAGCACATACGACGGGTGGTACGTCGTGACGACCCAGTGCCCTTCGTGGCGCAGCGGTTTGCCGAGCGAATTCTTGAGCGTGACGTTGGCCGTGCGCAGCACCGACTTCAGCGCGGTGGCGCCGAGGGCCACGATGACGGTCGGCTTGACGCTCGCCAGTTCCTTGTCGAGCCAGTAGTGGCAGGCCTCGATCTCGCGCTGGACCGGCGTCTTGTGCAGGCGCCGCTTGCCGCGCGGCTCCCACTTGAAATGCTTGACGGCGTTGGTGACGTAGATCGTGTCGCGGTCGACGCCGGCCGCCTCGCACACGCGGTCCAGCAGCTTGCCGGCCGGGCCGACGAACGGCTGCCCCGCCAGGTCTTCCTGGTCGCCCGGCTGCTCGCCGACGAACATGATCTTCGCCCGCTTGGGTCCCTCGCCGCCCACGGCCTGCGTCGCGAACTGCCACAGCTCGCAGCGCCGGCATTCGTCCAGTTTCGACGGCTGCTCGCGTTCCGGTTGCGCATCCTCGGGGGCGATCGGGATCGTCGTGCCCTTGCGCTGGCCGACGGCCTCGTACTGGCCCACCTTGCGCGCACCCAGCGCCGCCTCGCTGACCATGTGCGGCACGATCTTCGCCTCCGGCAGGTTCTTCCACCGGTCCGACTGGATATGCTGGTGCATCACGTTCGTGTTCAGGCGGGCCGGGTTGAACACGCTGCGGTAGTAGGTCAGCCACAGGGCTTCGCCCGTGTCTTCGAGGTCGGCCGCATCGCGCACGAGCGGTCCGGTATTGTGCAGCGTATGGCCATCCCACAGGACGCTCGCCTCCGGCGTGGCGATCATCCAGCTGACCTTGCCCATGCGCGAGACGAAATGGTCGGCCACCTGGGGCAGCACGTCGTGGCGCGGCTCGTACCAGGCGACGAAGCGCGGCGGGCCGGCTTCTTCCGAACGCTCGCGGAAGCGGATGTAGGCATGCATGTCGTGTTCCTCGCGGCGGACCGCCTTCACCATCGCGTGCAGCCGGGCGCCATCCTCGTCGGCCGGCGACTGCACGTCGTGCTCGCCCTGCTGCCAGCGCCAGATCACGCGGTACAGGAAGGCCCAGCGGTCCGGCACGCGGCAGCAGGCGGCCGACTGCAGCATCTCCATCAGCGAACGCGGGATGTGCGGCGCGGGGCGCAGCGGCTCATTCCTTGGCTCGTCCGGCGGTATGACGGGATTATGCGGTGCCTCGGCGGGGGCCGGCGCACCCGTGAACAGGTCGCCGCCGGCCAGCAGGTCGCCCATGTGCGGCACGCCCCACGTCACCTGGTCGGGCGGGATGCCGTGGACGAGCAGCTCGCGCGCGGCCTCGCGCCACTCCGCGAACGTCTCGACCTGCACCGGCTGCCCTGTCCGGACCAGCGCATCCGCCGCCATCACGCCGCCTGCAGTTCCGGCCACAAATTCATCTGCTGGGGGGCGTCGGCCAGGTTACGCCGCAGCAGGTCGGACGACACGGTGCCCTGCACCGGCTTGTAGTCCGCCGTGATCACGAAGGGCGCCAGCTTTTTCAGGCTGCAGCGCAGGCGCGACAGGTCTTCCCAGCGGATGCGCCGCAGCCGCCGCAGGTCGATCAGGCGCTTGGCCGTGCGCAGTCCGATGCCCGGCACGCGCGCGATCATGGTCTCGTCCGCGCGGTTCAGGTCGAGCGGGAAGTGGTCGCGGTTCGCGAGCGCCCAGCCCAGCTTCGGGTCGATGTCCAGCGCCAGGTTGCCGGCCGTGGGCATCAGCTCCTTCGCCGTGAAACCGTAGCCGCGCAGCAGGAAGTCGGCCTGGTACAGCCGGTGCTCGCGCAGCAGCGGCGGCGGCGCGGACGGCACGCTGGACGGGCTGTGCGGGATCGGGCTGAACGCCGAGTAGTACACGCGTTTCAGTTTATAGCTGCCGTACAGCGTCTGCGCGGTATTCAGGATCGTCTGGTCGTCGCTGGCGTCCGCGCCGACGATCATCTGCGTGCTCTGCCCCGCCGGCGCGAACGTGGGCGCCTTGGGGTGGTCGTCCTTTTCGTCCAGTTTCGTGCGGATGGAACCCATCGCCAGCTTGATCGTGTGGACGCTCTTTTCCGGCGCGAGCTTCGTCACGCTGTCCTGCGTGGGCAGTTCGATGTTCACCGACAGCCGGTCGGCATAGCGGCCCGCCAGTTCGATGAGGCGCGGGTCGGCATCGGGAATCGTCTTGAGGTGGATGTAGCCGCGGAACTGGTGGTCTTCGCGCAGGCGGCGCGCGACCTCGACCAGTTGCTCCATCGTGTAGTCGCTCGACTGGATGATGCCGGAGCTGAGGAACAGGCCGTCGATGTAGTTGCGCAGATAAAAATCGCGCGTGAGCTTCACGACCTCGTCGACGGAAAAGCGGGCGCGCGGCACGTTCGACGTGCGCCGGTTCACGCAGTACTGGCAATCGTAGACGCAGAAGTTCGTCAGCAGGATCTTCAGCAGCGACACGCAGCGTCCGTCCGGCGTATAGCTGTGGCAGATGCCCATGCCGTTCGTCGCACCCAGCCCGTCCTTGTCGACGGAATCGCGCCTGGGCGCGCCGCTGCTGGCGCAGGAGGCGTCGTACTTGGCCGCGTCGGCCAGGATCTCCAGCTTGTCTTTGAGTTCCATCGCGAATAAATACTGTATATATAAACAGTATATCGCGAATCGATCCCGCCGTGCCGTGCGCGAACGCACTGTTGCGCGGTTTGCGCTAGATCAATGTGTGTGCCGCTGACGGTGGTTTCACAGTGGTAATATCAGTGGATTGTTACATGCTTCGGCCAGGATTCACCATGTCTGTACAGTTTCGCAACAACGTCCACGTCACCGGCTCTGGACCTGTCACCATGGTGTTCGTGCACGGTTTCGGTTGCGACCAGACCATGTGGCGCTTCCTGGCGCCGGCGTTCGCGGAGCGCTTCCGCGTCGTGCTGTACGACCTCACGGGCAGCGGCCGCTCCGACTGGGAAGCCTACGACCGCGCGAAGTACGCCAGCCTGCAGGGCCACGTGACGGACCTGCTGGACATCCTCGACGCCTGCGCGGCCGGTCCGACCGTCGTCGTCGGGCACTCGGTCGGCGCGTCGATCGGGCTGCTGGCGTCGGTGGCGGCGCCGGAGCGTTTCCTCGCCCAGGTTCTCGTCGGCCCGTCGCCCTGCTACATCAACGACGGCGATTACATCGGCGGCTTCAACCGCGAGGACATCGACGGCCTACTGCAGGCGATGGAGACGAACTTCCTCGACTGGTCGCGCAAGATGGCGCCCGCGATCATGGGCGCGCCCAATCGTCCGGAACTGGGCGCGGAACTGACGCGCAGCTTCTGCCGCAACGATCCCGCCATCGCCAAGCATTTCGCGCGCGTGACCTTCCAGGCCGACATCCGCGCCGAGGTGAAGCGCGCCACGGTCCCGGCCCTGATCCTGCAATGCAGCGACGATTTGATCGTGCCGCGCGAAGTGGGCGAATGGCTGCACGAGCACCTGGCACACAGCACGCTGAAGGTCATCGACAACGTGGGCCACTGCCCGCACCTGAGCGCGCCGACGGCCAGCTCGGTCGCGATCGATACCTTCCTCGCACGGACGCTGCGCGAGGACGGACGGCTCGCCTTGAATCCGGCAGTGTAAGACAGGACGCAATCCGGTGCCGAAAATGCACCAATGCGCGGCATGGACCCGTGCGATAGTGGCGCCGCTATCGACACCACCGGAGACACCATGCAGCTCTACCACATGCGCGGCGCCTGTTCGCTGGCCGACCTGATCGTTCTCGGCTGGCTCGGCGTGCCGCACGAGATCGTGCCGATGACGCTCGACTCGATCAAGGCGCCCGCCTACCTGGCGCGCAACCCCGGCGGCAACGTGCCGCTGCTCGTGCACGACGACCTCGCCCTCACGGAAAACGTCGCCATCCTCGGCTACCTGGCCGACCTCCATCCGCATGCGCGGCTGGCGGGCGACGGCAGCCCGCGCGGCCGGGCCGAAGTCATGCGCTGGCTGGCGTTCCTCAATTCGGACGTCCACAAGGCATTCAAACCCCTGTTCGCGCCGGAGCGCTTCCTCGACGAACGCGACCTGGACGAGCAGCTGGCGGCCAACGCGCACCGCCATGTCCGGGCGTACCTCGAACGCCTCGACGGCGCGCTCGCGGACCGCGACTGGCTCACGGGGCAGCGTTCGATCGCCGATCCCTACCTCTACGTCGTGCTGCGCTGGGCACAAGCGAAAGGCGTCGACATGGCGGGCCTGGATGCGCTGGCCGCGTTCCACGAGCGGATGTCGCGCGATCCGGCGGTGCGCGACGCGCTGCGCGCCGAGGAAACCTGACCGGACGTCCATGCACATCGGGAAGTCCTACGGGCTGTTCGAGTTCGCGCACTGGACCCGGCGCCACGTCTACCCGCTCGCCGCGTGCGCCGGCACGGTCGTGGCCCTGTACCAGCTGGGCGGCTGGCATTGGCTTTCCCTGCCGTGGCCCGTGCTCGCGCTGCTGGGTACCGCCGCGTCCTTCATCGTCGGGTTCAAGAATGCGCAGAGCTATGGCCGCACGGTCGAAGCCCAGCAGATCTGGTCGTCCCTCGCGGCCGCCAGCCGCCACTGGGGCCTGATCTGCCGCGATTTTCCGACCGACGAGCGCGCGATCCCCGCGCTGGTCACCCGCCACCTGGCCTGGCTGACCGCCGTCCGCTACCAGTTGCGCGCGCCGCGCGTGTGGGAGGCCGCCGCGGCCGCGCCGAATGCCGAATACCGGGAGCGCATGTTCGACGTGGCGGAACGCAGCGTGCCGCTCGAGGCCGAACTGGCCCGCTATCTGCCGCCGGACACCGTCGCGCACCTCCTGACCGTCGCCGACGTTCCCGCCGCGCTCATGTCCCTGCAGAGCCGCGCCATCCGCGACCTGTTCCACGGCCAGGCGCTGCAGATGCTGCAATACGCCGAGATGCAAAAGACCCTGAAGGACCTGATCGATCAGCACGCGCGGGCGCAACGCCTCAAGGACTTTCCTTATCCGCGCCAGTACGCGATCGTCAATTCGCTGTTCGTCTGGCTGTTCGCGCTGCTGCTGCCACTGGGTACGGTGCGGGAATTCGCGCGGCTGGACGGGCAGATGGCGTGGCTGGCCGTGCCGTTCAGCGTGCTGATCGGATGGATGTACCTGGCACTCGACCAGGTCGGCGCCAGCACCGATAATCCGTTCGAAGGCAGCGCCAACGATGTGCCGATCACGTCCCTGTCGCGGGCGATCGAAGCCGAGTTGAGCGTGCTCCATGGCCTGCCCCACGACCGGCCGCCCGCCCCGCCGGCCGGCCACATCGTGCTCTAGGATCTACGCCGCGCCGATATAGCCGTTGGCCTGCGCCAGCAGTGCCGGTTCCATGCGCGCGGCGATGCGCCGGATATAGTTCGCGGCCGGCGCAATGCCCGCGGCGCCCGCGCGGTGCAGCCATGCATAGGCTTCGACGAGATCGAGCGGCACGCCCTGCCCCGCCGCATACATCACGCCGAGGTTGAACTGGGCGCGCGCATGGCCCTGGCGCGCGGCGCACAGGTACCAGAAGTGCGCGGCCTCGTAATCGCGCTCGGCGCCGTGGCCGCTGTCGTGGCGCAGGCCCAGCGCGAACTGCGCGAGCGCGTGGCCCTGCTCGGCCGCCTTGCGGTACCACAGCGTCGCCTGGCGCGGATCGACCGTGCCCGTGTCGTCGCGGTCGAGGAGTTGGCCCAGCGCGTACTGCGCGGGCGCATAGTCCTGGTCGGCCGCCTTGCGGTACCAGTACGCGGCTTCGCGTTCGTCCTGCGTGACGCCATTGCCGCTCTCGTAGCGCAAGGCGAGATCGAACTGCGCGCGCAGGTGGCCCTGTTCCGCGGCCTTGCGATACCAGTCCAGTGCGATGGAAGGATCCTGCACCACGCCATGGCCCGCATCGTACAACTGGCCGAGGTGGTATTGCGCGCCGGCGAAGCCCTGCTCCGCGGCGAGGACATACCAGTGCGCGGCCTGCGCGTAATCCTGCTCGACGCCCTGGCCGTGTTCATAACGTAGGCCGAGATTGTCCTGCGCGCCCGCGTGTCCCTGCTCGGCCGCGCGCCGGAACCACGCGAGCGCCAGCTCCGGATCGCGCGCGACGCCATGGCCGGCATCGTGGATCAGCGCGAGGTTGAACTGCGAGCTGGCGTGGCCCTGCTCGCCCGCGCGGCCGTACCACAGGACCGCCTTCTCGCTGTCCTGCGGCAGGTCCTGGCCCTTGTCGTAGCGGAGGCCCAGGTTGAACTGCGCGGGCGCATAGCCCTGCTCCGCGGCCTTGCGGAACCAGTGGATGGCCTGCTGCACGTCGCGTGCGATGCCCTGGCCACTGTCGTATCTGAGTGCGAGATTGAACTGCGAGCGCGCGTAATTCTGTTCGGCCGCCTTGCGGTACCACTCGATGGCCAGCGCGACGTCCTGGGCGACGCCCTTGCCGCCCTCGTACATCATGCCGAGATTGTGCTGGGCGCCGGGGTCGCCCTGTTCGGCGGCCTTGTTAAACCAGTGCAGCGCCTCATGCACGTCGGCCGGCGTGCCCTGTCCCTTCGCATACAACCAGCCCAGGTTGTACTGGGCCTGCACGTAGCCCTGCTCCGCGGCCTGCCGGTACCAGTACAGCGCCTGGCCCAGATCCTGCGCCACGCCCTGCCCCTTCTGGTACATCACGCCGAGGTTGTACTGCGCCTGTTCGAGGCCGCTGCTCGCCGCCATGCGATACCACGCAACGGCCTGCTCGTAGTTGCGCGGCACGCCCTGGCCGTTCACGTACATGAAGCCCAGGCTGTGCTGGGCCGTGGCGACGCCGCGCTCCGCGAGCGCCTTGACCCGCAAGAACTCAGCGGTATGGCGAGCGTCGGTCTCGCTGGGGGTCATGACGCATCAGGCCTGGAAGGCGAGCACGTTCGACACGCCCGCCGGCAGTGTCTGCCCGCGCAGCACGTCGATGAAGCGGCCGAGCGGCATCGGGCGGTGGTACAAATAGCCCTGCATCGTCAGGCAGCCGTTCGCGCGCAGGTAGCGGGCCTGCGAGTCCGTCTCGACGCCTTCCGCGATCAGGTTCAGGCCCAGGCCGCGCGCGATCGAGATGATCGCCAGGACGACCGGATAGTGCCCGTGCTCGTCGTGGATCTCCTTGACGAACGACTGGTCGATCTTGATCGTGTGGACCGGGAAGCGGTGCAGGTAGGCCAGCGACGAATAGCCGGTGCCGAAGTCGTCGATCGCGACGGACACGCCCAGCTGGCCGAGTTTGTTGAGCTGCTCGATGGCGTGCTGCGGGTTGCGGATGCAGATGTTCTCGGTGATTTCGACTTCGATCTGGCTCGGCGCGATCCCGTAGCGCAGCAGCGCGTTGCGCATCTTTTCGTAGAAATCGCCGCGGTCGAGGTATTGCGGCGACAGGTTCAGCGACAACCGCACCTGGTTGCCGCCGAAGTTCTTCCACTGCAGCATGTCGCGGCACAGCGCGCCGATCATCCAGTCCGAGATCGGCAGCATCAGGCCGTTCTCCTCGGCGAACGGCAGGAATTCGCCCGGCGACACGACGCCGCGCGTCGGATGGTTCCAGCGCATCAGCGCCTCGGCGCCGACGATGCGGCCGCTGATGGCGTCGATCTGCGGCTGGTAGTACATCTCCAGCTCGTTGTTCTCGAGCGCGCGGCGCAGGCTCTGTTCCAGCGCGATCTTCTGGTGCGACACGTCCTGCATCGACGGGTCGTAGAACGCGTGGCCGTTCTTGCCCTGCCCCTTGATCTGGTACATGGCGATGTCGGCGTGGCGCAGCAGCTCGTCGATCGATTCGCCGTGGACCGGATAGACCGCGATGCCGATCGAAGCCGAGATGTGCACGGCATGGCCGTCCAGATCGAACGGCTCCTGCAGCACCTCGAGGAATTTGTCGGCCACCATGCGCGCGTCGTCGCGGTCGCGCAGTTCCGGCAGCACGATCGTGAATTCGTCGCCGCCCTGGCGCGCCAGCGTGTCGCCCTTGCGCAGGCATTCTTTCAAACGGCCCGCGGCCTGCTGCAGCAGCTCGTCGCCCTTGACGTGGCCGAGCGTGTCGTTCACGAGCTTGAAGCGATCGAGGTCGATGAACATGACGGCGAGTTCCGTCTGTTTGCGCTTGGCCTGGATGACGGCGAGGCCGAGGCGGTCCTTGAACAGGATGCGGTTCGGCAGGTCGGTCAGGATGTCGTGGTAGGCCTGGTACGAGATGACTTCCTCGGCGCGCTTGCGGTCCGTGATGTCGCGCGCGACGCCGTACGTGCCGTAGAACTCGAGCCGTTTCACTTCCTGGTCGGGCACGTGCATGCCGATCGCGTTCAGCGAGATCGTCATCAAGGTGTTGTTGAAGGTGCGGTCCTGGTTGGCACCCGCATGGCACTTCAGGCGCAGCTCGACGTTGCGCGAGGCCCGCTCGTCGACCCGGCGCTCGTTGAAGACGTAGCGCGCGCGCTCCAGGTCTTCGTCGTGCACGAGGATCGAGTAATGCTGGCCGATGAGTTCTTCGCGCTTGTAGCCGAGCAGCTGGTAGGCGCGGTCGTTGATGAAGGTGAACTTGCCTTCGTGGTTCAGCGTGTAGATGATGTCCGGCGACGAATCCACCAGGTAGCGGTACATCTTTTCCGAGTTTTCCAGCTGGCTCGCGATGCGCGCGTTGGCCTGTTCCAGGCGGCGCTGCTTCAGGGCGTTCGCGACGGTCTTGAGCAGTTCCTCGCGGCTGTACGGCTTGCGCAGGTAATCGTAGGCGCCGCGTTTCAGCGCGCCGATCGCCGCGTCGATGCCGACCTCGCCGCTCATCACGATCACGTCGGCGTCGATGCCCTTCTCGTTGATGAAGTCCATGATCTCGTGGCCGCCGATGTCGGGCAGGCGCAGGTCGAGCAGCACGAGATCGAAGCGCAGGCGCGCCAGGTGCGCGAGGGCTTCTCCTCCGGTGGCGGCCGTGACGAGCTGGTAGCCGCGGCCCTGCAGCAGTTCGTACAGGGAGGTGAGCAGGCGCGGTTCATCGTCGACGAGCAGGAGTCGGGGCTGGTCGATGCCGAGCGAGGATTGCGTGTCGTGGGGGCTGGACGACGTGGCGCTGGCGGAGAATGGATTCATTGTTACCTTATACGGATCCAAGCGCGCGCACCGGCGGTATGGCCGGGGCGCCGGCGCCGGCATGCGCCGGCAGCAGGATTTCAAAACTGGTGCCGGTCGTGCCGCTGCGGCAGGCGATATGCCCGTTCAGCTTCTTGACCAGGCTGTGCACGATCGACAGGCCGAGACCGTGGTGCGGTCCCTCCTTGGTGCTCTTCACGGCCGAGAACAGGTTGGCCAGCACCTCGCGCGACAGGCCCGGACCGGTGTCGGAGACGACCAGTTCCAGGTACAGCCTGCGCTCGCGGTTCACGTGGCCGCGGTTGGCGATCTCGATGCGGCCGCCGCTGCCGGACAGCGCCTCGATCGCGTTCTTGACGAGGTTCACGAGGATCTGCTTGAGGATGTCCGGATCGCCCTCGATGCGGCTCTCGGCGTCCGACATGCTGACGACGATTTCCACGTTCGCCGGGATGAAATTCGTCGTGCGGAACAGGCGCAGCACGTCGTCCACGACGCGGGCGACGTCCGCCGCCGGCGCACTGTCGACCTTCGACGTAGCGGCGCCCAGCTGGATCTCGGTCAGGCTGCCCACCAGCTGGCCGACGCGGTCGATCTCCTCGTTCAGGATCGACAGCTCGGCGCTGACGGGTTCCTGGCGTTCGAGCTTGCTGTCCAGGACCGACAAATAGTTCTTGATGATAGCCAGCGGGTTGTTCACTTCGTGCACGACGCGCCGCGACGCTTCGCGGTATTCCTCCGCCACGTGGGCGAGCTGGCGGCGCGCGTGGCCCCGTTCCGACATCGCCGTCTCCAGCGCGCCCGCGGCCTGCGCACCGAACGCGTGCAGGAAGCGCTCGCGCTTCTGGCACGCCGGCAGCTGCCACGTCGCGACGCCGCCGATCATCACGCCGAGGCAGCGCGCGCCCGCGACGAGCGGCAGGCACACGAGCGATTCCGTGCCCAGCATGCGCAGCAGCTGTTCTTCGGCGAGGCCGAGCGGTCGGCCATCGCGGCGGATGAAGCCGAGGCGGCGGTCCAGCGCGGCCTGCGCGACGGCGCCGCCCTTCGCCAGCGGTACCGTGAATTCGGCGATGCGCTGCTGGTTCGCGGTCGGCGCGCCGACGAGGGCCTGGCCGGTCGGGTTCTCCAGCAGGACGACGGCGTTCTCGAAATCGAACAGGATGCGCGCCGAGCGCGTCATCGCTTCCAGCAGGCCCGATTCACCCTGCTGGCGCGCGAACGCCTGGCCCACTTCGGACACGAGCACCAGGTTGCGCACTTCCTCGGACAGGCGCTGCTGCACGGGATCGACGGGCGGCGGCGGCGCGAACGCGGCCGGCACGGGCAGGTCGTCGGCGCCGGCGAGATCGATGCCGAGGTGGATCGCGGCCTTCTCGACCTGGCGCGCGGCGAGGCCCAGCAATTCGTCCGGCGCTTCCGGACCGAGACCGCACAGCGCGCGCGCCTCGTCCACGAGGGCATCGTCGTGCGCATGGCAGGCCAGCACGTGGGCCACGCGCACGATGCGGATCAGGGGATGCGCCGCTTCCAGGCGCTCGCTCGGCTCATGGTGGTACAGCACGGAATCGGCGAGGAAGGAATCGAGCTGCCAGCGTTCGATCAGCCAGGCGCCCGCTTCCGCATGCGTGATCTGCAGGGTGCGCTGTTCGACGGCGCACAGGTCTTCGTCGTCGCGCGCCGTGAAGTTGAAGGCATATTCCTTCGGCGCCGTCGCGAGCAGCGCCAGGCGGCCGACGTTGTGCAGCAGGCCGGCGAGATACGCTTCTTCCGGCTGCGCGTAATTCATGCGGCGTGCGGTTTCGCGCGCCAGCACGGCGGCCGTCAACGAGTTCTTCCAGAACGCGCGCAGGTCGGTGGCGCTGGAATTCGGGAAGCTGTTGAAGGTCTGGAAGACGGAGTCGCTGATGACCAGCGTCTTGATCATGTCCGTGCCCAGCGCCACCATCGCCTGCTCGAGGTTCGGCTGGCGGCTGTTGCGGTGGTAGGCGGAGCTGTTGGCGACGGTGAGGATCTTGCCGGTCATGCCGGCATCCTTCGCAACCAGCGCGGCCAGTTCGGGCATGCCCAGATCGTCCGCCTGCAGGTGTGCAAGCAGCTTGATGAGGATCTGGGGCATGGCCGGCAAGCGCGCGATCAGCAGGCGATTGCGGATGTCCTGGTCAGGTTGATGTATGGATTCAAGCACGGCCGCCAACTTGGTTTTTGGGTGATGGCCGCTCTCCCCTGCGGGGGCTGCCACAGTGTTCGTTCTTGCGGTCCCTGGAACAGCACGATGTTTACATCGTTATCCCAAGCATGAAAAACTTATCTTAGCATATATACATTTCTGACCGGGAACAATACTTTCCAAGAAATTTGACGCGTTTTAGAATCAAATTTCAACTGAAATGTATTGACAATGCACAGAGAAGTCCCCGAAATTTAGCATTTATTTACGACCACTATCATTACCGCCACTACTTTTTAAGCGAGAGCCTTGTACCGGCGGTATTGGCGCGACGTCATCCAGCATGCCAGCGACGCCAGCGCAAACGCGGCCTGGCCGAGCGCCATCGCCAGCACGGAATGGGTCAGCGCCGGCGCGATGAGGCCGGCGACCAGCGCGCCCATCAACGTGGTCACGAACGACTGGCATGACGCCACCGTGCCGCGGATGTGCGGGAACAGGTCGAGCGCGAGCAGGGTGGCGCTGGGGTTGATGATCGAGCTGCCGAAGTTATAGAAGAACATCGGCAGCACGGTCCACGGCAGCGCCGGCGGCAGCACGGCGTGGTAGGCGACGGAGCCGGTGACGGCCGCCAGCATCAACATATAGCCGATCGCGATCTGGCGCGAGAACGTCATCTTGCCCGCCAGCCGGTTGGCGACCAGCGCGCCCAGGAAGATGCCGCTCACGGCCGGCACGAACAGCCACGCGAAATCCGACGGCCCCAGGTGCAGGTGCACGGGCAGCAGCACCGGCGCGCCCGCGATGAACAGAAACATGCCGCCGAAGTTGAACGCGACGATCCCGGACTTCATCTGGAACAGCACGGAGCTGAAGATGTCCCAGTAGCTGCGCGCGAGGAAGCGCGGGTTGAACGGCTGGCGGCGTTCCACCGGCATCGTCTCGGGCAGGTGCTGCCAGCACACCCACCACAGCACGACGGAAAACGCGAGCAGGCCGAGGAAGATCGAGCGCCAGTCGAACGCGGACACGACCCAGCCGCCCAGCACGGGCGCGATGGCCGGCGCGATCGAGAAGATCATCGTCACCATCGACAGCAGCCGCGCGGCCGGCGCGTCCGAATACAGGTCGCGGATGATCGCCCGGCCCACGACGACGCCGGCACCGGCCGATACGCCCTGCATGATCCGGAAGATCCACAGGTAGTGCACGGAATGCGCGGACGCGCAGCCGAGCGTCCCGACCGCGAACACGATCAATCCGACGAGGACCACGTTGCGCCGCCCGAACGCGTCCGACAGCGCGCCATGCCACAGCGACATCGCGGCGAAGGCCAGCATGTACGCCGTCAGCGTCTGCTGCACTTCCAGCCCGGTCGCATGCAGCGATGCCTGGATCGCGGGGAACGCGGGCAGGTAGGCGTCGACGGAGAACGGGCCGAGCATCGACAGCGCGGCCAGCAGGGTGGCGAGGCCGCCCGCCGACAGCATCGCGATCTTGTGCGGTGCCGGCAGCGGGATGGGGGTGACGGGGTCTTTCGGTAGATTGTCCGGTTCGGGTTCGGGCAGCATTGATTATTCTTCTTTCGGTTTTGCGGCGTCGCGGCGGTTGAAACCTGCCACCATGTCGAAGCGGAACAGGCGGCATTCGAGGGCGCCGTTGAAGAACGGGGTCTTGCGCGATTCCTTCAGGCGCAGCATCTTCGGCAGGCCCAGGTCGGCCGTGAACAGATATACCGTCCAGCCGGCGAAGCGCTGCTTCAGGGTGGCGGAGAGCTGCTGGTAGAAGCCGACGGCCATCTCGTCCTGCGGGATGGTCGAATCGCCGCGCACGCCGATCCGCTCGCCGTACGGGGGATTCGTCACCAGCAGGCCGGGCTCGTTGGTGGGCGGCTGCACCTGCTGCGCCTCGATCTGCTTCAGCGGCACCTCGAACAGGATGCCGGCCGAGCGCAGGTTGTGGCGCGTCATCGCGACCATGTCGCCGGAGATGTCGGAGCCGAAGATCGTGGGCTCTGCCGGCAGCGGGTTCGGCTTGATCGCCGTCTTCATCTCCTGCCAGGCCCTGGCATTGAAGTTCCTGAATTTCTCGAACGCGAAGCGGCGGCGCGCGCCGGGCGGGATGCCCTGCACCATCTGCGCGGCCTCGATCAGGATCGTGCCCGAGCCGCACATCGGATCGAACAACGTCATGCCCGGCTTCCATCCGGCCACGCGCAGCAGGCCGGCGGCCAGGTTTTCGCGCAGCGGCGCGTCGCCCGTCTCCTCGCGCCAGCCGCGCTTGAACAGCGCTTCGCCGGACGTGTCGAGGTAGATCGTAAAGTTGCGCTGGTCGAGGAAGCCCATGATGCGCATGTCCGGCGTGCGCGTGTCGACGGACGGGCGGCGGCCGAACTGGTCGCGGAAGCGGTCGCAGACGGCGTCCTTGATCTTCAGCGTGGTGAACTCGAGGCTCGTCAGCGGCGACTTGATCGCGGTGATGTCGACGCGGATCGTGTGGTCGACGCTGAACCAGTCTTCCCACGGCTGTTCCAGCACGAGGTCGTAGATGTCGTTCTCGTTGGCGTACGTGCGGTTGGCGATGCGCAGCAGCACGCGCGACGCGATGCGCGAATGCAGGTTGATGCGGTACGCGTCCGTGTCCGTGCCCGAGCAGTGGACGCCGCCCGGCACCTGGTTGTGCACCTTCAGCGACGTGCTGCCGGTGGTCTGTGCGATCTCGGCCAGCTCGTCGGCCAGCGCCTGTTCCATGCCGCGCGGGCAGGGGCAAAAATAGGAAGTCATGGGGTACCCTTTATCCGTATTGAAAAACATTCGGGGTCAGCGCCCGGTTTTCACGGGTGGGCACTGACCCCGACTGACTAAAAAAGAACATTCGGGGTCAGTGCCCGGTTTTCACGGGTGGCTCTGACCCCGACTGACTAAAACAAGAACATTCGGGGTCAGAGCCCGGTTTTCACGGGTGGGCTCTGACTCCGACTGACTAAAACGAAGAACATTCGGGGTCAGCGCCCGGTTTTCACGGGTGGGCTCTGACCCCGACTGACTAAAACGAAGCGGCCGGGGATGTAGGCCCGGCCGCCAATCAATCTGGTTGAATCTTCAGGTCAGAACGGTTTGACGACGACCAGGATCACGATTGCCAGCAACAGTAAAACCGGCACTTCGTTGAACACGCGGAACCACTTATGGCTGCGCGTATTGGCGCCGCGTTCGAACTTTTTCAGCAGCGAACCACACGCATGATGGTAGCCGATCACGAGGATCACGAGCGCCAGTTTTGCATGCAGCCAGCCGCCCTTGATGCCGAAGCCCAGCCACAGCCACAGGCCCAGCAACAGCGCCGGCACCATCAGGATCGTCGTGAAGCGGTACAGGCGGCGGCCCATGCCGAGCAGGCGCTCGACCACGGCCGGGTTGCTTTCCTGGGCCAGGTTCACGTAGATGCGCGGCAAGTAGAACAGGCCGGCGAACCACGAGGCGACGAAGACGATGTGCAGCGCTTTGATCCAGAGGTACATGCAGATCCTTTACGTAGGGTGGGCACCCTGTGCCCACGCGTGAAGTTTGCGGTATGTTGGCGTTACACGTGGGCTCGGGGAGCCCACCCTACTTGCGGATCTCTCCGTGGCCGAACACCACGTACTTCAGCGACGTAAGACCCTCCAGCCCGACCGGCCCGCGCGCGTGCAGCTTGTCGTTCGAGATGCCGATCTCCGCGCCCAGGCCGTATTCGAAGCCGTCCGCGAAGCGCGTCGACGCGTTGATCATCACGGAGGCCGAATCGACTTCGCGCAGGAAGCGCATCGCGTCCGTGTAATCCTCGGTGACGATGGCGTCCGTGTGCTTCGAGGAATACGTGTTGATGTGCTCGATGGCCGCGTCGATGCCGTCCACGATCTTCACGGCGAGGATCGGCGCCAGGTATTCCGTGCTCCAGTCCTCTTCCGTCGCGGGCGTCAGATGCGGATAGCCCTGCAGGATCGCCAGCGCTTCCGGATCGGCGCGCAGTTCCACTTCCTTCGTCGCGTACAGCTCCGCCAGTTGCGGCAGCACGGTCGGCGCGATGGCGCGGGCGACGAGCAAGGTCTCCATCGTGTTGCACGTGCCGTAGCGGTGCGTTTTCGCGTTCATCGCGATCGGCAGCGCTTTCGCGATGTCCGCCTTCGCGTCGATGTAGACGTGGCAGATGCCGTCCAGGTGCTTGATCATCGGGACGGTGGATTCCTTCATCAGGCGCGCGATCAGGCCCTTGCCGCCGCGCGGGACGATGACGTCCACGAATTCCGGCATCGTGATGAGGGCGCCGACGGCCGCGCGGTCCGTCGTCTCGACGACCTGCACGCCGTGCTCCGGCAGGCCGGCGCCGCGCAGGCCTTCGGCGACGAGGGCCGCCAGCGCGCGGTTGCAGTGGATGGCTTCCGAGCCGCCGCGCAGGATGGCGGCGTTGCCGCTCTTGATGCACAGGCCGGCCGCGTCGACCGTCACGTTCGGGCGCGCTTCGTAGATGATGCCGATGACGCCCAGCGGCACGCGCATGCGGCCCACCTGGATGCCCGTCGGGCGGAATTTCAGGTCGGTGATCTCGCCGATCGGGTCGGGCAGCGCGACGATCTGGCGCAGGCCGTCGACCATCGTCGCGATCGCCTTGTCGGACAGCGCGAGGCGGTCCAGCAGCGCCGGCTCCAGGCCGGCGGCGGCCGCCGCTTCCATGTCGCGCGCGTTGGCGGCGCGGAGCTGGTCGGCGTCGCGCTCGATGGCGGCGGCGATCAGCAGCAAGGCCTGGTTGCGGGTCGCGCTGTCCGCGCGCGCCATGCCGCGCGACGCCGCGCGTGCCTGGCGGCCCATTGTGTGCATGGTCTCGGTGATATCCATCGTGCTTCTTCCTGTGATTTCGTTATGTCGACGCGACTTTCAACGCCAGTTGCAGCATCGCATCCCACGCATCGCCCGCGAACTGCTTCGCGCGCAGGCCCTTGACCATCCGGTCGACCTGCGCCGCCTGCTGCAGCGCCGCTTCCAGCGTCGGCAGGGAGATCCGGCGCAGCGCCGGTTCCATCATGCGCTCGCGCGGGCCCCAGATGCGGTATTCCTTCAGCAGGGCGCCCAGCGGGCGTCCCTGCGCCATCCCTGCCTTTAATTTTAGCAGCGTACGGATTTCTTCGGAGACGGCCCACAATACCAGCGGCAGCGCCTCGCCCTCGCCTTTCAAGCCTTCGAGCATGCGCACGAGGCGGGCCGGGTCGCCGGCAAGCATCGCTTCCGACAGTTTGAAGACGTCGTAGCGCGCCACGTTCAGGACGGCGTCATGCACCTGCTCGTACGTCAGCTTGCCCGGTTCGTACAGCAGGCCGAGCTTCTGGATTTCCTGGTGCGCCGCCAGCAGGTTGCCCTCGACGCGGTCGGCGATGAAGTCCAGGCCCTGGCGGTCCGCGCTCTGGTTCTGCGCGGCCAGACGTGTGCCGATCCAGCCCGGCAGCTGCGCGCGTTCCACGTTCGGGATCTCGACGTAGACCGCGGCCTGCTGCAGCGCCGCCACCCACGACGCCTTGGCCGTCTGCCAGTCCAGCTTCGGCAGGGTGACCAGCGTGAGGTTGTCGGGGTTCAGGTCTTTCGCATAGTTCTGCAGCGCGGCGCTGCCGTCCTTGCCGGGCTTGCCGCCGGGAATGCGCAGCTCGATCAGCTTCTTGTCGCCGAACAGCGACATGGCCTGGTTGGCGGCGAGCAGCTCGCCCCATTTGAAGTTGCGCTCGACCGTGAGCACGTCGCGCTCGGAATACCCTTGCGCGCGCGCGGCACGGCGGATCTTGTCCGCCGCTTCCAGCGCGAGCAGGTGCTCGTCGCTGGTGATCACGTACAGGGGCGCGAGCCCCTTGGCGAGGTGCCCGTCGAGCGCCTCAGGCCGCAACTGCATGGTGTTCCTTTTTAATCAAGTGGCTGGTTTGATCGACGCGAGGCGGCGGATGATCTGCTGCACGAGATCCGCCTGCATGTCGCGGTACAGCAGCGCTTCTTCCGATTCCTTGGCCAGCACCTGGGTCTCGTCGAACGCCATGTTCCGGCGCAGCGAGATCTGCGTGGGCGGCACCAGTTCCGCACCCTTCGCGTCGCGCACCGTGAACGACATCGTGTACGTCAGCAGGTATTCGCGCACGCGGCCCAGGCTGTTCAGCGACAGGATGGACTTGTTGCGCGACTCGCCCAGCAGCACGAACTGCGCTTCGGCGTCCGCCGCCTTGTCCGCGATGACCACCTGGTCCGTCGCGCGCAGGTTGCGCTTGAGTTCCGTGCCCAGCGCGGACGTGTCCGGGAAGCCGAGATAGATGCTGTGGAACGGCATCGTGTAGCTGCCGTTCGAACCGCGCAGCTGGAAGCCGCAGCCTGCTAGGCTACTGGCCACCAGCAGAGCCGCAACCGTAACCGCACGCACCGTCAACTTCCTAGTCAGGGCGCGCATGGCTTACACCACGATGTTGATCAGTTTGCCGGGGACGACGATGACCTTCTTAGGCAGGCCTTCGACGAACTTCTGTGCGGCTTCCGACGCCAGCGCGGCGGCTTCGATGGCGGCCTTGTCGGCCTCCTTCGGCACCTTCACCGAACCGCGCAGCTTGCCGTTCACCTGGATCATCAGCTCGATCTCGGCCTGCTCCAGCGCGGCCGGATCCACTTCCGGCCAGGCCACGTTCAGGATGTCGCCATACTTGCCGGCGTAGCCGAGTTCCTGCCACAGCGCGTGCGTGATGTGCGGCGCGACCGGGTTCAGCATGCGCAGGAAGATCGACAGGCCTTCCGTGATCACGGCGTCCGACGCTGCACCGTCGGCCAGCTTGCTTGACTCCAGCGTATTCAGCATCTTCATGCAGGCCGAGACGACCGTGTTGTACTGGATGCGCTTGAAGTCATAGTCCGCCTGCTGCAGCACCTTGTGCACTTCGCGGCGCAGCGTTTTCTGCGCGTCGTCCAGCGTCCCGGCCTGCTGACCGGCCAGCGCGGCGGCCACGCGCTCGCGCTGGGCATAAGCGAAGGCCCAGACGCGGCGCAGGAAGCGGCTCGCGCCTTCCACGCCGGATTCCGACCACTCGAGCGTCTGCTCCGGCGGCGCGGCGAACATCGTGAACAGGCGGGCGGTATCCGCGCCGTACTGCTCGATCTGCGCCTGCGGATCGATGCCGTTGTTCTTCGACTTCGACATCTTCTCGGTGCCGCCGATGACGACCGGCTGGCCGTCTTCCTTCAGCACCGCCGATTGCGGACGACCGCGCTCATCGAACGTGAGGCTCACGTCGGCCGGGTTGTACCACGTCTTCTTGCCCGACGCGTCTTCGCGATAATAGGTCTCGTTCAGCACCATGCCCTGCGTGAGCAGGTTGACGAACGGCTCGTCGAATTTCACGAGGCCGAAGTCGCGCATGACCTTCGTCCAGAAGCGCGCGTACAGCAGGTGCAGCACGGCGTGTTCGATGCCGCCGATGTACTGGTCCATCGGCATCCAGTAATCGTTGCGGGCCGGGTCGACCATCGCGTCGTTCGAACCCGGCGACGTATAGCGCATGTAGTACCAGGACGAGTCGATGAACGTGTCCATCGTGTCCGTCTCGCGGCGGGCGGGCGCGCCGCAGCACGGGCAGTCGACCTTGAGGAACGCTTCGTGTTTCTTCAGCGGGTTGCCGGAGCCGTCCGGGACGCAGTCTTCCGGCAGCACGACCGGCAGGTCCTTCTCGGGGACCGGCACCGTGCCGCACTTCTCGCAGTGGATCATCGGGATCGGCGTGCCCCAGTAGCGCTGGCGCGAGATGCCCCAGTCGCGCAGGCGGAACGTGACCTTCTTGTCGCCCAGCTCCAGGTTCGCGAGGTCGCCCGCGACGGCGTTGACGGCCGACGTGTAATCCAGGCCGTCGTACTTGCCCGAATTGATGACGACGCCGCGCTCCTTGTCGCCGTACCACTCCTGCCAGCCGTCCAGCGAGAACGTTTCGCCTTCCACGGCCACCACCTGCTTGATCGGCAGGTCGTATTTTTGCGCGAAGCCGAAGTCGCGCTCGTCGTGGGCGGGCACGCCCATCACCGCGCCGTCGCCGTACGTGATCAGCACGTAGTTGCCGACCCAGACCGGCACCTGCTCGCCGGAGATCGGGTGTGTGACGAACAGGCCCGTGGGCATGCCCTTCTTTTCCATCGTCGCCATGTCGGCTTCGATGACGGAACCCTGCTTGCACTCGGCGATGAACGCCTGCAGTTCCGGATTGTCCTTGGCCGCGTGCTGGGCCAGTGCGTGTTCCGGCGCGACGGCGCAGAAGGTCACGCCCATGATCGTGTCGGCGCGCGTCGTGAAGACGTACAGCTTGCCCTCGTTGATGAGCTCACCCTGCTCGTCCATGATCACGTGCGGGAATGCGAAGCGCACGCCGGTCGACTTGCCGATCCAGTTGGCCTGCATGATGCGCACGCGTTCCGGCCAGCCCGGCAGCTTGTTCTCGACGTGGTCCAGCAGTTCGTCGGCGTAGTCCGTGATGCGCACGTAGTACATCGGGATCTCGCGCTTTTCCACGACCGCGCCCGAGCGCCAGCCCTTGCCGTCGATGACCTGCTCGTTCGCGAGCACGGTCTGGTCGACCGGGTCCCAGTTCACGGTACCGGTCTTCTGGTAGATGATGCCCTTCTCGAGCATCTTGAGGAACATCCACTGGTTCCACTTGTAGTATTCCGGCTTGCACGCGGTCATTTCGCGCGACCAGTCGATCGCGAGACCCATCGACTCCATCTGGCCGCGCATGTGGGCGATGTTCGAATAGGTCCACTGGGCCGGCGGCACGTTGTTGGCCATCGCCGCGTTCTCGGCAGGCATGCCGAAGGCGTCCCAGCCCATCGGCATCAGCACGTTGTAGCCGTTCATCCGCAGGTAGCGGTACATCACGTCGTTGATCGTATAGTTGCGCACGTGCCCCATGTGCAGCTTGCCCGACGGATAGGGCAGCATCGAGCAGGCGTAATACTTGCCTTTCGGGAAACGTGGGTCGTTCTCGACGGCTTTATACGCGTCGATCGACTTCCAGTAGGCCTGCGCGGCCTGTTCGACTTCGGCTGGACTATATTTTTCTTGCATGATGTTCTGCGGACTGAAGGAGGTGAGCAGAACATTATACCGGTCGTTCGGCGTGGTGGGCACGGGGTGCCCACCCTACGATATCCGCACATTGCCGTAGGGTGGGCACCCCGTGCCCACGCGTGACGCGCAATTACCGCAGTTCGAGCTCCAGCGCCGCCTTCTCGCCATAGTCCTCGTAGCGCTCGTTGATGCCGATGATGCAGAACGCCATCTCTTCCAGCACGTCCGGGGCCCGTTCGCGCAGGGCTTCCGAGTGCGTCACGACGATGTGCAGCACCTCGTCCTTCTTCAGGCGGACGCTGCTCATGCCGTCCTCGTCGCGCAGGTAGCTCAGGCAATCGACCCAGGAATCCATCGTGTGCGCGTACGAATCGGGGAAGCCGAACGCACGCTGGCTCTCGACGTGGAAGCTTTCCGCATCGGTGATCGCGGCGCCGTTGAGCTCGACGGTGGCCATGGGGAATCTCCTGTCAGGTAACGTAAAACAACGTCGCCCCTGCGCAGGCAGGGGCCCAAGTTTGCACGCGCTCACGCAACTTGGGTTCCCGCCAAGGCGGACGGCCAGTCCGGGAACGACGGAGGTAGGTGTCAGTATGCCAGCAGATCGCTAGCCAGGCCGTCCAGTTCGGATCAGGCCTTGAGACCCAGCACGTCCTGCATGTCGTACAGTCCCGTTGCCTTGTCGGCAATATAACGCGCGGCGCGCAGCGAGCCCTGGGCGTAGCTGACGCGGCTGCTGGATTTGTGGCTGATCTCGATGCGCTCGCCGATGCCGGCGAACAGCACGGTGTGGTCGCCCACGATGTCGCCGCCGCGCACGGTGGCGAAGCCGATCGTCGACGGGTCGCGCTCGCCCGTCACGCCTTCGCGGCCGTAGACGGCACATTCCTTCAGGTCGCGGCCCAGCGCGTCGGCGATCACTTCGCCCATCTTGAGCGCGGTGCCGGACGGGGCGTCGACCTTGTGGCGGTGGTGGGCCTCGATGATCTCGATGTCATAGCCCTCCGAGAAATTCTTGGCTGCCATTTCCAGCAGCTTCAGCGTGACGTTCACGCCGATGCTCATGTTCGGGGCGAACACGATCGCGGTCTTCTCGGCGGCGGCGCGGATGGCGGCCTTGCCGGCGTCATCGAAACCGGTGGTGCCGATGATCATCTTGATGCCGTGCGCGGCGCAGTACTCCAGGTGCTGCAGCGTGCCTTCCGGGCGCGTGAAATCGATCAGGAAGTCGGCGTCCGCCAGGCCCTTGGCCAGGTCGGACTGGATCACGACGCCGGTCAGCTGGCCGGAAAACGCGCCGGCGTCCGAATTGATGAACGGGTTGCCTTCGCGGTCGAGGGCGCCGGCGAGGACGACGTCCGGCGCGGCGGCGATGGCTTCGATCAGCATGCGGCCCATGCGGCCGCTGGCGCCGGCAACGGCGATTTTCAGTTGGGTCATTATTGTCCTCCGCCGCCTTTCGCAGCCTCGTCGCGCTTGCGCTTGAGCTCGTCCAGCGATTCCTGCTCGGTCTTGGTTTCGTATTTCGAGATGCCGATCAGGCGATTGATGTATTCGCGTTCCGTCGGCAGGTTGCCGCCGTCGAAGTGGTCGACCTTGTCGTCCTTGAAGTAGACGGTGACGCGGCTGGTGGTCAGCTCGCCGTTACCGCGCGCAAGGTAGAACGGGTAATCCCAGCGGTCCTTGTGGAAGGCGTCCTGCAGCAGCGGGCTGCCGAGGATGAATCTCACCTGGTCGCGGGTCTGGCCGACCTTCAGCTGGTTCAGCATTTCCTGCGACACGAAATTGCCCTGCTGGATGTCCGGCCGGTACGGCGAGAAGATCCAGAGGAATTTCTGCAGCTTGGTGACGGTCGTCGTCTGCGCGCCCGAATTCGCGATTGCCGCGGACTTGCCGGCATCGGCGGCGACCGCGTCGGGGGCGGTGCTCACCGGCGCCGCCGGCTTGGTCTGGTTACGCCAGGCCGCGCAGCCGGACAGCGCCAGCGTCATGCAGGCGAGGCCGGCCACGAGCGCTGCCCGTGCGTGGGAACGATGGAAAACGGCTTTAGTGCGCATATCTGACCTTAAAATCGATGAGGCGGGAGCTTGTAAAACGCTATATCATAAAGCACTCCGCCCATATCCGAGTAACAAAACATGAGCAACAATCCAACCGACCTGAAAGCCAGCGGCCTGAAAGCGACCTTGCCTCGGCTAAAAATCCTGGAAATTTTCCAGAACAGCGCGGTGCGGCACCTGACGGCGGAAGACGTCTACAAGACCTTGCTGAACGAAAACATGGACGTGGGCCTGGCGACCGTCTACCGGGTGCTGACCCAGTTCGAACAGGCCGGCCTCCTGAACCGCAATCACTTTGAAACCGGCAAGGCGATCTACGAGCTGAATGCCGGCTCGCACCACGACCACCTCGTGTGCCTTGACTGCGGCCACGTGGAAGAGTTCTACGACGACGAAATCGAAAGCCGCCAGCAGAAGATCGCCAGCGAACGCGGCTTCAAGATCGCCGAGCACGCCCTGGCCATCTACGGCCACTGCCAGAAGACGGATTGCCCGCACCGGCACTAAGAGCGCGACCTGGTAGGGTGGGCGGAGGGCCGCCCACCCTACCTTCAAGAATGGCTCAGCGCGCTCGACAGCAGCTTGGCCGTGATGTCGACGATCGGGATCACGCGCTCATAGGCCATGCGCGTGGGTCCGATCACGCCGAGGGTGCCGACGATCTTGCCGTTCACTTCGTACGGCGCGGTGACGACGCTCATCTCGTCCATCGGCACGAGCTTCGATTCGCCGCCGATGAAGATCTGCACGCCGCCGGCCTTGCTGGACACATCGAGCAGCTGCATCAGGCCCGTCTTCTGCTCGAACATCTCGAACATCTGGCGTAGCGAGCTCATGTTGGACGACAGGTCGGCCACCGAGAGCAGGTTGCGCTCGCCTGCGATGATCATGTCGTCCGTCTCGGCCAGCGCCTCGCTGCCCGCCTCCACCGCGGCCTGCATCAGGCGGCCCATGTCGTCGCGCAGCTGGCGCAATTCTCCCGTCAGGCGCGCGCGCACCTGGTCGAACGACAGGCCGGCGAAATGCTGGTTCAGGTAATTCGCGGACTGGATCAGCTGGGACGGCGAATAATCGACGTCGGTCAGCAGCAGCCGGTTCTGCACGTCGCCGCGCGGGTCGACGATGACGAGCAGGATGCGCTTTTCCGACAGGCGTAAAAATTCGATCTGCTGGAACGCCGATTCGCGCCGCGGGCTCTGCACGACGCCGGCGAACTGCGACAGCGACGACAGCATCTGCGCCGCGTTCGCGATCACCTTCTGCGGCTGGTGCGCGGGCAGGCGCATGCCGGCTTCGACCGCGTTCTCGTCGATCTGCTGCACGGTGAGCAGCGTGTCGACGAACAGGCGGTAGCCGCGCGGTGTGGGAATGCGGCCGGCCGACGTGTGCGGACTGGCGACGTAGCCCATTTCCTCGAGGTCGGCCATGATGTTGCGGATCGTGGCCGGGGAGAGGTCGAGGCCGGAGATCTTCGACAGCGCGCGCGAACCGACCGGCTGGCCGTCGGCGATGTAGCGCTCGACCAGGGCTTTCAACAGGGTTTGTGCACGGTTATCGAGTTGCATGGTCTAGCCAGGATTTCGTTTCATTTATGTCATTATGCACGTTCGATGCGTGCTTGTGCTTTATCCGCGCTGTTGTTCGTGTTCGCGCGTGAGCCAGTCCAGCAACTCGTCGAAGTCGCGCACGATCGCATCCGGCACCACTTCGTGCTCCATGTGCTTCGTCGAGCCCGTGCGGTTCATCCAGACGGCGCGCAGGCCGGCGCGCTGGGCGCCCCGCACGTCGAGCAGCACGTCGTCGCCGACGTAGACCGCATCCTCGGGCGCCACGCCCAGCTCCTTGCAGGCGGCCAGGAAGATCGCCGCATCCGGCTTGGCGACGCCGAACGCCGACGCCGCCACCGACACCTTGAAATGGTGCGACAGGCCGATCGTGCGCAGGTCGGCGTTGCCGTTCGAGATCGACCCGATCAGTACGCGGTTCTTCAGTTTCAGCAAGCCCGGCAGCACGTCGTCGTACGGGATCACGGCATTGCGCGCGGCGAAGAACTGCGCCATCGCGTGCTCGACCTTGGCGGCATCCTCGCCGGCCTGCTGGAAGGCGTCGACGAGGCCGGCATGGCGCAGCTTGCCGAGGTCGAGGTGAAATTCGGGCTTCTTCGCCAGCAGCTCCAGGCGCGCCTGGCGCAGGGTGTCGATGGTGAAGCGCTCGGCCACGCGCGGCGCGTGCTCGCGCAGCCACGCGAACAGCTTCTCTTCGGCCTGCAGGATCACGGGGGCGATGGGCCACAACGTGTCGTCGAGGTCGAACAGGATGGCCTTGGGCCAGGCGCGGCGCGTGTTCATGGTCGGGATTGCGGCTCCGGAAACGAAGCTTGGAGAGTGGAAAGGAGCGGTCCAAGCATAACGAGGGCAGCGCCGAAAAGCAATGGCGCGCCGGACACGGGCTCATGGTTACACCGTGATACAAAGCCAAATAGGGCCGCCGCTTGCCAAATGCACTAAAATGATGGGCATTTTTCTATTCGGCCGTACCGGCGCAGCGTCCGCGCGCCACCCATTCCACTGTGGAGATTTTATGAAGAGCTCGATCCTGCGTGCCGGCGTTGTAGCGCTGGCATGCGCGCTGGGCCTGTCCGCCTGCGGCGGCGGGAGCGGCGACCTGTACCTGACCGGCGCGGTCTATAACGTCACCAAGGACGGTCTGGTGCTGACGAATAACGGCGAAGACCTGGCCGTGACGACGCCCTACCAGTCGTTCCAGTTCAACAACCGCATCTCGACCGACGACCAGTTCAACATCACGGTCAAGAGCGTCCCGTCGAACGTCGAGAAGATCGCGGATTGCGTCGTCACCAACGGCAAGGCGCGCGCCAACTACTACACGATCGCGCAGATCCGCGTGGACTGCAAGATCCGCCAGCGTAAATTGACCGCGAGCATCGTCAACCTGACGGCCAGCGGCCTCGTGATCATCAATGGCGCCGACCGCAAGGAGGTCGCGGCGGGCACCGCAACCGTGCCGATGGCCCCCGTGAACGAAGACGGCGCGTACGGCGTCACCGTCCTGCAGCAGCCGGCCGGCCAGACCTGCACCGTCAGCGGCGGCGGCAACGGCAAGGGTGCGGGCACCATGGGCGCGACCGAAGACACGACCGTCACCGTCACCTGCGCTTAAATCTGGAATCTGGAGAGACCCACATGAAGTTTTCCCTCGCGCGTCCGGCCTTCGCCCTCGCGGTCCTGGCCACGCTGGCCGCCTGCGGCGGTGGCGGCAAGGCCACGTTCCCGATCAACATCACGGTCAGCGGCCTGCAATACCCGGGCCTGGTCCTGAGCACGAACGGCCAGGACCTGCCCATCAATCCGCCGGCCACGGCCGGCCAGGACGTCACGGCCGTCTTCCCGAACCAGATCGAATACGGCCAGGTCTATGAAGTGATCCCGAAAGGCGCGGTCGTCACCAATCACACCCCGGTGGGCGGCACCCAGCCGAAACACCAGCAATGCGCGGCGTCGCCATACCTGCCATACGGCACGGCCGGCCAACTGGCCAGGATCGACATCCGCTTCGTCTGCGCCATCAACACCTACCCGCTCGGCGGCACGGTCAAGGGCCTGACCGGTACCGGCCTCGTCCTGGCGAACGGCAGCACGACCGGCACCATCGGCGTCAACCCCGCGCTGGACGCCAACCAGAAACCGACCGGCGCGGACGTGGCCCTCGTCATGAACTCGGTTCCGTACAACACGACTTATGGCGTGACCGTCCTGACCCAGCCCACCAACCCGGCCCAGACCTGCACCGTTACCGGCGGCGCGAACGGCTTCGGCGGCGGCACGATGGACGATGCGGCGGAAGCGGCAGGCGGCGTGGGCAACCTGGTCGTGACCTGCGTCAATAACTAAACCCGGAGAGCATGGATGAGATATCGCAAATTCTTATAACGAATATGCGAAACAAAAATTGGACTGATATGCTGTAGCGCAGCATAATTGCACCTGTCTCCTCCAACTCTCCTCAGAAAGAATTGGATTTAAGCCCGCCTCAACAGCGGGCTTTTTTTTCGCCCATACGGCAACAAGCGTCCCTGCGGCGGCATGCCGTCGCGGCTGGTCAAGGTCTGCGGGGTGCCGGCGGAGGTGCCGGTATTGTCTGGTGCGATTGGCCTCGGGGCCGGGTCCGAACGGCGCTCTCGAGCTGCGCGTTCTGCGTCTTCACTGCCGGGCGGCAGCTGCTTCCACTACGGGTGTTACGGGCGCTTCGCGGTCACTTTGACGACGGCCATCTGCTGGCCTTCGATCGTTACCTGCGCGTCGTAGCGCTCATGTTTGGCGACGCTGGCGGCGTGCGCGGCGCTCGTCACACCCACGAGGACGGCGGCCGCGAGGAAGATGGCTTCCATGTTTTTCAGGATGTTCATTGGGGCTATCCTTGACGTGTTCAATTGGCGGCTTTGTCGATGGCGGCGAGGCGTTTCGCGGTCACTTTGACGACGGCCATCTGCTGGCCTTCGATCGTTACCTGCGCATCGTAGCGCTCGTGTTTGGCGACGCTGGCGGCGTGCGCGGCGCTCGTCACGCCCACGAGGACGGCGGCTGCGAGGAAGATGGCTTCCATGTGTTTGAGGACGTTCATTTTGGCTCTCCTTGTGTGTTTGTTTCGTCGATGGTGTCACTGTAGGCGACCGCCCCCTCCCCTTCCACCGGCGTGCGACGAAACGCAAAAAACACGGGATGGAAGGATCAAAAGCGCGCCCAAAAAGCGGATGGTGCGTTGCCGCATGAGCAGCCGACGCATGAGAACGCTCAACAGCCGGGCCGGATTCGCTGGCGATACTTCTCGAGGGCACAAAGGGGGCGACATGGATCGGCAAAACATCCTGGAACTCGAGGCGAACGGGGCGGCTACGCCCTTGGCGACGGTGCGGGCCTGGAATGCGCTGGCACTCGGAACGATCGGCACCGTGGCACTCGCACATGAGCCCGCGCGTGCGCTCGCCCTCGTGCATACCTGCATGTACAACGCGTGGGCGGCGTACGACGATAACGCCCGCCAGACCGCGCATGGCGTGGCCGTGCGCCTGCCGCGGGCCGAACGCGACGCCGCCAGCCAGGCCGCCGCGATGGGGCATGCGGCCCACGCCGTACTCGCCGGCCTGGACGCCCGGTCTGGCACGGATGACGGTCTGTTCACGCCAAAGGGCATCGGGCGCATGCAGGCGGCCGCGTTGCTCGACGTCCGCCACCGCGACCAGCCGTTCGCGCTGATGCCGGCCGAGGTCCGCCCGGCCGCCGCCGCACGGCCGCTGGCGTTCGTCGCGGTGTGGTGCGACGTGGCGCAGCGCGTGTCCGTCCGCGACGGGCATGACGACGACCGCGACGTGCTGCTGTTCTTCGTGCTGGCCAATGCGCTGGCCGACGCGGACGACGCTGCGCGCGACGGCGTATGCGCCGCCTTTGCCGCCGCCGAGGCGCTGCGCCGCTTCACGGGCAGCGACATCCTGGACGACGCCACATTCACGGACCTGGCGGCGCAGGCGGGACCGGGGCCCGGTCAGGACATGGGAAGAAAGGTCGGCGCGCGCGTGTTCGACAAGGCGCGCCGGTACTGGCAAGGGGACATGTAACGCGTCTTACTGGCGCGACGCGGTACCGGATGCCTGGCTCGCACCCGAGCCGCCCGTGCTGCCCGCCGCTGAACCGCCCGCGCTGCCTTCGACGGCCACGCTGCCGTTCATGGTCGATGCCGTGTCGCGCACCGAGCCGACGGCGCCGCGGGCGGTGCCTGCCGCGCCACGGGCCGCGCCGGCGGCACCGCCGAGTGCCCCGGTGACGGCACTCGCGTCCACGCTGGCCGAGCCGGAGCCGTCCGCGCCGGCCGAGCTTCCGGCGCCCGCATTTCCTGCCAGGCTGCCGGCGCCCGCCAGCACGCCCGGTCGCTGCGCAGGTGCGCTCCCGGCTGCCGGCTGGCTGGTAGCGCGGCTCGCGCGGCCAGCGGTATCGTCGCGCAGCGTGCCGCCCATCGTGTGCACGCGGCCCATGTCGTTCATCCCGCTCATCCCGCTGATACCGCCGATGGAGCCGCCCAGCGAGCCGCCCAATGAGCCGCCGAGCCGGCCGCCGAGCAGCTGCGCGTGGGCCTGGGTGGCGAGACCGAGGGCGAGGATGAGGACGAGGGTAATGGACTTGGCTTTCATGACTGTTCTCCTTGTGATGGGGCGGTGTCTCTCACCGCCGATACAGGGAAAACGGATGGGCTCGCCGATTTCTTCCATCCCTTCAAAAAATTTTTCAGCGCAGCTCCGCCGGGTCCGTGCGCAGGCTCGCGCCGACGATGCCGTACCCGGTCTCGTCGTTCGCGACGGCAGCGCCGGCCTCGCGCGCGAGTGCGTCCACGGCGCGCGCGGCGCCGGCCCGGTCCGGCCGGGGCAGCCGCTGCGCCAACAGGGCCGCGACGATGGGCGCCGCGAACGACGTGCCGCGCACCTGGCGGTACGGTGGCGTGCCCGGCGCGGCGCTGACCATCTGGCTGCCCGGCGCGGCGAATTTCACCTGCGGCCCCCGTGCCGCTTCCGGCAGCGGCCGGCCGCGCCGGTCGACGCCCGTCACGCCGACGACGCCGGGATAACTGGCCGGATACAGCGGCGGTGCCGCCGGCCCGTCGTTGCCGACGGCGGCCACGAGCAGGTGTCCCCGCGCCTGCATCGCGGCGACGGCCCGCGCCAGCAGCGCATTGGCCGGGCCGACGAGGCTGATGTTCACGACGCCGACCTCCTGCTGGTCGAGCCAGCCCAGCGCGGCGACGATGCGGTCGGCCGCGCCGCCCACCGGGCTGCCGCAGTACACGTCGGCCGCGTACAGGCGCGCGCCCGGCGCCGCGCCGCGCAGGTAGTCGGAACGCCCGACCATCAGCGCCGCCACCGCCGTGCCGTGCGGCGCGGGGATCACCTGGCCGCCGCAGCCCCAGCGCGTGATCGCGGCATCCTCGAACACGGGGTGGGCGCCGTCGACGCCGCTGTCGACGAGGCCGATGCGCACGGCGTCTCCCTCGCCGGCGCGAACGCCGCCCGCCGCCCCGCTGCCCGTGTAGACATGATTGAAATCGTAGCTGCCGTCCGGATCGATGGCGCGCAGGCGCTCGACCATGGCCGCGGTCGACGCACCGGCCGGCAGGCGCAGCACCACCATGCGTTCGCCCAGCCCGGGCAGCACCTCGTCGCGCACGACCGCCGCGCCCGCGTCACGCGCCGCCTGCAAGGCCGCCTCGGACGGCGCCCCGGCCAGCACCTCGCCGCGCAATGCCGGCTCGCCGCGCGGGTCGGCCTCCAACTGGTCCGGATGGTCGCGCAGCAGGCGCCGGACGGTGTCGACGCGCAGGTGGCCGAGATCCGGCAACGGCGCGCGGTCGAGCAACCGGTCGACCGGGCGGCGCACGCCGTCCAGCCCCAGCGGGCCGATGCGGCTGGGCAGCGGCAGCGAGGGCAGGCCCAGCTGCGCGTGCGCGGAGACCGTGCCGCACAGGAGCGCCAGGGCCACGAGAACACGCATATTTACGAAGGGACTCATGAGTGGATCATATATGATTGGCCGATACCCCAATAACGAACGGCGCCGGGAAGAAAATCCCCGCCCGGATCGTTTACCTCATAGAGACCATGCTTGCCGACGACATCGCCGCCCTGCTGCCCCGCATGCGCCGCTTCGCGCGGGCGCTGACCTATCATCGCGAAGACGCGGACGACCTCGTCCAGATCGCGATGGAGCGTGCGCTTGGCCGCAGCGAGCAGTGGGAACCGGGCACGCGGCTCGACAGCTGGCTGTTCCGGATCATCAAGAACGCGTGGATCGACGAAGTGCGCAGCCGGACGCGGCGCGCCGAGTTGTTCGCGCCCGAGGAGGAAGGCGAACACGTGGGCGACGACACCGCGCAGGCGCACCAGCAGCGGCTCGCGCTGCAGAAGGCGATCAGTCTGCTGTCCGAGGAACACCGGCTCGTCGTCGGCCTCGTGCTTGTCGACGGCCTGCCGTACAAGGAAGCGGCCGACGTGCTCGAGATCCCCGTCGGGACGCTTACGAGCCGCCTCGCGCGCGCCCGCGACGCCCTGCAGCAACTGCTCGCCGACCCAACACGAAGGACACCATGACGTATTCCGACGACACCCTGATGGCCTATGCCGACGGCGAGCTCGAACCCGCCGAACGGGCCGCCATCGAACAGGCGATGCGCACCGATCCCGCCATCGCCGCCACCGTGGAGCGCCACCGCGCCCTGCGCGCGGACGTGGCCGCCGCGTTTGCCGGCATCCTCGACGAACCCGTGCCCGCGCGGTTGCAGCCGCCGGCACCCGTCGTGTCGCTGGCTGTGGAGCGCGACAAGCGGCGGCGCTGGTCGTGGCCGGAATGGGCCGCGCTGGCGGCCACGCTCGTCGTCGGCGTCCTGGCCGGCCGGATGATCCCCGGCGGCGGCGGTCCGGCCATCGCCGGCAACGGCAACCAGGTGGTGGCGCAGGGAGAACTCGCGGCCGCGCTGGACCGCCAGGTCGGCGGCAAGGCGGAGGGCGCGGTAAAAGTGGGCGTCAGCTTCGCCGCCCGCGACGGCGCCTATTGCCGCGGCTTCGTCATGGGCGCGGCGGCCGGCCTCGCGTGCCGGGAGGGCGGACAGTGGAAGATTCCCGTGCTGGCCGAGGCGGAGAAGGAAGCGGCGGGCGGCTACCGCCAGGCCGGCAGCGCGTTGCCGCCGGCCGTGCTGGACGCGATCGACGCGCGCATCGCGGACAAGCCGCTCGACGCGGCGGGAGAAGAAGCGGCACGGGCGCGCGGATGGCGGCCCGCACGTTGATCAGCCCTGCGGCTTGAGGATGTTGGCGAGCGCCACGTACTGCTCGAGCCCCACGGCCTCCGGACGCGCGCCCGGATCGATGCCGGCGTCGACGAGCTGCTGTTCGGTGAACATGCCGGCCACGCAGTTGCGGATCACCTTGCGGCGCTGCGAGAACGCCTTCTGCACGACGGCACTCAGCGCGTCCGCGTCGGCCGGCAGCTGGCGCTTCGTCGGCACCATGCGCACGATGGCGGAATCGACTTGCGGCGGCGGATCGAATGCCGTCGGCGGCACGACGAACAGCATGGCCATGTCGTAGCGCCACTGCAGCATCACGGACAGGCGGCTGTAGGCTTTCGTGCCCGGCTCCGCCACCATGCGCTCCACGACTTCCTTCTGCAGCATGAAGTGCTGGTCCTCGACGAGGTGGGCGAAATCGGCCAGGTGGAACAACAGGGGGCTGGAGATGTTGTACGGCAGGTTGCCCACCACGCGCAGCTTCTTCCCTTCCGGGACGGGGATGCTGCCGAAATCGAATTTCAGCGCGTCGCCCGAGTGGATGGTCAGCCGCTCGCGCGGATACGCTTTTTCCAGGCGCGCGACGAGGTCGCGGTCCAGTTCGACCACGTGCATGTGGTCGAGCTCCTTGAGCAGCAGCGCCGTCATCGCGGCCAGGCCCGGGCCGATTTCGACCATGGTGTCGCCGCGGCGGGGGTTGATGCCTTCGATGATGTCGTGAAGGACGTGGTCGTCGGTCAGGAAGTTCTGGCCGAAACGCTTGCGGGCTACGTGTTTCATGGTCTTATGCGGATTGTTGCTGTTGCGCGCGCACCATCGAAAGGGCGACGCGGATCGCCTCTTCCATGCTGCCGCAATCGGCCTCGCCGAGGCCTTTGGCGGCCAGGTCGAGCGCCGTGCCGTGGTCGACGGACGTGCGGATCAGCGGCAGGCCGAGGGTGATGTTGACGCCGCGGCCGAACGTCGCGTACTTGAGCACGGGCAGGCCCTGGTCGTGGTACATGGCCAGTACCGCGTCGGCGTCCCGCAGGTACTTCGGCTGGAACAGCGTGTCGGCCGGATACGGGCCGCGCGCGTCGATGCCGCGCGTGCGGGCGTCTTCCAGCACGGGCGTGATCACGGCTATCTCTTCGCGGCCCAGATAGCCGTTTTCGCCCGCGTGCGGGTTCAGGCCCGTCACGAGGATGCGTGGCGCCGCGATGCCGAACTTGCGCACGAGGTCCGCGTGCAGGATGTCCAGCACCTGCGTGAGGGTGTCACGCGTGAGCGCCGCCGGCACGTCTTTCAAAGGGAGGTGCGTCGTGGCCAGCGCCACGCGCAGGTAAGGCTGATCGCCTCCGGGCGAGCCCGCGAGCATCATGACGACCCTGGGCGTCTCCGTCTTCTCGGCCAGGTATTCCGTGTGGCCGGAAAACGCGACGCCCGCGTCGTTGATGGTGCTTTTCTGCAGCGGCGCCGTGACGATGGCGTCCCACCAGCCGGCCTGCGTGCCCTCGATCGCGAGATCGAGCGTGGCCAGCACGGCGCGGCCGTTGGCGGCGTCCAGCTTGCCCGGGACGACGTGCGCGTCGAGCGGCACGTCGACGACGGGGATGATGTCCGGGCCGAAGTGCGGCAGGCCGCTGTGGTGCAGCGCCAGCGTGGAGATCGCGGACAGGCGGATGCCTGGGTCGATCAGGCTCGCCGTGAGGGACAGGAAGGCGGCATCGCCCACGAGCACGCAGCGCGCGTCGGCGCGCAGCGCCCACGCGGCCCGGATCGAGATCTCCGGACCGATGCCGGCCGGCTCGCCGACCGTGATCGCCAGCGTGGGACGTGGACTCGAGGCCAATTACTTGTCCTCGCGGAACTCGACGTACGCGCGGTCGCGGACCTGGCGGCTCCAGTCTTCCAGCGCTTCCTGGCGCTTGCGGTCGGTGAGGACCTGGCGCGCGGCCGCGCGTTCCTTCTCCTTCGACACGTCTTCCGACTTGCGCTCGACGACCTGGATCAGGTGCAGGCCGAACGGGGTCTTGACGACGCCAGACACCTCGCCCGGCTTCAGGGCGTTCATCGGGTTCTCGAATTCCGGCAGCGCGTCGCCCGGGAACAGCCAGCCCAGGTCGCCGCCCTTCGAGGCCGAACCGTCGTTCGAATACTGGCGCGCCATGTCTTCGAAGGTCGCCTGCTTGCTGTCGATCTTCTGCTTGATCTCGGTGAGCTTCTTGCGGGCGTCGTCCTCGCTCTGCGTCGGCGTGATCTTCAGCAGGATGTGGCGCGCGTGCGTCTGCTGCACGACGGCCTGGTCGGCCTTCTGCGCATCCGCCAGCTTGCGCTGGTCGACGAGCTTGATGATGTGGAAGCCGACGTTGGTGCGGATCACCGGCGTCACCTGGCCCGGCTTCAGCTTGTGCAGCTCGCTCGCGAAGATCGGAGGCAGGCGGTCCGGGTCGCGCCAGCCGACGGAGCCGCCTTTCAGCGCGTCCGGCGAATCGGAATACGTCGCGGCCATCTTGGCGAAGTCGGCGCCCGTGCGCAGCTGGCGCGCCACTTCGTCGGCGCGCGCCTTGCGGGCGGCGATCTGTTCGGGCGACGCGTTTTCCGGGATGCGCACGAGGATCTGCGAGATGTCCATCTCCACGCGGTCGGCGGCGGCGGCCTTCTCGGCGGCCATGTACGTGTCGATCTCGGCGTCGGTGACCTGGATCTTGCTGTCGACTTCGTGCTCGATCAGGCGCTGCATCATGATCTCGTTGCGGATCTGCTCGCGGAACTGGGAGAACGGCAGGCCGTCCTTCTCCATCGCGTTGCGCATGTCCTGCACGGTCATCTTCTGGTTTTCGGCGATGCGGCCGATGGCGCGGTCGAGCGTCGTGTCGTCGACGCGCACGCCCATTTCCTTGGCCAGCTGCAGCTGGGCGCGCTCGGTGATCATGGCTTCGACGACCTGGCGGCGCAGGTCTTCCTCGGCCGGCATCTGGGCGCCCTGCGCCTTCAGGCGCTGCGCGATCTCGGCCATGCGCTGGTCGACTTCGCGCTTGGTGATGACTTCGTCGTTGACGATCACGTACACGGAATCGATGACGTGGGCGTTGCTGGACGCCGGCGGCAGGAAGCCGGAGCCCGGCTTGGTGGAAGGGGCCGCAGCCGGAGCTGCAGGCTTGGCCTGGGCCAGGACATCGCCCGTGGCGAGGGCGCACAGCAGCACCGCCGCGAGCTTGATCTGGTGCGGGCGGAGCGGAGACAGACGGGTAGTACGCATATTCAGGAAAGCACTCATTTCAGGTATCTAGTTGTCCATGGCCCGGTCAGGGGCGGCCGACGTTGGTGTTCAGCCGGGTGTAGCCGGGAATGCTCTTGTTGAAAGTCTCCAGCGGATTACCGAAGCCCAGGTGCGACAGGCCGTTCAGTTCGAGCTGGAAGAAGCTCGTCGTCGAGACGTTCTGCGCGGCGGTCACGAAGCGCTGTGCGCCCATGCGGAACACCCAGCAATCCGCCTTGTACTCGAGCCCGACGAGGCTCTCGAGCAGCTTGCGGTCGCGCACCGAGTAGCTGACCCGGGTCACACCATACCACCGCTGCGACAGCGGCCACTGGCCCGAGACGTCGGCGTTGCGGAAGCCGTTGGCGATGCCGAAGGTGTCGCGCTGGTAGCGGTATTCGAGGTTCAACACCTTCATCGGGGCCGGCTGCCACTGCACCCCGACATTCGAGCTGTACAGGCTGCGCGCCTGTGCATCGTATTGTACGCCGCTGTCGAAGGTCCACGATTCCGAAATGCGGCCCGACGCCGCGACCAGCGCGTCCGAGCGGGTCTGGTTGCTTTGCTCGTTCGAATTCAGGCGCACGCGCGGATCGCTGAAGTAATAGCGGCTGCCGACCGCGAGGCGCAGGCGCTCGGCGCCGTTGGACTCGATGAAGCGCGACACGATCGCCGCCGTCAGCTGATTCGCATCCGACACCTTGTCGGCGCCGACGAAGCGGTTTTCCGTGAACAGCTGGGCGTAGTTGAAACCGGCGACGCCCGTGTCGAAGTTGGGGATGTCGTCCTGGTTCTTGTACGGCGTGCGCACGTAGAACAGGCGCGGCTCCAGCGTCTGCGTGCCGTCCGGCCCGAACAGCGACGTCTTGCGCTCGAATACGAGGCCGCTGTCCAGCGAGAACGTGGGCAGCACGCGCGAGATCTTGTCGTCCGCGCCGACTGCGTTGTGCGTCAGGTTGTACTGCGTCGCGTGCAGCATCAGCTTGGGCGTGACGAACCAGCCCGGATGCACCCACGGATAGCTTACCTGCGCCACCATGTTGGCGCGGTCGCCCTGCACCTGCTTGTCGTCCGGGTGCGTGAAGCGCGTCGCCTCCGCGTCCACCGCCCAGTCGAATCCGCCCAGCACGTCGTAGCGGCCGGCGTGGAAGTTAATCGTCGGCAGGCGGTTGTACGGCGTGGCCACGGTCAGGTCCGGATTCGCGACGGCGCCCGGGTCCTGCAGCACCTGGTAGCTCTGCACGCGCGCCGTCAGGTTCCAGTACTGGCCGTAGTAGTCCGTGCGCAGTTCGCGCAGCAGCTGGCGCTCGGCGCTGGCGGCCACGGTGCGCGAGAAGTCGGACGGGTATTCGTTGTCGGACGCCGCGTGCGCGTTCCAGCCGAACGTCCAGTTGGAGTCCAGGTACTGGTTGTGCAGCGTGTCGACCCACCAGCGATTGCGGTGCGCCAGGCGGTCGTTCGCGAGGTATTCGACGTGCGTCTCGCCGTGGTACGGACCGCGGTCGGTCTCGCCCATGTAGCGCCCCGTCGCGCCCAGTTGCAGGCCGCGCGCGAAGATGTAGCGCGGGAACAGCGTCAGGTCGCGGTTGGGCGCGATGTTGACGTAATACGGCACCATCAGCTCGGCCGAACCCTTGGAGCCGACGCCGATCGTCGGCGGCAGCCAGCCGGAGCGGCGCGCGCCCGACAGCGAGAACGACAGCGCGGGCGTGCCGATGATGGGCACGTCCTTGAAATAGATGATCGTCTTGCCGGCCGTGCCGACGTCGCGGCCCTGGTCCAGGCGCAGCGTGCTGGATTTAAGATACCAGTCCGGATCGGGGCCTTCGCACGTGCTGTACGTGCCGTCGACGACGACGGCCTGGTCCTCGCCCAGGAAGTTGATGCGCTGCGCCTTGCCCTGCGCATTGTTCATCACCAGCCGGTATTCGGGATGCAGCACCCAGCCTTTACCCGTTTCCAGGTTCAGCTGCAGGGCGTCGCCCTTGTAGCGGTCGCCGAAGCGCCACATCGTGATGTGACCCTCGGCCGTGACCTCGTCCTCGACGCGGCGGTAGCACGCCGTGTCCGCCGTGACGCCGGTGGCGCCGCGCGTGATCTCGACGTTGCGCTCCATGTTCAGGATGCGGTCCGGGCGCCCGCTGAACGACTCGGCGCGCATCGTGATCGGCAGGTCCTGCTCGTCGGTGCGGGGAGCAGCCGGTGTCGCCGTTTGCGCATACAGCGGTCCCGCGGCCACGGCCACGAGGGCGGACACAGCGGCGGCAGTTCGCCGCCGCGGGAATGGTAGGGCCGTCATCCAGCTCATGAAAGATCGCGTTGCACCATGGAGGGCGATTGTTTGGATTGAATCCCTTATTATAGGGGAATTCGTGCGGCACGGTCGCGTTAGTCGGCCCAACGGCAATACTTTGGAAGCGCGACGGTGGACCATAACCCTTTGATTTTCAAAGGGAAATGATTTTTACCGATAGATACAATTTTAACAATGGGATCTTTCCCTCCTCAGGCCCGGATGGTCCGATCCAAGGGGAAATCGCGTATCATTACATCGAACCGCCCGTGCCCGCGCATGGGCAAACTTATAACTCCAGTCACCAACCCGTTCACCGGGACGCTTCATGTCTTCTTCGCCTCAACACGCTCCCTCCGCCTCCGACAAGGATGCCCGCCTCGCCCAGCTGACCGAATGGCTCGTCCCGCTCGACCTGGTCGACGTCGCCAGCCTGCGCCCCGCGTCGGCCGACGCGAGTTTCCGCCGCTACTTCCGTCTCGATGTTGTGCCGGCGCTACGCGACAAGCTGGGTGATACGCTCATCGCCATGGACGCCCCGCCGGAGCGCGAAAACGTGCCCGCGTTCATCCACGTCGACGGCCTGCTGCGCGACGCCGGCGTCACCGTGCCCGCCATCGTGGCCCGCAGTGTGGAAGCCGGCTTCCTGCTGCTGTCCGACCTCGGCACGACGACCTATTTGCAGCGCCTGGACGTCGACAACGCGCCGTTCATGTATTCGGACGCCATCGACGCCCTGATCAAGTTCCAGATGACCAGCCAGGCCGGCGTGCTGCCGGAATTCGACCGCGCGTTCGTCCTGCGCGAGCTGAACCTGTTCCCCGAGTGGTTCATCGAACGCCACCTGGGCGCCAGGCTGAACGACGTCCAGCGCGCCCAGCTGGATAAAGTGTTCGAGGCGATCACGGCGAACGTGCTGGCGCAACAGCAGGTCTACATGCACCGCGATTTCCATTCGCGCAACCTGATGTTCCTCGACCAGGGCAACCCGGGCGTGCTGGATTTCCAGGACGCCGTCTACGGCCCCGTCACCTACGACCTGGCCTCGCTGCTGCGCGACGCCTACATCCAGTGGGACGAGGAATTCGTGCTGGACTGGGTCGTGCGTTACTGGCAAAGCGCGAAGCAGGTCGGCCTGCCCGTCAATCCGGACATCGACGCGTTCTACCGCGACTTCGAATACATGGCCCTGCAGCGCCACCTGAAAATCCTCGGCATCTTCTGCCGCCTGAACTACCGCGACGGCAAATCCCACTACCTGGGCGACCTGCCCACGGTAATCGATTACGTGCGCAAGACCGCCAACCGCTACACCGAACTCAAGCCGCTCCTGCGCCTGCTCGACGCGCTCGAGGACAAGGCGCCGCAGGTCGGCTACACCTTCTGAAGACAAGCCGATGAAAGCCATGATCTTCGCCGCGGGCCGCGGCGAGCGGATGCGTCCGCTGACCGACACCTGTCCCAAGCCCCTGCTCAAGGTGCGGGGCCGTCCCCTCATCACCTGGCACGTGCTGAACCTCGTGCGCGCCGGCATCAAGGACATCGTCATCAACCATTCCCACCTCGGCCACATGATCGAGGAAGAACTGGGTGACGGCAGCCGCTACGGCGCGCGCATCGTCTACTCGCACGAGCCGACGCCGCTGGAAACGGCCGGCGGCATCGCCAACGCCCTGCACCTGCTCGGCGACGAACCGTTCCTGGCCGTCTCCGGCGACATCTACGCGCCCTACTTCGACTTCGAGCAAGTCCTGGACGTGCTGAAGGACCACGACGCCGTCGGCCAGCTCATTCCGACCGAGAAGCGCGACATCGCCTGGCTGTACCTGACGCCGAACCCGTGGCACAACCCGGACGGCGACTTCGGCCTCACGATGTACACCCTGTCCAACGAGGGCAACCCGAAGTGGAATTTCGCCGGCATCGGCGTCTATCGTCCTGAGATGTTTGACGGGATCAAGGCGGGCGAGTTCCTGAAATTCGGCCCGCTGATGCGCAAGTTCATTGACCAGGGTCGCGTGGGCGGCGAGATCTACGATGGCCAATGGGTCAACGTGGGCACCGTGCGCCAGCTCGAAGAACTCAACGCGCCACCGGGCTCCGTGGCGAAGGCCGGGGCATGATGGATTACGCGGCACAGTACGGGAATCGGCGAGCGCGCCTGGCCGCGCAGATGCAGCCCGGCAGTGTGGCCGTGCTGCCCACCGCGCCGGAAGTCCTGCGCAACGGCGACAGCGACTATCCCTACCGCCACGACAGTTCGTTCTACTACCTGACCGGCTTCACGGAGCCGGAAAGCGTGCTGGTACTCGTCGCCGCGCACGGCGACAAGCCGGCCCGCGCCATCCTGTTCTGCCGCGAGAAGAACGTCGAACGCGAGATCTGGGACGGCTACCGCCACGGCCCGGAAGCGGCGCGCACGGCGTTCGGTTTCGACGACGCCTATCCCATCGGCGAACTCGATACGCACATGGCGCGCATCCTCGCCAACGCGCCCGCGCTGTACTACGCGGTGGCGTCGAACGCGGCGCTCGATGCGCAGGTGGCCGGCTGGATCAAGGCCGTGCGCGCGCAAGGCCGCACCGGCACGACGGCGCCCGACACGGTCGTCAACCTGCTGCCGCTGCTGGACGAAATGCGGTTGATCAAGGACGCCGACGAACAGGCGCTGATGCTGCGCGCCGGAGAGATCTCGGGCGGCGCGCACGCGCGCGCGATGCGCGCGGCGCAGCCCGGCATGTTCGAATACGAACTGGAAGCGGAACTGCTGTACGCCTTCCGCAAGCACGGCGCCCAGTTCCCGGCCTACACGCCCATCGTGGCATCCGGTCCGAACGCCTGCATCCTGCATTACAACGTCAATGACCGGCAGATGCAGGACGGCGATCTCGTGCTGATCGACGCCGGCTGCGAGCTGGATGGCTACGCGTCCGACATCACCCGCACGTTCCCGGTGAATGGCCGCTTCACGGACGCCCAGAGAACACTCTACGAGCTCGTACTGGCGGCGCAGGACGCGGCGTTCAAGGCCATCGCGCCGGGCCGGCCGTACGGCGCCTTCCACGAAGCGGCCCTGCGCGTGCTCGCGCAGGGCATGCTGGACCTGGGCCTCATCGACAAGACGAAATACGCCACCGTCGACGACGCCATCGCCGACAAGGCCCACGTCCCGTTCTACATGCACGGCACGGGCCACTGGCTCGGCATGGACGTGCACGACGTGGGCGCCTACCGCGACGTGACGCAGGCCGACAAGCCCTCGCGGCCGCTGCAGGAAGGCATGGTCGTGACGGTGGAACCGGGCATCTACGTGCGCCCGGCCGGCGGCGTGCCGGAACGCTTCTGGCACATCGGCATCCGCATCGAGGACGACGTCGTCGTGACCAGGGACGGCTATCGTTTGCTGACGGCGTCCGCGCCGAAGTCGGTGGCCGAGATCGAAGCGATCGTGGGGACCACGCATGGCTGAAGACACGCTGTCCGTCGATGTCGCGATCTGCGGCGCCGGCCCGGTCGGCCTCGCGCTGGCCGCATTGATGGCGCGCCGCGGGGTCGAACCGAAGCGCATCGCGCTCGTCGATGCGAAGGCGTTGGGCCAGGCGATCTCCGATCCGCGCTCGATCGCGCTGTCGTGGGGCAGCCGCCAGCTGCTCGTCGACGTGGGCGCGTGGGCCAACGTGCAGCCGCACGCGACGCCGATCCACCAGATCCACGTGTCGCGCCGCGGCCACCTGGGCCGCAGCATGATGGACCGCGCCGAACACGATGTCGACGCGCTGGGCTATGTGGCGCGCTACGGCGACGTCGTCGACGCGCTGGTGCGCGCCTGCGACCGCGCGGGCGTGCAGGCCTTGCGCCCCGTGCGCGTGACGGCGCTCGTCGAAGACCGCGACGGCGTCGTGCTCGACCTGGACGATGGCCGCAAGCTCCATGCGCAGGTGGCCGTGCAGGCCGAAGGCGGCGTGTTCGGCGAACAGGCGGAACGCACCCGGCGGCGCGACTACGTGCAGACCGCGGTCATCGCGCGCGTGACGTGCAGCCAGGGCATACCGCACCGCGCCTTCGAACGCTTCACGGACGAAGGCCCGCTCGCGCTGCTGCCGCAGGACGGCCCCGATGGCCACCAATATGCGCTCGTTTGGTGCGTGCGGCCGGAACGCGCGCAGCAGTTGCTGGACCTGGGCGAGCCTGAATTCCTGCGCCAGCTGGGCGACGCGTTCGGCGAACGTCTCGGCACCTTTACGCGCGCATCGGAACGCGCGGCGTTTCCGCTCGGGCTGAATGCGGATCCGCGCTTCTCGGCGCGCACGGTCGCGATCGGCAACGCGGCGCAAACGCTGCATCCGGTCGCGGGCCAGGGACTGAATCTCGGCCTGCGCGATGCGGCCGTGCTCGCGCGCTTATTGGCTCGATCCTTGGGGCACGGGATCGAGCAGGACGGAGGCATCGCGGACGCGTTGTCCCGCTTCGCCGAGGAACGTGCGCGCGACCGCGGCGCCATCATCCGCGCGACGGATGCGATGGCGCGCGTGTTCGCGAACACGGGGCCGCTGCAGCCGCTGTTCGGGCTCGCATTGGCCGCTTTAGATACCGTCAAACCAGCGCGGATGCTGCTGGCCGAACTGATGATGTTCGGTCGGCGGTAGGGTGGGCTCCCCGAGCCCACGCGACGGCCGACTTGGACGCATGCGTCACGCGTGGGCACAGGGTGCCGCCCCTACTCGACGGCTTTCACCATCGACTCGATCACCTTCTTCGCATCGCCGAACACCATCATCGTGTTCGGCTGGTAGAACAGATCGTTGTCCAGCCCCGCATACCCGGACGCCATCGACCGCTTGTTGACGATGATGCTCTTGGCCTTGTAGGCCTCGAGAATCGGCATCCCCGCGATCGGCGATTTCGGATCCTTCGCGGCCGGGTTCACGACGTCGTTCGCACCCAGCACGAGCACCACGTCCGTCTGGCCGAATTCGCCGTTGATGTCTTCCATCTCCGCGACCTGGTCGTACGGGACTTCCGCTTCGGCCAGCAGCACGTTCATGTGGCCCGGCATGCGGCCCGCCACCGGGTGGATCGCGTAGCGCACCTGCACGCCGTGTTCCGTCAGCTTGTCGACCAGTTCCTTCACCGTGTGCTGGGCGCGCGCCACGGCGAGGCCGTAGCCCGGCACGATGATGACGGATTCGGCGTTCTGCAGGATGAACGCCGCGTCTTCCGGCGAGCCAGACTTGACGGGGCGCTGTTCCTTCGCGCCGCCGGTATCTGCCGCTACCGCCTCGCCGCCGAAGCCGCCCAGGATCACGTTGAAGAACGAGCGGTTCATCGCCTTGCACATGATGTACGACAGGATCGCACCCGACGAGCCCACCAGCGAGCCCGCGATGATCAGCATCGAGTTGTTCAGCGAAAAGCCGATGCCGGCCGCCGCCCAGCCGGAGTACGAGTTCAGCATCGACACGACGACGGGCATGTCGGCGCCGCCGATCGGGATGATGATCAGCACGCCCAGGATGAACGACAGCACGGCCATCACGATGTATGGCGTCCATGCGGGCGCGGCACCGTCCGAAAAGCAGAACGCGAGGCCCAGGCCGACGATGGCGAGGGCGGCGACCAGGTTGATCATGTGCTGGCCCGGGTAGCGCACGGGCGCGCCCTGGAACAGCCGGAATTTGTATTTGCCGGCCAGCTTGCCGAACGCGATCACGGAACCGGAGAACGTGACGGCGCCGACGAACGTGCCGATGAAGAGTTCCAACCGGTTGCCGAACGGGAGCCCTTCGCCGCGCGCGGCGATGTTGAAAGCCCACGGCTCCGACACGGCCGCGATGGCGATGCACACCGCGGCGAGGCCGATCAGCGAGTGCATCGCGGCCACCAGCTCCGGCATCTTGGTCATCTCGACGCGCTTCGCGGCCACGGCACCGATCGCGCCGCCGACCACGACGCCCAGCAGCACGAGGCCGAAGCCCATGCCGCCCGTCTGCATCTGCTCCTTCAGCTTGAACATCAGGGCGATGGTCGTGATGACGGCGATGCCCATGCCCGTCATGCCGAACGCGTTGCCCATGCGCGCGGTCGACGGCGAGGACAAACCCTTCAAGGCCTGGATGAAGCACACGGACGCCACGAGGTACAAGAGCGTCACGACGTTCATGCTGATCATGTTCATGCGGCCTCCTTGGCATGGACGGCGCCGGCGGCATCCTTTGCGGCAGGCAGCCCCTTCGCTTTCGGTTCCTTCTTCTTGAACATCTCCAGCATGCGCTGGGTCACGAGGAAGCCGCCGAACACGTTCACGGCGGCCAGCGCGACGGCGATGGTGCCGGCGACTTGCCCCGTCAGGCCTTCCGTCAGGCCGGCCGCCAGCATGGCGCCGACGATGATGATGGCCGATACGGCGTTCGTCACCGCCATCAGCGGCGTGTGCAGCGCGGGCGTGACGGTCCACACGACGTGGTAGCCGACGTAGATCGCCAGCACGAAGATGATCAGGTTGATGATGGTATGGCTGATTTCCATGGCGTCCCCTCCCCTTCTATTTGCGTAACACGTCGCCATCGATGGCGACCAGCACCGCGCGCACGATCTCGTCCTCGCGGTCGATGACGAGCTTCCCGTCCTTGTCGATCACGAGCTTCAGGAAGTCCAGCACGTTGCGCGCGTACAGGGCCGACGCGTCGGCCGCGACCAGCGCCGGCAGGTTCGGCTCGCCGATGATCGTCACGCCATGCTTGACGACCGTCTTGCCGAGCTCCGTCAGCGGGCAGTTGCCGCCCTGCTCGATGGCCATGTCGACGATCACGGAGCCCGGCTTCATCGCGCGCACCGTCTCCTCAAGGATCAGCACCGGCGCCTTGCGGCCGGGGATCAGCGCGGTCGTGATGACGATGTCCGCGAGCTTCGCGCGCTCGTGCACGAGTTCCGCCTGGCGGCGCATCCAGTCGGCCGGCATCGGGCGCGCATAGCCACCGACACCTTTCGCGATCTCGCGTTCCTCGTCCGTGACGAACGGCACGTCGATGAACTTGGCGCCCAGCGATTCCACCTGTTCCTTCACGGGCGGACGCACGTCGGACGCCTCGATGACGGCGCCCAGGCGCTTCGCGGTCGCGATGGCCTGCAAGCCGGCGACGCCCACGCCCATGATCAGCACGCGCGCCGCCTTCACGGTGCCGGCGGCAGTCATGAGCATCGGCATGAAGCGCTGGTACGCGTTGGCGGCCATCATCACCGCCTTGTAGCCGGCGATATTGGCCTGCGACGACAGCACGTCCATCGACTGGGCGCGCGTGATCCGGGGCGCCGCTTCCAGCGCGAACGCCGTCAAGCGCTGCTGGGCCAGCGCGGCCAGGTTGTCGGTATCGAACGGGTTCAGCATGCCGACGAGGGCGGCGCCCGGTTTCATCAGCGCGCGTTCCTGGGCATCCGGGCTGCGCACTTTGAGGACGAGGTCGGCCCCGAGGGCGTCTTCCGCCGTACCGATGCGGGCGCCGGCGGCGACATAGGCATCGTCGATCGCGGCAGCGTGAAGGCCGGCGCCCGACTGCACGATGACTTCGTGCTGGGCGGCCAGCTTCTTGACGGTTTCGGGAGTTGCTGCGACACGCGTTTCGCCCGGCCTCGATTCGGCCGGCACACCAATTCTCATGATGCCTCCGTGTAGTTAATTAACTGTCTACAATCTAGCATGTAATACACCCGATCAATACAGATAGTGGTTTTTCAGAAACAGATAAGCGATTTTCATAGCGCATACCATTGCAACCTAGACAAATCTCGCCTCGTTTTGTCTTATATCAATAAGTTTCCTTGACTCGAACTGTTGCGGCGCAGCGTGCGCCCGAGCAACGCACGTTCCATCAAGGTAGAATGTCGGCTCACTACAAGGACGCGCATGACCCATACCTTCAGACCGTCAGTCACCGTCGCCGCGATCATCGAGCGCGATGGCCGCTTTCTGTTGATCGAAGAAGAAACCAGCGACGGCATCCGCCTGAACCAGCCCGCCGGCCACCTCGACCCCCACGAATCGCTTGAACAGGCGGTGATCCGCGAGGCGATGGAAGAGACGGCGCACGAGTTCATCCCGGAAGCCCTCGTCGGCATGTATCTGTCGCGTTACCACTCGAAATCGCGCGGGCACGACGTGACGTATTTGCGCTTCACGTTCTGCGGCAAGGCCGGCAGGCAGTACGACCAGGCACTGGACCACGGCATCCTGCGCACGCTGTGGCTCACGCGCGACGAACTGGCCGCGTGCCAGGAGCGCCACCGCAGCCCCATCGTGCTGCGCTGCGTGGACGATTACCTGGCGGGCAAGCGCACCCCGCTGGACCTGCTGTACACGGACTACTCGGTGTATAACAGCGGGCTAACCATCAAACCGGACGTAACCTGAAGCTATGCACAAAAAGAAAGTCGTGATCGGGATGTCGGGCGGCGTCGACTCCTCGGTCGCGGCCTGGATGTTGAAGGAACAGGGCTATGAAGTCGTCGGCCTGTTCATGAAGAACTGGGAAGACGACGACGATTCCGAATACTGTTCCACGCGCCAGGACTGGATCGACGCGGCCAGCGTGGCCGACGTCGTCGGCGTGGACATCGAGGCGGTCAATTTCGCCGCCGAATACAAGGACCGCGTGTTCGCGGAATTCCTGCGCGAGTACCAGGCCGGCCGCACGCCGAACCCGGACGTGCTGTGCAACGCCGAGATCAAGTTCAAGGCCTTCCTCGACCACGCGATGAAGCTGGGCGCCGATTTGATCGCGACCGGGCACTATGCGCGCGTGCGCCAGAACGTCTCGACCGGCAAGTTCGAGCTGTTGAAAGCGCTCGATTCGACCAAGGACCAGAGCTACTTCCTGCACCGCCTGAACCAGGCGCAGTTGTCGAAATCGCTGTTCCCGCTGGGCGAGATCGCCAAGACGGAAGTGCGCAAGATCGCGGAAAAGCTGAACCTGCCGAACGCGGCGAAAAAGGATTCGACCGGCATCTGCTTCATCGGCGAGCGCCCGTTCCGCGAATTCCTCGGGCGCTACCTGCAGCACAAGCCGGGCCCGATGAAACTCGATAATGGCCAGACCGTGGGCGAGCACGTGGGCCTGTCGTTCTACACGCTGGGCCAGCGCAAGGGCATCGGCATCGGCGGCCTGAAGTCGCACAAGAATGCGGACGGCACGAGCGAGCCATGGTTCGTGGCGCGCAAGGACATCGCCACCAACACGCTGTACATCGTGCAGGGCCACGATCACCCGTGGCTGCTGTCGGAGCGTCTCGGCGCGGGCCAGGCCAGCTGGATCGCGGGCGAACCTCCGGAGCCCCGTCCACTGTCGGCCAAGACGCGCTACCGCCAGACCGACGTGCCGTGCACGGTGACGCCGGAAGGCCTCGATCGCTTCGCGCTCGACTTCACCGACCCGCAATGGGCCGTGACGCCGGGCCAGTCGGCCGTGCTGTACGACGGCGACGTCTGCCTGGGCGGCGGCATCATCGATACGGCGAGCGCCGTCTGATTGTTGCGTTCATCCCGCAGTTGCGGCATTTTTGTGCGCGATTGTCATTTGTCCATCGTATCTGACACAAAAATGTCGTAATCTCTCGTTATATTGCCACATGGAAATTAACGAGAGGTATCATGGCTGAAGACATCAACAACGCGACCGAAGTGCTGTCGTTCCGCCTGGGCGGCGAGGAATACGCCATCAGCATCCTGAAGGTCCAGGAAATCCGCGGCTACGACGCCGTCACGCGCATCGCCAACGCGCCCGAATACCTGAAGGGCGTCGTCAACCTGCGCGGCAGCATCGTGCCGATCGTCGACATGCGCATCAAGTTCAACGTGGGCGCGCCGACCTATGACGCGTTCACCGTCGTGATCGTCCTGAACATCAACAAGCACACGATCGGCATGGTGGTGGACAGCGTCTCGGACGTCGTCACGCTGACGCCGGACCAGATCAAGCCGGCTCCGGACCTGGGCGCCACCGTGTCGGGCGAATACCTGCGCGGGCTGGGCACCGTCGACGAGCGCATGCTCATCCTGCTCGATATCGACAAGCTGCTCGGGTCGGAAGAGATGGGGTTGCTGGCCGCTGCGAAGGACGCGGCGTAAAAATGCCGTCGCCCCCGCGAAGGCGGGGGGCCAAGTTTTAAGCGTATCGAAACGCATGCAAAATTGGGTCCCCGCCTGCGCGGGGACGACGTTGGTTTAAGCTGGCATTGCGTTAGCTTGCCCCCGTCGCTCAACCCACTGCACAAACGCCTGCGGCGCCAGCGGCCGCGCATACAGATAGCCCTGCGCTTCGTCGCAATCCACCTCCTTCAGCACATCCACGACATCCGCCGTCTCCACGCCTTCCGCCACCACGCGGTGCCCCAGGTCGTGCGACAGCTTGATCATCGCCGCCACCAGTGAGCGCTTGCGCTCGTCCCGTTCGATACCGCGCACGAACGACTGATCGATCTTGACCACCTGCGCCGGCAGGCTTTGCAGATAGGCCAGGCTGCTGTAGCCCGTGCCGAAATCGTCGATCGCGAGCCGCACGCCGGCCGCATCCAGCGCCTGCAGGGTGGCCTCGGCCAGCCGCGGGTTCTTCATCAGCGCACTCTCCGTGATCTCCAGCGCGAGGCTCGATGCCGGCAGGCCGTGGCGGCGCAGGCCGTCGACGATGCGCTCGCAGAAGTCCGGCTCCAGCAGGTTCACGGCCGACACGTTGACGGCCACCTGCAGTTCGATACCCGCTTCCCACCACGCCGCCAGCTGGCGCAGCGCCGTCTCCACGACCCAGCGCGTGGTCGCGCGCACCATCGACGTCTGCTCGACGATGGGAATGAACTCGGCCGGCGACACGTCGCCGAACGTCGGATGCGTCCAGCGCAGCAGCGCTTCCGCGCCGATGCACGCGCCGCTGTCCAGGTCGACCTTGGGCTGGTACACGAGCCGCAGCTGGTCGCTGTTCTCGAGCGCCGCGCCGAATTCGTTGATGAGCCAGAAGCGGCGCCGGTACACGGCGTCCTGCTCCCGCGAGAACACGGACACGCCGCGGTCCATCTCGAACGCGTGGTGCGCCGCCGAGTGCAGGTTGCGCAGCAGGTCCGCGCACGCGGTGGGGCCGATCTGGAACGGCACGATGCCCACCGTCGCCGTCGTCACGAAGCGCGACGTCACCGATTGCGCGCGCTGGCGCAGCCAGTCTTCCAGGTCCGCGCAGAACCCATCCAGCTCGGTGCCGGCCGGCGCGACGAAGGCGAATTCCGTCGCGCCGATGTGGTACACGATCCCCGTTTTGCCGATCGTCGAGTCCAGCATGCGCACGGCCTCGCCGACGATCTCGTCCTGGTAGGACGCCCCCATCGCGCGCATCGCGTTGCCCAGCTGCTCCGGGCTCGCCAGGTTCACGAGCGCGGCGAGGCGGTGTTCGCCACGCGGGCTGTCCATGTTGAGGTCCTTGAAATCGTCGAGGAACTGCGTGCGGTTCGGCAGGCCGCTGACGGCGTCGACGCGGCCCAGCGCATGCTGCAGCTCGATCTGTTCCATCACCATCGCCGCGAGGTCGGTCAGCGCCACGCGCTCGGCGTCCGTGATCGTGCGCGGGCTCGGGCCCAGCACGCACATCGCGCCCAGGCACCAGCCGTCGCGCGTGACGAGCGGCGCGCCCGCGTAGAAACGCACGCCCGACGCGGCCAGCACGCTGTCGTGATAGCACGCTTCCAGCTGCAGGTCCTCGATGACCAGCAGCGCGCGCTCGTCGGCCACCTGCCCGCACGGCGCCTTCATGCGCGGGATCGAGTCGCGCTCGACGCCCACGCGCGACTTGAACCACTGGCGGTTGCTGTCCGTCAGCGACACGGCCGCGATGGGCAGCCCGAACAACTGGGCGGCCATGCGGGTGATGCGGTCGAAGGCCTCGCTCGGGGGCGTGTCGAGCAGGTTCAGCTTGCGCAACACATCGAGACGGGCGGCTTCGCCACGCGGGCGGAGGTGGGTCAGGGGCATGGTTGCCTTCAGTGATTTGACGGATTTGACTAATTCATTGGATTCTGATCGGCAAATTCCCTGTGGTCAACAAATAATTCGGCCATATAATCAAATACTTGCCGAATACGCGGGAAAGCAACAAATCAAATGCGTCAATTTTTTGGATGCGTGACACACATGCAAGGAGAATGCCGTGAGCTGCACGTGCGCTTCTACGCCGGCGTGCCGCTGGCCGATGCGGGCGGCCATGCGCTCGGCACGCTGTGCGAGCTGGACCGCGAGCCGCGCCGCCTGCGCGCGCGCGCAGTCAGGGCATTGCAGGAACTGGCGGCCAGCGCCGTGGAGGAGCTGCGGCGCCGCCCCTGAAGGTCAAGGCCCGCGGTGCTTCTTGACGATGGAGATGACGGTATTGCGGATCGTGCGCAGCACCGTGTCGGCCTTGAACGGCTTGACGATGAAGCCGTGCACGCCGGCCGCGACCGCGGCCTGGATGGCGGGTGCGTCGAGCGAGCCGGAGACCATGAAGATCAGCGTCTTGGGCAGTTGCGCGCGCAGCTGGTCGACGGCTTCCCGGCCATCCTCGAACTGGTCGCGCGCGATGCAGAAGATGTGCGGCTGGTGCTTGAGCGCGAGCGCGAACCCGGCCGCCGCCGTATGGGCCTGGCCGGCCACGTCGTAGCCGCCGTCCGTCAGCACCGTGTTGAGGAGGCCGCGCGCCACTGCGCTGCCGTCGACGATGATCGCCTTGAGCATCGATTTCCTTTCTTCAGCCTGACTCGTAGGCCAGCATGTTCCACGTGACGCCCAGCCGCACGTCGGTCTTCAGTTGTACCAGCTTGCGCGACACCTCGAGGATCTCGCGCTCCGCGCGCAGGCGTTCGCCCAGCGGCGTCTTGAGGATGCCGGCGCCGGCCATGACGGCGTCCAGGTCGCCGTACGCATTCAGCAGCCGCGCCGCCGTCTTCATTCCGATCTTCGACACGCCCGGCACGCCGTCGGTCGGGTCGCCCATCAGCGCCAGCAGGTCGTGCAGGCGCTCGGGCGCGACGCCGAACTTGTTGCGCACCCAGGCGTCGTCGTGCCACTCGCCCTTGAAATGATCCCACACGAGCGCGCCGTGCGCGATCAGCGGGTGCAAGTCCTTGTCGGTGGTGGCGACGACGGCGTCGCCGCGCCCTTCCGCCAGCCAGCGCATCACGCCCGTGCCGATCACGTCGTCGGCCTCGACCTCGGGCAGCATCAGCACGTGCAGCCCGACGCTGCGCAGGCGGTCGTGGAATGCCGGCAGCGCCTCGCGCAGCACGCCCGGCATGGGCGCCCGGCCTTCCCGGTAGCGCGGATACAGCGCGTGCCGCCATGTGGCGCCGCCGTAGTCGAACGCGGCCAGCACGTGCGTGGGCGCGTGCGCTTCCAGCAGGTTGCGGAACGACGAGAACGCGTGGCGCAGGGCGATGCTCGCCTTGAGGTCGGAGTCCGGCTCGGGACTCGCCTCGTACACGCGCCGCACGATGTTCAGGCCGTCGATGGCCAGCAGCTTCGCCATGTATCTCTTACTTTACAAAGTCGTATTGCCCGCCGCGTTCGAGCGCGCGCTTGTAGGCCGGGCGCGCGTGGATCTTGTCGAGGAAGGCGACGAGGTTCGGATATTGTGCATCCAATCCTCCGCGCGCGGCTGCGGCTTCCAGCGGAAAGCTGATCTGGATGTCGGCGGCGGAAAACTCGTCGCCCGCGAACCACGTGCGCTTGCTTAATTCTCCCTCCAGGTACGCCAGGTGCTGGCGGATCTGCGGCAGCACGTAGCTGCTCTTGACCTTGTTCGAGATGGCCTTTGCGATCGGGCGCACGAAGAACGGCGCCGGGCTCTTCTCCACTTGGTCGAACACGAGTTTCAACAGCAGCGGCGGCATCGCCGAGCCTTCCGCGTAGTGCAGGAAGTACGTGTAGCGCAGCCGCTCGGGCGTGCCGGGCTTCGGTGCCAATGCGGGGGCGTAGCGGTCGACGAGGTATTCGACGATCGCGCCCGATTCGGCCACGATCGCGTCACCGTCCTGGATCACGGGCGACTTGCCGAGCGGGTGCACGGCGCGCAGTTCGGGCGGCGCCAGCATCGTCTTCGGATCGCGCTGGTATTTCCTGATCTCGTAGTCCAGGCCCAGTTCTTCCAGCAGCCACAGGATGCGCTGGGAGCGCGAGTTGTTCAGGTGATGGACGACGATCATCAGCGTGTACCGGGATGGGAAAGGCGGTAGCTTAGCATTCTTGCGTGCCGACAAGAAGCAAACCGACAACATACTCAAGGGAAGATAGCCCATATATCGCTGGAAAGATCAGCTCCCTGACCATTTACAAGACTATAAAAGAACGTTGTAGCGATGCCGCGTCAAGGCATGAAATTTGACGAAGTTCAGGAATTACGGGCTTCATGCAACGCTTCCCTGATTACACTCCATGTGACTTTCCACAAATCAATTCACGCTCATGAACTTTCGTCAACTCGGCATCCGCAGCAAGCTCATGCTCAGCATGGGCGTGTGCCTGCTCGTCTTCATCGCCATTTCCTCCACCTTGTCCATTTCGATGACGAGCGCGCAGATGCGCGAGCGCGTCGTCGACAATGAATTGCCGGCCCAGGTCAGCGCCATCCGCAACGACATCCAGCGCCAGATCGCGGAACCCGCCGCGATTTCGCAGACGCTGGCGAACAACACCTTCCTGCAGGCGTGGGAAGACGCCGGCAATCCGGACGACGGCCTCGCCGCGTGGACCGCGCAGTCCAAGCGCCTGCAGGACGCCAACCATGCGGCCACCGTGTTATGGGTGTCGGACACGACGTCGAAATACTTCACCGAAAAGGGCCTCGACCGCATGATCGACAAGAAGTCGGACAAGGATGCCTGGTTCAAGAAATTCCTCGACAGCGGCGTGTCCTATTCGCTCAACCTGGACAAGGATGGCACCACGGGCGTCTACATGCTGTTCATCGACGCGCGCGTGCAGACGCCGGGCGGCAAGCTGGCGGTCGCCGGCCTGGGCCTCTCTGCCGAAGCGCTGGCGAACAGCATCCGCAACTACCGCCTCGGCAAATCCGGCTACGTCTACCTGGTGAGCACCGACGGCACGCTGCTGGTCCACCGCGACCGCGGCCTGCTCGACGGTCGCCACACCCTCGACAAGCAGCCCGGCTTCACGCCCGCACTCGTACGTTCGCTGCTGGGCAAGCAGGCCTTTTCCTCCGCGCGCTACGACGCGCCGGCGGGCCGCCAGTTCGTCGCCTCGTCGTATGTGCCGGAGCTGAACCTGTACGTCGTGGCCGAGGTGCCGGAGGCCGAAGTGCTCGGCAACATCGGACAGACGGCGGCGGTGTCCGCCATCGTTGCGGCCCTCGTCGGCGGTGCCGTCGGTCTCGCCGCGATCTGGTTCGTCGCGGGCGCCATCTCGGCGCCGGTGATGGGCGCGGCCGGCATGCTGGGCGAGATCGCCGACGGTGAAGGTGACCTGAGCCGCCGTCTGCAGGCGGACGGCGAGGACGAAGTCGGCAAGCTGGCGCAGGCGTTCAACCGCTTCGTCGGCTCGCTGAGCGGCACGATCGGCAAGGTGCGCGACAGCAGCCATGTGATCGCCGGCGCGACCGAGGAAATCGCACGCGGCAACCTGGACCTGTCGGCGCGCACGGAAGCGCAGGCGTCGAGCATCGAAGAGACGGCGGCCGCGATGGAAGAATTGACGACCACCGTGCGCCACAACGCCGAGCATGCGATGGAAGCGAACCGCCTCGTGTCCGAGACGGCGCAGTCGGCCGAGAAAGGCGGCGCCGTCGTGGCGGAAGTCGTGCGCACGATGGGCGCCATCACGCAAAGCTCGCGCAAGATTTCCGAGATCATCGGCGTCATCGACGGCATCGCCTTCCAGACCAATATCCTCGCGCTGAACGCAGCCGTGGAAGCCGCGCGCGCGGGCGAACAGGGCCGCGGCTTCGCCGTCGTCGCGGGCGAGGTGCGCACCCTGGCGCAGCGCTCGGCGGCGGCATCGAAAGAGATCCGCCAGCTGATCCTCGACTCCGTCGCCAAGGTCGACGCGGGCAGCGCGCTGGCGGACGGCGCGGGCAAGGCGATGGAAGCGATCGTCACGTCGGTGCGCCGCGCGGAAGTGCTGATGCGCGACATCGCGGCGTCCAGCCAGGAACAGAGCACGGGCATCGCGCAGGTCAACCAGGCGATCGCGCAGATGGACGACGCGACGCAGCAGAACGCGGCCCTCGTCGAAGAAGCCGCCGCAGCGGCCGCCGCGCTGCAGGAACAGGCACGCGAACTGGATGCCGTCGTCAGCACCTTCAAGCTGGCAGCAAGCACGCCGCCCGTCGCTGCGCCGGCAGGCCGCAAGCTCCTGGCCACCTGATCCTCCCGGCCGGTTCCCACCGGCCATTTTTTCAATTCGGGGTCAGAGCACATTTTGGGTCAATGTCCAGATGGATATTGACCCTACGGGATGCTCACATGGCCCCGCGACCGCTCGCCGCATGTAGATCCGAACAGGTGACGACTAGCGCACAAGCTTGCTCTAAAGACCGTGCCTAAAAATGTGCTCTGACCCCGAATTCTCTAAAGACCGTGCCTAAAAATGTGCTCTGACCCCGAATTCTGAGCAAAACGTGCTCTGACCCCGAATTCTGGTGGCGCGTTTGCAGACTTTCCCACGGTTCGGTACCATGCTCTGTTGCAATCTTTATCCAAGGTTGCTCACTCAACCGTCCCGTGGAGACCAATCCGATGCCGCGTTACCGCCTGCCGTCCCTGTCCGTCCTTTCCCTCGTGCTTGCCGCCGCCTTCGCCAGCGCCGCGCACGCCCAGACGTCACCGATGGCGCCGGATATCCCGGCCGGAAAATTCGAGACGACGGTCCCGAACGCCGACTACGTCAAGCAGGACGTCATGATCCCGATGCGCGACGGCGTCAAGCTGCATACCGTGATCGTGATCCCGAAGAGCATCGCGGAAGGCAAGGCGCCGATCATGCTGACGCGCACGCCGTACAACGCGTCGGGCCGCGCGGGCCGCATGAAGAGCCCGCACATCACGTCGATTCTCGGCGACGGCGACGATGCCTTCATCGAGAACGGCTATATCCGCGTGTTCCAGGACGTGCGCGGCAAGTACGGTTCCGAAGGCGACTACGTGATGACGCGCCCGGTGCGCGGCCCGCTGAACAACACGCAAGTCGACCACACGACCGATGCCTACGACACGATCGACTGGCTGATCAAGAACATCCCGCAATCGAACGGCAAGGTCGGCATGGTCGGCTCGTCCTACGAAGGTTTTACCGTGCTGATGGCCCTCGTCGACCCGCACCCCGCGCTGAAGGCCGCCGTGCCGATGAGCCCCATGGTCGACGGCTGGCGCGGCGACGACTGGTTCCACAACGGCGCGTTCCGCAACCCGAACCTCGCCTACATCGCCAGCCAGAACGCGGCGCGCGGCGAAGGCGAGAAGATCGTCACCGGCATCAACGACGACTACGACGCCTGGCTGCGCGCGGGCTCCACGTCCGACTTCGCGCACCTCTACGGCGTCGACCAGCTGAACTTCACGAAGAAGCTGTTCGAGCATCCGGCCTACGACAGCTACTGGCAGGAGCAGGCACTGGACAAGATCCTCGCCAGGCGTCCGCTGGCCGTGCCGACGATGACCGTCGTCGGCCGCTGGGACCAGGAAGACATCTACGGCGCCTATGCGACCTATGCCGCCGTCGAGCCGCAGGACAAGACGAATAAACTGAATTCGCTGGTGGTGGGCCCGTGGCGCCACAGTGGCGTCAACTACGAAGGCTCGACGCTGGGCGCGCTGAAATTCACGGGCGACACCGCGCGCGAATTCCGCCGTGAAGTCATGCTCCCGTTCTTCAACCAGTACCTGAAGGATGGCGCGCCCGCGTTCGACACGCCGCCCGTGTGGTCGTACCAGACCGGCGTCAATCGCTGGCGCCGTCTCGACCAGTGGCCGCTCGTGCCGGCCTCTACGCCGCTGTACCTGAAGCCGGGCTTCGGCCTCGCCTTCGAGAAGGCGCAGGGCAAGGCCGACAAGACGGCCGCGTTCGACGAATACGTGTCCGACCCGGCGAAACCGGTGCCGTTCGTGCCCCGTCCCGTGCACATGACCGACGCCAGCGTGTGGAAGCCGTGGCTCGTGACGGACCAGCGCAGCTATTCGGACCGCCCGGACGTGCTGACCTACACGACCGCCCCGCTCACCGCGCCGCTGCAGCTGGCCGGCCAGCCGATGGTCGACCTGTACGCGTCGACGTCGGGCACGGACAGCGACTGGGTCGTCAAGCTGATCGACGTGTACCCGGACGAAGTCGCGGCGCAGCCCGAGATGGGCGGCTACCAGCTGCCGATCGCGATGGACATCTTCCGCGGCCGCTACTACCAGGGCCTGGACAAGCCGGCCGCGATCCCCGCGAACAAGGCCGAGCGCTATCGCTTCGCGCTGCCGAACGTCGACCACGTGTTCCTGCCGGGCCACCGCATCATGGTGCAGATCCAGTCCAGCTGGTTCCCGCTGTACGACCGCAACCCGCAGACGTTCGTGCCGAACATCTTCTACGCCAAGCCGGGCGATTATCGCAAGGCGACGCAGCGCATCTATCACGCGCCGGGGCTGGAGAGCGCGATCGAGCTGCCGGTGGTGCAGGCAGGGAAGTAATTCATGCACTGTGGCTGAGCGGCGACACATATGTTAAATCCATAGGACTTTCGTGGACGGCAAGGTAGGCTGTCGTCTGTCGCGCTTGTTGATTCCCGAGGTCCTGCCCATGAAGTTCCCCGTCACCGCCGGCGCCCTGCTGCTGGCCAGCACAATCGCCCACGCCCAGACATCCCACTGGGCCTTCAGCTACACCGGCTTCCACGACCAGGAAGCCGCCGCCTTCCTGCCCGACCTGCGCATCGACGGGTCGTTCACCGGCGTCGACGCCAACGGCGACGGTGTCCTCGAACGGGGCGAGCTGACGTCGCTGCTGGTCGACGCGAAGGACTACGTGGCCTGCGCGGCGGGCAGCAATACCTATTACCACTGCGACGCCGACAGCTTCCGCTTCTCCGCGGAGAGCGGCCTGTCGTTCGGCATCAGCGAATATTCCAGCGATCCGGAAGGCCTGAACGGCGGCGGCCACTTCGTCACGACCGGGCAGATGGTCTACGACTACCAGTTCAACCCGTACGGCGGTTCGGAACACCACCTGCTCTGGACGGACGGCACGACGCTCTCCATGTCGTCCGTCCTGCCCGGCATGGAATCGGTGCCGGCCGTGCCGGAAGCGCCCACGTGGGCGATGCTGCTGGCGGGCGTGGGCGGCATCGGACTGTGGCGCCGCCGGCGCGCCTGATTTCCGCGGTTTGCCCTAGACTGGGGGCATGGGCGCAATCTACATCGGCATCTCGGGCTGGCGTTACGAACCATGGCGCGGGGTGTTTTATCCGCCCGGCCTCGCGCAGGCGCGCGAGCTGGAATATGCGTCGCGCTTCCTGCCCACCATCGAGATTAACGGCTCGTTCTACTCGCTGCAGCGCCCATCCAGCTATGCGGCGTGGTACGACGCAACGCCGCCCGGTTTCATCTTCGCCGTGAAGGGCAACCGCTTCCTCACCCACATGCTCAAGCTGCGCGGCATCGAGACGCCGCTCGCCAACGTGCTCGCGTCCGGCGTGTTCGCGCTGCGCGAAAAACTCGGGCCGGTCCTGTGGCAGTTCCCGCCGCAGCTGCGCTTCGATGCCGACAAGGTCGAACACTTCCTGTCCCTGCTCCCGCACGACACGGGCCATGCGCTTGCCATCGCGCGCGCCCACGACGAGAAGCTCGCGGGCCGCGCGCTGCTCGACATCGACGCCGTGCGCCCGCTGCGCCACGCCGTCGAAGTGCGGCACGAGAGCTTCCGCGACCCGGCCTTCCTCGCGCTGCTGCGCAAGTACAACGTGGCGCTGGTGGTGGCCGATACGGCCGGCAAATGGCTGGAAGTGGATGACGTGACGGCGGACTTCGTCTACATCCGCCTGCACGGCGAGCACGAACTGTATGCGAGCGGGTACGAGGACGAATCGCTGGAACGCTGGGCCGCGCGCATCCGCGCCTGGGCGCAGGATGGGGATGTGTACTGCTACTTCGACAACGACATCAAGGTCAGGGCGCCGTTCGATGCGAAGCGGTTGATGGAAATGCTGGACCTGCGCTGGCGCGAATCGTAGGCGTAACGCGTGGGCGGAGGGCCGCCCACCCTACGAATGGATCTTGATGATCTTGCGCCCTTTTGCATCCTTCTCCGGCAGCGGTTCGGTCTCGCACGTGCCGCAGGTATCGCACCCGCTGCCGCAGCTGGAATCCGTGCCGAGCCACTTCACGAAACGGCCCTTGCCGGTGCCGCCCGACAGCTTGTAGACGAGCTTTTCGCGCCACGCCTTGGGCAGGTACTTGACCGCCGCATACAGCGCGGCGACGGCGACGATGACTGCGACGACCAGGTACTGGATCATGATCAGCTCCCCAGCACGGCCCGTGCGATGTGGAAGGTCAGGAACGAGGCCGTGTACGCGAGCGCGAACATGTAGCCGGCCATCAGGAATGCGTAACGCACGCTGCCCGTTTCGCGGCGCACGACGGACAGGGTCGACAGGCACTGCGGCGCGAACACATACCACGCGAGCAGCGACAGCGCGGTCGGCAGGCCCCACGACGCGGCGATGATCGGCGTCAGCGAGCTGGCCACGTCCTCGCCGCCGCCCGACAGCGCGTACACCGTGCCCAGCGCGCCGACGGCCACTTCGCGCGCGGCCATGCCCGGCACGAGCGCGATGCAGATCTGCCAGCCGAAGCCGATCGGTTCGAACACGACGGCCAATGCGCGGCCCAGCATGCCCGCGATGCTGTAGTAGATCGGCGGGTGCGTCGCGCCTTCCGGTGCGCCCGGGAAGCTGGACAGGAACCAGACGAGCACCATCAGGGTGAGGATCACGGTGCCGACGCGGGTGATGAAGATGCGCGCGCGTTCCCACAGCCCCAGCGCCAGGTTGTGCAGGTGCGGCCAGTGGTAGGCCGGCAGTTCCAGCATCAGCGGCTGGTGGCCCTTGGCGCCCATCGTGCGCTTGAACACCCAGGCGACGGCCATCGCGCTGATGATGCCGGCAGCGTACAGCAGGAACAGCACCATGCCCTGCAGGTTGATGCCGCCGGCCAGTTCGCGGTTCGGGATGAACGCGGCGATCACGAGCGCATACACGGGCAGGCGCGCGGAACACGTCATCAACGGCGCGATCATGATCGTGACGAGGCGGTCGCGCGGATTCTGGATCGTGCGCGCGGCCATCACACCGGGAATCGCGCAGGCGAACGACGACAGCAGCGGGATGAACGCGCGGCCCGAGAGGCCGACGCCGCCCATCATGCGATCGAGCAGGAACGCGGCGCGCGGCAGGTAGCCGCAATCCTCCAGCACGAGGATGAACAGGAACAGGATCAAAATCTGCGGCAGGAACACGAGCACGCTGCCGACGCCGCCCAGGATACCCTCGACGATCAGGCTGCGCAGCGGGCCATCGGCCATGGCACCGCCGACCCACTGGCCGATGGCGTCGACCCCGTTCTTGATCAGGTCCATCGGCACGGCGGCCCAGCTGAACACGGCCTGGAAAATCAGGAACATCGTGGCCGCGAGGATGACCGGGCCGATCACCGGGTGCAGCACGACATGGTCGATCTGCTCGCTCAGGTTGCCCTTGTCGTTGTCGAAGCTGACCGTCGCGTCGATGATGCGGCGCACCTCGCGCTGGGTCTCCTCGACCGGGACGGCGTCGATGGCGGACAGCGGATTCGGTTTGACGTGCAGCTCGAGCGGCATGGCTTCCAGCGCCGCCAGCAGGCCCTTCTCGCCGCCGGCGTGCACGGCCACGGTCTCGATGACGGGCATGCCCAGCTCGTTCGACAGGCGCGCCGTGTCGATCTCGATGCCGCGCTTCTTCGCCACGTCGACCATGTTCAGCGCCAGCACCATCGGCAGGCCGAGGCGCTTGATCTCGAGGACGAGGCGCAGGTTCAGGCGCAGATTCGTCGCGTTGACGACGCAGACGACGGCGTCCGGCGTTTGTTCGCCGGCGCGCAGGCCGGCGACGACGTCGCGCGTGATCGCTTCGTCGGGCGTGTGGGCGTTCAGGCTGTAGGCGCCCGGCAGGTCGAGCACGCGCAATGCGCGGCCGCCCGGCAGCGTGAAGCTGCCTTCCTTGCGTTCGATGGTGACGCCGGCGTAGTTCGCGACCTTCTGGCGCGCGCCGGTCAGGCGGTTGAACAGGGCGGTCTTGCCACAGTTCGGATTACCCAGCAGGGCGATGAGCGGCGTTTTTGCGGCCGCCTGGACCTGCTGATCTACTGCTCCCATGTCGGTTCCATTACTCCGGCTGGATCGAGACCAGCGCTGCCTCGAAGCGGCGCAGGGCGAACGTCGACTGGCCGACCTTGACCGCCAGCGGACCGCCGGGCAGGCCGCGCTTGAGCATGCGGATGCGCTCGCCCGGCACGAAACCCAGTTCCATCAGGCGGCGCGACACGTCGATGCCGCCGTCGCGGCTGCCGATCGCGTTCGGCGCGAGATGGATCACGGTGCCGCTCTGGCCGGCCTTGAGGCTGTCGAGCGTGGTCAGGGTAGGAGCAAGAGTCATGGTGTCGCTTCCGGAGTAAGGGGCGATGCTTTTACGGTTGGGTACATCATAAACCTAAATGCGAATTATTTCTATTTGCGGTTTGTCTACTTCCGCTCTCTCAGCCTTCATTTAACGCAACAACGCAACAAAAACGCTTGCATTCGCGATCCAACTTGAGCAGAATACGAAGGGTAATGAGAATGATTCGCATTATAGACCAAGTAACAACGGCCTGTGATGCATCCACCACCGGAACCGTCCCATGATCGTCTGTGTCTGCAATAACATCTCCGACCGCGAAATCCGCCAGGCGGTCGACCTCGGCCTCACGTCGATGGCCGACCTGTACAAGGAACTGGGCGTCGGCACCTGCTGCGGCAAATGCGTCAGCTATGCGCGCGAAGTAATGCACGAACACCTGGAAAGCAAGACCGTCGTCACCGAGCTGCGCCGCGCGCCCGCCGACGGGATCGTGGCCTGATCCACACACCTTCCCGCGCAGGCCGCCGCGGTGCCCGATATTGCTATGCAAAATCGGTACGTGCACCCGACCATGCACGACCCGGTCTTGGTAATATGTGACTTCCGACGCATCCGGATTTCACTCCCATGCCCGTAATCCCGTTCCGCCCACCGAAAGCGCCCTTTACGGTCCAGCCGCCTCCGCAGCCCACGCGCCGCGCCGTCATCGTCAAATGGCTGCGCAAGACGCATGGCTGGATCGGTCTCTGGGGCGCCGTGCTCGGCTTGCTGTTCGGCAGCACCGGCATCCTCCTCAACCACCGTGCCGTCATGAAGATTCCCGCCGTCCAGGCGCAGGAGTCCACGGTCCAGGTTCCCTTGCCGAGTCCGGCACCCGGCAGTCCACAGGCGCTGGCGACCTGGCTCAAGCGCTCGCTGCGGCTGGAGCCGGAACCCGGGCGCGTAAAAGCCGAGGCCGCGCGGCCCGTCGCGTGGGGCGAGAAGTCGCTGATCCAACCCGCGCGCTGGAGCGCCAGTTTTACTTCACCGTCGGGCAATGTCCAAGCCGAATATTGGGTCGGCAACAGCTATGTGACCGTCAAGCGTGCCGAGAATAATGTCTTCGGCACCTTGGTCAACCTGCACAAGGGCGTGGGCATGAGTGCCGCGTGGATCCTGCTCGTGGACACGCTTGCCGGCTCCATCATCCTGCTGTCGCTGTCCGGCGTCGTGCTGTGGTCGCTGACCAACCGGCGGCGCACCGTCGGCATCGTGATCGGGGCTATGTCGCTGCTGGCGGCGGGCGGCCTGGCGCTGGCGGCGATCTGACGATTTGCAGCGGGCGGCACCGGCATGCGACATCTGGAGTATGCCCTCCCCGCCTGCCTCGTGGTTTGCTATGATGCTATGACGACAACCGCACGAAAAGGCAATCCATGAAGGGCGATCCCAACATCATCCGGCTGCTCAACGCACAGCTGACCAATGAGCTCACCGCAGTCAACCAGTATTTCCTGCATGCACGCATGTACAGGCACTGGGGCTTCGCGAAACTGGGCAAGAAGGAATACGACGAGTCGATCGGCGAAATGAAACACGCCGACCGCCTGATCGACCGCATCCTGATGCTGGACGGCCTGCCGAACCTGCAGGCGCTGCACAAGCTGCTGATCGGCGAATCGGTACAGGAGATGCTGGAATGCGACCTGAAGCTGGAACGCGCGGCCCAGGTCACGGTCAAGGAGGGCATCGCCGCCGCCGAGGTGGCGCACGACTACGTGTCGCGCGACCTGCTGCTGGAGATTCTCGAGGACACCGAGGAACACATCGAGTGGCTGGAGACGCAGCTCGACCTCATCGTCAAGGTCGGCATCCAGAACTACCTGCAATCGCAAATGGGCGAATAATACGTCGGCAATTCGCGTGCAATGGTGGGCGGTAGGGTGGACACCCCGTGCCCGCCATGCGTCGACCGGCAGATTGAATCAGGCCGCGTCGCGCCAGCGCGCGACCCACTTGTCGTAGAAGCCGATATCGCCGGGCACCGCCCCGCTGACCGCACAGATCGCGCCGGCGAATTCGTTGGCGCGCGCCAGTATGAGCTCCAGCGGCCAGCCGCGCGCGCGGCCCAGCATGAAGATGGCGGCGAAGGCGTCGCCCGCGCCCGTCGTGTCGATCACGAACGGCGGCACCGGGTTGTCGCGGGTGGCGATGTAGCTGCCGTCCGCGCCGAAGTACACGGAGCCGCGGTGGCCCAGCGTCACGATCAGCGCCTCCAGCGCAAACCGGTCCATCAGCGCGCGGCAGGCCGCGTGCACCTCTTCCGTCGACAGCGCCGCGTCGTTCGGGCCGATCTGGAAATACCACTGGAACAGCGCCTGCAATTCCTCCTCGTTGACCTTGACGATGTCGGCCGCCGTCAGCGCCTTCGTGACGATCGGTTCGGTCGCGTGGCCCATGCGCAGGTTGAGGTCGAGGAAGCGCTTGGCCGCCGGCGTCGCGTCCAGCACGGCCGCCAGCGCGAGGCGCGAGCGTTCTTCGCGCTGGGCCAGCGTGCCGAAATACACGGTGTCGTACTCATTGCTTCCCACCTCGCCGGAAACACTCGCTGCGGCGGAGGCGGGGTCGATGAAATCGTAGGCCTGGCGCGGCAGCAAGGTGAGGCGCTGGCTCGTCCCCTGGCGCTCGACGACGGCGCGGCCCGTCTCTTCCATCGTATCGATCTGCAGGCCCGTTTCCGGGATCACGAAGCGCTCGAACTCGGCGCGCACGGCGGCGCCATTGCGGTCGTCGCCGATGCGGGTGATCAGGAGGGGCGGTGCCATGAAGGCGGCCAGGTGGCGCGCCACGTTGAACGGGGCGCCGCCCACGACCAGAGTCCCTCCCGCGCCTTCCTCAACGAGCACCTCGCCGAACACCACCGCCATCCCGTTCCACTTCACCATACGCCATCTCCGTCCGTTCGACCGTACCCGGGGCATTGTAGCGCACCAGGCGCATCGCGAAAGCGGCGCAAACGAGCAGCGCGCCGGCCAGGCGGATCACGTTTTCCGGGTTCCCGCCCAGCCAGCTGTGGTAGTACAGCGGCAGGGTGAAGATCTGGATGATCATCGGGATCACGATGAACATGTTGAAGATGCCCATGTAGACCCCCGTGCGTTCCGGCGGCAGGCTGGACGCGAGGATCACGTACGGATTGCCCATGATGCTGGCCCACGCGAGGCCGATGCCGACCATCGGCACGAGCAGCAGCACCGGCGTGTGGATGTGCGGGATCGCGAGCATGCCGGCGCCGGCCAGCAGCAAGCAAACGGCGTGCACGACGTGCGGCCCGTGACGCCGCGCGAACGGCACCAGCGCGAACGCGGCGAGGAACGCGATGAAGTTGTAGAACGCGCCGATCTGGCCGTTGAGCAGGCCCGCGTCGCGAAAGCCCGGCGAGGCCGCGTCGCTCGTGCCGAACAGGGTGCGCGCCAGCGACAGCGTGATGAATTGCCAGTAGCAGAACATCGCGTACCACTGGAAGAGCTTCACGAGGGCCAGCTGCTTCATCGTCACCGGCATGTCGCGCACGGCGGCGCCGATCTCCGCCAGCGTATGCTTCCAGCCGCCGGGCGTGGCGCGCAGCGCCGCCAGCGCGTGCGGCGGCAGCGGGTCTTCCGGCGTCGTCTTCACGGACCACAGCACGGACACGAGCGAGCACACGGCGCCGATCAGGAATGCCGCGACGACGACCTGCGGGATATGGCTGCCGTTGACGGCGTCCTTGTCCATCCCGATCCACACGAGCAGCGACGGCGTCAGGTAGGCCAGCGTCTGGCCCAGGCCCGTGAATGCGCTCTGCGTGAGGAAGCCGAGCGAGTGCTGGCTCGCGGGCAGCTTGTCGCTGACGAACGCGCGGTACGGTTCCATCGTCACGTTGTTCGCGGAGTCGAGGATCCACAGCAGGCTCGCGGCCATCCACAGCGTCGGGCTGTACGGCATTGCCAGCAGGCCGAGGCTGCACAGGATCGCGCCGATCAGGAAGTATGGCGTACGTCTCCCCCAGCGGCTGACGGTGCGGTCGCTCATCGCGCCGATCAGCGGCTGCACGAGCAGGCCCGTGACGGGACCCGCGAGCCACAGGTAGGGCAGGCTCGCCTCGTCGGCGCCGAGGTATTTGTAGATGGGGCTCATGCTGCTCTGCTGCAGCCCGAAGCTGAACTGGATGCCGAAGAATCCGATGTTCATGTTGACGATCTGCCAGAACGTCATACGCGGCTTGGCCATCATGGCTCCCAGCGGTCGATGAATGGACGGTAGAACGCATGATCGTCCGGGACGGCGCCGACGATGCCGCACACGGCGCCGGCGAATTCGTTGGCGCGGGCAAGCGTGGCATCAAGCGCCCAGCCGCGCGCGCGGCCCAGCAGGAACACGGCGGAGAAGGCGTCGCCTGCGCCGACCGTATCGGCCAGCTGCACGGGTACTCCCGGCGTCGGGGTTGAGTGATATGCGCCATCGGCACCGAGATACACGGCACCGCGCGGCCCCAGCGTCACGATCAGGCCCGTCAGGTTAAACACGCGCAGCAAGGTCGCGCACGCGTGGCGCACGTCGGCGCATGCCATGTCGTCCGTCGGGAGCCGCATGTGGGTGTACCAGCCGAACAAATCCTGCAACTCCTCTTCGTTGACCTTGACGATGTCGGCCGCGTGCAGCGACGCGAACACGCACCGCTCCGTCACCTGCCCTTCCCGCACGTTCAGGTCCAGGTAGCGGCAGGCATCGGTCGCGCCCAAGAGCCGCGCCAGCGTATCGCGCGATGCCGGCTCGCGCTGGGCCAGCGTGCCGAAATACAGCGTCGCGGGCGCGGCGGCCGCCATGGCCGTCACCGCGGGCTCCGCCTCGATGGCATCATAAGCCTGGTGCGGCAGTATCGTGAAGCGGTGGCCGCCGTCGCTGTGGCGTTCCACACTCACCCGGCCGGTCGGCAAGGCCGCATCCACCTGCAGCCCGGCCATCGGCAGGCCGAAGCGCTCGAACTCCGCGCGCATGCGGGCGCCATTCTCGTCCAGGCCCACGCGGGTGAGCATCAGGGCGTCCTGTCCCAGCGCGGCCAGGTGGCGCGCGACATTGAACGGCGCGCCGCCGATCACCTGGCGGTCGCCGAAGTCGTCCACCAGCGCTTCGCCGAACACGGCGACGGTTCCATTGACACGTTGCGTCATCATAGCCACACCTGATCCCACGGCGCCAGCGTCACCGCGCCGGCGCGGCCGTACGCGGCCAGGTCGACGGTCAACGCGCGGCCGGAAAAATTGAAGAGACTTAGGAAGCGCTCGCCGCGCGCCAGCGCCAGCAGGGCCGGATCGCCGGCGGGCAGCACCGTGCACGGCGTCCCGGCCGCAAGGTCCGGCGTCGCGCGGCGCTGCCGGATCAGCCGGCGCAGGCCCGCGTACGCGCGGCCGGCCGGCGTCGTGATGTCGTCACGCGCCGCGTGACGCGCTTCGTCGAACGGCGCGCGCTGGATCCAGCGGCTGTCGTGCGCTTTCGCCGGGTCGGCGAGATAACTTTCGTCGTTGGCCATCGCCAGCTCGTCGCCCATGTACAGCACGGGCAGCCCGCCGAAGCACAGCGCGAGGCCGTGCACGAGCAGCAGGCGCCGCAAGCCTTCCTCGGATCCGTCCGCGCCGGACAGCGCCGCGGCCGTGCCGTTGGTCGCGAGGCCGCCCTGGAAGCCGACGCCTGCGGCATAGCTCACCTCGTCATTATAAAAACGCGCGACTTTGGCCAGGCGGTCGAGATTGCCCGCTTCGGCCAGCAGGTGCTTCCAGCCGATGTCGTCGTGGCAGCGCACATAGGTCAGCCAGCTCGCGCCCGACGGCAGCGGCGGCGTGGCGGCGGCGACCGCGCGCACGAGGCCCGCGTCTTCCTCGGCCAGCGCGGCCCAGCCGGCCGTCATGAGGGTGCTGTGGTACGCGAGGTGGCATTCGGGTGCTGCGGCGTCGCCGAAGTACGCGGGCAGTTCGCGCGTGGGCACGATCGCTTCGGCCTTCAGCAGCACGCCCGGTGCGGCGATGTCGACGATGGCGCGCAGTGCCTGCAGCAGCAGGTGCGCTTCCGGCTGGTTCATGCAGTCCGTGCCGAGGCGCTTCCACAGGAAGGCCGTCGAGTCGAGGCGGAACACGTCGATGCCGCGGTTCGCGAGGCGCAGCAGCGCCGCCGCGACCGCTTCGAACACGGCCGGGTTGGCGTAGTTCAGGTCCCACTGGAACGGGTAGAACGTCGTCCACACCCAGCCGCCCATCGCCGGGACATGCGTGAAATTGCCGGGCGCCGCCTGCGGGAACACCTGGCCCAGCGTACGTTCATACGCCTGCGCCTTGTCTTCGTCCAGCACGTGGAAGAAGGCGCGCATGGCGGTGTCGCCGGTCAGGGCGCCCAGCGCCCACGGATGGTCGTCAGACACGTGGTTCAGGATCAGGTCCGAGCACAGGCTGATGCCCGCTTCGCGCAGCGCCGCCGTCAGGTCTTCCAGGTCGGCCATCGTGCCGAAGCGCGGGTCGACCTCGTCGAAGCTCGCGACGGCAAACCCGCCGTCGCTCTCGCCCGCGCGCGGACGCAGGAACGGCAGCAGGTGCAGGTACGTGACGCCGAGGTCGCGCAGGTGCGGGATGCGTTCCTTCACGCCGCGCAGGTTGCCGCCGAACTGGTCGACGTACGCGCTGTAGCCGAGCATCGTCGGCGCGCAGAACCAGCGCGGATCGTCTTCGCGGGCGGCGTCGAGCGCCTGCAGCGCGGCCGGGCGCGCGGCCATCAGGCGCCCGATCCCGGCCATCAGGTTGTCGAACCAGCCGGCGTGGCCGGGCAGGTGGCCGTACAGGCGCTGCAGGCGATCGGCCAGCACGGCCTCGTGGCGCGCAAAGCGGCGCTGCGCGTCGGCGTGGCGACCCAGAGGCAGCCCGTCGAGCAGGCGGCGCAGGGAGTGGGACATCGTGCTCATGGATCCTTAAAACGCGTACTTGACGCTGGCCTTCACGGCGCGCCCCGTGATCGAACGGGCGGCATGGCCGTCGCCTTCGATCTCGGTGTAGCCGATGCGGTTGAACAGGTTGTTGGCGTTCAGGGACAGCTGCACCTTCGGCGTCAGCTGGTAATTCAGGAACGCATGCACGACCGTGTAGCCGGGCAGGACGAGCGTGTTCGCATCGTCGCCCCAGCTTTTACCGGTGCCGACGACGGCCAGGCCGAAGTTGGCCGCGCCCAGGTCGTAGCTCGGCGTGAGCTGGTACACGGCGTGGGCCTGGCGGCGCGGCGTGTGGCCGATCGTGGCTTCGCCGCCCGGTGCCGTCGCGGTGATCTTCGCATTGGTCAAGGTGAGCCCGCCGTTGACGCGGAAGTCGCCCACGCGATAGGCCGCTTCCAGTTCGGCGCCTTTCGCGTCGTAGCTGTTCGCGGTCGACAGCTGCGTCGTCGCTTCGTAGTTGCTCTCGCGGGTCTTGGCATGGAACAGCGTCAGGAACGTGGACAGGCTGCCACTGCGCCATTTCACGCCGCCTTCCAGCTGTTTCACGGTGTTGATGCTGATCGGCGCGCTGCCGTCCAGCGGGGTGCCGAACAGGATGCGGTCGGCGTTGAACGCCACGCCTTCGCTCGTGCGGGCGAACAGTGCCAGCGACGGCGTGATTCTCCAGTTGCCGCCCACCGAATACGAGGTGTGGCCGATGTCGTAGTCGACGTGCTGCACGGTGCCCGGCTGGTACGCCGCCGCATTGGTGGCGATGTTGGCACTGCCCCCGGCGTGCTGGCGGTCGCGGCGCACGCTGGCGTCCACGTTCACGGTGCCCTGCTCCCAGCCGAAGTTCGCGTACGGCGAGTTGGTGCGGTATTCGACGTCGACGGCGCGCGAGCAGCAGCCGCCGAATGCCGGCCCCACGTAGCCCGGCGTCGCGCTCGCGGTCTTCAGCAGCGCGGGGTCGTCGCCGGTCGCCTGCATCAGGTACTGGTTGAAGTTCCAGGTCAGGCCCAGCTTCTGCAGCGACGAGTACCAGCCCGCCGTCACGTTCAGCTTCGCACCGTCGATTTTAAATGTCTTGGTCAGGCGCGCATCGTTCAGCGTGTTGCCCGCGTCGTCGATCGACGTGTTGAAGACGACGGCATTAAAGGCGCGGCCGTTGTAGGCCTGGCCGGCGCTGGGGCCCGTCGCGAAGGTATAGCTGCCCACCGTGCCGCTGTCGGCCGGGAAGACGCCCACGAAGCGGCCGCTGTTGGACGCCTTGCGGAACTTGTCCGTCACGGTCCAGCCATTGCCCAGGTCGAACGAGCCTTCCAGGCCGATCGCATTGCTCTTCACGGACAGGCCGTCGTTGACGTCGCTCGCGACGCGGCCGTTGCCCTTGGTGAGGGAGACGTCCTGCACCCAGTACGGCGAATAGAACGATGCATAGCGCGGGTCGATGCCGGCGATTTCCGAGATGTGGCCGTTGCCCACCAGGACCGGCACGGGCAGCGCCGTCGGGCTCTGGTCGTCGAGGTGCTTGAGCGCGACGCGCACGTAGCCGCCGTCGAAGTCGTGCGTGAAGTTCGCGCGCAGCTGGCCGCCCCGCTCGTCCTTGCCGGCCGCGTTGCGGATGCCTTCGCCGCGGCGGTAGAAGCCGCCGACGAAGAAGCGGTCGCGCTCCGAGACCGGCGCGCCGTAGTCGAAGTCGACGCGCGTGCTGTCGTAATCGAGGCCGCGCGACAGGCCAATGCTGCCGCCCTGCTGCGCACCGTCCCTGGAGATGAAATTGATGATGCCGCCGGGCGAGTTGGTGGCCAGGGTCGAGGCCGAGCCGCCGCGCACGGCTTCCACGTGGTCGAGGGTGCCGTCGATCTTGATGTAGCTGTCGGGGGTGATGAAGTTGAAGTCGCCGAACTGCAGCACCGGCAGGCCATCTTCCTGCATCTGCACGTAGCGCGCGCCGCCCGCGGAGATGGGCACGCCGCGCACGGTGATGTTGGCATTGCCTTCGCCGCCCGACGACTCCGAGCGCACGCCCGGGATCGAACGCAGCACTTCGGCGGCGCTGGTCGGCGCGAGGTTCTGGATGGCGTCCGCTTCCAGCGTGCTGACCGAGACGCTCGACTTCATCTTGCTCGAACCGATCGGCGTGCCGGTGACGACGACGCGTTCCATCTTCAGGCCATCGGTAGCCGATGCCGGCGCGGCGGCTTCCTGCGCGGACGCCGCACCCAGGTGCAGCAAAGCCAGCGCCACGGCACGCGCCGTGAGCTTCATGCGAACTTCCATGTCTCCTCCATTTGTATTCGATTTGTTGGCACCTTGTCAGGCACGCGGCCATTATTTCCCTATTTTTGGAAAAATGCAAACGATTGCAATAGCGTTGCAAAAACGCTGCAACAGATCAACGTAGGGTGGGCACCCCGTGCCCACGCGCTCTTACGCGACGCTTTGGCGTTACGCGTGGGCACGGGGGCGCCCACCCTACGCTTCGATTGCAATCGTTTGCAAAAAAAAGGGGATGCAACGCAGGTCGCGGCGGCGCCCGGTCAGGCGCTGGCGCGGACGATCAGTTCGGTGGGAAGCTGGACGGAGGGTGCGCTGCGGCCGTCGACGAGGACGAGCAGCGCATCGACGAGCGCGCGCGCGGCCACGTCGCGCGGCTGGGCGACGGTGGTGAGCGGCGGGTGGAAATAACTGGACAACTCGATGTCGTCGTAGCCGACGACGGCCACGTCGACCGGCACGTCCTTGCCCAGTTCGCGCATGGCGTGGATGGATTTCATCGCGAGCAAGTCGCTGCTGGCGAACAGGGCATCGTACGCGACGCCGCGCCGGGCCAGTTCCGCCACGGCCTGGCCGCCGCTCTCGGGCAGGAACGACGATGCCACGTGCAGTTGCGGATCGGGAGAGAGGCCGTGCGCGGCCAGCGCTTCCACGTAGCCGCGGTGGCGCTGCTCGACTTCGGGCAAGCTGGTGTCGCCGAAGAAGGCGATGCGGCGCCGGCCCTGCGCCAGCAGGCGTTCCGTCGCGAGACGGCCGCCCGTGACGTTGTCGCCGCCGACCGTCGTGTACAACTGCTGCGGCAGCTGCGCGCCCCAGACGACGAACGGCACGCCGCGCGCGGCCATCTTGTTGAGTTCAGCGTGGTGGCGGCCCTGGCCGATCAGGATCACGCCGATGGCGCGGCCGCCGTCGAATGGGGCGGCGGCGGCGTCGACCTGGTCGGCGTCCACGCGCGAAACGAGCGTGTCGAAACCCTGTTCGCTGAGCGCGTCCGCGAGGCCGCCCAGCATCGACAGGAAGAACGGGTCGGTCAGTTGCTGGCGCGAGGACTGGTCGATCGGGATGACGACGGCCACCGTGCGGTTCTGCTGCAGCCGCAGGTTTTGCGCGCCGATGTTGATCGTGTAATTCAGCGAACGCGCGAGGTCGAGGATGCGGTCGCGCGTTTCCTGGTTGACGAGGGGGCTGTGGCTGAGCGCGCGCGAGACGGTCGACGTCGACACGCCCGCGAGGCGCGCGATGTCGACCATTTGCAACCGCCGGGACGACGAGGACATCGTATCAGTGCGGGACGGTGTCCTTGAACGACGGCCGTTCCGACAGCTTGTCGAACAGGCGCGCCAGGTTCGGATACGCGCTGCGCCAGTCGATGTCCGGGAAGCGGAACGACAGCCAGCCGAGCGTGCAGCCGACGGCGACGTCGGCCAGCGTGTAATGGATCCCCATGCAGAACGGCTGTTCGCCGAGGTTCTCGGACATCACGGCAAGACCGCCGCGCACCTTGCCCATCTGGCGGTCGAACCAGGCCTGGCTCTGCTGCTCGCCCGGGCGCCACGTGCGCTCCAGGTAGGCCAGCACGGCCGCGTCCAGCACGCCGTCCGCGAGCGCTTCCCACACCTTGACGTTGGCGCGGTCGCGGCTGTTCGGGGGGAGCAGCTTGCACACGGGCGTCAGCGTATCGAGATATTCCGCGATCACGCGCGAGTCGTACATCGTGCTGCCGTCTTCCATCACGAGGCACGGCACCTTGCCCAGCGGGTTCGACGCAGCGATCTTCGTTTCCGGCGCCCAGACGTTTTCCAGCTCGAACTGATAGTCGAGCTTTTTCTCTGCCAGGACGACACGCGCCTTGCGCACGTAGGCACTGGTGAAGGAACCGATGAGTTTCATAGATGCTCAGTCATGTGGATTGGCAGACAGTATAGCATCGGCCTATCGCCCGCCAAACGCCGGCGAAACGCCTGCAACGGTGGCCAAATGAGACTTGACAAAGCGGCCAACCCCAGGCTGCCGATGGTAGAATCTCGTTTTTGCACTCACCGCCTCCCTCCTCCCATGACCTCTACCGCATCCTCCTCGACCCTGTCGGCCCTGTCCCCGCTGGACGGCCGCTACGCCGCCAAGACCGACAAGCTGCGTCCGATCCTGTCGGAAGCCGGCTTCATGCACCACCGCGTGAAAGTGGAGATCGCCTGGCTGCAGGCGCTGTCGCAGGCCGGCTTCGCCGAACTGAAACCGTTCTCCGCCGACGCATCCGCCCTGCTGGACAAGCTGGCCGCCGACTTCTCCGACGCGGACGCCGCCCGCATCAAGGAAATCGAGGCCGTCACGAACCACGACGTGAAAGCCGTCGAGTACTGGCTGAAGGAACAAGTGAAGGACGTGCCGGAGCTGGTCGCGGCGTCCGAATTCATCCACTTCGCGTGCACGTCGGAAGACATCAACAACACGTCGCACGGCATGATGCTGAAGGCGGCGCGTGACGGCGTGCTGCTGCCGTCGCTGCAGGCCGTCATCGCCAGGCTGACCGAGATCGCCCACACGAACGCCGACCTGCCGATGCTGTCGCGCACGCACGGCCAGACCGCCAGCCCGACCACGCTCGGCAAGGAATTCGCCAACGTCGTCGCGCGCCTGCAGCGCGCGGTGAAGCGCATCGCGGACGTGGAAATCCTCGGCAAGATGAACGGCGCCGTCGGCAACTACAACGCGCACCTGTCCGCGTATCCGGGCTTCGACTGGCCGGCGTTCTCGAAGAACGTCATCGAACAGCGCCTGGGCCTGACGTTCAACCCGTACACGATCCAGATCGAGCCGCACGACTACATGGCCGAGCTGTTCGACGCGATCTCGCGCACGAACACGATCCTGCTCGACCTGAACCGCGACATCTGGACGTACGTGTCCCTCGGCTACTTCAAGCAGAAGCTGAAGGCCGGCGAGATCGGCTCGTCGACGATGCCGCACAAAGTGAACCCGATCGACTTCGAGAACTCGGAAGGCAACCTGGGCCTGGCCAACGCCGTGCTGCGCCATATGGCCGATAAACTGCCGGTGTCGCGCATGCAGCGCGACCTGACCGACTCCACCGTGCTGCGCAACATCGGCGTGGGCTTCGGCTACGCGCTGCTCGCGTACGACAGCTGCCTGCGCGGCCTGAACAAGCTGGAAGTGAACCCGGCGCGCCTGGAGCAGGACCTGGACGCGAACTGGGAAGTGCTGGCCGAGCCGGTGCAGACCGTGATGCGCCGCTACGGCATCGAGAACCCGTACGAGCAACTGAAGGAACTCACGCGCGGCAAGGGCATCACGCGCGACGCGCTGCAGGAATTCATCGGCAAGCTGGCGATTCCGCAAGATGCCAAGGACCTGCTGCTGGCCATGACGCCGGCGAATTACACCGGTCTGGCGGCGCAGCTGGCGAAGGCTATCTAAGTCGATGAACGTCGCCCCCGCGAAGGCGGGGGCCCAATGTTGCATGAGCTGCCGAAACGCGTGCAGAACCTGGGTTCCCGCCTGCGCGGGAACGACGGGTTTAGCGCTGCCACGTCAGCTTCACCCCACCGTCCCGGGCACCTCGGTCCGCACCGACGCCACGCCATACTCCGCGTGCCCGCCGTTCAGGTTCGTCCCGATCACCGCCCCCCATCCCCGGCGCGAAACGCCAGCCGAACCGGGCATCCACGGCCCAGTAAGCCGGCACGTTCGGAAATCCCGGCGCGCCATTGCGGCGCACGGCCAGTTCCAGTTCACGGTCCGCGTCGATCGCGTGGCTGGAACGCAGCTGGGCCGTGCAGGCGGGATCACGCCCCGTCGTCATCGGGCTGCCATTTTTTTAACATTTTACCTTCACGCATGCGCGGCCCAGTGCGCACATGGGCAGACATGGCATATGCGTCACGGATTGTCCCACTGGCTGAACAAAGTTATCCGTATGGATAGCTTCCGCGCAATATTTGGAACCGTTAAAGTATCCCTATTGCAAATCCACAGCTACCCGCAACTCATGCTAGTGTGCTGGGTAGTTTGGTAATATTTAGTTCTAATTCGTACTAATTCATCGGAGACCCGTCATGCAGCGCTACACCACGACCGCCATCGTGCTTCACTGGCTGATCGCCGTGCTGATCATCGGTGCGTTCACGCTGGGTCTCGTGATGACGGACATTCCCGGCATCTCGCCCACCAAGCTGAAGTATTTTTCGTGGCACAAATGGGCCGGCGTGACCGTGCTGCTGCTCGCCACGATCCGGCTGCTGTGGCGCCTGAAGAACCGTCCGCCGGCGCTGCCCGCCACGATGCCCGCGTGGCAGCGCGGCGCCGCCCACGGCCTGCATCATCTGCTGTACGTGCTGATCTTCGCCGTGCCGCTGTCCGGCTATTTCTACACGCTGGCGGCCGGCTTCCCGGTCGTCTATTTCGGCCTGTTCCAGCTGCCCGTGTTCATCGCCAAGAACCCGGCACTGGCCGCCACGCTGAAGCCGATCCACTACTGGCTGAACATGGTCATGGCCGGCCTCGTCGGCGTGCACGTGGTCGCCGCCCTGAAGCACCAATTCGTCGACCGCGACGGCACGCTCGGACGCATGCTGCCCGGCCGTTCCCACTGAAGGAGAAAACCATGAAATTCACCCGTGGCGGCCTGGCGGCCGTATTGGCTGGCGTGACGCTGATCGCCAGCGCCGTACCGCTGAAAACCGATGTCGCGCACAGCAGCGTCTCGGCCGTGTTCAAGCAGATGAACGTGCCGGTCGAATCGAAGTTCAAGAGCTTCAACGCACAGATCGACTACGACGCGGCGCACCCGGAAAAAGCGACGGCGCGCGTGGACATCGACACGGCCAGCTTCGACATCGGCGAGGCCGAGTACAACAAGGAAGTGGCCGGCAAGGACTGGTTCAACTCGGCCAAGTTTCCGAAGGCAACCTTTGTCTCGTCCGCCATCAAGCCGGCCGGCGCGGGCAAGCTCTCCGTCTCGGGCAAGCTGACCATCAAGGGCCGGGTCCAGGACGTGACCTTCCCGGTCACCGTCAAGCCGGAAGGCGGCAAACAGGTTTTCGAAGGGCAACTGCCGATCAAGCGGCTGGCCTTCAACATCGGCGAAGGCGAGTGGAAAGACACGAGCATGGTCGCCGACGAAGTCGTCATCAAATTCCGCGTCGCAGCGGGACAATAAACACTATCTATCGTTAAAGGATCGCCTTACATGAAACTCAAGCACCTCGCCCTCCTGGCCGTCGCCTTCGCTTCCAGCGCCGCCTTCGCCGCCGACACCTACAAGATCGATTCGAACCACACGTACCCGAGCTTCGAGGCCGACCACTTCGGCGGCCTGTCGAACTGGCGCGGCAAGTTCGACAAGACGGAAGGCACCATCGTCGTCGACCGCGCGGCCAAGACGGGCACCGTCGACATCACCATCGACGCGAACAGCCTGGACTTCGGCCACGCCAAGATGAACGAGCACGCCAAGGGCCCGGACATGTTCGACGTGGCCAAGTTCCCGAACGCCACCTACAAGGGCAAGATCGTGTTCAAGGGCGACGCACCGTCCACCGTCGACGGCGAACTGACCCTGCACGGCGTGACCAAGCCGGTCACCCTGCACATCAACTCGTTCAAGTGCATCCAGCACCCGATGCTGAAGCGCGAAGTGTGCGGCGCCGATGCGTCGGCCACGTTCAACCGTGCCGATTTCGGCGTGGACTACGGCGTCAAGATGGGCTTCAAGCCGGAAGTCAAGCTGGCGATCCAGGTCGAAGCCGTCAAGCAGTAATCGCTCGATCCCAAAGAATAAGCCCCGCGGCCAGCACGGCCGCGGGGCTTTTTCTTTTGCCGGGTTCGTAGCGCCAACGAACCGCATGCGTCACGCGTGGGCACGTTTCATTTGAGGCCCCCCGGCCTCAAATACCCACCCTGCGCCGCCGAACGATCAGTGGCCGTCGCGATCCGAATCACCCGGAATCGCACGCTCCACGCGATCCCACGCGGCGCGGCTGGCCGACTTGGCCTGCTCCCACGACAGGCGCGAATGGCCCTTCACGCGATCCCACTCGTCGGCCATGTGCGGCTCGGCCAGGTCGTAGCTCGGGAAGCGGCGGGCATTGTTGTAGCCCAGCGCATAGGCCGGCGAATAATCGTCGTACGTGTAGCCCGTGGTGTAGTACGGTTGCGTTCTGGTAGTTCGAGCGCCAGTACGCATCCTCCACCGTCGGATTCACGAGGTGGCCGGCCCCCTTGCCGACCATGCCGCCGGCGATGCCGCCGATGGCTGCACCCGCCGCCATGCCGACCGGGCCGCCGACGGCACCAATCGCCGCACCGGCTGCCGCACCACCGCCCGCGCCGACGCCGCCGGCCAGGTTATGCTCATGCAGATCGTCGCCCGGTTTCGGGTTCACGACTTCGCCCGCGCCCTTGCCGGCCATGCCGCCCGCGATACCGCCGATGGCCGCACCCGCGACGGTGCCGATCGGACCGGCCGCGCTGCCCACGGCCGCACCGGTCAGTGCGCCCGCACCCGCACCCGTGCCCTGGGCCAGGTTGTGTTCATGCAGGCGGTCTTCCGAATGCGGATTCACGACTTCGCCCGCACCGCGGCCCGCCGCGCCGCCGGCCAGGCCGCCGATCGCGGCACCGGCCAGGGCACCGACCGGACCTGCCACGGAGCCTGCCGCCGCGCCCATTGCCGCGCCGGCGCCGGCGCCCGTGCCTTTGGCCAGGTAGTGTTCGCCCAGGTCGTCGCCCGCTTTCGGGTTGACGACTTCGCCCACGCCCTTGCCGGCCATGCCGCCGGCGATGCCGCCGATCGCGGCGCCGGCCGCCATGCCGATCGGACCGCCGGCCGCGCCCAGGGCGGCGCCGGTGGCGGCACCCGCGGCGGCGCCGATGCCGGTGCCGATCACGTGCGAGCCGCCGTTATCGGTGAAGGTCTGGTTCAGGTAGGCAACGTCCTCGTCCGAACGCGGCGTCACGCCCATCACGATGCCGCCGTTGTTGATGCCTTCCTCGTAGTGCTTGACGCGTTCTTCCGGGATGCCGGCACCGATCAGCGCGCCGATCAGGCCGCCGGTAATGCCGCCCGCGCCTGCGCCGGCCAGAGCTGCCGCCAGCGGACCGGCGACGACGAGGCCTGCGCCCGGGATCACGAGCGAGGTGCCGATGGCGGCCACGCCGGCCAGCACGGCGCCGATGGTGCCGCCGATACCTGCACCGGCAGCGGCGCCTTCCGCGGCCTTGCTGCCCAGCTCAGTCTCGGTGTCGGAGAAATGGGTCTTGCGGGTCGTGTCCGACATCATCAGGTTGACGTCGTCCTTCGTATAGCCGCGGGTGGAGATGGCGCTGTAGGCGCGCTCCGCGCTGGCGCGGTCGGGGAACAGCCCGGTCACCATACGGTTCTGCTTGTTCTGCTCAGTCGTCGTGTTGTCGAAAATAGCCATGATGCGTTCCTTTCAGTAATCGAAGCGGTCCGGGGTGTTACGTTTCAAGGCGTCTCGAAAAACCGTAGCGAGCGGCCGCAGTTGCGGTTGAGAAGCGCAGCTGTACGAAAGTACAGTGAGCATCGCAAACTGCAAGTGCAACGCGCAGTAGGTTTTTCGACGCGCCTTTCGATGCAAAGTGATTGAACGATATGCCTGCCGAGCAAGGCGCTTCTGTTCGGTGACGCACCCAGTTGGGGACATTCCGCACCACAAGAGAACGTCGCCGGAGTTTGCGCGTCTAACGTTCGGCAACGCACCGACCCGGTACCGTGTGCATCAATAGACTTTGCACATGGCCTCGGCATTCAATTGGCCTGGAGTATGTTTTTTCCAACTTGAGGAGGACTCAACATGTTATTCATTATCTGGATCGTCGTTGGTGGTGTGCTCGGCTGGCTCGCCAGCATGGTCATGAAGACGGATGCTGAGCAAGGCATGATTCTCAATGTCGTGGTCGGTATCGTGGGAGCCTTCCTGGGTGGCTGGCTGCTGTCCCCGCTGTTCGGTAGTGGCACCATCAACTCCGATGACTTCAGTGTATCGTCGCTGCTGGTCTCGTTCCTGGGCGCTGTGATCCTGCTCGCAATCGTGAATCTGCTGCGTCGCGGCCGCGTCCGCTAAGCAGGTGCAAGCCCCGCTTTGAAAACCAACGTCGGCTGGCGTTGGTTTTTTTACGTCTTCAAATCGAACTCATGCGTATCAAACGCCCCATCGTCGTCCTCATCACCTGCGTCGCCACCCTCGTGGCGGGCCTGCTCGTGCTGAACTTCGCGCCCGGCGAAAAGAAGATCGACACGCAGCTCACGCGCCTGTACGACACGGACGATCCGCAATTCCGCCGCTCGCTGGGCGTCCTGCTGGGCCCGCCCATCATCGAGGGCAACAAGGCCGAAGTGCTGCTCAACGGCGACAAGATTTTCCCCGCCATGCTGGACGCGATCCGCTCGGCGCAGAAATCCATCAGCTTCGAAACCTATATCTACTGGGAAGGCACGATCGGCCGCGAATTCACGGACGCGCTGTCGGAACGGGCGCGCGCCGGCGTCAAGGTGCACGTGCTGCTCGACTGGATCGGCAGCATGAAGATCGACGACAAGTCGCTCGACGAGATGCGCCGCGCCGGCGTCGAATTGCACCGCTACCACAAGCCCGTCTGGTGGAAACTCGCGCGCCTGAACAACCGTACGCACAGAAAACTCCTGATCGTCGACGGCAAGGTCGGCTTCACGGGCGGCGTCGGTATCGCGGACAAATGGCGCGGCAACGCCCAGGATCCCGAGCACTGGCGCGATTCGCATTTCCGTGTGGAAGGCCCGGTCGTCGGCCAGATGCAGGCCGTGTTCAACGACAACTGGACCAAGGCGACGGGCGCCGTGCTGGACGGCCCCGCCTACTTCCCCGCCCTCGTCGCGCAGGGCGACATGCCCGCGCAGATGTTCTCCAGCTCGCCCACGGGCGGCAGCGAGAGCATGCACCTGATGTATTTGCTGGCCATCACGGCCGCGCGCCGCACGATCCACTTGTCGAACTCGTACTTCGTGCCGGACGAGCTGGCCGTGAAGGCGCTCGTCGCGGCGGCGAAACGGGGCGTGGACGTGCGCATCATCACGCCGGGTCCCATCATCGATTCCGACGTCGTGCGCGCCGCCTCGCGCGAGCGCTGGGGCGAATTGCTGGAAGCCGGCGTCAAGATGGCCGAGTACCAGCCGACGATGTACCACGTGAAGGCACTGGTCGTCGATTCGCTGCTCGTCTCCGTCGGCTCCACCAATTTCGACAACCGCTCGTTCATCCTCAACGACGAGGCCAACCTGAACGTGCTCGATCCTGACTTTGCCAAGCAACAAGAAGCTGTCTTCGAAGACGACTGGAAACACGCGCGCCCCATCACCTTGCAGGCGTGGCAGAACCGTCCATTCATGGAAAAAATCGGCGGCAAGCTGGCCGACCTGATCGGGGCGCAGCTGTAAAGGACTAGCCATGAAACACACCCTTCTTTCGCTCGCCATCCTCGCGTCCTTAGGCGCTCGCGCCGACGAAGGCATGTGGATGCCGCAGCAGCTGCCGCAAATCGCGCAGCAACTCAAGACCGCCGGCCTCAAGCTCGATCCGGCCAGCCTCACCAAACTGACGGAGTTCCCGATGGGCGCCGTCGTGAGCCTGGGCGGCTGCTCGGCGTCGTTCGTGTCGCCGCAAGGCCTCGTGATCACGAACCACCACTGCGTGTACAACAGCGTGGCCGTGAACTCCACGCCGCAACGCGACCTGCTCGCCGACGGCTTCCTCGCGAAGACGATGGCGGAGGAACTGCCCGCCGCGCCGGGCAGCCGCGTGTTCGTCACGGAGGAAGTCGCGAACGTCAGCACGCGCGTGATCACGCCGGATGTCGCGCAGCTGACCGGCAAGGCGCGCCTGGACGCGATGGAAAAGAACCAGAAAACACTCGTCGCCGAATGCGAGAAGGACGCCGGCTACCGCTGCACCGTCGCGAGCTTCTACGGCGGCCTCGAGTTCTACCGCATCAAGCAGCTCGAGATCCGCGACGTGCGCCTCGTGCACGCGCCCCCGGTCGGCATCGGCAAGTTCGGCGGCGATACCGATAACTGGATGTGGCCGCGCCACACGGGCGACTACGGCTTTTATCGCGCCTACGTCAGCAAGGATGGCAAGGCCGCGGACTACGCGAAGGACAACGTCCCGTACCGCCCGAAGCTGTGGCTCAGGATCGCGCAGGACGGCGTGAAGGAAGGCGATTTCGTCATGGCCCTCGGCTACCCGGGCCGCACGAACCGGCACCGCCTGCCGTCCGAAGTGGCGTTCACGTTCGACTGGAATTATCCGGCCTTCGTGAAGGCGTCCGGCGAGACGCTGGCCGTCATCGAGCGCGAGACGAAGAACGACCCCGCCGCGCGCCTGAAGTACGCGGGCCAGATCGCGAGCGTCAACAACTACTACAAGAACCGCAAGGGCATGATCGCCAGCTACGAAGGCAGCGACATCCTCGCGCGCAAGACGGCCGAGCACAATGCGCTGAAGGCCTGGGTCGCTGCGGACCCGCGGCGCAAGGCCGAATTCGGCGCGGACATCGAGGCGGTCGAAAAGCTGATCGCCCGGCGCGACGCCGACTCGCGGCGCGAATTCTTCCTCGGGTATTCGGTGCCGCGCTTCCTGAACTCGGCGCGCACCCTGTACCGCCTGGCCAACGAGCGCACGAAGCCGGACGTCGAACGCAAGTCCGGCTACCAGGAACGCGACCTGCCGCGCCTGACGTCCGTCATCGGCGGCCAGGACCGGACGTACGACGAGAAGGTCGACAAGGCCCTCGTGCTGAACTTCCTGAAGCAGTACAACGCGCAGCCGGCCGACCAGCACGACGCCGCGTTCGACAGTGCGCTGGGCATCGGGCCGGGCATGAGCGAAGCCGAATTGAAAACGGCGCTGGACCGCATCTACGCGGGCTCGCACCTGCAGGACAAGGAAGTACGCACGGCGTGGCTGACGAAGACCCCGCAGGAGTTCAGGGCCAGCAACGACAGCTTCATCAAGGCCGCCGTCGCGATGTACGACGCCGACATGAAGCGCGAGGCCGAAGAGGACGAACTGGCGGGGAACATCCAGAAGACCTACGCCAGCTACATGAAGGCGAAGATCGCGTACATGAACAGCAAGGGCCGCGCCGTCTACCCGGACGCGAACAGCACCCTGCGGGTCACGTACGGCAACGTCAAGGGCCGCGACTACGGCGCCGACGGCACCGGCTCATGGACCGCGTTCACGACCGTGAAGGGCGTCGTCGCCAAGCACACGGGCGAAGGCGAGTTCAATGCGCCGGCGCGCCAGCTGGCCGCGATCCGCGCGAAGGACTTCGGACGCTGGGCCGATCCGAAGCTGAAGACGGTGCCCGTCGACTTCCTCGCCACGCTGGACATCACGGGCGGCAACTCGGGCTCCGCGGCATTGAACGCGCGCGGCGAACTGGTGGGCCTCGCGTTCGACGGCACGCTCGATTCGATCATCTCCGACTGGGATTTCGATCCGCGCGCCACGCGCGACATCCAGGTCGACGTCCGCTACATCCTGTGGAACATGGAGAAGGTCGACCATGCGGACAACCTACTCAAGGAGATGGGCGTGCTGTGATCAGTCGGCCTTGGAGCGCTGCAACGAGTTCTCGAGTTCCGCCATGCCGGACGGCAGATCCACGGTCGCGCCCAGGTCGCGCATCGTGCTGCCCAGCGCGTGCACCGTGCGGAACAGGTGATGCGCGCGGCACTGCTCGCCCATCTGCCCGATCCTGACGATCGGCAGGCCGAAGGAGCCCGAGATCTCGACCTGGTAGCGGCTCGAGATCGTGGAGCAGACCGCCTGGTTGGTGATGCCCTCCGGCAGATTGATCCCGACCACCGAATTGAGCCGCGATTCCGCGGGCGCGAACAGGGACAGGCCCATCGCCTCGATGCTGTCCTGCAGCGCGGTCGAGCAGCGCAGGTGGCGGGCGAACCTGACCGGCAGCGTTTCTTCGCACACGAGGCGCAAGGCTTCGTGCAGCGCCAGCACGCCCGACACCGGCGCCGTGTAGTGGTACGACGCCTTGTGCCAGAAGTTCTCGGCCAGCAGGGCGTCCAGGCACCAGTGCGTATTCGGCGTGGACCGTTCGCGGATCCGGCTCCACGCGGCGTCGGAGAACGCGAGCAGCGAGACACCGGGAATCGACGACAGCCCTTTCTGCCCGCCCGTGATCACGGCATCGACCTGCCAGTCGTCCATCTCGAACGGCGTCGTGCTGAGCGTGCACACGGCGTCGACGATGACGAGGCAGCCCCGCGCCTTCGCCAGCCGCGCGATGTTCTTCACGTCGTTGTTGAACGTGGTGTTGGACGTTTCGCCCTGGACGAGCGTCAGGCAATGGGGCCGATGTTCGTCCAGCAGCGCTTCCAGCCTGTCCAGCGACATCGAGTGCGGGAAGATCTCGTTCATCGTGACGACGTCCGCCCCCGCGCGGCGGCTCATTTCCGCCATGCGGCCGCTGAAGAAACCGTTGCAGATCGAGAGCACGCGCGTGCCGGGCCAGACCAGATTGCAGATCGCCATTTCCATCGCCGCCGATCCGGGACCGGCCACGCCCAGCACCCAGTTGGAACGGGTCTGGAAGACGTATCTCGCCATGTCCTTCACCTGGGTGATGATCTTCGCCATGGTCTCGCCCAGGTGGTTGATGACCAGCGAATTCGCGCGGGCCACCGCGCTGGGGATCGGCACGGGGCCGGCGCCCATCATCAGCAACGGGTCGTCCGGCAGGATGGCGCTGAGATGGTCGACGTGGGGCGGGAGGATGTCGTTGCGGGTTGGCTGGAGCAGTGTGTTCATGGTGGGTCTTCGTCGTGTTGGCAGTCGGACAAGTGTACCAAGTATTCCATCCGCGCCATCTGCATCTCATACCGCGCAATGCGCAATCCATGCCATTGGGCCTGCCGGCGCGGAGCGGATTCCTTACACTGCCTGCACATCACGCATAAGGAGAATTGGTATGAAGCGGATCTGGATCTGGGCACTGCTCGCCGTCGCATGCGCCCACGTGCACGCACAGGACGACAAAATCCGGCAAGAGCGGGCGCAGGCATGGACGCAAGCCCGCGCCATCGTGGCGGACCTCGATAAAATCGTCGCGCCGCACGGCGTGCAGGAATCGTACAAGACGCGCATCGGCGGCATCGACCAGTGGCTCACCGTGCGCGGCCAGGAGCGCGACAATCCGATGATCCTGTTCGTGCACGGCGGCCCGGCGGCGCCCGTCACGCCGACCCTGTGGCAGTTCGAGCGCCCGCTCGAGGAATACTTCACCATCGCGAACTGGGACCAGCGCGGCGCCGGCAAGACCTATGGCGAGACGGATCCCGCGCAGGTCGCGGACACCATCCGTATCGACCGCTACGTCGACGACGCCATCGAGGTGGCCGAGCACCTGCGCCAGCGCTACGGCAAGAAGAAGCTGATCCTGATGGGCCACAGCTGGGGCACCATCGTGAGCATGAAGGCGGCGCTGAAGCGTCCGGATTTATTCTATGCCTACGTTGGCATCGGCCAGGTGATCAGCGTGCGCGAGAACGAGCGCATCAGCTTCGACTACGCGCTGGAACAGGCGAAACAGCACAAGAACGAGGAAGCGCTGCGCGACCTGCAGTCGATCGCGCCCTACCCCGGCAACCAGCCGATCACCCGCGAACGCATCATCGTCGCGCGCAAGTGGCCGCAGTACTACGGCGGATTGAGCGCCTACCGCAGCGAGTCGGCCTATTATTTCGACGGCCCGCGCCTGTCGCCGGAATACGATGCGCAGCAGGTCAAGGACATCGACCAGGGCAACCTGCTCACGCTGGGCCGCATTTTGCCGGAGTTCGTGCAGGTGGATTTCTCGAACGTGAAAAGCTTCCCGATCCCGGTGGTGATGTTCCTGGGCCGGCACGATTACACGACGCCGACGGCACCGACCGAGGCGTGGCTGAAGCAGGTGAAGGCGCCGTCGAAACAGGCCGTGTGGTTCGAGCGGTCGGCGCACATGGTGCCGTGGGAGGAACCGGGCAAGACGCTGGTCAGTTTGCTGACGTATGTGAGGCCATTGGCGAAATAAAAACCGACGGCATATAAACGTCGCCCCCGCGGAGGCGGGGGCCCAAGTTCGATGCGTCGCGACGACGCTTGTAAGATTGCAGGAATAGTGCTGGGGGCACTATTCCACCTTCGCGGGGACGACGTCGATAAGCGTTCGCGGTCAGGTCAGTGCGTCAACTCGGTCTGCGGAACACCCGCCTTGTTCAACCGGCTGTTGCGCATCCCATACCCGAAATACGTGAGAACGGCCACCGCCATCCAGATGGTGAACACCGTATAAGTCGTGCTGGACAACCCGCCGACGAGATACAGGCACGCGAGGATCGACAGCCCCGGCACGAGGTAAGGCCCGAATGGCACGCGAAAGCCCTTGCGGCCCGTCTCGCCCTGCTTGCGGCGGATGACCGGCACCGCGATCGACACGACCATGAACGCGACCAGCGTCCCCATGCTCACCATGTCCCACAGGAAGGTGGAGTCGACGAGGCCCGCCACGGCGCCCACGACGATGCTGACGATCAGCGTGTTCGTCACCGGCGACTGCGTGCGCGGATTGACCTTGCGGAAGGCGTTCGGCACGAGGCCGTCCTTGGCGATGGCGTACAGGATGCGCGTCTGGCCGTAGATCGTCACCAGCGTCACCGAGAACACGGAGATGACGGCGCCGGCCGACAGCACGAGCGCCGGCCACGCCTTGCCGGTCACGTTCTGCAGGATCACGGCGAGGCCCGCTTCCTGGCCCGCGAACATCGAGGCCGGCTGGGCGCCGAGCGCGGCGATCGCAACCAGCATGTAGAACACGGTGACGATGCCGAGGGCGGCCAGGATGCCGATCGGGACGTCGCGCGTCGGATCCTTGACCTCTTCGCCGGCCGTGGCGATGGTGTCCAGGCCGATGAACGAGAAGAACACGGTGCCCGCGGCCGCCGTCACGCCGGCCAGGCCGCCGACGCCCTTGCCGTCCGCCGGCCAGACGAACGGGTGGAAGTTGTTGATGTCGAAGCCGGACAGCGCGATCGCGGAAAAGAACACGAGGATCGCCAGCTTGATCAGCACCATGATGGCGTTCGTCGTCGCCGATTCCTTGGTGCCGCGGATCAGCAGGACGCAGCACAGCACGACGAGCAGGATCGGCGGCAGGTTGATGTGCCCCGTATGGAATTCGACGCCGCCGTTCTTGCCCGCGACGACCAGGGGCGAGCGCAGCGCGTCGGGGATCTGCCAGCCGAGCGCGTTCTGCAGGAAGTTGTTCAGGTAATCCGACCAGCCGATCGCGGTCGCGCTGGCGGCCAGGCCATATTCCAATAGCAGGCAGGCCGCGACGATGAAGGCGGCGAACTCGCCCACGGTGGCGTAGGCGAACGAATACGAGGAGCCGGCGGCCGGCACGCGGTTGGCCAGTTCGGCATAGCACAGCGCGGTGAGGCCCGCGGTGACGGCGGCCATCAGGAACGACAGCACGACGGCCGGACCGGCCTTCGGCACGGCTTCCACCATCGTGAAGAAGATACCGGTGCCGATCGTGGCACCGACGCCGATCATCGTCAGGGGAAACAAGCCCAGCGAGCGGCCCAGGGCGTGGGCATGGCCGTCATCGAGCTTGTGCTCGGACGTCTTGGTACGAAAGAGCTTTTGGCCCAGTGTCTGGTTCACGTCGTCGTCCTCTTGGCGCGGGTAGCGCTGTTGTCTTATCCAAAGTCCGCGATTATAGGGCCAGTTCCCGGCACTGCTTTCACTGCGGGAAAAAAAATACTTCCTCTAAACCTGCATTTTTAATGCACATTTAGGTAGAATACGCCCATGGAGTTAGAATACGCTCGTAACCACTGAGCTGATCCGATGCGACTCACCCGATTCTCCGATATTGGCCTGCGTGTCCTGATCTATCTGGAACGCGCGGGAGAACGTCCGCATCCGGTAACGGTGGCCGAGATCGGCAAGCAATTCGACATCCCGCTGAACCACCTGGTCAAAGTGGTCGGGCAACTGGCCAAACTGGGCTGGGTGCAGGCGACCCGCGGACGCAACGGCGGCCTGCGCCTCGCCGCCGATCCCGCCACCCTGACGATCGGCCAGGTGCTGCGCAAGCTGGAAGGCGAAGACGACGAGCTGGTCGACTGCGACGGCACGGACTGCGCGCTGAAGATGGATTGCCAGCTGCGCGGCATGCTGCGCGCCGGCATGCGGGCGTTCTACGACGCGATGGACCGCTACACGCTGGCCCACGCGACCGCCGGCGGCACGGGCGAACAGGTCGTGCGCATGCACCGCATGTTCTGGGATAGCGCAGCGGCGAAAACCGCCGTGGCCCTGCCCGAGCCGGTGAGTGAGGATTAACTTCAATATTGATGGCAAGCCCGCTGTGCGGGCCTTTTTTTGAATCTTAAATCTGCATTTTAAATGCATAATTAAAGGAACCACCATGATTTCGGAAGCTTCCCGCCCCTACATCGATGCCAGCGTCCCCGTCCTGCGCCAGCACGGCCTGACGATCACCAGGCTGTTCTACACGAACATGCTGGGCGCGCATCCTGAACTGACCCGCATTTTCAACATGGGGAACCAGGCCAGTGGGGCGCAGCAGCAGTCGCTGGCATCGGCGGTGTTCGCGTACGCGGCCAACATCGGCAACCCGGGCGCGCTGGGTCCCGTCGTCGAGCGCATCGTGCACAAGCACGTGTCGGTCGGCATCCGCGCCGAGCACTACCCGATCGTCGGCAAGCACCTGCTGGAATCCATCGCGGCCACGCTGGGCGACGCCGCCACGGAACCGCTGCTGAACGCGTGGAAGGAAGCCTACAACTCGCTCGCCAAACTGCTGATCGAAGCGGAAGCGAACCTGTACAGCACGGCCGGCATCCAGCCGGGCGACACCCGTCCGATGCGCGTCGTGGAAGTCAAGACGGAATCCGTCAACGTGCTGTCGATCCGCTTCGTCCCCGCCGACGGCAAACCGGTCCCCGCGTTCAAGCCGGGCCAGTACGTCAGCGTCGCGGTCGACCTGCCGGGCGGCCGTCACCAGCTGCGCCAGTACAGCCTGTCGGATGCGCCGAATGGTGAAGACCTGCGCATCTCGGTGAAGCGCGAAGACGGCGTGGACGATACGCCGGCCGGTGAAGTGTCGAACTGGCTGCACGCCAACGTGAAGGTCGGCGCCACGCTGCAGGTGTCGCACCCGTTCGGCGAGTTCCTGCCGGAGACGGAAGGCGACGCGCCGCTCGTGTTGCTGTCGGCTGGCGTCGGCATTACGCCGATGGTGTCCGCCCTGAAGCGCGTGGCGCAGGTGAATCCGCAGCGCCGTGTGATCTTCGCGCACGCCGCACGCGACGCCGGCCACCACGCGCTGCGCGCGGAAGTCGAAGGCCTGGTGTCCGTGATGCCGAACCTGTCCATCGTGACCTTCCACGAAGATGCGCAGAAGGATGAGAAAAATCGCGCCGGCGTGATCGAAGGCCGCATGGACGTGGCCAGGCTGCCGGCATGGCCGGTCGATGAGGCTGAAGTTTACCTGTGCGGTCCGCACAAGTTCATGCAGGTGCAGTGGCTGGACCTCCTGAATGCGGGCGTGCCGGCCGGCCGCCTGCACCGCGAGGTGTTCGGGCCGGAGCTGCTCGACCACCTGCTGTAAGCAAGCGTGCGTTGAACGCGTGGGCGGAGGCCGCCCACCCTACGGTAGGGCGGGCACCCCGTGCCCACGCGTGCCACCGCATTCAGTTCAGGACCTGGATCAGCTTCCCGCTCACAGTCCGCTGCGACGGATTGCCGTACACGCGGATGCCGCCGGAGCCGCTATTCTGCGCGACGAGCGATTGCCGCACGTTCGCGGTCATGCCGCCCGATCCCGTCGACGACAGGTCCGCCTGCTCGCTGACGAGGTCCGCCAGGTCCAGGTGGCCGGAGCCGTTCGAGCGCGCCGCCAGGTGGCGCACCGCACCCGTCACGCGCAGTTGGCCGGAGCCGTTCAGGCTCGCCGTCAGGCGCTCGCCCTGCATGCGACCCGCGACGATGCGGCCGGAACCGGTCAAGGTCAGGTTGCCGCCGCTGCTCTGCAACGTCGTCGCGTCGATGCTGCCCGAACCGTTCTGCACCACGTCCAGGCTGGCCACGCGGCCCGTCAGCAGCACGGAACCCGATCCCTGCGCTTCCACGACCAGCGGTCCGCCGTTCAGCTCTTGCACGGACAGGTGGCCGGAGCCGTTGTGGCGGACGTTCGTCAGGCGCGGCACGGTATAGGTCACGCGCACGGGATTGTTGGTGCGGAACGAGCGCTCCTTCTCGATGACGAGCCGGTCGCCGCGCAGCTCCGTGCGGATGAACGGCAGCAGGTTGCTGTCCGCCTCCACGACCAGCGACGTCGCCGGGCCCACGCGCACGTCGACGGTGATCGTGCCGTTCACTTCCAGCGCCGGCACCGTGGCGATCGTGCGCTCGTCGCGCGCGGGCACGCCGTTGCCTTCGATGGAATCGCTGGAGAATGGCGTGCGGACCTGGTAGTCGCCATCGCCGCCCGGGGCGACGATGATGGCGCAGCCGCCGAGGATGGCGCAGGTGAGAGCGATGGCGAACGGAGTACGCATGGTGGATGGCCTTGTTGTTATTGACCATGCCACTGTAGCAAGGGCTTGCAGGGCCGTCCGCCCGCGTGCGACGGACGGTGTAAAACGCGGAACGAACGGAGGAAAACCAGCGACGACCGTCAGCGCTGGCCCAGGCGCGTATCGCCGAACAGATGCTTGTACTCGTGCGGCTGCGAGCGCCAGTACTGCGGCGGCGCGCTGACCGTCGCCCCCAGCTCCGCGGCCGCATGCCACGGCCAGCGCGGGTCGTACAGCATCGCGCGCGCCAGCGCCACCATGTCGGCCTGGCCCGTCTGCACGATGGTCTCGGCCTGCTTCGCTTCCGTGATCAGGCCCACGCCGATGGTCGGCATGGGAGTGTTCGCCTTGATGCGCGCGGCGAACTCGATCTGGTAGCCCGGACCGACGGGGATCTTCTGGTGCGGCGACAGCCCGCCGCTCGACACGTGGATGAACTGGCAGCCGAGCCGCTCCAGTTCCTGCGTCAGCACGAGGCTCTGTTCCAGGTCCCAGCCGCCCTCGACCCAGTCGCTGGCCGAGATGCGCATGCCGACCACCATCTCGGGCGACACGGCCGCGCGCACGGCCTGGAACACCTCGAGCGGAAAGCGCATGCGGTTTTCCAGCGAGCCGCCATATTGATCGTCCCGCTGGTTCGACAGCGGCGACAGGAACTGGTGCAGCAGATAGCCATGGGCGCCGTGCAGTTCGATGGCGTCCAGGCCCAGCGCATCGGCGCGGCGCGCGGCAGCGACGAAGCCGTCCTTCACGCGCTGCAGGCCGGCGGCATCGAGCGCCAGCGGCACGGTCTCGCCCTCCGCGTGCGGGATCGCGGACGGCGCCACGGTCTGCCAGCCGTGGGAGTCCCCCACCGGAAGATTCGCGCCGCCGTGCCACGGCACCTCGCTCGACGCCTTGCGGCCCGCGTGTGCGAGCTGGATGGCGATCTTGATCGGTGCATGCTTGCGCATCGCGTTGACGACGGGCTCCAGCGCGGCCGCATGCTCGTCGGACCAGAGGCCCAGGTCGGCATAGGTGATGCGCCCTTCCTCCGTCACGGCGGTCGCTTCGATGATGAGAAGTCCCGCGCCGGACAGTGCGAGGTGGCCGAGGTGGATCATGTGCCAGTCGGTGGCGTAGCCCCGGTCGGCGGAGTATTGACACATCGGCGCGATAGCGATCCGGTTGGCCAGCTCCAGCGGGCCGAGCTTGATCGGAGAAAACAGCTTGCTCATGGGTAGAAACCCTTCCCTTTGTAGGGTGGGCACCCCGTGCCCACCAGATGCGTGCGTAAAGGGATAGTCTAGCGCGCAGAGAAAAAACGCGCTTTTCGAGAACGGATACGTGCGTTGAACGCGTGGGCACGGGGTGCCCACCCTACTACTGTATTTTTACCACCATGATCCCCGCCCGCAACCCCACGCGCACATCGGGATTCGGAAACACGACACACTCTTCGTCGTGCTGAACGGTATAAACAGTATCGCCGTCGCGCGCGATCACTTCACCCTTTTTCAATGGCGTGAAGTTTTCGGTATCGCGTCCGAAGCTCATCGTGAACGCATCGGACAGCTTGATGATCGACTGGACCGTGTTGAACACGATGGGCTCGTTGCCGCCCGCCTGCGCTTGCCCGCGCAGCAGGCCATGCAGGGCCGAGGCCATCGCCGCGAACTGCGACAGGTCGTTCCGCCCCAGCGTGCCGATGCGCCCCAGTTCGACGGTGGTGCCCGCGGCGCCGTGCCGCTCGGCGGTCCAGTAACTGTACGTGCCCGCGGACGCCGGGTTCATGATGACGGCCTCGATGCCGCCGAGGCCCAGCCACGCGATCAGCGCGCGGCGGGGAGTCTCCGCGATCAGCTCCGGCACGATCGCGAAGCGCGGATAACGCGAGCCGCGGATCGCCGTGTGCAGGTCGAGATGCCAGCGGCGCGGGCCGCTGGCCTCGAAGAACGCGGCCGTCGCCGCGATCAGCGTGTCCGCGCGGCCGGCTTCGAAGGTGCCGGCCAGGTCGCCGCGCTGGTCGCGGAACATGCGGTTCAGGTCCGCGTCGATGAAGCGCTTGCCGGCCGCGATGGCGTCGATGTTCCCGACGCACAGCATCAGGTCCACCGCGAGCTCGCCCGGCGTGCGCGACAGGGCCTCGATGGCGTAGGCCACCATCTCGATCGGCCCCGTCTCGTCGCCGTGCACGCCCACCGACAGCAGCACGGCGGGCCGCTCTGCCGACGGCGTCGCGGCCTTCACGGTCAGCACGCCCTTCGCGGGCTGGCCGACCGTGAAGCCGGCTTGCGCGAAGCGGGCGGCGACCTCGCCGAAGTCGCCTTCGGCCAGTGCCCGGATTTCCTTCGGTAAGGTGGCCGCCATCGCTTACGCCAGGTTCGCGACGGTGGTGGCGACGGTCGTCGCCGCGGTGCCGGACGCGATGCGGTCCGGGCTCGAACCCTCCGACAGCGACCACACGGCCAGCATCGCCTGCTCCAGGTCCGTCGGCTGGACGTAGCCGGCCGACAGGCCCATTGCCGCGGTCAGCTCGCGCACGGCCGACTGCATGTCGCCGCTGGTGCGGCTCGCCGCCAGCACTTCCGTCAGCAGGCGTTGCTGCGTGCGGCGCAGGGCTTGCAGCGCGTAGTTGCGCAGCTGTTCCTGCGACTTGCTCGTGGCCGGCAGCTTGAGGCCGCGTTCCAGCGTGTCGATGCCCGCCTGCTCGCGCAGCAACATGCCGACGCGCAGGAACTCGGCCAGCGACATGCCTTGCGGACGCTGGACGGAGACGGCCGCGAACAGGAACGTCGCCAGCGATTCGACCGTGTCGACGGCCTTCCACGCCTGCACGAACGACGACGACAGGCCGGCGTGGCTGTCCGCCTCCGACTTCGCCGGCATCAGCTGGCGCAGTTGTTCCGGCTGGGCGAACAGGTTCGACAGCTCTTCCATGCCGCCGGCACCGGCCTGCTCGGCCGGCAGCGACAGCACGCCTTCGATCACGGTGCGCAGCATCACGCGGGTACGCGCATCGACGGTCTGCGACACGTCGCGCGGCACGACCAGCGCGTCATGGTCCAGTGCCTCGAACACGGGCGCCAGGTGCAGCGCGGCCCACGCCTGGCCCCACGACTTGACGACTTCGGCGTCGTCGATGCGGTGTTCCAGCGCCAGGTCGCGCAGCATCAGCGGGCCGCAGCGGTTGACGGATTCGTTGGCCAGCACGGTCGCGAGGATCGCGTTGGCCAGCGGGTGCGCCAGCGGATCGCGCGTGGCGACCAGCTGCGCCGGGAAGTACGGACGCAGGATGGTCTCGGCCCACGGCTGTTCCGTCAGCGGCAGCGCGGCCAGCGTGCGCTTCAAGCGGTTCTTGACGTTGGCGACGACGACGGCCAGTTCCGGCGTCGTGAGACCCAGGCCTTGGGCCTTGCGGCGCTGCAGTTCCGTCTCGCCCGGCAGCTGTTCCAGCTCGCGCGACACGGCGCCTTCCGCCTCCAGGCTCGCGATCAGGGCAGCGTAGCCGTCGACGACGGCGCTGTTCGATTGCGCCTGCGCCTCGCGCACCAGCAGGTGCGTCTGCAGCGTGTTGTCGCGCAGGACCAGCTTCTCGATATCGCCCGTCATCTCGGTCAGCAGGCGGTTGCGCTCGCCCTCGTCCAGCTGGCCCGCGTTGACTTCGGTGTCGAGCCAGATCTTGACGTTGACTTCGTGGTCGGAGCAGTCCACGCCGGCCGAGTTGTCGATCGCATCCGTGAAGATGCGGCCGCCGGCCAGCGCGAATTCGATACGGCCGGCCTGCGTGGCGCCCAGGTTGCCGCCTTCCGCGACAACCTTCACGCGCAGCTCGTTGCCGTTGACGCGGATGTTGTCGTTGGCGCGGTCCTTCACTTGCGCGTGGGTCTCGGTCGATGCCTTGATGTAGGTGCCGATGCCGCCGTTATAGAACAGGTCGACCGGTGCCAGCAGGATGCGGTGCATCAGTTCTTCCGGCGTGAGCGACGTCTCTTCGATGGCCAGCGCTTCGCGCACCTGCGGCGACAGCTCGATGTGGCGCGCGGACCGCGGGAACACGCCGCCGCCTTCCGAGATCAGTTCCTTGTCGTAGTCGTCCCACGAGGAACGCGGCAGCGCGAACATGCGCTTGCGCTCATTGAACGACACGACGACGTCCGGATTCGGGTCGAGGAAGATGTGGCGGTGGTCGAACGCGGCCAGCACTTTCAGCTGGCGCGACAGCAGCACGCCGTTGCCGAACACGTCGCCCGACATGTCGCCCACGCCGACCATCGTCACCGGGGTCGTGTTCATGTCGTGGCCCATCTCGTAGAAGTGGCGTTTTACCGCTTCGAACGCGCCCTTCGCGGTGATGCCCATCTTCTTGTGGTCGTAGCCGTTCGAGCCGCCGGACGCGAACGCGTCGCCCAGCCAGAAGCCGCGCGAGACGGCGATGCTGTTGGCGATGTCGGAGAACGTCGCGGTGCCCTTGTCGGCGGCGACCACGAGGTACGGGTCGTCCTGGTCATAGCGCACCGTGTCGGCCGGCGGAACGATCTCGCCGCGCACGCGGTTGTCCGTCACTTCCAGCAGGCTCGCGATGAACAGGCGATAGACGGCTTCGCCTTCGGCCGCGACGACGTCACGCGCCGCATCCTTCGGCATCTGCTTGCAGACGAAACCGCCCTTCGAGCCGGCCGGCACGATGACGGCGTTCTTGACCATCTGCGCCTTCACGAGGCCCAGCACTTCGGTGCGGTAGTCTTCCATGCGATCGGACCAGCGCAGGCCGCCGCGGGCGACCGGGCCGCCGCGCAGGTGCAGGCCTTCGAAGCGGCGCGAGAACACGTAGATCTCGCGGAACGGGCGCGGTTCCGGCACGAGCGCCAGGTGGCTCGTGTCGAGCTTGAAGATGATCTTCTCGCCGCGATTTTCCTTCGTTCCTTGATAGTAATTGGTGCGCACTGTCGCCATCACGAGATCGACCAGCGCGGCCATGATTTCCTCGGTGTCGGCGTGGTTGACCTTGGCCAGGCCCGCCTTCAGCGCGACCAGTTTCGCATCGCCCTCGGCGCGCTCCTCGGCGCTGCGTTTCGGGTCGAAGCGCAGTTCGAAGCCTTCGACCAGTTCCTTGACGAGGTTCGCGCGCGGACGCAGCGTCTCGGCCATGTAGCGGGTCGAGAACTTGCTGCCGGCCTGGCGCCAGTAGCTGATGTACGCGCGCACGAGCTGCACTTCGCGCATCGCCAGGCCGCCTTCGATGGTGAGGCCGTTCAGGCGGCCGTCTTCCGCTTCGTCGTTGAACAGCGCGGCGAACAGTTCGCCGGCCACTTCCGCGACGCCCGGCTTGGCCAGCTTGGCGGCCGAATCCGCGTCGACGATCAGGCCCGTGATGTAGCGGCGGGTGCCGTCGGCCGTGTCGATCCAGAAGCTTTGCTCGCGGTCGATGGCGACGCCGGCGTTCTGCAGCGCCGGCAGGATGCGCGACAGCGACGGCATCGTGTTCGTCGAGTACAGGCGCAGCGACGTGACGCCCGCTTCATCCGTCTCGATGCGGACCGAGACGTGGCCCTGCTGGCCGTTCGCGATGATCGCGCTCACGTCGCGGAAGGCGATTTCCGGTGCCGTCGCGGCCACGTAGTTCACGGGCAGCGTCGGCAGGATCTTGCGCAGCGCGTTGCGGGTCGGGACGTCTTCGACGGTGTCGGTCAGCGCCGTGTAGCGGTCATGCCAGCCGTCCAGCACGGACAGCAGCGGTTTCTGGATGTCGGATTCCAGGTCGAGCGGATAGCGCGCGGCCTGGGCGATCAGGTAGACGCGGGCCAGCGGGCCGTCCGCGACGAGCGTCTGCGTGCGCACGTCGACGGCGCCCGAGCTTTCCTTCAGCGCCTGCGCCAGCCCGGCGACGACGGCGGCGCTGTAGCGTTCGCGCGGCAAATAGACCAGGACGTTCAGGTGGCGGTGATAGACGTCGCGGCGTGCAAACACTTTCGCGCGCGGCTGCTTGTACAGCGAGACGACGGAGCTGCACACCTGGGCGAGCCAGTCCGGATCCGCTTCCAGCGCTTCCGTGCGCGGCAGCGACTCCAGGATCTCGAGGAATTTCTCGGCGCGGAAGCCTTCCTGGCGCACGCCGGCGATGGACAGCACTTTCGCCACGCGGCCGCGCGCGAACGGCAGGCGCGCCAGCGGGGTCGACGTGGCGGCGCGGGTGAACAGGCCGACGAAGCAGTGTTCGCCGATCGTGTTGCCCTGCGTGTCGGTGTCGCGCACGCCGATGAAGTCCAGCGGCTGGTCGCGGTGCAAGGTGCCGGCCACGTCGGCCTTCACGATCGACAGCGTCTCGTCGCGCTTGGACAGGATCTCGAAGTCGCCCGGGATGTTCTGCAGGCAGGTGCCGTAGACGGGGTGCGACGTATCCTGCAGCACGCCGATGCGGCTCGGGATGTCGCGTTCGAGTTCGCGCACGCCCGGCTTGACGAAGTAGTAGGCGTAGCCGAACGGCTCGAAGCCTTCGTTCTTGGCCCAGTCGAGGAAGGCCGCCACTTCCTGGCCGGACGGCGTACCTTGTGCGGCGGCGGCGGCGGCAACGGCGGTCATGCGGTCGGCCATGGCGACGGCGTCGCGGTGCACGATGGCGGCGTCGCGCGCGACCATCTGGATGCGCTCGATGAGTTGGGAGAGTTCGTCCTGCGGCAGGTCTTCCGCCAGCAGGCACAGGACATACGATTCCAGCGGCGCGCCCGCTTCGCCGACGGCGACCACGCGGCCGGCCTCGTCGCGGCGCACGGGCAGCACCGTATTCAGCACGCCCGACGCGACGACGCGCTGGCGGCGCAGCGCCATCACGAACGAGTCGACGAGGTAGGGCATGTCCTCGTTCAGGATCAGCAAGGCGGTCGACATGCCGCAGCGCCCATCCGTATAGCGATTCTCCGCGATCTGGCAGCCGTCGGTCGTGCGCTGCGCCACCTGGGCGAAGGCATCCCACAGGATGGCGGCGAGGTTGCGGGGATCGATGCCGGCGAGGTCGTCCTCGTCCAGCGCGCCGATCCAGGCGCCGATCAGCGCGCCCACTTGTTCCGGGGCGTTCACCGGCTTGTTCTCGTTAACCAGCGCGAGGGTTTGCGTGCGCAGATCGTGAGGCATGTCTTTGTTCATGTTTAGCTTCTCCAAAAGCTGGTTGTTGCGCCGGGTTCGGCGCGGCTTGTGGCCACATGTTCCCGGCTGGTACGGACAGGGTTGTCCCGTCCAGATCTCTTATGCTTCCTGTTCCCGGAAACGATTCATTATGTTGGGTGGGCACCCTGTGCCCACCCAACCAATCATGCCAGATCATACAGCCCCGGCAAGCCCAGGATGCGCTCCAGGTCTTCCAGCGCGGCCGCGCATTCGATGGCCAGCTGCGGGTCTGCGAGATCCTTCGGCTCCACGCGGTCGCGGTAATGACGCTCGACCCACGGCACGAGGCGCGCATACAAATCTTCCGTCATCAGCACGCCCTGGTGCATCGCGGCCGCTTCCTCGTCCGTGAGCACCACGCGCAGGCGCAGGCATGCGGGGCCGCCGCCGTTGCGCATGCTCTGGCGCAGGTCGAATTCGATCAATTCGTCGATCGGGCCACCGGATGCGACGAGCTGCTCGAGGTAGCGGGCCACGGTCGCCGTCTCGCGGCATTCGTGCGGGACGACGAGCGCCATGCCGCCGTCCGGCTTCGACAGCAGCTGGCTGTTGAACAGGTAGCTGGCGACGGCATCGGCGACGGGGACGACGCCCGTGTCCACGCGCACGGCGCGCAGGTCGGTGCCGGTGACGCCCAGCGCGCGGCGGAGCAGATCCAGCGTGGACGCTTCGTCGGCGAACGCCTGGTCGTGGTAGAACAGCACGTTGCCGTTGCCGACCGCGATCACGTCGTTATGAAACACGCCCTGGTCGATCACGGCCGGGTTCTGCGACGCGAACACGGTGCGCGCCGCGTCCAGGCCGTGCAGGCGGGCGACGGCCTGCGACGCCTCCAGCGTCTGGCGCGCCGGGTATTTCACGGGCGCCGGTGCGGACGGGTCGAATTCGACGCGGCCATAGACAAAAAACTCGACGCCGGACGCACCGTGGGCGCTGGCGAAGCGCGTGTGGTTGGCGGCGCCCTCGTCGCCGAACGCGGGCGTCGACGGCAGCGGGTCGTGCACGACGAAGCGGTCCGGGTTCGCGAACAGGGCGCGCAGGGTGCGCGTCGCCTGCACGTGTTCTTCCGCGCGGTGCAGTTTATTGTTCAGGTTCGCGGCGGTGAAGTGCACGCGGCCGTCCGCCGTGTCGGCCGACGGGCTGACGGTGGCGGCGTTCGCGGTCCACATCGGCGATGCGGAGTACGCGCACGCGAGGATCACCGGCGATTCGCGGTACGCCTGCGCCAGCACGTCTGCATCCGTGCCGGAAAAGCCGAGGCGGCGCAGCAGGCGGAAGTTCGGACGCGCCTGCGGCGGCAGCAGGCCTTGCGCGAAGCCGCGCGCGGCCAGCGCGCGCATCTTGGCGAGGCCCTGCAAAGCGGCCTGGCGCGGGTTCGACGCGCTCCGCACATTGTTGAACGAGGCGACGTTGCCGAACGACAGACCGGCGTAGTTGTGCGACGGGCCCACGAGGCCGTCGAAGTTGAATTCGCGTGCGTTGCGCATATCGTTCAGAAGTTAAGGCCCGGGGACAGTTTCGCCGGCATTTCCAGCTCGGACGTTTCGATCGAGGCGACCGGGTACGCGCAGTAGTCGGCCGCGTAATAGGCGCTCGGACGATGGTTGCCCGATTTGCCCACGCCGCCGAACGGCGCGGAGCTGGCGGCGCCCGTCGTCGGACGGTTCCAGTTGACGACGCCCGCGCGCGCCTTGATCGCGAAGCGCTTCCACAGCTCTTCCGACGGCGACAGTAGCGCGGCGGCGAGACCGTATTCCGTCGCGTTGGCGGCGTCGATGGCGGCGTCGAAATCGGCCACGCGGACAATCTGCAGCAGCGGTCCGAACCACTCTTCGTCCGGGATGCCCGTCGCATCCGTCACGTCGACGATACTGGCGGTGACGAAGCCCGCGTTCGGATCGAGCTGGCGCATGCGCAGCAAAACTTTACCGCCCTGCGCTTCCATCATCTCCTGCGCCTGCACGAGGCGTTTCGCCACGGCGGCCGAGACGACGGGGCCCATGAACGGCTGCGGGTCCGCGTTCGACGGACCGACCGTGAGCTTGCTCGCCACGTCCACGAGGCGGTCGATGAAGGCCTGGCCTTCCGGCGTGTCCTGCACGATCAGGCGGCGCGCGCACGTGCAGCGCTGGCCGGCGGAGATGAACGCGGACATGACGGCGTGGTGCACGGCCGCGTCCCGCATTTTCTCATCCTCCTGCACGTCCCACACGACGAGCGGGTTGTTGCCGCCCATTTCCAGCGCCAGCATCTTGCCCGGCTGGCCGCCGAACTGTTTATGCAGCGCGACGCCCGTCTGGCTGCTGCCGGTAAACAGGATGCCATCCACGTCCGGGTGCTGCGACAGCGCGACGCCGGTCGCGCGGCCGCCGTTCACGAGGTTCAGCACGCCCTGCGGCAGGCCGGCCTGTTCCCACAGCTGCACGGTGCGCACGGCGGTGCGCGGCGCATATTCGCTCGGCTTGAACACGAGCGTGTTCCCCGCGATCAGCGCGGGCACGATGTGGCCGTTCGGCAGGTGGCCGGGGAAGTTATAGGGGCCGAACACGCCGAACACGCCGTGCGGACGGTGGCGCAGCACGGCGTTGCCGTCGGCGACCTTCGCAGCCGTTTCGCCCGTGCGCGCGGCATGCGACTGCACCGAGATGTCGACCTTGTTGGCCATCGTCGTCACTTCCGTGCGGGCTTCCCACAGCGGCTTGCCCACTTCCTCGGCGATGATCGCGGCGAGTTCCTCGTTGTGCTCCTTGAGCAGGTCGCGGAAGCGCTGGCAGATGGCGATGCGTTGTTCGAGCGGCGTGAGCGCCCAGTCTTCGAACGCGGCGCGCGCGGCTTTTACGGCGCGGTCCACATCTTCTGCCGTGGATTCGTTGCTGGTCCAGGTCTGGCGGCCGGTGGACGGGTCGATCGTGTCGAGCTGCGGACCGGAGCCGGCCAGCCATTCACCGCCGATGAAGTTAGCGCAGTTAGAGCTCAATTCTTTAGCCATTGTTTTTCCTTACGTTGAGGGCCAGCGAGCGGATAAGGTCGCCCGGCTGGCAATGCAGCAGTTGGAGTTCGCGCACGGATAGCGCGACCTTGCGGCCGCCGTCGCAGGCCTGGGTAAGGACCATGCGAAAATCGTCGAGCTTCGTGTTGGAGACGAGCGTGACTTCGCACTCGCCGTCCGGTTGGCCTTCCTCGGCCGTCGTCAGCACGCTGTCGCGCACGGCGCGCAGCTCGGCCACGCGGCCCTGCAACACGGGGCCCGCGTCGAAGATGTCGACGTAACCCTCGTAGTGCATGCCTTCCTGTTCCAGCAGTTTGCGCGCCGGGAGCGTGGAGCGGTGCACCTGGCCGATCACGGCCTGCGCGTCTTCCGGCAGGTACGCGACGTACAGCGGCTGGCGCGGCATGAGCTCCGCGATGAACGATTTCTTGCCGAGTGCAGTGAGGCCGTCGACGTGGTTGAAATCCATCTTGAAGAAGTGGCGGCCGAGTCCCTCGTAGAACGGCGACGTGCCGTCCTCCGCCTGGTAGCCGCGCATCTCGGCGATGATCTTTTCCGTGAACAGGTGCTGGAACTGGGCCATGAACAGGAAGCGGCTCTTGGACAGCCACTTGCCGTTGTAGCCCGTGCGGTATTCCGGCATCAGGAACAGCGAGCACAGTTCCGTGGAACCGGTCAGGTCGTTGGACAGGTACAGCGTGTCCATGCGCGTGAACACGCCCAGTTCGCGGCTGGAATGCACCAGCGTGCCGATCCGGTAGTTATAAAACGGCTCCGTGAGGCCGACGGCGGCCTTGATGGCGCACACGCCGGCCAGGCGGCCGTTGGACGTGTCTTCCATCACGAACATGTAGTCGCGTTCCTCGGGCGGGATCGTCTGCGCGAACGATGCCACCGCGGTCTCGACGCGCTCGCCCAGCATGGCGCGGTCCGGCTTCAGCGTGGTCATGCCGCTGCCGACCTGGCGCGCCATCTCGATCAGCGGATCGATGTCGTTCAGGGTGATTGCGCGGATTACGAGCATGGATTCCTCATAGTTTTCCAAAGCGTCAGATGCGTACGCAGATGACGCTGTCGCCGGTCTCTCTGCCTAACGCCTCGCGTGCCGCGGGCGGCAGGCAGATGGACTCGGAGCTCTCGGCCGGGTCGCACGGCAGCACAATCGCGCGGAACTTGCGCTCGCTGCTGGCCACCGCGTAATTCACCATCGCGGCCTTGCCGCCGCGCGTGGGCGGCTGCAGTTCGGCGTTCGCGACCTTCTTCACCATCGAGCCGGAGAACGACCGCAGCGCGTGCTTGTGCGCCTGCAGGATCGGACCGCCGTCGAAGATGTCGATGTATTCGTCGGCCTCGAAGCCCTCTTCCGTCAGCAGGTCGAACGCGAGTTCGCCGCTCGGGTGGATCTGGCCCATCACGGCCTGCGCGGGGCCGGGCAGCAGCGGCACGTACACGGGGTAGTGCGGCATCAGCTCGACGATCAGCGTGCGGTTACGGGCGCCGCCGATCGTGCGCTCCGCATCGAGGAAATCCATCTTGAAGAACTTGCGGCCCAGCGCGTCCCAGAACGGCGACTGGCCGCCCTCGTCGGTGACGCCGGCCAGCGGCACGAAGAAGCGGTCGCCGAAACGGTGCGGCGCCAGCACGGCATATAACAATCGGGCGCGCGACAGCAGCGCGGCTTCGCGCCGCGCCGTGTCGCGGGCGCGAATATAAAAGCCGGACAGCTGCGAATACGCCGTCAACTCCGAGCACAGGGTCAGCGCGTGCACGCTGTGGCTGATGTTCAGGTCGCGCGAGACCTGCTGGATCACATCGTTGCGGAACGCGAAATAGGTGCCGTTCGAACCGGCCGACGCGTGGATCGCGGCGGTGCCGACCAACTCGCGGCTGTCGGCGTCTTCGAGCACGAACAGGTAGGACTCTTCGCTGGGAATGTCGACGTGGGCGGCGAACGACGCCACGGAACGCTCCACGAACGCGGCGATCTTTTCGCGCGTGCGCGGCAGGGTGTGCACTCCCGGCGTGGACGCGGCGAGCAGCGTCTCGAGGGCGCCGACATCCGCTGGTTCTACCGGACGAACTACATACATGGATTCTCCCGACAAAGGCATCGAACGAACGGAGCCGGCCGGGAGGGCGGGGCCCCCCCCGCCGGCCGGGTGGTGCAGGCGTATCAGCCGGCGAGGAACGCGTCGGCGGCCTGGCGCATGATGCGATCCGCGTCAAGGATCTGCTCGTCGGAGACGACCAGCGCCGGTGCCAGGCGGACGACGTCCGGACCGGCGATCAGCAGCATCAGGCCGAGCTTTTCCGCGACCTTCGTGTAGTCCTTCGACTTGCCCTTGTAGCCTTCGGCCATCGGCAGGCCGAGCAGCAGGCCCTTGCCGCGCGGCTTGGTGAACAGCTGCGGGTAGTCGGTGGCCAGCTTTTCCAGGTTCGCGACGATCTTGCCGCTTGCCTCGCGCACGCGCGCCAGGAAGGCCGGCTGGTTGATCTGCTCGATCACGGCCAGCGCCACCGACGTCGCCAGCGGGTTGCCGCCGTACGTGGTGCCGTGGCTGCCGACGGCCAGATACTGCGCGATCTCGTTGGTGGTCAGCATCGCGCCGATCGGGTAGCCGTTGCCCAGCGCCTTGGCCGAGGTCAGCACGTCCGGGGTCACGCCCACGTTCATGTAGTCGTAGAAGGTGCCGGTACGGCCCACGCCCGACTGCACCTCGTCGAAGATCAGCAGGGCGCCGGTCTTGTCGCACAGTTCGCGCAGCGTTTTGAGGAATTCGATGTCGCCCGGGATCACGCCACCTTCGCCCTGGATCGGCTCGACGATCACGGCCGCGACGTCATCGCCGATGGCGGCGCGCGCGGACTCGATGTCGTTGTAGTTGATGTGGTTGATTTCCGGCGGCAGCGGCTCGAAGCCTTCGGTGTACTTCGACTGGCCGCCGACCGACACGGTGAACAGCGTGCGGCCGTGGAACGAGGAATAGCACGACACGATGCGCGACTTGTGCGGGCCGAACTTGCCGTGCGCGTACTTGCGCGCCAGCTTCAGGGCCGCTTCGTTGGCTTCCGCGCCCGAGTTGGCGAAGAAGCAGCGGTCGGCGAACGTGGCCTCGATCAGGGCCGACGCCAGGCGCAGGACCGGCTCGTTCGTGTAGCCGTTGCCGACGTGCCAGAGCGTGTTGGCCTGGCGGGTCAGCGCCTCGACGACGACCGGGTTGCAATGGCCCAGGCTGCTGACGGCGATGCCGGAGGTGAAGTCGAGGTAATGCTTGCCGTCCTGGTCCCAGACGTCCAGGCCCGACGCGCGCACGGGCACCATCGCGGCGGGTGCGTAGGTCGGGACGAGCACCTCGTCGAAAGTCTGGCGTGTGACAGGCCGCGTGGCGACACCCGAGTCGAGCTTAGCATTCATGACGTTTTCCTCATCCAAATAAAAGGTTGCGCGGACTCCAGCAGCCGCGCCGAGCGACTCATTATAGAGAAGCCAATCGTTGCCGTTCTTTCCAAACTGCGACAGGCATTTTCATTTTTGGACGAGCAACAAAAACCGGGGTCAGAGCCCCGATTTTGGAAATTGCCCAAAATCGGGCTCTGACCCCGGTGCTTACTGGCTCAATTTGCGCTGGCGTTCTTCGCGGGGCGTATTGCCGAACAGGGCGCCGAAGGCGGTAGAGAAGTGGGAGCCGGACGAGAAGCCGCACATCAGCCCCACCTGCACGATGGAGTAGTTGGTGTCGCGCAGCAGCTGGCGCGCCCGTTGCAGGCGTAGTTCGAGGTAGTAGCGCGACGGCAGGCTGCCCAGGTATTGCTTGAACAGCCGCTCCAGCTGGCGGCGGGACACGCCCGCCAGTTGGGCAATGTCGTCGGTCGACAGCGGTTCCTCGATGTTCGCTTCCATCAGGGTCACGGCCTCCGTCAGCTTGGGTTGCAGCACGCCGAAGCGGGCCTGCAGGGCGACGCGCTGGCGTTCGTCCGGGCCGCGTACGCGGTCGACGCACAGGATTTCCTTCACCTGCGCCTGGACCGTCGCACCGAACAGCAGGTCGACGAGGGTCAGCGCGAAGTCGATGCTGGCCGCGCCGCCGCAGGACGTCAGGCGCGCGCCGTCGATCTCGTACAGGTGCGGGCTCAGCAGGGCCTGGTCGGCGCGCATGTCGACGTCGGGATACAGCGACCACGGCAACGCGGCGCGCGCACCGTTCAGCGCGCCCGCCTCCGCCAGCCACAGCACGCCCGCGCCGACGCCGCCCCAGCACGGCGCCGCCCGGCAGCGGGAGATCACGGTGCGCAGGTTGGCGGGACGCAGCCCCGCCTCGGCCTCGTCGGCGACGAGCAGCACGAGATGCCAGTGGCGCTGGTCGGCCGCGAATTTGTCGGGGGTGCGCACGTCCACGTGCAGGCGTTCAGGCCCCAGCACCTTGGCCGCCAGGCGCAGCGGCTGCACGAGGCCGGACCACGTCAGCGAATCCGGCTCGCCCGCATGCACGAGCAGCACGCGCAGCGGCGCCTCTAGCGCGAGGCGGGATAATTCAAGTTGCTGCATTAGGAAAATGAGCAGGACAATGAGGGATCATCACTCGGGGGCGAGCGCGGCGGCCGGCCGGCTTTCGGCATTCCATTGACTGACTATCATACCGGAGATCAACAAAGCTGCGCCGAGCCAGCCCCGGCCGCCCATCGCCTCGCCCAGCCAGAAATACGCGAAAAACGCGGCGCCGCCGGGCTCGAACGCATAGATGACGGCCGCCTCGTTGGCGCTCGTGCGCGCCTGGCCCCACGCCTGCATCGAGATGATGGCGGCCGTGCACAGCACGCCGAGATAGGCGAAATTCGGCGAATAGTGAAGCAGCCCGTGACCGATGTAGGCCCAGTAGTTGGCGGCATCGGACGCCACGTCGATGCTGCCCCGCGGCACCTCGCGCGCGAACAACCACAGCGCCGCGCACAGGGCGACGGTACCGATCTGCGCGGCCGTCACGGTCATCAGGCGGACGGCGCGCCGCGTATACACCTCCATGACCTTGATGTAGGCGCCGAACGTGAGCGCGGCCAGCAGCGCGAGCGTGTCGCCGCGGCCCCAGCCGCCCCCGCCATCCCAGCACAGCGCCACGAGCCCCGCGATCGCGAGCAGCAGCGCGATGACGATGCGGCGTTCCGGCAAGCGTCCGCCGAGCAGGCCCAGCAGCGGCACGACGAGCACGTTGAGGCCGCAGATGAAGGCATTGCGGTTCGAGGTCGTCAGCGCGAGACCTTCCACCTGGAACAGGTAGCAGAAGAACAGCAGCAAGCCGAGTATGCCGCCCAGCATCAGGTCCGTGCGGCGTGCGCGCCACAGGAACGGCGACAAGAGCGCCGTCGCGATGGCGAAACGGGTCAAAATGATCCAGACGGGAGAAAAATAAGCCGTCAGTTCCTTCATCGCAGGAAATGTCGTCCCCCACACGAGGACGACGACGACGAGGGCGAGGATGCCGCGCAGATGCTGGGTCATGAAACGTGAAATAAATTCTGGCAAGATTGCTATGGTACCGGACCCGGCCGCAACGACGAAGACTGGGGTCCCCTCCCGCGCTGGCGGCTATAATCGTTTCATGGGTGAACGATATCTGAAGAGTGTGCGCCTGCTGGCCGAGTGCCTGCAAGGGTTCGAGCGCTTCGTCGCCGAACCGGTGCGCCGGCATGGGCTGACGCATCCGCAATTCGACATCATCGCCACCCTCGGCAACACGCCCGGCATGACCTACAAGGAACTGGGCGAGCGGACCCTGATCACGAAGGGGACGCTGACCGGCGTCATCGACCGCCTCGAACAGAAGGGACTCGTGGAACGCGCGCGCAATTGCGACGACAAGCGCTCGTTCCTCGTGCGCCTGACGGCGGACGGGGAGTGCCTGTTCCGCACCGTGTTTCCGGCCGTGGTCGCACACGGCAAGCAGCTGTTCGCCGATTATGGCGACGGCGATTTCGAACAACTTGACCACGCGCTGCGCCGGCTGCGCACCCGGCTCGATGCGCCGGGCCTGGTCACACCGGGCGGGCACGTTCCCGCCGACGAAGGATGATATGAATACAGCACTACTGGAAGGCAAAAAGCCGCCTCATTTCGACAAGCACATCATCGGCAACCTGCTGCTGGACGTGGCATCGCCCGCCGAAGTGCGCGAGGAACCGATGGTGATCGGCGTGCGCAACGATGACGGCGAGATCTACCGCCTGATCGGCGCCGCCACCCTGAACAGCTTCATGAACGCGGTCGAGGAATTGTTCGACCTCGGCCTCGTCGACGAGCTGCAGGACACCGAGGAACCGAAAGACGGCTGCGACGCCATTTTCAGCGAGCCTTGACGAAGTTCCTGGGGGTATAATTTTTTCCCATGGACAGAATCGACGCCTTCAAGAGCATTGCCGCGCAAGCCGGGCGCGGCGACCTCCACTTCCCTACCCACGTCGACGCGACGCTCAAGCTGCAGCGCGCGCTGACCGATCCGGAATGCCACATCGACGAAGCGGCGCGTCTCGTGCAGACGGAGCCGTTGCTGGCCGCCCGCACCGTCGCCATCGCCAACTCGGCCGCCTATAACCGCTTCGGCAACGACGTCACCAACGTCAAGGCGGCCGTGCAGCGCGTCGGCTTCCGCACGCTGGGCGCGCTCGCCGCCGCCGTCATCGTGCGCCAGCTGGCGAGCGAAATCCACGATCCCGAGTTGCGCGCCAAGGCCGATCGACTATGGCTGCACTCGACCCACGTGGCCGCGTTGTCGCAGGTGATCGCGCGGCGCGTGTCGTTCGTCGATCCGGAAACGGCAATGTTCGCCGGCATCGTGCACGAAGTCGGCGGCTTTTATCTGCTGTCGCGCGCGCCCGAGTTCCCGGGCCTGCTCGACGGCGGCGCCGACGAATGGATCGAGCACGGCGAAACCGCCATCGGCCGCGGCGTCCTGCTCAAGCTGGGCGTGCCGGCCCCCGTGATGGGCGCCATCGAGGCGCTGTGGAACGGGATGCGCGCGCTGCCGCCGGAAACGCTGGGCGACACGCTGCTGCTGGCAAACGACCTGTCTCCCGTCGCATCGCCGCTGCTGGAACGCGATACCGGCGTGTCCGGCATCCAGGTGGGCGCCACCATCGACTTCGCCGTCGGCGAAGGCACGCTGAAAACCATCCTCCAGGAATCGGAGGATGAAGTGCACAGCCTGACGGCCGCGCTGGCCTGATTCCCCATTCTCACGTTCACGTCGCCACCGGCCGCTGCATGCGGCCGGTGTCGTTTCGACCATATGTGACTTTTGAGTCACTTACTTTCATCTTGTTACATTCCTTACCGTTTAAGAACTTCTCTTAGGGAAACATGGTGCTATCTTGGCCATATTGCGATTCACGACGAATCGCGAGCCCTAGAACACCAAGGAGTGAACCATGAAGAAACTGCTGCTCGCACTGATCGCCACCTCCGCCGTCGCCGGCGTCGCACAAGCCCAGACCACCACGCCGCACGCCTACGTCGGCATCGGCGCCGCCACCGCGGACAACAAGTCGACCGACGACTACCACACGAACGCCAAGATCTACGGCGGCTATGAATTCGACCAGAACTGGGGCGTCGAAGCCGGCTACACGAACTTCGACAAGCAGGACACTTCCCTCGGCAACGTGAGAGGTTCCGGCACCTATGTCGCCGGCAAGTACAGCATGCCGCTGGGCGAGCGCTTCACCGGCTACGGCAAGCTGGGCGTCTCGTACAACGAGCGCAAGTACAGCAGCAGCACCCTGGGTCAGGTCAACAGCTACGACACCGGCCTGTACGGCGGCGTCGGCGTCGAGTACAAGCTGAACCAGAATCTGGCCCTGAACGCCGAGTACGAACGCTACGGCAAGGACAAAGCATTCGGCGCCAAGGCCGATGTCTACACCGTCGGCCTGAAATACGGTTTCTGATTCCGATTCCCCTCCCCGGACCCGGCAACGGGTCTGCTGCACCGGCGTCGTCCCTGCGCAAGCATGGACGACGTTTTTTTATGGCATCCGGATAAAAAAAATGCCCACTCCGGGGAGTGGGCTAAGTCCAAAACTAGGGATGTCCTGAAAGAGACGAGTCCATCTTAGTGCCCACGGCGCGTGCACTCTGTGCGTGAACTCACATTTGTTAAATATTTTGACTAATTCGTGCCCAAGCGCAAAAAGGACGGGCCACCCGCCTTGGTTGCTACACTGACAATGTAGAGGTAAATTCGGTAGCGTCCAATCTTTGAACCGATATAAGCGCAGCTTTCCTGTTCAACTTCGGTTCTCCATGGAGGCAATAGACGAACAACCCCGGGACAATACCAGCGACTTGACCTACCGCAGCGGTGTAGCGGCCCGCCTGGCGAGCCTGTCGGTGGAAACCCTGCGCGTGTGGGAACGGCGCTACGACCTGTCGGGCACGCGCCGTTCGGCCAGCGGCCAGCGGCCAGCGCCTGTACACGGCGGACCAGGTGCAACGCCTGGGCCTGCTGAAACAACTGGTCGACCGCGGCCATCCCATCGGCCAGCTGGCCCATTTGTCCACGGACGAATTGCGCACGCTGGGCGGCGGCGGCGCGCCGCGCGACGGCGTGCTTGTGCGGCCCATCGACGTCGAGCGCGGTTGCGCAAGTCCGCCTGGATCTGTACCCGTCGACCGGCCAGGCCTGCATGATCCGCGAGGCGGCGCTGGCGCGGCTGACGCGCGCGGAAGGGATCCCGCTGCCGCCGGCCTGATAAAAAAAAACCCGCTCCTTGCGGGAGCGGGTGAAGTCCAAAACTAGGGATGTCCTGAAAGAGACGAGTCCATCTTACGGCCGCCTTGTGTCAGCGCTCTGTGCGCTGTTTCACACATAGTAAAAACAAAAGCCGCCACGGCCAGGCCGGGCGGCTCTTTTTGTACCGAAGACGATGCGCGTACTTACACGACGGCGCCGTCCGTTTCGTCCTTGGCCTTGATCGGCTTGATCAGGTCTTCGCGCTTGACGCCCAGCCACATGGCGATGGCGGCCGCGACGAACACGGACGAGTAGATACCGAACAGGATACCGATGGTCAGCGCGATCGCGAAGTAGTGCAGCGTCTGGCCGCCGAAGAACAGCATCGACAGGACCATCATCTCGGTACAGCCGTGGGTGATGATCGTACGCGAGATCGTGCTCGTGATCGCGTGGTCGATGACCTGGGTCACGGACAGCTTGCGCTCCTTGCGGAAGGTCTCGCGGATCCGGTCGAAGATCACGACCGATTCGTTCACGGAGTAGCCCAGCACGGCCAGCACGGCGGCCAGCACGGTCAGCGAGAATTCCCACTGGAAGAAGGCGAAGAAGCCCAGGATGATGACGACGTCGTGCAGGTTGGCGACGATCGCCGCGACGGCGAACTTCCACTCGAAGCGCACGGCCAGGTAGATCATCACGCCGACGACGACCATGATCAGGGCGTTCAGGCCGTTCTGCGCGAGCTCGTCGCCGACCTGCGGGCCGACGAATTCCACGCGCTGCTGGCTCAGCACTTCCGCGCCGGCCGCGTTGACGCAGCTGGTGCGGGCGACTTTCTCGCCCTTGTCGGTGGTCTGCTCGATCTGCTTCGGCGAGCCGGCTTCGGCCGCGCACAGCGCGTTGAAGACAGTCGCCGACGTGCCCGAACCGGCGACGTCCTTGCGGATCGGCAGGCGCAGCATGACGTCCTGCGCGGTGCCGAAGCTCGTTACTTCCGGCTGCTCGTAACCCAGTTTTTCCAGCGTGTGGCGGATCTTTTCCTGGTCGGCCGCGTGCGGATAGCGCAGCTCCATCACGGTACCGCCCGTGAACTCGACCGAGAAGTGCAGGTGCTTGGTCACCAGGAAGAACACCGCGGCGACGAAGGTCAGCGCCGAGATCACGTTGAAGATCAACGCGTGGCGCATGAACGGGATGTCCCGTTTAATCTTGAAAAATTCCATGGTCTACCCCGGTTATCCTTTCTTGACGGCCGTCTTGGCCGCGGCGGCATCCGCGTTCCACACGGTGCCGATGGCGAGCTTGCCGAGCTTCTTCTTGCGGCCGTACCACAGGTTCACGACGCCGCGCGACAGGAACACGGCCGAGAACATCGACGTCAGGATGCCCAGGCAGTGCACGACGGCGAAGCCGCGCACGGCGCCCGAACCGAACACCAGCAATGCCAGGCCGACGATCAGGGTCGTCACGTTCGAGTCGAGAATGGTCGCCCACGCGTGGCTGAAGCCGGCCGAGATGGCCGACTGCGGTGTATTACCCGCCCGCAGCTCCTCGCGGATGCGCTCGTTGATCAGCACGTTGGCGTCGATCGCCATACCCAGCGCCAGCGCGATTGCCGCGATACCCGGCAGGGTCAGGGTCGCGCCCAGCATCGACAGCAGCGCGAGCAGGAACAGCAGGTTGCACGCGAGCGCGACGACGCTGAAGAAGCCGAACAGCTGGTAATAGATGATCATGAAGATCGCGATGGCCACGAAGCCCCACAGCGTGGAGTGCAGGCCCTTGGCGATGTTCTCGGCGCCCAGCTGCGGACCGACGACGCGTTCCTCGACGAATTCCATCGGGGCCGACAGCGCGCCGGAGCGCAGCAGCAGCGCCAGCTCGGCGGCGGCCTGCGGGCTGGCCATGCCGGTGGTCCGGAAGTGCGAACCCAGCTCGCTCTGGATGGTCGCGACCTGCAGCACGTTGTACTTGCCTTTTTCCTTCAGCAGCGTGGCCATGCGCTTGCCGACGCGGGTGCGGGTCGCTTCACGCATCTTGCGGCCGCCGTCGCTGTTCAGGTCGATGTTGATGGCCGGACGCTGGTTCTCGTCAAAGCCGGCCACGGCACTGGTGATGGAGTCGCCCGTTACGGTGACATCCTTCGACACGACGACCGGCGCGCCCTGGCCTTCGGTGAACAGTTCCGAATTCAGCGGGATCGCAGCGGACAGCTCGGTGCCCGGGGTCACGGTCTCGTCGACCATGCGGAATTCCAGCGTGGCGGTACGGCCGATAATGTCCTTCGCGTGGGCGACGTCCTGCACGCCCGGCAGCTGGACGACGATGCGGTCGCGGCCCTGTTGCTGGATCACGGGCTCGCTCACGCCCAGTTCGTTGATGCGCTTGCCCAGTGCGCTGATGTTCTGCTTGACGCCCTCTTCCACCACGCGTTGCAGTGCTTCCGGCTTCAGGGCCACGATCAGCTTCAGGTCGGTACCGTCGGCGGCTTCGGAGAATGCCAGGTCGGCGTTCTGGGCCAGCGCATTGCGCGCCTGCGTACGGGTGGCTTCGTCGCGGAACTTGATCTCGATGTTGTTGCCGATGCGGTCGATGCCGGCGTGGCGGATGTTCTTGTCGCGCAGCTCGCTGCGGACGCTGGACAGGACGCCCTTGATGCGGGTTTCCTGCACGGCCTTCGCATCCACCTGCAGCAGGAAGTGCACGCCGCCGCGTAGGTCGAGGCCCAGGTTCAGCGGCTTGGCGTTGATGGCCTGCATCCAGGCCGGCGTGTTCTTGACCAGGTTGACGGTGACGATGTAGTCGGGGTCGGCCGGGTCACGGTTCAGGTCGCGCTCCAGCGCGGCCTTGGCCTTGAACTGGATATCGGTGGTCGCGAAGCGCGCACGCACGGTGCTGCTGTCGCCCGAACCTTCCAGCCTCACGGCTTCGGCAGGAATACCGTCACGCTTGAGCGCTTCGGCAACCCGGGCAGCCGTGTCGCTGTTGACCTTGACGGTCGCCTTGGAGGTCGTCACCTGCAGTGCCGGCGAGTCGACGAAATAGTTGGGCGCCGTGTACAGCAGGCCAACGAGTACTGTCACGAGGATCAGTATGTACTTCCAGAGGGGGTAACGATTCATGATGTTCCAGCGTTCAGGATCGGGCGGGAAGCGCGGCGCGCAGGCCGCGCGGCCGGATTACAGGGACTTCAGCGTGCCCTTCGGCAGCAGCGCGGTCACGGCGTTCTTCTGCACGACCACTTCGGTGCCGGCCGACACTTCGACGGTCACGTACGTGTCGGTGACCTTGGTCACGCGGCCCAGCATGCCGCCGACGGTGATGACTTCGTCGCCCTTGGCCAGCGCGTCCATCATGGTTTTCAGTTCTTTCTGGCGCTTCTGCTGCGGACGGATCATGAGGAAGTACATGACCACGAACATCAGGATCAGCGGGGCGAACGTGGTGAGGTTACCCATCAGACCCGGATCGGCTGCACCGGCGGTTTGCGCGTAAGCGTTGGAAATGAACACAAGGACTCCGATTGTATAAGATGAAAAAACAAGCGCTGTATTCTAGCACCGGCAAACTGGCAACAGCCAATTCCCCACGATGTGGGAACTGGCATGCCTAAATGCAAGTCGTTATCGGAAATTTAATTCGTAGCGGGTTGGCGTTGGGTGGGCACCCCGTGCCCACGCGGATGTTCAAATCATGTTGACGTCCGCGTGGGCGGGGGCCGCCCATCCTACACGCCGCGGGCGCGGTCGGCGTTGAACTGCAGGCGGAAGGCGTGGAACCGATCCGCATCGATGGCGTCGCGGATCTCCTGCATGAGGTTCAGGTAGTAATGCAGGTTGTGGATGGTATTCAGGCGCGCGCCCAGGATCTCCTTCGAGCGGTGCAGGTGGTGCAGGTACGCGCGCGAGAAATTCTTGCAGCAGTAGCACGAGCACGACTCGTCCAGCGGAGATTGATCGTCCTTGTAGCGGGCGTTCTTGATCTTGAGGTCGCCGAAGCGGGTGAACAGCCAGCCGTTGCGCGCGTTCCGGGTCGGCATCACGCAGTCGAACATGTCGACGCCGTTCGCGACGCCTTCCACGAGGTCTTCCGGCGTGCCGACGCCCATCAGGTAGTGCGGCTTGTTTTCCGGCAGGCGCGGGCCGACGTGCTGCAGCACGCGCATCATGTCTTCCTTCGGCTCGCCCACCGACAGGCCACCGATGGCCAGGCCCGGGAAATTAATCTCTTCCAGGCCGGCGAGGGATTCGTCGCGCAGGCGCTCGTACATGCCGCCCTGGACGATGCCGAACAGCGCATTCGGGTTCTCGCCCTTGCTGAATTCGTTCATCGAGCGCTGGGCCCAGCGCAGCGACATGCGCATCGACTTGGCCGCTTCCTCGGCGGTGGCCGGGCGGCCGTCGATCTCGTATGGCGTGCACTCGTCGAACTGCATGACGATGTCCGAGTTCAGCGAGCGCTGGATCTGCATCGAGATTTCCGGCGACAGGAACAGGCGCGAGCCGTCGATCGGGGACGCGAACTTCACGCCCTCTTCCGTGATCTTGCGCATCGCGCCCAGCGAAAACACCTGGAAGCCGCCGGAGTCGGTGAGGATCGGCTTGTCCCAGCCCATGAAGCCGTGCAGGCCGCCGAACTTGTCCATGACGTCCGTGCCCGGGCGCAGCCACAGGTGGAAGGTGTTGCCGAGGATGATCTGCGAGCCCACTTCCTTCAGCTCGTTCGGCGCCATTGCCTTGACGGAGCCATAGGTCCCGACGGGCATGAAGATCGGCGTCTCGATGGTGCCGTGGTTCAGTTTTAAACGGCCGCGGCGGGCGTGCGACAGGCCGCTCGTGTCTTTTTTAAGAAGGGTAAATTCGAGCATGGTTCAATTCTTGTTTGCGCGTGAATGCGTCGTCAGCAGCATCGCGTCGCCGTAGCTGAAGAAGCGGTATTCGCAGGCGATCGCGTGCGCGTACGCGGCGCGGATCTCGTCGTAGCCGGCAAAGGCCGAGACGAGCATCATCAGCGTCGACTTGGGCAGGTGGAAGTTCGTGATCAGCCGGGTGACCGTCTTGAACAGGTAACCCGGGGTGATGAACAGGTTGGTGTCGCCGCTGCCGGCCGCAAGGGCGCCCGACTGCGACGCCGACTCCAGCGCGCGCAGCGACGTCGTGCCGACGGCGACGACGTCACGGCCCGCGTCCTGCGCGGCGCGCACGGCGTCGACGGTCTCTTGCGGGATCGTGTACCACTCGCTGTGCATCTTGTGCTCGGCGAGATTTTCCACGCGCACGGGCTGGAACGTGCCGGCGCCCACGTGCAGCGTCACGTACGCGATGCGCACGCCCTTGGCCGCGACCTTGTCGAGCAGCGGCTGGTCGAAGTGCAGGCCGGCGGTCGGCGCGGCGACGGCGCCCGGCGCCGATGAATAGACCGTCTGGTAACGCTGCTCGTCGAAATCGTCGGCGTCATGCTCGATGTACGGCGGCAGCGGCAGGCGGCCGTGGGCCTCGATCAGCTCGAACACGTCGCCGTCGAAGTGCAGCGTGAAGAACTCGCCGGCACGCTCGCCGACGCCGACCTCGAACGCGTCCGCGAGGCGGATGCGCGAGCCGGGCTTCGGCGACTTCGACGCGCGCACCTGCGCGAGCACGGTGCGCGGGTCGAGCACGCGCTCGACGAGTACCTCGACCTGGCCGCCGGTGTCCTTCTGGCCGAAGAAGCGGGCCTTCAGCACCCGGGTGTTGTTCATCACGAGCGTGTCGCCGGCCTGCAATTGGTCGACGATGTCGGAGAATTGACGGTCGGTGATGCGGTCGCCGTCCAGCTGCAGCAGGCGCGACGCGCTGCGGTCGGGCAGCGGCACCTGGGCGATGCGCTCGGGCGGCAGGTCGAAATCGAAGTCGGAGAGAGAGTACGTTTTGCTCATCTGGGAAAAACTGCTCATGGAGCCGCGTGAACCTGAATAGCCTGCTGCGCGTTGCATTGCCGGCCTGCGATGCTCGCTGTACTCCTCGTACAGCTGCGCTTCTCGACCGGCACTGCCGCCGCTCGCGACGGCTCTTCAGGTTCCCTTTACAATATGGGCTACAGCGTGCGGCGAACCCATTATTTTACACCCGGATTCCGGCCGGCGGGCGCAGGCCATAACCGTTATGCCCAAATCCTGATAAGCCGACAACACGCGCCAACGAACCGCCATGCCAGCCACGAATGCCAAACCGGCGGCCAAAGCCGCAGCCAAACAAGCACCGAAAAGCATCGAGAGCAAGCTCGCCAAGCTCGGCCTGCGCACGGACATGGACCTCGTCCTGCACCTGCCGATGCGCTACGAGGACGAGACGCAGATCGTCCCCATCCGCGAAGCCTGCCTGCGCGGCGGCCACGTGTCGCAGGTCGAAGGCGTCGTCACGAAGAACGAAATCGCCTATAAACCGCGGCGCCAGCTGCTGGTGACCATCGCCGACGAGACGTCCGACATCCAGCTGCGCTTCATGAATTTCTACGGCAGCCAGGTGAAACAGCTGGCCGAGGGCACGCGGGTGCGCGCCCGCAGCGAGGTCCGGCATGGCTTCTTCGGCGCCGAGATGGTCCATCCGGTCTACAAGATCGTCAACGAGGGCGCGCCGCTCCCCAACTCCCTCACGCCCGTGTACCCGGCGGGCGAAGGGCTGTCGCAGACGATATTGCGGCGCGCGATCGCGGACGCGATGAAGCGCGTGGACTGGACCGACACCGTGCCGCGTGCCGTGCGCGAGAAGCTGAACCTGGCCGAGTTCCAGCCGGCCGTGCGCCTGCTGCACTACCCGCCGCCGGACGTCGACGAGCACGCGCTGACGGAACGCAGCCACCCCGCGTGGACGCGCGTGAAGTTCGACGAACTGCTCGCGCAGCAGCTGTCGCTGAAACGCGCGCAGCAGGCACGCCGCGAAAAAGGGGCGCCGGTGCTCGGTGCGGTCGGCGCATTGTCGTCGTCGTTCCTGGAAGCCCTGCCGTTCAAGCTGACCAATGCGCAGCAGCGCGTGGTCGAAGAGATCCGCCGCGACCTGCGCGAGGATTACCCGATGCAGCGCCTGCTGCAGGGCGACGTCGGCAGCGGCAAGACCGTCGTCGCGGCGCTCGCGGCCGCACAGGCCATCGACAGCGGCTACCAGGCCGCGCTGATGGCGCCGACGGAGATCCTGGCCGAGCAGCACTTCCGCAAGATCGCCGCATGGATGGAACCGCTGGGCGTGAAGGTCGCGTGGCTGACCGGCAGCCTGAAAAAGAAGGAAAAGACGGCGGCCAGCGAGATGGCGGAATCGGGCGAGGCGCAGCTCGTGATCGGCACGCATGCCCTCATCCAGGACACCGTGCAGTTCGCGAAGCTCGGCCTCGTGCTCGTCGACGAACAGCACCGCTTCGGCGTCGGCCAGCGCCTCACGCTGCGCAACAAGGGGTCGGACGGGCTGGTGCCGCACCAGTTGATGATGTCGGCGACGCCGATCCCGCGCACCTTGGCGATGACGTATTACGCCGACCTGGAAGTCTCCGTCATCGACGAACTGCCGCCCGGTCGCACGCCCATCGTCACGCGCGCCATCGACCAGAACCGGCGCGACGAAGTGATCGAGCGCGTGCACGCGGCCGCGCAGGAAGGCCGGCAGGTGTACTGGGTCTGCCCGCTGATCGAGGAATCGGAAGCGCTGCAGCTGCAAACGGCCACCGAGACGTACGAAACGCTGGCGGAAGCGCTGCCCGACCTCGTCGTCGGGCTCGTGCACGGCCGCATGAAGCCGGCGGAAAAGCAGGTGATCATGGACGCGTTTTCCGCGGGCGAGGTGCACGTGCTCGTGGCGACGACGGTGATCGAGGTGGGCGTGGACGTGCCCAATGCATCGCTGATGGTGATCGAACACGCCGAGCGCTTCGGCCTGTCGCAGCTGCACCAGTTGCGCGGCCGCGTGGGCCGGGGTTCGGCGGCCAGCGTGTGCCTGCTGCTGTATCAGAGCCCGCTGGGGCCCGTGGCGAAACAGCGGTTGATGACGATGCGCGAGACGACGGACGGCTTCGAGATCGCGCGGCGCGACCTGGAAATCCGCGGCCCCGGCGAATTCCTCGGCGCGCGCCAGTCCGGCCAGGCGATGCTGCGCTTCGCGAACCTGGAGACGGACCAGTGGATCGTCGAACAGGCGCGCGACGTGGCGGCGTGGCTGCTGGAGTCGGATCGGCCGGAAGCCGCGGCCATTGTGGATGCGCACCTGCAGCGGTGGCTGGGCGGGCGCGAGGAGTTCTTGAAGGTGTAACGTGGGCACGGGGTGCCCACCCTACGTATCCCGATCGTGGTGTAACGTGGGCACGGGGTGCCCACCATGCATCACTTCGTCGCAGCAGGCGCCGTCGTATCGGCCGCCGCATCCTTCGCGGCTTCCTTGGTCTCGGCCTTCTTCGCGTGCTTGGCCTTCTTCACGTGCTTCGTGGTCTTCTTCGCTTCCTGTTTCTCGTGCGTCGCCTCGGCCTTGGCGACGGCCGGCGGCGTGGCCGAATCCGGCGTGGTCGTCTGGGCCGGAGCCGGGGTCTGGGCGAAAGCAGCGGTGGCGAACAGGCCGGCGATCAGGGTGGCGACGATTTTTTTCATGATGAAGGGTCCTTGGTAGTTTTGGGTTTCTGCGACCACGTTTGCGCGTCGCTTGTGCCTGAAAACGGCCGGGAACACTCCCCTGTTGACGCGATTTACAAATGCTTACGCGCCTGACAATCTCTTACAGCCCAGCCGTTTGCGCCAGCGCCGCCTCGACCCGCGCCAGCCGCGGCGCCACCATCTCGCGGTAGCGCGCCACGAGCTCGGCGCCGGCGCCCTGCGGCGAGCCCGCATCGAACGGCGGCTGCGGGTCGTATTCGAGCGCCAGCTGGATCATGCGCGCGACGTCGTCGCCGGCCAGTTCGGCCGCCAGCGCGAGGCCGAAGTCGATCCCCGCCGTCACGCCGCCGCCCGAGATCCGGTTACGGTCGCGCACGATCCGCTCCGCGACGGGTATGGCGCCGAAGTGCGTCAGGAACGGCAACCAGGTCCAGTGGCATGCGGAGCGGTAGCCGTCGAGCAGGCCGGCCGCGCCCAGCACGAGCGAGCCGTTGCACACGGACGTGACATAGCGCGCCTGCTGTCCCTGACGGCGCAGGAAAGCCAGCGTGTCGGCATCGCCGAACAGGTCTTCGATGCCGAAGCCGCCCGGCACGCACAGCACGTCCAGCTGCGGGCAGTCGGCGAAGGTGGTCGTGGGGTTGATGGTGAAGCCGACGTCGGTCGGCACCGGATCGCGCGTCTTCCACACGAGGTGTACCCGGGCGCCGGGGACGCGGCTCAGGATCTGGGCGGGACCGGTCAGGTCGAGCTGGGTCACGCGCGGGAACAGCAGGAATCCGATGTGCAGGGTGTCAGTCATGGCAGGCTCCGTTGTCGATGGATGGTGACGCCATTCTAGGAACCCGCTAGCATTGGCAGCAATGTCAAACTTGTGTCGATTCCTGCCATGCCATCCGGGCCTTCCAAAGCGCGCCAGGTTGCCCTGATCGCCTTCGACGACGTCCAGGTGCTCGACGTCACCGGCCCCGCCGCCGTGTTCGGCGCGGCCAACGACGCCGCCGTCCACCTCACGGGACGCGCGTTCTATCGCATCCACATCCTGTCGCCGCAGGGCGGCCACGTGACCACGAACTGCGGTCTCGCGGTCGTGACGACGCCGCTGGCCGCCGTGAAGCCGGGCGCGATGGACACGGTGCTGGTCGCCGGCGGCAGCAAGCGCGGCCTGCAGGCGCTCGCGCAGGACCCGGCCGCGCAAGCGTGGCTGCGGCGCGCCTGTGCCCGCGCGCGCCGCTACGGGTCCGTGTGCACGGGCGCGTTCGCGCTGGCCGCGTGCGGCCTGCTGGACGGCAAGCGCGTCGCCACGCATTGGGAAGCGACGGACATCCTCGGGCGCAGGCATCCCGGCGTCGACGTCGATGCGAATGCGCTGTACGTGGAGGACGGCCGCGTGTGGACGTCGGCCGGCGTCACCACCGGCATCGACATGTGCCTGGCGCTCGTCGCGCGCGACCTGGGCGACGCCGTCGCCAACGCCATCGCGCGCCGGCTCGTGCTGTATGCGCGCCGGCCCGGCTACCAGTCGCAGTTCAGCACCGTGCTGGCGGCGCAGGAAAAGGCGGACAGCCCGTTCGCGGACCTCGTCGACTGGATCCGCACGCACCTGGACCAAGAACTCGACGTGGCCAGCCTGGCGGCGCGCGCGGGCATGTCGCCGCGCACGTTCCACCGCCGCTTCACGGACGCGCTGGGCGAGACGCCGGCGCGCTTCGTCGAGACGCTGCGCCTCGACCACGCGCGCACGCTGCTGCAGACGTCGATGGCGCTGAAGACGGTGGCCGCGCAGGCGGGCTACGCGGCGGCGGGCCAGTTGTCGAAGGCGTTCGCGCGCCGCTTCGGCGTGAGTCCGGGGCTATTCCGTGCGATGCACGCGGAACAGGGGGCGGAATAAAAAAAGCCCGCATCGCGCGGGCTTCGTGAAGATGCTCGTAGAGTTACTGGGTGACCGGTGCGGCGGGTGCGGCTTCCGGTGCCGGGGTCGCCGGCGTTTCAGGATCAGCCGGGGTGGCCGGAGTGGCCGGCGTAGCCGGGGTCGCCGAGGAATCCGACGTGCCCGCGGTACCCGAGCTGCCCATGGCGGCCGGAGCGGCCGGGGTGGCTGGAGTCGCTGCATCGGCCGGTGCCGGTGCCGTCGTGGCGGCCGTTTCTTCTTTCACGGCATGCTTCGTCTTGGCTTTCGCATGCTTGGCGCTGGCTTTTGCTTCTTTGGCATGGGTCTTTGCCGTCTTCGCATCGGCGTGCGCTTCCTTCACGTCGGCTTGCGCTGCCTTGGCTTCGGCCGGCGCTGCCTTCGTCTCCGTCTTCGTTGCCTTCACATCGGCGTTGTTGACCAGCACTGCTTGCTTGGGAGCAGGCGCCTGGGCGAAAGCTGCGGTGGCGAACAGGCCGGCGATCAGGGTAACGATGGTTTTTTTCATGATGAAGGGTCCTTTCGGTTGTCGGTCAATGTGCACATCGTTGTGTGTGACTTATCCCATCAACGAGCCCGTCTGTCCGTGTGTTGACGAACTTTACAATCGGTTACGTGCCTGACAGATGCTTACAGGGTGTGCAACGATTATTGCTTATCGGCGCCGCCTGCCATATCGGGATAGGGGCCCGCCATGCGGGTCCGCACCAGGCGGTTGGAACAGTTGAGGTCGCAGTGCCGAACCGCGCACCAGGCCCGCTTTCATCGGCTTCCGACCCGGTCGCCCTCACGCAGTTGCGCTTCACTTCGCTCGCTGTGGTCAGCTTGCGGCGGGACTTTCACCCACAAGAGTGCGCCCATGCTGGGCGCACAACAAAAAAGCCCGCATCGCGCGGGCTTTGTGACGGCGTAAAGAACGCTTATTTGGCAGCGGCGACGGTCGTTGCCTTGTGTTCAGCCTTTTCCGCCTTCAGTTCAGCCTTGTGCTCGGCCTTTGCATGCTTGGCATCGGCTTTCGCTTCCTTCACGTCGGCCTTGGCTTCGTTCTTGACTTCCTTGGCGTCAAGCTTGGCCTCTTTGACGTCGGCTTTGGCATCAAGCTTGGCTTCCTTCACGTTGGCCTTGGCTTCCTTCTTGGCTTCCTTGACGTCGGCTTTCGCGGCGGCTTTCGTTTCCTTCACTTCAGCCTTGGCGGCCTGCTTCTCCTGCTTGGCTTCGACCTTGGCCGCGGCCGGCGTGGTAGCGGCAGGCGCGGGCGCCTGGGCGAAGGCAGCGGTTGCGAACAGGCCGGCGATCAGGGTAGCAATGGTCTTTTTCATGATGAAGGGTCCTCGGAGTTTTTGGGGTTCGGTGCAGGTCGTTTTGCGCTGCACTTGTCCCTAAAACGGCGCGGCCTACCCGCCTGTTGACGGGCTTTACAATCCGTTACCGCGCTGACAGATCCTTACAACTCGACCGTATTAAAAGCCGTAACCGTGCCACGCGTCCTTGAAGTCCTTGGCGCGCGCGTCGACGACTTCCGGCCGCGCACGCAGCCACGCGATCACGGCTTCGCGGTCTTCTTCCGACGGCGAGCCGCGCTCGATGCGGGCAATGACGCCTTCCGTCTCGCTGAACGGCTCGCGGCCGCCGAAGCCGCCGCCCAGCAGGCCCCGTTCTTCCAGCGCGCCGAAGAAGTCGTTGATGAAGTCGTGATACGGCTCGCCGCGCATCGGGTTGTGGAAGACGAGTTCGACGTCGAAGCAGTGTTCCTGGAATTCGCCGACGCGCAGCTTCTTGCGCTGGCGCGGCTTCAGGCGCCGCATGCGGCTGGTCGAACGAGGGTCGCGTTTCATGCATTCTCCTTGGGTGGTGTGCCGCTCATCTGTGTCGAATCGGCGTCATAGGTCAGGCCGATCTGGCGCCGGATCTCGTCCATCACGCCCATCAGCGCCAGCGTGTCCGCATGTGTCATGCCGGGACTCTCAATCAGGCCCGCGCGCCAGCAGCGCTGCGCCTCGATCACTTCGTGCACGTAGCCGTTGCCGATGTACGGCGTGGGCACGGTGCGCGCGATGCCGTCGGCGCGCACCACCGTCACCGTCTGCGTGCGGTAGAACATCGTGTTCATGCGGACGTGGCCACGTTCGCCGGCAATCGTCAGCTCGCTCGGCAGGCGCGCCCGCAGCGAGCAGCTGCACACGGACAGGCCGCCGCCGCTGTGGCGCAGCAGGATGCCCGTCTGCTCGTCGACACCGGTCGGGCCGATGTCGGCATGGGCCAGCACGGTGTCCACGGGACCCAGCAGCGCCACGGCGATCGACAGCGGATAGATGCCCAGGTCGAGCAGCGCGCCGCCGCCCAGCACCGGGTTGAACAAACGGTGTTCCGGGCCGAATTCGGCCTTGAAGCCGAGGTCCGCGTTCACCTGGCGCACGGTGCCGATCTCGCCCGAGTCGACGATGCGGCGCACCTCGGCCAGCGCGGGCAGGAAGCGCGTCCACATCGCCTCCATCAGGAACAGGTTTTTCTCGCGCGCGAGTTGCACGAGTTCCTCGGCCTGCCGGCGATTCACCGTGAACGCCTTTTCGCACAGGACGCCCTTGCCGGCTTCCAGTGCCAAACGCACGTTCTCGTAATGCATGGGGTGCGGCGTGCCGACGTAGACGAGATCCACGTCGGGCGCATGCACGAGGTCTTCGTACGATGCGTACGCCGTGCCGCCGAACTCGCGGGTGAACCATTCGGCGCTGGCCAGGTTGCGCGAGCCGACGCCGGCGAGCCGCGCGTTCTGGCGTGTCTTTCAATGCGGAGGCAAAGGCCTTGGCAATCTTGCCCGTGCCAAGGATGCCCCAACGTACCTTATCGGTCATGGTGTCCTCCTTCGGTGGTGCTGGCCGGCCTTTTGGGCCGGAACACGGTGTGGTCGAGATAAAAGGCTTCGTCCTGGTCCGGCCACCAGCCCGGCACGCCCAGCACGGGCAGCGGGGTGAAGCCGGCCGTGGACAGGCCCTCGGCCGCTATCGCCTTGGACACCGCGCCATCGATCCAGTCGCGGCGTCCCTCGCGGTCGAGCGCAAAAAAATCGTCGCAGGCGAACACGACGCGCACATGGGCCGTGATCGCCTTGCGCGGCGCGACGAGCTTTTCCATCAGCGCGTGGCCGAACAGCCACAGTTCGGCATCGCGTCCGAACAAGTCGCGCTTGTCGAACAGGGCCGAGCGCCATCGATGCGCACGCAGGTCGGCGACGAGCGCGTGGCCGGCAGCATCGTCGCGCACGACGAGCAGCGCGGCATTCTCATCAAAAATGGTGGCGGCGTCGCGCGCCGGTCCGCGCGATTTGCCGACGCCCGCCTGCGCGATCTGCGCGGCCTGCAGCGCGTTCAGTTCCCGCTTGATGCGCGGAAAGGTCTGCCACACGAGGCCGTTGAAAAAATCGTGCAGGTTCGCGCGCGTGGGCACGCACCCCGTGGCGCCGATGAAGGCTTCGTACGCCACGCCCTCCGGCAGGTCGGCCTGGGGCACGAAGCGGATCGGCTGGCCGTCCACGTTGACGAGGCCGAGCCGCGCCGCGTTCGCGTTGAAACCATCGATGAACGGCCCGGCGGACAGACTGTCGAAGGCGGGACGCACCGTGTCGTACCACGGCCGCGCCCAGTCGATCTCGGGGAACATCCCGTTACAGCATCTTCCAGCCGATCTGTTCGCCCGCGTTCAGCGGGACGAGTTCCTGCTCGCCCATCGGCACCGTCGCCGGCAGGCTCCACGCCTCGCGCTTCAGGGTGATCGTACCCTCGTTCACCGGCAGGCCGTAGAAGGCCGGGCCGTTCAGGCTCGCGAACGCTTCCAGTTTATCCAGCGCGCCGGCCTGTTCGAAGGCGGTGGCGTACAGCTCCATCGCGTGCAGCGCCGTGTAGCAGCCGGCGCAGCCGCAGCTGGCTTCCTTCGTGTGGATGGCGTGCGGCGCGGAGTCGGTGCCGAGGAAGAAGCGTTCGTCGCCGCTCGTCGCCGCCGTCACCAGCGCCAGGCGGTGTTCCTCGCGCTTCAGCACGGGCAGGCAGTAGTAGTGCGGGCGGATGCCGCCCTTGAAGATCTCGTTGCGGTTGTACAGCAGGTGGTGCGCCGTGATCGTCGCGGCGATCGGGCCTTCGGCCTCGGCCACGTACTCGGCCGCGTCCTTCGTCGTGATGTGCTCGAACACGATCGGCAGTTCCGGGAAGTCGCGGCGCAGCGGACGCATCACGCGCTCGATGAACACGGCTTCGCGGTCGAACAGGTCGATGTGCTGGTCCGTGACTTCGCCGTGCGTCAGCAGCGGCATGTCCAGTTCCTGCATCACTTCCAGCGTTTTATAGCACTTGCGCAGATCGGTCACGCCGGCGGCGGAATTCGTCGTGGCGCCGGCCGGGTACAGTTTCACACCGTGGATGAAGCCGGTGTCGCGCGCGCGGCGGATCTCGTCCGGTTCCGTGTTGTCAGTCAGATACAACGTCATCAGCGGCTCGAAGCTCATGCCTTGCGGCAGCGCGGCGAGGATGCGCGCGCGGTATTCGGCAGCCAGCGCGGCCGTCGTGACGGGCGGCTTCAGGTTCGGCATAACGATGGCGCGGGCGAACTGGCGCGCGCTGTGCGGCAGCACGCTGGCCATGGCCGCGCCGTCGCGCAGGTGCAGGTGCCAGTCGTCGGGGCGGGTGATGGTGAGGGTGTCGGGGGATTCGATGATGGACATGGCGGCTCTCGGATTGCGAACCCCGACATTTTACTAGGAGGTCAAGTTGCCGGCACGCGTTGTTTGCTACGCACGATACATTGCAATACAGAATGAAATCACCCGTTAGGGCTAAAATCGTGGCATGACGTTCGATCTGCTCACGCTCGCCCAGCTGGCGCTCATCATCGTGTTCGGTTACACGGTGCTGGGGCTGACCGGGTTCGGCTCGTCCGTGACGGCGATGCCGCTGCTCGTGCTGTTCATGCCGCTGCGCATGGCGGTGCCGCTGATGCTCATCTTCGACTTTGTCTCGAATGTGTTGCTGGGCGTGAAGAACCGCCGCCACATCGACAAGCGCGAAGCGCTGCGCCTCATCCCGTTCATGGCGGTCGGGATGGCCGTCGGCGTGCTCGCGCTCGTGCGTGCGCCCGAGCGCACCTTGCTGGTCGTGCTCGGCCTGTTCATCCTGGGCTATTCGGCCTGGAGCCTGTTCGCGCGCCGCAAGCTGCCGCCGTTTGCGCCCGCGTGGGCAGTGCCGTTCGGCGTCGTGGGCGGCATCTTCACGGCGCTGTTCGGCACCGGCGGGCCGTTCTACACGATCTTCCTCACGAGCCGCCTGGACGACAAGCTGGCCCTGCGCGCCACCCTCAGCGGCGTGCTGTTCTTCAGCGCCATCTCGCGCCTCGTGCTGTTTACAGGCGCGGGCCTGTACAGCCAGCCGGCGCTGCCGCTGCTGGCCATCGTGCTGCTGCCGTTCGCGCTCGGCGGGCTGTATGTCGGCAACCGGTTGCACCAGTGGCTGCCGGCGGAGCGGATCAAGCAGGCGGTGTGGGTCGTGCTGATCACCGGTGGGGTGAATTTGGTGCTACGGAACCTGTGATTCGTCATCCCCGGGCTAGGCGCCCCCCTTGGCGGGAATCCAGGTTCGTCGCACTGCCGGGCTGCATGAGAAACCGGGCCCCCGCCTGCTCGGGGGCGGCGGTCTTGGGGCTAGTGGATAATCCGCGCCAAAAATTCTCTCGCCCGTGCCGACTGCGGCGCCTCGAAGAACGCCTCGCCGGCGCTGTCCTCGACGATCCGCCCCTCGTCCATGAACACGACACGGTCCGCGACGCGGCGCGCAAATCCCATCTCGTGCGTCACGACCATCATCGTCATGCCCTCCTGCGCCAGGCCAGTCATCACGTCCAGCACTTCGCCCACCATTTCCGGATCGAGCGCGGACGTGGGCTCGTCGAACAGCATCGCGACGGGGTCCATCGCGAGCGCCCGCGCGATCGCCACGCGCTGTTGCTGGCCGCCCGAGAGCTGGGCCGGGAATTTGTCCTGGTGCGCCAGCAGGCCCACGCGGTCCAGGTATGTCAAACCGTTGGCCGCCGCCTCGTCGCGCGACCGATCGAGTACCTTGACCTGCGCGAGCGTCAGGTTGTCGCGGACGGACAGGTGCGGGAACAGCTCGAAATTCTGGAACACCATGCCGATGCGCGCGCGCAGCGCCGGCAGGCGCGTGGCCGGGTCGCCGACGGACGTGCCGTCCACCCTGATCGTCCCCTGCTGGAAGGGTTCGAGGCCGTTGACGGTCTTGATGAGCGTCGACTTGCCGGAACCGGACGGCCCGCACACGACCACCACGTCGCCGCGCGCGACGCGTGTCGTGCAGTCGCGCAGAACCTGGACAGGGCCGTACCACTTGCTGACGTTGTCGATTTCTATCATTTGTTTTCGTCGGATTTAGGTTTGCTTGACAGTACCATCAACGCCTAGGATACTGCCGGGACTTGTCAATATCGCAGCACCAGGCACCCGGCAACTCCCTGATCTTGCACGAGATTGTGCCACGGCAGCGGAACAGGACGGACGATCTCCCCTGCTCCGCCATCCGCCACCCTAGAGGAAGCTTATGAACAAAAGAAACCGCCTCACCACCTGGATCCTCGTGGGCCTGGCGCTCGGCATCGCCGCCGGCTACATCGCGCACACGAATCTCGCCGATCCCAAAGGCTTCGCCGACACGATGTCGCTGGTCACCACGCTGTTCCTCCGCCTGATCAAGATGATCATCGCACCGCTCGTGTTCTCCACGCTGGTGGTGGGCATCGCCAAGATGGGCGACGCCGCGGAAGTCGGCCGCATCGGCATCAAGGCGCTGGGCTGGTTCATCATCGCTTCCCTCCTGTCGCTCACGCTGGGTCTCATCCTCGTGAACCTGTTCCGCCCGGGCGACGCGATGGCGTTGTCCGGCACCCTGCCGGCGGCCGGCGCCTCGTCGGGCATCACCGCTTCCGGCCTCACGCTGAAGGACTTCATCACCCACCTCGTGCCGACGTCGATCTTCGACGGCATGGCCAGGAACGAGATCCTGCAGATCGTGATCTTCTCGATCTTCTTCGGCACCGGCGCCGCCGCCATCGGCGATCGCGCCGCGCCGATGATCGCCGCCATCGACGGCGCCGCGCACGTGATGCTGAAAGTGACGGGCTATGTGATGAACTTCGCGCCGTTCGCCGTGTTCGCGGCCGTCGCCGGCGTCGTCGCCACGAGCGGTGTCGGCGTGCTCGGCACCTACGGCAAGTTCATGGGCGAGTTCTACCTCGGCATCGCGCTGCTGTGGTGCATCCTGATCGCGATCGGCATGCTGTTCGTCGGCCCGCGCCTGTTCAAGCTCCTCGGCCTGCTGCGCGAGCCGACCATCCTCGCGTTCACCTGCGCGTCGTCGGAAGCGGCGTATCCGAAGACGCTGGAAGGCCTGGAGCGCTTCGGCGTCAAGAACCGCCTGGCCGCGTTCGTGCTGCCGATCGGTTACTCGTTCAACCTGGACGGCTCGATGATGTATTGCACCTTCGCCTCCGTCTTCATCGCCCAGGCCTACGGCATCGAGCTGGCGCTGTCCACGCAGATGACCATGATGCTCGTGCTGATGCTGACGTCGAAAGGCATGGCCGGCGTGCCGCGCGCGTCGCTCGTCGTCATCGCCGCCACGCTGAACCAGTTTCATATTCCCGAAGCCGGCCTGCTGCTGCTGCTCGGTATCGACCACTTCCTCGACATGGGCCGCTCGGCCACGAACGTGATCGGCAACGGCATCGCCACCGCGGTCGTCGCGAAGTGGGAGGGGGATCTCACCGATCCCGCGCTCGCCGACAAGGACATCGCCACAGCGCCGTTGCGCTGACCGGCACCCCGAACCAGGCTCCTCCCAAGGAGCCTTTTTTTTGCCTTCCAAAAATTGTTAAAAAAGGAGATCTGATGTTCTTAAAAATTGTACGCACGTGGTTCGCACTGTGCCTCATGACGCTGCTGGCCGCATCCGCCCAAGCCCAGACGGCGGCCCGCCTGCCCAACATCGTGATCCTCGCGACCGGCGGCACCATCGCCGGCACGGGTGCCACCAGCACGACGACGGTCGGCTACACGGCCGCCAAGGTCGGCGTCGATGACCTGATCAAGGCCGTCCCGGAACTGAAGCAGGTCGCCAACGTGACCGGCGAACAGGTGTTCCAGATCGCCAGCGAAAACATGAGCAACGAGCACTGGCTCACGCTGGCGAAGCGCGTCAACACGCTGCTGGCCAAGCCGGACGTGGACGGCATCGTCATCACGCACGGCACCGACACGATCGAGGAAACCGCCTACTTCCTCGACCTCGTCGTCAAGAGCAGGAAGCCGGTCGTGGTGGTGGGCGCGATGCGTCCGTCGACCGCGATCTCGGCCGACGGCCCGATCAACCTGTACAACGCCGTACTGACGGCCGGCAGCCCGGACGCCGTCGGCAAGGGCGTGCTCGTCGTGCTGAACGACCAGATCAACGCCGCGCGCGACGTCAGCAAGACCAACACGACGACCACCGACACGTTCAAGGCGACGGAACTGGGTCTGCTGGGCTACGTGGTGGGCAACAAGGCGCACTTCTACCGCGCCTCGACCCGCAAGCACACGGTCGACACGGAATTCGACGTGAGCAACCTGTCGGCCCTGCCGCAGGTCGACATTGCCTACACCTACGCGAACGTGGGCCCGACCGCCGTCAACGCGCTGGTCGCCGCCGGTGCCAAGGGCCTGATCCACGCGGGTGTCGGTGACGGCAGCCTGCCGAACAAGGTGCGCCCGGCGCTGTCGGCCGCACGCGAAAAAGGCGTGATCATCGTGCGCGCGAGCCGCGTGGGCCAGGGCATCGTGGCGCGCAATGGCGAAGCGAATGACGACCAGCTGGACTTCGTCGTGGCCGATACCTTGAATCCGCAGAAGGCGCGCATCCTGCTGATGCTGGCGCTCACGAAGACCAACAGCACCAAGGAGATTCAGCGGATGTTCTACACGTATTGAGTTGGTGGCTTCCGCGTGGGCTCGGGGAGCCCACCCTACGATGTACGCATTACCGTAGGGTGGGCACCCCGTGCCCACGACAACGCATGCATCATCGAAAACGGCCGCGATTGCGGCCGTTTTTCATCGTCAAACCAGTGCGTGTCCCTGCATCCTGGTCAGGATCGCCAGCGGACTCGCCTCCTTGTCGTACTGGTGCATGGGCGACAGCTGCAGCGTGTGCTCCATCATGTACTGCCCCGCCATCACGGCGTGCGAGGTCTGGTCCGAGAAGCACACCCACGCGCAGCCCGGCGGGAAGTTGAAGGTGACCTGCGGCGCGTTCTTCTGGTAATCGAGGTCCGACTTCATCGCGTCGTGCAGCTGCAGCATGATGTGGTCGTATTCGCTGCGCAGCGACTTCGTCACGTGCAGCGCATTCAGCACCTTCGCCTGCCATGCCGAATACGGCTTCACCTTCGGCAGGAAGCGGCGCGCCACGTCCTCGAACGGTTCGCCCACGCGCCACACGCGCGGTTCGCCTTCCAGGTTCACGTTGGTGAATACGCGCAGCAGGCGCTCGCCGTAGTTCGGGCGCGACGGGAAGGCGTCGACGTGCATGCGGCGGTCGTCGGCGCGCCACGATTGCACGCGGTTCTGCACGACGGACGGCCGGAAGCTCGTCGCGCCGCGACGCAGGTACTCGCCGTAGCGCGGCACCAGGTTCGCGAGCAGGCCCTCGGCCTCGGCGCGGAAGCGGCCGATCATCCCGGCCATCAGCGCCTTCGTCGCATCGTCGCCGACGACGCCTTTCAGGTCGCCGCTCGTGGACAGGCTGATGTTGCGGATCTTGGGGTCGCGGATGTCTTCGCGGAACAGCGCCAGCTCTTCCTTCTGCGGCGCGAAGCCGTGCTGCGCGAAGTTGGGGAAGTACAGCACCTTGCCCGCTTCCAGCGCGGCGATCCAGGCCGGGTTGCCGTGGCCGACGTCGGCCATGTCGATCTCGACGATCTGTTTTTCCATCCTGTTCAATCCTTAATCTTGTACCACTTCGACCGGCGGTGACGCCAGGTCCTCGTCCTGCCTTGCCTGCTGGCGGTCCCACATCTGCCGGTACAGGCCGTCCGCCGCGATCAGCGCGGCATGCGTGCCCCGTTCGACGATGCGGCCGTGGTCGAGCACGAGGATCTGGTGGGCGTCCGCGATGGTCGACAGGCGGTGCGCGATGACGAGCGTCGTTCTCTGCTTCGCGATTTCCTTCAGCTGCGCCTGGATCGCCTGCTCCGACTTCGAATCGAGCGCCGACGTGGCTTCGTCGAAGATCAGGATCGCGGGATTCTTCAGCAGGGTGCGCGCGATGGCGACCCGCTGCTTCTCGCCGCCCGACAGTTTGAGGCCGCGTTCACCCACCATTGTCGCATAGCCGTCCGGCAGGGTTTCGATGAAGTCGTGGATCGACGCCGCGCGCGCCGCCGCCACGATGTCCGCGCGGCTCGCGCCCGGACGGCCGTAGGCGATGTTGTATTCGATGGTGTCGTTGAACAGCACCGTGTCCTGCGGGACGATGCCGATCGCGTAGCGCAGCGAATCCTGCGTCACGTTGCGCACGTCCTGGTCGTCGATGCGTATGGCCCCTTGCTGCACGTCGTAGAAGCGGAACAGCAGGCGGGACAGCGTCGACTTGCCCGAGCCGCTGTGGCCCACCACGGCCGTCGTGGTGCCGGGCGGGATCGTGAAGTCGACGTCGAACAGGATCTGGCGGTTCGGGTCATAGCTGAATTCCACATGCGAGAATTCCACTCTTGCCCCGTGCGTCGCGAGCGGCCTGGCGTCCGGTGAATCCGCCACTTCGCGGTTCTGCTCGAGGAGTCCGAACAGCCGCTCCATGTCCGCGAGGCTCTGCTTGATCTCGCGGTAGATCACGCCGAGGAAGTTGAGCGGGATGTACAGCTGGATCATGAACGAGTTCACGAGCACGAGGTCGCCCAGGGTCATCGTCTTGTCGATCACGCCCTGCGTCGCGCGCCACAGGATCGCCGTGACGGCCGCCGCGATGATCAGCGACTGGCCCGTGTTCAGGAACGACAGCGACGTCTGCGAACGCACGGCGGCCTGCTCGTACTTCTGCAGGCCTTCGTCGTAGCGCCTGGCCTCGTAGTCCTCGTTGCCGAAGTATTTGACCGTCTCGTAGTTGATCAGCGAGTCGATCGCCTTCGTGTTCGCCTTCGAATCCAGCTCGTTCATCGTGCGGCGGAAGTGCGTGCGCCATTCCGTCACGGTGACGGTGAACGTGATGTAGGTGACCAGCGCGATCGCGGTGATGCCCGCGAACCAGGCGTCGTAGTGCGTGCCGAGGTAACCCAGCACCAGCGTGATCTCGACGAGCGTCGGCAGGATCGAGAACAGCGAGTACGACACGAGCGAGCTGACGCCGCGCGTGCCGCGCTCGATGTCGCGCGTCATGCCGCCCGTCTGGCGGTTCAGGTGGAAGCGCAGCGACAGCGCGTGCAAGTGCCGGAACACTTTCAGCGCGATCGTGCGCACGGCGCGCTGCGTCACGCGCGCGAATAAAAATTCGCGCAGCTCGGTGAACAGCGTCGTCGAAAAGCGCAGCGCGCCGTACGCGACCAGCGCGCCGAGCGGCAGCACGAGCAGGGCGTGCGGATCCGTCGGGCTGATCGTCAGCGCATCGATGAGCTTTTTCAGCACGAGCGGCACGCCGACGTTCGCCATCTTGGCGCCGACGAGGCAGATCAGTGCGGCCAGCACGCGCCATTTATAGACCCACAAATAGGGCAGTAAGGTGGCGATGGTGGCCCAGTCGTTCCGTTTGGCGTTCGGGTCGGCGGCGGGCGGCAGGGAGTTCGGAGAGGAGCGTCGCATGGCAGGGCTCGAGGTTTTATGGTTCAATCGAGAGGATTGTAGCCTTTACCGAGAATTCAAGATGACCCAGCCAGTAAACACCACCCCGTCCATCACCCGCCTGCCTGAAGGAAAGATGCCCGTGCTGCGGATGATGCCCGCCCCGTCCGATGCGAACGTCTACGGGGACGTGTTCGGCGGCTGGATCATGGCGCAGGTCGACGTGGCCGGCTCGCTGCCGGCCGTGCGCCGCGCAAACGGCCGCGTTGCCACCATCGCCGTGAATTCCTTCGTGTTCAAGAATCCCGTGTTCGTCGGCGACCTGCTGTCGTTCTACGCCGACATCGTCAAGGTCGGCAATACGTCGATCACCGTCTACGTCGAGGTCTATGCGGAGCGCAACCGCCTGCAGACGGACGTCGTCAAGGTGACGGAAGCAACGCTGACCTATGTCGCCACGGGCCCGGACCGCAAGCCGCGCCAGTTGCCGCCGCTCGAATCGCTGATCGCGCAGTAATCGCCTCCCGATGACCTGGCCGCGCCGTCTGTTCCTGCTGAACGCCGCGCGGCTCGCGGCGGCATCGTCGTCGCTGCTGCTCGCCAAACCGTCGAACGCGGCCGGCTATCCGTTCAGCCTTGGCGTCGCGTCGGGCTCGCCCCTGCCCGATTCCGTGATCCTGTGGACGCGCGTCGCGCCCGATCCGCTCGACGCGACCAGGACGCCGCCGCTCGCCCTCGCCTTGCGCTGGGAAGTGGCGCACGACGGCGCGTTCCGCAAGATCGCCGCGCAGGGCACCGCCGTCGCGACGCCGGAGCTGGCGCACAGCGTGCGCGTGGACGTGCGCGGCCTGGAACCGGGGCGCTGGTACTGGTACCGCTTCATGCTGGGCGACGCCGTCAGCCCCGTCGGCCGCACGCGCACGGCGCCGGCGCCGGACAGCATGCCGGACAGCCTGAAACTCGCCGTCGCGTCGTGCCAGCACTGGGAATTCGGCAGCTATGCGGCGCACCGCTACCTCGCGCAGGCGAACCCGGACCTCGTCGCCTTCCTCGGCGATTACATCTACGAATGGGGCGCGTACCGCCTGCAGCATCCGGCGCCGGGCGTGCGGATCGTGCGCCAGGACGAGTCGTTCACGCTGGCCGACTACCGCCGCCGCTACGCGCAATACAAGACCGACCCGGACCTGCAGGCCGCGCACCTGATCGCGCCGTGGATCGTCACGTGGGACGACCACGAAGTCGCGAACGACTACGCGGCGGACCGCGACGAGCGCCTGTCGCCGACCTTCGTGCAACGGCGCGCGGCCGCCTACCAGGCCTTTTACGAGCACATGCCGCTGCGCCTGCCGCCGCCACGCAGCTTCGCGAGCGTGCGCATGTTCCAGCGCTACGACTGGGGGCGCCTCGCGCGCTTCCACGTGCTCGACGACCGCCAGTACCGCGCGTGGGAAGCGTGCTCGCATCCGGGCATCGGCGGCTCGAATTCCGTGACGCCGCGCGCCTGCCCCGCCCTGCTCGACCCGCGCCGCACGATGCTGGGGGCGGAGCAGGAAGCGTGGCTGAAGGCGGGGCTGGCGTCGTCGAAGGCGCGCTGGAACGCCCTCGCGCAGCAGACGATGATGGCGCAGTCGTCGCAGATCCCGGTGGGAAGTGTCGACGGCGGCCGCTTCTGGACGGACGGGTGGGACGGCTACCCGGTCGCGCGCCGGCGCCTCCTCGACACGCTCGTGGACACGCGCGCCGCGAACCCGCTCGTGCTGGGCGGCGACGTGCACACGTTCTACGCGACGGAGCTGCGGCGCGATTTCAACCGGCCCGTATCGAAAGCAAACCCGGTCGTGGCGACGGAATTCGTCGGCACGTCGGTCACGTCGAATTCGCGCCCGCAGCTGCGCACGTCGCAATACGTGGCGATGAACCCGCACGTCCGGTACGGGCGCAGCGACAAGCGGGGGTACATGCTCATGGAGATCACCCCCGGCGAGACGCGCACGCATTTCATCGGGCTGGACGAGGTGCGCGATCCGAAGACCGTCCAGCGGGAGCTGGCGGCCTTTCGGGTCGAGGATGGGAAGCCTGGGGTGGAGATCACGGCGGTCTAGAACGTGTTTCTTGCCGCTGCATTAAAAACCGTCATTCCCGCGCAGGCGGGAATCCAAGCTGAGGCGCCGGCGTCGCAACGTTAGAAATGCTGCGGCGCTTCAGGTATCGCGATTACTGATGCTCAGCATGGGTCCCCGCCTCCGCGGGGACGACGGTTAGGCAGTCTGCTTTTCATCCCGCAGCTCGCGCCGCAGGATCTTGCCGACGTTCGTCTTGGGCAGGCTGTCGCGGAACTCGACGTATTTCGGCCGCTTGTAGCCCGTCAGCTGTTCCTTGCAGAAGGCCAGCAGGTCGTCCTTGGTCAGCGTCTTGTCCTTCTTGACGACGTACAGCTTGACGGCCTCGCCGGAATGCTGGTCCGGCACGCCCACGCACGCCACTTCCAGCACGCCCGGGTGCGCGGCGACGACGTCTTCCACTTCGTTCGGGTACACGTTGAAGCCGGAAACGAGGATCATGTCCTTCTTGCGGTCGACGATCTTCACGGCGCCGCTGGCGTTCATCACCCCGATGTCGCCGGTCTTGAAGAACCCGTCGCGCGTCATGACCTTCGCCGTCTCGTCCGGACGCTGCCAGTACCCGGCCATCACCTGCGGGCCGCGCACGGCGATCTCGCCGGCCGTGCCGAACGGGACTTCGTTGTCGGATTCGTCGATGATGCGCAGCTCCGTCGAGGGCAGCGCAAAGCCGATGGTGCCCGTGAATTCGGTGATGTCGCAGCGGTTGGCGGCAACCACCGGCGACGTCTCCGACAGGCCGTAGCCTTCGACGATCGGCGCGCCCGTCACCGCGAGCCATTTGTCGGCCACGGCCTTCTGCACGGCCATGCCGCCGCCCGGGCAGACCTTCAGGCCCGAGAAATCCAGGCTCGCGAACTCCGGATGGTTCAGCAGGCCGTTGTACAGCGTGTTCACGGCCGGGAAGACGTGCATGCGGTATTTCTTGAGCTCCTTGATGAAGCCGCCGATGTCGCGCGGGTTCGGGATCAGGAGGTTCGTGCCGCCCGCGCGCAGGCCCATCAGGGCGCACACGGTCAGCGCATAGATGTGGTACAGCGGCAGCGCGCACACGAAGATCGGCGTCTCGCCGGCCGGGATCTTGGCCAGCGTCGGCGCGAACCAGGCTTCGTTCTGCAGCACGTTGGCGATCACATTCTTATGCTTCAGCACCGCGCCCTTCGACACGCCCGTCGTGCCGCCCGTGTACTGCAGGAAGGCGACGTCTTCATGGCCGCACTCGACCGGCTTGCGGGACAGGCGCGCGCCTTCGGCCAGCATGCGCTTGAACGGCACGGCGGACGGCAGCGACCACGCCGGCACCATCTTCTTGACGGTGCGGACGACGAAGTTGACGAGCAGGCCCTTCACGCCGAGCAGGTCGCCCATGGTGGCGACGATGACGTGCCTGAGCTTCGTGTTGTGCGCGACTTCGGCGACGGTGTGCGCGAAGTTCTCCAGCACGACGATGGCTTCCGCGCCCGAATCGTTCAGCTGGTGCTGCAATTCGCGCGCCGTGTACAGCGGGTTGACGTTGACGATGGTGTAGCCGGCGCGCAGGATGGCGGCCATCGCCACCGGATACTGCAGCACGTTCGGCAGCATGATCGCCACGCGCGCGCCCGGCGCCAGGCCCTTCTGCTGCAGCCACGCGGCCATCGCGCCGGACAGCTTGTCCAGCTCCGCGAACGACATGGACTTGCCCATGCACGCAAAGGCGTTGCGGTTGGCGTACTTGCGGAAGGAATCCTCCAGCAGGTGCGTGAGGGAGCGGTACTGCGTCCAGTCGATTTCCGCAGGCACGCCCGCCTCGTACGACTTCAGCCAGAATTTGTCCATGTCATTGCCTCGCTAGTTCTCAATCATATAAATCGTATGCGCAAAAAAAGCCGCCGAACGGCGGCCCGTCGCCGCTGCGAAGGCAGGGGCCCAATTTCTGCTCGCGTCATCGCGTTGCATGCAAAATTGGATCCCCGCCTCCGCGGGGATGACGTCTCATGCGCTTGTCGTCACATCCGTTACGCCGCCTGCTTTTCCTCGCGCAGCGCGCGGCGCAGGATCTTGCCGACGTTCGTCTTTGGCAGCTCGGTGCGGAATTCGATGTACTTGGGCTTCTTGTAGCCGGTGAGCTCGCGCCTGCAGTAGTCCATCAGCTGCTCGGCCGTCAGGCTCGCATCCTTGCGCACGACGAACACCTTCACGGCCTCGCCGGAATGCTCGTCCGGCACGCCGACCACCGCGCATTCCAGCACGCCCGGATGCGCCGCGATCACCGCTTCCAGTTCGTTCGGATACACGTTGAAGCCCGACACGAGGATCATGTCCTTCTTGCGGTCGACGATCTTCACGTAGCCGTTGTCGTCCATGATGCCGACGTCGCCCGACTTGAAGAAGCCGTCCGCCGTCATGACCTTCGCCGTCTCGTCCGGACGGTTCCAGTAACCGGCCATCACCTGCGGACCGCGGATCGCGATCTCGCCGATGCTGCCCACCGGCAGCGGGCGGCCGTCGTCGTCGACGATGGCGATGTCCGTCGACGGCACCGGCAGGCCGATCGTGCCGGTGAAGCCGGGCACGTCGCAGCGGTTGCACGTGGCCACGGGCGACGTCTCCGACAGGCCGTAGCCTTCGATGATGTTGGTGCCCGTGAGCGACTTCCACTTGTCGTTGACAGCCTGCTGCACGGCCATGCCGCCGCCGTTGGAGACCTTCAGCGCGCTGAAATCGACGTCCTTGAAATCGGGGTGGTTCACCAGCGCGTTGTACAAGGTGTTCACTGCGGGCAGCATGTTGATGCGGTACTTCTTGAGCTCCTTGATGAACCCCGGGATGTCGCGCGGGTTCGGGATCAGGATGTTCAGCGCGCCCACGCGCATGCCCCACAGCGCGCACGCCGTCAGCGCGAAGATGTGGTACAGCGGCAGCGCGCACACGATGGTGGGGAATTCGACGAGCGGCGGCTGGCTCATCGCCGGCTTCGACCACGCCTCCGTCTGCAGGATGTTGGCGATGACGTTGCGGTGCGTGAGCGTCGCGCCCTTCGACACGCCCGTCGTGCCGCCCGTGTACTGTAAAAAGGCGACGTCGCCGCTCTTCAGCTGCGCCGCCTGGAACGGCATCTTCGCGCCCTGCGCCAGCGCGTCCTTGAAGCGCACCATGTGCGGGATCGTAAAGTCCGGCACCATCTTCTTGATGTTGCGGACGACGAAGTTGACGAGCATGCCCTTGGCACCGCCCAGCAGCTCGCCCATGCTGGCCACGACGACGTGGCGCACCAGCGTTTTACTCAGTACCTGCTCGACCGTGTGCGCGAAGTTCTCGAGCACGATGATGGCTTCGCTGCCCGAATCCTTCAGCTGGTGTTCCAGCTCGCGCGGCGTGTACAGCGGATTGACGTTGACGACCGTATAGCCCGCGCGCAGGATCGCGGCCAGCGCCACCGGGTATTGCAGCACGTTCGGCATCATGACCGCCACGCGCGCGCCCGGCTTCATGCCGCGGCTCTGCAGCCAGGCCGCCAGGCGCTTCGACATGTTGTCCAGTTCCCCGTAGGTGAGGAACTTGTCCATGCAGACGTACGCGTTGTTCGCCGCATACTTGCGGAACGATTCCTCCAGCATTTGCACCAGCGAACCATACTGGTCGGGATCGATTTCCGCCGGCACGCCGGGCGGGTAAGCCTTGAGCCAAATCTTGTCCATCGGTGCCTCTGTCTCCAGTATCGTTATCGTTCTGAGCGCGGCCCAAAAAAAAATCGCACGGTCGTGCTGATATTATCAAACAAGATGCTATCGGGCAGCGCCCGCGGACGCAAGCACTTTTGCGCTTTTCGAACAACGACTCTATCGACGTTTGACGTAAATGGCTACGGTCGCGTTTCGCTGCGCTGCACCATCAACGGTGCCGTCACGAGCGGCGGCACCAGGGCGTTCAGCACGCGGTGGCGGTCGGAACGGTCCATGTCGGCCAGTTTTTTGACGGCGTTATAGAATTTCGGGAAGCTGCCCTCGCATTGCAATAGCGCGCGGAACGCCGGCACGAAATCCTCGTAGGTCGCGATCGATGCCAGGTGGGCGTTCGACAACGGCTGCTCGAAGAACCGATCATACCCTGCATACCCGCCCCAATTGCCCTTCAGGACCTGGTATTCGTCCTTCAACTCCTGGAACAAACGCGCCTTGACGGCCCGCTTCTGCGCATCGCTGCGGTCGACGAGCGCGTAATTCTGCTCGAGCGCCTTGCGGTACTTCATCAGCAAACCGAGGAAATCCTTCTTGCGGCTCCAGTAGCGCGCATAGGCGTCGCGCATCTGCTGGTTGCCGAAGCGCTCCATCCAGCGCTCGACGCCGACCTCTTCCACCGTCGACGCGAACGCTTCGTTGAATTGCGAATCGCCCTGCACGTACACGATCTGGTGCGCCAGCTCGTGGAAAATCATGCGCGCCAGTTCGCCGTCCGGGTAATTGATGAACGTGGAGATCAGCGGATCACTGAACCAGCCCAAGGTCGAATACGCGGCCACGCCGCCGACCTCGACGTCGTCACCGGCGTCGCGCAATTCCTTCGCGTACGACTCGGCCGCTTCCTTGTTGTAATAGCCGCGGTAGTTCACGCACCCGGCGACGGGGAAGCACCATTGCAGGGGCCGCAGCGACAGCTCGGGCGTCGCGACGACGTTCCACAACACGTATTGCCGCTTCAGCGCCGCGTAGTTTTTATAACTGTTGTTGTCGGGTAAAGCCATTTCGGCAACTGCGAAGCGGCGGATCTGGCGCGCCGTCTCGAGGCGATGGCGCAGTTTGGTACTGGTGCCGGGGTCGGCGATCCAGTCATCGATCGGACGGGCGTCCGACAGGAGTTCAAGCTGCCCTTGGGCGGCCTGGGTGTAGTAATTCAGCGTCGAGCAGCTGGCCAGCAGCCCCGCTGCCGTGCCTGCGATCAGCACGGGGCGGAGCCACGGGGTAATCCGTGTGAGTTTCATATTTCCAGATCATGGTGCGGCCTTTTCAACCTGCACCAGCGTGTCGTAAAAGGTGGGCGCCCGGCCCATGTCGGTCAGGCGCTGACTGGTGACTTCGTTGGCGTTCTTGCCGTCGCTGGCGAGCTTCTTCCACCAGATCGACAGGCCGACGACGAGGCCGGCCCGCGCTTTGGCGGTGACCCGGGCGCGCGCGACGAACGCGCCCCGGTCGTTGAAGATGCGTACCATCTCCTTGTCGACGATGCCCCGGGAGGCGGCATCAAGGGGATGGATGTCCAGGTGCGGTTCACCTTCCGTTGCGCGGAGGCTCTGGACATTGACAAAGGTTGAGTTGAGGAAGTTCCGGGCCGGCGGAGAAATCATCGCCAACGGATATTTCTCAGCCAGTTCGGGGTTGGAGGCGACCGATTCGTAGTTCGGGATATGGGTCGGCAGCGGGTCGAGGCCATCGGCCAGCATCGAGCTCGAATAAAACTCGCACTTGCCGGACGGCGTCGGAAAGCCGCCTTCGGCGAACGGCGCGGCCGGCATGTTCAGCTTTTGCCAGCCCGTGCGCTTCAGCGACGACCAGTCGAAGTGCACGGCGCGTTCGTGTTTCCTGTCGAACGCTTGCGCGGCCAGTTCGTCGTCCGTCTCGTCGAAGATCGGGTCGTTCATGCCCATGCGCTTCGCGATCAGGCGGAAGATTTCCGTGTTCGGCTTCGATTCGCCCAATGGCGCAATCGCCGCATTATTCGCCATCATGTACAAATGGCCATACGCGAGGTGCGCGTCGACGTGTTCCAGCTGCGTGGTGGCCGGCAGCAGGATGTCCGCGTAGTCGGCGGTGTCGGTCTGGAAGTGTTCCAGCACCACCGTAAAGAGATCTTCGCGCTCGAAGCCGCGCTGCACCTGCGCCGAATCCGGCGCGATCGCGAGCGGGTTCGAGTTGTACACGATGACCGCTTCGATCTTCGGGCCGAAATCCGGCGACGCGTCGCGCTGCAGGTCGGCGCCGATCGTGTTCATGTTAATCGTGCGCGGAAGCTTGCCGCGCAACAGGTCCGGGCGTTGCAGGACGGTTTTATTGGCCGGGAACGTGCCCGACGTCGACAACTGCACGCCGCCCGCCGCGTGGCGCCACGCGCCCACGAGCGCCGGCAGGCACGCGATATTGCGCACGGCCATGCCGCCGCCATGCACGCGCTGCAGGCCGTAGTTCATGCGGATCGCGACCGGTTCGCCCGCGCGCGCCGTGCGGCCGTACTCGCGCGCGAGGTCGACGACTTCTTCCACCGTGATGCCGCAGGTTGCAGCCGTGCGCTCCGGCGTCCATTCGGCCACCCGGTCCTTCAGTTGCGCGAAGCCGAACGTGTGCTTCTCGATGTAGTCGTGGTCGAGCAGGTTGTCCTTCACCAGCACGTGCATCATGCCCAGCGCCAGCGCGGCGTCCGTGCCGGGCATCAGCGCGATGTGCTGGTGGCATTTCTCGACGGTCAGCGAGCGATACGGATCGATGGCGATCAGCTTCGCGCCGCGGCGCTTGGCTTCCTGCAAACGCGTCCACAAATGCAGGTTCGACGCGATGGGATTGCCGCCCCAGATCAAGACCAGCTTCGCATCCTGGAACTGTTCGGTATCCGTGCCGATCGAACCACCGATCGTGTATTTGTAGCCCGTGGCACCGGCGTTCGCGCACACGGTGCGGTCGAGCAGGGAAGCACCGAGCGTGTTGAAGAAACGCATGGCCATCGCCTCGCCCTGCACGAGGCCCATCGTGCCGCAATAGCTGTACGGCAGGATCGCCTGCGGGTCGCGCGCGGCAATGGGTTGCAGGCGGTTCGCGATCTCGTCGAGCGCCTGTTCCCACGTGATGCGTTCGAACCTGCCTTCGCCCTTTTTACCCACGCGGCGCATCGGGTACAGCAGGCGGTCGGGGTGGTACGTGCGTTCGACGTAGCGCGAGACCTTCGTGCACAGCACCCCGGCCGTCGTCGGATGATCCGGATCGCCCTTGACCTCCGTGGCCACGCCGTCCTCCACGGTCACGAGCAACGCGCAGGTATCGGGGCAGTCATGCGGACAGGCGCCGCGGACGATGGTCTTGGTCATGGATTCATCCGGAAAAACGTCGATAAACCAGTACTTTATACGATTCCGGTGGCAGCCGTCGGGGCTCTGGCCTTCCACATGATGGAAGGGCTACAATAGTTCAAAACATGCATGCCTATCAGGCATGAGGAGAAATCAATGAGACTGGTAGAACCCATACTCGCTTACCAATCCGAGCTCGAAACGATCCGGCGCGACATCCACGCCCATCCCGAACTCTGCTACGAAGAACAACGCACGGCCGACGTGGTGGCCGCGCGTCTCACCGAATGGGGCATCCCCGTCGTCCGCGGGCTGGGCGTGACGGGTGTCGTCGGCATCATCAAGAACGGCACCTCGGACCACGCCATCGGCCTGCGTGCCGACATGGACGCCCTGCCGATGCAGGAACTCAACACATTTGATCACGCGTCGCGCCACGCCGGCAAGATGCATGCTTGTGGTCATGACGGGCACACAACGATGCTGTTGGGTGCAGCCCACTATCTGTCGCAGAACCGCAACTTCGACGGCACCGTCTACCTGATCTTCCAACCGGCCGAAGAAGGCGGCGCCGGCGCGCGCCGCATGATGGACGATGGTTTGTTCGAACGTTTTCCGATGGACGCCGTGTACGGCATGCACAACTGGCCGGGCATCAAGGCGGGCAGCTTCGGCGTCGTCGCGGGGCCGATGATGGCATCCAGTAACGAGTTCCGCGTCGTCGTCAAGGGCAAGGGCGCGCACGCCGCGCAGCCGCACCGCGGCATCGATCCCGTGATGGCCGCCGTGCAGATCGCGCAAGCGTGGCAAACGATCATCTCGCGCGAAAAGAACCCGCTCGATACGGCTGTCCTTTCGATCACGCAGATCCACGCCGGCAGCGCCACCAACGTCATCCCGGACGAAGCCGTCATGATCGGCACCGTGCGCACGTTCTCCACCAGCGTGCTGGACCTGATCGAGCGGCGCATGAACGAGATCGCGAACGGCCTGGCCGCCGGTTTCGGCGCAACCATCGATTTCTCGTTCAAGCGCAACTACCCGCCGCTGATCAACCATCCGGAACAGACGGCGTTCGCCATCGAAGCGATGCGCGCCGTGGTGGGTGCGGACAACGTGGACACGAACGTCGAGCCGACGATGGGCGCCGAGGACTTCGCGTTCATGTTGCAGGAAAAGCCGGGCTGCTATGTCTTCATCGGCAACGGCGACGGCGATCATCGAAGCCACGGGCACGGCCTCGGGCCGTGCCAGCTGCACAACGGCAGCTACGACTTCAACGACCACCTGCTGCCGATCGGCGCGAGCTTCTGGGCGCGATTGGTCGAGATGAGCCTTACAGCCCCAGCTCCTTCAACACGGCCTCTTTGAGATCCTGCGCCTCGGGGCTGGACATCTTGCGCGGATGCGGGATGTTCACCTCGAACGTGGCCTGGATCGTCGTCGGCCGCGGCGACAGCACGACGATGCGGTCGGCCAGGTGCACGGCTTCCTCGACGTCGTGCGTGATCAGGAGCACCGTGTGGCGCTCCTCTTCCAGGATACGCAGCAGCTCCATGCGCATCTTCAGATTCATGAGCGCGTCCAGCGCGGAGAACGGCTCGTCCATGTAGAGGATCTCGGGTTTCATGACGAGCGCCCGCGCGATCTCCACGCGCTTCAGCATGCCGCCCGACAGCTCGTGCGAATAGCTTTTTTCGAAACCTTTCAATCCCACCATCGCCGTGTAGTGGTCGGCGAGTTCTGCCTTCTCGGCCTCGCTGATGCCGTCCAGGCCGAACATCAGGTTCTGCTGCACCGTCAGCCACGGGAACACGGAGCCGTGCTGGGAAATGAGGATGCCCTTCGGGCTCGGACCGTGGCGCACCTGGCCGTCGATCAGGACGCGGCCTTCGTCCGGCTGATCGAAGCCGCACAGCATCTTCATCAACGTGGATTTGCCGCAGCCGGACGGCCCGACGATGGCGACGAATTCGCCGTCGCGGATCGTGAGGCTGATCCCGCCGACGACCGGCAGCGTGCCCTTGCGCGTCTCGAAGCTTCGACGGATGTCGTCGACGACGATCTTGTCCGCGACCTTGTAGTTCACCTTAGCGTCCATAGCGCCACCTTACCGATTTGAGACGTTCCAGGAGACGGGTGATCCCGTCCAGCATGAGGCCGATGATGCCGATGATGATCATGGCGGCGATCACGAGGTCGTAGCGGTTGCCCGCGTTGCGCGAATCCATGATCAGGTAGCCGAGGCCCGAGCGCAGCGCGATCATTTCCGCCGCCACGACGACCAGCCACGCGACACCGAGCGTGATACGCATGCCCACGATGATCTCGGGCAGCACGGCGGGAATGATCACCTGGCGATACAGCTTGGCGCGCGAGACGCCGAAGTTTTCCGCCGCGCGCAGGTAGCGCCGCTCGATCGTGTGCACGCCGGCCGCGGTCTGCACGATCATCGGGAACACGGACGCGATGAAGATCAGGAAAATCGGCGACGCGTTACCCACGCCGAACCACAGGATCGCGAGCGGGATCCACGCGATCGGAGAGATCGGACGCAGTAGCTGGAACAGCGGATTCAGCGTGACCCACGCGCCCTCCATGCGGCCGATCCAGAGGCCCAGCGGAATGGCGACGGCGATCGCCAGCAGGAAGCCGGTACCGACGCGCATCAGCGAGGAACCGATGTGGTCCCACAGCGTACCGTCCTGCACGAGTTCCCACGTGCCCGTGACGACCTGCCCCGGCGTCGGGAAGATCGCGCTCCTGGTCTGGACGACGACGATCCACCAGACCGCGATCAATAACGCCAGCACGACCGCCGGCGCGATGATCCGCGCCCGCTTCTGTGCAAAAAAACTCTTCTTTTTCACAGCTTCTTGTCTCCCCATCATGGTTGCAACCAATGTAGTGCCGTCCGCGCGCGCCACGCGAGCCGGCGCCAACCCGCATCGGGCGCCGGCTCGACGACGATGCGCATCTGGCCGCTCGCGTGCGCCGTGCATTCGAACTGCACGTCCCCCGCGACGCCGAACGGCATCCTGAAACTCTGCCCCGGCATGATCAGCACGGGCCCGAACGTTTGCGGCACGTTGTCGAGATTCTTCAGCACGAGGATGTCCTTCACGCCCAGCGTGAGCCGGATCGACGTCGGCAGGATCTCGACCTTGTCGCCCGCCGCGCGCCGCGCGTACGTCCCGGCGGGAATCTCGAACAGCTGCTCGCGCGAGCCGGCGGGAATCGGCGCGAACATGGCCCACAGGGCAGCGACGGCCAGCGCCACGGCCGCCAGGACCAGGATGCGGGAACGTGTCATTGATTCAGCAGGACGCGCACGTCGTGCACGACGTCATCCACCGCGCGGCCATACGGACTCAGTGCGCGCAACTTGCCGGACCGGTCGATCAGGTAGACGAACGACGAATGATTGAAACCGTAATTTGCGCCGCTGCCCGTCCTCGTGGACGTGACGCCGTATTCCTTGCGCACCTCGGCCAGTTGCGCGGCGGGGCCGGTCGCGCCCACGAACGTCGGATCGAACGCCGTCAGATAGGCGCGCATGCGCTCTGCCGTGTCGCGCTCCGGATCGACGGTCACGTACACGACCTGGAAATCCTTGCCCTGCGCGCCGAGCTTCGTTTTCACGGCCGCGAGTTCGGCGAGCGTCGTCGGGCAGACGGCCGGGCAGGACGTGAAGCCGAAGCCCAGCGCCACGACCTTGCCGCGGTAATCGGACAGTTTCAGCGGCTTGCCGGTCGAACCCTGCAGCGTGAAATCCGGCGCCATGCGGGGCGGCGAGAATTCCCCGGATTTCAATGCATCCGCGCTCGCGGCCAACGGCAAGGCAAACAGCAGTGCTGCGGCGAGGCGTTTCATAGCGTGATCGTGACGGGGCGGACGGCCTTGAAGAAGCTTTCGTCCACGTACTGGTTGAACTGGATGGGTTTCTTCAGCGTGCCCGCGTCCAGCGACATCTGCATCAATTCGTCGAATTCCTTCGGGATGATGCGCAGGTCGCCATACGTGACACGGTCGCTCGGATTCGTCATCACGAATTTCAGGATCTTCGGATCCTGATTGAAGTATTTCCTGGTCGCGGCGATGGCGATGGCGCGGTCGCGGTGGACCGGATCCGCATCCATCCAGCTGCCGGCCGCCTGGACGTAGTTGACGAGGTCCTGCACGGCGGCGCGGTTGTTCGCGATCAGGTCTTCGCGCACGGTGAGCACGCAGCAGATGTAATTCGGCCATTCGTCGCGCGTCATGCGCAGCGGCGTCGCGTAACCGGCCATCTGCGCGGAGGCGCCGAACGGCTCGCCCGTGCAATAGGCATCGATGGCTTTCGCATACAGCGCGGCCGGCATGTCCGGCGGGGGCATCTCGACCAGTTCGACGTCCTTGATGTTCATGCCCTCTTCCGCCAGCATCTTGCGCAGGAAGAGCAGGTCGACGGCGAAACGGCTCGGAATGGCGACGCGCTTGCCCTGCAGGTCGCGGAATTTCTTGTAGCCGGCATCCGTGCGCACCATGATGACGGCGCCCGAGCGGTGGCCCAGCGACACGACCTTGACGGGGATATTGCTGGACACGAGGTCCATGACCATCGGCGCCAGCACATAGGCGGCCTGGATGCGGCCCGACATCAGCGATTCCTTCAGCTCGGGGAAGCCGCTGTATTTGCTGTACTCGAAGCCGAGCGGGTTCGCCGGCTTGGTTGCGGCATTCTTCGCGGCGATCTCGGCCTCTTTGGCCGCACACGCGACGGGCAGGGTCAGGTTACACGTCACCGGCAAACCGCCGACGACCAGTGATGCGCTTTTCTTCTCCGAAGAACACGCCGCCAAAGCGGACGGCAACGCCATTGCCGACGCCAGTTTCAACAACTGCCGCCGCGTGCGGAAGCCGTTTCCCAGATTATCCATGCTGCCCCTGTATTGGGTTCGTTATGTGCGGCAAGGGTAGAGAAGTTTTCGGCCCGGGGCAACATACTGTTGCGGCGGGCCATCTACTCCATTGTCTCCGTGATATTACGTAACGATGTAATACCTCTGGGAATTATACGAGGTTGTATTGATAGCGCAAACAGGTAGCGAATAAATACTTATGGCATACGGTCCGGCGCGGAGCCCAGCCGCTTGCCTGGATTCATCCGCTCCAGCGCGATGAGGCCGGCCGCATGGTCGGCGGACGGGATGTCGCCCGCGATGCTCTCGAACTGCCGCGTCACGAGTTCCGTCACGGGCAGCGTGACGCCGGCGCCGCTGGCTGCCGCGAGGATGTTGCGCTGATCCTTCAATTGCGTCTTGACCTGGCCGCCCGGCATGAAGTTCCGCTCCAGCATGCGCTGGCCATGCACTTCCAGCACGCGGCTGCCGGCAAAGCCGCCGCGGATCGCCTCGCGCACGGCAGCCGGATCGGCCCCGGCCGCTTCCGCCAGCAACAGCGCTTCCGCCACAACATTGATCGTCGCACCGACGATCAACTGGTTGCACAGCTTGGCCACCTGGCCGCTGCCGACGGGCCCGACGGCTTTCGGCGAACCCATCACGCGCAGCACGGGCTCGGCCTGGGCGTAGTCGGCCGCATCGGCGCCGGCCATGATCGCGAGCTGCCCCGCTTCCGCGCCGCCCACACCGCCGGACACGGGCGCATCGACGAAGCGGCAGCCGGCCTGGCGCAGGCGGCCGGCAAAATTCACGGCTTCGTCCTGGCGCGTGGAGCTCATGTCGATCCACAACGTGTTGTGCGCGAGTGCCGGCAGGGCATCGTCGATGACCTGGCCGACGACCGGGCCCGCTTCCAGGATCGAGATCACGATGTCGGCACCGCGCACGGCATCCATCAGGTCGGCATGCGGTTCGGCCCCGGTGTCGCGCAGTGCCTCGGCCTTGGCGGCCGTACGGTTCCACACGCGCAGGGGATAGCCGGCCTGGGCCAGCCGGGTCGCCATCGGCTTGCCCATCAGGCCGATGCCGAGAAATGCCACAGTCGGTAACGTCATTGCTTCCTCTCGATGATTCATTGTCCGCATTTTAACAATTGATAGGTCGACTACGTCCTTTCAACGACCTCGCTACAATAGCGGTTTGGCCGTGACCATTTTGCTTGCACGGCTCTCATTCACAGCAAAGGCAATGTTCTCCATGAAAAAAATGATGCGTTCCCTGGCGGCCGTGGCCGCGTTGTCGGCCGCGACGGCGGCCCATGCCGCCGACGGTTATTTCGATTCCTCGTCGGTGGAAGTCGGCGGCGGCGAACACGTGCAGGTCGTCCGTCTCGCGGTCCAGAAAGACTGGAACAAATCCTGGCTGCCGACCAGCGGCTACCACCTGAACGGCTATTGGGACGCGAACGTCGCCTACTGGCGCGCCAACCAGTGGCTCGACCAGCAGGGCAACACGAAGGACCTCGCCGTCGTCGGCATCACGCCGGTGTTCCGCTGGGAAGCCGACAACAAGCTGGGCTTCTACGCCGACGCCGGCATCGGCGCCGCGGTCTTCTCGAGCGTCTACCGCAACACGCACCGCCAGCTGTCGACCGCGTTCGAATTCGCCGACCACGTGGGCGTGGGCTATGTCTTCGCCAACAAATGGGAACTGGGCGCGCGCCTGCAGCACTACTCGAACGGCGGCATCAAGAAACCGAACGGCGGCGTGAACCTGCTGCTGCTGAAGGCGGCGTACCACTATTAAGATCAAACCGGGGTCAGAGCCTGACCCTTCCCCTCAAATTTTCACTACCTGCACCAGATTGATCAGTGTAAGTCGGGCGAGCTGGAAGGCTTGGCGATCCAACGGAGGTCGTACGCAATCGGCCAAATAATGACGTGCCAGGGTTAGTATTGAGAGCGTGGGCCCCGACTTCTTCGTGTTGCCGTAATTGATGTGGTAGCCAGCGCTTGCCGCCGCCAAGCCGATCAGCCAGAGGGCATAGCTGATCAATGCTCCGAGCACCAAGAGTACTTCCAGACGTTGGGGCGCGCGCGTTCTGACTCTCTGATAATGCCGTTCCCCATTGAGCATTTTTTAAATCCCGGAAGGTCTGCTCGATCTGCATCCGGCCAGCGTAGATCTCCACTACCTGTTTCGCACTCAATGCTTCCAGGTCCGGGGAGACGGCGAGTAACCACGGTTCAACTTGAGCAGCCCTGTTTTTCTTGCTATTGGAGCTCGTCGTCTTCTTGCCGAAGCTGGTGCGATGATGGCGCCCTTGAGGTGCCTTTTTGTACAGCACCAGCTGACATGGCGTCGCGTTGGAGCGTGCGTACTCAAAACGGCCAAGACAGCGTGGCTTTGCTGTCGCTCCGGCATACCAGGTCTTGCAGCCGTCCCATTGTCCGGATCCTTCGGCACATACCATGTCACGATTCCGGATGCGCCCAACCCACGAAATGTGCATTCCCGTGGCCAGCTTGAACCACGTTGCCCGGAACCCGGCATCAGTGACCAGTATCGGCTGGCATTGATCGGGCAATAGCGAACATAACGTTTCGAGGAAGCGGCGGTGTACCTTCGAAGATCCCAGGTCGCATTCCGCATGCACCTCTTCGTAAAGAACCAAGGCACGTCCCTTGACGGTGACTGCGGCGCGCAAGAGATGCAAGCTTCCGTCAGGCACCAAATCGGACCAGTCGACACTAATGGCAATGTGCCGATGACCAGCCAGGACGGCTTCGTCCAGAGCACGAAAAATCGTTAGCCGCTCAGCCGGCAAATGACGATTACTCAGCAGACGATCACAGCACTTGATGCGATGACGAATGCTCGTCTTCGTGTCTAGACAGCGCCCCATCTTGACGACACCAAGCCCGCCGATTCTGCCGGCCTCTGCCACTTTCGCTATACAGCCGCGGCGCTTGGCATGGATCTCGGGACACTTCGTGTCCAATAGATTTTGTATGATGCGGTGTGCGTGCATGGTTGCTTCTCCTTCGCAGTTTGGACGCTACGAAAGAGAGGGCTAACACAGCCATGCATGCACCAGCTTTTTTCACCGGAAGCTAACAGCAACTCCGTCCACCTACAAGAAAAATATGTGGGGAAGGGTCAGGGTCAGAGCCCGAATTTAAGCAATTGCCCAAAATCGGGCTCTGACCCCGGTTGCGACCCGGTTATCGGATTTGTGTGAGAATTCATCCGATGACCGATACCGACACCATCAAACGCTATCTGCCGTGGCTGGTGGCGACCGCGCTGTTCATGGAGCAGCTCGACGCCACCATCGTCAACACCGCCGTCCCCAGCATCGCGGCCAGCCTGCAGGTCACGCCGCTCAGTCTCAAATCCGTCGTCACGAGTTACATCCTCAGCCTCGCCGTGGGCATTCCGGTGAGCGGGTGGATGGCCGACCGGTTCGGCACGCGCCGCGTGTTCTTCACGGCGATCGCGATCTTCACGGTGGCGTCCGTGCTGTGCGGCCTGTCGCTGAACGCCCCGATGATGGTCGCGGCCCGCCTGTTGCAGGGCCTCGGCGGCGCGATGATGATGCCGGTCGGGCGCCTGTCGATCATCCGCACGTTTCCCAAGAACGAGTTGCTGGGCGCGATGAACTTCGTGATCCTGCCGGCGCTGATCGGCCCGCTGCTGGGCCCGACCGTCGGCGGCCTGATCGTGCACTGGGTTTCCTGGCGCTTTATTTTCTTCGTCAATGTGCCCGTCGGCCTGCTCGCGCTCTACCTCGTCTGGCGCCACATGCCGGATTACCACGGCGCCGAGCCGCGTCCGCTGGACGTGATCGGACTGATCCTGTTCAGCTCCGGCACGGCGATCCTGTCCTGGCTGCTGGAAGTGTTCGGCGAGCACACGCTCGACCCCATGACGGCCGGCCTGATGCTGGCGCTATCGATCTCCCTGCTGGCCGCGTATGCCTGGCACGCGAACGAGGCCCAGTTCCCTCTGCTGCGCCTGGCCTTGTTCAAGGTGCGCACGTTCCGCATCTCGGTGCTGGGCGGCTTCATCACGCGCCTGGGCATCGGCGGCCTGCCCTTCCTGCTGCCGCTGCTGTACCAGCTGGGCCTCAAGCTCGCGCCGTGGCAGTCGGGCCTCTTGATGATGCCGACAGCCGCCGCCGCGATGGGCATGAAGCTCATCGCGCCGAAAGTCCTCGCCCGCTTCGGCTACCGTCAGGTGCTCATGTTCAACACGATCTGCATCGGCCTGACGATCGGCCTGTTCTCGCTCGTTGGGCCGTCCACGCCGTGGTACGCCATTGCGGGCATCGGCTTGCTGCAGGGCTTTTTCAACTCGCTGCAATTCTCGAGCATGAACACGCTCGCGTATGCCGACGTGGAATCGAAAGACTCCAGCATGGCCAGCACGATCGCCTCGTCGTTCCAACAGCTGTCGATGAGCTTCGGCCTCGCCGCCGGTTCGATCGTGACGGCGTGGTTCCTGGGCCGCGTGCCGCAGACGGACCAGGTGATGGTCACCAAGGCGCTGCACCACGCGTTCATCACGCTGGCCGTCATGACGATGCTGTCGTCCCTCGTCTTCGCGCGCCTGCGCCGCGGCGATGGCGCAAGCATCACGCAGGGCAAGACAGCGACGGCCGTGGCGCAGGATCCGGCGCCGCTGTCCCAAGCCTGACGCGGGTTACTCGGTCAGCGTTGTCGTCTTGCGGTTCGGATCCGCATTGATGCCGGCGTCCGTGAACGGCAGCGTCGGCCATTCCTTGCGCGAGTACAGCGCCAACTGGTCCGCATAGTACGGCGACTTCGGGTCCGTCGACTGGCCATAGACGAGCATCGCCTGGGCGACCGGGCCGGCATCGTCGAACGTCACCGTCTGCACATAGCTCGTGCCCCAATAGACGTTGTTGTAGCCGGTGGTCGTGAGGCCGGTGCTCATCCGCAGCGAGTTGTACGAACCGTCGACGTCGCCCACGCCGCCGTGCAAGGGCGTGCGCGCGCCGTTGCGCGTTTCGCCCTGGTAATCGCCCAGCTTCGCGTCGAGCGGGATGTTCAGCGATTGCAAGGTCTGCGCCGCCGTCTTCAGCGCGGCGAACATCGCGGGCAGCGCGGCGGGCGCGACACCATTGGGCGTGTGGACGGGGTCGGCCGGGTCGAGCGGCACCTTCCACTTGTTGGGGATCTGCGAGGCCGCAGTCCAGAATTCGCGGAACAGGACGGCCCCGCGGCTGTCGAGATTCGCGTGACGGTCCCACGCACCCAGCACCGTGCAGGCCTGGACGAGGGTCGCATCGTTCGTTGGGCAGGCCGCCAGCAGGTCCGGCAGCACGAGCTCGGCAGCGTAGATGCGGTCGGCGAACACGAGCGTCTGCAGGTCGGACAGCTGGAATTGATGTCCCTGTTGCGCCACCTCTTCGAACTGGATGAAGCCGATGCGCGTGCGCAGGCGCTGCTCGACACCCGTCTTGCCGTACAGCGGTGAATAGCCCAGCGGCGCCGGGCCCGTCAGCAGGGATCGGGCGTTGGTCAGCCAGTAGCTGTCGTTCGAATTGCCCACGTAGTCCGTGCGCAGCATCGATGGGGCATTGGCCGGCGAGAAAATGCCGGCAGGCGCATTGGCATCCTGGCCCCAGCCGCACGCACTGCGCGAACCGTCGAACAACACGAGGGCCGGCAGGAGCAGGCAATTGCCCACGAACTTGTCCGTCGTGACGCGCGGGACGACGCTTGCGTCCGCATACAACGCATTGCCGGCGCGGTCGGCCGCGACCGTGTTCACCCACGGCAGGCCGACAACGGAGTCCAGCGACGATTTGAGCGTCTGCACGCTCGTCGCGGTGCCGATGCCCAGCCATTGTTCGAGCATGCGGGTATTGCCGCGGTTCGGGTCCGCAAGGACATAGGCCGTCGTGCTGTTCCACGTCAGCCCCGCCTCCGGTTTCACGATGACGGCGCCCTGCTTGCTGAAGTAAAAGGTCTTGGTGCGCTTCACCGTCGCGCCGTCCGCCATCAGGATGTCGACGGATACTGTCTTCGACGTCATCTTGTTCTTTTCGCCGTCGATCAGATAGGTCGTGCCCGTCGAATCGCCCGCATCGAGTGCCAGTTTAAACGTCGTGAAGTGCGTGGCGGCCGTGACGGTGTGCGACCACGCGACATCCTTGTTGAACCCGATGACAACGACAGGCAAGCCACCCAGCACGACACCCATCGCGTCATAGCGCCCGGGCACGGTGAGATGGGCCTGGTAGAAGCGGTCGGTACTCGTCCAGGGGAAATGGGGATTGCCGAGCAGAAGGCCGCGGCCGGTCGCGGACAAATCCTTGCCGACGGCCAGCGCATTGCTGCCGAAGCCCTGGTGCACGACTTTGTCCAGGCGGGCGAGGAGGAAGGCGGGGTCGAGCTTGTTTTGTCGACGCGACCGGGATGCCACCGTCGCGTTCGTGTCACGCGCGCCCGCGACGACCTCCTTCGCGAACACTTCACCCGAGGCGTGCAGCGCTTTCTCGGCCAGGACCAGGTACATATCCTCGACCGTCATCGGCTTGACCCACTTCGCGTCCTTGCACGCGGCTGGATAATTACCGGCATTGTCCTTCAGGTAGCGGTTGTAGCCGGCGACATAGCCTTCGAGCAGATCACGCGGCTCCTTTGCGCCGGCGGTATAACCGGCGCGCAGCTGGTCGATGTCGAGATAGCCCTTGAAGAAGAAATCGCTGTCTTCGTTTTTCAGGTCCATGAATCCGCTGGCGGCGCCGTATTTATCGCCCTTGCGGGCCGTGGCACGCGCTTCGCCGCCGAAATACAGCGAACGCTCGCCACGTACGGTCAATAAGGAATCGGCAAACATGCACAGGTTGTCCTGCGCGTAGGCATACGCGAGGCCATAGCCCAGGCTACGGAAATCGGCCGCCTTGACGTGGACGATGCCGTGGGTCGTGCGGGTGATGTCGGCGCTGAACTGGGGCGGCGGTGCGGACGTGGAAGGCGAAATGTCGCTGTCGTGATGGCTGCAGGCGGTGAGAATGGCGCCCAGGGCGATCGCAGGAAAAACACGATGGAAGTGCATAGTGCTCCTTGAACGTAGAGAAAGCGAATCGGGCTATCGATGCTAGCGGTTTTCGCTTTTGCTACAACTGTTGGAACACAAGCTTGTCAGGTTTCGTTTTTTCCGATTCAAATATCCGTTTTCGAGGCCCGGAAAAGCAAAAAGCCCGCTCAGTGCATACTGAGCGGGCTTTTCTAATAACTAGCCTGACGATAACCTACTTTCACACTGGTTGCAGCACTATCATCGGCGCAGAGTCTTTTCACGGTCCTGTTCGGGATGGGAAGGGGTGGTACAGACTTGCTATGGTCATCAGGCATAACTTGTACGAGTGCCGCTTGCATGGTGCATGCGTCACTCTGAATCCGGAAGAAGCAGTTTTCGTAATCTGTTGTCTCAACAAACAGCTGAACCCTTGCATTGGCAATGACTGCCAAGGTTATAGGGACAAGCCGTACGGGCAATTAGTATCAGTTAGCTTAATGCATTACTGCACTTCCACACCTGACCTATCAACGTCCTGGTCTCGAACGACCCTTCAAGGAGCTCAAGGCTCCGGGAAATCTCATCTCAAGGCGAGTTTCCCGCTTAGATGCTTTCAGCGGTTATCTCTTCCGAACTTAGCTACCCGGCAATGCCACTGGCGTGACAACCGGTACACCAGAGGTTCGTCCACTCCGGTCCTCTCGTACTAGGAGCAGCCCCCTTCAAATTTCCAACGCCCACGGCAGATAGGGACCAAACTGTCTCACGACGTTTTAAACCCAGCTCACGTACCACTTTAAATGGCGAACAGCCATACCCTTGGGACCGGCTACAGCCCCAGGATGTGATGAGCCGACATCGAGGTGCCAAACTCCCCCGTCGATATGAACTCTTGGGAGGAATCAGCCTGTTATCCCCAGAGTACCTTTTATCCGTTGAGCGATGGCCCTTCCATACAGAACCACCGGATCACTATGTCCTACTTTCGTACCTGCTCGACTTGTCGGTCTCGCAGTTAAGCACGCTTATGCCATTGCACTATTAGCACGATGTCCGACCGTACCTAGCGTACCTTCGAACTCCTCCGTTACACTTTAGGAGGAGACCGCCCCAGTCAAACTGCCTACCATGCACTGTCCCCGACCCGGATTACGGGCCAAGGTTAGAACCTCAAACGAACCAGGGTGGTATTTCAAGGTTGGCTCCACGAGAACTGGCGTCCCCGCTTCAAAGCCTCCCACCTATCCTACACAGATTGGTTCAAAGTCCAATGCAAAGCTACAGTAAAGGTTCATGGGGTCTTTCCGTCTAGCCGCGGGTAGATTGCATCATCACAAACATTTCAACTTCGCTGAGTCTCGGGAGGAGACAGTGTGGCCATCGTTACGCCATTCGTGCAGGTCGGAACTTACCCGACAAGGAATTTCGCTACCTTAGGACCGTTATAGTTACGGCCGCCGTTTACTGGGACTTCAATCAAGAGCTTGCACCCCATCATTTAATCTTCCAGCACCGGGCAGGCGTCACACCCTATACGTCCACTTTCGTGTTTGCAGAGTGCTGTGTTTTTATTAAACAGTCGCAGCCACCAGTTTATTGCAACCCTTTCACCCTCATGGAGTAAACCATTCAAGCTACCGGGGCGTACCTTATCCCGAAGTTACGGTACCAATTTGCCGAGTTCCTTCTCCCGAGTTCTCTCAAGCGCCTTAGAATACTCATCTCGCCCACCTGTGTCGGTTTGCGGTACGGTCTCGTATGACTGAAGCTTAGAGGCTTTTCTTGGAACCACTTCCGATTGCTTCGTGTCACAAGGACACACGTCTCGACCCCTTGAATTACGCGCCCGGATTTGCCTAAGCGCCTTCTATGAGTCAAGAACCAACTATTCCAACAGTTGGACAACCTTCCGCGATCCGTCCCCCCATCGCATCATACGACGGTGCAGGAATATTAACCTGCTTCCCATCAGCTACGCATCTCTGCCTCGCCTTAGGGGCCGACTCACCCTGCTCCGATGAACGTTGAACAGGAAACCTTGGGCTTTCGGCGAGAGGGCTTTTCACCCTCTTTATCGCTACTCATGTCAGCATTCGCACTTCCGATACCTCCAGCATCCTTTACAAGACACCTTCTCAGGCTTACGGAACGCTCTCCTACCATATGTGCAAGCACATATCCGCAGCTTCGGTGACTGGCTTAGCCCCGTTACATCTTCCGCGCAGGACGACTCGATCAGTGAGCTATTACGCTTTCTTTAAATGATGGCTGCTTCTAAGCCAACATCCTGACTGTTTTAGCCTTCCCACTTCGTTTTCCACTTAGCCAATCTTTGGGACCTTAGCTGGCGGTCTGGGTTGTTTCCCTCTTGACGCCGGACGTTAGCACCCGACGTCTGTCTCCCAAGCTCGCACTCATCGGTATTCGGAGTTTGCAATGGTTTGGTAAGTCGCAATGACCCCCTAGCCATAACAGTGCTCTACCCCCGATGGTGATACTTGAGGCACTACCTAAATAGTTTTCGGAGAGAACCAGCTATTTCCAGGTTTGTTTAGCCTTTCACCCCTACCCACAGCTCATCCCCTAATTTTTCAACATTAGTGGGTTCGGACCTCCAGGGCGTGTTACCGCACCTTCATCCTGGCCATGGGTAGATCACCTGGTTTCGGGTCTACACCCAGCGACTGTCGCCCTGTTCGGACTCGATTTCTCTACGGCTCCCCTATCCGGTTAACCTCGCCACTGAATGTAAGTCGCTGACCCATTATACAAAAGGTACGCCGTCACCCCACGAAGAGGCTCCGACTGTTTGTATGCACACGGTTTCAGGATCTATTTCACTCCCCTCCCGGGGTTCTTTTCGCCTTTCCCTCACGGTACTGGTTCACTATCGGTCGATTACGAGTATTTAGCCTTGGAGGATGGTCCCCCCATCTTCAGACAGGATTTCTCGTGTCCCGCCCTACTTGTCGTACGCTTAGTACCACCGTTCGAATTTCGTGTAAGGGGCTATCACCCTCTATGGCCAGCATTTCCAGGCTGTTCCACTATTCGATCGACTATCACGTACAAGGCTCATCCCATTTCGCTCGCCACTACTTTGGGAATCTCGGTTGATTTCTTTTCCTGCAGCTACTTAGATGTTTCAGTTCGCCGCGTTCGCTTTGCATACCTATGTATTCAGTATGCAATGACCTAAAAGGCCGGGTTTCCCCATTCGGAAATCTGCGGATCAAAGTGTGTTTGCTCACTCCCCGCAGCTTATCGCAAGCTACTACGTCCTTCGTCGCCTGTAATCGCCAAGGCATCCACCATGTGCACTTATTCACTTGTCCCTATAACGTTGGCCCCTGCATGAGTATCAGGGAGCGTCATAGCAACAAGGATTCAGCTTACTTTGTTTGTTGATACATACAGATTTTCTACCCTAAGTGTGCATCCAACTTTCGTTAGCTACACGCTTAAAGAAAACTTTACTTCTTCCAGATTGTTAAAGAACGAGAACTACACTTATCTAAAGCTTGTGCCTTACATAAATGCAGTGAACAGAGAGTGGTGGAGGATGACGGGATCGAACCGACGACCCCCTGCTTGCAAAGCAGGTGCTCTCCCAGCTGAGCTAATCCCCCATTTGAAACTTGGTGGGTCTGGTTGGATTCGAACCAACGACCCCCGCGTTATCAACACGGTGCTCTAACCGACTGAGCTACAGACCCGAACTGTTCTCGTTTAACTTTATAACAGCCGATAAGCGTGGGCGCTTGATGATGGAGCGTTAGCTCCCGTGCCACTCTAGAAAGGAGGTGATCCAGCCGCACCTTCCGATACGGCTACCTTGTTACGACTTCACCCCAGTCACGAATCCTACCGTGGTAAGCGCCCTCCTTGCGGTTAAGCTACCTACTTCTGGTAAAACCCGCTCCCATGGTGTGACGGGCGGTGTGTACAAGACCCGGGAACGTATTCACCGCGGCATGCTGATCCGCGATTACTAGCGATTCCAACTTCACGCAGTCGAGTTGCAGACTGCGATCCGGACTACGATACACTTTCTGGGATTAGCTCCCCCTCGCGGGTTGGCGGCCCTCTGTATGTACCATTGTATGACGTGTGAAGCCCTACCCATAAGGGCCATGAGGACTTGACGTCATCCCCACCTTCCTCCGGTTTGTCACCGGCAGTCTCATTAGAGTGCCCTTTCGTAGCAACTAATGACAAGGGTTGCGCTCGTTGCGGGACTTAACCCAACATCTCACGACACGAGCTGACGACAGCCATGCAGCACCTGTGTTCAGGCTCCCTTTCGGGCACCCCTCAATCTCTCGAGGGTTCCTGACATGTCAAGGGTAGGTAAGGTTTTTCGCGTTGCATCGAATTAATCCACATCATCCACCGCTTGTGCGGGTCCCCGTCAATTCCTTTGAGTTTTAATCTTGCGACCGTACTCCCCAGGCGGTCTACTTCACGCGTTAGCTGCGTTACCAAGTCAATTAAGACCCGACAACTAGTAGACATCGTTTAGGGCGTGGACTACCAGGGTATCTAATCCTGTTTGCTCCCCACGCTTTCGTGCATGAGCGTCAATCTTGACCCAGGGGGCTGCCTTCGCCATCGGTGTTCCTCCACATCTCTACGCATTTCACTGCTACACGTGGAATTCTACCCCCCTCTGCCAGATTCAAGCCTTGCAGTCTCCATCGCAATTCCCAGGTTAAGCCCGGGGCTTTCACGACAGACTTACAAAACCGCCTGCGCACGCTTTACGCCCAGTAATTCCGATTAACGCTTGCACCCTACGTATTACCGCGGCTGCTGGCACGTAGTTAGCCGGTGCTTATTCTTCAGGTACCGTCATTAGCCCAGGATATTAGCCTGAGCCGTTTCTTCCCTGACAAAAGAGCTTTACAACCCGAAGGCCTTCTTCACTCACGCGGCATTGCTGGATCAGGCTTGCGCCCATTGTCCAAAATTCCCCACTGCTGCCTCCCGTAGGAGTCTGGGCCGTGTCTCAGTCCCAGTGTGGCTGGTCGTCCTCTCAGACCAGCTACTGATCGTCGCCTTGGTGAGCCTTTACCTCACCAACTAGCTAATCAGATATCGGCCGCTCCAGGAGCATGAGGCCCGAAGGTCCCCCACTTTCATCCTTGGATCGTATGCGGTATTAGCGTAACTTTCGCTACGTTATCCCCCACTCTTGGGTACGTTCCGATATATTACTCACCCGTTCGCCACTCGCCGCCAGGTTGCCCCGCGCTGCCGTTCGACTTGCATGTGTAAAGCATGCCGCCAGCGTTCAATCTGAGCCAGGATCAAACTCTTCAGTTTAATCTCTGTTTTTGCTACTTTCGTAGCAGATCGCTCACTCAAAATACTGACCGTTACTCATTGCTGAGCAACGTATTTCTTTTGCGTGAACATTTGATAATTTAAGCATTCAGTATCACCGAAGCGATACTGGCACTTCATCAAACGCCCACACTTATCGACTGTTGATTGTTAAAGAGCTGTATTCGGTACTGCCTTGCTGCGCTTGCGAATCGTTTTGTTCGTCAGCAGCAGAGAAGTGAGATTATGCAGTGTTTCGCTTAACTCGTCAACCCCTCGTCTGTTTTGTTGCGCCGTCGTTACCGACTGATTTTCTTGCGCTGCAAAACAGGAGGCGAACTATAGCAAAGCCTGGCCCCAGTGCGCAAGGGGGTCACGGTACCAAATGCCCGAGAATCGAATACGCCGCCTCCACCCGTGCCGCATTCGGGTAATTCTTATTGGCCAGCATGACGATCCCGACGCGACGCGACGGCACGAACAAAACATAAGCGCCAAATCCGCGCGTCGCGCCCGTCTTGTTGAAAAGCGTCCCCGGCGGCGGGACCTGGGCCGGCTCCAGCCGGACGGCCGGATTCGGCTCGGCGCTCATCTTCGTGGAATTCCCCACCTGTAGCGCAGCCAGGCTCACGGGCGCGCGGTACTGCTCCCATCCGAGCCCTTGCACGGTATCGCCGATGCGGAAATAACCGGTGTGCGTGCAATCGATGGCGCGCCGCATCGGTTCCGGCAGGCCGCTGGCGTCGATGTTCAGCTGGACGTAGCGGATCATGTCCGCCGCGCTGGCTTTCACGCCATACGTCTCCGCGTCGAACGGTCCGGGGCCGACGCGCACCGGCTGGTTGGTCTTGTCGTAACCCCAGGCGTAGTCGCCCATTGCGCCGCCAGGCACGCGGATATGACTGTGCTTCAGGCCCAGCGCGGGGAACAGCCGGCCTTCGACGGCATCGGCAAACCCGGCGCCCAGCGCCCGCGCCGTCACATGGCCGAACAGCCCGAGACTGGGATTCGAATACCGGCGGAGCGTGCCGGGTGCGGCGTCCGGTCGCCACGTGCGGAAGTAAGCGAGCGCCTGCGCCTCGGTCTCGACGTCGTCCGGGAATTGCTGCGGCAGGCCTCCCGGCGTGTAGGTGCCCAGTTCGAGCACGCTCGCACGGTCGATCGCGCTGCCCTTCAACTGCGGGACGTATTGGCCGGGATGATCCGCGAACGACAGCTTGCCGAGTCCCTGCGCGTAACACGCCAGCGCCGCCGTGACGGTCTTGCTGACGGAGCCCAGTTCGAACAAGGTGTTCTCGGTGACGGGCTTGTGCTCCTGTTTCGACGCCTCGCCGTAATTGAAGAACAGTGCCTGGCCATCCACCGTGACGGCGACCGCCATGCCGGGCACGTCGTGCTGCGCCATCAAGGGCTGGATCGCGCGGTCGACGGCAGCACGCACGGCAGCGGCATCGACGGCGCCGGCCGTCAGCGGCAACAACGACAGGCATGCGAGGGCGATGGATTTCGTAGACAAGGCATTCTCCGGGTTCGTTCGTGACGGGCACCAGTATAGGCACGCAGCCATGTCCGCCGACAGCGCGGCCATCCCGGCAAACCGGGTGTCCGTCACATCGCCGACTTCAGCGCGCCCAGGTAACGCTCGCTGACGGCGACCGTGGCGCCACAACGCAGCGTGAGCCGGTAGCTGCCGTCGCCGACGGAATCCAGCCGCGCGATCTCGCCGCGCCTGACGATCGCGCCGCGGTGCACGCGCAGGAAATCCTCGGGCGCGAGCAGCGTTTCCAGGCGGTTGAGCGTGATGCGGTGCAGGACCGTGCGTCCGGCCAGGTGCAGCTCGACGTAATTCCCGGCCGATTCGATCCACAGGATGTCGGCCACCCGGATCTGTTCGATGCGGCCGACGGAGCGCACGTTGATCCGCTCCGGCCGCGCCGCAGTCTGGCCGGCATCGACGTAATCGCGCAGCGCCGCGCCATAGGCCTCGCGCTGGCGCTGTCCCAGCATGGCGCCGATCCGCTCGACCGTCTGGGCGAGGCGTGCATCGTTCAGGGGCTTGAGCAGGTAGTCGAGCGCGTGCACGTCGAACGCGTCGATCGCGTGTTCGCTGTAAGCCGTCACGAACACGATGAGCGGCGGCGCGCATGCGCGGCTGATCTCGCGGGCGAGCACGAGGCCCGATTCGGCCGGCATCTGGATGTCGAGGAAGATGACGTCGACCTCCTGCGCGGCCAGCACCGCGCGCGCGGACGCGGTGCCGTCGCATTCGGCCACGAGCCGCCAGTCCGGATGCGCGGCCAGGGCCAGGCGCAGGTTCGAACGGCTGGGCAGCTCGTCGTCGACGATCAGGTAGCGCACCGGCATGCTCACTCCCGCGCCAAAGGCAGCCGGACTTCGGCCACGAAACGGCCGTCCGGCAGGGTCGTGCGCAGCGTCGCGGTGGGATGCATGAGGCGCAACCGCTCGCGCGTATTCGCGAGCCCGAGACCCGCGCCGGGATTGGGCGACGCCTGCGCGAGCGCGGGATTCGTCACCCGGATCGTGAGGGCCGCGCCGTCGGACACGAAGGACAGGCGAATATCGCTCGGTCCGTCGTGGCAGTCGAGATCGTGGCGCAGCGCGTTCTCGATCAGCGGCTGCAGCAGCAGCGGCGGACAATCGACGTCGTGCAGCAGCGCGTCGTCGCCTTCGATGCGGACCTGCAGCCGGTCGCCATAGCGCAAGCGTTGCAGGTCGAGGTAGTCGCGGACGAACTGCAGCTCGTCCGCGACGGTCGCCGTATTGCGCACGCTGGCCGACAGCGCGTAGCGCAGCAGGTCGCTCAGGCGGCCGATGCCGCCGAGGGCCAGCGTGCGGTCGCCCTCGCGCACGAGCGCGCTGATCGCGTTCAGCGCATTGAACAGGAAGTGCGGTTCGAACTGCGCGCGCAGGGCCAGCATGCGCTGCTCTTCAAGCGCGAGGCGCAGATTCAGCATGTCGGTCTGGCTGCGCTGCCACGCCAGATCACGCTCGCGCGCCTGCCGCCAGTAGTGGACCGCGAGGATGGCGGCGAACGTGCCCGTCGTCGAGAACCAGCCGACCAGCAGCATCTTCATCAGCAGGCGGCGCGCGTCGTCGAGGCTCGCGATGTGCAGATAGCCGCGCAGCCACGCCATGTACGTCCACTGCGCGGGCTGGAACACGAGCACGAGGCCCACGAACAGCAGGAACACGTTGCGCGGACGGGCGATCAATCCAGGCCAGCGCGCCAGCGCGAGGCTCAGGCCCGCGCTCAGGACGATCAGCGGCACGGCGTACTCCACGAACCACGTCACCAGCAGGGACGGATAGTGGCTGTCGACGCCGAGGCGCAGGTTGTCGCTGTAGGTCTGCAGGGCGCCCAGGGTGCTGATCGCCGTCCACAAGAGCACGACGATGGCGATGGTCCTTACCGCGGGCGGAGTCGATGGCGGGGAAATGGCGTGCTGCGTCATCGGGAAAGTATAGCCTGCCGGTGGAGCGCAGCCGGCCGCTTCGTCACGTGGAAGCGGTGTTTCGTCACGGCGGCGTGTCCGTCGTACCGGCATGGCCGCAGAATCGGCGACGCATCCTCTTTATCAACTCTCCAGCTACCCATGAAAAACACGATACGCCTGGCTGCCGCGCTCCTGCTCGGCGGCGTCTCCGCTTCCACCGTCGCCGGCATGGCGGAGTGGCTCGCGCCGCAGGATCCGTTCCCCGTCTACGGCAACACGTATTACGTCGGCACGCACGGCATCAGCGCCGTGCTGATCACGTCGCCGGCGGGCCACATCCTCATCGACGGCGGCCCGCCCGCCGCGGCCGACCAGGTCGCGGCGCATGTCCGCGCGCTCGGCTTCAAGGTCGAAGACATCCGCTACATCCTGAATGGCCACGATCACTTCGACCACGCAGGCGGCATCGCGGCGCTGCAGAAGATGAGCGGTGCGACGGTGCTGGGCAGTCCGGCTTCCGTCGCCGTGCTGAAGTCGGGCCAGCCGGACAAGCGGGATCCGCAATATCCCAGCCTGGTCCCGATGACACCCGTCGCCAACACGCGTGCGGTACGCGACGGCGAAGTCGTGACACTCGGGCCGCTCGCCGTCACGGCGCACTTCACGCCGGGGCACACACCGGGTGCCACCAGCTGGACGTGGCAATCGAGCGAAAGCGGCAAGACGATGCGCGTGGTGTACGCGGACAGCCTCACCGCCATCGCTGCGGATGGCCGCAGTTTCAGCAGGAATCCGCTCTATCCGACCGCGCGCGCGGACGTCGAGCGTTCGATCGCCACGATCGAAGGACTGGAATGCGACGTGCTCGTGAGCGCGCATCCGGATTTCGGTGATCTTTGGGAGCGGAAGGAGAACAAGACCCTCGTCGATCGCGACGCCTGCCGCAAGTACGCGGCGGTCGCGCGGGAATGGCTGGCGAAGACGCTGGCGGCGGAGGGGCAACAGTGACGGTCATCCGCAAACTGCTGTCGGCGTGCTGCTTCGTGTCCAGCCTGGCCTCGGCCGCGACACCTTATGTGCTCGACGACACGGAGGTGCGCGACGTGCATGCGAATACGCTGAACCGCGACTACCAGGTATTCGTCGCGCTGCCCGATTCGTATCGTTCGTCGAGCCGGCGTTATCCGGTGGTGTTCGTCGTCGATGCGAACTACGCGTTTCCGGTCGCGCGCGGTATCGCCCAGCGGCTGGCCAAACATGCGGGTTTGGAAGAGGCGATCATCGTCGGGCTGTCGTATGCGAAAGGCGACAGTCCCGTGTATAGCCGGCGCCGCGATTACACGCCGTCGATGCCCCGGGGCCAGTATGTCTCCGATATGCCGGGACGGAGCGCCGCGTTCGGCGAGGCGCAAGCCTATGGCCGCTTCATCGCTGCCGACGTCTTCCCGCTGATCGCCGCGAACTACCGGGCCGACATGAGTCGCAAGATCTTTGTCGGCCATTCCTATGGCAGTCTGCTCGGCCTGCAAGTGCTGTTGAGCGAGCCGGCCACATTCGACCATTACATCCTCGGCAGTCCATCGCTGTGGTTCGACCAGGGCGTGATGTTCGATCGGGAACAGGCTTATGCAAAGGGACACAAGGATATGCCGGCGTCCGTGTTCTTCGGTATCGGCGGCCGTGAGACATTGCCGGCGAACCGGAAGCGGTCGCGAACGGAAGAGAATGCGGACATGGTCGCGGATCTATGCGACTTCGACGCGGCATTGAAAACGCACCGGTATCCGAACCTGAAAAGCCGGCTCGAAGTATTTGCGGACGAGGATCATGCCAGCGTCTTTCCGCTGGTGCTGACCCATGGCTTGCGGGCGTATCTGAAGAAGGTGAAGTAGAAAGCAAAAAGCCCGCTCAGTATCAACTGAACGGGCTTCTGCATATAACTAGCCTGACGATAACCTACTTTCACACTGGTTGCAGCACTATCATCGGCGCAGAGTCTTTTCACGGTCCTGTTCGGGATGGGAAGGGGTGGTACAGACTTGCTATGGTCATCAGGCATGACTTGTACGAGTGCCGCAGCTTATGCGTGCGTCACTCTGAATCCGGAAGAAGTGGTTTTCGTAATCTGTTGTCTCAACAAACAGCTGAACCCTTGCGTTGGCAATGACTGCCAAGGTTATAGGGACAAGCCGTACGGGCAATTAGTATCAGTTAGCTTAATGCATTACTGCACTTCCACACCTGACCTATCAACGTCCTGGTCTCGAACGACCCTTCAAGGAGCTCAAGGCTCCGGGAAATCTCATCTCAAGGCGAGTTTCCCGCTTAGATGCTTTCAGCGGTTATCTCTTCCGAACTTAGCTACCCGGCAATGCCACTGGCGTGACAACCGGTACACCAGAGGTTCGTCCACTCCGGTCCTCTCGTACTAGGAGCAGCCCCCTTCAAATTTCCAACGCCCACGGCAGATAGGGACCAAACTGTCTCACGACGTTTTAAACCCAGCTCACGTACCACTTTAAATGGCGAACAGCCATACCCTTGGGACCGGCTACAGCCCCAGGATGTGATGAGCCGACATCGAGGTGCCAAACTCCCCCGTCGATATGAACTCTTGGGAGGAATCAGCCTGTTATCCCCAGAGTACCTTTTATCCGTTGAGCGATGGCCCTTCCATACAGAACCACCGGATCACTATGTCCTACTTTCGTACCTGCTCGACTTGTCGGTCTCGCAGTTAAGCACGCTTATGCCATTGCACTATTAGCACGATGTCCGACCGTACCTAGCGTACCTTCGAACTCCTCCGTTACACTTTAGGAGGAGACCGCCCCAGTCAAACTGCCTACCATGCACTGTCCCCGACCCGGATTACGGGCCAAGGTTAGAACCTCAAACGAACCAGGGTGGTATTTCAAGGTTGGCTCCACGAGAACTGGCGTCCCCGCTTCAAAGCCTCCCACCTATCCTACACAGATTGGTTCAAAGTCCAATGCAAAGCTACAGTAAAGGTTCATGGGGTCTTTCCGTCTAGCCGCGGGTAGATTGCATCATCACAAACATTTCAACTTCGCTGAGTCTCGGGAGGAGACAGTGTGGCCATCGTTACGCCATTCGTGCAGGTCGGAACTTACCCGACAAGGAATTTCGCTACCTTAGGACCGTTATAGTTACGGCCGCCGTTTACTGGGACTTCAATCAAGAGCTTGCACCCCATCATTTAATCTTCCAGCACCGGGCAGGCGTCACACCCTATACGTCCACTTTCGTGTTTGCAGAGTGCTGTGTTTTTATTAAACAGTCGCAGCCACCAGTTTATTGCAACCCTTTCACCCTCATGGAGTAAACCATTCAAGCTACCGGGGCGTACCTTATCCCGAAGTTACGGTACCAATTTGCCGAGTTCCTTCTCCCGAGTTCTCTCAAGCGCCTTAGAATACTCATCTCGCCCACCTGTGTCGGTTTGCGGTACGGTCTCGTATGACTGAAGCTTAGAGGCTTTTCTTGGAACCACTTCCGATTGCTTCGTGTCACAAGGACACACGTCTCGACCCCTTGAATTACGCGCCCGGATTTGCCTAAGCGCCTTCTATGAGTCAAGAACCAACTATTCCAACAGTTGGACAACCTTCCGCGATCCGTCCCCCCATCGCATCATACGACGGTGCAGGAATATTAACCTGCTTCCCATCAGCTACGCATCTCTGCCTCGCCTTAGGGGCCGACTCACCCTGCTCCGATGAACGTTGAACAGGAAACCTTGGGCTTTCGGCGAGAGGGCTTTTCACCCTCTTTATCGCTACTCATGTCAGCATTCGCACTTCCGATACCTCCAGCATCCTTTACAAGACACCTTCTCAGGCTTACGGAACGCTCTCCTACCATATGTGCAAGCACATATCCGCAGCTTCGGTGACTGGCTTAGCCCCGTTACATCTTCCGCGCAGGACGACTCGATCAGTGAGCTATTACGCTTTCTTTAAATGATGGCTGCTTCTAAGCCAACATCCTGACTGTTTTAGCCTTCCCACTTCGTTTTCCACTTAGCCAATCTTTGGGACCTTAGCTGGCGGTCTGGGTTGTTTCCCTCTTGACGCCGGACGTTAGCACCCGACGTCTGTCTCCCAAGCTCGCACTCATCGGTATTCGGAGTTTGCAATGGTTTGGTAAGTCGCAATGACCCCCTAGCCATAACAGTGCTCTACCCCCGATGGTGATACTTGAGGCACTACCTAAATAGTTTTCGGAGAGAACCAGCTATTTCCAGGTTTGTTTAGCCTTTCACCCCTACCCACAGCTCATCCCCTAATTTTTCAACATTAGTGGGTTCGGACCTCCAGGGCGTGTTACCGCACCTTCATCCTGGCCATGGGTAGATCACCTGGTTTCGGGTCTACACCCAGCGACTGTCGCCCTGTTCGGACTCGATTTCTCTACGGCTCCCCTATCCGGTTAACCTCGCCACTGAATGTAAGTCGCTGACCCATTATACAAAAGGTACGCCGTCACCCCACGAAGAGGCTCCGACTGTTTGTATGCACACGGTTTCAGGATCTATTTCACTCCCCTCCCGGGGTTCTTTTCGCCTTTCCCTCACGGTACTGGTTCACTATCGGTCGATTACGAGTATTTAGCCTTGGAGGATGGTCCCCCCATCTTCAGACAGGATTTCTCGTGTCCCGCCCTACTTGTCGTACGCTTAGTACCACCGTTCGAATTTCGTGTAAGGGGCTATCACCCTCTATGGCCAGCATTTCCAGGCTGTTCCACTATTCGATCGACTATCACGTACAAGGCTCATCCCATTTCGCTCGCCACTACTTTGGGAATCTCGGTTGATTTCTTTTCCTGCAGCTACTTAGATGTTTCAGTTCGCCGCGTTCGCTTTGCATACCTATGTATTCAGTATGCAATGACCTAAAAGGCCGGGTTTCCCCATTCGGAAATCTGCGGATCAAAGTGTGTTTGCTCACTCCCCGCAGCTTATCGCAAGCTACTACGTCCTTCATCGCCTGTAATCGCCAAGGCATCCACCATGTGCACTTATTCACTTGTCCCTATAACGTTGGCCCCTGCATGAGTATCAGGGAACGTCATATCGACAAGAGTTCAGCTTACTTTGTTTGTTGATACATACAGATTTTCTACCCTAAGTGTGCATCTGATCGTTAGACCAGCTACACGCTTAAAGAAAACTTTACTTCTTCCAGATTGTTAAAGAACGAGAACTACACTTATCGAAGACGCAGGTCTTGGATAAAGATAGTCTAAACAGTCGAATGGTGGAGGATGACGGGATCGAACCGACGACCCCCTGCTTGCAAAGCAGGTGCTCTCCCAGCTGAGCTAATCCCCCATTTGGTAACTGGTGGGTCTGGTTGGATTCGAACCAACGACCCCCGCGTTATCAACACGGTGCTCTAACCGACTGAGCTACAGACCCGAACTGTTCTCGTTTAACTTTATAACAGCCGATAAGCGTGGGCGCTTGATGATGGAGCGTTAGCTCCCAGTGCCACTCTAGAAAGGAGGTGATCCAGCCGCACCTTCCGATACGGCTACCTTGTTACGACTTCACCCCAGTCACGAATCCTACCGTGGTAAGCGCCCTCCTTGCGGTTAAGCTACCTACTTCTGGTAAAACCCGCTCCCATGGTGTGACGGGCGGTGTGTACAAGACCCGGGAACGTATTCACCGCGGCATGCTGATCCGCGATTACTAGCGATTCCAACTTCACGCAGTCGAGTTGCAGACTGCGATCCGGACTACGATACACTTTCTGGGATTAGCTCCCCCTCGCGGGTTGGCGGCCCTCTGTATGTACCATTGTATGACGTGTGAAGCCCTACCCATAAGGGCCATGAGGACTTGACGTCATCCCCACCTTCCTCCGGTTTGTCACCGGCAGTCTCATTAGAGTGCCCTTTCGTAGCAACTAATGACAAGGGTTGCGCTCGTTGCGGGACTTAACCCAACATCTCACGACACGAGCTGACGACAGCCATGCAGCACCTGTGTTCAGGCTCCCTTTCGGGCACCCTCCAATCTCTCGGAGGTTCCTGACATGTCAAGGGTAGGTAAGGTTTTTCGCGTTGCATCGAATTAATCCACATCATCCACCGCTTGTGCGGGTCCCCGTCAATTCCTTTGAGTTTTAATCTTGCGACCGTACTCCCCAGGCGGTCTACTTCACGCGTTAGCTGCGTTACCAAGTCAATTAAGACCCGACAACTAGTAGACATCGTTTAGGGCGTGGACTACCAGGGTATCTAATCCTGTTTGCTCCCCACGCTTTCGTGCATGAGCGTCAATCTTGACCCAGGGGGCTGCCTTCGCCATCGGTGTTCCTCCACATCTCTACGCATTTCACTGCTACACGTGGAATTCTACCCCCCTCTGCCAGATTCAAGCCTTGCAGTCTCCATCGCAATTCCCAGGTTAAGCCCGGGGCTTTCACGACAGACTTACAAAACCGCCTGCGCACGCTTTACGCCCAGTAATTCCGATTAACGCTTGCACCCTACGTATTACCGCGGCTGCTGGCACGTAGTTAGCCGGTGCTTATTCTTCAGGTACCGTCATTAGCCCAGGGTATTAGCCTGGGCCGTTTCTTCCCTGACAAAAGAGCTTTACAACCCGAAGGCCTTCTTCACTCACGCGGCATTGCTGGATCAGGCTTGCGCCCATTGTCCAAAATTCCCCACTGCTGCCTCCCGTAGGAGTCTGGGCCGTGTCTCAGTCCCAGTGTGGCTGGTCGTCCTCTCAGACCAGCTACTGATCGTCGCCTTGGTGAGCCTTTACCTCACCAACTAGCTAATCAGATATCGGCCGCTCCAGGAGCATGAGGCCCGAAGGTCCCCCACTTTCATCCTTGGATCGTATGCGGTATTAGCGTAACTTTCGCTACGTTATCCCCCACTCTTGGGTACGTTCCGATATATTACTCACCCGTTCGCCACTCGCCGCCAGGTTGCCCCGCGCTGCCGTTCGACTTGCATGTGTAAAGCATGCCGCCAGCGTTCAATCTGAGCCAGGATCAAACTCTTCAGTTTAATCTCTGTTTTTGCTACTTTCGTAGCAGATCGCTCACTCAAAATACTGACCGCTACTCATTGCTGAGCAACGTATTTCTTTTGCGTGAACATTTGATAATTTAAGCATTCAGTATCACCGAAGCGATACTGGCACTTCATCAAACGCCCACACTTATCGACTGTTGATTGTTAAAGAACTGTATTCGGTACTGCCTTGCTGCGTTTGCGAATCGTTTTGTTCGTCAGCAGCAGAGGAGTGAGATTATGCCGTACTTCGCTTAACTCGTCAACCCCTCGTCTGTTTTGTCGCGTCGTCGTTTCCGACTCAATTCATGCGCTGCAAAACAGGACGCGCACTATAACAACCCACGTGCCCTTACGCAAGTACCGTTGCACGAGCGCGACTTCAGCGCCTCCACCATCTAATTGACGTTTAGGCAATAATCACGAATACTGAACTAGAAAATATATCAATCCGCCTGAAGGACACCGGTGACCCTCGACGCCAACCAGATCCTGGCTCTCGCGCCCGATTCCGCCTCGGCCAAGGCCGGCAGCCAGTTGGCGACGCCGCGGAACTGGTCGAATCTCGGCACGAGCGACAGCACCCTGTGGGGCGAATGCCAGGGCAGCGGCAAGACACCCTATCGCACCCAGATCGACCTCGGCGGCCCCGCCTTCAAATGTACGTGCCCCAGCCGCAAATTCCCCTGCAAGCATGGCCTCGGCCTGTACCTGCTGCGCGCCGCCGAGCCCTCCTTGTTCGACCAGGCGGAGACGCCGGCATGGGTCAGCGACTGGCTACAGGGACGCCAGTCGCGCCAGGAAAAGAAGACGCTCACAAAAGACGCCGGTCCGGAAGCCGCGGCACTGGCCCGCAAGCGTGAGGAAAAGCGCGAAGACAAAGTGACCGCTGGCCTGGCGGACCTGCAGACCTGGCTGCACGATCTGGCGCGCGAAGGTCTCGCGTCCGTGCGCTCGCGCGGCCAAGGGTTCTGGGATGCGATCGCCGCGCGCATGGCAGATGCCCAGGCGGCCCCGGTCGCACGCCGCCTGCGCCGCGCGGGCAGCATGCTCTACCAATCAGGCTTGCGCAACGCCGAAAGCCTCGTCGCGAACGAACTCGCATCGCTGTACCTGCTGGTCCGGGCATGGCAGCGCATCGACGAACTGGCGCCGGCGCTGCAGGCCGACGTGCGCGCCCTGCTCGGGTGGACGATGAGCCAGGACGACGTCCTGCGCCAGGGCGCCGTCACGGACCGCTGGAGCGTGCTCGCCCAGTGCACGTTCGACGACGAACGCCTGCGCGTGCGCTCGACCTGGCTGCTGGGCGCCGCGACGGGACGCTGGGCCTTGCACCTCCAGTACGCGGTCGGCACGCAGGGCTTCGAACAACAGCTCGCGCCGGGCACCGCATTCGACGGTGACCTGTGCTTCTATCCGAGCGCATGGCCGCTGCGCGCGCACATCCGGCACCAGGACGACGTGCAGCCCTTGTCCGCCATCGCAGACCCGTCCAGCCTCGACACCCTGCAGGACACGTACGCGGACGCCCTCGCCGCCCAGCCCTTCCTGGAGCGCCACCCGGTGCTGCTCGGCGGCCTCGTGCCGGACGGCGCGGACCATGGCATCGTCCGCGACACGCAGGGCCGCCGCATCGCCTTGCATCCGTCTTTCCGCCATCCGGTGCACCTGCTGGCCCTCTCCGGCGGCCATCCGCTCACCGTCTGCGCTGAATGGGATGGCCGCATGCTGCTGCCGCTCGCCGTCTGGAACGACGGACGGCTCTACAACATCGACAGCGACCTTCCATGAACGACGCCGCGCGCCAGCTGCAGCAGCAGTTAAAAATCGGGATGGCCCGCGCCGGCCGTCCGCCCGCCGGACTCCACGCGCCGCTCGATGCGTTGCTGCCGCACGATGCCGCGGCGGTGCCGGAAGCGGCGCTGTGGCTCTCGCTCGGTGCCCTCGACCTGTGGGAACGCAGCGGTTTTATCGCGCCCGGCCTGCCCGCGCCGATGCCGGCATCCGTCGCCGCGCCCGAGACCCTGCGTCCTTGCCCACGCCGTGCGGAAGCCGTCCTGGCCGTGCTGCTGCGCGACCTGCATCCGGCCGGCCTGGAAGCGGAGTGGCTCCGGCTGCTGCACCGGTACGGCGGCCACCTGCCCGCACACATGCTGCCCAAGCTGCTCGATGCGGCCACGCGCCGGCCGGCGCTGCGTCCCGCACTGCTGCCCGTGCTGGGCGAACGGGGACCTTGGCTCGCGCGCGTGCAGGCGGAGTGGAACTGGGCCGCCGGCATCGATGCGGAGGCAGCGCCGTGGGACACCGGCACACCGGAACAACGCGTGGCCGCGCTGCGCGACTGGCGTGCGCGCGATCCGCAGGCGGCGCTCGCCGCACTCGAAGCGGCGTGGAGCAGCGAGCCCCCGGACCGGCGCGCGGCCCTGCTGGCCGCTTTGGCCGTCGGACTGGGGCCGGACGACGAAGCCTTCCTCGAAGCGGCGCTCGACGATCGCCGCAAGGAAGTGCGCACCGCGGCCCAGCGCCTGCTCGCGCGCCTGCCCGGATCGCGGCTGGCGCAGCGCATGGAAGGCCGGCTGCTGCCGCTGCTGCGGATCGAATCCGACCGCATCGAACTGGCCTTCCCGGCGGCGCTGGACGCGGCCATGCGGCGCGACGGCATCGGCGCCACGCCGCATCACGGCCTGGGCGAAAAGGCCGGGTGGGTCGTGGACATGCTGGCGGCCGTCGATCCGAACGTGTGGCCGCGCCATGTCGACCGCACACCGCGCGCCTGCCTCGAACTCGCCGCGCACGGCGAGTTCGCCACCGTATTCGTGCGCGGCTGGGCGCTGGCCGTCCAGCGCCAGGACGGCGCACGCGCGTGGCTGCGCGACTTCCTCGTCTGGTCGGCCGGCGCCCGCCCCTCCCTGCGCGAGGCCGTGCCCGACAGCCTGTTCGACGTCGCCGCCGCCCACGTCGCACAAGACGATGCCCTGTTCGACGCCCTCGCCGGCAAGTGGATCGGCGACGGGTTCCCGATGCGGCTGCTGACGCGCCTCGCCGCCGGCGCGCCACACGCCTGGTCCGCGGACATGAGCCGGCGCGCGCTGGAGCGGCTGCGCACATCGCTGCTGCCGCTGCCCGACATGGGCCACCCGTGGCTCGTACGCCAGATGCTGTCCAGCCTCGCCCTTGCGCTCGACCCGGCGACCACCGTCGCGTCGGAAGCAGGCCTGCGCGCGGCCTGGCAGCCCGACGCCGAGTGGAACAACGCCGTCGACGCATTCTTCGATCTCGCGCGCCTGCGCCACGAGATGACCCTTTCATTCCAGGAGCCCGCATGACCGCCACCTCTTCCGTCCTCCGCCAGCACGCCGAGCAGCAGTACGCCGACGAGCTGGAAGCGCTGATCGCCGCCGATACGCGCCAGCGCCCGCCCCGCTGGAAGATGTCGCCGTGGGCCGTCTCGACATACCTGCTGGGCGGCGCGCTGGAAAACGGCGCGACGATCAGCGCCAAGTACATCGGCAATCCGCGCGTGATCGAGATCGCCGTCGCCACGCTCGCCACCGACCGCGCCCTGCTGCTGCTCGGCGTGCCGGGCACCGCGAAATCGTGGGTGTCCGAACATCTCGCGGCCGCGATCAGCGGCGACTCCACGCTCGTCGTGCACGGCACCGCCGGCACCAGCGAGGAAGCCGTGCGCTATGGCTGGAACTACGCGCAGCTGCTGGCCAAGGGCCCGTCACAGGAGGCCATCGTCCCGAGTCCCGTGATGCGCGCCATGCGCACGGGACGCGTCGCCCGCATCGAGGAACTCACGCGCATGCCGGGCGAGGTGCAGGATGGCCTGATTTCGATCCTGTCCGAGAAGGTCTTGCCGATCGCGGAGCTGGACGACGAGGTGCTGGCCGAGAAAGGCTTCAATATCATCGCCACCGCGAACGACCGCGACCGCGGCGTCAACGAGCTGTCGAGCGCACTGAAACGCCGCTTCAACACCGTCGTGCTGCCGCCGCCGCGCACGGCCGACGAGGAAGTGCGCATCGTCGAGACGCGCGTGGCGAGCATCGGACGCGCATTGGAGCTGCCGGCCGAGACGCCGGCGCTGGAAGAGATACGCCGCATCGTCACCGTATTCCGCGAGCTGCGCGAAGGCGTTACCAGCGACGGCAAGACGAAGCTGAAAGTCCCCAGCGCCAGCATGAGCACGGCCGAGGCGATCTCCGTCGTCACGCACGGCCTGTCGCTGGCGGCGCACTTCGGCGACGGCGTGCTGCGCGGCGCGGACCTTGCGGCCGGCATGGTCGGCGCAATCGTCAAGGATCCGCTGCAGGACCGCGTGGCGATGCTCGAATACCTGGAGACCGTCGTCAAGGAGCGCGACGGGTGGAAGGACTTGTACCGCGCCTGCCGCGACGTCATGGCATGAGCGTCCACCTGTTCGGCGTCCGCCACCACGGCCCCGGTTGCGCGCGCAGCCTGGCGGCCGCGCTGTCCGCGCTGGCGCCGGACTGCATCCTCGTCGAGGGTCCGGCGGAAGCGGATGCGCTGGCGCCCTTTGCCGGCCATGCGGAGCTGGTACCGCCCGTGGCCCTGCTGCTGTACGCGCCGGCCGATCCGCAGCGCGCCGTGTTCTACCCGTTCGCCGAGTATTCGCCGGAATGGCAGGCGCTCCGCTACGCGAGCGAACATGGCGCGGAGCTGCGCTTCTGCGATCTGCCGCAGGCCTACCGCTTCGCACTGCGCGCAGCGGACGACAGGAAGGATGCCAAGAAGGACGACATCCAGGACGACCCGCTGCGCTGGCTCGCCCGCGCGGCCGGCTACGGCGACACGGAGACGTGGTGGGACCATCTCGTCGAACAGCGCGGCGACAGCCTGGACTTGTTCGCCGCCATTGCCGAGATGATGACGGCGCTGCGCAACGAAACCGGCCCGCCGTCCGACGACGTCGAACTAAAACGCGAAGCGTGGATGCGCACGGCGATCCGCCAGGCCGTCAAGGAAGGCCGCGAACGCATCGCCGTCGTGTGTGGTGCGTGGCACGTGCCGGCCCTCGCGACGCTGCCCAGCGCGAAGAGCGACGCCGATCTGTTGAAAGGCCTGGCGAAGGAAAAGATCGCGGCGACGTGGGTGCCGTGGACGCACGGCCGCCTCACGTTCGCCAGCGGCTACGGCGCCGGCGTGACGGCGCCCGGCTGGTATCGCCACCTGTGGCGCCATCGCGAGCGCGCGGGCCTGCACTGGCTGACGGAAGTCGCGACGCTCCTTCGCAAGCACGATCTCGACGCATCGTCCGCCCACGTGATCGAGGCGGCGCGCCTGGCCGACACGCTGGCCGCGCTGCGCGACCGTCCACGTCCGGGCCTGGACGAATTGATGGAAGCCGTGCGCGCCGTGTTCTGCTACGACAGCGACGCGCCGCTGCGTCTGATCCGGCGCGAACTGCTCGTCGACGAGGCGTTGGGGAGTGTCCCGGACGAGGTCCCGGCCGTGCCGCTCGCGCAGGACGTGGCCGCGCAGCAGAAGCGCCTGCGCATGCCCGTGCGGGCGGACATGACGGAGCTCGACCTCGACCTGCGCCAGCCCGCTCACCTGGAAAAGAGCGTGCTGCTGCATCGCCTCGCGCTGCTGGGCGTCCCGTGGGGCCGGCAGCAGACCGTCCGCGGCCGGACGGGCACGTTCCACGAGCAATGGCAGCTCGCGTGGGAGCCGGAATTCGCCGTCGACCTGATCGCCGCGAGCCGCTGGGGCGCCACGCTCGAAAGCGCCGCAACTGCGCTCGCCGCCGACCGCGCCGCGCAGGCGCACACCCTGCCGGAACTCACGCGCCTGATGGAGACGATCTTGCTGGCCGACCTGCGCGCGGCCGTCGATCCGCTGATGGCGCGCATCCAGGAAGTGGGCACGTTGACGCCCGACCTCGGGCTGCTGCTGGCGGCGCTGCCGTCGCTCGTCAACGTGCTGCGCTACGGCAGCGCGCGCAACGTCGACACGCAGGCACTGGCGAGCGTCGTCGACGGTCTCCTGGCGCGCGCGTGCATCGCGCTGCCGTACGGCCTGCGCGGCGTCGCGGACGATGCGGCCGCCGCGCTGCTGGGCCAGATCATCGCGGCCGACCAGGCCGTGCGCCTGTTGCAGGACGAGGCGCATGCGGCGGCCTGGTTCGATGCGCTGGAGGCCGGCGCGACGAGCGATTTGTCGCACCCGCTGCTGGCGGGGCGGTGCGGCCGCATCCTCACCGAGCAGGGACGCTGGGACAGCGAGCGCGCCGCGCGCCAGCTCGCGCTGCGTTGCTCGCCGGCCGTGCCGCCGCTCGTTACCGCGCACTGGCTCGAAGGGTTTTTGCAGGGCAGCGGCGCGCTGCTCGCGCACAGCGACCCGTTGTGGCATATCGTGAACGGCTGGCTGCTCGCGCAGCCGGACCATGTGTTCACGGAACTGCTGCCGCTGCTGCGCCGGACGGTCGCCACGTTCAGCGCACCGGAGCGGCGCGAACTGGGCCAGCGTGCGGCGCAAGCAGGCGGCGCGGTCACGCACGCCGCGGCGGCAACGGCCATCGATCCGGCGCGGGCGCGCCGCGTGCTGCCCATCCTGCACACGCTGTTCGGAACCGGGTCACTCCAGGAGGCCGTCCATGGCGAATGAACAAGAAGCGGCGCGCCGCTGGCGCCTCGTGCTGGGCCAGGACGCGGACGAATCACTCAACTTGGGCGGTGCCGATGCCGCGATCGATGCGGCACTCGACGCGCTGTACGGCGCCGGTCCGGACACGCGCAGCGGCGGCCTGGGTGGATCGGCACCGCGCGTCGCGCGCTGGCTGGGCGACATCCGCCAGTACTTCCCGTCCAGCGTCGTGCAGGTGATGCAGAAGGATGCGTTCGACCGCCTCGGCCTGCAGCAGATGCTGTGCGAACCGGAGATGCTGGCGGCCGTCGAGCCGGACGTGCACCTCGTCGCGACGCTCCTCAGCCTGAACCGCGTCCTGCCGAACAAGACGCGCGCGACGGCCCGCGCCGTCGTCGCGAAGGTCGTCGAGGAACTGGAAAAGAAGCTGTCCACGCCGATGCGCCAGGCCGTGTCGGGAAGCCTGAACCGGGCGGCGCGCAACCTGCGCCCGCGCCACCAGGACATCGACTGGCTGCGCACCATCCGCGCCAACCTGCGGCACTATCAACCGGACTACCAGACGATCATCCCCGAGACGCGCATCGGCTACGGCCGGCGCGGACGCTCGCTGCGCGACATCGTGCTGTGCGTGGACCAGAGCGGATCGATGGCGCCGTCGGTCGTGTACGCGAGCGTGTTCGCGGCGGTCCTTGCGAGCATCAAGGCGGTGACGACGTCGGTGGTCGTGTTCGACACGGCCGTCGTCGACCTGACGCCGCTGCTGCACGACCCGGTCGAGGTCCTGTTCGGCACGCAGCTCGGCGGCGGCACGGACATCAACCGCGCGCTCGCATATTGCCAGGGTCTCGTCACGCGGCCGCAGGATACGATCTTCGTCCTGATCAGCGACCTGTACGAGGGCGGCAACAATGCGGAAATGCTGCGGCGCGCGGCGAGCCTCGTCGGCAGCGGCGCGCAGGTGATCTCCCTGCTCGCACTGGACGACAGCGGCGCCCCTTCGTACGACCGCAACAATGCGGCGCAGCTGGCCGCGCTGGGCATTCCCTGCTTCGCCTGCACGCCAGATTTATTCCCCGACCTGATGGCGGCGGCGATCCAGCGGCACAGCCTGGAACAATGGGCATCGCAGGCCGGCATCGTCCATGCGTAACGACGTGCTTCAATCGTGCGGGCGGTTGAACACAGCCGTGTTTGGCGCTACTGTCATCCCATGGACGATCAAGCTTCTCAACAAGAAAAGAACCACCGAGCCATGCGCGACATCATCGAAGAGGCGCGCTGCATTCTCCCAGGCCTGCAGGCGGTGTTTGGTTTCCAGACGATCGCCGTGTTCAACGAACGGTTCAATGACCTCGCGCCGTACGCACAGGCGTGCCACATGGTCGGCCTCGCGTTGATGGTGATCGCGATGGCTCTCCTGATGACGCCGGCAGTGTATTACCGCGCCCAGCACGGTTACGCGACGTCGCTCATGGTCAAGGTAGCGCGCAAAGCCATCCGGGGTGCGTTGATGCCACTGGCTCTTGGGCTGTCGCTCGACATGTTGACGGTCGTGTCGCTTGCAACCGACATGCTCTCGCTCAGTATCGCTGCCGCGGTTGCCTCACTCCTCCTCTTTGTGGGACTCTGGTACATCATTCCGCGCCGTGACCCGATCCAGGTCGGCGAACCGCAGTCCTGACGCCGGCGTGGCCGCGGCCGTGTTGTGTGAGGCGGCGAACAGATGAGGGCGCTTGCACCCGGATAATGCTCCTGTGTCCACGGCATCGTGGACAAGAATTTTACGAACTGGGCGACACTGGCCTACCTTCAAGTTCCGATATCGGGGGGAGCACAGAACGGTGGCGGGTGTTTGCCCAGCCGTTCACGCAGCGGCGACGCGACGATCGCGCGCCTGCTGTGACGGCTGGAAGCGGTGCAACCGAGAGCGTTTGCCGATGTCGAAGCCTGTAGCGTTTCGACTCCAGGGAGGCAAGCATGAGCCTGACATTGACCTCGGCCGACTTCACGCCCGGCGGCCCCATCCCCGCCATCCACACATGCGATGGCGCGAATACGTCGCCCGCGCTGTCGTGGTCCGGCGTCCCGCCCGACACCCGCAGCCTCGTCCTCATCATCGACGATCCGGACGCGCCCGATCCAGCGGCACCGAAAATGACCTGGGTGCACTGGGTGCTGTACAACCTGCCGCCGCAGGCCAACCACCTTCCCGCCGCGATACGCGAGGCGGAACTGCCGCGCGGCACGCAAGCCGGCCTGAACGATTTCAAGAACACGCGCTACGGCGGGCCATGTCCGCCCATCGGACGGCATCGCTACGTGCATAAATTGTATGCGCTCGACACCATGCTGCCCGACCTGCGTCACCCGACCAAGCCCCAGCTGGAAAAGGCGATGCAGGGACATGTGAAGGCGCAGGCGGAACTGATCGGCACCTATCAGCGCGGTCACTGATCCGCGCGGATGAAATCGATGAAGGCGCGCAGTGGCGCGGGGACGAGCCTGCGCCCCGGATAGTAGAGATACGGGCCGGAAAAGGATGGCCACCACGATTCCAGCACGGGCTCGAGCTCGCCGCGGTCGATATACGGGCGCAGCCAGTCCTCGAACAGGTAGACGATGCCCGTGCCGGCGACGGCGACGTCGATTTTCAGGTCGAGAGCGCCGCCCACCTGGACGAGCAATTGTCCGGGCGGATCGATCGTGAGCGTCTCGCCGTCGCGTTCGAACGTCCAGCGGATGACGGCGCCGCTGGCAAAACGCGCGCGCATGCAAGCGTGGTCCAGCAAGTCGCGCGGATGCTGAGGGCGGCCGCGCCGGTCGAGATAGTCGGGCGCCGCGGCTGCGGCCATGCGCTGGACGCGCGGGCCGATGGGCACGGCGACCATGTCCTGCTCGAGCTTTTCCTCGTAGCGGATACCCGCATCGCAGCCGGCCGCGAGCACGTCGACGAAGCTCTCGTCCGCGATCACTTCCAGGCGGATCTCGGGGTAGGCAGCCAGGAAGCGCGGCACGATGGACGGCAGCACGAGCCGGGCCGCACTCATCGGTACATTGAGTTTGAGAGTGCCGGTGGGCGTATCGCGAAAACCATTGACCACGTCGAGCGCACTCTCGACTTCGGTGAGCACGGGGTCCAGGCGCGCAAGCAGGCTACGGCCCGCTTCCGTCGGCACGACGCTGCGCGTGGTGCGGTTGAGCAGGCGTACGCCGAGCTTCGCTTCGAGGCGCCGTACCGCATCGCTGAGACCGGATGCGCTGCCGCTCGTGGCCCGCGCGGCATCGCGGAAGCCACCGGCTCGCGCGACGGCGACGAAGGCGGACAGATCGCCCAGATCGACTTTCATGTGTTTTCCATTGTCCGTTATGACGTACAACCCATGCGGATTATGCCGGATTGTCCTGAGATCGTCGCGGGCTTATCGTGGCTGCACTGTTCACTATCCATCAAGGAGAATCTCAATGTCCACCACGTATCAACTCGGCGACCGTACCGTCCGGCGCCTCGGCTATGGCGCCATGCAGCTGGCAGGACCCGGCGTCTTCGGGCCGCCGCGGGATCGCGAGGCCGCGCTCGCCGTGCTGCGCGACGCGGTGGCGCTCGGCGTCAACCACATCGATACATCGGATTTCTACGGCCCTCACGTCACCAATCAATTGATCCGGGAAGCGCTGCATCCGTATCCGGACGACCTCGTCATCGTCACCAAGGTCAGTGCGCGACGGGACGCCCAGGGTGCGTGGTTGCCGGCCACGTCGCCGAAGGAACTGCGCGAGGCCGTGCACGACAATCTGCGCAATCTCGGCCTGGACGTGCTGGAGGTGGTCAATTTCCGCAGCATGTTGGATGTCCATGGTCCAGCGGAAGGGTCGCTCGAAGAACAGGTGACGACCTTGGCGGCGCTGCGCGAGGAAGGTCTCATCAAGCACGTCGGCCTGAGCAACGTGACGATGAAGCAGGTCGAGGACGCACGGCGCATCGTGCCGATCGCGTGCGTGCAGAACATGTACAACCTCGTGCACCGCAATGACGACGCGCTGGTCGATGCCCTGGCGCGCGACGGTATTCCGTATGTGCCGTTCTTCCCGCTCGGTGGCTTTTCGCCGCTGCAGTCGGATGCGTTGTCCGCAGTCGCAGCCGAGTTGGGGGCGACGCCGATGCAGGTAGCAATCGCCTGGCTGTTGCAGCGGTCGCCGAACATCCTGCTGATTCCCGGGACGTCGTCGAGTGCCCACCTGCGCGAGAACCTGAAGGCGGCGGATCTCGTGTTGTCTCCGGATGTGCTGAAGAAGCTCGAGAGGATCTAGAAAGCAAAAAGCCCGCTCAGTATCAACTGAACGGGCTTCTGCATATAACTAGCCTGACGATAACCTACTTTCACACTGGTTGCAGCACTATCATCGGCGCAGAGTCTTTTCACGGTCCTGTTCGGGATGGGAAGGGGTGGTACAGACTTGCTATGGTCATCAGGCATAACTTGTACGAGTGCCGCTTGCATAATGCGTGCGTCACTCTGAATCCGGAAGAAGCAGTTTTCGTAATCTGTTGTCTCAACAAACAGCTGAACCCTTGCATTGGCAATGACTGCCAAGGTTATAGGGACAAGCCGTACGGGCAATTAGTATCAGTTAGCTTAATGCATTACTGCACTTCCACACCTGACCTATCAACGTCCTGGTCTCGAACGACCCTTCAAGGAGCTCAAGGCTCCGGGAAATCTCATCTCAAGGCGAGTTTCCCGCTTAGATGCTTTCAGCGGTTATCTCTTCCGAACTTAGCTACCCGGCAATGCCACTGGCGTGACAACCGGTACACCAGAGGTTCGTCCACTCCGGTCCTCTCGTACTAGGAGCAGCCCCCTTCAAATTTCCAACGCCCACGGCAGATAGGGACCAAACTGTCTCACGACGTTTTAAACCCAGCTCACGTACCACTTTAAATGGCGAACAGCCATACCCTTGGGACCGGCTACAGCCCCAGGATGTGATGAGCCGACATCGAGGTGCCAAACTCCCCCGTCGATATGAACTCTTGGGAGGAATCAGCCTGTTATCCCCAGAGTACCTTTTATCCGTTGAGCGATGGCCCTTCCATACAGAACCACCGGATCACTATGTCCTACTTTCGTACCTGCTCGACTTGTCGGTCTCGCAGTTAAGCACGCTTATGCCATTGCACTATTAGCACGATGTCCGACCGTACCTAGCGTACCTTCGAACTCCTCCGTTACACTTTAGGAGGAGACCGCCCCAGTCAAACTGCCTACCATGCACTGTCCCCGACCCGGATCACGGGCCAAGGTTAGAACCTCAAACGAACCAGGGTGGTATTTCAAGGTTGGCTCCACGAGAACTGGCGTCCCCGCTTCAAAGCCTCCCACCTATCCTACACAGATTGGTTCAAAGTCCAATGCAAAGCTACAGTAAAGGTTCATGGGGTCTTTCCGTCTAGCCGCGGGTAGATTGCATCATCACAAACATTTCAACTTCGCTGAGTCTCGGGAGGAGACAGTGTGGCCATCGTTACGCCATTCGTGCAGGTCGGAACTTACCCGACAAGGAATTTCGCTACCTTAGGACCGTTATAGTTACGGCCGCCGTTTACTGGGACTTCAATCAAGAGCTTGCACCCCATCATTTAATCTTCCAGCACCGGGCAGGCGTCACACCCTATACGTCCACTTTCGTGTTTGCAGAGTGCTGTGTTTTTATTAAACAGTCGCAGCCACCAGTTTATTGCAACCCTTTCACCCTCATGGAGTAAACCATTCAAGCTACCGGGGCGTACCTTATCCCGAAGTTACGGTACCAATTTGCCGAGTTCCTTCTCCCGAGTTCTCTCAAGCGCCTTAGAATACTCATCTCGCCCACCTGTGTCGGTTTGCGGTACGGTCTCGTATGACTGAAGCTTAGAGGCTTTTCTTGGAACCACTTCCGATTGCTTCGTGTCACAAGGACACACGTCTCGACCCCTTGAATTACGCGCCCGGATTTGCCTAAGCGCCTTCTATGAGTCAAGAACCAACTATTCCAACAGTTGGACAACCTTCCGCGATCCGTCCCCCCATCGCATCATACGACGGTGCAGGAATATTAACCTGCTTCCCATCAGCTACGCATCTCTGCCTCGCCTTAGGGGCCGACTCACCCTGCTCCGATGAACGTTGAACAGGAAACCTTGGGCTTTCGGCGAGAGGGCTTTTCACCCTCTTTATCGCTACTCATGTCAGCATTCGCACTTCCGATACCTCCAGCATCCTTTACAAGACACCTTCTCAGGCTTACGGAACGCTCTCCTACCATATGTGCAAGCACATATCCGCAGCTTCGGTGACTGGCTTAGCCCCGTTACATCTTCCGCGCAGGACGACTCGATCAGTGAGCTATTACGCTTTCTTTAAATGATGGCTGCTTCTAAGCCAACATCCTGACTGTTTTAGCCTTCCCACTTCGTTTTCCACTTAGCCAATCTTTGGGACCTTAGCTGGCGGTCTGGGTTGTTTCCCTCTTGACGCCGGACGTTAGCACCCGACGTCTGTCTCCCAAGCTCGCACTCATCGGTATTCGGAGTTTGCAATGGTTTGGTAAGTCGCAATGACCCCCTAGCCATAACAGTGCTCTACCCCCGATGGTGATACTTGAGGCACTACCTAAATAGTTTTCGGAGAGAACCAGCTATTTCCAGGTTTGTTTAGCCTTTCACCCCTACCCACAGCTCATCCCCTAATTTTTCAACATTAGTGGGTTCGGACCTCCAGGGCGTGTTACCGCACCTTCATCCTGGCCATGGGTAGATCACCTGGTTTCGGGTCTACACCCAGCGACTGCCGCCCTGTTCGGACTCGATTTCTCTACGGCTCCCCTATCCGGTTAACCTCGCCACTGAATGTAAGTCGCTGACCCATTATACAAAAGGTACGCCGTCACCCCACGAAGAGGCTCCGACTGTTTGTATGCACACGGTTTCAGGATCTATTTCACTCCCCTCCCGGGGTTCTTTTCGCCTTTCCCTCACGGTACTGGTTCACTATCGGTCGATTACGAGTATTTAGCCTTGGAGGATGGTCCCCCCATCTTCAGACAGGATTTCTCGTGTCCCGCCCTACTTGTCGTACGCTTAGTACCACCGTTCGAATTTCGTGTAAGGGGCTATCACCCTCTATGGCCAGCATTTCCAGGCTGTTCCACTATTCGATCGACTATCACGTACAAGGCTCATCCCATTTCGCTCGCCACTACTTTGGGAATCTCGGTTGATTTCTTTTCCTGCAGCTACTTAGATGTTTCAGTTCGCCGCGTTCGCTTTGCATACCTATGTATTCAGTATGCAATGACCTAAAAGGCCGGGTTTCCCCATTCGGAAATCTGCGGATCAAAGTGTGTTTGCTCACTCCCCGCAGCTTATCGCAAGCTACTACGTCCTTCGTCGCCTGTAATCGCCAAGGCATCCACCATGTGCACTTATTCACTTGTCCCTATAACGTTGGCCCCTGCATGAGTATCAGGGAACGTCATAACAACAAGAGTTCAGCTTACTTTGTTTGTTGATACATACAGATTACTACCCTAAGTGTGCATCCAACTTTCGTTAGCTACACGCTTAAAGAAAACTTTACTTCTTCCAGATTGTTAAAGAACGAGAACTACACTTATCTAAAGCTTGTGCCTTACATAAATGCAGTAAACAGAGAGTGGTGGAGGATGACGGGATCGAACCGACGACCCCCTGCTTGCAAAGCAGGTGCTCTCCCAGCTGAGCTAATCCCCCAGTGTAACGTGGTAGGGCTGGTTGGACTCGAACCAACGACCCCCGCGTTATCAACACGGTGCTCTAACCAGCTGAGCTACAGCCCCGAAAACTCTTCTCGTTTAACTTTGAACAGCCGATAAGCGTGGGCGCTTGATGATGGAGCGTTAGCTCCCGTGCCACTCTAGAAAGGAGGTGATCCAGCCGCACCTTCCGATACGGCTACCTTGTTACGACTTCACCCCAGTCACGAATCCTACCGTGGTAAGCGCCCTCCTTGCGGTTAAGCTACCTACTTCTGGTAAAACCCGCTCCCATGGTGTGACGGGCGGTGTGTACAAGACCCGGGAACGTATTCACCGCGGCATGCTGATCCGCGATTACTAGCGATTCCAACTTCACGCAGTCGAGTTGCAGACTGCGATCCGGACTACGATACACTTTCTGGGATTAGCTCCCCCTCGCGGGTTGGCGGCCCTCTGTATGTACCATTGTATGACGTGTGAAGCCCTACCCATAAGGGCCATGAGGACTTGACGTCATCCCCACCTTCCTCCGGTTTGTCACCGGCAGTCTCATTAGAGTGCCCTTTCGTAGCAACTAATGACAAGGGTTGCGCTCGTTGCGGGACTTAACCCAACATCTCACGACACGAGCTGACGACAGCCATGCAGCACCTGTGTTCAGGCTCCCTTTCGGGCACCCTCCAATCTCTCGGAGGTTCCTGACATGTCAAGGGTAGGTAAGGTTTTTCGCGTTGCATCGAATTAATCCACATCATCCACCGCTTGTGCGGGTCCCCGTCAATTCCTTTGAGTTTTAATCTTGCGACCGTACTCCCCAGGCGGTCTACTTCACGCGTTAGCTGCGTTACCAAGTCAATTAAGACCCGACAACTAGTAGACATCGTTTAGGGCGTGGACTACCAGGGTATCTAATCCTGTTTGCTCCCCACGCTTTCGTGCATGAGCGTCAATCTTGACCCAGGGGGCTGCCTTCGCCATCGGTGTTCCTCCACATCTCTACGCATTTCACTGCTACACGTGGAATTCTACCCCCCTCTGCCAGATTCAAGCCTTGCAGTCTCCATCGCAATTCCCAGGTTAAGCCCGGGGCTTTCACGACAGACTTACAAAACCGCCTGCGCACGCTTTACGCCCAGTAATTCCGATTAACGCTTGCACCCTACGTATTACCGCGGCTGCTGGCACGTAGTTAGCCGGTGCTTATTCTTCAGGTACCGTCATTAGCCCAGGATATTAGCCTGAACCGTTTCTTCCCTGACAAAAGAGCTTTACAACCCGAAGGCCTTCTTCACTCACGCGGCATTGCTGGATCAGGCTTGCGCCCATTGTCCAAAATTCCCCACTGCTGCCTCCCGTAGGAGTCTGGGCCGTGTCTCAGTCCCAGTGTGGCTGGTCGTCCTCTCAGACCAGCTACTGATCGTCGCCTTGGTGAGCCTTTACCTCACCAACTAGCTAATCAGATATCGGCCGCTCCAGGAGCATGAGGCCCGAAGGTCCCCCACTTTCATCCTTGGATCGTATGCGGTATTAGCGTAACTTTCGCTACGTTATCCCCCACTCTTGGGTACGTTCCGATATATTACTCACCCGTTCGCCACTCGCCGCCAGGTTGCCCCGCGCTGCCGTTCGACTTGCATGTGTAAAGCATGCCGCCAGCGTTCAATCTGAGCCAGGATCAAACTCTTCAGTTTAATCTCTGTTTTTGCTACTTTCGTAGCAGATCGCTCACTCAAAATACTGACCGTCACTCATTGCTGAGCAACGTATTTCTTTTGCGTGAACATTTGATAATTTAAGCATTCAGTATCACCGAAGCGATACTGGCACTTCATCAAACGCCCACACTTATCGACTGTTGATTGTTAAAGAGCTGTATTCGGTACTGCCTTGCTGCGCTTGCGAATCGTTTTGTTCGTCAGCAGCAGAGAAGTGAGATTATGCAGTGTTTCGCGATGTTCGTCAACTTCTTTTTATTCCCCATCGAAGCGTTCAGAACCGTTTGACGGCCTGTCGTTTGCGACGAGGGACCGAATCATACCAGCGTCGCATACGGGCCGCAAGTCCCGCTACAATGCATCCTTTGCCGTCTTCCCCGCTCCGCCATGACCATCCTGCTCTCCACCCTCAATGCCCGCTACGCCCATGCTTCGCTCGGGCTGCGCTATCTGCTGGCCAATATGGGCGAGCTCCAGGAACAGACGAGCCTGATGGAATTCGTCATCGGCGCGAAGACCGTGGAGGTCGTCGAACGCCTGCTGGCGAAGAAGCCGCGCATCGTCGGCTTCGGCATCTATATATGGAACGTCGAGGAAACGACGAAGGTCGTCGCGATGCTCAAGCGCGTCGCGCCCGAGGTGACGGTCGTGCTGGGCGGGCCGGAAGTCTCGTACGAGACGAACGAGCAGGAGATCGCGCGCCTGGCCGACTATGTCGTCACCGGCTGGGGCGACATCACCTTCCCCAAGCTGTGCGGCGAGATCCTTAATGGCCCCAAGCCGATCATGAAGGTGCATGCGGGCGTGCAGCCCCCGATGGCGGACATCTCCCTGCCTTACGCTTTATATAGCGACGAAGACATCGCCCACCGCACTCTCTACGTGGAAGCGTCGCGCGGCTGCCCGTTCAAATGCGAGTTCTGCCTGTCCTCGCTGGACAAGACGGCCTGGCCATTCGGCATCGACACCTTTCTCGCGGAGATGGAAACGCTGTACCAGCGCGGCGCACGATTATTCAAATTCGTCGACCGCACGTTCAACCTGAACGTCAAGACGAGCCAGCGCATCATGCAGTTCTTCCTCGACAAGATCGCGGCGCATCCCGACGATCCGGTCTATGCCCACTTCGAACTGGTCCCGGACCACCTGCCGGAAGCGCTGAAGGCGACGATCGCGCAATTCCCGCCCGGCGCGCTGCAGTTCGAGATCGGCATCCAGAGCTTCAACCCGGAAGTGCAGACGCTCGTCAGCCGCCGCCAGGACAATGCCAAGGCTGCAGACAACATCCGCTGGCTCACGACGCAATCGCACGCCCATCTGCACGTGGACCTGATCGCCGGCCTGCCGGGCGAAGACGTCGAATCGTTCGCGCGCGGCTTCGACCAGCTGGTCGCCCTCGGCCCGCACGAGATCCAGTTCGGCATCCTCAAGCGCCTGCGCGGCACGCCGATCATCCGCCACACGGAACCGTACAAGATGGTGTATGAGCCGTACCCGCCCTACACCGTGCTGGCCACCGACCGCATCGACTTCGCCACCATGCAACGGCTCGTGCGCTTTGCCCGCTACTGGGACCTGGTCGCGAACTCCGGCCGCTTCGCCCACACGGTCAAGGTGCTGCTGGGCGACAGCCCGTTCGCCAACTTCATGGCGTTCTCGGACTGGATCTACACGCAGCTCGACGCCACCCACCGCATCGCGCTCGACCGCCTGGCCAAGCTGGTGCAGGCCTGGCTGCAGCGCCAGGGCATGCCGGCCGCCGACGCTGCCGCCCTCATCGCGAGCGATTACGCCGGCAGCGCCCATAAGCCGGCCGACAAGTCGACGCACGCCGCACCCGAGCGCCAGGTTCGCCACCTCGCAGCGTAAACACGGCAATGTGCGCCACCGAACGCTATCCGGTCACGGTAACGTAGCGCTGGTGGCGGCAGTCGCGAATCTCTTTTACACTGCCGCAATGCGGATTGAAAATGCGCCAACATTAACCATCGAACACCCAGACGCCGGCGCGGGGCAATCCGTGGTGGCGCGCGGCGTATGGCAGGTCCACGCGTTTTCCCGGCGCGGCTTCAAGGACATCGAAAAGACGCTGAAATCCCTCGCCGGCAAGCCGGTCGTTTGGGACCTGTCCGAGATCGCCAGCCTCGATCACATCGGCGCCCAGTTGTTCTGGAGTTCGTGGGGCAAGCGCCGCCCCGAGCAGCTGAAGCTCGACCCGAAGCAGGAAGAACTCTTCGAGCGCATCGAGAAATCCGGCCGGATCGAGCTGCCGCGCACGCGCAAGAGCCATCTGCAATGGGTGATCACGCTGGGCGGCGGCGTGCTGAGTTTCTTCGAACACCTGCGCGGCGCGATCACCCTGATCGGCCAGGTGGTGCAGGACATCGGCCGCTTCATCCGCCATCCGCTGTCCGGACCTTGGCGCGAAGTGTCGGCCAATATTTATCACTCCGGCTTCCAGGCGCTCGGCATCACGGCGCTCGTGGGCTTCCTGATCGGGGTCGTGCTGTCGTACCTGTCGGCGCAGCAGCTGCGCATGTTCGGCGGCGACATCTACCTCGTCAACATCCTCGGCATGAGCATCATCCGCGAACTGGGGCCGCTGCTGGCGGCGATCCTCGTCGCGGGCCGTTCCGGGTCGTCGATCACGGCGCAACTGGGCGTGATGCGCGTGACGGAGGAACTCGACGCGATGCTGGTGATGGGCATCTCGCACGGCTACCGTCTCATCATGCCCAAGGTGGTCGCGCTCGCGCTGGCGATGCCGCTGCTCGTCGTGTGGACGGATGCGATGGCCCTGATCGGCGGCATGGTCTCCGCGAAGATCGAACTGAACCTGACGATGCGCTACTTCATCCAGAAGCTGCCGTCCGCCGTGCCGATCGTGAACTACACCATCGGCCTCGCGAAGGGCGTCGCGTTCGGCATGCTGATCGCGCTCGTCTCGTGCCACTTCGGCCTGCGCATCAAGCCGAACACGGAAAGCCTGGGCCGCGGCACGACGACGTCGGTGGTCACGGCGATCACCGTCGTGATCCTGGCCGACGCCGTGTTCGCGATCATCTTCTCCGGGGTGGGCTTCTGATGGCGAATCCTGCTCAACCAGCCCAACGCCCGCCACAGCAACTGAACCGCGAGCCCGAGGAAGACGTCGGGCCGCCGGTCGTCCAGATCCGCAACCTGTGGACGCGCTTCGGCCGCACCGTCGTCCACCAGGACCTGAACCTCGACATCTATGCGGGCGAAATCCTGTCCATCGTGGGCGGATCCGGGACCGGCAAGACCGTGCTGCTGCGCCAGATGCTGGGCCTGGAGCGGCCGTCCAGCGGCTGCGTGCGGGTGTTCGGCGAGGATGTCAGCAGCGCCAGCCCGGAACAGCTGCAGCGCATGCGCAACCACTGGGGCATGCTGTTCCAGCAGGGCGCGCTGTATTCCGCGCTGACCGTGTTCGACAACATCGCCCTGCCGTTGCGCGAACTGCGCGCCCTGCCGGAGGAGGTCGTGCGCGCCGCCGTGCTGCTCAAGATGGACATGGTCGGACTCGGCCCGGGCGACGCGAACAAGATGCCGTCCGACCTGTCGGGCGGGATGATCAAGCGCGCGGCCCTCGCGCGCGCCCTCGCGCTCGAGCCGCAACTGCTGTTCCTCGACGAGCCGACGGCGGGCCTCGACCCCGACCTGTCCGATTCGTTCGTGGCGCTGATCCAGACGCTGCACAGCGAGCTGAAACTCACCGTCGTGATGGTCACGCACGACCTGGACACGCTGTTCGCGCTGTCCTCGCGCATCGCCGTGCTGGCGGAAAAGCACGTGATCGCGGTGGGACCGTCGTGCGACGTGCTGCGCGTGCAGCACCCCTTCATCAAACACTTTTTCCTGGGGCCGCGCGGCCAGCGGGCGCTGGAAGTGCTGGAAGAGCGCATCGCAAGAAAGGAGTCGGAAGACTGACATGGAAAACAGATCGTATGCCCTCATGACGGGCTTCTTCACGGTCGCGCTGCTGGTCGCGGCCATCCTGATCGGCCTGTGGCTGAACCGCGACCGCACCACGATGCATCCGTACGAGATCGTCACCACGCAGACCATCCCCGGCCTGAACCCGCAGGCCGCGGTGCGCTACCGCGGCCTGGAAGTCGGGCGCGTGGACGACATCGTGTTCGACCCGCGCGTGACGGGCCAGATCCTCATCAAGCTCTCGATCGAGGAAGGCGCGCCCGTGACGCAGACGACGTTCGCCTCGCTCGGCTACCAGGGCGTGACGGGCATCGCCTTCATCCAGCTCGACGACGACCGCACCGGCTCCCCGCTGCTGCAGAGCGACAAGGGCCACGTGGCGCGCATCCCGCTGCGTCCCGGCCTGCTCGACCAACTGGAAAAGCGCGGCCTCGCGATCCTGGAAAAAACGGAGCGCATCACGGACAGCCTGAACAACGTGCTCAGTAAAGAAAACCAGGACAAGCTCACGGGCGCCTTCGACAGCATCAACAAGGCCGCCGCCGCGTATGCCGAGATCCCGGGCCAGCTGCAGCCCACGCTGGCGCGCCTGCCCGCGCTGGCGGATAAACTCGACCGCACGATGGGCTCCGTACAGGAGCTTTCCACCAGCGTCACTGCCGCCGCACACAACTACGACCGCCTCGCGACGAGCCTGCAGGCCCCGGGCGGCCCGGTCGAGCGCGCCGGCGCGACCATCGATTCGCTGGGCGGCGTGACATCCGACCTCGAGCTGCAAACCTTGCCGCACGTCGTCGACATGGCCGACGAGGCGAAGACCTCGCTGCGCGCCGTGCGCCGCACCGTGACGAACCTGGGCGACCGCCCGCAAAGCATCTTGTTCGGCGCACCGGCCGCCGAACCCGGCCCGGGCGAACCCGGCTTCGTCCCCCCGACCAAATGAGGAACCCAGCGACCATGCATCCGACCCGCATCATTCTCGCTGCCGCCCTGGCCCTGACCCTGTCCGCCTGCGCCTCGCAGAAGGGCCAGCCCACCACGCAATTCGACTTCGGCCCCGCCACGGCCGCGCAAGCGCAGGCACAGGGCATGCTCGGCGCGGTGGTCGTCACCGACGTCACCGGCTCGAGTGCCCTGGACAGCGAGCGCATGTTCTACCGCCTGAGCTATGCCGACCCGCTGCAGGCCCGCACCTATGCGAACAGCCGCTGGACGGCGAATCCGCTGCAGCTGCTGACGCAGCGCTTCAAGACGCGGCTCGCGCAGGCGGGTGCGCGCGTGCTGTCGGAGACGGATGCGGCCGCCGGCATCCCGCTGCTGCGCATCGATGTCGATGAATTCATCCACGACTTCGGCGCCGTGAGCCAGAGCACCGGCGTCGTCGCCGTGCGCGCCTCCGTGTTCCAGGGCCATACGCTCGTCGACCAGAAGAGCTTCCGCCAGGCCGTCGCCGCGCCCAGCGCCGATGCGGCCGGCGGCGCGCGCGCCCTCGCGGCCAGCACCGATGCCGTCGCGGCCGACATCGTGGCGTGGCTGGGCACATTGAATCTCAACCGACGATGACCGAGACGGAAGACGCTGCCGGCCCGCGCGCCTCGCCGGTGGCGCGCGCGGCGCTGCTGGCCTATCTGCTGCTGATCATCTACGCCAGCTGGTTCCCGTTCTCCGGCTGGCGCAGCAGCGGCCTGTCGCCGTTCGCCTTCCTCGTCCTGCAGATGCCGCGCTGGTGGACCGGCTTCGACGTCATGGTCAACATCGTCGGCTACATGCCGTTCGGGATCCTGATCGCGCTCGCGTTGCATCCGCGCGTGCGCGGCCTGTGGGCGGTCGCCATCGCGGCCGTCGTCGGCCTGCTCGTCTCGGGCACGATGGAGGTCGTGCAGAACTACCTGCCCAGCCGCGTGCCGTCGAGCCTCGACCTGCTGACCAATGCGGGCGGCTGCCTGGCCGGGGCGGTGATCGGCGCGTGGTTCGCCCCGATGCTCCTCGACCGCAGCCGTTTGTATCTGCTGCGGCAGCGCTGGTTCGCGGCGCATGCGAGCCAGGGCCTCGTGCTCGTCGCGCTGTGGCCGCTGGCCCAGGTCTATCCGCAGAACTACCTGTTCGGCAACGGCCAGATCCTGCCGCTGCTGTCGGAATGGCTGTCCGACTGGCTCGATACGGACATCGACCTCGTGACCATGCTGCGCGGCGACGTGCCGATGAGCGTGGAGCAATACTGGCTCTCTGAAACCATCATCACCGCGTGCGGCATGACGGGCGCCGCCCTCACGCTGCTGTGCCTCACGCGCCGCGGCGCGCCGCGGCTGTCGCTGATGCTGGCGCTGGTCGGCGTCGGCATCGTCGTCAAGACGCTCGCCAGTTCCCTGTTCTTCGCGCCCGACAATGCGTTCGTGTGGGTCACGCCGGGCGCCGAAGGCGGCTTCCTGATCGGACTGATCATGCTGACGGGCCTTGCGTTCGCGCCCCAGGTCGCGCAGCGCCGGCTGGCCGTCGTGACGCTCGTACTGTCGCTCATCGTCGTCAACACGATTCCCGCCAACCCGTATTTCGTCTCCACCCTGCAGGCCTGGCAGCAGGGTAAATTCCTGAATTTCAACGGGGCGGCCCAGTTCCTCGACATGGCCTGGCCCATCATCGCATTGTGGTTCCTGCTGCTGCCGTCGCACCGGCTGAATCGCTCTTGATAACGGCGTATCATATGAAAGATACACGCCATCCGGAACCAACATGAACGACGACAAACCCTTTTATCAACACCATGTGTTCTTCTGCCTGAACGAACGCGAAGGCAAGGACTGCCGCCCCAGCTGCGGCAAGAGCGGCGCGGAAGCGGCGCAGCAACACGCCAAGAAGCGCGTCAAGGAACTGGGCCTGAACGGCCCGGGCCAGGTGCGCATCAACAAGGCCGGGTGCCTGGACCGCTGCGAGGAAGGCCCCGTCGTGGTCATCTACCCGCAGGGCACCTGGTACACCTACGTGGACAACTCCGACATCGACGAAATCATCGACCGCCACCTCGTCAAGGGCGAGGTCGTCGAACGCCTCAAGATCTGACGAAGTACGCCTGAACAAGCAATGAACAAGAATTCCCAGAAGTTTTACCTGACCGGCCCCGCCGGCAAGATGGAGTGTGTGCTGGACGAACCGGAAGGCACGCCCGTCGGCATCGCCCTCGTGGCGCACCCGCACCCGCTGTACGGCGGCACGATGGACAATAAAGTGGCGCAGACGCTGGCCCGCGCCTTCGTCGGCCTCGGCTACGTGACGGCCCGCTTCAACTTCCGCGGCGTGGGCGAGTCGGAAGGCGTGCACGACGAAGGCCGCGGCGAAGTGGACGACATGGAAATCATGCTCGACCACATGATCGAACAGTATCCGGGCCTGCCGTACGCGCTGTCCGGCTTCTCGTTCGGCACCTTCGTGCAGGCACAACTGCAACAGCGCCTGATCCAGCAGGGCCGCCCGGCCGAGCGCCTGGCGCTGGTCGGTACGGCCGCCGGCAAGTGGCCGATGCCGGAAGTCCCGGCCGACACAATCCTGATCCACGGCGAACTTGACGATACGATACCGCTCGCGCACGTGTTCGACTGGGCGCGCCCGCTCGACATCCCCGTGACCGTGATCCCCGGCGCCGACCACTTCTTCCACCGCAAGCTCGTCCACATTAAAAATCTTGTCGCGCAATTGTGGAGACGTGACATTTGAGGCGAACGCTGGCCTATAATGATGCGATCTTCTTTCAAGGCAATGCTTTCGAGCATTGTCTATCGCATCACAATCCACGTTATTCTCTGAATTGTCTTCCATGAAAAAGTTAATCGCGGCCCTCGCCGCCAGTGCCCTTTTGATGTCGGCCGCCCAAGCGCAGCAGGTGCCGGCCCCGCAAATCGCCGCCCGTTCGTGGCTGCTGCTGGACGCGACCAGCGGCCAGATCATCGCCTCGCAGGATCCGGATACCCGCATCGAGCCGGCGTCGCTCACCAAGGTCATGACGGCCTACGTCGTGTTCGAAGCCGTGCGCGACAAGAAAGTCACGCTGGACCAGATGGTCAACGTGTCGGTCCGCGCCTGGAAGGTCGACGGCAGCAGCTCGAAGATGTTCATCGACCCCGCCACCCCGGTCAAGATCAGCGACCTGCTGTACGGCCTGATGGTCCAGTCGGGCAATGACGCGGCCGTGGCGCTGGCCGAAGCCGTCGCCGGCGACGAAGCGACGTTCGTCACCCTGATGAACCGCGACGCCGAGCGCATGGGCATGAAGAACACCAAATTCGCCAACCCGCACGGCCTGCCGTCGCCGGACAACTACTCCACCGCGCGCGACCTGTCGATCCTGGCTGCGCGCGTCATCAAGGATTTCCCCGAGTTCTACAAGATCGACTCGGTCAAGGAATTCACATACAACCGCATCAAGCAGCAGAACCGCAACCGCCTGCTGTGGCTGGACCCGACCGTGGACGGCATGAAGACGGGCCACACGGAAGCGTCGGGCTTCTCGATGATCGCGTCGGCCCACCGCCCGAACGGCCCGGCGGGCGAGCGCCGCCTGATCTCGGTGCTGTCCGGTGCCACGTCGGACGGCAACCGCACGGCCGAAAGCCAGAAGCTGCTGAACTGGGGCTTCCAGAACTTCGACACCGTCAAGCTGTATTCGAAAGGCCAGGCCATCCTGACCCCGGAAATCTGGAAGGGCTCCAAGTCGAACGTCAAGATCGGCTTCCCGAACGACGTGTGGGTGACCGTGCCGAAGGGCGTGGCGCAGAAGATGAAGCCGGTCCTGGAACGCAAGGATCCGCTGGTCGCGCCGCTGGCCCTGAACAGCCGCGTCGGCACGCTGAAGATGAACGTCGACGGCAAGCCGCTGCTGGCGCTGCCGGTCGTGGCGCTGGAAGAGGTGCAGGAAGCGTCGATCTTTGGCCGGGCGTGGGACTCGATGCGTCTGTGGATGAAGTAATCACCTGCCTGTAAACACCGTCGTTCCCGCGCAGGCGGGAACCCATACTGAGCGTCCTCGATCACCTCAGCATGGGTTCCCGCTTCCGCGGGAACGACGTTTTATAATGACGTGATCCGTCAACCTGGAAAAAACGCAATGAACCCAGCCCTCCCCCGCGACCTGTCCTGCCCGCGCATCGCCCCCCGCAAGAACGGTGACCTCGAACTGTCCCGCATCGTCGCCGGCATGTGGCGCATGGGCGACTGGGACATGACGGTGGAGCAGCGCATCGCCTTCATCGAGCAGTGCATCGCGCTGGGCGTCACGTCGTTCGACCATGCGGACATCTACGGCAACTACGGCGTCGAAGGCCTGTTCGGCGAAGCCCTGCGCGCCCAGCCGTCGCTGCGCGACCGCATGCAGCTGATCAGCAAGTGCGGCATCAAGCTGCTGTCCAATAAACGCCCGCAGCACACCATCCAGCACTACGACACGAGCGCCGCGCACATCGTCGCGTCCGCCGAGGAATCGCTGCGCCAGCTGCACACGGACCGCCTCGACCTGCTGCTGATCCACCGCCCCGACCCGCTGATGGACTTCGACGAGATCGCGGACGCATTCTCGCGCCTGAAGCAGGACGGCAAGGTGCTGCACTTCGGCGTCTCGAACTTCAGCCGCCACCAGTTCGAGGCGCTGAACCGCCGCATCGAACTGTCGACGAACCAGGTCGAATTCTCGCCGCTGCACGTGGCGCCGATGTTCGACGAGACCTTCGACGGCCTGCAGGATAAAGGCGTGGCGCCGATGATCTGGTCGCCACTGGCCGGCGGCCGCCTGTTCACGTCGAACGACGCGAACGCGGAAAACCTGCGCCTCGTGATCAAGGAGATCGCCGACCGCCTGCACCAGCCGTTCGCCAGCGTGGTGTTCGCGTGGATCCTGCAACTGCCGTCGCGTCCCATCCCGCTGACGGGCAGCGGCCGCGCGGAGGCGATCGCGGTCGCCGTCGCCGGCACCACGTTCCAGCTGTCGCGCGCCGACTGGTTCACGATCCTGCGCGCCGCGCGCGGCCACGAGGTCGCGTAGGAGTCTACGCCGCCATGGGCGAACCCCTCAAGATCGTGGAAGGCCGCGCGCTGACGGCGCAGCAGAAGAAGGACCTGCTGAACCGCCTCGCGCGCGTGGAAGGCCAACTGCGCGGCGTGCAGAAGCTGATCGCGCTGGCCGACGCGCCGTCCGACTGCGACGCCGTGGCCCAGCAGATGGCCGCCGCGCGCAAGGCGCTGGACCGGTCGTTCGTGCAGCTCCTCACCGCCAGCATCGTCACCCATACGGGTAATGCGGGCGACGTCGAGGAAGCGAAAGCGGCGGCGGCGCGCCTGGCCGCCATGTTCGACAAGTTCGCGTAAGGCGGGCTCCCCGAGCCCACGCGTAACGTGTTCGGTGCGCGAACTTCCGCGTGGGCACAGGGTGCCCAACCTACCGGCTCACTCGTCGTCGTACACCTTCGGCGGCGCAATCTTCGTCCACCCGCCCGTCCACGCGATGTTCAGCAGCAGCGTCGCGCTGATATAAAACACGAAGAACAGCGCGAAGAAGCGCGTGCGCAACAGCGCCAGCAGCGCGATGCAGACGATGAGCGCGACGAGCGCCGCCTTCGATTTCGGCTGCTTGGAGCTGGGGAAGCGGATCGTCGACACCATCAGCGTGCCGACGGCCACCATCAGCAGCATGACGAGAAAGGCACCGGCCATGTCGGCCACCGGATCCGGCCATGCGACCACCACCGAGGCGACGCACGCCGCGCCCGCGGTGATCGGCATGCCGACGAAGTAGCGTGGGTCCGTCTTCCCGACCATCACGTTGAAGCGCGCCAGGCGCAGCGCGCCGCAGGCCACGAACACGAAGCACGCCAGGCCGCCCATGCGCACGAGGGTCGGGTGCGCGGCGCCCATCTGGGCGAAGCCGTAGCAGTACAGCAGCAGCCCTGGCGCGCAGCCGAAATTCATCACGTCGGCGATGGAGTCCAGCTGCACGCCGAACGCGGACTGGGTGTTGGTGGCGCGGGCGACGAAGCCGTCGAGCGCGTCGAACACGCCCGCCAGCACCAGCAGGATCGCGGCCAGGCGATAGTCGGACGGATCGCCCACGGGGGCGTTGTCGACCGAGATCACGATGCTGCCGAATCCGCAGGCGATCGACAGCAGGGTCACGAAACTGGGCAGGGCAAACTTGGCGCGCGCGAGGCGCTGCTGGCGGGTTGGGTTCACTGAGATTCGTTAAAAGCGAGAGAATGGCTTATTTTACATGGGCTTATGCCGGGGCCGCGATTGTCCTTACGATCGTCACCGGGCACCGATTTCGCCTAGAATGGAGGCTCCTTTACCCCATCAGGACCGACGCCGGGAGTGATATATGATGAACAATATGCTTCGCGTGCGGCAGATCGCCCTCGCCTGTACCGCGGCGTGGGCGCTCGTCGCCTGCGGCGGAGGCGGCGGCGGGAGCAGTGCCGGCGCCCCGAACGCGACTCCCTCCACCGGATTCTCGGGACAGGACGCCTCGGCGCCCACGGCGACGAACAACATCGCCACCGACGGCCTGAACTGGATCAACTACCGCCGCAGCCAGATCGGCATGCCGGCGCTGGCGCGCAACGCCGTCATCGACACCGCGGCCCAGGGCCATTCCGATTACCAGCGCATCAACAACGTGGTGACGCACGACCAGACGGCCGGCAAGACCGGCTACACGGGCGCGCGCCTGCAGGACCGCCTGCAGAATGCCGGCTACGTGTTCGGGTCGCCGAATGCGATCGGCGAAGTCATTTCGGCCACTTCGAACGGTTCCGGCTTCTACATGGCCGAGGAACTGATCACGGCGATCTACCACCGCTTCGTGATCTTCGAACCCGTGTTCAAGGAAATCGGCGCGGGTGCGGCGACGACGTCCGCCAATTACAGCTACTTCACCGCCGACTTCGTCGCCAACAACGGCTACGGGACCGGCATCGCCGCGGGCACGATCGTCACGTGGCCGTTCAATGGCCAGACCCAGGTCCCGAACAATTTCAACAGCGATTACGAGGAACCGGATCCGGTCCCCGACCGCAGCGTCGTCGGCTACCCGGTCAGCGTGCACACGAACCTCGATCGCACACTGACGGTCCAGAGTTTCACGATGCGCGCCCACGGGACCAGTAGCGACCTGGAGACGCGTCTGCTGGCCTTGGGCAAGGATTCGAATACAACCACAAAGTCGGCGGCGGCGATCGTGCCTCTGGCCCAGCTGGCGTCCGCGACCACGTATGATGTCAGCTTCTCGGGCGCCATCGACGGTGCCCCGGTCAGCCGCACCTGGTCATTCACGACAAAATAAAACGCATGGACAGTCCCGACCACCGTTTCCCGCCAAACGCACACGATGCCCCCGCCGTGAACCACGCGGGCGGCATCGCGCGCCTGATGGGCGACGGGGCCCTGTTCGGACGCGTGCTCGCGCGCTTCCGCAACGAATACCGCCAGGCCGCGGCCGGCATCCGCACCGCGCACGACCAGGGCGACACCGCGCTGGCGCTGCGCCTCGTCCACACGCTGAAAGGGGCCGCCGGCATGATCGAGGCCGTGCCGCTGCGGCGCCAGGCCGACATCGTGGAAGACCTGTTGCGCGGGGGTGCGGGCGACGTCCACGGCAGCCTCGCGCGCCTGCAGGATGAGCTGGAACGGGTGTTGCGCGAACTGGATGCGCTGGCGCTCACCTTGCCGGAACGCCGTCCCGCGGCGCCGGCGCAGCGGCCGGCGGAGATGGATCACGCTATCGTCGACCGCCTGATGGCGCTGCTCGACGAAGGCAATGGCGATGCGGTCGACCTCGTGCGCGAAGGCGCCGGCGCGCTGGCCGCACAACTCGGGGAAGGATGTTATCGCCAGGTGGCGGACCTGGTCGAAGGCTTCGACTTCGACGGCGCCCTGGCGCTGCTGCGCGAACGGGCGGGCGGCTGACGCGCAGCCCGCGGTTCAGCGGTTGTATTCCGCTTCTTCGTCGAAGGAATCGGCGCAGGATTTGCCGCAAAAACGGCGCACGCTGTCGAGCGGTTTGTCGCAGTACCAGCACGCGCCCTTGGGTGGCAGGCTCAAACGGGCGGGCACCGGCGCCGCACTCATGGGCGCCGCGACGGCCGGATCGACAGGCACGCTCTTGTCCGGAACACTTTCCTGTATCGTTTCCAAGGTTTCCCCCTTACCGGCAGCACGTCAGTAACGCTGAGATTACTTTAGTGGAACATCGTGTGCATGAGAAAGCGCAAGCGCGCTTGTGCCCGCTTCTGCGGTACGTGGTCTTTCAAACCAGTGTGCGCCGAATGGGCTACCTGTGCAACGCCTGTTGCCCACGAGTTTTCAAGAAACAACAGTCACGGTGCCCCGACGTCATCGTCACCGATGCCGGACCATCCAACTGCCCGAAATAATAGCAGCAATGGCAATGCGTGCGCCGGGCCGTTCAATCGTGCGAGCCGGCGTGCCGGATTTACGACGGGCGCGCCGGATGCCGTCAGCGCGCCGGTTCCAGCGTGACGAACAGGGCGCCGGGCGCCGTCTCGAGGCGGGTGGGAATGAATTGCACGCCGGCGTAGCGCAGGTCTTCGGGGCGGAAGGTGTAGACCGGCATGTCGCGCATCAGTTGATTCAAGAGCAGATCGGCGGCGCGGCCCAGGTCGCGCGCGCGGTCGCCCTCCATGCCGTCGACGTCGAAGCTGTCGACGTGCGTGGCGGACAGGACGACGGCATTGCGCACATTGTCCAGCACCAGGTGGCCGGACATGGCCAGGCTGCCGTTCCACGACTGGCGCAGGAACGGGGGCGACACGGACACGTCCAGGGACAAGCCCACGCGGTCCGTCTCCGGCATGATCGCGAGGCGCGGCCGGGTCAGCTGCACGTCGAACAGCTCGAGCATGCGATTGCGCAGCGGGAAGCGGCGCTCCAGGCCGGCCTGCAGGCGGGATTGCGACAGTTCGACGCGGCGCGGTCCGATCACCGTCGCGCACGATGCCAGCAGGCCACCGCCCGCCAGCGCCAGCGCCGCCTTGCCGAACGTCCGTCTCGTCATCGCCGTCATCATCGCCTCACTCGTCCATGGATGGGGCGAAGCCTAGCACATCAATAGAAGTACGGCGTTGCGCGCGTCCATTCGCTCTTCGGCCAGCGCTTGTACAGCAGCGCGTGCGCCTTGCGCGACAGGGCCGACGCATCCTTGTCGAGGCAGCCGCCGCGCGTCGACAGCACGGTCACGTGCAGCAGCCAGGGCAGCTCCGGGTCGGCCGGATGCGTGTCGGCCCATTGCAGCACGTCGTCGCCGAACGTGCCGGTGGCCGTTTTCAGTTGTTCCAGCTTGCCGAGTTCCGCGCGGCGCGCCGCCGAGTCGCCCAGTTCGGGCGTCGCGGGCAGGCGCCACACGAAGCTCGTCGGCTCGCCCAGGCGGTCCGGCTTGAAGCTGCACCAGGCGGACGCCGTCGCATCGCCGGCCTCGATCCGCGTCACGGGCGGGGCCGTCATGTCGAGGTCCGCGGACAGGCCGAATGCGACCGACGCGACCAGCGCCACGTGGCGGCGCTCGGCGGGCGTGGCGGCACGGGCGTAGCGCGTCGCCATGTCGCCCGTGGCCGGCACCAGCCTGGCCAGCAGGTCGGCGGCGGCGCGGCCGGTTTCCGGCTGGTCGAGCAGCGCCGCGCGGATCCAGGCCGCGCCCGCGATGCGCGCGCGCAGCGGCTGCGGCAGCGACTCCACGCGCGCCAGCTCGAGCATGTCGGCGGCGGCCAGGCCGCGCTTGAACCACGCGATGGCATCGTCGTTGAGCATGTCCTCGGCCGGTGCGGCGTCGGGGCTCGCCATGTCGACGTTCGCGCGCAGCAGGTACGCGCCGGCGTCCCGCACCGACGTCGCGACGGCGAAGCGCTCTTCGCGGAACAGGTTGCGCGTGCCCGGCGACAGCTTGCCCTTCAGCGCGGCGTCCGCGACGGCGCGCGCGGCATCGCGCTTGCCCGCCAGGCGGTACAGCCTCGCCAGGTGGTAGCGCACGGTGAGGTAAGCAGGATCGGAAGCGTCGACGGCCAGCGCGGCCTGTTCCAGCGCGGGCGTCAGGGACTCGGACAGCATCAGCGCGGCGACCAGCCACGGGTCGGTATGCCCGCGCGGCTTCGTCCCCCGCTGCCAGCGCTCCAGCGCATGGCGTGCCGGGACGGCGCACGATCCATCGCGGCTGCCGTCGCAGTCTTGCAGCGTTGCGATCCAGTCGACGAAGGCGTACTGTCCGCGCAGGGGCTCCGGCTTCGCGTCGTCCATCAGGACGGACCAGTCGCCGAGGCGGTCGAGCGCAAACGGGTCGTGCGCGGGATCGCCCAGGTAGCGGTTCAATTCGTCGAGCCGGGCTTCGGGCGTCAGCCGCGCGCGCATGGACCGCAGCAGCGCGCGGGCCGGTTCGTGCATGGGCTGCAGCGATGCGTCGGTCACGATGGCGGCGCCGCGCTTGTCGAGGCGCTGCGCCTGGAGCTCGCGTTCATTGCGCGGCGTCTGCGGCACGGCGGCGACGGCGCGCCGGACTTCCGAGCGCAAGGCCAGATATGCGCCGAGACCCCGCATCGGATGGCCGGCCGTCGCGCCGATCTGGTCGAACAGCGCGGTGCTCTCGGCATAGTGGGCGCCGTGGAACTGCCACGCGGCGCGCTGGTAGTCGCGCAGCTGGCGCCAGTAGCCCGGCTCCGTCGCGGGCAGCGGCTGCGGCGCGACGATCTCGGGCAGTTTCTCGGTGCGATACGCGTAACGCGCATCCTCCGCGCGCTGGCAGGATTCGCCGACCTGGTATTGCGCGCGCAGCCACGCATCGACCCGCGCGCGGGTGGCGTCGGGCCGCGCCTCCAGCTGGCGCAGGGTCGCGGCCGCGTAGGCATTGGCGGCCGCCGGACAGGCCACGATCATGCGCGCCGCCGGATCGTCGATCTTGATGTTCAATACCTTGGCGGCGCGCCCGACCAGATCCGCGGACGTGTCCTCGCCGTCGACGTGGTCCCACCCGTAGCCGAACGCGCTGCCGTCGGCCCGGTCCAGGCCTTTCTCGGTGCCCGGCTTCTGCGCGACCGGCGCGCCGAGCATGATCGCGCGCCAGGCCGTGTACAGGTAGACGCGGCGCATGCCCGGCTGCAGCACGCCCAGGTCGCCGGCCTGGAAGCGCGCGTTGGGAATGTCCGGCTTCGTGTAAGCCTTGAACATCGTGTAGCTGGGACCATAGTCGCCGCTGGCGAACGCGTTCGCCGCGACGGCGGCGATGGCGGCACAGGCAAGCCGGTATTTCATCGGGAATCTCTCCATCCTTTTTCGTCGAACCAGAACGTGCGCCGGTAGCGCGCCGCCACCGCGGGCGGGAACGCTTCCTGGCGCGAAAAGCCGGCACTGCCCGCGCGGCACAGCGGATGCAGCACGTCGGGCCGCGTCGCCACGATGCCGCGCAGCGCCTCGTTGTCGCGGCCCATGCGGAAGAACATCGGCACCACTTCGTCCGCCTCCAGCCCGTCCAGCCAGGCCGGGGCGCGGCACCACCAGCCGAGGGCCGTGACGCTCAGCCGCATATCGCCCGGCAGCGCGGCGCGGATGCGGTGCACGAGGTCGCGGTAGTCGGCGCGCTGCGACGGCCGTGCTTCCAGGTCCAGCTGCACCCAGCCCGACGTCGACGCGCGTGCGGCGCTGTGCATGGCGGCGAGCACGGTAGCGCGTGCGGCCTGCAAACCCGATGGCGGATGCAGCGGGTCGATCTCGACGTGCACGACGGGGATCACGCGCGTCCCGCGCGCCAGCGCGCGCGGACGTGCGCCCGGCCGCACGAGCACCTTGTCGCCGGCGAGCCAGATGTGGCGGTCGACCACGGCGACAGTAGTGCGCGAGAACGCGGGGACGGGCGCATCTCTCCACAGCCAGGCGATGGCGCCGGCGGGCGGTTCGGGCGGGAGGGCGGGAATGGGCAAGCGGGTTCTTTCAGCAGCTGCGGCGGGCGCTATGTTAGCAAGCTTTTGTTGCCGAATTTGCACACACAATCACACACGATGGTCGTAAAAAAACCCGCCGGAGCGGGTAATGCCGTTCAGTTAAGCAGAACCCGTAGAGTGGGCACCCCGTGCCCACCACACGTTTGCGGATTGCATGCGCTTAATTGACCGGCATTAGGCCGGAACGGGTTTATTTACCGATACAGAAGCGACTGAAGATCACCCCAAGCAGATCATCCGGCGTGAACTGCCCCGTAATGCTGGACAGCTGATCCTGCGCGAGCCGCAGCTCCTCCGCGAACAGGTCGAGCGACTGGTCATCCTGCGCCGCATGCTCGGCGGCATACCGCAGATGCTCGCGCGCCTGGCGCAGCGCGACGAGGTGGCGTTCGCGCGCGAGGTACAGCGATTCGCCCGTCTGCTGCCAGCCGGCGATGCGCAGCAGTTCCGCGCGCAGCAGGTCGATGCCGATCTTTTCGTGCGCGGACAGGTAGATGTTGACCGCATCCGCGCCCTGGTCCACGGACGGCTGGTGGCCGGACAGGTCGATCTTGTTCCAGATGCGCACGACGGGCACGCCGGCCGGGAACGCGGCGACGATGTCCTCGTCGGCCTTGGCCGGGCCGAGGCTCGCGTCGAGCAGGTGCAGGATCACGTCCGCCTTGCCGACCTCGCCCCACGTGCGCTCGATGCCGATGCGCTCGACGACGTCGATGCCCTCGTCGATGGCGCGGATGCCGGCCGTGTCGACGATGTTCAGCGGGATGCCCTCGACCTGGATTGTCTCGCTGACTTTATCGCGCGTCGTGCCCGCGATCGGCGTGACGATGGCGACGTCCGATCCGGCCAGCGCGTTCAGCAGCGACGATTTACCCACGTTCGGCTGGCCGACCAGCACCACGTTCAACCCCTCGCGCAGCAGCGCGCCCTGCGCGGCCTGGCGGAACACGGCTTCCAGCGCATCGACGATGCCCTTCAACTGGCCGCGCGCATTGGATTTCTCGAGGAAGTCGATCTCCTCTTCCGGGAAGTCGAGCGTGGCTTCGACGAGCATGCGCAGGTTGATCGTCTTCTCGACCAGTTCGTGCACGACCTTCGAGAACGCGCCGGACAGCGATTGCGACGCCGATTTCGCGGCGGCCTCGGTGGACGCGTCGATCAGGTCGGCGACGGCCTCCGCCTGCGCGAGGTCGAGCTTGTCGTTCAGGAAAGCGCGGCGCGTGAATTCGCCCGGCTCGGCCAGGCGCAGGTCCACGTCGCGGCCCGCCTCCAGCACGCGCGCGAGCAGCATGCGCAGCACGACGGGGCCACCGTGGCCCTGCAGTTCCAGCACGTCCTCGCCCGTGTACGAATGCGGCGCCTTGAAGTACAGCGCGAGGCCTTCGTCGATGACGGTGCCCGCGGCGTCCTTGAACGGTACATAGGTGGCGTGGCGGGGCGCGAGCTTCGTGCCGGGGAACAGCGCGGCCACAAGGGCGGACAAGTCCTTGCCGGAGGCGCGCACCACGCCGATGCCGCCGCGGCCGGGGGCGGTGGCGATGGCGGCGATGGGAGAGGTATCGAGTTTCATGGTCGGATTGTAGTGCGAATAAAAAAGCCCGTGCGGACACGGGCTTTTCGATCACCGGGCCGGTATTACTTGGCCGGCGCGAACTTCTTGGTGATGACGTACTGCTGCGCCATCGAGATCAGGTTGTTCACGACCCAGTACAGCACGAGGCCGGACGGGAAGAACAGGAAGATGACCGAGAACGCCAGCGGCATGAACATCATCATCTTGGCCTGCACCGGATCGGCCGGCTGCGGGTTCAGCTTCTGCGTGATGAACATCGAGATCGCGTACAGGATCGGCAGGATGAAGTACGGGTCCGGTGCCGTCAGGTCGTGGATCCAGCCCACCCACGGTGCGCCGCGCATCTCGACCGCGGCCTGCAGCACCCAGTACAGCGCCAGGAACACCGGCATCTGCACCAGGATCGGCAGGCAGCCGCCCAGCGGGTTGATCTTCTCGGCCTTGTACAGCTCCATCGTGGCCTGCTGCATCTTGACCGGATCGTTTTTATGGCGCTCGCGGATCGCCTGCATCTTCGGCGTCACCGTCTTCATCTTGGCCATGCTGCGGTAGCCGGCGGCCGACAGCGGGAAGAACAGCAGCTTGATCAGGATGGTGAAGGCGATGATGGTCCAGCCCCAGTTGCCGATCATCGAGTGCAGCCAGTTCATCGTGGCGAAGATCGGCTTGGCGATGATCGCGGCCCACGCGTAGTCGCGCACCAGGTCCAGGCCCGGGGTCACTTTTTCCAGCAGCGACTGCACCTGCGGACCCGAGTACAGGCGCGCGGTGTTCGAGACGGTCGCGCCCGGTGCCACGGTGCCCAGCGGCTCGACGGCGCCGATGGCGAACAGGTTGTTACCCAGCGACTTCGTGTAGATGTCGCGCTGCGTGTTCGCCGGCGGGATGAACGCCGAGACGAAGAAGTGCTGCGAGATCGCGATCCAGCCATCCTTCGACTGCTTGGCGTGGTCGGCCGAACCCTTGCCGACCTTCTCGAACGTCAGCTTCTGGTAGTGCTCTTCCGGCGTCCACAGCGTGGGGCCCGTGTAGCTGCTGTTGAAATAGGTGTCGCCTTCCGGCTTCATGCCGTCGTGCTCGAGCTGGAAGTACAGCGACGGCGTGACCGGTGCCTGGGTCAGGTTCGTCACGTCGTGGCGCACGTCGATCACGTAGTCGTTGCGCTTGAACGTGAAGGTCTTGGTCAGGCGCACGCCGCCCTGCTCCGCGTCCAGCACGACCTGCACCTGGTTGTTGCTGTCCAGCGTGCGCGGGCCCGGACGGACCGTGAACGGGGTGTTGTGGTTCGGCAGGACGCCGGCCGCGCTGGCGCCGGTCAGGCCCGTCTGCGCGAGGTAGACGCGCGGACCGTTGGCCTGGAACAGCACCTGGTTCTTGTTCGGGTCGACCTTGTCGCGGTACTTCAGCAATTCCAGGCGACGGATCACGCCGCCAGCCGTGTCGATGTCGACTTTATAGACGTCGGTGGTGACGGTGATGACCTGGGCCTGCACGGGCGCGGGTGCCGCGGGCGTGCCCGGGACGGTGCCGGCCGGGGTCGGCGTCGCCGCTGAGGTTACGTCATTGGGCAAGTCGTTCGGCTTGGCCGGGTTCGGTGCCTGCGCGACCTTGGCCGGCGGCTGTGCCGAGAACATCGACTGCTTGCCGTTGGCCACCATCCAGTCGTTCCACAGGACGACCAGCGCGACGGCGAACACGATCCACAGGATGGTACGTTTATTGATTTCCATTGGTCTTATTCAGGAATGCTTGCAACCGCAAGCGGTTGGTGAGGAATGCTGCTCCCCGGGACGCGGTACCAGGTCGACGCCGCCGTCGTTCCACGGATGGCAGCGGCAGACGCGGCGCAGGGCCAGCCAGCCGCCGCGCGCGGCGCCGTGGATCTTGACGGCCTCGATCGCGTAATTGGAACAGGTCGGAAAGAAACGGCAGTTCTGTCCGAGCATCGGAGACACCAGCAACTGGTAACCGCGCAACAGCCAGACGAGCAACCGGTTCATGATAGTCCCGGTTGCGAGCCTGAAGGCGCAACGCTTGCCGCCTGTGGAGCGGCCTGGGCATTGCGCGGACGCGGCATTTGCGACGCGAACAGGCGTGCCAGTTCCACGCGCAACTGCGCCTTCAACGCGGACGTCGTCGCCGGACCGTCCTTGCCGTTGACCGGACGCGACAAGCGCACGATGCAGTCGAGCGCCGGCAGCTGCGTGGTCCGGAACAGTTCGCGCGTGATGCGCTTGATGGTGTTGCGCGTGACCGCGCGCGGCGCAAAACGCTTGGCCGCGACGACGCCCAGCCGCGCATGAGGCAGGGCATTCGGTCGGGTATAGAGCACGAAATGCGCGGTTTTTTGTGCAGGGCGCAAACGAAAAACGGATGAAAACTCATCCGTTTTTACGATACGCCGAACGCGCGCAAAGTCGTGCGAACCTTCGCCTGACATAGGTCGTAGGCGTGGTCGATGCGGCTTTCCGGGCTTAGACAGCCAGGCGCTTGCGGCCCTTGGCGCGGCGAGCGTTCAGGACAAGGCGGCCACCACGGGTAGCCATACGTGCGCGGAAGCCGTGCGTGCGCTTGCGACGGACGACGGAAGGTTGGTAAGTACGTTTCATGGTGGTCTCGCTTAAAGCAAAATAGATGCAAAATCGGGGCTGAGCTCACGGATAGCGTCGAATAACCTGCTGCACGTTGCATTTTTGAACTGCGATGCTCGCTGTACTCACGTACAGCTGCGCTTCTCGTTCAAAACTGCTGCCGCTCGCGACGGTTCTTCGAAGCTCCCTGTTGCCAGCATTGCGCCAATGACATTTCGCAGTTGTTAAGCCAGCGTCACGCCACAGCAAAGCTTGTCGCCTGTGTGCACTTAAAAGGGCATCTCGAAAACCGTCGCGAGCGGCAGCAGTTCTGGCAGAGAAGCGCAGCTGTACGAAAGTACAGCGAGCATCGCAGGCCGGAAATGCAACGCGCAGTAGGTTTGCGAGGTGCCCAAACAAAGCGTACGGGCGGGGAACCCTGAATTATTCAGCATTTTGAGTTCAACTGTCAAGGCACCAGTTGTGTCAAGGCCGCGTTATTGTGCGCCGCAAACGGTTGCACATGCACGTCAGGCGCTCCCGTTTCGGTGGAAAATTCCTGTATCGCCTGTGGATAACTTGCGAGAACACAGGTAAAATAGAGTGTTACGCTTAACTTAGTCGATGTATGGATAACTTTTGGCAGACCTGTTCCAACCAGTTGGAGCTCGAGCTGACACCGCAGCAATATACCGCGTGGATCAAACCACTCGTCGCCCTTGACTACGAGGACGGCAAGCTGCGCATTGCGGCGCCCAATCGATTCAAGCTCGACTGGGTGAAGTCGCAGTTCGCCAACCGCATCACCGCGCTGGCGTCCGAGCATTATCAGCGGCCGGTCGACGTGCAGTTCGTGCTCGACCCGAAGAACAGCATGCCGAAAAAAGCGGTGTCGTCGGCCCCTGCCCCGATGCCGTCCAGCAGCGGCGCGCTGGGCATCAACGCCGCCGCCGACAAGACCGTGCCGGAGATGCCCGTCGTCACGCCGGACAATGTCATCGCGAACAATCCGCGCCGCGAGCAGAGCCGCGTCAACCCGGACCTCACGTTCGAGAACTTCGTGACCGGTAAGGCGAACCAGCTGGCGCGCGCCGCCGCGATCCAGGTCGCCAACAACCCGGGCGTCTCGTACAACCCGCTGTTCTTCTACGGCGGCGTGGGCCTCGGTAAGACCCACTTGATCCACGCGATCGGCAACCAGGTGATGGCCGACCAGCCGGGCGCGCGCATCCGCTATATCCACGCGGAACAGTATGTGCGCGACGTCGTGACCGCGTACCAGCGCAAAGGCTTCGACGACTTCAAGCATTACTATCACTCGCTGGACATGCTGCTCATCGACGATATTCAATTCTTCGGTGGCAAGAGCCGTACGCAGGAAGAATTCTTCTATGCGTTCGAGGCGCTGATCGCGGCGAAAAAGCAGATCATCATCACGTCCGATACCTATCCGAAAGAGATCACGGGCATGGACGATCGCCTGATCTCGCGCTTCGACTCGGGCCTGACGGTCGCGATCGAACCGCCGGAACTGGAAATGCGTGTGGCGATCCTGATGAAGAAGGCGGAATCGGAAGGCGTTATGCTGAACGACGACGTCGCCTTCTTCGTCGCGAAACACCTGCGCTCGAACGTGCGCGAACTGGAAGGCGCGTTGAGGAAGATCCTCGCGTACTCGCGTTTCCACGGCAAGGACATCACGATCGACGTCGTGAAGGAAGCGCTGAAGGACCTGTTGTCCGTGCAGAACCGCCAGATCTCCGTGGAAAACATCCAGAAGACCGTGGCCGATTTCTTCAACATCAAGGTCGCGGACATGTATTCGAAGCGCCGCCCGGCCAACATCGCGCGTCCGCGCCAGATCGCGATGTACCTGGCGAAAGAGCTGACGCAGAAGAGTCTGCCGGAAATCGGCGAACTGTTTGGCGGCCGCGACCATACGACGGTGCTGCACGCGGTCCGCAAGATCGCCCAGGACCGTACCAAGAACGCCGAGTGCAACCACGAATTGCACGTGCTGGAACAGACCCTGAAAGGCTGATGCGTGAACGCGGGGGAAAAGGCTGTGCCCCCGATGATTTCTGGCAAAATATTGCGCGAACAACATTTTTACCCTACCCATAACCGAGGATATTTATGCAACTGGTCAAATCCACCCGAGACACGCTTCTCCGGCCACTGCAGATCGTGAGTGGTATTGTCGAGCGTCGGCACACCATGCCGATTCTGGCCAATATCCTCATCCGCAAGACTGGCGAAAGCGTCTCGTTCCTGTCGACCGACACCGAGGTGCAGATCACGACCCTGGCCAACATCGGTTCGGGTCCTGAAGAGGCGGGCACGACCGTCGCGGCACGCAAGCTGCTGGACATCCTGCGCGCCCTGCCGGAATCGGGCGACGTCACGATGACCCTGTTGAACAAGCGCCTGACCGTCCAGAGCGGCAAGTCGCGCTTTGCGCTGCAGACCCTGGCGGCCGAGGAATTCCCGACCGTGTCCGTGGCCGACAGCTACAACGCGACCGTCACGCTGCCGCAGAAAACGCTGAAGCACCTGTTCAACATGGTGCACTTCGCGATGGCCCAGCAAGACATCCGCTACTACCTGAACGGCCTGCTGCTGGTGCTGGACGGTAACAACGTGATCGCCGTCGCCACCGATGGCCACCGCCTGGCATTTTCCCAGGTGACGGCCGAGCAGACGTTCGAGCGCCAGGAAGTGATCATCCCGCGCAAGACCATCCTGGAACTGCAGCGCCTGCTGGAAGAGAGCGACGACGAAGTCCGCCTGGACATCGCGGCTTCGCAGGTCAAGCTGACGTTCGCCGATATCGAGCTCGTCTCGAAACTGGTCGAAGGCAAGTTCCCGGATTACACCCGCGTGATCCCGAAGGGTTACAAGAACGACTTCACGATCAGCCGCGATGAACTGCTGCGCTCGCTGCAGCGTGCCGCGATCATGACGAGCGACAAGTTCAAGGGCGTGCGCTGCATGATCTCTCCGGGTTCGATGAAGATCAGCTCGACCAACGCCGACCAGGAAGAAGCGGTGGAAGAACTGGAAATCGACTACGGCGGCGACACGATCGACATCGGCTTCAACGTCACGTACCTGCTGGACGTGCTGAACAACCTGAAGTGCGACCAGGTGAATATCTCGCTGGGCGATTCGAATTCGTCGGCGCTGATGTCGATTCCGGAGAATGGCGACTTCAAGTATGTCGTCATGCCGATGCGTATTTAATTAGGGCGAAGCGCCCATATATTCGTCCTGTTGTGCGGGGACTCAAGTGGTGATTGGGCCCCTGCCTGCGCAGGGGCGACGGTTTTAAGGCCGCGTACCTCAAAACCGTCATTCCCGCGAAGGCGGGAATCCAAGCTGAACTACCGAAGTCGTAGCGCAAGCGTCCCGCCATAATCCGACGACACAAGACAGCCGGTCCCGAAAGCCCGCCGTCTGATTCACACGTTATTTGAGAAAGCAGTCATGTCCGAGAACACTCAAGCAGTTTTGGAATCCTCCCCTGCCAAGGCGGAAGAGTACGGCGCCTCGTCGATCCAGATTCTGGAAGGCCTGGAAGCGGTACGCAAGCGTCCGGGCATGTACATCGGCGACACGTCGGATGGCACCGGCCTGCATCACCTGGTGTTCGAGGTGCTCGATAACTCGATCGACGAGGCCCTGGCCGGCTACTGCTCCGAAATCCACGTCACGATCCATTCCGACAATTCGGTCTCGATCACCGACAACGGCCGCGGCATCCCGACCGGCATCAAGATGGACGACAAGCACGAGCCGAAACGCTCGGCGACCGAGATCGCCCTGACGGAACTGCACGCCGGCGGCAAATTCAACCAGAACGCCTATAAAGTCTCCGGCGGCCTGCACGGCGTGGGTGTGTCCTGCGTGAACGCACTGTCGAAACTGTTGCGCGTGACCGTGCGCCAGAACGGCAAAGTGCACCAGATGGAGTTCGAGCGCGGCGTTCCGCTGAACCGCGAAATCGAAATCCGTGACGGCGTGGAAGTCTCGCCGATCAAGGTTATCGGCGAAACCGACAAGCGCGGCACGGAAGTCCATTTCTGGGCCGACGAGGAAATCTTCTCGCACGTCGAGTTCCATTATGAGATCCTGAGCAAGCGTATCCGCGAACTCTCGTTCCTGAACAACGGCGTCAACATCAAGCTGACCGACCAGCGCACCGGCAAGGAAGAAGTGTTTGCCTTCGAAGGCGGCACCCGCGGCTTCGTCGAGTACATCAACAAGTCCAAGACCGTCCTGCACCCGACCGTATTCCAGGCGACGGGCGACCGTATGTCGGAAAACGGCACCAATGTCTCGGTCGACGTATCGATGCAGTGGAACGACGCGTACAACGAGCAAGTGCTCTGCTTCACGAACAACATCCCGCAGCGCGACGGCGGCACCCACCTGACGGGCCTGCGCGCGGCGATGACGCGCGTGATCAACAAATACATCGACGAGAACGACTTCGCCAAGAAGGCCAAGGTCGAAATCTCGGGCGACGACATGCGCGAGGGTCTCACCTGCGTGCTGTCGGTGAAAGTGCCTGAGCCGAAGTTCTCGTCGCAAACGAAGGACAAGCTCGTGTCGTCGGAAGTGCGCGGCCCGGTCGAAGAGATCGTGGCGAAGACGCTCACCGACTTCCTGATGGAAAAGCCGAACGACGCCAAGATCATCTGCGGCAAGATCGTGGAAGCGGCGCGCGCGCGCGAAGCGGCCCGCAAGGCCCGCGACCTCACCCGCCGCAAGGGTGTGATGGACGGCCTGGGCCTGTCGTCGAAACTGGCCGACTGCCAGGAGCGCGACCCGGCGCTGGCCGAGCTGTACATCGTCGAGGGTGACTCCGCAGGCGGTTCCGCCAAGCAGGGGCGCGACCGTAAGTTCCAGGCCATCCTGCCGCTGCGCGGCAAGGTGCTGAACGTGGAAAAGGCGCGCTTCGAAAAGATGCTGTCGTCGGAACAGATCACGACGCTGATCGCGACGCTCGGCACGTCGATCGGCCCGGACGAGTTCAACGTCGACAAGTTGCGTTACCACCGCATCATCATCATGACCGACGCGGACGTCGACGGTGCCCACATCCGCACCCTGCTGCTGACCTTGTTCTACCGCCAGATGCCGCAGCTGGTCGAGCGCGGCCACATCTACATCGCGCAGCCGCCGCTGTACAAGGTGAAAGCCGGCCGCGACGAGCGCTACCTGAAGGACGACGTCGAGGAAGCCAGCTACATGATGCGCTTCGCCCTGAACGGTGCTGCCCTGATGCCGAAGGAGGGCGCGGAGACGATCACCGACGGCGCGCTGGGCGACCTGGTCGACAAGTACAACAAGGCGAACGCGATCATGATGCGCCTGTCGCGCGTGATCGACCGCGCCGCCCTGTCCGCCATCATGACCGGCGTGAAGCTGGACCTGTCGACCCAGGAAGCGGCCGAGAAATCGGCCCAGGCGATGGCCGACGCGATCCACGACACGAGCGTGAAGGTGGGCGTGCGTTCGGACGAACTGTCGGACAAGCACAGCCTGCGCATCGAACGCATCCACTACGGCAACGTGCAAGTGACGTCGATCGACGCCGACTTCGTCGCCGGCGCCGACTACAAGACGCTGGAAAACTCGGCCGAGACGTTCCAGGGCCTGATGGGCGAAGGCGCCATCATCCGCCGCGGCGAAGGCGAGAAGATGAAGGAATTCGCCGTGCGCGACTTCCAGCAGGCCATGGAATGGCTGCGCGAGGAAGCGGAGCGTGGCGTGTCCAAGCAGCGTTACAAGGGCCTGGGCGAGATGAATCCCGAGCAGCTGTGGGAGACGACCATGGATCCGACGGTGCGTCGCCTGCTCAAGGTGCAGATCGAGGACGCCATTGCTGCCGATCAGATCTTTACGACGCTGATGGGAGATGACGTGGAGCCGCGGCGGCACTTTATTGAGTCGAATGCACTGCAGGCGGGGAATATCGACGTTTGATCGGAATGAAAATGCAAAGGCCTCTTCGGAGGCCTTTATAGTTCACGAAATTCGGCTGATTGGCTGCGCTACAATCAGGTAATCGACGATCCTCGCGCAATGAAAGCCGACAAGCCCCTCGCCCTCTACCGCCAACTGCGCACCCAGCCATTGTGGCGCCTGCTGGCGGCCGACACGGGGCCGACCGTGCTCGCACTACTGCAAACCCACTTGTACGACGCCGACCGCAGCCTGCCTGCGTCGATCCTGCACGAGCGCATCGAGCGCGACCTCGAGCAATTACGCAACCGTGGCGAGGACTGGCCACAAACGGCGCAGTTGTACGTGGCGCGCTGGCTTGCCGAAGGCTATCTGGAACGGCGCTTTCCGGCGGGGTCCAAAGAAGAAGAGTACGAACTCGCCACCTCGACCGTCGAAGCGATCCGCTATGTCGCCAGTTTGACCAGGCCGCACAATGCGGCGACCGAAAGCCGCCTCGGTCTGGTCATCGGGGCGCTGGCCAAGCTGGCCGACGATACCGATAACGACAAGGGACGGCGCATCGCACGCCTGCGCGCAGAGCAGGAACGGATCGCATGCGAGATCGCGGACGTCGAGCGCGGCACGTTCCAGGTGCTGTCCGAAAGCGCGGCATTGGAACGCACGCGCGAGATCATCGCGCTGGCCGACAATCTCGCCGGCGATTTTCGCCGGGTGCGCGACCAGTTCGAGCAGCTGAACCGGCATCTGCGCGAGCGGATCATGGACAACGATGGCAGCCGTGGCGACGTACTCGACGCGCTGTTCGCCGGCATCGATGTCATTTCGGAGAGCGAAGCCGGACGCACGTTTTCCGCGTTTTGGCGCCTGCTCACCGATCCTGTCCAGTCCGCGTCGCTGGACGACGCGCTGGACCAGTTGATGTCACGCGATTACGTCGCGGCTCTTGATCCCGATGAACGCCGGTTCCTGCTGCGGCTGACACGAACTTTGTTGGACCAGGGCGGCATGGTTCACGACGTGCTGCAGTCATTTGCGCGCAGCCTGAAGAATTTTGTGCAAAGCCGTGAATTCATCGAACAGCGCCGTCTGAACCAGTTGTTGCGCAAGGCCCAACGAGCGGCGCTCGCGCTGAAGGATGAAGTCAAGGCAACCGAGGCGCTGCAATACACGCTCCCGCTCACCAGCAGCAGGCTGTCTTCGCTGTCGCAATGGGTGCTGCATGATCCTGCGCTGCAGGCGCTGCCCGACCGCATGACGGACGGCGATACCGCGCTACTCGACCTCTCGATGATCGGCGACCTCGTCGCTCAATCGGAGATCGATTTCCGTTCGCTACGGGAAAACGTGAGCAACGTGCTGGACATACGTTCGCAAGCGTCCATCGGCGAAGTCTTGCGCGAGTTTCCGGCCAGCCAAGGCCTTGGCAGTGTGCTCGGCCTGCTCGCATTAGGCGCGCGGCATGGCATCGTGGGGGAAAGCGGCGAAACCGTCGCATGGATCGGTGGCGATGGTGTCGCCCGCCAAGCCCGCATTCCGCTCATCTATTTCTTAAAGGAGAAGCTCAGTGACGTCGGGGCCGGCACATGAAAACACGATGACCCAAGCAACCGGTCATGAAGAACGGCCCGCCGACGTGTTATTCGTCAACGACACGGGCGAGCTGCCGCTCGACACGCGGCGCGTATTGGTGCAGCTGCTGTCCGGTCCGTCGCTGGAGGGACGGCGGCATCCTCGGCTCTGGCCCGTCCTGCTGCGCGATGAACAAGTCATCCGGCGCCGCCTGGCCGAACTGTTCCTTGAGCTCGTGCTGGACCGGGATGTGCAGGTCGCATTCACGTCCCAGGTGGCCGCCGAGGAGCTGGACATTCCCATCCTGCTGCGGCGCGCGCAACTGACTTTCGTCGACTCGGTCCTGCTGCTGTTCCTGCGCCAACGCCTGACCCAGGCCGAGTCCCACGGTGAACGCGCCGTGATTGCGCGCGACGAGATGGTGGAGAACCTGATGCCCTACGAGCGGGCCGCCAGCACGGACCGGGCAGGTTTCAGCAAGCGGGTCAACGCGTCGGTCGAGAAACTCAAGAAGCACAATATCCTGCAGAAGCTGCGTGCCAGCGAAGACCGTTTCGAGATCGCGCCGACCCTCAAGCTGCTGTTCTCGGCCGAGGAAATCATCGCCCTGACCGCGCTGTATGACCGCATGGCGGCCGGCGAATTGCCGACGCTGGCACGCCAACCGCTGGACGACGACGAGGACGAGTGACCATGAACATGCCGATGCCGGACACCGGCGAACAATTCCGCATGACCCGCCTGCAGGTGTTCAACTGGGGCACGTTCAGCGGTCTGCACGACATCCCGGTCAGCAAGCGCGGCTTCCTGATCGTCGGCCGTTCCGGCGCCGGCAAGTCGACTCTGCTCGATGCGTTGTCCGCCCTGCTGGTACCGCCGCGCTGGATCGATTTCAATGCCGCCGCACGCGAAGCCAGCCGCGCTGGCCGCGACCGCAACCTGGTCAGCTATGTGCGCGGCGCCTGGACTGCGCAAACAGATGCCGCTTCCGGTGAATCCGCAGTGCGTTACCTGCGCGCCGGTACGACCTGGTCGGCCCTGGCTTTGCAGTACGAAAACGAAGCGGGGCAGCGGGTGGCGCTGGTCCAATTATTCTGGGTGCGCGGCAATGCGAACAGCAACCGCGACGTGAAATCCTATTTTCTCGTCCTCGAGCGCCTCTTCGACCTGCGCGAACTGCAGGATTTCGGCAGCACGAATTTCGATGTGCGCAAGCTGAAACAGGCGCTGCCGGATGCGTTCGCGCGCGACGAATTCCGGCCATATTGCGAGCGCTTCTGCCGCTTGCTCGGCATCGACAGCGAGATGGCCTTGCGCCTGCTGCACAAGACGCAATCGGCCAAGAATGTCGGCGACCTGAATGCCTTCCTGCGCGACTTCATGCTGGACAAGCCGGAAACGTTCGAGGTTGCGGATCGCCTCGTCAGTGAGTTCGGCGAACTGGATGCCGCGCACCAAGCCGTGGTGACCGCGCGCGAACAAGTACAGGTACTCGCGCCGGCGCGCAGCCGGCACCAGAAAATGGAAGCACTCGCGCTTGAGCGCAATGGCCTGCAAGAACTGCTGGCGGGCATGCACAGCTATCGCGAGCGGCTGCGCATGACCTTGCTGGCCGAGCACATTGCTGCGCTCAGGATCGAACTGGAGGGCCTGGCCGGCAACGTCCAGCGTCACCAGAACGTGCTCGACAATCGCAGCGCCGCGTTGCGCGACCTCGAACGCCAACGACGGGAAGCGGGTGGTGAGCAGATCGAATTTTTCAGAAGTGAAATCGAGACCTTGGGAGTCCAGCGCAAGGAGCGCATGCGCAAGCGATCGCAAGCGGTCGATGCCTGCAAGGCGCTCGGCTGGGATTTGCGGCCGGACCCACAGGGTTTTGCCGAACTGCTCGGCATGGCGCGCCGGGAAATCGATGAATGGCAAAACGATGACCTGCAGCAGCAAGCCCTGCTGACATTGGACCGCGAGGCGACGGAGGTCCGGGCGCGGCGCGTCGTCGTCGACCATGAACTCGCCTCGCTGCGACGCCAGCCGTCGAACATTCCGGCACCAATGCTGGAACTGCGACGCCAGATCGCGGAGGCCATCGGGGTCGCAGAAGCGGCGCTGCCATTCGTGGGCGAACTGGTCGAGGTCAAGCCGGAAGAACATGCGTGGCGCGGTGCGATCGAACGTGTGCTGCACGGGTTTGCGCTGTCGATCCTCGTGCAGGAAGACCAGTACGCCGCCGTGTCCGCCTACGTCAACGACACCGACCTCGGACGCAAGCTGGTCTATTACCGCACGGTGCGTGGCGACCAACCGGCGCGGCCGCTGCAAACGCAATCGCTGGTGCTGAAGCTGAACGTCAAGGAAAATGGATTTTCCGGCTGGCTGCAGAACGAATTGCGGCAACGCTTCGACTACGACTGCGTCGATACACTGCGGGCGTTCCGTGCCGCGCGCGAGCGCGCGCTCACGCGCGAAGGCCAAATCAAGCACAACCGGTCACGCCACGAAAAGGACGATCGCACCAGCGTCGAGGCCCGCCAGTACTGGGTGCTCGGTTTCGACAACCGCACCAAGCTTGCTCTATACGAGGAGGAGGCCCGGCAATTGCGAGAACGCGAAGCCCGGCTCGACACCCAATTGCGGGCATTGCGCGAACAGCGCCAGACGCGCGCCGCGCGCCTGTTGCAATGCCAGACCCTGGTCAACCTGCAATGGCAGGAAATCGACGTGTTGCCGCTGGCCGACCGCATCGCCGCCATCCAGCGCCAGCTCGACGCGTTGCAGAAGGGGAACACCGACTTGCAGCGCATGGACGAGCGCCTGCGCCAGCAGGAAGACTTGGTGCGGGAGGCGCGCAATGCGTTGAACGATGAACTCGTCGAACAACGGTCGCGCCAAAAACTGTGTGCGGAACAGGAAGAGCAGTTGTCCGCACTGCGGGAGGACCCGTCCATCGTGGCGCTGACGCCGCACCAGCAAGCGGGCTTGGCGCAACGGTATGCGGCCTGGAACGGAACGTTACGGTTGAAGGACGTGGACAGCGCCGACCGGGCCGTCGGCAAAGGGCTGCACGACGACATCCGTGCGGTCGACGCCGATCTCGCGCAAGGCGAAAAATTCGTCGAGGCCCAGTTCGCCATCTTCATCAACCGCTGGCGCGCGGATGCGGACGGGCTCGATGCACGCCTGGCGGCGGCACCTGATTTCTTCCGCAAGCTCGTCCGCCTCGAATCGGACGGTTTGCCCGCGCACGAACAGCGCTTTTTCGACCTGCTCCAGAACCAGAGCCACCAGAATCTGGCCGCCTTGTCCAGCTACCTGAACGACGCGCGCAAGGCGATCCTGGCGCGCATGGAACTGGTCAATGACAGTCTGCGGCAAGTGCCCTTCAACAGCAGCGAGCACCAGCGCACCTACCTGCATATTCAGCCGAAGGATCGACAGTTGCCCGAAGTGCAGCAGTTCAAGCAGGACATTACGGCTGCGCTCAAGCATGCGTGGATCGACGACCGCGAGTTCGCCGAGGCCCGCTTCATGGACTTGCGCCGCCTGGTGAACCGGCTGGCCAGCCAGGAATCGGAACATCGCCGCTGGCGCGAAGCCGTCCTCGACGTGCGCCAGCACGTCGAATTCATCGGCCGCGAGTTTGACGAGGAAGGCCAGGAAGTGCAGGTGCACCAAAGCGGGGCCGGCCTGTCCGGCGGTCAGCGCCAAAAGCTGGCGACGACTGTGCTGGCCGCGGCCCTGCGCTACCAGCTCGGCGGCAACGATACGGGTATTCCACGCTACGCGCCTGTCGTGCTGGATGAGGCATTCGACAAGGCGGACAATGAATTCACCGCCCTTGCCATGAACATCTTTGCCAACTTCGGTTTCCAGATGATCGTCGCCACGCCGCTCAAATCCGTGATGACGCTGGAACCTTTCATCGGCGGCGCGTGTTTTGTCGATATTCGCGAACGCAAGGTATCGAGCGTACTTCTGATCGAATACGACGATGAACGCCAGCGCCTGAAACTGGCCGACCGCCTGCCCGAAGGGGACACGCTTGAAACTGCCGAATGAAGTGCACGCCCTGCTGCGGCGTCGCTTCGACAACCGTCATCGCGAATGGTTCAACGCTCCGGATACCGGCGAAGACTGGCCGCTGACGATTCCTCTCGGCGTGCCCACGGAGCAAGCGGCAAAGACTCGCCTGGACGCGGCCCTTGCCTGGGTGCGTGCGTGGCAGACGTGGCGGGGCGCGGGCATGTTGCAGTGGACCGAACGCCAGTGGCGCACGCTGGGTACGCAGCGCGTGCCCGAATCGCTGCGTCTCGGCGGCGTTCGTGACGTGGCCGCATGGCTCGACGAGGTGGAACGCTGGGACCGGGCTCGAGGTCGGCAGGCCGGGATGGTCCGGCGCTGGCCCGTGTTGACGGGACGTCTGGGCCGATTTTTCGACGTACTTGCCGATTATGCCGACCCCGATTTCGAACGGTTGATCGCCACATTGGACTGGCTGGAACGGCATCCCGACTCCGGCCTGTACTTGCGCCAGTTACCCATTGCCGGCCTCGACACGAAGTGGATCGAGGCACGCAAAGGCGTACTCGCGGACATGTTGTGTCACATAACAAACCGCGCCGATATACCCGGCGACTTTCACGCCCTGTGCGGTCTCCGCCGCCCGCCGGTCCGACTGCGCATGCGCGTGCTCGACCCTGCGCTGCGTGCTCGCGTGGGTGGACTCGGCGATCTCACCGTACCCGTCAACGAGCTGGACCAGTTGGACCTCGCACCGCGGCATGTCGTCATCGTCGAGAACCTGCAGACGGGACTCGCATTCGGGGACCTCCCCGGCACGGTGCTGTTCATGGCGCTGGGTTATGGCGTCGACCTGCTGGCGAGGGTGTCTTGGGTACGTGGCGCGCACAGCTTTTACTGGGGCGACATCGACACCCACGGCTTTGCCATCCTGAGCCTATTACGCGCACAGCTGCCTGCGGTTCGCTCGCTGTTCATGAACGAATCCACCTTGTTGGCCCACCGCGCATTGTGGGCCAGTGAACCAACGCAGCACGCCGCGCATGAACTGCCGCATCTCGATCCCGTGGAGCAGGCCCTGTACCACATACTCAAGCAACACGTGCTGGGCTCCGCGGTACGGCTGGAGCAGGAACGGATTTCCTGGGACATCGCCTGGCCGGCGCTCAACGATGCGCTGGCAAAAGTGGATTGATCGAGGCGATGAGGTGCGATGCTGCGGCACCTCGAAATTGCATATCAAACAATCAATACAGCACCGTCAATTCAACAACCGGCTGTGCTTGGGCAGTTGCGCCGCCAGATAATCATGCTGATCGGCGAGGATATTCCGGCCGCTCAGCAGGTAATGCTCCGCGCGGCAGGGAACATACGGCACGTAGATCAGCGGCCGGAATTGCTCCACCAGCAGATTGCCCTTCTCCTGGTTGCAGCGCTTGCATTATCCCTACCACGGGTAGTTCACTACTTCACCGATTCTCCGATTACCACTATGGCAGGGTTATCTACGTAGATGCCCCGGCAGTCCATATGCAGCAAGAGGCGAGCGCCTCCTGTCGACAATCCATGCGGCGGGTGTTTCACGCCGTCCTTTAACGATACACCTACCAACTAGATTACTATATAATGTTGCCCAGTCGAATTTTCTAAGGTCTATTAGGTGTAGGTGAAATGGAAGCGTTGAGAAGGACCCACACCGTTATTCATCTTGGAATCCAAGCCCCGGATGCTAAAACCCTTCCAGTTCTAGTAGAACTAGATGACCCTGAGCACCCGAAGATTACGGTCAGCGTGGCCAAGTTCGCCCGTTACCTCCAGCGTGAAGGCGTCTACAGTTACGATAAACTCCGGAAGGCAGTCATCGCCATCGGCAAGCTCCGGGACTTCTACCTCTGTGAGCGCGGTGGCGAGATGCTCACGCCTGATGGCATGAAAAGTCTTCTCGAAGATTTCCTGTTCGCCATCGACCACGGTACGATTCTGAACTGGCGACCAGCGAGCAATCACGACTATTTGCAGACACGCAGCGCAGTCTTCGAGTACGTCAAATTCCTCCTCGACAACCCCAGTGTTGATTGGCCGACGCACGAGCTTCGCTTTATTGCCGCCTGCCGGGATGCTTGGCAGAACGCAACCCATGCCGAAAAGAGCCTCCTGTTTCATACGAAGAAACGAGGTCGCAAGAAGGCGCGTGGCCGCAAGCGCATCGTCACCGGGCTCAGGCACTACAAACCGTTTCCGCCCGACCTCGTGGTTCCGTTGATTGAGCACACGAAGAATATTCGTGACAAGCTCCTGTTCTCCTTGATGGCTTTCGGAGGCCGTCGACTTTCGGAGATGCTGCACCTCTTCGTCGGTGACGTTGAAGCACGTGGCCTGAGCGTTGGTGTAGTCCTGCGCCACCCTTCTCAGTCGCCGATGAAGTGGACGTCCGCGACTGGGGCAACGGTCAAGGGTTCCCGAGTCGAATACCTGCGCAACATGTTCCAGCTGTTACCTCGGACCGAGCATGGGGCGCAGCCCTCTGCCGCAGGATGGAAAGGGATGAAATTCGACGACGAGGCTCGTATGAGCTCGGAGGTGTACTTTATCCGCGAAGTCGAAAGCTACCTTTTGACTCTGCACCGAGCCTACCTGCACGAAGTCCGCAGCAAAGTCCCACGACGACCTCACCCGTACTACTTTGTCGCACTGGACGGCGAGCCGCTCACCATCCGGGCGGTAGAAAAGCAGTTCAGCTTGGCTTGCCGCCGGCTCGAAAAGAAGTACGGCGTTTCGCTTGAGGGATACGGGCCCCACTCCCTACGTCACTACTACGGCTTTTATTGCGCCGACGTATTGCGGGCAGACCTGCTGCTTATCCAGAAATGGATGGGGCACGCCCAGCCTTCGTCGACGGCAGTGTACGCACATATTTCACCCGAGACCGCAGCAAAGGCGCTGGCCGATGCGCAAATCCAGGCCAAGCTTGATGGCCGCGTGAGCATTACTCCGGAAGAGCGCGAAGCCATTGCTCAATCGTTTGCTGGCCAAAGCATTGAGCCGATTCCCGAAGCTTGGCGACTTGACTCGACTCGTTTCGGCATGCTGGACACGAGAAACCTTCAAAGACCCCTCCGATGACCTATGACCACCTGATAGTTGACGCGCCGCTTAGCTTTCCAGGCCCTGATGCGCGCGTTGCACCGGTCTTGTTCAATCCCAACAAGCAGCAGTTCCGGCTCATTGCGAACCCGGCTCTCTCCGAAATTCAGGCGCTTGTAGAGGAGCACGCGCGTTTTCGGCTCGACGCCCACTGGGACTTTCTCAATCAGCTGGGCTCGCCGGCGACCTCTGCAACGCAAACCATTCGCGCATTCATTGTCCATTCAAGCAATCGCGCCTGGCTGCCCGCCCATGTCCTGCGGGATACGGCCGGCGCTACGACGAAGGCAGGCATCCTTTCAAAACTGGCGGGCGCGTCCATCGAAGAACAACGGGGCCGGCTGAGCGCTCATAAGCCCAAGTCCATTGCGGAGATGCTTGCGTTATACCGCGACCAGCCTATCGAAGATGTAACTGGCTACCGCTACTTCATGTCGATTCTGGAGGATGCTCCGGATGCGCTGACCTTTTTCGGAAAACTGATTGACAATCTGTTCAGCTTCCTGAAGGGCGTAGACTACCGGCTTGGTACGCCTCCAACCGAACAGCATCAAGCCAGGGCGTTTGAACTGCTCGGCATGGCGATGGCTCGCCAGTGGATACTATTTCCCTTCATCCACCATAGCTCCGGGCTTCAGGAGCACTATGTCCTGAGTCACCGGGAAAATGTCGGCCGGTTCTTTATCGAGCCGTACCGGCCAGCCGAGATTGCGGACATCCTTGCCGCGTTGGAAGCGGTCCCTGTGGAGCGAACCACCCACGCGAAGTTCGCCATTCACTTCCGTAATTTGGTAATAGCCTCGACCTTTCGCGACATCCGCCAGTGCAGTCGCGAGCTGTTTGAAGCATGCATGGCTGTCATGGCAGAGACGGAACGGCCGATGGTTTTCCAAAACATTGGCATGGCGCGGCGTACCTACAACGCGCTCATCAAAATCCATAACAGCAAAGCCGAGAAGGGTTACCTGGTGCGGGAGGTTATGCCACCGCGCAAGAATGTCACCGTAGCGGAATTCGCTTCGTTCCAGTACCTGCGAGACCTCGACCAGAAATGGGACAAATGGGCGACCGCGTTTGAGTCCTTTGTAGCGGCAACCGAAGACAGCCAAGGCGGGCTGCGGCGGCTGACTTGCACCGAGTTTGCGAAGTTCCTGGTTGGCCATCCCAGTCCCCCGGCTTCACCAGAGTCAACACCTCGAGACCTGATTAACGATTACGACGATGAGGGTGCGACCTATCGCAACCATCTGAAGTCCGGCGAGGCGACTGCTGAGACGCGGAATGGCCGCCTTGCCTTGCTGGGTAGCTTTTTTGACTTTGTGCGGGACTCGTCGCGTGCCAGCTCGGCCGATGCGGTCGACAAAGCCTGGTTCCCGAATCCCGTTGATATGCGGTTCGACCGGTTTGTGGTGAAGTACAAGGCAGGTAGCCATCGAAAGGCCATCGGCAGCGACATCATGGAGATGATGCGCAACATCCTGGTGGCGGACGATTACGAGTGGGCCAAGACCGCACTGCCGAACGACTGGGCGACTTTGGTTAATGACGATACCGGCGTAATCGAGCGAGTTTGGTGCCCGAGCGCGACAATCTTGCTCTACACACTGCTCTCTGTGCCCTTGCGCAGCCTGCAAGGACGGCTTCTTGATTCAGGCGAGGGCGATGCCGAAATTTTCGATTTCGACTCAGGTCGCATGGTGCCGAATCCGCACCAACTTCCTATCGACGGCAAGCTGGACCCTCGCCGAAAGGAAGGTGTATTGCAGACCATGGCTTCTGGCATGCGTGGCATCACGGACATCGCGGGACTCTGGATTTCGACCAATAAGACGAGCGACCAGGGATATGCCGTTCCATGGGTCAGTGAAGACCTCCTACGGCATTTGCGTTACCAACGTGAGTTCATTACGCGATATGCGGCTCATCCGCATACACACGGCATTAGTGAGGCCCAAGGCCATCGCAACACGCCCATCGAATGGGTGGAGCGTGAACCGAAGTTCTACTGCCTGTTCCGGGACCCGGCTGCGGAACAAAAGGTTGCCGCATCCTTACCTGTCTCGAAGCAGAAGCTTCTCAAATTGTGGGGAGCGCTCTGTCTTGAGACGCAGCGACGCTACAACGACGGGGTCGTTAACGGAGGCCGGATAACGCTGGTTCGGCCTGGGACTGAAAGCGAGCGCTATCCCAAAGCTCTTTTCGACATCCACTCCCTTCGAGTCTCCGGAATTACGGACCTACTCGACCGAGGTGTACCGCTCAACATCGTTTCTGAGTACGTGGCCGGACATGCGACATACATCATGACCCTCTGGTACGACAAGCCCGCACCAGGTGCGGTACGGAACTACCTGATGCAGGCCCGCGCCGGCGTCGGCAGCGGAGCAGGTCCGCTGCCAGATTTTACACAGGAAGAACTCGCGGACTTGAAGCCGTATCTGCTTCCTCATCCGGACCATCGAGACCTTTACAACGGGTTCGATGCTCTGAACGAGAACAAGGGATTGATACTGTTGCGGCAGTCCGGAATCTGCCCGGGGGCACGCTGCTCGGAAGGCGGGCTCGATGAAACGATGCGGATGGTTCCGGTGCCTGTTGGCGACAGAGGGCCCTCATGCCCACAATGCCGGTTTTGGCTTACTGGCCCGGCGTTCCTGCTCGGCCAGGCCATCGAGGGCAACCAGCTCATCCTCAAAATTCGAAACAAAATTCAGAACCTCACCGCCTTGCGCGACCGCGTAATGGATGCCGAAGACGCCGACGATACCCGGCAAGCCGACCTCTTGCGCGGCCAGGCGGAAATCGAAGAACGGCAGCTCAACGACATGCTGACCGAATGGTGGCATCGGATGCGATTTTACGAGGCGTCGGTGGCCAAACTTGAAGCCTACCGAACGGCCCAACGTGCAGAGCCGCTCGACGGCGTGCCAGGTAGCGCCAGGCCAGTCGTGCTAATGTCGAAGGCGTCCGAGGCTGATATTCGCTTCGGCTTTAACCAAGCGACGTCGCTTGAGCTGAAGCACTTTCTGTCCACTTGCGCCGAGATACTGCCTGAGTTCAGCCTTGAGCAGACTGGTGCCCGCCAGGACATCGAGATTGCAGTGGGCAAGTTCCTGGCGATTAACAACGAGCGAGACCTGACCGCGACGTTCTTCAAGCTGTCGGACCAGCAGCGGCTTACGGCCGCGAACCTGGCCGTCGAACTAATGATGGGAGCCTTGCCTCCGGAGAGCGCCGAGGCTCTACTTGAAGGGAGCCTGGACCTGACAATGGTCCCCGGCTTGCGAGAGGACATCACGACCATGCTTGCCCACAGTCACAACAAATCCTTCGTGCTTACCCCGCGCGAACCCATCACACTCGGAGAACCCGCATGACTGCGACCAAGGAAAAACGTCGAGCATCCGATGTCCTTTACGAGGAAATCTTAGACTCCCGGAACAGCGGGCGCCGTGAGAACATCCGAATTATCAAGGAAGTATGTGACCAGATGGAGCGCGACCGGGTAATCATTACGGCCGCAGAGGTGGTTCGGCGCGGTGGAGAGCACGGGCCAGCCTATTCGACCATCAGCAACAAGGGCTCGCAGCTGGGCGAGTACGTCAAGCTGCGCATAACTGAGCAGGCAGCGGCGCTGCCTCAGTCACCTGGGCGTGAGCAAGACCTTGCGGAACGCATTTCCGACCCGGTTCTGGCCGCACAGATTCGAGACAAGGAAAGCACTGCCCGGTGGCTCCAAAAGGAGAACACGGCGCTGCGCCACCTGCTGAAGAACCTGTCGCCCGGGGCCGACATCGACACTGCACTCTCGCGCGCCACGAAGGGCCAACCGTTAATTGCGGCTCGACCACCCAGTGCGGCGCCGGCAAGCGACGAACTCAGCGGTGCCCTGCTGAAGCTCATGGACCACCTGATTCATGAGCGGCAGTACGTGGAAATGCGTGGACGACTGACCATCAACCACAAGGCGATTCTGGACCCTCGCGAGCTTTCCACTCTCCGGCAGGCTTGTGGTCTGCGAGAGGACGAGTGGAAGCTAAGGTACGGGTCAGCCTAAGGAGCCCCTAGAGCCAGCCTGTATTACGTATGCTTCCGGGCCGCCAAGGTGTACAAGACGCTACCACAGAGGGCTCTTCGTTTGATTTGCTATTTGGGCCTCAAGTCGCGGCGAACCGAGCGACCGTCCAGCAGAGGCGGCTCTACCGACTGGAAGGAATCTTTGGCTCCTTGAGCAACTGCGCCTTGTAGGCCATCAGCTGCTCGGGCGGTACGTCGAATCGCTTGAGCCACTGGTCGGCGGCCCAGCCTATCAGCCGAGGTTCACTCTCAGAAGAGGCGTAGTGGAGCTGTACGTCAGGCGTCCGGACGGGCTGCAGGAGCATGTTCGGTAGCACCATCCGCGCTGGGGGAGGCTCGTCCGCCGGCGCCGCATCCGGCCGAGGGCCAGCCTGGATAACGACGCCCGCGCCGTAATCGAACAGGCGGAACCAATCCATCGGCAGCTCGGACCGGACGGTCGACTCACCGCCCACCTTCTCCAGGTATTCCCTGTTAATAGCCGTCAGCCAGCCAATGGTTTTGATGCCCAGATGCGCGTTGGCGGCGCCGGCAATCAGATTGCCAGCATCGAAGCCGCGCAACTTCGAACAGAGGAACGCCTCGAACGCCTGGTTCTCGTCATAGCGCAGGGCTGACAGATTCAGGCTGTGGCCCGCATAGCCATGGACCGCACGCAGACGTCGCGCGCAGTCAACGAAGAGTTCCTGGAAGGCGGCTGCGTGCTCCTCGACAAACAGGAGCGGTACAGAAAATCGCATGCCGCACAGGCCCCAGTCGCCCATCTTCGCGTTCCATGCGGGAAGCCCATAGACCTGAAATTCCCAAGGTCCGGCGTCGTGCACCAGTTTGCCGCTGGTGTAGTAAAAGCTCACTGCATCGTCCGGGTCCAGCCTTGACAGCATAACCTTGAGCGGCTTTGCCTGCTCGATTGCCATTTTGTCGGGCCCCTCCGGCGGGTCTTCACGCAAGAGCCAGGTCAGCTTAGGGTTCACTGCTGCTTGATATACCGCGAAACACTCATTGATGGCCTCGCGCACAGCGGGCAGGTGCGCGTCCGTGAAAAAGAGCGTGGCGGCGATGGCGGGCACACAGCCCACATAGTTTTGCGGTCCCTGCTTCGTGAGCAGTCCGCCAGGAACGTTCATAGCCCCAGGGTTCGTGCGCATCAGCTCGATAGGGTCGAACGGTAAATCATTCATGTCAGTCCTTAGAATGCCGGCACGCCGCCTGGTGGCGGCCGCTTCGTCACAATCATGTAAATTATGCCTGCAGCTGCAGCTGCGGGCCCCAATTGTTCAACGGGCACCTTCGTCGCCTTTGGCTCGGGACGGTCACAGTCGCATTGCTTGAGGTCTAACGGCACCATCTTGTTGCGGTTGTCAACGGCGATTGAAAACTGATACAGATTTCGTCATGCCAGCGATTTAAAACTGATACACCGCCGTCGCCGAACACCGTCCGTGTTCAGCCCAGTTCTGCAACGTCGTTCCCCCTCATCATTCCGGCCTGTCGCTGGTGTTTCAAGCGATAGCTTTCCCCTGCAATCGGCACGATATGCGCATGGTGCAGCAACCGGTCGAGCAGGGCCGCAGTCAGCGTCGTGTCCTGCGCGAAGGTCGTGTCCCATTGCCCGAACGGCAGGTTGCTGGTCACGACCAGGCTGCTGCGCTCGTACATGGCCGCGATCACCTGGAAGAACAAATTGGCCTGTTCCCGGTTCATCGGCAAGTAGCCGATCTCGTCGATGATCAGGAGCCGATATGCCTTGATCGCGCGGTGCATCACCGCCTTCAGATTGTTCTGCGTGTGCGCCGTCGTCAACGCCAGCAACAGGTCGGCTGCCGTCGTGAAGCGCGTCTTGATGCCGGCCTGCGTGGCCTTGTAACCGAGGGCCATTGCCAAGTGCGTCTTGCCCACGCCGCTGGGGCCGACCAGTACCACGTTTTCATGCCGTTCGACGAAGCCCAGGCCGGCCAACTCCTCGACCTGGCTGCGTTTGACGCCCTTGGCAAAGTCGTAGTTGAACTCATCCAGCGTCTTCACTGCCGGGAATCCGGCCAGCCGGGTCAGCGTGCTTTGCTTGCGCACATTGCGTCCAGCTACTTCCTCCCTCAGCAAGCCTTCCAGGAAGTCGCTGTAGGCCGTTCCCTGCTTGGCTGCCTTCTGGGTTGCGGCGCTGTAGCCCTGCGCCACGAACGGCAGGTTCAGGCTCTCGCACAGCGCCGCGATCCGCTCATGCTGCAGATTCATGCCACCACTCCTTCCGATACCCGCATCAGCAGCGCGTCGTAGACCTGCAGCGGATGCTGTACCGGAGAAGGTTGCGCGATCCGCTCCACCACTGCCGCCGGCCGTGGTGCCGCAGGCGCCGTTACTGCCGGTTGCGGCCGGGCTGCCGCAATGTCTGCCCGCCACGGTGCTGGCAGTGGCTGCAGGTGCTCCGACTCCCGCTTCAACGCCGCGGCTGGCGGCTCCCCGGTGGTGCCGTGGATGCGTGCATTGGCCACTTCTTGCAACCAGTGAGCCACTTCCACGTTGGCCGTTACGACATCAAGCTTCTGGCCGCTCTGCGCCAGCCGGCTCACCAGCGGCACGTAGAACGAACGGCGCAGATAACCGTTGAAGCGTTCGACCTTGCCCTTGGTCTTGGCACGGTACGGCTGGCACAGCTTGATCACAAAGCCGCTATGCCTGGCATAGTCCAGGAAGCCGGCATGGAAGCGGTGCTCGCCTTCGCCGTAAGCGTCGCGCTCCAGTACCACCGTCTTCATGTTGTCGTACAGGACCCGCCGCGTCACGCCACCGAAGGCAGCGAAAGCGCGCTCGTGGCAAGCGATCAGGGTTTCCACCTTCATGTTGCTGACGAACTCCACATAGCTGGCCCGGCTAAAGCCGAGCGTGGCGCAAAATGCATACAGCGGCGCGCTGCCCTTGCGGAACTCGACCCAGTCCACCTGCAGCTGCTCGCCCATCGCCGTCTCGAAACGCACCACCGGATCTACCGGCGGCGTCGGGCGCAGCGTGCGCATGAAGGCGCGCAGCTGGCTCATGCCGCCTTCGTAGCCGCGCGCTGCGATCTCACGGTACAGCACCGTGGCTGGAATCGTATCGGGCTGGGCGGCCTGCTGCCGATCCCTCAGATACCGCTCGAATTGCGCCAGCTTCGTCTGGCGCTTGACCTTGCGCTCGTACTTCGGCACGGCCTCCAGAGCCAGATGCCGGCGCACCGTGTTCACTGCGCAGCCGACTTCAGCGGCAATCTGCCGAAGGCTCAACCCATGCTTCTTCAGTAGCTTGACTTCCACGTACACCTCTTTGGGTTTCAAGGCCGCTCCGCAAAGCGGCCATCTTCTCAAATCGGTGTATCAGTTTTCAATCGCTGCCTGTATCAGTTTACAACCGCTGCTGACAGCGGTCACCGGCAATTTTGATGTAGGCCTGGCGCTGGCCTAACCGATATTGGTCGTCGGGGAACTTCATCTCCACCACTTGCTTGATGTTGTCCTGCGTGGGCGGCTTTGAAGGGTCCTTGACGATGACCACATCCGGGCGGCGGGTATAGCCGCGACCGGCGACATACGGCTGCGGGCGCGTCGGGTCTTTGGGCCATAGCGTCTTCGTCCAGCCGGGCCAAAGCTCCCGGCCCTTCGTTGCAACCTCCTTGTCGAGGAACGGTTGTGGCGGGCGCTTCGTCATGTCGTAGGTGTACTCGGCCTTGTAAGGACTCGTGTGCTTGAGCGTCTCGTCGAGCGCTTTGAGTCGGCCGGAGACACACTCTTGCTTCAGCCGGCGCCCGTCAGCACCGATATTCGGCTGTGTCTGGCACTGGCACATCGCCGAGCAGAGGACTTTCTTGTCGACTGGGTCGAGCTCAGGCGGCTTGAAGGGCACGACGGTCGTGGAACCTTCCGGAGACATGTCCCCAACCGCCATCGGCGGCCGTTCGCCCGGCGGCGGAGCAGTAGGGCCCGTCATGCGTCATCTTTCTGAATCAAATCGAACGCCAGCGCTTCGCGCGCGTCACGCTCGACCCATGTCGTGTAGCCGTCTGCGTCGGTAGTGCCCGTGATGTATTGCCCACCGGTGGACCTGACGCGCACCGCCTGGTTGCGCATTGGAGCTCCAGTGATGGCGTCGACGAGTTGGAACCGCCCGCGAAAGCGCTCTTGGCCTGACGTGGCGGGCTCATCTTGGTAGCGGCTTGCGAGCCCCTTGGCCACGACGCCGAAGCCCTGCAGCGATGTACCGATAGCGTCGGACACGGCACCAGATGCGCTGCCGTTCACGGGCTCCGTAAGGGTCATTTGCTGGCTGGCGACCAACACAGCACCACATGCTGTTTTGCACCCGTCGTAGGCGACAGCGTGGCCGTCGTCAAGAAAGCCTGCGTCCCCTTCCACGATGGGATACACGCCCTTGCATCTCGGGCACGAAACCATGTCGCCAACCCGAGCCCAACCCTTCCCGTCGGTATCTGAGGATTGAGAACAGGTGATGACGGTCCCGCCGTGACTCGTTTTGTCGCCGATAACGATGATGGGCTTCAAGAATTCCTCCGCGATGACTTGTTACTTGTCTTGAAGTAAATTTTCACATCGATGTTGCATTTGCGACTTTTCTGAATCCAATATTTTGTGTGGTCGAGTGGTCTGAAAAGCCGCGCAGACTCCTGACGGCCATGAGTTCCGCATAGTCCGCTTTGGACATGCCAAGGGCGGCCCTTCAAGGCGTTGGCAGGCTTACCCTGACTTCAAGTTTTGAGGCGGGCAGAGGTGCGGTAAGCCTGGCCGAGAAAACCTGCGGCATTACCGAGTCTAGGGTCTGATGCCACCCGCGGTCTGATGGCCGCTCAGCACCCTAGAACCGTTCTTCAGACCATGGCAGGCAGACACGTGAGCCGCTAGGTAGGCATGCCTTCAGAAACTCCATCTGGTCTGAGATAATGCTTCGCCCAGACAGGAGTAAGGCCTCCGCAGTGTTCGGGACATATGGCAGGTAGACCAGCTCCATGCCGGATTCGGACAAAAGCTTGTCACCTTTGCGGCTATTGCATGTTTTGCACGCAGCGGCGCAGTTAAGCCAATTCGTTCCGCCTCCTTTTGACTTGGGGTGGATGTGCTCCCTCGTCAGCATGCTCCGGGGGAACCTCAATCCACAATAACAACAGATGTGCTGGTCGCGCGCGAACAGTGTTGTATTGCAAAATAACACGCGCCCGGAAAACGTCTGGTTGCGAACGGAGATGATGGGCGGAACACGAAGAATCGAAGGTTCGCCAGTTTGTTTGGAGACGCCCGCATGAAATTCGAGGTCCTCTCCTACACCCCAGGCAATTGCCCCCCGGCGCTTCAATGAAAAAGCTTTGTCCGGCGGAACCCATTCGCACGGGCGACCGCCGTTGTCGAGCATCAGAATCTGTTGCATCGGTCGTCCTTTTGGCAAAAATGCCTGTGCCGGACAACTGGTAAGGTGGAAGTAGTAAGGGTTACTACATTCGGCCGACCATAAACTCTCCGATACACGCGGCGTTGGTTAATATCATGATGGACTGGTAAGGGTTTTGGTGGGGAGAACTTGCATGCGGTCACGCAATTCATCCACGTGTCCTGGCCGCCGCGCGACCTCGGCAGGATATGGTCGCGCGACAGTTCCTTGTGCGCGAAGCGGTTGCCGCAATAGGCGCAGGTGTAGCGGTCGCGCTTGAACAGTAGATCGTTCTGGTGCGTCAGCGGCAGGCCGGTCCTGAACATGCGCGTCATGATTTCGCTGCCGGCGATGGCAATGATCGGCTTGACCGCGATTTTCGACTGCACGCCCGACTTGGAATAGCCGCCGCGGAAAACGAATTCGCGGCCGCCCAGTTCCCAGGCCACTTTGCCGAGTGCGTAGTACAGGATGGCGTCCTCGGGCGCAATCCAGTCGAAAGGGTTACCTGCAATATCGAGTGCCAGGATTTGCGTGTTCATCGTGTCACCTTCATTCCGTAGTGACAGCGTAGCTTGAACACAAATAAAAGTCAGCAATCGTGCGCTGACTTCGGCGTCAGCCCCGCAATCTCACGGGCTTGGTGCCGAACGTCGGCACCGTCACCGGCTTCGCCAGCCCGGCCAGGAAGCGGCCCAGCGGCGCTTCGACCCAATGATAAAACACCGCCCCGGACGCCACGCTGGCCGCCCACGCCCACACGACCCCTGCGCCTTGCAGATAAGCATCATCCGGAACGAAGCGCGTGAATGCCGCATTCACGATCAGGCAAACCGGAAAGTGGACGAGAAAAATCGAATATGAAATCTTGCCCAGGTAATTGATGAGCGACCATCCCGAGCTCGCATACGTGCCCAGCCGCGTGCGGCCGTACAGGCACAAGAAGGAGGCCACGACGGACGCCACCGCGATGCGGATCCGGAAATCCAGTTCCAGCGCCAGCACGGCCGGCACGACCATCATCAACAGCAGGGAGAACGTCGCCATGAACGGCCGGCGCGGGTCGCTCGCCCACCACGCGAGGATGCCCAGGCCGTAGCTGCCGAAAAAGTAAGACGCCCACACGTCGAAATCGGCGTCGCGGTTAAAGTACAGCAGCGAGATGCTCACGCCCAGCGTGACCAGCAGGGGCATCAGCCAGGGCATGGAGCGGTTGCCGGCGATGCGTCCGCCCAACCACAGCAGGCAAGTGATCAGCGCATACAGCTGGAAATCGATCGCGACATACCAGGCGCCGGCGGACAGCGATTCATAGCCCAGCACGCTGTGCAGCAGCAGGACGTGCGCGGCCAGCTGGGACATGTTCGGCGGGGCCGAGATCGAATCGTGGACCATCCACGTGCGCGCGAGCGCGGACGCGCCGATCGCCAGGAACATGGCCACGATGAACGGCGGCGCCAGCTTGATGTAGCGGCGCCAGATCGTGCCCAGCGGATTGCCGATGCCCGGCATGCCGGACGGCGACAGCGATTTCGCGACGAGGAACCCGCTGATGACGAGGAAGGCCTGGACGGCGATGCGGCCGTACTGGTCGAGCCAGTCGATAATCGGCGGCATCAGCGGCCGCGCGGCGTCGGCCATCGGGCCGTAGAACGCCAGGTGGTGCAAGACGATCAGTTGCGCCGCACCGGCTTTCAAAAGGTTGATCAAACCAAACTGTTTTTGGACCGTCGCGTTCGGTCCAGACACTCCCGGATCTTTCATGTGTGAGCCCAGCCATTTCAGTGTTGCTCAGCATTAATTAAGCAACAATGTTGCGGAAACAGCTGAGCGGGCGGCCATCATAGCCGAGCTGAATTGTGCGGGACCACGCTTTACACCTCGTAAAGCCTGTTACATAAAGATGCAAATTAATCGTAAAAATAATGGCTGAATGGGCGTTTTGCTTGCGCTTTAAGCCATGCAAAGCAACTAAACTGTCCAAGAAGCAGCAGATATAACTTTCACCTTGGACGTCGTAACCGTCAGCAAATACCGCCGACGATGCTCTTGCCAGTCCTTAAGTCAAACCCGAAATAACAGGTATATCCATCTGCCGGGTCGAACGTGCACCAGACCTTCTCTTTGCTCCGGCTTCGCGCGCCCTTCTTCCCGCTACAGGTTTGCTTGTCATCTGGAGGCATCGCATTGAATATCTCCTTCGCCGGCTGGCCTTCGATGATGAATGACAGCTTGCGGTCCTCTTTGGTAGGTGCCTGCTGATCATCCAGGTCGCCTGAATAAATGGTGTACTCCCCCTTGAACGGCCGATACGGCGCCGGCCGGTGGACTTGTTCCGCAGCATATGCCAAGGAAACCAATGCCGTTGCTCCTAAAATTGCCACGGTGTTCTTCATGCTGTACCCACACGTAGTGCGACATGGAAGTGATTGTCGTGATCCTTCAACGGTTGTACGCCAGGGATACTCAAGTCATTGAAGTACACCTTGATCACGGCCGGGTGAGCTTGAAAAAGACCGATGAGCCGTTCCGTAGCGCCCCTGTCATACCCCTCTTGAAAGTATTTTACGGGCACATGGGCACCGTCTTTTCGCAAAGGCCGGACGTCCACTTGAAGGCCATCCTTGTGCGAGTCGTGAGGTTTGAATTTCCCACCGCCTGGCAGGCTAATGTTCCCGACACCGAACTTCCGGCGATCGATCGCCTGCCACTCGCGCTCGATGAACAAAAGGAGAGTCATCATTACAGGATGAGCATACTGCCCGCCTCCCTGATCCGGCGTCCCATACACATAGTAGCCGGCATCTTCGGGAGTTTGTGGGAGCATGAAGTAGCCGCGCGAATCCTTCGGATGGACTTCGAGCATGGTGAGCCCTCCGCTCACATGATGCGGTTGGCTGCCAGATCCCAGCCTCCGGCAGTATTTCCGCCGGCACCCCCGCTGATCTTCTGCTGGGTGTACTTCCATTTGACCTTCGAAAACTTGAGGGACACGGAATCCTGGAGAATGCCGCCTTCATGAGCGGCTTGGTTCACGCTGCCAATCAATACTTTTTCCAGTTCGACCTCGTAGTACTTCACCGGCTTGCCGTCGCTATCGGCACGCATGAATTCAAGCTTGGCTTTCGGGATCGTTTTCCCAGCCGAACAAGTCTGCATCAGCAGCGGCGAAGCCAGGTCGGCCAGCTTCGTTACCGTAATGCTGCGGTGCTCGCAGCGTTCGGCAGTGTGGCCCCCGGCAGTTGATGCTGTCGCTGACTTGGGCTGCAAAACACCCCATTGGGCTGACGTCAGTTCGATCCATCCCTGGTGGGTGGAATCCTGCGACTCTCCTTTGATGACGTCGATTTGCAGATATACGTCGATTGCCATGGATCATCTCCGAGTTAGAGGGTGAATCACTTCTGCGATGAAAAGCTGAAGTATTCACCCAAGCTCGGCAGGCTCGATGCGCTTGGTCAATCAAGGAGCTGGTCACGAACAACTGCCATACGCGTAATACCCCGCCGACGTCTGCCTCACATCCGTATAGGCGGCGACCATGTAATACCCCAGATACTGGTTCGAATTCTTCGCATACACCTGCCCATCCGCCCCGATGTACGCCCGGCCGGCCGACACGTGCGACACATTGCTGGCATACCAGTGACTGCACGTGAACGGCGCCGCCGCGTTGCCGCTGACGATCTTGTCGATCATGGTCTTGATGGCGACCATTTGCCCGCCGCTCTTGGCCGGGAAATTCACGTCCTCATAGCCCCACCAGTCCCAGCATCCGCCGGGATTGTTCGCGGTAACGATCGTTTGCGGATACAGCACGATCATGTTGTTCGTATCGGCCCAGCGGTTATAGCCGGCATTCTGGTAAAACGCCGTGCCGACGACGGACGCGCTTTGCAGGCAGCCGTGGAATGCCACGTGCAGCCGGCAGGATTGACCCGCGGCACAGCTGGCCGGCACGTAGGCGTAGCCGCTGTTGGCCATGCTATAAAAATTCGGATTGAAATTGCCCCAGAAAACGGACTGGTCGAAGTTGATGAAGCTGCCGGACAGCACACCCGTGTTCTTCGGATTCAGTGGCCCATAAATCCATTTCAGGATCTCGCCCGCGGTATCGAAGTTGCAGTTGTCGACGTACGGGCTGCCGTTGATGGCGCAGCCGTTGCCGAAGAAATCCGTCGGGATCGAATGCTCGGCCGCGAGATTGTTCTTGTAATAGATATTGGCGGCCGGGAGATACGAACCGTACATCGTCCTGAGGTCGTCCATCACGGGTTGGCGGACCGTGGAATCGATCGTTCCCGACAGCAGATAGGCCTTCGATGCGGCCATATTGCTGGTCGGGTCGATATAGCCATTGCCCGACCACGTATTCACCACCGACATCAAATACGGCAGATTGCGCGAGCCGGTATTCGCCATGCACGGACCGACCGAGATCGCGACGTTCCCCTGCGAGCAGTAGACCGGCCCGCCGGCGATGATGCCTGCGCCCTTTTTCACCGTTTTCGAATACGCGAAATGCATCTGCGCCGCCATGTGGGCGCCGGACGAAAAACCGGAGACCGACACGTCGTTCACGCTGACGTTGTACTTCGGTAAAGCGACGACCGCCGCGAAGGCGCTCGTGCCGAGAAAACCAATGAGGATGCCGGCAAGCTGCCTTGCCCTGATCAGGATGGTCATACTGTCTCCGATTGTTTTATAGGTTTGACCCGGATCAGCTTAGATGAGGCAGACCGATGTGCAAGCGCAAAGCGATGTGCGCTTGCGATCAGGCGGCTGTGCAAAAACGATGCATCCGGAGCGGAAGCACGCGGCGTGTACCATGTGCGCATGACCTATCGCCTCGCCATGTTCGATTTCGACGGCACGCTCGCCGACTCGTTTCCCTTCGTCCTCACCGTCTTCAACACGATCGCCGACCAGCACGGCTTTCGCCGTATCGACGTCGCGCGCGCGGACGAACTGCGCCACCTCCACGTGCGCCAGATGATGGACCACGTCGGCATGCCGGCCTGGAAGCTGCCGCTCGCGTCGAAGACCTTCGTCACGATGATGCGCGCCAGCGCCCACGCGATTCCTTTGTTCGACGGCATCGCGGACGCGCTGCGCCACCTGCACGACCGGGGCGTGGTACTCGCCGTCGTCTCGTCGAATGCCGAGCACAACGTGCGCGCGGTGCTGGGACCCGAGCTGGCGGCGCTGATCCGGCGCTTCGAATGCGGCATGTCCGTGTTCGGCAAGGCAAGCCGCATCCGGGCCGTGCTCAAGGCCTGCGGCGTGGCGCCGGCGGATGCCATCTACATCGGCGACCAGGCGACGGATGCGGAGGCGGCGCAAAAAGCCGGCGTGGCGTTCGGCGCCGTCCACTGGGGCATTGCCACGATCGAAGCGCTGCGCGCGGAGGCGTGCGCCACTGAATTCGTGACACCGGCGGCGTTATGCCGGATCGCACCGTCTCCATAAGCAAGCAGGGCGGGCACCTCGTGCCGCGCGAAGGCAGGCATCACGCAAACGTTACGCCTGGGCACAGCGTGCCCACGCTACGTTGCATGTAAATAGTTCGCATGCTAAACTTTCGCATATCAACAGTGAACAAGAAAAGTATTTACAAGGATCAACATGCGACTCACCGACCAGACCCTGAGCAGTCTCACCGCCGCGCTGACCCACGCGTCGCGCGCCTACCGTGCCGCTGCCGACAAGGTCGCATCCGACTTCGGCCTGTCCCAGGCGACCGGGCTGCCGGTGCTGGTCATCCACCGCTTCGGCGAGAACGGCGTGCGGCCGGGCATCCTGGCCGAGACGCTGAGCCTGGAAGCGTCGTCGCTCGTGCGCGTCGTCGACCACCTGATCGGATCGGGCCTCGTCGAGCGCCATGAAGATCCGCAGGACCGCCGCGCCAAGATCCTGCGCCTGACCGACGAGGGCCTCAAGACCGCCCACCAGATGGACCAGGCGCTGACGCCCTTCCGCCGCAAGCTGTTCGGGCAGTTCGATGCGGCCGATGTCGAGGCCACGCTGCGCGTCCTGTCCGGCCTGCCGACGGCCATCGCCACCATCCAGGGTGCGTGAACATGCCAACCCGGTCGGAGATCCTGTTCTCCGTCAAGTCATTCGCGGCAGCGATGCTCTCGGTCTATGTATCGATGCGCATCGGACTGCCGCGACCGTTTTGGGCCATGATGACGGCCTATATCTGCGCCGCGCCGTTCGCCGGCCCCGTCCGCTCCAAGGGGCTGTATCGCGCGGGCGGCACGGTGCTGGGCGCCATCGTCGTCACGTTCCTCGTGCCGCGGCTGATCAACTCGCCCGAACTGCTGTCGCTGGCGCTGGCGCTGTGGATCGCCGGCTGCTTGTATGTGTCGCTGCTCGACCGCACGCCGCGCTCGTACATGCTGATGCTGGGCGGCTATACGGCCGGCCTCATCGCCTTCCCCGCCGTCAATGAGCCGGCCGCCATCTTCGACATCGCCCTCGCGCGCGTGGAGGAGATCCTGCTCGGCATCACGTGCGCCACCGTCGTGCACAGCCTCGTGCTGCCGCAGCCGTTCGGTCCGATGCTGGTGGCGCGCCTGGACAATGCCGTGCGCGACGCCCAGCACTGGATCCGCGACGCCCTGAACCCGGCCGGCGACGCGCGCAGTGCCGGCGACCGGCGCAAGCTCGCGGGCGACATCACGGAAATGCGCCTGATGACCACGCACCTGCCGTTCGACACATCGCACCTGCGCTGGACGGAGAAGGCGGTCAATGCGCTGCAGGAACGCCTGGCCGCGTTCGTGCCGATCGTCTCCGGCGTCGAAGACCGCCTGACGGCGTTGCGCGACCTGGGCGCCACCGAGGTATCGGAACGGTGGCACGCGCTGCTGCGCGACGTCGTCGCCCTCACCGGGAGCCCGAAGGACGTGGCCATCGATGCGCAGGGCGCCGCGCTGCGCCAGCGCATCGACGCCCTTGAACCGAAGGTCGACGAGACGCTGGGCTGGACCGGCATGATCGAAGTGAACCTGGCCGCGCGGCTGCGGCGCCTGATCGAGATCTGCATCGAGACGCGCGCGCTGCGCCAGCACATCGACGCGGGCGTGCACGGGCGCCTGCCCGAGGCCGTACGCCACCTGCCGGGCGTGCCGGTGAGCGCGCTGCACCTGGACCGCGGCATGGCCGCGCTGTCCGCCTTCGCCGCCGCGGTCGCCGTGCTGGCCTGCTGCGCGTTCTGGATCCTGACCGGCTGGCCGGCCGGCCCCGCCGCCCCGATGATGACGGCCGTGCTGTGCTGTTTCTTCTCCACGCAGGACGACCCGGTCCCGTTCATCAAGACCTTCATGTGGTACTCGATCTACGCGATCCCGCTGTCGGCCCTGTACCTGCTGGGCATCCTGCCGGCCGTGCACAACTTCGAGTCGCTCGTGCTCGCGTGCGCCCCGACCTTCCTCGCGCTGGGCGTCTTCCTCGCGCGTCCCTCGACGTTCGGGCGCGCGATGCCCTTCCTGTTCGCGATCTGTGGCACGCTGGCCATGGTCGACACGCACAACGCCGACATGGTGTCCTTCGTGAACAGCACGCTGGCGCAGGTGGTCGGCTACATCGCGGCCGCCGTCACGACGAGCGTGTTCCGCCGCGTGGGCGCCGGCTGGACGGCGCGCCGCCTGCTCAAGGCCGGGTGGAGCGAGCTGTCGCGCATGGGCAAAGGCGAGCGCGTGCCGTCGCTGCCGGAATTCTCGGCCAGGATGGTCGACCGCGTGGGCCAGCTGACCCCGCGCCTGGCATTGGCCGGCAAGGACCAGGACCTGCAGGCCGTCGACGCCCTGCGCGACCTGCGCATCGGCCTGAACATGACCCTGTTGCAAAGCGTGCGCGCCCGGCTGGGCCGCGGCGAAGCGGCCGTTGGCCCGCTGATGAAGCAGCTGTCGCGCCATTTCGCGCTGCGCCCCAGGGTCGACGCCGGCTGCGAACGCAGCCTGCTGGACACGCTCGACAACGCCCTGCGCGCCATCTGCGCCGGCGAACGCGACGCGGCCCAGCGCGAGGCGCTCGCTGCCCTCACCGGCATGCGGCGCGACCTGTTTCCCAAGGCGGCGGCATATCAGCCGTCGCTTGCAACTGCAATCTGAAAGGAGATCCGATGATCGGCGAAGTCAGCATCTACGGCCTCTACGTTCCTCCGCTCCTGCTGCTCACGCTGGCGGCACTGGTGGTCTCGCGGCTCATCAACCTGGTCCTGGCGAAGACGGGCTTTTATCGCGTCGTCTGGCACCCGGCCCTGTTCGATTTTTCCCTGTTCGTCATCGTGCTCGGCGCACTGACGTATTACACACGCAACTGGTCCTGAGATGGCTATGAAAACTATTTTGTCGACAATTGGCCGGGTAACAATCACGGCGGCGGTGACCGCGGGCGCGGTCTACGCGGGCTGGCAGCTGTGGCGCCATTACGAGGTCGAGCCCTGGACGCGCGACGGCCGCGTGAAAGCCTATGTCGTGCAGGTCGCGCCCGACGTGACGGGCCAGGTGACCAAGGTCTACGTGCACGACAACCAGCAGGTGAAGGCCGGCGAGGCACTGTTCGACATCGACCGCGCCCGTTTCGAACTCGCCTTGCGCCAGAGCGAAGCCCAGGTGACGGCAGCCCAGGCCGCGCTGGCCCAGGCGCTGCGCGAGAACCAGCGTAACACCCAGCTCGACGACCTCGTGTCGCAGGAAACGCGGGAACAAGGGCAGACCCGCACCGACCAGGCCCGCGCCACGCTGGCCCAAGCCATCGTCAACCGCGACACCGCCAAGCTGAACCTCGAACGCACGCGCGTCGTCTCCAGCGTGAACGGCATCGTGACGAACCTCGACCTGCGCGAAGGCGCGTACGCCACGGCGGGGCATCCGGTGATGGCCGTCGTCGACAGCGGCTCGTTCTACGTCGAAGGCTATTTCGAAGAGACCAAGCTGCCCGGCATCCAGCTCGGCGACCAGGTCGACGTGACGGTGATGGGCACGCGCCAGCCGATCCGCGGCCACGTGGAGAGCTTCGCCGAAGGCATCACCGACCGCGACCGCAGCACGGGCGCCAACATGCTGCCGAACGTGAACCCGACCTTCAACTGGGTCCGCCTCGCGCAGCGCGTGCCGGTGCGGATCGCCATCGACCAGGTGCCGGCCACCGTGCGCCTCGTCGCCGGGCAGACGGCGACGGTGAAGGTGTTGCCGGCTTTGGCCAAACCTTCGGCCAAGCCTGCGGCCAAGGCAGTGGCTGCCGTTCCCGCCGCGACTACCACGCATAAATCGTCATGAACCGCTACCGATCCTCCGTCAAGAAAGTCTTCACGCTGTCGCTGCTGGCGGCCGCGCTCGCCGCCTGCACGACGGTGGGCCCCGACTACCACGTGCCGAAAGAGGCCGTGATCAAGCGCGACGCGGCCAACGCCCCGTTCATGGGCGCGGCCGAGCAGTCCTTCAAATCCGAACCGCTCCCGGCCGACTGGTGGCGCCTGTACCAGGACCCGCTGCTCGACAAGCTGGTCGCCAAGGCCTTCGCCAACAATGCCGACCTGCGCGTGGCCGCCGCCAACCTGCAACGCGCGCATGGCGTGCTGGAAGAGGTCGAGGAAAAGAAGCGCCCCGAAGTCGAGATGAGCGCCGCCCCGCAATACGGCCGGATCGCCGGCGCCCAGCTGGGCATCCCGGAACAACTGCCTACCGACGGCCTGTACGACGCCGACGTCAAGATCGGCTACACGCTCGACCTGTGGGGCCGCATCCGCCGCGCCGTCGAAGCGTCGGAAGCGGACGTCGAAGCCGCGCAGGCGGCCAGCGACCTCACGCACGTGATCGTCGCGGCCGACACGACCCGCGCCTATGCGGAAGCGTGTTCGGCCGGCTACCAGCTGAAAGTGGCGCAGGATTCCGTCGATCTGCAGCGGAAGTTCGTGAACCTCACGGCCGAACGCGTCAAGCGCGGCCGCGGCATCGCCATCGACACCACCCGTGCACAAGCCCAGCTCGACCAGTTGCGCGCCAACCTGCCGCCGCTGGAAGCGCGCCGCCGCACGGCGCTGTACCGTCTGGCTGTTTTGACAGGTGAAGTCCCGAGCCAGTTCCCGGCCGAGGTCGCGCAATGTTCGACGCCGCCACGCGTGGCCGCGACGATCCCCGTCGGCGACGGTGCCGCCCTGCTGCGCCGCCGCCCCGACGTGCGCCAGGCCGAGCGCCAACTGGCCGGCGCCACCGCGCGCATCGGCGTCGCGACGGCCGAGCTGTACCCGAACATCAACCTAGGCGCGTCGGTCGGCATGATCGGCATGATGAACCAGTTCAACGATGCGAACACGTGGAAGTTCAGCCTCGGCCCGCTGATCTCGTGGAGCCTGCCGGCGACCAGCTCCGCCCGCTCGCACATCGCGCAGGCCAAGGCCAGCACGGCCGGTGCGCTGGCCCGTTTCGACTCGGTCGTGCTGAACGCATTGCGCGAGACGGAAAGCGCGCTGACCGTCTACGCCCGCGAGCTCGACCGCAACGCCGCCCTGCGCGCCGCACGCGACCAGAGCGCGCTGGCGTCGCGCCAGTCGGCCAGGCTGTACCAGTTCGGCCGCACGGACTTCCTGTCCCAGCTCGACGCGGACCGCACGCTGGCCAGCGCCGAGAGCATCCTCGCGGCATCCGACGCGCAGCTGGCGGCGGATCAGGTGCAACTGTTCCTGGCGCTGGGCGGCGGATGGGAAAACACGCACGCGCAGCATGGCGGCGAGCATGTCGCGCAGGCGCATCACAAGGAGTGACGCGCCTGGCGTTCACAACAATTTATCGAGCGTGATCGGCAGATCCCGCACCCGCTTGCCCGTCGCGTGGAACACGGCATTCGCGATGGCGGCGCCCACGCCCGTGATGCCGATCTCGCCGATGCCCTTGGCGCCCAGCGGGTTCACGTGCGGGTCGTCCTCGTCGACGATCTGCACGTCGATCGCCTGGATGTCGGCATTCGTCGGGACGTGGTACTCGGCCAGGTTGCCGTTCACCGCGCGGCCTGCGCGCTTGTCGATCAGCGTCTCTTCGAACAGCGCCAGGCCGATGCCCCAGACGATGCCGCCCATCAGCTGGCTGTAGCCCGTCTTTTCGTTCATCAGCTTGCCGACGCCATAGACGCCCACGACGCGCGGCACGCGGATCTCGCCCAGGTCCTCGTCCACCGTCACCTCGACGAACACGGCGCCGAACGCGTGCATCGAATACTTTTGCTTCTCGTCGCCGGGCTCGGCCTTCGCCGTCACCTCCACGGGACCGCCGTGGCGTGCGGCGATGGCCTGCATCGCTACACGCCGCGCCGGATCGGCCAGCAGATAGAGCTCGCCGCCATCCGACGTCGAATCCACGCCCACCTGGTCGGCCGTCGCGCCGAACAATGGCGAGCGTTCATCGGCCGCAGCAATGCCGAGCAGCTTCAGGCGCAACGCCTTCCCCGCCGCCTGCACGGCCGGCGCCACGCTGGCGACCGTCGTCGATCCGCCCGAGACGGGCGCTTCGGGCATCTGCGAATTGCCCAGCTCGAAACGCACGCGGTCGACGGGCACGCCGAGCGCATCCGCCGCCACCTGCGTCATCACGGTGTAGGTGCCGGTGCCGAGGTCCTGCGTACCGGAGCGGAACAGCGCGGTGCCGTCCGGCGTCAAGGTCGCGGAGCATTCCGCCGCCGAACGGTTCGTCGGATAACTCGCCGTCGCCATGCCCCATCCGACGAGCTTGTTCCCCTGCCGCATCGAGCGCGGTTGCGGGTTGCGGTCGCGCCAGCCGAAGCGCTCCGCGCCGATCTCGTAGCATTGGCGCAGCGATTTACTGGAAAACGGCAAATCCTTGCCGGGATCGCGCTCCGTGTAGTTTTTCAGGCGCAGGTCGAGCGGGTCCATGTGCAGCTCGTAGGCCAGCTCGTCGATCGCGCAATCCTGGGCGTACGAGCCCGTCGCTTCCCCTGGCGCGCGCATGAACGTGGGCGTGCCGAGATTCATCCGTGCCAGCCGGTGCGACGTTTCCTGGTTCGGGCTTTCGTACATCATGCGCGTGACGAGGCCGCACGGCTCGATCCAGTCCTCGATCATCGACGTGTAGGCGATCGTATCGTGGCTGGATGCCGTCATGCGGCCGTCCGACAGCGCCGCCATGCGCATGCGCTGCTCGGTGTTCGGGCGGGTGCCGACCGGGCCGAACATCTGGTTGCGGTCCAGCGACAGTTTCACGGGACGCCCCAACTGCTTCGCGGCCATCGCGGCGAGCACCACGTGCGACCACACGGAACCCTTCGAGCCGAAGCCGCCGCCCACGTACGGACAGATCGCCGTGACGTTCTCCGGCGGGATGTCGAAGATGCTGGCGACGATGCGCTGCACGCCCTTCATGTATTGCGTCGAGTCGTACAAGGTGAGGCGGTCGCCGTCCCACTGCGCGATCGTCGCATGCGTTTCGAGCGGATTGTGGTTTTCGATGGGCGTCGTGTAGGTGACGGCTATCCGCGCGCTACCGGCCAGCAGCCCCGCCTGCAAATCGCCGCGCTTCGTGTCGGTCTCTTCCGTCAACACTTTTTCCGGCGGATGCACGGACGCCTTGGCCTGCTCGAAGTCGAGCACGGCCGGCTTGCGTTCGTACTCGATGCGCAGCCGGGCGCCCGCCTCGCGTGCGCGCTCGAACGTGTCGGCCACGACGACGGCGATCGGCTGGTTGTTGTAGTAGACGTCGTCTTCCTGCAGCAGGGTCAGCCTGCGCCCGATCGGCGGCTGGAGCTTGCCGTCCTTCATGTTGGGAGGAAGCCGCATGGCGTTCGCCGGGGTCAGCACGAGCAGCACGCCCGGCACCTCGCGGGCCACGCTGTCGTCGATGGAGAGCACGCGTCCGCTGGGAATCGTGCTCGTGACGAGGACCGCATGGGCCACGTTGTCGACCGGATGCTCGGCCGAATAGCGCGCCGCGCCGCTGACTTTGGCCCAGGCGTCGACGCGATTGATGGGTGCGCCCGTGATCGTCATGCCATGCCTCCCATCTCGCCCGTGGCCTGACTGCCCGTCGCGATCCGCAGCGCCCGCGCGACCGCGCGCCGCGCCAGTTCGACCTTGAACGCGTTGTGCGCATGCGGTTGCGCGCCGGCGACGGCATCCGCCCCGACCTTGCCCAGCACGTCGTCCGTGAGCGCGCCCAGCGACTGGCCGCGCAATCTCTGTTCCGCACCCAGCGCCCGCCAGGGTTTATGGGCCACGCCGCCCAGCACGATGCGCAGGTCGCGAATGATGTCGCCGTCCACGTCGACGGCCGCCGCCACCGACACGAGCGCGAACGCATAGCTGGCGCGGTCGCGTACCTTCAGGTAGTGCGCATGCCGGGAAAACGGCGTCGGCGGCAATTCCACCGCCGTGATCAGTTCGCCAGGGCGGATCACCGTGTCGTCCTGCGGGCGGTCTTCCGGCAGCCGGTGGAACTCGGCGACGGGCACCTGCCGCGCGCCGTCCGGCCCCTGCAGGTGGATGACCGCGTCGAGCGCGACAAGGGCAACGCTCATGTCGGACGGATTGGTCGCGATGCAGTGCGGGCTCGCGCCCAGGATCGCGTGGATGCGGTTGTGGCCGTCGATGGCGTCGCAACCCGAGCCGGGATCGCGCTTGTTACAGTGGGGGAAGGTTGGATCGGTGAAGTAATAACAGCGCGTGCGCTGCAGCAGGTTGCCGCCCACGGTCGCCATGTTGCGCAGCTGGGGCGACGCGCCGTTCAGCAGCGCCTCCGACAGCAGGCGGTAGCGCTGGCGCACGAGCGGATGATTCCCGGCCGCCGTGTTGCTGGCCATGGCACCGATGCGCAGGCCGCCGCCCGGCAGCTCGTCGATGCCGGCCAGCGCCAGCCGGCTCACGTCGATCAGGCGGACGGGTTTCTCGATGCCGCTCTTGTACAGGTCGAGCAGGTTGGTGCCGCCGCCGATGTATTTCGCACCCGGCTGGCGCGCGAGCTCGAGCGCGTGATTCACATCCCTGGCACGGTCGTAGAAGATCGATTGCATGCACGTCCCCCTACGCCTGGCGCAAGACCACGCTGTGGATGGCCTTGACGATGTTGGGATAGGCGCCGCAGCGGCACAGGTTGCCGCTCATGCGCTCGCGGATCTCGTCTTCGGACAGCGCCCCCGGCGCCAGCTGGTCGCCTTCGGTCAGCATGCTGGCCTGCCTTGCCTTCACTTCATCCAGCAGCGCCACCGCCGAACACACCTGTCCCGGCGTGCAATAGCCGCACTGGAAGCCGTCGCAATCCATGAACGCCTGCTGCATCGGATGCGGCTGCCCGCTCTGGGCGAGCCCCTCCACGGTCGTGATCTCGCGGCCGTCATGCATCATCGCCAGCGTGAGGCAGGCGTTGATGCGCTGGCCGTCCACGAGGACCGTGCAGGCCCCGCACTGGCCGCGGTCGCAGCCCTTCTTGGTGCCGGTCAGGCCCAGCACGTCGCGCAGTGCGTCCAGCAGGGTCACGCGGGGCTCGATCGTCAGGTTGTGCTCGGCGCCATTGATCCGCAAGGTGAGCGGTTGCGGCGGTGCATGGACCAACGTCGCGCCCTGCGCACGCTGCTCCGATAGACTTTGGTCATCGTCTGGCATGACTTTGCTCGCTTTCGAAGATGGATTGCCTGATTCATCATCTCCGAAATCAAAAAATCGCGGAGCGCGCGAGAAGCGTGCCGTTGCGGCAAGTGTTTGAAGCGCTCTATACTCGCGCAGTGATGCACAGAAGCATCAGCAACCCGGAAATGACCATGCGCTCCACCTTGCTCCTGTTGACACCGCTCTTGCTGCTGGCCGGCTGCGTCAACGAATCGGCCAGCTACACGATCGACAGCAACGACCACGCCCTGACCGTGGTTGTCACACAGGATTATTTCTGGAGCAAACAGGTGGGCCTGCGGGTGATCGCATCGCGCCTGCCGGACTGCCAGCGCCAGTTCGACCTCGGCAAGACGCCACTGGCCGACCTGAACGTCGAGCTGTTCTCCACGGGCGACGAAACCTTTTTGCTGCGCGCGGGCGACGCGATGTGGCAACTGGAAACCCGTACCTGCAGCCAGTTGCCGGAACCGTCGGACAATGTGCAGGCCCAGCCGATCGGCGTGTTCCACATGGATGCGAAAAAGAAGCTCGTGTTCGAGCCGGCGGAAGGCTCGGTGGCGGCCACGCGCTAGTCCCGCCTCGCTGGATAGCGCTCACACCCGCCGGCGACCAGTCGGTCATCCGCCCCCAGCCCGGATCAGTGCTGCCCGGTCAGCTGGCGCAGCCGCGCGATTTCGGCCGTGCGCCCGAGCCGGTCGAGCGCCTGCTCGAGCAGGGTGCGGTCGCCGTCACGCAGCATCGTCCATTGCGTGAAATATTCGTGCACGGTGCGCCAGGGCGGAAACTCGGGCGGCATGCTGCGCCAGGCGCTGCCGGTGTGGAGGAAGTACAGGACGGCGCAGAACACATCGTACAGATCGTGCTTGCGCGGCCGGGTCTTGCGGCGGGCCGCTTCCAGCATTTCACGCACGGTCTCGAACTGTTCACGCGGTACATCGCTTGGAAAGGTTTGCCTGGCCATGTCGATCGCCTCAAATTCACTTGGAGACACATGATCCGGAACAGGTTCCCGGTCATCGACGGGGCGTAGCGCATTGTCGCGACGGATTCGAACACGGCGCCCAGTAAATACAGTCTAGCAGCGTGTTCGGAATCATGGCGCCTTTTTTTTGCGGCGCCATGCGTGCGGGGTCGGGCAGGCCGTCAGTCGCGGGCCAGCGCCAGGAACTCGGTGCGCAGCGCCAGGTTCGGCTGCAGTTCGCCCAGGAGGGTCGACGTGATGGTTTCCTCGCCCGGCGTGCGGATGCCGCGGCTTTCCATGCACATGTGGCGGCACTTGATGACCACGCCCACGGCCTTCGGTTCCAGCACTTCCATCAGCGTGTTGGCGATCTGGACCGTCAAGCGTTCCTGCACCTGCAGGCGCTTGGAGAACACGTCGACGAGGCGCGTCAGCTTCGACAGCCCGACGATCTTGCCGTTCGGCAGATAGCCCACCGTCGCCTTGCCGAAGAACGGCGCCAGGTGGTGTTCGCAATGGCTGTAGACCGGAATGCCGCGCACGACGATCAATTCGTTGTATTCCTCGGCGCCGTCTTCGAACGCCTTGAGGATCTCGACCGGATCCTGGTCGTAGCCGGAAGTCCAGTGTTTCCAGGCCTTGGCGACACGCGCGGGCGTCTCGTGCAGGCCGGAGCGATTGGGATCTTCGCCAAGGCTTACCAGCAGGCGGCGCCAGTCATTCTCGGTGAAGACTTCTTTGTCAGACATGGTTAACCCTAAAATTTTCGATTGCCGAGAGTATATAGAAAATGAAGCGGATCCACAGATGACGGCGGCTTCCTTGCGCAAAACGAAAGCCGGACTGTGGCGGATGCGCTAGCGTAGTCGACGTCCTTGTCACTGCGCGGAGAACAGCCATGCTTGGGAGCACCGTCCTGGAAGTCGCGATCGGCCTGACATTTTGTTATGGCACGGTCGCCCTGATCGTCAGCACCTTGCAGGAAGCGCTGGCCGCGGCGTTCCGGCTGCGTGCCAACACCCTGCTGGCGGGCGTCAAGAGCATGCTCAACGACTCCCGCTTCGACGGGCTGGCGCGTGCCGTCTACCAGCATCCGCTCGTCAACCCGCATGCGGACGGCACGCACCCGAGCGAACGGGACATGCGTACGCGGCCATCGTACATCGAACCGGCGCATTTTGCGATTGCGCTGGTGGACAGCCTGTGGAAAGTGCCGGGCGACTTCGCCCAGCTCGGCAACGCCATCGAGACGATTCCCGATGCGCAGGTCCGGCAGGTGATGCGCGGGCTGTACGGGCGGGCGCGCGACCTGCAGCAATTCCAGGACATGCTGGCTGGCTGGTTCGACAACGCGATGGCGCGCATGTCCGGCGCCTATAAACGGCGCCAGATGCTGATTTCCCTGCTGCTGGCGCTGCTGCTGGCGATCCTGTTCAACATCGACAGCATCCACCTGTTCCGCACGCTGTGGCAGCAGCCGGCCCTTGCGGCCCATCTCCATGACGCGCCCGGCGCGCTCGACCCGGCCGTGTTCGACGCCATGATGGCGCTGCCGATCGGCTGGACGCGGTTCCCTCCGGTAGCCAATGCCGATTTCGCGCTGCAGGTCGCCGGCTGGATCGTCACGGCGTCGACCGCGCTGTTCGGCGCCCCCTTCTGGTTCGACCTGATGCAGCGCGTCGTCCGCATGCGCAGCACGGGCGCGCGGCCGGAAGAGACGCCGCTGGCGCTGCGCGTGGAAGGCAAGGTCGCAGCTACGCCCGTACCGTAAGCGGGCCGGCCGTCAGCGGCCGGGCGGACGGTGGCTGTCGACCAGCATGCTCGAGATCGACACGTGCGGCACGCGCTCCGGCCACTCGTCGCCCGGTGCGAACCAGCGCGCCTCGCTGATCTCGTTGGGATCGGTACGGATCTCGCCGTCCAGGTAATCGGCCGTGAACGCGATCATCAGCGAGTGCGGGAACGGCCACGACTGGCTGCCGAAATAGCGCAGGTTGTGCACGCGCAGGCCCACTTCCTCGAACACTTCGCGGTGCACGGCTTCCTCGATCGTCTCGCCCGCTTCCAGGAAGCCGGCCAGCGGCACGAAGCGTTTGACGGCGGACTGCGTGTGCAGCGCCAGCAGCACCTTGTCACCATTGCGGATCAGGACCATCATCGCCGGCGAAATGCGCGGATAGGCCATGTGGCCGCAGTTCACGCACTTGAAGCAGCGCTCGCCCGCCGCCAGCACGGTGCCGCTGCCGCAGGCGCCGCAGAAGCGGTGCGTGCGCGCCCATTCGGCGATCTGGCAGGCACGCGCGGCCACGCCGAGGTGGCCTTCGTCGAACTCGCCGAACAGCGAACGCAGCCCGCGCCAGGCGTGGCCGGGCGGAGCCAGGGCTTCGTCGTCGACCCAGGCGGTCTGGCAATAACGGCCGTCCAGCAGGCCCACCGGCTGCAGGCGCGGCGGGTCGAGCGCGAGGCTGCGTAGCGCGGCCTCGTCGGGCAGGCCGAGGTCGGCCTCGCGCACGAGCAGCCGCCCACCATGGAAGACGAAGGACAGCGGTGCGGCATCCTGCTGCGGAGCCATCAGGGGCGTGAACGAGGCGGGCGTCTGGAGCATGAGGAATCCGTCATCAAGGGCACTGCCGTCGATGATACCGTCTTTCGCCGTACCGTTCAGGCCGCCATCGACATCCAACGACCGCGCGAATGGATGAACTAATCCAGCTCATCGTGCTCCAAGCCTCAGCAGGACCGCAGCGCAACCCAACGCGGAGGTAACGATGACCGATGTCCCCGTCGTGCTCGGTATTAACCGGACCCAGGACGCCAGTGCCTGCCTGATGCAGGGCTCGCGGCTGGTGTGGGCGATCCAGAAGGAGCGGCTCACGCGGCACAAGCACCATTGGGGCCGGCCGGGCGACGTGCGCGACCATTACGGACCGCGCCTGCCATGGCCGGAGCGGCCCATCGACATCGTGGTCGAATGCTTCTCGTGCGACGACGAAGCGCGCCACCAGGCCCGGTACGACGCGGAACTGGGCGCGACGCTGCGCCTTGCCCCCGGCTGCCGGCATGTGCGCATCTCGCACCACCTGGCGCACCTTTACAGCGTGTTCCACCCGTCGCCGTTCCGCGAGGCCGCCGCCATGGTCATCGACGGCCAGGGCAGCCCCGTCGCGGACCTGACCGACCACTGGAGCGGCGCGGCGTACGTGCCGGGCGACTGGCGCGAAGTCGCCTCGTTCTACCGCGCCGACCGCGAACGCGTGCACTGCATCGGCAAGCACCTGTGGGACCGGGACGACATGCGCCTCGTCGGCCTCGGCATGTTTTATTTCCTGCTGACGCAAGCCATCTTCCCCGGCGAAGGCAACGAAGGCAAGGTGATGGGGCTCGCCCCGCACGGCCAGCCGCATGCACTGGGCCTGCCGCCACTGGCCGTCGAAGGCGGGCAGGTGACGTTGCCGCCGGCCTGGCGCGACATCCTGCGCGACCACGAACGATTCCGCTACGGCCAGCCGGGCGTCGCCTTCGCCGACTGCGCCAACCTGGCGGCGGCGGGCCAGCGCGCGTTCGAGGATGCCATCCTGGCCGTGGCCCGCTGGCTGCATGCGGAGACCGGGCTGGACAACCTGTGCTTCGCCGGCGGCACGGCGCTGAACTGTTCGGCCAACGAACGCCTGCTGCGCGAAACGCCGTTCAAGCAGGTCTTCATTCCGCCCGCGCCGGGCGATGCGGGCACCGCGCTGGGCTGTGCGCTGTACGGCCTCGCGGAACTGGCCGGCGCCGGCTGCGCCTACCGCTGGACCCACGACTACCTCGGGCCCCTGCCGCGGCACCACGACATCGAAGCCGCCCTGGCAGACCGGGACGATCTGCACATCGTCCACCTCGCGGACACCGACGCCATGTGCAGCCACATGCTCGACCTGCTGTGCCGGGGCCGCGTCCTCGCCCTGTACCAGGAAGGCAGCGAATTCGGACCGCGCGCCTTGGGCCACCGCAGCATCCTGGCCGATCCGCGCCAGGCCGAAGTCCGCGACTGGATCAATGCGCGCGTCAAGCAGCGCGAGTGGTTCCGTCCGCTGGCCCCCGTCGTGCTCGCCGAACGGGCCGGGGAATACTTCGACCTGCCGCGTCCCTCGCCCTTCATGCAGTTCGCCGCGCCGGTCCGGCCGGACAGGATCGCACAGGTACCGGCCATCACCCACGTGGACGGCAGCGCGCGCCTGCAGACCGTCGGCCCGGACGATGACCCGCTGCTGCGCCGCCTGCTGACGGGCTTCGATGCGCGCACGGGCGTGCCGGTCCTGCTGAACACGTCGTTCAACGGCAAGGACGAACCGATCGTCGAAACGCCGGAGGAAGCGCTTGCCTCGTTCCGCCGCATGCCGCTGCACGCCCTCGCGATACCGCCCTTTCTCGTGACCAAACGGATCGAACCGGAGCTGCCCGCATGATCCGTGCGTATCCAGGACGGGCCAGCGTGCTGCCCGGCGCCACGCTGCAGCTGCACGTGTCGACCGACAGCCGCCGTTTCCGCGTCACGTTCTACCGCTGGAGCGACGGACCGGTCGAGATGCTGCGCAGCGACTGGCTGCCCGGCGCATGGGCGGCCGATGCCGCGCCGGACGCGGACTGGAACTGGCCGGCCTATCCCTTTCCGATCCCCCCGGACTGGCCCTCGGCCGTGGTCATTGCCGACCTCGAAGAAGAAGGACGCAAGACCACGTTCGACCTGGCCCGCGGCCACGGGGCCGCCCTGTTCGTCGTGCTGGCACGGCCTGGAGAACGCGGCATGCCCGGCGGTCTGCTCTACAAACTGCCGCTGGCCACGTACCACGCCTATAACGCCAGCGGCGGCGGCTGCTTCTACGTCCACCCGCCGCGCTCGATCGAGCCACCGGGCGCGCGCGTCTCGCTGCGCCGTCCCGGCGGCGGCATCGGCGGGCCGGTATGGTGCGCCGCCGACCATTACGACACCGCATCGCCCCGCCAGACCTTCGCCCATTGGGACGCGCGCTTCATCCGCTGGCTGGCACGCAATGGCTACCGCGCCGACTTCTGCACGGACCTCGACATCCACGCCGACCCGGCGCTGCTCGCGGGCTACCGCCTCCTGGTCGCGGCCGGCCATGACGAATACTGGAGCACGACGACACGCGATGCCGTCGAGGACTTCGTCGCCCGCGGCGGCAATCTCGCTTTCTTCGCCGGCAATGTGTGCTGGTGGCGCATCCACGTCGTCGCTGACGGGACGGCCATCGTCTGCCACCAGGGCGGCCCGCATGGCGCCCGCGACCAATGGTGGTCACCCCGCGGCGCGGCGCGTCCCGAAGACAGCTTGAGCGGCGCCAGCTACCGGCATGGCGGCGGCTCGTGGGATGGTCCGCGCAGGTCCGGCGGCTATCGTGTCCAGCAGCCCGATCACTGGATCTTCACGGAGACCGGCCTGGCGCGCGGCGACGCGCTCGGACGGCATAGCTGGCCGCCGCTGGCGGGCTATGAATGCGACGGCGTTCCGCTCGACGTCTTCGATGCCGACCATGGCGCATTGCTGTCCGTCTGGGCGGACGGGGACGGTACGCCGGACGGCTATGCATTGCTGGCGGCGGCGCGCCTGGGCCCCGACTGGCAGGAATTGCCGGCACGTGCACGCCACGCGGCCGGCGAAGGCATCCACACGGCCGCCATGGGCCTGTTCACACGCAACGGCACCGTGTTTTCTGCCGGAACCACCGACTGGGCGCAAGTCCTCGACGCCGGCCGGGATCGCCAACTGGAGCGCGTCACGCGCAATGTCCTTGATGGCCTGTTGCGAAGGTAGCGCGGCAACTCAGGCGACAAAGGAGCAACAATGTACCGTCGACCACTGCTGCAGCGCCTCGATCCGCCTTCGGTCATCGTATTCCGCGCCCTTCACCTGGGTGACATGCTGTGCGCGGTGCCCGCGCTGCGTGCGCTGCGCGCCGCCGTGCCCCGTGCCCACATCGCGCTGGTGGGTTTGCCGTGGGCGCAGCAATTCGCAGACCGGTTCAGTGCGTACGTCGATGAATTCATCGCCTTTCCCGGCCACCCTTTGCTGCCCGAGCAACCGGTACGGCAGGAGGCGCTCGCGCGTTTCTACAACAGTCTCTGCGCCCGCCAGTTCGCGCTGGCGCTCCAGTTGCACGGCAGTGGCGACGTGAGCAACGACATCGTCAGCGGCTTCGGCGCGCAGGCGATGGCCGGGTTCTGCCGTGGCGCGCCCGTCGTCCGCGACCGCACCGTCCTGTTTCCCTATCCGGAAGTCGGGGCGGAGCCGGAGCGCCTCCTGTCGCTGATGGAGCAGCTCGGCGCACCATCGACCGGCGTCCACCTGGAATTTCCGCTGTCGCACGACGACGAAGACGAGTGGCGCGCAAGCGGCCTCGGCACCGCACTCACGCCCGGCGCCTACGTGTGCATCCACCCGGGCGCGCGCAAGCGGGACAAATGCTGGCCGGCGGCCTTGTTTGCGGAGGTCGGCGACCGCCTCGCCGCCGAGTTCGGCCTCAAGGTGGTGTTGACGGGATCGGCCGAGGAAGCGGACCTGACGGCCGACGTGGCGTCCCGCATGCACCACCCGCCGCTCGACGCCGCCGCGCCCATCTCGATCGGTGCGATGTCCGTCCTGATGCGTGATGCCAGGCTCTTGCTCTGCAACGACACCGGCGTGTCCCACATCGCGGCCGGCCTCGGGCTCAAAAGCGTCGTCGTGTTCAGCAAGGCCGACATTGCCCGCTGGGCGCCGCTCGACCGCCACACGCACCGCTGCATCTGGGATCCCGGTGCGGAGCGCGCCCAGGTGGTGCTGCAACATGCACGCGCATTGCTGGCCGGCACGGCGCCGAGCCGCCAGCGCAGTGTCGGCATGTGGCCTTACTGGTGACTATTGATGAGCCAATGCCGCATGGGCCAGCGCCTCCACCTCGTCGATGCCGACATCGGCGACGAAGCTCACATCGTGCGGACAGCGCGCTCGCAGATTGTCCTGATCGCAAACAGGGCAGCGTGTCCGCACCGACATGGCCGCATGCAGGGTCGAGGGCCGCAACGGCATTCCGTCGATCAAATTCGTCAGCCAGAAGATACCGACACTCGGCACACGGAGCGCCAGGCCCAGGTGCAGCGGGCCGGTGTCGTTCGACACGAGCAGCGCGGCGCGCGCCAGCAGGCCGCACAGCCCGCCCAGGCTCAGCCGGCCTGCGAGTGCGACGGCCGGCGCGTGCATGCGCGCCACGACCTCGTGCACAAGATCCACTTCGTCCGGCGAACCGTTGACGGCGACACAGGCGCCGTCCTGCGCGAGCCGGTCGCCCAGCGCCGCGAACGATGGCGCCGGCCAGCAGCGCCGCGGATCGGTCGACCCCGGCTGCAGCACGATGAGCCGTTTACCGGCCAGCCCGGGCATGATCGCCGCAGCCTCGTGCCGGTCGGCTTCCGTGAGCGCGAGTTCCGGTTGCGCGTCAAGCGGCCACTGGATCTCCGCGCCGGCCAGGCCCGCGATCTCGAGCAAGGCCAGCCTGCGCGGGCTGGGCTGGCGAAACGGCACCCAGCGATCGAGCAAGGGCACACCCGGCGCGCAGGCCCCCGCCGTCAGCCGTGCACCGAAGCGCAACAGGAATGGATTCGAATGACGCCCTCCCCCATGCATCTGCAATGCGAGATCGAAACGCTCGGCGCGCAGCGCGTCGACGAAGCGCTCGACCTCGTCTTTCGAAGTCTCGTGTGCGCCGACGCCTTGCACGGGCGGCACCTCGACAACCCGGTCGACCGGCCCTGGCCTCCCGTGCAGGAACGCACGATGCCAGGCTTTTCCCGCCAGGACCAGTTCGGCCCCGGGATACGCCTGCTTCAACGCGTGCAGGGCCGGCAGCGCGAACACGAAGTCGCCCACCGCACCCGGCCGCAGCACGACGATCTTGCGCACATCGTGGACACGCATGTCGTGGACACGCACGTCGTGGACACGCATGTCGTGGACACGCATGTCGTCTACACGCATGTCATCGACACGGTCACTCGCCGGTCGCATCGTGCGGCTCGTCGTGCGGCTCATCGTGTGGCTCACTGAGCGGCAACACATACGGCGCATCGATGGCCCGTGCCGTGATGGTCGTCGGCAGTTCCATGTGATACGCGCCGGACGGAAATATCGCGCAGCCGCCGTACAGCGCCATCACACGCTGCTGGGCCAGTACATCTTCTCCGCAATGCTGGGCCGGCAGGTCGCGCCAGAAGTCGAAGCCGCCCACCGCGCGCAGCTTGGCCGTATCGAACATCACGCAGCCGCCGACCCAGGCGATCTTGTAGCGTCGCGTCGCTCCGGTCTCGTCCGCCAGGCGGGTCTGCACGTGAAAGAGGTTCGCCGCGCTGTGCAGGTGATGACGCGCCCACGCCGGGCTGCCGGGCCGCACGGTTTCCGGCATCACGGGACCGTCCCAGAATTCGATCGCTTCCTGCATCGGCCGCAACTGGCCCAGGTAGCTCAATCCATGCAGCGCACTGCCGACGAGGCCGCATTCCTCTTCCCGCAGGACGGCGTGCAGACGGGCGACGAGGTCCGGTTCGAGGATCACGTCGTCGTCGACGAACAGGCAGCACGGCGAGCGCACGTGGGCCAGCAGGAAGGCGCGCTGTTCGGCCATGCCGCGGCGGCGCGGGCGCCGGAACGTGTCGACACTGCGCCCGGTAACGCGCAGGTAGCGCAATACCGCCTGCACTTCGCCATGCGTGCAGACGCCGTCGCCATCCGACTGGTCGGCAAGCACGATGCGCAAGGCCGGCCAGGTCTGCGCGCCGAGCGCCGTCAACGTGACCGCGAGCGCCGCGGGGCGGTTGCGGGTCGGGATCACGACGTCGATCGTCTCGTTCACGGCGCCGCCCTTCCATCCCCCTGCACCTGGCCGTTGAGGTACGGGTTCAGCGCGGGATCGTTGTACATCTTGAATTGACGATACAGCTTGAAATAGGCCCGTCCGGCCCGCGCTTCCGTGAGCAGCAGGTCGAGGCAGGCCATCAGGTCCTGGCGCTGCGCGAGCAGGCGGTCGAGCTTGGCGGTGCACGCGCGGATGTGGGCGTCGTCCGCATCGACGCGCTGCGTCTGCGCGCGCATGTGGTGGATCTTCAGCGCGAGGATCGACAGGCGGTCGATCATGGCGCCGGCCGTTTCGCTGGAGAGCCGCGCATCGGGAACGCAGACGACGTGGCGCAGGCCGGCCAGCAGCGCTTCGTCGATGGATTCGACCGCGTCGTTGCGTTTCTGGTTGTAGCGGTCGATCAGGCGCTTGCCGGCCGCGATCTCGGAAGGCGGCACGTCGAGCCGGCGCGCCCGGTCTTCCTCGCGCCACAGCAGGCCGTTGTAGCGGTGATTGGCGGCGATCCATTCCCATACACCAGCATCGGCGGCGACGTGCGACATCACGGGCCAATCGCGTTCGCGCAGCTGGCGGTCGTGGAACCAGACGACGGACACGGCATCGATTTCGCTTTGCATGGCAACTCCGATCCTGGGCAGACGAGCGACGTTTGCTTGGAGTACGCAGGCGTACTGGAGTTCTGCGGAATGCGCGCGGGCTTGGCACAGCGCAAACAAAAAAGGGCGGCGCCATCGGCACCGCCCTGAACGAGGAAGAAAGGATGATTACTTCAGCAGGCGCGAACGGCTGGCCACGAAGGCGATCAGGCAGGCGAGGCCGCCGATGTAGGCGATGGCGATCTGCATGCCCATGCCCTGGGCGATGGCGCCGATGACCGGCGGGCCCATCAGGCTGCCGCTGTAGGCCATGCTGGCCACGCCGGCCAATGCCGCCGGACCCTGCGCGCCCGCCGCGCTGAACACGAACGGGAACACCAGCGCCAGGCCCATGCCCGCGACGGCGAAGCCGAACAGGGCGAACCAGGCATTCGGCGACAGCACGGCGAAGAACAGGCCGGCGGCACCCAGCATCGAGCCGCTGGTGACGAGCGAACGGGCACCATAGCGCACCTTGAGCTTGTCGCCGCCGAGGCGGGCCAGCAGCATCATCACGGAGAACGACGACAGGGCCAGCGGCGCCAGGCCGTCCGACGCACCGAAGTGCTCCTTCAGGAACACGCCGCTCCAGTCGGCGATGCTGCCTTCGGCCATCGAACCGAAAAAGCCGAGTGCGCCCAGGAACAGCAGCGGGCCGCGCGGCAGCGAGAACGATTTTTTCTCGACGACTTCACCGGTGTCGTCCGCATCCAGCGACGCATAGCCATAGTAGAGGGCCAGGGCCAGCGGACTGGCCAGCATCACGAAGTGCGTGAGCGGCGCGATGTGCAGGCCGGCCATCAGGCTGCCCAGGGTCGCACCCGCCAGGCCGCCGGCGCAGCCGAGGCCGTGAAGTTTCGACAGTTCCGACTTGCCCGACTGCTTTTCGCGGCGGGTGGCGGTCGAGTTGACGGCGACGTCGAACGTGCTGGCGGTGATGCCCAGGCTCAGGACGGCCATCATCAGCAGCGGCACAGTCGGTGCGCCGCCGATGGCGACCAGCACGGCGAGCAGGGCCAGGCCGGAAAACAGCATGGTCTTGCGGGCGCCAAGCGAGCTCATCATGCGCGATGAAATAGGGTACGACAGAACGGCACCGAGGCCGCCGCACAGCAGCACCATCGACAACGCCGAGTGCGACACGTGCACGCGTTCGGCCATGGCCGGAATGCGGCCGGCCCACGAACCCATGATCACGCCGAATACCGTGAACAGGAGCGGCAGGGCGAACGACTGCGATTGCGCGAGCGGGAGGCTGCGGGAGCGGGCGGCAGCAGTAGCGGGCAAATGATTTTGCATTTAGTAGATGACTTTTTTTAAAAAAATGTCTGGATCAAAAAGCAAACGCCAACCGAGCGGTTGGCGCGTGGAAAGCTGATGGGAGGCAATTCTAAACGGTTTGCGAGAACTTTGCTTTGCCACTCGGAAAAAATTTTCAGCGTTGCGGGATGCCGACAAACACGGGCAGTTTGTAACCAGATGTGAACTTATAACGAGAAATAAGCGTGGGCGTTGTAAAAAATATAGTGGAGATGAAAACGATTCCAAACTAGAATGGCCGGGCCCAAAAACGGACAGGAATACCATGACGCCCTCCCCCGACATGCCCCGTACCGACTCCCGCCTCGACCTGGTCGATGCCCTGCGCGGCTTTGCCATCGTCTCGATCATGCTGCTGCATAACATCGAGCACTTCGATCTCTATTTTTCGCCGCCGGGCGAGCCGGCCTGGTTGAAAGAACTGGGACAACACATCTGGGATACGATGTTCGCCCTGTTCGGCGGCAAGTCGTATGCCATCTTCGCCCTGCTGTTCGGCCTGACGTTCCACTTGCAGGACGACGCCCGGGCCCGGCGCGGGGAGGATTTCCGGCCGCGCTTCGCGTGGCGCATGCTGCTCCTGCTCGGGTTCGGACTCGTGAATTCCGCGTTCTACGAGGGCGACATTCTCGCGATGTATGCCGTGCTCGGCCTCGTGCTGATTCCCGTCGCGCGCCTGGGCACGTGGACGGTCTTCCTGCTGGCCTGCTTCCTCAGCCTGCAGCCGGTCGCGTGGTTCGATGCGCTGGCGGCGCTGGGCAGTGCGCCGGGCAAGCTGCCCGATCCCGCCTCCTGGGCATACTTCGGCCGCGCCGAGGAATACCTGAAGCACGGCTCACTGCTCGACGTCTGGATCGGCAACCTCACGAACGGCAAGCAGGCCGTGCTGTTGTGGAGCTGGGAAATGGGCCGCCTCCTGCAGATTCCCGCGCTGTTCATGTTCGGCATGCTGGCCGGCCGCCTCGGGCTGTTTGCCGTGAATGACAGGAACATCGGCATCTGGCGCCGCGTCTTTTTCGGGGCGTTGCTGCTGCTCGGTCCGCTGATCTTCATCCAAGGGCACCTGGCGGCGTGGTTCCCCGCCGAGGCCCTGCGCCGGCCGCTGGACGCCATCGCCAAGCCGCTGCTCAACCTGGACATCATGCTGCTGCTCGTGACGGGTTTCGCCCTGCTGTACCGTCGTCCCGCCGGCGCGCGCGTGCTGGGGTCGCTCCGCTGGCTGGGAAGGATGAGCCTGACGAGCTACATGATGCAATCGATCGTCGGCACGACCCTGTACCACGGCTTCGGCTTCGGCCTGTACGAGGTCACCGGCACCGTCGCGGCGCTGTCGATCGGCATCGTGCTGGCCATGCTGCAGGGTTGCTTCAGCGCCTGGTGGCTCAAGCACCATAAGCAAGGCCCGCTGGAAGCCCTGTGGCACCGCCTGACGTGGATCGGCGCGGCGTCAACGCAAAGCCCTCAGCCCGCGACGCGCGTAAACAACCCCTCGTAGCGCAGCACGACGCCATCGCCGTCGACGTCGAGGTCGGCGGCGAATGGCCGGGACAGGCTTTCGAACCGCACCCGGTCGGGCGCCACGCGCGTGTACGCCTGCGCGACGGGCTGGACGTCGAGCTTGGGCAGGTCGACGTACGCGACGCGGATTTCCTGGCGGTCATGCAGCGCATCGCCGAGGCGCCGGATCGGCGGCGTGTTCGTGAAGGGACTGCCGGACAGGTCGACGTCCGTGCAGCCCTGCAGCGCCGGCAACGGCGCGCCGCCCGCGTCAGTCCAGTTGCCGGCCCCGTCGGCGCGCAGGCTCACGCGCCCCTTGCCCGCGACATGGACGTCAAGGCTGCGCACGCGCCAGTGCTCGTCGCAGCACAACAGATAACTGCAGGCGAACAGACGTCCGCCGGCGGGGCCGATGAGGACACCTTCCGCCGTCACGCCGGCCTCCCCGGTCTCCAGCTCGACATGCTCCAGGCCGCCACCCTGCTCCGTTGCCCAGCGATAGCTGCGTTTCACGTCGCCCTCCTTCCGTGTTCCATGCACGCCTAATGTAGCACCGGGCGGCCGTGTTGCGCGCCAGCGAAGAAGGCCTGGTCGTATCATCATGACAAGGCCCGCCGCCGCGGCGGGTTGCTGACAGGGAGACGCCGTGTTCGGTATCGATGCGCGTACGGCCCGCGTGGTGTGGACGGCCGCGCTGGTGATTGCAGGACTGTATGGTGTCTTTCTCGTGCGGACGACGCTGCTGGTGATGCTGATCGCCGTGCTGTTCAGCTACCTCATCTATCCGCTGTTCGTGCTGGCCCAGCGTGTCGTCGGCGGCCGCGTGCCGCGCACGCTCCTGCTATGCCTCGTCTACCTCGTCGTGGTCGGGCTCGTCGCGCTGGCCGTCGGGCTGTTCGGCAACACGGTGGCCGAGCAGGCCACGGCCCTGGCGCAACAGTTGCCGACCCTGCTCGATCCCGCCACGCTGGAGCGGCGCCTGCCGCTGCCCCACCTGCTCGAACCCCTGCGCGCGCGCCTGGCCGCCTTCCTGCGCGACCTGTTGCAGGGCGGCTCGGCGGAGGCGATGCCGTTCGTGCGCAACATCGGCTACGGGTTGGTGCACCTCGCCGGCAACCTGATCTACGTCATCGTCGTCCCGATCCTGAGCTTCTTGATGATTTTGCAGGCGCATGTCTTCGACGAATTGCTCGTGGCGATGCGCCACCGCCGCAACGGCGCGTTCTGGACAGACGTGCTGCACGGCCTGAACACCTTGCTGTCGAGCTATGTGCGGGCACTGGCCCTGCTGTCGCTGGCGACGCTCCTCGCCTACGGTCTCGTGCTGTCGCTGATGAGGGTGCCGTTCGCCCTGCTGCTGGCCGGCGTCGCGGCCGTGCTGGAAGTGATTCCCGTGCTGGGGCCACTCGTCGCGGCGGCGGCCATCGTCGGCGTCGCCCTGTTCAGCGGCTACGAGCACGTGGGCTGGATCATCGTCTTCATCGGCGGCTACCGCGTCTTCCAGGACTATATGTTGAGCCCCTGGCTGATGAGCGAGGGCGTGGACGTGCCGCCGATCCTCGTCGTGTTCGGCCTGCTCGCCGGCGAGGAACTGGCCGGCGTGTCCGGCATCTTCCTTTCCGTTCCCTTCCTGGCCGCGCTGCGGATGTTTGTCGTGCAAATGCGCCTGCATCGGACCAAGGTCACGACTCCGCCAACGTCCGGTGATGCAAACGTGTTGTAAACGCCACACGCTCTCCCATAATGCCGCCGTGCACAACTGATAGCGCTATCAGTCCAATTTTCACAGTTTCCCTCTGAGGAAACAGCAATCTCCCGGTCATTTCATGCAAATTGCATGAGCCGCCCCCCGCAAGGTTTGCTCCGCAACATGAATAACACTTTACAAACCCGCCGCCTTATTGAAGACTTGGCAAAAATGATAGCGCTAACGGTCGCTGTGAATTGACAGAAAGAGAGACAGAATGGCATCACCAAGCGATGTATCCAATCCCTCGGGCGAAGGCCGCCGCTGGGTCATCATGGGCGTCTGCGGCTGCGGCAAGAGCACGATCGCTGCCGCCCTCGCCGCGGCGTTCGACGTCGCCTTCCTCGAGGGCGACGCGTATCACCCGGCGCCCAACGTGGTCAAGATGTCGGCCGGCGTCCCGCTGACGGACGACGACCGCGCCGGCTGGCTGCAAGCCCTGGCCAACGAGATCGGCGCCGCGCGCGAACGCGGCACGGGTGTCGTCGTGTCGTGCTCGGCGCTCAAACGCCGCTACCGCGACCTGCTGCGCCAGGCCGACCCGAACCTGCGCTTCGCCCATTTACATGGTCCGCGCGGCACGATCGCGGCGCGCATGCAGACGCGCATCGGCCACTACATGCCGATTACCCTGCTGGACAGCCAGCTGCGCGACCTCGAGCCGCTGCAGCCGGACGAGGCCGGCATCACCCTGGACATTACCCAGCCGCCAGAAACCCTGGTGGCCAGCATCATCGCATCGATCAATCACTAAGTCAGTCGTCGCACCCGGCCCAGCCGCCCATCCGAGGCGGCATGCCGACCACATGAGAATAATGGAGACTACCATGCGTACACCACTACAACGCACCCTCATCAACCTCGCCGTCGCCAGCGCCTGCGGCATGCTCGGCGCCGCCCATGCGCAGCAAGCCGAACCGGCACAACAGCCGGCGACGGATGCCCAGGCAACCCAGGCGCCTGAAGCCGCCCCCGCCGTCCCGGAAGCGAACGTCGTGCGCATTTCCGGCTCGCGCATCGCGGCCCGCGGCTTCACGCAGCCGACGCCGACGACGAGCCTGTCCAGTGCCGACCTCGAAAAGGCCGCGAAGCCGAACCTGTTCAACACGCTGGCCGAACTGCCGGCGCTGCAGGGCAGCACGGGCCGCACGACGAGCACCAACAGCACCTCGAGCGGCATCCAGGGCCTGTCCTCGCTGAGCCTGCGCGGCCTGGGCACCATCCGGACCCTGACCCTGCTCGATGGCCAGCGCGTCGTCGGCGCGAACGTCACCGGCGTCACGGACGTCAGCCAGTTCCCGCAACTGCTGGTGAAGCGCGTGGACGTCGTGACGGGCGGCGCGTCGGCGTCGTACGGTTCCGATGCGGTAGGCGGTGTCGTCAACTTCATCACGGATAAGAAATTCACGGGCTTCAAGGCCAACGTCGAGGGCGGCCAGACGCGCTACCACGACGACAAGAGCGGCACCCTGCAGGCCGCCTGGGGCAAGGGCTTCATGGACGACCGCCTGCACGCGACCGTCAGCGGCGAATTCAGCAAGGAAAACGGCATCGACTCGCCGGGCTTCGGCGAAGTGGGCGCGGGTGGCCGCACGTGGTACCGCAACACGGTGTTCCAGCGCCGTCCGCTGTCGCAGACCACCGACGGCAAGCCGGAATACATGGCCATCGACCACGCCCAGCAATACCAGTATTCGAAATACGGCCTGATCACGAGCGGCCCGCTGCAGGGCACCGCGTTCGGCGACGGCGGCGTGCCGTACCAGTTCAACTACGGCTCGAACGGCGTGCCGACCGGCACCGGCCAGGTCACGAACTGCGTGAATCCGTTCTGCGTGGGCGGCGACCTCTCGGGCAGCGTGGGCGCCGGTACGAACCTCGCGATGAATTTCAAGCGACAAGTCGCCTACACGCGATTGTCGTGGGACCTCGACGCGGATAACGAGATCTATTTCACCGCGAACTATGCGCAGGTGAAATCGCACTTCTCGCCGAACCCGGGCGCGGCCAAGCAGGCCAACCTGACGATCCAGTGCGACAACCCGTTCCTGCCCGCCTCGATCGCGGCGGCCTGCGCGGCCAACAACATCAAGAGCTTCCAGTACGGCACGGCGAACGCGATCTTCCCGGAGAACATCAACGTCCACCCGACGCGCACGCAGCGCCGCTTCGTCGTGGGCGCGGACGGCAGGTTCAACCTGTTCGGCAAGGAGTGGTCGTACGACGCCTACGCGGAACACGGCGAGAACACGACCAACATCAACGTCCACGACATCACGCTGAACACGCGCTACAACAATGCGATCGACGCCGTGCGCGATGCCAGCGGCAAGATCGTCTGCCGCAACGCCGTCGCCGCCGCCAACGGTTGCGTGCCGCTGAACATCATCGGCAACAACCCGGTCGATCCGGCCGCGTGGGGCTATGTCGCGCCGGGCGCCGGCCCGATCCAGCGCACGACGCAGAGCCAGGACGTGGCCAGCGCCAACTTCAACGGCGAGATCTGGGAAGGCTGGGCGGGCCCGCTGTCGATGGCGACGGGTGCCGAATGGCGCCGCGAGAAGTACGACGTGCACGGCGATCCGTACGGCGCCGGCGTTTCCCCGGATTCGATCGGCGGCGCAGCCTACCCCGCCGACCCGACCCTCAACAGCACGGTCGGCAACAACTGGTATGCCGGTAACTATCACAACGGCGCGGGCGCGTACAACGTGCGCGAGGCGTACGTCGAGCTGAACCTGCCCGTACTGAAGTCGGACACCTGGGGCGAAGCGAACCTGAACCTGGCCGACCGTCAGACCAAGTACAGCACCGCCGGCAGCGTCAGCAGCTGGAAGATCGGCGCCACGTGGAAGACGCCCATCGACGGCCTGCGCTTCCGCGCCGTCAGCTCGAAGGACGTGCGCGCACCGAACCTCTCCGAACTGTTCGCGGCGCCGGTCGTCGTCAACAACCAGGTGCAGTACCAGGGCAACACGGTCAGCGTGCAGCAGCGCACCGTCGGCAACACGAAGCTCCGTCCGGAAATCGCGCGTAATAACTCGTTCGGCATCGTGCTGAGCCAGCCGAGCTGGGCGCCGGGCTTCTCGACGTCGCTCGACTACTACGACATCAAGGTCAACGACGTGATCTCGACCTTGTCGATCCAGCAGGAAGTCGACCTGTGCGTGGCCGGCAACCAGGAGATCTGCCAGGCGATGGAGCTGAACAGCCCGGGCAACAACTACGTCACGGTGCAGAACTTCAATCTCGCTTCGCTGCATTTGAAAGGCTTCGACATCGAGTCGGCGTACCGCACGAACCTCGACAGATTCAACCTGCCGGGCCGCTTCACCGTCCGCGCGCTGGCCACCCGCACGCTGCACTTCATCACGGATTCGGGCGTCGTCGGCACGATCCCGTCGGAAGGCGCTGGTGTCAACCTGGGCAACACGCCGAAGTGGAAGCTGCTCGCCACGCAGTCGTGGGACAACGACAAGTTGAGCCTGACCCTCACCGAGCGCTGGTTCAGCGACGGCAAGTACAGCAACGAGTACATCGAGTGCCAGACGAACTGCCCGGTGTCGACCTTGATCCACCCGACCATCTACGACAACAAGATGAAGGGCGCGACCTACGTCGACTTCGGCGGCAGCTACAACGTGTCGAAGCAGATGATGGTCTACTTCAAGATCGACAACCTGGCGGACCGCGATCCGGAACCTGCACCGCAGGCCAACCCGAGCTTCGCGATCAACCCGGCCCTGTACGACGTCGTGGGACGCACCTACCGCGCCGGCCTGCGCTACAACTTCTGACCGGAGGCCGGCCATGTGGAACCTGCTGTCAGTACTACTGGCGGTCGGCCTGCTGACGGTGATGATCGCGTGGGGCAAGATTCAGCCGCTCCTCGCGTTCGTCGTCGCAGCCATCGTCGCCGCCTTGATGCTTGGGATGCCCGCCGCGAAGATCCCGGGCGCCATCGAAAAAGGGATCGGTGACCTGCTCGGGTCCCTGGTCGTCGTGATCTGCCTGGGCGCCGTGTTCGGCAAGCTGATCGCCGACAGCGGCGCGGCCCGGCGCATCGCCATCAGCCTCGTCGACCGCCTCGGCATGGCGCGGATCCCGGTGGCGATGACCGTCACCGGCTTCGTCGTCGGCATGCCGCTGTACTACAACGTCGGCTTCGTGCTGATGATCCCGCTGATCTTCTCGCTCGTGTACCAGTCCGGCCGTCCGGCCGTGGCGCTCGGCATGCCGCTGCTGGCGGGCCTGTCGATCGCGCACGGCTTCCTGCCGCCGCACCCGTCCGCGACCGCGCTCGTCGTCGCCGTGCACGCGGACATGGGCAAGACGCTGCTGTATGGCCTCGTCGTCGCGATCCCCACGCTGATCATCGCGGGGCCGATCTTCGCCATGTCGCTGAAACACATCCGCGGCGAGCCCGCGCCGATGTTCCGCACCGCGCAGCAGGCGATTCCCGACAGCGAGCTGCCGGGCACCTTCAACAGCTTCTTCACCGCGTTGCTGCCGGTCGTGCTGCTGGGCGCCCTCACGCTCGTCACCTTGATCCGCCCGGACCTGTCCAAGCCGCTCGCGTTTCTATCCAGTCCGCTCGTCGTGATGCTGCTGTCGTACGCCGTCGGGGTCGTGACACTGGGTATCGGCCGCGGCCAGCCGTTCTCGAAAGTGACGGACAGCGCCGCGGGCGCGCTGCGCGAGATCTCGCCGATCCTGATGATCATCGCCGGTGCCGGTGGCCTGAAGCAGGTGCTGATCGATTCCGGCGTCAGCGCGGAACTGGGCACGCAGCTCGCGCACATGCCCGTGCATCCGCTGCTGCTCGGCTGGGCCGTGGCGACGCTGATCCGCGTGTGCCTGGGCTCCGCCACGGTGGCCGGCATCACGGCGGCGGGCGTCGTCGGGCCGCTCGTGGAAAGCTCCGGCGTCGACCCGAACCTGATGGTCCTGGCCGTCGGTGCCGGGAGCCTGATGTTCAGTCACGTGAACGATTCGGGCTTCTGGATGTTCAAGGAATACTTCGGCCTGTCGCTGAAGGATACGTTCCGCTCGTGGACGATGATGGAGACCCTCGTCGGCGTGTTCGGACTGCTGTTCGTGATGTTGTTGTCGCTGTTCGTCACTCAAGGATAACTATAAATGAAGACTACGCTTTCAACGATTCCTGCCGCATTGGCGCTGGCGTTCGTACTCGCCACGCCGGCTTCCGCCGCATCCGTATCGGCTTTCCAGACCATGCCCGAGGACCCGCGCGCCGTCGTCGTGCACGCGAAGGGTGACGGCAAAACGGACGACACCGCCGCCATCCAGCAGGCCATCGACGCCGCCGCCAACAAGGGCGAAGGCGGCGTCGTGTTCCTGCCGTCGGGCCGCTACCGCATCACGAAGAGCATCCTGATTCCGCTCGCCGTGCGCGTGTACGGCGTGGGCGCGACGCGTCCCGTGTTCGTGCTGGCGCCGAAGACGCCGGGCTTCCAGCAGGGCGTCGCCAACATGGTGATCTTCACCGGCGGCGACCAGTACACGGTGGGCAAGGTGCCGATGCCCGTCGCGGGCGCCGTCGGCGCAGAGAAGGACGTGCGCGACGCGAACTCCGCCACCTTCTATTCCGTGCTGTCGAACGTCGACTTCGAGATCGGCGACGGCAACCCGGCCGCCACCGGCGTGCGCATGCACACGGCGCAGCACTCGAACCTGTCGCACATCGATTTCCATATCGGCAGCGGCCTCGCCGGCGTCTACCACGTCGGGAACATCGCGTACGACCTGAAATTCCACGGCGGCCGCTACGGCATCCTGGCCGAAAAGACGTCGCCCGCCTGGCAGTTCACGCTCGTCGACGCGACGTTCGACGGCCAGCGCGACGCCGCCATCCGCGAGCACGAGGCCGGGCTCACGCTGGACAACGTCGACATCCGCGACACCCCGGTCGGCATCGACATCGACCGCGGCTACGGCGACTGGCTGTATGCCAAGAACGTCCGCTTCGAGAACGTGGCGAAGGCCGCCGTCGTCATCAGCAACGAGGACAACGTCTACACGCAGATCGCGTTCGACCACGCCAGCGCGAAGAACGTGCCGACCTTCGCGAAGTTCCGCGACAGCGGCAAGACCCTCGCGGGCGCCGGCCGCGCGTACGAGGTCACGGAACTCAACTACGGCATGAAGCTCGATCAATTGGGCACGCCGGGCCGCTTCACGACCCACTACAAGACGGCGCCTTTGAGCGCCAGGGTCACGCCGCAGCGTGTGCTGAAAGCGCTTCCGCCGTCGAAAGAATGGGCCAACGTGCACAAGTTCGGCGCGAAGGGCGACGGCCGCGCGGACGACACGGCCGCGATCCAGAAAGCCATCGACAGCAACCGCGTCGTGTACCTGCCGCAGGGCTTCTACATGGTCAACGACACGATCCGCATGAAGCCGGACACCGTGATCGTCGGCCTGCACCCGGGCCTGACGCAGCTCGTGCTGCCGAACGGCTCGCCGCTGTTCCAGGGCGTCGACACGCCGAAGGCGCTGCTGGAAAGCGCGCGCGGCGGCGCCGGCATCGTGTCCGGCATCGGCCTCGCGACCGGTGAGGTCAACAACCGCGCCGTCGCGCTGCTGTGGCGCGCGGGCGAACAATCGCTGGTCGACGACGTGCGCATCCAGGGCGGCCACGGCACGCGCCTGTACGACGGCACGCGCGCCGATCCGTACAAGAAGACGGAGCGGTGGGATACGACGGCATGGTGGGACCGCCAGTACCCGAGTGTCTGGGTGACGGACGGCGGCGGCGGCACGTTCACCGGCATCTGGTCGCCGAGCGGCTATGCCCAGGCGGGCTTCTACGTAACGAACACGAAGACGCCGGGCCGCGTGTACGAACTCTCGGCCGAGCACCACATCCGCAACGAGATCGTGCTGGACGGCGTGGAGAACTGGTCGTTCTATGCGCCGCAGACCGAAGAGGAAGTCCGCGACGGCATGGATTCCGTGTCGCTCGATATCCGGAATTCGAAAAACATCCTGATCGCGAACTACCACGGCTACCGCGTCACCCGCTCCATCAAGCCGGCGGTGACGGCCGTGCGCATCGCGAATTCCAGCGACATCCGCTTTCGCAACGTGCACGTGAACGGCGAGAGCGGCTTCGCCACCTGCGACGAGAACGGCTGCACCACGTACCTGCGCGCGTCGAAGTACCCGTACGAGAACGCCATCACCGACGTCACGCACAACATCCAGGTGCGCGAGCGGGAATTTGCGATCCTCGACTACACGGGCAAGCAGACGGCCGCGCCGGCACCGCTGGGCAAGGTCGAGAAGGTCGCGGACGGCTTTTATTCCATCGCCGGCGCGGCCGTCGACGCCAACGGCAAGCTGTACTTCATCGATCGCCACTTCAAGCGCGTCCACGCATGGAGCCATGACCGCGGCCTGGAGATCGTGCGCGACACGCCGCTCGACCCGATCAACCTCGCCATCGACCGCAGCGGCAACGTGATGGTCGTGTCGCACTACGGTCCGAACGCGAGCGTGTATGCGTTCAAGCCGGACGTGCCGCCGACGCCGGAAGGCTACACGATGATCAAGCCGACGGCGGTCGCGGCGCGTGCGGATGCGCGTGTGGCCATTCCCGTCAACTTCTGGCAGAACGGCGAGTTCCAGGACCAGATCGATCCGAAGACCTACGAGTTCACCACCTTGAGCGAGATGTTCGCGCGCGACGTGGCGAAGCCGAAGGCGCAGGAATACGTGTCGCCGGACGGCAGCCTCGTGCTCCCGGCATGGCGCGTGACGCGCCAGGGCCCGACGGACCACCTGGGCTACCGCTGGTCCGACACGCTGGACACGCACGGCTTTACCAGCGCCCGTGTGGGCGAGCGCGTGATCTTCACGAACGGTTCCGAGAACCGCACGTTCAGCGGTCTCGTGGGCCAGGGCGGCGCCATCACGGACCTGAAGCAGGTCGCCGACCGCGGCGGCGAAAGCGCGACCATGGGCCCGGACGGCAACGTCTATGTCGCCAACGGCCAGGTGTTCATCTATGGCCCGGACGGCAAGGAACGGGGCCGCATCGACGTGCCGGAACGGCCGCTGCAGCTGATCTTCGGCGGCGCCGACAAGCGCACGCTGTTCATCCTGACGCACCACAGCCTGTACACGAGCCATGTCGACTAAGCGCCTTTGTGTGGCGATGCTGCTGGCGCTGGGCTGCGCCGGCAGCGCCCTCGCCCAGCAGGCCGTGCAACTGTGGCCCGACGGCGCGCCCGGTTCCGAAAAGCGTCACGGCGAGCCCGAGAAGCTGACGGACGGGGCGTACGTCAGCAACGTGCACGACCCGTCGCTGACGGTGCTGCGCGCCGACCCGCGCCATGCGAACGGCGCGGCGATCGTCGTCGTGCCGGGTGGCGGGCATCGCATGCTCGTGTTCCAGAACGAGGGCGTCGTCGCGGGCAAGCTGCTGAACCGCATGGGCGTGACGGCCTTCGTATTGAAATACCGGCTGGCGCGCGATCCGGATTCCGCCGGCTACAGCATCGAAGGCGACGCCGCGGCCGACCTGCGGCGCGCCGTGCGCTGGGTGCGCGCGCATGCGGGGGAATACGGCATCGACCCGCAGCGCGTGGGCATCATGGGCTTTTCGGCGGGCGGCGAACTCGTGTCGCTCGTCGCCGACAATCCGGAGCCCGCGCCGCGCGGCAAGATGGATGCGCTGGACCGCCAGAGCGCGCGCCCGGATTTCCAGGTGCTCGTGTATCCCGGGCCGCTGGGCTCTCCCGCGAAGGCCGTGGACGGTGCGCCGCCCGCGTTCCTCGTCGCCGGCTCGCGCGACACGTGCTGCATGCCGCCCACCATCACCCTGTACCAGCAGCTCGTGAAGGCCGGCGTGTCGGCCGAGCTGCACCTGTACGCGGACACGGACCACGCCTTCAACGTGGGCCAGCGCGGCGAACGCATCTCGCTGCAGCACTGGCCGGATCGCCTGGCGGACTGGCTCGCCGACGGCGGCTGGCTCATCCCGCGCAGTATCGGGAGTCATTCGCGCAAGCCGGAAGGCGTGCCCGCACCTTGAAAGGATCCATATGAAACGTATCGCATCGGCGCTGGCCGTGGCCCTGCTGGCCACGCCGGCCGCCTGGGCGGCGGACGTCCAGTACAAGCTGCTCGTGCTGGCCATCCCCAACAAGTACCACTACGAATACATCCCGATCGCGCGCGAGAGCCTGGAAAAGCTGGCGAAGCTGCACGCGTTCGACTTCACGTACACGAACAAGCCCGAGGTGTTCGACGGCGACCTGAAACAGTACGCCGCCGTCGTCTTCCTCAACACGCCGGGCGAGGAACTGAACCCGGCGCAGCGCGCGAAGTTCGAGGCCTACATGCGTGACGGCGGGAATGCCGTCGTCGTGCACCGCGCCGCGATCACGCCGCCGAACGGGTGGGTATGGTACGAGAAGCTCGTCGGCCGCTCGTTCAAGACGCACCCGATGCTGCAGACGGGCGCCGTCGACGTCGTCGATAAAACGTTCCCGGCGACGTTCGGCATCCCGCCGCGCTGGATCTGGAGCGACGAGTGGTACGAGACGACGAACCCGTACAAGGTCGCCATCCACCCCGTGCTGAACATCGACGAATCCAGCTACGACGTCACGAAGATCTGGCCCGGCCAAGTGTCGACGGGCATGGGCCGTGACCACCCGGTGTCGTGGTACCACACGGTCGAGAAGGGCCGGGTGTTCGTCACGCTGCTGGGCCACAACGGCGACATGTACCGCGACCCGCAATATCTCGCGCACCTGATGGGCGGGATCTGGTGGGCGGCGACGGGCCGGGGCCAGCAGCGCTGAAAATTCGGGGTCAGAGCGCATTCCGGGTCAATGTCCGGGTGAACAGTGCTTCTCCTAGATTGGAGCAATCGGGACGCCATTCACGCCGGACCACACGACGGAGCTGGCTGTAGCTCCGAAAGATCTTTCTTTGAAGATTGTGTCTCAAAAAGTGCTCTGACCCCGAATCTGCGGCGAAATGTGCTCTGACCCCGAATTTATCGGGTGGGTTGTTTCAGGGCCAGCGGCGTCAGGCGGCACTGTAGAAGGACAACCAGTCTTCCAGCCGGCTGCGCCAGAACTGCGCGTCGTGGCCGCCGCTGCCCACGTGGAATTCGCTGGCGGCGCCGAGCACGGCCTGCATCGCTTCGTCCTGCTTGCGCAACGGATCGCGGTCGCCGACGTCGAGGTAGAAGCGCAGGCCGCGCAGGTCGGCGTGCTGCGCCAGCAGCAGCGGATCGCGTTGCGCGCGCAGGGCCGGCGTCGGGTACAGCCAGTCGCGCTGGCCGGTGAACTGGTCCGCGCCGCTGTAGTCCCATAACGCGGCGCTGTGTGCGCCCACGCGTGAAAACATCTCCGGGTGGCGCAATGCGAGATGCAGCGCGGCGAATCCGCCCATCGACACGCCGCCGATGCGCCGGTCCGCGCGCGTGGCCGTCACGCCGAGCCGTGATTCGACGGCCGGCAGCATCTCCGTCATCAGGTAATCCTCGTACAGGCCGATCGTGCCGCCTGAGGTCTGCGTCCCTTGCGCTGGCGTCGTGTTCACGCCGAAGCCGTTGTCGTAGTCGGGCGCGGCGATGACGAGCGGTGTGCCCAGCCGGTCGGCCGCGCGGTTGATGGCCAGGCCGGCATCGAAGAATGCCGCGCCGTTGCCGCCGAAGCCGTGGAACAGATAGAGGATGGGATGGCGCGCGCCGCCCGGCGGCAGGTACAGCGCGACGTTCATCGTGCGCCCGAGCGCGCGGCTCGCGACGGCGAAGGTGTCGACGGTGCCCGCCGGTGCCGCGGGGCCGGGCGCGACGGCCAGCTGAACCGGAGCGTTGCCGCCCCCGCAACCGGCCAGGCAGGCAGCCGTGGCAAGCAAAAGACTCCGACGTTCCATCCGTGGCCTCCCATGAGCACCGGCTCATTCTAGCCACGAATGGAACGGGCTTTCTTCAGGCAGTCTTCAATAATTGAAGCCCGCGCGGATGCCGAACATGCGCGGCTCGACGTAGGTGGCTTTCATGAAGCCGCCCCACAGCGAATCGCTGCTGGTCTTGGCGCGCTTGTCCGTCACGTTGCGCACGTACGCTTCCGCATACCAGTTGCCGTCCGGGGCATCCAGGCGTGCCGACGCATCCGCCAGCGCATACGCGGCCTGGTAGCGGCCGATGCCGGCCCAGTCCGAGTTGCGCAGGTCGAAATAGGCCTTGTCGCGCCAGTTCACCTTCACGTACGGCGTGAGGCGGTAGCCGCCCGGCAGCTCGAACTCCTGCGAGAAGTTCAGGTAGACCTGGTACTTCGGCGTGTTCGGCAGGTGGTTGCCGTCGATGTCGTACAGGCGGCGGCCCAGCAGCGACTTGTCCGGACCGTTGTAGATGGCCGGGCAAGGCTGGACGCCGAATTCCGCGCGCACGTCGCCGCACTGGTAATCGTCGCTGTAGTTGTAGAAGCCGTGCACCTTGGTGTCGATGAAGGCGAAGCCGCCGCCCACGCGCGCGCCGCGCCACGGCTTGTAGTCCCATTCCAGTTCCAGGCCCGGGATGCGGGTGTCGCCCACGTTGATCGTGCGCCAGGATTCGTACACGTCGCACTTGGGCTGGTCGGCCGGGCAAGGCAGGCCGTTGTCCGGGATGATCTGGTTGACGAAGTAGTTCCCCGTCAGCTGCATGTCCTTGTAGCGCATGTAGAAGGCGGTGGCCGAGAGGCTCAGGCGGTTGTCCAGGAAGCGGCCCTTCCAGCCCAGCTCATAGTTGGTGACGGTCTCCGGGCCGTACGGCAGGAACGTCGCCTCGCCCGGCTTGCCCGTCGCGGCGCACAGGTGGTAGTTGCAGCTGTCGACCTTGTCCGCGAAACCGCCCGCCTTGTAGCCCGTCGAGACCGAGGCATAAGCCATCTGGCGCGGCGTGATCTGGAATTGCAGGCCCGCGCGCCAGGTCACCTTGCCCCACGTTTCCTTGTGATCGTTGTTGGTCGCGTTGGCGTAGCCGGCATAGGCGATCGGGCCGCCGCCGGCCCAGCCCATCTGCTGCGTCAGGTCGGTGCCGTCGTGGATCGTAAAGCCCGGCGTGCCCGGGATGCCGCGGTCGTACAGGCCGCGGTAATAGGCCGGGTTGCCGATCCAGTTGGCGCCGTACACCTTGCCGCCCTTGTCTTCCTTCGAATCGCGGCTGTAGCGCGCGCCCAGCGTGGCCGTCCACTTCGGCGCGAAGCTCCAGTCGGCCTGGCCGAAGATGGCCTTCGAATCGATCTGGCGGTTCGGCTGCGCGTACACCACGCTGCCCGGGTCGCCGAACGGTTTCTGGATCGCTTCCGTCATCTCGTAGTCGATGCGGTTACGCTCGTGCATCCAGAACAGGCCGGACACGTATTTCAGGGAACCCAGCTGCTGCTTGAGCTGCAGTTCGTGCACGGTCGACAGGTAGCGCGAATCCGCGGTGCGGTGCCACGTGTCGCGCAGCGGCCAGGTGCCCCAGTTGCCGTCCTTCGTATTTGGGAACGGGGCGATGTCGGCCCACGACGGTGCGTTCTGCAGGCCCAGGTCGTCGTCCGAGATCTGGCTGCGGCGCTGGTCGGCGACGGCGAAGTTGTAGCTCACCGCCGTGCGGTCGTTGACGTTCCAGTCCGCGCCCGCGCGCACCGTGCGGATCTTCATGTCGGTCTGGCCCGGCACGTTGACGTTGATATAGAACTCGTCGTTGGTGCAGGCATAGCGCGTGCCGACGCCGGCGCCGCAGTCGCGGAAGAACGCATAGCCCGCGCCCGAATCCTGGAAGTGCTCGTAGGCGGCGTGCAAGGTGAGGTCCTTGTTCACGCGCAGCAGTGCCTGCAGGCGCGCGGCCCACTCGTTCTGGTTGGTGTAGTAGTCGGACGGGCGGACCTGGCGGTTGTAGCGCATGTCGACGTCCGGCACGCCGTTCGGGATCCAGCCTTTCGACGGCACGTTCGCTTCCGACAGGTCCTGGTGCTGGTCGGCGTAGCCGTCGCGGCGCACGCGCATGAAGGAGCCGCGCAGCGCCAGCTTGTCGTTGACGACGACGTTCTGCACCCAGTTGACCTGCTTCTTGTTGTAGTTGCCGAAGTCCGTCTCCACGCGGCCGTAGTTGCCGTTGAAGTCGGGTTTCGCGGTGATGACGTTGACGCTGCCGCCCGTCGAGTTACGGCCGAACAGCGTGCCCTGCGGACCGCGCAGCACTTCGAGCTGGTCGATGTCGAACATCAGCGCCTGCGCGCCCTGCGGCCGCGGCGAGTACAGTCCGTCGACGTGGAAGCCCACGGCCGGGTCGCCCGTCTCGGTGAAGTTGGTCGACGTGATGCCGCGGATCGTGATCTGCACACCGTTGTCGAGGCCCGAATCGATGGTGACGTTGGGGATGTCGTTGGCGAGGTCGCGGATGTTGGTGGCGCCCTTGCGGGTCAGCTGGTCCTGCGAGAACGCCGTCACGGCGACCGGCGTCTTGAGCAGCGAGGTGCTGAAGCGGGTGGCGGTCACCGTCACTTCCGGGATCGTGTCGGCGGACTGCGCGGGCTTGGTGTCGGCCTGCGCCCAGGCAGGCATGGCGGCGAAGGCGCAGGCACTGGCGACGGCCACGCTCATGGCCGTCCGTTTGATTGGATGCAGCATCATATCTCCTTGGTTTTTTGAATTCTGCGTGCCGGCGAACCGGTCACGTGTCGACGAGTATTTCAATCGGAATTCGTAAAATCAAAGAATTTCGCCGGACACCTTTCAGTTTCTTCGTCTTTACTAAACAATCAGCTTGTCGCGCAGGTTCAAGGCTGCGCGGCGTCCACCGCGACCGCTTGTTCCGGGCCGTTCCAGGCGCGTACGGCGACCTTCAGCGCGCCTTGTCCGCCGCTGAATTCGGCGCTGACGGTGCGGCTCTCGCCCGGCAAGAGCGCCACGTAGTTGTCCGACCAGTACACGGGCAGCACGCGCGCGCCGGCCGCGTCGAGCAGGGTCAGTTTGGTGTTCAACACGGGCACCTTCGATGGATTGGTCAGCGTGACGTCCACCCTCCCTTGCGTGCGGGCGGTGGCGCGCACGGTCACCGGCACGCCGGCGAGCGTATCGAGGCCGCGCTGGCGCTCGGGGCTCGTCGACGGCCAGTACACGTTGTCCGACAGCGTGCGGCCCGCGCCGTCGGTCAAGGTCAGCTTGACGACCAGCAGGCCTTCGCGCGCCAGCAGCGGCGCGATGCCGAGGTCGATCGGCCCCGACGTGGCCACGCCGGGGACGCTGACGGTGGCGGCACCGCGGCCCGCCAGGCGGCCGTCGACGGTCCAGGCCTCGAATGCGACGCGCGCATTGTCCAGCGGCGCGGTCGGGTTGTTGATGACGTCGACCGCGTGATCGGGCAGGTTCAGTTGCACGTGCACGGGTTCGGACGCGTGTTTCGTGCCGTAGTAGGCGGCGTGCGTATCGTAGTCGTGGCTGAGGATCTGCCACATCGTGCTCGGCCAGGCCGGCTGCGTCATCCACAGCATGCGGCCGCTGTTCTCGCGCCACAGCCCCGCATTCATGCCTTCGAAGATCGCGCGGTGCGATTCGTAGTTCATCAGCTGCGCCTTGCGCTCGAAGTCGGCCAGCGACGCTGGCGCGCCGTACTGCCGCTCGAGCGCCTTCATGAACGGTTCCACGCGGCCGTTGCCGCTGGGGTGCCAGTCGTGGTACGCGGCGGTATCGCCCAGCGGCCAGCGCTCGGATGCCGGCACCGCGGCCTCGAACGCCTCGCGCGTGGGGAACGACGGCGTGCCCACCTCGACGGCGAAGCCCTTGCCGTGCGTCGTGAAATACGTTTCCGGCGGCTGGTAGTCGTACGGGCCGCTGTTCTGCAGGTTCACGCGGTTCGAGCTGCCCGTGTACCAGCGCGTGCCGTCTTCCGCGTAGATCAGCGCTTCCAGCTTCTCGTTCAGCGCCGGCTGCGGGACGCCCTCGTTGCGGCCGAACCAGGCGACGATCGAGGGGTGGTTGCGGAAACGGCGCACGACGTCGACGGCGTTCGCCATGAACAGGTCGACGTCCTGCGGCTCGATGTTGTAGTCCTGCGTCGAGGCCCAGAAGTCGTTCAGCACCATGAGGCCGTATTCGTCGGCCAGCTCGAAGAACGTCTCTTCCGTGTTCTGGCCGACCCAGTTGCGGATGATGTTCACGTGGGCGTCGCGGTGCAGGCGGAAATAGGGTTCCAGGCGCGCGCGGTCGACGCGCTTCATGAAGTCGTCCATGCCCCAGTTGCCGCCGCGCGCCGCGATGCGTACGCCGTTGACCTTGATGACGAGGTGCGGCGCCAGGCTGCCGGCATCGGCCAGTTCGCGGATCGCGGCCGTGCCTTCCGCTTCCGCACGCAGGCCGGTCGCCCACTGGTTGCCCGCGACCTTGCGCAGCGCCTCGTGGCGGGCATCGGTGATGCGCACGCCGAGCGCGTGCGCCCTGGTGAAATCGGCCTCCACGCGGCGCAGGTGGCCCGTGCGGTCGACCAGCGACAGTTCGTAGGTCACGCTGCGGATGCCGAACGCGGTGCGCGCATGGTCGGACAGGGCCGCGCCCTGCAGCACGTCGACGTCGAGGTCGTGCAGCTCCGGCTTGCCGTAGCCGTTCGGCCACCACAGGCGCGGCTGCTTGACCTTCAGCGCGGCGAAGTCGTTCGATGCGAAGCGCACGGTGCGCGTGCCGGGCGCCACGTCCAGCGTGCGGCTCACGACGATAGGCTGCATCGATCCCGCCCGGTCGCGGATGGTGGCGCGCACGGTCGCGCGCACGGTCTTGTTCGACAAATTCGTCACCGGCACCTCGATGCCGACGTCGGCCTCGCGATGGTCGTCCGCGAGCGCCGTGATCACGTGCGCATCGCCCACGCGCACGTCGCCCGTGCTGCGCAGGACGACGTCCTGCCACAGGCCCGTGTTGCGGTCGCGGACGGACGGGATCCAGTCCCAGCCCTCGGTGGCGATGAAGGTCGGGCCATCCTGCGCCTGCACGCCGCCGTTCTCGCCGACGCCGGCCGCGACGGATTCCTCGTGCGCGATGCCGGGATGTGGCGGCGGCGACACCTTGACGGCGATGACGTTCTCGCCTTTCGGGTTCAGGTACGGCCCCAGGTCGACGCTGCCGCGCACGAAGGCGCCGCGCGTGGTGCCGGCGCGGTGGCCGTTGACCCAGATCTCGGACGCGTAATTGATGCCCTTGAACGTGACGAACAGGTGACGACCCGGACGATGGCCGCGCGGCAGCGCGAAGCTCGTGCGGTACCACCAGTCCTGGCGGCTGAGGCTTTCCGGGATCGCGAGGTTGTCGAGGCCATACGCCGGGCTCGGATAGACGCCGCGGTCGACCAGCGTCGTGAGCACGGTCCCCGGCACCGTGGCCTTGTACCAGCGCGACGCGTCATAGCCGCCGCTCGCGATCTGCTGCGCGGATCCCGGTGCCTGGTCCGCCGATTGCAGCGTCCACGCACGGATCGTCCATGCGTTCGCGCCCCGCGGTTCCAGCGCCGGTCCCGCATAGGCCGGCACGGCGACGGGCTTCGACGGCGGCGTCGCGCTGTGCGGCAGCGTCCACGCATCCTGCGGCACGAGCTGGCCGGCCATCTGGCGGGTCTGCAGCGGCCAGTGCGGGCTGCCGGTCTCGAACACGATCATGCCTTCATCCGGCGGCGTCGCCGCGAGCCGTGCGACGGCCTGTGCGTCGTCCCCCAGCGTCAGCCCGGCCACGCGGCCCGCGAACGCGGCATCGGTCCCCGTGCGCGGTGCGATCGCGATCTGCGCGGCGGCCGCAGCGCTGCCTTGCACCTCCCGCCGCGCCACTTCCCTGCCGTTCGCGTACAGGACGACGTGGCGGCCGTCCCGGCTGGCCGCCACATGGGTCCAGGCGCCGGCGGGCAGCGGCACGCTGCTGCGCACCGGCGCACCCGCGCCGCAGAAGGCCAGCGTGCCGTCCACGCTGCACAGATAGCCGATGCCGTCCGCGCCGGCCAGCAGCACCGTCCCGCGCGCGGTCTCCGACGGCTTGAACCAGCCGCCGATGGCGACGCGCTGCGCCGCCAGCGTCACGCCGGCGGGCGCCTTCTTGACCAGGCCGTCGGCGGCGGCCGGGAATTCGGCGTTGAACGGTCCCCACGTGGCCGCGTGGACGGTAGATGCCGCCAGCAACACGGCGGCGAGCAAGGCGTTCGAAAGGCGGGGTGGGCGTGCGACGGGCGTGGGCAGGCCCGAACTGGCGTGGCGCATGATGGTCTCCGGGATAGGCATGAAGTCCCGGCGCGGACGGCCGGGATCATTATGCGGCGGATTCTGCATCCGCCCGGAGGGAGGGTCAAACGCCGGAAAGGCTTTGCGGCGCTGTTTAGCGGCGATTACTAAACTGGCCGCGCTTGATGGTCAAACGACGCCGTCCGCCGCGCGGGCAGCGGCGCGCGGCGTTTTAGTAAAGCCGCCCGTCAGCGCTGCGGTTCGAAGAACAATACCTCGCCCGTCGCGGTGGCCGCGATCAGCTGGCCGTCGTACCAGGCCGGCGAACCCGCGAAGGCACCGAGGCGCTTGACGTATTCCATGGCCGAGTACAGCGCATGCGGTCCGCCCTCGTACATGTGCTTCGTGTCCAGCTTGCCCGTAGCCGTGTCGATCACGCGGCCATCGTTCACGGCAAGCGCATCGCTGCGCCACGACCAGCGCGCGCGCCCGGTCGCCGCGTCGAGCGCGTGCAACTCTCCTTTCATCGACGCCGCCACGACGACGTCGGCCACGCGCAGCGGCGACGCGAACGTCCACACCTTCGTTTCGAAGCGGTAGCGTTCGCGGCCGGTGCGCTTGTCCAGCGCCAGCAGCAGGCCGGTGTCCGACGTGCCGACGTACACGCTGTCGCCATCCACCGCCGGCGTGCCGACGACCCAGCTGCCCTGCGCGTCGTAGCGCCACTTCGGCTGGCCGCCCACCGCATCGAGCGCGTAGAAAAAGCCGTCGCGCGAGCCGACGTACACCGTGTCGCCATCGACGGCGGGCGATGCCTGGATGCCGAACATGATGCTGGTCTTCTGCTCGACGCCCGTCTGGTGGCGCCAGCGCTGCTCGCCCGTCTGCGCATCGAGCGCATACACGGCGCCGTCCCAGCTGCCGACGACGATGTTGCCGCCTGCGAGCGCGGGCGACGAATGCACCATGCCGCCCGTGCGCCACGCCCACGCGAGCTTGCCGTCCTTCGCGTCGAGGGCGTACACGTGGCCGTCGCTGCTGCCGACGTAGACCTTGCCGCCGTGGACCAGCGGCGACGACAGGTACAGGTCCCACGGGTCGGGCACGGGCTGGCCGTCGCGCGGCATGCCGAACATGCCGTGGGCGGCGAACACCGCCTCGCCCTGCGTGCGGAAGGTCCACCGCGGCGAGCCGTCGTCCGCCTTGAGCGCATGCACGCTGCCCGCGCGGTCGAGGAAGTACACGGTGCCGTCGGCCACCGCGGGCGTCGACGCGATGCCGCCGCGCGCGTGATACAGCCACTGCAGGGTACGCGTCTTCGCATCCAGCGCGTACAGGTTGCCGTTCTCCGCGCCGACGAACACGCGCCCCTGCGCCGCCACGGGCGACGCATGGATCGCCGCGTGGACGTCGAACCGCCCCGCCAATCTGAAACCCTCGATGGCGCGCGTTTCGCCGGCCACGCGGCCGGTATGCGCGGGGTCGCCCATGAACATGGGCCAGTCGGCGGCGAACGATGGGGTGGCGAGGAAGGCAAGCAGCAGGGCAAGGCGGCGCATGGGGGATCCTGACGTTGGGATGCCGCCATTCTAGAGGCGGGAAGCGCCCGCAATCTTCAGGGAGGCTTCACGGCCGATAGGCGCGGCGGCGGCGCGTCGCTATACTTGCGCTCCATGCGACTCCTACTCGTGGAAGACGACCTGGCGCTGGGCCGCGCGCTGCAGTCGGTGCTGCACAACGACGGCCATGACGTCACCTGGGTGCGCCTGGGCAGCGACTGCGCGCGCCTGCTGGACGAGCGCCGCCACGACGCGCTGCTGCTGGACCTGGGCCTGCCCGACGGCGACGGCGTCGCGCTGCTGCGCCGCCTGCGCGCGGCCGGCCACGTGCTTCCCGCCGTCCTGATCACGGCGCGCGACAGCCTGCAGGACCGCCTCGACGGCTTCGACGGCGGCGCCGACGATTACCTCATCAAACCCTTCGACATCCCCGAGCTGCTGGCCCGCCTGCGCGCCGTCGTGCGCCGCGCCGGCGGCGCGCAGGCCGACGCGCTGTGGCAGGTCGGCGACCTCGCCATCGACGCACGCAGCATGAGCGCCACCTGCCGCGGTGCGCCCGTGAACCTGTCGCGGACGGAGTTCGCGCTGCTGCACGCGCTGGTGCGCAACCCGGACCGCATCGTCACGCGCGCGGAACTCGAACAGGGCGTGCTGCCCTACAGCGAGGGCCAGACGCTGGACGTGCATATCTCGAACCTGCGCAAGAAGATCGGCGACGGCTACATCCGCACCGTGCGCGGTGTCGGCTACATGGTGCGCCATGACGGCGACCGTTAGCATGTCGCCGCCGAAGTCGCTGCTGCGTCGCCTCCTGATCGGCTTCATGCTCGTCATGCTCGCCATCTGGCTGGCGGCGCTGGCCCATATCGTGAAGCAGGTCAAGGTCGACAAAGTGCGCCAGACGGCGGCCGTCAACCGGGCCTGGACGCGCCAGATCATGCTCAACATGCAGTCGCTGCCACCCGATCCGGCGGCGCTGGCGCGCATCGGCCAGCGCATCGAAGACCTGCGCCTGGACATGTTCCGCGAGTTCGGCTACCCGACGCAGGCGCGCATCCGCGTCTGGCTGGGAGGGCAGCTCGCGTACGATTCGGCGCCGGGCGCGCCGCTGGACGACGGGTGGGCGCTCTGGACCGAACGCGACGCCACACGCGGCATCACGGTGGAGCGACGCGAAAAGCCCGACAGCGACTGGGTATTCACCCCGTCGGCCGCCAATTATCTGCTCTCGCCGCTGGTCTACAGCCTGCCGTTCATGCTGCTGCCGGCCTGGCTCATCGTGCGCGTGGGCCTGCGCCCGCTGCGCGAGGTGGCGCAGGCCCTCGAGGCGCGCGGCGCCGCCGAGCTGGCGCCGCTGCCCGCGTCGCCCTATCGCGAACTGGCCCCGGTCGTGGATGCTGTGAACCGCCTGATGCGGCGCCTGTCCGAACGGCTCGCGCGCGAACAAGAACTCCTCGCCGACGCCGCGCACGAGCTCAAGACGCCGCTGTCGGTCGTGCAGCTCAATGCCCACCTGCTGGAAGCGTCCACGGACGCGGCCCAGAAGACCGAAGCCGGCGCCGGCCTGCGCGAAGGGGTCGCGCGCGCCACGCACGCGGTGCACCAGCTGCTCGCCTTCGAACGGGCACGCCAGGAATCGACGGACGCGCCGCTGCAGGACCTGGACCTGGCCGCGCTGCTGCGCGAACGCATCGCCGTGGCCGCGCCGCTGGCGCTGCAGCGCGGCGTCGACATCGAATTGCACGCGCCCGCTCCGATCACCCTGCCGCTGCACCGCGAAAGCATGGCCGCCCTGCTCGACAACGTGGTCGGCAACGCGATCAAGTATTCACCGGACGGCACGCGCGTGGACGTGTGCCTCGACGCCGGCCCCTGCATCACTGTGTCGGACCAGGGCCCCGGCATCCCGCCCACGCTGCGCGCGCGGGTGTTCGAACGTTTCTACCGCGTGCCGGGCCAGGACCAGGCGGGCAGCGGCCTGGGTCTCGCGATCGCGGAACGGGCCGCGGCCCGCAACGGCGCCCGCATCACGCTCGACGGCCGCCCCGATGGGCGCGGACTGGCCGTGCGCATCGCGTTCGGCGACGCCGGCTGCGCTACGCCTTCGCCATGAATGCCGCGACCAGCGCATTGGCGTGACCGTGGCCCAGCTGGTGGTCGTTCTTGAGGTGGGCGACCAGCTCCATGTGCTTGCGCGGACCCGCCTGCTCCAGGACCTGCATCCAGTGCGCGATCGGCTTGCCGTACTTCTTTTCGATGGAGGGGAAGTACGAGGCGGGGCCTTTTACGGTGTCTTGCGTTGGCATGCCGGTTCCTTGCGGTCGTTGTCGAGTCGAGTCTGCTTCTCGACGACGAACGAGGATACGGCATGTCGACACCCGGCCGCGCTATGGCCGGCCGCGACGCGAAATCCGCAGGATGCGGTTCGCATAGTAGTCGGACACATACAGGGCGCCGTCCGGACCGAATACGAAGCCAGTCCCGCTCGACGGGCCGGGCACGAAGCCAGTCCCGATCGTCATCGCCTTTCCTCCAGGCGTGAAGCGTAGCAGCGTGGTGCCGCTCAGAACGTACAGCGGCCCCGGCATCGCGGCGCCCGCGATGCCGGGAAAGGCGAGATAGGTATCCAGACCGGCCAGGCCGGTGGCGAAAGCGTCGTCCACGAGACGGCCATCCGGGCCGTAGATCCGGATCGTACCGTCGGCGAGCGCAACGAAGATCCGGTTGCGCGTATCGATGGCGATGCTGCCGGGACGTGTCGGCGTCTCGAACAGGACGGTCGGCGGGGCTCCGGTAGTGCTCAACACGCGTGGCCGGTCGTCCGAAAAAACCAGGCGCCGGTGACGGTCGAACTTCATGTCGTCGACATCGTCGAAGCCGGTGTCGAAGAGAACCGATGACGTCTCGTCGGCATGGATCGCCGCGAGGACGCCGCCACCGCCGACGAGGACCGCAAACTTGTGCCCGCCGATGTGCGCGGCGGCGTCGACGAGCACGGCGTCCGGATCGGTCATTGGCGGACCGAACTCCGTCACCGGCTGCCCGCCGGGTCCGACACGATGGATGCGCAGTCCCGGCTGGCGCCCGACATACAGTGAGCCGTCCGGTGCGAACGACAGTTTCATGGGCTCGGGAACATGGGCATACACCGTGACACGGTACGGGGCGGATACGCTCGGCAACGGGGGCTCACGGCCCCATGCATGGCCGGACGCCGCCATGATGATGACGGCAACGAGGATGAGCAGCGGGCGGAGCAGCCGGCGCAGTGGATACGGCATGAGAACCTCCAGGTCGGAATGCGCACACGGCGCTGAAGCGATCCTAAGTCGTACCGTCGGCGTCGGGTTGACATCCCTCAAATGCAGATCGCATAACGCAGCGCGCATGCTATAGTTGCCGACCTGGTCCGCGCCGGGCTCCGCCCCCTCGTCATGAATGCTCCTTTGCCCGATCGCCTGCGCACGCGGCTCTCGCTGCTGCTGCGCGCCAATGCCATCCTGCTGTGGGCGGCGCTCGTCGGCTTCGTCGGCGCGCTGGCGACGCTCCTCTTCCGCGACGGTCTCACGCTGCTGCAGGCGCTGCTGTTCGGCCGCAGCGGCTCGTTCGTCGACATCGCGACCGCACTGCCCTGGCAGGCACGCCTGCTGATGCCAAGCGCGGGCGGCCTGCTGGCCGGCTGCGTGCTGGTGCTGGCGCGCCGCCATGCCGGCGGTGCGCGTGCGGACTACATGGAAGTGGTGGCCGTCGGCGACGGCAAGGTGCCGGTGCAGCTTACGCTCGTGAACAGCGTATCGTCGCTGCTGTCGATCGCGTCGGGCGGCTCGATCGGCCGCGAAGGCTCGATGATCCAGCTGGCGGCGATGAGCGCGTCCGTCGTCGGCCGCATCGCCCGTTTCAATACGGAGCGTCTGCGCCTGCTCGTGGCGTGCGGCGCGGCGGCGGGCATCGCCGCGGCCTACAACGCGCCCATCGCCAGCGCGTTCTTCGTCACCGAGATCATCCTGGGGGCCATCACCATGAACAGCCTCGGGCCGATCATGGTCGCCGCCGTCGTCGCCAACATCACCATGCGCCGCCTGCCCGGCTATCATCCGACGTACGAGATGCCCGCGTTCGCGCCCATCGCCAACCTGGAGGTCGTGTGGTTCGTCGCGCTGGGCGTGCTCGCGGGACTGATCGCGCCGGCCTTCCTGGTCGCGTTGCAGCGCACGCGCGGCAGGTTCGCCGACAGCGGCCTGCCGCTGCCGCTGCGCCTCGCGCTCGGCGGCCTGGGCGTGGGCGCCATCTCCATCTGGGTGCCGCAGGTCTGGGGCAACGGCTACAGCGTCGTGAACGCGCTGCTGCATCAGTCCTGGCTATGGCAGGCCGTTCTCGTGGTCCTCGTCTGCAAGATCGCGGCGACGCTGCTCACCAGCGGCTCCGGCGCCATCGGAGGCATCTTCACGCCCACGCTGTTCGTCGGCGCGGCCGTCGGCCATTTGTTCGCGCTGGTGCCGCAGGCGTTGACGCCGGAAACGGCCGCCGCGCCGGCCGCGTTCGTCGCCGTCGGCATGGGCGCCCTGCTGGCCGCTGCCACGAGCGCGCCGCTGATGGCGATCCTGATGATCTTCGAGATGACGCTCAGCTATGCGTTGATGCTGCCGCTGATGCTGGCCTGCGTCGTCGCCTTTGCCGTCGCGCGGGCCGTGAACGGGCCGTCGATGTACGAGATCACGGCGCGCCGCGCGGCCGACGAGCAGGAACGCGAACGCCTGCGCGCGATCCGGATGCAGGAACTGATCCGCCCCGCCGACACCGTCCTGCCGCTCGATGCCTCCATCGCGCAGGCCGCCGCGCTGTTTCGCCAGCATCCCGTGAAATACGTTTACCTCGTCGACGCCGCCCGGCGCTACCGCGGCGTGGTGGCGCTGCACGACGTGGCCGCGCTGTACGAGCGGGACGAAGCATCCTCCCGCACCTGCGCCGACATCGCCCGGCCCGACGCCCTGCCCGTCGTCACCGCCGACATGGGCCTGGACGACGCGCTGCGCCAGTTCATGCGCCACTTCGGCGAGCGGCTGCCGGCCGTGCGCAGCGCGCTCGACCCCGAGCTGCTCGGGGCCGTGCACAAGACGGATGTGCTGGATGCGTATGTCAGGCTGAATCGGGCGCCGCTGGGGATGCAGGTGGAGGCATAAACTGCTTGCAGATATATTGTGAGATCGATAACATCGAGAGATTACCCACTCTTCCGCTTATCGGTCCATGAGCACACTTACCCGCCGTCGTTTGCTTGGTTCAGCCGCCCGACTGGCGGCCTCGCTTCCCATGCTGTCCGCCTTCGGCAACGCGCAGGCGCAAGCCGCGGCGCGCCACGACGTGCGCGACTACGGCGCCCGCGGCGACGGCAAGACGGTCGATTCCGGCGCCATCAACGCCGCCATCGAGGCGGCGGCCAGGGCGGGTGGCGGCACGGTACTTTTCCCGCCCGGACGCTACCTGTCCGCATCGATCCGGCTGCGCAGCCGCGTCACGCTGCATCTGGAGGCGGGCGCGGTGATCGAAGCGGTGGACTGGAAGGTCGCGCCGTACGACCTGCCGGAACCGAATGCCGCGGGCGGCAACTACCAGGACTTCGGCCACAGCCACTGGAAGAACAGCCTGATCTGGGGCATCGGCCTGGACAGCGTTGCGATCACCGGCACCGGCCACATCGATGGCAAGGGACTGAACCCGGGCTACCGGAAGCTGCCCGACGGGAGCATACGCTACGACGCGGACGGCGGGCCGGGCGAAGGCAACAAGGCGATCTCGCTACGCGAATGCAATAACGTCCTGCTGCGCGACTTCGGCATCTTGAGAGGGGGCCATTTCGGACTCCTGGCGACCGGATGCAGCAACGTGACGGTCGACAATCTGCGCATCGATACCAATCGCGACGGCATGGACATCGATTGCTGCAGCAACGTGCGTATTTCCAGGTGCAGCGTCAATTCGCCCTGGGACGACGGCATCTGCCTGAAGGCGTCGTATGCACTGGGCCGGATCGCGGCCTGCGACAACATCACCATTTCGGATTGTTACGTGGCCGGGAATTTCGACGTCGGCACGCTGCTGGACGGGACATTCAAGCGCAGCGCGCCCGAGTACCACTCGAGCCGCGTCGGGCGGATCAAGCTGGGCACGGAATCGAATGGCGACTTCAGGAACATCACGATCACCAACTGCATCTTCGACGATTGCCGCGGCCTCGCCATCGAAAGCGTGGACGGTTCGCACATCGAAGACCTCACGATTTCCAACATCACCATGCGCAAGGTGGCCAACGATCCGATCTTCATCTGCCTCGGCGCGCGCCTGCGTGGGCCGGATGCGCCGCCGGTCGGGACCATCCGGCGCGTCAACATCAGCAACATCGTCGTCTCGGGCGCCCAACCGGGTTTTACCAGCACGATCAGCGGCCTGCCCGGTCATCCGGTCGAGGACATCCACCTGTCGAACCTGCGCTTGCACGTCGAAGGCGGCGGCACGGCCATGCTGCGCGACGTGGTCCCGCTGGAAAAGCCGACAGCGTATCCCGAGCCGGGCATGTTCGGCCCGTGCCCGGCCTATGGCCTGTACGTGCGCCATGCGGCCGGCATCGACGTCGGCCACGTCACGGTGACGTATGCGCAGCCCGAGGCGCGCGCCGCCTTCGTGCTGGAGGATGTACGGGACGCCGTCTTCAGCGCGGTCAATGCCCAGCCGGGCAGCGGCGGCGCGGCGATGTTCGACCTGCGGTCGGTGACGGACTTCACGGTGCGCGACGCGCGCAGGGTCCAGGACCAGCACGTTCCCGACACCGTGCAGCGCCAGCGCATCTGATTCAGTAGGCGAGCGAACCCTCCAGCGCGGTCTGCACCAGCGCATCGATCTCGCCGGTGATGTTGGTCATGGTGCTCGCGACCACGGCGAACTCCCTGCCGACGTCGCCGGCGCGCGCGGCAACGACCTGGGCATTGAAGGCGACCATGCGCGCCTGCCGCGCGATGGTCTTGATGTCCCCCATCAATTCCTGCATCTGCCTGCGCTGCAGCAGGGCATGGCGCTTGGACTGTTCCTCGTACACGAGGGTCAGCGCATTGAGCACGGTGAGCAGCGGCGTCGCGCTGCGCACCAGCTCATCGAGCAGCGCGGGCGCGCGCCGCGACGTCGTGCCGATGGCGTCCAGCGTACTCTCGGCCAGTGCGATGAAGTCGCGGATGATCTGGTCGCCCCGCATCGTGCCGAAATACGCGTCGCGCAGTTGCTGGCAAAAGATGCCCGGCAATCCCTGCTTGCCCTGCACGAGCGTGACATGCGCGTCCCGGAAGGCCGCCAGCGTGTCGCGGGCAGTCTTGTCCGCGCCGTCATGGCCGAGTGACGCCAGCACGGAATACAGCACCACCCGCTGTGACGTGAAACGGCGCCGGCCGGACAGGTTGATCAGGGCGCCGAACACGTCGCCGGACAGTTTGACGTCGGGCTGGGCGGTGGATACGGCGGGGAGAGTTTCTGCGTGCATGCTGGGCTCCGATCGGGTGGGCCGCCGGCGGCGGCTGATGCAGTAGCTGATGCAGGTTTTATGCCAGCGAGATTCGTGGCGGCTGTAGTTACATGCACTAACTTGAATCAAACTCTGGGGACGATTTGCACCCGGGGCGTGAGACAGCCCACATATTGGGCAGGCTCGCCCGTTTGTTCACGATTTTTTCTTGTTCACGTAACGTGAACACACTGAAAAGATGAACGCTCAAGACCTGTGCGGCGCAATCAGGCACACATTGGTAACCCATCGGCATGTACAAAGAAAAAGCCCGCTGTTCTTCCGAAGAGCGGGCTTTCGTCAGTGGACAACGAGGTCGCGCTTAGAACGGAATGTCGTCATCCATATCCGAAAAGTTCGGTGCCGGTTTCGGCTGCGGACGTGCGGCCGGGGCCGGCGGGGCCTGGCGCGGTGCCGGGCGGCTCGGCGGGGCATCGTAGCCGCCCATGTCGTCGCCACCACCGTAGCTGTCGCCGCCGCCCATGCCCTGGCGGCCGCCCAGCATCTGCATGTTTTCAGCGATGATGTCGGTGGCGTAGCGCTCGATGCCGTCCTTGTCGGTGTACTTGCGGGTCTGCAGGCGGCCTTCCACGTAGACCGACGAACCCTTCTTGAGGTACTGGCCGACGATTTCGGCGAGGCGGCCGAAGAACGAGATGCGGTGCCACTCGGTCAGCTCTTTCTGCTCGCCGGTGTTCTTGTCCTTCGATTTGTAGGACGTGGCCACCGCGATGTTGGCGATGGCGTCGCCGCTCGGCATGTAGCGGATTTCCGGATCGCGGCCGAGATTGCCGACGATGATGACCTTGTTAACTGATGCCATTTTGTAAAGCTCCTTTGGATGATCCCTGACTCTGCATGAAGACTAAGCGTGAGGGAAACTGTTGATATTGCGTCCGCTATTATGCTGGTCAGTTGCCTCATAAAGCAACTGGTTCCGCACTGACCGGACCCCCGGGTTGCAGCACCCGATCAGACCTCGTAGATGGGGCCAAAGTGCCCATTTTGGAAGAGATACGCATCAATAGGATCACCGAAAATTTTTTCTGTTTTCTGGCGAGTCTGCCATTGAATTGCCCCGCTCCCGGACCACATACGACACGCGCACGTTATACCGGAACGGCAGATCTTGACAGGTCGTCATATCATGCTGTTAAGCCTCGCAGACTTTTTCGAGGGCCGGCATACCACTGTAAATAAAAACAGGTAAACTAGTGCGCTTTCCCGTTCGGCCCGCTCACCTGTGCCATTCGTGCGCCGGCCCCGCAACCATTCGAAAGCCTTCAAACAACAATGGAAGAAATCCGTATCCGCGGCGCCCGCACGCACAATCTCAAGAACATCAACCTCGACCTGCCGCGCAACAAGCTGATCGTGATCACCGGCCTGTCGGGTTCCGGTAAGTCGTCGCTCGCCTTCGACACGCTGTATGCCGAGGGCCAGCGCCGCTACGTCGAATCGCTGTCGGCCTATGCGCGCCAGTTCCTGCAGCTGATGGAAAAGCCGGACGTCGACATGATCGAGGGCCTGTCGCCCGCCATCTCCATCGAGCAGAAGGCGACGTCGCACAACCCGCGCTCGACCGTCGGCACCGTCACCGAGATCCACGACTACCTGCGCCTGCTGTACGCGCGCGTCGGCACGCCCTACTGCCCGGATCACCCGGAAGAGCCGCTGGCCGCGCAGACCGTGTCGCAGATGGTCGATGCCGTGCTGGGCATGCCGGAAGGGACCAAGCTGATGATCCTGGCGCCCGTCGTGGCGAACCGCAAGGGCGAGCACGGCGACCTGTTCGAAGCGATGCAGGCGCAGGGCTTCGTCCGCTTCCGCATCCAGAGCGGCACGCACGCGGCCAAGATCTACGACGTGGACGACCTGCCGAAACTCAAGAAGACGGAAAAGCACACGATCGACGTCGTCATCGACCGCATCAAGGTGAATGCCGAGATCAAGCAGCGCCTGGCCGAAAGCTTCGAGACCGCGCTGCGCATCGCGGACGGCCGCGCCGTCGCGTACGAGATGGACACGGAGAAGGAGCACATCTACTCGAACAAGTTCGCGTGCAACGTCTGCGGCTATTCGCTGCAGGAGCTGGAGCCGCGCCTGTTCTCCTTCAATAACCCGATGGGCGCCTGCCAGGAATGCGATGGCCTGGGCCATATCGAGTTCTTCGATCCGAAGCGCATCGTCGCGTTCCCGAACCTGTCGCTGGCGTCCGGCGCCGTGAAGGGCTGGGATCGCCGCAACCAGTTCTACTACCAGATGCTGACGAGCCTCGCGTCGCACTACGGCTTCGACCTCGACAAGCCGTTCGAGCAGCTGCCGAAGTCCGCGCAGGACGTCGTTCTGTTCGGCTCCGGCAAGACGTCGGTGCCGTTCGCGTACGTGAACGAGCGTGGCCGCACGGTGATGCGCGAGCACACGTTCGAAGGCGTCGTCAACAACCTGCAGCGCCGCTACCGCGAGACGGATTCGATGGCGGTGAAGGAAGAGCTGGCGAAGTTCATCAACGAGAAGGAGTGCCCGTCGTGCGGCGGCGCGCGCCTGCGCACGGAAGCGCGCTACGTCAAGATCGGCGCTGGCCGCCAGCAGCGCGCCATCTATGAAGTCGCGAAGACGCCGCTGCGCGACTGCCTGACCTATTTCGACGACCTGAAACTGACGGGCGCGAAGAAGGACATCGCCGAGCGCGTGATCAAGGAAATCGTCGCGCGCCTGAAATTCCTGAACGACGTGGGCCTCGACTACCTGTCGCTGGACCGCAGCGCCGACACCCTGTCGGGCGGCGAAGCGCAGCGCATCCGCCTCGCGTCGCAGATCGGTTCCGGCCTGACGGGCGTGATGTACGTGCTCGACGAGCCGTCGATCGGCCTGCACCAGCGCGACAACGACCGCCTGATCGCCACGCTGAAGCACCTGCGCGACATCGGCAACAGCGTGCTCGTGGTGGAACACGACGAGGATGCGATCCGCACGGCGGACTACATCGTCGACATGGGTCCGGGCGCGGGCGTGCACGGCGGCGCCGTGATCGCCGAAGGCTCGCTCAAGGACATCATGAAGAGCAAGGAGTCGCTGACGGCGGCTTACCTGTCGGGCAAGAAGAAGATCCACGTGCCGAAGAAGCGCACGCAGGCCGACCCGGACCGCCAGCTGGTCATCACGGGCGCGACCGGCAACAACCTGAAAAACGTGTCGCTGGAGCTGCCGGTAGGCCTGCTGACCTGCGTGACGGGCGTGTCGGGTTCCGGCAAGTCGACGCTCGTGAACGATACGCTGTACCCGGCCCTGTCGCGCCACCTGTACGGTTCGCAGACCGAACCGGCGCCGCACGAGGCGATCCACGGCCTGGAACACTTCGACAAGGTGATCTCGGTCGACCAGGCGCCGATCGGCCGCACGCCGCGTTCGAACCCGGCCACGTACACGGGCGTGTTCACGCCGATCCGCGACCTGTTCGCGACGGTGCCGACCGCGAAGGAGCGTGGCTACTCGGCCGGCCGCTTCTCGTTCAACGTGAAGGGCGGCCGCTGCGAGGCGTGCCAGGGCGATGGCGTGATCAAGGTCGAGATGCACTTCCTGCCGGACGTGTACGTGCCTTGCGACGTCTGCCACGGCAAGCGCTACAACCGCGAGACGCTGGAAGTCCAGTACAAGGGCAAGAACATCACCGAAGTGCTGGACATGACGGTCGAGGATGCGCACGAGTTCTTCAAGCCGGTGCCGGTCATCGCCCGCAAGCTGCACACGCTGCTGGACGTGGGCCTCGGCTACATCAAGCTGGGCCAGAGCGCGACCACCTTGTCGGGCGGCGAGGCGCAGCGCGTGAAACTGTCGCTGGAACTGTCCAAGCGCGATACCGGCCGCACGCTGTACATCCTCGACGAGCCGACGACCGGCCTGCACTTCGCCGACATCGACCTGCTGCTGAAGGTGATCCACCGCCTGCGCGACCAGGGCAACACGCTCGTCATCATCGAGCACAACCTGGACGTCATCAAGACGGCGGACTGGATCGTCGACCTGGGTCCGGAAGGCGGCGCGGGCGGCGGCACGATCGTCGCGCACGGCACGCCGGAAGACGTGGCCGACAATCCGAACAGCGTGACCGGCAAATACTTGAAACCGCTGCTCAAGTAACCCACGTCGTCCCCGCGCAGGCGGGGACCCAATCTTGCATGCAAGCCTGTGGCGTCAGGCTAACACTGCGCACGTGACTTGGGTTCCCGCCTGCGCGGGAACGACAGTCTTGCTACTCCACCGTATAAAACGGCTGGTGCACCCGCACCGGCCGCACGTCCATCCGGATCCGGTAGATCGAATACGCATCCTCGCGATTCGTCACGTATTCCGCGGTGTCCGGCACGCGCGTGAACGTGAACTCGAACCCGCGGTCCGGCGACTGGCTGTCCGGCCCTTCGAACGCCACGCCGACGGCCCGCTGCAGATCGCTGTCCACCAGTTTCTCGAGCAGGTCCGCGACCGCCGTGTTGCCGAGGATGTCCGTATAAAAGATCGGCGCGCGGTGCTCGACGTACTGCCGGTCCACGGGCTCCTTGCCCGGTCCCGGCGTGTACGTCCGCGTGGCCAGGTTGAACCGGTCGCCGCTGTCCAGGTAGCTGATGCGCGCATTGGCGAGATTGAATCCCGGCTTCGATTTGTCCGTCGTGGCCCCGGCCAGATCGAGCACGAGCGCGCTGCGGTAGCCGATCACCGTCACGTCGCGCGACGGTCCCACGACGGCCGCCGTGTTCTCGTCGATGCCCAGTCCCAGCGTATAACCCTTGGCCAGCATCGCGGGCAGCATGCGGCCGAAGCGGCCGCGCGCGAGCAGGTGCTGGTCGACGAAGACGTCGCCGCCGATGAAGCCCAGGCCCGGCGCCACGTCCTTGCCGTCCGCCACGCCGTTCTTCAGCACGGGCATCACTTCCAGCGGCGGGTCGTAGAACATGGTGCTGCTCATGATGGCGGCGCCCGCGCTCGTTCCCGCGATGACGCCGCCGCGCCGGTACAGCGCCCACAACGCGTCCAGCACGGCCGTGTTGCTGCCGTCCGCACGCCGCAGCGAACCCGTGATGCGGGCTTGATCTCCGCCCGTGAAGAACGCGCCACCGGCCTTGCGGATCGCCTCGGCCAGCGCGGGATCGTCCGCGGCCTTGCTCACGTCCGTCCCGGCCAGCATGGGCGCGACCGGGACGACGAACGCGCGCGCGCCGTAGCGGTTCAGCGCGTCCACCGTGAGCCGGGCTTCCTTCGCGGGCGTCTGCGCGGCCGTCGGGAGCACGGCGATGCGCGCGCCCTTCCCGCCCGCCAGCGCGACGATCTTCTCCCACACCTCGGCGTTGTTGACGCGCAGGCCGCCGCCGATGATGACCAGCGATCCTTTCGGCTGCCCGGCGTCGGCCGCCATCACCGCGCCGGCGCATACCGCCAGCGCCAGCGCGACACCCAGTTTCTTCAGCATGTCAGCGGAACGAGTAGTTCACGCTCACGAACGCGCTGCGGCCGCGCGGGTCCGTGTAGCTCGGGTCGTACCCCGCCAGGAAGAACCAGGCCTGGTTCGAGAACGGCGGATCCGCATTGAACATGTTCAGGACGCCCGCGCGCACCTTGAGCTGCTTGCTGATCGTCCAGCTGCCCGTCAGGTCCCACAGCGAGTAGTACTTCACGTGGTTCGGCGCCAGCAGCGTGTCCGTGTACGGGTCGTAGGTCGTGTTCTGGTCCGTGTAGCCCATCGAGTACTGGTTCGCCAGCGTGAGCGTGACCGGGCCGTTGTCCCACTCGAAGTTCACGCGGTGGCGCCACTTCTGGATCGCCTGGTCGTTCAGGAACACGCCCAGGTTCGTACGGAACGGCTCCTGCGGACCGAACTGGCGGTCGTAATGCAGGATCAGCGTGCCGGACAGGTTGACGCCGAAGCGGCCCCACGGTCCGCGCTCGCTGCGCCAGTCGCCGGCGATGTCGAAGCCCGACGTCCTGAGCTTGCCCTGGTTTTCCTTCATCAGCAGGATGTTGGAGATGAAGCCGTCCTCGTCGCGCTGGATGTACTTGCCGTTGTACGCTGCCGGGTTTTCGATGATGACCTGTTCGCCCAGGGTGCTGATCACGTCGCGCTTCTCGATGTTCCAGTAGTCGATCGAGAGGCTCGTGCGTTTAACAGGTTCGAACACGACGCCCAGCGAGAACTCGCGCGATTTTTCCGGCTTCAGGTCCGGGTTCGAGCGGCGTTCCACGTCCCACTGGTCGGTACACGTGTCGATGCTGCCTTCCTGCTTCACGCACTGAGGGTCGGTCAGGATGCCGGCCGTCGTGCCGAAGATCGTCGGGCGCTTCAGGTCCGACAGCGACGGCGCGCGGAAGCCCGTGCCCGCGGACGCGCGCACCAACAGCGACTGCATCGGCTGCCAGCGCAGGCCGATCTTCGGATTGGTCGTGTTGCCCACTTCGCTGTAGTGGTCGTAGCGCACCGCGAACTGCATCTCGAGTTCCTTGGTGAACGGCGCGACCACCTCGGTGAACACGGACGCCACTTTTCTCGTGTTGTCCGCCGTCTCGACGTCGGCCAGCTCGCCGGCCGGGATCGTGCTGTCGCGGTCGCCCTGGATGTTATTCGAGCGCAGCAGGTCCGACGGCCTGAACGTCTGGTGTTCGTGGCGAAGTTCGCCGCCGACCGCGAGCGCCAGGTCGCCGCCGGCCAGCGTCGTCAGGGAGCGCGACATCTTGCCGTCGAGGGAAGTCGACACGCCCTTCGCATTGCGTGCTTCGTCGTTGACCCGGATCTTGTTGATGAGGTCCCGGCCGGCCTGCGACGACGGCCCGAACGGATTGATCGCGCCCGAACGCACGCCGGCCTCGAACTGGTCGTACAGGAAGTAGCCATCGACGTACTTGTCGATGGCCTTGTTCTCGGCGCGGCCCAGCGCCACGTCGTAGTCCCAGCCGCCCAGGGTGCCCGTGGCACCCAGCAGCAGGCGCTGGCCGGTACTCGTCACGTCGTTGGTGCGGTTGCCCGCTTCCGCCATCCGGTAGCGGATCCGGTTGACCGTGGCGGGCAGGCCGGGCGCCGACAGCGCGTTGCGGTACGCCTCCGGCAGGATGCTGACGGGCAGGTTGCGCAGGGTCGACACCGGATTCGGCGACAGCACGTATTTGGTCTTGGCCTGCGTCTGCACCAGCTCCGCGAACAGCTGGTTGTCCGGATCGAGCTGGAAGGTCGCGCGGCCGATGAAGCCGATCTTGCGCGAGTCCGGATAAATCTCCGTATCTTCCATGTAGTCGTAGCTGCAGCCGGCCACGCCGCCCGGCCCCTTCTCGGCATACACGGTGGCGGGCGGATTGCACTTCGGCGCGCTCGGGTTGACGCGGCTCGCGCGGCTGCCGGCCGGCAGCAGGCCCGCGCCGATCAGGGCGGCACGCTGCGCGGCCGAGATGTCGATATTGGCCGGGAAGGTGTTGCTGGACATCTGCGCCGGCAGCGTCGTCGCGAGCGGATGCTCGGAGATGAAGCGGCGCTGGCCGGAACGCAGGCGGTCGAGCTGCTGGATGTCCAGCACGCCGAACACGTTGAAGCGGTCGGTGGTCAAATCGCCCGTGCCGCCGCTGAGGCTCAGCGTCTTCTTGCCCGCCCCGCCCTGCTGCGTGCCCGCGGCCGACGCGGCCAGGTCGATGCCCGTGTAGTCCTTGCGCGTGATGAAGTTGATCACACCGCCGATGGCGTCGGTCCCGTAGATCGCCGATGCGCCATCCTTCAGCACCTCGACGCGCTGGATCGCGCCGGCCGGGATGTTGTTCAGGTCGACGCCCGAGTTGTCGCCGGGCGACGCGAAGTTGGCGAGACGGCGGCCGTTCAGCAGGATCAGCGTGGACGACACGCCGAGGCCGCGCAGGTTGGCGCCGTTCAGGCCGCGCTGGCCGGACGTGCCGTCCGTGATGCTCGGGCCGTCCGTCACCGGCGCCGTGTTCGCGCTGATGTTCTTGACCAGTTCCGCGGCCGTGGTCGCGCCCATCTTCTCGATGTCCTCGCGCGAGATCAGCTGCACGGGCAGCGCGGTCTCGGTGTCGATGCGCTTGATCGACGAGCCGGTGATCTCCACGCGGTGCATCTTCGGTTCGTCCGCCTGCGTCTTCGTTTGCGCGGTGGCGTGCTGCGACGTCAAGACGGCGACGGCCGCGGCCAGTATGGTCGGTTGCAGGGCTCTCGAAATGTGCTTGGTCATGCGGTGCTCTCCCTCTTGGTGTCTTGTGATGACTCAGGTTTTTTTGACGAGCTTGCGAATCTGGTGTTCACCGTAGAGATACGCGGCGATCGCTTCGGTGTGGCGGGCCGCCTTGGCCACGTTGGCCTTGTTGGACGTCATCAGCGACACGGCCAGCGCCTCGATGACGGCCAGCGCGGCGCTCGAACTGCTGGGCAGCACCGGGTGCGTGCTGTGCGCGTACAGCACGTGGTGACCCAGTTCGGCGAGCGGCGACGCCGGCGAATCGGTGATGGAGACGATGGTCGCGCCGGCATCGCGCGCGAACCGGGTCAGCGACGCGGCGTCCAGCGTGTAGCGCGGCAGCGAGATCACGACCAGCACGTCCTTGTCGGTGATGGTCGCGAGGTGACTGGCCGCGACTTCCGTGCCGCCGCTCGCCGCCGCTTCGACGACGTGGCGGCAGAACGGCTGCAAGTGCATCGCGAGCGCGCCCGCGAGGAACGACGACAGGCCGAACCCCAGCACGTACACGGTGCGCGCCTTGGTGAGCACGGCGCCGACGCGGTCGATCTGCGTGCCGGCCAGCGCGCGGCTCGTGGCCGTGATGGACGCTTCCGCATAGCCCAGGCTTTCCAGCGCCGGCGACGCCTTGGCCGCACGGCGGGCGATCGTGCTGCGCAGCTTTTCGACGGGCTGCAGTACCGACTGCAGCGTCTCCGCCACCGCGCCGCGCATCGCCGCGTAGTTCTTGAAACCGAGGTCGCGCGCAAAGCGGCTGATGGTCGCCGTCGACACGGCGCACGCGTCGGCCAGTTCCTCGATGCCAAGCGCCGTCACGCGCACCTGGTTGCGCAGCACGTAATCCGCGATCGCGCGGTTCGACGCCGAGCCTTCCGCCAGCACCCGCAGCAGCGACTGGCCGAGCGAAGATTCGGCGAAACCGATGTCGGGCGAAGCGCTGGACGGGACGGCAGAAGTCATGTGACCGGATGTCAATGAGTTAATGTTTTTTAATGTAAAACAGTTACAGCGCCCAACTCAACAACATTTTGAAAATAATCTTTCATCGATTTACGTTGTGTAAAAATTCATACATAATCGGCCGCAGATCCGCCGCCAGGAGACCCGTCCGCATGCATACGAAGACCCATCCGATCGCGACCGAACCGGGCGTCGCCAGCTACCAGCTCACGTCGTACCACTACGGCAGCGCGGGCAGCGGCGGCAAGGTCTATATCCAGGCGTCGCTGCACGCGGATGAGGTGCCCGCGATGCTCGTCGCGCACGTCCTGCGGCGCGAACTGGAACAACTCGATGCGGCGGGACGCATCCGCGGCGAAGTGATCCTCGTCCCCGCCGCGAATCCGATCGGGCTGTCGCAAATCGTGCACGGCACGCCGTTCGGACGCTTCGACCTGGGCACAGGTACCAATTTCAACCGCGCCTTCCGCCACGTCGCCGACGAATTGAAAGACACGCTGGCCGGCCGGCTCGGGCCGGATGCGGCCGCGAACGTGGCCGCGATCCGCGCCGGGGCACGCGCCGCCGTCGAGCGGTGGGTTCCTCAAGACGCAACGCAGGTGCTGAAAAAGACGCTGCTGGAGATGGCGATCGACGCCGACATCGTGCTCGATCTGCATTGCGACAACGAGGCGCTGCTGCACGTCTATACCGGTCCCGCGCTGGCGGACCGCGTGGCACCGCTGGCGACACTGCTCGGCGCGCGCGCCTATCTGCTGTCCGCCGGTTCGGGTGGCGAGCCGTTCGACGAGGCGTGCAGCCGGCTGTGGTGGGACCTGGCCGCGCATTTCGGACCGTCGATCCCGATTCCGCCCGCCTGCGCCGCCGTCACGGTCGAACTGCGCGGCGAGATGGACGTGCGCTACGATTACGCGGAGCAGGATGCGCGGGCGCTGCTGCAGTTCCTCGCGCGCGAAGGCATCGTCGACATCCCCTCGGCCCCCCTGCCCGCGCCGCGGTGCGCGGCGTCGCCGCTGGAAGCCGTCGAGCCCCTGCACGCGCCGCAGACGGGGGTGCTCGTGTTCCTGAAGGCGCTGGGCGACGAGGTGAAGGCGGGCGAGGCCGTCGCCGACATCGTCAACCCGGTCACCGGCGACACGGCGACCGTGCATGCGAGCCGCGACGGCCTGCTGTTCGCGAGTACCGCACACCGCCACCTGCTGCGCGGGATGCACATCTGTAAGATCGCGGGGACGACGCCCTTCCGTTCGGGTTCACTTTTAAGCCAATAACATGCGCCTGCGAATCCCCAATACCTTCGTGCTGCTGTTCGCCATCCTCGCACTGATCGCGCTCGCGACGTGGTTCATCCCCGGCGGGAAGTACGACACGCACCTCGTGAACGGCAAGCAGCTCATCGACCCGGCCTCGTTCCACTATGTCGAGAGCGCGCCCCAAGGCCTCGTTGCGCTGATGAAGGCGCCCATCAAGGGCTTCGTGGAGGCGGCGCAGATCATCGGCTTCGTGCTGGTCGTCGGCGGCGCGTTCGCCGTCGTGCAGAAGACCGACGCGATCGACACGGGCATCCGCTCGATCGCCCGCATGCACGAGCACTCGGCGCTCGTGCGCGCCGCGCTGATTCCCGTCTTCGTCACCCTGTTCTCGCTGGGCGGCGCCACATTCGGCATGAACGAGGAGGCGATCCCGTTCGTGCTGATCTTCGTGCCGCTCGCGCTGGCGCTCGGCTACGACACCATCACCGGCGTGTCGATCCCCTTCCTCGGTTCGCAGGCCGGCTTCGGCGCCGCCTTCCTCAATCCGTTCAACGTCGGCATCGCGCAGGGCATCGCGGGCGTGCCCGTGTTTTCGGGGATCGGGTATCGCCTGATCGTGTGGGTGGCGACGACGACTGTCACGATCCTGTTCCTGATGTGGTACGCGGCGCGCGTGAAGCAGAACCCGACATTGAGCCCGACCTACGTGCTGGACCAGACGCGGCGCCAGGAGCAGCCGGCGCACATTGGCCTCGACCGCATGACGGGCCGGCACAAGGCGGTGCTGGCGATCTTCGCGCTGTCGCTGGCGGCGATGGTGATCGGCGTGGTGAAATTCGACTGGTACATCGACGAGATCGCGGCGCTGTTCCTGTCCATGGCGATCGTCGTGGGCATCGTCGGGCGGCTCGGACCCGACAACTGGGTGGCGGCCTTCATGCAGGGCGCGAAGGACCTGGCACCGACGGCGCTCGTGATCGCGATCGCGCGCGGCACGATGATCCTCGCGCGCGACGCCCACATCATCGACACGATGCTGCACGGCCTGATGCCGCTCGTGCAGTCGAGCCATCCCGTGTTCGCGGCGCAGAAGATGTACCTGATCCAGTCGGTGATCAACTTCTTCATCCACTCGGGCACGGGCCAGGCCGCGCTGACGATGCCGATCATGGCGCCGCTCGCGGACCTGGTGGGCGTGACGCGCCAGACCGCGATCCTCGCTTTTCAACTCGGAGAATTGTCGACGCCGATGATCCCGACGTCCGGCATCACGGTCGGCGTGCTCGCGCTCGCGCGCGTGCCGTGGATCACGTGGGCCAGGTGGATGATCCCGCTGCAGCTGATCTACCTCGTGCTGGCCCTCGTGCTGCTCATACCCCCCTGCCTGATGCAGTGGGGCTGAGCCGCGCAGTACCAGGTCAGGTTACTTCGCGATCTTGACGAGCACCACGTCGTTCGCGCGCATCGGCACCTGCACGTTCGCGGTGCCGTTCGCCGCGACCTTCACGGTGCGCGTCTCGGGCGTGTCCACCGTCAGCGCCTGCAGCTTCGCGAGCTGGTCGGCCGCCAGGGTTTTCGGCTTGCCCATCTCGATGTAGGCCGTGTACGCGTCATTGGCCTTGAAGCCCGTGCGGTACACCTGGACGTTATACGTGCCCGGCTTCATGCCCTTCAGCGACAGCGTCAAAGGCGTGGCGTTCTTCGTCGGCTGGACGGCGCCGAAGAACGGGCGGTTGGTCTTCTTGCCCATGTCCGGCGTCTGGAAGTCCCATGCCAGCACCTGCACACCGTTCGCGTCCTTCGTCACCCAGCTTTGCTTGTCGGTGGTCTGCACCTGCTGGTCGCCCAGCTCGTGCATGTACTTGTAGGCGAACCAGGCCGGTTTGCGGATGCCCTGCGGGTTCATCAGGCCGAAGCCGCCTTCGAACGGCGCGGTCGGCGGACCCGGTTCTTCGAACAGGTCCGTATAGGTCCAGTAGCTCATGCCCTGCGCGATGCCTTCCGTCGCCTTCAGCTTCGAGAGGATGTAGGCGGCACTGATGTACGAATCGTGCACGAGGTCGCGCGGGTTGTAGCTCGTGCTCCATTCCGTGAAATACAGCGGCAGCTTGGGCAGGTACGACGCTTCGATCTCCTTGCGGACCTTGCGCACGTCGCCGACGATGCCGTCCGGCGACGGCGACAGCTTCTGGTCGCCCTGGCCGTTCTCGTCCAGGAAGCCGCCGTCCACGCCGTACGTGTGCGTGGCGATGAAGTCGACCGCGGCGCCGCTCTTTTGCGTGTGCGCGAGGAATTCCGGCACCCAGGCCGCACCGGCCGTCGCCGGACCGCCCACGCGCAGCGTCGGGTCGATCGCCTTGATGGTCTTCGCGGTCACGTCATACAGGTCGAAGTAGGCCTTCTGGTCGGCCTTTTCCCAGAAACCGTCCAGGTTCGGCTCGTTCCAGACTTCGAAGAACCAGGTGCGCACTTCTTCCTTGCCGTAGCGCTGCTGCACGTGGCGCACGAAGGCGTCGACGAGGCCGGCCCACAGTTCCGGTTTCGGGTGCGAGGTATTGCCCTTCCAGTAGAAGATGCTGTTGTCCGACGTCTTCATCGCTTCCGGCGTGAAGCCCAGCTCGACGAACGGCTTGATGCCCATGCCCAGCAGCTTGTCGTACAGGTAGTCGATCTTCGTCCAGTTGTACACGGGCTTGCCGTCGACGACCTTGAACGTGCCCAGCACGTCGTGGAAGATGCCGTGGAAGCGGATGTAGCGGAAGCCCAGCTCATCCTTCGCGATCTTCAACTGGGCCAGGCTGTCGTCACGGATCAGCGTGCCCGGGTAATCGGAACCCACCGACAGGTCGGCGGCATGGTCGCGCGCGACGGTCGGCGCCTTCGCATCGATGACGATCTGGCGCGCGGCGTCGGCGGCCATGGCCGGCAATGCGAATGGGGTGGTGAAAGCCAGCGCCAGAGCGGCGCGCAGCACGGTGCGGCGTTGTCTCATGTCTATTGTCCTTTTACGTCGAAGCTCGCTTATATCCACAATGTTTGCGCTAACAGTGCGAGTTGACGACAGGATAGTGGATATGCGTGATTTAGTAAAATCAAAAACGAAATGATTTCGCGTAAGACGATGGGTTTATTTCGTGACGGAGGCGATGCGCGGCGGCAGCACTCCGGAACAGTATTTCACCTGGTCCCAGTTGCGCTTCCACCGAGCGCCCACGTCGAAGTCGGTTAGTTGCAATATTTCCGACTAGTACGACACGATGAGTCAATGAAAAAAGGACAGGCCACCAGACCTGTCCTTTTCCATTTTGTCGCGGCCGCATCGTCGTGTGTGCGGCCGTCGTCTCCTCGCCTGTGTTTCTCCGCGGCAGCCTTACTCGGCCAGGCGCTTCTCCAGCTGCTGCTTGGTCGCGACCAGTTCCTGCGGCAGGCGGTAAGCCAGCTTGTCGAACAGTTCGCTGTGCAGCTTCAGTTCTTCGCGCCATGCATCCTTGTCGATCGACGTGATCATGGTGAACTGTTCGGACGTGAACTCGATGCCGGTCCAGTTCAGGTCGCCGTAGGTCGGGGTGGTGCCGAACATGTGCTCGACGCCGCCGGCCTGGCCCTGGCTGCGGTCCAGGATCCACTTCAGCACGCGCATATTGTCGCCGTAGCCCGGCCATACGAACTTGCCGTTGTCATCGGTGCGGAACCAGTTGACGCAGAAGATCTTCGGCAGCGCTTGCGGGTTCTTGTCGGCGACTTTCTGGCCCAGGTTGAGCCAGTGCTGGAAATAGTCGCTCATGTTGTAGCCGATGAACGGCAGCATGGCGTACGGATCGCGGCGGACGATGCCCATCTGGCCGGCGGCGGCTGCCGTCGTCTCCGAACCCATCGTGGCGGCCATGTACACGCCTTCCGTCCAGTTGCGGGCTTCCGTCACGAGCGGCACCGTCGTCGAGCGGCGGCCGCCGAAGATGAAGGCCGAGATCGGCACGCCGGCCGGATCGTCCCATGCCGGGTCGATCACCGGGTTCTGCGTGGCGGCCACGGTGAAGCGCGCGTTCGGGTGCGCGGCCTTGGTGCCGGACGCCGGGGTCCAGTCCTTGCCCTGCCAGTCGATCAGGTGCGCCGGGGCTTCCTTGGTCATGCCTTCCCACCACACGTCGCCGTCGTCGGTCAACGCCACGTTCGTGAAGATGACGTTTTCGCGCAGCGAGGCCATGCAGTTCGGATTGGTCTTTTCGTTCGTGCCCGGGGCGACGCCGAAATAGCCCGCTTCCGGGTTGATGGCGTACAGCTTGCCGTCGGCACCCGGCTTGATCCACGCGATGTCGTCGCCGATGGTCGTGACCTTCCAGCCTTCGAAGCCGGCGGGCGGGATCAGCATCGCGAAGTTCGTCTTGCCGCAGGCCGAGGGGAACGCGGCCGCGACGTATTTCTTGTCGCCCTGCGGCGATTCCACGCCCAGGATCAGCATGTGCTCGGCCAGCCAGCCCGGACCGCCCTGCTGCGCGTCCTGGTAACCCATGTTGGAGGCGATGCGCAGTGCGAAGCATTTCTTGCCCAGCAGCGCATTGCCGCCGTAGCCCGAGCCGAACGACCAGATCTCGCGCGTTTCCGGATAGTGCACGATGTACTTGGTCGCGTTGCACGGCCAGCGCACGTCTTGCTGGCCCGCCTGCAGCGGCATGCCGACGGTGTGCACGCACGGCACGAAATCGCCGTCGCTGCCCAGCACGTCGTACACGGCCTTGCCCATGCGGGTCATGATGCGCATGTTGACGGCGACATACGGCGAATCGGACAGTTCCACGCCGATGTGCGCGATCGGCGAGCCCAGCGGGCCCATCGAGAACGGCACGACGTACATCGTGCGGCCGGCCATGCAGCCGTCGAACAGGCCGTTCAGGGTCTGGCGCATCTCGTTCGGGTCGGTCCAGTTGTTGGTCGGACCCGCCTGCTCCTTCGTGGCCGAGCAGATGAAGGTGCGGTCTTCGACACGCGCGACGTCGCTCGGGTCGGAGCAGGCCAGGTACGAGTTCGGGCGCTTCTCCGGGTTCAGGCGCTTCATCGTGCCGGCTTCGACCATCTGTGCGCACAGGCGGTCGTACTCTTCTTCGGAGCCGTCGCACCAGTAGATGGCGTCCGGCTTCGTGAGGGCCGCGATCTCGGCCACCCAATTGATGAGTTTATTGTGCTTGATGTAAGCTGGGACGTTCAGTGCGGCGACGCCGCCCATCACGGGCTGGTTCATACATACCTCCAATGCCAATTAAGAATCCCTGGCGATTCCGATGGCCTTGATGCGGCAGAGGCGGCGGCCTGCAATGCGCGCGGCGGTCGGAATCCCGTTAATCTTGTCCCGGCAGGATCGTCGTCAAGGATGGCCTCGTGGGCCCGCACCCGGAAAGCCGTGCGGTTCACGGTTCGGTGCTACGGCGGTCATGTCGCCAGCCCGGGGTCGCGTGTGCGCGGAGGCCGGCGGGCTGGTTGGAACGTGTGCTGCTGGCCGCAAATGATGTCAGTCTGACATCTCTGGCTCTTATTTCTGGTCGATTCTACACCTGCACAAACAGCTTTAGAATGCTTTCACAACAAAAATGTAGGAATTTTGGTTGAGTAAAGTAGTAGGCTATTTCTCATCGTTCAAATTCTGTCATTTCATTACTTTCTTACCGATAACATCCGCTAACATCCATGAAAATTGCGATCCTTGACGATTACCAAGACGCTGTCCGCACCCTCGAGTGCTTCCGCATGTTGGACGGCCACGAGGTCAAAGTGTTCAACAGTTCGACCCGAGGCCTGGGCCAACTGGCCATCCGCCTGGCACCGTTCGACGCGTTGGTCCTGATCCGCGAACGCACCGCGTTTCCGCGCGCGCTGCTGGCCAAGCTGCCCAATTTGAAGCTGCTGTCGCAGACGGGCAAGGTCGCCGGACATATCGACGTGGCTGCCGCGACCGAACACGGCGTCGCGATCGCGGAAGGCGTCGGCTCGCCGGTCGCGCCGGCCGAACTGACGTGGGCCCTGATCATGGCGGCCAGCCGCAAGATCGTGCCATACGCCAACAACCTGAAGGACGGGTTGTGGCAGACGGCGTCGATCAATCCCGAGCTCAACGGCCTGGGCCGCGTGCTGAAGGGTCGTACGCTGGGGATCTGGGGCTACGGCAAGATCGGACACCTGATCGCGGGCTATGCGCAGGCGTTCGGCATGCAGGTGATGGTGTGGGGCAGCGAGAAAAGCCGGGCCGCCGCGGTCGCCGGCGGTTTGGCGGCCGCGCCGACGCGTGAAGCGTTCTTCGAGCAGGCCGACGTGGTCAGTGTGCACCTGCGGCTGAACGATGCGACGCGCGGCATCGTCAAGGCCGACGACCTGGCGCGCATGAAGCGCGACGCGTTGTTCGTGAACACGAGCCGTGCAGAACTGGTGGAAGAAGGTGCGCTGGAGGCCGCGCTGCGCAAGGGACGGCCGGGGTATGCGGCACTGGATGTGTTCACCAGCGAACCGCTGGCGGGCGACGCGCCGATCTTGAAGATTCCGACCGTGCTGGCGACGCCGCACATCGGTTATGTCGAGCGCGACAGTTATGAACTGTATTTCCGGGCGGCGTTCGAGAATGTCGTGAACTTCGCAAACGGGAACCCGACCAATATCCTGAATCCGTAGGGTGTGACGGCAGCAAAGAAAATGTCCGCTCAAAAGCGCATTTGAACGCCCCAAAAAGCGGACATTTCTACTTTGCTGAAAGCGGACATTTTAACTTTGCCTTTACAGGGTGGGCACCCGTGCCCACGCGTGACGCCAACATACCGGGAACGTCACGCGTGGGCAGAGGCCGCCCCCTTACCGAAGCTCGGGCTCGCCCGTGAAGTTGGGCTTGCGCATCGGCATCTCATGCCGGCGCGTCCATAGACCGGCCCAGCCGGGCGGCCACTCGATCACGGGCCCGGCATACGCGGGCAACCCGGCACGCACGGGCACGATGGGCACCGGCGGCATCTCGATGAGGCCGCCGTTCGCATTCGGCTGCATCGGCGCCATATCGAAGGAATACATATAGCCCGGCAGCAGCGCATCGCACACGTTCGCGAACCATGCGGTGTGATCCTCGTCGCGCCCAAGCGCGCGCGCAAGACCTTCGGGATCGAACTTCGCCAGTGCATGGATCAGCTCATCCGTGCTGGCGCCGGGCGCATCACCCCAGCCCATCACGGGATTGTTGTTGTAGTCGGCGCCCGAGCCGTACCAGCCTTCGCGCCACGGCCGCTGCATCCAGTCGCGCTTACCCGTGAACAATTGCCAGCGCCAATGCAGGCCCGACGGCTTCGGCCAGGAATACAGGTACAGCTTTTCGTAGCCGGCCTTGTGCAGCTCGCGCACCATCGCCATCAGGCGCGCATGCGGCATGCGGTCCGGCGGCGAGCGGCGGAACAGGATCGCTTCGCCATCGGCGTGCTGCACCTCGTCGGTCGACAGGTTCAGGTCGAGCGTGCGCGACTCGTTGCCGAAGCGTGCGGAAATCCAGCCTGTCAGCAGGTTGACGTGGGTGATGACACCATAGCCGCGATGGCGATGGAAGATGACGGTTCCAGGTGCGACGGGTTTCATTGGAAGGCGGGCTCGGCCCAAAAAGGAGAAAGGATACTCATCCGATCCGGACGATTCTAGCGCAGACACATACGGATACACTACGGTTTGCGGCTATCATTACCCACCTTTTTTTACCGAGTTTTCAAATCATCATGACTTTGCGGATCATCGCCACTGGCGGCACTTTCGACAAACACTATAACGAACTCAATGGCGTTCTGGGCTTTGCCGAAAGCCACTTACCGGAGGTGATCGCACGTTCCCGCATGACCATTCCCGTCGAACTGCAGGTCGTGTCACTGCTCGATTCGCTGGAGATGCGGGACAGCGATCGCCAGAACGTGCTGGCCGCGTGCCAGGCCGCGAGCGAGAAGCAGATCGTGATCGTGCACGGCACCGACACGATGCGCGAAACGGCCGAGGTGCTGGGCGCGGCAACGTCGGACAAGACGATCGTGTTCACGGGTGCCATGATCCCGTACGAAATCGCCAACTCGGATGCGCTGTTCAACTTCGGCTTCGCCTGCGCCGCCGCGCAGATGCTGCCGCCGGGCGTCTATGTCGCGATGAACGGCAAAGTGTTCACCTGGAATAACGTCACGAAGAATCGCGCAGCGGGCGTGTTCCAGGCGCTGTAAGCCGGGGTCAGAGCCCCGATTTGGGCAATTGCCCAAAATCGGGCTCTGACCCCGGTGTGTCGGGCGCTGCTCGCTTTCGTCAATTCCTATAATGGTTTTCCAACAAACCTGAAGGAGCCATGCGATGAGCGAGCAGCGCCCCACCCTGACCACGCGCCAGGGCCATCCCGTCCGCGACAACCAGGCCATGCGTTCCGTCGGCGAACGTGGTCCGGCCACCCTCGAGAACTACCAGTTCATCGAAAAGATCACCCACTTCGACCGCGAACGGATCCCCGAGCGCGTGGTGCATGCGCGCGGCACGGGCGCGCATGGTTATTTCGAGGCCTACGGCAAGATCGGCAACGAACCCGCCAGCAAGTACACGCGTGCCCGCGTCCTCAACGAGACCGGCGTGCAGACGCCCGTGTTCGTGCGCTTCTCGACCGTGATCGGTGGCAAGGAATCGCCGGAGACGGCACGCGATCCGCGCGGCTTCGCCGTCAAGCTCAAGACGGTCGATGGCAACTGGGACCTCGTGGGCAATAACCTGAAAGTCTTCTTCATCCGCGATGCGATCAAGTTCCCGGACATGATCCACGCCTTCAAGCCCGACCCCGTCACGAACCAGCAGGAGCCGTGGCGCTTCTACGATTTCATCTGCAGCCACCCGGAAGCGCTGCACATGGTCACGTGGGTCAAGAGCCCGTGGGGCATTCCCGCCAATTACCGCGAGATGGAAGGCTCGGGCGTCAACACATATAAACTCGTGAACGACCAGGGCATCGCCCACCTCGTCAAATTCCACTGGCAGCCGAAACAGGGCGTGCGCAACCTGACGAGCCAGCAGGCCGCCGAGATCCAGGCGCACGACACGAGCCACGCCACACGCGACCTGTACGACGCGATCGCGCGCGGCGAGTTTCCGGAGTGGGAATTCTGCGTGCAGATCATGAGCGACGGCGAGCATCCGGAACTGGAATTCGACCCGCTGGACGACACGAAACGCTGGCCGGAAGACCGCTTCCCACTGCTGCCCGTGGGTCGCATGGTGCTCAACAAGAACCCGGACAATGTCTTTGCCGAAACCGAGCAATCGGCCTTCGGCACGGGCGTGCTCGTCGACGGCATCGACTTTTCGGACGACAAGATGCTGCAGGGCCGCACCTTGTCCTACTCGGACACGCAGCGCTACCGCGTCGGGCCCAACTATCTTCAGCTACCGATCAATGCGCCGCAAGAAAAAGCGATCGCGCGCACGAACCAGCGCGACGGCCAGATGACCTTCCATGTCGACGGCGGCGGCGAGGAAAAGCACATCAATTACGAACCGAGCCTGCTGGGCGGCCTGGGCGAGGCACCGCAGCCCGAGAAGGATTACCACCAGCACGTCGAAGGCCACCTGGGCCGCTACCAGACGAGCCGCACGGCCGACGACTACAAGCAGGCCGGCGACCGCTATCGCACGTTCGCGGATTGGGAGCGGGACGACCTCGTCAACAATGTCGGCAACGACCTCAAGAAATGTCCGGAAGTGATCCAGCTGCGCATGGTATGGCACCTGTGGCATTGCGACGAGGACTACGGACGTCGCGTCGCCGGGATCGCTGGCATCGACCTGGAAAAGGCGAAAGCCTTGCAGCCGCTGCCGGGCAAGCCGGCGCCGGGAGAGAATCGCCCGGGCTCGGCCTATTCGGGCGGCCAGCCGGAAAGCGGCGGCGGCAAGAAGGAACCGGCCACGACGGAAGAAGTGGCGTCGGTCAAATAGGCGTTACGCGTGGGCACGGGGTGCCCACCCAACGTTTGGCGATCGAGCGGTAGGGTGGGAATTGGGGCCTGGGGGTCCCAAATGACACGTGCCCACCATGCATCACCGTCGAAATTACGCCTTGGCTTCGCCGCCCAGTGCCTCGACCAGGTCGGTCAGCATCTTGGCCAGCTCGCCGGTCATCAGCATGATGTCGTTATCAAAACGCTCGTCGTCGCTGTAGGTGATCGTTTCGTTTTCCTTGATCACATCCAGCGGCTTGATGCCCTTGACGGCCAGCTGCTCGGTCAGCACGAACGAGATGCGGCTGTTCCACGTCATGGCCAGGCGCGTGCACTGCTTGCCGTTGGCGATGTGGCGGCGGATGTCTTCCGGATCCAGCGAGTGCTTCACGTAGCGGACGGCGGCCTTGCTCTCGCCGGTGGCGCGCAGCTCCGTGTCCTGGTCGATCGTGAAGTTGTACGGCGCTTCGTCCGATTCCAGCCAGCCCGTCATCACGGCGACCGGCGATTTTTGCACGCGCAGCGATTCCAGCGGCAGCTTGTCGACGGCCTTCAGCAGCAGCTTGATGACGTCGTCGGCCTTGCTCGGGCTGGCGGCGTCGACGACGAGCCAGCCGTTGACCGGATCGATCCACGTCCACACGTTGCCGCGGATCGAGAACGCGCGCGGCAACAGCTCGTCGGCCACGCGTTCCTTGAGTTCCTTCATCGCCTTCTTGCCCGGCGGGAAGCCTTGCTGCTCTTCCAGCTCGGCGGCCTTGGCCTTGGCGACCTGGTTGATGACCGAGCTCGGCAGCAATTTCTTTTCCGTGCCCAGCATCATCAGCATCTGCTTGTTGACGACGTGAACGAGCTTGCCGTTGCCGCGTGGCGAATCCCAGCCCTGGCGCAGCAATTCGTTGCTGCTGGCCGGCGTGAACGCCTGCGACTGCAGGGCCTCTTCCATCTGTTCAGGGGAGAAATTCCACGGTGCGGGCAGGCGGTAGATCTGAAGATTCTTGAACCACATAACGTTGCTTCCAGTTATCTCGATATTTCAAAGGAACGACATTCTACACGCTGACTGGCGGCAAAATTCACGTCGTCGACAAGGGATTTTTATTGTGTTGCACGTTCGTCAAACAAGCTCAGCTGCTCGACCGTTTCCGTATCGCTCAGGCGCACGCCGACGCCCAGCAGCCGCACGGGACGGCTCGCCCGCAGCCAGCCCGTCTCCATCAGGTGACGGAATGTCGTCATGTTCGGCGCGTAGCCCACGCACTCGACGGTCGTACGCTGGAAGTCGGCAAATTTGATCTTCACGAACAATTTATTGATGAATTTTTCAGCATTGTTGCGCTTGATGCGGCCGAGCAGATGCTCGTACAAGTCCGGCAACAACGCGAGGCAGCCATCCAGGTCGGGGACGTCCGGCGTGTACGTCTCCTCCGTGCTGATCGACTTGCGCTCGCGCACCGGATTCACGTCGCGGTAGTCGATGCCGCGGCACAAATCATACAGCCGCGCGCCGAACGAGCCGAAGTGTTGCTGCAGCTTGTCCATATTCCAGTCGCGCAGGTCGCCGCACGTCTGCGCGCCGAGGCGATGCAGCTTCGCGGCCGTCACCTTCCCTACCCCGAATAACTTCTTCACAGGCAGCACGGCGACGAACGCGTCGACCTCATCCGGCCGCACGAGGAACAGTCCATCGGGCTTGTTCCAGTCGCTGGCGATCTTGGCGACGAACTTGTTCGGCGCCACGCCGGCCGACGCCGTGATGCCGACCGTTTCATGAATGCGGCGGCGAATCTCTTGCGCGATCAAGGTCGCGCTGCCCTTGCAATGCGGCGAGTTCGTCACGTCGAGATAGGCTTCGTCCAGCGACAGCGGCTCCACGAGGTCCGTGTAGTCGCGGTAGATGTCCATGATCTGGCGCGACGCGACCCGGTACTTTTCCATGTTCGGTGGAATCAGGATCAGGTCCGGGCACAGCTTGACCGCCTGCGCGGTGGCCATCGCCGAATGGATGCCGAAGCGGCGCGCCTCGTAGTTGCAGGTGGCGACCACGCCGCGCTGCTCGGCCCGCCCGCCGACGGCCAGCGGCCGCCCGCGCAGGGACGGGTCGTCGCGCATCTCGACGGATGCGTAAAAACAATCGCAATCGCAGTGGATGATCTTGCGGACGGGAGCGTTCACGGTGGCGGTCGCCCGCGCCGAGCGACTACTGTAATTGCATACAGTATCGCTGGGAATTAGGAATAGTGCAAGAGGGAACGCCGCCGCGGGGATGCGGCGGCGGGTAGAGAGGACTTATTTGGTGACGCTGGAGTAACTGCACGACTTGGCGATGCGATAGGCCGGATCGCCGAACACCGAGTTCGAGCATTTCACGGAGCCGGTGAAGGTCTTCGTCACATAGCTCGTGGCGGTGCCGTAGCGCACGTCGCGCGTGCCGGTGAACGAACAGGTGCCGTTCTCGCCGGCGCAATACGTCCAGGTCGGGGTCGTCGTCGTCGTGGTCGTCGAGCCCAGCGCCGCGTTCACGGCGGCGGCCGCGTTGACGATGCCGGCGCCGCAGCCCGAGCACGCGGCCGGGAAGGCGCGCGCCGTCGACTTCAGCTTGGCGGCCACGTCATCCGGCGTCAGGTTCGGATTCGCCGACAGCATCAGCGCGACGACGCCGGCCACGTGCGGCGTCGCCATCGACGTGCCCATGTACCAGGCGTAATTGTCCGATGCCGGCGTCGTCGTGCCCGCGTTCAAGGTCGACAGGATGCCGGCGCCGTTGTCGCCGCCCGGGGCCGCAATGGTGACGTTGGTGCCGTAGTTCGAATACGACGCCTTGCCGCCCGCACGGTTCGTCGCCGCGACGGTGATCACGCCCGCGCAGTTGGCCGGGTTCGAATTGATCGCATTCGTGTTCGAGTTGCCGGCCGCGACGACAACCACGGCGCCGCGCGAGCGGGCACTGTTGATCGCATTCTGCGTCGTGGTGTCGCAGGCGCCGGTGCCGCCCAGCGACAGGTTCAGCACGCGCGCCTTGTTCGCATTGGCGGACACGCCGGTCACGGTGCCGCCCGACGCCCAGACGATGGCGTCGGCGATGTCGGACGTGTAGCCGCCGCAACGGCCCAGCACGCGCGCCGGGACGATCTTGGCGTTATAGGCGATGCCCGCGATGCCCATGCCGTTGTTGGTCTTCGCGGCGATCGTGCCGGCCACGTGCGTGCCGTGCCAGCTCGAGTTCTGGTCCGCGGCCGGAACGCCCGTGCCGCAGCTGCCGGCCGGGGCCCAGTCGCCCGGGTCGCTGGCGTCGGTGTCGCGGCCGCCGCCGTCATTGGCGATCGTGGTCGTCGAGATGAAGTCATAGCCCTGCAGGATCTGGCCCGACAGGTCGGCGTGCGGACGGTAGCCCGTGTCGATCACGGCCACGTTGATGCCGGCGCCGGTCGACTTGTCCCAGGCGGCGGGCGCGTTGATGCCGCCGGTGGCTTCGTACAGGTCCCACTGCTGGGTATAGCTGGGGTCGGTCGGGGTGGCCAGCGGGACCATGATGCGGTCCGGCTCGGCGTACTCGACGTTGGCGTCGCGCGACTTCAGTTCGGCGGCCAGCTGGCGCGCCTCGTCGAGCGACATCGTGCGGTTGAGTTGCAGCACGTTCGCGCCGTTCGCCGTCGCGCGCAGCGCGCGCATCGTGGCGCCATAGGTCTGGCCGGCGCGGTCGATCAGGGCCTGGCGTGCGCGGTCGATGCCGCGTGCGGCCACGCCGGTCTTCGACGTGTCGCTGTCGCCCTTGTACTTGACGATGATGCGGTCCGTCTGGACGACGGCGTGATTGGTCTGCGCCACGGCCTGGCCGGCGAAACCTGCGGCAACGAGGGCCGCTGCACAAATTTTCAACAACGAAGAGATCTTGCGGCGCTGCGTCATGCTGCATCCTTTTCAGAAAACCGAACTGTGCAGCGTAACGAAAAACGGCCCGCATGGGGCCGCTTTTCGGGGTTTTTACAACAGGAAAGTTTCGTTAAGTAATTGAATTTTAACGGTTATGAGTCCAGTTATAACGCATTACCAGGTGAGCTTGAGCGTGTACTTGCCGCTGGTCGAACCGGTGCCGCCGCTGTAGTAGACGACGCGTACATAACGGGTCACCGTGGTCGAGCCCGTGTTGGACGACGTGGCGGTATCCGCGGTGCCCGTGCCGTTTTCGCTACGTGCCAGCAAGGTGCCCGCGCTGTTGTAGATGTACAGGTCGTAGTCCGAGCTCGAATTCGGCGTCATCGTCGCGCTCAGGGTTTTACCGGCCGGAAGCTGGACAGAGAAATAATCCGTGTCCGTCGAGCTGCCCATCGCGGCATTGACCGTCGTGCCGGACGTCGTCACGCCGTTGGCCGTGCCGAGCGTGTTGTTCGACTCCGTTTCCGAAATCGTCGTGCCCGTACCGCCACCCGTGCCGGCCGCTGCATCCACCGCGGCCGAGGCGTCCACGATACCGGTGCCGCAGCCCGAGCAGCTGGCCGGGAACGGACGCGTGCTCGACTTCAGGCGCGACTCGACCTCGTCCGGCGTCAAGTTCGGGTTCTTGGCCAGCATCAGCGCGACGACACCGGCCACGTGCGGCGTCGCCATCGACGTCCCCATATAGCCCGCGTAGCTGTCGGCGCCCGGCGACTTGGTGCCGGCGTTCAAGGTGGACAGGATGGCCGCGCCGCTGTCGCCGCCCGGTGCCGCGACGTCGACCACGGTGCCGTAGTTCGAGTAGGAGGCTCGGCCGCCGGAGCGGTTCGTTGCCGCCACCGTGATCACGCCCGCGCAGTTGGCCGGGTTGCTGTTGCTCGCGTTCTGGGACTCGTTGCCGGCCGCCACGACGATCACGGTGCCGCGCGAACGGGCGCTGTTGATCGCGTTCTGCGTCGTCGTGTCGCACGCGCCGCCGCCGCCCAGCGACATATTGATCACCTGGGCGCGCGCCGCGATGGCCGGCACGCCGGACACGGTGCCGCCCGATGCCCAGATGATGCCGTCGGCGATGTCGGACGTGTAGCCGCCGCACTTGCCGAGCACGCGCACGGGCACGACCTTGGCGCCGTATGCGACGCCGGCGACGCCCGTGCTGTTGTTCGTCGCCGCAGCGATGGTGCCGGCCACGTGGGTGCCGTGCCAGCTCGAGTTCGACGCCGGTTCACCGGCCCCGCACTCGCCTGCCGCGGTCCAGTCGCCCGGATCGCTGGCGTCGCTGTCGCGGCCGTTGCCGTCGTTCGCGATAGCGGTATCGGAAATGAAGTCATAGCCGGCCAGGATCTGGCCCGACAGGTCGGCGTGCGGGCGGTAGCCGGTGTCGATCACGGCCACGCGGATGCCGGTCCCGGTCGACTTGTCCCAGGCGGCCGGCGCGTTCAGGCCGCCGGTCGCTTCGAAGAAATCCCACTGCTGGCTGTACATCGAGTCGTTCGGCGTGAACAGCGGATGCATCATGCGGTCCGGCTCGGCGTACTCGACGGAAGGATCGCGCGACTTCAGCTCTGCCGCCAGCTTGGCGGCATCGGCCAGCGACACCTTGCGGTCCAGCTTGAAGACGCGGGCGCCGGTGGCGATCGAATGCGACGCCTTCACCAGCATGCCGAACTGCTGGCCGGCGCGGTCGACCACGGCCTTGCGCGAGGCGGACAGCGGCATCGCACGTGCGACCGATACCTGCCCGCCCTTGGAGACGACCGGTGCACTCTCGTCCTTGTACTTGACGATGATGCGGTCGGTCTGGTCCGAGACGGCCACACGCTGCGCGGCGTGTGTGGCCGGCACGTCCGCAGGCACCCCCGCGCCCGCAACGCCGGCGCCGAGACCGAGGACGGCCGCGGCGCACAGTTTCAACACTGCCGGAGACTTCGATTGCTGAGACTTCATGTTTATTCCTTTTAGAAAAACACAAAAGTTGATTTTCCGCAGGCGTGATTGCCTGAGATCTTTGTCTCGACGCTTTTTTAGCGTCGATTTCCCGTCTGAAAAGCGGGAGTGCCAGATTAGCGCGAAAGAAATGAACGTGTAGAAATTTCACAATTGGATTCGATGTCTATACAACACTTTCACCGATTGATAGCGCTAAAACCTAGATTCTTCGGAAAACTGTGAACTCAGCAGAAGAACATATCGCCTTGGCCGAACCCATGAATTAACAATGTTTCGTGACTGTCAGGCGTTGCGCACATATGCACATCCTCAACATTGAGATATCTCAATCGTCACCAAAGAAGGAATTCGGGGTCAGAGCGCTTTTTGGTGCTCGAGCTTTAAAGCAATTCGCGATCGGGGCGCCGCCTGCTTCTCAAAGCGATACACCGACGGCGCCTGCGGACTTGAACGGTTCGGGATGCGCAAGAAAATTGATCCGAAATGTGCTCTGACCCCGAATTAAAAAAAAGGCCGCGATCGCTCGCGGCCTTTCCGTCTGACGACTTAGTAAAACTTAGAAATTGCCTTTGAACTGGACACCGTAGGTGCGCGGTTCGTTGGTGAAGCCCGTCAGGTTGTTGAAGTCGATGGCACCCGAGATGCGGCGCTGGTCGAGGATGTTGCGGCCAAAGGCGGCCACTTCATACTTGCCGTCGGCCCAGATGTAGCCCAGGCGCAGACCGCCTTCCGTCAGCGGCTTGCCCGTGAACTCTTTCGCTTCGTACAGGAAGAAATTGATCTTCGAACGGTACGACCAGTCGGTGTAGACGTAGAACTCGCCATTGGCGACCGGCATGCTGTAGCGGGCGTTCAGGTTGACGATCCACTTCGGTGCCTGCGGCAGCGGGTTGCCATCGATGAGGACGTTGCCGGCGGCGTTCAGCGGATCGGTGATCGTGCAGGCTGCGCACTTCGTCAGCGACAGGCTCGCGTCGCGGATTTCCGTGAAGTTGTACGACGCGCTGGCGCCGACGCGCAGGTCCGGTGTCACCAGGCCTTCCAGGTCGAACTCGGCACCGCGGCCAGCCGTCTTCTTCGCGTTGATCAGCTTGGTGACGTTGGTGTTGCCGCCGACCACGGTCAGCTGCTGGTTCTTGATCTCGTAGTCGTACAGCGAGAACGCGACGCGGGCACGGCGTTCGAACAGGTCGGCCTTGATGCCGCCTTCGTACGACGTGATGGTCTCGGCGTCGGCGACGGTGATGCCCACCGGTGCGAAGGTCGAGGCCGGCGCGATGCTCGGGGCGCGGAAGCCGGTCGCGACGCGCGCGTACAGGTTCACGTCACGATTCAGCTTGTACGTGCTCGACAGGTCCCAGCTGATCTTGTCCTTGCTTTCGCCGACACTGTTCGGGCCCACCGGCGTGAAGCCGATCGCGGTGACGGTGCGGAAGTCCTTCTTGTCGTCCGTGTAACGGATACCGCCGCGCACCGACAGGGCGTCGTTGATGTTGTATGTCACGGAACCGAACGCGGCCCAGGCCTTGTTGTTCTGCTCGCTGGCCTGGCGCGAGGTGCGGGCACCCGTGGCGCTGTTGTAGCCGTCGCTGCCGCCCGTCACGTCTTCCTTGAAATAATACACGCCGGCCTGCCAGTTCAGCGGGCCCGTGCTCTTCGACTCGACGCGGAATTCCTGCGAATACTGCTTCAGGTCGTCGATGAAACCGCCCGTCTCGGACTGGAACGGAATGAAGCCAGGACCTTGCGGCGTGCCGCCGTCGATGTCGCCGCGGCTGTAGTAGCTGCCGACCGACTCGTAACCAGTGATCGAGTGGAAGATGACCGGACCCAGGTCCCACGTGATGCGGGCATTGGCGCCGTTCGTCTTGAGGCTCTGGAAGTTCTGGGCGTTCGTCACGATGCTGTCGAGATCGTAGCCGTCGGCGATATCGTTCGTGCCCTTCTTGATCAGGTTCGCGCGGAACAAACGGGCGCTGCCGTTGGTCGTGCGCTGGTGCACGTTGAACAGGGCGCTGAACGTGGTGTCCGGCTTGTACAGGAACTGCACGCGTTCGGCGTGTTCGTTGTAGCCGTCCAGTTCACCGGTCTTGTTCGTCTTGGCGACGTCGCTATAGTTGTCGACGAAGTCGTCGCGGTGCTGGCGCAGGGTCGACACGCGCATCGCCCACTTGTCCGACAGCGGCACGTTGATCGCGCCTTCGACGTTGGCGGTGCCGTGGGTGCCGTACGACAGGTTGTAGTAACCCTCGGTCTTCTTGAGGTTCGGCTTCTCGGATTCGAATTTCACGACGCCTGCCGGGGTGTTGCGGCCGAACAGCGTGCCCTGCGGGCCGCGCAGCACTTCCACGCCGGCCAGGTCGAAGATCGGGTAGCCCTTCAGGATCGGGTTTTCCTGGACGATGTCGTCATAGATCAGCGACACCGGCTGCGATGCGAAGGTCGAGAAATCCGTGTTGCCGTAGCCGCGGATATAGAAACGCGGGAACGTGCGGCCGTTCGAGGACTCAACGTTCAGGCTGGGAGTCTTGCCGGCCAGCAGGCGGATGTCTGCGCCGCCGGACACGAGCACGTCCAGCTTCTCGCCCTTGATGGCGGTGACGGACACCGGGACTTCCTTGATGTTCTCGGTACGGCGTTGTGCGGTCACGGTCACCGTCTGCAGTTCGGTCGCCTGCGCAGTCTGGGCCAGGGCCGCGCCGCCGGGTACGGCTGCGAGCGCCAGCATTGCGCCATGCGCGGCGATGACGCGCTTGTGCATCTTGGACATCTTGATCATTGAGTTTTTCCTAGCTGGGAAGAGTGAAAAAAACTGCCGCGTTGTCTCCGCCGTTCTCTCCTGCCTCGGCAAACTCGCACCTGATTGTTGATGTCTAAATATTGCCGGCATGTAAACCGGCAATTGTCGATTATGTGTATATCCTTATGCAAGGAATACGAATCGGCTTACACATCCATACAACAGTTTGTTGTATATGAGAACGTGGTGTGTCACATCCCTGTTCACTTTTTTCCGAAAAACCCTTGCAGGTTTTCGAAGGGATACGCTATGATTCGGGCCTCTTCGGACGTGATGACAAACGTCGGCAAGAAAAACCCTGAAACGGGCGCTTAGCTCAGTTGGTAGAGCGGATCCCTTACAAGGATTAGGTCGGGAGTTCGAGCCTCTCAGCGCCCACCAGTCAGTTTCAGAAGTCTTGCAAGTGAAGCACCGATCAGAGTAAACGGAGCGGTAGTTCAGTTGGTTAGAATACCGGCCTGTCACGCCGGGGGTCGCGGGTTCGAGCCCCGTCCGCTCCGCCAGCATCAAGAAAAAAGGGTCCGATTCGTCGGACCCTTTTTTCGTTCTATCGGAGTGCCTCCCCTGCGGGAGGCACGGTTTGGGGCTCGAAGGGTTTCGCTTGCAAGCGAAACCGCGGCCCGCGGAACGTGGGCGAGCCCCGTCCGCTCCGCCAGCATCAAGAAAAAAGGTCCGATTCGTCGGACCTTTTTTCGTTCCATCTTCGCTTAAGCCCGCCTCAGCAGCGGCGCGCCGATCTCGACGCGGTTGCGGCCGCCCGTCTTGGCCGCGTACAGGGCGTGGTCGGCACGCGCCAGGGCGGCCGTCAATTCCTCGTTCGGATCGATCATCACGAGGCCGATGCTGACCGTCATGCGATAGGTAGCGGCGCAGGCGAGCGCAGGTGCTTCGGCGACGGCGATGCGCAGGCGCTCGGCCGCATACTGCGCGCCCGCCAGCGACGTACCCGGCATCGCCAGCGCGAACTCTTCCCCACCCAGCCGGCCGATCACGTCGTTCTCGCGCAAGGTGGCGCGCGCCGTGTCGGCAAACAACCGCAGGGCCTCGTCGCCGCAGGCATGGCCGAAGCCGTCGTTGAGCTGCTTGAAATGATCAAGGTCGAGCATCATCAACGCGATCGGCTTGCGCAGGCGGACCGCCGTCTGCAGGGCGCTCTCGGCTCGCTCGAAGAAGGCGCGGCGGTTCAGCATGTCCGTCAAGCCGTCGATCGTGGCCAGGCGCTGCATGCGCTTGTCGTCCTTCAGCTTGCACAGCAACAGGAAACCGAACCCGTTGACGATCATCAGCAGATAGCTGGCGAGGTACGCGAAGCCATACACCGGATTCGCATTGAACGGGCCCACGCCGCCATTGGCCACCGCCATCCAGATCCAGATCGCGATGGCGAACAGGGCATCGTTGACGCCGATGATCCGCTGCAGCAAAGGCGCATCGGCCTGCGGACGCAGCAGGATCGCGGCGGCGCCGGAGGCGAACAGGGCAACGATCACGGCCACCACCTGCGTCATCTGCTCGCGCGACGCCTGGACCAGCGCCGCGGCCGCGACGATGATCAATGCCGCAACGGCCGCGGGCGCAAGAATGCGGCGCCAGTTGCGGAAGCCGAAGAACACGCAGTACGACGCCAGTTCCAGCGCGACGCCGCCTACCCAGCCGAACGCGGCCAGTTCCTCCACGATGGGCAACCCGACATGCGGCGCCACCCAGCAGCAGATCTGTGCCAGCCCGGACGACAGCCGCGCCCACATCCAGGTGCGCAGGCCCGGATTGGGCGCCGCACCGCGCATGTAACCCGCCATCAGCAACGCAAACGCCGTGTTGCCGACGCCAAGAGCCAGCATGAAGGTCTGGATATCGATCACTCGGTTCCTCCTGGCAGGAAGTGGTGAGATGATGCCATGAATGTAATGAATATTTCCCAAAGGAATTATATTACACGTTTCTCAAGCAGGTGCACGCACGACTTGCACCAATGGTTGGGCGGTATGCATAACGGCTGGAGGGTGTTGTGTCGCGTCCAATCAACTGAGCATTCGTTGCTGCGCAAGCACAAATGAATCGTTCATAATTGACAAAGCAGCCACTCGGTTGCATCGTCCTGGAGCATTCGTGATCTTTGGTTTCCTGAAATCGTCCACGCTGTCCCCTCGCCAGCTTCGGCTGCAGAACACGTCGCTGTTCCGTTCCCTCAAACCGTTGGAAATCAAGTTTGTCGACGGCCTCATGCATGAGCGCCGCTACCTGCCGGACGAGATCGTGTTCGACGAAGGCGAGGAAGGGCAGGCGCTGTATCTCGTGATGAGCGGCCGCGTGCAGATCAGCCGCAGCCACAGCCGGGGCCGCCAGATCGTGGGCGAAATGAGCGCCGGCAGTTTCTTCGGCGACCTCGCCCTGCTGGACAATTCCCCGCGCAGCGCCCAGGTCCGCGCCCTCGACACGTGCGAACTGGCCGTCTTCTTCCGCGACGACTTTCTCGCCCTGATGGAAACGGATGCCGTGATCGGCTACAAGATCTCGCTCGCCCTGGCCCGCCACATCGGCCAGCGGCTGCGCGGCTGGCTCGACGGCAACGCCCAGGTGGAGGCGCTGTGATCCACGGCGCCCTCCGCGACGAGCGCAGCGGTCCCTTCGTCTGGACCGGCATCATCGGCGTGACGTGTTTGCTGCTGGTGCTGCTCGAGCACATGCTGTGGCTGGTGCTGCCCTTCATCCTGGGCACCGTCATGTACTACATCCTGCTGGGCCCGATGCAACGCCTGCTGCGCGCCGGTTTTACACGCAACGTCTCCGCGACGCTCGTGTGCATCGTGTTCTACGGCGCCACCGTCCTGCTGGTGATGGCGGCGATGACCTGGACCTCGGCGCCCGGCGACGCCGACGGCTGGCACGAGACGGGCGCCCTTTACCTGGACGGCGGCGTCGCCTTCGTGCGCAACACGATGACGCTGCTGGAAGCGAAGTTCCCGATCCTGGCCGAGATGCATTTGACGTCCATCGTCAACAAGCGTTTCAAGGCCTACACGGACAATTTCGCGCAGCGCCACCTGACGACCATCCTGCTGGGGGCCGCGGGCTGGCTGCCGTCGCTGCTGCTGGCCCCGTTCCTCGCCTTCTTCTTCCTGCGCGACGGCCTGCGCTTCAAAAAATTCCTCGCGCGCGCCGTGCCGAACGCCTATTTCGAACGGACGCTGTTCCTGCTGCACCAGGTCGACCAGACCGCGCGCCGCTACTTCGAGGGTTTATTGAAGCTGACCGTGCTGGACACCATCGTGCTCGGCTTCGGCCTGTGGGTGATCGGCGTCTCGTCGCCGCTGCTGCTGGGTTTTATTTCGGCGCTGCTGGCGTGGGTGCCGTTCGTCGGCTCGGTCGTGGGTTGCATCATGGTCGTGGTCGTGGCCGCCACGGATGCGCCGAACAATCCGCTGATCGCGTATGGCGCGATCGTCGTCTTCATTCTCGCGCGCCTGCTGGACGACTTCGTCTTCATGCCGCTGACCCTGGGGCGCAGCCTGCATATCCACCCGCTGGTGACGGTGCTGATGATCTTCATCGGCGGGGCGCTGTCCGGCGTGGCTGGGTTGATGCTCGTGCTGCCGTTATTGGGGGTCGTGATGGTTGTTGGCGAGACGATGGGGCGGCTGATGACCAATCCAAGGCTCAGGGCGCGGCATCGGTATGCGCGCAGGTTGAGGGACAAGCAGGCGAGTGCGGATTTGAGTGTCTGAGCATCGCCGTCACGCGAATCGCCGCTGAATTCTCAGGTCGAGTTCACCGGCGAGCTCGATGATCCGGTCGATGTCGCTACGGTCGACCACAAACACACTCATGTTGTCGTCCGCGCGGGTGTCGAATACCACGAAACCGTAGCCGCCATTCTCCGCGCCCCGCGCAGCCAGTTCCGCGTCGAGCCAGGCAGCGTACTTGTCCGCATCGACACCGTCGCCCCAGCCGGACTTGACGGCCTCGTAAGGAAAATCGGGAAAGTCGTCATCGAACATCTCCTGGATCTGCTCGTGCACTTCATCGATCTTGTCGCTCGTCGCGGCGAAATCGTCGAGCGCATACCGAAGTTCACTCGCGCAGGCCACCGTCGCGTCGCCGTAGGTCTGGGTCCATTCGTACTCTGGATCGTCGGGCGCGGCAGCGACACGCTCCGCGATAGCGTCGCGCTCATGGGGTTCGAGCATGTGGCTGCTCAGCAGATCGATCAGTTCAGCGTACAGTGAGTGTTCCTTCTAACTTGTTTAGGGTGAGAAAAACAAGGTTCATCACGCTTTGCCGGGGAACGCATCCTTGATTTTAAGGAAGAAGTAGGATGCGTCCCGAAATCCGTAGGCCATGCGCTTGATGACTTTGATGCGATTGTTGACGCCCTCCAGGATTGATGAGCTCATCGGATAGATGAACTCAGGCGTTATCTTCTCGTTTTGTCCCCAGAAGCCGGCTTTTCCCTTCATGCCGCTATACAATTTTTGGACATTGCGTTTCATCAATTCTGGGCGGTCGTGTGGTGACTTGGCATCTACAACGTCGAGCCCCCCCGGTCAGGCCTCCAGATCCAATAATTAGGTGAAGGACGATTCCGGATATTAAAAAGTAAACAATTCTTCCGGGACTGCATCTTCCCCGATGCACTCTCCACCGTCCAGCCAGGAAAGCATCGTTACCACCAGATCTTCGAGATGTGACAGGATAGCTGCACACAGCATGTGAAGAAAGTCGACATAGATTTCGATCATGCCGACGAACCGGAAAGGCGGCAGATAATCTCCCTCGGGGAATTTCCTCGTTCTTGTCAACATATCTTCCGTATGCCGCAACAGCGTTTTCTAATGCTGAGTCAGCTCCGAAATATCTTCTCCAGAAGTGTATTTAAGCTGGAAAGCATTCCAGAGGTCGAATGCGCGATACCGCAGTGCTGTCGCATGGCTACGCACATGCGCTTCTGGCCTACTCAAGAAATCATTATAAAATTCTCCTCGCGTTCGTGATGAGCGAGCGTGTTGCTATGGGTCCTCTCGTCAATATAATTTTGACGTCGCGCGCAACCGGCAATTCGAGACACGCCAAAGCTGTACATTTATTCTTTTCAATTAATATAGATAGGTTTTAGTGCAGCGTCCTTGTGACCATGTCAATATACACGCTCTTACCAGTGCTTTCCCTGATCTTTCTTGGGTAAAAGTAATAAATAAGATAGCCGCGCGTCATCAATCCCAACAACATAAGAACAAACGGAAAAAAACTTACTGTCATAAAAAGATAAATGACCGGCATACCAATCGATGACGATATGGTTTTACCAAATGGAAATAGAGAAAAACCGAGGGAAGCCATTATTACGAAAAACGGAGTAAAAGGCAATTGCCTGAATCTATATCGATTTTTCAGAAACCAAGTATCGTTCTTTTGAAGATAATAAACCACATCCTCATCTTCTACATATATCTTTTCATTCCATCTTTCGCCAGCCGTTATCGCACGATAAAACAAAACAAATCGCCAACACCACCATAATACGACCGAACTGTAGCTTAAAAACAAAACTAAACGAGCAAGCAACGGCAGATAACTGTACAAGACAATACAGAGAAACGGGACAATCCCTAATAGGCTGACACTGCCAACATACAACGCGCCCACCCCGAAATATTTCGCGTGCCACCCCCATCTTTTTATCTTTGAAATTAGTGCCAACAAACACGACGACAGCATTACAATGACGCAAAATATTGAGAGTGGGTCCTTATATAACGGGATGTTTGGCGCGGCTTCGCTAGAAAAAAACCATCCTATCCCTCCTACAAAAAATGGCATTATGGTGCCAATAGGCAAAATCCGCTCTGGTTTAGAGAATTCTGGATTAATCTTCTCCAAGTTTTTCAAAATCCGATCTCCAGATAATCGGCGGGAAATTTCTTCATTAACTCTGCCCAAGATGACTCTACCATCGAACTAAATTTACGTACATATGGGGCTATAATGGAAGAGCTTCCATCAAAATTTGTTTTATCGCCTGTTACGACCTGCCCTAGTTTCCTATCGGCGGCTTCTACGAGATATCCCACTACCGTACCAATGCAGATAGTTAGCGCCCCGACAAGTAGGACCGAGACAGAAATTTCGAAAAAAACCATGAGGAACATTACAAGAGCCGAAACCACGGCAACAGCGATTGCCGCGCTAATAATGCTCTTTACAACCCCCATTACAAAGCTAGTCGCAAAATCATATCCATCTTTCTTTGCATCATCCTTCCATTCAGCATAAGAAGTGGCAGCGCCAAATATAAAGCTTACCGCAGCATACCCTTTGAATGTGCCAACGACTCCCTTTGCCATCGCCATAAAAGAACTTTTGGTCTTTCCAGCGCCAGCAAATATGCTCATAATCCGATCATGAGCAGGACCAAATCCCCCAGGACCAAAAACACTATTATATTTGCTGAATCCAGAAAAATAGAATCTGACTTTACCCCTCACCAAATGGACCTGTGCTTTCACTAAACGGAATCCTTTGTGAGTTCTGCCATCCAAGCTCTCTCGCAGCCACTTCCAATTGTCGCCAATGTAAGCTCCTAGAGCAGCCACTTGACCCCATATCCAGTTTCGAGTAGGTATCTGATATGGATCTATTTCGGCAAGCCCTGAATTCCCTCCACCTTTAGCGAAGAACTGAGCGATGTGAGCCGGCATACCCTTCACCGTACCATCAACCACGCAAACAATTGCACACTCTTCATCAACAGGAGCGGCAGCCGGCGCAGGCATCTTTATCAAAGGTTTACTATTTGATTTCGGAACCGGAGCAACTGGTGTTGAAGACTTTCCCAATGCAATAATAATTGGCGACGGCTTGGTTTTCGGCGCCTCGTCATATACGTGAGGATCGATTTCGCTCGGCGTTATTTTAATAATAATATGGTCTTCGCATTTCACTATGAGGGAGCCTTTGAATCCGCGTGTAATCCATAAATGCAGCCGCTCACCATCGACAAAACTCACCCCATCATGGCGTTTCCTATAAACTAATTTTTTATCACGCGCGTTGTAAAAGTCTGACTTCGTCGCGTGTACTGTGTAAGTTTTCCCATGGCCAAGATTTAGGTCAAGTATAACGTCTCGATGTTTCCGCAAAATTACCTTAAGTTTGTCGCCTGAGCGCCAGCATTGAACTGTTTCACCTGGCAAATCAATGCATACCTCTTGAGCAATCGGTTCTTTTACCTTCGCAGCCGCGCTTGTCATGCTTACCTCATTTTCGCTTTATCTGATCTGCACTAAACGGTCCAAGTGGGACATCTTTTAAAGCCCCCTTGCCCTTATCGTCCAGCGTTATTTCTTTCCTTTCGCCGTTCGCGAATCGCAATGTAATTGGCTCCCCGACTGGGACGTTCCCCTCTGCGTCAACATATTCAATTTCTAGGTCGGATTTAATGTTGAGCTCATGTATCTTGTTAGCGATGTCGAGACTTGGCACAGAAACCGGCCCCGCAAATTCCTTCATGCTGGCCTTGAACTCAATCTTCCCCGGCCCATGCAGCTGAATATTCCCACCCTCCAGCTTGAGATAAGCCCCCTGCGCAGTCAGCAGCACATGCTCGCGCGCCGCCACGTTGACGCTTGCCCCGACACTGGCAACGGTCACGAGCTTGTCCGCCGTCAGCCGCGTGGCGCCCGATTGGCTCTGACTGCTGACCTTGCCGCTGGCCGCATGCAGCCGGATGCCTGTTTCCTGGTTCGGCTTGCTGGCATTACTACCCTTGCCATACGTGAACATGCTGATCCCAGCCTTCACGCCGTGATGCAGATTGCCCTGCGCGGCAAAGTTCAGGTCCTGCCCCGCGACCAATGACGTCGATGCGCCCGCGCTGAACACGGCACTGGCCGGCGTCGTCGCGGCGATACCGGCCGGCGCCGACACTTGCAGATGCGGTTCCGTATAACCGACCGCACCTTCATCGGAGGCCTGCACGACGTCCGCGCTGCGCCGCATGGCTTCGATGGCCGGCAGCTTGTCCGGATCGGGCTCCTTGTCCAGCTTGGCGTTGTGCTTTTGCGCGGTGCCTGCCAGGTCGCTTTGCAGCTGCGCGGCCGCGGTGATTTGCTGGCTCGCGGGGCTGGAATCCAGGTGCGGTTGCGCGTCGCCGGCGCGGTCGGTGGTCAGCAGCATGCCGCTGCCGGCGCGCAGGGCGGCCGCATGTTCGGTCTTCAGTTCGGCCCCGCGACCGACTTGCGCAAGCCGCTGGTTGTCGGTCTGGTGGCGCAGGTGGCCGAGGTTCAGTTCGGCCGTGCCCTTGTGCGCCGTCGCATGGTGCTGCAGCGCGACGCGCGCCTCGCTCGGCGTGTCGTCGAACACGAGCTGGCTGTAGGCGCCCGTGCCGCTCTGGCTCGATTGCAGCGCCTGGCTCTTGATGCCGGACAGGACAGCAGCGTGCGCATGCGCGCCGGACTCGCCCGGGAACCACGCCGGCGCGTTCCCCGTCGCGGCGCCGCTGCCGTAGGCGGCCTGGTTGTGTTGTGCGTCCTGTTGGCCGGCGCCGTTGTAAACCGTGCCGATCACCACGGGTCGGTCGATATTCCCGTCGAGGAAATCGACGAGCACTTCCTGGCCGACGCGTGGCAGCGCGTGGCTGCCCCAGTTGGCGCCGGCCACCGGGGCCAGTGGCGTGGCCACGCGCACCCAGGTGCCTGCACGGTCGTCCGCGGGGGCGCCCGTGTGGCCGTCCGGCGTGGGGTGGTCGAGGCGGCTGTGGCTCGCTTCGCCGCGCTGCCAGTGGAATTGCACCTTGATGCGATGGTCGCGGTCCGTGTGGATGACGGTGCCGGGAGGACCGACGACGATCGCCGTCTGCTGGCCGCGCACGCTCGGTCGCGGATGCAGCAATTGTCCGTGGCCGTCCGTCCGGCTGGGGCGGTAAGGCACGCTGGCCGGGATGGCGTCGATGCGGTTGCGGTAGACCGGACGCTCGCCAGGGCCGCGACCGGTCGCATGCAGGCTCGTCGCGAGATCGGCATCGTTCGCCCGCTGCACGTGGCCGGCGCCCAGCAGGCGCTCCAGCGCATTGCCGGTGTCGGCGTTCAGGTTGTTGTGCGCCAGATGGCTGACGCGCAGGATGATGAAGCCGGCCTCGTCGCCGCCATCGTAAAGGCTGTGATCGTGCAGCGTGAACGTCGTGCCCGGCGCGAAGGTGCGAACGGTGCCGGCGCCGACGAAGGTTTTGCGGCGCGCTTCCAGCCCTTCCAGCTGGTTGTCGGCGATGCGCTGGCCATGCGCGCGGTTCGTGTACGCGTATGCGCCCGGGACGTCGCGGATCGCCAGCACGTCGCCATCGCCGCCCGCGCTGGCGACGGCGCGCACCGAACGCGTCCGATAGTCCCAGCTCGCGAGCTCGACGGTATTGGTCTGCATGCGCACTTCGGTGCGCCAGCGGTCCAGGCTGTCTTCGCGCATGACCGCGCCGGGCTGCGTGAAGCGTACGTCCGCCTGGACATTGCGCTTGAAGGCCCCGTTGTGGTCGGCGATGACCAGCGTGTGACGGCCGAGCGAAGGGCTGTCCGGCGCGCTCTCGTGCTCGAAGAAATAAAACAGGCCTTCTTCGCTCATGAGCCGCTCGACAAAGGCGAGGTCGCTTTCCTGGTACTGCGTCGTCAGGCTGCGTTGGGGATACCGGCTGCGGTCGCCGATGTCGAAGCGCCAGCCCGGTGCCAGGCAGCCCTTGCCGTCGTAAGCCTTGAAGACGGCGTCGAGGATGTCGAAGACGGTCTTGTCCTGGAAGACGCGGCTGTCGCGGCCCAGTGCGAGGAACGCGGTCCAGGGTTCGATCGTGAGGCTGTAGCGCGCAAAGCCGCCGTTCGCGCCCAGCAGTTCGGCTGCAGTGACGTGGCCGTGGAACGCGCGCGGCGCAGCGAAGGCCGTGGTTTCCAGCTCGACCAGCACGCTCTGTCCGAGCAGCGTCTTCAATGGGATGTCGGCGTCCAGCGCCAATGCCGTCACTTGGAATCGATAGCCTTGATCGACCCCTTCTTCGCCACGCAGGCTTTCGGCCAACAGGTCCGGGCCGTTCGGTAACGACAGGCGCAGGATGCGCCGGTGTTGGGTGAACCGTCCGGCAATTTCCCCAGCCAATGCCGAGATCGTAGCCTCAAATATCCCCGTCATCCTCACCACCCCAGAATGTTAATATCCGGAAATATTAACTTTACAAAATTCCGAGTATAACACTGGGGTGGTCGAGCAAATTTCTCGAAATCTAACAGGGCGGCATGGCAATCGACGAAAAAAAACCGGAGACGCTGCTCCGGTTTGTGCTCGGCTTATTTTCGCCCCGCCTTGGGCTTCGACTTGATGGTCAACAGGATGCCCGCCTTCGCCTTGGGCGGCGGCGCCATGAACGGTGCCGGCTCACTGCGGCGCTCGCTGCCGCGCCCTTTACGCCGGGTCGCGACCTCGATCACGCGGCCTTTCGGCGCCTCGCTACGCGGCGCCACCGGCGGCCGGCGCTCGCCACGCTGCGGCGCAACTTCCTGTTCGGACCCTGCCGGCGGCACGAGGTGACGTTCGCCGTTGCCGATCAGGTCGCCGCGGCCCATGCGCTTCAGGCCCTCGCGCAACACCGGCCAGTTTTCCGGGTCGTAGTAGCGCAGGAACGCCTTGTGCAGTTTCCTCGTCTTGCCGCTCTTGGCGGTGAGAACCTCTTCCGAATCCTCGGTAACCTTGTGCAGCGGATTTTTACCCGAGTGGTACATCGTCGTCGCCATGGCCATCGGCGTCGGCGTGAACGTTTGCACCTGGTCGAGGTGAAAGTTGTTCTTTTTGAGCCAGAGGGCCAGGTTCAGCATGTCCTCGTCCGTCGAGCCCGGGTGCGCGGCGATGAAGTACGGGATCAGGTATTGCTTCTTGCCCGCTTCGCGCGAGTACTTGTCGAACAGCGCCTTGAACTCGTCATACGCGCCGATGCCCGGCTTCATCATCTTGGAGAGCGTGCCCTCTTCCGTGTGCTCCGGCGCGATCTTGAGCAGGCCGCCGACGTGGTGCGTGACCAGTTCCTTGACGTACTCCGGCGAGCGCACGGCCAGGTCGTAGCGCAGGCCCGAGCCGATCAGGATCTTCTTGATGCCCGGGATCGCGCGCGCCTTGCGGTACAGCGAGATCAGCTTGCTGTGGTCCGTGCCCAGGTTGCTGCAGATGGTCGGGTACACGCACGACAGGCGGCGGCAGCTCTCCTCGACCTTCTTGTCCTTGCACGCGAGGCGGTACATGTTCGCGGTCGGGCCGCCCAGGTCCGTGATGGTGCCAGCAAAATTCTTCGTAGTGTCGCGGATCAGCTCGATCTCGCGCAGGATCGACGGTTCCGAACGGCTCTGGATGATGCGGCCCTCGTGTTCCGTGATCGAGCAGAACGTGCAGCCGCCGAAACAGCCGCGCATGATGTTCACGGAATAGCGGATCATTTCCCAGGCCGGGATGTGCGCCTTGCCATAGCTCGGGTGCGGCGCGCGCGCGTACTGCAGGTCGTAGACGCCGTCCATCTCGTCCATCGCGAGCGGCAGCGGCGGCGGGTTCAGCCAGACGTCGCGGTCGCCGTGCTGCTGCACGAGCGCGCGCGCATTGCCCGGGTTCGATTCCAGGTGGAACACGCGCGACGCGTGCGCATACATCACCGGATCCTCGCTGACGGTCTCGAACGACGGCAGGCGGACAACGGTCTTCTGCGCCTTTTCGCGCGCGGCGGCCTGGCGCTGTTCGCGCGTCATGATGACGATCGGTTTGACTTCCGGTTCCGGCTGCGCATTGTCCAGCGCGCACTGCTTCGGATCTTCCAGTGCCATCGCGTACGGGTTCGGCTGCGCGTCGATGCGGCCCGGCACGTCCACGCGGGTGGAATTGTGCACCGTCCACTCTTCGTCCGGCAGCCAGCCGTGCGGCACGAGGAACGCCGTGCCGCGCAGGTCGCGGATGGATTTGATGTTCTCGCCGGCCGCGATGCGGCGGGTGACGTCGACGAGCGCGCGTTCGGCGTTGCCGAAGATGACGAGGTCGGCCTTCGATTCGAACAGCACCGAGCGGCGCACCTTGTCCGACCAGTAATCGTAGTGGGCAATGCGACGCAGCGACGCCTCGATCGAGCCGGCGATGACGGGCACGCCCGGGAACGCTTCGCGCGCGCGCTGGCAGTAGACGGTCACGGCGCGGTCCGGACGTTTATTGGGCTCGGCGTTCGGGGTGTAGGCGTCGTCCGAGCGGATCTTGCGGTCGGCCGTGTAGCGGTTGACCATCGAGTCCATGTTGCCGGCCGTGATGCCCCAGTACAGGTTCGGCTTGCCCAGCGCACGGAACGGTTCCACGGAGGTCCAGTCCGGCTGGCTGATGATGCCGACGCGGTACCCCTGCGCTTCCAGCAGGCGGCCGACGAGGGCCATGCCGAAACTCGGATGGTCGATGTAGGCGTCGCCCGTGATCAGGATGATGTCGCACGAATCCCAGCCCAGCTTGTCCATCTCGGCACGGGACATGGGCAGGAACGGGGCCGCAGGGGCGCGGCTGGAACGCTTGGCGACGTTCGCGAAAAGATTGGCAGGGGAGTTCATTGGCCGGCATTTTACCGGAAAACGCCTGTTTAAGCTGCGGACCCCTCGAAAAATGGCTTAATTTTCAATGGCTTGTCGTTAAATCCCCATGCTCGCGAGGATGTTGCCGAGTTCACGCAGGGCCGGTTCCAGGTGCGGATGGCGGATGGCGAAGCGCGCTGTCAGCTCCTGCGTGCGCGAAGCCAGGCCGTACGTGTTCGCGTCCGGATCCTGGGAGCGCTTGTCGAGCACGTGCTTGATGTCGCCGTCGAGCTGGCGCAGCAGCATTTCCAGTTCGTCGTCGACTTCGCCGGTTTCCTCGAGGCTGCGGTGCAGCGTCTTGAGGTGCGCTTTCAGGGTATTTTCGTTTTCGGGCAGCATGGCTTTCTCACGTCATGATGTTGTGAGAAGTCTACACCCGATGGGGCAGCGATGGCGGCGGATTGGCGCGCGCCACTCCCGCCGGCACGGGAGCGGCGCGCGCACGTGGATTTACTCGCCCGTCAGGCCACGGCGCTCCAGCAGCGGCTCGATCTTCGCATCACGGCCGCGGAAGTTGCGGTACATGTCCATCGCGTCCATCGTGCCGCCGCGCGACAGCAGCATCTGGCGGAAGCGGTCGCCGTTCGCGCGCGTCAGGCCGCCGTGTTCCTTGAACCATTCGACGGTGTCGGCGTCCAGTTTCTCGGCCCACAGGTAGCCGTAGTAGCCGGCCGAATAGCCGCCCGAGAACACGTGCGAGAAGTACGTCGTGCGGTAGCGCGGCGGGACGAGCGGGAAGTCGACGCCGGCGTCGTGCAGCGCCGTCGCCTCGAAGCCCAGCACGTCGGTCGGGATTTGCGCGGCGCCCAGCTGGTGCCATTTCTGGTCGAGGATAGCTGCGGCCAGGTATTCGGTCGTGCGATAACCCTCGTTGAACCTGGACGAGGCCTGCACTTTATCCAGCAGCTCCTTCGGCATGGGCGCGCCCGTCTGGTAGTGCTTCGCGTAATTCGCCAGCACGTCCGGCCAGGTCGCCCACATCTCGTTGACCTGCGACGGGAACTCGACGTAGTCGCGCGGCACGCGGGTGCCCGAGAAGCGCGGGTATTTCACGTTCGAGAACATGCCGTGCAGCGCGTGGCCGAACTCGTGGAACATCGTGCGCACTTCGTCGTACGTCAGCAGGGTCGGCTCGCCCGCGGCCGGTTTCGGGATGTTCAGGTGGTTCGCGACGACCGGGTGCGTGCCCAGCAGCTTGTTCTGGCCGACATACGCATTCATCCACGCGCCGCCGCGCTTGTTCGAGCGGGCATACGGATCGTGCAGGAAGATCGCGAGCTGCTTGCCGTCGGCATCGAACACGTCGAACACGCGCACGTCCGGGTTGTACACCGGCAGGTCGTGGCGCTCCTTGAACGTGATGCCGTATTCCCTGGTGGCGGCGAAGAACACGCCGTTCACGAGCACGTTGTTGAACTCGAAATAGGGACGCAGCTGGTTCTCGTCGAACGCGTAGCGCGCCTGGCGCACCTTGTCCGTGTAATAGTTCCAGTCGTAGGCGGTCGCCTGGAACTTGCCCCCGTCGGCATCGATGACCTTCTGGATCTCGGCCGCTTCCTTCTTCGCGTTGCGCACGGCCGGCTTGGCGAACTCGGAAAGCAGATTGTTGACGGCGTCCGTCGTCTTGGCCGTCTGGTCTTCCAGCATGTAGGCGGCGTGGTTCGGATAGCCCAGCAGCTTCGCGCGCTCGGCGCGGGCCTTGGCCAGGTCCAGCACGACCTGGCGGTTGTCATAATCGCCGCCGTGGCTGCCGCGGGCCAGCGACAGGGCCAGCAGTTTTTCGCGCGTCGCGCGGTTGGTCAGCACGGACAGCGGCGCCTGCTGCGTCGTGTTCACGACCGGCACCTTGAACTTGCCGTCGAGACCATCCTTCTTCGCCAGCGCGGCGGCGGCGTCGATGGCCTTGTCGGACATGCCGGCGAGTTCTGCGCGTGTGTCGACGACGAGCGCCGACGCGTTCGCTTCCTTCAGCACGTTCTGGCTGAACTGGGTCTGCAGGGCGGCGATCTTGCCGTTATAGGCCTTCAGTTTTTCCTTGTCGGCGGCCGACAGTTTCGCGCCGGCGCGCACGAAGTCGGTGTGATAACGCTCGAGCAGGTAGGCCGATTCCGGATCGAGGTGCAGCTTGGCGCGCTTGTCGTACAGCGTCTGGATGCGCTTGAACAGCTTGTCGTTCAGGCGGATCTTGTCGCTGTGGGCGGCCAGTTTCGGCGCGAGATCCTTGTCGAGCGCGTCGAGCGTGGGATTGGTGTTGGCGCCGACGAGGCTGTAGAAGATGGTCGAGACGCGGTTCAGCAGCAGTCCCGAACGCTCCATCGCGACGATCGTGTTGTCGAAGGTCGGTGCTGCCTTGCTGTTGGCGATGGCATCGATCTCCAGCGACTGCTGGCGCATGCCTTCTTCGAACGCCGGCGCGAAGTCCTCGTTCTTGATCTTGTCGAAGGCCGGGTACTGGAACTGCAGGGTGCTCGGCTTGGCGAACGGGTTGGACGCCGGCAGCAGCGAAGCAGGGGCGGCATGGGCCAGGTTGGCGACGGCTGCGGTAACAGCGACGGCCAGGATGTGCGAACGGTTCATTCTTTGGGCTCTCCGGAGGGTTGTCGGATCCGACCGTGCTTGTGCCACGGACCGATCTCTTCTTGCTCGTGCACTCCATAATGGAAACCGCCGGGACGAACCCGGCGGCGAAGTGCGCCCTAAGGATAGCAGGGATATTGCCGTAAGTTACATATTTACGGCCTAAAAAAAGGCTTTGCGGGAGACTCAGCCCCGCTCCGATTGCTCTTCCTGTGCCACTTTGTCCTCGATGCGCCGGTCCGGAATCAGCCACACGATGGCGACGGCGGCATAGACGAGGAACCCGAGCCAGGCGCCAAACCACGACAGGGCGACGCCGCAGAGATACAGAACGCACGACAGCTTGCCCTTGCGATCCTTGCCGATCGCCTCGGCCAGCGCCGCGTTCTTCGGATGATTCGCCGTCAACACCTGCACCAGGATCAGATAGGCGACGGAGCACATGAACAGGACGAAGCCGTACGCCGCGGTCGGCCCGCTCTCGAAATGGTTCTCGCCCATCCACGCGGTGACGAACGGGATCAGCGACAACCAGAACAGCAGGTGCAGATTGGCCCACAGGACGCCGCCGCTGACTTCCTTCACGGCGTGCAGCATGTGGTGGTGGTTGTTCCAGTAGATGCCGACGTAGATGAAACTGAGCACGTAGCTCATGAAGACGGGCCACAGCGGCAGCAGCACGTCGAACGTGGCGCCGTGCGGGACTTTGAGTTCCAGCACCATGATGGTGATGATGATGGCGATGACGCCGTCGCTGAAGGCTTCCAGCCGGTTTTTGCCCATCTCTTTTCTCGTGAACGTTATACGTAAGAATGGCGGAGATCGATCTGCTCCGCTTTTGCGTCCGCAACCGAAATAAATGAAGCGGACTCAAGGATGAACCGGCGAAAGTCCGGTGTTGCATCCTCCCAGCAGTTACTCGTTCCGAGCGCATCCAGCTCAGCGCCTGGCTGATACTTGTATGTAAGACTCAGCTGGCTGATCGCGTCGTCATCCTCGAGCCCTGCTTCGATGAATTGACGCGTGATGTCAAGTTCGAAGTATTTTCCGTTTCCCCAGTCGTAGGTTCCCCACTGGTACAGCAAGATATCATCGGAACATGCAACGCATCCGGCCTGGGCACGAAACTCAAGCATTGCTTCGATGCCTACTCGGGGCGTTGACGCATTCAAATCAATGCCTTTTGATGCAGCGAAGTCCCGGAATGCTTGTACCGATTCGGCAGGTTTCATACGAAGTCCTTGTGGTAATTGTTGTGGCACTAACAAAAATAAAGAGGGATGTTTCTCTCCTCACACCACGCTCGCAATTGCTGGTGCAACGTGTCCCAAAGTTCCGATGCCCATGGTGGCGCAACTTCATGCCAACACGCCTTGATTGGCAGGTACACGGACATGACGCCCATCGGCATGTCCAACGTGAATGAACCAAGGGCGCAAGAGCAAAGCAGTTCCTCTTTCCACTGCGGCCTGAATTCGAATTGCACCATCGATACCTCTTCAGTTCACAATGACATCATGATAGCCGCCACCACGGGCGTACCGCTTGAACGCCATTTCCCTGCGCAAGAAAATGGCCGCACGCGGCGGCCATGTGTAGAGCGCAGGCGCTTACTTGTCCGCCCGCTTCATGTAGGTGTCGAAGTTCTCGATGAAATCGTCGAGATTCGCTTCCATCATCTTGCGGAACTGGTCGGTGAAATACTCCAGCGCCCGCGCCTTTTCCGAGGTCATGGTCTCCGCGTTGCCGGTCGTTGCCGCGACGATGAAGGCGTTGAAGCGCGCCGAGGCGTACAGCGTCGATGCGCTGACTTCGCTCGGATGGGTCGACGCGCACTGGTCGTTCGCCAGGTTGATGAGGGCGTTGGCGCGGTCGAAGAATTCCGGGCTGGGGGCGTTGTCACTCATGAGTCATCGTGGATTGAGGTGGAGGTGCGCCACTATAACAGTCATTTCCGGAACCGCTTCACCTGGCGGATCAGCGCGCCGTTCAGCGCATCGTACCGGCCGTGGACGTTCAGCAGCCAGGCCGTCCGGCTGCGCGCGCGGTGCAGCAGGACCAGGCCGCGCGTCTCCAGCACGTGCGTGGAGCGGAATTCCGCGTGCGGCGTGCCGTAGCCGAAGTCGATATGGTCGAACGTGCAATGGGCCAGCACGTCCTGCACGGCCAGGTGGATCGCGCTGGTGCCGACCGACAGATGCATATAGTCCTGCCGGCACAGGATCTTGTAGACATGCCAGAACGGACGCCGAGCGCATGCCGTACACGACGGCGACATCGTTCTCGCCGCAACGGATCACGTAGGACAGCAGCAGGCCATGGCGCGCCAGGCTCTGCAGGCGCGCCTGCTCCCCGGCGCGCCCGGCGGCGCGGGAGGCGTCGGTGGCGACCATGGCGTCCAGCATGGCCCCGACCTGGCCGGGCTGGTCGATGCGCAGCACGTGCAGCGGGCCGGCCGCTTCCGTCAGCAGGCGGACCTGGCGCGACAGGTTGTAGCGCTTCTTGGCGCTGAAATGCTTCAAATAGGCGTCGACGCCGTCCGGCAGCGGCTGCGTATGGCACGCGCGCCAGCCGTTCAGCACGTACGCCGCCACGCCCGCGATGCCTTTCCAGCCATCTTGCGGCACGGCCTGCAGGTACAGCACGTGGCATTGCGCAAAGCGGACGAGCAGCTGCCGCGCGATGAATTCGGCGAGGCCCGGTTCCGCCGGGTCCAGCAACGGAACGCTGCCGAGGATTTGGCAGGCGCGCAATGTCCGCCCGAACAGCGGCACGGGGCCGGCATGGAACGCGATCCGGCACGGCAGGATGCGCACGGGAATGAAGCCGACGATCGCGTAATCGACACTGCGGCGGACGAGGAACAATTCATGGTTCGCGTCCCGCCCTTGATCCATGTCGATCAGGTGGTTGAAGAATTGGGGCGACTGGTACAGCGTTTCCGGACCGGCCGCCGCAGCCAGCATCCGGTGCCACGCCGCGAGGATGTCCGGGCGGTCGTGATAGGCGGTCGCGACGTTCAGCTCGAACCTGTCCGGGCAACGCGCCGCGCGGGGACGCGCTTCCCAAGGCGCAGGCAGCGCGCGCGGACTCGTCCCGAGACTCCGTATGGCCATCATGTCAGCCCCCCGCCAAAAAAATCACAGATTAGGCAAGGACCGCGGGTGACATCTTGTAAAAATCGATATGGACTGCCGGTGATGCGTCAATAATGCGGCGGCCGGTCGTTGATCGGCCCCTGCCCCGCGTCACGCAGCGCGCGCACGTGGTCGGCCAGCTTGGCCACCATGGCTTCCAGCTGGTCGATGCGGCGGCCCTGCTCGTAGATCGTGCGGTTGAGGGTATCGACGAGGTTTTCCTGGTCGGCCAGCTTGATTTCGATGTCGATGAAACGGTTCTCGTCGCTCACGTGGATGTCCGGTGAAGTAAAAGCTGCATGATACGTGGGCGAAAAAAAGGCCGCCAGTCGCGGCGGCCTTCTGCGTGCATCGGCGTCAGGCGCCGAAAGGCGTATAGGTAAAGCCGTTCTCGATCGAGCCGATCACCTGCAACTGGTTTTCCGGGCTTTCGCTGAAGAAGGCGAGCAGGTGTTCGCGCGTGGCGATCTTGGTGTCCAGCGCATTCAGCCAGAATGCGTAACCTTCGCCGTCCGGCCCGCGGTGCAGGACGTGGGCATACAGGTTCGTCAGGAAGTCCGCGTTGGACGGGGTCTTGCCGTACATCCTGTCCCACTCGGGCTGGTTGGTCATGAACTCCTTCGCCATGTCTTCCAGTTGCAGGCCATGGTCGACCCGATCGATCCAGTAATTGATCTGGGGATCGGGTTCACGGTCGAACGCGGCCTTGTACAGCCGGTAGACCTGGCCCGCGGGACCATCGATGTCCAGCGCGACATTGACATCGTTGAATTGCAGACGCTCGACGTTGATGAGCGAATCGTGTCCTCCGCTGCCCAGCTTGTCCGTGACGCCGTAGCCCCAGGTTTCCTTGACCACCTTGTAGTCAGCAAACTTGCCCGCAATAACCGCCGTGTCGCGCCCCGCGCCGCCGTCGATCGCATGACCGCCGTTCGCGGTCGTCACCTTGATCACGTCGTCCTTGGCCGTACCGCCCTGGAAGGCGCTGTTCGCCACCGTGAACGTTGCGCTGTTAAAGCTGGCGGTGGCGTTGCCCGCCTTGTCGGACGAGACGACGTTGACCTGGTAGCCGGCATTGGGCAGCGGCGACGTGGTCACCGACCACGAGCCGTCCAGGCGGACGGTGGTGGTGGCGATGTCGATGTAGTCGTCGACGGTCGCCCCCCGCGCGCACGACCTGGATCAGCGTGCCGGCTTCGCCGGTGCCGCTGAATGTGGCGATGTTGTCGCCCGACGCGTACTGCATGCTGAAGGTCGGGATGACGGGCGGAGTCGCGTCGACGTTGAACGTCGCCGTGCCGCTGTGCGTCGAGGTATTGCCGGCCGCATCGGTGGCGGTCGCGTAGATCGTGTAGCCGAGCCCGTCGGCGAACGGGCTCAGGTTCGTGCTCCACACGCCTTTCGCATCGGCCTGGGCGGTTCCGACCTGCACGTTGTTGGCCGTGTAGATCTTGACCACGGCATTGGCTTCCGCGGTGCCGCTCACGTACGGCTGGCTGCCCTGCGCATAACCGGCGCCGTTGCGGGTGACCGCCATCACGGGCGCGCCGGGCGGCGTCGTGTCGCTGCTGAGGACCGTGCTGGCACTGACGGCCTTGCTGCTGCCGAACTGGATCAGTTCGATCGAATGCAATGTCGTGGTACCGGTCTTGTCGACGGCCTGCAAGTCGCCGTCGGCAAGCTTCGTGAACGTGTAATCGATGCGCGCGCCGCTGAATACGGCGGTATCGTTTCCTGCTCCTCCGTCGATCATGTTGTTTCCTCCATTTCCTGCAAGCTTGTCATCGGCGCTCGTTCCGGTGAGGGTGTCCGTACCGCCGGTTCCCGTGATGTAGCGCCCTCCGCCGGTCGAGTTCATGCCTTGCGCGCCACCGAGGCCATCGTCCCCGTACAGCCAGTGCAATGCGGCGAGGTCGTAGTCGCGGTATGTCGCGTACGGGCCGCCATTGGCGTCGTAGGACATCAAGGTATAGGCCGTGTTGTCCTGTGCGTCCGGCAGCACGGCCTTGTTGTCGCCTGTGTAGTCAGGCTCATAGAACGGGTGCTTGAAACCCAGCGCATGGCCCAGCTCGTGCAGCAGCGTCTCGTAGCCGTCGCCGCCTTTGCTCAGGTTCGCGTTCTGTGCGCCCCAGGTCGCGTCGTTGTCGAGGTAGACGTAGGCGTCCGCGTCGTAAGTCATCAGCTGGCCACTTTGATAGTTTGTGAAACTGCTGTGCCAGCTGCACAGGCCGGTCACGTTCGTGGCTATCAGGTTAGCGTATGACAGATGAATCTGCGCATCGCTACCTATGGGGGTCTCGACAAACTCGATGCCCGTGACTTGCTTGAGATAGTCAAAGGCGGCTCGAGCAGCCTGTTGCTGTGTAGCGGTGAATATCTGCTGGGCGCCAGTGAAATTCTTTTGCGTATCTTTTGGATCTTCGTTACCGGACGCGATGGAAAACGTGTAAGTCAGCTGATAGACGGGCTTTCCAAATTCATCCGTCAAATAGTTCCAGTCTGGACCGGTATCGAGCAGGGCATCGATGTGGTTCAACCCGGACACGGGCGTGGTCGTGATGTCAGATACGGTAGCCATGAAATTAACGATGCTTGCTGCTTGAAAATTGATTCATGAAAGTATTTCCCGCGCAACAGTTGAAGTCAAATAAGAATTTCAATCGTGCGCACCCCCTGCGGGTGAACGTCACACTTTCGGCGTGGCCAGCAACGCCTTCAGGCTGGCAAGACGTTCCTTGGGCGTGAGCACTTCGTTTTCCTTCGGCGGCGCATCGCCCACGTCGAGTGCCATTTCCTTGATGAAGCGCGACGGCTCGCAATGCACGAGCTCGCCTGCCCGCTTGCGCTTCTTGCACCACGTGACGTGCAGGCTGCGCTGGGCGCGCGTGATGCCCACGTACATCAGGCGCCGTTCTTCCTGGATGCGGGCAGCGATCTTTTCGACGGGGTCGTCCGGATCGCCCTTGTGCGGCAGGATGCCCTCCTCGCAACCGACGAGGTAGACGTGCGGATACTCGAGGCCCTTGGAGGCGTGCAGGGTCGACATGCGGACGGCGTCCGGCTCCTCGTCCTGGCCCTCGAGCATGGACATCAGCGCCACCATCTGCGTCAGTTCCAGCAGGTTTTTCTCTTCACCGTCGCGGTCGCGTCCGCCGCGGCCCCTCTCCTTCAGCCAGTTCAGGAACTCGAGCACGTTCTGCCATTTACCCTGCGCGGCCCTGTCGTCGAAGTTTTCGTACAGGTAGTGCTCGTAATTCATCTCCTTCATCATGTCGTCGATGAGCTCGGCGGCATTGTCTCCGCTGCCCGACGGGCCGGGCCGCGTGGCGCGCGATTCCAGTTCGTCGATCCAGTGGCAGAACTCGCGCAGCGGGTACAGCTGGCGCTCCTGCAGCAGCGCTTCGATGCCGCCCTTGCGCGCCGCCTCGAACAGCGAGCAATTCCACTGGCGCGAGAATTCGCCCAGCTTTTCCAGCGTGGTCATGCCGACCCCGCGCTTGGGCGTGGTGATGGCGCGGATGAAGGCCGGGTCGTCGTCCTGGTTCGCGATCAGGCGCAGGTAGGCGATGATGTCCTTGATCTCGGCCTTGTCGAAGAAGCTCTGGCCGCCCGAGATCGTGTACGGGATGCGCTCCTTGCGCAGCGCCTGCTCGATCACGCGGGCCTGGTGGTTGCCGCGGTACAGGATCGCGAAGTCGGACCATTTATTCTTGCGCTGGAAATGGTCGGCCGAGATCATGATCGCGATCTGGTCCGCTTCCGTCTCGTCGTTCGGCATGCCGAGAACCTTGATGGGCTCGCCCAAGCCGTGCTCGGACCACAGCGACTTTTCGAACAGTTTCGGGTTGTTGCCGATGACGGCGTTGGCCGCCTGCAGGATGCGCGTCGTGGAGCGGTAGTTCTGCTCCAGCTTGATCACTTTCAGGTCGGGGAAGTCCGTCTGCAGCGTGCGCAGGTTTTCCACCGACGCGCCGCGCCACGCATAGATCGCCTGGTCGTCGTCGCCCACGGCCGTGAACATGGGCTTCTTGCCCAGGCCCGTCACCATCAGTTTGACCAGTTCGTATTGGCAGGTGTTGGTGTCCTGGTACTCGTCCATCAGCAGGTAGCGCAGGCGGCGCTGCCAGCGGTCGCGGATCGGCTCGTTATTGCGAAACAATTCCACCGGCAGGCGAATGAGGTCGTCGAAGTCGACGGCCTGGTAGGCCTGCAGGGTCGCGACATAGCTGCGGTAGATGCGGCCGGCCTGGGCCTCGTCCTCGTCGCGTGCGTCCCGGATCGCGTCCTCGGGGTCGACGAGGCCGTTCTTCCACAGCGAGATGGCGTTCTGGATGCGGCGGATTTCCTGCTTGTCGGTGGTCACGGCCAGGTCGGAGACGATGGTGTAGCAGTCGTCGCTGTCCATGATGGAAAACTTGTCCTTCAAACCAACGCCGGCCGCTTCCTGGCGCAGGATTTTCACGCCCAGCGAGTGGAACGTGGACACCGTCAGCTGCTTGGCCTGCTTGGGTTGCTTGAGCAGCTTGGCGATACGCTCCTGCATCTCGAGCGCGGCCTTGTTCGTGAAGGTGAGCGCCGCGATCGTGCGCGGGTCGTAGCCGCGGTGCTCGATCATGTAGGCGATCTTTTGCGTAATGACGCGCGTCTTGCCCGACCCGGCGCCCGCCAGCACCAGGCACGGACCGTCGAGATAGAGCACGGCTTCGCTTTGCGGACCGTTCAGGCCGAAGTTCGGGGTGTTGGACATTGGAAATATTGGAGAGAACAGCCCAGCATTGTAGCGAAGCTGGGACCTCATGCGTAACGTTCGTGTCGAATCGGCGACGCCGCTTGAGTAAACCGCAAGCCGCCTCCACATGTGTCTTTTGCATCAGTCCCGCCACGCATGCGCTAACATGACCGGGCAGTAGCCAACGAGGGATACGACATGAAATTTGAACACCTGATCGAGATTAACGACCCGCTGAATCCGCTGGCGGACACCATGACACGCGAACAACTGTGGCGCGGCCTCGTGCTGCGCGCCGAAGATCCGAAGATGTTCGTGCCGCACCTGGACGAATGCACGATCAGCGAGCGCGAAAGCGGCAGCTTCATGCGCCGCCTGCGCTACGGCGACCTCGTCATCGACGACAAAGTGGTCCTGCACCCGCTGCACGAAGTGCGCTACGAAGTGCCGGCGCAGGGAGATATTGCCCAGTCGCTGCTGACCATGACCATCGAGGCGCCGTCCGAAGGTGTGCTGTGGGTGCGTTTCCTGTACGACGACGGCAATGCGTCGGCGACCGACGAGACGGGCCGCATGTACGAGGATTTCAAGAAGTCGGCGTATCAGGAAGCCGACATCGATACGATCAAGATCGTGCGGCAGCTGGCGTCAGAAGGGAAGCTGGACGCTTCGCTCTTGAATTGAATGAAACGGCACCGCACGCGCCCGATCGCGTAAATGCGTTCGCAGGGTGGGCATTTGAGGCCGGGGGCCTCAAATGAAACGTGCCACGCGTAATGTCCGCATCCGCGTGGGCGGAGGCCGCCCACCCTACGTACCGGGTTCCACCTCGTCGGGATCGATATCGCTTTCTCCCTTCGCGAGATTGGCGGCGAGATCCCGCAACGCCGTGCGCACGCCCTCCTCGATCACGGGGTGGTAGAACGGCATCTCCAGCATCTGGTCCACCGTCAGGCGCGACTGCACGGCCCAGGCGAGCAGGTGGCCGATGTGTTCGCCGCGCGGCGCGATCATCTCGGCGCCGAGGAAGCGTCCCGTGCGGTATTCGCCGTACACGCGCAGCATGCCCTTGTTCTGCAACATGACGCGGCTGCGGCCCTGGTTCTCGAACGACACCTGCCCCACCGCGAACTTCGATTTGCCCGGCGCGCACAGCGCCTTGTAGCTGGCGCCCAAGGTGACGATGTTCGGTTCCGTGAACGCGGCCGTCAGCGGCGCGCGGCGCAGGCCGGGGCGGATGTCCGGGAAGCGGCCGGCATTGTCGCCCGCGATCTTGCCGTGGTCGGCCGCTTCCGGCAGCACGGGGCGCTCCTGGTTGGCGTCGCCCGCGATGAAGATGTGGCTGTTCCCGCACTGCATGGTGCGCGGGTCGAAGACCGGCACGCCGCTGGCGTCGAGCGCGATGCCGGCGTTTTCCAGGCCCAGGTCGTGCACGTTCGGCGTGCGGCCTGCCGCCTGCAGCACGTATTGAAAGCGTTCCGTGATCGCCTCGTCGTGGCGGCCCGTCGTCAGCACGACGTCGTCGCCGTCCTGTTCCGCTTTCAGGATGCGCGACTGGAAATGGATGTCGAGTTCTTCGCACAGCACGCGCGACGCCGTCTTGAGCACGACCGGATCGGACAACTGCGCCACGCTGCCGCCGCGCGCATACACGCGCGTGCGCACGCCCAGCCGCGCGAGGGCCTGGCCGATTTCCAGGCCGATGACGCCCGTGCCGATCACGGCCACGGACCGCGGCAGGTCGTTCCAGTAAAACACGTCGTCGCTCGTGATCACGCCGGGGCCCACATTTTCCAGCGTCGGCAGGCGCGTGGGGCTGGACCCGGTGGCGATGACGATGCGGCGGGCGTCGATCTCCGTGTGGTCGTCGACCTGCAGCGTGTGCGGATCGACGAAGCGGGTATGGCCACGCACCTTGTCTTCATCCGGCATCGCGTCGACGCCGTCGACCACGAAGCCGACGAAGCGGTCGCGTTCGCGCCGCACGCGCTCCATCACGGCGACGCCGTCGATGCGGGTCGTCCCGGGATGGACGCCGAACTGGGGGGCCAGGTGCAGCATGTGGGCAGCCTCGGCGGCCGCGATCAGGAGTTTGCTGGGCATGCAGCCCACGCGCGCGCACGTGGTGCCGTACACGCCGCGTTCGATCAGCACCGTCCGCGCCCCCTGCGCCTTCGCGGCGCGGTAGGCGACCAGCCCCGCCGTGCCGGCGCCGATTACGGCCACGTCGACCATTATTTTTTGCATCTCCACTCCTTTGGTTCGCCCATGACGATACGCCATTTTCGGAGTTTCCGCTGATGGCTCGACAGCGCGAGGCCGGGGCATGCAGGGAGGAACAAAGGAAAAGCTGCAGATTACTATTCGGGCTCTTTCCCCCCGAATCACGGATGCTGGGGGGAAAGATCGTCTTCGATGGATTTCAGGCTTTTATGCGATTTTCACCGCTTTGAATATTACAAGACGCAAGCGGATTTACGACGGCGCGCGCAGCCCAGGCCGATCAAACCAGCACTCAGCAGGCCAAGCGTTGCCGGTTCGGGCACGGTGCCCGGCTCCACGAAGCCCGCCGCCATCGTGACCCAGCTGCCACTGTCCGTCACCTGCAGCGCAAAATAACCATGGGCAGACCAGAATGCGGGATCATATTCCTGATGCACGAAGCACCCTTCAGAATACGACGGCGCAAATCCGAAGGCGAGGCCGGATGCGGTGGAAACGCCGGGGTCGACGCAGGTGGGGCCGGGAACAGTTACGCCGGGGCTGCCGGAAAAGCCCAAAGTGGCATCCCAGAACGAATCACCTTGATAGTCACCCACGCCGAGGCTGCCACCGGCCGCGACAAAAGCAGCGAGTTTCGTGCTATCTGCAGGGGTCATGAACGGGCCGGCATCGCTGCAGCAGTTATACGGTGAATCGACGTACACACCGCTGTAATTGGCAAGGTTTGCCGTTGTCAGGAACCCGTACGATTGGAAGTCGATCAGGGCAGTACCTGCGGTGTAATTTACCGACGTGCGCCCCACGTTGTTCAAAAATAGAACCGGCTTCGAAGGGTCCGAGGCCGCAAGCTGGTTGATGACAGGATTGACGAAACTCGCGTCGCCGTGAAAGCCGATCGCATCGCTCCCGATCAGGAAAACAGCACCTGCTGAGGCATACTGAGCCGCGAACAGGGTCGCCAGCATCACCATGAATGATCCGAGCATTCTTTTGACTCGATACAGTGCACTAGACATATCATTCTCCATTCGGTTGGTAATCAAGACTCCCTTTACTGCGAATTGAGATTCAGCAATTACCATGCCAATTTTAAATTTTCAATGAAATCAAGTGCTTGCTGATTTGGATTTGGCGCTTCCTGATTTAGTGTAAATACTCTCGACAGATAGTGACGGGGTAATTGTAAAATCCAATTACAAGGCATTTCATTTTGCGCTCAGAGCGTGCCCTGGTAATAGAGCCACGCCGTCGTCTTTTCTTTTCCAGGGAAACCGGCACATGCCTCAAATATCAAGAGGATCGACTTCCAGCGACCACCGCACCCGCGACTTCATCGCCCGCAGCACGTCGACCCACTCGGTCAAAAACGCCTGCAGCGCCGGCCGCGAATTCGATTCGACGAGCAGCTGCGCGCGATCGACGTTGTGCACGCGGGTCATCGTCATCGGGATCGGCTCGTTGATGACGACCGTGTCCGACGGCACCGCGTCGCGCGCCGCCCCGAGGAATTCGATCGCCGTCGCCAGCTCGGGCGCCTCGGCACGCAGCAGCGCCTGGTACATGTAGGGCGGCAGCGCCGCCTGGTGACGCTCTTCCAGCAGGCTGCCGGCAAAGCGGTCATAGTCGTGCCGCATCACGGCGCCGTACAGCGGATGCTGGCAGTAGCGCGACTGGATCAGCACCTCGGATTCCAGTCCGGCGCGACCGGCGCGGCCCGCGACCTGCATCAGCTGCGCGAACAGCCGCTCGCTGGCGCGGTAGTCCTGCGAGAACAGCGCCGTGTCGGGATTCAGCACGCCGACGAGCGTCAGCCTTTTGAAATCGTGGCCCTTCGCGACCATTTGCGTGCCGATCAGGATGTCGACGTCGCCCCGGTGCACCGTGTCGAACGCCTCCTGCGCGCTGCCCTTGCGGCGCGTGGAATCGGCGTCGATGCGCAGGATGCGCGCGTCCGGGAACAGCGCCTGCAGGCCTTCCTCGATGCGCTGCGTGCCGCGGCCCAGCGGCTGCAAATCGATGTTGCCGCAGGTCGGGCACGCGTGCGGAATGCGCAGTTCGAGCGAGCAGTGGTGGCAGCGGAGCCGCCGCTCCGGCCGGTGCAAGACCATGAACGCGGTGCAGCGCGTGCAGTTGCTGATCCAGCCGCACGCCTCGCAGCACAGCACGGGCGCATAGCCGCGCCGGTTCAGGAACAGTAGCGACTGTTCTCCCCGTTCCATGCGCAGGCGCAGCGCCTGCATCAGCGCCGACGTGAGGCCCTCCTTCGGCTTGTCGCGCTCCATGTCGATGAGTTTCACGCGCGGGAGTACGGCGTCGCGCACGGCGCGCTCGCGCAGTTCGAGCCTGCGGTAGCGGCCCGTCTGCGCGTGGTGCCAGCTTTCCAGCGACGGCGTCGCGGAGCCCAGCACGATGGGGATGCCCAGTTGGCGCGCGCGCCACACGGCCAGGTCGCGCGCCGAATAGCGCAGGCCTTCCTGCTGCTTGTACGACGGGTCGTGCTCCTCGTCGATCACGATCATCTTCAGATTCGGCAGCGACGCGAGGATCGCCAGCCGCGTCCCGAGCACGATGCGCGCGCGGCCCGTGTGCGCGGCCAGCCAGTGCAGCATGCGCTCGCCTTCCGAAAGACTGCTGTGCAGCGTGGCCAGCATCACGCCGGGGAAGCGCGCGCGGATGTTCGCTTCCAGCTGCGGCGTCAGGTTGATCTCGGGGACCAGGATCAGGATCTGCGCGTCTTCATCGCGCGCGAGTACCTGGGCGCACGCCTGCAGATAGACCTCGGTCTTGCCGCTGCCCGTGACCCCGTACAGCAGCAGCGGACTGAATCCTTGCGCGCCGCCGATCGCATCCGCCGCCTGCTGCTGGGCCGCGTTCAGGACGGGCATATCGGCCGGCGTGGGATCGTGGGCGTCTTCGACCTTGTTCAGTTTTTTCAGCGCCCGGTCCAGCGCCACCGTCGTCGACAGCCGCAGATTCTTCGGCAAGCCCGGCATCGCCACCTCGCCCAGCGGCCGGTGGTAGTACGCGGCGGCGAAGCGCGCCAGCGCGATCCACCGCTCCGGCAGCGGAGACAACTGGCTGCGTACGGCGAGCGCATCCTTCAGCTTGTCGGCCGGGACGTCCGTCTCGTGCTTGACCGCGACGATCAGCCCGACCGCCTCGCGCCGCCCGAAGTTCACGAGCGCCAGTTGCCCGACTTCCGGCTCGCTGCCGGGTTCGCATGCCCAGCGGTAGTCGAACAGGCTGTCGAGCGGCGTGTCGAGCGCGATTTGCAGGATGCAGTGGGACAATCCGGTACCTTGTCGAGAAGCTGTGGAAAACTGTGGAAAACTTTGTGGAAAATGGAAAAGTTGACCGTGGAGAAGGTTTACGCTAGATCAAAACGTTAGGAAATTCTCTACATAAAGTCCGAAATTTTCTCTATAAATTCAATGACTTACGATTTTCTACTTTGAGCAGGTGAAATATCCCATCGCTTGCGCGCTTCTGTGCATAACTGTGCCTTTCCGGTGAAAAACTTGAGCGCAGTGCAGCAAATTCTTGATACAACACTTGAAGAAAACTCGTAAACCACGGTAAACCAAGCACTTTTCCGGATTATTCACAGAACCTGTGCATAACTTTGTGAACAATAGGCTGACAGCTTCGGTGGATAACTGGTCACTCCTCTGCGAGCACCTCGCCAGGCCGCCCTTGGCCCAGCATTAAATCCAATAAAATCAATCACTTACCATATTGGGACGGGCACTGTACATTTCTACAGTCCACGCTGATCGAATCCGATTTTTTGTGAATAAGTGTGATTGCCTGCTCACCGTGCTGCAGGCACGTCGCAAAACCTGCTGCGCGTTGCACTGGCGTCCTGCGATGCTCCGCGACGGCGGACCGGCTGTACTTTCGTACAGCTGCGCGTCTCGAACACCATTGCTGCCGCTCGCGACGGTTTTTCGAGGTGCCTGAAGATACATCAGGCGCGCTGGCGGCGGCTGAAGTCGTGAACCGCGTCGACCATCGCCGTCACGGATTCCGGCGGGGTGAATTGCGAGATGCCGTGGCCCAGGTTGAACACGTGGCCGTGGCCTGCGGACGGCGTACCGTAGCTGGCCAACGCCTTTTCCACTTCGGTGCGGATCTGGTCCGGGCCGGCGAACAGGATGGCCGGATCGAGATTGCCCTGCAGGGCGACGCGGTCGCCCACCTGCGCGCGGGCGCGGCCCAGGTTGACGGTCCAGTCCAGGCCCAGCGCGTCGGCGCCGATATCGGCCATGGCGTCCAGCCACAGGCCGCCGCCCTTCGTGAACACGATGGCCGGGATGCGCACGCCATCCTTTTCACGCTGCAGCTTCGCGACGACCTTCTCCATGTACGCGAGCGAGAACTGTTGATAAGCGCCGTCGGCCAGCGCGCCGCCCCACGAGTCGAAGATCATGACGGCCTGCGCGCCCGCGTCGATCTGGGCGTTCAGGTATTGCGCGACGGCTTCCGCGTTGATCTCCAGGATGCGGTGCATCAGGTCCGGACGCGAATACAGCATCTTCTTGATCGTGTGGAATTCGCGCGAGCCGCCGCCTTCCACCATATAGCAGGCAAGGGTCCACGGGCTGCCGGAAAAGCCGATCAGCGGCACGCGGCCGTTCAGCGCCGTGCGGATCGACGTCACGGCATCGAACACGTACTGCAACGAGGCCATGTCGGGCACGCGCAGGGCGGCGACATCGCTTTCCGTGCGCACGGTGCGCTCGAATTTCGGGCCTTCGCCATCCTCGAAATACAGGCCCAGGCCCATTGCGTCCGGCACGGTCAGGATGTCGGAGAACAGGATCGACGCGTCCAGCGGATAGCGGTCGATCGGCTGCAGCGTGACTTCGGTCGCGAAGTCCGGATTCTTGGCCAGGCCCAGGAACGAACCGGCCTTCGCGCGCGTGGCGCGGTATTCCGGCAGGTAGCGCCCCGCCTGGCGCATCAGCCACACCGGCGTGTAGTCCGTCGGCTGGCGCAGCAGCGCACGCAGGAAGGTGTCGTTCTGGAGCGGGGCAAATTGTGGCATGGCTGACAATCCGTTCGCGGGTTGAGTGGGCAAACCTCTATTATCGCATCACTGGCCCCCCGTACCGCATCCACGTGGACATACACCCGCGCGGCAGACACTTATAATGGCTGTCTTCCCGCTGCCCGTCTCCAGAACCGACCATGACCGACACCACCCGCAAACAGGCCGCGCCCTGCGGCACCTGGACCTCCCCGATCACCGCCGCCGTCGTCGCGGCCGGCGCCACGCCGCTGTCGCAGGTGCTGCTCGACGGCGGCGACGTGTTCTGGCTGGCCGGCCGCGCCAGCGAAGGCGGCCGCAACACGCTGCTGCGCCGCCGCGGCGGCCAGGTCGACGAACTGACCCCGGCCCCGTTCAACGTCCGCACCCGCGTGCACGAGTACGGCGGCGGCGCCACGCTCGTCGCGGACAGCCACATCTGGTTCTCGAACTTCGCCGACAACCGCGTCTACCGCCTCGACCGCGCCGGCAGCGGCGAACCCGTCCCCGTCAGCGCGGGCGGCGGCGAGCGCTGGGCCGACTTCGTGCTGGACCGCGCGCACCGGCGCCTGATCGGCGTGCGCGAAGATCACTCTGCCGGCGGCACGTACCCGGACAACACGCTTGGCGCGCTCGGCGCGGACGGCACGGTCACCGTCCTCGTCGACGGCAACGATTTTTATTCGTCGCCGCGCATCTCCCCCGACGGCAAACACCTCGCGTGGCTGAGCTGGGACCATCCGCGCATGCCGTGGCAAGGCACCGAACTGTGGCTGGCCGAGATCGGCGACGACGGCACGCTGCTGGACGGCCGCCTGATCGCCGGCGGGGCAGACGAAGCGATCGTGCAGCCGGAATGGTCGCCGGACGGGACACTCCACTTCGTGTCCGACCGCAGCGGCTGGTGGAACCTGTACCGCTACGAGCACGGCGTCGTGCTTCCCGTGTGCCCGCGCGCGGCGGAATTCGGCGGCCCGCACTGGGTCTTCGGGAACAGCATGTACGGCTTCCGCTCGGCCACGGAAATCGTCTGCACGTTCATCGAGGATGGCGTGAGCAAGCTGGCACGCCTCGATGCGCGCAGTGGCCACCTCACACCCATCGCCACGCCTTACGAACAGATCAGCGAACTGAAGATCGAAGGCGACACGGTCGCGCTGCTGGGCGGCGCGCCCACGCTGGCGGCGGAAATCGCGTGCATCGATCTCGCGACCGGGCAGCGCGACGTGCTGGCGCGCTCGATCGAGCAGCTGCCCGACGTGAGCTATCTGTCGGTCCCGCAAAGCATCCGCTATCCGAGTATGAATGGGAGAACGGCGTACGCGTTCTTCTACCCGCCCACGAACAGGGATTTCGCGCCGCAGCCGGGCGAGCTGCCGCCGCTGATGGTGATCGGCCACGGCGGCCCCACGAGCATGGCGGCCAGCACGCTGAAGCTGGCGACGCAGTTCTGGACGAGCCGCGGCATCGCCGTGCTGGACGTGAACTATGGCGGCAGCACGGGCTTCGGCCGCGCCTACCGCGACCTGCTGAAGGGTCAATGGGGCGTGGTCGACGTCGAGGATTGCGTCGCGGGCGCCCAGCACCTCGTCGACAACGATCTCGTCGACCGCGAGCGCCTCGTGATCCGCGGTGGCAGCGCGGGCGGCCTGACGACCCTGTGCGCCCTCGCCTTCCACGACGTGTTCAAGGCCGGCGCCAGCTACTACGGCGTGTCCGATTTAAAAGGCCTGGACGCGGATTCGCACAAGTTCGAATCGCACTACAACGAATACCTGATCGCGCCGAAGGAAAGCGCCGACCGCGTCTACGCCGAGCGCTCGCCGATCAACCACACCGATAAACTGCACCGGCCGATGATCTTCTTCCAGGGTCTCGACGACAAGGTCGTGCCGCCGCCGCAATCCGAAGTGATGGTGTCCGCGCTGCGCGCGCGCGGCGTGCCGGTCGCATACATCACGCTGGCCGGCGAGGGCCACGGCTTCCGCAAGGCGGACAGCATCGTGCGCACGCTGGAAGCGGAGCTGTATTTTTATCTGCGCGTGTTCGGCATCCCGGTCCCCGAAAGCCTGCCGGCCGTCGAGATCGAGAATCTCCCTGCATGAGCGATGAGGTGTTACACGCGGTCGTGGAAGCCTGCGACGAGCAACGCAAGCTGATCCTCGCGCTGCTGGCGCTGGCCGGCGAGCCGATGGGACGGCGACGCATCCACGAACACCTGGCGCCGCTGGAGGCCAGCGCGGGCGAGCAAAAACTGGCCGAGCCGATGGAGCGCCTGCGCGCCGATGGCCTGGTCGGCGAGTTGCCGTCGCGCGGCTACACGATTGCCGCCGATGTCGCCTGGCCCGCCATCCAGTGGGCGCTGCGCACGCGCCGGCTCAACGAGCTGCGCGAGGTCTACCAGCAGGTGACGCCGCTGCGCGTGGACTGGCAGGGCACGCCCATGCTGCGCAGCTACCGCCAGGGCGTCGCGCTGCTGCGTTTCGCCCTGCTCGCCGGCGATGGCCCGAAAGCCGTCGCGCCGCTGCTGGCCGCGTGCCTGCGCTGCCACGAAGCGGCGTACCTGCATCCGCTCGTCGACATCTGCGCGCGGCCGTTCGAACCGGACCTGATGGAGCGCATCAACGGGCTTGTACGCGACGACGTGCTCGCGGTCCTCGTCAACCACGTGCAGCGCGAGCCGGCCAGCGCGCCCGCGATCCGCGCGTATGCGGAAGACCATGTGGCACAGGGCGGCGCATCGATGGCGCTGCGCACGGCGCTGGCGGAACACCTGATCCTGTGCGGGCGCCTCGACGCGGCGGCCGACCTGCTCGTCGACCTCGACGAATCTGCCACGCTGTACTACCGCAGCGTGCTGCAACTGCTGCGCGGCGACACGGAACCCGCGCTGGCCGGCTTCGACAAGGCGTTGAAAGCGCTGCGGCGCGAGACGGGCAAACGCAAGGCCATCTTCGAGGGCATCGGCGGCCATCTGTACGTGACGGCGCTGCTGAGGAGCGCCGACACCAGGCATGCGAAGGCCGTGGAGTCGTATCTGGACAGCGCCACGCGCGCCGTGCAAAGCCACGATACGGCCGTGTACCAGCAGTTGTCGATGCTGCGCCAGATCCGCGGCGGCACGGTCGATGCGGAGGTGCTCCCGTCGCGCAACTGGGAGACGAGCCTGCAGCCCGTGATGTTCCGCGCCCTGCTGCACTGGTGGCTCGGCATGCCGCAGCTGGCGGACCAGCGCGCCATGCTGGAACGGCAGTTCGAAGAAGCGGGGAAAGCGGGCTTCGACTTCATCGCGGCGCAGATCGCGTCCGTGCTGGGGCAGCTGGGCATGGTCGGCATCGACAAGCAGGCGATCGCGCTGCGCCAGCGGCACCGCTTCGTCGACCTCGCGCTGTGGTTCGAGCGCGAGCAGCCGTGGGAACGCCAGCTGAACGCCCTCATCAACCTGCAGCCCGCCGTGAACGTGGAGGTGGTGAAGGAATCGCGTCTCGCGTGGCTCGTGAGCTGGGACGCGCACCTCGGCATCCGCGCCATCGAACCGAGAGAACAGAAGCGCGACGTGCAGGGCGGCTGGACGCGCGGCCGTCCGCTGGGCCTCAAGCGTCTCGCGGAAGAGGCGGCGGAGCTGGACTTCCTGACCGCGCAGGACGTGCAGGTCGCGAGCAGCATCGGCGCCTACCGCTACTACAGCGGCACGGGCACGCGCTACGAATTCGACCTGGACAAGGCCGTGGCCGCGCTGGCCGGCCACCCGCTGCTGTTCTGGATGGATGCGCCGGGCACGCGCATCGAACTGCTGCCGGGCGAGCCGCAACTGGTCGTGCGCGCCGGCGGCGGCAAGGTCATGATCACGCTGGTGCCGCCCTTGCGCGAGCAGCAGGGCGAGGTCGTCGTCACGAAGGAGACGCCGACGAGATTGCGCATCGTGCGGGTAAAAGACGAGCACCGGCGCATCGGCGCCATCGTCGGCGACGGGCTCGAAGTGCCGCTGGAAGCGGAGAAGCGCGTGCTGCAGGCGATCAGCGCCATCTCGTCCATCGTCACCGTGCAGTCGGATATCGGCGGCAGCGCGGCGGACATCGAGCAAGTGACGGCCGATCCGCGCCTGCACATCAACCTGCTGCCTTACCAGCAGGGCCTGCGCATCCACGTGATGGTGCGGCCGCTGCCTGATGCGGGCCCCTACTTCCGCCCGGGCGACGGCGCGGAAAGCGTGATCGCCGACGTGGGCGGCGTGCGCACGGAAGCGCGCCGCGACCTGAATGCCGAACGCGAGGCCGAGCGCCAGCTCCTGGCCGACCTGCCGGCGCTGGAGCACGCGGAAGACGAGCATGGCGAATGGCTGCTCGCGGCGCCGATCCACTGCCTGGAACTCGTCGTCCAGCTGCAGGAACTGGATGCAGCGAAGGTCGTCGTCGCGTGGCCCGAGGGCGAATCGTTCCGCGTGTCGAAGAAAATCACGTCGAAGTCCGTGCGCCTCCAGATCCGGCGCGACAAGGACTGGTTCGCCGCGAACGGCGAAGTGCAGGTCGACGAGAACAAGGTGATGGACCTGCGCGAGCTGCTCGCCCGCGTGCGCGAAGACCGTTTCATTGCCCTCGGCGACAACCAGTTTCTCGCGCTCACGCACGAGCTGCACCGCCGCCTGATGGATCTCTCCGCCTACAGCGATGCGGACCAGGAGGCGCTGCGCTTCCACCCGCTCGCCAGCTTCGCGCTGGAAGAGATGGCGCTGGAAGCGGGCGGCGTCGACGCGGATAAAGCGTGGCGCGCGCACCTGAAGCACATGCAGGAGAACGCCGAATACCGGCCGCAGTTGCCGAACACCTTGCAGGCGGAGCTGCGCGATTACCAGGTCGAAGGCTTCGAATGGCTGTCGCGCCTTGCGCACTGGGGCGTCGGCGCCTGCCTCGCGGACGACATGGGCCTCGGCAAGACGTTACAAGCGCTGGCGCTGATCCTGTCGCGCGCGCCGGGCGGGCCGACGCTCGTCGTGGCACCGACGTCCGTCGCGACGAACTGGCTGGCGGAAGCGGAGCGCTTCGCGCCCACGCTGAACATGAAGCTGTTCGGGCCCGGCGACCGCGCCGCAATGCTGAAGGACGCGGGACCGTTCGACGTGATCGTCGCGAGCTACGGCCTGCTGCAGCTGGAGTCCGCGCTGTTCGACGGCATCCGCTGGCGCACGATCGTGCTCGATGAGGCGCAAGCCATCAAGAACGCGTACACGCGCCGCTCGGCCGCCGTGATGGCGCTCACGGGCGATTTCAAAATGGTCGCCACCGGCACGCCGCTGGAGAATCACCTGGGCGAGTTGTGGAACCTGTTCCGCTTCATCAATCCGGGCCTGCTCGGGACAAGCGACCAGTTCCAGCTGCGCTTCTCCGGCCCGATCGAAAAGGCATCGGACAAGCGCGCGGAACTGGCGGCGCGCACGCGCCTGCGCCGCCTCACGCAGCCGTTCATCCTGCGCCGCACGAAGGCGCAGGTGCTGTCCGAACTGCCGCCGCGCACGGAGGTCGATCTGCCGGTGCAGCTGTCGGAAGAAGAGACGGCGCTGTACGAATCGCTGCGGCGCGAAGCGCTCGAACGCATCGCCGCGCTGGAGGCACCGCAATCGCAGAAACAGATCCAGATCCTGGCCGAGATGATGAAGCTGCGCCGCGCGTGCTGCAATCCCGCGCTCGTCGCGCCGGAAAGCGGCATCCGCAGCAGCAAGCTGGAGACGTTCGCGCGCCTCGCGGATGAACTGCTGGAGAACCGCCACAAGGCGCTCGTGTTCAGCCAGTTCGTCGACCACCTCACCTTGATCCGCAAGCATCTCGACGAACGCGGCATCCGCTACCAGTACCTCGACGGGTCGACGCCCATGCAGGAACGGAAGCGCCGCGTGGATGCGTTCCAGGCCGGAGACGGCGACCTGTTCCTGATCTCGCTGAAGGCGGGCGGCGTCGGCATCAACCTGACGGCGGCCGATTACGTCATCCACATGGACCCGTGGTGGAATCCGGCCGTGGAAGACCAGGCCAGCGACCGCGCGCACCGCATGGGCCAGCAGCGGCCCGTCACGATCTACCGGCTGGTCGCGCGCCACACGATCGAGGAAGGCATCGTCGACCTGCACCGCCACAAGCGCGACCTGGCCGACAGCCTGCTGGAAGGGACCGACGTCGCCGCGCGCCTGTCGCCGGCGGACATGCTGGCCATGCTGCAGGCGGGGCTCGCAGGGTCGTCGGACCCGCGTCCGCCATCCGTCGGAGAGTGGCAAACCGGGTGAGGATGCATGCCGTTGCGGGTGCGTTGGCGGCGGATCACGTCACGACGCGCGCGTGACGTATTGTTTCAGATGCCCGCAAATGGGCCAAATGATGCTAATCTGGCGCCCCCCATCTGGCCCATCCATGAACCAGGCAGATAGAACATGATGAAATCGAAAATCGCACTGGCCGTCCTGCTGACCAGCGTCGCACTGGCGCCGGCGAGTGCGCGTCCCAAGACGCATCACAAGGCGGCCAGCACGGCCAAAGCCAAGAGCAAGCCGAAGGCCAAAGCCGCCGCCAAGCCGGTACGGAAGGCCGCCGCGCACGTCGCCGCCGCCACGCCACAGAACCGCAACGACCGCTACATGGACTCGCTGTCCATGCAATTCGTGACCGCGCTGTGGCGCATCGATCCGGAAGACGGCATCTACGTCGGCAAGTTCGACGCCGCGGCGAAGCTGACGATTCCCGACGCCGCCACGCGCGCGAAAAAGCTCGCGTTCATCGACGAGTGGCTCGACAAGTTCGGCAAGCTGAACGCCGACAAACTGTCGCCGAACCAGCGCACCGACCTCGCCGTCCTCCTCAACAAGCTGAACTACGAGCGCTGGCAGCTGACCACGTTCCGCGAGTTCGAATGGAACCCGGCCGAGTACAACGTGGCGCAGGCGTTCGACCTGATCCTGACCACGGAATACGCCGCGAAGGCCCAGCGCCTGCGCACGATCCTGAAACGCCTGGCCGAGGTGCCGGCGTACTACCAGGCCGCGCAAGCGTCCATCGTCAACCCGACGCACGAACACACGCAGCTCGCGATCCAGCAGGCGCCGGGCACGCTCGTCGTGCTGGCGGACCTCGGCAAGGCCGCGCAGGAATCGATCCTGACGCCGCAGGAGAAGGCGATCTTCGCGCAGCGCATCGCGAACGCCGGCACGGCGGTGGTGGCGTGGGTCGACTTCCTGACGGACCTCGACAAGTCGCAGGTGCAGATGCAGAACGCGCGCTCGTTCCGCATCGGCAAGGATCTGTACGAGCAAAAATTCGCGTTCGAGATCCAGTCCGCCAGCACGGGCGAGCAGACGTATCGCAAGGCGCTGGCCGCGCGCGACGAACTCCTCACGCGCATGGACGGCCTCGCCGACCAGTTGTGGGACAAGACGATGGGCGCCGCCGCGAAGCCCGCGGACCGTTATCAAAAAATCGGCATGGTGATCGACAAGCTCTCGCTGCAGCACACGACGGCCGCCAACTTCCTGCCCGAGATCCGCCGCCAGATCCCGCAACTGCAGGAGTACGTCATCAAGAACAATCTCGTGACGATCGACCCGAGCAAGCCGCTCGTCGTGCGCGAGACGCCGCTGTACCAGCGCGGCGTGGCCGGCGCCAGCATCGATGCGCCGGGGCCGTACCGTCCGAAGGATAAAACCTATTACAACGTGACGCCGCTGGACGGCCTCACGCCCGAGCAGGCCGAAAGCAGCCTGCGCGAGTACAACAACTGGATGCTGCAAATCCTGAACATCCACGAGGCGATCCCCGGCCACTACACGCAGCTGATGAACGCGAACCGTTCGCCGTCGCTGGTGAAGGCGTTGTTCGGCAACGGCGCCATGGTCGAAGGCTGGGCCGTGTACGGCGAGCGCATGATGCTGGAATCGGGCTATGGCGACAACGCGCCGGAGCTGTGGCTGATGTGGTGCAAGTGGAACCTGCGCAGCGTCTCCAACACGATCCTCGACTACAGCGTGCACGTGCTGGGCATGACACGCGAACAGGCGATCGACCTGCTCGTGCGCCAGGCGTTCCAGACCCCGCAGGAAGCGGCCGAGAAGTGGAAACGCGCGCAGCTGTCGTCCGTGCAGCTCTCCAGTTATTTCAGCGGCTACAGCGACATCATGGAACTCCGTGAGCGCCGCAAGGAACAGCTGGGCGAGCGCTTCGACCTCAAGCAATTCCACGACCAGTTCCTCGGTTACGGGAATGCGCCGGTGAAGATCATCGGCCAGCTGATGCAGTAACGCGTGAAGCGCATCACGATCGTCGCGGCGCTCGCGGGCGTCGCCGTGCTGGCCGGCGGCGCGGCCCTGTACGTCTTCAACGCGCGCCAGGACGCGACGCCGGGACGCGCGTTCTGGCGTCCCGCCGACGCGCCGACGAGGCCCGCATGGTCCGCACGCGTGACGCCGCTGCCGGACCGCTTCGGCGATCCGTTCGGCACCGTCGTCGATGGCCACGGCAACGTGTTCGTCGCGGACGGTGGCGACTGCAGCTGCATCCGCCGCATCGCGCCCGACGGACAGGTGACCCTCTTCGCCGGTGGGCACGCGGGCTTCGCGGACGGTGCCGGCGCCGCCGCGGCATTCGACACGCCGTCGGCGCTGGCGATCGACCGCCTCGGCAACCTGTACGTCGCCGACACGCACAACAACGCGGTCCGCAAGGTGGCGCCCGACGGCAGCGTGAGCACGCTGGCGGGCGGCGCCGCCGGCTTCGACGGGCCGGTCGGCGTGGCCGTCGACCGCGACGGCAACGTGTATGTGGCCGACACCTACAACGACCGCATCGGCCGCATCGGCAAGGACGGCGCGGTGACGACGGTGGCCGGCAGCGGCACGCCCGGCCACCTCGACGGCACGGGCACCGCAGCCGCATTCGATACGCCCAGCGCCCTCGCCGTCGACAAGCACGGCGTGCTGTTCGTCGCCGACACGGGCAACAACGCGATCCGGCGCATCGACAAGACCGGCGCCGTGACGACGTTCGCCCGCGCCCCCGAGTACGAGCGGCGCCCGCTGCTGTGGCGCCCCGTCGCGCTGGCGCTGACGCATGACGGCTACCTGTATGCGAGCGGCGCGGGTGGACGCATCCTCCAGTTCGATCCGAGCGGGCAGTACCACGCCCTGCCCGACGCCGACCGTCCCGCGGGCGTGAGCTATGCCAGCGACGGCAACGTGCGCCTGTATGCGCCGCGCGGCATCGCCGTGAAACGCGACGGCGCACTGGTGGTGGCCGACGGCCAGGCGCAGCAGCTGTTCGTGCTGGCCCCGCCCCAACCGGGCACGCCGCCCCCGCAGGCGCGGCCGCAAGTGCTGCCCGCGGCGGCATCGATGCCCTGGCCCGTGGGCCCGCAAACGGAACCGCACGAAGTCGTCGGCGTGCTGGGCGAGGTGCGCGGCAGCTACGACGGCGAGAACCGCGACCACTTCCATGCGGGCCTGGACATCCGCGCCGACGTCGGCGCACGCGTGCTGGCGGTCCTGCCGGCGACGGTCAGCGATCCGTATCCCAACTGGGCGTTCGACGATCTGGGCGAAGGCATGAGCATCGGGCCGCTGTCGTACATCCACATGCGCGTGGGCCGCGACGCCAGGGGCAATGCGCTCGATCCGCGCTTCCAGGTGCTGCGCGGCGCGAACGGCAAGCCGGAACGCGTGCGCGTACGGCGCGGCACGCGGTTCGCCGTCGGCGACGCGCTCGGCACCATCAATCCGATGGCGCACGTGCACATGGAGTACTACCCCGGCGGCCGCGCGGTCAACGCGCTGGCCCTGCCCTTCGCCGGCCTGCGTGACACGGTGCCGCCCCGCATCCAGAGCATCGCGCTGTACGATGCGAACGGCCAGCGCCTGCCGGGCAGGAAGGGCAAGCGGCTGCACGTGGCGCGCACGCTCGGCGCGGTGTCCATCGTCGCCGCCGCCTACGACCAGATGGACGGCAACCTGGCGCGCCGCCGCCTCGGCCTGTACAAGCTGGGCTACCAACTGCTCCATGCGGACGGCAGCCCCGTCGCCGGATTCGAGACGCCGCGCATCACGCAGGTCTACGACCGCCTGCCGCGCGAGCGTGAGGCTGTAAAACTGCTGTACGCGGAGAACAGCGGCATCACGGTCTACGGCAGCAAGGCCACCGTGTTCGCCTATGCCGTCAACAATACGCTGCAGGATGGCGTCGCGCTGCCCGGTACGTGGAAAGTGGATGGACTCGCGCCGGGCGATTACGTGTTACGGATCTACGCGGCGGATTTCGCGGGACAGGTGGCGCTGGAGGGGCGGGATCTGCCGATCACGGTGGAATAAGCACTCATTCAAAAGCGACGCGTGCCAGGAAGTCGGTTTTCACCACGGTGCGCTCGATCTTCGTATCGGGCCCGATATAGACATCGACGCGGCTGAACGGCCGTTTGATTTCCACGCCGTCGCGGCTGGCGAGTGGCAGGCTCACGTCGATGAAGTAGTCGGCATGGAGACGGCGGGCGGTACGGAACTCGATGCTTGCTCCGGGCGCCAGGTGATCCTTGACGATGTCGTTGTCTTCGTTGAAGAAATAGGTCACGGGCGCGACGGCCTGGGCGGAGTAATGCAGGAAGACGACCGGCAGCGTAACAGCGTTCACGAACAACGCGAGCCATGACGCCACGATCGCCCCGGCGATGGCCAGCAGTGTCTTGCGCATCGATTCGATATTCTTGTCGCAACAGCAGGGCATGCACCGGTGCGCTGGTACCGGCTGACCGAAAGCGACGACGGCCATCCGGACGACCCCGCCTATTTTTTCAAGAAGATCTCCAGCACGAGTTATCCGGCCAGTGCGAAGCTGACGGTCGAGCTGGTGTTGAAAAAAGAAGTGGCCGCCAAATCGAAAAAATAGCGCGAAAAAATAGCGCGAAAAAATAGCGGCGATCAGGACTGTTCCTGCGGCGCCTGCGTCGCCTTGACGAAGATCGGCGCCATCAGTAGCCCGAGTTCGAACAGGAGGCACATCGGAATGGCCAGCGCCAGCTGGCTGACGGCGTCCGGCGGCGTGACGATGGCGGCGATGACGAACGCGCCGACGATGGCGTACGGGCGGATCGAACGCAGCTTCTCGACGCTGACGATGCCCATCCGGACGAGGATCACGACGACCACCGGCACCTCGAACGTGGCGCCGAACGCAAGGCACATGGACATCACGAAGTCGAGGTAGTTCTCGATGTCGGGCATCACGGCGATGGACGTCGGCGAGAAGTTGCCGATGAAGTGGAACACGCGGCCGAACACGAAGAAGTAGCAGAACGCGACGCCCGCGATGAACAGGAACGACGACGAAATCACGAGCGGCAGCACGAGCCGCTTTTCGTGTGCGTACAGCCCCGGTGCGACGAACGCCCACACCTGATAAAAGACCCACGGCAGCGCGAGGATGAAGGCGATCAGCAACGTGACCTTCATCGGCACGAGGAACGGCGAGACGACGCCGGTGGCGATCATCTTGGAGCCGGCCGGCAGCGCGGCCAGCATCGGGGCGGCGAGGAAATCGTAGATCTGTGCCGGGCCCGGCCACAGCATCAGCACGATACAGGCGAGGACGATGCCGTACGTCGCCTTGATCAGGCGGTCGCGCAGCTCGACCAGGTGGGAGATGAAGGTTTCTTCGCCCGCGGTTTCTTCAGTCATCTGGCGCTAGGAGGCGGCGCCCAACGGCGGCCGTCATCAGAAAAATTTGGTGTTGGAAGTGGCGCCGGGACGGAACTTGCGCACGCGTGCGGCGCCGGACAGCACATGCTGGCGCGTGCCCTGGCGGTTCTTGTACCAGGCCGGCATGCTCGACGTCTTCGCCAGCTTCTTGCGGCGGAAGTCGCGCGCCTTGCGCTCGATGTCGTCCGTCGAGGCCGTCGTCGGCATTACGGCCGTGTCGCCGCGCCAGGCAGACTCGACCTCGTCCATGTGGGTCGAGACGGTGTTCTCGACCTCGGACTTGAACGTCTCGACCTCGGACTTGAAGCTTTGCGCGCTGTCCTGGATATCCTTGTGCAGATTGCGCAATTCTTCCATTTCGATCTCGCGCGAGACCTCCGACTTCACGTCGTGCAGGTAGCGCTGGGCGCGGCCGTACAGGGTGCCGGCCATGCGCGCCACCTTAGGCAGTTTCTCGGGGCCAATCACAACCAGCGCCACCGCGCCGATGATGGCGAGTTTGGTAAGACCGAGATCGATCATGCGGGGTCAGGCATGGGATTAATGGCGGGCTTAGCGGCGCGCTTAGTGACGCGTTTTTTCGCGCGCGTCGACGTCGATAGTCGACTTGTCGGCCACCTGCTGCGCGGTCTGTTGCGCCGTCTGGCTGGCGGGCGTCTTGCCGTCTTCATCGCCCTTCATGCCATCCTTGAAACCCTTGACGGCCTTGCCCAGGTCCGAGCCCGCATTGCGCAGCTTGCCCGTACCGAACACCACCACCACCACGACCAGCACGATCAACCAGTGCCAGAGACTCATCGAACCCATTGTTTTCTCCTTGCCGGGCGACAACCCGATCAGCGTAAGCTAAAGCTACGCCAGTATAAGCGGTTTAGGGCCGGAATGCCCTCTTTCCTTTAGGGAATTACGTTCCCAGGCCACGCCACGGACGCGGACCACCATAGACATGCAGGTGCAGGTGATACACCTCCTGCCCGCCGTCCGGACCGACGTTGAACAGCGTCTTGTAGCCGCCGCTGCGCTCGCCGTCCGGGCCGGTTTTCACCGCGATGCCGTGGTCAAGCGCCAGCTTCGGCGCCAGCGCCAGCATCTTGCCCAGCACGGGCGCGTGCGCGTCGGTGCAGTCGGACAGGCTGGCCACGTGCTGCTTCGGGATCACCAGCAGGTGGACGGGCGCGGCCGGGTTGATGTCCTTGAACGCGAGCAGCTCGTCGTCCTCGTACACCACGCTGGCCGGGATCTGCTTGGCGACGATCTTGCAGAAGATACAGTTATCCATGTTCTCTCACATTCTATCGATACGGGATGACGCCGGCGTGACAGCCGGGCTCAGTCTTTCGGGCGCGACGCCTTTTCCTCGATACCGGAAATGCCTTCGCGCCGCGCCAGTTCGTCCAGCACCTGCTGCGGCGTGAGGCCGAACTGCGCCAGCAGGACGATCGAATGGAACCACAGGTCGGCCGTCTCGTACAGCAGCTTCGACGCATCCGCGCCGGCGCGCACGTCCTTCGCGGCCATCACGGTCTCGACGGCTTCCTCGCCGATCTTTTTCAGGATGGCGTCGTCGCCCTTGGCGAACAGTTTCGCGACGTACGAGGCCGTCGGGTCGCCGCCGTTGGCCGGCTTGCGGGATTCGATGACGGCCGCGAGGCGTTCCAGTTGCGTGCTCATGTGTGCGCTATTTCTTCTTCTGGTTGGTGTAGATGGTATCCGGGTCCTGCAGCACGGGCTCGACGCTGTTCCAGTCGCCGTCCTCGAACTTCTGGAAGAAGCAGGAATGGCGGCCGGTGTGGCAGGCGATGCCGCCGGCCTGCTCGACCTTCAGCAGCACCACGTCTTCGTCGCAGTCGAGGCGGATTTCCAGTACTTTCTGCACGTGGCCGGACTCTTCGCCCTTGTGCCACAGCTTCTTGCGCGAGCGGCTCCAGTACACGGCCTCGCCAAGCTCCACGGTCTTGGCCAGGGCTTCGCGGTTCATCCAGGCGAACATCAGGATGTCGCCGGTGGCGGCTTCCTGGGCGATCACCGGCACGAGGCCGTGCTCGTCCCATTGGACTTTCTTGAGCCAGGGCTGGGCCGGGATCGTCGGGGGGGTGGGCGGGGTCACCATGGTCGTCGGTTCCATCAATCAGTCGAGGCGCATCGGGATGCCGCGGTCCGCCATGAAGCGCTTGGCTTCGCCGACCGTGTGCTGCCCGTAGTGGAAGATGCTCGCGGCCAGCACGGCGTCGGCATGCCCTTCCTGCACGCCATCGGCGAGATCCTTCAGGCCGCCCACGCCGCCCGAGGCGATCACGGGAATGCCGACGGCGTCCGACACGGCGCGCGTCAGGCCCAGGTCGAAGCCGGACTTGGTGCCGTCGCGGTCCATGCTGGTCAGCAGCAGTTCGCCGGCGCCCAGGCTTTCCATCTTGCGGGCCCATTCGATGGCATCGATGCCGGTCGCGTTGCGGCCGCCGTGGGTAAAGACTTCCCACTTGCCGGGCGCGACCTGCTTGGCGTCGATGGCGACGACGATGCACTGCGCGCCGTGTTTCTGCGACGCGTCGTACACGAGTTGCGGGTTGGTGACGGCCGAGGTGTTCATCGACACCTTGTCCGCGCCGGCGTTCAGCAGGCGGCGCACGTCCTCGACCTTGCGCACGCCGCCGCCCACGGTCAGCGGAATGAACACGGTCGACGCCACGGCTTCGATGATCGGCAGGATCAGGTCGCGGCCGTCGCTCGAGGCGGTGATGTCGAGGAAGGTGATCTCGTCGGCACCCTGCTCGTTGTAGCGGCGTGCGATCTCGACGGGGTCGCCGGCATCGCGCAGTTCGGTGAAGTTGACGCCCTTGACCACGCGGCCGCCGGTGACGTCCAGGCAGGGGATGATGCGTTTTGCGAGCATAAGATTACTAGGTTAGCGTCGTCCCCGCGAAGGCGGGGACCCAAGTTCTGCATGCGTAGCGTTTGCGCGTGCAAATTGGGCCCCTGCCTTCGCAGGGGCGACGGTTTTGAGGGCGGCGGCCTTGATTACGCCTGCGCGCCCTCGGTGAGTTCATCCGCGCGTTCCTGCGCGCTGGCCAGGTCGAGCGTGCCTTCGTAGATCGAGCGGCCGCAGATCACGCCTTCGATGCCCTCGTCCTGCACGGCGCACAGGGCTTCCACGTCGGCCAGGTTGTGCAGGCCGCCCGAAGCGATGATCGGGATCCTGACGGCCTGCGCCAGGCGCACGGTCGCTTCGATGTTCACGCCGCCCATCATGCCGTCGCGGCCGATGTCGGTGTAGATGATCGATTCCACGCCGTAGCCTTCGAATTTCTGGGCCAGGTCGATGACTTCGTGGCCGGACATCTTGCTCCAGCCGTCGGTCGCGACCTTGCCGTCCTTGGCATCCAGGCCGACGATGATGCTGCCCGGGAAGGCGCCGCAGGCGTCGTGCAGGAAGCCCGGGTTCTTGACGGCCGCGGTGCCCACGATGATGTAGGTGATGCCGTCGTCCAGGTAGCGCTCGATGGTGTCCAGGTCGCGGATGCCGCCACCCAGCTGGACCGGGATCTCGTCCAGGTCGTTGTCTTCGGCGTACTCCTGCACGACTTGCAGGATCGATTTGATCGCCTCTTCGTTCTTCGGTTTGCCCGCGAACGCACCGTTCAGGTCGACCAGGTGCAGACGGCGCGCACCCTTCTTGAGCCAGTGCAGCGCCATCTCGGCGGGATCTTCGGAGAACACGGTGGCGAGTTCCATGTCGCCCTGTTTCAGGCGAACGCAGTGACCGTCTTTCAGGTCGATGGCGGGGATCAGCAGCATGGTCGTAGTCGGTTGATTAGGTAACTCAGGGATTCCAGTGGACGAAATTGCGATACAGGCGCAGGCCGGCGGCCGCGCTTTTCTCGGGGTGGAACTGGGTGGCGACGATGTTGTCGCGCGCGACCGCGCAGCAGAATTGTCCGCCGTAGTCGGTCTCGCCGATGGCGTCCTGCGCCTCGGCGGGCTGCGCGTAATAGCTGTGCACGAAATAAAAATAGCTGTCCGGGGCGACGCCGTCCCACAGCGGGTGGGCACGCTTCTGGTGCACGCGGTTCCAGCCCATCTGCGGCACCTTGAAGCGCGAGCCGTCGGCCTGCAGCTTGCCGTCGAGTTCGAAGCGCACGACCTTGCCCGGCAACAGGCCCAGGCCGGGCACGCCGCCGTTCTCGTCGCTCGAATCGAACAGCATCTGCTCGCCCACGCACACGCCCATCATCGGACGGGTTTTCGCCGCGCGCAGCAGGGCGTCCTCGACGCCCGATTCACGCAGGCTGCGCATGCAGTCGCGCATGGCGCCCTGGCCGGGCAGGACGATGCGATCGGCCGCGTCGATGGCGGCCGCGTCGCCGGAAATCTGGACGTCGGCTTCGGGCGCGACGGCGCGCAGGGCCTGCGCAACCGAACGCAGGTTGCCCATGCCGTAGTCGACAACAACAATCTTGTTCATGATTCTCTTTACAGGCTGCCCTTGGTGGACGGGATCGTGCCCGCGGCGCGCGCATCCAGCTCGGACGCCATGCGCAGCGCGCGGCCGAACGCTTTGAAGACGGTCTCGCACTGGTGGTGCGCGTTCACGCCGCGCAGGTTATCCACGTGCAGCGTCACGCCCGCATGGTTGACGAAGCCGCGGAAGAACTCGATGGTGAGATCGACGTCGAAGCGGCCGATGGTCGCGCGGGTGAACGGCACGTGCCATTCCAGGCCCGGGCGGCCGGAAAAGTCGATCACGACGCGCGACAGCGCTTCGTCCAGCGGGACGTACGCATGGCCGTAGCGGCGGATGCCTTTCTTGTCGCCGATGGCCTTGGCGACCGCCATGCCCAGCGTGATGCCCGTGTCCTCGACGGTGTGGTGGTCGTCGATGTGCAGGTCGCCGACGGCCTCGACTTCGAGGTCGATCAGGCCGTGGCGCGCGATCTGGTCCAGCATGTGGTCGAGGAACGGCACCCCGGTATTGAGTTTCTGGCGGCCGGTGCCGTCCAGGTTGAGCGCGACGCGGATCTGCGTCTCGCTGGTGTTGCGCGTGATTTCTGCGGTGCGGGTCATTGCAAGGTGCTCGGCGGTGTTCAGGCTTGCAGCGAAGCCTTCAGGGCATTCAGGAATACGGAGTTTTCTTCCGGGGTGCTGACCGTCACACGGATGCAATTGGCCAGCAATTCATGCATTCTACTCAAATTTTTAATCAACACCCGTTCTGCGAACAGTTTAGCGCAGGTCTTTTCAGCGTCGGGTACGCGCAAGGTGATGAAATTGGCACTCGACGGGAACACGGTCACGCCCGGCAGCGCGGCCATGGCGGCGGCCAGTTCCGTGCGCGCCTCGTTCAAACGGGCGGCCTGCTCGTCCAGCACTTCGACGTGGTCGAGCGCGAATTCGGCCGCCACCTGCGTCAATACGTTGACATTGTACGGCGGCCGCACCTTGTCGAACTGTTCCAGCAGCGCCGGTGCGGCAGCGAGGTAGCCCAGGCGGATGCCGGCCAGGCCCAGCTTCGACAGCGTGCGCATCACGACCAGGTTCGGATACTGCGGCAGCTTGTCCATGAAGCTCGTGCGGGCGAACGGGTGATACGCCTCGTCGGCCACGACGATGCCGTTCTCGCCCAGCGCGTCGATGATCGCGACCATGTCGGCTTCATCGTACAGGTTGCCGGTCGGGTTGTTCGGGTAAGCCAGGAACACGAGGCTCGGCTTGTGCTCGGCGATCGCGGCCAGCATGGCGGCGCGGTCCAGCGAGAAGTCGGCCTTCAACGGCACGCCGACGTAATCCATGCCCGCGAACTGGGCGGAGCGCTGGAACATGACGAACGCCGGGCTCGGTGCCAGCACGACCGCGCGTTTGTCCTGCCGCGAGCAGGCGGTGCACAGGATGGAGATGATCTCGTCCGAGCCGTTGCCGAGGATGACGTCGAAGCCGGCCGGCACGCCGAGGTTGGTACGGATCTTTTCCTTCAGCGTGCTGTACGACGCCAGCGGATAGCGGTTCAGGACGGCGTCCGCCAGGCGCTGGGCCAGTTCCCCGCGCAGCGCATCCGGCAGCTGGTACGGGTTTTCCATCGCGTCGAGCTTGATGTAGCCGCTCGAATCCGGCACGTTGTAGATATGGCCGGCACGGACGTCCTCGCGGATCGTGTTGGCGATGAGCTTGTCGATGCTGGTCATTCCTGGTTCACTCCTTCGGTGGTGGCGTCCACACGGACGCCCTTGCGTTGTTTCCTGGTGGCCGGCTGCGCGGGAGCGGACAAGCGTTCCGCGATGGTCGCGCAGTAGGCGGGGTTCAGCTCGAAACCGGTGAAATGCCGGCCGAGGCGTTTGGCGGCCAGTGCCGTCGTGCCGCTGCCCATGAACGGGTCGAGCACGACGCCGCCCGGCGGGCACGACGCCTTGACCATGCGCTCGATGATCTCGAGCGGTTTCTGGGTCGGATGGTCGACCCGTTCCGCATGTTCGCGATGCAGGCGCGACACGCTCCACAGGTCCTTCGGGTTGTAACCCACTTCCAGCCACTTGGCGCCCACGAAGATCGAGCGCGATCGCGCCTTCTTCGTCTCGGCGTCGTACGGGATACGCACGGAGTCCAAGTCGAAATAATAATCCTTGCGCTTCACGAAGAAGCCGATGGTGTCGTGCACCGAGCTGAAGCTCCTGGTGCTGCCCCCCATCGAGGGGACGCGGCGGTCCCAGATGATCTCGTTCATCATCGTCATGCGCCGCTTGAGCATGACGAAGATCTCGGGCGCGAAGCGCCACGTGAGAAAGATGTACAGGCTGCCGTTGTCTTTCAGCTTCGGCAGCGCACAATCGATCCAGCGCTCGGTCCACGCGAGGTAATCCTCCACGCTCTGCTGGTCCGAGCCGTTGCCGTAATCCTTGCCGAGATTATAAGGCGGGTCCGTCAGGATCAGGTCGATGCTGCCGTCGGGGATGCGCGCCATGCCGGCCAGCGCATCCTCGCAGAAGACCTGATCGAGCCAGGCCGTCATGATTCCGATTGGATCCTGAGCTCTGCGCTGCGCGCATGCGCCTGCAGGCCCTCGCCGTACGCGAGTTCGGCCGCGACACGGCCCAATGTTTGCGCGCCGGCCTGCGACACGAACAGGATCGACGAGCGCTTCTGGAAATCGTACACGCCCAGCGGCGACGAGAAGCGCGCCGTGCGCGACGTCGGCAGCACGTGGTTCGGGCCGCAGCAATAATCGCCCAGCGATTCGGACGAGAAGCGGCCCAGGAACATCGCGCCGGCGTGACGGATTTTATCGGCCCACTGCTGCGGCTCCTCGGCGGAGATCTCCAGGTGCTCGGCCGCGATGGCGTTCGCGATCGCGCACGCTTCATCCATGTCGCGCACCTTGATCAGCGCGCCGCGGTCCGTCATCGACGTGGCGATGGTGTCCTTGCGCGGCATCGTCGGCAGCAGTTTATGAATGCTCGCTTCGACTTGCGCGATGTAGCCGGCGTCGGGGCACAGCAGGATCGCCTGCGCCAGCTCGTCGTGCTCGGCCTGCGAGAACAGGTCCATCGCGACCCAGTCCGGGTCCGTCGTGCCGTCGCACAGCACGAGGATTTCCGACGGGCCCGCGATCATGTCGATGCCCACCGTGCCGAACACGCGGCGCTTGGCGGCGGCGACGTACGCATTGCCCGGGCCGACGATTTTATCCACCGGCGGAATGGTCGCCGTGCCGTAAGCCAGTGCGCCGACGGCCTGGGCGCCGCCGATCGTGATCACGCGCGTCACGCCGGCGATGGCGGCGGCCGCGAGTACCATGCGGTTCTTGACGCCGTCCGGCGTCGGCACGACCATCACGATTTCCTTCACGCCCGCGACCCTGGCAGGGATCGCGTTCATCAGCACGGACGACGGATACGCGGCCTTGCCACCCGGGACGTAGATGCCCACGCGGTCCAGCGGCGTGACGCGCTGGCCCAGCACCGTGCCGTCAGGCTCGGTGTACGTAAAACCGTTCAGTTCCTGCTTCTGGCGCTCGTGGAACACGCGGATGCGCTCCGCGGCCGTGCGCAGTGCCGCACGTTGCGATTCCGGCAGCGACGCCAGGGCTTCATCCAATTCGGACTGGCCGATATCGAGGGCAGCCATGCTCGTGGCGCCGCCATTCGGGATGCGATCGAACCTGTTCGTGTATTCCAGCACGGCGGCGTCGCCGCGCGCCTTCACGTCGGCGAGGATCTTCGCCACGGCGGTTTCGATGGCGTCGTCGGTCTCCGCTTCGAACGCGAGCAGGTTGCTGAGAGTCTGCTGGAAATCGGCGGCGGTGGAATCGAGTTTGCGGATCGTGATGGACATGGTCGTTAGCATTGCTGCTGCTTGGACGCGCGGTCGAACGCGTCGATGATCGGTTGCAGGCGCTCGCGCTTCAGTTTCAGCGCGGCCTGGTTGACGACGAGGCGCGACGAGATCTCCATGATCTTTTCGACTTCAACGAGATTGTTGGCGCGCAGCGTGCCGCCCGTCGACACGACGTCGACGATGGCGTCGGACAGGCCGACCAGCGGCGCCAGCTCCATCGAGCCATACAGTTTGATGAGGTCGACATGCACGCCCTTCTTGGCGAAGTGCTCGCGCGCCGTGTGCACGAACTTGGTGGCCACGCGCAGGCGCGCGCCCTGGCGCACGGCGTTGTCGTAGTCGAAGCCGGCGTTGGCGGCCACGGACATGCGGCAGCAGGCGATGCGCAGGTCGATCGGCTGGTACAGTCCTTCGCCGCCGTGCTCGAGCAGCACGTCCTTGCCGGCCACGCCGAAGTCGGCGGCGCCATGCTGGACATAGGTCGGCACGTCGCTGGCGCGCACGATCAGCACGCGGATGCCGGGATCGTTGGTGGCGAGGATCAGCTTGCGCGAGGTTTCCGGATTTTCCAGCACCTCGATGCCGGCCGCGGACAGCAGCGGCAGCGTGTCTTCGAAGATGCGGCCCTTCGAGAGGGCGAGGATCAGCTGCGAGCTGTCCCGAGTAGTGTCGTTCATGTGACTGCGTTCGTTTTAGACCCGTCATTCCCGCGCACGCGGGAATCCATGCTGAGCTTCCGAGTTAGGTCAACGAGGATTCGACGAATCGGCTGTCGGAGCCTCAGTATGGGTTCCCGCTTTCGCGGGGACGACGTTGTTTTATTTAATACGGACGATATCCGCGCCCACCGCCGACAACTTCGCCTCCATCCGGTCATACCCGCGATCGAGGTGATAGATGCGGTCGACGAGGGTCGTGCCCTCGGCGGCCAGGCCGGCGATCACGAGGGAGGCCGAGGCGCGCAGGTCGGTCGCCATCACGGGCGCGCCCACGAGGCGGTCGACGCCCTTGATGAAGGCCGTGTTGCCCTCGGTGGAGATCTGCGCGCCCAGGCGGTTCATTTCCTGCACGTGCATGAAGCGGTTTTCGAAGATGGTTTCGGTGACGCGGCTCGAGCCGTTCGCGATCGTGTTCACGGCCATGAACTGGGCCTGCATGTCGGTCGGGAAGCCCGGGTATTCCGTGGTACGGAACGACACCGGTTGCGGACGGCCGTCCATGCGCGCGCGGATGCTGTCGCCTTCCACGGTCAGCTGGACGCCCATCTCGCGCAGCTTGTCGATGGCCACGTCGAAGATGTCGGTGCGGGTGCGGGTGATGCGGATGTCGCCGCCCGTCGCCGCGACGGCGCACAGGAACGTCGCCGCTTCGATGCGGTCGGAAATGACGCCGTGTTCGGTGCCGTGCAGGCTGTCGACGCCCTGGACCACGAGGCGGTCGGTGCCGATGCCGTCGATCTTCGCGCCCATCGCCACGAGCATGTTCGCGAGGTCCGTCACTTCCGGTTCGCGCGCGGCGTTTTCCAGGATCGTCTCGCCGTCGGCCAGCGTGGCGGCCATCAGCAGGTTCTCCGTGCCCGTCACGGTGATCATGTCCGTGTGGATGCGGGCGCCCTTCAGGCGCGATGCCTTCGCGTAGATGTAGCCGCCCTCGATCGTGATGTCGGCGCCCATCTGGCGCAGGCCCTTGATGTGCTGGTCGACGGGGCGCGAACCGATCGCGCAGCCGCCCGGCAGCGACACCTTGGCTTCGCCGAAGCGCGCCAGCATCGGGCCCAGCACGAGGATCGACGCGCGCATCGTCTTCACCAGTTCATAAGGTGCGACGAGGGTGTTGATGGCGGAGCCGTTCAGCACGACGTTCTCGTCGTCCTGCGTGACCTTCAGGCCGGTCTGCTCGAGCAGGCGCAGCATCGTGCGCACGTCGTGCAGGCGCGGCACGTTCGACAGCGCGAGGTCGCCGGCCGTCAGCAGGCCCGCGCACAGGATCGGGAGCGCCGCGTTCTTGGCGCCCGAGATGGGGATGTCACCGTTCAGGCGCTTGCCGCCGACGATCTGGAGCTTGTCCATTGATTATCCTTGGCTCAGTTACCGTATTCGTCCGGGGTCAGCGTCTTCATCGACAGCGCGTGGATTTCCTCACGCATGCGGTCGCCCAGGGCGGCGTAGACGATCTGGTGGCGCTGGATGCGGCTCTTGCCGGCGAACGCGGGCGAGACGATGACGGCGCTGAAATGCTGGCCATCGCCCTCCACTTCCAGGTGGGTGCATTCCAGGCCCTTTTGGATGTAGCCGTGGATGAGTTCGGGTGTAGTAACCATGTTTTTTCAGTGACGCAGCTTGTAGCCGCGGCGAAGCAGATTGATTGCGATAGCGGCCAAGGCCACGAAGAAGACGGCGACGATTGCCAGGCTGGTCCAGGGCGACACGTCGGACTGGCCAAAGAAACCATAGCGGAACCCGTCAATCATATAAAAGAACGGGTTGAAATGCGAGACTGCAAGCCAGAACGGCGGAAGTTTCTTAATGGAATAGAACACCCCGGCCAAAAATGTTGCAGGCGTGATCAAAAAGTTCTGGAATGCGGCCAGCTGGTCGAATTTTTCCGCCCAGATGCCGGCGATGACGCCCAGCGTGCCCAGGATGCCGGCGCCCAGCAGCGCGAACACGATGATCCACAGCGGCGCGACGAACGACAGGTGCGCGAACCACGCCGTGATCATGAACACGCCCAGGCCGACGGCCAGCCCGCGCACGACGGAGGCCGTCACGTATGCGGACAGGATCTCCACGTGCGACAGCGGCGGCAGCAGGATGAACACGAGGTTGCCCGTGATTTTCGACTGGATCAGCGACGACGACGAGTTCGCGAACGCGTTCTGCAGCACGCTCATCATCACGAGGCCGGGGACGAGGAACGACGTGTAGCTGACGCCGTCGAGCATCTCGACGCGACCGTCGAGCACGTGGCCGAAGATCAGCAGATACAGCATCGCGCTGACGACGGGCGCGGCGATGGTCTGCGTCGCGACCTTCCAGAAGCGCAGGATTTCTTTATAAAACAGGGTACGGAAACCCACGGAAAACGCGTTCATCGTACCGGGCTCCCTTCCATGATCTGGATAAAAATGTCTTCCAGGTCGGCCTGCTGCAGCTGCATCTCGTCGATCTCGGCGCCGGATTCGCGCAGGCGCGCGAGGATGCCCTCCACTTCGCTGTACTCGTTCACGCGCAGGGTGTATTTGTTGCCGCCGTTATGTTCGTCATGGGCGACGAGGTGGCGCAGGCCTTCCGGCAGGCCGCCGTGCTTCAGGTGCACGACAAGCGACGAGCCGGACACGCGGCGCAGCAGCTGCGACATGGTGTCCAGCGCGACGACGTTGCCCGTCTTGAGCATGGCCACGCGCTGGCACATGGCCTGCGCTTCTTCCAGGTAGTGCGTCGTCAGGACGACCGTATGACCCTCGCGGTTCAGGCGCGCGATGAACTTCCACAGCGTCTGGCGCAGTTCGACGTCGACGCCGGCCGTCGGTTCGTCGAGCACGATCACGGGCGGTTTATGGACGAGGGCCTGGGCGACGAGCACGCGGCGCTTCATGCCGCCGGACAGCGCGCGCATGTTGACGTCCGCCTTGGGCGTGAGGTCGAGGTTTTCCATGACCTCGTCGATCCATGGATCGTTGTTCTTCAGGCCGAAATAGCCCGATTGCAGGCGCAGGGTCTCGCGCACGGTGAAGAACGGGTCGAACACGAGTTCCTGCGGCACGACGCCCAGCTTCATGCGCGCGTCGCGAAAATCCTTCACGACGTCGTGGCCGTGGATGCGCACGCTGCCGACGTCCGGACGAATGAGGCCGGCGATGGTCGAAATCAGGGTCGTCTTGCCGGCGCCATTCGGGCCGAGGAGGCCGAAGAATTCGCCTTGTTCGATGTTCAGTGAAACGCCCTTGAGGGCCTTGAAGCCCTTGTAGCTTTTCTCGACGCTGTCGATCTGGATGGCTGCTGTCATGCGTTGGGGATCCGAAGGACCGGAACCGTGCGGGTGAAACGAGCCATTATAGAAGAAAACGCCACGTGAAGCCGGACAGGGTATCGAACGACGTCGGATGGGCCGCGCGCGTTACGCGTGGGCTCGGCGAGCCCACCCTACGACAATCCGGCAGCGGCCGCCTGCATCTACGCCCGGCCGAGCAGCCCGTCGACGCCGTACAACTTTGCCAACGCATCGACGTTGGCCGGCACATTGATGAACTTCAGGCTGCGCCCCTGTCCCTGCGCGCGGCGCTGCCAGGCCAGCATCAGGGCCAGGGCCGAGGAGTCGGCGGCCTTGACGCCGCCGAGGTCGAACTCGGTTTCGCCGGCGGACACGGCCGCACAGCCCTGCGCCAACGCCGCTTGCGCGTTGTCGAACGTCAGGGCTTCCAGCGAGAGCATGGGATTCGCTTCCGCCATGCTTACTTCTGCGCGGACTTGGTCAGCGGCTTGTTGGCCAGCTGCTCGTTGCGGTCGTGCAGCTTCTTGATCAGGCCGTCGATGCCGTTCTTGCCGATTTCCGACGCGAAGGTGCTCTTGTAGGTCTCGACCAGCCACGCGCCCAGCACGTTCAGGTCGAAGATCTTCCAGCCCTGCGGGCCCTTGGCCAGGCGGTAGTTCAGGGTGATCGGCTCGCCGCGGGTCAGGTTGACCTGCGATTTCACCTCGACTTCCGTGTCGGCCGGGTCGGCGCGGAACGGCTTGAACTCGATGGTTTCGTTCTTGATCTGCGACAGCGCACCGGCATAGGTGTACACGAGCAGCGTGCGGAACTCGGCCGCCAGCTGCTTTTGCTGCTCCGGCGTCGCCTGGCGCCAGAAGCGGCCGGCGGCCTGGGCCGTCATCTTGTCCGAATCGACGTACGGCAGGATCTTGCTGTTGACCAGATCCATGATTTTCTTGTTGTTGCCGGCCTGGATGTCCTTGTCGGCCTTGACGCTCTCGATGACGTCGGTGGAGACGCGTTTCACGAGGGCATCCGGTGCCTCGACGGCGGCACGGGCCGGTGCGACGAGAACGGCGGTGGACATGGCCACGGCGGCGGCGGTCACGATCAGTTTTGCGATGGGTTTCATACGCTTCCTTTAATTTGGTTGGGTCTGGCCAAGCGGTCCCGCGTGCTGCGCGGACGGCCTGGCTGTACCGTCGTTAACTATTTGCTGGCCGGTTCGGATGACACGGGCGCCGCTGCGGGCTCTTCCGCGCCATCTTCGGGCACCGGTTTCGGGCCCAGTTTCACGCCCAGCTTCAATTCGACCTTTTCCTGGACCTTTTCCAGTTTTTCGTGGACCTTGTCGGCGCGTTCCTGCGCCTTGTCCGTGTCGAGCACCTTGCTGTTGCGGCGCTGCATGTAGCCGTCACGGATGAATTCGTAACGGTCGAGGGCGGCGTCTTCCAGCAGGTTCGACGCGTCCAGCACGCTGGCACGCTGGTCGACCGCGCGCAGGACGATGCCGCTGGTGCGCCACGGTACATCGTTCACGTGGGTCCACGCATCGCCCCACCAGTCGGCGGGCAAGGTCGCGGTGTCACGGATCGTAGATGGGCCCAGCAGCGGCAACATCAAGTAGGGACCGCTCGGCACGCCCCAATATCCGAGGGTCTGGCCGAAGTCCTCGTTATGCTTGCGCATGCCGGCCGGGGTGGCGATGTCCAGCACGCCGGCAAGACCCAGCGTGGAGTTCACGGCAAAACGCATGAAATCGTTCAAGCCGTCTTGCCCTTTCAGCTGGGCAAAATTGTTCAGCGAGCTCCACAAATCGGTCAAGTTACCGAAGAAATTGTTCACGCCCGTTTGCACGAAGGTCGGCGTGACGTTCTTGTAGGCGGTGGCGGCCGGCTTCAGGGCGACGCGGTCGACCGTGTCGTTGAAGCTGAACATGGCCCGGTTGAACTTCTCGAACGGGTCTTTCGGGTTGGCGGTCGTCGCACAGCCACTCAGCAATACGGCTGCACCGAGTGCCAGCGCCAGGCCAGTGCGGATACGCGGCGAGGCGGAGTCATTGCGGTTCGTCATTTGCTACTGTCCTTTCCTTCGGCTGCCTTGCTATAGATAAATTGATTAATCAAGTCTTCGAGCACTGCGGCCGATTGCGTACGGGTGATGCGGTCGCCTTCGACGAGATTGTTCGTGTCGCCACCGGCCTCGATGCCGATGTATTGCTCACCGAGCAGGCCCGAGGTCAGGATCTTCAGGGAGCTGTCCTTCGGGAACTTGTAAGCAGGATTCAAATCGAGGCGGACGATCGCCTGGAAGCTTTTATCGTCGAACGCAATGTCGCCCACGCGGCCCACGACCACGCCCGCGCTCTTGACGGCCGACTGCGGCTTCAGGCCGCCGATGTTGTCGAACTTGCCCGTGATCGAATAGGTCTTGCTGAACGAAATCGTGCTCATGTTACCGGCCTTGAGGGCCAGGAAAAGGAGCGATAACGCACCCAACAGGACAAAAAGGCCGACCCAGACGTCAATGGATTTACGATGCATAAGTTTTTCCCAACTCTTCAGATTACTTGTTGAACATCAAGGCGGTCATGACGAAGTCCAGCCCCAGCACCATCAGCGACGCGATCACGACGGTGCGCGTGGTGGCGCGCGACACGCCTTCCGGCGTCGGCTGCGCTTCATAGCCCTGGAACAGGGCCGTGAACGTCACGGCCATGCCGAATACAAAGCTCTTGATGACGCCGTTCATGATGTCGCGGCGCACGTCGATGTTCGCCTGCATCTGCGACCAGAACGCGCCCTCGTCCACGCCGATCAGCTGCACGCCGACGAGGTAGCCGCCGACCACGCCGATGGCGGAGAACACGGCGGCCAGCACCGGCATGGCGATCAGGCCCGCCCAGAACCGGGGCGCCAGCACGCGCTGGATCGGGTTGACGGCCATCATTTCCATCGCGGTCAGTTGCTCGCCGGCCTTCATGAGGCCGATTTCCGCCGTGAGGGACGTGCCGGCGCGGCCCGCGAACAGCAGCGCCGTCACGACCGGCCCCAGTTCGCGCAGCAGCGACAGCGCCACGAGCTGGCCCAGCTTTTCCTCGGCGCCGAACTGGCTCAGCGTGTAATAGCCCTGCAGGCCCAGCACCATGCCGACGAACAGGCCGGACACGGTGATGATCAGCAAGGAGTAATTGCCGATGAAGTGGACCTGTTCCGAAATCAGGGTCGGACGGCGCAGCGCGCCCGGCGCCTTGCCGAGCAGGCCGCCGAACGAACGCGTGACGAAGCCGACGCGGGCGAAAGTGTCGAGGACGAAGCCCCCGATGAGTGCGAGAGGATTGGTCATCGCTTGCCTCCCAGGCCCAGGTCCTCGGCCAGCGATTTGCCGGGATAGTGGAACGGCACGGGGCCGTCCGGCTCGGCGTTCACGAATTGTTTGACGTACGGATCGGTCGAGCGGCGCATCTCGTCCGGCGTGCCCGAAGCGACGATCCGGCCCGCGGACAGGAAATACACGTAATCAGCGATCAAGAAAGTTTCGTTCACGTCGTGCGAGACGAGGATGGACGTCGAGCCGAGCGCGTCGTTCAGGTTGCGGATCAGGTTGGCGGTCACGCCCATCGAGATCGGATCGAGGCCGGCGAACGGTTCGTCGTACATGATCAGCGCCGGGTCGAGCGCGACGGCACGGGCGAGCGCCACGCGGCGCGCCATGCCGCCCGAGATCTCGTTCGGCTTCAGGTCCGCGGCATTGCGCAGGCCGACGGCATTCAGGCGCATCAGCACCAGGTCGCGGATCAGTTCTTCCGGCAGTTCCGTGTGCTCGCGCAGCGGAAAGGCCACGTTCTCGAACACGGTCAGGTCGGTGAACAGCGCGCCGAACTGGAACAGCATGCCCATCTTGCGCCGCAACCTGTACAGGCCTTCGGTGTCGAGCTGGTTCACCACCTCGCCATTCACGGCGACGGTGCCGCGCTGCGGCTTGATCTGGCCGCCGATCAGGCGCAGGACCGTCGTCTTGCCCGAGCCGGAGCCGCCCATCACGGCAATCAGTTTGCCGCGCGGGAAGTCCATGCTCAGGTTCTGCAGGATCGGGCGATCGCCATACGAAAAATGCAGATCGCGAATTTCGACGAGGTTGGACACAGTGGATATTGGTATTTGGAGAATCCCGTATTGTAGTGCAGAAACGGCAAGGCCTGCAGGACACGGCCCGATTCCGGGGATGTTATCGACGTGATATTACAACATTACTAAACGAAGAGTCAGATATTTTGCGACATAAGTGCTTGTTTTTAATAACTTATGCATACAACACATTGTTTCACATTAGTAAACAATCTTTACAAATGCCTGAAAGAAACCCTTTTGCGGGGACATCCTGAAGATCCACTACATCGCGATCCGGCGTCCTGTCCCGGACGTCGGGAACGGGCAAATACCGGGCTTTCGGTCACGCCCCATTTAACAATCGGATGCCGAATCTTTGCCCCTGCCAGATGGTCTAACGATCATGACAAAAGCCCTGGTCCACATCGACAGCGGCGCGGCGACGATGGAAGGCATGCTCGAGCTGCCCGACACTCCCTCCGGCGTCGTGCTGTTCGCGCACGGCAGCGGCAGCAGCCGTTTGAGCCCGCGCAACAACCACGTGGCGCACGTGCTGCGCGACGCCGGCATCGGTACGCTGCTGCTGGACCTGCTCACGCCGCACGAAGACCGTCAATACCATAACCGATTCGATATCTCCCTGCTGACGGGCCGCCTGCGCGCGGCAGCAAGCTGGCTGGGCGCGCAGGACGCGACGGCCCCGTTGCCGCTGGGCCTGTTCGGCGCCAGCACGGGCGCGGCCGCCGCGTTGCAGCTGGCGGCGGACCCGGCGGTGCCCATCGCGGCCGTCGTGTCGCGCGGCGGGCGGCCGGATCTCGCCGGCAGCGACGCCCTGCGCGCCGTCGAGGCGCCGACACTCCTCATCGTGGGCGGTGCCGACGAACCCGTCATCGCGCTGAACCGGCAAGCCTATGGCGAGCTGGGCTGCGTAAAACGGCTGGCGCTCGTGCCCGGTGCGACGCATTTGTTCGAGGAACCTGGCACGCTGGAAGAGGTGGCGCGGCTGGCAGCGGACTGGTTCACGAGCTGGTTCGTCCATGAGCCCTGATCTGCGCCCTCTGCGCCTCGTGTTCGGCGGCGACGTCATGCTGGGCCGCCACGTGCGCGACGTCATGCTGCGCGACGGCGTCCACGCGCCGCTGGAAGCGATCTCGCCGCTGCTGCGCGCGGCCGACGCGACCATCGTGAACCTGGAGTGTGCACTTACTGACAGCGTAGAGCGCTGGCACGGCGTCCCCAAGGCGTTTTATTTTGCCGCGACGCCGGTGGCCGGCCAGGCGCTGCTCGACGCCGGCATCCGCATGGTCAGCCTCGCCAACAACCACAGTCTCGACTACGACGTGCAAGGGCTGGCCGATACGCTGCGCATCCTCGACGCGCACGGCATCGGCCACACGGGCGCCGGTCCGGATCTCGCATGGGCGCTGTCTCCGGCCGTCGTGGCGTGCGGCAAGGTGCTCGTCGGGATGGCGGCGTTCTGCGACCACCAGGCCGATTTCGCCGCGACGGACGATCATCCCGGCATCGCCTGGCTCGGCCTGCACGACGAAACGGCCGCCACCGACGCCTTCGCACGCGCGCTCGCGCCCCTGCGCGCGGCCGGCGTGCGCTGGCCGGTGTTGTCGCTGCACTGGGGTCCGAACAGGGTGACGGCGCCCGCACCGCACCTGCGCCGCCTCGCACACGCCGCGATCGACGTCGGCTGGAAGATCGTCTACGGCCACAGCGCGCACATCTTCCACGGCATCGAGCTGTACCGGGGCTGGCCGATCCTGTACGCGACTGGCGACCTCGTCGACGACTACGCCGTCGACGCGGACCTGCGCAACGACCATCAACTGCTGTTCGAGGTGCACCTGGGCGAGGACGCCCTGCGCCGCATCGTGCTGCACCCGGTGTTCATCCGCCACGGCCGCGTGCTACCTGCCGACCACACGCAACGCACGTGGATTTATACGCGCATGCAGGCGCTGTGCCGCGATCTCGGCACGGCAGCGCGGCTGGACGGCGACCTGCTCGTCATCGAGCCGGAGGCCGCCAGGCCGCACGAGTGATCCGCTTCGTAGACCTGCCTTTTCCAGCCCAGCACGAGTGCGATGTGCTCGCGTAATCCCTGGAAGTAGCGCATCCGGAAATTCCGGACACCGGCCGCCAGCCTGACCGGCGCAAAGTGCTTGCGCGCCATGCATGCCGTCGATGCCGAGGATCGCACCGTCGTCGGAGAGCATTCTTCGATCGGATCTCCAAATGAAAACACCCTGCAAGCCGTAGCATTGCAGGGTGTCTGGAATCAGGCAAGCCTGGCGTCGATCAGCGCGGCAGTACCGACGAACCCATCAGGAATTCATCCACGGCGCGCGCGCACTGGCGGCCTTCGCGGATCGCCCACACGACCAGGGACTGGCCGCGGCGCATGTCGCCGGCGGTGAACACCTTCGGCACCGACGTCTGGTAGCAGACGTCGCCATCGGTCGTGGCGCGTGCGTTGCCGCGCGCATCCTTTTGCACGCCGAACGCGTCCAGCACCTGCTGCACCGGCGAGACGAAGCCCATGGCCAGCAGCACGAGGTCGGCCTTCAGTTCGAATTCCGAGTTGGCCACTTCCGTCATCTTGCCGTCTTTCCACTCGACGCGGCAGGCGATGACTTTTTCCACTTTACCGCCCTTGCCTTCGAAGCGCTTGGTGGCGACGGCGAAGTCGCGCTCGCAGCCCTCTTCGTGCGACGACGAGGTGCGCAGCTTGGTCGGCCAGTACGGCCACACGAGCGGCTTGTTTTCCTGTTCCGGCGGCATCGGCATCAGTTCGAACTGGGTCACCGACGCGGCGCCGTGGCGGTTCGACGTGCCCACGCAGTCGGAGCCGGTATCGCCGCCGCCGATCACGATCACGTGCTTGCCCGTGGCCTTGATCTGGTCCTTGACTTTGTCGCCGGCGTTGACGCGGTTCTGCTGCGGCAGGAAGTCCATCGCGAAGTGCACGCCCTTCAGGTCGCGGCCCGGGACCGGCAGGTCGCGCGGTGCCTCGGCGCCGCCGGCCATGACGACCGCGTCGTAATCTTTCACCAGGTCTTCCGGGAAGATGGTGTCGCGCGCCATGTTGCTGACGGTGGCCGGGAAGTCCTTGCCGATCAGCGTCGAGGTGCGGAACTTCACGCCTTCTTCGCGCATTTGCTCAACCCTGCGGTCGATCAGGTCCTTCTCCATCTTGAAGTCGGGGATGCCGTAGCGCAGCAGGCCGCCGATGCGGTCGTTCTTCTCGAACACCGTCACGTCGTGACCGGCGCGGCCCAGTTGCTGGGCAGCGGCCAGGCCTGCGGGGCCGGAACCGATGATCGCGACCTTCTTGCCCGTTTTGACGGCAGCCGGTTGCGGGACGATCCAGCCGTGTTCCCAGCCGGCGTCGGCGATCTTGCGCTCGATCGACTTGATGCCGACCGGCTCATTGTTGATGCCCAGCGTGCAGGCGGCTTCGCACGGTGCCGGGCAGATGCGGCCCGTGAATTCCGGGAAGTTGTTCGTCGAATGCAGGTTGTCGACGGCGTAGCGGTAGTTGCCGTGGTAGACCAGGTCGTTCCAGTCGGGGATCTGGTTGTTGACGGGGCAGCCGGTGTTGCAGAACGGGATGCCGCAATCCATGCAACGCGCACCTTGCACCTTCGCTTGCGCGTCGGTCAGGGTGATCGAAAATTCCTTGTAGTTCTTGAGGCGGGCAGCGGGTTCCAGGTGGTCTTCTTCCTGGCGCTGAAATTCCATGAAGCCGGTGATCTTACCCATTTGTATTCCTATCGTATTCGGTTCAGTCTAGAGAGATGCGGCGGGCGCGTCGGGCGCCCGCCGGTGAGCATCAGGCAGCCAGTTCGATCTTGTCGTTGGCTTCTTCCATGCTGCTGTTGTGCATCTCTTCCAGTGCGCGCTTGTACTCGGTCGGGAAGACCTTGACGAACTTGCTGCGGCTGTTGGCCCAGTCGTCCAGCAGGTTGCGCGCACGGGTCGAACCGGTGTGCTTGAAGTGACGCTCGATCAGGCGCTTCAGGATCGCTTCGTCCGACTCGCGCTCGCCGTTGCGGGTCTGTGCGTGCCAGCTGGCCTTGTCGCTCTGCTCCTTGGTCGACAGCACGCTCTCCAGTGCGACCATCGCGGTGTTGCACTTCTGCTCGAAGTCGCCCTTCGGATCGTAGACATATGCCACGCCGCCCGACATGCCCGCCGCGAAGTTGCGGCCGGTGTCGCCCAGCACGACGACGGTACCGCCGGTCATGTATTCGCAGCCGTGGTCGCCCACGCCTTCGACGATGGCCGTCGCACCCGAGTTACGCACCGCGAAACGCTCGCCGGCCACGCCGTTCAGGAACGCTTCGCCGGCGATCGCGCCGTACAGCACCGTGTTGCCGACGATGATGTTGTCGACGGCCCAGCCGCGGAACTCCGTGTTCGGACGCACGATGATGCGGCCGCCCGACAGGCCCTTACCGACATAGTCGTTGCCTTCGCCGACCAGGTCCAGCGTGATGCCGTGTGCCAGGAACGCGCCGGCCGACTGGCCCGCAGTGCCCTGCAGCTGGATGTGGATCGTGTCGTCCGGCAGGCCGGCATGGCCGTAGCGCTTGGCGACCTCGCCCGACAGCATCGCGCCGACCGTGCGGTTGACGTTCTTCACCGGCGAGATGAACGAGACGCGCTCGCCCTTCTCCAGCGCGGCCTTGGCCTGCGCGATCAGCTTGTGGTCCAGGGCCTTGTCCAGGCCGTGGTCCTGGCCGTCCGTGTGCAGCAGCTGGCGTTTGTCGTCGACCTTCGGCTGGTAGAAGATGTTGCTGAAGTCCAGGCCCTGCGCCTTCCAGTGGCCGACGGCCTTCGACTTGTCCAGCAGGTCCGAACGGCCGATCAGCTCGTCGAACGTGCGGATGCCCAGCTGGGCCATGATCTGGCGCGCTTCTTCGGCGACGAAGAAGAAGTAGTTCACGACGTGTTCCGGCTTGCCCGAGAACTTGGCGCGCAGTTCCGGATCCTGGGTGGCCACGCCCACCGGGCAGGTGTTCAGGTGGCACTTACGCATCATGATGCAGCCTTCGACGACCAGCGGTGCCGTCGCGAAGCCCACTTCGTCCGCGCCCAGCAGGGCGGCGATGACGACGTCGCGGCCGGTACGCATCTGGCCGTCGGCCTGGACGCGGATACGGCTGCGCAGGCCGTTCAGCACGAGGGTCTGCTGGGTCTCGGCGAGGCCCAGTTCCCACGGCGTGCCGGCGTGCTTGACCGACGACAGCGGCGATGCACCCGTACCGCCGTCATGGCCGGCGACGACGACGTGGTCGGCCTTCGCCTTCGACACACCGGCGGCGACCGTACCGATACCGACTTCCGACACCAGCTTCACGGAGATCGACGCGTGCGGGTTCACGTTCTTGAGGTCGTGGATCAGCTGCGCCAGGTCTTCGATCGAGTAGATGTCGTGGTGCGGCGGCGGCGAGATCAGGCCCACGCCCGGCACCGAGAAGCGCAGCGACGCGATGTACTCGGACACTTTGTGGCCCGGCAGCTGGCCGCCTTCGCCCGGCTTGGCGCCCTGCGCCATCTTGATCTGGATCTGGTCGGCGGACGCCAGGTATTCGGCGGTCACACCGAAGCGGCCCGATGCCACCTGCTTGATCTTCGAACGCAGCGAATCGCCTTCGACCAGCGGGATGTCGGCGACGACGCGGTCCTTGCCCAGGATCGAGGCCAGGGTCTCGCCCTTGGCGATCTTGATGCCCTTGAACTCGCCCATGTAGCGGGCCGGGTCTTCACCGCCTTCACCCGTGTTCGACTTGCCGCCGATACGGTTCATGGCGATGGCCAGCGTGGCGTGGGCTTCGGTCGAGATCGAGCCCAGCGACATCGCACCGGTGGCGAAGCGCTTGACGATTTCCTTGGCCGGCTCGACTTCGTCCAGCGGGATCGCCTTGGTCGGATCGATCTTGAATTCGAACAGGCCGCGCAGCGTCAGGTGACGGCGGCTCTGGTCGTTGATGAGCTGCGCGTACTCTTTATAGGTGCTGAAGTTGTTGGCACGGGTCGAGTGCTGCAGCTTGGCGATGGCGTCCGGCGTCCACAGGTGGTCTTCGCCGCGCACGCGGTAGGCGTATTCGCCGCCGACGTCCAGCGCGTTGGCCAGCAGCGGATCCTTGCCGAAGGCCAGGCCGTGCAGGCGCAGGGCTTCCTCGGCCACTTCGAACAGGCCGATGCCTTCCACCGTCGACGACGTGCCGCGGAAGTACTTGTCGACCAGCGACTTGTTCAGGCCGATGGCTTCGAAGATCTGGGCGCCGCAGTACGACATGTAGGTCGAGATGCCCATCTTCGACATGACCTTCATGAGGCCCTTGCCGACCGCCTTGGTGTAGTTGTACATCGCCTTGTCGGCAGCCATCTCGTGCGGCAGCGTGTGCGCCAGGTCGACCAGCGTTTCCAGCGCCAGGTACGGGTGCACGGCTTCCGCGCCGTAGCCGGCCAGCAGGGCGAAGTGGTGCGTCTCGCGGCACGAGCCGGTTTCCACGACGAGGCCCGTCGATGCGCGCAGGCCGCGCTGGACGAGGTGCTGGTGGATCGCGGACGTCGCCAGCAGCGCCGGGATCGCGACCTGGTCGGCGTTCACGTTGCGGTCCGAGACGATCAGGATGTTGTGGCCCGACTTGACGGCATCGACGGCTTCCGCGCACAGCGAGGCCAGCGACGCTTCGATGCCTTCCTTGCCCCACGAGACCGGGTAGCAGATGTTCAGTTCATACGACTTGAACTTGCCGCCCGTGTGCAGGCTGATGTTGCGCAGGCGGGCCATGTCGTCGAAACCGATGACCGGCTGCGACACTTCGAGGCGCATCGGCGGGTTGACGTTGTTCGTGTCCAGCAGGTTCGGCTTCGGACCGATGAACGACACGAGCGACATCACCATCGCTTCGCGGATCGGGTCGATCGGCGGGTTCGTGACCTGGGCGAACAGCTGCTTGAAGTACGAGTACAGCGGTTTCAGCTTGTTCGACATGACGGCCAGCGGCGAGTCGTTGCCCATCGAGCCGGTGGCTTCTTCGCCCAGCACGGCCATCGGGGCCATCAGGAACTTCAGGTCTTCCTGGGTGTAGCCGAATGCCTGCTGGCGGTCCAGCAGGGAAATGGCGGCTTTCTCGCCCTGTGCGTCTTTCGCGCGGTTCTGCGACAGCTGGCTTTCCGACAGCTTGATTTCGTTCAGCTTGATGCGCACCGACTTGATCCATGCCTTATAGGGCTTGGCATTCGAGTAGGTGTCCTTCAGTTCCTTGTCGTCGATGATGCGGCCGGCTTCCAGGTCGATGAGGAACATCTTGCCCGGCTGCAGACGCCATTTCTTGACGATGCGCGATTCGGGGATCGGCAGCGTGCCCGATTCCGATGCCATGACGACCAGGTCGTCGTCCGTGACGATGTAGCGCGCCGGACGCAGGCCGTTGCGGTCCAGCGTACCGCCGATGTGGCGGCCGTCGGTGAAGGCCATGGCGGCCGGGCCGTCCCACGGTTCCATCATCGCGGCGTGGTATTCGTAGAACGCGCGGCGGTTCTCGTCCATCGTCGCGTGATTTTCCCAGGCTTCCGGGATCATCATCATCATCGCCTGGGCGATCGGGTAGCCGGCCATAACCAGCAGTTCGAGCGCGTTGTCGAAGCAGGCGGTGTCCGACTGGCCTTCATAGATCAGCGGGAACAGTTTCTGCAGGTCGTCGCCCAGCACGGCCGACTTCATGACGCCTTCGCGGGCGCGGGTCCAGTTGAAGTTGCCCTTGACGGTGTTGATCTCGCCGTTGTGCGCCAGCAGGCGGTACGGGTGGGCCAGCGGCCACTCCGGGAACGTGTTCGTCGAGAAGCGCTGGTGCACCATGGCCAGCGCGGAGACGCAGCGCGGATCCTGCAGGTCCTTGTAGTACACGCCGACCTGGTCCGCCAGCAGCAGGCCCTTGTAGACCACGGTACGGGCGGACATCGACGGCACGAAGAATTCCTTGCCGTGGATGAGTTTCAGGGCCTGGATCGCGTGGCCCGACGATTTGCGGATGACGTACAGCTTGCGCTCGAGCGCGTCGGTGACCATCACGTCCGGGCCGCGGCCGATGAAGATCTGGCGGATGACCGGCTCTTTCGCGCGGACGGTCGGCGACATCGGCATCGTGTCGTCCACCGGCACGTTGCGCCAGCCCAGCACGACCTGGCCTTCGGCGCGCACGGCGCGCTCGATTTCCTGTTCGCAGGCGATGCGCGAAGCGTGTTCCTTCGGCAGGAAGATCATGCCGACGCCATATTCGCCCGGCGGCGGCAGTTCGATGCCCTGCTTGGCCATCTCGTCGCGGTAGAACTGGTCGGGGATCTGGATCAGGATACCCGCACCGTCGCCCATCAGGGCATCGGCACCGACGGCGCCCCGGTGGTCCAGGTTCTTCAGGATCAGCAGACCCTGTTCAATAATGGAGTGGCTCTTGTTGCCCTTGATATGGGCGACGAAACCGACGCCGCAGGCGTCGTGTTCATTGGCGGGATCGTACAAACCTTGGGCAATCATGGGGGCTCCGCAGCATTTTGAAGATATTGAAGGCCGAGGATAGAGCAGACTTCGGTAAACATCAATAGCAATAATTAGGGTCGGAGTCGAATTAAATGCCGAGTTTTTTAGTCGTAAATTAAATGGGGACACAGTAGAAGAGGTGCTGCATTTCGCCTACCACATCAATAAAATCATATAGTTATGCGCAAAACCGTCGTTCCCGCGCACGCGGGAACCCAAATTCCGCGTGCCCGCCAACAAACTTAAGCCCCCGCCATCGCAGGGGCGACGGGCAATAAAAAAGGAGGCCGAAGCCTCCTTATCATTCATTTGTTGCAATGACGCCGCGCACAAATCTATTCCGCAGCCTTCACCTTGAACGGTCTCCCCCGCTTGGCCGGCAAAATCTGGCGCCTCGTCTTGTGCTCCAGCGCGACCTTGAATTCATGCGATCCCAGCGGCGCCCCCTTCAGCACCGCCGCATTGATCGTATCCAGTTCCTGCCCCGACATCCCCTGCTGCGCCAGCTCGATGAAGGCCGCCTCGCGCTGGAACGGCGTGTTGCCGAGTTCCCAGTACTTGGCGTGGTCGGTGATCAGCGGATCCGGCCGCACGCCGGCGTGATGCGCGTAGCTCGACCACGGGTAGTCGAGCGGCTCGAACGCGAGCTGGCTGCGCAGTGGATTCAGTTCGATGTAGCGGATGCAGGCAAGAAAATACGCGTCCGGGTCGATCACGGACGTGCGGAAACGTCCCTGGAACAAGGTGCCGGAGCGGCCGTACTTGTTGTTAAACCAGGGAACATATAACCGCCCCACTTTCTGCATCATGGCCGCCAAGCCGTCCTCGTCGGACGGCGTCGCCAGCACATGCAGGTGGTTCGGCATCAGGACGTACGCGTGGATGGCCACGCGGTAGAACTTCGCGCTCTCGCGCAGCCATTCCAGGAAGCGGCGGTGGTCTTCGTCGTCGCGGAAGATCAGCTGGTTGTCGTTGCCGCGCTGGATGATCAGGTGCGGCTCGTGCGGCAGGATGAGTCGGGGTTGGCGGGCCATGGCGTCATTCTAACGCGACCGCCTCGCTCTGTCCCCGATTAATTACGCCAGCGTGAAACCGGCGGACAGGCTGTAGCCCTCGCCATAGGCGCTGCGCAGCGGCAGATCCTGGCCGAGGCCGGTGCGGGCCTTCTTGCGCAGACGGTAGACGAGCATGTCGACGCGGCGGCTGGCATCCGGATCGTCCCCACCCATGCCGGCCACGATCACCTGGCGCGGGACGGGCCGGGTGTTGATGGTCAGCAGGTGCAGGAAGTTGCACTCTTTTTCCGTCAGGTCGATTACCTTGCCCATCAGCTCGAGCTGGCGGGCCGAGACGCGCAGGGTCCACTTGCTCGGCGCGGGCGCCGGCTCGGACGACGGCCGCACGCGGCGGTCCAGCGCCTCGATGTGGGCAGCCAGTTCCGGGAACTTGATCGGCTTGGTGAGATAGTGGTCGGCGCCGAGGCGCAGGCCGAGGATGCGGTTGTCGAAGGCCACGCGGCCCGTCAGCACCAGCAGCCCGATCTCGGGATACAGCTGGCGCATTCGTGGAATCACGTTGAAGCCGTCCTCGTCGGGCAGGCCCAGGTCGAGCACGACCACGGCCGCCGGCGTGCGCGTCAGCGCGGCCCACATATCGCTGGCGGTGGTCGCGATCGTGACCTCATGGCCGAGTTCCTTGAGGAAATCGGCCATATCGCCTGCGTATTCGCCATTGTCTTCAACAATCAATATTTGCGTCATGGGTTTTGCCAATTCCTTGTTTCGTATTCCCGGCTTCGTTGTCGGGCGGCTAACCCCGGTCGCCATGCCGATTATCACTGCTGGTCATTCCGGAAGCAAGACTTTTTGCCCCGCTCGCCTGTGCCGGCAGCCATAGCCTGAACTCGGCGCCGCCCTCTGGAGGACATGCATATGTCAAACTACCGCCGTGCACTTCCACCACGGAGCGCGCCATGTACAGCCCGAGCCCGCTGCCCGCGATACCCTCGGCATTCGCGCCGCGATAGCCCTTGTCGAAGATGCGCGCGACGTCGTCCGCCAGCACGCCATGGCCCTCGTCGCGCAGCGCCAGTTCGACGCCGCCGTCGACCCGCCGTCCCGCCACGTGCAGCGCGGTGCCGGCCGGCGTATAGCGCAGGGCATTGTCCAATAACACCTTGAGCGCCAGGCGCAGGCCGGATGGCTCGCCCCGCAGCGCGGCCGGCAGGTCGCTGGCTTCCAGGGTCACGGGACGTCCGGCCGCGCGCGCCTGCGCCACCAGTTCTTCCAGCAGCAGCTTCGGCCCCACCTTGTTCTCGCGGCGCTGGCTGCCGAGTGCGGCCATGCGCTCGGGGGACAGGTAGTCGTCCAGCATCGCGATCAGGCGGTCGGTCGCGGTCGCGATCTTGCGGTAGCGCTCGCGCGTCGCCTCGTCGGCCTTGGTGCCCAGGGACTCCAGCCGCTGGATCGCGCCGTCGATCGTCGACAGCGGCGTGCGGAATTCATGGTTCAGCATGCTGGCAAACCGTTTTCTCTCGCGCTCCCGCTCGCGCCGCGCGGACACGTCGCGCACGAGGCCCAGCAGCGCCCGCGGCTGGCCGGCGTCGTCCAGCGCCAGGGTCGAAATCACCTCGACGGCCACCTCGCTCCCGTCCGGCCGGCGCAGGTCGAACTCGCGCATCACGCGCAGGCGCGACCCGTCGCCGGCGGCAAACCGGCGCAGCCGCTCCGGCAGGCCGGCGCACAAGGCCGCCAGCGGGCCGTCGCCGCCCTTGTCCATCTGCGCGCGGATGTCGGCGAGGGAATAGCCGAGCATGTCGTCGACGCCCGGGCTGACATACGCCGGCAGCCCGGTGGTGCAATCGAGGATGAAGGCCAGGTCACCGCCCAGTTCGGCGATCGTGCGAAAGGCGTCCGCCGTGGGGATGTCCGCCGAGACGGATGCGCTGCGCGTCATGATGGCCTTAATAAGAATGATTCCGGACAATAAGTATAGTGCCCGATATATCGCTTTGCATAGATAACCGACCCCGGCCGTTGCGTCGAACACGCATATTGAATATATGCATACGCAAATAAAAAGGGCAAGCCGCCCTGGCTTGCCCTCTTGACCACGACGCTGCCGCGCTTACTCGTCCAGCGGCGCGAAGATCGCCTGCAGGTCTTCCTGCGTGAGCGCCATCTTCTGCGATTCGCCTTCGGCCAGGATCGACGCCGCCAGCTCCGATTTCTTTTGCTGCAGCAGCTGGATCTTTTCTTCCAGCGTGCCCTTCGCGATGAGCTTGTAGACGAACACGGGTTTGTCCTGCCCGATGCGCCATGCACGGTCCGTCGCCTGGTTCTCGGCCGCCGGGTTCCACCACGGGTCGTAGTGGATGACCGTGTCGGCCGCGGTCAGGTTCAGGCCGACGCCGCCGGCCTTGAGGCTGATCAGGAAGATCGGCACGGCGCCCTGCTGGAATGCCGCCACCTGCGCGGAACGGTCGCGCGTCTCGCCGGTGAGAATCGCGTACGGGATCTTGCGCGCATCGAGTTCCTCTTCGATGAGGCCCAGCATGCTCGTGAACTGCGAGAACACGAGGATCTTGCGGCCTTCTCCCAGCAGGTCGTCGACCATCTGCATCAGGTCCGTCAGCTTGGCCGACACGGCCGCCGTGTTCTTCTTGCCCGGCATGGCCTTCACCAGGCGCGGGTCGCAGCAGACCTGGCGCAGTTTCAGCAGCGCCTCCAGGATGACGATCTGGCTGCGCGCCACGCCCTTGCGGTCGATCTCCTCGCGCACCTTCTTGTCCATCGCCAGGCGCACGGTCTCGTACAGGTCGCGCTGCGGGCCCGTGATCTCGATGCGGCGGATCATCTCCGTCTTTTCCGGCAGCTCTTTCGCCACGTGGTCCTTCGTGCGGCGCAGCAGGAACGGCTTGATGCGGCGGTTCAGCAGCATGCGGCGCACCGGGTCGTCCTGGCGCTCGATCGGGTGACGGAATTGCGTGTTGAACGTCTTCTCGTCGCCGAGCAGGCCCGGCAGCAGGAAGTGGAATTGCGACCACAGCTCGCCCAGGTGGTTTTCCAGCGGCGTGCCGGACAGGCACAGGCGGTGGCGCGCGTTCAGCGAGCCGGCCGTCTGCGCCGCCTTCGAGCGCGTGTTCTTGATGTAGTGCGATTCGTCCAGGATCACGAGGTGGTACTCGTGCTCGCGCAGCTTTTCCTCGTCGCGCGGCAGCAGCGCGTACGTCGTCAGCACGATGTCGGCGCCATCGATCTGGTCGAACAGATCCATGCGCTCCTTGCCCTGCAACAGCAGTACCTTCAGGTCCGGGGCGAAGCGCGCGGCTTCTTCCATCCAGTTCGTCATGAGGCTCGTCGGCGCGATGACCAGCGCCGGGTTCGTGAGGCGGCCTGCTTCCTTTTCCGTCAGGATGTGGGCGATCGTCTGCACGGTTTTACCGAGGCCCATGTCGTCGGCGAGAATGCCGCCCAGGTCGTATTCGCGCAGGAATTGCATCCACGCGAGACCGTCCAGCTGGTAATCGCGCAGCGTGGCCTGCAGGCCCTTCGGCGCATCGACTTTTTTGACCTTGCCGAACTGGCTCAGCTTGCGGCCCGTTTCGCGCAGGCGCTCGCCGCCCGTCCAGGTCAGTTCGGTGCCTTTGGCGAGTTCTTCCAGGCGCGCCGCATCGAGCGTCGACAGGCGAACCTTGTTCTTGATCTTGTCGTTGAAATACAGCTCGCCCAGGGTCGACAGGATGGGCTTCACGCGGCCCCACGGCAGCGCCACGCGCACGCCATCGGGCAGGGTCGCCAGCATCTGGTCGGCTTCCGCGTGCGCGGCCAGCACGTCCGGATTGAAGTCCAGCGGCGCCGTGCGAATGAGTTGCACCAGCACGGGCAGCAGCGGCACGCGCTTGCGGTTGACGACGATGCCCAGCTCCAGCTCGAACCACGCGTTGCCGGCCTCGGGCGGCTCGTCGATGTCGGCATACCACTCTTCGACCGGCACGACGTCGTAGCGGTATTTCGGCGACTTCTGCACGTGCCAGCCGAGGTCGGACAGCGCGTCGAGGTCGCTTTCGGCAAAGCGCAGCCAGTGCGCCTGGCCATCCAGCAGCAGCGCGCCGGACAGGGCCGACAGCGGCGGCGTGGCCGGCTTGCGGAAGCCCAGCTTGTTCAGGGTGTCCAGTGCGGCCGCTTCCAGCACTTCGTCGCGCTCGATGACTTCGGTGACGTCGCCGATCTGGCGCACGACGCGCTGGGCCGGATCGAACGAGATGCGCTGGCCGTCGTAGTCGAACGACAGCACGGCGAAGTCCTGCCAGCGCTGGCCGTTACCCTCGGCCTGCGGGATGGCGTCCAGCAGCAGGTGCGGCTGCGGTTTCACGTCGGTGCGGATGCGCTGCGTGAGCGGCTGCGGCAGCGGCATCAGCTGTTGCAGGCCATGCGCCAGCAGCAGTTGCGACACGCGTTTCTTGTCGTTGCCGGCCAGCGCCGGCGCCTGCGACACGAGTGCCTGCAGGTCGGCCAGCGAGATGTCGATGCCGCCGCGGTTCAGGTCCAGCGGGCCGCACGACAGGTTGTCGATGTACCACGGCGGATCCGTCGGCAGCATGTAGTCGACGAGGTCGGCGCCGGGATGCGTCGCGCCCTTGGCCGGCTCCACCGACCAGCCGAGCTTGGCCGCGCGGCCTTCGTCGCGCCACGTGAGATTGGCCTTGCGCACAGGCCCCGCCTGCAGCGGATACAGCAGGCCATTGGTCATGTCGGACCACGAGTTCGCCCACAACAGTTTCCCTTGCGCGAGCAATTGCTGCAGCAGGATGGCGCCGACCTTGCCCTTGGGCTCGGTCGCGCTCGTGCTCTGGTTGGAGCCGCTGCGCATGGCGATGAAGAAACGCACCAGGTCCTCGTCCTCGCCTTCGAGGTACGCGGGCGGCGCCGACAGCAGCGAGAACACTTCGCTCACCGGGCTGGCCGCGGCCACGTCGCCGTTCGGACGCAGGCGCGCCTTGCACAGGCAGACCGCGACGTGACGGCCGCCGCTGGTCGGGGCCATGACATAAACGAATTTGTACTGGACGGCCTTGGGGTCAGTGACTTCCGCGGTCAGCTTCGGCTGGGGATGTGCTGCCGCCTCGACCCTTTGCAGCCAGCTTAACACCGGTGCGGGCAGGGCCGGAGCGCGTGCAGGTGCTCGAGCCGGCGGTGCGTCGCTGGTGTCGTCGCGATGAAAATCAACTGTGTGCATGGGTCTCACGAGTCTTTAATTTGAAAAAACAACAATTCCTATTATCCGTCATGCGACCCGAACAGCTTTGTTAAGGATCGCACGTAGCGGGTAAAACTTTACGAGACGAAAAGAGTAGAAGTTACACTCTGGCGCCTCGCTTTGCCAGCCCCCATCACGCATTTTTTTGCGGGTGCGTCATGACACGAGGCGCCAGTCCGGCGCACTCAGGTGCTTCATGAAGAACTCGGCCAGGGCTTCCACCTTGGCCGGCCGTGTGCGTGCCGATGGCGTGACGAAGTACAGGCCACCTCGCGCCATCTGCCAGCCCTCCAGTATGGGGACAAGCCGCCCGGCGCGCACATGATCTGCCGCAATAAATTCAGGGAACTCGGCAATCGCCAGGCCCTCCAATACGGTGGGCAGGAGCGCGTCCGAATTCGTCACCCGCAGCGGCCCCTCCGGCTTGATGGCGACTTCCTCCCCGGCCTCGTTGGTGAAGCGCCACACGTCGACGCGCGCGCGATAGGTATAGCCGAGGCAAGGATGGTCCACGAGTTCGGACGGATGCCGCGGCGTTCCCCGCGTTGCCAGATACTCGGGCGAGGCGACGATGACCTGCGCCACCGGACACAGCTTGCGCGCCACCAGCGACGAATCGGGCAGCACGGCGATGCGCAGGGCGGCATCGAAGCCCTGCCCCACGAGGTCGACGGTGGCGTCGGACAGGTGCAGGTCGATCTGCACGTCGGGGTATTCACGGAAGAACGCGGGCATCAGCGGCGCGACCCAGCGCACCCCGAACGACATCGGCACGGCCAGCCGCACGAGCCCGCGCGGCCGCGCCGACATCTCGCGCGCGGCATGTTCCGCCTCTTCGGCTTCGCGATAAATCTTCAATGCGCTGTCCGCGATGGTGCGGCCGAATTCCGTCAGCGCCAGCTGGCGCGACGTCCGGTTCAACAGCCGCGCACCGAGCCGCTCCTCGAGCCGCGCGACGGCCCGCGACACGGTCGCCACCGACACCCCGAGCGCACGCGCGGCGCCGGCGAACGAGCGTTCCTCGGCCACCTTGGCGAACATCGCGAGACCTTCGAAATCGGGCAACAGGGACATCGTTCGTCGTCGGCGGGGAACCGATGAGTTATCGAACCCGACATGTTACGGCATCCCGGCGCCGGTGCCTATCGGCCTTCCGAAGTATGCACGACAAAAATGCAAAGATAGTTTGCGATCAGTGCTATTTTAATGTGGAGTTTACCTCGGTACGATGGTTTCCGTCGACTTCGACATCAACCGAACGGAGAACATCATGACTGCCAAACTCGCCAACAAAATCGCTCTCGTCACCGGCGCCACCAGCGGCATCGGCCTGGCCACCGCCCGACGCTTCGCCCTCGAAGGCGCGCAGGTGATCGTCACCGGCCGCCGCCAGGCCGAACTGGACGCCGCGGTAAACAGCATCGGCCACGACGCGATCGGATTACGCGTCGACTCCAGCGACCTGACCGCGCTGGATGGCCTGTATGAAGAGATCCGCGCCCGCTTCGGCCGCCTGGACGTCCTGTACGCCAATGCCGGCGGCGGCTCGATGCTCCCGCTGGGTGAAATCACGGAAGAACAGTTCGACGACACCTTCGGCCGCAACGTGAAAGGCACGCTGTTCACCGTGCAGAAAGCGCTGCCGCTGCTGTCGAAAGGCGCCTCGGTGATCCTGACCGGCTCGACGGCCGGCAGCTCCGGCACCCCGGCGTTCAGCGTCTATGCCGCCAGCAAGGCCGCCGTGCGCGCTTTCGCCCGCAACTGGATCCTGGACCTGAAGGACCGCGGCATCCGCGTCAACACGATCAGCCCGGGCGCCACCCGCACCCCGGGCCTCGTCGAACTGGCCGGCAACGACGCCGCCGCGCAACAGGGCCTCGTCGACTACCTGGCCGCGCAGATCCCGCTGGGCCGCGTCGGCGAGCCGGACGAGATCGCGAAAGCCGCCGTATTCCTCGCGTCCGACGATGCCAGCTTCGTCAACGGCGCCGAGCTGTTCGTCGATGGTGGCCAGGCGCAGATCTGATGCTTGACCGGCTATCGTCCGTCGCCGCCGGCCTTGCCGGCACGCTTGTCCGGCCAGACGGCGGCGCCGATCCCGCACACGACGCCCACGAAGATGGCACGCCCCCAGTCGAAGACGTGGGCGCTGTCCAGCCAGCGCGTGTAGATCAGCGTGCCCAGCGCGACGCCAAACGCGGTCGGTAAGAATTTTTTCATGACGGCAGCGTACCAGCATTCCTCTCTGGAAAGTTCACGCTTTCCCACGCCACTGCAGATCGTCATGCCTGTCAAGACTGGCGCATCGCCCGCGATTGAGTATCATTGCCCGTTCGATTCACCGACTGACCCGAACTCATGCTCCCTTCGATCGAACAACGCCTCGCTCAAGAACTGTCCGCCAAACCGGCACAGGTGGCTGCCGCCATCGCCCTGCTCGACGAAGGCGCGACCGTCCCCTTCATCGCCCGCTACCGCAAGGAAGCCACGGGCGGCCTCGACGACATCCAGCTGCGCCTGCTGGAAGAACGCCTGCGCTACCTGCGCGAACTGGAAGACCGCCGCGCCGCGATCATCTCGTCCATCACGGAACAGAACAAGATGACGCCGGAGCTGCTGCAGGCGATCTCGCTCGCGGAAGACAAGACGCGGCTGGAAGACCTGTACCTGCCGTACAAGCAGAAGCGCCGCACGAAGGCCCAGATCGCGATCGAGGCCGGCCTGAAGCCGCTGGCCGACGACCTCCTCGACGACCCGGCGCGCGATCCGGAGGCCGAAGCCGCGAAATACCTGCGTGAAGGATTCACCAACGCGGACGGCGTCGCGAACCCCGGCGTGGCGGACACGAAGGCCGCGCTGGACGGCGCGCGCCAGATCCTGATGGAGCGCTTCGCGGAGGACGCGGAACTGCTGCAATCGCTGCGCGAATACGTGCAGGAACACGGCGTCGTCGAGTCGAAGGTCGTCGACGGCAAGCAGGAAGAAGGCGAGAAATTCGCCGACTATTTCGATTACTCGGAAACGCTGGCGACCGTGCCGTCGCACCGCGCGCTGGCGCTGATGCGCGGCCGCCGCGAGGGTATATTGGACGTGACCTTGCGCCTCGATTCCGAGCCGGAAAAACCAAAATGGGACGCGCCGCACAACCCGTGCGAAAGCCGCATCGCCGCGCGCTTCGGCATCAAGGGCGCGGGCCGCCCAGCCGACAAATGGCTGCTCGACACGGCGCGCTGGACGTGGCGTGTAAAAAGCTTCATGTACATCGAGACGGAGCTGATGGGGCTTCTGCGCGAAAAGGCGGAAGGCGATGCGATCCAGGTCTTCGCGCGCAACCTGAAGGACCTGCTGCTCGCGGCACCCGCGGGTCCGCGCGCGACGATGGGCCTCGACCCGGGCCTGCGCACGGGCGTGAAAGTCGCCGTCGTCGACGCGACCGGCAAGGTGGTCGACACGTCGACCATCTACCCGCACGCGCCGCGCAACGACTGGGACGGTTCGCTACACACGCTGGCCAGGCTCGCCGCGAAGCACAACGTGTCCCTGATCTCGATCGGCAACGGCACGGCATCGCGCGAGACCGATAAACTCGCGCAGGACCTGATCAAGCAGAACCCGGAGCTGAAGCTGACGAAGATCGTCGTGTCGGAAGCCGGCGCGTCGGTGTACTCGGCGTCGGAATTCGCGTCGCGCGAACTGCCGGAACTGGACGTGTCGCTGCGCGGCGCCGTCTCGATCGCGCGCCGCCTGCAGGATCCGCTCGCGGAACTGGTGAAGATCGATCCGAAATCGATCGGCGTGGGCCAGTACCAGCACGACGTGTCGCAGACGCAGCTCGCGCGCCAGCTCGACGCCGTCGTCGAGGATTGCGTGAACGCGGTCGGCGTGGACGTCAACACGGCATCGGCGCCGCTGCTCGCGCGCGTGTCGGGCCTGTCGAGCAGCGTCGCACAGAGCATCGTCAACTACCGCGACCAGCAAGGCGCGTTCGCGTCGCGCGCGGCGCTGAAGAAGGTGCCGCGCCTGGGCGACAAGACGTTCGAACTGGCGGCGGGTTTTCTCCGCATCGTGAACGGCGACAATCCGCTGGACGCGTCGGCCGTGCACCCGGAATCGTACCCGGTCGTCGAGAAGATCCTGGCCGATATCCAGAAGGACATCAAATCGGTGATCGGCGACAGCGCACTGGTCAAACGCCTGAATCCGGCGAAGTATGCGGATGACAAATTCGGCGTGCCGACCGTGACCGATATTTTGAAGGAGCTGGAAAAGCCGGGCCGCGATCCGCGTCCGGAATTCACGACGGCCACGTTCAAGGAAGGCGTCGAGGAGATCTCGGACCTGCGTCCGGACATGATCCTGGAAGGCGTCGTGACCAACGTGGCGGCGTTCGGCGCATTCGTCGACATCGGCGTGCACCAGGATGGCCTCGTGCACATCTCGGCGCTGTCGAACACGTTCGTGAAGGATCCGCACACGGTCGTCAAGGCGGGCCAGGTCGTGAAGGTGAAAGTGCTGGAAGTGGACGTCAAGCGCAAGCGCATCGCGCTCACGATGCGTTTGTCGGACAGCGCGCCGCAGGCGGGGTCGCAACCCCAGCAGCGTGCGGATCGCGATGACCGCAAGCGCATGGCGGATCACCAGAATAAGCACCAGAAACAGGAGCGTTCGGCGCCAGGCGGCGGCGCGATGGCGGCGGCGTTTGCCAAGTTGAAGCGTTGAAGCGACGGCCGGGACGCCCGTCCCGGTTTTCTTATAAAATGCCGTCATCTATCTAATTCTCACCAAAGGCAGAACCAAATGAGCGACGTACAAACCTGGATCAAAGAGACCGTGACCGCCACGCCTGTCGTGCTGTTCATGAAGGGCACCGCCCAGTTCCCGCAATGCGGTTTTTCGGGCCGCGCGATCCAAATCCTGAAGGCTTGCGGCGTCGACAACATCGCCACCGTCAACGTGCTGGAAGACGCGGAAGTCCGCCAGGGCATCAAGGAATACTCGAACTGGCCGACCATTCCGCAGCTGTACGTGAACGGCGAATTCGTCGGCGGTTCGGACATCATGACGGAAATGTACGAGTCCGGCGAACTGCAGGCCCTGCTCAAGAAGAATGGCTGATCCCGGCCCGCGCCGGATCGTCGTCGCCATCACCGGCGCGACCGGCGCGATCTATGGCGTGCAGCTGCTGCGGCGGCTGGCCGCCGTACCCGGCGTCGAGACGCACCTCGTCATTTCCGACGCCGCCACCCTCACCCTGCACCAGGAAGTCGGCCTGCAACGGCGCGACGTGGAAGCGCTCGCCCATGTGGTGCACCGCAGCCGCGAGATCGGCGCCTCGATCGCCAGCGGCTCGTTCCAGACGGCCGGCATGGTGATCGCGCCCTGTTCGATGAAGACGCTGGCCGCGGTCGCGCATGGCTTGTCGGACAACCTGATCGCGCGCGCCGCTGACGTCGTTTTAAAAGAACGCCGGCGCCTGATCCTAATGGTGCGCGAGACGCCGTTCAACCTGGCGCACCTGCGCAACATGACGGCGGTCACGGAAATGGGCGGCATCGTCTTCCCGCCGCTGCCGAGCTTTTATCACCGCCCCGCCACCATCGACGAGATGGTCGACCACACGGTGGCGCGCGTCATGGACCTGCTGGGCGTGACGAACGATCTCGCCCCGCGCTGGGGCGGCATGAACGACGCGACGCCCTGATCAGGCGTTGTCGCCGTACGGGTCGCGTTCGGCCCGTCTCTGTTCTCTTGCGTCTTCGATTTTTCTGCGCTGCTCGTTACGCTTGCGCATGATTTCTGCGTGCTGGGCCGCCGTCATCGGCGGTGCTGTCATGAGATCCTTCAACTGCGCGGTGTTGCTGTAGTTATTAATCATGAGGCGACTGCATCCTTATATGACCGATAACACTAAGGCAGGTCGATAAACCTCCGACGGTTTTTCGAAGTGCCGCTGGCGGGCGCCAGGCAGGAACGCGAACTCGACGGTTGCGACGTTCCGTTAGCGTTACCGATTATGCGCGAGACTCGGCGGTTTGTGCGGACTAATCGCAGAAAAAAATTGCAGTACAGAAGTGCGTGACGCGGCGCCCGGAACTTGCGGACGCCGCGTCATGAGATTCGGCCATCGTGAATCCGATGGCGATCAGGAAGGATTATTTCTGCTGCTGGTGATTCATGCGCACGAGCATGCGGATGAATTCGCGCGCCAGCTGCTTGTGGTGCTCGTCCAGGCGTTGCAGGTCCGCGATCAGCTTGACGTCGGCCGATTCGAACCGGGTGCTGCCGTCGGCGCCGTCGCCATTGGCGGCGGCATTTTCCGAACCGCCGAAGCGCAGCCAGTCGGCCGGCACACCCAGCCACTGCGCGATCATGCGCAGTTTTTCCTGGGTCGGGATCGCCTCTCCGACCAGCCATTTACGTGCCGCGTGGACCGTAATCGGACGGCCCTCGAAGCGAATGTTAAATTCCCGCGCGAGCCGGGTGGGACTGTCCGGAGAATAATGGGCGTTTTTCAGGGCTTGCTGCAGGCGCTCGCTGAAGCTCTCCCGTTCGTTAGTCGAATTCATGGGTGGCACTAAGGGTTCATGCAAAGCCGTCATTAGGTCGCTCCGTTGACCAGACCGTCTGTGACGGCAGGAGAGGCTGTAGGTAACAAACAAGTGAGTATTGATCAATTCTCACAGTGCTGTCCAGCAATTCCCGTTGTATCCAGCATTCTGTGAGATATGTGTGAAAAATATCCTACAGGAAAAGGAAAACGTTTGCTCGTTCAATTTCTTACTGAAAATTGGAACATTTCTTCCTTTTAGCACGACAAATGATGCCAAGAGTCAACAAAGTGATGAGAAGTCCGGTTAGATTGTCGTGATTTTTGCGACACCCGTTAGCCTCGATATGTTGTTTTAAGTCAACTTAAAACGGACGATGCCATCGTCGCCGGTTACACGCACGAGGTTACCGTTGTACCAAAGATAATGAAGATGGGCCAAGGCCTCGCCGATCGCAAAACTGAGCTGGTGCGCATCGAGTTGTCGCCTGAACATCAACGGGACAATGTCAACTGCGGATTTCGGCTCGGCGCAGACGGCGCGGACTTCGTCCAGCCGTGCCGCATGGTGCGCGCGCAACTGCGCGATGCGGGTGTGCAAGCCGCGGAACGGTTTGCCGTGCGCGGGCAGGACGAGGGTGTCGTCGGGCAGGTCGGCGAACTTGTCCAGCGAATCCAGGTACAGCTGCAGTGGGTTGCCTTCCGGCTCGACGGCGAACACGGAAACATTCGTCGAAATGCGCGGCAGCACCATGTCGCCCGAGATCAGGATGCGGTCTTGTTCGTCGTACAGGGAGACGTGTTCCGGCGAGTGACCGAAACCGGTGATCAGGCGCCATTCCCGCGCGCCAATGACGACCCGCTGGCCATCCTGCAGGCGGGTGTATGCCGCCGGCACGGCCGGCACGAGCGACGGGTAGTAATTCTTGCGGCTCTGCATCTGCTCGAGCATGCCGGGGTCGACGAGGCCGTGACGCTGGAAATGCGGGATCGCCGACGGGCCGTCGACGCCCGGCAGCGCGGCGGCCATCATGCGCGCGAAGCCGAACTCGCCCGTACTGATCCAGAACGGGGCGTCGAACCGGTCGCACAGCCAGCCGGACAAACCGACGTGGTCGGGGTGACAGTGCGTGGCGAACACGCGCAGCAACGGCCGGTTTTCCATCGCGTCCGTGAACAGCTGTTCCCAGGCGGCCCGGGTCGCATCGGTGCCGGCGCCGCAGTCGACGAGGGACCAGCCGCGCTTGCCTTCCGCGGCATCGTCGAGCAGCCACAGATTGATATGGTCGAGGGCGAACGGCAGCGGCATGCGCAGCCACGACAGGCCGGGCGCCACGTCCGTGACCGTGCCGAGAGGGGGAATGACATCGCCGAATGGATAGCTGAGCTGGGCTTCGAGGGGATTCATGCAATGGACTTTCGTATGGATGCAGGGCGCAGGCGCGTTACAATGCCGCAAACGCTTTGACGTAAACGTAAACGGAAGGCGCAGGCTGTGATTCTAAGCGATTCCGGACCGCGCCACTTTTGACCCGCAGAACACCATGGCCACCACCTATACCATCGCCGAACTGGCACGCGAATTCGACATCACCGCGCGTGCGATCCGCTTCTACGAAGACCAGGGGCTGCTGAGCCCGATGCGCGAGGGCCAGGGCGGACGCAACCGTGTCTACACGCCGCGCGACCGCACCCGGCTGAAACTGACGCTGCGCGGCAAGCGCCTGGGCCTGACCTTGTCCGAGATCAAAAGCATCATCGACATGTACGAGACGCCGAAGGATACCGTGGCCCAGATCAACCGTTTCCTGGGCGTGCTGGCGCACCAGCGCGAGACGCTGGAGCAGCAGCGGGCGGATATCGAGATGTCGCTGGCGGAAATTTCTGTTCACGAAGAAGAATGCCGGCGGCTGCTGGCGGAATCGGGTGCTGCCGGCACTCTGCTGGGCGAGGATGCCGGCGAAAAGGACGCGGCCTGATATAAAGCGCGTCTTTTTCCCGGGGGCGATTTGCTATCTTGGGGTTCCAGACGAACCAATCCAGGAAGCAATCAGGCATGCGTCGTAATTTCTTTTCCTACCTATCGCTCGCGCTTCTGCTTGCCACGCTCGCCGGCTGCTCGAAGGTGCAGCAGATGCCGATGCGCGAGCAGGCGGCCATCGCACAACATGACCGCGCAAACGCGGCGCGGCAACTCGCCTACGAGCACTTCGTCGACGTCGACGCTGCACCGGACAAGGTGGCAACCCTGTATGCGGACGGCCTGCGCGCCTGCCGTGCAGCCGCCGCCGCGTGCACCCTGCTGGAGTCGCGCATCGACAGCGAGCCCGACGCCGCGGCATCGCTGAAATTCCGTGCCAGGCCGGACGTCGTCCCGGCACTGATCGCGGCAATGGGGAAACAAGCCGAGCTTGCCCGCCAGTCGACGCACGTCGAAGACCTGTCCGGCCCGATCGCGGATACGGCACGCGAACTGGCCATGCTGGACGACTATCGCAGCCGTCTCGAAGCCTTGCGTAACCGCGCCGGCAACGACGTCGACGCACTGATCAAGGTCAACCGCGAACTGGCCGAGATCCAGTCGAAGTATGAAACGGCGGACGGCAAGCGCGCCCAGCTCGCCCAGCGCGTCGACACCGACATCCTGAACGTGTCCATCCGCTCGGACCGGCAACGGCCGTTCTGGGCGCCGATCCGCCGTTCACTGGAACAGTTCGGCAGCAACCTGTCGCAGGGAATCGCGTTCGCCGTGTCGGGCATCGCATATCTGCTGCCGTGGCTGTTCATCATCCTGCTCGCGGCCTGGGCGGTACGCAGGATGTGGCGCAGGCGCCGCCGCTGAGTACGGGCAGTCGCTTGACGTTTACGTTAACGTCACTCCGCGCTATCATCTAGCCTGGCCACCAGCCATCCACTAGACGACGAGAACGAGGACGACATGCTGCATCTCCCTGGCTTGACCTTTGACCACGGCGAAGACATCGCCGCCCTGCGCGAAGCTGTACAACAGTTCGCCGCGAGCGAAATCGCCCCCCGCGCGGCCGAGATCGACCGCACCGACCAGTTCCCGATGGACCTGTGGAAAAAGATGGGCGAACTGGGCCTGCTCGGCATCACCGTCGGCGAGGAATACGGCGGCGCCAATATGGGGTACCTGGCGCACATCGTCGCCATGGAAGAAATTTCGCGCGCCTCGGCCTCCGTCGGCCTGTCGTACGGTGCCCACTCGAATCTGTGCGTGAACCAGATCAAGCGCAACGGCAACGAAGAGCAGAAGCGCAAATACCTGCCGAAGCTGATCTCGGGCGAGCACGTCGGTGCATTGGCCATGTCCGAGCCGAACGCCGGCTCCGACGTCGTCAGCATGAAGCTGCGCGCCGAGCTGAAGGGCGACCGCTACGTTCTGAACGGCACCAAGATGTGGATCACGAACGGTCCGGACGCCGACACGCTCGTCGTCTACGCCAAGACCGACATCGAGGCCGGCCCGCGCGGCATGACCGCCTTCCTCGTCGAGAAGGGTTTTAAAGGTTTCTCGATCGCCCAAAAACTGGACAAGCTGGGCATGCGCGGTTCGCACACGGGCGAGCTGGTGTTCCAGGATTGCGAAGTGCCCGTCGAAAACGTGCTGGGCGGCGTGGGCAAGGGCGTAAACGTGCTGATGTCGGGCCTGGATTTCGAACGCACCGTGCTCTCCGGCGGCCCGCTGGGCATCATGTCGGCGTGTATGGACGCGGTAGTGCCTTATATCCACGAGCGCAAGCAGTTCGGTCAAGCAATTGGTGAGTTTCAATTGATGCAGGGCAAAGTGGCCGATATGTATTCGACGATGATGGCTTGTCGCGCGTATGTTTATGCGGTAGGTCAAGCCTGCGACCGTGCACAGTCGCCGGAACAGGTCCGCGCCCTGCGCAAGGACGCGGCTGGCGCCATCCTGTACAGCGCGGAAAAGGCGACGTGGATGGCCGGCGAGGCGATCCAGACGCTGGGCGGCAATGGCTATATCAACGAGTATCCGGTGGGCCGTCTGTGGCGCGACGCCAAGCTGTACGAGATCGGCGCCGGTACGAGCGAAATCCGTCGCATGCTGATCGGGCGCGAGCTGTTCGGCGAGACGATGTAAGTTTGTGGAGAAGAGGAGACCGGGCGAACAAGAAGATCGGCAAGAGCCGGCTGAACAACAACTCCACGTAGCCCGAAAGCCACGAACGTCGTTCCCGCCCCCCAGGCGGGAACGACGGATCGGGTAATACAATAACAATAACGTTCCCACCGCGCGAGCCGCCCGATGACCCAGGCCACTTTCCCCAAGCTGCTGTCGTCCCAGATCGCCTTCGACATCGCGCGCACCATCCTGGACGGCTTCGACCGCCACTACACGCTGTTCCGCCAGGCCAGCAAGACGGCCAAGACCTGGTTCGAGCGTGCCGACTGGACGACGGCCCAGCAGGCCGCGCGCAAGCGCATCGATTTCTACGACAAGCGCGTGCAGGAATGCGTACATGCGCTGGAAGACGAATACGCGCCGGAAGACCTCGACGACGACACCTGGCGCGAGACCAAGCTGCATTACATCGGCCTGCTGACGGACCACAAGCGCCCGGAACTGGCGGAGAGCTTCTTCAATTCCGTCTGCTGCCACATCCTGCACCGCAGCTATTACCGCAACGATTTCATCTTCGTGCGCCCGGCCGTTTCGACGGAATACATCGAGACGGACGAGCCGGCCCCGACCTACCGCGTGTACTACCCGGCGGCGGACGGCCTGCGCTTCTCGTTGCGGCGCATGGTGACGAATTTCCAGCTCGACTGTCCGTTCGCCGACCTCGACCGCGACATCGCGCTCGTGGAGGCACGCATGGTCGAGCATTTCGGCCTGCACGAGCGCGAGCCGAACCAGCAGCTGCACGTGCTGTCGAGCCTGTTCTTCCGCAACAAGGCCGCTTACATCGTCGGCCGCGTCATCAACGGCGCCCGCGAGCATCCGTTCGTCGTGCCGATCCTGCACGACCGCGCCGGCCGGCTCGTCCTCGATGCGGTGCTGACCGACCCCGAGCAGGTGATCCTGCTGTTCTCGTTCACGCGCGCCTATTTCATGGTCGACATGGAGGTGCCGTCGGCGTTCGTGCAATTCCTGCGCAGCCTGATGCCGAAAAAGCCGCGCAGCGAAATCTACACGATCCTCGGCCTGCAAAAGCAGGGCAAGACGCTGTTCTACCGCGACTTCCTGCAGCACCTGAAGCACAGCTCCGACGCCTTCCGTATCGCGCCCGGCATCCGCGGACTCGTGATGCTCGTGTTCGAACTGCCCTCCTTTCCGTACGTGTTCAAGGTGATCAAGGATTTCTATCCGCCGCCGAAAGAGACGACGCGGGCCCGCATCAAGGAAAAATACCTGCTGGTGAAACACCACGACCGCGTGGGCCGCATGGCGGACACGCTGGAGTACTCGGACGTGGCCTTTCCGCTGTCCCGCTTCGACGAGGAACTGCTGGCCGAACTGCGCCGGTTCGCCCCTTCGCTCGTCGACATCGAAGGCGACCACATCGTCATCAAGCACCTGTACATCGAGCGGCGCATGGTGCCACTGAATATCTACCTGGACCGTGCACAGCGCAGCGACGACGACGACCTCATCGAACATGGCGTGTTCGAGTACGGCAATGCGATCCGCGACCTCGTCGCCGCGAATATTTTTCCGGGCGATATGCTGTACAAGAACTTCGGCGTGACCCGACATGGCCGCGTCGTGTTCTACGACTACGACGAGATCGAGTACCTCACCGATTGCAACTTCCGCGACATCCCGCAGCCGCGGAACGAGGAAGACGAGATGGCCGCCGAGCCCTGGTATCCCATCGGCAAGCACGACGTCTTTCCCGAACAATTCGCGCGCTTCCTGCTCGCGAACCCAAAGATACGCGCCGCGTTCATGAAACACCATGCCGCACTATTGACGCGCGTCTGGTGGCAGTCTCACAAGGACCGCATCCTCGCAGGCGAGCTCGAAGACATTTTTCCGTATCCGCAGCACATCCGGTTCCATCTCGCGGACCCAACGAACCCGGCGACACCGTCGCCGCAACCCCATTACTTGGAGACCTTACACAATGAATGATCCAATCGTTATCGTCGGCGCCGCCCGTACCCCGATGGGCGCCTTCCAGGGCGACTTCTCTTCGAAATCCGCGAGCGACCTGGGCGCCGTGGCGATCAAGGCGGCCGTCGAGCGCGCCGGCGTCGACGCGAGCCTCGTCGAACACGTCTACTTCGGCAACTGCCTGATGGCCGGCCAGGGCCAGGCGCCGGCGCGCCAGGCGCTGATCAAGGCGGGCCTGCCGCTGTCGACCGGCGCCGTCACGCTGTCGAAGATGTGCGGCTCCGCGATGCAGGCCGCGATCTTCGCGCACGACGTGCTCAAGGCCGGCAGCGCGGACGTCGTCGTGGCGGGCGGCATGGAGTCGATGACCAATGCCCCGTACCTGATCCCGAAGGCGCGCGGCGGCTACCGCCTCGGCCATGGCGTCATGTTCGACCACATGATGATGGACGGCCTGGAAGACGCGTATTCGCGCAACGAGAAGACGGGCGAAGGCCGCTCGATGGGCACGTTCGCCGAGGAGTGCGTGGCCAGGTACGGTTTTTCGCGCGAGCAGCTGGATGCGTTCGCGATCGAATCCGTCAAGCGCGCGCAGAACGCCACCGAGTCCGGCGATTTCCAGTGGGAGATCGCACCGGTGACCGTCGCGAACCGCCTGGGCGAAACGATCGTCGAGAAGGACGAAGGCCCCGTCAAGGCGAAGGTCGACAAGATCCCGACGCTGCGCCCGGCGTTCAAGAAGGATGGCGTGATCACGGCGGCGTCTTCGTCGTCGATCAACGACGGCGCCGCGGCCCTCGTCATGATGCGCGAATCGACGGCGAAGGAACTGGGCGTGACGCCGCTCGCCCGCATCGTCGCGCACACGACGCACGCGCAGGAACCGGACCAGTTCTCGACCGCGCCGATCGGCTCGCTGCGGAAGCTGTTCAAGAAGACTGGCTGGACGCCGAAAGACGTCGACCTCTTCGAGATCAACGAAGCGTTCGCCGCCGTGCCGATGGCCGCGATGCACGAGCTGGACATCCCGCACAGCAAGGTCAACGTCCACGGCGGCGCGTGCGCGCTGGGCCACCCGATCGGCGCGTCGGGCGCGCGCATCATCGTCACCCTGCTGGGCGCGCTGAAGAAGACGGGCGGCAAGCGCGGCGTGGCGTCGCTGTGCATCGGCGGCGGCGAAGCGACCGCGATGGCGATCGAGATGGTATAAATTGCCGTCGCCTCTCGTCCGACGCACCTGTGCTTTTGACGTTAGGCTAACGAATTTCCGATCAACTGTTAGCTTACCGGGGCCTCGAAAACCGTAGCGAGCGGCCGCAGGTTTGGCCGAGAAGCGCAGCTGTACTTACGGTACAGCGAGCATCGCAGGCCGAACCTGCAACGCGCAGTAGGTTTGCGAGGCCCCTTCAGGAGACCCCATGTCCACAGCCCTCATCATCGGCGCCTCGCGCGGCATCGGCCTCGAACTGGCCCGTCAATACCGCGCCGACGGCTGGCGCGTCATCGCCACCGCGCGCAAGCCCGCGGATTGCGATGCGCTGCGCCGGCTGGGCGCGGAAGCGCACCAGGTCGACGTCACGAATGCCGAATCGATCGGTGGCCTGGGCTGGAAGCTGGACGACGAAAAGGTCGACGCCGCCTGGCTCGTCGCGGGCGTGTACGGCCCCGATCACGCCGGTTTCCCGACGGAGAAGGAGTTCGACGACGTCATGCACACGAACGTGCTGGCCGCGATGCGCCTGCTGCCGATCGTCGCGCCGCTGGTGACTGCCACGCGCGGCAAGGTGGCCGTGATCTCGTCGCGCATGGGTTCCATCGGCGCGCGCACGAGCAACCAGGGCTCGCTGTACCGCGCCAGCAAGGCCGCGCTGAATTCCGTGCTGGCCGACGCCGCGCTGACGTACGGCCCGCAGGGCGCGACGTGCCTGACGTTCCATCCGGGCTGGGTGCAGACCGACATGGGCGGCGCGAGCGCCACGCTCACCGTCGAGCAGAGCGCGGCCGGGCTACGCGCCACCCTGGCCAACGCGACGCCGGCGCAGAACGGCGCCTTCCTCAATTACGACGGGACACCTATCCCGTGGTAAGAGATTTTTTTAATCACCCACTCATGCTAAAGGGCCTTCCCAAACCGTAGCGAGCGGCAACGCGCAGTAGGTTTGGGAAGGCCCCACCAAAAAATGATACTGACCGAAGAACACCAGATGATCCGCGACGCCCTGCGCACCTTCGCGCAGGAACGCCTGGCGCCCAATGCGGCACGCTGGGACCGCGAGCACCATTTTCCGAAGGACGAGCTGAAGGAACTGGCCCAGCTGGGCGCGTTCGGCGTGGCCGTGCCCGAGCAGTACGGCGGCGCGGGCCTCGACTACGTCGCGCTGGCGCTGGTGCTGGAAGAGATCGCGGCCGGCGATGGCGGCACCTCCACCATCATTTCGGTCAATAACTGCCCCGTGTGCTCGATCGCGATGACGTACGCGAACGCCGCGCAGAAGGAACGCTGGCTGCGCCCGCTCGCGCAGGGCGATTTACTGGGCGCCTTCGCGCTGACGGAACCGCACACGGGCAGCGACGCCGCCGCCCTGCGCACGACGGCCGTGCGCGACGGCGACCACTACGTCCTGAACGGCACCAAGCAGTTCATCACGAGCGGCAAGAACGGCGACGTCGCGATCGTCATGGCCGTGACAAGCAAGGCGGCCGGCAAGAAGGGCATCAGCGCGTTCTGGGTGCCGACCGATACGCCCGGCTACATCGTCGCCGGCATCGAACAGAAGATGGGCCAGCATTCGTCGGACACGGCGCAGATCGTGTTCGACAACTGCCGCGTCCCGGTTGAAAACCTGATCGGCGAAGAAGGACAAGGCTACAAGATCGCGCTGTCGGGACTGGAGGGCGGACGCATCGGCATCGCGTCGCAATCGGTCGGCATGGCGCGCGCCGCGTTCGAGGCCGCGCTGGCGTATGCGAAGGAGCGCGAAAGCTTCGGCGCGCCGATCTTCGACCACCAGGCGGTGCAGTTCCGCCTGGCCGAGATGGCGATGCAGATCGAGGCCGCGCGCCAGCTGATCCTGCACGCCGCGGCGATGAAGGATGCGGGCCTGCCCTGCCTGAAGGAAGCCGCGATGGCCAAGCTGTTCGCATCCGAAATGGCCGAGCGCGTGGTATCGTCGGCGATGCAGGTGTTCGGCGGCTACGGCTACGTGGCCGACTTCCCCGTCGAACGCATCTACCGCGACGTGCGCGTGTGCCAGATCTACGAAGGCACGAGCGACATCCAGAAGATTTTGATTGCAAGGGCTTTGTGACCGCATTGATGGACAACACGGAGGCGTTGACGATCCGCCCGGCCAATGAAGCCGACCTGGCGCCATTCTTCGCCTACCTGGACGACCACCTGCGCGACAACGGCGCCGACGGCACGCCGCTGTTCCAGCCCATCGCGCCGGGCCAGCCGCGCCTGCCGGCCGGGCTGCGCATCGCATTCATCAAAGGCATCGACATCCCCGCCGGCCAGCCGGGCTGGCGCCGCCTGTGGCTCGCCATCGACGCCTACGGCGACATCGCCGGCCACATCGACCTGCGCGGCCGCCCCGAACCGGCCGCGACGCACCGCGCCATGCTCGGCATGGGCGTGCACCGCGTATGGCGGCGGCGCGGACTCGGGCGACGCCTGCTCGAAACGGCGGCCGCCTGGGCGCGGGCCGAAACGGACATCGAGTGGATCGATCTCGAGGTCCTGTCCGACAACCGGCCGGCGGTCGAACTGTATGCGCGCGCCGGCTTCACGACCGTCGCGCGCGTGGCGGACATGCTCCGGATCGCGGGGGTCGGCCATGACTTGAGCTACATGTCGCTCAGGCTGCGCCAGCGGTGAGAATCGGTGAGCATGCGGTCCCGGTCCGCATGCTAGAGTGGGTTGATGAAAACCGCCCTGCCTCTCCTCCTGGCTGCCTGCCTTGCACAGGCGGCCCACGCCGACGACTGCCAGGTCGGCAAACTTCTCCCGGCACCCAACGACCAGTCCGTACACTGGACGGGCCCCTGCAACAACGGCTATGCGGAAGGCAAGGGCGTGCTCGAATGGACGACGAAGGACGGCACCACGCGCCGCATCGAAGGCACGCTCGCACACGGCGCCGTCAGCGGCGAAGCGAAGCTGAAGGCAGGCGACAAATTCACATACATCGGCTCGCTGACCGACGGCGTGCCGGATGGCGAGGGTTACCTGCACTTTGCCAGCGAGCTGCGCTACGAAGGCGGCCTCAAGATGATGCGGCGCGAGGGCAAGGGCGTGCAGATCTATCCGAACGGCGATACCTACCAGGGCGAATTCCACGCCGACCGGCCGAACGGCCAGGGACGCCTCACGTATGCCCTCGGCGGCATGGTCGAAGGGGAGTTCCGCGACGGCCATCCGGTCGACGGCGACCGCATCACGTATGCGGGCAGCGGCCGCGTCGGCACGCTCGATGTTGGCGCCCGCAACGGGGCGCTGGCCCGTCCCAAGCCCGAGAACACGTTCCAGCAGCGCCAGGCCGAGCCGGACACGGGCACGCTGCTGGCGAAGACGGACGTGCGCTCGCCGCTGCCGACCAACGTCGGCTGGGATGGTCTCACCCCCGAACAGAAGGATATCGTCCGCAATGGTTATCCGGCACTGGAACCTGGCGACGATCCGCCGTATCCGCTGAACGGCACCGTCGAATTCAACCGGCTCGCGGTGGCTGTCGCCGGCAAGTACGGCGCCCGCGGCCTGCTGCGCCTGCACGTGCTGGTCGGCGCGGACGGCAAGGCGAAGGAGGTGCGCAAGGTGGGCAGCTTCGACGACGACGTGATCCGCTACATCGCCAGCGCCGCGATGGCCATGCGCTACAAGCCCGCCGTGTGCCACGGGCAGCCGTGCGAGATGGTCTATCCGATTTCGATGGAATTTACGCGGCGCTTGTAATCAGAATCCCGCCAGCACGATCTTGCCCTGCGCGCGGTTCGACTCGATCAGCGCGTGCGCTCGCTTGAGGTTCGCCGCATCGATGCGTCCAAAATTCTCGTTGGCCGTCGAGCGGATCGTGCCCGCGTCGATCAGGTCCGCCACGCGATTCAAGATCTCGTGCTGGCGGATCATGTCCGGCGTCGAGAACAGCGCGCGCGTGAACATCAGTTCCCAATGCAGCGACACGGCCTTGCGCTTGAACTTGCGGACGTCGATCGGGGCCGGGTCGTCGATCAGCCCGAATTTACCCTGCGGCGCGATGATCTCGACGATCTGGTCGAAGTGCTGCTCCGTGTGCGTGAGGCTGATCACGTAGTGCGGCGCGCCCAGGCCCGCACGCTGGATCTCGTCGGTGAGCGGCCTGCCGTGGTCGATCACGTGGTGGGCGCCGTGCTTCAACACCCAGTCGCGCGTCTCCGCACGCGACGCCGTGCCGACGACCGTCAGGCGGGTCAGCTGGCGTGCCAGCTGCACGAGGATCGAGCCGACGCCGCCCGCCGCGCCGATCACCAATAACGTCTTGCCTTCGCCGCGCTCGTCGGTCGGCACGTCGAGACGGTCGAACAGCAGTTCCCACGCCGTGAGGCTCGTCAGCGGCAGCGCGGCGGCGGCGCCGAAGTCCAGCGACTGCGGCATCCTGCCGGCGATGCGCTCGTCGACCAGTTGCAGCTCGCTGTTGCTGCCGGCGCGGGCGATGGAGCCGGCGTACCAGACGCGGTCGCCCGGACGGAACAGCGTCACGTCCGGCCCGACGGCCTTCACGATGCCGGCGGCATCCCAGCCCAGCACTTTCCACTCGCCGTCGGCCGGTTTGGCGCCGGCGCGCACCTTCACGTCGACGGGGTTCACGGACACGGCCCGCACCTCGACGAGCAGGTCATGGCCGGTCGCGACCGGGTCCGGCAGGGTGATGTCGACGAGGGCATCGGCGTGAGCGATGGGCAGGTTGTCCTGGTAGGCGATGGCTTTCATGGTGGCTCCTTGGTGATCGATGGTTGTCATTCTGGGCGCTTCGATCTTTTTGATAAACTGCGCAATCAAGAAATCACTTTCAAAATTTATTTGAAAAATGAATCTGCGCGACCTCGAACTGTTCGTCACCACGGCCGAGCAAGGCGGCCTCTCCGCGGCCGCGCGCGTGCTGGATGTATCGCCTGCCGTCGCCAGCGCGAGCCTGAAGCGGCTGGAGGCGGATCTCGGTATGGCGCTGTTCGTGCGCACGACGCGCAGCATGCGCCTGACGGTGGCCGGCGAACGCCTGCTGGCCCGCTGCCGCCCGCTGCTCGACGGCCTGCGCGACGCCGAGGCGGAGGTACGTGCGGGAGAAAACACGATCGAGGGACAATTGCAGATCTCGATGCCGTCCGACCTCGGCCGCCACGTCGTGCTGCCGTGGCTGAACGCGTTCCAGGAACGGCATCCGGCCGTGCGCCTGCGGCTGCAGCTGACGGACCGGCTGGCCGATATTTATCGCGAGCCCGTCGACATCGCGCTCCGCTTCGGCAAGCCGAGAGAGTCCAGCATGGTGGCGCTGCCGCTGCTGGAAACGAACCGCCGCGTGCTGTGCGCGTCGCCTGCATATCTGGCGCGGCACGGCGCGCCGGCGTCGCCGCATGACCTATCCGCGCACAACTGCCTGTGCTTCATGCTGGAGGAGTCGGTCAACGACCGCTGGCGCTTCTACAAGGACGGTGCCGAGATCGAGGTGACGGTGCGCGGCGACCGCGTGGCCGACGATTCCGAGATCGTGCGGCGCTGGGCACTGGCTGGCCTGGGGCTGTGCTACCGCTCGCGCATCGACGTGCAGGCCGATCTCGCAAGCGGTGCGCTACATACCGTGTGCGCGGACTGGGAGGGCAACAACCAGCCGCTGTACATGGTGCTGGCGAACCGGCGGCAGGTGTCGCCGGCCGTCAGGGTGCTCAGGGAGTTTCTGGTGGAGCGGATGCGGGAGATGGTGGCGGCGTAATCCGTCGCCCCCGCGCGGGCGGGGGCCCAGGTTCTGCATGCGTCAACGTAACGCTTGAAAATTGGATCCCCGCCTGCGCGGAGACGACGTCGTTTTACGTTCGCGTATTGTTTAGCGTCCGCGTGTTCATGCGATCTGCTCCAGCGCCAGCGCAATCCCCTGCCCGCCCCCGATGCACAGCGTGACGACGCCACGCCGCGCCAGCCCGCGCCGCATCGCATGCAGCAGCCGCACCGTCAGCACGGCCCCCGTTGCGCCGATCGGGTGACCGTGCGCCACCGCGCCCCCTTCGACATTGATGACGTCTTCCGCCAGCGACAGCTTTCTCGCCACCGCCAGCGGCACGGCGGCGAACGCCTCGTTGATTTCGTAGCGGTCGACGTCGCCGACGTTCCACCCCGCGCGCGCAAGGGCTTTCTGCACGGCCGGTACGGGACCGAGGCCGAACATGCCCGGCTCCACGGCCGCCACGCCCGAGGCGACGAGGCGCGCGATAGGCTGCAGGCCCAGGCGCTCGGCCGTCGCGCGGTTGGCGACGATGACGGCGGCCGCGCCGCTGTTCAGGCCCGGCGCGTTACCGGCCGTGATCGTGCCGTTCGGGCGGAACGCCGGCTTCAGTTTCGCCAGCGTCTCCAAGGTGGTGTCCGGGCGGTTCGCTTCGTCCGTGTCGAACAGCTGCACGCCGCGCTTGCCCGCGATCTCGATCGCCACGATTTCATCCTTGAACGCACCGGCCGCCTGGGCTTCCGAGAAGCGGCGCTGCGAACGCTCGGCCCAGCGGTCCTGCGCGGCGCGGGTGAGGTCCACATCCTTCACGAGATCCTCCGTGTGCCAGCCCGAGTGCTGGGCGGAGAACGCGTCGTTCAGGCCGTCATGCAGCAGGCTGTCGTAGATCTGCGCGTGGCCCATGCGCGCCCCCCAGCGGGCCTGCGGCATCAGGTATGGCGCCTGGTCCATGTTTTCCATGCCGCCGGCCAGCACGACGCTGGATTCGCCGGCGAGGATCTCGTGCGCGGCCGACGCGATGGCCTGCGCGCCCGAGCCGCACACGCGGTTCAGCGTCATTGCGGGCACGCTCACGGGAATGCCGCCGTGGACCGCGGCCTGGCGCGCCGGGTTCATGCGGTTGCCCGCCTGGACCACGTTGCCCATCAGGACGGCGTCGATGGCGTCCGGAGCGATGCCCGCGCGCTCGACGGCGGCGCGCACGGCGGCCGCGCCCAGTTCGACGGCGGGGATGGATTTCAGGGAACCGTTGAACGCGCCGATGGCGGTACGCACGGGGGCACACAGGACGATGTCGCGGGCAGACATGATGACTCCTTTCGGGTTGGATGGCGGGATCGTGCAAATAGGAGTATATACACGTATTTTGAAAGACGCATGACGCGCGGCCTGCCGGCGAGCGGATTTATTTGACTTCGGGCTCGTGTATGCCCGTCTCGACGACGGCGCGCAGCAGCATGCGCAGTTCGAGTGCGCGTTCGCTGCCGAAGTTCTGTTCGAAGGTCTGCTGGGCGCGGCGCCACAGCGGCAGCACGGCTTTCACCTTGGCCTTGCCGGCCGGCGTGAGGACGATCACGCGCTCACGCTTGTCGTGCTCGCTGGGACCGGTCGTCACGAGGGCATCGCGCTCGAGCGGCTTGAGGTTGCGGGTGAGGGTCGTGCGGTCCATGACCAGTTCGGCGGACATCTGGTTGACCGTCATCGGCCCGAGCCCCAGCAGCTTGTACAGGATGGAGAACTGCGTGACGCGCAGGCCGGCCTCGCTCAGCACCTGGTCGTACACGCCGGTGATGTAACGCGACGCCTGGCGCAGGGCGAGGCAGTTGCACAGGGGGTCGTTCGATGTCATGTACGGTATTCCATTGCCGGGATGGCGTTAGTGCCGTCCCTCTAGCGAGTATAACCCCGGGGACGCCGGAACCCGTGCATAATCCACCGGAGCCTTGCATATACACCCAATCACACGACAGGAGGATCGCATGGAGACGCAGCCGACGGTGGCACAACAATGGGAAGAACAGCTGCGCGCGGTGCGTGCGCGCATCGAGCAGGGCGGCGGACGTCCGGGCGTGGTGCCGGCGCAGGAAGCGCGCGGGATGACGGGCCTGGCCATCATGGAAGCGCTGCTCGACGGCCGCTTCCCGTATGCGCACATCGCCGAGACGCTCGACTTCTTCCTCGTCGAGGTCGAGAAGGGCAAGGCCACGTTCCAGGGCACGCCGCAGGCAATACACCTGAATCCGATGGGGACCGTGCACGGTGGCTGGTACGCGACCCTGCTCGACTCGGCCGTCGGCTGCGCCGTGCAGACGGCGCTCGAACCGGGATACGCCTACACGACAGCGGAGCTGAGCGTGAACCTCGTGCGCGGCGCGCGGCTCGACGGCGGGCCGCTGCGCGCGATCGGCACGGTGCTCCATTGCGGCCGCCAGCTCGCGACGGCAGAAGGGCGGATCGTCGATGCGCAGGGCCGGCTGTATGCGCATGCGACGACGACCTGTTTGGTATTCGAAGCCCGGTAGGGTGGGCTCGCCGTGCCCGCGCGTGACGTGTGCGCCATGCCGGCGTCCGCGTGGGCACGTTCGTATGCGAGGCCCCCGGCCTCACATACCCCACCCTACGATTCATGCCGTCGATTTCTCGACGGCGTCGCGGGTCGGATCAGCGGCGAGCATACGCACATATCGGTGCAAAATGTTTTGCTACGGTGCCAGCGTCGACAGCGATTGACGCAACTCCCCGGCCGGCCCTGCGCCGAACTTGCTCTCGAACTCCGCCTGCGCCGTCTGCCACACGGGCATCGCTTGCGCCAGCCTGGCGCGGCCCGCATCGGTGAGGCGCACGACGTTGCGGCGCGCGTCGCCCTCATGCGGTCCGATGGCCACGAGGCCGTCGCGGGCCAAAGGCTGCAGCGCGCGGATCACGCTCGTGCGCTCCATCACCATCGCCTCGGCGAGATCCTTCATCGAGCCCTCTTTGACCTCGTCGATGTAGACCAGGATCGAGAACTGCGTGCTCGTCAGGTTCACGCGCGACAGGTGGTCTTCATACATCTTCGTCACCAGACGCGCCGCCTTGCGGGAGGCGAAGCAGTTGCAGGCAATGAGTCGTTCGGAAGCAGTCATGGTCATAGTGTTATGTGCGTACGCACATGTGTCAAGCGTTTTCAAAAATTATCCGCTCATGACGGCATCCATGTGCGCCTTCAGCATGTCGACGAACACACGCGTGCGCGCCGGCATCAGGCGCCGTCCCGGCATCACGCACCAGAGGCTGGCCGTCGGCAGCGACCAGTCGGGCAGGACGCGGCGCAGGCGGCCGTTGCCGATCCAGTCGCGCAGGGCGGCGTCGGCCGGCAGCGCGGCGATGCCCGCGCCGCGGTACGCCATTTCGCGTTGCAACCGGGGCGAATTGCATACCAGCGGTCCCTGCACGACGTGCTCCCAGCGCTCGTCGCCGCGCGCCAGCACCCACGGCAGCGTCGTACCGTCGTGTCCGGTGTAGGCAAGACAGGCATGCTCGACAAGGTCATCGGGCGTCGCCGGTGTGCCGTGTTCGGCCAGGTAATCCGGGCTGGCAAACAAACCCTGGCCCACGTCGAACAGCTTGCGCGCGACGAGCGTCGCATCGTCGGGCAGGTGCTGGGCGGCGCGCACGGCCACGTCGAAACGTTCGCTCAGGAGGTCCACGCGGCGCGGGGACAGGTCGATGCGCAGCCGGACGTCCGGATAGCGCGCCTGGAACGCCTGGCAGAAGGCGGCGAAGTCGGATTCGATGAGGTCGGCCGGCATCGACACGCGCAATTCGCCGCGCGGCGTTTCCTGCCGGTGCTGGGCCAGCGCCGCGACTTCTTCCGTTTCGTCGACGAGGCGGCGCGCATGCTCCAGGATGCGCTCGCCGAACGCCGTGATCGCCACGCGCCGCGTGCTGCGCACGAACAGCTTTTCGCCCAGCGCTTCTTCCAGCAGGGTCAGGCGGCGCGACAGCGTCGACTTCGGCAGGTCGGCCCGTTCGGCCGCCTGCGAAAAACTGCCCGCGTCGACGACCCGCACGAACAGGATCAGATCGTTTGCATCCACCATGGCCCAGACTCCCGTCCCATAAATGGAACAATGATATCCGGAAACCCGGCTTAATCCCGTCGAAGAGTCTCAATAGAATGTTCTCCATCGACCCAACACTTCTGGAGAACACGATGAACATCCTGCAAATCAACGGTAGCGCCCGTGCCAACGGTTCGAACTCCACCCGCGTCGCCGACGCGATCACGGCGCGCCTGAAAGCACGTCATCCGGAAGCGACGGTCGAGCTGCGCGACCTGGCGCGCGACCCGCACCCCGTGCTGGACGAAGCCGCGCTGTCCGCGCTGTTCACGCCCGCCGAACAACGCACGCCGGAGCAAAGCGCCCGCGTGGCGCTGGACGATGCGCTGATCGCACAGCTGAAAAACGCCGACGTGATCGTGCTGGGCGTGCCGATGTATAACTTCAGCGTGTCCGTGCAAATTAAATCGTGGATCGACGCCGTTGCCCGCGCCGGCCAGACCTTCCGCTACACGGCGAACGGTCCGGAAGGCCTTGTCACCGGCAAGAAGGTCTACGTGGGCCTGGCCAGAGGCGGCATCTACCGCGATACGGAGCGCGACTCGCAGGTGCCGTACCTGAAGGGCGTGCTGGGCCTGATGGGCATGACGGACGTCGAGTTCATCTACGCCGAAGGCGTGAACATGGGCGAGGACCGCGCCAGCGCCGCCTTCGACGAAGTCGCCACGCAGATCGACGACGTGGTCGCGTAAAGGTCGGGGCGCGAGACTAAGCGATCGTGTCGACCACCCCGCCATCCACCCGCAGCGCCGCGCCCGTCGTGGCCGAGGCCTGCGGCGAGCACACGTAGACGATCATGTTCGCCACCTCGTCCACGCTCGCCGCGCGGCGCAGGATGGAGCTGGGGCGGTGCGTGCGCACGAAGTCCGTCGCCGCCTGCTCGACCGACGTATCGGCTTCTTTCGCCGCCCCTTCCAGCATGGCGCGCACGCCTTCCGACAGGGTCGGCCCCGGCAGCACCGCGTTGACGGTGACGCCGCTGCCGGCCGCCAGCTTCGCCAGCCCGCGCGATATCGCCAGCTGCGCCGTCTTCGTCATCCCGTAGTGAATCATGTCGGCCGGGATGTTCAGCCCCGATTCCGACGAGATGAACACGACGCGGCCCCAGTCCCGTTCCAGCATCCCCTTCAGGTAGTGCCGCGCGAGGCGCACGCCCGACATCACGTTCAGCTGGAAAAAATGCTCCCACGTGGCGTCGTCGATCTCGAAGAAATCCTGCGGCCCGTACGTGCCCGCGTTGTTGACGAGGATGTCCACGTGCGGCTCGGCGTTGAATAGCGCCGCGGCGCCTTCCGCCGTCGCAAGGTCGGCGGCGACGCCACGCAATTGCGCGCCCGGCACCCGCGCCAGCACGGCCGCGCGGGCACGTTCGAGCGCATCCACGGAGCGCCCATTGAGGATGACGGTGGCGCCCGCGTCGGCGAGCCCGATGGCGGTCGCCAGGCCGATGCCTGCGGTGGAGGCGGAAACGAGTGCGGTCTTGCCGGTCAAATCGATGTGCATGATGGTCCCTTTCAACGGGCGACGAGGCCCAGTTGCTGCATCAGTGTGAGGTTGTCTTCGATGTGCCAGTTGTCGGCGATCTTCCCGTCCGCGATGCGATAGATGTCGGTGGCAATGAAGTCGATCGCTTGCCCCTGCCCCTGTCTGTCAGCCCACCGTCCCGTGAAATGGCCGTGGAAGCGATAGTGCACGGTGACGCGGTCGCCCGCAACGATCAGTTGTAGCAGGTCGGCCTGCAGATCGGGTATCGCCGTGCGCACGAACCTGGAGGCGGCCAGCGGCCCCGGCACGCCTTGCGCGCGGCCCGGCGGCAGTGTGCGGTCCGTGAAATCGGCTGCGAGCGCGGCGCGGGCAAAGCGTTCGTCGCCAGTGTGCCAGAACGTGGCGTAATGGCGCGCCGCCCGCATGTCCGCGTCACGCTGCGCCGGCGGCAGCGACCGGTCGACGATGACTTGCCGGGCGCTGACGAGTTGTTCGTCCGCGCAGGCCGGCAGCGCCACCAGCACGGCGGCGAGGATAGTAAAAGCTTTCATGGTGATGCTCCTGGTGTCGATGAGCCCATCATAGATTTCACGCTGATCGAAAAATAGCGGCAGAATACGAAATCATTGTTTCCAAAAAGCGCAAGATGGACACGCTCGCCAACAACTTCCCTGCCCTCGTCGCATTCGCGCGAATCGTCTCGGCCGGCAGCCTGTCCGCCGCCGCGCGCGAGCTGGACGTGCCCGTGTCCGTCGTCAGCAAGCGCCTGTCCTTGCTGGAAGCGAGCCTGGGCACGCGCCTCCTGCAGCGCACGACGCGGCGCCAGACGCTGACGGACGAAGGTCGGCTGTTCCACGCGCGCGTGCTGCGCATCCTGGACGAAGTCGAGCAGGCCGAAGCCCTGCTCGCGCAGCGCCGCGACGGCGTGCACGGCCTGTTGCGCATCACGGCGCCGGGCGAATTCGGGCGGCGCTGGCTGGCGCCGATCGCGGCCGCGTTCCAGGAGCTGCATCCACAGGTGACCATCCAGCTCGAGCTGACTGACGCCGTCGTCGACCTGCTGGACAGCGGTCATGACCTCGGCATCCGCTACGGCGCGCTGGAAGCATCCTCGCTCGTCGCGCGCGCGCTGGCGCCGAACTACCGCGTGCTGTGCGCGTCGCCGGCGTACCTGCAGCGCCACGGCGAACCGCGCACGCCGGCCGAACTGGCGGGCCACCGCTGCATCGTGATCGGCGATCAACGCCGCACGGACTGGAAATTCGACGGCGACGAGACGGCGCCCGTGCGCGTGGATGCCGCCTTCCTCACGAACGACGGCGGCGCCGCGCAGCAGCTGGCGCTGGCCGGCAGCGGCATCGCGCTGAAATCGATCTGGGACGTGGGGGATGACCTGGCAGCCGGGCGTTTGCGGCGTGTGCTTCCGAACCACGCGATGGCGGCGGCGCCGCTGCATGCGGTGTATCCGCACCAGCGGAATCTGGCGCCAAGGGTGCGGGTGTTCGTGGAGTATCTGAAGGAGCGGTTGCAGGAGGCGTGGCGGTGGTAAGCACGAGCCGCTACGTTGAAACGTCGTTCCCGCGAAGGCGGGAACCCAAGTTGCTGGCGCTGCGATAACGCATACAAGATTGGGCCCCCGCCTCCGCGGGGCGACGGGCTTCAGCTAACGGCTGCCTCCAGCAACGTCACCGTCCGCGCCTCCGTATCCAGCCGGCCCCGGATCCCGACCGGCATCGTGAACTGGTTGCGGATATGCCCGAACGAATACCCCGTCACCGCCGGCACGCGCAGCGGCTGCAGGTGCACGTCGAGGGTCTCGTCCAAGGTCAGCGACGGCCCGTCGCCCTGCGGTCCGCAGTTCTCGCAGATGCCGATCATGACGCCGGCAGCTTTATCAAAACCGACGGCGAGGTCGAGCTGCGTCATCCAGCGGTCGATGCGGTACGGCTCCTCGTTCACCTCTTCGAGGAACAGCAGGCCGCCCGTGAAATCCGCCGCGTACGGCGTGCCCGCGAGCGCGCTCGCGAGCGACAGATTGCCCCCGATGAGCGGGCCCTCGGCGACGCCTTCGTGCACGGTGCGCGTCGCATACCACGGCTCTTCCAGCGCGCGGCGGTCGTTCTCCGCCGACATCGGGATCGTGTAGGCGTCTCTCGGCTCCGTCAGCACGGCCAGCAGGTGCTCCGTCGAATAGGCCGACGGCGTGCTCGATGCGACCGGGCCGTGGAACGTCACGAGGCCCGCGTGGCGGTGGATGGCGAGGTGCAGCGCGGTGATATCGGAGTAGCCCAGCAGGACCTTCGGATGGGTGCGGATCAGGCGGTAGTCCAGGTGCCGCAGCAGCGAGATGCAGCCGGACCCGCCGCGGATCGCCCAGATGGCTTTCACGTCGGAATCGCGGAACATCGCGTGCAGGTCGGCGATGCGCGCCGCGACCGTGCCGCCGTAATTGCCCCACACGTCGCGCAGGTACGTGCCCAGCTTGACGCGGAAGCCCAGCGCCTCAATGTGCTGGACCGCCTTCTCGATGGCGGCGTCGCTCGTGTAGCCGCCCGGCGCGACGAGGCCGACGACGTCGCCGCGGCGCAGGCGCGGTGGTTTGATCAGTGGTGTCATGGTTTTCGATGCGGACCACGCAGGCGCAGGAAGAGACGTGAAGCGCAGCAACAATGCCGCCGCCATCATCTGGTTGAATCTGCGCCTGCCGTTCATGGTGGGTTCAAGTAAAACGGCCCGCGCCGCGGAAGCTTGTGGCTTCCATGGTCGCGGGCCGCAGGTCGTGCCAAGGATACTGGCGCTACCGGTTAGAAGAAGCGGTACTTGACGTCGAAGCTCAGCGAGCGGCCGCGCGGGTCGGCCACGCGCGGATCCCAGCCGGCGCCCACGACTTCGTCCACGTTGTGCGCCGTGAACGGCGGGTCGCGGTCGAACAGGTTCTGGATGCCGACGGTGATCGTCGTGTTTTTCAAGCCCGTGTACGTCGTGGACAGGCCCCACGTCGTGTAGCTGGCGACGTGCGGATTGAAGCCCGCCGGCGGCGTGCCCTTGCCGCCGTTCGGCACCTGGTCCTTGTAGCCGTCGCGGTACAGGTTACTGAGCAGGAAGCTCCATGCGCCCTTGTTCACACTGAACGTGGCGTTGTGCTTCCAGCGCAGGTAAATGTCGCGCGTATAAAAATTGCCGACGTATTCGACGTACGGCTGGCCTTCGAACTCGGCGAACTGGTAGCTCTGCGTCCAGGTGCCGTCGAGGGTCGCGTTCCAGCGCCAGCCGTCCGGCAGGTTGCCGCGGCCGCGCAGGCCCACGTCGGCGCCGCGCGTCTTGAGGCCGGCCGCGTTGATCCAGCCCGCGTCGACGTAATCGATGGTACCGTCCGCATTGCGGTGGATGTACTCGCCCAGCGCAGCCGCATTGGCCAGCACCACTTGCGGCGTGCGGTTCAGGATGCGGTCCTTGACGTTGATCGCCCAGTAGTCAACTGACATCGAGAAGTTCGCGTTCGGCTCGACGATGAAGCCCAGGGTGCCCTGCTTGGACGTCTCCGGACGCAGGTTCGGGTTGCCGCCGCTGAAGTAGTTCAGGCGCTCGATCGCGCAGTAGCGCGGGTCGCCCTGGTGGGACGCGCAGCCGACCGGGTCGGACACGCCGTTCGGCAGTTCCTGGTCCAGGCGGCCCGAATACAGCTGGGCGAAGCTCGGCGCCAGGAAACCCTTGTTGGCCGAACCGCGCAGCATCAGCCAGCTCGTGGGACGGTAGCTGAACGCGATCTTCGGATTCGTCGTTGCGCCGATCAGGCTGTAGTCGTCGCGGCGCAGCGCCAGCTGCAGTTCCAGGTTCTTCATGACCGGAACCACGAGCTCGGTGTAGATCGCCTTGACGTTGCGGTTGACCGTGTCCTGGTTCGCGTTACCCGGCGCCAGCAGGATCTTGGTCGCGTCGACGTCCTGCGCGAAGCCATAGCCCTCGCGGCGCAGGTCGGTGCCGATCGCGCCCTGCAGCGGGCCGGCCGGCAGTTGCCAGATCTCGCCCGAGATGGAGGCGTTGAACTGCGTGAGCGTCGTCTTGCCGTGCTGGAGGCGGCCGTAGAATTTGGTGCCTTCCAGCGCCTGCATCGCGGCGGCGCTCTGGCCCTGCGACGGCGCGGCGAACGGGTTCACGACGCCGCTGCCCAGCACTTGGTACAGCGCGCTCGTGTAGGCATAGCCGTCGACGAGGTCCGTCTTGGTGTGGCTCTCGCTGTGCGACAAGTCGATCTTGTAGTCCCACTTGCCGGCCAGGAGACCCTCGGCGCCCGTCATCAGGCGCACGGTGTCGGTCGTGTAGTTCTGCGTGCGGTTACCCAGCGGCCAGGCGCGCCATTTGTAGATGATCGGCTTGGTCTTGTCGAACGAAGCGATGTACGGCGACAGGTCCTGGTAGTACGGCCCCCCCACCGGATACGCGTTGCCGTTCGCGAGCGACGTGGAGATCTGCGCCGGCGTCAGGATCGCCAGCGAATTCGTATGCGCGGCGACGGCTTCGGCGAACACGCGGTGGTCCGGGTTGACCTGGAACGTGGCGCGGGCGACGCCGTTCGTGCGCTCCGTCGGCAACTGCATCACGTAGTCGCCGCCGTAGTCGTAGGCGCAGGAATAGGTCGAGCGCAGCGGCGACGTCACGTCCTTCCACAGCGCCGTCGCGTACTGGTTCATGCCCTGCACGCTGTCGCACTTGCCCTGCAGGGAGAGGAGACCCGCCTGCAGGTATTTGTTCGGATCGCCCGGCATCTGGAAGTTCGAGCCCAGCGCGGTGCCGGCGCCCGTCAGCTGGTTGGCGACCGGGGTGCCGGTGGTGTCCGGCGACAGGCCGCGCGCCGGCTGGTAGCCGTTGGCGAACGAGCGCTGGTGCGAATCGAGTTCGTTGTTCCGGTCGTAGCCGACGGCCACCATGACGTTGAAGCGGTCGGTGTCCAGGTTGCCGTGACCGGCCACGACCTGCAGCCGGCGGGTGGCGCCGCCGCCGTGCTCCGTCCAGTTGCCGGTGGCATTCGCCTGCAGGCCTTCGAAATTCGTCTTGAGGATGAAGTTGATGACGCCGCCGACGGCGTCCGTGCCATAGATCGCGGATGCGCCATCCTTCAGCACTTCGATACGGGCGACGGCCGCCAGCGGGATCGTGTTCAGGTCGACCGCCTTGCCGGACAGGCCGTAGCCGGAAATGCGGCGGCCGTTGATCAGCACGAGGGTGCCGGTCGGGCCCAGGCCGCGCAGCGATGCGAACGAGCCGCCGCCGCTGACGCGGTCGGCATCCGCGCCGAACACGTTATTACCTGAAGTCATATTGTCCGCGCCCGTGCCGTTGGCCGAAATCAGGCGCATCAGCTGTTCCGCGTTCGTGACGCCCTGCTTGTCCAGCTGGTCCATCGTGATCGTCTGCACCGGCAGCGCGCCTTCGGTGGCGATGCGCTTGATGCTGGAACCCGTGATCTCGACGCGCGCGATCGGCTTGTCCGTTTGCGCTTGCTGCGCGACGGCCGGGGCTGCGGTACCGATCACGGCGATCATGGTCGCTAGCTTCTTTAACTTCACGTGGCTCTCCTTGGTGCACGATGACGTTGGCATGAATTGTTGATTCAAAGGTAAGCGCACTGACGCGCGCCCAGCCAATGAAAATTCCGGCGCTGACTATAACTGCAGGGAATATTTCACACAGTCAATCTAGCAAAAAGTATCACTTCCCTCTTGCAGCACGTGTCCTTTCCGCAACATCGACATCCAGATAACGCCATTGCGTGAATTCGACGGGGTGGCGTTTGTAGTTTTTGAGCCACGGTTGTCGGATATCCGCCGAGAGTACATGCGTCAGCGGCACCCACGGGTTATAGGCGTGGATCAGCTGGTTCATCTCGAAATACAGCTTCTGGCGCTCGGGACCATCCTTGAGCGCGTGCGCCTGCTCGTAGCGTTCGTTGTAGGCCGGCAGGTTGAAACGGGCGTAGTTGGCGCGGCCGGCGTTGGGGCCGTACAGCAGCTGGTAAAAATTGTCGCCGTCGGGGAAGTCGGCGATCCAGTTACTCTCGAACATCTGCACCTTGCCGAGGCGCGACGCCTTGATGATCTCCGTCTTTTTATCGGACTTGAACACGACGCGCAGGCCGACGGCATTCAGGCATTTGCGCCACAGTTCGTCGCGCAGGCGGCCGCCGACCGTGGCTTCGCTGCTCATCTGCAGCGTCAATGGCTCGGTGCCGCCGCCGTTCGGCTTCGGCTGCCGTCTGAATCCGTCGGAGTCGCGCTTGTCGTAACCGAAGCGGTCGAGTAAGGCATTCGCCATCGCCGGATCGTACGGGACGGGGCTGCGGTAGTTCGGGTCATAGCCCAGCACGCCGGGCGGCAGCGGCGATTCGGCCTTGATCGCGAACCCTTGTTTCAGCAGCGCGATGTCCTCGGCGCTGTTGTAGCTGAGCGAGATCGCACGGCGCAGCGCCACCCTTTCCTTCGAATAGCCCCCCAGCACCGGATCCTCCATGTTCATCCACATGTAGTAGGTCTGCAGCACGGGGAAGCGATACAGCTGCATGCCGCGCGCGGTGAGCTCGGGTTTCAGCTTGCCGTTTTTGATGACCATGTCCGTCATCGATTCCGGCACCTGCTCCAGGTAGTCATATTCGCCGTTCAGGAAGCCCAGCATGCGGCCCTGGAATTCTTCGGCGATCTTGATGTCGACCTTGTCCACGCGCGGCAGCTTTTGCCCTTCGAGCGCACGCGCGATGGCGCGGTCGCCGGGATCGGCCGCCGGGTCCGTTGCCACGCTGGAGTGAAACACGGACGTCGACGTCGGATTCGCCACAAGGACGATCCGGTCGCTGCGCTTCCAGTCCCCCAGCATGAACGGCCCCGTGCCGACAGGGTGATTGCCGGCCTGGCCCGGATACGCCTCGATCACTTCGCGCGCGACGACACCCGTCGCCGGCGTGGCCAGGTAAAACAGGAAATTGTTATCCGGCTCGGAAAGACGGATGCGCAGCGTGTACCGGTCGACGGCCTGCAGGCCGGGGATGCTCGTCGCGTAGCTGAAGCGGTCCTTCCACGCCGCGTCGCCCAGCAGTTTTCCCTCGAACATGAACGACCACGGCGATTTCAACGTCGGGTCATACAGGCGCTGGATGCTGTAGACGTAGTCGGCCGCCGTCACCTCGCGCGGCGGACCTTTGAAGGCCGGGTCGGGCGTGAACCGCATGCCGGGGCGGATGTGGAAGGTGTACGTCAGGCCGTCGGCCGAGGTCTCGGGCAGGTCCTTCGCGCCATTGCCCTGCAGTTTGACGGGGCGCGCGAGGTAGTCGTAGCGCAGCAGCGGATCGAACAGGTTTTCCAGCAGGGACAACGTGGCGATGTCGGAGGCGACGGCCGGGTCCATGCCCGTCTCGCTGGTCGACAGGAACATGTGCAGAACCTTGGGTGCCGGGCCTTGCGCGGCGGCGAATGGGGCGAGCGCGGTGAACAGCAGGGAAGCGAGGATGGTGCGGCGAGTCGGCATGGCGAGGTCCTGGAAGCGTTGCGTATCATAGGCTCAGGCCTTGGGCGCAAGCAATACGGTACGTGATGAGAGAACGCCAAGCTTCCCAGCGGCGCATAACTTTTTTACATATCCCCGGCCCATACTTTCATCAGTGCAGCTTGCTCAGCGCCTATACTCTCCGCTGCACAATCGAGCTCAGGCCTACGCGGCCCGGCATTGCCTGCATCTACGACACCATGGCATTAAATTACATCTGGATCGGCTTCTTCCTCGTCGGCTTCGTCGCGGCTTTGGCCCAATGGATCTTTCTCGGGGATACCGAGATTTTCAAGCGCATCATCGACGGCACCTTCGACGCGGCCAAGATGGGCGTGATGGACATCGCCCTGCCGCTGGCCGGCGTGATGACCTTATGGCTCGGCATCATGAACATCGGCGAGAAGGCCGGCGCCGTCGGCTGGCTGGCGAAAATCATTTCTCCCTTCTTTTCGCGCATCTTCCCGGAAGTGCCGAAGGACCACCCGGCCACGGGCCACATGGTGATGAATTTTTCCGCGAACCTGCTCGGCCTGGACAATGCCGCGACGCCGTTCGGCCTGAAGGCGATGGAAAGCCTGCAGACGCTGAATCCGAACAAGGACACGGCCAGCAACGCGCAGATCATGTTCCTCGTGCTGCACACGTCGGGCCTCACCCTGATCCCGCTCGCGATCATGGCGCAGCGCGCGATCCTCGGTGCGAAAGACCCGTCCGACATCTTCATCCCATGCATGATCGCGACCTATGTCGCCACGGTCGCCGGCATCATCGCCGTGTCGATCCGCCAGCGCATCAATCTGCTGAACGGCGTCGTGCTGGGCTGGCTGGGCGGCATGACGGCCGCCATCGCCACGCTGATCTGGTATTTCACGCAATACCTGACGAAGCCGGAAATCGAGACCGTCTCCAAGGTCGCGAGCAATTTGATCCTGTTCTCCATCATCGTCGTGTTCATCGTCGGCGCGATGATTCGGCGCGTGAACGTGTACGAGGCGTTCATCGAGGGCGCCAAGGGCGGCATCCAGACGTCGCTCACGATCATCCCCTACCTCGTCGGCATGCTCGTCGCCATCTCCGTGATCCGCAATGCCGGCGTGCTCGGCTTCGTCGTGCAGGGCCTGGAATGGCTCATCCGCATGGCCGGCCTCGACACCGCGTTCACCCCCGCGCTGCCCACCGCACTGATGAAGCCGCTTTCCGGCAGCGGGTCGCGCGCGCTGATGATCGACGCCATGAAGACGTATGGTGTCGATTCGTTCGTCGGCCGCCTCGCGTGCATCTTCCAGGGCTCGGCGGATACCACGTTCTACATCGTCGCGCTGTACTTCGGCTCCGTCGGCGTGCGCAAGACGCGCTATGCGATTTCCTGCGGGCTGATCGCCGACTTTGCCGGCATCATCGCGGCCATCTCCGTGGCTTACGTGTTCTTCGGATAATGACTATAGCAACAACAAAAAGGACAGGCATGCTTCGTCGTCACGCACTGACTCTTCTCGCCGCCGCGCTGCTGGGCATCGGCATGCCGGCCGCGGCCCAGCTGCAACCGTCACCGCCGGCGTCGATGACGACGCCGCTGCCGATCCCCGTCACGGACGCCCTGCGCACGGCGGGGATTCCCGAGGATGCCGTGAGCGCGCTCGTCCTGCGCGGCGACAAGACGGTGCTGTCGCACCTGGCCGACCATCCGCTGCACCCCGCATCGACGATGAAACTCGTCACGACCCTGGTCGCCCTCGAGCAGCTGGGCCCCGTGTTCCGCGGCCGCACCGAGATGCGCACGACGGGCGAGGTCAAGGGCGGCGTGCTGCGCGGCGACCTCGTGCTGCGCGGCGGCGCCGACGTCGACCTGTCCACCGAGACGTTGACGACCATGCTGCGCGCCCTGCGCTACCAGGGCATCCGCCGGATCGACGGCAACCTGGTCGTCGACCGCACGCTGTTCAATCCGGCCCGCGCAAACGTCGGCGTGCCGCCGTTCGACGAATCGCCGGAGGCCTATTACAACGCCATCCCGGACGCGCTGTTCGTCAACCGCAACATGCTGCAACTGGACATCCGCTCGACGCCGCGCCCGGACGGCAAACCGGCCACGCGCGTGCGCGTCGCGATGCAGCCCGAGCTCGACGGCGTCACCGTCGACACGGACATGAAGCTCATCGATGCCGACTGCGCCACCTGGGAACACGGGTGGAAGCTGCCGGAAGCCGTGCCGCGTCCGGGCGGCGGCATCAAGGTCGTGCTGCACGGCACCTTCCCGAAAAACTGCGTGGCCAGCGAGTCGATCAACGTGATCGACCGCCAGGAATACGTCGCCCGCCTCGTGCGCCGCCAGTGGAAGACGCTGGGCGGCACCATCACGGGCACGGCCGTCGAAGGCGCCACGCCGCCGGGTACGCGCCTGCTGGCCGAACACGTGTCGCGCCCGCTGCCGGAAGTCATCCGCGACATCAACAAGCCCTCCGACAACGCCCTCGCCCGCCTGCTCTTCCTGAGCCTGGGCGCGCTCGAACCGGACCCCGTGCTGGGCAGCCATCCGCAGCCCAACACATCCGGCACGACCCTGACGACGCTTGCCCGCAGCGAGGCCGTCGTGCGCGCCTGGATGCGCACGCACGGCATCGACGACACCGGCTTCGTCGTGGAAAACGGCTCCGGCCTGTCGCGCATCGAAAGCATCACGCCCATCCAGATGGCGGGCCTGCTGCAAGCGGGCCTGCGCAGCAACTGGGCGCCGGAACTCCAGACCAGCATGCCGATCGCGGCCGTGGACGGCACGATGCGCCGCCGCCTGCACGACAGCCCCGCCGCCAGCCGCGCGCGCCTGAAGACGGGCACGCTGTCCAACGTCGTCGCGCTGGCCGGCTACGTGCCGGATGCGGACGGCAGGCAGTGTGTGCTCGTCGCCTTCGTCAACAGCGACCGGGTCGGCAACGGGCGCGGCCGGGCCGTGCTCGATGCGCTCGTCGATTGGGTCGCGCGGCTGGATGGGACACCGTCGGCGACGGGTGTTGCGAACGGTACCGCTACACCGTAATGGTGCCGCTCGCGGTCTCGACGGAGCCGCCGTCGCGTGAATGGTGCCGCTCGCGGTCTCGACGGAGCCGCCGTCGCGTATCACCGCGTGGGCGGCGGTGACGCCAACGCGGTGCCCGCCACCGGGTATAGCCGCCCACCCTACGGCTTGCTGACCTGTCCGGCTGCGGCGAGCGGCGCGTCACCACCCTCCAGCCACGGCGTTCCCGGCAGATTGGGCTTCGCTTCCACCAGCGACACTTGCGCCTTCGTGTTCGCGCGGATCGAGCGCACGATGTCCAGCATCGTGGTCTCGGTGAATTTTTCCGGTGTGCCGAGCATCATGCCGCCGACCCGGCGCGGCCAGGACAGCCAGCCGCCTTCGGGCTTCGTGAACACGGCGTACATGTCGAGGTGGTAGCCGTTCTTGTACGGGAACAGGCAGGCGACCATGTTCATGTTGTCGCCGCCGCGTACTTGCGGGGCGGCCTTGGCGGTCCAGGCGGCGCCTTCGCAGCTCGGGCTCTTGTCGACGGCGGTGCCGGGCGCCGCGCTCGTCGGGTCGGCCATCCTGAAGTGGCCCGGCAGCTCGGTGGCCTCGGCGGCCGGCGTCGCGACGGAGGCTTCCTTCACATTGCGGTTGAGGCCTGCGGTGGCCGCCCCGGCCACGGCCTCGCGTGCGGCGTCGGTCTTGATGTCGAATACGCGGTAGTACTCGACCGTCGTGTCGCGCGCGGCGAACCGGCTGCCGGCGTCGGTGCTGCAACCGGCCAGCGCGGTCATGATCAGCAGGATAAAACCGGACAACAACGAGCTCTTCATCTCTTTCTCCTTCGCGTGGGCGTGGGTCAGTGGACCGATTGTCCCGGCGGAGAAATTCAGGAGAATGAGCTTGCTCAAGCGTGCACGGGTGCCGTCAGCGTGGCGCGACAGCACCGTGCGACGGGGTCAGAGCACGCGGCGGAAAGTCTGGCGCACGAGGTTGCGGTCGCCGCAATCGAAATGCCACCACTCCGTGTTGATGCCGACGAAACCGGCCTGGCACATGGCGTCGCGCAGCAATTGCCGGTTGGCCACCTGCTCCGCCGACAGGTCACCGCTGGCCAGGAAGCGGGCTTCCAGCGCGGGATGGGACAGTTCCGTCATGTCGTCGAAGCCCGTGCCCATGTCGAGCTCACGGCCCTGCTCATCGAGGATCGTGATGTCCAGCGCCATCCCGAACGAGTGGATCGAACCCCGCTGCGGATGCGCGAGATACATCTGCAGATCGGTACCGGCCAGCGCATCCCACAGTTGCTGCTGCACGCGCTGCGGACGCAGCGCATCGAGGACGAGCGGCGTGCAGCCGGGACGTCGGGCCTTCAGCCACGCGACGACGCGCTCCAGCGCAAACGCCGCGTCGCGGTGCAGCCAGGCGCAATCGTAGGGAGAGTACAAATCACGGCCGACGAAGTTGTCCGGGGTCGCGTAGCGCAGGTCGACGGCGATGCCGGCGATGGTCGACAGGTGGCGGAACTCGGGGTGGCGGGCGATGTGCTCGCTGGCGATGGTATTCATGCACATCCTTGATCCAACAAATTGCGCGCCGTGGCGCCGATGCACATGGCCAGTTCACGCGCGCCGTGCGACAGCGGCGCGTGGCTGGCCGTCAGCAGGTAGAGCTGGACGGGGATCGTCGGCGCCCACGGGCGGCACTGCACCTTGCCCGGCGCGGCGGACGCGGCCGTGAACGGATCGAGCACCGCCGTGCCCGCACCCGCCTCGACGAGAGATCTCGCGATCTGGTACGTCTGCACGACGGTGCGAAACACCGGGTGCACGTCCTGCGCCTCGCATGCGGCCACGACCATTTCGCCGAGCGGGTCGCGGTCGGCCAGGCCGATCAACTCGCCGCTGAGGCCGGACGGCGTGATCGGTTGCGCGCACTCCGCGGCGGTCCACGTGCCGGCCGGCGCCATCACCATCAGCGCGCCCTGCGCGATCGGCTCCGCTTCGATGCCGGGGTGGCGCGGGTCCTGCAGCGACAGCGCCAGGTCGGCCTCGCCGAGGCGCAACGCGTTCACGATCTCGTTCGTGTGGAACGTGGCGAGCTCACAGCGGGTCTGCGCGAAGTCGCGGCGCCACACGGTCAGCGCGGCGGGCAGCACGGAAACGGCGATCGTCGGCGTGGAGACGAGCCGCACGGTTTCCTCGGCGCGGTTTTTCAGGCTCGCGGCCAGGCGGCGGATACCTTGCAGGTCGCGGTTCAGTTTTTCCGTCTCGGCGAACAGGCGGTGCGCCTCCGGCTTCGGAATCAACTTGCCGCGCACGCGCTCGAACAGCGGCATGCCCAGTTGCAGTTCGGCGTGCTGCAGGACTTTCGTCACGGCCGGCTGCGAGATGTGCAGGACCTGCGCGGCGCCGCTGATGGTACCGACCTGCATGATGGCGTGGAAGACTTCGATATGGCGCAGGCGCATCGCTCAGTTCCCGATCACTGCTGCGCCGGGACCGGCGGCGTCGGAGGAACAGCCTCCGGTGTCGGCGGTACCGGCGGTACCGGCGACGCGGGCGGCGCGGGAGGTACCGGCGGCGCGGGCGGCACCGGCGTCGCATCCGGAATGATGACAGGCGCCGTGATGACCGGCGCCGGCAACGGCTGCGGCAGCGGACCGGTCGGGTTCGTCAGCGCTTCCAGCAGCGCTGCCGTCTCGACGTCCGGATTGCCGTCGATGTTGGCCGGACGGTATTTCATCTGGAATGCCGACAGCACGGTGCGCGTCTGCTCGTCGAGCACGCCCGACTGGACGAGGCCATAGCCCCACGTCGCCAGTTTCTTCTGGTACCAGGCGATGTCCGGCAGCTGGACCTGGAAGATCGGCACGAGCATCGCGACGCGGTTCGCATCCGGCCACGCGACGAGGCCCGCAGCCGCCAGCTGGCGCCAGGGGAACATCGGGCCCGGGTCCTGCTTGCGCAGCGGGGCGATGTCGGAGTGGCCCAGCACGTTTTCCGGCGCGATGTGGTGGCGCGTGACGATGTCGCGCACGAGCGGGATCAGCGCGTCGATCTGCGCTTGCGGGAACGGCGCGTAGACGCGGCCACCCGGCGTGTCCTGCCAGCCCGGGTTGACGATCTCGATGCCGATCGAGCTGTTGTTCAGCTGCGTGAAATTCTTCCAGCTCGAGTTACCGGCATGCCAGGCCGCGTTCTTTTCGTCGACGAGGTTGTAGATGACGGGGACGGGATCGTCCGTGACGAGGTAATGCGCGCTGACTTCCTGCTGGGTCAGGATCTTGATCGAATCCGCACGGTTGCTGACGGTGTAGTGCAGCACGAGGAAGCGCGCGCGGCTGCTCTGGCCGCGGGCCGTGTACGTGTGGTCGTATTGCGGTCCGGTGGGCGGCGGCGTGGCGCAGCCGGCCAGCAGGGCGAGGAGCAGGGTCGCGACGAGTGTCTTCATGTCGATGTCGTGGTGTTGGATGGATCGGCGGCGAGCGCCATGCGCGCCGCCGCGTGATGGGCCTGGCCCGGTGTCTGCGTCAAGGCGATGCCGGGCACGTTTGTCCGCATCGTGTCGACGATCAGCGGATGCAGCTCCGCCGCCCGCCCGGACACGGCGACCGGACGCGGTCCGAAGCGCCCCGTCAGCGCCAGCGCGAGGCGCGCGAGTTCGCGGCCGGCCGCGCGCAGGATGTCGGCCGCGACGGGATCCTTATCGGCCGTCGCCGCCACCGCGAGCGCCAGCTTGCCGACGGCGCCCCGTTCCTGGCCATAGATGAACTGGCGCGAATATGCCCAGTCGGCGCCGCCGACGTAGTCGAACACGGCTTGCGCCAGCGGCGATTGTTCCCAGCTGCCGGGCCGCTCGTCTTCGAGGCGCCAGATGTGGCGCAGCGCCTCCTTCGCGATCCAGAAGCCGCCGCCGCCATCGTCCAGCACGACGCCGCGTCCGCCCGCGCGGTGGAACTGGCCGTGCGCGTCGACGAAAGCGCCGATGGAGCCCGTGCCCGCGTACACGAGATAGCCTTCGCCCGGCGCGAAGCTGGCGCGGTAGGCAATTTCCATGTCGCTGCAGAAGTGGATGCGGCCCGGGTCGAGATGCAGTTCTTCCGCGAGCCAGCGCTGCAGCAGTTCGCTGTCGCCGCCGAAGCCCGTCAGGCCCGCTTCCACCCGGCCCGGCACGCCGTGCACGAGAGCTTGCGTTGCCAGTTCGGCGAAGGTGGCGCGGACGGCGTCGCGGCCGTGCGGCGTGCCCATCTGCAGTGCCGACAGGCCGGCGACGCGGCCCTCGGCCACGATGGCGCCGCCGGGCGCGGCAAGGGCCCAGCGCGTCTCGGTGCCGCCGGCGTCGATGCCGAGCCCCAGGCTGCCAGCCGGGCTCGGCGGTATAGGTTCGGGTTGCGAATCGATCATGATCACCCGCCAGTGTACGCCGTCAGGCGCTCAACGGGCGAATGAATGGTGGCGTGCAATGCATGACCCAAGGTTATGCCTTGCGCCAGGCTTCGATCCTGGGGCTTTCGTTGCCGAGACGGTCGACGGCACTGACGACGATGGCATCCGCCGCGCCCAGCTTCGCATCGTCGGGCACGGCCCAGTCCACGCGCGATGCGGGCGCCACGGCGAAGCGCCACTGGTTGCCGAAGCGCGACCAGATCGCGTACATCGCATTGGCCTTGCCGGCCACGAGTTTCAAATACACGGACGGGCCCTTGCGCACGGCCGCGACGGACGGCGCGCCGGGCGCTTCGTTGCCGAGCCACGGCGTCGCGGGCACGAGTGCGGGACCAGGATACGACACGGTGCGCAGCTGGTCGCTGATGCCCTTGCGGTTTTCCATCAGCGGCGCCATGCTGAAGTGCAAGTGGCCGTTCGCGTTCGGACGCGCCCGCGTGTGGTCGATCTGGTCGAGGATTTCCTGCGGTGGATACTCCTTCGTCGGCGCGCCGACGCGGCTCGTGAACAGGCCCGGCCACACGTGACGGCCTTTCGGGTTCTGCGTCAGCCAGTAATCGAGCAGCACGTCGTACGCCTGGCCCGGCTGGCGGATGCCCCAGTACAACTGCGGCGAGAAATAATCGAGCCAGCCATTTTGAAGCCACGTCTCGGCGTCCGCATACAGCTTGTCGTACTGCGAAAAGCCGACGATGCCGCGCGGGCGGCGGTCCGGCCGGCCCAGGCCGAACGGGCTGATGCCGAAGCGCACCCAGCTCTTCTCGCGGTGGATGCCCTCGTACATCGCCTCGATCAGGCGGTTGACGTTCTGGCGCCGCCACGACGCGCGATCGAGCCGCCCGCCGCCGGCCACGTAGCGCTGCCACGCGGGTTCGTCGGGAAAATCCAGCTCGGCCTTCGCGGTGCGGCCTTCCAGCGCCGCGCCTTCCGCACCGGTCGCCGTCGGGGCCTCGATCGGGTACGGATAAAAATAATCGTCGATGTGGACGCCGTCGATGTCGTAGCGGCGCACGACGTCCAGCACGACGTCCAGCGTCTGCTTGACGGCGGCTTCCTCGCCCGGATCCATCCACTGGTATTTGCCGTAGGTCTTGACGGCGGACGGATTCGTGCGCGTGATGTGGTTCGGCGCGGCCGGCGAGCGGGCGCCGTTGTGGCGGGCGCGGTACGGGTTGAACCACGCGTGCAGCTCGAGCCCGCGCGCGTGCGCCTGCGTGACCCAGAATTTCAGCGGGTCGTACCATGGCTGCGGCGCCTGGCCCTGCAAGCCAGTCAGGTATTCCGACCACGGTTCCAGCCTGGACGGATAGATGGCGTCCGCGGACGGGCGCACCTGCAGCACGATGGCATTCAGGTTCAGCGCCTTGGCGCGGTCGAGGATGGCGATGGCTTCGGCCTGCTGCTTGTCGGCGGAGAGGTTCGGTTTGCTGGGCCAGTCGATGTTGGCGACGGTCGACACCCAGGCGGCCCGGAATTCACGCGGGGCGGGCGGCGGCTCGTCGCCGGCGGGGACGTTGCTCACCAGCGGAGGCGTCGAACTGCAGCCCGACATGAGGCCGCCCATCGCCAGCGCACTGGCGACTCCCGCGAACGCGAATGCGCGTCGTTTTTGATCAGGTTGCAACACCAACTCCTAGACTTTGACGAACCACCGTTTGCGCCACATGCCCCACGCGACGAGGAACATGCACGCATCGAACAACACGGCATGCAGCAGCGACGTATTGACGGCACCGACCGGCAACGCGGCGATGGGCGCGTACAACACCTGCCCCAGCGTATGCGGGCTGCCGTCCGGCTGCGCGAATTTTACATAGCCCAGCATTTTCGCGACAAATCCGGAAAACGCAAAGATGAACAATGCGTTCATGCCGTAGATAACGAACGGAAGAGTCCAGCGCGCCGCCCGCGTACGTACGCGGGAAGAGGGGCTCACGTCCAGCGGCCAATAGAATGCGGAAAATGCCAGGCAGGCCAGGCCGGTCATCAGGAAGCAGTACGACGGTGTCCACAGGCTCTTGTTGATCGGCATGAGAATGATATCGAGAAACATCCCAATCGCGACGCACGCGATGCCGGCGACCACCAGTCCGACCACCTGCCGCGTGCGGTCCACGCTCGACGCGAGCCAGCGGCCGGCCAGCACGCCGAACAGCTGGCTGCACAGCGCGGGCAACGTGGACACGATGCCTTCGGGATCCCACGTTTTCGATTGCACCCACAGGTGATTGCCCAGCAGCGTGCGGTCGACCCACGCGCCGAAGTCCTGCCCGGGCTCCAGCACGCCGGCGCCGATGCCGGGCACGGGCACGTACAGCATCAGCACGCTGTACAGCGCCAGCACGCCCGCGATGACGGCCAGTTGCGCGCGCCAGCCGCAATACACGACGATGGGCGCGGCCAGCAACGTGCACAGCGCAATCCGCTGCAACACGCCGGGGATGCGCACTTTGTCGATATTGAAATACGGCATGAAGTTCAGCAGAAAGCCGATCAGGAAGATCAGCAGCGCGCGCTTCGCCAGCTTGGCGAGCAAACGGGGCCTGTCGGCCCCGGCCGCAGCGAGGCGTCCCAGCGACAAGGCCATCGCCACGCCGCCAATGAACAGGAAGAACGGGAAGATGCAGTCCGTAAAAGTCCAGCCGTTCCACTTCGCGTGTTCCAGCGGGCCGTACAGATGGCCCCAGTCGCCCGGATTATTGACCAGCACCATCGCGGCAATGGTAAAACCGCGGAAGGCGTCGAGCGACACGAGGCGGTTATTGTTCACTTCTTCCCGAACTCCGGATCGATTTTTACCAATGCCGCCATCGCGAAGGCGGGGATCGTCGCGAGGCACGTCCAGACGAAGAAATGCTGGTAGCCGATCATCTCCTGCAGCTTGCCGCTCCACATGCCGGGCACCATCATGCCGAGCGCCATCAGGCCCGTGCAGATCGCGTAATGGGCCGTCTTGTACGGGCCTTCCGACACCATGATCATGTACATCATCATGGCGGTGAAACCAAAGCCGTAACCGAACTGCTCGATCGCGAGGAAGCCGCAGATGACGCCGAAATTCTGCGGCTGCGCGGACGACAGGTACACGAACACGAGGTCGGGCAGGTGCACGGCCAGGACCATCAGCCACAGGCAGCGTTTCAGGCCCAGGCGCGAGATCAGGTAACCGCCGAACAGGCCGCCGATGGTCAGCGCGATGATGCCGATGGTGCCGTAGGCGGTGCCGTACTGCTCGGTCGTGAGACCCAGCCCGCCCGCGCTGACCGGGTCCTTGAGGAATGGCGCGACGAGTTTCAACAGCTGCGACTCGCCCAGGCGGAACGTCAAAATAAAACCGAGGATCAGCCAGATGTCGCGCTTGCGGAAAAAGCTGGCGAAGGTGGCGAAGAAGCTGGCAAGGGGCTTAGTGATTCCCTCCTTGCCCTCGGTCGCCCGGTGGTCGGTGTCGGGTCGCGGCAGCACGGCCTGGTGCCACGCGCACAAGGCGAAGAACAGCCCGCACAGCACGAAGAACACGATGCTCCACGCCTGGTGCACGTCGCCCAACGATGTCGAGAGATGGCCGGCCAGGATCACGAGCGGTCCCTGCGCGGCCAGCGTCGCAAGCCGATAAAACGTGGAGCGCACGCCGACATAGGCGGCCTGCTGCTGCTGGCGCAGGCCCAGCATATAAAAGCCGTCGGCGGAAATGTCGTGCGTGGCGGACGCGAAGGCCATCACCCACATGACCGCCAGGCTGATCATGAAGAACGACGGCAAGTGGAGTGTCCCGCCGACGGCCCCCAGCGCGGCGGCCAGCACCAGTTGCAGAGACACCGTCCAGCCGCGCTTGGTGCCGAACAGGTCGACCACCGGCGACCACAGCGGCTTGATCACCCAGGGCAGGTACAGCAGGCTCGTATAAAAGGCGATGTCGGTGTTGGACAGCCCCATGTCCTTGTACATGATGACGGACAGGCTGTTGGCGACGATGTAGGGGATGGCCTGGCCGAAATACAACGAGGGCACCCACAGCCACGGGTTCTTGGATTGCGTAGTCTGCATGTTCTTTCGTCGTCGGCCGGCGGGCGTTGCTGGGGCCCCCGCGCCGCGTCAGCCGGCCAGGGCGGCGCGCACGCTGCCGCGCGCGCTCTCCAGCAGGGCACGCGCCTGCTCGACAGGGATGTTCTTGGACAAGGCCACGATCGCGACCTTGACATGGAAGTCGCACTGCGCCAGCACCGCGCGGGCCGCCGCCTCGTCGGCCCCGGTCGCGAACGACGTCAGGCGGATGGCACGGCGGACCAGCTTGGCATTGGTCGCCTTCAAGTCTACCATCAGGTTGCCATAAACCTTGTTCAAACGCACCATCAAAGCGCTTGAGAAGGTATTCAGCGCGATCTTCTGCGACGTGCCCGCTTTTAAACGCGTGCTGCCGGAGATGGCTTCCGGCCCCGTGTCCAGGGTGACGCCGATCTCGGCTTCGCCGGCGACGGGCGCCTCCGGATTGTTCGCGAAACCGATCGTCAGCGCCCCGGCCGTCCGCGCGGCCCGCAGGGCGCCCAGCACGTACGGCGTCGCGCCCGATGCGGCGACGGCCAGCACGACGTCGTCCGGCCCCACGTTCGCGTTGCGGATATCGGCCGCGCCCTGGTCCACATCGTCCTCGGCACCTTCGACGGCGACGAACATCGCATCCGTCCCGCCGGCCAGCAGCGCGACGGCCCGGTCGTGCGGCCAGGAGAAGGTCGGGTACAGCTCGACGCTGTCCAGCACGCCCAGCCGGCCGGACGTCCCGGCGCCCACGTACACGAGGCGCCCACCCCGCTCCATCCGGGGCAGCGCGGCGGTCACGGCCGCGGCGATGCGCGGCGCGGCGGCACGCACGGCCTCGACGGCCTTGAACTGGTCGTCGACGAGCACGTTGACCAGCTCGGCGGTGGGATATTGATCGAGGGACGCGTGTTGCGGGGCGGGGGTTTCGGTGTTCAGCATCGCGTTTTTGTTCGACCTGGATGTGCGGACATGACCAGTGTAATACCGATGCCGCCGGGGCTGTCATGAAAGGATCGGCCGTTGTCATTCCGAAAAGTTATGCGGGATTGACATCGCTGTATTTGCCCGGCGCGGGATCAGTCCGTATTCTCGCCTGCATGGCCATCATATGGGGATGACGATGAACAGAGCGCGACGGAATATGCTGGGCATGGCCTTGCTGGGGGCGGCCGGACCGTTGCTGGCAGCGCCGCCGCGCCGGCTGGACAGGGAACTCGCCGCCATCGCCGCAGATCCGGCCTGCGAGCTGGCGAGCCTGTCCGTGCTGACGGTCCGTGCCGGGCAGGTCAGCTATTCGTATCAATTCGGCCGGCGCTTCATCGGACACGATGGTCTGCCGGACAAGCCCGTCGGGCCGGATACGCTGTTCCGCATCGCGTCGATCTCGAAGATGATGACGACGCTCGGGCTGATGCGTCTGTATGAGAGCGGCAAGGTCGACCTCGACGCCGACGTTTCCGGCTACCTCGGTTTTACGTTGCGCAATCCGCATTTCCCTGACCAGTTAATTTCCCTGCGCCACCTGCTCACGCACACATCCTCACTGCGCGACGATGCCGGCTATTCGTGGGCTGCGGACGTCGCGCTGAAGGATGTCATCGACGCCCGGATGTTCGCAGCCAACGCGGGTCCGGGCGCCTACTTCACGTACTGCAACCTCGGGTGGGGCGTGATCGGTACGGTGATGGAACGCGTGACCGGCGAACGCTTCGATCGCCTGATGCGGCGCCTGCTGATCGAGCCGCTGGGCTTGCAGGCGGGCTATCTCCCCTCAGAACTGCCGCCAAATGCGCTGGCCAATCTGGCCACGCTGTACCGCAAGCGCACGGTCGACACGGAGGTGTGGGATCCGGCCGGCCCATGGATCGCCCAGGCCGACGACTACAGCGTCAAACCGCCTGTTGCCATCGACCGTTACGTCATCGGTACGAATGCCACGCCGTTCAGTCCGACGGGCGGCCTGCGCATCAGCGCGCGCGACATGGGGGTCGTGATGCGCATGCTGATGGGGCAAGGCCCGCAGCTGTTGAAGCCAGCCACGCTGTCGCTGATGTTCAGCCGGCAATGGACGTATGACGGCCGCAACGGCGACACATCGGACGGGCTGTTTCACTGCTGGGGTCTCGGCAATGAACAGTTCCCTGACGAAACAGGGATACGTCTCGTCGAAGGTGGCGGCTTCCCGGCCGTCGGGCACCTGGGCGATGCGTATGGGCTGATGTCCGTGTTCGCATTCGATCCGAAGCGCCGGAACGGGATGATCGTGCTGGTGGGCGGCACGTCGACGGATCCGTTCGCGCCCGCCAACAAGGGCAAGTATTCGTCGCTGGCGCGGTTCCAGGAGCGCATCCTGACGGCGTTATATCAACACGCGATAACATGAACCCCGGTTATGCCCGGCCGCTCTACATTCATTAGCCGAGCGCAGGGCCAGCCCCTAAGCTTCTTCGCATGTCCATGATCAAAAGCGTGCACGGATGCAACAAGTAATCGTCATCGGCGGCGGCGTCGTCGGCCTGACCTCGGCGTGGTGGCTTCTCGAAGCCGGCTACCGGGTCACGCTGCTGGAACGCGTACCGGGCGTGGGCACGGGCACGAGCTACAGCAATGGCGGGCAACTGAGCTACCGCTACGTGTCGCCGCTGGCGGACGCTGGCGTGCCGCTGAAGGCCCTGAAGTGGCTGTTCCAGGAACATGGCCCGCTGCGCTTCCGCCCGCAATTCGACGCGCACCAGTGGCGCTGGCTGGCCGCCTTCCTCGCCAACTGCCGCGCCGACCTGAACCGCAAGACGACGAACAAGCTGTTGCAACTGGGCGAGCTGTCGCGCCGCGCGATGGCATCTCTGGAACCGGTCGTGCCGCTGGACGCATTCGAATGGCGCGACGCGGGCAAGCTGGTCGTGTACCGCACGCGCGCCGCGTTCGACGCGGCGGCCGCGAAGCCGAATGCCGGCGCCGTGTGGGATGCTTCCGAATGCGTGGCGCACGAACCCGCGCTGGCCGCGATGGAAAACAAGCTCGCGGGCGGCATCTACAACAGTGGCGAAGCGGTGGCCGACTGCTACGCGTTCTGCGTGGCGCTGGCTGAACGCATCGGCGCACATCCGCGCTTCTCGGGCTTCGTGCATGGCGAGGCTTTGCGCTTCGTCACTGGCGGCGGCCGGATCGCCGGCGTGCAGACGTCGGCCGGGGTGCTGTCGGCCGACGCGTACGTGCTGGCGGCCGGCATGCAGAGCCGCATGCTTGGGGAATCGGCGGGTCTGTCGTTGCCGATCTACCCGCTGAAGGGCTACAGCCTGACGGCGCCGATCCGCCAGGACGACGTGGCGCCCGAGATCAGCGTCACCGACTTCGAACGCAAGGTGCTGTATGCGCGCATTGGCGACAAACTTCGGGTGGCGGCGATGGTCGACATGGTCGGTGAAGACCTGAGCCTGAACGCTCATCGGCTGGACAGTCTCACGCGCCAGGTGAAGGAAACGATGCCGCGTGCGGCGGACTATACGCGGATCACGCCGTGGGCCGGGCTGCGGCCGGCGACGCCGAACAGTGCGCCGATCATCGGGGCCACCCCGTATTCGAACCTATGGCTGAACGTGGGGCACGGGCCGCTTGGGTTCACGTTTGCTTGCGGCACTGCCAGCCTGCTGGCGGACCTCATGCGGGGGAAGGCGCCGCCGTTTGGGTTGGATGGGTTGATGCTGGGCTAGCATGCCGAAACGCAGGCGGTTATGCCCGATACGAATCTGCAAAGAAGTAATTTATTGCTGGCAAAGTCGCAATTACCACCGCCATCGGCATCAAGCCCGCGACACGCGCAAGAATGGGGAAACCGTGAAAGCGTGCGACGGTCTTTCTATAGCAGCGGAACGCGAAATAGAGCGATAGCGGCAAGAGCACCAGGATCGGAAGTATCAGCCACCAGGCGAAAAACAGCATCAATGAAGACAACAGGGAAATCGAAGCCTCAAAGATCATCGATCGGTCCCGGTAATACACCTTGCGACTGAAATATAACAACAGCAGCAGCGCCCAGAGAAGTGGAACGGCCAACCACATGACTTGGTAGAGGAGCATAGATTTATCACCAAGGGAAACCTGCTTTTCACGGCATGCTCAGCGATTTATACCGGGACACCACGTTGGCCGACTGGAGCACGGAAAACGCTACATTACCCTTGGGTTGCATCGATAGCGCTGGCAATCAGCGAGCAGCCGCACGCGGTTTTGTGGCCGTGCAGCGCCACGCTGCGGCCACCGACACTGAACACAAGACAACCTTCTACGATCTCGTTTATCCCGTGCCCCGGTAGCGGACACGAAACCATGTCTCCCTTGCGAGCGATGCCAATACCGCGCAACGTATGCACCGGCGATGCGGTAATCACAACACCGCCATGTGTCGTCTTGTCTCCAAGCCGGACAATTGCAAACGCCATTCTAGATACCAATCGCCGAACGGACGGAATGCCAGCCTTCTTCAACTGCTTGCATGCCCGTATCTACAGCCTGTCCCACGCTTTTGGCTGCTCCCGCCGCGCCGTTGTGTATCTGATTACCGACTTCGTTGGCGATTTTTTGCGTTGCATCGGCAAACTCCCCAACCTTCCGCTGGGTGGCATCCGCCAACTCGGCCGCTTTTTTCTGAGTCGCATCTGCTGCAGCACTGGCCTGTTTCTTGGCCATGTCGATCGACGTGATCACCATTTGCTGGCCCCGCTTGACTGTTGAAATGATTACCTGCTTACTGGTCTGATAAACCTCAACCGTGTAATTGACGCCGGCACGAACGGTATCGACGACAAACTTCTCGCCAACCCGATAAGTATGTGTAGCAATCAGCTTACCCTCCTCCCAAGTCTCGACTACAACACCCTCGGCACGCTGATATACTTTAATCACGCCATTTTTAACATAAGTAATAGCATTATCCATCCAGTCTAATCCGCGCGCCAATATGTTTCGTGAGGATTCCGCCATACCACGTGCAGTAAAATAGCTAAATGGCTCGAAAGCATGTAAAAATCCAGCTTTCGAATCATGTATGTTATGTTGTATAAAATTGAGTACTGGCTCTGGCGCAGTCGCATTCCAAGCATCAAGTCGCCATTTTGCGGGACGCACCTGAATGCCATATATTTTTCCCTTTATGATAACTGCTCGACATGGACTGTCTGGGGCAAGTTGGGGATCACCTGGTTTGACGTCTCGCTCTTGGGCCATATGAAGTGCAGCTTCGAAAGCTATACCTGGATGCCCAGAATTTTTATGTTCGGCATCCTCACTTTGCCTCTGCATAAGATCTGGTGTTTTTATCTTCCGCCGAGTCATCGTACCCCATGCAGAATATAGCGCCTTCATATGAGCCGTCACAGCTTGCTCAACGGTTTCATGGGACCCGATCGCTCCTACATATTTTTCATAAGCCGCAAGCGTTTCCGGATGGATTTCAAAAACCATTTTGAACACAGATTCCCCAAATCCTATGAGGTCATCATAGTCGACAAGACGAACTCCGCTTTTGACAGCTTCTCGCATCATATTTCGCATAGGTACGCGAGCATAATTGTTTGAGATACCCTGTGCCATAGGCTCGTATCCCCCACCTACATCAGAGTGGGCTCCAGGATAAACTTTTTCCACCCAATTTGGCATGAGCTTTCCCTCTTTTCGGATAAGATCAACGGGAAAGGAAAAACGCAATTCTTGCCCAGCGATATAGTGCACACAGCGCTCTACAACTGGAGAAACGACCAAATTTTTTTCGTCGAATGGTATATCGACATTTTTTGACGGCACACCAAACGAAGCAACCGTGTCGAACAATCCCATGAAATTAAAGCGAATGGGCACACCGTTATAACGCCGAACCCCATCCGGCCCACGTACAGTTTGCCTCAGCATTTCATTACTGAATGCTCGAGCCAGCGCAGCTCCTCGAGAGAAACCAAAAATCGAAAGGTTGATTATAGTAATGAGACCATGTGCCTCGAGCGCGCTAGCCAACTCCCTAATGTTGGCAGGTTTTCCTTTCTCGATGTAAGGGGCTAATGAAAGGTTTAACTTCGCAGCGCTTTGTATCAGTACCGCACGCAGACGGTCGTTGACACTAGCCTCGCCATAATCTATTCGCCGAGTTCCACCAGCACCCAGCCCACCTCCTGGTTTGCTCCCGTCCTGAAACTCGATTAATTCCTGATCTATCCAATCTGTTGCCGTACCATTAAAAGGTGTGCCGACGCCAGAAACATAAATGGCATAGTTCGAAGTATCGTCATCATCGACGAGATACTGTGCTGAGCGCCACAAGCGGGCAGGATTACTCCATTTTTTCAACGGCTCGTCAACGGATTTGTTGTTTCCTGTGCCATCGAAGAAAATACTAATATTAACTACATCCGCACAGTTTTGCTTAGGAGCAGGTTTCGCATTGGCCACGTCGCGATTAGCGCTCTGCGCGGCTATCAGTTTGTCACCATTTGCCATTTTATTTTCTGGCTTCCGCCTTTATTTTTTTCCCACGAGAGGTCCTCTCCGGCAACGATTCAGAAAACGTGACCTCGGCCGTAAAATCTGGATAAAGGTGGAGGCCCAAATACTTAGTTCCAGGCGGGATCTGCTCAGGTAAAATTACTAGCTCATTCTTAATTTTTACGTGCTCGCCATTGCGCGGAGTACCTGGAGGGCCATCTAACATCCAAGTTAAACTCTGAACGCCAAAAGGAATACGCACACCCGTTATTAGTCCAGTAGCACCATATTTGTTCATAACTCCAAGATCTTCGCCGTTGAACATTATGTCACCAATGGATCGATCAAGATTTGAGAACATCTCAACATTTAACACAATATAATTATTCATAATCTTCCCTCCTTGACCGCACGCCGAAAGCGGTATCAACAACCCAAAGCCAGCCAAGCCCAATATACTGCGCCTACGAGTTGATCGAATCACTTCGGTCTTCATAACAATATTTTCCTTAGTCACTCACGAATATGTCTTATTGCCATTCCTGATAACTCGTACTGCTTATTCAAGTCCGCTCTTTCTATGGAAATTTTTCCATCGCGTCATCAAAACTGATTTTCCCTGACTTGACTTGTTCTAACACCGCAACGATGGATGCATCGATGTAGAGCGCGTCCCTATAAATCAGAGCCGCGCATGTGTAGTTCAAAATGTCCCGCATCCCAAATAGCTTAAGTTTCCTGGCTTCGAGAAGATGCTTCCTGATCGTTATGTAATGCGATGAAGACGGAATATCTAAAAGCAGCTGCGGCTGATTTTCTTTGACCATAGATAACAACTGATCAGGCACGCCAGCCTCCACCAGCATGTCCACCTGCACCTGAGTAAGCTTGAGCGGCAAACTGACCAGATGTGCAGCAGCAGCCTCGGCATTGGTCTTCGGCAGAATCTGTTGAGGATTTCCGTCCCGGTCCCAATACCACCACGCCGAGATGCCCTGCAGAAGACGCGCGCGCTGGCGCTCGCTCAGCACCGGTGCGGGGACATGCAAAGTGAGATCGCTTGCCTGTCCGGTCAAGGTTCCGAGCACGGCAGGATCCCAGAACGCGAAGATCATGTCGGTATCGTCGGGCAGCAGGATTTCGGTAAACGCAGCGAGGTGGTACCACAGCGTATCGAAGGAAAATCGGCTCGCCAGTAAGGTAAAGCTTGCTGGATGCTCAGCGCCTGCGCGAAGAATGGAAGGCCAGATTTCCGAATCCGCTGCAAGCGGGGACAGTTCCAGCAGATGCGGCGCATAGTCTTCTGCTTCAGAATCCAGCGCTGCCGGCAGCATGCACTTGCTACTCACACCGATCCCACCTTTTTCGAACTTCTCAAGCAGCGTCTTGTCCTGTGCCTTGTCGATGATCGCGTAGCAGGTAAGGTTCTGGTTATCGAAAGCACTCGCCAGGTTCGATTCGAAAGTGGAGACTTCCAATGGAGCAATCTTCATTGCTGCGCTCCTTTGTTCACGAACGCGCTACGCTGCTTCGCGCGTTTCTTCAGGCATTCAAGACAGACTTCCTTGGGAAGTGTGGGCAGCGAATACGCCGTCGTCTGCGGGCCCGGTACGGAAAGGTCGGACGTGTGGATGATGCGCTTGCCACTCGTCATGTCGGTGATTCCCGAACCATTGATCTTGATCGCGGAGCCGTCGGCGCCGATCACCACCTCTTTCTTGGCGAAGATTTCGATCCGATCGTTGGCCGACAACAGCCGTAACACCTTCTCCGCAATGATGTCGATGTCGCCGTTCTGGGCTTGCACTTCGACTTTTCCCTTGGCTGCAAACAGCTTGATACCGGCGTTGTAGGCGAACAGGCTGATTTTTTCCTTGATGCTGGCGATCAGACTCTTACCTACGGCCAGATTGGTGTCGGCACCGGACGACATCGTCATCTGGTCGCTGCTGTGGATATGCGTGCTTTTAGGCGTACTTAACCCGATGCCGGCGGGAGAGGCGATCAGCAGCAGAGGATCGGCAAACCGGTTGGCCTCCTCTTGGCCCGGCCCACTGTACTGCGCCTGGGTGGCGTCGACGAATTCCTGGAGTGCCTCTTGTCCTGGCAGCGCCTCGGCACTGGACTTCCCGGCGACGTCCGACAAATGCTTCGTCAGCTCCTGCGCTTCTTTCAGCTGGTCGCGCGCCTCGCGGACGTCCAGTTGCGAACCTTTTGGACCTGGCCGGCCGTACGTGCTGATGTACAGGCCCTGTTGTGCCGTAATAGCGCCATAGGCGTCCGAATTGAGCGCAAAACCGGAGCCATAAAAACCAGCACGGTTGTTCCCCTGTTGACCGATCAGATAGCCGAGACTGAGCTGCGCATTCGTGCTGCTACTGAACAGCTGAACCCGGTTTTGTTCGGATGTGTCATCCATGACCAGCTGATTGAAGCCGGCGCCTTTGTATTCCTTGGATTTGTAGCCGGACAAGCGACCGTCGCTATGCCAGTGCGGTGTCTGCTCGCCGTTATAGATACGCCCCGTGATGATCGGCCGGTCTGCGTCGCCATCAAGAAAGGTAATGATCACTTCCTGGCCGATGCGCGGAACGTGGACGGCGCCCCACCCTTCACCCGCGTTGGGATAACTGACACGTACCCAGCAGGATGCCTTTTCATCACCGGGATTGAGTCGGTCCCAGTGAAAGCGAACTTTCACCCGGTTCAGGTTATCGGTATAAATTTCTTCATCGGCTGGACCGACGACGGTCGCCGTCTGCGCGTGCATCGACGGCTTGGCGTGGGCAAAAGGACTACGGTATTCGACGGTGCGCCGTTGCACCTCGAAACGATTGAAACAGTGGCCGGTGCGGCTATTTTCTGCGCCAATGCCGTCGTCCTCGGGGCCAGGCAGCCCCGCATCTGCCGCAAACTTGAGCAACTGGCCTTTCAGGCTGCCCGAAAACGCTTTCTGTGTTTTCGAGAGAGGCAGATTGTTTTCGATAGCCCATTCGACGTTCAGGACAACGAACTGACGCGCTTCATCGGCGACCTCATCGTGGGCCGGGTGGTCGGTGAGCGTGAACCAGCGCCCCACCGGCAAATGGCGAACGCCTGATGTGCCGAAAAACCGCTTGGCGCGCGACTCCCATTCCTGCACGCGCACGCGGGACTGGTCAGTCCCATGCTCGACACCCGAGTTCGTATAGGCGCCGGTATATTCATAGACTTCCAACTGCGATGGAATGCCTCCTTGATCCGGGAGAATCTGCATGCCGGTTTCGCTGATGTTGCGCGGCGCCTTGTAATCGAAGGTTTTCGTTAAAAGCTGGCTGTTCAGCAGCGTTCGGGTCGTGCCCCACTGAACAATTTTGTCGATTTCGTCGGTCGGACCGGCGCGATGGAAGGCCATCTCTTCAGGCTGGCGCGGCTTCAGATTTCCCACGGAATCGGTGATAACCCATTGGTGGCCACTACCGTCAGACGCCTGCTCGGCGTACGCATACCAGCCTTCGCTCTCCATCATGCGCATGACGAAGTGCCAGTCGGTTTCATACTGCGTGCAATAAGAATGGGGGCGCGGCGGCTGGGTCAGTTCGAACCGGAATCGGCCTTGGCACTGAGGATGGCCATTCAAGACGTCGGCGATGATGTCCTCGGCATTTTTGTCCTGCCAAATGCGCGCGTCCTTGCGGAATTTAAGAAAGTGAATGCAGCCCGCAAATCCGATTTGATACGCAGTCAGTTCCCCATCACTGCCCAATTTTTTGGCCGTGTGTACATATCCATGTACGGGTAAATAACTGGCGTCGGTCTGCAGTATCCAGAGGGTGACTTCTTGAGCGATCAACTGCTTGAGTTCGATGTCGGCCTCCAGCGAGCACAGGTCAACCGTGTAGTCGAATCCTTCGCTGATGCGGTCGATCCCATGTGCTCGCTGTGGCAGCAAGGTATCCGATCCAAGTGAAGTGTCCAGCTTCAGCAGCCGTCTTTCCTGACCAATTTTCCCAAACAAGGCACCTGTCAGCTGATTGATTTCACTCATCGGATCCGCCCCCACTCCTGCTCAATGCGTTAACACATGGTCGACAATGATACCCTTTCGCTTAATACTTTCAGAAAGAAACGTGTCTTTTAGTAACAATATTTTTCGAATATTCACAAATTTTCACGCCCGCGCGACCTTAACGGCGATCCATTTACTTGGCTTGACGTCCACAGGCGCATCTCGGTTAGCATCAGAACATTGTAAATATATAAACGTTCGTCCACATTGTGCCATTCTTGCATCAGTTTTCGACCCGATCGCAGGGAAAACTTGTTGAACAGCCATCGGAGCCAAGAAGAAACAAAAAATTTCTCCGCCCATTTAATGAGCAGTTCATTTATTTTCGGCAAAAGATCTGCACAGATGCTTTAACGCCCACGCATCTGCTGTTATCCCGCATAAAAGCGCGGCTCACCCAGCCCGCGGAAATGGCGGATAATTGCCGCCATGCCTACTCCTGCGAAGCCTCTCCCCTGTCCTTGCGGCGGCCCATCGATCATGCGCTGCTGCGGCCCCTTCATCGCCGGCGCGGAACTGCCGCCGACGGCCGAGGCATTGATGCGTTCCCGCTACACGGCCTTCGTCATGCGGGACGAAGCCTACCTGCGCGCGACCTGGCACCCCAGCACGTTGCCGGCGGAACCCATCATCGACCAAAACCAGAAGGTGCAGTGGCTCGGACTTGAGATAAAATCTGCTTTACGTTTACGTCAACGTAAAGCAGACCTGCCGGAACAACCCAACGAAGACACCGTCGAATTCGTCGCCCGCTTCAAGGTCCATGGCCGCGCCCACCGGTTGCATGAAGTCAGCCGGTTCCTGCGCGAGCCGGACCCTGCCGTGGGTGGCAAGATGCGGTGGTTCTATGTGGACGGCAGTTTCCCTGAATAAAACCGCGCCACAAGCCGCGACCCAGCAGGAGACAGGATCCGATGCCCCAGATCGACACGAAACTCAACCCGCGCAGCGAAGATTTCAAAGCCAACGCCGCCGCCATGCAAACCCTCGTCGACGACTTGCGCGCCAAGGTGGCGCAGGTCGCCAAGGGGGGCGGCGAGGCCGCGTGCGCCAAGCATGTCGCGCGCGGCAAGCTGCTGCCGCGCGAGCGCGTGCAGATGCTGCTCGATCCGGGCACCCCGTTCCTCGAATTCTCCCAGATGGCCGCGTACGCCATGTACGACGATGCTGCGCCCGCCGCCGGCATCATCACGGGCATCGGCCGCGTGGCAGGCCAGGAATGCGTGATCGTCTGTAACGACGCCACCGTCAAGGGCGGCACGTACTACCCGATGACGGTCAAAAAACACCTGCGCGCGCAGGAGATCGCCGAGCAGAACAACCTGCCCTGCATCTACCTCGTCGACTCGGGCGGCGCCAACCTGCCGAACCAGGACGACGTGTTCCCCGACCGCGACCACTTCGGCCGCATCTTCTATAACCAGGCCAACCTGTCCGCGAAAGGCATCCCGCAGATCGCCGTCGTGATGGGCTCCTGCACGGCGGGCGGCGCGTACGTGCCGGCGATGAGCGACGAATCCATCATCGTCAAGGAACAGGGCACGATCTTCCTGGGCGGCCCGCCGCTCGTGAAGGCGGCGACGGGTGAAGTCGTCACGGCCGAGGACCTCGGCGGCGGCGACGTGCACACGCGTTTGTCCGGCGTGGCCGACCACCTCGCGCAGGACGACACGCACGCGCTGGCGCTCGCGCGCACGATCGTCTCGAACCTGAACCGCACCAAGCCCCAGCAGGGCGCGCTGCGCGAAGCGGTGGAGCCCAAGTACGCGCCGGAAGAGCTGTACGGCGTCATTCCTGTCGACACCCGCAAACCGTTCGACGTGCGCGAAGTCATCGCGCGCATCGTCGACGGCAGCGAGTTCGACGAGTTCAAGGCCCGCTACGGCACGACGCTCGTCTGCGGCTTCGCCCACATCTTCGGCATGAAGGTTGGAATCATCGCCAACAACGGCATCCTGTTCTCGGAATCCGCACTGAAGGGCACGCACTTCATCGAGCTGTGCTGCCAGAGAAAAATCCCGCTCGTCTTCCTGCAGAACATCACCGGCTTCATGGTCGGCCGCAAATACGAAAACGAAGGCATTGCCCGCAACGGCGCGAAGATGGTCACCGCGGTCGCGACGGCGTCGGTGCCCAAGTTCACCGTGATCATCGGCGGCTCGTTCGGCGCCGGCAACTACGGCATGTGCGGCCGCGCGTTCTCGCCGCGCTTCCTGTGGATGTGGCCCAATGCGCGCATCTCCGTGATGGGCGGCGACCAGGCGGCGTCGGTGCTGGCGACCGTCAAGCGCGACGGCATCGAGGCCCGCGGCGGGCAGTGGAGTGCGGACGAGGAAGCCGCGTTCAAGCAGCCGATCAAGGAACAGTACGAGCACCAGGGCCACCCGTATTACGCCACCGCGCGCCTGTGGGACGACGGCGTGATCGACCCGGCCGATACGCGCATGGTGCTGGGCCTGGGCTTGTCAAGCGCGCTGAACGCGCCGATCCCGGACACGAAGTTCGGCGTGTTCCGCATGTGAGGAGACGAGACATGGACTACCAGACCCTCACCGTCACCATTACCGACCGCATCGGCCACGTCACGCTGAACCGCCCCGACCTGCGCAACGCGTTCAACGAACAAAGCATCGCGGAGCTGGCCCTCGCGTTCGACGAGCTGGGACGCAATGAGCTCGTGCGCGCCATCGTGCTCGGCGCGACCGGCGCCGCATTCTGCGCCGGCGCGGATCTGAACTGGATGAAGAAGATGGCCGGTTATTCGGACAGCGAAAACCGCGCCGACGCCATGCGCCTCGCCGACATGCTGCGCACCATTTATGTCTGCCCGAAGCCCGTCGTGGCGAAAGTCCAGGGCGATTGCTACGCCGGCGGCATGGGCCTCGTGGCCGCGTGCGATATCGCCATCAGCGTCGACACGGCCAATTTCTGCCTGTCCGAAGTCAAACTCGGACTGATCCCGGCGACGATCTCGCCGTACGTGATCAAGGCGATGGGCGAGCAGGCCGCACGCCGTTACTTCCTCACCGCCGAACGCTTCGATGCGAAGGAAGCCCACCGCATCGGCTTCGTGCACGAGATCGTCCCCGCCGCGGACCTCGACACGAAGGTGGCCGGCATCGTGCAGGCACTGGCCAACAACAGCCCGAACGCCGTGCGCGAAGCGAAGACGCTCGTGCGCGAGATCGCGGGCGAACCGGTCACGGAAGCGCTGCTGGAAGACACGGCGAACCGCATCGCGGGCATCCGCGCGTCGCTCGAAGGGCGCGAGGGCGTCGCCTCATTTCTCGAAAAACGCCGGCCTTCATGGCTGGACTAGCTAGACCAAACAGGACGTAGATTGAAACCCACCACCACCTCCTCCGACTGGATCGCGCGCAGCCTGCGCAGCGTCTGGCATCCATGCACGCAAATGCAGCACCACGAAGAGGTGCCGCTGATCGCCGTCAGCCACGCCAAGGGGCCGTGGCTGGTCGACCATGAAGGCCGGCGCTACCTGGACGGCATCAGTTCGTGGTGGGTCAACCTGTTCGGCCACGCCAACCCGCGCATCAACGCCGCGTTGAAGGACCAGCTGGACAAGCTGGAACACGCGATGCTCGCAGGCTTTACGCATGAACCGGTGATCGAGCTGTCCGAACAACTGGCCGCACTGACGGGCCAGCAGCTGGGTCACGCGTTCTACGCATCCGATGGCGCATCGGCCGTCGAGATCGCGCTGAAAATGAGCTTCCATTACTGGCGCAACGCGGGCTATGTGGACAAGCAGGAATTCGTCTGCCTGCAGGGCTCCTACCACGGCGAGACCGTCGGCGCACTGGGCGTGACGGACGTCGCGCTGTTCAAGGATGCGTACGGCCCGCTGCTGCGCGCCGCGCGGACCGTGTCGTCGCCCGATGCGCGCAACGCCGTCGACGGCGAGTCCGCGCAGGACGTCGCGCTGCGTGCGGCGAAGGATGTCGAGGCGCTGTTCGCGGAACGGGCCGACCACATCGCCGCCATCATCGTCGAACCGCTCGTGCAGTGCGCGACCGGCATGGCGATGCACGATCCGCTGTATTTGCAGCGCCTGCGCGAGCTGTGCGACAAGTACCACGTGCACCTGATCGCCGACGAGATCGCGGTCGGCTGCGGCCGCACCGGCACGTTCTTCGCATGCGAACAGGCGGCGATCTGGCCGGACTTCATGTGCCTGTCGAAGGGCATCAGCGGCGGCTATCTGCCGCTGTCGCTCGTCCTCACTACCGACAAGGTCTATGAGGCGTTCTACAGCGAGGACATCACGCGCGGCTTCCTGCACTCGCACTCGTACACGGGCAATGCGCTGGCCTGCCGCGCCGCGCTGGCCACGCTGCAGATCTTCCAGGACGACGACGTGTTGAACAAGAACCGCGAAACGGCCACGCGCCTGATGCTGGAACTGGCGCCGCTGCTGGACCACAAGCGCGTGACGAACTTCCGCCAGCGCGGCATGATCCTCGCGTTCGATGCGGTCGAGCCGGACACGCAGCGCGCGTCGACCTTCGCGCGCCGCTTCTTCACGAGCGCCGTGGAAAACGAGCTTTTATTGCGTCCCATCGGCCGCACCGTGTACCTGATGCCGCCGTACGTGCTGGACGAAGAAGAAATCGTGGGCCTCGCCGCGCGCACGCGCAAGGTGTTCGAAGAAGTGATCGCGGAATGATGACGAACCTGATCGACAACGTCCGCGCCCAACTGGACGAGCTGGCAAGCCGCAGCCTGACCCGCCACCGGCGCACGGCGGAGACGCCCTGCGCGCCGCGCCAGGTCGTCGACGGCCGGGACATGCTCGCGTTCTGCAGCAACGATTACCTGGGCCTCGCCGCGCACCCGCGCGTCGTGGAAGCGCTGCGCGAGGGCGCGCGCCTGTATGGCGCCGGCAGCGGCGCGTCGCACCTCGTATCGGGCCACAGCCGCGCGCACGCGCTGCTGGAAGAGCGACTGGCCGCGTTCGAAGCGCCGCATCTGGAATCCGCACGCGCGCTGTATTTCTGCACCGGCTACATGGCGAACCTCGCCGTGCTGACGGGGCTCGGCAGCACGCCCGATGCGATGATCTTTTCGGAAGCGCTGAACCACGCCTCGCTGATCGACGGCGCCCGCCTCGCGCGCGCGGGCGTGACCGTGTACCCGCACGGCGACGTGGCCGCACTGGAAGAGAAGCTCGCGGCCAGCGCTGCGCCCACCAAAATCGTCGTGACGGACAGCGTGTTCAGCATGGATGGCGACCTCGCCCCGCTGCCGCAACTGCTCGCGCTGTGCGAGCGCCACGGCGCGTGGCTCGTCGTCGACGATGCGCACGGCTTCGGCGTGCTGGGAGATAACGGCTGCGGCGCGCTGGAACATTTTGGCCTGCGTTCGCCGCACCTCGTCTACATCGGCACGCTGGGCAAGGCGGCTGGCGTCGGCGGCGCGTTCATCGCCGCGCACGAGGACGTGATCGAGCTGATGATCCAGCGCGCGCGCCCGTACATCTACACGACGGCCGCCGCGCCCGCGCTCGCGCACGCGCTGCTCGCGAGCGTGGATATCATCGAGGGCGATGAAGGTGAACAACGCCGCGCCGACCTGCGTGCGCGCATCGCGCAACTGGACGCCGGCCTGCGCCTGGAGCGCTGGCAGCGCCCCGTCTCGACGACGGCGATCCAGCCCATCATCATCGGCGCCAACGACGAGGCGATGGCCGCCGCGGCCCGCCTGCACGAGCAGGGGCTGTGGGTGCCGGCGATCCGTCCGCCGACCGTGGCGGTGGGGACGGCGCGCCTGCGCGTCACGCTGTCCGCCGCGCATACCGAACAAGACGTCGCGCAGTTGATTACTGCGCTCAACCAGCTGGAAAGGACCTCGGCATGAGTCTGAACGAGCCCGAACAATCCGTCGGCATGGCCGAACCGGTCGCGATGCCGATCGCCGTCCCCGCGCCACTGGCCGCGGAAGGCGTGCCGACGCGCTTCGCCTGCTTCGTGACGGGCACCGACACGGAGATCGGCAAGACGCTGATCTCCAGCGCCATCCTCCATAAACTCGTGCGCCATGGCGTGCGCGCATGCGGCATGAAGCCCATCGCGGCCGGTGCCGAGGAACGCGACGGCGAACTGCACAACGACGACGCGGCCATGCTGCGCGCGGCCGGCAACGTGCAGCTGCCGCAGTCGATCACGACGCCCTACATGCTGCGCGAACCGTGCGCCCCGCACATCGCGGCCGCGCTGGAAGGCGTGACCATCGAACCGGTGCCCATCCTGACGGCGTATGCCGAAATCCTCGGCGCGTCCGACGCGACCGTCGTCGAAGGCGTGGGCGGTTTCTGCGTGCCGTTCTCGGAAGACTTCGACAGCGCCGATCTGGCCGTACAATTGGGGCTGCCCGTCGTTCTCGTCGTCGGCATGCGCCTGGGCTGCATCAATCATGCTTTACTGACGGCCGAGGCGATCGTCGCGCGCGGCCTCGTGCTCGCGGGCTGGGTCGCCAACCAGGTGGACCCGGACATGCGCTTCGCGATCGACAACATCGCGGAGCTCGAACGCCGCCTGCCCGCCCCGCTGCTCGGCCACGTGCCGCGCCTGGACGAACCGACGGCCGCCAAGGCCTCCACTTACCTCGAACTCGCGAGCCTGCCCGGATGGCCGGCCAAGCGAGCCTGACCAAAACAAGGAATCCGAAATGACCCAAGTCGTTACTCTCCACCCGCCGGTCACGCCGGCCTCCCTGCCGAAAGACGCCACCTGGCCGCTCGCCGACGTGCTCGCGCTGTTCGAACTGCCGCTGCCGGAACTGATGTTCCGCGCGCAGCAGGCGCACCGCGCCAACTTCCCCGACGGCGACGTCGAACTCGCGACCCTGCTGTCGATCAAGACCGGCGGCTGCGAGGAAGACTGCGGCTACTGCCCGCAGGCCGCACGCTACGACACCGGCGTCGAGGCGAAGAAGATCCTCGACCTCGACACCGTGCTGGACGCCGCGCGTGAAGCGAAGGCCAAGGGCGCGACCCGCTTCTGCATGGGCGCCGCGTGGCGCAGCCCGAAAGAGCGCGACATGGAGAAAGTGGAAGCCATGGTGCGCGGCGTGAAAGCGCTGGGCATGGAAACCTGCGCGACCCTCGGCATGCTGGAAGAAGGCCAGGCCGAGCAACTGAAGCAGGCGGGCCTGGACTACTACAACCACAACATCGACACCTCGCCGGACTTCTACGGCGACGTGATCTCCACGCGCGAATACCGCGACCGCCTCGACACGCTGGGCCGCGTCCGTACGGCCGGTTTGAAGATCTGCTGCGGCGGCATCGTGGGCATGGGCGAGACGCGTGCCCAGCGCGCTGGCCTGATCGCGCAGCTGGCCAACATGAACCCGTATCCGGAATCGGTGCCCATCAACCACCTGGTGCAGGTGGAAGGCACGCCGATGCACGGGCTGCCGCCGCTGGACCCGATCGAATTCGTGCGCACGATCGCCGTCGCGCGCATCACGATGCCGAAGGCGCGCGTGCGTCTGTCGGCCGGCCGGCGCGAGCTGGGCGAAGCCGTGCAGGCGATGTGCTTCATGGCCGGTGCGAACTCGATCTTCTACGGCGACAAGCTGCTCACCACGGACAATCCGGAAGCGGACGACGACCGCAAGTTGCTGGAAAAGCTGGGCCTGAAAACGCGCTCGGCGATGCTGGAATCGGTGCAGAAGGAAAGCTGCGGCTGCTGAAGCTTCCACGTGGGCACGGGGGCGCCCACCCTACGTACGCGCCGAATTCGTAGGGTGGGCACCCCGTGCCCACGCCCCGCAAACGCTGTCGGCCACGAGCCAGGTTTTATCGAACGTAATCCGGCCACAAGCCGATCCCACAACACATAAAACAGACGAGACACCATGTTCACGAAGATCCTCATCGCCAACCGTGGCGAAATCGCCTGCCGGGTCGCCGCCACCGCGCGCCGCCTCGGCATCAAGACCGTTGCCGTCTATTCGGAAGCCGACGCCGGCGCGAAACACGTGGCGGTCTGCGATGAAGCGATCCTGCTCGGCCCCGCCGCCGCCAGGGACAGCTATCTGCGCGGCGACAAGATCATCGCCGCGGCGCTGGCCACCGGCGCGCAGGCGATCCACCCGGGCTACGGCTTCCTGTCCGAGAACGCCGAATTCGCGGAAGCCTGCGCGGCAGCGGGTCTCGTGTTCATCGGCCCGCCGGGATCGTCGATGCGCGCGATGGGATCGAAATCCGCCGCCAAGCAGTTGATGGAAGGCGCGGGCGTGCCGCTCGTGCCGGGCTACCACGGCGATGCGCAGGACCCGGAACTGCTGCAATCGGAAGCGAACCGCATCGGCTACCCGGTGCTGCTGAAAGCCAGCGCGGGCGGCGGCGGCAAGGGCATGCGCGTCGTCGAACGGTCGGAGGATTTCCAGGCCGCGCTCGCGTCGTGCAAGCGCGAAGCCATTTCGTCGTTCGGCGACGACAAGGTGCTCGTCGAAAAATACCTTACGCGCCCGCGCCACATCGAGATCCAGGTGTTCGCGGACACGCACGGTAACTGCGTCTATCTGCACGAGCGCGACTGCTCCGTGCAGCGGCGTCACCAGAAGGTGCTGGAAGAAGCGCCGGCGCCTGGCATGCCGCCCGAGCGCCGCGCCGCGATGGGCGAAGCGGCCGTCGCGGCGGCACGTGCCGTGGGCTATGTGGGCGCGGGCACCGTCGAATTCATCGCCAACCAGGACGGCTCGTTCTACTTCATGGAGATGAACACGCGCCTGCAGGTCGAGCACCCCGTCACCGAGATGATCACGGGGACGGACCTCGTCGAATGGCAGCTGCGCGTGGCCGCCGGCCAGCCGCTGCCGAAGCAGCAGCATGAACTCGCGATCCACGGCCACGCGATCGAGGCGCGCGTGTACGCGGAGAATCCGGAAAAGGGCTTCCTGCCCTCGATCGGGACACTCCTCTGCATGGACACCCCAGGCCACGTCGCGTTCGAACTGGGCGACGTGCGCATCGATTCCGGCGTGCGCGCGGGCGATGCCATCTCTCCGTTCTACGATCCGATGATCGCGAAGCTGATCGTGTGGGGCGCGGACCGCGCGCAGGCGCTGGCGCGCATGGCGCGGGCGCTGTCCGAATTCCACATCGTCGGCCTCGCGACCAATATCGCCTTCCTGAAACGCCTCGTCGAAGGCGATGCCTTTGCGCACGCCGACCTGGACACGGGCCTGATCGAGCGAAACACGGCGACGCTGTTCCCGCCGGCGGGTCCGGCGCCGTTGTCCGCGCTGGCGCTGGCGGCCGTGGCCCTCGTCGCGGCGGAAACATCGACCAGCAGCAACCCGGCCGACCCGTGGACCAGCACCCACGGCTGGCGCATGAACGGCACGTATCGCCGCCGGCTGGCATTCGGCGACGAGTACGCGGCCACGACCCAGGCCAAGGTCTATGCCATCGACATGGCCTATCATGCGCATGGCTGGACGCTCGAAGCGGACGGCAAGGCCCATCCGCTGGCGCTTGTCTCGCAGCATGACGGCCGCTACGCGATCCGCCTGGACGGCCAGGCCATCCAGGGCACGGTGCGGCGCGACGGCGAAACGCTGCACGTGTTCACGGGCGGCCTGCACCACGTGCTGGATTGGCACGACCCGCTCGCGCATGCCGGCGAGCACGAGACGGCGGACGGCCGCCTCACGGCGCCGATGCCGGGCAAGGTGGTGGCCGTGATCGCGTCCAGCGGACAGCTCGTCAAGAAGGGCGAGCCGCTCGTGATCATGGAAGCGATGAAGATGGAACACACGATTGCCGCACCGAGCGACGGCCTGGTCGAGGAAGTGCTGTACCAGGTCGGCGACCAGGTCGCGGATGGGGCACCGCTGCTGGCGTTTAAAGCGGCAGCGTGACGTTTTGGTGGGCGGAGGCCGCCCACCCTACGGCAGCACGACCGTAGGGTGGGCACCCCGTGCCCACCATGTACCAACGACCAACGAGACAGCACACGCAATCCATAACAATTATCAGGAGACAAGACATGCGGATACTGCTGTACCGGGGCGACGGCGTCATCGAACCGTGGGCCCGTGATTTTGCCGATGCATTGCCACACGCGGAGACCGTCGTGTGGCGCGAGAACATGTCGCTGGCGTCGCAACCGCCTTGCGACTACGCCGTCGTGTGGGCGCCGACGCCGCAGCTGCTCGACCAGCTGGCCCACGTCAAGGCGATCTTCCTGATGGGTGCCGGCGTGGACGCGCTGCTGAAGTTCGGCGACGCGCTGCCGCACGTCCCCATCGTCCGCCTCGGCGATGCGGGCATGGCCGAGCAGATGGCGGAGTACGTCGCGTATGCAACCTTGCGCTACTTCCGCCGCTTCGACGACTACGAACAGCAGGCGCGCCAGGGCATCTGGAACCCGCTGGAAACGCGCCGCCGCAAGGCCGACTTCACGGTCGGCGTACTGGGCCTCGGCAAGCTCGGGATGCCCGTGCTGCGCACCTTGCGCCAGCTCGGCTTTCCCGTGCGCGGCTGGAGCCGGTCGCCGAAGGACGTGCCGGGCGTGCCATGCTTTGCCGGCATGGACGAACTGGGCGACTTCATGTCCGGCACGCAGGTCCTCGTCTGCATGCTGCCGCTCACGCCCGAGACGACGAACCTGCTCGACCGCGCGCACCTGTCGCAACTGCCCGAAGGCGCCTACGTGATCAACGTGGCGCGCGGCGCGCTGCTGGCCGAGCCGGACCTGCTGGCGCTGATCCGCGCCGGCCACATCGCGGGCGCCACGCTGGACGTGTTCCGCAACGAACCGCTGCCGGCCCCGCATCCGTTCTGGAACGAACCGCGCATCACCATCACGCCGCACATCTCCGCGCTCACCCTGCGCGAGGAAGCCGTACGCCAGATCGCCGCCAAGATCGGCAAGCTGGAACGGGGCGAGGCCATCGACGACATCGTCGACCGCGCCCGCGGCTATTAGGAAACCACCATGCACAACCAACTGCCGAAGCACGTCAAGATCGTCGAAGTCGGCCCGCGCGACGGGCTGCAGAACGAAAAGGAAGCGGTGTCCGCCGCGGTCAAGATCGAACTGGTCGACCGCCTGTCGCGCGCCGGTTTCGCCAATATCGAGGCGGCGTCGTTCGTCTCGCCCAAGTGGGTGCCGCAGATGGCGACGAGTGGCGAGGTCATGGCCGGCATCGCGCGCCGTCCCGGCACGCTGTATTCCGCGCTGACGCCGAACATGCAGGGCTTCGAGGCCGCGCTGGCGGCGCAGGCCGACGAAGTCGTGATCTTCGGTTCCGCGTCGGAAGCGTTCTCGCAGCGGAACATCAACTGCTCGATCGCGGAATCCATCGCGCGCTTCGAGCCTGTCGCCAAGGCGGCGAAGGACAACGGCCTGCGCCTGCGCGGGAGCATCAGCTGCGCGTTCGGCTGCCCGTACCAGGGAGAAGTGCCGCTGGATGCGGTCGCGGACGTCGTGGGCCGCATGCGCGACCTGGGCTGCGACGAGATCGACATCGCCGACACGATCGGCGTCTCGACCCCGCGCAAGACGCAGGCCGTGATGGAGACGGCGGCGCGCGCCTTCGCGCTCGACCGCATCTCCGGCCACTTCCACGACACCTACGGCCAGGCGCTCGCCAACATCTACGCCAGCCTGGAACTGGGCGTCACGATCTTCCACTCGTCCGTGTCGGGCCTGGGCGGCTGCCCGTATGCGAAGGGCGCGACGGGCAACGTGGCGACCGAGGACGTGGTCTACATGCTGAACGGGCTGGGGATCGAGACGGGCATAGCCCTCGATGTCGTCGTGGAGGCGGGCGCGTTCATTTCGCAGCATCTCGGCCGCAAGGGCGCGAGCCGGGCCGGCAATGCATTGTTGGCTAAGAGAACCTTGTAACAAATGAAAAAGGCCGACGATCTCTCGTCGGCCTCTTGCTATACTGGTCGGAGTACAAGGATTCGAACCTTGGACCCTCTGGTCCCAAACCAGATGCGCTACCGGGCTGCGCTACACTCCGAAGACAGCCATCATACCGTCCGGGTACTGTCCAGGTCAAGGAAAGCCCGTGAATCCGTGGTTTTCCGTACAGGTGAAGACGTGACGTTTGCAATCGACAACATCGACGGCGCCCTCCCCGACCGCAAACAGGTCAACCGCGTCGCGGCCGGCATTGCGCTGTCGGTACTCGCGCACGCGCTGCTGCTCGCGTTCTATCGCCAGCCTGCCACGACCTTGCCCGCCGCGCCGCCGGAACGGCTCACGATCCGCCTGCAAGCCGCGCCACCGCCACCGCCGCCCGTGCAAGTGAAACCGGCCGAGGAGCCGCCGAAACCGATCCCGCGCGCGCAGCCGCCCGCAAGGAAAACCCGCCCTGTGATCGCCGTGCCGGTGGAAAAACGCCAGTCCACCGAGGAAACCTATGCCGTGAAACCGGCACCGGACACGCCCGCGCCGCCACCGGAACCCGCGACGACGACGCGGCATTTCGACATCGACGCGGCGCGCAGCCTGGCGCGCGGCATGGCCACGAAGCTGGCCAACGAACCCGATCCGGACAAGGTGGGCACGGCGCTCGAACGCCTGCCGAAACCGGCGCTGCAAACGGAAAGCAAGTTCGAGCGGGCGATCAAGCAGGCCAAGCGGCCGGATTGCAAGGATGGCGTGCCCGGGGGCCTGCTGGCGCCGATCTTCCTCGCGATGGACAAGAAGGATAGTGGGTGTAAATGGTAGGCGAACCGCACAAGTGACAGCATCGCTAAACCAGGCACGTCATTCCCGCGCAGGCGGGAATCCATACTGAACCACCAAAGCCGTGACGTTGAAATTACTGCGGCATCTTTGAAGTCTGACTTCGGATAGTCCGCATGGGTTCCCGCTTTCTCGGGAACGACGTTTGTTAGCCCTTGATCTGCAACGCCCGCTCGTACAACGCGTTCTTCTTCTTCCCGGTAATCTGCGCCGCCAGCGCGGCAGCCTGTTTCACGGAACACTCTTCCAGCAGGATGCGCAGCACGCGCTCCGCTTCGACGTCGCCTTCATCGTCCTCCGTCCGCGCGCCTTCGACCAGCACGACGAATTCGCCGCGCTCGCGGTTGGCGTCGGCCTTCACCCACGCGAGTGCCGCGCTCAGCGGGCAGCGGTGGATTTCCTCGAACAGCTTGGTGAGCTCGCGCGCAAAGACCACCTGGCGCGTCGGCTCGAATGCGGCGACGAGAGATTCCACACAGTCCGTGATGCGATGCGGTGCCTCATAGAACACGAGCGTCGCCGGCACGGCCTTGAGCGTGGCCAGTTCCGCTTCGCGCTGCTTCGTCTTCGCGGGCAGGAAGCCGACAAAATAGAAGCGGTCGTTCACGAGGCCACTCGCCGACAGCGCCGCGATGGCCGCCGACGAGCCGGGCACGGGCACGACGTGCAGGCCGGCGTCGCGCACCGCGTCGACGATGCGCGCGCCCGGGTCGGACACGGCCGGCGTGCCCGCATCCGACACGAGCGCCACGCGCTCGCCCGCGCGCAGGCGCGTGGCGATCTTCTCGGCGACCTCGCGTTCGTTGTGCTGGTGCGCGGCGATCATCGGCTTGTTCAGGCCGAAGCGCATGAGCAATGCGCCGGTCTTGCGCGTGTCCTCGCAGGCGACGACGTCGGCCAGCAGCAGCACGTGCAGCGCGCGCAGCGTGATATCGGTGACGTTGCCGATGGGTGTGGCCACCACGTAAAGCGTTGCGGTAGGATAGGACTGCTGGGCGGCCTCGCCCATGACGGGCAGTTGGGCGATCTGGCTGGACTGGGTTTCTGTCATGTTGGGGATACGGATGAAGATTCTCGAGGCACTGTGCGCCCGGCTGGCCTGGCTGCTCATCATGATGAGTGTCGGTGGCCACGCCCTTGCCGGCACGCCATGTGCCGGGCCGCAGCGATTGTGCGCGTCCGTGGACACTAACACAAGTGCGCACGCGCCCCTTCTCGCGATGCTGGATCCCGCCATCCAGCCGCGTCCTGCCCGGCCGCCACCGAACGAACCGGCGCCGCCGCCGCCGGCATCAAGCCCGCCCATCCGCATCGCCCTGCTGCTGCCGATGCGATCCAGCACGCTGGCAACGGCCGCCGAGGCGGTTCGCGCCGGCTTCATGGCGAGCATGGAACGGGACGGCACCGGCTTCAAGGCCGAGGTCGTCTCGACGGGCGACGCGCCGCGCGACGTGCTCGACGCGTACGCGCGCGCGGCGGTGGCCAGCGACATCATCGTCGGTCCGCTCGCGCGTTCCGCCGTGGCGGCACTGGCCGACAGCGATGCCGTCACGCGGCCGACCGTCGTACTGAGCGTGCCGGAAGGCCGGGCGAGTGTGCCGCGCGGGATGCTCGTGGCGGGGCTGTCGATCGAGGACGAGGCGCGCCAGGTGGCGGAATGGGCCGCGCGCGAGCATCCGCACGGCCGCGCGCTGATCCTCACGGGCGGCGCGGCCTGGGCGCAGCGGGCGGCCGGCGCGTTCGAGGCGCGCTGGATCCAGCTGGGCCACACGAACCAGCGCTTCGCGGTGCCGTCCGGCGAAGGAGGCAAGGCGGCCATCGGGGAACTGAAGCAGAAACTGGAGATCGACCCGCCCGACCTGCTGTTCGCCGCACTCGACAGCGCGGCGCTGCGCCCCGTGCGCGCGCTGGCCGCCGCGATCCCCTGCTATGGCGGCGGCCCGGCGAATCCGGGGCGGTCGACGGTGCCGGATGCGCCGGGCCTCGACGGCGTACGCCTCCTCGACCTGCCGTGGATCGTGCTGCCCGACCACCCGGCCGTGATGGTCTACCCGCGCCCGCTGGATACGGAACAGCCGCTCGACATGGACCGTTTATATGCCCTCGGCATCGACGCCTTCCGCGTCGCGCGCGAACTGGCACTGCGGGACGGCGCGCCGTTCAACATCGATGGCGTCACGGGTCGGCTCGACGTGGTCGCCGGCCCCGGCGGGCAATTGCAGCTGCAGCGGGTCGAGGCGGCCGTCGTCGTCCGCGGCGGCGCATTCGACCCCGTCAAGGGCCGCTGACATGTGGCCGACCCGGCTGTCGCGCAAGCAGGAGCAGGGACGCGCGTGGGAAAACGTGGCCCTGGCCCATCTCGAACGCCACGGCCTCGTGCTGGTGGAAGCGAATTTCCAGTGCAAGCTGGGAGAAATCGACCTGATCCTGCGCGACGGTGCCACGCTCGTGTTCGTCGAAGTGCGCCAGCGCGCGGCCGGGGCCCCGGTCAGCGCGGCGGAAAGCATCAGTCCGGCGAAAATCCGCCGCATCATCCGCGCTGCCCAGTTTTATCTACAACGCTTCAATCGCCTGCCGCCCTGCCGCATCGACGTCGTCGCCATCGATGGCAACCATGTCGAATGGATAAGGAACGCCGTTGAGACAAGCGTTTAAAAACCTGCTGCCGCTCGCGACGGTTTTGAAAGGCCTGGAAGTGTAAGCATTTTTTGCTGGCCTTGATCGCCGGGCATTGCCACTGCACTATAATCTTTGACCATGAATACTCAACGCATCCTCGCCCACTTCCAGGAAAGCGCCGAACTCAAGATGAAGTCGGCGAATCTCCTTGCACAACCGATTTCTCAAGCGATTGAGCTGATGTTCAATGCGCTTTCCAACGGCAACAAAATCCTCTCTTGCGGCAACGGCGGCTCGGCCGGCGACTCGCAGCACTTCGCCGCCGAACTGGTCGGCCGCTTCGAGCGCGAGCGCTTCCCGCTGCCGGCGATCGCGCTCACCACCGATACGTCGATCATCACGGCCGTCGGCAACGACTACAGTTTCAACGAAATCTTCAGCAAGCAGGTACAGGCGTTCGGCCAGGCCGGCGACATCCTGCTGGCGATTTCCACGTCGGGCAATTCGGGCAACGTGCTGGCCGCCGTCGAGGCCGCGCTGGAACGCGAGATGCGCGTCGTCGCCCTGACCGGCAAGGACGGCGGCAAGATCGCGCAAATGCTGACCGACGCCGACGTCCACATCAACGTGCCGCATTCCCGCACCGCCCGCATCCAGGAAGTGCACCTGGTCGCGATCCACAGTATCTGCGACGGTCTCGACGTCGCCCTGTTCGGAGAAGAAGATGCAAATTAACGCCGACGCCGTGCTGCGTCCCCTGTCGAAGGCCGTGCTGTGCGTGGCCCTGCTGTCGTCCCTGCAAGGCTGCGTCGCCGTCGTGGCTGCCGGCGCCGTCGGCGGTGCCGTCGCGACGGCCGACCGCCGCACGCTGGGCGCGCAGACCGAGGACAAGGGCATCGAACTGAAAGCCGCTGCCCGGATGGGCAACATCGTCGGCGATGCCGGCCACGTCAACATCAACAGCTACAACCGCAAGGTGCTGCTGACCGGCGAGGTGAAGGACGAGGCGATGAAGCGTGCGGTCGAGAACGAAGTGCGCGGCATCACCAATGTCGATAACGTCATCAACGAACTGCAGATCGCCGGCCCGTCCAGCTACACGTCGCGCGCCAGCGATGCCCTCATCACCAGCAAGGTCAAGCTCAGCCTCGCGGACAAGAAGACCGTGTCGGCCACCTCGTTCCAGGTCGTGACGGAAGGCGGCACCGTGTACCTGATGGGTCTCGTGACCCAGCGCGAAGGCAATATCGCCGCCGATGTTGCCCAGGGCGTGTCGGGCGTCATGCGCGTGGTTAAAATGTTCGAGTACATCAGCGAAGAAGACCTGCGCTCGATGTCGCCACCGCAACAGCAGCAACCCGAGCCGCGGGGCACGTCGTAACACATCGGATGATGGGGATGAGACCATGACCACCTCACAACGCACCTGGATCAAGCCGGCCGCCATCGGCGCGGCCGTGCTGGCGATCGCCGGGATCGGTTACGCCACGTTCAGCCAGCAGCAGCAGGCGCCCGACGTCACGTTCATCACCATCGCCGGCCAGAAGATCAGCTCGCAGGACTTGCGCGGCAAGGTCGTCATGGTCAATTTCTGGGCAACGTCGTGCGCCACCTGCGTGAAAGAAATGCCGCAGATGGTCGAGACGTACAACAAGTTCAAGCAGGACGGCCTGGAATTCGTCGCCGTGGCGATGAGCTACGATCCGCCGAACTATGTCTTGAACTACGCCGAGACGCGCAAGCTGCCGTTCAAGGTGGCCCTCGATTCCGGCGGCGACCTGGCCAAGCAGTTTGGTGACGTCAACATGACGCCGACCACCTTCGTCATCGGCAAGGATGGCAAGATCCTCAAGCGCTACCTGGGCGAGCCGGATTTTGCATCCTTACATGCGCTGCTACAAAAATCGTTGAAATCGTAGGGTGGGCGGCCCCCGCCCACGCGTAACGCCAACAAACTGCATACGTCGCTACGCCTGACGTTCCCCGCGCACCGCTGACTTCCCGCAAACGCCGAGGTCCTGTTCGGCCCAAGCTTGATGCCGGCAAAGGAGAAGGCGATGCGCAAGCTGATCAAGTACGTGCTCGTTGCGGGCCTGCTGACGGCAGCAGGCTGCAGCAGCGTGGACACCGGCCTGCGCAACACCGTCGTGTTGCATTACCAGCACGTCGCCAACGTCCACCGGATCGATTTCTCCAATCCCGTCGCGCTGCCGAACCGCGCGCCCGTCCAGTTCGTGCTGCCGCTGGATTCGCACGGATTCTGGGCCGTGTTCCTGCTGTGCGCCCTGGACGTCACGGGTGCCAACATTCCGAGTTTTTATTTCGACGCCGACCGCCTGCGCGTGCAATACGGCGACCAGCGCTACGGGCCACTGCGGCCCTACACGCTGCGGCTGGAAGACACGGCCGACATCAACAGCCGCTTCGACACCGGCGTCCTCGCGGATGCGATCGCGGCCGAACTCCAGCGCGGGCCTTCGAGCCAGGTCTTCCGGCACGGCTATTACGCCCAGCTGCATTACCGCTTCGCCGTCTACGTGCCGCGCGCGCTGCCCGACTATTCCGGCGACCAGTTACGCCTGCGCTACGAAGGCGGACAGACACTGGCACTGGGCAATGGCTATCCGCCCGCCGACATCGCAAACGCCGGTCCCGGCGGTCCGGGCATTGCCGCGCACTGCCTGCCGTGACAGTGTGCGCCGGCCAGCCGGGCCCGGTGCTAAGATGGCTTTTTGGAGCTCATCAACACATCCATCATGCTGCCGGAAGCCGAACTCGTTGCGCGCCTGTGCCTTGCGGCCCTGCTGGGCGGGGCCATCGGGTTCGAGCGCGAGCGCCTGTCTTGGGCGGCGGGGTTGCGGACCCACATGCTGGTCTGCGTCAGTTCCTGCCTGATCATGATCGTTTCGGCCTATGGCTTCAACGACGTATTGAACCACGAGCATATTTCACTCGACCCGTCGCGCGTGGCGGCCCAGGTGGTGTCCGGCATCGGCTTCCTGGGCGCGGGATCGATCCTGCTGCGCGGCGACGTCGTGCGCGGCCTGACGACGGCGGCCAGCCTGTGGTCGGTGGCGGCCGTCGGCCTGGCGGTGGGCGGTGGCCTGTACGTGGCGGCGGTGGCGGGCACGGCCATCATCCTGTTCATCCTGGCCGCGATGAAACCGCTGGAACAACGCTATTTCTCGTCCAGGCAAAAACGCGAACTGGTGCTGTCGGCCGAGCGGGGCCGGCTCACGCTGCCCGTGCTGGAGAAGGAACTCGGTCCGGTGACGAACCGCATCGGCACGTTCATCGTCCAGCAGAGCGAGGAAACGGGAAACCTCGATGACGTCCTCATCGCGTTCTCGCGCCTGTCCGAGTCGGAATTCAACGCATTGCTCGACCGCCTGCGCGCCATCCCGGGCGTGCACCGGGTCGAAGTGAAGAGTCGCCCCGACCGGCGCACATCGGCGTAAGCTGGCGTCATCGACACCGAATACGACTCAAGTCGAACTAAACATGAGTGAGCGTGTCCAATCGTGATCATGGAAAACACAATGGGCACAGGCGGGGCTGCCAAGCTGCTGGGAATCACGGTCAATTCGCTGCAGCGGTGCGAGCGCCACGACCGGTTTGTCCCGGCCGTCCGCACCACCAACGCCCGGCGCCGCGACGTGCATTGCTTTTCAAGCAGGCCGTGCGGCCTGCACAACTACCGCCGCCAGCTGCGCGCGCCCCCGGAGAGCAGCCATGCTGCTGGCACACCGGATCAGGATTGACGCGACAGCGCCCCAGCGCGACTATTTTGCGCGCGCGGCCGGCACCGCCCGCCGGGTCTGGAACTGGGCCCTCGCCGAGTGGAACCGTCAGGCGGCCCGCGGCCTGCGGCCAAACGCGATGGAGCTCAAGAAGGTGTTCAATCGCATCAAATATTCGGATCCCGACTGGCTCGACGCCGACGGCAAGCCGTGGCTGCGCACGATCCACCGCGACGCGCACGCCCAGCCGTTCGCCAACCTCGCAAAGGCGTGGAGCCGTTACGTCGAGCAGCGCCGCGCCGGCCAGCCGGCGCACGCGCCGCGCTTCAAGAAAAAGGGTCGCTCGGCCGAGAGTTTTTACATCGCAAATGACAAGTTCCGCCTCGAGGGACGCAGCGCCGTGCTGCCGAAGGTGGGCCGCGTCGCGCTGTGCGAAGCGCTGCGCTGGGCCGGCAAGATCATGGGCGCGAGTGTCTCGCGCGAAGCCGGTCACTGGTACCTGGCGGTTCAGGTCGACGTGCCGGACCACCTGGCCCGGCGGCCTCGCACAGGTGACGCCGTCACCGGCGTCGACCTGGGCGTGACCAGCGCGGCCACGCTGTCCAGTGGCGAGAAGATCGCGGCGCCACGGCCATTGAAGGCGGCGCTGCGGCGCCTGCGCATCCGCTCACGCCGGCAGTCGCGCAAGCTCGAGGCGGCCAAGGCCGCGGCCGGGATCGTCGGCCGTATCGGCATGGACACGCGCCTGTCGGCGTCGAAGAACCGGACCAAGGGCGCGCTGGCGCTGGCGCGGCTGCAGGCGCGCATCGCGCGCGTGCGCAGGGATTTCACCCATAAGCTCACGACCCGGCTGTGCCGCGAGAACCAGGCGCTGGCGATCGAAGACCTGAACGTGCGCGGCATGCTGGCCAACGCGCGACTGGCACGCGCGATCGCCGATGTCGGCTTTTACGAATTCCGACGCCAGCTGACGTACAAGTCTGAGCGATACGGTACGCAAATCGTGCTGGCCGACCGCTGGTACCCGTCCAGCAAACTGTGCTCGGAATGTGGTGCCCACAACGGGATGCTGGCGCTGGGCGACCGGGCGTGGACCTGCGCCGGTTGCGGCGCGCGGCACGACCGCGACGTGAACGCGGCCATCAACCTGCAACGGCTCGCCACCGGCGCCTTCGCGGCGCGCACGGCGCTACCCGAGGCGAGCCAGGCGGTAACGCGTGGCACTCCCGCCGGCCTGATGCCGGCGGGAGGCGGGGAAGTCACGCCTGTCAGGTACGAGCACGGTCAGCGAGATGGCTCGGGGCAGGAAGAGTATGCTGTGCACATTTGCACACGTAATCGATAGCAGGCGATCATGGATGCGAGCAATCAACCCTTGACGGTCGAGCAGGCCTACCGCGCCATGCTCGCCTTTCTCGAACGCGAAGTCGACCTGACGGAATCGAGCGACCTGGCCGACCTGCTGGCCGGCTACCGGCTGGATGAAGACGGCCGGACGAGCGATCCAGCCGTGTGGGAAGAGTGGCTGGAAGCCGTCGGGCGGGCCCGGCAGCTGCCGTGAAGCGGCTGCTTACCAGCGCCCCCGTTCCTTTTTGGCCTGCCGCTTGCGCGTCGCCGCATTCTGCTGCTGCAACAGCGCATCGACGCGCTCGGACGCTTCGCGCGCCAAGGTCTGCGCTTCCTCGATGCTGGGGAAGAATTCCGGCATGCGGTAGCCGAGCCAGGCATAGGCCGAGTACATGCGGCACGTGTCCTCGACTTCCTGCAGGTTTTGCCAAAACAATTCCTGCGGATGGGGCTGGAGCTTGCAGACTTTCCGTTTCGCGAGCGATTGCGCCCAGTGCGACCATGCGCTTTCCAGTGTCGGCACCCTGGTCGAAATGGGCACGAGCGACATCGTGAATTTCTCCGCCACGCTCAGGTCCAGCGTATCGAGCCATTCCGCGCGCTCGTTCTGTTCTTCCGTGATGCGCGGATAGAAAAAGCCGTCCGGCACGTCGATGTTGTGCACGAAGCGCTTCAGCAATTTCACCAGCGACGTCTCGCCCGTCACCGACGAGATGCGGTGCAATTGCTCCAGCGACGGGGCGACCGCGAAACCGCTGGCCGGCACGGGCGGGACCTTTTCCTTCATCAACGAGCGCATGACCTCGTGCGTGTCGTCGTCGTAGCCGGCCACGAATCCTTCCTCGTGCACGCCGTAGCGGCCCGCGCGGCCGGCGATCTGCTTGGCGAGCGCGGCCGAGATTTCTTCTTCCTCGACGCCGTTGTACTTGACGGCCGTCGTCATCACGATGCGCTGGATCGGCATGTTCAAGCCCATCGCGAGGGCGTCCGTGCCGACGACGATGTCGGCCTGCCCTTCGCGGAACCGCTCGGCCTGCGCGCGCCGGACTTCCGGAGATAAATTGCCGTAGACGGTCGCGACGGACAGGCCCATTTCCGTGATCATGTCGCGCCACATCAGGACCTCGCGCCGCGAGAACGCGATGACGGCGTCGCCCCGCTTCAGGTTCCTCAGCTTGCGCACGGCGCCGGGTTCCATCGACAGCGGTGCCTTGCGTTTCAGCACGTGGACTTCGAGCGGACACTCCAGGCGCTCGGCCAGCGCCTCGATCGCGCGCCGCGCTTCCGGCGCGCCGACGAGGTACACAGTCGACGCCGGCGCACCGCATACGGCGGCCGTCCACGCGGCGCCGCGGTCGCGGTCGGCCAGCATCTGGATCTCGTCGATGACGGCGACCTGCACAGGCGTCTTCGTGTCGAGCATCTCGACGGTGCTGGCGACGTGCGTCGCGCCTTCGGCCAGGCGGCGTTCCTCGCCCGTGATCAGGCTGACCTTGATGGGTTCGCCATCGGGACCGACGGCGTTCTGCAGGCGCTCGTAGTTTTCCAGCGCCAGCAGACGCAGCGGCGCGAGGTAGACACCGCTGTCGGCTTGCGCCAGGTGCTCCATCGCGCGGTGCGTCTTGCCGGAGTTGGTCGGGCCCAGCAGCGCGATGAAGCGGCGCGCCATCTTGCTCGCGACCTCGAACGACGCCGGATACTCGGCGAGGTTGATGCTTTCCTTGGTGCGCGCGGCGTGGCGCTCTTCCTGCTCGCGTTCGCCGGCGTGCAGCAGGCGCTGGCGGATGCGGTCGAACACGAACTCGGCCGGCTCGGACGTCTCCAGCTCTTCCAGCACGTGCAGGAACAGCATCGGGTCGAAGCCGAACTCGTCGGCCTGGTCGGCAATTTCGCGCACGAATTCTTCGACCTCCTGGTTCAGGTCGTCGACTGCGTCGCGCGTGGCCCGCTCCTCGACGAGCTCGCGCCGCGCGAGCAGATCCATCTTGCGCCATTTGCTGGGCTTGGCCAGCACGCCGCGCGACGGCACGAGGCGGTACTCGACGTGCAGGCCGTCCACGCGCACGGCGCCGGCGAAGCGCAGGAAGACACGGCCTTCCATGCGGACCAGTTCGACGCCGCGAGCGTGCAGCCCGAGCTCGCGTTCGAGGAACGCGTCGTCGTCCTGGGTGTTGTCGTCGGAAGGGGTGAAACGGGAGTGGTGTTCGCTCATGTGTCCAATATAACGCGAGCGGTGCGGGCGCACCGTTCGGGAAGCCACTAAAACGACGTCGTCCCCGCGCAGGCGGGGACCCAATATTGCTAGCGCTGACGAAACGCTAAAAACTTGGATCCCCGCCTTCGCGGGGACGACGGGTTACTGCTGCGGACTTCGGCTTACGCTGCGACGCCCGCTTCGTGCGCCTGCTGGTCCGCGTGATACGACGAGCGCACCATCGCGCCGACGGCCGCGTGCACGAAGCCCATCTCGTACGCCTTCTCTTCGAACATTTTAAAAGTGTCGGGGTGCACGTAGCGGCGCACCGGCAGGTGCGAGTTCGACGGGGCCAGGTACTGGCCGATGGTCAGCATGTCGATGTCGTGCGCGCGCATGTCGCGCATGACTTCCAGGATTTCCTCGTCGGTCTCGCCCAGGCCGACCATCAGGCCGGATTTCGTGACGGCGTTCGGGTACATTTTCTTGAAGTCGCGCAGCAGCACCAGCGAATGCTGGTAGTCGGCGCCCGGACGCGCTTCCTTGTACAGGCGCGGCACGGTTTCCAGGTTGTGGTTCATCACGTCCGGCAGGCCGTCGGCGAAGATGTTCAGCGCTTTTTCCAGGCGGCCGCGGAAGTCCGGCACGAGCACTTCGATCTTCGTGTTCGGCGACAGCGCGCGCGTCTTCTGGATGCACTCGACGAAGTGGCCGGCGCCACCGTCACGCAGGTCGTCGCGGTCGACCGACGTGATCACGACGTACGACAGGCGCAGGTCGGCGATCGTCTTGGCGAGATTCCCCGGCTCGTTGACGTCGAGCGGGTCCGGACGGCCGTGGCCGACGTCGCAGAACGGGCAGCGGCGCGTGCACTTGTCGCCCATGATCATGAAGGTCGCGGTGCCCTTGCCGAAGCATTCGCCGATGTTCGGGCAGCTGGCTTCCTCGCACACGGTGACGAGGTTGTTGGCGCGCAGGATGTCCTTGATCTCGTAGAAGCGCGACGACGGGCTCGCGGCTTTTACGCGGATCCAGTCCGGCTTCTTGAGGCGCTCGTGTTGTTCGAGCGGCACGATCTTGATCGGGATGCGCGACGTCTTGCTCGCGCCTTTCTGCTTTTCGCTCGCGTTATACGCATTTGCTGCGGATTCTGCTGCTGCGGTGCCGGTGTCGATTGGAGAAGTCATGTGCGTAGTCAGTTGGTTGCGGCCTGCGCGACCGCTGCGGTTGAAGAGGGTGCCGTGGACAGATGGTCGATCAGCGCGGCGGCGAGGGCTTGCTGTACGTCGGCCAGCGGCGCGTCGACGCCCATCGTTTTCATGTCCACCGTGGCCAGGCCGGAATAGCCGCACGGGTTGATCCAGGTGAACGGCGCCAGGTCCATCGCCACGTTCAGCGAGACGCCGTGGTAGGTGCAGCCGTTGCCGCGCACCTTCAGGCCCAGCGCGGCGATCTTGGCGCCCTTGCGCGGACCGTCGGCGATATAGATGCCGGGGGCGCCTTCGACGCGTTCACCGGCAAGATTATACGCCGCCAGCACATCGATCACGGCCTGCTCGATCTTGTGGACAAATTGGCGCGCATACAATTTGCCGCCGGGCTTGTTGCGGCGCAGGTCCATCAGCAGGTAGATCACGACCTGGCCGGGGCCGTGGTACGTGACTTCGCCGCCGCGGTCGGTCTGCACGACGGGGACGTCGTGGGCCGTGACGCTCAGCAGGTGGCCGCGGTCGGCGCCCAGCCCGAGCGTGAACACGGGCGGATGCTCGACGATCCACAACTCGTCGGGCGTGTCGGGCGTGCGCGCATCCGTGAAGGCGCGCATCGCGGCAAAAACGGGTTCGTAGTCGGCGCGGCCAAGCTCACGGATAGCCGGCTGGTTCGCTTGCATGGATAGGGTCTGTGAAGAGAGAGTACCCGTCATTATAAGCCAGCCTGATGGCTGTCGTTATAAACCCCTTCCGGCCGACGGGCCGGAAGCAACACCAGGTTTATAGAACGATCTTGACCATCGGGTGCGACGACAGTTCGCGGTACAGGTTGTCGAGCATTTCGCGGCTGGTGGCGCGCACGATCACGGTCAGGCCCGTGTAGGCGCCCTTGGCCGACGGCCGCACTTCCATCTTGCCGGCATGAAAAGTCGGATCGTGGATGGTGACCACTTCGACGATCGTGTTGGCGAACTCGTCGTGCGTCGGGCCCATGACCTTGATCGGGAAATCGCTCGGGTATTCGATGAGGGAATCTTTCGGGTCCATGGCCACTCCTTTTGTAAAACAGCATTGTAGCCAAACCGCCCCATTTCCGCCCGGATCAACGCTCTTTCTGGTCCCGGCCGCGCTGGTCGACGTGGCGCCGTTCCTCGGACCTGGCCGGCGCGGGCGCCGGGGCCGGTGCCGCGACGGGTGCCGGACGTGGGGCCATCTGCACGGGCGGTGGGGCCGGACGTGGGGCCATCTGCACGGGCGGCGGGGCCGGCGCAGGGGTGGGCGCGGCGGCGGGTGCCGGACGCGGCGCCATCTGCACAGGCGGCGGGGCCGGACGCTCGATGCGTGGCTGCGGCTGCGGCTGCGGCTGGGCCTGCTGCACCGGCTGGCGGCTGCGGCGCCATTCTTCCAGTTGTTCGCGGCGTTCGTCACGGCGCGCGTCGCGCTCCATCCGGTCGCGCTCGCGGTCGATGCGGTCGCGCTGCCAGGCGAGGGGGACGCCCGCCGGCGGCATCGCCTGCGGCTGCTGGATCGTCGGGCTGGACGTCGACAGCGGTTGCGGCGGCAAGTGCGGCGTCGGGCTCGTCACGGTGCTCAGCGGTTGCGGCGGCAGGTGTGGCGTCGGACTCGTGACGGGCAAACCCTGTGCTGGTGCCGAATTGACCGGCGGCGCCGTGATGACCTGGCCTTGCGGGCGCTGGGCGATAAAACCGTCGCGCCCGGCGCGTGCCGTCTCGATGCGGCGCTCGCGGCCCGGGTCCGCGTGGCGGCCCTCCATGCGGCCGATGGCGACCGGGCCGCGGATGCCGTCCCCGTCGCGATCCGGACGATCCGGACGATCGGGACGATCGGGACGATCCGGACGGTCCGGGCGGTTCGGCCGGTTCGGCATCACCGGGGCGGCCGGCGGCGCGCCGGTCGGGACGTTATGTACCAGCACGGGCGGCACGGTCGTGATGGGCGTGCGCGGGACGTTGACCCGGCCCGGCCGGCCGAAGCGGTCCTGCGGGAGGACCGTGAGGCCTTGCGGGCGGTAGTCGCGCGGGCGGCGCGGGTTGTCGCGCACGTGTTCGTTCAGCCAGCGCAGGTGGTGGTCCGGCGCGCGCCACGTGGGCACGTAGCGGTCGTGCGGCGTCAGCGGATACCAGCCGGCAGCCGGCAGCGGCCGGTTGCGGTCACGGAACGTGAGGTTCCAGCCGGCGCCGCCGACCCAGCCGACGAGCGCCGGTGCCCAGACCAGGTGCTCGTGACGGCGGCCCGGCGCCCAGGCCCAGCGGTTGTGCACGTGCACCCAGCGGCCGTAATGGAACGGCGCATAGCCCCACGGCGCGTTGTCGACCCAGGTCCAGCCCCATGGATCGAGCCAGGTCCAGCTGCCGTCGCGGTACGGCACCCAGGTGGAGGCCACGGTCGGGGTCCACAGCGGGCCGTATTCGGGATCCTCGCGCCAGCTGCCGTAGCGGTCGAGGTCTTCGTAGCCCGTCATCTCGGTCGTCACGTAGCGGGACGACGCAGCATTGTCCTCGTAGCGGTCGCGCACGAGGGCCCATTCGTCGAAATCGTCGCGCACGGCGGCCATGGTGCGGACGTCGGCATCGCCCACCTCGGCGCGGCGGCCGGCGCGCAGGGTCAGCTGCGAATCGCCGTCCTCGACGAGCGCCGTGCCGTCGAACACGGTGACGAAGCTGGTGTCGCGCACGCGCTCAGCGTCCACGCGCATGCGGCCGGGCTGCTGCAGGCGCACGCGCGCCTGCGGGGTCTCGAGTTCGAAGCCGGCCAGCACGTCCGCATTCAGCACCCGCACGCTGGCGCTGCCGTAGTGCAGGCGCAGGCGCAGGCCGTTGTCGTCCATCTGCAGCACTTCCAGCGACGAATCGCCGTCCAGGCGGATCGACGTCGAACCGACGCGCAGCTCCGTGCGGCTGCCGGCCGCCGTGCTGATCGTGTTGCCCGACGTGACGGGCCAGTTGACCTGCGCGGCCATCATTTCCGCGCCGACGTCGCTGCCGATGGTGACCTGGCCCTGGGCCAGCGCGACGCGGCCCACGCGCGCGGGCGGATCGGCCGCCACGGCGAGCGCCGCCAGGGTGGAGAAAGCAAGGAGGACGGCGGTTTGCGCGACGCGGTTCGGCATGATGTCTCCAGGGCGGGAATAAACTCGTATTCTTGTTGGTAGACGCGACGGATTGCGTCTCCTGCATTACAACGCACGAGCGTACGAAACGACGACACGAATTACAAATGGTTGCGAAATGTTTCCGCGTTCAGGCGTGGGCAGGCTTGACGAAGAACATCAACGCACCGACCGCCATCAGCACGGCGCCGAAGAAGCGGTTCTGGACCTTGACGGCGCGCGGGTCGCGGAACCAGCGCTGCATCGTCGATGCCAGCAGGGCGTAGCCGTGCATCACCGTGGTATCGATGGTGACCATCGTGACGCCCAGGATCGCCAGTTGCGGCAGCACGGGCGCCGCGTTCGAGATGAATTGCGGCAGCACGGCGACCATGAAGATGATGCCCTTCGGATTCGTCGCGTTGGTGAGGAAGCCGGTCAATACGCGGCGGCCGAACGACGGGTGCGCCGCGAGGCCGGCCGTCGAGACGTTCGACGCTTCCGCCTTCGCGCGCCACTGGGCGATGCCGAGCCAGATCAGGTACAGGGCGCCGACAATCTTCACGATGGTGAACGCTGTCTCCGACGCGACCAGCAGCGAGCCGACGCCGGCGCCGGCGATCACCAGCACGAGCACGAGGCCCAGTTGCAGGCCCAGCACGGTGGCGCTGGCCTTTTTCACGCCGTAGGCGAGGCCGTGCGACATCGACAGGATGGCGCCGGAGCCGGGCGAAATGGCGATCAGCGAACCTGCGATGACGAAGGTGATCCAGGTGGCGAAGCTCATGGGAGGGAAGCGGAAGGGGAAAGAAAGGATACGCGGGCATGGCGCACGGCGCCGGCGATTGCCGGACGGCCGCGGCCAGCCGCGGGGTACTGCTTACTTCTTCTTCGGGTTGACGGCGGCCTTCAGGGTCGCGCCGGCAGCGAAGCGCGGCGTCTTCGACGCAGCGATCTTGATCACTTCGCCGGTTGCCGGGTTGCGGCCCTTGCGGGCAGCGCGCTTGGTGACCGAGAACGTGCCGAAGCCGGTGATACCCACCGTGTCGCCTTTTTTCAGACGCTCGGTGATGATGTCGATGATGGTGTTCACTGCGTCGTTCGCAGCGGCGCCCGACATCTCGGTACGCTTCGCAAATTCAGCGATCAGTTCGCCTTTTTTCATAAATCCTCCGGGTTGAAAGAGCCGGAAGATTAGCATAATTAATTGCTACGCGTAATCTTCTTACACGTCATACACCCTGTATTGGCGGGGTTTCTGCGATTTTTTGCTCAGGCCGCGGCCGGATTCGCGTCGCCGCTGGCCAGGCGCAGGCGCAGCGCCGCGTTGATCAGCGTCTGGTAACCGGTGCCGGTGCGCTCGGCGCGCGAGCGGAATTCGTCCAGGACCTCGTCGTCGAGGTAGATGGTGATACGGGTCTTGCGCTTCGGAGGACGGGCACGGCGGCGCGGAACGGACGGCAGGTCGAGGTTCTGGTTCATGGACATCTCCTTCAGGTCGGAAAGGCTGCTGCACCGCAGCCAATGTTGTCACTATACGTATCGCCCGCGATGAGCTGCACGGGAAAGCGACGAGATGCAGATTTTCGGGTTTGAAACGCAGAAAACGCGCCTGAACCGTGTACCGGACCGACTGGCTGCGTCGGTTAAGATGTGAGCATATTGATATTGGGGAGCGGTACATGGCTGCAGGAAGTTTATTGGCACTTATCGACGACATTGCCACCGTGCTCGACGACGTGGCCCTGATGAGCAAGGTCGCCGCCAAGAAGACGGCGGGCGTGCTGGGCGACGATCTCGCCCTCAACGCCCAGCAGGTGACGGGCGTGACCGCCGACCGCGAGCTGCCCGTCGTGTGGGCGGTGGCGATGGGCTCGCTGCGCAACAAGGCGATCCTCGTTCCGGCCGCGCTCGCCATCTCCGCCTTCCTGCCGCAGGCGATCACGCCGATGCTGATGGTGGGCGGCGCCTACCTGTGCTTCGAGGGCTTCGAAAAAGTCGCCCATAAACTGCTGCACAGCGCCGCCGAGGATGCGGCGCACGAAGAAGAACTGGCGACGGCGCTGGCGGCCAATGCCGACCTGCGCGCGGTCGAGAAGGACAAGATCAAGGGCGCGATCCGCACCGATTTTATTTTGTCGGCGGAAATCATCGTGATCTCGCTGGGCGTCGTCAACGAACAGGGCGCGTCGTTCGGCGCGCAGGTGGCGGCCCTCGTCGCGGTGGCGGTCGCGATGACGATCGGCGTCTACGGCATCGTCGCGGGCATCGTCAAGATCGACGACCTCGGGTTGTACCTGAGCCGGCGCGCCAGCAGCGCCGCGCGCGCCATCGGCAACCTGCTGCTGGCGGCCGCGCCGCGCCTGATGAAGTCGCTGTCCGTGATCGGCACGGTGGCCATGTTCATGGTCGGCGGCGGCATCATCGGCCACGCGTTCGAGCCGCTGCACCATCTGGCCGAGAGCGCCGCCGCGGCGGTGGCCGGCGTCCCGGCCGTGGGCAGGCTGCTGGCGGCCGTGGCACCGGCCGTCGTCGATGCCGCGGCGGGTGTCGTCGTCGGCGCGGTCGTGCTGGCGGTGGTGACGCTGGTGCAGAAGATCCGCGGGAAATAAATCTACCGTCGTCCCCGCCTCCACGGGGGCGACGAATCGCCCCTCCCCGAAGCAAACCCGGTCCAGCACGGTGCATCCATGCACCGTGCATGCACATCTGTTGCGTCCTTACATCTATTGCGGGTTAGCACAATTGACAACGATAACAATCAAGCTCCACTATCAAGTCGAGCTTGCCGTTGTATCCACGTAGATCAAGAATAAGGACAAGAGAATGCAACAACGATTTGTGCCGCAAAAATCCGTACTCGCCCTCTCCATCGCAACGCTGTTCGCCGGCACGCCGCTGCTGGCCCAGTCCCAGGACAGCACCGCCACCGTCGTCGTGACCGGTACCCGCGTCGCCAACCGCACGGCGCTCGACACGGCCTCTCCCGTCGACATCATCTCGGCCGACACCCTCAAGACGACGGGTTCGACCGAACTGAACCAGGCCCTGTCGGTGGCGCTGCCGTCGCTGAACTTCCCGCGTCCCACGCTGACGGACGGCACGGACACCGTCCGCCCCGCCACCCTGCGCGGCATGGCGCCGGACCAGAGCCTCGTGCTGGTGAACTCCAAGCGCCGCCACACGTCGTCGCTCGTGAACCTGAACGGTTCCATCGGCCGCGGCTCGGCCGCCGTCGACCTGAACACGGTGCCGTCCGCCATCGTGAAAAGCATCGAGGTGCTGCGCGACGGCGCGGCCGCGCAATACGGTTCCGACGCAATCTCGGGCGTCGTCAACGTCCGCCTGCGCACGGACCGCACGGGCGGCGAAGGCACGATCACGTACGGCGCGCACATCTCGGAATACGACCTGCTGAACGCCGCGGCGCCGGCCGGCGCCACGTGGACCGGACCCAATTCGCGCAAGCGCACGGACGGCCAGACCACGACCGTCAGCGCCTGGAAAGGCCTGCCGCTGGGCGAGACGGGCTACATCACCATCGCGGCCGAATACAAGGACCAGAACCACACGGAGCGCAGCGGCTACGACATGCGCCAGCTGTACGCGAAAGTGAACGGCGCCTACGATCCGCGCGAGCTGACCATCAACCGCTTCGACGCCTGGTACGGCGACCCGGAGATGCAGCAGAAGACCGTGTTCGTCAACGTGGGCAACAACCTGTCCCCGGACGTGAAGGTCTACGGCTGGAGCAGCTACCAGCTGCGCGACGCGCGCTCGGCCGGCTACTTCCGCATGCCGCAGGACAGCCGCAACGTGCAATCGATCTACCCGGACGGCTTCCTGCCGATCATCGCCCCGACCGTCGAAGACTTCAGCGCCGCCGCCGGCATGACCTGGGCCCTCGGTGACTGGGACCTGGACACGTCGCTCGTGTACGGCCAGAACGGCATGAACTACGACGTGCAGAACACGCTGAACGCGTCGATCGGCCCGACCAGCAAGACGAACTTCGATGCGGGCGGCTTCTCGTACAACCAGCTCGTGTACAACCTCACCGGCGTGCGCAAGTTCGACGTGGGCGGTCTCGCGTCGCCGCTGAACGTGGCGGTCGGCACCGAGGCGCGCCGCGAAGGCTACGAGCTGCACGCGGGCGAGCCGGATTCCTGGCGCAACGGCGGCGTGATCCTGCCGAGCGGCATCCCGGCCGCATCGGGCGCGCAGGTATTCCCGGGCTTCCGTCCGGCCAATGCGTCGCACAAGTCGCGCACCGCGATCGGCGTGTTCGTCGACGTCGAAGCGAACGTCACCGACAAGCTGCTCGCGTCCGCCGCCATCCGCGAAGAGCACTACAACGACTTCGGCAACAACCTGTCCGGCAAGCTGGCGGGCCGCTACGACTTCACGAAGAACTTCGCGCTGCGCGGCGCCGTGCAGAACGGCTTCCGCGCGCCGTCGCTGCAGCAGCAGAGCTTCACGTCGACGTCGACCAACTTCGTCAACGGCATCCCGTACGAGATCACGACGTTCACGCCGAACGATCCGGTCGCCGTCGCGCTGGGCGCCAAGCCGCTGAAGGCCGAGAAGTCGACCAACTTTTCGCTGGGCGCCGTCATGCGCTTCGCCCCCGTCAGCCTGACGGTGGACGCCTACCGCATCAACGTGCGCGACCGCATCGTGCTGTCGGAGAACCTGCTGTCCACGGCCGTGCGCAACTACATCGTGTCGCAAGGCTTCATCGGCGTCGGCGGCGGCCGCTTCTTCATCAACGGCGTCGACACGAAGACGGAAGGCGTCGACATCGTCGCGAGCATGCCGTGGAACGCGGGCGCCGCCGGCCACTTCGACTTCACGCTGGCCGGCAACTTCAACCACACGGACGTGACCAAGGTCCCGACCACCGCCCAGCTGGCCGCGCTGGATCCGGCGCCGGTGCTGTTCGACCGCGTGAACGTGCTGACGCTGGAAAAGGGCCAGCCGAAGAACAAGATCACGGCGAGCGCCAACTGGAAGCTGAACCAGTGGGGCATGACGGCCCGCGCCACGCGCTACGGCGAAGTGCTGTCGCCGGGCACGACGGAAGCGTTCGACTTCACGCTGAAGGCGAAGACGATCGTCGACCTGGAAGCCCGCTACGCCTTCACTCGCCAGTTCAGCCTGGCGGTCGGCGCGGACAACCTGTTCGACCAGTACTCGGAAACCCTGCCGCCGGCGCTCAACACGACCAGCAACACGCCGTTCTCGAACTACACGCCGTTCGGCAACAATGGCCGCTACGTGTATGCGCGCGCGAACTACAGCTTCTGATGCGTCGGGTGGGCACCCTGTGCCCACGCGTGACGTTCGTGGTATGTTGGCGTTACGCGTGGGCACGGGGGTGCCCACCCTGCCAGGAGCCGCGCCATGACGATCACGATCACCGCTTTCGAACGTTCGCCCGACGGCGGCAAGGGCCTCGCGCGCGACACGCGCGTGCGCTGGGCGCTGGAAGAAGCGGGCCTGCCGTACGACGTCCGCCTCGTGTCGTTCCGCGCCATGAAGGAACCGGCGCACCTGGCCCTGCACCCGTTCGGCCAGATCCCGACGTATGAAGAAGACGGCCTCGTGCTGTTCGAGACGGGCGCCATCGTCTTTCATATCGCCACGCACCACGGCGCCCTGCTGCCGGCCGGCGACCATGCGCGGGCCCGCGCCATCACGTGGCTGTTTGCCGCGCTCAACACCGTGGAACCGCCCATCCTGGAACTGGTCACGGCCCGCATCTTCGAAGGCGACAAGCCCTGGAGCAAGGAACGCATCCCGCTCGTCGAGGAGCGTGTGCGCGACCGCATGAAGCAGCTGTCGGCGCGCCTGGGCGATGCCGACTGGCTCGACGGCGACTTCAGCGCGGGCGACCTCATGATGGTGTCGGTGCTGCTCCGGCTGCGGCCGTCCGGCATCCTCGACGAATTCCCCGTGCTGGCCGCCTACGTCGCGCGCGGCGAAGCGCGGCCCGCGTACCAGCGTGCTTTCGCGGCGCAGCTGGCCGTCAATGCACCCTGACGCCACGATATCGCCGCCTCGCTTACACTCGAAGGAAATCAGGAACGGCGGCTGAGCATCGCACCGAGCGCCAGCCCGACGCCGAACACGCCGTAGACGACGGCCAGCGACGGCTTCGACAAATGGGCCTCGTAGCCCGGCTGGAAACGCCTGGGCGTCAGCTGGTAGTCGGCAAAGCAGGCCACGGCCGAGGCGGCGGCCGCCACGCCGAGCGTCAGGGCGGGCTTCTTGCGGTCGAACAGGCGGCCGCACACGCGCTCGAGCAGCACCGACCAGAACATCGCGCTGCCGTGGTGGATCAGGTAGCCGGGGACGGTGTGGCGCAGCGTGGGCGTGTGTTCATGCAATGCCTCGTCGCCATAAATCCAGTGGCTGACCGCATTGGTCGGTGCGTAGGCGCTGCCGGCTTCGCGCCGGCCGAGCAGGGCCAGCGCCGCGGTCGACAGCAGGCTGGACGTGGCGCCGCCGACGAGGCCGCGCCTGAATGCCGTGTTCCATGATTCCATGAAGTCCTCTTGGAGAGTAGAGAAAGGAAAAGCATGCGGATCCTGCTCACGGGGGCAACGGGATTCATCGGACAGCACCTGTTGCGCGCGCTGCTGGCGGAAGGCCATGACGTCGTGTGCGCGGTGCGCCATCCCGGCACATTGCCGAGCCACCCGCACCTGTCCGCGATCCGCGCCGACTTCGCCAACGATACCGACAAATCCACGTGGCTGGCGCGCCTTTCCGGGGTGGAAGCCGTCATCAACACCGTCGGCATTTTCCGCGAGCGCGGCACGCAGACGTTCGCGAACCTGCACACGACAACGCCGCGCGCCCTGTTCGCCGCCTGCGCGGAGTCCGACGCCGTGCACATGGTCGTGCAACTGTCCGCGCTGGGGGCCGACGAGCAGGCCGACACCGCGTACCACCTGTCGAAGAAGGCCGCCGACGACTATCTCGCCACGCTCCCGATCCGCGCCGCCATCGTGCAGCCGTCGCTCGTCTACGGCGCGGACGGTGCCAGCGCGCGCGTCTTCAAGGCGATGGCATCGCTGCCGTGCGCCGTGCGCCTGGGAGATTCCCCGCAACTCGTGCAGCCGATCCACGTGGACGACGTCGTCGCCGCCATCGTGACGCTGCTGCGCCAGCGGCTGTATGCGGACAAGGCCGAGAGTGGCCCTGTGCGCCGCATCGCCCTCGTCGGTCCGCGGGCGCTGCCGTTCGTCGATTACCTGGCCACGTTGCGCCGCGCGATGGGGATGGGCAGGCTGCGCGTGCTGCCGCTGCCGGGGGGTGTCGCGCGGCTGCTTGCGCGCGTGGGCGCCTGGCTGCCCGGCGCGCTGCTCGACCCGGACGCGCTGCGCATGCTCGACCGCGGTAACGCGGCCGACCCCGGCCCCACGCTGCGCCTGCTGGGACGCCCGCCGCGCGACATCGCGTCGTTCGTCGTCGATCCCGGCGCCGAGCGGGCGCGCGCGAAGCTGGACTGGCTGTTGCCCGTGCTGCGGCTGGCCATCGCCATCGTCTGGATCGCCACCGCCATCGTCTCGGCGTTCATGTATCCGGCGGCCGCCAGCTACGAATTGCTGGCACGCGCGGGCATCCCCGAGCCCCTGCGCCCGCTGATGCTGTACGGCGCGTCCGTGTTCGACGTGCTGCTGGGCGCCGGCACGCTGTTCTTGCGCCGGCGCCGCTGGCTGTGGCTCATGCAACTGGCGCTGATCGGCTTTTATTCGGTCGTGATCGCGGTCCGGCTGCCGGAATTCCTGATCCACCCCTACGGCCCGCTGACGAAGAACCTGCCGATGCTGGCCGCGATCTGGCTGCTCTACGAACTCGAGAAAGAGGACACATGATGGACTACGTCGTCGTGAAATGGCTGCACATCCTGTCGTCGACCTTCCTGTTCGGCACAGGCATCGGGTCGGCCTGGTACATGCTGTTCGCGAATTTGAGCCGCGACGTGCGCGCGATCGCCGTCGTCAGCAAATACGTCGTGATCGCGGACTGGCTGTTCACGGCCACGACGGCCGTCGTCCAGCCGGCCACGGGGTTCGCCATGGTGCACCTGGCCGGCTATCCGATGAGCAGCCGCTGGATCATGTGGTCGCTGATGCTGTACGTGCTGGCGGGCGCCTGCTGGCTGCCCGTCGTGTGGCTGCAGATGCGCCTGCGCGACATGGCGGCGGACGCCGCGCGTGACGGCACGCCGCTTCCCGCCCTGTACTGGAAATACTTCCGCACGTGGGTGGCGCTCGGCGTGCCGGCGTTCATCGCGTTCGTCTTCATCTTCTGGTTCATGGTGGCGAAGCCGATCTAGCTCTAGAATGCCTGCTTTACCACGACAAGGCAGCATCATGATCCGTCTCGGCCTCGCCCTCCTGTTTGCATCCGGCGCCGCCTGCGCAGCCGCCCCCGCATGGGTCGCGCGCAGCGACGCCTACACCCAGCCGGTCCTGCAGGACACCGGTAAATACGTGCCCGAGGAATCCACGGAACTGGGCGACGAAAACTACGACACCCAGGTCGCCGACCTGAAACCGCGCGTGTACGAGCGCGAACTGGCCGACACCGAAAAACGCCTCGCGGAACTGCGCCGCCAGCGCGCCCAGGAAAAGGACGTGAAGGTGCGCCAGGACCTCGACATCCTGATCGACTCGCGCGAGAAGAAGATCGCGACGATGAAGCTGGAGCACAAATACCTGCTCGAGTACGTCAACGTGGGCGAAGTCGTGTACGGCGGCCTGCGCGCCCTGCTCGACCCGCGCAACAAGCCGGAACGCCAGAAGCTCGCGCTGGTACGCCTGAAGCGCTACGCCGGCAAGGAAGCCGGCTACGCGCCGATCGCCACGCTGGCGCGCGCCCGCGGCGAGGAACGCCTTGCCAGCAAGACGCTGATCGGCCCGTACGTGGGCGAGGTCGAGGAAGGCCTGAACAACAACGCGACCTACATGGACGGCATCGAGGAGTTGTTCAAGAAAGCGAACATCACCGGCTGGGAAAGCGACTTCGCGGCGCTGAAGGCCCAGGTGAAGGACTACGACGACTGGGTGCGCGATCGCCTGATGCCGCGCACGCGCAAGGAAGTGCGCCTGCCGGAAGCGATCTACGTGAACCGCCTCGCCAACGTCGGCGTCGACATCGCGCCGGAGCAGATGATCGAGCGCGCCGGCTTCGACTTCCAGGAAGTGCGCGACGAGATGCAGGTCGTGGCGGGCATCATCGCCGCGCGCAACCAGCTGCCGTCGTCCGACTACCGCGACGTGATCCGCGAGCTCAAAAAATCCTCGATCGCCCCCGACCAGCTGATGCCGTACTACCGCGAGCGTTTAAAAGATATCGAAGGCATGGTGCGCGCCCACGATCTCGTGACCCTGCCGTCGCGCGAGGCGAACATCCGCACTGCGACGCCCGCCGAGGCGGCCCGCTCGCCGGCGCCGTTCATGAGCCCACCGCGCATGATCGGCAACACGGGAGAGTATGGCGAGTTCGTGATCCCGCTGGCGAACCCGAACGCGAAGTCGAAGGAGAAGATGAACGACTTCGACTTTACCGCGATGGCCTGGACGCTGACGGCACACGAGGCGCGCCCGGGCCACGAGCTGCAGTTCGCGTCGATGGTGGAGCAAGGCATGTCGGTGGCGCGCGCCCGCTTCGCCTTCAACAGCACGAACGTCGAAGGCTGGGGGCTGTATTCGGAAGCGATGATCCTGCCGTACATGCCGCCGGAAGGCCAGCTCGTCTCGCTGCAGGCCCGTTTGCTGCGCATGGCGCGCGCCCTGCTCGACCCGCAGATCAACCTGGGCCGCATGACGCCGGAACAGGCGAAGCAGTTCCTGATGCGCGAAGTCGTGCTGTCCGAGCCGTTCGCGCAGTCGGAAGTCGACCGCTATTCGTACCGCATGCCGGGCCAGGCCACCGCGTACTACTACGGCTACGTCAAACTGCGCGCGCTGAAGACGCAGGCCGAGATCGCGCTGGGCGACCGCTTCAGCCTGAAGGCCTTCAATGACTTCATCATCGCGCAGGGCATCCTGCCGCCGGCGCTGATGAAACAGGCGGTGCTGGAAGAGTTCATCCCGAGCCAGCGGGGCAAGGCGGCGGCCAGATAAGCGCCAAATAAGCGCCAAATAAGCGTGCGCCACGAGCGCCGGGCTTGCGGCGACAATATCGTCCCGCCCAGTGTGGGCGGCCGACCAACCGATGGAGGACAGCGATGCGGGCTTACCAGATCTTACCCGGCGATGGCATCGACGGGCTGCAATGCGTGGATTTTCCTCACCGTGAACTGGGCAATGGCGAAGTGCGCATCCGCGTGCACGCCGTCTCGCTGAACTACCGCGACCTGATGGTCGCCAGCGGCAACTACCTCGTCACCGTCGACGACCCCATCATCCCCTGCTCGGACGGCGCCGGCGAAGTCGTCGCCACCGGTCCCGGCGTCACGCGCGTGCAGCCCGGCGACCGCGTCGCGGCCTCGTTCTTCCCGTACTGGCAGGACGGTCCGACCAGCCCCGAGAAAGTCCGTCACGCGCTCGGCGGCGACGTCGACGGCATGCTCGCGGAGGAAGTGGTGCTGGACGAGGACGCGCTGGTGAAAATCCCGGACGGGATGAGCTTCGTCGACGCGGCCACCCTGCCCTGCGCGGGCGTGACGGCGTGGAATGCCATCTTCGAATCCAGCAACGCCGTCCGCCCGGGCGACACCGTCCTGCTGCTGGGGACGGGCGGCGTCAGCATCCTCGGCCTGCAGCTGGCCCGGGCGGCCGGGCTGAACGCGATCATCACGTCGTCCAGCGACACCAAGCTGCAGCGGGCGAAAGAGCTCGGCGCGCGCCACGTCATCAACTACCGCACGACGCCGGAATGGCAGGAAGAGGTGCTGCAGGCGACAGGCGGCGCGGGCGCACAGGTGGTGCTGGAAGTGGGCGGCCAGGGCACCGTGAACCGCTCGATCGCGTCCACCGCGATGGGCGGCAGCATCGCCATCATCGGCGGCGTCAGCGGCTTCGGCGGCGAAGTCAACCCGGCCACCCTGCTGGCGACCGCCAAGCGGCTCGTGGGCGTCTACGTCGGCAGCCGCGCGATGCTGGAAAAGGTCGTGCGCTTCGCCGAGGCGACCGGGCTGCAGCCCGTCGTCGACCGCGTGTTCACGTTCGACCAGGCGCGCGAAGCGTACCGGCACATGGAGTCCGGCTCGCACTTCGGCAAGGTCGTGATCGCGGTGCAGTAGGGTGGGCGGCCCTCCGCCCACGCGCAACGCCGGCGATACGCAGACGTCACGCGTGGGCTCGGGGAGCCCACCCTACGGCTTCCGAATAGGGACAAACCGGCACATGGAGTCCGGCTCGCACTTCGGGAAGGTCGTGATCGCGGTGCAGTAGGGTGGGCGGCCCTCCGCCCACGCGCAACGCCGGCGATACGCAGACGTCACGCGTGGGCTCGGGGAGCCCACCCTACGGCTTCCGAATAGGGACAAGTTCGATTTCAAAAAGCTTCGGCCACAGCTTGCCCGTCACGTACAGGCGGTGCTGCTTCGGCTCGTACGCGATGCCGTTCAGGACCGCGTCCGGATTCGTCGTCCCGCGCTGGTCCGGCGGCAGCAGGCCCGTGCAGTCGATCCAGCCGACGACGTTGCCGGTCTCCGGATCGATGCGGGCGATGACATCGGTCCCCCATACGTTGGCGAAGATCTGGCCGTCGACGATTTCGAGTTCGTTGAGCCGGGTGATCGGCTTGCCCTCGGCCGTCACGCGGATGCGGCGCTGCTCGTCGAGCGTCTTCGGGTCGAGGATGCGGATCTCGCTGGTGCCGTCGCTCATGTAGACGTGCTTCGCGTCGCTGGCCAGGCCCCAGCCCTCGCCCTTGTAGTTGAAGCGGCCCTTCAGCGCGAACGTCTTCGCGTCGAACAGGAAGCCCACGTTCGACTGCCACGTCAGGCCGACGATGGTGTCGCCGACGGCCGTGGAGCCTTCGCCGAAGTATTCGTCCGCCAGGTCCTTCTTCTGCAGCACCTTGCCGGTTTTCAGGTCGACCTTGCGCAGCGACGAGTGCCCTTTCTGGCCCGTGGATTCGTACAGCTGGCCGTCCCTGAAGAACAGCCCCTGCGTGAACGCCTGCGAGTCGTGCGGATAGGTGTTCTTGACGAAGAAGCCGTACACGGGAATGGCGGCGTGGGCGGACGTGACTGAAACGGCGGCGAGCGCGAGGGATGCAAGGATTTTCATGGGACTCCACGGATCGGGCCGGACCGTCCCGGCGCGAGCAAGATAGTAACGCAGGATGGTAAGCTAGCGCCATGCAACGAAAGACTCTTACATATCTGCACCTGCCGCCCGACGCCGACCTGCCCGACCTGGGCGCGCGCCCGCCCTTCCTCGCCATCGTGCTGGCCGAGGACGAGGTCGCGGAAATGTGGCTGTGGGACGTCGCGCGCTGGCTCGTCGCGTCCGGCGCGCGCTATGTGCAGGCCTGGGGCAAGGATGCCGAGGCCTGGATCGAAGCCGTGGACGACGCGGCGCTGGAAGCCGTCGACTACGAGGACGCGCCCGAGGACCAGCACGTGCTCGCGACCGCGCACGATGCCGGCGACGAGGACGTGGACGAGGTGTTCTGGTTCACGAAGCACCGCGCCGCGCACCCTGCCCTGCCGCTCGACGCGGTGCTGGTCGTGCACATCGCGTCCAGGCCGCGCAAGGAAGCCATCGAGACGGCTTACGCCGACGCCTGAGCCAGTTCCCCGCCGAGCAGGCGCACCAATTCTCCCGCCGGCAGCGCCCGTGCGAGCGCAAACCCCTGCCCTGCCCAGTTGACCGTGAAATCGTTGTTGCCCGCCTTCGTGGCCGCCGCGTTCAGCGCCTTCACGGCATCGTAGGCGATCGGATAATCCGGCAGCGGCGGGTGGCCGGGCGCGCCGATCTCGCTGAACAGCCGGTTCACGAGTCCGCGCGCGGGCCGGCCGGAGACGACGTCCGTCACGGCCGTGATGACGCCCTCCCCGGCCTGCATCAGCGCGCGGTGGTGCGGTGTCGCGGACGACTCCGGGCACAGGATGAACGCAGTGCCCATCTGGGCGGCACTGGCGCCGAGACGCAGCGCGGCGGCGATGCCGTTCCCGTCCATGATGCCGCCGGCCGCGATCACCGGAATGCGGACGGCGTGCGCCACCCCTTGCGTGAGCGCGAACGTGCCGATGGCGGGATCGCCCCGCTCCGGATCGAACAGCCCGCGGTGGCCGCCCGCCTCGTAGCCCTGGGCGACGACGGCGTCGATGCCGGCCGCTTCCACTTGGCGCGCTTCATCGACCGACGTCGCGCTGGCCAGCAGCACGATGCCCGCGTCCTTCAGCGCCTGGATGCGGCGCGCGTCCGGCAGGCCGAAGTGGAAACTGACGACGGCGGGACGCGTCTCCAGCAGCACGTCCAGCATCGGATCGTCGTCGAGGAAGCTTTTGTAGATTTCGCGTAAGGACGCCGGCGGCTGCGCGCCGCTGGCGGCGAAATGCGGAGACAGGTAGTCGAGCCAGGCCGCTTCGCGCGCGGCGTCGGCCTGCGCGGGACGGTGGCAGAACACGTTGACGTTGAACGGCCGGTCGGTCAGGCGGCGCACGTCGGCGATGGCGGCGCGGCCCTGCGCGGCGTCGCCGGCGCCGACGGAGATCGAGCCGAGCGCGCCCGCCTGCGACACGGCCGCCGCCAGCGCCGCCGTCGAGACGCCGGCCATCGGGGCCTGGATGATGGGAAGATCGATGCGCAGCAGGGACAGCAGGTCTGGCTTCATGATGGTCTCCAACACGGGTCGCGATCCGACGAGTATAGCGCCGCCGGCGCGAAAACGATTTATACCATTTTTTCCCCTGTACTCTTGCCGGGTGCTGCAGCCCGTCGCGGTTCGTGTTTTTGCGTTACGATTCACGCTGCCCCGTGGGCTTAAGAATTATCGATTGGCAACAAAGGAAGGCAATGGACAGTATCGACCTCGAAGTGCTGCACGCCTGCGACCAGTGGCTGCGCGCCGGCTGGCGCTGCGAGTACGTGACCGTCGTCCGGACGTGGGGATCGAGCCCGCGGCCGGAAGGCGCCACGATGGCGATCCGCGCCGACGGCGTCGTCGTCGGCTCGGTGTCGGGCGGCTGCATCGAGGACGACCTGATCGCCGCCGTGCGCGAAAAAGGCATCGTACGTACCGCGCCCGAAGTCATCACGTACGGCATCTCGGCCGACGAGGCGCACCGTTTTGGCTTGCCCTGCGGCGGCACGATCCAGCTGGTCGTCGAGCCGCTCGGTGCGCACAGCCGCATGGACGAACTGCTCGCGCTGGCCCAGCGCCGCATGCTGACCCGGCGCACGCTGGACCTGACGACGGGCGCGGTCGAACTGGCGCAGGGCAAGGCCGACGAGCAGCTGCGCATGGACGGCCAGGCGCTCGTCACGATCCACGGTCCGCGCCTGCGCATGCTGATCATCGGCGCCGGCCAGCTGTCGCAATTTCTGGCGCAGATCGCCGTCGGCCTGGAATACCAGGTGACCGTGTGCGACCCGCGGGAAGAATACCGCGCCAGCTGGAGCCTGCCGGGCGTCGACGTCGTGCATGCGATGCCGGACGACCTCGTGCTGGAGATGAAGCTGGACAGCCGCAGCGCCGTCATCGCCCTCACCCACGATCCGAAACTGGACGACCTCGCGCTGATGGAGGCGCTCAGGACGGACGCCTTCTACGTCGGCGCCATCGGCTCGCGCGCCAACAATGCGCGGCGGCGCGAGCGCCTACGCGAATTCGACCTCACCGAGGACCAGATCGCGAAGCTGCACGGCCCCATCGGCCTGTACATCGGCAGCAAGACGCCGTACGAGATCGCCGTCTCCATCCTCGCCGAACTGACCGCGGTGAAGAACGGTGTCGCACTGCCGGCGCAGATGTCGGTCGAGCACGGCAAGGCGCTCGCGGCCTAGTTCTCGAGCAGCAGCAAGGCGGCCAGCACGAGCATCGTCGTCCCCGTAACACCTTCGATGCTGCGCCAGACGGCGGGCCGCGCCAGCACGAACGCGCAGCGGCGCGCGCCCAGGCCCAGCGCGGAAAACCACAGCAGCGACGCCGTCATCGCGCCGGCCGCGAACGACACGCGGTGATTCGCCGCGAGGCTGCTGCCGACGGCGCCCAGCAGCACGACGGTATCCAGGTACACGTGCGGATTCAGCAGCGACATCGCCAATACGATGCCCAGCGCGCGCGAAGCCGTCGCCGCCGCCTGCCCTTCACCCGCATGCGGGGCCGCCGCGCCCTGCCAGCAGCTTCTCAGGCACCGCAGTCCGTACCACAGCAGGAACGCGGCGCCGCCCCAGCGGGCCGCCAGCAGCAGCGCCGGGGAATGCTCGATCAGCGCGCCGAAGCCGGACATGCCCAGCGCGATGAGGGTGACGTCGATCAGCACGCACGTGAGCACCGTCAGCACGACGTGGCGGCCGGCGACGCCCGTGCGGATCACATGCGCGTTCTGGGCGCCGATCGGCATGATCAGGCTCGCGCCCATGCCGAGGCCTTGCCAGAAAACCGGTTGTGAAAACATGCTCCCTCCTGTTGTTATTGCGGAGCAGCATGCCTTGTATGTGCAGGCACATCAATTATATTAATGACTTCTAAAGTTCATTAAGCTGGGCTAATCCAATGACCATCGATCCGCGCCGCAGCGAGGCGTTCGTCGCCGCCGTCGACAGCGGCAGCCTGGAGCAGGCAGCGGCGCTCCTCAACGTGACGCCGTCCGCCATCTCCCAGCGCATCGCCGCGCTGGAACACGACCTGGGCACGCCCCTGCTCGTGCGCGCCCGTCCCTGCCGGCCGACGGCGCCCGGCATGCGGTTGCTGCAATTCCTGCGTCGCCGCGCGCTGCTCGAAGACGAATTCTTCGCCGAGCAGCAGGCCGATCCGGGTCCGGTGCGCGCGGCGCTGGCCGTCAACAACGACACCCTGGCGACGTGGCTGCTGCCCGTGCTGGCGCCGGTGCTGATCGAGGAAGGGCTGCTCGTCGAATTCGTCACGGGCGACCAGAGACACACGTTCGCGCTGCTGGAACAGGGGCTCGCGCTCGCCTGCGTGTCGGGCGAAACGGAGCCGATGCGCGGCTGCACGGTGAGTCCGCTCGGCGTGATGCGCTACCGGATGGTGGCGGCGCCCGCCTTCGCCGCGCGCTGGTTCCCCGGCGGGATCACGCGAGAGGCCGCGCGGCGGGCGCCGGTGATGGTCTTCGACCGCAACGACCGCCTGCAGACCGCGTTCCTGCTGCAGCACTTCGGCCTGCCGGAAGGCGCGTACCCGTTTCATTACGTGCCGTCCAGCGATCCGTACGTGCAGGCGATCCGGCTCGGCCTCGGCTATGGCCTGCTGCCGCTGGAGCAGTGCGCGGACATGCTCGCCAGCGGCGCCCTCGTCGACCTGACGCCGGATCTGTTCGTCGACGTGGCGCTGTACTGGCACGCCTGGCGCATTCAGCCGCCGCGGCTGGAACGCATGGGTGCGGCGCTCGTAAAAGGTGCGCGGGCGGCGCTGCTGCCGTCTCCCTGAGCAACCGGCAGCCATTGCGCGACGCCCCAGCAGAATTCCGGCACCAGGAACAGCCACAGCAAGGGCGCGCCGCTGGTGGCGAGTGTCCATGCCATCCACGTCGAGAACAGGAATCGGCCCACGCCATCGTAGCGGCCCAGGGTGACGCTGGCGGCGCGCAGGCGCAGCACGGACCACACGAGCACGATGCTGCCCATCAGGCAGGCGAACAGCACGTGGAACGGGCCGAAGTCAGGCAACGCATCGCCGCCCAGGCTGCGGTTGAGGCTTGAGAGCTGCGCGTGCGCGAGGGCGAACGTCCACGGCGTGGCGAACGGCGCCGTGAGCAGCAGGTCGTACACGGCGCTGGCGCGCACGACGGTGAGAAAGGCGGATCGGCTGAGTCGCATCGAAATCTCCTGGGGTGAAGGTTCCGGGATCATGCCCCCTGGAGTACACTCCAAGGTCAAGGTATTTATCGCTATCGCCATGCAGATCGGAGAACTCGCTGCCGCCACCGGCCTCACCCGGGACACCCTGCGCTTCTACGAGAAACGCGGGCTGCTGCTGTCGCGCCGTCTCGCCAACGGCTACCGCGACTATCCGCCCGAAGCCGTGCAATGGCTGTGCTACCTGCGCGCCGCCCAGGCGCTCGGTTTTACGCTGGCCGAGATCGAGACCGGACTGCCGCTGCTGGACGATCCGGCCGCCGCCGCGCCCCTGCTGCGCGACGCGTTGATGCGCAAGCTGGAAGACATCGATGCGCGCATCGCCGGCCTGTCCGCCCTGCGTGCCGATCTGACGCGCGAACTGGCGCGGCCGGGGTTCGGTTGCCCCGTGCTGGAGGAACAAGCGGCCGCGTGAGGAGGTCCCGATGGCCTGGTGTATCGAATTTTCATCCGCCCGATTCCTGCCGACCTTGCCGGAAGACTGCCAGGCCAACCCGGGCGTCTACGGCTTCGAACTGGCCCTGTGGCTGGCGCAGGCGCTGAACCGCCAGGGCGTCGTCACCGGCTACCCGAGCGCGGAAGACTGGGGGTGGTGCTTCGACTACGCGCCGACGGACGACCTGCGGCTGACGATCGCCTGCGCCAGCCTGTGCAAGGCCGACGCGGGCTATGACGGGCGGCCGATCGGCTGGGCGGTGTCGATCCGCGAACAGCGCGGCCTGGAGCAGCGCCTGCACAACCTGTCGAACCATACGGCGCTGGAAAACCTGGGCCGGCACATCGTCGACCTGCTGAGGGCCGAACACATCGACGCCATGCACGTGCCGCCGATCGCGTAAAATTTTGTTACAAGGAAACTGTCAGCCGTCCGTACGGCGCCCGCGTTAACAGCACAGGCGCCGACGGATGGCGCACACCCATGGAGAAATCATGAAACGCCTGCTTGCCGCCGCCGCCGTGCTGGCCACCTTCACCCACGCCGCCTTTGCCGGAGAACTGACGCTGTTCTCGGACAGCAATTTCCGCGGCCAACGCGTGACCATCGACCGCGACGCCGCCAGCCTGGGCGATGTCAATTTCAACGACCGCGCTTCGAGCGCCGTCATCCGCTCGGGCACGTGGCTGCTGTGCGAGCACGCCAATTTCGGCGGCCGCTGCCAGGAATTCGGGCCGGGCGAATACCGCGAGCTTCCGGGTTTCAATGACGCCATCTCGTCCGCACGCCAGCTCGACCGCGGCGGCCGTGGCGGCTCGCGCGGTGACGATCGTGGCGACCGCGGCGACCGCGGCGGCTGGCGCGGCGACCGGGGCGGTCCCGACGTCGTGATGTTCGCCGGCCAGCGCTTCGAAGGCCAGCAAGTGGAACTGTCGCAGGACGTGCGCGCGCTGAGCGACGTCGGCTTCAACGACCGCGCCACGTCGCTCATCATCCGCGAAGGCCGCTGGGAATTCTGCGAACACGCCGACTTCCGCGGCGAATGCGTCGTCCTGGGGCCGGGCCGCTACGACGTGCTCGACCGCATGAACAACCGCATCTCGTCGATGCGCCGGGTGCGCTGACCACCGGGGTCAGAGCCCGAATTTTGGAAATTTCCCAAAACCGGGCTCTGACCCCGGTTCTAGGTAATTTCAATTTAACAATGCCACGCCTTTGATCTGGACCCACAGCGGCAGTCCGGGCGCGATGCCCAGCTCGCGGCGCGAGCGTTCGGTGATGCGGGCCAGCAGCGGCGATTCTCCCATCCGCAATTGCACGAGCACGTGGCCCGGCGTGTCCGTGGCCGCCACTGCCGTCACCACGGCCGGCAGCTGGTTGACGATGCTCGTGCCTTGCGGGCGGTCCAGCGCCAGGCTGACGTCGCGCGCGTGGATGCGGCAGCGCAGGTGCGTGCCGATGGCTTCGCGGCGGCGCCCGACGAACAGCGCGCCGCCCGCGAATTCCAGGCGGGATAACGCGTCTTCCTCGTGCCCGGCCAGGATCGAGTCCAGCACGACGCCGGCATCGTCGGCGAAGCTTGGCGGCAGGTCCACGCGCGCCAGCGTCTCCGACAGCGGCCCGCTGGCGACCGCCTTGCCGGCGTCCAGCAGCACGAGGTGGTCCGCGAGCCGCGCGACCTCGTCCGGCGCATGGCTCACATAGACGATCGGGATCGCCAGTTCCCCATGCATCCGTTCCAGGTAGGGCAGGATTTCCAGCTTGCGGCGCAGGTCGAGCGCGGCCAGCGGTTCGTCCATCAGCAGCAGCCGCGGCGACGCGAGCAGGGCGCGCGCGATCGCCACGCGCTGGCGCTCGCCGCCCGACAGACCGTCCGGCCGGCGCTCGAGCAGGTTTTCGATGCCCAGCAGGGCCGTCACGGGCTCCAGCGCGAAGCGGCGCTCGTGCACGGGCACGCGCTTGCGGCCGAACTCCAGGTTGGCGCGCACGGACAGGTGCGGGAACAGGCTCGCTTCCTGGAATACATAGCCGACGGCCCGCTGGTGCACGGGGACGAACACGCCGCGCGCATCGTCCTGCCACACCTCGCCGCCGCGCGCGACGACACCGCCGGGCGCGCGTTCCAGGCCGGCGATGGCGCGCAGGACCGTCGTCTTGCCCGAGCCGGAATGGCCGAACAGGGCGCTGATGCCGTGCAGCGGCAGGTCGAGGTCGACGTCCAGCTGGAACGCGCCGCGGTCCATGCGCAGGCGTACGCGCAATCCGTCCGTCATCGGCGCCGTCCTTTCATCGCTTGCGGGTAGAAGGTGTACAGCGCCAGCAGCACGATGAAGCTGAATGCCAGCATGCCGCCCGCGAGCCAGTGCGCCTGCGCATATTCGAGCGCCTCGACATGATCGTAGATCTGCACGGAGACGACGCGCGTCTTGTCCGGGATATTCCCGCCGATCATGAGCACGACGCCGAATTCGCCTACCGTGTGCGCGAACCCGAGCACGGCGCCGGACAGGAAACCGGGCCGCGCCAGCGGCACCGCCACCGACCAGAAGGTGTCCCACGGACTCGCGCGCAAGGTGGCCGCCACTTCCAGCGGCCGCGTGCCGATCGCCTCGAAGGCATTCTGCAGCGGCTGCACGACGAAGGGCAGGGAATAGCACACGGAGGCCAGCACGAGGCCGCCGAACGAGAACGGCAATAACCCAATGCCGAGCGCCTCCGTCAGCTGGCCGACCGGGCCGTTCGGTCCCAGCAACAGCAACAGATAAAAGCCGATCACGGTGGGCGGCAACACGAGGGGCAGCGCGACGACGGCCCCGACCGCGTGCCGCAGGCGCGAGCGCGTGCGCGCGAGCCACCACGCGATCGGTGTGCCGATCGCCAGCAGCAGCAGGGTCACGACGGTCGCCAGCTCCAGCGTCAGGCGGACGGCCGCGAAGTCGGCGGCGTCCAGGGTCACAATGCGTAGCCGTACGAGCGGATGATCTCTCTGGCCTTGTTCGATTTCAGATAGCTTGCCAAAGCCTTCGCGGCCGGATTGGCGCCGCCCCTGGCGAGGATGACGGCGTCCTGGCGGATCGGACCGTGCAGGTTGTCGGGCACGATCCAGCCGGAGCCGGACGCGAATCTGCCGTCGCGATAGACCTGCGACAGCGCGACGAAGCCGAGCGGCGCATTGCCCGTGCTGACGAACTGGTGCGTTTGCGCGATGTTCTCGCCCTGCACGAGCTTGCCCTGCACGTGGTCGTAGACGCCCAGTTTGTTCAGCGTCTCGATGGCGGCCGCGCCGTACGGAGCCGTCTTCGGATTGGCGATGGCGAGATGGGCATAGTTCCCCGTCTTGAGGACTTGGCCCTGGCCGTCGACATAGCCGTCCTGCGCGGACCACAGCGCCAGCTTGCCGGTCGCATAGGTAAAACGCGTGCCGGGCACGGTGCGGCGCTCCGCTTCCAGCCTGGCCGGAGTCTCGTCGTCGGCCGCGAGCAGCACCTCGAACGGCGCGCCGTTGACGATCTGGGCGTAGAACTTGCCGGTGGCGCCGAACGCAAGGACGGCCTTGTGGCCCGTGTCCTGTTCGAATGCCGCAGCGATCTTTTGCATCGGCGCAGTGAAGTTGGCGGCGACCGCCACTTGCACCTCGTCCGCCTGGGCGGCGTGGCACGCGATCAGGGCCAGAAGGCCGGCAAGTTGCTTCATGGTCGACTCCAGTTCTTTATCGCTATATAGTAGAGTATATAACGAAACGGAACAGGGCAAAGTGGAAAGCGACAACACAGGCTTCGCGCTGCAGGGCGCCGTCTGGATGACGGTCGGCGGCGAAAAATTCGGCGGCCAGGGACGGGTCGAGCTGCTGGCCGCGATCGGCCAGGCGGGATCGATCAGCCAGGCCGCGAAAGCGGTCGGGATGAGCTACAAGGGGGCGTGGGACGCGATCGACGCGATGAACAACCTGGCCGGCGAAGCGCTGGTGGAACGCGTCGCCGGCGGCAAGGGCGGCGGCGGCACGCGGCTGACGGCGCGCGGCGAACAACTCGTCAGGAACTTCCGGGCGCTCGAGCAACTCCACCAGCAATTCGTGGAACAACTCAACGGACAGGCCGGCAACCTGTCCGCCGACCTGACCCTGATCAGCAGGCTGAACATGAAAACGAGCGCACGCAACCAGTTCTTCGGCACCGTCTCCGGAATCCAGCCCGGCGCCGTCAACGACGAGATCGAACTCGACATCGCCGGCGGCCACAGAATCGTCGCCATCGTCACGCACGAGAGCGCGGCCAGCCTCGGCCTGGCAGCGGGCGCCCAGGCGTTCGCGCTGGTCAAGGCGTCTTCGATCATCCTCATGACGGAAGGCGAGGGCGCGCGCTTCTCGGCCCGCAACCAGCTCGCCGGCACCGTGACCCGCCTGACGCCGGGCGCCGTCAACACGGAAGTCGTCCTCGACCTGACGGGTGGCGGCAGCATCGCCGCCATCATCACCAACGAGAGCGCGCGAGCGCTCGAGCTGGCCGAGGGCAGGACGGCCACCGCGATGTTCAAGGCGTCCAGCGTGATCGTGGGCGTGCCGGGCTAGGCTGTGTTAGCGCATAATCGACGCATCAAGCACGAGCGTCGAGAACGATGAACGATTTTTTGCCGAAAGAATGCGATATCGTGATGGAGGGCGGGGTGACCTCCGGCGTGGTCTACCCCGCGTTCGTGGCGCGGCTGGCCGAAAAGTTCACCTTGCGCTCGATCGGCGGGACGAGCGTCGGCGCCGTGGCGGCCATCGCGGCGGCGGCGGCCCAGTTCAAGCGCAACCGCGTGCGCAAGGACGGGCAGGGTGAGGACGACGGTTTCCATCTCCTGGCCCGGCTACCCGGCAGCCTGCAGGAAGCCGTCGGCGCGCACACCCGGCTGTTCTCGCTGTTCCAGCCCTGCGCCGCGCTGCGTCCGCACTTCCGCGTGATCGCGGCGGCGCTCAACGAAACGAGCAAGTCGAAAGCCTGCGGCTATCTATCCCTCGCCATGCTGTGGAATTTCCCGCTCGGTGCCGTGGTGGGCGGAGGCATGTGGCTGCTGGGCTTTCTGATCAGCAGCAGCCTGCTCGGCGGACACTGGCCAGGCGTGCCCCTCGTCGGCCTCGCCAGCGTCCTGTGGTTCGGCTTGTGCATGTTCGTGGGCGCGCTGGCCGGGGCGCTGCTGCAGGCCACGTGGTCGGCGTGGCGCGGGCTGCGCGCCAACCGCTGCGGCATCTGCTCCGGCCTGCGCACGTCCGCAGACAATCCCCCCGCGCTGACGGAATGGCTGCATGGCCTCGTGCAGGACATCGCCGGTCTCCCGCTCGACACGCCGCTGACGTTCGGCCAGCTGCGCACATCCGAGCCCCCCATCGAACTGGCGCTGATGACGACGGGCCTCTCCGAACTGCGCGCGCACCGCCTGCCGCATTCGAGCGCCGACCTCGTATTCCGCGCCTCGGAAATGGCCGCCCTGTTCCCGCCCGCGATCGTCGACTGGATGACGGCGCACTCGCGCCATACGCGCCACGGCGCACGCACGGTGACCGTCCTGGAACGCATGAACGCAGGTGGCGAGGATTACTACTTCATGCCCGATCCGGACGACCTGCCGCTCGTGGTGGCCGCGCGCATGAGCCTCAGTTTTCCCGTGCTGCTGCAGGCCGTGCCCCTGTACCGCCTGCGCGCGCTGCCGGTGCATGGGGAAGGCGTCGACCTGCTGCGCGTCTGGTTCTCGGACGGCGGCCTGACCAGCAACTTCCCCATTCACTTTTTCGACAACATCCTCCCGACCCGTCCGACCTTCGGCGTCACCCTGCAGGACGACCTCGCCGACGACGACCCGTTCGACGCGCGCGTGTCTCTCCCGACGAACAACAACACCGGGGTGACGGCCGCGTACATGCCGGTCGACGAAACCGACGGCCGCCCGTCGCTGCCGCGCTTCGCGGGCGCCATCCTGCGCACGATCCGCACGTGGCGCGACGAAGCCCTGAAGCGCACCCCGGGCTACCGCGACCGCGTCGTGCAGATCCGCCATACGAAAAAAGAGGGTGGGCTGAACCTGAACATGACGCGCGCCGCCATCGACGTGATGAGCCGCAGCGGGGAAGAGGCGGCGCGCCAGGTGATCGAGCGTTTCCTGAACCCCGTCGAAAAAGAAAACGGCTGGCTGAACCACCGCTGGGTGCGCATGCGCAGCACGGCGGCCGTCCTGCAGGAAACCTTCGCGCCCCTCTCCGAAGCCTGGCACGACGCGCGCCTGAAACCCTCGTACGAAGCGCTGTGGATGGCCCACGGCATGGACGCCTTGCCCGCCTACCAGCTCAGCAAGGCCAACCGCACGGCCGGCTTCGCGCTGTGGGAACGCATCGTCGCGCTGCCGCAGGAAGTGGCGCCGGCGGAGCTGTCCGCCCACGCACCGCGGCCGCAGCCGGAACTCGTGATCGCGCCGCGCCTGAACTGAAGGTCAGGCGTCGCGGCCGTCGTAGTGCTGCACGGGAATCGCGTCGAGATCGATACCCTCGATGCAGCGCAGGTTGATGGCCGCCATCGGATTCCCCTTCGGATCGACCCCTTCCGCATACGGATGGATGCCGCACGTGGGACAGAAGCGGTGCTGGATGACGTGCTTGTTGAACGTGTAGGTGGCGGCCGCGTCCTCGGGCGTGCGCAGGCGGAACTGCGCACGCGGCACGAACCAGAGCAGCGATCCCTTGCGCTGGCACATCGAACAATTGCAGGCGAGGGCGCCCTGGATCTCGCCCTCCACTTCATACGCGACCTGGCCGCAGTGGCAGCTGCCTTGATAAATCATGTGTCGTCTCCTCCGTGCGTTGAGTTACGGGACTCATGGTAGCGCAGGATTTTTGCAAGCGCATGTGTCGGGACGCGCGTCCGACACAATCGGACATCGACCTGCGCGCGCAACCCGCTAGAGTGGCCGCATCGTCATCGACAAGGTGCAGACCATGACATCCGGTTTGATCAGGAAGCTCCTCCCGCTGGCCGCCGCCGCGCTTCTCATACCGTTCCCCGCATTTGCGCAAGGCGTGAACGTCTGCTCACTCGTCTCCTGCGGCGCCAGCGGCCAGCATGCCGCCGTGCTCGCCGAACCGGCGCAACCACGCCGCGCCGCGCGGACGGCTGCAGCGGCAGGCCGCCCCGCGCGGGACCACACGACGCGCGATCCGTGGGCACGCCGCTTCCAGGGACGGGAAAACGAAGACGACGATGTCTGCCTGCTGAACTTCGGCATCGGCGGCCAGCTGGCCAGGAAGGGATCCATCGACAGCCACGTGCTGGGCCGCACGCGGGCATGGCGCGCGCCGGTCCGCTGAGAGTTCAATCCACGGGTTGCACGAGCGTGGCGATGCGGCGGCCCGGCGTCTCGTTGGCGAGGCACAGCACCGGCGCGTGGCGCGCACCCGCGTAGTGCGCGCCCAGCGCGAGCGCCGTCACGAACGGGACGACGCCGCATGCGCCGCTCGACGCCCCGACACGTACGATGTCCGCGCTGCCGTCGAGCTGCCGCATCGTCGTGGCCGCGTATTCCATCAACTCGTACACCGGGCGCGAGCGGTGGCCGGTATCGGCGACGATCATCGCCACGCCATCCGCACCGGCACCCGCATCGGCGAGCATGCGCTCGACGAGTCCAGCGAGCACGCGGTCGGTACCGCGCCTGCGTGTGTCGGCCGGCTCCGCGACCCGCACTTCCACGAGCGGCGCGAGCAGCGCCACCGCCTGGCCATCGGATGCCCCGGCCAGCGCCGCGTCGCCCAGCAACAGGCCGGAGGCGCCCTCGCCCGGCATCAACCCCTGCGGCTGCGCGGCCGTGAACAAGACCTGTTCCGACGCCCAGCGTGCGACCGTTGCCTCGCCCACATGGGACGCTGCCGCCACCACGAGCGTGACACCGGGCGCTGCGCCGGCCGCAGTAATGCCGGTCACGGGATCGGTGCCGCACATGGCCGCACCGATCTCGCCACACCATCCGGCCTGCGCCGCCGCATGCCGCAGCCACGCCGCAGCGGCACCGCGCTGTCCCTCGGACCAATCCGCAGGCAGCAGCGGCAGCACCTGGAGCCCGGGCATGGCATCGTCGCGCACGGCCCACTCGATCGCCGCGCGTCCCGCGAGTTCCGCGACCACGCCGCTTGCCAGCGTCAGCGCGCGCCACTGCTCGTCGCTGAAGTTTGCCTCACTGGCTCCGTGCGCCGCCAGCCAGTCGGTGATGTCTTCCCGCAGCGCCTCGTCTAGCGCTTCCCCGCAGCGGGCGCACATCACGGGGAAGCCGTCGTCGTCGACGAGTTCCCGGTCCAGACCCGGGCGTGCCTTGTTGTCCGCGATGGCGGCCGCCAGTTCTTCGGCGGACACACCCTGCGGAGCGCGCAGTGCCGTCGCGAGGATCGCCAGGTGCCGCGCCTGCGCCGGGCGCGTGGCGGCGCTGGCCGGTCGTGCGGGTGCGGCGGGCAGCGCGTCGGCCTGGACGGTGGTGCTGCGTTGCGCGATCCATTTGGATCCGATGAAGCCCGCCAGCAGCAGGGCTACAGGCAGACCGAACAGCACCAGCATCCATTCCAACGTGGCGGGCACGCTCCCGCTCGCGCGCCACCAGACGATCGCGCCGCCCCAGCAGGCGACGAAAACGGTGGCGGCGATGAGGGCCTGCCTGATCCAGCCGGGGACGGTATGGGAAGCGGGGAGCGGTTCGGCGGCAAGAGGTGTCGACATGATGGTGTGGCGTCAAAGTTTGTCGATAGTGGCCTGCTGGCCTGCGATGAGTTCAACGAGGAACATGCACCGCGGGCTCACGCAGCAACAGCCAGCAGTTCCAGCTTCAACCCCTTCATCCCCGACGGCACGTAGATCGCCATCGATTGCGCCTGCAGCATGCGCTCGTACATTTGTCCCTTGGCATCGAGGATGAAATAGCACGTGTCGGGGCGCACTGGCACGGCGGCGGGCAGTTGTGGCGCGTATTGCAGGCGCACGCCGGGCAGGGCCGACAGCACGCATTTCTCGACGTCGTCCGGCGCGCCGACCTTGAAACGCAGCGGCACGGTGTCGACGAGCTCCAGCGTCGGGATATCGGCCGAGACGGCGATGTAGAAGGTCGTCTTGTCGTCGATCTTGCCGGAGTCGAGCATGCCGTGGTGGTACGACGGCCGCACTTCGTTCAGGACAATGGCGAAGTACTTCGACGAGATCACGGTGTCGAGCAGTTCACGGATGATCTGGAACAGCTTGGCAAAGCCGGGACCGGGATCGGCGTGCTGGTACACCGGCAGGTCGGTCAGCGTCCAGCTTTTCGAAAACGTCATCAGCGCGCCGCCCACGCCCAGCAATTGTTCGTGCAGGCGTTCCGGGTGCAGGTCAGGATGGTGCACGTAGTGGGATAGCGATGCGCACGCGGAACTCGCGGTGTGCAATAGCCAGAACGACGACATGTCACCGGAACGGAATTCGATCACGTTGCGGCTCGGCTCGCGGTGGTGGCCATACAGCGAACTCACCTTGGCCTGCAGCGCCTCGAGCAGGCGGCGCACCTGCTGGAACAGGGCGGGTGCGGCACCCACCGACAGGCTGGGCGGCAGGAAGGACGGGTCCATCTCGAAGCCGCCGGACGGGGCGCGCCGCAGGCGCAGCACCGGAAAGCTGAGGTAGGCGTCGCGCGGCTCGAATTCCGGGACGAGACGCACGGTTTTCCTGAGGTAGGATACGGACGCCGGCGCCGCTTGCGTGTAGAGGTCGGGCGTTTCCTCATTGGTTTGCACGAAGCGGACCGTCTTGGTCGGCTGGCCCGGCTGGGCGAAATTGCCGCTGAAGGGTTTGAGGCCGGGCAGGGCGGCGTAATACGTGACGGTTTGCTGGGATTGCGGCAGCTGGCTGAGGTCGACGGTGTCGGGCAGTTCGTCGGCACCCGGCGCATCGACCAGTTCGCCGTCCTGGAAGCGCAGCGCGAGTTCGAGGATGCGCAACACGTTGCTGGACAGCGCCTCGCGGTCGATCTGCAATGTTTCGATGCCCCAGGCATACGGGTGTACGGCCCGGATGCTCTTGTACAGGCGGTGTTCATGGTACTGGTCCTGGCGCTGGAAATGCTGCGGACGCAGGAGCAGACCCTCTCCCCACAATACTTTGCTGGCCATGTTGCCGGTCATCGTGCTCGTCATGCATGTCCTCCAGTCATTGACTTGTCCCAAGTCGATCACCTTAGTCCTTCATGACGGTTTTTTTTCTGCTATGACCTGCAGTTTTGCTACTGCTCAAAGTAACCGTGGGTCTTTCCCAACTGAACTATTTTTTCGCGCCTGACTGTGTGAAGATGCCCGCTTGCGCTGCCGGCATGGAGGAGTTCGATGGAAGGATTCACGCCTGGTTTTTTCGACCGTCTGCTGGGCACATCGGTGCGCGGCGCCGGTAACGCCTCCGTCTCGCGCATCACCGCCGAGGATTTCAAGGATGCCGTCGCGCGCGACCTCGAGGCGTTGTTGAACACGCGCTCCGTCATTCCCGAAAATTCACTGCAGGGTTTCCCCGAGTGCAGCGAGTCGCTCGTGACCTACGGCTTGACGGATTTCGCCGACCGCTCGCTGTCGAGTCCGAGCGACCGCGCTTACATCTGCGACTGCCTCGAAAAAACCATCGCCCGCCATGAACCGCGCCTGCGCAACGTGAAGGCGGTACTCGAAGTGCGCGACGAGAGTGCGGTGAACCGCCTGAAGTTTTCGATCACGGCGTTGCTCGTCGCCAGCGCATCGGAAGAACCGGTCAATTTCGACGCGCTGCTGCAGCCGTCGACCCTGCAATACAGCATCAACAAGGCGGGCAGGGCGTCGCCGGCCGCGTCCGCGCGAGGCTAAGCTTGGAACAATTGCTACCGTATTACGAGCGCGAGCTCGGCCACTTGCGCCGTCACCTGCGCGAATTCGCCGAGCGCTATCCGAAGATCGCGGGCCGCCTGCTCATCAGCGGGGAAGTGTGCGAAGACCCGCACACCGAACGCATGATCGAATCGTTCGCGCTGCTGAACGCGCGTATCGCGAAGCGGCTCGATGACGACTATCCCGAATTCACGGAAGCGCTGTTCGACGTCCTGTACCCCCATTACCTGCGCCCGTTTCCCTCCTGTTCGATCACCCAGATGGATTTCGGCGGGACCGCCAACCAGCAGACGGGCATCGGCGTCCTCCCGCGCGGCACCGCGCTGAGTACGCGGCCCGTGCGCGGCGCGGCCTGCACGTTCCGCACCGTCTATCCCGTCACCGTCGCGCCGCTTGCGCTCACCAGCGCCGCGTTCTCCGCCATCATCGACCATCCGGAAGTCGTACGCCTGCCGGAAGGCGCCGGCTCCGGCCTGAGCCTGACGCTCACCGCCACGGCCGACCAGTTGCGCCTCGGCCGGCTGGCCCTGCCGCGCCTGCGCGTGTTCATCGACGGCGAACCGTCGTTCTGCGCGGCGTTGCGCGACACGTTGTTCATGCGGGCCGTGGGCGCATACGTCGAGGCGGACCGCAATGGCCGCTGGTTTCCCCTGGGCGCGATCCCGATCGAGCCCGCCGGCTTCGCCGACGACGAAGCCCTGATCGATTTTCCCGCGCGCTCGCATGCCGCTTACCGCCTGCTGACGGAGTACTTCTGCTTCCCCGACAAGTTCAACTTCTTCGACATCGACCTCGCCGCACTCATGGCCGCGCTGCCGACCTCGCTGGCGGCCGGCGCGACGACGGTGACGCTGCACCTGGCGCTGGCGGGCCTGCGCGCGGATTCGAACACGGCGCGCATGCTCGGCACGCTGTCGACCAACAACCTGCTGCTCGGCTGCACGCCCGTCATCAACCTGTTCCCGCAGCGCGGCGAGCCGATCCGCCTGACCCACGCGAGCGCCAGCTACCCCGTGCTGGCCGACGCGCGCCGCGCCTTCGCCTACGAAGTGCAATCCATCGAATCCGTCAACCTCGTGCGCCAGACGCCGCAGGGAGAAACCGTCGTCGAATTCCATCCGTTTTACTCGCTCAAGCACGCCCAGACGCCCGAGCGGAACGGGCATTACTGGGTGCTGCGGCGCGACGAGACGCTGGCCGAGCGCAGCCCCGGCTACGAGACGCAGATCGCCATCGTCGACATCGACTTCGATCCGGCCGCCGTCGAGACGCAAACGCTGAACATCGAACTCATCTGCAGCAACCGCGACCTGCCGGCCTCACTCTCCTATGGCCAGCTCGGCGGCGATTTGTTCCTCGAAGGCGGCTCGAGCATGAAGACGATCCACTTCCTGCGCAAGCCCACCATCACCTACCGCTTCGAGAGCGCCCGCAGCGCCCATTGGCGCCTGATCTCGCACCTGACGCTGAACCATTTGTCACTGGCAAACGGCGGCGTCGATGCCTTCCGCGAGATGCTCGCCCTGTACGACCTGCCCCGTTCGCCATCGTCGCAGCGCCAGATCGGCGGCATTGCCGGCATCGAACAACGTACCGCCAGCGCGTGGATGGCGGGCAATCCGTTCACCTGCCTCGTGCGCGGCGTGGAAGTGCGCATCCTCATCGACGAGGAAGCCTTCGTCGGCAGCGGCATCTACGCATTCGCCCACATCATCGAACGGTTTCTCGCCCTGTACGTGCACGCCAACAGCTTCACGCAACTGGTGGTGGTGTCCAATAAAACCGGAGAGGAATTATTGAAATGCCTACCGAGAAGCGGCGATTTGAGCCTGCTGTAATCGAGCGCCTGTTCAGGGAACCCTATCGTTTCGAGTACTTCCAGGCCGTGCGCATGCTCGAGCTCTGGCTCAAGCGGCACGGCAGCCCCCAGCACGACGCCATCGCACATTACGTGCGCTTCCAGAACTCGACGTCGCTGGGATTTCCGGCCAGCCAGCTGGAAGCCATCCAGCCCGAGCCGCGCGACCTCGACCGCGGCGCGCACGCGCTCGGCAAGGCATTGCGGGAAGCCAGGCTCACCTACATCCGCGTCACCCCCTCCTTCATGGGCCTGCTGAGCGCCACCGGCGTGCTGCCGGCCCATTACACGGAGCGCATCGCCGACCACCAGCAGCGCCATTCCGACGAAGGTCCACGCGCGCTGCTGGACACGTTCTCGAACCGCTCGCTGGCCCTGTTCTACGCAGCCTGGCGCAAATACCGGCTGCACTTCAAATACCAGCTCGACGGCCAGGACACCTTCCTGCCGCTGCTGCTGGCACTGGCAGGGCTCGGCCACAATGCGCTGCGCCGGCGCCTGACGCACCCCAGGGACGGCGCCCTGCTGGACGAATCGATCGGCTACTTCGCCGCGTCGATCCGCCAGCGCCCGCCCTCGGCCGTGCAGATGGGGCGCGTGCTGTCCGAGTATTTCGACCACCCGGTGCGCATCGAGCAATTCGTCGGGGCCTGGTACGACGTGCCGTCCGCCCAGCAGACCGTCCTCGGCCACTCCACCGCGGTGCTGGGCACGAGCGCGATGGCCGGCGACCGCGTGTGGCAGCGCGACCTGCGCCTGCGCGTCGTGGTGGGTCCGCTGGACCACGCCGGTTTCTCGTCGTTCCTGCCGGGTGGCCTCGCGGCGCGCGCCCTCAAAAGCCTGCTGGGCCTACTGGCCGGCGTCACGCTCGAATACGAGGTCGAACTGATCCTGCGCGGAGAAGCGGTCCGCAGCACCGTCCTCGGCCCCGCGCCGAGCGGGAGACTGGGTTGGGATGCCTATCTCGTCACCGGACCACAGGCGGATGACCGCGGCGACGTCCGCTACGCCCTGCAGCCGATCGAACAGCTGGCCTGACGGGCAAGCCTACGGCACCACCTCGGCGGAAAACAACCGTTCCACCGGCGCGGGATCGAACAGCCCGCGCCCATCCCAGCGCGGCAGGTCGATATCCGATTGCGAGGGCACGGCCTTGTCCGCGTAGCGCGGCCCCAGCCGGGCGATCATGCCCGGGAAAGCGCGGCAATAGCTGGACGCGACGCCGGCCAGCTGGGCCAGCCGCTTATACGTGATCACGCTGGCGGGCGGCAGCGTATCGAGCACGTGGACGATGCGCTCGCGCCAGTCGTCCGACCACGCCTGCAGCGGCGCGCCCGCCACGCGGATCCGGTCGCCCGGCCGGATCTCGCCGCCGTGCAGCACGCGCGCCAGCATGCCGCGCCGTGTGCCGATGCGCGTCGACAGGCCGGGTTGGTGCGCGTCCAGGTGCCCGCAGGCTTCGCACTGGAACATCAGCCGCAGCAGGGCGCCGTCGCCGACCTGCAGCACGGTGCCGGAGACGAGCCGCGACGTGTCGACGTCCACGAGCAGGTTCTCGCGCAGCGTGTGCGGCGGCAGCGCGAAGGCGCCGTAAGCATCCGTGCCGGCCAGCAGCAACTGGCGCGGCGACAGCGGGTCGGCGTACACGTCGCCTTCCAGTCCCTGGTAGGCGATGGCCCTCACGCCGTCCACGCGCACGGGTGGCGCGGCCAGGCTGGGGCGCAGGGCCAGGGCTTCGATCCGTCCGATGTCCATGTGCGTGTCCATGTCCGTGTCAGTCAGCGATGACAAAGTCTGCCACAGGTGCGGCCGGTCCGGATGGCGTACCGGACGGTCGCACCATGACGCTCAACGATAGGCCGGGTCGCGGGAACTTTCATGCGCCCACGTGTACAAGGCCGGCAGGATCAAGAGGGTCAGCGCCGTCGACGACAGGATGCCGCCGATGACGACCGTCGCCAGCGGCCGCTGCACCTCCGCGCCCGTGCTCGTCGCCAGCGCCATCGGCAAAAAGCCCAGCGAGGCGACGAGCGCCGTCATCAGCACTGCGCGCAAACGTACCTGCGCCCCTTCGCGCATGGCATCTTGCGCGGAGTGCCCCTGGTCGCGCAGCGAACGCACGAACGCCAGCATCACGAGCCCGTTCAGCACGGCCACGCCGGACAGCGCGATGAAGCCGACCGCCGCCGAAATCGACAGCGGCAATCCGCGCAGCCACAGCGCCAGCACGCCGCCCGTCATGGCGAACGGGATGCCGCTGAACACGAGCAGGCCATCCTTGACGCTGCCGAACATCAGGTACAACAGCGCGAACACGAGCGCCAGCGCGGCCGGGACGACGAGCGCCAGGCGCTGCCCCGCGGCCTGCAGGTTCTCGAATTGCCCGCCGAGGCTCAGCCACACGCCCGCCGGCAGTTTCAGCCTGGCCAGGTCGGCTTGCAGCGCGGCGACGAACGAACTGAGATCGCGCCCGCGCACGTTGGCCGTGACGACGATGCGGCGCTTGCCGTTCTCGCGGCTGATCTGGTTCGCTTCCGGCACGAAGTCCAACGTGGCGATCTCGGACAGGGGAATGCAGGCGGCCCGCCCATCGCGCGCCGGCAGCGAGATCGGCAGGCGCCGCAGCGTGTCGACATCGTTGCGCGCCCCTTCCGGCAGGCGCACCGTGATCGCGAAGCGGCGGTCGCCTTCGAACACGGTGCCCACGTCGCGGCCGCCGACGAGCGTGCCGAACGCTTCCTGCACGTCCGCCACGTTCAGGCCGTAGCGCGCGGCCTTGATGCGGTCGACGGCCAGGGTCAGCGCCGGCAAGCCTTCCGTCTGCTCGATTTTCACTTCGACGGCGCCCGGCAGCCGATCGAGCACTTGGGCGATGCGCTGGGCCGTCGCGAGCATGGTCGCCGTGTCGTCGCCGAACACCTTCACGGCCACGTCGCTGCGCACGCCCGAGATCAGCTCATTGAAGCGCAGCTGGATCGGTTGCGAGAACTCGTAGTTGTTGCCGGGGATGCGGTTGGCCGCTTCCGCGATCGCGGCCACGAGCTCGGCATGCGTCCGTCTCGGCTTCGGCCACTGGTTTTCCGGACGCAGGATCAAATAGCTGTCGGCCGCATTCGGCGGCATCGGGTCCGTCGCCACCTCGGCCGTGCCGATGCGCGCGAACACGCGTTCGATCTCGGGGAATTCGCGCAGCAGGGCGGTCTCCAACTGCTGCTGCATCGCCACCGATTGCTGCAGGCTCGTGCCGGGAATCCGCAAGGTCATCACGGCCAGGTCGCCCTCGTTCAGGTTCGGCGCGAATTCGGTGCCGAGGCGGGTCGCCAGCAAGCCTGTCAGCAGCACGGAGAGCACGGCGAAGGTCAGGGCGACCGGGCGGTTGCGCAGGGTCCAGTCCAGCAGCGGCCGGTACCAGTCGCGCGCCTTGTGCATCAGGCGGTTGTCGTGTTCGGCCACGTTGCCGCTGACGAACAATGCGACGGCAGCCGGCACGAACGTCACCGACAGGATCATCGCGCCGACGAGCGCCATCACGACCGTGAGCGCCATCGGATGAAACATCTTGCCTTCGATGCCGGACAGTGCGAGCAGGGGCAGATAAACCGTCATGATGATCACCTGGCCAAACAGCAGCGGCCGCCTCGCTTCCGCCGCGGCAAGCGCGACCTCCGTGCGGCGTTCCTCACCCGTCAATGGCCGCCCGACCTCGGCCTGGGCGATCCCGAGCCGGCGGATGCAGTTCTCGACGATGACGACGGCGCCGTCGATGATGATGCCGAAGTCGAGCGCCCCGAGGCTCATCAGGTTGGCGCTGACGCCCGCCTGCACCATGCCCGTGAACACGAGCAGCATCGTGAGCGGGATGACGAGCGCCGTGACGAGCGCCGCGCGCAGATTGCCGAGAAAAGCGAACAGGATCGCGATGACGAGCAGCGCCCCTTCGACGAGGTTGTTGCGGACGGTGCGAATCGCCTTGTTCACCAGCACCGCGCGGTCGTACACCGGCAAAGCCTGCACACCCGGCGGCAGCGAGCGGTTGACCTCGTCCAGCTTGCGGCGCGCGCTGTCCGCGACGGCGCGGCTGTTCTGGCCGATCAGCATGAAGACGGCGCCCAGCACCACTTCGCGACCGTTCTCCGTGGCGGCGCCGGTGCGCAGTTCGCGGCCCGGCTCCACGTCGGCCACGTCGCGCACGCGCACGGGTGCGCCGTCGACGACGTCCAGCACGATGTTGCGGATCTCCTCCAGCGTTTTTACCTGTCCCGGCGTGCGCACGACAAATTGTTCGCCACCGCGCTCGATGTAGCCGGCGCCCGCGTTGACGTTGTTGCGGTCGATGGCATTGACCAGGGTCGCCAGCGACAGCCCGCGCGCGGTCAGCTTCGCCATGTCCGGCGCGACCTGGTACTCCTTCAGGTAGCCGCCGATGGTGTTCACTTCCGTCACGCCCGCGACGCCGCGCAGTTGCGGCGCCACGATCCAGTCCTGGATCTCGCGCAGGTCGGCCGGAGAATAGGGCGTGCCGTCCGGTTTCAATGCGTCCGGGCGCGCTTCGACCGTCCAGTAAAAGATCTCGCCCAGGCCCGTCGCGATCGGCCCCAGCGCGGGATCGGCCTGGTCCGGCAGCCGGCTTTTCGCCTGTTGCAGCCGCTCGCTCACGAGCTGGCGGGCGAAATAGATGTCGGTGCCTTCCTTGAAGACGACGGTGACCTGCGACAGGCCGTAGCGCGACAGCGACCGCGTCTGCTCGAGCCGGGGCAGGCCGCTCATCGCCGACTCGATGGGGAAGGTGATGCGCTGCTCGACTTCCAGCGGAGAATAGCCCTGCGCGGCCGTGTTGATCTGCACCTGCACGTTCGTGATGTCGGGCACGGCGTCGATCGGCAGGCGCTGGTAGTTGACCACGCCCAGGCCGGCGAGGGCGAGGACCGCGAGCACGACCAGCCAGCGGCGCGCGATGGCGAATGCGATAAGTTGTTGGAACATGGGCGCCTCGTCAGTCGTCGTGTTCGGCTTCGCTCTTGCCGAGGTCCGCCTTCAGCAGGAAGCTGCCGCCGGCCGCGACGACATCCCCCGCCGCCAGCCCGCGCACGATCTCGATCCGCTTGCCGTCCGAGCGCCCGGGCACGACGTCGCGCAGCGCGAATCCGGCCTTCGTGCGGACGAACACGACGCTGTGCTCGTGGATCGTTTGGATGGCATCGCCGGACACGGTCACCGGCACCTGCGCCTGCGGCCCCATCAGGTCGACGCTGGCCAGCATGCCCGGCCGCAGGTGCGCGTCGCGGTTCGGCAGGACGATGCGTGCCGTCGCCATGCGCGTCGTCTCGCCGAGGACGGGGCCGACGAATGCGACGGTGCCGTCGATCTCGCCCGGTTGCGTGCCCACGCTGATCTTCGCCGCCATGCCCGCGCCGACCTGGCCCAGGCTGTCGGCGGGTACGGCCGCTTCGATCCACACGTGCGACAGGTCGGCGATGGTCAGCAACGGCTTCGTCTCGTCGACCGCCTGGCCGGCGACGGCCGGCTTGTCGACGACGACGCCGTTCAGCGGTGCGCGCATCGTCACGCTGCTGGACACGCCGCCGCCCGCTTCGATGCCCAGGGCGGCCAGGCGCTGTGCCGCCGCCTGTGCGGCGATCTCCGCCTCCTGCATCGCCGTCGCCGCGGCTTCCAGATCCTGGCGGGCCGAGATGCGTTCGTCCCACAGCGCCTTTTCGCGCCGGTACGTCGTGCGGGCGAGCTGCAGCCGTTGGCGCGCGCTGGCGGCGTCGGCGCGCCACTGCGCGACGGCCGGGCTCCGGATCGTCACGAGCGCCTGCCCCTTGCGCACCAGGGCGCCCGGCGCCACGAGCACGGCCTGCACGATGCCCGGCGCGGGCGCGGCCAGCGCGACAGTGCGTTCCGCGTCGGATTTGACTTGCGCGGGCAGGTGCAGCCGCTGCCGCAAGGTGGCCGGACCGGCCGTGTCGAGGGCGATGCCGTTCGCCTTGATCTGCGCCGCCGTCATCGCGATGCCGCGTGCGCCTGCATCTTCCGCTGCGCCGCCTGTTTGCGCGCCGCGGTCGTCGTGGCCGTGCGCATCTTTCGTGGGTGCCGAGTCCTCGCGCGTAAACAGCATCAGTCCGGCCAGGAGGAGGGCGAACGCGCACATCAGCGCGATCGCCAGGGTCTGTTTCTTCGTCATGGTGTTCTCTTCAATCTTGATCGGTGCCGGCGAGGCGTTCGATGTCGGCCCAGGCGCGCCAGGCGGTTTCCAGGCTGTCCCAGTGGCGCGTCTGCACCTGGAACCACGTGCGTTGCGCGTCGAGCACGTCCAGGAAGGAAAACTTCCCGTACTCGAATCCTTTCAGCGTCTGCTCGTACGCGGTCTTGGCGCCCGGCACGACGTCGTCGCGCAGCAGCCGGGCTTCCTGTTTCGCCGTTGCGTAGCGCGTGTGGGCAGCCGTCAGCGCGGCCGCCGTCTCGACCCGGGCGGCGGCCAGTTCGTCGTTCGCCGCGTCGGTGCGGCGCAAGGCCGCGTGCAGGGCATCCTCGTTGCGGTTGAACAGGGGCAGCGGCACGGACAGGCCGACGACGGCCTGGCGCCGGCCCACCTGGTCATCCTTTTGCGTGCCCACGGACAGCGTGACGTCCGGCATGCGCGCCGCCCGCTCGACATCCGCCTGCGCCTGCCGCGCCGCGAGCTGGCCGCGCGCGCGGCGGACGGCGGCGGATTCGCGGGCCAGCAAGGTCGCGATGGGTGCGGGGTCCGGCAGCCGGTCGCTGTCGTCTGCCAGCGCCAGGGTGTCCGCAGGGCGGCCGACCAGCGCGGCCAGCGTCGTGCGGGCGATGGCCAGCGCGGCCGCCGCCCGGGTCAGCGCGGTCGATGCATCGACGGCCGCGAGGCGGGCCCGTGTCTCGTCGATCGGGGATATCTTCCCGGCCGCGACCCGCTTGCCGGCCACGTCGACGGTCCGGCGCGCGAGGTCGGTCAAGGCCTGGGCAAGTGCGAGCCGGTGTCCGGCGATCAGGACGTCATGGTAGGCGGCGATGACGTCGGCCCGGATGGCCAGCCGCTGCGCCAGCCGGTCGCCGCGCGCCACGTCGGCCGCTCCCCGGGCGAGGGCGACGCGGGCCTGGCGTTTGCCGCCGAGTTCGATCGGCTGGTTGATCTGCACGGTGGTCGTGCGCGTGCCGGCCTGCTGGCCTTCGCGCAGCCAGGACAGCTCGGGATTCGGCAGCCGGCCGGCCTGGCCGACCAGCGCGTCGCTCGCCGCCACCTCATGCGCGGCCGCGCGCGCGGCGGGCTGGTCGAGGGCAAGCCGGATCGCTGTGGATAAGTCGATGGGGGCGGTGTCCGCCGCGACGCGCAGGGGCTCGGCGCCGCAGCGCCATGCCAATGCGGATGCGAGGACGAGCACCGCCAGTCTTTGTCTGAATGTGTTCATGCGTGCTCCTGAAAATGGGAGCGTCGAAAAACCTGCTGCGCGTTGCCCTATCGTCCTGCGATGCTCGCTGTACTAGCGTACAGCTGTGCTTCTCGAACGACATTGCTGCCGCTCGCGACGGTTTTTCGAGGCTCCCGATGGTCGATTCAGGCGCGCGGAGATTTGTGGGGTGTCAAGCCGCGCGCGGGTCAGGCGGCGGCAGGCCATTGCGGCCGTTCGGGACGGCTCGCGGGCGGCGCTTTGAGGTAGGGCGGGAAGAAGGCGATGCTGGAAGCGTGCCGGCGCTCGGCCGGTATCACGACGAACGCCGCGGGCAGGCACGCCGTATGTCCGAACGTGCAGGCCGCGCAGTGCGGGTCGACCAGGGACGCGCCGTCGTCGTCGGCCACGAACACGGTCCCGTCTACGCCTGGCGCGACGACGCTGTGGTGGCTCACGCCGGCCGGCGTCATTGCGCAGCACTTGTCCGCCATGGCCAGGGCGACCTGGAATGGATAGACGACCAGCAGCAGGATGAGGATCAGGCGGCGCATGGCGCAATGATACCGCATTAAAAGATGGCGTTATTCATCAATGAGCGGCCTCAACCAATCACGGGAATCGGGTTGGGTTCGCAACCGATCTGCATATACCTTTATCGGGAGGGTTTATCCATACGTGGATGATTCCGGAAATAAACGATTGAACTCGCTGGAGGGTCGCCGTAATGAAAAGCGCAAATATACTTGGCGGAATTTTTTTATTGGGAACTTTATCCGCCTGTTGTCATCCACCGTTGGTATCCACGATCGACGTCCCGACATTACCGCAGCAGGCGTCGAACTGGTGCTGGGCGGCGAGCGGCCAGATGACCATGCGTTTCCTGGGTCATGACGTCGCCCAATGCGTGGAAGCGAATAACCGTTTCGGCCTCGCGACGTGCTGCGAAAATAATTCCGGAAGCTGCAATAACGGCGGCTGGCCGGAATACGAGAAATACGGTTTTACGGCCGACCAGACCTCCGATACGGCACTCACGTTCAGCCAGATCAAATCGCAGATTTACTGCAAAAAGAAACCCATCGCATTCAGCTGGCACTGGCCCGGCGGCGGTGGCCACATGATGGTCGTAAAAGGTTATTTCACCGTGAATGGCGTGCAATACGTGGACGTCAACGATCCCGAGCCTTATACGGATCTGGGCACGCTGGTCGGCGGCACGGAAACCATCATGACGTATGCCGATTACGTCAGCCGCACGGGCGACCACACCCATTGGAACGACTATTACAACATCACGTACAAAGGTGACTGACATGCGCAAACTTCCTTTCGCGTTGGTCGTTGCGGTCGTCCTCTTCCTCGCCGGCTGCCAGACGAGCCAACCCCGCCCCAACCACAGCCAGGACACCGCCGCGCAGCATGGCCTGGCCACGCTCCGGCAGGTCGTCAATGCCGGCAACTATGCGTCGCTCGGTTTCGAGTCGGAGGCCGAGGTACGCCAGGCCACGCTCGGCGAGCCGCTGCAGGTCTACCGGGTCCAGCTCGACGCCCTGCGTGCCTTTACCGGGAACACCGATCCGGAAACGCTGCTGGTCGACATCCGCCGCAGCCTGTACCCCGTCAAGGTCGGCGACCGCGTGGCGACATCGATCTTCGTCACCGGATCGCGCGAAGGCTGGCGGGCGTCCGAACTGGGCAACGCGGCCGTGGCACGGCTCGTCAGCCGCTATCGCCACGGCGCCGGCGATTTCCTCGTGCACGTGGTGGCGATGAAGTCCTGGTTCGTCGCCGACCGGGTCGAAGGCAAGCTCATGCTGACACCCGTCATGGACGACCCGCGCACCAAGCTCCGGGCGGGAGAAACCGTGCCGGCGGACGTCGTCTTCCTGCAGCTCAAGGCGGCGTCCGAAGGCGACAACGGCTTGCCGCAATAGGCATCACCCGCCGAGCTGGCGGAACGGGTCGAAGGCCAGGTCGATGAGACGGCGCTTGCGCACGACGATTTCCGCGCTCGCCGTCATGCCGTAGCGCAGCGGGTACGACGTGTCGCCCACGGTGTAGTGGTCGCGCTCGAGGGCGACGCGGCCTTCGTACACGGGCAGCCGCGTCTGCGGCGAGGCCCGGGTCGCGGGCGCGATGGTCTGCAAGATGCCGTCGATGATGCCGTAGCGCTGGTAGGGAAAGGCGTTGAATTTCACCTGCACCGGCAAGCCCTCGCGCAGGAAGGCGCGGTCCTGTTCGGGGATCTCGATCTTGAGCAGGGGCCGCGTGTTCTTCGGCACGATGCCGCCCAGCGGGGTGTTCGCCTGGATCTTGTCGCCGGGCTGCGTGGACGTCACCTCCGTGATCACGCCGTCCACGGGCGCAAGGATGCGCAGGAAATTGTCCTTGTCGATGTTCTCGAACTGGATGCGCGATGCCGCATCCGCCACCAGGCGCGCCGTCTGCACCTGCAGCCGCAGCTTTTCCTCGACGTTGGTCGCCTCGCGCGTCGCCGCTTCGTACTGCAGGCGCAGGCTCGCGAGCTGCTGGCCGCTCGTCTCCAGCTGCGAGCGGGCCTCGGTGGTTTCCAGGCTCTGGCGCGCCGACAGTTCGCTCGCGCGCGATTCCGCCACGCGCACCGCGTTCTCGGCCGCCTGCAGCGCATTCTTCTTGCCCTCCACCTGCAGTTGCGAGACCCCGCCGCCGCCCGGCAGCGCGAACAGGCGCTCGTACTTGGCCGCTTCGTCGCGCGCCGCATCCCGTGCACGGCGCGCGTCCTCCAGATTCGTGCGCGCTTCCTGCGCCTGCGCGCGCTGGCCGGCGGCGAGGCTGCTCGTGCCCTCGGCCTGGCGGCGCTCGTGCTGGCGTTCCTCCGTGTCCATCGCTTCCTTGAGCGCGGCCACCCGCTCGTCCAATAAAGCTTTCTTTTGTGGGAACTCCTTCCATTCGCGTTCCGCATCTTCCAGTTTCAGGCGCGCCTCCAGCGCATTGCGGGCCGCCTCGATGGCGCCGCGGGCGTACAGCCGCGCCACCACGTCGCCCTTGAGCACGGGCTGTCCCTCGGCGATATAGATGTTGGCCAGTTCGCCGTCGATGGGCGCATACAGGCGGCGCACCTCGGATGCCGGTACCAGCGTGCCCGGCGCCATCACGAGCACATCCGCGCGGCCGAAGAACGACCACGCCAGGCCGACCAGCACCAGCGCCACCATCACGTAGATGGCCAGGTGCGTGAAGCGCGCCGGCGTGGCCGTCAGGATGCCGATGCCCTCGTCGCTGTGGTCTTCCAGCGCGCCGATCAGCGGGCGCAGGGGTTTGTCACTCGTTGCCATCGCCGCCTCCTGTCAGGGCCAGCTTGCGCAGGTCGCTGGCCGCCTGCGCATACGTGTCGCGGAAGGCCGGGACGTACGCCGAGATCGTCGCGAACGCGCGCTGGTGCGCCGGCTGCTCGTCCTGCCACTGGCGCACCATCCGGCTGAGGCGCGCACCGTCGGCCGCGTCGCGCACGGGGGCCGCCGCGCCGCCGCGCGCATGGACGAACCGTTCCACGTCGCCGACCCAGGCGATTTCCGCCACGAGCGGCCGGGCATCCGCGTTATGGGTGCTCAGGCGCCGCATGCGTGTCTCGGCCTGGATGGCGCGGTCGAAGCGGCGCGCCTTCAGGTCCGCCATCCACTGCGGCAGTTCCGCTTTCAGCAGGGCTTCCGTGCCCAGCGTCTTCACGTCCGCATTGTCCGGGTCGCGCGCGAGGCGGTCGTCGGCGAGGCGGGCCGCGGTCGCGAAATCGCCGCGGTCGACGAGGCCCTGCAACGCCCGCTCCGGCGCGCCGGCCAGCTGGAACAGGAGGATGACAGCGATCACCAGCGCGCTCAATGTCATCAGCCAGCGGCGCAGGCGCGCGGCGTCGGCGTCGCCGGCGGCGCCCATTGCATCCAGCAGGGCGGCCGTCATCAGGGCCGCCTTGCTGCGCCGCATGTCGCTCTTGCCGTGCGCCGGTTCCACGGCAGCGGGGTTCACCTCGTCTTCCTGCGCGCCGGGCTGCTCGTCGGCGCAAAAGATGTCGAGGAAGGAGCCGGCCGACGCGACGAACGTCGTGTGGTCCGCATCCATCGCCGCGGGGGAGGCCGCCGGCGGCAACGACACCCGCGTGACCGTCGGCTCGGGGCCGGCCTGTTCCCATTGCAGGCGCACGCGGTAGACGAAGTGATGACCGCCGAACGCGAGCACGTCGCCCTCCTCCAGCGCATGGGCGTGCTCGTCGAGCCGCACCGCGCCGATGAAGGTGCCGTTCGTGCTGCCCAGGTCTTCCACGTACGGCACGCCCGCCTTGAGGAAGATGTGCGCGTGGCGGCGCGACAGATAGCCAACCTGGTGCGGCTCCTTCTCCTTGTAGCGCGCGAACGTATCGTCCACCTTGCTGATCAGGAAGGGAAAACTGGTGATGACGATGGCTTCCAGTCCGAGGCCGGCACGCTCCGGTTCCAGCGTGAGACTGGCGAGCCGCGCCACCGGCGCCGCCGCGGGTGCGGATGCCTGCAGCCGCACCCGGTACGCGAGCACGCGCGCCAGGCCGACCTCGTCGCCGTCGTGCAGCCGCACGATGCCGTGCCGCACGGCCACGCCGTTGACGGTGGTGCCGTTCTTGCTGCCCAGGTCGGCGATATACGCGTCGCCACCCTCGACGAAGACGCGCGCATGGCGGCGCGACAAATCGGCCACGATCTCGGGCGGATACGCGGCGAACGGCGGCTCGGTGCGGCCGATGGCGAACAGGCCGTCGTCGATGGCGAGCGGACCGAGCTCGGGATGGTTCAGCGGTTCGAGCACGATGCCGACGCGTTGAAGAGGCGGTGCCTGCATCTTGCCGACCAGGACTTCGTCAGGCACCATCGGAGCGTCTTTCAATGCTGCGCCGCATCGGCCACCTCCACGGGCGGCCAGCCGCCGCCCAGCGCCTTGTACAGCGTCACCGTGTCGGACAGGATCTGCTGCCGGTTGGCGAGCAGCGCCAGCTGGGCCCCCAGCAGGGTGCGCTCGGTCTCGAACACTTCCAGCTGCGACGCCACGCCCTCCTTGCGCTGCGCATCCGTCGTGCTGGCCACGAGCCGCAACTGGTCGACCTGCTGCTGCAATTCTCCCCGCTGCTTCTTGTGCGCCTCCAGGTTGACGAGCGCATTTTCCACGTCTTCGAACGCGGCCATGACGGTCTGGCGATACGCCTGCTCCGCCACCTTCGTCTGCGCCTCGCTCGTGCGCACGCGCGCCTTCACGCCCGGGTCGAGAATCGGGAAATTAATGCTGGGCAGCAGCCCGAACGTGAACGATTTCAGCAAGGTCGACAGCGCGAAGCTGGACGTGCCACCGCGCCCCGTCAGGCTGATCGACGGCAGTTGCGCCAGCTTGGCCTGCCCCGTCAGGTCGTACGCTTCCAGCACGCGGTATTCGGCCGCGACGACGTCGGGCCGGCGTTTCAATAATTGCGACGGCAGGCCGCCCGGCACCTCGGGCACGCGCACCCGCTCCTGCAGGCGGCCGGCAGGCATCTGGAAGTCGCCGGCCGGTACGCCGATCAAGGTCGCCAGCGCATTGCCGGCCAGTGCGCGCAGGCGCTGCAATTCGATCAGCTCCGTACTCAGGCGGTTGACCTCGGCCGATTGCTGCAGCACACGCGTGTGCGGGATGAGGCCGTTCTGCTCCATCGCCTGGTACGTGATGAGAATGTCGCGGTTGCGGGCCAGCGTCTGGCGCTGCTGGTCGATCTGTTCGTCGAATTGCAGGATCTGGAAATACGTCGTCGACACGTCCGACACGAGTTTCAGATAACCCGCGCGCCACTCGGCCTCGGTGGCGGAAAACTCGGCCTTCTGCGCCTGCACCCCCTTCTCGACCTTGCCCCAGATGTCGATGTCCCAGTTGGTCTGCGTGGCCAGGTTGAACTGCTTCGTGAACGGTTGACCCGTGACCTTCTGGAAGCTCGCGCCCGCACCCGCGTCGAGCGTGGGCAGCGCGCCGGCCCGCGCCTCTCCGATCTGCGCGTCGGCCACGCCGATGCGCGCGGCGAGCACCGCCAGGTCGACATTGCCGGCGAGCGCGCGGCTGACGAGCTGGTCGAGGTAGGGATCGCGGAATTCGTGCCACCAATCCGGCACGATCAGCTCCGTCTTGGACAGCGGCAAGCTGGCCGAGTTCGCCCACGCCGTCTTGGCCGGCACGGACGGCCGCGCGTACGGGCGCATGCCGACGTCCGCGCAGGCGGCAAGCAGCAGGGCGGCAACCAGGCAAAGGAGACGGCCGGTCATGGCGCCATCCATGCTCGGGCGTCGACGAACACCTGAAACAGGCGCCCATCGATATGCCCCGCGTCGCATTCCTCGTGCATCAGGTCCAGCGCCTGTTCCACGGGCACGGCCTTCTTGTACGGCCGGTCACCGGCCGTGAGTGCATCGTAGATGTCGCAGATCGTCAGGATGCGCGTCTGGATGCTGATCTGCGGCCCGCGCAGGCCCGACGGATAGCCGGACCCGTCCAGCTTCTCGTGGTGGCCGTGCGCGATCGCGGGCACGCCGGCCAGGTCTCTCGTCCACGGGATCAGGACGAGGAACGAATACGAATCCACCACGTGTTCCTCGATCTGGCGCCGCTCGTCCGCCGTCAGGCAGCCTTTCGCCAGGCTCAGCGCCGCCACCTCGTGGTCTTCCAGCAGCGCGAGCGGCTGGCCGTCCGGGTCGTGGCAGCCGTAGTGGACGATGTCGCGCAAATCGGGCAGCGTGCTGCTGCGCGAGATGGCGGGCTCGTTGGCGCTGCGGATCGTGGCGAGGAAGCCGTCGAGCCGGGCCGCTTCCTCGGCCAGGCGCGCGTCGGCGGACTCCTTTTCGGCCCGGAACGTCGCCGCGCTCCAGCCCTCGTCGATGTGGCGCTGCGCGAGCGTGTGATAGGCCTGGCGCTCCAGACAGGCGCGTGCGTACAGGAAGCGCTGTTCCAGCAGGCGCATGTCGGCATGGTGCAGCTTTTTCTCCTTGCGCAGCACGTGCTCGCGCACGCCGACCTTGCCGAAGTCGTGCAGCAGCGCGGCATAGCGGATCTCGCGCAACTGTTCGCGCGTAAAGGCAATACGGCGCACGTCCCGATCCTGCGCGCGGTCGAGCGCCATGGCGAGGCGCTCGGCATAGCTCGCCACGCGGAACGAGTGGCCGGCCGTGACGGGATCGCGCTCCTCGATCGCCTGCACGGACGCGCGCACGAAGCCGTCGAGCAGGCGTTCGATGTCGGAGTACAGCTGGAAATTCTTGAGCGCGACGGCCGTTTCCGCGCACACGCCCGTAAGCAGTTCGAGGTCGGCCTCCTGGAACGCGCGCGGGTCGGACGAGCTGTCGACCTGGATCAGCCCCAGCACTTCCTCGCCCACGATCAGCGGCGCGCACATGACGCTGCGGATCGCCTGGGCGACGATCGAATCCTGCGCGGCGAAGTGGCGGTCGGCCAGGGTATCGACGGACAGGATCGCGCGCTTCCTGCCCAGCACCTCGTCGACGATCGTGTGCGACAGGCGCGCCTGCCCCGGATCCTCGACCATGCCGTTGCGCCGCCGCGCCGCCACCGGCACGGGCGGGTCGCGTTCGTTCTGGCGCAGCAGGATGAACGCGCGCTCGGCCAGCGGGAACAGGTCGAAGATGAAATTCATGATCTTTTCCGTCAAGGTCGCGCGGTCGGTGACGGCGCCCAGCGCGATGCTGACCTGGGCCATCGCATGCAGTTTCAGCACCGATTTCTCGAGCTCGCCGCGAGGCGCATCGCGCGGGCCGGCCGCCGGCACGTACTGGGTGGCGTCGACCGACTTCCTGATCACCGTCGGCATGCTGGCCGCGCCGGGTGCGACCAGCGAGCGGAACACGAGCTGGGTGGAGGCGAGCGCCAGTTCGTCGCCGTCGCCCAGCACGTGCCACGACCCGGGTTGCAGCCGCTCGCCATTGACGAACGTGCCGTTCGACGAGTGCAGGTCCTCGACCGACCAGGCGTCCCCGCGCCTCCGCACGCGCGCGTGGCGGCGGCTGATCGTGTGCAGCGGGATGCAGATGAACTGGTCGGACGCGAGCGCGTCCTGGCGATCGCGTCCGATCACGACCTCGTCGTGCAGCGGAAACAGCCGCGGCCGGACGTCGCGCCCGCCCAGCAGCTCGAGATATGCGCTGACGCCGCCTTCCACGGGCGGTGCCGCATAGGGTTCCGGTGCCGGTTCGATCGCCATGTCGTCCTCGCCTTGAGACCTGTAAGACAGTGACGCCGCGCTACAGTTCGCAAATCATTTCACAGTGATCGTGATTTTTTTGGACTGGACAGATGGCTCGAATGTGACGTGCTGGTCGTCCCCCATGACGAGCTGCAGCGTGTGCCTGCCGGGCGGCAGCTCGATCGTCGTCTCCGTTTCTCCGGCGCCGAAGTGCAGGTGGTTGCGGTCGTTCGGAATCTCGACGCCCGGCGCCGGCGCGTCCGTGTCGATCAGCAGGTGGTGGTGCCCCGTATTCGGAAATTTCACGCCTTTCGGCGCCACGCCCATGTTGCGCAGGCCGAACCAGACGCGGATCGGCTTGCCGGATGCGACCACCTGGCCGTCGTTGGGCCAGCCGATGTACAGGTAGGCGTTGGGCGGCGCCGGCGTCGGCTCGGCGGCAAGAACTGAAACGGCGGCGGCGAGAAGGGCGGCTGCCAGTCGTATGCGCATGGGGGCTCCTGTTTCACTTGACCGTGACCGTGATCTTTTTCGAGTAGACCGGCGGATCGTGCGGAATATGATCCTTGTCGGCCAACAGCAGCTGCAGCGTATGCGAACCCGGCGGCAGTTCTATTCTCGCCTCCGTTTCGCCGGCGCCGAAGTGCAGGTGGTTGCGGTCGTTCGGCACGGCCTGGTCCATGTTCTCGGGCAGGTCGGTGTCGATCAGCAGGTGGTGGTGGCCCGTCTTCGCGATGTCCGTGCCCTTGGGCGCGACGCCCATGTTGCGCAAGCCCATCCGCACCCAGAAGGCGTGGCGGACGACCATGCCGTCGCCGGGCCAGATGAAATACACCAGCGCGTTCTCGGGCGACGGCGTGCGTGCGAGCACGGGCACGGCCTGCAAGACCACCGCGCTCAGTATCAAGACAATTGTTTTGCGCATCGTCCTCTCCCGCCCGCCGTGCGGGCCGCTGTTCCGGCAGCATCCGTCAACCGGGATGCATGGCACCTGTGCCAGAACAAACGTGCGGCCGGCACAATCGCGGCGGCCAGTGGTCTAAGCGGTTTCCTGACACTTGCGGAGGCGGCCTGTGTGGATGAGGCTCTTGATCCTGTGCAGCCTGATGGCGCTGACGGCCGTCGCGCCCGTGCGCGCGCATGGGTTGCCCACGACGTTCCAGGTGGCGGGCGTCCTGCCCAAGAACAGCGCCGAGCAGTTCGAGCTGGCGTTCTGGAATTCCGTCAAGGACAGCAAGCAGGTGGGCGACTACGAGGCTTACCTGCAGGCCTATCCGAAGGGACGCTTCGCCAGCCTGGCGCGCACGCGCATCCAGCAGCTGAAGGCGGCCCCGCCGCAGGCGCCCGCGCCCGCGCCCGCGAAGCCGGCCGGGAGCAAGCCCACAGGTACGCAGCCGCAGACGAAGACCGCGCCGAAGCCGCCACCGCAATCGCAGCCAACCCGGCCGCCCGACAACAAGATACGTCCGGTGCCGGCACCCGTCGACGGCGGCCGTGAAGAGGCGCCCGCAGCGGGACCAGCCGGTTCCGTTGCCACGATGAAGGATTGCGACGTCTGCCCGGTGATGGTCGCGCTGTCGCCGCGGCCGTTCATGATGGGCAACAACAGCAGCGACCCGTCCGAGCGTCCCGCGCACAAGGTGGCGCTGCACACGCCGTTCGCGATCGGCAAGTACGAAGTCACGGTGGGGCAGTGGAACCAGTGCGTCCGGGCCAGCGTGTGTCCGGCGATGCCGTCGCTGGGCAACGTGCCCGAGAACCTGCCGATGCGCGACGTCAGCTGGGACGAGGCGCAGCTGTACCTCAAATGGCTGGGCACGGTGAGCGGGAAGCCGTACCGCCTGCCGACCGAGGCCGAGTGGGAATACGCGGCGCGCGGCGGCACCACGACCCGCTACTGGTGGGGGCAAGAGATGAAAGGCGGGAATTCGAGTTGCGAAGGCTGCGGCATGCCCTGGAGCGAGGAGCGCCCGCCGCCGGTCGGCAGCTTCCCCGCCAATCCGTTCGGCCTGAGCGACATGAACGGCAGCGTGTGGGAATGGGTGCAGGATTGCTGGCACAGCACGTACAAGGGGGCGCCCGCCGACGGCAGCGCCTGGGTCGACGGCAACTGCCAGGCGCGCGTCATCCGTGGCGGTTCATGGCGCGAAAACGGCAGCTACATGCTGTCCACCACGCGTTTCAAATACGACGCCAGCGTGCGCCAGTCGCAGAACGGATTCCGGGTTGCGCGGTCGCTCGATTGACGGCTAGCGGCGCGCGTGCGTCGTGATCTGCAAAAAGTCGACGGCGATCGCGCCATGTGCCCCGGCGATCGCGGCGAGGCGCTCGTCCAGGGCGCGCAGATACGCCGATCCCGGTTCCGCATCCGGACGCAGCCCGTCGAACAGCGGCACGGACGTGGTCACCAGCACGAGCATCTCGGTGCCGAACGGCGGACCGATCACCCAGTTGCCGAGGCTGCCGATGGTGGCCGTGTAGCGCGGCGGCGCCAGGTTTTCGCGCGCGCCCGCATTGGGCAGCAGGTGGACGACGTTGCCGTCCAGGACGAAATAATCGACCGACACGTACGACTGGTAGTCCGGCGTGGCCACGTCGACCATCAGCGTATCGCCTGCCGCCAGGTTGCCGCCCCGGCCGCTGCCCGGGTTCAGGCGGAGCGACACACCGGCCGCGCGGGACGCGGCCCAGTAGCGGCCGAGGACGCGCATCAACGGGCATTTCGCATCGTCGACGTCGTGCAGAGTCAGCTCGACCCGCGTCACGCCCGGCAGAGCCGCCAGCATCATCTTGAGGCGCGCCGGACCCACGCTGTGCGCGAGATAGCCCTGCACGCTCACGACACGCCCGTCGATGGCGGGCACGAGCGCCGAGCACGGCACGCCGGCCAGCACGGTGGAGACGGCCGCCAGGGTCGGCGGCGGCGCAGGCGCAGGCGCAGGGGGTGGCGAGTTCGCGGGCGGCGGCGTGGCGGCGACGGACGCGGGCGGTCCCTGCGCGGCCGGCGCGGTGCCATGCCGCGGCAACAGCAGGCGCAGCGCGACGAACACGACCAGTGCGGCGGCCGCGGCGGCCAGCGCGGTTCCCGCCCCGATCAGCAGCGGCTGCCGGCGCCGCGCGTCGCGCGCACCGATCTCCTTCAAAAAACCGTTGACGGTGGGCGTGCGGAGCTCGCGCCGCAACGCGAGCGCATTGCGCAGCGCGCGCCATTGCCTGTGGCCGAGCCCGGGCGGCCGCTGCGGACGCAGGCCCGCATCGCGCGCCTGGAGGGCAGACAGCCGGTTGAACGGGTGGCGCCCCGTCAGCAATTCATACGTGATGCAGCCGAGCGCATAGATGTCGTCGCGCGGATCGGGCTCGCGGTTTTCCAGCATCTCGGGGCTCGCATAGGCGGGCGTCAGGGCGCCGAGGCTGCCGGGATCGAAGACGGTCACGTCCGAGTCCTCTTCCGCCTTCTGGAACACGCGCGCGATGCCGAAGTCGATGACCTTGACGCCGCCGGTCTCCGTCAGGATCACGTTGGCCGGCTTAAAGTCGCAATGGACGAAGCCGCGCTCGTGCGCATAGGCGAGCGCCCGGCCCATGCCGCTCACGATCTTCATCGCCTCGTCGAACGGCAGGACGTGGAAATCGGGCGCGCGCAGCATCTGGCTGAGCGACTTGCCCTGCAGGTATTCCATCGTGATGTAGACCATCGGCCCATCGCGGTCGAAGTCGTACACGGCCACGATGTTCGGATGGGCCAGCGTCTGCGCCTTGCGCGCTTCCCGCTGCAGGGCGATCAGCGATTTGGGGTGCCCCTGGAACTGTACGTTCAGCACCTTGATCGCGATATAGGGATGGCGGTCCGACGCTTCCAGCTTGCGCAGGTCGAGCGCCTTGTAGACGGTGCCCATGCCGCCGAAGCCGACGCATTCCTCGAGCACGAAGCGGCCGTTGAGCGTGTCGCCGACGCCTTTCATGCGCTCGACCGCCGCGCCCGGCGGGCCGGCGATGCCCGCAGGCTGCGTCGGCGGTTGCAGGGGCTTGGTCTGGACATAGGTTTCTTCGTCGCCGACGCGCTGACGCTGGCGTGCCTCGATCGCCTGCGCGATGCGGCGCTCGACTTCGCCATAGACCTCGGCCGGCAGCGGCGCGCGGCGATGCGCGTCGTTGAGGGTCTTGAGCAGGCTCGATACGCTCTCGGGCGTACTGGCCAGCAGGCGGTCGACGCGCGCGAACAACTCGGCTTGCCCGAGAGTGCCGCTCTGGAACTGGCGAAGGGTATCGGCGAGGTTGTCCATGTCTTCCTCTGACAGGTGCGCCGTGTGCAAATTCACCGCACAGACGATGTGTTGTTCCCGGCCAAACGGCGTCACTTCCAGTGTTGGACCGAACCCACCGGATACCCGATAAAACGCCGCGAATGGGCGCAAAAAAGTGCTGGCACGGTTCTCGCAAAGAGTAGGGTGAGCACGACGAAAGCGGCTCGCCAACCAACCCAATCCACTCAAGGAGAAACACGATGAACACTCTGTCGATCAAAGACCTGGCACTCACCTGCGAACTGGACCGCGGCGCGATGGCGCACGTGCGTGGCGGTCACGGCAAGATGCAGCAACCGTCGCATGGGCTGTCCCCGATGCCGGTCTACTTCCCGAGCTACAACTCGACCGTCGACGTCGACCAGAACCTGCAGCAATTCCAGAACGTGACGAACGCGACCGCGAACGGCTCGGCCTTCATCGACGGCGTCACCGTACACAACAACACGAGCCAGTTCGGCCAGAATAACGCGGTGGTTGCTCATTAAATGGATCACTGAGCGGAACCAACGCGAATTTAATCTGTCACTCATGCCGGCCCGGTCATCTCGCGATGGCCGGGCCGGCATTCCCCATTCAGGAGAACGACATGGCAACCATCACCATCAAGGACTTGTCCGACAACACGGACCTGGACCGCAAGGCAATGCGGGCGATCTCGGGCGGCTCGCGCGCGCGCTCGCACACGGGTGTGCTGCGGCCCGCGCAACCGCAGCGGATCGTCGACTTCCGCACGAAGGCGAAGCCGGGCAAGCCGCCTTCCAGATAAACCATATAAACCGTTTAGTACGATCACCATGCCGCCCGGCCCGCCAGCCGGGCGGTTTTTTTTGTACCTTCAGGTTCGGTGTTCGGCTGGATCCAACAGATACGGCGCGGTGTTGGTCCGTGCCCGCCAGATTCTCCTTCCAAACAGCCAGACAACCTGTTTTTACGGGCTTTTTGGGCTGGCACGCATTCTGCTCATACCCTGGTGAGCGCAAATCAAACGCTCTTCCAACCAAATCACTGACGCAAGGAGAATCAACATGAAAACCCTGATCATCAAAGACCTCGCCGCCACCTGCGAACTGAGCCACAGCGACATGACCGCCATCCGCGGCGGCCACGGCGCCGCGTCCACGCCCTGGTCGACCATGTACAGCCCGTCGTACGACTCGTCCATCAAGGCGGACCAGAACCTGATGCAGTTCCAGGACGTGAAGAACCTGACCGCCAACGGCTCGGCCTTCATTTCCGGCGTCAGCGCCACCAACAACACCGATCAATTCGGCCAGAACAACATCGCCGTCCTGTAAGGAGAACGTCATGCAAACCCTGATCATCAACGACCTGGCCCAGAACTGCGAACTGGATCACAAGCAAATGGCAAGCGTGCGCGGTGGCCATGGCATGAGCAGCCCGTCGTACTCGCTGTACCCGATGCCGTCGCCGACGTATTCGAAAACCGTCAACGCGACGCAGAACCTGGCCCAGATCCAGAGCGTGCTCAACGAGACGGCCGACGGCTCGGCCTTCGTGAACGGCGTCACGGCGAACAACAACACGTCGCAATTCGGCCAGAACAACCTGCTGGTCATCTAAGGAGAACACCATGTCGTCGATCGTCATCCAGGACCTCACCCGCACCCGCGCACTGGACACGCATGCCATGTCCGCGATCCGCGGAGGCCAGGCCTTCGGGCCGAACGTGAACGTCAACCTGAACCTCGACCAGCGCATCGCCCAGGTCCAGGACATCAAGGTCAACGTGCTCAACAACAGTGTGATCGGCGACGGCTTCACGGCCCCCGCCGTGACCTTGAACCCACTGCAATTTGCTACCAATAACGCTGTCGTCCCGCTGTAATTTTTTAAGGAGCATCATCATGAAAACCCTGATCATCAAAGACCTGTCCGTCACCGCCGAACTCGACCACGGCGCCATGGCCGCCGTACGCGGTGGCTATAACATGAGCCAGACGTCCTGGTACCCGCTGCCCTCGCCGTCGCCGACCTACGGTACGACGGTGGACGCGACGCAGAACCTGACCCAGTTCCAGAACGTCGTCAACGCGACTGCGAACGGATCGGCCTTCGTCAACGGCGTGACCGCGAACAACAACACGAGCCAGTTCGGCCAGAACAACATCGCGGTGATCTGACCCGGGAGGGCGGGAACCTGATACGGTTCCCGCCAAACCGATGAACCAAAACGACCAGCCGCTGTCTTTCAATCAGGAGGCCCACATGGCGCACATCAGGATCGATGACCTTCGCGTCGAGCGCACCCTCGACGCGCGCGCGATGGCGCGTGTCCGCGGCGGCGACGGCGCGGCGTGGTGCTTCGGCTGGATCCAGGCTTATCTGCCCGAGCAGCTACGCGCTTCACCTGTCATCAATTTTTACCAGATCAACAATTACGCGGACCAGATGATCAACCAGTTCCAGACGGTCAGCGTGAGCAATTCGGCGCCGAACTCGGTGGTGACCGTCGGCGTGGATGAACGGAGTACCAACAACGGACACGTCTGATGGGCGAGACGCTGCAACTCCGCTGGATCTCGGCGGCGCGCACCGACACGGGACTGGTGCGCACGAATAACGAGGATGCCGTGCTGGACCGGCCGGCGCGGCGATTATGGGCCGTCGCCGACGGCATGGGCGGTCATGCGTTCGGCGAAATCGCGAGCCGGATGACGGTGGAGGCGCTGGACGCGCTGCCGCCGGAAGACGCGCTGCAGCAGGCCGTCGCCGCCGCGCGCGTCTGCCTGCTCGAAGTGAACGGCTTGCTGGTGGCGGAGGCCGCCGCACGCAACGTGCCCGTCATCGGCACGACGCTCGTCCTGCTGCTGGCATCCGGCCGCACCGCCGTCTGCGTCTGGGCCGGCGACAGCCGCATCTATCTATGCCGCGGCGGCAGCCTGCACCAGCTCACACGCGATCACAACCAGTTCGAGGAACTGCAAGCGCGGAACCACCTGTCTCCCGCCGACGCATCGGCCTACCCGGGCGCGACCATGATCACGCGGGCGCTCGGTGCGGCCACGACGCTGGAGCTGGACGAAGTGCAGGTGCAAGTGAGCGACGGCGACATCTTCCTGCTCTGCAGCGATGGCCTGAGCAATGCGGTCAGTCCGGAGGCGATGTTCGGCGCGCTGGCCGGCGGCGACTGCGCGCAGGCGGCCGATACGCTCGTCCGGCTCGCGCTGGAAGGGGGCGGCCGCGACAACATCTCCGTCATCGTCGTGCGAGCGGACGACGTCGAGGCCGACCAGACCGTTCTCAATCCCTCCTTGTGATCCGCGGCTAATGCCGCCGAAAATCCTTCGAATGCAGGCCGTGCTTCTTCAGCAGGATCTGCAGGTGGGAGCGGTTCATGTCCCAGCGCCGCGCCAGTTCGGCCACGGTGCCGCCGACGTCCTTCAGGCCGCGTTCCAGGCAGGCGCGCTCGGCTTCGTCGCTGGCCGCGCGCTTGGCTTCGGCCAGCGAGGCCGGCGGGTCCAGTGAGGCCGTCTCGATCCGGGCAGGCGCAACGGGGCGGATGTCCTCGGGCAGGTGCGCGATGTCCGCCATGTCTCCGGCCAGGCAGGCCAGGCGGTACATCAGGTTGCGCAATTCGCGGATGTTGCCGGGGTAGGTGTAGTCGAGCAGGAAGGCGCGCAAGACCGGCGTCAGCGCGACCGGCCGCCTCTTCAGCGCTTCGGCCGCCTCGTCGCCGTAATAGGCCAGCAGCAGCGGGATCTCGTCCTTGCGCTCGCGCAGCGGCGGCAAGGTCACGTGGATCACGCTGAGCCGATAAAACAGGTCTTCGCGGAACTGGCCCTGTTCGATCAGCTGGCGGAGGTTCTTGTTGGTGGCCGCGACGATGCGGGCGTCGATGGCGATCGTCTCGTCCGAGCCGACGCGCTGGATCTCGTGCGACTGCAGCACGCGCAGCAATTTCACTTGTCCCTGCAGCGGCAACTCGCCGATCTCGTCCAGGAAGATCGTGCCTTTGTGCGCGCTTTCGAACTTGCCCTTGCGGTCCGTCGCCGCGCCGGTGAAGGCGCCGCGCTTGTGGCCGAACAGTTCCGATTCGATCAGGCTCTCGGGAATGGCGCCGCAGTTGACGGAGATATACGCTTTGTCGGCGCGCGCGCCGTTCGCATGGATCACCTTGGCCATCAATTCCTTGCCCGTACCGCTTTCGCCGTCGACGAGGACCGGCAGGTCGGTCGGCGCCGCCTTTTCCGCGATCTCGAGCGCGTCCAGCAGGCGTGGGTTGTCGCCGAACGTGCCTTCGAACACGAAGCTGCGCGCGAGCAGGGCCTGGCGGCGTTCGCCCGGGATCTGCTCCGGCGCCGCCTGACTGCCGACTGCTTGTATGAAACGCTCCGTGTGCGACAGTTGCATGACCTCGTCGCGCACGGCATTCGCCTGGCGCAGCAGCTTTTCAATGTCGGGCCGGTCCAGGCGGCTGGCCCAGCGCAGGGTCGAGCGCAGGATTTCCAGGCGCTCCAGCAAGCCCGCGTACGACATCGACGATGCGCCCTGCGGCAGATCCTGGTTGAACAGTTTCATGATAATCAAGCCGCAGCCAATTGCCTCTGCACGAGCTCGTAATACATGCCGCGCCCCGCCAGCAGCTCGTCGTGCCGGCCTTGCTCGACGATGCCGCCCTCGTACAGCACGACGATTTTATCCGCCCGCATGATCGTGCTGAGACGGTGCGCGATGATCACGGCCGTGCGTCCGGCGAGGATCTCGTGCATGTTCGCGATGATGTTGCTTTCGGACTGCGTATCGAGTGCCGACGTCGCCTCGTCGAACACGAGCAGGCGCGGATCCTGGTACAGCGCGCGGGCGATGCATAAGCGCTGCACCTGGCCGCCGGACAGCCCGACGCCGCGCTCGCCCACCACCTGCTCGTACCCGAGCGGCATCTTGCTGATGAAGGCGTGCGCATCGGCCATCTTCGCGACCTGCTCGATGCGGCGCCGGTCCGGACTCTCGTCGCCGCTCGCGATGTTTTCGGCGATGGTGCCGGAGAACAGCAGATTGCTCTGCATGACGTAGCCGACCTGGGCGCGGTAATAATCCTTGTCGATCGCGCTCATGTCGTAGCCGTCGACGAGGATCTTGCCGTCCGTGGGCGCATAAAAGCCGACCAGCAGTTTCGCCAGCGTCGTCTTGCCCGAGCCGCTGCGGCCGACGATGGCAACCAGTTCTCCGCGGCGGATGTCGATGCTGATGTTTTCCAGCACATAGGCCGTGTCGTTGCCGCCATAGCGGAAGTACACGTTCTCGAATTTGACGTCGCCGCGCAGGTCGGGCAGCACGACGCGGCTGGCCGCCTCGCCGGGCTTTTGTTCCGGTTCGATGTCGAGCACATCACCGAGGCGTTCCATGGCGACGCCCGCGTCCGCCAGCCGGCTCCACAGCGCTACCAGCCCCATCAGCGGCGCCAGCACACTGCCCATCAGGGCGTTGAAGGCGATCAGCTGGCCGATCGTCAGCTCGTGGTCGAGGACGAGGCTGGCACCGGCCCACAGGATCGCGATCGTCGTGCCCGCATTGAGCAACTGGCTCGCGAGGCCGACGAGGATGTTGAATTGCTGCGCGCGGTACTGCGTGTCGAGCGCCTTCACGTACTTCTTTTCCCACTTCAGGCGCACGGGACGCTCGCTGCCCATGCCCTTGATCGTCTCCACGCCGCCCAGCGCCTCCATCAGGAAGGCGTGCGCATCGGTGGAGGCGTTGAAGACGTCGCGCGCGTACTGCTTGATGTGCGGCGTCGTCAGGATCGTCAGCGCCATGATCGGGATGACGAATGCAATCAGCAGCAGGGTCAGCTTGACGTTGTAGACGAACAGGATGGAAAAATAGATGAACACCATCAAGAGGTTCAGCAACGTCGTGACGGTGGATTCGGTGAGGAAGGCCCGGATCGTCTGGTTTTCCTGGAAGCGCGCGACGATGTCGCCCGTCTTGCGCTTGGCGAAGAACGAGAACGGCAGCGACATCGTGTGCTTGAAAAACCCGGCCATCATCGAAAAGTCGAGATTGCGCACCATGTAGTTGGCAAGGTAGGCGCGCACGGTCGCCATCAGCTGCGAGAACACACTTGAAATGACGAGCCCGGCAATCAGGAGATGCAGGAGGCTGACGTTCTGGTGCACGATCACGCCGTCGAGGATGTTCTGGATGATCAGGGGCGGCACGATGCCCAGCATCTGGATCACGAACGTGGCCAGGAACAGGTGCAGCAATATCTTGCGATACGGCCGCAAATAGCCCACGAAGCGCAGCCACGGCGAGCGAAGGGCGGCCTGCGCCGCCATGTCCTGGCCGGGCGTGAAGACGAGGCAGGTGCCGCTCCAGCCCCGCTCGAACGCCTCGACGGACATCTTGCGGAAGCCCACCGCCGGATCGGCGACCCAGATGGTGCGCGGCGAGATGCCGTACACGATCACGTAGTGGTAGCCCTCCCAGTGCACGATGAAGGGCAACTCGAACCCCTGCAGCGCATCGAAGGTGCACTGCACGCCGCGCGCCGAGAAGCCGAGCGTCTCGCCCGCGCGCGCGAGGCTGTCCAGGGTCGCGCCCTGCGTGGTGACGTTGGCCAGTTCGCGCAGCTTGCCGAGCGTAATCTGCAGGCCGTAGTGGCGGCATAGCATGGCAAGGCAGGCCGCGCCGCAATCCATCTCCTCGGCCTGCTCCACCAGGGCGAAGCGGCGGATCACGCGCTCGCCGGACTCGGGCTCGGCGAGGTCGAGCCGCAGCGGCCGCTTGCGGCGTTCGGCCAGCTTCTTTTGCCGCTCCAGCTCCCGTTCGACGAAGCGGATGCGGTCTTCCAGCACTTCGCGCAGGCCAGCGTTGCGCTCGAGGATCATGTGTGCCGTCTTTTCGGGGATGACGAGCAGGGTGGCGGCAGATACCGCCACGGCCGATGCCATCTGTTCCTGCCGCATCAAACACGCCTTCTCGCCGAACATGTCGCCCGCCTGCAAGGTGGCCAACGTCAATTCGTCGGCGCCGTCGTGGTAGACCAGTTTCACTTGTCCCTGGCGCAGCACGTACAGGCGGCGGTCGTCGCGCCCGTCCTGCCTGAGGATTTCCTTGCCGGCCGGGACGCGCTTGACGCCCACGCTGCGCACCATCTCTTCCAGTTCTTCCTTGCCGACCTTGCCGCGCAAATCGAACAGGCGCGCCACGAGGCCGCCGGCGGAACCGATCGCGACATAGCTCGTGACGAAATCGAGCGCTTGCGGATTGCGCGCCAGCACGGGCTCGATCGCCGCGCGCGGGATCAGCCACAGCTCCGTCTTGAGCGATGCACGTGCCGACAATTCATGGTGGGCGTCGCGCAGCATGGCGATGTCGCCGAACGTCTCGCCCGTTTTACGGACGCCGATGCTGAGCTCCTTGCCGTGCTCTTCGGAGAACACGCGCACGGAACCGGATTTCACCACATACAGACCCTCGGCCGGGTCGCCCGCCTTGCAGATCGTCTGGCCGAACGCGTAATGGCGCACCTGCACCGCGTCCGCCAGCTGTTCCAGCGCTTCGCGCCCCAGCGGCGACAGGATCTCCACGGATGCCAGGAAATCCGTGGACGGCGGCGCTCTGGACGGCGTTTCCATGATGACAGCCGGGCTCAGCGCGTCGGACACGCTTCGATCACGTGCTCCTGCGCGCGCGCCACCAGCCACGCTTCGCGCAGCAGGCGGCGCACCTCGGCGGCCGTGTCGGCATCGAGCGAGGCCGGGTGTTTCGCGTTGACGCAAAAAATTTCCCAGCACGCGCCATCGGGGGATGGAAACGGCCCGAGCAGTTCGCCCTCACGCGCATTGAACACGCGCGCCTCGATGTCGCCCTTGAGCGAGCCGCGCAACACCTTGCCGATGACGCCGCCCTGCTGGCGCGTGCCCTCGTCGATGGAGTGTTCGCGCGCCATCTCGGCGAACGCCTCCGGTTCCTCCTGCAGCACGGACAGCATCTCCCGCGCCGCACCTTCGGCATCGAGCACGACGTGGCTGATTTCCACGCTGTCGAAGCGCGGCGAATTGAGCTTGAAATACTGCGCGACGGCCGCTTCGCTGCACACCTGCTCCAGCATCTTTTCCTGGTACAGGCTGTCGGTGATGTACGCCTCGAACTCGTCCAGCGAAACGCCGAGCGCGTCGAGATAGTGGTTGGTGTCCGCCGCGCGATGCAGGCCAAGCGCGCGGCGGAATGCATCGGCACGCTCCTGGACCTGCCCGGGCGCGAGCACGAGGCCGGCCTGCCGCGCGGCGCGCGCCGTGAGGCGGTCGCGCACCATCTGCTCGACCAATCCTTCGAACTGTCCGTTCAACTTCAGCGTACGGATGAAGTCATCCGTCGTGATCACTTCGTCGTCGATGCGCACGATGCCTGCCATGGTCACGCTCCTGCGTCCGGTCGATGTCCGGAGCAGGTGTTAGAGCATGCGGCAGCGCTTAGGTTCGCATTCGTTCTACGTTGCTAATCAACAACATCAGCGGTGCGTGTCTCCTGCGTCTAATTGGCTTAACAGCAACGGCTGGTGAATTTCATGTCTTAACTTAAAAGTTATTGTAATTGTAGCCATGCGTCTTCCAATGGCATCATAACTCATGAGAATGTCCGTTATATATAAAGAACATTAACGACAGAAGCGCGATTGTTGTACCGCGCTTTCCGGGCCTTCCCGTCCCACTACCAGTCCAGTGCATCCCTTCGGAAGCATTTGCCTAACGCGTGTCAGCACGCGGCACGGTGCCATGGGCTCATGAAAACGCATCAATACGACATAGAGGAACACGACCATGAGGAGAGAAGCGATGAAATTCCATGTTTCTGCGATTGCACTCGGCTGCATCGCACTTCTGAGCGCCTGCGGCGGCGGCGGCGGCACTGACGGGGCCGCGGAGCAGACCATCAGTTTTCAGCTCCCGTTCTCGGGCGAGGCGTTGATCGGCGTGCCGCCCAATTCCGCAACGGCCACGCTGAAGGCGACGGCGAGTTCCGGCGGTGCCGTGACGTTCACGTCGAACACGCCGGACGTTTGCAGCGTCAGCGGGGATCAACTGACGCTGCTGAAACTGGGCGAGTGCTCGGTGACCGCCACGCAGGCCGGTTCCAACGGCTATGCGCCGGTCTCGCAGCGCCAGATCTTCGTCGTTCCCAAGAACCCGCAGATGATCGCCAAGTTCCCCAACCCGGGCTGGCAACCGCTCGATTCGAAGCCGGTGCAGTTGTCCGCCACCTTCACCTCGGGCCTGCCGGCCAAATTCACGAGCAAGACGCCGGACGTGTGCTCGGTCAGCGGGACGACGATGACCAAGCTCGCCAACGGGATGTGCACCATCGTCGCCGAGCAGGAGGGTAATGACTTCTATCTGCCGGCATTGGTGACGGGGAAAGATTCGACGTCGGTGGCAATGGCGAAGTTCATGCAGAAGGACATTCCGATCGGCACCGAACTGCCGGCCAAGATGACTTTCCTGACCGGCTACAAGGACACCGACAACACCAACGAAGGCCTCATTGGCCATTTCGGTAACCAATGGTGGTGCGACAGTTGCGATCGCGCTGTTTCCAACAACAGCTTTACCTTCACGGCAACGTCCGATGCGCCGCCGGACGCATGGTGGTATAGCCGCGCGTCGTTCCAGTTCTTCGCCCAAGGCCTCGCGGACGCCGATCTCCTGTCGCCCGACGGCACGTACCGGGCCGGCGTCAAGGAAACCGCCCTCACCACGCCGGGCGCCGCGCCGAAAGGCCTGCAGCTCGAGATCCAGTCGGCGCTGCATTTCAACCTTGCGCAAAATCCCGAGTGGTTCGGCGCGGCCAACAACAAGTTCAACGTCGAACTCTTCCTCGGTCACTTCAACCAGAAGGACGGCAAGGCTTGCAACGTAGCCCTGAAAGCCACCGTCCAGCCGACCGCCGCCGCCGCCACGAACTACAGCGTCGGCCTCAAGGATCAGTTCGCATTCAGCGAGACCTGCGGCCTGAGCGGGCTGGACATCATGAACGAAGTGCAGAACTACCCGGTCCTCGAGATGCGGTTCTCCGCGGTACAGCCGAACGGGCAGGTGAAAAACGCAGCGTCGAAGTACCAGACCCAGTTCAAGCTGACCGGCCCGATCTACTTCCAGTGACATTCGACTGACATTCATGGCCACCGCACGGCGGTGGCAACCAAGGCATAGACAAAGGACATCCAATGACAAGAGAAGAGACGAAGGTCGTCAGGAAGACGATCAAGATGACCGCGCTGGCGATGGCCGCGGCGCAGTTCGCGATGCTGTGCGGCAGCGCGCAGGCGCAGACGGCCGATGGCGCCACCACCACCGTCGTGGTGACCGGCCAGCGCAAGCAGCTCGAGACCGCGACGGCGATCAAGCGCGATTCCGACCAGATCGTCGATGCGGTCGTGGCCGACGAGGCCGGCAAGCTGCCGGACCGCTCGATCACCGAAGTGCTGCAGCGCGTGGTGGGCGTCACGATGGACCGTAACCAGTCGCGCCAGGGCGCCTCCCTGGCCGCGAACGGCCTGGAATTCAACGTGGAAGGTTCGGGCGTGCAGGTGCGCGGCCTGTCCTGGGGTTCGTCCACGATGAACGGCCGCGAAACGTTCTCGGCCGGCTGGCCTGGACGCGAACTGAGCTGGGGCGACGTGCCGCCGGAACTGATGGCGGGCGTGGAGGTCTACAAGAATCCGTCCGCCGACCTGATCGAAGGCGGCATCAGCGGCCAGATCAACCTGCGCACGCGGCTGCCGTTCGACGCGCCGGGCCAGTACGGCGCGCTGACCACCACGGGCAATTACGCCGAACTGGGCAAGACCAAATCGCCGGGCTTCTCGGGTCTGTACTCGAACCGGTGGAAGACCCGCGCGGGCGAATTCGGCGCGCTGGTGGATTTGTCGTTCAATCGCACCAAGTTCCGCTACGACACGATCGACCAGAACGTCTACTACCCGAGGAGCGATCTCATCCCAGGCCAGACCGCGTGGGTGCCGGCCGGTGGCAACTGGGGTAGCAACAACGAAGATACCCGCCGCGTGGGCTTCTATGGCGCGTTGCAGTGGAAGAAGGACAACCTGGAATCGTCGTTGACGTACTTCGACTCCGCGTTCCATCAGGTCAACGCGAATGTCTCGATGGGTGTCAACCCTGAAAACCCGTACAAGACCGTCTACACCGACGCCAAGTTCAACAGCGCCGGCGTGTTCCAGTCGGGCGTTCTCAGCTATCCGATCGGCGGCAAGGGCGCGAACCAGTTCGTGGACGGCGGTCTCGGCATGAACACCACCCAGAACTTCCGCGACGTGCATGGCCGCACGCGCGAGCTGGCGTGGAACTTCAAATGGCGCGTCAACGAAAGCTGGTCGTTCCAGAACGACCTGCAATGGGTGCACGCCACCAACAACGGCAATTACGGCATGCTCAACCTCGGCACATTCCTGCCGAGCGAAGGCCTGGACGTCTCCGGTTCGCGGCCCGCATTCAATTTCAACGACAAGGCGATCGCCTTCCTGGCCGATCCCCGCAACTACTACTGGGGTATTTCGCAGCCTGAATTCAACCGTGCCAAGGCCGATCTGTATGCCTGGAAACTGGATGGCAAATACAGCTTCGACCATCCGGTGCTGCGCGACGTCCGCTTTGGCGTTCGCATCACGGAACGTTCCTCGCGCAAGGACAAGAATGCGGGTTCGGGCTGGAAATCCTATGCCGAAGAATGGGGCGTGAAGGAAACCGACGTCCCAGGACAAATCCCGCACCTCGAAAGCTGGGACTGGCAGCGCCCGAACTTCGGTTACCTGAGCGACCCGAAATACGCAGCGCTGGGCAACGTCCAAACGTTCGCGTTCCCCGACTTCTTCAACGGCAGGATGCCTGCACCGCCGGCGTTCGTCGTGCCCGCCCAGTCGATGGTCAGGGACATGGCCGCGTACAAGAATTTGCTGACCGCGCTGCGCTATAACTGCGAGGACGACAACAGGCTGACGGGCGCGACGAGCGATTGCTCGACGGCCGGCAGCGATTGGCGCCCGCCTGGCTTCAGCACCGAACCGCAGTACGTCAGCCGGCACAGCGAAGGCACCCAGGCCCTGTACGGCAACCTGCGCTTCGGCTTCGACAACTGGAAATATCCGGTGGACGGCGTCGCCGGCGTACGCGTGGTCCGGACCAATACCGTGGCCCACGGTTACACGGTGTTCAAGCCGAGCTACGGCGAGACCACCAATCCGAACGTCCCGCGCTTCGGCGAGATCAGCGACCCGATGGATCTCAAGTCCAGCCACGTCGACGTGATTCCGAGCCTGAACCTGAAGGCGAGCCTGACGGACAAGCTGCAGGCACGCGTGGCGCTGTCGCGCGGCATCTACCGTCCCGGTTTCGATCAGTTGCAGGAGTACATCACGCTGTCGCAGAACGTGATCAACGATCCCAACGACAGCAAGAAGATCACCACCATTTCGTACACCGGCACCAACGACGGTAACGTGAAGCTGAAGCCGCTCAAGTCGAACAATGTCGACTTGACGCTGGAATGGTATCCGCGCCCGGGCCAATCCCTGACCGCTGCATTCTTCTACAAGCAGGTCAAGGACATCATCATGAACGAATCCTATACGAGGACGTATAAGGATCTCGCCGGCAATGATATGGAGTTTACGATCACCGGTCCGGCCAACGCGGCCAAGGCCCGAGTGCGCGGTATCGAGCTGGCCGGCATGACCTACCTCGATCACGTGCCCGGCGTGAGCGATGTCCTGCCGGACTGGGCGAAGGGTTTCGGCGTGTCGTCGAACTTCACCTATATCGAAGGCAAGCAGCAGCTGTACCACCCGAACCCGTCGAATTTCTGCCCGTCCGGTGGCGAGCTGAAGGGATCTGCGGCGCTGTATGGCTGCGACACCAACGGCATCCCGTACAAGGATCTGCCGGTGCCGTACATGTCGAAGCGCGCCTTCAACATGGCCTTCATGTACGACCGCGGCCCGGTGTCGGCACGTCTGGCGTATTCCTGGCGTGACCGTACCTTGCTGGCGACGGGTGTCTATGGCGCCAAGGGCTCCAACGGCACCAGCGCCGATCCGGCGCACGTGGACGACAAGGGCAACCCGCTGCAGGATGCCGGCTTCGGGATCCCGGTGTGGCAACTGCCGGTGGGCCAGTGGGATGCGGGCATCAACTACCGCTTCAGCGACCACTTCTCGGGCAGCTTCAACATCAGCAACCTGACCCGTACCGTGACGAAGCAGGTCAACCAGCAGACGCCTGGCGACATGGGCCGTTCCTGGTTCGATCCGGGCCGCAGCTTCCGCATGCAGGCCACCTACGTGTTCTAACCTGAAGTGCCGCGCCGGTGCGAGCCGGCGCGGCGTTACCTGAACAGGAGCGCAATGAAATCAATGTTCATCACGGCCGCCGCATTGGCGGCCGTTTTCGTCGGCCCCGCCAAGGCCGCCGACCCATCCTACTGTTTTTACCAGGACCAGAAGTTTTCCGAAGGGGCCACGTTGAATGGCCGCGTGTGCACGCGCGGGAATGCCACGGGCAAAGGCGGAGATTTGATCTGGGCACCGCAAGAGGGCTCCGGACTCTCAGGCGTGCAGCAAGAGGTGGAACGCATACGCATGCAGACCCAGCTCGTCCAGGCCCGCATAGGCTTGGCCGAGACGGAAGCCCGGTATCGCGAAGTGGCGGCCAAATCGTCCGGCAAGAACTGATCTCCCAACAGTCTCAGGCGATGTGTTGGTCCCGGACCAACACAAACCGCCGTCAATGCCGGCCTGCCCGTTACGCGGCAGGTGGCATGCTCCCTGCATGGTGGGAAGTGGGCGCGTGACATGCGCGCCGATCCACTTCCAACCATTCGAGGAGAACCATCATGAACACATTGATTATCGAAGACCTGGCCTTTGACGGCACGGCGCCGGCCGGCTCGCGCGTGCGCTCGCTGTCGATCGACGAGATGAAGCGGGTATGCGGCGGCCGGGCGATCAGCGTGCTGGTCGATGGGCGGACTGCGGGCACCGTGGATGATTTCTCGCTGAATATGGAGATATTCAAAGGGAACATCGGGGGGCCGATGGTGGTGTGACCATAGCCTGCCGATGCGGCCGTGCGACTGTGGAAGAACAAAAAAGTTTGACACAAGCGCACCTATGGCGTACCGACTCCGATATGCCGAGCATCGAAATAATGTTCAACACAAACGCCCTTCGGGGCGCCTCGGGTCCACGATTTGCAACAATAAAGTTTGACACAGCCTGCACGTCGGCGGCAAGGCCACACCACCACCCGCTATCGACCTTGGATTTCTAAACAGGCTTCGCCCAATGGAATTTTATAAGCCAGAATGAAAGTAAAACGCACGGCAGTACAAGAAGAAGCTGGATAAACATGGCGACAGGCAGGATTATAAGTATAAGGAAACTGCCCAATCCGCTGGCAACACCTATTGCTGGCCATAACTTGGACAGTCGGGCATTGCGTATCCACTGGACGCTCATAACGATATGTGCCACCCAAGCCACAACCCACATGCATTTCATAAAAACCGGAACTTGGTCAGTCCCGATCCCGACGCTCATGACGAATATCCCTGGCAATGAGAAAGCGTAGTAGAGAAAAACGATACCTAGCCTCTGGAACGTCGGCCTACTGGATGAAGCTCTTCTAAACCGGATTTCCAAGGAAGACTCCCTATTGGATTGCGCAACCGATAACTGACGTTACCAAAATCATCGCTTCACAGCACCTTTGTGTCTAACTTTATTGTTTTGTGTCCGGCTTTATTGTTCGTCTGTAGGCGGGAAACAAAAAGGCGTGTTTCCAGTTGTCGAAAAACCGCAAGCCATTGATAGAAAAAGAATTTTCACGAAAACGAACGCTTCTCACCTTGCAAACTACCTACTCGTGCATGAATTTTCGTCAAAGGGAAATAAAAGCGTTTCCGACGGCGCCAGCCCTTGCTCCGTGCCCGATTGAGGCAGTCACAGAAATCTCAGAGGCTTGAGTCCCGGCGCTTCGTGCGGTATCCACAGACCATCATCCCAGAGCTCGCTCAGTGCCTTTCCCAAGGCATGGCCTAACCATTGAGTTGCCAGTGGCGTGAGGTCGCCACCGGCAGGCCGGTCGCGCCGCCGTCCATTGTGTGGAGCGAAAACGGTCTGCTTTCCTAGGGCCTTCGGAGTGCATGAGCGGATTTGCGCTCTGTTAACGGTTAGGCACATCTAAACCTCCACTAAGGGTTTACCCGTGCGGACCCGACTTGGCACGAGGGATGTCGCCTTGGGCGGCTATTGACATCATCGGCAGATTTGACGATGATGCGTGAATGCGATACCCAGGCGGCAAAGGTAAAACCTATCAGCACATCATCAACTTGATGCCCTGTCATGATGTCTACATCGAGACTCATCTTGGCGGCGGTGCTGTCATGCGGCATAAAAAGCCGGCGACGACTAATATTGGAATCGATGCTGATTCCTCGGTTCTCGCGTCATGGGCACAGATGCCTGGCACCAACATTGACTTGGTTCATGGTCGCGCTGAAGACTTCTTGAAGACGTATCCCTTTACTGGCAGAGAGCTGCTATACGTTGACCCGCCATATCTCCCAGAAACCCGGCGCCGGGCCAAAGTCTATAGGTGCGACTACGATGTCGATGACCATGTCCGCTTACTTCATATCCTTGTAAGTCTGCCATGCATGGTTCTCGTGTCCGGGTATGAGAACGCCTTGTATGACAATACCCTGCAAGGATGGAACAAGCACACTTTTCAAGCAAAAACCCATGTTGATGTGCGCGTTGAGACACTTTGGTTCAATTACGAGGCGCCTCGTCTCCTGCACGACAGCCGCTACATGGGAGCAAACTTTCGCCAGCGCCAAGACAGCAAGCGCCGCCTGGAGCGCCTTAAGGAAAAAGTATGCGCTATGGACCCTTGTGAGCGCGCCGCATTTACCACGTGGCTTTACGAAGCTTACCCGCAACGCGAACTGACGCCATGACCCAAACAGCCACAATTTATTCAAAGGTCGGCGCCTTGCGTGTCGAGCTACCCTCTCCCGATTGCGAGGTCGCTCCCGGGGTTCCGTGGGGTGCCGTCGATGCATTTCCGACGCCTGCATATTGGGTTTTCCAAGTCGTGCATCGACGTATCTCTGGCGGCCCACCACAGTACAAGCTTGGTCGTACCCTTGCTGAGGAAGTGGGAGCATGTCTTTTGGGAGGACACGGCATTCCTGCAGCAGTTGGATTAGCCATGTATGAAAAGCTGCGTTCGCACGGTGCATTTAGCGGCGCGGCGCCATCGCAAGACCAGCTGTTGAGCTGGCTCACGCAGCCTGTGGCTGTGGGTGGGAAAGAGGTTCGATATCGATTCGCCTCCCAAAAAGCCAAGTACTTGACGCAAGCATTGAGCGCCCTGCCTAACGCGCCAGCAGTACAGTCTGGTCGTGCCCTTCGCGACTGGTTACGAGAGCTACCTGGTATCGGGTACAAAACTGCGTCTTGGGTCGCACGAAACTGGTTAAGCGCAGATGATGTAGCTATCCTCGATATCCATATTCTTCGTTTTGGGCAAGCAATCCGATTGTTCCCGACAGCCCTGACAGTAGAGCGCAACTATCTCGAGCTCGAGAGCTTGCTCCTCAACCTGTGTTCTCATATGGATGTCCGTCCGTCTGAACTCGATGCTGTCATCTGGCACGAAATGGCTACGTCCCCACTTACGGTCAAAAGCCTGGTGAATGAGCTCAAAGGTGAGCCGGCGAAGATACGCCGCCCCAGAAGATTGGCAAAAGGCGAGCAGCAACTGCTTTTAGCAGTCTGACTACGAGGCGCTCACACCGATAAGGGCTAATCCGGCCCCCTGGAGCTGACCTTGTGCGGACATCGGCGCCACATACGCGTCTCCCGTCATCCCAAGCGGACAAAAGCCGAGCTTCAATGTTTCTGCAATCAAGGATAGGTAGCCCAAGACTACGCCCGCGTCCCTCCAGACAAGGCTCTGCCCGTCTTCATATTTGGCCCCTGTCTTCCCTGATTCGGCAACGAGTGCAAGTAGGACTGCCTCATCAGTAGGTAAAATGTTGGCGGCCCTGACACGAGCTTCTTGCGCGTGGCGTTCGCTCTGAGGAAGTACAACAAGACTATGCGCTAACGGGTCATAGCGCTCCCATGGCATGCCGGCTGAACGCTGGCATACGAGGTGGATTGGATGCATTGCCCCGGCCGATGGGTGCGGTCGAAACTCTTGGTCGAATCCATAGTCTGAGAAGCGTAGGCTATGTGTCCGACACGAGAGCCAAAGTAGATGACCAAGCTGAGTAAGAGAAAGAGGCCCGAGAAGCCGGCGCGATTGACGGTTCTGCAGCACCTGTACGATGTCAACGATGAGTTGCGGCGGCGCTGGATTTAAATGTGTTACCCGCCCGCCTGCAGGCCACTCAAACGGTGAGTATGGTTCAGGCACTAGACGCGGCCGCGGCTCAGCAAAGTTTCCCTGCATATCCAAGGTCGAACATCGACTGATTGTATTTGTTACAGCCTCGACAATCACCACATGGCAGATTCGCCTTGTGACAGCTATGTGCCCATGCCAGCAACTCTCGTGGGACTTGCGCTGCTTGTACCAACTCTTGCGTACTCATACCAATGGCCGACGCCTCGACACGCAACCCACCCTCTTGGAAACTGAGCAGCCTATCGATGAGACCCACGAACTCAGTCGTTCCATCTCGATGCCCTTCATCTGAGCGAACTGTACCGATAAGCAGCGTCGTTGCCCCCAGGCTAATGGACTTCATAGCCGCAAGAGTTATAAGCAATTGGTTCCTGTAGGGCCACCAGTCACTTGCCGGCGCCAAGCCGTCCGGCGCAGAACCAGCCATGTCACCGGAGCCGAGCGAGCGGCAGTCAACCGTAACAATGTGGTGCTCAATTTCGAGCTGCTGACAGACGGCGGCTGAAGCCCTTTTTTCTGCCTCCGCCGCCTTTTGCCCGTAATCAATCGTAATGGCGAACTGTGGACGCTTCCACCATGCGAGCGAGACGGAGTCCATTCCGCCAGAAAGTAGTAGTGCAGTTTTCAAAGCTCAGCAGCTCTCCAAAGCGTTGTGTACAAGGCAGTCGTGTAGTTTCGGTTGACGATACAGTCCGAGCCTTCAGCCATCTTCAGACTCTCCTCGCTTTCACGCTCACTGAAAACGATAACGGGTATGCCCAGCGCACGTGCATATCCAATCTCGTACAAGGTTCCCGCATCAAGGCCATCCACAATGGCAAAGACGAGGTCTGAGGCTTTAATTGCGTCCAAGTCTTGCTGCACCACTTGCTGTGCACTTCCAAGTCCGATGTCGTGAAATGGTGAGAATACCTTCAGGCCGCTTTCTACCAGGTTGCGACGAGCCTCTTCGACCATCCACACCTGAGCCAAGTCGAAGAACGGCCCAGCCAGGTAGACCTGCCGCTTTGTCCCACTTAAGAATGCAGCTGACGGTTCTATAGGCGGTGGCGCGAACTTCTCGAGTTCCTCACGTGTAGGTAGACTCATGCGCTCACAATAGAACGCGGTAGCCCTTGATGCACTCTCGGCAGCAGCCAGCGGCGTACACCCGTCGTTCATCCATGCAACCGCGAAGTGTGCAACGAAACAGTCGCCCGAGCCAATTTTCCAGACATTGGACGTCCGATACGCTGGAACCGTGTGTGCTTGATTATCCGCCCACACAAGTGCTCCTGCCGGCCCCATCTTTATGACGACAACCTCTGCACCCTGCTGCTCGGCCAACAACCTTGCGCATTCTTGAAGCGGCTTGCCAAACGCGTTCGCCATTGCCTGAGCTTCGTACGCATTTAGTACGAGAGCCAAGTGCTTTGCCTTTGAACCGTTCGCACCAAACGGTATCGCGGTTCCCATGTTTTGGGGGTCGTAGACCGCCCATTCCGCGTCAACGACCGCATCACCCTCCAAAATACCGAACCGAACTACTTTGGCCTCGTTAACAACGATAGGTGGCTCTGCTTGAGCTGGACGGTCGAAGATTTTTGGCTTTGCTGAGTCATGCAAATACCAAAATCGAGCAACGGTCTGTGCTGGCGTCTCTGTGACATGGAGGTTTCCGTGCCAGACGAAATCCGCTCTGAACTGTTCCCCAGTGTTCTTTGTGAAGTACGAGTGCAGATTGACGTCGGCTTCCATCCTTGCAATAGCGACCGCCGCACGGCCTGCCGAACCGTAAAGGCTGTTCCATGCAGGGCGTACACAGTATTCGTTGTACACGCCGCCAACTACGTGAATAGTCATATTAAATTGGTTCGATTTCGACCATGACTTGACCGCCATTGATGGTCAGGACAGTAGCTTTGAAGTTGGTACCGCCAAGCAGACACTCGCGCAGTTTGTTGACCAAGCCGCCAGCCAGCCCACCGACCACGTTCCCGTTTTTGGAAACAGCTACGGCCAAAGCACCGCCCATGTTTATGACGGAGACATCAAGTACATCACCTACCCGTAAAGTTAGTACTGCACCTGGCTGAGGTGTTGCAATCTGAGTTTGGAAACGCAAGCGACTGCATTGAACATCACTATCGGGAGTCCATGAGCCCCCACCACCACCACCTGACATACTGCTCCTCTCAACAGCTCTGGTTAGCTACACGAAACGAAATGTTTCCTAAATTGCCGCCATACCCCTGCAGCTTACCCGGTGCCAACTGTCGAGTGCGTGGCCTTTCCTCGATTATATCTACTTGCCGATGTAGAATTTTCACTAATTCTAACGTCGGCCCAACAATTACTTTCTTAATCTCAGAGCAAATCTCCCCCTTCTCATTGCACTTCGTATGGGGTTCGCTACGTCGTCGGATTAAGCGTCGGGCTGTTTGCTGATTGGCCCGGCTCGGTCGGTTCACTCAGCGTCATCCGGGGTATGATAACGGCCGTCCCGGCCGTTTAACCTCAACTTACACAGGTAGGATAATCAATGGGTGTTGGTGAATGGTTCAATGATTTCTGTTGTTCAGTGCGACTGAGCGCGGACAAGCGCTCGTCATGATACTTCGGCCACAAGTTGGGTTGCCTTTCCGGAGTTCAAGTAGCGGTGAAGAAATAATTGTGACCGTCTATATTATGTTCGCGGGCTGCGCGTCGCCTACCACCGCGAGGGTGGACTGCGCCCAAGGGCGAATGGGGACGAGCCGGCCGCCGAACTGCTTACATCAGGTTCGTAGCCGCTGCGGAGCCAGGTTTTTCGGCGTACCACCTGTCAAACACTTTTTTGAGTGCCTTAGCCATCGGCTCCTGCTCGTTCGCGTACAAGCGAAACGCGAACTCCTTGAGGTAGCTCTCACGAAAGTCCTCCCAGGTATCGACGCCCAAGGGCAGGTGGGGGGCAGTCAATCGCATCAGAGATGACGTGGCGCCGGTCCGCGCACGCTCCCTTCAGAAGGCGAGTCTTGTTCTCGAGCAGCCAGCGTTTGAAGGACGATTCCCACGAGCGCAGCATGACCTCGTGCGTGGTCCGACGACGGAACAGGACAAGCGTCGTCGCGCCGACCGCGTACCACGTCCATCCTTCAGAATGCTGCACTCCCAACCAATCCGGTCAGCTACGATACGCGCTTTCGGGAGCCTTCCAATGTTGGACGAGTCGGCGTAGGCATTGAAACTACCGCCGTGGTGTATTCGACGAACTTCCCGTTCGCGAGTGGCAGACGCTCGCGGAAGGTGCGCTGGTGGTCGCTACCGGGGAACTCGGTGTATGGGTGCCTAGTATTGACCACGTCGCCACATCCGGGCTGACGCAGCTTGTGGTTAACCCGAGGCCCAAGCGCTTTGCCATCTTCTTATCGTCCCCGTCACGTTAGCGACTCTCAGAATGTACCGGACACAGTAAGTGCAATTCAGGGAAAGTTGGCAAGAGCCCCAGATTCTCGCTTGCAATGCAGGATAATTTCTCATCGATAATTTCCGTTGCGAAATATTTTAAATTGGCAATTTCGCAATAAAAACAACACTGTGCTTGATTTTTGTTAAATTTTCTTGTTGCCTCAAAGGAACATTGATACAGTGCAATTACAGATTCCATGTGGAATCTATTACATTGTTCGGAGGTAATTCGATGTCAAGTAGTAAATTTAGCAGTGACTCAATTCGAATCGACGGCAACGGAAATGCAGTGGGAAACGGGAACCGAGTCACGTACGTCAAAAAGACAATAATCAACAATAACAACGGTTCCGGCAGCGGCGACGACGGGAAAGGTCAGGACGCGGGCGGCGCGCTGGCAATTTTAGGCTTTGTTGGCGGCGCGGTCGCTCTGGCAGCGCTTTCGTTTTGGTTCACACGTTATTCGGCAGTAATTTATGGCACTTTGATTTTCTTCAGTTTTACCAACGGGGCATTTGGTGTAATGGCCGCGCTGAAGCAGTTCTATGACGATGACTACCTGGAGGCACTGCGGAGCTTCTCCCTCGCTGCAATCGCTTTGCTTACCTATCTCAGCGTCGGCGCAGCCTCGGACACGATGCCAACCGACTTGGCCGAGTTTTCCAAAATCGGTACCTTTAACAGCTTTTGGTGCGGACTGAATCTGTTCGGTCAGCAGGTCGCGTCGCAGCATTCCATTATCGGGACATTCATTATGGTCCCGTTGGCAGTTTTGACCGGACTGCAGACTTGGCGCTCGGCTACCCTCGCAATGTGCGACGCGGAAGAGCTTCCTGAGTGGGCGCAAACCGTGTTGGAATCGGCCGCTGGCTGGCGTCAGTTTATCGCCATATGCGTGATTTGCGTCCTCTGTGTGGCGGGACATTCGCGAGCAGGCGACCAATTTTGGAAGGACCATTTCAACTCTCGAATTAGTTTCATCTGCCCGTCAAAATAGGCGATTTTTAGTCCAATTTTCACCTTTATAGATGGTGGCTATGTTAAACAACATAGCCGCTCTATGAGACGGTTTGAAAACTCGATATGGCCGAGATGTTCTTGCGCGCTTTCGGATTTACGCGCAATCTGCTTCCGGCATCACATCTGAAACGGCATGAAGTTGCACCAGATTGGATTGCCTAGGAGTTATTAAACCATGTCTAATAAGCATGTCGACGACGAGATGCTAACATTCTCACAAATAGATTACATTCCTGCCTTAGGGGGAGCTGGCACTTTGACATTAATTCCACTTCCCAAAATTTTTAGTAAAGAAAATCTCCTTTAAAAATGAATGGAAGCATATGCAATATCGAGAAATTGAAGACGTAAATCGCATTGCAACGTTGCAAAAAATCTTTACTGACTCACTTCAGCAACATTATATACATCACGAGACTCGCAGAATCGGATATCCCGGAGGACATGCTGACAAGGATGTCTATTTCCTAGAAGAAAATAGAGAAGATTCTCTCTGGTATATAAGCTGGCCTGGCGTAAAAGGTAACAAAATGATAACGCTACTTGGTCATGGCACATACGGTAGCAATGATTGGCTTTCTATCGACGTTCAGTTTAACTATCCACTGGGAAAATTTCACCGGCGTATGGGCGCCGCGTTTCTAGAGGATGTGATTACAGGCGACGTATTTCTGGCGCATAGAGGCATCGTGACGCTCGGTCAGAGAGTCCCTAAGGATAAGATACTTGAAGCTATGGCCGCAGAGGTATTCGAGGCAGAGAATTCACAGAGGATTGACGAATATATGCTCGTGGCTCCATTAAGTTCGGCAACTTTAGTGGACGACCTCAGTAAATTTTCGCGTCGGCTCCGAAATGCTATTCGTAATCTGGGAGAGGATTCGGAAATTGCAGTAGACACAGAGGATGAGGCGAACGGAGAAGACGATTCTGTTGAGATTGATGGCCCATCGGCAGCCGGGATAACTCGAAAAGGCGCAGCCGGCTTACAAGACTACTTTAAAGAATTTAGCGGTAATCGGCGAGCATACATCCCAAAGAAATCTTTTCCAACCTCCTACCATGGCAAAGTAGTACATGCGCTCCACGAGGAAATGGTTCAGCGCGGTGCGACTCTAAAGTCGCGTGCAATTGACCTAGTCGCCAATTTCGCCGAAGTTGCCGTGCTCTTTGAAGTGAAAACAAAATCTGACTCTCAAAGCATATATACCGCAGTTGGACAGCTTGCTGTTCACTCCCCAACTGTAAGTCAAATTCTTGAGAAAAATGTGAAAAAAGTGCTAGTAGTTCCGGAGAGTCCAGAGGAAATGTTAGGATGTATTATTGAAAATGATTTGGGGATACAGGTCGTCACCTATACAATTTCCGCACAAGAAAAGATAAAATTCTTTGGTCTAGATAAAATATTTGCTTTATTATAAAAAAATTAAATTCAAAGTTGGCCGTCTATATTCCTTCATTTTAAACAAGGCTGCTGAACCGTCTCAGACTACGTAAGAGAAGTGCTCCGGAAGGCTGGGGCTAGTGAACCGAAGTGCACCTTGTTTTGTATCTTCATAGGACACGCGACTTGGCTGACGCCCAGCTGGTAGCGTCCGACAAATGTCGTGGGCGTCAGTTAGCCATAGCTATAAGAAATTGAAGTGTAAATGCTTTTCTGTTGAATGACCACTTCGTCGTCAATTTGCGTTAATCCAAGAACTAGGGATGAGGGCCTCACCCTCAGAGAAATCCGGAAGTAGGTGTACGAATTCCAGGTTTTCGAGGTCTTCCCGGGGAACGTGTTCAAAGACAATCATTTGAAATTGCGCTTGATAATCTTTGTTCGCACGCCGCACAAAGCTATTGAGCAAGCTGAATGCAATACGCACCTTCTCGCTGTCGCTATTTGAAATCTCCTTCCTCGCCGCTTTTTTATCGGAGTAATACGGGCGGCTTGGCTGGTCGATGACTAAGAAGCTCGGAATGAAAACCGATTTCTGAGCAAGAGCAACCTCATGCAAAGCTAAGAAGTGCAGCAGGTGAAGGAACATATGATTCGAGCTGCTACCGATGTTTTCCACGACCGTGGACTTAGGGCGTCGTAGGCGCAGCCTTTTCTCGGTATAGTTGAAGTCGGCCTGGTAGTTTGCATAGTTCTGCAGAGCCTGGCCTGTCTCGGCCAATAGCTCGCGTGCGGTTTCATTAATTAATGAAACAACAGTGTCGCGTACCTCGCTGACATCACGTACGTTGAGCTCATCTAAAGCGTCCTTCAGCGATTCTGCGTTTTCTCCTGGAACGGCCATCGTGCTCGGAGTCTTGCTGTAGACTTCAAGCTTACCTATCGTCTTCCCAATGAAGAGCAATTTGTCACGCTCAGTTAATGGTGGCTTCTGTTCGACAGCAATCTTTGCCAAACGCTCATTGATGATATTGCGGCGCTTTTTTAGAGGAGCAAGTTGGTCTGCTAACTGGCTTTCGACCGGGTGTTTTTCAGTAATAGCCTGTTTAACAGCCTGCAAATCTTGCTGCAGGTTGACGATGAGTTGCTCGAAGATAGACGACTTCAGCAGTTCTGAAGATTGCCGTAGCAACTCATCAAACGGCCGTAAGCTGTCGGCCGACGCTTTTAAATTCTCTTTATAGTCGCGAAATTCGGACGTAAATTGGGTAATATTTCGAATTTGGCGGTTCAGGTCGAACAGCTCTGATTTCAAGGCCTCTCGCTCCGCGCTCTCCTCAAAATAATCGTTGTCCCTAAACTTTTCGAAGTATTCCGTTGTTGATGTAAGCGTGGCATCGTCAGGAATGTCAATGGTTAAACCGTAACTAGCGGCCTCCCGGGTCACGTCAGCCAGTTCTTGTTTGAACAGGACGCTCCCTGTGTCAAGATGATTCTTCTTGTTTTGAAGCCTGTCGATTTTGGTTTGCAACCGTTCGGCCTTTTCGCGTGCATCTATATTGGCAATATCATCGATGCCTAACGCAATATCGAAGATTCGAGGTAGCGCCTCGCGATATCGGTTCTCCGACTGTTTATCGAAAAATACGCGACTATTGGTGATGATGTCTTCCGATATTGTATTGAAAAGAAAGAAGTACCTAAATGAAAATTTGGAACCTGCCTTGATGGTCTTTCCACCAAATGGCATCACCGTCTTCTCACTAATGCTGAATTCAGCCTCTAAGATGGATTTCAAATCACCTTCAGCGATGTTGGCCGAAGGAACATCCGGGATTACGCCTGTGCTAGAGAAATAGTAGTCTTTGGAAACGTCATTGTTCAATGGGCTTTTTCGGGCAAGACTGTAGGTTTTGTCGTTAATGAAAAACCTAAGGCCATACCAAGCGACGTTGTCGTTGATGATGCTGTGCGGGATGTTATGCTTACTGGCCAGTAAGCAATAGTCGATAATGGACAGCAGAGCACTTTTGCCCGTGTTGCTTTCGCCGGTAAGGATGTTCACGCGGTTACGTGCAAACGTCAAGCTACGGCTGACGCCACTATTGGACCATACCGTGATGGAGTCAATTCCGAAGTTCAAAGCCACACCCTCATGTTTAGATACAGTTCTTCTTCCGAGCTTTCCAATAAGGCGGCAAGGTTTGCCGATGCTTTCTCAATTTTGAGCGCCCGAGAGCCAAAATTCTTATTGACCTCCAATGAGCGATTCACACGTATGGCATTATCGAAGTGAATGTGCTCGGATGCTACTAACATCTGGATAGCGTTTATTGTTACCACAAGACTGCTTTCGTATCGCTGTCGGAAATTTGCAAAGAGGTCCGCACGAGCAGCGACAAGTGCAGCGATTTGGCGATGCCGGACGAGACTGTTGCCCATGAATTTCACGGTGCCATCGTGCATGACGAGAGGCATCACAAGAAGTGCTTTAGGCAGCGATAACTGCTTGATATGAGCGAGAACTGCCATTAAAGCCACTGCGCAAATGCCAACATTATTGTAACCGTTCCATTCGCTTGAAGTCGCACTGGACACGTCAGTTGATATTTCAGGTGTCATTTCTGCCTCCAATCTTTGTGCCAGCCAATCTGAACAAGGTCGGAAAGATGATATAGCTCACCGTTGCTCAGTTCGATGGGTAATTGAGTTCCGTCGAGGAGGAAATTTGCACGGCGTAGTTCGCGCAGCATTTCGAGCGCAGCGGTGATGATTTCTTGTTCCGTCCCGCATCCAGCAAACGCTAGGTCAAATTCATTTTCCCAACGCGTTATCACCTCGTCGTGCAGGGCTTCTATATCATCAGAAACTATCCTTCCTTGTTGTCGCCAACGTTCCAAATTGGTGACCAGCCGTAATTTCGCGAGGGTATAAGTAGTAACTTTATCGATGTCGGTTTGTGTAATTGCGCCAATTTCTAAGAGGCGTTTGACGAACGTCTGAGCAAACAAGTTAGCCGGCAGCGGATGCTGGTACTTCGTATATTGCAGCTTTTTGGAGCGTCCATCACTGAAGTATTTTTTATAGTTTGTCCAGAATTCTTCAAAAGTCAGTTGCAGCTTTGCGCCAGCTTTGACATTTTTAAAATTTTCTGAGCGAATGTTAGAGTCTAGGCGCTCGAACACGCTATCGACCATTTCATCGTCAATGAACTTTTCACGGATTGATTTTTTTACTCGTGCAATGATATCGTCGAGTTCCAGCTCAAATCGGATATTCTTAAAGAACGCGGCAAGGACATCGTCGTCTAAGTCTAAAACTGTCTGTATATAGGACTGAAGAGTGGCGTTCGTGGTGCTTAATTTCTCAATCGCGTCGCGGAGTTCAGTGAACGTTTTTTTTGAGTCCTGGAACTCGATAACAGTTTCCAGAAACTTATTCGTTTTTGATTGTGACTTGTTCGTCACAAGGTGGAATTCAGTATTGCCGATGAATTTCAGTTGTTCGGGTACTGTGTCCCGTTGTTGCGTATCATCGGTAATGATTCGCGCCCAGTTATACAGTGTCTTCCATAGGTCTAAGCTGAGCTCTGCCAATGCGATTGGCGAGCCGGCGGCGTTGGTTTTGACAGTGTGCTTGAGCTGGACAAGAATGCAGAAACCGTCCGCTAGGTCAGTGTGCACGTCATCTTTTACCTCTAAACCAGCGGATTCTCCAGTCCGCAGATTTATCAAGCGGTCTAGGTAATAATAGTACTGATATTCAAAGCCGATGCTCGTGTCTGCGGCGCTAACGCTTTCAGTAAAACTGGTTGTGCCCGGTGTTGTCTGACTATTTGCCGCGCCAGTGGAAGTTGTCATTATTTATACATAGTTGTTTATTTCGCCGCTCTTCGACAATCGACACGTCCGAGCCCATTTCTTGCGAATAGTATCTTAAAAGTAAGAAATGTTGCACCTGTTCATGATGTTAGGGGCATGCACCTGGCACTCTGTAGTGCTTCGTGAACACATACTATATATGCGCGCACTAAATGTTCTGGGCCTTGAAGCTGCCATGGCTTCGCGGCGTTCATCGACATGCATTGACGGGCGTGCTCGAGACGATGAACTGGCCGCAGTTTGCAGGACATCATGCTACCGAGACGCGGTGTAGAGCGGAGTGGCAAATCCCATGTACATTCGGCCGAAGCCTGGGTCTTGATTGGGGGAGCTGGGCACTTATCGACTCAATTGCGCCGTAGGCGCTGGAGCTCTATATGTATGGCAGGATGGCTGTCGTAGTGCTGCCGAGGGGAAACTTTCGTCGAAGTTTTAGCGAAATTTCACTGGTTTTTTAGCCTAACTTCCACGATGGGCAACCGCTCTGACAGACTTCGACCGCAGCCATACGGACGAGCCAAAATCCGCATATCAGCTATTTCAAATTTATCCGATATTCAGCTAAAATCAAAGTATCTGCATAACGGATACTCTGATGTCTTCTACTCCGCCATCGGTTACGGTTCTCACTCCGGCTCATTTGGGGCAGTTGCTGGTTTCAGCGCGCAAGGGTCGCAAGCTCACACAAGCCCAAGTTGGGTCGCGCCTCAACCTGAGTCAGAACCGCATCTCTTATCTGGAAAAGCATGCAGATGAACTGAGCTTCAAACAGTTGCTCGTTTACTGTGCAGTCGTCGGACTTCAGGTCCGAATTGGAGAGCGAGTCACCGTAGATAATTCGGAAAGCACTGCGGAGTGGTGAGTGCCCGAGAAGACTCGATAGTTAGGCTCAGCCGCTGCCAAGCAATCGCACGGATTGTTTGACGGATACTGCCGCGAGGTACAACCGGAACGGGACATCGCGATTCGGCGAAGGGGTTGAGGCGAGGGGATGCACTCGTCAGATGCGAAGTGTTTGCCAGCTCGAAAACACGATATTTGCGCCAGGATGCAACGCCACGAAGTCATCTTGCCTAAGCGAAATCAGTCGGAGGCATTGCTCTAGGCTGCAGTCTGACGCGCCCTAATGTCGCGGTAAATAAAAGCGTTTCCGGCCAAGCGTAGCGCGGGTTCCGGGGAGTTTAGCCCCCCGAAACGCAAGCTTTTATGTAGCACGAAACGCACGCTTCTATTTCCGCCTACACTTTCATTTGCGCGACGTACCCCTTACTCGACCGTCACCGACTTCGCCAGATTCCGCGGCTTATCCACATCGGTACCACGCGCCAGCGCCGTGTGATACGCCAGCAGCTGCAGCGCCGCCACGTGCAGGATCGGCGACAGCAGGCCGTAGTGTTCCGGCAGGCGGATCACGTGCACGCCTTCACCCGACGTGATCTGGGTGTCGACGTCGGCGAACACGTACAGCTGGCCGCCGCGCGCGCGGACTTCCTGCATGTTCGACTTCAGCTTTTCCAGCAGCGCGTCGTTCGGGGCGATCGTCACCACCGGCATCTCTTCCGTCACCAGCGCCAGCGGGCCGTGCTTCAGTTCGCCGGCCGGGTAGGCTTCGGCGTGGATGTACGAAATTTCCTTCAGCTTCAGCGCGCCTTCCAGGGCGATCGGGTAGTGGATGCCGCGGCCCAGGAAGAGGGCGTTTTCCTTGCGGGCGAATTCCTCGGCCCACGCGATCACCTGCGGCTCCAGCGCCAGCACGGACGACAGCGCGACCGGCAGGTGGCGCATCTGCTTCAGGTAGTTCGCTTCCTGCTCGTCGGTCAGGCGGCCATTCACCTGGGCCAGGGTCAGGGTCAGCAGGAACAGTGCGGCCAGCTGGGTCGTGAAGGCCTTCGTCGACGCGACGCCCACTTCGACGCCGGCGCGGGTGATGTACGCCAGCTTGCACTCGCGCACCATTGCGCTCGTGGAGACGTTGCAGATCGTCAGCGTGTTCGTCATGCCGAGGCTGCGCGCATGCTTCAGCGCGGCCAGCGTGTCGGCCGTTTCGCCGGACTGCGAGATCGTCACGACGAGGGTGTTCGGGTGCGGGACGCTGTCGCGGTAGCGGTATTCGCTGGCGATCTCGACGTTCACCGGCAGCTTGGCCACCGACTCGATCCAGTACTTGGCCGTCAGGCCCGCGTAGTAGCTGGTGCCGCAGGCCAGGATCAGCACGCGGTCGATTTCCTTGAACACGCGGAAAGCCTGGTCGCCGAACAGTTCCGGCATGATGCCCGTCACGCCTTCCAACGTGTCGCCGACGACGCGCGGCTGTTCGAAGATTTCCTTCTGCATGTAGTGGCGGTACGGGCCCAGCTCGGCGGCGCCGGTGTGGGCGTGCACGGTCTTGACTTCGCGCTCGGCCGGACGGCCTTCGGCATCGACGATCCAGTAGCGGGCCAGTTGCAGGTCGACGACGTCGCCTTCTTCCAGGTAGATGATCTGGTCGGTGGTGCCGGCCAGCGCCATCGCGTCGGAGGCGACGAAGTTTTCGCCTTTGCCCAGGCCGACGATCAGCGGCGAGCCCTGGCGGGCGGCCACGACGCGGTGCGGCTCTTCGCGGCAGAACACGGCGATCGCGTAGGCGCCGTGCAGGCGCTTGACGGCCTGCTGCACGGTGTCGAACAGGTCGCCGTTGTACATGTGGTCGACCAGGTGGGCGATGACCTCGGTGTCGGTCTGGCTCTGGAATACGTAGCCCAGGCCGGTCAGCTCGGCGCGCAGCTCGTCGTGGTTCTCGATGATGCCGTTGTGGACGAGGGCGATGCGCGCGTCGTCGCTGTTCGGCGAGAAGTGCGGGTGCGCGTTCTTGGTGGCCGGCGCGCCGTGCGTCGCCCAGCGGGTGTGGGCGATGCCCGTGAAGCCTTGCAGGTGGGTTTCCTGGATTTGCGCTTCCAGATCGGCCACGCGCGACGTGCTGCGCGAGCGCGCCAGGCGGCCGTCCACGTGCAGCGCCACGCCGCAGGAATCATAGCCGCGGTATTCGAGACGCTTCAGGCCTTCGATGAGCACTGGGGTGATGTTGCGTTGGGCGACTGCGCCGACGATGCCACACATGGGAAACCTCCGAAATCGATGAATGCATGCACTGTAGAGTAGAGGAAACGAAATATGCTTTCTAAGTGTGCCTCGTTTTGATAGATAATTTCACGACACATTCGACATGAAATATCCTTTCATTTTTCTCGAAAGATTTTACTTATATGGCGCAAGAGGGCCCAAACCTTGACGATCTGGATCGTCGCATCCTGAACATCCTGCAGGTTGATGCTTCGCAGACCAATGCAGAATTGGCGGAATTGGTACACATCTCGCCGCCGACTTGCCTGCGCCGTGTCAAACAGCTCAGGGAGAACGGTGTTATCGAGCGGCAAGTTGCGATCGTCGCGCCGGACAAGGTCGGCGCGCGTCTCTCCGCCATCGTCGAGATCACGCTGGACGTGCAGGCCGCCGACCGCATGGCGGAGTTCGAGCAAGTGGTGGCGGACGAGGCTGCCGTGCTGCAGTGCTACCGCGTGTCACCCGGGCCGGATTTCGTGCTCGTCGTGCAGGTGGCCGACATGCCGGCGTATCACGCCCTGGCGCACCGCCTGTTCACCACGCACAGCAATGTGCGCAACGTCAAAGCCTACTTCTCCACATTCCGCAGCAAGTTCGAAACGCGTATCGGCGTCTGACGACCTGTGGATAACTCTGTGCGCTTATTCCTGGCGCATCGGCAAGCCAGCGGCGCCATCTCCCGCCACATGCGCATTTCACTGGGTTTCTGAAACGATCAGGCCCGCCGGGACAACGCGGTGGGCCTGTGGATGACTTTGTGGATGATGTTGTGGACGGGCAGTTGACATCCCTGTGCACAGGCAGTGGATCAGGCTGTGATTACCCTGTGTTTTTGCCGTGGATTGCCTGTGCGTATGCGGTGGACAAACTTATTTCTTGACCTTGACCGGGCGCGTCCAGTTCTCGATCGTCAACTGCTTCGGACGCGAGATCGTCAACTTGCCGGCCGGCGCATTCTTGGTCAGCGTGGTGCCGGCGCCGATCGTCGCGCCCTTGCCGACCGTGACCGGGGCCACCAGCTGGCTGTCGCTGCCGATGAACGCTTCGTCTTCGATGATCGTGCGGAATTTATTGGCACCATCGTAATTGCACGTGATCGCGCCCGCGCCGATGTTCACGCGCGAACCGACGTCGGCATCGCCCACATAAGCGAGGTGGTTCGCCTTGCTGTGCGCGGCGACCTTGCTGTTCTTGATCTCCACGAAATTGCCCACATGGACGTCCTCGCCCAGCTCGGTACCCGGACGCAAACGCGCATACGGGCCGATGATCGATTTTTCGCCAACGACGGCGTCTTCCAGGTGGCAGAACGGCTTGATCTGGGCGCCCGCGGCGACGGTCGCGTTCACGAACACGCTGTGGGCGCCGATCGTCACACCGTCGCCGATGACCACGCGGCCCTCGAACACGCAGCCGACGTCGATGGTGACGTCGCGTCCGCAGACGAGTTCGCCGCGCACGTCGATACGCGCCGGATCCATCAGGGTCACGCCCTGTTCGAGGAGGGCGATGGCGATGTTCAGCTGGTGACGGCGCTCGAGCTCGGCCAGTTGCACCTTGCTGTTCACGCCGGCCACTTCCCATTCGGCGGACGGCTGGGCCGACACGACCGGTACGCCGGCCGCGACAGCCTGGGCGACGATGTCGGTGAGGTAATATTCGCCCTGTGCATTGTTGTTCTTCAGCGAGCCGAGCCAGGACGTCAGGTGGCGGGTGGGGATGACCATGATGCCGCTGTTGATTTCCTTGATGGCACGCTCGGGTTCATTCGCATCCTTCTCTTCGACGATGCGCACGATGTTGCCGTTCTCACGGACGATACGGCCGAGGCCGAACGGGTTCGCCTGTTCGACCGTGAGGATCGCCAGCTTGTCGTCGCCGGCGGCTTCGATCAGGCGGCGCAGCGAGGCGGCCGTCGTAAGCGGCACGTCGCCGTACAGGACGAGCGTCGGCGCGTTCTCGTCGATCTGCGGCAGGGCCTGCATCACGGCGTGGCCGGTGCCCAGCTGCGGTTCCTGCAGGGCCGTGTCGATCGCGACGCCGCCCTGGCCCGACCAGGCTTGAACCGCACTCGGCACCGCTGCGCCGCCGTGCCCGTAAATCACGCATAATTTACTCGGGTCCAGGCTGCGCGCCGTATCGATAACATGCTGCAACAGCGGCTTGCCGGCCAGTGGATGCAAGACTTTCGGCAGTGCGGATTGCATGCGCTTTCCCATGCCGGCGGCGAGGATGACTACGTTCATAGGCCGTTCTCAAAACGAGTTAAAAAAGATGAAAAAGTTTAACACGCCCCCTACCGTGTTCCTGCGGGCACGCATGCTGTTCCTGATTGCCTTCGTGGCGCTGCTGAGTGCGTGCAGCACGATCCGGTTCACCTATAACCACGGTGACACGCTGCTGTACTGGTGGTTGAACGCGTATCTCGATCTCGACAGCGACCAGTCCGACTGGGTCAAGAAAGATATCGACAAGCTGTTCCAGTGGCACCGCACGACTCAGCTGCGCGATTACGCCGGCCTGCTGACCAAGATGCAGCGCCAGCTCGGCGACGGCAATGTCACGCAGGACGAATTGCTGTCCGACTACCGCGACGTCAAGGCGAGAACGGAATTGCTGGCCTTTAAAGCGCTGCCGGATCTGGCCGACCTGGCGATGTCGATCAAGCCTGACCAGATCGCGCAGATGGAAAAGAAGTTCGCGAAAAATAACGAAGACTTCCGCAGGAAATTCATGAGCGGCAGCGTCGAGGACCAGCATAAAGCCCGCTATAAAAAGGCGCTGGAACAGCTTGAATTATGGTTCGGCAGTTTCAGCCGCGACCAGGAAGCGGCACTCCGCAAGGCGTCCGATGCACGCCCACTCGACAACGAGATCTGGCTGCAGGAACGCGTACTGCGCCAGAAAAAAATCATCGCGCTGCTGCAGCGTATTCAGCGGGACAAGCTGAACAAGGAACAGACGATGTCGGCGATCCACGACCTGCTGCGCGACTTGTTCGACCGCATGGATGCGCCGGAGCGCAAGGCATTCTTCGACGCCTATGTCGACAACACGTCGAAATTCATCCTGACGGCGATCCGCCTGACGACGCCGGACCAGAAAGCCCATGCGCAGAAACGCATGCAGGGCTGGATCAACGACTTCAACGCGCTGGCTAGCGGGAAATAAGATGCTATATTCCGCCCCATGCAAAAAAAGAAGTCCGCCCCTACCTACGCCCGCCGCCCGGGCCCGCCGCAGCAGGTCCGCATCATCGGCGGCGCCTGGAAGCGCACCCCACTTCCCGTTCTCGACGCATTTGGCTTGCGTCCCACGCCCGACCGCGTCCGCGAAACCGTCTTCAACTGGATCAATCACCAGATGACGGGCGACTGGGACCGCGCCGACTGCCTCGACCTGTTCGCCGGCAGCGGCGCCCTCGGTTTCGAGGCGGCCAGCCGCGGCGCGCGGTCCGTCACGATGATCGACACCGTCGGCCCCGTCGTGCGCCAGCTCGAACTGGTCAAGGACAAGCTCAAGGCGAACAACGTGCGCGTCCTGCGCGCCGATGCCCTGGCCGTGGCGCGCGACTTCATCCAGCGCGGCCAACGCTTCGACGTGATCTTCCTCGATCCGCCCTACCAGCAGGATTTCCTGGTCCAGGCCTTGCCGCTCTGCGCGCAACTGCTGAACGAAGGCGGTCTCGTGTATGCCGAATCGGGCGAGCGCCTGCCGTTCCCGGAGACGGATGAGGCGGCCGAGGACGTCCCCGAATGGCTGCAGCCCTGGCAGCTGGTCCGCGCCGACAAGGCCGGGATGGTGCACTACCATTTGTTAAAGTTGCGTTAAAACACCGCTTTTCTGGGCAAAACTGCTTAAACAATAAGCAAAATGGGCCCCCTTCCCGGGCGGTTGCCGAAATTTCAGGCATAATGCGCGTCTATTCAGGTGCATTCTCCAGGGAGCCGCAATGGTTGTAGCCGTTTATCCAGGAACTTTCGATCCGCTCACGCGCGGCCACGAGGATTTGGTGCGTCGCGCATCGGGTCTGTTCGACACCCTGGTGGTCGGGGTCGCCGACAGCAAGAACAAGCGCCCCTTCTTCTCGCTCACCGAGCGCCTGGAAATCGCCAACGAAGTGCTGGGCCATTATCCGAACGTGAAGGTCGAAAGTTTTTCCGGCCTGCTCAAGGATTTCGTTCGCCAGCACGATGCACGGGTGATCGTGCGCGGCCTGCGCGCCGTGTCCGACTTCGAATACGAGTTCCAGATGGCGGGCATGAACCGCTACCTGCTGCCCGACGTCGAAACCCTGTTCCTGACGCCGTCCGACCAGTACCAGTTCATCTCCGGCACCATCGTGCGCGAGATCGCGATGCTGGGCGGCGACGTATCCAAATTCGTGTTCCCCTCGGTCGACCGCTGGCTGCAAAAGAAAATCGCCGACATGGCGGCCGCACCGAAAGCCTGAGGTCTTATTAGTCATGGCATTACTGATTACCGACGACTGCATCAATTGCGACGTGTGCGAGCCCGAGTGCCCGAATGACGCGATCTCGATGGGCGCGGAGTTTTACCAGATCGATCCGCATAAATGCACGGAATGCGTCGGCCATTTCGATGAGCCGCAATGCCAGCAGGTGTGCCCGGTCGCCTGCATTCCGTTCAATCCCGAATGGCGCGAAACGCGCGAACAGCTCCAGGCGAAATACGAACGCCTGACCGCAGACAAGGCCAAAGCGGCCTGATCGCACAAGCCGGCCTGCGCCGGCTTTTCTTTTGGCGCTCCGCCATTCGCTACGCCTCATCCAATGATTGCGTGCGTAATAAATTCATTCATTACGCATACAATCATTATTCACGTTCCAAAACACAACACTTTCCGCGCACTGCATTGGTGCGCAACAAAGCCGCCTCGTCGTTCGCGGACATGTCTCCCGAGGCCGGGATTGTGCTCTTGCAGCATTGAAATAGTTTTGAGTCTCTAATTTCGCCAAACACATCGGTGCTATATTTATCTTGCAAAATTAGCACGGCCATTCTTTTTTTTGGACGGAGAGACTCACAATAATGATTAGAAATATGAGTATCGGCCAGCGTCTGGCCATCGGGTTCGGGGTCGTGATTGCCTTGCTGGTGCTGCTGGCGGGGCTGTCATACGTCAGGATTGCCAGCCTGAACAAGGAAATGGAGACCCTGGTCAACGTGCGTTACGCGAATACCGTCGCGGCCAACCACATCAAGGAAGACGTGAGCGAAGCGACGCGCAGCATGCTCAACGTCCTCATCATGACCGATCCGGACCAGATCAAGAAAGAGCTGGCGAACACGGAAGCGAGAAGCGCCAGCGCCACGGCCCAGGTCGCCGAGCTGGCCAGGAGCACGGGCGATGCCGAGGCCGCCGACATCCTGAAAGCGCTGGCCACCATCCAGAACAAATTCCTGCCGGCGCAAATGGCATTCATCAAGCTCGTCGACGAAGACCGCAAGGACGAGGCGATGATGAAATTCATGTTCTCGCTGCGCCCCCAGCAAACCCGCTATTTCGAACAACTCGACAAATTCGTCGCCTGGCAAAACGCCGCGATGCACCAGGCCGGCGCCGACACGGCCGCCGTCACACAGCGCACGCAGATGCTCATTCTGGCGCTGACGACGGCCGCGGCCGGGCTGTCGTTGGGCGTCGCGTGGCTGGCCACGCGCAGCATCACCCGGCCGCTGGGCCAGGTGGTGGAGATCGCCCGCCGCGTCGCCGACGGTGATCTCACGAGCGACATCGCCGTCGACAGCCGCGACGAGGCGGGCCAGATGATGGAAGCGCTGCGCCACATGAACGCCAGCCTGATCCGCATCGTCGGCGAAGTGCGCACGAGCACGGAATCGATGTCCTGCGCGTCCGGTGAAATTGCCAGCGGCAACCAGGACCTGTCGACGCGCACGGAATCCCAAGCCACGTCCTTGGCGCAAACGTCGAGCTCGATGCGGGCGCTGACCGGTACCGTGCAACAGAACGCGGACAATGCGCGCCAGGCGAATCAACTGGCGGCCCAGGCGTCGGAAGTGGCGGCGCGTGGCGGTTCCGTCGTCGCGCACGTCATCGAGACGATGGGCTCGATCACGGCGTCGTCGAAAAAGATCGTCGACATCATCGGCGTGATCGACGGTATCGCGTTCCAGACGAATATCCTCGCCCTGAATGCGGCGGTCGAGGCCGCGCGTGCGGGCGAGCAGGGACGCGGCTTTGCCGTCGTGGCCTCCGAAGTACGCAGCCTGGCACAGCGCTCGGCCGCGGCCGCCAAGGAAATCAAGCTGCTGATCGGCGATTCCGTGGACAAGGTGCAGGAAGGCAGCACGCTCGTCGAGCAGGCCGGCGTGACGATGGCAGAGGTCGTCGAAAGCGTGCGCCGCGTCACCGACATCATGGGTGAAATCAGCGCTGCCAGCCTCGAGCAGAGCGCCGGGATCGCCCAGGTCAGCCAGACGATCGTCGCGATGGACGAGACGACCCAGCAGAACGCCGCCCTCGTCGAGCAGGCCGCCGCCGCCGCCGCATCGATGCAGGAACAGGCGCAGCGCCTGGCGCGCGCCGTCAGCGTGTTCAAGCTGCAGAATGTCGAACCTACCCTGGCGCTGGCCGCGGCCTGAACGGCGGCCACGATGTTTACAACGATAGCTTTCCCACCAAGGAGACAACCATGACTACCCGTAAATTTGCCATCAAGGGCTTGCTCGCAGGCGCCATTCTGACCCTGGCCGCCAGCCTGCCGGCCATCGCCGCCGTCGTCGACGTGAACGGCTACAAGTTCGACGACATGACGAAGGTCGCCGGCAAGGACCTGAAACTGAACGGCGCCGGCATGCGCACCAAATTCATCGTCAAGGTGTACGCGGCCGGCCTGTACCTGCCGGAGAAGAAGAACAACACGGCCGAGATCCTGAAGGAAGAGGGCCCGCGCCGCGTGACCCTGCAGATGGCGCGCGACATCTCGTCCGAGGATTTCGGCAAGGCCTTCATGGATGGCCTGAACGAGAACATCGACAAGGCGGAAAAACAGCGCATCGTGGCCCAGATCAGCAAGATGGGCGAGCTGTTCGCGTCCGTCGACGGCCTCAAGAAGGGCGACGTGCTGCACCTGGACTGGATCCCGGGCACCGGCACCCAGGCCGAGCTGAACGGCAAAAAGCTGGGCGGCCCGATCCCTGACGTCAACTTCTACAACGCGATCCTGCGCATCTGGCTGGGCGACAAGCCTGTCGACCGCTCGCTCAAGCCGGCGCTGCTGGGCGACGCCAAGTAATCCGCTCGTTTTTCTTCGAAACGCGGCCCCGGGCAACCGGCGGCCGCGTTTTTTTCGTCCCTCGTTTTTTGACTGCGCACCACCCGGATTTCTGGATGAGGTGGGGTGCCGGCCGGCGCGTCGATGCCTCTGGCGGCGCATCCATTCGACAGTATCGAAGTTACCTTAACTCATCCATACAAAATGACCAATCATGAACTTCTCTTATTTTGCAAGGATGACTCAGCAACTACATTGAATTCATCTCTATCTCATCCTTATGATGCGGCACGCGACTGCTACACGACCAATTCAGCGAAATTCTTCATATCTCATCAATACGATGCCATCTTCTTCCAACTCATCATCAACTCATCGATTCATGAATCATCGATTTTTTGATACACCATCCATTCGACGACCAATTGTTAAATTAAATCACCAAAAAAACGCCTGACAACTCGAGCGACCACGAGTTACCGGCGACGGGTAAGAGTAGGGGCGAAAAAAAAGCGGCGCCCGGTTATCCGGGCGCCGCTTTCGGGAATGAAGCTGTGTAGACTAGACTGTAAGGATCAGTGCGATCCCACCGCTGCGGCCTGCGCACGCTGCCTGCGTGCCGCCAGTTCGCCCTTCGTTGGGCGCGGGCGCACCACCAATACCAGCGCGCGTACGATGCCGACCAGCAGGGGGCGGAAGAACATCAACACGCCGCCCAGCAGGGTCAGCTGGACCATGCACAAGAGCAGGTGGGTGAAGGGCAGAGCCAGCACCGGGGTCTGGAAAAGGGTGTCGGAGAAGGACATGGGAAGACTAAGTAGCAAGCTGATCTATTCGTTCGATGTCACTATAGTGCAACGCAACATATAAATCTAATTACACTTGGTAATAGCTATTATATTGATCGTGAATGGAAATCGGGTACACTTACCGTACCGACAAACCATTTATTGCCCGTCCTGAACGGAGTCCCATGAGCTTCCTCACGCTTGATCTGAACCTGCTCCGCGTCTTCGACGCCGTCATGACCGAGCAAAACCTGACACGCGCCGCCGGTCACCTCGCGATGACCCAGCCGGCCGTCTCGAACGCCATCAAACGCCTGCGCGAAAGCCTCGGCGACGAATTGCTGATCCGCACGGCCTACGGTGTGAAACCGACGCCGCGCGCGGAAGCGCTGTGGCCCGCCGTGCGCCAGGCGCTGGCCGCGCTGGAAGCGGCCGTGATGCCGGAAACCTTCGACGTTTCCAAGGCCCAGGCGACGTTCCGCATGGCGATGGCCGACGCCACTGCCGCCCTGTGGCTGCCTTCTCTGGTGCGGTCGATCGAAAAAGAGGCGCCGGGCGTCAACATCCGCATGGTGCCGCTGACCACGCGCGAACCGCGGCCGATGCTGCTGCGCGGCGACATCGACCTGGCCGTCGGCTTCTTCCCCGGCGTCGCGGCCCAGCTGTCGTACGAAACGGGTTCGCCGATCCGCCACGAGCGCCTGTATTCGGGAGAATACGTCGTCGTGATGCGCAAGAATCACCCGCTCGCACAGGGCACGCTCTCCCTCGACGATTATTGCAAGGCGAACCACCTGCTGGTGAGCTTCTCGGGCCGCGCCCACGGCCTCGTCGACGAAGCGCTGGCGCAGCTCGGCCGCGAGCGCCGCATCCTGCTGACCGTGAACCAGTTCTTCACGGCCGGCCGCGTGGTCGCGAACTCGGATCTGGTGACGGTGTTGCCGAAGCACCTGATCGCGTCGACCGGTGCGGCCGAACAATTGATCTGGCGCGAGCTGCCGTTCCAGCTGCCGGCCGTGCACCTGGACATGCTGTGGCACGAACGCGACGGCCGCAGCCCGGCCCACCGCTGGCTGCGCAAGAACCTGGAAAACCTGTCCGCCTCGGCGCAAAAAATGCTTCCGCAGAAGTCGGAAACGTCGGAAAAGATGGAAAAGATTGCCTGAAGATACAAACGCCCTGCCTGCCAGGGCGTTTTTCATTTGATGGGCAGCTTGGTCGTATTCTTGACTTCTTCCATCACCGCATACGTGTGCGTCTCGCGCACGCCTTTCTGCAGCAGTGTCTTGCCGAGGAATTCGCGGTAAGCTGCCATGTCTTTCACGCGCGCCTTGACGAGGTAATCGAACCCGCCGGCCACCATGTGGCATTCGAGCACTTCGGGAATCAATTGCACGCTCTGCTTGAACGCGTCGAAGACTTCCGGGGTCGTGCGGTCCAGCACCACTTCGATGAACACCAGCAGCGACACGTCCAGCAGCTGCGGATTCAGCTGGGCCGTATAGCCCATGATGTAACCGGACTCGTGCAGCTTGCGCACCCGCTCGAGGCAGGCGGCGGGCGACAGGTTGACCCGTGCGGCGAGCTCGACGTTGCTGATACGCCCATCGCTCTGTAGTTCGGCCAGGATTTTCTTGCTGATCTTGTCCAGCATGTGTTCTCTCTCCACTATAAATATTATTTGGTGAAATTCTCTCACCAAAAACTATCTATTGCTAGTCTTCTGTAAAAACAGAATTAATCCAGAAGATTTCCTTCTACAATCGAATCATTGATCCGCACTCCAGACCGGCGTTTGCCGGTGCCCGTCCTCATCCATTTTTTCCTGACCGTTCATGAACATTGCCGCCTTCCCGGCTTCCACCTACGTCCCTTTCGACGCCCTGCAGGCCGAAACCCGCCGCGAACAGACGCCGCTGCGTGCCGCGATCACCGCCGCCTACCGCCGTGACGAGACCAGCGCAGTGGAATGGCTGCTGGCCCAGGGTGCCAGCGCCAACGGCGACGCCTACATGCTGGCGCACCGCCTCGTGTCGGCCGTGCGCGAAAAACGTACGCGCTCGTCGGGCGTGGATGCGCTGATGCACGAATTCTCGCTGTCGTCGGAAGAAGGCGTCGCACTGATGTGCCTGGCCGAAGCGCTGCTGCGCATCCCCGACACGGAAACGGCCGACCGCCTGATCGCCGACAAGATCAGCAAGGGCGACTGGAAAAAGCACCTGGGCGAATCGCCGTCGCTGTTCGTGAACGCCGCCACGTGGGGCCTGCTCGTCACCGGCAAGCTCGTGTCGTCCAGCAGCGAGAAGGGCCTCGGCGCCGCGCTGACCCGCATGATCGCCAAAGGCGGCGAACCGCTGATCCGCAAGGGCGTCGACCTCGCGATGCGTATGCTGGGCAACCAGTTCGTCACCGGCCAGACCATAGCCGAAGCCTTGAAGAACAGCGTCGAAAACGAAACCCGCGGTTACCGCTATTCCTACGACATGCTGGGCGAAGCGGCGCTGACGGAATCCGACGCCGACAATTACTATGCCTCATACGAAGCGGCCATCCACGCGATCGGCAAGGCCTCCAATGGCCGCGGCATCAAGGACGGTCCGGGCATCTCGATCAAGCTGTCGGCCCTGCATCCGCGCTACAGCCGCGCGCAATATGCCCGCGTGATGGGCGAACTGCTGCCGCGCGTGCGCAACCTCGTGCTGCTCGCCAAGGAATACGACATCGGCATCAATATCGACGCCGAGGAAGCGGACCGCCTGGAAATCTCGCTGGACATGCTGGAAGCTCTTGCTTTCGATCCATCCTTGGCCGGCTTCGAAGGCATCGGCCTGGTCGTGCAGGCGTACCAGAAGCGCTGCCCGTTCGTGATCGATTTCGTCGTGGACCTGGCCCGCCGCAGCGGCCGCAAATTCATGGTCCGCCTCGTCAAGGGCGCGTACTGGGATGCGGAAATCAAGCGCGCCCAGGTCGACGGCCTGCCGGGCTATCCGGTGTACACGCGCAAGATCTACACGGACGTGTCTTACCTCACGTGCGCGCGCAAGCTGCTCGCCGCGACGGACGTGATCTACGCCCAGTTCGCCACGCACAATGCACATTCGCTGTCCGTGATCTACACGTGGGCGAAGGCCGACAACGTCACCGATTACGAATTCCAGTGCCTGCACGGCATGGGAGAAACGCTGTACGACCAGGTCGTCGGCAAAGAGAACCTCGGTAAAGCTTGCCGGATCTACGCGCCGGTCGGTTCGCACGAGACACTGCTCGCCTACCTCGTGCGCCGCCTGCTGGAAAACGGCGCGAATTCGTCGTTCGTGAACCAGATCGTCGACGAGAGCGTGCCCATCGACACCCTGCTGGCCGATCCGTTCGAAGCCGCACGCGCCGCGCACTGCCTGCCGCACCCGCGCATTCCGCTGCCGCTGACTCTGTTCCCTGACGGCCGCCGCAACTCCACCGGGCTCGACCTGGCAAATGAACACGTGCTGGCCGAACTGGCCGCAGACCTCGGTACACCGCGCCATTACGTGGCCGCACCGCTCGTCGACGGTCCCGTCGCAGCGGCCGGTGCGCTGAACATCGTGAATCCCGCGCAGTCGGCGGACATCGTCGGCCAGGTGACGGAAGCGACCACCGCCGACGTCGATACCGCGCTGCAGGCCGCCGTGAACGCGAAACCGGCCTGGGAAGGCATGGGCAATGCCGGTCGCGCCGACATCATCGCCCGCGTCGGCGATCTGTTCGAGCAATACCGCGGCGAACTGATGGCCCTGGCCGTGCGCGAAGCGGGCAAGTCTCTGCCGAACGCGATCGCGGAAGTGCGCGAAGCCGTCGATTTCCTGCGCTATTACGCGGCTGAGATCCGCAATGCCCCGCAAGCCCGCGCGCTGGGACCGGTGACGTGCATCAGCCCCTGGAACTTCCCGCTCGCGATTTTCACGGGCCAGGTCGCCGCCGCGCTGGCCGCCGGCAATGTCGTGCTGGCAAAGCCGGCCGAGCAGACGCCGCTGATCGCCCACCGCGCCGTGCAATTGTTCCACGAAGCGGGTGTGCCGACAGCCGCGCTGCAGCTGTTGCCGGGCCGTGGCGAGACCGTCGGCGCCGCATTGACCTCCGATGCGCGTGTAAAAGCCGTCATTTTTACGGGCTCGACGGAGGTTGCGCAATTGATCAACCGTACGTTGGCCGCACGTTCCGCACAGGAAGGCGCCGACATCCCGCTGATCGCCGAGACGGGCGGCCAGAACGCGTTGGTCGTCGATTCTTCCGCACTGCCGGAGCAGGTCGTGCAGGATGTGCTCAGTTCCGCGTTCGACAGCGCCGGCCAGCGCTGCTCCGCCCTTCGGGTGCTGTTCCTGCAGGAAGACATTGCCGATAAAACGATCAAGATGCTCAAGGGCGCCATGCAGGAATTGCGCGTGGGCGTGCCGGACCGCCTGTCCACCGACATCGGCCCCGTCATCGACAAGGAAGCCCAGCAAAACCTGCTCGGCCACATCGAGCGCATGAAGGCGACGGCGAAGCAGCATTTCTCGCTGGTCTTGCCGGACGTGTTGCTGTCGCAGGGGACGTTCGTGCCGCCGACCGTGCTCGAGATCGGCTCGATGAGCGAACTGAAGCGCGAAGTCTTCGGCCCCGTGCTGCACATCGTGCGCTGGCGCCGTTCCGAGCTGGACAAGGTCGTCGACACGATCAACGCGACCGGCTACGGCCTCACGCTCGGCGTGCATTCGCGCATCGACGAGACGATCGAATTCATCACGACGCGGGCCCACGTCGGCAACATCTACGTGAACCGCAATATCGTGGGCGCCGTCGTCGGCGTCCAGCCGTTCGGTGGCGAGGGGAAATCCGGCACCGGTCCGAAGGCCGGCGGTCCGTTGTACCTGAAGCGCCTGCAACAGGATGCGGCGCCGCTGCTGCGTCACGCACGCCGCAGCAATAACGCGCTGGACGGCCTGCTTGCCTGGGCGTGCGCGAACGGCCACGGCGACATCGCGAACCTGGCAAACGGTTACATGGAAACGACGCTGGACGGCGTGCGCATCGACTTGCCGGGCCCGACGGGCGAGCGCAACCAGCTCGATTTCGTTCCGCGCGGCACCGTCCTGTGCGCGCCGAACGGCACGGCGAGCCTGCTGAACCAGTTGGCGGCCGCGTTCGCGACGGGCAACCGCGCGCTCGTGCTGGCGGAAACGCTGCCCGCGTTGCCGATCGCCGTCAAGGAACGCGTGCGCTTCATCAACGCGCAGGAGCTGGATGGCAGCGAGTTCGCCATGGCCCTCGTCGAGCAGGGTCTCCCCGGGGATCTGCAGGCGCGGCTGGCGGCCCGTCCGGGGGCGATCGTCGGCATCGTCGACACCCGTGCGGGCGAACCGGTGGCGTTGTGGCGGCTGGTGGCGGAACGCGCCTTGTGCGTCAACACGACCGCGGCAGGAGGTAACGCAAGCCTGATGACGCTCGGTTTGTAATCCGGGTCCTGATGGCTGCGACGCCGCGGTAGCAGGTTTCTAACCTGCGCCGCGGCGTTTTGTTTTTGGAGATGTTTTTCGTAGGTTTAACCTGGAGGCAGACATGTTGATAGGCGTACCAAAAGAAATCAAAAACAATGAATTCCGGGTGGGCCTGACGCCCCCCAGCGTGCACGAACTGGTCGCGCGCGGGCATCGGGTCATCGTGCAGACCGGCGCCGGTGCCGGCATCGGGTTGACGGACGAGCAATACGCGGCTGCCGGCGCCACGATCGTCCCGTCGGCGCAAGAAATCTTCGCGCAGGCCGACATGGTCGTGAAAGTGAAGGAACCGCAGCCGCAGGAATGCGCGATGCTGCGTCCGGGACAGATCCTGTACACGTATCTGCACCTGGCGCCGGATCCGGAGCAGACGGCGGCCCTCGTGCAATCCGGCGCCGTGTGCATCGCGTACGAAACCATCACGGGCCCGGGCGGCGGCCTGCCGTTGCTGGCGCCGATGAGCGAGGTGGCGGGGCGGATGTCGATCCAGGCCGGCGCCAGCCACCTGGAAAAATCGAAGGGCGGCGCCGGCATCCTGCTGGGCGGCGTGCCGGGCGTGGCGGCGGGCCATATCGTCATCATCGGCGCCGGCGTCGTCGGCACGAATGCGTTGCAGATGGCGGCCGGTATCGGCGCACGTGTCACCGTGCTCGACAAGAACGTCGACCGCCTGCGGCAGCTCGACCTCGTCTACGGCAACCGGATCTCGACCCTGTATTCGAACGCGCACGCGATCGAGGAAGCGGTGCTGTCGGCCGACCTCGTCATCGGTGGCGTGCTCGTGCCCGGTGCCGCGGCGCCGAAGCTCGTCACGCGCGACATGGTGTCAAAAATGAAAAAAGGGGCTGTCGTCGTCGACGTGGCGATCGACCAGGGCGGCTGTTTCGAGACGTCGCATCCGACCACGCACGCCGATCCGACCTTTGTCGTGGACGGCGTTGTTCACTATTGCGTGGCGAACATGCCGGGCGCAGTGGCCCGCACGTCGACATTTGCGCTGAACAACGCGACGATCGGTCATGCCGTCGCGTTGGCGACGAAGGGCTGGCGGCAGGCCATGCGCGACGATCCGCACCTCAAGAACGGTTTGAATGTCTGCGAAGGCAAGGTGACCTATGCGGCCGTCGCGAAGGATCTCGGCTATGACTACGTGCCGGCGGATACCCTGTTGGCCTGATGTTGCCAACCCAGGCAAAACTGCCTGACGATGTAAAAAGCATACCGCGCGGCCACGAATTTCACGAAACGCATGAAATCCGTGGCCGCGTGTTCGTTGGCGTTGTCGGAAATCGTCCGGATCACGCCGAACGGGATGCCTAGCTCAAAACAGGCCTGCGCAACCGCGGCGCCTTCCATCTCCACCGCCAGCAGACCCGGCAATGCCTCATTCAACGCGTCCAGACGGTCCTTGTCGCTCACGAACTGGTCGGCGCTGGCGATCAGGCCTCGATGCAGCCGCGGCCCGCTGAGCGCGAATACGGCCCTTTCCCCGGGGTCGACGGCAAGCGCGAAGTCGTCTTCCAGGAAGCGGTGCGCCGCATCCGCCAGCTGCAACGCCATGTGGTGGTCGGACAGGAAGTGCGTCAAACCCGTCAACGGCACTTCGTAGCGGGGGAACAAAGGGCTCGCATCCATGTCGTGCTGGACGAGCGATTCGGCCACGACGATGTCGCCGACACGGATCGAAGCGTCTCCAGCGCCAGCCACGCCCGTAAAGAGGATGTGGGTAACACCGAACTTCTCCACAAGCGTTGCGGTCGTCAGTGCCGCTGCAACCTTGCCTATACGCGATAAAACGCACACAGCGTCGATTTCCCACAGTCGTCCGAGGAAGTACTCGCGCATGCCGTGCGTGAGCTTGTAGGCCCCTTCCATGGCCTCTACGAGCCCCTGCTGTTCTTCGTGCAACGCACTGATGATCCCTAATCGCATGGTTCAGCCTGGTTTTTAGATGGGTTGACGGACGGTTTTGGCGGCTTGTTCCCGCTGTTCGCTCTGTCTTTGTATTAATAAAACAAAGATATATATAAAAAATGGTAGTGATAGTAAACGCCTTCCTTCCTGTGGATAAGAAGGAATTTGTCTACAGCGTCAACGGTTTACGTGCTCACGAAGCGGCTGGACAAGCATTGTATCGATGCTGAACCGATGTTGGACAAAAACCAGGCGAGCAGAAAAAACGGCCGTTCTGCACATCCGATCCTGTGGATATGCAGCGCCTTTTCCACAGTCGAGCTGGTTTTGTCTACCGGCGGGACGTTCGCGGGCTGCGAACGCTGTTCCGGATGCGACCTCGGCATCGTGTTCTTCCTGTAGACAAACGGCAGTCGAGCAGTCGTTACGTCAGCATTTTTTGGATGCGGTGGCGTTCAGTTCTTTTTTTTTGCAGACAGAAGAGCGTTCGCGTCGTGTCTGCTTCGCCGTCGATCGCTGCCGGGCGAGTTGTCCTTCTTTAGTTAACTTGGATAGAAAGAAAGGATAGTAATAATAGTAAACGCCGGCTGAACTGTGGATAAACGGGATTTTTTCCACAAGCTCAAGGGTTTACGTGCGTCGAAAGCGGTCGAACAAACCTTGTTTCTGTCGAGGACCAAAACTGGAGAAAAAATTCGAGATCGACTTTCGTGGCAGTTCCGCACATTCGATCCTGTGGATATTCAGCAGCTTATCCACAAAAGGCCCGGAAACAGGGCGTTTGGGTGTCGCGGGTAGCTGGCCTGGTCGACGTCGGGCAGGTGTTGTGGTCATGAACGCATCCGGAGTCGGTCGATTTTTTTTGTTGAGCAGAACGATGTCGAGATCGGCGACGAGAAATTTTTTTCGACAGGGCCGCAGCTTTCAAGGCGGCTCGTCAGGTTTACAACCAGAAGCTTGTATACAGAATAATAGTAATAGTTAACGGTGCCACTCTTCTGTGGATAAGCCGGGTTTTTTCCACAACATCAAACGTTTACGGTTCGCATAAGACGGTGGGCTGGTCTTGTATGTGCCTTGTGGCAAAACTGGATAAAAATCCCGACTGTGCGAAAAACCGATCTTCCTCACATTTCGTACCTGTGGATATTCATACGCTTATCCACAGCCCAGGGACCCCTTGTTGAGCTTGATCATCTGGTAAGCTTGTTCAACCGAATCACGATGCGAGGGTCCATGGAGTCCGCAGGGGAATTCGATGTCATCATTGTCGGGGCCGGTACCGCCGGCTGTGTGCTGGCCAATCGCCTGACCCGCAGGTCCGACGTGCAGGTGCTGCTGATCGAGGCGGGCGGCAAGGACGATTACCTGTGGATCCACATCCCCGTCGGCTACCTGTACTGCATCGGCAACCCGCGCACGGACTGGTTGTATAAAACGGAAGCCGATCCCGGCCTGGCAGGGCGCGCGCTGATCTACCCGCGCGGTAAAGTGCTGGGCGGCAGTTCGTCGATCAACGGCATGATCTACATGCGCGGCCAGGCCGAGGACTACGACCGCTGGGCCGCCATCACGGGCGATCCCTCCTGGCGCTGGGATCATGTCCTGCCCATTTTCAAGGCGAGCGAAGACCATCACGGCGGTACCAGCGCCATCCACGGCAGCGGCGGCGAATGGCGGGTGGAGCGCCAGCGGCTGTCCTGGGAGATCCTCGACGCGTTCCGCGAAGCGGCCCACCAGACGGGCATCCCGAAAGTCGACGATTTCAACGGCGGCGACAACGCGGGTTGTGCCTATTTCGAAGTCAACCAGCGGCGCGGCATCCGGCTGAATACGGCGAAAGCGTTTCTCCGGCCGGCTTCCACGCGGCCGAACCTGACGATCATGACGGGTTGTCACGTCGAAAAGCTGTTGATCGGGCAGGCGGAGCAGGGCGTCGTCTGCCGCGGCGTGCAATTCACGGGCGGCGGCCGGGCATTCACGGCGACGGCGCGGCGCGAAACCCTGCTTGCCGCCGGTGCCATCGGCTCGCCGCATATCCTGCAATTGTCCGGCATCGGGCCGGCGGCTTTGCTGCATCGGCATGGGATCAACCCCGTCGTCGATGCGCCCGGCGTCGGCGAAAATTTGCAGGATCATTTGCAGCTGCGCATGGTCTACCGCATCACGGGCGCCCGCTCGCTCAACACGAGCGCCGCGTCGTGGTACGGCAAGATGAAAATCGGTGTGCAATATCTGCTGTTTCAGAGCGGGCCGATGTCGATGGCGCCGTCGCAGCTGGGTGCGTTCGCCAGGTCCGATCCCGGCCAGGCGACGCCGAACCTGGAATACCACGTGCAGCCGCTGTCCCTGGAAAAATTCGGCGATCCGCTGCACGGTTTTCCCGCATTCACGGCGAGCGTGTGCAACCTGCGGCCGACGGCGCGGGGGCACGTCCGGCTGGCGGCGAACGACAGTTACGCGCCGCCGAAAATATCGCCGAACTATCTCAGCACGCCGGAAGACCGCAAGGTGGCGGCCGACGCGCTGGCGCTGACCCGGCGCATCGTCGCGGCGCCCGCACTGGCGCAATACCGCCCGGAAGAATTCAAGCCGGGCCCGCACTACCGCACGGAGGAAGAACTGGCGGAAGCAGCCAGCCTCATCGGCACGACGATTTTCCATCCCGTCGGCACCTGCCGCATGGGGAAAATGGACGATCCGCTCGCCGTCGTCGACAGCACATTGCGGGTCAAAGGCGTCCGAGGGTTGCGCGTCGTCGACGCGTCCATCATGCCGACGATCACCTCCGGCAACACGAATTCCCCGACCCTGATGATTGCCGAAAAGGCGGCTGCGCTGATCGACAGCACGTGGTCATAGTGCGTTTTTGCACAACGGGTTTGCGCGCCGTCATGACGTAGCGCAGGGCGATCCGCCTGCCGCGTGCTGTATCTTGACGAGTTCCAAAAGTGTGTATGATTTGTAAAGCTTGAATGGACGAAAGCGGGGAGACGCAATGCCAGACGTCATTCTGGAAACACGTGATCTGACGAAGGAATTCAAGGGTTTTACGGCGGTCAACCAGGTGAGTCTGCAGGTGCAGCGCGGCCATATCCACGCGCTCATCGGACCCAATGGCGCCGGCAAGACGACGTGCTTCAACCTGCTGACGAAATTTCTTTCTCCGTCCGCCGGCCGTATCCTGTTCAACGGCACCGACATCACCTCGCTAAAACCGGCGCAGATCGCGCGCATGGGCATCATCCGCTCGTTCCAGATCTCGGCCGTTTTTCCTCACCTCACCGTGCTGGAAAACGTGCGCATCGGCCTGCAGCGCGCCCTCGGCACCAGTTTTTATTTCTGGCGCAGCGAAAAAACGCTGAACCAGCTCAACGATCGCGCCATGGCCTTGCTGGCCGAAGTGGATCTGGAAAACTTTGCCGACACCGTCACGGCGGACCTGCCGTACGGCCGCAAGCGCGCGCTCGAGATCGCGACGACGCTCGGCATGGAGCCGGAACTCATGCTGCTGGACGAACCGACGCAAGGCATGGGCCACGAAGACGTGCACCGCGTGACGGCATTGATCAAGAAAGTGGCGAGCGGCCGCACAATCCTGATGGTGGAACACAATATGAACGTCGTGTCCGGCATCTGCGACCGCATCTCCGTGCTGCAGCGGGGCGCCGTGCTGGCGGAAGGCAGTTACGCGGACGTATCGCGCAATCCGCAGGTCATCGAAGCGTACATGGGCAGCGCCGACAATAACCTGGCGGGAGCACACGGATGACGCCCGCACTGGAGATCGAGAACCTGCACGCCTGGTATGGCGAATCGCACATTTTGCACGGCGTCAGCCTGACCGTGCAGCCGGGCGAAGTCGTCACCCTGCTGGGCCGCAACGGCGCGGGCCGTACGACCACCTTGCGCGCCATCATGGGCCTGACGGGCGCGCGCACCGGGTCGATCAAGGTCAATGGCGTCGAGGCGATCCGCCTGCCCACGCACCGCATCGCCCACCTCGGCATCGGTTACTGCCCGGAAGAGCGCGGCATTTTCGCGTCGCTGTCGGCCGAGGAAAACCTGATGTTGCCGCCGAAGCTGGCCGGCCGCGAGCCTGGCATGAGCGTCGCCGAGATCTACGAGATGTTCCCAAATTTGTATGAACGGCGCCACAGCCAGGGCACGCGGCTGTCCGGCGGCGAGCAGCAGATGCTGGCCGTCGCGCGCATCCTGCGCACGGGCGCGCGCCTGTTGCTGCTGGACGAGATCTCGGAAGGGCTCGCCCCCGTGATCGTGCAGGCGCTGGCGAAGATGATCACGACCCTCAAGGCGAAGGGCTACACGATCGTCATGGTGGAACAGAATTTCCGGTTCGCGGCACCGCTGGCGGACCGGTTTTACGTCATGGAACACGGCCGCATCGTCACGACGATCGCGGCCGCGGAGCTGCAGGCCAGCATGCCGGCATTGACCGAGCTGCTGGGCGTTTGATCATTGACAACGGAGACCACATGAAAACAGCGATTGCCTTTGCCGCCGCCACCTTCGCGGCCGGTTTGTCCATGCCGGCGCTGGCCCAGATCTCGGGCGACACCGTCAAAATCGGCATGATCACGGATTTATCGGGCGTGTATTCCGACATCGACGGCAATGGCGGCGCCGAAGCCGTGCGCATGGCGATCGCCGATGCGGGCGGCGCCATCAACGGTAAAAAAATCCAGTTCGTCGTCGCCGACCACCAGAACAAGCCGGACATCGCCGCCAGCAAGGCGCGCGAATGGTTCGACCAGCAGGGCGTCGACATGCTGATCGGCGGCACGAATTCCGGTGCGGCCCTCGCCATGGCCAAGGTCGCGGCGGAAAAGAAAAAAGTCTTCATCGCGATCGGTTCCGGCAGTGCGCAACTGACCAACGAACAGTGCTCGCCGTACACCGTGCACTACGCGTACGACACGGTCGCGCTCGCCCGCGGCACGGGCGCCACGATCGTGAAGCAGGGCGGCAAGAGCTGGTATTTCCTGACGGCCGACTACGCGTTCGGCCAGTCGCTGGAAAAGGACACGACCGACGTCGTCAAGGCCAATGGCGGCACCGTGCTGGGCAGTGTGAAGCATCCGCTGGGCGCGTCCGATTTTTCGTCGTTCCTGCTACAGGCCCAGTCGTCGAAAGCGCAAGTGCTGGGGCTGGCGAATGCCGGCGGCGACTTCATCAACTCGGTCAAGGCCGCGAAGGAATTCGGCCTGACGAGCAAGATGAAGATCGCGGGTCTCCTGGTGTTCATCAACGATATCCACACCCTCGGGCTGCAGACGACGCAAGGACTCTACCTGACGGACGCGTGGTACTGGGACATGAACAACGACACCCGTGCGTGGGCGAAAAAATACTTCGCGAAGATGAAGAAGGAGCCGTCGTCGCTGCAGGCGGCGGATTATTCCGCCGCGATGAACTACCTGAACGCCGTCAAGGCGATCGGCACCGACGATGGCAACAAGGTCATGGCCCAGCTGAAAAAGACCAAGATCAACGACATGTTCACGAAGAATGGCGAGATCCGTCCGGACGGCCGCATGGTGCACGACATGTACCTGATGCAGGTGAAAACGCCGGCCGAGTCGAAGGCGCCATGGGATTACTACAAGGTCGTGGCCACGATCCCGGGTGCCCAGGCATACACGACCAAGGCCGAGACCAAGTGCGCGGCGTGGAAGTGAGCCGGGCGTAAGCGCGTCATATGGAAATTTTCGGCGTCCCCCTGCAGGCGATGATGAGCCAGCTGCTGCTGGGCCTGGTGAACGGTTCGTTCTACGCGATGCTGTCGCTGGGCCTGGCCGTCATCTTCGGCCTGCTCAACGTGATCAATTTCTCGCACGGCGCGCTGTACATGATGGGCGCGTTCGCCGCGTACATCGGCGTCACGTCGTTCGGGCTGAATTACTGGGCGATGCTCGTGCTGGCGCCACTCATCGTCGGCGCGTTCGGCATCCTGTTCGAAAAGACGATGCTGCGCTGGCTCTACCAGTTCGATCACCTGTACGGCCTGCTGCTGACCTTCGGCATCACGTTGCTGCTGGAAGGCGTGTTCCGCTCGTTCTTCGGCGTGTCCGGCCAGACCCTCGACGTGCCGGAAACGCTGTCCGGCGCCACCGATCTCGGCTTCATGATCCTGCCGAACTACCGCGCCTGGGTCGTGTTCGCCTCGCTCGTCGTGTGCCTGGCGACGTGGTTCACGATCGAAAAAACGCGGCTGGGCGCCTACCTGCGCGCAGGCACGGAGAACCCGAAACTGGTCGAAGCGTTCGGCGTCAACGTGCCGTTGATGGTGACATTGACCTACGGCTTCGGCGTCGCGCTGGCGGGTTTTGCCGGCGTGCTGGCGGCGCCCGTCATCAACGTCACGCCGCTGATGGGCTCCAATCTCATCATCGTCGTGTTTGCCGTCGTCGTGATCGGCGGGATGGGGTCCATCCTCGGCTCCATCGTCACGGGCCTGGCGCTGGGCGTCGTCGAAGGGCTGACGCGCGTGTTTTATCCTGAAGCGTCGGAAGTGGTCGTGTTCGTCGTGATGGTGATCGTGCTGCTGCTGCGTCCGGCCGGCCTGTTCGGCAAAGAAAAATGAGGCGATGACCATGAACAGAACACTCGGCTACGGCCTCGCATTGGTGGTGGCGCTGGCGGCACCGTTCGTGGGCTACCCGGTCTTCCTGATGAAGCTGCTGTGCTTCGGGCTGTTCGCCTGCGCCTTCAACCTCCTGATCGGCTACACCGGCTTGCTGTCGTTCGGCCATGCGGCCTTCTTCGGCGGCGCCGGCTACGTCACGGGCCACGCGCTGGCGGTGCTCGGCTTGCCGTTCGAGGCGGCGCTCGTGCTGGGCGTGCTGGCGGCCGCGGCGCTGGGTGTCGTCATGGGGCTGCTGGCCATCCGGCGCCAGGGCATCTATTTTTCGATGATCACGCTGGCGCTCGCGCAGATGGTGTATTTCGCGGCGCTGCGCGCGCCGTTCACGCATGGCGAGGACGGGCTGCAGGGCGTCCCGCGCGGCAAGCTGCTGGGCAGCGTCGACCTCGGCAACGACCTGACCTTGTACTACGTCGTGCTGGCGATCTGCGTCGCCGGCTTTGCCCTGATCGTGCGCACGGTGCATTCGCCGTTCGGGCAAGTGCTGAAGGCGATCAAGGAAAACGAGGCGCGCGCCATTTCCCTGGGTTACGACGTCGATCGTTACAAGCTCGTCGCGTTCGTGCTGTCGGCCGCACTGGCCGGCCTGGCGGGCGCGACGAAGACCGTCGTGCTCGGCTTCGAAACGCTGACGGACGTGCACTGGACGATGTCCGGCCTCGTCATCCTGATGACCCTGGTCGGCGGCATGGGCACCCTGGCCGGGCCGATTTTGGGCGCTTTCCTGATCGTCGCACTGGAAAACAAGCTGGGCGACCTGGGGAACTTCCTGGCCGAGAAGACGCATGTAGAATGGTTCGCATCACTCGGAGAATCGGTGGGCATCGTCACCGGCCTCATCTTTGTTGCCTGCGTGTTGTTGTTCCGCCGGGGTATCGTCGGCGAGATCGCGGCGGCGCTCCACGCTCCGGTTTCAAGGAGACGCACGTGATCGACGAATCCCTCATGCTGGACGTGAACGGCATCCGCATCCACACGACGACGACGGGGCAGGGACCGGCGGTGCTGCTGCTGCACGGTTTTCCCGACACCCACATCGTCTGGCGCAAGCAGGTCCCCGTCCTGGCCGCCGCGGGCTTCCGCGTGCTGGCCCCGGACCTGCGCGGCTACGGCCGCAGCGACGCGCCGGGCGGCGTCTTCGACTACACGATGGACAAGCTGCGCGGCGACGTGCTGGGCCTGCTCGACGCCCTTCACATCGACAAGGTCTTCCTCGTCGGCCATGACTGGGGCGGCATCATCGGCTGGCAGATCGCGGCGCTGGCGCCGGAGCGCGTGCACCGCTACGTGGCGATGTCCACCGTTCACCCGTACGCCATCGCGCGTGCCGGCATCCTGCAGCGCTTGCGCATGACGTATATCCTCGGCTTCATCATGCCGGGCATCGCCGAGCATACGTTGCGCGCCGCCGACTGGTTCATCATGCGCCAGTTCACGGACGAGCCCGGCCAGGCCGACCACTGGAAGCGCGACCTGTCCCCGCCGGGGCGCCTGACGGCCGCCCTGAACTATTACCGCGCCAACCTGAGTCTCGCCCTGCCGCGCGGACACCGTCAGGTGAAAGTGCCCGTGATGGGCTTGTGGAGCGACCGCGACCCGGCCCTGGGCGAAAAGCAGATGCGCGACTCCGCGCACTACGTCGACGGCGAATTCCGTTTCGAGCGCATTCGCGGCGCGGATCACTGGCTGCAGCTGACGGCGGCCGACGAGGTCAACCGCCTGCTGCTGCAATTCCTGGAAGAGGGGCGGGCGGCGGCCGTCTGAGTTTGTTGCGTCGCAACAAGGGTGTCGGACTACAATAGCGCTTTTACGCGTGATTCATCATGTTCGATTTTGCCCTGCTGGCCGTCGCGGCCTTCGTTGCCGGTCTCGTGGATGCTGTCGTCGGTGGGGGCGGACTGATCCAGATCCCGGCGATGTTCGCCATGTTCCCCCGTGAGGTACCGGCAACGCTACTGGGCACGAACAAGCTGGCCGCGATGTTTGGCACGGCAGTCGCGGCCGTCAAATACTCGCGACGCGTGACGGTCGCCTGGAGCACGGCGGCGCCGGCGGCCCTCGCCGCATTCGCGCTGTCGTTCATCGGTGCGTGGACGGTGACCCGCGTGCCGGGCGATTTCGTCCGGAGTCTGCTGCCGCTGATCCTCGTCGCGGTGGCCGTGTACACGTACAAGAAGAAGGACCTGGGCGCCGTCCATGCGCCGGCCCACAGCGGCATGAAGGAGCGGCTGCTGGCGATGGGTGTCGGCGCCGCCATCGGTTTCTATGACGGCTTCTTTGGTCCCGGCACCGGCAGCTTCCTGATCTTCCTGTTCGTCCGCTTCTTCGGGTTCGACTTCCTCAGCGCGTCGGCGGCGGCGAAGATCGTCAACGTTGCCTGCAATATCTCGGCGTTGCTCTGGTTCGGCTACAGCGGCCACCTGCTGTGGCAGCTTGGCCTGCTGATGGCCGTGTGCCAGATCGCCGGCTCACTGGTCGGGACCAGGCTGGCGCTGAAGCATGGCAGCGGCTTCGTGCGCAAGCTGTTCCTCGTCGTCGTCGGGCTGCTGATCGTAAAGACAGCGTTCGACACGTTCAAGCGGCTGGGCTGGTGATTGTTTCACGTGGAACAGTCAACGCGACTTTCGGACGTTCGTCACGAGTGTCGGTAAATCCCATGCGCCACCGGGCGTGAACTGGCGGCACATGCCGGAAGTTTTGTCGGAGGTCTGGGCGAATGCGCGGCCGTCCCATGTCCAGGTCGCGGTTGCCACGCAGTCGGCAATGCCACGTCCTTTCTGGAACGAGGTAATGACGCCGTCATCGTAATCCGTGGCGGACGTGGTGACGGGGACGGCCGAGTAGGGCGGCTTCTTATTGACGACCCAGTAGCCCTCGCCCGTGTTGTACGCGGCGATCCAGCAGGTGTGCGACGCGAGCAGTTTGTCCTTCGCGAGCGGACGCACCTCGAGCTTGCCCGCCGATTCGGACGCCGCGTCCAGCAGCTCGCGATCGCCTTCCTTCACGGTCTGGCGCAATGCGGTTTTGATCTCGCGGGTCTGCGCCGGGGTAAGCTTGATGGGGTTCTTGTCCTGGCTGACCGGCCCCGCCTCGATTTCTGGCGCGCGCAATGGTGGCAGAACATTTGATTCTGGTTTGCTGCCCTTCGGCACCAACACGCCAAGCGTATCGAGCCTGCCCTGGAATTCGTCCATCTTGAGCAGCACGGCATTAGAGCCCGCCGTCGAGATAGTCCATGTCGTGCCCTGGCCGGACCAGGCGATGCGCCCGTCCTTCAGCAGGGCCGGCAGTAGTGCAGGCATTTGCGCATCGGTCAGCGTGAGCGTGGACGATGTCGGTTCGATGCGGGCCATACCGACGGCGCGGCCGTCGATGCTCATCGCAAGCTGGTCGGGGGCTGGCTGGCGTTCATCTTCCGCCAGCTGCAGCTCGACCTTGACCGGCCGGTGCGGTCCAGCAGCGCGCGTCAACAGGATGGTCGCGTTCGGACCGTCGTCTTCTTCATTGTAGCCGGCTGCGCGACAGGTTCTCGTGTTGTCACAGACAAGTTCCCAGTCCTTGTGGCTGAACGTGGTCGACGGCAGATCCTAGTGTGGATACGCGCTGACGGTGGCGCCGGCGGCGAGCAAAAGACAGGCGAGAGGACGGCGTTTCGGCATGGCGGCAAGGTCGAGTGAGTGTGGCGAAAAGCCTAACACGGCGCTGTTTCACGTGAAACAAATCGTCGTTTTCGCGGCCGAGCCGAAGCCGCATGGAAAAAAGAATCTATAATCCCTTCTTAATCCTCCTCGCAACACACTCCATCATGCTATTTCCGACTGAATTCGACGTGATCGTCGTTGGCGGCGGCCATGCCGGCACCGAAGCGGCGCTTGCGTCTGCGCGCATGGGCCAAAAGACCCTGTTGCTCACTCATAACATCGAAACCCTGGGCGCGATGTCTTGCAACCCGTCCATCGGCGGCATCGGCAAGGGCCACCTCGTCAAGGAAGTGGACGCCATGGGCGGCGCGATGGCCATCGCCACCGACGAAGCCGGTATCCAATTCCGTATCCTGAACTCCTCGAAAGGCCCGGCCGTGCGTGCCACGCGTGCCCAGGCCGACCGCATGCTGTACAAGCAGGCGATCCGCTCGCGCCTGGAAAACCAGCCGAATTTGTGGCTGTTCCAGCAGGCCGTCGACGACCTGATGGTCGAAGGCGAGCGCGTCATTGGCGCCGTCACACAGATTGGCCTGCGCTTCCGTGCCCGCGCCGTCGTGCTGACCGCAGGTACTTTCCTTGACGGTAAGATCCACGTCGGTCTGCAAAATTATTCGGCCGGCCGCGCGGGCGATCCGCCTGCCGTGTCGCTGTCGTCGCGCCTGAAGGAATTGAAGCTGCCGCAGGGCCGCCTGAAAACGGGCACGCCGCCGCGCATCGACGGTCGTAGCATCGACTTCTCCGTGATGACGGAACAGCCGGGCGACCTCGATCCGGTCCCCGTGTTTTCGTACATGGGCAATGCCGCGATGCACCCCAAGCAGTTGCCGTGCTGGGTCACGCACACGAATGCGCAGACGCACGACATCATCCGTAACGGCCTCGACCGCAGCCCGATGTACACGGGCGTGATCGAGGGCGTCGGCCCGCGCTATTGCCCGTCGATCGAAGACAAGATCCACCGCTTCGCATCGAAGGAGTCGCACCAGATCTTCCTCGAGCCGGAAGGTCTGACCACCAACGAGTTCTACCCGAACGGTATCTCGACGAGCCTCCCGTTCGACGTGCAGCTGGCCCTGGTGCGCTCGATGCGCGGCCTGGAAAACGCGTTCATCCTGCGTCCCGGCTACGCGATTGAATACGATTATTTCGACCCGCGCGGCCTGAAGGCGTCGCTGGAGACGAAGGCCATCCAGGGCCTGTTCTTCGCGGGCCAGATCAACGGCACCACCGGCTACGAAGAAGCGGCGGCCCAGGGCATGCTCGCCGGTATCAATGCGGCGCTGCAGACGCAGGGCCGCGACGCTTGGACGCCGTCGCGTTCGGAAGCCTATCTCGGCGTGCTGGTCGACGACCTCACGACGCAGGGCGTCGCGGAGCCATACCGCATGTTCACGAGCCGCGCCGAATACCGTTTGTCGCTGCGCGAAGACAATGCGGACATGCGCTTGACGGAGATCGGCCGCAAGCTGGGCGTCGTCGGCGATGCGCAGTGGGAAGCGTTCGAGCGCAAGCGCGAAGCCGTCGCACGCGAACTGGAGCGCCTGCGCGCGACGTGGGTGAATCCGCGCATCCTTGCCGCGGCCGAGTCCGAACGCGTGATCGGTCAAGCGATTGAGCGCGAATACAACTTGGCGGACCTGCTGCGCCGTCCGGGTGTCGAGTACGACAAGCTGGTGACCCTGCAGGGCGTCGATGGCCAGGCGCTGGGCGGCCCGGGTGTGGAAGATCCGGCCGTGAAGGAGCAGGTCGAGATCCAGCTGAAGTATTCGGGGTACATCGACCGTCAGGCGCGCGAAGTCGAACGCCACGATCACTATGAAAACCTGAAATTGCCCGAGAACCTGAACTATCTCGAGATCGCGGCGTTGTCGATCGAAGTGCGCCAGAAGCTCGATAAGCAGCGGCCGGAAACGCTGGGCCAGGCCTCGCGCATTTCTGGTGTGACGCCGGCGGCTATTTCCTTGCTGCTCGTTCACCTGAAAAAGCGCGGCGCCAAGGGTTTTGGGAGTGTCCCGAACGAGGAATCGGCCGCATGAAGAATTTCGATCGAGCGGCCTTGTCCGCCGTGCTGGGCGAGGGGATCGCCGCGATGGGTCTCGACGTGAATCCGGCCCAGCAGGACAAGCTGATGAATTACCTGGCCCTGATGTTCAAGTGGAATGCGGTCTACAACCTGACGTCGCTGCGCGACCCGATGCAGATGGTCACGCACCATCTGCTGGACTCGCTGGCCGCCGTACCGGCCTTCGCGACCGCGCAGAATGTGCTGGACGTGGGTTCGGGCGGTGGTCTGCCCGGCATCGTGCTGGCAATCGTGCGGCCAGACATGAAAGTGTCGATGATCGACACGGTCCACAAAAAAACGGCGTTTCTTACGCAGGTGAAGGCGGAACTGGGCCTGGCCAACGTCACGGTGTACACGGCGCGGGTGGAGCAACTGCAGGTGAACGACAAATTCGACGTCATCACCTCGCGTGCTTTTGCCGACCTGTCGGATTTCGTCAACTGGTCCTCGCACCTGCTGGCAGACGGCGGACGCTACATCGCCTTGAAAGGGGTGGCGCCGAAAGACGAACAGGAACGCCTGCCGGCAGAGTGGAAGGTCGGCAAGGTGGAACCGCTGGACGTACCGAGACTAGGCGCCGAGCGCCACCTGGTATTCATCGAACGTTCCACGTGAAACAATCCCGTCGAAGCATAATCATATAAACTGTATAAACAGTTTATACCGTTAATATTATATAAATCGTATAAACCGTTTTAATGATATTAACCGTATGACTGATAAAGGCATACATGGCGAAAATTTTTTGCGTAGCAAACCAGAAGGGCGGGGTCGGCAAGACCACCACCAGCGTGAACCTGTCCGCCGGTCTCGCCAAGCTTGACCAGCGCGTGCTGCTGGTCGACCTCGACCCGCAGGGCAATGCCACCATGGGCGCGGGCATCAACAAGGCGGGGCTGACCTCGTCCATCTATGAGGTGCTGCTGGGCGAGGCCGACGTGGCCACGGCGCGCCTGCGCAGCGAAGCAGGGCGCTTCGACGTGCTGCCCGCCAACCGCGAACTGGCCGGTGCCGAAGTGGAGATGGTCGAACTGGAAAACCGCGAGCGCCGCCTGAAGGAAGCGCTGGCGAAGGTCGACGCCGACTACGACTTCATCCTGATCGACTGCCCGCCCGCGCTGTCGATGCTGACCCTGAACGGCCTCGTGTCCGCGCACGGCGTCATCATCCCGATGCAGTGCGAGTACTACGCTCTTGAGGGCCTGTCGGATCTCGTGAACACGATCAAGAAGGTGCATGCGAACCTGAACCATGATCTGCGCATCATCGGCCTGCTGCGCGTGATGTTCGATCCGCGCATGACCCTGTCGCAGCAGGTGTCGGCCCAGCTCGAGCAGCACTTCGGCGACAAGGTGTTCAAGACAATCATCCCGCGCAACGTGCGCCTGGCGGAAGCGCCGTCGTACGGCATCCCGGGCGTCACGTTCGATCCGTCCTCGAAAGGCGCGCAGGCTTATATTGCCTTCGGCGCCGAAATGGTCGAACGCATCAAGACAATGTAACCAGAACCAGCATAAGTCATGGCAACCAAAAAACTCAAAGGACTCGGCCGCGGTCTCGACGCGCTGCTGGGTGGAGACGCTCCCGAGACGCCGGCCGCGCCAAGCGGTGCGCCGTCCCTGCTGCCGGTCGGTCAGATCCAGGCAGGCAAATACCAGCCGCGCACGCGCATGGACGACGGTTCGCTGGCCGAGCTGGCCTCGTCGATCAAATCCCAGGGCATCATGCAGCCGGTGCTCGTGCGGCCGATCGACCAGTCTCCGGCCGGCGCGCGCTACGAGATCATCGCCGGCGAACGCCGCTTCCGCGCGGCCCAGCTGGCAGGCCTGGACGAGATCCCCGTCCTCGTGCGCGAAGTGGACGACCAGAACGCCGCCGCGATGGCGCTGATCGAAAACATCCAGCGCGAAGACCTGAACCCGCTGGAAGAAGCGCAGGGCATCGCGCGCCTGATCTCGGAATTCAGTTTTACCCACGAGCAGGCGGCGCAGGCCGTCGGCCGCTCGCGCAGTGCCGTGTCGAACCTGCTGCGCCTCGTGAACCTGGCGCAACCCGTGCAGACGATGCTGATGGCGGGCGACATCGACATGGGTCATGCACGCGCGCTGCTGGCCGTCGACGCGGCCGGCCAGATCGCGCTGGCGAACCAGGTGATCGCCAAGCGCATGTCCGTGCGCGAGACGGAAAAGCTGGTCGCGCGCGCGCTGGAAGAGCAGAACGCGCCGCCGGCTGCCGCGCGCCAGAAGGAAAAGTCGGGCGACATCGTGCGCCTCGAGGAAGAACTGTCCGACCGTCTGGCGACGCCCGTCGTGTTCAAGATGGGCCCGAAGGGCCGGGGACAGATGATCATCGACTTCGCCGACCTCGACGTCCTCGACACCGTGCTCGCGCGCCTGCGCGCCTGACGCCGACCCTCCCCGCACCGATGCCGGGCTGCGCGCCCGGCATTCTTTTATCCACAACGGATGCACCACGGCGACGCGCCACGCACTCCCAGCGCACAGCGTCCTCACTGCCGCGGTGCAAATCGAGCACGTCGGTGAGCATGCCCTTGGTCGCGCTACCAGGCCGTGCCCGCCGGTATATGCATGGCCGAAACTATCGGTTTACCTCGCTCAACAGTCGCAAATACACAACATTTCGTAGAAAATTTAACAGTTTCCAGGTAATTTATTTTGTCGTTTTTACACCCGATATAAGCAGGCGCGCGGAGCGAAGAGTTTGACTATGGCTCCGATAACACCTTATAATCCCGCTGATTCATGTAATTACCATACCGTTACACGGTTCCACCACGGCTGGCGCGAAAAGAACAGAAAAATGCTGCGCTTGGTCTCCCTGCAAATCCTGGCAACACTTGTGGCCGGCGTAATCGCCGGACTGCTTGGGGGGTGGGCTGCGATGTTTTCGGCGGTACTTGGCGGGATGTGTTGTGTCGTGCCCAATGGCATCATGGCGTTTCGCCTGTTCGCCAGTTCACAAAAAATGGGCGGTCCAAACCCCGCCACATTTTTCATCTGGGAATTTGTAAAGATTGCTTTAACGCTCGCGCTATTGTTCGCAACGGTGCGGCTGTATCACGGCCTGAACTGGCTGGCCCTGTTGGGCGGGTTCATCGTGGCGCTGAAAAGTTACATCATTTTATTATTTGGGCATAAACAATGACGAGTACGGTAGAAACCGCGGCGGAGCATGCGCCAAACGCGAGCGAATACATCAAACACCACCTGGGTCACCTGACGCAGGGCCATCAATCCTTCGTGGTTGATTTCAGCGTGTGGAACCTCGACACGATCCTGTGGTCGGTCGCAATGGGCGTGATCGGTCTCACGCTGATGTGGCTGGCAGCGCGTCGCGCTACCTCCGGTGTGCCTGGCCGCTTCCAGGCGTTCGTCGAAATGATCGTCGAAATGGTCGAAGACCAGTCGAAAGCCATCGTCCACGGCGACCGTACCTTCATCGCCCCGCTGGCACTGACCGTGTTCGTCTGGGTCGTGCTGATGAACTCGATGGACTTCCTGCCGGTCGACCTGTTTGCCAGCATCTTCCGCGCCCTGGACATGGGCGAACCGCATTTCCGCGTCGTGCCGACCGCCGACCTGAACGGCACTCTCGGCATGTCCCTCGGCGTGCTCGCGCTGATGCTGTATTACAGCGTCAAGATCAAGGGCCTGGGTGGCTGGATCCACGAATTGTTCGCCGCTCCGTTCGGCATCTGGATGGCTCCGTTCAACTTCCTGTTGAACATCATCGAATACGCAGCAAAAACCGTGTCGCTCGGTATGCGACTGTTCGGCAACATGTACGCCGGTGAGCTGCTGTTCCTGTTGATTGCACTGCTCGGCTCCACGGCAACCGTGTTCGGCTTCGTCGGCCACGTCATTGCAGGTTCGATCTGGGCAATCTTCCACATCCTGATCGTCGTGCTGCAGGCATTCATTTTCATGATGCTGACGCTGGTGTACATCGGTCAGGCCCACGAAGGCCACTGATCGGCACGATCGCAAGAACGACCAAGATAGTGGTAGTAAAGAAGTTGTAATTTTTCAATTTTTTAAATTAACTTTTGGAGTAAATCTCATGACTGACGTTTCTTTCGTTGCACTGGCTTGCGGTCTGATCATCGGCCTGGGTGCTATCGGCGCATGTATCGGTATCGCGATCATGGGCGGCAAGTACCTGGAAGCCTCGGCACGTCAGCCTGAACTGATGAACACTCTGCAGACCAAGATGTTCCTGCTGGCTGGTCTGATCGACGCGGCATTCCTGATCGGCGTTGGTATCGCCATGCTGTTCGTGTTCGCCAAGCCGTTCACCAGCTAAGAGCTTCCCACGATAAGTGATCTGAAGCGCCGAACCGACAGCACGGTTCGGCATCCGTTTTTGTGAGAAGGAACCTACCGTGAACTTGAACGCAACTTTGTTTGCCCAGTTCGTGGTCTTCTTCATCCTGGCGTTCGTCACCATGAAATTCGTGTGGCCGCCGCTGATGAAAGCGCTCGACGAGCGCGCCGAGAGGATCGCGAATGGTCTGGCAGCCGCCGACCGTGGCAAGGCCGAAATGGCCGCCGCAGAAAAGCGCATCGCCGCCGAACTGGCTGCAACGCGTGACGAAAGCACCAAGCGTATCGCCGACGCCGAAAAGCGCGCCGCAGCGATCATCGAAGAAGCCAAGCAGCAGGCATCCGTCGAAGCCGCACGCATCATCGAAGGTGCCAAGGCCGACGCGGAACAGCAAATCACCCGCGCGCGCGAAGAACTGCGTGGCCAGGTGGCTACCCTTGCCGTCGCCGGTGCCGAGCAGATCCTGAAGCGCGAAGTCAATGCAGCGGCCCACGCCGACCTGCTGAACCGCCTGTCGACCGAGCTCTGATCATGGCTGAACTCGCAACCGTCGCCCGCCCTTACGCCGAAGCCCTGTTCCGCGTCGCCCAGCAGGGCGACATGGTCGCCTGGTCGGCCACCGTCGCGGAACTGGCGCAGATCGGTGCCAATCCGGATGTGCAGGCTTTTGCTGCCAATCCGATCGTCACGCACGCACAGCTTGCCGATGCGATCGCGTCGATGGTCAAGTCGCCTTTGAGCCCTGAAGCGAAGAACTTTATCGCAATGCTGGCCGAGAACGGCCGCGTTGCCCTGCTGCCGGAAATCGGTGCCCAGTTTGCTGTGCTCAAGAATGCACAGGAAGGCGCCGCCGACGCGACGATCCACAGCGCGTTTGAACTTTCGGCCGACCAGCTCAACCCGCTGGTCGCCACGCTGGAAAAGAAATTTGGCCGCAAGCTGAACCCCACGGTCGTGGTCGATCCGTCGCTGATCGGTGGCGTGCGCGTGGTCGTCGGCGATGAAGTGCTCGATACCTCGGTCCGCGCGAAGCTGCAGCAGATGCACAACGCGCTGGTCGCCTGAGAATCGCTAGACAAGCACCGTCGCCGCGTCCAGGACTTGCCCTACGCATCAAGAAACTATTAGGAGTTAGCACTCATGCAACTTAATTCGTCTGAAATCAGCGAACTGATCAAGAGCCGCATCCAGGGCCTCGAAGGTCAGGCTGATGTTCGTAACCAAGGCACGGTGATCTCCGTCGCCGACGGTATCTGCCGCATCCATGGTCTGTCGGACGTGATGCAGGGCGAGATGCTGGAATTCCCGGGCAACACCTTCGGCCTCGCCATGAACCTCGAGCGCGACTCGGTCGGCGCCGTGATCCTGGGTGCCTACGAGAACATCTCGGAAGGCGACACCGTCAAGACCACGGGCCGCATCCTGGAAGTGCCGGTCGGTCCGGAACTGCGCGGCCGCGTCGTCAACGCACTGGGCCAGCCGATCGACGGCAAGGGTCCGATCGACGCCAAGCTGACCTCGCCGATCGAAAAGATCGCCCCGGGCGTGATCGCCCGTGAATCCGTGTCGCAGCCGCTGCAGACCGGTATCAAGTCGATCGACGCGATGGTGCCGATCGGCCGTGGCCAGCGCGAGCTGATCATCGGCGACCGCCAGACCGGTAAATCGGCTGTCGCAGTCGACTCGATCATCAACCAGAAGGGCCAGGGCGTCACCTGCGTGTACGTCGCAATCGGCCAGAAGGCTTCGACCATCAAGAACATCGTGCGCTCGCTGGAAGAGCACGGCGCGATGGAATACACGATCGTCGTCGCCGCGTCGGCGTCGGAATCGGCAGCAATGCAATACATCTCGGCCTACTCGGGCTGCGCGATGGGCGAATACTTCCGCGACCGCGGCGAAGACGCGCTGATCGTCTATGATGACCTGTCGAAGCAGGCAGTCGCTTATCGTCAAATTTCGCTGTTGCTGCGCCGCCCGCCGGGCCGCGAAGCATATCCTGGCGACGTGTTCTACCTGCACTCGCGTCTGCTGGAGCGTGCCGCACGCGTCAACGCCGACTACGTCGAGAAGTTCACGAACGGTGCCGTCAAGGGCAAGACCGGTTCGCTGACCGCACTGCCGATCATCGAAACGCAAGCGGGCGACGTCTCGGCATTCGTGCCGACCAACGTGATCTCGATTACCGACGGTCAGATCTTCCTGGAAACCTCGCTGTTCAACGCGGGTATCCGTCCGGCGATCAACGCGGGTATCTCGGTGTCGCGCGTCGGTGGCGCAGCCCAGACCAAGATCATCAAGGGCCTGTCCGGCGGTATCCGTACCGACCTGGCGCAGTACCGTGAACTGGCCGCGTTCGCACAGTTCGCATCGGACCTGGACGAGTCGACCCGCAAGCAGCTGGACCGCGGTGCGCGCGTGACCGAACTGCTGAAGCAGAAGCAGTACTCGCCGCTGCCGATCTCGCTGATGGCCGCCTCGCTGTTTGCAGTGAACAAGGGCTACTTCGACAGTATCGACGTCAAGCGCGTGCTGGACTTCGAAGCGGGCCTGCACGGCTTCCTGAAGTCGAGCCACGGCGCGCTGCTGTCGAAGATCGAAGAGACCAAGGCACTGGACAAGGACAGCGAAGCAGCGCTGGCCGCCGCCGTCGCCGATTTCAAGAAGTCGTTCTAAGACCGGCTTATTGATGGATCTCGGGACGGGGAGCAATCCCCGTCCCCTTAAGGAGTAAGGGCTCATGGCAGCAGGCAAAGAGATACGAGGCAAGATCAAGAGCGTAGAAAATACGAAGAAGATCACCAAGGCGATGGAAATGGTCGCCGCGTCCAAGATGCGCAAGGCGCAGGACCGGATGCGCGCCGCCCGTCCCTACAGCGAGAAGGTCCGTAACATCACGGCCAACCTCGCCACTGCGAACCCGGAGTACACCCACGCGTTCATGGCGCAAGCCAAGGACGTCGAGGCGAAAGCCGTCGGCTTCATCGTCGTCACGACCGACAAGGGTCTGTGCGGCGGCATGAACACCAACGTGCTGCGCCAGGTGACGCAGAAGTCCCGCGAGCTGGAAAGCGCGGGCAAACGCATTGAAGCCGTTGCAATCGGCAATAAAGGTCTGGGTTTCCTGAACCGTGTCGGCGTGAAGGTCGTGTCGAGCGTCACCCAGATCGGCGACACCCCGCACCTGGAAAAGCTGATCGGCCCGATCAAGGTCATGCTCGACGCTTACCAGGATGGTCAGCTGGACGCGGTGTACCTGTGCTACACCAAGTTCATCAACACCATGCGCCAGGAACCGGTCATCGAGCAGCTGCTCCCGCTGCCGGCCGGTCACCTGGAAGCGGACAGCGGCGCCCACTCGTGGGACTACATCTACGAGCCGGACGCGCAAGTCGTGATCGACGAGCTGCTGGTCCGTTACGTGGAAGCGCTGATCTACCAGGCGGTGGCCGAGAACCTGGCGTCCGAGCAATCGGCGCGTATGGTGGCGATGAAGGCCGCGACCGACAACGCGGGTAACGTCATCGGCGAGCTGAAGCTGGTCTACAACAAGACCCGCCAGGCGGCGATTACCAAAGAACTCTCCGAGATCGTGTCGGGCGCAGCTGCGATCAGCAGCTGAGCGACGTAGCGACCTCACGAAACGACATTAAAACTATATCTGAAGGAACGAAAATGGCTGATGGCAAAATCGTTCAGTGTATCGGCGCGGTGGTTGACGTGGAATTCCCGCGCGACGCCATGCCGAAGGTGTATGACGCACTGAAAATGGAAGGCTCCGAACTGACGCTGGAAGTGCAGCAGCAGCTGGGCGACGGCATCGTCCGCACCATCGCGCTGGGCAGCTCGGAAGGCCTGCGTCGCGGCATGACCATCCAGAACACCGGCAACCCGATCATGGTCCCGGTTGGTCCGGCCACGCTGGGCCGCATCATGGACGTGCTGGGCAACCCGATCGACGAGCGCGGTCCGGTCAGCCAGGAACGCACCGCGTCGATCCACCGCACCGCCCCGGCCTACGACGAGCTGTCGCCGTCGCAAGACCTGCTGGAAACCGGCATCAAGGTGATCGACCTGGTCTGCCCGTTCGCCAAAGGCGGTAAAGTCGGCCTGTTCGGCGGCGCCGGCGTCGGCAAGACCGTGAACATGATGGAACTGATCAACAACATCGCTAAAGCGCACTCGGGTCTGTCCGTGTTCGCCGGCGTGGGCGAGCGTACCCGTGAAGGTAACGACTTCTACCACGAAATGGCCGATGCCAAGGTCGTCGATCTGGACAACCTGGGCAACTCGAAGGTCGCGATGGTCTACGGCCAGATGAACGAACCGCCGGGCAACCGTCTGCGCGTCGCGCTGACCGGCCTGACGATGGCGGAAGCGTTCCGTGACGAAGGCAAGGACGTTCTGTTCTTCGTCGACAACATCTACCGTTACACGCTGGCCGGTACCGAAGTGTCGGCACTGCTGGGCCGTATGCCGTCCGCCGTGGGCTATCAGCCGACGCTGGCCGAAGAAATGGGCCGCCTGCAAGAGCGCATCACGTCGACCAAGACCGGTTCGATCACGTCGATCCAGGCCGTGTACGTCCCTGCGGACGACTTGACCGACCCGTCGCCTGCCACGACCTTCGCCCACCTGGACTCGACCGTCGTTCTGTCGCGTGACATCGCCTCGCTGGGTATCTACCCGGCAGTCGACCCGCTGGACTCGACCTCGCGCCAGTTGGATCCGCTGGTCGTCGGCGAAGAGCACTACACGACCGCGCGCGCCGTGCAGGGCACCCTGCAGCGCTACAAGGAACTGCGTGACATCATCGCGATTCTGGGCATGGACGAACTGGCACCGGAAGACAAGCTGGTCGTCGCACGCGCGCGCAAGATGCAGCGTTTCCTGTCGCAGCCGTTCCACGTCGCTGAAGTGTTCACCGGCGCACCGGGCAAGTACGTCTCGCTGAAAGACACGATCAAGGGCTTCAAGATGATCGCGTCGGGCGAGCTGGACCACCTGCCGGAGCAGGCGTTCTACATGGTCGGCACCATCGAAGAAGCGATCGAAAAGGCCAAGAAGCTGGCTGCTTAAGAGCTAGCCTCTTCAAAGGACACTTATGGCAAATACCATTCACGTTGACGTCGTCTCGGCCGAAGAGCAGATCTTTTCGGGCGAAGCGGAATTCGTCGCGTTGCCGGGTGAAGCGGGTGAGCTGGGTATCTACCCGATGCACACCCCCTTGATCACGCGCATCCGCCCGGGTGCCGTGCGCATCAAGGTGGCGGGCCGCAGCGACGAAGAGTTCGTGTTCGTTGCCGGCGGCATCCTGGAAGTCCAGCCGAAAGGCGTGACCGTCCTCGCCGACACCGCGATCCGCGGTGCCGACCTGGACGAAGCGAAAGCCCAGGAAGCCAAGCGCAAGGCCGAAGAGCTGATGGTCAACAAGGACTCGGCGATCGACTACGCCAAGGCGCAAGCCGAACTGGCGGCGGCGGTCGCCCAGCTGGCGGCCATCGCCAAGCTGCGTCATAAAGGACGCTGATCGCTCGTCTTTCGAGCGCTCAAAAGAAAGGCAGCCCCGGCTGCCTTTTTTATTGCCCAAAACCGGGGTCAGAGCCCGGTTTTGGGAAATTGCTCCCAGGCTGTTGCCCAAAATCGGGCTCTGACCCCGGTGTAAGCGGCGCCGTCTGATGATGCAAACCTGATAAGCTAGTGTCAACGACAAGACAAACTCAGGCTTAGCATGCGAACCATCGAACAAATCCTCCGCGCAGCCCGGACCGTGGCCGTCGTCGGGCTCTCGAACAAGCCCGAACGCGCCAGCCTGGAAGTCGCCAGCTACCTGCAGGAGCAGGGCTACCGCATCATCCCCGTCAATCCCGCCTACGCCGGCCAGGTGATCCTCGGCGAGACCGTCTACGCCACCTTGCAGGAGGCGGCCGACGCGCTGGCGTCGTCCGGCACGCGCATCGACATCGTCGATTGCTTCCGCAAATCGGAAGAGATTCCGCCGATCGCCAAGGACGCCATCGACGTGCGCGCCAGCTGCTTGTGGATGCAGCTCGGCATCGAGAACCAGGTCGCCGCCGACCTGGCCCGTGCCGCCGGCCTCGACGTGGTGATGAACCACTGCATGCTGATCGAACACCGCAAGCTGGGAGAACAGGCCGCATGAGCATGCTGGAACGCTTCCGCGCGCCGAAAAACCTGGAACTGCGCGACAAGGATGCCGGCGCCACCCCGCTGCGCGACGACAAGAAGGGCAAGCTCAAGAATGGCGAACTCAAGGAGCGCGAGCGAGCGCTTACTGCCGAGCTGACGGCCGAAGTGGCCAAGCTGCAGGAAAAGCTGTACGCCGCGCGCGACCGGAAGCTGCTGCTGATCCTGCAGGGCATGGATACCTCCGGCAAGGATGGCACCGTGCGCGCGCTGTTCTCGCAGATCAATCCGATGGGCCTGCACGCCACCGGCTTCGTGGCCCCGACCGAGAAGGAAAAAGCCCACGATTTCCTCTGGCGCGTGCACGCGCGCGTGCCGGCCAAGGGAGAAATCGGGATCTTCAACCGCAGCCATTACGAGGACGTGCTCGTGCCGCGCATTCTCGGCACGCTGGACGGGAAGGACCTCGAGCGCCGCTACGCCCACATCCGCGACTTCGAACGCATGCTGGCGGAGACGGGGACGACGGTCATGAAGGTCTTCCTGCACATCTCGAAAGACGAGCAGCGCGAGCGCCTGCAGGCGCGCCTGGACGACCCGGAGAAACACTGGAAGTTCGACCCGGCCGACCTCACCGCGCGCGAGAAATGGGACGTCTACCAGGGCGCCTACGCCGACGCGATCAACGCGACGGACTGCGACCACGCGCCGTGGTACATCGTGCCGGCCGATTCGAAGACACACCGCAACCTGATCATCGCGCACCTGATGCTGGAAACGATGCAGGGCATGAAGCTCGAATGGCCGGCGCCGAAGGCGGACATGTCCAAGGTGAAGATCGACCCCTGAGCCTGCCGGTCCGCGCCGATTGGCATAGAATGAAGATCCACCAACCCGTGCGATTTCCGACCATGCTCAAGTCCACCGCTTTGCTGCTTTCCCTCGGCGCCGCCGCGACGTTCTCCGCGATGACGGCGGCACCCGCGCTGGCGCAGACCCCGGCCGCCCAGCCGGCGGCCCATCCGGCCAGCTGCCCCGCCGTGCTGAAGCACACCTTCAACCGCCTGCAGGACGAAGCGCCGCAGGACCTGTGCCAGTTCAGCGGCAAGGTCGTGCTGGTGGTGAACACGGCCAGCTACTGCGGTTTCACCAAGCAGTACGAAGGCCTGGAAAAGCTGTACGCGAAGTACGCGCCGCGCGGCCTCGTCGTGTTGGGCTTCCCGTCGAACGACTTTAAACAGGAAGACGCGGACGCGAAGAAGATCGCCGACCTTTGCTACAACACGTACGGCGTGAAGTTCCCGATGTTCACCAGCACCGTCGTCTCCGGAGATAAAGCCAATCCGCTGTATTCGGAGTTGATCAAGGCGACGGGCAACCAGCCCAAGTGGAACTTCAACAAATACCTGATCGACCGCAACGGCAAAGTCATCGACTACTTCCCGAGCAAGGTGACGCCGGAAGATCCTACCCTCGTCGGCAAGATCGAGCAGGCACTCAAAGGCTGAGGCCGCCAATCATCCCATCGTGGGCATTTTGATGCACATCAACGATTTTGTTGAGGTGGCTTAATAGACTGTCTTCATCGAATCCACATGAAGAAGAGTCCCACGATGCACCTCCCCGCCTGAACGCCGGCAGCACCGAATCCCCGCTTCCTCCAAAAGCGTGCCGGCCGTAACTGGCCGGTTTTGGCCGGCCTCGTGCTGGCCCTTTTTACTTGCGTAATACGGCGCGCAGCGGCCCGCGCAGCGCATTGCAGACGACGATTTCCTGCGCACGCGCGAGGCTTTCGCGCGTGAGCGGGCATTCGATCGCGCCCCAGGCCGGATCGTCCAGCAGCACGCCGCGCATCACGCCGGGCAGCACGCCGGACGACAGCGGCGGTGTGTACCAGCGGCCGCCGATCTTCACGAACACGTTGCTGCGGCCGCCCTCCGTCAGTTCGCCGCGTTCGTTGAAGAACAGCGTGTCGAAGGCGCCCGCGCTTTCCGCCGCGCGCCAAGCGGCGTCGTAGCGGCTGCGGATGCTCGTCTTATGGCGCAGGAAGACGTCGTGCGCGCGCGTGGGCGCGTCCGCCAGCAGCACGGCGACCGGTTCCTGCAAGGGCGCCAGCGCCCCGGTCTGCACGACGATCTCGCCGTCGGGACGCAGCGCGAGCCGCACGCGGTGCGGGGCGTCGTCCGGCAGCGCGGCACAGGCTTCCACCGCGGCTGCACGCGCCAGGTCCGGCTTGAACGGATGGCCGAAATACGCGGCCGATGCACCCAGGCGCGCAAGGTGGCGTTCCAGGTGACGGCACCCGTCCGCGCGCGTGGCGTGGATGGTCTCGAAGATCTCGAAGTCGTTCGGCAGGCCCGTGAGGAAGCCGGCCTTGAGCCGGCATTCGGCAAACTCGGCGCCCGCGTCGCTGTCGTACACGATGCCCGCGCCCACACCGAGCTCTCCGTGCCGCACGCCGTTCTGTTCCGGCAGCAGGGTCAGCGTGCGGATCGGGACGGATAAACAGAAATCGCCGAACCGCGCATGCTGCGGCGTCCCGAACCCGCTGCCCGCGGGCGGGTCGATCCAGCCGATCGCGCCCGTGTAGATGCCGCGCGCGGCCGGCTCCAGTTCGCGGATGATTTCCATCGTGCGGCGCTTGGGCGCGCCCGTGATCGAGCCGCAGGGATACAGGGCCGTGAAGATGTCCTGCAACGTGGTGCCCGGCGCGAGCTGGGCCTGCACGGTGGACGTCATCTGCAGCACGCTGCTGTAGCGCTTCACCTCGAACAGCGCGGGCACGCCCACGCTGCCGGTGCGCGCGATGCGTCCCAGGTCGTTGCGCAGCAGGTCGACGATCATGAGGTTCTCGGCGCGGTTCTTCGGATCGGCGGCCAGCTGCTGCGCGCGCACGGCGTTCACGACATCGTCGTGCAGGTCCGCGGGCGCCGTGCCCTTCATCGGGCGCGCCAGCAGGCGGCCCGCGTCATGGCGCACGAACAGTTCCGGCGACAGCGACAGCACCGCGCGGCCATCCGGCAGTGAGACGAGGGCGCCGTAGGGCACCGGCTGGCGTGCGCGCAGGCGCGCGTACAGCTGCCTGATGTCGCCGAAGGCGTCGAAGCGGAGACGGTACGTGTAGTTGACCTGGTAGGTGTCGCCGGCCGCGATGTAGTCGCGGATGCGGTCGATGGCCTGGGCGAACGTGGCCTCGTCGACGTTGGCGCGCACGGCGCCGATGCCGGCCGGGCCACTGGCTTCGTCTGCGGCGAGCCAGGCGTCGACCTGGGCCGCGTCCAGCATCGTGTAGCGTTCGAATAGAAGCACCTGGGCCAGCGGCGCGTGCAGCTCGCGCGGTGCCGCGATGCCGAGCAACTGCTCGCCCAGTTCATAGGTCAGCACCGGCACGGCGTGCAGGCCGCGCGCGAGGGCGTCCTGGACGCCGTCCAGCAGGCGCGGCCAGTCTTCCATGTGCTGGCATGCCAGCACGCCCGCATAGCCCTCGTACAGGCGCGAGCGCGCCTGCGCATGGCCTTCGGGGCTCGCGTCGTCGAGCAGGGCGAACACGGTGGCGTCCATGGCGCTCATGGCGATCGATATCAGGCGGCGAGGAGGAGGGCCAGCTGCAGCGGGCTGTTCTCGACAGGGTGCTGCTTGAAACCGCTCTTGGCGTAGCGGTGCCAGCGTCCCGTCACGTACGCGACGAGCATCCCGGCGCGCGCGGCCACGTCTTCCTCGCGGCCGTGGCCCTGCGTGCTGGCCACGCGCAGCGCCTGTTTGAACGCCAGCTCGACCTTGTCGTAGAACTGGTTCATGCGCAGGACCAGGCGGTCGTCCTCGCCGACGAGGGCATCGCCGATCAGCACGCGCGTCATGCCCGGATTGCTGGCGGAGAACGACAGCAGGATCTGCAGCATCGCATGCGCCTGCGCGACGCCATTGTCCTCGCGTTCGGCGACCTGGTTGAACAGGGTGAACACGGTGCCCTCGATGAATTCGATCAGGCCCTCGAACATCTGCGCCTTGCTGGCGAAATGGCGGTACAGGGCCGCTTCCGACACCGACAGCCGGGCGGCCAGCGCCGCCGTGGTGATCTTCTCGCCTTTCGGGTGTTCGAGCATGGCCGCCAGGGCCTGGAGGATCTGCTGCTTGCGTTGGCCCGGCTTGGTGCTTGCCATGTTGTTAGAGGTTCTCCGTGTGATGTCTGGGGGCGAGCCGGCGCAGGTGCGCGGGCAGCCGAAGAACGGATTTTACTTTGACATCGACGTAACCGGGGCGTTTGACCATCTTCGGCAGGGGGGCTTTGCCGATCGGATCGCTGTAGCGCAGGTATTGCGTGACCCAGGCCGTGCGCAGGCCGAGCTGCTTGGCGCGCTTGAGGTTGATGAGCGTGTCCTCGACGAGGATGCAGCGCCCCGCCGACACGCCGTGGCGCCGCAGCAGGCGGCGCAGCATCAGCTTCGATGGCTTGGGATGCAGCCGGCCGTGCACGCGCATGTCCTCGATCGAGACGTGGTGGGCGAACTGGCGCTGCAGGCCGATGTGGCGCACGACGCCCGTCGAATACGCGGTCGGCGCGTTCGTCAGCAGGATCTTGCGTCCCGGCAGGCGGCGCAGCAGGCGCTCCAGGCCGCGCTCGTAGCGCACCAGCTCGTGCAGGGCGCCGATGTCGTGCGTCTGGCGCAGGAAGTCGGCCGCGTCGACGCGGTGGTGGCGGATCATGCCCAGCAGCGTCGCGCCGTAGCGTTTCCAGTAGCCGACGCGGGCCGCGTCGACGGCTTCCTGGCTCGCGGGCGTGACGCCGTCGCCGAGCACGCGCGCGATGTACGTGTTCATGTTGGCGCTGATCGCCGGAAAGATCGCGTGCGATGCGTCGTGCAGCGTGTTGTCGAGGTCGAACAGCCAGACAGGTGAGGGGAGCTTGGACACGGTGTGAATGGAACGGACAAGGGAGTTCAGATTATATCGGCATGACGCAGCGCGTTTCTTCCTCTGATCCAGATCGCATGCCCGGCTGTCGGGCCGATCCAGAATGGGTCAAGGATGACTTCCGCGAGGATGCGTATGCGCCGCTTCTTCCACCTGATTCTGGTATGCCTGCTGGCCACGCCGCTGGCCCATGCGACCGACCGCGGTGCGCTGTTCCGGCTCACGCTGGACGGCCACGTGATGCATCTGTTCGGCACCTTGCACGTCGGCCTGCCGGACTTCTATCCACTCGAAGACCGCCTCACGGGCGCGCTGGCCGAGGCATCGACGCTGGCGCTCGAGATCGATCCCGACCAGCCGCGTGCCGACCTGCAGGACGCGGTGCGCACGTACGGCATGCTCGCGCCCGGCAATGCCGCCTACGACAGCCTGCCGCCCGGGCAGAGGCGGCGTCTCGACAGGCTGTTGCAGCAGGGGGGCCTCGACGCGTCGTCGATGTTGAGCTTCAAACCGGTGCTGCTGGCGACGATGCTGACTCTGGCCGAATATACGCGCCAGGGGTACCGGGCCGACCTGTCGAGCGATGCGTGGCTGGCCCGCCAGGCGCGCCGGCACCACGTCCGGGTGCTGGCGCTGGAATCGCTGGGCGGCCAATTGGCGCAGCTGGACCGCCTGCCGATGCCGGACCGCTGGCGGTTTCTGGAAGAGATGATGGACACGATCGAATCCGGCGCCCAGCGCACGGAGGCCCGGGAAGTCGTGCGGGCCTGGAGTACCGCGGACCGGCAGGCGCTCGACCGGATGGCGGAGCGGTGCGAGATGGACCGGAGCGTGTCAGGCCGCTTCGTGACCCAGGTGCTGCTGAAGGAGAGGAACGTCGGGCTGGCCGAGCGCCTGCTGCAATTGCTGCGTGCGGAAGACCGGACCGTGGCCGCGATCGGCGTGCTGCATTTATTGGGGACGGGGAGTGTGCCGGCTTTGCTTGAACAAAGCGGGGTGACGATCGAACGGGTCTATTAACAAAAAAGGGTCCGAAAAATCGGACCCTTTTTCTTAATTCTGGCGGAGCGGACGGGGCTCGCCCACGTTCCGCGGGCCGCGGTTTCGCTTGCAGGCGAAACCCTTCGAGCCCCAAACCGTGCCTCCCGCAGGGGAGGCACTCTGATAGAACGAAAAAGGGTCCGAAAAATCGGACCCTTTTTCTTAATTCTGGCGGAGCGGACGGGGCTCGCCCACGTTCCGCGGGCCGCGGTTTCGCTTGCAAGCGAAACCCTTCGAGCCCCAAACCGTGCCTCCCGCAGGGGAGGCACTCTGATAGAACGAAAAAGGGTCCGAAAAATCGGACCCTTTTTCTTAATTCTGGCGGAGCGGACGGGGCTCGAACCCGCGACCCCCGGCGTGACAGGCCGGTATTCTAACCAACTGAACTACCGCTCCAGCTTTTACTGCTCTCTCGCATCCTGACGCTTGTCATCGCGCCGCGAGTGTCCTGCATTCCTGCCGCGCAAACGCGCAGCGTGGACAAGATGCTTGTCTTATCCGTTACGTCAGGCATCGGGGATACCAAAACAGGCGGGAATCTGGACAAATCCTGGTGCCCTTGACGTGGATTGAACACGTGGCCTCTCCCTTACCAAGGGAGTGCTCTACCACTGAGCTACAAGGGCAGTGATTTTTGTGGCGCCATTCAAACGCCACAGAAATTCAGTGCGAGCGGATCATAGTGCCAAAAGCCTGTTCGGTCAAGACTTCCAGCAACAAAGAGTGCTCGATGCGGCCATCGATGATGTGCACGGTGTTCACGCCCGACTTGGCGGCGTCCAGCGCCGACGAGATTTTCGGCAGCATGCCGCCGGAAATCGTGCCGTCCGCGAACATCTCGTCGATCTCGCGTGCCGACAGGTCGGTGACCAGGTTGCCGCTCTTGTCCTGCACGCCGGCGATATTGGTCATCATGATCAGCTTTTCGGCTTTCAGGATTTCCGCGATCTTGCCGGCGACGACGTCGGCGTTGATGTTGTAGGCCTGGCCGTCCTGGCCGAAACCGATCGGCGAGATGATCGGGATGAAGGCGTCGTCCTGCAGCGCTTTCACGACGGCCGGATTGATCGCTTCGATTTCGCCGACGAAACCGATGTCGAGGAACTCGCCCGGCTTTTCCTTGTCCGGCATGGCCATCCTGCGTGCGCGGATCAGGCCGCCGTCCTTGCCGGTCAGGCCCACGGCCTGGCCGCCGTAGTGGTTGATCAGCATGACGATGTCCTGCTGGACTTCGCCGCCGAGCACCCACTCCACCACTTCCATGGTTTCTTCGTCGGTGATGCGCATGCCTTGCACGAAGGTGCCCTGCTTGCCGATTTTCTTCAGGGCGTTGTCGATCTGCGGACCGCCGCCGTGCACCACGACCGGATTCATGCCGACCAGCTTCAGCAGGATCACGTCGCGCGCGAAGCCGTGCTTCAGGCGCTCGTCGGTCATCGCGTTGCCGCCGTACTTGATGACGATCGTCTTGCCGTGGAAATTACGGATGTAGGGGAGCGCTTCGGCCAGGATCTGTGCCTTGATCTGCGGCGAGACCGCAGTCAGGTCGTTGTTCTGGTCGTCGCCCGTCAGATTGCTCAGCGTTGCGTTCATTGGGGGTCCGGAAAAGAATTTGCGAGATTTTACAGGCAATAGCCTACCGCAGTGGCCATTATAGAAGTTCTATGTTGTATTTTCCGGCACCGGCCGTTAAGGTGCATTACATCTGGATACACGATGTCACCTTTGCATGAGCACTTGTTCACAATGCGGCGCCGAATTCGGTTGCGCGATGGCGGATGGTACCGCTGGCGCACCGTGCTGGTGCACGAAGCTGCCGCCCGTGGTCCCGCTGCCGGTGCCCGGCGCAGCGGCCGGGTGCTGGTGTCCGGCCTGCCTCGAACAGCATATCGCGCAACGAACCGACAAGGCGCCGGGTACACCGGGTCAATAAGCGTCAGCGTGCCGTCCGGAAGAACCGCATCATTTCGCGGCTCGCGTTCGGGCCTTTGCCATCCGTATAGCTGCCGCGCGTATCGCCGCCCGACCAGGCGTGGCCGGAACCGTGGATCTCCCAGTGTTCCGCGTGGATGCTGCCGTCGGGCCGGCGGTGCACGGTGCGCGTATAGGCGTGGCCATCTGGCACGTTGCCCGGTTCGACGACGACGTCTTCCGATGGATGGCGCCGGCGCTGGTTGATCAGTTCGTGGCCGTTGGCCGGATGCACGGTCGTGTCGCGGTCGCCGTGGAACACGATGATCGGCAACGATTTACCCGGCTTGTGGCCGGTGCGGAAATCGCCCTTCATCGCGGCCATCGCCGACGGCAGGTCGTGCGCCGCCGCGAACGGCAGGCCGGAGTGGACACCGACGGCCGCGTACAGGTCCGGATACAGCGTGCCCATGATGGCCGCCATCGCGCCGCCCGCGGACAGGCCCGCGACGTAGACGTGTTTCGGATCGATCACGTAGCGCGCCATGATGTCCTGCGTGAGCCCGGCGATGATGGATGGCTCGCCCTGGCCGCGCTGCTGGTCCGCGGCGCTGAACCAGTTCCAGCAGCGTGTCGCGTTGGCCTGCTGCGACTGGGCCGGATAGGCGACGAGGCAGCCATATTCCTCGGCGAGGGCGTTCATGCCCGTGCCGAGCGCGAAGTCGTCGGGATGCTGCGAGCAGCCGTGCAGCATCACGAGCAGCGGCGCCGGCTGTCCGGCATACGTGCTCGGGATATATAGTTTGTAGTCGCGGGTGCCCGCGTCGTTCGAATAACTGGCGTCGATGAAATGGCCGGGCAGGCCGATCGCGGCCGCGCCGGTCGACAGCGGGGGCACATTGAACGGATTCGCACTCTGGCCCAGGCGCGACAGGTCGGCCAGCATGTCGGAAAAGGCGTCGTAGGTCGGATAATTCGAGGCCGGCGGCGTGATGGATTCCACGCTTTTGACCGCCGCGGTCTGCACGGCGGTGGCATTCTTGACGGATTCCCGGATGACGGTGCGGGCAACGGACGGACCGCGGCGCATCAGGGATCGGGTTGCAGCGCGCATTTGCGCCAGGAACTTGTGATTCAGGGACATCGGCACTCCTTGTGGGGTGTGTCGGCAATGCGCCGGCGCGTGGCTGAGGCATCGATCGAGGGTTCAGTCTTGATGGCAAAGCTTGCGCGAACCTTACAGATGGGGTAAGCGCAACGCGCAACGGAAGAGCCCCAGTCTACGCGGGTGGGCTCGTCGGTCAAGCGCGATTCGTCCCGGTAGGTTAATCTGCGCACCATGTGTCCTATATCCCAGACCAGTCAGCGCTCCAAGTGGCGCGACACAATACCGACAGTTGCACAGGCCGCAGCATGAACGAGACACGTCTTTTGCCGGAACAACAGACGCCCGTGCCGTCCCCATGCATCAATGTGTGCAAGATGTCGCCCGTGACGGGCCTGTGCGAGGGCTGCCTGCGCACCATCGACGAGATCGTCGCGTGGAGCCGCGCCGACGACGACACCAAGCGCGCCGTGTGGGCGGCGATCCGCCGGCGCGAAGAACAGATTCCGTTCGATTGATGCCGGCGCTGCAAATTTAGAGCTCGGAATCTAGCACGATCGTGCTTTTCTAATCCATAATCGACGGGTCCGATCAACTATCGCGAGAAACCCATGGCGCTGCCTCCCGTCCTGCAAAACCTGTCCCTCCCCGTCATCGCGTCGCCGATGTTCATCGCCAGCGGTCCCGCGCTGGTGGCCGCGCAGTGCAAGGCGGGCATCGTCGGTTCCTTTCCCGCGCTGAACGCGCGTCCGGCCGAGCTGCTCGACACGTGGCTGACGGACCTGCAGCGCGAGCTGGCGGATTACCAGGAATTGCACCCGGACCGGAAGGTGGGCCCGATCGCCGTCAACCAGATCGTGCACCAGTCGAACGACCGCCTGGAACACGACGTGGCCGTGTGCGTGAAGCACCAGGTGCCGATCATCATCTCGTCGCTGCGCGCGCCGCCGAAAGAGATGCTGGACGCCGTGCACGCCTATGGCGGCATCGTCATGCACGACGTGGTTTCGATCCGCCACGCGGAAAAGGCGCTGGAAGCGGGCGTCGACGGCCTGATCCTCGTCGCGGCCGGCGCCGGCGGCCATGCGGGCGCGCTGTCGCCGTTCGCGCTGGTCGGCGAAGTGCGCAAATTCTTCGACGGCCCGATCGCGCTGTCGGGTTCCATCGCGACGGGCGACGCCATCCTCGCCGCGCAGGCGATGGGCGCCGACTTCGCCTACATCGGCTCGCGCTGGCTGGCCACGCGCGAATCGAACGTCACCGACGCCTACCGCAGCGCGATCGTGGAATCGACGGCGGCCGACGTCGTCTACACGAATCTGTTCACGGGCGTGCACGGCAACTACCTGAAAAAATCGATCGTGGCGGCCGGGCTGGATCCGGACAACCTGCCGGTGTCGGACAAGAGCAAGATGAGTTTTGGTTCCGGCAGCGCCAAGGCGTGGCGCGATATCTGGGGCGCGGGGCAGGGCGTCGGGCTGATGGACGACGTGCCGACGGTCGCCGAGATGGTGGAGCGCCTGACGCAGCAGTATCAGGCGGCAAGGGAGCGGCTGGGGCTGAAGGGCTGAGTTAGCTTGAGCACGTCGCCCCTGCGAAGGCAGGGGGCCAAGTTTTACGCGCTACCGGTACGCATGCAAAATTGGATCCCCGCCTGCGCGGGGACGACGCTGATTGAGGGTACGTTGGTGCTTATCCCAGCACTTTATCCGCGTCGCGAATCACCCACAACCCCGGCAAATTGCGCCAATACCCGTGCGCGTCCATGCCGAAGCCGACGACGAACTGGTTCGGCACCGTCAGGCCGACGATGTCCGCCTGCACCGGTTTCACTTTACCGAGTTCCTTGTCCGCAAACACGGCCAGGATCACCTCGGCCGCGCCCATGTCCAGCAGGCGCTGCTTCACGTGGGCAAGCGTCTCGCCTTCGTCGAGGATGTCGTCGACGATGATGATCGTGCGGTCCTTGACGTCCTGGCGCGGGATGACTTTCCACACGACTTCGCCGCCACGGTCCAGGTCGCCGTAACGGGTGACGTGGATGTAGTCGAATTCGAGCGGGAACGTGAGTTGCGGGAGCAGGTTGCCGGTGAACACCACCGCGCCGCCCATGACGCCCAGCACCAGGGGAAATTCCCCCGTGTCGTCATTGTCGAAACGCTGGTTCAGCACTTCGGCGACGTTGCGTACGGCCGCCTGGACGGTGTCCGCGCTGACGATTTCCTCGGCATTGGCCAGCAGCGCGCGGGCGCGGTTGTAGTGAAAGTCTTGCATGATATTTCAGGGTCGGTTGCAGGATCGGATTGATCCCTGGGTGTGCGATTATCCGTCAGTTTGCGCTTGCGCGCGATTTCCGGCGGCGCGGGTCGGCGGTATGCTTCAGAGGGCGTATCATACCGGCTTGATAAACACATCACCCGACAACCGAGCCACCATGCCAGCACCTGACTCCACCCGTGTGCGCGCCGAGCGCCTCGAGAAGCTGCGCGCCGCGATGGCGCGCCACCAGGTCGATGCCTTCATCGTACCGTCCGCCGATCCGCACCTGTCCGAATACCTGCCCGGCCGCTGGAAGGGCCGCGAATGGCTGTCCGGGTTCACCGGGTCCGTCGGCACGTTCATCGCCACGCACGACTTCGCCGGCGTGTGGACGGACGGCCGCTACTACACGCAGGCCGAGAACGAACTGGCCGGCACGGCCATCCGGCTGATGAAGATCCCGTCCGGCGCGAGCCTGCTGCACATCGACTGGCTGGCCGACACCCTCGACGCAGGCCAGACCGTGGCCGTGGACGCGCGCGTGCTGGGCCTCGCCGTCGCGCGCCTGCTGGGCGATGCGCTGGCCGCCCGCGGTGTGAAACTGCGCACGGACCTCGACCTGCTGGACGAGATCTGGGATGACCGCCCGGGCCTGCCGCCCGAGCCGGTCTACGAACATGTGGCGCCCTTCGCGGTGCTCGATCGCGCCGATAAACTGCATGCGACGCGCAACGCGATGGCGAGGCTGGGCGCCGAACGTCACTTCATTTCCACGCTCGACGACATCGCCTACCTGTTCAACCTGCGCGGCGCCGACGTCAGCTTCAATCCCGTGTTTCTCGCGCACGCGCTCGTGGAAGCGATGGGCGCCACGTTGTTCGTCGCCGACGGCAAGATCGATGGAAGCCTGCGTGCGCGCCTGGAACAGGATGGTGTGCGCGTGGCGCCGTACGAGGGGGCGCGGCAGGCGCTGGCGGCGCTGCCGCCCGACAGCACGCTGCTGGTCGACCCGCGCCGCATCACGGCCGGCATGCGCGCAGCCGTGCCGGCGCACGTGCGCGTGGTGGAAGCCATCAACCCGACGACCCTGGCGAAATCGCGCAAGCTCGATGCCGAGATGGACCACGTGCGCGACACGATGGAACAGGACGGCGCCGCCCTGTGCGAATTTTTCGCATGGCTCGAGCAGACGCTGGCCGATCCGAACCGCACGCCGCTGAACGAAGTCCACATCGACGAGCGGATCACGGCGGCCCGCGCCCGCCGTCCGCACTTCGTCAGCCCCAGCTTCGGCACCATCGCCGGCTTCAATGCGAACGGCGCGATCATGCACTACCGTGCGTCCGAAGACGACTGCGCCGTGATCGAGGGCGACGGCCTGCTGCTGATCGACTCCGGTGGCCAGTACCTGGGCGGCACGACGGACATCACGCGCGTCGTCCCCGTCGGCACGCCGTCCGCCGCGCAAAAGCGCGACTTCACGCTGGTGCTGAAAGGGATGATCGCGCTGTCCGTCGCGCGCTTCCCGCGCGGGACGAAAGGGCCGATGCTCGATGCGCTCGCGCGCGCGCCGATCTGGGCGGCTGGAATCGATTACGGCCACGGCACCGGCCATGGCGTCGGCTACTTCCTCAACGTGCACGAGGGGCCGCAGGTGATCTCGCCGTCGGCGCCGCCGGAGCCGCATACGGCCATGGAACCGGGCATGATCACGTCGAACGAGCCGGGCATCTACCGCCCCGGCCAGTGGGGCATCCGCATCGAGAACCTCGTGCTGACGCGCGTGGTGGGCGATGGAGCCATTGATCCTCAAGGCGAATTCCTCGGCTTCGAGACCTTGACCCTGTGCCCCATCGACACGCGCTGCATCGACCTGGCGCTGATGCGCGGCGACGAGGTCGCGTGGCTCAACGACTACCACCGCAGCGTGCGCGCGCGCCTGCTGCCGCACGTGACCGGCGCCGCGCGCGACTGGCTCGAACTGCGTACCAAGGAGATCTGACATGGCAGGAGCACGTTCCACCCGCGCCAGTGCCGCCGTCGACCGGCTCAAGCGGCGCACCGGCGTGACGTCGTATTCGATGGCGCGCACCGGCGACGGCCTGTTCTTCCTGTCCGAAAAGCCGGGCGCGCCGCCGCTGTGCGCGCCGCTCGAGCTCGACGAGTTCGTGGCGTTCGTCAACGGCCTCGGTCCGCAAGAGGTCAAGCGCATCAGCAAGCACGACGTCGAATTCGAAAAACAGCTGGTCAGGAAAAAGCCTTGACGGCTCCCGCATCGAACGACCTGGCCCTCACGCTGCCGGAGCTGGTCGGCGCGTACTGGTCGCAGGCCGAACTGGCCACGAACGCGCTGATCCTCCTGAACCTGGCGGGTGCGCTGCTGCTGGGCCTCATGGTCGGCTACGAGCGTTCGTACCACGGCCGCGCGGCCGGCATGCGCACGTATGGCCTCGTGTGCATGGCGTCGTGCGCGCTGACGATCGTCGCCGGCTATCCGAGCCACTGGTTCGGCGGGCACGGGTCGTCCGTGGCACTGGTGGATCCCACGCGCGTGATCCAGGGCGTCGTGACGGGCATCGGTTTCCTCGGCGCCGGCGTCATCATGCGTTCGGGCTTCAACATCAGCGGCCTGACGACGGCGGCGTCGATCTGGTCGTCGTCCGTGATCGGCATCCTCGTGGGCCTCGGGTTCTACATGGCCGCGATGGGTCTCGCGTTCTTCTCCGCGATGATCATGATCTACCTGAACAAGGCCGTGGGCCTGCTGCCGTCGCGCCATGCGGTGGCCGTCACGCTGCACTTCAAGCCCGGCGTCTATCCGCAGGAAGAGACGCTGCGCCATGCGGCGCTGGAGCGCGGCTACGAGATCGCCGGCGGCTCGCTCACGATCTCCAGCGAGAAGGGCTGCCAGGAGTGGCATTTCGTCGCGCTGGAATTGCCCGGCAAGCCGGGCGCGCCGCTGTCGCTGCTGGCCAGCGAGCTGTGTACGTTCGAAGGCGTGGACGGCTTCCAGCTTTCGCACGCACGCAATTGATATGAAGGGACATGAATGACACCCCAGGACGTTCTCGATTTCTGGTTCGGCGCACCGGGCAGCCTTGACGCCGGAAAGCCGCGCCGCGAATGGTTCGTCAAGAAGGACGAATTCGATGCCGTCATCCGCGACCGCTTCGGCGCCGCCATCGAACAGGCGCTGGCCGGCGGCCTGCGCGAATGGGATGCGCAGGGACCGCAGGGCACCCTCGCACGCATCCTCGTGCTCGACCAGTTCACCCGCAACGCCCATCGCAACACGCCCCTGTCCTTCGCCGGCGATGCCCTGGCGCTGGCGGCCGCGAAATCTCTCGTCGACAGTGGCGCCGACCGCGAGCTGACCCCGCTGCAGCGCGCCTTCGCCTACATGCCGTTCGAGCACGCCGAGGACGCGTACATGCAGGAGTGCGCCGTCGAACTGTTCGGCGTGCTGGCGGCCGAACATCCGGGCTTCGACGAGATGCTCGATTACGCGCACCGCCACCGCGGCGTGATCGCGCGCTTCGGCCGCTTCCCGCACCGTAACGAGATCCTCGGGCGCGCGTCGACGCCGGAAGAAGTCGAATTCCTGCGCCAGCCGGGCTCCCGTTTCTAAGTCCCGTTTCTGAGTCCAGTCAATGATGACGACCCTGAACATCGTCGGCGCCGGCCACGTGGGCCGCGCCCTCGGCCGCCTGTTTGTTGCGCGCGGCGTGTTCGCCGTGCAGGACGTCAAAACGCGCGGCCCTGACAGCGCGCGCGACGCCGTCGCATTCATCGGCGCCGGTACGCCGGCCAATGGCGATGGCACGTTGCGGCCGGCCGACGTGTGGATGCTGGCCGTGGCGGACGATGCCATCGCCGATGTCGCCGCCGCGCTGGCGCAATCCGCGCCAATGGCCGGCGCCGTCGTGTTTCATTGCAGCGGCGCCAAGGCGTCCACGGCGCTGGAGGCGCTGCGCCAGGCGGGGGCGCTCGTCGCCAGCGTGCATCCGGTGCGCAGCTTCGCCGATCCGGCCGCGGTCGCGGCGGCGTTCGACGGCACGTTCTGCGGCGTGGAAGGCGATGCCGCCGCGCTGGCGGTCCTGCTGCCCGCCTTCGAGGCGATCGGTGCGCGGCCCGTGCGGATCGACCCCGCCGCCAAGACCGTGTATCACGCGGCCGCCGTGTTCGCGTCGAACTACCTGGTGACCGTGATGGATGCCGCGCTGCGCGCCTACGAGGCCGCCGGCATCCCGGCCGACGTGGCACGCGAACTGGCGCGGCCGCTCGCGACCGAAACGCTGTCGAATGTGCTGCGGCTGGGGCCGGAAGCGGCGCTGTCCGGACCCATCGCGCGCGGCGATGCGGCGACCGTGGCGCGCCAGCACGCGGCCGTCGCGGCCTGGGACGGTCCGACGGGCGCACTGTACGACGCCCTCGCCTCCGCGACGTGGGATCTGGCGCGGCGCAAGCCTCGCCGTATGTGACGCCATGTCACGTATTTTTTCGACGGAATTTACAATTTACTGTCGGGATTTTCCCTTGATGGCGTAACGCCCTGTATTTTCGAAAGAAAAAATTCGGGCATTGTTTTTGCGTCTCCTCTCGCGCTAAAACACGAGGGGAGGGCAAATCCATGTTTAACAAATTCTGGAAAGCCGGTGTAGCGAGCACGATGTTCGTGGCGAGCAGTCTGGTGGCGGCTGCGCCGATCACTTTTATCCCGCCTAACGACCCGACGGGGTACATCGGTTCGACGCATTCGAACGACGGGTGGTCCATGGGGCGCGGTATCGGTTTCCGGGTGACGACCCAGGAAACGATATCGAGCGTCGGCGTCTATGTGGACCTGGCCAACACCGAATTGCATTGGGGCATATATACGATCGACTCGTTGGGCAACGACATCTCGAAGCTCGACACGCTCGCATCCGGCAGTTCGGTGGTCACCACCAACGGGCTCGCGTGGATCGACTTCAACGTTCCCGACGTCGTGATCAACGAATACTGGAATTACCTGATCGAGTTCTCGTTCGACGGTGAATCCAACCAGAATTTTTATTATTACAACCGTGACGAATCCTGGGATCAGGGGATCTACCGTTCACTCGACGGTGAAGCACTGGGACGTTTCGAAAGTTACTATAACGTGCCGGCGATCCGGGTCAATGGCGCGTACGTACCGGAGCCCGCATCGCTTGCATTGGTCGGTGCCGGTGTGCTGGCGCTGGGTGTGCGCCGCCGCCGAAGCTGAAAACCTGGACCGGCGTGATTGCGCCGTTGTGCGTCATGTTGTAAAAAGCCTGTCTGCCCAAACAGATGGGCTTTTTTGTTGGAGACCACATGATGTTGACCGCATGGGCCACGCTGGCCGCACTGGGCGTGTATTTCTGGACCGGCGTCATGGCCGGCTGGGCCAGGAACAAGTACAACGTGCCCGCCCCAATGATGGAGGGGCCGCTGCCGTTCCAGAGCGCGCAGCGGGTGCAGGCGAACACGCTGGAACAATTGCCGCTGGTGCTGGCGCCGCTATGGCTGTGCGGCCACTATCTGGGCGACCGCTGGGCGGCCGCGGGCGGGCTGCTGTGGTGCGTCGGACGGATTCTGTATGCGCTCGGCTATTACCGCGATCCGGCCAAGCGCGAGATCGGCTTCATCGTCGGCATGCTGGCATGCGGTGCCCTCGTTGCGGGCAGTGTCATCGGACTATTGTCCGCCTGACCTGTTGCACTAGAGCAAAATCTCGAAAACCATTCGTCGACAAAGTTCCCATACTGCAATAAGCTGTGTCTGATTTTAATTTATTGGATGACGGCGCCGCCGTCATGCGTGGAGGACGACAGCATGCTGTTCCTGAAAAGTACGAGTGTCACCAAGGCACCGGGCATTTATGAAGTCGACGTGGCAGCGAAGCCGCCGGGTAAGACATTCGGCGTATTCATGGCCACCGATCCGGACAATCCGCCGCGGGCCGTGCTGACGGCCCTGGCCGAGCTCGGCTTCGAGAGCACTTACCAACAGACCTATGTCCACAAGGACAAGGGCAAAGTCCTCGACCTGCATTTCCAGAAGAACGGCACCGACCTGTTCAACGGTTGGAAGACCGAGGAATGCACGGCCAACCTGGCCGCGCTCGACACCCTGTTCGGCAACGTCGGCATCAAGGTCACGCCGCGCGTGATGAGCCTGGCCGAAGCCTACGCCTGATCAGGCTTTCACCTCCACGTGGTACAGCGCCCACGGGCAGGCGGCAAAGCGCTGCGGCAGCGGCAGTGCCGCCATCTCGGCCACCCGGTCGGCGTCGTACACGGCCCATAGCGGCCCAAGTCCTCCCAGCGGCATCGGATTGCCATCGATGTGCGTGGCCACGATGAAGCGCCGCGCACGCGCCTGCGTGACCGGCAGTTCCACGTTGTAGCCATCCACCGCGCGCAAGACCAGGATCGTCCTGTCGCCCACCGTTGCGCCGGCGCGCGCCAGCACGTCCGTCAGTAGCGGGCCGCGCAGCGTGTGCGGTTTGCCGTCGTACTCCAGGGTCGGGCGGATCGTCACGGGCGGCAGGGCCAGCAGGCTGGCGTAATCGAACGCCCAGGCTTTCGCGAACGTGACCTGGTGCTTGTGCATCATCTGGTCCAGCGCCGGGTCGAGCGGCCCGCGATTGCTGTGCGAAATGTCTCCAGTGACTGTCAGCAGGGCAGGGCCGCGGCCGGACGGTTGCGCCGCGTGGCCGGCGATCGGAAGGGCGCCCGCGACCGCCGCGGCGCCGAGGAACTGGCGTTTGTTCATGAGAAAATGCCTGGTCGATGAGATCCTCTCATCATAGCAATATTGTCGAATGGATTTGTTTTCCACAAGCATGGATTTGATCCCCATCCCGATCGAGGATGGCGAGTTGTCCATGCTGGCCCAGCTTCCTATGCCGATCGGCAATGCCGAGATCCTGGCGCGCCTGCTTGCCGAGACATCATGGCGTGCCGACACCGTCGTCGTGTATGGCAAGCGCTATCTGCAACCCCGCCTGACGGCCTGGTATGGCGAAGCCAGCTATACCTATTCGGGCCTGACCCTGCATCCGCTGCCGCTGACGCCGCTGCTGGAAACGCTGCGCGCCGCGGTCGAGCAGGCGACGGGACGGCGCTACAACAGCGTCCTGCTGAATCACTACCGCGACGGCGCGGACAGCATGGGCATGCACAGCGACGACGAGCCGGAACTGGGACCGCAGCCGGTCATCGCCTCGCTCAGCTACGGCGCCTCCCGCACATTCATCCTGCGCCACAAGCGCAGCAAACGCACCGTCAAACTGGACCTGACGGATGGCAGCCTGCTGTTGATGGCGGGGAACCTGCAGGCGAACTGGCAGCACGGTATCAACAAGACGGCCAAACTGGTTGGACCACGCATCAATCTAACTTTTCGTTACGTGAGCTAAATCGTTATTATCTCTGTCCAATTTTCGTTAAAGCACTACTGAATTTAGGGTCATTAAGTTACATTCGATTACAAGTCTTACGAGTTCAGCACGGACTTCACCAATGCGCGGTGCTATCTTGACCACATCACGATTCACGATCGAATCGCGAACCAGTCAAACAACGCAAAGGGAATCCGTAACATGAAAAAGCTCATCGTTGCACTGATCGCCACCACTGCCGCCGTCGGCGCGGCCCAAGCCCAGACCACCCAGACCCAACCGCGCGCCTACGTCGGCGTCGGCATCGCCACGGCGGACCACGTGAATTCGTCGGTCGGCGGCCTGACGAATTTCGACAGCGACGGCTACAAGGCCTCGGGCAAGATCTTCGGCGGCTATGAATTCGACCAGAACTGGGGCGTCGAAGCCGGCTACACCGATTTCCGCAACTCGGATTTCAACTACACCGCCAACGGCGTCAACGGCAGCGGCCGCACCAAGGGCAACAGCTACTATGTCGCCGGCAAGTACAACTACCCGGTCAACGACCAGTTCTCCGTGTACGGCAAGCTGGGCCTGCAGCACAGCGAGCGCAAGCTGGAAACCGCCGCGCTGAACATGAAGAACACCGACACCGGTGCCTACGGCGCGGTCGGCGTGCAGTACAACCTGAACCAGCAGGTTGCCCTGACCGCAGAGTACGAGCGCTACGGCAAGAGCAAGGATTTCGGCGCCAAGGCCGACGCTTGGACCGTGGGTGCGCGCTACAGCTTCTAAGCGTCCCCAGCTTTACTCCCAAGGTAGAAAGGCCTGCACATGCAGGCCTTTTTTTCGCCCGCTACGGACGCGCGATGTGTCCGGGCTGGCCTGCCGGCCGCATCCACGGCGGCAGCGCCAGCGGCAGCGCGGGCGGCGTGAATCCGGCCGAAATAAAACGGTGCAGCGACGACCACGGCCATTCCGATGGGTGTTGGCAGAGGCCGTGGCGCATCGGGTTGCCGTGCACGTAGTCGACGAGGCTGGCGTATTCCTCGTCGTCGCCCACGCGGTAGTCGCGATAGTGACGTTCCCAGATGGTGCCGTCGCCCGTGCCGCCATCGCCCTTGCCCTTGGCGCCGCCCGGCAGGCAGGCTTTATGCAAGGCCTTGGAAAAGGCGATCTTGACGGCGCGCCAGCGCGACGCGCAGTCGTGGTCGCCCGGCGGCAGGGTCCAGATGGCGTGCGCGTGGTTCGGCAGCACGACCCAGGCATCGACGTGGAACGGTTTGCGGATGCGCGCCTGGCGCATCGCTTCGCCGAAAGCCGAGAAATGGTCCGTAAGTAAGGTGCTGTCTCGATCCAACAAACGCACCGTAAAGAAAAAGGTCCCGCCCGGGACCCGGTTGTCGCGGTAATGTGTCATGAACGTAGTCTGCCAAGCGGCGCAGCCATGCCGTGTCGATCTGGCGCAAACGCGCACGAGTTGAAGAGCCTCAACCACAACGATTCTACCCACGATGTCTCTTTGATGACGATCCATTTCCGCGCATTAAACCGTGTGGCGGATGTGGCAAACATGGCGTTTTGACACCGCAATGGTGCTCATTGGTTCGTCCAGCGAATTTTTTTTCAAACGGACTGAACCTTTTCACAACGGCCGGTATTAACCGGACGATTTCCGCAGTAACAACCTGACATGCCACCTATTGCCCTGCTGTCCCAGCACCTGGTCTGCACCGGCCAGCTCGTTGCGCCCGACGCCGCCGCCCTGGCGCGACTGCTGTTGCTGGCGCCCGTACTGGAGGAGTGGGTGGTGCGTGCCGGCTTGCAGGAGTGGCTGATCCGGCGCGCGGCGTTTGCATCGGTACCGATACCGGTAGCTTTGTCGGCGGCCGCGTTCGCGCTGCTGCATGTGGGCGCCGGCTGGCACGCGGCGGCGCTCGTGCTGCCACCGGGACTGGCGCTGGCGCTGCTCTACCAGCGCGTCCGCGACTGGCGCTGGTGCGCGCTGGCGCACTGCGGGATGAATGCACTGGCCCTTGGTGGCTGTGCCCTTTGAACGAATCTGGGAGTCACTATGACCGGGCTGCAAAGAAGTGTTTATACCGTTCTCGCCGTCCTCGCGTTCGTCCCGGCCGTGCACGCGGCCGATGCACTGAACGGCAAGAACCTGTACCTGAACGGGCCAACCAGCGGCGGCACGTCTTGCGCGTCGTGCCACGGGCCGTCGCCCGCCGCCAACGTCAACGGCATCCTCGCCGCGGCGAACAACCCAAGCGTGATCAGCAGCGCCTTCAGCGCCAACAAGGGCGGCATGGGCACGCTGTTCAACGGCAAATTCACGACGGCGGAAATCGCGGACCTCGCCGCCTTCATCGGCAACCCGACCGTGACCGCCGCACCGGCGGCTGCCGTCAATCCGGCCTCGCTGAGCTTTGCGGCCAGCACCATCGGGCAGTCGGCATCGCCGCTCGCCACCACCTTGTCCAACACGGGCAACGCAGCCCTGAACGTGGGTACGTTGACCCTGTCCGGCGCGGCCGCGGGCGACTACGCCATCAGCGGCGGCACCTGCGCCAACGGCACGTCGCTGGCGGCGGGCGCCAACTGCACCGTGCAGGTCACCTTCAAACCCACCGCCTCCGGCGCACGCGGCGCATCGCTCGTCATCGCGCACAACGCGACGGGCGGCTCCAGCACCGTGGCCCTCTCCGGTACCGGCAACGCCGTCGCGCAGGCGACCGTCGCGCTGTCGGCCAACGCGATCGACTTCGGCGCCCTCGTCGCCGGCGTCGCGTCGCCCGCGAAGAGCATCATCGTCAACAACACGGGCCAGGCCGCGCTGACTTTCTCCAGCATCGCCGTCGGCGGCGCCAACGCGGGCGTGTTCACGCTGGGCGGCACGTGCGCGACCGGCACGGCCGTCCCGGCCGGCGGCAGCTGCACCGTGACCGTGACCGCGAATTCGTCGACGAACGGCGCGTTCAGCGGCAACCTGTCGCTGGGCTCGAACGCGTCGAACGGCGCCGTGACCGTGGCATTGTCCGGCACCGTCGCCGCGCCCGCACCGGCCGTCAAGGCCAATCCATCGGCTGTGGCGTTCGGCACACAGACGATCGGGGCGCCGGCCGCGACGCAGACCGTCACCCTCGCCAACACGGGCAACGTGGCGCTTACCTTGAACGGCATCGCCGTCTCGGGCGCGTCCACCGTCACCATCGCGAGCAAAACGTGCGGCACGACCCTGAACGTCGGCGCCAACTGCACCGTGACCCTGGCCTTCGCGCCGACGGCATCCGGCACCGCCGCGGCCACGCTGGCCGTGACGTCGAATGCGGCGCCGCTGCAGGTGTCGATCAGCGGTACCGGCACCACGGCGCCGGCGGCGAAACCGGCGCTGTCGGAAGCGGGCCCCGTCGCCTTCGCGGATACGCAGGTCGGCAAGAGCGCCGCGACCCACACGATCACCCTGTCGAACGGCGGCACGGCCGCGCTGAAGGTCGCATCGCTCGTGCTGGATGGCGCGCAGGCGTCCGACTTCGTCCTCGGCGGCACCTGCGCCACCAACGTGTCGGTTGCGGCGTCGGCCAGCTGCACGATCGACGTCGGCTTCAAACCGACGGCCGCCGGCCAGCGCGCCGCGACCCTCGTCCTGATGACGGACGCGGGCAACCAGTTCACGGTCGCACTCGGTGGCACCGGCGTCGCCGTGCCCGTGCCGATGCTGACCGTGAACCCGCAATCCTTCGATTTCGGCGCGGCCGACGTCAACGGCACCTCGCCCACGCACCGCATCACGCTGGCCAATACCGGCGCCAACGCGGCCACCGTGACGGCCGCCACGTTCACCGGCCCGTATGCGCTGCAGGCGGATACGGGCGCCTGCGCGGCCGTGCCGTTCACCCTGCAGCCGGGCGCGAGCTGCGACCTCGTCGTGCGCTTCACGCCAGTGGGTGCGGGCGATGCCGCCGGCAGCCTCGCGGTGACGGCCGACGGCGGCGGCGCGTGGAACGTCGCGCTGACCGGCAAGGGCAACGTGCAGACCGTGCAGGCGCCGCAGAACGCCGGTGGCGGCGGCTGCTCCTCGATCAAGGATGGCAACGATCCGGTGCTGGCGCTGCTGGTCGTGCTGTCGTTCGGCGTGCTGGGATGGCGTCGTTTCGGCAAGAAGGAGGTGAAATGATGGGCATCCGGACGACGCGCGTATTGCGCATGGCGGTCGTGCTGGCCGCCGCACTGGAGGCGTCGACCGCCTCCGCACTCGACAAGGGCGCCGCGGCGCCGGCGTTCGAGCTGCCGGGCAAGGACGGCACGGTGCAGCTGGCGAAGTACCAGGGCAAGCTCGTGTACGTGGATTTCTGGGCCTCGTGGTGCGGCCCGTGCCGCCAGTCCTTCCCGTGGATGAACGAGATGCAGGCGAAGTACGGCGCGCGCGGGCTGCAGGTCGTCGGCGTGAACCTCGACGCGAAGACGGACGACGCGCGCCGCTTCCTCGCCGAGACGCCGGCCCGCTTCGCGATCGCGTTCGATCCGGCCGGCGCCACGCCGCGCGCCTACGGCATCAAGGGCATGCCGAGCAGCGTCCTGATCGGACCGGACGGCAAGGTTTTATATGAGCACGCGGGCTTCAAGGAGGCCGACCGCGCGGCGCTCGAACAGGTGATCAAGAAAGCCCTGGGAGGTGCGCAATGAAGGCGCGCTTTTTCTATTTGCTGATCGCGCCGGCGCTGCTGGCGCTGACCGGATGCGCCACCGTGCAACCCTGGGAAAAAGGAAAACTGGCCAAGCCGGAGATGACGTTCGGCGGCGACAAGCTCGAAGCGCGGTATGCCGATCACGTTTACACGAGCCGCGAAGCCGCAGCCGGCGGCGCGGGCGTGGGTGGCGGCGGCTGCGGCTGTAACTGAGGAGACTCCATGACGACATCCAAGCAAGCTCCCCAGGACCTGGCGGCCTCGCTGCTCGCCGCCGCGCTGCTGCTGCCCGGCGTGCAGGCGCTGGCCGACGAGCCGCCGCAGGGCGGCAGCATCAGCCTGCGCTATCTCGACTACGCCGACCGCCAGAGCGGCCTCGATCGCATCCGTGCTCATTCGCCGTCGATCGCGGTGACGGCGCCCGTTGCGAGCGACTGGTCCATCGAAGGCACGCTGACGGCCGACGACGTGTCCGGCGCCTCGCCGCGCTACCACACGGCCGTCTCCGGCGCTTCGCACATGCAGGACGAGAGAAAGGCGGGCGATGTCGCCGTCACGCGCTACTTCCGGCGCGGTACGCTGACGGCCGGCGCCGCGTATTCGACGGAGCACGATTACGTGTCGCGCGCGCTGTCGCTGAACGGCACCGTGTCCAGCGAGGACAACAACACGACGTGGGCGTTCGGCGTCGCGGGTAGTCGCGACCGCATCGATCCGGTGAATCACGTCGTCGTCGATGAGCACAAGCGCACGGTCAGCATCCTCGCGGGTGTGACGCGCGTGCTGACGCCGAACGACATCGGACAAATCACGCTCACCCGCACGAACGGTGACGGTTACTTCAACGATCCGTATAAATTGTTCGATAACCGGCCCCGTTCGCGCCGCCAGAACACGGCGCTGCTGCGCTGGAACCACTACGTCGACAGCACGGGTGGCACGTCGCGCCTGTCCTACCGCTACTACAGCGACTCGTTCCGCATCCGCGCGCACACGCTGTCCGGAGAATACGTGCAGCCGCTCGGCGGCGGCTGGAGCATCGTGCCGGAACTGCGCCTCTACACGCAGAGCGCAGCTTACTTCTATTACGACCCCGTGTACGACGGCACGCTCGGCCCGCCGTTCCCGCCCGGCTTTGCGAGTGCGGATCCGGGCCGCCTGTCGTCGCCGGACCAGCGCCTGTCCGGGTTCGGCGCCGTCACGGCGGGGCTGAAGGTCCAGCGCGAGATCGGCAAGCTGTGGACGGTCGACGTCAAGGTCGAAGGCTATGAGCAGCGCGGCAACTGGCGTTTGTTCCACGACGGTAGTCCGGGCCTCGCGCCGCTGCACGCCCGCATCTTCCAGGTCGGATTGACGCGGCGATGGTAGACGCGGTGGTCCGCTTTCCGTTCGATGCGATGGCCAGCCGTTGTGAAATCAGGTTGGCCGCGCCGGACGGACATGGGGCAGAAGAGCTGGCGCTGGCGGCGATCGCCGAGGTGCGGCGCATCGAGCGCACGTACTCGCGCTACCGCGCCGACAGTATCGTCAGCCGCATCAACGCCGCGGCGGGCCGCTACCGCGTGGAGTGCGACGAGGAGACGGCGCAGCTGCTCGACTACGCCGATCACCTGCACCGCGCCAGCGGCGGACTGTTCGACATCACGTCCGGCGTGCTGCGCCGCGCCTGGGACTTCCGCCAGCCGCGCGTGCCGCACGCCCGCGAACTGGCGCCGCTGCTGGCGCTGGTGGACTGGACGGCCGTGCAGCGTGAAGACGGCGCCGTCTTCCTGCCGCGCGCCGGCATGGAGATCGACTTCGGCGGCTTCGGCAAGGAATACGCGGCCGACCGCGCCTGCGCGCTGCTGCAGGAACGGGGCGTGCGGCACGGCTACGTGAACCTCGGCGGCGACATGCGCTTCATCGGCCCGCAACCCGATGGACGCCTGTGGAGCATCGGTATCCAGGACCCGCGCAAGCTAGATGGCACCGTCGCCAGCATCGCCGTGAGCCATGGTGCGCTGACGACGAGCGGCGACTACGAACGGTTTTTCGACGTCGACGGCAAGCGCTATTGCCACGTATTGAACCCGCGCACCGGGATGCCCGTGTCGCATTGGCGCTCGGTGAGCGTGCTGGCGCCGCTGGCCGTCCTGGGCGGCAGCGTGTCGACCATCGCCATGCTGAAAGAGGACGACGGCCTGTCCTTCCTCGCCGCCAGCGGGCTCGCATACTTCGCCATCGACGGCACGGGACAAGCGCATCACCACAGTATTTCAGGAGATTACGCATCATGAAGCAGCTCTTTCGATGGATGGCCGCGCTGGTCCTGCTGGCCAGTACGCTGGGCCGGCCGGCGCTTGCCGCCGACGACTTCCTGCCGCCGGAACAGGCGTTCAAGCCGAGCGCCGAACTGCGCGCAGGCGGCATCGTGCACGTCACCTGGGCCATCGCGCCCGGCTACCACCTGTACCGCGACCGCCTCGTGTTCACGGCGCCGCAGGTCGGCCAGCCCGCGCTGCCGGACGGCGTGCGCAAGTTCGACAGCAATTTCAACAAGGAGATGGAGACGTATGCGGGGCAGCTTGCAGCGGACCTGCCGGTGAAAGCGGATGCGAAAGCACCGTTCGTGCTGCGCGTGGGCTACCAGGGCTGCGCGGATGCGGGCCTGTGCTATCCGCCCGCCGAAGTCGCGTTCGCGGTGGACCCGGCGGCGCCGGGCGCATTGAAGCCTGCCGCAGCCGACGCCGTGATCGCTCCACCGCCCGCGCACGAAGACGACAGCTCGCTGGCCCAGCGCACGCTGCAATCGGGCAGCGCCTGGCGCATCGGCCTCGCGTTCCTCGCGTTCGGCCTGCTGCTGTCGTTCACGCCGTGCGTGCTGCCGATGGTGCCGATCCTGTCGTCGATCATCGTCGGCGAGGGCAACGTCTCGCGCAGTAAAGGTTTTATCCTCGCGCTGGCGTACAGCCTGGGCATGGCGCTCGTCTACACGGCGCTCGGTGTCGCGGCGGGCCTGGCCGGTGAAGGTCTCGCCGGCGCGCTGCAGAAGCCGTGGGTGCTGCTGACGTTCGGCGCGCTGCTCGTGCTGCTGGCGCTGTCGATGTTCGACGTCTACCAGCTGCAGCTGCCCAGCAGCCTGCAAAGCCGCTTGAGCACGACGAGCGGCAGCATGAGCGGCGGGCGCTTCGCCGGCGTGTTCGTGATGGGCGCCTTGTCCGCACTGATCGTGGGGCCCTGCGTGGCCGGTCCGCTGGCGGGTGCACTGCTGTACATCAGCCAGACGAAAAACGTGTGGACGGGCGGCTGGGCGCTGTTCTCGATGGCGGCCGGGATGAGCGTGCCGCTGCTGCTGACGGGCGTCTCGGCGGGCAGCCTGCTGCCGCGCGCCGGCGCGTGGATGAACCACGTCAAGCGCGTGTTCGGCCTGCTGCTGCTGGCGGTCGCGATCTGGATGGTGACGCCCGTGTTCCCGATCACCGTCGCGATGCTGCTGTGGGGCGCGTTCGCCGTGCTGTGCGCCGTGTTCCTGCGCGTGTTCGAACCCATCGCCGCCGGTGCGGGCCTGGGCCGTTATGCCGGCAAGACGCTGGGCCTCGTGCTGCTGACGGGCGGCCTGTTCGAACTGGTGGGCGCCGCCAGCGCGGGCCAGGACGTGCTGCAGCCGCTGGCGCACCTGCGCGGCACGCAGGTCGCCGCCGCGGCCGAGGGCAAGGAACAGAAGTTCGAGCGCATCCGCACGCTGGCCGAACTGGATCGGGCGCTCGCGTCGTCCCCCACGCCCGTGATGCTGGACTTTTATGCCGACTGGTGCGTGTCGTGCAAGGAGATGGAGCGGTTTACTTTCTCCGAACCGAAGGTGGAAGCGCAGATGAAGCAGGTGCGCCTGCTGCAGGTCGACGTCACCGCCAACAACGACGAAGACCGCGCGCTGATGAAGAAATTCGGCCTGTTCGGGCCACCCGGCATCATCCTGTTCAAGCAGGGCAAGGAAGTGCCGGAGAGCCGCGTCATCGGGTTCATGGCGCCCGAACGGTTCGCCGAGCACCTGTCCCGCCACCTCGCCTCCTGACATCATGAAAAAACATGCCAAGGTCCTGATTCTGGGTTCCGGCCCGGCAGGCTATTCCGCCGCCGTGTACGCGGCGCGCGCCAACCTGAACCCGCTGCTCGTCACCGGCGTCGCGCAGGGCGGACAACTGATGACGACGACCGACGTCGAAAACTGGCCCGCCGACCCGGACGGCGTCCAGGGCCCCGATCTGATGCGCCGCTTCGAATTGCACGCACGGCGCTTCGAGACGCAGATCGTCTTCGACCACATCCACACGGCGCACCTGCACGAGCGTCCGCTGCGCCTGTCCGGCGACCAGGGCGAGTACACGTGCGACGCGCTGATCATCGCCACCGGCGCGTCCGCGCGCTACCTGGGCCTGCCGTCGGAGCAGGCCTTCATGGGGCGCGGCGTCTCGGCCTGCGCCACCTGCGACGGCTTCTTTTATCGCGGGAAGGAGGTCGCCGTGATCGGCGGCGGCAACACGGCCGTGGAAGAGGCGCTGTATTTGTCGAACATCGCGTCCAGGGTGACGGTGGTGCACCGCCGCGACCACCTGCGCGCGGAAGCGATCCTCGTCGAGCGCCTGCTGGCGCGCGTGGAAGAGGGCAAGGTGGACGTCCTGTGGAACCACACGCTGGACGAGGTGCTGGGCGATGCGGCCGGGGTGCACACGCTGCGCCTGCGCGGCGAGCGCGGCGGCATCCGCGTGCTGCCCGTGCACGGCGTGTTCGTGGCCATCGGCCACCAGCCGAATACGGGCCTCTTCGCGGGTCAGCTGGAGATGGAGAACGGGTACATCGTGACGCGCGCGGGACGCAACGGCCTGGCGACCGCCACGAGCGTGCCCGGCGTGTTCGCGGCCGGCGACGTGCAGGACCACGTCTACCGGCAGGCGATCACCAGCGCCGCCAGCGGGTGCATGGCGGCGCTGGATGCCCAGCGCTTTCTGGAGGAGTAAGCTTAGCTGGTGAGCGGCTTGTAGCGGATCCGCTTCGGCTTGGCGCCTTCTTCGCCGAGGCGCTTCTTCTTGTCGGCTTCGTACTCCTGGTAGTTACCGTTGAAGAAGGTGACCTGCGACTCGCCTTCGAACGCGAGGATGTGGGTGGCGATGCGGTCGAGGAACCAGCGGTCGTGCGAGATGACCATCACGCTGCCCGCGAATTCCAGCAGCGCGTCTTCCAGCGCGCGCAGGGTTTCGACGTCCAGGTCGTTCGACGGTTCGTCCAGCAGCAGCACGTTGCCGCCCTTGAGCAGCGTCTTGGCCAGGTGCAGGCGGCCGCGTTCACCGCCGGACAGGTTGCCGACGAGCTTCTGCTGGTCCGCGCCCTTGAAGTTGAAGCGGCCGAGATACGCGCGCGACGGCATCTCGAAGCGGCCGACGGACAACATGTCGGCACCGCCGGACACGTCTTCGAACACGGTCTTGTTGGCGGCGAGGCTGTCGCGCGACTGGTCGACGAGCGAGACCTTCGCGGTCTTGCCGATGACGACTTCGCCGCTGTCCGGCTGCTCGATGCCCGCGATCATGCGGAACAGCGTCGACTTACCGGCGCCGTTCGGGCCGATGATGCCGACGATCGCGCCCGGCGGCACGGTAAACGACAGGTTGTCGATCAGCAGGCGGTCGCCGAACGCTTTCGAGACGTTCTTGAACTCGATGACTTCGTTGCCGAGGCGTTCCGCGACGGGGATGAAGATCTCCTGCGTCTCGTTGCGCTTCTGGTATTCGTATTCGGACAGTTCGTTGAAGCGGGCGAGACGCGCCTTCGACTTGGCCTGGCGTGCCTTCGGATTCTGGCGCGCCCATTCCAGTTCTTTCGCCAGCGCTTTCTGGCGCGCGGATTCCGTCGCTTCTTCCTGCTTCAGGCGGGCTTCCTTCTGCTCCAGCCAGGACGAGTAATTGCCCTTCCAGGGGATGCCGTGGCCGCGGTCCAGTTCCAGGATCCATTCGGCGGCGTTGTCGAGGAAGTAGCGGTCGTGGGTGATGCCGACGACGGTGCCGGGGAAGCGCAGCAGGAACTGCTCCAGCCATTCGACGGATTCGGCGTCCAGGTGGTTGGTCGGTTCATCGAGCAGCAGCATGTCCGGCTTGGACAGCAGCAGCTTGCACAGCGCCACGCGGCGCTTCTCGCCGCCGGACAGCACGCCGATCTTCGCATCCCACGGCGGCAGGCGCAGCGCGTCGGCGGCCATTTCCAGCTGCAGGTTCAGGTTGCCGCCGTCGGAGGCGGCGATGATCGATTCCAGGCGCTCCTGCTCCTTGGCCAGCGCGTCGAAATCGGCGTCTTCCTCGGCATACGCCGCGTACACGGCTTCCAGTTTCGCCTGTGCCTCGAACGCTTCGCCCAGGCCGCTTTCCACTTCCTGGCGCACGGTTTTTTCCGGATCGAGCTGCGGTTCCTGCGGCAGGTAGCCGATGTTCAGGCCCGGCATCGGGCGCGCTTCGCCCTGGATGTCGGTGTCGATGCCGGCCATGATCTTCAGCAGGGTCGATTTGCCCGAGCCGTTCAGGCCCAGCACGCCGATCTTCGCGCCCGGGAAGAACGACAGCGAAATGTCCTTCAGGATCTGGCGTTTCGGTGGGACGATCTTGCCCACGCGGTTCATGGTGTAGACGTAATTGGCCATTAGTAATGTACTTCTATCTCGTAAAATAAGGACGACAGGATACTGTAAAACACCGGGGTCAGAGCCCGATTTCAGGAAATTGCCAGAATTCGGGCTCTGACCCCGGTTTGCGCCAGCTCAAGCCTCTTTGGCCACCCGCTGTGGGCGATTCAGCAAGCCTTCGGCCGCGAACAGGGCCAGTGCAAGCCAGATCAGCACGAAGCCGACGAGGCGGTCGGCAGTAAATGCTTCGTGGAACAGCCACACGCCCAGCAGGAATTGCAGGGTGGGCGACATGTATTGCAGCAAGCCGACGATCGACAGCGGGATTTTTCTCGCGCCCGCCGCGAACAGCAGCAGCGGGATCGCCGTGATCGGCCCGGCCGCGACGAGCAGCAGGCGCGTCGTGTTCGAGTCCGTGTTGATGAAGGTGTTCTGGCCGTGCACGCTGAGCCAGACGACGTAGGCGGCCGCGAGCGGGAACAGCACCATCGTCTCGAACGACAGGCCCTCCAGCGCGCCCAGCGCGGCCGTCTTGCGCAGCAGGCCGTAGCCGCCGAACGATACGGCCAGCGCCAGCGCGACCCAGGGCACGTTGCCGGCCTGCCACGTCAGCCAGGCGACGCCCAGCGCCGCCACGCCGATCGCCATCCATTGCGTGTGCCGCAGGCGTTCCTTCAGCAGTATCGAACCGAACATGATGTTGACGAGCGGATTGATGAAATAGCCGAGGCTGGCCTCGATGACGTGGCCGTTGTTCACGGCCCAAATGTAGATGAGCCAGTTGACGCTGAGCAGCAGGGCGGACGCGACGAAGCTGCCGAACACGCGCGGCTGGCGTACGAGGTTCAGCCAGGCCCACTGGCGGCGCACGGCGAGCACGATCACGAGGAACAGCAGCGACCACAGCATGCGGTGCGCGAGGATCTGCAGCGGCGGCACTTCGTCGATGGCGTGGAAATACAGCGGAAACAGGCCCCAGCACAGGAAGGCGAGGGCGGCGGACAGGATGCCGGTGTTCATGGGGAGGCGTGATACGGGTGAATGGTCTGACATTATCCTTGAACGGGCGCAGCCTTGCTGGCGGGCCCGCCGTGTGCGGCAACCGAGGCGTGCGCTCGGCCCGCTTCCATTGATGCAGACTTTGAGAAAATAGCGGCAGGGCAAAAGGATGCGCTCTTGTCTTTCCTTGTCAATTATTCTATTGTGCAACGCACCAGAACAACAAAACGGTGAAACCTTGACGGCAGAACATAAGAAAAGCAGCCTGGCAGGGCTGACGCTGGCGGCGGTCGGTATCGTCTACGGCGACATCGGCACCAGTCCGCTGTACACGCTCAAGACCATCTTCGATCCCGTCCACGGCCTGGCCCTGACCACGCCGAACCTGCTGGGCATCGTGTCCCTGATCTTCTGGGGCCTGACGATGATCGTCTCGCTCAAATACGTCACGCTGGTGCTGCGCGCGGACAACCGCGGCGAGGGCGGCATCATGGCCCTGATGGCGCTCGCGCTGAATTCCGTCACGCGCACGTCGCGCTGGCATTACGTGCTGATGGTGCTGGGCGTGTTCGGCGCCACGATGTTCTACGGCGACAGCGTGATCACGCCGGCAATCTCCGTGCTGGGCGCGATCGAAGGTCTCGAAGTGGCCACGCCCGGCCTGGAAAAATATGTCGTGCCGCTGACGATCGTCGTGCTGGTGGGGTTGTACAGCGTGCAGCGCCACGGCACGGCCGGCATCGGCCGCTGGTTCGGCCCCGTCATGGTCGTGTGGTTCGCCGCGCTGGCCGTGATGGGCGTCATCAATATCGTGCAGGCCCCGGTGATCCTGCACGCGCTGAACCCACTGCATGCGTTCGAGTTCATGCTGCGCGAGCGCATGATCGCGTTCGTCGCGCTGGGCGCCGTCGTGCTGGCGTTCACCGGCGCCGAGGCGCTGTACGCGGACATGGGCCACTTCGGCAAGAAGCCGATCCGCTTCGCGTGGTTCATGGTCGTGTTCCCCGCGCTCGCCGTGAACTACCTGGGCCAGGGCGGCCTGTTGATCACGCATCCGGAAGCGCTCGAGAACCCGTTTTTCCACCAGCTGGGCAGCTGGAGCGTGCTGCCGCTCGTGCTGCTGTCGACGATGGCGACCGTGATCGCGTCGCAGGCCACGATCTCCGGCACGTTCTCGATGACGCGCCAGGCCATCGCACTGGGCCTGCTGCCGCGCATGCGCGTGATGCACACGTCGGAAAGTGAGATCGGCCAGATCTACATCCCGGCCGTGAACTGGCTGCAGCTGATCGTCGTGCTGCTGGCGGTCGTCGGCTTCGGTTCGTCGGACAAGCTGGCCGGCGCCTACGGCATCGCGGTGACGGCGACCATGTTCGCGACGACGATCCTGACGTTCTTCGTGATCCGCTACCGCTGGCACCTGCCGCTGTGGCTGTGCTTCGGCGCCACCGGCTTCTTCATGGCGATGGACATCATGCTGTTTTCGGCCAGCACCCTGAAACTGCTGCACGGTGGCTGGTTCCCGCTGCTGCTCGGCGCGATCCTGCTGACGACGATGCTGACGTGGAAGCGCGGCCGCGAACTCGTGTTCGAGAACCTGGAAAAGCACGCGATCCCGCTCGACGACTTCCTGCAGTCGCTGTTCGTCGCGCCGCCCGACCGCGTGTCCGGCACCGCCATCTTCCTGCGCGGCGAAACCGACGGCGTGCCGCACGCGCTGCTGCACAACCTCCTGCACAACAAGGTGCTGCACGAGCGCGTCGTGTTCCTCACGGTGCGCATCCGCGAGGAGCCGTACGTGCCCGAGAGCGAGCAGGTCGAGGTCGTCCCGCTGGGCCACAACTGCTACCAGCTGAACGTGACCTACGGCTTCAAGGACGAAGCGGACATCCCGGACATCCTGCGCCTGTGCGCCGCCTGCGGCCTCGAATTCGAGATGATGGAGACGTCGTTCTTCATCGCGCGCCAGACCGTGATCTCGGTGCCGGGGCAGGGCATGATGCCGTGGAGGGAGCACCTGTACGTGGCGATGCAGCGCAACGCCCGCACGGCCGCGGATTATTATCAGATCCCGAGCAACCGCGTCATCGAACTTGGCACCCAGGTCGAAATCTGAGCGGATTACAAAGGCATACAAATCCCCCACAGACGCTTGCAGGGCAGGTTGGTAAGGTTCGGGTTTCCATCCGATAACCAACCTGTCCCGTAGGAGTCCCATGAAACTGTCCTTCCCACTGGCCGCCGCCTTCGCCGCCATCCTGAGCCTGTCCGCATGCGGCGGCGGTGGCGATTCGGGCAGCACCACCCCTCCCGTCGTCAACAATCCCGCCGCGCTGACCAAGACCGACATCGCGATCGGTACCGGTGCCGAAGCCGTCAACGGCGCGCGCGTGCAGGTCAACTACACGGGCTGGCTGTACAGCGCCGCCGCGGCCGACTTCAAGGGCGCCAAGTTCGACGCGTCGTTGCCCGGCAAGCCGTTCACCTTCGTCATCGGCGCCGTGAACACCAATGAATCCGTGATTCCCGGCTTCGGCCAGGGCGTGCAGGGCATGAAGGTCGGCGGCAAGCGCACGATCCTGATCCCGAGCAGCCTGGGTTACGGCGCGGGCGGCGTGCCGGGCGCTATCCCGGGCAACACTGGCCTCGTGTTCGAAGTCGAACTGGTAAAAGTCTGCGGCAGCGCGGCCTGCTGATTCATTCGCGCAGCGCGCTAGCGGGGCGGATCCGCATCGCCGCCAGCGCGTGGCGCAGGGTCGACACCAGCGCCACGACGCCCGCCACCAGCAGCGCGGCGGCGAGCGTCCAGCCGCCGATCGGCGCACGCTCGGTGAACCCGCCCAGCCAGCGCTGGATCGCCACCCACGCGAACGGTAATCCCAGCACTGCGCCGGCACCGACCAGCGCGGCGAACTCGCGCGCCACCAGTCTGGCGATCGCCGCGTGGCCGGCCCCATACAGCTTGCGCAGCACGATTTCCTTTTCGCGCCGGCGCACGCTGTACGCGGCCAGCACATAGATGCCGAAGGCGGCGATCGCCGTCGCGATCGCGCTGGCGGCCGCCAGCAGCTTGGCGAGACGCAGGTCGTCGGCATAGAAGATGTCGGTCATCAGCGTCGAGATGCGCACGACATCCAGAGGCTCGTTGGGGAAGTAACGCGGCCACAGGGCCTCGATGGCGCGCCGGACCGCATCGACGTCGCCGCTGCACCTTACCGTGAATCCGCCCACGCGGTCGCGCAGGAAGAACACGCTCGGCTGCTGGCCGTCGCGTGCCGAGCGCTGGCGCAGGTCCGGCGCCACGCCCACGATCTGCATCGGCCGGCTGCCCGCGCTGAACGTCACCACCTGCCCGACTGCATCGCGCGGCGTCGGAAAGCCGAGCTGACGAGCCGCCGCCACGTTGATCACCACGCGGTCGTCGTCGTTTACCTTGTCGAACGCGGGCGAATACAGGCGCCCGGCCACGGGCTTTACCCGGTAGACGTCGAAGAAGTTCGGATCGACGTCGTACACGTTGATGTCGGTGGCCGTGCCGCCGGCGCGGCGCAGCGAGGTGATGTTGTGACCGACGCTGAACGGCAGGTGCGAGACCGCCACGCCCACGACACCCGGCAGGCGCGCGACGGCGTCGCGCAGGGCGCGCGTGCGCGGGTCGCGCAGGTCGTTTTCGGCCGGGAACATCAGCAGCGGCGCCGTATCGAAGCCTGGATCGAGCGTGCTGGCGTAGCGCGTCTGCCAGGCGACGGTGAGCGTCGTGGCGGTCAGGCCGATGGCGACGCCGAACTGCAGCGTGGTCAACGTGCGCCGGATCCAGAGGCCGCGCGCCGTCTCGGCCGCGCCGCGTCCGGCCAGGGCGGCGGTGGCGCGCACGCGCAGCGCCGACCACGTCGGGTAGGCGCCGGCGGCCAGGCCGAGGAGCACGCCCAGCGCCAGCGTCGCCGCCAGCGGCGCCGGATCGAACATGCCGTCCAGCCTGCGCTGCACGAGGTCGGAAAAGACCGGCAGCAGCAGCCACGCCAGCAACAGGCCGAGGACGGTGGCGATCAGGCAGACCAGCACCGACTCCGCCAGGAACTGGCGTGCCACGGCCTGCGCCGAGGCGCCCAGCACCTTGCGCATGGCGATCTCGCGCTGGCGCGCCAGCGTGCGCACGGTGGCCAGGTTGACGTAATTGGTTGCGGCCAGCAGCAGTACCAGGACGGCGACGGCGCCCAGCCCGATCACGCCTTGGCGGTTGCCGTGCGGGGCGAACAGGTCGTTCAGGTCAGGCGCGAGATACACGTCGGCGATCGGCTGCAGCCGGTAATCGATCAGGTCGCGTCCGCCCAGCGCCGCGACCTGCTGGGCGTAATCGCGCTGCACGAGCGACGACGCGCGCAGGCCGCGCCGCAGGGCGTCGATGACCGCGCCCGCATCGGCCCCGGGCAGCAGCTTGAGGTAGACCCGGCCGGCCGAACGGCCCCACGTGCCGCTGACGGAGGCGCGCACGTCGGCCGGCATGATCACGCTGTCCCTGCCGGCCAGGGCGCCGAACGACATCGTGGCGGCGGCGGGCGGGTCGGCCACGATGGCCGCCACCACGTACGTGCGGCCGTCGCCCTGCAGCGTACGCCCGACCGCGTCCGCGCGCCCAAACAGCTTCAATGCGGTGTCCGCGGTCAGTGCCAGCGCTTCCGGCCGCGTGAGGGCCGCGTGCAGGTCGCCCGCCAGCACGCGCGGCGCGACGATCTTCTCGAAGTCTTGATCGACCAGGGTGACGCCGATACCAAGGGCCCGGCCGTCCACGCGCACACTGAGACCGACGCTGAGGAAGGCGGTGCCGAGCACCGGTTGCCCGCTCGCCTTCGCCGCCGCGAGCGCGGGCAGGCTGGTGTCGGTGCCCCATCCGTTGCCGAGCAGGGCCAGGTTCCATTTCTGCTGCAACTGGAACACGCGCTCGCGTTCGGGCACGTGCTCGTCGTACGAAAACGAGTGGCGCACGTAGCCGAGCAGCAAAAAACACACGGCGATACCGACCGCGAGGCCGAGCACCACCACTGCGGAATAGGCCGGCTCCTTGACGAGCAGGCGCCAGCCGATGCGGAAATCGCGCAAATTCATCGTGGCCTCCTCATGCCGCCAGCAGCGCGTCGACGACGATGCGGCCGTCGAGCAGGCGCAGCGTGCGCGACGCCTGCGCCGCGTGCGCGGGCGAGTGCGTGACCATCACGACCGTCGTGCCCTCGGCGTTGATGTTCCGTAGGAGGCGCATGACGTCGTCGCCGTGCGCGGTGTCGAGGTTGCCGGTCGGTTCGTCCGCCAGCAGCATGGCCGGCCCGGCCACGAGGGCGCGCGCGATCGCCACGCGCTGCTGCTGGCCGCCCGACAGCTGCGACGGCCGGTGTCCGGCGCGGTGCGCCACGCCCAGCCGGTCGAGCATGTCGCGCACGCGCCGCCGGCGTTCGGCCGCGGGCGTGCCCGTGTATTCGAGCGCGAGTTCGACGTTCTCGAATACGGTCAATTCCTCGATCAGGTTGAAGCTCTGGAAAATGAACCCAATCTTCCCGCGCCGCAGCGCATTCAGCTTCGCCTCGCTCCAGCCGGCCACGTTACGGCCCTCGAACCAGTATTCTCCGGACGTCGGCACGTCGAGCAGCCCGAGGACGGACAGCAGCGTGGACTTGCCGCAGCCGGACGGCCCCGTGATGGCCACGTATTCGCCGGCGGCGATCTCGAGGTCGATGCGGTCGAGGGCCGTGGTGCGGACTTCGCCCGCCGTGTGGATCTTGCTGACGCCTGATAGTCGGAGCATGTCGTTCTTTCGTGGTTGATGTGATGTTGGAGGGTGCGCGTCACTTCGTCAATTCCAGCCGCCCGGCCTTGCCGAACGACGTGTAGCCGGACACGATGACGTCCTCGCCGGCGGCCAGTCCGGACAGGACTTCCACCTGCGTGTCGTTGCGGCGCCCCAGGCGCACGGTGCGCCGTTCGGCATGGCGGCCGTCCGGCGCCGCCACGAACACCCAGGCGCCGCCGCCGTCGCCGGCGTAAGTGCCCTGGGGCAGCAGCAGGGCCCGGGCCGGCTCGCCCAGCGTCAGCCGTGCATCCAGGCCCTGGCCGGGACTGATCACGGGCGGCTGCGCGCCCGTAAACACAATCTCGACGGTGAAGCGGCCGTCCTTGACCTGCGGGTAGATCGTGGCGACGCGCAGCGGATACCTGGCGCCTTCCTGGACCACGAGGCCCGGGCGTCCGGTCGTGACGCGGCTGAGATAGAACTCGTCGACCTGTGCCACGAGCTTGAAGCGCTGCGGATCGTCGATGCGGCCGATGCGCTGGTCGGGGCGCACCGTTTCGCCGACGAGCAGGCGGAAATCGGTCAGCACGCCGGCGGCCGGCGCGCGCACGGCCAGCGCGTCGACGGTCGCGTTCACGAGCTTCAGGCCCGCCTGCAGGCCCGCGATCACGCCTTCGATCTGCTGCAGCACGCGACCGCGCACCTGTTCCTCGGCGGCGCTGCTGGCCCGCTCGTCGTCCAGCAGGCGGCGCTGCTGCGCGAGCTTGTCGGCGGCATCCTCCAGCGCGGCCGTGGACAGGAAGCCGCGCGCGGCCAGGCTGGCGTTGCGCGCATGCTGCTTGCGCGCCTGCTCCAGCGCGAATTCCAGGTCCGCCAGGCGGCGCTGGTGGTCGGTGCGGCTGGCTTCCTGCGCCACGCGCAGGGTCGCGAGGTTCGAGATCTGCTGCGCGTACTCGGTCTGGCGCGCCAGCAGTTCCAGGTTGCGCTGCGGGTTCGACAGGCGGAACAGCAAATCGCCTTTCGCCACGTGCTGGCCGTCGTGCGCGATCACTTCCTCGACGCGGCCGGATTCGACCGAGTCGAGCACGATGGCGCTGAATGGTTCGGCACTGGCGCGCACGACGATCTCGTCGCGGAAGACGCCCGGCGCGACGCGGGCGATGCGCACGTCGCGCGCTGCCACCTGCAGCCCGTGCGGCAAGGCCTGCCACGCGGCGAAGGCGGCCAGGGAGAGGGCGGCCAGCAGCGCGCCGGCGCGCAGAACGAAACGGCCGCGCCGGACCGGAACGCGCACGTCCATGGCGGCGCCGGTGACGAGGTGGGGAGATGGATGGGTCATGCCGGCATTGTTTGCAAGCCCCGTGCCACGACCGTTTTGCCCCTGCCGAAAGGGGTTTTGTCGCGCGACTGTCCGGATCCGGACAGGTACCCCTGTGCGCTTCCGGACAGGTGACCGCCGGGCAGTACAACGCCCCGATGCGCGCTGCTAGAATGGCCCGATGGTTGAATCCCGCACCCGCCTCCTGATCCTCGACGACGACCGCGATGTCGCCTGCGCCGCGCAGATGCTGCTGCGCCGCCGCCATGGCGCGGTGAGCACGCTCGACGATCCGGCGCGGCTGGAGGCGCTGCTGGCGGACGGCGTGCCGGACGTCGTCTTGCTCGACCTGAATTTCACGCCGGGCCGCGTCGACGGCGCCGAAGGGCTCGCGGTGCTCGACCGCCTGCGCACGCTGGCGCGGCCGCCCGCCGTGATCGCGCTGACCGCATATGCCGACGTGCCGCTCGCGGTCGAAGCGCTGAAGCGCGGCGCCGTCGACTTCATCACCAAGCCCTGGGACAACGCGCGCCTCGCCGCCGCCGTCGATGCCGCGCTGGCGCGCCGCGCGGCCGCGAACGTGCCCGGCGCGTCGGCCCTGATGGGAGACTCCGCGCCGATGCGCGAGGTGAAGGCGATGATCGCCGGTGTCGCGCCCACCGAAGCGAACGTGATGGTGCTGGGCGAGAACGGCGTCGGCAAGGAGCTCGTCGCGCGCGCCCTCCACCAGGCGTCGCGCCGCGCCGCCGGGACGTTCCTCGCCGTGGACATGGGCGCGCTGCCCGAGGCGACGTGCGAGAGCGAGTTGTTCGGCCACCGCAAGGGCGCGTTCACCGACGCGAAGAGCGACCGCGCCGGCCGCTTCCAGGCCGCGCGCGGCGGCACGCTGTTCCTCGACGAGATCGGCAACATGCCGCTGCCCGCGCAGGCCAGGCTGCTGACGGCGCTCGAACGGCGCGAGGTGACGCCGATCGGCGCCGACCGCCCCGAACCGGTCGACGTGCGCATCGTCAGCGCAACCAACCTGACGGAAGACCGCCTGTTCGATCCGGCCGTGTTCCGCGCCGACCTGCTGTTCCGCCTGAACACCATCGTGATCCGCGTGCCGCCCCTGCGCGCCCGGCGCGACGACATTCCCGCGCTGCTGCACCACTACCTGTCGCTGTACGAGGGCCAGTACCAGCGGCCCGTGCGCGAGCTGGCGCCGGCCGCGCTGGACCGCCTGTGCGCGTGGGACTGGCCCGGCAACGTGCGCGCGCTGCGCCACGCGTGCGAGCGCGCCGTGATCCTGGGTGGCGGCGCCGACTACCGCTACGAGGATTTCGGCCTCGCGCCGGCCGCGCCGCCTGCGCCCGTCCAGGTGGAGAAGGCTCAGGACTTCAGGCTGGGCGCACTGGAACGCGACACCATCGCCGCCGCGCTGGACAAGGCCAGGGGCAACATCAGCCTCGCCGCGCGCATGCTGGGCGTCAGCCGCGCCGCGTTGTACCGCAAGCTGGGCAAGCATGGCATCTGAAGCGCGCGCGAAGATGGCCGCGCTGCTGGCGGCGGCCGGCCTCGCGGCGCTGGCGTTCGGCGCCGGCCGCGCGGGCGATGCGCCGCGTGTCCTCGTGCTGTGCGGCCTGGCGGCCGTGGTCGCGGTGCTGGTCCTGTGGCGCAGCCTGGCCGCGCTGGCCGCGCTGCGCCGGCAGCCCGCGCCTGAACCGCGCCCCGTGCTGAACGTCGAGCAGCAAAGCCTCGTCGACAACGCGCTGGCCCTGGAAGCGCGCCTGGAACACGCGCCGGTCGCGCTGTTCGGCATCGACGGGGACGAGCACGTGCAGCCGCTGAACGCGAACGCGCGCAAGCTGGTCGCGCCGGGCCGCGCCACCGATGGCGCCGCCCTGTACCGCCAGCTGGCGCGGCAACCGCACGGCGACCGCACCTTGCTGCAATTCGAGACCGAGCGCGGCACCGAACGCGCGCTGGCGACGGTGTCGATGCTGACCCTGCATGGCCGTCCGCAGCGTCTCGCCGCGCTGATGCCGGTCGAAAGCGAACTGGAAGCCGAAGCCTTGAACGCCTGGCGCCGGCTGGTGCACGTGCTCACGCACGAGATCATGAATTCGCTGACGCCGGTGGCGTCGCTGTCGCGCACGGCGCGCGACCTGGTCGAGGAAGCACGGCCCGCGCTGCTGCCCGACATGGCGGCGGACCTCGGCACGGCGCTCGACGCCATCGGCCGCCGCGCCGACAGCCTGGCCGGTTTCGTCGCCAGCTACCGCAGCCTGTCCAACGTGCCGGATGCGCGGCCGGAGCGGGTGCCGCTGGCCGCCCTGTTCGCGCGGCTCGATGCGCTGGTGGGGCCGGCCTGGCGGGAGCGCGGCGGCGACGTCGCGTTCTCGGTGGAGCCGGCGTCGCTGGAACTGATGGCCGACCCGGGCCAGCTCGAGCAGGCGCTGATCAACCTGCTCAAGAACGCGTTCGAGGCGACGGGTGCGGGCGGCCGCGCGCGCGTTGCCGCCCGCCTGGTGCGCGGTGCGCGCCTGCGCATCGAGGTCGACGACGACGGTCCCGGCGTGCCGGACGCGCTGGCCGCGCACATCTTCACGCCCTTCTTCACGACGCGCAAACAGGGCGGCGGCATTGGTCTCGCGATGGTGCGTCAATTGGTACATGGCAATGGCGGCACGGTACGTTACGCGCGCCCGGTGAGCCGCGGCGCGCGCTTCGTCATCACGTTCTGAACGCGTTCCGCGCACGACTGATCTGGCTCAGTTCCGCGCGGCGCGTCGGGCCGTATCGTTGGCACGCCTGAATGTCATCCGGAGCCTGCCATGTCGATACGCCGTTGCCTGTTCGCCCTGTTGTTGCCGTTCTTCGCCAGCGCGCACGCGTGGGCCGATCCGCTCTATACATTTGATTTCCTGCCGGCGGGTTTCGCGCCGTCCGCGCTCAACAACGCAGGCCAGATCGTCGGTACGTCCGGCGGTGCGGCCGCCATCCTGTCCGGCGGGACCGTCACGAGCCTGGGCAGCGTGCTGCCAGACAGCTACGGTCTTGCGATCAATAACCATGGCGACATCGCCGGGTCACGCAATAGCCCGTACAACGGCAGCGCGTTCGCGTATGTGGGCGGCAGCGTGGTGCCGGTGGCCGCGAGCCTGCCCGACATGTACGCGTATTCGAACGCGAGAGGCATCAACGACGCCGGCATGGTCGCGGGCAATGCCCAGCCCTACATCGGCGAGGCACAGCGCGGTTTCCTGTATGACAGCGGGGGCGTCCACCTGATCGGCACGTTCGGTGGCGACTGGAGCTATGCCGCAGCCATCAACGCGTCCGGCACGGTGGCCGGCACGGCCACGCTTCCCTCCAGCACCTTCAACCCGGACCGCCACGCCTATCTCTACCAGGGCGGCATGATGCTCGACCTCGGCACGCTGGGCGGCATGCGCAGCGAAGCCTACGACGTCAACGACGCCGGGCTCGCGGTGGGCTGGTCGGAAACGGACGTCGTCCTGGACAACGGCGCGCTGACGCGGCCCTTCGCGTACCGTGACGGACACATGGTCGACCTCGGTTCGCTGGGCGGCGACTGGGGCTATGCGCGGGCGCTGAACAATGCGGGCGTCATCGTCGGCGCGTCGGACCTCATCACGGACGTCGGCTGGGGCTACCACGCCTTCATCTATCTCGACGGGCACATGGTCGACCTGAACACGCTCGTGACGGGCGCGAACGGCTGGGAGATCATCGACGCCACCGACATCAACGACGCGGGCCAGATCCTGGGCCGTGCCTGCCGCCTCGGCACGTGCGCGGACGTGCGCCTGGACCTCGTGTCGGCCGTGCCCGAGCCGGCCACCTGGGCAATGCTGGCCGCCGGGCTCGGCCTGCTGGCCTGGCGCGCGCGCCGGCGCCGCGTGAAGCCGGCGCTGATGCTCGGCGTATCCCTGGCAGTGGCGGCACCGGCCGTGCTGGCCGACCCGCTCTATACCGCGACCTTCCTGCCCGAAAACTTCACGGCCTACGGCATCGGCAACGACGGCAGCGTCGTCGGCAGCGGCATCAATCCCGACAACCAGCAACGCGCCTTCGTGTGGCAGGACGGCACGACGACGTTCCTGCCGACGCTGGGCGGCCAGTCTGCCTGGGCGACCGCCACCAACGGCGGCGCCGTGGTCGGCGCCTCGCTGTCCGGCGACTTTACGCGCGGCTTCATCTACCGCAACGGCGACATCCGGAGCACCGGCACGCTGTACGGCGGCGAGAGCATCGCGTACGGCATCAACGCCGCGGGCCAGGTCGTGGGCGATTCCACGGATGCGTCCGGCAACAGCCGCGCGTTCCTGTACAGCGGCGGCACGCTGACCGACATCGGCACGCTGGGCGGGGCGGATGCGCGGGCGCGGGGTATCAACGGCGCGGGCATGATCGTCGGCGGCTCCCAGCCGGGCCCGGGATTCCCGGACGACGGCGCCCACGCATTCCTGTACCACGACGGCACCATGCAGGACCTCGGCACGCTGGGCGGCGGCTTCAGCTGGGCCGAGGCGGTGAACGATGCCGGCCAGGTGGCGGGCTACAGCCTCATCGGCGCCGCGGCCGTCTGGCATCCGTTCCTGTACAGCGACGGCGTGATGCACGACCTCGGTTCCTTCGGCGGCGACTTCGGCGAAGCCCACGCCATCAACGCGGCCGGCATGGTGGTCGGTTATTCCAGCTTCGTCGGGGACGGTTTCTCGCACGCGTTCGTGTATGCCGACGGCAGCCTGGTCGACCTGAACAACGTGACGGACGGCCTCGGCATCCAGGTGCTGACGGACGCCGTCGGCATCAACGACGCCGGCCAGATCGTGGCCAACAGCTGCAACGACTTCGGGTATTGCGCGCCGGTCCTGCTCTCGCCCGTGCCGGAGCCGGCAGCGGCGTTTTTGCTGCTTGCAGGCATCCCGGTGCTGTTGTGGCGCCGTAAAAATTGAGGAACTGCTATGCTGGGTCCGGACCCGGAGGATAGCAATGACCACGACGGATACAGCGGACCCGCATGCCATCGAACATCTCACATCGCGCCAGCGCGTGTTCGCCATCGTCGGCGCGTCGTCCGGCAACCTGGTGGAGTGGTTCGACTTCTACATCTATTCGTTCTGCGCCCTGTATTTCTCGTCCGCCTTCTTCCCGAAAGGCAATCCGACGACCCAGCTCCTGAACACGGCCGGCATCTTCGCGGCGGGCTTCCTGATGCGCCCGATCGGCGGCTGGCTGTTCGGCCGCATCGCCGACCGCTACGGCCGGCGCAATGCGATGATGATTTCCGTGCTCATGATGTGCGGCGGCTCGCTGATGATCGCCGCGCTGCCGACCTATGCCAGCATCGGCACGGCGGCGCCCATGCTGCTGCTGGTGGCGCGCCTGTTCCAGGGCCTGTCCGTGGGCGGAGAGTATGGCACCAGCGCCACCTACATGAGCGAGGTGGCGGAGCCGGGGCGCAAGGGATTCTTCGCGTCGTTCCAGTACGTGACCCTGATCGGCGGCCAGCTCGCGGCGCTGCTCGTGCTGGGCATCCTGCAATTGCTGCTCACGCATGACGAACTGAAGGCCTGGGGCTGGCGCATCCCGTTCGTCGTCGGTGCCTGCGCCGCCCTCGTGTCGCTGTACCTGCGCCGTTCGCTGCACGAGACCACCACCGCCAGCGAGCGCAAGAGCGAGGCCGCGGGCAGCGTCGCGTCGCTGCTGAAGCACCACCGGCGCGCGTTCGTCACGGTGCTGGGCTTTACGGCGGGCGGCTCGCTGATCTTCTACGCGTTCACGACGTACATGCAGAAATACCTCGTCAACACGGCCGGCATGAGCACGGAGACGGCCAGCCGCATCATGACCGTCTGCCTGCTGGTCTACATGCTGCTGCAGCCGGCGTTCGGCGCGCTGTCCGACCGCATCGGCCGGCGCACGTCGATGATCGCCTTCGGCGCGCTCGCCGCCGTGTTCACGACGCCGATCATGATGGCATTGCGTAACGTCTCGAGCCCGCTGACTGCCGGCGCGCTGATCGTGTGCGCGCTGGCGATCATCAGCCTGTACACGTCGATCGGTGGCCTGATCAAGGCCGAGATGTTCCCCGTCGAAGTGCGCGCGCTGGGCGTGGGCCTGTCGTATGCGGTCGCCAACGCGATCTTCGGCGGCTCGGCGGAATACGTGGCCCTGTGGTTCAAGCAGGCTGGCCACGAGCCGTATTTCTACTGGTACGTGAGCGTCATGTGCGCGCTGGCCTGCCTCGTCGCGATCCGCATGCCGGATCCGACGAAATCCGGCCTGCTCAAATGATGGAAGCGGGGCGCACCATGTCGATGTGCATGATGCCGTCCTCGTCGTACGGCGCGGACACCGTGACGAAGCCGAAGCTCCCATAGAACGCTTCCAGGTGGGCCTGCGCGCCGATGCGGATCGCGTGGCCGGGATGCAGCCGTTCCGCGCACGCGATGCCTTGCGCGACCAGTTCGCGGCCCAGGCCCGTGCCGCGCGTGGACGGGCTGGTGACGACGCGGCCCAGCGACATCTCCTCGTATTTCGCGCCCGGCGCCAGGCAGCGCAGGGTGGCGGCCAGTTCGCGCCTGCCGTCGAGGGTGCGCCAGCCGAGCAGGTGATGCGCGCCCGGATCGAGGCCGTCGATGTCCGGGTACAGGCACGCCTGCTCGAGCACGAACACCTGCTGGCGCAGTGCCAGCATCTCGTACAGTTCGGCCGCCGTCAGGTGGGCGAAACCGCTCCACTGCCATTCGATCATTGTCGTTTCCTTGTCAGGCCGCCGTCTCGAAACCTTCGAGCACGTTGACCACGTTGATGCCGAGTTCGGGCACGACCGAGCCGCCTTCGAACACGAAGACGGTCGGCAGGCCAAGAAAGCCGATGCGCTCGCCGATGCGCAGGAAGTCGCCGCTGGCGAGGCCGAAGTGCGAGCGCGGGTCGCCGCTGAAACCGTCGACGCCCAGCGAGACGACGAGCGCCTGCGGAGAAAAGCCCGCCATCCTGACGCAGGCCGTTTCCAGCGCGAGGAACCACTGCGCTGCCGCCGTTCCGCGCGGCAGCGGCACGTTCAGGTTGAAGCCGAGGCCCGCGCCGGCGCCCGTCTCGTCGGGGTGGCCCGCATAGTACGGGTAGTCCGTGCGCGGGTCGGCGTGGATCGACGCGACCAGCACGTCCTTGCGGCGATAAAAGATGTCCTGCGTGCCGTTGCCGTGGTGGTAGTCGAGGTCGAGGATGGCCACGCGCTGCAGGCCGTCGTCGAGCAGGTGCTGGGCCGCCAGCGCGGCATTGTTCAGGAAGCAGAAGCCGCCGCAGTAGTCGGCGCCGGCGTGATGGCCGGGCGGCCGCGTGAGCGCGAACGTGCTCCGCTCGCCCAGGCGCAGCGCGTGCGCCGCATTGATCGCGCAGTCGGCGCCCGTCTTCGCGGCGGTCCACGTGCCGGCCGCCAGCGGCGTCGTACTGTCGAACGCGTACAGGCCGAGACGGCCCGTGAAACTGTCCGGTTCGACGTCGCGGCGCATGCCTTGCCCTGGCCACACGGAGGGGACGAGATCGCGCTCGGCGTTGCGCGGGTCGAGTGAAAGCCATTCGTTCCACGCGCTGCGCAGGAAGTGCAGGTAGCGGGGCGTGTGGATGCGTTCCAGCGACGTCAGGGGCACGCCATGCGGGGTGACGATGCGGCCCAGGCCGCGCCGCGTGAACTCGTTCGCCACGACGTCGATGCGCTGGGGCGGTTCCGATGCGGGGGCGTGCTGGGCGTGGTGTTCGTTGAAAAAGGTGAGCAAGAAGAGCCCCGATTCAGCGTGAGACGTCGTTCCCGCGCAGGCGGGAACCCAAGTTCTGCTTGCGTTACCGTAACGCGTGCAAATTGGGCCCCCGCCTGCGCGGGGGCGACGTGCATGCGTAAATGTCCAAGCTCGCGTGTTAGCTGTTACGGCACAGTGTACTACTGTTATACGCCGCCACGAAGTCGTCGAAGGAGCCGGTATCCGTCGCCTCGATCTGCGCCTGCTCGGCCAGCGATGCCCGCGCCATCTCGTCGAACAGGCCCGTCTCGGCCGGCATCAGCGGTTCGGTGCGGAACGCCTCGGCGTGCAGTTCGCTCTGGCGCAGGCCGAACTGCGCGAACGAGCCGAGCGCGCGCACTTCCTGCAGCACGCGCGCGGACGGGGTCTTTTCCGGATCCGCGACCTTGGCCTTCTGCGCGTTCAGCGCGTCCATGTGGGCGCCCTTGTAATTGTGCTCGTGGTCCAGCAGTTCCGCGATGGGGCGGATGCGTTCCAGCAGCTCTTCCGCCCAATCCTTCAGCAGCACTTCGTGGTCGTTGCGTGTGAGCGTGAGGCCCGGACGGCGGCCTTCCTTCACGGTGCGCGCGAAGTTGCGCGCGTGGACCTGGCCTTCCATCGCGTTGATCATCGGGCTTTCTTCGAGGGCGCAGAACAGCAGGAAGGCGTCGAGGAAGCGCCCGGTCTCGAGTGCGATGCCGACCGGTTCGAACGGGTCGACGTCCAGGCAGCGCACCTCGATGTATTGCACGCCGCGCGCGCACAGCGCCTGCACCGGGCGCTCGCCCGTGCGGATCACGCGCTTCGGGCGGATCGTCGAATAGTATTCGTTCTCGATCTGCAGGATGTTGGTCGACAGCTGGACCCATTCGCCATCCTTCTTCGTGCCGATCTCCGCGTAGGGCGGATACGGACGCTTGACGGCGTCCATCAGCGAGGTGACGTAGCTTTCCAGGCTGTTCTCGTGCGGGCGCAGGCCGGATTGCGCGTCGTTCTGGTAACCCAGGTCGCTCATGCGCAGGCTCGTCGCGTACGGCAGGAACAAGGTGTCGTCCGACAGCGTCTCGAGATTGTGTTCGCGGCCGCGCAGGAAGCCCTTCGACAGGGTCGGCGAGGCGCCGAACAGGTACATCAGCAGCCAGCTGTAGCGGCGGAAGTTGCGGATGGTCGAGATATAGCTTTCGGACTGGAAGTCGCGCAGCGCGTTGCGGCGTTCTTCCGTGATGCCCTCGTGTTCCGCCAGCAGCTGCCACAGTTCTTCCGGCAGCGAATAGTTGTAGTGGATGCCCGCGATGCATTGCATGGCCTTGCCGTAGCGCAGGGCCAGGCCGCGGCGGTACACGTGCTTGAGCATGCCGATGTTCGACTTGCCGTACCAGGCGATCTCGATGTCTTCCTCGGCCGGCAGCTCGCACGGCATCGACTGGCTCCACAGCAGTTCGCCGTCCAGCTTGGAATAGGCGTAGCGGTGGATCGCGTCCAGGCGGTGCAGGGCCAGGCCGATGTCGTGTTCGGCCGGTGTGATGAATTCGAGCAGCGCTTCCGCGTAATCCGTCGTGATCTGCGGATGGGTCAGGGCCGAGCCGAGTTTTACCGGATGCGCAGTCCTTGCCAGGTGGCCCTGGCCGTCGACGCGCAGCGTCTCGCGTTCGATGCCGCGCAGGCCTTGCAGGAGCAGGCCGCGGTGGGCATCGTCGTCCAGCAGGGCCAGGCGGCGGGTCAGTTGGTTCGACACGAGGATTCCTTTCTTATACTGCCATGAGACGCAGAGAGTAACCGAAATCGGCCAACCGCGCCGGTCAGCCCTCAATATGACATTTTAGTTAATTCACCAGGTCAGGTTCCGGGACATTCTGCGCCGCGATCCAGCGGTCGATGCGCTTCTCCAGCACGTCCAGCGGCACGGCGCCGTTGTCCAGCACGGCGTCGTGGAAGGCGCGGACGTCGAAGCGCGGGCCCAGCGCCGCCTGCGCCCGCGCGCGCAGCGCGGCGATGCGCAGCTGGCCGATTTTATACGCCAGCGCCTGGCCCGGCTGGGCGATCATGCGGTCGACTTCGACCTCGTTGTCGGACGGCGGATTGGCCGTGTTCGCGTTCAGCCAGTCGACGGCCTGCTGGCGCGGCCAGCCCAGCGCGTGGATGCCCGTGTCGACGACGAGCCGCGCGGCGCGCAGCTGCTCGTCGGCCAGGCGGCCGAATTGCGAGAACGGATCGCGCATCAGGCCCAGTACCGGCCCCAGGCCCTCGGCATACAGCGCCCAGCCCTCGCCGAACGCGGGATACCAGGCGTGGCGGCGGAATGCCGGCAGGCCGTCGATGGCGTGGGCGCGCGCGACCTGCAGGTGGTGGCCGGGGATGCCCTCGTGCAGGGCGAGCGTCTCGACTTCCCATAGCGGCCGCGTGTCCAGGCGGCTCGTGTTGACGGCGAGGGCCGCGACCCGGTCCAGCGTGCCCGCTTCGTAATACGCGCCGCCCTGCGTGTCGGCCCCCGCCTGCTGCACGGGTTTGACGGCCAGTTCTTCCTGCGGGATCGTGCCGAACTGCGTGGATAACTGGGCCTGGACGCGCGCGATGGTGCGGCGGTAGCGGTCCAGCAGCGCGTCGGCACTGGTCGGGAACAGGCGCGGATCGCTGCGCACGAACGCGACGAATTGCGGATAACTCCCCTTGAAGCCCGTGCGCGCGGCCGTCGCTTCCATCTCGGCGCGCAGGCGTGCCACTTCCTTGATACCCAGCGCGTGGATCTCGGCCGGCGCCAGCGTGGTGGTGGTCGCCGTCTTCACGAGATACGCGTACCACGCCGCGCCGCCGGGCAGGCCGGATGCGCCGATGGTCGTGCGCGCGGCCGGCAGGTAGTCGGTGCGCACGAAGTCTTCCAGCTTTTGCAGCGCGCCCGCCGCCGTGCGCAGGGCGGCCGCGCCGTCCGCCGCGAGTTGCACGCGCGTCTCCTCGGCGATGGTCGCGGGCAGGCGCTGGAACGGCGCGCCGAGGGCGCCATCCTGCACGTGCTCGCGCATGGCCCGCAACTGCGCGGGCAGGCCGGCCATGATGGCCTTCGGTGCCGTCCAGCCGGTACGCATCCCCTCGCGCATCTGCTCGATGATGCCGTCGACGTGGCGCGGCAGGGCATTCAGGCGCGCGATGTAGTTGCGGTAGTCGTCTTCCGTCACGAACGGCATCTGCGCGACCAGCTGCGGGAAGCGGATCTGCAGGCCGTCCTGCGCGCTGACCGGCTGCGGGTCGAACGCGACGAATGCGGCGCGCGCGAGGATGCGTTCCTGGTCGCCCGTGAACAGGTCCCAGGAGAGGCGGTCCTGGCCGGCCAGCTGCGCGCGGTCGATCTCGCGCGCGAGGTCGAGCATGCGGCGCGCGTGCTCGATGGTGGCCGTTTGCTCCGCGAGCGAGGTGTCGGCCAGCAGCGCGTCGTAGCGGTGGTCGCCGACGCTCGTGGCGAATTCGGGCCGGTGCTTGAGGCGCCATTGCCAGTCGCGCTCGAACAGCGCTTGCGCCGGATCGGCGGCATCCGCCGCGAACGCAACGAGGGGGCCCAGCAGGATGAGGGTCGCGAACAGTCGACGCATCGTGTTGGCTTCCGGGTGGTGGACCCGAAATTGTAACAAACGGGGCGTCCGGAGCGCGCCGGGGAGACGTTCAGCCGAACCGGCCGCCGCTCACGCGCTCGATCCCGGCCAGGTCCCGCCAGCTTTGCACGTTCGTGAAACCGGCGTCCGCCAGCAGCGCGCGCACGGCGGCGGCCTGGTCATAGCCGTGCTCGAGCAGCAGCCAGCCGCCCGGCGCGAGGTGGCGCGGGCTGCCCTGGATGATGATGCGCAGCGCGGCCAAGCCGTCGGCATGGTCCGTCAGCGCGCCGACCGGTTCGAAGCGCAGATCGCCCTGGACCAGGTGCTCGTCGCCGGCCGCGATATAGGGCGGGTTGGAGGCGATGACGTCGAAGGTTTCCCCGGCGGCGAGCGCGTCGAACCAGCTGCTCTCGAGGAAGCGCACGCGCGCGCCGTTGGCGGCCGCATTCGCCTGGGCGACGGCCAATGCGTCCGGGCTGACGTCCAGCGCGGTGACGTCGGCATCCGGCCGCGTGTGCGCGACGGCGACGGCGATCGCGCCGCTTCCGGTTCCCATGTCGAGCAGGCGCGGTGCGTTGTCCGGCAGGCGCTCGAGTGACAGGTCGACGAGCAGTTCCGTGTCCGGGCGGGGAATCAGCACGGCGGGGCCGACCCGAAACGCCAGGCCGAAGAATTCGCGCCGGCCGACGATGTAGGCGATCGGTTCGCCGCGCAGCCGGCGCGCCACGAGATCGTCCAGGCGGGACGCTTCGTCCGGCGTGAGGGCGCGGTCGCCCTGCGTGATCAGCTGGACGCGCGACAGACCCGTCGCCTCGCACAGGAGGATGCGGTTTTCCAGCGGGTCGAGCGGCAGGCCCGCCTGCACGGCCGCGATGGTGGCGCCGGGCTGGATGATCATCAGCGCGCGCGCCGCACCAGCACCCAGACCAGGGCCAGCGTGAGGATCGTGAACCACACGGCCGACCACTGCGGCACGTTCAGGCCGAACACGGTCTCCTGCGCCGCTTCGCACAGGCCGTCGGCGCGGAACAGGCCGGGCAGCAGGGTCGCGGTCGGGATCTTGTTGAGCGTCGTCTGCATCGGATCGATGCCGCAAGAAAAGCCCGGGTGGGCCAGCACGTACAGATGCTTGCCGACATAGCCGAGGCCGCCCAGCGCGCACAGCAGTGCAAGCCCGGCGCCGGCCTTGATCTTGTTGGCGAAGGCCCCGATCAGGCTGAATACCGCGATGCCGAGGTACAGGTAGCGCTGGATCACGCACAGCGGGCAGGGCAGCAGGCCCTTCACGTGCTGGAGATACAGGGCCGCGCCGATCAGGGCGATGCTGACGGCGGCGATGGCGAGCAGGAGATTGCGGGACGAGGACATGGGCTTCCTGGTTGAAGTCGAAAAGGATATTTTCAGTCTAGCAACTTATACCGGTCTTAACACCGGGGTCAGAGCCCGATTTTTGGAAATTTCCCAAAAACGGGCTCTGACCCCGGTTTGTTGTTGATCAATCCCCCAGCGCCGCCAGTTGTTCGGCCTGGTGCTCGGCCGACAGGGCGTTCGTCAGTTCGGCCAGGTCGCCGTCCATGATCATGTCCAGTTTATAGAGCGTCAGGTTGATGCGGTGGTCGGTCAGGCGGCCCTGCGGGAAGTTGTAGGTGCGGATACGCTCGCTGCGGTCGCCCGAGCCGATCAGGCTTTTACGGGTTGCCGCTTCTTTGCTCTGCTGCTCGCGCAATTGCACGTCCTTGATGCGCGCGGCGAGGACTTTCATTGCCTGCGCCTTGTTCTTGTGCTGGCTGCGGTCGTCCTGGCATTCGACGACGATGCCGGTCGGCAGGTGCGTCAGGCGGACGGCGGAATCCGTCTTGTTGATGTGCTGGCCGCCGGCGCCCGAAGCGCGGTAGGTGTCGATGCGCAGGTCGGCCGGATTGATCTGCACGTCCTCCACTTCGTCCGCCTCCGGCATCACGGCGACGGTGCAGGCGGAGGTGTGGATGCGGCCCTGCGTCTCCGTCGCCGGTACGCGCTGCACGCGGTGGCCGCCGGACTCGAATTTCAGTTTCGAGTAGGCGCCCTGGCCGACGATGCGCACGATGACTTCGCGGTAGCCGCCCAGGTCGGACGGCGATTCCGACACCATCTCCACCTGCCAGCGGTTGCGCTCCGCGTAGCGCGTGTACATGCGCAGCAGGTCGCCCGCGAACAGCGCGGATTCGTCGCCGCCCGTGCCGGCGCGGATCTCGAGGAAGATGTTGCGCTCGTCGTTCTCGTCCTTCGGCAGCAGCATCTTCTGCAACTCGAGGTCCAGTTCCGCCATGCGCGCCTTCGCCGCGTCGATCTCGTCCTGCGCGAATTCCTTCATGTCCGGGTCGGCGAGCATCTCCTGCGCGGCGTCGATGTCGGCCTGCGCGGTCTGGTACTGGCGATAGACGGCCACCAGCGGACTCAGTTCGGCGTGTTCGCGGTTCAGCTTGCGGAAGCTGTCCATGTTCGCGGTGGCGCCTTCGGACATCAGGAGTTCGTCCAGTTCGACGAGGCGGTTGGCCAGTTGGTCCAGCTTGGCCAGCATGGATGGTTTCATAGTGTTCTTATCGGAATGACAGCGGACAAGCCGCGGGAAGCGGCACGCGGGTACGACGAAGGAGTGCGGGCCGCTAACGGCGGCCGCGGAACAGCTGGGGCAGCAAACTCGCGAGGCGGGCGCGTTCGTCGCCCTGGGCGCGGTGCAGGGCCTGTTGCGGGCCATGCAGGAATTTCGCGGTGAGGCCCTTCGACAGGGCGTCGAGCACCGTCTCGATGTCTTCGCCCCTGGCGAGCAGCTTGCGCGCCCGTTCCAGTTCGGCCAGGCGCATCGCTTCGCTCGATTCGTGCATGTCGCGGATGACGGGCACCACGGCGCGGTCGCCGATCCAGTGCATGAACGACTGCACGCGCGTCTCGATGATGGCCTCGGCCTGCGCGACGGCCGCCTGGCGGCTTTCGACGCCGGTGCGCACCACCTCGGCCAGGTCGTCGACCGTGTACAGGAACACGTCGTTCAGGCGGCCCACTTCCGGTTCGATGTCGCGCGGGACGGCCAGGTCGACCATGAACATCGGCCGGTGCCGGCGCGCTTTGATTGCGCGTTCGACGAGGCCCTTGCCGATCAGCGGCAAGGTGGAGCCGGTGGAGGCGATGACGATGTCGAACTGCGCCAGGCGTTCAGAGAGGTCGGCGAGGCCGATCGCGCTGCCGTTGAAGCGCGCGGCCAGCGCCTCGCCGCGCGACAGCGTGCGGTTGGCGATCGTGATCGACTTCGGATTGTGGGCGGCGAAGTGCGTGGCGCACAGCTCGATCATCTCGCCGGCGCCGATGAACAGCACGTTCTGCTCGCTGACGCGATCGAAGATGCGTTCCGACAGGCGCACGGCGGCGGCGGCCATCGACACGCTGTGCGCGCCGATCTCGGTCGTCGATCGCACTTCCTTCGCGACGGCGAAGCTGCGCTGGAACAGCTGGTGCAGATAGGTACCGAGGCCGCCCGCTTCGTCGGCGACGCGCACGGCATCCTTCATCTGGCCGAGGATCTGGGCCTCGCCCAGCACCATCGAATCGAGGCCGGAGGCGACGCGGAACGCGTGGCGCACGGCGTCGTGCTGCGGCAGCATGTACAAATGCGGGCGCAGGTCGGCGAAATTCAGGTCGTGGTAATCCGCGAGAAAGCGCGCGGACGCGTCGAGCGGGTCGGGTGCGCAGCTGGCGGCGTACATCTCGGTGCGGTTGCACGTGGAGAGCAGCGCCGCTTCGTCTTCGCCGCGAGTATTGAACTTCGAGAACCAGCCGCGCGCCGCCTGCACCGCATCGCCCAGCTGCTCAGGCGCCAGCGCCAGTTGCTCGCGCAGCGAGACCGGTGCTGTGGTGTGATTGAGGCCGACGGCGAGCAGTTGCATGGGTGATCAAAAATTGGGCAGCGCGCCCATTATACCCCTACAGCGTCAGGGTTTCACGCGCCCAGCTTTTCCAGCCTGTAGCCGTAGCTATAGACCGGCACGAGGCGGAAACCGTTCTCCGGACGCAGGCGCAGTTTGTTGCGGACGCGCGAAACGTGGGTGTCCATCGTACGCGACGGCACGGCCGTTTCGCGCACCCAGATCGATTCGTGGATGTACGCACGCGACAGCGGACGGCCCAGGTTGCGGAAAAACAGCAGCGCCAGGTTGAATTCCTTGTGCGTGACGTCGATCTGTTCGCCGTCCATCATCAGGCGGCCCGGGCGGGTCTCGAACACGTACGGACCGAACTGTAACTGTTCGGCACCATTCTGCGACGGGTACGCCCGGCGCAGCAGGGCCTGGGTGCGTGCGACCAGCTCGCCGCGGCGCAGCGGCTTGACGAGGTAGTCGTCGGCACCGGCCGTGACGCCGGCCACGATGTCGTCTTCGGCCGAGCTGCCGGCCAGGAACATCGTCGGGGTATTCGGCGCCAGTTTTTCCTTGGCGCGGCGCAGGAGTTCCGCCGCCGGGACGTCGGTCACTTGCCAGTCGACGATCAGCAGGTCGGTGCTGTCCTTGCGGAGTTGCCCCAGCAATTCTTTACCACTGTCGAAGGCTTGACAGCTGTGCCCAGCTCCGTTCAGAACTTGGCAGATGAGTTCTGCCTGGGTCGTGTCGTTGTCCAGTACGGATATTCTCATGATTTTCAGGCTGTCTCGGCTTGTGGGACTGAAGGACATCACTGTAGGAACATTCCTACAATGTCACTAAATATATCAGACTTTTAAAACGCAAAGCTACTGATGCCTCAGATAAATTCACATTTTCGTTGGGAAATTGCGTCATAGTTGTGTCAGGCCGTAGACAAACTCCCGGTTACACTGACGTCAACATTGTGGTTGAGGAGCTAACATGTTCAAGAAGAAGAGTCAGGGCGACGAATTGGCCCTGTTGCCGGTCTCCAGCGAGGACATCGAACGCGTGCGCGAACGCTGCCGCGGCCTCGTGCGCAAGCGCGCGGCCATTTCGGCAGGCGTATCCGTGATCCCGGTGCCGGGCGTGGACATCGTCGCGGACCTGTCCAGCTTTGCCGTCATGGTGGAAGAGATCAACCGGGCGTTCGGCCTGTCGCCGGAGCAGATCGACCGGCTGCAGCCGCGCATGCGCATCGCCACTTACCAGGCCGTGGCGGCCATCGGCAGTACGCTCGTGGGCAAGATCGTGACGAAGGAACTGGTGCTGAAGCTGTTGCAGAAGTCGGGCGCCAAGCTGGCGGCCAAGTCGGCGGCGAAGATCGTGCCGCTGGCGGGGCAGGTCGCGTCGGCCGCGATCGGCTTTGCGTTATTCAGGCAGATGGGCTACCAGCACATCGATGCCTGCACGCGCGTCGTGCGCGAGGTGGCCGCCGCGCCGGCATGATCACCCCGGCGCGGCAGAAAGAACGGGGTCAGGCGTCCGGCAGGACGACGTTGACGTCGAGCACTTCCAGGTTGCCCTGGCGGTCGAGGGAAATCTTGATGTCCTCGGCGTTGACCTTGGTGTACTTGGAGATCACTTCGATCAGCTCGCGGTGCAGGGCGGGGAGGAAATCCGGGCCGCCGCGGCCGCTGCGTTCGCGCGCGATGATGATCTGCAGCCTTTCCTTGGCCGCCGTCGCGCTTTTCTGATTCTTGGGGAACAGGAATGAGAGCAGAGGCATATCACTTCGCTCCGAACAGGCGCTGCAGGAAGCCCGGCTTTTCGTAACTGGTGAAGCGCAGCGGGATGTCTTCGCCCAGGAAGCGGGACACGACGTCCTGGTAGGCCTGGGCCACGTCCGTCTCCTTGAAGTGGATGGCCGGGTTGCCCTGGTTCGACGCGTGCAGCACGGCTTCCGATTCCGGAATGATGCCGAGCAGGGGGATGCGCAGGATTTCCTGCACGTCCTGGTACGACAGCATTTCGTCGTTTTCCACGCGGCGCGGCGAGTAGCGGGTGATCAAGAGGTGTTCCTTGACCGGTTCGCCGCCGCTCTGGGCGCGGCGCGACTTGGCTTGCAGGATGCCGAGGATGCGGTCGGAGTCGCGCACGGACGAGACTTCCGGATTGGTGACGATCAGCGCTTCGTCGGCGAACGTCAGTGCCATCAGGGCGCCGTGCTCGATGCCGGCCGGCGAGTCGCAGATGATGAACTCGAATTCCATCTTGACCAGCTCGTTCAGCACGTTTTCCACGCCTTCTTCCGACAGCGCGTCCTTGTCGCGCGTCTGCGAAGCCGGCAGGATGAACAGGTTGTCGCAGTGCTTGTCCTTGATCAGGGCCTGGGTCAGGCTCGCTTCGCCGTTGATGACGTTGATCAGGTCGTACACGACGCGGCGTTCGCAACCCATGATCAGGTCGAGATTGCGCAGGCCGACGTCGAAATCGATGACGACGGTCTTGTGGCCGCGCAGTGCGAGGCCGGTCGAGAAGCTTGCGCTCGAGGTGGTCTTGCCCACACCACCCTTACCGGACGTTACAACGATAATTCTTGCCATGAAAAAATTGTGTCCTTTTCAGTATCTGGTCAGTGCTGGTACAGGGGCGCGCTTTAATTGCGGGTCGCCGAACCCAGCGATGATATATCGATTCGGTCGCCGACCAAACGGATTTGTGCCGGCTGGCGTGCGACCTCTGCCGGGAAACCTTCGTCGAACGTCCGGTAAACGCCCGCGATCGACACCAGTTCTGGCTGTAACTGCAGCGCGAAGATGCGCGCGCCCGCATTGCCCGACGCCCCCGCCAGCGCGCGGCCGTGCAGCGGCGCGTACACGTGGATGCTGCCGTCGGCGATGAGCTCGGCGCCATTGTTCACGACGGCGGTCACGATCAGGTCGGTGCCGCGCGCGTAGATGCGCTGGCCGGCACGGACCGGTGTGTCGACGATCATCGCGTGCACTGGTGCCGCAGGGGCCGGCGCGGGCGATGGTGCGGGTTCGGCAGCGGGCTCTGCCGTTTCGACCGGTGCCGCGGGCATTTCCCGTTCGCGGCCGGCGCTCGTCTGCAAGCCGCTGGTGCCGTCGTCCAGGAACAGGTCGTGGGCGCGGATCACGTCGTGCAGCGCGGCCGGCGCGCCGCGCACGGCGACGGCGTTCAGGCGGTATTTCTTGAGCAGCGCGACCAGCGCCTCCCAATCGATGTGCGCGGCGTCGTCGGCGATGCCGGCGACGTCGATGACGGCAAATTCATCCTCGAAAAAATCCGACACACCCCCGGTCATCTGCTTCAGCGCGGCATCGATCGCGATCGGATCGGCCGAGTGCAGGATGGTCGAAATGGCCACGACCGTGGAGATCTTGATTTCGATGGGCAGGGAGCTCGAGCTTTTGGGCATAAATCAATGTGGTTGGCTTAGCCCGTGCATTCTACTGTGAAATTTCACTCAACGGAAAAGGGTTTTGGGCGGGTTTGGATGACTGGAAACTCCTGTTTCCTGAACAAAAATAATGTCTGAGAAAGATGCTCAACCTTAAGCAAAATCAATAAAAAGGCTGTTTTTTCCGATGAATAAGCTGATAAGATTGATTTTGCTTAAACAAGATTTAAGCGAGGTCACTAATATTGTTGGCTTTCTGTCCAAGCTTGAGCGGAGATTGTGATTCCTCAAGCGCGCGTTGTGCTGGTGTTCGAATTCTTCCAGGCCTGGGCAGAAAAAGGCCGACAGCAGGGCTGTCCACTCATTGAACCCCGGCCGCTGGGGCCGGGATACCGGAGATTGATATGGAAGATGTCGTAATCGTGGCCGCAGGCCGTACTGCAATCGGCAAGTTCGGTGGCACGCTCTCAAAAATTCCGGCTGCCGAGCTAGGCGCCCAGGTCATCAAGCACCTGCTGACGAAGACCGGCATCGATCCGGCCGCGGTCAGCGAAGTCATCATGGGCCAGGTCCTGACGGCCGGCGTCGGCCAGAACCCGGCGCGCCAGGCGGTCATCAAGAGCGGCCTGCCGGACAAGGTGCCGGCGTTCACCCTGAACATGGTGTGCGGCTCCGGCCTGCGCGCCACCCACCTGGCGGCCCAGGCCATCAAGTGCGGCGACGCCTCGATCGTGATCGCCGGCGGCCAGGAAAACATGAGCGCCTCGCCGCACGTGCTGAACGGTTCGCGCGACGGCTTCCGCATGGGCGATGCCAAGCTGACCGACACGATGATCGTCGACGGCCTGTGGGATGTCTACAACCAGTACCACATGGGCGTGACGGCCGAGAACGTCGCGCGCAAGTACGAAATCTCGCGCCAGGAACAGGACGAATTCGCGTTGCAGTCGCAGCTGAAGGCGGAAGCCGCGCAAAAGGCCGGCAAGTTCAAGGACGAGATCATCCCGATCGAGATCGCCTCCAAGAAGGGCACCACCGTGTTCGATACCGACGAGTATCCGAAGCACGGCGCCACGCTGGAAGGCCTGTCCAGCCTGCGTCCTGCCTTCAACAAGGAGGGCACCGTCACCGCCGGCAACGCCTCCGGTCTGAACGACGGCGCCGCCGCCGTGATCATGATGTCGGCCTCGAAAGCGAAGGAACTGGGCCTGACCCCGATCGCCCGCATCAAGGCGTATTCGTCGGCCGGCCTGGACCCGGCCATCATGGGCATGGGCCCCGTCGACGCCGCCCGCCAGGCGCTGGAAAAGGCCGGCTGGAAGCACGAAGAAGTCGACCTGATGGAAATCAACGAAGCCTTCGCCGCCCAGGCTGTCGCCGTCAACAAGCAGATGGGCTGGGACACGTCGAAGATCAACGTCAACGGCGGCGCGATCGCGCTGGGCCACCCGATCGGCGCCTCGGGCGCGCGCGTGCTGGTGAGCCTGCTGCACGAAATGGTCCGCCGCGACGCCAAGAAGGGCCTCGCTGCCCTGTGCATCGGCGGCGGCATGGGCGTTGCCTTGGCAGTCGAGCGCGATTAAACACCCGCACGGCGCCACTGGCCACTGCTGGGGCGCCGTGCCGGTATCCGTAGTTAACAAGTGTGTGCAAAAACTAGGAGAAGACAATGGCTAGAGTGGCATTAGTGACCGGCGGCATGGGCGGCCTGGGTGAAGCGATCTGCATCAAGCTGGCGGCGCTCGGCTACAAGGTTGTGACGACGTACTCGCCGGGCAGCAAGAAAGCGGAAGGCTGGCTTGCTGCGATGCGCGAACAGGGCCATGACTTCAAGGCGTATGAATGCGACGTGTCCGATTACGACTCCGCCCAGGCCTGCGTGGCCAAGGTCGTGCAGGACGTCGGCCCCGTCGACGTGCTGGTCAACAACGCCGGTATCACGCGCGACATGACCTTCAAGAAGATGGACAAGGTCAACTGGGATGCGGTCATGAAGACCAACCTGGATTCCGTGTTCAACATGACCAAGCCCGTCGCCGACGGCATGGTCGAGCGCGGCTGGGGCCGCATCATCAACATCTCGTCCGTCAATGGCCAGAAGGGCGCGTTCGGCCAGACCAACTACTCGGCGGCCAAGGCCGGCATCCACGGGTTCACGAAGGCCCTGGCGCTGGAAGTGGCGCGCAAGGGCGTCACCGTGAACACCATCTCGCCGGGCTACATCGGCACCAAGATGGTCACCGACATCCCGGCCGAAGTGCTGGAATCGAAGATCCTGCCGCAGATCCCGATGGGCCGCCTGGGCAAGCCGGAAGAAGTGGCTGGCCTGGTCGCGTACCTGTCGTCGGACGAAGCCGCCTTCGTCACCGGCGCCAACATCGCCATCAACGGCGGCCAGCACATGCAGTAAGCGGCCTCGCTTGCGACGCATCGACACCGCCTCCGGGCGGTGTTTTTTTTCGCGTCTAAACACCGGGGTCAGAGCCCGATTTTGGGCAATTTCCAAAAAACGGGCTCTGACCCCGGTGTTGGCCTGCGCGCCGCGGTGGAGGGCAGATGTCGTATGCTCGTCCCGACGGCCGCCGCCGGGCGCGCGTGGGATAATTGAATGATCGATGCTGAACAAGTGAAGGCCGTGGTGCGCCTGCCGGCGCCGCAGCGCTATGAATATTTCGTCAAGCGGGTGGCCGCGTCGGGCACCGTGTGGGGCCTGTACCGCAACGGCTGGGCGCTCGCAAACAAGGACGACGGCACGCTCGTGTTCGCGATGTGGCCGGACGAGGAATTCGCCCGGCTGTGCGCGGAATTCGAATGGGAAGGCTATGAACCCCAGGCCTTTTCGCTGGACGAGCTGCTGTCCGAGCTGCTGCCCCAGCTGCAGCAGGATGGCCTCCTGCCCGGCATCTTCCGCACGCCCGGTTCGAAAGGCGTGATGCCGACGCCGGGCCTGCTGCGCGTCGATCTCGAGGACGAGTTGCGAAGGGAAACACCATGAACGCATTGCCGCACGGCGCGCTGGCCTTGTCCAGTCTCGAAGAACAGATGCTGCAGCCCGGCGTGAAGGGCTTGCCGTTGACGGCGCCGCTGCGCCAGGGTGCGATCGGCGTGCAGGGCTGGAACGTGCTGCATGGCGACACGAGTTTTCCCGTCGCGGTACTGAAAACGTCCGCGCTGCGCCACAACCTCGAATGGATGCGCGATTTCTGCGAGCGCCACGGCGTGCGCATCGCGCCGCACGGCAAGACGACGATGTGCCCGCAGTTGTTCGGCGCCCAGCTCGCGAACGGCGCCTGGGGCATCACCTTGGCGAACGCCGTGCAGGTGCGGGTCGCGCACCGCTTCGGCGTGCGCCGTGTGCTGGTCGCGAACCAGCTCGTCGCGCGCAGCGACGTGCGCATGGTGCTGCAGCTGCTGCACGAGGATCCCGGCTTCGAATGCGTCGTGCTGGCCGATTCGCTCGCGGGCGTGGCGCGCCTGGCCGAGGAAGTCGAAAATCACCCGCTCACGCGACCCTTGTCCGTGCTCGTCGAACTGGGCCTGTCCGGCAAGCGCGCCGGCTGCCGCACGCCCGAGGAAGCGCTGACGGTGGCGCGGGCCATCGAGCGCGCGCCGGGCCTCGTGCTGGCCGGCTTCGAAGGCTATGAAGGCTTGCTGGTGTCGGACGACCACGATGCCGACCTGCGCGCCGTGTCCAGCTTCGTCGCGCGCCTGTGCGCGCTCGTGCGCGAGGCCGACGACGAAGGCCTGTTCGGCACGCGCGAGATCCTCGTGACGGCGGGCGGCTCGTCGTACTTCGACCTCGTCGCGCGCGGCTTCCAGGAGCTGCACGGCCTGTCGCTGCCGCTCGTGTCCGTGCTGCGCAGCGGCTGCTACCTGACGAGCGACCACGGCATGTACCAGCGCCACATCGCCGCACTCGACGCGCGCGAAGGCGTCGAGCCGGAAGCGGGCCTGCGGCCGGCGCTGGAGATCTGGAGCGTCGTGCAGTCGCGCCCCGAACCGGGCCTCGCGATCCTCACGATGGGCAAGCGCGACGCGTCGCACGATGCCGGCCTGCCGGTGCCGCTGTGGCACCACCGGCCCGGTCCCGGCGCCGCGCACGCGTTGCCGGACGGCTGCGAGATCGTCAAGATGAACGACCAGCACGCGTACCTGCGCCTGCCGGAAGGCCCCGTGCGCGACATGCTCGCGGTGGGGGACCTGGTCGGCTGCGGCATCTCGCATCCGTGCACGACCTTCGACCGCTGGCCGCTGCTGCTGGCCGTGGACGACGACTACGCGGTACGCTTCGCGCTCAACACTTTCTTCTAGAATGGCCGGGCGGTAGGCTACAATCGGTTGTCGTTTTTTCGCTGACCGATCATGCCCGCCACCCCGCCGTCGCTGTTCCCGCCCATCCTCCCGCACCGTCACGGCATGCTGGCCGTGGACGACCTGCACACGATCTATTGGGAAGAAGTGGGCAACCCGAACGGCATTCCCGTCGTGTTCCTGCACGGCGGTCCGGGCGCGGGCCTGTCGCCGCAGCACCGCCGCTTCTTCGACCCGAGCACCTACCGCGTGATCCTGTTCGACCAGCGCGGCGCCGGCAAGTCGACGCCGCTGGGCGAGTGGCGCAACAACACGACGCAGCTGCTCATCGAGGACATCGAACGCTTGCGCGCCATGTTCGGCATCGAGCGCTGGCTCGTGTTCGGCGGCTCGTGGGGCTCGACCTTGGCGCTGGCCTACGGGCAGGCGCACCCGGAGCGCTGCCTCGGCTTCGTCCTGCGCGGGATTTTCCTGTGCACGCCGGCCGAGATCGAATTCTTCCTGTACGGCGTGCAGTGGTTCTATCCGGAGCTGTACGACGAATTCATCGCGCCGATTCCCGTCGAGGAACGGGGCGACCTCTTGACCGCGTACACGAAGCGCCTGCTGTGCGACGATCCGCAGCAGTACTGGCCCGCCGCGCGCGCATGGAGCCGCTTCGAGGGCCGCCGCGTGTTCCTGCTGCCGCAGGAAGAAGAGCACGCGTCCGACACGCTCGACCTGGGCGTGGGCCGGCTCGAATCGCACTACATGGCGCACGGCGGCTTCCTCGAGCCCGACCAGCTGCTGCGCGACGTCGGCCGTATCTCCCACCTGCCGGCCGTGATCGTGCAGGGGCGCTACGACGTGATCTGCCCGCCGCTGTCCGCGTACCGCCTGCACCAGGCCTGGGCCGGGTCGCGCCTGCGCATGATCCCGGACGCCGGCCACGGCGCGCTGGAAGCGGGCATCGCCCGTGCCCTCGTCGCCGCCACGGAACAGTTCAAGCGACACGGCCGTTTCGATTGAAACGGCGTCGATTTGGACCGAGGCCGCCGCCTGCTACACTGTCCCCAGCTTCTTACAATAACGACAAGCTACCCGCATGAATATCCAGACCAACGACATCGGCCATGTCATCCAGCTGTCGATCGCGCCCGTGTTCCTGCTGACCGGCGTGGCGACCAAGCTGACGGTACTGATGAACCGCCTCGCGCGCATCATCGACCGTACCCGCGACCTCAAGATCGAACTGCGCAAGGGGCCGGATCCGGATTGCAGCGAGGAGCTCGACGTGTTGTACCAGCGCTGGCGGCTGATCAATTATGCGATCACGGCCAGCACCGGCTGCGGCTTCCTGATCTGCGTGATCATCGCCTGCCTGTTCCTCGGCGATACCACCAATCTGCCGCTCGACCGCTACATCGCCGGCATGTTCGTGGTGGCCATGGTCGCCCTGATTGCCAGCTTCATTTTCCTGCTGCGCGAAGTGTCCGTCTCGTTCCGCTACATGCGCATCCACCGCCACGACGTTCCGGTCCGGCCGGACTAGTTTTTACGAATCGAGACCATCATGAACGACTATCAACGTCCCCCCACCCTGCATCGCTACGGCCTGCGCGCCGAACTGGAACTGGCGCTGTCCACCGGCCAGTTCAAGCTCCAGCCCGAGAACGGCTTCCTGACCCTGTCGTTTTCCACGGCGTGGAACCGGAGCCTGTTCGACGTCCTCGGCCCGGCCGACAGCTGCCTCGTCATCCACAACACGGAAGAATTCGGCGAGCGCCTGCACCGCGCCGTCCAGCGCGCCTTGCCCAACTGGGCCGGCATCGACGGCCAGGTCGAATACGGCATCCGCTCGCGCCTGGGCTCGGCCTTTTCCCGCCCGATTTCCGACGCGCGCGAAAAGGAGTGGAAGTTCGCGTGGCGCTCCCTGGCGCCGCATACCAGCCTGAACCCTGTCAGCGTGCGCATCGGCAGCATCGAGCAGTTCGCCGAACTGCGCACGCCGGAGAGTTATCCGGCCTGACGTTCGCGCGTGTCGCGATTAGAACCACGGCTCGACGAAATCCCGGTGTAATGCCGGGATCATCACTCACGTCGTGCCCATGACCGCCCCGCTCCCCGACACCGCTTATCCCCACCTGCTGTCTCCCCTCGACCTCGGCTTCACGACGCTGAAGAACCGCGTGATCATGGGGTCGATGCACACGGGGCTCGAAGACCGCTTCTGGAACTACGGCAAATTGGCCGCGTTCTACCGCGAGCGTGCGCGCGGCGGCGCGGGCCTGATCGTCACCGGCGGCATCTCGCCGAACCGCCAGGGCTGGCTGCTGCCGTTCGGCGGCACGCTGAACTTCCGCGCCGACGTCCTGAATCACCGCCGCGTCACGCGCGCCGTGCACGAAGAGGGCGGCAAGATCCTGCTGCAGATCCTGCATGCGGGCCGCTACGGCTACCAGCCGCTCGTCGTCTCCGCCTCGAACGTCAAGTCGCCGATTTCCCCGTTCCGCCCGCGCGCGCTGACGGCACGCGGCATCGAATCGACCATCGCGGCCTATGTCCGCTGCGCGACGCTTGCCAAACGCGCCGGCTACGACGGCGTCGAGGTGATGGGCAGCGAGGGCTACCTGATCAACCAGTTCCTGTGTGCGCGCACGAACCGCCGCACGGACGCGTGGGGCGGCAGCATCGAGAACCGCATGCGCCTGCCGGTGGAGATCGTGCGCCGCATCCGCGCGGCCGTCGGGCGCGAGTTCATCGTGATGGTCCGTCACTCCGTGCTGGACCTCGTCGACGGCGGTAACACGTGGGACGAAGTCGTGCAGGTGGCGCAGGCGCTGGAGAACGCCGGCGCCACGATCCTCAACACGGGTTACGGCTGGCACGAGGCACGCATCCCGACCATCGTCACGTCGGTGCCGCGCGCTGCCTTTGCGTCGGTTGCGGCGCGGCTGCGGGATGCCGTCAGGATTCCTGTCGTCGCGTCGAACCGCATCAACATGCCGGCCGACGCGGAGCAGCTGCTGGCCGAGGGCAGCGCGGACTTGGTGTCGATGGCGCGGCCGTTCCTGGCCGATCCCGATTGGGTGAACAAGGCCGCGGCGGGCCACGCGGACCGCATCAACACGTGCATCGCCTGCAACCAGGCGTGCCTGGACCACACGTTCGCCAACAAGCGCGCGACCTGTCTCGTGAACCCGCGCGCATGCCACGAGACGGAACTGGTGTACACGCCGACACGCCAGCGCAAGCGCATCGCCGTCGTCGGCGCCGGGCCGGCGGGATTGTCCGCCGCGACGGTGGCGGCGCAGCGCGGCCATGCCGTCACGCTGTTCGATGCGCTTGAGCGGATCGGCGGCCAGTTCAACATCGCCATGCGCATCCCCGGCAAGGAAGAATTCGCGGAAACCATCCGCTATTTCGGCCGCCAGCTGGCGCTGACGGGCGTGGAACTGCGGCTCGGCCAGCGCGTCACGCGCGAGGAACTCGTCGCGGCCGGCTATGACGACGTGATCGTGGCGACCGGTGTCACGATGCGCCGTCCCCGCATCGAGGGCATAGCGCATCCGAAGGTGCTGTCCTACCTGGACGTGCTGCGCGACCGCGCGCCCGTCGGCCCGCGCGTGGCGATCATCGGCGCCGGCGGCATCGGCTTCGACACGGCGGAGTTCCTGGTCCACGACGCCAACGCGCCGCGCCCGCAGCCCGTCGCGGACTGGGCCGGCGAATGGGGCGTCGACCTGGACGTGGCCGCGCCGGGCGGCCTCGTGAAGCCGCATGGCGTGACGCCCGCGCGCAGCATCTGGCTCCTGCAGCGCAAGTCGACGCGTCCGGGCGCGGGCCTGGGCAAGACGTCGGGCTGGGTGCACCGCGCCACGCTGGCACGCAACGGCGTCGCGATGCTGGCGGGCGTGCAATACGACCGCATCGACGACGCGGGCCTGCACATCACCGTGGGCGGGCAGGCGAAATTGCTGGAAGTGGACAATGTGGTGATCTGCGCCGGGCAGGAAAGCCTGGCGGAACTGATGCCGCCGGAAGGGCAGCAGGGCGGGCCCGCATTCCACAAGATCGGCGGCGCGGCATTGGCGGCCGAACTGGATGCGAAGCGGGCGATCCGCGAAGGGGCGGAGCTGGCGGCGCGGCTGTAGGCGTAGCGCATTTGCAACTATTGGAAAGAATTTAAGTTAACATATTGTCAAATAGGTGGTAAGTTGCCAAGCTGATCCCTTTGTTTCGGCCTGACAATGTCCACATCCACCAAAACAATTCCGTACCTCGACGGTTGGCGCGGCCTTGCGATCGTGCTCGTCCTCCAATCGCACTTCGGCCTCGGTGGCGGGGGCAGGTTAGGCGTGGCGCTGTTCTTCGCGCTGTCCGGCTACCTGATGGGGGAACTCCTGTTCGTTAAGAACGTGCCGCTGGGCCGTTTCTTTAAACGCCGAATCAGCCGCATCATGCCGACGTACTGGCTGTACGTCGCTGCGGCGTTCGCGCTCGCAGGCGCGGCGTGGTACCAGAAGCAGTACGAGGTGCCGGCCGACGAACTGGTCTCGACGCTGCTGTTTGCCCGCACCTATTATCCGGCCAACGTCAGTATCTGGTCGGGCGCCTGGCAGATCGGGCATTTCTGGTCGCTGAACGTCGAAGAGCACAGCTATATTTACCTGGCGCTGCTGGCCCTCGTGGCCGGGGCGGCCGGCGTCAAGCGGACCTGGCTGCTGGCACTCAGCACGCTCGTGTGCCTCGGCCTGAACCTCTACTACACGGTGTATCCACCCGGCGGCGCGTCGCCGTGGTTCGCTCGGTCGGAATGTGCGGCGCTGGGCCTGATCGCGTCCGCCACGCTGCGCGCGTGGCGGCACGAGGTGCCGGCGCTGCACACGGGCGCGTCCTGGATCGCTCCCATGACGTTGGCGCTCGGCGCCGTATGCTTCTCCTGGACGGATCTGCCGATCCTCGCGATCACGCTCGGGCCGCTGCTGCTGGCCGTGTCCATCAATTATGCCGGGACGGCGCCGGCGCTGCTGCGCAACACGCTGTCCGTGGGCGTGCTGCGCTGGTTCGGGATTTGCTCGTTTTCGCTGTACGTCTGGCAGCAGCTGGCGTACGTGGCGTACCAGAACCACCTGTTGCAGCGCCAGCTGGCGGGTGTGATCGGCGTCCTGGTCGGCGTCGTGGCGTTCTACCTGTACGAAGATCCAGTGCGGCGCTGGCTGAACGGCGAGCGCCGCACGAACGCCGCCGCCGCGCCGATACAGGCGGAAGGCCAGGCGTAACGACGCTTATTGCCCGGCGCCGCTGCTGCCCTTTTTACTCTTCTTGCTGCGGTAATCCGACGCCGGCTGCGCTGTCTGGTCACCCTCGCGCGGCGTGTCGAGGCCGCTTTGCCGGGAACCCGCCGCCGCTTCCAGCGAGCCGCCTTTCTGCTGCTGTTCCATGCCGCCGTAGCCCGACTGGCGCGATGCGTTCAGGCGGTCTTCTTCGCCGCGCGCCTGCATGCGCTGGGCGCTCTGGCGGGCGCTCCAGCCGGCCTGCTGGGCGCCGGGACCGCCGCGCTGGCTGCCCACGTTCTCGTTGAGGCCGCCCTGCAGCGAGCCGCGCGCGCGCAGGGATGCGCCCTGCTGTTCGATATTCGCCGACTGGACGTTGGCCCCGCCCGGCGCCACCCAGCCCGGTGCGCGCGGCTGCTGGCTGCCTTCCGCGACGGGAACGATTTTTTCCTTGGCGATGCCGCGGGCGCGCGTGGCGTCCGGTCCCTTTTGTTTGGTCATTTGATCCTCCTGTGGGCTGCGCATGCTGATGCGCTGACAGGAGGATCATGCGCGCGGGGAACGCGCTGTTCCAGAGGAAGAGGGAGCGCACCTTTGTAGGACTGGAACTACCTTTTACGCACGACGACGCAGCCGATCGAATAGCCGGCGCCGAAAGAACAGATGACACCGTTGGCGCCGCTGGGCAGGTCGTCCTGGTGCGAGTGGAACGCGATGATCGAGCCGGCCGACGATGTGTTCGCGTAGCGGTCGAGGATCACCGGCGCTTCGTCCGGCGTGGCGTCGCGGCCCAGCAGGGTGCGCACGATCAGCTGGTTCATGCTCAGGTTCGCCTGGTGCAGCCAGAAGCGGGAGATGTCCTCGATCTTCAGGCCCGCGTGCTCGACGGTGTCGCGGATCATCGCGGCCGCCATCGGGCACACTTCCTTGAACACCTTGCGGCCCTGCTGGCGGAACAGTTTATCGGGCTGGCCGATACCGTCTTCGTCGAAACGGTTCATGAAGCCGTAGTTGTTGCGGATATTGTTCGAGAACTTCGTCTTGAGTTTCGAATCGAGGATCTCGAACTGGTGGGCGCTCGTGGCCGTGTCGGCCGATTCGATGACCATCGCGGTGCACGCGTCGCCGAAGATGAAATGGCTGTCGCGGTCGCGGAAGTTCAGGTGGGCGCTCGTGATTTCCGGATCGAGTACGAGCACGGCGCGCGCCTGGCCCGTCTGGACGGCGGCGGCGGCGGTCTGGATCGCGAACGTGGCGGACGAGCAGGCCACGTTCATGTCGAAGCCGTAGCCGTCGATGCCGAGCGCTTCCTGCACCTCGACAGCCATCGCCGGGTAGGCGCGCTGCATGTTGCTGGCGGCGACCAGGACCATGTCGATGTCGGCCGGCGTGCGGCCCGCGCGCGCGAGGGCTTCGCGGGCGGCGGCGACGCAGATCTCGGCCTGCAGCGACAGTTCCTCGTCGGCGCGCTCCTTGATGCGCGGCGTCATGTGCGTGGGGTCGAGGATGCCGGCCTTTTCCATCACGTAGCGCGACTTGATGCCCGACGCTTTTTCGATGAAGGCGCTGCTGGACGGTTCCAGTGCGGTAACCTCGCCGGCCGCGATCTTCCCGGCGTGCTCCGCGTTGAACAGCTCGACGTACTGGTTGAACGCCGTCACCAGCTCATCGTTGGAAATCGAATTCGGTGGCGTGAACAGGCCGGTGCCGCTGATGACGACAGGTTTCATGTTTGACTAGCTTTCATAGACTATAACGGGAGGCAACACTCCCTGAATCAGGCGATTCTACACAATCGTACTGAGGGTGGGAACCGAGGCTCCATTCCACAGGAAGCCCGTCCGTACAGGCGTTGTGCGGAATCAGTGAGCCTGTTGGGCAAGCGAGGCGGGCGGCGTGGCGCGTTTGGATAACTGTACGGGCAGCCCTTGCAGATGGTGCAGCGCCTGGGTCAACTGAAAATCGTCCGCGCTGCCGAATTCCAGCGGCTTGCGGGTGCGTTCGGCGGCGAGGATCCGCATCTGCTCCTCGATGTCGTCGTGGTTCGTCGCTTCCTCGCCCGCGCGGCTGGTGTCGTTCTTGAGGTGGTGCTGCAGGTCGGCCTCGCGCATGCGCAGGGCGTTCAGGCCGTCGCCGTCGGCGTTCTCGTCGACGGGGACGTCGGGCACGATGCCGCGCGCCTGGATCGAGCGGCCGCTGGGCGTGTAATAGCGTGCGGTCGTCAGTTTCACCGCGGTGTCGCCGGCCAGCGGGCGGATCGTCTGCACCGAACCCTTGCCGAACGTTCTGGCTGCCGACGATGGCGGCGCGTTTATGGTCCTGCAGCGCAGCCGCGACGATTTCCGATGCCGATGCCGAACCCGTGTTCACGAGGACGACCATCGGAATCGTTTTATACAGGTCCGGCACCTTGTCGAGCGGATCGTTGCCGCGGCTGAGCAGGTAGTACTCGGGGCTGCCGTAGAAGCGGGCCTTCGAATCGTCCAGCTGGCCGTTCGTCGAGACGATCTCGGCATTCTTCGGCAGGAACGCGGCGGAGACTCCAATCGCGCCCTGCAGCAGGCCGCCCGGGTCGTTGCGCAGGTCGAGCACGAGACCTTTCAGGTTCGGCTCCTCGCGCGCGAGCGCGGCCAGTTTATTCGCGAGATCCTCGACAGTCGGTTCCTGGAACTGCGACACGCGCACCCACGCGTAGCCGGGCGCGACGATCTTGCCCTTCACGCTCTTCTGCACGATCTCGTCGCGCACGATCGTGAACGACAGCGGCGCCGGGGCGTTCTTGCGCAGCACCGTGAGCACGACCTTCGTGTGCGGCTCGCCGCGCATGCGCTTGATGGCCTCGTCGAGGTCCATGTCCTTCACCGCCGCGCCGTCGACGTGTGTGATCAAATCGCCCGCCTGGATACCGGCGCGGGCGGCCGGGGCGTCCTCGATCGGGGTGACGATGCGGACATAGCCTTCTTCGCTCTGGTTGATCTCGATGCCCAGGCCGACGAATTTGCCTTCGGTCCCTTCGCGCAGTTCGCGGTAGGCCTTGCGGTCCAGGTAGGCCGAGTGCGGGTCGAGCGCGCCCACCATGCCGGAGACGGCCTGCGTGAGGAGCTTGCGGTCTTCGACGGGCTCGACGTAGTCGGCCTTGATCGTGTTGTAGGCATGCGCCAGCTGGTGCAGGCCCTCGATGGGCATGCCGTCCACCGGCTTGTGGGCCAGGGCCGAATATTGCATCGTGACGCCGACCCCGAGGATCACACCGAGGGTGACCAGGGCAACGTTCTTGAAGCTGGAGCGCATGGGCGATGAGCGAAAGGAGACTGCGGTCCAGTATAACCCTCCCGCGGCCCCGGTGCGACGCCGGGATGCGCGGGAGTCCCGTCAGGCGACGGCGCGCTTGCCCGCCGGCAAGCTGCCGCGGCTGTTGATGATGCGCGAAAACAACGTCAGTTGCCCGTTGGTCGTGTCGTCCCAGCTGAAACCCTCGGCATAGCGGCGGGTGGCGGCGTGGTCCGGGCAGCTGCGGCGCAGTTCCGTCAGCGCCTCGGCGATGCCTTTCGCCGTGCGTTCCTTCATCAGCACGCCGGCTTCCGGCCTGGCCACGACTTCCGGCGTGCCCCACACGTTGGATGCAACGACCGGGGTGCCGCAGGCCATCGACTCGAGCAGCACGTTGGCCCAGCCTTCGCGGCTGGACGCGAGGATCATCGCATCGGCCGCGTTGTAGTAATGCTTGAGCTCGGTCTGCGCGACGGCGCCGAGGAATTTGACGCGGTCGGTCACGCCCAGGCTGGCGGCCAGCGCTTCCAGCTTCTTGCGCTCCGGGCCGATGCCGGCAATGAGCAGTTTCACGTCCGGCAGCATCGGCAGCGCGCCGATGGTCAGGTCGTGCGCCTTGCGCGGGTCGAGCACGCCGACGGAAATGACGGTGAAGCCGTCGATGCCCAGCTGGGCGCGCGCGGCCGCGCGGTCCATCGGCACGAAGCGCTGCAGGTCGACGCCGTTGCGCAGCGAGACGATGCGGTCGCCCGGAATGCCGAGACCGATCATCTCTTCGCGCAGTGCCTGGCACACCGTGATCATGCCGGCCGCGTTGTTTGCCGCCCACATGAGCTGCTTTCTCGGCAGCGTGAACTGCGGAATCAGGTTAATGTCGGTACCGCGGGCCGTAATGACGACGGGCTTGTTGAAGTACTTGCCCAGCATCACCGCAGCGACGCCGTCCGGATAGAAATAATGCGCGTCGATGACGTCGAAGTCATAGCCCTCGTCGATGATGCGCCCGATCTCTTTCTTGCAGGCCTGGGCCATCAGCCACGGCGCCGCCGTCATCCCGACCTTCGGAATGACGAGGTAGCGGGGGTGCGTGACCTCGATGTCGTAGCGGGTTTCGCGCGCCGGCACCTTGGAAAACGCCGCGTAGTCGCCGAAACGCGGGTGCTGCGACGGGAACCAGGGCACGGGCGCGACGACTTTCGATTCGACCTGGCCGCTGGCGAGCAGGTAACGCAATCTTGTCTCGACAAAGATGCCGTGGCTGGGTTTGACCGTGTTCGGGAAGAGGGAACTGAATGTAAGGAGCTTCATCGACGATGTGCGCAGGGCGGAATAGCAGAGCGTAGCATCTATTATGTAATAGATTGCAATTACTTGGCTTTTCTAACGGAACGTCCTCCAGTTTAATAGCAAAAAAGCAAACGTGTAGCGTGCTCGCCAGAAATCTGTGATAAATTCGTCTAGTTATTAACCCGGCGGCAAGTCCTCCGGCCCACTCCCTCATGAGGCGAACCGGCATGCAGCGCGGGCGTCCCATGGTCCCTTACCTCAATCTGTAGAAGATCATGAAAATTTCAGTTATCGGGACTGGTTACGTCGGACTGGTGTCTGGCGCCTGCTTCGCCGACGTCGGCAACACCGTGCTGTGCCTGGACGTCGATACGCGCAAGATCACGATGTTGAAGGACGGGATCATCCCGATCCACGAACCTGGCCTGGACAACCTCGTCCAGCGCAACGCCGCCGCCGGCCGCCTGCTGTTCTCGTCGAACTACGACGATGCCGTCAGCCACGCCGACATCATCTTCCTGGCCGTCGGTACGCCGCCGGACGAAGACGGCAGCGCCGACCTGACCCACATCCTGTCGGCCGCGCGCAGCATCGGCGAGCGCCTGACGAAGCCGGCCGTGATCGTCGACAAGTCGACCGTGCCCGTCGGCACCGCTGAAAAAGTGAAACGCGCCATCGCGGGCGAACTGGAGAAACGCGGTGTGAACGTCGCGTTCCATGTCGTCAGCAACCCCGAATTCCTGAAAGAAGGCGCCGCCATCGACGACTTCATGAAGCCGGACCGCATCGTGGTCGGTTTCGACGACGCCGAAGCCGGCAAGCAGATGCGCCAGCTGTACGCGCCGTTCAGCCGCAACCACGAGAAATTCGTCGAGATGGACATCCGCAGCGCCGAGCTGACGAAGTACGCGGCGAACGCGATGCTGGCCACCCGCATCAGCTTCATGAACGAGCTGGCCAACCTGTCCGAACTGCTGGGCGCCGACATCGAGGCCGTGCGCCTGGGCATCGGCATGGACCCGCGCATCGGTCCGGACTTCCTGTACGCCGGCATGGGCTATGGCGGTTCCTGCTTCCCGAAAGACGTCAAGGCGCTGATCAAGACGGCATCCGACCATGACAAGCAGCTGCACCTGCTGACCGCAACCGAGAAGGTCAACGAAGAACAGAAGAACGTGCTGTTCACGAAGCTGGTGCGCTTCTTCGGCGGCGCAAACAACCTGAACGGCAAGACGATCGCCCTGTGGGGCCTGTCGTTCAAGCCGAATACGGACGACATGCGCGAAGCGCCGAGCCGCATCCTGGTCAAGTCGCTGTTCGACGCGGGCGCCAACGTGGTCGCCTACGACCCGGTCGCCAGCACCGAGGCGAAGCGCGTCCTGGTGGCCGAGCATGGCGAAGACCAGTGCAATACCCGTCTGCGCATCGTCGAGTCGGCCAAACAGGCCGTCGAAGGCGCGGACGTGCTCGTGCTGGTCACGGAATGGAAGGAATTCCGCGCGCCGGACCTGCCGTTCCTGGCCGAGAACCTGAAACTGAAGGCCGTGTTCGACGGTCGTAACATCTACGATCCGGACGCCTTCGCCGCCGCCGGCCTGGTCTATGAAGGCATCGGCCGCCGTTCGGGGAAAGTCGAGCAATGACGGAAGCAGTGAGCAACAAGGGAACGATCCTCGTCACCGGCGCCGCCGGCTTCATCGGCAGCGCGGTGGCGGTGCGCCTGACCGCCATGGGCCACACCGTGGTCGGCTGCGACAACTTCAACGATTACTACGACCCGGCGCTGAAGCACCACCGTGTCGAGGCGCTGTTGAAACCGGCCGGCGTGCCGTGCGAGACCGTCGAACTGAGCGACGGCGAGCAGGTGGCCGCGCTGTTCGAGCGCGTGAAACCGGCACTCGTCGTGCACCTGGCCGCCCAGGCCGGCGTGCGCTATTCGCTGAAGAACCCGGCCGCGTACGTACAGGCGAATCTCGTCGCGTTCGGCCACATGCTGGAAGCGTGCCGCAACCACAAGGTTGAGCATCTGCTGTACGCGAGCAGCAGCAGCGTCTACGGCGCCAACGCCAAGACGCCGTTCAGCGAGGATGACGTCACTGACGCGCCCGTGTCGCTGTATGCCGCGACGAAGAAGTCGAACGAGCTGATGGCCCATTCGTACAGCCATCTGTACGGCATTCCGACGACGGGCCTGCGCTTCTTCACGGTGTATGGACCGTGGGGCCGCCCGGACATGGCCTATTTCAGCTTCGCGCGCAAGATGCTGGCGGGCGAGGCGATCCCCGTGTTCGCCGAAGGCAAGCTGTACCGCGACTTCACCTATATCGACGACATCGTCGAAGGCGTCGTCCGTCTGCTGTTCAAGCCGACCAAACCGGAAGGCAAGCCGCCGCACGCCATTTTCAACATCGGCAACCAGACGCCGGTGCAGGTGCTGGACTTCATTCGCACGCTGGAAGGCGCGCTCGATGTCAAGGCGACGCTGGACTTCCAGCCGATGCAGCCGGGCGACGTGCCGGCCACGCACGCCGATACCAGCAAGCTGCAGGATTGGGTCGGCTACAAACCCACGACGTCACTGGAGGCGGGTTTGCGTGAATTTGCGCGGTGGTATAATCGGGCGATACGTGAAAATGTTTCCTACCTGAAATGAAAAAAGTCCTCATCCTCGGCGTCAACGGTTTTATCGGCCACCATCTCTCCAAGCGCATCCTGGAGACGACCGATTGGGAAGTGTATGGCATGGACATGAACTCCGAGCGGATCGCGCATCTGCTGGACCATCCGCGCATGCACTTTTTTGAAGGCGACATCACCATCAACAAGGAGTGGGTCGAGTACCACGTCAAGAAGTGCGACGTGATCCTGCCGCTGGTGGCGATCGCGACGCCGTCGACGTACGTGAAGGAGCCGCTGCGCGTCTTCGAACTGGACTTCGAGGCGAACCTGCCGATCGTCCGCTCGGCCGCCAAGTACAAGAAACATCTGATTTTCCCGTCGACGTCGGAAGTCTACGGCATGAGCCCGGACTCGGAATTCGATCCGGAGAACTCGGAACTGGTCTACGGCCCGATCAACAAGCCGCGCTGGATCTACGCCTGCGCCAAGCAGCTGATGGACCGGGTGATCTGGGGCTACGGCATGGAAGGCCTGAACTTCACGCTGTTCCGTCCGTTCAACTGGATCGGCGCCGGCCTGGATTCGATCCACACGCCGAAAGAGGGCTCCTCGCGCGTGCTGACCCAGTTCCTGGGCCACATCGTGCGCGGCGAACCGATCCAGCTGGTCGACGGCGGCCAGCAGAAGCGTTCGTTCACCTATGTCGACGACGGCATCGACGCGCTGATGCGCATCATCGAGAACAAGGACGGCAAGGCCACCGGCAAGATCTTCAACGTGGGCAACCCGGTCAACAATTATTCGATCCGCGAACTGGCCGGCATGATGCTGGACCTGGCTGCCGAGTATCCGGAATACCGCGAGACGGCCAAGCAGGTGAAGCTGGTCGAAACGAGCTCGGGCGCCTATTACGGCACCGGCTACCAGGACGTGCAGAACCGCGTGCCGAAGATCGAGAACACGGTCTCGGAACTGGGCTGGAAGCCGCAGGTCTCCATGCGCGACGCGCTGGTCAAGATCTTCGATTCGTACAAGGACAAACTGGGCGACGCCGAGCAGCTCAACACCTGACCTGCGTTCGATCCTCGTTGAAAAGGCTGCCGCGGCAGCCTTTTTTATTCACATGCACATAGCCATTCTCGGCGGTGGCGTGGCGGGTGTCGCCAGCGCGATCGCTCTCAAGCTGAAAGGCCACGACGTCACCGTCCACGAACGGCGCGCCGGCGATGCGAACATCGGCGCGGGGATCGTCGTGTGGCCGAATGCCGCCTTCGTGCTGGATCAACTAGGCCTCCTGGACGACATGGCGGCCGTCGCCGGCCGCCCGCGTGCGATGCGCCGCCTGTCGCGTGCCGGCGCGGACCTCGGCGCGCTGGATATCGGCCTGATCGACGCGCGGATGGGCTATCCCAGCCTGTCCATCCTCAGGAGCGATTTCCAGCGCATCCTGTCGGCGCGGCTGCAGGCGCTGGGCGTCGCCGTCCGGTATGGCCGCAACGTCGCGCGCATCGAACCGGGTGCGGTCGTCCACTTCGACGACGGAACGACCTTGACGGCGGACCTGATCGTCGGCGCCGACGGCCGCATGGCATCGTGCGCCCGCCGCTACGTCACGGGCGGCAATGCGCCCATCTACCAGGGCTTCATCAACTGGATCGGCGTCTGCGAGGGGGAGTTCGACGTGGACACGATCTCGGACTATTGGGGCACGGGCGAACGCTTCGGCATCGTGCCCGTCGCGCGCGACAAGGCGTATTGGGCCGGCGGCGCGGCGCAGGCCATGATCGGCACGCGCGATCCGGACGCTTATCGGGACGAGCTGCAGCGCCTCTTCTCGGACTGGCCGGAACCGGTACGGCGCATCGTCGCCACCACGCCCGCCGCGCGCATCAACAAGATCTACGTGCACGACCACGATCCCGTGCCGACCTGGCACCGGGACAACCTGGTCATGATCGGCGACGCGGCCCACGCGGCCCTGCCCACGTCCGGCCAGGGCGCGTGCCAGGCGCTGGAAGACGCGTGGCACCTGGCGAACTGCATCGACGCACATCCGGGCGATGTGGGCCAGGCCCTGCAAGCGTTCACCGCGCTGCGCTTCCAGAAAACGGCGGGCATCACGCTGGCCGGCCGCGGCCTGGCGGCGTCGCTGTTCAACCGCGACGAGGCCTTTTGCCGCGAGCGCGACCGCGCCAGCCGGCACGCGAATCATGCGGATCTCGCGCGGGCGATGGCCGATGGGTGGAGCCGGCACCTGCCGCTGTAAGTACGCGCCGTAAATACGACCTCGGGGTTCTTGTTAATCCTTGTATCTCCCGGCAAACACGGCGTAAGCATTTGTAAAGTGCCCGGACAGGGTGGGGGGCGGAGCATATAGTTCTTATCAGTTTTTCTCTCTCTCTCTCCACTCTTGAAGTGGTCTTTGCCCACGGTTCCCCCACCGTGGGCTTTTTTCTGCCCGGAGCCCAAAGATGATCACGACCCGGTTCGCCCGCGCTGTCCTGTGCGCGCTCGCCATCGGCAGCGCCGTCCCTTCGTTCGCCGTCCCGCTGATGGACATGCGCGTCGAGGACCTGCTGTTCATGTCCGCCGACGTAAAGAAATCCCTGAACCTGACCCCGAACCAGCAGACCTTGTGGAACCAGGTGGAAGGCCGTTCGCGCTCCATCCTGCGCGAGCGCCAGCGCCGCCGCGAGGCGCTGCAGGAACAGGCGAAGACGCTGCTCGCGAAGCCGGAGGTCGAATTGCGCGACCTGAACCGGGCCGTCGAGGCGGAAGCCGCGGCGACCAATACCGAGGACAAGCAGCTGCGCGAAGCGTGGCTGGAAGTGAACGATGCGCTCGACGACAAGCAGCGCGCCCAGGTCGCGACGTTCATGGGCGAGCAGTTGATGCGCGTGGTGCCGGAGGGGCGTTCGGGCACCGAACGCGGCGGCGAACGTGGCGGGGAGCGCGGCGGCGGCCGTCCGGGCGGCATGGGCGGCCACGGGCGTGGCGGCATGGGCGGCGGCATGGGCGGCCCCGGCGGCGCGTCGATCAATCTCGGCGGTTGAGGCGTACATACAATGTATCGTTAAGTAAAAATCCGGCGCCCGTCGCTGATTCGACTATCCTTCCCCGCTAAAATTGGTGCCGCCGCGCAACCGATAACAACGATAGTCATGAGCACCAGCGAAGTCCTCAAGAGCCCGCCGCCGGCGATTCTCGTGCAGAGCGCGGCGACGGCGGCCCGGTGTATCGGCACACTGGGCCGTGTTACATTCGCGGATGGCCACAAGCCACACCGCAGCACACAAGGACCCCTCGTGAAACGTTACCTTCTCAGTACCCTGACCCTCTCCATGCTGGCCACCTTCGCATCCGCGGCGGACCGCGCCGGCATCGACACGCAATACATCGACCCGAGCGTACGCGTGCAGGACGATTTCTTCACTTACCTGAACGGCAAGTGGCTCAAGACGACCGAAATCCCCGCCGACCGCTCGAGCTGGGGCACCTTCATGAAGCTGCGCGAGGACACGCAGCCGCAGCTTCTCGGCATCATCGAAGCGGACCAGAAGGACCCGCACAAGAAGGCCGGCACGGACGCGCAAAAGATCGCCGACCTGTACACGAGTTTCATGGACGAGAAGAAGCTGGAGACGCAGGGCTACAAGCCGCTGACGGGCGAACTGCAGCGCATCCGCACGCTGAAGGACAAGAAGGGCGTGCCGGACCTGATCGCGCACCTCATTAAAATCGGCGTCGCGACGCCGTACGGCATCGGCGTGGCGCAGGACGCGAAAGCGTCGACGAAGTACGCCACCTACATCCGCCAGGGCGGCCTCGGCATGCCGGACCGCGACTACTACCTGAAGGCGGACGACGCGAAGATGGCCGCGGCCAAGGCGAAGTACGAACAGCACGTCGCGAAGATCCTGGCGCTCGCCGGCGACAAGGAGGCGGACGCGAAGGCGAAGGCCATCGTCGCGTTCGAGACGGCACTGGCGAAGGCGCAGTGGACGAAGGTCGAACTGCGCGATCCGAACAAGAACTACAACAAGATGGACGTGGCGCAGCTCACCGCGCTGACGCCGGGCTATGACTGGAAGACCGCGCTGGGCGCCGCCGGCGTGGGCAACAAGGTCGATTACGTGATCGTCGGCCAGCCGACCTACCTGCAGGCCTTCGACAAGCTCCTCGCCGACACCGACATCGAGACGGTCAAGGCGTATTTCCAGTGGCAGCTGCTGCGCGAATACGCGCCTTACCTGTCGAAGGCGTTCGTCGACGCGGACTTCGATTTCTACGGCAAGACGCTGACCGGCGCGGACGTCAACCGCCCGCGCTGGAAGATCGGCGTGTCCGTCGTCGAGGGCGCTCTGGGCGAGGCGCTCGGCCGCGAATACGTGGCGAAATACTTCCCGCCGGAGCGCAAGGCGCGCATGGAGGAACTCGTCAAGAACGTCCTCGCCGCGTACCGGGAATCGATCGACCAGCTGGACTGGATGGGCCCGGAGACCAAAAAGGAAGCCCAGGCCAAGCTGGCGAAGTTCACGCCGAAGATCGGCTATCCGAACAAGTGGCGCGATTACACCCGCCTGAGCGTCAGGAAGGATGACCTGGTCGGCAACGTGATGCGCGCCGCGACCTTCGCCTACAACCGCAACATCGACAAGCTGGGCAAGCCGATCGACCGCGAAGAGTGGGGCATGACGCCGCAGACGGTGAACGCGTACTACAACTCGCGCATGAACGAGATCGTGTTCCCGGCCGCGATCCTGCAGCCGCCGTTCTTCGATGCGAGCGCGGACGACGCCGTCAACTACGGCGGCATCGGCGCCGTGATCGGCCACGAGATCGGCCACGGCTTCGACGACAAGGGCAGCCAGTCGGACGGCGAGGGCAATCTGCGCAACTGGTGGACGGCGGACGACCAGGCGCGCTTCAAGGCCAAGACTGACATGCTGGTGAAGCAGTACGACTCTTTCGAGCCACTGGCGGGCTACCACGTCAACGGCGCCCTCACGCTGGGCGAGAACATCGGCGACAACTCGGGCCTTGCCATCGCGTACAAGGCTTATAAAATCTCGCTGCACGGCCAGCAGGCCCCCGTCATCGACGGCCTCACGGGCGACCAGCGCTTCTTCATGGGCTGGGCCCAGGTGTGGCGCTCGAAGATGCGCGAGGCGCAGCAGATCGTGCAGGTGAAGACCGACCCGCACTCGCCGGGCCAGTTCCGCGCCAACGGCACGCTGCGCAACCAGGCCGCGTTCTACGAGGCATTCGGCGTGAAGGAAGGCGACAAGATGTACCTGCCGCCGGAGCAGCGCGTCACGATTTGGTAACAAAACGGATCGCCATCAGCGATAATCGAAGCCGGCGGTACCCCCGCTGGCAACCCACCATCCCACCCATAACAACCCGAGGGAGATGAAGAGATGATGAAGAAGCACACCCTGTTGAGCGCCCTGACCCTGGCGCTGCTTGCCAACGCCGGCCATGCGGCGGAAGGCGCCGCCGCCAAGAACACGGCCATCAAGAAGGGCCAGACCCTGGCCGCCGGCGTCGCCACCGAATACATCGATCCGGCCGTGCGCCCGCAGGACGATTTCTACGAATACCTGAACGGCAAGTGGATGAAGACGGTCGAGATCCCGGCCGACAAATCGAGCTGGGGCTCGTTCGCCAAGCTGCGCGACGACACGTTGCCGCAGCTGCGCGGCATCATCGAGAAAGCCGCCGCCGGCAACCCGGCCAAGGGCACCGACGCCCAGCGCATCGGCGATTACTACGCCAGCTTCATGGACGAAGCGAAGCTCGAGCAGCTCGGCATCACCCCGCTGAACGGCGAACTGGCGAAGATCGCGGCGCTGAAGGACAAGTCCGAGCTGCCCGCGCTGCTGGCGCACCTGGGCAAGATCGGCGTGAACGTGCCGTACGATTTCGGCATCCACCAGGACAACAAGGATTCGACCAAGTACGTCGCCGACATCTATCAAAGTGGCCTCGGCATGCCGGACCGCGACTACTACCTGAAGGCGGACGACGCCAAGCTGGCCGACGCGAAGGCCAAGTACCTGACGCACGTCGAGAAGACGCTGGCGCTGGCCGGCGACAAGAACGCCGCCGCCAACGCGAAGGCCATCGTCGACTTCGAGACGGAACTGGCCAAGGTGCAGTGGACCAAGGTCGAACTGCGCGACCCGATCAAGGCCTACAACAAGGTGCCGCTGGCCGACATGGGCAAGGTCGCGCCGGACTACGACTGGAACGGCTACCTGCAGGCCACCGGCATCGCCGGCAAGACGACCTATGTGATCGTCAGCCAGCCGACCTACCTGAAAGGCTTCGCCGAGATCTCCAACAAGACCTCGCTGGACACCTGGAAGGCCTACCTGACGATGCACCTGGTGGACGCGTACGCGAACTACCTGAACAAGGCCTTCGTCGACGAGCGCTTCGACTTCTACGGCAAGACGCTGTCGGGGGTGAAGGAGATGGAACCGCGCTGGAAGCGTGGCGTGGGCGCGATCGAGCGTTCGCAGGGCGAGTCGCTGGGCAAGCTGTACGTGGCCGAGTACTTCCCGCCGGAGCGCAAGGCGCGCATGGAAGCGCTGGTCAAGAACCTGCTGGTCGCCTACAAGCAGAGCATCGACAAGCTGGACTGGATGTCGCCGGCGACCAAGAAGGAAGCGCAGGCCAAGCTCGCCAAGTTCACGCCGAAGATCGGCTACCCGAACAAGTGGAAGGATTACTCGGCCCTGGTCGTGTCGCGTGACGACCTGGTGGGCAACGTGATGCGTTCGCGCGACGTCGAGTACAACCGCGAGCTGAACAAGCTGGGCAAGCCGATCGACCGCGACGAGTGGGGCATGACGCCGCAGACCATCAACGCGTACTACAACCCGGAGATGAACGAGATCGTCTTCCCGGCCGCGATCCTGCAGCCGCCATTCTTCGACGCGAATGCGGATGATGCCGTGAACTACGGCGGCATCGGCGCCGTGATCGGCCACGAGATCAGCCACGGCTTCGACGACCAGGGCGCCCAGTACGACGGCGACGGCAACCTGCGCGACTGGTGGACTGCGGCCGATCACAAGAACTTCGAGGCCAAGACCAAGATGCTGGTCAACCAGTACAACCAGTTCGAGCCGATCAAGGGCTACCACGTGAACGGCGAACTGACGCTGGGCGAGAACATCGCCGACAACTCGGGTCTCGCGATCGCTTATAAAGCCTACAAGATCTCGCTGAAGGGCAAGAAAGCGCCCGTGATCGACGGCCTGACGGGCGAACAGCGCCTGTACATGGGCTGGGCCCAGGTGTGGCGCACCAAGATGCGTGAGCAGCAGCAGATCGTGCAGGTGAAGACCGACCCGCACTCGCCGGGCCAGTTCCGCGCCAACGGCACGCTGCGCAACCAGCCGGGCTTCTACGACGCCTTCAAGGTCAAGCAGGGCGACAAGATGTACCTGGCGCCGCAGGAGCGCGTCATCATCTGGTAATTCCGGCCCCAACGCCATCCCGCAGTCCCGGGGATGGCGTTGTCGTTGTTAGCGGTCGCAAATACAACATGGTTACAACTTGATGCTCTTAAAGCTTGCAAATATGCTAAAGTTCGCGACGCTGTCCCATCGTTGACCTTTCCCCGACATTCATGCAAGCGGTTTTCCAGAAACCCTCGTCCCGGTTCCTTTGCCTGGCTTATTTGTGCGCCGTCCTCGTCGGCGCGCTGGCCGTGTTCATGGCGAAGTCGTACCAGTCCGGTTTTTCCGGGGCGGATGAACCGTCGCACTTCCTCAACGGGTATTTTGTCTCCGATTACATTGCCCGCCATTTCGGCAGCAATCCGATGGGCGCGGCCACCGATTTCTACGTCCATTATCCGAAAATCTCGATCGGGCACTGGCCGCCGGCCTATTACGGCATCCTCGGTCTCGTGTTCCTCGTGCTGCCGCCGACCTTGCCGGTAATCTTCGCCGTCAACGTCCTGTTCGCCGCACTGCCGGCGATCGGCGTCGCCGCGGCGCTGTCCATGCTGGCCGATCGCCGCGCCGCGCTGGCCGGGGCGCTCGTCTACGCGGTGACGCCGCTGGTGCTCGAAGGCCACGTGATGTTCATGGCGGACCAGCCGCTGACCGCCTGCCTGGTCGCCGCCACCGCCGTCTGGATCGTGTTCAGCGTGCGTCCCGGCTGGGGCAGCGCGCTCGGGTTCGCGCTGCTCGCCGCAACGGCCGTGCTCGTCAAGGGCAACGGCTGGCTCGTCGTGTTCGTTCCCGTCTTCCACATCCTGCTGACGGCCAACTGGAAATTGCTGCTGTCGGTGCGGCTGTACGTCGCCGCCGCGCTGGCGGCCGCCATCGTCGTGCCTTGGTACATGCTGACGGCCAAGATCGCCGCCGACGGTTTTAATTACCAGGCCGGCCTGCCGTATGCGACGAAGGCATTGCTGTACAACCTGCAGGCCCTGGGGCGGAACGTGACGCCGGTCGGCGGCCTGTTGGCCCTGTACGCCATCGTGGCCGAGTTCCGCGCACGCCGCGCCGATCCGGCACGCTGGACGATCGTCAGCGCCGTGATCAGCCTGCTGCTGGCGACCCTGCTGCTGCAGTCGCTGGTGCCGGTCGACATCGTCGAACGCTACATGGCGCCCGCGCTGCCGGCCGTCGTCGTGCTGGCCGTGCTCGGCGCCGTGCGCCTGCTGGCTCATTTGCCCTCCCTTCTGCGCGCGGGCACGCCCGCACCGGCGCTCGCCGCGCTGGCCGTCGTGATGGCCGTGCCGGGCGTCGTGCACCTGGTCCAGCGCGCGCCGAAGGCCGATACCGGCATCGCCGCCGTGACCGACCGCCTGGCCGCCGCCAAACCCGTGCTGACCGTCATCGACGGCAGCGCCTCCACCGAAGGCTGGTTCATCGCCGACATGGCCGTGCACGACAGCGCGCTGCGCGGCTACGTCGTGCGCGCATCGAAGCTGCTGGCCGACTCGAATTTCATGGGCACCACCTATACCCTCAAGTACCACGACACCGCGGACGTGCTGGCCGAACTGCACCGGCTGGGCGTCCAGCACGTCGTCATCGTGCGCGAGGGCGGCAAGGACGCCTATCCGCACAGTGCCCAGGTGCGCGAGGCACTGGCGCGCGCCGATTCCGGCTTCCGGCTCGGCCAGGCCCTGCCGCACCAGTACCGGTCGGGCGTCACCGAAGTCTACGACGCCGTCGCCCCGGCCCGGCCCGACATCGCGGCCGTCCGCAACATGGGCCTGCCGGCCAAGGCGACGGCGCTCACCAAATTGCAGTAATCCCAGTTCACCCGTCACACAACAGTATCCGCAGCGAGGACGCAGCATGCCTTCCACACTGAAAACCAATGTATTGCCGATCGAAGCGGCCCGCGCCGCGTATGCCGGCCTCGACATCGCAGTGATCCTGCCTTGTTATAACGAGGAGGCCGCCATCGGCGCCGTCGTCGAAGGCTTCCGGCGCGAACTTCCGCAGGCGCGGATTTACGTCTACGACAACAATTCCAAGGACCGCACGTCCGAAGTGGCAGCGGCCGCGGGCGCCATCGTGCGCGCCGAGACGCTGCAGGGCAAGGGCAACGTCGTGCGCCGCATGTTCGCCGACATCGATGCCGACATTTACCTGATGTGCGACGGCGACATCACCTACGACGCCGCGAGCGCCCCGGCGCTGATCGCCAAGCTCGTCGAGGAAAACCTGGACATGGTCGTCGGCTGCCGCGTCGACTCGGAGGAAGCCGCCTACCGCGCCGGCCACCGTTTCGGCAATGCCCTGTTCACGGGCTTCGTCGCGCACCTGTTCGGCAACCGCTTCACCGACATCCTGTCGGGCTACCGCGTGTTCTCGCGGCGCTACGTGAAATCGTTCCCGGCGCTGTCGAACGGCTTCGAGACCGAGACCGAGCTGACCGTGCACGCGCTGCAGCTGCGCATGCCGATCGGCGAACTGGACACGCCGTACGGCGCGCGCCTGGAAGGCTCCACCAGCAAGCTGTCGACCTACCGCGACGGTTTCCGCATCCTGCTGATGATCACGAAGCTGTTCAAGAACGAGCGGCCGCTGCTGTTCTTCACGATCCTGTTCGCGCTGCTCGCGCTGGTGTCGATCGGCGTGTCGATCCCCGTGCTCGTGACCTATCTCGAGACGGGCCTGGTGCCGCGCCTGCCGACCGCCGTGCTGGCCGCCAGCATGATGCTGCTGGCCTTCCTGGCGCTCACGTGCGGCCTCGTGCTCGACACCGTCACCCATGGCCGGCGCGAAATGAAGCGCCTGGCCTACCTGACCGTGCCGTCGGTCGGGGCCACGCGCGAGAAAAAGGCTTGAAGCAGTTCTTCCGTTTCTGCCTCGTCGGCGCGCTGGGTTTCGTCACCGACTTCGGCGTCCTGTACGCCGTCGTCAAGGGCCTGGGCCTCGGCCCCACGAGCGGGCGCGTCGTGTCGTTTCTCGTGGCCGCCACGGTCACGTGGAAGGTCAACCGCCATTTCACGTTCGTGAAGCAGGACGCCGGCTCCGTGCGCGAGTGGCTGCAGTATCTGGCGTTCACCGGCGTGGGCGGCTTCATCAACGTGGCCGTCTACCAGACCTGGCTCTGGTTCACCGACCACAGCACGCTGAACCTGTTCCTCGGCGTGGTGGCCGGGTCGGCGGTGGCGCTGATGTTCAACTTCGTGATCTCCAAGCGCGCGGTGTTCGCCGAGCGGCGCGCGGTGCAATAAAAAAAGGCCGCTCGAAGCGGCCTTCTTCATGGTGCGGGTAAAGCGATTACTGCGTCACGCTCGAGTAGGAGCACGACTTGACCTGGCCGCGTGCCGGGTCGCCGAACACGGCGTTGGTGCACTTGACCGGACCGGTCACGACCTTCGAGGTGTAGATCGTGCTGGTGCCGTAGCGGACTTCACGCTTGCCGGTGAACGAGCAGGTGCCGTTTTCGGTGGCGCAGGCCGTGAAGGTCGGCGTGCCGGTCACCGGCGCGGCCGCCGTGGTCGTGCCGGCGTAGCTGCACGACTTGACAACGCCGCGGATCGGATCGCCGAACACGGCGGTCGTGCACGGGGTCGACGCGGTGATCATTTTCGACGTGTACACACCGTTCGCGCCGAAGCGGACTTCACGGGTGCCGCTGAACGAGCAGGTCGAGCCTTCGTTGCCGCAAGCGGTCCAGGACGTGGTCGTCGTGGTCGGCGCGGTGAGCGATTCGTACGCGCCGATGTCGATCTGGCCGACCACCGGACGGGCTTCGCCCGCGGCGACAGCCTTGTACTGCGCGACAGCCTTCAGCGACACGCCCTTGGCCGACACGCCCGGGTCCGAACCGGCATCGATCACGAGCGCGCTGCCGACCGGATGCAGGTCGTACGCGGCGCGGTTCGCGAAGCTCGGCGATGCCGAACGGTAGTTCGTCTTGTCGATCGTCGATGCCTGCGTGCTGAACGTGCCCACGCCGGCATAGATGTTGTTCTGGACTACGGCCGGGGTCGGCACCTTGCCGCTGATGAACATGAACGTACCGCCGCTGCCCATGTCGTTCAGGAACGTGTTGTTGATGACGTAGAGGTCGCTGCCGGCGTTGACCGCGCCTTCTTCACCGTAGGCCAGCATCGCCGGGTTCGAGTTCGAGGCCGGTTGCTGGATGATGTTGCCGATGATGTAGGACGTACCGGCGTTCGGCAGGTCGATCTCGTACGACGGCTTGCCGGCGGCGGTGCTGCCCGTCTCGCCCGGGTTCAGGCTCGAGAAGCGGTTGTACGCGATCAGGTTGGTGTCCGCACGCGACTTCAGGTTGTGGCCGACGTTGGCGTCGTGCGAGAAGTTGTAGCGGAACGTCAGGCTCTTCACGTGGCCGATGTACAGGTTGTGCGACTGACCGTCGCCTGCGCCGTTGTGGCCGAATTCGGTGTTCTCGATCACGACGTCGCTGTTCGCGTTGGCGTTCGCCAGGATACCGTTCTGGTTATCGTGGAGGAACGAGTTACGCAGCGTGAAACCGGCCGCTTCGAGGCGGAACGCGGCGCCGTTCGCGTCGGGCACTTTAGCGCCGTACATTTCGACGTTATCCACGGTCAGGTTGTTGCCGTCGACGACCCAGATGGCTTTGCCACCGGCGTTCTTGCCGGCCGCATCGATCTTCGGACGGCCGTTGACGCCGCGGATGGTCAGGTTGTGGCGCAGGATGTAGCAGACATCGCCGCTATACGTGGTGTTGCCGGTGATTTCGATGACGTCGCCATCCTTGGCGGCGGCGATCGCGGCGCACGGCTTGGCGTAGGTCTTGCCCGGGCCAACCGACAGCGTCGCTGCGGATGCAGTGGTCACACCTGCGAACGCCATCAGGACGGCAGCAGCCAGGTGCGATGCAGAGAATTGGGTGTTGCGCGATGCGGTTTGTTGCATGTCGATGTCCTTGTAAGCGATTGCCTGTCAGCAGTTGTGCCTGCTGGAAAGTTGCAGAATACGAGGTTTGAGATCGACGGTTTGTAACGAAGTGTAACCGAAAATAGCTGAACGGCAATCCTGAAAAGAGGCTAATTATTGTTCCTTTTAGCCTTATTTAGTAGAGCAAAAGAACATTTTGTGATCGCATTTTCTAGCATCCAGTGCAAGAACAAGGAAGCCTGAAACGACCTTCTACGGTTTTTCCCTATGGAATGTAATTTCCGGTGGAAAATTTATCGACAGAGCCAGAGCGACAATATGCATATCTGACTGGCAAGTGCCGAGCTGACACCCGTTGATGGAATGGCTACGAAAAAAAATTTTCGAAATCAAGTCGATGTTGCGTTCACGCCGCATTTTTTTTCGAAAAAATTTGTGCTGGTGACCAGCCTGTTCGTGGACTGTACAGAAAAAGTTCAGTCCTAGAAACTATTTTATGAGTAAAAGTTGTATCTGAAGTAATTGCGGACTATTAATGCGACTTTGACGCCACAAACGGGCGCTGATCCGTTCGTTCCAAAACAAAAAACGCGGCACGAAGCCGCGTTTTTCGGAAGGGGACAGGCCCCGCGAATTACTTGTAGCTGCAGGACTTGGCAATCCTGTAAGCCGGGTCACCGAAGACGGCGTTCGAGCAGGCAACCGGACCCGTCACGGTCTTGGTCACATAGTAGCCGTTGGCGCCGTAGCGGACCTGGTGGGTACCCGTGACCGAGCAGGTACCGCCTTCGGCCGCGCACGCCGTCCAGCCGGTATCGTTGGCGGCAGGTGCGGTCGGGGCCGGGGTCGTGGTCGAGGTGCCCGAGGTCGTGATCGTGTTGCTGGAGTAGCTGCAGGTCTTCAGCTGGCCTTTTGCCGGGTCGCCGAACACGGTATTCGCGCAGTAGATGGAACCCGTGAACGTCTTGGTCGAGAACGAGGTACCGGCGCCGAAGCGGACTTCGCGGGTGCCGCTGAACACGCAGGTGCCGCCTTCGCCGGAGCACGGGATCCACGACGGGCCCGTGGCCACGGTCGCCGTCACGGTCGAGAGTGCGCTGGAATAGCTGCAGGTCTTGGCGACGCCGCGGATCGGATCGCCGAACACGGCGCTCGTGCACGCGGTCGAGCCGGTGACCACTTTCGACGTATAGATGCCGTTGGCACCGAAGCGGACTTCACGCGTACCGCTGAACGAGCAGGTCGAGCCTTCGTTGCCGCAGGCGGTCCAGGTCACGGGCGTGGTGTTCGCAGCGTCGCCCGTCACTTCATAGGCGCCGATGTCCAGCTGGCCGGCCACCGGACGTGCTTCACCGGATGCAGTGGCTTTATATTGTGCGACCGGGGTCAGCGACACGCCCTTGGCCGACTTGCCCGGATCCGTACCGGCATTGATCACCAGCGCGCTGGCGGTCGGATGCAGGTCCCATTTGGCACGGTCGACGAAACCCGGGGAGACCGAACGGTAGTTGTTCTTCACGATGGAGCTCGCCTGGGAGCTGAGGGTACCGATGCCGCCGAAGATATTGTTCTGGACCACCGCCGGGGTCGGGACCTTGCCGCTGACGAACAGGAACGTGCCGTCGCCGTACTCGTTCAGGATCGTGTTGTTGATGACGTACAGGTCACTGCCGGCGTTGATCGCGCCTTCTTCACCGTAGGCCACGATGGCCGGGTTCTGGTTGGCGGCCGGCTGGACGATGACGTTACCGATGATGTAGGACGTACCGGCGTTCGGCAGGTCGATCTCGTACGACGGCTGGCCGGTGGCGGTGCTGCCCGTTTCGCCCGGCGGCGTGCTCGAGAAGCGGCTGTACGCGATCATGTTGGTATCCGCGCGCGACTTCAGGTTGTGGCCGACGTTCGCATCATGCGAATAGCTGTAGCGGAACGTGAGGCTCTTCACGTGGCCGATGTACAGGTTGTGCGTCTGGCCGTCGCCGCGGCCGTTGTGGCCGAATTCCGTGTATTCGATCAGGATGTCGCTGTTCAGGTTGGCATTCGCCAGGATGCCGTTCTCGTTGTCGTGGATGAACGAATTACGCAGCGTAAAACCCGCGCCCTGCAGGCGGAACGCGGCGCCGTTGCCGTCCATGACCTTCGCGCCGTACATCTCGACGTTGTCGACCGTCAGGTTGTTGCCGTTGACGACCCAGATACCCTTGTCGGCCGCGTTCTTGCCGGCGGCGTCGATCTTCGGACGGCCGTTGACGCCGCGGATGGTCAGGTTGTGGCGGTTGATGCTGCAGGCGTCGCCGCTGTACGTGGTATTGCCGGTGATTTCGATGACGTCGCCGTCCTTGGCGACCGCGATGGCGGCGCAGGGTTTGGCATAGGTCTTGCCGGGGCCGACGGACAGCGTGGCTGCGGAAGCGGAGGTCACACCTGCGAAGGCCATCAGAATGGTGGCAGCCAGGAGTGAATGGTTACGCAAAGTGTGCATGAGATTCCTCGTAAAGTTTCTGTGCGGGAAGTAATTCCCAAGGGCAAGATGCAGAATACGAGGTTTACGACCCACCCTTTGTAACGGCGTGTAACAATAGTTGGTCAATTAAAAAGACCTGGAACAAAATGTTCGCCGCGTCGTTCAGCATTAGGCATGCCAAAAATTCCACCTTGATGACTTGTTGAACATTTTATTCGGTCTTTCGGTGTTTGTGTTTCCTCAACCCAACTTTTATTCTCCCTATGAAACGCACGAGTTTCGGTAACCAGAGACCAATAGTTAAAAATTTATAAGAGGTCTTAGCGTTTAGGCACAACGCGGCCGTTTTCACTTTTTTGAGAAAAGTCAGCGGAAAAAACGCTTACGGAGGCGAAATGTTGCGTATAAGCGTCAGCGGCCGCCGGCGCCGCTCGTCCACGGATCCGCCGCCGGCCCCGCTTTCAGGACGACCTCGTTGACCAACGGCCGCAGCGTGAAGCCGGCGCGGTCGATGAAGCCCGGTTTGTCCATGCGGCGGTTGTCTTTCTGCACGGCGCTGCCCTGCGTGCTCACGGTGCCGGGACCGGCGAAGAGATTGTTCTGGATCAGGGCAGGGGTCGATACCTTGCCGCTGATGAACAGGAACGTGCCGCTGCTGAAGTCGTTCAGGAAGGTGTTATTGATGACATACAGATCCTGGCCGGGATTCGTCGCCCCTTCTTCGCCATACGCCACGATGTTCGGATTGTCGTTGATGGCCGGCTGCTCGATCACGTTGCCGATGATGTAGGACGTACCGGCGTTCGGCAGGTCGATTTCGTACGACGGCTTGCCGCTCGCCGTGCTGCCGGGCTTGCCCGGGGGCGTGCTCGAGAAGCGGTTGTACGCGATCATGTTGAACATCGCGCGCGACTTGAGGTTGTGCCCGATGTTCGCGTCGTGCGAATAGTTGTAGCGGAAGGTCAGGCTTTTGGCGTTGCCGATGTACAGGTTGTGCGTCTGGCCGTCGCCGTGGCCGTTGTGGCCGAATTCGCTGTGCTCGATGACGACGTTGCTGTTGCGGTTCGCACCCATCAGGATGCCGTTTTCATTGTCGTGGATGAAGGCCTGGCGCAGCGTGAAATTCGTGCCTTCCAGCCGCAGCGCCGCGCCGTTGCCGTCCATGACTTTCGAGCCCAGCATCTCCACGTTCTCGACCGTGATGTTGTTGCCGGTGACGACCCAGGTGCCCTTGTTGCCGAACTGGCGTCCGGCCGCGTCGATGACAGGCCGGCCCTGCACGCCGCGGATGGTCAGGTTGCTGCGGGCGATCGCACAGGTGTCGCCGCTGTACGTCCAGTCGCCGACGATCTCGATGGTGTCGCCATCCCTGGCGGCGGCGAAGGCCGCGCATGGCGCGACATAAGTCTTGCCCGGACCCACCGACAGCGTGGCGGCGCCCGCGGCGCCGGCCGTGGCCAGCAGTGCCGCGGCGAGGGACAGGCGGATGACGGGGGTGTACGACGGTGACACGTTCATTTCTTGTCTCGTTCATGAAAAAACCGTCCCGCAGGACGGTTTTTTTCGGCTTATTTCGCGGCCGCGACCATATAGTCCACGGCGGCTTTCACGTCGGCGTCGGGCGCTGTGGAACCGCCCTTCGGCGGCATCACGCCGGCCTTGCCCTGGAAGCCCTTGATGGCATGCTCGTACAGGGTATTCGTGCCTTGCGCGATGCGCGGTGCCCACGCGGCCTTGTCGCCGACCTTGGGTGCGCCGGCGATGCCCGCGGTATGGCAGGCCGTGCAGGCCGTATTGAACAGGGCCTTGCCGGCTTCGTTGTTGCCGGCGACGGCTGGCGTCGCGATCGCGCCTGCGGTAGGCGGGGTGCCCGGCGTTGCTGCCGGCTGGGCCGGGGCGGGTGCGGCGGCGGCCGGTGCGGCTGCGGCCTGGGCCGGCGCCTGGGCGCCTGCCGCCGGGGCTTCCGGCTCCTTGAACTTGGCGCCCGACTGGTTGGTCATGTAGACCACGGCGCGGGCGACTTCGATGTCGTCGAGATCGGGATTGCCGCCCTTGGCCGGCATGGCGCGGATGCCTTGCACGGCGTGCTGGACGAGGGTGTCGTAGCCCTGGGCGATACGGGCGCTCCAGGCACTTGCGTCGCCAGCCTTCGGCGCACCTGCTGCGCCCGAGCCATGGCAGGCGACGCAGGTGGCGTTATACACGGCCTGGCCCGATTGCAGCATCTTGGGCGCGTTCACGTCCTTGAACGCAAACCCTTCCTCGGCCACCGGGCGCACGCGCGTCGCGACGGCTTGCGCACTCTGGCTTTCGGACCCGGCGCCGCCCAGGGGCTTGTTGGTGGCAAAGATCACCAGCAGGATGATGCCGATGACGATGACCAGGAAAAAACCAGCCACTGCGATGATCAGTTGCTTGGGGGTCCGGATAAAGGATTGGTGTTCGTTGTGCGCGTCGCTCATGATTTCCTTAATACAAATTAAAAAAACCTGCTTCTGCCCTGCGGAATACGTGGAATACTTATTTATATGCAATGCCGCCGGGCGATTATAGACCCAAAGACACTTGGTGGAAACGCAATTTCCCACTGGAGCGGCGCGTTGCCATAGACGACGCCCGGGAAAGACTGTATCCTTCGCATCGCCTCCTCCAGCGCGGCTGTAGCTCAGTGGATAGAGTATTGGCCTCCGAAGCCAAGGGTCGTGGGTTCGATCCCCGCCAGCCGCGCCACAACCCCTATAAAATTCAATCATTTACGTGCTGCGATACGCAGCAGTGTCGTGCATTGAATTCATTCTTGGCATATTGAATGTGCCAAATTTGTGCCGGCGTCTCGTACGTTTCGAAACAAGTCACGGCACATCTAGGCAGACTCAGTGGCCGCGCTGCCCGTTCCAGCATGGTGGCATTGCGCACAAGCCGTGCATGGCAAGGCAGGGCAAGCCGAACTCGCTCGCTTCGGTCTGTAATATGGGTCTTCATAAGCTACCCAGCGCGGAGCGCACGCGGTCGAACCAGGAAGGCGATAGGAATGTCGCACTGATGTCACTGGCCCCGCAGATGCGGGTGACCGAAAAGCCTTGCTGGCGCAGCAGACTGATCAAACCAGGCTCGACCCGGGTGCCAACTCGTAGGTCGGGAAGGTGCAGCGCACCGACGATGACGAAAGTTCTGTGGTGTTCGGAAATGGTTTTGGCGATGAGGGGAACCCAGGCATGGGTACGTTGCTTGATCATGATCTCAAACGTACCCGAACTATAGTTTGTCTCCAGTCCCTTGTCCTGCAAGATCCGATCGCCAGGAGAAACCGGATCAATGGCACAGGGCGTCGGGCGGTCGACGCAGCGGACCTTTTCGTCAGTAACCTCCCCGGCGACGACTGCTAGTTTGCCAAGGGAGCCGTACAACGGATCCGATTGCTTCAGGCGCAGCAGGCGCGAAACCTGCAGGGCTTTATCAGCAACGAAATCTGCTCGGTCAACGGCACTCGCGCTGCAGAAGTGCGTTCGCCGGTCCCCGAGCGTATCTAGGCCAATCGTCTTTTTCGATGTCGTGCCCTTGCCACGCAAGCGGAAGGAAATGCCTGTTTCACTGACGTCATATGCTGGCCCAAGCGACGCCGTTGTAAACGTGTCCAACAATGTCAAAGTCAGGTATTCCGGCACAAGCGCCCAGCTTTCGAGCCAGTTTGGCACGTCAAGATGGCTATCCCGTGTCGCCTTAATCAGAGCGTCAAAGGCAAGATGCAAGCGCTGCGTGTGCAAACCCTTCGGATCGTCAAAGCACGGAGCGCCGAGCGCGAACGATCCGTTCCGGAGCTGGTCCGGGCCGAAATAAGTCTCCATTACGGCCACCTCAGCCACCGCGTAACTCGGTTTCACGACGGTCTCAAAGTAGTGATCGTTCTCAACCGGGGTACCGACGTGAGACTCGCCGACTAGCACGGCTTGTGTATTGCCTTTGCTGACTAGCCATGCGCGCGGCGCCGTGGCAGCAGCGGCAGCAGCAGTTGAGAGCAACGTGGCGAACACAGCGGCCAATACCGTATAGCTTCGAATGCAAGAGATCATCATCGTTTCGGACCCAGTGAAGCCTTGGCCCCGGCAAAGACCAGGGCCAACTGCCGAAAATGCCGGCATTGATTACGGGAGATGACTTACCAAACTACTCAACGGTGGCATGTCGTGGTGCTTCACTTTCCGCCTATGCAAGTGTTCGTCGTCACCGTAAACTCGCCGGTGTAGCTTTCCTGGAGGGAGCCGGGACCATAGCGACCAGCGGCCGAAACGTCGGGATTTGGCGTGTGGTGGTCTAGCTGAATATCCAGGACTTGTAGTAGTCACGGTCGACACGCCGCCGGCTCCGCAGCTATGGGGGCGTGATGGTGCCCCCGGCGCTGCTACTACTTGGCACGCAAGATAAAGTTGCCTATTGACCCAGTTGGCCAACGTTATGGCAACATCGCGGATGGGCTGGCATTTGTCGTTCGAAAGTTCTAGCTGAGCTGTTAGTGTGCCAAGATTGTGCCAATAAAGATAATGTCTCGAATAAATATAGTGCTTATCTATGGCTATTTTGGGGCCTCCGAAGCCAAGGGTCGTAGGTTCGATTCTCACCAGCCGCGCCATGCCTTCCTGTCTCCCCGCACACCGTAGTGCCCGTTTCCTTCCGGATTTGCTGCAAATGTGTCAACATCCGACACTGCAGCCGATTTTCCAGCCATTTCAAAGAGGACGACGATGAGCGCCAAGGTTTTTGTGGTGATAGTGACCTACAACGGATCCAAGTGGGTGACCCCGTGCTTTTCCAGCCTGCGCAAGTCGACCGTGCCGCTGCACACGATCGTCATCGACAACGGATCCAAGGACGACACGCTGGCGCGCATCGCGGCCGAATATCCGGAAGTGGAGGTCGTCGCTACCGGAACGAACCACGGGTTTGGCAAGGCCAACAACATTGGCATGGAAATGGCGTACCAGCGCGGCGCGGACTATGTCTTCCTGCTCAACCAGGATGCCTGGATCGATCCGGACGCGGTGCAAAAACTCGTCGAGGCGCACCAGCGGCATCCCGCCTATGGCGTCATCAGCCCGATGCACCTGAACGGCGCCGGCGACGGTCTCGATTACGGCTTTTCGAACTACATCGCGCCGAACAAATGCCGAGGCTTGTACTCGGATCTCTTCCTCGGCCGCATGAAGGACGTGTACGACGTCGGCTTCGTGAATGCCGCCGCGTGGCTGGTGACGCGCGCATGCCTGGAACAGGTGGGCGGCTTCAGCCCGTCGTTCTTCCACTACGGCGAGGATGACAATTACACGCAGCGCCTGCAGTTCCACAAACTGAAACTGGGCGTCCTGCCCACGTCGCGCATCTATCACGACCGCGAACAGCGCCCGCCCAGCAAATTCTTCGAATCGGGCGAAACCTTCCGGCGCGAAGTCATCGCGCGCAGCTCGAACCCGAACACGCATTTCTCCTTCGGCCGCGAATGGGTGTCCGTGTTCGCCCACCTCGGCTATGCGCTGGCGCGCGTGAACATGCAGGACGTTAAGCTGCAGCTGGCCAAGATCCGTCTGCTGGCCGGCATCGACAAGGCGGCCATCGCCGCCAACCGCGAGCGCAGCAGGACCGGCCGCGCCGCCTTCCTCGATCTCGACGCCGGCAATGTCACCGCCTACCCGAAAGACATAACATTACGACAAGTTACGAGCGCTCAATAACCGCGCTTACAACACTCCGGGACGTAAGGACAAGGTATTGCTTGCCTGTTTAGACCGCAGCCACTTATTCTGCTGTTCTCGGAACGTTTCGATTCATGCGCACGGTATGTCTTGTTGCTAACTTGTAATCGATAAAATGTTATTATCTCATCAGCACGGCGGTGAGGATTCGTGAAAATTCGATGGGCTCCCACGATGTGAACGTTGGTCTGCAAACGACGATGGCACAAGGCGCCGTTGTCGGCAAGGCGAGTTGACTCGTCGAGCGGGCAGACGTTTTTCCGTGCTGACTCAAAGTTATCGTAATAGCAACCAAGCGGAACGGAATCAATATGAAGCCAGACGAGGTCATCGCAGTAGTGGGATTGGGTTACGTAGGTTTGCCGCTGGCTGTCGAGTTCGGCAAGCTCGGCCCGACGATCGGTTTCGATTTGTCGACGACAAAGGTCGAGAGCTACAAGAAATTTGTCGATCCCGCCGGTGAGGTGTCGACTGAGCAATTGCGTTCGGCGCGCCACCTGAGCGTCACTACCGACCCGGCCGCGCTGGCCAAGGCCGATTACATCCTGATCGGCGTTCCGACCCCCGTCGACATCGCCCACGTGCCCGATTTCGCGCCGCTGATCAGCGCCAGCGAGACCGTCGGCAAGCACATGAAGCGCGGTGCGATCGTCATCTATGAATCGACCGTGTATCCGGGCGCGACCGAGGAAGTCTGCATCCCCGTCCTGGAAAAATTCTCCGGCATGAAGTGGAAGGATGGCTTCCACGTCGGCTTCTCGCCCGAGCGCATCAACCCGGGCGACAAGGAACACACGCTGACCAACGTGATGAAAGTGGTGTCCGGCGACGACGCGGAGACGCTGGAACGCGTGGCGGCCATGTACGAGACCGTCGTCAAGGCCGGCGTGCATCGCGCGTCCAGCCTGAAGGTCGCGGAAGCGGCCAAGGTCATCGAAAACACCCAGCGCGACCTGAACATCGCGCTGATGAACGAACTGGCGATTATCTTCGACAAGATCGGCATCGATACGCTGGAAGTGCTGAAGGCCGCCGGCACGAAATGGAACTTCCTGCCGTTCCGCCCGGGCCTGGTGGGCGGCCACTGCATCGGCGTCGACCCCTACTACCTGACGCACAAGGCCGAGATGATCGGCTACCACCCGCAGGTGATCCTGGCGGGGCGCCGCATCAACGACGGCATGGCCAAGTTCGTGGCCGAAAAGACCGTCAAATCGATGATCTCGGCGGGCTTCCACGTCAAGGGTTCGAAAGTCAACGTGATCGGCCTGACGTTCAAGGAAAATTGCCCGGACCTGCGCAATTCCAAAGTCGCGGACATTGTGTACGAGCTACAGTCTTACGGTGTCGAAGTGCACGTGCACGACCCGGTGGCCGAAGCGGACGAAGCGCAGCATGAATACGGCATCGCACTGGAGCGCTGGGAAGACCTGCCGAAGGGCGATGCCCTCATCGTTGCGGTGCCGCACAAGGAAGTGCTGGCGCGTTCGCTGACGGATTTCCAGTCCAAGCTGAACGACGGCGGCTGCTTCGTCGACGTCAAGGCCCAGTTCGATCCGAACGGGATCCGCGAGGCTGGCTACTGCCTCTGGCGTTTGTAATGTATCGCCGGCATCCGCAGCTGCGGATGCCGTGACTATTCGATGGGTCGTGCCGAGGGCAGGCCGCTTGGACCCCCGAGCCTTGCCGTTTTGCATGTGATGATGACAATGACAGTTCCAGGCTATTTCCGGCCTTGTTTTATTTCCCTGAGTCAAGAACTTTTGGGAACGCGCACGCGTATCCCGGCTCGACTATTGGTTGTGCAAATCAGCAATAACAGCTACACCGGAGGCAATTGTGCTTAGGATTTCTAATCACTATGTGTCGAAGATCGTATTCGTCCTTCTGTTCGTCGAAGTGTTGGTGCTGCTTGGCGCAGCCTACATCGGCGCGACGGTGCGGTTCATGGAACTTGGACAGAACGCGTCCCTGCCCAACCTCGACCATCACTTCTTTACATCCGCCATCGCATTCACCGCCGCGATCATCTTCAGCATGAGCGCCATGGGCATGTACCAGCTCGACTTCAACGAAGGCCTGCGCCATCCGTTCTTCATGAAGCTGATGCCCTCGTTCCTGATGGGCTTCCTGATCCTGACGCTGGTGTTCTACGTGGCGCCCGACCTGTATTTCGGCCGCGGCATCATGGCGCTCGTGTTCGGCATCGCCGCGGGCGGCATCTTCCTGGCGCGCATGGTGTTCTTCAAGTCGTCCGAGCTGCGCTTCCTGGAAACCCGCATCCTGTTCCTGGGCAGCGGCCCGCTCGCCAAGGAATGCAGCGACCTGGCGATGCAGAGCACCAGCTACCACCGCTACAACATCGCCGGCTTCGTGCCGACGCCGACCGAGGAATTGTGCGTGCCGGGGACCAGCCTGCTGAAGTCGCGCGAGGGCGAATCGCTCGTCGCGCTGGCGCGCCAGTACAACGTCGAGGAAATCGTCGTCTCCGTGCAGAACCGCCGCGGCGGCTTCCCCATCAAGGATCTGCTCGAGTGCAAGCTGCAGGGCTTCAAGGTCACCGACGCCGCCACCTTCTTCGAGCGCGAGACCTGCCAGATCCGCGTCGATTCGCTGCAGCCGTCGTGGCTCGTGTTCGGCGGCGGCTTCGACCAGAGCTTCGTGCGCACGTTCATGAAGCGCAGCTTCGACATCGTCTGCAGCCTGATCATCATGGTGCTGACGCTTCCGCTGATGCTGCTGGCGGCGCTGGCCGTCAAGCTGGAAGACGGCGGTCCCGTGTTCTATTCCCAGGAACGGGTCGGCAAGGATGGCGCCGTGTTCTTCGTCCACAAATTCCGCAGCATGCGCACCGACGCGGAAAAGGGCGGCAAGCCGCAATGGGCGCAGCAGAACGACCCGCGCATCACGCGCGTCGGCAATTTCATGCGCAAGACGCGTATCGACGAGCTGCCGCAGGTGCTCAACGTGCTCAAGGGCGACATGTCGTTCGTGGGGCCGCGCCCGGAGCGCCAGTACTTCGTCGACCAGCTGATCGAAGTGGTCCCGTATTACAACGTGCGCCACAGCGTCAAGCCGGGCATCACCGGCTGGGCCCAGGTACGCTACGGCTACGGTTCTTCGGCCGAGGACGCGCTGCAGAAGCTGCAGTACGATCTGTACTACGTGAAGAACAACAGCCTGTTCCTGGACGTCCTGATCCTGATCGACACCCTGAAGGTCGTCCTGTTCCGCAGCGGACGCTGATGTTCCCTGCGGCCGCATCGTGCCCAGTAACGTGATCAATATCGCTGCTTCCTGCTACGCACTGGCCGCCATCGGCTTCCTCGCACTGGGCCTGTCGGTCCTGTCGGGCTGGCACGGCCGCGTCCAGCGCGGCACGCTGAGCGCCGCCTGCCTGGCGACGGCCGCGTGGGCCGCGGCGCTGGGCGTGGATGCCGCCCGGGAGATCCTGTGGAACACGGGCACGGCCGCGCTCGAGGTGCTGCGCGACGGCACCTGGTCGCTGTTCCTCGTGGCCCTGCTCGGCGACTGGCGCAGCGACGCGGACGGCCAGCCGGCGCGCCTGATCCTCGGCCGCTTCCCCGCGCCGCGCGCGGGACTGCTGGCGGCGGGCTACGTCTATCTGCTGCTGCTGACCGGCGTCGGCGTCGCCCACTGGGACAACGACCTCCTGCCCGTGCTCGGGCTGCCGCTCCTGATCGGCTATGTCGGCCTGTCCGTGTACGGCATGCTGCTCGTCGAGCAGGTCTACCGCAACAAGACCATCGAAGAGCGCTGGGCGATCAAGTTCGCCTGCCTGGGCATCGGCGGCATGTTCGCCTACGACTTCTACATGTACAGCAATGCGCTGCTGTTCCGCAAACTGAGCGCGGACCTGTGGACGGCGCGCGGCTTCGTCAACGCGCTGACGGTGCCGCTGATCGCGCTGTCGATCACGCGGCGCAAGTCGTGGACGACGTCGTTCGCCGTGTCGCGCCGCGTCGTCTTCCATTCGGCCGCGCTGTTCGGTTCCGCGATCTACCTGCTGGCCATGGGCACGGTCGGCTACTACCTGCGCTACGTGGGCGGCAGCTGGGGCACGGTGATGCAGACGGGCTTCCTGTTCGGCGCCATCTCCCTGCTGGGCGTGATCCTGTTCTCCGGCACGGCGCGCTCCTGGCTGAAGGTCTCGATCAGCAAGCACTTCTACCGCTACAACTACGATTACCGCGAAGAGTGGATGCGCTTTACGCGCACGCTGTCCGAGCGCGGCCCGAACCTGGGCGAGCGCGCGATCCAGGCGCTGGCCGTGCTCGTCGAAAGCCCCGGCGGCACCTTGTGGCAGCGCGATGCCGGCGGCCGCTTCACGGCGATGGCGGGCTGGCCGACGGTCGACACCCACGTGAGCGAGCCGGCCAACGCGCCGTTCTGCCGCTTCCTGGAAAGCACGCAGTGGGTCGTCGACGTCGACGAATACGTCGAGCGCCCCGACAAATACGAAGGTCTCGCCTTGCCCGGCTGGCTGCTGGACTCGCCGCGCCGCTGGCTCGTCGTGCCGCTGATGCTGCAGGAAAAACTGTTCGGCTTCGTCGTGCTGCAGCGCGCGCGCAGTCCGGTGAAACTGAACTGGGAAATCATCGACCTGCTGGAGATCGCCGGCAGCCAGGCCGCCAGCTACCTCGCGCAGGAAGACGCCGCCAACGCGCTGATGGTGGCGCGCCAGTTCGAGTCGTTCAACCGCATGTCGACGTTCGTCGTGCACGACCTGAAGAACCTCGTCGCCCAGCTGTCGCTGATGAACGCGAACGCGGAGAAGCACAAGGACAACCCCGAATTCCAGCGCGACATGCTGGAGACGCTGAACCACTCCGTGCAGAAAATGAAGCTGCTGCTGCAGAAGCTGTCGCGCAGCGAGAATGCCGACAAGCCGCAGCCGCTGGCCGTCGATGACGTCGTGCGCCAGGCGCTGGCCCTCAAGAGCGCGTTCGAGCCGCATCCGCAACTGCTCGTCGAGCAGGCGGGCCTGTGCGTGCTGGCCGACCGCGAGCGCCTGGAGCGCGTGCTGGGCCACCTGATCCAGAACGCGATCGAGGCGACGCCGCGCGACGGCAACGTGATGGTCCGCGTGGCCCTGCCGGCCGGCGGACGCGAAGACGCCGTCGAGGTCGAGATCACGGACACCGGCGAAGGCATGACCGAAGAATTCATCCGCGAGCGCCTGTTCAAGCCATTCGACTCCACCAAGTCGGCCGGCATGGGCATCGGCGTGTTCGAAAGCCGCGAATACATCACCGAGCTGGGCGGGACGCTGGACGTGACCAGCCAACCCCGACTCGGTACCACGTTCAAGGTCGTCCTGCCGCTGCACCGCGTCGCGGCCGCCGCGACGATCGCCTGAAAGAAGACACCATGACCCAACAAAAACCCAAGCTGTTGATCATCGAAGACGATCCAGGCCTGCAGAAACAGCTGCGCTGGAGCCTGGACGCGTACGACGTGGTGGTGGCCGGCGACCGCGAGGCGGCGCTGGCGCAGATCCGCCGCCACGAGCCGGCCGTCTGCACGATGGACCTCGGCCTGCCGCCCGATCCGGACGGCTCCACCGAAGGCCTGGCCACCTTGCAGCAGATCCTGGCGCTGGCGCCGGACACGCGCGTGATCGTCCTGACGGGCAACCAGGACCATGCCAACGCCGTCAAGGCGATCGGCATGGGCGCCTACGATTTCCACCAGAAGCCGGTCGATCCGGAAGTGTTGAACCTCGTGATCCAGCGCGCCTTCTTCCTGCACAACCTGCAGGAGGAAAACCGCCGCATGCAGCAGTCGCAGGCCGACTCGCCGCTGGCCGGCGTGATCTCGCGCGACCCGGGCATGTCGAAAGTCTGCCGCACCATCGAGAAGGTGGCGCCGACGTCCGCGTCCGTCATGCTGCTGGGCGAATCCGGTACCGGCAAGGAGGTGCTGGCACGCGCCATCCATGCGCTGTCGCCGCGCGCGAAGGAGCGCTTCATGGCGATCAACTGCGCGGCGATTCCGGAAAACCTGCTCGAGAGCGAGTTGTTCGGCTACGAGAAGGGCGCCTTCACGGGCGCCGCCAAGCAGACCAAGGGCAAGGTGGAGCTGGCCCACGGCGGCACGTTCTTCCTCGACGAAGTCGGCGACCTGCCGATGGCGCTGCAGGCCAAGCTGCTGCGCTTCCTGCAGGAGCGCGTGATCGAGCGTATCGGCGGCCATGACGAGATCCCCGTCGACGTGCGCATCGTCTGCGCGACGCACCAGAAGCTGAAGGACTTGTGCGCGCAGGGCCGCTTCCGCGAAGACCTGTATTACCGCCTGTCCGAAATCGTCGTGACGATCCCGCCGCTGCGCCAGCGCGAGGGCGATGCGGCGCTGCTGGCCCATCACTTCAAGAACAAGTTCTGCGCGCAGGAATCGCGCGCGTCGCTGCACTTCGCGCCGGACGCGCTGGCCGCGATCGAAGCCTACCAGTGGCCCGGCAACGTGCGCGAGATGGAAAACTGCATCAAGCGCGCCGTCATCATGGCCGACGGAAACACCATCGTCGCCGACGATCTCGGCCTGCCCGACACGGGTGCCGAGGAAGAGCCGTTGAACCTGCGCCAGGTGCGCGACGAAGCCGAGTACAAGGCCATCGCCCGCGCGCTCGCGCGCACCGACGGGAATATCGTCAAGGCGTCCGAGATGCTGGGCGTCAGCCGGCCCACCTTGTACGACCTGATGGGACGCCACGGCATCAAGGCCAGCGCGTGACGGCGGCCAGGCTGGCGCGCCGCGGCCTGCTCGCGGCGGGTGTACTTGCCGTCGTCGCGGGCGGCGTGCTGCTGGCCGCCATCGACCACGTCGGACGCGCGCCGCGCACGCTCGCGCCGTACATCGAAAAACGCAGCAGCGGCCACAATCCGCTCATCGAGAACACGGGCCGCCGCGTCGCCGCCATCCTGACCTCGCTCGACCGTGGCAGCGCCGCCGCGCCGCCTGCGCGGCTGGCGCTCGCCGCCGGCGCCCAGCCGCGGCCCGTCGGGCAGGACGGCGCCGGCATCCAGGTCGCCACGCCCGAGGCCTTGCGCGCGGCGCTCCTGCAGGCGTCTCCGGGCGACGTCATCACGCTGGCGCCGGGCACCTACCGGTTCCAGGGCAAGAGCATCGACGTACCGCGCCCCGGCCGGGCCGATGCGCCCATCGTCGTGCGCGCGGCGCAGCCGGGCACCGTGCACATCGAACTCGAGACGCTCGAGGGCTTCGTCGTCGGCGCGCCGTACTGGCGCTTCGAAAACCTGAACATCGACGGCGTGTGCCGGGCCGACGACGACTGCGAACACGCCTTCCACGTCATCGGCAACGGCCACCACTTCGCGAGCGTCAACAACACGATCCGCGACTTCAACGCGCACATCAAGATCAACGGCGCCGGCGGCCGCTTTCCGGACGACGGCCTGATCGAACACACGACCCTCACCGCCACGCGCGCGCGCGCGACCGCCAATCCGGTGACGCCCGTCGACCTCGTGGCGGCCAGCGGCTGGACGCTGCGCGCGAACCTGATCACCGACTTCGCCAAGCGCGACGGCAACCAGGTCAGCTACGGCGCGTTCGCCAAGGGCGGCGGCAGGAACAACGTCTTCGAGCGTAACGTCGTGTGGTGCGAACAGATGCTGCGTGGCCTGCCGGGACAGCGCGTGGGCCTGTCGCTGGGCGGCGGCGGCACGGGGCACGAATTCTGCCGCGACGGCCGCTGCATCACGGAACAGGAGGGCGGCACCCTGCGCGCCAACCTGATCGTCGGCTGTTCCGATGCGGGCATCTACCTGAACAAAGCGGCGGGGAGCAAGGTCTTCGACAACACGCTCGTCGACACGACCGGCATCGACGTGCGCTACCCGGCCAGCAGTGCCCAGGTGGACGGGAACCTCGTCGACGGTCCGATCCGCGCGCGCGACGGCGGCATCGTGCACCTGGGCGACAATCGTGAGGCGCCGCTGTGGCGCGCCTACCTGGGCAGCCATCCCGTGCGCGGCCTGTTCCGCGCACCCGAGACCGGCGATTTCGCCTGGCGCGCCGACGCGCCGCTGCGCGCCGAGGCGGATGAGGGAGAACGGCCGGCGGACGCGCTCGACCTGTGCGGCACGCGCCGCGGCGCGCCTGCCGTGTACGGGGCCTTCGCCCGCTTTACGGCGTGCCTGGCAACGCCTTGACCCATTCGCGGGTCCACTCGGCCACCTGGTCGCGCCACGCGCGGCGCGAGAACGTGTGGTCGGCCTCCTCGAGGCGGCGCCACGTCACGCGTGGCGTGGCCAGCAGGCGTTTCCAGGCCGGCGTCGAACCGGCCACGTCGCAGAATTCGCGGCCCGTCAGGTCGGCGCCGCCGATCACGAGCAGGGTGTCGCCCTTGAACCCGTGCAGGCCCTGGCGCATGCGCTCGGGCAGCGGGGCCGGTTCGTCTTCCGACGCCGGGCGCCCCGCCGGTCGGCTTGAAAGCGCGGTGCGCACGAGTTTCAGCATCGACGACAGCGAGCCCGCGTAATCGAACTGTCCGCGCGCCAGCTTGCGCCAGAATTCCGGGTTGCGCAGGCGGTCGCGGTAATGGTGTTTCAACGTCGTGCGGGCGACGCTGTCGTCCGTGCGCACCCAGGGGTTCAGCAGCACGAGGCCGCGCACGCGCGCATCGCCCGGCGCATACATCGCGGCCGCCGACGCGCCGTCGCACAGGCCCCACAGCACGATGTCGGTGAGACCAGGCACGGCTTCGACGAACGCGTCGAGCGCGGCGCGGATGTCGTCCTGGATCGCTTCGAAATCGCGTTCCTCGCCGTCGCTGTCGCCCATGCCGCGGTAATCGAAGCGCATCGCGGCGATGCCGTGGGCGGCGAGATGGCGCGCCAGCAGGGCGAACTGGCGGTGGCTGCCGATGCGGTATTGCGGACCGCCGACGACGATCAGCACGCCGCGCGTACACGCCTGCGCCGGCACGGACGCGATCCCGACCAGCGCCGCGTCGCCGCAGCGGAACGACAGGGCGCGTTCGTCATACGACATGGGCGCGCTCCAGGGTGGCGTCGACGGTCGCGTCGAGCAGGGCCGGACAGGTCGAGATGGCGGTCGTGGCCCAGAACGGCGCGCCCGTGACCGTGTGCACGTGCAGTTGTGTGCCGCGTGCTTCCCAGGCCGCCTTGACGCGCGCCGCGGCCGGTCCCGGCGCCTGCCCAGGTGCGCCGAGCACCTCGAACCAGTGCACGGGCACGGGCGGCAGCATCGCGTCGGGCGCGGGCAGGGCGTCGATGGCGCGCGCCAGTTCGGGCGTGAGATCGTAGCCCGCGATTTCCAGCGTTTCCCCGGCCTGCAGCGCGGCGCGCAGCGCCTTCGTGCCGCTCTGCGCGGCCGCGTCTTCTCCCAGCATCGCGTTCGCGGTGCGCAGGCGCAGGAACTGGGTCAGGTACGTGGATCCCGCGGCCACCGGCTGCCACAGCAGCATGGGCGCGAGCGGGACGTCCGATGTGCGCGCATGGTCGAGCGCAAAGTCGAGCGCAAGCAGGGCGCCGAGGCGCAGGCCCCACAGCGTGAGCGGGGCGTCGACGCGCGCGCGCAGCCAGGCGGCGCCCGTGTCCAGGTCCTGCTTCCACAGGTCCCAGCGGGCGTCCGCGAAGTCGCCGGCGCTGTCGCCGGTGCCGAGCAAATCGATCTGCAGCACGCCAACCCCGTGCGCGGCCAGGCGGCGCGCGCCGAGGGCGGCCATGCGGCGGGTGCGGTTGAGTTCTTCGGCGAACGGCGGCACGTACAGGACGGCGCCGCGGCAGGGGCCCGCGGGCCGGTGGAACAGGCAGAAGCGCCGGTCCGCGCCGCTGCCGAGGAAGAACGGTTCCGTGTCCACCTCGGCCCGGTCCGGTGTCATTCGGCGCGTTTCGCGGCCACGAAGCCGGCCAGGCTGCCCAGGGTTTCGAAGGTGCTGGCGCTCAGGTCGTCGTCGTCGATGGCGATGCCGAAGCGCTCTTCGAGGGCGCCGATCAGGCTGACGACGGCCATCGAGTCGAGTTCGGGCAGGCTGCCCAGCAGGGGGGAGTCGGCATTGAGGCGCTGGCCGGCATCGCCCAGGCTCAGCACGTCGATCAGGGTCGCTTTGACTTCGTCGAGATACGTCATGATGGTCATTCGGTTCAGTAAGCGCCACGCCACGAGAGGGCGAGCGGTCGATTATACATTCGGGCGCAACAGGGCCAGCCGGGCTTTCAACGGTGCGGCCAGGCGGTGCACTTCGCCCACCAGTTCGTGGCGCGTGGCGCGCAGCAGGAGGTACCAGGCCAGGGCCAGCGGCAGCATCATCACGAGCAGCCGCGCCATGGCCGGGATGGACGCCGGCAGCAGCGCCGCCAGCAGCCAGGCGACCGCGCCGGTGCCCGCCGCCACGACGGCGCTGGGCAGCAGGGCGCGCAACATCATCGCGGTCGTGAGGCCGAAATACCGGCTCTGCTGGATCGCGGTGACGGGGGCGCTGGCGACCGTTGCGAAGAACAGCGCCCAGGCGAATCCGTTCAGGCTGCCGTCGAACAGCAGCACGCCGAACAGGATGCGGGTCGCCAGGGTGACGACGACCGGGAACGCGCTCAGGTACGGCTTGCCGATCGCGGTCACCGCCATCGGGATGTAGTTGAAGGCGAGCGTCACGACGGCGGCCAGCACGAGCGGCAGGATCGCCGGCACGCACTCGATCCATTTGGCGCCGTACAGCGCGACGACGACGTCCTGGCCCAGCACGGCCGTCAGCGCCAGCGCGGTCCAGCCGACGCCCGTCAGCAGCAAGGTGGAACGGGCGAGGATCGGCGCCAGCGATTCGCCCTTGTGATACGTCTGGGCCAGATACGGGACGGCGCCGTAGTTCATCGTCGAACCAGCCACGTAGCTGAAGATCGACACCGTGGAGTTCGCCCGGCTCAGCAGGCCCACGTGGCGCGCCGAGCCCAGTTTGCCGAGCAGGATATCGGGAATCGAGTTGTTCAGCGTCGTCGCGCAGTTCGTCACGAGCGAGCCGACGCCGAAGTGCGCCACGCTCTTCCAGTGGCGGAAGCCCGGCAGCCACGGCATGCCTTTCGGGCGCAGCGGCACGTAGGCGATGCCGCAGGCGACGATGTTGATCAGGTTACCCCAGGCCATCGACATGGCGCCGTGGCCCATCTCGCCGAGGATCAGCGTGCTGGCGCAGAAGCATACGGTGCCGACGACGTGGACGACGGCCTGTTTCTCGGCCTCGTAGTGACGGGCGAGCAGGGCGCCCGTGACGGTGCCGAATGGGATGAACACGAAGCCGATGGCCAGCACGCGCATCACCGGCACGATGCCCGGTTCCTTGAACCACGTGCCGAGCCAGCCGCTGGCCGCGAACAGGGCGGCGGCGATGACCCACGACGTCGTGAACACGACGCCGGTCGCCGAGCGGATCTTGTCGTTGTCGAGATCCGGTTCGCGCTGCAGGTAATAGCTGACGCCGAAGTCGCGGAACACCTGGGCGAAATTCACGAACACGACCGTCATCGAATAGATGCCGATCTCGCTCGGGCTCAGGATCCGCGCCAGCAGGATGCTGACGATGAACTGCAGGACCTTGGTGCCCGACGTCGCGAAGAAATTAATGACCAGCGAACGACGCAAATCTGCCATGACAACGCAACCGGGGAGAGAAAAACGCGCCGGGTATCAGGCCGGCGCGTTGGAGATCAGGTGGATGGCCTGGCGCGACGTCGTCTTGTACTTGTTATTGATGAAGCGCATCGGTCCGATGAAGTGGAAGAACGCCGTCTCCGCCGTGGCGCAGTCGGGCGTGCCGTATTTCGGGAACGGCAGCGATTTCGCGGCGAACGCGTTCGCCACCAGGTAGTTCGAGGTCACCTGTTCGGTACCCCAGCGTTTCCAGTCCTCGCCCAGCTTGCCCGTCATGCGGCGCGAGAAGTCGAGCAGGTTGTCGCGCATCGTCGTCGACGGCGGGAACCCCGTGAAGCCGGAGCAGCCGCGCACGTAGCGGGCATCGCCCGGCAGGCCGACGTTGGCCATCTCGGCTTCCGACAGGGTCTGGATGTGCGCGCCCGGCTTCACCTTCGGCAGCGCGTGGGCGCGTACCGCGTCCAGCGGGCGGATCGGCGTGTCCGGGATTTCGCCGAGCACGAAGCCGGCGCCGGTCTGGATGGCCTGCAGCACCTCCGGGATCGGCTGCATGGTCAGCGTATCGGCATCGAGCTGGACGACGTAGCTGTCCAGCGCATAGCCGGAAATCGCGAACAGGCGCTCCCAGGTGCCGCCGCGCGGAATGTCCGGATGCGTGAATTCGCCCGCTTCGCGCAGGATCACGTGCGGCAGGTGGTGCTTCAGCACGGCGCGGTCGGTCTCGTCGATCGACGGATCGCACACGACCACGATGCGCGACGGATTCAGGAAATGGGTAAACGACTTGACCGCGACCAGGTAGGAATGGACGTCGCGCTGGTGCACCATCGACAGCAGCGTGAAGGGCAGGTCGCCGCGCTTGACGGGGCGGGTGTCCAGGATCTGGCGTGCGACTTTCTGGTACTGCCATCGGAAATAGTCTCGCCTGACGCGCTGGACCACCCTCTCGACTAAAGACATTCCTCGGGACTCCCTTTTCTGCTGATCGAATTCAAAGCGGTTGCGTTTGCTGGGCAATCATAGGAACCGCGCAATGTGTGCAGCGAACTCCTTGCTTTGACGCACAACATTATATGCGGTATCGACGTGCGCACGCGCGTAGTTACCATGCATTTTTGTCATTTCCGGATCGTCGACATAGCGCAGCACGGCCTGGGTGAAACCCGCGAAATCGTCCAGGCCGATCACGGCGCCGGTCTTGCCGTCGAGGATCGTTTCCTTCGGGCCCAATGCCGCGCTGGCGACGACGGGGATGCCGCATGCCATGGCCTCGACGATCGCATTGCCGAAGCTTTCGCGCTCGGCCGCGTGCACGAGCAGGTCGGCGGCGCGGTAGTACGGCACGAGGTCGTTCTGGCGGCCGGCGAACACGCATACATCGGCGAGGCCGAGTTCCTGCGCAAGCTGTTTCCATTGCGCGGCCGGCGGACCGTCGCCCACGTAGATGAAGCCGATGCGCTTGGCCGGGCGCGCGTCGATGACGTCGCGCACCACTTGCAGCAGCCGGTCCACGCGTTTTTCCGGGCGCGCCTGCGAAACGGCCAGGATCCAGAAGCGATCGGGGTCCAGGCCCAGCTGCGCGCGTGCTTCGTTGCGGTCGCCTGGATGAAACTTCACCGAATCGACCGAATTGCGCATCAGGACCACCTTGTCGCGCGGAAGCTTCTGGTAATTCAGCAGGAAGTGTTCCTGGGCGACGGAATTGGCGAGGTGCAGGTCGTGCTGCTGCAGGCGCAGCACGCGCCGCAGCAGGAATTTCGCCACTTTCTTGATAGCGCCGTCCCGCTGGCGCGGGTCGAAACTGTCGTTTTCCGTATTGATCGTGCGCACGCCCAGGCGGCGCAGCAGGTCAAGGCACACGGTGTTCGACAGCGCGCTCATGAACACCATGACTTTTACATTATGGGTGCGCACGAATTGTTCGATCGCGGCCCGTCCGGCCGGCGATGTATCGTAGCAATCCAGTTCGACCGGTTGCAAATTCTTCGGCTGGTAGCTGGGATTGCCGGTCAGCTTGGGAAACGCCATGTACACGTTCGCCCGTTCACGCAGGTCGGCACTTGCCCGGTCGCGCACGGCGGCGGTGAAATTCCATACGTACCCCGTATCGTCGGGATAACGCATGGTGAATACGATTCCTGGCTTGTCCGCTGCGGCCACCCTGTTCTCCGGCAATTTTGTTCGGCCGGCTTTAGTTTCACTTTGACAACAACCGGCGCGAAATTATAGCCTATTGATAAGCTATCTAAAATGCAACACTTGTAACGTGCGCGCCTCGGCATGCTTCTTTGGCCCCAAGAAGTTCCTCAGCGGCAATTCAAAGAACCGGTAGCTCATGTGCGCCAGCAACAGGATGGCGGCTTCGAACAGCACGAGCGCGGCGACGAAGAACAGGACCGGGTGGTTGTGGAAGAACGGCAGCGCCCGGGCGGCCGCGCCCAGGGCTTTTGCAAACACGTGCAGCAGCAGGCTGTGCCACAGATAGATCGAATACGAGATGTCGCCGATCCAGACCAGGACCGGATGATGCAGCCAGTGGCCGCCGCCGGTTCCCACGCTGGCCGCGACCACGAGCGCGCAAAAGCCCACGAAGGCGAGCATGTCGGCATACGGCGACGGTACGAACAGCAGGACCAGGAACACCGCGGCCAGCGCGCCGTTGGCGGCAGCGTCGGCGAACGATGCCATGCGCCGGTGCCGGACGATCGTATACAGGCACGCGCCGGCGCAAAATCCGATCAGGCAGCGGAAGAATGCGAAACCGACCGTCAGGTTCGCGCTGCCGAAATGCATGGCCAGGAATGCGAACAGCCCGAGGATGACCGGCAGGGCGAGCATCGCCGCGGTTTTCGAGAAATAACGGCGGGCCAGCGGAATCGCAAACGGGAACACGATATACGTCCACCACTCGACGCTGATGGACCACGAAGGCTGGTTCCACGTCGTGTGGTTGAAGAATCCCATCGCGTGCAGCAGCAGCAGGTGGGCGGTAATCGACCAGTCAGGATTTTCCTGGGCCTGCTTGATCCCGATGGTGGCCAGGCCGACATACACGAGCAGCAACAGCAGGTGCAGCGGATAGACGCGCGCGAACCGCGCGCGCAGGAACCGCATGTAGCTGCCGGGCCTGACGGCATCCGCGAAATGCCTGCCGTACGCATGGCTCATCACGAAACCGCTCAGGACGAAAAAGAAATCCACGAACAGGTAGGTGTGCAGGGCAAAATCGCGGAACAGGGATCCCTGCTGTAAAGCGGGGAACACGTCGCCCCAGATGACGATCAGGTGCGCCAGCACCGTGCACAGGGCAGCGATACCCCGGAGGGACGTCAGCGCATCGAATTTGAAATCGGATACCGGATTTTCGTTTTTTGCGGGCACCATGGATTCCGATTCTTTCGTTGATTGTCTGTACAGCGGCCACGACCGCAAGTGTAGCAGCGGGCGCCGCCTGAGCTGCCATATTCTTACGCAGGTGTTGTAATGAAATCATCTTGTTCAGCCAGGTTCCGATTGCCGCACGGTTGATACTTAACAATAAGCTGTTGTGCTAGGATTGCAACATTTTTAGCGGCATCAACAAGAACGCCCGACGGCCATACTTATCGTGGCAACGTCGGGGGCATGGGACGCAAGAACGCAAGTAATGTTAACAAAAGCTCAGCATGTGCCGGCACAACTGGCACCCGGACAGCGTCCAGTCCTGCTCGTGATCGTCGACACCGAGGGCGAATTCGCCTGGGACCAGCCGTTCAATCGCAGCGCGATCGGGACGACCTCGATCGCCAGCCAGCCGCTGATGCATGCGCGCGTGTTCGACGAGTTCGGCATCCTGCCCACTTACATGGTCGACTGGCCGGTCGCCACGACGCCCGGCGCGGTCGCGACGCTGCGCCGCCTGCTCGATGCGAAGCGCTGCGAGATCGGCGCCCACCTGCACCCGTGGGTCTCGCCCCCGTACGAAGAAGCGCTGTCGGATTTCAATTCGTATGGCGGCAACCTGCCGCGCCAGCTCGAATACGACAAGCTGCGCCTCCTGACCGAAACCATCGCCGACGCGTTCGGCCGCCAGCCGCTCGCATTCAAGGCCGGCCGCTACGGCCTCGGTCCGCACACGGCCGAGTCGATCGCGTCGCTCGGCTACGAAGTCGATGCGAGCGTCGTCCCCTACAGCGCGTTCACGGAAGACGGCGGCCCGGATTTCCGCACGTTCGACGAGCACCCGTTCTGGTTCCAGGCGGGGCGGCGCGAACTGCTCGAATTGCCGGTCACGACCGGCTACTGCGGCTGGCTGCGCCACGTCGGGCCGCGCCTGTACGACCTCGCCCAGCGCCGCTGGGCACGGCGCCTGCGCCTGGGCGGCGTGCTGGCGCGCTCGCGCGCGCTCGAGCGCGTGCGCCTGAGCCCCGAAGTGGCGTCCGGCGCCGAGATGCGCCGCCTGACCAAGGCGTTGCTGGCCGGCGGCTGCCAGGTCTTTTCGCTGACGTACCACAGCCCGTCGATGATGCCGGGCCACACGCCGTACGTGCGCTGCGAGGCGGACCTCGAGCGCCTGATCACGACGGTGTACGATTACTGCGCGTGGTTCCGCGACCGCGTCGGCGGCGAGTTCATGAGCCTGTCGCAGTTGCGGCAGGCGCTGGCGGCGCAGCGCTGACGTCATCCGCGCGGCGTGCCGCCAGCGCATGCAGGCGGCCGAGCCACGGCCAGCGGTAGCCGTTCAAGTGATACATCGTGCGGATCTCGTCGGTCCAGCGGGTGTGCCATTCCATCACCCGTCCATAGAATTCGATGCGCTCGAACCGGCCTTCGTCGAACAGGCCGCGCGTCGCTTCCTCGCGCATCAGCAGGGCCGGCGACAGCTGCGGACCGAGTGCTTCGTCATAGGCCGTCTTGAGGATCACGATGCAGCCGCCGCCTTCGACGCACAGGTCCATCGCGGCCAGGCGCGGGCCATCCGGGCCGTCGAACCAGTAGCGGTAGACGCTGGCCGCATCGCGCCGCGCGAACGCTTCCAGCATCGCGCGGTAGAAGCGGCCCTGGTCGTTGTCGGCCGCGACGGCGGTGCCTTCGGACGCCTTCCAGCCGCTCGTCTCCAGCCGGCCGTAGTCGGCGACGGCAGCGGCCATCAGCGCGGGATCGCGCACGGTCTCCAGGCGCGTCGCGATGCCGTCCTGGCGCAGGCGGTTGCGCTGCTTTTTCAGGTTGTTGCGCAGGTTCTTGCCGCGCGCGTTCCAGTAGTCGTCGAAGGACCCCTGCAGCGTGATCCGTGCCGTCTCGATGTAGTCGAAGCTGTGCGGCCCGGCCGGGCGTGCCGTCAGCATCGGGTCGCACTGCGTGAGGCCCAGCATCAGCGCGGGACCGGGCAGGGCGCGCAGCAGATCCGCGAGCAGGCCGTCGGCGGGACGGGTATCGCGCTGCAGCCACAGGCCGACGGGCGCCTGCGCGGGCTGGAACGTGTTCCACACGCCGGGGCGGCCGGGGGTCACGATCGTCATCGCGTCCGTATCATCGCCCCGGCCGTGCCAGGCGAGCAGCTCGTGGCCCGTGCCGAACACGTCGAGCAGCGGCTGCACGAAATCGGCAGCGAGCAGCGGCGATGCGGCGCCGGCCGCGTGCAGGCGCTGCCAGCGGGGGGCGTGCCGCGCGAAGTCGCGCGCAGGGACGACAGTCCAGTTCATGCGGGCACCGCCGCGCAGGTTTCCAGCGCCTGGCGCACCTGCGCGTGCAGCCACGCGCGTTCGCCGTCGTCGAGCGCCTGGTGGCACGGGAAGGCGATCAGGCGCCGGCCCAGGTCCGCGCTGTTGGCGCACACGCTCACGTCGACGCCGGCCCACAGCGTCGCGCCGAAGCGCGTCATCGGCACGCCGGCGCGCAGCAAGGCGTCGAACACGGCCTGCGGCCGGTCGACGAGCAACGGGAACATCCACGGACAGGCGCCGTCGGGCAGGCTTGAATAAAGCGGGCGGCAGCCGGGCACGCCGTCCAGCGCGCGCTGCAGGTCGAGGTAGTTGCGCCGCCGCCGCGCGACGATGCGCGCGGGCGACACCGCGCGCAGCACCGCGCGCGAAAACCAGGACGAGCGCTTGTCGGCCCAGCGCGGATCGAACTCGAAGCTGCTGTCCGACGATGACGGCGCCAGCGCGGGCGCCGTCGTGCCGCCGCTCTTGTTGGCGCTTTTGCCGCCGCGGGATTTCAATGCACCCCACAGCGCGCTTTTCGCGCGCAGCGGCAGCGCGAGCAGCATCCGCAGCACGGGCAGGCGGCCGTAGGCGAACGCCGTTTCGAGCGCGTTCAGCGCGGCCTTCATTTCGAAGCCGGCGCCGGCGCCGTGCAGGGCCACGTCCAGCCGGTGCCGGCGCGAGACCAGGCAGCCGCCTTCGTAGATCGGGAAGAATTTCATCGTGCTGCCGATCGCGTAGTCTCCCACGCTCCCCACCGCGACACCGTCGCGCGCACCGAAGAAGCAATGGGCGCAATCTTCGACGAGGCCGATGCCGTGCCGGTCGCAGAGCGCGCGGAGCAGCGTGAGGTCGTGCGGGATGCCGAAGAAATGCGTGGCGAGGATCGCCTTGACCCGTCCCCTGGCGACGTGCGCTTCGATGTCGGCCAGGTCCGGCGCCGTGTCCGGCCGCACGCGGTAGAACGCGACCTCGGCGCCGCACCAATGCGCGGGCGGGACCATCGACGGGCTGTGATAGGCGGGCACCAGCACGACGTCGCCGTCACCCACGCCGAGCGCGCGCAAGGCGAGGCCGATGGCGACGCGGCCGCTCGTGACGAGGCGCGCGTCCGCCCCGTCCAGCAGCGACGGCAGCGCGCCGCGGCGCCCGCCCGAGAATGCGGCAAGCGACAGCACGGGAACGGGAGGAATGGCGCGGCGGACGGGAGCTGTTGACGTCATGCATTTAATATAACATGCGGCCCCGTTTCCGTGCCCCCGGCACGGCCCTGGAATCTCAGGCGCAGGCCTCGACGTCGACCACGGCGCTGGCGTCCTGGTGCTTCAGGCGCCACATGGCGTAGTTGTCGTAGACGGCCTGCTCGACCATGCGCGGCACGGCCTTCAGCAGGCTTCCCTTGAGCAGGACGTTACGCGACGATTCGGCGCGCATCGGCATGGCGGCGGCGGCGGCCAGGCCATCCGTCGCGAACCGGTCGGTGTTCTCGCTCAGGAATTTGCAGAGCCGGGCCAGGCGGCGCTGGTTGACGCGATGGCGGCGCATCCGGGACATCTGCTGGTCCGAGGTATACACGTACTCGAACGGATGGGTGAGGATCACGACCTGCTCGACGCCTTCGCGGTGCGCCTGCTCCAGCAGCATGCGCGTCTCGGCAAAATTGCTGCCCGTGATCGTCAGGCTTTTGAGGTGGGTCTTGCCGGGCACCTTCCAGTCGCGGAAGGTCAGGATCGGACATTCGATCACGCCATGGCGTTCGTGGCGTCCGCTGTACAGGCGATAGTTCTCGTCGCCGCTGTCGAACACGGCCACGCCGACATGGGAACTGTAAGGAATCCCCGCGCGGGCCTGGGCGCGATACAGCGCGTCGTCATGGTGCAGGCTCCCGCTGCGGAACACCGTCGGCGCCGGCAATCCCCACGTGTGGAACGTCTCGAGCCCGTACTCCATCAGTTTGAGCGATTCGTCTTCGGCGCGGCCATAAAAGGCGTCGATGCCGGGCCGCGTGCGCACGCGCGCGCGTTCGCGCCAGTCTTCGTGCCGGAAGACGGTCCAGCATGGATGCAGGTGCAACTGCACGTCGTGTCCTGCCAAATGCAGTTTTTCGGCGATGTCGCGCATGGGGTCGCGATGGAAGTAATGCCGGTTCAGAACCTCGACGAAAAAGGTCGCCGTGATCCCGTACTGCGCGAAGCAGTCGAGCATATAGCCCAGGCCATGCGATTTGTAACCGCTCACGCACCAGACCCGCTGCTCTGCGACCGGGCACACCGTCTGATCGCGAAACGCGCCCGCGATGCTGAACTCGGTGTCAACGGTGATGGACACTTGGGTACGCATATTGACACCAGGGAAATTTGCTTAAATTCAGCATATATACGCCGGTGTAAATACACAAGTTACGGTTATGAAATGAAGAGAGTGCGGTGTGAAAACAACAAATTTGCTGAAATGTATTTAAAAGCGAAATATCGACACATGCGGGGTGCATGCAGATGCATGCCTGGTACAGGTCAATGAGGTGGGGTGAAAGAAGGCCGACCTGTCAGATGTCGAGGCGTCGCTCGTGGTCGCTGGTCGCCAGCGGTGCGGCCATGGGATAGTCCGGGACGATGGGGACGTCCTTGCCGTGTGCCGACTGTGCCTTATCCTTTTTCAATAACGTTTTCAGGATCCTGGACAAGACAAACTTCAGGGGTTCGCATTTCAGGGACAACCATGTCGCCGCAACGAATGGAGCGATATAGATGGCCAGAACGTAGAACATGCCTTGGGGGACCTGGGCGACAGCCAGGAGGGCCTTGCAGAAGTACATCAAAGGATAATGGAAGAGGTACAGGCCGAAGCTCGTTTCCGCCGTCGTACGGACGAGGCGTACCGTTGATTCGGAAGGGCTCCTGAAAACCCGTTGCATGCGGGCGAAGCCGTAGATGTTCAGTGCGATGAGGAAGCCCACGACATAGCTCTGCGGCCAGAAATTGATGCCCCATGACTTCAGATTGGCCAGCGGGTAAGCGATCGGGAGAGCGGTAAAGATCTTCGATCCACCCATCATGACGTAAAGGGTGAGGCATACGATGGAGACAAGCAGAGCACCAAGGCCCAGCCGAGTCCTGTCCGCTGACACGTGTTTGCGCAGTAAATGGAACAGACCTACGCCGAGCAGCCATACCGGGAAGGCGATGATGATGCCGGGCCCGGCAATACACATCACGAGACCTGCCATGGCAACGCGCTGCCATCCACGGAAATAGATCAGCGTCGCAAAAATCGCGTAGTACCAAAATTCATACGACAAAGACCAGAACGGCCCGTTCGTTCCCAGCCAGATATCCAGGAACCAGATTTCGTTGAGGAACAGCGCTGTGATGCCGGACGCCGCAATCCATTTGTAGGCCGGATACGGCTGCATCGGCGCATATGCCGACAACGCAAGCCATTGACCCACCGTATCGAGGACGAGGGTGAGGAGAATTGCCGGCAGAGCGACCGACCACAGGCGGGCGAAGCGTGCAATGAAATAATCGACGATGTCCCGGCGTTTGCCGGTCGAAGAAAACGCGATCACGAACCCGGACAGTACGAAAAACACGGCGACGCCCAGGCCGCCATAGGTGCCGAAGAACGGGAGTTTGTAGTGGGAGAAGTGGCCAGCGTGGAAGAGATAGACCATCAACGCGGCAAAATACCTGAGCAGGTCCAGATACACCGACAGATTCGGTTGCAACACGTTCGACGAGTGAGAAAAAGTTGCTTTGTTTTCCATTATTCTGCCGTTGCGGGTCAACGTGACCGGCAGCGCCGGCTGGTCAAGACTGCGTACGATACCGGTTTTGTCGAAGGAATGTCATTAGTTATTAAGTTTGCAATATAAACGTTCTTATTGTGTCAGTTTGCGATATCATGCTTCCTGATGCCTCTATGAGGTTTTTTCGTATCTTTCGAGCTAATCGGGTTCCATCCGCTCGCATGTTTGCGGTGCCTTGTCGGCAGGTCTGTGGATGGTTTGAGTTGCACGATCCGGCAGTGTTCGATGGGGTGTCGGTCTGCTTGCCTGGCCTCTTCCGGTTGTGATGGGCTCGTCAAGCCACTCGGCGGCGATGAGCATGCAAAACTATGCCGAGCCCCCAAGCCAGCATAAGGATTGATCACCGCAGGTTTCCGCGCCGGAAATACATGCATGTTCATGAGACGTGGGCGCGCTGTCGGGCGAATCGCGCTGCGGCAACCGACCTGCTCGAGCATCACCGCGGCTAGCACACGCCCTCGTTACCTCCACGCAGGACAGGCTTTCATCCGCAACGTGCGAACACCTCAAGTCCGCTTATCGCGCGAGCTGGTAGGTCATTGATGCGTTCAGGCTCATCCTCCGGCTACGCCCATGGTGGTGCCATCAACGCACATTCCTTGCTCGAACAGAGCGACCTCATGGCCGTCGCGCATCCGAGACCGCGGTAGAGGCGCGAACGTGTTTGGTTGTCGGGCTCGACTATCGCACCCAAGACTGTAAAGTCCACGTCCAAAACCTTTTAATTCAATCCCTTATCCTCATTTCTCTTTCCGCAAACCGTAGGATATTTGGCTCATATCTCCCTATGAAAGGTGCTTAACATGCTCCGCTTTGCGAAAGAATTTTCGTTAGTTTGCCGGCTTCACTAGCTTGCCTTTTCGATAGCGAACATAGTGTTTCGTCATCGCGGCCGTCGAGTGGCCGATCTGGTCCTGGGCGGCTACGATGCCTTGCGAATCCTCTTTGTCTGTTGCCACTTGCCCTGAGATTTGGGAATTGAAACGCCTCGATCTCGGTTGCCATTTCTAGCTGCGAAAGCAGAGATGTGACAGGACGACTATAAAAATCCTGCTCTACTTCAGATACTTATCTTAAATATTGACATCAGATCATTCACATGAGAAATTAGTGCATTTCACCAACATGTATGTGCAGCATGGAACTCATCTCGTGCAAGCATTGCAGCGCCAATGCGAAAGACGCAACTGAGTGCCCCTCGTGCACAGGTACGCGTCTAAGAACGAACGTACAAAACATTTGCGTACCCGCAGTGCTTGCCGTGCTTCTTTGCGGACTCGATCTGGTTATCGAATCGCCGCCTGAGGTACAGCATACCGCCCAGCAAAGGGCCCTCATTGACTCATGCTGGGCTTGGCAGAAAACATTAAACTCGGCCTCCGAGAAGGACACGTCAGCGCAAAAGTGCTCCGAGATGGAAGAAGAGTTTAAAGTCATGCACGATCAGACCCTATGAGACATCTGCGCAGCATGTTCATCATGCCGCACCTGCCAACACGTAGTTCCGGCCTGACTTAGCGCGAAACCGCGAATAGGCGACATCGTGGATGTGCTATCGGCGCCAATCGATCCAATTGACTGCTCTGCACAGACTCGCCGTGGCGACGATCTTATAAACGCGCTCCAACCGGCGGCGTGCTCTGTTTGCTGTCGACTCCTTCGCGACTGCAACACGGGCCCATACCTCGCTCATTGCATCGGTAATTTCCATCGCGGCGTATCTGCTTGGCCAGCCGGGCTTCAGCGGACAGGGTATTCCGAAGACCAGCGCTTCAATGCGAGTGGCGTCTTTACCTCTCTCCCGCCTTATAAATAGCGCAACAACGTCAACTTTTGCGGCACTCTCGGGCCTCTTTTTAAGCATCTTATAAAGGTACTGTCGATTTTCTGATCCTAAAGATCTAGCCTTCGAATGTCGGGCAAAAAATTTGTAACAATCTAATATTCATTAATGTCAAATATTTTTCAAAATCAGCTAATTTTACATTATTTTTTAACGTTCTTATATTGTCGAATGGCTAGGGCCGATGTTTGATTTGAGGGGGCAGCGTAAACTTATTTTTGCTTGAAAGTAGAGGTGCCATGTTACAATAAATCGTTTTTATTTTTGCAAGTGTCGGTCGATCTGTTAACTTGGCGTAGAGATTCTACGTCACATTGTGATGGCCATTTGGCCGGGTTCGAGACGGTATTTTTCAGCCATGAGCGTGGTAATCAGGCCTGCGGCTCATGCAAACCAGTTTAGGCGACGTATTCATCGATATGTATAAGACTCGATTAGCCATCAATTCCCGCTGGGTTTCATATACCCTTCTTCTGGTCCTGTACTGGATAGCTGCAACTGCGAGCATGTCGGGATTTATTGGGAAATGGGCGCTGCGCGACTCTGCGCCTACGTACGGTATCGAGCAGGTATTTGATAACACTGCAATCAAGCCGTTCGCTTATCGTATATTGTTGCCGACGGTCGCAAATGTTGTAGACCGTATTGTTCCTGCCAATGTAAAAGCGTATGCGGTTGACAAACTTGGCCCCTATCGGACGTTTACCAGAGCGACTTCATCTGTAAAACCCAGTTATGCTTTTCGTTACATTGTTGTAATGCACTTATGTCTCGGACTTTGTCTCGCAAGCTTGTTTGTTTTGCGTGAGGTACTGCTTGAGCTAAAGTTTAGCATGCAGACAGCGACGTCGATACCGGTCATATTTGTGCTTGCTTTCCCATTTATTCAGACTATCGGTGGGTATTTCTATGATTACGCAGAGATGTTCTTTTTTAGCGCGGCAGTGCTTTTAGCGTTGCGTAATCAATTGTTGCTCCTCTGTTTGATGGCAATTCCCGCGACATTGAATAAAGAGGCGTTCTTCTTTTTTCTGCCGACTCTTTACCCTTTCCTTCGTGCGCGTTCGTCAAAAAAAGCCGCTATTTTGATCCTGGCAGGGGCAGTCGGCATCTCGGGATTGGTAAATGCAATAGTGAAGTGGGTGTACCTCGATGCTGGGGGCGGCGCTGCACATTTCCAATTTTTCGACAATCTCCATAAATATTTGTTGCCAACTACATACGCGCAATTGGAGGTAACCTATGGTTTTGTTGGGCCAAGCGGTGCTTTCATTGGAACGTTGTTTGTCATCGTTGCTGTAATTCTTCGGGGATGGCCGACCTCTCCGGCGAAGGTTCGAGCCCATCTTTTAATCGCGGCCATCGTCAATTTTCCCTTATTTCTGCTGTTTTGTGCACCTGGAGAGATGCGTAACCTGAGTCTTCTCTTTGTTGGATTTGTCGTGCTCATCGCTAGTACGGTAGAGCAGCCATTGGACCGGGGTCTTGCAATGGATCAGGCTGAGGAGGGTGATAAAAAACCATTATCGACGGCCGATGTTTGATGCAACCTGGTAGCAATAAACTTCTGCAAGCTTTCGTATATTTTCGTTCAATTTGCAAGATTTACGATGACTTCCTTACGCTATACAACAAGTAATCATTGCTCGTCACTCTGACGCGGACTTACGAGGGCAATGACACGACGACCGTCCTTTAGTGGTCGATATTGACGGTACATTAACGCCATGTCAACGGCGATTGAAAACTGATACAGATTTCGTCATGCCAGCGATTTAAAACTGATACACCGCCGTCGCCGAACACCGTCCGTGTTCAGCCCAGTTCTGCAACGTCGTTCCCCCTCATCATTCCGGCCTGTCGCTGGTGTTTCAAGCGATAGCTTTCCCCTGCAATCGGCACGATATGCGCATGGTGCAGCAACCGGTCGAGCAGGGCCGCAGTCAGCGTCGTGTCCTGCGCGAAGGTCGTGTCCCATTGCCCGAACGGCAGGTTGCTGGTCACGACCAGGCTGCTGCGCTCGTACATGGCCGCGATCACCTGGAAGAACAAATTGGCCTGTTCCCGGTTCATCGGCAAGTAGCCGATCTCGTCGATGATCAGGAGCCGATATGCCTTGATCGCGCGGTGCATCACCGCCTTCAGATTGTTCTGCGTGTGCGCCGTCGTCAACGCCAGCAACAGGTCGGCTGCCGTCGTGAAGCGCGTCTTGATGCCGGCCTGCGTGGCCTTGTAACCGAGGGCCATTGCCAAGTGCGTCTTGCCCACGCCGCTGGGGCCGACCAGTACCACGTTTTCATGCCGTTCGACGAAGCCCAGGCCGGCCAACTCCTCGACCTGGCTGCGTTTGACGCCCTTGGCAAAGTCGTAGTTGAACTCATCCAGCGTCTTCACTGCCGGGAATCCGGCCAGCCGGGTCAGCGTGCTTTGCTTGCGCACATTGCGTCCAGCTACTTCCTCCCTCAGCAAGCCTTCCAGGAAGTCGCTGTAGGCCGTTCCCTGCTTGGCTGCCTTCTGGGTTGCGGCGCTGTAGCCCTGCGCCACGAACGGCAGGTTCAGGCTCTCGCACAGCGCCGCGATCCGCTCATGCTGCAGATTCATGCCACCACTCCTTCCGATACCCGCATCAGCAGCGCGTCGTAGACCTGCAGCGGATGCTGTACCGGAGAAGGTTGCGCGATCCGCTCCACCACTGCCGCCGGCCGTGGTGCCGCAGGCGCCGTTACTGCCGGTTGCGGCCGGGCTGCCGCAATGTCTGCCCGCCACGGTGCTGGCAGTGGCTGCAGGTGCTCCGACTCCCGCTTCAACGCCGCGGCTGGCGGCTCCCCGGTGGTGCCGTGGATGCGTGCATTGGCCACTTCTTGCAACCAGTGAGCCACTTCCACGTTGGCCGTTACGACATCAAGCTTCTGGCCGCTCTGCGCCAGCCGGCTCACCAGCGGCACGTAGAACGAACGGCGCAGATAACCGTTGAAGCGTTCGACCTTGCCCTTGGTCTTGGCACGGTACGGCTGGCACAGCTTGATCACAAAGCCGCTATGCCTGGCATAGTCCAGGAAGCCGGCATGGAAGCGGTGCTCGCCTTCGCCGTAAGCGTCGCGCTCCAGTACCACCGTCTTCATGTTGTCGTACAGGACCCGCCGCGTCACGCCACCGAAGGCAGCGAAAGCGCGCTCGTGGCAAGCGATCAGGGTTTCCACCTTCATGTTGCTGACGAACTCCACATAGCTGGCCCGGCTAAAGCCGAGCGTGGCGCAAAATGCATACAGCGGCGCGCTGCCCTTGCGGAACTCGACCCAGTCCACCTGCAGCTGCTCGCCCATCGCCGTCTCGAAACGCACCACCGGATCTACCGGCGGCGTCGGGCGCAGCGTGCGCATGAAGGCGCGCAGCTGGCTCATGCCGCCTTCGTAGCCGCGCGCTGCGATCTCACGGTACAGCACCGTGGCTGGAATCGTATCGGGCTGGGCGGCCTGCTGCCGATCCCTCAGATACCGCTCGAATTGCGCCAGCTTCGTCTGGCGCTTGACCTTGCGCTCGTACTTCGGCACGGCCTCCAGAGCCAGATGCCGGCGCACCGTGTTCACTGCGCAGCCGACTTCAGCGGCAATCTGCCGAAGGCTCAACCCATGCTTCTTCAGTAGCTTGACTTCCACGTACACCTCTTTGGGTTTCAAGGCCGCTCCGCAAAGCGGCCATCTTCTCAAATCGGTGTATCAGTTTTCAATCGCTGCCTGTATCAGTTTACAACCGCTGCTGACACGCCAACTGCTATACCAGCTGAATCTGCCGTGCGGCTGATTGAACAATGTCCATTCAGTGCACTTGTCATGCCTTCTGGCTTCTAATAGGCCATGCTGTGTTGAAATCCAGAATTGCGGAGCGTGCGCAGTTTTCATTAACGCAATTGCCTCTGCGCGAGCCTCTAATTGAGTGCCTCATGCTGAGAAGGCACGTCGTCTCGGTATATTCGATACTGTTATTGCGTCTGCCGAGCAGACAAACCTTAAAGGTATAGAGACGCTTGCTGCGATTCGAGATCATTATCCAGAGGATTTCGTCTATGCCGGCGATTGCAAGGCGGATCTGCCAATATGGGCGCAGGCCAGAGGAGCAGTTTTGGCCGGCACCTCGTCCAACGTTAGCTCTCAAGTGCGCAACTTGACCTCGGTTGAGCGCGAGTTCGTTCGTGACGCAACTGTGCGGGCGGAGTGGATGCATGCGTTGCGCATGCACCAGTGGGCAAAAAATTTGCTTCTCTTTGTGCCTTTGTTGACCGGTTTCAGCTTCTTTGACATCGAGAAGGTGTTTTCAGTCCTACCCACTTTCACCGCTTTCTCGTTCGCCGCCTCGGCAACCTATCTGGTGATTGATTTATAGGACCTCGATAACGATCGTACTTATTTGCGCAAGCGTCTTGTGCTGAGAGACAAATTGAGTTGGGCGTAGAATGCTGCCAAGGACAGCAACACCAGTCTATTTCCCCAGGTTCGAGATGATGACGGCTTTATCGCTAGTCTCGCTGAGGTTGGCCCAGATTGGCATGGATGCAAATCCGGGCAGATACAGGAGAACTCTGTAACTCCAGTCCGTCGGCGACTGGGAAAAACGGCACGAAAAACATCAACCGCAGGCGACGGATACAGGGAAGCCGTGAAGCGTCCTTATAGAATTGGACAGGTAAAGCTCATGGCGCTGTTGCCGAATCGAAGCGCCGCGTTATAAAAAATGCGGAAATTTGACCCAGTGCGACCGGGAATGCTGTGTAATTCAAGGGTCGGCAAAAGAAGGCCAAGCGCGAAGCAGATGCGCGTCCAGAAATAACGTGAATTAAAACTCTTGTTGGGAGCCATGATTCAATGTCCCAATTCGTGATTTCGACCCAAGGGAATTTGAGTCGTTAACTCAGCTTCGGCTTACCACAAAAACGCCAGTACAGATCAGCAGCGCGCCGCATACGCGCGGGACGCTGACTTGTTCGCCGAGAAAGACGCCGATGATCAGCGAGAGCGCGAACCCGAGTCCAACGAGAGGATACGCTTTGCTGACTTCCCAGCTTGAGAGAACTGCCAGCCACACGACCGCACCGACGCCATACAAAAGGAATCCCAATAGGACGAATTTATTGGTCGAGATGGCAATGCCGGACTGGACGTAGTCGGCATTCGACAAGGCTGCACGAACAACTGCGCTCGACATTCCGGCCTTCAACGAAAACTGTGCCATTACCGACAGGGCTATGCTGCCAATGGCGATCAGGAGGATATTCATGACAATTCCTGCATCGTGCTATTAGTTTGGCAAAATCTCGACAAAATGCCCGAACACCATTGCGCCAACGCAGATCGCGATGGTCAGACAACTGCCGCGGTTCTTGAGCGCGTAGACGATGGGATCGTCATGCATTTCGCCGCGCGCCGTCTTTATCCACAGTCGTGTCAGCCAGTAAATCAGACCCAGGGCGACAACCCACAACACTTCGGGCGTGGCGTAGCGTTCCCGCGTTACCGACGCCGAAACGAACAGGCAGAAAATGACGACGGACGACATTGCTGCGGCAACGCCCAGCGGCCACAGTACGACGAGATCGGTAGTCCGGTAATCGCGCCCTTTGGCAGCTTCGATGTCCGCGGAGCGAAGCGAAACGAGTTCCGAACAGCGCTTGACCAACGCCAGGCTGAAGAATATGAATACGGAAAAGGCGAGTAGCCATGGGCTCATCGGGGCTCCGATGGCCAATGCACCGGCAACGATGCGTACGGTATATAAAACGGCCAATGTCAGGACATCGAGCAAAACGTACTCTTTGAGGCGCCACGTATAGGCCGTCGTAATGACCACATACGTCAGCAGGACCAGCGAAAAGCTTGGCGACACGAATGTGGAGAGCAAGAATGCGCCGCTCATCAGCGCAATGGCGGCCCCGATGCCGTCGACGATTCTGATCGCACAGGAGGCAAACGGGCGCGCGCGCTTGCGGACGTGAGCGCGGTCGCTGCTCAGGTCCGAAAGATCGTTGACGATGTAGGTTGCGGACGCAGCGAACGAAAACGACAGAAACGCCAACAAAACCGTCAGCACGGCCGCAGTGCTTGAGAACGAAAATGCAGTCAACAGCGGCACGAAGATGAGCAGATTTTTCAGCCATTGATGCACGCGCAAAGCCTTGGCCCACGTTTTCAGTGGCGATTTCGCCGCGCGGAATTCCCGTTCCGTCGGAACGGATTGTCTGACTGCATGCGACACGCTGTCGCCGACGTCGACCAGTATGGCGGCATGGGCGCTACGCCAGATCGGCAAATCGACCTTGCTGTCGCCGGCGTACACAAAGGCGTGACCTACCTGTTCGCGTATCGCCGCCAGTTTACGTTCGCCCTTGAGATTGCAGTTGGCGTCTGAAGCGATCACCAGATCGAACAGCCCGATATGGGTAGCGACCGCGTGGGCAATCGATTGATGGGCTGCCGTGGCCAGCACAAGCTGGCGCCCGTCGGCCTTTTGTTCGGTAAGAAAGCGCAGGAGGTCATCACGATATGGCAGATTTCGCGCAGAAAAAGTGGTCGCACCAGCGACTTTTGCCTTGAAATAGGCTATTCCTCGCAACAACCAGAAGGGCAGCAGGAAGAGGTTCAGCGGAGCCTGTTTGATCAGCTGAAGGACACTCTCGACAAGTGTGTCGGTCGGCGTCAACGTGCCGTCCAGGTCGACCACCAACGGTGCAGCCCGTGCAATCATTGCATTGGTGTCTGGTGTAGCGAGCTCGGAGTTTCTTTGCATTTTCATATGCAGTTCGTCTTGAGTTATCGACGTCAAAGTGTTTCGAAATTTCCCCGCACAACCGATTGCGTGATGATGACTTGCTGATTCAGCGATATTCAGTTCGTGTTTGGAATTGCAGGGTCTTGAGCGCTGCTTGTCTATCGCACTGCCGACTAAGACAGCAGACATCACCGATTTTTTTACGTTACGTCGATCAGTCCGGTCAGCCCCTGCGGTCAAAGTGACCGGATTCCAGGTGCCAACCACGCGCAGAACACCTCGTCGGAACGTAGCAGGCGTTTTTCGACGGTCAGGAGGTTCGGCAGGACAGGAGAGGCTGCGATGCGGGCATATCGGTCCGGGCTCGTTCTTTGCAGTTTGCTAAGGACGAATATAAAGATGCTAACAGTAGGGAAAATGTAAGTCTAGTCCTATAGGATAACGGCGCATATTCCTAACAACATATCAGGGGCGTGCCGTAGACAAGACGTGCAGGGAGAGGCTTTACAACAACACACCTGGGGTCTGCAAGACGGCTTTGATGCGGCTTCAAGCGACGCTCGGGCACAAGACTGCACGACTGTTCCTGCTGACGCTGGCCGTTTGCCCTTGCCGTGACGCGCGGTTCATGCGAGCGCTTCCTCTACGACTCGGTAGGTCGAACTGGTAAGATTGGCATTTGCCCGATCACGCCTGCTGGCAGACCCCATGGCTTTGATGAACCACCTGATCCACGACTCCCTGTTCGAGACTGCGGCGCACACGCCCGCCGCCGAAGCGCTCGCGTACGGCGACAGGCGCTGCAGCTATGCGCAGCTGGCCGATGACGTGCGCGCCGTCGCCGCGCTGCTGCTGGACGCACGCCTGGAACCCGGCGCGCGCGTGGCCGTGTACATGGAAAAGCGTATCGAGAACGTGGCCGCCATGTTCGGCGCCGCAGCCGCCGGCTGCGTCTTCGTGCCCGTCAATCCGCTGCTCAAGCCCGAGCAGGTCGCGTACATCCTCGCCGACTGCAACGTGCGCCTGCTGGCCACGACGGCCGAACGCCTCGCGCAGCTGGCACCCGTCCTGGATCGTTGTCCGGACCTGCGTGCCGTGCTGCTGGCCGACGGCGACGCCGCGTCAGCATCGGCAGCATTGCCGGTGCTGGCGTGGCCGACACGCGCCGGCGCGGACGCCGTGCCGCACCGGCGCATCGACACCGACGTCGCCGCGATCCTGTACACATCCGGCAGCACGGGCCAGCCGAAGGGCGTCGTACTGTCGCACCGGAACATGGTCGCGGGCGCGCAGAGCGTGGCCAGCTACCTGGACCTGCGCAGCGACGACCGCCTGCTTGCCGTGCTGCCGCTCAGTTTCGACTACGGCCTGTCGCAACTGACGACGGCCTTCCTGCGCGGCGCCTGTGTCGTGCTGATGAACTACCTGTTCCCGAAGGACATCGTGACGATGGTTGCGCGCGAGCGCATCACGGGCCTCGCCGCCGTGCCGCCGCTGTGGATCGCGCTGGCGCGCCTCGCATGGCCCGCCGGTTGCACGCTGCGCTTCATCACGAATTCCGGCGGCGCCATGCCGGTGCCGACGGTGCAGGCGTTGCGCGAGATCCTGCCTGACACGCGGATCTTCCTGATGTACGGCTTGACGGAAGCGTTCCGCTCCACGTACCTGCCGCCGGAGGAAGTCGCGCGCCGTCCCGATTCGATCGGCCGCGCGATCCCGAACGCCGAGATCCTCGTCGTGCGCCCGGACGGCACGCCTTGCGATGCCGACGAGCCGGGTGAACTCGTGCACCGCGGCGCACTCGTCGCGCTGGGCTACTGGAACGACCCGGCGCGCACGGCGCAGCGGTTCCGCCCTGCGCCCGGCCAGGATCCGGGCCTGCCCGTGCCGGAACTCGCGGTGTGGTCGGGCGACACGGTGCGCCGCGACGCCGACGGTTACCTGTATTTCATCGGCCGCAGCGACGACATGATCAAGGTGTCCGGCTACCGCATCAGCCCCACCGAGATCGAATCCGTGCTGCACGCGACCGGCCTCGTCGCCGAGGTGGCCGCCTTCGGCATCGACCATCCGCAACTGGGCCAGGCGATCGCCGTGATCGCCGTGCCGGTGGAGGAGGGGGCCATCGACGGAGCCGCCCTGCTGGCCGAATGCAAGCGCCGCCTGCCGGCCTACATGGTCCCGGCCCGCATCGACCTGCGCGCCGGCCCGCTGCCGCGCAACCCGAACGGCAAGATCGACCGCAATTTGCTGCGCCAAACCCTGCACACGAACGAAGCCTCATGACAGACAGTAACCGCGACAAACCGCGTCACGCACCGCAGATCCACTTTCCCGTCGTCGACGACGTCCTGCAGGTCGGCGGCATTCCGCTGACCCGGCTCGCGCAGCGCGTGGGCCGCACGCCGTTCTTCGCCTACGACCGCGCCTTGTGCACGCAGCGCGTGCGCGACCTGCGCGCCCAGCTGCCGCAGGGCGTCCTGCTGCACTACTCGATCAAGGCCAATCCGATGCCGGCGCTCGTGCAGCACATGGCGGGCCTCGTCGACGGTCTCGACGTCGCGTCCGGCGGCGAGCTGAAAACGGCGCTGGATGCGGGCATGGCGCCGGCGCGCATCAGCTTCGCGGGTCCGGCCAAGCAGGAGGACGAGCTGGCGCAGGCCGTCGCGGCCGGCGTCTGCGTGAACGTGGAATCGGAGCGCGAACTGATCGCCCTCGCGCGCATCGGCGACGCGTTCGGCATCGCGCCGCGCATCGCGCTGCGCGTGAACCCCGACTTTGAACTGAAATCCTCCGGCATGAAGATGGGCGGCGGCGCCAAGCCGTTCGGCATCGACGCCGAAGAGGTGCCGCGCGTGCTGCGCCTGGCGGGGACGCTGAATGTCGACTTCCAGGGCTTTCACATCTTCGCCGGTTCGCAGAGCCTGCGCGCCGACGCCATCATCGACGCGCAGGCGCGCAGCATCGCGCTCGCGCTGCGCCTGGCCGAGGCGGCGCCCGTTCCCGTGCGCCAGGTGAACATCGGCGGCGGCTTCGGCATCCCGTATTTTCCGGGCGAGGAACGGCTCGACGTGGCGCCGATCGCGGCGCGCCTGGCGCCCGAGGTCGAAAAACTGACCGCGGCGCTGCCGCAGGCGCGGCTGGCGCTGGAACTGGGGCGCTACCTCGTCGGCGAATGCGGCGTGTACGTGGCGCGCGTCGTCGACCGCAAGGTCTCGCGCGGCGAAGTCTTCCTCGTGACGGACGGCGGCATGCACCACCACCTGGCCGCATCCGGCAACCTGGGGCAGGTCATCCGCAAGAATTATCCGGTCGCCGTGGGCAACCGCATGGCGGCCGTGGACAGCGGCCCGGCCAGCGTGACGGGGCCGCTGTGCACCCCGCTCGACATCCTGGCCGACCGCATGGAGCTGGCGCATGCGCAGGTCGGCGACCTGATCGTCGTGTTCCAGTCGGGCGCCTACGGCCCCACGGCCAGTCCGGGCGCCTTCCTGGGACACCCGGCGCCGCTGGAAGTGCTGGTCTAGCGCTTGCGGGGCGTTGGGGCCGGCGTCGCCAGCTTCCCGGCGCCCGCCTGCGCCTTGCGGCGCGACAGGAAGGGCAGGCGCAGCGGCGGCGTGTTGTCCGGCTGCGGTGCGATGAACAACACCTTCTCGAGGCACACGAGGATCGCCAGGACATAGTACGGCAGGTCGTAATAGGCCATCGCGAGGAACGCGCCCGCCGTCATGTAGCCGATGATGCTGACCTGGCACATCCGGGCGGTCGTAGCGGCCCAGGCGAGCTCCGGATCCTTGCCGCACTTTTTCACGATGCGCGAACCGGTGCGCCACGCGAAGAAGAACATCAGCAGGTACAGGATCAGGCCGAAGTAGCCGTGCTCCCCCAGTACCTGGAAGTAGATACTGTGGGCGACAAAGAACACAGTGGGATCGGGTGCGTACAGCTGGAAGATCTGCGGCGTGAACGTGGCAAAGCCGCCGCCGAGCGGCAGGTGGTTGGCGACGTTGATCGCGAAGCCCCAGGAGTTGATGCGGCCAAGCGCGGAGGCGTCTTCCTTGTAGTTGTCGATGGAATGCATCCGGTCCATCCAGGCGGACGGCATTGCGACGAGGAGCAGCGGAATCGCCAGTGCGAATAGCATGCCGGTCTTGACCTTCGACGTTGATTTCAGCCACAGGAACAGCGCCATCGCCGTACCGCCCAGCAGCGCGCCGCGTGAATACGAACCGATGACGGAGACGCCGGTAAGGATCGCGACGGCGATGGCAGCGCGCTTCGTCCATTTGGTCGGCGCGAACGAGGACACTGCTACGATCAGCGGAATGCTTGTCACCATGGCCAGCGCCAGGGTGTTGTTGTCGCCGATATAGGTGCCTTGCGGGCCGATCAGGCCATTATGGCCGCCCGTCATGATGGTCCAGAGTCCGCCCTTGAAACCCCAGAAGCCCAGTGCCGCGGCGACGGTCAGGATCAGCGCCTTCGCGTCGTTGACGGTACGGGTGACGGCAATCGTCAGGAGGACGATCAGCATCGTCTTCATGACGGTATTCCACTCATCCCAGGCACCGGCCTGGTTGAGCGCGAACACGGCCGTCAGCGTGACCCAGAAGATCACGATCGTCAGCTGGACGACGACCGGCGTGAACGGGAGTTTTTTCTGTTCTTTCGAAAACAGGGCGGACAGCAGCGTGACCACCGCCATGATCATCGCGAACGGAAACGTACCGGCGAAGCCATAGGTCAGCCTGTGTGGATTCATCAGGCTGAAGACTGCATACACCAGCACGCCCACGATAGGGCGCTTGAGTGCGAACGGGATGCTGGCCAGCATCGCCATGAGAAGGATGACGTCGCGCATGTTACGTCCTCATGTCCCTGCGCTGACCCGCAGGAACGCGTCGAACATCATCAGCGACCACAACGCCACGCTGTGATCGGCCGTGCCGGCGTGGTGCTCGGCCACCAGCTTTTCCAGGTAGCGCCGGTTGAAGATGCCGGTATCGACCAGGCGCGCGCCCAGCACGGCCTCGCGCACGGCGTCGCGCAGCGGGCCGCGCAGCCAGGCCGCCAGCGGGATCGAGAAGCCCTTCTTGGCGCGGTACATGATGTCGTGCGGCAGGTGCGGTTCCAGCGATTTTTTCAGGATGTACTTGCCTTCGCCGCCGCGCAGTTTCAGGCTCGGGGGCAGCGTCGCCGCGTATTCGCAGAATTCGTGGTCGAGCAGCGGCACGCGCACTTCCAGCGAGTGGGCCATGCTGGCGCGGTCGACCTTCGTCAGGATGTCACCCGGCAGCCAGGTCTTGAAGTCGAGGTACTGGATCAGCGACAGCGGATCGTCGGTCGGCGCCTCCTTGGCGTGCGCGCGCATCACGTCGATCGCGCGGTAGCCTTGCAGGTCGCTTCGGAACGTATCCGAGAACAGCAGGTCGCGCTGGCGGTCCGGCAGGCGCGACACGCCGTGGAAGTAGCCCTCCACCAGGTCGCGCGCAATGGACTCGAACGTCGTCTTGGCGCGGAACACGCGCGGTGCCCAGTCGGCCTTCGGGTACAGGCTGCCCAGGGTGCCGAACAGCGGCTTCCTGATCGCTTCCGGCACCTTCGAGCGCACGCTGTGCTCGGCCATCGCGAAGCGGTAGCGGCGGTAGCCCGCGAAGTTCTCGTCGCCGCCATCGCCCGACAGCGCCACCGTCACGTGGTGGCGCGCCAGCTGGCACACGCGGTAGGTCGGGATCGCGGAGCTGTCGGCGAACGGTTCGTCGTACAAATGCGCGAGCGTGTCGATCAGGCCGTAGTCGTCCTTGTCGACGATCTGCGCGTGGTGGTGCGTGCGGTAGCGCTGCGCCACCTGCATCGCATACTGGGTCTCGTCGAATTCCGGATCGTCGAAGCCGATCGAGCACGTCGTCACGCCTTCGCTGACCGTGCCGTCACGCTCGCCGGCCATCATCGCGACCACGGCGCTGGAATCGACGCCGCCGGACAGGAAGGCGCCCAGCGGCACCTCCGCTTCCATCTGGCTCTTCACCGCTTCGCGCACGCGGTCGATCAGCTCCGCCTCGACGTCCGCTTCCGGCCGCGCCGGCGCGACGTTGAACGACAGATCCCACCAGCGCTTCGGCTGCACGGCACGGTCGCCGACCTTCAGCAGGATCGAATGGCCGGGACTGAGTTTATAGGCGTTGTGGAAGATCGTGTTCGGCTCCGGCACGTAGCCGTAGGCGAAGTAATCCTCGACGGCGCGCGGGTTCAGCTTGCGCGACAGTTCGGGGAAGGTCATGATCGACTTCAGTTCCGAGCCGAACACAAACAGGCCGCTGGGCAGCAGCGAATAGAACATCGGCTTCACGCCCACGTGGTCGCGCGCGAGGAACAGCGTCTGCTTCCTGCGGTCCCATACGGCGAACGCGAACATGCCGCGCAGCCGGCGCACGCAGTCCTCGCCCCATGCGATCCACGCGTTCATGACGACTTCCGTGTCCGACTTCGTGCGGAACACGTGGCCCAGCGCGACCAGTTCGTCGCGGAGCAGCCGGTAGTTGTAGATTTCTCCGTTGAACACGAGGGCCACGTCGCGTGCGGCGTTCAGGAACGGCTGCTGGCCCGTGGCCACGTCGATCACGGACAGGCGGCGGTGGCCCATGCCCAGGGCTTTTTCCAGATACAGCTCGCCTTCGTCGGGACCGCGATGGTGCTGGCTTTCGTTCATGCGCCGCAGCGCTTCGCGGTCGATCTCCCGGTTGCCCTGGGTGTCAAAGATTCCGACTATTCCGCACATGGTGTTGGCTTTCTTGCTTGTAGAGGGTGAAACGGTAACGCGTCAGTGTGCCTTGTTTCGGCAAAGTCCGTCGTACAGCGCGCCGTACGCGGCCACCATGGCGCGCAGGCTGAAACGGTCTTCCACGCGCGCGCGGGCAGCAACGCCGTGGGTGGTACGCAGGTCGGCATCCTGGGCGTAGCGCGCCAGCGCGGCCGTCAATGCGTCGACGTCGCCGACCGGCACCAGCAGGCCCTGCACCCCTTCGTCGACGACTTCCGGAATGCCGCCGACGCGCGAGGCGACGACGGGCAGGCCGCATGCCATCGCTTCCAGCATCGAGACGGGCGTGCCTTCCGCCAGCGAGGGCAGGGCGAAGATCGAGAACGTGTGCAGCACCGCGGCGATGTCGGCGCGTGCGCCGGGCAGCCACACGGCGCCGTCGAGACCGAGCTGCGCGACCTGTTCGCGCACGGCCGCCAGCAGCGGGCCGTCGCCGACGATCGCCAGCTTCAGGCGCGGCGCGAGTCGAGGCAGCTGATTGCGCAGCCGCGCGAACGCGTCGACGAGGGCGCGGTGGTTCTTGACGTCCTGCACGCGCGCGACGGTGCCGATCACGATGTCGTCCGCGCTGAAGGGCGCGTCCGCCGCGGGCGTGCCGCCGGGCGCATACTTGTCCGTGTCGACGCCGTTCTTGATGAACAGCGTCTTCGCGGTGGGGATGCGCACGACGTCGCCGAGCCAGCGGTTCAGGTCTTCGGAGACGGGAATGAAGCGGTCGACGAACGGCACCAGGCGGCGGCGCAGGAAGTTGTGCTTCGGGTTCAGGCCGTGCGGGTCGCTCGCGTCGCGGCCGTGTTCCGCGTGGATGCGCACGGGGACGCCGGCCAGCGTCGCCGTGAACGCGTATTCCAGCGCGGCCAGGTTGTACGTGTGCAGCACGGTGGGGCGCAGGCGCCGCATCAGGCGCCAGAACGTCAGGTGCGTGCCGAGGCCGAGGCCCGGCGGCTTGCCGAGCGCGTGCAGTTCGACGTCGCGGCGGGCGATGCGGTCGGCGAACGACGTGTAGGTCGTCAGGCAGACGACGGCGTGGCGCCACGCCGGCATGCGGTTGATGCAGTCGACGAGCAGCGTCTCCAGGCCGCCCACGCCGAGCGAATACACGAGGTGCACGACCAGCGGCCGGGTGTCGACGCCGGCCGGGGTGAGTGCAGGAGCCGGTGCATTCATCGTCGCAGTTCCATCATGCCGCCAGCGCCTTCTTCGTCAGGCGACCGTAGATGGCGGGGTAGCGGCCCACGCTGGCTTTCCAGTTGCGTTCCGTCTCGACGTAGTGGCGGCCGGCCTGGCGCAGCTGCGGCCACGTGTCCTGCGCGGCGAGCAGCGCGCCGACCTTGTCGGCCAGCGAGTCCGGATCGTCGGCGCGGAACAGCACGCCGGTCTTGCCGTCGGCGATCAGCTCGAGGTGGCCGCCGACGTCGGAGGCGGCCAGGATGCGGCCCTGCGCCATCGCTTCCAGCGGCTTGAGCGGCGTGACGAGGTCCGTCAGGCGCATCGACAGGCGCGGGTACACGAGCACGTCGAGCAGGTCGTAGTACTTGTTGACCTGGTCGTGCGGCACGCGGCCCGTGAACACGATTTTGTCGGCGATGTTCAGGTCTTTCGCCATCTGGCGCAATTGCGCATCCTGCGGGCCGCCGCCGACGAGCAGCACGCGCAGGTCCGGCATGCGCGCGACGAGCGTCGGCACGGCGCGCAGCAGCACGTCCAGGCCTTCGTAGGCGTAGAACGAGCCGATGAAGCCGATCAGGCGCGAGCCGGCGAGGCCCAGCTGTTCCTTCAGTCCGAAGTCGGGCGTGCCGCCCATCGAGAATTTCTCGATGTCGACCGCATTCGGGATCACCGTGACCTTGTCGGCCGGGACGCCGCGCGCGACGATATCCTTGCGCAGGCCTTCGCAGATCGTGGTGACGGCGTCGGCCTGCTTCAGCGCATAGGTCTCGAGCGCGCGTGTGAGGCGGTAGCGCAGGCCGTTCTCCGTGCTGGTGCCGTGGTCGACGGCGGCGTCTTCCCAGAACGCGCGCACTTCGTACACGACGGGGATGTTGAAGCGCTTTCCGGCGCGCAGCGCGGCGATCGCGTTCAGCGACGGCGAGTGCGCGTGCAGGACGTCCGGTTTCACGAGCGGGATGATCTCGGCCAGGCGCTTGGCCAGGCCGTCGATCACGTTCACCTGGTTCAGCACGGGCATCTTCGCCAGCGCGCCCTTCGATTCCGGCGTGCGGTAGAAGTGCAGGCCGTCGACGGTTTCTTCCAGCATGTCGCCGGAATTCTGCTTGGCGCCGGTGACGTGGAAGGTTTCCCAGCCGAGCGCGCGTTGTTCGCGCAGGATCGAACGGGTGCGGAAGGTATAGCCGCTGTGCAGCGGGATCGAGTGGTCGAGGACGTGCAGTACACGCATGGTCGTTTTCCGTTCTGGTTGTCGCGTTGTGTTATTGGCGGGTGCGGGTCGCGTTCAGTGCCTGGTCCAGTGCCGGGCCCTGTTCGGCCAGGAAGCGGTGCAGCGCGGCGCGTGCCCGCTCCTTGTCGTTCTCGTACGGGACGGCGAGCATCACGGCGGCGCCGTCGTCGCCGCGCAGCATCGCCTTGTTCGCGGCCTGCCACAGCTTGCCGACTGGGTCGCTGCCCGTGTAATGACCGCCGACCCATTTGAACGACCAGACCATGATCGCGCTCTGCGGCGTGCGCAGGATGCCTTCGTGCAGCGTGACCGGCGTGCCGGCGACGGTCTCGGCACGCGACGTGCCTTCGACCTCGTGCCAGGCATCCTCGTAGCCGTTCAGGCGGTTCATGGAGCTGATCAGGTTCTTGTCCGGGTTCTGGTTGCGGTAGTACAGGACGGTCAGGCTGACGGGCACGCCGCCGGCCTGGTAGGCGCGGTGGAAACGCGCATCCGGTTCCATGTAGAAGGGCTTCCAGTCCGCGAAGTCGGCCGCGGCCGGCGCCGTCACGGCGACGTCGGCCAGGCGCACGGGGGCCGGGTTGTGGTTGGCGCGCTCGCCCACCAGCGCCAGCGCGGGCCAGAACGCGCACACGAGCAGCACGCCGATCACCATCGCCGGCAGGCGGCGTGGCGTGCCGGCGGCGCGCGGCGCGGATGCGGACGTGGCCGCGGTCGCGGAGGCGGAAGCCGGCGTGGCGACGGTGTCTTCGCGCCAGAAGCTGCCGATCCAGAACATGACGAACATGACGAGACCGAAGAACAGCCAGCCGTAGATGATGTGGTCGACGCCGGTCGCCAGCTCCATGCCGGACAGGTGGCCGATCATCACGATCATGTAGGCGCGCAGGCCGTTGGCGATGACCGGGACGATGACCGACAGGCCGATGAACAACGCGCGCCGGAGCGCGGACCGGTAGGTGAGATAGGCGTACAGGCAGCCCAGCGTGATCGAGGAAATCAGGTAGCGCACGCCGCTGCAGGCTTCCACCACGGACCAGCTGCCGGTCGGCAGTTCGAAGCGCGTGCCGCTGCGCAGCACGGGGATGCCGGTGGCGCGCACGGCCCACACCGTGAAGTCGGCCGTGAACTGGATCAGCGGGCCCACGAAGATTTCGCCGAACGGCACCGCGAACAGCAGGAACAGCAGGGGGAAGGCGAGCGAGCCGGCCAGGCGCGGGCCGAACAGGGCCAGCGCGGCGACGGGGAACATCGCGACGAACGAGTATTGCGACACGACCTGCACCTCGCCCAGCTGGGCCGCGAGCCAGCCGGCGCCGAGGACGCCCAGCAGGAGCAGCGCGGGCGGCCAGGGCTGCGGCGGGTACAGGCTGAAATTCTCGCGCCGGCGCCAGATGAGCCACAGGCTGATCGGCAGGATCACGTAGCCGTGGGCGAAGGTTTCGGAACTGTTCCACACCGAGACGATCGAGCGCACGGTGCCCAGGTACAGCAGGAACGGCGCGAGCAGGGCCAGCGCGATCAGCGCCGTGCCCTGGCGCGAGATGGGAGCGGAAGTGGCGTTGATCACGCCGGGCGGCGGTTTCAGGAACATTCGAGACTCTCTCCAATACAGGCCAGGTTGCTGGACCAGCTGTAGCGGCGCTGGACCTTGGCGCGGGCGGCGGCGCCGATCGCGGCGGCCGCGCTGTCCTGGCCGGCCAGCAGGGTGCTCACGGCGTCGACGAAGGCGCCGGCATCCTCGGCCAGTACCAGTTCGCTGCCCGGCACGGCGTCGATGCCTTCCAGCGCCTGCGGCGACACGACGACCGGCGTCGCCATCGCCATCGCTTCCAGCACCTTGTTCTGGATGCCGCGCGCGATCCGCAGCGGTGCCACCGACACGGCGGCATGCGCGATATACGGCCGCACGTCCGGCACGGTGCCCGTCACGACGACGCCCGGCAGCCTGGCCAGTTCCTGCACGGCCGGCGCCGGGCGCGAGCCGACGATGTAGAACTTCACGTCGCCGAAGCGTTCGCGCAGTCGCGGGAAGACGTCGGCCGCGAACCACTGCACGGCATCCACGTTCGGCCAGTAATCCATCGCACCGGTGAACACGAGGGCGCGCTCGTCCGGCGCGTACGGATTTGCATGCGGCTGCTCGGGCGAGAAGTAGTCGGTGTCGACGCCGTTGCTGAAGTGGCCGATCTTGGCGGTGCTTTCCGGCGCCAGCTGGCGGAACAGGTCCGCCTCCGGCGCCGAGACGAACAGCGACGCGTCGTAGTCGCGCGCCACGCGGCGTTCGTACGCCAGCAGCTGGCGCGCCTCGTAGCGGTACAGCCAGTTCATCGGCCACGATTTCTGTTCGGCGTACTGTCTCCACTTGTCCGAGTCGACGTCGCAGAAGTCGACGACGCGGCGCGCCGAGCGGTACGGGTCGGCGTACTGCGCCATCGCCGACGAGAACACGAGCACGCGCTCGATCTTGTGTTTCGCCACGGTGGCGTCGACCCAGCGCGCGAGCGAGGCGTCGCGGTAGTATTCGAGCGACAGCGAGCGGTTCTTCAGCAGCGCCTGCAGGCTGCGCACGCGCGCCACCAGGGGCTTCATGCCGGCGAAATGGCTGCTGGCGCACAGCGCCTCGACATGCGGCACGTACTGCCAGTCGTCGGGGTCGTCCACGAACGTGGCCAGGTGCACGTGGTAGTGCCGGGCCAGGTGCTTGAGCAGGTGGTACGAGCGGATCTTGTCGCCCTTGTTGGGCGGATACGGGATCCGGTGGATCAGCAGCAGCAGGTCTTCCATCGCTTACCCCAGGTTACGGACGATGTAGGGGCCCATGAAGTTCGCCACCGGCAGCGGCAGCTTCTTCCACATCTTGATGAACAGCTGGTATTTCGGGTTCAGCGGATTGTTGTCCGGCAGCGCGGTCGCGCCGTACAGCTTGTACTCGTACGGCAGGTGCTGCGCCGTGAAGCCCCAGTTCTTTTTAAAATCGTAGGCGCCGGTGCCCAGCTTGCTGCGGCCGAAGTCGAACAGCCGGCAGCCGCGCGCGCTTGCTGCCTGCATCAGGTTCCAGTACATGAAGTCGTTGCCGGCCACTTCGCGCGCGAGGTCCATGCCGCCGCCGTAATAGGGCACGACTTCGTCGCGCCAGTAGAACGACAGCACGGCGGCCACGAGGCGGTTGTCGTCCGTGACGATGGTGCGCACTTCGCACTCGTCGCCGAAGACTTCCTGCAGCATGGCGAAGTATTTTTTCGGGAACACCGGCGTGCCCAGGCGGTGCACGCTGTGGGCATAGGCTTCGAACATGCGGTCGACGTTGCTGTCGACCTCGCCGCGCAGGCCCAGCTTGATGCCCTTGCGGACCATCGCGCGCTGCTTGCGCGGGATGGCGTTCAGGTTGGCCTCGTCGTCGCCCGTGATCTCCTTGCGGAACGTGACGTACAACTCCTTCGTGTGCCAGCTGGCGTCGTCCGGGTGGAAGCGCTGCATGCCGCGGTATTCCAGGTGGCCGACGCCGAGCTTCTGCGCGAGTTCGTGCGCGGCCTGGTCGAGCATGGCGCGCGCCGCATCGTTCGTCGCGGCCGGGCCGCCGTACACGCAGAACGGCATCGCGCCCAGCGAGTGGCCGAACAGGCGGCTCCTGATTTCCGCGAGGGGGAGGACGCCGAGGATCTGGCCGTCCTGCTGCACGTAATAAAACCAGGTCTTGATGCCGAACGAGCCTTCGATGACCTTCTGCCAGCCGGACAGGTGGAAGAAGGTGGCGTCCGGGCAGGCGCGCACGAAGGCGTCCCAGCGGCCGTATTCGTGCGGCTGCAGCACGTGCAGGGTCATGGGCAAGGAGGCCATGACGGGAGCGGCCCGTTTGGCCTGTGCGGCTTCGATGATGGAGTTCATGGGCGGTTCAGGAAGATGTTGTCCATGCGGTCCCACGCGAAGTCGCGCGCGAGGGATTCGATACGGCGTTCCATCCGGTCGATGTTGATGTAATGGCGGAAGCGGGCCTTGGCGCCGAGGCCTTCGGGACGCGGCTGGCCGGGGTCGACTTCCCACGGGTGGAAGTAGAACAGGGCGGGCTGGCCATCCTCGCGGTTGACCTTGGCCATCATCCAGCGCGACAGCGCGTACGGCAGCAGGCGGAAGTAGCCGCCGCCGCCGGCCGGCAGGTTACGGCCCATCATCTGCACGGTCGTGATCGGGATTTCCAGCAGGCCGTCGGTGCCGTTCGGGTAGAACGCGAAGCGCGGCGCTTCCGGCATGCCGTAATGGTCGTGCACGACCGGGTAGATGCTGGAGCTGTAGCGGTAGCCGGCGTCGAGCAGCTCGTCGAGCGCCCACAGGTTGTCGCGGCCGATCGAGAAGCTGGGCGCGCGGTAGCCCAGCACGGCCTGGCCGCCGATGTCTTCCAGCAGCGCTTTCGCCGAGCGGATGTCGTTGGCGAATTCGGCGCGGGTCTGGTCCGAGGCACGCAGGTGGCCGTAGCCGTGGCTGGCCAGTTCGTGGCCGGCGGCGACGATGCGTTTCACCACCTGCGGATAGCGCTCGGCGATCCAGCCCAGCGTGAAGAAGGTGGCGCGCACGCCGTGGCGTTCGAACAGTCCGAGGATGCGATCCATGTTGGCTTCGACGCGGCATTCGCGCGTCGGCCAGCTGGCGCGATCGATGTAGGGGGCGAACGCGGAGACCTGGAAGTAATCCTCGACGTCGCAGGTCATCGCATTGCGGATGCGTTGTCCCGGGGCCGGCACGGGCCGCGGGGCGAGTTCGACCATGTTCATTCTTGATTATCCATAGGGTGGGTTACCGCCCCGTGGGGCGTGGCGACGATCTTCTTCAGGATCGACAGCACGGAAACGATCGATTTCTCCAGGCGCATCATGCGTTCGTCGAGCACTTCGACGCTGCTGGCGCGGCGCTCGCCGATGCGCTGGTCGATGGTGCGCAGTCCGGTCTTGTAGTCCGCGTCGCCATCGTCGTCGGGCAGGTGGCCCGGCAGCGTGTCCGGTGCCGGCGTGCCGACCGCCGGAGCGCCGGCCGGATCTGGCACCTGGAATTCTTCGCTGATGTCCTTGACGACGGTATTGATGTCCGGCTCGCCGAACGTGTGCATCTCTTCCAGGAAGCCCATCAGCAGCACGCGGTCCATCAGCGTGTTGACCTTGCGCGGGATGCCGCCGCTGTAGGCATAGATCGCGTCGTGCGCGCCATCGTCGAACGCCGGGTCGCCCTTCCAGCCGACGGTGGTCAGGCGGTGCTCGACATAGGCGCGGGTTTCCTGCGCATCCATCGGGCCCAGGTGGTAGCTGGCGATCACGCGCTGGCGCAGCTGCTGCATGCCGGGACTGTGCAGGGTGGCGCGGAATTCGGGCTGGCCGAGCAGGAAGGTCTGCAGCAGCGATTTGTCGTCGGTCTGGAAGTTCGACAGCATGCGCAGCTCTTCGACCGTGCGCGCGGACAGGTTCTGGGCTTCGTCGATCACGAGCAGGGCGCGCTTGCCCTGGTGGTCGACGTCGCACAGGAATTTTTCCAGGCGCGTGAGCAGGTCCGTCTTGCTGGCGCCCTCGTACGGCAGGCCGAAGGCCGAGACGACCATGCGCAGCGTGTCGTCCGGATCGAGGTGCGTGTTGACGATGTGGGCGGCCACGATCTGGTCGGACGGCAGCCGGTTGAACAGGTTGCGCACGAGCGTCGTCTTGCCCGCGCCGACTTCACCGGTGATGACGATGAAGCCCTCGCCCTGCGACAGGCCGTACTCGAGGTAGGCCATGGCGCGCTTGTGGCCTTTGCTGCCGAAGAAGAAATGCGGGTCCGGGCGCAGCTGGAAAGGTTTGGCGGATAATCCGTAAAAAGACTCGTACATCGTATGCCTCCGCGGGCTCAATACTGGACGGTAAGCGTCGCCACGATCGCGTTCTCGTGGTAGTCGCGGTTGTCGAATACGCCGGCGCGGCCTTTCGAGTGGCGCAGGTCGAGCGATCCGGTGGTCTTGGTGTCGAAGCGGCTGCTCAGTCCCATGCTCACCTGGCGGATGTCGTTGGTGACGCCGGTGCGCAGCGACTTGACGTTCACGCCGTACAGGCTCGCGTGGGCCGACGTGCGCGAGGACAGCTTGTAGTCGGCGCTCGCGCTGGCGCCTTTCTGGTCCGTGTCCTCGTTCAGGGTGCTCAGCTGCGACGGCAGCAGGGTGCTGTCTTCCTGCTGCAGCGACAGGGCGTTCATGCGTTCCTTGAACACGGTGAACAGCAGCGTGCTGCGCGCCCCGCGGAGCGTGGCGCCGCCCTGCAGGCGCTTGTTGCGCATGTAGCGGTTGCTCAGGTAGGGGACTGCGCTGGGCAGCGTGGGCGGCAGGCCCGCCTGCGCGATATAGGCCTGCACGATCTGCTGGCGCTGCACCGGATCGGGATAGCGGCTGACAAGCATCTGGTCCAGCATGGCGGCCGTATCGACCGCGGCCGGCAGCAGGAATTGCTGGCGCGACGTCGTGACGATGTCGGCATAGGTCACCGTCCACACGGTGTGCGGCGTGCGGTAGCTGGCGTCGAGCGAACCCGTGTTGCCGAAGTAACGGTGGCCGACCGTGGCCGCGATGCGCGTGCGGGTCGACGGTTGCCAGATGAAACCGGCGGACCAGCTGCGGCCGCGCGTCTTTTCGGAGAGCGCGCGGTATTCGTACTTGTCGTAGCCGACGCTGGAGGTCAGGCTCAGGTGCGACGTGGCGCGGTACTGCAGGCCGGCGAGGCTGTTCTCGTTGGTCGTCTTGCCCGTGCGCTGCGCGCTCATGTCCTGGTGCGAATAATGCACGTTCCAGCCGAGGTCGGGGAATGCGGGACCGCTGGTCACGTCGAACGCACCCGTGCTGGCCAGGCTGTTGCCGAAACCGCTGCCGGTGCCGCCTTCGACCGAATCGCGCTGGTAGCGGGCGTTCAGGGTGGCCGTCGTGCCGAACTGGTGGCGCACGTAAGGGCTGATGCTCCAGGTGCGGATGTCCGTGCCGTTGTTGGCCGTGTACGAATTGTTCGGCAGCGGGCCGAACGCCGACACGGCCTGGCGCGAGCCGCTCGCGCTGGTGTCCACGTACAGCCAGTCCTTGACGGCGATGGCATTGGCCGTGGCCTGGTAGCGGCGGTCGCTGTTGCGCGTGTTGCCGATGTCGTCGTTGCTATAGGCGAACTTGCGCCATTCCGCGCTCGCCGCGACCTTCAGGCGCGGACCGGTGCCGGTGATGCTCAGGCTGGGCGCCGCTTCGCTGATGAAGCTGCCGTGGGCCTGATCGTCCGCCTGGTTGCTCGCGTTGTCGGAATACGTTTCGCGCAACTGGATCGTGGGGGTGACCCGCCATTGTGCCCACGCCTGGTTCGACAGCAACAGTGCCGCCACTGCAAGCGGCGTGAGCCGGAGGGTGGCGCTGCGTGGCCATTTGACCGGCCGGTGGACGGACAAATTAGCCGTAGTGATAGTCATACGTTTCTTCGATGCCGGGGAACTCCCTGGTCTTGTTATAGATGAGATTGACGTTTTGATAGCCTTCCAGCTGGTGCAGTGCTTCCTTGACCGCGTGCTGGGTCGTCGTCTGGGCTTCGACCACCATGACGATCTGGCCCATGTGCGAGGCCAGCACGCGCGATTCGCTCGTCAGCAGCAGAGGCGGCGAGTCGAAGATCACGACGCGGTCCGGATAGCGGTGGGCGATCTCGTCCACCAGCGAGCTCATGGCCGAGCTGGCCAGCAACTCGGTCGCGCGCGGGGTGCTGGTGCCGGCCGGCAGGATCGACAGCGTGTCGACGTTGGTGCGCAGCATGACGTCGGCCATGTCGATCTTGTCGTCCAGCAGGATGTCCATCAGGCCGCGGTGCGCCGGCAGGCCGAGCGAGCGCAGCACCGACGGGCGCGCGACGTCGGCGTCGACGAGCAGCACCGTATGGTCGAGTTCCATCGCGATGCTCATCGCCAGGTTGATCGCGCAATAGGTCTTGCCTTCGCCCGGCAGCGAGCTCGTCACCATGATCAGGTTGCCCGGCTTCTCGCCTTCCGCGCGTTCGGCGAAGGCGCGCTGCAGCAGCGGACGCTTGATGACGCGGAAGTCTTCCAGCAGGCGCGTGCGGCCGCTGGCGGCGGTGACCATGCCCAGGTCGCGCATGCGGTTCAGGTCCAGCTCCACGCGGCGGGTCGAGAATTTTTGCGCCGGAGGCGCTTCAGCGGCGGCTGCGCTTGCCTGGGCCGCGGCGGCTTCTGCAGCCGGTGCCGCGTGCGCCGGCACAGTGGGCGCTACGACAGGCGCGTCCGCCTCGACGACGTCGACGGTGGCCGTTTCCGGCGTCTTGGCGACGGCGGGCGCGTTGCGCTGCAGGTCGATCCGGCTGGCCGCTTTTTCGATGATGCTCACGGTGTACTCCTTAATCTTAAAGCGTGGGACGGACCAGGATGGCAGCCATCCCGACGCCATAGGCGCCGAACAGCAGCAGGACCGAGCTCGCGAGAGCGACGAGGCGGCGCTTGCGCTTGACGGTCTGTTCCGGCGTCCAGTTCATGCCGATCGAACCCAGCACCGGCAGGCCGGTCACGTCGCGCAGCGTGCTCTGGCTCAGGAAGGTCGGACGCAGTTGGCTCATCAGGAACGCGACGGCCAGGCCGGCGACGAGGGCGCCGACGAACACCAGCGAGAACAGGCGCAGGCGGTTCGGGCCACTCGGGTGGTTCGGCACGGTCGGCGGATCGATCACGCGGAACTGCAGCATGTCGGTGGCGGACGACAGGTCGCCCGACAGGCGCGCCGACTCGCGGCGTTCGACCAGTTTCTGGTAGTTTTCGCGGTTGACGTTGTAGTCGCGGTTCAGCTGGGCGAACTGCGCTTCGATTTCCGGCGCCGTCGTGCTCTGGTTACGCAGGCGTGCCACGCGATTCTCGTATTCCGCGACGCGGGCGCGCATCGACGCCACGCGGGCCTCGGCCTGCGACAGCGACACGTTCAGCTGCTGCAGCATCGGGCTGTAGCTGGCGCCCGGGTCGAGACTGCGCTTCTTGTTCTTGGCGAGATCGGCCTTCTGCGCCATCAGCTGCTCGAGCAGGCGGCGGTTGGCGATCACGTCCGGATGCTGTTCCGTGTATTGCAGGCGCAGGTTGTCCAGGTTCTTCTGGGCCAGTGCGATGCGCGATTCCAGTTCCGGATCCACGAGGGCCGGGTCGACCGTCACGGTGCCCGGCTTGGCCGGTTCGCCGTCGATCTGGCGGCGGATCGCATTGCGCGCCTGTTCCGCTTCGGCCAGTTCCAGCCGGGCCTGGCTCAGCTGGTCGGTCGCCGTTTGCAGCTGCCCGCCGAAGTCGCCGGTACCGCTGCCGCCACCCGGCAGCATGCCGAGGTTCTTGAGCTTGAACTCTTTCAGCGAATTTTCGGCCGCGGCCAGTTTTTCCTCGTACGTCTTGATCTGGTCGTCGATGAACTGGACCGCCTTTTCGGAATCCTGTTTCTTGCCGCTGAAGCTGCCCTCGACGAAGATGGTGAGCAGGGACGACACGACGTCCTTGCCCAGTTTCGGATTGTCGGACATATACGTCAGCGTATAAATGTCGTCGCGCTCCGTGCCGGTGATCTTGATCTGCGATATCAGTTCATCGACGATCTTGTCGTGTTCCTTGCTGTCCTTGGCCTTGACGTCGAGGTCGACCATGCGCATCAAGCGCTCGACGTTCGGGCGGCTGATCAGCGTGCGGCGCATGAACGTGACCTGTTGCTCCAGGTTGGGCACGGTCGTCATATTCGAAAGCAGTGGCTTCAGAATACTTTGCGTGTCGACATACACGCGTGCCGACGCTTCGTACTGATTGGGCAGGCGCAATACCACCGCCCAGCCGATCAATGCGACAACCCAGGTGATGACGACGGCATGCCAACGGTATTTGCCAATCGCCTTGAGGAAGTTTAGAAGTACGGCTGTGATCTCTGCCATCTCGTCAGTCTCGCCATGAACGGCCCGTTACCCGTGGGGAAGAGGGGCCTAAAAAATAATCAAACATCTCGCATGATCGCTTGTACCCCGAGCAATTGCAATTACACGCGAGAAAAATATGGTGAGCTCATTCGGGAGTGCCTCATCTGCAACGCAAATGCCACCGAGCAAGCTGAGGACCGTGGGTTTTTTTGCTTAATATCCGTGAATTATTAGCATGGATTTAATAAAAAATCGTTAAACCGTTGTACGCCTTCAACGCTGAGAGCGCACGGTGAGCGATCGCATCGCGTAGACTTACGTTTCAGCAATTTTTCAAATTCTAACGCTTTATTGTAATGTCTAAATTGCAAAAGGGGGTGCACGGTTGATGCCGTTTCGTAATAGATTCTGGTCACGCCGCCGCGGATTGACGGCGTTACTGGCGGCAGGCGCGTTGGCGGCAGGCGTGTTGCCTGGCCAGTCGATGGCGACCGACCTGCGGCCCATCGTGCCGGTCATTAAACGCTCGGTCGTCGGTATCGGTACGTTCGAGCGGACCCGCAGCCCGTCGACCGTCTTCAACGGTACCGGTTTCGTCGTCGGGGACGGCCTGGACGTCATTACCAATGCCCACGTCGTACCGGCCACGCCGGCCGACGGCAAAATGGTACAGCTCGGCATCGTCTTGCCGGACGGAGAAGGCGTGCGCTTCCGCCCGGCCGAACTGGTGGCGCGTGACAATGAACACGACCTGGCCCACCTGCGCCTGTCCGGCACACCGCTGCCTGCGCTCGAGCTGGGCGATTCGGATACGGTCCAGGAAGGCCAGGAACTGGCATTGACGGGTTTTCCGTTGGCCATGGCCTTGGGCCTGCATGCAGCCACGCACCGGGCGACGCTCGCGGCGATCACGCCCATCGTCCGCCCGTCGCTCGGCGCGCGCAGCCTCGACCCGCGCCAGATCGCCGCACTGCAACGCGAACCCTTCAATATCTTCCAGCTCGACGGGACGGCGTATCCGGGCAACAGCGGCAGTCCCGTCTACGATCCCGCCACCGGCAAGGTGCTCGGCGTGATCAATGCCGTGTTCGTCAAGGGATTGAAGGAGACGGCGATCTCGGCGCCGAGCGGGATCACGTATGCGATTCCGGTGAACCATGTCCGGGACTTGTTGCGAAAAAAATAGGCAGAAAAGCCGCAAGCACGTCATGACCATGAACAATTTATATTGTGCGGCGTCTGTTCATTTGGCACTATGCTATACAATACCAATCTGTTAATGGCTTTATAACAATGGCTTTACCGAAAGGGATCTGACGTGGGCAAGTACAAGGCGAACCTGGGGAAATATTCGGCGATCGTGCTCGCCGCTGCATGCGTGCTGGCGCTGGGCGGTTGCGCAACGCGTGGTGGCCAACAGCCGATCGAGACGCAGGTGACCGATTCCCAATATCTGATCGGGCCGGGCGATGCCGTCAACATCATCGTCTGGCGCAACCCGGAAGTGTCGATGTCGGTGCCGGTCCGTCCGGACGGCAAGATCACGACGCCGCTCGTCGAGGACCTGCCGGCTGCCGGCAAGACGTCGACCGCGCTTGCGCGTGACATCGAAAAAGCCCTGGCCAAGTACATCCAGCAACCGGTCGTCACCGTCGTCGTCACGAACTTCATCGGCAATTACTCCGAACAGATCCGTGTGATCGGCCAGGCGACCAAGCCGCAGGCGCTGCCATATCGCCGCGACATGAGCCTGATGGACGTGATGATCGCCGTCGGCGGCACCACCGAATTCGCGGCGGGCAATCGCGCCAGCCTGATCCGTAACGTGGACGGCAAACAACAACGCTTCAACGTCCGCCTGGACGACCTGATCAAGGATGGCGACATCTCGGCCAACGTGCCGATGCGTCCGGGCGACGTCCTCGTCATCCCGGAAAGCTTCTTCTGATAACATCAGTCGTCGATATTTTTTACACCACCCAGTGTTCCAACATACAATAGTGGTTGCTGGGTGGTATGGCGCCAAAATAAGCACCTGATTTAATGTAAGTTTTTCTTCCAGGAACCACGTTGGCGTAAAACTTGCTTGATCAGGTACTGGTCGCCCTCAGTGAGCGACAACATTTTGGGGAACGCACGTGGCTACCGAACATCAAGATAACGACAAGATCGAACCGGCGCCGTCCTTGACCAAACGGGGCGCGGCACGCCGTCGCCTGGCCAAAGCCGGCATGGGCGCGGGGGTACTTGCGACGCTGGAAAGCAAATCGGCGATGGCGTCGATGGTCTGCAGATCGCCTTCGGGCTCGCTGTCGGACGGCTTGTCGACGAGTCATTATGGCAATACCGCGCCCGCGTGCAGCGGTATGGGGCCGGATTACTGGCTGGCTCCCAAGTGCGGCTGGCCAGTCTCGCGCGATCTCATGTTTTCCAGGGTTTTTTCGGTGACCAGTGGCGGCTCCTGTCCGACGCGTTATACGGATACTTATTACGCAAAGAAAACGTCTGGCGCCAAATATTATGAACCGGGTTCTTATGGCTGCGCCAAGCTGTCGGATATGCTGAATCCCCAGTCGTTCGATACCAACCGCGTTGGCATGCACCTGGTCACTGCCTATCTTAATATCCTGCAGGGTTACGTGGGCTTCCTGAAGGTTGAAGACCTGCAGACCATGTGGAACGAGCTGCAGTCCACGGGCCGGTTCAGCCCGACGGCGAGCGTGTACTGGGGCACCGCCGAGGTCGCACACTACCTCAGCTCGATTCACGCTCCCTCGCCTTACGACGTATAAGAGCGGCGAAACGCATGTGGCGTCTGATGCCTGGCCAGGCGCTGGCCTGCCGGGAATGGGATGGGGAAGCCGTGCTGTACAACGACTTGTCGGGCAATACCCACCTGCTGGATGGCGCCGCGCTCGACCTGTTGTTCGCCCTGCGTGACGAGCCCGCCGATGCGGTCGGGCTGGCCGGCCGCCTGGCCGACCGCTTCGATGCCGGCGACGACGACCTCGTTTCCCTGATCGACGAGATGCTGGCAGCGCTTGCCGGGCTGGACCTGATCGAGCCATGCTGACGGTCGGTTCGCTGTCGCGCGCCGAACTGGCGGCACGCCTGTCCGGTGACGGCCTCGTGTTGCGCACCGGCCCCTTCACCAACAGCATCCGCAGCGACGTGGCGCCCTTGATCGACAGCGTCGCGCTGATGTATGCGGATTACCCCGTCGAGCCTGTGGGCGGCTTCGTCGACTTCCACCTCGAACTGCGGCGTTCGGGCGGCTTGCGCCGCTGGTACAAGTCGCAGGTACATTTCGCCTATGACGGCACCACGCCGTTCCAGCCCCTGCCGCTGGCGCAGGCGTATCCGATGCTGGAATGGACCATGAACTGGTGCGTCTCCCACCGCGCCCACGGCTACCTGATCGTCCACGCGGCCGTGCTCGAGAAACATGGCCGCGCCATCATCCTGCCGGCACCGCCCGGCTCCGGCAAGAGCACGCTGACGGCCGCGCTGCTGGGCCACGGCTGGCGGCTGCTGTCGGACGAGATGACGCTCGTGCGCCTCGACGACGGCGTTCTCGTGCCGCTGCCGCGCCCGGTCAGCCTCAAGAATACGTCGATCGACATCATCCGTGCGTTCCGTCCGGACGCCGTACTGAGCCGGCCCGTGGAAGAAACGACCAAGGGAACGATCGCCCACCTGAAGGCGCCGGGAGCAAGCATCGCCCGCGCCCTCGAACCCGCGCGCCCGGCATGCATCGTGTTCCCGCGCTGGGAGGCCGGTGCCGCCATCGCATTGGATCCGCTGCCGAAGGCGCGCGCCTTCATGCAGGTGGCCGACAACTGTTTCAACTACCAGGTGCTGGGTGCGCGCGGCTTTACGGCCCTCGGCGGGCTGATCGACGCCAGCGACGCCTACACGTTCCGCTACAGCAGCCTGCCCGAGGCGATGGCGTTGTTCGAACGCCTGGTGCTGGGGGACGCATGACGCCGCTGCTGATACGCGTGTTGCGCGATCCGGGCACCGTGCAAGGACTGGACGACGCCGGCTGGGACCTGCTGCTGCGCCAGGCCGACGCCGCCAACCTCGACGCGTATCTGCTCGTCCTGCTGGAAGATGCCGGCCTGCTCGATGCCGTTCCCGCCGCACCGCGCGCGCACCTGGAGTGGACGCGCGTGGGCGCCGCCGGACATGCCAGGGCGGCCCGCTACGAAGTCCGCCAGATCGGCCGGGCGCTCGACGGGCTGGGACTGCCGCTGATCCTGCTCAAGGGCGCCGCATACGCGATGGCGGGCCTGGACGCCGGCCGCGGCCGCCTGTTTTCCGACATCGACATTCTCGTGCCGAAGGCGCGGCTGCCCGAGGTCGAGGCGGCGCTGATGATGCATGGCTGGATCACCACGCACCACGATGCCTACGACCAGCGCTACTACCGGGAATGGATGCACGAGTTGCCGCCGATGCAGCACGCCCGGCGCGGCAACTCGATCGACGTGCACCACGCGATCCTGCCGGAAACGGCCCCTGTGCGCCCGGATCCGGCCAGGTTGCGCGCGAGCGCTCGTCCGATCCCGGGCGAACCGCATCTGGCCACGTTGTCGCCGGCCGACATGGTCCTGCACAGCGCCGTGCACCTGTTCTTCGACGGCGAATTCGACAAGGGCTTGCGCGACCTCGTCGACCTGCACCGCCTGCTGACGCAGTTCGGCCAGGCGCCCGGGTTCTGGGAGACGTTGCCGGCGCGAGCTCGCGAGCTCGAGCTTGGGCGGCCGCTGTTCTATGCGCTGCGGTATTGTCCGCGCCTGCTCGGTACCGTCGTCCCGCCGGCCGTGCAGGCGGCGGTGGCATCCGAGGGACCGAACGCGGCCCTGCTGTGGCTGATGGACCGTTTGTTCGCGCGCGCGCTGCTGCCGCTGCATGCAAGCTGCGCGGACGCATTCAGCGACGCGGCGCGCTTTGCCTTGTACGTGCGCGGGAACTGGCTGCGCATGCCGCCGCTGCTGCTGGCCCGGCATCTGTTTCATAAAGCGTTCCTCAGCGGGAAGAGCGACACACAGGCAGCCTGACCCGTCCGCCCATAAAAAAACCGCGGCCGAGGCCGTAATGCCGTTCAGTTAAGCTAGCTTCTTGACCTTCCGGACGGCATAACGCTTTGGCGTTGCCTTGACGGCCCGGTCGCATTTGCGGCCGGGCCGTTCGTCTTTCAGGAGGCTAACCAGCCTTTCCCGCAAGTGTCTCATCGACGCAGGCAATTTTCCATACGATCTCGTGACGCCGGCCCAGTGTAGTTCGAATTGGATCAGGTGGAATGCCCGGATGAAGCTGACCTCGGTCGGCTCGCACTTCACCGCCAGCGCAGCCTTGGCGATCTCGAGCCGGATCAGGTTGTAGGCAATAAGCGTTCCCCAGATTTCCTGATATACGCCATCCGTTGTTTTCGAGCGCAGCGTCAGTGCCGTGCCGAGCATCGTTTGCTTGAGCTCCCGGTAGCTCGTTTCAATCCCCCAGCGCTTGTCGTAACAGGCGGCGATATCGCTTGGCTTGTAGCGACGACGGTCGCGCAGCGAGGTCAGCAGGATGCGTTTGCGGGCCTGTGCGTCGACGACGGTGATCGCGCGCGCTTCCCAGAACTCGGGCAATTCTGCGCACTTGGCCCTGGCCTGGGGCGACACACGCATGCGCACCAACATATCGTCGCTTTCGGCTTCGAGCGCTTCCCACTTGGTGTTCGATTTGGCTGGAATGATGTAGTGCCGTTCGGCGCCGCTGCCTGTCAGGCCGCACAAGATTTCGGCCGAGAGAAAGCCTCGATCGAAGACCGTCAGCGATTCATCCGGAATAGCCTCGATAAGCTGCTTTGCGTACAGCATTTCATTGGTCGAGTATGGGCCGAACGCGGCACTATGCACCAGGTGCGTGGGCAGCGACGTGAGGGTGACACCGCGCACTTGCGGATAGCTGGCGACCGTATCGCTGGCGTAGCTCTGGGCGCCAAAGTGGTTGCGATTTTCCGCAGTGTCGTGCGTGCGCAAGGTCGTCCCGTCCATGGCGAACAGCTGCAGTCCTTTGAACAGGTAAGCCATCCTGTCCTGCGTCACCCAATGCCTTGCCGAGCGCTCGAATAGCCACTTCAAGGGCTCAGGTCCGACGCGCTGGCGCGCTTGGGCCGCAGCGCTTTTGCTGACGAACGGCGTCTGCGCGTCCGGTAGCGCCAAACCAAGATCATCCAGCACTTCGCTGATCGATTTGTGCCGATACAAAGCCAGTGCCACCATCAGCCATACAACCTGCTCGGCAGGCAGGCGACGATGCCGGATACTCGTCGCTTCCGTGCTCATGACGGCCTGCTCGATCCATTCGTATGGCAAATGCTCCCCCAACCTTGCCCAGTCGGGAGCCTCAAGATGATTTGCCAGAAAATGCAGAGTGTCGTCGAACATGGCGACGAAGGTTAACAGCGATGCCCGGCGTTTACAACGATTAAATAAAAATGCCGTTCAGTCTTAACTGAACGGCATTACGGCCGAGGCCGCGGTTTTGCATGGTGCCGATGCCTGTCCGGATCAGGCCTTCGGAGCGCGGCGGCGCTTGGCGCCGACCAGGCCCAGCATGCCCATACCCAGCAGCATGATGCTTGCCGGTTCCGGCACGCGGCCGTTTTCGACCGAGAAGGCGCCGTCGACCTTGAACACCAGGTCGTCCGTCGTCACGCTGTAGTCCGGGAACAGGGCGTCGCCACCTTTGTGGAAGCCGTTGGTCAGCGAGTCGCCGGCCGGCAGGTTCAGGTTCGAGTCGTATTTGAACGTCACGCTCGTCAGGCCAGCCAGGTAGTCCTGGTTGATGAAGTCGCCCGACTCGAGGATCGCAGCGGTCATCTTGGTCGAACCGATGCCGACGCCGGTAGCGCTGTCGGTGGTGAACGTCGACAGCGTGACGTTCGGATCGACGGTCAGCAGGGCAACCATGATGCCGTCATCGAAACCGGTGCCGGTGCTGGTGAAGGCGTTGGCTTGGGTGTCGTAATAGATGGCGACCTTATTCGCGCCCGGGGTGTTGTTCAGGCCAAAGCTGGCGTTCAGCGTGGTGCCCGCCGTGCTGGACGTTTTCACGAATTCGCTCAGCTTTGCCACGATCGTGAATTCGAAAGCCGAGGAGTCGTTCGGGGCGCCGTCTGCGGTCGAGTCCAGGTTGCCACGGAAATTGGCGGTCGTGCTGCCATTGACGGCGGACAGGTTGGCTTGATACAGGAAGTCGAATTGTTTGCCTACGGTCAGTTGCTGAGCGCTCGGGATCCCCTTGGCGACGCCGCTGCCGGTCGAGTTCCAGTCCAGGCTGGTCACGTTGGTAGCGTAGACACCGCCGCTACCGTCTTGCAGAGTGAATGCTTGTGCCGACGATGCAGCGAATGCGAAACCGAGTGCGGCTGCAACCGGAATCAATTTGCGGAACGAAATCTTCATGTTGGCTCCAAGTGGATGCTTATTAAGTTGTTCGGTATAGGCGCCGCGTTCTGCGGGCTTGTTCCTACTTAATGCAAACCCCGTGCCAGTCTTTTCTTTTCTTTATAAATCAAAAGCTTACGTCGAAAACTTGCGTCCGGGGTAGGCCAACTGTAAAAAATTCCGATTTTTTATGTGTCCTTGCGTAAAGTTTTTAGATGTTTTTGGGAAAGAATGCGTGAAGGAAATCGGTCATATCATAAAGAAAGTTGCGCACAATAAAAAACCGCGGCCGTAGCCGCGGTTTTCGTGATGCCGATGCCTGTCCGGATCAGGCCTTCGGAGCGCGGCGGCGCTTGGCGCCGACCAGGCCCAGCATGCCCATACCCAGCAGCATGATGCTTGCCGGTTCCGGCACGCGGCCGTTCTCGACGGAGGTCGCGCCGTCGACCTTGAACACCAGGTCGTTCGGCGTCACACCGTACGCCGGGAACAGGTCCGTGTTGCCGCCGGCGCCAGAGTGGAACGAGCTGGTCATCGAGTCGAGTGCCGGCAGGTTCAGGTTCGAATCGAACTTGAAGCTCACGTTCGTCAGACCCTTCAGATAGTTCTGGTTGATGAAGTCGCCGCTTTCCATGATCGAAGCCGTCATCTTGGTCGAACCCAGGCCGCTGCCGGTGACGACGTTGGTGGTGAACGTGGAGAGCGTGCTGGCCGGGTCGACGGTCAGCAGGGCAACCATGACGCCGTCGTCGAAGCCGGTGCCGGCGCTGGTGAAGGCGTTGGCTTTGGTGTCGTAGAAGATCGCCACTTTGTTGGCGCCGACGGTGTTGTTCAGGCCGAAGGTTGCGCTCACCGTCTTGTTGACCGGATCGGCCGACGACGTTTTCACGTATTCGCTCAGCTTTGCCACGATCGTGAACTCGAAAGCCGACGAGTCGTTCGCCACGCCATCCGCGGTCGAATCCAGGTTGCCGCGGAAGTTGCCAGTGGTCTGGCCATTAACGGACGACAGGTTCGCCTGATACAGGAAATTAAAGGGATTGCCTTGCGTCAGTGCCACGCCGTTGGCGATGCCTTTGGCAACGCCGCTGCCGGTGGAGTTCCAGTCCAGGCTATTCACGTTGGATGCGTACGTTACGCCAGCACCATTTTGCAGGGTGAATGCTTGTGCCGACGATGCGGCGAAGACCAGACCAAGGGCGGCTGCGACCGGGATCAGTTTGCGGAACGAATTCTTCATTTAGGCTCCAAAAGTGGATGCGTGTTAGGTTTGTTCGGTTAAACCGCATGTTCATTGATGCGGCTTATGCCAACCCTAATGCAAATGCCGTGCCAGGAGTTGTTCTGCTGTTCTAAATCAACGACTTATGAATAAATGCAAAAAAATACCCGATTCGGGGGGAGGGCTGCTGTAAAAAATTCCGACAGTCACTGAATAGCGTTCGTTAACGCACTTTTTTGATTCTCGGTTGCAACGGAATTGGCCTCCACGTAAGTGGTCGGTGCATGGCGATGGAATGCCTGTACGCCTTCCAGAAACGCCGTCATGCGTTGCGCCGCCGGATAGTTGGAGAAGGCGTCGGCCACGCGACGGGCGCCTGCCCTCAGCGCCGGATCGTCGAGCATTGCGCGCACCTGGCGCGTCAGTTTCTTGGCGCGGAAGCGGTCGGCGCGCAGAAGGGCGCCAGCACCGGCCTTGATGACGCCGCTCATGTTCAGGAACTGGTCGAGATTGCTGGCGATGCCGAGCACCGGCACGCCGGCGGCCAACGCCTGCTGGCTGGTCGGGCTGCCGCCGTTGCAGACGACGAGGCTGGCGCGCTTGGCCGCCAGGTCGCCCGGCAGATAAGGGGCAACGAACGCATTCGTCGGCGCACTGGCCACGTCGATCGTGCCCGCCGTGGCGGCGATGACCGTCACCGGCAGCGGCGCCAGCGCTTCCAGCACGAGCGGCAGCAGGCGGCCCTGGCCGGAACTGCCGAGCGTGACGTAGACGATCGGCTTATCTTCCGGCAATTTATCCCACCAGTCCGGCTTGGCCAGCGGCGGCGCCCAGATGATGGGGCCGATGTAGGCATGCTGCTGGGGCAGGCTCTTCGGCGGGAAGAGATCGGGGACGTCGGCGTACATGCTGTAGTCGGCGTCCGTATACACCTTGCGCAAGTCGGTACCCAGCGACGGCAGGCCGTACTGGCGGCGTACGCGGTTCAGCGGCACGGAATGCGAGGCGAACGCGACCGGACGCGCCATGCGGAAGATCGCATTCGCGATGCGGATCGGCAGCAGGCGCGTCAGCGGGATGTGCGGCACGGCGTAATGCTGCACGACGTACGGGCTCCAGTAGGCGTTCATCAGCGACACGTACGGGATCCGGCGCAGCCGTGCACTGACCGAGAGCGACAGCCGGAAATCGCCGATGACGATGTCCGGACGGACCGCGTCGAGCACGCGCAGGTCGTCTTCGACGTAGCTGGCGAGCGTCGCCGTGCTGTACACCGGCTTGCCGCCCGCGAGCGCGTCGAGGAATTGCTGGCTCGGAATGCTGTGGATGGTCCAGCGGGTGAACTGCGTCCCGTTGAAGCAGAATTCGTAGCCGTCCGCGCACGCGACGTGCACGTCGAAACGTGCGGGATCGAGAGATTGCGCGAGCGCGATGGGGCGGCCGACGTGGGCGAGCGTCACGGCTTCCGCAAAGAACAGGATTTTGATACGTTCCATAGGGGTATCGATAGAAAGATGGTTGCGGGAACGTGCCAGGCGGACGGCGCCGGCGGCGCGGACATCCCGCGCCGCCGGTTTACTTCATCAGTTCTTCGAGCGGCTTGCGCAGCGAACGGGCCTGGGGCGCCGGACCTGCGCCGAGCCGGCCCATGAAGACCGGATGGCCGTTGCCGGTGCCGATCAGCTTGTGCAGACGTTGCTGCAATTGCCGCGCCGAATGGTGCAATTTGTCGACGGTCGAGAACGGCTCGCCATGCTGCACGTAGGCGGAAAAGATCAGGGGCGTCATCTCCGGCTGCATCGCGAGGCCCAGGTGGGTCAGCGTCAGCCAAAAACGCTGCACGGCGCGGCCGGCGGCGACGTGATCCTCGACCGTTTCCGGCGCGTGCCTGGCCATGATGACGAAGTGGGCGGCGCAGCGCAGACCCGGCACGAGGTCCATCTGCAGGCGCGGCGCCCAGGTGCCCATCAGCCGGTTCATCGTCGACAGGCGGCCCCAGCTGACCATCGCCCATTTCATCAGGCGCAGGGTGGCGGCATCGACGCCCAGGGCCTGGTCGGGCACGCGGTCGGGGCTGTGGCGTGCGTTCCAGTGGATGATGCGGCGGTGTACCTCGTAGGCTTCCGGCATCGTCAGGCGCAGCTTGGCGTTCGAAAACATCAGGCGCGCCGCAGCCAGTTTGCCGCTGAAGCCTTCGATCCAGCGCACTTCGTAGCCGGGGCCGACGCTGTCCTCGAGGGCACGTTTTTCCTCGGGCAGCAGGGGGCGCGTGCTCATCGCGCGGCGCTGCACGCTGCGGGTCGTGATGGCGCCCAGCAGCGGACTCGGCTTCACAGCGGGATCGGCCACGAAGCGTACGTCGAACACGGGCAGGTGGTCCTGGTCGTCCGGACGCCGGGTGATCTCGGCGCGCAGCCCGTGGGCGGTGGCGGCGATCGCCATCGTTTCCAGCAGGGTGCCGTGCGAGATCTGGCTCGGGCGGCCGCGGAAGTCGTACACGGTATCCTCGCGCGTATCGTGGAAGTGCACGGCCACGTGGTCGGGGCCGAGCACTTCGAAACGCCACACCTGCGTGTTGTCGCCGCTCGGCGCCCAGCGCGCCAGGTCGAGGATGTCGCGGAGGGTCTGGTTCATGCCTGTACCGCTTTCCCGGCGAGCTGGCGCGTCATCTGACGCTTGGCGACGGCGATCATCAGGCGGTGGAACGGGTTGCCGTTGCCGCCCGGGCGCCAGGTGTGGGCCAGCTTGTTACGATAGGCGTCGAACTGCACGCCGTGCGGCGCGGCCAGGACCTTGCCGCGTCCCAGCAGGATCTTCAGCGCCTCGGTGGCGACGATGCCGGCGCATAGCTGGCAGGCCATGAACGTGGAGGGACCGCGGCGCTCGGCGAAATTGACGGCGTCCGGCACGACGAGGTACGGGCGGTGCAGGCCGGCCGGCGCCAGGCCGACGACGAAGCGAATGGCCTTGTCCAGTTCGGGCAGGTCGCCCCATTGGAAATATTCTTCGAACGTCATCTGGCCCGGGATGAAATTCAGCAGGGCGGCACCCATGCCCAGCGGCGCGGCCGTCGTGGCCGGGATGCCGAGGCGGGCGCAGGCGGCAAACGTCTGCTGGCGGGCGTCGAAGGCAAAGAAGTCGAGTGCGTCGACGTAGAGGTCGACGCCGTCCAGGAATTGGTCGAGATTGCCCTGGTTGACGCCGTCAGGAAAGATCTTGACGTCGATTTCGGGATTGATGTCCTTGGCCATGCGGGCCAGGACTTCGGCCTTCGGTTGGCCGACCGTCGACATCATGGCGCCGACCTGGCGGTTGAAGTTGACGATGTCGAAGGTGTCGAAGTCGGCGATATGAAACTTCGCCACGCCCAGGCGAGCGAGGGTGAGCAGGTGTACGCCGCCGACCCCGCCGCCGCCGGCAATGGCGACACGCTTGCCGCGCAGGGTCTGCTGTTCTGCAGGCGTTACCCAGCCGATATTGCGCGAAAACGCCTGTTCATAGCGGAACGGATTTGTCATTGATGAGGAAAAACGGTTTTATCGATAAAACGGCCGAAAGCACCGATATCTGCTACGCACAGCGCATTTTATGCGTGTTGTTCGTCCATGCGCAGGAGGCGGTTGATGATGCCTCGTTCTTCACGCGGCGAGAAGAAATAAGGGTAAAACGAACGTTCGGACACGTTGTTATCGGCGCTGAACGTGCCACCGTATTTCTGGATCTGCTCCGTCACGAATTCCAGGTTCACCCGCAGCAGGTAGGCCGGTGCCTCGACGCGCGGATTGACTTTCAGTTCGCCCTCTTGCTGGAAGCCGAGCATGCGTTCGTAAAAACGGCGATGGCGCGGATTCACTTCGATGACGATATCCGTGCACTGGTGGATGTCGCGGGCATAGATCACGGCCAGGTGAAACAGGTTGGCCAGCGACGTTTTAGAGCGGACCGACGGGTCGAACGCCAGCTTCGTGAACTCGCACAGGCGCGCACCCTTGTTGCGGTGCGCGTCCAGCTCCTCCTTGAAGATCTGGTCCGCCATCAGGCCGATCGGCGAATCGATACCAATCGTGAGCGTACCGACCACGTCACCCTTGTCGGTGGCGGTGAGGGTAATGCGATTCGGGTCGTCGCTGAATTGATGGGTACCGGCATAACCGCGCCAGGCATACATCTTGTTGATCAGCATACTTGCCGAATTTCGCCCGTCCGCAGTATCGGTAAGCCGGATTCCATACGAATCGTGGTTCACGATAACATCCTCATATTGCGAGGGCGTCATATTATCGCGATCACCAAAATCATGAGCGTCCGATAGGGATGCGGCCGAACCACCCTCTGGATCCTTGAAATCGTCGAAAGTCGTCATCGCAGGATTCCCCAATTGTTTAAAAACGTTCGCGTACTGCGAACGGAAGTTCTGGTCGCCCTACGCCCTGGCGGTGCCGGGCGTGGATTATTATTTATTTATTAATGTATATTAGCTTCTTACAAAGCCTTTAGCAATGCGCGCGCTTCATCGGCCTGGGCGAACGATTTGTCGTCCGCCAGAAGCTTGTCGAGCTCCTTGCGCGCGCCCGCCTTGTCGCCCGATTTGCTCAGGCCCACTGCAAGGTGGTAGCGCACTTCCGACGACTTCGGCACCAGGGTGCTGGCTTTCTGCAGCAGCGGCAGGCCGCGGCCCGTATTGCCCTGTTCCACCAGCAGCCAGCCCAGCGTGTCCATGATGCCGGCGTTGTTCTCAGCAAGTTTATATGCCTGCTCGGCCGTTGCAAGTGCGCGCGGATCTTTCACTTGCTGATAAGCATACGCCAGGTTGTTCAGCGCGGCAGCATTGTTCGGCGCGCGCTTGACGATGTCTTCCAGGCGTGCGATCGCGGCCTTGTAATCCTTGGCAACCAGATGGTTCTCGGCGACGTACATGCCGACCAGGATGTCGTTCGGGTTGTCCTTCAGGAATTGGGCTGCACGGGCTTGCGCTTCCTTGCCCTTGCCGGTCAGCGTCATGGCCTGCAGGGATTTCATGAGGATTTCCGGCGCCTTGGCGATCGCGAACGCCTTGTCGTAGGCGGGCAATGCCTGCGCCGGCTTCCTTTGCGACATCAGCACGTCGCCTTCGGTGGCGTAGCCGACGGGCGACTTGTCGTCGATCTTCTGGATTTGGCGAGCCATGGCCAGCGCTTCGTCCCCGTGGCCCATGCGCACGGCGAGCTCGACCTGGGCGAGACGGGCGGCGATCAGGTTCGGTTGCAGGTCGATGGCGCGCTTCAGGTCGTCGGCCGCAGCATTATTGTTCTGCATCAGCATGTGCACACCGGCCAGGCGCAGGTGCGGCGCGGCCGATTTCGGGGCCAGGTTGACGAGCTTGCTGTAGGTTTCCAGCGCCCCAGCCGTGTCCTTGTTGGCGATCTGGGCCTGGCCCAGCAGTTCCACCAATTCGGGATTGGTCGGGTTGGCGGTCTGGACCTTGCGTGCCAGCGTCAGCGCTTTTTGTGCCTGTCCCGTACGCAGATAGTGCCGGCCGAGGTTGAGCGCCGGGCCGACGGCTTCCGGCTTCACATTGCTGGCCTTCTCGAACCACGACGTCGCTTCTTCGGGATGATTCTGCATCGTCGCCAGTTCGCCCAGGGCGCGCATCGCGTCGACGTTGTTCGGTTCCTTCTGCAGGACTTTTTCGTAGCGCTGCTTGGCGGCGTCGGGTTTCTTCTCGACGAGGTCCAGGCGTGCCAGGTTCTGGACGGCCGGGATGAAGGTCGGTTGCAGGGCCACGGCCTTGTCCAGCGCGGCACGGGCGGCAGGCACGTCGCCCTTGACCATGTTGACGGCGCCGCGCAGGGTCAGCACCTGCGGATTGTCGGGCTGTTGCTTTTCGAGCGCGTCGATGGCGGCCAGCGCCTTGTCGTAATGCTTGAGGCTGATTTCCGTCTGGACCAGCGCCATCGTCGCCTGCGCCGACTTCGGGTCGAGCTCCGTGGCCTTCTGCAGTTCGGACAGGCCGCGCGCCTGATCGCCCTGGGCCAGCTTGGACAGGCCGAGCGAGGTACGCAGGCCGGCCGCCTTCGGTGCCAGCGTCGTGGCTTTTTCCAGGTAGACGCTGGCTTTGTTGAAGTCACGCACCTGCATATAGGTTTCGCCGGCCAGCGCGAGTACCTGCGGATCGTCCGCCGCGTTCTTTAGTGCCGGCGCGAGCGTGGCGGCAGCGTCGTTCGGTTGCGCGCTCTTGAGCTGGGCCTGGGCCAGCAGCTTGCGGGCGTACACGTCGTCCGGATTGAATTCCAGGTATTTGCGCAGGTGCTGGTCGGCTTGTTGCAAGGCACCGAGGTTCAGTTCCGATGCGCCGGCCAGCAGCACGCTGGGCATGTGATCGGGCGCGACTTTCAGTACGCGTTGCAGGGCATCCTGGGCAGCCGAATACTTACCTTGCGAGAATTCGTACAGTGCGCGGGTATAGGTCACGAGCAGATTGCCGGGCGCATTCTTCTCGGCCGCGTCGATTTCCGCTTTTGCGTCCGCGAACTTGCCGCGGGTGATGTTGACGTAGGCTTTCTCGATGTGGGCCGTGCGATGGTGCGGATTCAGTGCCAGCGCCTGGTCGAAGGCGGCGAGCGCCTCGTCGGACTTGCCCTGCGTGCGCAGCAGCGAGCCGCGCGCCATGAAGACATCCGCATTCTTCGGATCCTTGGCCACGGCCTCGTCGATGTAACGCGCGGCCGCGTCCTTGTCCTGCTTGGCGACGGCGTAGCGCGCCAGGCCGAGCAGGGCGTCGCCGGCATTGGCGTTCAGCGCCAGGGCTTGCTCGAACGCCTGCTTGGCTTCGTCGAGCTTGCCGGTGGCCAGCAGGGCGTCGCCGCGCAGCGTCAACAACGGCGCCGATTTGGCGGCCACTTCCGGCGTGACTTCGTCGAGGATTTCCTTGAACTTGCCTTGCTGCGACATCGCCCTGGCCAGCTGGGGCAGCACGCGGTCGGCGGCGATCCCATTCGAGCGGGCCTTGCGGAATTCCTTCTCGGCCGAGGGGAAATCGCCCATGTTGAGTTGGAGGTTGCCCAGCTCCATGCGCGCCTCGCCGTTTTCCGGGCTTTTTTCGACCGCATTCTTAAGCTGAATCATTGCCGACTTCAGGTCACCTTTTTGCTGATACTGCTTGGCTTCAGTCAGCAGCTGCTCGGTCGACTGCGTGGAGCGGCCGCAGGCGGACAGCCCGGCGACCATGAACGCGCCGGACAGGATGGCAGCGGTAAGTTTCAGCTTGTTGGGGTGACGCGGCATCTGGCATTCCTCGAGATATGTATCGTAACCGCAATGGTGTGCGGATTCCTCTTCAACAATAATACCTGAAGGAATACTAACAAAGACGCACAAGTTTGCCGTCGTGTTGCAAATCCCCCCACCAAAGTGGTGGAAGTCGGTCACATTTGACGTCATATCTCGACAATATGACGACTATATTACGATCCTGGGCCGTTTTCGCCTTTGCGCAGCCGGCTCAGCAGGGCTTCGACGTTGTCGCCGACGGGCAAGCCATGGCGACGCAACAATTGCACGTGCAATACAAGGTTTTCGAGCACGAGCTTGGCCGACACGGCCAGCAGGGTCATCAAACGGTCTTCGGTACTGAAGTTTTCCATCGAGGCGGCCATCTCGCACAGGTGGTTGGCGACGAGTTCACGCAAGTCGTCCTCGGGAAAGGGCAGGTCCGCGAAGTCGATCGGGTCTTCCTGTTCGACTTCGCGCATGAGGGCGGCGAGTTGTTGCGGCTGGATCGGCATACATGGCTCCGGTGATGGTCCCCGGAGCCATTCTAGGGCAGGACTACATATTGCGGCGATACTGTCCGCCCACCTCGAACAAGGCCGTCGTGATCTGGCCCAATGAGCAGACGCGTACGGCGTCCATCAGGCGGGCAAACACGTTCTCGTTGTCGATGGCGGCCTGTTGCAGCGCGGCCAGCGCGGCCGGTGCCTCGTCCGCATGGCGGCGGTGGAAGTCTTCCAGGCGCGTGAGCTGCGACTGCTTCTCGTCGTCGGTGGAACGGGCCAGTTCGATCGTCGCCGGGGCCTGTGCCGCCTTCGGATTGCGGAAGGTGTTGACGCCGATGATGGGGAGTGTCCCGTCGTGCTTGCGGTGCTCGTACAGCATCGACTCTTCCTGGATCTTGCCGCGCTGGTAGCCCGTTTCCATCGCGCCGAGCACGCCGCCGCGTTCGGCGATGCGTTCGAATTCCTGCAGCACGGCTTCCTCGACGAGGTCCGTCAATTCCTCGAGGATGAACGAGCCCTGGTTCGGGTTCTCGTTCCTGGCCAGGCCCCATTCGCGGTTGATGATCAGCTGGATCGCGAGCGCGCGGCGGACGGATTCGTCGGTCGGCGTCGTGATCGCCTCGTCGTAGGCGTTCGTGTGCAGCGAGTTGCAGTTGTCGTAGATCGCGATCAGCGCCTGCAGGGTGGTGCGGATGTCGTTGAAGTCGATCTCCTGCGCGTGCAGCGAGCGGCCCGATGTCTGGACGTGGTACTTCAGCTTTTGCGAGCGGTCGTTCGCGCCGTACTTGTCGCGCATCGCGACGGCCCAGATGCGGCGTGCCACGCGGCCCAGCACCGTGTATTCCGGGTCCATGCCGTTCGAAAAGAAGAACGATAGGTTCGGCGCGAAGTCGTCGATGTGCATGCCGCGCGCGAGGTAGGCTTCGACGAAGGTAAACCCGTTCGACAGGGTGAAGGCCAACTGCGAGATCGGGTTCGCGCCCGCTTCCGCGATGTGGTAGCCCGAGATCGACACCGAGTAGAAATTGCGCACCTGGTGATGCACGAAATACTCCTGGATGTCGCCCATGACCTTCAGCGAGAACTCGGTCGAGAAGATGCAGGTGTTCTGGCCCTGGTCTTCCTTCAGGATGTCAGCCTGGACGGTGCCGCGCACATTGGCCAGCACCCAGGCACGGATCGTCGCGGTTTCGTCGGCGTTCGGCTTGCGACCGTTGTCGCGCTCGAACCTGTCGAGCTGCTGGTCGATCGCGGTGTTCATGAACATCGCGAGGATGGTCGGCGCCGGGCCGTTGATCGTCATCGACACGGACGTAGCAGGGCTGCACAGGTCGAAGCCGTCGTACAGCACCTTCATGTCGTCGAGCGTCGCGATCGACACGCCGGAGTTGCCGACCTTGCCGTAGATGTCCGGCCGCAGCGCCGGGTCGGCGCCGTACAGGGTGACGGAGTCGAACGCCGTCGACAGGCGTTTCGCGTCCATGCCCTGCGAGACGAGCTTGAAACGGCGGTTCGTGCGGAACGCGTCGCCTTCGCCGGCGAACATGCGCGTCGGATCCTCGCCCTCGCGTTTGAAGGGGAACACGCCGGCCGTGTACGGGAACGCGCCCGGCACGTTTTCCAGCATCAGGAAGCGCAGGATCTCGCCGTGGTCTTCGAAGCGAGGCAGGGCGACCTTGCGCACCTTGTTGCCGGACAGCGTCGTGTAGGTGAGGTTCGTGCGGATTTCCCTGTCGCGGATTTTCACGACGTGCTCGTCGCCCGCATAAGTCTCTTGCAGCTGCGGCCAGGACGCGAGCAGCTTCTTCGCCTCGCCTTCCATCGCGTTGTCGCGTTCCGTGATCAGGTCGTCGAGGACCACCTCACGGTTGGCGGCGGCCAGCATGCGCTGCGTCTCCGTCAGCTGCTGGCGCTCGCGCGCGAGCTTGACCTGCTTGCCGACGTTGCGGTGGTAGCCGCGCACGGTGTCCGCGATCTCGGCCAGGTAGCGCGCGCGCGCGGGCGGCACGATCACGTTCCTGCCGCTCGAGTATCTGGTGGCGGGTTTCGGCAGCTTCGGCGTGGCTATCTTCAGGCCGAGTTCCGCCAGCGCCGGCAGTAGGCCGAGGTACAGCGCGGTGACACCGTCATCGTTGAAGCGCGAGGCCTGCGTGCCGTAGACGGGCATCTCGTCCGGCGACTTGCTCCACAATTCCTTGTTGCGCTGGACCTGCTTGGCCACGTCGCGCAGCGCGTCCTGGGCGCCCTTGCGGTCGAACTTGTTGATGGCGATGAAGTCGGCGAAGTCCAGCATGTCGATCTTCTCGAGCTGCGACGCGGCGCCGAATTCCGGCGTCATCACGTACATCGACACGTCCACGTGCGGCACGATGGCGGCGTCGCCCTGGCCGATGCCGGACGTCTCGACGATGACGAGATCGAAGCCCGCGACCTTGCACGCGGCGATCACGTCGGGCAGCGCCTGCGAAATCTCGGAACCCGCCTCGCGCGTGGCGAGCGAGCGCATGAACACGCGTGTCCGCATTTCCCCATCCTTGTTCCACGGATTGATCGCGTTCATGCGGATGCGGTCGCCCAGCAGCGCGCCGCCGGATTTGCGGCGCGACGGGTCGATGGAAATCACGGCAATGTTCAGGCGGTCGCCCTGGTCGAGGCGGATGCGGCGGATCAGTTCATCCGTCAGCGACGATTTGCCGGCGCCGCCCGTGCCCGTGATGCCCAGCACCGGCACCTTGAGGCCCTCGGCCGTGTCCATGATGCGCTTGCGCAGGTCGCTGGACGCCTTGCCGTTTTCCAGCGCCGTGATCAGTTGCGCGAGCGGGCGGTGGCGCTGCTCGATCGGACCCGTCTGCAGCGGCTCGAGCGTGGTCGGCGCATAGCTCGACAGGTCGACGTCGCACGCTTCCAGCATCGAGCGGATCATGCCGACGAGGCCCATGCGCTGGCCGTCTTCCGGCGAGAAGATGCGCGTGACGCCATAGGCATGCAGTTCTTCGATCTCGTGCGGGACGATGACGCCGCCGCCGCCACCGAACACCTTGATGTGGGCGCCGCCGCGCTGGCGCAGCAGGTCGATCATGTATTTAAAATATTCGACGTGGCCGCCCTGGTAGCTGGAGATGGCGATGCCTTGCACGTCCTCGGCCAGCGCCGCGGTGACGACCTCGTCGACCGAGCGATTATGGCCCAGGTGCACGACTTCGGCGCCGTTCGCCTGCAGGATGCGGCGCATGATGTTGATCGAGGCGTCGTGGCCGTCGAACAGCGAGGCGGCGGTGACGAAGCGGACTTTGTTGGACAGTTTGGCGTGCTCCGGCAGGTCGAGCTTGGCGGAAGGCGTGATGTCGTTCATGGTGTTCCTTGGAAAACGGAAGCGAACCGGGGTTCTTTGTACGTTCTTTGTACGGTATATGACGTTAACGTAAACGTCAAGAATGGCTCATTGATGTGCGTTTGGTGGGCACGGGGTGCCCACCCTACGTCTTGCTTGCCGTAGGGTGGGCTCCCCGAGCCCACCGTGCATTACGCCGCGCGTTTTTTGATGCTGCCGGAAAGTAGCTCCTGCCTGCGCGCCCGATACTCGGCCACGGCCTGTTCCTTGACGTGCCCGAAACCGCGGATCTGCTCCGGCAGTGCCGCCAGCTCGACGGCGACGCCGTGGTTCGCGGCATCCAGCGACGCCAGCTGCGCCTCGATCATGTCACGGTATTCGGTGACGAGGGCGCGCTCCATCTTGCGCTCGGCCGTGTAGCCGAACACGTCGAACGCCGTGCCGCGCAGTCCTTTCAGCTTCGCGAGCAGCTTGAACGCACCCCACATCCACGACCCGAATTCGGCTTTCACGAGGTGGCCCTTGGCATCCTTCTTCGCGAACAGCGGCGGGGCCAGGTTGAATTTCACGCTGAACTTGCCGTCGAACTGGCTTTGCAGCTGTTCCACGAAACGGCCGTCCGTGTACAGGCGCGCCACTTCGTACTCGTCCTTGTAGGCCATCAGCCTGGCATACGATTTCGCCACGGCCATCGAGAGCTTGTTGCCCAGCTTGAGCGCCGACTCGCGTTCGCGCACGCGCGCGACCAGCGTTTCGTACTGCGCCGCATAGGCCGCGTCCTGGTAACCGGTCAGGAATTCGACGCGTTTCCTGATCACGCTGTCGAGGCTCTGCGGCATTTGCAGCAACACCGGCTGCGCCGGGATCGCGGTGCGTTCGACGCGTTGCAGGTCGACGGCGGCGCGGCGCCCCCACAGGAAGCTGCGCTGGTTCGATGCGATGGCGACGCCGTTCAGTTCGATGGCACGCAGCAGCGATGCTTCCGACAGCGGCACGAGGCCCTTCTGCCACGCATAGCCCAGCATGAACAGGTTGGCGGCGATCGAATCGCCCATCAGCGCCGTCGCCAGCTTCGTCGCGTCGAGGAAGTCTGCGCCGGCCTCGCCGCCGACCGCTTCCACGATCAGCGCACGGACCTGGTCGGCCGGGAATTCCCAATCTCTCTGCTGGGCGAAGGTGCCGGTCGGCTGCTCGTGCAGGTTGACGACGACCATCGTGCGGCCCGGGCGCATCTTCGAGATGGCGTCGGCCGCGCCGGCCGTCAGCATGTCGCAACCCAGCACGAGGTCGGCCTCGCCGGTCGCGATGCGCTGGGCGCGCAGGCGTTCCGGCGTCTCGGCGATCTTCACGTGCGACGTGACGGAGCCGTTCTTCTGGCTCATGCCCGTCATGTCCAGGACGGACGCACCCTTGCCTTCGAGGTGGGCCGCCATGCCCATCAGCGCGCCGACGGTGATGACGCCGGTGCCGCCGATGCCGTTGATCAGGATGTTGTAGGGCGCCGCGATCGAGGGGAGGGCGGGCGTCGGCAGCGGACCCCAGCCATCATCGCCATCCTTCCTGCTGGCGCCGGCCTTGTTCTTCTTCAGCGTACCCCCTTCGACGGTGGCGAAGCTCGGGCAGAAGCCCTTGGCGCACGAATAATCCTTGTTGCACGCCGACTGGTCGATGGCGCGCTTGCGGCCGAATTCCGTTTCCTTCGGCAGGATCGAGACGCAGTTCGACTGCACGCCGCAATCGCCGCAGCCTTCGCACACGGCCTCGTTGATCACCATGCGTTTCGCCACGTCCGGGAACTCGCCCTTTTTTCGGCGCCGCCGTTTCTCGGCCGCGCAGGTCTGGTCGTAGATCAGGACCGTCACCCCGGGGATCTCGCGCAGCTCGCGCTGCACGTCGTCCATCCTGCTGCGGTCGTACAGCGTCACTTCCGCCGGCAGCGCGGAACGGTCTTCATAACGCGACAGGTCTTCCGTGACGAGCGCGATGCGCTTGACGCCTTCGGCCGCCATCTGGCGCGCGATCAGCGGCACGGACGTGGTGCCGTCGACCGGCTGGCCGCCCGTCATCGCGACTGCGTCGTTGTACAGGATTTTATAGGTGATGTTGACCTTGGCCGCGATGGCGGCGCGCACGGCGAGATAGCCCGAGTGGAAATAGGTGCCGTCGCCCAGGTTCTGGAACACGTGCGGCACCGTGGAGAACGCGGCCTGGCCGATCCACGGCGCGCCTTCGCCGCCCATGTGCGTCGTGAGCTTGTTCATCTCCGGGTAGATCGACGTGGCCATCACGTGGCAGCCGATGCCGGCCAGCGCGAACGACCCTTCCGGCACCTTCGTCGACGTGTTGTGCGGGCAGCCGGAGCAGTAGAAAGCGGGGCGGAACGGCGTCGTCACGGCCTTTTTCAAGACCGCGTCCTTCGCTTCGAGGAAAGCGAGGCGGGCCTTGATCAAATCGCGCGTGCGGTCGTCGAGGGCAAGGCGGGTGATGCGGCCGGCGATCACGCGCGCCACCTGCGCGACGGAGAAATCGGCCTTCGGCGGCAGCAGCCATTCGCCGCGCGGCGCGACCCATTCTCCCTTTTCGTCGAACTTGCCGATCACGCGCGGACGCACGTCGTCGCGCCAGTTATAGAGCTGTTCCTTGAGCTGGTATTCGACGACCTGGCGCTTCTCTTCGACGACGAGGATCTCGTCCAGGCCTTGCGCGAATTCGCGCACGCCTTCCGGCTCCAGCGGCCAGATCATCGCCACCTTGAACAGGCGCAGGCCGACTTGTGCCGCCATCGCTTCGTCGATGCCCAGTTCTTCCAGCGCTTCCAGCACGTCCACGTACGATTTACCCGACGCGATGATGCCGAGCTTCGCATCCGGGCTGTCGATCGTCGTGCGATTCAGCTTGTTTTCACGCGCATAGGCGAGCGCCGCATAGATCTTGTAGTCTTGCATCAGGGCTTCCTGATTGCGCGCCTGCTGGCCCAGCGGGATGGACGAGAGCTTCGTATTCAGGCCGCCTTCCGGCATCGCGAAGTCCTGCGGGATTTTCACGTCGACGCGGAACGGATCGGCGTCGACCGAGGCGCTGGATTCCACCGTGTCGGCCAGCGCCTTGAACGCGACGGCCAGGCCGGAAAAGCGCGACATCGCCCAGCCGTGCACGCCCAGGTCCAGGTATTCCTGCACGTTGGACGGATACAGCACGGGGATCATGCAGGCGGCGAAAATATGGTCGGACTGGTGCGGCAGGGTCGACGAATAGGCGCCGTGGTCGTCGCCCGCGACGAGCAGCACGCCGCCGTTCTGCGCCGTGCCGGCATGGTTCATGTGCTTGAAGACGTCGCCGCAGCGGTCCACGCCCGGACCTTTCGCGTACCACATCGCGAACACGCCGTCGTACTTCGCCGGGCCGATCAGGTCCACGGTCTGCGTACCCCAGAACGGCTGTCGCGGCCAGGTCCTCGTTCACGCCCGGCACGAACTGGATGGATTTCGCTTCCAGGTGACCCTTGGCCTTCCACAGGTTTTCGTCCAAGCCGCCCAGCGGCGAGCCGCGGTAGCCGGAGACGAAGCCCGCGGTGTTCAGGCCGGCCTGCTCGTCGCGCAGTTTCTGGATCATCGGCAGGCGCACGAGGGCCTGGATGCCGGACAGGAAGATCTTGCCGGAGGTGGCGGTGTACTTGTCGTCGAGGCTGACGTCTTTGAGGGGGGCGGGAACGGCGGGCACGGCAGGGATGGACGCGGATGCGCCCTGGCCCAGGACGGTGTCAGGCATGGTGTCTCCAAACTTTGTGTTTTCAGATGGACCCGTGCCGGAGGCGCGCCGGGTAGGCGCTGGCCGGAATGGGTCCGGGTGCCGCTTTGGCGGCTGTTACACCAAGTGTAGAGACAAGTTGACGTATACGGAAATACGGAATGGGGATGGAGCCATAAGAAAAAATGATGGCTCGGACTACACTTTCCGTGCGCCGATCCAGCGGCCCTCGGCGCACAGATCGTGCGCCACCTGGACCACGAGGCGGCTGACGGCCGCCGCCGCATTCGTGAGCGGGATATTGCGCGAGGTGCACAGGACGACGGTGCGCGCGATGGCGGGATCGCGGATGGCCAGCGCGCGCATGGCCCCGCGTTCGACCTCCGTCAGCACCGGCGCGACGGGCAGGATGGTGGCGCCCATGCCGGCGAGGATGGCCGATTTCAGGATCGCGATCGAGTTGATTTCGATGACGCCATGTGTGGCCAGGCCCGCGGCGCGCGCCGTGCTTTCGATGCGCGGCCGCACGCCATGCTGCAGGCCCGGCAGGATCAGGGTGGTGTCCAACGCATCGCGCAGGGTCAGGCTGTCATGGCCCGCCGCGGCGGTCGCGTCGGCGCGGCAGATGAAGCGCAGTTCTTCCTCGACGAGCGGAATGGCGGTGAAGCTGCCGAGCTGGCCATCGTCGAACAGCACGGCCAGGTTGATGCGACCGGCACGCAACTGCTCGGCGAGGCTGCCGGTGATTTCCTCGGTCAGCTGAAGCGTGATTTCCGGGTAGCGCTGGCGGATGGCCGTCAACAGCGGCAGTGCGAGGGCGTCCGAAATACTGTGCGGCAGGCCGAGCGTGACGCTGCCCGATGGCCGTTCGGCCGATTGCACGACGGCGGCCTGCGCATCCGCCACCTGCTTGAGGATGGCTTGTGCATGTTCGTAGAACACTTTGCCGGCGTCGGTGTTGAGTACGCCTTGTGCCGAGCGATGCAGCAGTTGCACGCCCAATTCCTCTTCCAGCTGGCGCAATTGCTGGGTCAGCGCCGGCTGCGCCACGTGCAGGACCAGTGCGGCACGCGACAGCGACCCATGGTCCACGATGGCAACGAAATAGCGCAGCTGACGGAGTTCCATCTTGCAAATACTTGTATCTTTATGGCTACAAAACGCAACCAAAAGTTTATTATTAAAAAGTTTCCCGAGATCAAGTTGTTATACTTGAACGACGTCGGTCGCGGCGAGATTAACACACACCTTCTGGACGCCCATGCTCAAGAAAGTCGCTTCTTCCCGGTTGCGCGTAGGGATGTTCATCCATGACCTCGATTGCGGCTGGATGGAGCATCCTTTCGTCCGCAACCGCTTCCTCCTCACCTCCGAGGATGAGATCCGCAAGATCGTGACGTCCGGCATCCGCTCCGTGACGATCGACTGCACGCGCGGCCTGGACGTGGCCGATGCGCCGACGGTGGCGGAAGCGGAAGCCGCAACGGAGGCCGAGGTTGCCGCGATCGCCGCCAAACCGGTGGCGCCGCTGCGCACGACGCTGGCCGAGGAATTCGGCCGTGCCCTGGCGATCCGGCGCCAGGCCGCCGGCCTCGTCAAGACCGTGATGCAGGATGCGCGCCTGGGCAAGGCGGTGGAAATGGACAAGGTGTCGCCAATGGTCGAGAGCATCACCGCCTCGATCCTGCGCAATTCATCCGCGTTGCTGGGGCTGTCCGCCATCAAGACCAAGGACGATTACACATTCCTGCACTCGGTCAGCGTCTGCACCCTGCTGGTTGCCTTCTGCCGTTCGCGCAAGCTGGATGCCGCGACCACGTACCAGGCCGGTCTCGGCGGCCTGCTACACGATACGGGCAAGGCCCTGGTGCCGGACGCCATCCTGAACAAGCCGGGCCGCCTGACCGACGAGGAATTCGAGATCGTGCGCCGCCACCCCAGGGACGGCTACGACATCCTGCGCCGTTCGTCCGGGATCGGTCCGATCCCTCTCGACATCACCTTGCACCACCACGAGCGGCGCGACGGCACGGGTTATCCGGACCGCCAGGGCGAACAGGAGATCAGCGAGCTCGCGCAGATGGCCGCGATCGTCGACGTCTACGATGCCATCACGGCCGATCGCTGCTACCACAAGGGCATCCCGGCGGCCGAGGCGCTGCGCAAGATGTACGAGTGGAGCAAATTCCATTTCAATCCCGCGCTGACGCAGGAATTCATGCGTTGCGTCGGCATTTATCCGGTCGGGACGCTCGTCCTGCTGGAATCTGGCCGGCTGGCCGTGGTCGTCGAGCCGCACGAAACGAGTCTGCTCACGCCCAAGGTCAACGTGTTCTACAGCACGAAGAGCCAGACTTATATCAAGCCGGAGACGGTGGACCTGGCGCGTGGCGTGGGCTTCGGGGGCGCCGACAAGATCGTGCGCCACGAATCGCCCGACAAATGGCAGGTCGACCCGCTGCGTTTCCTGCAGGTGGCCTGAGCCTCAGAAGAATTCGGCGGTGTCGTTGGAGGCGACGGTCTGCAGCAGGCCGTGCGCGACGAGGTCGTCGTAATGGCAGGCGCGGTTGCGCCCATTGCTTTTCGCGTAGTACAGCGCCTGGTCGGCGTGGCCCAGCGTGACCACAGGCGAATCGTATGCGCTGATGCTGACGAAGCCGACGCTGACCGTCACCCGTCCCACCTGCGGGAAGACATGGCTCTCGACGTTGATGCGGAAGCGCTCGATGATCTTCCAGGCATTGTCGAGCGTGGTCGAGCGCAGCAGCACGACGAACTCTTCGCCGCCGAAGCGGAACACGCGGTCCTGGGCGCGGAACGACGATTGCAGCAGGTTTGCGATCAGGATCAGCACTTCGTCGCCGTACAGGTGACCGAACTTGTCGTTGACGGCCTTGAAATGGTCGACGTCGACGACGGCCAGCCATTGCTTTTCCTGGGCATGGTGCTGGCGCCGCTCCGGCTGGCCCGGCAGGCGCGGATCCCGTTCGTGGGCATTCTGCAGCATGCGCGCCAGCTGGTCGTCGAACGTCTTGCGGTTGAGCAGGCCGGTCAGCGAATCGCGCTCGCTGTAGTCGAGCAGGTTCTGGAAATTCCGGTAGACGCCAACGATGCCACCGATCACGTACACGGTCTCGTGCGAAAACGCCTTGTCGTCGCGGATTTCCAGGCACGTCGTGGCCTTGTCGCCGAACCAGATCGGCAGCCACAGCACGCGCATGCCGTCGGCCGTGATCGCTTCCGCGCTCGCTTGGTGCTCGGCCAGGCAGCGTTTGAGTTCGGGGAGGGCGGCCACCGGTTCGCCCAGCACGCCGTCCTGCGATTCTTCCAGGCGCGCCGCACCGCCCTGCACGATGGTCGCGCGCGCACGTAGGTATTGCTGTCCCGACACGGACGTGATGGCCAGTATGCGCGTCTGCGCCGCACCCGCCAGCTCCTGCACTGCCGAGATCACGGAAATATCGAGCATCGCGTGATCGCGGTGGCCGGTCATGTCCACCATGTGTTTCAGAAGCGAATCCATGTCGTTCTCAGCAATGTAATCAACCGACCTGCAGGCTGGGCACAGCTGCCGTCGCGTTCGCAGGTATCAGGCGTTTCACAAAGAGCAAGCGAAACAGGATATAGCGTTTTTGCATTCTAAGCAATTATGCAAATGCAATTTTTTTAGCCTGAGTGAATTTTCTCAAAACCAAACTGCAACGTGCTCCCCCAGACTAGAGGGATTTTGATTCCATCGCACAAAAAATAGTTCCGTGAAGCAAAGTTGTTGATGGTCAAGTTGCCGTATGGCATCAAAACTTATAGTGAACTCACTGGCACGGAACGTGGCAAGTCAGCTGGAAGTGGTGACTTGACCAGCGTCGCCGACCAGTAGCAGTTCTTATTAACCCACCATATGGGAGTTTGTCATGAGCAACTTCATCTCCGCAGTCAAAACCTTCGCTGCTGACGAGAACGGTGTAACGGCCATCGAGTATGGCTTGATCGCCGCCCTGATCGGCGTGGCGATGGCTGCTGCGGCAACAACCGTCGGTGAGAAAGTGGAAGGGGTATTCACCTACGTCGCAGGCAAGCTGGTTACCCCGTAATCGTCATGCCGTGGTAGCCCTCCGGGTTCCCGAGCCCGGGGGGCTTTTTTTTGGGAGCCGTCATGCAAATCGACCAATACCGCGATGCGCTGCTGCTGCTCATGGTCAGTATTGCCGCCGTCAACGACCTGGCCACGCGGCGTATCCCGAACCGTCTTCTGTTCGCCGGCATGACCGGTGCGCTGTTCCTCCACCTGCTGTCCCCCGAACCGGGCGCGGCCCTGCTGTCCGCCGTCGGCGGCATGCTGCTGGGCCTGGTCATCTTCCTGCCGTTCTACCTGGTGCGAGGAATGGCGGCGGGCGACGTCAAGATGATGGCCGTGATCGGCTTCTTCACCGGTCCGGCCGAAGCATTCCAGATCGCCGTTTTTACATGGTGTGCCGGGGGGGTGATGGCGCTCTTGCTGATACTGCTGCGCAGTCGCCTGCGACTGGCCCTCGTCAACATCGGCCACCTGCTGTCCGGACTCATCGTACCGGGCACGAAATTAGCCGACATGACGCTCCCGCAAACTGCCGGTTCGATGCCCTACGGGCTGGCCATCGCGGCCGGCACGATCGTCGTTCTGGTCACTCAATATGGATGAGCCCGCTCTTGGTAAAGCTCAAGGGTGGCCAAAAGACCGGTCGCTAGAATCATTCTGACCTGTTTCGGAAAACAAGCAAGGCAAGGGGGTTCCGATGTTTGAAACGCTATCGACAGACAATACCGCGGCGGGATTTCGTGCCGCGCAGCTCGCGCCTGCGGGCGGTCCGGAGATCGCGCCAGTCCTGCCGCGCCAGGCAAAGACCGTGCGCGATACCGGACTCGAACCGCGCTTCGTGACGGACCTGGTGCTCAAGGCAATCCAGGCCGGCGGCAAGACCCCGTTGACCCATCTGGCCGGCAAGCTGCGGCTGTCGATCAGCGTGCTGCGCGAGGTCCTCAATCCACTGATCGCGGAACAGCAGGTGGAAGTGGCCTGGTGCGGCGAGTCGGACATCGACATGCAATACCAGCTGACCGCGTATGGCCAGCGCGGCGCCGCCGACGCGATGGCGCGCTGCGGCTATGTCGGCCCGGCTCCTGTCACGCTCGCATCGTATCGCGCCGTGGTCGAACGCCAGGCGTTGCGCCATGCGGACGTGGAGCGCATCACACCCGCGCAACTGGCGGGTGCGCTGGGCGACGAGGGCCTGTCGCAGGCCGCGCGCGACGTGCTGGGCGCGGCGCTGTACGCGCGCCGTTCGCTGCTGTTGTACGGACCGTCCGGCGGCGGCAAGACGACGCTGGCGCGCAAGCTCGGGCGCCTGCTGCCGGGCCCTATCGCGGTGCCGTATGCACTGATGGCCGGGCGCCAGGTGATCCGCCTGTACGATCCCGCCGTCCACGTGGCGCCGCCGCCGGTCGCGCGCCAGCAGGAAGAACGGCGCAGTTGCGATGCGCGCTGGACCGTGTGCCAGCGTCCGCTCGTCCACGTCGGCGCCGAACTGGGGCGCGACATGCTCGACCTGCGCTATGACGCGGAGCAGGGCGTGTACCACGCGCCGCCGCACCTGCAGGCGAACAACGGGATGCTGGTACTCGACGACATGGGCCGCCAGCGCATCGCCGCGGCCGAGCTGCTGAACCGCTTCATCGGTCCGCTGGATGCCGGGACTGATCAATTGTCGCTGCAGGGCGGCCAGGCGGAACTGGTGCCGTTCGATGCCGCCGTGGTGTTCGCAACCAACCTGGCCCCGACCAGCGTTTTCGATGACGCCGCGCTGCGCCGTATCGGCTACAAGGCCGACATCGGCGCCTGGTCGGCAAATGCCTACCGCGCCCTGTTGTGCCGCCAGTGCCGGCTGCGCCGCATCGATGTCGAGGACACCGCGGTCGACCACCTGATCGAGCGGCTGCACCCGCAATCCGGGCGCGCGCTGCTGGCCTGCTACCCGGGCGAACTGCTCGACCGGGTCGCCGATTTCGCCGGTTTCGCCGGGACCGAAGCGCGTCTCACGGTTGCGGCGGTCGAGCAAGCCTGGCGCAGCATGTTCATCGCTTGCGCGACGGAGATTCAAAAATGAAGAACAAGCGTGCCATCCTCGTCATGACCGTCGCGATCCTGTTCGGATTCGCGGCCGTCGTGTTCGCATCGCGCTGGCTGCTGAAGCAGCCGGGCAGCAGCAGCGGTCGCATCGTCGTGGCCGCCGCCGACATCAGTCTCGGCCAGCGCCTGACGCCCGAGATGTTCAAGCTGGCCGACTGGCCCGCCAACAGCGTGCCAAAAGGTGCTTTCACGGATCCGCAGAAACTCGGCGGCCGCGTTCTCAAGACGAACCTGCTGATGGGCGAGCCGGTCAGCGAGACCAAGCTGGCGCCGGCCGGCACGCTCGGCGGCTTGTCGGCACTGATCACGGAAGGCAAGCGTGCGATCACGGTGCGCGTGAACGACGTGATCGGCGTGGCGGGCTTCGCGCTGCCGGGCAACTACGTCGACATCATCGTCAGCACCCAGAAGGACATGCCGCCCGGGACCGATGCCCGCCAGCAGAACATCTCGAAGATCGTGCTGGAGCGGATCCTCGTGCTGGCGGTCGCCCAGGAAGTCAACCGCGACGAGACCAAGCCGAAGGTCGTCAACGCGGTCACGCTGGAAGTGACGCCGGAGCAGGCCGAAAAGCTCGACCTGGCGCGCAGCGTGGGCACGCTGTCGCTGGCGCTGCGCAACCAGGTCGATCCGCAGTCGGCCAGTACCGAAGGCGCGACCAAGCTCACGCTGCTGCCCGAGGCGCCGCCGCCGGCGCCGCGCAAGCCCGCGCCCAAGCCGGCACCCACGGCTCGTCCCGCGCCGGCGTTGGTCAAGGTGGCGGCGCCGGTGCGGCGTGATTGCGTCACCGTGCTCAACGGCCTGCGCATGTCGCAGGAGTGCTTCTGAACTTCATCCAGGGTAAAGCCATGAACGGATGCTTGACGCCATCACCGCTGTTTCGCTGCCTGTTCGTCGCCGGCCTGGCGCTGGCGGTCGCCGGACCCGCAGGGGCGGCCGCCAAATCGAAAGCCCAGTCCGCAGACAACCCGACCGGCGCCGCGCCGCTGCGTGCCGAGGCCGGGCCCAATTGCAAGGGTGAGGCCGCGAAACCGGCCCAGCTGGCCCTGCAGATCGGCAAGTCCAGCCTGATGCGCCTGCCCGAACCGGTCCAGCACCGCAGTGTCGGCAATCCGCTCGTCGTGCAGGCGCTGATGGTGGCGCCCGACACGCTGTACATCGCCGGCGTCGACGTGGGTACGACCAACATGATCATCCAGGGCAAGAGCGGCCTGTGCAGCGTACTCGACATCACCGTGGCCATGGACCCGTCGGCCCTGCAGGCGATGCTGGCCACCGCCATGCCGGACGAGCACGACATCAAGGTGCTGGCCGCATCCGATGCGCTCGTGTTGACCGGCACCGTGAGCGATGCCGTTGCTGCCGCGCGTGCCGTCGAACTGGCCACCGCCTACGTGCGGCGCCCGCTGCGCGGGCTGACGGTGCCCGACAAGGAAGACGCCGCGAGTCAGAACCAGCGCGACAGCCAGAACCAGGGCGGCGCGGCGGCGGCCACCGCGCGGGTGGTCAATATGCTGGGCGTGCGCGCGCCCCAGCAGGTGCAACTGGAAGTCAAGATCGCCGAAGTGTCGAAGAGCCTGCTCGACCGCCTGGAAGGCGGCGCCAGATGGACCTTCAGTTCCGGCAGTTGGGGCGCCATGCTGCTGTCGAATTTCATCACTGGCACGGCCCATGGAGCGCTCACGGTAGGCAAGAGTGCCGACCGAAACTTCTCCGCCGCGGCCGAGAAGCAGGATGGCCTGGTGCGCGTGCTGGCCGAGCCGAACGTGATGGCGATCAGCGGCCAGGAAGGCACGTTCCTCGTGGGCGGTAAATTCTATATCCCGGTCGCGCAGGACAACAACCGGGTAACCCTGGAAGAGAAGGAATTCGGCGTCGGCCTGCGTTTTACCCCGACGGTACTGGGCGGCGGACGCATCAACCTGCGCGTCGCGCCCGAGGTGTCTGAGCTGTCGCGCGAAGGTATCGGCCTGTCGGCGACGGGGTTCAACGGCACTGCGATCCTGCCGGTCGTGACGACGCGCCGCGCCACCACCACGGTCCAGCTGTACGACGGCCAGAGCTTCGCGATCGGTGGCCTGATCAAGAGCAACCTGGTCGCCAACCTGAAAGGACTGCCGGTGCTGGGCGAGCTGCCCGTGCTGGGCGCCCTGTTCCGCAGCGCGGATTATCAACAGGACCGCACCGAGCTGGTGTTCGTGATCACCGCCCACCTCGTCAAGCCCCTGTCCGGCAACGGCTACTCGCTCCCGACCGACAAGGTGGGCGAGCCGTCGCGCGCCGGCGTGATGCTCGGCGGCTTCCTGGAAGGGCCGGCGCCGGCGACGCCAACGGCGGCCGTGTCGACCCCGGCGCCGGCCGCACCGCCTGCGCAAAGCGCGGGCGGCTTCGAACTGAAATAGGAGAGAGCGATGGCCATCGGATGCAAGCGAATCGCATGTGCGGCGCTGTCGGGCATGCTGCTGTACGGGTGCGACACAACCCCGCGCTTCAACGAACACTTCGGCACGGCCGTGCGGGCCAACGTGGCGGCGCAGATGCTCGATCCTGCCGCGGCGGCCAATACGGATCCAGCCACGGGCATGGAAGGCAAGGCCGCCGTCATCGCCCAGGAGCGCTACGAGAATTCGTTCAAGGAACCGGAGAAACCGATCAAGGCACTGGTCGTCGGCGGGGTGGGTAGCAAGTGAGTCGTCCGCGCTTTTTCAATGACATGATTTTGACCGAACGCCGTCCCAAGGACCACGATGAAAGCCTTTCTGATCAGCCGCGACACCCAGCTTTACGCGGAGATCGCCTCCCAGGGTGCCGCACGCGTACCGCCGCTGCATGTCGCCGCCAGCCGCGCCAGCCTGCGCGATGCGCTCGATCGTCCGCTGCCTGATGGTCCGAGCCTGATCATCGTCGATATCAGCGATGCGGATGCCGCCGACGGCGACCTGCTGGAACGCCTGACCCGCCACTACTCGGCAGCGCATTTCATGCTGCTGACCGACAATCATCACCCCGACCTCCTGATCCGCGCCATGCGCGCCGGCGTGCGCGAAGTGCTGCAACTGCCGCTGGTGCACCGCGCGCTGCATGAGGCGATCGACCGTATTGCAGCCAGCGCCGGCGTGGCCGCGACGCGCGACGGGAAGATACTCGCCTTCATCGCCTGCAAGGGCGGCAGCGGCGCCACCTTCATCTCCACCAATTTCGGCTACGCGCTGGCCACGCTGGCGGACAAGAAGGTGCTGCTGATCGACCTGCATCGCCAGTTCGGCGACGCCACGCTGTACGTGTCGGACCAGAGACCGGCCATGACGCTGTCCGACGTGTGCCAGCAGATCGCGCGCATCGACGGGCCGTTCCTGGAATCGTGCCTCGTCCACGTGGCGCCCGGTTTCGGCGTGCTGGCGGCCGCCGACGACCCGGGCCAGACGACCGAGGCGAAACCCGAACACATCGACACGATCCTGCGCGTCGCACGCCAGCATTACGACTACATCCTGCTCGACGTCGGGCGCCAGATCGACGCGGTGTCGCTGCGCGCTCTCGACAGCACCGACGCCATCTACCCGGTGCTGCAGCTGGCCCTGCCGGACATCCGCGACGCCCGGCGCCTGCTCGACATCTTCCGCTCGCTCGGCTATCTGACGGACCACATCCGCCTGATCGTCAACCGCTACGAAAAGGGCGGCAAGCTGCGCCTGGCGGACCTGCACGCGGCGCTGGGCGCAGAAGTACTGCACACCGTCCCCAACGATTACATCGCCGTCACCGACTCCGTCAACCAGGGCATTCCGGTGCTGCAGCTGTCGCGCGGCAGCGCCGCCGCGCGCAGCCTGGCCGACCTGGTCGAAGTGGTGACCGCACGCCGCATTCCCGAGGCGAAGGGTCTGTTCGACCGCCTGTTCGGGCGCGGCGAAGACGATTGATCTTTTCGAGGAGCCGTCCATGTCCCTGCGCGAACGCCTGTCCGTGACGGACGAGGAGCGCCAGCATCAGCCCGTAGCGGCTGCGGCGCAACAAGCCTATGCGGAACTGAAGAAAACGATGCACCAGATGATCCTCGACCGGATCGACCTGGAGCGCCTGAAGCGCCTGACGAGCGAGCAGTTCAAGCACGAGCTGGCGCTGCTGGTCCAGCGCATCATCGAGGAAGAGCGCATCGTGCTGAACCAGCAGGAGCGCCACCACCTCGTGCTCGATATCCAGCATGAGATGCTCGGCTTCGGCCCGCTCGAACCGCTGCTGAACGATCCGACCATCTCGGACATCCTCGTCAACACCTACGACAAGGTGTACGTCGAACGGCGCGGCCGCCTGGAACTGACCGACGTGTCGTTCCACGACAACGCGCACCTCATGAAGATCATCGAGAAGATCGTCTCGCGCGTCGGCCGGCGCGTGGACGAATCGAGTCCGATGGTCGATGCGCGCCTGCCGGACGGTTCGCGCGTCAACGCGATCATCCCGCCGCTCGCGGTCGACGGGCCGCTGGTGTCGATCCGGCGTTTCGGCGCGACGCCGCTCACGGTACAGAACCTGCTCGACTATAAAAGCGTCACGCCGCCGATGATCAAGGTCCTCGAGAGCCTCGGCCTCGCCAAGGTGAACATCCTGATCTCGGGCGGCACCGGCAGCGGCAAGACGACGATGCTGAACCTGATCTCCGGCTTCATTCCGGGCAACGAGCGCATCGTGACGATCGAGGATGCGGCCGAACTCCAGCTGCGCCAGCCGCACGTCGTGCGCCTCGAGACGCGCCCCCCCAACATCGAAGGGAAGGGCGAAGTGACGCAGCGCGCGCTCGTGCGCAACTCGTTGCGCATGCGCCCGGACCGCATCATCCTGGGCGAGGTGCGCGGACCGGAAGCGCTGGACATGCTGCAGGCCATGAACACGGGCCACGAAGGCTCGCTCGCGACCATCCACGCGAACACGCCGCGCGACGCCCTGGCGCGGCTGGAAAACATGGTCGGCATGGCCGGCGTGAGCCTGACGCCGCGCGCCATCCGCCAGCAGATCGCTTCCGCCATCACGGTGATCCTGCAGGCCTCGCGCCTGGCCGACGGCACGCGCAAGGTCGTCAGCATGCAGGAAATCACCGGCATGGAAGGCGACATCATCTCGATGCAGGAAATCTTCCGCTTCGAGCAGACGGGCATCGACGCCGACGGCAAGGTGCAGGGGCATTTCTGCGCCACCGGCGTGCGGCCGCGCTTCGCCGACCGGCTGCGCATGTTCGGCGCCGCGGTGCCCGATGACACCTTCGATCCCGACCGCGTGTTCACCTGAACCGCATCGCCGCGAAAGTCACGCATGGACATCCTCTTCTACGGATTCATCGTCTTCCTGTTCGCCGCCGTCATCCTCGGCATCGAAGGCGTCTATCTATGGTGGGTGAGCACGCATGGCGCCAGCGCCCAGCGGATCGCACGCCGGCTGCAGCTGATGTCGGGGAACCAGGGCCGCAGCGCCGAACGCATCTCGATCCTGAAGTCGCGCCGCTTCGGCCGGCACGATCTCGTCGACCGCCTGCTGCAGCGCTTCCGCTTCGCGCACCGCCTCGACAGGCTCCTGGTGCAGTCCGGCATCGCGTGGTCGGTCGAGCGCTTCCTGCTGTGCTCCGTCGCGACGATGCTGGCGGCCACCTACCTCGTGATGCAGTGGCCGCTGCCGCTGCCGCTGCCGGTGCGCCTCGCGATCGTCCTGCTGTGCGTCCACGTGCCGCTGCTGCTGGTGCGGCGCGCGCGCATGCGCCGCCTCGTGCGCATCGAGGAGCAACTGCCCGACGCCGCCGACTTCATCGCGCGCGCGCTGCGTGCGGGGCACTCGTTTTCAAACGTGCTGCAAATCGTCGGCAACGAATTGCCGGAACCGCTCAGCGGCGAGTTCCGCATCGCGCGCGAGGAAATCAACTACGGCGTGCCGCTGGGCGAAGCGTTGCACAACATGGCGGCGCGCATCCCACTGACCGACCTGCGTTACCTCGTCATCGCCATCCTGATCCAGCGCGAGACCGGCGGGAACCTGGCCGAGATCCTCAGCAACATCGGCCACATCATCCGTGGCCGGCTGCGGCTGGCGGCGCAGGTCCGCGTCCTGTCGGCCGAAGGGCGCATGTCGGCCTGGATCCTCGGGCTGCTGCCGTTTGCCGTGGGGGGCATGCTGGTACTGGTGAATCCCACGTACGTCAAGGTGCTGTGGACCGATCCGCTGGGCGTGAACATGCTTTGGACGGCGCTGGTCATGATCATCATCGGCGTGATCTGGCTGAAGAAGGTGATCCGCATCCACATCTGAGGAGACATCGATGACTCGCGCGCAGTTGCTGTTCCTGTTGATCGTCTTCTTGGTCGTCTGCTGCCTCGCGTGGCTTGCGGCGGTGCTGTTCGCGCCCGCCGCACTGCGTGCCCGGCTGGCGAGCTTCATGGGCCGTGCGAACGAGGACCAGACGGAACGCAGCGGCTGGATCGAACGCGTGGCGCGCGCCGCCAAGCCGCTCACCAAACTGTCGGTGCCGGAGGAGGGCTGGGAAAAGTCGGCGCTGCGCACGCGCTTCATGAACGCCGGCTGGCGCAACCCGGCGGCGCCGACGCTGTACTTCGCATCGAAGACGGCCCTCGCGCTGGGCCTGCCCGCGCTGGTCGGCATCGTACTGGCTTTCGTGCCCGCCACCATTGCCGAGCTCGGCGTTCTGTTCCTGCTGCTGCTCGCGGCGACGTGCGGCTACTACCTGCCGAACACGATCCTCGACCGCGTCGTCAAGCGCCGCAAGCGCGACATCTTCGAGAACATTCCCGACGCGCTCGACCTGCTCACCGTGTGCGTGGAGGCGGGCCTGAGCCTCGAGCGCGCGTTTGTCAAGGTCGCCGCCGAGATCCACATCAAGAGCGTCACGCTGGGCCAGGAACTGCAACTGGTGCTGATGGAGATGCGCGCCGGCTTCAGCAAGGAAAAAGCGTTGCGCAATTTCGCGCTGCGCGTGGGGCTGGACGACGTCGACTCGCTCGTCGCCATGCTGATCCAGTCCGAGCGCTTCGGCACCAGCATCGGCGACGCCTTGCGCGTGTATTCGGAAACGCTGCGCGGCAAGCGCCGCATCGTGGCGGAAGAGGCGGCCGCCAAGATCGGGTTGAAACTGTTGTTTCCCCTCATCTTCTGCATCTTCCCGACCCTGTTGCTGGTACTGCTGGGGCCTGCCGGCATCCAGATTACCAAGCTCTTCGGCAGCGCCCTCGGTCATTCCAACTGAACGAACGGAGATTGTCATGCGCGCGCGTACCCGCCTCTACAACCTGCCATTGTTGTGCAGCGGCGTGCTGCTGCTGGCCTGCAGCAGTCCGCCGCCGCAGCCGTACGCCGGCCCGCCGGCATCCCCGGCGGCGGACGACAGTTATCTGCACGGCCGCAACCTGTACCTCGCGCGCCGCTACGGCGACGCAATTGCCGCCTACCAGGCCGCACTGCGCGTCGACGCCAGGCACGTCAATGCGCGCAACGCTCTGGCGATCGCCTACGCCGAGCAGCGCGATTTCGCGCGCGCGATCCCGATCTGGCGCGATCTGACCCGTGACGTCACCATGGCATCCGGTCCCGCATCCGCTTTCCTGTTTTCCAACCTGGGCTATGCGTACCTGCTCAGCGGCGACCTCGACGCGGCCCAGGTCGCGCTCGAAAAAGCCTGCCTGCTCGATCCGCTCAACCACCGCGCCTGGCAATACCTGGGCGAGACGCTGCTCAAGGTAGGCCAGGAAGAGCGCGGCGAGCAGATGCTGCGCCAGGCCGAAGCCTTGCGCGAACACGACTTCCGCGCCGATTATGCGACGGCGAACGGCGGCACGCGCCTGCCGGCCATCGAGCAGGCGGTCCGGACCGACCGGCGCTCCGACGACGACGCATGGGCGTCCGTCGAAGTGATCCGCAGGGACGACGGCATCCTCGAATTACGCCGCACACCGGCAAAAGCCGCCGCGCTGCACAGCGCGCCCGCCGCCGGCGTGGCCGCCCAGCCGCTCGCGCCGGAAGCGGTCGCCAGGCTCGAGATCAGTAACGGCAACGGCCGCCAGGGCCTCGCGCGGCTCGTATCGCGCCATCTGAGCGATCCGGGACTGAAAGTGGTGCGCCTGACGAATGAAAAACGATTCGACGTGCGCCAGACGCGCGTCGAGTACCAGCCGGCGTTCCGGATGGCGGCGGAACGCCTGGCCCGGCATGTCGGCACGGGCGAGCCGGTCGAGCTCGGCCTCCCAGGGCACGCCGACGTGCGCCTCGTCATCGGCCACGATTTGCCGCTGCAGCGCATCGTCGCAAGACCGCCGACGGGTCCGCTGATGGCGCAGGCTGGCCGGGCCGACGCCCCCTGAACGTGACAGTGCCGTTTTCACAACAGTAGCGGGCGACAGGCTCCACCGAAATTCGGAATAATAAAATTCTTGATAACTCGGGAGAATCGCCATGAAGCTCACTCGTTTTCAGTCCGCCATTGCCCAGTCAGTTCTCGCAACCTCGCTGCTGGTGTCGCTCGCAGCCTGCGCGCCGACGCCGACCCGCGAAGGCACGGGCGAATACATCGACGATTCCGTGATCACCGGCAAGGTGAAAGCGGCCTTCGCCGCCGATCCGACGGTCAAGGCGACCCAGGTGCAGGTGGAAACCTTCAAGGGCACGGTGCAACTGAGCGGCTTTGTCGATTCGCGCGAATCCGCCCAGAAAGCCGTGGAAATCGCGCGTGGCGTGAACGGCGTGAAGGCCGTCAAGAACGACACGGTCATCCGCTGACTTATTGCCAGCTCACCTTGCCGAAGCCATTCGTCGTCGCGTTGCGCGTGGCCGGCTTGCCGTAGACGGTGGCCGAGCCCATGCCGCTCAGATTGACGTTGGCCGCCGTTTTCGCGTACACGCTGGCGCCACCGAGGCCGGTCATATCCAGGTCGACGGTTTCTGCGCGTAATTGTTGAGCGTCGAGACCGCCGACGCCGCCCAGTTGCGCGCGCAAGACCTTGGTCTGGCCGGCCACGGTGATATGGCCGGCGCCGCCCAGGTGCAGTTCGATGCGGTCGGCCTGGCCGGGATTCAGCGTGAGACCGCCGACGCCGCCCAGGCGCGCGTCGACGTCGCGATATTGTCCCGTGAAGCGCACGGCGCCGGCGCCGTCCAGCGCGAGCTTCAGCTTGTCGCCGCTGAAGCCGGAGACCTCGCTCGATCCAACGCCCTGCGACACGAATTCACGCAGGTTCGGCACGGTAAGATCGGCGCGCAACTCGTTCTTGCTGTTGCCTTCGAAACGGGTGTTGTTTTCCATGTCGATCACGAGCGTGTCGCCGCGCTGCGTGGTCGTTACCTTCGTCACATAACGGCGGTCGCCGGACACCACGAGCGACGGCGTCGGTCCCTGGTGCAGGTTCAGGCGGATCACGCCGCCCAGGCGTACCTTCGATACGTTCGCATCCACGGTGCGGTTTTCGCGGACGAGGTCGTCGGCCAGGGCATGCGCGCTCAGGGCCAGGGTCGTGGCGAGGAAGGCGCTCTTGATCAGGTTGTTCATGTTCGGGGTCTCCAAATAGTGGTCTGATGGAATCACTATAGGCAAACACCTCGTAGGCAACCTGTCGATTGCGACAGAACGCAGCATTGGCGGTACAGGCCGCGAAATCGCCGCGCCATGCTGCCCTCAAGCATGCACGTCGTCCCAGGACAGGCCGAAGCGCGCCAGATACTTCTTGAGACGGTCAGCATCGTTCGGCTGGCGCTTGGCCGTGCGCGAGACGGCGAACAGCTTGCGGCCCGCGTCCGACAGCGACTGCGACTGGCGGCAGATCCCCACCACGGCCTGCAGTTGCAGTGCGTCGAACTGGTCGAGCTGCGCCGCCGCGTCCGTGCCCAGCAGCGCGTCGAGATCGGTCGCTGCCTGGGCGACGTCGCGGAAGGGCCGCCAGAGCTGCCGCAAGCGCTTGATTTCGTCCTCGACGATGGCGTCATTGATCCGGCCGGACTCGGCCAGCGTTGCCATGCGGGTGATCGACGCGGAGAGGTCGCGGAAGTTCCCCGTCCAGCGCGCTTCCTGCGACATCGCAAACCGCATGTAGCGGTCGCGGGCCTCCTTGTTGAAGCGGACCATCTGCCCATGTTCGGCGCCGAATTCGCGCAACAGGTACTCGATGTTCGGTTCGATGTCTTCGCCGCGCTCGACGAGGCCCGGCAATTCATACGTCCACAGATTAATCCTGGCAAACAGGTCTTCACGGAAGCGGCCATGGGCGACCTCGCGGCCCAGGTCTCGATTGGTGCCGGCGATCAGCTGGAAGTCGCTGTGCACCTCGTGGTCGCCGCCGACCGGCAGAAAACGCTTCTCCTCGATCGCCTTGAGCAGCATGGCCTGTTCATCGAGACCCAGTTCGCCGATCTCGTCCAGGAACAGCACACCCTTGTCGGCCGTGCGCAGCAGACCGCTGCGCTCCGACATCGCGCCCGTGAAAGCGCCCTTGACGTGGCCGAACAGCGTCGAACCCGCGCCGTCGCCATGCAGCGTCGCGCAATTGATCTCGACGAAGCGTCCAGCCGCTCGGCGGCGCGTCTTCTTGAGCTCGTACAGGCGGCGCGCGAGGAATGATTTGCCGGCGCCGGTGGGCCCCATCAACAGGATCGGTGCGCGCGACTTGATCGCCACGCGCTCGATCTCGTCGATCATCGTGTTGAAGCGCACGTTGCGGGTGGCGATGCCAGATTTCAGGAACGCCACGGCATCCTGCTGTTCCCGCGAGAAGCGCCGGGCGATCTGGTCATATTTCGACAGGTCGAGGTCGATCAGCGCCAGCGTGCCGGGCGCACCGGGCGCATGCCGGCGCGGTGGCGACGTCTGCAGCAGGCAACCCGGGAAATAGCGCGCTTCGGTCATCAGGAACATGCAGATCTGGACCACGTGCGTGCCGGTCGTGATGTGAACCCAGTATTCCTCCCGGTCGGGCTCGAATGGATAGGCGCGCGCGAAGTCGAACAGGGCGCCGTAGACCTGCTCGAAATCCCAGGGATCGTCGATATCCACCCGGCGCGGCACGATGCTGGTTTCCGGCGATACGGTGCCGATGTCCTGCACGACCTGGTCGAGCAGCGGAGTCGGCTCGCCGTTGTACAGCAGTTCCAGGCGGTCGATGACCACATCCTCATGCTGGGTCAACGCGACGGTCGGCCGCCATTTCTCCCAGCGCGCGCTGCCCTTGCCGTTGTCGAGCTGGGTGCCGATGAAGCCGATGACCACGGTGTTCTTCTTTTTCATGAATATAAATTTTTATAAATTAGGATAAATTTATCATGAAGGTCCGGCCTACCGCAGCGACGGGCCAACAATAAATGTTCTGGATAATCAGCGTCTTGGCGCCATCTTCAGGACGCGACGAGGAGGTGGCACGCCGTTTGCAATGGAAGGGGTAGAGCAAACGAGACACACATGGAGAGAGCAACGATGAAATCCGAACACTACGATGTCCTGAACGTGGACGGCGGCCGTCCGGTCAAGATGTGGACGCGCGGCGTCCCGGTCGAGGAAGGTGCCAAACAACAGCTGGCCAACACGGCGCGCATGCCGTTCATCTACAAGCACATGGCGGCGATGCCCGACGTCCACCTGGGCAAGGGCTCGACGATCGGCAGCGTGATCCCGACGCTGGGCGCCGTGATCCCGGCCGCCGTCGGCGTCGATATCGGCTGCGGCATGATGGCCGCCAAGACGACCTTGAGCGCGAACGACCTGCCCGACAACCTGGGCTCGCTGCGCAGCGCCATCGAGCGCTCGGTGCCGCACGGGATGTCGCCGAAGACGCGTGGATTCAAGGGACGCGACAAAGGATCGTGGGACACCCCGCCGCAGGCCGTCGACCAGGCGTGGATGGCGCTGAAGGACGAGTTCGACGTCATCTGCCAGAAGACGCCGAAGCTGAAGAACACGAACAACTACAAGCACCTGGGGACACTCGGCACCGTTTCCCTGAATGAGAACGAAAAAGCCCGAAAGTTGTCAGTCGTACGCAACACATCAACCGTCTAGTCAACGACTTCGCAAGAGGAAAGCTTGTACGTAGGGTGGTCCCTTTCCGTTGTGTCACCTGCTACCGCCATGCGCTCAAGATGGTTGGAACGCGTCCATGCTGTCTCCCACATCCCTATGCATGCAGTCCTTAGTGCGTCTACGCGCGCGTGCTCCCACCCCCTATAGACACATCGAACGAAATCAGTTTCCAGTCAATAAGAAGTAGTTTACGCGCTCGATGTGATGGTGAATCTGCCGCTCTTTGTTCTTTCCGAGGCCCGGGAAGTGCGAATTATTATGATTTTGCAGGTAGTCGTTGATTGCCCCGTTAGAGCCGAACTCGGCGACGCGGCTGTGGTACTGGCCAGCGAACTTTGAAACCGCCTGGAGGAATTTGCCTTCGGTTGTGCCGACGCCAATGTCCACGTCATCAGAGACGAAGTGTTGCATCCAAAGATTGCCGTCGTTGGAGCACTTGTAGGTAAGGTGAACAGCAACGGCACCTGGCGGGCCTCCGCCCGGTTGGAATTCGGCCCCGGTCACAGTGTAGTCGCCGAATCCGGTGCCGAACTGACTGTACAAGCGATGATGGTCGGTAAAGTGCTCTTGACCATGGTAGTCAGCATTGCGGGGTTGCTTGTTGAAGTTGTCGGTGACGTGTACCGTTTTGGCGTGAGGCAGTAGCGCAAGATGAGAGTTCGGCGCTTTCCCTTGCAGGACAATGTGAAACGCGGCGTTTGGTACTTGAGCCAGAGAATTAACGGCAGCGTCGGACAAGCCAGAGTTCAGGTAGAGAATGGCGACATCTCGGTTCGCATATTTTGTCAAGAATGCCTGAACTTCTGCGTAGGGCACGCCCGGGCGGCACATGAAGCCAGGGATGAGTGTAGGGGAGGCTCCGAACGTTGCGTCCACGACAGTGAGCCATCCTGCAGAGGCTCCGCCTTTGAGTTCACCTTGGTACGGGTTGGTAACGATAACGGCTCTTTGCCCGCGCTGTCCGATTTCCGTCATTGCCTTGATGAGTGCGGCAGGTTTCGCAACTACCGGTTCTACGATTGGCACGACGAGGCCAGAGGACAAGCAGCTTTGACTAGTGCTACGCAGCGCGAGGAGTTCAGATGCGCGACCAAAAACGTAAGGGAAATACATAGCGGCCTCCAAGGTAGTGGGCAACTACCACCGAGGGCGCATGCGTCTCTAGGATAACTGTACTGGCTTAGCTAGAAGTCCTAAAACCGTAGCACGCTGGCTCCCTGAAAGAGGTGTAGCGTATCCTAAAGCACGTAAAGACGGAGGTAGCTTTGTAATAAAGTCTACATCAGTTTTGTTGGTTGTACGAATCTTTAATGCTTTTACAAAACACTTATGCACTTGTTCAGTCGTAAGCTGACGAAACAGTTCTTCGCAGTGCGCAGCTATCAATCCGTTTGGCATTGGTGGCACTGGCCCGACGGCCGTTTCGATAGCGGTTAGGTACTCTTCACGCCGCATGCAACGAAAAATGGTGTAGTGGTCGACGTTGTCTTTGTTGGAAGCAGCTTCCCGGTAGGGGGTTAGCGAGTGCTGATTCGATAGGACAATGAGGCCGACGCGTGAGTCGAGCTCACGCTCATAGCGCGACACATGTGCAGGGTGAGTGACGACGTACACCTTATCAAAGGCTTTGAGATAGTCGGCACTCTGTGACGTCAAGCGTCTCGAGGTATCAAACTCAGTTTTAATTTCGTACGCGGTGGTAGTGCCATTTGCGACTACTACATCGGCGATTGAGCCGCCGACCCGTAATTCGACCTGGAAGCCGGCAGTACGTGGGCTATGCCGCTTGAAGACCAGTCGTGTGGCGAGTTCGTTTTTGTAGACATACTCGTTCCGATAGCTCGTGGCTAACCGGTCCCAGCCACGCTCGAACAACTCGTCCAGGCGGAGAGTTTCAACATCTTGTTCTACCAGACCGTGCTTACTAAGAAGCTCGCTGACCTCACGTGTATCGCCCGTGCGCGCAAGCTGTGCGAACATTGGTCGGGTATAAGCCCGTGAGAGCAACCGTAAGGAGTCAAGGGCAGACGTCATGTTGTTGTGCGGAATCGGGAGTGTAGTGTATAGGCACGAGCCGCAAATCCTCTACCTTTTGTATGAAACAGCGCGACATTTTAGCAGGATGGAGGGCCTGGGTCAGCTCTACCGTGCTCCTCTGACGATGCGAACGCAAACACAGGCACAACCTGACGCAGGCCAACCCAAGTTTCTTTCAGGGCAACAAGCGTCTCGCAACAACGGACCCCACGGCAAGGTCATCGTCCCCAGTTTACCTCTCGAATCACGAAGCCCAAGGCATGAAGCGCATACTCAGCATCAAGCTCGTCAATCTGGCGCAATGAATGCTTGAACGATTCATTGTCTTTTCCTCGAGGGTGTAGCCGGTTGATTGTCTCAAGAGCGCTTCGTAACGCCACCCGCTCACCTTCGCCAAATTGCCGTCTTACTGCGTTTATCCATTGACCGAGGTCTTGCTCAATGGGGTTGGCAGAACTAGTCACTTTCTGCATCCATCGTGAGATAAGCATGACCGCGGCATTTCGGCAGTGGTCAACCACTGACTGCGGCAGTTCTCGGTAGGCTGAGTTGACGACACGGTTCAAGGCCGCCTGTACCCCTGGCAAGCTGTTGGTAGCAATCTGGGTAGAATCGAGTTCTGAGATTACACCAAACACGGACTCTGCTCGAAGCGTAACCAACACATCGCCCGAAGCGATTCGTTCCGTTTGAAGGATGCGCCACAATGAATGACCGTCTTTCCGGCCCAGCGCGAGCTGGAGACCTTCACCACGATTACGCCTCTGAAGAAGGTCAGTGCACTCGTAGTAGACACTCAGCTCCTTGCTGACGCGGCCGCCGTTGTTGGCTGCTTTCAATAAGTCAGAGTTGATTGCAGGGTGGGCTTCAACCTGAGTTGGCTCCCAGCTGACGGGGCCAAACTTCTGGAATAATCGCCCTCGGCGCACTCGACTGCCGGGGTCGAAACTGCCGTCGATGAAGGCCCAGCCTAAACCGTCGAAATCGCTTGGAATACGTTGTAAGTCGGCTGGCCCCTCAATCAGAGTTGCTTGGGATAGAGCCGGAGTCGGCCACACAGGATGAGTTGGACCATCCATGCCTTCATAGACAAGCCCTGTGCGTCTATCAAAACCTAATCTTGCCATGCCTGCTCCAATGATGTCCTCAAGATAGCAAGCATGCCACATCTTCAGGTTAAACGGCCGTCGGGGAAGGAATGAAGCCATGACAGTTTTTGAAAGGAAAAGCGAGCGGAAACCGCAGAGGGGGCTCGACGTATCAAGGTTCCGTCCTTATCTCACGACCGCAGTTAGATGGAGACACCGAACGTGTGAATAGTCGGGCAGGAATATGGTTTTATGTGGCAAATTCCGGTTCTTCTTTTTATGTGGATGAGGCTAATAGATGCCTACGTATGCTGAATTAAAAGCGCAAATTCAGGAATTGGAAAAGCAAGCTGAAGCTGCTCGTCAACAAGAGCTCAGTGAAGCCAAGAAAAAAATTCAGGAACTGATGCAAACCCATGGCATTACCGCCGCTGACCTGGGACGAGTCAAAGCAGAGTCAAAGCCACGCGGCGCGGTTCCCGCTAAATACAGGGACCCAGTCTCCGGTAAGACTTGGACTGGTCGAGGCAGGGCGCCCAGCTGGCTTGAAGGTCGCGATAAGGCTGATTTTCTTATCGGCTAGAATGCGCAGGCAATAGAGCGCATTTACCGGTGGCGTCATGTCGGTCGTTCGGAACTATACTTCTGCCCGACATTAACACCTCCAACTCTATGCCTGACCTTACGCAAGACCGAATAGCCGACGACGACCTTCGAAAAGCGGCCTACCATGAAGCCGGCCACAAAATCATCTATGAGCTCTTCGGCGGCGCCGGTGACGCTGTTGTCTGGAAGAACGCAAGTGGGAACCCTGATGAAGTGGCCTGGTTAGGGCAGTTCCGGCCTCGCATTTGCGCGGAGCAAATGCATGAAGTATGGGCCCGCGCAGGACTGGATGTCCCCACACTGCCTTCAAACTGGCGTGCGATATACGGCATGGCGGGCGTAGTCGCCGAGCAAATTCTGAACGGCGAGACAGAGGTTGAATTTATAGCTGGGAATTTGTACTTAAGAATATGTTACGCCGAAATATCGGCAACTGATTTGGCGTCGATTGGCGTCACGGATATAGACGATTTCGAGGTCGACATCGAAGGTGTCGAGCGGTGCACACAGCATCTTCTTGCACACTGGCCGTTAGTGACGCAAGAGGCGGAGTATCTCATTGCTGCCGCGTCATACGCTTCGAGTAGACCCCGTCATCCCACATGCTGAGAAAGTATCAAAGTCCTTGATACTTCATGATACTTGCCGGCCCGCGCCTAAGGTAGCTATCGCTGAAGCGGGTGCACTCCGCGAGAAGGCGTTACCTCCTTGCCTTGGCGCGCGAGTATCGCGGGAGGATATTCCAACAGTATTTAGAAACCCGTGTTCATACAGACTCGGGCACTGCCTGATGAGCTCCTGCGTCGTCATGGCTCGACGAGAGACGGCCGCATCAAGGTAGCGGCCAGGAGCATTTCCTTGGGTATTTTTACCGCTCAAGTGGAATATCACCACCTACTGCTCCTTGGCGCTGCAGCTGCCTACACGCTTCCTTCAACCGCTTCTTAGTGAATCCGAACCCGCTCCTGCACAGGACAACGTGTCCGTCCAATGCGAAGGGAGAGTGCGCCAGGCGGGTCCCACTCCAGCTGTCGTCAATAATGATGAACGGTTGCGACGGCTCACGATGTGCCTCGAGCCACCACTCGATTTCATCCCGTCGACTCGACGAGAGCGCCCGTGGCGTTCTCCACTCCGCATGCAGGTTCTTCACAACGAACTGCAGCTGCGTCCGAGTCAATGCTTCGCACATCTGCTCTCGGTCGAGATATGTTGCCCAGGACGAGCTAATAACATATACCGGTTCGAACTCAGCATGCAGCTGACGCAAATTCTCTGCTGCTCCCGCGTCAACAAGGCGCTCCCACATCTCTGGATAGTCCGGAACCGTCTGCTCGAATATTTTCAACATCTGGCCGCTGTGATGCACATCGTCTAAGCAAAGGACGTCGTCCATGTCGAGAAACACAAGGGGGCGAGCGTCATGGCTCATATCGCCATCCTTTTCCGTTGTTGTCCATAATTTATCTCTTCGGAATCAATGAACTGTATGTCATCCATAATCTAAGCCCGTTGTCAGCAGCGGTTGTAAACTGATACAGGCAGCGATTGAAAACTGATACACCGATTTGAGAAGATGGCCGCTTTGCGGAGCGGCCTTGAAACCCAAAGAGGTGTACGTGGAAGTCAAGCTACTGAAGAAGCATGGGTTGAGCCTTCGGCAGATTGCCGCTGAAGTCGGCTGCGCAGTGAACACGGTGCGCCGGCATCTGGCTCTGGAGGCCGTGCCGAAGTACGAGCGCAAGGTCAAGCGCCAGACGAAGCTGGCGCAATTCGAGCGGTATCTGAGGGATCGGCAGCAGGCCGCCCAGCCCGATACGATTCCAGCCACGGTGCTGTACCGTGAGATCGCAGCGCGCGGCTACGAAGGCGGCATGAGCCAGCTGCGCGCCTTCATGCGCACGCTGCGCCCGACGCCGCCGGTAGATCCGGTGGTGCGTTTCGAGACGGCGATGGGCGAGCAGCTGCAGGTGGACTGGGTCGAGTTCCGCAAGGGCAGCGCGCCGCTGTATGCATTTTGCGCCACGCTCGGCTTTAGCCGGGCCAGCTATGTGGAGTTCGTCAGCAACATGAAGGTGGAAACCCTGATCGCTTGCCACGAGCGCGCTTTCGCTGCCTTCGGTGGCGTGACGCGGCGGGTCCTGTACGACAACATGAAGACGGTGGTACTGGAGCGCGACGCTTACGGCGAAGGCGAGCACCGCTTCCATGCCGGCTTCCTGGACTATGCCAGGCATAGCGGCTTTGTGATCAAGCTGTGCCAGCCGTACCGTGCCAAGACCAAGGGCAAGGTCGAACGCTTCAACGGTTATCTGCGCCGTTCGTTCTACGTGCCGCTGGTGAGCCGGCTGGCGCAGAGCGGCCAGAAGCTTGATGTCGTAACGGCCAACGTGGAAGTGGCTCACTGGTTGCAAGAAGTGGCCAATGCACGCATCCACGGCACCACCGGGGAGCCGCCAGCCGCGGCGTTGAAGCGGGAGTCGGAGCACCTGCAGCCACTGCCAGCACCGTGGCGGGCAGACATTGCGGCAGCCCGGCCGCAACCGGCAGTAACGGCGCCTGCGGCACCACGGCCGGCGGCAGTGGTGGAGCGGATCGCGCAACCTTCTCCGGTACAGCATCCGCTGCAGGTCTACGACGCGCTGCTGATGCGGGTATCGGAAGGAGTGGTGGCATGAATCTGCAGCATGAGCGGATCGCGGCGCTGTGCGAGAGCCTGAACCTGCCGTTCGTGGCGCAGGGCTACAGCGCCGCAACCCAGAAGGCAGCCAAGCAGGGAACGGCCTACAGCGACTTCCTGGAAGGCTTGCTGAGGGAGGAAGTAGCTGGACGCAATGTGCGCAAGCAAAGCACGCTGACCCGGCTGGCCGGATTCCCGGCAGTGAAGACGCTGGATGAGTTCAACTACGACTTTGCCAAGGGCGTCAAACGCAGCCAGGTCGAGGAGTTGGCCGGCCTGGGCTTCGTCGAACGGCATGAAAACGTGGTACTGGTCGGCCCCAGCGGCGTGGGCAAGACGCACTTGGCAATGGCCCTCGGTTACAAGGCCACGCAGGCCGGCATCAAGACGCGCTTCACGACGGCAGCCGACCTGTTGCTGGCGTTGACGACGGCGCACACGCAGAACAATCTGAAGGCGGTGATGCACCGCGCGATCAAGGCATATCGGCTCCTGATCATCGACGAGATCGGCTACTTGCCGATGAACCGGGAACAGGCCAATTTGTTCTTCCAGGTGATCGCGGCCATGTACGAGCGCAGCAGCCTGGTCGTGACCAGCAACCTGCCGTTCGGGCAATGGGACACGACCTTCGCGCAGGACACGACGCTGACTGCGGCCCTGCTCGACCGGTTGCTGCACCATGCGCATATCGTGCCGATTGCAGGGGAAAGCTATCGCTTGAAACACCAGCGACAGGCCGGAATGATGAGGGGGAACGACGTTGCAGAACTGGGCTGAACACGGACGGTGTTCGGCGACGGCGGTGTATCAGTTTTAAATCGCTGGCATGACGAAATCTGTATCAGTTTTCAATCGCCGTTGACACCCGTCGGCGTCCTTGTTTACGCACGTCCAGAAGCTCTACGATTATTGGCAACGGCGACGGCTCAGAGTAGGGCTCGTCTTTACTCAATATCGCCATCGAACTAGCCGGCGTACTGCAGAAAAAACAGCGCGTGAACCGTGTCGTAGACACCGTACGTGCGCCATAAAGTTCTATCGCTTCGGCCGCGTTCAGCGTCGCTAGAAGAGCGTTCGTTGCTGCAACTGATGCGGCAGCATCTTCCGCAGATATCCCGTAATGGTCGCAGTGGCAGGTCGGGCACCTAACTATGGCGAGTACTTTAGCGTCGTGAAATGTACCAAGGGTCCTCGGCCCAGATTTGTTCTTCCTCCGGGCGCGCTCGCGTGATAACTTCCCTACTGGGGCATCGTTTGGGCTCATATAGTTCCTTCTATAGCACGGTCGCTAGCGCCGTGACCGTGTCTGGCCAAGTTAAGTGGACTGCGGCCAAATACGGCTCCAATCACTTTTGAGGTGGATGGACTCAAGCACCAGGTCCGACGTGAATGTCACGTTATATGTATGCTGGTCATCAGTAAAAGTGGTCAAATGCATACCGTGCAATTTCTGCCAATACCAATCATAGGTAAGGTTACTGAGCCCATGTAACGGTACGGAAGATTCGAATACTGCCGCAAGAGCTTGGTCAAAAGCATGGACTGTCGCAGCCCTTGCCCGGAAATAGTCATCTGGCGCGCAACCAACGCGAAGTAGCGCCTTCAAATGCTTTTTTGCGTAGTGATACGTCGCTAGGGCTTGTATCTCACGAAGGAAGTCTGGGAAGCTGCTCGGACAGTAAACATGAAGTAAATGTTCGAATGTGGAAGCTATTAGCGCAGGTTCGGTCTGTATGATAACGGACTCAAGATGGCGCCTCTTACTTTTGTTCGTTTTTGCCATTGTGGAGTCCGTTATGACATAGCGCCCCCATATTAACGAATCCTCGGTCAGAGTAAATGGACGGCCGAGCCATGGCGGCGAGTGCATTGGACGAATGCGTTTTGCAATCATTTCTGAGGGTGGAGGGTGACCTTTTATTTGCGGTCTAATCATGCGACCGTTGGGAGTTCCTCCCACATATATTCGCAGATTTCGAACCATATCTGACCTTGGCTTATAAAAAAGAAATTAAACACCGGCCAACTGCCGGCTAAAATCTCTCTTTTTTTTGGCGGCGAGGTTTCAAATACTCGTATCGACGCTGTTGCTTTACGTGCCTGAGACATGAGTTTTACAACCTCCGCTTGCGTTGTAGTTATCGGAAAACCAACTATTCCGCAAAATTCAGGAAATTGCATGGCGTGGACACGGCGGTCTTTATGCTGCTCCGCATATGCAACAAGCGCCTCGATGGCTTGGACAATGTTCGACTTCAACCCAGGCGTGTGCAGGCGTAATGTTGAAACTTTCAATTTTTAAACTCACTTCTAATAGAGGAAATGTGGCGGCCTGTTCATTAACTCGCAGGGCAAATGCGTAACTCACGGAGCCGATGCACAACAGGTTTTGTTATTTCTCTTTTAGCAAGCGCCGCTCGTCTCAGCTCGATAGTTAACTTCTCGCCTAGCTAGCAGCTCAAAGGCTGCAGCACAGGAGGTAGCAGCACAGGAAGGCTCAACGTAATCTGCACTATTCTATCTTGGAATATTCGATTTTGGAATATATACCGGCTCCGTGCAAGCTGTTGCTCCCAGCAAGCAACAGCCGACAATGGAAAAGACAATCTACACACGAGAGTACGGCGTCATGCTCAGAGTCCTTCGCGAGATGCGTGAGCAGGTACCCCTTACTCAGATGGAGCTCGCGTCGAAGTTGAACGTCACGCAAGTGTTCATTAGCAAATGTGAGAGCGGACAGCGTCGGTTAGACCTAATCGAACTACGAGCATGGTGCGCGGCGATGGGTGTCTCGACTTCAGACTTTCTCGAGGCAGTTGAGGCTGGAATCGCAAACGCGCATACACAAGGAGATGCGCCCGGGTGAGTTTTGGCAAAGCTGCACGTTACCGCTCAGGACTCAATCCCGAGGCCCCCAAGGACGGCTGATGACTGGCTCATCCGCCTGAGCGAAGTTTAGAACAGAATCAGAACGCGATTAGCCGCACTGACCTAGCCGAATAGGAGCGGCGGCACTAGCACAGCTTTTACCGCCGAACCCGCACCATGGCATGCTTATGAGCTGAGCTTCTCTAGTTCTGAGCACCAGAACGCGGCCGGGGGCTCGGCGATTGACGACGGCTTACGCCGCCACTTTGTTGGTAGCCAAGTCCCAGCCGCCCACGGTGCTGCCACCGGCGCCGCCGCCAATCTTCTGCTGGGTGTAGCGCCACTTTATCTTGCTGAACTTCAGGCTGACGTGTTCGTCGAGGATGGTGCCGGGCTCGATGCCCGGCGCGATTCCGCCAATAAGCACGTTCTCGAGTTCGATTTCGAAATACTTGACCGGCTCGCCTTGGCCGTCAGCCCGCATGAACTCGAACTTGGCCCGGGCGAGGGTCTTGCCCATGGCGCATGTCTGCATCAGGATTGGGCTGGCCAGGTCGGCCACCTTGGTGAACGATACTTCTTTCAGCTCTGCACGCTCGGCAGTATGCCCACCGCCAGTCGAGGCAGTCGCACTCTTCGGCTGCAGGATACCCCAGTGCACACTTGAGCACTCAATCCAGCCCTGGTGCTTGCTGTCTTGCGACTCGCCCTTGATACCGTCAATTTGTAGATATACGTCGATGGCCATGCGCCTCTCCTGTTGATATACAGCCGCAATTATTTGCTGACAGCAGCAAGCGTTACTTGTGCCGACACAACAGACGAGCACACCGATACCGATAGATTGGGGGTCTATCGAATTCTGTAGGAGCCACAGGCATGGGGCAGGCAGCAAGTCAGGGCGGAGCAAACGACAACTTGAGCATGAGCGGCGACGCTCGAAAGCGGATGCGCCGGCGCGAGGTTGACGTCTTCAACTACTACGACGACATGGGGCCCGGAAAGGGGAACTGCACGTGGGGTGCCGGAATTTTGGCGCACCGCGGTCCCTGTACACCAGAAGAATTGGGAAAGTCTGTCAGTCAGGCTGAGGTCGATGCCGAGTTTTCACGCAAGGTAGCCCACGCGGAGCGGATAGTGCGTATCAACGTCACTACCCAGCGTCTAAACCAAGCGCAGTTCGATGCTTTGGTCAGCCTCACTTACAACGCTGGCGAGCGCGGTGCCTCCGGAACCTTCGACCTTGTCGATAGCGGTGACTTCAAAGGGGCAGCCGATAACATCTCGAAGATGATTAAGACGACCGTCAAGGGCAAGAAAGTCGTCGCACGCGGTTTGATTTCGCGGCGAAAGGAGGAGGCGGCGCCATTTCGGGAAGCGGCTGAAGCACAGGCTCAGACGGCTAGGAAATAAGGAAACCGAACATGTTTCAACTTACAGCACGCCTGCGGGCATTGTCCCAAGCCACCGCACTTGTCATCATCACTTGTGCCCCGCTTACGACATTGGCAGCGGAGTCCGGTATCGATGACTTGGTCGGTACCTGGACACTTACCAAGGTCTTGGACTCGTCAGAAATCTCGTCCATCGACGATGCAGAGGCAGCGGCCCTTGTAGGCAAAACCCTAGTCATCACTGCGGACAAAGTCACGGTTGCCGGCAAAAGCTGCAGGAAGCCACCGCGGTTCACTCACCACTACGAAGACGCTGCGCGGTATATCCGAGAGACGGCTCATGCATCAGTTGGCCGGCTAGGTGTCCCCACAACGGTTGAAGCCGTAGACTTGACGTGCACTGAGGCCCTTATAAAAGGGTACAACCGTATCGTCATCTATTGGCAAGGGTTCTTCTTTGATGCGGTCAAGCAGGAGCGGGGTCAGCCTTAATGCCACGTACAGTGGTACCTGTGAAGCGCGATGTCTTCGGCGTTTTGCATGATGCCCTTGCCAGCAGCACGGCGTTGCGTGGTGAGCGACGAGAGTCTTGTCGCGTAACGTCTTGAGTGAATACGTCACGTATCGCAACCCACACTCTAGTTTGGTCTTAACAGAGCCCTGCATCAGTCAATCACTGCCACTGATAGTGCCTGGCGGAACATTCTGGCACTCTTCTCTTCCCATCTTGGACCTCTAGTCTTGCGGCGTATTCCCTGCTGTGGAACGATGTTCCGCGATGTGCCAAACATGTTGACCAACCGGCCAAAGCCGGATATTATCCACTCCACAGGCGGTTTGGCACACCTTGGCACATCACAGGGGGAGATATGGGTAAATATACGGCTACAGCTCGACAAAATCCAGGACGTAAGGCATGGCTCGTCGATTTTAGGCATCCACTTAAAACTGACAATGCCGGCAAACCTGGTCGCAAGACCCGTAAAGGGCTTGGCACCGAAAGTGTGCAAGAGGCTGACTTTCTAGTAAAACAGCTGCAGACCTTGTTGGACGATGAGTCTTTTTGGTCGGTCGGTGAGAAGGCTAGGGCGGCAACGTTGTTCGATGCGCGCGTAATTGAGATTTTTTACGCTGAGCTTGAGCCGCGGGCAGGCAATCCTCGAGAGCTCCGTGACCAGCTTCTCCCTCTTCCAGGGCGTGAAGATGGCTACGCTCGCATTATGCTTTTGGGGGTTCCTGGGGCGGGTAAGACAACGCTGCTGCGTCAACTTATGGGAACTCATCCTGAGCGAGACCGATTCCCATCCACATCGGTCAATCGCACGACCACGTTTCCAACTGAGGTTTTCTTGCGTGAGACCGGGTATGAGGCGGTTGTCTCGTTCATGTCCGAGCACGAAACTCGGTTTGAGATAGAGGAATGCGTCTCAGCCGCTGTGCTTGAGGCGATTTCAGGGGCCAGGCGGCAGGTCGCGCGCACTCTGCTGGAAAAAAGTGATATGCGTTTCCGCCTGAAGTATATCCTCGGCGACATCATCGAAGAAGACGAAGAGGTAGACCCCTACAGTGTTGAGGACGACGATTCTAGCGTTGTCGCCGGTAGCTCCGACCCGTCAGTGGTAACAGAGGCAGAGGCGCTCGAATTTAGTCAGCGCCTGGAAACGTACTTAGACAGAATCGGGAATCTGGCGAGCCAGGCAAAACGGGCGGTTGAGGAAGCGTACGGTGAAAATGTCGCAGATATGAAGCCCGAAGACCGCAATGCCGCGCTTGACCTGATTCAAGAGCAAGCATGCGAATCCCCGGATTACCTCGACATCGTGTCCGAAATTTTGGACGATGTCCGTACCCGGTTCGACTTGATTGCTGATGGTCGTTTTGAAAAAACCACAACTGGTTGGCCCCGTGCATGGCATCTTAAATGCGAAGACGACCAGCGAATGGATTTCCTTGCCGCAGTACGCTTTTTTTCCGGAATATCTGTCAACGCGTGGGGGAAGCTGCTTACGCCAGTTGTCAACGGCATGCGCGTTGGAGGGCCGTTCCATTCCGTCTGGGCTGAGCAGGAAGCTAAGCTTGTCTTAATCGATACTGAAGGGTTGGGACATAAAGCTGGCGCCAATGCCGACCTGCCGGAGCAGATGGTACTCATGCTGGATGAAGCGGATGTCATCCTGCTGGTAGATAGCGCGAAGAATGCAATGACGAATTTTGCCGCTGGCAAAGCCGTTGAAGGGATTGTCAACTCGGGTCATAGCAGCAAGCTCGTCGTCGCCTTTACTCATATGGATACCGTTTCCGGCGAAAATCTCAAGGGACGCGCGAAGCTAGACCACGTCTTCGGCGGCCTGCGAAACGTGGTTGAAAATCAGGTTGCAAAATCGGTGTCCGCAGACGCGGCAAGGTACTTACTCGAGCACTTAGAGAGGAGCACGTTTTACTTGGGGCGGCTCGATGACTATGAAGCCAAGCCTGCTCGCCCCGAACTGAACCGTTTGCTGCAGCGACTGGTTGATTCGCAGCCGGCTGTATTCGAGCCTGTGGCGTTCCCTGAATATAGTGTCGACAATCTCGTGCTTGCCATTCAGAGGGGGGCTCGCATGTTCCGTAGCCCATGGCGTGCCATTCTAGGGTTTGAATCACATCCGGATGAAACCGCGCGGCATTGGCAGACTATTAAAGCGCTGAGTCGACGTTACGCGGAGGGATGGCCTGAAACCTTCACGCTTCGCCCTACGACGAACTTGATTACTGCCCTGTCGTCCGCTATCTCCCGCTTTTTGGAAAACCCCGCGAGTTGGAGCGGTACGCTGACATCAGAAGAAAAGCGAGAGACCATCGAGCGTATTAAGACTTTGGTCACCCGCCAGCTTCCGGCACTCTGCGCAAGAAGGTTGCGCGAGCAACCTCAATCCACATGGGTTGACGCCTTTGGCTTGCGTGGACCTGGGAGCACATTTGAGCGTCGAATGAAAATCGAAGGCATCTACGAGCGATGGGTACCCATTCCTGATGAGCGTGGAGACCGCGAAGTTCAGGAGTTTATGAACGACGTAAAAGAGGTTGTGATGTCGGCAATCAGCGTGGTCAAAAATGAAGTAGAGGCTAACGCTGACCAATAAAAAAACTGCAATATTTTTTTCGCTGGGCAAGTCGGGCTTGCGTTACAATTGCGGTACATTTTCTCTTGCCAATCTGCAATATGGAACGCAAGTCTGACACGCTGAATCTTCGGATAACCCCGGAATTAAAGGAATTGATTCGATTGGCCGCTGAGCGGGAACATCGAACAATCGCAAACTTCATTGAAGTGCTGGTGAGGCAACACTGCACTACGCACGAAGTAGCTGTGCCAAATAAGCAGCCGTAGAGCCGCTAAGTCAACTAGGGGGTTTGATGGACGTATTTCAGTTTCGCGAGCACATTGTTGCCGACTACGAACAGTTCACTCGTAGCTTCACGCGCATCCGGGCCGACGACATCCGGACGTACGTCGACCATGAGTACGACAGCCAGCGCTACTGGCCTGAGCCACTCATCCAAATCAACCCGAACTTTCGGTCAGGTGGGACCGTCGATGAGCTCGTTCAAGCGGGACAGTTGAGCGAGGAATGCTCGACCATCTTCCGGTTGGGTAAGTCGGCTAGTTCCGCTGGCGTGACGCTGCCGTTGCACCAGCACCAAGCTGAGGCCATCAGCTTGGCGTCGGCCGGCGAGAGCTATGTCATGACCACCGGCACGGGCTCTGGCAAGTCCCTCAGCTACTTCATCCCCATCGTCGATGCTTGCCTCAAGGCGAAAAAGGTCGACGCAACACCTCGCACGCGCGCTATCGTCATTTATCCGATGAATGCGCTGGCTAACTCCCAACTTGAGGAGTTAAAGAAATTCCTGGGCTCGGACCCCGCGATGCAGTCCGTGAGCTTTGGTCGCTACACTGGACAAGAGGGGGATGAAGAGCGTCAAGCTATGGCCGCGACGCCGCCGGACATTCTCTTAACCAACTTCATGATGCTTGAGCTGCTGATGACCCGGCAGAACGACATCGACAAGGCCGTGATGCGCAATGCTAAGGGGCTGCGCTTCTTGGTCCTCGACGAGTTGCATACTTACCGCGGTCGTCAGGGTGCCGACGTCGCGCTGCTAGTGCGGCGGGTGCGTGAGGCACTTTCTAGCGAACTCATCTGCATCGGCACCTCGGCCACAATGGCATCGGAGGGCAGCCAGATGGAGCGTAATGCTGTCGTGGCCAATGTCGCACGGCGTCTATTTGGCACCCCCATCGCCGAACGTAACGTCATCACCGAAACTCTGCGTCGAACAACACCAGAGAGCCAGACGCTTCAGACGGTGCAGAGCCAGCTCGGTCCCGCCATCCGCGCCGGCGTGCCCATGGACCTTGATTTTGAAGCGATGGCGGCGCACCCCATGTCAGTGTGGGTCGAGCTCACCTTAGGCCTGACTTACGAGGACGACAAGCCCCGCCGCGCTCGCCCGCGCAAACTTGCAGACGCTGCCCAATTGCTCCACGAGGCCTCGAGCGAGTCACTAGAGAGTTGCTTGGCCTACCTCCAGCAGTTCATGCTACGCGCCTACGCCGTGAACGATGGCGCCGGCAAGAGCCTCTTCGCCTTCAAACTCCACCAGTTCATCGCTGGCGGTGGCAAGGTCTATACGACGCTGGAGGCACCTTTCCACCGTGCCATCACCCTCGACGGGCAACAGTTCGTTTCTGGAGATGACCAGCGGCAGCGGAGGTACTATCACGTGCACTTTTGCCGCGACTGCGGCCAGGAATACATCCCGGTGTGGGATACCGACGGCCCCGAAGGCCGTGCTTTCAACGTGCGTAGCATTGACGAGCGTCAACATGATGACGAGCAGGTGAAGTTTGGTTTCCTGATGCCCGACGGTCGCGGCCTGTGGGACCCGGAAGTGCTGGAGCGCTACCCGGAAACTTGGCTGGAAGAGCGCGCCGATGGCGAGTGGCGCATCAAATCAGGCCAGCGCAAGTTCATTCCGCAATCGGTCAAGGTACGGCCTGACGGCGTCACTAGCGCCGACAAGGGATTGCAGGCCTGGTTCATCCCCGGCGCCTTCCGTTTTTGCTTGGCTTGTGGGGTGTCGCACACCTCGTCTGGCAAAGATGCGCTGCGCCTTACGTCGCTGTCGGGCGAAGGCCGCAGCTCCGCCACGACGATGCTCACGCTGTCGGCACTGCGCTACCTGTACGAAGAGGACCAGCAACTGTCCCCGGACGCCAAGAAGGTCCTAGGGTTTTCCGACAACCGACAGGATGCGGCCCTGCAGGCCGGCCATTTCAATGACTTCCTGCAGGTACTGCTGACCCGGGCTGCGCTGTTGTCCGCAGTGCAGAAAGGCGGTGGACAGGGCCTGTCAGAGCGCGAGGTCGCAAATGCTGTGTTCGAAGCGTTGGGCTTCCACCGCGACGACCCGGCCGTGCGTGCTGAGTATATGCAGCAGCCTGAGGTTAAGGGCAACACCCGTCGGCAAGTACAGGAGGCCATGCGCGGCATCCTAGGTTACCGCACATTTTTTGACCTACGGCGTGGTTGGCGCTTCAATAACCCTAACCTCGAGCAATTGGGCTTGGTGCGCATTAGTTACCAGGACATCGAAGACCTCGCCGCCGATGCGTCTGAATGGGCCACGGCACCGCAGGTGCTCCAGGCGGCTACGGCCGCCGAGCGCTCCGTCGTGCTACGCGCCCTGTTCGACTTCATGCGCCAAGGCCTATGCGTCGCAACACGCTACCTGGACCGCACGGAGCTCGAACAACTGCGCACGCAGAGTTACGCTAACCTCCGAGAGCCTTGGGGCTTCACTGAAGATGAGCGGCCGATGACGGCGCGCTGGTTCGTTACCTCGCGCCCGCGCGAAGAAACCGACCGTCGGGGCCGCCGAGTGAAGGTCGAGGACTTCTTGGTCATCGGCTCGAGCCGTTCGCGTCTTGGTCGAATGTTGCGGCAGGGTAGCACCTGGGGAGGAGGCAACCCCTACTACAGAGACATCGACGACCATACCTATCCGGAAGTCATCGCTGCGCTGCTCAAAGCCGCCGAGTCGTATGGCTTAGTTAAGCGCGAAGAAACGGACGTCGGCCTGACTGGTTGGCAGCTGAACGGCACGACACTGCTGTGGGAAGTGGGTGCGGGTCAGAGCCAGCGCCAAGCCGAGGGCAATGAATTCTTCCGTGGCCTGTATCGCAATATCGCCGGGCTGCTTGCCAGCCCAGTGCACCAGCTCTTCGATTTCGAAGCCCGCGAGCACACGGCGCAGGTGGAGCAGGAGGACAGGCTAGAGCGAGAAGCCCGCTTCCGCTACACCGAGAAGGACCGCGACGAATGGCGAAAGAAGAATGGCACCGAGCTCGATTGGCTGCCAGTGCTGTTCTGCTCTCCGACCATGGAGCTCGGTGTCGACATCTCATCGCTGAACACCGTCTACATGCGCAACGTACCGCCCACACCGGCTAACTACGCGCAACGCAGCGGTCGTGCCGGGCGCGCTGGGCAGCCGGCCTTGGTCATCACTTATTGCGCCAGCCAGTCTCCGCACGACCAGTATTATTTCCGCGACCCTGTGCGAATGGTACACGGGCAGGTCAACGCGCCTACGCTGGACCTGGCGAACTTGGAGCTGGTTAAAAGCCACATGCATGCCATTTGGTTGGCTGAGACCGGGAAACGCCTGGGCAACAGCGTTCGTGACCTCTTGGACATGAATCTACCTGAGAAGCTGCCCATCATCGACGAAGTAGCCGCGGACCTGGACAAGGCTGAAGCCAAAAAGCTGGCGCATCAACGCGGGCTCAAGGTGCTAGGCATGCTGGCCAGCGAGCTGACACCTAAGAACGCACCTTGGTACAGCGAACACTGGGCAGAGATGGTCTTTCAACGGGCGTATCTCGAGTTCAACGAGGCCCTGCAACGTTGGCGCGACCTGTACCGAGCTACGGCTCAGGCTATTGAGCTGAATTTCAAAATCGAAAACAATCCGGCCGCAAGTGAGCGTGAGCGCCGCGAAGCTCAGCAGCGCCATAATGAGGCCCGCAAGCAGCGAGACCTGCTGCTGGCCGGCGATAGCGCTTTCAATTCCGATTTCTATACCTATCGTTACCTTGCGAGCCAAGGGTTCCTGCCCGGCTACAACTTCCCCCGCTTGCCTCTGCTGGCTTATCTGCCAGCACGGCGCGGCAGTATCGGCCGCGAGAGCTTTTTATCCCGCCCACGCTTCCTTGCTCTCGGGGAGTTCGGTCCCTACAGCCTCATTTATCACGAGGGCAGCCAGTACAGAGTGACTAGGGCCCTGCTGACTATCAGTGGCCAAGACCAGGTCAGCGAGGGCGCGCGACTGCCCACTGAAGTTGCTCGCCTATGCCCCACTTGCGGCTACGGCCACTTCCGTTCACAGCGCGATGTCGACCGCTGCGTCTCCTGCGGCGCCTCGTTGTCGGGAGCGCAGGAGGTCAAGAGTCTTTATCGTATCGAGAACGTTTCGACAAAGCGCGCCGAGCGCATCACCGCCAACGAAGAAGAGCGCGTACGCCAGGGTTACGAGATGCAGACCACGCTTCAGTTTGCGGAGGCCGACGGGAAGCTGAATATGGTCACCACTGTGGTGGAAGACGATGAGGGCCCTTTGTTGGAATTGCAGTACGGTCCATCCGCCACCGTTTGGCGCATGAACTTCGGCTGGCGCCGACGTAAGGAGAAGTCCATCCGGGGCTTCATGATGAATCCTGTCACCGGCCACTGGGTCGGCGGGGTGGAGGACGGCAACGGCGAGGTGGAGAACGAAGGTGAAGCGCCACCCGACAAGACGCCACCGCAACGCATCGTACCCTACGTCGAGGACCGCCGAAACATTCTAATCGTGCGTCCGCACCATTGTCTCGGCGAACTTAAAGCCGAGACCCTGACCACGCTGCAATACGCACTCAAGCGAGGCATCGAGGCCGTTTACCAGCTAGAAGAAAGCGAGCTGATGGCCGAGCCCCTACCCACGCGCGACAATCGCCAGTCCATCCTGCTGTTCGAGGCTGCCGAGGGCGGTGCCGGCGTGCTCACCCGCTTAGCCACAGAGCCAGATGCTTTGTCGGCCGTCGCCGCAAAGGCTCTGGACGTTATGCATTTTGTAGGGCCGCCGGCCAGCCAAGGATGGTCCCGCAATGCGCTGACAGAAGAACTCGACCACGACGGCAAACCGTTGTGCGAAGCTGGCTGCTACCGCTGCCTGCTGTCCTATTACAATCAGCCGGACCACACACTCATCGACCGCAAGGACAAGAGCGGAGACGGCCTATTGCTCGACATTTTGTGTCGCCTGACCCGGGCCCATGCCCATCAGGGCACACAAGGGCGCGCGCCGCAAGAGCATGACGCCGAACTTGCTCGGACTGCCGGCAGCACCCTGGAACAGGCTTGGCTGGACCACGTCACCGAGCACGGCTACCGCAAGCCGGACCGTGGTCAGCAAACTATTACTGGAGCCAATGTCTGCGTCGACTTCTTCTATGACGAGCTGAACTTGGTCGTCTTCATCGACGGCCCACATCACGAGACAGACGCGCAGCGAGCACAGGACGCCGCCATAGACCGTGCCTTGGACGACCTTGGCTACCTGGTGGTTCGCTTTCCCAAGGAGCAGGCTCGCTGGCCCGATATTTTCAAGAACAACGCCGACCTTTTTGGCCCCGGCAAAACCTGATTTGATATGAATGCACCAACCACGGAATTCCTTCCAGGCAGCCTCGTTGCCGCCCGCGGTCGTGAATGGATAGTCTTGCCCAACGCGCTTGACACCCAAACACTTCGCTTACGCCCGCTGGGCGGTGGCGAGCACGACGAAACCTTTATCTATCTTCCGTTGGAACCCCAGCCAGTTCAACCAGCGACGTTCCCTTGGCCTACAATCGGCCAAGCTCGTAACCACTCGGCCAGCCAGTTGCTCTTAGACGCCTTACAGCTCAAGTTACGAAGTGGTGCCGGGCCCTTCCGTAGTTTCGGTAATATCGCGGTTGAGCCACGGGCTTACCAACTCGTACCGTTGTTAATGGCACTGAAGCTTCCGACTGTGCGTCTCCTGATTGCTGACGACGTCGGTATCGGCAAGACCATCGAGGGAGCTCTGATTGCCCGTGAGTTTCTCGACCGTGGGGAGGTCCAGCGCCTCGCCGTGCTTTGCCCGCCGCATTTATGTGAGCAATGGCAGCGTGAACTAGCTGAACGCTTTCATATTCATGCTGTGGTGGTGCGCTCGAACACTGCGGACCGTCTCGAGCGTGACCTGCCGCCCGGCACCTCGGTGTTTGATGCGTATCCTTTCACCGTGGTGAGCTTGGACTACATTAAGTCCGAGCGTCGACGCGAGGCCTTCCAGCGCTTCTGTCCCGAGTTTGTCATCGTGGACGAGGCTCACACCTGCACACAAGGGGGACAAGGAAGACAACAACGTTACCAGCTGCTTAAGGGACTAGCCGAAGACGCGAATCGTCACATGGTGCTGTTGACTGCTACGCCACATAGTGGCGATGACGAGGCCTTCTTCAATTTATTAGGCTTGCTGCGTACCGATTTCACGCAGCTCAAAGATTTGCCAAGCACCCAGCGCAGCGACCTGCGCGAAGAATTGTCGCGTCACTTCGTCCAACGGCGTCGGCCTGACATCGCCGAATGGCAGGATACCTCTAGGTTCCCGGACCGGAAGACAGCAGAGGTGACCTATCAGTTGACTGGTGCGTGGGGTCAACTATTCAACGACGTGTTGGTCTACGCTCGCGAACTTGTAGAGCGTGCCGAGGGACAAGCACTACGCGAGCAGCGCATGAACTGGTGGGCAGCTCTGGCTTTGCTGCGTTGCATATCATCATCGCCTGCGGCCGCCGTAAATTCGCTTCGCACGCGGTTGCACGGCGCTCAATCAAACCTGAGCGAACCCGAGATGCTTTCCCTCGAAGACCTTGAGTTGGAGGCTAGTGACCGGGTGCTCGACGGGGCGGACGATACGCTCTCGACCGATGACATCGAGCCAGGAGCACAGACCGAAGACTCCCAACGGCTTCAAGAATTAATTGCAGCCGCTGAAGCACTGGCTGGTAGTCAAAACGACCCCAAGCTAGCTAAGCTGCAGGAACATCTGAGCCTACTGCTGAAAGAAGGCTTTCAGCCAGTTGTGTTCTGCCGCTACATCGCTACGGCGCACTACTTGGCGGCGTATCTGCGCGACCAGTTCAAGTCTGCTACGGTCGAGGCTGTGACCGGAGAACTAACACCGGGCGAGCGCGAAGCCGCAGTTGAACAGTTGGGCGAGAGCGAGAACCGTATTTTGGTAGCTACTGACTGCTTGTCCGAAGGCGTTAACCTGCAGAATCTTTTTACAGCAGTCGTTCACTACGACCTGAGCTGGAACCCTACTCGGCACGAACAGCGTGAAGGTCGTGTGGACCGCTTTGGCCAGAAGGCTTCCGAGGTCCGTAGCACCATGCTTTATGGCGAAGATAATCCGGTGGATGGCGCCGTGCTTCAAGTTATTTTGCGCAAGGCTGAGAGTATTCGAAAAGAACTTGGTGTCCTAGTGCCTCTGCCTGATGATGAGGGAAAGCTGACACAAGCGCTATTGAATGCCGTCCTGCTGCGTAAGGGCGAGGCTTTGAATGCGCAGTCACAGCTCGACTTGTTCGGCGAGCCCGCTAAACAAATTGAGCTGGCTTGGCAGAGTGCCAAAGAAAAGGCTAAGCAGAACCGTTCTATCTTCGCACAGCGCCGTTTGAAGCCTGAGGAAGTCCTGCCCGAATGGCGCAAATCAACTGAAGTGCTGGGAGGCGAGGCCGATGTCGAGCGCTTTGTCAGCCGCGCAGCCGCGAAGCTGGGTGCCTCACTAGAGACTGTTCGCGGGCACTTCAAGCTTTTGACCGAGCACTTTCCACAACCTGTTCGTGAACGCCTTAGTGTCGAGGGCATTGAAGGCTCGTTATACATCGATTTCAATCAACCCGCCGCACAGGGGGCGCAGTTTATTCACCGGACTCACCCGTTGGTCACGGTGCTGGCGGACATCTTGCTCGAGCGGGCGCTTGATGCTACGAACGGCGCCGGTGACGACGGCGCGGTCGCCCGTGCTGGTGCCGCATTCGTTGGTAATGTCCAGCTTAAGACCACCGTTCTGCTGCTGCGCATGCGACACCAACTCAGCGTCATACATGGTAGTGAGACGCGAATCATCCTCTGTGAAGAGTCCGTGGCCGTGTCGTCAGTAGGCGCAGCTCCGTTCGAGCTTTTGTCTGCTAAGCAGGCGCGCGAACTGTTAGGTGCTGAAGCCGTCCGCAACATGCCACCTCCGCTGCGTGACCGCCAACTGCAAACGGCACTGGACGCGTTGCCTGCGTGGCAGCCGCAACTGGAAGCCATAGCGAAGACACGTGCGCAGGAGTTGTTGCAAGACCACCGCCGTGTGCGCGAAGCTGCTGACGCGAAGGGAACTTACCAAGTCACCGCCAGCCTGCCCGTAGATGTAATGGGAGTTTACGTACTGACCCCAGCCGCGGTTGTTCAGGGCGAGGGTAATTGACGATATGACACGCAAGAAAATTACAACCCTGGTATACCGCGCCATTCGTATCGTAGGTGGATTCATCCCTGCAGACGAGCTCGCCCGCCTGACCACCTTGGCTGAACCGACTTCGACTGAGCAGACTGAAGCCCAATATCGAATCTCCAAAGGACTCAAGCTACGTGACGAGATTGCGCGCGACTTCAAAATTGCTCAGAGTCTGTGGAAGGACTTTCAAGTGCTGCGCAAGCGTGCCGATGTCAACGCGCATGAGGTCACCGTCCGAGAATTTTTGCTGCCGTTGATGCGAGATGTGCTGCACTTCTCAGACATTGGCCGTTGTGCGGCGGTTGAGAGCAATGGCCATACGTACGCCATTGGCCATGCTGCGGAAGGCGGTCGTGTTCCCTTAGTATTTGCTGCATATGACCAGCCCCTGGATGTGTCGGTGGCTCGCTTTGGAGAAACTAACCCTGATACGGGCAAAGTTCGTCGGCGCAGTCCCTACATGCTGGCCCAAGAGACGCTGAATGCCTCTGATGCCTCCCTATGGGCCATTGTTACGAACGGCTTGACGTTGCGCATATTGCGGGACAACCCCAGCCTGACTCGCCCTGCTTACGTCGACATAGACTTGGAAGTGCTCTTCACTGAAGAGCTGCACCCTGACTTTACGGCGTTCTGGTTGCTGGCGCATGCCAGCCGATTTAGCTGTCCTCTTGGTGAGCCTGCCAATTGTGTGTGGGAACGTTGGAGAGCGTCGGGTCAAGCTGCGGGTGTCACCGTACGAGCCAACCTACGCTACCAAGTGGCCGATGCCTTACGTGCTCTTGGAACGGGATTTCTCTCGCATCCTGCTAACGGTGCACTGCGGACAGCCCTGCAGCGCCTGGATAGCGAGGAAGGGGCTTTAGGGCGCCAAGCCTTCTTTGAGGAACTACTGCGCTTGGTCTATCGGCTCATCTTCCTGTCGACAGTTGAGGACAGAATCGACGAGACCACTGGACGACCTCTCATCTTCACGCCTGACGCTTTACCGGAAGTTCAGAAGCGCTACCTGTCCAGCTATTCGATGACATGGTTGAGGGAGAGAGCTGTGCGGCGCAGCCAGCATGACCATCACTCGGACTTATGGCAAGCGCTGACTATCACTTTCGGCGCATTAAAGAGAGGTGAGCCCCATCTCGGTTTGCCTGCTCTCGGCGGACTCTTCGATGTCGACCAGTGCGCCTGGCTCGATAAAGCCCAGTTAGAGAATCGTTGGTTACTAGCAGCCGTGTTCCAGCTAGGATGGTTCCGTGCCGATGGCGGCTTAACCCGTGTTAACTACCGAGACATGGGGCCAGAAGAGCTCGGCAGCATTTACGAAAGTCTACTTGAGCTGGTACCTGACTTACAGATGTTGTCGCACCCGGCAGCGGCTCGCCTGGCTTTTGTTGGCGATGACGACAGCCTAGGCAGCGTTAAGGGTAATACTCGAAAGCTGACCGGCAGCTATTACACGCCGGAGATTTTGGTCCAGGAGCTTATCAAGACGGCTCTTGAGCCCGTTATCGCTGACACGGTTCGAGCCAATCCAGAACGTCCTGTCGAGGCGCTGCTCGGTCTGACTATTTGCGACCCCGCTTGTGGCAGCGGCCACTTCCTGCTGTCCGCTGCTCAACGTCTAGCAGACGAGGTGGCCTTACATCGTGCTATAGCGGAACGCGAGGGCGGTGCCCCTACACCCACAGATTATCGTCATGCACTGCGCGATGTGGTCAGCCATTGCATCTTTGGCGTGGATAAAAACCGAATGGCTATTGAATTGGCCAAAACGGCGCTGTGGCTAGAGGCTTATTCACCCGACCGTGCTTTGTCCTTTTTGGACCACCACCTGCAAGTGGGTGACGCATTGTTGGGCGTACTTGACCCCAAGGTGTTGGAGAACGGTATTCCGGACGAGGCCTATACGGCGCTCTCTGGAGATGACAAAACCGTTGCTTCCGCATTGAAAAAGCAGAACAAAGGCGACCTCAAGAGCTGGAAGGCTATCGCTTCTGGCGACCTGCTCACCCACGCGAGACTTGCCGTCAATGCGACTGAAATAGAGATTTTGCCAGATGACACGCCTGAGAGCGTCCTGATAAAACGAGTTGCATGGCGCGATGCACAAGCTGTTGCGCAGCGCTCTATGTTGGCGCGCTTGGCTGACACATATGTGGCGGCGTTTCTTGCGCCTAAACTGGTGCATACGGGTGAACAGGTACCGTTGTCTGGCTATCTGTGGGGCGTGTTCAGTGGTCAAGCGACTAAGGCTGACGTTGAGGAAGCTGCACATGCTGTGTGCCGGAGGTACAGCGTCTTCCATTGGTGGTTAGCGTTCCCGCAGGTGGCTGCCAAGGGCGGGTTTTCGGTCATGCTGGGTAATCCTCCTTGGGAACGCATAAAACTACAAGAAGAAGAATTTTTTGCTAGCCGCAGTCCACTCGTTGCCACGGCAAGGAATAAGGCCGAGCGTAGCCAGCGTATAGAGTGGCTACGCGAAGGCGTACTGCTTCACAACTTGAATCCAGACTTGGAGCGAGCGGAAGGCCTAACACCACCAAATAAGGCGGAGATTGCGCTCTACGAAGCCTTCATCGCCGCCCGTCGAGGCGCAGAAGCAGCTAGCCTTTTTGCGCACGAAGGCCGGCGCTACCCACTCACTGGGGTGGGTGACGTCAACACCTACGCTCTATTTGCAGAGACTTTTTTGCAGGCGACAGCACCCATGGGGCGAGCTGGCTTCATTGTTCCATCTGGCCTTGGAACCGATGACTCGACAAAACGCTACTTCGGATTTGTTGTTGGTGACCGACGTTTGGTGTCTTTTTTTGGATTTGACAACGCTCGAAAAATCTTTCCGGCTGTTCACCCGGACACACCTTTCGCCTTGGTGACACTCGGACATACCGATGCGCCAACGCAGCTCGTCCACTACGCGTTATCAGTTGATGATATTCACGGGCCGCGTCGTCGCTTTACGCTGACGCCGGACGAGTTCGCACTTATCAATCCCAACACTCACACATGTCCTGTGTTTCGCAGCGAGCGCGATGCTGAGCTGACGAAAAAGCTCTACCGTGCATCCTCAGTGTTTGTTCGCGAAGCGCAATTTGGTCCCGACGGAGAGCTGCTTGAACCGGAGTTCAATCCTTGGGGGGTCCGTTTCCAGTCCATGCTGCACATGTCTAACGACAGCGGCCTTTTCCTTGACCAGCCGCCGTCAAAAATCAGTATGCTCAACGACCAATCCTGCCTCCCACTGTATGAGGCCAAGATGATTCATCAGTTCGACCACCGTTGGGCTAGCTATGTTGAGATGCCCGATAAGCCAGGTGGTTTGGGAACTGTTGACGTGAACGCGATGCAGAAAGCTGACCCGACTTATACCGTGCTTCCTCGTTATTGGGTACCTGAACGCGAGGTACTAGCCCGCATTGCGCGCGTACCGGTGCGAGTGGCTAAGGGGTGGCTAGCACTACATGCTGCAGGTGGAACTGCAGAATCGGTGCAGGCGGACCAAGCACTAGCTGACTTACTTGCGGCGTTAGGTACGTGGGTGGCAGGTGAGCTTTTCATCAGCGTGGCAGGCAAGCCTTCCGCAGGTAGCGGCTGGACGCACCAACAGGTCCTGCGGCACATTGCACCTACAGAAAGCGCACTGCGTATGCGCTTCCCCAGGTTATACGACGTGTTGCAGGGTATTGGCGTGACGTCGAAAAAAGCACTTAACGAATTTCCAAAATGGGCGGAACAGAATAGCGATGTGAAACTGGACGACGATGAGCTTGACCGTCTGGCGATAGCGCTGCGTGCTCCACGTCTAGGTTCCGCGCTACTTGAACTACTTGATGAGTGGATGGGCCGGCGCAGTCCCCAATGGCTAATGGGGTGGCGAGATATTACGAACGCAACTAACGAGCGGACGGTGATTGCATCTGTGATGCCACGAGCTGGGGTAAGCAATATCTTACCTTTGATGCTACTTCCACGCGTTAGCGACCCTGGTGTGCACGCGGCCCTGCTTGGGAACCTTGATTCTCTTGTGCTCGACTTCGTGGCCAGGCATAAGGTCGGTGGGACGCACCTTAACTACTTCATCTATAAGCAGCTTCCGGTGCTCTCGCCCGACCGGTACTCCGCTCGAGCACTAACGTTTATTGTCCCACGTATTCTTGAACTTACTTACACAGCCCATGACCTGCGGCCTTGGGCTGAGTACTTGGCTTCTTATGACCCTCGCCCCGTTCCAGAACGAGGCCAACCTTTCTCTTGGAATCCTAAGCGCCGTGCCCAGCTGCGCGCGGAGTTGGACGCCTATTACGCTCGCCTCTATGGCCTGAAACGCGAAGAGCTACGCTACATCCTCGACCCCGCCGATGCGATGGGAAAGGATTATCCTAGTGAAACTTTCCGAGTGCTCAAGAATAGCGAAATACGTCAGTTCGGAGAGTACCGCACCCAAAGCTTGGTATTGTCGGCCTGGGATAGCCTAGAGCAAGGACGGGAATCATTAACATGCTGACTCATCTGAAGCTCAATAATTTTAAAATTTGGCGCTCCACAGGCCAGATGCAGCTTGCGCCATTGACGCTCGTGTTTGGCACCAATTCATCTGGTAAATCTAGCCTCATCCAGAGTTTGTTGCTTCTCCGCCAGACCGTGAAAAGTCAAGATACGAGCTTAGACTTAAACTTCGGAAGCCCGGATTCTAATGACTCCGTAGTGCTGGGCCAGTTTGCAGACGTGTTGTGTCGCCACGGTGCAGCGACAGGCATAGTGAAAGCTAAACAGATTGGAATTGAGTTCGGTTGGCAACCTAGAGAACCTGGCGTGGCAGGTGGGACGTTCACGGCCAAGTACGTGCAAGGCCAAGGCGGTAGTGCCGATTTAGCCTACTTACGCATTGGTAGCGCGGGACGAGGATTTACCGCGCAGTTGGGTAGACATGGTGCCTACAAGTTGCTGCCGGAGAACGCGCGTTACTGGTCTAAGCAATCGCCAACATTCAAGCCTCAACGCTCATTCTCGTTCTCGGATTCAGCGGTGAAAGCGCTTGGCGGTGATGCAGACCGCGTCTTATCAGTCGGCCCAATGCTTCTGGCCGAACTGGGACGGTTTATTTACCTCGGGCCAGTTCGGCGCCTGGCGCAGCGCGACTATATCTGGAATGGCCGTATGCCTGGTTCCATCGGTGATGACGGCGCCCAAGCCGTCGATGCTTTGATTGCCAGCGGCGTGGCCAAACAAGTCGCGGCCAAGCGCGGTTTGCCGGTACCTGCAGCCGCAGCCCTGTTTAACGGAGCCATCCATTGGTTGAGTCGTATGGGCCTCGCGGATGACCTGCAAGTGCGTCAACTTGGCCGCTCAGCGCGCTATGAAGTGCTAGTGGTGAACAACGGCGAGGCATCAAACCTAAAAGATGTGGGGGTCGGTGTATCTCAGGTGCTACCAGTGGTAGTTGCGGCCCTCTTTGCCGAGCGGGGCAGCATCGTTATGGTCGAAGAGCCCGAGAGTCACTTGCATCCTGTCGCGCAGACTGAATTGGCCGAGATGCTGGCGTCAGTGAGCCGGGACCGAGGCGTTCAGTTTATTGTCGAAACGCATTCCGAACACCTCCTGCGCCGTATGCAGACCCTAGTGGCCCGCGAGACGGTGAAGACTGAAGACCTGCGGATGTATTTTGTCGAGCGTGAAGGAAATATTGCTAAGCTGCAGGCACTCGACGTTGACGTTTTTGGAACTATCAGACCTTGGCCGGAACATTTTTTCGGAGATTCGGCGGGGGAGGCGCGAGAACAGGCTAAAGCACGCGCAGAACGTATGAAGAGGGTTGTCAGCAATGCCTGAAAGCCGTGTGGTGGATACCAATGTTCTTATAGTAGCTAGTGCTGCTCACGCCACGTCGCCTTTTCCTGAAGACGAAACACCGATTAACGAAGCTGAGCTTCGAGAACAGGTGCTGGCCTGGATGGAGGCGTTCGAAAACGACCCACATCGTCATGCCGTGCTGGACTGGGATTGGCATATCTGCACCGAGTATCAGAATAAGCTGACCGAGCAAGACTATGGCTGGCTCGCGATGATGCACAAGCGGGACAAGAGCGAGGTGGTTTGGATAGGCACCGAAGTTGATGAGCACGGCCATGCAGTCTTGCCGGCCACCTTGGGGGCGAGCGTGACGGACTTGGCGGACCGAAAGATGGTCGCAGCCGCCCTAGCAGTAAATGACGAGGCTAGGCCATGCAAGCTTACCAATGCCTGCGATACCGATTGGCTGGACTGCGATGATGCCTTAACGGAAGCAAACGTCGAAGCCGAACATATTCTTGAGGACTGGTTGCGCGCGAAATGGAGCGAGAAAAAGGCCAAGAAACCATGAAGGAGTTGTACCGTTTCCCACATACTCCATACCTGGCTTGGCTCGGCGATGGTGAGCCGCGGGACGATAAGGTTCTCTCACTAGGGGACGCGCGTGAGTTGCTGGCGGGAGACCTGGTCATTGAGGAGAAGCTCGATGGTGCAAACTTGGGGTTCTCGGTCACCGTTGATGGGAACCTTCGGGCCCAGAATCGAAGCCACTACTTGACCGAACCCTATATGGGGCAGTTCAGCCGTTTGCGCTCGTGGTTGCCTTCCCATGAGAACAAACTTATTAAGGCGTTAGGCTCAGACCTAATTGCCTTCGGCGAATGGTGTGTAGCACGACATTCACTGACTTATGACCAGTTACCAGATTGGTGGTTGCTTTTTGATGTCTACGACCGGAGAAAGCAACAATTTTGGTCGACCGAGAGACGTAATCAATGGGCAGCCGACTTGGGCATATACACCGTGCCCACACTGGAGCGAGGCAAGTTCTCAATGAGCAGCCTAAAACAGTTGCTTCAGGGAGCCCGAAGCACGTTTTCAACGGGGCCGCTTGAAGGTGTCGTGGTCCGTTCTGAAAACGACGCTTGGCTCAAATCCCGTGCCAAGCTAGTTCGCGCCGATTTCACACAGAACATTGAAAATCATTGGCGCACTCGCGCGCTTGAGTGGAATAGATTGAAGGAGGCCGAATGACTGCGACCCTGTTTAACGAGAAGCAGGCGGACGGCATGGCATGACCCCGCTGGAGCGTCTTCGTCTGGAGAAGGCTGCTGCAGATTGCGGCTTTGAGCGCACACCATCGTTGCTTACTGATGGCGGGCTAGAGCTACGTTCGGCCCAGTTCCCCGAAGTGGTTCTTGTGCATACCAGCAGCGGCGGATTTCGCGTTTCAGCTTCGACAGCGGTACTGCTAGATGGCGCTAATGATAGTGCCGTCTCTGTGGCCGACCTCGACGAGCTCTATGCCACGCTCCAACGCGCCTCAGCCATCGCCAAGACTATGCCCAATCGTGTAGCAGACCAGTTCCGACGTGGGACCCTACACCTGCCGCAAACGACTGAAGCGGAGCGCCTGGTAGTACAGCGTGTAGGCCAAGACCTATTTCGAAATGCGCTGATGGATTACTGGCAGGGGCGTTGTTGCGTCACCGGCCTCGCCGTGCCTGCCTTGCTGCGAGCTTCGCATATCAAACCCTGGGCTAAGTGCCTGAGCGACGACGAGAGGCTGGATGTATTCAATGGGCTTCTGCTCGCTCCCCACATTGATGCGCTATTCGATGGCGGCTGGATTTCATTCTCGGACCAGGGCGGCTTACTTGTGTCCGCAGCCTTGCCGGCGGCGGCTAAGGCACAGCTGGGGGTGTCGACGGAATGGACCATTCGCCATCTGAAGCAGGCCCATTTGCCATATCTAGCATTTCACCGAACTAGTGAGCTTCGCAAGGCAGCCTAAACTCATGGATACTATCGCGCCATTTTCGTCCCAGCATATTGAAGCTGTTGCGCGCGTGTTGGGTGACACGAATGACGGCCTGACCGGTTTCGAGATTGCTTTCATTCTGGGCGACGCCGGAATTCCAGAACGTAGACGCGTCCAATACAAAGTGGAAGCGCCTTTATAACGCCATAGCGAGCATTCAGAACGAGAAGCAGGTAGGCAACCACCTGCTGATGGTCGTCACCCGGGCCATGGACCCCGTTCGATATACGGACAACCGGACGGTGTTTCACCTGCGTCGCCAAAAGCTGAATGCAGTCCTCTCATTGAGCGGCTACGAGTTACGCGAGGATGGACGTATTCGGCGCGTCCAAGCGGCGAGGTCTGTCGACGAAGCGGTACGGCGAGCTAGCCGACTGTCTGCCGCTTTGACCTCTCGAAACGTACACCCGCATGTACTGCAGTTCTGTCGAGCCGAGCTGCTTGACCAAAACTACTTCCATGCAGTTTTTGAAGCGACGAAGAGCATTGCCGCGAAAGTTCGAGCTCTTTCTGGTTTAGATGGGGATGGTGCCGACCTGGTCCAACGTGCCTTTGGTTTGAGTAAAGACGGGACGTCACGACTCGCCATCAACTCCCTACAGACCGAGACTGAACGAGGGGAGCAACGTGGATTTGTGAGCCTCGTTGTGGGGCTGTTCGGTACCGTTCGGAATCCGCTAGCTCATAACCCAAAGGTCGAGTGGCCGATGTCGGAACAGGATGCGCTTGATATATTGACGCTTGCATCGTTGGTTCATCGAAAGCTGGACAGCGCCAACAAAGGCAAACCCTAGAATTGTCCTGTACGGCACCGTGTGCTCATCGGAGGCGCTCGGTCCTGTCGAGTATGCCTTGGTATCACAAAGTATCATCAGGTTTGATACTTTTTCCAAGGAGCAAAAATTTTGAAATTGGACGCCGCAGGCCGGCCTTCACAGGTACCCAAGCTTGATGTATGTGCATCACTTCGGGCTGCTGACAATGCTGAGCGCATTATTCACCCAACTTATCTCTCAAATAGAGGGCAATGCTACGGAAAGAATTGGTCTTGTGGTAAGCTTGCAAGGAAATTATAGGTATTTGAGGACGGATAATCGGGGAATAAATATGGCCTTAACGGTTGAGGAATTCAAGAGGTACACCAATGAAATACAAAACGACGAGGTGCCTTCAATAATGTTTTCAATGCTTTCTAAGGTGCATGGGCATTTAGAGAAAGCAATGTCAACAATGTCCGAAATCGAACATAGCCACTATGGCATGTTTAAAATTTTCTTTAAACAATATAATACAATCCTTGTTCTAACTCGGGGGGTTAATTATTTATATAGTCCAGAATACTCGTATGTAGATATTAAGTCAGTTTATGTTCTTATTCGTTCCTGCCATGAGCTTTATCTTACTTTTAACTATTTGGTCACTCAAGGGATTCTGGCTGAAAACGATTTGAGAGAGATAGACTTTAAATTTAAATGCTACTCGCTTTCGGGGATGTTTGATAACGAGCGAACATTTGAGTTGACGAAAAATTTTGAGGGGCAGAAAAGACTATATCTACAGGAGATTGCAGGGCTCCGTGAGAAGAAAAAGAACTTGTTGTCGGAAATAGAGGCACATCCTATTTATGCTGTGTTGAGCGACGAAAGCAAAAGGTTAGTAGGGAGTGGTAGGTGGCGTGTAGGTATTAATGGTGCACTAAGCTGGAATGATTTGCTGCAATATACTCCACTTGCCAAAAATTATGGGCAACTAGAATATCATCTCATGAGTATGTACGCGCACTCGAGTCATAACTCTTTACTGCTGGAAGCTCAGCATGACTATAATGCAGAGGGTATTCTTTTTCACTTATATATATTGAGCTCTCTATTTATGGCTGCCATCTTGAGAGCTCACGGGCTCGATTTCGGCTTCTTTCCTAAAAGGGAGGAGGCGTTGATTACTGAGTTCTATGTGTTTCATAAGAAATGAAAGACTAGAGCCGGTGTAGTTATTAGGAGTCGCTAAGATACGGGACGCCAAGCTCATGCAGCCTGTGGCACGTAGAGTAATTCATGTAACTCCGATGAGGCCGCCGCAACAACATCTGCCAAAGTGTTGATGATGTCGGGTGTAACTTTGGATGTGCGCAATTTGCCGCTGTAGTCCGCCAGCATAACTTGCAAGGAGTCCACCACTTTCTTCGCCTTCATCAGGTCGAGGGTCGTTTGGAAATTTGACTCTGCTTCAAACGCAAGATGAACGTAATGGTCGAGTGAATCGATGCTGGTATGCCCAGTCCACTCCATTAGCTTTAACTTCAAAGTTTCTGTTGAGAGCGCATTACGAAGGTCATCTTCGTTCTGGTATCGGTGCGTCCGGATGAGGTCGCGGAGGATGTTTGTGATGTAGCGATGTCTGAAAGCATGCAGACATGCTTCTTCGTTATCAATTCCTGCAGCTTTCCTCAGCAAATAAAATTCTGTGCCGTGAGTATTGATTTCAAGAGGTTGCCCCAAGTCGGCTCCAATGAAAAGGTAGCCATGGTCGTTTTTCAAGCCGATGGTTGTTCGAATTACTCGCTGCCGATAGTGCCTAATGAACGATAGGATTTCCTTAATGTCGGCCTGTGTAACAGGCACATACCGATATTCGTCATCCCGCCCTTGTTTTGCACTAAAAAGCCGAAGCTCTCCTGTCTTACCTGCCTCCTCGATGTCTTTGACCTTTATTTGTGCTACCTCGATACGTCGACCGCCAGTCATTTCGAGCAAACGGAGCATAATATATCTTCGCCGACAAACGAATGGAGACGCAATTGTCAACGGCGATTGAAAACTGATACAGATTTCGTCATGCCAGCGATTTAAAACTGATACACCGCCGTCGCCGAACACCGTCCGTGTTCAGCCCAGTTCTGCAACGTCGTTCCCCCTCATCATTCCGGCCTGTCGCTGGTGTTTCAAGCGATAGCTTTCCCCTGCAATCGGCACGATATGCGCATGGTGCAGCAACCGGTCGAGCAGGGCCGCAGTCAGCGTCGTGTCCTGCGCGAAGGTCGTGTCCCATTGCCCGAACGGCAGGTTGCTGGTCACGACCAGGCTGCTGCGCTCGTACATGGCCGCGATCACCTGGAAGAACAAATTGGCCTGTTCCCGGTTCATCGGCAAGTAGCCGATCTCGTCGATGATCAGGAGCCGATATGCCTTGATCGCGCGGTGCATCACCGCCTTCAGATTGTTCTGCGTGTGCGCCGTCGTCAACGCCAGCAACAGGTCGGCTGCCGTCGTGAAGCGCGTCTTGATGCCGGCCTGCGTGGCCTTGTAACCGAGGGCCATTGCCAAGTGCGTCTTGCCCACGCCGCTGGGGCCGACCAGTACCACGTTTTCATGCCGTTCGACGAAGCCCAGGCCGGCCAACTCCTCGACCTGGCTGCGTTTGACGCCCTTGGCAAAGTCGTAGTTGAACTCATCCAGCGTCTTCACTGCCGGGAATCCGGCCAGCCGGGTCAGCGTGCTTTGCTTGCGCACATTGCGTCCAGCTACTTCCTCCCTCAGCAAGCCTTCCAGGAAGTCGCTGTAGGCCGTTCCCTGCTTGGCTGCCTTCTGGGTTGCGGCGCTGTAGCCCTGCGCCACGAACGGCAGGTTCAGGCTCTCGCACAGCGCCGCGATCCGCTCATGCTGCAGATTCATGCCACCACTCCTTCCGATACCCGCATCAGCAGCGCGTCGTAGACCTGCAGCGGATGCTGTACCGGAGAAGGTTGCGCGATCCGCTCCACCACTGCCGCCGGCCGTGGTGCCGCAGGCGCCGTTACTGCCGGTTGCGGCCGGGCTGCCGCAATGTCTGCCCGCCACGGTGCTGGCAGTGGCTGCAGGTGCTCCGACTCCCGCTTCAACGCCGCGGCTGGCGGCTCCCCGGTGGTGCCGTGGATGCGTGCATTGGCCACTTCTTGCAACCAGTGAGCCACTTCCACGTTGGCCGTTACGACATCAAGCTTCTGGCCGCTCTGCGCCAGCCGGCTCACCAGCGGCACGTAGAACGAACGGCGCAGATAACCGTTGAAGCGTTCGACCTTGCCCTTGGTCTTGGCACGGTACGGCTGGCACAGCTTGATCACAAAGCCGCTATGCCTGGCATAGTCCAGGAAGCCGGCATGGAAGCGGTGCTCGCCTTCGCCGTAAGCGTCGCGCTCCAGTACCACCGTCTTCATGTTGTCGTACAGGACCCGCCGCGTCACGCCACCGAAGGCAGCGAAAGCGCGCTCGTGGCAAGCGATCAGGGTTTCCACCTTCATGTTGCTGACGAACTCCACATAGCTGGCCCGGCTAAAGCCGAGCGTGGCGCAAAATGCATACAGCGGCGCGCTGCCCTTGCGGAACTCGACCCAGTCCACCTGCAGCTGCTCGCCCATCGCCGTCTCGAAACGCACCACCGGATCTACCGGCGGCGTCGGGCGCAGCGTGCGCATGAAGGCGCGCAGCTGGCTCATGCCGCCTTCGTAGCCGCGCGCTGCGATCTCACGGTACAGCACCGTGGCTGGAATCGTATCGGGCTGGGCGGCCTGCTGCCGATCCCTCAGATACCGCTCGAATTGCGCCAGCTTCGTCTGGCGCTTGACCTTGCGCTCGTACTTCGGCACGGCCTCCAGAGCCAGATGCCGGCGCACCGTGTTCACTGCGCAGCCGACTTCAGCGGCAATCTGCCGAAGGCTCAACCCATGCTTCTTCAGTAGCTTGACTTCCACGTACACCTCTTTGGGTTTCAAGGCCGCTCCGCAAAGCGGCCATCTTCTCAAATCGGTGTATCAGTTTTCAATCGCTGCCTGTATCAGTTTACAACCGCTGCTGACAGCAATTAATTGGTCGTTGGCTATATATAGGCGGTTGACTGCGGAGGTAGAAATAGGCTGGCGTCTCCTGGACTTCCTGCGTTGCGGAACAGCCTCATGAACCCAGCCGGTCCTATTAATGGTTTTTCCGTTCCTCTTGTTTTTAATCTGGTATGTCTTCTGCTCGGCTCGAATCTGTCCGTCTGGACCAACAAGATTAAGCTCTGTAAAGCGACTATCCACGAATGAAAGAAAATTGAGGACGGTAGAGCAGATATTGTTAACTTGTTGGTCTGTACGCTTTTTTTTCTCTGGATGTTCGCTATCTTTTTCGTTCAGCAGAGTATTGATGAACAAAGCGAAGTGACTATCATGTAGGTCTGTGAAGTCCACTTCGTTCAAATAGCACCATCGGATTAGATGGCTCAGATTTTTTGCCCAAGTCAGGAGCGTTCCTCCTTTATTCTTCCTTGAGCGTCCTTTTTTGTATCCGCTTAATAGGAAGAGGTTGGCCAGCCAGCAAACTGTGCCGTCTGGCCAGAGAAGTTGAGGAATGTCGTGAGCTGGATATTTGCTTTTTGCATGCAGCGGCAGCTTGCAGTCTTCCGTTGTAATGCAGTAGAGCTTGCTTTGAATGGTCACGTTTAGTCTATCTCCGGGCCAACCTTCGGTTCTTTGAACTTTCTTAGTAATTCAGCACGCCGTTTCTGGAATTCATTCTCTTTTCCTGCTGCTTTGGCCATTCTCTGTGCGAAGGCCATTACTTCATCAAGACGCTGGCTCATAAGCGTGATGTCATCAGTAACTCGTTTAAGCTGTTCGTTCTTCATCGCCAGTTCTCGTTTATACCAATCAATCGTGCCACGACTTGGTTGGTCCTTCCTATTCGCGAGCTCTCCGAGTTTTTCAAGAGCGGCCTTTCGGTAGCTATTTAGGGCTTCGTAACCTCCTTCAATAATGCCGTTGGCAATAGCTTTGTGCGTATTTAGTGACATTCCGATGATGCCGGACTTCGGATATTCAAAAGCAGCGAGGCTGCCTTGATTGGATAAAGCCGGGAGGAGGGTTTGTCGCAAATTTTCGTCGACTGATTCCGGTGACCGAACAATGTCCTTGAGAATCTGATATTCTTTGCTTACTGATTCAGACTTTGTGGGAAACGCTTTTGGGGTCGGTTCAGTCATCTTAGACTTTGCTTGATTGATTGGATTTATTAAAAACTTTGTAGAGAATACGGTACTCTTCGCCGTTAGGGCCGTCGATGAACTCTGGCTCAACTTCAGCCTCTCCTGAAGCTATCAGGTCCTCAATGTAGTCGACGACATCTCTTTCCGGCAGGATATGCAGCTCGTTAAGTGTTACGCCGTATCGTGCGCAAATGAGTTCCGCGAGGTCTTGGGTTGCAGAATGCTCTGCCTTAATCATTTCTTTAGCTACGGTCGCCTTGACGCGTCTGAGCACCTTTCCTGAAATGGATTCCGTCACATACCGGTAAGTCATCGAGGGCTTCTTGTGGCCAAGGAAGTAGCGTAGGACCTCTATCCCGCCGAAAGAGCCTTGCCAGTAGAACAGCATTGCGAAATTACGACGCAGTTGATGTGCGCGGATATAGTAACGCCTGCCTTGGTCATCGGTCGCCGTTTCATAGTAATCACAGAATCTGTCGAAGCAACGTCTCAGGTCGGGTTGGCAAGTTCCGAAGGAAGATACGTTACTATGCCAGGCGCTAAACGGGAAACTGAATAAATAGCCGTTAGTCTCGTATCCCAAATCGGACAAGGACGTAGATAGCTTCGCTAGCAGTTTGAGAGCCTCGGCACCTAGGGCGGGAAGCGGGCGAAGTGCACGCTCCCTGTGCTCGAGCACGTTTGCCTTTCTTAAGTTGAATGCAAGGAAGTACCAGCCCGAGTCCTCGACAATACTCTCTCGAGTAAGGTCATTCAATTCAGAAACTCGACGTGCCATAAGAGTATTCACAAGAATTGCAATTGCGCCGTATAACACCTCCAGCATGTTGTAAAGGCTTCGCCCATTCTTGAGTTGAATAAAGAACTCGTCTGATGTATTGGCAGAGAGCTGCCAGGCCGTAATTCCAAGCTCTTTTAGCTTGATAGGAATAGGTATCACCAGCTCTCGAACGTCGCCGCCAGCGGCAGCCAAGGCAAGGTAATAATTAATTAACGGCTCCCCGTATTCCAAGTAAAATTCAATTGCTTTCCCCAAAGCGTTGTTGGCGACTTCAAATGGCAAAGTAGTAAACCGGGAACGCTCCTTGGTCCGCTCCTTCTGAAGCAACTCATCATCGTCAAGCACAGCTAATGCATGGTCAGGCAAGAGGTCTATGTCGTGCTGGCGAACTAATTGCATGCTCTTCAATGCAGCGATGTAAGTTGTAACGAATTCGGAGGCTGCACGTTCATCTTCGTCGATATTGCTAACTGGAACGGCTGGTAACTCCCTTGTAAAGCGGTTAGTAGGAGAAACATCTAGTCCTTCGAGAACGATTCCGTCGAACTTGAGGTCAGACAAGACTCTGTTTCCTATGATGAGTTTAAGTAACGCTTTACGGTTAAGGCGATATTTGAATTCGGCCGAGCCACCGTGATTCCCCGGTGTATAAAATCCGTTGAGTTTCAACCAAGCCCTTGCTTTGAGGATTTGGTCGGTGGGTAAGACTAAGTCTGGGTTTCTGGAACCCAGATGAAATAAGTCTGGGGAGGATTTTTTTATACGCGAGAATTCTTCCGGCGGGACATCGACGGAAGACAAGAACTCAACAATGCGCTTCGTTGGCTCGTAAATACTGGCTTTGATAGAACGATGCGCCGTAAGGATGTCGATGAATACCATGACATCGTCTTCGGTCACAAGGCTGAAGCCATTCGTTGCAACATCTAGCTTGTCGTCTTGAAGTAAAAAAAAGTCTAGCACATGCAGCGCGATTCCGACGCGAAGTCGCGCTGTTTTTGGACTCACGATAATGCTGCCGGTTAGAAGGGGATGGGTCTGCAGGCAAAGGAATCGTTTAAAGCTGCGCAATAAATGCTGGTTCTTCGGAGAAGTGAGTAGCGTTCCATTTTTGGTTGCCTTTCGGAAGTCAATGGTGGTGTTTATGGAGCCAAACTTGCATTTCCATACCTCGGCATCGAACCCGTTATCGAGCCAAATTGCATTCTCGATGCTCTGGTTTGCGAGGCGGAATTGGCTGATGAAGCCCAGCTCCTTCGGTAGCGCGCTAGGCACAGACCACCTCCATAAAGTTTGCGGGGTTGGTGTTGGCTGCCGCCGAAAACATCATTTGTTTTATTCCTCGGTCGTGAAAATCGGCGCTTTCCACATGCGCTTTGAGACGCTTCGCGAATTCTGCCCAATACACTGCATGGGCTGCGAGGCGTCGTCCTAGCCGAGTCGCTTCAGCGACAGCCTCCGCTATCGATAAAAGCGTGGCGAACAGGCCGGGACTGGCAGTGACCATCAGTTCATTTGGTGTTTTGTCGGCACTAGGGGGGGCACTGTGCTCAGACGCTTTTTCTTTCTCCTGCCGGGGGATGAGAGGAGCAACAGCATGGTTCTTCAGGAACTCGTCCATCTCGGCAGCACTGCTGAAGTGTAAGGCGCGTTGCATATACGGAGTATCCCTGGTGGCTTCGACGATAAGTAGGTTCTGAAAAATACGTAGCCAACGTGTCGTGAAGTAGTTCCAGATGGAATCCGGGAGATAGTGTCTAAGGGATGTCTCGTTGGTGTTGCCGAGTTCCCGAGCCATCCGTGTAATGTCCATGGTTTCAAGAAAAACAATCACACCGCGTGTTGAACGAATTCTAGGGATAGTGACGGACGTCGCTAGATGCCCAAGCCGCTTTTGGTTTGCGAGCGCAAAGTGCCTGAATGTGGAGTTGATGTTGCTGCTGCGGGTGAAATAGGACGGAGCGCCCAGGGACTGGCCGGTGTAGATAATGAGATTCTGCCAGCCTTCGAAGTTATGGTCTTGCATGTACTTGCGGAGAGGCGCCGTAATTTGAATCCAAAGCCGGACAGTGGAGGCCGTTTCCTCTTTCAACAGTACGTCATGCCAACCGTCTCCGGAGTCCCTTTCCTTGAGGACTGTGAGGATTAGCCCAGCATCAGTTTCAACTGCATTAATTTGCTTACCTGTGCCATCGCACAACATCGCGGAGGCTAACGCTGCCTCAGAAAAGCGGCCGTCGTGCGACGCCAGAAATCCCATGAACGCCATAGCCTCGGGTCGACTAGGTATTCCAAGATAGCGCGCTAGTCGTTCCTTAGGGATGCGGCCTCGTGCTGACAATTCTGGGTAAATAGGAGTTGCGATAAGGGATGTGTTCGTGTACCCATTGTGTTTCTGCTTAAAGTATTTAATTGCATATGCAAAGTTAGTCTGGCTGGGTTCGCTAGACTTCGGCTTCAGGCCGACCTTTTGAAGCTCATCATCTGAAGGAAGTGCCGCTACTTCTGCCGCCAACCTTTTACCCACTTCGTAGTCCTTGAAGAAGGAAGTGAGGTGGTTATGTAGCCATGTTTGTACGACATTGAAATCACATTTCAGTTGGTCGAAGAGCAGCTTGGTGGCCTCTTCATCCGTGACGTGCAACGGGACGGGAATGATGAGCTTTTGCGTGACTAGCGTTGTATTACCGTCGGCATCTGTTTGGAGTCTTCGATGAGCAACTGCTGTACCTGAGAGGAGCTTTGGATTGCCGGCGGGAAAGGCGATTGCTGGGGCCGCTACAATCTTCTGACGAACTAGCGAGCTCCAATAGCCCTGGTAGCGTGACCACAGTTTCTGGAGGGAGCCGAGAGTGCCTTCCTGTACGGGGGTATTGCGGCGCGTGAGCTTCATGAAGTGGTATTCCATGAACTCTACCAAGAGCGTTTGAACGAACGGCGGCTCGTTAAGTAATTCGACTGAAATTGGTTGATGCATTGAAGCGTGGTGACGCACGAACTGAGTAAACGTCGTGCCAAAATCGCGTAGCCCTGTGCTCTTTGCGACTGGCCTAGCTATTGTGCGCAACCCGTCGTGGAACGCATCCGTAAAGCGCTTACCGAGAATTGGCACCATGTCCCCTAGGAGGACGTTGTACTCTTTGCCTGATTTGGATGTGAGAAGGTACGGACGCAGTTTCTGAACCTGCTTACTATCTAATTCGAGTTTTTCAAAAGAATTGACAAGTTCTTTGGGAATACCGTAAGCGGCTTTTTGGCGATGGTCGGCAAGCAAGACGGGGCACTTATTGTTCAGCCGCTCGAGAACCTTGTAAAAGCCAAATGCATAGTTGATACGCGTTGTCTCGGACACGTCGATAAAACGTTTAGAGCCAAGCGCGCCGTAGAACAAAGCTTGAAGCGCCTGGAAGCGGGCAGTGACAAAGGCGACGGGTGATGAAATCGCAGGTTCGCTTATAACCCTCAAGAAGCAGTCAAACAGCAACAGTGCTCTTCTCATCTGGGCTTGGAACCCAGGAGCGCCGGTTGCCGCTGACTCCAGCAGCAGGTGCAGTGCGTTGTCCCGAACGCGTTCGAATTGTTCTTCGGGAGTGTCCCATTCGTCAGCAGTCACACGTAGAAGACTGCGACTGACAATTGTCAGCTCATCTTGTTGTAAATTCTGGACCACTTCCACCGAAAAATATCCTTTCTTTCAGGCATTTAGCTGTGGAATCATCCGGCTCTGACAAGGTTTTGTCAATCAGGGAAAGTGGAGGCAACCACTTCATCGAGATCTGCCTGGACGAGCAGGGCTTCGTGTGGTTCATGCTGCACTCCGGCTCGCGTGGCGTCGGCAATGCGATCGGCTCGCACTTCATCGAAGTCGCCAAGCAGGACATGCGCACGCACCTGGCGAACCTGCCCGACCAGGACCTGGCCTATCTGAAGGAAGGCACACAACACTACGACGACTACGTCGAAGCGGTCGGCTGGGCGCAGAAGTTCGCACGCATGAACCGCGAAGTGATGATGCAGAACCTGATCGCGGCCGTACGCACGGTCATCAGGAAGCCGTTCGAGACGCACGTGGAAGCGGTGAACTGCCACCACAACTATGTGCAGAAGGAACACCACTTCGGCAAGGACGTGCTGGTCACGCGCAAGGGCGCCGTGTCGGCGCGCGAGGGCGAGCTGGGTATCATTCCGGGATCGATGGGCGCCAGGAGCTACATCGTGCGCGGCAAGGGCAACCCGGAGAGCTTCCACAGCTGCAGCCACGGCGCCGGCCGTACCATGAGCCGTACCGAGGCCAAGCGCCGCTATTCGGTCGACGACCAGGTGCGCGCCACCGAGGGCGTCGAATGCCGCAAGGATGCCGGCGTGATCGACGAGATCCCGATGGCCTACAAGGACATCGACGCCGTGATGCAAGCACAGAGCGACCTCGTCGAAGTTGTGCATACCCTGAAGCAGATCGTCTGCGTCAAGGGATGAAATGAGAGGATGAAAGGACATGGCATGATCGAACTGGATGGCGCGGCCGGCGAGGGCGGCGGGCAAATCCTGCGCAGCGCGCTGACGCTCGCCATGATCACGGGGCGGTCCTTCCGCATCCGGAACATCCGCGCGAACCGCGCCAGGCCCGGCCTGATGCGCCAGCACCTCGTGGCCGTGCAGGCGGCCTTGCAGGTGTGCGGGGGCGACGCGACGGGCGCCGTACTCGGCAGCCAGGACCTGACGTTCGTGCCGGGGCCGATCACCGGCGGCGACTATGAATTCGCCATCGGCACGGCCGGGAGCTGCACCCTGGTGCTGCAGACCGTGCTGCCGGCCCTGCTGAAGGCGGATCAGCCGTCGACCTTGCGGCTCGCGGGCGGGACGCACAACCCCATGGCGCCGCCCGTGCAATTCCTGCAGCGCGCCTGGTGCCCACGCCTGGCCGAGATGGGCGCCCGCATCGACATCCGCCTGGAGCGTTTCGGGTTTTATCCGGCCGGCGGCGGCATCGTCGTCGCCCGCGTGGAGCCATGCGCGCTGCTCCGGCCGCACATGTGGATGACGCGCGGCGAGCGCCGTGCCGCGTACGCCGAGGCGTTCGTGGCCGGCATTCCGGGACGGGTCGGGCAGCGCGAACTGGAATGCGTCGGCAGGGTCATGAACTGGGGCGAGGACCAGCTACTGATACGCGCCCTGCCGGCCGATCAGGGTCCGGGCAATGCCTTGATGCTGACCCTCGACTACGAACACGCGACGGAGGTGTTCTCGGCGTTCGGCGAAAAGTCCGTCACGTCCGAACAGGTGGCGCGCCAGGTCGTGCAGCGCGCGCGCAAGTACCTGATGTCGCACGCGGCATTCGCGGAATATCTTGCCGACCAGATGATGCTCCCGCTCGCGCTGGCCGACGGAGGGGGTTTTACGCTGGACGAGGTGTCGATGCATGCGCGTACCAACGCACAGGTGATCGAGACGTTCCTGCCTGTGCGGTTCACGTTCGATCGGCTTGATGGTGTCGACCGCTGTACGGTAATGCGCAATGATGTCGGATAACTTTACATTCTCTGGACATAAAATAAATTCCCTATGTAAATCAATTGCATTTTTATGTGGCACAGGTTTTGCTGCCTTTTCCGGTGTCTACTGACCTGGGAAGCAAAATGAAATTGAGAACTTTCGCCGGCATGGTCGCGCTGGCCGCTGCGACGACTGCCGCACACGCAACCAACCTGTCCTTCACGGGGGCGTTCAGCCATGACAACGACGTGCAGCGGTTTACGTTCACGGTGAGCGGCACGTCGACCGTGACCCTGCGCAGCTGGTCGTACGCCGGCGGTGTGAATGCGCTCGGCGATACGATCGCCCGTGGCGGCTTTGACCCGATCCTGTCGCTATTCGACGGTACGGGTGCCAGGCTTTACGAGCAGGATGATGCGGACTGCGGCGACGTCGCCGCCGATCTCATGACGGGCCGCTGCTATGACGTGAACTACAAGAGTGCGCTGGCGGCCGGGACCTACACGGTGACGGTCCAGCAGTTCAACAACTTCGCCGCCGGATTGAACCTGGCCGATGGCTTCGCGCGCGATGGCGTGGCCAATGAGAACTTCCGCAACGGCTTCGTCGACTCGGCCGGCGACAAGCGCGATGGGCACTGGGCATTCGATATCCTGAACGTCGACACGGCTGCCGTGACGCCGCCGGCGGGCGTGCCGGAGCCGGCATCGCTGGCGCTGCTGGGTATCGGTGTTCTCGGGCTGCTGCGCCGCAAGCGTTCGTAAGCTTCCCTGAACGCCCAAACACAAAAGGGTTACGTGCGTGAGCGCGTAACCCTTTGTTTTTACCGCTGAATCTTGGTGCCGGCTGCAGGACTCGAACCCGCCACCTGATGATTACAAATCAACTGCTCTACCTGATGAGCTAAGCCGGCAATGTGGCCAGAATTATACCCTTATTTGATCCGGGTCAACGTGGGGCGTCCACCTTTTTTGGGTGGTTCGTCGTCGTCGTCGGGTACATGCGACACCTCGGACGTCTTGGCCGGGACGGCAGCCAGGCCGGGAGCCGGGGCGGCTGCCGGTTCCGGTGCGGGCGGGGACAGGTCGGCGGCCGTCGTCGACACGTCGAAGGCCATGCCCTGGCCGTTTTCGTTGGCGTAGATGGCCAGCACGTTGTGGACCGGGATGTACAGCTCGCGCGAGACGCCGTTGAAGCGCGCCCGGAAGGTGATCGCGTCGTTGTCCATTTTCAGCCCGGAGGTCGCGCCGTAGCTGATGTTCAGGATGATCTCGCCCTTTTTCACGTATTCCATGGGAACCGTGGTGGCGGCGTCGACCTTGACGGCCAGGTAAGGCGTGTAGCCGCTGTCCGTGCACCATTCGTAAATGGCTCGCAGCAGGTACGGCTTGGTGGAGATGTCGGGCATGGTGTGATCGGAATGATGCGAGATGTTACACGCCAGTGTACTTCGATTCGCCTGCGGCGGCGTAAACTGGCGTGCAACGGAGGTGGCGCGTTAACGGCGCATCACCTTTTCGGACGGGGTCAGGGCTTCGATGTAGGCCGGACGCGAGAAGATGCGCTCGGCATACTTCATCAGCGGTGCCGCGGTCTTCGACAGTTCGATGCCGTAGTGATCCAGGCGCCACAGCAGCGGAGCAATGGCCACGTCCAGCATCGAGAACTCGTCGCCCAGCATGTACTTGTTCTTCAGGAACAGCGGAGCCAGCGTCGTCAGGCGGTCGCGGATTTCGGCGCGCGCCTTGTCGTGGCTCTTGTCGCCCACCTTGTTGCGCTCGTTTTCGAGCGTGTTGACGTGGACGAACAGTTCCTTTTCAAAGTTGAACAGCATCAGGCGGGCACGGGCGCGCATGAGCGGGTCGGCCGGCATCAACTGCGGATGCGGGAAGCGCTCGTCGATGTATTCGTTGATGATGTTCGATTCGTACAGAATCAGTTCGCGCTCGACCAGGATCGGCACCTGGCCGTACGGATTCATCGTCGAGATGTCCTCGGGCTTGTTGAACAAATCCACGTCGCGCACTTCGAAGTCCATGCCCTTTTCGAACAGGACCAGGCGGCAGCGCTGGGAGAACGGGCACGTGGTGCCGGAGTAGAGAACCATCATGGTTTATAGTTCCTTCAAGAAACAAAGGGGTGAAGCGCCAGGCGGCTCACCCCGAATAGACATTGCCCGCATTATAACCGGGCAATCAACTCACTTTACGTCTTTCCAATAAGAAGCATTCAACGACCAGGCAAGGAAAGCGAATAATGCGAGGAAAATCACGACGATCGCGCCCAGGCGCTTGCGAAAATCGCGCGCCGGTTCGGCCATCCAGTCCATGAATCCGACCAGGTCGGCCACCTGCGTATCGAATTCCTGCTGACTCAGGGTGCCCGGAGTCACCTGCTCGAAGCCGGCGAAGCGGTGCACGGTCTTGCCCGGCTCGTGCGGATCCGGTTCCTCGACCATCTTGACCGTACGCACACCCTGCAATTGCCACAGCACGTGCGGCATGGCGACGTTCGGCACGACCAGGTTGTTCCAACCGGTCGGACGGGCGTCGTCCTTGTAGAAAGTGCGCAGGTAAGTGTAGATGTAGTCGGGGCCGGAGCCCGCGCTCGAGGCGCGCGCGCGCGTGATCACCGACAGGTCCGGCGGCACGGCGCCGAACCAGGATTTCGCATCCGCGGGACGCATTGCGATCGTCATCATGTCGCCCACCTTCTCGCCCGAGAACAGCAGGTTGTTCTTGATCTGGTCTTCGCTCAAACCCAGATCGCGCAGACGATTGTAGCGCATCGACGATGCGGAATGGCAGTTCAGGCAGTAGTTGACGAACAGCTTGGCGCCGTTTTGCAGCGACGCGATGTCGGTGCGTTCCGGCGCCCGGTCGAGCGCGACCGTCCCTTCGTTCGCGAACACGAATCCCGGCAGCAGGGCCAGGACCGCGAGCAGTTTTTTCGAGAAAAACATCATGGTTGTCCTTTGGCTAGTTTCCGGAATCAATGCGGGGTGAACGTGACACGCTTCGGTACCGGCTTGAACCGGCCCATCGCGCTCCACCACGGCATCAGCAGGAAGAAGCTAAAGTACAGCAGCGTGCAGGCCTGGGCGAGCAGCGTGTAGGCCGGGGTCGGCAGCTGGGTGCCGAGGTAGCCGAGCGTCAGGAACGCGACGAAGAACACGGCGTACACGTATTTGTGCCAGCTCGGACGGTAGCGGATCGATTTCACCGGCGAATGGTCCAGCCACGGCAGCAGGGCCAGGATCACGACGGCCGAGCCGAACAGCACGACGCCCCAGAATTTCGCATCCAGCACCTGCGGCAGCATCCCGATCTCGGCCAGGATGGCGACGACGGTGATCGCGACCTTGGTCTTGTACGACAGGCGCGAACGGAGCCAGATGAACACGACGTACGCGGCAATGCCGGCCATCACGACCCACATGAAGTCGGACGTCGTCGCGCGCAGCACCGAGTAGAACGGCGTGAAGTACCAGGTCGGCGCGATGTGCGGCGGGGTCTTCAGCGAGTCGGCTGGCAGGAAGTTGTTATATTCCAGGAAATAGCCGCCCATCTCAGGCGCGAAGAACACGACGGCGCTGTAGATCAGCAGGAAGGCCGACACGCCGAACAGGTCCTTCGTCGTGTAGTACGGGTGCGAGGGGATCGTGTCGACGCCGTGGCCGTCCGGGCCCAGGTTTTCCTTGACCTCGATGCCGTCCGGATTGTTCGAACCCACTTCGTGCAGCGCGATCAGGTGCGCGGCGACGAGGCCCAGCAGCACCAGCGGGATCGCGATCACGTGGAAGGCGAAGAAGCGGTTCAGCGTGGCGTCCGACACGACGTAGTCGCCGCGGATCCACAGCGACAGGTCCGGGCCGATGAACGGGATGGCGCTGAACAGGTTCACGATCACCTGGGCGCCCCAGTACGACATCTGGCCCCATGGCAGCAGGTAGCCGAAGAACGCCTCGGCCATCAGGCACAGGAAGATCGCGAAGCCGAACAGCCAGATCAGCTCGCGCGGCTTGCGGTACGAGCCGTACAGCAGGCCGCGGGTCATGTGCAGGTACACGACGATGAAGAAGGCCGAGGCGCCGGTCGAGTGCATGTAGCGCACGAGCCAGCCCCACGGGACTTCGCGCATGATGTATTCGACGGAACCGAACGCGAGGTTGGCGTCCGGCTTGTAGTGCATGGTCAGGAAGATGCCGGTGACGATCTGCAGCACGAGCACCAGCATGGCCAGCGAGCCGAACAGGTACCAGATGTTGAAGTTCTTCGGGGCGTAGTAGCGGCCCCACTGGTCGTTCCACAACTTCGACAGCGGGAAGCGGTCGTCGACCCAGGCGAGGGCCTTGTGGCTTTTCGGCGCGTCGGCCGGGAGTTTGGTGTCCTTGAACGCTGCGCCCATCTTATGCCTCGCCTTTCTCGTCTTTGCCGATCAAGATCTTGTTGTCGGACAGGTACATGTACGGAGGAACATCGAGGTTGGCGGGGGCCGGCTTGTTCTTGAAGACGCGGCCCGACAGGTCGAATGTGGAACCGTGGCAGGGGCAGAGGAAGCCGCCGTGCCAGTCGTCCGGCAGGTTCGGCTGGGGACCTTCGGCAAAGCGGGCGGAGGGCGAGCAGCCCAGGTGGGAGCAGATGCCGACGACGACGAGCACTTCCTTGTGCTTGTCGTAGGCGCGGAATTCGTTCTTCGCGTATGCCGGCACCGGCATTTGATAGGGTTTATCGGAGTTCGGATCGGCAACGAGGTTGTCGTTCTTCGGCAGACTGGCCAACATTTCGGGAGTGCGGCGGAGGATCCACACGGGCTTGCCGCGCCACTCCACGACTTTCAGTTCACCCGGTTTGACATCGGAAATATCCGCTTCGACCGGAGCACCGGCCGCCTTCGCTCGTTCCGAGGGCTGCAACGTACTGACCAGCACCCCGGCCGTTGAAACACCGACAACGCCACCCGCCGCGCATGTAGCCACGAGCAAGCCTCGCCGGCCTGAATCGACCTGCTTCTCATTACTCATACCAACTCCATTCGTCAAATGCGAAATGTTGCAATGCAATACGTTGCAAACCAGTAAAAGGCTTTTTTGCAACAGTCGATTATAGGTGAACAGTTTTGCAAATTAAAGAAAAAACGTTTGCCGTGGCAGGCGGCTTCCAAAAACGCCCGTTTTTGACTTGGACCACTTGGCCACATGGTTATCTCGCCGGATCGGATCGACCCACGTTTCCTGTATCATCGCTGTGAACCTGACAAGGTTTTAAAAAACACAAGGGAGGTCCGTGATGGCTATGCTGGAAGAGTTCAAGAAATTTGCGATGAAGGGCAACGTCGTCGACCTGGCGGTCGGCGTGATCATCGGCGGTGCGTTCGGACGCATCGTCGATTCGCTCGTGCAGGACGTCATCATGCCCCCGATCGGCAAGCTGTTCGGCGGCCTCGATTTCGCCAGCTACTACATCCCGCTCAACGGCCAGGCATACGGCTTGCCGCTGGCCGAGGCCAAGAAGGCCGGCGCCGTGCTTGCGTACGGTAATTTCTTCACGATCCTGCTGAACTTCGTGATCCTTGCCTTCGTCATCTTCCAGATGGTGCGCCTGATGAACCGCATGCGTGCGCCGCTCACCAAAGCGGAAGAAGAGAAAGAGGCGGCCGCGGCGGTGGCAGTATCGGAAGAGGTCGTGCTGCTCCGTGAAATCCGCGATTCGCTGAAGCGCTGAACACAGGAGTTCCCCGATGCGCCGCTACTGGCTGCTGTTCGCGCAAACCGTCACGATCGCCCTCGGCATCTATGTCGTGATCGCGGCGCTGCGGCCGGCGTGGACGGGGCGCGCGCCGACCCAGGTCGGCGGGGTAGTGCCCGTGCTACAGGCGCCCGCCGGCGGCCCGGCGCCGGCCAGCTACCGCGACGCGGCCGGCCGCGCGATGCCGGCCGTCGTCAACATCCTCACCAGCAAGGCGTTGCGCGAAACGCATCCGCTGCTCAAGGATCCATTTTTCAAACGGTTTTTCGGCGACAAGATGCCGCCGCAGGAACAGATGGCCAGCCTGGGCTCCGGCGTGATCGTCAGCGGCGACGGCTATATCCTGACCAATTATCACGTCGTGGAAGGTGCCGACGAGATCGAGGTCGGCCTCGCGGACGGGCGCAAATCGGCCGCCAGCATCGTCGGCACCGATCCGGAAACAGACCTCGCCGTCATCCGCATCAAGGCGGATAAATTGCCCGTGATCGTGCTGGGCGACCCCGGGCAGGCGCGCGTGGGCGACGTCGTGCTCGCGATCGGCAATCCGTTCGGCGTGGGCCAGACCGTCACCCTCGGCATCATCTCGGCGCTGGGCCGCAACAACCTGCACATCAACCACTTCGAGAACTTCATCCAGACGGATGCCGCCATCAACTTCGGCAACTCGGGCGGCGCGCTCGTCGATACGCGCGGCAACCTGCTGGGCATCAACTCGGCCATTTATTCGCAGACGGGCGGTTCGGTCGGCATCGGCTTCGCGATTCCCGTGTCGACGGCGAAGACCGTGCTCGATTCCATCATCGAGCATGGCCAGGTCGTGCGCGGCTGGATCGGCGTCGAATCGCAGGACATCACGCCCGAACTGGCCGACAGCTTCGGCCTCCCGCGCGACCGCGGCGCCATCATCGCCGGCGTCGTGCGCGGTGGACCGGCCGACCGCGCCGGCATGCGTCCGGGCGATATCCTGCTGGCCGTCGAAGGCAAGAAAGTTGGCAGCACCAACGACATGATGAACCTCATCGCCGACCTGCCGCCCGGCGGCAAGGCGCAGATGACGGTCATGCGCAAGAACCGCGAGACGACCATCGCCGTGACCGTCGGCCGCCGTCCGCGCCAGACCCCCTGAATTGTTTGGACCTCATTTGGACCTCATTTGGACCCCTTATGCATCTGCGCGACCTGACGCAATTCCTTTCCGAACTTAAAGAGAGCAACACCCGGCCGTGGTTCATCATGAACAAGCCCCGCTACGACATCCTGCGGGTCGAATTCCTGGAAGTGCTGACGGAACTGATCAAGGAGATCGGCCGGTTCGACAAGCAGATCGTCGCCTGCGACCCGAAGAAGGCGATGTTCCGCTTCCAGCGCGATACGCGCTTTTCGCACGACAAGACGCCGTATAAAACGCATTTCTCGGCCGGCATCGCGCCGGGCAACAAGCGCCGGCCCAGCGAAGGCGGCGGTCCGACCTATTATTTCCACATCGAAGCGGACGGTACGCTGCTGTATGGTGCGGGCGAATACCTGCCGCCCGCGGCGCGCCTGAAGGCGATCCGCGAGCACGTCGTCAACGATGCGACAGGTTTCGCCAAAATGTTGAAGAATAAACATCTGCGCGAAGCGTATGGCGACCTGCAGCCGGAAGACAAGCTGCAACGCCCGCCGAAGGGATTCGATCCGAACCATCCGCTGGTCGAATACCTGAAGCTGAAGAGCTATTTCGTCTGGAAAGAAGAGAAGCTGGACATCAACGCCCCGGACAAGCTCGTGCCGCAGCTCGCGCAGGGATTCAAGGACGCCACCGCGCTTGTCAACTGGCTGCGCGGGGTGCCGCAGACATTCGAAGAGTAAAGGGAGTCACACATGGCGTTGCATCACGCAGTCTCGGGTGAGCGGATCGCACTCCAGCGGGGCGAAGACGACATCGCGAATTTCACCTCGATCGCACTGATCAAGACGGATCACATGGAGTTGATCCGGCTCGTGATACCGAAGGAAAAACCGCTGCCGGAACATTGGGTCGAAGGCGAGATGACCTTGCTGTGCCTGGAAGGCGAGATCGCGTTCCAGGCCCACGGCCGCACGACGATCCTGCGGCCGAACGAGATGGTTTATCTCGCCGGCGGCGAGCCGCATGCGGTCCAGGCCAACCAGGATGCGGTCGCGTTGCTGACCATCCTGCTGCATCCGGGCGATAACACGGGTGGACCGACGCGGAGCACGCCCGCGCCGTAATCCGCAGCCGTAGGGGGGCATTTGAGGCCGGGGGCCTCAAATGAAACGTGCCACCGCAACGGTCGCGTTATCGGAGCGTGTCAGGCCAGTTCGTCGCGCGGATCCCGCGCCAGCAGCCTGGTCACCATGTCGCTGGCGGAATCGCCATCGAACAGCACGCCGGCCACCGCATTGGTGATCGGCATGTCGACGCCCAGCCTGGCCGCCAGCTCGCGCACGGCCTTGGCGCAGGGTACCCCTTCGGCCACGTGGCCGAGTTCCCGGACGATCGTGTCGAGCGGTTTGCCCTGGGCCAGTGCCAGGCCTACGCGGCGGTTGCGCGACAGGTCGCCCGTGCACGTCAGGATCAGGTCGCCCATCCCCGTCAGGCCCATGAAGGTGCCCGCATGGCCGCCCAGCGCCGTACCGAGGCGGGTGATTTCCGCGAGGCCGCGCGTGATCAGCGCGGCGCGCGCATTCAGGCCGAGGCCGAGGCCGTCGGCCGTGCCGGTGGCGATGGCGAGGATGTTCTTGACGGCGCCACCTACTTCCACGCCAACCATGTCATCGCAGGAATACACGCGCATATTCCCGCCATGGACGAGCGCGACGACGCGGTCGCGCAGCGCCTTGTCGGTCGAGGCGACCGTCAGCGCGCACGGCAGGCCGCGCGCCACTTCCTGCGCGAACGACGGGCCGGACAGCGCGGCGGCCGGCACGGCATCGCCCAGCACTTCGCGCACGACCTGGTGTGGCAGCAGGCCGGTCTCGTATTCGAAGCCCTTGCACAGCCAGACGATGTTCGGAATGGCGCGGCCCTTCAGTTGCAGCAGCAGCGGGCGCAGGCCGGCGACCGGGCAGGCCGCGATCAGCAGCGGCGCCGCGCCGGCGCTGTTCACGACATGCGCGACGGCGGCATCGAAGTCGGCCGTGACGTCCAGGCCGTCCGGGAACGGAAAGCCGGGCAGGTATTCGGTGTTTTCGCGCGCGCTGGCGGCTTGCACCATCTGCGCGGGATTGCGTCCCCACAGCAGGACGTCGTGGCGCGCGGCGAGCGCGATCGCCACCGCCGTGCCCCAGGCGCCGGCACCGAGGACGGTGATTTTTTGGGGTGGTTTCGGTTCGTGCATGGGTATCGAAATACGGGCTAGATGCCCCAGATGTCGGAAGCCTTGACGTAGCCGCTGGTGCCGTCGCGGTGGCGCACGCGCACCCAGTTGCCGGCTTCCGGATCGACGAGCTCGAGCAGGACGTTCTTTTCGGCCGTCATCACGACGGGCGCATTCTCGTCGGGCGCCGAACGCACCCTGGCGGACGCGACGCGCACGATGACGTTGCGCTTCGCCGACAGGTTTTTCGCTTCGGTCCAGGCCATGTCGCCGGTGGCGTCTCTGATCTTGACCCAGTCGCCGTAGCTGAGGACGACCTCGACCGGCATGCCGCTGGGCGCGACGTACAGCTTGCCGCTGCGGGTGGACGGGGCGTCGTACAGGATCACGGCATGCGCGCCGACCGTCTTGAAATCGAACGCGGCGGCCGCGCACGATGCCAGCAGCAGCAAGCAGCCTGCAATGAGTCGGTGGCGGAAGCGGATGGGGCGCATGTGGGCCTTTGAAGACGTGTCTGCCGAAAGTCGGCAGATACGTCAAAGAAACAAGGCGTCCGGCCCCGCCCGGGACGGGCGAAGCGGGACGCCCGGGATATTACTGGTTACCAGCCGGCGTGCCTGCAGCGGCAGCCTGCTCGGCCAGCGCCTGGCGGCGCTGCTGGTAGAACACTTCGAAGTTGATCTCGGCCAGGTGGACCGGCGGGAAACCGGCACGGGTGATCACGTCGGCGATGTTCGCACGCAGGTACGGGTAGATGATGTTCGGGCAACCGATGCCCAGCAGCGGATCCATCTGCTCGGCCGGGATGTTACGGGCTTCGAAGATACCTGCCTGCTTGCCTTCGGCCAGGAAGGCCACTTTGTCCTTGACCTTGGCGGTCACGGTGATGGTGACGGTCGATTCGTAGATGCCATCGGCAATGCCTTCGGCGCCGACGTCCAGCGCGACCTCGATGGTCGGGGCTTCCTGCTCCAGGAAGATCGCCGGGGAATTCGGTTGTTCCAGCGACAGATCCTTCAGGTAAATACGCTGGATTTGGAATACGGGTTGCAGGTTTTCGTCAGCCATGGAACGCTTTCGTGTAATTGTAAGAAGAATGGCATAGCCTGCCATTCGAGGTGCTTGACTTGTCAAGGCGCCGGCAATTGTATCAAAACCAATTCGGTTTCAATAGTTTGCCGGGGCCTGGCCAAGCCAGCACCGATCAGGCTGCTTCGCCCTTCAGCAGCGGGTCCAGGCGGCCCGCCTGGTCGAGCGCGTACAGGTCGTCGAAGCCGCCCACGTGGGTATCGCCCACGTAGATCTGCGGCACCGTACGGCGGCCCGTGCGTTGCATCATGACGGCGCGCTGTTCTGGATCAAGGTCGACACGGATGCGTTCGATGTCGGTCACGCCCTTGGCTTCCAACAGACGCTCGGCGCGCACGCAGTAGGGGCAGCTGGCGGTGTGATAGAGGACAACATGGGCTGTCATGGCAGTATCCTTTCAAATTATTTGATCAGGGGCAGGCCGGCAGCCGTCCAGGCCGCGATGCCGCCTTCCAGGCCATAGATATCTTCGAACCCTGCCGCTTTCAACAGGCGCGCCGCTTTAGTGGCGTGTTTGCCGTCCTGGTCGACGACAACGATGGTCTTGATTTTCGACTTGTCCAGCTCGCCGGTGCGATTGCCCAAGTCTGCCAGCGGAATGTGTTTCGCGTCGCGCAGGTGCCCGTTGGCAAAGGCTTCGGCGCTGCGCACATCGATCACGACGGTGGATTTACCGCGGTTGAGCATCTGGGTGGCCTGCAGCGGGGAGGCCACGCGGCCACGCGGCGCGAGCGACAACCACAGCAGGGCGCCCCCCGACAAAAGAGCGATCGCGACAGTGATGAAATGGTCGATGATGAATTTCACGAAGGTTCCGTTGGTTGAACTGAATCATCGCATTATAAAATAGAAGTCGGATCGGTATTTCTTGCTCACTTTTTTCTATAAAGCACCTATGTACAAAATCGTATTCATGCGCCACGGCGAGTCCACCTGGAACCTCGAGAACCGTTTCACCGGCTGGACCGATGTCGACCTGACCGAAAAAGGGGTCAATGAAGCCAAGCTCGCCGGCCGCCTGCTGAAGGAAGCCGGCTTCACCTTCGACCTGGCCTATACCTCGGTCCTGAAACGTGCGATCCGCACCCTGTGGCTGGCCATGGACGAGATGGACATGATGTGGCTGCCGGTCAAGAACGACTGGCGCCTGAACGAGCGCCACTACGGCGCGCTGCAGGGCCTGGACAAGGGCGAGACCGCCGCCAAGTTCGGCGACGAGCAGGTGCTCGTATGGCGCCGCAGCTACGACACCCCGCCGCCGGCGCTGGAAGCGAACGATCCGCGCACGTCCTTCAACGACCCGCGCTACGCCGGCCTCGACAAGGCCCAGATCCCGCTGACGGAATGCCTGAAGGACACCGTCGCCCGCGTGATGCCGGCCTGGGACGAGGAAATCGCCCCGGCCATCCGCGCCGGCAAGCAGATCCTGATCTCGGCCCACGGCAACAGCCTGCGCGCCGTGATCAAGATGCTGGACAACATCAGCGACACGGACATCGTCGGCCTGAACATCCCGAACGGCACCCCGCTCGTGTATGAACTGGACGCGGACCTGAAGCCGATCCGCCACTACTACCTGGGCGACCAGGCAGCGATCGCGGCCGCCATGGCCGCCGTGGCCAACCAAGGGAAGGCGAAGTAAGTCTTGCGTTTTCCCTTCGTGAAGTCGACGTCCGCGGGCCTGTCCGCCCGCGGCAAACTGGTCTGCGGCCTGCTGGCCTGTGCGTTCGCCTTCGGCAGCGTGCAGGCGGCGCCGCGCCAGACCACGCGCAGCAAGGAGAAGGCCGCCGCCGAGGCGGCGCGCGCCGGCATCCAGCAAAAGCTCAATGCGCTCAAGAAGGACATCAGCCGCACCGAGAGCGAAAAGGAAGACGCGGCCGACGAGCTGGCGGAATCGGAAGAAAAGATTTCCGACGCCAACCGCTCGCTGCGCGAACTTGCGGACGAGCAGGCCGAGACCAATACCAGGCTGAAGGATCTCGCGACCGAAGAGGCGCGACTTGGCGACACCATCGCGGCCCAGAAGCGCCAGCTGGCGAAGCTGTTGCGCCAGCACTATATCGCCGGCAACGAGGACCGCATCAAGCTGCTGCTGTCCGGCGATAACCCGAACCGGATCAACCGCGACCTGCAGATGATGGCCTACGTCTCGCAGGCGCAAGCGAAATTACTGAATTCCCTGCGCACGAACCTGGCGGCCGTCGAGGCGAACCACGCCGAGACGCAGAACGCCAGGGACGAGCTGGAAGAAATTGCACAAGAGCAGAAGTCGCAAAAGGCGCTGCTCGAAAAGGAAAAGGCCAAACGGGCCGCCCTGCTGGCGAACCTGTCGAGCAAGCTGACGGACCAGCGCAAGCAGGCGAGCCGCCTGGAACGGGACGAGCAGCGCATGAGCGGCCTCGTCGACCGCCTGACGCGCCTGATCCGCGAACAGGAAATCGCCGCCGCGGCCGAGCGCAAGCGCCAACAGGAACTGGCCGCCGCACGCGCGAAAGCGGCCGCCGAGGCGAAACAACGTGCGCTGGCGCGGGCCAGGGCGCAGCGCGAAGAGCGCGAACGCCTGGCGCGCGAAGCGGCCAAGGAAGCGGCCAAGACGGGCAAGCCCGTCAAACCGTTGCCGCCGCCGAAACCCGAGCCGGAAGAAACGCGGGTGGCCGAGGAGCCGGCACCGAAACCGGAAGCACCGCAGCGTTCGGCCGACACGGCACTGGCCGCCGACCTGCCGAGCGGCGCATTCGAAAGCCTGCGCGGCCGCCTGCCGGCGCCGATCTCCGGCAAGATCGCGGCCCGTTTCGGCGCCAAGCGCGGCGATGGTCCGACGTGGCGCGGCATGTTCATCAAGGCCCCGGAAGGGACCGACGTGCGCGCCATCGCGGCGGGGCGTGTCGTGTTCGCCAACTGGATGCGCGGCTACGGCAACCTGATCATCATCAACCACGGCGGCGAGTACCTGTCGATCTACGGCAACAACCAGACCCTGGTGAAACAGGCCGGCGACGCGGTCAAGCCGGGCGACGTCATCGCCAGTGCCGGCAATACCGGCGGTAACGAGGAATCGGGGCTATACTTCGAGCTCAGGCATCTCGGAAAAGCGTTCGATCCTTCGAGCTGGATCAGGTTCTAATTTCCGGAAGCACAATCCAGGGAACAGCATGGGCAAGAAACTCAAGAACCTCGGTCTGATTGGCCTCGGCATGGTGGCCGGGGTGGCCGCCTCGGTCCAGTATTCGGCGCTGGCACAAAAGGGCGGCGATGCGCCCCTGCCGCTGGACGAGCTGCGTCAGCTGGCCGACGTGTATGCCCTGATTAAAAGCGATTACGTCGAGAAGGTCGACGACAAGAAGCTGCTGTCGGACGCCATCGCCGGCATGGTGAATTCGCTGGATCCGCATTCCGTGTACCTGGACCAGAAGGATTTCGCCGAGATGCGCGAAGAGGTGCAGGGCCGCTTCGTCGGCCTCGGCATCGAGGTCGCGATGGAAGACGGCTACGTCAAGATCGTCTCGCCCATCGAGGATTCGCCCGCCTACCGCGCCGGCATCAAGGCGGGCGACCTGATCACCCGCATCGACAATGTGCCGGTGAAGGGCCTGTCGCTGGACGATGCCATCAAGCGCATGCGCGGCGAGCCGCACAGCAAGGTGATGCTGACCATCGCCCGCCGCGGCGCGGACGCGCCGTGGGTCGTGCCGGTCGAGCGCGAGGAAATCAAGGTGGCCAGCGTCAAGGCGAAGATGATCGAGCCCGGCTATGCCTGGCTGCGCATCAACCAGTTCCAGGAAGAGACCGTCGACGACGTCGCGGACAAGTTGAAGGACCTGTACGCCCGCAATCCGAACATCAAGGGTCTCGTGCTGGACCTGCGCAACGACCCGGGCGGCCTGCTGCCGAGCGCGATCGGCGTCTCCGCCGCCTTCCTGCCGGCGAACGACGTGATCGTCTCGACGAAGGGTCAGCTGGCCGAGTCGAACGCCACGTTCTACGGCCGGCGCGAATTCTATGCCGTCAAGCCGGGCGCCGATCCGCTGGCGAAATTGCCGGCCGCGCTGAAGACCGTGCCGATGGTGGTGCTGGTCAACACGGGCTCGGCCTCGGCGTCGGAAATCGTCGCGGGCGCGCTGCAGGATTACAAGCGCGCCATCGTGATGGGCAGCCAGACGTTCGGCAAGGGTTCCGTGCAGACCCTGCGCCAGTTGACGCCCGACACGGCCGTGAAGCTGACGACCGCGCGCTACTTCACGCCGAAGGGCCGCTCGATCCAGGCGCTGGGCATCGTGCCGGACCTGAAGGTCGACGAGACGCCGGAAGGCGACGGCCTGAACGCCGTGCGCGTGCGCGAAGCGGACCTCGATCACCACCTGACGAACGAAGCGGCTGATAGCAAGAGCGCGAACGCGAAGCGCCGCGACGAGCTCGAGGAAGAGCAGTTCACCATGGCCGCGCTGAAGAATGCGAAACCGGTCGAATTCGGCGGCAAGGATGACTTCCAGCTGGCGCAAGCCCTGAATCACTTCAAGGGTCTGAAGGTGCAGCTAGCCAAGGCCGATCCGGACGAGGACAAGCCCGCGCCGGCCAAGCTGCCGGGCCAGGAGCCGAAGCCGGCCGAGATCAAGGACGACGCCAAGCCGTCTGCACCGAAGCGATGAACGACCAGCAACTGCTTCGCTATTCGCGCCATATCCTGCTCGACGAGATCGGTATCGAAGGCCAGGCGCGCTTCCTGGCCGCGCGCGTGCTCGTGATCGGCGCCGGCGGTCTCGGCTCGCCGGCCGCGCTGTATCTCGCCGCGGGCGGCGTGGGCCGGTTGACGCTCGTCGACGACGACACCGTCGACCTGACGAATTTGCAGCGCCAGGTCATGCACACGACGGCCCGCGTGGGCCAGCCCAAGGTCGAGTCCGGCCGTGAAGCCCTGCACCAGATCAATCCCGAGGTCGAGGTCGTCGCCTTGCGCGAACGCGCCGATGCCGCACGTTTAGGGGAACTCGTGCGCGATTCCGATGTCGTACTCGACTGCAGCGACAACTTCGCCACCCGCCATGCCGTCAACCGCGCCTGCGTTGCCGCCGGCGTCCCGCTCGTCGCGGGCGCCGCGATCCGTTTCGACGGGCAGATCTCGGTCTTCGACGTGCGCGACCCCGCTTCGCCCTGCTATGCCTGCCTGTTCCCGGAGGACGGCAAGTTCGAGGAAATGGCATGCAGCACGATGGGCGTGTTCGCGCCGCTGGTCGGCATCATCGGCGCCATGCAGGCGGCCGAGGCGCTGAAGCTGCTGGCCGGAAGCGGCCGTTCGCTGGCCGGCCGGCTGCAGATGCTGGATGCGCGCGCCATGGAGTGGACGGAGATCGGCGTGGCACGCAATCCGTGCTGCCCCGTTTGCGCGGGGCGTCCCGGCGTAGAATGAGTCGCGGCGCACGTAGAAGGTGTCTTTCTGCGCCGCCTATCTTACAATTAGACAATTTTCCTGACGAGTTGGAACATTTTCCAAACGACTTTTAACCTCATCCCCGCTCGTTCGGCCTTATACTGTTTTTTCGACCACATCCATCACATCTATGCAGAACTTCAAGCATCGTTTCGCACGGCAGCGCCGCCAGCGCGGTTTCACCCTCGTCGAAATCATGGTCGTCGTGGTCATCATCGGCATCCTGGGTGCGCTCGTCGTTCCCAAGCTGCTGGGCCGTACCGGCGAGTCGCGCGTGACCGCGGCCCGCGTCGACATCGCCACGCTGATGTCGGCACTCAAGATGTACAAGCTCGATAACCAGCGCTATCCGACCACGGAGCAGGGCTTGCAGTCCCTCGTCCAGAAGCCGACCAGCGGCCCGGCCGCCAACGGCTGGAAGGAAGGCGGCTACATCGACAAGCTGCCGAAGGACCCGTGGGGCAATCCGTACCAGTACCTGTCGCCTGGCCTGCACGGCGAGATCGACGTGTTCTCGCTGGGCGCGGACGGCCAGCCGGGCGGTACCGGCGAGGATGCCGACGTCGGTTCGTGGGACAACAAATAACGTAGGTGTGTCGATGACCACGCGCGCGCCGGGCCGCGCCGGCGGCTTCACCCTGGTGGAGATCATGGTCGTGATGGTCATCATCGGCATCACGCTGGGGCTGGCCAGCCTCAACGCCATTCCCAGCCCGCACCAGGACCTGCAGAAGGAGGCGCAGCGTATCGCGCTGCTGCTGCAACTGGCGCGCGACGAAGCGATCGTGCGCAACCGCCTCGTCGCCTTCGAAGCCACGCCCGAGCGTTACCACTTCCTCGTGCGCACCGAAACGCGCTGGCAACCGATCGCGAACGACGACATGCTGCGCGAGCGCGACTTCAAGAATGCCCCGCTGACCCTGCTGCTGGATCCGACCAGCGCGGGTACCCTGAATCCGCTGCGCATCACGTTCGGCAGCGAACCGGTCGACAAGCCGTTCGTGCTCACGCTGGCCAGCGGCAACGACCGCGTCGCCATCCGCGCCGACGGGGTCGGGCACTTCACGGTGGAGTGAAGAGGTCAATCATGCGCGCCATGCGATTCCCGAACCGGCAACGCGGCTTCACGCTGCTCGAAGTGCTCGTGGCCCTCGTCATCGTGGGCACGGCGCTGGGCGCGGGCCTGCGCGCCGTCGGCAGCCTGAGCGCCAACGGCAGCGGCCTGCGCGCCTCGATGATGGCGACGTGGTCGGCCGAGAACCGGCTCGTGCAGATCCGACTGGGCAAGGAATTCCCCGACATCGGCAAGCACAGCTTCGATTGCCCGCAGGGCGACCTGCACCTCGTGTGCCAGGAAGAAGTGATCGCCAGCCCGAACCCGCGCCTGCGCCGGGTCGAGGTCTCCGTGTACGACATCGAAAACCCCAACCGGCGCATCGTCAAGCTGGTCCAACTCGTGTTGAAGCCGTGGCGATGACGAACTCTTCCCAGGCCCGCGGCTTCACCCTCGTGGAGCTGCTCGTGGCGATCAGCATCCTCGCCATCGTGGCCGTCCTCGGCTGGCGCGGGCTGGACGGCATCGTGCGCGCCCGCGTGGCCCTCACGCAGCAGATGGAAACGACGCGCGGCATGCAGCTGGCCTTCGCCCAGATGCAGAGCGACTGCGAACACATCGCCCAGCGCGACGTCGTCGACCAGCGGCCCTATCTCCTCGTCGGCGCCGACCGCCTGACGCTCGTGCGCGAGGTGTTTACGGAAAACCAGCCGTCGCGGCTGCAGGTGGTCGCGTACCGCATCGTCAACGGCACCTTGATGCGGCGCGAGTCGCAGCCGACGCGCGACCTCGTCCAGCTCGACGCGCTGTGGCAGGCCGTCACCAGCGATGCCGACACCAACCCGGCCGTGGCCATCCAGACCGGCGTGACAGGGATGCAGGTCGCGACCTGGCTCAACAACTCGTGGCGCCAGGGCGGCGTCGATCCCGGCGCGAATGCGGCGGGCACGGTCGGGGCGCCGCCGCCGCAGCAGCAGCAGCCTGACCAGGGCGTCGCCCAGGCGAGCAACGAACCGACCGGCCTGCAGGTCGCGTTGCTGGCCCAGAACCTGCAACAGCCGATGGTCAAATCCTTCCTGCTGGGGGAACCATGAGAACGCGACAGCGCCGGCCTGCGCGCGAACGCGGCGTGGCCGTGATCACCGCGCTACTGCTCACCACGCTGGCGATTTCCATCGTCGCCAGCCTGTTCTGGCAGCAGCAGGTGCAGGTGCGTTCGATGGAAAACCAGCGCCTGCACTTGCAGACCAAGTGGATCCTGCGTGGCGCGCTCGACTGGTCGACGCTGGTCCTGTTCCAGGACGGCATCGACCATCGCGACTACACGTCGCTCGACCAGGTATGGGCGACGCCGCTGGCGGAAACGCGCCTGGACCAATACGTCGAACGCCAGCGGGTCGAAGGAGAAACGTTCGATGCAAGCCTGTCCGGTAACATTACCGACGCATGCTCGCGTTACAATTTGCTCAACCTGGGGATGAGCCGCGGCTTGGCGGATCCGCAGCAGCTGGCGATCTTCAAACGCCTGCTGAACAACCTGCAGCTGGACCAGGGCCTGGCGCTGCGCATCGCGAACTTCGTCGCGGCCGGCTTGCCGGCCACGGCGGACGAGGGCAACGACCCGACGAAGCAGACGCAGGCCGCGCCCGTGACGGGCGCGCCGATGAAGATTCTGCAGGTGGGAGATTTGTTGTCGGTGCGGGGCGTGACGCCGGCCATCGTCGAGCGGCTGCGGCCGTTCGTGACGGTGCTGCCGGAAAAGACGCCGGTGAACGTCAACACGGCGCCGGCGGAAGTGCTGGCGGCCGTGGTGCCGGACATGTCGGTGTCGGAAGCGAATACGCTGATCGTGCGGCGCAAGCAGGCGGCGTGGCGCGGTCTCAATTATTTCGAGACCGAGATCGGCGAGAACCGGAAGCCGACGGAGGGTACGGCGGGCGTCAAGAGCGACTGGTTTTTCGTCGACAGCCGCATCCGCCTGGACCGTGCCGCGCTGGATGCACAGGCGCTGATCCACCGGTCGTCGAACCTGGTGGCGGGCAGCGGGCCGAAAGTGGTGTGGATCCGCCAGTATTGAACATTGAAGAGAAGTCTCGAGGGATAGCGCAGGGCATGTTAAAACGACCAACAGAAGATCGAGAAAGCGAGACAGTTTGAGCACACTTTATATCCGGCATCCTGCGCGTGCCGAAGGTGAACATGCGTTGTGCCGCTTCGCCCTCGTCACCGATGGCGGCGCGATCGACCAGCATGGCGAAGGCCCGCTGCGCAACCTGGGCGACCTGGTCGGCACGAGCCGCCGCATCGTGCTGCTGCTCGCCGCCGCCGACGTGACCCTGCTGTCGGTGCAGGCGCCGCCGCTGTCCGGCGCGCGCCTGAAGGCCGCGCTGCCGGGCCTCGTCGAAGAACACATCCTGGGCGATCCGATGGACGCCGTCCTCGTGGCCGCGCCCGAGCAGCCCGACGGCATGCGGCCCATCGCGGTGGTCGAGCGCGACTGGCTGCAAGGCATCGTGAAAAGCCTGCTGGCGCAGGGCGCGCGCACCATCATGGCCGAGCCCGCGCAACTGTGCTTGCCTTTGCAGCCGGGCAGTGTTGCCGCCGCCATTTCCGGCGTCGAACTGACTTTGCGCCAGAGCCTGTTCCAGGGCTTCGGCCTCGCGCTCGACGCCACGCCGGCCGTCGTGCTGCAGACGGCGCGCGCCTTCAGCGGCGACGCCCCGCTCGTGCTGTACGTGCCGCCCGCGCAAGTGGGCGAATACCAGGCGCTGGCGCAGGAAGCCGGTCCCGGCATCCTGATCGAAGCGGACAGCTGGACGCACTGGATCGCCGGTTCCAAGACGACTGCGCTGGACCTCGTGAGCGGCCTCGGCGCCGCGGGGGCGCCCACGCGCGACTGGCGCCGCTGGCGCTGGCCGATCGCGCTCGGCGCGCTGGCCGTGGCCGTCAACCTGATCGGGCTGAACGTCGACTGGCTGCGCCTGCGCCGCGAAGCCAACACGGTGCGCCAGTCGATGGTCCAGACCTACCGCAACGTGTATCCGCGCGAAACGACGATCCTCGATCCCGTGCTGCAGATGCGCCAGCACATCGCCCGCGCGCGCGCCAACACGGGCGACGTGTCGCCCGACGAATTTACTTATCTCGCCTCGGCGCTGGGTGAAGCGACGCGATCGCTCGGCCGTCCGATTGGACTTGTATCAATTGAATACCGCGAACGCGCGTTGACCGTCAAAGTCAAACCCGAAACGGTCGACCCCGGTTTGACCGGGCAGTTGCGCACGGCCCTGGCCACGCGCCGGCTCACGCTGGAAGAAAGCACGCCGGGCAACTGGGTCATCCGCAGCACGGGAGCCAAACCATGAGCATCGCCACCACCTTTGCCCAGTACCGCGAGCGCGCCACGGCGCTCTGGCTCGCGCGCACCGAGCAGGAACGCCGCTTCCTGGCGGCCGGCGGCGCCGTCGTGCTGGCCGCGCTGCTGTACCTGCTGCTCGTCGATCCGGCCATCGAAGGGCGCGCCCAGCTGCGCCGCCAGTTGCCGCAGCTGCGCCAGCAGGCGGCCGAGCTGCAGGCCATGGCCCAGGAAGCGAGCACGCTGGCCCAGGCACCGGAAACGCACGTCGTGCCGCTCACGCGCGAAACCGTCGGCAGCAGCCTGTCGGGGCGCGGCCTGAATCCGGAATCGCTGTCGGTGAACGGCGAGTACATCAAGCTCCAGTTGAATAACGTGGCGTTCGCCAACCTCGCCACGTGGCTGGACGAGCAGCGCCGCGCCAACCGCTTGCTCGTGCAGGACGCCGTCGTCACGTCCCTGCCCGCCGCCGGCCAGGTCGACGCCAGCCTGACGCTGCGCCAGAACACCGGCAGCGGCCAATGAAGCGCACGTTTGCCTGGATCGCGCTGCCGACGCTCGCGGTGATCCTGACGGTACTGGCGTTCCTGCCGGCGGCATGGCTCGCGCCGATGGTCGAACGCCAGACGGATGGCCGTTTGACTCTGGGGGATGCGCAGGGTACGCTTTGGCGCGGCTCAGCCTTTGTGGGCGGGGCGCCGGGCGCGGGCGGATCCGTCACCCCGCTGCTGCCGGGACGCTTCAGCTGGCGCCTGTCGCCGCTAGTGCTGTTCGGGGATGTCAGCATGGACCTGGCCAACGACCAGGCGCTGGCGCAGCCCGTGCACGTCAGCGGCAGCTGGTCGCAATGGCAGGTCAGCGCCGGCCAGTTGCTGTTGCCGGCCGAAGGCCTGGCCGGGCTGGGTGCGCCGTTGAACACGCTCGCGCTCACGGGCACGATCAAGCTGTCCTGGAACCTGCTGGACATCGCGCGCCAGGGCAATACGGTGACGGTGAGCGGACGCACGGTGCTGTCGCTGACCGACATGGGATCGCGCATGAGCCCGATCAAACCGCTCGGTACCTACGAGATGGCCATGGACTGGCACGGCCAGCGGGCCGACGTGGTGCTGCGTACGGTGAGCGGTGCGCTCCTGCTGTCTGGTAATGGAGCATTGGAAAACGGCCGCTTGCACTTCTCGGGACAGGCCGCGGCGGCCGACAAGTACGAAGACACGCTGGGCAACCTGCTCAACCTGCTGGGTCAACGGCGTATGGTGAACGGCAAGAACATAATCGCGTTAGAGTTCAGATGATGAAAAAAAATCCAACCCGCAGCATCCAGCAACTCCCGGCACTGCGCCGCATCGTGGCCGGCGCCATGCTCTGCTGCACCGTCGGAACAAGCGTCCTGCCGCCGCTCGCCCATGCCCAGGACGGTAGTGGTAATGGCGCCGCGCTCAACTTCGTCAATGCCGACATGGAGTCCGTGATCAAGGCGGTCGGCCATTACACGGGGACGACGTTCATCATCGACCCGCGCGTGAAAGGCACGCTGACGCTCGTTTCGGAAAAGACATTGACCAGGGCCCAGGCCTTCTCGCTGCTGACCTCGGCACTGCGCCTGCAGGGCTATGCGGTCGTCACCGGCGACGGTTATGCGAAGGTGGTGCCGGAAGCGGAAGCGAAGCTGCAGTCGTCGCCCACGCAGGTCGGCATCGGCGGCTCGAAGGTCAAAGGCGACCAGATCGCCACGCAGGTCTACCGCCTGCAGCATGAGTCCGCCGCCAACCTGACGGCCGTGCTGCGTCCGCTGATCTCGCCCAACAACTCGATCATGGCCGACCCGGGCAACAACAGCCTCGTGATCACGGACTACGCCGACAACCTGCGCCGCCTGTCGAAGATCATCGCCGCGCTCGACGCGCCGGCCACCGGCGACCTCGACGTGGTCCCGATCCGCAACGGCATCGCCAGCGACGTCGCCACGCTCGTCACGCGCCTGATGGAACCGGCGGCCGGCGGCGACGCGGGCCGCGTCACGGTGCTGGCCGATCCGCGCACCAACTCCGTCATCGTGCGCGCGCCATCGCCCGCGCGCGCGAGCATGGCCAAGAACCTGATCGCGAAGCTCGACCAGCCGACGGCGGAACTCGGCAACATCCACGTGGTCTACCTGAAGAACGCCGACGCCAGCAAGGTCGCGCAGACCTTGCGCGCCGTCGTGTCGCAGGATGCGTCGGCCGTGCCGGTGCAGCAGCAGGGCACGGCGGGCGGTTCGATCCAGTCGACCGCCACCGGCGGCGCAGGCGGTGCCGGCGGGCTCGGCGGCCAGCAGGGCCAGCAGAGCAGCGTGGGCATGGGCGGCACGGGCGGCTCGTTCTCCCAGCAGGGCCAGGCCACGGCCGGCGGTGCCGGCGGCGGACAGGGTTCCGGCTTCATCCAGGCCGACGCGTCGACCAACAGCCTCATCATCACGGCGCCGGACGCCGTGTACCGCAACCTGCGCGCCGTCATCGACCAGCTCGACGTGCGCCGCGCCCAGGTCTACATCGAGGCACTGGTGGTCGAGGTGACGTCGACCGACGCGTCCGAGTTCGGCGTGCAATGGGTGGGCCTGACCGGCAACAACAACAGCAGCTACCGTGTCGGCGGCCTGCAGTCGTTCAGCCTCGGCGGCAGCAACAACAACATCGTCAACCTGGCGCTGGCCGCGGCGACGGGCATCAGCGGCGCGTCCGGCGCGACCACCGGCAGCTCGATCCCGACGCCGACCGGCCTGTCGATCGGCCTCTTCAAGCAGGTGAACGGCGAGCTGGGCCTGGGCGCGATCGCGCATGCCCTTGAAAGTACGGGACACGCCAACATCTTGTCCACACCGAACATGATCACGCTGGATAACGAACTGGCGACGATCAAGGTCGGTCAGAACATACCGATCATCACCGGTTCCTTCACGACGGGCGCGAGCGGGGCAAGCAATCCGTTCCAGACGGTCGACCGCAAGGACGTGGGCCTGCTGCTGAAAGTGCGCCCGCAGATTTCCGAAGGCGGTACGATCAAGCTGGCGATCTACCACGAGAATTCGGGGATCGACAACTCCGTCAGCTCGGCGTCGGGAATCGTGACCACCGTCCGCGCGATCGAGAGCAACGTGTTGGCCGACAATGGCCAGATCGTCGTGCTGGGCGGGCTGATCTCGGATGATGAATCCGAGAACAACGAAAAGACGCGTGGGCTGGGCGACATTCCGATCATCGGCAACCTGTTCAAGTACCGCACCCGCACGCGCGCCAAACGTAACCTGATGGTGTTCCTGCGCCCGGTCGTGGTGCGCAGCAAGGAACAGAACGACAGCCTGTCGATGGACCGCTACGAATTCATGCGCGCCGCCGGCGCGACGGCACAACCGGTCGACGACACCGTGCTGCTGAAGAATCTCGGCGCACCGGTGCTGCCGAGCCTGGTCAATGGCCAGCCGCCCGCGGGCAGCCCGATGGCCACGATGCCGCCGCCGGCACCCGCCGCTGCGCGTCCGGGTGCCGCCACCGGGCCGGGCACGAGCCAGCCCAAGGCGCCGGCCCAGCCGGAGTTCCGCCCGGTGCAACCCGCGCAACCCGAATACCGGCCGGCGACGCCGACCCAACAGAACTGAAGACGATGAATAACTTGTTGCCCTACGCATTCGCACGCGATTACGGCGTGCTGGCGCGTTCCAACGGCGACCCGTCGCAAGCCGTCGAAGTGCTGGTCTCGAATGCGACCAAGCCCGCGGCGATCGCCGAGGTCTCGCGCCGTTTCGGGCGCATCACCCTGCGGCGGATGGAACGCGCCGAACTGGAATCGGCCATTGCCGCCGCGTACCAGTCGGCCGGCGGCGACGCGTCGCAGGTCGCGGACGAGTTCGACGCCGACCTCGACCTCACGAAGCTGCTGCAGGACGTGCCCGCGATCGAGGACCTGCTGGAATCGTCCGACGATGCGCCCGTCATCCGCATGATCAACGCGCTGCTCACGCAATCGCTGCGCGAAGGCGCGTCCGATATCCACATCGAACCGTTCGAGCAGACGTCCGTCGTGCGCTTCCGCATCGACGGCGCGCTGCGCGACATCGTGCGCCCGCGCAAGGGCATCCACGCGTCGCTGATCTCGCGTATCAAGATCATGTCGCAGCTCGACATCGCGGAAAAGCGCCTGCCGCAGGACGGCCGCATCACGTTGCGCATCGGCGGCAAGCCCGTCGACGTGCGCGTGTCGACCCTGCCGACCGGCCACGGCGAACGCGCCGTGCTGCGTCTGCTCGACAAGGAAGCGGGCCGCCTCGACCTCAGCCATCTCGGCATGAGCGGGCAGATGCTGCCGCAGTTCGACAAGCTGATCAACCAGCCGCACGGCATCGTGCTCGTCACGGGCCCGACCGGTTCCGGTAAAACGACGACCCTGTACGCCTCGCTGTCGCGCCTGAATTCGACGACCACCAACATCATGACGGTGGAAGACCCGATCGAATACGACCTGCCCGGCATCGGCCAGACGCAGGTCAACGCCCGCATCGACATGACGTTCGGCAAGGCCCTGCGCGCGATCCTGCGCCAGGATCCGGACGTGATCATGATCGGCGAAATCCGCGACCTCGAAACGGCCCAGATCGCCGTGCAGGCCTCGCTGACGGGCCACCTCGTGCTCGCCACGCTGCACACGAACGACGCCGCCTCGGCCGTCACCCGTCTGCTGGACATGGGTATCGAGCCGTTCCTGCTGTCGTCGTCGCTGCTGGGCGTGATGGCCCAGCGCCTCGTGCGCAAGCTGTGCCCGCACTGCAAGCGCCAGGAAGCGGGACATTGGGTGGCGGTCGGGTGCGACCGCTGCGGCCACACGGGCTTCCACGGCCGCGTGGGCGTGTACGAGCTGCTCGAGACGAACGAACAGATCCGTTCGCAGATCCACAACCAGGCCGCCGAGGCCGAGATCCGCAACGCGGCCCTGAAATCCGGCATGAAGACCATGCACGACGATGGCCAACGGTGGGTGCGGGAAGGCATCACGACGGAAGCCGAACTGCTGCGCGTGACGAAGGTGGATTGATCGATGCCCGCCTTCCGCTATGAAGCCGTCGACACGGGCGGCGTTACCCGCAAGGGCGTCCTGAACGCCGACAGCCCGCGTGCCGCGCGCGCCGACCTGCGCCTGCAGGGATTGACGCCGCTCGCCGTCGAGGCCATCGCGGCCCAGGTCGACGAGAGCGGGGCGGCGCGCGCGCGCGGCTTCGGCGAGCGCCTGTCCCAGGTCGAGCTCGCGCTGTTCACGCGCCAGCTCGCGAGCCTGCTGGAAGCCGGCCTGCCGCTCGAACAGGCCTTCACCGCGCTGCTGGAGCAGGCCGAGCGTGCCTACGTGCGCGACCTGATCGCGTCGATCCGGTCCGAAGTGATGGGCGGCGCGTCGTTCTCCAGCGCGCTGGCGCGCCATCCGCGCGACTTCGCCGAGATCTATCGGGCCCTCGTCGCGTCCGGCGAACAGATCGGCCAGCTGTCGCGCGTGCTGTCGCGCCTGGCCGACTACATCGAACGCCGCAACGCCCTCGTGCAGCGGGTGCGCCTGGCGTTTACCTATCCGGCCATCGTCACCGTCGTCGCGTTCGCGATCGTGATCTTCCTGCTGACCTATGTCGTGCCGCAGATCGTCTCGGTGTTTGCCAACACCAAGCAGAAACTGCCGTTCCTGACCATCCTCATGCTCGGTGTGTCGAACTTTACGCGCGCTTACGGGATCTATGTGGCATTGGTCGTCATCGCGGCGTGGTACGCGTGGCGCCGCGCCCTGCGCAACCCCGTGCTCAAGCGCCGCTGGCATACGTGGCTGTTGAACGCGCCCGTGTACGGCAAGTTCGAACGCAGCCTGAACACGACCCGTTTCGCGAGCACCCTGGCGATCACGACGGGCTCCGGCGTGCCCATCCTGCGCGCGCTCGAGACGAGCCGCGACACGTTGTCGAACGTGGCGATGAAGGAACTCGTGGAGCAGGCGACGGCCAGCGTGCGCGAGGGCGTGAGCCTGGCGCGGGCGCTGTCGGCGCAAAAGCTGTTCCCGCCCATGCTCGTGCACATGATCCGCGCGGGCGAGATCACGGGCGAGCTGCCGGCCATGCTCGAACGGGCCTCGAATTCGCAGCAGGCCGACCTCGAACGGCGCACCATGACCATCGCCGGCCTGCTGGAGCCCGTGCTGATTCTGGCCATGGGCCTCGTCGTGCTATTGATCGTGCTGGCCGTGCTGATGCCGATTATTGAAATCAACCAGTTGGTGCAGTGACAAGGAAACTGATGAACAAGCGCTTGCCTTTTTTCCTGAGCCTGCTGGGCGTGGTCCTGTTTGCCGTGTCGCTGGCGTACTGGATCATGCAGTTGTACCAGCCGCCCCAGCGCCCGATCGCGGCGGCGCCGCAGGCCGCCATGCCCGACCCGACCATCGATGCCGCCGCTACCTTGTTTGGTGGCCAGGTCTCGGTGGCAAGCGCGACCAATTACCAGTTGACGGGCGTCGTGGCGGACGGGAGCAGCAGCGTGGCGATCATCGTCGCCGAAGGTTCGCCGCCGAAGGCGCTGCGGGTCGGCAAGGAGCTGGCGCCCGGCATCACGCTGGCGGAAGTCCACCCGCGCTATGTGATGTTGTCCGATGGCGGCGTCATGAAGCGTGTCGACCTGGCGACCGATACCAAGCCCGCCGCGGCGATGGGTGGCGCGCCCGGCGGCATGCCGCCCAGTGGGGCGCCGCCGGGCGGCATGCCGCAGCAGAATTTTCCGCAACCCCAGCAGATTACGACCGCACCGGCCGCGCAGCCGGTGCAGGCCGTGCCGGAGCCGCCGATGGCGCCGGGCGCCGTCCAGCCGCAGCCGTCCATGACGAACCCGGGCGACGTCGGCACGCACGACAATCCGCCGCCCGCGAATCCGAACCCGATCAATCCGACGCCGAACGGTCAGCAGATGCCGCCGCAAAATCCGGCCGGCCAGATGAATACGCAGTAAGGCTGCTCAGCGCCGCAGCGCGGTGAACGCCGCGAATTCCCACGAACGGAAACCGACCAGCAACGTAAAGCCGTCGCGCTCCTGCGGGGGCAGGCGGCGGTCGTTGCGGTGCATGCGCGCAAGTTCTCCGGCCAGTTGATGGATCTTTTCCGCCAGCTCGGCGGCGCTCGCCAGCGACAGGCGTGCGGGCAGGCACATCAACGTTTCGCCTGCACCGTCGAAGTTACCGGCGAAATAATCCTCGACGACGTGGGCGCGGAAGAAGCGTTGCACCGGCCCGTCCGGCAGCCAGCGGAACGCGTTCGAGACCCGCAGCGTGTAACGGTTCAGCGGCTTCAGTTCGATCACGCCGAGGCGGTCGAGTTCCACCAGCAAGCCGATGCATTCGGGTTCGCTCAAGCGATAGGTTTCCACCATCTGTTCCAGGCTCCAGTGCCCCAGGCAGCAGATCGCCACGAGCAGCAGGCGCGGGTTGGCGACGAGCGCCGTTTCCTGGATGAGCGTCAGCGTGTCGGCCTGCGGCCGCGCATCGGCCGCGCGCCGTAGCACGTCTTCCATGGCGATGCCGGCCGCCTGGCAGATCTGCGCCAGGCGCGACAGGGTCATGTCCTTCTGGCCGAACATGCGTTTGATACTCGATTCGCTCATCGCGATGCGGTCGGCCAGCATCTTGTAGGTGATCCCGGCCGCGCGTAGTTCGGCGCGCAGCACGTCCAGCAGCATGTCGGGGGAGCTCATGGTTGTGGTCAGTTCTCTGTTTTCGTTCGTCAACTCGGCCTGACGAATGTACAGAAGAAGGCAGGGCAGTTCAAGAAATGTCGAGTCCCGCCAGCCACGACCGCCTGCTGGGTCCGGTCAGCGTTATGATGCGCATCAGTTCAGGTGCGAACTTCGGTGCCCTCGCCGCTGCGCCGGTGTCCAATCGAGACCCAAGGAGAACGTATGAAAACGGCAAGCGTGTTCGTATTGGCCTTATCAAGTGCGGCAGCATGTGCTCAGGCGGCGCAGGTGCCGGGTGTGCGGCGCACCGATCTGCTGAAGCACGACAGCGTGGTGTCGGGACGCGAAGTCGTCGAGGTGCGCGTCGAGGTCGACGCGGGCCATGGCGTGCCGAGGCATACGCATCCGGGTGATGAAGTGCTGTACGTGGTCGAGGGCACGCTGGAGTACCTGCCCGACGGCAAAGCGCCCGTGGTGCTGAAGGCGGGGCAATCCGTCTTCATCCCGGCCGGCACCATCCACGCGGCCAGGAACCCCGGCACGGTGGCCGGGGCGGGCATCGCCACCTATTTCGTCGAGAAGGGCAAGCCGCTGATCATGCCGGCGAAATAACGCCGGCGCTGGTTACTCGTCGTCCGGCTCCAGCTTGACCTTCTGGAGCGCACGCTTCGCGGCCAGCCGCTCGCTGGCCTCGGGTTTTGCATGCGCTCCAGCCGCGCGCGCCTTGGCGAAGCCGGCGAACGGGTTGCGGGGCTTGAGTGGCGGCGTCGGCTCGACACGCAGCCGCATCTTTTGCCGGGTTGCCAGTGCCTTGTTTGCCATCGCCGCCTCTCCTTTCTGCAGCCGTGGATTACAACACGTAGCGCGACAGGTCTTCGTTGACCGCCAGCGCATCCAGCCGTTCGTTGACGTAGGTCGCGTCGATGACGAGCGCCTGGCCCGACTTGTCGGTCGCCGAGTACGAGATTTCTTCCAGCAGCTTTTCCATCACCGTGTACAGGCGGCGCGCGCCGATGTTCTCGGTGCGCTCGTTGACGGAATACGCGATCTCGGCCAGGCGATGGATGCCGTCGTCGGCGAACTCGAGTTTGACGCCTTCCGTCGCCAGCAGGGCTTCGTACTGCTTGGTCAGACTTGCGTCCGTCGAGGTCAGGATGCTCTTGAAATCCTCGATCGACAGCGATTCCAGTTCGACGCGGATCGGGAAGCGGCCCTGCAGCTCGGGAATCAGGTCCGACGGTTTCGACAGGTGGAACGCGCCCGAGGCGATGAACAGGATGTGGTCGGTCTTGATCATGCCGTACTTCGTGTTCACCGTCGTGCCTTCGACGAGCGGCAGCAGGTCGCGTTGCACGCCCGCGCGCGAGACGTCCGCGCCGCCGTGTTCCGAACGCGACGCGATCTTGTCGACCTCGTCCAGGAACACGATGCCGTTCTGCTCGACGTTGGCGATGGCCTTCTGCTTCATCTCGTCTTCGTTGATGAGCTTGGCGGCTTCCTCGTCGACGAGCAGCTTCATCGCCTCCTTCACCTTCATCTTGCGGGGCTTCTTGCGCCCCGCCCCGACGCCGGCGAACATCGACTTGATCTGTTCCGTCATTTCTTCCATGCCGGGCGGCGCCATGATTTCCATCTGCGGCGAGGCCTCGGCGACGTCGATCTCGACTTCCTTGTCGTCGAGCGCGCCTTCACGCAGGCGCTTGCGGAAGGTCTGGCGCGTGGCGTCGCCGCCGTCCTTGGCGTCGCTGCTGACGTTGAAGCCGAAGTCGCGCGCCGGCGGCACGAGAATGTCGATGATGCGGTCCTCGGCCGCGTCCTCGGCGCGCTGGCGCACCTTCTTCATTTCGCTGGCGCGGGTCTGCTTGACGCCGATGTCGATCAGGTCGCGGATGATGGTGTCGACGTCGCGGCCGACATAGCCGACCTCGGTGAACTTGGTCGCCTCGATCTTGATGAACGGCGCGTCGGCCAGCTTGGCCAGGCGGCGCGCGATCTCGGTCTTGCCGACGCCCGTCGGGCCGATCATGAGGATGTTCTTCGGGGTGATCTCGTGGCGCAGCGGTTCCTCGACCTGCTGGCGGCGCCAGCGGTTGCGCAGCGCGATCGATACGGCGCGCTTGGCTTTACCTTGGCCGACGACGTGCTTGTCGAGTTCCGAGACGATTTCGGACGGGGTCATGTTCATAATTGTGCTCATGAATGCTTTCTTGCGTGAGAGACCGTTATTCCAGCGTCTCGATGATGTGCGACATGTTCGTATAGATGCACAGCTCGCCTGCGATGGTCAGCGCTTTCTTGACCACGTCGGCCGGGGCGAGATCCGTGTTTTCCTGCAAGGCCTTGGCGGCGGACTGCGCGTAGATGCCGCCCGAGCCGATCGCGCCGATGCCGTCTTCCGGTTCCAGCACGTCGCCGTTGCCGGTGATGATCAGGGTCTTTTCGCGGTCGGCCACCAGCAGCATGGCCTCCAGGCGGCGCAGCACGCGGTCGGTGCGCCAGTCCTTGGCCAGTTCGACCGAAGCGCGCAGCAGATTGCCCTGGTGTTTTTCCAGTTTCGCTTCGAAGCGGTCGAGCAGGGTGAAGGCGTCGGCCGTGCCGCCGGCAAAGCCGCACAGCACCTTGTTCTGGTAGAGCTTGCGCACCTTGCGCGCCGAGCCCTTCATGACGACGTTGCCCAGGGTGACTTGTCCGTCGCCGCCGAGCGCGACCTGGCTGCCGCGCCGTACGCTGACGATCGTCGTGCCGTGAAATTGTTCCATATTTGCCTCGTGGTTGATCTGCTCACCGCAAGTGGGGATGCGATATGAAATTGCAAGACTGAACCGTATCCGAGGGGCACGGCGCCTGGCGGCGTCAGTATCGGTGGGCGTACAGACGCACCCGGTCGCCGACGCCGAGCAGGCGAAGCAACGCCGCGACGGGATGGTTCAGGTCGCGCAGCACGACCTCGCGCCCGTCCTGGGCAAGCGTGCGCAGATGGGCGGCGAGGGCGCTCGCGGCCGCGTAATCGATGCGTGCGAGGCGGGACCCGTCCAGCACAAGGACCGGATGGAGCGCCGCGTGGTCGGCGATGGCGGCCAGCAACGGCGCGCTGCCGCCCCGGATCGCGGCCGGCAGGAGGAAGCGGTCGCCCGCCGTCGCCGGACCGGCCGCCAGGCTCAAGGCCGCGTGTCTGGGGGCCTCGAACGAGGGCGGCGACACCTCGAAGGTGACGCAATAATCCATCGCAGTCTCCTCGAAATCCTTTTCACGGTTCGTCAGCAGCAGCAGTTCCAGCAACAGCAGCCAGGGCGCCTCGCCCGCGCCGCGGTCGCCGATCGCCAGCATCGGACGCAGCACGGCGACGAGGTGGTCGGCGCCTGCCAGCACGAGTTCGCGTCCCGCCTTGCGCAGGGCCTGCAGCGCGTCCAGCAGCAGGGCGCAGCCCGGCGCCGTCACCGCGGTGACCGCCTGGAATTCGAACCGGACCAGCGGACCGGGCGAGGCGGCGCGGGCGAGTTGCGCGCGCGCGAGCGAACCGTCGTCCAGGCGGCCGGACAGGGTGGCCGTCGGGATCGCCCCCGATACCTGGCGGTCGGGCGCGTGCGACGTGTCCGCGACGGGGTGATACGTGGGCGGCGACGTTTCGAACCGGCTGGCGTAGTCGATCGCGATGCTTTCGAACTCGTGTTCGAGGCCCATGATCTGGACCAGGTCGAACAGCATCCACCACGGCAGGCGGTCGGTACCCTGGTCGTGCACGCTGGTGCGCAAGAGGAGGGCGGCCGCCTCCAGTTGGTCGTTGGCGTACAGGATTGCCGCTTCTTCGACGATGGGGGCGCTGGACGGCGCGGCGGCCGCGTCCGGCACTTCATCCTGGCCCGGCAGGAGGTCCGTGTCCTGGTCAGGTGGCGGCGCGCCGGCGGCGGCCGGCGGGCGGCGGTTGCCGGCCCAGGCGTCGTCGTCGAAGATGGCGGAGGCCATCTCCAGTTCGATCGCGTCGATCTTGGCCGCGGTGGCGCGCGCGATTTCACGCTGGCGCTCGCGTTCCGCCTCGGTATCGAGGGAAAGCCGCGTGACGGGGCCGGCGGTCAGCGGATCGTCAGGGCGCGGGCGGGCGTCCGCACCCGCCAGCGGTGCGTCGCCTTTTTTCTTCAGGAAATCGAAGAGTCCCATGCCGTCCTTGTCTGCCCGTTTGCCGGTCGAGACATTAGCATGGCGGCGCGGACGGTGCGGTGCGCACGCCTGAGCTGCGTCAACTTGCCGGCAATCCGATAAGTGTATCCGATGGGAAATAATTCGTGCGCACGAACCCTAGGTCACTCCGGCCCCAAAAACAAAAAAGCATGCGACGGGCGCATGCTTTTTCATCGGCGCGTACGGCGATCAGTCACCGTACAGCTTTTGCTTCAGCTCGCGGCGCTGCTGGGCTTCCAGCGACAAGGTCGCGGTCGGACGGGCGATCAGGCGGGGGATGCCGATCGGTTCGCCGGTCTCTTCGCACCAGCCGTATTCGCCGGACTCGATCGAGGCCAGCGATTGCTGGACCTTCTTGAGCAGCTTGCGCTCGCGGTCGCGGGTACGCAGCTCGAGCGCGTGCTCTTCCTCGATGGTGGCGCGGTCGGCCGGGTCGGGAACGAGTACCGTTTCGCGCAGGTGTTCCGTCGTTTCGCCTGCGTTTTTCAGCAGTTCCTTTTCGAGTTCCTGCAGGCGGTTCTTGAAGAACGCCAGCTGGGCCGGGTTCATGTAGTCGTCGTCGCTCATGGCCCGAATTTCTTCTTCCGTCAGGAGGCGTTCTTCGGGCTGCGCAACGGTATTCGGTTTCGTTGTTTTAGTCATGACTTCACTTACCTTTGATACGACAGAGTTTCCATTTTATCAGCTAACTCAGCGGTTACCATTGCTTCGGTGTGTGCGCCGGGCGAGCTGCCGTGACCGTTGTTCAGTCGTTCAACCACAGGGTGCATGAGAGCACCATAGAACCGGGGTAGTTTATACCAAACACTGTTCCAATCCGCGAATAAAGACATCTTTCGGTAAATTTTTACCAATAAACACCATCTTGCTGCCGCGCGATTCGCCATCCGCCCACTTTGCACCGAGGTCGCTGCCCATGATTTGATGCACGCCTTGGAAGACGACCTTGCGATCCGCGCCCGCCATCGACAGCACGCCCTTGTAGCGCAGCATGTTTGGACCGAATACTTGGACCATGCTGCCGAGGAATTGATCCAGTCGTTCGGGGTCGAAAGCACGGTCGCTCTTGAAGACGAACGCGGCGATGTCGTCGCTGTGGTGGCCATGATGGTGGTCGTGGCTGTGGTCGCACGCTTCCGTGTGGACGTGGTCATGATCGTGGTCGTGACCATGGTCGTGCGCCTCTTCCGTCGTGAGGAAGGCGGGATCCAGCTCCAGCTTGTCGTTCAAGTTGAAGCCGCGCAGGTCGAGCACGTCGCTGATCGGGGCGCGGCCGAAGTCCGACGTGCTGATCGGTGCACGCGGGTTGATGCGGCGGATGCGCGCCTTCAGTTCCTCGACGGCGGCGGCGTCCACGAGGTCCGTCTTGGACAGCAGGATCTTGTCGGCGAAACCGACCTGGCGCTGGGCTTCCTCGTGGCGGTCCAGCTGGTCCATGGCGTGGCGGGCATCCACGACGGTGACGACGGCGTCGAGCAGGTAGTGCGCGCCGACTTCCTCGTCGACGAAGAACGTCTGGGCCACGGGGCCGGGATTGGCGAGGCCGGTGGTCTCGATGACGACGCGGTCGAAGCTGATTTCGCCCGCTTCGCGCTTGCGTGCCAGGTTCGTCAGGGCAACGATCAGGTCGCCACGCACGGTGCAGCAGATGCAGCCGTTGTTCATTTCGACGATCTGCTCGCTCGGGTCCTGCACGAGGATCTCGTTGTCGATGTTTTCCTGGCCAAACTCGTTTTCGATGACGGCGATGCGCAGGCCGTGCTCTTCCTGCAGGATGCGGTTGAGCAACGTGGTTTTGCCGGCGCCGAGGAAGCCGGTCAGGATAGTGCTTGGGATCAATTCCATATGTCGCTGTCCAATGGTGTGCGCCGTTCCGGCCGCAGGGAATCGGAAGATTATGCCGGAATTTGCGAATCGTCACCACCCGGCATGCCGTGCCTGCCTGCGCTGGAGCACTTACTTACGCTTTGCGCGCGGATGGGCTCGGTCGTAGACGGCGGCGAGGTGCTGGAAGTCGAGCGACGTATAGATCTGGGTCGAGGTGATGCTGGCGTGGCCCAGCAGTTCCTGCACGGCGCGCAGGTCGCCCGAGGATTGCAGCACGTGCGACGCGAACGAGTGGCGCAGCACGTGCGGGTGCACGTGGACCGGCATGCCGGCCTTTTGCGCATGGGCTTTCAGGCGATATTGCACGACGCGGGGGCTGATGCGCGTGTCGCGCGTCGACAGGAACAGGGCGAGGCTGCCGTCGCGCGCCGGCGGACGCACGGCCAGCCACGCTTCCAGTGCCGCGCGCGCCGGACCGCCGACGGGCACCCGGCGCATCTTGTTGCCCTTGCCGGTGACGACCACTTCCTGCGCGTCGAGTTCCAGCCAGCCGAGCGAGGCGGGCTGGCCATCGCGGGCGGGGACGTGGTGGACGTCGAGCCCGGCCAGCTCGGATACGCGCAGGCCGCTCGAGTAGAGCAGTTCGAACATGGCGCGGTCGCACAGCTCCGCGGGTTCCGGATGGCCGGACGTCGTCTTTTCCATGAGCTGGACCGCATCGTCGACGGCCAGTGCCTTGGGCAGGCGCTTGGGACGGCGCGGCGCGCGCACGCCGTCGGCCGGGTTGGCGGCCAGCGCAACGTGGCGCGACAGCCAGTCGAAGAAGCCGCGCCAGCCGGACAGCTTGCGCGCGATCGAGGCGGCGCTCTGCCCCTCGGCATGCAGTTTGGCCGTGACGCGGCGGATGTCGAAATGGGTCAATGCCGCCCAGTCGGCCTGGCCGGTGAGCCGGGCCAGTTCGGCCAGGTCGCGGCGGTAGGCGGCGATCGTGTGGTCGGACAGCTGGCGCTGCGTTTTCAGCTCCGCCAGGTAGCGGCCGGTCCAGTCGTCGGCGGCCGGCGTGTCCACGTCAGCCGAGCAGAGGGACGAGTGCGGTGCTGGCCGTCTCGCCGATGTGGACGAGGAAATCCGTCGCCATCGTGGCGCTGAAGCGTTCCGGATCGGGCGAGCCGAGCACGAGCAGGCCGAAGGCGCTGCCGTTCGCGCGCAGCGGCAGCAGGACGGTCGAGCGCACGGCGTCCGCGCCGTCCAGCTCGGCGCCTGCCAGCCAGCTCACCGCCTCGAAGTCCTTGTTCGGACCGCAGTACGGGACGCGCAGGCTGCCGGCGAACAGGCGCACGTCCTCGGAGACGCCGTTCGTGTACCACGTGTCGGCGTGCTCGGGCGCCAGTTTCCACAGGCGTAGCGTGGCGTGCGGCACGATGAAATGCTTGACGAGGCCGTCGGCGACGGCGGTCGGGATCTCGTCCGGCACGCGGGTGCGCAGCAATTGCTGGGTCCAGCCATGGAATCGGTTGGCGATGGCCGCGTTTTCCTCGGCGTGGCGCACCAGCTCGGACATGCGCAGTTCCAGGGCGCGGTACTTGTCGCGCATGACTTCCATCTGGCGTTCCTGCAGCGACACCGCGCGGCCCGTAAGTGGGCTCGACAGTTTTACTTCGCCCAGCAAAGCGGCGTGCTCCACGAAGAACTGCGGATGGTCGAGCAGGTATTGGGCGATGGCGGCGGAATCCAGTGTTGCGGCGGTCATGTGCGGCTTGCGAGATGGGTAGACAGTTCATTTTAACCGACGGCATTGGGTCGGCGCAGATTTCCTGTCTGCACTGTGCCACAAAAGCCAAGGGCGGACCCGGTTGCCCGGATCCGCCCTTGCTTGAGCGATGCAGCGGGGTTGCCCCCGCGGCTCGGCTTAGAACGAGTGGTTCAGGCCGATGTCGTAGTGGTTGACGGTCGGGGTAGCCGAAGCTGCGCCGGTCGCCTGGTTGAAGACGTTGGTCTTGCGCGATGCGTCGACGTACAGGTACGTACGCTTCGACAGGCTGTACTCGTAGCCCAGCGAGTACTGACGGGTGATCAGGTCGTGCAGGCGGACGTTTTCTTCCTGCTTCTTCAGACCGAAGCCAGCCAGCAGCTTGCCCGGGCCGACAGCGTAGGTTGCACCGATTTCAGCACCCTTGATGGTCGGACGCTGGGTGTTGGTGTGCTCCATGTTCTGGTGCGAGTAGGTACCCATCAGTTTCAGTTCCGGGGTCACCGAGAACGAACCTGCGACCGACCAGACCTTCGATTCGACGGCGTTGCGCTCGTAAGCCAGCATCGCTGCTGCCGGACCGTTGTTGTAGGTACCAGCGATCGAGAACGGGTTGGCCGAAGCCTGTGCGCCCGCAGCGTAGGTGGCGGCGCCAGCGCCGATACCGGTCACGCCGCCGCCGGTGGCTTCTTTCGATGCCCACGAAGCGTTCACCTGGAAGCCATTGGCGACCGGCGAGTTATAGAAGATCGCGTTCGAGACACGGTTGTTGTTCGGGCTGGTGCCGCCGACGTCCAGCGGAGCCGAGTTGAAGCCGGCGACCGAGATGTCGGTGTAGAAGCCGGCCTGGGTCGGCAGACCGTGCCACGGTTCGAACGAACCGACGATTTCCTGGAACGGGGTCAGGCCACGGCCCAGACGGACCATACCGAAGTCACCCTGCAGACCGACGCGGGTCTGGCCCTGGAACAGCGGACGGCCGTTGTTTTCGTTGGTGCCGGTGTCCGGCTCGTAACGCATTTCAACCTGGAACAGTGCCTTCAGGCCGTTGCCCAGATCTTCGGTGCCTTTGAAGCCCAGGGTGTTCGAAGCACGCTTGCCGATGGCCAGGGTCTGGTCGGTGCGCTTGACCATGCCGACGTCGATGTTGCCGTAGATTTGAACAGCGGTTTGAGCTTGTGCCACACCGGCGAATGCGCCCAGCAGAGCGGCTGCCACGAGGGTTTTTTTCATCTTAATTTTTATCCTAAAAAGTGAATCGAAGGAATCCAGAGAGCATTGAGATTTTTATTAGTTGCTGAACACTCGGATGTGTGAACCTTAAATGCTTAATGCGTCAAGATTGTCTGATTTGTCAATTATGACTGTTGCACTTGGTCGAAAGCCAATAAATCCAATCGTGCTGTTGTATTTTCGAAACGGCCGCCTCGGGAAACCGGGCACACCTTAAGGCTCGTTTAAGTTTCAAAACATCATCATTCTCTCCCCGTACCACGGCAGGGTTTGTGCGGGCTCAAAGGCCATTGGAATCGTAGCCGAATCGCATCGCCGCGGCTTTAGACTCTGGCCCATCCGACGTCCATTGTTACCGCAGTGCGCGACACATGAGCTCATCAGTAGCGCAACGCAAGCGATCTTCACGTATCTTCGTGCATTGTGCTTGCGAAATTGGACTGCGTATATTTCGTAGACGTCTCTAACATCCAGAAAAGAACGATGGCAAACCGTGAAGAACTGGCGGTCATCCGCGGCGCACGTGCCGGGCGCGTCGAATCGCAACTGGCCCTGGGCCGGCTCTACCTGTTCGGCAGTGCCGGGCTGCCGAAGAGCCTGCCCACGGCCCTCCACTGGCTCGACCGCGCCGCACAGCAGGGTTGCGCTGAAGCATGGCAATTGATCGGGAACCATATTCCGGTCGATCTTGCGCGTGACAATCCGCAACCCGTCACCGGCTGGTATGAACTGGCCTACGACGGCGGGCTCGTGCGCGCCGGGCTCGTCTATGCCCAGCTGGTGCTGGGCGCGCTGAACGAGGGCCAGTGCACGCCGGCCCAGCGCGCCAAGGCCTTGCGCGCGCTGGAAGACGCGGCCCGTGCCGGCTTTCCGGAAGCGCAGTGGTTGCTCGCGCGCGAGCACGGCGCGGCGCCGCCCGAGACGGACGAGCCGGTCGCCCGCGCGCCCGTGGCCAGCCCTGCGGGCCAGCGCTGGCTGCGCCAGGCGGCCGACAGCGGCGTCGGCGCCGCGCAGTTCGCCCTGCTGGAACAGGACTGGAACGCCGGCCGCTGGTCCGCCTGGCTGGAGCGGGCGCTCCCGCTGGCGCGCGCCCTGGCCGGTTCCGATGCCGCCCAGGACCACACCGCCGCCCGCCTGGCGCCGGACGAGGTGCTGCTGCTGTCGCGCTGTGCCCGGCTCGTGGCCGCGAACGAGACCCCGCACGACGTCGACCAGGATGAATTGCTGCGGTTCTGGGAAATCGCCGCGGCCGAGCAGGACCGCCATGCCCAGTTCGCGCTCGGCCTGTGGTGCGCCCGCATGCGGGTGGACGGCAAGCGGATTCCCGGCAGCCATGGCGCGGCCAACTTCAAAAAGGCCGTGCGCTGGCTGACCCTGGCTGGCGAGCAGGGCCTGGCCGAAGCCTGGTACGCGCTGTCGCGTATTTATATCAAGCCGGAATTCTCCCAGCGCAATGTGCTGGAAGCGCAGAAATACCTGGAGCGCGCGGCGGAGATGGGCTATCGCGATGCCCAGCTGGAATGCGGGAACGCGGCATGGCGTGCGCGCCGCGAGAACGAGAACAACGACGTGCGCGCGCTGTTCTGGCTGCAGAAGGCGGCGGCGCAGGCCTGTCCCAAGGCTGCGGCCGCGCTGCGCAAGCTGGCGCCGCGCCAGCCCGGCGCCTGGACGGACCTGGGTGGACTGGCCGGGCGTGACCTCGCGGCCCATCCGCTGCTGGCCGCGCGCCTGGAACTGGCGGTGGCCTTTGGCCTGAGCCGGGCCGAGGCGCTGTTGCTGGATATCCGCGGCGCCGACCGCGGTCACTGCCTCGTGATCGACATCCGCGCCAGCTACGGCCGCAGCCGGCGCCGGCTGATCTCGGTGGAAACGGCGCAGGAGCGCCAGCTGCTCGACCGCGTGGCGCTCGTCTTCGAGAACGTCGATTGCGGTCCGGGCGGGCCGGAAGGGAATTATCGCCAGCGCCTGTACCGGTTGCGCAGCCTGTTGCCGGAGATGGCGAGCGCGGAGTCCGGGACGGAAGAACCGGAAGAGTCCCCGGCGCCGGACGGCGACTATTCGCTGGCCGCCTGAATCGGATCTCGCTTCAGATCTCGATCTCGCCTTCGAACACGGTCTCGGCCGGACCGCTCATATAAACCGGCTGGCCTTCGCCGGCCCAGTTGATGGTCAGCTTGCCGCCGCGGGCCTGGACTTGCACCGGCGAATCCAGCAGGCCGCGCCGGATGCCCGCCACGACGGCGGCGCAGGCGCCCGTGCCGCAGGCCAGCGTCTCGCCGGCGCCGCGTTCGTAGACGCGCAGCTTCACATGGCCGCGGTCCACGATCTGCAGGAAGCCGGCGTTCACGCGGCGCGGGAAGCGCGGGTGGTGCTCGATCTGCGGGCCCGTTTCCAGGACGGGAGCCGCATCGACGTCGGCGACGACCTGCACCGCGTGCGGATTGCCCATCGACACCGTCGACACGAGCACGGTCTGTTCCTGGCCCTTGTTCGAGACGGTGATCGGCCACAGCGTGTCGCGGCCTTCGGCGACGCCTTCCAGGCCGGCCGCATCGAACGGAACCTGGCTCGGCTCCAGGATCGGCGCGCCCATGTCCACCGTGATGCTGCCGTCGTCTTCCAGGCGCGGGGTGATAATGCCGCTCATCGTTTCGACGCGGATGCTGCGCTTGTCGGTCAGCCCCTTGTCGCTGACGAACCGGACGAAGGCGCGCGAGCCGTTGCCGCATTGCTCGACCTCGCCGCCGTCATTGTTATAGATGCGGTAGCGGAAATCGCTGCCTTCCGTGACCGGGCGCTCGACGACCAGGATCTGGTCGGCACCGACGCCGAAGCGGCGGTCGGCCAGGCGGCGCCATTGTTCCGGGCCGAGGTCGAGTTGCTGGTTGATCGCGTCGATGACGACGAAATCGTTGCCGGCGCCGTGCATCTTGGTGAACTTGAGTTTCATGGTTTCTGTCATTAATCGTAGAACGAAGGCTCGCCGGGTGGCCGGGTCTTGAAGCGCTTATGGGTCCAGAAGTACTCGGCCGGATGTTCGCGCACGCGGTCCTCGATGAAGGCGTTCATGCGACGCGTGGCGGCAATGATGTCGTCGCCGGGGAAATCTTCCCATGCAGGATAGAACTCTACCCTGTATCCCTTATAGTCGGGCAAGAAAGTGGCGACGACCGGGATGACTTTTGCACCCGTCGCGCCCGCCAGGCGGCCCATTGCCGTGAGCGTGGCGGCCGGGACGCCGAAGAACGGGACGAAGGTGGCATCCTTCTCGCCGAAATCCATGTCCGGCAGCATGAAGTAAGGCAGGCCCTCGCGCAGTGCGCGGATGATCGGCTTGATGCCGTCGGTGCGCGTGAACAGGCGCACCGGGCCATAACGTTCGCGGCCATTACGCAACAAATCGTCGAATGCCTTGTTCTTTTGCGGCGAATACATGCTCGACAGCGGCACCACGCGCGACGCCACGCCCGCCACGTCCAGGCACACGAAGTGCGGGCAGAACAAGATGGTCGGGCCGCTTTCCAGCTGCGCTTTCGGCACCTTGGGGACGATCTCGATCAGGCCGTGGATGCGCTCGAACGGCGCCCACCAGATCAGCGAGCGCTCCAGGATGCTGCGCGAATAGGCCATGAAATGGCGCTTGACGATATCGACCCGCTCCGCTTCGCCCAGTTCGGGCATGCACAGGCGCAGGTTGACCAGCGCGATCTTGCGGCGCTTGGGAATCGCGTAATACATCAGCCAGCCGACGGCGTTGCCGATGCGACCAAGGACAGGCAGCGGCAGGAAGTGCAGCAGCCACAACAGGAAAATCAGGAACCTCATGCGACGGTCTCGGGGTGCGGTGCTTCGACGCCTTGCGGCTTCTTGTAGCGGTTATAACTCCAGAAATACTGGGCGGGGCAGTAGGCGATGAGCTTTTCCATCTGGCGGTTGATGGCGGCGGCCTGCTGGGCCGCGTCGCCGTCGAGCGACCCTTCGAACGGAACGAAGCGGATGGCGAAGCCGCGGCCGCGCGGCAGGCGTTCCGCGTACACGGTCAGGATGTCGGCCTTGCCCAGCTGGGCCAGCTTGGCGGGCAGGGTCATCGTGTACGCGTCGCGGCCGAAGAACGGCGCCCATACGCCTTCGCCTTCCTGCGGGACCTGGTCCGGCAGCACGCCGACGGGCTGGCCACCCCGCAACGCCTTGACGAGCATGCGCACGCCGGCCAGGTTGGCGGGTGCCAGGTGCATGTGCTGGCGCTCGCGGGCGCCTTCGACGAGCGGTTTCAGGGCGCTCTGGCGCGGCGGGCGGTACATCACCGTCAGTTCGACGCGCAGCGAGACCTGCTGGGCGGTCAGTTCGAAGCAGCCCAGGTGCGGCGTGAGGAAGACGATGCCGCGGCCGGCGTCGAGCTGGCGCTGGACCAGTTCCCAGTTTTCCATCGTGACGTGGCGGGTGACGCGCTCCTGCGGCGCGCACCAGACGAACGGCAGCTCGGCGATGGCCTTGCCGGATTCGGCGATGGCGGCGCGCAAGTGGCCGCCGTAGCCGGCCCGTTCGAGGTTCTCGCGCAGGCGCCGGCGGTGCGACGGCGAGAGCAGATAGACGATCCAGCCGAGCGCGGCGCCAAGCGCATGCAGGACGCGCAGCGGCAAAAACGACAGGATCCGAAACAAAAGGACAAGCATTGATTGATTTAGGGTAGAGAACCGACGGGTTGCTGTGCCAGAATTTTTGGAGGAGCGTAAAATACCACTTTGTAGCATCCGCGGAGTTAATGACAACTTGCGAAGCGGAATATAAATCTCGCTAAAGCGTCGCAGGCCTTGGTGCTGCGGCAATTTTTACAACAGTATCAGGAGCCTTAATGTCTTCCAACGACTACCTCTTCACTTCCGAGTCCGTCTCTGAAGGCCACCCGGACAAAGTCGCCGACCAGATTTCCGACGCCATCCTCGACGCCATCCTGGAACAGGATCCGCGCGCGCGCGTGGCTGCCGAGACCCTGTGCAACACGGGTCTGGTCGTCCTGGCCGGTGAAATCACGACGCACGCAAACGTCGATTATATTCAAGTTGCACGCAATACCATCAAGCGCATCGGTTACGACAACACCGACTTCGGCATCGACTATAAAGGTTGCGCCGTGCTGGTCGCCTACGACAAGCAGTCGCCGGACATCGCCCAGGGCGTGGACGAAGGCGCCGGCCTCGACCTCGACCAGGGCGCGGGCGACCAGGGCCTGATGTTCGGCTATGCGTGCGACGAGACGCCGGAACTGATGCCGGCCGCTATTTATTACGCGCACCGCCTCGTCGAGCGCCAGTCGCAACTGCGCAAGGACGGCCGCCTGCCGTGGCTGCGCCCGGACGCCAAGTCCCAGGTCACGCTGCGCTACGTCAACGGCCGCCCGGTGTCCGTGAACACCGTCGTGCTGTCGACCCAGCACGCGCCGGAAGTCAGCCACAGCCAGATCGAGGAAGCGGTGATCGAGGAGATCATCAAGCCGGTGCTGCCGCGCGAATGGCTGCAGGACACCCGTTACCTGGTCAACCCGACCGGCCGCTTCGTCATCGGCGGTCCGCAGGGCGATTGCGGCCTGACCGGCCGCAAGATCATCGTCGACACCTACGGCGGTGCCGCACCGCACGGCGGCGGCGCGTTCTCCGGCAAGGATCCGTCCAAGGTCGACCGCTCGGCCGCCTACGCCGCCCGCTACGTGGCCAAGAACGTCGTGGCCGCCGGCCTGGCGCGCCAGTGCCAGGTGCAGGTCAGCTACGCGATCGGCGTGGCCCGTCCGATCAACATCACGGTCTACACGGAAGGCACGGGCGTCATTTCGGACGAGAAGATCGCCGAACTGGTGATGGAACACTTCGACCTGCGCCCGAAAGGCATCGTGCAGATGCTCGACCTGCTGCGCCCGATCTACACCAAGTCGGCCGCCTACGGCCACTTCGGCCGCGAAGAGCCGGAATTCACGTGGGAGCGCACCGACAAGGCCGCGCTGCTGCGCGCCGAAGCCGGTCTCGCGTAACACCCAACGGGCGTTGCAAAAACGCCCGTTGCCGGTGGGCAGACACCTGCCCACCGTGCTACACTTGTAAATTCCGAGGAGCGTTGCGACGAGATTCCCCATCTCGCCAGGCTCGGATATCAACACCGCGCTCACGTTACTTTTTTCTTAACTTGAAAGGAGGGCGTGATGAGCGCCGTACTCAAAGACACCACCCAGGACTACCTCGTTGCCGACATCGGCCTCGCCTCGTGGGGCGAGAAGGAAATCCGCATCGCCGAAACCGAAATGCCGGGCCTGATGGCCATCCGCGACGAATACGCGGCCGCGCAGCCGCTGAAGGGCGCGCGCATTGCCGGTTCGCTGCACATGACCATCCAGACCGCCGTGCTGATCCGCACGCTGGAAGCCCTCGGCGCGCAAGTGCGCTGGGCCTCGTGCAACATCTACTCGACGCAGGACCACGCTGCTGCCGCCATCGCCTCGGTCGGTACGCCCGTGTTCGCCGTCAAGGGCGAGACGCTGGACGAGTACTGGGACTACACCCACCGCATCTTCGAATGGGGCGATGACGTCTACGCCAACATGATCCTGGACGACGGCGGCGACGCCACGCTGCTGCTGCACCTGGGTGTGCGCGCGGAGAAGGACATCTCGGTGCTGGACAAGCCGGGTTCGGAAGAAGAAATCTGCCTGTTCAACGCCATCAAGGGCCGCCTGGCCATCGATCCGCAGTGGTACTCGAAGCGCCTGCCGCAGATCAAGGGCGTGACGGAAGAGACCACCACCGGCGTGCACCGCCTGTACCAGATGCACGCGGACGGCAAGCTGGCGTTCCCGGCCATCAACGTCAACGACTCCGTGACGAAATCGAAGTTCGACAACCTGTACGGCTGCCGCGAATCGCTGGTCGACGGCATCAAGCGCGCGACCGACGTGATGGTCGCCGGCAAGGTCGCCGTCGTGGCCGGTTATGGTGACGTCGGCAAGGGTTCGGCCCAGGCGCTGCGCGCGCTGTCGGCCCAGGTCTGGGTTACCGAGATCGACCCGATCTGCGCACTGCAGGCCGCAATGGAAGGCTACCGCGTCGTGACGATGGACCAGGCCGCCGAACACGGCGACATCTTCGTTACCTGCACGGGCAACTACCACGTGATCACCGAGCAGCACATGCTGCGCATGAAGGACCAGGCGATCGTCTGCAACATCGGCCACTTCGACAACGAAATCGAAGTCGCCGCGCTGCGTAAGTACGAGTGGGAAAACATCAAGCCGCAGGTCGACCACATTATCTTCCCGGATGGCAAACGCATCATCCTGCTGGCCGAAGGCCGCCTCGTGAACCTGGGCTGCGGCACGGGTCACCCGTCGTACGTGATGAGCTCGTCGTTCGCGAACCAGACCATCGCCCAGATCGAACTCTTCACCAATACCGCCGCCTACCCGGTCGGCGTGTACACGCTGCCGAAGAAGCTGGACGAAAAAGTCGCCCGCCTGCAGCTGAAGAAGCTCAACGCCCAGCTGACCGAGCTGACCGAAGAGCAGGCCGCCTACATCTCGGTGAGCAAGGAAGGCCCGTACAAGCCGGAACATTACCGTTATTGATCTGGTAAGCTCTTCCGTGAACTGATGCACGTCCGCCGGATTCCATCGTCGGCGGAGGTGTGCTGGACAACCTCTCACGAAAGACACAACATGCGCCTGCTCCTGACCTGGCTGATCAATGCGGCAGCCCTGATGGCCCTGCCTTACCTGATGCATTCGGTAACGGTCGACAACGTCGGTGCCGCCCTCGTGGCGGCCCTCGTCCTGGGTCTCGTGAACACGATCATCCGTCCCTTGCTCGTCGTGCTGACCTTGCCCGTGACGGTCGTGTCGCTCGGCCTGTTCATCCTGGTGATCAACGCACTGCTGTTCTGGCTGGTCGCGCACCTCGTCGGGGGCTTTCACGTGGCGGGGTTCTGGTCCGCGTTCCTGGCGGCGATCTTGTACAGTGTCATTTCGTGGGCGCTTTCTACCTTATTACTCAACAAAGATGGAAACCCCTAACATCAGTATCGAGTTTTTCCCGCCCAAGACGCCCGAGGGTGCGGACAAGCTGCGCGTGGCCCGGCAGAAGCTGGCCGAGCTGAATCCAAAATATTTCTCCGTGACGTTCGGCGCCGGCGGCAGCACGCAGCACGGCACGCTGTCCACCGTCCTCGAGATCCTGGCCGAAGGCCACGATGCCGCACCGCACCTGTCGTGCGTGGGCGGCACGCGCGAATCGATCCGCGCGATCTTGCAGGAATTCAAGGAGAAGGGCATCCGCCGTCTCGTGGCGCTGCGCGGCGACTTGCCAAGCGGCTACGGTGGCGCAGGCGAACTGCGCTATGCCAGCGACCTCGTCGAGTTCATCCGCCAGGAAACGGGCGACTGGTTCCACATCGAGGTGGCTGCGTATCCGGAAATGCACCCGCAGGCCAAGTCGCCGCAGGACGACCTGCAAGCCTTCGTCCGCAAGGTGCAGGCCGGTGCGAATGCCGCGATCACGCAATACTTCTACAATCCGGACGCGTACTTCCAGTTCGTCGACAATGCGCACAAGCTGGGCGTGGACGTGCCCATCGTGGCCGGCATCATGCCGATCACGAACTACACGCAGCTGATGCGTTTCTCCGACATGTGCGGCGCCGAGATTCCACGTTGGATCCGTCTGAAGCTGGCCAGCTTCGGCGACGATTCCGCGTCGATCAAGGCGTTCGGCCTGGACGTCGTCAGCGGCCTGTGCGAGAAACTGCTCGCCGGCGGCGCGCCCGGCCTGCACTTCTACAGCATGAACCAGGCGGCGGCCACGACCGCGATCTGGCAGCGCATCATCGGCGCCTGAACAAGCACGCCGATACTCACGCGAACCTCCGCGTGGGCACGGCGTGCCACCCCTGCGCGTATCGAATGATCACTCGATCGCTCAGGTGACGTGGGTGGTTTCCGTCACGATCACGTCCAGCGGCACGTCGTGCGGCGCATGCGAGAACTGGGCTTCCTGATTACTGTAGGCAATCCCCAACGTGTGCGGGCGCGGCGGCTGTTCCAGGGTGCGGTCGTAGTAGCCGCCGCCATAGCCGAGGCGATACCCGTCGGCATTGAAGCCGAGGCAGGGGATCAGCAGGGCCGGCGGGCGCTCGATGAAGCGCAGCTGGGCCGGGACCTGCACGCCGGCTTCGTCCGGCAACATGGCTTCGCCGGGCGTCCACTCCGTGAACGTCAGCGGCGCATCGCGTTCCATCACGACGGGCAGCGCCAGGCGCACGCCCGCCTGGTGCAGCTCCGCGTATGCGGCGCGCAGGTCGGGCTCGCCGACCAGCGGCCAGTACACACCGATGACACTTACCTGGCGCAATCTCCACCACGCAACGACCTGTGCGCCGATGTGTGCATCCCACTGGACCTTGATTGCGGGATCAAGCCCCCCACGTGCAGTCCTAAGCGCCTTGCGCAATGCCGATTTTGCCGCCTGTTTCTCGTCCGCCACGCTCGGGCTCGAGGGGCATGGTATTCTTGAATCGCCGGTCATGGATGAAATGAAGCCTACATTGAATATCGCATTATCGATGTCGCAGACACTGTTAGCCGGCGCCGTCGCGGCCGCTTCCAGCCTGCTCTTCCTCGCGTCGTCCGCTGTCGCGGCCCAGGCCGTGTCGCCAGGGACGGCACCCCCCGCACCCGCTGCGCCCACCGCGGTGCCTGCGCCGGTCGTCGCGCCCGGACCGCAGGCAGATGCCAGCCGCGAGCAGGACGAGATCTTCGCGCAACTGCGCGACGCCGCCCGCAAGAACGATGCCGATAAAGCCGCGGCGCTGGCGGCCCGGCTGCCGGACTACGCGATTCCGTCGTACGTCGACTATTATCGGCTCAAACCGCGGCTGCGCGACGCTTCCAACGAGGAAATACTGGATTTCCTAAAACGTTACGAAGGCAGCGCCATCGCCGACCGCCTGCGCAACGACTGGCTGCTGGAACTCGGCCGCAAGCGCGATTGGGTCAATTTCGACCGCGAGCTGCCCCTGTTCGTCAAGAAAGACGACTACCAGGTCAAGTGCTACGCCTTGCTGTCGCGCGCGTCGAAGGGACAAAACGTGGCGGCCGAGGCACGCGTGCTGCTCGACAATCCGCCGATGTATGGCGAAGCGTGCGCCGCACTCGTCAACCAGCTCGTCCAGTCCGGTCAATTCACGAACAATGATTTGCTGGCGCAATTGCGCCTGGCCGGCGAGATGCATGCGACGGGGCCGTCGCGCCGCACGGCGCTGCTGCTGGGTGCGTCCGACACGCGTGCCGCGCAGGCCGTCGACCTGCCGGCCGTGGCAATGGCGCGCGGCATCGGCAGCACGCGCGCCGACCATGAGATCTACCTCGTCGCCATCGGCCGCATGGCGCGCACGAGCCTGAAACTGGCGACGGTGGCGCTCAACAGGAACGCATCGAAACTGTCGGCCGAGGAAAGGGCGATCGGCTGGGCGAACATCGCGCTGGCCGCGTCGCTGACCTTGGCGCCCGAAGCGTACGACGACTGGAAGAAGGCCGAAGGGGCGCCGCTGACGTGGAACCAGCTGGAGTGGAAGACGCGCATCGCGCTGCGCCGCGGCGACTGGAAGACGGTGCGTGCGACGATCGAGGCGATGCCGCCGCAGCAGCACGACGAGCCCGCCTGGACGTACTGGCTGGGCCGCGCGCTGCAGGCCGAAGGCCGGCGCGAGGATGCGCAGGCCTTGTACCGCGGCATCGCCGACCAGAACAGTTTCTATGGCCAGCTGGCGATGGAAGAGCTGGGCATGCAGATCAGCATCCCGCCCAGCGCCGCGCCGCCCACGCCGGCCGAGCTGGCGCAGGTGGCCGCGAACCCCGGCTTCAAGCGCGCCTTGAAATTCTTTTCGATGCGCATGCGTTTCGAAGGCACGCGCGAATGGAATTGGGCGCTCACCGGATTCACGGAACGGCAATTGCTCGCCGCCGCCGAGTTCGCGCGCCAGAACGATATCCTCGACCGCATGCTGTCCACGTCCGAACGCACGCGCACCGAGTTCGACTACACCCAGCGCTTCCCGGCGCCGCACAACGACATCCTGCACCCGACGGCGCAGGGCCTCGGCCTGGACCAGGCCTGGGTCTATGGCCTGATCCGCCAGGAATCGCGTTTCGTCTCCGATGCGCAGTCGGGCGTGGGCGCGTCCGGGCTGATGCAGGTGATGCCGTCGACCGGCAAGTGGGTGGCGGAAAAGATCGGGCTGACGGACTACGGCCACGGCATGCTCAGCGATATCCGGACGAATATCGTGCTCGGCACCAATTACCTGAACATGGTGCTGAACAGTGCGGAAGGCTCGCAGGTGCTGGCGACGGCCGCGTACAACGCCGGACCGGGGCGCGCGCGCACGTGGCGCGGGCTGTTGACGGCGCCGATGGAAGGGGCCGTGTTCGTCGAGTCGATCCCGTTCGAGGAAACGCGAACCTACGTGCGCAACGTGATGTCGAACGCGACGAACTATGCCGCGCTGTTCGACAAGCGTCCGCAATCGCTCAAGGCGCGCCTGGGTACGATCACGCCGCGCGGCGGGGGCATCGGCCTCCCGTAAGGAGAGCGAACAACGAGCAGGAGGACAGCATGCACGCGCAATCGGTCGTATTGTTCGGCGGGACCGGATTCATCGGCAGCCACCTGGCGGCCAGGCTGTCCGAGCACGCCATCGACATCGTCGTGCCCACGCGGCACGAAAGCCACGCGATGCACCTGATGCCGCTGGGCGTCGACATCGTGCAGGCGGATCCTTACGACGACACGGCGCTTCGCAAGCTCGTGGCCGGGCGCGATGCCGTCATCAACCTGGTCGGCATCTTGCACTCGCGCCGCGGCAGTCCGTACGGGCCGGACTTCCGCCGGGCCCACGTCGATTTGCCGCACCGCATCGCCGCCGCCTGCGCGATCGAAGGCGTGCCGCGCTACCTGCACATGAGCGCGCTGGGGGCTGCCCGCAACGGCCCCTCGATGTACCAGCGCTCGAAGGCCGACGGCGAGGCGGCCGCGGCGAGCCAGCCCAGCGTCGCGGCGACGATCTTCCGGCCGTCCGTCGTGTTCGGCCCGGAAGATAAATTTCTCAACATGTTCGCGCGCCTGCAGCGCCACCTGCCCGTCGTCCCGCTCGCCTGCGCGCATGCGCGCTTCCAGCCCGTGTACGTGGGCGACGTGGCCGAGGCGTTCGTGCGTGCGCTGCTCGATCCGCACACGGCCGGCCTCACCTATGAACTGGGTGGGCCGCAAGTCTACGAGCTGGCGGAACTGGTGCGGCTGGCGGGGCGCTATGCGGGGCACGAGCGCAAGGTGATCGCCTTGCCGGATGCGCTCGCGCGGCTGCAGGCGATGTTGTTCGAGCTGCTGCCGGGCGAGCCCGTCATCACGCGCGACAATCTCGATTCGATGAAGGTCGACAATGTGCTCGAGCCGTCCAGGGACAATAAAGTCTTGACAACAGCGGCGCTGGGAATCAAGCTCACGGCGCTCGAGGCCGTCGCGCCGCAGTACCTGGCGCCGCCCGGCGGACTCGATGTCCTGCGCGCCCGTGCCGGGCGCTGACCTCAACGATCACGCCACACCATGCAGACTCTCGAACTCGACCCGACATTGACGCAGACCCTCGACAACGCACGCCAGGCCGGCCTGACCCTGGTCATCGGCAACAAGAATTACTCTTCGTGGTCGATGCGCCCCTGGGTGGCGCTCGTCGCCGCCGGCATCCCGTTCACGGAAGTGCGCGTCCTGCTCGACCAGCCGGACACGGCCACCAACATCGCGCAGTATTCGGCTTCCGGCCGCGTGCCCGTGCTGCTGGCCGGCGAGATGACCATCTGGGACAGTCTCGCCATCTGCGAATACGTAGCAGAGCAATTTCCTGAGAAGCATATGTGGCCGCAGGACGTGGCCGCCCGCGCGCTGGCCCGCTCCGTCGTGGCCGAGATGCATTCCGGCTTCGGCGACCTGCGCACCGCGATGACGATGAACATCAAGGCGCGCCTGCCGGGCCGCGGCCGCACGCCGGGCGCCCAGGCCGACATCGGCCGCATCTGCGAGATCTGGGAAGAGTGCCTGTCCCGCTTCGGCCACCACAACTTCCTGTTCGGCGATTTCTCCATCGCCGACGCGTTCTTCGCGCCCGTCGTCACGCGCTTCCAGACCTATGGCGTGGCGCTGGCGCCCGCGCTGCAGGCCTATTGCACGCGCGTGCTCGCGCACCCGGCCGTCGCGCGCTGGGTCGAGGAAGCGATGGCCGAAACGGAAATCGCCGGCCTGCACGAAGACGAGTTGCCGGACTGATGACGATGCAGGCGTACGTCGTCGGCGGCGCCGTCCGCGATGAGCTGCTGGGGCTGCCCGTGCAGGACCACGACTGGGTCGTCGTCGGGGCCACGCCCGAGGACATGATCGCCAAGGGGTTCCGGCCCGTCGGCAAGGATTTCCCCGTGTTCCTGCACCCGCAGACGCACGAGGAATACGCGCTCGCGCGCACCGAGCGCAAGACGGCGCCGGGCTACCACGGCTTCGTGTTCCACACCGCCCCCGACGTCAAGCTCGAAGACGACCTGATCCGGCGCGACCTGACGATCAATGCGATGGCGCGCGCCGAGGACGGCACCATCGTCGACCCGTACGGCGGCTTGCAGGATCTGCGGGACCGCGTGTTCCGCCACGTGTCGCCCGCGTTCGCCGAAGACCCCGTGCGCATCCTGCGCCTGGCCCGCTTCGCCGCGCGCTTCCCGGCATTCACGGTGGCCGACACGACGCTCGCGCTGATGCGCCAGATGGTCGAGGCGGGCGAGGTGGATGCGCTCGTGCCGGAGCGCGTGTGGCAGGAACTCTCGCGCGGGCTGATGGAGCAAAAGCCGTCGCGCATGCTGGCCGTGCTGCGCGACTGCGGCGCGCTGGCGCGCATCCTGCCCGAGCTCGATGCGCTGTGGGGCGTGCCGCAGCCGCCGCTGCACCATCCCGAAGTCGACACGGGTGTGCACATGATGCTCGTGATCGATTACGCAGCCGAACAGGGCTACGACCTGCCCGTGCGCTTTGCCGCGCTCATGCACGACCTGGGTAAAGGGTCAACGCCGCCCGAACACTGGCCCAAGCACCATGGCCACGAAGGCATGGGGCCGCGCCTGATCACGGAACTGAGCAAGCGCCTGCGCGTGCCGACGGACTGTCGCGACCTGGCCGTGATGACGGCGCGCGAGCACGGCAACGTGAGCCGCGCGCTCGACCTGCGGCCGAACACGATCGTGACCCTGTTCGAACGCTGCGACGCGTTCCGCAAGCCGGACCGCTTCGCGCAGATGCTGCTGGCGTCCGAATGCGATGCGCGCGGGCGCGGCGACGAACGACATGAGATGCGCAGCCGCGCCTATCCGCAGGCGCCCTGGCTGCTGCGCGCGCTGGACGCGGCGCGCGGCGTGAACGCGGGCGAGGTGGCGGCGCGCCATGCCGAGAACCGGGAAAGAATCCCTGAAGCCGTGCACGCCGCGCGGGTGAGCGCCGTGAAGGCGGCGCTGGGCGACGTGCGCGACTGAACCTAGGCCGCCGCGGTGTCGGCCCCGAACCTGCACCACGTGTCGCGGCCCGCTTCCTTGGCGCAGTACAGCGCCGTATCGGCGTTCTTGTACAGCGCGTCCGTGTCCACACCGTCCCGCCAGGCCACGGCGGCGCCGACGCTGGCGCTGACGCGCATGTCGTGGGCGCCGAACGCGATCGGTGCGCGCATCGAATCGACGATGCGCTGGGCCACGTCGCCCACGATGGCGTCGCTGGCCGGCGTCAGCAGGACGGCGAATTCGTCGCCGCCCAGCCGCGCCACGCAGTCGGTCTGGCGCACGGCCGCACGCAGGCGCTCCGCCGCCGCGACCAGCAGCGCGTCGCCCGCATCGTGGCCGAGCGTATCGTTGACGTGCTTGAAGCGGTCCAGGTCGATCAGGAGCAGCGCGAACGGGTCGCCGCCGCGCTGGCCGAGGGCGGCCAGGCGCTGCAGTTCGTCGTTGAAGCGGCGCCGGTTGGGGAGGTCCGTCAACGCGTCGTTGTAGGCCATGGTTTCCAGTTTCAGCTGGGTGGCGCGCAGCTCGGCGGTGCGGCTGGCGACCACGGCCTCCAGCTCGCGCTGGCGCCGGCGCAGCAGCGACGTGCGGGCCTGCATCAGGGCGGCGAGGATGGCCAGCACGGCGATCGCACCCAGCGCCCGCACCCAGGCCAGCTGGTGCCAGGCGGGGAGGACGCGGACCGGCAGCTCCAGGTTGACGGTATCGTCGCCGTCGCCGGTGGCACGCACGCGCAGGCGGTAGTTCCCTGGCGGCAGGTTGTTGTAGCTGGCGCGGCGCACGGTCGTGTCGGCTTCGATCCACCCGGTGTCGAAGCCTTCGAGCTGGTAGGCGTAGTGGCGGTGTTCGGCCGGCATGTAATCCAGGGCCGCGAACTCGACCGCGAAACCGCGTTCGCGATCGGCGGGCGTGACGGTCAGCGCGGCGGGCTCGCGGCCCGATGCACCCGGCGCAAGTGCACGGACCGCACGCCCGCCGAGCATCAGTTGCGTGATGGCGAGCGGGGGCAGGGGACGGCGGGTGTCCAGCCGGTCGGGGAATACGACGGAGAGGCCGGTGAAACCGCCGAACAGCACTTCGCCGTCCGCCCCCAGCGCGCCCGAGCTGGTCCAGTAACTCGGCACGTGGGCGCCGTCGGCCTCGCCCAGCCGGCGGACCTGCAGGGTGTCGGGGTGCACGCCGGCCAGGCCGAGGTCGGTGCTCAGCCAGATCTGCCCGCTGCGGTCCTGTACCAGCATGTTGACGCTGTTGTCGGGCAGGCCGTCGGCCGTCGTCAGGCGCCGGAACCAGCGGCGCCCGCCGGCATCGGTGCGATCGAGGATGGCGACGCCGTTGCCGAACGAGGACACCCACAGGCGGCCCGTGCGGTCGACGAGCAGCGACGAGACGAAGCCGTTCGGCGCGCGCGTGCGGTCGGCGTTGTCGGTCGGCAGGCGCTCCACCGTCGTGCCGTCCCGGTCCAGCCGCACGACGCCGCGCCGGGTGCCGACCCACACGCTGCCGTCCGCGAGCGGCAGCAGGGCGGTGACGCGGCGGTCGCCCAGCGCCTCGTCTTCGTGGCGCAACACGGTCGCCGGCCCGGCGGAGGACGGCCGCACCGCCCATGCCCCGTCCAGCCCGCCCAGCCACAGGAGACCGTCGCGCCACGCCAGGGCCCAGACGGACGCGTCGGGGCGGCGGCCCGCAATCTCGACGTGCCGTACGGCGCGCCCGGTGCCGTCGCTGCGATACAGGCCTTGCTGGGTGCCGATGTAGACGCTGCCGTCCGGCGCATTCGCCATGGCGAGCACCCGGCCCTTGGGCAGGGCATCGGCGTCCGCCCTGATCTCGGCCAGCGCGCCGGTGTGCGGCTCGACGATGCTCTCGCCACCGCCGGGAACGCTCAGCCATACCTTGCCGTCCGGGCGGGGCAGCAGATGATAAATGTTGAGGCCGGTAATGCTGCCGATCGTCCGCACCGTCACGATGCCGCGCGGGAGGGGATCGTGCTGGCTCAGGGTGCCGCCGGTGGCAACGAAGATCTGGCCGCCGCGCTCGCGCAGCATGGCGAGGATCTCGTCGCTGCGCAGGCTGTCCGGCACATCGCCGCGGTAGCGCAGGCGCCGCGTCGTGCCCTGGCGCACGTCGACCTCGACGATGCCGCCGCTCTCCGTGCCGAGCCAGACGACGTCGTCATCCTTTTGCACGATCGCGAACACGCGCTCGCCCTGCAAGGCGGGCTGCGGACCCGTTTCCACGATGGGACGGGGCGCCGCGCCCCGCGTGGCGATGACGAAGGCGCCATGGGTACGGGTGCCGATCCATACGCGCCCCGCGCTGTCCTGGTACAAGGCGTTGATCGACGGTTCGTTCGGCGCCGGCAGCCCCAGGTGCACGACCTCCAGCCGGTCGTGGTCGCCGGACCGGTAGAACAGGCCCTCGCGGGTGCCGATCCAGAGACCGCCCTGGCGGTCGCGCAACAGCACGTCCACCCCATCCGGTGCGAGCACGGATGCGGCCAGCTGCGGGGCGCCGCTGGCGGCGGCATGCACCTTGCCGGCGGCGTCGACGCGTCCCAGTCCCGCGCCGGTGCCGACCCAGATGCCGCCGGCACCGTCGTCGACGATGCTGGAGACGCGTGCATGGCCCAGGCCGCCCGGGCCGGCCGGGATGACGGCGAAGCGGTCGCGCGCCGCGTCGTAGCGCGCCAGGCCGCCCGCGCTCGTACCGATCCACAGGCGGCCGCCCGCGTCCACGTGCACGCTCTGGATATAGCCGTCCGGCAGGCTACCTTCCCGCGCCGGATCGGCCACATAGCGCCGCACCCGGAAACCGTCCCAGCGAACCAGGCCGGTCTGCGTACCCAGCCACAGGAAACCGTCGCGATCCTGGGCGAGAGACGTGCCGAAACGCAGCGCTTCTTCGGTGTGATGCCGGAACGAGACGTGAGAAAATGGTTGCCAGGCTGCGGATGCATCTGCGTCGGCCGCGGTGGAGGGAAACGCGAGCAGCGCGCTCATCCAGAAGATCAGGCAGGACAGGGCCTGGCGAAAAAATGGCATGCGACACTCTCGATTTCTCTTTAGAATCAAGTATATGCCGCTTTACCCTTGGTATCCCGTTCGCAGCGATAAGTGATCAAATTCTGTTGTATCGACGCAAGAATAGGGCGCCCATGCAGGACCATCCACTCCGCCGCTGGCTGAACCACCTGATCAAGAAGAAGGGTCAGGCCGTGCTGGTCAAGGCATTGGCCAGGCGCGACCGGCGGCGGATCCTGCGCCACTTCCTGGCCCTCGACCGCGACGACCGCCTGCTGCGCTTCGGCAGCGTGTTGCCGGACGAGCTGATCGAAGCGTATGTCGCGAAGCTCGATTTTTCGAAGGACATCGTGTTCGGCGTTGTCAACGGGCGGTTCCAGCTCGTGGGCGTCGGCCACCTCGCGTTCACGTCGCGCGAGGCGCATCCGGACAGCATCCATTACACGGACAAGGAAAAGGTGGCCGAGTTCGGTGTCTCCGTCTCGGCATCCGCGCGGGGGCAGGGCGTCGGCACGCGGCTGTTCGAACGGGCCGCCATCCACTGCCGCAACTCCGACGTCGACACGTTGTACATGCAGTGCCTGTCGTCGAACCGCACGATGATGCACATTGCGAAGAAGGCCGGGATGGAGATCCGCCGCGAATACGGAGAAGCGGACGCCCACCTGCACCTGCCGCCGCCCAGCCCGGGCAGCGTGCTTGCGGAGGCGCTGGAAGAGCAGTTCGCCAAGATCGATTACACGGTCAAGGCCAATGCGCGCGCTGCCGTCAAATGGTTCCGGCCGAAACGCTGAACGTTCCTAAGCCGAATCGCGCGGCACCAATCCGCCCGTAAACCGCTTGCGGTACGGCGCCACGTCGGCGCCGTCCAGCTGCGCCTGCAGGCATTCCATCGCCGCGACGCCGATGGCCGCGACGTCCTGCCGGAACGTCGTCAGCGGCGGGTAGAGGTAGGCGGAGATCGGCAGGTCGTCGTGGCCCACGATCGCGAGGTCCTTGCCCGGTTCGAGGCCGAAGCGGCGGCACGCGGACATCGCGCCGATGGCGAGCCTGTCGGTGCCGCAGGCGAGCGCCGTGACGCCGGCGCGCTTCCACGCGCCGCTCGCGAGCCAGTCGAGCACGTGGCGGAACGCGTACGCTTCGAAATCCCACGACGGCTGCGTGCTGGCCGGCACGAGGTGCGGCTGCATGCCGGCTTCCGCCATCGCGTCCTGGTAGCCGGCCAGCCGTTCTTCCGGCGACGGATGCGCGACCGGTGGCGCGCCCAGGTAGGCCGGACGGTGGCCGCGGCCCAGCAGGTAGCGGGTCAGCATCGCCATGCTCTGGCGGTTGTCGTTCATGACGTAGTTGCAGTCTTCGTGCACGTAGCTGTCCATGTAGACGATGCGCATTTCCTGCTCCAGCCGCAGCAGCAGGTCGAGGTTCGCCGTCGACGCGACCGCGGTCAGGATCACGCCCGCCACCTTCATCGACCGCATCGTCATCAGCGCCGCCGCTTCCTCGGCCGGGTCGTTGTACGAGCACTGGATGATCACGTCCATGCCCAGCGCCTTGGCCTTCGCCTCGATCGCGCGCAGCGCCTCGGCGAAGAACGGTTCGTTCACCACCGGCAGGATGACGCCGACCATGCGCGAGCGCCCGCGCACGAGGCTCACGGCGTGCGGGTCGGGCACGTATTCGAGGTCGCGGCAGGCCTGCTCGATGCGGGCCCGCGTATCGGCCTTCAATCCCTCGCGGTCGTTGAAATACTTCGACACCGTGGCGCGCGACACGCCGGCCCGCGCGGCGACGTCGTGCATGGTCACCGGGCCACGAGAGGCTGGGCCACGGGGATTTTGCGCTGTTTTCATCAATTTGTTGACTCGTGTAAAGTAAGCGCCCGTCGACAGGCGCGTCACCATCATAGCAAAAATACTTGCGTGCAATAAGAGCGCGAATTCCCCTCGCGCATGCGCCATTCGCCCGCTGTCGTTCACGTGTTGTTGTGGTCACTCAACCATTAAAAATTTTGTAAAAAATCTGTTGACGACAAAAAGTCGACACGTGTAAAGTTCTTTCGTCAGGCCGTATCCCATACCTAAAACAGCTCGGAGACACCGTCATGAAAAGATCCGCCGTGTTCGCGTGCATCGCGGCATTCGCCTTCTCCCTGGCCGGCGTGGCGCACGCCGCGCGCCCGCTGAAATCCGTCGGCGTGGCCGTCAGCGACCTCGCCAATCCCTACTTCGTCGCCATCGGCAAGGGCGCGCTTGACGCCGCGAAAAAGGTCGGCGGCGACAAGGTCAAGGTCACCACCGTCTCCAGCAAGTACGACCTGAACACCCAGGTCGGCCAGATCGAGAACTTCATCGCCAACAAGGTCGACATCCTCATCGTCAACGCGTCCGATCCGAAAGGCATCGCACCCGTGCTGCAAAAGGCGCGCAATGCCGGCATCGTGGTGGTGGCCGTCGACGTCGGCGCGGACAACGCGGACGCGACGGTCATGTCCGACAACACGATGGCGGGTACCGAATCCTGCAAGCGCATCGCCCTTCGCCTGCACGGCAAGGGCAACGTCGTCATCGTCAACGGGCCACCCGTCACCGCCGTGATCGCGCGCGTGGCCGGCTGCAAGCAGGCCTTTGCCGGCACCGGCATCCGCATCGTGTCCGACAACCAGGACGCGAAGGGCAGCCTCGATGGCGGCATGGAAGTGATGACGAACCTCCTGATCGCGCACCGCCGCATCGATGCCGTCTTCGCCATCAACGACCCGTCCGCGATCGGCGCGGAACTCGCGGTCAAGCAGGCGGGCCGCGCGGACGTGCAGATGGTCGCGTCGGTCGACGGCGCGCCGGATGCGGAAGCGGCGCTCAGGTCGAAGAACAGCATCTTCGCCGTCACCACCGCGCAAGACCCCTACAAGATGGCCACGCTGGCCGTCGACATCGGCTACGGGATCATGAACGGCAAGCGTCCCGCGAACCCGGTCGTGCTGATTCCCACCCCCGCAATCACCAAGCAGAACGTACTGGCCTACAAGGGCTGGGCCAGTCATTAAAACATCCCCTTCATTGGAGGAGACATGGCAACACTACATCCACCGCCCGTGCTGGAGGTCGCCGGCATCCGCAAGCGGTTCGGCGCCGTCACGGTGCTCGACGGCGTCCAGCTGACCATCCGCCCCGGCGAAATCCACGCGCTGATGGGAGAAAACGGTGCCGGCAAGAGCACCCTCATGAAAATCCTCGCCGGCGTGTACCAGCCGGACGCCGGCGAGATCCGCGTGGCCGGCAAGCCAGTCCGCATCGGGTGTCCCGCCGATGCGCGCGCATGCGGCATCAACCTGATCTACCAGGAGCTGTCTGTCGCGGCCAATCTCACGGTCGCGCAGAACATCTTCATGGGCGCGGAACCGCGCGGCAGGTTCGGCGTCGTCGACACGGCGCAGATGAACCGGCGCGCGGCCGAGGTATTGAAAAGTCTCGGCGCCACGTTCGCGCCGAACCGTCTCGCGAGCGGCCTGTCGATCGCCGACCAGCAGCAGGTCGAAATCGCCCGCGCCCTCGTGCACGACAGCCGCGTGCTGATCATGGACGAGCCGACGGCCGCGCTGTCCGAGCGCGAGACGGAGCGCCTGTTCGACGTGATGCGCGCCCTGCGCGAACGGGGCATCGCGATCATCTACATCAGCCATCGCATGGCGGAAGTGCGCATGCTGGCCGACCGCGTCACCGTGCTACGCGACGGTACGTGGATCGGCGAACTGACGCGCGACGAAGCGACGCCGGACACGGTCGTGCGCATGATGGTCGGCCGTGAACTCAACGGCTTCTACGAGCACGCGCAGCGGCGCGTGCCGGGCCCCGTGCGCCTGAAGCTCACCGACGTGCACGGTGCGAAGGTGCATCCCGTTTCGCTCGAGGTGCGCGCCGGCGAGATCGTCGGCCTCGCGGGCCTCGTCGGCGCCGGCCGCACGGAACTGGCGCGGCTCGTGTTCGGCGCGGACCCTCTGTCCGGCGGCGCGATCGAAGTCGATGGCCGCGCAGTGACGATCCGCACGCCGGGCGATGCGATCCGCCTCGGCATCGCCTACGTGCCGGAAGACCGCAAGGGGCAGGGCCTGTTCCTGCAACAGTCGCTGCTGGCGAACGTGACGATGAACGTGCTCGGCAAGCATGCCCGCTGCGGGGTACTCCGGCGCGGGGAACTGCTGGACGTCACGCGCGGCGCGATTGCCAGACTGTCGGCGCGCGGCGCGGGGCCGGACGGCATCATCGGCGGCCTCTCGGGCGGCAACCAGCAAAAGCTGCTGCTCGCGCGCTGGCTGGAGATCAAGCCGCGCGTGCTGATCCTCGACGAGCCGACGCGCGGCGTCGACATCGGCGCCAAGCACGAGATCTACCGGATCATCCACGAGCTGGCGGATGCGGGCGTGGCCGTGCTGTGCATCTCGAGCGAGCTGGCGGAAATCATCGGCGTGTGCGACCGCGTGCTCGTCATGCGCGAAGGCTGGCTGTCCGGCGAGCTGCTTGGCGAACGCATCACCCAGGAAAACATCATGGCACTGGCCACCCAGGCCCAGGCCGCATAGGAGACGACATCATGCAGACCCTCAAATCATCCCTTCCCACGGCGCCGCGTGCAAGCGCGCACGGCGGCATCGGCCAGGCCTTTTCGCGCATGTTCGCGACGATGGGCATGCTGCCCGTGCTCGTCGCGCTGTACATCGTGTTCTACTTCCTGACCGGCTACTTCGCCGAAGACGGCATGTCGAATTTCGCGACGACGGCCAACACGATGAACGTGCTGCGCCAGAGTTCCATCAACCTCGTGCTGGCGACGGGCATGACGTTCGTGATCCTCACGGGCGGCATCGACCTGTCCGTCGGCTCCGTGCTGGCGGTGTCCGCGGTGCTGGGCATGATCGCGTCGCTGCCGGGCCACGCGCCCGCGCTGTCGCTGCCGATCTTCCTGCTCGCGGGCCTCGGCATGGGCCTGTTGAACGGCACGCTCGTCGCCGTCTTCAAGATCAACCCGTTCGTCGTCACGCTCGGCACGATGACGGCACTGCGCGGCACGGCGTACCTGCTCGCGGACGGCACCACGATCCTGAACCGCGAGATCCCGACCTTCGAATGGATCGGCAACGATTCGTTCGCCGGCCTGCCGTGGCTCGTGTGGGTCGCCGCCGCGCTCGTGCTGGTGGCCTGGTTCATCCTGCGCCGCACGGTGCTGGGCATGCATGTGTACGCGGTCGGCGGCAATCCGCAGGCGGCGCGGCTCACGGGCATCAAGGTCGGCTTGGTCCTCGTCTTCGTCTATGCGTTCTCCGGCCTGTGCGCCGGCACCGCGGGCGCGATGTCGGCCAGCCGCCTGTATGGCGCGAACGGCAACTGGGGCTCGGGCTACGAGCTCGATGCGATCGCCGCGGTGGTCCTCGGCGGCACGAGCCTGATGGGCGGCGTGGGCACGATCTGGGGCACCGTGATCGGCGCGCTGATCATCGGCCTGCTCAACAACGGTCTCACGATCCTCGGCCTGTCCTCGTTCTGGCAGTACGTGGCGAAGGGCACGGTCATCGTGCTCGCCGTGATGCTCGATAAATGGCGTTATCAACAACAGGCGAACTGACATGCAAGCACAACGACTCCCTCGCTACGTGGTCTTCGGCGAAGCGCTCACCGACATGATCCGCCAGGACGACGGCACGTGGCGCTCGCTGCCCGGCGGTTCGTGCTGGAACGTTGCGCGCGTCGGCGCGAGGCTCGGGCTGCACACGGGGTATGCCGGCGCCGTCAGCATGGATGCCTTCGGCGACGAGATCGCGGACGCCAGCCGCGCGGCCGGACTGGACGAACGCTTCCTGCAGCGCGTGGAGGCGCCGCCGTTCATTGCGATGGTGACGTCACGCCATCCGCCCCGTTACGTCTTCCTGGGCGAGAACAGCGCGGACCTGCACTTCCGGCCCGAACTGCTGCCGGACGGCTGGCTGGAAGCGGCCGACTTCATCCACGTGGGCAGCCTCGCGCTCGCGCGCGGTCCACTGGCGCGGCGTCTCGTGGAGCAGGCGCTGATGGCGCGCCAGGCCGGCAAGCGCATCGCCTTCGACCCGAACTTCCGCAACGCGATGCGCGACGCGGCGTACCGGGCCACGTTCGAACACATCGCGGGTCTCGCCAGCCACATCAAGGTGTCGGACGAAGACCTGGAAGGTCTGTTCCCGGGCTTCGAACAGCGCGACGCGCTGGCCGCGCTGCGCGCGCTGGCGCCCGATGCCGAGATCCTGTACACGCGCGGTGCCGATGGCCTGTCGCTGATCCGCGGCGACGAGGTGCTCGATGCGCCCGCGCGCCGCGTGGACGTCGTCGACACCGTCGGCTGCGGCGATGCGTCGATGGCCGGCTGGATCACGGGCCTGCTGCTCCATCCGGAGATGCGCCCTTCGTGCCAGCTCGCGCGCATCGCGGCGGTGGCCGCCACGGCTGCCATGCATGCCGGGCCGTATGCGCCCACCGCATGCGAGGTGGAAGCTTTGCTCCGGTAGGGCGGGCGGCCTCCGCCCACGCGTAAGGCCGGCATATCGCCGACGTCACGCGTGGGCACGGGGTGCCTACCCTACCCGTCATCCGATCCTGTTCCGTCGACCTGCCGCGGCATCTGCGCCGCGGCCGGACGGGATCCGCTTTGCCCATAAAAACAATCAGGAGATACCATGCGCATGCCAACCATCGCGCCGGCGCTGCTCGCGCTCGCGTTTTGCTTCCCTGCGTCCGCCGTGGACGTCCAAAACTACCTGCGCGCCAACGCGGCCGCGAATTCCGAAGGCGGCGGCCAGACCTGCTTCGGCCTGGCCGGCGCGGGCGCCAAGTACCGCTTGGGGAATGAATGCGGCGTCTACGGTGAGATGCTGCTGGGCCAGCACCTCGTGCAGGGCGACGCCGGCGAGGACGTGAAGGCGTACGCCATGCTCAACCTGGGCAACGCGGCCGCGTCGAACAATGCAAGGCGGCCGCAGGGCGGCTGGAAGATCGGCCTGCCGCAAGCGTATCTCGCCATCGAACACGTGAGCGGACTCGGTGACGCCGCGCTGTGGATCGGGCGCCGCTACTACAAGCGCGAAGGCGCGAACGTCAACGACTTCCTGTACTGGAACCCGTCCGGCATGGGCGTGGGCATCGAAGACGTGCCGCTGGGACCCATGAAGTTCAGCTACGCCTACCTGCACGACGACCAGCAGACGATGCCGATCATGCGCGTCGGCGACACGGCGAACCGCCACGATGTTCAGCTGCGCGGCGTGCCCGTGAATCCGGGCGGCACGCTGGAACTGGGCCTGGCGCTGATCCGCAGCGATGGCCAGCGCGATCATCACGGCGGTTCGATGATCACGGTGCAGCACCGCCAGCGCGTGCTGGACGGCGCCGGCGACAACCGTCTCGCGGTCCAGTGGGGCACGGGCGCCGGCACGGACAATGGCGCGACGGGCGACATCACGAGCGGCGACGACGTGCACCGGCTGCGCATCGTCGACAGCTGGTACGCGCAGGTCACGCGCCGCTTCGGCGGGGAACTGATCGCCGTCTGGCAACGGGATACGGCACACGATCCGGCCAAGGCAAAAACGTGGGCGTCGGCCGGCGGCCGCATGTCGTACGCGCTGTCCGACAGGATAAAACTGCTGGCGGATATCGGCCATGACCGCGTGGCGCCGCAGAACGGCGACGTGCGCCGGCTGACCAAGGTCACGGGCGCCGTCGCGCTGATGTCGAAGCCCGGCTATTTCGACCGTCCGGAATTGCGCCTGTTCGTCACGCACGCGCGCTGGAACGAGGCCGCGCGCGCGGCCGCGCGGATGAACGATCCGCTGGCCGCGAACGGCATCCATGGCACGACGCTGTCCGGATTCACCGTCGGCGTCACCTACGAAAACTGCTGGAAGTGATCAGGCGTGCATCCCGGCCAGCAAGGTATCGATGGCGGCCAGCGACGGCGGCGTGGCGCCGGCCGCGAGGCAGGCCGCGGCGCCCGCCGCGACGGCGAAGCGCAGGTGGGCGAGGCCATCGCGTTCGGGCGCATGCAGCATGCTCCACGCCAGCGCGGCGATGCTGGCATCGCCCGCGCCGACCGTGTCCACGGGCGTGATGCGCGGCGCCGCCATCTCCCACGATCCTGCCGGCGTATGCAGCGAGGCGCCGGCCGCTCCCTTCGTGTACAGATAGGTGGCGTCCGGGTTCCAGCCGCGCAGCGTCGCGAAGGCGGCATCGGCGTCGTCCGTCCGGAGGAGGCCCACGAGATCCTCTTCCGAGACCTTCACGACGTCGGCCAGGGCCGTCATGCGCCGGAGTGTCGGGTCGTAGTTTTCGTCCATCAGCGCGCGGAAGTTCGGGTCGTAGCTGATGCGCACGCCCCGCGCCTTCAACGTTTCGGCCAGCGCGACGAGCTTGCCGGCCAGCGGCTGGCGCGCCAGGCTGATGCCGCCGAAGTGCGCCCAGCGGCAGGCGCCCATCCAGCCTTGCGGCAGCTGCGCGGCGTCGAAGTGCAGGTCCGCGCTGTCGTCGCCGACGAAGAAATAGCTGGGCGGGTCGAGGCGGTGCACGATCGCGAGCAGCGGCGATTTGTCCAGGCGCTGCAGGAAGCGCTCGTCCAGGCCTGCGTCGAGGGTGGCGCGCCACAGCTGGTCGCCGAACACGTCGCAGCTGACGGCGCCGGCGAAGGCGCTGGGCGCGCCCAGCTTGGCCATCGCGCGCGCCACGTTCCACGTCGAGCCGCCCGTCACGCTGTGCCAGCGCGTGGCGCCGGCGTCGTCGACAATCATGTCGGTCAGGGCTTCCCCTGCCGCGACGAATACGGGAAAGTCCGCCATGTCAGTCCTTCACGAGAACGGTCAATACTTCATAGCAGGCGCCCATCGTGTGGTAGTCGACCTTGCCGGCCGGGCTCTTCTCGTCCGTGAGCTTTTCGTTCGCCGGGCCGAGGATGCGGTACCAGCCGCCGTGTTCGTGGTCGACGAAATGTTCCCAGCTGTAGGCCCAGATGCGGTCGTACCAGTCCCAGTACGCTTTATCTCCCGTGCGCGCGCCCAGCAGCGCGGCGGCGGCGAGGCTCTCGGCCTGCACCCAGAAGTACTTGTCGGCGTCGCAGATTTCGTTTTCCGGACCGAAACCGTAATGGATGCCGCCGTGCTTCGCGTCCCATGCCTTGGCCAGCGCCGCGTCGAACAGCTGGCGCGCGCGCGGCACGAGCCAGTCGGACGGGCCGGCCATCTGGTCCTTGTGGCGTTCCATGATCAGGAGGAGCTTGGCCCATTCCGTCAGGTGGCCCGGCTGGTAGCCCCACGGGCGGAAGATGTTCGTCTTGTCGTCGCGGTTGTAGTCCGGGTCGACGGACCAGTCGCTGTTGTAGTGTTCCCAGACCAGGTTGCCGTACAGGGCCGCCTGGCGCACGGTGATGTTGTGCGCGAGCGTCTCGGCACGCCACAGGAATTTCGTGTCGCCCGTCGCGTCGAACGCGGCCAGCATCGCTTCGCACGCATGCATGTTGGCGTTCTGGCCGCGGTACGGGTACAGCGTCGACCAGTCGCCGCTCGCTTCGTCCGCGTACAGGCCGTGCGCCGGTTCCCAGAAGCGGCGTTCCATCAGGTCGTACGTCTCGTCCAGCCAGGCGCGCGCTTCGTCGACGCCGGCCATGACCGCGTGGGCGTACGCCAGCAGCACGAAGGCCAGGCCGTAGCAGTGGTTCGTGTCGTCCGTGACTTTCTTCTGTCCGTCGTTCCAGTCCAGCGTCCAGGCATAGCCGCCCGTCTCCGGGTTGCGGTGCGCGTCGCGCAGGAAGCGCAGGCCGTGCAGCACGCGTTCGCGGTCGGCCGGCTCCTGGAACTGGCGCCACGCCATCGAAAAATTAAACACGAAGCGGGTGCTGCTTACCAGGTGGCGCGTGCGCGCGTCGTAGATCGCGCCGTCGTCCTTGTAGAAGTGATAGAAGCCGCCGCTCGGGTCGACGCAGCGCGGGTCGTAGAACTGGCGGGTGTGGCGGATGTGCTGCAGCAGCGTCGAACGGGAATGGAAATCGGGAAGCATGGTGGGTTATGGTGAGTGAAATCGGGATGTGGATGGAACGATTTAGCGTCAGTGACGTATGCGATATGCGGCGTCACGCGTGGGCTCGGGGAGCCCACGCTAGCGTAGGCGAAAATTCTCGCAGACCGTGCTGGCGCGCACGACCAGTTCCACGGGCGCCACCTGTTCCAGCGGCGGATCCTGCGGACCGCGCAGCAGCAGCTCGACGCCCAGCGCGCCCAGCTCCTTCTTGTTGATGCGCAGCGTCGTCAGCGGACGGTGGCCCAGCACGGCGCCGGGGATGTCGTCGAAGCCGACGATCGAGATATCGTGCGGCACCGTCTTCCCGGCCGCGAGGCAGGCGCGCATCGCGACGAGGGCGGCGGCGTCGTTGTAGCAGAACACGGCGTCGGGCGGGTGGGGCTGGTCGAGCAGCGCCTGCATCGCTTCGTAGGCGCCCGTCTCGAGGTCGACGCCGTCCGGCAGGCACGTCTCCAGGCGCGGGTCGGCCAGCATGCCCGCTTCGTACAAGGCCTGGCGGTAGCCGCGGTTGCGCTCGCGGATGCTGTAGTGGCCGAGCGAGCCGGAGATCATGGCGATGCGTTCGCGCCCCAGCGAAATCAGATGCCGGGTGGCGAGGTAGCCACCCATGTGGTTGTCCGGGTTGACCGAGCTGTAGCCGCGCAGCTTCATGTCGATGAGGACGAGGGGCTTGCCGCTGGCGCGCAGGGCGTTCAGCAGTTCGGGTTCGAAGAAGCCGGCGCACACGATGGCGTCCGGCGCGTGCATGCGCAGCTGTTCCGTCACGCCGTCGGCCGGGCCGACCGCCATGAACGACAGCACGATGCCCTGCTTGCGGCAGGCTTCCTCCGCGCCGTGCAGCACGGGCGAGTAAAACGGGCTGCTGGCCGCCGTATTGTGTTGTCGATGCAACAGGAATGTCAGGCGGCGGATGCGCTTGCGGCGCAGCTTGCAGAAGTCGTACCCCAGTTCGTGGGCTGCCGACAACACCATCTGGCGCGTGCTTTCCGTGAGGCCGGGCTCGTTTTTCAGGGCGCGCGAAATCGTGCCGGCCGAGACGCCGGCATACTTGGCCAGGTCGCGGATCGTGACCGGTGCGGGGCTGTCGCCCGCCTGGGGGCGTGAGGTGACGGGATTCACGTTGTCTCCGATATCGTTGCTGCGCACGCCTTGGGCGTCGCTCATTTGAATGGAGTCTTGCATATGAAAATTCCCTTGGTCAAACGCGAAGGTGCATTTACAGGGAAGTTTAGTCGGCTTTACTAAACAGCTGTTTGCCCGGTATATTCTCATGTAAGAAACCGATTTCATAAGAGGGGAGGCCGTGTTTAGTGGCACCTGACTAAACTTCGCGGCGAATCGCACACCCCGTTTGACCCTATTACCCTGCTTCTGCAGAATCTTTTCACAATAAAAGTTGCCGTCCTGTTAGCGGTAACATCTCGAGGAGACTTATCCATGGAACGCGCACCACAGGCTGTCGTCGAGCCTGCCAACCGGGCCCAGCCCAGCTACACCTTTCCGCTGACCGTCGTCACCGCACTGTTTTTCATGTGGGGCCTGCTGACGTCGCTGAACGACATCCTGATCCCGCACCTGAAATCGGTCTACAACCTGACGTACGTACAGGCGATGATGGTGAACCTGGCCTTCTTCAGCGGTTACTTCCTGCTGTCGATCCCGGCCGGCGCCCTGATCCGCCGCATCGGTTACAAAGCCGGCGCCGTCGTCGGCCTGGCCGTGTGCGCCGTCGGTGCCGCGCTGTTCTACCCGGCCGCCACCAGCGTGTACGCGCTGTTCCTGTTCGCCCTGTTCGTGCTGGCCGGCGGCATCACCATCCTGCAGGTGGCCGCCAACCCGTACGTCACCGTACTGGGCCCGCCGGCCACCGCGTCGAGCCGCCTGAACCTGACCCAGGCCCTGAATTCCTTCGGCACCTTCGTCGGCCCCCCGATCGGCGGCTACCTGATCCTGTCGCACATCTCGACGGTCGCCGATCCGAACAACATGACCGCCGCCGAGAAGCTGGCGCAGGCGCAGGCCGTGCAGGGTCCGTACCTGGGCCTGGCCGCCACGCTGGCGATCCTGGCCATCCTGTTCGCCGTGATCCGCCTGCCGATCATCCGTGACGAGGACACCGGCACGGTGCGCACCGGCTCGATCCTCAAGCAGAAGCGCCTGATGCTGGGCGTGCTGGCGATCTTCGTGTACGTCGGCGCCGAGGTGAGCATCGGCAGCTTCCTGATCAACTACATGGGCGACTCGTCCATCGCCGGCTTCTCGCCGGAAGTCGGCGCGAACTATGTCGCCTACTATTGGGGCGGCGCGATGGTCGGCCGCTTCATCGGTTCGGCCGTGATGCGTACCGTCAGCCCGGGCAAGGTCCTCGCGTTCAACGCCGCCGTGTGCATCGCGCTGCTGGTGGCGACCACGTTCGGCCATGGCCACTTCGCGATGTGGGCCGTGCTGGCCGTCGGCCTGTTCAACTCGATCATGTTCCCGACCATCTTCAGCATGTCGGTGCACGAACTGGGCCCGCAGACCAGCCAGGGCTCCGGCCTGCTGGTGATGGCCATCGCCGGCGGCGCCGTGGTGCCCGTCATCCAGGCCCAGGCCGCGGACATGATCGGCCTGCAGACGTCGTTCCTGATCCCGGCCGTCTGCTACGCCTTCATCCTGTACTTCGGCGCGAAATACGCCCGCATGTACGTGGACGTCAAGGCCGTCTGACCGCCTGATCCCGAATTGCCGCCGCGCGGTTCTCACGCGGCGGCACATTGCCTATCCAAAGCGTCGCATACCTATAACGATCCGTACCCTAAGAGAGCCTCGTCCCATGCGTTTGAATCAACTGACCCTCGTTGCCGCCCTGGCCGCCGCCTTCCCCCTGTTCGCCACCGCCGCCGACGCGCCCGCCGCGCCGGCCCAGAAGCCATGGCTGGACCGTTCCCTCAGCGCCGACAAGCGCGCCGAACTCGCCGTCAAGGCCATGACCCGCGAAGAAAAGCTGCGTTGGGTGTTCGGCTATTTCGGCACGTCGTTCGCCCCGAAGGGCACCACGCCGCCGAAAGGCGCGATCCCGTTCTCGGCCGGCTTCGTGCCGGGTAACCCGCGTCTCGGCCTGCCGGACCTGCTGGAAACGGACGCCGGCCTCGGCGTCGCCACCCAGGCCACCCCGACCCCGCGCGAGCGCACGGCGCTGCCGTCGGGCCTCGCCACGGCGTCGACGTGGGATACGCAGATGGCCTATGCCGGCGGCGCGATGATCGGCTCGGAAGCGCGCCTGTCCGGCTTCAACGTGATGCTGGCCGGCGGCGTGAACCTGATGCGCGATCCGCGCAACGGCCGCAACTTCGAATACGCCGGTGAAGACCCGCTGCTGGCCGGCACGATGGTCGGCCATGCCGTCAAGGGCATCGAATCGAACCACGTCATCTCGACCGTCAAGCACTATGCGCTGAACGACCAGGAGACGGGCCGCAACGAGCACGACGTCCGCATCGACAAGGCCGCGGCCCGCATGTCGGACCTGCTCGCGATGCAGCTCGCGCTGGAGCAGTCGGACGCCGGCTCCGTCATGTGCTCGTACAACCGCGTGTTCGGCACCTATGCGTGCGAGAACGACTACCTGCTGAACGAAGTGCTGAAGAAGGACTGGGGCTTCAAGGGCTACGTGATGTCCGACTGGGGCGCGACGCACAGCACCGTGCAGGCCGCGAACAATGGCCTGGACCGCCAGTCGGGCCAGGAATTCGACAAGTCGCCGTACTTCGGCGGCGCGCTCGACGAAGCCGTGAAGAACGGCTACGTGTCGGAAGCGCGCCTGGACGACATGGCCACGCGCATCGTGCGCGCCATGTTCGCCAAGGGCGTCGTCGACAATCCGGTCGCGCAGGGCGGCAAGATCGATTTCGCGAAGAACGGCGCCGTCAGCCGCGCGACGGCGGAAGAGGGCATCGTCCTGCTGAAGAACGACAACCGCGTGCTGCCGCTGTCGAAAGACGTGAAGACCATCGCCATCATCGGCGGCCATGCCGACGTGGGCGTGCTGTCGGGCGGCGGTTCGTCGCAGGTGTATCCGGTCGGCGGCAATGCCGTGCCGGGCCTGGAGCCGAAGGTCTGGCCGGGTCCGGTCGTGTACTACCCGTCGTCGCCGCTGCGCCACATCCAGGCGCTGGCGCCGAACGCGAAGGTCGTGTACGACGACGGCACCGATCCGGCACGCGCCGCGCGCGTGGCCGCGCAGGCCGACGTCGCGCTCGTGTTCGCGACGCAGTGGATCGGCGAGGCGAACGACGCGACGTCGCTGGCGCTGCCGGACAACCAGGACACCCTGATCGACAACGTGGCCGGCGCCAACCCGCGCACCGTCGTCGTGCTGGAGACGGGCGGCCCGGTCGCGATGCCGTGGGTGTCGAAGATCCCGGCCGTGCTGGAAGCGTGGTACCCGGGCACGAGCGGCGGCGAAGCGATCGCGCGCGTGCTGTTCGGCGCCGTGAATCCGTCCGGCCACCTGCCGGCCACGTTCCCGGTCTCCGAGCAGCAGCTGCCGCGTCCGAAGCTGGACGGCGATCCGAAACAGCCGGAGCAGCGCTTCACCGTCGATTACACGAAGGAAGGCGCGGCCGTCGGCTATAAATGGTTCGACCAGAAGGGCCTGACCCCGCTGTTCCCGTTCGGCCACGGCCTGTCGTACACGACGTTCTCGTACTCGGGTCTCGCGAGCCAGGTCAAGGACGGCCGCCTGCACGTGCGCTTCAAGGTCACGAACACGGGCAACGTCGCCGGCAAGGACGTGCCGCAGGTGTACGTGTCGCCGCTCGCCGCCAAGTGGGAAGCGCCGAAGCGCCTGGCCGGCTGGGACAAGGTCGCGCTGCAGCCGGGTGAATCGAAGGAAGTCGACGTCGTCGTCGAGCCGCGCATCCTCGGCCTGTTCGACGAGAAGAGCAAGACCTGGCGCATCGCCAAGGGCAAGTACAAGCTGGTGCTGGCCGAAGACGCGGCCGGCAAGAACGCGACCAGCGTGACGGTCGACCTGCCGGCGTCCACGCTGGACGTGCGCGGCCGCCAGCGCAAGTAAGCATCACCCCCCTGCCGCCCACCGCCCGGTGGGCGGCGCATGATCCCACACAATGACGTTCCCCAAGGAGCGCGAGGAGACTACGACCATGCAACGCAAGTTCGGCAACATCGCTTTGGCCGCCACCCTGCTGATGGCGGGTGCGACCCAAGCGGCACAAGCGGCAGACAACAGCGGCTTCGTGGCCGTCAAGGACAGCCATTTCGAACGCAACGGCCAGCGCTACATGATCGCCGGTGCGAACTTCTGGTATGGCGGCTACCTCGGCGCGCCGGCGGGCGTGGGCCAGCGGGCCCGCCTCGTCAAGGAGCTGGACCGCATGAAGGCGCTCGGCATCAACAACGTGCGCGTGCTGGCCGTGTCGGAGAAGACGGCAATGAAAAGCGCCGTCAGCCCCGCCACGACGAGCGCGCCCGGGCAGTACGACGAGCAGCTGCTGCAAGGCCTCGACTTCATGATGGCCGAACTGGCAAAGCGTGACATGACGGCCGTGCTCTACCTGAATAATTTCTGGCAGTGGTCCGGCGGGATGACCCAGTACTTGAACTGGTTCACCGGCTCGCCCGCGCACGATCCCAACGTGAGCAAGGACTACGAACGCTACATGGCCGAAAACGCGACGTTCTACACGAACGCCCGCGCCCAGGCCGAATACCGCAACGTGATCGCGAAGATCGTCCAGCGCACGAACACGGTGACGAAGAAGGCTTACCGCGACGACCCGACGATCCTGTCGTGGCAGCTCGCGAACGAGCCGCGCCCCGGCAACAGCAAGTCGACGCCGCGCGAAAAGGCGACGTACGTGAAGTGGATCGCCGAGACCGCCCACTACATCCGCTCGCTCGATGGCCGCCACATGGTCAGCACGGGCAGCGAGGGCCTGGCCGGCTCCGCGCAGGATGCGCAGCTGTACCTGGACGCGCACCGCACGCCGGACATCGCCTACCTGACGTACCACGTGTGGCCGACGAACTGGGGCTGGTTCGATCCGAAGAAGCCCGACGCCACGTGGGACGGCATGATGGAGAAGGCCAGCCACTACCTGAACGTGCATGTCGACTATGCGAAGAAGCTCGGCAAGCCGATCGTGCTGGAGGAGTTCGGCCTGAACCGCGACGGCGGCTCGTTCGACATCAAGGCGTCGACCAAGGTGCGCGACCGCTTCTATGACGCAGTCTTCACGACGCTGGAGAAGCGCGCGGCAGCGGGCGATCCGGTCGCCGGCTGGAACTTCTGGGCGTGGGGCGGTGCGGGGCGTGCGGCCAATGCGGATTACTGGTGGAAGCCGGGTAACGATTTCGTCGGCGATCCGCCGCAGGAAGAGCAGGGCCTTTATTCCGTGTTCGACAGCGATGCCAGCTCGCTCAAGTTGATCGCGGACCACGATAAACGCCTGAAGACGATTGGAGCAAAATAGTGAAACGTAGTGCCTCCCTGATCCTTGCCGCCACCATCGCGGCGTCCCCGGCCGTGGCCTGGGCGCAGAAATTCGACGGCCTCGCGGCCACCCCGCAGATGGGCTGGAACAGCTGGAATAAATTCGCCTGCGACATCGACGAAAAACTGATCCGCGAGACCGCCGATGCCATGGTCAAGCTGGGCCTGAAGGATGCCGGCTACCAGTACATCAACATCGACGACTGCTGGCACGGCGCGCGCGACGCGCACGGCGACATCCAGGCGGACCCGCAGCGCTTCCCGTCCGGGATGAAGGCGCTGTCCGACTACGTGCATGCGCGTGGCCTGAAGCTGGGCATCTACTCGGACGCCGGCGACAAGACGTGCGGCGGCCGTCCCGGCAGCCGCGGCCACGAATACCAGGATGCGAAGACGTATGCCGCCTGGGGCATCGACTACCTGAAATACGACTGGTGCGAGACCAAGGGCCTGAACGCGGTCGGCGCCTACACGACGATGCGCGACGCGATCCGCGCGGCCAACCGCCCGATTCTCTTCAGCATCTGCGAATGGGGCGACAACAAGCCGTGGGAATGGGCGGCCGACGTCGGCCACTCGTGGCGCACGACGGGCGACATCTATCCGTGCTGGGATTGCGAAAAGAGCGCCGGCTCGTGGTCCGCATGGGGCGTGATGCGCATCCTCGACATGCAGGCGGGCCTGCGCAAGCACGCGGGGCCGGGCCACTGGAACGACATGGACATGCTGGAAGTCGGCATGGGCATGACGGAAGACGAGGACCGCGCGCACTTCTCGATCTGGGCCATGATGAATTCGCCGCTCATCCTCGGCAACGACCTGCGTTCGATGCCGGACTCGGTCAAGAAGATCATCGGCCGCCGCGAAGTCATCGCCCTCAACCAGGACCCGCTGGGCGTGCCGGCGCTGCGCTTCTGGAAGCAGGGTCCCGTCGAACTGTGGGCCAAGCCGCTTGCCAACGACGAGTGGGCGTTCATGGTGCTGAACCGCGGCGAGTCCGCGCTGCCGCTGCACTATGACTGGAAGCAGAACGCCATCGCCGACGACCTCTCCAAGCGCGAAGTCGACTTCAAGAAGGCGACCTGGCACTGGACGGATGCCTGGACCGGCAAGACGGGCGACACGAGCAAGCGTCTCGACGCGACCGTGCCGTCGCACGGCGTGCTGCTGCTGCGCCTGAAGAAGGGGGCGTGATGCGCCGGCCGCTCGTTGCCGCGCTGCTGGCTGTGTGCGCGGCTGCGGCGGCCGCCGGGCATACGATACCCGCCGCCGATACGCACGTCGCGCGCATGGGCCGCACGGTGGCGGAAGCCGATGGCACCGTGCGCTTCGGCTATCCCGGCGTGACGTTGTCCCTGGTCGTCGACGGCACCCGGCTTGCCGTCGATGCGGCGGGCAGTGCCAGCAGCCTCGTCGACGTCATCGTGGACGGCAAACCCGCCGGCACGTTGCATCTGGCGCCGCAGGTGCAGTCCTATGACGTCTTCAAGGGTGCGGCGCCCGGCTCGCATCGCGTCGAACTCGTGCACCGCAGCGAGACTTGGCTGGGCGTGACGTCCATCGCGCGTTTCACGGCCGATGGCCGGTTCCTCGCCGCCCCCACGCTGCCCAGGCGGCGCCTGCTCGTGCTGGGCGATTCCGTCACGTGCGGCGCCGACATGGAGCGGGGCGCCGGCGACAAGAACACGCCCGATTGGTGGAATCCACGCCTGTCCTACGGCATGCTGGCCGCGCGTGCGCTCGACGCGCAGGTGCAGCTGGTCTGCTATGGCGGCCGGGGTCTCGTGCGCAGCTGGAACGACCGGACCGACGAGTTCCAGCTGCCGGCGTTCTACGACCTCGCCATCGCCGATGCCGCGCATCCGGTGCGATGGCACCAGGCCGATTACGCTCCGGACCTGATCGTCATCGCGATCGGCACCAATGACTTCAATCCCGGCATTCCGGAGCGCGCGGCGTATGTCGATACGTACGCGGCCTTGTTGCGCCGCGTGCTGCGCGACCATCCGCACGCCCAGATCGCGCTGACGGAAGGCGTGCTGCTGAATGGCGACAAGAAGGCGGCGCTGATCGGCTATCTGAAGGAAGCGATGGGCCGCGTGGGCGACAGGCGCGTGCACCTGCTCGCACCGGTGGCGTACCAGCCCGGTGACGCCGTCAATGGCCATCCGACGACGGCCCAGCATGCGGCCATGGCGGCGGAGATCCTGCCGCAACTGCGGCGCATCGCCGGCTGGTAGGCCAAAAAAAATCCGACGGACCGGGATAACACCCGGTGCATCGGAAAGAGAGCCGGACCACACCGGCTGGAGACGAACCGGCCGCCCCTGAAGCGACGGCCGGGCCGAGACCAGATCGAGATTACCGACGACGTGCGGCAGGGTCAAACGCGTCGGCGCAGGAAGCCTCGAGTTTCGCGCTTATTACTAAACAGAAGGCTTGCCGACGTTATGCCCGAAGCACCCGTCGGGTGGGCGGCCTCCGCCCACGCGTGACGCTTGCGGTGCGTTGGCGTCGCGCGTGGGCACGAGCAGGCCCGTCAAACGATGGGCAGCGCCGTCGTTTCCTTGATGCGCTGCAGGGCGAAGCTCGACTTGACGTCCAGCACGGCCGGGTGGCGCAGCAAGGTGCTCATCATGAAGCGCGAGAAGTGGTCCATGTCTTCCACGTGCACGCGCAGCAGGAAATCCATCTCCCCCGTCATCGCATAGCAGGCCACCACTTCCGGCCAGGTCGACACGGCCTGGGCGAATTCGAAGCGCGGCGACGTGGCCGGCACGCGCGCGTTCGCCGCGCCTTCGCTGTGCTTTTCCAGGCGGACATTCACATAGGCCAGCAGGCCCAGGCCCAGCTTGTCGGGATCGAGCAGGGCGACATATTGCCGGATGACACCGGCCTCTTCCAGCCGCTTGATGCGCCGCAGGCAGGGCGACGGCGACAGGCTGACGCGCTCGGCCACGTCCTGGTTCGACAGGCGGCCATCCGACTGCAGGATTGCCAGGATTTTGCGATCGGTTTTATCCAGCTCGATTTTTGACATGAATTCTCCACAGGACTCGCGTACGTCGCAATTTTATTGCGCAAATCGTCCGGCGGGGGGAATTCATTGAAATTTAATGCTGGGGGTGCGGGTCTATACTGGCCCGACACGACGCGGGGCCGTTATTTGACGCCGCGCGCACGACAACCATGTAGGGTGGGCACCCCTGTGCCCACGCGAACGCCGGCATGACGCAAACGTCACTGTGCCCACGCGAACGCCGGCATGACGCAAACGTCACGCGTGGGCACAGGGTGCCCACCCTACGCTGCAGCGACATATAAAACAAACGTTGGAGACACGCATGAACGCCCCCCTGGACCGCAGCCAGCTGGAACCGCTATCCCCGCACGAGATCACGCTCGACGACAAATGGACGCTCGAGCGCGGCCGCGCCTTCATGACCGGCACCCAGGCGCTGATCCGCCTGCCGATGCTGCAGCGCGAACGCGACCTGAAGGCCGGCCTGAACACGGCGGGCTATATCACCGGCTACCGGGGCTCGCCCGTCACCCAGGTCGACCAGACCGCGTGGAAGGCGAAGAAACACCTGGAATCGCACCACGTCCACTTCCACCCCGGCATGAACGAAGACCTCGCGGCCACCGCCGTCTGGGGCACGCAGCAGACCAATCTGTTCAAGGATGCGAAGTACGACGGCGTGTTCGCCATGTGGTACGGCAAGGGCCCGGGCGTGGACCGCTGCGGCGACGTCTTTAAACACGGCAACAACGCGGGCTCCGCGAAGAACGGCGGCGTGCTCGTGCTGGCGGGCGACGACCACGCGGCGAAATCGTCGTCCACGGCGCACCAGTCCGACCACATCCTGCATCACTGCGGCATCCCCGTGCTGTATCCGTCGTCCGTGCAGGAATACATCGACTACGGCCTGCATGCGTGGGCGATGAGCCGCTACAGCGGGCTATGGGTATCGATGAAATGCGTGACCGACATCATCGAATCGGGGGCTGTCGTCGACCTCGATCCGGACCGCGTCCAGACCATCCTGCCGACCGATTTCGAGATGCCGCCGGGCGGCCTGAACATCCGCTGGCCGGACGCCGTGCTGGACCAGGAAGTGCGCATGAACCACTACAAGTGGTATGCCGCGCTGGCCTATGCGCGAGCCAATAAACTCAACCAGATCATTTGGGACAGCCCGCAGCCCAGGATCGGCATCATCACCGCGGGCAAAAGCTACCTCGACACGCGCCAGGCGCTGGCGGATCTCGGCATCGACGAGCAGGCCGCGCGCGACATCGGCCTGCGCGTGTATAAAGTCGGCATGACGTGGCCGCTGGACTCGGTCGGCGTGCACGAATTCGCGCGCGGCCTGGACGAGATCCTCGTCGTCGAGGAAAAGCGGCAGGTGCTGGAATACGCGCTGAAGGAAGAGCTGTACAGCCTGCCGGACAGCGAACGTCCGCGCGTCGTCGGCAAGTTCGACGACGCCGGCGAGTGGAGCGTCAAGAACCGCTCCGGCCAGGGCGACTGGCTGCTGTCGGCGAACTACGAGCTGAACCCGGCCCAGGTCGCGCGCGCGATCGCGTCGCGCATCTCGCACTACTGCGCCGGCCACCCGGTCGCGGAGCGCGTAAAGGAACGCATCGCCTTCCTCGAAGCGAAGGAACTGATCCTCAAGAACATCCCGAAGGCGAACCCGGAAACGGACCGCATCCCGTATTTCTGCTCCGGCTGCCCGCACAACAGCTCGACCAAGGTGCCGGAAGGCTCGCGCGCGATGGCCGGCATCGGCTGCCACTACATGGTGCTGTGGATGGACCGCGAGACGTCCACGTTCACGCACATGGGCGGCGAAGGCGTCACGTGGATCGGCCAGGCGCCGTTCACGGGCGAGAAGCACGTGTTCGCGAACCTCGGCGACGGCACCTATTTCCACTCGGGCGTGCTGGCGATCCGCGCCTCGGTCGCGGCCAAGGTCAACATCACGTACAAGATTCTCTACAACGACGCCGTCGCGATGACGGGCGGCCAGGTCGTCGACGGTCCGCTCGACCCGGCCAGGATCAGCCGCCAGCTCGCGGCCGAAGGCGTGACGCCGATCATCGTCGTCACCGACGAACCGGACAAATACCCGGACGATTATCCGTGGGCCGAAGGCGTCACCGTGCGCCACCGTGCGGAACTGATGGACGTGCAGCGCGAACTGCGCGAGATGCCGGGCGTGTCGGCCATGATCTACGACCAGACCTGCGCGTCGGAAAAGCGCCGCCGCCGCAAGAAAGGCACCTACCCGGATCCGGCCAAGCGCGCGGTGATCAACGAAGCCGTGTGCGAAGGCTGCGGCGACTGCTCGAAGCAGTCGAACTGCCTGTCCGTCGAACCGCTGGAGACGGAACTGGGCCGCAAGCGCCAGATCAACCAATCGTCGTGCAACAAGGATTTCTCGTGCGTCACCGGGTTCTGCCCGAGCTTCGTCACGGTCGAAGGCGGCGGACTCAAAAAGCCGAAGAAGACCGCTGCCGAAGCGGCGCCGCCGTCGCTGCCGATGCCGAAGATTCCTGCGACGACGAACCCGTTCGGCATCCTCGTCACCGGCGTCGGCGGCACGGGTGTCGTGACGGTCGGCCAGATCCTCGCGGTGGCCGCCCACGTCGAAGGCAAGGGTGCCCTCGTGCTGGACATGAGCGGCCTCGCGCAGAAGGGCGGTCCGGTGATGTCGCACGTGCGCCTGGCGGACCGCCAGGGCGATTTGTACTCGACGCGCGTCGGCACCGGTAACGCGGACCTCGTGATCGGCTGCGACCAGATCGTGACGGCCAGCCGCGACGCGCTGTCGCGCATGGGCGAAGGCCGCACGTGGGCCGCCGTCAACGGCACCGGCGCCACGACCGCGGCGTTCATCAAGAACCCGGACTGGCAATTCCCGGCCGAAGGTTCGCGCGGCGCCATCGTGCAGGCTTGCGGCGAAGGCAACGTCGACTTCATCGACGCCGGCCACATCGCGACGACCTTGATGGGCGACGCCATCGCCACCAACATGTTCATGCTGGGCTACGCGTTCCAGAAGGGCCACGTGCCGCTGCAGGAAGCGTCGATCGTGAAGGCGATCGAGTTGAACGGCGTGTCGGTCGCCTTCAACAAGGCCGCCTTCAACTGGGGCCGCACGGCGGCGCATGATCTGCCGTCCGTGCAGAAGCTCGTCACGCCCGCGCAGGTGATCGAGTTCAAGCGCGCGCAGACGCTCGACGAGCTCGTCAAGCGCCGCGTCGAACTCTTGACCGCGTACCAGAATCCCGACTATGCGGTGCAGTACAAGGCCTTCGTCGACCGCGTCCGCGCCGCCGAGGAAAAGCTGGGCAAGGGCACGCGCCTGACGGAAGCCGTCGCGCGCTACCTGCACAAGCTGATGGCGTACAAGGACGAGTACGAAGTCGCGCGCCTGTACACGGATCCCGCGTTCATGGCCAGGATCGACGGCATGTTCGAAGGCGACGTCACACTGAAATTCCACCTGGCGCCGCCGCTGTTCGCGAAGAAGGACAAGGACGGCCACCTGGTAAAACAGGAATTCGGCCCGTGGATGATGAAGGCGTTCGGCGTGCTGGCGAAGCTGAAGGGTTTGCGTGGCACGGCATTCGATCCGTTCGGCCACACGGCCGAGCGCCGGATGGAGCGCGCATTGATCGGCGAATACCGCGCCACCATTGAGGGCCTGCTGCCCAGGCTGACGGCCGACAACCTGGCGCAGGCCGTGGCCATCGCGAGTATCCCGGAAGACATCCGCGGCTTCGGCCACGTCAAGGAGCGCAACCTCAAGGTAGCCAAGCGCAAGGAAGCGGAACTGGTATCCGCCTTCCACGCGGGCGGCACCGTCACCCGCGCCGCCTGATGCCGATCGTTTGACACGACGCCGCCTGCCGGACTCGGCAGGCGGCGTTGTTACAGTTGGATGTATTTGCGCGTAGCGGCCGGGTCTATAATCGGACGCATGAAATCGCTTTCTACCGCTGCTTCGCCGACCCGTTTTTCGCGCCTGTTCGCTTGCGCTTGCGCCACCCTCGTCACGCTGTCCGGCTGCGGCGGCGGCGGGGGAAGTCCAGGCATCGGCGCCTCGACGCCCATCGCCGGCAATCCCGGCACCGGAACGACCACGCCGCCGACCACGACGCCCACGCCACCGGCCGTGACCCCGGATCCGATCCCGTCCGACTACATCAGTTACCAAAACCTGTGCGCCGCGCCACGCACGGGCGTCGACGCCGAGGGCCATGCGTTCCCGGACCGCCAGGGCACGCTGCAGGACGAGATGAAATTCCTGCGCGGCTGGACCGACGCGACTTATCTCTGGTACAGCGAGATCCCGTCGACGGTCCGCATGGCCGACTACACGAACACGCTCGACTATTTCGCTGCGCTCAAGACGCCCGCGCTGACCGCGTCGGGCAAGGACAAGGACCGTTTCCATTTCACCTACACGACGGCGGAATGGGATGCGCTGACCAATGCGAGCCAGGATACGGGCTATGGTTTGACGTGGTCCGTCAACTCCACGACGGCACCGCGCACGTGGATCGCGGCGATCGTCGAGCCGGGGTCGCCCGCGGCCGCCGCCGGCATCCAGCGGGGCGACCTGCTGACGGCCGTCGACGGCATCGACTTCATCAACACCGCCGACGAGGCGCAGATCGAACGGCTGAACGACGGCCTGTCGCCGGACACCGCGGGCGAGCGCCACACGCTCACGATACGCCGCGGCGACACCACGATGGACATCGCGCTGACGTCCGCCGTCGTCACGACGACGCCCGTGAAAAACGTGAAAGTGATCGACACGCCGACCGGCAAGGTGGGCTACCTGAGCTTCGAGGACCACAATGCCGTCTCCGAACTGCAGCTCGTGAATGCGTTCACGAGCCTGAAGAACCAGGGCGCGGCGGACCTCGTGCTCGACATGCGCTACAACGGCGGCGGCTTGCTGTACGTCGCCAGCGAACTGGCGTACATGATCGCGGGACCGGCCACGGCCGGGAAGACGTTCGAGCGCGCGCTGTACAACGACAAGACGGCGCCCGATGCCCCGATCCCGTTCCGCAACACGGCCTACGGCTTTTCCGCGCCGCGCAATATGGCGTTGCCCTACCTGGGCCTGAAGCGCGTGACCGTGCTGACGACGTCCGACACGTGCTCGGCCAGCGAAGCCGTCATCAACGGCCTGCGCGGGGTGGACGTCCAGGTCGATATCATCGGCGCCACGACCTGCGGCAAGCCCTACGGCTTCCTGCCGGCGGACAACTGCGGCACGACGTATTTCACGATCCAGTTCCAGGGCGTGAACGCGAAGGGCTTCGGCGATTTCGCCGACGGCTTTGCGCCGACCTGCGCCGTGTCCGACGACATGGCGCATGCGCTGGGCGATCCCGCCGAGGGCATGCTGGCCGCCGCGCTCGCGTACCGCGCCACCAATGCCTGCCCGGCGGCGTCGACGGCGCGGGCGCGTCGCGTGCCGATGCACATCGCGCGGTCGCAGATGAAGGAGATCGCGATTTATCCGCCGCGCACACGCTAAACACCTTGACTCATCAATGACAGGATCGTAGGGTGGGCACCCCTGTGCCCACGCGTGACGTACGCATCATGTTGGCGCGACGCGTGGGCACGGGGTGCCCATGGCGCTGTAACCGTTTGACCTCTTTCATATCCATTTGTCGGCGGCAGATGCTTGCAGTCTGATCCTGCGCAAACGCCGCCGATTCCGCTGCAACCGTCGCGCACGGCGCCACTCTGAACCCATGTGTTTCGTTCGCTGGAGGGCGCCATGGACAAGGAATTCAGTTTTGCAACTAACCGGCGTGCCGCGCATGCACCGCGCGCCCGGCGAACGCGCGCGCGTGGCGGGGGCTGAGCATGGGCGCCACGGCCGTCCGGGCCAGCTGCTGCCTCGTCTGCGGCGGGGCGGCACCGGACCGGATCGAACATCTGCTGCTCAGCCTCACGACGGCCTGTCCGCACCTCCGGATCTACGTGGTCGACGATGCCCAACAGCCTGCGCTGGCCGCGCTGGCCGGACGCTACGGGGCGCACTACCGCCCGCAACGGGACTGGCCCCGTCAGGCGCGCGCCCATAACCGCATCCTGCGTGAGGCCGCGGCTGCGGGCAGTGTCTATCACCTGCTGCTTGCACCCGACATCGGCTTGCCGCTCGACGCGGTGGCCCGGATGGTCGCCTATATGGAGCAGCATCCCGACGTGGGCCTGCTGGCGCCGCGGGTGCAGGATGTGGACGGGCGCCTGCAGCCGCTGTGCAGCCTGCTGCCGGGGCCGCTGGAACTGCTGCTGGGACGCTGCTTTCCGCTGCTGCGCCGCTCCAGCGGCAGGCTGGCGCGCTACCAGCTGCACGCGGGCGGCTACAGCCGGGTGATGGAGGTGCCGGTGCCGCCGGGCTGCTGCCTGCTGATGCGCGTCGAGACCGTGCTGCGCGCCGGCATGTTCGACGAGCGCTTCCTGCAGCGGTTCGACACCGTCGACCTGGCGCGCCGCACCGCATGCATCGCGCGCACCGTGTTCGTGCCGCATGTCACGGTGTTGCGTCACCCTGCGCGCGACCCGGCCCAGGCAAGCGCGCGCGGCTGGCGCAGGCGGTCGGCTGCGCTCTGGTGGCGGTGCGTGTCGGCGTGGCGCTACTTCGACAAGTGGGGCTGGCTGCGCGATACCGAGCGCGACCGCATCAACGCCCGCGCGCTGCGCCAGCTCGGCCAGGCGCGCAGGCAGCCGGACGGCGCGAGCCCGGCGGGCACCGATGTCGCGGGTTGACGCTCAGCCGTGCTGCAGCGGCCGGCGCGCGTACCAGCCGAACGCGAGGATCAGCAGGTAGCACAGCGCGGGCACGGCCAGTGCGAGGCGCAGGCCGGCGGCATCGGCGGCGTAGCCCGTGATCAAGAGCACGATGGCACCGCCGACGATGGCCACGCAGATCAGGCCCGAGCCCTCGGCCGCGCGCTCGCCCAGGCCTTCCGACGCCAGCGTGAAGTATTACAGCGGCTGCAGCGGAATGGTCCCCGTCGCCGGCGTCGAGCACGGTTCCTCGTCGAACGCGATGTCGCCGGCCGGATTCGCCACGCCGTCCGCCTTCAGGTCCGTGAAGCCGAACATCTCGCGGTCCATCAGGTGCGACGGCACGACGGTCGACAGCGACGAGAAGATGTTTTCCACACGGCCCGGATATTTCTTCTCCCAGTCGCGCAACATCGCCTTGATCTGTTTTCTCTGCAGGTTTTCCTGCGAGCCGCACAGGTCGCACGGGATGATCGGGAACGCCTTCACTTCCGCATAGCGTTCCGTATCCGCTTCCTTCACGTAGGCCAGCGGGCGGATCACGACGTGCTTGCCGTCGTCCGAGACGAGCTTGGCCGGCATGCCCTTGATCTTCGCGCCGAAGAACATGTTCAGGAAGAAGGTCTCGAGGATGTCGTCGCGGTGGTGGCCCAGCGCGATCTTCGTGCAGCCCAGCTCGTCCGCCACGCGGTACAGGATGCCGCGCCGCAGGCGCGAGCACAGCGAGCACGTCGTCTTGCCTTCCGGGATCAGGCGCTTGACGATGCTGTACGTGTCCTGGTTCTCGATGTGGTACGGGATGCCCAGCTTTTCCAGATAGGCCGGCAGCACGTCGGCCGGGAAGTTCGGCTGTTTCTGGTCGAGGTTGACGGCGACGATGTCGAAGTGGATCGGGGCACGCTCGCGCAAGGTCATCAGGATGTCCAGCAGCGCATAGCTGTCCTTGCCGCCGGACAGGCAGACCATGACCTTGTCGCCGTCCTCGATCATGTTGAAATCGCCGATCGCCTGGCCGACGAGCCGGCACAGCCGCTTGTGCAGCTTGTTGTTCTCGTAGGCCTGCTTCTCGGCCTTTTTATCAAGCGCGTCCGCCTCGGGGTGCGCCAGGGTCACTTCATTCATGCTTCATCCTTGATCTGGAACACTTCGACGCCGACGCCTTCGCAGTCGGGATACACGTCGGGCTTCATCGTCGACACGCGCGCCGCGCGCACGTTCGGGTGCGCCAGCATCGCCTTCACGACGTCGTCGCACAGGGTTTCCTGCAGGTGCACGTGGCCCTGCGCCATGCGCCTGGCGATGGTCTCGCGCATGAAGTCGTAGTCGACCACTTCGTGCAATTGATCGTCCTTCGGCGTCGACAGGGCGAGCGGGATGTACAGGTCGACATTGATCAGGACGCGTTGCTCGCCCTTCTTTTCGAACTCATGGACACCGATGTTGATCATGACTTCGTAATTGCGCAGGAACAGCCTGCGGCAATCGCGCAGTTGCGGGTAGAACAGGGCGGACAACATAGGAAACCTTCGAAATAAGAGGGGACGGGGTTGATTCAGTCTTCAGTCAAAAACATCACGTCGCGCGCCAGCGGCATCAGGTGCTGGCCGCCGTCGACGAGCAGGGTGGTGCCGGTCAGCGCCTTCGCATTGGCCGCGTAGCACACGGCGTCGACGATGTCCTGCGGCGTGGACGAGCGTCCCAGCGGCGTGACCTTGTGCGCGCGCTCGAAGCCGTCCGCGCTCTGGTCGCCCGAGACGAGCGTGATGCCGGGCGCGACGCCGACGACGCGCAGTGCCGGTGCCAGCGCCTGGGCCAGCATCGTGGTGGCCGTCTGCAATGCCGCTTTCGACAACGTGTACGACAAAAAATCCGGGTTGAGATTGTACAGTTTCTGGTCGAGCAAGTTGATCACGACGGCCTGGCCGCCGTCCGGCACCAGCGCGTGCAAGGCCTGCGCGAGCAGCAGCGGCGCGCCCACGTTGCACTGCATGTGGGCGGCCAGCAGGGCTGGAGAAAAGGCGTCCGGCTTGTCGTATTCGAACAACGACGCGTTGTTGACGATGCAATCCAGTCCACCCAGCAGGTGCGCGGCCTGGCCGGGCAGGGCGCGCACGGCCGCCTCGTCGGCGAGGTCCGCATGCAGCGCGACGGCGCGCCGGCCCAGGGCGCGGATCGCCGCGACGACCTCGTCGGCATCCTGTGCGGACTGGCGGTAGTGCACGGCGACGTCCCAGCCGGCTTCGGCCATGCCAAGCGCGATGGCGCGTCCGATGCGCCGGCCGGCGCCCGTGACGAGGGCCACGCGCGCGCGTCCCGCGTGCGGGCGGTCCGAGGGTGTGCCAACTGAGTCAGGAGTCGAATTTGTCTGTGTCATCGTGGTTTGTGGGTCGCTGCCAATTCTCGCTACAATGGCCGGATGTCCTTACCTCTTCCCTCCAGCGACGCGCTGGCCGCGTCCCAAGCCCTGCAGCGCATGATCGCTGCCGAGATCGCCGACCAGGGCGGCGCCATCCCGTTTTCGCGGTTCATGGAACTGGCGCTGTACGCGCCGAACCTCGGCTATTACAGCGGCGGTGCGGCGAAGCTGGGCCGCGATGGCGATTTCACCACGTCGCCCGAGATCAGCCCGCTGTTCGGTGCCACGCTGGCGCGCGCGGCAGCCGCTATTATGGCCCAAAGTGCCCCTGACATTATCGAATTCGGCGCCGGCACGGGCAAACTCGCCCATGACGTCCTGACCGCGCTGGCCGAACTGGGCGTGCGCGTCGACAGTTATACGATCATCGAACTGTCGGGCGAATTGCGCGCGCGCCAGCAGGAAGCGCTGAAGGATTTCTCGCAGGTGCGCTGGACGCACGATTTCCCGGTCGCGTTCCGCGGCGTCGTGCTCGCCAACGAAGTGCTGGATGCGATGCCGGTCGAGCTCGTCGTGCGCGACGGCGGCCGCTGGCTGCGCCAGATGGTGACGGTGGAAGACGGTCGCTTCGCCTTTGCGCCCGCAGAGCCCGACGCGGCTCTGCTCGACCAGATCGGCCGCCAAATTCCCGACGCCGACACCTTGCAGGACGGCTATCTGACCGAAGTCCACCCGGTCGCCTGCGGGTTCATGCGCTCGCTGGCGCAGATGTTCGAGAAGGGGAAAGGCGCCGCGCTCCTGGTCGACTACGGTTTCCCGGCCCACGAATATTATTTCGACGAGCGCACGAGCGGCACGCTGATGTGTCATTACCGCCACCATGCGCACCCGGATCCGTTTTATCTGCCGGGCCTGCAGGACATCACGGCGCACGTCGATTTCACGGCGATGGCGCTCGCGGCCCACGGTGCCGGGCTGGACGTGCTCGGCTACATGAGCCAGGCGGCCTTCCTGCTGGCGGCGGGCATCGGCGAGCTGCTGCTGAAGACGGACCCGGAAGATGCGTTGCGCTACCTGCCGCAGTCGAAGGCCGTGCAGAAGCTCGTCTCGCCGGCGGAAATGGGGGAATTGTTCAAGGTGCTCATCGTCGGCAGCGGCGTCGCGCTCGACCCCGCCATCGAGCGCGCCGATCGCAGCCACAAGTTGTGATACTGACATCTTGCGCGGTGGATACAAACCCGGCTATGCTGTAATGCCGCCCGTACGGCAGGCTGTCCTTTGCCTCTGCCGTTACAGAACGAATCGGCTACTATTGAAGCAGCTGGCGCCCTGTGCAACCCGACCCTGACCCATGGCCAAGATCCATACCCATTATGACAACCTGAAGGTGTCGCGCCACGCACCGCAGGAAGTCATTCGCGCGGCCTACAAGGCCTTGAGTCAGAAATATCACCCCGACAAGAATCCGGGCGACGAGCGCGCCGCCCGCATCATGGCCATCGTCAATACGGCCTACAACATCCTGTCCGATCCCGTGCGCCGCAAGGAACACGACGAGTGGATCGCTTCGGAAGAGTGGGAAGTCGAGTGGCTGGAAAGTTCCCATGGCGAGGATGGCCGCGAGAAGCCGCGCGGCGACGGGCACTGGGAACCGCGCCAGGTCGCGGCACCGTCGCGCTGGCGCGTGCTGCGCGACCCGCGCTGGTGGGGCCTGATGCTCGCCTCCTTCGCGGGCGGCGGCGCGCTGGCCATCGTCCTGCTCGATCCCCCCAGGATACTGCCGAGCGTACCGAGCGCGCTGGCCTGGCCCGGCAAAGCGCAGCCCACGGCCGCGGCGCCCGCATCGGCATCGGCCTCCGCGTCGGCATCCGCCTCCGCATCCACCCCGAACACAGCGCCAGATCCGCTGGGCAGCGACGCCAGCGCCGACGGCTGGGCACGTCCCGCCGGGCAGGCCGATGTGCCGCCCGACATCAAGGCCCTCGGCGTCACCCAGTTGATCGTGCCGGCCCGCGCGCCCGATTGCGACACCGACCTGCAGACCCAGGTCGCGCCGACGGGCGATCCGTGGCCGGCGCAGTCCGGCTACATCGACGGTTATCCGCTCGGCAACCAGGGCGACGAGATGCAGGTATTGGTCGACAACAGCAACAATTCGTCGCCTGTGCTGGTCAAGATCTACGACCTCGACCGCCGCTCGAACGTGCGCCACGCCTACGTGCTGGGCCGCGCCAAGTTCCTGATCGATAAACTCGCGGCCGGCAAGTACGAAGTCCGTTACCAAAACATCATGATCGGCGGTGCCCGTCCTGAATGCGCCCCCGGCCACCGCGCGCCGCTGCGCCAGGCCGCCGCACGCCAGCCCGGCGCCTGATAACCGAAAGTGTGGTTTTTCGCGACATTTCACCAGTTTGATGGGGGGTGAAATTCAAGAATTTTGTTCCCTGGACGTAATATACTCGGTAGACCACACGGGCCCATGCAGCCCGCCAGCCCATCGCAGGCACACACGGAAAACCGGGACATGAACGAACTTGACGGCCTCAACGCCCTGATTATCGAGCCGCACGCCGGGATGCGCTCGACGATCCACAACATGCTGAACATGTGCGGCCTGAGCAAGATCGACCACGTCGGCAGCTCCAACCAGGCCGTCAAGCACCTCGGCCTGAAGCAGTACGACCTGATCCTGTGCGAATACGCGCTGGAAGGCGGCCAGGACGGCCAGCAACTGCTCGAAGACGTGCGCCACCACAAGCTCATGCCGCTGTCGACCATGTTCTTCATGGTCACGGCCGAAGGCGATTACGGCAAGGTCGTTAGCGCCGCCGAACTGGGCCCCACCGACTACGTCCTGAAACCGTTCACGGCCGACCGCCTGCTCGAACGCATCGCGCGCGGGCTGGAACGGAGAAATGCGCTGCTGCCCGTGTACGACCTGATGGAGGCGGGCAGCCAGCGCGAGGCGATCGCCGCCTGCCTCGACGGGGAAGAACGCCATCCGCGCTACTTCGTCGACTTCATGCGCCTGCGCGCCGAACTGCACATGTTCCTCGGCGAGCCGCACGAAGCGGAGCCGCTCTACCGCCAGCTCGTCGAGACCAAGGCCATCGCCTGGGCGCGCCTGGGCCTGGCCAAAACGCTGTTCCTGCGCGAGCGCTACGACGAAGCGCGCGCGATGCTCGAAGAGCTCGTCGACGCCAACAAGAACTTCGTCGACGCCTACGACTGGCTCGCGCGCACCCACGAGGCGGCCGGCGCGCTCGATGCGGCGCAGGCCGTGCTGACGGAGGCAGTGACCGTCTCCCCGCACGCGGTGCGCCGGCTGCGCAAGCTGGGCGAAACGGCGCTGGAGGCGGGCGACCACGACACGGCCGAGAAGATCCTCAAGCAGGTCGTCAGCAAGGCCAAGTATTCCGAATTCAAGGACCCGCAGGACCACGTGCGCCTCGTGCAGACGCTCGTGCGCAAGGGCGACCCGGTGCAGGCCGCGGCCGTCATCCGCGACCTCGACAAATCGATGGCGTTCCAGAAGCACACGCCGCTGTGCAGCGCGATCGCGTCGAGCCTCGTGCACGAATACACGGGCAACGAGGCGCGCCTCGCGGAATCGCTGGCGGCGGCCCTCGCGGCCAGCCAGGACGCGCCGGACCTGCGCCCGGAGATCAAGCTGGAACTGGCGCGCACGTGCATCGAGAACGGCATGGAGGAGGGCGCCGCCGAGATCGTGCGCGACGTGATGCGCAATGCGCAGAACGGCGCCGCGGTGGCGCGCGCGATGGCCGTGTTCGAGAACGCGGGCCAGGCCGAGACGGCGCAGAAGCTCGCCATGGAAAGCCGCCAGCAGGTCGTCGACCTCGTCGCCACCGGCGCCGCCAAGGCGAAGAGCGGCGACTACAAGGGCGCCGTCGTGCTGATGCAGGAAGCGGCGACCAAGTTGCCGGACAATCCGCAGGTCGTGTTCAACGCCGCGCTGGCGATTCTGAAATGCCTGGACCACGACGGCTGGGACGAGCGCCTGGGCCAGCAGGCCCTGGGCTACATCGCCGGCGTGCGCCGCCTCGATCCGGTCAACCCGAAGCTGCCGGCGCTGGCCGGGCTGCACCAGCAGATCCTGAAAAAATACGACAAGGGTCCGCGTCCGAAAAGGGCCGGCTAAGCGATCATGATTCCTGCAGTCGGGAGCCCCGCTTCCAATCCCAACACGAACGCCGCGCCGTTCCAGCCGACGGACGGGGGCCGCCGCGTGCGCGCCGCGCTGCTGCAGAAGGTCTGCGGCGACGACGACATGTTCGCGCTGGGCAGCGCCATCGCGCGCGTCGTGCAGATGGCGACCTCGGAAGACCAGGGCACCCACGATCTCGCGCACTACGTGCTGTCCGACGTCGCGCTCACGCAGCGCATCCTGCGCCTGGCGAACACGGTCCGCTACCGCACGGCGGCCGGCACGGCCGTCACGACGGTGTCGCGTGCCATTTCCCTGCTGGGCTTCGACAACGTGCGCACGGTCGCGCTGGCGATGCTGCTCGTCGACGCGCTGGCCAGCAGCGACCATGCGTACAGCGTGCGCATGGAACTGGAAGCGTCGCTGTGCGCGAGTCTCGTCGGCCGCGAAATGGCGCGCCACAGCTTTTACCAGGGCGCGGAGGAAGCGTCGATCAGCGCGCTGTTCAAGAATCTCGGCGCGCTGCTGGTCGCGTCGCACGAGCATGACCGCTACCGCGAGATCCAGGCCCTCCTCGCCACCGGCAAGCACACGCCCGCACAGGCCGCGCAGATGATCCTCGGCTGCGGCTTCGACGCGCTGTCCGAAGCCGTGCTGGGCGAGTGGATGATCCCGGCCGTGATCATGCACGCCCAGCGCCCGCTGGAGGCAGGGGCGCTCAAGCTGGCCGTCAACCGCGGCGAATGGATGCGCCAGGTGGCGTCGTTCAGCCTGGACGTGGCGCGCCTGATGGGCAGGACCCCCACGCCGTCCGACACGCCGGAAGCGCAGGCGCTGCTGGCGCGCTACGGCACCGCGCTGAACCTCGGCGCGGCCGAGCTGGACGAGTTGTTCGAGACGGTCGCGTTCGAAATGACGAGCCTCCTGCAGAGCATGAATTTGCAGCCCATGCCGCGCCGCGCGCCGCAGGAAGACAAGGGCGGCCTGCCCAACGTGCTGCTGCTGGCGACCCTCGGCGGGGAAGAGGAAGAGCAGGGCACGTACCCGAGCGGCAAGCCGAAGAACGCGCGCGACCTGCTGCTGGCGGGCGTGCAGGACGTCACCCAGATGCGCGCGTCCGGCCGGCACAAGGTCAACGACGTCGTCATGGCCGTGCTGGAGACGCTGTACACGGCGCTGGGCTTCCGCTTCGCGACGGTCGTGCTGAAGGACGTGCGCGCCGGCCAGTACCGGGCCCGCGCATCGTTCGGGCTCGCGCAGGCGCGCGTGCAGGAAGGCTTCACGTTTCCGCTGGCGCCCGCCGGAGAAAAGAGCGCGCGCGACCTGTTCTACCTGGCGATGGAAAACGACGCCGACCTCATGATCTCGGATGCGCGCAGCGCCAAGATCCGCGACCTGCTGCCGGCCTGGCACAAGGCGTTGCTGCCCGACGCGCGGAGCTTCATCGTGCTGCCGCTGGTGGTGGGAAAGGTGCAGCTGGGCCTGTTCTATGCCGACCGCACGGAGCTCGCGCCGGAAGGCGTGCCGCCCGACGAAACGGCCCTCATCAAGGCGCTCAAGGGCCAGGTACTGGCTGCGCTCGCGCCCTGACGAATTCCCGGAATTCGCGCGCCGGCATCGGCCGCCCGAACAGGTAGCCCTGCGCTTCGTCGCTGTTGCGGTCGCGCAGGAAGCCCCATTGCGCGTGGGTTTCCACGCCTTCCGCGATCACGCCCAGCCCGAGCGCATGGGCCAGGCCGATGGTCGCGTCGACGATGGCGGCGTCGTTCGGATTCGTCTCGATGTCGCGCACGAAGCCGCGGTCGATCTTGATGCGGTCGATCGCGAACAGCTTCAGGTAGGCCAGCGACGAATACCCCGTGCCGAAGTCGTCGATGGCCAGCTTGAAGCCGCGCGCGCGCAGCTGCAGCAGCAGGCTGCGCGTGTTTTCCGGGTCGCGCATGGCGGCCGTTTCCGTGATCTCCAGTTCCATCCGCGCCGGGTCGATCGCGTGCTCCGCGAGCAGCGCGTCGAGGCGCGACAGCAGGGCGCCGCCGCTGAACTGGCGCGCCGACAGGTTCACGGCCAGGCGCAGGTGGTCCATGCCGTCGTCGCGCCACTCGGCCAGCAGGGCCATCGCGCGCGCCAGCACCCAGTCGCCCAGCGGCAGGATCAGGCCCGATTCCTCGGCGATGGGGATGAAGCGCCCGGGTTCGACGCTGCCCAGCTCCGGGTCGTGCCAGCGCAGCAGCACCTCGGCGCCGATCACGCGTCCCGTCTCGAGCTCGACCTGGGCCTGCAGGTGGACGTCGAAGCCGCCGTTCTCCAGCGTCGCCCACATGCGGTTTTCCAGCAGCAGGTGTTCGTGCGTGGCCGCGTTCATGGCGGGCGAGAAGAACTGGAAATTGCCGCGGCCTTCGCGCTTGGCCGCGTACATCGCCATGTCGGCGTGGCGCAGCAGCGTGTCCGCATCGTGGCCGTCCTCGGGGAACAGGGCCACGCCCACGCTGGCGCCGCTGTGCGCCGTCGTGCCGGCCAGGCGGTAGGGCTGCTGCAGCGAGGCCACGAGGCGCACCGCCACCGCGCTCACGCTGTCGGGGGAAAGCGGGCCGCACAGCACGATGATGAATTCGTCGCCGCCGAGGCGGGCGAGGCTGTCGACGTCGCGCAGCAGGTCCTTCATGCGCGTGGCCGCGCCCACCAGCAGTTCGTCGCCCGCCTGGTGGCCGAGCGAATCGTTGATCTTTTTAAAATGGTCGAGGTCGATGAACAGCACGGCCAGCGGCTGCCGGTTGCGGCGCGCCTGGGCGAGCTGCTGCTCCAGGCGCATGCCGAGCGCATGGCGGTTCTCCAGGCCCGTCAGCGGGTCGTGGTGGGCCAGGCGGTGGATGCGCGCCTGCGCACGCTGCTGCTCCGTCAGGTCGCGCAGGATGCACACGTACAGGCGCTCCCCGGCCAGGTCGACGATGGACACCGCCACCGCGAGCGGCAGCGGCTCGCCGCGCGCGTTCAGGCCGTCCAGCTGGCGTTCGTCGGGCCTGCTGTCGGCCAGGCGCACCAGCAGGCCCAGGCTGTCTTCGTCGCCATGGCCCGGCACCAGCGTCGTGAACGCGAGGCCCGGCAGGTGATTCGGCGGGTAGCCGAACAGCGCGGTCGTGGCGCGGTTGGCCGACAGCACCGTGCCGCGCGCGTTGACGGTAACGATGGCGTCGGCGGCATTGTCCAGGATGGCCTGCATGCGCGCCGTGCGCTCCGCCACCTGGGCCTCGATCTGGGCGCGCTCGCCGCTGACGATCAGCATCAGCGCGCCCAGCAGCGCGGCCAGCAGCAGGCCGGTCGTGATCACGATCCAGCTCGCGAGTCCCCGTTCGCCTTCCATGTAGGCGGCCGTGGGCGTGAAGCGCAGTTGCAGGGTGCGGCCGCCGTACGTGAGCGGCACGGTGTAGTCGCCGCTGACCACGTGCCGGCCGGGGGTGCCCACCAGCGCGATGGGCGGGCCGCGGCCGGTCGTATCCGCCAGGCTGATGTCGAAGCCCGAGAAGCCTGCGCGCACGACCGCCTGCCGCACGAAAGCATGGGCATCCAGGATCAGGGCCAATACCCCCAGCGGCGGCCGGCCGGGCGCGCCGACCGAGCGAAACAGGCCGATGCCGTTGGCGCCGTTGGATGCCAGCTCGACCGGCCCCGTCGCGATCGGGCGTGTGCCGGCCAGCGCGCGCGACACCGCTTCCGTGCGCCCCGGCGCCGTCAGGTAGTCCATGCCGCGGATGCTCGCATTGGACGGGGGCCAGGTGTACAGCAGGGGCAGGTATTGCGCGCGCGGACCGGCCGGATGCAGGCCCTGTGTCCGGGTCACGTCGCGCACGCCGGCGAACGCGGCGTCGACGTGCGTGCGCACCCACGTTTCGAACGCCGCGCGTTCGGCCAGCGTGACGGGCACCAGCCAGTTGATGGCGGCGATCTCCGGCCGGCCGTCGACGTAGCCGCTGGCGATGTTCAGGAACTTGGCGGGATCCATGAACCGGTCTTCCGCCGCAAGCGTGCGCGAGAACGTGCCGACGAAGCGTTCGTGCTCGCGCAGCTCGGCCTGCAGCTCGTCGGCCACCTGCTGGGCCTTCAGGCGGTAGGCCTGCAGGTATTGCTGGTGTTCCCACCTCACGGTCTGCTCGTAGGCGGCCATGACGACGCCGGCCGCCAGCAGCAGCGGCAGGGCGACGAGGCGCGCCCGCCGGCGCCACAGCCGGCGCGGCTGGCCGCACACGATCCAGACGAGCGGGGCGGCCAGCAGGACGCCCACGGTGTCGCCGGCCCACCAGTTGATCCAGTTCGGTGCCCGTTCGGCCGCCGTCACCACGTCCAGCCGGTACAGGGCGGACACGTTGGCGGTGGCGTTGATCAGGCAGAACATGGGTGCCAGCGCAAGGAAACGGGCGACGTCGCGCGCCGTGCCGAGGGCCGGGTCGACGAAGCGGCGGAACCAGCGGGCGCCCAGCCAGGCCTGCACGAGCGAGCCCAGCGTGGCGACCGTCGTCGCGAGGACCGCGGTCGCGGGCGCGATGTCGGGGTCCATCCAGCCGTCGGGCAGGTGCGACAGGCACGCGCCGATGGCGACGCCGGGGAGGGCACGCCAGCCGAACGTGACGCTCAAGGCGAACCCGACGCCGGCCGGCAGGTACACGGGTGTGGCATAGCCCGCGGGCAGGGCCAGCGCGCGGCTAAGGAGAAGGGTGCCGATATAGACGGCAATGGTCGCCAGGTTGGCCAGCCACAGCCGAAGCGCGTGCCCTTCGTGATTGCCGGTGCGATGCTGGTCCATGGGGCGCCTCTGACGTCAATACAGTGTACGCGCAAATGCATGGTTGGACCGCTCGGCAGGGATTCTTGCAAACAGCCCTTGCGGAGTTGTACTGCGGCCGTTACAATCACGCCCCGAAGCAACGACACTGTTTGAGTTTGATCAGTTCAAGCAAAACCAGTTGACGAAGTTGTTATCTTGCTTCATACTCTGCGGTTCTTCGCGGTGGGGTGGCCGAGTGGTTAAAGGCAGCAGACTGTAAATCTGCCCTCTCTGAGTACGCTGGTTCGAATCCAGCCCCCACCACCAAATGCGTTGATCGTGTAGTGAATCGAATTCGTGGTACCTCGCGGGTGTAGCTCAATGGTAGAGCTGAAGCCTTCCAAGCTTATGACGAGGGTTCGATTCCCTTCACCCGCTCCAGTTTCAAATCAGCCCTTGTAGCTCAGTGGTAGAGCACTCCCTTGGTAAGGGAGAGGCCACGTGTTCAATCCACGTCAAGGGCACCAGAATTTAAACGGCTGTCGGCTGTTTCGACCGTCAGGTGTGCCTGGTAATTTTCAATATCGTTAGGATCTTAGGAGTCTAGAATGGCAAAGGAAAAATTCGAACGGACCAAGCCGCACGTGAACGTCGGCACCATCGGTCACGTTGACCACGGCAAAACCACCCTGACGGCTGCAATCGCAACCGTTCTGTCGAAGAAATTCGGCGGCGAAGCCAAGGCGTACGACCAGATCGACGCGGCTCCGGAAGAAAAAGCACGCGGCATCACCATCAACACCGCGCACGTCGAGTACGAAACGGCCAACCGCCACTACGCACACGTCGACTGCCCGGGCCACGCCGACTACATCAAGAACATGATCACCGGCGCAGCGCAGATGGACGGCGCGATCCTGGTGTGCTCCGCTGCTGACGGCCCGATGCCGCAGACCCGCGAACACATCCTGCTGGCTCGCCAGGTGGGTGTTCCGTACATCATCGTGTTCCTGAACAAGTGCGACCTGGTCGACGACGCGGAACTGCTGGAACTGGTCGAAATGGAAGTGCGCGAGCTGCTCTCGAAGTACGAGTTCCCGGGCGACGACCTGCCGATCATCAAGGGTTCGGCTCGTATGGCGCTGGAAGGCCAGCAGGGCGAAATGGGCGAAGACTGCATCATCCGCCTGGCTGAGGCCCTGGACACCTACATCCCGACCCCGGAACGTGCTGTTGACGGCGCCTTCCTGATGCCGGTGGAAGACGTGTTCTCGATCTCGGGCCGCGGTACCGTGGTGACCGGTCGTGTCGAGCGCGGCATCATCAAGGTCGGCGAAGAGATCGAAATCGTCGGTATCGTCGATACGGTCAAGACGACCTGCACCGGCGTGGAAATGTTCCGCAAGCTGCTGGACCAGGGTCAAGCTGGCGACAACGTCGGCCTGCTGCTGCGCGGTACCAAGCGTGAAGACGTCCAGCGTGGCCAGGTCCTGGCCAAGCCGGGTTCGATCAAGCCGCACACCGACTTCACGGGCGAAGTGTACGTCCTGTCGAAGGACGAAGGCGGCCGTCACACCCCGTTCTTCAACAACTACCGTCCGCAGTTCTACTTCCGTACGACTGACGTGACCGGCTCGATCGTTCTGCCGGCCGACAAAGAGATGGTCATGCCGGGCGACAACGTGTCGATCACCGTCAAGCTGATCGCTCCGATCGCGATGGAAGAAGGTCTGCGCTTCGCAATCCGCGAAGGCGGCCGTACCGTCGGCGCCGGCGTGGTTGCCAAGATCATCGCCTAAGTAAATGTTGCAAGAGGCTCGCCCTTGAATGGACGAGCCGCTCGGCGGGCGTGGAGCGTCGCTCCACGAATTCCCCGCCAAGCTCCGGGCGGAACGATTCTGTTCCGCCCAACAATAGAGTGTTGCGCGAAATACCCAAGTAGCGTATAATGCTCGATTCAACTAGAAGTTTTTGTAGGGGCGTAGCTCAATTGGCAGAGCGTCGGTCTCCAAAACCGAAGGTTGGGGGTTCGATGCCCTCCGCCCCTGCCACCGAATTCGGTGCCAGGCACCCGAAAGTAAATTAAGTATGTCTAATCAATCCGTGCAAACCGTCGGCACCTCGAACGACAAGTTCAAGGTCGCGCTGGCAGTGGTTGCTACGATTGCAGGTGTGGTCGGCTTTTTCATTCTGAAAGGCCAGAACAAACCAGCCCTGATGTGCGCAGGCGCACTCGTGGCTGGTTTGGCTATTGCCGTCCTGCTGTTGTGGACTTCCGCGACCGGCCGCGATTTCCTGAGCTTCGCGAAGGAATCCGTACGTGAAACGAAGAAGGTTGTATGGCCTACCCGCAAGGAAGCGACCCAGATCACCGCCGTGGTGTTCGGGTTCGTGCTGGTGATGGCAATTTTCCTGTGGGGCACGGATAAGATTCTGGAATTTCTGATGTACGACGTGATCCTGGGGTGGAAATAATAATGAGCGATAACGTTCAGCAAGATAACGTGCCGGGTGACGCCCCGGCACAAGACGCTGGTGCGCCGCTGAGTACTCCGGTCAGCAACAAGCGCTGGTACGTCGTGCATGTCTACTCCGGCATGGAGAAGAGCGTGATGCGCGGCCTGACCGACCGCATCGAGCGCGGCGGCATGCAGGAACAATTCGGCCGCATCCTGGTTCCGACCGAAGAAGTGGTCGAAGTCAAGAATGGCAGCAAATCGGTGACCGAGCGTCGCTTCTTCCCGGGTTATGTGCTGGTCGAGATGGAAATGACCGACGAGACCTGGCACCTCGTGAAGAACACGCCGAAAGTCACCGGCTTCATCGGCGGCAAGAGCAACAAGCCGACCCCGATTCCGGCGCGCGAGATCGACAAGATCATGCAGCAGGTCCAGGAAGGTGTCGAGAAGCCGCGGCCCAAAGTGCTGTACGAAGTGGGCGAGCAGGTGCGGATCAAGGAAGGCCCGTTCACCGACTTCAACGGCTCTGTCGAGGAAGTCAACTACGAAAAATCGAAGGTGCGTGTGTCTGTCACCATCTTCGGCCGCGCGACTCCGGTGGAACTGGAGTTCGGGCAGGTAGAGAAAGTCTAAAACGCCGAATCGGAGCGTCGCAGCAGCAAGGCGGAATCCGATAAGAGGAGCTCCGCCAGGAAAAGGCACTCCGAGAAAGCGTAGCGAGCGGCGGCAGTTTCGGTGGGGGCGCCCAGCCTGAGAAGCGCAGCTGTACTTCAGTACAGCGAGCATCGCAGACCGAAAATGCAACGCGCAGTAGCTTGATCGGAGCGCCGGTATGGTGGAGCGCTACCACTCATAATCGACAAAGGAGCCTATCATGGCAAAGAAAATCGTCGGTTTTATCAAGCTGCAAGTGCCGGCTGGTAAAGCAAACCCGTCCCCCCCGATTGGCCCGGCCCTCGGCCAGCGCGGTCTGAACATCATGGAATTCTGCAAGGCCTTCAATGCCAAGACTCAAGGCATGGAGCCGGGCATGCCGATTCCGGTCGTGATCACCGCCTTCGCGGACAAGTCCTTCACGTTCGAGATGAAGACCCCGCCGGCAACGTACCTGATCAAGAAGCTGTCGGGCGTCACCAAAGGTTCGCCGAAGCCGCACACCGACAAGGTCGGCACGCTGACCCGTGCCCAGGCTGAAGAAATCGCAAAAATCAAGCAGCCGGACCTGACCGCCGCTGACCTGGACGCTGCTGTGCGCGTCGTGGCCGGCTCGGCTCGTTCGATGGGCATCACGGTGGAGGGTATCTAATATGGCCAAGCTGTCCAAGCGCGTCAAAGAAATCAAAGCCAAGGTCGACCGTAACAAGGCCTACGCTTTCGACAACGCCGTTGCAATCGTCAAAGAATTCGCAACCGCCAAGTTCAACGAGTCGATCGACGTCGCCGTGCAACTGGGCGTGGATCCGAAGAAGTCGGACCAGGTCGTCCGCGGTTCCGTCGTCCTGCCGGCTGGTACCGGCAAGACCGTGCGCGTCGCTGTCTTCGCACAGGGCGACAAGGCCGAGCAGGCTAAAGCCGCCGGCGCCGACATCGTCGGCATGGAAGACCTGGCAGAGCGCGTCAAGGCCGGCGACATGCCGTTCGACGTCGTCATCGCTTCGCCGGACACCATGCGTATCGTCGGTACCCTGGGCCAGATCCTGGGCCCGCGCGGCCTGATGCCGAACCCGAAAGTCGGCACCGTGACCCCGGACGTGGCTGGCGCCGTGCGCAACGCCAAGGCCGGTCAGGTCCAGTACCGTACCGACAAGGCAGGTATCATCCACGCCACGATCGGCCGCAAGTCGTTCAGCGACGAACAGCTGAAGACCAACCTGGTCGCGCTGATCGACGCCCTGAACAAGGCCAAGCCGGCTTCGTCGAAGGGTATCTACCTGCGCAAGGTCGCGATCTCGTCGACCATGGGCGCGGGCGTGCGTGTCGATCACGCTACCCTGGCTGCTTAATAGATGTAAACGTTTGGTGGGCACGGGGTGCCCACCCTACGGTTATCGATGGATCGTAGGGTGGACTCCCTGAGCCCACCATGCAGACCAGGAAAAGAATTAAGTCCTTGCAGAATATCGCGGGGCGGATCTTTGGGCTGGCGGACTGAACCCCGCCAGGCAATCAAAGACCGTTGGGCCGAAGGCAGCAGGTTGGGCCGGAGGTTAATAGATACACCCAACGCAGATGGCGAACCCGAACAAGTTTTGTAGTCGATGCTTTTGTCGTACTTCTTAACTTCGGACGCCGTGTTCGAACCGATGCGGGGGACGTCCCTCACATCATTTAAGGAGATTGACCGTGGGTCTTAATCTGAATGACAAAAAGGTCGTCGTCGAAGAAGTTAGCGCGAAAGTAGCAACCGCGCAAACCATCGTCGTCGCCGAGTACCGTGGCATCCAGGTTAGTGCTCTGACGAAACTCCGTGCAAATGCTCGTTCGCAGGGCGTGTACCTGCGTGTTCTGAAGAACACGCTGGCTCGTCGCGCTGTGGAAGGCACCCAGTTCGCATCCCTGGCCGACACCATGGTTGGTCCGCTGATCTACTCGATCTCGGACGACGCCGTGGCAGCCGCCAAGGTGCTCAGCGACTTCTCGAAGACCAACGACAAACTGGTGGTCAAGGGCGGTAACTACGCTGGCAAGAACCTGGATGTCGCTGGCGTCAACGCGCTGGCAAGCATCCCGAGCCGTGAAGTCCTCATCGCCCAGCTGCTGGGCGTCATGCAGGCTCCGGTGTCCGGCTTTGCACGAGTTCTGGCTGCAATCGCAGCACAAAAAGGCGAAGGTTCCGCAGCTCCGGCAGAAGCCGCAGCAGCAGAATAAGCAAGCCTTTTTGGTCAAGTACTAATCACAATCAAATATTTGGAGTTTCAAATGGCAATTAGCAAAGAAGAGTTCCTGGACGCAGTTGGCGCAATGTCGGTCATGGAACTGAACGACCTGGTCAAGGCATTCGAAGAGAAATTCGGCGTGTCGGCAGCTGCAATGGCCGCACCGGCAGCTGGCGGCGGCGCCGCTGCACCGGCTGCTGAAGAGCAGACCGAATTCAACGTCGTGCTGACCGAAGTCGGCGCGAACAAGGTCGGCGTCATCAAGGCCGTCCGCGAAATCACCGGCCTGGGCCTGAAAGAAGCCAAGGACGTCGTTGATGGCGCACCGAAGACCGTCAAGGAAGCCCTGCCGAAAGCTGACGCTGAAGCCGCCAAGAAGAAGCTGGAAGAAGCTGGCGCCAAGGCTGAGCTCAAGTAATACATATGCAAAGGGCGCTGAATCAGCGCCCCGCGCCGGAGTCAAAGCGCGCAGATCCCCGCCGGAAGGTGGGGTATGCGGCTTTGGCTCTTTTGTCGTCCCTACGACAAAACAAGCAGTACCCTTAGGTTTTGGTAGCACCGCAGCACAGCATTATCGTAACACAGCAGCACAGGTTCCCAATCACCCGGCCGATTGCGGCGAGATTTGAGGCCTTGCATGTGGTGGCTTAACCACTGGCAATTCCTGAATTCTCATCCTTTCTGTCACTCACGGAGTGTCCATGCACTACTCATTTACTGAGAAGAAACGCATTCGCAAGTCGTTCGCGAAGCGCGCCAACGTTCACAACGTTCCCTACCTCCTCGCTACGCAGCTGGAGTCTTACGAGAATTTCCTGCAAGCGGATGCAGGGCCCTCCGTACGCAAGAACGAAGGTCTGCAATCGGCTTTCACCTCCATCTTCCCGATCGTGTCGCACAACGGTTTTGCGCGCCTCGAGTTCCTCTCCTACGTGCTGGGTGACCCCGCTTTCGACGTCAAGGAATGCCAACAACGCGGCCTGACCTTCGCGTCGCCGCTGCGCGCCAAGGTGCGCCTGGTGATCCTGGACAAGGAATCGCCGACCAAGCCCGTCGTGAAGGAAATGAAGGAGCAGGAAGTGTACATGGGCGAACTGCCGCTCATGACCGCCAACGGTTCGTTCGTGATCAACGGCACCGAGCGCGTGATCGTCTCGCAGCTGCACCGTTCGCCGGGCGTGTTCTTCGAGCACGACCGCGGCAAGACGCACTCGTCGGGCAAGCTGCTGTTCTCGGCACGTATCATTCCTTACCGCGGCTCGTGGCTGGACTTCGAGTTCGACCCGAAGGACATCCTGTTCTTCCGCGTCGACCGCCGCCGCAAGATGCCGGTGACGATCCTGCTGAAAGCCATCGGCATGACGCCGGAGCAGATCCTCGCGAACTTCTTCGTGTTCGACAACTTCAACCTGCGCTCGGAAGGCGCGGAACTGGAATTCGTGGCCGAGCGCCTGCGCGGTGAAGTCGCGCGCTTCGACATCGTCGATCCGAAGACCGGCAAGACGCTGGTAACGAAGGACAAGCGCATCAACGCCAAGAACGTGCGCGACGTCGAGAACGCCGGCATCACGCACATCTCGGTGCCGGAAGACTACCTGGTCGGCCGCGTGCTGGCGAAGAACGTCGTCGACGGCGACACCGGCGAGATCATCGCCAACGCCAACGACGAGCTGACTGACGAGCTGCTCGGCAAGCTGCGCGACGCCAACATCGACGCGATCCAGACGCTGTACACCAACGACCTGGACCAGGGCGCCTACATCTCGCAGACGCTGCGCACCGACGACACCGCCGACCAGACCGCTGCCCGCGTCGCGATCTACCGCATGATGCGTCCTGGCGAACCGCCGACCGAAGAATCGGTGGAAGCGCTGTTCCACGGCCTGTTCTACAGCCCGGAACGCTACGACCTGTCGGCCGTCGGCCGCATGAAGTTCAACCGCCGTATCGGCCGTGACGAACTGGTCGGCGACATGACCCTGTCGAACGAAGACATCCTGGCCGTGATCAAGATCCTGGTCGAGCTGCGCAATGGCCGCGGCGAAGTCGACGATATCGACCACCTGGGTAACCGCCGCGTGCGTTGCGTGGGCGAACTGGCCGAAAACCAGTTCCGCGCCGGCCTCGTGCGCGTGGAGCGCGCCGTCAAGGAACGCCTCGGCCAGGCCGAAGCGGACAACCTGATGCCGCACGACCTGATCAACAGCAAGCCGATCTCGGCCGCGATCCGCGAATTCTTCGGTTCGTCGCAGCTGTCGCAGTTCATGGACCAGACCAACCCGCTGTCGGAAATCACGCACAAACGCCGTGTCTCCGCACTGGGCCCGGGCGGCCTGACCCGCGAGCGCGCCGGCTTCGAAGTCCGCGACGTGCACCCGACCCACTACGGCCGCGTCTGCCCGATCGAAACGCCTGAAGGCCCGAACATCGGCCTGATCAACTCGCTGGCACTGTTTGCCCGCCTGAACGAATACGGCTTCCTGGAAACCCCGTACCGCAAGGTCGAAGGTTCGAAAGTCACCGACAAGATCGAATACCTGTCGGCGATCGAAGAAGGCCGCTACATCATCGCCCAGGCGAACGCGCAGATCAACGCAGAAGGCCAACTGGTCGACGAGCTGGTCTCGGCACGTGAAGCGGGCGAGACCATCCTCGTGTCGCCGGAACGCATCCAGTACATGGACGTGGCCCCGGGCCAGATCGTGTCGGTGGCGGCATCGCTGATTCCGTTCCTCGAGCACGATGACGCGAACCGCGCACTGATGGGCGCCAACATGCAGCGCCAGGCCGTGCCTTGCCTGCGTCCGGAAAAAGCCTTCGTCGGTACCGGCATCGAGCGCACCGTGGCGGTCGACTCGGGCACGACCGTGCAGGCGACCCGTGGCGGTATCGTCGATTACGTCGACGCCGGCCGCGTGGTGATCCGCGTGAACGACGAAGAAGCGCAGGCTGGCGAAGTCGGTGTCGACATCTACAACCTGATCAAGTACACCCGTTCGAACCAGAACACCAACATCAACCAGCGTCCGATCGTGAAAGTGGGCGATCGCGTGGCACGCGGCGACGTCATCGCCGACGGCGCCTCGACCGACCTGGGCGAACTGGCACTGGGCCAGAACATGCTGGTGGCGTTCATGCCGTGGAACGGCCTGAACTTCGAGGACTCGATCCTGATCTCGGAAAACGTCGTCAAGGATGACCGCTACACCTCGATCCACATCGAGGAACTGTCGGTCGTCGCACGCGACACGAAGCTGGGCCCTGAAGAAATCACCCGCGACATCTCGAACCTGGCGGAAAACCAGCTGGCTCGCCTGGACGAGTCGGGCATCGTCTACATCGGCGCCGAAGTGCAGGCCGGTGACGTGCTGGTCGGTAAGGTGACGCCGAAGGGCGAAACCCAGCTGACGCCGGAAGAGAAGCTGCTGCGCGCGATCTTCGGCGAAAAAGCGTCGGACGTGAAAGATACGTCGCTGCGCGTGCCGTCGGGCATGGTTGGTACCGTGATCGACGTGCAGGTGTTCACCCGTGAAGGCATCGTGCGCGACAAGCGCGCCCAGCAGATCATCGACGACGAGCTGAAGCGCTTCCGCCTGGACCTGAACGACCAGCTGCGTATCGTCGAAGGCGACGCGTTCCAGCGTCTGGAGCGTCTGCTGGTCGGCAAGACCGTCAACGGCGGTCCGAAGAAGCTGGCGAAGGGTGCCGTGATCGACAAGGCTTACCTGGACGACCTGGATAAATTCCACTGGTTCGACATCCGTCCGGCCGACGACGAAACCGCCAACGCGCTGGAGGCGATGAAGGAGTCGATCAACGAGAAGCGTCACCAGTTCGACCTGGCCTTCGAAGAGAAGCGCAAGAAGCTCACGCAGGGCGACGAGCTGCAGCCGGGCGTGCAGAAGATGGTCAAGGTCTACCTGGCCGTCAAGCGCCGCCTGCAGTCGGGCGACAAGATGGCAGGCCGCCACGGTAACAAGGGTGTGGTCTCGCGTATCGTGCCGGTGGAAGACATGCCGTTCATGGCCGACGGTACGCCGGCCGACGTCGTGCTGAACCCGCTGGGCGTTCCGTCGCGTATGAACGTCGGCCAGATCCTGGAAACCCACCTGGGTTGGGCAGCGAAAGGCCTGGGCCTGCGCCTGGGCGAAATGATCAAGGCCAAGGCCGAGACCGAGCAGCTGCGCGCCTTCCTGGGCAAGATCTACAACGAAACGGGCAAGAAGGAAGACCTGGACAACTTCAGCGACCAGGAAATCGTCGAGCTGGCGCACAACCTCAAGAACGGCGTGCCGTTCGCGACCCCGGTGTTCGACGGTGCCCACGAAGAAGAGATCCGCCGCATGCTGGATCTGGCCTTCCCGGACGAGATCGCGGCCCACCTGGGCATGACCCCGTCGAAGAACCAGGTCACGATGTACGACGGCCGCACCGGCGAAGCATTCGAGCGCAAGGTGACCGTGGGCTTCATGCACATGCTGAAGCTGCACCACCTGGTCGACGACAAGATGCACGCCCGCTCGACCGGTCCGTACTCGCTGGTGACGCAGCAGCCGCTGGGCGGTAAAGCCCAGTTCGGTGGCCAGCGCTTCGGTGAGATGGAGGTGTGGGCACTGGAAGCGTACGGCGCATCGTACGTGCTGCAGGAAATGCTGACCGTCAAGTCGGACGACGTGAACGGCCGTACCAAGGTGTACGAGAACCTGGTCAAGGGCGACCACGTGATCGATGCAGGTATGCCGGAATCGTTCAACGTGCTGGTGAAGGAAATCCGCTCGCTGGGTATCGACATCGATCTCGAGCGCAGCTAACACAGCGGCACGGCCGCCAGCCTTCGGGCTGGCCCGCGGCCCTGACATCGTCGTTCCCGCGCAGGCGGGAACCCAAGTTCGGTGAATCGCCGAAAGACTTGGATCCCGGCCTGCGCCGGGATGACGGTTTCAGGGCTGGTGGAGGCAGGCAAGCACTGGCGAAAATCAGTGAGAAGCTGGCGGTAGTAGTAGATACAGAATTCAATCACCCGGAGTGATAAATGAAAGCACTGCTCGATCTATTCAAGCAAGTTCAGCAAAACGAGAGCTTCGACGCCATCAAGATTGGCCTGGCGTCGCCCGAGAAAATCCGTTCGTGGTCGTTCGGCGAAGTCAAGAAGCCGGAGACCATCAACTACCGTACGTTCAAGCCGGAACGTGATGGCCTGTTTTGCGCGAAAATCTTTGGTCCGATCAAGGACTACGAATGCCTGTGCGGCAAGTACAAGCGCCTGAAGCACCGCGGCGTCATCTGCGAGAAGTGCGGCGTCGAAGTCACCCTGGCGAAAGTCCGCCGTGAGCGCATGGGCCACATCGAGCTGGCCTCGCCGGTCGCGCACATCTGGTTCCTGAAGTCGCTGCCGTCGCGTCTGGGCATGGTCCTGGACATGACGCTGCGCGATATCGAACGCGTCCTGTACTTCGAAGCATACGTCGTGACCGATCCGGGCATGACCCCGCTGAAGAAGTGCCAGATCATGTCGGAAGACGACTACGCCGCCAAGTACGAAGAGTACGGCGACGACTTCACCGCATTCATGGGCGCCGAAGGCATCCGTGAACTGCTGCGCTCGATCGACATCGACCGCGAAGCCGAAGCCCTGCGCGTCGAACTCAAAGAATCGAAGTCGGAAGCCAAGATCAAGAAATACGCCAAGCGCCTGAAAGTGCTCGAGGCGTTCCAGCGTTCGGGCATCAAGCCGGAATGGATGATCATGGAAGTGCTCCCGGTCCTGCCGCCGGAGCTGCGTCCGCTCGTCCCGCTGGATGGCGGCCGTTTCGCCACGTCCGACCTGAACGACCTGTATCGCCGCGTCATCAACCGTAATAACCGTCTGAAGCGCCTGATGGAACTGCGCGCGCCGGAGATCATTACGCGTAACGAAAAGCGCATGCTGCAGGAAGCAGTGGACTCGCTGCTGGACAACGGCCGTCGCGGCAAGGCGATGACCGGCGCCAACAAGCGTCCGCTGAAGTCGCTGGCTGAAATGATCAAGGGTAAGGGCGGCCGTTTCCGTCAGAACTTGCTGGGCAAGCGCGTCGACTACTCGGGCCGTTCGGTCATCGTGGTGGGTCCGCAGCTGAAACTGCACCAGTGCGGTCTGCCGAAGCTGATGGCCCTCGAGCTGTTCAAGCCGTTCATCTTCAACAAGCTGGAACTGATGGGTCTGGCAACGACCATCAAGGCCGCGAAGAAGCTCGTCGAGCAGCAGGAACCGGTCGTCTGGGACATCCTGGAAGAAGTCATCAAGGAACACCCGGTGATGCTGAACCGTGCGCCGACGCTGCACCGTCTCGGTATCCAGGCGTTCGAGCCGGTCCTGATCGAAGGTAAAGCAATCCAGCTGCACCCGCTGGTCTGCGCGGCGTTCAACGCCGACTTCGACGGTGACCAGATGGCAGTCCACGTCCCGCTGTCGATCGAAGCACAGATGGAAGCGCGCACGCTGATGCTGGCGTCGAACAACATCCTGTTCCCGTCGAACGGCGAACCGTCGATCGTCCCGTCCCAGGATATCGTGCTGGGTCTGTACTACGCGACCCGCGAGGCGATCAACGCCAAGGGCGAAGGCATGCTGTTCCCGGACGTGTCGGAAGTCATCCGCGCGTACGACAACAAGGAAGTCGAACTGGCGACCCGCATCACCGTGCGTATCGTGGAATTCCCGCGCAACGCCGAAGGCGGCTTCGACCAGACGCTGACCCGCTACGAGACCACGGTCGGCCGTGCGATCCTGTCCGAGATCCTGCCGAAAGGCCTGCCGTTCTCGGTGCTGAACCGCGCGCTGAAGAAGAAGGAAATCTCGAAGCTGATCAACACGTCGTTCCGCAAGTGCGGCCTGCGTGCGACCGTCGTGTTCGCCGACAAGCTGATGCAGTCGGGCTTCCGTCTCGCAACGCGCGCCGGTATCTCGATCGCCGTGGACGACATGCTGATCCCGGACGTCAAGAAGACCATGATCTCGACCGCCGAAGCGGAAGTGAAGCAGATCGAGCAGCAGTACGCCTCGGGTCTGGTCACCGCCGGCGAGCGCTACAACAAGGTCGTCGACATCTGGGGCAAGACCTCGGACGAAGTGGGCAAGGCGATGATGGACCAGCTGAAAGTGGAGCCGGTCACGAAGCGCGACGGCACGCAAGGCACGCAAGAGTCGTTCAACGCCATCTACATGATGGCCGACTCGGGCGCCCGTGGTTCCGCAGCCCAGATCCGTCAGCTGGCCGGTATGCGCGGCCTGATGGCGAAGCCGGACGGCTCGATTATCGAAACGCCGATTACCGCGAACTTCCGCGAAGGCCTGAACGTTCTGCAGTACTTCATCTCGACGCACGGCGCCCGTAAAGGTCTGGCCGACACCGCGCTGAAGACGGCAAACTCGGGTTACCTGACCCGTCGTCTGGTCGACGTGACGCAGGACCTGGTCGTGACGGAAGACGATTGCGGCACCACCAACGGCACGCACATGAAGGCGATGGTCGAAGGCGGTGAAGTGATCGAAGCCCTGCGCGACCGTATCCTGGGCCGCGTGACCGGTACCGACGTCGTCAATCCGGAAACGCAGGCGACCCTGTACGAAGCCGGCACGCTGCTGGACGAAGACATGGTCGAAGAGATCGAGCGTCTGGGCATCGACGAAGTCAAGGTCCGCACGCCGCTGAACTGCGACACCCGTTATGGCCTGTGCGCGAAGTGCTATGGCCGTGACCTGGGCCGCGGCATGCTGGTGAACTCCGGCGAAGCTGTCGGTGTGGTGGCAGCACAGTCGATCGGTGAGCCGGGTACCCAGCTGACCATGCGTACGTTCCACATCGGTGGTGCGGCATCGCGTGCGGCAGTGGCATCGTCGGTGGAAGCCAAGTCGAACGGTACGGTCCGCTTCACGGCGACCATGCGTTACGTGACCAACGGCAAGGGCGCCCAGATCGTCATTTCGCGTTCGGGCGAAGTGCTGATCACGGACGACCACGGCCGCGAGCGCGAGCGTCACAAGGTGCCGTACGGCGCGACCCTGGCTGTCCAGGACGGCATGGTGGTGAAAGCCGGCCTGCCGCTGGCAACGTGGGATCCGCTGACCCGTCCGATCATTACCGAGTACGCCGGTACGATCAAGTTCGAGAACGTGGAAGAAGGCGTCACCGTCGCGCGCCAGGTGGACGAGGTCACCGGCCTGTCGACCCTGGTCGCGATCGACCCGAAACGCCGCGGTTCTGGCAAGGTCAACCGTCCGCAGGTCAAGCTGCTCAACGCCGAAGGCCAGGAAGTCAAGATCGCCGGCACCGAGCACGCCGTGACGATCGGCTTCCAGGTCGGCGCACTGATCATGGTGAAGGATGGCCAGCAAGTGTCGGTGGGTGAAGTGCTTGCACGTATCCCGACCGAATCGCAGAAGACCCGTGACATTACCGGTGGTCTGCCGCGCGTTGCCGAGCTGTTCGAAGCCCGTTCGCCGAAAGATGCCGGCATGCTGGCGGAAGTCACCGGTACGGTCGCATTCGGTAAAGAGACCAAGGGCAAGCAGCGCCTGGAAATCACCGACATGGACGGCAACAAGCACGAGTTCCTGATCACCAAGGACAAGCAAGTGCTGGTGCACGACGGCCAGGTGGTGAACAAGGGCGAGATGATCGTGGACGGCCCGGCCGATCCGCAAGACATCCTGCGCCTGCTGGGTATCGAAGCGCTGGCCCGCTACATCGTCGACGAAGTGCAGGACGTGTACCGTCTGCAGGGCGTGAAGATCAACGACAAGCACATCGAGGTGATCGTTCGCCAGATGCTGCGTCGTGTTCAGATCGTCGAAGCCGGCGACACCGACTACATCGTCGGCGAGCAGGTGGAGCGTTCGGAACTGCTGGAAGAGAACGACCGCGTGACGGCCGCAGGCAAGCTGCCGGCGACCTACGAGAACGTGCTGCTGGGTATTACCAAGGCATCGCTGTCGACCGACTCGTTCATCTCGGCGGCATCGTTCCAGGAAACCACCCGCGTGCTGACCGAAGCGGCGATCATGGGCAAGCGCGACGGTCTGCGCGGCCTGAAGGAAAACGTCATCGTCGGCCGCCTGATCCCGGGCGGTACCGGTCTGGCATTCCACCGCGCCCGCAAGGAAAAAGAAGCGTGGGAAGCGGAAGAGCGCGCAGCGCTGCTGCAGCAGGAGAAGGCCAACATGGCTGCCGAGCTGCAGGCGATGGAAGACCAGCAGAACGCTGCGGCTTCGGTCGAACAGCATCATGGCGACGGCGAGTGATCTTCGCTTCTGCTTAGCTTAGTCAGCTAATGAAAACGGCACCTCGAGGGGTGCCGTTTTTTTTGCCTGTCGCCTGCCGGCCTCAGTGCTGGTAGACGTTGGTCCAGTTGCCCGAGCCCGTCTGGTTGACGTTGGCCACGTAGCCTTCGCCGGCCTGGCTGACCGTCGCGGTGTTGCTGCTGCCGATCTGGGCAATCGTGGCCGCGTTCCTGGCGCCGGTCTGGGTCAAGCTGGCCAGGTTGGTGTTGCCGATCTGGCGGATGTCGGCGACCTGGCCGTCGCCGGTCTGGCTGACGTCAGCGGTGTTGCCCGATCCCTCCTGCCGAAGCGTGAGCGAGTCATCCCAGCCATCGCGCTGGACCGTACTGGCGCTGTTCGAGGTGCCGGTTTGTACGATGGTCGGGCCGGCGGCGTAGGCACTGTCGGTGATGACCGATGCGATATTTCCATCGCCGGTCTGGGTGACCTTCGGACCGTAGTACACGCCGTCCCGCTGGATGACCGTCACCCTGTTGCCCGTGCCGGTCTGCGACGTCTGGACACTCGTGTCGCCGCTGAGACTCTGTTCCACGCGGGCGACGTTACCGCTGCCGTTCTGGTCAACGACGACAGGGCTGGACGTGACGATGGCCTGCGTGATCGCGGCATCGTTCCCGTTCCCGCGCTGTGTGATGCTGGTGTCGAACCGACCGTACACCCTCACGCCGTCCTGCGTGATCCCTGCATTGTTTCCCGTGCCGTTCTGGCTGACCACGGCGGTCACGCCGCTGTTGGTGTCGTGCTGGAAGACGCCGCTGCTCGTGGCGCCGGGGCCGCCCACGTGGTTGTCATTGCCGATCTGCGTGATCGATGCGCTGGTGTTCGGCGCCGTGTCGAATGGTGTCAGGCCGACCTGCTCCGCGGCCGCGGTGTTGCCGCTGCCCTGCTGCGTGACCGTGATGGTCTGGCTCGTGGCGACATGGCTGGCGCAGGCCAGCACGGCGCCGAGGGCGATTGCCGAAAGTCTGGATTTCATGAGTTTGCTCCTCGGGTATCAGTGCTGGTAGACGTTCGCCCAGTTGCCCGCCCCTGTCTGGCTCACATTGCCGGCATAGTAGGCCTGGAGAGTCTGGGTCACCGACGCGCTGTTGCTGTTGCCGATCTGGGCAATCGAGGCCTTCTGGAAGCCGTTGGCCTGGGTCAGGTTGGCAAGGTTGCCGTTGCCGTTCTGGCTGATGTCCGCATAACCGGTTCCCGACTCGCTTGCGTTGACAACGTTGCCGACCCCCTGTTGTGAGAGGGTGAGCAGGACGTCGGTGTCGATCAGCAGGACGTTCGCGCTGTTCATGCTGCCGTCCTGGGTGATCCTGGCGCCGGGGCCAAGAAGATTGTCCGCGTAGATCGCGACCGTATTATTTTCGCCGGTCTGGTTCACCTGCGGGCCGCCATGCGAGCTCCTCAAGTGTTCCGCCGTGGTCGTGTTGCCGGTACCGTTCTGCGTGATGTGGAACGACGCGTCGCCGGTGTTGACCTGCAGCAGGCGGGCCAGGTTGGCGCTGCCGTTCTGGTCGACGGACACATTGTTGGACACCGCGTGCGTCTGCGTGATCGCCGCATCGTTCCCGTTGCCTTGCTGGGTAATCACGGCCGTGACCGGCGGCGGGTTCGGCCCGGGCCTGCCGTCCTGCGTGATGCCCGCATTGTTGCCCGCCCCGGTCTGGGTGACCAGCGCACGCGCGCCGCCGTTCGGAGAGAGGATCTGGAAGATGCCGGCGCTGGTGCCGCCGGGACCGCCGACATGGTTGTCATTTCCGATCTGCGTGATCGATGCGGTGGTGGATGAATAGATGACCGCGTCGGGCGTCGTATTCACCTGCTCCGCGGCTGCGGTATTGCCGCTGCCCTGTTGCGTGACCGTGATGGTCTGGCCCGACGCGGCCAGGCTGGTACAGGCCAGGCCGACGCCCAGCGCGATGGTCGAGAGTGCGAGTTTCATGAAGTGCTCCTCGAAGTGGACAGGGGCGTTATCGAAAGCGATTCAGCGGCCCCTAATGCTGAACGATGGTGGCCGACTTGCCGTTGCCATACTGGGTGATGCGCGCATAGCCGTGCTGGCCGTACTGCTCGATGCGGGCCGAGTTCAACGCGCCCTGCTGGTCGATGCCGGCGTGGTTGCCTGCGCCCGCCTGCAGGATGCTGGCCGCGTTCCGCTGGCCGTTCTGCCACACGGAGGCTTCGTTGTCGATGCCCGTTTGCAGCAGGCTGGCGCCGTTGTCGCTGCCCGCTTGCGACACCGCTGCCCGGCTTTGTGCCGGAAGGGATGCCGCGGCAATGACCGTGGGCCGCACATCGAGTTCGGACGGGGCGAGATCGCCCGCGCGGGCGCCCGCGAGGATGCCGCCGGCCAGCAACAGGCCGCAGGCGCCGTGCCGCAGCGCGTTCATGGCGCTCTCCCTGCGGCGGCCAGGTAGCGCCGCAGCACCGGATCGGCCATCCCGGCGTCGTCCTGCAGCGTCCAGTTCCCGGCCCGGATGCCCTGCGCGATCAGGTGCACCACGGCGGCCTCGATCGCCTCGCCCACGCACAGCTGCGTCGGCTCGTTGCGGGTCGTGCCGGCCTCGAATTCCGCCAGGTCCTTCACGTTGACGAACTTGAAGACGCTCGGATGCAGCTCGTACGAATAAATGGTCTTGGTGGTCGACACGCTCTGCAGGATCTGGCCCCCGCGGATATCGACCGTGCGCAGGTTGACCGTCACCTGGTCGACCCGGTACTGGGTGCTCATTCCGATACCGAGGAAGCGCGCGCCCACGCCGCCGGTGCGCACATTGCTCTCGTAGGCGACGACGCCGCCTTCGATCAGGACCGAGGCCGCGAGCAGGGGCGGCATCTGCACGGGCGGCGTCCCCGCCGGCTGCGGCATCTCCAGCGCGCGCACGATCTTGCGTTCGGTGAGCAGGTTCTGCAGGTTCTCGCGTTCCACCGGAATGAACCAGCCCGAGTCCTGCAGCGCCCGGATCAGCATCGACGACGCACCCTGCGTCACTGCGGTGGAGAACGAGCTGTCCGGCGCCGGCTTGTACTGGCCGGTCTGGTCGCGGATGCCGTACACGGCCACCGCGATCTTGCCCTTGGGCGGCGGCAGGGCCAGCAGGTCGCGCGTGACGGCGGTGGCGGGTGTCAGCTGGGCATTGTCCCGCGCCGCCGAGGGCACATGGGCACATCCGCCCAATGCGCACAGTAGTGCCAGTACGGCCAGCAGGGCCGAGGTGCGCGCATTCATTGTCCCACCTCAAACGAGGTGACGGCGCCGGTCGCCTTGTCCGTCGTGGTCACGCGCAACAGGCCGCCGCCCAGGTCGGTCACCGTGATGACGAAGTTTTCGGTCGAAAATGTCCCCGGCACGAGTTTGCCGTCCGACCCCATCAGCTTCGACGTCGCGGCGGACGCGAGCTGGCTCAGCATCATGCGTTCGAGCGTCTGGTTAAACTGCTGGAGGGGCGACTGGTTCAGCGGCGACGATCCGCCGAGGCCAGCCTGGCCATGCTTGTTGGTCGCCGACGCCGCACCGAGCAGGGCCGGACCGTTGGAGGGCGCGCCGCCGAAATTCGGGTTGACCGGCACGTAGACCAGTTCGGACGCGCACGCGGCGGCGCCCCAGAGCGCGAGGCTGCAGGCGACAGGCAGGGACAGTCGGTGGGACATGGCTCACTCCTTCATGCGGGGTCAGAATTCGTCGGGCGCGAGGTCGGCATCGAGGATGAGCGTGCGTTGGCGCTCGGTGTCCAGGACGGCCTGGTAGGCGCTCTCGGCGGCGCTTTCGCCCAGCGCCCTCAGCGCCGTGCGCGTGGGCGGCAGTTGCACCTGGAGCACCCGGCGCGGGCCGTACTCGACCCAGACCAGCGTGCCCCAGCGTGCCGACGGGCGCTCGCGGATGGCGATCGTGTAGCGGTCGCTGCCGGGCTTGTCGAGCCAGGCCGTGATGAAGGAACGGCAGAACTCATGACCCGCCACCGTGATGGGCTGGCTTGTCACGATGCCCCAGCCGTCCGGGTCGGAGTCGCGCCCGCTGGCCTGTCCGGCGATGGCGCAGGTGGCGAGCAGGCATGCGAGGTGGCGGGCAATCCGGATCATCTGCAACCTTCATTGCTCAAAAGTTATAAAATAAGCAATATGGATAAGTGCAGTGTATCGATCGGACGAGCCCGGCCCATGACTACCGTCAGTGATCGGTGATTGCGATTTTTCCGATATGGGCGACGATCCTCGATGCTGAAGCCCTGGCTTGATCAGAGCGGTGGACGCGGCAGATCGACCCATTCCTGGACCGACGCCCGCTCCCATTGTCTCTTCGCGTAGTCGGCAAGCCGCGCCGGCACGGCATCGCCGTTCAGGACGAGGCGATTCAGCATCACCGCGAGATCCACATCCGCGATACACCAGGCATCGAACAGGTGCGCGCGGTCCCGGGACAACAGCGTCTCCGCGACCTTGAACAATTTTTGCGCGGCCTGCTGCGCGACGTCGGACAAAGGCGCATCGGATGGACGATAAAACAACACTTCCGTCGTCCGCTCCTGGCGGATGGGCAGCAGGTCGCTTCTCAACCACGCCTGGATTTGGCGGGCGCGCGCTTTCGCCTCGGGCTCGTCGGGATACAGGGCGGTACCGGAATACACCTCATCGAGGTATTCCGTGATTGCCGAGGACTCGGACAAGCGAAAGTCGCCGTCGACCAGCGTCGGCACGCGCTGTGTCAACGATGTGGCGGCATAGTCCGCCGAGCGGTTCGCACCCGTCCCCAGATCCAGCGTTTGCATATCGAACGGAATGCCTTTTTCCTTGAGCCCGACAAACACGGACATGGCGTAGGGACTGGCATATTGGGCGTCGACGTAGAGAAGCATGAGGGTCCTTCGGCACCGTGGCCACTGTTGTTGGACAGAAAACGATAACACTAGATTATCTTTTTTGCACAGACACGGAACGCCATGCTCCGGATACCGGGTTCGACTCCCGGTGGATGATCAATGCACGAACGCCAGCTTGCCGAAATGCCGCGAACCCGCTGCCAGCTCGGCATAAGCCGCTGCCGTCTCGTCCAGGCCGAACCGCCGGTCGACTACCGGCACGATCCGGTGCGCCGCAATCGCCCGCACGGCCTCGCCCAGGTCCGCCACCGATCCCGTACTGTTGCCCACCACGCGCAAGGCCTTGCCGATGATGGAGAACAGGTTGACCGACGTCGCCGCGCCCGACAGGAAGCCGACCGTGAACACGGTGCCGCCCGTCGCCGCCGCGTGCAGCGAGCGTTCGAACGTGGCGTCGCCGACCGTTTCGACGACGAGGTCGGCGCCGCGCCCTTCAGTGATCGCCAGCACCGCCTTGTCCCAGTCCGGCGTCGCGCGATAGTTCACGAAGTGATCCGCCCCGAGCGCGCGTCCGCGCTCCAGCTTCTCATCGGATGACGACACGAGAATGACCGTCGCCCCGCTCGCCTTGGCGAACTGCAGCGCGAATATGCTGACCCCGCCCGTGCCGAGAATGACGACCGCGGAACCGGGCCGCACGGACGCCGAACGCACCGCGTTCCACGCCGTCGTCGCCGCGATCGGCAGCGTCGCGCCCTGGGCAAAATCGAGGTGTTCCGGCAGCCGCACGGCGCTCTTCGCCGGCACCGCCACGTATTCCGACAGCGACCCGGGCAGCGTGATGCCGCGCATGGCCGCGATCCGTTCCGGCCGCATCGGGCCGTCGAGCCAGTCCGGCATGAAGTGGGGAATGACCCGGTCGCCGATCGCGACATCCGTCACGCCCGCGCCCAGCGCGACGATGTCTCCGGCCCCATCGGCGACAGGCACCATCGGCAAGGTCGCGCCGGGGAAGCTGCCCGTCGCGACGGCGACGTCGATGTAGTTCAGCGCGGCCGCGCGCAGGCGGATGAGGACGTCGCCCGGCCCGGGTTGCGGATCCGGCAAGGAAACGCGGCGGAACGCGGTCAACGACGGTTCGACAAGCTGGATGGCATACATGGCGTTGGCTCCTGTGAAATGAGACGCCCAGTGTGATTGCCAACGGAAAAACGATAAACTCGGCTTTTCTTGCAACATTTCCAACCAGGACTTGCGAATGGATTTGCTGGACAGCATGAAGGTCTACGTGCTCACCGTCGACAAGGGCAGCCTGAGCGCGGCCGCGGACGCGTGCGGCATGTCGGCGACCATGGCCGGCAATCATGTGCGCGCGCTCGAGCAGCGGCTCGGCATGCAGTTGATGCACCGCACGACGCGGCGCCAGCACGTGACGGCATTCGGCGAGGAATACTATGCGCGCTGCAAGGAGATCCTGCGGCTCGTGGCCGAGACGGATGCCCAGGCGCACACGATGCGGCTCGCGCCCGCGGGCACGTTGCGCGTGAGTGCGCCCGTCACGTTCGGCACCGAGGCGCTGGCGCCGGTGCTGTCCGATTACCTGGCACTCTATCCGCAAGTGGATGTCGAACTGGATATTGCCGATCGCTTCGTGGACCTGATGGAAGACGGCTACGAGGCCATCATCCGTGTCGGCCAGTTGCCGCCGGATGCGAACGTCGTCGCCCGGCCACTGGCGCCGTACCGGCTGATGTTGTGCGCGTCGCCCGACTATCTCGCGCGGCGCGGCGTCCCCGCGACCCCGGCCGACCTGGCCAGTCACGACTGCCTCGCGTTCGGCGCGGCCAGTATCAACCAGTGGCGCTTCCAGCACGACCACGACGTCTGCCGGGTGCCCGTCACCGGCCGCGTAAAAATCAACAATGGGCAGGCCTTGCGCACCGCGGCGCTGCACGGGCTCGGGATCGTGCTGCAGCCGACGATCCTGCTCGAGGCGGACGTGCGGGCGGGGCGGCTCGTCCAGCTGTTTCCCGAATACGGGTTGCCGGAGCGGCCGATGCACATCGTCTACCTGCCGGACCGGTATCGCTCGCCCAAACTGCGCAGTTTTATTGATTTCATCGTTGAACGTTTTGGAGCGCCGACCCCATGACCGCACTGCTCATCATCGACATGCAAAAAGGCATGCAGAGCCCGACCCTGCCGCCGCGTAACAACCCGCAGGCCGAAGCCAACATCGCCCGCCTGCTGGCGGCGTGGCGGGAGCGCGGCGAGCCCGTCGTCCTCGTGCGCCACATCAGCCGCGCGGCGACGTCGGTCTTCGCGCCGGGGCAGAGTGGCGCCGAGTTCCAGGAAGCCTTTTCTCCGCTGGCGCACGAGCACGTCGTCGAAAAGAACGTGCCCGACGCCTTTATCAACACGGGACTCGAACGGTGGCTGCACGCGCGCGGCATCCGCGACGTCGTCATCGCCGGCGTGAGCACGAACAATTCGGTCGAGGCGACGGCGCGCACGGCCGGCAATCTCGGTTTCTCGACCGTCGTCGTGGCGGATGCCTGTTTTACCTTCGACAAGACGGATTTCGGCGGGACATTGCGCAGCGCCGAGGACGTCCACCTGATGGCGCTGGCGAACCTGCATGGCGAGTATGCAGAGGTGCGCGCGACCGGCGAGGTCCTGCGTTTGGCCGCTTAGAACTTTGTGACGAATTCTCTATTGGTCGGGAGCAGGTCTTGATCGACCAGCCTGGTCTCGATCGCGTTCGCCTTTTTGATGTGCTCAGGATTTTGCGCGTCGAAGGTTTCCGCTACGGTAATGATGAGGCTGCCTTGCTGGGCTTTACCTTTGTCATCCATGATCTTGATGACGTCAGCCGCTTCCGGAACCTGATGGGCATTGATCGCAAACGGTAGATAGAGCATCCAGCCTGCGCCAGGTCTGTCCGGGAAAACACTATTGTCCGAATAATCCGCTGGACCGACTTGGACAAGCATAGGTTTCCATATGCCGACGATATTACGAGTCAATTTGATAACATTTCGATAATCCTGCAGGGCTCCGACGTTTCGGGTTCGAAAACGCAAACGAGACGGAATCCGACCCGTGTCGTAACTGGTCGTATAGGTTGCGCCCTCGTCACCTTCTTTGCCGTTCCAAACACCTAAGCTTCTCAGATCTGTGGCAAGGTTATCCTTGTCAGCTTTGGCCATTGCAAGTGCTGCCAAGCTTGGGCCGGTGTCTGTGAATGCGCTGTTCAGTAATGCTTGCTCTTGCGTGTCGGCTGGTGGGTACCATTCATCAAGAGGAAAGCCAAGGCTCTGCAAGGTAACGGCAAGTTTCCACAAATCTGTATATTGCGACTCGATTGAAGGGAGGACCGATCCCGTTCTGAAGTTGCAGCTAATTGTAAGGTTATAGCTCATGGCGTGAGGAAGGTGACAATAGGGAGAAAGGACTCTCGAAATTGGTTCGCGAAATAAGCACGGCTCAATGGCTGCATAAAATACCAGTGCAATTCTGAAGGTGGCGATGCGTCGATAACTTTGCTTTGGCGTCCTGCTTCGTCGAGGATTTTTTGCAGTCCAGTGTATTCAAAGAAAAATTTCCGCTCTGTGGCTGACTCAAAGAATTGGTCGTAAAGAGCCTTGGCCTCTAACAGCAAGCATCCCTGTGACTTAAAGCCATCAAAATCGATGCCTTGAAAATTCCATTCTGTGTAGGGCGCGAAACCAGAAATACGGGCCTGATAAGCTCGCGATACCTCGGACATACTCCAGTTGCGCTTGACCAGCAAACCGCCATCCGGCGGACACCTGTCACACCTATCTTTTGTCATGGCCTGTGTCCCAGCCTCCGCAATCGGCGCAGATTTGGCCTTGTCCGCAGATTCGACCTTGTTCTTGGTCACTTCATTGACCGCGACCGCACCGGCACCGGCAACAGCGGCAACACCGAGCGCCCGCAACAGGGCGCCGCCGGCGGCTTCGAGGATGGGAACTGCGAGCGCTGCCATTAATTCTCCCTCAGTCTGGACTTCACCCACGCAATCATGTCGGCGAACCGTTGTTCGACCGGCTGGCCCGGTTTTCTGAGCCAGGCATCGATGGCCGGTTCACGATAAAAATTCGGGGCAAAGGCTTCGTAATAAAGAAACTGGGTAATGGCGCCGCCATCCGTGAAACCCAGCGCGACGGCGTGCGCATACGCGCGTTCGAGGCGGTCCGGCAAACCCCTGTCGCTTGCGAGTTCGGGATGTTCCCTGACGATGTTCTTGCAGACTTGCTTGATGTACTGACGCTTTTCCAGCAGGTCCAGATGCGAGAGCTGTTCTTCGCTCAGTTTAAGCACGAGGCCCTCCCATGCATACTCTGCGGCCATCGTGGATGAAGTGCCATTCGTCGATGAGGTGGACGAACTCGGCGCGCTGCGCGTTGTTCATCGTATGCATCAGGTTGCCCAGCACGCGCGGATCGTAGAACCGCAGCAGTACCTTGCGGCCATCCGGCAGTTGCGCGTCGAGTTTGAGTTGCAGCAGTTGGCTCAGGCCTTCCAGATCGATCGCCGAGATCAGCCACGACACCGATGGCAGCGCTTGCTCAAGGTCGTGCAGCGACTGCAACTGGTCAGGCGCCCTGACGACGTCGATGAGCCACGGGCCGGCGTGAGCGAGAGGCTCATCTTCCGTACCGAGAAAAATAGGACGGTTGATGCCGCGGTGATAAACCAGAACGCTGACCGGTATGCTGTTCATACGGGAAGCCGTCAACCAATGCATAGAGCCATAAGGCAGTGTCAGCGTGTTGAAGGGCCCGGAAGTGCTCGACGATATCCACGCTAGCTTCTCACTACCATGGCCGATCCTGCGGCAGCAGCTTTGGCGAGGCACTCCAGGCAGATGGTCGGCGCCTCCTGTGCAACCAGATGACTGCCCATGTCGGTGTTTGCGCTGGCAGCAGAAGCTGCGCCGTCGGGGCCGGAATGGTTGTCCCACCAGGCCGACGACTGGCCGGCGATCAGCGTCGCACCGCAGGCAGTCTTGTCGCCATGTCGCGCAACGGCCTGCCCGAAACCCGTCAGGTCGTCTGCGCCGGTGGTAATCGCAAACACGCCTTTGCACTTCGGGCATACCGTCAGGTCGCCCACGCGCGCGACGGCTTTGCCGTAGACCTCCCACGTCATGTCACCGCTGATGACGGTGCCGCCGTGACTGGTGCGATCACCCATGCGAGCCAAAGGTTTGCTCATAGATTTCCGCTAAGACAAATGTGAAATCGTTTAACGGTTGAATGGCAAAATGCCAGCCCCATGCGATCAATCCCGCCTGACGCCGGACTTCACCCGCATGAGCACATCCGCAAACCGCTGCTCGACCGGCTGGCCGGGCCTTCTGAGCCAGGCGTCGATCGCGGGCTGGCGATAAAAATTCGGGGCCGTCGCTTCGTAGCGGAGGAAGCGGGCGATGGCATCGAGGTCGGTGAACCCCAGCACCACGGCGTGCGCATACGCGCGCTCGAGGCGGTCCGGCAGGCTGGCGTCGTGGGCCAGTTCCGGGTGGATGTCGATGATGGTCTGGCGGATTTCTGAGAGCAGGCTGTCGGACATGATGGCTCCTCGGTCGACTCGCCATTGTTCCTGTCGCGCTCACGGTATCCGTTGCGTCAACTCAGCTAGTTATCGAATACACTATTCCCGCGACACATTCCCAACCTGAAAGGAGACGGTATGACCATCAAATCGCTCATCGCGCTCGCATGCGCGCTGACCGCAGCCTCCGGCGCCCACGCCGCCGCTCAACTGCAAGCCTCGATGACGCTCGTGGGCCCGGACGGCACCGGCAAACCGATCGGCGCCGTGACGATCGCCGAATCGAAGAGCGGTCTCGTGTTCACGCCGAATCTGACGAACCTGCCGCCCGGGGCGCACGGATTCCACGTGCATGAGATGGCCAGCTGCGGCACGAACGAGAAGGATGGCAAGAAGGTGCCGGCCGGCGCCGCCGGCGGTCACTTCGATCCGGCCGGCGCCAAGCACCATGCCGGCCCGTCCGGCGACGGCCATCTGGGCGATCTGCCGCCGCTCGTCGTCGGGAACAATGGCGGGGCCAGCACGGCCGTGACGGCGCCGCGCCTGACCAAGCTGTCCGAAGTGAAGGGCAAGGCGCTGATGATCCACGCCGGCGGCGACAATTTCTCGGACCAGCCGAAACCGCTGGGCGGCGGGGGCGACCGCATCGCCTGCGGCGTCATCCAGTAAGGGATTACAACCCCAGCGCCGACAAGCCGGGGTGATCGTCCGGCCGCCGACCCAGCGGCCAGTGAAACTTGCGCTCGGATGCCTGGATCGGCATGTCGTTCAGGCACGCATAGCGCCGCCGCATGAGGCCCATCTCGTCGAATTCCCAGTTCTCGTTGCCGAACGTGCGGAACCAGTTGCCGGAATCGTCGTGCCATTCGTAGGCATAGCGCACGGCGATGCGGCTCCCTTCGAAGGCCCACAACTCCTTGATCAGGCGGTAGTCGAGTTCCTTTTTCCACTTGCGGTCCAGGAAGGGGACGATCTGCTCGCGGCCGGTGACGAATTCCGCGCGGTTGCGCCAATAGCTGTCCGGCGTGTAGGCCAGTGCGACTTTTTCCGGGTTGCGGCTGTTCCAGCCATCTTCCGCCAGGCGGACTTTCTGGATGGCCGTTTCGGGCGTGAACGGGGGGAGTGGGGGACGGGGTTCGATCGTGGACATGAAGGCTCCTTGTGTAAATGAGGTAGACAGGTCTGTATCGTAAGCGAAACCAGCCTGATGCGGCCCATCCATCCAGCTAGTTGATGTAGACAGGTCTGTATCATATACTGGAGTCCCGCACTCCGCCCCAACCTGACGACCATGGCCCAGTCTTCCGCCCGCGACCGCATCCTCGATACGGCAAAACGCCTGTTCTACCGCGACGGTTTGCGCGCCACCGGCATCGACCGGATCGTCGCGGAATCCGGCGTGGCGAAGATGTCTTTGTACCGCCATTTCCCGTCGAAAGACGATTTGATCGCCGCGTTCCTCGACTGGCGCCACGACCACTGGACGTCGTGGTTCACGGCCGCCGTCGACGCCCGGCTCGCGCGCGGGGAAGGGCTGACTGCCGTGGCCGACGCGCTGGACGAGTGGTTCGCGCAAGACGACTTCCGCGGCTGCGCCTTCATCAATGCCGTCGCCGAGACGGGCGCGGCGGACGATCCCCGCCACCGCGAGCAGGCCGTGCGCCACAAGCGCGAACTGGAGCGCTATCTCGGCGGCGTGGCTGCACGGCTGGGACTGGCGGCACCGGACCAGGTGGCGGAAGAGGCGCTGCTGTGCGTGGAAGGCATGATCGTGAGGGCGCAGATGGATCCGGGCCCCGGGATCGTCGCCGCGGGCCGGCGCCTGCTCGCGCGGATCGAACGGGGTGCGTAACATTTTCCCATCTCTTTGTTACAATATTTCAATATGTGCACACGTTGGGCTCGCGCCGCCTGCTATGATGGGTAGCTGAGCCGCTCCGGCTTGCCTCCGACTATCCACGATATGCCCTGGCCGTTCGATCTTGCATCCCTCGATGACACATCCGCCCGAAAGCCGGGCGACATGGAATTGCAGATGCGGCGCCACCCGTGGGAGACGACGCCCGTCGGTCCCGTCGCGCACTGGCCCTTCAGCCTGAAATTCGCCGTCCGCACGCTGCTCGATTGCCAGCTGCCGATGTACCTCGCCTGGGGCGACGCGTACACGCAATTCTTCAACGATGCCTATGTGCCGATCCTCGGCGCCAAGAAGGACGGGGCGCTGGGCGGCGACGTCCGTGAGACGTGGCCGGAGATCTGGCCGGTGATCGGCCCGATGTGGGCGGGCGTGCTGCAGGGCGAGCCGGTCGGTTCGAGCGACCTCGCCCTGACCATCAACCGCTACGGCTATTTCGAGACCTGCCACTTCGCCTATTCGTACAGCCCCGTCTGTGGCGACGACGGGAACCCCAAGGGCGTGCTGGTGACCTTCGTCGAGACGACGGAGACGGTGCTGGCCGAACGCCGCCGCGCCTTCCAGCTCGAACTGGCGGACATCCTGCGCCGCGAGACGTCGTCCGGTCCGCTGCTGCGGGCGGCGCTGCGCCAGGTCGGTGCGTACGTCGACGATGCCACCGTGACGTATGCGGAGAGACGGCCGGGCATGGATGCGGCCGTGATCCTGGAACAGTGGGACGGCGGCGCGCGCACGCCGCAGTCCGGCCGCACCGTGCCGCTGGCGGCGCTGGCGCTGGGCGTGCCGGAACGCCTGTGCAAGGGCGAGACCGTGTGGTCGACGGATGGCGCGGCCGGCGACAAGGCGGGCATCGCGGTGCCGCTGATGGACGGCGACCGCCTGGCGGCCGTGCTGGCGCTGCATGCGCCGCTCGACGCGGGCCGCATCGGGGACGAGGTCCGCCTGCTGGAAGACGCCGCGCGCCGCATGTGGGAAGCGCTGCGCCGCATCCGCGCCGAGGAGGCGCTGCGCGAAGAGACGCGCGTGCTGGAACTGATGAAGAGCGCGACCGAGACGCTGGCGTCGACCATCGCCCTCGAGCCGCTGATGCAGGCCATCACGGATGCCGCCACGCAGCTCGTCGGCGCGGAATTCGGCGCGTTCTTCTACAACAACAAGGACGACGACGGCGATGTGTATTCGCTGTACGCATTGTCCGGAGCGCCGCGCGCCGCATTCGAGCGCATCGGCAAGCCCCGTCCCACGCCCATGCTCGTGCCCACGTTCGACGGCAGCGCGCCGATTCGTAGCGACGACATCCGCGACGATCCGCGCTACGGCACCATGCTGCCGCATCGTGGCATGCCGGCCGGGCATCTGCCCGTCGTGAGTTATCTCGCTGCACCCGTCGTGTCGCGCTCGGGCGAAGTGATCGGCGGCCTGTTCTTCGGCCATCCGCAGCCCGCGATGTTCAGCGAACGCAGCGAAGAATTGATCGGCGCCTTCGCCGTGCAGGCCGCGATCGCGATCGACAACGCGCGCCTGTACGACATGGCCCAGCGCGCGGCCGAGGAGCGCGAGCAGCTGCTGTCCAGCGAACGCGCGGCGCGCGCGGAGGCCGAGCGCCACAACAAGATGAAGGACGAGTTCCTCGCGATGCTGGCGCATGAACTGCGCAATCCGCTGGCGCCGATCACGAGCGCGGCCCAGCTCCTGCGCCTGCCCGAAGTGAACGAAGGGTTGCGCCTGAAAGCCAGCAACATCATCTCGCGCCAGGTGCGCCACATGACGGAGCTCGTCGACGACCTGCTGGACGTCTCGCGCGTCACCCGCGGCCTCGTGAAACTGGAGAACGAGATCCTCGACCTGAACAAGGTCGCGATGGCGGCCGTGGAGCAGACGCGCCCGCACATCGAGGAGCGCCAGCATCGCCTCACGGTGGAGCTGCCGGATGCGCCGGTGCCGGTCGAAGGCGACCGCACGCGCCTGATCCAGGTGCTCGTCAACCTGCTCAACAACTCGGCCAAGTACACGCCGCCGGGCGGCCGCATCGCCCTCGTCGTCACCATCGAGGACGGCGCGGCGCGGGCCGCGGTGCGCGACAACGGCACCGGCATCGACGCGCAGCTGCTGCCGCACGTGTTCGACCTGTTCACGCAGGCCGACCGCGCGCCGGACCGCTCGCAGGGCGGCCTCGGGATCGGCCTCGCGCTCGTGAAGAGCATCGTCCGCATGCACAACGGCCAGGTGGCCGCGCACAGCGCCGGACCGCAGCAGGGCACGATCATGACCGTCACCCTGCCGCTCGCGCAGGCCGAGGTGGGGCAGGTCGTGCGGTCGGGCGAGGGCAGCGGGGCGGCGCGGCCGCTCACGGTCACCATCGTCGACGACAACGGCGACGCCGGGCAGTCGCTCGCGGTGCTGCTGCGCGCGCACGGCCACGCGGTGCACGTGCACGAGGATGCGGCCGGCACGCTGGCGCATGCCGATCCCGCCACCGAAGTGTTCATCCTCGACATCGGCCTGCCCGACATGACGGGCTACGAACTGGCGCGCCGCCTGCGCCGCGACGCGCGCCACGCGCAGGCCGTCTACGTCGCGCTGACGGGGTACGGCCAGCAGCGCGACCGCGAGCTGTCGCGCCAGGCGGGCTTCGATCACCACCTCGTCAAGCCGGTCGAAATCGGCAAGCTGGCGCAGATCCTGGCAGGAAAGGCTTCGAACCAGCCGGCCATGGAAGGTTGACATCCGTTGTCATAACGATCAGTATGGGCCGCGCCTGACTTATCCCAACTTCATCCAGCCGACCGTGTCCCGCAAAAAGAACAGCCGTCAATGGGCCCGCCTGCGCATCCTGTGCTACGCGGGACTGGACCTGATGACGATCGTCCAGGATGCCTTCACCCTGGTGCGCGAACTCGTGCCGAATTCCTGCGCCGAGCTGGCGCTGCGCGTCGATCCGGCCGAGGCGTCGCCGCTGGCCGGGAACGACCCCGCGTACGTGTCGGTGCTGCCGCCGCCGAGCGGCTATGCGTACCGCGACCACGCCGGTTTCACGGCGAACGGCACGCCCGCATTGCACACGCTGCAGGTGCCGCTGTCGCATGCCGGCCGCCGGCTGGGCGAGATCACGCTGTGGCGCCACGATGGCCCCGCGTTCGACCGCCACGACGAGGAAGACCTGCAGCGCGTGGCGACGTATTTCGAGCACGTGCTGCGCAACGCGCCCGAACTGGCGGCCGGCAGCGCCGGCGTCGTCGAGGACGAGGCCATGCTGCTGGCCACCGTCGACGGCCAGATCCTGTACCTGAGCGATTCGGCCGGCGCGCTGCTCGACCAGCTGGCGGCGCAGGAACGCCAGGCCTTCAACCGCCGCACGTTGCCCCCGTTCTGCCTGCGCCTCGTGGAATCCGTCGCGCACGGCGACCGCTATCCGTGGCTGCTGCCGCTCGGGACCCTCGCCATGGCCGGCGGCGTGCTGGAGGCGCGCGCGCAGTGGATGAGCGCCGGCGGCGCGGCCGCGCTGCACGCCGAAGACCCGGCGTACATCCGCACGGTCGGCATCTTCATGAAATTCGTCGTGCCGCTGCCGCTGCGCATCTGGCGCGCCATCGGCTCCGTGGAGCTGTCGCCGCAACAGGCCGAGGTGGCGTTCTGGATGGGCGTCGGCGGCGGCCGCGAATCGGCGCGCGCCAACATGGAAGTCAGCGACGCCGTGCTGCGCGATTGCGTGAAGGCCGTCTACGAAAAATTCGGCTGCTCGTCCGAGGCCGGCCTGCTGGAACAGCTGCGTCCCACCGTCGCGCGGATGTGACCCCACCGGTGGGGCTGGGACCCGACGTCCCATCTTCTTATCATGTCGTCAAGCTCGAAGGAGGGGCGCGGCACGGGCCGTGCCCCTTGCCTGCTTTCTCATCACAACATCAATAAACGGGAAACACGACATGAACTACCGCAGCATCTTCGCGACGCTGGCCCTGTGCCTGACCTTCGACGCACGCGCCGCGCTGATCCACCAATATGAATTCAACGGCAACCTGGCGGACACGCTGGGCGGCCCGGCCCTCGTCGCCAACGGCGGCAGCGTCGCGGCGGGCCACTACGGCTTCGCCGCCAACCAGGGCCTGCGCCTGCACGGGAACCTGGGCGCGACGTACACGATCGACATGCGCTTCCGCTTCGATACGCTGGGCTCCTGGCAGAAAGTGGTCGACTTCAGCGGCCTGCTGCAGGACTACGGTTTTTATACGTCCGGCAGCGGCTACGACCTGTACAACTACGGCGGCAGCTTCGGCCACCTGACGGCGAAGCAGGACACGCGCCTGACGCTGACCCGCGGCGCCGACGCCGCCTTCCGCATTTACCAGGACGGCGTGCTGGTGGGGACCGTGGCCGACAAGCAGGGCTATGCCGACTTCGCCGGCCACGACGCCAACTTCTTCCGCGACGACCGCGGCCTGAACGAAGCGGCCGCGGGCTCGGTGGACTTCATCCGCATCTACGACAACGTGCTGACGCAGGCGCAGGTCCACGCGCTGGCGGACCCGTCGCAGGTGCCCGAGCCGGCCGGCGGCACGCTGATGGTCATGGGGCTGTCGCTGCTGGGGCTGTCGGTGGGCAAGGGACGGCGGCAGCGCCGATAACGGCACGCTCAGGGGAACCGCAGCACGTCGGCCGCCACCGTGGTCCCCGACAGCGGCAGCAGCGGCGGCAGGCCGGCGGGACGGGGCGGCAGGTCGCGGGCGGGCAGGCCGGGGATGCGTTCCTGGACGTACACGAGGAACGGCGGATCGCCCTGGAAGTCGAACGCGAAGCGCAGCGTCTCGTCGCCCATGCCGTGCAAGGCGAGATGCCAGCTGAAGCACGATTTCTCCGTCAGCACGCGGCCGTTGACGCTCGTGCGCCACGGGCACGCACCCTGCACGCGCACGACGATGTCGGGCGCGCGGTTGTTCGAGCGCAGCGTGAATTCCACGTGGCGCCGCCGGGGGCTGCGCTCGTCCTTGTCGATGACGAGGCCGGGCCACGCGATGCTGTCGTCCTTCTGCGCCGCCGCGTACCACACCGGATCCGCGTCGGGCCCGAACAGGTAGGGTAGCGGATACGGATGCATGGTGTTGGGGAAGACCTGGCGCGTCCACGCATCGAGCGGCCCGGCCGGATGCAGCCAGAACGCCTGCCAGCTCGGGGTGTCCTTGTAGTACACGAGCCGGTTCGGCGCCGGCAGGTCGGGCACGTTCGGCACGGCCGCATACGCCATGCCGAACGAGACGCCGGCGCCGGCCAGCAGCGGCCGCACGAGCCAGCGCCGCGCGAGCGCATCGAGGGCCATGCCGCACAGCCCCGCCAGCAGGCACACGAGGCTCGAGGGCAGCACGAGCCAGGCCGGCGTGAAGAACGCGAAGCTCGCGCACACCGCCGGCAGCAGCAGGACGAGGGCCGGCAGCGCGCCGGCGACCGCGATGGCCGCGCGCCGGGCCGGCGCCCACGCGCGTGCGCCCATGAGTACGAGCCATGCGGCCTGCCCGGCCAGCAGCGGCCACGCCAGCACGTAGCTGGCGCCGGGGGCGCGTACGCAGGTCGCGACGAGTGCGACGTCGGCGGCGAGCAGCACGCCCAGCGCCGTCGCCGCGACGCCGAGCCGCCGCTGCAGGCGCCGCTGCAGCGCGATGAAGACGGCGGCCGGCACCAGCATGAAGGCCGCCAGTTGCCAGCGCACGCCGCCGTCGTCGGCGAGGACGGCGGCCGGATAGCGGGCCTGCAGCACCGGCAGCGCCTCGCGGCACAGGTACGCGGCGAAGGTGGCGCAGATCGTGATGAACAGGACGCTGAACATGGCGTCGACGATGTCGGTCGCGGAGATGCGGTTGCGCAGGGCCGCGCGGCAGGCCCAGGCGCCCAGCGCGCAGCAGAGCAGCGCCAGCGGCCAGGTCAGCCGGGCATCGTAGTGGACCATGCCGGCGAGCGGCAGCGCGAAATACACCTGGCCGTGCGGGGGAGAAACCAGCGCCAGGTTGGCGTTGCCGAGGCGGCGCAGCAGCGCGAGCATCGTCTCGCCCTCGTGCTGCAGGCTCGCGCTGGACAGGCGCTGCGGCACGTCGTGCATGCCTTCCCGGCCCAGCGGTCCCTGCGTCGTCGCGAAGTGCAGCACGGGAAAGGCGCCCGTCGCCAGCGGTGCGGCGCCCCCGCTTTGCGGCAGGCGGTCGTACAGCTCGGCCATGAAGGACGAGCCTTGCGGTTGCGGCGCCGCGCGCGCCCACGCGTCCAGCGCAAAACCGTCCGCGTGCGCCGCGTCGATCAATTCCAGCGGGCCGCGGTTGCCGGCATTGTCGAAGCGCAGGGCGACGCGCACCTGCTTCGCCCACGGGTGCGATTGCATGAAGGCGCGCGCGCCCATCGCCTGCACCGTGTCGGCGTCCGTGAAGACGAACAGCAGGTCGTTGTCGAGCGGCGGCCCGGCCTGGAGGGCGCGCATGGTTTCCAGCAGCGCGGCGGCGGACGCGCCGCCGTCGGCCGCGCCGGGCGTCGGCGCGGCGGAATCGTAATGGACCATGGCCAGCACGGCGCCATGGCGCGCGCCGCCCCGCTTGCGCACGACGATGTTGCGCGCGGTCGCCATCGTGCTCTGCCCATGCGACATCCAGTCCCACGACGTCGCGGACACGGTATCGACCTGGACCTCGGGTTCGAGGCCGAGCGCGCGGATGCGCGCCAGCAGGTACTCGCGCGCGCGGGCGTTCGTGACGCTGCCGGCCGGACGCGGCGCCCGCGCGAGCACCTGCACGTGCGCCTGTGCGCGCGCCGCGTCGAACCCGGGGACGAACGGGCCGGTCGGCACCGGCGCCGCGCGCGGCTGCAGCATGAGCCAGGCGAGGAGGAAGGCCAGGCCGCAGGCCGCCCATACGGCCAGTCGAGGTACGTGACGCATCGTGCGTCTCCCTTTGATCGCCACCAACTAGTCGAGCTTCCAGACGAAGGCCAGCTTCGCCCAGCCGGCTTGCGCGACGCCGTTGTTCGTCGCGGGCTTGAATTTGCACAGCGTCAGGGCATTGATGGCGGCGCGATCGAGGTCGCGCGACCCGCTCGATCGTTCGATGCGCGAGGAACTCACGCGGCCGTCGGCGCCCACGAGCAGCGCCAGGGTCGTGGTCCCGGTGTCGCCCCGGCGCGCGGCCGCGGCCGGATAGTCGGGCAGGGCGCAGCCATTGGCGTCCGCGAGCACCGCCGTGCGCATCTGGCCCGGGTTGGCGCTGGGCGTGGCCGGCGTGTCCGGCACGGGGTCGGACGGCATGGCCGGGAACGGCGACGGGTCGGATGCCGTGGTCGCCTGGATGGGACTCGGCACGGGCGGCGGGGCGACGTCCACCTCGACCTTCGGCACCACGACGTCCGGCGGCGCCAGTTGCTGCGTGGGCTTCGGCGGCTCGGGCGGCGGTGGCGGCGCCGGGCGCTCCGGCTCGATCATGACGAGCACCTGTTCCGGCAGGCTGGACAGGGAAATCTTCTTCGTGTTGATGCTGTGGATGAACACGGCGCCGAGTGCCACGTGCAGGGCGGCGACGAGGACGAATTTCGCGGCTTTCGCATCGGGGCGGTTGCCGCTCGGGAGACTCGTGAATTGCATGGCCATCCTCCTTGTTGTTGTACCGGCGTTGCCGGAGGTAAAACGGAGTGAAGCGGAAAATCCATCAAACGGAATGAATATATGCTATTTGCTAGCAATCGGCAAAGCTATTTCATGGCAATGTATCATTCCACTTTATTGCCGTGGCCGTCTTGACAATTTGGAAAATGAATGCTTGCCGCCTCGCGCCCGGTGCTGTTGTGTGGAATAATCGTCTCTGTGCTTTCGCCTGAAAGCAGAAGTAGCCTGGAGAATCGAACGTGCAGAAAGAGCAAAAGCCGATCCGCGTGATGCTGGCGGACGACCACCCGATCGTGATGACCGGGTTCGCGATGTCGTTGTCGGCGCAGGGAATGGAAGTGGTGGGCCAGGCCAAGAGCCCGAGCGAGGCGGCCGCGATGTATGCGGAATTCAAGCCGGACGTGGCGGTGCTCGACATCCGTTTCGGTACCGAGCTGACGGGGATGGACGCGGCGCAGAACATCCTCCGGACCGACCCGAAGGCCAAGATCGTGTTCCTCAGCCAGTTCGACCAGGACAGCCTGATCAAGGAAACCTACCGCCTGGGCGCGCACGCGTTCGTGACGAAGGATTGCGACCCGGCCGACCTGGCCGATGCCGTGCGCCACGCGCACGCGGGCAAGCTGTATTTCCTGCCGCAGATCGCGGAGCGCCTGGCCAGCCTGGCCGTGCGCGGCGACGTCTCGCCGCAGTCGCAGCTGGACGAGCGCAGCCTGGAGATCTTCAAGCTGATGGCCGAGGGCCTGACCAATATGGAGATCGCCGAGCGCCTCAACCTGTCGACCAAGACCATCAGCAACATCAGCCAGTCCGTGAAGGAGAAGCTCGGCGTGCACCGGCAGGCGTACATCACCAAGCTCGCCGTCAAGCATGGCTTGATCGAGCCCTGACCCGTTTCGTTGCCGTGTTGTCGTCCGTGCTCCGGTTTGCAAACTTGGGTTCCCGCCTGCGCGGGACCGACGGTGCCTGCGTCCGCACGTCGTCCCCGCGCAGGCAGGGACCCAATGTGGCGCTGGCGCTGGCCGCCCTGATGTTGACGACGTCCGCGCACGCGTTCTCCACCCGCGACATCAAGCCGGAACCCGTGCAGGGCTACCGCTTCCAGGTCGTCACGACGGACGACAGCGCCATCACGCGCCGCATCGTGGACGACATCACGCGCCGGCTCGTGCCCGTGTTCGCCGTGTTCCGCACCGAACTGGCCCAGCACCGGCGCATGCTGTACGTGACCGTCGGTCCGGCCGCGCTGCGCGAGGTGGCGCAACGCCGCTGCGACTGCGTCGTCGTCTCCACGTTCACGTCGAGCCAGGTCGTGCGCTCCATCCTCGGCACGCTGCCGCCCGCGCGCGCAGCAACGTTCACGGCCGTGTACGCGGAACCGGCGCCGGTCGACCAGCTGCGCCTCGTGGCGCTGCTGTACCGGCGTCCCGTGCGCGTGGCCGCCATCCTCGGTCCGGACACCGCCTTCCTCAAGCCGCTGCTGGAGGGCGAACACGTGAACGTGCTGGAGGGCGATTCGGACGAGGGCATCAACCGCCTGCTGGGCCAGATCGCGCAGACCGACGTGCTGCTGGCGCTGCCCGACAGCGCCGTCTACAACACGGAAAACTTCCGCAACATCCTGCTCTCGGCCTACCGCAAGAAGCAGGGCGTGATCGGTTTTTCGGCCGACATGGTCAAGGCGGGCGCGCTGGCGACGACGTATTCCGAAGTCGAGGACATCAACGCGCAGGTGGCCGAGATCGTGGCCAGCTACGTGGCCGGCGGCGAACTGCCGCCACCCCAGTTCCCGCGCTATTTCCACACCATCGTCAACGAGGGCGTCGCGCGCTCGCTCGACGTCGAGGTGCCCGACAACGTGCGCAACTTTGCCCGGCCCGCGCCGGCCCGCCAGCCATGAAACGCCCCGCCGCCTTCCGTGACGCCTCGCTGCGCGCCGCCAAGCTGCGCTCCGCCACCTTGCGGCCCGCGAAGCTGCGCCCCGGCGCGCTGCAGTTCTGGCGCGGCTGGAGCATCGGCCTGCGCATGGCCTTCATCACCATGCTGCCGGTGACGCTGCTGTTCACGTCGTTCGTCTGGTATTCGTGGTACGCGCACCGCGCCCAGGTCGACGAGGAACTGGCGGAACGCGGCCGCATCCTCGCGCGCGCGCTCGCGGAGACCAGCGAATACAACGTCATCTCGGGCAACCTGTCCGACCTGCGCCTGACCATCAATGGCCTCGTGCAGTCGGACAGCAGCGTGTACCGCATCGACGTCGTCGACATGAACGGCCAGAACACGGTGTTCGCCCTGTCCGAGCACCCGATCGAGGCGGAGGGCCGCTCGTTCGAGGCGCCGATCCGCAAGCAGGTCGTCTGGATCAACCTGTTCTCGGACAACGGCACGCCGCACGTCTCCGCGTCCAGCGACACCCGCCCGCCGACCTTGACGACGGAAGTCGTGGGCCTCGTGCGCGTGACGATGTCGCCGACGAACATGCTGGCCAAGCAGCTGCACCGCTTCCGCGTCGAGCTGGCGATGGCCGCGCTGGCGCTGGCCGCGAGCGGCGCGCTCGCGTACATCCTCGCGCGCAGCCTCACGGTCCCGCTGCGCGAGGCGATCTCCGTGCTGCGGCGCATCCGCGGCGGCAATTACCGTGTCCAGCTGCCCGTCACGACGGGCGGCGAGGTGGGCGAACTGCAGGCGTCGATCGGCGAGATGTCGGTGGCGCTGGACCAGTCCAAGCAGGACCTGGAAAACAAGGTGGCCGAGCGCACGCGCGACCTGCTCGCGTCGCGCAACGAGGCGCTGCGCGCCGACGCCGACAAGCGCAAGCTGATCCAGAAGGTCAACAGCATCATCGAGGAAGAACGCAAGAGCATCGCCGTCGAGATCCACGACGAGTTGAACGCGTCCCTGATCGCCGTGCGCCTGGAATCGCAGACGATCCAGCAACTCGCGGCCAAGGTCACGCCGGGCGACGAGATCGACCAGATCCGCGCCAAGGCGCAGGCCATCACCAAGCTGGCGCTGGACCTGTACGCGAACGGCCGCCGCCTCGTGCGCCGCCTGCGTCCGGAAGTGCTGGACATGCTGGGCCTGCACGGCGCCGTCGAGGAGATGGTCAGCCACTACCGCAGCAGCTCCGGCGTGCACTTCGAATTCGAATCGCAGGGCGACTTCTCGAAGATCGGCAACGAGCTTGCCATCTCCGCCTACCGCATCGTGCAGGAAGCGCTGTCGAACATCATGAAGCACTCGCAGGCCGGCTTCGCGCGCGTGAGCCTCGCCCTGTCCGACGAGGACGGCGCGCTGCACATCGAAGTGCAGGACGACGGCGAAGGCTTCGACCCGGCCGTCGCGTCGGAAGGCATCGGCATCATCGGCATGCGCGAGCGGGTGTTCGCCCTCGGCGGCAGCATCCACATGCAGTCGCGCCCCGGCGAAGGCACCCTCGTCGCCATCACCCTCCCGCTCAGCGACGTGGCGACTGCCTGAAAGCAGTTAACTGGGGTAGAGTAGCGACCTCAGTCTTCCACTTGCTAGCAAACCACGACCATGCTCAACGCATTGCAGACGCCTTTCGAGAAGGGCAACCAGAATCAGACCACGACCTGGTCCGATTGCATCGCCTGGTACGACAACCTCGCGCACCAATACCCCCAGGTGCTGCGCTTTTCCGTGGTCGGGACCTCCGACGCGGGCGTGCCGATCCACGCCGGCGTGATCTCGGCCGACGGCGTGTTCGACCGCGCGCACATCAAGGCCGCGGGCCGTCCCGTCTTCTTCAACAACAACGGCATCCATCCGGGCGAACCGGAAGGCGTCGATGCGTGCATGGCGCTCGTGCGCGACCTGTGCCAGCAGCCGGACCGCCTCGCGGCATTGGGCAGGACCGTGTTCCTGTTCGTCCCGCTGTACAACGTGGACGGCGCGTTCAACCGCGCCAATACGTCGCGCGTGAACCAGGACGGCCCGGAGTCGTTCGGCTTTCGCGGCAACAGCCGCCACCTCGACCTGAACCGCGACTTCGTCAAGTGCGACACGCTGACGGCGCAGACGTTCAATAAACTGTTCACGGAATGGGACCCGGACGTGATGGTCGATACGCACACGTCCAACGGCGCCGACTACAGCTACACGATGACGCTGATCCCGACCCAGGCCGACAAGCTGGGCGGCGACCTCGGCACCTTCCTGCGCGACGAGATGCTGCCCGCGCTGTACGCGGAGATGGACAGGCGCGGCTGGCCCACGTGCCCGTACGTGAACCCTGTCAAGGACACCCCGATCGAGGGCATCGCCGACTTCCTCGAGACGGCGCGCTTCTCGACGGGCTATGCGGCGCTGCACGACACGATCGGCTTCATGCCCGAGACGCACATGCTGAAACCGTTCGCCGACCGCTATCACTCGATGCGCGCGCTCGTCGAGACGGCGCTGGACTTCACCGTCGCCCACGGCGACAGGATCGTGCAGATGCGCCGCGCCACCCGCGCGGCCGGCCGCACGCGCCGCGAATGGCCCGTGCACTGGGCGATGGACGAGGCGAATCCGTCCACGTTCCGCTTCAAGGGTTATGCGGCGAAGTACAAGGCCAGCGTGCTGGGCGACTACCAGCGCCTGTACTACGACCGCAACGAGCCGTTCGAGCGCGACATCGCGCACTACAACCGCTTCCCGGCCGACGTGGTCGTACCGGCACCGAAGGCCTACGTCGTGCCGCAGCAATGGCGCGAAGCGATCGAGCGCCTGCGCTGGAACGGCGTCAGGCTGGAGCGCGTGGATGCCGAGCGCACGCAGGAAGTCTCCGTGTACCGCATCGCGGCGCTGACGACGCGGCCGCACGCGTACGAAGGCCACATGTTCCACGACGACGTGCAGCTGGAGCGCATGCGCGAAACCGTCACGATCCGCGCCGGCGACTACCTGGTCCCGCTCGACCAGGACCAGGCCCGCTACGCCGTCGAGACGCTGGAACCGCAGGCCCACGACAGCTTCTTCCGCTGGGGCTTCTTCAACAGCGTGCTGGAAAAGAAGGAAGCCTATTCGAACTACGTGTTCGAGGACGAGGCCGAGCGCCTGCTGGCCGCCGAGCCCGAACTGGCCGCGAAGTTCGGCGCGTGGAAGGCCGCCAATCCGGACCTGCTGAAGGACCAGGGCGCGGTGCTCGACTTCATCTTCGCCAACTGCGCGCGCTGGCGCGAGCCGGAGTGGCGCCGTTATCCGGTCTTCATGATCGACTGATTCACCTGGGGAGAAAAAATGAACTACAAGATCGCCGCCGCACTGGCGCTGCTGGGCGCCGCCTCCGCGGCGTCGGCCGCACCATCCGCGGGCCAGACCTATTTCGAACAGAACTGCGCCAGCTGCCACACGGCCGATGCCGCCATGGGCTCGCGCGCGGGTCCGCCGCTGTTCAACGTCGTGGGCCGCAAGGCCGGTTCGGCACCGGGCTACAACTACACGGATGCGCTGTCGAAGGCCGGCGCGGCCGGCAAGACGTGGACGCGCGCGGAGCTCGACGTCTTCCTGCGCGACCCGACGAAGGATGTGCCGGGCACCGCGATGCCGATCGGGATCGCGGACGCGAAAGCACGCGGTGCCGTGATCGACTATCTCGCCGCGCAAAGCGGCAAATCGGCGGCACCGAAAACCGCCGCGGCGACGGGCGCGCGTACCGGCGCCTGGACCGACGACAAGCCGGGCGACGTGCACCACATCACGGTCGACCAGCTCGTCGCACCGTTTGCCAGCGAGAGCGCGGGCAATGGCCCCAAGCTCGCGAAGCGTCCGGACGGCGCGCTGCCGGCCGTGCCGAAAGGCTTCAAGGTCAGCGTGCTGGCCGATACGGGCAAGGCGCGCTACGCGCTGCGTGCGCCGAACGGCGACATCATCCTGGCCGATTCGGGCAAGGGTGAAGTCCGCATCCTGCGCCTGTCGGCCGACGGCGCCAAGGTGGGCACGGACAGCGTATTCGCAACGGACCTGTCGCGCCCGTACGGCCTCGCGCTGTGGCCGGCCGCGAATCCGAAATACCTGTACGTGGCCAACGCGAATTCGGTCGTGCGCTTCCCGTACGCCGCGGGCGACCTGAAGGCGAAGAGCAAGCCCGAGACGATCGTCGAGAAGATCGTCGACGGCCTGGGCAACCACATCACGCGCTCGCTCGCGTTCTCGCAGGACGGCAAGACGCTGTTCGTGTCGGTCGGCTCGGCCACCAACGTCGGCGAAGGCATCGGCGCCACGCCGCCGCAGCCGCTCGCGCAATGGGAAGCCGCGCACGGCCTGGGCGGCACGTGGAACCAGGAGACCGACCGCGCCACCGTGCTCGCGTTCGACCCGGACGGCAAGAACCGCCGCAATTACGCGAACGGCTTGCGCAACTGCGTCGGCATGTTCGTGCATCCGGACACGGGCGACCTGTATTGCAGCGTCAACGAGCGCGACGAACTGGGCGACAACCTGCCGCCGGACTACGTCACGCGTGTGAAGCGCGGCGGCTTCTACGGCTGGCCATGGTACTACCTGGGCGCGCACGAAGACCCGCGCCTGAAGGGCGTCCGCCCGGACCTGAAGGACAAGATCACCGTGCCCGACACGCTGATCCAGGCGCACTCCGCGCCGCTGGGCATGACCGTGTACCACGCCCCGGCGGGCGCGAAGCACGCGTTCCCGAAAGAGTACGACGGCGACATCTTCCTGGCGCTGCACGGCTCGTGGAACCGCGGCATCCGCACCGGCTACAAGGTCGTGCGCGTGATGATGAAGAACGGCGCGCCGACGGGCCAGTACCAGGACTTCATGACCGGCATGGTGCTGTCCGACCGCGACGTGTGGGGCCGCCCGGCCGCGGTGACGGTGGCGGCCGACGGCGCGCTGCTCGTCGTGGATGACGGCGGCGGCGTCGTGTGGCGGATCGTCCCGGCGGACAAACCGTAAAGGCCGCGGCCACCGCGCTTGTCCTGACCGTTGGCGTCCGGGCGCAGGCCGACGTCCAGGACATCGAGGAAGCGGTCCGGATCACGCTCGCCGGCCTCGCCGTCGCCGTCACGTTCGTGGCCGGACGCGAATCGTAGGGTGGGCGGCCCTCCGCCCACGCGTGACGCCAACACACCGCGAGCGTCCGCGTGGGCTCGGGCGCGTGACGCCAACATGCCGCGAGCGTCCGCGTGGGCTCGGGCGCGTGACGCCAACACGCCGCAAGCGTCCGCGTGGGCTCGGTGAGCCCACCCTACGTGAAATCACGGAACGCGTTCCGTGATTTCACTTGCTCTCGGCGATCCAGCGATCGACCTTCTTTTCCAGCAGCGCCAGCGGCAGCGTGCCTTCGCCCAGCACGATTTCGTGGAACTTCGGCAGGCTGAATTTCGGGCCGAGTTCCTTTTCCGCGCGGGCGCGCAGTTCCTGGATCTTCAGCGCGCCGATCTTGTAGCCCAGCGCCTGCGCCGGCCACGCCATGTAGCGCTCCGTCGCATTGCGCGCGTCCGCTTCCGTGTAGCCCAGCGTCTCGCGCATGTACTGGATCGACTGCTCGCGCGTCCAGCCCTTCGCGTGCATGCCCGTGTCGACGACGAGGCGCACGGCGCGCAGCATCTCGTCGTTCAGGTGGCCGAAGTAGTCCTCGGGCTTGTCGAACAGGCCCATCTCCTTGCCCAGCGTCTCGGCGTACAGCGCCCAGCCTTCCGTGAACGCGTTGTTGCCGCCGAACTTGCGGAAGTTCGGCAGGCCCAGCTCCTGCATCAGCGCGATGTGGAAGTGGTGGCCCGGCTGGCCTTCGTGCAGGAACAGCGTGACCATGCCCGTGCTGCCGTACTGCTTCGGGTCGTTCACGACGGACCAGAATACGCCCGGACGCGAGCCGTCCACGGCCGGCGGCGTGTAGTGGTCGGACGCGGTCGCGCGCGACAGTTCCGGTTCCAGGCGCAGGTCGAGCGGCGTCTTCGGCCGCAGCGAGAACAGCGCCGGCAGCTTCGCCTGCAGCACCGTGTTCAGGTGACGGTAGACGTCGATGATCTCGCCCTCGGTCTTGAACGGCTTGTACTTCGCCTGTTCCGACACCCACACCGGCAGGCCGGCCGGCGGGCCGTCGTAGCCCATCTTCGGACCGATGCGCGCGAACTCGCCCTGGATGCGCGCGACTTCCCGCAAGCCGATCTGGTGGATCTGTTCCGGCTGCAGGTCGGTCGTCGTCTGGCTCGCGACGCGCGCGAGATACCAGTCCATCCCCTGCGGCAGCGCGCTCCAGCCCGTGCTCGTGCGGCAAGCCGGCAGGTAGTCGTGCTCGATGAAGTCAGCCAGGCGTTTCAAAGCCGGGTTCAACTTGCCGTCGATGGTGCTGCGATAGCTGGCCGTGAGTTTCTTTTTATCGGCGTCCGAAAAGCCCGCCGGGAAGTTCTTCACGGGCGAGTAGTAGATGCTGTCCTCCGCCTTCGCGGCCACCAGCTGCTTGAACTGGGGCAGGGCGGATTCCATGATCGCCTTCGGCTGCACGATCCCGCGCTTCATCCCTTCGCGCATGTTGGCGATGGCCTGGTCGATCCACGGGGCGAGCTGGTTCAGGCGGCTCAGGTAGGCCTGGTAATCCTTCACGGTGACGAGCGACTGCGCCTGCTGGCCGCTGCTGTAGTTCGCGAGCGTGATCGGCAGCGCGTCCATCTGGTCCAGCGGCAGCAGGTACTCGGGGAACGGCTCGAAGCGCAGCGCGGTCTTGAGCTCGTAGTCGAGGATGTCGTAGCTCGTCTGGTCGCGCTGGGACAAGCCGTCGCGCGGGATCGCGTGCAGGCGTTTCAGGTAGCCCTTGTACAGCGCGTACTGGTGGGCGATGTTCTTCGGTGCGATCGTCATGCCGATCTGGTCGGGGAAGCGGTTGTCGCCGCTTTCGCCGGCGGCGACGGGATCGAAGCGCGCTTCCGCGTCCCAGTAGTCGTCGGCCAGTTTGTTCAGCTGTTTCGATGCGGCGCTGGCGTTCGTGGCGCCGGCCGTGGGCTTGGCCGCGGTGTCGGCGGCGAGGGCCGGCGCGCAGGCGATGAGGCAGGCGGCGGCGAGGGTGCCCAGCTTGAGAGTCTGTTTCATGGATGTTCTATGTGATGACGAAAGTAGGGGGCGGCCCTCCGCCCACGCGTGGCGCCAACATGCCGCAAACGTCACGCGTGGGCACGGCGTGCCCACCCTACGGGATTTAATAATTGGCCAGCGGCGCCAGTTGCCCGCCCTTGAAGGTGTAGACCGTGACGGCCGTCTTCTTCAGGTTGCCGCTCGCGTCGTAGCCGTACGTGCCGGCCACGCCCTGGTAGCTCATCGTGTGCAGCTGCTTGCCGACGGCCGCGGCGTCCGTCGTGTTCGCGGCCTGCATGGCGCGGGCGATGAACATCGTCTGGTCGTAGAACGCGGGCGCGTACACGTCCGGGTCGCGCTGGTAGCGCTGTTTGTACCTCGCCTTGAACGCGGGGCCGTTGGCCTGCTTGTCGAGCGTCGCGCCGGCCTGCGCGCACATCACGTTCTCGCCGACGGCATCGCCGCCCAGCTTGGCCATCTCGGGGCTGCACAGCGTGTCGCCGCCCAGCAGGCGCACGTTCGCCATGCCCAACTGCTTCATCTGGCGCGCCATCGGTGCGCCCTGCGGCGCATAGCCGCCGAAGAAGATGGCGTCCACTTTTTTCGCGCGGAACGCGGTCAGGATGGCGGAGAAATCGCTCGCCTTGTCGTTGGTGAATTCGCGGCCGACGACGGTCACGCCCGCGGCGCGCGCCTGCTTCGTGAATTCGTCGGCGATGCCTTGGCCGAACGCGGTGCGGTCGTCGATCACGCCGACGGTTTTAATCTTGAGTTCCCTGGCGGCGTACGACGCCATCGATGCGCCCACCTGGGAATCGCTGGCGACGATGCGGAACACGTTCGGGTAGCGCGCCTGCGTGATCTTGGGGCTCGTGCCCACGGTCGACATCAGGATGCCGGCATCGTTGTAGACGCGCGAGGCGGGGATCGCCACGCCCGAGTTGTACGGGCCGAGCACGAACTTGACGCCGGCGTCGGCGAACTTCTGCGCCACGCTCACGCCGGCTTTCGGGTCGCCCTGGTCGTCTTCCGACAGCAGTTCGAATTTCAGCGTCTTGCCGCCCACCTTGAGCCTTTGCGCGTTGAGTTCCTCGACCGCGAGGCGCACGCCGTTCTCGTCGTCCTTGCCGGCGAAGGCGTTGGAACCCGACAGCGGGCCGCTCACGCCGATGCGCACGACCTGGTCCTGGGCGCGCGCGGTCGTCCCGGTCGCGAGCAGGATCGCCGCCAGCGCCAGGGTTTTGATGGTTGATGCCATTCCGTTGTCTCCGTTGTTAATCAACGGCCGCCATCATCGCATGGGGATCTCAAAAAACCTACTGCGCGTTGCCCGGTCGCCCTGCGATGCTCCGCTACGGCGGACCGGCTGTACGTCCGTACAGCTGCGCTTCTCGGACAACGGTGCTGCCGCTCGCGACGGTTTTTTCGAGATCCCGCTGAAGTGTGCAAACTTCAGGCGGGCAGCCCGTGCGTGATCAGATCCAGCGGCAGCGCGGTGGTGCACTTGATCTGCTCCATCGAGAACGCGGAGGAGACGCCGGACAGCTGCGCGGTGCGGATCAGTTTTTTGTAGAAGCGGTCGTAGCCGTCGATGTCGGTCGTGACGACCTTGAGCAGGTAGTCGACGTCGCCGCTCATGCGGTGGAATTCCAGGACTTCCGGCAGCGCGACGACGGCGGAAGCGAAGCGCTCCAGCCATTTTTCGTCGTGCTCGTTGGTGCGCACGCTGACGAACACCGTCACGGGCAGGCCGACCTTGTGCCGGTTGACGATGCTGACCCGGCTCTCGATGTATCCCTCTTCCTCCAGGCGTTTGACGCGTTTCCAGCAGGGGGTGCTGGAGAGCCCGACCTTTTCGCTCAGGCCGGAAATCGACAGCGTGGCGTCGGCCTGCAGGGCGGCCAGGATCGCGCAGTCGTATTTGTCGAGTGAATTCATCTTGTCCATCGCACGGTCTCTAGAATGTTCGTTCTTCAGGCCAGGAAAAATCAAAGATTCTTTAGTACGTCATTTTCGGCACCAAACCGTAACATATTACTCAACAATCGCGCTGCTGGCGCATTTATTTTTGGACTTTTAGCAATTATTTTATGGCCCCCGACCTCTACCTCGACGCAAACGCCACTTCGCCGGTCCTGCCTTCCGCGATCGCCGCCGCGGTCGAGGCGATGGAGGCCTCGTTCGGCAATCCGAGCAGCAGCCACGCCACCGGCCTGCGCGCCAAACGCATCCTCGACACGACCCGTGCGCGCGCCCGCCGCGTGCTCGGTGCCGGGCCGGGACGCGTGCTGTTCACGAGCGGCGCCACGGAAGGCATCCAGACCGCCGTGCTGTCGGCCCTCGTCGCTGTGCGCGAGCGCCGCGCGGCCGGGGAAGACTGCGGTGACCTGCTGGTCTATGGCGCCACCGAACACAAGGCCGTGTCGGAAAGCCTCGCGCACTGGAACCGCCTGCTCGGCACCGGGCTTGCCTTGCAGCCGCTGCCCGTCGACGCGGCCGGCCGCCACCGCCTGGACGTCCTGCGCGACCTGGCACCGCGCGCGGCCATGGTCTGTACGATGGCGGCCAACAACGAGACGGGCGCCATCTCGGACCTGGACGGCATCGCCCGCGTGCTGCGCGCCAGCGGATCGACAGCCTACTGGATGGTCGACTGCGTGCAGGCGCTGGGCAAGCTGCCGCTGGATCTCGCGAACACGCGCATCGATTACGCGCCGTTCTCCGGCCATAAACTGCATGCGCCGAAAGGCATCGGCATCCTGTACGTGCGCGACGGCGCGCCGTACACGCCGCTGATGATCGGCGGCGGCCAGGAAGGCGGCCAGCGCTCCGGCACGGAAAACATGGCCGGCATCGCCGCGCTCGGCGCCGTGCTGGCCGCACTGGAAGAGGGCACGACGTTCCGCACCCACGCCGAGCTGGCCGCCATGCGCGACCGACTCGCGGCCGCATTGCGCGACGCGTTTCCCGGCATCGTCTTCAACGCGCCGTTCGAGCACACCCTGCCGACCACGCTGAATGTCGCCGTGCCCGGCGTCTCCAGCAAGGACCTGCTCGACCTGTTCGACGCGGCCGGCGTGCGCGTCAGCGCGGGCTCGGCCTGTTCCGCCGCCAAGGCCGCGCCCAGCTACGTCCTCGACGCGATGGGCCTGCCCCTGTGGCGCAGCGGCGGCGCCGTGCGCCTGTCGATCGGGCCGCTCGCGGACGACGCATTCATCGACGCCGCCTGCGCGCGCATCCGCCGCTGCGGAGACGCGTTGCGCACGTCGCCGCTCAGCGGCGGCAATCCAGGCGTGATGCAGGTCAGCGGCGACGGGCGGCATGGCTGGATCGTGTTCGATGCCGGGACCTGCGTCGCGATCGATCCGCCGCCGGGGCAGGTTGACCGCATCGCCGCGCTGGCGCGTGACGCGGGCCTGCGCATGGAGGAATTCGACGCGGCGGACCGCGCCACCGTCGCGCTGGACGACGGCAGCCATGCGCCCTGCATGCCCATCGGCGGCGCCGTGCTGGCCCGCCTGCCGGATGGCTGGCTGCTGGGTGAGGCGCAAGACGGCCGCTTGCCGCGCACGGCTGTGCGCCAGGTGTTCGGCGCCGTCGATGCCGGCCGCCTGGCGCAGGTCGCACACGCTGCCGCCGTGATCTGCCACGGCACCGACGTCGATGGCCTGGCCTGTACGACGGTGAACGCGCTGCGCGCCGCCGGCGTGCCGGGCCAGCTGCACCCGGACACGCTGGACGTCTTCCTGCGCCGCCACGCGGACGCATTGCTCGTCGACGTACGCGAAGCCGGTGAATCCGCGGCCGGCGCAATGACCTTGCACGGCCGCGCGGCGCACCACATGCCGCTGTCGCGCCTTGCCGAGCATATGCCGGCATGGTTGTCCGATCCGGCACGGCCGATCGTGTTCGTCTGCCGCAGTGGGAACCGTAGCGCGAAGGCCGCCCTGTGCCTGTGCCGCGCGGGGCATGCGCAGGCGTGGACCCTCGTGGGTGGGCTCGCGCTGGCGTAGAACATACTGATCGTCAATGAGCGTTCGCTAACGCACAGTTTCGCGGTACCTGATTGCTTAGCATGGCGGCAGCCGTGCGCCCTCGTCTCACGCTTCATCCGAATGGTCGCGTCCCGCGTCAGCCGGCGGTCGATTGCGCACGCCACCACGAGGTTCCTGTTGAAAGAAGAAAAAGCGCTGCCGCCCGCAGCCGGCTTCGCCGATGACGACGCCCCGCTGCGCGCCGAACTGTTTTCCGCCGCCCAGATGGCCGTCCACGGCCGCCGCCTCGCCGCGCGCCATCAACTGGCCGACGCGCCGGGCAGCGACCGCCTGCTGGACCGCCTGGACGACAATGCCGCCGTCATCGCCGACGCCTGCGCCGGCCTCGCGCGCGCCGCCCGCGCGGGCGTGCGCCTGCCGCCGGCAGCCGACGCGCTGCTCGACCATGCCTGGCTGATCGACGACCACGTCCGCCTCGCGCGCCGCCATCTCCCCGACGACGACTGCTGCGCGCTGCCCCGCCTGCAGGACGCCGATGCGCCGGGCAACCCGCGCGTGTACCAGCTGGCGCTGGACGTGATCGCGCATGGCGACGGCCGGCTGGACGCGGAAAGCCTCGCGCGCTTCGTCGCCGCGTACCAGGAAGGCGCGCCGCTGGCGCTGGCGGAACTGGCGGCGCTGCCGGCCATGCTGCGCCTCGTGCTGATCGAGAACCTGCGCCGCCTCGCCGTGCGCCAGGCGGACACACGGCGCCAGCGCGTGCAGGCCAACCGCTGGGCCGACCGCATGACGGCGCGGGCCGAGGAGCGTCCCGGTGACCTGATCCTCGTCGTGGCCGACATGGTGCGCGACGTGCAGCCGATGAGCTCCGGCTTCGTGGCCGAACTCGCGCGCCGGCTGCAGGGACGCGGCGGCCCGCTCACCCAGGCCTTGCAATGGATTGCCACGCGCCTCGCGGACGAAGGCCGCACGATCGACCAGGCGATGCAGGCCGACGTCACGCAGCAGGCCGCCGACGACGTCTCGGTGACGAATTCCATCGCTAGCCTGCGCCTGCTGGGCAGCATGGACTGGCGCGAATTCACCGAGACGATGAGCGCCGTCGAGCAGGCGCTGCGCGGCGACCCGGCCGGCGTCTACGGCCGCATGGACGGTGCCACGCGCGACCATTACCGCCACGTGGTCGGGCGCCTCGCGCGGGACGCCGGCCGGCGCGAGATCGAAGTGGCGACGGAAGCGCTGGCGCTGGCGGCGGAAGGGCATGACGCGCGCCGGCGCCACGTCGGCTTTTACCTGGCCGGCGACGGGTTGCCGCAGCTGAAACAGCGGCTGAACCTGCGCCCCCGACGCGTGCGCGCGCTGCCGGCCTACCTGGGCGCCGTCGGCGCGTGCACCGCGCTGTTCGCGGGTGCCACCGTGGTCCACGCGGCGCAGGACGGCGCCAGTCCCGCACTGCTCGTCGCGATCGGCCTGCTGGGCGCCCTCGGTGCGAGCCGGCTGGCATTGGCCCTCGTCGACCTGATGGCCGCGCGGCTCGTCGCGCCGGCGCCGCTGCCGCGCATGGATTTCGGGGCCGGCATCCCGCTGGACGCGCGCGCCATCGTCGTCGTGCCCGCGCTGCTGTACGGCCGCGACAACGTGGCGGCCCTCGTCGAGTCGCTGGAAGTGCACTACCTCGCCAACCGCGATCCGCACCTGCGCTTTTGCCTTCTGACCGACCTGGCCGACGCGCCGCGGCAGGAGGTGTACGGCGACGCCGACCTGATCGAACAGGCGCGCGCCGGCATCGCCGCGCTGAATGCGAAGTATGGGAAGTGCCGGCCGTTCCTGCTGCTGCACCGCCAGCGCACGTGGAGCGAGGGCGAGGGCGCCTGGATCGGCCGCGACCGCAAGCGCGGCAAGCTGGAAGACCTGAACGCGTTCCTGCTGCGCGGCGAGCGCGCGCCGTTCGCCGTGATCGAGGGGCCCGTCGACGGCGTGGACGAGATCCGTTACGTGATCACCTTGGACGCCGGCACCGGGCTGCCGCGCGACGCCGCCCGCGCTTTCGTCGCCGCGATGGCGCATCCGCTCAATCGCCCCGTGCTCGATGATGGTGGCCGGCGCGTGATGGCCGGTCACGGCCTGCTGCAGCCGCGCATGACGGCCGCGCTGCCGCCGGAACACGCGTCGCGCTACGAACGCCTGTGCGGCGGCGCACCCGGCATCGAGCAGGATCTGTTCGGCGAAGGCACGTTCGCGGGCCAGGGCATCTACGACGTGGCGGTGGCCGACCGCGTGCTGCGCGGCCGCCTGCCGGACGACCGGGTGCTGTCGCACGACCTGCTGGAAGGCAGCTACCTGCGTGCCGGCCTGCTGGGCGACGCCCACCTCGTGACGCCATGCCCGCCGCGCTACAGCGACGACGTCGCCCGGCGCCACCGCCAGATCCGCGGCGACTGGCAACTGGCCGGCTGGCTGCGCGACCGCGTGCCGAGGGCGGACGGCAGCCGCGAAGCGAATCCGTTGCCGCCGCTGGCGCGCTGGAAGCTGTTCGACAACCTGCGCCGCAGCCTCGTCGCGCCCACACTTTGCATCCTGCTGGTGCTGTGCTGGGCGCTGCTGCCGGCGCCCGCGTTCTGGACCGCGGCCGTGCTGGCCGTGTTCTTCGTGCCGTTCGCGCTGCGCACGCTCGTCGCCCTGGCCGACAAGCCGCACGACGTCGCCCCCGGCGTGCACCTGCGGCACTGCGCGCACGACGCGCGCATCGGCCTCTATCACGCGCTGCTGGACATGGCCTTCCTGCCGCACGAGGCCAGCTACAGCGTGGACGCGATCGCGCGCGGCGCGTGGCGCATGCTCGTGTCGAAACGGCTGCGCCTGGAGTGGCGCGCGCCCACGCTGTCGCGCTCCAGCACGGACATGGAGTCGAACTGGCGGAACATGTGGTTCGCGCCCGCGTTCGCGGTGGGCGTCGCCGTGCTGCTCAGCTTTGCGAATCCGCTCGCGCTGTTCGCGGCAGCGCCCCTCCTGCTGCTGTGGTTCCTGTCGCCCGTGCTCGCATGGTGGGTCAGCCTGCCGGCCGCGCGTCACGCACCGCACCTGGCGGATGCGCAGCGCCGCTTCCTGCGCACGACGGCGCGCCGCACGTGGGCATTCTTCGAAGACCACGTCACGGCGGAGAGCAACTGGCTGCCGCCCGACCACTTGCAGGAACACCCGGCTCCCGTCGTCGCGCATCGCACGTCGTCCGCAAGCATGGGCTTCGCGCTGCTGGCCAACATGACGGCCTGGGACTTCGGCTACGCGCCCACGGGCGACCTGCTGGCGCGCACGCGCGCGACACTCCAGACGATGGGCCGGCTGGAACGCCAGCGCGGCCACTTCCACGACGCGTACGATACGCGCACGCTGGAGCCGCTGTCCACGGCTATCGCCGGCAGCGGCAACCTGGCGGCGCACCTGCTCACGCTGGCCGCCGGCCTGGAGCGGCTGGCCGACGAGCCCATCGCCTCCAGCCGCGCACTGGACGGCATCCGCGACACGCTCGACGTCGCCGACGAACACGCCGTGCCCGCCGTGCGCGAGGCGATCGGCGCGCTGCGCCTGCACCTTTCGCCGGAGCGCTGCCGCAATGCGGGCACCTTGCCGGGCCTCGCCGATTGCCTGCAGACGCTGGCGCGCGACGCCGAGGCGTTGTGCGCCGCCGTGCCGGACGACGCCGATCCGCAGCTGCGCGACTGGGCCGGCAGGCTGGCGCGGCAAACGGCGGCCGCGCAGGCGGACCTGCTGGCGATGGCGCCGTGGATGCGCGTCGTGCAGGAATACGTGATCGATTCGAGCCTCACCCGCATCCCGACAGTGCGCGAGCTGGCCGGCTTCGGCATGAAGGGGCCGGGCGATGACCTGGAACCGGACGAGCGCACGCGCCAGCTGCTGCTGGCCGGGCTTGTCGAGGAAGGCAGCACGAACGCGCGGGTGCGCCTGCAGGAGATCGCGCGACTGGCCCGCGCCGCGCGTGCGTGCGCGGATATGGATTTCGGTCTGCTGGCCGACGCGGACACGGGATTGCTCGCATCGAATGCCCGCCTGGCCAGCTTCACCGGCATCGCGCGCGGCCAGCTGCCGCAGGAACACTGGACCGCGCTGGGCCGCCAGATGTGCCGCGCGTACGGCCACCCGGTGCTGCTGTCGCCGGACGGCGCGCTCGACGACTACCTGGCGCCGCTGTTGGTGATGCCGGCGTACCGCGACACGCTGCTGGACCGGACGTACCGGGGCATCGTCCGCGCGCAGGCGGAATACGGCCGCCGCCGCGACGTGCCGTGGGGTTTTGCGGCTTCCGGCTACAACGCGATGGACGCCGCTTTGCATTACCAGTACCGCGCCTTCGGCATACCCGAGGTGGGTACACGGCGCGGCACGCAACGGGTATCGGGCGAGGACCTCGTCGTCGCGCCGTATGCCGCGCTGCTGGCGCTGATGGTCGAGCCGGAGCGCGCCTGCGCCAACCTGGAACGCATGGCGCAGCTGGGCTTCACGGGCCGCTACGGTTTCTATGAAGCCGTCGACTACACGCCGGCACGGCGGCCCGCAGGCCAGGCCCATGCGATCGTGCGCGCGTTCATGGCGCACCACCAGGGCATGGGTTTGCTGGCGCTGTCCTGCCTGCTGCACGACCGGCCGATGCAGCGCCGCTTCGCCGCCGAACCGCAGTTCCTGGCCGCGTTGCCGCTGCTGCAGGAACCGGTGCCGCACGCCGCCGCGGGGCGCCACGTGGAGGTCGACGACACGCGTCCGCGCGCACCCGACACCGCCACGACGGCGCGCACGGTGACGCAGCCGGATGCCGCGCCGCAGGACGTGCAACTGCTGTCCAACGGCCGCTACCACGCGCTGGTGACGGCGAGCGGCGCCGGCTACAGCGCGTGGCGCGACGTGGCCGTCACGCGCTGGCGCGCGGATCCGACCGCCGGCGACAGCGGCCATGTCTGCTACGTGCGCGACGTGGACAGCGGCGCCGTGTGGTCGAACACGTGGCGGCCCACGCTGGCGCGGCCCGAGCATGACGAAGCCCGGTTCTCCGAAGGCCGCGCGGCATTCCGCCGGCGCGACCACGGCATCGAACTGCACACGGAGATCGTCGTCGCGCCCGACGACGACGTCGAACTGCGCCGCCTGCGCATCGCCAACCGGACGGGCACGACGCGCACGATCGAACTGACGAGCTACGCGGAGGTGGCGCCGGCCACCGTGCAGATGGAGATCCTGGCGGAGCGCGACGCGCTCGTGTGCGCGCGTGGGCAGGCATGGCTGCTGAACGTGATGACGGTGCACGGCGCGGACGCGCCCGCGGCCCAGTTCGGGACGGACCGCGCGCACTTCATCGGCCGCGGACGGAGCCGGACGCATCCCGCCGCGCTGGAGGGCCGCGCGCCGCTGGGCGGCCTGGACGGCGCCGTGTCCGATCCCGCGCTGGCGATCCGCCGCATCCTGGCGCTGGCGCCGCACCAGGAAGCGACCGTCGACATCGTGCTGGGCGTGGCCGAGACGCGCGACCACGCGCTGCGCCTGATCGACAAATACCGCGACCGCCAGGTGGCCGACCGCGTGCCCGAACTCGCATGGACGCACGGCCAGGTCATGCTGCGCCAGTTGAACGCGAGCGAGGCGGACGCCCAGTTGTACGCGCGCCTGGCCGGCAGCGTGCTGTGTCCGCAGCCCGCGCTGCGCGCCGACCCGGCCGTCATCGCGCGCAACCAGTACGGCCGCGCCGACCTGGAAGCCCTCGGCATTCCGGGCGACCGTCCGCTCGCGCTGCTGCACCTGCGCGACGCCGCCAACCTCGGCCTCGCGCGCCAGGCGGTCCAGGCGTATGCGTGGTGGCGCGCGAAGGGACTCGCCGCGAACCTCGTGGTCTGGTGCGACGGCCCGGCGGCGCTGCAGGACGAGGTCATGCGGCTGCCCGGCGCGGGCGGCGTGTACGTGTGCACGTCCGAGCAGCTGTCGCTGGAAGACCGCATGCTGATGCAGGCCGCGGCGCGCGTGGTCCTGGCGGACGACCAGGGGAGCCTCGCCGAACAACTGCGCCGCGCGGCCGCGCGCAAGGCCGAGCTGCCGCCGGCGCTCGTGCCGACCGCGGCGCCGGGCCAGGACGAAGAGACCGCGCCGGCCACGCAGAAACTCGTGCAGGACGGCGGCACCGGCGGCTTTACGGCCGACGGGCGCGAATACGTCATCCGTACGGGCCCGGGCCGGCACACGCCCACGCCGTGGGTCAACGTGCTGGCGAGCCCGATGTTCGGCACGGTGATCTCGGAAAGCGGCCAGGCGTACAGCTGGAACCAGAATGCCCATGAATTCCGCCTGACGCCGTGGGACGACGATGCCGTGGCCGGCCGCGGCGGCGAAGTGTTTTATCTGCGCGACGAGCAGACGGGCGTGTTCTGGTCGCCGACGGCGCTGCCGGCACCCTCCGGCGCCGGCTACGTCACGCGCCACGGCTTCGGCTACAGCGTGTTCGAACACGCGGCGCACGGCATCCACAGCGAGCTGCTGACGTATGTGGCGCTGGACGCGCCGCTGAAACACATCGTGCTCAAGCTGCGCAACGACGGGGCCACGGCGCGGCGCCTGTCCGTCACGGGTTACGTGGAGTGGGTGCTGGGCGAGCTGCGCGCGGATGCCGCGCCGCACGTGGTGACGGAGCAGGATCCCGTCAGCGGCGCGCTGTTTGCCCGCAACGCGTGGAACGGGGATTTCGCGGGCCGCGTCGCGTTCTTCCACCTCGATGCCGAGCACGTGGCGTTTACCTGCGACCGCGCGGAATTCATCGGCCGCGACGGCAGTCTCGCCAATCCGGCCGCGCTCGGGCGCACGACCTTGTCCGGCCGCAGCGGCGCCGCGCTCGATCCGTGCGCGGCGCTGCAGACCGTCGTCGACCTGGCGCCGGGAGAAGAACAGGAACTCGTGTTCATGCTCGGCGTGGGAGGACGCCGCAACCTGGACGCCACCGGCATGGTCCAGCGCCACAGCGGTGCCGTGACCGCCGCCGCCGACCTGGCGCGCGTGCGCGACTTCTGGGACGACACGCTGGGCGCCGTCCGCATCGAGACGCCGGAACCGGCGTTCGACGTTCTCGTCAACGGCTGGCTGATGGTGCAGGCGATCGCATGCCGCATGTGGGCGCGCACGAGCCATGACCAGTCGGTCGGCGCGTACCGTTTCGGCGACCAGCTGCAGGATGCGATGGCGGCCGTGCACGTGCGTCCGGAACTGCTGCGCGACCACATCCTGCTGTTCGCCGGCCATCAGTTCGTCGAAGGCGACGTGCAGCACTGGTGGCATCCGCCGACGGGCCGCGGCGAGCGCACGCGCTGCACGGACGACGCCCTGTGGTTGCCGCTCGCGGTGCACCGCTATGTGGGCGTGACGGGCGACTACGCGCTGCTGGACGAGATCGCGCCGTTCATCGAAGGCCGTGCGCTCAGGCAGGACGAGGCGGCGTATTGCGACCTGCCCGAGCGTTCGCAGGAACAGGCCAGCATCTACGAACACTGCGTGCGCGCGCTGCGCCGTGCCCTCGTGTTCGGGCCGCACGGCCTGCCGCCGGGGGCGGGTGGCGTTGGCGAGAGCGTCCGGCTCGGGTTCTTCCTGTACGACGTGCTGTGCCGCTTCGCGGAGCTCGCCGACCGCCGCGGCGATTACGGTTTCTGCACGACGTGCCGCAGCGCGGCCCAGGTCCTCGCGCACAACCTCGACGGCAACGCGTGGGACGGCGCCTGGTACCGGCGCGCGCATGGCGACGACAGCGCGAGCGGCATCGATGCGGCCACGCAAAGCTGGGCCGTGCTGTCCGGCGCGGCCGACCGGGACCGCGCGCGCATCGCGATGGAGGCGGTGGACGCGCATCTCGTGCGCGAGGACGGCGGCGCCCAGGACACGCAGGCGGCGATCTGGGCGGCGATGGCGTTCGCGCACCTGGGCGACACGGAGCGCGCGTGGGCGCTGGCGCGCAGGCTCGTTCCGGCCGAGCACACGGCGCCGTACGTGATGACGGCAAGCTGGTACGCGGGCTCGGCCGGCTGGATGTATCGGTTGATCGTCGAATCGTTGCTCGGGGTGACGCGCGCCGGCGAAACCTTGACCTTGATGCCACGCCTGCCCGCCAACTGGGAAGGCTTCCGTCTACACTACCGCTACCGCGGCAGCCAGTACACGATCGCCGTGCGGCGCGCGGACGAGCCGCTGCTCCAGGTGGACGGGGTGGCGCAGCAGGGCAATACGATCGCGCTGGTGGACGACGGCCGGACGCACGAGGTGGAACTGCACGTGGCTTCCCGCCACGACGACATGCAAATGGATAAACCCTTAAATTTTGTCAATAAGTTAATGTCTAACTGACAATTTTATGAGTTGCGGATCAAGGCCGACATGCATGCAATTGCAAAAATTGCATCATGAAAACCTCGATCCCCACTCTCTCCCTGGTGCTGGCCGCGGCCGGCGTGTTCAACCCTTGGCTTGGCTCTGCGTCGGCCGCGACGCTCGAACACCGCGAGTTCGACGCGACCCTGCTCGCGCCGTACCGCGGCGACGTTCGCGATGCGCGCTCGTTCACCTTGTCGTTCAACTATCCTGGCCTGCACGCGCGTCGTCCCGTGACATGGCGCCTGGAACTCGTCGCGCCGTCTGGCCGCCGCGTCGCCCAATGGCAGGGGCGGCTCGCGCTGGGCGGTACGCCGCCGGGTGCACAGTCGCGTGTCGTGGCCGTGCGCTGGCAGGGCATGCTCGCCGGCCGCCGGCCCGCATCCGGCATCTACCGCGTACGCCTGCATGCCGCCAGCGGCAGCGAGACGGCCGACCAGGCCTGGGACATCGCCGTCGGCACCGTGCCGGCGCCCGCGCTGCCCGCGTTTTCTCCGCTGCCGACGGGACGCGCACCCATGATGGCCATGCCGGCGCCGGGCGCGCTGCCGTACACGGTCTATTACGGCAACCTGCACAGCCAGACGCGCGACAGCGACGGCGGCGGCCCCGTCGACAACTGCCACGGCGCGCAGGATCCGCAGACGGCGCCCTACGGTCCGGATGTCGCCTACCCGTATGCGCGCAGGCACGGCCTGGACATCCTGATGGTCTCGGAGCACAACCACATGTACGACGGCTCGGACGGCACGAACCTCGATGCCGATCCCGCGCAGGCGAAGGCGCTGTACCACGCCGGCCTGAAGACGGCGCGCGATTATTCGGATGCGAATCCGGGCTTCATCGCGCTGTACGGCATGGAATGGGGCGTGATCGGCAACGGCGGTCACCTGAACATCTTCGACAGCGACGAACTGCTCGGCTGGGAAAAGAACGGGAAGGGCGAGCTGCTTGCGGACACACCAACGGCCAAGAGCGACTACGCTGCGCTGTACGCCCTGATGCGCCAGCGCGGCCTGACCGGCCAGTTCAACCATCCCGCGCCGACCGGCCAGTTCACCGTGAACGGCACGCCGCTCGCCTACACGCCCGACGGCGACGCCGTGATGGCCTTGTGCGAAGTGGTCAACAGCACCGCGTTCTCCGTCAGCGAGAACGAGGGCGAAACGCGGCGCAGCACTTTCGAACTGGCCTGCAACAAGCTGCTGGAAGCGGGTTACCACGTGGCGTTCAGCAGCAACCAGGACAACCACTGCGCCAACTGGGGCGCGTCGTACAGCAACCGCAGCGCCGTGTTGATCCCGAACGGCGTGCCGCTGACGCGCGCCAGCTTCCTCGAGGCCGTGCGCGCGCGCCGCGTGTTCGCGACGATGGACAAGGATGCGCAGGTGGTCCTCACCGCAAACGGCCACCTGATGGGCGAGCGTTTCGACAATACGGGCGCGCTGCGGCTGCAGGTCGCCTACGCCAGCGCGGCGGGCCGGCAGGCCGCGACGGTGGCGATCATCGAAGGCGTCCCGGGACGCAACGGCGACGTGAGCCAGCTGTCCGACAAGGCCGACGTCACGACAGCGCCTTCGCCGGGCGCGCATTTCTATTATGCGAAGGTGACGCAGGACGACGGCAAGATCCTGTGGTCGGCCCCGGTCTGGGTGACGCAGCAGCCCTAGAAGCCCAGGCTGCGTCCCGCGCCGAACAGGGTGGCGATGCCCAGCACGGCGAAGATCAGCGCCGCCAGGCCGTGCACCAGCTTGAGAGGCACACGTCCGGCGATCCGGTCGCCGAAGTACACGGCCGGCACGTTCGCGAGCATCATGCCGAGCGTCGTGCCGGCGACCACCGCCACGGCGGACGAGTAGCGCGCCGCCAGGGCGACGGTCGCAACCTGCGTCTTGTCGCCCATCTCGGCGACGAAGAACGCGAGCACGGTGGTCAGAAAAACGCCGAAGCGCGCCAGCGGCGTCTCGTCCTCGTCCACCTTGTCCGGCACCATGATCCAGGCGGCCATGCCGAGGAAGACGATGCCCAGCACCCAGCGCATGACGTCTGGGCCGAGCAGGCGGCTCACGAGCGCGCCGACGGCGGCGGCGAAGGCGTGGTTGGCGACGGTCGCGACGAAGATGCCGGCCACGATGGGCAGCGGACGGCGGAAGCGTGCGGCAAGGAGGAAGGCCAGCAACTGCGTCTTGTCGCCGATTTCGGCGAGGGCGACGATGCCGGTGGAAACGAGGAAGGCATCCATGGAAAGGCGGATCATAGCAGAGGTGTGGCGCCGACGCGAACATGCTATCCTGCCCCGCGCTTCCACCATCCGAGGAATCCAAGAGTGCAATCCATGACCCGCATCGCAGCAGCGATCCTGCTCGCTTTCTCCGGCGCCGCACTGGCGCAGACACCCGCCACCGCCCCCGCCGCATCTGTCATTACGCAGGATGCCTCAGCCCTGAACGCCCGGCTGGCCACCGACGTCGAACGCACGATGAAGCTGTTCGACGTGCCCGGCATCGCGATCGCCATCGTCAAGGACGGCAAGGTCGTCGCCACGCAGGGCTTCGGCGTGCGCAAGCTGGGCGCGCCGGACAAGGTCGATGCGAAGACGCTGTTCGAAGTCGCGTCGAACTCGAAGGCCTTCACGGCGGCCGCGCTGGCGATGCTCGTCGACGAAGGCAAGCTCGCGTGGGACGATCCGGTCACGCAGCACCTGCCGGACTTCCAGATGTACGACGCGTACGTCACGCACGAGATGACGGTGCGCGACCTGCTCACGCACCGCAGCGGCCTGGGGCTCGGCGCCGGCGACCTGCTGTGGTGGCCCACGACGAATTTCTCGACCGACGAGATCATCCACAAGCTGCGCTTCATCCGCCCCGCCACGAGCTTCCGCAGCAGCTATGCGTACGACAACCTGCTGTACATCGTGGCCGGCAAGATCATCGCGGCCAAGTCAGGCAAGACGTGGGGCGAGACGATCCACGAGCGCATCCTGGCGCCGGTCGGCATGGTCTCCACGACGACGAGCCTCGCGGAAAGCGCGGGCAATCCGGACGTGGCGAATGCCCACAGCAAGATCAACGACAGGATCGCGGCCGTGAAGGCGATGCCGGTGCCGAACGCCGTGGGCGCCGTCGGCATCAATACGAATGCCGAGGACATCGCGCGCTGGATGAACGTGCTGCTGGCGGGCGGCAAGGTGGGCACGGACGCGAACGGGAAGGAGATCCGCCTGTACAGTGCGAAGCAGGCGCGCGAGATGTGGACGGCGCAGACGCCGATGCGCATCAGCGAGCCCGATCCCAAGCTGGCCGCCACGCGCCCGAACTTCCTCGCGTATGGCCTCGGCTTCCAGCTGCGCGACTGGCAGGGCAGGCTGGTCGCGATGCACAGCGGCGCGCTGCAGGGCTTTTATTCGAAGGTGGTGCTCGTGCCGGATGCGAAGCTGGGCATCGCCATCCTGACCAATGCGGAAAGCGGCGGTTCGCTGAACGCGCTGCAGTACCAGCTGCTCGACCGCATGCTGAACCCGGCCGCGGCGACCGACTGGATCGGCATCGTGAAAGCCGTCGAGGACGAGAACCACGCGAAGGAACTGGCGCGCATAGGCAAGGCGAACGCCGCGCGCGCGGCGAAGTCGCAGCCGTCGCTGGCGCGCACGGCGTACGACGGCGAGTACCAGGATCCTTGGTACGGCATCGCGACAATCCGGCACGAGGGCAACCGGCAGATCCTGACGATGTCGCGCACGCCGGACCTGACGGGCGAACTGGAACACTACCAGTACGACACGTTCATCGTGCGCTGGAAGGAGCGCAACTTCAATGCGGATGCGTACGTCACGTTCGCACTGAACCCGGACGGGAGCATCGAGCGGATGCGGATGCAGCCCATCTCGACCGAGACGGATTTCAGCTACGACTTCCAGGATCTGAACTTCACGCCGGTGAAGAAGGCGGTGCCATAACTATCGACCTGCGGCCCATGAACCGTCGCCCCTGCGAAGGCAGGGGGCCAATTTTGTGTGCGCGGCTACTCAGATAAACTTGGGTCCCCGCCTGCGCGGGGACGACGGTATATTTAAATCGCCGGCACCGGCGAGTACCCTGAAATCGCCCGATACTTCCCATTCCCGTACCGAAGCACCTGCTTCTGGTCGATCGCCGCCGGCGGCCCCGCATACGACTCCGCGCGGCTGATCGCCCCCTGGTAGTGGATGGTCAGGTCGCCCGGCCCCTCATGCGTCGCGTCGATGCTCCAGCTGCTCTCGATCGCATAGCAGTCGTGCGTGTCCGGCGCACCGCCGTCGTCGCGTGCGATGGGGTCCTGCGCGTGCGGCTTCACGAGCGGAGCCAGGCGGCGCTGGCAATCCGCCGCGCTGTCGACGTTGATGCCGGACAGTGCCAGCTCCACGGCCGGCTCGCGCCGGACGGCGTCGCGGCCCACTTCGTACACGGCGAGCCAGGTGCCGCAGTAACCCTGCCAGCAACTGCCGTATTCCACCGCGACGGCCGGGCGGCGCGCGGCCAGCGCGACTTCGCGCACGGCGGCGGCACCGGAAAAGCCGCGCAGCGCGAAGATGCCCTGGCGTCCACGCACGCCCCACGTGCCGCCATGCTGTTCGAACTGGTAAGCAGCCAGTGCCAGCGGCGTCGCGTGGACGGCGCTGGAGCGGCCGTCGTCCCCGGCCGGCACGAGGCCCGCGATGAGGGTCAGGTGTGTGGGGTCCGTGCGCAGCACCAGTTTCGGTTCGACGAGTACGCGGTTCTGCCCCACGTTCCAGCCCGCGTAGATGCCGTGCCCGGTGCCGGGAAGCGGCGGCAAGGCCGCGCTGTGCACGCGGCCGGCCGCGCTCTCGCTCCAGCCGGGAAAGGCCAGCGCGGCCAGCTGGGCCGGCGTGGGTAACGGTTGCGCGGCCGCGGCCAGGCAGGGCACGCAGGCGGACAGCACGGCCGCGCCCAATGCGGCGCGGCGTAACGAAAGTGCAGACGCCATCAATTCTTCCTGCCGTTCCAGACGTCCAGCATGTCTTGCGAGCCTTGCGAGCGGATGCCGTTGTCCTGCAGGATGCCCTCCGTGGCGTCGACCATCGCCTGGCGCGGCAGGACCATCGTCTCGCCCAGGCGCTGGTCGAAGCGCAGCACGACGAGGTCGTCTTTCAGGTCGCGCAGCACGGCCACCAAATGGCGCAGGCTGCGTACCGGAACGCCGTTGATCGACTCGACGACGGAGCCGAAGCGGTTGCTGTAGCCCGTCACGAGCTTGTGCGGGAAGAACGGCGAGCTGATGACGACGAGTTCTTCGCGCTGCGCGTCCGGCTCGTCGCCGCGGCGCGTGACCAGCGGGCTGGCGTTGAAGCTGTAGGCGTTCAGCAGGTGCGCGTTGTTGCTGATGAAGGACAGGTATTCGGCCGTGGCGCGCGAGAACACGATCGGGCCGTACACGAAGTACGACGGATAGTCGCCGTCCAGCGGGGGAATCAGCAGGGGACGCGGGCCGTTCACCGGCACCTGCACCTGCATGGTCTTGCCGCCGCGGACGATGGTCAGCGGTACCTTGCCGTTCTTCGCGACCTGCTGTACGCGGTACTGGAAGCGCACGCGCAGGTTGGGCCCGAGCCTGACCATGCCCTGGTCGTCGATGGGGTAGTCGCCGATGCGCGTGATGACGTCCCATTCCTTCAGCGGATACGCGGCATCGCTGCGGTACGGGCGGTGCACGACGACGCCGTCGACCGACTTGTCCAGCTTGAGGTACTGGCGCAGGACCGGGTTCTCCAGCGTCTGGATATCGTCCAGCAGCAGCGGCTTGCCGTCGTAGCGGCCGTCGGCCACGTCGCGCAGGAACAGCTCCACTTCCTCGTTCGGGATCACGTAGCCGATGTTCTGGGCATTCGCCGCCACCGAGAACGCGAGGCCGACCATCTTGTCGCCGTCGATCACCGGACCGCCGCTGTTGCCGGGGTTGATGGGCGCGTCGATCTGCACGCGCAGGCCCGCGCTGCCGTAGCCGTAGGGGACGAATTCGACGCGCGAGACGATGCCCTTGGTGACGGACAGCGACGTGCCGCCCATCGGATAGCCATAGGCCATCACGGCTTCGCGCACGTCCGGCAGGACGCTCGTGCGCTTGACCGGGTGGTGCTTGTCGAAGAACGATTCGTCGTCCAGTTTCAGCAGCGCGAGGTCCATGCCGCGCGCGATGGCCACGACGGTGGCGCCGACCTTGTCGCCGTCCTGGCTCGCCTGCACCTGCACCTGGCTGGCGTAGCCGACGACGTGGGCGTTGGTGAGGATCCGGTTGCCCTCGATGACCACGCCCGATCCCGTGATCTCTTGCGGCGTGGCCTTGGTCCAGGGCTTGAACGGGTCCGGGCGGCGCAGGGTGCTGAAGATCTTGACGACCGAGTTCTCGACGGCAGGCGATACGGGCAGTACTGCGGTCGACGGTGCGGTAGACGGTGCGGTCGACGGTGCGGTAGACGGTGCGGTCGGCGGGGCGGTGGCCAAGCTGACTTCCTGGGCCTGGAGCGTGCAGCTGGCCAGCGCGATTGCGGCGGCCGCTGCAAGGCGAACGATCTTCATGGAATCCCTGTTTTGGTGTGCAAATGTGACATGCAAACGTTGCCGTCGCAATATACACGGTGCTTAACTGTAAAAATGCACGAATTCTCACGCGTAACCATTCAGTAACCTCGTGTTGTATCCAGGCGTAATGACGCATGCATATGCGAGGTGTCCGGCCCACCTGTCGCGGACACCGGGCGGACAGTCGCGGACACCGAAAAACGCCGGAACGCGTGCAAATCCGCCGCCTGCCACGTGGCATGAACATTGCCTATTCAAAACGTCAACTTGCTGCTAAGGTGCATCGGCTTCACGACCCCGCAGTAAAAAAAGGAGCGGCCCGCAATCCGGGCCGCTGACCAAAAAGAAGTGTGTGATTTCAGGAGAACCCATGGAACGCCGTACCTTCCTTAAAATCGGTGCCGGGACCGCCGGTGCCATGCTGGTACCCGTCTTCGGCAACGCCATCGCCGCCGAGGAGCTGCTCACCGCGATGCCCATCGCGGCCAAGAAGGCGCTGGCCGACACCGCGCTGAACGCCGCCACCAGGGCCGGCGCGAGCTATTGCGATGTGCGCATCGGCCGCTATCTCAACCAGTACATCATCACCCGCGACCTGAACGTCGAGAACGTGACGAACACGGAATCGGCCGGCGTCGGCGTGCGCGTGGTGTGCAACGGCGCGTACGGCTTCGCCGCCACCAACGACATGACCCCGGACGGCATCGCGGGCGCAGCGCGCCAGGCGGTGGCGATCGCCAAGGCGAACGCGAAGCTGCAGTCCGAGCCGGTCCGTCTCGCACCGGTCAAGGGCGTGGGCGAGGTGGCGTGGGCGACTCCGATCGTCAAGGACTGGCGCGCAGTGCCGATCAAGGAAAAGGCCGAACTGCTGATCGCGGCGAACAAGGCGGGCATGGATGCCGGCGCGAGCTTCATGCAGTCGATGCTGTTCCAGGTGAACCAGCAGAAGTACTTCGCATCGACCGACGGTTCGTACATCGACCAGGACCTGCAGCGCCTGTGGGCGCCGTTCTCCGCGACCGCGGTGGACAAGGCCAGCGGCAAGTTCCGTTCGCGCAGCGGCCTGTCGACGCCGGTCGGCATGGGCTACGAATACCTGGACGCCCGCAAGGAAGACAAGATCAAGGCGGCGGGCGGCGTCGCCACGCTGTACACGAAATCGTACGACATCGTCGAGGACGCGCGCGCCGCGGGCCGCGACGCCAAGCGCAAGCTGACCGCGAAGTCGGTCACGCCGGGTAAATATGACCTGATGCTGTCGCCGGAACACCTGTACCTGACGATCCACGAATCCGTCGGCCACCCGACCGAGCTCGATCGCGTGCTGGGCTACGAGGCGAACTACGCCGGCACCAGCTTCGCCACGCTGGATAAATGGGAGTCGAAGTCGTTCAAGTACGGCTCGCCGCTGGTGAACATCGTCGCCGACAAGACGACCCCCGGCTCGCTGGGCAACGTGGGCTACGACGACGAAGGCGTCAAGGCCAAGCGCTGGGACCTCATCAAGGACGGCATCCTCGTCAGCTACCAGGCCACGCGCGACCAGGCGCACATCATCGGCAAGGAAGAATCGGACGGCTGCTCGTACGCGGACAGCTGGAGCAACGTGCAGTTCCAGCGCATGCCGAACGTCTCGCTGCAGGCCGGGAAGAAGAAGCTCACGCCGGACGAGATGGTCAAGGACATCAAGAAGGGCATCTACATTGTGGGCGACGGTTCGTTCTCGATCGACCAGCAGCGCTACAACTTCCAGTTCGGCGGCCAGCTGTTCTACGAGATCAACAACGGCAAGATCGGCCAGATGCTGGAAGACGTCGCGTACCAGTCGAACACGCAGGACTTCTGGAATGCGTGCACGGCGATCTGCGACGAACGCGATTGGCGCATGGGCGGCTCCTTCTTCGACGGCAAGGGCCAGCCTCCGCAGATCAGCATCGTGTCGCACGGGTCGTCGACCGCGCGCTTCAACGGCATCAACGTCATCAACACCGCCCGCAAGATCGGCTAAGGCAGGGACCTACGACCATGACCATCCTGACCCAGGAACAGACCAAACACATCACCGACCGCGTCCTCTCGTTCTCGAAGGCGGACGAATGCATCGTCACCGTGAGCGGCAGCCGCAACGGCAACATCCGCTTCGCGCGCAACCAGGTCTCCACCGCCGGCCTCGCGGACGACACCAACATCTCGGTGACGGTCGCTTTCGGCAAGCGCCAGGGCACCGCGACCATCAACGAATTCGACGACAAGTCGCTGGAAAAAGTCGTGCGCCGCGCCGAGGACCTCGCGCGCCTGGCGCCGGAAAATCCGGAATTCATGCCGGCCGTGTCGAAGCAGGACTACAAGGCGTCGCAGACCTTCAACGCGAAGACGGCCGCCATCGATCCGGAATTCCGCGCGCAGACCGCGGCGTACGCGATCGAAGCGTGCAAGAAGAACAAGCTCGTGGCCGCCGGCTTCTTCACCGACGGTAACCAGGTCTCCAGCGTGGCCAACTCGAACGGCGTGTACGGCCACCAGCAGCAGACGAGCCTCGATTTCACCTGCACCGTGCGCACGGAAGACGGCCGCGGCTCCGGCTGGGTCAAGCGCTCGGCCACCGACGCGAACAGGTTCGACGCGCGCGAAGCGGCCGACGTCGCGATCGAGAAGGCGCTGCGCTCCGTCGACGCGAAGGCGCTGGAACCGGGCCGCTACACCGTGATCCTGGAACCGGCCGCCACGTCCGAGCTGCTCGGCTACATGCTGTTCGGCTTCGACGCGCGCCAGACCGACGAAGGCCGCAGCTTCCTGTCGAAGAAGGGCGGCGCCTCGCGCCTGGGCGACAAGCTGTTCGACCAGCAGGTCAACATCTGGGCCGACCCATGGAACCCGGACGTGCCCGTGCTGCCGTGGGATACCGAGAATCTCATCGCGCGCAAGCGCATGGACCTGATCAAGGACGGCAAGGTCAATGCGCTGAACTACTCGCAGTACTGGGCCAAGAAGAAGGGCGTGCCGGCGACGGCCACGCCGGGCAACATCATCATGGCCGGTACGGACAAGTCGACGGCGGAGCTGATCGCCAACACGAAGAAGGGCGTGCTCGTGACCCGCACGTGGTACATCCGCATGGTCGATCCGCAATCGGTGCTGCTGACCGGTCTCACGCGCGACGGCACGTTCTACATCGAGAACGGCAAGATCAAGTACCCGATCAAGAACTTCCGCTTCAACGAGAGCCCCGTCACGATGCTCAACAACATCGAGGAGATCGGCAAGCCGGTCGTCATCGGTGGCGACGAGGTGCCGTTCCAGATGCTGATTCCGCCGATGAAGGTACGCGACTTCAACTTCACGTCGCTGTCGGACGCGGTTTAATCAGAACGGTACGTGTTGACGTAGGGTGGGCTCCCCGAGCCCACGCGAACGTCGGCATCACGCATACGTCACGCGTGGGCACAGGGTGCCCACCCTACGCATGACCACGTGTTATCGGAGCATCTAATGGAACGCCGTACCTTCCTCAAAATCGGTGCCGGCACGGCCGGCGCCATGCTGGTCCCCGTGTTCGGCAATGCGATCGCCGCCGAGGAACTGCTCAATCCCCTCGCGTTGAGCTTCAAGAAGTCGCTGGCCGATACCGCGATGGACGCCGCGAAAAAAGCGGGCGCCTCGTACTGCGACGTGCGCATCGGCCGCTACCTGAACCAGTACATCACCACGCGCGACCTGAACGTCGAGAGCGTGACGAATACCGAATCGACGGGCATCGGCGTACGCGTGATCGCCGCCGGCGCCTACGGCTTCGCCGCCACGAATTCCCTGACCCCGGATGCCGTCGCCGGCGCCGCGCGCCAGGCCGTGGCCATCGCGAAGGCCAACGCGAAGCTGCAGACGGAACCCGTGCAGCTCGCACCCGTGAAAGGCGTGGGCGAAGTCGCGTGGGCCACGCCGATCAAGAAGGACTGGCGCACGGTCCCCGTGAAGGACAAGGCCGACCTGCTGATCGCCGCGAACAAGGCGGGCCTCGCGGCCGGCGCCAGCTTCATGACGGCGAACCTGTTCCAGGTGAACCAGCAGAAGTATTTTGCATCGACCGACGGCTCGTACATCGACCAGGACATCCACCGCCTGTGGGCGCCGATCAACGCGACCGCGGTCGACAAGGCGACGGGAAAATTCCGCTCGCGCGCGGGCCTGGCGCCGCCGGTCGGCATGGGCTACGAGTGGTTCGACGCGAAGCCGGCGCACAAGGTGCGCGCGGCCGGCGGCGTGGCCACGCTGTACAACGGCGGCTACGACATCGTCGAGGAAGCGAAGAACGCGGGCCGCCAGGCGCGCGAAAAGCTCACGGCGAAGAGCGTGGACCCGGGCAAGTACGACCTCGTGCTGGCGCCGGAAAACCTGTTCCTGACGATCCACGAATCCGTCGGCCACCCGACGGAGCTGGACCGCGTGCTGGGCTACGAAGCCAATTACGCCGGCACGAGCTTCTGCACGCTGGACAAGTGGGAGTCGCGCAACTTCAACTTCGGCTCGAAGATCGTCAACTTCACGGGCGACAAGACGGCGCCGGGTTCGCTGGGCGCCGTGGCCTACGACGACGAAGGCGTGCCCGCGAAGCGCTGGGACATCATCAAGGACGGCATCCTCGTCAACTACCAGGCCACGCGCGACCAGGCGCACATCATCGGCGAAAAGGAATCGCACGGCTGCTCGTACGCGGACAGCTGGAGCAACGTGCAGTTCCAGCGCATGCCGAACGTGTCGCTCGTCCCCGGTACGCAGAAGATGACCCCGGACGAGATGGTCAAGGACGTCAAGAAGGGCATCTACATCCTCGGCCGCGGCTCCTACTCGATCGACCAGCAGCGCTACAACTTCCAGTTCGGCGGCCAGCTGTACTTCGAGATCAAGGACGGCAAGATCGGCCAGATGCTGGAAGACGTGGCGTACCAGTCGAACACGCAGGACTTCTGGAATGCGTGCACGGCGATCTGCGATGAGCGCGACTGGCGCATGAGCGGCTCCTTCTTCGACGGCAAGGGCCAGCCGAGCCAGGTCAGCGCCGTCTCGCACGGCACGTCGACGACGCGCTTCAACGGCATCAACGTGATCAACACGGGCCGCAGGATCGGCTGAACAGAATGGCGACGTACGACTTCTACTTCACGCGGCTGACGTACGAGTCGGGCGACTGGGACGTGGACCAGCGCATGCCCAGCAACGTCCTGAACTCGCTCGTCGAGTACACGACATTGCGGGTGGATACCGCCGAGCGCATCGTCGCCCTGGCGGATCCAAAGATGCTCGAAGCGCCGTTCTGCTACCTGGCCGGACACAAGCTCGTGCAGTTCACGCCGGCCGAGCGGCGCAACTTCGAGCGCTACGTGAAGGGCGGCGGCTTCGTGTTCGTGGACGACTGCAACCACGACATCGACGGCCTGTTCGCCAAATCCTTCGAGGCCGAGATGGCGCGCATCTTCGGCCCGAAGGCGCTGCACAAGATCCCGAATAATCACCGCCTGTATTCCAGCTTCTTCCACTTCGACGGTCCGCCCAACACGTCGGTGGAGCTGAACGGCTGGGGCGACGATCTCGTGCACGAATACCTGCGCGCCATCGAGGTGGGTGGCCGCATCGGCGTGCTGTACTCGAACAAGGACTACGGCTGCGAGTGGGACTACGACTTCCGCAACAAGCGCTGGCTCGCCGTCGACAACACCCGCTTCGCGGTGAACATCATTCAATATGCGTTAGGAGCGTAGCAAGTGGCTGAAGCTGCATGGACTGAGAACGAGATCGCCGACCTGGCGGCAAAGGTGGACGCGCTCAAGGCGAGCATGGGCCGCGTGATCATCGGCCAGCGCGACGTGATCGACCTGCTGGTGACGTGCCTGCTGGGCGGCGGCCATGCGCTCGTCGAGGGCGTGCCGGGCCTCGGCAAGACGCTGCTCGTGAAATCGCTGGCGCAGGCGACCGACATGCAGTTCCGGCGCGTGCAGTTCACGCCCGACCTGATGCCGTCCGATATCGTCGGCACCGAGATCCTGGAAGAAGACCAGGCCACGCGCCAGCGCGTGTTCCGCTTCCAGCCGGGCCCCGTGTTCACGCAGGTGCTGCTCGCCGACGAGATCAACCGCGCGCCGCCAAAGACGCAATCCGCGCTGCTGGAAGCGATGCAGGAACGCAGCGTGACGTTCGCCGGCCAGACCCACAAGCTGCCGAAACCGTTCTTCGTGCTCGCGACGCAAAACCCGATCGAACAGGCCGGCACGTATCCGCTGCCGGAAGCGCAGCTCGACCGCTTCCTGCTGCGCATCGACGTCGGCTACCCGAGCGAAGACGAAGAGATGATGATGGTCGGCGCGACGACGCACGCCGGCCTGGCAGATGCCGATCCCGCGATGGACCTGGAGACGCTGCTGCGCCTGCAGCTGCTCGTGCGCGACATCGAGATCTCGGAGTCGATGCTGCGCTACGCGACGCGCCTCGTGCGCGCCACGCGCCCGGCGGATTCGCCCGTCGAAGCGATCCGCAAGCACATCGGCTGGGGTGCCGGCCCGCGCGCCGGCCAGGCCCTCGTACTGGCATCGAAGGCGCGCGCGCTGATGCACGGCCGCCTCGCCGTCACGCGCGACGACGTCAAAGCCATGCTGCTGCCCGTACTGGCGCACCGCGTGCTGCGCAACTTCGAGGCCGAGGCGGACGGCATCGCCATCGCGGACATTCTCGCCGCGCTGCACGCCGGCATCCGGGCCGAGTAAAACGTGCTGTCTTCATCGTCGCTGATCGCGCACGCGGCCAACCTCGACCTCGTGGTGCGCCACGTGCTGGCGGGGCTCGGCCACGGCATCCACGCCGGCCGTGAGCGGGGCGCCGGCGTCGAGTTCTCGGAATACCGGGCCTATGCGCCCGGCGACGAGTGGCGCCGCGTCGACTGGAAACTCCTCGCGCGCGCCGATCGATATTATGTGCGCGAGGCCGAGCGCGACAGCCACGTCGCCGTCTGGCTCGTGCTGGATGCGACCGCGTCGATGGCGGAACCCAGCCGCAGCATCGAAGGGCTCACGAAACTGCAGTATGCGCGCGTGCTGCTCGCGTGCGTGGCCGCCATCGCGCAACGCCAGGGCGATGCGTTCGGCCTTATCGTGTGCCGCGGCGAGCGCGCCGACTTCACGCCGGCCGCGCGCGGACCGCGCCAGCTGCAGCGCGTGCTGGCGCGCCTGAACGGCGTCGAGGCGGGCGGCGTGCTGCCCGGCGCCGACACCCTGCGCGCCAGCCTGCATTTTTCCCGCGCGCCCGGCGTCGTGTGCGCGGCCAGCGACTTTCTCGACTGGCCGTCCCCGCTGTCCGACGCGCTGCTCCGGCTGCGCCGCATGCGCCACGACGTGCGCGCCCTGTGCCTGCACACGCAGGCCGAGGTGGATGCCGCGTTCGACGCGACACCGGCTTACCGCGACCCCGAGCACGGCGGCGCCGTCTACCGCTTCGGTCGTGACGTGAAGGAAGCGTACGTTCGCAACCGTGCGGCGCACTTCGACGAGGTCGTGCGCGCGTGCCGCAAGAACGACGTGCCACTGGTCCAGGCGCGCATCGAGCAGGCGCCCAGTGATGTCCTGCGGGCGTGGTTACGGAGGGCGCAGGCCGCATGAACGGAATGAGCTTGTGGTGGTGGGCGCTGCCGGTCGTGCTGCTGCCCATCCTGTGGCACCGCCAGAAACGCGAGCAGGCGAAGACGGCCTTCCTTGCCTCGGCACGCTTCCTGCCGGCGGCGGAGCCGAAACAGCAGCGCGTGTGGCGCTGGCACGACGCGGTCCTGTTACTGCTGCGCTGCCTGCTGCTGGTGACCCTGATCGCGCTGCTGGCCGATCTCGTGCTGGCGTGGCGCGGGGACACGGTGCTGGTCGTGCCGGGGACGCCGCCGGCGGTCGTCGACAAGGAGGCTGGGCGGCGCATCACCTTGCCCGATCGCGACGCGGTGACGTGGCTGCACGCGCACGAGCGCGAATTCGAACCGGATGCGCGCGTGGTCGTCGCCGGCGACGCCGTCATGCCCGCCGTGCTGCCGCGCTTCCGCCACGCCGTCGAGTTGCGCACCGCGGCGGCGCCCGCGGCACCGGTCGAACGTCACGTCGCCGTCTTCAGCGACCGGGCCGAGGCGTGGAACCGGTTGTTCGCGGCGGCCGAGGGCGTGTGGCATATCGTCGTCGATGCGGCGCCGGGCCCGCGCACGGAGCTCGTCGTGTGGGACCGGCCCGACGCGCCGCCGCCCGGCCTGCGCGCACCGCTGTGGCGCGCAGAGCCACCGCGCGATGCCGACGGCGCACGCACCCTGTTCGCCGCGTGGCAGCGCCGGTGTGTCGGCGTACAACCCTACACGGCGCCCGCGCAGGCACTCGAGCCGGACGCCGCTGCGCCGGCCGGCCCGGCGTCCGGCGCGCTGCGCCACTGGCTGGGTCTCGCGCTCGTCGTGCTGTTCGCACTTGAAAGGATCGTGACCCATGTCCGGCGCCGCTGATCTCGCGCGGCGCTTGTGGCGCGCCGCATCGTTGCGCCGGGCGGGCTTGTGGGTCGTTGGCGCGCTGCCATGGCTGCTGCTGCGCTCCGGCCCCGGCCTGCTGGCGTGGTCGGCGTTCTGCGCGTGGGACGGCCTGCACCTGCAACGCCACGTGGCGCATGGCTGGACGCACTGGATCAACGGTGCCGTGCCCGAGATGGAAGACAGCGCCGCGCTGCTGGCGCAGGAACCGCAAACGCAAATGCCCGTCGCGCGCCTGCAGCGCGAGCGCCTGCTGAAGCGCATCGATGCCGCGCTGCCGCCGCGCCGCGTGCGCGCCATCGTGGCCGCGCACGTGCCGTTCGGCTGGACGTGGTTGCTCGCGAATCTCGCGCTCGCGGGGCTGGCGTGGGGTTCGACCTTGCTGCCGCATGCGGCCAGTCCGCAAGCTGCCGCCCATGCGGCCGGCCGTCCGGTAGCGGCAGCCGCGGCGCACGCGGGGCTGGTCTTGAAACTGGCGCCGCCGTCGTACACGGGCGTGGCGCCATGGGAGTCTCCGCCGAAGGATGCGCAGGTGCCCGAGCAGACCGCGGTCGAATGGTGCCTGGACGATCTACAGAAGGCAGACGAAACCATCGAACTGAGCGACGGCCAGACCCTGCACGCGGGATCCGCTTGCGCGCGCTGGACGGCGACGGAATCCATCTTCTGGCGCTGGCGCGGCACGCGCTACACCCTGAAGGTGATCCCGGACCAGCCGCCGGACATCGCCGTCACGCAGCCGAACGACATGACGAAAGACCTGCCGCGCGATGCGAAGAGCGCAGCCATCGCGGTGACCGTCACCGACGACTACCGCGTCCAGCAGGCCACGCTGCACCTCACGCTGGCGCGCGGCAGCGGCGAAAACATCCGCTTCAGCGACCGCGAACTGCCGCTGCCCGCGTCGAGCGACCCGCGCCGGCGCAGCTGGACGAAGGACTGGCTGCTGACGGACCTCGGCATGGAGCCGGGCGACGAGCTGTACTTCTTCGTGCGCGCGAGCGACAACGCGGCGCGGCCGCACACGGTGCAGTCGCCCACGGTCACGCTGCGCCTGCCCGCGCCGCCGTCGGAACAGGCGGACGAGACGACGGCGCTCCCCACGCTCGTCAAGCCGGAAAGCCTGCGCAGCCAGCGCCAGGTGATCATCGACACGGAGCAGCTGGTGGCGGACATGCGGTCGAAAAAGATGCGCGACGATGAAGTGCGCGAGCGCAGCGAAAGCATCGCGTCCGACCAGGCCGCGCTGCGCCGCCGCTACGGCCAGTTCCTCGGCGAGGAATCCACGCTGTTCGGCAAGGACGACGATCATGACGATGATCATGGTCACGGCGCGGGCGCCAGGCTCGACGTGCTGCACGAATTCGGCCACGCGCACGATTCGGTCGAGAACGCGACCCTGTTCGACGACGCGACGAAAAAGCTGCTGCGGCGCGCGCTGTCCGCGATGTGGGACGCGGAAAAGGCGCTGCGTGCCATCACGCCGAAGACCGCGCTGCCGCCCGAGTACCAGGCGCTGGAAGCGATCAAGGAATTGCAGCGGTCGGAACGCATCTATCTGCACAAGACGGCGTTCGCGCCGCCGGCCATCAAGGAGGACAAGCGCATGAGCGGCGACATGGCCGGCGCGGCCAGCTACAAGCGCGCGCAGGCCGGCGCCGCGGAGATCGTGCCGGCGAACCTGCGCGACCTCGTGCAGGCGCTCGGCCACGACGGTCCGCTGCCCGCGCTGTGGACGCGCACGGCGCACGACTGGGTACGCGAACGGATCGCGGACGACGAGCAGCGGCTCGCGGCGCAGCGGGCAATCCAGGACGTGGCCGACGGCAAGCCGGCCGCGCGTGCGCAACTGGCCGCGTGGCTGCGCGGGGGCGTGCTTGACGCGCCCGTGCTGCTGCAGGCGCGGCCCGTCGTCGAGACGCCGTTCGCGAAGGCGCTGCGGGGAGGCGAACGATGAGCGCCATCGCCGCTGTCGTCATCGGCGTGCTGGCCGCGCTCGCGTATGCCGCGCGCCGGCGCTGGATCGATGCCGTGCTGGCGCTGGTCGCCGGCGTGGCGCTGGCGGGTACGGTCGGCGAATTCGCGTTGCCGGGCGAGGCGGGGGCTACGCTGACGGTCGATGCGGCCGACCCGCCACGCACGCTGGCCGGCGTGCGCACGTTGCGCCTGTCCGGCGACGGCCTGCGCGCGGCCGAATGGGACGACCTGCCGGCCCGTCCGCTCGACTGGAAAAAGCCGGATACGCCGGCCATCGATCTCGACTTCCCCCGCACGATCGCGCTGGGCCGCGTGTTCACGTTGAAAGTGCACCGCTCGTGGTCCGCGCCCGGCCGCCTGCAACTGCTGGCGGAGAACGGTCAAGTACTGGCCGAAGCGAAGGGAGACACGGACCTCGCCGTGCAATGGCTGCCGCCCGTCGCGGAACGGCTCGTGTTGAAGGCGCGCCTGCAGGACGCATCGGGCAAGGTCGTCGACGAAGGGCCCGTGCCGTTCACGGTGACGGATCCCGCGCCGCTGCAGGTGCGGGGACGGTTCGGCGCGCCGTCGTTCGACCTGCGCGTGCTGGACGACCTGCTCGCGGCCAGCGGCGCCGTCATCGACTGGCAGGTCGAACTGGGCAAAGGACTGGAACGTGCCGAGACGGCGCGCGCGGCGATGGACAAGCCCGAGCTGGAGATCGTCGACGCGGCCTGGTTCGAGCGGGCCGGCGCCGCCACCCGCGCCGCGCTGCTGGCGCGCGTGGCCGGCGGTACGCGGCTGCTCGTGCTGGGCGCGAATGCGCGCGATGCCGGCACGTGGGCGCGCAGCGTGCAGTTGCCGCTGGCGCCGCAGCCGGCCAACAAGACCATCGGCACGGTGCTGCCGATGGCGTCCGGCGGCTTGAATCCGGCCGGTGACCGCAGCGGCGAGTGGACCGGCAAGGACGGCTTGTGGACGCGCGACTGGAAAGACGGCCGCATCGCCTGGCTGGGCGTGGGCGACTGGCACCGTCATGCGATCGCGCAGCCCCGTCAACTGGCGCTGTGGTGGCAGGACGTTCTCGACCGCCTGGGCGTGCAGCGCCGCGCGGACGTCGCATGGCTCGATCCGGAGGAGATGCCGCTGCCGCACCGGCGCCTGGCAGTCTGCGCGCGCGGCGTGAGCGGCACCGTGACCATCGCTGAGTTGAAACAGACGCTCACCTGGCAGCGCCGCCCGGAACACGTGGATGCCGCCTGCGTGGCCGTGTGGCCGGCGGCCAGCGGCTGGCTGCATGTGCAGACGGGCACGAACGACGGCCAGGTGTACGTGTATGCGCCGGGCGACTGGCCATTGTGGCAACGCAGCGAACGCCGTGCCGCGACGGAGAAGTATGCGGCGCGTACGCCGGCACCGGTCGCACCGGGCACGCGGCCGCTGCCCGTGTGGCCGTTCGGCGTCGTGTTCGCGCTGGCGATGCTTGGCTTGTGGTGGCGCGAACGGCGCTGAATTTGCCAACCCTTCGGCAGGATTTTTGGGAACGTGCGATGATCGTTCATCGTCCTTCGAGCCACTGCCGCCATGTCTGAATCCGCCCCACGCCACCCCGACGGCCGTTTCCGCAACGTCGTCCCGCGCCGCCGCCAGGGCATCATGGAGATGCTGGCGCTGTTCTGGAAAGTGTCGACGACGAAGCCGAAGACGGCGGTGCCCGACCAGCCGCTGCCCGTGCAGCCGGTGACAAGGGCCGACATCGAATCCGCGCCCGACGCGAGCCTGTGGCGCCTGGGCCATTCGACGATGCTGTTCAAGCTCGCCGGCCGCTACTGGCTCACGGACCCCGTGTTTTCCGAGCGCGCGGCGCCGGTGCAATGGGCCGGTCCGAAGCGTTTTCACGCGCCGCCGATCGGCATCGAGGCGCTGCCGCGGCTCGCCGGCGTGATCCTGTCGCACGACCATTACGACCATCTGGATTACGACAGCATCAAGCGCCTGATTCCCAAGACTGACCAGTTCATTACGCCGCTCGGCGTGGGCGACCGCATCGTGCGCTGGGGCGTCGACGCGGCGAAGGTGCGCCAGCTCGACTGGTGGCAGTCGACCGACGTGGAAGGGTTGCGCCTGACGGCGGCGCCGTCGCGGCATTTCTCCGGCCGGAGTCTCAGCGACGGCGACCGCACGTTGTGGGTGTCGTGGGTGATCGAGGCGGCGGGACTGAAGCTGTTCTTCAGTGGCGACACGGGCTACCACGACGACTTCAAGACCATCGGCGAGCGTTTCGGCCCGTTCGACGTGACGTTCGTCGAAAACGGCGCCTACAACGAGATGTGGCCCGAGGTGCACATGCTGCCCGAGGAGACGCTGCAGGCGCACCTGGACCTGCGCGGGCGCTGGCTGGTCCCCGTCCACAACGGCACGTTCGACCTGGCGCTGCACCCGTGGTACGAACCGTTCGAGCGCATCGCCGATCTTGCGCGCGCGGCCGGCGTGAAGCTGGCGACGCCGATGATGGGCGAGCGCCTCGCGCTCGCGCAGCCGCAGGAAGGCGCCGACTGGTGGCGCGAGGCGATGCCCGCGCCGGCCCTGCCGCTCACGCACCCGGCGCGCTGACCACCAGCTTGCGCTTGCCGTTCGGCGCCAGCGGGATGTCGCTTTCTTCCTGCAAGGTGATGTCGAACCGGTCGCCCCAGCGGCGCCGCTGGGCGTCGAGCAGGAAGGCGCGCTGGGCGGCGTCGAGCGGGCCGTGGCGTCCCACCACCGCGAGGACGATCTCGCCGGGCCGCCGCTGGCGCACCTGGTACAGGCGCACGACGTCCCACGTGGCTTCGTCGATGACGATGGAGAGGCCGGGGATGCGGTTGCCGGCGCGGTCGATCAGGAATTCCTGCGCGCGCCCGTCGATGGCGGCGCAGCGGCCGCCCGCGTCGATCACGCCGTAGTCGCCGGTGCGGTAGCGGATCAGCGGCATCACGTCGTTCCACAGCGAGGTACCCGCGATTTCCGCGCGTTCGCCATCCCAGCGGTTTTCCGACCAGCCGTACAGCGGCTGGAAGCGATAGTCCGCGCCCGCAAGCCCGGCGCACGTGGCGAAGGCCAGGTTCGTGCGTTCCGACAGGCCGTAGTTGAGCGAGACGGGGCAATCGAACAGCCGGCGCAGCGCCGCCAGTTGCGCGGGCGTGACGGGCTCGGACGCCAGCAGCACGGCGCGCACGTGGAAACCCAGGTCGCCCGGATCGAGCAGTTCGGCCAGCGCCGCCGCGGAGCTGGGATACGCGTGCACGTAGTCCGGGCGGAAGCGGTCGAGCGCATCGAGGATGGCGGCGCGGTGCGCGGCGCCGACGTGGTAGGGCGACAGCATCAGGCGGTTGCCCGCCACGCGCACCGGCGGCTCGTGCGCGTGGCGGCGCGCGTCGGCGCCGATGCGCAGGATGCGCGATTTGTCGAACGAGAAGCCGAAGCGCCCCCACTCGTGCGCAAAGAAGGCTTTTTCGATGTCGGCCAGGCGCTTGTTGCGCCACATGCCGATGCCCTGGCCGGACGAGCCGCCGCTCGTCGCGTACAGCAGCCGGCGCGGGTCGAGGCGGCTGTCGAGGAAGTCGCGCTGCCGCGCCATCACTTCGTCCTTGGTCAGCCAGGGAAAGGCGGCCAGCACCTCGGCGAGCGGTTCGTGCGCCGCCTCGGCGGGGCTGACGTGCACGGTGCGGCGGTAGTGCGGCACGTGCGCGAGCGCGTGCACGAGGATGCCGCGCAGGCGGCGGCGTGCGAGCGCATCGACGGCCGCGGCGTCGCCGGCGAGCAGCGCGCGCAGGCGGAAATAGTCCGGGTGGTACAGCAGGCGGGCCGGAAGATACGGGCGCCACGCGTAATAGCGGCGCGCCAGCCAGCCGTACAGGGCGGCGCGCTCAAGCATCGAGCAGGCGCCGGAAGTCGGCCGGCGACACGTCGCCGAGCCCGAGGCTCGCCAGGGTGCGCGCGTCGGACTCGCTGTGGAAATCGCGGTCGAGCAGGCCTTCGGCGATCACGATCAGCGCATCCGCCACCGGCGTCGGCACGTCCATCAGGCGCCCGATCGAGGACAGCAGGGCGAGGCCCATCGGCACGTCTTCCGTGATGAAGCGCGTCTCCATGCTGGCCGGTCCTTTCGGGCCGCCTTCCCGCGCGTAGCGGCGGAACACGGCCAGCGCGGGTTCGTCCAGGTCGTCGGCGTTGCGGAAGCGGCACTCGTCGAAATACGGCGACGGCCGCCCGCCCGTGGCCGCGATGACGGCGTTCTTTTCCGCGTCGAGCCGCGCCAGCAGGCGCAGGACCGAGGGCGTAAACGCTTCGCGGTACATCCAGAATTCGCCTTCCGCGTATTCGATGCGGCTGGCCGACAGCAGCGTGCCGATCGTGTGGACGACGAGGTTAGGATTGTGCAGCGCGGATTCGACCACGTTGGTGCGGGTCGCGACATACGTCGGGAACAAACGGGCCGCGCGGGCCAGACCTTCGGCCGCGCGGGTCCGCGGCACGAAGGCCAGCGCGTTGCGCACGTTGCGGAACAGGATGTCGACGGTGCCCGGGGCGACGAGGCGCGCGTCGTACGGCAGGCTTTCGCCTTCCGCCAGCAGGAACCCGGCGCGGGCCTGCCAGGGCAGGAAGTGGAACGACCCCAGGTAGCCGGGCGCCAGCAGCACGAGCGGGCGGCCGTCGAGCCGGGGGCCGATCAGCGCGGCGACGTGCGGGTGGCACTGCGTCTGCGTGGTGACGACGACGGCGTCGGGCGCGATGTCGAAGGCTTCGTCCGGATCGCGTGTGGCGAGCGCCAGTGCGGCCGTGCGCGGTGTGCCGGCGCCGGCCCTGCCGTTCACCGTGATCGTGCGCGTTGCGGCGACCGCGTCGAAGTTCTCGTCATGCAGCGCGCGCGACGTCTTGAGCAGGGCGACACGGTGACCGTCCAGCGCCAGCAGGGCCCCGAGCGCGCAACCGGCATTGCCGGCGCCAACCATTAACACGTTCATGCTTGAGCCTCATCAGAATCGTCGATGACGTTTCATGACAATGCCCATTACACTTTTGGTTGAGTTGCGCTGGCTCAGTCGTATGCGCCGCGCATGAGGGAACTATTTGCGGTAGCGGTAGGTCTGGAGGGGGCCGTCCGGGAAGCTGACGGTTTCGGCGGCGATGGCCCCGGCCTTCAGTGCGACGCGGCGCGACGCCTCGTTGCCGGGCTTGATCAGGCTGATCAACGACGTCATGCCGAGCGTGCCGAACGCGACGTCGCGCACGGCCCGCGCCGCTTCCGTGGCGAGACCGCGTCCGCGGAGCGCGGGCACGATCATCCAGCCCAGTTCCGCTTCGTCCCACCCGGCCGGATGGAACAGGCCGACGCGGCCGACGAAGCTGCCGTCGGCGGGATCTTCGAGCATCCACGCGCCGTAGCCGCGCATCTGCCAGTGCCCGATCAGCATGGCGAGGTGCAGCCAGGCGTCCGTCCGGTCGAGCGGGCGGCCCTGGCCGATGTAGCGCATGGTGTACGGGTCCGCATGCAGGGCGGAGAATGCTGCCGTGTGGCGCGCCTCGGGAACGACCAGTTGCAGGCGCGCGGTGCGCAGGAGCGAGATGTCGGTGGCCATGTCCCATGCTAGCCCGAGCCGGGCCGGGGCCGGCGCACGATCAGCCGGCGTGGTCGCGCATCCACTCCTTCAACCCGTTGACCCAGCCCTTGGCCGGCAGGTTGTAGCGCCGCTTGATGTCGGCCGCGCGCTCGTACAGCACGGCGAAGTCGATCTGCGGCGCGTCCCTGAACGCGACGACGACGATGTTGGCGTCGTGGACCTCGGGCAGCCAGACGACGGCGTCGAACGCGTCCCGCATCGCATCGAGGTTCTTGTCGTAGTTGGAAAAATCGCCGAACACGTTGGCGGTCATGATGCCGCCATCCTTCAGGCAGGCGGCGCACGCGGCGTAGAACTCGGGCGTATCGAGCACGGGGCCGCGCGCTTCCTCGTCGTACAGGTCGACCTGGAGCACGTCCACCGTGCCGTGGTTGGCGTCGTCCATCACGAAGTCCAGCGCGTCCATCTCGCGCACGTCCAGGCGTTCGTCGTCGGATCCCAGGCCGAAGTGTTCGCGGCAGATGGCGATCACGTTCGGATTCAGCTCGACGGCAGTCACGCGCGCCTGCGGAAAGCGCTGGTGGCAGAACTTCGTCAGCGCGGCGCTGCCGAGGCCCAGCTGCACGATACGGCGCGGATTCGGCAGGAACAGCATCCACATCATCATCATCTGGACGTATTCCAGTTCGATCGCATCGGGGCGCGCCAGCCGCATCGAGCCCTGCACCCACGAGGTGCCGAGGTGCAGCGAGCGCACGCCTTCGAATTCGGTGATCGTGGCTGGCGGGTGGCCGGGCTGGGCGAAGCGGGGATCCCTGGCGTTGGTCATTACGGCAGCGACCACGCGTACTGGACGGGCTGCCACGCCGCGACCGTATGGCCATTCTTCAGCGCGGGCTTGAAGCGGCACAGCCGGAGCGCGGCTTCGGCGGCGTGGTCGAGGATCGCGTAACCGCTCGACTTGAGCAGGCGCGATTCGCGCACGGTGCCGTCGCTGCCGACCAGGAAGGCCATCATCGACACGCCGCTCATGCGCGCCTGCAGCGCTTCCTGCGGATAGACGGGCGGCGCGCAATGCTGGCCCGGCACCTGCTGCTGCGGCGGTTGCTGCGGCTGCGCGGGCGCGGAGGCCGTACGGGTGGCAGGGGACTGGACGCAGCCGGCCAACAGCGCCAGCGCGGTCATGCAAAACAAAGGTAGTCGGATCATTCTTCGCGTACTCCAACGTCGACGAAACCGGGAGTATCGCACGATCGTGCGCTTTCGCGGCAAATTCAGGGTCAGAGCACATTATAAATGGTCGATGCGCTCAACGTCGCCTATTGTGCGGGTAAGTACGAGGAACGGCGATCAATGCGCGGGACGGCGCCGGAAGAAAGGGACCTGACCCCAAATCTGAGCAATTTCCTAAAACCGGGCTCTGACCCCGAAGTGTCGAGTTCAGGCGGGCAGGATCAGGGTGACGGCCAGGCCGCCGCCCTCGCGGTTGCCGAGGGTGATGCGGCCGCCGTGGGCTTCGGCGATTTCGCGCGCCAGCGCCAGGCCGAGGCCCGTGCCGCTGCGCTTCGTCGAGTAGAACGGGACGAGGGCGTTCGTCAGCACGGCGTCGTTCATGCCCGTGCCGCGGTCGAATACGTCGATGCGGACCACGTCCTGCACGCGCCGTACGTGCAGTTCGACGTCTTCCGGGCGCGAGCCGGATTCGTGGGCGTTCTTCAGCAGGTTGAGGAGCGCCTGCTCCATCTGCGCGCGGTCGATGTGCGCCGGAGATTCCGGCAGTTCGCCGCCGAGGCGGAACGCCACCTGGTCCGCCAGGCCGGCCACGAAATCGGACCACGCGATCGTCTCCAGGCGCGGCGCCGGCAGCTTGGCGAAGCGCGCGTAGCCGAGGATGAAACTCTCCAGGTGGCGCGTGCGTTCGCCGATGGTTTGCAGGATCTGCGGCAGGCGTTCCGTCTGGCCGCGCCGCACGAGCTCCGCGCCGGAATGGGCGAGCGATGCGAGCGGGGCCAGCGAATTGTTCAACTCGTGGCTGATGACGCGGATGACTTTTTTCCACGTCTGCACTTCCTGGCGCCGCAGTTCGGCCGTCAGCTGGCGCAGCAGCAGCAGTTCGTGGCGCCGGCCGTTCAGGCTGAAGTTGCGGCGGGCGAGGTGATAGACCTCTTCCTCTTCGCCGTCGCCGGCCGTGAACAGGCCGTCGCCGCCGCGCGCCAGTGCTTCCACGAGGGCCGGCGTTTTTTGCAGCACGTCGTGCAGCGCGTGGCCTTCCAGCTTATGACCCTCGAACAGCAACTGGCGCGCCGCCACGTTCGCGTAGACGACAACGCGTACATTGCGGTCGGCGGCGCCCGGCGGCTCCGTCACGAGCAGCATGGCGACGGGCGTGTTCTGCACCATCGTGTCGAGCAGCAGTTCGCGCTGCACGAGGTCCAGTCTCTGCTCGCGCAGCACTTCGCCCAGCGCGTTGTGGGCGGCGATGAGGTCCGACAGTTCGTCGTTCTGCGGCCAGTGCAGGCTGAACGAAAAATCGCCGTCGCGGTAGCTGGTGACCGTGCCCTCCAACGCGCGGAACAGCGACAGGATCGGCTGCACCTGCGAGCGCAGCGTGATGATGGATATCGGCACGACGCACAGCAAACAGATGCCCAGCACCGCGAGCGGACGGCCCGGCAGCAGATGGTCGAGCGCCAGCGCGATGATGATCCCGACCGCCAGCAGCGTGCCGACGAGGGCCGACCAGCGCGTGACGAGCGACAGCCGGAATCTCATACGGTGCGGGCGATGCCCAACCGCTCCATGCGGCGATACAGGGCCTGGCGCGACAGCCCGAGTTCCGCCGCCGCCTGCGCGATCACGCCGCCCGCGCGTGCGAGCGCCTGCGTGATGGCGTCACGGTCCGGCTCCGCGTCGAGCGCGACATGGGCCGGCAGCGGCAGGCCGAGGTCGGGCGCCTTGATCACGTCGCCCTGGGCCAGCAGGTTCGCACGCGCCATCACGTTCTTCAGCTCACGCACATTGCCCGGCCAGTTGTGCGCGAGCAGCGCGGCTTCCGCGCCCGGATGCAGGGTCTTGCCGCGCGGGAGGAAGCCGTGCGCCAGCGGCAGGATGTCGCCGGGACGCGCGGCCAGTGCCGGCAGCTTCAGTTCGATCACGTTCAGGCGGTAATACAAATCTTCGCGGAAGGCGCCGGCGCGGATCATCGCCGCGAGGTCGGCGTTCGTCGCGCTGATCACGCGTACCTTCACCTGGCGCTCGCGGTTGGAGCCGAGACGCTCGAAGCGGCCCGTCTCCAGCACGCGCAGGAGTTTCATCTGCCCGGCCAGCGGCAGGTTGCCGATCTCGTCGAGGAACAAGGTGCCGCCGTCGGCCGCCTCGAACTTGCCTTCGCGCGCCTTCGAGGCGCCCGTGTACGCACCGGCATCGGCGCCGAACAGCTCCGCCTCGATCAGTTCCGACGGCAGCGCGCCGCAGTTCAGCACGACGAACGGACCGTCGCGGACCATCGAATTCGCCTGGATGATCTCGGCGATGCGTTCCTTGCCCGTGCCGTTCGGCCCCGTGATCAGGACCGGCACGTCGGCGCGCGCCACCTGGCAGGCGAGGCTCAGCACGCGCTCCGTCGCGGGGTCGGCCCACACGAGGCCGCGCAGGTCGAACTGCTGTTCCAGTTCGCGCCGCGCGCGGCGTTCGCGCTGCAGGCGCTGGCCCAGCGCGCGGTTGGCCTGTCCCAGTTCGATCAGGTTCGTCACCGTCGCCAGCAGGCGGTCGTCGTTCCACGGCTTCGACAGGTAATCGGCCGCGCCGGCCTTGATCAGGTCGACGGCCGCGTCCAGGTGCGTCCACGCCGTCAGCAGGATCACCGGCAGGTCCGGATACAGCTTGCGGATCTCGCGGAACAGCGCCACGCCTTCCTCGCCCGACGTGGTGTCGGCCGTGAAGTTCATGTCCTGGATGACGAGATCGACGGGTTCGCGCGCGAGGAGGGCAAGCCCTTCCTCGGGCGAGGCGGCGCGCAGCGAGGCGATGTCGTGCAGCGAAAACAGGACGTCGAGCGCGATGCCGACGGCGGCGTTGTCATCGATGATCAATACGGTAGGCATGTCCGCTAGCATATCACTGCCGGGTCACACGCTGCGCGTCGCGGTGGCCGGCGAAATGCTGGCCGCGCGCCATGCCGGGCCGTAGGCCGCCGCCACGCCGAGCAGCCAGAAGCCGAGGGCGCCGAACACGAGATAGCCGGCCGGCAGGCGCGCCATCTCCAGCTTGCTGACGAGGAGCTGGTTCAACGCGAGGCCCAGCGCCACGCCGCCGAACACGCCGGCGCTCGTGATCATGAAGTTCTCCGTGATGAAGTAGCGCAGGATGTCGGTCTTCCTCGCGCCCAGCGCGCGCCGCACGCCGATCTGCTTGCGGCGCTGCGTGACCCACAGGCTGGCCATGCCGACGATGCCGCTGGCGGTGATCAGCAGGAGCAGCACGCTCACCGTGACGAGCATCCACTGCAGCGCGACGTCGGCGCGGTAGCGGTCCTTGCGGTCGTCGTCGACGGTCTTCATCTTCGTGATCATCGGCGTGGCCGACGACTTGCGCAGCGCGTCTTCCACTTCCTTCATCACCCGGTCGCGCTGGCCCGGTTCGGTACGGATCGCGTACAGGACCACCGGTTCGCTGCCGTACAGGCGCGCCGGCATGATCACCGACTGCTCGCCCCGTTCGCCGACTTCGCCGTGGGCGCTCATCAGGGCCTGGACGACACCGACCACCTGCACGCCGCGGGCATCCTTGCCGGTGCCGAAGTACATGGTCTTGCCGACGGCCGGCTGCTCCGGCCACAGTTTGTCGGCCAGCGGTTTCGTCAGGATGACCTGGGGCGGCGGTTCGGCCGTCGTGTCCTCGTTCACGTCGAGGAGCTCGGCCGGCAGGAAGTCGCGGCCCTCGACCAGCTTCAGGCCGAAGGTCTGCACGAGCGAGTCGCCGGAAACGAACTGCGAGGCGACGGCGCTCGGCTTGTCCTGGCGGTCATTGACGGCCACGCTCGTGTTGCTGCCGCTGCGCGACAGCGGCATCTGGCTGACGTGGGCGACCGACGCGACGCCGGCCACGGCGCGCAGCACGGCGGTCTGGCGCTTGATGTTGGCCAGCCGCTGCTCCGGCGTGTCGTTCGACAGGTTGCGCACCGTGATGTAGAACGTCGAGTGCTCGTCGGCCAGGCCGGACGGCCGCGCGGCGACGGCACGCCGCTCGTTGACGATGTGGGCCGCGTTGGCCAGGATCGCGAGGCTCAGGGCGACCTGCACCGCGACGAGGATCGGGCCGGTCTTGTTGCGCAGCAGCGCGGACAGGATGGGGCGGATTTCCATGGCGGTTCTCCTTTACTGCGATTTCAGCTGGATGGCGGGCGTGACCTGGCAGGCGCGCCAGGTCGGCAACAGGCCGGCGAGGACGGCGGCGCCGACCGACATCACGAAGGTCACGATCAGCATCTCCCAGTCCATGTGGGCCACGGCGGCCGTCTGCTTGCCCTGCATGGAGATCAGGGCCAGCGCGCCGAACGCGAGGACGAGTCCCAGCACGCCGCCGACGAGGCCCACGACGCCGGTCTCGATGAGGAACTGGCGGAAGATGTCGGCGCGCGAGGCGCCCAGCGCGCGGCGCACGCCGATCTCGGACGCGCGCACCGAGAATTTCGCCAGCAGCAGGCCGACGGTGTTCACGAGGCACAGCACGAGGAAGCCGAACGCGAGCCACGTCTGCAGCTTGCTGTCCTTGCCGACGACCTTCGTGAACACGAGCCACTCCGGCACGTCGTACAGGCGGTTCACGGCGTTGCGCTTCAGGCGGCCCAGCTTGCGCTGGTCGGCCGCGTAGTTGTCGAGCCAGGCCTGCAGGTCGGCGCGGTCGCTCGCCGCCGCCGTTTCGAACCACACCGTGATCCACGTGCACTCCGATGCCAGGCGCGCGGCGAACCCGGCGCCCGGGTTGCCCGAGCAGCTCATGCTGCCGTTGTGCGTGACTTCGTGGCGGATCGACGTCGTGAACGGGATGAAGAATTCCTCGCCGGCGCCGTAGCGCACGCCGCCGTTCAGGCGATAGAAGCGCGGCAGCGGCATCCAGTTGTCGATCACGCCCACGATGGTGAACGGGAAGCCCATCAGCATGACGCGCTGGCCGACGGGGTTGGCGTCGCCGTACAGTTTTTCCGCGATCTCGCGGCTCAGGACCACGACGTCGGCGCCGCGCGCCTCGTCCTGTTCGGTCCAGGCCTGGCCGTGGAGGAAGGGCACGTCGAACATGGCGAAGAAGTCGCGCGTGGGCGCAAGGCCGGACAGGTTGAACGGCTGGATGTCCGCGCGCGGCGGCTGGATCGGCGCGGCGACCCCGTACAGTGCCGTGCGGCGCACGCCCTGGCCGCTTTTTACCAGATTGACGGCGTCCTTGTAGCTGATCTGGATGTCGTCCGGATCCTCGCCCGGCGTGTAGCCCTCGACCGGGCCGTTGTCGATCAGCGGTACGAACAGCCGGGTGCTTTTCTGCGGGATCGGGTCGCTCGACATCATGTGCAGGATCGTCAGCGTCGACACGCTGGCGGCCACGCCGACGGCCAGCGTCAGTACCATCAGCGCGGTGAGGGCAGGGTTGCGGCGCAGGCTGCGCACGCCAAGCCTGAAGTAATAGCCGAACATGGTGCGCTCCTTATGCGGTGACCGTGGCGGACTTCGTGTCGACCAGCGTCGGTCCGCGGCGCACGAGGTCCGACACCTGGCCGTCGATGATGTGCACGTTGCGCGTGGTGCGCACGGCCAGTTCCGGGTCGTGCGTGACCATCAGGATCGTCGTGCCGGCCGCGTTGATTTCTTCCAGCAGTTCCATCACGCCGCGCGCCATCTGCGTATCGAGGTTGCCGGTCGGTTCGTCCGCCAGCAGCAGTTTCGGCGAGCCCGCGAGCGCGCGCGCGATGGCCACGCGCTGCTGCTGGCCGCCGGACAGCTCGGCCGGATAATGCTTCATGCGCGACGCCAGGCCGACTTTCGCCAGCGCGTCCTCGATGCGCTTCTTGCGCTCGGCCGCGTTGAAGCCGCGGTAGCGCAGCGGGACGTCGACGTTGTCGTACAGGTCGAGGTCGGGGATCAGGTTGAAACCCTGGAAGATGAAACCGAGCTTTTCGTTGCGCAGGCGCGAGCGGGCGTTGTCGTCCAAACCCTTCACGTTGACGCCGTCGAGGATGTACTCGCCGGACGTGAATTCCTCGAGCAGGCCGGCGATGTTGAGGAAGCTCGTCTTGCCCGAGCCGGACGGGCCGGTCACGGTGACGAACTCGCCTTCGCGGACTTCGATCTCGAAGCCGCGCAGCGCGTGCGTCTCGATCATGTGGGTGCGGTACACCTTGCTCAAATTGGTCATGCGCAGCATGGCTGTTCCTTTGGGTTGGGTTACTGATTGATCGAGATGCGTTGCGCGTTATTGAAGGCGTCGGTGCCGGCCACCACCACTTTGTCGCCCAGCTTCAGGCCCGAGACGATTTCGACGGCCGACATGCTGGTGGCGCCCATGCGGATCGGCGTGCGCGTGGCGATCCCGTCGCGCACGACGTAGGCATAGCGTCCGCCCTCGCTTTCGACGAACGGGCCGCGCGCCACCATCAGCACGTTCGGGCGTTCCTCGATGAGCAGGCGCGCCGTCACGCGCTGGCTCTGGCGCAGGCCCTTCGGCTGTTCGCCGTCGAAGCGCACGCGCGCCAGCACCATGCTTTTCACGACTTCCGGCGACAGCGCCGACAACTTGCCCGTCGCCGTGCCCGAGGGCAGCGTGACCTCGGCGTTCATGCCCAGGCCCAGGTCGGCCGCATACGTCTCCGGCACCTCGATCTCGACCTCGAGCTTCGACAGGTCGACGAGCGTCATCAGCGGCGCGTTCGCGGCGACGACCATGCGGTCCTGCACGTTCAGGGTGCCGATGAAACCGTCGACGGGCGCGCGCACGGTCAGCTCGTCGACGCGGCGCTGCGCTTCTTCCATCGACAGGCGCGCGCGTTCCAGGTCGTTCAGCTTCGTCTTGATCGCGAGCGCGACGTCCTCGCCTTCCAGCAGCGAGGCCTGCGAGGCGTGCTTCGCGCGGATCTGCGCGGACTGCACCGCGTCCTTCGCCTTCTGGTAATCGATCTTCGCGATGATGCCGAGCTGGCCCACGCTGTCGTAGCGCTCCAGCGTGCGCTGGGCGGACAGGCGGTCGATCTCGGCGGTGTCGGCCTCTTTCTGCGCCAGCAGCTTCTGCTTGCGCGACAGGATCTGCTGGCGCGCCACCTCGGCCTTCAGGCCTTCGTACGCGGACGTCTCGCGTTTCAGCACGTCCGCCAGGTCGGGCGATTCGAGCACGGCCAGCACTTGCCCCTTCTTGACGGTGTCGCCGGCCGCGACCTTCAGGTTGACGGTGGCGGGCGCCTTGGCATACAGCGTCGGGCTGACGGCGGCGACGACGCGGCCGTTGACGGAGGCATCGCGCACGAGCGTGCCGCGCGTGACCTCGGCGATGCGCAGGCGCGACGCGCTGACGGACGCCTCGCTGCCGCGCCACGTCGACACGAGGCCCGCGCACAGTGCGGCCACCAGCACGGCGCTGCCGATCCAGAGCGCGCGGCGCTTCAGCTTGTGGCCCGGGGGCGGGGCGATGACGGCGTCTTGTTGGGATGTATCGCGGATCATGATGTGGACACGGGTTGTGGACAGTGCCTGTATTTGCATGATCCATGCCAGCTGCTAAGCCATTGATTTCATTGGCGTGGACAGCGGACACGGTCGCGTCCGCGACTGTCCGGGGGCAGCGTGGGCGGACAGTGCGGACGGTCTTGATGTCCGGACAGATTCAGGGATTCGGGGTCAGAGCACATTTTCTGAAGTCGAACCGTCGACTTGGCCGACATTGCCAGCCCGTAGCGAGGTAAAAGACAGGCGTTGGCGAAGACGCCAAAAAATAATGTGCTCTGACCCCGAATTTGGGAAATTTCCAAATATCGGGGTCTGACCCCGGTGGTCAGGCTGCGCGTCGTGACAGGTACGCGCGCCACCCGCCGAACACGCTGATGTCGGTGGCGCCCGCGATGGCGGCCGGCTCGCAGATGAAGCCCTTGACCCAGCCGCCGTCCGCCAGTTCGAGCGAGCCGATGCCCAGCGGCGCCGGGATCTCGGCCACGAATTCGCCGAAGCGGCGCAGCGGCAGTTCCCACACTTCGACCTCGATTGCCGCGCCGTCGCGGTCGACCCGCGCCAGGCCCGGCTTGGGCGGCGTCGTGCCCGGCAGCGCGTACAGGCGGTAGTGCGGCGCCGTGTGCGTGGCCGCCACCTTGCGCGCGCCCCGTTCCAGCAGCTGCCAGTTCAGCGGCTGGCCCGCCAGGTGCGCGCCGACGACCGCCACCTGCACCGTCGGTTCGGCGAACGGCAGCGGGTCGGCGGCCAGCGCAGCGGCCTCCGCGCCGCCCAGCAGCGCCGCGGCGGCCGTCGCGAGCAGGTGGTCGCTACCGGTGGAGCCGATCAAGGTGACGCCGGCCGGCAGGCCGTCTGGCCGCGCCGCCCCCGGCACGGCCAGCGCGGCCATGTCGAAGAAGTTCACGAAGTTCGTGTAATACCCCAGTTGCGCATTCAGTTCCACCGGACGTTCCAGCACGTCGGCGATGCGCGGCATGGTCGGCGTCGTGGGCACCAGCAGGAAGTCGTAGCCCGCGAGGCTGTCCTCTGCCGCGCGGCGCAGCGCCGCCAGCCGGTACTGGCCCTTGAACGCATCCGTGGCGTCGTACTCCCTGGCCTGCTCGATGATGCCGGCCACCACCGGATGCGCGGCGCCCTGCTGCGCGTCGATGAAGGCGCCGACGGCGGCGTGCCGCTCCGCGACCCACGGGCCCTGGTACAGCAGGGCGGCGGCGTCGCGGAACGGCGCGTAGTCGACGGTGCCGAACGTGCAGCCGGGGAGGTCGCGCAGGCGCGCCAGGGTCGCCTCGAACGCGGCTTGCGCGGCGGCGTCGCCGAAGAATTCCAGCTGCGCGGGCACGGCGATGCGATAGCCGCGCCTGCGCACGCCCTGCGGTGCAATGCGGCGCGAATACGGGTCGAGCGCATCGTACCCGGCCGCGGCCTGCACCACTTTCCACGCATCGGCCACGTTCGCCGCGAACACGGAGACGCAGTCGAGCGTGCGGCACGCCGGCACCACGCCGCGCGTCGAGAGCAGCCCGCGCGTGGGCTTGAGGCCGACGATGCCGTTCAGGCCAGCCGGCACGCGGCCGGATCCTGCGGTATCCGTGCCGAGCGCGAAGCCGGCCATGCCCAGCGCCACGGCGACGGCGGAGCCGGAACTGGAGCCGCCCGACACGTAATCCGGATTGACCGCGTTGCGCACGGCGCCGTACGGCGAGCGCGTGCCGACGAGGCCCGTCGCGAACTGGTCCAGGTTCGTCTTCCCGACCAGCAGGGCGCCGGCCGCGACGAGTTTTTCCACCACCGGCGCGGATGCGTCCGGCACGTAGGCGTAGGTGGGGCAGGCGGCCGTGGTGGGCATGCCGGCCACGTCGATGTTGTCCTTGACGGCGAACGGGATGCCCAGCAGCGGCAGGCGCGCCAGCGCGGCGGCGCCTTCGGCCGCCAGCACGGCGTCGAGCGCGCGGGCCTGTGCGCGCAGCGCGGCGTCGTCCACGCGGCTGATCCAGATCTCGGGGCGGTCCGCGGCGGCGATGCGGGCCAGTACCTGCTCGATGCAGCGGCTTGGCGTCGATGCGCCGCCCAGGTAGCCGGCGTGGATGTCGGTGATCGTCATGGTATCTCGCATAAGAGGGTCAGAAGGCGTAGCCGAGGGTGGCCAGCAGGCGGTTGCCCTGCTTGACGCCGTAGCGGTTGTCGCCGCCGAGGAGGCCCTGCAGGCCCCAGGTAAAACCGGCGCCGAGCGGCTGCGTGAAGCCGACGGTCAGGTGGCGCCAGCCGCCCGACGCCGGCGCGCCGCCCGCGAAGCAGCCGTTGACGATGAAGCTCGTGCCGGCCGCGCAGCGCGTGCCGGTCAGCGTGTCGACCGTGCCCAGGTAGCGGCCTTCCTTGTGGTACGTGTAGAAGCCGAGCGTGGCGGACAGGGTGATGTCGTGCGGGAGCGGCTGGCTCGCGGCCAGCGTCCAGTAGGTGTCGCCCCGGTTGCCCCAGACGACGTCCTTGAGCAGGGTCTGCGCCGTCACGCTGAACGGGCCGTGGCTGGCGCCCAGCTTGGTCTCGAATGCGTTCGCGTGTTCGCCGTTGACGTAGTAATAGCCCGTCAGGCCGACGGTGTAGCCGATGTCGCCCACCTTGCCGTTGTAGCCGCCGTAGACGTCGTTCTCGATCGATTTCTTGTGCTGGAAATCGGCGATGCCGCGGTCGGCATACGATTCGCCCAGGCGCTTGTACGAGTAGTTGATCTGCGACGCCCAGTAGCCGAGGAAGAAGCCGGACGGGTCGTTCCAGTCCACGCCCCATTGCAGTGCGGGCTGGTCCGACTCGGGCGCGTCGGCGCCGGCGTTGCCCAGGCCCGGCAGGCCGGGGCCATAGGTCGAGCTGACGCCGCGCAGGATGTATTTGCTGACCAGGTCGACGTGGCCGGTGAACGCGGGCGCGTCGTCGGCCCAGGCGGCGCCGGAACACAGCAGGGTGGCAATGGCGAGGATGATCTTCTTGTCGTGCATGCGGGACTCCTTGTAGGGGATGGGTTGCGGATTCAGGATGCGGCCGTGAAGACGGCGATGCGCTGGCCGGCGGCGACGGGCTTGCCCTCGGCGACGAGCCATTCGTCCAGCACGCCGTCGGCGGTGGCGACGACGGGGATTTCCATCTTCATCGATTCGAAGATCGCCAGCGTCTCGCCCTCGCGCACGGCGGCGCCGGGCGGCACGACGATCTTCCACACGCTGCCGGGGACCACGGCGGACAGGTACTGGCTGCCGTCGGGCAGGTCGGCCAGCGCGCCCGCATCGAGCGTCGCTTCCTCGCTGACCCATTCGGCCTGGCCGCTCGTACGCCACCGTTCGCGCTCGGCCTCGAATGCGGCCTGCTGGCGCGTCTTGAACGTGGCGATGGCGTCCGCTTCGCGCGCCAGGAACGCGTTGTAGTCGGCCAGCGAGAACGTGGTCTCCTCGATGCGTACGTCGAAGCGGCCGAGCGGGAAGTCGCGCCGGTGCTCGAGCAGGCGGTCTTCCGTCACCTCGTAGAAGCGGATCTGGTCGAAGAAGCGCAGCAGCCACGGTTTGCCGTCGCGGAAGCTGGCCGTCTGGCGGTAGCGGTTCCACATCTGCACCGTGCGGCCGACGAACTGGTAGCCGCCCGGGCCTTCCATGCCGTACACGCACAGGTAGGCGCCGCCGATGCCGACCGCGTTTTCCGGCGTCCATGTGCGCGCCGGGTTGTACTTGGTCGTCACGAGGCGGTGGCGCGGATCGACGGGCGTAGCGACCGGCGCGCCCAGGTAAACGTCGCCCAGGCCCAGCACCATGTAGCTCGCCTTGAACACGACGTCGTACACGTCGCGGATCGAGTCCAGCCCGTTGATGCGGCGGATGAATTCGATGTTGCTGGGGCACCAGGGCGCGTCCGGGCGCACGGTCGTCTCGTACTTCTGGATCGCGAGGCGCGTCTGCGTGTCGTTCCAGGCGAGCGGCAGGTGCACGATGCGCGACGGGACCACCATGTCCTCCACGGGACCCTGCGCCGCCAGCAGCGCGCCGATCCGCTCCAGCAGGCGCGCGGCGCCCAGGCGGCGATGGTCGAAGTGGACCTGCAGCGAGCGGATGCCGGGCGTGAGGTCGACGACACCAGCCAGGCGTGCATCCTCCAGTGCGCACATCAGCGCATGGACGCGGAAGCGCAGGTTGATGTCCAGCGCGAGGTCGCCGAATTCCACCAGCAGGTAGTCGTCGCCGGCGCGGCGGAACACGACGCGCGTACCGTCGGGCAGCGCCGCCTCGCCCGCGATGGCCGGCTGCGCCAGGCCTTGCGGCGACGCTGGCGGTGTCCACACGGGCGCCGCATCCGGCCGCTCGAACACGGCGTCCAGCGCCGCGCGCAGGGCCGCCGCTTCGTCGACGGACACGCGGTGGAAGCGCACCGTGTCGCCCGGCTTCAGCTGGCCCATCTTCCACAGGTCGCTCGACACGATCACGGCGGGGCACACGAAGCCGCCCAGGCTCGGGCCGTCCGGGCCGAGGATCACGGGCATGTCGCCGGTGAAGTCGATCGAGCCGATGGCATAGGCGTTGTCGTGGATGTTCGACGGGTGCAGGCCCGCTTCGCCGCCGTCCGTGCGTGCCCAGCGCGGTTTCGGGCCGACGAGGCGCACGCCGGTGCGGCTGGAATTGAAGTGCACCTGCCAGTCCGTGCCGAAGAACGTGACGATGTCGTCGTCGGTGAAGAAGTCCGGTGCGCCGTGCGGGCCGTAGTGGACGGCGATGTCCCATTGGTGCGCATAGGCCGGGATCGCGGCGGGTGCGAGTTCGCGCGTGAACGCCGGCACGGGCTTCAGCTTGAGCATGTCGCCCGCGCGCACGGCGCGGCCGCCGTGGCCGCCGAACTGGCCCAAGGTGAACGTGGCGCGGCTGCCGAGGTAGTCCGGCACGTCCAGGCCGCCCGCGAACGCGATGTACGCGCGCACGCCCGCGCCGCGCACGCCGGCGAAGCGCAAGGTTTCGCCGGCGGCGACGGCATGCGCGCGCCAGTTGGCGAGCTCGCGTTTGCCGTCCGCTCCGGTGACGCTGGCCCCGAGGTCCGCGCCGGCCAGCGCGATCGTGCATGCGCAGTTGAAGCGCAAGGTCGCGCCCTGCAGGGTCATCTCCAGCGTGGGTGCGGCGATGTCGTTGCCGAGCAGGTGGTTCGCCACGCGGTGCGCGTAGGCGTCCATCGGCCCGGACGGCGGGATGCCGACGGCCCACAGGCCCAGGCGGCCCGGGTAGTCCTGCACCGTCGTCTGGATGCCGCCGTCCAGCACTTCGACGGTCTGCGGCGCGAAGTCCATCGCGGCCAGCATCTGCGTGATCTGGCGGCCGGCGACGAAATCGTCGTAGCGCAGGATGCGCGCGAGGTAGGCCAGATTGGTTTCGATGCCATCGATGCGCGACGTCTCGAGTGCACGCGCGAGCTGGTCGACGGACGCGGCCCGGTCGTCGGTCTTGACGATCAGCTTGGCCAGCAGCGGGTCATAGTAGGGACTGACGGTGACGCCGCGCTCGACCCACGTGTCCACGCGCAGGCCGGGCGCGAAGTCGACGGCCGTCAGCACGCCGGAACACGGTTGAAAATTGCGCGCCGGGTCTTCGGCATACACGCGCAGCTGCATCGCGTGGCCGTGCGGCACCAGGGACGCCTGCTCCGGCAGCGTGAGTTCGCCGGCCGCCGCGCGGATCATCCATTCGACGAGGTCGACGCCGAACACTTCTTCCGTCACGCCGTGCTCCACCTGCAGGCGCGTGTTCACTTCGAGGAAGTAGAACGCGCCCGTGTCGGCGTCCAGCACGTATTCGACGGTGCCGGCCGACAGGTAGTCGATCGCTGCGCCCAGGCGCACGGCGGTGGCGGCCAGCGCGTGCCGCGTGCCGTCCGACAGGCCCGGCGCGGGCGTCTCCTCGATCACCTTCTGGTTGCGGCGCTGGACCGAGCAATCGCGCTCGCCCAGCGACACGACGTTGCCGCGGCCGTCGCCGAAGATCTGCACCTCCACGTGGCGCGCGCGCTGCACGAATTTTTCCAGGTAGATGCCGCTGTTCTTGAAGTTGTTCTCGGACAGGTGGCGCACGGACGCGTAGGCGCCGGCCAGTTCGTCGTCGTCGCGGCACAGGCGCATGCCGATGCCGCCGCCGCCCGCCGTACTTTTCAGCATGACGGGGTAGCCGATGCGGCGCGCTTCCGCCAGCGCTTCCTCGACGCCGTCCAGCAGGCCGGTCCCCGGGAGCAGCGGCACATCGGCCTTCTGCGCCAGTTCGCGCGCCGTGTGCTTCAGGCCGAAGTCGCGCATCTGCTGCGGCGTGGGGCCGATGAACACGATGCCGGCGGCGGCGCACGCTTCCGCGAAGCCCGCGTTCTCGCTCATGAAGCCGTAGCCGGGGTGGATCGCCTGCGCGCCCGTGTTACGCGCCGCCGCCAGCACACGCTCGGCCGACAGATAGCTGTCGCTGGCGGCGGCTGGGCCCACGCACACGGCTTCGTCGGCCAGGCGCACGTGCAGCGATTCGACGTCGGCCTCGGAATAGATGGCCACCGTCTTCATGCCGAGGCGGCGCGCGGTGCGGATCACGCGGCAGGCGATTTCGCCGCGGTTGGCGATCAGGATCTTGTCGAACATGGCGGTCTTTCAGGCGGAGGGGGAGGCCCCCCAGATCACGAAGCGGACCGGGGTGGGGTTGTAGGCATTGCACGGGTTGTTCAGCTGCGGGCAGTTCGACACGAGCACCAGGACGTCCATCTCGGCGCGCAGCTCGACGTACTTGCCCGGCGCCGACAGGCCGTCCTCGAACGACAGGCCGCCTTGTGCCGTCACCGGCACGTTCATGAAGAAGTTCACGTTGGGGACGAGGTCGCGCTTGTCCATGCCGCTTATTTCAGCTCCATTTTTGGCGCGGGCGAGGGCCAGGAGATAGTTGTCGCGGCAGCTGTGCATGAATTTCGCTTGCAGCGCGTAGCGCACCGTGTTGCTCTCGGCCGCGCAGGCGCCGCCCAGCGTGTCGTGGCGGCCGCACGTGTCGGCCACGATGGACAGCATCGGCCGGCCGCGGTTCGAATACAGCACGGAGCCGGCGGACAGGTAGATGCCGCCCTGGCGCTGCAGCGTGTCGGTGACGCTGTAGCTTTCGGCCGTGTCGGCGGCGTTGTAGAAGATCGTGTCCACGGCCTGGTTGCCTTCCAGGTCGACGATGCGCAGCGTCTGGCCGCGTTTGACTTCGTGCAGCCACGGTTCGCCGGCCGGCAGGTCGTGGATGGCCAGGGCGGCGGCGGGATCGAGCGTGCTCTCGCGCAGGGTGTGCATGACGGTCTCCTCAGCGGTAAATCAGTTCGGTGTTATGAAAACCGCGGCCGTTTTCGGCGCACGACAGGCGGCACGCATCGTCGGCGCCGGCCGGGCCGGAATCCCAGGCCACGATGGCGACCTTGCCCGGCGCGTACTCGGGGCGCGGATCGAGCGGGTGGGGCGCGGTGGAGACGAGGACCAGCGTGTCCATCTCGAAGCGCAGTTCGACGAAGTCGCCGGGCTTTGCGTGGTGTTCGGCGAAGCGGAAACGCCCGTCGGCATCGACCGCCACCCTGGAAAACAGGTTCACGTTCGGCACGAGGTCGCGCAGGCCCAGGCCCCATTTGCCCATCTCGACGAGCAGGCTGTCCTTGCCGTTGCGGTGCATGGCGTTGCGGTGTTCCTGGTAGCGCTTGACGCCGTGGCGGCGGGCGATGCCTTCGGCGTCCGACAGGCCGCACAGCGGGTCGTGCCAGCCCACCGTGTCGCGCGGGATCGACGCGAGGATGCGGCCCATGTCCGAGTACAGCACGTGGCCCGCCGTCAGGTGCGCGGTGTGCTGGGCCTTCAGCGTGTCCGGCACGTTCAGGCGCTCCATGCGTTCGTCGGCGCGGTACAGCAGCACGGCCGCGTTGGCGCCGGCTTCCATCGCGATGAAGCGCAGCGTGGTACCGCGCCGCACGCGGTACGACCAGTGCGCGCCGCCGGGGAAGCGTTCGGTCCACAGCACGCGGGCCGGGTCCAGGTCCGGTGCCAGTTCGAGAGTGTGTTCGGTGAGGGTCATGGTGGCTCCGTCAGTCGTTAGTCTTGTGCTGTGCGGGTGAGTTTTTCGAGCTGTTCCAGGTCGGTCTTGACGCCGGACGTCTCGCGGATGCGGTTCAGGATCTGGCGCTTCAGCGCGGAGAATTCGGGCGCGAGCTTCAGGTCCTGGTGGCGTCTGGCGCCGAACGGCACGTCGACGATCGAATCGATGCGGCCCGGCCGCGGCGCCATCACGACGACGCGCTCGCCCAGGTAGATCGCTTCCTCGACGTCGTGCGTGACGAACACGATGGTGGTCTTTTCCAGGTGGTGGACATGGCGGATCAGGTCGTGCATCACCTCGCGCGTCTGCGCGTCGAGCGCGCCGAACGGCTCGTCCATCAGCAGCACGTCCGGCCGCGCCATCAGCGCCCGCGCGATCGCCACGCGCTGCTGCATGCCGCCCGAGAGTTCGGCCGGATACGCATGCGCCACGTGGGCGAGGCCCATCAAGCCGATGAGGGCGTCGGCGCGGCCGGATGCGATTTCGACGTCGCTCGACGTGGCGGCGGCGTGGTGCCTGAGGCGGCGGCAGAAGCGGATGTTGTCCTTCACCGTCAGCCACGGATACAGGCTGTAGCTCTGGAAGACCATGGCGCGGTCGGCGCCCGGGCCGTCGACGTCGCGGCCGTTGCAGACGATGCTGCCTTGTCCGTATTCCTCCAGGCCGCAGATCGTGCGCAGCAGCGTCGACTTGCCGCAGCCGGACGCGCCGACGAGGGTCACGAATTCGCCGGCGGCGATGTCCAGGTCCACGTGCTGCAGCGCGAGCGTGCGCCGGGCCCCGCGGCCATAGTGTTTGTACAGGCCGCGTACGGTTATCTTGGGTGTCATGGTTCAGCCTCGCAGGTGATGCCAGGGAAAGCAGCGCTTGTGCAGCCAGCGGAACGCCTGGTCCGTGAGCAGGCCCACGAGGCCGATCAGCAGGATGCCCGCGAAGATCTTGTCGGTCTGCAGGAAGCGCTGCGCCTTCAGGATCGCGTAGCCCAGGCCGGAGTTCGCGGCCACCAGTTCGGCCACGACGAGGTACGTCCACGCAAGGCACATCGCGCCGCGCAGCGTCGTCAGGATCGCGGGACGTGCGGCCGGGATCAGCACGTACTTGATGATCTCCTCGTTGGTCGCGCCCATCGTGCGCGCCGCTTCGATCGGCGCGTCCGGCACGCGCGCCACGTCGGCGGCGACGAGCAGCAGCATCTGGAAGAACACGCCGACCCAGATCACGGCGACCTTCGCGCTTTCCTCGATGCCGACCCACAGCATGATCAGGGGGATGAACGCGACGGCCGGCAGGTAGCGGGTGAATTCCGTCAGCGGCTCGAGGAACGCGCGCACCGGCGCATACGTCCCGACCAGCACGCCGAGCGGCACGGCGACGAGGGCCGCGACGCAGAAGCCGCCCAGCACGCGGCCGATGCTGACGATGACGTCGCCCAGCAGGTCGCCGTCGCGGTACCACTCGCCCAGCTGGGCCAGCACCTGCCACGGCGGCGGCAGGAATACGGGATCGGCCCAGCCGTTCAGCGAGACGAGGATCCACACGGCCAGCGGCAGCACGAAGCCGGCGACGGCCAGCGCGAGCGCGCTGCGGCGGCGCAGGTCGCCGCGCACGTCCCAGGGGGAGCGGCGGTTGCGCGTGACCGCGCGATCGGGAGGGGACAGGTCGTCGCGCATGGCTTACTTCTTGAGGGCGTCGGCCAGCAGCGAGGCATCGATGCCGGCGGCGTAGTCGACCGGGCCGGCGACCAGCTTGTTCGTGCTGAGGAATTTGTGGATCTCGGGACCGGCCGCGACGAGCGACTGTGGCTTGCCGGCATCGAGCGCGGCCTGGTTGTCGGCGCGGTCGAAGAAGCGCGTGCCCGGCAGGAAGACCTTGTACTCGGCCGGCTTGATGCCGACGACTTTCGCCATGATCTGCACCGCTTCGTCCGGATGGTCGTGGATGAAGGCCTGCGTGTCGAACCACGCCTGGATCATGCCGACGAGGTCCTGGCGCTTGGTCTTGTCGCGCAGGGCCTTGCCGTGGGCGACGAGCAGGTCGGGGACGAGGCCCGGCATGTCGCGCGACGTGAACAGCGCGTGGCCCTTGCCGCTCGCCTGGATCTTGTTGACCCACGGGTTCCACACGACGGCGGCGTCCACGCGGCCGGCCACGAACGCGGCGGCCGCATCGCCGGCGGACAGGTTGACGACCTTGACGTCATTCATGCTCATGCCGTTGCGGGCCAGCGCCGTGGCCAGCACGAAATGCGAAATGCTGAACTGCTCCAGCGCCACCGTGCGGCCCTTCAGGTCCGCGAACGACTTGATCTTCGGGCCGACCATCAGCGCGTCGTTGCCGGCCGAGTTGTCGTTGACCAGCACGGCCTTCACGTCGACCTTCTTCGCCAGCGGCGTCATGGTGTCCGACCACGTCTGCGCATTGGCATCGAGCTGGCCGGCCGACAGCGCGGCGACGGAATCCGTGTAATTACCGAACCAGACCAGCTTGACGTTGGCGCCGTGCCGCTTGAAGAACCCCTTCTGGTCCGCGACGTACCAGGCCACCCAGCCCGGCCAGTCGGACAGGCCGACCTTGACCTCGGCGTGCGCGGGCCCGGCGGCCGACAGCGCCGCGCACAGGGCGAAGACCGTTGCGATGGAACTGCGAAGGATGCGGTGGTGCTGGAAGAAACGCATGATGGAGCTCCCGAAGTGGATAAAAACGAGAGGCAAGCGATTGCGGCGCAATCGTCCTCCCGGGCTTTTATCCCTCCGTGTAGCTCCTTGCCGCGGCGCGGCGGGGAACCGGCAGCTCTCGGACCAGCACCGCTCGCGCGGTCGGAACCCTAGCCACCTTGTCGAGATGTGCGCGATGCCGACATCGGCCCACCTCTCGTTGCAGGTTCAATCTGCAAGAACGGTGCCAGCCGGGTCCGGCCGGGCTTTACCTGTGTGAGGGCCGCGGGCGCACGTTCGCGGCGCGCCGCAGCGGTGCATTCATGCGCCGATCTGGTGCGTATTTCACGCGGGTCGTGCGCCACGGCGGTGGACGCGGGCGGGCATCGACCTTGCATGGGATGGATCACGATCACGCCGCGGAGCACCGATGCCCACCTTTGCCAGCACCTTGTGTCGCCGTCTCGCCCGGCTCGCTTGGGCGTTCCTGTACCTGCTGGCCTCGCGGCCGGCACCACCGGGGTCAGAGCCCGATTTTTGGAAATTTCCCAAAAAAGGGCTCTGACCCCGGTTTGAGATGGCGCATCAGTCGCGCGGCAATGGCTTGCCCTTGGCGATGACTTCGTGGCAGTCGCCCTTGATGGTGGCATTGTCGTAGTCGGTCCAGCCGTAGCTGTCGACGTAGCGCTTGTGCTGCTTGAAGGCGGCGTTGACGAAGCTCCACTCCAGGCGCTCGTCCGGGTAGCGCACGTCGCCCAGGTCGAGCAGGGTGTGGAACATGTTTTCCGTCGCCAGCTTCGCCTTGCGGTGGCGGCGCAGTTGCGTGACCTTGTCCGGGAATCGCTCCGCGTACGTATCCGAATACCAGGCGAACGCGGGGACGTGGAATTCGTATTGCGTGTTGTGGCCATGGAAGGCGAGGCGGCAGCTGTTGTCGTACAGCGTCTGGCCATGGTCGGCCACGTACAGCATGGCGGCCGGCTTGTCGGCTTCCTTCAGCGTGCCGATGACGTGGTCGAGGAACCAGTCCGTGTACAAGATCGAGCTGTCGTAGCTGTTGTTCAGCTTGTCCTTGATGCGGATGTCCGTGTAGACGGGCTTGTCGATGCCGTACAGCGACGGCAGCCATTTGTCGAACTGCTTCGGGTAGCGGTGGCTGTAGTTCCAGTGGCTGCCCAGCGTGTGCAGCACGATCAGTTTCTTCGGCGCCGGATCCGCGACGGCATGCTTCAGCGGTCCGAACAGGATTTCGTCGTAATTGGAATTGTCCGTGAAGCCGCCCAGGTTCAGGAAGTCGACGACGTCCGCTTCCTTCGCGAACACGGACACGGGCGTGTCGAATTTGCCGAACGAGATCTGGTTCGACAGCCAGAACGTTTTATAGCCCGCTTCCTTGAACGCGGTCAGGAACGATTTTTCCGAGAACCCGTCCTTGAGGCTTTGCGTGGCCGGCTTGCGCGAGATGATGACGGGGACGCTCAGGCGCGTGGCCGACACGGACGTGATCACGTCGCGCAGCGGCACCAGGTTGTCTTCCTTGGACAGCAGCGGGTTCGTATCGCGGTCGTAGCCGTTCAGGCTCCAGCGGTCGTAGCGCGACGATTCGCCGATCACCATCACGATCACCTGCGGGTCGTCGTTCGGCGCGGCCAGGTGCGCGTGGAAGCGGAAGTTGGCGCTGCGCCGGTTCAGGTCGGCGAGATAGACCCGCTCCTTGTAGAAATCGACGCCGCGCGCGGCCAGGCCGAACGGCCAGGAGTGGGCGAACGTGTCCAGGTCGAACGGCAGCTTCATCCAGTGCGCCAGCGGCGGCAGCGAGGCGGGGCGGGGGATGCTGGATGGACGGGGCGGGGCGGTCTCTTCGCTGGCGGCCTCGACGCTGTCGGAGGCTTTCACGAGCCGCACGCTGGCCGCTGCCGGGCCGGCACCCGCGAGCGGCGGCGGCGCGACGCCGTACTTCAGGCCGTAGGCGAACACGACGGCCACGACCGCCAGTACGCCCACCACGACGGGGCGCGACACGTCGGCCCAGTCGAGGTCGCGCGTGCGCCAGGCGGCGATCCAGCTCGTGACGAACCACGCGAGCATGCCGACGAAGACGCCGGCCAGCAGCCAGACTTTGCTGCCGAGGAATTCCATGGCCTCGGCCGGGCTCGTCTCCGCGATGATGCCGAGGTGGTGCGTGGAAATGCCCTGGCCGTAGAACGCATATAAATAAAGCTCGACGGGCAGCGCGAGGAACGCGGGCAGCAGCAGCCAGTGGAAGTACGCCGGGCGCTTGAACACGCCCCACACGCCCAGCCAGGCCAGCAGTTCGATGCCGGCCACCTGGCCGGGGTGCGACAGCGGCTGGCCGAACAGCGGCGCCACGTACGGCACGCAGGACAGGAGCAGATAAGTGAGCGCGACGTACAGGTTGCGCGGGCGTAGCAGGAATGACATCGAACGGACGTGTGCGGCAGCGCGGAGGCGAAGTCCGCTATTATCCGATTTTTGCCAGGGGTAACGCTATTCCCTCTGCACAACGGATGAAATCCGGCGTACACTGGCTGTGTCGTTATCACGACATCTACTGAGCAATTACACAATCTTCCGCCGCTGTCGCGGTGCCCGGTCAGCAAGTTTGTTGACCCGGTCCCGCTTCAGGTCTATACTCGCGAGTTCTCGAATTATTCTGCGCATGGTTTACGCATAACAGCCGCTCCCGCTGGTGAGTGGCTGTCGTCGCCTGTACGGAAAGTAGCGGGACAAGGTTTCAGCCCCCGGAAGCAAGAACCCCGGGTCATTAACTAGTAGTCATTTTGTTGGATTTTTGAACGATGCCAACCATCAATCAACTGATTCGCAAGCCGCGTGAAGCCGCGGTTGTGAAGAGCAAGTCGCCGGCACTGGAAAACTGCCCGCAAAAGCGTGGTGTCTGCACCCGTGTCTACACGACGACCCCGAAGAAGCCGAACTCGGCACTGCGTAAAGTCGCCAAAGTTCGCCTGACCAACGGTTTCGAAGTCATTTCGTACATCGGCGGTGAAGGCCACAACCTGCAGGAACACTCGGTCGTGCTGATCCGCGGCGGTCGTGTGAAAGACTTGCCGGGTGTGCGTTACCACATGGTCCGCGGTGCACTGGATACCCAGGGCGTGAAAGACCGTAAGCAGGCCCGTTCGAAGTACGGTGCCAAGCGTGCCAAGGCTGCCAAGAAGTAATCTTCTTGCAATCTGGGTAAATTAATATTGAGTTAGTTGAGGCGGCCGGAAGGCCGAGTAAGTGAAGGGCTTTGATGGCCTTTCGCGAGTGCGATAAGCGCTCAACTGAAGACAAAAAGGAATTGAAATGCCACGTCGTCGTGAAGTACCCAAGCGCGAGATTCTGCCGGATCCGAAATTCGGCAACACCGATGTCGCCAAGTTCGTCAACGTTCTGATGCTGTCCGGTAAGAAATCGGTCGCTGAGAACATCATCTACGGTGCATTCGACTACATCCAGTCCAAATCGGGCAAGGACCCGCTGGAAGTGTTCGCAACCGCGATCAACAACTGCAAGCCGATGGTCGAGGTGAAATCCCGCCGCGTCGGTGGCGCCAACTACCAGGTGCCGGTTGAAGTGCGTCCGGTCCGCCGTATGGCCCTGTCTATGCGTTGGTTGCGCGAAGCCGCAAACAAGCGTAGCGAAAAATCCATGCCGCATCGCCTGGGTGGCGAGCTGATGGAAGCAGCAGAAGGCCGCGGCGGCGCGATGAAGCGTCGTGATGAAGTTCACCGTATGGCTGAAGCGAACAAGGCGTTCTCGCACTTCCGCTTCTAAGCAGATGGCCCAATCGCTTCGGGGGCAGAACGCCTCCGGGGTGGTGCGGCCATGCAGTATCCGTTGTTCAGGCCGAGCTCATTTTGATCACCAGAATGCTGCTCGGTTTTGTCCATTCAAAAGTTAGGAAAATTTATGGCACGCACTACCCCTATTGAGCGCTACCGTAACATCGGTATCTCCGCTCACATCGACGCCGGTAAGACGACGACCACCGAGCGCATCCTGTTCTACACCGGTGTCAACCACAAGATCGGTGAAGTGCACGACGGTGCAGCAACCATGGACTGGATGGAGCAGGAGCAAGAGCGCGGCATCACCATTACCTCGGCAGCGACGACCTGCTTCTGGAAGGGTATGGCCAACAACTTCGAGCCGCACCGCTTCAACATCATCGATACCCCGGGCCACGTCGACTTCACCATCGAGGTGGAGCGTTCGATGCGCGTCCTGGACGGCGCCTGCATGGTCTACTGTGCAGTCGGCGGCGTGCAGCCGCAGTCGGAAACCGTGTGGCGTCAGGCTAACAAGTACAAAGTCCCGCGTCTGGCCTTCGTCAACAAGATGGACCGTACCGGTGCGAACTTCTTCAAGGTGTACGAGCAGATGCGCGCCCGCCTGAAGGCCAACCCGATCCCGCTGCAGATCCCCATCGGCGCCGAAGACAACTTCAAGGGCGTGGTCGACCTGGTCAAGATGAAGGCGATCTACTGGGACGACGCTTCGCAGGGCATGAAGTTCGACTACCGCGACGTGCCGGCCGAGCTGGTCGACCAGGCCAACGAATGGCGCGAGAAGCTGGTCGAAACGGCCGCCGAAGCGACCGAAGACCTGATGAACAAGTATCTCGAAGAGGGCGAACTGTCCGAAGAAGAGATCAAGAAGGCACTGCGCACGCGTACCATCAACGGCGAAATCGTCCCGATGATGTGCGGCACCGCGTTCAAGAACAAGGGCGTGCAGGCGATGCTGGACGCCGTCATCGAATACCTGCCGTCGCCGGTCGACATCCCGCCGGTCGCAGGTACCGACGAAGACGACCAGCCGGTGACCCGCAAGGCCGACGACAGCGAGAAATTCGCTGCGCTGGCATTCAAGATCATGACCGACCCGTTCGTCGGCCAGCTGATCTTCTTCCGCGTGTATTCGGGCGTCATCAACTCGGGCGATACCGTCTACAACCCGATCAAGGGCAAGAAAGAACGCGTCGGCCGTATTCTGCAGATGCACGCGAACCAGCGCGAAGAGATCAAGGAAGTTCGTGCGGGCGACATCGCCGCAGCCGTGGGCCTGAAAGAAGCGACCACCGGTGAAACGCTGTGCGACCCGGCCGCCCCGATCATCCTGGAAAAGATGGTGTTCCCGGAGCCGGTGATCCAGCAGGCCGTCGAGCCGAAGACCAAGGCCGACCAGGAAAAAATGGGTCTGGCACTGAACCGTCTGGCTCAGGAAGACCCGTCGTTCCGCGTGCGTACCGACGAAGAATCGGGCCAGACCATCATCGGTGGTATGGGCGAGCTGCACCTGGAAATTATCGTCGACCGCATGAAGCGTGAATTCGGCGTGGAAGCGACCGTCGGCAAGCCGCAGGTTGCATACCGCGAAACGATCCGCAAGGCCGTCACCGATGTCGAAGGCAAGTTCGTCAAGCAGTCGGGTGGTCGTGGTCAGTACGGTCACGCCGTCCTGAACATCGAACCGCAAGAGCCGGGTAAGGGCTTCGAGTTCGTCGACGCCATCAAGGGCGGTGTGGTTCCGCGCGAATACATCCCGGCAGTCGAAAAGGGTGTGCGCGAGACGCTGTCGAGCGGTGTCATGGCCGGCTACCCGGTCGTGGACGTCAAGGTCACGCTGGTGTTCGGTTCGTACCACGACGTGGACTCGAACGAAAACGCGTTCCGTATGGCCGGTTCGATGGCATTCAAGGAAGGCTGCCGTAAAGCCAGCCCGGTCATCCTCGAGCCGATGATGGCCGTGGAAGTGGAAACGCCGGAAGACTACGCCGGTACCGTGATGGGCGACCTGTCGTCCCGCCGCGGTATGGTGCAGGGCATGGACGAAATCCCGGGCGGCGGCGGCAAGATCATCAAGGCCGAAGTCCCGCTGTCGGAAATGTTCGGTTACTCGACCGTGCTGCGTTCGGCAACCCAGGGTCGTGCGACCTACACGATGGAATTCAAGCACTATGCTGAAGCACCGAAGCATGTGATGGACGCCATCGTGACGGCTAAGGCCAAGTAATAGTCAATTGGGGACAGAGCAGAAGGCGATGAACCCTGCTCTGTCCCACAAAGCGTTACAAATAGTTGGGGACAGAGCAGAAGGCGTAAGCCCTGCTCTGTCCCACAAATAAATAAAATATTGTCTTTTAAAGGAAGATCAAAATGGCAAAGGAAAAATTCGAACGGACCAAGCCGCACGTGAACGTCGGCACCATCGGTCACGTTGACCACGGCAAAACCACCCTGACGGCTGCAATCGCAACCGTTCTGTCGAAGAAATTCGGCGGTGAAGCCAAGGCCTACGACCAGATCGACGCGGCTCCGGAAGAAAAAGCACGCGGCATCACCATCAACACCGCGCACGTCGAGTACGAAACGGCCAACCGCCACTACGCACACGTCGACTGCCCGGGCCACGCCGACTACATCAAGAACATGATCACCGGCGCAGCGCAGATGGACGGCGCGATCCTGGTGTGCTCCGCTGCTGACGGCCCGATGCCGCAGACCCGCGAACACATCCTGCTGGCTCGCCAGGTGGGTGTTCCGTACATCATCGTGTTCCTGAACAAGTGCGACCTGGTCGACGACGCGGAACTGCTGGAACTGGTCGAAATGGAAGTGCGCGAGCTGCTCTCGAAGTACGAGTTCCCGGGCGACGACCTGCCGATCATCAAGGGTTCGGCTCGTATGGCGCTGGAAGGCCAGCAGGGCGAAATGGGCGAAGACTGCATCATCCGCCTGGCTGAAGCTCTGGACACCTACATCCCGACCCCGGAACGTGCTGTTGACGGCGCCTTCCTGATGCCGGTGGAAGACGTGTTCTCGATCTCGGGCCGCGGTACCGTGGTGACCGGTCGTGTCGAGCGCGGCATCATCAAGGTCGGTGAAGAGATCGAAATCGTCGGTATCGTCGATACGGTCAAGACGACCTGCACCGGCGTCGAAATGTTCCGCAAGCTGCTGGACCAGGGTCAAGCTGGCGACAACGTCGGCCTGCTGCTGCGTGGCACCAAGCGTGAAGACGTCCAGCGTGGCCAGGTCCTGGCCAAGCCGGGTTCGATCAAGCCGCACACCGACTTCACGGGCGAAGTGTACGTCCTGTCGAAGGACGAAGGCGGCCGTCACACCCCGTTCTTCAACAACTACCGTCCGCAGTTCTACTTCCGTACGACTGACGTGACCGGCTCGATCGTTCTGCCGGCCGACAAAGAGATGGTCATGCCGGGCGACAACGTGTCGATCACCGTCAAGCTGATCGCTCCGATCGCGATGGAAGAAGGTCTGCGCTTCGCAATCCGCGAAGGTGGCCGTACCGTCGGCGCCGGCGTGGTTGCCAAGATCATCGCCTAATAGCGATATCGTAGGGTGGGCACGGGGTGCCCACCCTACGTCGTAGCAATGAGACAGAGGGGCAGAGCGAAAGTTCTGTCCCTTCTGTTTGTGCAGTAAGGGGTGAATCGGTGTTATACTGCCGTCCCCTCCGCAGTATCCGCAGTACCTGACACATGATTGCCGGCCCGTGTGCCGGTTCGTTCTTTTTTAAGGAAATAGCATGTCCGCTCCGAATCAGAAAATCCGTATCCGCCTGAAAGCGTTCGACTACAAGCTGATCGACCAGTCCGCCCTGGAAATCGTCGACACCGCCAAGCGCACCGGCGCAGTCGTCAAGGGCCCGGTTCCGCTGCCGACCCGCATCCAGCGCTTCGACGTGCTGCGTTCCCCGCACGTGAACAAGACCTCGCGCGACCAGTTCGAAATCCGTACGCACCAGCGTCTGATGGACATCGTGGACCCGACCGACAAGACCGTCGACGCGCTGATGAAGCTGGACCTGCCGGCTGGCGTTGACGTCGAAATCAAGCTGCAGTAATCGTTTCAAGCGCCCTGGCGGCCTTGCCGCCGGCGCATGCAAAACGGCCCATCTACTTCGCGGTAGATGGGCCGTTTGCTTTTGCCGTCGTCCCTGCGAAGGCAGGGCCCCAGTTCGTTGCACAGCTGGCAAACTTGGGTTCCCGCCTGCGCGGGAACGACGGTTTTAAGTGTTTCTTATCTCGACAACTGCACCAACTCCTCCGCCAGCCGGTTGTGCCGCTCCAGCACCACCGGCAGATCGACGGTCCGCAACACCCCATCCTTCACGACGACCTTGCCGTTGATGACGCTGTGATTCACGTTGGCCGGCGTGCAGAACACGAGTGCCGCCACGGGATCGTGCAGCGCGCCCGCGAAGCCCACGCCGTCCAGCTTGAACATGACGACGTCCGCCGACATGCCCGGCGCGATGCTGCCGATGTCGTCGCGATCGAGCACTTTCGCGCCGCCCAGCGTGGCGAGTTCCAGCGCCTGGCGCGCCGTCATCGCATCCGGGCCGAAGCCCACGCGCTGCAGCAGCATCGCCTGGCGCACCTCGCCCAGCATGTGCGCGCCGTCGTTCGACGCGCTGCCGTCCACCCCGAGGCCCACGGGCACGCCGGCGTCGACCATCTTGCGCACGGGCGCGATGCCGGACGCGAGGCGCATGTTCGAGCACGGGCAGTGCGCGACGCCGGTGCCGGTCCGTGCGAACAAATGAATGCCCGCGTCGTCCAGCTGCACGCAGTGCGCGTGCCACACGTCGTGGCCGACCCACCCGCAATCTTCCGCATATTCGGCCGGCGTCATGTTGAATTTCTCGCGGCTGTAGGCAATGTCGTTGACGTTTTCCGCGAGGTGCGTGTGCAGCGACACGCCGTGGCTGCGCGCCAGCAGCGCCGCTTCCTTCATCAGGTCGCGCGACACGGAGAACGGCGAGCAGGGCGCCACGACGATCCGCTGCATCGCATGGCGCGAAGCGTCGTGGTACGTCTCGATGAGGCGCTGCGTGTCCTTCAGGATCGCCGTTTCGTCTTCCACGACGCTGTCCGGCGGCAGGCCGCCTTCCGAACGGCCCACGCTCATCGCGCCGCGCGACGCGTGGAAGCGCATGCCGATGGTGTGCGCCGCTTCGATGCTGTCGTCGAGGCGGCAATCGTTCGGGTAGATGTACAGGTGGTCGCTGCTCGTCGTGCAGCCCGACAGGATCAGTTCCGCCATCGCGGTGAGCGTCGACACGTGGACCATCTCGCCCGTCAGGTTCGCCCACACGGGGTACAGGTTCGTCAGCCAGTTGAAGAGTTCGCCGTCCTGCGCGGCCGGGATCACGCGCGTGAGGCTCTGGAACATATGATGGTGCGTGTTGACGAGGCCGGGGATGACGACGTGGCCCGTCGCGTCGATGACCTCGTCTGCATGCTGAGGGAGGTCGTCCGTCGTGCCCACTTGTTCGATCACGTTGCCGCGAATGAAGACGGCGCCATCCGCGATTTCGCGGCGCGCGGCATCCATCGTGACGAGGACGCGCGCATTCTTGATCAGGAGAGTTTTGCTCATAAGTTCCACTTTTTTAGATTTCAACACTGCGGAAACAATGCGCGGGCACTGCGGAAACAATGTCGGGAGTATCCCCGTCAGACCGCCTCCAGGTCTTTGACCAGCAGCGGCTGGGGGACGTCTTCTTCGTCGTCGTGGACTTCCACGGGACGGTTCGGCAGCACCAGGTTCAGCAGGACGGCCATGATGGCGCCCGTGCTGATGCCCGAGCCGAAGATTTCGTTCACGAATGACGGCAGCTTGGCCAGCAGTTCCGGACGCACGCTGACGGCGAGCCCGCAGCCGATGGAGACGGCGATGATGAGGCCCGTGCGTTTGTCGTGCTCGACCTGGCCCAGCATCTGCACGCCGGCGGTAAGAATCATCGCGAACATCATGAGGCCCGCGCCGCCCAGCACGGGCTGCGGGATGGTGACGACGACGGCGCCCAGCACCGGAAACAGGCCGGCCAGCGCCAGCATCACGCCGGTGAGGGCGACGACGTGGCGGCTCGCGACACCGGTCAGCGAGATGACGCCCACGTTCTGCGCGAACGTCGACATCGGCGGCGCGCCCAGCGTCGAGGCGAACGCGGAACCGACGCCGTCGCACAACACGCCGCGCTTGAGCAAGGTGCCGCGCATCCTGGTTTCCGTCGCGGCGCCCAGCGCCATGAAGGTGCCGGTCGTTTCGACCATCGTCACGACGTAGGCGAGGGCCATCGCGAGGATGCCGCTCGGCGGGAAGCTCATGCCGAAGTGCAGCGGCTGCGGCAGCGCGAACACGGCGGCCTTCTGCACGCTCGAGAAGTCGACGAGGCCCAGGCCCAGGCAGACGGCGTAGCCGATCGCGATGCCGATCACGATGGCGGAGGCGGAGATGATGCCCTTGCCGAACTGGACGAGCGCGACGACGATGGCCAGCACGAACAGCGCGATGCCCAGGTTCGCGGGCGCGCCGTAGTCCGCACCCGGCGCCTTGCCGCCGGCCGCCCAGTCGACGGCGACGGGGACGAGCGACAGGCCGATCATCGTCACGACGACGGCCGTCACCTGGTGCGGGAACAGTTTGCGGATCTGTGGCATGAAGAAACTGCCTACGATCATGACGACGGAGCCGGCGAGCGACGAGCCGAGGATGCCCGCCACGCCATGCTCGAAACCGATGCTGATGGCCGCGCCGACGAAGGCGAAGCTGGTGCCCATCACGCACGGCAGCCGGATGCCGACCGGGCCGATGCCCTTGCACTGGATGATCGTGACGATGCCCGAGCCCAGCAGCGCCGCGTTGACGAGCGCGACGATCTGGTCCGCGGGCAATTTGAGGATGGCGCCGACGACGAGCGGCACGGCGATGATGCCCCCGAGGGCGGCCAGCATGTGCTGGGCGGCGAGCAGGGTCGTGGTGATGAGGGGAGGGCGGTCGTCGACCTTGTACAGCAGATTGTTCATGTATGTCTCCGTCGATGTGTCCTGAACTGCGTCGGGTGGTTCGATGATTTCCGGACGGTGGAGACGGTCGACCACGGCAGGCAATCCGGGATCCGGATGCAACCGATTGCGCTGTCTCCCCAATGCTTGGGCCACTCTGCGGCGGCTTGTTTTCAAATCATGATGCCCCTGCCTGCCGGCAGTGTCAACGAATTTGTATACAGTTTCTATCGAATAATAAGTAGGAGAATCTGCTGTCTCACAGAGGGAACGCAGGGAATTTTGGCGCCCTCTGTATACAATTTTTCAAAACCGTTTTGCGTGGAAATATCAGATCGACTGGCCGGTCGTGGCCCTCTTGATAAGCCCGATAGCGACCTGATCTTGAAGAACGAACGCCCGGGAGTTGTAATTACTGAAACACATCGGTAATAATCGCGCCTCAGGAGGAAGCGATGGCGACCATGAAACAGGTAGCGGAGCGTGCCGGAGTGTCGATCTCCACGGTCTCGCACGTGATCAACAACACGCGCGTGGTCAGCAACGACGTGCGCCAGCGCGTGCTCGGCATCATCGACGAGATGCGCTACATCCCCAGTGCCATCGCCCGCAGCCTCAAGAACGACAAGACCCACACCATCGGCGTGCTCGTGCCGAACTCGTCCAATCCATACTTCGCCGAACTGATCCGCTGGATCGAGGACGCTGCGTTCGAGGTCGGCTACAACATCATCCTCTGCAACGCGCACGGCGGCGCACGGAAGCAGGCCGCCTATCTGCGGCTGCTGATGGAAAAGCGCATCGACGGCCTGGTCCTCGTCGCCAGCGGTGCCGACGACGAACAGGAGCTGTTGCTGCGCCATGAAGCGGTCCCGATCGTCCAGCTGGAGCGGGCGCTGCCGGGGCTCGATGCCGACCTGGTCCAGGCCGGCCAGGAAGAGGGCGGGTACGAGGCGACGCGCCACCTGATCGAGCTGGGGCACCGGGACATCGCCTGCGTATCCGGCCCGGCCGACCTGCCGCGCACGCGCGAACGCGTCGGCGGCTTCCTGCGCGCGATGGCGGAAGCGGGGCTGGCGGTGACGCCGGACGGCATCGTGCACGAGGAATTCACGAGCGCCGGCGGCCACGCGGCATTTACGCGCCTGCTGGGACGGGAGCACCGGCCAACGGCCATATTCGTCACGAGCGACCTGATGGCGCTGGGCGGCCAGTGCGCCGCCGGTGCGTCCGGGGTGCGCGTGCCGGCGCAATTGTCCGTGGTGGGCTATGACGATATTGCCGGCGCGGGCTATACGCTGCCGCCGCTGACGACGGTGGCGCCGCCCAAGCGCGCCATGGCGCAGCTTGCGATCGAGCTGCTGATCGATCGCATCCGCGGCCAGTACGCGCCGCTGCGCAACACGGCGCTGGCCAGCACGCTCGTCGTGCGGGCCTCCACGGCGCCCGTAGGGTGGGCACCCGTGCCCACGCGTGACGTAGGCGGTTTGTTGGCGTTACGCGTGGGCGGGGGCCGCCCACCCTACCGCGCGTCGTGCAGATGCAGCCGCTGCGTCGGAAACGCGAACTCGATCTCCAGCGCGGCGAAACGGTCCATCAGCTGCAGATAGATCTCCTGTTGGATATCCATGTAGCGGACGTAATCCGCCGACTCCACCCAGTACACGACGTCGAAGTTCAGCGATGGCGCCACCATGCCGGCGAAATGGGCGCGGTCGAACGTCACGCCTTCGTGCGCCTTGACGAGTTCCGTCAGCAGCGGCGGGATCTGGCGCAGCTTGTCCGTGGGTGTGTCGTACGCGACGGCGACCGTGAACGCGACGCGGCGCCGGCTCATGCGCGTCATGTTCTGCAGCCGGCTCTTGAGCAGGTCCGCGTTCGAGAACACGAGCTGCTCGCCGCCCAGGCTGCGCAGCCGGGTCGTCTTCAAACCCACGTATTCCACGGTGCCCAGGTATTTGTCGACGATGATGAAGTCGCCGACGACGAAGGGTTTGTCGAGCACGATGGACAGCGACGCGAACAGGTCGCCCAGGATGTTCTGGACGGCCAATGCCACCGCGATACCGCCGATCCCCAGCGAGGCGACGAGGGTCGTGATGTTGACGCCGAGATTGTCCAGCACCATCAACAGCAGCACGGTCCACAGCACGGTCTGCGCGATGAAGCCGACGGCCGCCGCCGACGTGGCACGGGCCGGGTCGCCGGCGCGGTTCTGGTAGTAATCCGTCAGCCAGGCCCGTAGGGCGCGATGTCCCCAGACGGCGGCCTGAATCAGGCCCGTGACGATGGCGGCCCGTGTCGCGAACGAATGCACTTCGGGCGGCAAGACAAGAAACTTGCTGCCGGCGAACAGGCCCATGATGACGATGGCCAGCAGCCGCGTGCCGTCGAGCGCTTCGACGACGATGTCGTCCAGCCGCGTCTCCGTGCGCTCGGCCAGCTTGCGCATGTGATGCACGCCCAGTCGTTTCGTGATGTACAGCGCCAGCGCGACGCCGGCCGCGATGCCGAGGGCCGTGAGCCAGGCCAGCGTCGTGTTATCGAAAAATACTACATTCATCCGATCATCCTTTCCGTTGGTTGCGGTGGGATTGCTCAGGCGGCTTCGGGCAATGCGTCGGTGCCGGCCGCCGCGTCGGCGACGGCGGCGAGGAATTCCCCGCCCCAGCGCGCGACGTCATGGTCGGCGACGATGGCGGCCATGCGTTCCGCGCGGTAGGCGGCCTCGTCGGGCCCCATTGTAATGGCGCGGTACAGCCTGTCCGTCATCGAATGCGCGTCGTAGGGATTCGTCAGCAGGGCGCCATGCAGTTCGACCGCGGCGCCGGCAAATTCCGACAGGATCAATACGCCCGGCTTGCCGACCGCGTGGCGTGCCGCGATGTATTCCTTCGCGACGAGGTTCAGGCCGTCGCGCAGCGGCGTGATCCACGCGATGTCGCAGGCCGCGTAATGGGCCAGCACGGCCTCGAACGGCAGCGAGCGATAAAAATAGCGTACCGGCACCCAGTCCAGCGTCGAGAAACGCCCGTTGATCCGGCCCACCGTGCGGTCCAGTTCTTCGCGCAGCGTGTCGTAGATCTCCATGCCGGGCGCGGCGGGCGTGATGATGTTCAGCAGCGTGACCTTGCCCGCCAGCGCCGGATGCTGTTCCAGCAGGCGCTCGAACGCCTGCAGCTTTTCCAGCGACCCTTTTACGTAGTCCAGGCGCTCGATCGAGACGATGCCGGTGCGGCCGGCCAGGTAGCCGTCGATCTCGGCGCGATCCGCCGCGACCTGCGGCGTCTGCATCAGGCGCCCGATCAGCGCGACGTCCGTGCCGACCGGATGGGCGCCCAGCGCGACGCGGCGGCCGCCGGCCTCGATCGCCGTCGTCGTCGTGTCGACGCCCAGCGCGCAGCCATAGGTGAGGAAGCGGGGCGCGCACGGGGCGCTGGCGACGACCTCGACCGGCGCACAGGAACGGGCCGCATCGACGAAGTTCTCGACGTAGCGGGGGATGTGGAAGCCCACGTAGTCGCATTGCAGCAGGCTGGCGACGATGTCGCGGCGCCACGGCAGGATGTTGAAGACGTCGCTGGACGGGAAGGCGGTGTGGTGGAAGAACGCGATCTTCAGGTCCGGGCGCAGCGGGCGCAGGAACGCGGGCACCATCCACAGGTTGTAGTCGTGCACCCAGACCGTGGCGCCTTCCGCCGCCTCGCGCGCGGCCTGCTCGGCGAACAGGCGGTTCACGTCGAGGTAGCGTTCCCAGTGGTCCTGGCGGAATTCGGCGCGGTCCGGGAACGAGAAGATGATTGGCCAGAACGCCTCTTTCGAAAACTTTTTATAGAACAGGTCCACGTCCTCCCCGGTCAGCGCGATGCGCGCCGCCTGCAGGTTCGGATACTGCTCCGGATCGACGGGGACGTGGCTTGCGAAACCGTCCGGATCGCGCGAGTCTTGCTGCGACCACGCGACCCACGACCCCGTGCGGCCGCCCGAAAACAGGCTCAGCAGGGTCGGCATGATGCCGTTCGGGCTTTTCGGGCGGCGCCGCACGGCCACGCCATCCTCGACCGCCTCGTCGAACGGCAGCCGGTGGTAGACCATCACGAGTTCCGCCTTGCCGGGCAGGTGCGCGACGTCCGCCGTGCCCGCGTGATGGGCGCGCAGGCCGTGGTGGGCGAGGCCGTCGAGGATGCCGCCGCAGCCGGCATTTTCCGCGATGAACACGCTGGGCATGCGGCGCACGCGCGCGACGAGCGCGGGCTCCGCGCCGCCCACGACCACGCCGCGCAAGCCCGTCTCGAACAGCGACAGGTCGTTCAGCGTGTCGCCCGCGACGACGACGTGGGCCGGGTCGAAGCCGGCCGCATCGATCAGCCGGCGCAGCGCGGGACCCTTGCCGACGCCGCGCGGCAGCACGTCCAGGTAGCGCCCGGCGGAGAACAGCAGCTCGCAGCCGAGCGCCGCCACCGCGCTGCGCAGCGCCGGCGTGACGGCACCCTCGGGCGCGATGAACGAGCAGCGCCGCTCCTGCGGCACGCTCTGGCGTTCGAGTTGCGGAAAGCCGGCCAGCGCCTTCAGCACCGCCTGGCTGCCGGGCCAGCGCGCCGCGATCTCATGGTGCAGCGGTTCCACGGGACGGAGGTTGCCGTGCACGATGGTGGCGCCCACGTCGGCGATGATGTAGTCGGGCGTGGGAATGGTCGGATCGGCCAGCAGGGGCATCACGGATTCCAGTCCGCGGCCCGTGACGAACACGAGCGTGGCGCCCTCCAGGCCGCCGCCGAACAGCTCGCGCACTCTCCGGCGCGCTTCCTGCGGGCCGGCGAGCAGGGTGCCGTCGAGGTCGGTGGCGAGCACGAGCTTGCGCGGATCGAGGTAAGGGGTACGGGAACGGAAAGGCAATGCGGTCATGGTCATCCTTGTCGAGCGATGTCCGCCACGCGGCCCGCTCGAGCGCGGACGTGGCAGGGAGTGAGGCGTGCAGGGCCGCGGCCGGTGGCCGGGTGCGCGCGCAGGAAAGCGGATGCGGCTTGGCATCCACGCGACGGGGACGGACGGTGAACTTGAAACGGGGCGCCAGCGTGAGGGTTGTATTTATGGTGTGAGACGGCGCTCGTCCCCGGTGGAACCCGTCAAGGATAACATTGCAAAATAACATCGACAACCTGTGAGATGATTGCACCGAATCACGGAATGACGAGTTTTTTGGATTGGGTATTGCGCTTTGCTAAAACATCCTCGTATAATGCGGCTCCCCGGGCGGTTAGTTCAGCTGGTTAGAATACTTGGTCGACATCCAAGGGGTCGCAGGTTCGAATCCTGCACCGCCCACCAGAATTCCTCCATATCGCAGGCCTCGAGCCTGTAGAGAAAAGATGCCAAGGTGTCTTTTCTGTGCCGTTCAGCTTGAACGGATTCTCTGATCTCCACGACTCTAGCGTAAAGCGCAACAGGCCGCGTCAGCTTCGCATTTTCCTGTTGCGTCCATCCGTTGCGCGCGCTATACTAGCCGGCTTCGGTGTGGGCCTATCTTTTTTTGGCCCATGCGTTTAAGAGGAAGTTTTTTTAAAACTTCCGATAGTCAACTAGCCCCGCCCAATCGCAGGTGGGAATGGAGAAAAAATGAGCCTGGGCCTTCTCGGTCGCAAGGTTGGCATGATGCGCATCTTCACGGATGACGGTGATTCGATCCCCGTTACCGTGCTGGACGTGTCGAACAACCGTGTTGCGCAAATCAAAACTCCTGAAACTGATGGTTATGCCGCAGTTCAGGTCGTCTTCGGTCAACGTCGCGCTTCCCGCGTGAACAAGGCCGCTGCCGGTCACTACGCCAAAGCTGGCGTCGAAGCTGGCACGATGCTGAAGGAATTCCGCGTCGAAGCCGCTCAAGCCGCTGGTTTCAAAGCTGGCGACGCAGTCAACGTCTCGCTGTTCGAAGTGGGCCAGAAGATCGACGTGCAAGGCACCTCGATCGGTAAGGGCTACGCCGGTACCATCAAGCGTTACAACTTCTCGTCGGGCCGCGCCACCCACGGTAACTCGCGTTCGCACAACGTGCCGGGTTCCATCGGTATGGCACAGGATCCGGGCCGCGTGTTCCCGGGTAAGCGCATGACCGGTCACATGGGTGACGTCACTGTCACGACCCAGAACCTGGAAATCGCCCGTATCGACGCCGAGCGTCAACTGCTGCTGGTTAAGGGTGCCGTTCCTGGCGCCAAGAACGGTCAAGTGATCGTCAAGCCGGCAGTCAAGGTCAAAGCCAAGAAAGGAGCATAAGCGATGGAACTCAAGCTCCTGAATGAGCAAGGTCAAGCTGGCGCCGCAGTCAACGCCGCCGACACCGTGTTCGGCCGTGATTACAACGAAGCCCTGATCCACCAGATCGTGGTCGCCTACGCCGCCAACGCGCGCTCGGGCAACCGCAAGCAGAAGGATCGTGAAGAAGTCTCCCACACGACCAAGAAGCCGTGGCGTCAAAAAGGTACGGGCCGTGCTCGTGCCGGTATGTCGTCGTCGCCGCTGTGGCGCGGTGGTGGTCGTATCTTCCCGAACTCGCCGGACGAGAACTTCTCGCACAAGGTCAACAAGAAGATGCATCGCGCAGGTATCTGCTCGATCTTCTCGCAGCTGGCCCGCGAAGACCGCCTGAGCGTCATCGAGAACCTGACCGTCGAAGCACCGAAGACCAAGCTGCTGTCGCAAAAGCTGCAGGGCATGGGTCTGGACTCGGTCCTGGTGATCACCGACACCATCGATGAAAACCTGCTGCTGGCATCGCGCAACCTGCCGAACGTGCTGGTTGTCGAGCCGAAGCACGCCGACCCGATGTCGCTGGTGTTCTACAAGAAAGTCCTGGTCACCAAAGCTGCTCTGGCCAAGATCGAGGAGATGTACGCATGAGCGCCGCAATCAAATTCAGCGAAGAGCGCCTGATGAAGGTGCTGCTGGCTCCGGTCATTTCCGAAAAGGCGACCTTCGTCGCGGAAAAGAACGAACAGATCGTGTTCAAGGTCCTGCCGGACGCGACCAAGCCGGAAATCAAAGCCGCCGTCGAGCTGCTGTTCAAAGTCGAAGTGGAATCGGTGCAGACCGTGAACCGCGAAGGCAAGCAGAAGCGTTCGGGCCGTTTCACCGGTCGCCGCAACCACACCAAGCGCGCTTTCGTGGCCCTGAAACCGGGCCAGGAAATCAATTTTGTCGAGGAGGCTAAATAATGGCACTCGTTAAGATGAAGCCAACCTCCCCAGGCCGCCGCGGCATGGTGAAGGTTGTGAACCCCGACCTGTACAAGGGTCGTCCGTTCGCAGCCCTGGTTGAGAAGAAATCGAAGACCGCTGGCCGTAACAACAACGGTCACATCACCACCCGCCACATCGGCGGTGGTCACAAGCACCACTACCGCGTGGTCGACTTCAAGCGCAACAAGGACGGTATCCCGGCCAAGGTCGAGCGCATTGAATACGACCCGAACCGCAGCGCGCACATCGCTCTGGTGTGCTACGCCGACGGTTTCCGCGCGTACATCATCGCCACCAAAGGCATGGCCGTGGGCGATACCGTCATGAACGGCTCGGAAGCGCCGATCAAGTCGGGTAACTGCCTGCCGATCCGCAACATCCCGGTCGGCACCACCATGCACTGCGTCGAAATGCTGCCGGGTAAGGGTGCCCAGATGGCCCGTACCGCAGGCGCCGGCGTCGTGCTGATGGCTCGCGAAGGCACCTACGCCCAGGTTCGCCTGCGCTCGGGTGAAGTGCGCCGCGTGCACATCGAGTGCCGCGCAACGGTGGGCGAAGTCGGCAACGGCGAGCACAACCTGCGCAAGATCGGTAAAGCCGGTGCAATGCGTTGGCGCGGTGTCCGCCCGACCGTTCGCGGTGTCGTGATGAACCCGATCGACCACCCGCACGGTGGTGGTGAAGGTCGTACGGCTGCGGGTCGTCACCCGGTGTCGCCATGGGGCCAGCAGACGAAGGGCAAGAAGACGCGTTCGAACAAGCGCACGTCGTCGATGATCGTCTCGCGCCGCGGCAAGAAATAAGGATAAGACATGACTCGTTCATTGAAAAAAGGGCCGTTCATTGACGCCCACCTGGTGAAAAAAGTCGAAACCGCGCAAGCGAACAAAGACAAAAAGCCGGTCAAAACCTGGTCGCGCCGCTCGACGATCACCCCGGACTTCATCGGTCTGACGATCGCCGTCCACAACGGCAAAGTGCACGTGCCGGTGTACGTGTCCGAGAACATGGTGGGTCACAAGCTGGGCGAATTCGCCCTGACCCGCACGTTCAAGGGCCACGCCGCTGACAAGAAGGCGAAGAAATAATGGAAACTAAAGCTATCCTCAAAGGCGTCCGCCTGTCGGAACAGAAAGGCCGCCTCGTCGCCGATCTGATCCGCGGCAAGAAAGTCGACGCCGCGCTGAACATCCTGCAGTTCAGCCCGAAAAAAGGCGCGACCATCATCAAGAAAGTGCTGGAGTCCGCAATCGCGAACGCCGAGCACAACGATGGTGCCGACATCGACGAACTGAAAGTGGTTCAGATCTATGTCGAAAAGGGCCCGATCCTGAAGCGCTTTACGGCACGTGCCAAAGGCCGCGGCGATCGCATTTCGAAACAATCCTGTCACATCTTCGTGACTGTCGGTAACTAAGGAGTCACACGATGGGTCAGAAAATCCACCCAACCGGCTTCCGCCTGGCGGTCACCCGTAACTGGGCATCGCGCTGGTACGCTGGCAACGGCAACTTCGCCGACATGCTGAAGGAAGACCTGGAAGCCCGCGCTTTCCTGAAGAAGAAACTGAAGAACGCCTCCGTCGGCCGCATCGTCATCGAGCGTCCGGCCAAGAACGCGCGCTTCACGATCTACTCGTCGCGTCCGGGCGTCGTCATCGGCAAGAAGGGCGAAGACATCGAAGTCCTGAAGTCGTCGCTGACGAAGATCATGGGCGTGCCGGTGCACGTCAATATCGAAGAAATCCGCAAGCCGGAAATCGACTCGCAGCTGATCGCCGATTCGATCGCCCAGCAGCTCGAAAAACGTATCATGTTCCGTCGCGCCATGAAGCGTGCGATGCAGAACGCGATGCGTCTGGGCGCCGTCGGCATCAAGATCATGTCGTCGGGCCGCCTGAACGGCATCGAGATCGCACGTACCGAATGGTACCGCGAAGGCCGTGTGCCCCTGCACACCCTGCGCGCCGATATCGACTACGGCACCAGCGAAGCCTCGACCACGTACGGCATCATCGGCGTGAAAGTCTGGGTCTACAAGGGTGACCGTTCGCCGACCGGCGAAGCACCGGTGATCGACGTTCCGGCCGACGAGAAAAAGCCGCGCGGTCCGCGTCGTGACGATGGCAAACCGGCTGGCCGTGGCCGCCCGGGCGCCAAGCCAGGTACCGCACCCGCAGGCCGCCGTGCTGCCAAGCCGGCCGCTGAGAAAGCAGGAGAATAAGCATGCTGCAGCCATCCCGCAGAAAGTATCGTAAAGAGCAGAAAGGCCGCAACACCGGCATTTCGCACACCCGCGGCACCGCGGTCTCGTTCGGCGAATTCGGTCTGAAGGCAGTTGCCCGCGGCCGTATCACCGCACGCCAGATCGAAGCTGCACGTCGTGCCATGACCCGTCACATCAAGCGTGGCGGCCGTATCTGGATCCGTATCTTCCCGGACAAGCCGATCTCGAACAAGCCGGCTGAAGTCCGTATGGGTAACGGTAAAGGTAATCCGGAGTACTACGTGGCCGAGATCCAGCCGGGCAAGGTCCTGTACGAAATGGACGGCGTCGCTGAAGAACTGGCGCGCGAAGCCTTCCGTCTGGCTGCCGCCAAACTGCCGCTGGCGACGACGTTCGTCGTGCGTCAAGTCGGTCAATAACAGGAGTTAAGAATGAAAGCAACGGAACTCCGCGGCAAGGACCAGGCAGCTCTGCAACAAGAGCTGAATGAGCTGCTGAAGGCACAGTTCGGCCTGCGCATGCAAATCGCTACGCAGCAACTGACGAACACCGCCCAGCTCAAGAAGGTGCGCCGCGATATCGCGCGTGTCAAGACTGTGATGAACCAGAAGGAAGCCAAATGAACGACACCACTAAAACGGCGCTGAAGCGTACGCTGGTCGGCAAAGTCGTGTCCGACAAGATGGACAAGACGGTGACCGTGCTGATCGAACGTCACGTCAAGCACCCGCTGTACGGCAAGATCATCGTGCGCTCGAACAAGTATCACGCGCACGACGAGACCAACCAGGCGAAAATCGGCGACACCGTCGAGATCGCGGAAGGTCGCCCGATCTCGAAGACGAAGGCTTGGACCCTGACCAAAGTTCTGCAGGTAGCTCCGGTTCTGTAATGCCTGAAGGGGCGTTGTTACAACGTCTCTAAAATTTGTCTTGCGTGGCCCGCTGGTATGTGGAATACTAGCGGGCTTCGTTCATGTGTTGCCGCAGTTTGTCCTTCGGTAACTGCGGCCTGCAACGAACATTGGAAAGTCCAATCACCCAAACGTACGCGCTTGCAATGAGTGCGGACGGCGGGACCAAGACTGACCGCAGGCCTACGGTTTTCCGTGGGGTTTCTTCGGCTTAAGTTGGGAAAGAAAATATCATGATTCAAACCGAAAGCCGGCTCGAAGTGGCCGACAATACCGGTGCAAAAGAAGTTCTGTGCATCAAGGTATTGGGCGGCTCCAAGCGCCGTTACGCCAGCATTGGCGACGTGATCAAGGTCACCGTGAAGCAAGCTGCTCCGCGCGGCCGCGTCAAGAAGGGTGAAATCTACAACGCCGTGGTCGTGCGTACCGCTAAAGGTGTGCGCCGCCAGGACGGCTCCCTGGTGAAGTTCGACGGCAATGCCGCCGTCCTGCTGAACAGCAAGCTGGAGCCGATCGGTACCCGCATCTTCGGACCGGTGACGCGCGAACTGCGTACCGAGAAGTTCATGAAGATCGTGTCCCTGGCACCTGAAGTTCTGTAAGGGAGCAGCAATGGATAAGATTCGTAAAAACGACGAAGTCATCGTTCTGGCCGGTAAAGACAAAGGCAAGCGCGGTGTCGTTCAGCAGCGCGTAGATGCTGAGCACGTCATCGTCGAAGGCGTGAACGTGGCCAAGAAGGCCGTCAAGCCGAACCCGATGACCGGCGTAACTGGTGGTATCGTCGACAAGACCATGCCGATTCACGTGTCGAACGTCGCGCTGTTTAACGCAGCGACCGGCAAGGCTGATCGCGTTGGCTTCAAAGAAGTGGATGGCAAAAAAGTCCGCGTCTTCAAGTCGAACGGCGAAGTAGTGAAAGGGTAATGAGAAATGGCCCGTCTCCAACAAGTTTATAAAGACAAAGTCGTTGCCGAACTGACCGAAAAATTCGGTTACAAGTCGGTGATGGAAGTGCCGCGCCTGACCAAGATCACCCTGAACATGGGTCTGTCGGAAGCTGTCGCCGACAAGAAGATCATCGAGCACGCAACCGGCGACCTGACGAAGATCGCTGGCCAGAAGCCGGTCGTGACCAAGGCTCGCAAGGCAATCGCAGGTTTCAAGATCCGCGAAGGCTACCCGATCGGCACGATGGTGACCCTGCGTGGCGCCCGCATGTACGAATTCCTGGACCGTTTCATCACCGTGGCCCTGCCGCGCGTGCGTGACTTCCGTGGCGTCAGCGGCAAATCGTTCGATGGTCGCGGCAACTACAACATCGGCGTCAAAGAGCAGATCATCTTCCCGGAAATCGATTACGACAAGATCGATGCGCTGCGTGGCATGAACATCTCGATCACCACGACCGCTAAGACCGACGAAGAAGCCAAAGCGCTGCTCGCCGCATTCAAATTCCCGTTCCGGAACTAAGAACATGGCAAAACTTGCACTGATTAACCGCGAACAGAAGCGTGCAGACCTGGTGGAGAAATTCGCCGCAAAGCGTGCCGCTCTGAAAGCAATCATCGACGACCAGTCGAAGACCGAAGAAGAGCGTTACGAAGCACGCCTGAAGCTGCAGGCCCTGCCGCGTAACTCGGCGCCGACCCGCCAGCGTAACCGCTGCGCCATGACCGGCCGTCCCCGTGGCACTTTCCGTAAATTCGGTCTGGCCCGTACCAAACTCCGCGAATTCGCCATGAAAGGCGAAATCCCGGGTATGACCAAAGCTAGCTGGTAATAGGAGAATAAGCAATGAGTATGAGCGATCCTATCGCCGATATGCTGACCCGTATTCGCAACGCGCAAGGCGTGCAGAAGACCACCGTCGAAATGCCGTCGTCGAAGCTGAAAGTTGCGATTGCCAACGTCCTGAAGGATGAGGGTTACATCGAAGATTACGCCGTGTCCACCGAAGGTGGCAAGGCTGAACTGAAAATCGGTTTGAAGTACTACGTCGGCCGTCCGGTTATCGAGCGCATCGAGCGCGTCTCCCGTCCTGGCCTGCGCATCTACAAGGGCAAAGACGAGATCCCTCAGGTCATGAACGGCCTGGGCGTGGCGATCGTCTCGACCCCGAAGGGTGTGATGACCGACCGCAAAGCACGCGCTACCGGTGTCGGTGGCGAAGTGATTTGCTACGTGGCTTAAGGAGTAGACGATGTCTCGAGTAGCTAAGATGCCAATCGCCGTCCCGGCCGGTACCGATGTCGCGATCAACGCGTCGTCGATCACCGTCAAGGGCCCGCTGGGCACCCTGACCCAGCCGCTGAACGGCCTGGTCAAAGTGGAAAACAACAATGGCACGCTGACCTTTGACGTGATCGACGATTCCCGCGAATCGAACGCCATGTCGGGCACCCTGCGTGCACTGGTGAACAACATGGTGACCGGTGTCACCAAAGGTTTCGAAAAGCGCCTGACCCTGGTCGGCGTGGGTTACAAGGCCGCCGTCCAAGGCAACGCCCTGAACCTGTCGCTGGGCTTCTCGCACCCTGTGCTGCACGCGATGCCGGAAGGCGTCACCGCAGCGACCCCGACCCCGACCGAGATCCTGATCAAGGGTATCAACCGTCAACAGGTCGGTCAGGTTGCCGCAGAAGTGCGCGCTTACCGCTCGCCTGAGCCGTACAAAGGCAAGGGTGTCCGTTATGCGGACGAAGTGGTGAAGCTTAAAGAAACCAAGAAGAAATAATCGGAGCTGACGATGGACAAGAAAGAATCGCGTCTGCGTCGCGGACGCCAAACCCGCATCAAGATCGCGCAGCTGGGCGTGAACCGCCTGTCGGTGCACCGCACGAACCTGCACATCTATGCGAACCTGATCAGCCCGGATGCGAAGGTCCTGGTTTCGGCTTCGACGCTGGAAGCAGAAGTGCGCGCCGAGCTGGGCGGCAAGTCGGGTGCCGGCGGCAACGCCGCTGCAGCCGCACTGGTTGGCAAGCGCGTCGCAGAAAAAGCACTGAAAGCAGGGATCACCGAAGTCGCATTCGACCGTTCGGGTTTCCGTTACCACGGCCGTGTGAAGGCGCTGGCAGAAGCCGCGCGCGAAGCTGGTCTGAAGTTCTAAGGAAGAATCGTCATGGCAAAAATGCAAGCGAAAATGGCAAGCGACAAGCCGGATGATGGCATGCGCGAGAAAATGATCGCGATCAACCGCGTCACCAAAGTGGTGAAGGGTGGTCGTATCATGGGTTTTGCAGCGCTGACCGTTGTCGGTGACGGCGATGGCCGCATCGGCATGGGCAAAGGCAAGTCGAAGGAAGTTCCGGTCGGCGTGCAAAAAGCGATGGAAGAAGCCCGCCGCAACCTGATCAAGGTGCCCCTGAAGAACGGTACGCTGCAGCACTCCGTCACCGGCCGCCACGGCGCGTCGTACGTGATGATGTCGCCGGCCAAGCCGGGTACCGGCGTGATCGCAGGTGGCGCAATGCGCGCAATCTTCGAAGTCATGGGCGTGACCGACGTCGTCGCCAAGTCGACCGGTTCGTCGAACCCGTACAACCTGGTTCGCGCGACCCTCGACGGTCTGGCAAAAATGAGCACTCCGGCCGACATCGCTGCCAAGCGCGGCAAGTCGGTGGAAGAGATCCTGGGTTAAGGGGAATAACTATGGCAAACACCATCAAAGTCAAGCTGGTCAAAGGCCTGATCGGTACCCGCCAGGATCACCGCGCCACCGTGCGCGGTCTGGGTCTGCGTCGTGTCAACTCGGTTTCCGAGCTGCAGGACACCCCGGCGATCCGCGGCATGATCAACAAGGTCAACTACCTCGTGAAAATTGTCGACTAAGCCGCGGCTTGGTCAACGGAGAAAATAATGCAACTCAATACCATCCAACCCGCTGAAGGCGCGAAACACGCCAAGCGCCGCGTCGGTCGCGGTATCGGCTCGGGCCTGGGCAAGACCGCCGGCCGCGGCCACAAGGGTCAGAAATCGCGTTCGGGCGGCTTCCACAAAGTCGGCTTCGAAGGCGGTCAGATGCCTCTGCAGCGCCGTCTGCCGAAGCGTGGCTTCAAGTCGCTGAACGCTACGTTCAAGGCTGAAGTGCGTCTGTCGGACCTGAACAACCTGGCCGTTGCCGACGTCGACGTCCTGGTGCTCAAGCAAGCCGGCGTGCTGCCGGTCGTCGCTCGCGACGTGCGCGTGATCCTGTCGGGCGAAATCACCAAAGCGGTGAACCTGAAAGGCATCAAGGCAACCGCTGGCGCGAAAGCAGCGATCGAAGCAGCTGGCGGCTCGGTCGCCTAAACGCGACCGCTGCCTGATCGGAGCAAAAATTGGCGACTAATTCACAACTTGGTAAAAGCGCTGCATCCGGTTTCCCCTGGGGCCGGTTGTGGTTCTTGCTTGGCGCATTGGTCGTGTACCGTATCGGAGCTCATATCCCGGTCCCCGGGATTGATCCGGTCGCCATGGCCCAGCTGTTCAAGCAGAACGAGGGCGGCATTCTCGGCATGTTCAACATGTTCTCGGGCGGTGCCTTGTCTCGTTTTGCCGTGTTCGCACTTGGCATCACGCCGTACATTTCGGCTTCGATCATCATGCAGCTGGTGTCGATCGTCTCGCCGCAGATGGAGGCACTGAAGAAGGAGGGCGAGGCCGGCCGCCGCAAGATCACCCAGTACACCCGTTACTTCACGGTCGTGCTGGCTCTGTTCCAGGCGTTCGGTATCGCCGTCGCGCTCGAGGCGCAGCAAGGCCTCGTGCTCGATCCGGGCATGGGCTTTCGCCTCGTGACCGTCGTGACCCTGCTGACCGGCACCATGTTCCTCATGTGGCTGGGCGAGCAGATCACCGAACGTGGTCTTGGCAACGGTATCTCGATCATCATTTTTGCCGGTATCGCAGCTGGTCTGCCGGGCGCACTGAGTGGCTTGTTCACCCTGGTGTCGAACGGTTCGATCGGTAGCTTCTCCGCGATCGTCATCGTGATTCTGGTAGCCCTGGTGACTTACGCTGTCGTGTTCGTCGAACGCGGCCAGCGCAAGATCCTGGTGAATTACGCGAAACGCCAGGTCGGTAACAAGATCTATGGTGGCCAAACCAGCCACCTGCCGCTGAAGCTGAACATGGCTGGGGTGATCCCGCCGATCTTCGCTTCGTCGATCATCCTGTTCCCGGCCACGATCGTCGACTGGTTCACGCGCGGCAAAGATGTCAACAGCCCCGTCGTCGGGTTCCTGAAAGACCTCGCTGCCTCGCTGAGCCCGGGCGAACCGATCCACGCGTTGCTGTATGCGGTGGCCATCGTGTTCTTCTGCTTCTTCTACACGGCGCTGGTATTCAACAGCAAGGAAACGGCGGACAACTTGAAGAAGAGCGGCGCGTTTGTACCGGGCATCCGTCCGGGCGAGCAGACCGCACGCTACATCGACAAGATCCTGATGCGCCTGACCCTGGCCGGTGCAGTCTATATCACGCTGGTGTGCCTGGTGCCGGAGTTCTTCCAGAGCCAGTGGAAAGTACCTTTCTACTTTGGCGGAACCTCGCTCCTGATCATCGTGGTCGTCACGATGGATTTCATGGCGCAGGTGCAGAACTACGTCATGTCGCAGCAATATGAATCGCTGCTGCGCAAGGCTAATTTCAAGGGCGGTATCCCGTCGCGTTGAGCGGCTGGCGCCCCCCAGGAGTGAATAGACCGAATGGCAAAAGACGACGTCATCCAAATGCAAGGGGAGATTCTGGAGAACCTCCCGAACGCGACCTTTCGCGTGAAGCTGGAAAACGGGCACGTGGTGCTTGGACATATCTCGGGTAAAATGCGGATGAATTACATCCGCATTCTTCCGGGTGACAAGGTAACGGTGGAACTGACCCCTTACGACTTGTCCCGGGCCCGCATCGTGTTCCGCACCAAGTAAAACTAATCAAGTTATCGAATCTGGAAGAGAGTGCAAAATGAAAGTTAACGCTTCAGTCAAGCGGATCTGCCGCAACTGCAAGATCATCAAGCGCAAGGGCGTGGTCCGTGTGATCTGCGTCGAGCCGCGTCACAAGCAGCGTCAAGGTTAATACGAGGAATATCGAATGGCACGTATTGCAGGGGTCAACGTCCCCAATCACCAGCACACCGTCATCGGCCTGACGGCGATCTATGGTATCGGCCGTACCCGCTCGAAGCAAATCTGCGAATCGACCGGCGTTGCGACCAACAAGAAGGTCAAGGACCTGGACGACAACGAGCTGGAAAAGCTGCGTGATGCAGTCGGCAAGTTCGTGGTCGAGGGCGACCTGCGCCGTGAGCTGTCCATGAGCATCAAGCGTCTGATGGACCTGGGCTGCTACCGCGGCATGCGTCACCGCAAGGGCCTGCCGGTCCGCGGTCAACGCACCCGTACCAATGCACGTACCCGCAAGGGCCCGCGCAAGGCAGCTCAATCGCTCAAGAAATAATCTAGGAACTGACCATGGCTAAGCAACAAAGCTCGGCGGCTGCAGCCCGCATCCGCAAGAAAGTCAAAAAGAACGTCGCCGAAGGCATCGCACACGTCCACGCATCGTTCAACAACACCATCATCACGATCACCGATCGTCAGGGCAATGCCCTGTCGTGGGCGACGTCCGGCGGCGCAGGTTTCAAGGGTTCGCGTAAATCGACCCCGTTTGCGGCTCAGGTCGCAGCTGAAGCAGCTGGCAAGGTTGCTCAGGAATACGGCGTGAAGAACCTGGAAGTCCGCATCAAGGGCCCGGGCCCGGGCCGTGAGTCGGCTGTGCGCGCGCTGAACAACCTGGGTATCAAGATCACCGAGATCCAGGACGTGACGCCGGTTCCGCACAACGGCTGCCGTCCGCCGAAGCGTCGTCGTATCTAATGTTGCCCGGGCGGTTCGCCGCCCGTCGCAGCATTGATGCGCCACACGCCGTGGTGTAAAGAATCGCCGGTGCAGTTAACCCAGAAATGGGTTATACTGCCCGGCTATTGTCGCCTCGGGCCGTCCCGGCTCTGAGGTATTTTGTAAGCCACGTCCGGTCTCATCGAAGAACTGGACTAGCGCCTGTTGTGGCTCAAGCCGCATCCGGGGCGTGATCATTCAAACAAAGGAAGTTTAACGTGGCACGTTATATCGGACCTAAAGCAAAACTGTCGCGCCGTGAAGGCACCGACTTGTTCCTGAAGAGCGCACGCCGCTCGCTCGACTCCAAGTGCAAACTGGACGTCAAGCCGGGCCAGCACGGCGTCAAGTCGGGCCAGCGTACGTCGGACTACGGCAACCAGTTGCGTGAAAAGCAGAAGGTCAAGCGTATCTACGGCGTGCTGGAACGTCAGTTCCGCCGCTACTTCGCCGAAGCGTCGCGCCGCAAGGGCAACACCGGTGAGACCCTGCTGAAGCTGCTGGAATCGCGCCTGGACAACGTCGTCTACCGCATGGGCTTCGGCTCGACCCGCGCCGAAGCACGTCAGCTGGTCAGCCACAAAGCGCTGACCGTGAACGGCAACGTCGTGAACATCGCTTCGTACCAGGTCAAGACCGGCGACGTCATCGCCGTCCGCGAAAAGGCCAAGAAGCAGACCCGTATCGTCGAAGCGCTGTCGCTGGCCGAGCAGGTTGGTTTCCCGAGCTGGGTGTCGGTCGATGCCAAGAAAATGGAAGCAACCTTCCGCGCCTATCCGGAGCGTAACGAGATCGCTGCCGACGTCAACGAAGCGCTGATCGTCGAACTGTACTCGCGTTAATTGACAAATGGAGCGGCGCGCCGCTCCATTTGTCATCCCCGCGAAGGCGGGGACCCAAGTTTTGCATGAGCTGACGTAACGCTAGCAAACTTGGGTTCCCGCCTTCGCGGGAACGACGGGGGTTTTATCCTCCGTCTAATACCGAATTCGCCTTACCGCCTGCTCCCAGAAGCAGGCGTTTCCACTACTGATGCCATCAGCCTTATCGGTGTAACGAGCCGAGGGTATTGAAGAGGACACTCATGCAAAATAGTTTGTTGAAGCCACGTATTATCGATGTCGAAACGCTCGGCGCCGGCCACGCGAAAGTCGTGATGGAACCGTTCGAACGTGGTTATGGCCACACGCTGGGTAACGCGCTGCGCCGCGTGCTGCTGTCGTCGATGATCGGCTACGCGCCGACCGAAGTGACGATCGCCGGCGTCGTGCACGAGTACTCGTCGCTGGACGGTGTGCAGGAAGACGTCGTCGACCTGCTGCTGAACCTGAAAGGCGTCGTGTTCAAGGTGCACAACCGCGACTCCGTGACGCTGACCCTGAAGAAGGAAGGCGAAGGCCCGGTCCTGGCATCGGACATCGACCTGCCGCATGACGTGGAACTGATCAACCCGGACCACGTGATCGCCCATCTGACCGCCGGCGGCAAGCTGGACATGCAGATCAAGGTCGAAAAAGGCCGCGGCTATGTGCCGGGTAACGTGCGCCGTCTGTCGGAAGACACGAACAAGACCATCGGCCGCATCATCCTGGACGCATCGTTCTCGCCGGTCCGCCGCGTGTCGTATGCCGTGGAATCGGCCCGCGTCGAACAGCGTACCGACCTCGACAAACTGATCATCAACATCGAGACCAACGGCGTCATCACGCCGGAAGAAGCGATCCGCCAGTCGGCCCGCGTCCTGGTCGACCAGCTGAACGTGTTCGCTGCCCTGGAAGGCACGGAAGCCGCCGCGGAAGCACCGTCGCGTGCACCGCTGGTCGATCCGATCCTGCTGCGCCCGGTGGACGACCTGGAACTGACCGTCCGTTCGGCAAACTGCCTGAAGGCCGAGAACATCTACTACATCGGCGACCTGATCCAGCGTTCGGAAAACGAACTGCTGAAGACGCCGAACCTGGGCCGCAAGTCGCTGAACGAGATCAAGGAAGTCCTGGCTTCCCGTGGTCTGACCCTGGGCATGAAGCTGGAAAACTGGCCGCCCGCAGGTCTGGAAAAGTAATTCGTAGTACCCGCCCGGGGCAGGTGTCCCGGGCGTTTTATCGCCAACCGGCCCGCGTCGCACACAGCGGCGATCGAAGAGCTCGGATTTAAACTTAACTCGAAAGGAATTACCATGCGTCACCGTCACGGCCTTCGCAAGCTGAACCGTACCTCGTCCCACCGCCTCGCCATGCTGCGCAACATGACCGTTTCGCTGCTGCGTCACGAAGCGATCAAGACCACCGTTCCGAAAGCCAAGGAACTGCGCAAAGTCGTCGAGCCGATCATCACCCTGGGCAAGAACGACACCCTGGCCAACAAGCGCCTGGCATTCGCCCGTCTGCGTGACCGCGAAATCGTCCAGAAGCTGTTCGCTGAAATCGGCCCGCGCTACAACGCGCGTCCGGGCGGCTACATCCGCATCCTGAAGATGGGCTTCCGCGTTGGCGACAACGCCCCGATGGCCTTCGTCGAGCTGGTCGACCGTCCGGAAGTCACCTCGGCTGAAGACGCGCCGACCGCCGAGTAATCGCGGTTCAAGCATCATGAAAAACCAGGCCTCGCGCCTGGTTTTTTTTCGCCATGACGCCTATCGACCTGTCGTATCTCCGCCCGAACTAGTAAATACGTATTGCGGTTTAAGTGAAGGGCAATTATTGTTTCCGTTTGGATACAAACCATCATTCAACGGTAGACAAGATCATGGGCCTGCAACATCGACTCGAGCACCTGCTGCTCTGGCATAAATTCGCGATCCTCAGCGTGGTGGGCGTCATCGTCGCCGCGATCCCGGCCTCGCTCTACCTGCGCGAGACCGGCAAGGCGCTCGATGCCCTGGAACTCGAAGCGAGGGCGCGCACGCCGGTGGCCACCATCCTCGATACCATCCAGACCACGCAACAGCATCGCGGCCTGGCGGCGCTCGTCGTCGGCGGCGTCGCCGAGTCGATCCCGAAGCGGGACAAGAAGCAGGTTGAGGTGGACGCCAACTATGCGGCCATGTCGGCCATCGTCGCCGGCCTGCACGATCCGCGCATCGACCGGGCGTGGTCGGAGGCGAAGCGCGACTGGGAAGCGCTGCGCGGACGCGTGGTCGCGGGCACGATCACGGTGCCCCAGAGCTATGAGGCGCATACGGCCCTCGTGCCGAAGCTGCTCGACGTGGAGGACCAGTTGGCCGATCATTACGGCCTGAACCTGGACCCCAGCGTGGATTCGTACCAGCTGGTCCAGGCCATTTATTACCAGCTGCCATATCTTTCCGAAGAGCTCGGCAAGATGCGGGCGAAGGGCGCCGGCCTGCTGGCCGCCGCTGCCGCCAGCCCGGAAGAGCGACTGGCGTTGTCCGCGATCGTGGCGCGCGTCGCCGACCGGTTGCACCAGATGACGAGCCAGTACGACAAGGCCGCGCGCGCCAACCCGGCGTTCGCTGGGCCGCTGGGCGATTCGATCCGGGACATGCGCGAGCAGGCGCAACAGACGATGAAGCTGGCGATGGATGAGATCGTGAAGGCGGAGTCGCTCACGTTCTCCGGACCGGAATACGTCAAGCGCACGACGGCCGCCATCGACGCCCAGTACGCGTTCGCACACAAGGCTACGGAGCGATTCGACGGCCTGCTCGACGCACGGATTTCCGCCCTCCAGCGCACACGGCTGGGCATGCTGGCCGCCGTCACCGTCCTGTTTGCCTTCGGCGGCCTGATGCTCTACGTCATCGCACGCTCCGTGACCCAGCCGCTGAACAGTGCCGTCGAAATCGCGGAACGCGTTGCCGCTGGCGACCTGACGGCGCGCATCGCGGCCGAAGGTCGCAACGAAACGGCGCGGCTGCTGGCTTCCCTCGGGCGCATGAACGACAACCTGCGCAACATCGTGCGCGAGGTCCGGGTCGGCGTCGATACCATCGGTGCGACGACCGGCGACATTGCGCTCGGCAATGCGGATTTGTCGGCCCGCACCGAGGCGCAGGCATCGAGCCTGGAAGAGACGGCGGCGTCCATGGAAGAGTTCATGTCGACCGTGAAGGAGAATGCGCAAAATGCCGACCAGGCCAGCCTGGTGGCGATCCAGGCTTCCACCGTGGCCCAGCAGGGCGGCAAGGTCGTGTCCGAGGTGGTGGCGACCATGGAAGCGATCAACGACAGCGCCCGCAGGATCGTCGACATCATCGGCGTCATCGACGGCATCGCATTCCAGACCAATATCCTCGCGCTCAATGCTGCTGTCGAGGCCGCCAGGGCGGGAGAACAGGGGCGCGGCTTTGCGGTCGTCGCCGGCGAAGTGCGCAGCCTGGCGCAGCGCAGCGCGGCGGCGGCGAAGGAAATCAAGCAGCTCATCGATGAAAGCGTGGAGCGTGTCGCGGCCGGCAGCCGTCTCGTGAGCCAGGCCGGCACGTCGATGGACGATATCCTCGCCAGCGTGCAGCGCGTGTCGGCCTTCGTAGCGGAAATCGTCGTGGCGTCGCGCGAACAGGCGTCGGGCATCCACCAAGTGAATGACGCGATCACGGTGCTGGACGGCACCACCCAGCAGAACGCGGCGCTCGTGGAACAGGCCGCGGCGGCGGCGTCCAGCCTGGACGAGCAGGCCCGGCACCTCGCGCGCATCGTGAGCGTTTTCCACACCGGCAATGAGTCGCGCAAGCCGGTGCCGGCCGTCCGCCTCGCTGCCTGAGCGATCACACGGCGGCCGTGCCGTTTCGCCGGCCGCCGTGCAATGGAACAGCGCCCGGTGTACCATGCCCGTTGCGTTGAACCAATTTGCCGATCCATGCTCCGATCTTCCCTATCGCCCGCCGCGCGCCTGCTGGCCGCCCTGTGCACGTTGCTGCTGGCCTGCGCCGCCTTCGTCTCCACCGCCCACGCCGACGACGATTTCCTGCCGCCCGAGCAGGCATTCAAGTTCTCCGCGCAGATGGCCGACGCGCACACGATCGTCGTGAACTATGCGATCGCCGACGGCTACTACATGTACCGCGAGCGCTTCCGCTTCACGGCAAGCGGCGCGAAGCTGGGCGAGCCCGTCATACCGCCGGGCAAGATCAAGTACGACGACACGTTCCAGAAAAACGTCGAGACCTATCACAACGGCGTCGAGATCCGCATCCCTGTCGAGGCCGCGGGACCGTTCACCCTGACCGCCACCGGCCAGGGCTGTGCCGACAAGGGCCTGTGCTATCCGCCGCAGGATGCGTCCGTTCAGCTCACGCCGGGTGCCGGCGGCAGCGAACCGCAGATGAGCGTCGCGCCGGGGCAGGGCGGCGGTTTCAACTTCCCGGGCCAGGCCCCGCAGCCCGCGCCGCAGGTCGACACCCCGACCGCACCTGCCGCGCCGCCCGTGAAACCGGCGGCACCGTCCGAACTCTCCGGCATCGCCTCACTGCTGCAAGGCGGCCGCCTGCTGGCCATCGTCCCCGCGTTCATCCTGCTGGGCCTGGGCCTCGCGTTCACGCCGTGCGTGCTGCCGATGGTACCGATCCTGTCGTCGATCATCGTGGGTGAAGGCAAACAGGTGCACCGCACGCGCGGCTTCGTGCTGTCGCTCGCGTACTCGTTCGGGATGGCGATCGTCTACACGGCGCTGGGCGTGGCGGCCGGCCTGCTGGGCGAAGGTCTCGCCGCGGCGCTGCAGAACCCGTGGGTGCTGGGCGGCTTCGCGCTGCTCATCGTCGTGATGGCGTTGTCGATGTTCGACGTCTACCAGTTGCAAGTCCCCGCCGCGCTGCAGACGCGGCTGACCAGTGCCTCTGGCCGCCAGTCGTCCGGCAAGCTGGCCGGCGTGTTCGTGATGGGGGCGATCTCCGCACTGATCGTCGGCCCGTGCGTGGCGGCGCCGCTCGCGGGTGCGCTCGTGTACATCAGCCAGACGCGCGATGTCGTCATCGGCGGCGCCGCGCTGTTCGCGATGGCGGTCGGGATGAGCATTCCGCTGCTGCTCGTGGGGGTGTCCGCCGGCTCGCTGCTGCCGCGCGCCGGGCTGTGGATGGAATCCGTGAAGCGCTTCTTTGGCGTCCTGATGCTGGCGATGGCCTTGTGGATGGCCGCGCCCGTCCTGCCGGGCATCGTGCAGATGGTCTTGTGGGCCGCCCTGCTGCTGGGATACGGATTTTATCTGGTGAGCGGCTCCTGGATGCGTGTCCGCGCGGGCGCGGGGCGCCCACCCTACGCCGGTCTCGCTTTAGGCGCCGCCAGCGTCGTGCTGGGCGCCACGCAGCTCGTCGGCGTGGCCAGCGGTGCGCGCGACCCGCTCGCGCCGCTGGCCCGCTTCACGGGCGGCGCGCCCGCGCAGCCGCTCGCGTTCACGCGCATCAAGACCGTCGACCAGCTCGACGCCGCGCTGGCCGCCACCGGTGGCCGCACCGCGATGCTGGATTTTTACGCCGACTGGTGCGTGTCGTGCAAGGAAATGGAAAAGCTGACGTTCGTCGATCCGGCCGTCAAGACGCGGCTGGCGAACACGGTGCTGCTGCAGGTCGACGTGACGGCCAACGATGCGGATGACCGGGCGCTGCTCAAGCGCTTCGGACTGTTCGGGCCGCCGGGCATCATCCTGTTCGACAAGCAGGGGAAGGAAATTCCTGATAGCCGGGTGATCGGCTATCAGGATGCGCGCAAGTTCCTTGCATCGTTGAGCAAAATGTAGGGTGGGCACCTGTGCCCACGCGTAACGCCGGCAATGTGCAAGCATCGCGCGTGGGCGGGGCCGCCCACCCTACGCCTGATCAGCCTTGTGCGGTGTGGCCGCGATGCTGCCAGCCACCATGGCCGCGGTGTCCGAAGCGTGCCGCCTTCTCATCGAACGTCTTCTTCTGGTCCGCGCTCAGGACCGAGTAGAAGGTGCTCAGCGACGCCTGGCGCTGCTCGAGCGCCGCAGTGCGCTGCTTGTGCCGCTCGATCATCTTCGCCATGCGTTCCGGTGCCGTCAGGTTGGCCCGGGCGGCGCGGTCGTGCTGTTGGCGTGCCGGCGGCTGCATCGACCCCACGAACGCATTCCAGGCGTTTTCCTGGGCCGGCGTGATCTTCAGCTCGTCGTGCAGCTTCGCGATCCGCTTGGCGCGGAATTGCGCGCGCTGTTCCGGAGTCAGCTTCTGGTGCTGCATGCCGTGGCGGGCTTGCGGTGCGGGCTGGTCCGTCGTCTGTGCATGGGCGCCCAGTGCAGCGGCGCCGAGGGTCAGCGCGGACAGGGCGGCGAGGAGGTGTTTGCGATAGGTTTTCATCTCAGGTTCCTAGTAGGGGTAAAAGTTGGCAAACCGCCAAACGTTGTCTTCATGCTCCGATCTGCGTGCATCGCGTCGTCTTCGCACGGTTCCCATCATGGGCGCAAGATGTAAGCGCAGCGTTTCCCGTCTCTCGTTCTTTGTATCAATTTGTTTCCCTGGAAGATCCATATACAAGCCGATACAAAGTGACTGTTCAGGGGTCGAACAACTCGCGATAATGGCGATATGGACAATCCATCTACCATCCTGATCGTCGACGACGACCGCGATATCCGCTCGCTGCTGGCCGATTACCTCGAAGCGAACGGCTACCGCGCCCTTGCCGCAGCCGACGGCACCGCCATGTGGAAACTCCTGGACGAGTCGCGTCCGGACCTGATCGTGCTCGACCTGAACCTGCCGGGCGACGACGGGCTCACGCTGTGCCGCAAGCTGCGCGCGCATTCGACCATGCCCGTCATCATGCTCACTGCCCGCAGCGAGCCGCTGGACCGCATCCTCGGCCTCGAAATGGGCGCGGACGACTACCTGCCGAAGCCCTTCGAGCCGCGTGAACTGCTGGCGCGCATCCGCAGCGTGCTGCGCCGCAGCCACGCGATGCCGCCGAGCTCGCAGGTCGAGAACGTGCAGCAGATGAAATTCTCGGGCTGGACGCTCGACCTCACCGCGCGCCATCTCGTCAATCCGCAAGGTGTCGTCATCATGCTGTCGGGCGCCGAGTTCCGCCTGCTGCGCGTTTTCCTGGAGCACCCGAACCGCGTGCTGAACCGCGACCAGTTGCTGAACCTCACGCAGGGCCGCGACGCCGATCCGTTCGACCGCTCGATCGACATCCAGATCAGCCGCCTGCGCCAGAAGCTGGGCGAGGATGCGCGCATGCCCCAGATCATCAAGACCGTCCGCAACGGCGGCTACGTGCTGGCCGGCCAGGTCACGGTGGAGCCGAGCGCGTGAGAGCTTTCCTCGGCTCGATGACGGGCCGCGTGTTTGCTACCCTGCTGCTGGGCATCCTGCTCACGGCCGCGCTGACCCAGCTGCTGGCCGACGCCGAACGTGCGCGCGTCATCGACGAGTTCCGCGACCTGCACAACCTCGACCGGGCCGAACAGCTCATCATGGCCACCGAGATCGTCCCCGAGTCCGCGCGCAAGGCCTACCTCGACGTCGCCAACCGTCCCGGCATGCAGCTCGCCGACGTCGACACCCATCCGGCGGCGCTTGCCCCGACCAACTCCGAATTCACCCAGGCGCTCGCCGCCCGCATGGGCAAAGGCTATATGATGCGCTCGCTGGCCGCGCGTCCCGCCGCGTGCTCGACGGCGCGCGAACAGCCCGTCGTGTTCGGCCTGTTGCGCATGAAGTGGCGCGGCACGTGCGAGAGCATCGCCGTACGCCTGCGCGACGGTGACGACCTCGTGCTGTCCGTGCTGCCGCCGCGCTCGGCCACGTCGCCGCAACGCACCGATTACACGTGGACGATCTCGATGTTCCTCGTCAGCGTGGCCTTCCTCGCCTACCTCGTCGCGCGCATGACGACGCGGCCGCTGAAGCAGCTGGCGCAGGCCGCGAAAGACCTCGGCAACGACATCAACCACCCGCCGCTCGACCTCACGGGCGCCGACGAGATCCGCCAGGCCAGCGCCGCCTTCAACGCGATGCAGGCGCGCATCCGCCAGTACATCTTCCAGCGCACGCAGATGCTGGCCGCGATCACGCACGACCTGCAGACGCCGCTCACGCGCATGCGCCTGCGCCTGGAAAAGGTCAACGAGCCGGAACTGCAGGAGCGCCTGATCGGCGACCTGTCCGCGATGCAGGCGATGGTGCGCGAAGGCCTCGACCTGGCGCGCAGCATGGACACGAACGAGGCCATGCAGATGCTGGACCTCGACTCGCTGCTGGACTCCGTCGTCGCCGACGCGGCCGAGAGCTGCCAGCGCGTGACCCTGTCCGGCCACGCCGGCATGGCGCTGCTGGGCCGGCCGATGGACCTGCGCCGCTGCCTGGTGAACCTGATCGACAACGCCGTCAAGTACGGCCACGCGGCCAGGGTCAGCGTCGACCGCATCAACGGCGCGGCGCGCATCCGTATCCGCGATGCCGGCCCCGGCATCCCGGGCGCCGAGCTGGCCCGCGTGTTCGACCCGTTCTACCGGGTGGAGACGTCGCGCTCGCGCGAATCGGGCGGCACGGGCCTCGGGCTCACCATCGCCCGCAACATCGCCGAGCAGCACGGCGGCAGCATCAACCTCGCCAATCATCCGGAAGGCGGGCTCGAAGCGACCCTGATGTTGCCGGAGTTTTATCCCGGCAAATAAGCACGCTGAAAAATCGCACGGGCAGAAACATTACTGTTACACCCGTGTGGGAGAATCTCCGGCGGAGACTCGGTCTTGCGGCCGGCGTCATCCTCATCGCATAAATACACAAAGAGAAAGACCGCGGACAGGCGGCACAGGGAGTGGAATGAAGACCAGGAATATCGCGATCGTCGCCGGCATTGTCGTTGCCGTCGGCGCCGGCACGTGGGCCGTAAACCGCGGTTCCGATGCGCATGCCGACGGGGCCGCCGCCCCGGGCGGCAAGGGTAAAGGGGCGCAGCCGCCGGCCGTCGTCAACGTCGTGGCGCCGCACCGCCAGGACGTGTCCGTCGTGCAGCAGGCCAACGGCACCGTGACGCCGATCCGCGCCGTCGACCTGCACCCGCAGACGACCGCCACCATCCGCCAAGTCCACATCAAGGAAGGCCAGTTCGTCAAACAGGGCGAGCTGATGTTCTCGCTCGACGACCGCGAAGACCGCGCCAACCTCGACAAGGCCCAGGCCCAGGTCGCACGCGACCGCGCGTCGCTGGCCGACCTCGAGCGGCAATACAAGCGCAGCCAGGATCTGTTCGCGCAGCACTTCATCGCCCAGAGCGCCGTCGACACGCTGCGTGCCCAGGTCGACCAGGCCCGCGCCACCCTGCAGGCCGACAGCGCCGCCGCGCGCGCGAGCAGCGTCACGACGAGCTACACCGCGATCCGCGCGCCGATGTCCGGCCGCGTGGGCGGCATCAACGTCTATCCGGGCAGCCTCGTGCAGCCGGCGACGTCGCTCACGACGATCACCCAGCTCGACCCGATCACCGTCGCGTTCACGTTGCCGGAATCCAGCCTGCCGTCGCTGCTGGCGGCGCAGAAGCGGGGCAAGGTCGAGGTCGAGGCGCTGCCGGGCGCCGACCTGGCACCGGTGAAGGGCCTGCTGAGCTTCGTCGACAACACGGTCGACCCGCAGGCCGGCACGATCAGGGTGAAGGCCGAGTTCGACAACCGCGAGACCACACTGTGGCCCGGCCAGTACGTGAGCACGAAGGTCATCGTGCAGACCTTGAAGGATGCCGTCGTGATCCCGCAGAACGCCATCATCACCAATGCCCAGGGCACGTTCGTCTACGTGCTCGAGAAGGACCACTCGGCCCGCCTCGTGCCCGTGCGCCGCGTGTACGGCGCGGGCGTCGATGCGGCCGTCAGCGGTCTCGCCGGCAGCGAGCAGGTCATTACCGACGGCAAGCAGAACGTGCGCCCGGGCGCCAAGGTCCGCCTGGCGTCCGAAATGGGTAAAGGCAAGGGCAAAGACGTCCACGTCGCCGACAAGGGCTGAACACGATGAACCTGTCCGAACTGTGCATCCGCCGGCCCGTGATGGTCGTGCTGCTGTCGATCAGCCTGATCCTCGTGGGCATCCTGGCGTATTCGCACATCCCCGTCGCGGCGCTGCCCAGCTATAACACGCCCGTCATCAACGTCAACGCCAACCTGGACGGCGCCAGTCCCGAGACGATGGCGTCGTCCGTCGCGCTGCCGCTCGAAAAGCAGTTCTCGACCATCGCCGGCATCAACCTGATCACGTCGACGAGCACGCAGGGCAGCACGTCGCTCACCCTGGAATTCGACCCGTCGATCGACGTCAACGCGGCCGCCGTCGACGTCCAGGCGGCGTTGCTTGCAGCCCAGCGCCAGCTGCCGCAGGAAATGACGACGCTGCCGTCGTACCGCAAGGTCAATCCGGCCGATGCGCCCGTGCTGTTCATGACGATGACGTCGCCGTCGATGAACCTGTCCGAGCTGAACGACTACGCGGAAAACCTCGTGTCGCCCGCGATCTCGACGTTGCCGGGCGTGGCGCAGGTGTCCGTCAACGGCGGCAAGCGCTTCGCCGTGCGCGTGCGCGCGAAGACCGATCTCATGAATGCCCGCAACATCACGATGGACGAGCTGGCGACGGCGCTGCGCTCGGCCAACTCGAATTCGGCGCTGGGCATCCTGGACGGCCCGCAGCAGACCATGACCATCCAGGGCCCCGCCCAGATGATGAAGGCGGCCGACTTCGAAAACCTGATCGTCGCCACGCGCGACGGCCTGCCGGTGCGCCTGCGCGACGTCGCGACCGTCGAGGACAGCTACCAGTCGACCCGGGCCTTCGGCGCCTACAACGGCGAGCGCGCCATTGTGCTGCTCGTGCAGCGCCAGCCGAACGCGAACACGGTCGAAGTGGTCGACGGCGTGCGCCGCCTGCTGCCGCGCTTCCAGTCGCAGCTGCCGGCGTCCATCAAGATCAACCTCGTCAACGACCGCTCCAGATCGATCCGCGAGGCGATCCACGACGTGAACTTTACGCTGGCGCTGACGGTGGGCCTCGTCGTGCTCGTGATCTTCCTGTTCCTGCACCGCGCGTCCGCCACATTCATCCCCGCGATCACGATGCCGATCTCGCTGCTGGGCGCGCTGGCGCTGCTGTTCTGGCTCGGCTACAGCCTCGACAATATTTCTCTACTGGGCATCACGCTCGCCGTCGGCCTCGTCGTCGACGATGCGATCGTCGTGCTGGAAAACATCGTGCGCCACATCGAGATGGGCAAGAAGCCGCTGCGCGCCGCGCTCGACGGCTCGGCCGAGATGGGCTTTACCATCGTGTCGATCTCGGTGTCGCTGATCGCCGTGTTCATCCCGATCTTCTTCATGCCGGGCGTGATCGGCCTGCTGTTCCACGAATTCGCCGTCATCGTCGGCCTCGCGATCCTCGTGTCGGCCGCCGTGTCGCTGACCCTCGTGCCGATGCTGGCATCGCGCCTGCTCCCCGCGCATGGCCACGACCACACGGAAGAGAAAACCTTCATCGGCCGCCATTTCGAGCGCGGCTTCACGGCGCTGCGCAATGCCTACGAGAAGACGCTCGACGTGGCGCTGAAGCACCGCTTCGTCGTGTTGATCGTCGCGTTCGGCACGTTCGCGCTGACCGTCGTGCTGTACACGACCATCCCGAAAGGCTTCTTCCCCGAGGAAGACATCGGCCAGTTGCGCGTGACGACCGAGGCCGCCGAGGACATTTCGTCGTCCGCGCTCGTCGTGCTGCAGACGAAGGTGGCGGAAGTCATCCAGGCCGATCCGGCCGTGCAGGACGTCACGTCGTTCACCGGCGGCGGCAACAACGGCCGCATGTTCATCGTGCTGAAACCCCGCAACCAGCGCGACAAGATGCCGCAGGTCGTCGACCGCCTGCGCAAGTCGCTGCGCGGGATCGCCGGCGTCAACGTCTACATGGCACCCGTGCAGAACCTGCAGCTGGGCGGCCGCCCGAGCAAGAGCCGCTACCAGTACACGCTGCAGAGCGTGTCCGGGGCGGACATCGGCCAGTGGGCCAACGAGTACCAGGAACGCATGCGCAACAACCCGCTGTTCCGTGACGTGACGAGCGATACGCAGGACAAGGGCTTGCAGGCCAAGCTCGACATCGACCGCGACAAGGCGAACCTGCTGGGCGTGCAGCTGGGCGACATCCGCACGGCGCTGTACGCGGCGTTCGGCGAGCGCCAGGTCTCGACGATTTATTCGAGCGCGGCAAGCTATTACGTGATCCTGGAAACGGCGAATGAAGACCGCCAGTTCGAGGATGCGCTGTCGCGCCTGTCCGTGCGCAGCAAGACGGGCCAGCTGGTGCAGCTCTCCAGCGTGGCGACGGTGAAACGCACGGTCGGCCCCATCGCCGTCAACCACCAGGGCCAGCTGCAGGCGATCACGCTGTCGTTCAACCTCGCGCCGGACGCGCCGCTCGGCGACGCCACGGCCGCCATCGAGCAGATGGGCCGCGACATGAAGCTGCCCGCGTCGATCATCACGAAATACGGCGGCGACGCGGCCGTGTTCCAGGATTCCCAGTCGAGCCAGCTGATCCTGATCGTCGCCGCGGTCGGCGTCATCTACGTGCTGCTGGGCGTGCTGTACGAGAGTTTCATCCACCCGATCACGATCCTGGCCGGCCTGCCGTCCGCCGCGGTGGGCGCGCTGCTGACCTTGCGCCTGTTCGACCTGGACCTGACGATGATCGCCATCATCGGCATCCTGATGCTGATTGGCATCGTGAAAAAGAACGCGATCATGATGATCGACTTCGCCCTCGACGCCCAGCGCAACCGGGGCATGGCGCCGGAGCAGGCGATCCGCGAGGCGTGCATCCTGCGCTTCCGCCCGATCTTGATGACGACGCTGGCCGCGCTGATGGGCGCGCTGCCGATCGCCCTGGGCCTGGGTGCCGGCGCCGAGCTGCGCCAGCCGCTGGGTCTTGCGGTGTGCGGCGGCCTGATCTTCTCGCAAGTCATCACGCTGTACATCACCCCGGTGATTTATTTGTACCTCGACAAGTACAGCGGCAGCGGCCCGATGACGGATACGCAGCTCGTGGATGTGGAGCAGGGGCGGAAGCCGGTATTGACGAAGGTGGCGTAACGATTCTGCTGGGCAAGTTTGATACACACTGTAACAACCATTAAGCTACCCAGCTTGTACTCTCATTACAGATCCTTAACAGCGCGTGCGCGGCTAATCCAAACGGGTTAGACTGCGCCTCGTCAATATCATTTATTTGTCCTCCAACCGGAGGCGTTCATTATCTTGCGTGACCATTCCCATATCCCGCTGGAAGACAGCGATGTCTGCGCACATTGCGGCCAGCCGCTGCCCGGACGGAAAGTGGTCATCTATGGGCAGAAGGGCCCGAACCGGACCGGCATCGCGATCACGATCGGGCTGCACCTGCTGCTCGTGGCCGTCTGGCTGTTCCAGCCGAAAATCGAAAAGCACGCGCCGCCGAAAGCCGGCGAAGCCGTCGTGTGGCTGCCGCCGCTGAAGCAGAACAAGCCCGCCGCCAAGCCGGCCGAGCAGGCACCGAAGCACACCGCCAAGGCAGCGGCCGCGCCGAAGTTCACGCCGCCCCGCATCACGATGCCGCGCCTGCCGAACACGATCACCGTGCCGGAGGTCAAAACGGTGGAGGAAAAGCCGCAGCCGCCGAAGGAAGAGACGAAGGCGCCGCCGCAGGAAGTCGACATGCAGGCGTATATCGAGGCCCAGCGCAAGCGCCGCGGCGCCCCGGCGCAGACGGACCAGGCCGAGGAAAGCGAAGCCGCGCGCGGCACGCGCAACGCGCTGGCGAACATCGCCGCCATCAACGGCCGCGGCGGCCAGGATCCGAACGAGACGGGCGGCGTGTTCAGCATCTCCAACAAGACGTTCAGCCGGGCGGACCTGAAATTCCGCGGCTGGAACCCGAACTTCAAGCGCCGCTGGCTGACGGCCGTGACGGTCGAGCGCGGCAGCGAACCGGACATCGAGACCGCGATCGTCAAGAAGATGATCGAGCTGATCCGCAAGGAAAAGACCGGCGACTTCGAGTGGGATTCGCATCGCCTGAACCGCGTCGTCACGCTGTCGGCCCGGCCGCAGGATACGGACGAACTGATGGCCTTCCTGTACAAGGAAATGTTCCCGGAATACAAGCCGCCGCGCTAGGCCGCGGCCGCCGTCTCGTCACTCGTGCGAGGAGAACAGCTTCTCGATCGGATAGTGGTGCTTGACGAAGGGCGACTGGATCACGATGTAGCTGAAGTATTTCTCGATGTTGATGCTCTGCCGGAGCACGTCTTCGGCGATGCTGTGGTAGTGGGCGACGCTGCGGGTGACGAACTTGAGCAGGTAGTCGAAGCCGCCGCTGACCAGATGACATTCGACGATCTCGTCGATGCTACGGATGGCGGCCTCGAACTTGGCGAAGTCCTCGCGGCGGTGGTCCGACAGGGTGACCTGCGTGAAGACCACCTGCATGTCGCCGAGTTTCTCGAGCTGCAGATGGGCCCCGTAGCCGTTGATGTAGCCCGCCTTCTCCAGGCGCTTCACGCGGATCAGGCACGGGCTGGGAGACAGGCCCACGGCATCGGCCAGGTCGACATTCGTGACCCGGCCGTTACGCTGCAGGTGGCTGAGGATGCGGATGTCGATCCGGTCCAGCTTGAGGGTATCAGGGATCATCGTGGCCTGCCATTTCTGTCTCGCCGTTGATGCTAATCATCATACTATCAGCGTCTCTGTAATGCATATGATGATTTTTCCCTGAGGCCACATCAAATTGTCTTGAGCGCGCGGCGCACGTCGGCCTGGTCGAGCACCTCGTCGAGGGTCCGGGTCAGGCGCTCGAACATCAGGTCGAAGTCATCCGCCGTATAGCACAGGGCCGGGGCGAAGCCGAGCACGTTGTCGCCGAAGGCGCGGAACACGAGGCGGTTGCGGTAGGCCGCGACGGCGATGCGCTCGTGCAGCTTCAGCGCGGGGTCGAAGCGGGTCTTGTCGGCCTTGTCGGCGACCAGTTCGAGCGCGCCGAGCAGCCCGCGGCTGCGCGCGTCGCCGACGAGCGGGTGCGAGAGCAGGTCGCGCAGGCCCTGTTCGAAGCGCGGTGCCTGGGCCTGGCCGTTGGCCAGCAGCCCGCCTTCGGTGTACAGGCGCAGCACTTCGAGGCCGACCGCAGCGCTCACCGGGTGCGCGGAATACGTATGGCCATGGCCCACCGGTACGCCGGCCGGCATGTGGTCGGCGATGCCGCGGTACACCGCGTCGGACATCAGCACGGCGCCCATCGGCGCGTAGCCTGCCGTGAGACCCTTGGCCACGACCATCAGGTCCGGCTCCACGCCTTCCTCCTCGCACGCGAACATCGGGCCCGTTCGGCCGAAGCCCGTGATGACTTCGTCGACGACGAACAGGATGTCCAGTTCGCGGCAGGCGTCGCGCATCGCCTTGAGCCAGCCCTTGGGCGGCACGAGCACGCCGCCGGAGCCCTGGATCGGTTCGCAGAAGAACGCCGCTACATTGTCCTGGCCCAGCTCGCGGACCTTGGCGCGTAGCGCCTCGACCGACGTGCGGATGATGGTGTCCGGATCGGAACCGGCTGGATTGCGGTACGGGTAAGGTGAGGGAATCTTGTGCTGCTGGGGCAGGGGCAGGTCGAAATTGTGGTGGAACACGGCCAGCGCGGTCAGGCCCGCGCCCATCGTGGACGAGCCATGGTAGCCGCGCTCGAGCGAGATGAACTGCTTCTTGGTCGGACGGCCGGTCGAGTTGTAGTAGTGCGTGACGAAGCGGATGGCGGAATCGTCCGCGTCCGAGCCGCCCAGCGTGAAATACACGTGGCGCAGCGAGGCCGGCGCCAGTTCCACCAGGCGTGCGGCAAGGCGGATGGCGGGTTCGGACCCGAAATGGAAATAGCCGGTCGCATAAGGCAGCTTGCGCATCTGCTCGGCGGCGGCCCGGACCACGCTCTCCTGGCCATAACCGACGTTGACGCACCACAGGCCGGAAAACGCGTCCAGCAGTTCCGTGCCCTGCGCGTCGCGCAGGTAGGCGCCGTGGCCCGATTCGAGGATCGTGACGCCTCTTTGCTCATGGACCTGGTAATTGACGAGGGGGTGGATCAGGTGGTCGCGGTCCAGCGCGACGAGGGAATGGGTAGACATGAAGGGCTCCAGATGAAAGGGGAAGACAGCGACATGGTAGCCACGGGCGCGCAGCGATAGCTGCCGCCGGCGCGCTGGAAAACATGGCGGGCATTGCGTAATTGCGAAGGATTCGGAATTTCCTGCTGCGCACCCGGTGCGATACTGCCTGCCCGACGCAGCCCGTAACTCATCAGGAGATTGCCTTGACCCTCACCATCAAGACCCGCCTCGGCATCGTGATCGCCTTCCTGTCGGTCCTCGCGGCCGGCATCGGCGTGCTCGGCCTGCACGGCATGCAGCTGGCCAACCAGGGCCTCAAGGAGGTCTACGAGAACCGCGCACTGATGCTGGAGCGGATCTCGCGCATCGACGCGCTGCTGCTGCAAAACCGCCTGTCGCTGGCGCAGGCCATCAACGACCCGATGGCCGACATCAAGGCCGAATCGGCGCGCATCGAGCGCAACGCCGCCGAGATCGACGAGGCCTGGCGCGCCTGCCTGCCCGCCGCCATCCTGCCGGAGGAGCGGCGCCTGGCCGACCGCTTCGGCGCCGCCTGGACGCGGATGCGGGACGAGGGGCTGCGGCCGGCCAAGGCCGCCCTGCGGAGCGGCGATGTGGAAGCGGCCAAGGCCGCGCAGGAGCACATGCGCCCGATGGCGGTGGAGGTCGCGGAGGACATGCACGGCTTGCGCCGGCTGCAGGTGGACGCGGCACGGCGCGAGTATGAGCGGGCGGCCGCGCGCTACACGGTATTGCGCAACGGCGCGGCAGCGGCCATTGCGCTGGGCACGCTCGCCGCCGCGCTGTTCGGCGGCTACCTGATCCGCCACATCTATCGCGACCTCGGCGGCGAGCCGGCCTATGCGGCCGCCATCGTGCGCCGCATCGCGGCAGGGGACTTGAGCGGCGCGGTCGCCCTGCGCGCGGACGACCGGCGCAGCCTGCTGGCCGCGATGGATTCCATGCAGCGCGACCTGGCCCGGACCATCGGCCGGATCGACGCCACGGCGGTGACGATCGGCGCCGCGTCGACCCAGGTCGCCGGCGGCAGCGCGGATTTGCGCGGCCAGATCGAGGAGCAGGCCAACGCCCTGCGGCAGACGGCGGCATCGATGGACCAGGTGGCCAGGGCCGTGAAGCAGAACGCCGACAGCGCGCGCGACGCCGACCGGCTGGTGGCCTCGGCCGCCGCGACCGCGCAACGGGGCGGCGAGGTCGTGGCCGGCGTGGTGGACAGGATGGAGTCGATCAACGCGTCGGCGAACCGGATCGTCGACATCATCGGCGTCATCGACGGCATCGCCTTCCAGACCAACATCCTGGCGTTGAATGCGGCGGTGGAGGCGGCGCGCGCCGGCGAACAGGGGCGCGGCTTCGCCGTGGTCGCGGGGGAGGTGCGCAGCCTGGCCCAGCGCTCCGCCGGCGCGGCCCGGGAAATCAAGGCCCTGATCGACGCGTCGGTGGGCCAGATCGGCGCCGGCACCGCGCTGGTGCGCCAGGCCGGCCAGACGATGTGGGACATCGTGGACAGCGTCGATCGGGTCACGCACATCGTGGGCGACATCGCCGCCGCCAGCCAGCGGCAGAGCGCGGGCATCGACCGGATCAGCGCCGCGATCGGCCATCTCGACGAGGTCACGCAGCGCAACGCGCTGCTGGTCGACGATGCCGCCGGTGCCGCGGCCTCGTTGCGCGACCAGGCCGGCGCGCTGGGCGAACTGGTGGCCGTCTTCCAGCTCGACCGGCAACCGGCGGCCGGCAACGCACGTCTGGCGTGAGGCGCACATGGATATCCTCGTATGCCTGCCGGATGGCGACGCCGCGTCCTGGATCGACGAACTCGCCGCCGTGCTGCCGGCGGCCCGCGTGCGCCCATGGCGACCGGGCGACCGTGCCGCCGCCGACTATGCGCTGGTCTGGAATCCGCCCATGGAGGCGCTCGCCGGACGCGCGCGGCTGAAGGCCGTGTTCAACCTCGGCGCGGGCGTGGATGCCGTGCTCGCGCCGCTGGCGGCGCAGCCGGACCTGTTGCCGCCCCACGTGCCCCTGATCAAGCTGGACGATGCCGGGATGGCACCGCAAATGGTGCAGTACGTGCTGGCCGCCGTGCTGCGCCACGTGCGCCGCTTCCCCGAGTACGCCGTGCTCCAGCGGGCCCGGCGCTGGCAACCCCTGCCCGGACGCGACGCAGCTACGCACGCGGTCGGAGTCATGGGCCTGGGCGCGCTCGGCACGCCCGTGGCCGGCGCGCTGGCCCAGCTGGGATTCGCGGTGCGCGGCTGGAGCCGCGGACCGCGCGCAGTCGGCCAGGTCGCCTGTTTTGCCGGGCCGGCCGCGTTGCCGGACTTTCTCGATGGCCTGGACGTGCTGGTGAACCTGCTCCCGTTGACGCCGCACACGGCGGACATACTCGACCGGGCGCTGTTCGCGCGGCTGGCGCCGGGCGCGCAGTTGATCAACATCGGACGAGGCGCCCACCTGGTCGAGGAAGACCTGCTGCGCGCGCTCGACAGCGGACAGCTGGCCCAGGCCACGCTGGACGTGTTCCGCGAGGAGCCGCTGCCGCCCGATCACCCGTTCTGGCGGCATCCGCGCATCGAGATCACGCCGCACGTGGCCGCGCTGACGTTGCGCCGGGAAAGCGCGTGCCAGATCGCGGCCAGGATCGCCCGGATCGAGCGCGGACTGCCGGTCGACGGCGTCATCGACCGGACCAGCGGTTATTGACCGGTCAGCAGAGCGCCTGGCTGACGATGGCGAACTGCCGGACCGTAGCGTCCTGCGCCGGCACGCCATGGCGGGCCATCGTCACCGCGGTGTCCACCTCGGCCAGCCCGGCCTGCGCCAGCCATTCGCCCAGGCCGCTCGACCCCGTCACGTCCAGGCGCACGAAGGCGCCGGCGTAGGCATCGCCCCACGTCGCGATCAGCGCCTGCGCGCACTCGGCGTCGGCCGCGACCACCGGCCCGATCACGTGGCCGCGGCCGAACGGCCGTATCAGCGAAAAACCGGTCACGGCGCCATCCTGCTCCAGCACGGCGCCGTCGGCCACGCCGATCAGGTGTTTCAGCAACTCGTCGCGCACCATCCCGGTGCCGCGGTTCGCCAGTGCGACGATGGCGGGGATGTCGGCGGCGGTGGCCGGGCGCGCACGCGGTCCCGCCGATGCCGCCGGGGGGCAAATATGCCCTGGTGCTGGTGGAGCGTGCCGATGGCACGGAAGCCCAGGCTTTCGTACAGCGGCTGCCCGGCCACGGTGGCGTTGAGCACCGTGCAGCGGTCGCCGAGCTGGTCGAGCACCAGGTGCATCAGCCGGCGGCCGATGCCCTTGCCCTGGTGGGCCGGGGCCACGATGATCAGCCCCAGCGAACCGTGGTGCGCGCCCTGATGCCAGCACAGCGCGGTGCCGGCCACGGCGCCGTCTTCCTCGGCCACGAAGCCGGTGCCCAGGCGCAGGGCGAACTGCCAGTCCTCGGGACGATGCGGCCAGCGCACGGCTTGCGACAGCGCGAGCGCTGCGGGCAGGTCGTCCTCGCGCATCGGGCGGCAGGTGATGGCGGTATATGTCGTTGTCATGATCTGTCCTTCCGGTCAGCCGAGCGACTGGCTGAGCAGGGCGAAGCGCTTGACGGGACCCGCGGGCCGCGGCGGGTCGCCGCGCATCATCGCGTGTACCGATTCCTCGACCTGGACGAGGCCCATTTCGGTGAGCCAGGGACTGAGGCCGCTGCTGTCCGGCACGTCGACGCGGACGAATGCCCCCGCCTGCGTGCCGGCCCAATGGGCGATCAGCGCCTTGGCGTGCCCGGCGTCGGCCGCGACGACGGGGCCGATCACATAGCCGTGGCCGAACTTGCGCAGCGCCGCGAAGGCGACGAGGTCGCCGTAGCGGTCGATGGCGACGACGTCCGCCACGGTCAGCAGGTGCTTGATCACGGTGGCGCGCGGCACGCCGGTCGAGCGCGTGGCCAGATCGGCCAGCACCGCCTCGTCGCGTGGACCGACCGGCCGGATCCGTTCGCCCGGGCCGAGCGGCACGAACGGGGCGCGGAACACGCTGCCCTGGTGCTGGTGCACCCAGCCCGTCTGGACGAAACCTTTGTGTTCGATGAAGCGCACCCCGGTCGCGGTGGTATGCAGCAGGATGGTGCGGTCGCCGATCTCCGTCAGGATGCGCTCGAGCAGCGCGCTCGCGATTCCCCGGTCCCGGTGGCCGGGTGCGACGATGGTCATGCCGAGCGACGCGTAGTCGGGGCCGTGCAGCCAGCACATGATGGTGCCGACGATGCCGGATGTGTCTTCGGCGACGATGCCTTCACCGAGTGCGTGGATGAACTGCCAGTCTTCCAGGCGGTGCGGCCATAACACGGACAGCGACAGCTTGTGCGCCGCCGGCAGGTCGGCGGCCGTCATCCTGCGGTACCGCACCTGGCTTTTTGCGTTTCGATCTTTCATGTGAATGCTCCTCGCCGAGTGGCTATCCGGTCGCATCATGCCACACACGAATCCATCCGGCGACGGGGTAAATGCAATTCGAAACGATCCACCATTTGCCGCTTCAATACGAAAGCTTGTGCCGTTCCGGGCCGGCCGGACCGCATAAAATGCTTGGGGAACGCTCCTACAATCTTTTCAGAGTCGCATATGACGCAACACTGAAAGGACACACGATGGAACGTTTCGACCCCGACCGGGTGGCAATACGCAGCGCCCACTTCATCGGCGGGCAATATGTGGCGGGGGGCGCGCAGGCGATGGACGTCAGGCGCCCGTCCGATGGCCGGGTGTACGCCGGCGTGCCGCTGGCCGACGCCGACCTGGTCGACCGCGCGGTACAGGATGCGTGGCGCGCCTGGAAGACCAGCAACTGGGCGCGCTGCGCGCCGCGCGAGCGCGCGCGCGTGCTGCGCCGCTGGGCCGACCTGATCGACGCCGACGCGCAGGTCCTGGCGCGGCTGGAGGCGGTCGGCTCGACCCGTCCGCTCAAGGATGCCGCCGGCTGGGACGTGCCGTTCACCGCGGACGGCATCCGCTTCTTCGCCGAGTGGGCCGACAAGATTGGCGGCGACATCGCGCCGACCCGCACCGACCATCTCGGCATGACCATCGCCGAACCCTATGGCGTGATCGCCGCCATCGCCCCCTGGAACCTCCCGCTGGTCATGGCCTCCTGGAAGGTGGCGCCGGCGCTGGCGGCGGGCAACGCGGTGGTCCTCAAGCCCTCCGAGATGACGCCGTTCTCCGTGCTGCGCCTGGCCGAACTGGCCATCGAGGCCGGCATGCCCGCGGGGATCTTCAACATCGTCCAGGGCGACGGCCAGGGTGCCGGCGCCGCCTTGTGCCGCCATCCGCGCATCGCGAAAGTGACGTTCACCGGATCGACCCGCAGCGGCGCCGCCATCATGGCCGCCTGCGCGGAAAGCGGCACCAAACCGGTCACGCTGGAGTTGGGCGGCAAGAGCCCGCAAGTGGTGTTCGCCGACGCGCCCGACCTCGAACGCACCGTTCGCACCGTCGCACGCGCCATCACGCTGAATGCCGGCCAGGTGTGCGTGGCCGGGTCGCGCCTGATCGTGGAGCGCGCGGTGGCGGATCGCGTCGTCGAGCGCCTGGTTGCAGTCTTCGCCGAACTCCGGGCCGGGACCACGTGGGACCCCGAGGCCACGCTGGGCCCCATCATCGCGCGCCGCGAGATGGACCGCATCGACGGCATCGTGCAGCGCACGATCGCCGCGGGCGGCCGACTGGTCGCCGGCGGCGGCCCGGTCGACTGCGGCAACGACGGTGCGTACTACCAGCCGACCATCCTGGCCGGCGTCGATCCCGCGATGGATGCCGTGAAGTCGGAAATCTTCGGACCGGTGATCACGGTGCAGGCGTTCGACGACGAGGCGGAGGCGCTGGCGCTGGCCGACCACCCGGACTACGGCCTGGCCGCCGGGGTGCATACCGCAGACATCGGCCGCGCCCTGCGCCTGGCGCGCGGCATCGAGGCCGGCACGGTGTGGATCAACCGCTATGGCCGCACGGCCGATTACGTGATTCCGACCGGCGGCTACAAGCGCTCCGGCATCGGCAAGGACCTCGGCCGCCAGGCGTACGAAGCGAACCTGCGCCACAAGAGCGTGCTGGTCGATTTCGCCCTGGAGGACTGACGTTTTTCGGCGCCGCATAGTGTGCCGAAAGGCGCCGCAAATGCCACGGTTTGTTCTGTTTTGCCAGGGTCAGAACGGGATTTTCGTGCAGGGAGGCGATGGTGTAATGGATGCAGGAGACGACGTTGCAGTGACCGCGAATCGCCCTACGAACGCGCTTCCTGACCCGAACCGCCAACATCAATCATCTAAGGAACCAGAACCATGACTACCAACCTGCGGCCCAAATACATTTCCTTCGACTGCTACGGCACCCTGATCAACTTCCAGATGGCGGAGCTGGCGCGCGAACTGTTCGCCGACCGCGTCGCCCCGGAGAACATGCAGCAATTCACCACCGACTTCGCGCGCTACCGCCTGGACGAAGTGATGGGCGACTGGCGCCCGTACGACCAGCTGCTGTGCAATTCGGTCGAGCGCACCTGCAAGCGCTGGGCCGTCGAATACCGCGACAACGAGGGCCTGAACTTCTACCGCGCGGTGCCGACCTGGAACCCGCACGCGGACGTGCCGGCCGCGCTGGCACGCCTGGCCAAGGAGTACAAGCTGGTGATCCTGTCGAACGCGATGGATGCCCAGATCCAGGCCAGCGTCGACAAGCTCGGCGCGCCGTTCCACCGCGTCTACACGGCGCAGCAGGCGCAAGCGTACAAGCCGCGCCTGCGCGCGTTCGAGTACATGATCGACCAGCTGGGCTGCAATCCCGAAGACATCCTGCACGTGTCGTCGAGCATGCGCTACGACCACCTGTCGGCCGACGACGTCGGCATCAAGAACAAGGTCTTCGTGGCGCGCGGGCACGAACCGGCGTGGCCGGTGTGGGGTTCGCACCAGATCACGGACCTGGGCGGCCTGCCGGCGCTGGTCGGCCTGTAAGCGGCATGCGCATGCACCCGGAAAGCTACCTCGACAGGACACGATCATGAAGCTCGAATCTTATTGGCTCGATACGGCACCGGTCTTTGCCGACGGCGCAGCGGAACCGGTGACGGGGCACGCCGACGTGGTCGTGGTCGGGGCCGGCTTTACCGGGTTGTCGGCGGCGCTGACGCTGGCCCGGCGCGGCGCCTCGGTGCTGGTGCTGGAGGCGGGCCGCGTCGTCGGCGAAGCGTCGGGCCGCAACGGCGGGCACTGCAACAGCGGCACCGCGCACGATTTCGGGGCGCTCGCCGCCCGGCTCGGCGTCGACACGGCGCGCTCGTTCTACCAGGCCTACAACGCCGCGGTCGACACGGTCGAACACCTGGTCGCGCGGGAAGCCATCGACTGCGACTTCGCGCGCGTCGGCAAGCTCAAGCTGGCGGCCAAGCCGGAGCACTACGACAAGCTGGCGCGCAGTTGCGACGTGCTGCGGCGCGAGGTCGATCCGCACGTCGAGATGGTGTCCGCGGCGCGGATCCGCGACGAGGTCGCATCAAGCCAGTTCTACGGCGGCCTGCTGCAGAACACCAGCGCGCAAATGCACATGGGGAAATTCGGCGTCGGCCTGGCCCATGCCGCCGCCCGTGCCGGTGCGCGCATTCATGAACACACCCCGGTGACGGGGCTCGACCGCCTCCCCGCGGGCGGGTTCCGCGTCACCACCAGCCGCGGCGTCGTCCAGGCCGGCCAGGTGCTGCTGGCGACCGGCAACTCACGCCAGGGGCCGTTTTCCTGGTTCCGCCGCCGCATGATCTCGGTGGGCAGCTTCATCATCGCGACCGAACCGCTGGATCCGGCGCTGCTCGGCCGCCTGCTGCCGCGGCGCCGCAACTACGTCACGTCCAGGAACATCGGCAATTACTTCCGCATCTCGCCGGACAACCGCCTGTTGTTCGGCGGGCGGGCGCGCTTCGCGCTGTCGAATCCGCGCTCGGACCAAAAGAGCGGCGTCGTCCTGCGCGCGGCCATGGAAAAGATGTTCCCGGCGCTGCGCGGGGTCGGCATCGACTATTGCTGGGGCGGCCTGGTCGACATGACGGCCGACCGCCTGCCGCGCGCAGGCGAGCACTGCGGGATGTACTACTCGACGGGCTACAGCGGACACGGCGTGCAGATGTCGGTCCACATGGGGCAGGTGATGGCCGACGTCATGGCCGGCCGCGCCGAACTGAACCCGTGGCGCCACCTGGAATGGCCGGCCGTGCCCGGGCATTTCGGCACACCCTGGTTCCTGCCGGTGGTGGGCGCGTATTACCGGCTGCAGGACTGGCTGCACTGAACAATTATTTCAAGACCAAGGAGACAATCATGAGCGACACACCATTCGACGCCGCCGGCGTTCCCGCAAGCGCCACGCGCCGTGACGTGATGCGCACGCTGCTGGCGGGCGGCATGCTGGCTTCCACCGCAGGCGGCCTGCTGACCTTCCCCGGCACCGCGCTGGCCCAGACCCCGCGCAAGGGCGGCCGGATCCGGGTCGCCATGGGGTCCGGATCGACGGCCGATACACTCGATCCCGCCAGGGGCAGCACCATCGCCGACTACGTGCGGCACTACATGTTCTACAGCTGCCTGACGACCATCGACGCGAAGCTCGCGCCGCAGATGGCGCTGGCCGAATCGGTCGACAGCAAGGACGGCACGCTGTGGACCGTCAAGCTGCGCAAGGACGTGCGCTTCCACGACGGCAAGGCGCTCGGTGCGGCGGACGTCGTGTACTCGCTGCTGCGCCACAAGAATCCCGCCAACGCGTCCAAGGTCAAGACCGTGGCCGACGAGTTCGCGGAGGTCAAGGCCACCGGCCCGCTCGAAGTGCAGATCAGGCTCAATTCGGCGAACGTCGACTTGCCGGCGCTGCTGGCCGCGTCCCATTTCGCCATCGTCAAGGACGGTACCACCGACTTCGCGACGGCGGTCGGCACCGGGCCCTACAAGTGCAAGGAATTCAGGCCGGGCGTGCGCTCGATCGGCGTGCGCAACGACGAGTACTGGAAGCCGGGCAAGCCCTACCTGGACGAGATCGAATATTTTTCGATCCCGGACGAGGCGGCCCGCGTCAACGCGCTGCTGTCGGGCGACGTGCAGTTGATCAACGGCGTGAACCCGCGCTCGGCGGCCAGTTTCTCGGGCTCCGGTTGCACGCTGTTCGAATCGAAGACGGGCCTGTACACCGACCTCATCATGCGCGACCAGCTCGGCCCGGTGAAGAACCCGAACTTCGTGCTGGCCATGAAATACATGCTGGACCGCGAACAGATCCGCAAGGTGGCAATGCGCGGCTACGGCACTATCGCGAACGACCAGCCGGTGCAGCCCGGCAACCGCTTCTATTTCGCCGGCCTGCCGCAGCGCAAGTTCGACCTGGACAAGGCCAAGTTCTACCTGAAGAAATCCGGCATGGCCGGCCAGACCCTGCCGATCGTGGCCTCGACCGCCGCCGGCGGCTCGGTCGACATGGCCCAGATCATCCAGCTGTCGGCGCAGAGGGCCGGCCTCAACCTGGACATCAAGCGCATGCCGCCGGACGGCTACTGGTCGAACCACTGGGCCAAGCACCCGATGTCGTTCGGGAATATCAATCCGCGCCAGACGGTCGACCTGATGTTCTCGCTGTTCTACAAATCCGATTCGCCGATGAACGTGTCGGGCTGGAAGAACGAGAAGTTCGACCAGCTGCTCGACCTGGCGCGCGGCGAAACCGATGAAGCCAGGCGCAAGCAGATGTACGGCGACATGCAGGTGCTCGTGCACGAACAGTGCGGCGTCGGCATCCCCATGTTCATCCACTCGCTCGACGGTCTCGGCAACAAGGTCAGGGGCTACGCCAGCCATCCGCTCGGCGGGATGATGGGCTATATGTTCGCCGACCAGATCTGGCTGGAAGCGTGATCATGAACGGGACCACCGTACGACTGGTATTGAACCGCGTGGGTGTCGGGGTGCTGACGCTGCTGGCGGTGTCGGTGGTGATCTTCACCATCACCAGCCTGCTGCCGGGCGACGCGGCGCAGGCGGCGCTTGGCCAGGAAGCGACGCCCGAGCTGGTGGCCGCGCTGCGGGCCAAGCTGGGGCTCGACCTGCCGGCCCACGTGCGCTACCTGCACTGGCTGGGCGGGCTGCTGACCGGCCATCCCGGCGTGGCCATGGCGAACGGCCTGCCGGTGACGGAGCTGATCGGCGGCCGCCTGTCGAACTCGCTGATGCTGGCGGCGGCCACCACCGTCGTCTCGGTGCCGCTCGCGCTGGCGCTCGGCATCCTGTCCGCGATGTACCGCGGCTCGCTGTTCGACCGCGTCGTCAGCGTGGCGACGGTGTGGACCGTCTCCGTGCCGGAGTTCCTGATCGCCACGCTGGCGGTGCTGCTGTTCGCTGTCAAGCTGCGCTGGCTGTCCGCGCTGTCGCACACCGACGATATCGCCACCTTCGGCCAATTCATGCGCGCCTATGCGTTGCCGGTCATGACCTTGTGCTGCGGGATCGTGGCGCAGATGGCGCGCATGACCCGCGCCGCCGTGATCGACCAGCTCAATGCGTCCTACGTCGAGATGGCGCGCCTGAAGGGGGTGCGTCCAGTGCGCATGGTGCTGTCCCACGCGCTGCCGAACGCGATCGGCCCGATCGCCAACGCGGTGGCGCTGTCGCTGTCCTACCTGATCGGCGGCGTGATCATCATCGAATCGATCTTTAACTATCCGGGCATCGCGAGCCTGATGGTCGATTCCGTCACCATGCGCGACATGCCCGTGGTGCAGGCCTGCGCGATGCTGTTCTGCGCCGGCTACCTGGTGCTGCTGACCGTGGCGGATGTGTGCGCAATCGTTTCCAACCCAAGGTTAAGAAAATGAAGACCTCCGTGATTTCTCCCATCGCCCGGCGCAAGCCGCGCCGGCACCTGCCGCTGGCCGGCCTGATCGGCTGCGCCGTCTTCGCGTTCTGGCTGCTGATGGCCGTGGCCGGCCCGTACCTGGCCCCGGACGACGCCGGCGGCGTCGGCGACGACGTGTTCGCGCCGCTCAGCGCGCTGCATCCGCTCGGCACCGACTACCTCGGCCGCGACATGCTGAGCCGCATCCTCCACGGCGCGCCGTACACGATCGGCCTGGCGCTGGCCGCCGTGCTGGTGGCCAGCGTCGGCGGCACCGTGCTCGCGATGTGCGCCGCGGCGGCGGGCGGCTGGTTCGACGCCATCGTCAGCCGCATCGTCGACACCATGCTCAGCATCCCGCACAAGCTGCTGGCGCTGATCATCGTCGCCGGCTTCGGCACGTCGGTGCCGCTGCTGATCCTGACGGCCGGCATCGGCTACATGCCGGGCGCCTACCGCATCGCGCGCGCGCTGGCCGTGAACGTGCAGGCGATGGACTACGTGCAGGCGGCGCGGGTGCGCGGCGAGGGCATGGCCTATATCACTTGCCGCGAAATGCTGCCGAACATGATCCGGCCCGTGCTGGCCGATTTCGGCCTGCGCTTCCTGTTCATCGTGCTGCTGCTCAGCGGCCTGTCGTTCCTGGGACTCGGCATCCAGCCGCCGCATGCGGACTGGGGTTCGCTGGTGCGCGAAAACATCATCGGCCTGTCCGAAGGCGCGCCGGCCGTCGTCATGCCGGCCATCGCCATCGCCACGCTGACCATCGCCGTCAACATGGCCATCGACGGCCTGGCAGGCCGCAAACGCCGCGGCAGGGAGGGCTGACATGGACACGAACACGATCGTCAAGGTGGCTGGCCTTCGGGTCACGGCGCGCAACGACATGGACGAGGAGGTGCCCATCGTCCACGGCGCGGATTTTTCGATTCAACGGGGCGAGGTGTTGGCGCTGATCGGCGAGTCCGGTTCCGGCAAGACCACCATCGCGCTGGCGCTGATGGGCTATGCCCGCACCGGCTGCCGCCTGGCCGGCGGCGACGTGACCGTGGCCGGCAACCGGATGCTGGCGATGAGCGAGAGCCAGTTGGCGGGACTGCGCGGCCGCACGGTGGCGTACATCGCGCAGAGCGCCGCCGCCGCGTTCAACCCGTCCAAGCGGCTGATGGACCAGGTGGTCGAGAGCGCCCTGATCCACAAAGTGATGCCGCGCGCCGAGGCCGAAGCCAGGGCGGTCGAGCTGTTCCGCGCGCTGGCATTGCCCGATCCGGAGCGGATCGGCCAGCGCTACCCGCACCAGGTGTCGGGCGGGCAGCTGCAGCGCGTGATGGCGGCCATGGCCCTGATCACCGATCCGGCCCTGGTGATCCTGGACGAGCCGACCACCGCGCTAGACGTGACGACGCAGATCGAGGTGCTGCGCGCGTTCAAGAAGGTGGTCAAGGAGCGCGGCAGCACGGCCGTCTACGTGTCGCACGATCTCGCCGTCGTCGCGCAGATGGCGGACCGCATCGTCGTGCTGCGCGACGGCGAGATCCGCGAATCGGGGCCGACCGCGCAGATCCTGTCCGCGCCCGCCCATCCCTACACGAAGAGCCTCCTGGCGGCGATCGCCCCGAAGCCGGCGGCCGCGGCCGTGCGCGACCCGAAGACCGCGCACGAGCATCCGCTGCTGGAGGTGCGCGGCCTGCACGCGGCCTACGGCACGGCGCGGCGCGGGGCGCCCGTCAAATGCGTGCTGGACGACGTCAATCTGGTGATTCCGCGCGGCGCCACGATCGGCGTGATCGGCGAATCCGGTTCCGGCAAGACGACGCTGGCACGGGCCATCGCCGGCATGGTGGCGCCGTCCGAAGGCGAGATCCTCCTGGACGGCAAGCGCCTCGCGCCCACGCTGGAGGGACGCACGCGCGAGCAGTTCCGCCGCATCCAGTTCGTGTTCCAGAACGCCGACACGGCGCTCAATCCGCAACACAGCATCGGGCGCATCCTCGCCCGTCCGCTCGAGTTCTACCACGGCATGCGCGGCGAGGCATGCCGCAAGCGCGTGCTGCAGCTGCTCGACCTGGTGCGCCTGCCGGCCGCGGTGGCCGACCGCCTGCCGGGCGAACTGTCCGGCGGCCAGAAGCAGCGCATCAACCTGGCGCGCGCGCTGGCGGCCCAGCCCGACCTGATCCTGTGCGACGAGGTGACCTCCGCGCTCGACACCGTGGTCGGCGCCGCCATCATCGAACTGATGGCCGAGCTGCGCAAGGAGTTGAACGTGTCCTACATGTTCATCAGCCACGACATCGGCACCGTGCGCGCCATCTGCGACGAGATCGTCGTCCTGTACGCCGGCCGCAAGGTCGAGGCGCGCAAGCGCGAGGCGCAGGCGCTGCCGCCATTCCATCCATATTCGCATCTGCTGATCTCGTCCGTGCCGGCGCTGCGCCGCGGCTGGCTGGAAGAGGTTGCGGGCGCCACGCCGGCGGCGCTGCCGCCGCTGACGCCGAACGGAGCGGCGCGCGCCATGTGCGCCTTCGTGGACCGCTGCGCGTTGCGCGTCGACGGCATGTGCAACCGCCTGCCGCCGCCGCGCCAGATGCTCGCCGACGGCGGCAGCATCCTGTGCCACCGTCCGGAAGCCGAGCTGCGCGCCATCCAGGCGCCGCTGCGCGTCGTCGAAGGAGACGTCGCATGAGCAGCCGCTTCGTACGACTGGCCGAGACGGGCCGCGCGCGGGTGCGCATCGTGATCGACGGGCACCCGGTCGAGGCGCTCGCCGGCGACACGCTGATGGTCGCCATGCTCGACAACGTGCGCCAGCTGCGCGAGTCCGAATTCGGCGACGGCCGGCGCGCCGGCTTCTGCCTGATGGGCGCCTGCCAGGATTGCTGGGTCTGGACCGCCGACGGCCGCCGCCTGCGCGCCTGTACCACCGTCGTGGCGGACGGCATGAACCTAGTGACGACACAACCGGAGGCGACATGGCCCAACCTCGCGTAATCATCGTCGGCGCCGGCCCCGCGGGCGTGCGCTGCGCCGAAATCCTCGTCGCGGCCGGCCTGCATCCGACCGTCGTCGACGAAAACCGCCGCGACGGCGGCCAGATCTACCGCCGCCAGCCCGACAACTTCACCCGCCCGTACGCGAAGCTGTACGGCACCGAAGCCGAACGCGCCCGGTCGCTGCACGCGAGTTTCGACGCGTTGCGCGGCAAGATCGACTACCTGCCGGAGACGCTGGCGTGGAACATCTTCCAGCGCGAGCTGCACGTCACCGACCAGCGCACGTCGCGCGCCTTGCCGTACGACGCGCTGGTGATCTGTTCCGGCGCGACCGACCGCCTGATGCCGGTGAAAGGCTGGCACCAGGCGGGCACCTACAGCCTGGGCGCGGCGCAGATCGCGCTGAAGGCGCAAGCGTGCGCGATCGGGCGTCGCGTCGTGTTCATGGGCACAGGGCCGCTGCTGTACCTGGTGGCGTCGCAGTACGTGAAGGCGGGCGCCGGCGTGGCGGCGGTGCTCGACACGTCGCCCTTCATGCGGCGCGTGGCCGCGCTGCCGAAGCTGATGGCGCGGCCGTCCGTGCTGCGCAACGGCCTGGCGCTCGCCCGGGAATTGAAGCGGGCCGGCGTGCAGGTGCTGACCGGCATCGTGCCCGTGGAAATCACGGGTTCGCCCGACACCGGCGTGCAGGGCGTGGTCGTGCGCGACAAGGGGGGCCGCGAACTTGCCTTCGACTGCGACGCGGTGGCGATGGGCTACCACCTGCGTCCCGAGACGCAGCTGGCCGACCTGGCGCGCTGCGCCTTCCGCTTCGACCAGGAGACGCGCCAGTGGCTGCCCGCCGTGGGCGAGGATGGACGCACGTCGGTACCTGGCGTCTATCTCGCCGGCGACGGCATGAAGGTGCTGGGCGCCGATGCCGCCGAGATCGGCGGACGCCTGGCGGCGCTGGCCGTGCTGACGGATTTGAAGTTCACGGTCGCGCAGGACGAAGTGCGGACGCTCCGTGCGCAACAGGCAAGGATGGAGCGTTTCCGCCAGGGCCTGGCGCAAGCGTTCCCCTGGCCCGCGCAGCAGGCGGCGGCGCTGCCGGACGACGCCATCGTCTGCCGTTGCGAAGCCGTCACGGCGGGCGAACTGCGCCGCACGGTCTCGGAGATGGGGGCATGCGAAGCGAACCGCGCCAAGGCGCTGTGCCGCGTCGGCATGGGCCGCTGCCAGGGACGGTATTGCGGGCACGCCGGCGCGGAAGTCATCGCCCATGCGGCCGGCGTGCCGGTGGAACTCGTAGGACGCCTGCGTGGCCAGGCGCCGGTGAAGCCGCTGTCGATGGCGGTGCGGGAGGAAGTGGAATGAGTGCGTTGAAAGCGGATGTCATCATCGTCGGCGGCGGCATCATGGGGGCCTCCAGCGCCTTCTTCCTGCGGCAGCGCGGCATGTCCGTCATCCTGCTCGAGCGGGGATTGATCGGTCAGCAGGCCAGCGGCGTCAACTTCGGCAACACGCGCCGGATGGGCCGCCCCATCGAGCAGCTGCCGCTGGCGAACCGCGCGCGCGCGATCTGGCTGAAGTTCAAGGAATTGTTCGGTGCGGACGTCGAGCTCCTGCTGAACGGCCACCTGCGCGTGGGCGTCACGCCGGCGCACGAGGAACGCATGGTGAAGTATGCGGAGGATGCCGCATCGTTCGGCATCGGCATGCAGATGCTGGGCGCGAAAACGCTGCACGAGCGCTTTCCGTACCTCGGGCCGGACATCACCGCGGGGTGCTACGCCCCTCACGACGGGCATGCGAATCCCCGCCTGGCGGCGCCGGCCATCGGCCGTGCGGCGGTACGCGCCGGCGTGCAGGTGTTCGAAAACACCGAGATGACGAGCCTGGAAAAGGACGGCGCGGACTTCGTCGCGACCACCGCGGATGGCCGGACCTTCCGCGCGCCCGTGGCCCTCGTCACGGCCGGCGCCTGGGGCAATCGCATCAGCACGCACTTCGGCGAGCCGGTGCCGATGATCGCCAGGGCGCCGCAGATGTGCGTCACCGAACCCGTGCCTTACGCGATCCGGCCGACCATCGGTGCGATGGCGGACACGTTCGAGCAGGTCGTCTATTTCCGCCAGGTTGCGCGCGGCAACATCGTCATCGGCGGCGGCGGCCATGAACCGGCGGACATCGAGAGCCGGCGCTCGTACGTGAACCCGGCCCGGACGCTGTACAAGCTGAAGAGCGCACCGGGCGTGATGCCGGCATTCGAGCACCTGCACATCATCCGCGTCTGGAGCGGGATCGAGGGCTACATGGACGACAGCCGGCCCGCGATGGGACCGAGCGCGCGCGTACCCGGCCTGTTCTATGCGTTCGGCTTTTCCGGCGAAGGCTTCCAGCTGGGGCCGGGCGTGGGCGAGGTGATGGCGGAACTGATCGCCACGGGCGCCACGAGCACGCCGATCGAGTGTTACCACATCGGACGGTTCGCCACGCCGGTCGCGAACGCGGCGTGAACCTCATTCTCATCAACATTCAATGCAAGCCACCATCATGTCTCGAGCTACCATCACGTCGAATTTCCAGCAAGCCGCAGTTGCCGTCCCGGTCCATACGCCATCCTTCGTCGACCTGCGCAAGTTCGCGCAGGACCCGACCCAGGGCATCGCCGTGACCGCGCCGGCGGGAGAAGACCGCTTCCTCGCCAGCCGCCGCGTCCTGGACTGGGCGCCCGGCCCGGTCACGGCGGGCGTCATCACGCTCGACGCCGGCAACGGCGCCGTACAGTCTCTCGCGGCGGACGAATTCATCATCGTCCACCAGGGCAGCCTGACCCTGACGCAGCAGGGTACGTCCGTCACGCTGGGGGCGAACCAGAGTGCGATTCTCAAGCATGGCGCGGCATTCGCCTGGTCCGCGCAAGGACCCGTGTCGCTGATCTTCGTCCGCTACAACAAGAGCCGGGCGGGCGACGGCGCGATCGTGCCGATCAGGGAAAATCCGGAGATGGGCCCGTCGGCCGGCGGCCCGTCGCCCGACCTGTTGCTGACGCCCACGCCGCTGTGCCGCAACCACACCGACTACAAATCCGAAGACGGGGAATTCACGTGCGGCACGTGGGACTCGACGCCCTACGCCCGCCGTGCACTGTACTTCCGCCACATGGAACTGATGTATCTGCTGGAAGGGAGCGTGACCTTCGTCGATGAAGCAGGCCGCAGCGGCACGTTCTCGAAGGGCGACATCTTCCTCATCGAGCAGAAGGCGTCGTGCACCTGGGACAGCCGCGAGCACGTGGCGAAGCTGTACGTGATCTACCGTCCGGCCTGACATGGAGAAGATCGTGACAGCCTTGTCGGGATGCGGCGCGGAGGCCCCATGACCTTCCTGTACAAAGCCGATCCGGTCCGCGGCGCCATCTGGGCGGAACGGTTTGCCCGCAAGATGCCGGCGCTGCCATTCCGCACCTGGCCCGACGTCGGCGATCCGCACGCCGTGCGCTACCTGGCCGCGTGGGAACCGCCGGCGGACCTGGCGAACCGGTTTCCGAACCTGGAAGTCCTGTTCTCGACCGGTGCCGGCACCGACCAGTTCGACCTGTCCGCCATCCCCGCGACGGTGGCCGTGGTGCGCATGGTCGAGCCGGGCATCGTCGGCGGGATGGTCGAATACGTCACGCTGGCCGTGCTGTCCATCCACCGGGACTGGCGTACCTACCTCGACCAGCAGCGGGCAGGGCACTGGCAGCCGCATCGCGTGTATCCCGCCGCGGCGCGGCGCGTCGGCGTGCTGGGCCTGGGCGTGCTGGGCCGCGCGGTACTGGCCAGCCTGCGCGGCCTCGGTTTCGATTGCGCCGGCTGGAGCCGGTCGCCGCAGCAGATCGACGGCGTCGACTGCCATGCGGGCCCGGAAGGTTTGGCGCACTTCCTGGCGCGCACCGACATCCTCGTCTGCCTGCTGCCGCTGACGGACGACACGCGCGGCATCCTGTGCCGCCGCCTGTTCGACCGGCTGCCGCAGGGCGCCACCGTGATCAACGTGGGCCGCGGCGGGCATCTCGTGCAGCGCGACCTGTTGCAGGCGCTCGACACGGGGCAGGTCGGCCAGGCCATCCTGGACGTGTGCGAGCCCGAACCGCTGCCGCGCGGCGATCCGTTGTGGACGCATCCGCGCGTGGTGCTGACGCCGCATGTCGCCAGCATGACGCAGCCGGAGACCGCGGCCGACGCGGTCATCGACAACCTCCGGCGGCATTGGGAAGGGTTACCGATGAGCGGCCTGGTCGACCGGTCGCTCGGTTACTGATATCGAAAGGAACGCAATGAAAACGCTGTTACTCAAAAAGGAAGAAGTCGCCCAGCTGATCTGCATGCGCGAAGTCATCGCCGCCGTGGAGGAAGCCTTTGTGGCGTTCAGCGGCGGACAGGTCGAGCAACCCGACTATATCGGCATCCACCTGCCTCCCCCGCGCGGGGAAATCGACTTCAAGCTCGGCTACTACCGGGCCAACGAGGTGATTTCGATGAAGGCGTCGTCCGGCGGATTTCCGGACAACCCCAGGACATACGGCCTGCCCACCAACATGGGGACCATCCTGCTGTTCGACGGGCAAACCTGTGCGCTGACGTGCGTGATGGACGGGAGCCTGATCACCGGCCTCAGGACCGGTGCGGCCGGCGCCGTGTCGGTCAAGGCCCTGGCCAGGAAGGATGCGAAAACGGTCACGTCGATCGGTACGGGCATCCAGGCCAGGCTGCAGATCCGGGCGATCAGCGAGGTCATGGCCATCGAGGAGATCCACGCCTGGGACAACCATCCCGAGACGCTGGCGAAGTACAAGGCCGATATCGAAAGGGAGTTCGGCATTCCCGTCGTCATGGCGGCGTCGAAGGAGGACGCGGTGCGCCGGGCCGACATTCTCGTGACCACGACTCGCGGCAAAGGAACGCTGGTCGAAGCCGGTTGGGTAAAGCCCGGCACGCACATCGTGGCCATCGGGACGGACCAGCAAGGCAAACAGGAATTCGAACCGGAGATCTTCCGCAACGCGAAGATCGTCAACGATTCCATCGCGCAGTGCGTCACGAAGGGCGAAACCTGGCATCCGCTGAACGCGCACATCATCACGAAGGACGACATTCACGGGGAAATCGGCGAGATCCTGGCGGGGAAAAAACCGGGCCGGGAGAACGACGACGAGATCACGATCTTCGATTCCACGGGCATGGCCATCCAGGACAACACCACCGCGTCGCGGATCTACCGGAATGCGCTGGAAAACGGGGTCGGCGCCTTCTTCGAATTCTTCACGCAACCTCCAGAAAGACACCATGCGTAACTACCCCACCATCCAGGATATCCGGGAAGCCCGAGATCGGCTGAAACCCCACATCCGTCACACGCCGCTGTTACGTGCGGAGAAGATGGAAAAGGCCCTCGGCTGCCAGCTCTGGCTCAAGCCGGAAACCCTGCAGATCACGGGCGCATTCAAGATCAGGGGCGCCCTGAACACGGCGCTGGCGCTCCCCCGGGACGCCGTGGCGAACGGCCTGATCGCCACGTCGTCGGGCAACCATGCCCAGGGACTCGCGTACGCGGCGCGCATGCTGGGCGTGAAAGCGTTCCTGGTGCTGCCGGCCAGCGCGCCTGAGGTCAAGATCGCCAACACGAGGGCGCTCGGGGCGGAAGTCATCCTGTTCGACGGCGATAACGCGGCCCGCTGGAAAAAGACGTATGAAATCGCCGAAGAAAACGGGTACGCGGTGATCCACGGTTTCGAAGACCCGCTGGTGATGGCGGGCCAGGGCACGATCGGTTGCGAAATTCTGGACGACCTCGAGGACGTCGACACGGTCATCGTGCCGCTGGGCGGCGGCGGCCTCATTTCCGGGATCGCCACCGCCATCAAGGAAACGAAACCGTCGGTGCGGGTCATCGGCGCCGAGCCGGCCCTGACGCCGAAGTACTTCCACAGCAGGATCAACGGGGAACGCACGTCGCTGCCGTTGAAGGACACCGTTGCGGACGGCTTGCGGCTCAGCGTCCCCGGGCGGAATCCGTATCCCATCATCGAGAAGTACGTGGACGAGATCGTGCTGGTGGACGACGCGCATATCGTCGCGGGCATGCGCATGCTTGCCAACGATGCGAAATTGATCGCCGAGCCGGCGGCGTCCATCGGTATCGGCGCCTTGCTGGGCGGTGCGGTCGCTGTCCGGCCGGACGAGAAAGTGTGCGCGGTTTTAAGCGGCGGGAACTGGGATTTGTGCGACCTCGCCGCGATCTACCAGCGCGCCGAATAATGTCCCCGTACAGCGCAGCATATTCCGCCGTCAGGCACGGTGATTTCGCAGTGTTCATGTTGTTGGCCCGCCGTCTTTCGAGAAAAAGTGCCGAGGGAGCAGCCTTAAATTGATGGGTGTGGAGCGGATGATCGCGAGCTCATTCCAGCAGGTTTTTCAACCCGCTCAAGCCACGTCCAAAACATAATTTAAGGAGACAATCATGAAAAAAATCCTGCTTGCGGCGGCGGTGTGCAGTGCCGTTGCCGGTCCCGCCTCGGCGCAATCGACGACCACGGTTTACGGCCTGATCAACATCGGCCTGGTGTATTCGAAATCGGACGTGGCGCCCACGCGCTGGGGCGTCGACCCCGGCGGCTGGTGGGGTTCCCGCCTCGGCTTCCGCGGCTCGGAAGACCTGGGCAATGGCATGTCCGTCCTCTACCAGCTCGAAAACGGGTTCAGCCCCGACACGGGCACCGCGGGCCAGAGCGGACGCATCTTCGGCCGCCAGTCGTGGGTGGGATTGAAAGGCGACTTCGGCACCGTGCGTTTCGGCCGCACCTGGACGCCGTCCTACTGCCTGCTGACCGACGTCATCGATCCGTTCGAGGACGGCATGTCGGGCGCGGCCGAATCGTTCTTCGGCCGCAACATCTATGCCGCGATCGACATCCGCACGCAGAACGCCATCTTCTACGCGAAACAGGTCGGCGGGCTGAAGGGCGAGGTGTCGTATGCGTTCGGCGAGACGGCCGGCAGCATGTCGGCGAACCGGCAGATCAGCGGGGCCTTCACCTATACCGTTGGCCGCTTGAAGGTGGCGTACGGCTACCAGAACAACAACGACGCCAACGGCACCGGGGCGGCCAAGCTGCGCTTCGTCGGCGGCAACTATGACTTCGGCGTGGCCAAGCTGCATTTCGGCCTCGACCGGCAGCAAACGGACGCCGCCGGCCTGGCGCCGGTGGACGCGAGCGACCTGCTGGTCGGCCTGACGATCCCGGCCGGCGGCGGACGTATCCTGGCGTCGTACAACCGGCTGAACGACCGCTCGGTGCGCAATGCCGATACGGCGCAGTATGCGATCGGCTACACGTATGCGCTGTCCAAGCGTACCTCGCTGTTTACCTCCATCGGCCACATCGACCCCAACAACGCCAACCGCGCGGATTGGGGCATCCGCCACAGCTTCTGACCGCCCGCAAATTCAGGGTCAGGTCTCTTTTTCGCGCAAGATCCTTGAGGTAAGGTCGAACGTCAGTCCATGGCGTCCGGCCTGTCACGCCGCATGGCGACGGGGCGGCGGCCCCTCGCCGTGGGCGCAAGCGCTTGTTGTGCGGCCGGACATTGATCCGAAATGTGCTCTGACCCCGGATTTTGGCCACAGATGTCGGGTGCAAAAAAGCCTGCGTCCCCTCGCGGGGAGCAGGCGGACAGGCGACGGACGGCGGGGCTTACGCCAGGCCGCCCTGGCAGCGGTACTTGGTTTGCGTGTAATCGTCCAGGCCGTAGCGCGAGCCCTCGCGGCCGTAGCCCGATTCCTTGACGCCGCCGAACGGCGCCGCCTCCGACGCCAGCACGCCCTCGTTGATGCCCACCAGGCCCGTCTCCAGCCGCTCGCTCACGCGCGCCACGCGCACGATGTCGCGCGAGTAGAAGTAGGCGGCGAGGCCGTACGGGGTGTCGTTGGCCAGTCGGACGACCTCGTCCTCGTCCGCGAAACGGAACAGCGGCACCACCGGACCGAAGGTTTCTTCCGACGCCAGCGCCATGTCGTGGCTGGCCTCCGCGATCACGGTCGGTGCGTAGTAATTCGGGCCGTCGGCGACGTCGTTGGCCAGGCGCTTGCCGCCGACGACCAGCCGGCCGCCCCTGGCCAGCGCATCGCGCACGTGGGCTTCGATCTTGTCGACCGCGCGGGCATTGATCATCGGGCCGATCTGCGCGTCGGCCCAGGTGGCCGGGCCGACACGCAGCGCTTCCACGCGGGCCGCCAGTTTTTGCGTGAACGCGGCGTAGACCGCATCGTGCACGTAGACGCGGTTCGGGCTCACGCAGGTCTGCCCGCCGTTGCGGAACTTGGCCGCCATCAGGCCGTCGACCGCGGCATCCAGGTCGGCATCCTCGAACACGATGAACGGGGCATTGCCGCCGAGTTCGAGCGACAGGCGCTTCAGCGTGCCGGCCGATTCGCGCGCCAGGCGTTTGCCGACCGCGGTCGATCCCGTGAACGTGATCTTGCGGACCCTCGCGTCCTGCAGCCATGCGCCGACCACGTCCGCCACCCGGTCGCGCGACGTGGTCACGATATTCAGCACGCCGGCGGGAAGTCCCGCCTCTTCCGCCAGCCTGACGAGCGCCAGCGCCGTCAGCGGCGTGTCTTCCGCCGGCTTGGCCACGACGGTGCAGCCGGCCGCGAGGGCCGGCGCGATCTTGCGGGCGATCATCGCCAGCGGGAAGTTCCACGGGGTGATGGCGGCCACGACGCCCACCGCTTCCCGCGTCACCGTCAACTGCTTGCCGCGCACCTGTTCGGGGATGATGTCGCCGTAGCCGCGCACGGCTTCCTCGGCAAACCATTCGACGTAGGACGCGCCGTAGGCCACTTCGCCGCGCGCCTCGGCCAGCGGCTTGCCCTGTTCGCGCGAAATGAGCTTCGCCAGGTCGTCCGTGTTGGCCACGATCAGCGCGTGCCAGCGCTTGAGGAAGCGGGCACGCTCGCGCGCGGGCCGGGCGCGCCAGTCCGGCAGTGCGGCCTGCGCCGCGGCGACGGCCAGCAACGCGTCGTCCGCGCCGCTGGCGGGCACGGTGGCGAAGTTCTCGTCCGAGGCCGGATCGGCGACGTCGTAGCGGACGCCGCTGCTGCTGTCGCGCCATTGTCCGTCGATGAAATTGTGCTCCTTGAGCAGGTCGGTGCGGGTCAGTGTCAGAGACATGGTCTTGAGTCCTTATGTGGAAGCGGGAAGGGGCCGGCAAACAAAAGCGGCACCGTTTCATGGTAGGCCGGACCCCGCGGCAGGATCGTACGGACGGCGGGCGGCAAAGCGGCGGAAATTGCGAATTTCGCGCCGCAGCGGCATGTTGTGCCGTGGATCAGTCCAGCAATTTCCCCAGCCGCACGACGGTCACGCCGGGCCGCAGCTGGCGCAGCGACGGCATGACGAGCACACAATCCGGATAGGGCGTCGTGACCGGCTCGCCGTCGCGCCAGCCGATCACGGCACCGGCGTCCCGGAAGGTTTCCAGGCCGGTGTAGTCGGCGGCAAAGCGGAAGTCCATGCTGGACGCGACCACCGGCTCGGTGACGCGCACCACGCGCGTGGCGGCGGGTTGCGGCTGCAGCCACGCGGCCGGCAGGTCGGACGGCTCGACGACCCCGTGCAGCAGCAGGAAGCGGCCCGTGACGTCGCGGGCGACGTCCACCGCGCCGGCTTCCCAGTGCTGGCCGCATTCGACCAGCAGCGCGTTCTTCTCGCTGTCCGGATCGCCGAAGCCGGCATAGTCGCGCATGCGCCGGCCTTCCGGGTGGCCCTCGTCGCTGACGATCCAGGCTGGCGTGCCGAGCCGGCGCGCCAGCGCGATGCCCTTGTCCAGCGGGCCGCAGACCGACAGCGGCGCGCAGCGCTCGTGCATCGAATGCAGGTCGAGCAGGAAGTCGACGGTATCGAGCACGGGCCGCAATTGCCGCGCGCGGCGCAGTTCGGACGAATCGCGGGCAGCGTCGTCGAGGATGGCCGCGGTCCATACGCGGTTGAGATCCTGGTCGACGAAGCGCGAGGCGTCGGGATGGGCCGGGTCGAAGCGCAGGTAGGCCTCGACGTTGGCGAATGCGAGGGTCAGCCTGCCCCGGCGCGGGCGAATGCCGAGGCCGAGCAGGTCCGCGACGGCGATGGCGCCGCATACCTCGTTGCCGTGGGTGAGCGCGTTGACCATCACGTGCGGACCCGGCACGCCGCTGTCGTACGTGTACAGGTACGGGATGCCGCCGTTGCCGGCGGCGTAGGGGCGCAGGTCCGGGAAGGCGACGTCGATCGGATAGGCGGAACGCGTGGCGGTGTCCATGGTCATGCCCCCGCCACCGCCACTGCCGCCGCGATGGCCTGGCCCACTTCCGTGGTCGAGGCCTGGCCGCCCAGGTCCGCCGTGTGCGGGCCGTCGCGCAGCACCTGCTGGATGGCGGCCAGGATGGCGTCGTGGGCCTGGCGCCCGGGGCCGCCGCCGGCATCGAGGAAGTCGAGCATCATCGCGCCCGACCAGATCATCCCGATCGGATTGGCGATGTTCTTGCCGTAGATGTCCGGTGCCGAGCCATGCACCGGCTCGAACAGCGACGGGAAGGCGCGTTCCGGATTCAGGTTGGCCGACGGCGCCAGGCCCAGCGTGCCGGTGCAGGCGGGACCGAGGTCGGACAGGATGTCGCCGAACAGGTTCGAGGCGACCACCACGTCGAAGCGCTGCGGCTGCAGCACGAAGCGCGCGGACAGGATGTCGATGTGCTGCTTGTCCCAGTCCACGTCGGGATACTGCGCCGCCATCGCCGCCGCGCGCCCGTCCCACCACGGCATGCTGACGGCCAGGCCGTTGCTCTTGGTGGCGACCGTGACGTGCCTGCGTTGCCGCTGCCGCGCCAGCTCGAAGGCGAAGCGCAGCACGCGGTCGCTGCCGATGCGCGAATGGACCGATTGCTGCATCACCACTTCGCGTTCGGTGCCCTCGTACATGATGCCGCCGACGGACGAATACTCGCCCTCGGTATTCTCGCGCACGATCATGAAGTCGATGTCGCCCGGCCTGCGGTTGGCCAGCGGGCAGGGCACGCCGTCGAACAGGCGGGCCGGGCGCAGGTTGACGTACTGGTCGAACTCGCGCCGGAATTTCAGCAGCGAGCCCCACAGCGACACGTGGTCGGGCACGGCGGCGGGCCAGCCGGCGGCGCCGAAGTAGATCGCGTCCATGCCGGACAACTGCGCCTTCCAGTCGTCGGGCATCATCTTGCCGGTGGCCGCGTAGTAGTCGCAGCTGGCCCATTCGACGTGCTTGTACTCGAGCCGGATGCCGAACCGGCTGGCGGCGGCGTCGAGCACGCGCAAGCCCTCGGGCATGACTTCCTTGCCGATGCCGTCACCCGGGATGACGGCGATGTTGTAGATGTGCTTCCCCATGAAGAACGCTCCTCGAAGATCGGTTGGGACGATGGATCTCCTTATCGTAGGCGCGAAGCGCCGGCGGGAACGGCCGTCGTGGGGGGCGCAAGTTGCGGGATGTTGTGTTTTTCAGGGCCGGTTCGGCATGTTATGCGGCACGAACCGCCTGCCCCGCCAGGAAACCGCACACGGCCCGCGTGACGTCCGCCGTCGTCGCCGTCCCGCCGAGGTCGCGGGTGTGCAGCGACGGCGTGGCGGTCACGCTTTCGATCGCGCGCATCACCTGCTGCGCCGCGCCGGACTCGCCCAGGTGGTCGAGCAGCATGGCGACCGACCAGAACGTGCCGATCGGATTGGCGAGGCCACGGCCCATGATGTCGAAGGCGGAGCCGTGGATTGGCTCGAACATCGACGGATAGCGGCCGTCCGGATCGATGTTGCCGGTCGGCGCGATGCCCAGGCTGCCGGCCAGGGCCGCGGCCAGGTCGCTGAGGATGTCGGCATGCAGGTTCGTCGCGACGATGGTGTCGAGCGTGGCGGGGCGGTTCACCATGCGGGCGGTCGCGGCGTCGACGAGTTCCTTGTCCCAGGCGACGTCCGGGAATTCCCTGGAGACCTGCAGCGCGATCTCGTCCCACATCACCATCGCGTGGCGTTGCGCATTGCTCTTGGTGATGACGGTCAGCCGTTTGCGCGGACGCGACTGCGCCAGCCGGAACGCGAAGCGCAGGATGCGCTCGACCCCGGCCCGCGTCATCATCGAGACGTCGGTCGCGGCTTCGATCGGATGACCCTGGTGCACCCTGCCGCCGACGCCCGCGTACTCGCCCTCCGAGTTCTCGCGCACGATGACCCAGTCCAGGTCCTGCGGCGCGCAGCGTTTCAGCGGTGCGTCGATACCGGGCAGGATGCGGGTCGGACGCACGTTCGCGTACTGGTCGAAACCCTGGCAGATCTTCAGGCGCAGGCCCCACAGGGTGATGTGGTCGGGAATGTCCGGGTCGCCGGCCGAGCCGAACAGGATGGCGTCCTTGCCACGCAGCGCGTCGAGGCCGTCGGCCGGCATCATGACGCCGTGGCGCCGGTAATAGTCGCCGCCCCAGTCGAAGTCCTCGAACTCGACGCTGAACCCGGCGCCCGCCGCGGCCAGTGTTTCCAGTACCTCGCGCCCCGCCGGCACGACTTCCTTGCCGATGCCGTCGCCGGGAATGGTTGCGATCCGATATGTCTTCATGGTGCCTGTCTCCTGTCTCGATGATGTGGCCGTACTGTAGGTGCTGGACGAACGGAAACAGCATGGCTAGACTCAATGCATCTTTAACCTGGGATCAAGAATCGGGATGAGTACGGGCTTACAGCCGGCCGAGCTGGGGTTTTTCGTGTCGCTGGCAACCTGCGGGAGCCTGAGCGGCGCGGCGCGTGAGCTCGGCGTCAGCACGGCCGCCGTCAGCAAGCGCCTGGCGCAGATGGAGGCACGGCTGGGCCTGCCACTGGTGAATCGCACGACGCGACGCATGAGCCTGACGCCCGATGGCGAAGTCCTGCTCGAGCACGCCCGGCGCATCCTGGACGACATCGCCGACCTCGACCAGTTGCTGGGCGCGTCGAAAGGCCAGCCCAAGGGCCAGTTGCGGGTGAACGCGACGCTGGGTTTCGGCCGTCTCCATGTGGCCCCCGCCATCTCGCAATACGTGCTGCGGTATCCCGAGGTCGACGTCCAGCTGCAGTTGTCGGTCAGGCCGCCGCCCCTCACGGACGACCAGTTCGACGTCTGCATCCGGTTCGGCGCGCCCGCCGACGCACGCGTGATCGCGAAGAAACTGGCGAGCAACCGCCGCCTGTTGTGCGCGTCGACGGGGTATCTCGCGGCCCGCGGCGCGCCGGCGAGTCCCGCGGACCTCGCGCGCCACAACTGCATCTGCATCCGCCAGGGCGACGACGCCCACGGGACGTGGCGCCTGCGCCGGGACGGCGCCGACGGCCCCGGCGAAACCGTCAAGGTGCGCGGCAACCTGGCGACCAATGACGGCGAAACCGCGGTCAACTGGGCGCTCGACGGCCACGGCATCCTGCTGCGTGCGGAATGGGATGTCGCGCGCTACCTCGACAGCGGACGGCTCGTGCAGGTATTGCCGCAATACGTCACACCCGATGCGGACATCTATGCGATCTATCCGCAGCACCGGCAGCAGTCGGCGCGTGTGCGTACGCTGGTTGCTTTCCTGGCGCAGGCGTTCGACGTTTCGTTTCGCCGCGAATAATTTTCACCGTGGAGATCCGAGAAACTTTGGCCTATAAGTTCGGCAACGGCAGCCGGGCCGTGGCGATCTTTTCCGACGTGGATTGCGCACCGTGCCGCACGATGCACCGGGAAATCGAAAAGCTGGACGACACGACGGTGTACGTGTATCGCCGCGAACCAGAAAGCCCGCTGAGCCTACGGCCGGCCCGCCGCGGCCGCCTGCGGCTTGTGGAACCGGCCCAGCACGTGCAGGAGCACGAGCGTCGCCACGATCCATCCGATCAGGATGCTCCACACGGCATCGTAATCGTGCGCCGCATCGTGGAGCATGCCGAGCGCCGGCGGCGTCAGGACGATGGCGATCTGGTTGACGGTCATGGCGGCGCCGAGGGCCAGCCCGACGCTGTCCGGCGGTGCCGAATCCGCGATGTACGTGACCCAGGGACCATACCAGCCCAGCGCAAAAAAACCGAGCACGGCGATCAGCCCGAACAGCCAGGATCGCGGCGCGTCGACGGGCAGGCCGATCAGGGCAAGCAGGCCGATGGCCGTGGCCAGCATGCTGACCGCCACGGGCACGAACCGGTCGCCGGTCTTGCCGCAGCGGTCGCTCCAGATCGACAGGACGATGCGGCCGACGCCGCCGCACAGCTGCATCGACAGCAGCATCCAGCCGCCCTCGCGCAACGGCAGGCCGAACCGGTCGCGCAGGAACAGCATCAGGAAGACGACGATGCCGTATTGCGTGCCGACCAGGGCCATGCCGGACCAGACGACACGCTGCATCCACCGTTGACGCACCATCCGGACCAGGAAGAAGACGGTCAGCACGGCACGCTTGCCGGGACGGTCGGCCAGCGTGGGCGGACGATAGACCGCCCAGAACAGCAAACCGGAAGCCAGCACGACGGCGACGCTGAACAGGAAGGCGGCGCGCCAGTCGCGCACGCCGACCAGGAACGGCAAGGCCGCCGCAGCCGCGGCGCCGCCGAGCGGCAGGCCCGCCTGCCGGATGCCCATCGCGATCCCCAGTTGATGGCCGTGGAACCATTGCGATACCGATCTGCTGCCGCCCGGCTGGACCGTGCTGTAGCCCATGCCGATCACGAACAGGGCGCCGCACAAGGCGAGGAAACCGGGTGCCACGCACGCGCCCAGGAGGCCGAGGGCCATGATCAGCATGCCCGCGCCGATGATGGCCCGCTCCGACTTGCGGTCGAGCAGGTCGCCGACGAAGAGCAGGGTGAAGATCGGCGCCACGGTCGAGGCGGTGATGAGCAGGCCCACCTGGGTGGCGGACAGGTGCAGATCCTTTTGCAGGTACCCGGCCAGCACGGCGATACCTTGCGTGACGAACGCCGCGCCGGCCTGGAGCACGGTGGCGACGGCCAGGATCAGCCAGCGGTAGGGGGACGTCCGGGAATCCTTGGGAAAGGCAGGCATAAAACTGGAGATGTTACCGATCCAGGATTGCCGGACGCTATCGAAATGTCACACATGAACGATGTGTAACGTTTCAAGCGTGTTTTATGCCGCGGCCTTCAGGCGCCGCGCCACATCCATCGCGAAATAGGTGAGCACGCCATCCGCGCCGGCACGCTTGAACGACATCATCGTTTCCATGATGACCTTGTCCGGATCGAGCCAGCCGTTCTGGAACGCGGCCTGCAGCATCGCGTACTCGCCGCTGACCTGGTAGGCGAAGGTCGGCACCTTGAATTCGTCCTTCACGCGCCGCACGACGTCCAGGTAGGGCATGCCCGGCTTGACCATCACCATGTCCGCGCCTTCTGCGATGTCCAGCGCCACTTCGCGCAGGGCTTCGTCGCTGTTGGCCGGGTCCATCTGGTACGTGTTCTTGTCGGCCTTGCCCAGGTTGGCGGCCGAACCGACGGCTTCGCGGAACGGGCCGTAGTAGCCCGACGCGTACTTGGCCGAGTAGGCCATGATGCGTGTGTGGATCAGTTCCTTCTCTTCCAGTGCCACGCGGATCGCGCCGATGCGGCCGTCCATCATGTCCGACGGGGCGACGACGTCGACGCCGGCCTCGGCCTGGGCCAGCGCCTGGCGCGTCAGCATCGCGATCGTCTTTTCGTTGACGATGTAGCCGTTTTCGTCCGGCAGGCCATCCTGGCCATGGGTCGTGTACGGGTCGAGGGCGACGTCCGTCATGATGCCCAGCTGCGGGAAGTGGCGTTTCAGCTCGCGCACGGCGCGCGGGACGAGGCCGTCCGGGTTCGTCGCTTCCACGCCGTCATAGGTCTTCAGCGACGCCTCGATGACGGGGAACAGCGCGAGCACGGGAATGCCCAGCGCGACCGCTTCCTCGGCCACCTTCAGCAGCAGGTCGACCGACAGCCGCTCCACGCCCGGCATCGACGCGACCTGCTGGCGCTGGTTCTGGCCGTCGAGGATGAACACGGGATAGATCAGGTCGGAGGCGGTGACGACGTTTTCGCGCATCAGGGCGCGCGAGAACGGGTCGCGGCGCATGCGGCGCATGCGCACGGCGGGGTATTGCGAAGGCGTGATGATCGGCATGGCGGTTCCAAAGGTTATTGTTCGGGATCGGCCGGATCGTCCTCCAGGCCGAGCAGTTCGATGATCTTGTCGTTGGCTTCCTCGATGCCGATGCGTTTCAGGGCCGAGAACAGCTGGACGGTGAACGGGAAGCCGTTGCCTTCCTCGTCGACATAGCTGTCCAGCACTTGCTGCGCCTGGCGCAAGGCGTTGACGGATTCGTTGCGGTTGAGCTTGTCGACCTTCGTGAGGATGCAGTGGATCGGCTTGCCCGTCGGAGCGAACCATTCCAGCATCTGGATGTCGAGCTCGGTGAACGGGCGGCGCGAATCCATGATCAGGATGAGCGCGGCCAGCTGTTCCCGCCGCTGCACATAGTCGCCCAGCAGCCTTTGCCAGTGCAGCTTGGCATCGCCCGACACTTCCGCGTAGCCATAGCCCGGCAAGTCGACGAGCAGGCCTTCGATTTCCTCGACCTTGGTCGGATCCTTGCGGTGCATGGCGACGTGCGCCCCGCCGATCGAGAAGAAATTGATGTGCTGCGTACGGCCGGGCGTCTTGGACGCGAACGCGAGGCCCTTCTGGTTCGTCAGGATATTAATCGCCGTCGATTTGCCCGCATTGGACCGGCCGGCGAAGGCGATTTCCGGCACCTGGGTCTTGGGAAGATCCCGCAACTGGTTGACGGTCGTGAAGAAACGGGCTTGCCAGAGTTTGGACATGAGGGAAGTGGAGCGAAAAAGACAACGAAGGTGAGGGCAGGAAACAAAGGCTATTGTACAATAGGGAGTTACCTGCCGCCGGCGAGCTTGAAGGCTCCATTGCCGACGCGGGGGCACGCGCATGACCGCTGCACTGCAACTGCAAGTTTATCTTTGACTTTTTCAGGGTGCTTGAATGAATCGTGTGTTCCAACCGGCCGCGTGTGCGGCGATCGTGAAGTCCTTGCTGGCCAGTTTCCTCATCGCGGGCAGCGCTCTTGCAGCGGACGCGGCCCACGCGCCCCCGGCCGCCGCCAAGGCCGATCCGGCCAAGGGCGGTTCCCTCTACGACACCGGCGACAATGCCCGCGGCCTGCCGGCCTGCGCGTCGTGCCATGGCGCCGGCGGCAATTCGACCATCAACACGAACCCCAAGCTGGCAGGACAGATCGACAATTACCTGCACAAGCAACTCGTCGACTTCACGACGCCGGCCCGCAACCAGCCCGTGATGACGACGTACGCCAAGATGCTGAGCGACGACGAAAAGAAGAACATCGCCGCCTTCCTCGCCACGCAGCAGCCCAAGCAGGGCGCCGCGCGCAACAAGGACACGCTGGAACTGGGCCGCAAGATCTATCGCGGCGGCATCGCCGACCGCGGCGTGGCCGCCTGCGCCAGCTGCCACGGCGCCACCGGTTCCGGCATTCCGGCCCAGTATCCGCGCGTGGCCGGCCAGCATCAGGATTACACCGTCGCCCAGCTGCAAGCGTTCAAAGCGGGTACACGCAGCAACAGCCCGCAGATGGCCACGCTGGCCAAGCGCCTGTCTGACGATGAAATGAAGGCAGTGGCGGACTATATCGCCGGCCTGAAGTGATACCCGGTATCAGCCGGTCAGAGTAAATAGAGCCGAATAATCGGCCTACAATAAAAAAGCAGGACAACAGGGAAGGGCGGCCGCGCAAGCGGTGCGCCCTTTTGTTGTATCCTCAATGAATGTTGTGTCTAGAGTGAAAGTCGATGAGTACCACCGGAATTGAACTGAAGACGCGCCGGCGCGGCGTAGCGGAAACGGTCGAACTGCTGTCCTCGATGCGTTTCGCAATCACCCTGCTGGTCATGATCGCGATTGCCGCCATCATCGGCACCATCATGCAACAGGACCGGGCGATGCCGGACTACGTGAACCAGTTCGGGCCGTTCTGGTTCGAAGTGTTCCGCAAACTGAGCCTGTACACGGTCTATTCGGCCTGGTGGTTCCTGCTGATCCTCGCGTTCCTGATCGTGTCCACGAGCCTGTGCATTGCGCGCAATGCGCCCAAGTTCATCCGCGACATGCGGAGCTGGCGTGATTCCGTGCGCGAAGAATCGCTGCGCAATTTCCATCACCGGAGCGAATGGACGGCGCCGCTGGACATGGTCCCGCTCGCGCAGCAGACGGCGTCCCGCCTCGTCGACGCCGGTTATAAAACGAAGATGGTCGACAAGGCGGGCGGCGTGCTCGTCGCCGCGAAAAAGGGCGCCGGCAACAAGTTCGGCTACATCTTCGCGCACACGGCCATCATCGTCATCCTGCTGGGCGGTCTGCTCGATTCGAACCTGCCTATCCGCTTCCAGCAATGGTTCATGGGCAAGACGCCGTATGCCGGCACGGGCCTCATCGCCGCCATCCCACCGCAGCACCGCCTGGGTCTCGGCAACCCGACCTTCCGCGGCAACACGATGATTCCGGAAGGCCAGGCCAGCGACACGGCGCTGCTCCAGCAGGCCGACGGCGTGCTCGTGCAGGATCTGCCGTTCACGATCGAGCTGCGCAAATTCATCATCGACTTCTACTCGACGGGCATGCCGAAGCTGTTCGCCAGCGAAGTCGTGATCCGCGACCACGAGACGGGCAAGGCGTTCCCCGCCACCATCAAGGTCAACGAGCCGCTGATCTACCGCGGCATTGCCGTCTACCAGTCCAGCTTCGAGGATGGCGGCAGCAAGCTCAAGCTGACGGGCTGGCCCATGACGGGCGCGAGCGACAAATCGTTCTCGTTCGAAGGCGAAGTCGGCAATGCGACCGAGTTGAAGCAGGGCGCCGACGTGTATTCGGTCGAGTGGTCGGGCTTCCGTCCGTTCAACGTCGAGAACACGAGCCAGAACAACGATGCGCGTGCCGTCACCAAGGGCAAGAGCCTTGAGGAACAGTTCGCCCAGACCTTGTCCCAGCACTCCGGCTCGGCCGCGAAGAACGTGGGCAACAAGGACCTGAAAAACGTCGGTCCCAGCGTGCAATACAAGCTGCGCGACAAGACGGGCCAGGCGCGCGAATTCCTGAACTACATGCAGCCCGTGACCCTGGACGGCCATGAAGTGTACCTGGCCGGCGTGCGCAACAATCCGTCCGACCAGTTCAGCTTCCTGCGCATCCCGGCCGACGACGAGCACGGCCTGCGCGAATGGATGCGCCTGCGCGCCGCGCTCGCCGACCCGTCGCTGCGGGAAGAAGCGGCCCGCCGCTACGCCGCGCGCGCGCTGCCGCCGGGCGACGCGAGCGGCGCGCTGTCCGCGCAGTTGCAGGAATCGGCCGCCAAGACGCTGGCCATCTTCGCGGGCGACGGCAACCAGGGCGGTTATCTCGCCGTGTCCAAATTCCTCGAACGCATCCCCGCCGCGGAGCAGGAAAAGGCGGCCACCGTGTTCATGAAGATGCTCAACGGCGCCATGTGGGAACTGTGGCAGGCTGCGCGTGTGCGCGCCGGCGAGCAACCCGCCACGCCCACCGAGGCCCACGGCCGCTTCCTGCAGCAGGCGACGAACGCCTTGTCCGACAGCTTTTTCTACGGCGCCCCCGTGTTCCTCGCGCTGGACGATTTCAAGGAAGTGAAGGCGTCAGTGCTGCAGGTGACGCGCTCGCCCGGCAAGAAAGTGGTCTATGTGGGCTGCCTGTTGCTGGTGCTGGGCATTTTCTCGATGTTCTACATCCGCGAGCGTCGCGTCTGGGTCTGGGTGAAACCGGCACCTGGCGGCGGCACGCATGCGCTGATGGCGATGAGCACGCAGCGCAAGACGCTCGATTTCGAGCGCGAATTCGAAGACTTGAAGACCAAATTGCCGCAATCGGCGTAAGCTAGCAGAGCAAGGAAACAGGAGACACCCATGGACATTTCATCCGCATCGCAAGCGCAAGGCGCGGCGTACACCCGCCCGCCGGGCTTCTTCAAGCGCCTCACGGCCATCGACTGGCTGTTCGGCGCCGGCCTGCTGACCGCCGCGCTGTACGCGCTGAGCCGTTTCGGCGCCTACATGGACATCTACGAGCGGGCGATCCTGGTGCTGGCCGCGCCGACGTTCGCCTTCGTCGGCTGGACCTTCAAGCCGGTACGCTGGCTGATGCCGCTCGTCGCGCTGCTGGCGCTGTGGGCGGTGCAATTGTACGGCGGCTCGCTCGATGCCGCGAACCAGAAATTTTTCCTGAAATACATGCTGTCGAGCCAGTCCGCGATCCTGTGGATGAGCGCGCTGTTCGTGTTCTCGACCGTGTTCTACTGGCTCGGTTTGCTCACGCGTTCGCCGTTCGGCGGCAGCGTCGGCTCCAAGCTGTGCTGGGCCGCCGTCGTGCTCGGCTTTACGGGCATGATGGTGCGCTGGTACGAGTCGTACCTCATCGGGACCGACGTCGGCCACATCCCCGTGTCGAACCTGTACGAAGTGTTCATCCTGTTTTCGATGATCACGGCGATGTTCTACCTGTACTACGAACAGCGTTACCAGACGCGCCAGTTGGGCCCGTTCGTGCTGCTCGTGATCTCGGCCGCCGTCGGCTTCCTGCTGTGGTACACGGTCGCGCGCGATGCCGCCGAGATCCAGCCGCTCGTGCCCGCGCTGCAGAGCTGGTGGATGAAGATCCACGTGCCGGCGAATTTCATCGGCTACGGCACGTTCGCACTCGCGGCGATGGTCGGCTCGGCCTACCTGCTGAAGTCGCACGGCATCCTGGCCGACCGCCTGCCGTCCCTGGAAGTGCTGGACGACGTGATGTACAAGGCGATCTCCGTCGGCTTCGCGTTCTTCACCGTCGCCACGATCCTGGGCGCGCTGTGGGCGGCCGAGGCGTGGGGCGGCTACTGGTCGTGGGACCCGAAAGAGACGTGGGCGCTGATCGTTCTGGCTGAACTACGCGGCGTGGCTGCACATGCGCCTGATGTCCGGCCTGCGCGGCCGCGCGGCGGCGTGGTGGGCCCTCATCGGCCTCGTCGTGACGACGTTCGCCTTCCTGGGCGTGAACATGTTCCTGTCGGGCCTGCATTCGTACGGCAAGCTGTAATGTGTTCGATTATGTCCGTTGGCGGCAATTGGTAACAAATCGCCGCCCGGACAACCCGGTGGCGCCAGATGGTGTAACGTTGATATGTCGCGAGAAACATTACATACAGCCGGAGCCGCCATGTTGATCAGAAAAAATCCGAACGGCATCGATTTGCCGTTCCCGTCCGAAATCACGCCGCGCGAGGTCTACGAAGGCCGGCGCGCGTTCCTCGCCAAGGTTGCGGCCTCGGCCGTCGTCGGCTCGTCGCTGTGGGAAATGGCCACCCGCGAGGCATTCGCGCAGGGCACCGTGCAGAAACTGCCGGCCACGCGCAACCCGGCCTTTTCGACGAACGAGAAGCAGACCTCGTTCGAAGACGCGACCCACTACAACAATTTCTACGAATTCGGCACGGACAAGGCCGACCCGGCCGCCAACGCGCATACGCTGCGCACGCGACCGTGGACCGTGCAGATCGAAGGCGAAGTCAAGAAGCCGCAAACGATCGACCTCGACCGCCTGGTAAAACTGGCGCCGCTGGAAGAGCGGATCTACCGCCTGCGCTGCGTGGAGGGCTGGTCGATGGTGATTCCGTGGGTCGGCTATTCGCTCTCGAGCCTGATCCGCCAGGTCGAACCGACGAGCAACGCGAAATACATCGAATTCACGAGCCTGGCCGACCGCAGCCAGATGCCGGGCGTAAAAAGCCGCGTGCTGGAATGGCCGTACGTGGAAGGCTTGCGGATGGACGAGGCGATGCACCCGCTCACCCTGCTGACGGTCGGCATGTACGGCCAGGTGCTGCCGAACCAGAACGGCGCGCCCGTGCGCATCGTCGTGCCGTGGAAATACGGCTTCAAGTCGGCGAAATCCATCGTCAGGATCCGCTTCCTGCGCGACCAGCCGCGCACGGCGTGGAACGGCATCGCGCCCGACGAATACGGCTTTTATTCGAACGTGAACCCGAACGTCGACCACCCGCGCTGGTCGCAGGCGACCGAGCGGCGCATCGGCGAGGGCGGCCTGTTCACGCCCAAGCGCAAGACGCTGCTGTTCAACGGCTATAACGAGGTCGCCTCGCTGTACACGGGCATGGATCTCAAGAAAAATTTCTGAGCCGGGGGCTGTCATGGCATTCAACCCGAGCTCGACGCAGTTCAAGGCCCTGAAGGCGGTCATCTTCGTGCTGGCGCTGCTGCCGTTCCTGCGCATGGCGTGGCTGACGGCGGCCGGGGTGCCCGTCGACCCGGTCGAATTCCTCACGCACGGCAGCGGCGACTGGGCCCTGTACCTGCTGTGCGCGACGCTCGCCATCACGCCGCTGCGCCGCCTGACGGGCTGGAACTGGGTCGTACGACTGCGGCGCATGGCGGGCCTGTTCACGTTCTTCTACGCGTTCATGCACTTCATGACGTTCCTGTGGTTCGACCATTTCTTCGACGTGGCCGCCATGTGGAAGGACGTGCTGAAGCGCCCGTTCATCACGGTGGGTTTCGCCGCCTTCGTGCTGCTGATCCCGCTGGCCGTGACGAGCACCAATGCGATGATCAGGCGGCTCGGCCGCAACTGGGCCCTGCTGCACAAGGTGATCTACGTGATCGCGCCGCTGGCGATCCTGCACTACTGGTGGATGAAGGCGGGCAAGCACAACTTCGAGCAGCCCATCGTGTGGGGCAGCGTCGTCGGCGTGTTGCTGCTGTTGCGCGTGTGGTGGAGCCTCAGCCGCACGCGTGCCGAAAAACGTATTACACCTGCTTCCGTGCGATCATGACGACATGAAGTGGCCCCTCGCGCTGGTGATCGTCGTCGTATTGGCCCTCGTGCTCGTATTCGGCATGGGGCGGCCGCGCTATGGCCTGCTCGAACGCTGTCTCGACCTGGGCGGTCGCTGGAACGAGCAGGCTGCCGCGTGCGCGGCGCAGATGTGGCCGGACGACCGGTCCAGGGGGCGGGAATGATCGGCCGGTTGTGACCTGTTGCCGGCGTCCGCGTGGGCGGGGGCCGCCCACCCTACGTCAACCGGACAATGCGCAGTAGGGTGGGCACCCGTGCCCACGCGTAACGTTCGCGTGATGCCGGCGTTACGCGTGGGCGGGGGCCGCCCACCCTACACGATGGTCTCGAGCGCGAACAGGTCCGCCGGATTCTCGCGGCGGCGGATGACATGCACCTGGTCCCCGTCGACGAGCACTTCGGCCGCACGGCCGCGCGTGTTGTAGTTCGACGCCATCGTGAAGCCATAGGCACCGGCCGCCATCATGGCCAGCACGTCGCCCGGCTCGACGGCCAGCGCGCGGTCACGGGCGAGCCAGTCGCCCGATTCGCACACGGGGCCCACGAGGTCGTAGGTCACCGCGCTGCTATCGCGCTGCACGACCGGCTTGACGTCCATCCAGGCCTGGTACAAGGTCGGACGGGCCATGTCGTTCATGGCGGCGTCGACGACGCAGAAGTTCTTTTCCTCGCCCGGCTTGAGGAATTCGACGGACATCAGCAGCACGCCCGTGTTGCCCACGATGGAGCGGCCCGGCTCGAAAATCACCTTGATCGGCTGCCCACCGTGCTTCTCCGCGCGCCACGCGTCCACGCGCGCGAACACGCGCTCGACGTAATGCGAGATCGGTACCGGCGAGTCCTCGCCCGTGCCATAGTCGATGCCCAGGCCGCCGCCCACGTCCACGTGGTGCAGGTGGATGCCCTCGGCCGCCAGTGCGTCGATCAGTTCGATCAGCTTGTCCAGCGCTTCCAGCAGCGGCGCGTCGTCCAGCAGCTGCGAGCCAATGTGGCAGTCGATGCCGACGACGTCCAGGTGCGGCAGCTGCGCTGCGGTGCGGTAGGTGTCCAGCGCGTCCGAGAACGCGACGCCGAATTTGCTCGCCTTCAGGCCGGTGGCGATGTACGGGTGGGTCTTCGGGTCGACGTTCGGGTTCACGCGCAGCGAGATGGGCGCGCGCTTGCCCATGCGGCCGGCGACTTCGTTGATGCGGTGCAGTTCGGGAATCGACTCGACGTTGAAGCACAGGATGCCTTTTTCCAGCGCCAGCGCGATTTCGGCCGCCGTCTTGCCGACGCCCGAGAAGATGACCTTGCCCGGGTCGCCGCCGGCCGCGATCACGCGCAGCAGTTCGCCGCCCGACACGATGTCGAAGCCGGCGCCCTGGCGCGCGAGCAGGTCGAGGATGGCCAGGTTGGAGTTCGCCTTCATCGCATAGCAGACCAGCGCGTCGCGGCCCGCGCACGGGCGCGCGTAGCCGGCGAAGTTTTCCAGCAACTGGGCTTTCGAGTAGACGTAGGTCGGGGTGCCGTGTTCGGTGGCGATCCTGGACAGGGGAACGCGTTCGGCGTGCAGGACGCCGTCTTGATAAGTGAAGTGAGACATGAAATCGGTGCTTACTGTTGGGTGGCCGGCGGCGTCTGGTTGTTCGCTTCGGTATTGTTCGCATTCGAACCGGCGGCGGGGACGGTCACGCCGGCAGCGGGTGCCGGCGGGGAGATCTGGACCGCCGGAGTGGCCGTGTTCGTGGTGGTGCCGGCCGGGGCGGCGCTGGTAGGCGCGGCTCCGGGACGGGCGGGGGGCTTGGGCATGTAGAGCGGACCGGTCTGGCCGCAGGCCGACAGCGCCATCAGGGTCGCCAGGCTTGTCAGGAGCGCAAATGGGGACTTCACGATTAGAATCACGGTTTGATTAGCAGACCTTGGAGTGTAGCATGACCGAATCCGAATTTTTGGCCCTGGCCGAGTCCACCCTGAACGACATCGAGCAGGCATTCGACCGCCTGTTCGAGCAGGATATCGTCGACGTCGAGTGCAAGCGCAGCGGCAACGTGCTCGAGATCGAGTTCGTCGACAACGGCTCGAAAATCATCGTCAACAGCCAGGCGCCGTTGCAGGAAATGTGGATCGCCGCCCGCGCCGGCGGCTTCCACTACAAGCGCGTGGGCGACGAGTGGCGCAATACGCGCGACGACACGGAGTTCTTCACGTCGCTGTCCGACTTCGCCACCCAGCAGGGCGGCGCGCCGGTCAAGCTGCGCTGACGGCGAAAAAAAGCCGGCGGGCGCCGGCTTCCAGGTCAGGCCAGCGTGGCCTGCTTGCCGCGCTGGCGGCGCCGCTGCGCGAAGCCCAGCGCGCCGATGGCCATCAGTGCGATCGACGCCGGTTCCGGCACGGCCGCGGTGTCGATGAACTGCGTGTTGTCCTGCTGGGAGGCGAACAGGTTCAGCAGCTGGATAGGACCGTTCGCGCTGACGATCGTCGCCGTGAAGGTCAGGGTATCCCAGGTCAGCGGAGGCAGGCTGTAGAGGGGCAGGCGCACGTCGGAGCAGCATCCCGCCGCGTTGTTCACGGTTCCGGACAGGACGCTGAGTCCGCCCAGCGAGAAGTCGTAGGTGGCATCCTCGGTGAGCTGGCCGCTGCCGTTCCACATCTGGTAATTGAAAAAGAATCCCCCGGTGGTCTTGAACGCCTTGTTGGCGGGGGCGTTGACCGTCACCGTCAACGAATCGCCCACAAAGAGCGTCGCGCCGACGTCGCCCGTCCCGGACAGGATCGAGAAACTGGGCGCCGTCGCGGTGTAGGCCACCGAATACACGGTCGCGTTGGCGGACTGTACCGAAAAGATGCCGGAAAGAAGAGCGAAAGCGATTGCAGGTATTTTTTTGATCATGTTATTGGCTCCCCAGGAAAGGACAGTGTTGGACGTCGGCTTCCTGTTGAGCAATCTTCATGCCATTTTGCAATGCAAACGCTTTGCCTTTTAGAAACAACAACTTGAACGAACAGTGTTCCAAGCGAGCAATTCAACTGTAAAGACTTCCGACAGTTTCAGAACAACTCGTTGCGCACGGCGTCGCGCGACTTCTGCTCGGCCGCCGGGGCCACCGGCCCCACGTCCAGCGACTGCACGCCCGTGCCCGGCGGATTCTCGGCGTAATAGTACTCGTCGCCGTACTGCACGAGCCCCGGCGGCACCGGACGCTCGACCACCGGCTCGGACTTGAGCGCCTTTTGCATGAAGCCGATCCAGATCGGCAGCGCCAGGCCGCCGCCCGTTTCCCTGTTGCCCAGGTTGCGCGGCTGGTCGTAGCCGATCCACGCGATGCCCACCAGGTGCGGCTGGTAGCCGGCGAACCACGCGTCGATCGAATCGTTCGTCGTCCCCGTCTTGCCCGCGATGTCCGTGCGCTTCAGCACCTGCGATGCCTTCGCCGCCGTGCCGTAGCGGGCCACGTCCTTCAGCATGCTGTCCATCAGCCACGCATTGCGCTCGTCGATGACGCGGTTCGCTTCGACGCCGGCGCGGTCCGGACGCGCTTCCGACAACACCTTGCCGTCGGCATCCGTCACCTTGGAGATGATGTAGGGGCTGATGCGGTAGCCGCCGTTGGCGAACACCGAATAGGCGCCGGCCATCTGCAGCGGCGTCGTCGCACCCGCGCCCAGCGCGAGCGTCAGGTACGGCGGGTTCTTGTCCGGATCGAAGCCGAAGCGCGTCGCGTATTCCTGGCCGTAGCGGGCGCCGATCTTGTTCAGGATGCGGATCGAGATCATGTTCTTCGACTTGGTCAGGCCGCGCCGCATCGTCATCGGGCCTTCGTACTTGTTGTCGTAGTTCTTCGGTTCCCACGCCTGGCCGCCCGTCGCACCCGCGTCGAACGAGATCGGCGCATCGTTGATCAGGGTGGCGGGCGAGAAGCCGCGCTCCAGCGACGCCGAATAGATGAACGGCTTGAACGACGATCCCGGCTGGCGCCACGCCTGCGTCACGTGGTTGAACTTGCTGCGGTTGAAGTCGAAGCCGCCCACCAGCGCGCGGATCGCGCCGTCGTCCGGGCTCACCGCGATGAAGGCGGATTCCACTTCCGGCATCTGCGTGATGCGCCATGACGAATCGTCGTCCTGCATGACGCGGATGACGGCGCCGCGGCGCAGGCGCCGGGTCTCGGCCGCCTTCGGTGACAGCCAGTCCCGGGCGAACGCCAGGCCGGCACCCGTCATCGTGATGTCCTCGCCGGACGCCAGCACCGCCTTCACCTGCGTGGGCGACGCCGCCATCACGACTGCCGCGACGATGCCGTCCGAATCCGGATGCTCGGCCAGCTCCGCCTCGATCGCTTCGTCGGCTTCGCCCTTGGCGGACGGGATCTCGATGTATTTTTCCGGGCCGCGGTACGGGTGGCGGCGCTCGTAGTCCATCACGCCGCGGCGCAGCGCGAGGTAGGCGGCGTCCTGGTCGGCCTTGGTGATCGTCGTGAACACGTTCAGGCCGCGCGTATAGGTGTCTTCCTTGAACTGCTCGTACACGAGCTGGCGCGCCATCTCGGCCACGTATTCCGCATGCACGCCGAACGCCGTGCTGTCCATCTTGATCTTAAGTTCCTCGTTCTTCGCCTGTTCGTACTGGGCGTCGGTGATGTAGCGCAGGTCGTGCATGCGCTGCAGGATGTACTGCTGGCGCACGCGCGCGCGCTTCGGATTGACGACCGGGTTGTACGCGGACGGCGCCTTCGGCAGGCCGGCCAGCATCGCCGCTTCCGCGACCGAGATGTCTTTCAGATCCTTGCCGAAGTAGATCTGCGCGGCCGACGAGAAGCCGAACGCGCGCTGGCCCAGGTAGATCTGGTTCATGTAAACCTCGAGGATCTGGTCCTTGGTGAGGTTCTTTTCGATCTTGTACGCGAGCAGGGCCTCGTACGCCTTGCGCTTGAGGGTCTGCTCCGACGACAGGAAGAAGTTGCGGGCCACCTGCTGCGTGATGGTGGACGCGCCCTGGCGCGCGCCGCCGGTGGCGTTGTGGATGGCCGCGCGCAGGATGCCCCAGTAGTCCACGCCGCCGTGTTCGTAGAAGCGGTCGTCCTCGATGGACAGCACGGCCTTCTTCATCACGTCCGGGATGTCCTTGAAGTGGACGAGGGTGCGGCGCTCCTCGCCGAATTCGCCGATCAGGACGTTATCGGCCGTGAAGATCCGCAGCGGCATCTTGGGCCGGTAGTCGGTCAGGGTGTCGAGGGCGGGCAGGTTCGGGTACGCCATCGCCAGCGCGAACACGACCACGAGCACCCCGCAGACGGCCAGACCGGCCAGCGTGGCGAGGAGGGTCAGGAGGATGCGCTTGGGTGTGTGCTTCGGCGAAGGAGACTGCGGCGCGGGGCTGGCCCCGTTTTGGGATGCTTTCATGCGTAATGTCGGTCGCTTTATTGATCCATTTCATTATAAGTCACGCTTGTATCTGAGGCACGGCGTGACAAGCGGACAATAGGTGTGAAAACAGAGGCAAGATTGATTGATATCAGAGTGAAAGGAGTGTCGTTTTCATGCTGCGCACTATTATGTTCCCGTGTAGAAATTTCTTGTCCTCATACATCAGTATTGCTACGATTCAATACCGTGCCTGATATATATGCACTGTATTTCTACCATTTCAACAGTTCCCCAAGCGGGCGTTCAAAGAAGCAGCAGATAGGGGAGTGCGCTCGTGATCAGTCTAGGTTCCTTGTTCGGACAAAAGAGCCCGCCGCTCGTCGGGCTCGACATCAGTACGTCCGGCGTGCGCCTGGTCGAGTTGTCCGACGGCGGCAAGGGTGAGTTGCGGCTGGAGCGCCATGCGGCGGAACCGCTGCCGCGCGGCGCCGTCGTCGACGGCAACATCGAGAACATCGACGCGGTGTCGGACGCCGTGCGCCGCGTCGTGCAGAGGAGCGGCACCCGCATCAAGCACGTGGCGCTCGGCATGCCGCCGGCCGCCGTCATCACCAAGAAGATCATCCTGCCGGCCGGCCTGCCGGAAGACCAGCTCGAAGTGCAGGTCGAGTCCGAGGCCAGCCAGTACATCCCGTTCGCGCTGGACGAGGTCAGCCTCGACTTCGACGTGATCGGCCCCGTCGCCAGTTCGCCCGAGGACATGGAAGTGATGCTGGCCGCCGCGCGCCGCGAAAAGGTCGAGGACCGCGTGGCCATCGCCGAAGCGGCCGGGCTCACGGCCACCGTGATGGACATCGAATCGTACGCCGCCCGCGCCGCGCTGCAGCGCCTCCTCGACAACGACAACGGTCCGCGCGACCGCATCGTCGCGCTGTTCCAGATCGGCGCCAACGCGACCCACGTCTCCGTGCTGCAGAACGGCGACACCGTCTACGAGCGCGAGCAGCCGTTCGGCGGCGTGCAGCTCACGCAGGACGTCGTGCGCGCCTACGGCCTGTCGTTCGAGGAAGCGGAAACGCGCAAGAAGACGGGCGACCTGCCGGACAACTACCGCGCCGACCTGCTGGCGCCCTGGCTCGAAAACGCCGCGCTGGAAGTCACGCGCGCGATCCAGTTCTTCTACACGTCGACGCCGTACACGCGCATCGACCAGATCGTCCTCGCCGGCGGCAGCGCCCAGTTGCCCGGCCTGCCCGACATCATCGCGGGCCGCACGCGCATCGCGACCTCCGTCGTGGCGCCGTTCGCCGGCATGCAGCTGGCTCCCGCCGTGCGCGAGCAGCAGCTGCGCACGGACGGTCCCGGCTATCTCGTCGCCTGCGGCCTGGCACTGCGGAGGTTCGGCTGATGATCCGCATTAACCTGCTCCCGCACCGGGAAGCGAAGCGCAAGCAGAAACAGGCTGCGTTCATCGCGTTGCTGGCGCTGGGCGGCCTGGTCGGCGTCGCGCTCGTGCTGCTCGTCGGCGCGTACAACGCCAGCCGCATCGCCACGCAGAACGAACGCAACCTGGTGCTCAAGAACGCCAACGCGGAACTGGACAAGAAGATCGGCAAGATCGCCAGCCTGAAGGCCGAGATCGAGGCGCTGAAGGCGCGCCAGCAGGCCGTCGAGGACTTGCAGGGCGACCGCAACCAGCCCGTCTACCTGCTCGACGAACTGGTGCGCCAGACGCCGGACGGCGTGTACCTGAAAAGCTTCAAGCAGGACGGCCAGCGCGTGCTGCTGAACGGCTATGCGCAGTCGCAGGAGCGCGTGGCGGAGCTGCTGCGCAACCTGTCCGGCAGCTCGCCGTGGCTGGAGCGCCCGGACCTGACCGAGGTGCGCGCGGCCACGCTCGCGCAGAGCAAGACCGGCCGCAAGGTCGTCGAATTCACGTTGAACGTCGCGATCAAGCGCGCCCGCGCCGAGGACGACGACAAGGACGCCAGGCCGTCCACGACAAAATCGGGTAACAGCGCGGGCACCAAGTCATGAACATCGATCTGAAACAGTCTTTCGCCGACCTGGCCGCCCAGTTCGAGGGCCTGCAGGGACGCCATCCCGGCCTGTGGCCGCTGGCGCCGCGCCTGTTGTGCGCGGCCGGCGTGATGGCGGCCGTCCTCGGCCTCGGCTACTTCTTTTACTGGAGCGGCCAGTTCGAGGAGCAGGCCGCTCTGGCCGCGCAGGAACTCAAGCTGCGCGACGACTACAAGGTCAAGATGGCGCAGGCGATCAACCTGGACGCGCTGGAAGCCCAGCAGCAGCAGGTGAACCGCTACGTCGAGCGCCTGGAAAAGCAGTTGCCGAGCAAGGCCGAGATGGCCGCGCTGCTGTCCGACATCAACCAGGCCGGCATCGGCCGCGGCCTGCAGTTCGAACTGTTCAAGCCGGGCCAGGTCGTCGTCAAGGATTACTACGCCGAGCTGCCGATCGACATCAAGGTCACGGGCCACTACCACGACATCGGCGAATTCGCGGCCGACATGGCCAGGATGCCCCGCATCGTCACCCTGAACAACCTGGCGCTCACCGCCGGCAAGGACGGCACGCTGTCGCTCGACGCGATCGCCAAGACCTTCCGCTACCTCGACCAGGACGAACTGGATGCGCAGGCCAAGGCCCGCAAGGCGAAGAAGACCGCCAAGAAGGGGAAGGCATGAGCCCGCGCATCGCGATCGGCGCCCTGATGGCGACCCTGCTGCTGGCCGGCTGCGGCGATTCCGACGTGCGCGAAGTGCGCGACTGGATGGAACAGGTCAAGCGCGACACGCGCCCGGCCGTGAAGCCGCTGCCCGAGCCGAAGGACTTCCTGCCTTACGCGTACGGCGCGAAGGATGCCGTCGACCCGTTCGATGCGAACAAGCTGCTGGGCGAACTGGCCCGCACGGCCGCGACGTCGAACAACCCGAACCAGCCGGACCTGCAGCGCCCGCGCGAGCAGCTGGAGACCTTCCCGCTCGACACCATGCAGATGGTCGGCACGATGGAAAAGGGCGGCACGCGCTTCGCGCTGCTGCAGATCGAACGCGCGCTGTACCAGGTGAAGGCCGGCCAGCGCATCGGCCAGAACTTCGGCGTCGTGACGCACGTAGGCGAGGACGCCGTGGACATCCGCGAAGTGGTGCAGGACGCCGCCGGAGAATGGACGCAACGCATGACGAAGCTGGAGCTGCAAACCAAGGAGAACCGTAAATGACCCGATTCCTTTCCGCCGCGGGCGGCATGCTGCTGGCGCTTGCCACGGTGTGCGCCTGGGCCCAGGACAACGCGATCGAGTCGATCAGCGCCAACCAGCAGGGCGGCAACGTCGTCGTCCGCGTGGGCATGAAGGCGCCGCCAAAGCAGCTGCCGATCGGCTTTTCGATCACCAACCCGGCCCGCATCGCGCTCGATTTCGGCGCCACCGCCAACGCCACCGGCAAGAACGTCCAGGACATCAACCTGGGCGACGTGCGCGGCGTGAACGTCGTGCAGGCGGGCGAGCGCACGCGTCTCGTGCTGAACCTGAAGCGCGTGCTGAACTACGCGACCGCCGTCGACGGCAAGGATGTCATCGTCACCGTCGAAGGCTCGGGCGCGCCCGCGCGCGCCATCGACGCCGCCGGCGAGCCGGCCCGCGCGGCAAGCGCAGTCCCGGCCAGCCTGCCGCTGCTGCGCGATCTCGATTTCCGCCGCGGCACCCATGGCGAAGGCCGCATCGTCGTCGACCTGCCGAACGGCCAGGTCGCCGTCGACGTGCGCCAGGTCGGCTCGCAGATCCTCGTCGATTTCATGAAAACCGGCGTGCCGCCGACCTTGCGCCGGCGCCTGGACGTGACCGACTTCGGCACGCCCGTGTCGCGCATCACGACGACGACCAAGGGCGAGAACACGCACATGGTCGTCGAAGCGCACGGCAACTGGGAGCAGAGCGTCTACCAGAGCGACACGCAGCTCGTCATCGACGTCAAGCCCGTCAAGGAAGATCCGAACCGGCCGGCCGGCGGCGCAGGCGGCGCGGGCTACCGCGGCGAGAAGCTGTCGTTCAACTTCCAGAACGTCGAGGTGCGCCAGGCGCTGCAGGCGATCGCCGACATCTCGGGCCTGAACATCATCACGAGCGATTCCGTCACCGGCAACCTCACGCTGCGCCTGAAGGACGTGCCGTGGGACCAGGCGCTGGACGTCGTCCTGCAGGCCAAGGGCCTCGACATGCGCAAGAACGGCAACGTGCTGTGGATCGCGCCGAAGGAAGAACTGCTGACCAAGGAAAAACTGGAGCTCGAGCAGAAGGCCCAGATCTCCGACCTGGAACCGCTGCGCTCCGAGATCTTCCAGCTGAACTACCAGAAGGCCGAGTCGTTCCGCACCGTGTTCGGCCTCGACCAGAACGGCGGCGCCAGCGGCGACGGCGGCGGCAAGAACCGCGTGCTGTCCAAGCGCGGCAGCGCCATCATCGACCCGCGCACGAACCAGCTGTTCGTCACGGACATCGCGTCGAAGATCGAAGACATCCGCAAACTGATCCAGAAGACCGACATCGCCACCAGGCAGGTGCTCGTCGAGGCGCGCCTCGTGGAAGCGAACGACGGTTTCTCGCGCAACCTCGGCGCCAAGCTCGGTTTTGCCGACCTGCGCACCTTGCGCGGCGGCGACACCGGCTACCAGGTCAGCGGCAACCAGCGCGTGGCCATCGGCGGCAACCTGACGGGCGTGGGCCAGGTCACGGGCCAGACGCCGGACAAGGGCGACGGCTACACCAACACCACGCTCGTGAACCTGCCGGCGGCCGGCATCAACGGCACGAATGCGCCGTCGATCGCATTCTCCCTGTTCTCGTCGGCGGCGAACCGCTTCCTCAACCTGGAACTGTCCGCGCTGGAAGCGGACGGCAAGGGCAAGATCATCTCCAGCCCGCGCGTGGTCACCGAGGACAACGTCCCGGCCATCATCGAGCAGGGCGTCGAGCTGCCGTACCAACAGGCCACGAGCAGCGGCGCCACGTCGGTCACGTTCAAGAAGGCGAACCTGAAGCTGGAAGTCACGCCGCAGATCACCCCGGACGGCAACGTCGTGCTGGACGTGGACGTGGCCAAGGATTCGAAGGGCGAGGCGACCGCGTCGGGCTTCGCCATCAACACGCAGCACGTGAAGACCAAGGTGATGGTCGAGAACGGCGGCACGGTGGTCCTGGGCGGCATCTACCAGATGACCGAGACCCGCAACGACAACAAGGTGCCGCTGTTCGGCGACATCCCGGTCGTGGGCAATCTGTTCAAGTCGACGTCGCGCCAGAACACCAAGACCGAGCTGCTCGTCTTCATCACGCCGAAGATCGTGGCCGAGCGCCTGCAGAACGGTCATTGACGGAATCATCAACAAGAACCCACACATGAACGACTTCAAGAACGACTCCACGGCGCGCCACGGCATGCGCGTGGCCGGCCTGCTGATGGCCATGGTGCTGACCGCATGCGGCGGCGGCGGCGGCAATCCGGGCGCCGTGAGCGGCGGGACCGGCTCCGGTTCCGGCAGCACGGGGACCGGCGGCACCGGCGGTACCGGCGGCACGACCACCCCTGCGGCGCCCACCGTCTCCGTGGGCTTCACGAACGCGGCCGGCGCGTCGACCAATGCGCTCTCCGGCGCCACGCTGCTGACCGTCAATGCCACCGTGCTGGACGCGGACAAGAAGCCCGTGCCGAACGCGATCGTGACCTTCGCCACCGACAACACGCTGGCCGTGTTCTCGCCGACCGCCGCCACCGCGCTCACGGATGTCAACGGCGTCGCGAAGGTCAGCATGCGCGCCGCCAGCCTGGCCTCCGGCGGCGCGGGCACCGTGACCGCCACGTCGAGCGTCGCCGGCACGACCGTGAGCGGCACCGCGAACTATTCCGTCGGCGCCACCACGCTGACGTTCGGCACCCTGTCCGCCAGCCCGGCCAGCATCCAGGCCTACGGTTCGACCGTGCTGTCGGTCGACGTGCTGAACGGTTCCAGCAAGTACACGGACCAGCAGGTCAACGTCAGTTTCAGCTCCGCGTGCGTCACGGCCGGCAAGGCAACGCTGGCCGCGACCGTGCCGACCAATAACGGCACCGTGCAGACGGTCTACCGCGACAAGGGCTGCGCCAACAACGACATCATCACCGTGACGGCCGCCGGCATCGCCAAGTCGGCGTCGGCCACGCTGGCGATCGCGCCGCCGGCCGCCGCGTCGGTGCAGTTCGTGGGCGCCACGCCGACCACGCAATCGATCGTCGTGCGCGGCAACGGCGGCAACGGCCGCACCGAAACCGCGATCCTGACGTACAAGGTCGTCGACATCTTCGGCAATCCGCTGGCCGGCCAGCGCGTGGACTTCACGCCGGTGCCCGCGGGCGCCGACGTCGTCATCAACAAGGCCAGCGACACGACCGATGCCACCGGCAGCGTGGTCACGACGGTCAACTCGGGCGCGACCCCGACGTCGTTCCGCGTGCAGGCCACGCTGAAGGGCACCGGCACCAACGGCGGTCCGGACATCTCGACCCTGTCCGACTCGATCGTCGTGACGACCGGCCTGCCGGCGCAGCGCGGGTTCTCGCTGAGCTCGGGCTCGTTCAACGTCGAGGGCTGGAGCGTGGACAACCCGTCCGCCACGACCGTGCAGGTGATGGTGGCCGACGCCTTCGGCAACCCGGTCCCGGACGGCACGCCGGTCGTGTTCCAGACGAACATGGGGGCCATCGGCTCGTCCGACAAAGGCGGCTGCAACACCGTCAACGGCGTCTGCTCGGTCGCGTTCCGCACCCAGGCGCCGCGCGTCGCGATCCCGGGCACGCCGGCCACGCCGTGCAACGCCGCCACCCCGGACGCGACCCGCCCCGGCCTGGCCACGATCTGCGCCAGCTCGACGGACGGCACGAATACCGTCTACACCCGGACCGCGATCTTCATGAGCGGCAGCGCCGTCAAATACGTCTACATGGACGCCAGCCCCACGCCGCTGGCGAGCGGCGAGATCGACCTGGGCACCCTGCCGTCCAGTGCGACCAAGAGCTTCCGGCTGCAGTTCAACGACGTGAACAACAACCCGATGCCGGCCAATTCCACGGTCGCGATCACGGGTATGCTCGGCGGCAACGCGGCGCCGGTGGTGCCCGCCACGGTGCCGAGCGTCGCGCCGCACACGAACAGCGCCGTCGACGATCCGACCGGCCTGACGGTGGGCAGCATCCCGCAGGGCTATACGCATTTGTTCAGCGTCGGCAGCACGAGCCCGACCAATTGCACGGGACCGTCCACGGCCAAGTTCAACGTCACGGTCACGACGCCCGCTGGCTCCGTAACCAGTATTCCGTTTAAACTGTCGTTCACCTGCCCATAAGTTTTCTTAAGGGATGCCCAATTGCAACAAAGCGGCCAGGGATATCCTGGCCGTTTTTATTTGAACGCGTACACGTGTCTGACTGTAAGAACAACAACATCTTCCTCGTCGGCCTGATGGGGGCCGGCAAGACCACCATCGGCCGCCTGCTGGCGCGGCGCCTGGACATGACCTTCATCGATTCCGACCACGAGATCGAGGCGCGCACGGGCGCCACGATTCCGTGGATCTTCGAGATCGAGGGCGAGGCCAGCTTCCGCCGCCGCGAAGCCGACGTGATCCGCGAACTCACCGCGCAGAACGGCATCGTGCTGGCGACCGGCGGCGGCGCCGTGCTGAACCCGGCCAGCCGCGCGCTGCTGGCGGAGCGGGGCACCGTGATCTACCTGCGCGCGAGCGTCTCCAGCATCCTCGCGCGCACGGCGCACGACAAGAACCGCCCGCTGCTGCAGACGGCCGACCCGCGCAGGAAGCTGGAAGACCTGACCGCGCAGCGCGAGCCGCTGTACCGCGAGATCGCCGACATGGTCATCGACACGGGCCGACCTAACGTACAATCGATGGTTCAGACAATCCTGGACCAGCTCGACGCGGACAACGCCGCGCGCGAGCAGGCCAACGCAAAGACGACAATGAACGAACAGGCATGCATCTCTCTTAACGTCGAGCTGGGCGACCGCAGCTATCCGATCGCGATCGGACGCGGCCTGCTGGACGATTCTTCTTTACTCAACCGTCACATCGGCGGCAGCGGCAAGGTGGCCATCGTCACCAACACCACCGTCGCCCCGCTGTACCTGGACAAGGTTGCGGGCCCGCTCCGGGCGGCCGGCCGCGAGGTCGTGCCCATCATCCTGCGCGACGGCGAGGAGTTCAAGAACTGGGAGAGCCTGAACGAGGTGTTCGACGCGTTGCTGGCCAACAAGTGCGACCGCAAGACGACCCTCGTGGCGCTGGGCGGCGGCGTGATCGGCGACATGACCGGTTTCGCGGCCGCGACCTACATGCGCGGCGTGCCGTTCGTGCAGATCCCGACCACCTTGCTCGCGCAGGTCGATTCCTCGGTCGGCGGCAAGACGGGCATCAACCACCCGCTGGGCAAGAACATGATCGGCGCGTTCTATCAACCGCGCGCCGTGATCGCCGACACCGCCACGCTCGACACCCTGCCGGACCGCGAGCTGTCGGCCGGCCTGGCGGAAGTCATCAAGCACGGCGCCATCCTCGACGCCCCGTTCTTCGACTGGATCGAGGCGAACATCGGGAAACTGGTGGCGCGCGACCACGCGGCCCTCGCGCACGCGATCGCGCGCTCGTGCGAGATCAAGGCCGACGTCGTCGCCCGCGACGAGCGCGAAGGCGGCCTGCGCGCGGTGCTGAACTTCGGCCACACGTTCGGCCACGCCATCGAGGCGGGCCTGGGCTATGGCGCGTGGCTGCACGGCGAGGCCGTCGGCTGCGGTATGGTGATGGCGGCCGACCTGTCGCGCCGTTTGAACCTCATCGACGACGCCGCGCTCGAGCGCGTGCGCGCGCTCGTGAAGGCGGCCGGGCTGCCGGTCGTCGCGCCGGACCTGGGCATCGAGCGCTGGATCGAGCTGATGGAAGTCGACAAGAAGAACGAGGGCGGCGCCATCAAGTTCATCCTCCTGAAACCGCTGGGCAGCCCGAGCATCACGAACGCGCCGCGCGAACTGCTCGACGCCACGTTGCAGGCCTGCTCGTCATGATCGACTTCGACGCCCACCTGGCTCCCTACGCGGCGCAGTCGTCGAAGAGCCGTGGGCGTCGTCATCCGGAACCGTCGCCCGGCTCGCGCAGCGAATTCCAGCGCGACCGCGACCGCATCATCCACTCGACCGCGTTCCGCCGGCTCGAGTATAAAACCCAGGTCTTCCTGAATCACGAGGGAGATTTATTCCGCACCCGCCTCACGCACTCGATCGAAGTGGCGCAGATCGGGCGCACGCTGGCGCGCAGCCTGCGCCTGAACGAAGACCTCGTCGAAGCGACCGCGCTCGCGCACGACCTCGGGCACACGCCCTTCGGCCACGTCGGCCAGGACGTGCTGAACGACTGCATGAAGGACTACGGCGGCTTCGAGCACAACCTGCAAAGCCTGCGCGTCGTCGACCATCTCGAGGAACACTACGGCGCCTTCGATGGCCTGAACCTCACGTTCGAGACGCGCGAAGGCATCCTGAAGCACTGCTCGCTGACGAACGCGCGCCAGCTGGGAGACCTCGGCCAGCGCTTCATCGACAGGACGCAACCGAGCCTGGAAGCGCAGCTGACGAACCTGGCCGACGAAATCGCGTACAACAACCACGACATCGACGACGGCCTGCGTTCGGGCCTGCTGACGATGAAGCAGATGGAAGAGGTGGATTTGTTCGCGCGCCTGCACCGCGAGGTCGTGCGGCAGTACCCGGGCCTGCAGGGCCGGCGCGAGCTGTACGAGACGATCCGTTTGATGATCACGGCGATGACGGCCGACCTGGCCGCGACGTCGGCCGAGCTGCTGGCGGACGCTTCGCCGCAGAGCATCGAGGACGTGCGTGCCGGTCCGCCTTTGATCCGCTTCTCCCGGAAGATGCGCGAGGAGACGACGGCACTGAAGCGCTTCCTGCACGCGAACCTGTACCGCCACTACCAGGTGAACCGCATGCGCGTGAAGGCGAGTCGCATCGTGCACGAGCTGTTCGACGCCTTCATGACCGATCCCGTGCTGCTGCCGCCGGATTACCAGGTGGCATCCGGCGACACCATGAAACAGGCGCGCAAGATCGCGGATTACATCGCCGGGATGACGGACCGGTATGCGATCAAGGAACACCGGCGCATTTATTCGCTCGATACGTTCTGATGCTCACTCGCCGCGCGCGAACACGCGCAGCCGGTGCCCATCCGGATCGGCCGCGGTGAACGTGTAGCCGAAATCCACCTTGGCCGGGGCCTGCAGGATACGCAGGCCGGCGTCGCGCCACTTGCCGTGCAGCGCATCGACTTGCGCGTCGTCGGTCACGCGGAACGCGAGCTCGCTGCCGCAGCCGTGGAAGTCGGCGGCCGGCACCGCATCGGACTTCGCCCACAGGCCCAGCATGCGGCCATTCTCCAGCGGGAACAGCACGAACGTGGGCGAGCTCTCGACGTGCTGCGCGTCCAGCAGCTTGCCGTACAGGCGTGCGCTGGCGTGCGGATCGGCGACGTAGAGGATGGTGTAGGTCGGGGTCAGCATGGTGTTCTCCTTCATTGGTTGACAGTGCGGCCAGTCTAGGCCGGACCACTGTCAATTCCTGTCAGGAGACAACCGGGGTCAGAGCCCGAATTTGGGCAAAAGCCTAGTGCCAATTTCCAAAAATCGGGCTCTGACCCCGGTGTTAGCTGAACAGCGATGGGGCGGCCAGTTGCCCCAGCAGCTTCTTGATCGGCGCCGGCAGCGGTGCGTCCGCGATGGTCGCCAGGTCCCACCACACGTGGCCCGGCGGCGCCTCGCCGCGCGCCTGAAGGCCGATCCGGTAGGGCTGGATGTGCAGGCGGTAGTGCGTGAAGCCGTGTACCAGCGGCAGCAGCGGTTCGACCTCGGCCACCGTGCCGAACTCGCCGGCGGCGCCGGCCAGCGTCGTCGGCGACACGTCGTCCGCCTCGTCCAGCGCCACGTGGCCATCGTATTCCGGCAGCGACAGCAGGCCGCCCCAGATGCCGGAATCCGGCCGCTGCTGCAGCAGCACCTGGCCGTTGTCGACGACGGCCAGCATCAGCGCGCGCCGCTCCCGCGTCGCCTTCTTCGGCTTCGGCACGGGCAGCACCGAGGTGCGGTCGGTCGCGAATGCCACGCAGCGGTCGCGCAGCGGGCAGCGGTCGCAGTCCGGTTTGCCGCGCGTGCACAGCGTGGCGCCCAGGTCCATCAGGCCCTGCGTGTACGCCTCGATGCCGTCGCCTTCCGGCAGCAGCGCGTCGGCGCGGCGCCACAACGCGTCTTCCACCGGCTTGAGGCCCGGGTATTCGTCGATGCCGAACACGCGCGCGAACACGCGCTTGACGTTGCCGTCCAAAATCGCGGCGCGCGCGCCGGCGGAAAACGCGGCGATGGCGGCAGCCGTCGAGCGGCCGATGCCGGGCAGGTCGGCCAGCAGTGCCGGGTCGCTCGGGAACACGCCGCCGTAGTCGGCAACGACGCGCCTGGCGCACGCGTGCAGGTTGCGCGCCCGCGTGTAGTAACCGAGGCCGCTCCAGTGCGTCATCACGTCTTCCGCCGGCGCGGCGGCGAGGTCGTGCACGGTCGGGAAGCGCTCGAGGAAGCGCGCGTAATAGGCCAGCACCGCCGTCACCTGCGTCTGCTGCAGCATGATCTCGGAGAGCCAGATGCGGTACGCGTCGCGCGTGTTCTGCCAGGGCAGGGCGTGGCGGCCGTGGGCGCGCTGCCAGTCGATGACGGCGCGCGAGAAGCTGGGGTCGGACAGGATTTCGGTGTCGGTGCTGCGTTTCATCTATCAAGCTGCTCGCAATTCGGGCAGGTCGGCGCGCAAGGCGTCCGCGACGCCGCCGGATAAATTCACCAGCCGCGCCTTGACCTGCTCCAGGTCGTGTTGGGCCGCCTCGAAGGCGGCGATTTTCTGTTCCAGGCTGTCGGTGGCTTCCAGGATGCGCTGGATCGATGCCTGGCGGTGGCGCAGCTGGTCGCGGTGCTGGCGGATCTGCGCTTCGAGCGGCGCCATGACCACCTTCAGCCACGCCTCGGCGTCGCCGTTCGCTTCGCGGAACGCGAATTTGATGCGCGACGCGATCGTGTCGAAGAAGCGTTCGAGCAGGGTGCCGCGGATCGTGATGAGCAGGGTCGCCGTGCCGAACTGCTTCACATAGATCGCTTCGATGGCGTCGATCTCGCGGCGGTAGCGTTCCAGCGACAGCGCGGCCGGCAGCGCCAGCGCGAGTCCGTGCTCGGTGGAGAAGCGCCGCACCATCGTCTCCATCATCGCCGCGATCTCGGCGATTTTTGCTTGCGCCGCAGCCAGGCATGCGCGCGCCTGGTCGAAGAAGGTCCGCACCGGCGCGCGCATGCCCGTCGAAAAGCGCGCGGCTTCCATCGCGGCGCGCACGGCCTCGACATGGTCCTGCACGACGTCCATGCCGATGATGGAGTAGAGCTCCGTCGACAAGGTCGTGAACACGGCGCGCGTGCCCTGCAGCTTGAACAGGCTGGCGTCGAATTCCTTCTTTTCCATCTCGACACGGCGCACCATGTGGGCGATCACGCCCTGGTTCTTGCCGCGCAGGCTTTGCAGTTCCTGCAGCTGCTCGACGAGGTCGCGCCCGCGCGCGGCCAGCAGCGCGGACTGGGCGCCCGTCAACGTCGCGAGATCCTCCTGCAGCTGGCGGCGCAGGATGTCCTGGCGCGCCGGGATCAGTTCATGGAACAGCGCCGATTCCAGCGCGCCCATGCGGCTCTTTTCGAACAGGGCGTAATCGCCCGTGATCTTGCCGACGAGGGCCTTTTGCGCGGACACCGGGAACACCTGCGCATCCGCCACGCCCAGCAGGCGCGCGGCGTCGTGCTGCTGGCGCGCGATGGCGGCGTCGTTGTCGTGCGGCCTGCGCAGCTCGTCCCACAATGCGTCGATCTTGTTCAGCACGACGATCCGTCCCGCATTGGACCCGGAATCGGCGTTGATATGGGTGCGCCAGACGTCGATGTCGCTCTTCGTGACGCCCGTCTCGGCGGCCAGGATGAACAGCACGGCGTGCGCGTTCGGGATCAGGTTCAGCGTCAGCTCCGGCTCCGTGCCGATCGCATTCAGGCCCGGCGTGTCGAGGATCACGAGGCCCTGCTGGAGCAGCGGATGCGGCACATTGATCAGCGCATGGCGCCAGCGCGGGATCTCGACGAGGCCGTCCGCGCCCAGGGTCGCCGCGAGGTCGGGATCGTCGGGATCGTACAGGCCGTAGCGCTGCGCTTCGTCCGGCGCGACGCGGCGCGTGAGGCTCACCTGCAGGAAGGTCTCGTGCATGCGCTCCGGCGCGGACAGGTCCAGCGGCAGCACGGTCCACGCATCCGGCACGTCGCGATAGTCGCCCGTCGCGAGGCGCTCGGCGCGGGTCTCGATCGGGAGCAGGCGGATGCAGGGGACGAGCGCCGGCTCCCAGGCGAATTCGGTCGGGCACATCGTCGTGCGGCCGGGGCTCGACGGCACGATGCGCTGGCCGTAGTCGGCAAAGAAGATGGCGTTGATCAGTTCGGATTTACCGCGCGAGAATTCGGCCACGAACGCGACCGACAGGCGGTCGTCGCGCAGCCGTGCGAGCGCACGCGCGACGCGCTGTTCCGCCGCCCCGTCCAGCAGCTCGGCCCCCTGGGCCCAGCCGCGATACGCTTCCAGCGCCTGGGCGACCTGCGCGCGCCAGTACGCGTACTGTTGCAAATCCTGCATATTAGGTGTCCCGCGTGTCCCGTGCCTCGTCGATGACCTTACCGCTGGCAGACCGCGCAGTAGAACGTGGACCGCTGGCCCTGCTTGATCTGGCGGACCGGCGTGCCACAGTTGCGGCAAGGAACTCCTGCACGATCATAGACGAAATATGTCTGCTGGAAATAGCCCGATTGACCATTTACGGCAATAAAGTCACGCAGCGTGCTGCCACCTTGCACGATGGCGGCGGCGAGGATGTCGCGGATCGCTTCGGCGAGCTTGTCGTAGCGGGCGCGGCTGATCTTGCCGGCGGCCGTCTTCGGGTTGATGCCGGCGCGGAACAGGCTCTCGCACGCATAGATATTGCCGACCCCGACGACGATGTCGCCCGCGAGCAGCACCTGCTTGATCGGGGCACTGCGGTTTCTCGTCGCCTGGTGGAGCAGGGCGCCGGAGAACTTGTCTTCGAGCGGTTCCACGCCCAGGCCGCGCAGCAGCACGTGCTGTTCCAGCTCGCCGTCGTCGTGGCCGTGCCAGAGGACGGCGCCGAAGCGGCGCGGGTCGTGCAGGCGCAGCACCCGCCGGCCTTCCGGGCCGCGCACGACGAGGTCGAAGTGGTCGTGCTTTTTCAATTCGACCCCTTCCGGCAGCACGCGCAAATGACCGGACATGCCCAGGTGGACGATCAAGGTGCCATGTTCGAATGTCAGCAGCAGGTATTTGCCGCGCCGGCCCGTGCCGAGGATGCGGCGGCCCGTGAGCAGCTCGCGCAGATTCGGGGGAAAGGGCCAGCGCAGGCCGTCGCGGCGCGGCACGACGTCTTCGACGATGCGGTCTTCCAGGTGAGGTGCAACCCCCCGCCGGGTGACTTCCACTTCTGGTAATTCAGGCATGTATGGTCTCGCTTAAAAATGTCCAGTGCGGTGTTGCAGCTCCTTGCCGTGCTACAGCACTGTCTGCGTCGCTGCGCCTTGCCCTGAACATGTTGAAGCGACCCTTTGAAATGATCGGAATGTAAATTCGTGTTGCAGCGGCGCACGCGGGGCGGGTGCATGGCGTAGAATCGGACAATCTCGATGACGTGGGACTTGCCTTGAAAAACGCTTTCGCCATTGTAACCCTCTCCGCACTGCTGTCGGCCTGCGCTGTGGCTCCCAAGCAGCAGCAACCGGCCCAGGATCTGTCCGATCAGCCGCTCGCCGCCGCCGAAGCCCGGGACCATCCCGACCAGGCCAAGGAAGGCGAACAGGCCGAAAAACTTCCCAACGTCGAGATGACCCCGGCCATGATGAGTCAGCTCATGCAGGCCGAGATGGCCTACAAGAACGGGGACTGGCAGGGACCGTACCTGACGATGATGAGCCTGGCCCAGCAGACGAAGGACCCGCGCCTGGCCAAGCGCGCCGCCGAGATGGCGCTGTCCGCCAAGCAGGCCGACGACGCGCTCGCCGCCGTGAAACTGTGGCGCCAGTACGCACCGGACTCCGAAGAGGCCAGCCAGTACTATCTGGGGTTGGTCATCCTCTCCGACAACCTCGGCGAGGCCGAAAATATCTTGAAACAGCGTCTGGCGGACGCGACCCCGGCCGCGCGCGGCCTCGTCATGTTCCAGATGCAGCAACTGCTGCTGCGTGCCAAGGACAAGGAAGCGGCCAGCGCCATGCTCGAGCGCCTCGTCGCGCCGTACGGCAACCTGATGGAAACGCACGTCGTGCTGGCCCAAGCCGCGCTGGCGCGCAACGACAAGGCGGCCGCCAGGCGCGAGGCGCAAACGGCCCTGCAACTGAAGCCCGATTCCGAGATCGCCGCGCTGACCGCGGCCCAGGTGAGCGAGGACGAAGGCGGCGCCATCAAGGTGCTGAAGGATTTCCTCGCCGCCCACCCGGAGGCGCGCGAAGTGCGTTCCGCGTATGCGCGCCTGCTCGTCAACGAAAAGCAGTACGAGGCCGCGCGCCAGGAATTCCTCACGCTGGATAAAGCCCAGCCCGACAATCCGGGCACCCTGTACGCGCTCGGCATCCTGTCGATGCAGATGAACGACCGCACGGCCGCGGAAAAATATTTCAGCCGCTTCGTGGACCTGATGGACAAGGCGCCGGAAGACGAGCGCGACCCGTCGAAGGCCGTGATGATCCTGTCGCAGATCGCCGAGGAACGGGGCGATTACAAGGCTGCGGCCGACTGGCTCGACCGGCTCGACACCGAGGATCCGAAGGTCCAGTTCGGCGCCGAGCTGCGCCGCGCCCAGCTGACCGCGAAGCAGGGCGACGTCGCCGGCGCGCGCAAGCTGCTGGGCACCCTGAAGACGGACGACAAGACGGAGCAGGCGCAGATCGTCCTCGTCGAAGCGCAAATCCTGCGCGACGCGGGCCAGGCCAAGGACGCGTTCAAGCTGATGGAGCAGGGCGTCAAGCGCTTCCCGGACAATACGGACTTCCTGTACGACTATGCCCTGATGGCCGAAAAGATGGGCAAGACGGCCGTGATGGAAAAGGCGCTGCGGAAAGTGATCGCCAAGTCGCCGGACAATATGCAGGCTTATAACGCGCTCGGCTATTCGCTGGCCGACCGCAACATCCGCCTGAAGGAAGCCTATCAACTGATCTCCAAGGCCCTGAAAATGGCGCCGGGCGACCCGTTCATCCTCGACAGCATGGGCTGGGTGAACTATCGCCTTGGCAAGCTGGACGAGGCCGAGGTCCACTTGCGCAAGGCCTATGAGGTGCGCAACGATCCGGAAATCGCCGTCCACCTGGGCGAAGTGCTGTGGAAGAAAGGCCAGAAGGACGATGCCCGCAAGCTATGGCGCGAGGCGCAGGCCAGGGATCCGAAGAATGACGCGTTGAAGAGCACACTGGCGCGCCTGCACCAGACTCTGTGAAATAATGACAATCGACGGACGCTGCGGCGTCCGTCGGTTCATTCGACTTGCTGACTTCATGCCGATGCATTCACTTTCCCGATTCGTTATCGCCGCCGCCTGCGTCGCGGCCCTGGCCGGCTGCGCCACCACCGCCAACGTCCCGCTGGCCAACCCGACCGCCCAGGTGGGCGCCTACCGCGACACCATCGACCTGAACGGCCGCCTGGCTGCGAACTACCAGAAGGATGGCCAGCCGCAATCGATCAACGGCAATTTCACGTGGGCGCAGCGCCCCGGCCGCATCGATGTCTCCCTGTTCTCGCCGCTGGGCCAGACCGTCGCCGAGATCACGGTCACGCCCGAGACCGCGACGTTGAAACAGTCCGGCCGCGCGCCGCGCGTGGAAAAAGACATCGACACGCTGACGGCGAAGTCCCTCGGCTGGACCCTGCCCGTGAGCGGCCTGCGCGACTGGCTGCAGGGCTATGCCGTCGACGCGAGCGGCAAGCGCTTCACGGCGTCGCCCGCGCACGACAGCGTCGTCACGAACGACGGCTGGCGCCTGCGTTTCGTGGAATGGCAGAACGGCCCGGGCGGCGCCCCGATGCCGCGCCGCATCGATGCCGAGCGCAGCACGACGGCCGTCGGCGATGCGCTGACGATCCGCATCGTCATCGATCCGGTGGCGTGACATGGCGCCGACGTCTCTGCACAACTGTCCCGCGCCGGCCAAGCTGAACCTGTTCCTGCACGTCGTGGGCCGCCGGCCGGACGGCTACCACCTGCTGCAATCCGTGTTCCAACTCATCGACCGCAGCGACACGCTGCACTTCGATGTACGGAGCGACGAGCGCATCGTGCGCACGACGGATGTGCCCGGCGTGCCGGAAGAGCAGGACCTGATCGTCCGCGCCCTGCGCGCGCTGCAGGCGGAATACCAGCGCCGCCACGGGCGCCTGCCGCCCGGCATCGACGTCGCCGTCGAGAAATGCCTGCCGATGGGCGGCGGACTCGGCGGTGGCTCGTCCGACGCGGCCACGGCGCTGATGGCGGCCAATCATCTATGGCAGGCCGGCCTGACGGATGCCGAGCTGATCGCGCTGGGCCTGCCGCTGGGCGCGGACATCCCGTTTTTCCTGTTCGGCGAGACGGCATTCGCCGAAGGCGTGGGGGAGGCATTGCAGGCCGTGCCGGGGCCGGATTGCTGGTATGTGGTCATCGAGCCGGGCGTGTCCGTTCCCACCGTTGCAATTTTTACGGCCCCCGATTTGACAAGAAACACGAAAGCCATCACAATATCGGACTTTTCCAGACGACATGTCGAATCGAATGATTTGATTGGCTTCGGAAAAAATGATTTGCAGGACGTGGCAGCCCGCTTGTTCCCGCCGGTAGCAGAGGCGATCGAATGGTTGGGTGGTTACGGAGCGGCCAGGATGACTGGTTCGGGCTCGTGCGTGTTTTGCGCATTTTCCACAGAGCAGGAAGCTGAACGGGTACTGAAGCATGTGCCCGCTCGGTGGAGGGCGTGGAAAGCGAAAGCGCTGCAGCGACATCCGATGAAATCGCTCTTGCAAATCAACGAGTTGTAGAATAAAATTCTGCCTGTCGACGCATTCGACGATATAATAATCGAGTGCAGCGGCAAGCTGTAAGTTTCAGTGTAGGGGAATCGCCAAGCTGGTTAAGGCACCGGATTTTGATTCCGGCATACCAAGGTTCGAATCCTTGTTCCCCTGCCAAAGTTTCTTTGCCTGAGCTGATGATGACACGTGCTCCAGCAGGCAGATAAAAATGGAGCCGCCAATGAGCGGCTCATTTTTTTTTGTGGTTCAGCGTTAATCATCCGACGATTAGCGACTTTTCAAGTTTCTTTCAACGCTCTTACATCTCTGGGACTCCCATGGCTTACGAAAACCTGATGGTTTTTACCGGCAATGCCAATCCGGCGCTAGCAGAAGGGGTCGCAAAAAACCTCGGCATTCCTCTCGGCAAAGCCGTAGTTTCGAAGTTCTCCGACGGCGAAGTCATGGTCGAAATCAACGAGAACGTTCGCGGCAAGGACGTCTTCGTTCTGCAATCGACCTGCGCTCCCACTAACGACAGCCTGATGGAAATCATGCTGATGGTCGACGCTCTCAAGCGCGCATCGGCTGGCCGCATCACCGCGGCGATTCCGTACTTCGGCTATGCCCGCCAGGACCGCCGTCCGCGTTCCGCGCGTGTCGCGATCTCGGCGAAAGTCGTCGCGAACATGCTGCAGGAAGCCGGCGTCGAGCGCGTCCTGATCATGGACCTGCACGCCGACCAGATCCAGGGCTTCTTCGACATCCCGGTCGACAACATCTACGCATCGCCGCTGCTGCTGGGTGACCTGCAGAAGCGCAACTACGACGACCTGCTCGTCGTGTCGCCGGACGTCGGCGGCGTGGTGCGTGCCCGTGCCCTGGCCAAGCGCCTCGGCTGCGACCTGGCGATCATCGACAAGCGCCGCCCGAAGGCGAACGTGTCGGAAGTCATGAACATCATCGGTGAAGTCGAAGGCCGCAACTGCGTGATCATGGACGACATGGTCGACACCGCAGGCACGCTGACCAAGGCCGCCGAAGTCCTCAAGGAGCGTGGCGCGAAGAAAGTCGTCGCGTACTGCACGCACCCGGTCCTGTCCGGCCCGGCGATCGAGCGTATCGCGAACTCGCCGCTGGATGAACTGGTCGTCACCGACACGATCCCGCTGAGCCCGGCTGCCCAGGCTTGCGGCAAGATCCGCCAGCTGACCTGCGCACCGCTGCTGGCCGAAACGTTCAAGCGTATCGTCAAGGGCGACTCGGTCATCTCGCTGTTCGTCGATTAATTTCGCGGTATGCATGGTGGGCACGGGGTGCCCACCCTACGATTCGTTATCGTCGTAGGGTGGGCTCCCCGAGCCCACAAAACGCATGAATGACCCGTAAGACACGGCGCGCAAGGTAAAGATGCTGGCGCGCCGTTGGCGCATCAAGCTGTACCGAATTTCTTGAGCGTGCGCGAGTGCGCTCTTTACCGATGTCCCTGGTCGCGGGGACATCACAACCCGGGCAACCGGGCCGGCACGCGCCGGCATTCGGGCCCACACTTTGGAGTAACACCATGAAAGTAGTCGCATTTGCACGTACTCAGCAGGGGACCGGAGCGAGCCGCCGCCTGCGCAACGCCGGCCAGACCCCGGGCATCATCTACGGTGGCGCCGCTGCCCCGGAACTGATCGCCCTGGACGGCAACGCGTTGTTCCACGCGCTCAAGAAAGAAGCTTTCCACGGTTCGATCCTGGATCTGGAACTGGACGGCAAGACGCAGAAAGTCCTGCTGCGTGACTTCCAGATGCACGCATACAAGCAACTGGTCCTGCACGCTGACTTCCAGCGCGTCGACGCTTCGCAGCCGATCCACGCCAAGGTCGCCCTGCACTTCGTCAACGCCGAGATCTCGCCGGCAGTCAAGCTGAGCGGCGCCATCGTGTCGCACGTGCTGAACGAACTGGACGTGTCCTGCCTGCCGGGCCAACTGCCGGAATTCATCACCGTCGACCTGTCGAAGCTGGAAGCCGGCCAGTCGATCCACGTGTCGCAGCTGGCCCTGCCGGAAGGCGTGACCATCGTTGCTCACGGCAAGGACCAGACCGTCGCCACCTCGTCGATCCCGCGCGGTGCCGCTACGGCCGAAGCCGCTGCCGAGTAATTTTTACTCAGCATCACAAAACCCGCCGCGACGCGAGTCCGGCGGGTTTTTTGTTTTTCAGATCAGTCCCAGGGTGAGCGCCTTGAGCGTGGCCGCGGCCCGCGTCGAGCACGCCAGCTTGCGGAAAATGCTTTCCACGTGCGTGCGCACGGTTGACGGGCTGATCTGCATGACCCGCGCCGCTTCCTTGTTGCTTTCGCCCAGGCTGATGCGGCGCAGGACTTCGATTTCGCGGTCGGACAGCAGGCTCTTGCGGGCCGGTGCCGCTGGGGCAGGGACGCCGGCCGCCCGAACGCCGGCCGCCGGGACGCCGGCCGCCGGAACGCCGGCCGCTTCAATAACGTGGCGTATGGCATCGGCATCGAAGCTTTGTGTTTGCCCGGCCAGCACGCGCGCAGCCTCATCTTGTGAATACGCCGGACGCCATGGCCGCGGCATGCACAGCGCCACGTACGCGCATGCGGCCGCCAGCAGGCGGTGCGGCAGACCGAGCCCATCGGCATCCAGGTTGCGGAAATAGCCGCTGCCGTCCAGCCGTTCGTAGGCGTGCGACGCCAGTGCGGCTTCAAGACGCAGGGTCGGGATCTGGACGCCGGCCCGCGCGGTCCAGTACGGCACGAGCCGGATCTTTTCCCAGTCGGCGGCGCTGAGTTTTCCCTCCCGTTCCCAGATCGTGTTCGATACCGCCGCGCGGCCCATGCCGTGGATGAGGGCGGCGCGGCCGAGACTTTGCTGCTGGGCCGGCGACAGGTCCGCGCGCGCGGCGGCCGCTTCCACCAGCTCGGCCACGCGGCGCGAGTAACCCGCGAGCCACGGCAGCTTCAACTCCATCATGTCGGCCACGATGGACAGCGGCACGTGCCGCGCCAGCAGCGGGTCGACGGCCGCCGGCGCCGGCGTGTCCAGCTCGTCCAGCCACGCCTGCGCGTGCCCGGCAAGCAGGCGCGCGAGCGGCGCCGGGTACTTGCGGCCGGCCATCCGGGCAATCATCTGCAGCGCCTCGGGCAGGCCATGCGTCCGCGCGAGGATCTCGAGGTCGCCGGCCAGGCTCGTGTAGAAGACGACGGTCGGAATGGCCGATCCGCGCAACCGTTCCGGCAGGCCATTGCCATCGTAATGCTCCCAGACGTGACGGAGCCCCGCCTCGACTTCGGCCGGCAGGCCCAGCAGGCCGGCGATGTCGCCCGACACCTCGCAGTGGATGCGTGCCAGCGGCGTCACGCTCTGGACCGTCAGCGGATTGTCCGCGGGCAGCGTCTGCGTGAGCATGGCGTCGCGGCCGCCGACGTCGTCGCCGAGCAGGGTCGCGAAGCCGGACGCGTTCGCCGTGCAGCCGGACCAGCGCAGCAGGGCGACGAGCCGCGCATGGCAGCAGGCGTCAAGCGTAGCGCCGTCGGCCTGCGCGAGGCGCGCCGCGAGTCGTGCCGCGCGGATGGAGCCATCGGTCGGCTGGCCCATGGACAGGTCGCCGACAAGGGCCAGGGCCTGGACGGCGTCTTCGACGGAGACGGTGTTGTCGATTTGCATCCCGGTACTGTAACGACGATGGCGCGTGGCGGCAAGGTCGGGGTCGGTCGATCGACCGATACCGCGGTTCGGTCCGTCTCTCTACACTGGCTTCCATCGACACCCCAACAACGAACCACCTACTGACCAACTAAGGGAGCCATCATGAAAGCATCGATCACCACCGTCCTCCGCAACGTCGCCGCCGCTGCCGCCATCGCCGCCGCCGGCACCGGTTTCGCCCACGCCGCCACCGCCGCCGAGCAACCGTCCGTCGTCATCGTCCACGGCGCATTCGCCGACGGCTCCGACTGGGCCAAAGTGATCTCGCTGCTGCAGGCCAAGGGCGTCAAGGTCACGGCCGTGCAGAACAGCCTGACCTCGCTGGCCGACGACGTCGCCGCCACCAGGCGCGCGATCGACAACCAGCCGGGCAAGGTCGTGCTCGTCGGCCACTCGTGGGGCGGTACCGTGATCACGGAAGCGGGCGCGGGCGACAAAGTGGCCAGCCTCGTCTACGTCGCGGCCTTCGCGCCGGATGCCGGCCAGGCTACCGCCGACCTCGGCAAGGACCTGCCGCCGGCACCGGGCATCACCAAGCTGACGGTCGACAAAGCTGGCTTCGCCAGCCTGTCGCCTGCCGTGCTGAAAGAGAATTTTGCCCAGGACGTGCCCGCCGATCACGCCGCCGTGATGGCCGCCACCCAGGGCCCGATTGCAGTGAAAGCGTTCGGCGAGAAGACGACGGTCGCGGCCTGGAAAAACCACCCGAGCTGGTACATCGTCAGCAAGAACGACCGCATGATCCAGCCGGACCTGGAGCGCCGCTTCGCGAAGGCCATCGGCGCGAAGACGACCGAGCTGCCGACCAGCCACGTGCCGCAGCAGTCGCGTCCGGCGGACGTCGCCAAGGTGATCCTGGACGCGGTCGCCGCGAGCAAATAAGCGCTCAATGATCGTTCACGCGGCCGCGCCGGCCGCGTTTTACGTGATAATCGAGCTTTACGCTCGATTTTCACGTTTTATGCACATTCGCCTGATCGTCGGCCTCGGCAACCCCGGCCCGGAATACGAACAAACCCGTCACAACGCCGGCTTCTGGCTCGTCGACAACCTCGCCAACTCCTTGCCCGGCTGCCACCTGCAGCGCGAATCGCGCTTCAACGCCATGGTCGCCAAGACATCGATCTCAGGCAAGGACGTCTGGCTGCTCGAGCCGCTGACCTTCATGAACCGCTCCGGCCAGTCGGTGGGGGGCCTGGCACGCTTCTTCAAGATCGGACCGGAAGAGATCCTCGTCGTGCACGACGAACTCGACCTGCCACCGGGCGCCGCCAAGCTCAAGCGCGGTGGTTCCTCGGGCGGCCACAACGGCCTGAAAGACATCACGGCCGCGCTCGGCACCCAGGATTACTGGCGCCTCCGCCTGGGCATCGGCCATCCGCGCACGCTGAATTTGCAGCAGGCCGTGGCCGACTTCGTGCTGCATCGCCCGCGCCGCGAAGAGCAGACCCTGATCGAGGAAGCCATCGATAAAAGCCTGCGCATTATCCCGATGGTATGCGAAGGCAAGATGAGCGCTGCGACGATGCAGCTGCACACGGACTGACGTTGCCGCAAACCGGGGTCAGAGCCCGAAATTTGGAAATTGCTCAAAATCGGGCTCTGACCCCGGTGTTCACGAGTCTCAGATTAGCCCGCGCGCCAGCGCCTTCAACGTGGCCGCGGGGCGTGAGCCCGATTCCAGCTTCTGAAAGATATTGTCGACGTGCATGCGGACGCTCGCCGGCGTGATGCGCATGGCGCGGGCCGCCTCGCGGCTCGTTTCGCCCCGGCTGATGTGGCGCAGCACTTCGAGTTCCCGATCGGACAGCAGGCGGTCGCGCACGGGCGGCCGTTGTGCGGGGCCGCGGGCCGCCGCGAGGACGGCCTCGACAGCCTGGCGGTCGAAGCGTCCGGCCGCCGCCTGTGCCGTCATCAACGTGGACGCGGCCGCCTCGCCATGCGCGGGCCGCCATGGCCGCGGCGAGCACAGCGAGACGAACGCGGCGGCCGCGCCGAGCAGCCGTTCCTGCATGCCTAACGCTTCGCCGCGCGCCTTGCGGAAATACCCGCTGCCGTCGAGGCGCTCGTAGATGAAGGACGCGAGCGTGGCCTCGTGCTGGATCGCGGGTATCTGCGTGCCCGCGCGCGCCGTCCAGAACGGCACCTTGCGCACCTGGTCCCAGTCATCCGCATCGAGCTTGCCCGGCCGCTCCCACACGACGTTCGGTATCGCTACCTTGCCGATGCCGTGCAGCAGCGCGGCCCGCACCAGCGGACTTTCTTCGAGTGCCATCATGCCGGCCAGCGACGCACTGCGCCGCGCCAGCGCGGCCACGCGGCGCGAATAGCCCGTGAGCCACGGCAGCTTCAGTTCGATGACGTCGGCCACGATGGACAACGGCACGCGCCGGTCGTGGCCGGGATAATCGGCCGCGCAGGACGGTTCTTCCAGCATGCCCAGCCAGTCCTGCGCATGCGGCGACAGTCTCTGCACGAACGTCGCCGGATATTTCACCCCGGCGCGCTCGCCGATCAGGCGCAAGGCGCCGTCCGTCCCGTGCGCGGGCGCCAGCACTTCCAGGTCGCCGGCCAGACGCACATAGAACACGGCGCGCGGGATGTTCGGGGCGAACAGCACCTCCTGCATGTCGCCGCGGTGGTGGCTGCCGAACAGGTGGCGCAGGCTGTTCTCGACGTCTCCCGGCAACCCGAGCAGCACGGCGATATCGCCCGCCACCTCGCACTGCATTTGCGCCAGCGGCATCACGTTGGCGAACGTGAGGCCGGCGTGGCCGGACAACGTCCGCGTCACCATCGCATGGCGGCCCCTGACGTCGTCGCCCAGCAGGTGCGCGAATCCGGCCGCCGTCGCCGTGCTGCCCGACCAGCGCAGCAGCGCCACCATTCTCGTGCTCGTGCAGGCATCGGCACCGTCGCCGTTTTCTTCCGCCAGCCGGGCGGCAAGCCGCGCCGTGCGGATGGAGTGATCCGGCGACAGGCCCATGGACAGGTCGCCGACCATGGCCAGCACCTGCACGGCGTCTTCGACGGTAATGGTTTCATCGGGTTGCATGGCACTAATGTAACGGCCATTGCCCTGGCGTACAAGGCGCGCGACAGTTCACTGTGCTAGGCTGCCGCCATGAAGATCAGTATCCGCCGCTACCGTCTGGACGACCGCAAGGCCGTGCTGGCGGCCTTTCGCTCCAATGTGCCGGCTCACTTCCCGGCATCGGAGGAATCATGGCTGCGTTCCGCGCTGGACGACCCGGACGGTCCGCTGTTCGTCGTGGTCGAGGCGGGCGAGATCGTCGGCTTCGGCGGCTACGAATTGTCCGAGTTCTACGACCTCGGCACGCTCGTGTTCGGCCTCGTGCGGGCCGACCGCCACGGCACGGGCATCGGCCGCGCGCTGCTGGCCTATCGCCTGCTGCACATGGCCGGACGCAAGCTGCGGCCCCGCTACGTGACGGTCGATACGCATCCGCACACGGCCGGCTTTTTCAAACGCTGCGGCTTCATCGAGATCGCCCGCTGGCCCGGCGGCTACCGTTCGGGACGGGATCGCGTCGACCTGCGCTTCGATCTCACGGACGAGGCCGTGGCCAGGCTGCACGCGTGCGGGTGGCGCGAGGCGTTTGCGCGGGATGGCACTGTCTGAGCGCCCGGGTTTGATCTTTGCATCGGTCGCGACGGCGACCCGGCTGCGCAGGTCGCGCCGGATGCGTTCCAGCGCCGGTTGCATGGCACGGGCATCGATCGGCGAGCAGGTCGCACGGCCGTGGCGGAATGTGAGGCGGCGCTTGACCAGCACGCCGTCGCTCTCGCGCACATACATCGCGCGATAGAAGATGCCGCCAGCAATCACGCTGGCCGGCGCCGGCAGCGACGTGAGCCGCAGGCCCGGCGGCAGGCGCAGGCGGGTCTCGTCCTCCGCGTCGATGGCCGGGCAGACGAAGTCGTGGTGCCGGTCGCGTTCCTGCGTCAGGCCTGCCACGGCGGCGTCCACGACGCTCCAGGCGCGGTGGCTGGTTGCCAGCGTCCGTCCCGTGCGCAAGGCGCCAACATTGTCGGTGCCGGACAGCGTCAGCGTGTCGTCATCGCCGCCCTGTTTCACGTCGCGCAGGTTGGTTCGTGCGGCATGCTCGCGCCCGCCTGCCGCGACATCGCGCGCCATCGCGCGCAAGGGCTCGGCCAGCGCGCCGGACATGGCCCGGTCCACGTTGAAGCTGACGTGTCCGTCATGATCGACGTCGACCGTGGCCACCGCGCGGACCTTCTGCGGCTGCAGCACCGGCGTCATCGCGAACGTGCCGCTCCTGATCAACAGCACGGGCTTGCCCAGCAACGCAGGCGGCAAATAGCCGGCCTGGACGGATGCCGCCGCCGGGTCGACGAACAGGTCCAGCGCCGGTACGTACAGGATCATGTGGTCGAGGACGGCCAGCACGGGCGCGTCCGGCAGCCGGTAGGCGTTGCCGCCGTTGACGAGGGCCGGCGTACTGTCGATGCCGATGGCGGCCAGCATGGCTTGCAGCCGCGTGGCGTGGTCCTTGTCGTCGCCGCGGCGGACGTTGTTCCGCACCCAGTCCGACAGGGCCAGCACGCGGGCGCGCGCGTCGGGCAGTTCGTCCGCCAGCCGGTGCGCCAGTGCCGCGAGGGCGGGAGAGGGCAGCGCCTTGCCGGCCGCGGCGTCGCGTACGGCGGCGGCGAGCGCCGGGTAGTCGGCGAAGGTGGACACGGCCAGGCGGTGGCCGTCGTCGAGCACGCTGACGGCGCCAGCCTCGCCATGCCCATCGGCCTCGTTCACGTAGCGCCACTGGTAGCGCCGCCGGCCCGGGGGACTGTCGGCCGGTACCGGCACGAAGCCGACGGCATCCGCGTGGAGCGGCAGGGTGGACGGCATGTCGTAGATCACGGTGGTGTTCCGGTGGAATTGAAAAGGCATGACCGCCACGTCTTCGAAGTGGCCGGGCAACGGCGGTATGCGGCGGCGCATGACGTAGTGCACGACCAGCTGGTCGCCCAGCGCCGCATCGGGGAACACGATGGTTCTCGCGTGCGCGTCCGGCTGATCGTGGATGGCGTTCTGCGGCACCGGAATGCGCCGCCCGCCGGGCTTTTGCGTGTATGCGTCCAGCGATACGAGGTCGTCTTGCGCCCTGTCGTAGCGGATGGCGAACCGGCCCTGGTCCCGCAGGGCACGTAACCCGGCGATGGTGCGGACGTCGTCCACGGCAAGCCGGTACGTGCCGTCCTGCTCGACGACATAGTGCCGGACATGGCGCTCGACGATGGCGGAGGAATCGCTGTCCGTGCCGGCGCGCGCATGGCCGAACGGCGCCAGCAGTGTGACGATCATCAGCATTAGCAGGGCACAATATCTACTGGTCATGCGGGCTCCACATGCTCAAGTCGGAAGGGCGACCGGACCATGTTACGGAGGGCGATCCGTTGACCCTTGAGCCTACGCAATCGTGCTCTTCCTGCGATAATTCCGCGATGAGCGCACTGACTTTCCACGCGGGCCCGCTGGCCCTGGCCCGGATCCGCACGCACGGCTTGCGCGCGGAAGACGTCGCCGTCGTGCCTGCCGCGGCGGGCGGACCAAAGGGTCTCGTGTTCCGCGCCCTCGACCAGTGGGTGTTCGGCGAGTGGTTCCCGCGCGCGCCGCGCGAGCGCGTGCTGATCGGCTCGTCGATCGGCGCCTGGCGCATGGCGGCCGCCTGCCAGCGCGATCCGGTGCAAGCGTTCGCGCGCTTGGGCGAGCTCTACAGTGGCCAGCGCTATACGAGCACGAAGCCGTCGCAGGAACAGATCGACGCCGTCGTGCAGGGCCTGCTGAACGAATTCGTGCGCGGCCACGAGGACGACATCGTCAATCACCCGCACCACCGCCTGCACGTGCTGACGGTGCGCGGCAAGCGCGCCCTCGCGGCGCCCGGCCACCGTCACGCCGAGATGCGCGGATTCGCCGCAGCGGCGCTGCACAACCTCTTTTCGCGCGACAAGCTGGCGCACCTGATGGACCGCGTCGTGCTCGGCGACCGCCGTGCGAACACGCCCTGGCTGCGCGACCGCTTCGACAGCTTCGCCACGCATTTCGCCCCGCTCACGCCGGACAACCTGACGGCCGGCCTGCTGGCCTCGGGCACCCTGCCGATGCTGATGAAGCCGGTGCGCGACATCGCCGGCGCACCGTCCGGCCACTACTGGGACGGCGGCATCATCGATTACAACCTGGCGCTGCCGTACGCCCGGGTGGCGGCGCAGGCGCCCGGCGACATCGTGCTGTATCCCCATTTCTCCGAGCACATCGTGCCGGGCTGGCTGGACAAGGCGCTGCCATGGCGCCGCGCCGCCCGCGGACCGAACCGCGGCTGGCTGGACAACGTGTTGATCGTGGCGCCGAGCCATGCGTTTCTTGCCAAGATGCCGCGCGGAAAAATCATCGACCGCAGCGATTTCAGGTTTTATGGGCTGGATCACGATGCCCGCATCCGTGCGTGGCGCTTGGCGATGGACGAGGGGGAGCGGCTGCGGGATGCCTTCACGGCATTTGTGAACAAGCCCGATATTGCACGGATTCGTCCGCTTTAAGCTACGACAACGGGCTTGTTTGCGGTCTTTGCAGGCAAGGGGAGGTCTAGTACAGGGATCAGTTCGGTGGGAACTTAACTAAATCCGCGCAGTCTGGTGCAGTATGAGCCAGCTTCTTTCTATTGGCGCCGCCATCAAGGCACCCAATGTCTCCACGAGCACGCTGCGACGCCTGGAGACCGTCGTCTGCTCGTCCCGATCCGGACCGAGGACGGGCAGCGTCGCTACGACCTCGCTGCACTGGGTCCCAGGCATATCCACGGCGCCACCGTGCCGCTGCGTGGCCTACCCGCGCGTGTCCAGCCACGACCAACGCGCGGACCTCGAACGCCAGAAGCAAGCGCTCGAATTGTACTGCGCTGCACAAGGCTGGCCCTTCGACATCATCGCCGACCTCCGCTCTGGCATGAACTATTACAAGAAGAGCTTGCAATGCTTGCTGGACGAGATCGTGGCCGGCTCTGGTCCCGTGCGCGAGCATGGAACGAAACCGGTCCCGGTGAAGCAGGAACCCAGCGGCAAAAGTTAACTATGGTTAGCTTTGCGTAGGTCTCGGAGAACGGTTTCGTAAATTCGACCCCTGAGAACTCTGCGCTCTAAGCGCAGCTTTGCAGCTTGTTTTCAAGCCTGATCGGTTGAGATGAGCGGCAATCGTCCGATAGCGACTCGAACTTGTTTACCTGCTGCGGTGGTCGCTATGAAAAAATGTACGGGTTTGTTTGTTGAGTCGAAGACAGAATCCAGACACAACACGGTCCCTCAAAATCCTGCAGCGAGTAGAGGCCAACCTTTGGATGAGGGCGTCGGAGAGCGTTATAATGGACATATTTTTGGGAACAAGATGAGTACAAAAGTTGCAACTCCGTTGTAACTTCTTGCTCCAAATAAATTCCCTTGTGCAACTTCCAAACTCTGCCTTGACTTGATGTGCTTTGGCTGGGGTAAGGTACACATGCACCGCTAACTATCTGATTACACAAGGTTTCCCCATGAGTCTCAAATGCGGCATCGTCGGCCTGCCCAACGTCGGCAAGTCCACCCTGTTCAACGCCCTGACCAAGGCCGGCATCCCGGCTGAAAACTATCCGTTCTGCACCATCGAGCCGAACGTCGGCGTCGTCGAGGTGCCGGATCCGCGCATCGACCAGCTTTCCGCCATCGTCAAGCCGGAGCGTGTCGTCAAAGCCATCGTCGAGTTCGTCGACATCGCAGGCCTCGTGGCCGGCGCGTCGAAGGGCGAGGGCCTGGGCAACCAGTTCCTGTCGCACATCCGCGAGACGGACGCCATCGTCAACGTCGTGCGCTGCTTCGAAGACCCGAACGTCATCCACGTGGCCGGCAAGGTGAGCCCGATCGACGACATCGAAGTCATCCAGACCGAGCTGGCACTGGCCGACATGGGTACCGCCGAGAAAGCCCTGCACCGCGAGCAGAAGAAGGCGCGCGCCGGTGACAAGGATGCGATCAAGCTGGTGGCGATCCTGGAAAAGCTGCTGCCGCACCTGAACGAAGGCCAGCCCGCGCGCACGCTGGGCCTGGACGCCGACCAGCTGGAACTGATCAAGCCGCTGTGCCTGATCACGGCGAAACCGGCCATGTTCGTGGCCAACGTCTCCGAGAGTGGCTTCAAGGACAATCCGCTGCTGGACCTGCTGACGGAATTCGCCAACAAGCAGAACGCGCCGATCGTCGCGATCTCCGCCGCCATCGAATCGGAAATCGCCAACCTGGACGACGCCGACAAGCTGGAATTCCTGGCCGACCTCGGCATGGAAGAGCCGGGCCTCGACCGCCTGATCCGCGCCGCTTTTAAACTGCTGGGCCTGCAGACGTATTTCACGGCCGGCGTGAAGGAAGTGCGCGCCTGGACCGTCCCGATCGGCGCCACCGCCCCGCAGGCGGCCGGCGTGATCCACACGGACTTCGAACGCGGCTTCATCCGTGCGCAGACCATTTCCTTCGACGACTACATCACCTACAAGGGTGAAGCAGGCGCCAAGGAAGCGGGCAAGATGCGTGCGGAAGGCAAGGAATACATCGTCAAGGATGGGGATGTGTTGAACTTCCTGTTCAACGTTTGAGTGAGGTCGGGTCCAGGCGGACCCGACGGCTATCCGACGCCTCGGTCTCTCCATTGAGCCGAGGCTTTTTTATGCGCGCAGATACATTAAGGCCTAGCGGAGATTCAGTCTATGATGAAAGGTTTCGACAGCGAATTTACTGTGTTCTTGGGTGAGTACTTGTCGAGTCTCGTTTGATCGTAAATGCATTTAACGAATAGTTCTGGCCGTTTCTGCTGCCATTCCTTGAGCGCGAGGATAGACGTTTTTGCGTCGAGTGCACGTTGCGGAATATGGTGGTTGTACAGCTTCAAATAGTTCATCAATGTAGCCTGCAAATCGGCTCTACTGTCGAAGCGGGTCTGCTGCAGCAACTCGTTGATACGGCCGTTGAAGCGCTCGACCATGCCGTTCGTTTGCGGGTGCCGTGGCGGCGTCAGGCGATGCTCGGCAGGCAGGGCTGCGCAGGCCAAGTCGAAGTCGTGCTGGCCGCTGGGCTTCTTGTCCCTGGTGGCGAAACGGTCGGCGAATTGCGAGCCGTTGTCGGTCAGGATCTTGCTGATCCTGATGGGCGAGGCCAGCTTCAGACGGCGCAGGAAATCGACACTGCCGTTCTCGGTCATGTCGCCGTAGATGTGCATGAAGACCCAGCGCGTCGCGCGGTCGATGGCGACGAACAGGTAGCGGCGCGAGGTCTCGTCTGGCATCTGGGGCAGGTACTTGATATCGATATGAATGAAGCCCGGCTCGTAGTCCTTGAAGGTCTTCTTCGCTTGAATCGCTTCGCCTTCGGCTTTCGGGATCACGTCTTCAAGACGCGACATCCCTTCGCGCTTGAGTTAGACCTGCGCGACCTGGTCGAACAGGAAGGTGTCGCGCCCGCCACGAAAAAAACCTTTAAGGACTACGAGCCGGGCTTCGTGCACATTGATATCAAATACCTGCCGCAGATGCCAGACGAGACGGCGAGGCGCTACCTGTTCGTCGCGATCGACCGCTGCACACGCTGGGTCTTCATCGAGCTGTATGCCGACCAGACCGACAGCAGCGTCGATTTTCTCGCCAAGGTCCACCAAGCCAGCCCCGTCAAGATCGTCAAGCTGCTCACCGACAATGGCAGCCAATTCACCGACCGCTTCACGGCCGGCGGCAAGAAGAAAGAACCGAGCGGCACGCACGTGTTTGACCGACTTTGCAAGCAGCTCGGTATCGAACACCGCCTCATTCCGCCTCGGCATCCGCAAACCAACGGCATGGTGGAGCGCTTCAACGGTCGTATCAGCGACATCGTCAATCAGACCCGCTTCGGCTCACGCGCAGAACTCGAAACGACGCTGCGCAACTACGTCAAGATCTACAATCACAACATTCCGCAACGCGCTCTCAACCATAAAACGCCCATTCAGGCGCTCAAGGAATGGGGCGAAAAGCGCCCGGAATTGTTCAGGAAACGCGTGTATAACAGCCGGGTCTTGACACTTAGCCATGGGTTGCCGCGAGCAAGCTAGAAATCAGTGTGCACCCGCATGCACTATGATGGCCCTGCAAGGCCACCATTCGGTCGCCAATCAGGAAAGTTGGAGCTCCTTCGATGATAGGGTTTATGCCATGGCCTAGTATTGGACAGGACACGCTATCGCCGACACGGGCAATGCCGATTCCGGAAATGATATGCGTGGTAGAAGCTGAGATAACTTTGCCACCATGAGAAGTGGGGTCACCTAAGCGGATGATTGGCAATGCCATTTCTATACTGAGCTCCTGTTGATGACGTAGATGTTTGCTAGAACGACCTCGTGATCGTTCTATTCAGCGAAGCAAATAATCGCTAACTGGAAAGATTATCGAGGTGCCTGAATGTTTTTTCCTTGTCAGCCAAAACATCGCTACGCAATCCCAGGTAAAATTTTGAGAAATCTTCCTTGCTGACGGATTCTCTAGTGATGCCATGGCATTCAAGTAATTTATTGATCGCATTAACTAGTGGAAGAGTTTCCGTTTCCGTCCGGATCATGCCTTTTAATGCAGCATCAAGATCGGGTGTCAACGCGTCGGCGGGTACATAGAATGCGGCATTGGACCGATTAGTCTCGTTTGCACTCGACATTAGTCGTATAAATACCGGTATCAATGAAGAATCCGCTTGTATCTGGTAAAGTTCCCACGCTGCCGAGATTTCTGCATCTTCGCGCAATTTCCCGGAATCCAATAGTTGTCTCACTATAGGGACGGCGCGCACCGGATCGGCCACAAAGAGCCCGCCAACGCTTTCACGGCTTCCGCCATTTAACACTCTTTCCAATAAATAATCGAAGGCCTTCGATCTTTCTTCGGGGGACATGCCGTCGAAATGAGCCTCATTCAACCCATCAAGCCGCTCTTTGTTGGCCGTTGTAAAAAAATCTAAGAATTTATGATATGCGTAGGTCATGGTTTTCGTTGGTCAAATTTTAGTAGCTGATCGATATAATTCGGTGACAACTGATGTGTAGATGAGCTCAAATCGACAATATGCATTTGAATGCCGTCGATTTTCCCTGTTTCCAAGCGATCCAACAGCAGGGGTTTTTCTTGATTGTGCCAAACGGTTTTAGGGGACCAGACCCTATCTGGCGTTTGCACTACGTTTACGATCCCTGATGTACTTTCGGCATACTTTCGCGACACGGCCTCCCAGAGCGGACCTGAGAAAGGGGGCGAAGCACCCGTACTACCATCCCAAGGCAGATTGTTGATATCCGGCCAATCATCTATAACACGCCCGCCTGGTGTTGTTTCGAGCGTCACGCCGCCTATTTTTTCGGCAAAGGCTCTGGCGGCATCAGGTTGACCCAAATCTTTCGCCTGCCCTGCAGTCCCGGACCAAAAAACTGCTCCATCTTTCGGCGATGCCACATCAAGCCTTTTGATAACTTCATCCCAAGTATCTCCCTCTTTGGTCGGGAAGTGTGGTTTTAATATTTGGCGGGCTTCGTCAATTTTCTTTTCTGCAAGTGCCGCATCACCACTTTTCTGAGCATTTCGCGCTTCATTGGACAGCTGTGTAACCCGTTCCCGATCTGCCATTACAAGCGCGTCAGCAGTATCCTGGATTTTTGTGCCCGTTCCCCTGTTCGTAGGCTTGACCGGATCGGGTTTCGGTTTTGGTTGAGGTGAGGGAGCTTTCTTTGGATTGCCTTTCGAACCGGGCTTCGATGTGCCCTTCGGTACCGCTTTGTTGTCTGCCGCTTTTGCCATACCGGCGGCGGCACTATCGTCCACTTTCGCCAATATTTTGCCGGGCGTGTCCATTACCGCCTGTTTGACTGGCAGCGTTGCCGTTCCCTTGTCCGCAGCGACGCCAGCGGCAACCGTATGGGCCTCCTTGGGGGCGGTTTGAGCAAGCACTTTCGCCAGTCTGGCGTCGAGTTCCGCCATCGCCAAGGGAATTTTCGTCAACGCTGCATGCTGTACAGCATAGAATTTGTGTTCCCATTCGGCGAGCTTGGCGACTGTCGTCTCGACTGTACTGAAGTATTTCAGGCTTTCCAAGTGCAGACGCAATGACTTGATCATCTCGAGCAACTTGCTGCATATCTTGCTTAGTGCCAACACAAGTGGTTTTTCGTACTTGGCGAAATTTACGGAGCGCAGGAATTTCAGGATGTCGCCCTTGATGAACTTTTGCAGGAATTGCACTAACTCAACAAGTTTGGACGCTTCCTTTATCAGCAGGAGCATGACTGCCCGTAGCGCTGCCCCGAGCTCAGTACCGGCGATGCCGCCGATTACCGCACCCACACCCGCAGCCGCCACGCCCCCTGCCGCCATCGCCAGTGGCAATGCGATCGTAATCAGACACGCACACAAGAGCACCCATTCCATGAGGTCTTCACGCTTTTCCGGGTGGCTCGCAAGGCGCAATGTGACGGCGACCGCGTCGCGTGCACTCGTCACGATCACCACACCGGGGACGAAGCTGACAAGCATGTCGGCCACCACAGCGGAAAGCGGGCGATGATCAGCGAACTCACCGAAGACGACAGATTTGAGCCAATTCATGCCGCCGACGACATTGTTCCATGCGTCGTCGAGGATGGATTGATGGTCCGGATGAGTTCCGCTCATGCGTTATTCCCACTTTCCGCATTGCTCGGCTCCCAGTTCAGAAACTCGTGCACGTCTTCGTGCATTTCGGTATCGACGGTAGAACTTGCCTGCAGAGGCTTGTAGTTATATTCGACCTTGGCCGTTGTCCCCGCACGCAACCCAGTGATACGGGCTATGCCTTGCGCGTCAAGTGTGCCTTTACGAATACTGCCGTCACTTAGGATCGCTTTATAGGCCGCGCCGGCGAGCGGCTCGCCCCAATCGGTCAGGTGACGAAATTCCAGATCGGATTTTTGAATATCGGTTTTGGGAATATGCGGCATGACGTAAGGATTTGTCGCCGGTCCGGGCATTGTGTGCATTGAGGCATGCGCGGTCCATTTTCCCGAAGTGCTGTTCGTGATCCCTGACCCGTCGATTTTCAGAGAAGAGCCACCAGCGGAAATCGTGACCTCGTCTTTTGCATGGATTTCTATACGCGATGTGGTAGACAACAGGCGCAGGACTTTTTCGGCGATGATGTCGAGGTCGTCGCTCTGTGCCTGCACTTCAACCTTTCCTTTTGCCGCAAATAACTTGACGCCGGCGTTCGATGCGAACAGGCTGATTTTTTCAGCGACGCTTGCTAGCAGACTTTTTCCTACCGCAATGTTTGTATCTTTGCCGGACGATAGCGTCACCTGCTCGCCTGCGTGCACGTGAGTGCTGGTAGCGCTGGCCAGACCGATGCCGGCAGGAGACCCTGCGACAAGGATCGGTTCCTTGAAGCGATTAGCATTCTGTTGGTTCGTGCCGTCGTAACCGCAATGAGTAGCATCAATGAAGTGGTCTAGCGCGTCGTGGCCGGCAAGTGGGGTCGCCCCTGCCTTGGATGCGGTGTCCGATAACGCCTTGCTCAGCGCTGCACCAGCTCTGAGCTGGGCTGCTGCTTCGACAGCATCAAGCTGGGTGCCTTGCGTCCCTGGTCGGCCGAAGGTGCTGAGGTACAAGCCTTTGTGGGTTGTCAGCAGCGGTTGTAAACTGATACAGGCAGCGATTGAAAACTGATACACCGATTTGAGAAGATGGCCGCTTTGCGGAGCGGCCTTGAAACCCAAAGAGGTGTACGTGGAAGTCAAGCTACTGAAGAAGCATGGGTTGAGCCTTCGGCAGATTGCCGCTGAAGTCGGCTGCGCAGTGAACACGGTGCGCCGGCATCTGGCTCTGGAGGCCGTGCCGAAGTACGAGCGCAAGGTCAAGCGCCAGACGAAGCTGGCGCAATTCGAGCGGTATCTGAGGGATCGGCAGCAGGCCGCCCAGCCCGATACGATTCCAGCCACGGTGCTGTACCGTGAGATCGCAGCGCGCGGCTACGAAGGCGGCATGAGCCAGCTGCGCGCCTTCATGCGCACGCTGCGCCCGACGCCGCCGGTAGATCCGGTGGTGCGTTTCGAGACGGCGATGGGCGAGCAGCTGCAGGTGGACTGGGTCGAGTTCCGCAAGGGCAGCGCGCCGCTGTATGCATTTTGCGCCACGCTCGGCTTTAGCCGGGCCAGCTATGTGGAGTTCGTCAGCAACATGAAGGTGGAAACCCTGATCGCTTGCCACGAGCGCGCTTTCGCTGCCTTCGGTGGCGTGACGCGGCGGGTCCTGTACGACAACATGAAGACGGTGGTACTGGAGCGCGACGCTTACGGCGAAGGCGAGCACCGCTTCCATGCCGGCTTCCTGGACTATGCCAGGCATAGCGGCTTTGTGATCAAGCTGTGCCAGCCGTACCGTGCCAAGACCAAGGGCAAGGTCGAACGCTTCAACGGTTATCTGCGCCGTTCGTTCTACGTGCCGCTGGTGAGCCGGCTGGCGCAGAGCGGCCAGAAGCTTGATGTCGTAACGGCCAACGTGGAAGTGGCTCACTGGTTGCAAGAAGTGGCCAATGCACGCATCCACGGCACCACCGGGGAGCCGCCAGCCGCGGCGTTGAAGCGGGAGTCGGAGCACCTGCAGCCACTGCCAGCACCGTGGCGGGCAGACATTGCGGCAGCCCGGCCGCAACCGGCAGTAACGGCGCCTGCGGCACCACGGCCGGCGGCAGTGGTGGAGCGGATCGCGCAACCTTCTCCGGTACAGCATCCGCTGCAGGTCTACGACGCGCTGCTGATGCGGGTATCGGAAGGAGTGGTGGCATGAATCTGCAGCATGAGCGGATCGCGGCGCTGTGCGAGAGCCTGAACCTGCCGTTCGTGGCGCAGGGCTACAGCGCCGCAACCCAGAAGGCAGCCAAGCAGGGAACGGCCTACAGCGACTTCCTGGAAGGCTTGCTGAGGGAGGAAGTAGCTGGACGCAATGTGCGCAAGCAAAGCACGCTGACCCGGCTGGCCGGATTCCCGGCAGTGAAGACGCTGGATGAGTTCAACTACGACTTTGCCAAGGGCGTCAAACGCAGCCAGGTCGAGGAGTTGGCCGGCCTGGGCTTCGTCGAACGGCATGAAAACGTGGTACTGGTCGGCCCCAGCGGCGTGGGCAAGACGCACTTGGCAATGGCCCTCGGTTACAAGGCCACGCAGGCCGGCATCAAGACGCGCTTCACGACGGCAGCCGACCTGTTGCTGGCGTTGACGACGGCGCACACGCAGAACAATCTGAAGGCGGTGATGCACCGCGCGATCAAGGCATATCGGCTCCTGATCATCGACGAGATCGGCTACTTGCCGATGAACCGGGAACAGGCCAATTTGTTCTTCCAGGTGATCGCGGCCATGTACGAGCGCAGCAGCCTGGTCGTGACCAGCAACCTGCCGTTCGGGCAATGGGACACGACCTTCGCGCAGGACACGACGCTGACTGCGGCCCTGCTCGACCGGTTGCTGCACCATGCGCATATCGTGCCGATTGCAGGGGAAAGCTATCGCTTGAAACACCAGCGACAGGCCGGAATGATGAGGGGGAACGACGTTGCAGAACTGGGCTGAACACGGACGGTGTTCGGCGACGGCGGTGTATCAGTTTTAAATCGCTGGCATGACGAAATCTGTATCAGTTTTCAATCGCCGTTGACATGGGTAACGATCGCGCCATAATCATCGGTGGTCAGTGCAAAACCTGATCCGTAAAAACGGCTCCGTTCGTTGCCTTGTTGGGTTACAAGGTAGCCTAGGTTCAGTTGTGCGTTTGTGCTCGTGCTGTAGAGCTGCGCCCGGTTCTGGCCAGTGCTATCGTCGAAGACGAGCTGATTGAATCCTGTGCCCCTAAATTCCTTCGACCTATAACCGGAAAGTTTTCCGTCGGTATGCCATCGGGGCGTCTGGTCTTCGTTGTAGAGGCGTCCAGTGACTACCGGACGATCACCATCGCCACCTAGAAACGTGACAATGACTTCCTGTCCAGTTCGTGGAACGTGGACGCTGCCCCATCCTTGTCCGGCGTGAGGATAGCTGACGCGTACCCAGCATGATGCCCTTTCATTGCCCGGGTTTTTCCGGTCCCAGCGGAACTGGACTTTGACGCGGTTCAAATGGTCCGTGTAGATTTCTTCGCCCGCTGGCCCAACAACCACGGCGGTCTGCGCGTGTACGTCAGGCTTGGTGTGTTCCGGAGGACTGCGGAAGGGAATTTTGCGCGGCTGGACTTCAAAACGGTTGAAACAATGGTCGGTTTGTTCGATACCTTTCTCAGCGCCCTGATTCACCTTTCCCTGGCTATCGCTACGGCCGATTGATGCCCTGAATTCTTCCACCTGCTGACTCAAGCTACCAGGGAATTCCTTCATGCGATGCGACAGCGGTAAATTGTTTTCGATACACCATTCGACGGCGATGACGACGAACTCGCGATCTTCTTTTACGTCGCCCTGATGCGCGGGATGGCCTTCGAAGGTGAACCATCGGCCTACCGGTAGACAGCGCGTGCCCGAGACCCCGCAAAACCGCTGCATGCGGGATTCCCATTCCTCTACCCGGATACGCGATTGCTTGTCGCCTTGATCACGGTTCGAATAGGTATAGGCGCCCGTGTATTCGTACACTTCCAGCTGGGCTGGCAGTCCGGCATGTTCCGGCAGGACGGAAGTGCTGTTCTGCTTGGGCTGGTTGGGCACCTTGTAGTCATGGGTACGAGTCGTGAGCTTGCTCGGAACAAGATTATGGGCGGCGCTCCAATGGACGATTTTGTGCACTTCATCATCGGTGCCTGCGCCGTGAAACCGAATCTGTTCAGGGGTGGTTGGCATGAGCTGGTCGGTCGAATCGGTAATCACGAGTACGTGACCGGTCCCGTCTTCAGACTGTTCGTGGTAACTGTACCAGCCTTCCTCTTCCATTAAACGCTGGACAAAATGCCAGTCGGTTTCATATTGCGTGCAATAAGAGCGTGGTTCAGGCGACCTAACCAAAACGAAACGAAAATTCCCTTGCGCCTGAGGATGCTCGGCAAATACCTCCGCTAAAATATCGTCGGCGCACTTGTCCTGCCAGATGCGGGCATCTTTGCGGAATCTGAGGAAGTGCAGCCATGGCGCGAAGGTAATCTGACAGTAGGTCAGCTGCCCGTCGCTGCCGAGTCGTTTGGCGGTGCAGACATAGCCATGAATTGGCAACTAGGTGCGGTCAGTCTGCTGCACCCATAGCGTGACCGGTTGTGCTATGAGCCTCTTCAGTTCGATGTTAGGACGTACCGATACTACGTCGACAGTGTATTCATAACATCTGCCCAACCTCTCGTGGGCGAGAACTCGTTGGGGCAGGAGAACGTCATTATCAAAAGGGGTCGTTAATTTGAGAAGGCGATTTTGTTGCCCGATGAGTGCTTGCTCGAAGGGAAAAGGGGTTTTCATATTAATTATTTCATTCCCGATGAGTTGGACGAGACAGCACAACACGTGCAACGGGAGACTTTTTATGAGAGATCATGTTCAGAAATTTGTAGCAAGAGCGAATTGTAAAATTTTATGACTTTGTTGCATAATTGTCTTCTTTTATTTTTGAAATAAATTGGTCAGCGTTCTTCACGGGTCCGGCGCGGGCCGTAGTGGAACGCATCGACGGCCCCCGTTTCCGTCAGCTCAGCTTTCTCCGCCAGATCCTGCGCCAGCCCACAAATAGTCAACGTCGGATTCCACGACCATGAAGTCGGAAACAACCCACCCCGGTGACATAGACATTCCTGACCCCATGCGGTCGATAATCGAGCCCACCGACGGACGTAGCCGAATCCTTCCCGATCCATAACGATGACGCCTCGTGCACGATGCATGGCCGGCGTCCCGGCCTTGGCGGGGTACGCGCGGCTGAGCTTGAACAATGGGCCGTTGTACTGGCTCGCCGGCGCCAGCGCGCCGTTGTTGTCCGCGTACGGTGTCGTGACCGGTGCGGCCGTCGCGGCCAGCGGGATCAGGCACAGGTCAATGGCAAAGTATCCGGGTTTCATGCGAGGCGTCCCCTTTCGTCAGTGGTTTGATTGCTCTGGGAACCTAACGCGCCGGAAATGTCGCAACGTTGAAGAAACGCAAGGATTCCCGTAATCAACACCGACCGTCGCCATTGCCATGCCGGCAGCATCCGGTTATGTGCCGCGTGGAATGGCTTTCCGCCCCCAGGCAAGGGGTGACAACGGTTTTGACAACGCGTCCGCCGCTTTAAAGCCCGCTATCGCGACGATTGTCGCCGCAAAACCGCGTCAATCCAGCCGATATGCGGCAGGCATATGTATGATTTATGGCAATTACCCCAGCAATGAGGTGCCGTCCACGCTGACAGCGGGCCGTCATTTATCGCAAGTCCTTGATTTCTCGTGCATTGATGGTCTGGCACACCAATTGCTGAGTATGGGTTTTTCAACAACGAGAAACGCATGCAAAAGCTGTTCACGATCCTGATGTGCGCCGCCGGATTCGTACTGGCGGGGGCCGCCCGCGCCACCGTCATCAACGGCACGATCCACAAGATCGACGGCGACAAGGATGGCCAAGTGGACGATGTCCGCATCTCGCAGTTCACGTTCACCGTCACGGCCGGGACGACGGTGTTCTTCGATTCGCTGGCCTACGAGGCGACCAACGTCGACCTGAACGGCGACGGGGTTATTACCGGCTTCGACGTCAACATGTGGCTGTTCAAGGGCACGACCCTGCTGCGCGACGAGGACGATTCGTCCCTCACCTTCGGCGACGGCTCCGTCCACCGTTACGACACGGCCTTCAGCCACACCTTCGGCGAGGCCGGCACCTACACGATGGCGATCGGAGAACATGGCCGCACCGGCTTCGACGCGCTGCGCGGTTATTCCACCAACACCTGGTTCAATCCGCGTGCAGGCAACCTGGACTGGGCCGCCTGGCGCGTCACGATGACGGCGACCAACGGCGCCATCGGCAACGTTGCGAACCTGAACGGCGACCCTGTCGCGGCCGTGCCGGAACCGGCCACGCTGAGCCTGCTCGGCGCGGGCATGCTCGGCGTCGCGGCCGCACGCCGGTGCCGTCCCGCCATGACATCCATGTAATCGCTATTTGCTCAAACGCAGCTGCAGACCCGTTTCGGTATAGGTCGGGGTCGCGGTGAAACCGTCGACGGCGATGGTCTCGAACTTCCCTTTCAGGCTCGTTGCAGCAATCACCGTCAGCGTGTCGCCAACGGCCGGCTTGTAGCCGTCCAGGAACTTGATCCGCAGCGTGCCGCCGGCGATCGTCGCGGTGCCGCTGACGTTGATGCGTCCCTGCTGGCCGGCACCCAGGCGCAGTTCGAGGGTTGCACCGGCGAGCTGCGTGTAGTTGCCGCCCACGACCAGCGCAGCCGGCGCGTTGCTGGCCACGGTACCGCCGCCGGCGACATAGACGTCGCCGTTGCCGAACGCCCTGGCCGACAGCGCCTCGAGCGTTCCCCCTTCGACCTGGGTGCCGCCCGTCCAGCTGTTCTGACCGCCCAGCTTCAGCGCGCCAGTACCTTGCTTGACCAGCTTCCCGCTGCCGGCAATGTCGTTGCGCCAGCGGTCGGCCGCATTGAAGCCGCCGTTGCTCGCATCCATGTTCACGATCACGTTACCGGTGAAGACGGCATAGCCTTCGGCCGCGGCGAACAGATTCAGGCGGCCCCAACCTTCAGGATCGTCCAGGACCGGGTAACCGGAGGGAATCGCCGTGGTTTTCAGCACGACGCGGCGCTGCGCGTCGGTCAGGTAAGGCAACCGCGTCTCGAGCAGCACTTCGGCGCCCTTCGGCACCACGGCCGGCAGGTTCGTGGCCCCGGTCTGCGGCAGGTTGTACGTCATCCGGCGGATGTAGTTGGCACGACTGGTGGCGTAGTCGGCGAAACGGTCGTTCGCGGCGGTGCCGGACACGGCGTAGGCCGCAAAGGTCGCCGGCGTGGTGCCGGTCAGCTTCATGAGGGTCGCATGGGCCTGCGTTACGGCAGCGGAGCGGACTGCGGCACCCGCGGCGATCAGGTTGGCGGCGGCCACGGCCTGCGCCTGGACCCGGCCACTGATGACGTCCAGCGGCGAATGCATGCCGGCGAGGATGCGGCTTTCGCCCAGTTCCAGGCCGCGACCGACCAGCTCCTGGTAGCGCTCCGGCAGCACGTAAGCCATGCCGACGGCATTGCGGGTCGCCTCGGCCGCGTGGCCGCTGGTGAAACCGCCGTCGGTGCTCGGGGTCGTGCTCTTGGCCGGCTCCAGTTGCGGCACGACCTTCACCGCGCTGCTCCAGCGGTAGGGACGCGCATATTTGTAGAAGCGCTTGGCGGGCTCGGTCGAGCCATTGTTACCCATCGAGTTGATCAGGTCGACGACCTTGCCGAAGTCGGCATTGGCGTCGCCGCCGACGCCGTTGTTGTTGCCGCCGTCATCGTATTTGACGGTGGTGGCATCCGCCGGAATGTCGGTGATCGTGGTGGTCTGGCGCGTGGCCGTGCGCCAGGCACTGGTCAGCGGACCCATGCCTTCGGTCACGCTGTAGCCCTTGTTGCGGCGATCGTCCAGGTAGGCCTGCAGCGTCTGCTCGGCAGTGCGGCTGGCGGTGGCTTTGACCACGTAGTCGATATTCGCGTTGTGAACGGCCGCGTTGACGATGGTGCCGCCTTGCGTGCCGTCGTTGGGCAGGCCGGTCCAGGTCGAGGCGACCACCGCGGGGAAACCATCCACGGCGGGCGCGGTGACGCCGGCGTCGACGATCTCGGTCAAGGGTTTCCAGATGTCGAGCATGCCGCCGAGTACGCGCACACCGGCGTTGGTCGCCAGGGTTGCATAGCGGGCGTCGCCACGCTGGTTGGTGGCGGCCGTATCGATGAAGGCCAGCGCCGACGGCACCGGCGCCGTGTCGGGTGCGCCCTGGTCGGCGGGCGCGGCCGGAATGGCGAGTATGGTGTCGGCATTGTCGTTGCGATCGGAGCCGCCGCAAGCTGTCAGCGCGAGCAGCGTGCCGGCAGCGATGGCGAGAGGAAGACGGCGCAGCGGATTGGGGTGGTGCATGCGAAACCCTTCAATGTGTTGTCAAGGCGGAAAAATCGATCGCATGATATGAGCGGCTGATGACGGCTTAATGACCGACGATTCTTGTAATTAGGGTGAAATATTTGTCAACTAATCTCCGGGCATTCCTTTTGTGAACCTTGGAGAGTTGACGCATGAACCCGAATCCCGACGTGTCCCGCCGCCGCCTGCTTCGCCTGATGGGCGCCACCCCGATGCTGCCGCTGGGCGCCGGCGGCGTGGCCGCTCTGCTGGCCGGCTGCGGCGGCGGCAGCGACAATGACACCCCGACGACCACCGCGCCGACGACGCCGGCCGTGACCCTCGCCAGCGTGTCGTTCGGGTCGATGACGGCGCCGACCCTGGCCGCCGCCGCCGCGATGGCGACGACCTCCGTCGGCTCGACGATGACGGTCAACTTCAGCGACAGCAGCAAGCTCGATTTCAAGCTGTCGTATCAACCGTTCTTCATCACGGGCGACATGGTCCCGAACGGCAGCGGCGGCACCATCCTCGCCGGCGGCTACTACGACATCAACAACAAGCCGATCGTCGACACCACCGTCGCCGGCAAGGAGCGCCAGTTCTTCTCGGACTCGCCGGACGGCACGTCGCTGCTGACGGTGCCGAACGCGAACGTGGCGGGCGTGAAGGGCAATACCGTGTTCGCCGTCGTGCAGTTCGAGTACACGACGTGGGCCCAGGACGGCAAGACCGACATGTACGGCCGGCTGCCGTCGCCGATCGCCGTGCTGACCCTCGACCAGGACAAGACCACCGGCAAGCTGACGCTCGTGAAGTACCACAACGTCGACACCTCCAGCGTGAACGGCCTGTGGATCACGTGCGGCGCGAGCCTGTCGCCGTGGGGCACCCATTTGTCGAGCGAGGAGTACGAGCCGAACGCCTACCTCGCCGCCTCCGATGCGCAATTCAAGGCCTTCAGCAAGAACCTGTACGGCGACGAGACGAAGGCGAACCCGTACAACTACGGCCACCTGCCGGAAGTGACGGTCAACGCGGACGGCACCGCATCGATCAAGAAGCACTACTGCCTCGGCCGCATCTCGCACGAGCTGGTGCAGGTCATGCCGGACAACCGCACCGTGATCATGGGCGACGATGCCACCAACAGCGGCTACTTCGCGTTCGTGGCCGACAAGGAAAAAGACCTGTCGGCGGGCACGCTGTACGTGGCCAAGGTCGGCACCGGCTTCTCGCTGGACCCGGCCGCAGCCGCCGCGCCGCTCACGTGGATCAAGCTGGGTTCCGCCACGAGCGCCGAAATCCGCTCGCTGGCCGCGTCGCTGAAACCGGCCGACATCATGGACGTCAAGACGACCGACCCGGCCGATGCCACCTACACGAAGGTCACCGCGAACGGCCGCGTCGAGTGGCTCAAGGTGAAGGCCGGCATGGAAAAGGCGGCCGCGTTCCTGGAGACGCACCGCTACGCCGCCCTCGTCGGCGCCTCGATGGGCTTCACGAAGATGGAAGGCACCACCGTCAACATCAAGGACAAGATTGCGTACTCGGCCCTGCAGAACTGCCAGAGCTCGATGGTCGCCGGACACGCGCTGAACGTGCCGGGCAATGGCATCTCGATCCCGAAGGCGCTGAACGCGGGCGCCGTCATGATGCTGAACCTGAAGGGCGGCCAGAAGGACACGGCCGGCAACGCCATTAACAGCGAGTGGATGCCGGCGGATACGAAGGCGCTGCTGGTCGGCGAAGACATCGCCGCCGACGCCCTCGGCAACACGGCGAACCCGGACAAGGTGGGCAACCCGGACAACCTGAAGTTCTCGGAAAAGATGCGCACGCTGTTCATTGGCGAGGACAGCAGCCAGCACGTGAACAACTTCCTGTGGGCGTACAACGTCGACACGAAGCAGCTCGCGCGCCTGCTGTCCGTGCCGGCCGGCGGCGAGTCGACGGGCCTGCATGCCGTCGACGACGTCAATGGCTGGACCTACATCATGAGCAACTTCCAGCATCCGGGCGACTGGGGTGGCATCCACGCCGGTGTCAAGGGCACGCTGGACCCGCTCATCAAGGCCAATTACAAGGACAAGTTCGGGGCGGCGGTCGGTTACCTGACCGGTGAGCTGGCGCAGTTCAAGCTGGCGAAAGCTTGACCGCGAACGCATGAACCGTCGCCCCTGCGAAGGCAGGGGCCCAATGTCGATGCGTTCACGCGGCGCAAAACTTGGCCCCCCGCCTTCGCGGGGGCGACGTCGAGGCCGCAGGCCGCTCAGAACAACGCCACGAACTCCCGCGCCGCCGAATACGGATCCGGCGCCTGCACCACGCTGCTGATCGCCGCGACCATATCGGCCCCGCGCGACACGAGCGGCCGCGCGTTCGCCGCCGTCATCCCGCCAATCACGACCACCGGCACGCACAGGCTGGCCTTGGCCTGCAGGACGATGTCCGGCGGCGTCGTCACCGCATACTTCTTCACGAGCGACGGATAAAAACCGCCGAACGCGACATAGCTCGCGCCCGCGCCCTGCGCGCGGCGCGCCAGTTCCAGGTCGCCGTAGCACGACGCGCCCACGATCTTGTCCGGGCCGACGACCCCGCGCACCGCCGCCACCGGCGCATCGAGGCCGCCCACGTGGATGCCGTCCGCATCGAGCTCCGTGCACAACGCGACGTGGTCGTTGATGACCAGCGGCCGGCCGTTGCGGCGGCACAGCGCGAGCAGGGCAGAGGCCTGTTCGCGGCGCAGATCCGGTCCCGCATCCTTGTGGCGGTACTGGATCAGCGCGGCGCCGGCGCGCAGCGCCTGTTCCGTCACGTCCAGCAGGCGGTCGGTGTCGTCCCAGTTCGGGGTCACCAGGTACAAACCTCGCATTTCTGTTCTCCTATGGATGGATGCGGCGCGGGATGCGCTGGCCCGGCGCGATGGCGTACGAGTGTGCGAGCGTCCGGTCGCAGTAGCGCTGGCCCAGTTCGAGCGCCTGCGCCATCGTGTCCCCCAGCGCCAGGCGCGCCGCGATGCTCGATGCGAGCGTGCAACCGCTGCCGTGGAATTCGCCGCGCAGCCGCGGCCAGCGCCATTCGCGCGCGCCCGCGGCCGAGAGCCAGCGGTTGACGACGTCGGCGCCGTTGGCGTGTCCGCCCGTGACCAGCACGTGAGGGCAGGGCAGGTCGGCGCCCGTCGTGGAGATGCCCAGCGCCGCCGCCTCCGGCAGGTTCGGCACGACGAGCGTCGCCAGCGCCAGCAGCGGCGCCAGCGCAGCGAGGGCGTCGCCGCGCGCCAGGCTGTCGCCGCGGCCGCTGGCCAGCACCGGGTCGAGGACGACGGGCAGGCCGGGCCGGCGCACCCGCAGCATGCGGATGATGCCGGCGATGGCTTCCGCGTTTTCTCGGCTGCCGGGGATGCCGATCTTCACCGCGTCGATGGGCACCGTGTCGGCCAGCACCACGGCCTGGCGCAGCAGCAGGCCCGCGTCGACGGGTACCACTTCGCGCACGGCGTTGTTGTCCTGGACCGTCAGCGCCGTCACGAGCGGCAGCGCGTGCGCGCCCTGGGCCGATATCGCTTCGATGTCGGCCTGGATGCCGGCGCCACCCGACGGATCGAGGCCGGCGCACACGAGGACGCAGGGCCGCGTGGCGGTCTCCATCAGATCCGGCCCGCCATCGGCGACGACGGCGATGCCGCGAATTTGCGCGGCATGCGGCCCGCCAGATACGCTTCGCGCCCCGCTTCCACCGCGAGGCGCATCGCACCCGCCATACGTACCGGATCCTGCGCGCCGGCGATGGCGCTGTTCATCAGCACGCCGTCGCAGCCCAGTTCCATCGCGATGGCCGCGTCGGACGCCGTGCCGACGCCCGCATCGACGATCACCGGCACCTGCGCCTGCTCGATGATCAGCGACAGGTTCCACGGATTCAGGATGCCCATGCCGGAACCGATCAGCGACGCGAGCGGCATGATCGCCGCGCAGCCGATGTCTTCCAGCATGCGCGCCTGGATCGGGTCGTCGCTGCAATAGACCATCACGTCGAAGCCGTCGCGCACCAGTTCGCGCGCGGCGACGAGCGTCTCGGGCATGTTCGGGAACAGCGTCTTTTCGTCGCCCAGCACTTCCAGCTTGACGAGCTTGTGCCCGTTCAGCAGTTCGCGCGCCAGCTGCAAGGTGTACACGGCGTCCTTGGCGTTGTAGCAGCCCGCCGTGTTGGGCAGGATGGTCCAGCGCGACGGCGGCACCACGTCGAGCAAATTCGGTTCGTTCGCGTGCTGGCCGATGTTCACGCGGCGGATCGCCACCGTGATGATGTCGGCGCCCGATGCTTCGGTCGCGGCGCGCGTCTGTTCCAGGTCGCGGTATTTGCCGCTGCCCACCAGCAGGCGCGAGTTGTAGGCCTTGCCGGCGATGGTGAGCGGCCGGTCCGCATGCGTCGTATTCGTCATGTCGTATTCCTTTTGAAGTTCAGGATCAGCCGCCGCCGATGGCGCGCACCACGTCCACGCGGTCGCGCGCCTGCAGGGGCGTGTCGCGCCAGCGCTCGCGCGGCACGACCTGGCGGTTCACGGCCAGCGCGAGCTTCTGTCCCGCGAGGCCCAGCGATTCCACGAGGTCGTGCAGGCTGGCCTGCGCCGGCAGCGTGTGCGCGGCGCCGTTCAGTTCGATCTCGACCATCCTTATTCCTTGTGATACAGCTCGGCGCCGCGCTTCATGAACTCGACGGCCTTCACCTGCATGCCCTGTTCCAGCGCGGCGTTCGCGGCGATGCCCTGGCCGGCCGCGTAGTCGCGCACTTCCTGCGTGATCTTCATCGAGCAGAAGTGCGGACCGCACATCGAGCAGAAGTGCGCCACCTTGGCGGAATCCTTCGGCAGGGTCTCGTCGTGGAAGGAACGCGCCTTGTCCGGATCGAGGCCCAGGTTGAACTGGTCTTCCCAGCGGAATTCGAAACGGGCTTTCGACAGCGCGTTGTCGCGGATCTGCGCGCCCGGATGGCCCTTGGCCAGGTCGGCCGCATGCGCCGCGATCTTGTACGTGATGATGCCGTCCTTGACGTCGTCCTTGTCGGGCAGGCCCAGGTGCTCCTTCGGCGTCACGTAGCACAGCATCGCGGTGCCGTACCAGCCGATATTGGCGGCGCCGATGCCGGACGTGATGTGGTCGTAACCCGGCGCGATGTCGGTCGTCAGGGGGCCGAGCGTGTAGAACGGCGCCTCGTGGCACTGCTCCAGCTGCAGGTCCATGTTTTCCTTGATGAGCTGCAGCGGCACGTGGCCCGGACCCTCGATCATCACCTGCACGTCGTGCTTCCACGCGACCTGCGTCAGCTCGCCGAGCGTCTTCAGTTCGGACAGCTGGGCTTCGTCGTTGGCGTCGTAGATCGAGCCCGGACGCAGGCCGTCGCCCAGGCTGAACGCGACGTCGTACGCCTTCATGATCTCGCAGATCTCTTCGAAATGCGTGTACAGGAACGATTCCTTGTGGTGGGCGAGGCACCACTTGGCCATGATCGAGCCGCCGCGCGAGACGATGCCCGTCAGGCGGTTCGCGGTCATCGGCACGTAGGCGAGACGCACGCCGGCGTGGATGGTGAAGTAGTCGACGCCTTGCTCCGCCTGCTCGATCAGCGTGTCGCGGTAGATGTCCCACGTCAGGTCCTCGGCCTTGCCGTGCACCTTTTCCAGCGCCTGGTACAGCGGCACCGTGCCGATGGGGACGGGGCTGTTGCGGATGATCCATTCGCGCGTTTCGTGGATATGCTTGCCGGTCGACAGGTCCATCACGGTGTCGCCGCCCCAGCGCGTGGCCCACGTCATCTTCTCGACTTCCTCGCCGATCGACGACGTCACGGCCGAGTTGCCGATGTTCGCGTTGATCTTCACGAGGAAGTTGCGGCCGATGATCATCGGCTCCGATTCCGGGTGGTTGATGTTGTTCGGCAGGATCGCGCGGCCTTTGGCGATCTCGTCGCGCACGAATTCCGGGGTGATTTCACGGGGAATGCTGGCGCCGAACGACTGGCCCGGATGCTGGCGGCCGATCATCTGCGCCATGCGCTTGCCCGTGGGGCCGGCGGCTTCCAGCGCGGCGAGGTATTCCTGGCGGCGCAGGTTTTCGCGGATGGCCACGTATTCCATCTCGGGCGTGACGATCCCCTGGCGTGCATAGTGCATCTGCGTGACGTTGCGGCCGGGGACGGCGCGGCGCGGCTTGCGCTGCAGGTTGAAACGCAGCTCGGCCAGCTTCGGGTCGTTCAGGCGTTCGACGCCGTAGTGCGACGACGGGCCGGCCAGTTCTTCGGTGTCGCCGCGCTCGCGGATCCAGTCGGCGCGCAGCGGGGCCAGGCCGGAGCGGATGTCGATGGCGGCGTCGGGATCGGTGTACGGCCCGGACGTGTCGTAGACCCACACGGGCGGGTTCGGTTCATGGCCGAACGATGCGGGCGTGTCGGACTGGGTGATCTCGCGCATCGGCACGCGGATGTCCGGGCGGCTGCCCGTCACGTAGACCTTGCGGGAATTGGGCAGCGGCGCGACGGCGGCGGCGTCGACGGTGGCGCTGGCGGAGAGGAATTTCGGATCGGCGTTCAAGTGCACTCCTTGTTGGTCACTGAGGGGCACTTCAAAACCGTCGCGAGCGGCAGCAATTTTTGTCCGAGACGCGGAGCTGTACGCTAGTACAGCGAGCATCGCAGGGCAAAAATGCAACGCGCAGCAGGTTTGGAAGTTCCCCGTAAGATCGGCGATCCAGCTGGAGGAGATGCGGAGAATACGTGCAGCGAACGTGCGCGTCGACTCTGTAGCTTCCCTTCGCTGGCATTATCCAGATCAGGTTCGGAGGGTATTTCTCACCCACGCCGTTGATGACGGCGCAGGACCCCTAGCATTGGCGTCGTTTCGTGCAGTCCACGAAACGACGGGACGGAGTGTACGCGGGTTTTATGCGCTTGGCAAACAGGAACCGCGGGTGTGGATTGGTGCATACTATCGGCCTGACTCTTCAGATCCCATCAGAACGAACCGATCCATGGCCCTCCTAACCCATCTGCTGCTGTACCCGATCAAATCCTGCGCCGGTATCGCCGTCCGGTCCGCCACCGTGCTCGAATCCGGCCTGTTCGCACTGGGCGTGCACGACCGCAAATGGATGCTGGTGACGGAAGACGGCCAGTTCCTCACGCAGCGCGAGCATCCGCGCATGGCGCTGCTCCGGCCGCTGCCGGATGGCGGCAGGCTGCGCGTCCATGCGCCCGGCATGGATCCGCTGGTGTTGCCGCTCGCCTGGGACGCGTCCGCGCCGAAGCGCACGGTGAAGATCTGGGACGACACGGTGGACGCCGCCGATTGCGGCGACGCGGCGGCGGACTGGTTTTCGAATGCGCTGGCAACCTCGTGCCGGCTCGTGCGTTTCCACCGCGACGTCGTGCGCCCGACGAGCACCAAGTGGACGAACGGCGTGGAAGCGCGGACGCGTTTCGCGGACGGTTATCCGCTGCTGCTGATCGGCCAGGCGTCGCTGGACGACCTCAACGCCCGCCTAGTCGCGGCCGGCCGCACGGCGCTGCAGATGGACCGCTTCCGCCCGAATCTCGTCGTCGACGGCATCGATGCCTGCGAAGAGGATTTTCTCGCGACGCTCACGATCGGCGACGTGGAGATCCGTCCCGTGAAGCCGTGCGCGCGCTGCCCGATCCCGTCCATCGACCAGGCGACGGGCATTCCCGGCCCGGATCCGCTGGACATCCTGCAGACTTACCGCGCCAATCCGCGCATGGATGGCGCCGTGTGCCTGGGCATGAACTGCATCGTGACGGCGGGGGCCGGCAACGAGCTGCATCTCGGGCAGGAATTGACCACCGAGATCGCGTTCTGATGTCCGTGTGGGCACGGGGTGCCACCGTACGGATTGATGTTCGCGTGGGCACGGGGTGCCCACCCTACGGCATCGCTACATCGTAGGGTGGGCGGCCCCCGCCCACGCGAACGCCGACATCACACGAACGTCGCCAGCATCTCGTACGGGTAGATCCCTCGCCGGTGCCCATCGCTGAACGTCAGGTTCAGCGCATAGGCACCCACCGGCTCGATGGCGGCCACGCGCACGGCGGCGTCTTCCGGCACCTCGATCCCGGCCCGCCGCTGCGCGCGGCATGCCGAGCACGGACACGCCGCGCGCAGCCGCGCGTGCGTCACGCGCGCGCTGCGGCCGTCCGGCCAGTGCAGCGCCAGCACGCCCTGCGCGGCGTGGTTCTCGATGGTCTCCGGCAGCGCCGTCATGCTTGCGCCCCGATCTGCTGCAGCGCGAGGCGCACGGACTTGCGCACTTCCGGATCCGGGTCGTTTTCCGCCGCGCGCAGCGCGGGCAGGGCGGTCGGCGAACCGATCTCGCCCAGCGCCAGCGCCGCTTCCTTGCGCAGATTGCCGATCGTGTGCGTGAGCGCCGCGGTCAAGCCGGGCAGGGCATCCACATTGCGCAGGCGGCCAAGGCTGCGGGCGGCGCGCAGGCGCACCTGCCAGTAGGCGTCGTCCAGCGCGGCGATGAGGGCCGGCGCCGCGTCGCGCAGGCGCAGCTTGCCGAGCGTCGTCGCCGCTTCCTCGCGCACCTGCCAGGCCTGGTCGGACAATGCGGCCAGCAGGGCAACCAGCACAGCGGGCATCTCTTCCGCGAAACCCAGCGCACCGGCCGCGGCGCGGCGGACTTCCGGCACCGGATCCTGGATCGCCAGCCGCGTCAGCGCGTCGACCGCATCGCGGCGTTTCAGGTAACCCAGCACGGTCAGGGCTTCGCGGCGCACGAGCGGATCGGCATCGTCCAGGGCCGCCAGCGCGGGCGCAAAACTGTCCGGCACGCGCAGCTCGCGCACGCCGCGCAGCGCCGCCGCACGCACGAAGGGCTCGATCGCGCCGATGAACGGCAGCAGTTCCTGTGCAGATTCCTGCAGCTTCAGTTCGGAGAGGCCCTGGGCCGCGGCGGCGCGCACGTCGGCATCTTCGTCCGACAGCAGGCGCGCGAGGCCGCGCACGGTCGCCGGCGATTCGAAGGCTTCCAGCGCCCGCGCCGCTTCCGCACGCACGACGGCGGCATCGTCGCCGAGCGCGGCGAGCAGTAGCGGCACGTGGGCGTCGCCGTCCAGGTCGGCCAGGTCCATCACGGCGATGCGGCGCACCGTGGCATCTTTATCCTGCAGGCGCTCAAGGAGAGAAAAATGCGGTTCGGCGAGTTCGGGGTCGTCGTAAAAATCGGAAGTCACGGTGTGTCCTTGCATGGCAGAGTTCAGAGAGGGCCCAGGGGGCTCAGGCGCGCGAGCGGCGTGATGCTGGCCTGCGGGTGCAGCAGGTCCAGGCAGTGGCGCTTCAGGCGCGTGAAGTGGTTCGACGTCATGACGTCCGGATGGCGCGGGCGTTCGAAGTCGAGGCGGATCTCGTCGATGATGCGGCCCGGCCGTGGGCTCATCACGAGGATGCGGTCGGCGAGGAACAGCGCCTCGTCGATGTCGTGCGTGATGAAGATGATGGTCGTGTTCACGCGCGCCCACACGTCCAGCAGCAGTTCCTGCATCTTCAGGCGCGTCTGCGCGTCCAGCGCGCCGAACGGCTCGTCCATCAGCATCACGCGCGGATGGTTGATCAACACGCGCGCGATCTCCACGCGCTGCTGCATGCCGCCCGACAGCTGGATCGGATAGCGGTCCTCGAAGCCGGCGAGGCCCACGAGGCCCAGCAGCTCGCGCGCCCGTTCGCGCCGCTCGCGCCGGCCCACGCCCTGCATCTTGAGGCCGAAGGCGACGTTGTCCAGCACCTTCTTCCACGGGAACAGCGTGTGCTGCTGGAAGACGAGGCCGCGGTCCGGATGCGGTCCCGCGACGGGCGCGCCGTCGACGTGGATGCTGCCGCGGCTCGGCGTCCAGTGGCCGGCCAGCGCGCCGAGCAGCGTGGACTTGCCGCAGCCGGAGGGTCCCAACACGCAGACGAATTCGCCCGGCGCGATGGACAGCGATATGTCCTGCACGGCGTCGAACGCCTGCGCTCCCTCGCCGAGGCGGACGCCCAGCTTGTCGATCTCGATGGCGCCGCCCTGCGCCAGCTGCACGCGTTCGAAGTTGGTCGTCTGGTTCATCGCTTTTTCCTTTGCATGTGGTACCAGGGCATCGCAAGGTCGCCGATCTTCTTCACGAGCGCGCTGCTGCCCATGCCGATGACGCCGATGAACAGCATGCCGACGACGATGTCCGGGTAGTTCTGGATCGTGTACGCGGCCCACGTGTAGTAGCCGATGCCGAACTGGCCGGAGATCATCTCCGCCGTCACGAGGCAGAACCACGCGGTGCCCATGCCGATCGACAGGCCCGTGACGATGTTCGGCGCGGCCGCCGGCAGGATCACTTCCGAGAAGATGGTCCAGCGGCCGGCACCGAGGCTGCGCGACGAGGCGACGAGACGCGGGTCGGCGCCTTCCACGCCGTGGACCGTGTTCAGCAGGATCGGGAACAGCGCGCCGATGAACGTGATGAACACCATCGACAGTTCCGACGACGGGAACATCAGGATCGCCAGCGGGATCCAGGCGACAGCCGGGATCGGGCGCAGCATTTCCAGCGGCGGCAGCAGCACGTCTTCCAGCAGCCGCGAACGGCCGATGAAAAGACCGAGCCCGATGCCGACGATGCCCGCCGCCACGAAGCCGGCGAACACGCGCCACACGCTGGCCTTCAGGTGCAGCGCCAGCTTGGGCGATTCGATCAAGGTCGTGGCGGCGTCCAGCACGTCCTTCGGCGACGGCACGTTCTGGAAAGAAACCAGGCCGAGGTCGAGGTGGTGGGTCGACGCCCACTGCCAGGCCGCCACGCAGGCGGCGAGCGACAGCGCACGCAGCAGCAGGCGGCCCGCGCGGCGTAGCAGGGCCGGGTCGAGTGTGCGAGGGGCGGTGGTGTCCATTGAGGCTCCTGGGTTACTGTAATAGGAACGCTGCGTTTGAACGTCGTTCCCGCAGAGGCGGGAACCCAATTTCTTCGACTACGGCCGCAAAACTTGGATCCCCGCCTGCGCGGGGATGACGAATCATCCGCTAACGGGTAATGGGATCAGATCGATTTCGCGCCCTTGAGCGTATCGAAGTCCACGACCTTGCCCTTCACCTTCGCGGCCTGCGTTTGCGCATCCGCCTTCAGCAGCCAGGCGCTGACGTCCTTGCCGTCGGCCGCGACGACGAACCATGCGTCGCGGGCCAGCAGCTTCAGGCCCGAGCCCTGGTCGTGGGCGTACACGGTGCGCGCCTTCTTGCCCGCCTGTTCCAGCTTGCGCAGCTCGGCGATCGCGGTCGTTGCGTTCGCGTAGTGGCGTACGAGCGGCTCGCCTTGCACCCAGATCTGCGTGAGGTGGCGGAAGTCCGTGATCGGTTTGCCGGTGACGGCGTCCTTGGCCTTCAGCGGCAGCTTTTCGTAGTTCTTCAACTGCTTGTCGTAGTCCAGGCCGGCCTGCCTGAAGGCAGTGCGAATAAAGGTATCGTCGATGAAGCTGTTCACGTCGATGTCGGCATCGGTCCGCTTCAGGAGGCGCAGGGTCTCGATCGACGTTTTCACGGCTTGCCGATACTCCGGCTTCCACGTGAAGTCGCGCGTCTGCAGGCCCACGGGGCCGTGGAATAGATAGTTCACTTCCGCTTCGATGCCGGTGACTTTCGCGATCAGCTCACTGTATTTTTCCGGCTCGGCCGCGATCAGGCGGTCCGCCTCGATGGCGGCACGCAGGTAGGCGACGACGATTTCCGGGTATTTCTTCGCATACGCCGCGTCGACGAGGCTGCCGTGCATCGTCGGCGCCTGGGCTTGCGAGCCGTCGTAGATCTTGCGGGCGAAGCCGCGGTGCGGGAATAACTCCGCGAACGGGACGAAGTCGGCGTGCGCGTCGACCTTGTTGCTCTGCAGGGCCGAGCCGGCGACTTCCGGCGCCTGCGTCGTGATGTTCACGTCCTTCTCCGGATCCCAGCCTTGCGCCTTCACGGCGCGCAGCAGCATGCCGTGGGCGGTGGAGGCGAACGGCACGGAGATCGTCTTGCCCTTCAGTTCCGCCAGCGATTGCACGGGCGAGTTCTTCGGCACGACGATGCCGTTGCCGGAACCGAGCGTGCTGCCCGACAGGACGGTGATGAAGATGCTCTTCTTGCCCGCCTTGGCGTGCGCGGCGCCGTTGAAGGAGCCGGGGAAGTCGGCCATCGAGCCCAGGTCCAGCTTGCCGGCCACCATCTCGTTCGTCAGCGGCGCGCCCGACGTGAAATTCTTCCACTCGATGTCGTACTTGACGTCCTTGTACTTGCCGTCGTGCGGCAGGTATTTTTCGAGCAGGTGCAGCTCGCGGATCAGCAGGCCGCCGGTGGCGCAGTTGATGGTCGTGTCCTGCGTGCCGATGGCGACGCGGATGGTCTCGGCCGCGTTGGCGGAACCGAAGGCGAGCAGCAGGGACAGGGCAAGGAATTTCATCGATTGTTCTCCGTAGGTTGTTCAGCGCAGCAGATAGGGGATGTCGACGTGCACGGCACCCGTGGGGCAATCCTTCTCGCACGGCATGCAGTACCAGCATTCGTCGAACTTCATGTAGGCCTTGCCCTTGACCATGTCGATGGCCAGCACGTCGAGGGGGCACACGTCCACGCACACGGTGCAGCCCTTGTGTGCGATGCATTTGTCTTCGTCGACGGTGACGGGGACGCTGGTGATGTTGATGGTGGTCGGCATGAGGTTCTCCTGGTCAGGCCGCGAGGGCTTCGGTCTTGTGCACGCGCAGGCGGCGGTAGGCGTCCTTCTCGTTTTCGTCGAGCGGAACGATGTACGGGGCGACCGGGCGCTTGAAACAGGTCATTTCGCCGTCCTGCTTCTTCAGCTGCACGTGCACGAACCAGTCGGCATCGTTGCGCTGCGGGTAGTCGACGCGGTTGTGGTACAGGCCCCAGCGGCTCTCCGTGCGGTACAGCGACGCGCGCGCGGCCATCTCGGCGCAGTCGCGGATCGCGTGGATCTCCATCGCGCGCATTAACTCGTGCGGATTCCTCGCCTGCAGGCGATCGAGGTCGGCACGGATCATCTCGAAGCGCTGCAGGCCGATCTCCATCTTGCGCGTGACCTTCGGCGGCTGCAGGTAGTCGTTGACCATGCGGCGCAGCTTGTACTCGACCTGGTTCGGCGGCAACCCGTCCTCGCGCGTCAGCGGCGCCCACACGCGGGCGCGCTCGCGCTCGACCTGGGCCTCGTCGACGGCGGGCAGCGCGTGCGCCGCGCAGTACGCGGCCGCGCTTTCGCCGGCCAGGCGGCCGTAGACGAACGCGCCCAGCATGTAGTTATGGGGCACGCAGGCGAGGTCGCCGGCCGCGTGCAGGCCCGGCACCGTCGTGCGCGCATGCTCGTCGACCCACACGCCGGACGCGGAGTGGCCGCTGCACAGGCCGATCTCCGAGATGTGCATCTCGACCATCTGCTCGCGGTAGTCCGTGCCGCGCCCTTCGTGGAAGCGCCCGCGGCTCGGACGCTCGTTCGTGTGCAGGATCGTCTCGATGGTCTGGATGGTTTCCTCGGCCAGGTGGTTCATCTTGAGGAACACGGGGCCGTTGCCGCCCTGGAGTTCGTCGTAGAACTCCTGCATCATCTGGCCGCTCCAGTAATCGCATTCGATGAAGCGTTCACCTTTCGCATTCGTCGTGTGACCGCCGAACGGGCCGGTGACGTACGCGCAGGCGGGGCCGTTGTAATCCTTGATCAGCGGGTTGATCTGGAAGCATTCGATGCCGGACAGCTCGGCGCCCGCGTGGTACGCCATGCTGTAGCCGTCGCCCGCATTGGTCGCATTTTCGTAGGTACCGAACAAATAGCCCGAGGCGGGCAGCCCGAGACGTCCGGCGGCGCCCGTCGCCAGCACGACGGACTTCGCGCGGATCACGTGGAAGTCGCCCGTGCGGCAATCGAAGGCCATCGCGCCTGCGATTTTGCTGGCACCTGAGCCGTCTTCGGCGGTCAGCAACCGCGTGGCGACGAGGCGGTTGGTGATCGCGACGCGTGCCCGTTTCAGGCGGCGGTACAGCACCTTCTTGATGTCGTGCCCCTCGGGCATCGGCAGCACGTAGGTGCCCATGTGGTGGACCTTGCGCATCGCGTAGTCGCCCGTCTCGTCCTTCTCGAACTTCACGCCCCAGCTGTCCAGCTCCTCGATCATCGCGTAGCTGTTCTGCGCGTACGCCATCACGGTGGCCTGGTTGACGATGCCGTCGTTGGCGATCGTGATCTCCTTGACGTACTGTTCCGGCGTCGCGAAGCCCGGCACGACGGCGTTGTTCAGGCCGTCCATGCCCATCGAGATCGCGCCGCTGCGCTTGACGTTGGCCTTTTCCAGCAGCAGCACGCGCAGCTGCGGGTTCGCTTCCTTGGCTTTGACGGCGGCCATCGGGCCGGCCGTGCCGCCGCCGATCACGAGCACGTCGACGGTTTGAATATGCGTTTCCATATCGGTTCCAGTTAAATGAATGTCAGGGATGGCGCGGCAGGCGCAGGGCGTACTGGAAGGCTTCGCCGCGTACGTACAGGTATTCGAAGTCGACCGGCATGCCGTCCGCCGTCCACGTCAGGCGCTCGATGCGCAGCAACGCGGCACCCGGTTCCACGCGCAGCGCCCCGGCCAACGCGTGATCTGCATTGACCGCGCCGATCTGGATGTCGGCGTGGCCGAGCGTGATGCCGTAGTCGGTTTCCAGGATCAGGAAGATGTCGCGTTCAGCGAGGTTCTCGCCGCGCAGGCGCTCTCCGATCGCGGGGGGCAGGTACGTGATCTCGAACGACACCGGCTCGCAATCGAGCCAGCGCACGCGGTGGATCTCCGTCACCGGCGCGCCCGGCGCCACGCGCAGCCGCGCCGCCACCAGGGGCGTTGCCTCGACCAGCGCATGCTTCACGACGCGGTTGACGATCCGGTGGCCCTTGCGCGACATCGCTTCGCCGAAGCCTTCCAGCCGCGCCAGTTCCTGGCTCGGACGGGTCGCGGCGACGAACGTGCCCTTGCCTGGCACCTTCACGATCACGCCTTCCTTCTGCAGGTCGCCCAGCGCCTGGCGCACGGTAATGCGGCTCACTTTGAAGAGGGTGCCGATCTCGCTTTCGGACGGCAGCCGGGCCTGCGGGGCATAGGTGCCGTCGACGATGCGTTCGCGCAGCCGTTCACGGACTTGCGAATACAGCGGGACGGCGGATGGTTCGATGGCGCGAAGGGTGGCGTGGGTCATGGTCTGGTATGTCCTGTCATGACAAGTCATGATTGGCAGGATGGTATCGACGAGCGGGGCCCCGGGGAACGAATGGTTTCGCGCTTGTTAATTTGGAAAACGCCTGAGTCGGTGGGCGTATATCGATATGCGGCGGATGCGCTAGACTGCGCGGATGCATTCCCTGATCATCCTGCTTCATGGCGCCGGCCAGACGCCCGCCGACATGGCGCCGCTGGCCGACCTGGTCACCATCCATGATCCTCACGCGCGCGTGGTCGCACCGCCGGCCGCCTGTCCCTGCGACCGCGGCGGCGCCGGTTTTCAATGGATGTCGGTGGCCGGCATCACGGAAGAGAATCGTCCGGGCCGCATCCGTGCCGCGCTGCCCGCATTCGTCGCGGCCATCGAGGCGTTACAGCGCGCGCATGGCGTGGGCGCGGATGACACGGTGCTGACGGGCTTTTCGCAGGGCGCGATCATGGCGCTGGCCGCGTGCCGGGACCGCTATCTCGCGCGCCACGTCGTCGCCGTCGCGGGACGCTGCGCGCCGCTGCCTGACGTCTGGGAGCGCCGTACGGCCGTCACGCTCGTGCACGGCCGCCGGGACGGGACGGTGCCCGTGCAGCACAGCGAACGCATGTTCGAACGCCTCGCCGCGCTCGGGGCGGACGTGCGGCTGGACGTCGTGCCCCGCGCCGTCCACCTGCTGGCGCCGCCGCTGCTGGACCGGGCCTGGGACGCGGTACGCGCAACATTGAGATGACATGTTGGCAATATTGTTAGCCTTACCTCATCATTTTCGTTTTCAAGCCGCGTAAGTTCGCGTAAATTAGGGTTCTTGCTGAAGGGGAACCACACATGCACGAGCGCGGCGCCAGTGTGCGCGAACTCATCGCCGAGAACGAGGCCTTGCGCCGCCAGTTGGCCAGTTTGATGGACCAGGCCGAGGGCAACCACGCCATCATGATGCGGCACCAGGCGTTCGACCTGGAAATCGTGGGCGCGAGCACTTTCCAGGAACTGGTCGGCACGATCTTCCGCCTGCTGCCCGTAGTGTCCGACCTCGACGCCGTCACCCTGTCGCTCGTCGACACGGACGCCGACATCTACACCGTCATGGACAAGCTGGGCGTGGATTTCGAGGCGTTTCCCAACTTGCTGTTCCACGACAATGTCGATGGTCTCGGGTATGACCTGACCGCCGGTCGCACGCCGAAACCGCGGCTGATACCGTTCGACGCGGCCACGCAACGCCACGCCTTTCCCCATCCGCCCGCGGGCATCGCCAGCGTGGCGCTGGTGCCGCTGCTGCGCAATAAACGATTGATCGGCAGCCTGAACCTGGGCAGCCGCGACCCGGGCCGCTTCACGCCGCTGCTGGGGACGGACTTCGTCGAGCACATGGGGTCGATCATCGCGATCTGCCTGGAGAACGTGATCAGCAACGAAATGCTGAAGTACATCGGCCTGACCGATGCGCTGACGGGCGTCTACAACCGCCGCTACATGGACCGCCGCCTCGTCGAAGAGATTTCACGCGCGCGGCGCCAGGCGTACCGGCTGTCGTGCATGTACATCGACATCGATTATTTCAAGCAGGTCAACGACACGTACGGCCACCTGGCCGGCGACGACGTGCTGCGCGAAGTCGCGGCGCGCATCAAGGCCGAACTGCGCATGACGGATGCGCTGGGCCGCTTCGGCGGCGAGGAATTCGTCGTGCTGCTGATCGACGCGGACCTGGGCAGCGCCAGCATGGTCGCCCAGCGCATCCGCGCCAGCGTGGCGGAGAAGCCGTTCGTGATGCCGGAAGGGCAGATGCTGGCGGTGTCGGTGTCGATCGGCGTGGCGACCCTCGACGATTTCGAGCGCGACCACGCGATCGAAGGCGTGGCGCAGCAGCTCGTCGCGCAGGCCGACCAGGCGCTCTATCAAGCCAAGGAAGGTGGACGCAACCGCGTCGTCGCGATGACGTAACGTCACGCGTGGGCTCGGGGAGCCCACCCAACGAATTTCCGTAGCCGTAGGGTGGGCACCCCGTGCCCACCGATCACCGCAGTAACCGGCCTTCCGCGCGCGTGACCGCGTTTCCGGTTCCTCTTAATACCACCACATCCCCCGCCCGCAATTCCGTCTCCGGCGTCGGCTCGATGCGGTCGATCCCGCGCCGCACGGCCGTGACTTCGGCCCCCACTTCGTCCAGTTCCAGCTCCGCGATGCAGCGCCCGACGGCGCCGGCGTCGTCGCGCAGGGTCACCGAATGCAGGCGCACGTAGTTGTGTTCCGTGCCGTCCGCGATGTCGCTGGCGCCGTGGAAGAAGCCGCGCAGCGAGGCGTAGCGCTCGTCGCGCGCGGCCTGCACGCGGTGCACCACGCGGCGCAGCGGCACGCCCATCACGACCAGCGCGTGCGAGGCCAGCATCAGGCTCGATTCCAGCGCTTCCGGCACGACCTCGGTGGCGCCGGCCCGTTTCAGCACGTCGAGTTCCGTGTCGTCGTGGGCGCGCACGATCACGGGCAGCTTCGGCGCCAGCTCGGTCACGAGGTGCAGCACTTTCACCGCGAGGCGCGTGTCCGCGAACGTGATCACGAGGGCGCTGGCGCGGTTGATACCGGCCGCGATCAGCGCTTCGCGGCGCGTGCAGTCGCCGTACGACACGTTGATGCCGGCCGTGCGCGCTTCCTGCACCCGCTCGGGGTCGAGGTCGAGCGCGTACCACGGCAGCTTTTCTTCCGACAGCAGCGTGGCCAGCGACTGGCCGCTGCGGCCGAAGCCGGCGATGATCACGTGCTTCTGCGCGGCCATCGTGCGGCTCGCGATCTGCGTCAGCTGCAGCGACTGCAGCATCCATTCGTTGGTCGCCACCTTCATCACGAGCTTGTCCATGTTGGCGATGACGAACGGGGCGACCAGCATCGACAGCACCATCGACGCGAGCACGAGCTGGATCACGAACGGCGCGATCAGGTGCGAACCCGAGGCGAGGCTCAGCAGCACGAAGCCGAATTCGCCGGCCTGCGCGAGCGCGAGGCCCGTGCGCATCGCGACGCCGTCGGTCGAGCCGAACGCCTTGGCCAGCAGCGCGATCAGCGCGAATTTCAGCAGCACCGGCACGGCCAGCAGGAGCAGGACGACCCACCAGTTCGCGAGCACGAGCTGCACGTTCAGCAGCATGCCGATGGTGATGAAGAAGAGGCCCAGCAGCACGTCGCGGAACGGCTTGATGTCCTCCTCCACCTGGTGCTTATAGGGCGTCTCGGAGATCAGCATGCCCGCCACGAACGCGCCCAGCGCCATCGACAGGCCGGCGTGTTCCGTGATCGCGGCCGCGCCCAGCGTCACGAGCAGCAGGTTCAGCATGAACAGTTCCTGCGAGCGGCGCTTGACGACGATGTTGAACCACTTGCGCATCAGCTTCTGGCCGAAGAACAGCAGCAGCGCCAGCACGGCGGCGGCCTTGATGCCGGCCCACGCGAGCGTCATCGCGAGTTCCTCGGCCGGTTTCGCCAGCGACGGGATCAGGATCAGCAGCGGCACGACGGCGAGATCCTGGAACAGCAGGATGCCGATGATGCGGCGTCCATGCTCGCTTTCCAGCTCCAGCCGTTCCGTCAGCAGTTTCGAGACGATGGCCGTCGACGACATCGCCAGCGCCCCGCCGAGCGCCAGCGCGGCCTGCCAGCCGATCTGCATCGACGGGGGCAGGTAGCGCGTCCACAGCGACACCAGTACCGTCACGACGATGGTCAGCACGACCTGCGCGAGCCCGAGCCCGAACACGATGTGGCGCATGGCGCGCAGCTGGGCCAGCGAGAATTCCAGCCCGATGGAGAACATGAGGAAGACGACGCCGAATTCGGCCAGGGCCTGCGTCGTGGTGCCGTTGTCGGCGAGGTTCAGCGCGTGAGGGCCGATCAGCACGCCGACGGCGAGATAGCCCAGCATCGGCGGCAGGTGCAGCATCCGGAACGCGACGACGCCGAGGACTGCGCTGCCCAGCAACAGGAGGGTGAGTTCGAGGCCTGAGGTCATGGAGCGCGACGGCGAGGTCCCGTAAATATGTTGTTTGTTACGTCTGGCAAGTTTTTTGCTTTCCCAATTCGGATATACTTTGCCTATGAGTGTAACCGATGAAAAAATAATGCTGACAAGTTTTAACGAGGCCCAGGCACGGCGCGCGCTGGATCTGGCCCGCGAGGCGCTGGATATCGAAGGCGAGGCGATCCGCAAGCTGTCCGCGCGCCTCGACCGCGACGACAGCGTGCCGCGCGCCGTCGCGCTGATGATGGCGTGCAAGGGCCGCGTCGTCGTGTCGGGCATGGGCAAGTCGGGCCACATCGGCCGCAAGATCGCGGCGACCCTGGCCTCCACCGGCACCCCGGCCTTGTTCCTGCACCCGGGCGAGGCCGCGCACGGCGACCTCGGCATGGTGACCTCGCAGGACGTATTGATCGCCATCTCGTATTCCGGCGAAAGCAGCGAACTGGCCATCGTGATCCCGGCCGTCAAGCGCATGAACGTGCCCGTGATCGCGATGACCGGCAAGCCGGAGTCGAGCCTGGCCCTGGCGGCGGACGTGCACCTGGACGTGGCCGTCGAGAAGGAAGCCTGCCCGCTGAACCTGGCGCCGACCGCGAGCACCACCGCGACCCTCGCGCTGGGCGATGCGCTCGCCGTCGCGCTGCTCGAGCTGCGCGGCTTCAAACCGGACGATTTCGCACGCTCGCACCCGGGCGGCGCGCTCGGCCGCCGCCTGCTCACGCACGTGCGCGACGTGATGCGCAGCGGCGCCGCGGTGCCGACGGTGAAACCGGACGCGCTCCTCACGGACGCGCTGCTGGAAATCTCGCACAAGGGCATGGGCATGACGGCCATCGTCGACGATGCCGGCCGCCCCGTCGGCGTGTTCACGGACGGCGACCTGCGCCGCCTGATCGAAAAGGTCCAGGATTTCAGCAAGCTCGCGATCCGCGACGTCATGCACCCGAACCCGCGCCGCGTGCATCCGGAACAGCTGGCGGTGGATGCCGTCGCCGTGATGGAAGAATTCCGCATCAACCAGATGCTCGTCACGGATGCGGACGGCGTGCTGGTGGGCGCATTGCACATCCACGACCTCACGCGCGCCAAGGTGATCTGATGGTGACTCCGCTGGCACACATGGAGCGCGCGGCGCGCGTCAAAGTCATGATCTTCGACGTGGACGGCGTCCTCACCGACGGCAGCCTGACGTACGGGCCGGACGGCGAAGTCACGAAGACGTTCTACGTGCTGGACGGCCTCGGCATCCAGCTGCTGAATCGCACCGGCGTGCAGACGGCGATCATCAGCGCACGCACGTCGCCCATCGTCATCAAGCGCGCAAGCGACCTCGGGATCACGCACGTGTTCCAGGGCCAGCACGACAAGCGCCTCGCGTTCGCCGAGCTGCTGGATAAAACCGGCGTGACGGCGGAGGCGTGCGGCTACATCGGCGACGACGTGATCGACCTGCCGCTGCTCACGCGCGTGGGCTTTGCGGTGACGGTGCCGAGCGGGCATCCGGAAGTGCAGCACCGCGCCCATTACGTGACGAAGAACCCGGGCGGCCGCGGCGCCGTGCGCGAAGTGTGCGACATGGTGATGCGCGCCCAGGGCACCTACGAACAGGCGCTCGCGCCTTACTTCGGATAAGAGAGATATGGCTCCCGCAAGCTACAAGCGTACCGCGCACCGCTGGCGCCTGCTGCTCCTGATGCTGTTCGCCGTGTTCTGCGCGTTCGGCAGCTTCTGGCTCGTGCAGGTGATGCAGGGCGAGGAGAACGGGCCGGGCTTCAACGCGGGCAACGAGCCGGACTACATCGTCGACAACTTCAGCTGGGTCCGCATGTCGGAGGCCGGCAAGCCGCGCTACGTGATCTCGGGAGAGCGCCTCACGCACCGCCCCGTCGACAACACGGCGCTCGTGGACAAGCCGGTCGTGCAGAGCCTCACCGACGAGCATCCGCCGATGACGATGACGGCCAACAGCGCGCTCGTGAGCCAGAACCAGAACCAGATCGACCTGACGGGCAATGTCGACATCCGGCGTCCGGCCGCCCCGGGTGCGGAGCCGATGCGGATCCGCACCGAGGTCCTGACGATCCTGCCGGACGACGAGATCGCGAAGACCGACAAGCCGATCCACATGACGCTCGGCGCCGCATCGGTCGACGCGGTGGGCATGGTCGCCAACAACGCCACGCAGCAGATCGCGCTGGGTGGCCGCGGCAAGGTCACCTATCCGCCACGCCAGTCGCGCGCAAGTCACTAAAAAGGACTATCGAATGAAAAAAATACTCGCCGCCGCCATCTTCCTGCTGGTGCCGCTGGCTGCCTCGGCCGAGAAGGCGGACGCGCTCAAGCCCGTCGACATCGCGTTCGACAACGCCAACGTCGACCAGGTCACGCAGAACTACGTCGCCACCGGCAACGTGGTCATCACGCGCGGCACCATGATCCTGAAGTCCGACCGCGCCGAGGTCAAGGAATCGCCGGACGGTTGGCGCACCTTCATCCTCACCGCGAATCCCGGCAAGCTCGCGACCTTCCGCCAGAAGCGCGATGGCGGCCCGGACCTGTGGGGCGAGGGCCAGGCCCAGCGCATCGAATACGACGAGCGCAACGACATCGTGAAGCTGTTCTCGAAGGCCGTCATCCGCCAGCTCGAGGGCAAGAAGGTCACGCAGGAGATGGCCAGCGAATTCATCTCCTACGATAACCGCAACGAGAAGCTGCTCGGCCTGAACGACGCCAACGGCACGGACAAGCCGGGCAATGGCCGCGGCAGCATCACGCTGCAGCCGCGCCGCGCCCCTGCCGCCGGCGCCGCTCCCGCTCCGGCAGGCAAGCAATGACGGAGGCGCACACGATGGAAGCAGGCACGCAGGCCGCGCCGGCCGAATGCGGCGGCAGCACCCTCGTCGTCAAGGGACTGCAGAAGAGCTACGGCAAGCGGCTCGTCGTACGCGACGTGTCGCTGCAGGTGGTGTGCGGCGAAGTGGTCGGCCTGCTGGGCCCGAACGGCGCAGGCAAGACGACCTCGTTCTACATGATCGTGGGCCTCGTGCCGTCGGACGCCGGCAGCATCGACATCAACGGCACCGACATCACCGGCCTGCCGATCCACCGGCGCGCGCTGCTCGGACTGTCGTACCTGCCGCAGGAAGCGTCCGTGTTCCGCAAGCTGACGGTGGAAGAGAACATCCGCGCCGTGCTGGAATTGCAGCGCGAGAACGGCAAGTCGCTCACCAAGGCGCGCATCACCGAACGTCTCGACGAGCTGCTGGCCGAGCTGCAGATCGAGAAGCTGCGCGAGAGCCCGGCGCTGTCGCTGTCCGGTGGCGAACGCCGCCGGGTGGAGATCGCGCGCGCGCTCGCGACCAATCCGCGCTTCGTGCTGCTGGACGAACCGTTCGCCGGCGTGGATCCAATCGCCGTGATCGAGATCCAACGCATCGTGCGCTTCCTGAAGGAGCGCGGCATCGGCGTGCTGATCACGGACCATAATGTGCGCGAGACGCTGGGCATCTGCGACCGCGCCTACATCATCAACCAGGGCGCGGTGCTGGCATCGGGCCGTCCCGACGACATCATCGCCAACGAATCGGTGCGCCGCGTCTACCTGGGCGAACACTTCCGAATGTAGTCATGAAACAGACGCTGCAACTCAAGACCTCACAGCACCTTGCACTGACGCCGCAACTGCAGCAATCGATCCGCCTGCTGCAGTTGTCCACGCTCGAGCTGCACCAGGAAATCGAGCAGGTCCTGAGCGAGAACCCGCTGCTCGAACGGCTCGACGATCCGCTCGACCGCTCCGTGCGGTTGCTGGCCGACGGCGCCATCAACAGTGCCCCGTCCTCGTCACAGGCGGGCGAGGCGCCGGCCGCGCAGGGCAATGGCGACGAAGGCGGCAGTGCGCCCGCCGAGAGCGGCAATGGCGAAGGCGGTGACGCCGGCGGCGACAGCGGAGAAAGCGGCGGCGAAGGCGGCGAGGACTGGGGCGAATACGGCCGCAGCGGCAGCGGCGGCGGCGAGGACGAGGACGGCCGCCCGCAGCTGGAAGCGAGCCCCGTCACGCTGCGCGAACATTTGATGGAGCAGGTGCGCCTGACGTGCTGCGCGGCGCGCGACTGCGCGCTCGTGGAACTCGTCGTCGATGCGCTCGACGACAACGGCTATCTGGAAGAACCGCTGGAAGACATCCATGCGCGCCTGCCGGAAGAACTGGAGATCGAGTTCGACGAATTGCGCACGGCGCTCGCCATGGTGCAGAGCATGGACCCGCCGGGCGTGGGCGCGCGCAGCGCGGCCGAGTGCCTGGCGCTGCAGATCCGCCGCATGCCCGGCGTGCCGATGGTGACGCGGCGCATGGCGCTCGTCATCGTCGAAAAATACCTGACGTGGTTCGCGCAGCGCGAATTCAACAAGCTGAAGAAGGCGCTCGATTGCGACGACGAAGACCTGCGCGAAGCCCAGGCCGTCATCCGCCAGTGCAATCCGCATCCGGGCGCGGCGTTCGCGTCGGACGTGTCGGACTTCGTCGTGCCCGACGTGATCGTGCGCCGCGCCAAGGATGGCTGGAGCGTGCAGCTGAATCCGGAAGTGATGCCGCGCCTGCGCGTGAACAGCCTGTACGCGTCGCTGATGAAGCAGGGCAAATCGGAAGCGCAGATGAACGCGCAGTTGCAGGAAGCCAAGTGGCTCATCAAGAACATGCGCCAGCGCTTCGACACGATCCTGCGTGTAGCTCAGGCAATTGTCGATCGGCAGCGCAACTTTTTTTCCCACGGCGCAGTCGCGATGCGGCCCCTTGTTTTACGTGAGATAGCTGATACACTAGGTCTACACGAGAGCACAATTTCTCGAGTCACAACTCAGAAATATATGCTGACCCCGCACGGCATGTTCGAGTTGAAGTATTTCTTCGGGAGTCACGTTGCCACCGAAGCGGGAGGCGAAGCATCGTCGACGGCAATACGGGCCCTCATCGTACAACTCACAGGAGCAGAAGACCCCAAGAATCCATTATCCGATAGCAAGATCGCGGAGATGCTAGGGGAACAGGGAATGGTCATCGCGCGACGCACGGTCGCAAAATACCGTGAGGCGCTGAAAATCCCGCCCGTCAGTCTCCGCAAATCCTTGTAACAAACACTGTCCCATTGCGCAGATGCGCGCACGGCAGGCAGTGCATCTTCAAAGGAGTGTGTATGAATCTCACAATCAGCGGACATCATCTCGATGTAACTCCAGCCATCCGAGAATACGTACAGAACAAGCTCGAACGCATCACCCGTCATTTCGATCAAGTGATCGACTCACACGTCATCCTCTGCATCGACAATCTCACCGAGAAAGAAAAACGCCAGAAAGCCGAGATCAACCTGCGCCTCGCGGGCAAGATCGTCCATGTCGCCAGTGCCGCGCACGATCTATACGCCGCGATCGACATGCTGATGGACCGCCTGGACCGCCAGGTCGTCAAGTACAAGCAAATGCTCAAGGATCATGACAACGCGTGTATCAAGCGCATGTCCGAAGGTGGGGAGGAGGAGCCCGCCGCGGCGTAATGCCACGCGTGCAGTAGCACCAAGGAGTAAAGGGCGCATCGGCGCCCTTTTAGTTTTTATGGGCGCTACAATGCTGCTCTGATTATTTCAATAACAACGAGACATGACTGCACACGTTCTGACGCGGGTTGCCAACCGCAGCGGCATCGTCACCCTGGACCGCCCGAAGGCGCTGAACTCGCTGTCGCTGGACATGGTCCGTGCGCTCACCGCCACGCTGCTCGCCTGGCGCGACGATGCATCGATCGACGCCGTCGTCATCGGAAGCAGCAGCGAAAAGGCCTTGTGCGCCGGCGGCGACATCCGCTTTTTCCACGAGGCCGGCCGCGCCACGCCGCAGACCGGCAGCCCGCTGCTGGAAGATTTCTTCACCGAGGAATACGCGCTCAACCACCTCATTCACTTCTATCCGAAGCCGTACATTGCGCTGATGGATGGCGTCGTGATGGGCGGCGGGATGGGCATCGCGCAGGGCGGGCCGGATTGCGGCCTGCGCATCGTGACGGAGCGCTCGAAGATCGCCATGCCCGAAGTGAACATCGGCCTGTTCCCGGACGTGGGCGGCAGCCACTTCCTGTCGCACGCGCCGGGCCGCCTCGGCCACTATCTCGGCGTGACGGGCGTGACGATCGGCGCGGCCGATGCGATCTACGTCGGCCTGGCCGACGTGTTCGTGCCGGGCGCGCAGCTGGATGCGCTGCGCGCGCTGATCGAGACGACGCCGGGCGCGGAACTGCCCGCCGCGATCCGCGCGTTCGCCGCGCCGTTCCCGGCCGGCGCGAGCGAACTGGAAGCGCAGCGCGACGCGATCGACCGCCACTTCGGCGCGGACTCCGTCGCGGCCGTGATGGCATCGCTGGAGACGGATGGGAGCCCGTTCGCGCAAAAGACCTTGGCCACGCTGCGCCAGCGCTCGCCGCTGATGATGTCGGTAACGCGTGAGATGCTCGTGCGCGGGGAAGCGCTCGGCGTCGCGGACTGCCTGCGCATGGAGCGCTCGCTCGTGCGCCGCACGTTCGAACACGGCGAAGTGCTCGAAGGCGTGCGCGCGCTCGTGATCGACAAGGACAATGCGCCGCGTTGGAATCCGCCCACGCTCGATGCGGTCACGCCGGAGATGGTCGCGTGGTTCTTCGCGCCCGTTCTGGCCTGAACACGCGCATCCCTTGCGCGCTTTGTGATCTCGCTGGAAGCAGACGCGTTCCGCCTGGACGCACCGGATCGCCCCGTGCTGTTCGCGAAATTCGAACCGGCCGGTCCGCTGCGGTGAAGAGCGGCTTCTACCGGCTGCTCGACGAGTTCTTTTGATTTCCGCGCGGGCTCGGCGAGCCCGCCTACGCCGGGATCACGTACGGTGGGCATTTGAGGCCGGGGGCCTCAAATGAAACGTGCCACGCGTGAAGCATGCGTCGTGTTGGCGGTGTCAGGGCTGCTCGCGGTGGCGCACGACGACGCGTTCCGTGTCGCTGAAATACGCGCCGAGCCGCTCCGCCATGTACACGGAGCGGTGCTGGCCGCCCGTGCAACCGACGGCCACGGTGAGATAGCTGCGGTTGTCCTTCTTGAACGACGGCAGCCACTTGGCGATGAACGCGCGGATGTCGGACAGCAGCTCGGCCGCCTGCGGCTGGGCGTCGAGGAAGGCGATCACGGGCGCGTCCCTGCCGTTCAGCGGGCGCAAGGTGAGGTCGTAATACGGATTCGGCACGGCGCGCACGTCGAACACGAAGTCGGCATCGAGCGGCACGCCGCGCTTGAATGCGAACGATTCGAAATACAGCGTCAGCGGCGCGTAGGCGACCTCGGCCAGTTCCTTGATCCATGCGCGCAGCTTGTTGGCCGACAGTTCGGACGTGTCGATCACGTGGCCCATCTTCTCGATCTGCCCCAGCCGGTCGCGTTCTTCCGAAATGCATTCGATCAGCGTGCGGCGCGACGCCGGGTTCTCGCCCGGACGCAGTTCGTGCGACAGCGGGTGGCTGCGGCGCGTCTCGGAAAAACGGGCGACGAGCGAGTGCGTGCTGGCGGTCAGGAAGATCACCTTCACCTGGTGGCCTTCCTCCCGCAGCGCGGCAACCGTCGTCGGCAGCTCGGCCAGGGACTCCGCGCTGCGCGCGTCGACGGCGACGGCGATGCGTTCTGGTTTCGTCGCCTTCGATGCTGCCGACGAGCGCCGGCAGCAGGGCGGGGGGAAGGTTGTCGACGCAATAGTAGCCAGCGTCTTCGAGGACGTTCAGGGCGACGGATTTACCGGAGCCCGAGATACCGGTGATGAGTAGGATGCGCATGGCGCGATGATAGCATCGGCAAGTCTTTGCCGCATCGCACAAGGCTTATGGATGAGGTATTTGCAACAGTGCCGTGGGGAGCGGATTCCTGGACTGAACTTTCGTATGCTCAGTCGCTGCTCATTGCTTGTCGCTGGTGGAGCAGGGGTTTCGCGGAGCACCGCTCCGCGCCTGCGGAACGGGCGGGCCATGCTTGGCCCGCACTCCACTGCAGCGCTAATCGCTGCTCATTGCTTGTCGCTGTCGTTCCATGAACTCCTGCAGCGTATCGATCCCGCGCAGCTGCAGGATCGTGTTGCGCACCGCGGCTTCCAGCAGCACCGCGATGTTGCGGCCGGCCGCGACGGGAATGACCACTTTGCGGATCGGCAGGCCCAGCACGTCCTCGGTGGGGAAGTGGAAGGGCAGGCGTTCGACTTCCTCGTCCAGCGCGCCCCGTTTGACGAGGTGGACGATCAATTTGAGGCGCATCTTGCGGCGCACCGCCGTCTCGCCGAAGATCGCCTTGATGTCCAGCAGGCCCAGGCCACGCACTTCGAGCAGGTTCTGCAGCAGCGGCGGGCAGCGGCCCTCGATCATGTTCGGGGCGATGCGCGAGAATTCGACGGCGTCGTCGGCGACGAGGCCATGCGAGCGCGAGATCAGTTCCAGGCCCAGCTCGCTCTTGCCGAGGCCCGAGTCACCCGTGATCAGCACGCCGACGCCCAGCACGTCCATGAACACGCCGTGCATGATGACGCGCTGCGCCAGCTTCTTCGACAGATACACGCGCAGGTAGTCGATGACCTGCGCGGCCGGCAGCGGCGTCGAGAACAGCGGGATGTTCTGCTCGTCGCAGATGGCGAGGATGTCCGGCGGGGTGTCGAGACCCTGCGCGATGAACAGCGCCGGCGGACCGCCAGCGATCAGTTCGCCGATCAGGTGGCTGCGCGAGCCGGATTTCAGGCGCTGGTAGTAATTCAGTTCCTGGTGACCGAACACCTGCATGCGGCCCGGGTGGATCAGGTTCAGGTGGCCGACCTGGTCCGCGGCGGAGACGGCGTCGCCGGAAATCTGGCGTTCTCCGCCTGGAAATCCGGCGAACCAGCCCAGTTGCAGGCTGTCGCGGTTGTCGTCGTACAGCCGTTGGATGGTCAGCGGGGTCTGCAGCATGGTCGCTTTCGCAAGGTCAGCCGAGGGCTTGCAGGCTCGGTTGCCAGTTGATGATGCGTTCGTAGACGGACTTCGGATCCGTGTCCGTGCTCAAGGCCGTGCGGATTGCCTCATCCGAAAACAGTTCCGCGATCTCCGACAGGATTTCCAGGTGCTGTTGCGTGACGTGGTCCGGGATCAGCAGGAAAAAGAGCAGTTTCACCGGCTGGCCGTCCGGCGATTCGAACGGGATCGGCTCGGCCAGGCGCACGAACGCGGCCAGCGGCGATTTGAGGCTTTTGCTGCCCTTGATGCGACCGTGCGGCACGGCGACGCCATGACCGAGTCCGGTGGACCCGAGACGCTCGCGCGCGAACAGGTTGTCCGACACGGTGGAGCGGGCGATGCCGCAGTTGTTCTCGAAGATCAGGCCGGCCTGCTCGAAGGCGCGCTTCTTGCTCGACACTTCGATGTCCAGCTGCACGTTCTCGAGCGAGAGGATTTTGCTTAGATTAGTCATAACACGCTTCTATTGCGGTGCACCCTGGGTGCTTGCGAGCGGGAATTATAGGCCTGTTTTATGGCCGTGTAATTCGATTTTGCACGCCGTCCGACGCCTGTGTGATCCCTGCCGCAAACCTTTGCGCAAAGACCCCGTACTCGGCGTTCCGACGAGCGCAATTTCCGCCACGAAATCCCGGGTTTCACGCATGAAACATCTTCCCGGGGCCTCTTTTGCCGATTTTTCTAGCGCTGAGTTGCCGTTTTACACATCCGGAAACCTCGTGAAGGATGTCGCCGGAAACGTACACTGTAGATGGGGACGAACGATCAAAAATCACCCATCCGCATTGTTCATTGGCGCGCGGCACGCAAATTCGGCGGTTTGGCGGTGCTGAAATTGGCGCGCCACGGATTGATGTCCAGGCCGCCGCGCCGGGTATAGCGGGCATAGACCGCCAGCTTGTTCGGCTTGCACTGGCGCAGGATGTCCGTGAAGATGCGCTCGACACATTGCTCGTGGAATTCGTTGTGCTCGCGGAAACCGATCAGGTAGCGCAGCAGGCTTTCCTGGTCGATCTGCGGACCGACGTAGCGGATCTGCACGCTGCCCCAGTCGGGCTGGCCCGTGACGAGGCAGTTCGATTTGAGCAGGTGCGACACGAGGGTTTCCTCGACCGCGGCTTCCTCGTGGTTGGCCTTGAGGAGTTCCGGCGACGGACTGTAATTGTCGATCTCGACGTCGAGGCGGTCGATCAGGAGGCCGTCCAGCTCGCCCATTTTGAGCTTGTCGAACTCTTCGGGCAGCGTCAGCGCCGCGTGCACGGGCGCGCCGACCGCATTCGACAGGTCTTCGCGCAGCAGGGCCAGCAGGGCGTCCGTGTTGGCCAGCCGGGTCTGGTTGAACGAATTCAGGTACAGCTTGAAGGATTTCGATTCGACGATGTTGGGCGAATCGGCCGGCACCGTGAAGGTCGCGATGGCGACCTGCGGCTTGCCGCGCATGTTCAGCCACGACAATTCATAGGCGTTCCAGATGTCGACGCCGAAGAAGGGGAGCGTGCCCGCCAGGCCGAGTTCGGCGCGTTTTTGCTGGCGCGGGATGGGAAACAGCAGCTCCGGCGCGTATTCGGTCTGGTAGGCCGAGTTTTTGCCGAGAGGCGATTGTTCAGGGGTATTGGTCATGGTGTGTACTCGAAGCCGGCCAACGTGCGTGACGATGCCGTCCGGCGGCGGCAAAGCGGCGTATCGTACACCTTTCCCGCGATCGTTGCGCGCACCGCTCATGGATGCGTTACGGGTACATTATTCGTGGGCACGGGGTACCCACCCTACGATATCGTTTGCCGTAGGGTGGGCTCCCCGAGCCCACCATGCATATCAAAGGAACAGCTTGTAGACCGGATTCGCGCTCTCGTCCCAGTGGCGATAACCGAGCGTCGCGAGGAACTCGCGGAACTCGTCCATCTCGCCCGACGGCACTTGCAGGCCGACGAGGATGCGGCCCACGTCGCCGCCCTGGTTCCGGTAGTGGAACAGCGAAATGTTCCAGTTCGGCGCCAGGGTGTCCAGGAAGCGCATCAGCGCGCCCGGACGCTCCGGGAATTCGAAGCGGTACAGCAGTTCGTCGTGCGCGAGCCCGCTCTTGCCGCCGACGAGGTGGCGCACGTGCTGCTTGGCCAGTTCGTCGTGGGTGAGGTCGAGGGTGCGGAAACCGTGTTCCTCGAACGTGCGCGCGACGGTACCGGACTCGCTGCGGCTGCCGATCTGCACGCCGACGAAGACGTGCGCCTCGCGCTCGTCGCTGATGCGGTAGTTGAATTCGGTGACGTTGCGCGGCCCGATCAGCGCGCAGAAGCGTTTAAAACTGCCGCGCTGCTCGGGGATCGTCACGGCGAACACGGCTTCGCGCGCCTCGCCCAGCTCGGCGCGCTCGGCGACGAAGCGCAGGCGGTCGAAGTTCATGTTGGCGCCGCACGCGACGGCGACGAGCGTCTCGCCGCGCACCGGATTCTTCGACATCTGCGAACGTTCCACGTAGGCCTTCGCGCCCGCGATGGCCAGCGCGCCGGACGGTTCGACGATGCTGCGCGTGTCGGTGAACACGTCCTTGATGGCGGCGCACAGCGCGTCGTTGTCGACGATGATGATTTCATCGACCAGTTCCTGGCACAGGCGGAAGGTCTCGGCACCGACCAGGCGCACGGCGGTGCCGTCCGCGAACAGGCCGACGTCCGGCAGGGTCACGCGCTCGCCGGCCTTGAGGCTGCGCGCCATCGCGTCCGAATCGTTCGTCTGCACACCGATGATCTTGATGTCGGGGCGGATCTGTTTTACGTAGGCGGCCACGCCGCTGATCAGGCCACCGCCGCCGATCGCGAGGAAGATCGCATGGATCGGCGCCGAATGCTGGCGCAGGATCTCGACGCCGATCGTGCCCTGGCCGGCGATGACGTCCGGATCGTCGAACGGGTGCACGAACGCCAGCTTCTGTTCCTTTTCCAGCATCTGTGCATGGTTGAACGCATCCGTGTACGACTCGCCGTGCAGGACGACTTCCACGTTGCTGCCGCCGAACGCGCGCACCGCATCCACTTTCACGCTGGGCGTGGTGGTCGGCATCACGATCACGGCGCGGCAGTTCAGGCGCGCCGCCGACATGGCGACGCCCTGGGCGTGGTTGCCAGCCGACGCGCAAATCACGCCGCGTTTCAGTTGCGACTCCGACAGGTTGGCCATCTTGTTGTAGGCGCCGCGCAGCTTGAAGCTGAACACGCTCTGCATGTCCTCGCGCTTCAGGTAAATCTTGTTGTCGGTGCGCTTCGACAGGCTGGGGGCGTACTCCAGCGGGGTTTCGACGGCCACGTCGTAGACGCGCGCGGTGAGGATTTTCTTGAGGTAGTCGGTAGTCATGATCGGTGCGGGGCTGTTCGGGTTCCGGGGCGACGCTGACTGTCCTGCTTGGTGGGTAACCGAGGCGAGCAGTGCGGCAGCCTGGCTTGGTAGAGCCAGGCGTACCGTGTCGTTGCGAGGTGTTGCTCCTCATTATAATGTACTCAACTTATCCTTCCGCCGTCCATCCCTTCTTTCCGATGATCGAATCCGCCGTACTGTGGCTGCTGAAATTCCTCGCCGTGCCCACTGTCGGGCTCACGTCGGTATTCCTCATCGCCTTCGTCTCCGCGACCCTGCTGCCGCTCGGCTCCGAGCCCGCCGTGTTCGCCGTCGTGAAAGCGAATCCCGCGATGTTCTGGCCCACCGTCCTCGTCGCCACGCTGGGCAACACGCTGGGCGGCATCGTCGACTACTGGATCGGCTACCGCGCCAAGGTCGCGTTCGCGAAGGAACGCTCGTCGCGCTGGTTCCACTGGCTCAAACGCTACGGCGCGAAGACGATGCTGCTGTCCTGGGTGCCGGGCATCGGCGACCCGCTGTGCACCCTGGCGGGCTGGCTGCACCTGCCGTTCTGGCCCAGCGTGATCTATATGGCGATCGGCAAGTTCGGGCGCTACGTGTTCATGACGGTCACGCTGCTGTATGTGCCGGACGGGTGGTGGAGGTGGCTTGGGGAGATGACGAGCCGGGTATTTGGATAGACGCGGGTGTTGTGTGTGGATGGTCTATGCCGGTTGGCATCTGACCGTGATCGGATTTAATCGCCGAGGCGAACTACGCAGCGTCCTTCATTCGACGCTGGCACGCTGGTCGCCCAGCCGCGCGATAGGCTTGCCGTCGACATCGTGCGATGGCGAGCCACTGATCACCTTGCCGCCGTGATCAGTCGAGTCTCCGACTACAATAATCTTGAGCGGCATGGTAATTTAATCGTCACGTTAGATTGCGAATTCAAGAAATAGGCTCAGTTCACCTTAAATCCACACCTTCCATCGCCATCGGAAGAATGGTAGAAATTTATTGGTTTTGCAGTTTTGGATTTTCTATACGTAACCATCTTGCCTTGCCTGATCCCAGAGCCGACCTGAGCAAAAACATACTCGCCACCAATCTTCCCGCCAATTACCTCAACTCGGGTGAGTTCGTAATTTCCGGCATCTGGATCGTCCTCCATATCCGTTCTCACGAAATTCGTGAACACCAATGAGATTATGCCCTTCGATCCCACATATTGCACGACGGCGCCAACCTCCCTGTCTAGATCCGTATCCTTATAGGCCTTCAGAACAAATTGAATCTGCTTGTCGGAACCACCTCGTGCCGCATGGGTCCAGCACGATTCCTCCACCCGCACTTCAGCGTGCGCTATGCTCGAGCCAAGGATCGTTACGCAAAACAAAGTATATAGTTTATTCATTTAAGCACCTGGCCTCTGTTTATCAAGTGGAACGGAAATTTGCCAAGAGGGAGTCCTCAAGACAAACCTTTTTTTTCGGTGGCCGTGTGAGTCCAGTTCCTCCGTCGGTTCTTTTTCACTATTTCTTCTCCAGTCGAAAATTATGGTCTCCGATGTCGCTTCCGCAACCCAGTCGAGCAGAATATCTCGCAAGAAAAGGATACTCTGGAGCCGGGAGTCCAGGCCATTCAGGTTTTCGATATGACTTCCCCCTCCATTGACAGATTTGCTCGCGGCGATCGCATCGCTTTGTGCAATTCCGTGGTCCATTATTCTCAATAATCCCTGTTTATATAATACAAAGTATGCAGCTGAATCAGCGCAGTTCGCCGCATTGAAGTTCGTGTTGTCGCGTGCAATGTAAATGTCTGGGTTCCAGCCTATTTCGTTATATGCGTCGTTGGTGATTTTATGCGGAAAGCCACGGAAATTTCCGTATGATCTGTAGGTCTCTTCCCAAGTCAACTGAATCAAGCCACGGCCGTAGTACGGATAATAGGCTTTCGACTGGAGATAAGCCGGCCCACCACCTTCTTTCATCAGCGTCAAATAACCAGTCTCTGGAATGACGTGGGCAAAGAAATGGAGAAGTCTTTGTCTCGTTTTCGCGACCCCGTATTTCCTTGTCGCCTTGTTGAAATGCACAGCCCAGCGTGTCGCCCGTGCAAATGCATCGATCCATTTACACTGCACCTCATGAAAACTCGTACCTTGCAAATGTAATTGCTTTCGAGGAAAGCATTGCGCAAGCTCTAGGCTGCTAAGCCATCCGCACTTTGAGAAGTGACGTATAAACGCAACTGGATGGAAATGCCACTCCGCGTTTTTGAAGTTGCCCGGCAGACCATCTATGCCCATCGCTTCCAGGTGTTTTTTCGCCTTGTCCCAACTTGCAGAATTCTCGGCGATGTCCGGTCGGTCGCTCATAAACTTATAGCGAGTCTCCAACGTTGCCTTGTCCCATTCATTCGGGAATTTGCAGATGACGTGGGCCAGCTTTAGCTGTACCTCTTCATTACCGATACGTCTCGCCAATTGTTCGAGGTCGTTCTTGCTGTCCGGAGACGCAGGATCGGCGATCAAGTTCTTGAGCTTGTCTGAACCGCATTTTTGATCGTTGGGGCTATCGTCGTCATCATAGCAATTCCAGCCTATGACAGGCAGAAAGTCGGCGTCGCTGAATTTACGGCTCCCCTCCGCATTCAAGTCTGCCCACACGTCCGTTCCCGCAATCGTCCGGATTTTCCTCCAATGCATAGCGTCATCTGGCAGTGTGTCCTTGTCCTCCGAGCTTCTGCCGATATTGCGGCCGAAACGCAGTAACTCGTACCAACCACTTGGGCTACTCCTCGCGGCACCAGACTGCACGGCACTCTTGTGGCGCGCTGCCGCCTCCTCATCAAGGGTGTATTCAGCGCCAGCCTCCGGCGTCCGGGAGCCGATCAATTGCCATGCCGTGTTGTAGGTGCTGAAGACACAGGTCCCGGGTGCCATTCCGCTACCGCCAAGATCCATCCTGACCCATTGAGCCTCACCTAAGACCGCAGTACCGTGATAGGCACTTCTCACGTGCACATTTGGCTTGGCCGCGGTCATGACGACCGGCGTCGACGCAGGCAGATAGAAATAGATGTCGCCAAATAAGGAGTCAGTCCGGCCGTCGACCGTGGGTGCCAGCTTAGGATCTTGCCATGTCGGTTCGCGGCCGATCAACTTATGCAGATTTGCGCGGTCGCAAGCAATGCTCAGCTCGATTTGTCCTGCGTGGTTGTAGATCGCCCCTGGTTTGCCGAGCTTATCCTTGCGATAAACTGCCTTGCCGACCACGACCGCTGTCTCAACGTGCGACAGGTGCATGTAGCTGGAGTAAAAGGTCACAGACGTTATCGTGTCACCGTCCGCTCCGATATCGGTTGTGTGTTCGATTACGACCATGCCATTGTCCGACCAGCTCGGGGCTGCCCCGAACGGGTTGTAGGCTTGGCCGTCGTTCGGATCCTCGACTTTCAGCCGAGGCTGGTGCACAAAGACGACCTTCCCGTCGGCAATGGCGCGTACAGGAGCGTACCCGGCGTCGGTGACCTTCGGTGCCTGCAAATGTAATCCCGTGTGCCACATGAAAGATTGGCTCACTGGATAATTTCCTTCTGGAGCCAAAGTAGTCGCCTCACGTGCCACAACTGATCGGAGACCTGTGTCAAAAATATCCTTCTCATCATGCTTGTCAGTCAAAAAAGGTGGGCTAATTAACATGATTGTTTTTTTCGCTTATGAATTTCAAGAGATTTCGACATTGAAGCTTTTCTTTTCGAGAATATGGCTTGACTTTATCAATTCGCATGTCAATCACCGGTTACTAGGAGAAGATCGTTCTCCCGGGCGGTCGCTGGCCCCAGGCTAATGCCGCATTCAGAGGGACAGTTTTAATTTCGTCTCCACTTGCATTCGTTGCACCACTGGCATATCAGGCGTCGACAGATTTTTCGGTTCAATAAAACTGTGAGTTGCAGCGTGCGCGATGAAAGAGCGGCTGGTGCCGAGCTCAATGCCTCCGGCGTCGAACTTCATATAACTACCGCCGCCATTGATGACGAGATCTTCCTTGGCACTGATGGTGATGCGGTTTGCAGTCTGCGTAATCGACAGTTTCGCCAAAAGATTGATATTGTCGGAGAGCGCCTGGATGTCGATGTCGCCGGCCGCAGCCACCATTTTCATGCCGGCCTTCTGGACGAATAAACGGAAGGTCTGACGGATGGTGGCGAAGAAACTTGTCCCTGCAGCCAACGAAAGGTTTTTCCCGGTTGTGATGGCCGTATGGCGCTCGCTGGCAATGTGGCTGTCGCCTGCAGTAGTTGTTGCAATTCCTGAAGGGCTCGCCAGTACCAGATGTGGCTCCGTCAGCTCAGGAAAGCCACTAGTTGCCGAGGAGGGGCCGGTAATCGCGTCGTTCTGCGTCTGGAGTGAAAGAGCGACGTCCTCCTGGTTGCTACTGATATCTTGGGCGCCATTTTTTTGCGCAAGCTCGCCCAAAATTCGATGCTGCTCTACAGCGAGATTGAAGCGCCGAGAGGTTTCTTCGACGTCCTTGATCGCCCCGTGCGCGCCCTGTCGAGCTTCAGTGGTAATCAGCATGCCCTTTGCCGCGCGGGCAACGCCGTGTCCATCAGTGCGTAGTTCCCATCCTTCACCGCGCGCATCTTTGCGTCCGCGAGTGTCGTCGATGCGAGTGATATGTCCGAGCGAGAGTTGGCTGCATTGATGGTCGCTTTTCAACTGCGCCTGGATTCTGCCGGCAGTATCGTCCAGTATCAGATGATTACCTCGCCCACTGCCTTCTTCGGCTTGCAGCTCCCGGCTCCGCAACCCGCTCAAAGCCTGCTGCTCAGGCAACTGCCAAGGCGGCATATGCGTGAAGTTGTACAGCGCCCCAAGAATCACAGGATGATCAATGTTCTCGTCAAGATAGACCACCGCCACTTCCTCACCAACCCGAGGCAAGCGAATATTCCCGAATTCGCCGCCAGCCCCTGGCGACATGACACGGAGCCAAGGCGAACTGTTCTCGTCGTAATTGCCCAGCCTGTCCCAATGAAACTGGACTTTGACGCGCCCGTAGCCATCGGTATGGATTTCCGAACCGTCAGGCCCGGCCACGATCGCCGTCTGAATGCCGGGATAAGTGCAGGGCTTGCTGTTGTAGTGGCGGCCTGGACGCCACTGGATATCCTTGCGTACGCACCGGAACGAATTCTCGTAATGCGACGGCGCGCCCGGCCCGGCCCGGTAGTTGTTGCTGGCTTCGTGGTCGACCGAAAGGATCAGATAGTCACGGTTGGCGATACTGGGGTGAGGCGCTTCACCCCACTTCGGCGCTTGCAGCTCGGCGCTGAAATGGCCGCCGAGCTTGAAGCATCGGCCGGGCTGGGCGGTACGATCGTTGCCGCGCGCTTCGAAATACTGGGTATTCGCATCGCGCTCGCCCATGCGCTGCTGCGCGAGTTTTTCGCCGTCGTCGTAGGTGCGAAACCCGTACGATCCCGTGTTTTCGTAGATCTCGTACGGAAAGACGTCGCCCTGATCATTCAGTGACTCGGCGGTCGACCGCTGCACGATCGGATTCTTGTAATCGAAGCTGGCCAGGGTCGTCTGGCCGGAACCGATGCGCCGCGCAGGGCTCCATTCGCGAATGCCGTCGTATTCGAGCGAACCGGCCTTGTCGCGGAACGGAATCTCTCCTGAATCGTCGATCCCGGACGGATCGATGGGTTGCGCGAGCGTGCTCTTGTCGCTGAGCCAGAGCGTATGCCCGTCCGCCCGATGCTCATACCAGTAGTGCAGCCCGAGATCTTCCCAACGGCGGTGCAGGTGGTTGTAGTCGGTCTCGTCGTACTGGTTGGCGCAGGTCATGCGCGGATAGTCGCCGACGATAGCCGCATGCCAGTCGGCCTGGCGGTAACGGGCAAACGTCAGTTCGGTCAATTCGATGACGCTCTTGCCGTGGAACGACACGTTGTCCTTGCGCAGCCTCGTAAAGGCCAGCCAGGGCTCGAGCACCAGGCGATAAAACGCGAAACCGCCGTCAGTGCGCATGAATTGGAATTCGGTGACGTAGCCGTTGAAGTAGCGCAGCGAGCCGTCTTCGCGCACGATAGAAATCGTCACCATCCTGGCCATCATCGCCTTCAAGGGAATTCGTGCGTCATCGGACAGGAGCTCGACCTCGACACGGAAGCAGCGGGACACTTCTTCGCGTGCCGACATCCGGTTCGGCAAGAGAATGGGATCAGGCCCGTCCCCCCGGGGGAATTCCAGGCGCATCAAGCGGTCGTGCTGCGCATTGAGACTGAACACCGACAGCGCAGCGCCTGCCGAGATCGCTTGACCCCTATCCATGTATTACCTCCGATGGGTTATCTGGTATCAGATTTTCCATCGGCCAAGGTAACCAACAGAGCTTGAATGTTGTTGATAAGAAGCAAAAGCGGATTCGCTTGGTCTCTTGTGCCCCGTAGGCAACGAACGCAATTGATTCGTCCCCCTATGCCGAAGCCATGTCGCCCTGAAAATTTCTGGAATTGATGTAGCCCAGGTGCAGTGAGGTGCTTCGTACAAATACATATGGCACCAAGGTTAAGTCGACGTGGATAAGATGCCCTCGCGACCACGATGCCGAGCTTTCGCCGGAAATTCTTGCGTTCAACCAAAACAAATTTGCGCGAAAGCGTCGTTTTCCGCCCCTTTCTGCTTTTTCGCCGTTGCAAAAAATATTCCTTCCCCAGCGTGGTGCATCGCAATAAGCTAGAATAGAGAGTCCTACGCGTCAGTACGACAGTCGATCTCCCCATGAACGCTCCTGCCAATATCCACGCCCTGCTCGAAGAAAACGCGCCCATCCGGCTGCGCGAAATCCCTTATAACTACACGTCGTTCTCCGATCGCGAGATCGTGATCCGGCTGCTGGGCGAGTCATCGTGGCAGTTGCTGGATGAATTGCGCGGTGCCCGCCAGACCGGGCGCTCGGCCCGCATGCTGTACGAAGTCCTGGGCGACATCTGGGTCGTGCGCCGCAATCCGTACCTGCAGGACGACCTGCTGGACAACCCGAAGCGCCGCGCCAAGCTGATCGAAGCGCTGCATCACCGCCTGGCGGAAGTCGACAAGCGCCGCCTGACGGTCGATGCCGGCGAGTCCGACCCCGCCACGGCCGCGCGCCGCAGCGCCGCCGTCGAGCAGCTGCTCGTCGCCGCGCGCAAGGCCGTCGACGACTTCGGCCGCGAATTCGCGGACACCTACGACCTGCGCAAGCGCGCCAAGGCCGTGCTGGGCCGCTACACCGACAAGCGCAACATCCGCTTCGACGGCATGCACCGCACGTCGCACGTGACGGATGCCACCGACTGGCGCGTCGAATACCCGTTCCTCGTCCTGCTGCCGGACTCGGAAGACGAGATGGCCGGCCTGGTGAAAGGCTGTATCGAACTCGGGCTGACCATCATTCCGCGCGGCGGCGGCACCGGCTACACGGGCGGTGCGATTCCGCTGTCGCCGATGTCGGCCGTGATCAACACGGAAAAGCTGCTGCAGATGGGCGAGGTCGAAATGACGCGCCTGCCGGGCGTCGACCGCGAGTACGCGACCATCTTCACGGGTGCCGGCGTCGTCACGCAGCGCGTGTCGCAGGCGGCCGAGAAGGCCGGCTTCGTGTTCGCCGTCGACCCGACGTCCGCGCACGCCTCGTGCATCGGCGGGAACATCGCGATGAACGCGGGCGGCAAGAAGGCCGTCCTGTGGGGCACCGCGCTGGACAACCTCGCGTCGTGGCGCATGGTCGACCCGAACGGCGACTGGCTCGACGTCACGCGCGTGGACCACAACCTGGGCAAGATCCACGACGCCCCGGTCGCCACGTTCAAGCTCGAATGGACGCACCCGTCGGAAAAGGGCGCGCCGAAAGGCCAGCCGTTCCGCACGGAGACGCTGGCCATCGAAGGCCGCCGCTTCCGCAAGGAAGGCCTCGGCAAGGACGTCACCGACAAATTCCTCGCGGGCCTGCCGGGCATCCAGAAAGAGGGCACCGATGGCCTGATCACCTCAAGCCGCTGGATCCTGCACAAGATGCCGAAGTACACGCGCACCGTCGCGCTGGAATTCTTCGGCCAGGCGCGCGATGCGATCCCGTCGATCGTCGAGATCAAGGATTACCTCGACAGCCTGCCGAAGAGCGGCAAGCCGGAATTCGCCAGCCTGCGCCTCGCGGGCCTGGAACACCTGGACGAGCGCTACCTGCGCGCCGTCGGCTATGCGACGAAATCGAAGCGCGGCACTTTGCCGAAGATGGCGCTGTTCGGCGACATCGTCGGCGACGACGAGAACGCCGTCGCGCTGGCCACGTCGGAAGTCGTGCGCCTCGCGAACACGCGCGTGGGCGAGGGCTTCATCGCCGTCAGCCCGGAAGCCCGTAAAAAATTCTGGCTCGACCGCTCGCGTACGGCCGCCATCGCGCGCCACACGAACGCCTTCAAGATCAACGAAGACGTCGTGATCCCGCTGAACCGCATGGGCGAGTACACCGACGGCATCGAGCGCATCAACGTCGAGCTGTCGATCAAGAACAAGCTGCAGCTCGTCGAGGAACTGCACGCCTATTTCACGGCCGGGAACCTGGAAGTGACGAAGGCGGACGACGCGACCGGCGAAGGCGTGTCGAAGGAAGAGATCCTCGGCGACCGTCCGCAGCAGGCCGACGAGCTGCTGGCCCGCGTGTCCGCGCGCTGGACCTGGATCACGGCGAACCTCGACCAGCCGCTGGGCGACGTGCTCGACAAGCTGGCCGACGTCGGCCTTGATGGTCTCGCCGGCACGTTCCAGGCGCGCCTCGCGCAGCAGCCGGGCGCGAAACTGTTCGACGTCGTGCAGGACCACACGGTGCGCGTCTCGTGGAAGCAGGAGATCCGCGCGCCGCTGCGCCAGATCTTCAACGGCGCGGCCTATGAGCCGATCCTTGCCGAAGCCACCGCGATCCACAAGCGCGTGCTGCGTTCGCGCGTGTTCGTCGCGCTGCACATGCATGCCGGCGACGGCAACGTGCACACGAACCTGCCGGTGAACTCGGACGACTACGCGATGCTGCAGGACGCGCACAAGGCCGTCGAGCGCATCATGAAGCTGGCGCGTTCGCTGGACGGCGTCATCTCGGGCGAGCACGGCATCGGCATCACGAAGCTGGAATTCCTCACCGAAGACGAGATCCGCGACTTCCGCGACTACAAGCAGCGCGTGGACCCGGAAGGCCGCTTCAACAAGGGCAAGCTCCTGAACAGCGACACCGCGTACGCCGACCTGCGCAACGCGTACACGCCGTCGTTCGGCCTGATGGGCCACGAATCGCTGATCATGCAGCAGAGCGACATCGGCGAGATCGCCAACAGCGTCAAGGACTGCCTGCGCTGCGGCAAGTGCAAGCCCGTGTGCACGACGCACGTGCCGCAATCGAATTTGCTGTACTCGCCGCGCGACAAGATCCTCGCGACGTCCGCGCTGATCGAAGCGTTCCTGTACGAAGAGCAGACGCGCCGCGGCGTGTCGATCCGCCACTGGGAAGAATTCGAGGACGTGTCGGACCACTGCACCGTGTGCCACAAGTGCGTGACGCCGTGCCCGGTCAACATCGACTTCGGCGACGTCTCGATGAACATGCGTAACCTGCTGCGCAAGATGGACAAGCGCAGCTTCAAGCCGGCCCACCGCGCGGCCATGTTCTTCCTGAACGCGACCGATCCGACGACGATCAACACGATGCGCAAGGGGATGCTCAATATCGGCTACAAAGCCCAGCGCTTAGGTAACACCGTGCTGAAGGCCGTGGCGAAGGAGCAGACCAAGGCACCGCCTCCGACGACCGGCAAGGCGCCGATCCGCGAACAGGTGATCCACTTCATCAACAAGAAGATGCCGGGCAACCTGCCGAACAAGACGGCGCGCGCGTTATTGAATATCGAGGACGACAAGTTCGTCCCGATCATCCGCAATCCGAAGGTCACGAACGCCGACACGGAAGCCGTGTTCTACTTCCCGGGCTGCGGTTCCGAGCGCATGTTCTCGCAGGTGGGCCTGGCCACGCAGGCGATGCTGTGGGAAGTGGGCGTACAGACCGTGCTGCCGCCGGGCTACCTGTGCTGCGGCTATCCGCAGCGCGGCGCCGGCCAGTACGACAAGGCCGACAAGATGATGACGGATAACCGCGTGCTGTTCCACCGGATGGCCAACACGCTGAACTACCTCGACATCAAGACGGTCGTCGTCTCGTGCGGCACGTGCTACGACCAACTGGCGACCTACGAGTTCGAGAAGATCTTCCCGGGCTGCCGCATCATCGACATCCACGAGTACCTGATGGAGAAGGGCGTCAAGCTGGAAGGCGTGACGGGGATGCGCTACATGTACCACGAACCGTGCCACAACCCGATGAAGCTGGGCGATTCGATGAAGACCGTGAACGCGCTCGTGCAGACCGTCGACAACGTCAAGATCGAGAAGAACGACCGCTGCTGCGGCGAGTCGGGTACCTTTGGCATCTCCCGTCCGGACATCGCGACTCAGGTCCGCTTCCGCAAGGAGCAGGAGATGGTCGCAGGGGCGGATAAGCTGCGGGCCGACGGCTTCGCTGGTGACGTCAAAATCCTGACTAGCTGCCCGGCTTGCCTGATGGGCCTGAATCGCTACAACGAGGATTCGGACACGACGGCCGACTACATCGTCGTCGAGATCGCGCGCCACCTGCTGGGCGAGAACTGGATGCCAAACTACGTGGCCAACGCCAACAACGGCGGCATCGAGCGGGTACTGGTTTGATCGCGGAGGGCAACGCACATGTGCGTTGCCCTCTATTAGCTTGGCATGGGCTGCACAGCGATCCAGTTACCCGCACTTAGAGAGTATCCCAGTAGAGCTCATCCACGGGCCATCTGAAGCGCCTTTGAATCTAAGTCCATGGTCAGGAGACTTATCATGGCTTGGTAAAAAGTGACGATGGATGGCGTTTGCCGGATGAGTTGTGGGAGCAGATGGACCCGTTATTGCCGCCACGTAAGCCGCATCCGCTCGGCGGGCACAACCCGCGCGTGAGCGACCGTGCGGCGATGGACGCGATCCTATTTGTGCTGCGTACGGGATGCCAGTGGAATGCGTTAAGCGGTACCGGAATTTGTTCGAGCAGTTCAGCACATCGACGGTTCCAGAAGTGGACCCAGGCTGGGGTGTTCGAAGAATTCTGGCGTCTGGGGTTGCTGGCGCTCGATGGCATCGATTGGTCATGGTTGGCGATGGACGGTGCGATGACGAAGGCCCCGTTGGGAGGGAAAAAAACCGGCCCCAATCCTACGGATCGAGGCAAAGGCGGCGTCAAACGCAGCTTGCTCACTGAGGCGTACGGCATTCCGATAGCGATCGCCGTGGACGGCGCCAACCGGCATGACATGAAGATGGTATGCCCGACAATCGAGGACTTGCAGCTTGACCGGCCAGTACCCGCATCGGACGATCCACAGGGCCTATGTCTGGACTAGGGATACGACTATGAGCAGGTACGCCAGTGGGTTGAGGACCTCGGCTTCGTTGCGCATATCCGGTCACGCGGCGAAGAAGCGACAGAAATCGGCGGGGATGCGGGATTTCGCGCCCGACGTTGGGTCGTCGAGCGCACGCACAGCTGGATGAACCGATTTCGTGGTCTGCTGATCCGTTGGCCGAAGAAGGCGAGCAACTACCTCGCCTTTCTTCATTTCGTATGCGGCATCATCGCCTGGCGCTCAGCAGGTCTACTGGGATAGGCTCTTAGTGCAGCAACGCTGGCTTCCGGTTCAGGCGTCCACTTTTACCATATGTCGTCAGCAATAGCTGTGCCGCGAATTCGTGCCTGATGAAGTCACGTGCGATGAGCTCTGGTGCAAGTTCATCAACGAGTTTGGAAATCTTGCCGTCCAAATCCACGATCCCACCAGGCCGCTCCTAGTAGCGCTGCCGCAAGTTCGCCAACCGGACGAAGCCAGATCTGCTTGGACCCATGACGTGTCGTTGGTAAGCGTCGTCTCAGCACCGTATTGAACTACCAGGGTTAATGCGAGATGATGCTTGCCACACCGCTGGGACGCGGAGTTCAGCCGGCCAGTTTGGCGGCACAGTTCCAGGGCAGGAAGTCGTCGACGCGGTTCACGGGATGATCGGCGATATGCGTCAGCACGTGGCGCAACCAGGCTTCGGGGTCGATACCGTTCAGCCCGGCCGTTCCGATGAGTCCGTACATGGCGGCCGCGCGTTCGCCGCCGCTGTCGGCGCCGGCGAACAGGAAGTTGCGCCGGCCCAGGGCCACGCCGCGCAAGGCCCGCTCGGCGGCCGAGTTGTCGATCTCGACGCGGCCATCGTCGGCATAGCGGGTCAGGGCCGGCCACAATTTGAGCGCGTACAGGATCGCCGCCGCCGTGTCCGACTTGCGCGAGAGCGTGGCAAGCGTGGCCTGTAGCCAGCGCTCCAGGTCGTCGAGCAACGGCCTGGCTCGCGCCTGCCGTTCGGCGCGGCGCTCGTCCGGTGGCTTGCCCCGGATGGCCTCTTCGATGGCGTACAGCTCGCCGATGCGGCGCAGCGCCTCGGTGGTCAGGGGCGATGGGCGGGCCGCGTGCAAGTCGTAAAACTTGTGGCGTGCGTGCGCCCAGCATGCCGCTTCGGCGACGCGTCCGCTCTCGTAGATGGCGTTGAAGCCGGCGTACGCATCGGCCTGCAGCACGCCGGTGAAACCGGCCAGGTGCGCCTGCGGATGTTCGCCCTTGCGGTCGGGCGAGTACGCAAACCACACGGCGGGCGGTTCGATGGCGCCGCTGGCGCGGTCGTCGCGCACATAGGTCCACAGGCGCGCCGTGCGCGTCTTGCCGTTGCCCGGCGCGAGCACGGGCAGCGGCGTGTCGTCGGCGTGCAGCTTGGCGGCGGCGAAGACGTGGCGGCGCAAGGCTTCACCGAGCGGCCGCAGCAGCGTGCTGGCCGCGCCCACCCAACTGGCAAGCAGGGAGCGCTCCAGTTCCACGCCTTCGTGCGCGTAGATCACGCTCTGGCGGTACAGGGGCACATGGTCGGCGTACTTGGACACCAGCACGTGCGCCAGCAAACCCGGGCCGGGCAGGCCGCGTTCGATGGGCCGGCTGGCCGCCGGGGCCTGCACGATGCGATCGCAGCACGTGCATGCCAGCCTGGGCCGCACATGACGGATGACGCGGAAGCTCGCCGGCACAAACTCCAGCTGTTCCGACACGTCCTCGCCCAGGTGCGCGAGCTTGCCTTTGCAGTCCGGGCAGGCATCCACGGCCGGGTGCAGTACGCGCTCCTCGCGCGGCAGATTGGCGGGCAGCGATTTGCGCTCGGCCTTCTTGCGCGGTGCGACGTCTACCGGCGCCTTTGCTTCGGCCACCGCCTCCTCTGCTTCCAGGTCTTCCAGCTTGAGTTCCAGCTGTTCGATTTGCTGGTCGAGCTTCTCGGAGCGGCGGCCGAACTGCATGCGCCGCAGCTTGGCCAGCACCAGTTTCAGGTGCTCGATCTCGGCGGTGCGCGTCGAGAGTTCGGCGGACAGGTGGGCCACGCGCGCCTCGCTGGCCTGCAATGCCGCCTCGCGCGCCAGCAGCATCGCTTTCAGGGCGGCGATATCGTCGGGCAGGTGGGTGGCGTCGAGCATGCGGCCCAGTTTACGCGGGTCGCGCCACGTTTACAAGGCCGACTGCGGCCGCCAGGTGCGCTCGGGCCGGCGCCAGTCGATGCCTTCCAGTAGCATCGAAAGCTGAGCCTGGGTCATCGTCACCGTGCCCTCGGCCGCTTGCGGCCAGACGAAGCGCCCGCGCTCGAGCCGCTTGCACAGCAAACACAGGCCGTCACCGGTCCACCACAGCACTTTCACCAGGTCGCCACGCCGGCCACGGAACACGAACACGTGGCCGCTGTACGGGTCTTCGTTCAGTGCCGTCTCCACCTTCGCGGCCAGGCCGTTGAAGCCGGAGCGCATGTCGGTCACGCCGGCCGCCAGCCAGATTCGCGTACCCGCGGGCAGCCCGATCATGGACGCAAACCTTGCAGTACCAGCGCCAGTGTCGCCGGATCGGGCACGCCGCGAATCTGGATCGTGGCCTGGCCCAACTGGATTTCGATACTGCCGGCACTGCCAGCGCCGACGCCGATCGGTTGTTTCGGCTCGGCCGCCAGCGCTACCGGCAGAAACTGCGTCGCCGTGCCGAGCAAACCGGCACGCAGCTGGCGGCGCCAGCGAAACAGCATGTTCGTGTTCAGCCCATGCCGCATCGCCAGTTGGGCTACCGACACCGACTCGTCGCAAGCCTGCTGCGCCAGCCGCCGCTTGAACTCCAGCGGATAGTTCGTGCTGCGCCGGCGCTTTTTTTGTTCTGCTTCACCCGCCAAAATAGTCCCCGCTAGAAAATAGTGGGGACTATGTTGAGTGGCGCGCTATCGGGTGTCTACACGGTGCTGGGACGACGCTTACTGTCGTTGAAAAAAACTCGTTGGCTAAGAGGCAATTTTGGTCCTCATGGATATTCACACCGCCGACCGCAACCCGTTGTCCGTAAGCGTCCAGCTCACCCACCTTCCATCCATTGTCCGTCCGCTGCAGTCTGCGCTGAACTTGAACAGCTGGGCACCACGACAGTCCTCAAGGCATTAACGACGACGCTACGTCTGTTGGCGAAACGCTGGTTGACGCTGGCGGCCGAGCTCAAGGAACTCGACAACACCCTTGATAAGTTGACGAGCCAATTTGCGCCAAGTCTTCGTGAGCAGTTCGGCGTCGGACCACAGACTGCGGCAACATTGATCGCCGTTGCTGGTGATAATCCTGAACGTTTGCGCAGCGAAGCAGCCCTAGCTGCACTTTGCGGGGTGAACCCGCTGCCCGCTTCCTCAGGCAAGACGATACGACATAGATTGAATCGCGGTGGCGACCGGCAAGGGAATAACGCGTTGTGGACAATCGCAATGGTCAGGATGAGAAGTGAGCCGCGGACGCGTGCTTATGTCGAACGGCGAACAACTGAAGGCATGTCCAACAAGGAAATTCATCGCTGCCTGAAACGATATCTCATCAGGGAGCTTTACCCGGTCATATTGAACGACCTGCAAGTAGCTACGTTGGCCGCTTGACATAGGAGCGTCAACGCATATCGTTATACACATCTTTTTCGCTCAGCGCCATTTGAGCCCGGGGCGGCGATTTTCATGAAGTTTTGCCTAAAATTTGGGCAAAAAGTCGGGATTTTGTATCAAACGCACCAATTTTGCGTTCGTCTCCATACCCGTGATGCCCCAGAAGAGTCAGCTGTAAGTCATTGATTTTACTAGTGAAAAGAAGATGTGTATAACGATATAGCGTCAACGCGGTCGCCGAACGGTTCTTCCTGAACCTGAAGATGGAACGCGTTTGGCAGCGGAACTATGCCAACCGTGCAGAAGCCAAGTGCGATATCGCGGCTTACATCGTCGAGTTCTACAACAGCCAGCGCTTGCACTCGGTATTGGGAAATCCGCCGCCCACTGTCTACGAACGGAATTTGGTAGCGAAAGAACCTATCGTCGTGTCCGAAATTACTCGACCACTACACGGCCTTGATGGCGATCTTCAGCCGCCAGTCGTCTTGGGCGCGCTGCGACGGGGGACGCTCCAACGCCGCATAAAAGCCGCTTCGCGACACCCCGAAGACACGGCACAACAGGCTAAGCGGATAATCGAGCCGCACCGTCTTCATGAACGCGTACCGGGCAGCGACTCCCTCGCAAAGTACGCGGTGGCCTTTTTTAGCACTTCCTTTTCCATCCGCTCGACGGCCAGTTCCTTGCGCAGCTTGGCCAATTCGGCTTCCAACTCCGCAACGCTGCGGCTGCCAGGTGCCGCCGTCGGGTCCGCGCTGCGCTTCGCCGCGCTCACCAATTCGCCAGCGTCCCTTTCGGAATCCCGATCCGCTGGGCCGCTTCTTCATGCGACAACCCTTGCGCCAGCACCAGTTTTACCGCCTCCGCCCTGAACTCCGGCGTGTATGTCTTCAATTTCATGTGTTTGCTCCTTCCGACAAGTTTATCAATCGGAAGTGTCCGAAAAAGTCAGGGTACCCCATTTTTAGAGCGTACCGATAGCGCTTGTACGTGAAATTCATCTCCTTGAGATACCGTTTGGCTGTGCTTTCGCTGATCGACGCATGGTCTCGGCATTGCTCGATCTGGCGCAGCAGTGCAACCACGCTTCCGCCCTCGGAATGCGCCAACTCGCCAAGAGCCTGCTGCTGCTGAGGCGTCCACTTCCTGGGTCGACCGGTATGACGCCCCTCGTACAATCCGGCCAGGCCAAGCTTGTTCCAGCGTTGCCTCCACTGCTCGACGCTGTTCAGGTGCACCCCGAACTCATCCGCCGTTTTCTGCAGCGTTAATCCCTGACTCAACCGCAAAATTCCCTGTGCGCGCATCCGTGTCCGCGAATGCGGGTGGAACACGCCCATCTCACGCAGAGTGCGCCGCTCGTCTTCGGACAACTCCAAGTGCTTCATCGCCCAACCCCTGCTGCGTGATCAATTTAGCTTTGACAGCAAAAATTGGGCGACTACTTAAACACAGGGCCTTACCAACCTCGTTATATTCAAGTCCGCCGGCGCCTGCGTTTGGCCGCCCGAAATGCTGTTTACTTTCAATGACTTGACAACCTTCTTGTAGACCTTCGCCAAAGCAGGAATTTGGACAACTTGATCTGGGCGATCCGCGCCTGAACAAGAGAGCGGTCGCCGAACCGACGGCAAGTGTGCCCAATGCCTGCGATGGCTGGGAGACACGGTGGCGGCGTACGCTTCTTCCTCCCGACATGATGGCCTTAATGATGCGCACGCAGGACTTGGACGCGCCGGTTGATTGACTGGTTTGACCGCCTCGACCCAGACCTTCGGCGTCTACGGTCGTTATATCTCGCGTCCCCCTTCGACAAATTCCTCAATTGTAAATATCCTAAAAAGCAGGACTACCTCACGATAAGCAGTTTTAATTTATTGCAGCCGATGTTTTTCACGGTGTTTTATGGCGTAAATTGGGAAAAATGGTTGCTGTCCTTCGAATGTATTATTCAGCGATCCGCGAATGGAATAATTTCCAGTCGTTACTTTTCGCGAGAAATTGAGGTATATTTCAATGTTATACTCGTTCGCTATGGGATGGGGGGAGGCATCTGGCTGTAGTTCAGGTGATAATATCCGGCATCTCGAATACGGTCGTCTTTGCGAAATGAATTTTCCGAAGCATGCCGGCACGGCTTATTTTTCATTAGTCAGGTTAGCGAAAACAAACACTAGTACTTATTGAACAGTATTAATACTCGTGCTATATTTTTCCCTAAGTTCAAGCGCTTGAATCATTATTGATTGCCGCGCTCGTGCGAGATTGAGCTTCCTGTGTTCGTTCACTTCAAATCGTATTCATGAGGTTTTATGTATTCAGTTGAGAAGGTGGTGGTTCGGGTCGAGAAGATTATCCGTATCAGTCTTAAGTTGGGTGATGATGTCACCCTGCGCCCTGAATCTGACCTAGTAAGTGAAGTTGGTCTGGACTCAATCGAGGCGTTCGAGGCACTCGCCACCTTGCACGAGATGCTTGGTGTCCGAATTCCCGATGATATTAATCCTGGCGATTTCGGTAGCATCGGTGGTATTGCTGAATATATCCTTAGAAAATTCGATGCCGATACAATCGACAAGTTCATGAATGTCGACATCGATGCGTACATGTCAAGCATGTACGATGACGGCGAATTCGCTTGACCGACGCGTCTTGCTTCGCATAACTCCTTATGAAACTCAATGAGAGCGAAATTGCGCTCCTGATTCCTCATCGTGCGCCATTTCTCTTCGTCGAATCAGCCGAGGTGCTCGGTCCGCGAGAAATTCGCGGAGTGTGTCGTTGGAATTCTGATAATCCAATCTTTCAGGGCCATTTTCCGCAACTTCCGGTGGTTCCTGGCGTATTGATGGTGGAGGCTGCTGCTCAGTTGGCGGGCGTGCTGATAGCGCAGCAGTTGCGGCATCAGAAGTCATCGGGCGTCACGTTGCCGGCGGATCCGGTGGGTGTGCTCATCGGTGTTAAGCGCAGCACCTTCCACAGACCTGTTTTACCTGGTCAGTGCCTGATTTACACCGTCGCTATCGAAAACGCAATGGCGGGAATCGTATCTGTGCGTGCTGAAGCTGTCAGCGAAGCAGGGCAGAAGGTGTGCAAGTGCGAGCTGAACGTTGCGATTGTCGCGAGGGCGAGCCTGATCGACGCACCACCCTGAGGGGGGTACTTGGATTCAGCTGTTACTGTCGAGGGAAAGAAATTGGCAAAAGTTCGTAGAGTCGTATGCACGGGTCTGGGTGCGGTGTCGTGTTTTGGGGTTGGTATTGAAGAATTCTGGCGTGGGCTCTGCTCGAACCGGTCGGGCAAGGGACTGATTGGTGGTTTTGACGCTTCGCCGTACCGTTCCAATTTCGCCGCCGAAGTGCCGCAGGAAGTGCGAAACAGTCAGGAATTGCAGGCGCTGGCTGGTCGACCGGCTGAAAGTGCGACCTTGTTCGCGTCGATTGCCGCGCATGAGGCATTCAGGGATGCCGGTCTACATGACGCGGTAAAAAGCGATTTCGGCTGCGTCGTCGGGACCTTGTCCTCGAGCGCGCATTTGTTCGAACGTTATGGTCGCCTGTTCGCCGCGGCAAATACCGATCTCTCCCAATACCCCGATGTCGATGCGTGCACGATTTCGTATCAACTCGAACACCTAGTTCGTCATTTTCAGATGGAGGGGCCGTCGACACTGATATCGACGTCCTGCTCATCGTCGACGGACGCGATTGGCTATGCTGCGGATTTTATCCGCAACGGTAATGCCGACGTGATGCTTGCCGGGGGGGGCGATATTCTTTCTGAAACCGCTCATGCCGGTTTTAACTCGGTGTTTTCGATTACAACCGACGACTCAAAATCCTTCGATACGCAACGCAGCGGTTTTTTCATCGGCGAAGGTGCGGGCATGCTCGTCCTTGAAGAGTTGGAGCATGCGCTGGCGCGCGAGGCGCATATCTATGCGGAAGTGCTGGGCTATGGCTTGAGTAACGCGGCATATCACTTGACCGCAACGTCGAGAGACGGCGTTGGCGAAGCGTTGGCAATAGAGCGTTGCTTGGCCGATGCCGGCGTCGATGCGGCGGATGTTCAATACGTGAACGCCCACGGTACCGGCACCAAACATAACGACATATCGGAGGCGAAAGCACTGAACCGCGTTTTCGGTGAATCGCTTGGCGGCATGGCCATCACTTCGATCAAAGCGAATATCGGTCATTGCATGGGTGCCGCAGGTGCACTTGAAGCCATCGCCACGATCAAGTGCATTGCCGACCGGTTTATTCCTGCGACCCTTAATTCAGCCGGCGACATTGATCCAGTGGTTCCGCTCGTTGTCGGGAATGGCATTGAACGTGTCGTGCGCCACGGACTTTCGCAATCGTTCGGCTTTGGTGGCGCATCCTCGGCGGTACTTTTTGGCGCGCCCGATCTGATCGCATCGCCACCGCAACCGGAAACCGTCTAATTGGAAGTCAACGCTGCCATGAGTCAGTCACAGTTTCAAAACGCCTGTATTACGGGCATTGGTGCCATTGCCCCTTTCGCCACCGGTTGGAACGAGATATTCACGAGAATTGCCGATGGTGTTCCGGACTATGCTCCTTGGGGCACGGATGTGGAGCCGCCGTTCGAAAATGCGCGCTTGGGAATTGTCAGGGATTTTCCGCGAGAGCGTTATTTTAACGAACGTCAGCTGCGTCTTATGGACAAGGCGATGACCATGTCTTCGGTTGCGGCAGCCTTTGCAATGGAAGATGCCGGCATTCTGATCGACGAGGAAGTTATCGGGCGTGGTTCGGTGGCAACTGTCCTGGGAACTTCGCGCGGCGAGACCCCGTCGCTGTACCGTTATTGCACTCCGCTATTTCGTCCGCAAGTCGGTTCGGTGAATCCTTTTCACTTTTCCATGAGTGCTCGCAACATTTCTTGTGGGCAGGTCGCGATTCGTTTCGGGTTGCGCGGCTGGAGCAGCGTGATCGCTGCCGGTGACATTTCAGGAGCCCATGCCCTGGCGCGCGCGGTCGAACTTATCCGATTCGGCCGTGCCCAATGCGTGCTGGTGGGGGCGTTCGAATTGCTGTCGCAAATATCCTTGCACCAACTCAAGGGACGTTGGCGAAAAAATGAATTGGAAAATGCGGTTGCCCGCTCGACCAATAACGAATACGTGCCTGTCGAGGGGGCGTGCTTTTTCGTGGTCGAGTCGGAGGGACATGCGGCGGAACGTGGCCGTGCGCCGTACGCCACCATCAGCGGTGCGAACCACGGATATCAGTTTGCTGACGAAGGACTGGAGCTCGCGGGGTGGGAGCCTGTGCTGAAGCGACATCTGGCGTCACGCTCGGACTTCGAAAAAGATGAAGGTGTCTTGCACGTTTGCTCGAGCGTTACTGCACCTGCCGGCGCCGCGAAGCGCCAGTTGCGCGAAGCCAGCCTGAATCGTGCGATCACGGAATTCGGCCTGGCCGGACGTCAAATTCTTTCCCGACGCAACTTCGGCGATGCGGGTTCGCTGAACATGCTTTATGGCGTCGCTACCGCGGCGACTTTATTGCGCAACAGCCGAAGCGTGCAATCCGCGTCCGCCATGCCGGAATATACACCCGCGCGATCGGCGGTGATCAGCACCATGACGGATCGCGATGCGTATTCGCTCGTTTCGCTGAGCGCCTGACGCCGAGATTCGTTGACAGAGAACGTCGTATGCAAAAAATTGCTTTGGTAACGGGCGCAAGCCGTGGAATCGGCAGGGCCATTGCGTTGCGTTTGGCGGCATCCATGCCGGTGGTCGTACATTGCCGTAGCGATCTCGCAGCTGCCCAAGTCGTACTTGATGAAATCGTCGCCAACGGTGGCAAGGGCATGGTCGCGGCGACCGACATTGCCGATCCAGCCGGGGTAGACCAATTGTTCGTCACAATCAGGGAAGCCGGCTATTGGGTGCACACCCTCGTCAACAACGCCGGCATTACGCGTGACCAGCTCATTGCAACAATGAAGCTTGGCGACTGGAAGGACGTGCTCGACACCAATCTAAGCGGTTCTTTTTACTGTGTAAAGGCAGCGGTCGGCTCGATGCTGTCGCGCCGTTCCGGCAACATCATCAACATATCGTCGGTGTCAGGCATTCATGGGCAACTCGGTCAGACCAACTATGCGGCTGCGAAGGCCGGTCTGATCGGCATGACCAAGTCGCTGGCGAAGGAACTCGGGCGCAGCCGTATCCGCGTCAATTGTGTCGCGCCCGGGTTCATTGAAACCGAGATGCTCGACGCATTGCGCGCCAATGCGGCGGCCAAGCAATGGCTCGATTTCGCCGTGGACAACATGATTCCATTGAACCGCACTGGGCATCCGAAAGAGATTGCAGAGTTGGTGCATTTCCTCGCTTCGCCGCTTGCTTCTTACATTACCGGCCAAGTGATCGAGGTCGACGGCGGCCTCTGTCTCTGATTTTTGGAACTTCATGCTCAATCACCTGTTTTCCTCGATTCGGCTGAATCGACTAGAGCTGCCCAACCGTATTCTGCTGAGTTCAATGCACCTGGGTTACGAAGGTGCGGACCAATACGAACGCATGGCTCGTTTTTATGCGCGGCGTGCCAAGGATGGCCCTGGTCTGATCGTCACCGCCGGATGTGGTCCGGATGTGGCAGGGAGGGCGGCAGCCGAAGGGTTTTCGCTCGATCACGATAGCCAGATTAAACAGCACCGTCTGATTACCGAGGCGGTACATCGGGCAGGCGATTCGAAGATTGCACTGCAGTTGCTTCATTTCGGGCGCGAGTCTTCCCATGGCCGTCTCGTCGCGCCGTCGGCGCTGCGGTTGCCCGGCAACATCTTTACCCCGACCGCCTTGACCCACGAAAACGTTATAGAAACGATCAACAGCTATGGAAGCGCAGCGCGGCGTGCCGTGGAGGCTGGCTACGATGCGATCGAGCTGCTTTTTTCGCAAGGGTTCTTGATCCATCAGTTTTTATCGCTGAATACGAACTTGCGCACAGATGAGTGGGGGGGCGACCGGGACTCACGCATGCGGTTTGCCGTCTGTGTTGCGGCGGCGGTCCGCGAGGCTGTCGGACCTGATTTTCCGATCATTTTCCGCATTCCATGTCTGGATCTGCTTGAAGACGGATTGACGCTGGAAGACTCGATGACCTTGATCCGGAAACTGGCTTGTTATCAGATCGATCTGCTCAACGTCAGTATCGGCTGGCATGAGTCGCGCGTGCCCACGCTTTCGAACGTCGTGCCGCAAGCCGGTTTCGCTCAGGCGGCAGCGTACGTCAAGCGAACTTTCCCCGAGCTGTTGACTTGCGTAAGTAATCGTATCAATGACTTGCGCCATGGCGAAGCGATGCTGATCGACGGCGTAGCGGACATGGTAGCGATGGCGCGGCCCTTTCTGGCCGACGCGGACATCGTGGCCAAGTTCAGGCAGCAGCGCTACGAGGACGTCAATTTCTGTATTGCATGCAACCAGGATTGCCTCGACCGTATTCTTCTAGGACACGAGGTTGGCTGCAGCGTCAATCCCGAATACGGCGTGATGGACGACCGTGCCCAGGTACCACCGTTGCGGGCTAAAGTCGCAGTTGTGGGTGGCGGTTTGGCGGGGATGGTTGCTGCGTATTACCTGCGGCGGCGCGGTGCAGAGGTTACCTTGTTCGAACGCGGTCACGAACTCGGCGGCCAGATGCGCTTGGCCGCAAAAATTCCGTCCAAGAGTGAATTCGGCGGAACCGTGCGCTTCTACGAGCGCGCTTTGCGACAAGCCGGCGTAGACGTCGTACTTCTCCACGAATTTGGCCACGCGGACTTGAACGATTCCGCCTGGGATCACGTGGTCGTAGCCACAGGCACCGAACCGAACTTTGTCACGCCGTCGTCGCAGGAAGCGAACAGTGTTCGGGTGCTGAGCTGGTATGACGTTATCGACAAGAATTTACCGGTTGCGTTTCCGGTCGTGATCTATGGCGGGGGGGGCGTCGCGTGCGACATCGCCAAGCTGTTGCTGCGTAAACCGAGCCGTACCGCGATTTCGGAGAAGTATTTACGAGACCATGGTGTGGATCGCCTGACTGGCGAACTGGGTAGTATTCCGGAGACGCTGCGGTCGATCACGATCATGCAACGTTCGAGTAAAAAGATCGGCTATAGGATTGGACGCACGACGCGCTGGATCACGATACAGGAGCTCGAGGCCAGCGGAGTGGAAATGCTGCGGGCTACCGAGCTGGCGCGAATCAGCGACGATGGCGTCGTGGTGACGAACAAGGGTCGGTCCAGGACCATTCCGGCAAAAACGCTGATCATGGCGACGGGGCAGCATGCGCGTACCGAAACACTCCGCGAAGCCCTGACGCGCGCCGCAATCGCATTCACCATCATCGGCGCGGCCAGTCCATGCCAGAGGGAGCCGGCGAGCATTTCCTCGTCGATTAGGAGCGGCTACGCCTGTGCCATGAGCATGTCCATTGGGTCCGCTCCGATTGTGGCCGAACAAGCAGATATGGCGGTATGAAACGTGGAATTTGACAACCTGATGGAAGTACTGCTGTGGCGCGACGAGCCACAGTCAGGAAGCCGCGACAAGACAGCTTTCAGTTTTTTGCAGGATGGCAGCAATGTTAGTGACGCGATCACCTTCGCCGAACTGACGCGCCGGGCCAAGAGTGTCGCGGCACATTTGATGCAATGCACGCAACAGGGGGATCGGGTCATTTTGCTTTATCCGCCCTCGCTGGAATTTATCGTTGGCTTCTTCGGTTGCATTATCAGCGGCCGTATCGCGGTGCCGGCTATTGCGCCGAGTAGTTCGCGCCATATGGAGCGCTTGCTGGCGATTGTCGACGACTCTGGAGCCCAGGTCGTGCTGACGATGCCAGCGATCACGCAGCGCATTGGCAGTACTGGTCAATTCGCACAAATGGCGCGTTTGAATTATTTGGCGTCGAGCACGCTTCCAGACCTCTCGACGCAGTGGCACAAGCCGGCGATTGCGTCCAACGATATTGCCTTCTTGCAATATACGTCCGGTTCCACAGGTACGCCGAAAGGCGTGATGGTTTCCCATGCAAACCTTCGGGCAAATCTCCTGGGCGGACATAACTTACTGCAGACGTCCGAGGATGACGTCGCGGTTACGTGGTTGCCGGCTTACCACGATTTCGGTCTTATCGCCGGGATTATCGGCACCGTGGCCGCAGGCAACCATTGCGTGCAGATCCCGCCGGCAGCATTTCTGATGAATCCTTTCCTGTGGTTGAAGGCGATCATGCGATATCGTGCCCGGCTGACCGGCGCCCCGAATTTCGCCTATGAAATGTGTATCCGGCGCGTTAGTGAGGAACAGAAGGCCGAACTCGACCTGAGTACTCTCGAGATCGCCTTGAATGGCGCAGAACCGATTCGGCCGAGCACGCTGCGCGGTTTCGTACAGGCATTTGCTGGTTGCAACTTCAACCCGAGGGCCATTACGCCGGCGTACGGATTGGCGGAATCCACCTTGCTTGTTTCCATGAACCGCGACCGGCGTCAAGCTGACGGCATGCCGACGGAGGAGCGCATCGCCAAGACGGCCTTGGCTGCGGGTGTCGCCGCGCGCCAGGAGACTGAGCAGGATGCAATCGCGTTCGTCAATCATGGCAGCGCCTTGCCTGAGCACGAAATCATCATTGTGGCAAATAGCGACGGCAAGTTTCAGGCGACCGGCGAGATTGGGGAAATATGGGTGCACGGTCCTTCCGTATGTGCCGGCTACTGGAATCGCCCCGATCTCAACGCGATTCTCTTCAGTGGGCGTGTCGAGGGACTTCCCGGGCACTATTTGCGTACCGGAGATCTCGGCTTTCTCCGCGACGGGGATTTGTTTGTCACCGGCAGAGTCAAGGAATTGATGATTTTTGACGCGAGGAACATTTATCCGCAGGACGTGGAAAAAACGCTCGAACAACTCGATCCGGCATTCCGACCGCTCAGTGCCGCCGCATTTTCTATTGAACGGGGCGGTGAAGACGAATTGATCCTGGTGCAGGAGCTTGAGCTCCAGGTTCGCGCCGACGTTAGCGGGTTAGTCGCTCGAGTCCGCGCCGAGATTGCAGAGCAGCACGGCATCTTACGCCTCGGTGCGATTGTGCTGGTCAAGGCCGGAAGCTTGCCGCGTACGACGAGCGGCAAGATTCAGCGCGTGCTTTGCCGCGAGATGTTCCTCGAAGACAAACTTATACCCGTCTGGGCCTGGCGTAACAGCGATCAGCTCAGCTCTGTAAAGGCGAATGAGGGGGGGGCGCCGTCGCCGACTGCCCAAGCGCTGCTGAAGATATGGGAGTGCTGCACCGGCACCGCTGCACCTGGCGTGGACGACGACTTTCTTTCGGTCGGCGGACATTCGCTGCTGGCGGTACAGTTGATGGCCCGGATTCAGTCGCATTTCGAGGTCGACTTACCCTTGCAAGTGATGTTCGAGGCAAGCACCATTCGTAGCCTGGCTGAACGTATCGATCTGGCGCCGCGCCTGAACTCAGGCATCTGCGCACCGATTCCGCGCGTGGAACGCAATCGCTACCTGCCCTTGTCGCACGCCCAGCAACGGCTATGGTTCATCGATCAGCTCGAAGGCGGCGGCCATTCCACCTATGTTATTCCGTTGGCCTTGCGCTTGCGCGGCGAATTGCGGACCGACGCGATGCAGGAAGCCTTGAACGGCATGATCGCCAGACATGAAACGCTGCGGACCGTGTTCGATACCGTCGACGGCAAACCGGTTCAAATCATTGCGCCCAAATTAGCCTTGCCGTTGCCGATCACTGATTTACAGTCCTGCCCAGACGCCGATGCGGAACTGCAGCGTTTGCTACGGATTGAGGCAAATTGCGGCTTCGACCTGCGTTGTGGCCCCTTGTTGCGCGCACGTTTGATACGCCTCGCCGACACCGACCACGTATTCACGTTGACCATCCACCATATCAGTGCCGATGGCTGGTCGATTGGCGTCATGTTGCGTGAACTGGGCGAGCGGTACGCCGCTATCCTCAATGGCAGGTCGCCGTTGTTGCCGCCGTTATCGATCCAGTACGCAGATTTTGCGTCATGGCAGACTGATGCGCGCGACGAGGTCGCTGCCGGCAATGACCTGAACTGGTGGTTGGAGCAACTCGAGAACGTATCGTCACTCGATCTACCTACGGACTTCCGTCGCCCCGTCATTAGCTCGGGACGCGGTGGTTTGGTGGCGCGGATGTTGCCGTCACCCGAACGCGTCGACGATTTCGCCCGCAAATCGGGCACGACGCGCTTCCCTGTGCTACTTGCCGCGTTTCTAACCTTAATGCAGCGCTATTCTGGCCAGGACGATTTCTGCATCGGCACGCCGGTTGCCAACCGAGTTCGCGCCGAGATGGAACCATTGATCGGCTTTTTCGCGAATACCGTCGTGCTGCGTGCCTGTCTGACGGGCGACCCCACCTTCGAGGATCTCGCCCACAGGGTGCGCAAGATCGCGCAGGAAGCACTGGTACATCAAAATGTTCCGTTCGAAAAGGTCGTTGATGCCCTCGGTGCGGCGCGCGAATCCGGTCGTACCCCAGTATTCCAGGTCATGTTCGTTTTGCAAAATTCGCTCGGAGAGATGACTTCCTTGCCTGGACTCGACTGCGAACCGATGTTGGTCGACTCGGGGGCCGCCAAGTTCGATCTGACGCTGTCGGTCATCCCCAATCGGGGACGCATGCATGTGGTGTTCGAATACAACGCCGACATTTTCGCCAGCGATTCGATCGAAAGGATGGCCGATCGCTACTTGCGTCTCGTCGACGCACTGCTTACGCAACCTAAAGCGGCCATCTCCGCTGTCTCGATCCACGAAGAGGAGAACGCATGAACGCATGCTCGGATCATATGCCGACCTGGATCGCCTGGCGCCAACAGGTACTTGAGCTCACGTCGAGCGACGTGGTCTTACACATCGAAGGGCATCCGTGGACGGGGAGCGCGTCCGAGACCACGTGGCCTCTGGCCCACGGCGCCCGCATCTGCCGGGGGGCGCCGGACGATCCAGCCGGGTGGCTTGCTCTGATGGGCGCGCAGGGAGTGACCGTCGCCTGCCTGTTGCCGTCGCAACTGGCCTCTTTGCACCGGCATATGGGCGACCAGATCTTTCCTCCCGCCTTGCGCGCCGTATTCTGTGGAGGAGAAGCGCTGCCGTGTGAGGTGGCCGAACGATTCTTGCGTAACAGCGCTGCCGCACTTGTTTACTTCCATGCATATGGCACGCGCGCGCCGGTGCTATGGTGGCGCATTAACCAGACCGACTTGCATGGTGAGCGCGTGCCCTTGGGGCGCATCGCCGAGGACGGCTTGACGCGAGTCGCCGATGCTGCCGGACGCCCTGTACCGCCCGGTGTGGTCGGCAACATCGCCGTACGGGCCGAGCCGAATGCGCCTTTCGAAAAGACTGGCGATAAGGCGCGTATCCTGCGCGATGGACGGGTCGAGTTGACCGGTAGCACCGACGGCCATATCTGGTTGCGCGGTCACCGCGTTGATCCGCTCGACATCGAGCGCGCCATTTTGGCTTTGCCCGAGGTGGCGGATTGCCATGTCGGCATTCGCATGTCGCCGACGCTGGGTACCGTCGCGGTGGCATGGGTCGTGCCGGAAGCAGCGCAAGCACGCCGTGCGATCGAGACGCGCATCGCGCCTGCGCTCAAGCCGAGTCTGATCGTCGCCGTCCGCAGCTTGCCGCTCACGCGTACGGGGCAGGTAGACGTTAACGCGCTCGAAAGCCTCGCGATCCCCGATGCGCTTGCCCAGCGTGCTTGGCAAGACCGGCTCGCGCTCAGGCCGGGCGTCAAGGACGTGGCCGTGATCTGTGCCGACGTTGCTCTTCCGACTCGCAAGATCCTGCGCGCGCCCATGCCTTTGTTTGAGGTTCAGGCGCGCCGCGCGATGCAACGCGACCGACAGGGCGTCGCTGAAGTGCAGGAGTCGCACGGACCAGCGCTTCCGCCACTGGCTTTCGATACGCTTCCCGCCGCTTTACGCGCCGCAGCACTTGCCGCGCCTTCGCGCGGCGTACATTTTATCGATGCCGACGGCAGCGTTGCGACGCTTACTTACCCCGCGCTGCTCAGTGCGGCGCGGCGCGTCGCCTCTGGCATGCGCGGTCTCGGCTGGAAGGCCGGCGACATTGTAGTGCTGCAGCTGGCCGCGCAAGACGAATTCCTGATCGGCTTTTGGGCATGCGTGCTCGGGGGCATGGTGCCCGTGTCAAGCGCGACGCCGACTTCCTATGTCGAACCAAGCGCGGCCCTGAACAGATTGCTCCAAGTGTGGGACCGTCTCGGCCACCCCGGGGTGCTGGCCGGCAGCCGCGAAGCGGACAAGCTTACTTCCCTGACTGGCCTGGCGTCACCGATGCGCATCGCGCCAATAGCCGTACTGCGCAATACGCATGAGCTGAGTGATGACTATCAGGCCATGCCGGACGACGCATCGCTGATGCTGCTGACATCGGGCAGCACGGGCGCCCCGAAGCTTGTGACCCACAGCCATCGTACGTTGCTGTCACGTTGCGCCTCTACGATCGCACATCGGCACTACAGCGCGCTGGACGTCTCGTTCAACTGGATGCCGCTCGACCACGTTGGTGCGCTGGTCATGTTCCACCTGCGCGATGTCGTCCTGCACTGCGACCAATTCCACACCAACACCGACCGTGTGCTGACGGACCCGTTGCGGTGGCTGGCATGGATGGACCGTTGGCGCGTGACCGTGACCTGGGCGCCGAACTTTGCCTTTGCCCTTGTCGTCGCACGGGCAGAGAACATCTCCGGCCAACGCTGGGACTTGTCGTGCCTGCGCGTGATCGTCAATGCGGGCGAAGCCGTGGTCTACAAGAGCGCGTTGCGCTTTGTCGAACTGCTGCAGCCGTTCGGATTGCCTCCCGCGGCAATGAAGCCGGAATGGGGCATGTCCGAAACCGCTTCGGCAATCACCGGTGCCGAAAGCCTGATCGAGCACCGCAGCCCGGATGGCGCCGTGTTCGTCGACCTTGGCCGACCACTGGCCGGCAGTTCGCTTCGTATCGTCGATTCCGTGCGCGAACACCCGGATGGGTTTGCCATCGGGCGCCTGCAAGTGCGCGGACAGTCGGTCATGTCAGGCTATTTCCGAAACGAAGACGCGAACCGCGAGGCATTCAGCGCGGACGGCTGGTTCGATACTGGCGACCTCGGATTTCTGTGCGATGGCGCCCTTACCGTAGTGGGCCGCGCTAAGGACAGCGTTATCGTCAACGGGCTCAATCTATATAGCCAGGAGATCGAAGCGATCGTCGAGGACGTCGCCGGCGTCATGCGCTCTTACACGGCCGCGTGCGCGTACCGTATCCCGGATGCCGATACCGATGAGCTGTTGGTGTTTTTCGCCTGCGAAGAAGGCAGCGCGGTAACTGAGGTCGGCGCTCGCATCCGCGCCGCGCTGGGGCGTCACTTCGGACTGGGGGGAGTGCATCTGCTGCCCGTCCTTCCGGCCGAGATCCCGAAGACCGCCATCGGTAAAATCCAGCGCTCGCAGCTGCGCGCAGGCTTTGAGGCGGGCGACTTCGACGATCGCCGTCGCGCCTTGGACGAGGGCGGTTTTCCGGACGACTTTGCGCGGGTGGACTGGCGGTGTGCCCAGCGCAACCGATGCGCTGGGCGGCTTCCGCCCGGACGATTCGCGCTCGTAGGAGGGGCGACGAACGTGCGGCACGACTTGGGTCGTGCTCTTGAGGTCGCTGGTTACGACGTCGTGTCCGTCGAGGAGGATGCGGTCCCGGCGCTTGCCACCGTCGACTATGTCGTCTACCTGGCCGTAGCCGGCGACAAGGCACCCGACGTTGCATTGACCGACACCATCGGGGGGTTGGGCGATCTGGTGCGCGGCATGAGCGCGCTGACGCCGGGTGCAGCCACCCGCTTGTTCCTGGTATCGACCTACGGGATGGACGTGGAGCTGCCTCAACCTCTCGACTGCGCTTCGGCAGCCTTGTCGGCATGGCTTAAGAGCGTGGCCGCGGAATTGCCGCAGATTCGCTGCCGTCATATCGATCTTGTGCCGCAGGTGACCATCGCGGAACTGGTCGAGGAGCTGAGTACTGTCGACCGTGAACAGGCTGTTGCGCTACGGGCGGGGCGACGCTTCGTGCCGCGCCTGGCTCGATTGGCCGCGCCAGCTACGCTCGCGGAACATGCGTCGCTCCATCGCGGCGGATTTTGGTTGCTCGCCGGAGGCCTGGGCGGCATCGGCAGGCGAGTTGCGGCGCATTTCGCGCGACGTCCCGGTGCGCGCTTGCTCATCGTCGGCCGGCGTGCCCACGATGCGCAGGTTCAGCAACACATCGACGATCTGGCGCATCACGGTGCCGACCTGATCTATGCGCGTTGCGACATTTCCGATATGGCCGCGGTGCAAGCCGCGATCGACGGGGCCGCGGCTAGGTGGGACTGCGCTCTTGCCGGCGTAGTTCAGATGGCTGCAACCGGCAATTTGGCCGAGCACTGGGAATCGTTTGGCGAGCGCGGCGTCCTGAACGCCGATCATGCACGCGTTCGCGCGGAACTCAGCGCCAAAACCACCGGATCGCTCAATTTGATCAGGTTACTCGAGGGCGACGATCAATTGCCATTTATCGCGTTCTCGTCGGTTGCAGCGACGTTCGGGGCCGCCACCATGGCCAATTATGCCGCCGCCAATGCCTTCTTGTCGGCTCTGTGTAGCCAACGCCGGCTGCGAGGGGCCCCTGCGACCTATTGCCTGGAGTGGTCGATGTGGGATCAGGTCGGGCTTGCGGCCCAGGTGCCCGCACCGCTGCGCGAGCGCACACTCGCCCAGGGTTTTTCGGTCCTCACGCCGCAGCAAGGCCTGGAGGCTTTCCTGTACAGCCTGGCCTGCGTGCCGGCGAACGTGATCGTTGGCGTCGCCGACACCCATCCGGGATGGCGCTCGCGCGGTACGGTGGTTGACATGCTTGGCGGGGAAGGTCTGCACGCTTACGTCGCTCCCGTGCTCGACGCCAGGACCCCTCAAGCGAGCGCGGCGCCGGTTCAGGATGCGTTCGGTCGCCCGGTTCCATGCCGTATTACCGCGAGGGCGGAGCTTCCTCGCACTTCCGATGGCCAGATCGATACCGCAGCCTTGTCGATGCACTCGGGGACAGAGGGAACGTCCGATATCGATCGCACCCTGCCGAACACCGAATGGGAAAAGCGTGTCGCCGGCATCTGGAGCGAACTGCTACATATTGGCGAGATCGATATTTACGCGAATTTTTTCGAACTAGGAGGCCATTCCCTGCTGGCCACACAAGTAATCTCGCGCATCCGCAGCGACTTCGGGGTCGAACTGTCGCTGCGCCACTTGTTCGAGACCCCGACTATCGCGGCGCTTGCCAAAGTCCTCGAACAGGTGGGGCAGATCCACGCACATGCGCCGATTCAGCAAACCCGGCGTCGCCATTTGGCACGCAGCATTCTTATCGATAGCGACGAATCTTGACTACCTCTCTCCCTCATCGCGACGACACGATCGTCGTGGGACCGATGTCGTATGCACAGCAGCGCCTTTGGTTCCTGGACCAACTCGATGGCGGTAAAAGCGTCGCCTACATCGTTCCGCTGGCGTTGCGCCTACGCGGTCAGCTCGATGTCCCGGCACTCCGCGCCGCCGTGAATGCCATGATTGCGCGGCACGAAGTACTGCGCACGAATTTCTCCACGGTCGACGGCGAGCCCGTGCAGGTCATTCACCCCCGGCTCAACATCGACATTGATGTTGTCGATTTATCGACAGCCGATGCGGACGAACGGGAAAACCGCGTGGCCGGTTGCATGCGACAGCAGGCAAGCACGGTATTCGATTTGCGCAATGATCCGCTGGTTCGCACCTTGCTCGTTCGCGTCGCCGCCGATGATCACGTCTGCCTGTTAACCTTCCATCACATTATTGTGGATGGCTGGTCGCTTGGCGTGATCACGAAGGAGCTGAGTACGCTTTACCTCGGGTTTGCCCAGCACAGGCCGACGGCATTGCCGCATCTGGCGATCCAGTACCTGGATTACGCGGCATGGCAGCGCGATGAAGAACCTACGCTTCTGAACGGTCTGAAATACTGGAAGGCGCAGCTCGCCGGACTGGAGGCCACGTTGAGCCTGCCGATGGATTTCGAGCGTCCGCCGGTGCAGTGCTATGAGGGCGGTTCCCATCACTTTGCGATTGGCCCCGAGACTGCCGCGCGTCTGCGAGCGGTAATGGCAGGCGTTACCGGCGTGACGACGTTCATGGTCTTGTTGGCGTCGTTCGCGGTTGTCTTGGCGCGTATGAGCAGGCAAACCGATATCGCGATCGGTAGTCCAGTCGCGAATCGCACCCGCAGTGAGCTCGAACCCTTGGTCGGCTTCTTCGTCAATACGCTCGTGCTGCGCGTCGACCTCCAAGGCAATCCGACATTTCTCGAACTCATCGCAAGGGTCAAGCAGATGTGCATGCAGGCATATGCGCATCAGGAGATACCGTTCGAGCGCGTGGTTGAAGCAGTCAACCCCGAGCGCAGCTTGGCGCACAGCCCACTGTTCCAAGTCATGTTCGCTCTGCAAACCATGCCGGAGGGCGATATATGTTTGCCGGGGCTTCAGGCCTCTGTTATGCCGCCGGTCGTGACCATCGCACAGTTCGATCTCAGCGTGGAGATGCGGGAGCAGGGCGAGCGCCTGTCTGGCTCGTTCGACTATGCGAAGGCATTGTTTACAGCGGAAAGCATAGCCGCACTGTCGGACCGCTGGCTGCGCGTGCTCGACGCGGCGCTGCGCGATCCTGATACGCCAATCGAAAACCTGGACATGCTCAGTCCCGCCGAGCGGCGCCAAGTCCTGCTCGAATTTAATGATAACGCGGCAGCGTATCCCCCGGAAACGCTGCTGCACCAATTGTTCGAGGAGCAGGCCTTACGTACGCCGGACGCCATTGCTCTGGAATTCGAGAACACCCTGATCAGCTATGCCGAGCTTGATGGTCGGGCAAATCAACTCGCGCATTGGTTGCGCGCCCAGGGCGTTGGCCGTGACGAGTTGGTGGCCATTGCAGCTGAGCGTAGCATTGAGATGGTGGTAGCGGTAATCGCGGTGCTCAAGGCTGGCGGCGCTTATGTACCAATCGACCCTAGCTATCCAGCCCGGCGCATCGAGTTCATGCTGTCCGACGCCGCGCCGCGCGTGCTGCTTACCGAGTCCCACTTGGGACTTGATGCCGCTGCCGCCGTCGTGCTTATGCTGGATCAAGCCCGGGAACAACTTGCGGCCCTGCCACGCTCGAGTGTCGGGGCGGTAGCGGGCGTGGACGATCTGGCCTATATCATCTATACGTCGGGTTCGACCGGGCAGCCGAAAGGTGCCATGAATCTGCACCGCGGCGCCGTCAACCGGATTCGCTCGACTCAGGAGAGCTATGGTCTGCGCGACACCGATCGCATGTTGTTGAAGACTCCGCTGAGCTTCGACGATTCGATGCGCGAATGTTTCTGGCCCTTGATGGTCGGCGCGCGCTTGGTCATTGCCCGCCCCGAAGGCCACAAAGAGCCGGATTACTTGGTGCGCATCATCCGGGGAAAAGCCATCACGGCTACGCATTTCGTGCCGGCGATGCTGCAAGCGTTTGTGAACGAGGAGCAGGTCGAGACCTGTATCACGCTGCGCCATGTGATCGTCGGCGGCGAGGCGCTGCCTGGTGCACTCCTTGAGCAGTTTTTCAAGAAACAGCCCGGCTGTAATCTGTACAACCTCTACGGCCCGACGGAGTGCGGACCGGACGTTACAGGATGGACGTGTCGTCCTGGTGCTCATGGTGGTCTCGTCCCCATCGGCCGGCCTGTCGCGAATACCCAGGCGTACATCTTGAATAGCGCGATGCAGCCTGTACCGGTCGGGGTAACGGGTGAGTTGTATATCGGAGGTACTCAGGTTGGCCGGGGCTATTGGAAGCGTCCCGAGTTGACAGCGGAGCGTTTTGTGTCCGATCCGTTCTCATCGACGCCAGGTGCGCGCCTGTACCGCACGGGGGATCTGGCCAAGTGGTGGCCAGATGGCCAGATTGAGTACGTCGGGCGGGCGGACTTCCAGGTGAAGATCCGAGGGTTTCGTATCGAGCTCGGGGAGATTGAAGAAGTCTTTCGCCGGGACTCGCGCGTCGAGGATGCCGTCGTCGTCGTCAACAGCGAAGGGGAAACCGAGAGGCGCTTGGTGGCTTACGTCACCGGTCGTGCCGGCGGTGAACCGCCGGTAGACGAGCTGCGCCGAAACTTGAAGGACCAGTTGCCCGATCATATGGTGCCGGCAGCAATCATGGTATTGCCTGCGATGCCGCTGCTACCCAATGGAAAGCTGGACCGTCATTCGCTGCCCGCACCGGAGTTCGGCTTCCAAGCCGTTTGCGCCGCGCCGCGTACTCCCACCGAGACCATGCTGGCCGACGTGTTTTCTGACGTATTGCAGTTGCCTAAGGGACGGATCGATATCCACCGGTCGTTCTTCGAACTTGGCGGTCATTCCCTGCTGGCGGTGATGCTGCGTGCCGCCATCAAGCGCAGCTGTGGCACGTTCGTGCCGTTGGCGACCCTGTTCATGCATCCGACGGTCGAACGGCTCGCCAGTGAGCTTGAACGTATCGACCTGGAAGTGCGTTTCTCTGTTCAATAATTTATCGGATCGTTTCGATGTCTACGCCATTTGTTATCCCATCTAGAAGCGTGCAGTCAGGAAAACTCTCATGCACGGTAAGGCGGCTCCCTGAACGTTGGAGCGTTGTCGCGACACGAAACATAAGTCAGGGTAGCGTCGTCGAGCGCAGCATCGTTCGCCGCGTCGACGATCAATACTGGTTCCTCTGGCAAGATGGACAGTTTGTGTTTGGCTCGGGCCTGTCCCAGCTTTATAACCATTCTGCCATGCCCAATGTCGAGGTGGTGCGTGACTACGCGAACATGCGCATGTATTTTTTTGCGATCAGGGACGTTCGACAGGATGAGGAGCTCTGTCATTGCTATCCCGATTGGCGCCGCTACGCCATCGATTGCGAGACCGACTCCGTCGTCCAGGCAATGCAAGTGCCTGCATTCACTGACAGGCGAGCGCTGCCGGACGGGATGCCCCGGGTGTCAGACAGCGTCGAGGTACGACCGTCGCAAATCGATCGAATGGGAGTGTTCGCGCGGCGCGCTATCGTTGCGGGCGAATTGATCGAACTTGCCTCGGTCCTGCATGTAGCAAACAAGCCGTGGTTCAACTGGCGTGAGACCGACATGGTTTTCTGCTCGGGCATGTCGCATTTCTTCGCGGCGTCGTCGCACGATGCCAACGTTGATGTCGTCGAGCGCCACGAGGTTGATTTGATGGACTTCATCGCTAAGCGCGACGTGGCATCCGGTGAGGAGTTGCTCATCCCCAGCCGGGTGCTTTTGCACCCTTGCGCCATCCCTCTTTTGCAGATCGGGGCAATGCGATGAATGCGGTTGTCCTGAAAAATATCTCCAAAAGCTATTTGCTGGACGATACGAAAGTCAGCGCCCTGGAGAATGTCAATTTGAATATTCGGGCCAACTGTTTCACCGTCATCGCCGGCGCATCAGGCAGTGGCAAAACAACGCTGCTAAACATGATTGGGTGTATCGATACGCCTGACCATGGTGAAGTGATCATCGCCGGACAGTCCGTGCGTGAAATGCCTGACAACGTGCTGTCGGACTTCCGTGCGCGCCATCTGGGATTCGTATTCCAGAACTTCAATCTGTTGCCGGTGCTGTCGGCCTACGAAAACGTCGAGTATCCGCTATTTGCGCTGAAGATACCGAAGGCGGAACGCCGCGCACGGGTACTTGACATGCTTGCTGCCGTCGGTCTCGAAGGCAAGGCCAGCGCACGTCCCAACCAGCTATCGGGCGGACAGAGACAGCGAGTCGCGATTGCACGGGCGCTCGTCCATTTTCCTAAAGTAGTGATAGCTGATGAGCCGACCGCGAATTTGGATACCGTCACCGGCGCGGCAATTATCGACCTCATGCGTACTATGCAGCGCACGTATAAAGTCGCCTGCATCTTCTCGTCGCATGATCCGCAGGTGTTGGCTGCAGCTGATGACGCTATTCAGGTGAAGGATGGCCGTATTGTTTCGGTAGCGCGGGCGCCAAGTGAACAGACGGCGGTCGCATGAATGCACTTTTTCTCGCAAAACGTAATCTACTGCGTAACCGTCACCGATCTCTAGCGATGGTATTGACGATCGTTGTCGGGGGGAGCGCCATCCTGCTGTTCGGGGGCTTTAGCCGATTCATCACGTATGCGTTGCAGACGGCATATGTTCAGTACGGGGGACACTTTCAGATCCAGAAGCAGGGATATTTTCTGTACGGAAGTGGTAATCCAGCGGCCTTCAGCATAAAGGACTATCAACATGTGGAAGACGTGATCATGCACGACCCGGTGATGTCCGGAATGGTCGTGGCAATGACCCCCACCCTGGACTTCAACGGTATTGCCGGGAACACGGCACGCGGCGTTTCGCGCACGGTGGTAACGCGCGGTGTCGTGGTCAATGAACAAAATCGCTTTCGCAGCTGGAACGAATACGGACTCGCCGATATGGCAGACAAGCTGGCCCTGACCGGCTCCAGCAAAGACGCGGCGGTGGTCGGAAACGGGTTGGCACGTGTGCTGCAGCTATGCGAACCCTTGAAGGTTCGGAATTGCGTCGATTTTCCACAACCGTTCTGAAGGAACGAACACAGAAGGCACGCCGGACGAGCTGCAGGCGCTTGGATCCCGTCCCGACGAAAAGACCAGCGGACCAGCCGGCAATATCATACAACTGCTCGCATCGAATTTGCATGGCGCACCCAACGTGGTTGACTTGCACGTGATCAAAGCCGAGCAGCAGGGCGGCAAAGAATGGGACGATGTGTATCTCATCATGCATTTGGAACAGGCGCAGAAATTGCTGTTCGGCCAAGCTGATCCCGAAGTAACGGGTATTTCCGTGCAACTTCGTCATACGGATAGCATGCCTCACGCCCGTGCCAGGCTGGAACACTTGATCGCCAGTTCACTGGCCGGCGAATCGTTGGAACTGCTCGATTTCATGACGGTTTTTCCTTTTTATGGCCAGTCGGTCAAGATGTTCAATGTAATTTTTGTGTTTATTGCGGTGCTGATCGGAGTCGTCGTCATTTTCACGGTCAGTAATGGAATGCGCATGGCCGTGATCGAACGTACCGTAGAGATCGGCACACTGCGGGCGTTGGGCGCGCGCCGGTCCAGGGTCAACAGCATTTTTGTATCTGAAGGATTAATGCTCGGCTGCGTCGGTGCGGTTGGCAGTATCGTTCTCGCCTTGCTGCTGGCTTGGCTAATCAACCACAGCGGTATCACGTGGAACCCGCCAGGTAATGCGAAGCCCGTTTTACTGACAGTTCGGCTATGGGGCGAGATCGACTTATTGGCATCGACGGCGTTTGGCTTGGCATTTCTTACCGTGATGTCCGCATACCGGCCTGCGCAGCGTGCGGCATCGATGAATATCGTGGATGCGTTGAGACATATATGAGAATGGTACCAATTTCGCGACAGAAGATTTGCTGCATGCTCTGTTACTTCGCCTGGATGCCGGCTGTGGCGGGTGCACTTAGTGCTCAGGACATGCTGGCCATTAGCGATGCAGTTCGCAATCCCGGCAAGCCATTTAGAGTAGATACAGAACTTGTCGAGTACCGCCATGGCAGGAAGATCGACACTACGAAGCTGGCGGTGTACTCACGCGTATCGGAAAGCACGGGACAGTTCCGAAGCCTAGTGCGTTTTTTGGCCCCCGAACGCGACGTCAACAAGTTGATGCTGAAGATGGGAAATGAGTTGTGGTACTACGATGCCGCAAATAAATCCAGCATTCGCATTCCGCCCCAGCAACGTTTGCTGGGGCAGGCCGCGAACGGTGACGTGGTGACGGTGAATTTTGCCAGGGATTATGTTGCGGAAATCATTAACCAGGAAGACATTCGCGACGGAGATCGTGTGGCACGGCCCTGCAATCACCTGAAGCTGACCGCCAAAACCGAAGACGTGTTATATCCGCTTATCGACATGTGGGTAGATTCAACGTCGAATCGTCCGGTGAAAGCACAGTTCAAATCTGATTCCGGACGCTTGCTGAAGACCGTTTACTACCGCCGTTACCGTAGCGAACTCGGGGGGGAACGGCCTACCGAGACGGTCATTATCGATGGCGTGGATGCGACATGGATCACGGTAATGCAGTACACAAATTATGCGTTTCGCGACATTCCCGAAAGCTGGTACCAGCGCGATTATCTTCCGCGTTTTAATCCCGAATGACGACGAAATCTGTGTTAGGGATCGCGCTGGCATTGCTGTTCAGCCAAGCATCAGCGCAGCAGTCGGACGATGAAGTGGCCCTGGCGATTGCCGACAGCATTGTGGCGCCGGAGGCCAGATCGAGTGAATGGCATGCCAAGGTTGAGGCGGGGGTACAAAAGGCGGCAGACCCATCCTTTGCACTCGGCCACTTGTCGTTCGACGTCATGGTCGATCACAAGGTCGCGCCCTCGTTGAGCTTCGTGTTCGCCGACCGACTCGACGTGAACCGCGGCAGCTCGTCGGCTTATGACAGCACGGTCAACACCCTGAAGGAAGCTTACGGCAGCGTCTCATACAGCAGCGAGCGAATTATCGATTTTGGCCGCATCAACGTGCGAAGCGGGGTCGCGTTTGGCTATAACCCGACCGATTTTTTCCGCGCTGGTTCGATCCGAACTATCAGTTCTATCGATCCCGAATCCTTACGCAGCAATCGCCTTGGAAGCGTCATGCTGCGAGGGCAGACATTATCGGAAGCGGGGTCGCTGACCATGCTGTATTCTCCAAAGCTCGCGGGCACGCCAAGTACTGCGCCTTTCGATATCGACCTAGGCGCTACGAATGCGGTCGACCGCTGGCAGGTGGCCCTGAGTCCGCGCCTTGGGACAACGTCCAGCTCTACGCTGCTGATTTTTGGCGAAAAAGGGCAGTCACCAACTGTTGGAGTGAACCAGACCTGGGCGGTCGGCGGCTCGACAGTGGCCTATATCGAGGCCGCAAGCCGCAAATCCATCGCATTACTGGACCGCGCACTTGCTCGCCCGGCCCAGAAAGCGCTGTACACCCAACTCGCAGCAGGGCTACGAATTACCACGGCACAAAAGCAGAGCATTACCCTCGAATATGAGTACAGTGGTGCGTCGCTCAGCCGGGCCCAATGGGATGTTTTGCGCAGCCGTGGACAGGCGGACTATGCACGTTACCGGCAATGGTTGGACTACGCGCAAGAGCTGCCAACGAAGCAGGCTTTGTTCATTTATGGCAACTGGCAAGACGCTGGTGTCGCTCATTTCGACGTCAGCGTTATGACGCGACGAGATATGGCTGACCGGAGCCACCTGGACTGGATAGAAGGGCGATACCGAATGAGCCGGGCTGATCTTATCCTGCAGGGGCAGCGAAATCGGGGGGACGCACGCAGTACGTTCGGCGCGCTGCCAAACTCGAACATTTTAGTAATTAAACTGCTGACATATTTTTGAGCGTGGACGGAACAATTCAATGATTAGGATCGTGGGGTGATGCGTGAATAAATTTTCTGTCTTTGCTGAATACGAGTCGAATGTGAGATCTTACTGTCGGAGCTTTCCGAAGGTTTTCGACCGGGCGGTAGGTTCGGTTGTATACGATGTGGAAGGGAGTGAATACATCGACTTTTTCGCTGGCGCTGGCGCAGTCAATTACGGTCACAACAACGGCCATGTCGTCGATAGCATCATGCGCTATATGCGAGGTGATGGAATCATGCATTCGCTTGATTTTCATACGCGAGCCAAGCAGGAATTCATACAAAAATTCGTCGATGTCATCCTCAAGCCGCGCCATCTAAGGCACAAGATGCAGTTCACCGGACCGACCGGTACCAACGCCGTTGAAGCGGCGCTGAAGCTGGCTCGTAAGGTAACGGGGAGGACGCAGGTAGTGGCGTTCACTAATGCTTTTCACGGCGTGTCGCTGGGAGCATTGGCCGCTACTGCGAACAAATCCAAACGCAAAGCAGGCTACGTGCCATTGCATTACATTACGCGCATGCCCTATGACGGCTTTCTTGGTGATGGAATCAACACTGCGGAAATCGTCGAAGGCATGTATCGAACAGCTGGTGCAGGTCTTGAAGTGCCGGCCGCATTCATCCTGGAGACCGTGCAGGGAGAGGGGGGATTGAATGTGGCAAGCTCTGGCTGGCTGTCCCGGATTGGAAAACTAGCAAATGATCTGGGTGCTCTGCTGATCGTGGATGAAGTACAGACCGGTTGTGGCCGCACCGGCAAATTTTTCGGCTTCGAAGAAATGGGCATCGAACCCGATATCATTTGCCTGTCGAAATCCTTGGGCGGAATCGGCTTGCCGATCGCAGTCAATCTGATCAAGGAGGGCTTGGATCAGTGGCAGCCGGGCGAGCATAACGGGACTTTCAGGGGCAACAACTTGGCATTTGTTGCGGGTTCGGCGGCGCTGGATTATTGGGACTCTGCGTCTCCTTTTCCAGAAGAGTTGTCGCTCAAGGAAGAATGGATCACTGAGGAACTCAAGGCCACTGCGGCGCTCTTTTCCGAGAATGCGGTGGAGGTGCGTGGCAAAGGGATGCTTCAAGGACTAGCTTTCAAGTCGCCACAACTCGCCAGCGATGTGTCGCGACTTGGGTTCGACGAAGGTGTCATTGCTGAAACTTGCGGCCCTGACAACGAAGTGCTCAAGATTATGCCGGCGTTGACGATCGATCAGGCGACACTCCAGGAAGGCTTCAGGCGGCTGCGTAAGGGCATTATGAGAGCGAGCGCGCATCTGCATGCGGAAAATTGGGCGAAAATCGCATGAGTCTTCCCGGGCGGGGCTTCAGCGTTGCACAGAACCTGAAGGCTTGTGTGCAGTACCGTCGAGCGCAAGTACGATTTGTAGAAATTTCGATCTACGAGCCAGGCGTGGTTTACATCGATATCAGGTACCTCTCCCAGATTCCCGATGAGGCTTCACGCCGTTTCCGTCGTGACCATCGACCGTCTTACCCGCCAGATGATGATGCACATTTATGATGACATGACCGACGAGCAGCCTCGATTTCTTGCGCCATCTAGCGCTCGCTTCGTCGATCGGAATTACCAGGATTTTCGACTGAGAATGACTTCGGGTTCACCGACCGATTTGCGACGAAAGATGAGACGCCAAGTGGAGAACATGCGTTCGACAAGGTATGTGGCGGTTTGTCCGGCGAGCACCAGGTGACAGCGCCTCGCCAACCGCAAACCAACGGATGGCGGAGTAATTCAACGGTTGCATCAAACCGGACTCAAGGGGAGGGCCGACCTGGAGGCCGCTCGGCTCAACTTCCTTAAACCGTATTCCCACCACTCCTCAGCGCGTCATTGGTACCAAAACCTCGATTCAGTCTCCCAAGAGCTGACACCGCGCCAAGCCCGAGGTGGTTGGAAGCGCGGCTATGATTACGTGAGACTTGACCCTAATGTGCCACGAATTCACGTATACACCTGTCGAACCCGGTAGCCTCACCACGCTGACCTTAGATCCGGGGCAGATCGACATTTGGATCGGTATGGTCGATGAAACGATCGAGAGCGGCGTGGCCAAGCAGCTCGTGCGGGTTCTTAGCGAAGAAGAGCGTCGGCAGCAGGCGCGTTTTTTGTTCGAGAAAGACCAGCGCCGCTATCTCGTTACCCGTGCGCTCGTTCGTTACGTGCTGTCGCGCTATGTTCCGCTGGCCCCGGAGCAGTGGAGATTTGGTGCCGCTCCGCATGGACGGCCATTCATTCTCAACGATGTTCCCCAAGCCAAGCGCTTGAACTTCAATATTTCGCACTCCGGCCAAGTGGTGCTGATGGCGTTGACCCGCGACGGACAGCTCGGCATCGACGTCGAAGAAACTGGCCACAATGTGGCGCAGACAGTCGCCGATCATTATTTCGCTGCGCGAGAGATCAGGCAGTTGCGTGCAGCGTCGCCGGCCGAGCATGCGCACCGCTTCCTGGAATTCTGGACACTCAAGGAAAGCTATATTAAGGCGCGCGGCATGGGGCTGTCGATACCGCTGCAAAAGTTCGGGTTCGAGTTAGGCTACAGCCAAGAATTGCGGGCCTTCTTTGATCCTGTTCTGGACGACGCTCCCAATAACTGGACTTTCTGGCAGTGGTGCCCGAGCGTGGGCAGTATCGGCGCTCTCTGCGCGCGACGTTGCGGCGTCGCACATCGGATCGCAGCACGACGCGTTGTGCCGTTCGCATGGGAGGAAAATATACTGTTCGATTTGCTACGCGTTGGAGGCGCGTAAATCGTTGCCGCGGTTCCGTTAAGCCATCTTCATCCACGAGTGAAAATGTTCCGGGCAGGCCGATAAATTTGGCGGCAGGCCTCTAGGATTGATGTCTTAGCTCATCGCAGTTCTGCGTGCTATCGCGACACGTAACCCATCGACGTGAGGACGTAACCCATGCAGCAATAACCTCATCGGGATCTAGTCGCTGGTTTGTCAGTGCAAGCCAGTGAGGGGCTTGTGAATGCAGGTTCGCATGCGCTGCGCCAGACTGCATCTGGCGGCCGATATTGATTGCGTATACACTCTGGTTATTGCCATTCCGAGGTTGCAGGGTTATCGGAATGTCTAACTTGGCAATATTTTCTTTTCGGCAATTCCGACGGACCCCCAATGAATGCACCGGTACGACAGCGTCAATTGCTGGCGAAAGAGCTTGGGGAGAACGCGCCCATCCGGCTGCGCGAAATCCCTTATAACTACACGTCGTTCTCCGATCGCGAGATCGTGATCCGGCTGCTGGGCGAGTCATCGTGGCAGTTGCTGGATGAATTGCGCGGTGCCCGCCAGACCGGGCGCTCGGCCCGCATGCTGTACGAAGTCCTGGGCGACATCTGGGTCGTGCGCCGCAATCCGTACCTGCAGGACGACCTGCTGGACAACCCGAAGCGCCGCGCCAAGCTGATCGAAGCGCTGCATCACCGCCTGGCGGAAGTCGACAAGCGCCGCCTGACGGTCGATGCCGGCGAGTCCGACCCCGCCACGGCCGCGCGCCGCAGCGCCGCCGTCGAGCAGCTGCTCGTCGCCGCGCGCAAGGCCGTCGACGACTTCGGCCTCGAATTCGCCGACACCTACGACCTGCGCAAGCGCGCCAAGGCCGTGCTGGGCCGCTACACCGACAAGCGCAACATCCGCTTCGACGGCATGCACCGCACGTCGCACGTGACGGACGCCACCGACTGGCGCGTCGAATACCCGTTCCTCGTCCTGCTGCCGGATTCGGAAGACGAGATGGCCGGCCTCGTGAAAGGCTGTATCGAACTCGGGCTGACCATCATTCCGCGCGGCGGCGGCACCGGCTACACGGGCGGTGCGATTCCGCTGTCGCCGATGTCGGCCGTGATCAACACGGAAAAGCTGCTGCAGATGGGCGAGGTCGAGATGACGCGCCTGCCGGGCGTCGACCGCGAGTACGCGACCATCTTCACGGGTGCCGGCGTCGTCACGCAGCGCGTGTCGCAGGCGGCCGAGAAGGCCGGCTTCGTGTTCGCCGTCGACCCGACGTCCGCGCACGCCTCGTGCATCGGCGGGAACATCGCGATGAACGCGGGCGGCAAGAAGGCCGTCCTGTGGGGCACCGCGCTGGACAACCTCGCGTCGTGGCGGATGGTCGACCCGAACGGCGACTGGCTCGACGTCACGCGCGTGGACCACAACCTGGGCAAGATCCACGACGCCCCGGTCGCCACGTTCAAGCTCGAATGGACGCACCCGTCCGAGAAGGGCGCGCCGAAAGGCCAGCCGTTCCGCACGGAGACGCTGGCCATCGAAGGCCGCCGCTTCCGCAAGGAAGGCCTCGGCAAGGACGTCACCGACAAATTCCTCGCGGGCCTGCCGGGCATCCAGAAAGAGGGCACCGATGGCCTGATCACCTCAAGCCGCTGGATCCTGCACAAGATGCCGAAGTACACGCGCACCGTCGCGCTGGAATTCTTCGGCCAGGCGCGCGATGCGATCCCGTCGATCGTCGAGATCAAGGATTACCTCGACAGCCTGCCGAAGAGCGGCAAGCCGGAATTCGCCAGCCTGCGCCTCGCGGGCCTGGAACACCTGGACGAGCGCTACCTGCGCGCCGTCGGCTATGCGACGAAATCGAAGCGCGGCACCCTGCCGAAGATGGCGCTGTTCGGCGACATCGTCGGCGACGACGAGAACGCCGTCGCGCTGGCCACGTCGGAAGTCGTGCGCCTCGCGAACACGCGCGTGGGCGAGGGCTTCATCGCCGTCAGCCCGGAAGCCCGTAAAAAATTCTGGCTCGACCGCTCGCGTACGGCCGCCATCGCGCGCCACACGAACGCCTTCAAGATCAACGAAGACGTCGTGATCCCGCTGAACCGCATGGGCGAGTACACCGACGGCATCGAGCGCATCAACGTCGAGCTGTCGATCAAGAACAAGCTGCAGCTCGTCGAGGAACTGCACGCCTATTTCACGGCCGGGAACCTGGAAGTGACGAAGGCGGACGACGCGACCGGCGAAGGCGTGTCGAAGGAAGAGATCCTCGGCGACCGTCCACAGCAGGCCGACGAGCTGCTGGGCCGCGTCGCGGCGCGCTGGACCTGGATCACGGCGAACCTCGATCAGCCACTGGGCGACGTGCTCGACAAGCTGGCCGACGTCGGCCTCGATGGTCTCGCCGGCACGTTCCAGGCGCGCCTCGCGCAGCAGCCGGGCGCGAAACTGTTCGACGTCGTGCAGGACCACACGGTGCGCGTCTCGTGGAAGCAGGAGATCCGCGCGCCGCTGCGCCAGATCTTCAACGGCGCGGCCTATGAGCCGATCCTTGCCGAAGCCACCGCGATCCACAAGCGCGTGCTGCGTTCGCGCGTGTTCGTCGCGCTGCACATGCATGCCGGCGACGGCAACGTGCACACGAACCTGCCGGTGAACTCGGACGACTACGCGATGCTGCAGGACGCGCACAAGGCCGTCGAGCGCATCATGAAGCTGGCGCGTTCGCTGGACGGCGTCATTTCGGGCGAGCACGGCATCGGCATCACGAAGCTGGAATTCCTCACCGAAGACGAGATCCGCGACTTCCGCGACTACAAGCAGCGCGTGGACCCGGAAGGCCGCTTCAACAAGGGCAAGCTCCTGAACAGCGACACCGCGTACGCCGACCTGCGCAACGCGTACACGCCGTCGTTCGGCCTGATGGGCCACGAATCGCTGATCATGCAGCAGAGCGACATCGGCGAGATCGCGAACAGCGTCAAGGACTGCCTGCGCTGCGGCAAGTGCAAGCCCGTGTGCACGACGCACGTGCCGCAATCGAATTTGCTGTACTCGCCGCGCGACAAGATCCTCGCGACGTCCGCGCTGATCGAAGCGTTCCTGTACGAAGAGCAGACGCGCCGCGGCGTGTCGATCCGCCACTGGGAAGAATTCGAGGACGTGTCCGACCACTGCACCGTGTGCCACAAGTGCGTGACGCCGTGCCCGGTCAACATCGACTTCGGCGACGTCTCGATGAACATGCGTAACCTGCTGCGCAAGATGGACAAGCGCAGCTTCAAGCCGGCCCACCGCGCGGGCATGTTCTTCCTGAACGCGACCGACCCGACGACGATCAACGCGATGCGCAAGGGGATGATCGACTGGGGCTACAAGGCCCAGCGTCTCGGCGCGACCGTGCTGAAGGCCGTCGCGAAAGAGCAGACGAAGGCGCCGCCTCCGACGACCGGCAAGGCGCCGATCCGCGAGCAGGTGATCCACTTCGTGAACAAGAAGATGCCGGGCAACCTGCCGAAGAAGACGGCGCGCGCGCTGCTGGACATCGAGGACGACAAGGTCATCCCGATCATCCGCAATCCGAAGGTCACCAACGCCGATACGGAAGCCGTGTTCTACTTCCCGGGCTGCGGTTCCGAGCGCCTGTTCTCGCAGGTGGGCCTGGCCACGCAGGCGATGCTGTGGGAAGTGGGCGTGCAGACCGTGCTGCCGCCGGGCTATCTGTGCTGCGGCTATCCGCAACGCGGCGCCGGCCAGTACGACAAGGCCGACAAGATGATGACGGATAACCGCGTGCTGTTCCACCGCATGGCCAACACGCTGAACTACCTCGACATCAAGACGGTCCTCGTCTCGTGCGGCACCTGCTACGACCAGCTGGCGACCTACGAGTTCGAGAAGATCTTCCCGGGCTGCCGCATCATGGACATCCACGAGTACCTGCTGGAGAAGGGCGTCAAGCTGGAAGGCGTGACGGGGATGCGCTACATGTACCACGAACCGTGCCACAACCCGATGAAGCTGGGCGATTCGACGAAGACCGTGAACGCGCTCGTGCAGACCGTCGACAACGTCAAGATCGAGAAGAACGACCGCTGCTGCGGCGAGTCGGGCACGTTCGCCGTGAGCCGTCCGGACATCTCGACCCAGGTCCGCTTCCGCAAGGAGCAGGAAATGGTGAAGGGTGCCGACAAGCTGCGCGCCGACGGCTTCAGCGGCGACGTCAAGATCCTGACGAGCTGCCCGTCCTGCCTGCAGGGCCTGAACCGCTACAACGACGATTCGGGCACCACGGCCGACTACATCGTTGTCGAAATGGCGCGCCACCTGCTGGGCGAGAACTGGATGCCGAACTACGTGGCCAACGCCAACAACGGCGGCATCGAGCGGGTGCTCGTATGATGGGTTGCGAGTTGTGCGAACTGGCCGTGCCGACTGTCGTCGACAACGACAAGTTCGCCGTCATCCTCGTCGACGATGCCAACTACCCCGGCTTCGCGCGCGTGATCTGGAAAGACCACGTGCGCGAAGTGAGCGACCTCGCGGATGCGGATCGCCTGCTGCTGAACGACGCCGTGTACAAGCTCGAACTCGCCGTGCGCGAGGTGATGCAGCCGCTGAAAGTCAACGTGGCGAGCCTCGGCAACGTGGTGCCGCACCTGCACTGGCACGTGATCCCGCGCTACGCCGACGACGCGCACTTCCCCGCGCCCGTGTGGGCGCAGGCGCAGCGGACGACGGACGAGGCGGTGCTCGTCGCGCGCCGGGCGCTGGTGCCACAGCTGGCGGAGGCGATCAAGCGCCGCTTCATTAAGCGGTAAAATTCGCCTATCCACGTCGTCCCCGCGGAGGCGGGGACCCAATTTCGCAAGCGCCGACGCGACGCACGCAGAACTTGGGCTCCCGCCTTCGCGGGAGCGACGGTAATCAACGCTCCCGATCCAATTATGCCCACCCCCACCAACCTCACCATCCGCCAGCAATCGAAGATCCTGGAAATCGCCTTCGACGACGGCGCCGCGTTCTCCATCCCGTTCGAGTTGATGCGCGTGTACTCGCCGTCGGCCGAAGTGAAGGGCCACGGCCCGGGCCAGGAAGTGCTCCAGGTCGGCAAGCGCGACGTGGGCATCCGCGGTGTCGAGCCGGTCGGGAACTATGGCGTCAAGCCGCTGTTCACGGACGGCCACGAGTCCGGGATCTTCACGTGGGATTACCTGTACAAGCTGGGTAACGAGCAGGCCACGCTGTGGCAGGACTACCTGGGCCGCCTGCATGCGGCGGGGTATGAAGGCGACAGCGGGCGCGAAGCCAGCGCCGTGCCGGCGGCCGGGCCGAAAGGCGGCGGTTGCGGCAGCGGTGGGTGCAGCCACTGACGAAAACGAAAAAAGCGCCGGTTTGCACACGGCGCTTTTTCGTTTACCGGCCTGGAATTACTGCGGCTGGATGTTTGACGCCTGCTTGCCTTTCGGGCCGGAGGTCACGTCGAAGGTGACGCGCTGGTTTTCCGCCAGCGATTTGAAGCCTGCCGAATTGATGGCCGAGAAGTGTGCGAACAGATCGTCGCCACCATCGTCAGGTTTGATGAAGCCAAAGCCTTTTGCGTCGTTGAACCATTTCACGGTGCCAGTCGCCATTTGTTTCTCTCTCTAGAAATTTTTTTAACAAGTCATGAAGTATCGCCGGCAGCACATGGTTAAGCGATAAACATCCCTGTTCCTGACTGTGCGCAAGCGAAAACCATTATAAGCAGAGTTTTAACAATTGGGATGCACGTTTGTTATCTTGTGTGGTAAAGCCGACATTGACGTCGACGCAAACGTTTTCTTCGCGTTCGCCCGGGTAAGTCATCTTTAAGTCGGGCGGCGGACCCCGGCTTGTATAATGTGGCAAGACTAAACGGCTTGCTACTATGACCAACACCACCCATTTCGGCTACAAGACCGTCTCGGAAGACGAGAAGGTCCACGAGGTAGCCAAGGTATTCCACTCGGTCGCGTCCAAATACGACGTGATGAACGACCTGATGTCCGCCGGCCTGCACCGCGTGTGGAAGGCGTTCACCATCGCCCAGGCCGGCATTCGTCCCGGCTTCAAGGTGCTCGACATCGCCGGCGGTACGGGCGACTTGTCGAAGGCATTCGCCAAGGCGGCGGGGCCGAGCGGCGAGGTCTGGCTCACGGACATCAACGAGTCGATGCTGCGCGTGGGCCGCGATCGTCTATTGAACAAAGGTCTGGTCACCCCCACCTTGCTCTGTGACGCGGAAAAACTGCCGTTCCCGGACAATTATTTCGATCGCGTCAGCGTGGCCTTTGGCCTGCGCAACATGACGCACAAGGATCAGGCATTGGCGGAAATGCGCCGGGTGCTCAAGCCGGGCGGCAAGTTACTGGTGCTGGAGTTTTCCAAAGTGGCGGCGCCGCTGCAAAAGCCGTATGACGTGTATTCGTTCTCGGTGCTGCCGTGGCTGGGCCAGCGCATCGCCAACGATGCGGAAAGCTACCGGTATCTGGCGGAATCGATCCGCATGCATCCGGACCAGGAAACGCTGAAGGGCATGATGGAAACCGCAGGCCTGGAAAGAGTGCAGTACTACAACCTGACGGCCGGTGTGGCCGCACTGCACACCGGCATCAAACTTTGAGGTGAGCTGATGAAAAAGTTTTTGGCCAGCATGATGATCGCGCTGATGACGCTGTCCAGCGTCGCCGATGCGCGTCCGGTCGGCGGTGGCCGTTCGTTCGGCCGCCAGTCGCAGTCCGTGAGCCGCATGCGCGCCCCGGCGCCCGCACCGGCCCCCGCACCTTACCAGCAGCCGTCGTACCAGCAACGGCCGGCGCCGGCTCCCATGGCGCCGGCCCAGGTGCCGCAGAAACGGCCGAGCATGTGGAAAGGCGTGCTGGGCGGTGCATTGCTCGGCCTCGGCCTGGGCGCGCTGTTCTCGCACTTCGGCATCGGCGGCGCGATGGCCAGCGCCCTGTCGTCGCTGCTGATGATCCTGCTGCTCGTGTTCGCCGTGATGTTCATCATCCGCATGTTCCGCCGCAAGGACACGCCGGCCAACCCGACTTTTACGGGCTTTAACCAGCAGCATCCCGTGCCGGCCTCGGCCACGCCGGAAATCGGTTCGGGCCTGAACAATGCCTATGCCGGCAACCAGGGCGGCTTCCAGTCGGGCTTCTCGAATGCGCCGTCGCTCGACAAGGCCGCGCCCGCGCACGAGCAGTGGGGCGTGCCGGCCGGGTTCGACACGGAAGCGTTCCTGCGCCACGCCAGGTCCTCGTTCATCCGCATGCAAGCGGCGTGGGACCGCGGCGACCTCGCCGACCTGCGCGAATTCACGTCGCCCGAGGTGTACGCCGAACTGTCGCTGCAGATCCAGGAACGGGGCGGCCAGCCGGACTACACGGAAGTCGTCAACATCGATTCGCAGCTGCTGGGCATCGAGACGACCGACCGCGATTACCTGGCGAGCGTCCAGTTCAACGGCATGATCCGCAACGCGCCGGGCGCGGCGCCGGAACCGTTCGTCGAAGTCTGGAACCTGGCCAAGCCGCTCGCCGGCAATGGCGGCTGGGCCCTGGCGGGCATTCAGCAGATCACTTGAAATTTTCGCAAGAAAAGTTCCGTGCTCTAGGGTTTATGCTCTGGTGAACTGGTAAGATCGAAACCGCCCGACCTACGGGCACCTCGAAAAACCGTCGCAAGCGGCCGCAATGCTGTGGGAGAAGCGCAGCTGTACGAGGAGTACAGCGAGCATCGCAGCACAGCAGTGCAACGCGCAGCAGGTTTTTCGACGTGTCCAGTGCCGGGCGGTTTTATTTTGTGCAGACGAAAATGGTCATGTCTTCGACTCCCTCTTTCCTGTCGCCGTCGGCTCCGGCCGTCGCGACGATCAATCACTTGCTGGCGCAGGAAGCCTGGGCGCGCGACGCGCTGATGCGCCATGCCGGCAAGACCGCCGTGATCGATACGGGCCACCTGGCCCTGCGCATGCGCGTCGCACGCGACGGCATGCTCGAGACGGCGGGCGTCGACGACGCGGCCAGCGTCACCATCCACGTCAAGCTCTCCGACCTGCCGCTGATCCTGCAGAACCGCGACCGCGCGTTTTCGTACGTACGGATCGAGGGCGATGCCGAGTTCGCCAACACGATCTCGCAATTGTCCAAGGGCCTGCGCTGGGATGCCGAGCACGATCTCGAGCGCGTGGTGGGGCCGATCGGCGCCGTGCGCCTCGCCGGCGGTGCGCGCTCGGCGGTGACGGGCGCGGCCACGGCCGGACGCCGGCTCGCGGAAAACGTCGCCGAATTCCTGCTGGAAGAACGCCGCGTGCTCGTGCGCCCGGCGACTGTCGATGATTTCGCCGACGACGTCGGCCGCCTGCGCGACGACGTCGAACGCACGGCCAAGCGCATCGCCAAACTGGAGCAGAAGCTTGCCGCGCACAGCATCGCTCCCGTTCCGACGACCCCTGACACGCCTTCGGACCACTGATGATCCTGAAATTCCTGCGCCTGCTGAAGATCTTCACCGTCATCGTCAAGTATGGCCTGGACGAGATCGCGATTTCCGGCCTCCACGTACCCCGCACCGCCCGCCTGATCAATACCGTCTTCTTCTGGCGCCGCATCACGTCGCCGCGCGCGATCCGCCTGCGTCTCGCGCTGGAAGAGCTGGGTCCGATCTTCGTGAAATTCGGCCAGGTGCTGTCGACCCGGCCCGACCTGATGCCGCCCGACATCGTGGCCGAGCTGTCGCTGCTGCAGGACCGCGTGCCGCCTTTCGATTCCGACCTGGCCGTCGCCCAGATCACGCGTTCCCTCGGCGCCTCGCCGGAAACATTGTTCGCATCGTTCGAGCGCACGCCGGTCGCATCCGCATCGATCGCCCAGGTGCACTTTGCCGAGCTCAAGAATGGCAAGCAGGTCGCGGTGAAAGTGCTGCGTCCGGGCATGAAGACCACGATCGATGAAGACATTGCCCTGATGCAGATGGCCGCCGGCCTCATCGAAAAGGTGTGGGCCGACAGCCGCCGCCTGAAGCCGCGCGAGGTCGTGGCCGAGTTCGACAAATACCTGCACGACGAGCTCGACCTGATGCGCGAGGCCGCCAACGCGAGCCAGCTGCGCCGCAATTTCGCGAATTCCGATTTGCTGATGGTGCCGGAGATGTACTGGGACTATTGTTCCAGCAGCGTGATCGTGATGGAGCGCATGAACGGCATCCCGATCTCGCAGACCGACCGCCTCGTCGCGGCCGGCGTCGACCTCAAGAAATTGTCCAGCGACGGTGTCGAAATCTTCTTCACGCAAGTTTTTCGAGACGGCTTTTTTCACGCGGACATGCACCCGGGTAATATCCTCGTGTCTATCGATCCGGACACGTTCGGGCGCTACATCGCATTGGACTTCGGCATCGTGGGCACCCTGAACGATTTCGACAAGGATTACCTGTCGCAGAACTTCCTCGCCTTCTTCCGCCGCGACTACAAGCGCGTGGCCGAGGCGCACATCGAATCGGGCTGGGCGCCGCGCGAGACCCGCGTCGACGAACTGGAAGCCGCCGTGCGCGCGACGTGCGAGCCCATCTTCGATCGTCCTCTCAAGGACATTTCGTTCGGCCAGGTGCTGCTGCGCCTGTTCCAGACGTCGCGCCGGTTCAACGTCGAAGTGCAGCCGCAGCTCGTGCTGTTGCAGAAGACCATGCTGAACATCGAAGGCCTGGGCCGCCAGCTCGACCCGGACCTCGACTTGTGGAAGACGGCGAAACCGTACCTGGAGCGCTGGATGGCCGAGCAGGTCGGCTGGCGCGGCATGGCCGAGCGCCTGAAGGCGGAGGCGCCGCGCTTCGGCCAGATCCTGCCGCAGCTGCCCCGTCTCGTGCACCAGGTCTTGCACAAGCGGGCGTACAGCGACCTCGACATGGGCGACCTGATGGCCAAGCTGGTCGACCAGCAGCGCCGCACCAATCGCCTGCTGGCCTTCCTCGCCTGCGTGACGGGCGTACTGACGGTGATCGTCGTCGGTCTGGAGGTCGCGGGGCACCTGCACTGGACGCCGTGATGGTGGCACCGCCCGCTTTCGCCAGCCGCGATCCGCTGTCGCCGCAATTCTGGGACGAGCGCTTCGAGCGCAGTTTCACGCCGTGGGAGCGGGGTGGAGTGTCGGCGGCATTGCGGCGGTTCGTTTGCGCATCGGCGCGTCCGTTGTCGGCATTGATTCCTGGTTGCGGCTCCGCGCACGAATTGACGCTGATGTGCGAGGCCGGCTGGGACGCCACCGCCATCGATTTCTCGCCCGAAGCCGTCGCGCGCGCCCGCGCGCTGGCCGGACCGTGGGCGGACCGCATCCGGCAAGCCGATTTCTTCGCGTATGCGCTGGAGAAGCCGCTGGATCTCGTCTACGAACAGGCGTTCCTGTGCGCGCTGCCGGGGGCACGCCGGCCGGACGTGGCGCGGCGCTGGGCGGAACTGCTGGGGCAGGGCGGCCTGCTGGCTGGCTATTTTTATTTCGACCAGGTGCCGAAGGGGCCGCCGTTCGGCATCACGCGTGAGGAACTGGATGGCTTATTGACGCCCACGTTCGAATGCGTGGCCGATGAGGCCGTCGAGGATTCGATTCCCGTGTTCGCAGGCAAGGAACGCTGGATGATTTGGCAGCGCCGATAAAAAAGAAAAGGGCCCGCAAGCGGGCCCGAGTGAAGTGCTTTTCTGCGGTATTGCGGCGGGCCGGAAGCCGGTCGCGCAAACTTCTGTTTCTTAATCCTCGTGCAGCATTGCTGCTAAGAATGCTATTTAATCAGTTAAGTTGACGTTCGACAAACAGAAACAATCGTGCGCTGACGAAAAACAACACTGTTTCCATAATGCACCAAGCCGGCCAGGCGTCCATCGGCTCCGTAAAAGCTTTATAATTCAGGGTTTTGATGATTTTTGCGGAGTATTCAGATGCCGATTTACGCCTACCGCTGCGATGAATGCGGTTTTGCCAAGGATGTACTGCAAAAGATTTCCGATCCGGTTCTGACCGTTTGCCCTTCGTGCGGCAAGTCATCGTTCAAGAAGCAAGTCACCGCCGCCGGTTTCCAATTGAAAGGTACTGGCTGGTACGTGACCGACTTCCGCGGTGGCTCTACGCCGGCAACGGGCACGGCCCCATCGTCGACGTCGTCCGACAGTAGCACGGGCAGCAGCACCGACGCGTCGCCCGCGCCGACGCCGGCCGCCGCGCCGGCGAAGGACAGCAGCAGTACCTGACCGCGGCGCCGGCCCATCGCGGCCGGCGCATAATGAGCACCCGACAAATCCTCGGACGAGATCCGTCACGACAATCGATGCGTAAATATTTCATTACCGGCGCGCTGGTCCTGGTTCCCCTGGCGATCACGGCCTGGGTGCTGAACTTCGTGATCAGCACGCTGGACCAGTCGCTCGTGCTCGTCCCGAGCGAGTGGCAGCCGCGCACGTACATCCCGGGCCTCGGCGCCATCATCACGCTGGCCATCGTGTTCCTGACCGGCGTGCTGACCAATAACCTGGTCGGCAAATGGTTCGTGCGCATGTGGGAGCGGCTGCTGCAGCGCATTCCCGTTGTGAACTCGGTCTACGGGAGCGTCAAGCAGGTGTCGGACACGCTGTTCTCGTCGTCGGGCAACGCGTTCCGCAAGGCCGTGCTGATCCCGTACCCGCACGAGAATTCGTACACGATCGCCTTCCTGACCGGCGTGCCGGGCGGCGACGTCAAGAACCACCTGGTGGGCGAGTACGTGAGCGTGTACGTGCCGACCACGCCGAACCCGACGTCCGGCTTCTTCCTGATGATGGAACGGAGCCGCGTCGTGGAGCTGGACATGACCGTCGACGCGGCCCTCAAGTACATCGTCTCGATGGGCGTCGTGGCGCCGCCGTCGCCGCCGTCGCCGCTCGATGCAGCGGCCGGGGCCCCCGCCGCCGCCGCGGAATAGAACCAACAAGGCAGCAAAGAATCCAGGCCCGCCAGAAGCGGGCCACCGAATCAACCAACCAGGATCGAAAAACTATGTCCTCCATGCGTACTCACTACTGCGGCCTCGTGACCGAAGAGCTGCTGGGCCAAACCGTCAGCCTGTGCGGCTGGGTGCACCGTCGTCGCGACCACGGCGGCGTGATCTTCATCGACCTGCGCGATCGCGAAGGTCTCGTGCAGGTCGTCTGCCACCCCGACAATGCGGAGGTCTTCAAGGTCGCCGAGCACGTGCGCAACGAGTACTGCCTGCGCGTGACGGGCACCGTCGTGAACCGCCTGGAGGGCACCGCCAACGCCAACCTGAAGTCGGGCAAGATCGAGATCAACACCACCAGGCTGGAAGTGCTGAACGCTTCGGTGCCGGTGCCGTTCCAGCTGGACGACGACAACCTGTCGGAAACCACGCGCCTGACGCACCGCGTGCTCGACCTGCGCCGCCAGCAGATGCAGCACAACCTGCGCCTGCGCTACAAGGTGTCGATGGAAGTGCGCAAGTACCTGGACAACCTGGGCTTCATCGACATCGAGACCCCGATGCTGACCAAGTCCACGCCGGAAGGCGCGCGCGACTACCTGGTGCCGTCGCGCGTCAACCCGGGCAACTTCTTCGCGCTGCCGCAGTCGCCGCAGCTGTTCAAGCAGCTGCTGATGGTCGCCAACTTCGACCGCTACTACCAGATCACCAAGTGCTTCCGCGACGAAGACCTGCGCGCCGACCGCCAGCCGGAATTCACCCAGATCGACTGCGAAACGTCGTTCCTGACGGAGCAGGAAATCCGTGACCTGTTCGAAGACATGATGCGCGTCGTCTTCAAGAACGCCGCCGGCATCGACCTGCCGAACCCGTTCCCTGTCATGGACTTCGCCACCGCGATGGGTTCGTACGGTTCGGACAAGCCGGACATGCGCGTGAAGCTCCAGTTCACCGAACTGACGGAGCTGATGAAGACCGTCGAATTCAAGGTCTTCAACAACGCCGCCAACATGGTGGGCGGCCGCGTCGTCGGCCTGCGCGTGCCGCAGGGCGGTTCGATGCCGCGTTCGGAAATCGACGCGTACACGCAATTCGTCGGCATCTACGGCGCCAAGGGCCTCGCCTACATCAAGGTCAACGAGAAGGCCAAGGGCCGCGAAGGCCTGCAGTCGCCGATCGTCAAGAACATCTCGGACGACGTGCTGGCCAAGGTGCTGGAACTGACCGGCGCCGAAGACGGCGACCTGATTTTCTTCGGCGCGGACAAGGCCAAGGTCGTGAACGACTCGATGGGCGCGCTGCGCGTGAAGATCGGCCACTCCGAATTCGGCAAGAAGGCCGGCCTGTTCGACGACGTCTGGGCGCCGCTGTGGGTCATCGACTTCCCGATGTTCGAGTACGACGACGAAGGCGACCGCTGGAACGCGACGCACCACCCGTTCACGGCACCGAAGGACGGCCACGAAGACATGCTCGAGACGAACCCGGGCGCCTGCATCGCCAAGGCCTACGACATGGTCCTGAACGGCTGGGAACTGGGCGGCGGTTCGATCCGTATCCACCGCGAGGAAGTCCAGAGCAAGGTGTTCCGCGCGCTGAGGATCGATGCGGAAGAAGCGCAGCTGAAGTTCGGCTTCCTGCTCGACGCCCTGCAGTACGGCGCCCCGCCGCACGGCGGCCTGGCGTTCGGCCTGGATCGCCTGATCACGCTGATGACCGGCTCCGAGTCGATCCGCGACGTGATCGCGTTCCCGAAGACGCAGCGCGCGCAGGATCTGCTGACCAACGCGCCGTCGGAAGTCGACGAGAAGCAGCTGAAAGAGCTGCATATCCGTCTGCGTAACGAGCCGAAGGTCGCGTAACGGATGCGTTTGGTGGGCACGGGGTGCCCACCCTGCGAAATCCTGCCGTTGGGTGGGCACCCCGTGCCCACGCGTGACGTTCGCATAGCGTTACAATCATGCCATGCCCCACAAAATCCCCGAATCCGTTCTGGTCGTCATCCACACCGCCGACCTGGACGTCCTGCTGATCGAACGCGCCGACCGCCCCGGCTTCTGGCAATCCGTCACCGGTTCCCTCGACCGCCCCGACGAACCGCTGCTGGAAACGGCCACGCGCGAACTGTTCGAGGAAACGGGCATCGTGGCCGATGGCGAGCGCATCGTCCTCAAGGACTGGCTCCTGTCCAACGTCTACGAGATCTACCAGACCTGGCGCCACCGCTACGCGCCCGGCGTCACCCACAACACGGAACACGTGTTCTCCGTCTGCGTCCCGCGCGACATCCCGATCACCCTCGCACCGCGCGAGCACCTGCAATACGCCTGGCTGCCGCTGCTGGAGGCGGCCGACCGGTGCTTCTCGTCGTCGAACGCCGAGGCCATCCTGCAGCTTCCCAGGCATGTTCCGGGCAAACGATGAACCTGCCCTATGAATGGGTCATCGGCCTGCGCTACACCCGCGCGGGTAAGCGCAGCAGCCGGAACAGCTTCATCTCGTTCATCTCCCTGATCTCCGTGGCCGGCATTGCGCTGGGCGTGGCGGCGCTCATCGTCGTCCTGTCCGTCATGAACGGCTTCGAGAAGGAAGTCACGGCGCGCATGCTGTCGGTGGTGGCGCACATCGAGATCTTCGACGCGCGCGGCAGCATGCCCGACTGGCAGGCGGCGGCGCGGGAAGCGGCGCGCAATCCGCAGGTGCGCGGCGCCGCGCCGTTCGTCGAGACCGAGGCCATGCTCGTGCGCGACGACACGATGAAACCGGCCGTGATCCGCGGCGTGCTGCCGGCCATGGAGACGCAAGTGTCCGACGTCGCGCGCCAGATGCGCGAGGGCAGCCTGGACGCGCTGCGTGCCGGCTCGTCGAACATCGTGCTGGGCAGCGCACTGGCGCGTGCGCTCGGCGTGGGCGTTGGCGAGCGCATTACCGTGCTGACGACGGCGCCGGCCGCGCCCGGGCAGCGCGGCGTCGCGGGCATGCTGCCGCGGCCGCACACCTTCACGGTGGCAGGCATCTTCGAAGCCGGGCATTACCAGTTCGATTCGACCCTGGCCTTCGTCCATCTCGACGACGCCGAGCGTTTGCAGGGCGTCACGGCGCCAGCGGGCCTGCGCCTGCGGCTGGCGGACATGGATACCGCCCCGCGCGTGGCGCGGGAGCTCAAGCGCAGCATGACAGGCGAACTGGTCATGCGCGACTGGTCGCGGGTGAACGCCACGTGGTTCGCCGCCGTGCAGTCGCAAAAGGGCATGATGTTCATCATCCTCGCCATGATCGTCGCGGTGGCCGCGTTCAATCTCGTCTCGACGCTCGTCATGACGGTGCGCGACAAACAGGCCGAGGTGGCCATCCTGCGCACGCTGGGCGCGTCCCCGGGTGCCGTCATGCGGATCTTCATGGTGCAGGGCACGCTCGTCGGGCTGCTCGGGACGTTGATCGGCGTGGGGCTCGGCGTCGCGGTGGCGCTCAACGTCGACGTGATCGTCCGGTTTATCGAGCACGCGTTCGGCGTGCATTTCCTCGACAAGGGCATCTATTTCATCAGCGAGATGCCATCCGACCTGCTGTGGAGCGACGTCGGGCGCGTGGGCGGCGTGGCCGTGCTGCTGGCCTTCATCGCCACGCTGTACCCGAGCTGGTCGGCCGCGCGAGTCAGGCCGGCCGAGGCGTTGCGCTACGAGTGAGCGCATCGACAAATGTGGGCCCCAGTTACGAAATCGTCCAATTCAACCGTGCGCGCTCGAGTTGTGCTATTTTGCCTTGCCTTATAGCAACCGAGTCCCGACCACCCCCGCATGCGCAGCGCAAGACATTTGAAGTTCGTCGCCCTGGCCGTCTTCCTCGTCATGGTCCTGATCGCGGCGGTGCCGTTCTGGCTGAACCGCTCCGTCAACGTGCTGCTGGCGCAATCGCGCGCCGAGCTGCGCGCGCAGCAGCGCCTCGATGACATCCTGACATCCATGCGCGACGCCGAGACGGCGCAGCGCGGCTTCGTCATCACCGGCAACGACGTCTTCCTCGAGCCGTACGAGCAGGTCCGGCGCACGCTGCCCGCGGCGCTGCACGACGCCAAGGACAAGGCGCGCACGGATGCCGAGCGGGCCACCGCGTGGCGCATCGAGCGGCTCGCGGAACTGAAGCTGGCGGAACTCGACGAGACCATCCGGCTGCGCCGCCGTGAAGGATTCGAGGCGACGGAACGCGTCGTCGGCTCCCTGCGCGGCAAGCAGTACATGGACGACCTGCGCCGCATCGTCGCGGCGGAACGTACGCGGCGCAGCGCGCGCCGCGACGCGCTGCAGGCCGACCTGCTGGCCCGTTCGGCGCGCTCGTTCACCGTGAGCGTTGCCGCCACCGCCTGCAACATCATCGCGCTCGGTATCCTGCTGCTGGTCACGATGCGCATGCTGCGCGCGCGCCGCGCCATCGCCGGGAAGCTGGAGACGCAGACCGGCCAGCTCGCGGAGGCCGTCGCGCTGACGACGCGCCATAACCGCGAACTGAAATTTGTCGCGGAACTGTTGCGCGCCGTGGAGGCCGTGCCGTCGATCCCCGATGCCGCGCCCGTGATCGCGCGCTCGCTGCCGAAGCTGCTGCCCGGCGTGTCCGGCACGCTGTTCCTGCTGCGCGACGAGGACGACCATGTGCTGGACCGGCACACGCAATGGGGCACGCCGTCCGGGCAACCCTCCGAGATCGACATCGAGTCTTGCTGGTCGCTGCGCCACGGGGCGCGCTACCGCACGGCGAGTTCCGACGACCTGCCGTGCGCGCACTACCGCAAGCCGGCGGATGAAGCGGCGGCACGCCTGTGCATCCCGCTCGTCACGCACGATGAACTGGTGGGCATGCTGCACCTCGAGGGGCTGGCCGCCGCTCCGGATTACGAAGAACAGGAACGCCTCGCGGTGACGGTCGCCGAGCAGCTCGCGCTGGCGCTGGGGAATGCGCGCCTGCGCGAATCGCTGCGCCGGCAATCGGTGCTCGATCCGCTCACGGGCCTGTTCAACCGGCGCCATTTCGACGCCGCGCTGAAACGCGAACTCGCGCGGGCGCGCCGCAAGAACGTGCCCGTGAGCCTCGTGCTGGTCGACATCGACCATTTCAAACGTGTCAACGACGACTACGGCCACGCCGTCGGCGACGCCGTGCTGCGCACCATCGCGCAGCAGCTGCGCCTGGGTGTCCGCGAAGGGGACATCGCCTGTCGCTACGGCGGCGAGGAAATGGTACTCTTGCTTCCGGAGTGCGCGGCGGCGGACGCTGGCACGCGCGCGGAGGCGATCCGCATCGCGCTGGCCGCCATCGCGCCGCACCCCGAGGGCGAGGGACCGCAGAAGGTGACGGCGTCGTTCGGCGTCGCGGCCTATCCCGCCCACGCCCAGGATGCCGAGGCGCTGTTCTGGGCAGCCGACAAGGCGTTGTACCGCGCCAAGCAGCAGGGCCGCAACCGGGTGGTGATGGGCGACTGATTGTGGCGCCGCCGCCGGGATTGTGTCATCAATTCCACACGGCAACAAATGTTTCTTGACCGAAATGGGTGGGGGTTGATACTTTCGGTCTGGAAGGAGGCGTTTTCATGGCCGATACAGTCACTATCCAAATCGACCAGGTCCAGATCGGCCTGTATGTCTACCTGGACCTGAAATGGTTCCAGCACCCGTTCGCGTTCAGCCATTTCAAGGTCAAGACCGAGGACCAGCTGCGCATCCTGCGCGGCCTGGGCCTGGCCACGGTCCGCGTCGATCCCGCGCTCAGCGACGGGCCCGTGCCCACGGCCGCACCGGCATCGGCGCAGCCTGTGCCGGCGGTGCCGGCGCCGATGTCGCCGGAGGCGCGTGCCGAGTCGCCGGTCATGGCGGCGAAACGGGAGATGATGGAACGCATCCGCGAGCAGCGCGAGAACGCGGCGCGCATCGAGCAGGCGTTCGTGAACACGGCGCGCGCGGTCCGCGACATCGACCGCAACCTGTTTTCCCAGCCGGCCGAGACGGTCCGCGTGGCCGGCAAATTGATCGGCCAGATCACGGATTCGATCCTGTCCGCGCCCGAGTTGGCGATCAACCTGATGGGCGACAAGCTGGGCGGCGAGGAAATCTATGTCCACTCGCTCAACGTCACGATGCTGTCGATGATGATCGCGCGCGACATCAAGCTGCCGCACGAGGTGGCCAGCCTGCTCGGCATGGGCGCACTGTTCCACGACGTCGGGACGAAGAACATCCCGGACAAGGTGCTGAACAAGCTCGATGCCTACAACCACGCCGAGCAGGCGCTGGTCGAAACGCATTGCGAGGGTGGCTACGAGATCGGCAGGAAGCTGGGCCTCGCGGCACCCGCGCTGGCCATCATCCGCGACCACCACGAGATGTTCGACGGCAGCGGCTATCCGCGCCACCTGCAAGGGGAGGCGATCAGCATCCTCGCCCGCATCGTCGCGATCGCGAACCATTACGACGAATTGTGCAACCCGCGCAACCCGGCCGATTCGCTGACGCCGCACGAGGCGTTGTCGCTGATGTTCGCCAAGATGCGCAGCCGCTTCGACCCGAAGCTGCTGCAGGTGTTCATCCGCTGCCTCGGCGTATACCCGCCGGGCACGATCGTCCAGCTGGCCAACGGCGTCGTCGGCATGTGCGTCAACGTCAACACCGCCAAGCCGACCAGGCCGCAGGTGATGATCTACGAGGCCAGCGTGCCGCGCGAGGAAGCGATCGTCGTCAACCTCGAGACGCAGCCGGACCTGAACATCGTGAAGTCGATCCGCCCGTCCCAGGTGCCCAAGGACATCTACAATTACCTCAGCCCGCGCAAACGCGTCAGCTATTACTTCGACGCGGGTGACCCGGCGCGGAGGAGCCAGCCATGAACCTGCACCAGCTGATGGTCGACCACAGCCCGCACATGGTGATGCTGGTCGATCCGGCCGACCTGCGCATCCTCGTCGCCAACCGCAAGGTCGAACAGACGCTCGGCTACGCGGCCGCGCAGTTGCGCGACATGCTCATCACGGACATCGAAAGCTCGCTGCAGGACGTGTTCTACTGGGAAGAGGTACGCGGCGGCCAGTATCTCGGCTTCGAGGCGCAGGAGGGCGAGTACCTGTGCGCCGACACGTCGCTGCTGACGGTGATGAAGTCGGTGAACGTACTCCACGACGGCGACCGCCCGCTGCTGCTCGTGCGCGCGCAGGACTGCCGCCACGAGCGCCAGGTCGAGGCCCTGCTCGAGCAGACCCTGGCCCAGTTGCGCACGACGCTGGAGTCCACCGCGGACGGCATCCTCGTGGTCGACTGGCACGGCAAGATCACGAGCATGAACCGCCTGTTCTCGGCGATGTGGGAGATCCCGGCCGCGCTGCTGCAGGCCGGCGACGACGACGGCATCGTCGAATACATCGCGGGCCAGGTGGAGCAGGGCGACTTGATCCGCAGCCAGCTGCGCCAGGTGGCCGATACGACCGAAACGCAGGACCTGTTCCGCCTGAAGAACGGCCGCTTCTTCGAATGCCGCTCGCGTCCGCAGTTCCTGGGCGAGCGCATCATCGGGCGGGTGTTCGGCTACACCGACGTCACCGAACGCCACCGGGCCGAGGAAGCGCTGCGCGAGTCGCGCGACCAGCTCGAATCGAAGGTGCGCGAACGCACGCGCGCCCTGCAGGAGGCGAATGCGACGCTGGAAAAGGAAAAGGCGCGCCAGGCGGAGTTGATCAAGAAGCTGGGCGAGGCCCAGAGCCAGCTGCTGCAGTCGGAGAAGATGGCGTCGATCGGCGTGCTGGCGGCCGGCGTCGCGCACGAGATCAACAACCCGATCGGCTTCGTCAATTCGAACCTGGGCAGCCTGCAGCGGTACGCCCAGGGCATGCTGCGGCTGCTCGACAGCTACGCGGCGCTGGAAGGGGCGTTCAGCCCCGAAGACCGCGCCGGCATCGCGCGGGTAAAAGAGGAAGTCGACGCCGAGTACCTGCGCGAGGACCTGGAGCCGCTGCTGCGCGAATCCCTCGACGGCATCGACCGCGTGCGGCGCATCGTGCAGGACATGAAGGATTTCTCGCACGTGGACGGCGGCGACCTACAGTACGCCGACATCGAGGCGGGCCTGAACAGCACCTTGAACGTGGTCTGGAACGAGATCAAGTACAAGGCCGAGGTGACCAAGGAGTACGGAAGCATCCCGCAGATCGAATGCTACCCGTCGCAGCTGAACCAGGTCTTCATGAACCTGCTGGTCAATGCGGCGCACGCGATCGAGAAGCACGGCCGCATCACGCTGCGCACGGCCCACGACGAGAAGCACGTGTGGATCGAGGTGGAGGACACCGGCACCGGCATCCCCGAGGACCGGCTGGGCCGCATCTTCGAACCCTTCTTCACGACCAAGCCGGTGGGCAAAGGCACGGGTCTCGGCCTGTCGCTGTCGTACGGGATCGTGCAGAAGCACGGCGGCCGCTTCGAGGTGCAGAGCGAAGTGGGCAAGGGAACCCTGTTCCGCGTCGTCCTGCCGCGCTTCCAGCCGGTGCCCGAGGCGGGCGTCGTCATCTAGCCGTCGACAATGCATATGCGCGAAATCTTTTAACGAAAACGGCATATCAAAACGTAAAAGCATTCGTTCCGCTTCGATGAGGGCAGCAGTAGCCTGTGTCCATCTCATCGACCCGGAACGACCATGACTGTTCTCCTGCTGGGCGGAAGCCCATCCTTTCCTTCGACGACGTGGCGCCTGCAGCAACTGGTGGGCGAACGCCTGGCCGCGTTGGGCCATCGCACCGGCGCGCTGCAGGTGCGCGAGCTGCCCGCCCTGGCGCTGCTGCGCGCCGACGTCAAGGATCCCGTCATCGCGGACGCCGTCGCCCGCGTGCGCGACGCCGATGCGATCGTCATCGGCACCCCCATCCATAAAGCCTCCTTCAGCGGCGTGCTGAAGGCCTTCCTCGACCTGCTGCCGCAGGACGGCCTGGCGGACAAGCTCGTGCTGCCGCTCGCCACCGGCGGCAGCCAGTCGCACATGCTGGCGCTGGACTACGCGCTGCGTCCCGTGCTCGCCTCGCTCGCGCCGCGCCACATCCTGCCCAGCATCTTCGCAACGTCGGAGCAGCTGCCGTGGGATCCGGAGCTGGGCCTGCGCCCGGTGCCGGCGATCTCCGCGCGCATCGCCGCCGGCGTCGCGCAGCTGCACGACGACTTGCAGCGCATGGCACCGGCCGCCCACGTACTCGCCGTCGCCGCCTGACCGTCACGATAAAAAGGATCACCCCCATGACTGATTCGTTCGATGCCGGCACGCGGCGCGGCCAGCGCCGCCGCACGCTCGGCCTGCTGTTCGCCGCCGCCGTGGCGGCCCCCTTCGCCGATCTGCCGCTGGCGCGTGCCGCGGGCGCGTCCCGCGAGGTGCGCATCGGCTACCAGAAATACGGCACCCTCACGCTGCTGAAGGGCCGCGGCACGCTTGAAAAACGCCTGGCCGAGAAGAACATCGCGGTCAAGTGGACCGAGTTCCCGGCCGGTCCCGCGCTGCTCGAAGGCCTGAACGTGGGCAGCATCGACTTCGGCACGGTCGGCGAAGCGCCGCCGATCTTCGCCCAGGCCGCGGGCGCCAACCTGGTCTACGTCGGCAACGAGCCGCCGTCGCCGGACTCCGAGGCGATCGTCGTGCCGAAGAATTCCACCTTGCGCAGCGTGACGGAACTGAAAGGGAAAAAGGTTGCGCTCAACAAGGGATCGAACGTGCACTACCTGCTCGTGAAGGCGCTGGAAAAGGCCGGCGTCGATTACCGTGCCATCCAGACCGTGTACCTGCCGCCGGCCGAGGCGCGCGCCGCGTTCGAGCGCGGCGCCGTGGATGCCTGGGTGATCTGGGACCCGTTCCTCGCCGCGGCCGAGAGGCAGCTGGGCGCGCGCGTGCTCGCGGATGGCAAGGGCCTGGCCGCCAACCACCAGTTCTACGTGGCCGCGCGCCCGTTCGCCGAGCAGTATGGCGACGTCGTGCGCACCGTGATCGACGAACTGGCCAAGGTCGACGAGTGGGGCCGAACGCACCAGCAGGAAGTCGCGACCATCCTCGCGGCGCAGACGGGCCTCCCCGTGGACGTCGTGGCCCTCGCGGCCCGGCGCTATGCGTACGGCGTGCGCACCGTGACCCCGGACGTGCTGGCCGCGCAGCAGAAGATCGCGGACACGTTCCACAGTTTGAAGCTGATCCCGAAACCGATCGCCGTGCGCGATGCGCAGCCGCCCGCCAACCTGCTCGCGAAGGAATAAGCCATGAGTAGTCCGAACGTTTTCTGGTTCATCCCGACCCACGGCGACAGCCGCTACCTCGGCACCAGCAAGGGTGCCCGCCCCGTCGACGCCGACTACACGCGCCAGATCGCCGTGGCGGCCGACACGCTCGGCTACGACGGCGTGCTGCTGCCCACCGGCCGCTCCTGCGAGGATGCGTGGGTCGTCGCGTCGTCGCTGATCCACGCCACGCGCAAGCTGAAATTCCTCGTCGCGATCCGTCCCGGCCTGTCGACGCCGGGCCTGTCCGTGCGCATGGCGTCGACGTTCGACCGCCTGTCCAACGGCCGCCTCCTGATCAACGTCGTCACGGGCGGCGACCAGGCGGAGCTGGAAGCGGACGGCGTGTTCGCCGACCACGAGACGCGCTACGAGATCTCGGATGAATTCATCCGTATCTGGCGCGCCGCGCTGGCCGGAGAGGGCGGCGACGAGGGTTTCCACTTCGCGGGCAAGCACCTGACCGTGAAAGGCGCGCGTACGCTCTATCCGCCCGTGCAGAAGCCGTATCCGCCGCTGTACTTCGGCGGCTCGTCGGAAGCGGCGCACGAACTGGCCGCGGAGCAGATGGATGTCTACCTGACGTGGGGCGAGCCGCCGGCCGCCGTGGCGGCGAAGATCGCGGACATCCGCGCGCGCGCCGCGAAGCATGGCCGCACGGTGAAATTCGGCATCCGCCTGCACGTGATCGTCCGGGAGACGAACGAGGAAGCGTGGGCCGCGGCCGATAAACTCATCAGCCACCTGGACGACGCCACCATCGCCAAGGCGCAGGCGGCGTTCGCGAAGATGGATTCGGTGGGCCAGCGCCGCATGGCCGCGCTGCACGGCGGCCGGCGCGACAAGCTGGAAGTGGCGCCCAACCTGTGGGCCGGCGTGGGCCTCGTGCGCGGCGGCGCGGGCACGGCGCTCGTCGGCGATCCGGAGACCGTGGCCGCGCGCATGCGCGAGTACCAGGACCTCGGCATCGAGACATTCATCCTGTCCGGCTACCCGCACCTGGAAGAGTCGTACCGCTTCGCGGAACTCGTGTTCCCCCTGCTCGGCAAAGGCAAGGAGCACGGCGAGCATTCCATTACCGGCCCGTTCGGCGAAGTGATGGCCGTCGATATCCTGCCGAAGAAGGTGGCGTGATGCGGCCCGCGGTCCAGACGCTGCCGGCGTCCGCGCGGCCCGGCGGATCCGCGTCCCTGAAACGCCTGCTCGCCCCGCTGGCGCCGTGGGCGCTGCCGGTCTTCCTGATCGTGGCGTGGCAGGCCGCGTCGCGCACCGGCCTGCTGTCGACGCGCATCCTGCCCGAGCCGCTGGCCGTGGCGAAGGCGTTCGGCGACCTGGCCGGGTCCGGCGAGCTGTGGACGCATCTGCGCGTGAGCCTGTGGCGCGCGGCGGCCGGCTTCGGGCTCGGCGCCGCGCTGGGCCTCGCGCTCGGCCTGCTCAACGGCAGCAGCCGGCGCGCCGCGACGCTGCTCGACACGACCGTGCAAATGGTGCGCAACATCCCGGCGCTCGCGCTGATCCCGCTCGTGATCCTGTGGTTCGGCATCGACGAAGCCGCGAAGCTGTTCCTGCTGTCCGTGGGCGTCTTCTTCCCCGTCTACCTGAATACCTTCCACGGCATCCGCTCGGTCGACGCGGGGCTGATCGAGATGGCGCGCAGCTACGGCCTGTCCGGCTGGGCCCTGTACCGCGACGTGATCCTGCCCGGTGCGCTGCCGTCGATCCTCGTCGGCGTGCGCTTCTCACTGGGCCTCGTCTGGGTGCTCCTGATCGTCGCCGAAACCATTTCCGCGCAGGCCGGCATCGGCTACATGACGATGAACGCGCGCGAATTCCTGCAGACGGACGTCGTGCTGGTCGGCGTGCTGCTGTACGCCCTGCTGGGCAAGGCTGCCGACCTGGCGGCGCGCGGCCTGGAACGCCGCTTCCTGCGCTGGAATCCCGCTTACCGCTGATCCTTCATGCCAAAAGACATTCAAGACTACCGGGCGGGTGCGCAGCTCGACGTGCGCAGCCTGACCAAACGCTATGCCGGGCGCACCGTGCTCGATGCCGTCAACCTCAGGATCGAACCGGGCGAATTCGTCGCCATCGTGGGCCGCAGCGGATGCGGCAAGAGCACCTTGCTGCGTGCGATCGCCGGGCTGGAACTTCCGGACGCCGGTCAGGTCAAAATCGGCGGTGGCGGACAGAAGCCTGAAACGCGGATGATGTTCCAGGATGCACGCCTGCTGCCATGGAAGACCGTGCTGCAGAACGTGGCGCTGGGCCTGAAGGATGGCGCGGAGCGGGCTCGTGCGGCGCTGCGGAGCGTCGGCCTGCTCGATCGCGCGGACGACTGGCCGGCCGCGCTGTCCGGCGGCCAGCGCCAGCGCGTGGCCCTGGCGCGCGCGCTCGTGCATGAACCGCAGCTGCTGTTGCTGGACGAGCCGCTCGGGGCACTCGACGCGCTCACGCGCATCGAGATGCAGCAGTTGATCGAATCGCTGTGGACGGCGCGCGGCTTCACGGCCGTACTCGTCACGCATGACGTGCAGGAAGCCGTGGTGCTGGCCGATCGCATCCTGTTGATCGAGCAGGGGCGGCTGGCTCTCGACCTCGACGTTGGCCTGGCGCGGCCGCGCGCGCGGGGCAGCGTGGAGTTCGGTGGGTTGGAGCAGAACGTGCTGGATCGGGTGCTGCAAACTCATCAATCTGCGTGATTGTGAGAGTTTTAGCGTGATCAATTCTGCTCGATTGTTGCATCTGGCAGCTTTTCTCCATTGTGCAAACGGAATTAAATTTCCTAAAATTTGATGCACACAATACAATCGCTTGTTTGACAGCTAGAAATGATTTCATTAAGTTCCACAAGTCGTTTCTGGCGACTTTTCAATTTAGCAATGTCCAACAAAGGGAGGAATCATGAGCGAACGCAGACACGAGCAGAAGGTCAAGGACGTTGGCGTCGATAACGATTACCTGTGCATCGAGCTATTGAGCGGTCTCCGCCTGATGGGCCCGTTGCGCACCAACCCGGTCTACCGCGAGCCCGTCATCCCACCGGAAGCGCGTCCTCTGCCGAACGGCGATTACATGCGCGCCGTCGCCCCCTGAGCAGTCCCCAACGCCTTTCCTGGCCAGAAGCCGGGGAAGGCGCCACCGGCGCACGATTGCGCTCCCCGCCCCGGAAAGGCACGGACTGATGGGGTTACAATGTTCCCATGAAAATCCGTGTTGCGACCTACAACATCCACAAGGGCGTCTCTTCCTTCCGTAGTACGCCGCGCGTGTTGGCGCTGAAAAAAGCCATCGGTGCCTTCGATGCGGACGTCGTGTTCCTGCAGGAGGTGCAGGGCCGGCACGACCGCTACCAGGCCCGCTATGGCGAGAAGGTACGCACTCCCCATCACCACTGGCCCGAGAAGGCCCAGCACGAGTTCTTTGCGGGTGAAAACCTGCATGCCGCCTATGGCATGAATGCCGTGTACGACCACGGCCATCACGGCAACGCGTTGCTGTCCGGTTTTCCGATCTCGAACCAGAACAACCACGACGTCTCCGACCACGCCTACGAACAGCGCGGCATCCTGCATTGCGTGCTGGAGACGCCGTCCGGCAACGTCCACTGCTACGTCGTGCACCTGGGCCTGTTCGAAGTCAGCCGCCGGCGCCAGACCGACGCGCTGGTCCAGTGCGTGCAGGACTCCGCACGTCCGGACGAGCCCGTGATCATCGCCGGCGACTTCAACGACTGGCGCAATACCCTGAGCGATTGCCTGCGGCTGAAGCTGGGCGTCGTTGAGGTATTCGATGAACTGGAGCGGCCGGCGCGGTTCGGCGCGCGGATCGGTGATATCGTGCGCAATGCGGCCGGGCGCGAAAAACGCCTGGTGCCGGCGCGGACGTTTCCTGCCGCGCTGCCCTGGTTCCGGCTCGACCGGATCTATGTGCGCGGCTTCAAGGTCGAGCAGGCCGAAGTGCTGCACGGCCCGCAGTGGGCGCGCCTGTCGGACCACGCACCGATCGTGGCCAACCTGCAGCTGGCATAGCGATGCGCACCGTTACGTATGTAGCCAACAACGACGTTACTCTCCTCGAAAGCGGCAGCACTTATTTCCCGGCGCTGCTGGCCGCCATCGACGCGGCCAAACATGAGATCCTGTACGAGACGTATATCTATGCCGAGGACGACACGGCGCGCGCCGTCACCGACGCGCTGATCCGTGCGGCGCAGCGCGGCGTCAAGGTCCGCGTGCTGGCCGACTGGTTCGGCACCGGCAACGGCGTCGCCTTGCGGCTGAAAGAGGAATTCTGCGCGGTCTGCGTGCATTATCGGATGTTCAATCCGTGGTTCAAGCGCGGTGCCGCGCGCAGCCACCGCAAGATCGCCGTCATGGACCGTGAAGTCGCGTTCGTCGGCGGCATCAACACGAACGACGACAACCTGCACGACTACGAGCCGCACGCGCCGCTGCCGGCACCCCGCTGGGATTTCGCCGTGCGCGTGCAGGGGCCGCTCGTCGCGGAAATCCACCGCGAAGCCCAGGCCCAGTGGACGCGGGCCGGTCACCTGCCGCTCGTCCGACGGATCAATTTGTTCCGGGAAATGCGCAAACAGCCGGCCGCGCTGGGCGACCACCCGATGCGCGCGGCGTTCGTCGTGCGCGACAACCTGCGCAACCGCCGCACGATTCAGCGTGCCTACCTGCAGGCGATCGGCCGCGCACGCAAGCGGGTGCTGATGGCCACACCGTATTTCGCGCCGGGCCGCAAGTTCCGCGACGCGCTGTGCCAGGCCGCGCGGCGCGGCGTCGACGTCTGCCTGATGATCGGCGTGGGCGAATTCCGCATGCAGGATGCCGTCGCGTCGTCGTTCTACCCGCAGCTGCTGGCGGCCGGGGTACGCATCGTCGAATACCGCAAGACGCAGCTGCACGCGAAGGTCTGCGTCGTGGACGACAACTGGGCCACGGTGGGCTCCAGCAACTGCGACGGGCTGTCGCTGTTCGTCAACCAGGAAGCGAACGTCGTCGTGCGCGACGCGCAGTTCGCCGGTACGCTGGCCCGCCAGATCGAGCGGGGCGTGGCCGATGGCGTGGAGGTGTGCCTGGATGATCTGCGGCAACTCGGTTGGGTGCGCCGCTGCGGCCACGAAATGGCCTATCTTCTCTATAAATTGACCATGCGGGTCGTCGCGATCGGCTACGCATGATGGAAAGACGCTATGACAGAGAATGACAACGTAAGGATCGACAAATGGCTGTGGGCCGCGCGCTTTTTTAAAACGCGCTCGCTGGCGGCGGATGCGGTCGACCGGGGCCGCGTGCGGATCGGCGGCGAACCCGTCAAACCCGCCCGCTCCGTCAAGGTCGATGATAAGATTTTCGTCGACAACGGTTCGAACCGCTGGGAGGTGGTCGTGCTGGGCCTGTCCGACAAGCGGGGGCCGGCACCCGTCGCCCAGGCGTTGTACCGCGAGACGGAAGAGAGTATCGTCCGTAGGGAAAACGATCAGGAAGCACGCCGTTTGTTCCCCGAACCGGGCAGCACGATCAAGGGCCGCCCGACCAAGCGCGACCGCCGCGCCATCACCCGTGCGGGCGGCTGACAACACACTAGAACGTCGCCTCTAAGTTCCCGTTTGACATTTCACGGCTGGTAGATAATAGTACGAGCGTTCGGATTTTTTCGACTAGAGAAAAGGAACCTCGAGAACCCGTAGCGAGCGGCAGCAGATTGGCCGGGGCGCGCAGCCCGAGAAGCGCAGCTGTACGAGCAGTACAGCGAGCATCGCAGGGCGAAGCTGCAACGCGCAGTAGGGTTATCGAGCTTCCGACTTACGCGAGGCAATTATTAATACGACAGCTAAATCGATGAGCATGCGCAAGGGCGAGATGACGCGGGCCGCCATTCTCGATGTTGCGCTCGAGCTCGCCAGCCGCGACGGTCTGGAAGGCCTGACGATCGGCCTGCTGGCCGACCGCATGAATATGAGCAAATCGGGCGTGTTCGCGCACTTCGGGTCGCGCGAAGACCTGCAGATCGACGTGCTCAAGCTGTACCACCGCCGCTTCGAGCAGGAAGTCTTCTTCCCCAGCCTGAAGGAAGCCCGCGGCCTGCCGCGCCTGGAGGCGATGTTCAATCGCTGGCTCAAGCGCGTCTCGGTCGAGATCGCGTCCGGCTGCATCTATATCAGTGGCGCCGTCGAATACGACGACCGCCCGGGCCCGATCCGCGAAGAACTCGTCGCCATGGTCCGCACGTGGCAGGGCGCCCTGCTGCGTTGCGCGCAACAGGCGATCGACTGCGGCGACCTGAAGCCGGGCACCGACCCCGAGCAACTCGTGTACGAGATGTATGGCCTCGTGCTGGCGGTGCACCACGATGCGCGCTTCCTGCGCATCCCGGGCACCGTCGACCGCGCGCACCGCGGCTTCGCGCGCCTGGTCGAAGATTACCGCAATCCCAACAAGCAAAACAGCCAGGCGGATACCGCCAGCGCCCAGTAATTCACACAAAATATTCACCTGTCAGGAGAACAACCATGGGTCAGTACGTCGCGCCACTTCGTGATATGCAGTTCGTTCTGCACGAGTTCCTCAACGTCACCGAAGAATTCAAGAACCTGCCGGCGTACCAGGAGATCGACGCCGACATCATCAACCAGGTGCTGGAAGAAGGCGCGAAATTCACGCAGGAAGTGCTGTTCCCGCTGAACCACAGCGGCGACCGCGAAGGCTGCCACTACGACGCCGCCACCAAGACCGTCACCACGCCCAAGGGTTTCAAGGAAGCCTACAAGCAGTACGTGGAAGGCGGCTGGGCTGCGCTGGCCTGCGATCCGGAATACGGCGGCCAGGGCCTGCCGGTCTCGCTGAACAACTCGTTCTACGAGATGCTGAACTCCTCGAACCAGGCATGGACCATGTACCCGGGCCTGTCGCACGGCGCGTACGAGTGCCTGAAGGAACACGGCACCGACGACCAGAAGAAGTTCTACCTGCCGAAGCTCGTCTCGGGCGAGTGGACCGGCACGATGTGCCTGACCGAAGCGCACTGCGGCACCGACCTAGGCCTGCTGCGCACGAAGGCCGAACCGCAGGCCGACGGCACCTACAGCATCACCGGCTCGAAGATCTTCATTTCCGCCGGCGAGCACGACATGTCGGAAAACATCGTCCACCTGGTGCTGGCCCGCCTGCCGGACGCGCCGGAAGGCTCGAAAGGCATCTCGCTGTTCCTCGTGCCGAAGTTCCTGCCGAACGCCGACGGTTCGGTCGGCGCGCGCAACGGCATCACCTGCGGCGCCATCGAAGAAAAGATGGGCATCCACGGCAACTCGACCTGCCAGATGAACCTGGACGGCGCCATCGGCACGCTGATCGGCCAGCCGCACAAGGGCCTGAACGCGATGTTCGTGTTCATGAATGCCGCCCGCCTGGGCGTCGGCATGCAGTCGCTGGGCCTGACCGAAGTCGCGTACCAGAACGCGCTGGTCTATGCGAAAGACCGCATCCAGATGCGCAGCCTGTCGGGCCCGAAGGCACCGGACAAGCCGGCCGACCCGATCATCGTCCACCCGGACGTGCGCCGCATGCTGCTGACCGCGAAGGCATACGCCGAAGGCGCGCGCGCCCTGACGTCGTACGTCGCGCTGCAGATCGACCGTGAACTGAACCACCCGGACGAAGCCGTCCGCAAGGAAGCCGCCGACGAAGTCGCGCTGCTGACTCCGGTCGTGAAGGCGTTCATCACCGACAACGGCTGGATCGCCACGTCGGAAGCGATGCAGGTCTACGGCGGCCACGGCTACATCGCCGAGTGGGGCATGGAGCAGTACGTGCGCGACGCCCGCATCAACATGATCTACGAAGGCACGAACACCGTGCAATCGCTGGACCTGCTGGGCCGTAAGATCCTGATGGACAACGGCGCCAAGCTGCGCGCCTTCGGCGAAAAGATCAAGGCATTCGTCGAAGACAACGGCCTGGACGAGCAGATGTCCGAATTCGTGAGCCCGCTGGGCGAACTGGGCGAGAAGGTCGGCAAGCTGACGATGGAAATCGGCATGAAGGCCTTCCAGAACCAGGACGAAGTGGGCGCCGCCGCCGTGCCTTACCTGCGCGTCGTGGGCCACATGGTGTTCTCGTACTTCTTCGCGCAGATGGCGAAGATCGCGCTGGCCAAGAAGGATTCGGGCGACAAGTTCTACGAATCGAAACTGGCGACCGCACGCTTCTACTTCGCCCGCCTGTACCCGGAAACCGCGATGCTGATCCGCCAGGCACGTTCGGGTTCGTCGAACCTGATGGCGCTGGACGCCGACCTGTTTTAAACACGCACCATCAAATCTACCCGTCGTTCCCGCGAAAGCGGGGACGACGACCTAACTAAGGATTACGAGAGATGACCAATTTCATCGTCAAGAAAGTCGCCGTGCTGGGCGCCGGCGTGATGGGCGCGCAGATCGCTGCGCACTGCGTCAACGCCAAGGTCCCGGTCGTGCTGTTCGACCTGCCGGCTAAGCCGGAGCAAAGCTCCGGCGGTCCGTCTAATAAGAACTCCATCGTTCTGAAGGCCATCGAGAACCTGAAAAAACTGTCGCCGGCACCGCTGGGCAACAAGGAAGATGCCGCACTGATCGAAGTCGCCAACTACGAGGACAACCTCGACGTGCTGGCCGGCTGCGACCTGATCATCGAAGCCATCGCCGAGCGCATGGACTGGAAGCACGACCTGTACAAGAAGGTCGCTCCGCACATCGGCGCGAACGCGATCTTCGCGTCGAACACGTCGGGCCTGTCGATCGAGAAGCTGGCAGAAGGTTTCGACGCCGAACTGAAGTCGCGCTTCTGCGGCGTGCACTTCTTCAACCCGCCGCGCTACATGCACCTGGTCGAACTGATCCCGACCGCCGCGACGAAGCCGGAAATCCTCGACCAGCTCGAGACCTTCCTGACCTCGGTCCTGGGCAAGGGCGTCGTGCGTGCGAAAGACACGCCGAACTTCATCGCCAACCGCGTCGGCATCTTCGGCATGCTGGCCACGATCCATGAAGCCGAGAAGTTCGGTTTGAGCGTCGACGTCGTCGACGACCTGACCGGCGCCAAGCTGGGCCGCGCCAAGTCGGGCACGTTCCGCACGGCGGACGTCGTCGGCCTGGACACGATGGGCCACGTCATCAAGACGATGCAGGACAACCTGCGGGACGACCCGTTCTTCGGCGTGTACAAGACGCCGGACGTGCTGGCCAAGCTGATCGAGAAGGGCGCGCTGGGCCAGAAGACGGGCGCCGGCTTCTACAAGAAAGTCGGCAAGGACATCCTGCGCCTGGATACCGCGACGGGCGAATACGTGCCGGGCGGCGCCAAGGCGGCCGACATCGTCGCACGCATCCTGAAAGAGAAGGACCCGGTCAAGAAATTCAAGGCGATGCGCGAATCGACCAACCCGCAGGCGCAGTTCCTGTGGGCGATCTTCCGCGACGCCTTCCACTACATCGCGTTCCACCTGGATTCGATCGCCGACAACGCGCGCGACGTGGACTTCGCGATGCGCTGGGGCTTCGGCTGGAGCGTCGGCCCGTTCGAGACGTGGCAGGCCGCCGGCTGGAACACCATCGCCCAGTGGGTCAAGGAAGACATCGAAGCAGGCAAGGCCCTGACCGATGCACCGCTGCCGGCATGGGTGTTCAGCGCACCGGTCGCGGAGAAGGGCGTGCACACGCCGGAAGGTTCGTACTCCGTCACGAAGAACGCGTACGTGCCGCGCTCGGACCTGCCGGTCTATCAGCGCCAGCAGTTCCGCGCACCGGTCGTGGGCGCGGGCGGCCAGGATCCGAAGACCGCCGGCACCACCGTGTTCGAGGACGATTCCGTGCGCCTGTGGCACTCGGGCGACGACGTGCTGGTCATCTCGCTGAAGACGAAGATGCACGTGATCGGCGACGGCGTCATCAAGGGCATCCAGCGCGCGCTGGCCGAAGCCGAGAAGGGCTTCAAGGGCATCGTGATCTGGAATACCGATGCGGCCGACGGCGGCGCGTTCTCGGCCGGCGCCGACCTGCAATCGGCCCTGCCGGCCTTCATGGCGGGCGGCGCGAAAGCGATGGACCCGATCGTCAAGGAACTGCAGGACACGTTCATGGCGATGAAATACTCGAACATCCCGGTCGTGGCCGCGGTGGCGGGTCTCGCCCTGGGCGGCGGCTGCGAAATGGCGCTGCACGCATCGAAGCGCGTGGCCTCGATCGAGTCGTACATCGGCCTCGTGGAAGTGGGTGTCGGCCTGGTGCCGGCCGGCGGCGGCCTGAAGGAAGCGGCGGTGCGCGCGGCCAATGAATCGAAGGGCAACGACATCCTGCAATTCCTGAAGACCGGCTTCACCAACGCGGCCACCGCGCAGGTGTCGAAATCGGCCCTGGAAGCGAAGGCGATGGGCTACCTGAAGGACGACGACATCATCGTCTTCAACCCGTACGAACTGCTGCACGTGGCGAAGGTCACCGCGCGCTCGATGTTCGACGCCGGCTACCGTGCACCGCTGCGCCGCCCGGTCACCGTCACCGGCCGCTATGGCTGGGGCACGATCCGCGGCCAGCTGGTCAACATGCGCGACGGCGGCTTCATCTCCGCGTACGACTACCAGCTGGGCGACACGATCGCGGAGATCGTCTCCGGTGGCGACATCGACCAGGGCAGCGTCGTGTCCGAGCAGTGGCTGCTCGACATGGAGCGCAAGGCATTCGTCTCGCTGCTGAACAATCCGAAGACCCAGGAACGCATCATGGGCATGATGCAAAACGGTAAACCGGTACGTAACTGATCGCGGCGCGACACTAAGGACTACTGACATGAGCAAACAACTTCAAGACGCATACATCGTCGCAGCGACCCGCACCCCGATCGGCAAGGCGCCGCGCGGCTTCTTCAACAAGACCCGTCCGGACGACCTGCTGGTGCACGCGATCCGCGGCGCGATGGCCGCCGTGCCGAACCTGGACCCGGCGCTGATCGTCGACGCGATCGTCGGCTGCTCGTTCCCGGAAGCGGAGCAGGGCTTCAACGTGGCCCGTAACGCCGTCGTGCTGGCGGGCCTGCCGAACACCGTCGGCGGCGTGACCGTCAACCGTTACTGCGCGTCGGGCATCACCGCCCTCGCCATGGCCGCGGACCGCATCCGCGTCGGCGAGGCCGACGTGATGATCGCCGGCGGCGTCGAATCGATGTCGATGGTGCCGATGATGGGCCACCACCCGTCGATCAACATGGAGACGTTCAAGGACGAGAACGTGGGCTTGGCGTACGGCATGGGCCTGACGGCCGAGAAGGTCGCCGCCCAGTGGAAGGTGAGCCGCGAAGACCAGGACGCCTTCGGCCTGGAATCGCACCGCAAGGCCATCGCCGCCCAGCAGGCCGGCCTGTTCAAGGACGAGATCACCCCGGTGGAAATCGTCACCCGCACGCCGGACCTGGCGACCGGCGAGATCAAGGTCAAGCGCCGCACCGTCGACCTGGACGAAGGCCCGCGCGCCGACGCCAGCATGGAAGGCATGGCGAAACTGAAGCCCGTCTTCGCCGCCAAGGGCAGCGTGACGGCCGCGACGTCGTCGCAGATGTCGGACGGCGCCGGTGCGCTGATCGTCGTCAGCGAGAAGATCCTGAAGGAACACAACCTGACCCCGCTGGCCAAGTTCTCGTCGTTCGCCGTGCGCGGCGTGCCGCCGGAGATCATGGGCATCGGTCCGAAGGTCGCGATTCCGGCCGCGCTGGCCGCCGCCGGCATCACCCAGGACCAACTGGACTGGATCGAACTGAACGAAGCCTTCGCGGCACAGGCACTGGCCGTCATCCGCGACCTGGGCCTGGACACCAGCAAGGTGAACCCGATGGGCGGCGCGATCGCCCTCGGCCACCCGCTGGGCGCGACCGGTGCGATCCGCGCCGCGACCGTCGTCCACGCCCTGCGCCGCAACAACCTGAAGTACGGCATGGTCACCATGTGCGTCGGCGCCGGCATGGGCGCGGCGGGCATCATCGAACGCGTGTAATCCACACGACGTGAACGGAAGGGGCGCTGTGGCACAACCGCAGCGCCCTTTTTTATACAACGGAGACACTGAATGGACATCCTGAGCACCACCGCCGACGGCATCCTCACCCTCGAATTCAATCGCCCCGAACGCAAGAACGCCATCACGGGCGCCATGTACACGATCCTGGCCGACGCGCTGCGCGCAGCCGACACCGACCCCGCCATCCGCGCGATCCTCATCACGGGCAAGCCCGAGATCTTCACGGCCGGTAACGACCTGGAAGATTTCCTGCACAACGTGGGCGAAGGCGCGATGACCGAATCGCGCCCCGTGTTCCAGTTCATGCGCGCGCTGGAAGGCTGCTCGAAGCCAGTGGTCGCGGCCGTCGCCGGCGCCGCCGTCGGCATCGGCACCACGCTGCTGATGCACTGCGACCTCGTCTACTGCGCCGATAACGCGAAATTCTCGATGCCGTTCTCGCAGCTGGGCCTGTGCCCCGAGTTCGCATCGTCGCTGCTCGTCGCGCAATCGGCGGGCTACACCCGCGCTGCCGAAAAGCTGATGCTGGGCGAACCCTTCGGCGCGCAGGAAGCGTTCGAGATGGGCATCGTGGCGCGCGTGTTGCCGGCCGCCGAGCTGCTCGCGTTCGCGCAGGGGCAGGCAGCCAAGCTCGTGAAACTGCCGGCGGCGTCGATCCGCACGACCAAGGCCCTGATGAAGCGCTCGCGTGCGGCGCTGGTGAAGGACACCATCGCCGCCGAGAACGAGCGGTTCAGCGCGATGCTGACCGGGGCGGAGGCCAAGGAAGCCTTCACGGCGTTCTTCGAGAAGCGCAAGCCGGACTTCAGCAAGTTCGACTGAGGGAGTCGCAAAAGAGTTTTCTCAGCCATAAAAATTCAACGATAATAGAGTGCAACGGTCGTGGTTGGCCATCTAGTGCGATTTGTCATGAACACTAGAAGTAACGTTATTTTTGAAGAGGGAGAAGGTGGCTGAGCCAATACTGCGCTGGGCAGGGAGCAAACGCAAGTTGTTGCCCTTGCTCATACAAGCCTCCCCAAAAACCTTTCGGAGATACGCTGAGCCGTTTTTTGGATCCGGGGTGTTGTTTTTAAGGTTAGGACCAGACAAGGCCTTATTAGGCGATCTAAATGCGGACTTAATAGACGCATATCAAGTAGTGCGCGAACATCCGCGCGCCGTATGGAATCGCGTAATTGCGATGAGTCAAGATGCCGATTTTTATTATGAAATCCGTTCTATATCGCCATCTTCTTTAAAACCGTTAGATCGTGCTGCCCGTTTTATATATCTAAATCGGTTCTGCTTTAACGGCGTATATCGAACAAATCGCTCCGGACATTTCAACGTTCCTCGCGGTAGCGGGAAGCTCTCAGTTCCCGAGTTTCCAGTTTTTAGAGATTTCGCGAACAAGCTGAAGCATGCTCAACTTTCTTGTGGTGATTTTGAGAAACTAGTCGGGAAAACAAGAGACGGCGATTTTCTCTATTTGGATCCGCCTTATGCTCTGGGTGAAAAGCGCGATAGAGGAGAATATGGAGCGGGTTCATTTCGAGAGAATGACGAAGATCGACTAATTTCTGCTGTTAGGTCCGCTTCCGAGAGAGGGGTAAAGGTTCTGCTCTCATATTCTCCATCGGAAGGAATTAAAAGCAAGTTGACTGGGTGGAAATTTTATAATTTATCTGTAACGCGCAGTGTGGCTGGCTTTGCAGATCAACGCCGTAAAGCTGATGAGATTCTTGTGTCGAACTATGAATGGTCAGTTGACGAATAAAAACTTGAGGGCTAAACGAGTCTGAAATGACAACTTCAGAATCTATTCGAGTTGCTGTTATTGGCGATCCGCATTTTTACACGTCGAAAGATGGTGCTCGTACAGCAGTTTCGCATATCCTTGTTAGCCCTAAAGGGGAGTTTTTAAATTCAAAGCCACAACAGAATCCATGGTCGGATCTAAAGGATCTGTTAGAAAAAGATTCAGTAAATGCCGATGTATTGCTGTGTGTAGGCGACATTACTTATGGGGCAGATAGAGTAGGGCTAGCTACAGCGTGGAAAGAACTAAATGAACTTGCCCTGCAGCTAAACTGCAAAGCCTTGGTAACGGCCACTGGGAACCACGATATTATGTCCCGTAGCACGGCCGAAAAAGTCGGCTTAAATCCCACGAGGGAGTTATCCGCGTCATTAGGACTTTTTGAGCCACTGAAGCTATTGGAGCCGGCATATCCAGTTGTTGAAATAAGGGGTGGTAAACCGATTGGTAACCGCACTCTTCGCACGAAATATTTTGGTGACTCAATTGCATTGTTTGAAACTGCAGAGTACAGGATCATTGTTTTAAATAGTTGCTGCGAGCACGGAGCCGATGCATATCAATATGAGCGAGGAAGTTTCCCAAGATCCGCTCAGGAAGCTCTAATTGAGGACTTAAGCCTCTCAGTCGCGCCCAAGATTAACATCCTCGTTTGCCATCATCCCCCTGAGCCTCATTCAGAGCATGGCTTAGGTGGCCATGACTTCATCGAGAACGGCGAAACCTTGATGAAAAATCTTGAGTTGCACGGATCATGGCTCGTAGTGCACGGGCATAAACATCATGGAAGAATTACATATGGCAAGGGAACTTCATCGTCGCCAATAATCTTTGCCGCTTCCAGCCTGGGCATGCAACTTGATACGTCTGTTGATGGCATGCGAAACCAGTTTTATTGCCTTGATGTAAATATGACGGCTACTGGCCGATTAGTTGGAACCGTCGAGGCATGGGACTGGTATATGGGCGTAGGATGGATGAGATCAGTTCCAAAAAAGGACGGAATTTATGACGGATGCGGGTTTGGTCCAAGAGCACATGTTGAAGACATCGCTCTTGCTATTTCCAAACTTATTCCTTGTACTTGGGGTCGAGCGGTACAAGAAATGCCAGATTTAAAATACCTTACGCCCGATGAGATGAAAATTCTAGAGCGGCGCTTGGCCATTTCTCACGGCATAGTTGTGGAAGCAAGCGATAACGGCTATTGGTCACTTCTCGCACAAGGAATCAAATGACTACGGCATCGTTTTTGGCGGCTTTTAACGCAAAAGCTATGAGCTATGACCAAGTTGCGAGCTCGTTTGTTCCTTCACCCAAATTTCATGAATTTGCCGGTCAGTGGAACTCTTTATTGATTGGTCCTCGCGGGAGCGGAAAAACAACCCTGTTGCGAATGCTTAGTCTTGAGGGTATGCGTGCTTGGCCAGGAAAAGAAGCTGACGAGTTTCGGAATGCTTTAAATTATACAGGTATTTATGTTCCGGCTGATATCGCTTGGGGCGAAATGATCAATTCCATGAAAAATGGAATGACCGACGCATCTTTCGGTATGCTGGCAGAGGCAGCTTTCGTTACGAATGTGTTAAGTGCCACGATTGCGGCAATGTCTTTGCGTTTGCAGCCCGTTAAACAAAATACAGGTAAAGAAGGTTACCGATCTGTTGAGGTTTCGCAAAACGTCGTTCAAGACTTAGTTGTACAAATTGCCCGTCTCTGGCAACTTGAAGTTCGGTCCGCAACTCTGTTGTCGATTCAGAACGCGCTTGGAGAGCGCTCTCTGCAGATTGCCCAGAACGCAAACTTGATGGGACGCGGCACGCTCTCGCGTGAACAGCTTATCAACAGTATGCCATATATCGGCCTGCCGCTTATTGAGAGCGTAAACCAAGCGATTATTGCGTTTGATAGAGCGGCTGATCAAAGCGATGGAATTTGGGTTCTGTTGCTTGACGAATTCGAGGTCGCGCCGTCGTATCTGCAAACCATGGTATTGACAGCTCTGCGTGCCGGTAAGACAAAGCTGTTATTCAAAGTCGCACTTGCGCCCTGTGGGCCTCATACGTTGCTCCCACTTGAAACTTCGACGCCGCCGACAGGTAAGGACGACTTTCGTCAGGTGGAGCTTTGGTATGCTGATAAAGGCGTCGCTGAAGGCTTCTGCGAAAAAGTCTTTATGTCGAGAACTAGTAACGACTTGCGTCTTGCGGGCTCCAAGCCCGAGAGAATTTTTGGTAAATCGGCTTATGCTATCGTCGACGAAGAAGGTCGAGAAAGTAATGCTACGCCAGTTGGTCAGAAATCTGAGCAATATGCTAAGGAATTTTTGGCTTTAGCGGAACGTGATCATTCGTTTGCTGAATTTCTTAGGCGAAAAGAGATTAAGCTACCACATTTAAACGTTTCCGATTCGGCGCCTAACGGAACGGTAATTAGGAAGATAGCCCCAATCGTTGCATTTCGTAATGCATATCGTGGCGCCAGAGAGGGAAAAAAGCGCGGCCGAAAAGCCTTTGCATCAGCATATAGCGGGTGGAGTGCTATAGCTGCAATCAGTGAAGGTAATCCTCGTTGGTTAATTGGAATGCTCTCAGCAATCTTTGCTAACGTTGAAAGCGGCATCAAGCTTCCGTTGCCTGTTCCTGTTCAGCATAGACACGTGACCGATACTGGATGGACATTCGCAAATGTTCTGAGAACGGCAGCAATCCAGCAATTCGATCAGATTCAGACTAGCCAGCCAATATTTGAGCTTTTAACTCGGATCGGAAATTATTTTTTTGATCGATTGGTAACGGATGACTTTAAAGAAGATCCGCCGTTATCGTTTACCGTTGACGCCAAAATTGATGAAGATACGATAAATTGTCTACGTATCGCTCTCAATCACGGTGCAATAGTTTGTTATGAGCCTGCAGATGGAATTGGTGGGTTTGGAAATCTAAGAGGAAAGCGCTTTCGGCTCTCTTACCTACTTTCTCCATGTTATAAACTTCCGGTCAGAAAATCAAAAAATGTAAGTTTGAGCACTATTTTGGAAAGCAAAGCGGCACTTGAATTGGGCCAAAAGGCAAACATCGATCGCAAACCCCGGTCGAAGAGCGAAAAAGTGACGCCGACGGCGCAGGGGAGTCTGTTTTAATGTCGCTACATATAAGTGATATGGCACAGCGCTCATTAATTGAGCTTGCTGAAGAAAGCACGCAAATTTTATTTGACGTGGGAGTTTTTGCTTTTGGTGCAGACCTACGGTCGGCTTATGTCTTGACGCAATTGAGGCGTACAATTTCCGATGTCTTGGCTGTCAAAAGTGATGAGGCGGAGACATCGAGGATTGAGTCGTTCGAGAAAAGATATTCAGCCAAAGTTTTAGATGTTGATGATGTTTGTCACGCCATAAGAGAAAAAACAAAGAATTTTTCGAATAAAAATTTCGTGCCCCGCGTGTTTGTGGATGTATCTTCGCTTTCCCGGGTGAATCTGGCAAAAGTTTTCGCTTGTTTGAAAGTTATTTGTGTGGAGCATACGGTGCACCTCTCTATCGGATATTCACTTGCACGATATGTGAGGCCGCCAGATCAGCCCTTCCCATCTATCCGACGTTTAGCACCCGTTCATCGGGAGTTTTCCGGTTGGGGAGCGTTACCTTCGTTACCCGTTGACGTAATTGTTAGTCTCGGTTATGAAAAGGGGAAAGCTATAGGTGCCGTTGAGTATTTGGAACCGCGGAATCGTTGGGTTTTTGTTCCAAACTCTCCCGAACATCGATTTTTGCATCAGGTAAAAAACCATAATAAGCAACTTATTAATGCAGGTGAGAGCGTTATTGACTACGAAGTTCTTGAGCCTGTAGATACGTACTATCGGCTCATGTCGCTGGTTGTAGGTTTGTCGCCAAGCGCGAGGCCAATATTGCTGCCATTTGGGCCAAAACTTTTTTTTGCAATAGCGTTATTGGTTTCAATGCGATTTGAGAAGGCTGCAGTTTGGTATGTGGATAGTGACGACGATTCGATTGGTCTCACGTCTTCGCCGTCTGGCCATGGGGTGATTTTTTCCTGCCGCCTAGTTGATCGCTCGGACTAACATGATGAAATTTAACCCGTCATCTTCGGCATTTACAACTAGTCCTCTTAAATTTAGATGCTGTAGTTCAGCGATGTGGCACTAATACAATCCACACACCTGGTTTAATGTGTTCGCGTATTTTCGAAAAAGGGAAGCCGCTAATATCTGGGCTCAGATGTTATCCGCTAGACCTTCGTGAGCGCATAACAGCTTCGTGAATGCATAACAGATCAGATTGTCCTTCGCGCTTGCATGTCGATATGAACCTGCACCGTCTCGACCTCGTTTCGCTTTCCCTGTTCAGCCACGTCGTCCGCTCCGGCAGCATCAGCAAGGGCGCGCTGCTCGCCAACCTGGCCGTCGGGGCGGCGAGCAAGCGCATCTCCGACCTGGAGGCCGCCGTCGGCGCCGCGCTGTTCGAGCGCCATTCGCGCGGCATCACGCCCACCGCGGCCGGCCTGGCGCTGGCGCGGCACGCGCAGCGCATCCTCGGCGACGTCAACCTGCTGGCGGCCGAGCTGCACGACCACGCCAGCGGCATCGTCGGCGTGGCGCGCCTGTGGGCGAACACCTCCGCGATCACGCAGTTCCTGCCGGCCGACATCGCCGCGTTTGCCAGGGCCAATCCGGCGATCCGGATCGAGCTCGCTGAGCTCAACAGCAACGAGATCGTGCTGGGCGTACTGGAAGGCCGCGCCGACATCGGCATCTTCGCCGACCGCACGCCGGCCCTCGGCCTGCACCTGATGCCCTATCGCGAAGACCGCCTCGTGCTCGTGGTCCCGGCCGGCCACGCGCTCGCGCGCCGGCGCAGCCTGGGCTTCGAGGAGGCGGCGGACTTCGACGTCGTCAGCCTGTCGCAGGGCACGTCGCTGGCGCAGCGCCTGCAGGCTGAGACGGAAGCGATGGGCCGGCGCCTGCGCGTGCGCATCCAGGTGCGCAGCTTCGATGCGATGTGCCAGATGGTGGCGGCCGGCCTGGGCGTCGCGGTGCTACCGGCCGACGCCGTGCGCGCGCTCGTGCGCTCGCTGAACCTGCGCCAGATCCCGCTGACGGATGCGTGGGCGCGGCGCCAGCTCCTGATCGGCGTGCGCGACCTGGAAACCCTGCCGCGCCACGCACGCCTGCTGGTGGACCATCTGGGCGCCGGGGCCTGACACCTGGCGAGCTTTCGCGAAACGCGAAAGCGGGGTTCACACCTTGGTCATTCCGCGTCCGGAGGCGTGCTGCCAGAATCGCATCATCACGCCACCAAGAGCGTGCTTCATTCGACGACTATCCATCCGGAGACAACAATGAGCAAGATTCTTTCCGCCCCGGCCGGCGCGGCCGACGCCGCCGCACCGGACATGGCGCGGATCGTGGCGAAGGTGGCATGGCGCATCATGCCCCTCATCATGGTCTGCTACCTGTTCGCCTTTTTCGACCGCATCAACATCAGCTTCGCCAAGTTCGCGCTGCAGAGCAGCCTGTCGCTGTCCGACACGGCGTACGGCCTCGGCGCCGGCCTGTTCTCGGTCGGCTACGTCCTGTTCGAAGTCCCCAGCAACATGATGCTGTACAAGGTCGGCGCGCGGCGCTGGATCGCGCGCATCATGGTCTCGTGGGGCATCGCCACCGCGCTGATGGCGCTGGTGCAGACCGAATGGCAGTTCTACGTGCTGCGCTTCCTGATCGGCGCCATGGAGGCCGGCTTCGCGCCCGGCGTGCTGTACTTCCTCACGCTGTGGTTCCCGACCGCCTACCGCGGCCGCATCACCTCGATGTTGTTCCTCGCCTCGGCATTCTCGGGCCTCGTCGGTGCGCCGGCCGCCGGCCTCGTGCTGGCCCACCTGGACGGCGTGCTGGGCATGTCCGGCTGGCACTGGCTGTTCCTCGTGGGCGGCCTGCCGTGCGTGCTGCTGGGCGCCATCGTGGTCCTCGTGCTGAAGGACCGCGTCGAGGATGCGTCCTGGCTCGCGCCCGACGAACGCGCGCTGCTGGCCGCGCGCATCGCCGAACAGAACCGGGGAATCGGCAGCCACTCGCTGCTGGGCGCCCTCAAGACGCCGGGCTTTTTCACGCTGGGCCTCGTCTACTTCCTGATCCAGGTGAGCTCCTATGGCCTGAACTTCTGGGCGCCGCACATGATCCGCAGCGCCGGCACCACGAGCCCGACGACCATCGGCCTGCTCACGGCGGTGCCCTACCTGTGCGGTGCGATCGCGATGGTGGCCGTGGGCCGGCTGTCGGATGCGAGCGGCGAGCGCACGAAGTTCGTGATCGGCCTCGTGCTGCTGGGCGCGGTGGGCTTTTGCGGCGCCGGCCTGTTCGACCACCAGCCCGGCCTGCTGGTCGCGGCACTGGCCGTGATGGGCGCGGGTGTGGTAGCGTCGATCCCCGCGTTCTGGGCACTGCCGCCGAAACTGGTAACGGGTGCCGGCGCGGCGGGGGGCATCGCGCTGATCAATACGTTGGGACAGCTGGGCGGCATCGTCAGCCCGGTGATGGTCGGACGCATCAAGGACGTCACCGGCAGCACGACGCCCGCCCTGTACGTGATCGCGGCGCTGGGCGTGGCCTGCGCCGGTGTGCTGGCGTTCGGCCTGCCCGACCGGCTGCGCCAGCGCGAACAATCTGCAAACTGACGAGGACAACATGAGCATGACGGCTTCAGGCACGATGTCCGCCAACGCCCTGCAGGGCGTGCGCGTGATCGAGATGGGACAATTGATCGCCGGCCCGTTCGCCGGCAAGACGCTGGGCGATTTCGGCGCCGACGTGATCAAGATCGAGGCGCCGGGCACGGGCGACCCGCTGCGCAACTGGCGCATGATGAAGGACGGCACCTCCGTCTGGTGGCAGGTCCAGTCGCGCAACAAGCGCTCGCTCGCCCTCGACCTGAGAAGCGAAGAAGGGCAGGACGTCGCGCGCAAGCTGATCGCCGAGGCCGACGTGCTCGTCGAGAACTTCCGTCCCGGCACGATGGAAAGCTGGGGCATGGGGTGGGACGTCCTGTCCGAACTGAATCCGGGTCTCGTCATGCTGCGCATTTCCGGCTACGGCCAGACGGGGCCGTACCGCGACCTGCCGGGCTTCGGCGCGATCGGCGAAGCGATGGGCGGCCTGCGTCACCTGACCGGCGAGCCGGGCCGCGTGCCGGTACGCTGCGGCATCTCGATCGGCGACACCCTGGCCGCGCTGCACGGCACCATCGGCGTGCTGACGGCGCTGTACCACCGCAAGGTCAACGGCGGCAAAGGACAGGTGATCGACGTCGCGCTGCACGAAGCCGTGTTCAACGTGATGGAAAGCCTGATCCCCGAATACAGCGCGTTCGGCGCCGTGCGCGAGGCCGCCGGCAGCGCGTTGCCGGGCATCGCCCCGTCGAATGCCTACCGCTGCGTGGACGGCTACGTGCTCGTCGCCGGCAATGGCGACAGCATTTTTAAACGCCTGATGCAGGCGATCGGCCGGCCCGACCTGGGCGACGCGCCTGACCTCGCGAACAATGCGGGCCGCGTCGCGCGCGTGGACGAGATCGATGCGGCCATCGGCACATGGACGGCCGAGCGTACCGTGGCGAACGTCCTGGACGTGCTGGGCGCGGCGAAAGTCCCGGCCGGCAAGGTCTACACGGCGAAGGACATCGCGGAAGACCCGCACTACCGGGCCCGCGACATGATCCTGACGCAGCAGACGAGAGAAGGCTACGAGGTCGAGGTGCCGGGCATCGTGCCGAAGCTGATGGGCACGCCGGGCAGCGTGCGCTCGGCCGCGCCGCGGCTGGGCGAGGACACGGATGCCGTGTTGCGCGAGATCGGCCTCACCGACGACCAGATCGCGGCGCTGCGCGCGCGCAAGGTGGTCGCATGAGCGCCTGGACCGGGGCCGGCCGTCGCATCCGCCTCCAGGAAGTCGGGCTGCGCGACGGCCTGCAGGCCGAGTGCCGCTTCGTGCCGACGGCCGACAAGATCGCCCTGGCCGACCTGCTGTCGGGCGCGGGACTCGCCAAGCTCGAAGTCAGCTCCTTCGTGTCGCCGAAGGCCGTGCCGGTGCTCGCGGATGCGGCCGACGTGTTCGCCGGCATCGCGCGCGCACCGGGCGTCGTGTACAGCGCCCTCGTGCCGAACGTGCGCGGGGCCGAGCGTGCCGTGGCGGCGGGCGTGGGTGAGATGAATCTCGTCATGTCGGCCAGCGAAAGCCACAACCTGTCCAACCTGCGCATGACGCGTGCACAATCGTTCGCCGGACTGGCCGACGTGGCTGCACTGGCGCGGCGCCACGGCGTCGCCGTCAACGTGTCGCTGTCGTGCAGCTTCGGCTGCCCGATGGAAGGCGACGTGCCGCAGCAGGACGTGCTGGACTGGTGCGCCCGCTTCGTCGGCGAACTCGGCGTGCACGGCATCACGCTGTGCGACACCACCGGCATGGCCTATCCGACCCAGGTGCGCGCGCTGACGGAAGCCGTACGCGCGCGCTGGCCCGGCATCGAACTCACGCTGCACTTCCACAACACGCGCGGCATGGGCATCGCGAACGTGCTGGCCGCCATCGACGCGGGTGCCGACCGCTTCGACGCCTCCCTCGGCGGCATCGGCGGCTGCCCGTATGCGCCCGGTGCCACCGGCAACGTGTGCACGGAGGAGGTCGTGCATGCGCTCGAGCTGATGGGCTACGACACCGGCGTCGACCTGGCCCGGCTGCTGCAGGCCGCGGTCCGCCTGCAGGACCTCGTCGGCCACGAGGTGCCCAGCCAGATCGTCAAGGCCGGCCGCAGGCTGGACTTGCACCCACGGCCGGCCACCTGAGCGCACCGGTCAGCGCGTCTGTCAGCTCACTTCGCAGCGCGCGATCTCCGTCCGCCCGTGCCCGGCCACGATCCCGCTGCCGTACACGGGCAGGTCGAGATAGGCCCGCTCCGTCGCACGCACGGCCAGCACATACGCCTGGCGTCCCGTCTTGTGGCGCAGGACGACGTGCGCGACGTAGCCGGGCCCCAGCACGCGCTGCGTCTTGCGCTTGCCCAGGTCGAGGTAGCCGAACTGCAGCGTCGCCGATTCCGTGCTCACGTGCGCAGCGCGCGCGTGGCTGAAATAGCGGATCGCCTCGACACCGAACCGTGCCATATCTGTCTCCCTGGAAATGCAGCCTGCATGAATGCCCGGACAGCTTCCGTACGGTAGCGGTACACGGCCGGCGCCGGACTGTTCTGCATCACGCGTGCTTGCGTGCGGGGTTGGTCCAACGCGGGTGCGTGAGCGCCGATTCGTGTGTCGACCTCGAAGGCGATGCGCTACAGTAAGAGGACGGGATGACAGGAGAAACCGATGGAATGTGAAATCAAACTGGCCGTGGGCGCGACGAGCGCCGCGCAGTTGAAGAAATCCGCCGTGCTGCGCGAGCACGCCGTGTCGAAGCCGCGCGACCAGGAACACGTCGACCGCTATTTCGACACTGGCGGCTTCGACTTGTGGAAGCATGGCTTCGCCCTGCGCGTGCGCAGCGCCGGGGAGCGTCACGTGCAGACCCTGAAGGGCGGCGGCAGCGCCGTGGCCGGCCTGCACCGGAGAACCGAGCTGGAAGCCGAGATTGCGTCCGAGGTGCCCGACCACGACCTGTTCGACCGCCAGCTGCGCGAAGCGTTGCCCGACCTGGCGCACAGCCTGGACGGCCGGCAGCTTGCACCCGAGCCGGTCTTCGTCAACCGCACGAAGCGCACGACGTGGATGCTGGCCCTGCCGGACGGCACGCACGTCGAGTGCGCGCTGGACGTGGGCGAACTGCAGCACGGCGAGCGCAAGACGGCCGTGCGCGAGCTGGAGCTGGAAGTGAAGGATGGCGATCCGGCCTGCCTGTACGAACTGGCGCAGCGGGTGCACGAGGCGACGCCCGTGCGCATCGAAAACATCAGCAAGGCCGAGCGCGGCTATGCGCTGGCGACCGATGACAAGGCGCACGCCGTCAAGGCCACGCCCGTGACGCTCAAGCGCAAGGCCACGCTGGGCGAGGCGCTGGGCGGCATCCTGCAGAACTGCCTGCAGCAGATGCAGGCCAACGAACGGGGCGTGCTGGCGGGCGACGTCGAGAGCCTGCACCAGATGCGCGTCGGCCTGCGCCGCCTGCGCGCGGCCCAGGACATGGTCGACGGGCTCGTGACGCTGCCGGAACCGCTGGCGGCCGATATCGACTGGTTCGCCGGCGAACTGGGCGACGCGCGCAACTGGGACGTGTTCCTCGAATCCGTGCTGCCCGGCCTGCCGCTGGCCGAGGACCAGAAGCCGTCGCTGGCGCGCGTGGAAGCGGCCGCGCGCGAGGAGGCGGAGCGTCATCGGGCGCGCGTGCGCTCGGCCGTCGGCAGCCCGCGCTACACGACCCTGATGCTCGCGCTGGGCGGCTGGATCGCGGGCAAGGGCTGGCACCATACTGCGCTGCCGGCCGATCCGCTCGAACAGAAGATCGCGAAGGCCGCGCCGCAGCTCGTGCAGCACGCGGCCGCGCGCGTGCGCAAGCGCGCCCGCGGCTACGACCTGAAACGGCCGGAGTGCCTGCACAAGGTGCGCATCGCAGCCAAGAAGGAACGTTATGCGCGCGAGTTCTTCTCCGCGTTGTCGCACGACCGCAAGGCGACGAAACGGCACGCTCTCTTGAGCGGCATGCAGGACGAGCTGGGCGAGATCAACGATGCGTTCGTGGCACGCGAGCTGGTTGCCCAGCTGCGTGACCGCGTGCCGCAGGAGGCGGGGCTGCTCGGCTTCATCGAAGGCGTGCTGGCGGCGCGCGCGCTGGATGCGATGCCGCGCGCGCGCCGTCACGTCAAGGACAGTCTGCGCGCCAAGGCACGCTTCTAGAATTGGTGCCGGTATGTTTCCCGACCGCCGGCGCCGGTAGGGCGGCCGAGCCGCCATGTGCTCTCTTCCCTGGGAGCGATGCGTATTTTGACGCGGGATTGTGACGTGATCGTTACGGCGCGGCGGTCGCCGCCAGCGGCGCACCGCTCCAGCGGCGCAGCAGGGCCGCGAGCGTGGACGAACGCTTGTCCTCCGGCGTGAGGACGGCCACCGCGGTCTGCAGGGCCTTGTCGTCGCGCGTGCCGAACGCGCGCGTGGACTCGACCGGTTCGCGCTTCGCTTCGGCCATCGTGTCGAGCGGCTGCGTCGCGGGCAGGTGTTTTGCCAGGTCGGCTTCGCGCAGCAACAGGTCGTCGTCGGCGGCCACCGCGGGCGTCACGACGATGTCGGGTGTGACGCCGCGCGCCTGGATCTCGTGGCCGTTCGGCGTGAAGTAGCGCGCCACGGTGAACTTGATGCCGCTGTCCGCGTCCAGCCCGATGACGGACTGGATCGAACCCTTGCCGAACGTGCGCGTGCCGATGACGGTGGCGCGGTGCTGGTCCTGCAGGGCACCCGTGACCAGTTCCGCGGCCGACGCGGACGCGCCGTTCACGAGCACCGTCAGCGGCACGGTGCGGGTCCACGCGGGCAGGCCGGCCAGCACGTCGGGCTGGCCTTGCTGGCGGTAGTAGCGCTCGTCGACGGTGACGGTGGCGTTGGCGCCCGGTTCGCGTCCGCGCGCCGAGAACAGCACGGTGCCCGGCTGCAGGAACGCGCCCGCGACCGCGACGCCCGTCGACACCAGGCCGCCCGGATCGTTGCGCAGATCGAGAATCAGGCCGCGCGGGTTGTCCAGTTTCTTCAGGGCCGCCGCGAGGTCGGCCGCCGTGGCGCCGCCGAATTCCGAGATGCGGATCCACGCGAGGCCCGGCGCCGCCATCTTCACGCGCACCGTGTCGTTGTGCAGGTCGGCGCGCGTGATGCGCAGGGTCTCGACCTTGTTGCGGCGCGCGATGCCGATGGCGACCACGGTGCCCGGCGCGCCGTGCATGCGCCGCGCGACGTCGTCGCCCGCCATGGCGGCGACGGGCGCGCCGTCCACCGAGACGATCACGTCGCCTGGCCGGACGCCCGCGCGTTCGGCCGGCGAGCCTTCGGTGGCGGACACCACGCGCAACTGCTTGCGGTCGCCTTCGACCTCGATGCCGATGCCCACGTACTCGCCGCTGTTCTCGCGCCCGACGTCGCGCATGGCGTCCTTGTCCAGGTAGCGCGAGTGCGCGTCGAGCGCGGCCAGCATGCCGGACAGGGCGCCGTCGAACAGCGTGTTGTCGTCCGCCTCGCCGACATAGTTCTGCTTGATCAGGGCGTAGACCTCCAGCAGCCGTTCCACCTGCGCTTGCGGCAGTTTCAGCGTCGGCCGCGCGGTGGGGGCCGGCGTGTCGTCGGCGTGGGCGAGGGGCGCGCAGGCCAGGAAGAGGGCGCCGAGGACGGCGAGCGCGGTGCGTTTCATGGTGATCCTTTCGTCGATTCGTTGCCGGATTCTGGCCCGGCGGGATGTTAAGCGCGGTTAAGCGCAACTGAGCGCGGGTAAATCGGCGTTAAGGAGTTGTAAGCGATCGCTGTCGTTTTTGCCCGTATTGACGGGCTTTTTTCTTTTCCTGATGGCAAAAAGAACAGATAATCGATGCTTTGCGCCCCAGGAGAACGCCATGCAGGATCACGACGACGACCACCCCGCCAGCCCCGCGCGCCGCCGCATCTTCCAGGCCGCGGCCGCCGTGGGCCTGTCGGCGTCGATCGCGCCGCCGGCCGCAGAAGCGAAGCCGGCCAAGGCGGTGAAGCCGGTCGCGGGCTCGCTGGACGCCAAGCTGAAGGCGCACGTCAAGAACGTCGTCGTGATCTACCTGGAGAACCGCAGCTTCAACAACCTGTTCGCGGACTTCCCCGGCCTGGCGCAACCGCTGCCGGCGGCGAACGCCGTCCCACAGAAGGACCGCGACGGCAGCGTCCTGCCGGAACTGCCGAAGATCTGGGGCGGCATGGTGCCCGCGCGCCAGAACATCGGCGGCACGGATTACCTGATCAGGGAAGACGACATCCAGCATCTTCCCAACGCGCCGTTCAGGCTGACGGATGCCGCCGGGAAGCCGCTGCCGGAAGCGATCGTCACGCGCGACCTGTGGCATCTGTTTTACCAGAACCAGATGCAGATCAACGGCGGCAAGAACGACGGCTTCGTCGCGTGGGGCGACAACGGCGCGCTGACGATGGGGCATTATGGCGAGACGTCGAAGAACCTGGGCCTGTGGCAGATCGCGCGCCAATTCACGCTGTGCGACAATTTTTTCATGGGCGCGTTCGGCGGCTCCTACCTGAACCACCAGTTCCTGGTCAGCGGCCGGGTACCGGAATTCTTCGATGCGGCGTCCACGCCGGCCGCGAAGAAGATCGCGGTGCTGGAAGACGGCCCGACGGGCGTCCGTCTCGCGCTCGCGCCGGATTCGCCCAAGTCCGCGCTGGAGGGCAAGCCGAAGTTCGTCAACAACGGCGCCATCACGCCGGACGGCTACGCGGTCAACACGATGGCGCCGCCGTTCCAGCCGAGCTGGGTGCGCCCGGCACCGGGCGGCGATGCGCACCTGGCCGATCCGCAAGACCCGGCCGTGCTGCCGCCGCAAACGTATCGAACGATCGGCGACCTGCTGTCCGAAAAGGGCGTCAGCTGGGCGTGGTACGCGGGCGCGTGGCAGGCGGCGCTGGACGGCCGCGGCGAAGGCGAGCGGCCGAACTTCCAGTTCCACCACCAGCCGTTCAACTATTTCAGGCAGTTCGGACCGGGCACCGCGGCGCGCGCCGAGCACCTGCGCGACGGCGGCATGGGCGACAGCCCGATCTCGAACAAATTCATCGCCGACGCCATTGCCGGCAGGCTGCCGGCCGTTACGTTCTACAAGCCGCAGGGGAACCTGAACCTGCACGCGGGCTATTCGGACGTGGAGTCCGGCGATGCCCACGTGGCCAACGTGATCGAGCACCTCAAGAAGTCGCCGCAGTGGAAGGACATGGTCGTCGTCGTCACCTTCGACGAGAACGGCGGCTGGTGGGACCACGTGGCGCCGCCGCAGGGCGACCGCTGGGGGCCGGGTTCGCGCATCCCCGCGATCGTCATCTCGCCGTACGCGAAGAAGGGCGCCGTCGACCACAATTTCTACGACACGACGTCGATCCTGCGCTTCATCACGCGCCTGCACGGCCTGCCGCTGCTGGAAGGCCTGGCCGCACGCAACGCGGCGTTCGCGGCGCGCGGGGCGCGTCCGCCGGGCGACCTGACCGGGGCGCTGAGCTTCCGCTGATCGACAATTCGGGGTCGACAATTCGGGGTCAGAGCCTGACCCTTCCCCACATATTTTTCTTGTAGGTGGACGGAGTTGCTGTTAGCTTCCGGTGAAAAAAGCTGGTGCATGCATGGCTGTGTTAGCCCTCTCTTTCGTAGCGTCCAAACTGCGAAGGAGAAGCAACCATGCACGCACACCGCATCATACAAAATCTATTGGACACGAAGTGTCCCGAGATCCATGCCAAGCGCCGCGGCTGTATAGCGAAAGTGGCAGAGGCCGGCAGAATCGGCGGGCTTGGTGTCGTCAAGATGGGGCGCTGTCTAGACACGAAGACGAGCATTCGTCATCGCATCAAGTGCTGTGATCGTCTGCTGAGTAATCGTCATTTGCCGGCTGAGCGGCTAACGATTTTTCGTGCTCTGGACGAAGCCGTCCTGGCTGGTCATCGGCACATTGCCATTAGTGTCGACTGGTCCGATTTGGTGCCTGACGGAAGCTTGCATCTCTTGCGCGCCGCAGTCACCGTCAAGGGACGTGCCTTGGTTCTTTACGAAGAGGTGCATGCGGAATGCGACCTGGGATCTTCGAAGGTACACCGCCGCTTCCTCGAAACGTTATGTTCGCTATTGCCCGATCAATGCCAGCCGATACTGGTCACTGATGCCGGGTTCCGGGCAACGTGGTTCAAGCTGGCCACGGGAATGCACATTTCGTGGGTTGGGCGCATCCGGAATCGTGACATGGTATGTGCCGAAGGATCCGGACAATGGGACGGCTGCAAGACCTGGTATGCCGGAGCGACAGCAAAGCCACGCTGTCTTGGCCGTTTTGAGTACGCACGCTCCAACGCGACGCCATGTCAGCTGGTGCTGTACAAAAAGGCACCTCAAGGGCGCCATCATCGCACCAGCTTCGGCAAGAAGACGACGAGCTCCAATAGCAAGAAAAACAGGGCTGCTCAAGTTGAACCGTGGTTACTCGCCGTCTCCCCGGACCTGGAAGCATTGAGTGCGAAACAGGTAGTGGAGATCTACGCTGGCCGGATGCAGATCGAGCAGACCTTCCGGGATTTAAAAAATGCTCAATGGGGAACGGCATTATCAGAGAGTCAAACGCGCGCGCCCCAACGTCTGGAAGTACTCTTGGTGCTCGGAGCATTGATCAGCTATGCCCTCTGGCTGATCGGCTTGGCGGCGGCAAGCGCTGGCTACCACATCAATTACGGCAACACGAAGAAGTCGGGGCCCACGCTCTCAATACTAACCCTGGCACGTCATTATTTGGCCGATTGCGTACGACCTCCGTTGGATCGCCAAGCCTTCCAGCTCGCCCGACTTACACTGATCAATCTGGTGCAGGTAGTGAAAATTTGAGGGGAAGGGTCAGGGTCAGAGCCCATTTTTTGGCACGATCTCGGCAGCAACTTGTTGAGGGCGACGGTGCCGGCCTGCCCGTCCAGATGGGCACGCCGGGACCTGCATTCGGCGCCTCGTGCATATCAGGACATTGATCTGAAATGTGCTCTGACCCCGAATTTGAGGCCGTTCATTCTTCGCATATCGATAAAACTTTCCTGCTGGCTAACGCGCGCTGTTCAAGAAAACGCGGCGATACACTTTGCCACGGCCGTTGTCATTCCAACACGAGCTTGCGCACTGCGGCCCCCGCCAGGCGCCAACTTCATAACAGAGTTCAGGAGAGCGAAACATGCAGAACAAGAACACCTTGAAAGGGCTGCTGGCCGTCTCGGCAGTGGCAGCGATGTTCGCCACCGTCGGCGTACACGCCCAGACGGCGGCGGTCAGCCAGACCCCGAGCCAGACCGGCACCAGCAGCACGCCCGGCAAACAGAACACGTCGGGTAAAACCACCCGCGAAGGCACCATCGACAACACCAACAGCACCGGCATGGAAAACCGCGGCAAGCAGGCGGGTGCGGCCGGCATGACCAATCAGAGCGCCACCTCGAGCATGGGCGCCAGCGGCGCTGGCCAGTCGGCGGCGGGTACGGCCACCGGCGCGAAGCTGAGCGCCGGCGACGAGAAGATTCTCAAGGATATGGCAATGGCCAATATGGCCGAAGTCGAGGGTGGCAAGCTCGCCCAGAGCAAGAGCCAGAGCAGCGAAGTGAAAGCGTTCGCCCAGCAGATGATCGACGACCATACCGCCAACCTGAACGAAGTCAAGGCGCTGGCCCAGGCGCGCGGCGTGACCCTGCCGACCGAGCCGGACGCCAAGCACAAGGCCATGGCCGCCAAGCTGGAAAAGATGAGCGGCGACGCCTTCGACAAGGCCTACATGAAGCAGGCCGGCGTCCAGGATCACAAGACTGTCCACGCCAAGCTGGTGGCGGCGTCGAAGAAGGCCAAGGATCCGGAAGTGAAGGCCCTCGTCGACAAGACCGAGCCGGTCGTCGCGCAACACCTCAAATCGGCCGAGCAGATGCCGATGGCCAAGACCGGTACGACGTCGGGCAAATAAGCCGGCAAATAAGGACTACCTGCGTTATCCCATCGCAGCCAGCACGCGCGCCCGGTCCTCGGGCGTGCGGTTCTGGCTCATCTTGAATTTCGCTTCGAGGCGTTCGATGGCGATCTCGATGCCGACGGTCGTCCGCACGACCTTGTCGATGAACTCGCGCGGCGCATCCTCCACCTTCCACCCTTCACGCGCATCTTCGTGGCGTCCCGTCAGCCGCGTCATCTGGCCGAGGATCCACGCCGGATCGTCGATCGCACGCAGCCGCCCGTGCGCATGCACGACCTGGTAATTCCACGTCGGCACCACGCGTCCCCCGGCCGCCTCGACGTCGTACAGCAGCGGCGACACATAGCTGGACGCGCCCTGGAACAGCACGAGCACGGCCGCATCGTCCGCCTGCCAGATCGGATTCGCGCGTGCCACGTGGGCACGCAGCAGGCCGTGCGGCGCCGCGTCGGTGGGCGCCGCCAGCCCGAACGGGATGTGGTCTCCTTCCAGCCCGCCGGCGCCGAGGCGCACGAGCGCGCCCAGCGGATTGGCGGCGATCAGGTCCAGCATGTCGGCCTCGTCGGCCACGGCAAATTGTCTCGGCACGTACATTATTCGAACCCTTCCACGACGACGTCTCCCTTCAGCGAATTGGCGATGTAGCAGCGCGCATGCGCTTCGTGATGCAGCTCGGCCAGCGCGGCGCGGTCCGGCTGCCGCTCGCCGCCGAACGCGATGACGGGATCGAGCACGATGCGGGTGATGGCCGCGCGGCCGTCCGGACCGGTATCGAGCAGGCCGACGGCGTGGTCGAGGTAGCGGTCGACCACGTAGCCGCGCGTGGCCGCGAGCGACAGGAAGAACAGCATGTGGCAGCTGGCGGCGGCCGCGACGAGGGCTTCCTCGGGATCGACGGCGGCCGGGTCCGACAATGGCACGGGCACGGACAAGGGCGACGAGGAGGCCGGCACGTCCAGCCCGCCGTCGAAGCGCCAGCGGTGCGCGCGGCTGTAGCGCAGGTCGGTGAAGGCCTGGTCGCCGCGCTGCCAGGCCAGGGTGGCTTCGAATCGTTTCATCATCTCTCCGTGTGCGAACGAGCTGTCATCTTAAGTTCAAGGATGGCTTGCTCAAATGACCAATTAACGCCAAGATGACCGTACCAATCCGCACCCGCCGCCATGCACGTCCACGACATCCTCGCCGCCGCCACGCTCGAGCGCGATTCCCCGGCACCGCTGTTCCGCCAGCTGTACGTCCACCTGAAGGACGCGATCCTCGACGGCCGAATCGCCGCCGGCGTGCGCCTGCCCGCCACGCGCACCCTGTGCGGCCTGTTGAGCGTGTCGCGCCAGACCGTGCTCGCCGCCTACGAGCAGTTGATGGCCGAGGGTTATCTGCAGGGCACGGTGGGGAAGGGCACGTTCGTCAGCGCGTCGCTGCCGGCCGGTGCCCGTGCGGGCGATGCCGCCGCGGCGCCGATGGTGCGGCCGCTGTCGGCGCGCGGAGAACTCATCGCGGGCGGCATGGCGCGCGTGCTGCACCACGCTGGGCCGCTGCGCGCCTTCCGCGCCAGCATGCCGGGCCTGGACCTGTTCCCGTTCGACGTCTGGCGCCGGCTGGAAGCGCGCCACTGGCGCCATTCGACCGGCGCGCTCGGCTACGGCCCCGGCGCCGGGTACGCGCCGCTACGGGAGCTGCTGTGCGCCTACCTGAAGGCGTCGCGCGGGGTGCAGTGCACGCCGGACCAGGTCGTGATCACGTCCGGTTCGCAGCAGGCGCTGTACCTGCTGGCCCAGCTGCTGCTCGCGCCGGGCGAAGCGATGTGGATCGAATCGCCCGGCTACCAGGGCGCGGTGGCGCCGTTCACCGTGGCCGGTGCGCGCGTCTGTCCGGTGCCCGTCGACGCCGAGGGCATGGACGTCGCGTACGCGGCAAAGCACTATCCCGATGCGCGCCTCGCGTTCGCGACGCCGTCACACCAGCTGCCGCTGGGCGTGACCATGAGCCTGCGCCGCCGTCTCGAACTGCTGCGCTGGGCCGAGGCGAACCGCGCGTGGATCATCGAGGACGATTACGACAGCGAATACCGCCACACGGGGCCGCCCCTCGCGTCGCTGCAAAGCATGGACCGCGCGGGCTGCGTGATCTACGTGGGCACGTTGTCGAAGGTGCTGTTCCCCGCGCTGCGGCTGGGCTACGTCGTGGCGCCGCCCGCGCTGGCCGCGGCGCTGGCGCGCGCAAAGGCCGTCGTCGACCGCCACAGTCCCATCGTGCCGCAGGCGACGCTCGCCGACTTCATCGCCGGCGGCCACTTCGCGCGCCACATCCGCCGCACGCGCGACGCGTATGGCGAGCGCCGGCAAGCCCTCGTCGATGCGCTCGATGCGCGCCTCAAGGGCCGGCTGCGCCAGGGCCCGTCGGACGCGGGCCTCGACCTGTGCGTGCATTTCACCGAGAGGCTGGACGAGGAAACGGTCGCCCGGCACGCCCGCGATGTCGGCGTGGACGTGCGCACGCTGGGCTATTACACGAATCCGCAGGCGGGTGCCGCCTGCGCCATCGATCCCGGGCTGCTGCTCGGCTTTTCGGCGTTCACGCCGGACGTGATCCGCGCCGGGGTGGACGACCTGGCCCGCGCGATCGAACGGGCGTAAGGTGGGCACCCCGTGCCCACGCGTGCTTCAGTGTGAAAGCAGCCAGGCGCTCATGTCGATCGCATCGCGCTCGGACACGCCCAGCACGGGCATTGCGGTTTTCGGGTCGATGGCCTGCGGATCGCGGATCCAGCGCACGAGGTTCGCCTGGTTGTTCGGCAGCGTGCCGGCGATGATGGGGCGCTTCGCCATGTCTTCGAGCGGCCGCCCCACCCAGACCTTCGAGCCGGTCACGCCGGGGATCATGTGGCATGCGCGGCAGCCGTACTGCGCGAGGGCGATGCGGCCGCGCGCGGCGTCGCCCCGCAGGCCGGCGGGGGCGCGGTTCGCGTCGCCGCAGCCGGCTTGCAGGAGCGCCGCGAGTACGAGGGCAAGGACGAGCGCGAGCCGGTTCATTTCTTCGCCTCCGCCGTCATTGCCCGGTAATCGTCCGCGCTCTGCGTGGGCAGCTGCATGATGAACGCCACCGTGGACCACAGCTCGTCCTCGCTCAGATGGTATTCCCAGCCCGGCATGCCGCTCATCTTGATGCCGTGCCGCGTGATCCAGTACAGCTCGCGCGGTTTCCAGTGGCGCGTGGCGTCCACCAGCGGACCGGGCACGGGCTGCATGCTCAGGCCATGCTTGCCGGGCGCCGTGCCGGGACCGCCGTGGCACTGGGCACAGTTGTCGCGGTAGACGGCCGCGCCGCGCAGCACCTGCTCGTGGTTGCCCAGCGCGGGTTCGGCCACGCTCTTCGCATGGCGCCGCACCGAGTAATGCATGGCTTGTTCGAGCGTGCCGTAGACGAACGGGAAGTGCTGCGTGGTGGCGCCGATGTCGTACCAGCCGGCGCGCAGCACGACGAAGCCCGCGAGCGCGGCGGCCATCCCCGATCCCAGCAGGGTAGCGATGATGGTCATCATGATCAGGCGGGCGCGCGTGGCGGGCATGCGAGTGTCCCAAACGAATCGTGTTAAAAAAAATGCATCGTCTCCGGTATTATAAAAGCCAACTCAACGTCGTGGATTCAACCGTGCCAACCTCCCTGTCACGCTCTTCCATCGCTTGTGCCGCGCTCGTATTGACGTGCGCAGGGCTGCTGTCCGGCTGTGGCGATGACGACTTCCGCAAGCCGTACATCGGCGGCGACGCGAAGATCGGCAAGCAGCTGGTCACGCAATACCAGTGCGGCGCGTGCCACAAGATCCCGGACGTCCCGGGCGCGGGCGGCGCGGCCGGACCGGACCTGGAAAAATTCGGGCGCCTCAGCTACATCGCCGGCGGCATCCCCAACGTGCCGCCGCGCCTCGTGGCCTGGCTGCTCGATCCGCCCGCCCTCAAGCCCGGCACGACGATGCCGAACGTGGGGCTCACCGAGCAGGAGGCGCGCCACATGGCGGCATACCTGTACACCCTGCGATGAATGGGACGCTGCAATCCGTCCTGCACCCGGCCGGCGCGGATGCCGCGGTCATCAGCCAGTTCGCGTGGGTCCTGTTCGGGGCCGCGACCGTCATCTTCGTCGCCGTGATGGCGCTGATGGCGCTCAGCCTGCGCGACAACACGCGGCCGCTGCGGCCCGGCCTGTGGATCGCGGGGGCGGGCGTCGCGTTTCCCGTGCTCGTGCTGTCGGCGCTGCTCGCGTGGAGCACCTGGCGCAGCGCGCAACTGGTTCCGCAAAGCTCGCAGGCCGCGCTGTCGATCTCCGTCACGGCGCGCATGTGGTGGTGGGAAGTGCGCTACCGCGATCCGGCCGGCGGACGCGAGATCGTCACCGCCAACGAGATCCACATCCCCGTCGGGCAGGCCGTGTACGTGGGCCTGAACGCGGCCGACGTGATCCACAGCCTGTGGGTGCCGTCGTTGTCCGGCAAGCGCGACATGATCCCCGGCCGCGTCACCGGCCTCACGTTGCGTGCCGACCGGCCCGGCGTCTACCGCGGCCAGTGCGCGGAATTCTGCGGCGCCCAGCACGCGAACATGGCGCTGCACGTGGTGGCGCTGGCGCCCGACGCGTTCCGCGACTGGCTGCGGCGCCAGGCACTGCCGGCCCGCGCACCGCAGGGCGCGCTGCTGGAGCGGGGCCGCGCCGCCTTCCTCGAACAGCGCTGCCAGGCGTGCCACACGATCCGCGGCGTGGCCGAGACGGCGCGCCTCGGCCCCGACCTGACGCACGTCGGCAGCCGCGCGCATATCGGCGCGGGCCTGCTGCGCACGCACCAGAACACGCTGGCCGGCTGGATCGCGGACCCGCAGGCCGTCAAGCCGGGCGTGTTCATGCCCGCCGCCGCCGGCACCGACGGCGACACGCTGCGCGCGCTGGCAGCCTATCTCGAGCACCTGCAATGACGGCCCGGGACGACGACCTCGCGCGGTTGGAAGACGTCTGGCGCACGCAGCGCGGCTGGCGCTTCTTCTCGTCCGTGAACAACACGAACATCGGCCTGCTGTACATCGGGACGGCGCTGCTGTTCTTCGTCCTCGCCGGCGTGCTGGGCCTCCTGATGCGCGTGCAGCTGGCCGTGCCGGACAACGGCTTCCTCGGCGCCGGGACGTACAACCAGGTGTTCACGATGCACGGCTCGGTCATGATGTTCCTGTTCGCGATCCCGATCGTGGAAGCCATCGCCGTGTACCTGCTGCCGAACATGCTGGGGGCGCGCGACCTGCCGTTCCCGCGCCTGTCCGCGTACGCGTTCTGGGCGTACGCCATCGGCGGCCTCGCGTTCTTCTGCACCCTGTTCGTCGGCCTCGCGCCGGACGGCGGCTGGTTCATGTATCCGCCGCTCACGGGCCTGAAATATTCGCCGGGCCTGAATGCCGACTTCTGGCTGCTGGGCATCGGCTTCATCGAGATCTCCGCCATCGCCGGCGCCATCGAACTGATCGTCGGCATCCTGTTTACACGCGCGCCGGGCATGACCCTGGGACGCATGCCCGTGTATGCGTGGGCCATGCTGGTCGTGGGCGTGATGATCGTGTTCGCGTTTCCCGCCGTGATCGCGGGCACGGCGCTGCTGGAACTGGAGCGCGCGTTCGACTGGCCGTTCTTCATCGCCGACCGCGGCGGCGATCCGCTGTTGTGGCAGCACCTGTTCTGGTTCTTCGGCCACCCCGAGGTCTACATCATCTTTCTGCCGGCCGCCGGCATGGTGTCGACGATCGTGCCGACCCTTGCCGGCACGCCGCTCGTCGCGCGCCGCGCCATCATCGCGGCCCTCGTCGGCGTGGGCGTCTTCAGCTTCGGCCTGTGGGCGCACCACATGTTCACCGCGGGCCTCGGCACGCTGGAAATGGGCTTTGTTTCCGCGGCCAGCATGGCGGTGGCGGTGCCCACCGCGATCCAGGTGTTCGCGTGGATCGCCACGCTGTGGAAGGGAAAAGTCGAAGCGAACGCGCCCACGCTGTTCCTGCTCGGCTTCATGGCGATCTTCGTACTGGGCGGCCTGACCGGCGTGATGGTCGCCGTGATCCCGTTCGACTGGCAGGTGCACGACACGTATTTCGTCGTCGCGCACTTCCACTACGTGCTGATCGGCGGGATGGTGTTCCCCGTGTTCGCCGCGCTGTACTACTGGCTGCCGCTCGTGAACGGCAACCGCTTGTCGGAAGGGCTCGCGCGCTGGGTGTTCGGCCTGATGTTCGTCGGCTTCAACGTCGCGTTCTTCCCGATGCACGTGACGGGATTGCTCGGCATGCCGCGCCGCGTCTACACGTATGCGGCGGACCTCGGGTGGAATGGCCTGAACATGCTGTCGACGGTGGGCGCGTTCACGTTCGCGCTCGGCGTGCTGGCGTTCGCGTGGGATGCGTGGCGGTCGCTGCGCCGGCCGGAGCGCGCCGTCGGCAACCCGTGGAATGCGCCCACGCTCGAATGGCTGCCGTCCGAGGACTACGGCAATCGCAGCATCCCGCGCATCGATTCCATCGACCCGCTGTGGGACCGTCCGGAACTGGTACGCGAGGTGGAGGCGGGCCGCCACTACCTGCCGCGCACGGCGACGGGCGCGCGCGAGACCATCGCCACGAGCCCCGTCGCGGCGACGCCGCGCTATGTGCTGATCCTGCCCGGCGACAGCTGGCTGCCGCTCATTGCCGCCGCCGGCACGGCCGCCTTCTTCCTGCTGCTGACCGTGAAGCTGACGATGATCGCCTGGATCTGCGGCATCGCGGCCATCGCGGCGGTGCTCGGGTGGATGTGGCAGGCGGATCGCGCGAGCACCGTCGCCGACGTGGACATCGGCCACGGCGAGTCGATACCGGTCGGCGCCACCGGCACGGCATCGCACGCGTGGTGGGCCGCCATCGTGATGCTCGTCGTCGACCTCAGCATCTTCGCGTGCTTCGCGTTCGCCTACGTGCACGTGACGATGCGCCTGACGGTGTGCCCGCCGCCCGGCGCCACGCTGCCGTCGCAGGACCTCGCGCTCACATCCGCCGGCCTGCTGGTGCTGGGCTCATTGCTCGTGTGGTTCGCGACGCTCGCCGTCGGCACGCGGCGCCTGCCGTGGCTCGTGCTGGCGGCGTTGGGCTGCGTGCTCGCGTCATGTGCGGTCGACGTGGGCGGCCTGCTCGATGCCGGGCTGGACCCGACCGCCACCGCATGGGCCGCGGCCGTCGCGGCATTGGCCTCCTACCAGGGCCTGCACGTCGTGACGCTCGCCGTGCTGGCGCCGTATCTCGCCGCGCGCGCGTGGTGCGGCCTGCTGGGTGAGCGCAGCCGCGCATCGCTCGACACCATCGCGCTCGTGTGGCACATGACCACGTTGCAGGGCATCGCCGGGATGCTCGTCGTGCGGCTCGTGCCGCTGCTGATGGCGTGATGGCCACGATGCCGCGCACCCGCGAACCGTTCTGGCGCCGCCTGCTGGCGGGGACGCTGTCGCTGCTCGTGTGGAGCCTGCACTTCGCCTTCGCCTATGGCCTCGCGGCGGCCCAGTGCACGCCGGCCGGCATGCGTCCCGGCGGGCCGGACCGCGTGCTGCTGGGTGCCGTCACGCTGGCCGCCATCGGCGCGTGCGCTTGGCTCGCGTGGCGCGCGCGCGAGGTGCCACGGCGCGAGGATGCCGGCCTGGTCGACTGGGCCCGCCTCGTGCTGGCCGTGCTGGCCCTCGTGGCGGTGGCGTGGACGGGCGTGCCGCTACTCCTGGTCACCGGCTGCGCCTGAATGTCGTATTGACATCTCTTGCAAAGAACACAAGCATCGTTCCATGAAAGGCAACCAAGGCCTTTTACTTGGCTCATCTGTACCAAAAAATGATCGTGTTCTGAAACTGCTGTCAACCATTTTGGGCAAATATTAGTGCAAAAAAATTTAGGTTTCGTGTTAACGACGAGACCGCTAAATGGCGTATAGTGCGCGGTTCGTAGGGGAAAAATCCTCACGAAACACACTAAATAAGAACCGCGCGCGGCCCGGTGCCGTGACGACGAGTTCAAACACGTCCTACAACTAGTAAGAACGCGCACAATCATGAGTATTGTCGACGTCGATGTCCTGCTCGAGGATTTGGAGGAGACCGCCCCTTGCGGACCGAATCTCGAGTATGACCCCGCATTCCTGGAGCTCGAGCAGAGTGCGCTCGGCAAGCCAGAAGTCCAGTATGGGGACACGATCGTCCCCGCCGTCCCCCCTGAATGGAAGCAAGTCAAGAAGCAGGCCCTCGAGCTGCTCGGCCGCACGCGCGACCTGCGCGTGGCGATGCCGCTCGTGCGCGCGCTGCTGGCGCTGCATGCGCTGCCCGGCTTCGCCGACGGCGCGCGCCTGCTCGAACGCCTCGTGACCGAGCGCTGGGACCGTGTCCATCCCGAACTCGATCCGGACGACGACAACGACCCCACGTTGCGCCTCAACTGCCTGGCCCAGTTGACCGACCCGGCGACGACCCTGCGCGAGCTGCGCGAGACGGCCTTCGTCATGCTGCCCGGCCTCGGGGCCCTGACCCTGCGCGTGCTGGAGCAGGCGCACGGCGAGGCCCCCGTGCCGGACGGGCAGACCGCGCTGTCGCCCGAATCGATCGACGCGGCGCTGGCCGACGTGTCCGACGACGCGATGCAGGCCGCCACCAGCGCCGTCAACGGTGCGCTGGACAGCGTGGTGAACCTGGAAGCCGCGCTCGCCGATCACGTGGGCAGTGCGCAGTCATTGAACCTCACGCCGTTGACGCGCCAGCTGCGCCGCATGGCCGACCTGCTGGCCAGCCGTGCGCAAGCCGCGCCTGAAGCCTCGGACGCCGCGCCCGATGACGACGGCGTCGCGGCACAGGGCGGCGGCACGGCCGCGCCGCGCGCCGCGGCCATCACGGGCGACGTGACCAGCCGCGCCGACGTGATCCGCATGATCGACAAGATTCTCGCCTACTACCAGCGCTACGAGCCGTCGAGCCCCGTGCCGATGCTGCTGGAGCGGGCCAAGCGCCTCGCGCCGATGAGCTTCATGGAAGTCATGGAGAACCTCGCGCCCGACAGCATGCAGCAGTTGTATGTGATCCGTGGACCCCAGCCGGGCGAGTCCAACGGGTCGGACGATTATTGAATCAGCAGGCCGGTAGTTCATTCAAGGAGGAGTAAACGTGGGCAAAGAAAGTAGCCAGAAGTTCATCGCACGCAATCGCGCACCGCGCGTGCAGATCGAGTACGACGTCGAAGTGTACGGCGCCGAGAAGAAGGTGCAGCTGCCGTTCGTGATGGGCGTCCTGGCCGACCTGTCGGGCCAGCCCGCCGAGCCGCTGGCACCGGTCGCGGAGCGCAAGTTCCTCGAGATCGACGTCGACAACTTCGACGAGCGCCTGAAGGCCATGAAGCCGCGCGTCGCGGTGCAGGTGCCGAACACGCTGACGGGCGAGGGCAACCTGGCCGTCGACATGACCTTCGAAAGCATGGACGACTTCACCCCGGCCGCCGTCGCGCGCAAGGTGGATTCGCTGAACAAGCTGCTCGAGGCACGCGGCCAGCTGGCCAACCTGATGACCTACATGGACGGCAAGACCGGCGCGGAAGAGCTGATCTCCAAGCTGCTCGCCGAACCCGCGCTGATGCAGGCGCTGACGTCCGCACCGAAGCCCACCGAATAAAGAAAGACGGGAGAACAGAATGTCCGAAGCGTTAGCACAAAGCCAGCAGGAGTCCGGTACGCTCGAGATGAGCGACTTCGGCGCGCTGCTGCAGAAGGAATTCAAGCCGCAATCCGACAAGGCCAAGGAATCGGTCGAAGTTGCCGTGCGCACGCTGGCCGAGCAGGCGCTCGCCGGCACCAACCTGATCACCAGCGACGTGCTGGGCACGATCCAGAGCCTGATCGCCGCGCTCGACAAGAAGCTCACCGAGCAGGTCAACCTGATCATGCACACGGAGGAGTTCCAGAAGGTCGAAAGCGCCTGGCGCGGCCTGCACTACCTGGTGAACAACACCGAAACCGACGAGATGCTCAAGATCCGCGTGATGAACATCTCGAAGAACGACCTGGGCAAGACGCTCAAGAAGTTCAAGGGCACGGCCTGGGACCAGAGCCCGATCTTCAAGAAGATGTACGAGGAAGAATTCGGCCAGTTCGGCGGCGAGCCGTTCGGTTCCATCGTGGCCGACTACTACTTCGACAACAGCGCGCCGGACGTCGAGCTGCTGTCGTCGATGGCCAAGGTGGCCGCCGCCGCGCACGCGCCGTTCATCTCGGCCGCCGCGCCGTCCGTCATGCTGATGGAGTCGTGGAACGAGCTGGCCAACCCGCGCGACCTGACGAAGATCTTCCAGACCCCGGAACACGCCGCATGGCGCTCGTTCCGCGAGTCCGAGGATTCGCGCTACGTCGGCCTGACCATGCCGCGCTTCCTGGCGCGCCAGCCGTACGGCGCCAAGAGCAACCCGGTCGAGGAATTCGACTTCGAGGAAGACACCAGCGCGGAAGGCAGCAAGAACTACACGTGGGCCAACTCGTCCTACGCGATGGCCGTCAACATCAACCGTTCGTTCAAGGAATACGGCTGGTGCTCGCGCATCCGCGGCATCGAGTCCGGCGGCGCGGTCGAAGGCCTGCCGGTGCATGCCTTCCCGACCGATGACGGCGGCGTCGACATGCAGTGCCCGACCGAGATCGCGATCTCGGACCGCCGCGAGGCGGAACTGGCCGCCAACGGCTTCATGCCGCTGGTGCACAAGAAAAACACGGACTTCGCCGCCTTCATCGGCGCGCAGTCGCTGCACAAGCCGGCCGAGTACGACGACCCGGACGCCAGCGCCAACGCCGCCCTGGCCGCGCGCCTGCCGTACCTGTTCGCGACCTGCCGCTTCGCCCATTACCTGAAGTGCATCGTGCGCGACAAGCTCGGCTCGTTCAAGGAACGCGACGAGATGGAGCGCTGGCTGACCAAGTGGATCATGCAGTACGTGGACGGCGATCCGGGCAGCTCCAGCGAAGCGACGAAGGCCCAGAAACCGCTGGCCGCGGCCGAAGTGGTGCTGGAAGAAGTCGAAGGCAACCCGGGCTACTACACATCCAAGTTCTTCCTGCGTCCGCACTACCAGCTGGAAGGCCTGACCGTGTCGCTGCGCCTCGTGTCGAAGCTGCCGTCGGCAAAGGCTTGAACCGTTTTTGAAGTCCCGCGCGGGCCGCGTGCCCGCGCGTATTCGGAAGTACAACCAACTAGGAGAATAAGACATGGCATTGGATATGTTCATCAACATGGGCGACAAGATCAAGGGTGAGTCGCGCGACAAGGTCCAGGGTCCGAAGGGCGACATCGACATCCTGGCGTGGAGCTGGGGCATGAGCCAGTCCGGCACCACCCACATGGGCGGTGGCGGCGGCGCCGGCAAGGCCAACTTCCAGGACATCTCGTTCACCAAGTACATCGACAGCTCGTCCAACGCGCTGATGACCGCCCTGGCCAAGGGTACCCACATCGACAAGGCCGTGCTGATGGTGCGTAAAGCCGGCGAAGGCCAGCAGAAGTACATCCTGATCACCATGGAAGAAGTGCTGGTGACCTCGATCTCGACCGGCGGCAGCGGCGGCGAAGACCGCCTGACCGAGAACGTCACGCTGAACTTCGGCAAGGTGACCTTCGCCTACACCCCGCAGGACAGCAAGGGCACCGTCGCCGGCGACAAGACCTTCGCCTGGAACATCGCCGAGAACGCGGCAGTGTAAGGGGCGTCGCCAAACCTGCTGCGCGTTGCAGATTCAGCGGGGGCGCCCAGCCCTGCGATGCGCGCTGTACGCTTGTACAGCCGCGCTTCTCGGCTGAATCTGCCGCCGCTCGTTACGGTTTTGCGAGGCCCCCGAAAGGCCGCTGGATGAATTTTTTGATGGGAGCTTCGAATGCTTGCGCAACAGCTGATTCGTGATGGAGACCTGGCCGGCGCACTCGCCGCGCTGCAGGATGCGGTGCGCAAGAAGAGTGGCGACGCGAAACTGCGCGTGTTCCTGTTCCAGCTCCTGTCCGTGCTGGGCCAGTGGAACCGCGCCCTGACGCAGCTGAACGTCGCGGGCGAACTGGATGCAGGCGCGCTGCCGATGGTGCAGACGTATCGCGAGGCGATCCAGTGCGAAGCCCTGCGCGCCGAGATCTTTGCCGGCTTGCGCGCGCCCGTGATCTTCGGCGAGCCGCAGCCCTGGATGGCCCAGCTGGCCGAAGCCCTGAAACTGGACGCCATCGATCCCGCTGCCGCGGCAAGCCTGCGCGCCGCCGCGTTCGATGCCGCGCCCGCATCGCCCGGCACGATCGACGGCACGCGCTTCGACTGGCTGGCCGATGCCGACGGCCGCCTGGGCCCCATACTGGAAGCGGTCGTCAACGGCCGCTACGTGTGGGTGCCGTTCATGCGCATCGCGCGCATCGAGATCGAGCCGCCGGCGGACCTGCGCGACGCCGTGTGGACGGCCGCGACGTTCACGTGGTCCAACGGCGCCCAGACCGTCGGCCTGGTCCCGACCCGCTACCCGGGCAGCACGGAGGCCGCCGACGCGGTCAAGCTGGCGCGCCAGACCGAGTGGCGGGGCGAGCATCCCGTCGGCCAGCGCATGTTCACGAATGGCGACGACGACTTCCCGTTGATGGACGCGCGCCTGATCGAATTCGATAGCGTCGACCATGGCTGAACTGGCACCGCGCGAGCGCCTGCAACCTTCGCTGCTCGACCGCCTCACCGACGATGAACCCGACCAGGAGGTCGAGTCGCGCGAACGGCGCGTGCTGTCGGTGCGCGGCCTGCGCGAAGGCGTGTTGCGCGACCTCGCATGGCTGCTGAACACGACCAACCTGCTGTCCGTCTCCGACGTGCCGCGCCTGCCGCACCTGGCGAACTCCGTCCTCAACTACGGCATGCCCGACATGTCCGGCGCATCGCTCGCGAACATGAGCGCGGCCGACCTGGAACGTGCGATCCGCCAGGCCATCTGGGACTTCGAGCCGCGCCTGATCCGCTCGTCCGTGTCGGTGAAGGTGATGCCGCAGCAGGACTCGATCAGCAAGATCATGTTCGAGATCCAGGCCGACATGTGGGCCCAACCGTATCCCGAGCGCCTGTTCCTCAAGACCGAGCTCGATCTCGACCTTGCCCAGATCAGCCTCACCGAATTTTCCGGCGCACGGACATGACGAACCCACGCCTGCTTCGCTACTATAGCCAGGAGCTGCAGCACCTGCGCGAGATGGGCGGCGAGTTCGCGGTCCAGTACCCGAAGATCGCCGGCCGGCTCGGCCTGGAAGGCTTCGAGTGCGCCGACCCGTACGTCGAGCGCCTGCTGGAGGGGTTCGCCTTCATGGCGGCGCGCGTGCAGATGAAGATCGACGCCGAGTTCCCGCGCTTCACCCAGCACCTGTCGGAGCTCGTCTACCCGCACTTCCTGGCGCCCACGCCGTCGATGGCGATCGTGCAGCTGCAGCCCGACCTCGCCAACCCGGCGCTGAACGTGGGCTACCGCATTCCGCGCGGCGCGGCCATGCGCAGTGTCCTGGGCAAGGATGACGCCACCGCCTGCGAATACCGCACGGCGCACGAGGTCACGCTGTGGCCGATCGAACTCGTCGAAGCGAAATTCTTCACGCACGGCGGCCGCATCGACGGCGTCGACGCGCGATTGCCCGCGAACCTCATGGGCTCGATCAAAGCGGGCCTGCGCCTGCGCCTGCGCACGACCAACGGCCAGCCGTTCGCGAAGCTGGGACTCGACCGCCTCGCGCTGCACCTGCGCGGCAGCGACGAGATGCCGGGCCAGATCTACGAAAAGCTGCTGGGCGCCGTCGAAGGCGTCCTCGTGATGCCGGGCAGCCGTCCGGCCGGACGCCACACGCTGCTGCCGAAGACGGCGCTGCGCCCGCGCGGCTTCGCCGAGGACGACGCGCTGCTGCCCAGCGGCCAGCGCAGCTTCCAGGGCTACCGCCTGCTGCAGGAATACTTCGCGTTCGCGCAGCGCTTCCTGTTCGTCGAGCTGGCGGGCCTGCAAACCGCGGTGGCCGCCTGCGCGGAGCAGGAGCTCGAGATCATCGTGCTGCTGTCGCGCGGCGACGCGCGCCTGGAGCAGGCGCTCGACCACAGCAATTTCGCGCTGAACTGCACGCCCGTGGTGAACCTGTTCCAGCGCCGCGCCGACCGCATCAACCTGACCGGCGACCAGTTCGAATACCACGTGCTGCCCGACCGCACGCGCCCGATGGATTTCGAGGTGCACCAGGTCGAGAGCGTGACCGGCTACGGCACCGGCACCGACGCCGAGCAGGAATTCCACCCGCTGTACAGCGCGCGCGACCTGGGCGCCGCGACCGTGGCGGGCCAGGCCTACTACCAGATCCGGCGCGAGCCGCGCCTGCTGTCGCAACGCCAGCGCCAGCGTGGCCCGCGCTCGTCGTACATTGGCTCCGAAATGTTCATCACCCTGGTCGACGCGCAGGAGGCGCCGTACCGCCACAGCCTGCGCCAGCTCGGCCTCGTCGTGTGGTGCACGAACCGCGACCTGCCGCTGACGATGTCGCTCGGCGTCGGCAAGACGGATTTCATCCTGGAGCAGGGCGGGCCGGTGCAATCGGTGCGCGTGCTGGGCGGCCCGAGCCAGCCTTTCCCGTCGTTCGCCGAGGGCGGCATGGCGTGGCGCCTGATCAACCAGCTGTCGCTGAACTATCTGTCGCTGGCGGACACCGACCCGGACCAGGGCGCGCGCGCCCTGCGCGAACTGCTCGCGCTGTACTGCCACCCGCTCGACGCGGCGAGCCAGCGCCAGGTCGAAGGCGTGCGCTCGGTCTCGTCGAAACCCATCACGCGGCGCATGCCGGCGCCCGGACCGATCACGTTCGGACGCGGCCTGGAGATCACGGTGACGATGGACGACGGCGCATTCGAAGGCGCCGGCGCATTCGTGCTGGGCGGGGTGCTCAGCCACTTCTTCACGCAATACGTGTCGATCAATTCGTTTACCGAGACCGTCGTGCGCACCGTCGGCCGCGGCGAGATCATGCGCTGGAAGGCGGCGGAGGGCGCATGCGCGATCCTGTAGACGTCGAACGCCAGCTCGAGGACGCCGGCGCCGCGCTGGACTTCTTCCAGGCCCTGCGCCTGCTGGAGAACGCGCATCCGGACAAGCCCCGCATCGGCGCATCGCTGCGTCCGCGCGACGACGCCGTGCGCTTCGGGCGCGACCCGTCGCTGAATTTCGAGCCCGGCGCCGTGGCCGGATTCACGCCCGCCATGGGCGACGCGAAGGCGCGCCTGGCCGTCAACTTCGTCGGCCTGTTCGGCCCCAACGGTCCGCTGCCGCTGCACCTGACGGAGTATGCGCGCGACCGCGCCCGCAACCACAACGACCCCACGCTGGTCGCGTTCCTCGACGTGTTCCACCACCGGATGGTATCGCTGTTCTACCGCGCGCGCGCCGCGGCCGACCCGGCCGTCAGCCTGGACCGCCCGGACAGCGACCGCTTCGCCGATTACGTGGGCAGCCTGTTCGGTATCGGCGCGCCGGCCCTGCGCGGGCGCGACGAGATCGGCGACTTCGCCAAGCTGCACTTCGCGGGCCTGATGGCCAACCAGCGCCGCCCGGCCGCGGGCCTCGTGACGATCCTGCGCGCGTACTTCAAGCTGCCCGTCGAACTCGAGCAGTTCGTCGGCCACTGGATGAAGATCCCGCTGGACGGCCAGACCCGCATCGGCATGGAAGACCGCGGCAACCGTCTCGGTACGTCCGCCGTGCTGGGGACGAAGGTGTGGGATTGCCAGCACAAGTTCCGGCTCGTGATCGGCCCCCTCGACTACGCCGACTACGAGCGCATGCTGCCCGGCGGCGCCAGCATGAAGCGCGTCGTCGACTGGGTGAAGAGCTACGCCGGCACGGTGCTCGACTGGGACGTGCGCCTCGTGCTCAAGCGCCCCGAGATTCCTCCGCTGACGCTGGGCGCGCGTCGCCTCGGCTGGACCACTTACCTCGCGAGCGGCCCGGCCACGCGCGATGCCCGTCAACTCTTGATCAACCCGACTGCCCGCCAGGGCTGACCCACGCGAAAGAACGAACATGGCCGAAATCTCCCGTGTCGCACTGTTTGGAAAACTCAACGCGCTGTGCTACCGCGCGATCGAAAGCAGCACGGTGTTCTGCAAGCTGCGCGGCAATCCGTACGTGGAGATGGTCCACTGGGTGCACCAGATCCTGCAGCTGCAGGACTCGGACCTGCACCGCATCGTCCGCCACTACGAACTCGACGCCGCCGTGCTCGCGCGCGACGTGACGGCCGCGCTGGACCGCCTGCCGCGCGGCGCCACGTCGGTGACGGACCTGTCGTCGCAGCTGGAAGAGACGGTGGAACGCGCGTGGGTGTTCGGCACGCTGATGTTCGGCGAATCGTCGGTGCGCAGCGGCCACCTCGTGTTCGGCATGCTCAAGACGTCCAACCTGCGCAACGCGCTGTACGCGATCAGCCGCCAGTTCGAGCGGATCAAGGCCGATGACCTGTCCGACCGTTTTGGCACCTTGCTGAAGGACTCGCCGGAAGCGAAGATGGCGGCCAGCGACGGCTTCCAGACCGCGGCACCGGGCGAAGCGTCGGGCGCAATCGCACCTGCGCAGATGGGCAAGCAGGAAGCGCTGAAGAAATTCACGGTCGACCTGACCGAGCAGGCTAGAGGCGGCAAGATGGACCCGATCGTGGGCCGCGACGACGAGATCCGGCAGATGGTCGACATCCTGATGCGCCGCCGCCAGAACAACCCGATCATGATCGGCGAGGCCGGCGTCGGCAAGACGGCCGTCGTGGAAGGCTTTGCCCAGCGCATCGCGCGCGGCGACGTGCCGCCGTCGCTGAAAGAGGTGCAGCTGCTGGCGCTGGACGTGGGCCTGCTGCAGGCCGGCGCCAGCATGAAGGGCGAGTTCGAGCAGCGCCTGCGTTCCGTCATCGACGAAGTGCAGGCCAGCGCGAAGCCCATCATCCTGTTCATCGACGAGACCCACACGCTGGTCGGCGCCGGCGGCGCGGCCGGCACGGGCGATGCGGCCAATCTGCTCAAGCCGGCCCTGGCGCGCGGCACCTTGCGCACCATCGGCGCGACCACGTTCGCCGAGTACAAGAAGCACATCGAAAAGGACCCGGCGCTGACCCGCCGCTTCCAGAGCATCCAGGTCGACGAGCCGAGCGAGGAGCGGGCGATCCGCATGATGCGCGGCGTGGCGTCGACGATGGAAAAGCACCACCAGGTGCAGATCCTCGACGAGGCGCTGGAAGCGGCCGTGCGCCTGTCGCACCGCTACATCCCGGCGCGCCAGCTGCCCGATAAATCCGTGAGCCTGATCGACACGGCGTGCGCGCGCGTGGCCGTGAGCCTGCACGCGACGCCGGCCGAGGTGGACGACAGCCGCAAGCGCATCGACGCGCTGAACGTCGAGATGGACATCATCCGCCGCGAAGGCGCGATCGGCATCGAAGTGGGCACGCGTGCCCACGAGACGGAGGTTGCGCTGGCGGCCGAGAAGGAGCGCCTGGCGGGCCTGGAGCAGCGCTGGAACGACGAGCGCGCGCTCGTCGACGAACTGCTGGCGCTGCGCGCGCAGCTGCGCGACGGTGCGCAGCCGGTCGAGGGTACGGGGTCGAAGCTCGAAACGGCAGCCGCGGAACCGGCTGCCAACGACTCCGGGCGCGCCGCGCTGAAGGAACAGCTGCAAGCCGTGCAGGCGAAGCTGGCCGCGCTGCAGGGCGAGAACCCGCTGATCCTGCCGACCGTCGACTACCAGGCCGTGGCGGCCGTCGTCGGCGACTGGACCGGCATCCCTGTCGGCCGCATGGCGAAGAACGAGATGGAGACGATTCTCAACATCGCTTCCACGCTGAGCCAGCGCGTGATCGGCCAGGACCACGCGATGGAAATGATCGCCAAGCGCATCCAGACGTCGCGCGCGGGCCTGGACAATCCGAACAAGCCGATCGGCGTGTTCATGCTGGCCGGTACGTCCGGCGTCGGCAAGACGGAAACGGCGCTGGCGCTGGCCGAGGCCCTGTACGGCGGCGAACAGAATCTCATCACCATCAACATGAGCGAGTACCAGGAAGCGCACACGGTGTCCACGCTGAAGGGTGCGCCGCCGGGCTATGTAGGGTACGGCGAAGGCGGTGTGTTGACGGAGGCCGTGCGCCGCCGGCCATACTCGGTGGTGCTGCTCGACGAAGTGGAAAAGGCGCACCCGGACGTGCACGAGATGTTCTTCCAGGTCTTTGATAAAGGCTTCATGGAAGACGGCGAGGGCCGCTTCATCGACTTCAAGAACACGCTGATCATCCTGACGACGAACGCGGGCACGGACCTGATCGCGGGCCTGTGCAAGGACCCGGACCTGATGCCGGACCCGGACGGCATGGCCAGCGCGCTGCGTGCGCCGCTGCTGAAGGTGTTCCCGCCGGCGCTGCTGGGCCGCATCGTGACGATTCCGTACTACCCGCTGTCGGACGACATGCTGGGCCAGATCGTCAAGCTGCAGCTGAACCGCATCAAGAAGCGCGTGGAAGCGCGCTACAAGATCCCGTTCGAGTACGGCGACGACGTCGTCAAGCTCGTGGTGTCGCGCTGCACCGAGAGCGAGTCGGGCGGCCGCATGATCGATGCGATCCTGACCAATACCATGCTGCCGGACATCAGCCGGGCGTTCCTGAACCGGATGATGGACGGCGCGGGCATCGCCGGTGTCACCGTCGGCGTGGCAGATGGCGAGTTTTCTTATTCCTTCGCATGACATGACCGGACCGGGTACGCGGATCTTCAATAACAAGGAAACCACTCATGAATAAAAGCGCTGATGATCGACTGAAGGAAATCAAGGCCACGATCAAGAAGACGAGCTCGTCGTACAAGGACGTCTTGCTGACACGCCTGGACACGGAGCTCGGCAAATTGTCGACGCAGGCCCGGGCGGCGCTGAGCAACAGCCTGCATATGAAAAAGGAAGCGACGAAGGAGATTCGCGACCTGATCCGGGCCATCGGCCTGCTCGAAGCCTTGTTCATCCCGGCCGACAACCGCCGTACGTTCACGCAGATCGTCAACGATTACAAAGGCGATCTGTCGTTCCAGGTGCTGTCGAGCCTGAACAAACTGATCAAGAGCCTCGACCCGGCCAATCCAAGCCCGCCGGACCTGGCCCGCCACCGTCCCCTGCTCATCGGCGTGAGCATCAGCGGCGGCAACCATGCCGGCCCTGGAAGCATTGCCTGCTTTGTTCTGTGTAACAGGACGAACCGGCCGATGATCCTCGGGAACGAGCACGTGATGCGCGCCGAATTCGGGTCCACCAACACCGACAAGCCCATCATCCTGCAGCCGTCGAAAGGGAACGGCGGCAGCGTTTCCGACAAGGTCGCGACCTATGACCGCGGCATCCTCGACCACCGCATCGATGCCGCCGTCGCCTATCTGGAACCGGGCGTCCTCTTTGCGAACAGGACGCCCGAAGGCACGGCCCTGCGCCTGAGCTCCAGCGTCGTCCGCGTCGGGGACGAGGTATGGAAACGCGGTACGGCCTCGCGCGTGACGACGGGACGCATCGTCGACGTCGCCGCGAACAAGACCGTGCCGCACGCGCGTTTTGGCGGCGACATCAACTTCGCCAGCCAACTGGAAGTGAAGGTCACCGGGTTGCGCGAGGAATTCCAGATTCCGGGCGATTCCGGCTCGGCGTTGTTCAACGCCGACAACGACATCATCGGCATCATGCATGGCGGTGGGAAGGATGGCGGCGGCATCGCGACGCCGATCGATGTCGTGTTCGATCTGCTCGACGTGCGTCTGCCCTGATTCGTTCGTGCCACCTGATCTGGAGACCTGGATATGAACCTGTTAACCGTGGTCGAGAAAGTCATCGACGATTGTGCCCAGGAGTGGGAATTTCACCAATTCGTCTCGGCAGTTTACGAGGGGGAGGGCTGGGAATGGATCTTTGCACGGCGCGGCCTGAGAGGCGTCGTGACGCTCCCTGCCAACCCCACGGAGGAGGTTCAATTGTCCGGTCCCGAGGCCGAGTGGCTCGTGCACCGGCTGGTCGTGACCAAGGGATGGAGCATGCGGGACTATGACTGCAATGGTCACGCCATTTCCACGTTTGGCAACATCAACACGGGCCGGTCCTATTTCGTGCGCTTGCTGGTCAAGGAGCTGGGAAAAGGAATTGCGGCGGCGCGTTATGCCAATACCAATCCCATGCCCGGAAAATCGCTGGCTTCGCTGCATGAGACGGGAATCACGCTCACCAGCATCACGCACGGTGGTGGTTATCCGGCGTTCCGGCTGGCGGGGGATACGTCGAGAAACTGGAGCGGCCTGCAAACGGCAGAACAACGCTTCCTCGCCTACCTCGATGAGGAGAGCCATGTCCCGCCCAGCAAGCGGCTTTCGAAGCTGAATAAAATCCAGGCCGACCAGAAATTCTTTACCCTCGACGTCGACTCGGGCGGTTCGTGCCTGCTCGGGGTAATGGTCGCGGATATCGCGAACGCGTTCGGCCAGATCCTGCGCGTCGTGAGCTTCACGGGCAATATGATGCGGCATAACAAGGCGTATTCGGCCCAGACGATGCGCAAGCAGGAAGGCGACCAGACACACATGGAGATTTTCCAGTTCGAGCGGCTGGGCATGCTTCTGCGCCAGATCCTTGTCGCGGATACGGTCAGCTCGATCGACGTCGCCATTCTCGGCCTGAAAACGAACAAGGTGGTGTCGGAGAACGCGATGTGCGATGCATGCCAGGGCGCGCAGGCGACCAATCTCGACAACGTCCTGCAGGGCCGGACCGACAAGATAAAACTGGACGTCAGTTTCCTGTCCATCGCGTGAGAGAAAGCATATGCCCAACCAGGTGTCCATGGGTGCGATGATGACCTGCACGTTCGGTGCCGCACCGTCGTCGCTCGTCGTCCTGCCGAAGAACAAGGTGCTCGCGGAGGGCCCGCCCGCCGCCAACATCATGGACCACATCCCGCTCGTGAACATCATGCCGTTCGGGGTGTGCAACTCGCCGGCCAATCCGACGGTGGCCGCCGCCACCGCCGCGGCGCTGGGCGTGCTCACGCCCATGCCGTGCGTGCCGGCGACGTCCGCGCCGTGGGTGCCCGGCGCGCCCACGGTCCTCATCGCCAACATGCCGGCGCTCGACAACGTCTCCAAGTGCATGTGCAACTGGGGCGGCGTGATCGGCTTCACGAATGCCGGCACCGTCAAGACCATGATTCCTTAACCTAGCCTTTGTCAGCGCAATGCCTCTCCTGCCTACCCAAGCCAATCGTGAAGTCGCCGTCAGCAGTGTCCTCGGCGGCGACGTGCTGCTGTTCAAGAGCATGCAATGCAGCGAGGCGCTGGGACGCCTGTCGGAATTCCGCATCGAGCTGGCGTCCAGGCGCGGCGACATCGGGATCGCCGACGTCCTGGGCACCGGCATGACGGTGAGCGTCGACCTGCCGCAGGGCGGCAAGCGGCACTTCCACGGCATCGTCACGCGCTTTGCCTACCAGGGCTGGCGCGACGGTTTGCCGTCCTACCTCGCCATCGTGCGTCCGGCCCTGTGGCTGCTGACGCGCAGCACCAATTGCCGCATCTTCCAGGGCCTGGACGCAATCGCGATCGTCAAGAACGTCATCGAGGAATACGGTGCGATCGCGCTGGACGAGAGCCGGGTGACCATGACGCCGGCGTCGCGCGAATACTGCGTCCAGTACCGCGAGTCCGACTTCGACTTCGTCTGCCGCCTGCTGGAGGAAGAGGGCATCTACTTCTACTTCACGCATGCGGACGGCGAGCACACGATCGTGCTGGCCGACGGCTACGGTGCGCACGATACGGTGAGCGGCTACGACACCATCCCGTTCTGCGACGAGGAGATGACGTCCAACGCACTGGGAGAGGCGGTAACGCGCTTGCATCCGGGCGGCGAGATCCAGCCGAGCATGATGGTGCTGGACGATTTCGATTTCGAGAAGGCGTCGTCGAGCCTCAGCGGCGGCCTGGTGGCCAAGGCCAGCGTGCCCGCGCCGTTCGGGCAGAAGAGCTACGAACACTACGATTATCCCGGCCGCTACAACGTCACCGCGACCGGCGACGGCTTCGCCCGCGCGCGCATGGAGGCATTGCACGGGCAGGGCGAACGGATCGAGGCCGCCGCGAGCGCGCGCGGCGTGACGACGGGCGCGCTGTTCTCGCTGTCCGGCCATCCGCGCGACGACCAGAACCGCACGTTCCTGGTGACGTCGGCCGAGACGTCGATCACCGGCGTCGACTATCGCTCCAACGGGGGCGGCAACGGCGTCAGGTTCGAATGCAGTTTCGTGGCGATCGGCAAGGAACACAGCTACCGTCCACCGCCGACGGCGCGCAAGCCCATCGTGCAGGGGCCGCAGACGGCGATGGTGGTCGGCAAGGCGAACGAGGAGATCTGGACCGACAAGTACGGCCGCATCAAGGTGCAGTTCCACTGGGACCGCGACGGCAAGTCGGACGAGACCAGCTCGTGCTGGGTGCGCGTGCAGCAGGGCTGGGCCGGCAAGGGCTGGGGCATGATGTTCGTGCCGCGCGTCGGCATGGAAGTCGTCGTCAGCTTCCTCGAGGGCGACCCGGACCGGCCGCTCGTGACGGGCTGCGTCTACAACAGCGACAGCATGCCGCCGTACACGCTGCCGGCCGACCAGACGAAATCGACGATCAAGTCCAACACGTCGAAGGGCGGCAACGGCTTCAACGAGATCCGCTTCGAGGACAAGAAGGACAGCGAAGAGATCTTCGTGCAGGCCGAGAAGGATTTCAACCGCGTCGTGAAGAACAACGACACGCTGAAGGTCGGCTTCGAGAAGACGGACAAGGGCGACCAGACCATCGAGATCGCCAACGACCAGAGCCTCGACGTGGGCAACGACCGCAAGGTGCACGTCAAGAACGACCAGACCGTCGCCATCGACAACAACCTGTCCACGACGGTCAAGAACGACGAGACGCGCAAGGTCGACAACAACCAGAGCGTCAAGGTCGGCAACAAGATCGTCATCGAGGCGAATACGTCGATCGAGCTGAAGGTCGGCGGCAGCAGCATCAAGATCGAGGCGGCCAAGATCACGATCAAGGCGCCGGAGATCGCCGTGCAGTCGGATGCGAACACGGAAATCAAGGCGGGTGCGATGATGCAGGTGAAGTCGGGTGCCGTGATGACCATCGAAGGCGCGCTCGTGAAGATCAATTGAGGCTGCCATGCGATTCCGGTTTCTTTTTGCCTGCCTGATGCTCGTCGCCACCGCCCTGCGGGCCGCGGAGCCGCGCGCCGTGCTGACCCTGGCCGAGCAGCCGGTGCGCCTGATCCGCGGCGCGGCCGTGTACAAGGCCGGCAGCGGCGTCGCGGTGCAGAAGGACGACATCCTCGAGACGGAGGCCGCCGGCGCGCAGGTCGAGGCGGGCGCGGACGCGATCGTCGCGCTGGGCCCGCAGAGCCGCGTGCTCGTCGCGAGCATGGCGGCGGACGGCGACTCGCCTGTCGAGCTGGAACTGCTGCAGGGCTGGGCCAAGGTGTATGCGAAAGGCCGCCGCGCCGTGGTCGTCACGCCCGCGTTGCAGGTGACCGTGCCGACCGGTTCCACGATCGTGCATGCAGGCGGCGGCCTGGAGGCCGTGTTCGCGGAAGAGGGCGAGCAGCAGGTTTCCAGGGCCGGCACGGTACTGAAACTCGCCGTCGAACAATACGCGGGCATCGACGCCGACAAGCGGCAACTGGTGACGAGCCGCCCGCCGCGCGCCTTCGTGAGCGCAATGCCGCTGGCCTTCCGCGACCACCTGGCGCGCGTACCCGGCGTCAAGAATGCCGGCAAGGTGGCCCCCGTGAAGGAACGCGACGCCGCGTATGCCGATGTCGACGACTGGCTGGCGTCGACGCTGCCGGCGCGCAGGCGCTTCGTGGCGCGGTTCAAGCCGCGCCTGCTTGATCCGGACTTCCGCAAGCAGCTCGACCGCGCGCTCGGCCAGGGCCCGGACTGGAAGCCGGTGCTGCACCCGGCCCGGCGTTCGGACAATGGATTGTTCTGACGCCGCGCCACCAGGAATTCAATCAGGAGAACACAACATGAAACTTTCGATCGCCGCCAAATTCAACCTGGTGTTCGTGTCGATCTTCGCCGTCGGCTTCCTCGCCGCCGGCGTCGTCGCGGACCGCCTGCTCAAGGAGAGCGCGCGCGAGGAAACCGTGCAGAACGCCCGCCTGCTGCTGGAAGCGGCCAAGAGCGTGCGCGGCTACACCGCGAGCCAGATCCAGCCGCTGCTGAAGAACCAGATGAAGTTCGAGTTCCACCCGCAGTCGGTGCCGTCGTATTCCGCCGTCGAAAACCTGAACGTGATCCTGAAGTCGTACCCGGACTTCTCGTACAAGGAAGCGACGCTGAACCCGACCAATTTGCGCGACAAGGCGTCGGATTGGGAAGTGGACGTGGTGCAGACGCTGCGCAACAAGCCGGACATGAAGGAATTCGTCGGCGAACGCGATACCGCGACGGGCCGCAGCCTGTACATCGCGCGCCCGCTGCAGATCAAGGATCCGGTCTGCCTGGGCTGCCACACGACGGCCGCCGAAGCGCCGAAGACCATGGTCGACATCTACGGCCCGAACAACGGCTTCGGCTGGAAGCTGAACGAAGTGGTGGGCGCGCAGGTGATCTCGGTGCCGATGGCCGTGCCGCTGGCGCGCGCCAACTCGATTTTCAAGACGTTCATGGCGTCGCTGTTCGGCGTGTTCGTCGCCGTCTTCATCGCGCTCAACGTGATGGTGCACCTGTTCGTCACGCGCCGCATCAAGCGCCTGGCGACGGTCGCGGACGACGTCAGCATGGGCAAGTTCGAGGCGGACGAATTCGACGTCAAGGGCAATGACGAGATCAGCGGCCTGGGTCGCTCGTTCAACCGCATGCGTACGAGCCTGAACAGCGCGCTGAAGATGCTGGAAGAGTAAGCAGGACAAAGTCAATGGCAACAATCGACAGGATAGGCAAGTACCGCATCGACGGCGTGCTGGGCAGCGGCGCCATGGGTGTGGTCTACAAGGCGTACGACGCCGACATCGCGCGCACGGTCGCGCTCAAGACGATCAGGCACGAGCTGCTGGACGGCCTGCAGGACGGCCTGCACGAACAGGACATCGTCGCCCGCTTCCGCAACGAAGCGCAGGCGTCGGGGCGCCTCGTGCACCCGAACATCGTCGCCGTGTACGACTTCGGCGCGTACGCCGACACGACGTACATCGCGATGGAATATGTGGACGGCACGCCGCTCAATGCGTTCCTCGTCAAGGACGTGCCGATGGACCTCGCGGCCAGCATCACCTGCATCACGCAGCTGCTGCGCGCGCTCGACTACGCGCATGCGCGCGGCGTCGTCCACCGCGACATCAAGCCCGCCAACATCCTCATCACGGGCGACGCTCAGGTCAAGATCACTGACTTCGGCATCGCCAAGATCGAGTCGTCGACCCTGACGCAAGTGGGTGCCGTGATCGGCACGCCCAGCTACATGTCGCCCGAACAGTTCAAGGGCGAGACCGTCGACGGCCGCTCCGACCTGTTCGCCGTCGGCATCGTGCTGTACCAGATGCTGACGGGCGTGCGGCCGTTCAGCGGGCCGGCGTCGACCGTCATGCACCAGATCATCCACGAGATGCCGCCGCGCCCGAGCGAGCGCCAGCCGTCGCTGAATCCCGCGTTCGACGCGGTGCTCGGGAAGGCGATGGCCAAGCGCATCGAAGACCGCTACCCGAACGCGCAGGCTTTCCTGGACGCGCTGAACGCCGCGTACATGCAGCAAACGGGCGGCGTGCCGCTCACCGACGAGGACAACGAGCGCACCGTGCTCGCGTTCCAGCGCCCGGCCGCGCCCGAGCCGGCGCGGCCCGCGCATCCCACCGGCGCGTCGCAGAGCATGCCGGCGACGGGCAGCGCCTCCAGCCTGACCAGCGCGCCGGAGTGGCTGCACGGCCTGGCCCCGGACCTGCAGACGGCGCTGTCGACGCAGATCGGCCCCGTCGCGAAACTGGTGCTCAAGAACGCGGCGCGCGATGCCGCCGACCTGGACGATTTGTGCAACCGCCTGCTGCCGCACATCGGTTCCGATGCGGGCCGCACGCAGTTCCGGGACAGCGTCCGCGAGATCAAGAAGAAGCACGGCCTGTCCACGCTGGCCACGATGAGCGGCCGCAGCCAGGCCGGTGCGCCGAAGACGCAACTGACGCAGATGACGGGCATGCCGACGCTGCTGCAACTGAGCCCCGAGCAGATGGAGGCGGCGCAGATGAAGCTGGCCGTGTACGTGGGCCCGATCGCGAAAGTGCTGGTCAAGCGCGCGTCCAGGATGACGGGCAATGCCGACGAGTTCTATCGGCTGCTGGCCGAAAACCTGCCGGACCCGCAGGAACGGGCACGCTTTTTGAAGGATGTGGGGCGGAGTTGAGTCACCATGCAACTGTATAATCGATCGATTCCTTCAGGACCCCAATGCCCATCACTCTGAGCGTCTACATGTACCGCAACGCGGCGCCGGCCCAGGCGCTGACGCGGCGCTTCGACCAGCTGGGCGGCGCCATCGGCCGCGCGCCCGGCAACGACCTGGTGCTCGACGATCCCGGCAAGTACATCTCGCGCCTGCATGCGCGCGTCGAATACCGCGACGAGGGCTTCTGGCTCGTCGACGTCGGCAGCAACCCGAGCCTCGTCAACGACCGCCCCGTCGGCACCGGCCGCTCCGTGCAGCTGGAAGACGGCGACCGCGTCACCATCGGCGACTATCAATTGCTGGTCAGTGTGGAGAGCGAGGCGACGGCGTTCATGCCGGCCGCAGCGCCTGCACCTTTGCCCGCGTCGCCGCTGCAGGTTGCGCCACCGCCACCGCCGGTCACGCCCGACCTGCCGATGAATCCGGACGATTCGCTGGCGAATGCCGGCATCCTGGACGTGGGCGGCGATCCGCTGAACCCGAGCTTCGATCCGCTCGGCCTGAATCTGTTCGGCAGTCCGGCGCCAGCCGCCGCGCCCGCGCCCAGCGTGCCGGCCTGGCGCGGTGCCGAGAGCGATCACGTGCCGCCGGAGCAGTTGCCGTTTGCGGCGCCGCCTGCGCCCGCGCCTGTGCCGAGCTTTGCGGCGCCCCAGCCGCGGGCCGCAGCGGCGATCGCGATCCCGGACGATTACGATCCGCTGGCTGACTTCCTGCCGCCGCGTGTGCAGGCAGCACCGGCGCCGGTGTCCGCGCCGGCACCGCTGCGGGTCGAACAGGCCGAAGCGACCGCGTTCGCACCGAGCGCGCCGCCCGTGACGGCACCGCCCGTGATGCCCGCGCCGCCGCCACCGCCGCCCGTGCCGGCTGCACCCCGTGCTCCGGGTGCCACGGCCGCGGACGACCCGGTGATCCAGGCCCTGATGCGCGGCCTGGGTCTCTCCGAACTGAACACGAAACGCAGCGCCGAGGAGATCGCGGAACTGGCCGGCGCCATGCTGCGCGAAGCGACGGCCGGCACGATGGGCGTGCTGATGGGCCGTGCCATGACCAAGCGCGAGAGCCGCCTGGACATGACGATGATCTCGGCCGCCGCCAACAATCCGCTGAAATTCTTCCCGGACGCGGACAGCGCGCTGACGCAGATGATCAACGGGACGATGCCGGGCTATATGCAGCCGGCGCGCGCGTTCGCCAACGCGTTCGACGACCTGAAGGCGCACGAGCTGGCGATCATGGCCGGCATGCGCGCGGCGCTGGAAGGCGTGCTCGCCCGCTTCGACCCGGCCGCCATCGAGGCGCGGCTGCAGGTGCCGACCGTGATGGACAAGATGCTCGCGGCGAACCGCAAGGCCAAGATGTGGGACCGATTGGTCGAGCTGTACACGCAAATGGCCGTTGAGGCGGACAGCGATTTCCATCGCCTGTTCGGCGAAGCGTTCGGCAAGGCCTACGAGGAACAGGTCGCGCGGCTGCGCCAGGCGCGCCGCTGACCTCCCATCAACCGATACTCCAACCACTGCCAACGAATGTCCTGGAATAGTAAAGTCATCTGGTCGGAGGGCATGCTGCTGCAGCCCCAGCACCTGCAACAGCACGACCGCTACCTGCACAGCGTGATCGAACAACGCGTCGCGGGCGTGCGCGCCTACGCGTGGGGTTTCACGAAGTTGGTCATCGACGAACAACTGCTCGCCCAGGGCAAGCTCGCGCTGCTGGCGGCGAGCGCCGTACTCCCGGACGGCACCACGCTGAACCTGCCGCAGGACGACGCGCTGCCCGAGCCGCTCGACATCCCCGACGATGCGCGCGACGCGCTGATCGTGCTGGCGCTGCCGCTGCGCCGCATGGGCATCGCGGAGACCGGCGACGATCCGGGCCCCGACAACTTCGCGCGCCACCGCCCCGTCGACTACGAGGCGATGGACAGCAATGGCCTGGACAACAGCGCGCTGATGCAGGTGGGCAGCCTGCGCCTGCGCGTCGCGCTGGAGAAGGATGTCGTCAACGCGTACACGACCCTCGGCATCGCGCGCGTGATCGAGCGCCGGCCGGACAACCGCGTCGTGCTCGATCCCGCGTACTGCCCGCCGTGCCTGGACTTCCGCGTCGCGCCGCGCCTGTCGGCCTTTGCCGATGAATTGGTCGGCCTGCTGGGCCAGCGTGCGCAGGCGCTGGCCGGACGCTTGAGCCAGCCCGGCGTCGCCGGCGCCGCCGAGATCGCGGACTTCCTGATGCTGCAGCTCCTGAACCGCAGCCTGCCGCTGTTCGGCCACCTGGCCGGCATGACGGGCCTGCATCCGGAGCGGCTGTATGCGGAACTGGCCCAGCTGGCCGGCGAACTGTCGACGTTCAGCCGGCCGGACAAGCGCGCCGCCACGTATCCCGTGTACCGTCACGACCGGCTGAACGAAAGCTTCGCGCCGCTGATCGAGGACGTGCGCGCGGCGCTGTCGCTCGTCGTCGACCCGCGCGCCGTCGCGCTCGCGCTGGAAGAGCGCCAGTTCGGCATCCGCGTCGCCGTCGTGCCGGACAAGGAATTGCTGCGCACCGCGACGTTCGTGCTCGCGGTGAACGCGCACATGCCGCCGGAAGCCGTGCGCAGCGGCTTCCCGGCCATGGTCAAGATCGGGTCGATCGAAAAGATCCGCGACCTGGTCAACCTGCAGCTGCCGGGCATCGCCCTGCGCGCGCTGCCCGTGGCGCCGCGCCAGCTGCCGTTCCACGCCGGCTACACGTATTTTGAACTCGACAAGGCGGGCGAGCACTGGACCCAGCTGCAGAACTCCGTCGGCTTCGCGATGCACATCCCGAACGAGTACCCGGGCCTGCAGATGGAGTTCTGGGCCATCCGCAAATAAGCAAATGAGCAGGAGGACCGCTTGAGCGATCCAACGAACCCCATGCAGGACCCCGACCGCACCGTGCTGGTGCCCGCACCCGGCGGGCGCCGCACGGCCCCCAGCCAGCCGCCGGCTGCCGAGCCGCCGCGTCCCCAATCCGCCGGCGCACCGGCGCAACTGCACGGCGTGGGCCTGAATCCGCTCGTGCGCGCCGCGAATCCGCTGCTCGACCTCGTGCCGCCGCTGCGCCGCATGGCGTCGCATCCGGACGTGGAAGCGCTGCGCATGCAGCTGATCCAGGCGATCAAGACGTTCGAGACCAGCGCCAAGGCCGCGCACGTGAACCACGACCAGATCGCGGCCGCGCGTTACTCGCTGTGCACCCTGCTGGACGAGACCATCTCGTCGACGCCGTGGGGCGGTGGCGGCGTGTGGGCCAGCCGCAGCCTGCTCGTCGCGTTCCACAACGAGGCGTTCGGCGGCGAGAAGTTCTTCCTGATCCTGCAGAAGCTGTCGCAGGCGCCGAAGGACAACGTCGATGCGCTGGAGCTGATGTATCTGTGCCTCGCGCTTGGCCTGGAAGGGCGCTACCGCGTCATCGACAACGGCCGCAGCCAGCTGGACGCGCTGCGCGAACGCCTGCAGCAGCTGATCGCGCAGCAGAAGACGCCGGTCGAAACCGAGCTGTCGCCGCACTGGAAAGGCGCCACCGGCAAGGGCGAGCCGCTGTGGCGCATGGTCCCCGTCTGGATCATGGCCGCCGGCGCCGCGGTCATCCTGATCCTGCTGCAGCTGTTCCTCGGCCATCGCCTGGGCAATGCGTCCGATCCGGTGTTCGCGAACCTGCTGTCGCTGAAGACCGCGCCGCCGCCGGTCGCGACGCCTGCCGCTCCGGCACCGGCCGTGCCGCGCCTGGCCGGCTTCCTTGCACCGGAAATCGCGCAAGGCCTCGTCACCGTCGTCGACAGCGCCGACCGCTCGGTCGTCACCCTGCGCGGCGACGGCGTGTTCGCATCGGGCAGCGGCGACGTCTCCGGGGCATACCTCGGCCTGCTGGGCCGCATCGGCGACGCGCTGAAGACCGTGCCCGGCAAGGTGATCGTCGTGGGCCACACGGACAATACGAAACCCGGCCTGTCGGCGCGCTTCCCGTCCAATTACGAACTCTCGAAGGCCCGCGCGACCGCCGTGCGCGACCTGCTGGCCGAACGCGCCGGCCCGGAAGCGCGCTACAGCGTGGAGGGCCGCGGCGACTCCGAACCGCTCGCGTCGAACGACACGCCGGCCGGCCGCTCGCGCAACCGCCGCGTGGAGATCGTCCTGCTGACGCCTGCCACCGCACCTTGAGACCCACACGACAACCGCAATGAAAAAGTTCTTCACCTGGCTGATCAAGCCCGCCGTGCTGGCCTTCCTGGGCGCGCTGCTGCTCGCGCTGGTCATCTGGTTCGAGTTACCGTTGGTGTCCTACGACGGCCATTATCCGTTCGCATCGGAGACGGTGCGCTGGACGTTCATCCTCATCGTCTTCGCGCTGTGGGCCGGCTGGCTGGGCTGGCGCTGGTTCAAGGCGTGGCGCGCCAACCGCGAACTGATGAAGAGCGTGGCCGGCGAGGATGCGAAATCCGCGCCCGCACCCGAGGAAGGCGCCGCCGAAGTGGCGCAGCTGAACAAGCGCATGCAGGACGCCATCGCGATCCTGAAGAAGGCGAAGACGGGCGGCAAGGGCGGCCTGTACCAGCTGCCGTGGTACATGTTCATCGGCGCGCCGGGCAGCGGCAAGACGACGGCGCTGACGCAGTCCGGCCTGAAATTCCCGCTCGCCGACGCGCTGGGCAAAGGCGGCGTCAAAGGCGTGGGCGGCACGCGCAACTGCGACTGGTGGTTCACGGACGACGCCGTGCTGCTCGATACGGCCGGCCGCTACACGACGCAGGACAGCAACGCCGGCGCCGACAAGGCCGCATGGACGGGCTTCCTGCAACTGCTGAAAAAATACCGCCGCCGCCGTCCCATCAACGGCGTGATCGTTACCGTGCCCCTACGCGACCTGCTGCAGGACACGGAAGCAGAAGGTCGAGCAAATGCGCAAGCGATCCGCGACCGCCTGAAGGAACTGCATGATCAATTGGGCGTGCGCTTTCCGGTCTACGTGCTCGTGACGAAGTGCGACCTGCTGGGCGGCTTCGTCGAATTCTTCGATGCGCTGGGCCGCGAGGAACGCGCGCAGGTGTGGGGCATGACGTTCCCGCTGCAGGACGGCATGGATGGCGACGCCGCGCTTGCCGCGTTCCCCGCCGAATTCGAACAGCTGGAACAGCGCCTGCAGGAACGCGTGCTGGCGCGCATGCAGCAGGAGCGCGATCCGCACAAGCGCGCGCTCGTCTACAGCTTCCCGCAGCAGTTCGCCGGCATCGAGGACGTGTTGAAACGCTTCCTGGACGACGTGTTCGCATCGAACCGCTACGAACGCCAGGCGCTGCTGCGCGGCGTGTACTTCAGCAGCGGCACGCAGGAAGGCAGCCCGCTGGACCGCGTGATGAGTGCGATGGCCGCGTCCTTCGGCCTGGAGAGACAAGCGCTGGCGCCGAACGCCGCCAGCGGCCGCAGCTACTTCATCACGAACCTGCTGCAGCAGGTGATTTTCCCCGAGGCCGAACTGGCCGGCGTGAACCACGCGCTGGAGAAGCGCCGGCGCGTGATCCAGTGGGGCGCGGTTGCGGCAATCGCCGTCGCCTTCGTACTGCTGGGGGCCGGCATGATCACGAGCTATGTGCGCAACCGCGCGTACGTCGCCGACATGGAAGCGAAATCGGCGGACATCGCCAAGCAGGTGGCGGCATTGCCCGCGCAGGGATCGACGGTGCAACTGCTGCCCGTGCTGGACGCCTTGCGCACGCTGCCGGGCGGCTACGACGACCGCGACAAGGGCGCGCCGCTGTTGAACCGCTTCGGCCTGTACCAGGGCGACAAGCTGGGCGAGGCCGCGCGCATCGCCTACCGCAAGGTGCTGCAGGACACGCTGCTGCCGCGCCTGCAGCAGCGCATGGAAGACCAGCTGCGCAGGAGCGCGGCCAACAGTCCCGAGTACCTGTACGAAGTGCTGCGCGTCTATCTGATGCTGGGCGACGCGAGCCACTTCGACGCCGAATCCGTCGCCGCGTGGGCCGCGCTGGACGATGCGCGCAACCTGAAGGACGCGAACGACGATCAAAAAGCAGCGCTGGCCGCGCACGAGCTGGCGCTGATGGAAAACTTCCGCGACGGCCAGGCGATGCCGCGGCTGGATCCGCAACTGATCAGCGATACGCGATTGACGCTGGCGCGCATGCCGCTCGAACAGCGCGTCTACAACCGCCTGAAGCGCCAGCTGATGCGCGAGAAGCTGCCGGAATTCAGCCCCGCCAGCGCGGGCGGACGCGAGGCCGCGAACGTCTTCGTCCGCAAGAGCGGAGAGCCGATCACGCGCGGCGTGAACGGCATGTACTCGCCCGCCGGCTACGCGCGATTCCTCGAGATGAGCAACGAAGCCGTCGACGACGTCGAGAAGGAACGCTGGGTGCTCGCGCAGCAGGAAGCGACGCAGGCCGGCAACCGCGACCAGGTCCGCCAGGCCGTGCTGCGCCTGTACTACGACGACTACATCGCGCAATGGGATGCGCTGCTGGCCGACGTGAGCCTGCGTCCGTTCGGCACGCTGGAGCAGGGCGCGCGCATCACCAATTTGCTGTCCGGCGCGGAGTCGCCGATGCGTAAATTCCTCGTCGCGGCCAGCAAGGAGACGACGCTGGGCGGCACGAAGGCACCCATGGCCGCATCGGTCACGGCCGCCGTCAGGGGCAAGCTGGACGCCTACAAGAAGAAGCTGGAAAGCGCGATGGCCAGCACGGACGATGCCGCGCCCGCCGCACCGGTGAAGGCCGCGAATCCGGTCGACGCGCACTTCGAAGACCTGCACAAGATGACGACGGGGACGCCGTCGCCGCTGGACCAGTCGCTGGGCATGCTGAAGGACGTCGCCGTCTACCTGGACAGCGCCGCCGCCGCCAAGCGCACGGGCGCACCGCCGCCGCCGGGCGACGCGCTCGCGAAAGTGAAGCTGGAAGCGGACGGCAAGCCGGCCCCGCTGGGAACGATGCTGAAGTCGATCGACAACGGCGGCGCGGGCCTCACGTCCGGCAGCGAACGCGAACGCCTGAACGCCTTGTGGACCGCGGGCCCGGCGCAGTTCTGCCGCCAGGCCGTCGCGGGTCGCTACCCGATCGTGAAGTCCGCCGCGCAGGACGTCACCGCCGACGACTTCGGCCGCATGTTCGCGCCGGGTGGCCTGATCGACGACTTCTTCGCGAAGAACCTCGCGCAATACGTCGACATGGGCGGCGCCCAATGGCGCTGGCGCGCGACCGCGAACGACGGCACGCTCGGCATCCCGCAATCCACGCTCGACGAATTCCAGCGCGCGGCAAAAATCCGCGACGCGTTCTTCGCGAACGGCGGCCGCCAGGCCTCGATGCGCTTCGACCTGAAGCCGGTGGCGCTCGACCCGGCCATCACGAAGTTCGTGCTCGACATCGACGGCCAGGCGCTGACCGCGGCGCCGGGCGCGCTGGCGCCGGCATCGTTCCAGCTGCCGAGCGGGAAGGGCAGCGGGCAGGTACGTCTCGACGTCACGCCCGCGAGCGCGCATGGCTCGCTTCACACGGAAGGCCCGTGGGCGTGGTTCCGCATGCTCGACAAGGCGACGGTCGAACCGACGGCGCAGGGCGAGCGCTACAAGGTCACGTTCGATGCCGATGGCCGCAAGGCCGCGCTGGAACTGACCGCGAGCAGCGTCGTCAACCCGTTCCGCCGCGCCGTGCTGGAACAGTTCCGCTGCGTGGACAAGCTGTGACCGGGTACTTCGGCAAGGTCTCCACGCTCGGTGACTTCGTGTCGCGCGGGTTGCCGGACGGGCTGGTGGGGGCCTGGGATGCGTGGCTGCAGCAGTGCATTCACGCGAGCCAGCAGCAGCTTGGGGATCAGTGGCTCAATCACTATCTCACCAGTCCGGTATGGCGGTTTGCGATTGCGCCCGGGGTACTTGGGCCGGAAGGATTGGGCGGCGTGATGATGCCGAGCGTGGATCGCGTCGGGCGCTACTTTCCGCTGATGATCGGTGCTGTCGGTGCGCTGCCGTTGCTGGACTGGTTTCACAAGCATGTGGCGTGGTATGACGCGATCGAGGAGTTGGCGCGGGCGTCGCTGGACCCGGCGTTTGGGCTGGCGCAGTTCGATGGCATGCCGGAGCCTGGGGTGGCGAAGGATGCGCAGCCTGTGCCGGTGAATGGCACATGGCGTTTTGCGCTGGACGAGAACGTGGGCGAGCGTATCGCCGCGGCGGCGTTGCAAGGCCATAGCCTGTGGTGGACGGCGGGTTCGCCGGGCGTTGAACCGACGATGCTCACGTGTGCCGGGATGCCGCGAGCGCAAGGATTTGCAGCGATGTTGGACGGTACCCGGCATTGAACCGTTGAGTGGTTCCCTTGAGGCGCCCCAACTGCCGCCAAGGGTGGACGCGCAAAATTATCAAACCGTATATCCGGTTTGATTGAGGAGTCCATCCATGAACAAGCAAAGCGCATCAATCCGCGGCGGACTGTTGCTGTGCATAGCGGGGGTGCTTTCCGGGTGCGCGACGAACGGCATGACGCGCTCGGGATTCCTCGACACGTATGAGACGCTTGCGCCGACGCGATACGAGCATGTATTGATGTTCCGCGAGCCCGGCTTCGACCCGGGCCGGTACGCCGAAGTCGTGGTGGAACATCCGTTGATCAAGACAAGTTCCGGCCGCATCGAAGGGCTCGACGACGCGCAGCAGCGCGAAGTCCTGGATTATGTCGACGCCGAACTGCATCGTCAGGTGAGCAAGATCCCGGCGGCGCCAGGCGCGGCAGGCCGGGTACGGCTGCGCGTGGCGGTGACCGAACTCCAAACACCCAATCGGATGGTCAATGCGATGACGCTGCTGCTGGTCGGTCCTGTCACAACCGGCGGCGCGAGCCTGGAGTTCGAAGCCGTCGACGACAGCACCGGCCGCCGCATTGGCGCGGCGACCTGCTTCGATCACGGCAACGTCCTCACCGAATTCTTCGCCTCATATACCGTGCTCGGTCACGCCAAGGCCGCGATCACGACGTGCATCGAGCGTATCGATGGCGCGTGGCGGGATACAACGCCCGTGAATACTGCACAGCTATAATTCATGGATTCTTACCGGAGGATTCATGTTCATGCGCGGCTTCGTATCGACATCCATCGCCATGCTTGCCATGGCATCCACCGCCGCGCTGGCCCAGCCGGCCGCCGATACCGCATGGGATGCCGGCGCACGGGCCGCCGACAAGGCCTATTGGGAAGCCTATAACCGCGCCGATCCGGATGGCATGAACGCCTGGCTGGCGTCGGATGTCGAGTTCTATCACGACCGTGGCGGCAAGGTAATCGGCAAGAAGGCGCTGTCCGCGGTGAACGACGGCATGAAGAGCGCGCCGGTCAAATTGCGTCGTGAAGCCGTGCCGGGAACGATCCGCTTTTTCCCGATGCGCCAGGGCGAGACGCTGTATGGCGCGATCGTCACCGGCGAACACCGGTTCTATGCGCGGCCTGCGGGCGCACCCGAGACGCTGGCGGGGCATGCGAACTTTTCGCATCTGATGCTCTTGCAGGGGAAGCAGTGGCGCATCTCACGCATTTTCAGTTACGAGCACGTCGATGCGCCCGCGCCAGCGAAGTAAAGAGCCGTCTTAGAACTCGTAGGCGCCGATATCGACGGCCGCGCCACGGGGGCGTGCCACCAGCATCAGGTCGACTCGCGGTGCCGACGTCGACGTACCGCGGTCGATCGCCGGCGAGCTGCTCGACAGGCGATAGTTGCCGGTGCCGTTGGCCTGGTAGGCCACGAACAGCGGATCCGACGAAATCGTGCCGCTGACGCTACCCGCCACGCGCATGGCGGTGCCGCTTTTTGCCACCAGGTTGTTCACATAACGGTTGTTACCGGCCATTTTGCCCAGTTCGACGATGCCGTAGGTCGTGTTGTCATACACGACGTTGTTGGCAACGTAGTTGTTGGCCGAACCCGTGGTCGTGCCGGCATCGCCCTGGCCCAGCAGGATGCCGTCCTTGCTGCGGAAGACCGTGTTGTTGACGATCGTCGACGCGGTCGCGCCGTGCCATTGTTGAATGCCGGCCATGGCAACGCCCGAGACGAGGTTGTTCGTGACGACATTGTTTGCGTTCGCGATGTAAATGCCCTGCACGGTATTGCACTTGCCGATCATCGAAGCGCCGATGTTGCGCACCACGTTGCGGTCGATGACGACACCGCCGACCGGGCCATAGGTATCGATGGCCGCGCCGCCGCTGCCGTTGCAACCGCCGCTGATGGTCAGGTCATGGATGAAGTTGTTGGTCATCGTGAGGTTCGCGCCGGCGGCCAGGATGCCGTGTCGGCCCGAGCCGGAGATGTCGAAACCGTCGATATCGACGTAGCTGCCGCGCGAATCCCACGTGATGCCGGTGCCCGACACGATGATCTTCGCGCCCCATTTCACGTCCGAGACGAACTTGATGCGGGCGGTTGCGGTACCGCTCTTGCTCGTCTTGATGCCGGCATTGTCCAGCGCGGGCGCGGAGACCCGATACGTGCCCGCGGCAACGTGGATGACGGTGCCGGCGCTTGCGAGCGCATCGGCACGCGCGATCGACTTCACCGGCGCGGTTTGCGTTCCGGGGTTCGAGTCGGAGCCGGTTGTGGAGACATACAAATCCTTGGCGACGGCGGAAGCCATCGGGGCCGCTGCGAGCAGCACGACGGCGCCGCAGGACAGGAGAACGTTTGCACGGATGTTGGAAGCGAAAACAGTGGTTTTTTTCATCGGGAGAAGCCTGGTTCAGCAAGTTAATGAGTAAGCTTTGAGGCAGGGAAACTTCCTAAGTTCACTTTTTTTGGCGAAAAATTTCTGTGGCGTAGCAATCCTTCAAGAAAGAAATCGCCGGCTAGTGAGACAATCTTTCTGAACACACCAACATCACCAGGAATTTGGAATGAATGACCGTATGACCCCAGCCCCGGACCAGGGCCTGCCGACACCGTTATTAGCCGAACTGCAAGCCCGCTTCGGCCCCCGTTGCTCGACCGCCGCCGCGGTGCGCGAACAGCATGGCCGCGACGAATCGTCGTTCGTGGACGTGAATCCGCCGGACGCGGTGGTGTTCGCCGAGGACGTCGCGGACGTCCAGGCGCTGCTCGCGTTGGCGGGCCGGTACGCGGTGCCGGTGATCCCGTTCGGCGCGGGGTCGTCGCTGGAAGGTCATCTGCTGGCGGTACGGGGCGGCATCAGCCTGGACGTGAGCCGCATGAACCGCGTGCTCGCCATCGATACCGCGGACATGACGGCCACCGTGCAGCCGGGTGTGACGCGGATGCAGCTGAACCAGGCCCTCAAGGGCACGGGGCTGTTCTTCCCCGTGGATCCGGGCGCGGACGCGTCGATCGGCGGCATGTGCGCCACCCGTGCCAGCGGCACCAACGCCGTACGCTACGGCACGATGCGCGAGAACGTGCTCGCACTGCAGGTCGTCACGGCCGCGGGCGAGATCGTGCATACCGGGACGCGTGCGCGCAAGAGCAGTGCGGGCTACGACCTGACCCGGCTGATGGTGGGCAGCGAAGGCACGCTCGGCGTGTTCACCGAGATCGTCGTGCGCCTGCATCCGCTGCCGGAAGCGCAGTCGGCGGCCGTGTGCTCGTTCCCGGGCATCGCCGACGCGGTGGGCGCCGCGATCGACATCGTCCAATCCGGCATTCCGATCGCGCGCATGGAGCTGATCGACGCGAATACCGTGCGGATGGTGAACCGGTACAGCAAGCTGGATCTGCGCGAAGAACCGATGCTGTTGATGGAATTCCACGGCACGCCGGCTTCCGTGCGCGAACAGGCGGAAACGGTCGAGGCCCTGGCGGGGGAGCACGGCGGCGCGGCGTTTGCCTGGGCGACCGACCCCGAAGCGCGGTCGCGGCTCTGGACGGCGCGCCACCATGCCTATTTCGCGGCCATCGCCTCGCTACCCGGCTGCCGCGCGATCAGCACCGACACCTGCGTGCCGATCAGCCGCCTGGCGGAATGCCTGCTCGAGTCGGTGCGCGAAGCGGACGAGATGGGCGTGCCGTATTCGCTGGTCGGGCATGTCGGCGACGGCAACTTCCATTTCGGCTACCTGATCGATCCGCACCAGCCCGAGCAGCGCGAACGCGCGGAACTGCTCAACGCCCGGCTGGTGGCCCGTGCGATCCGCCTCGACGGCACGTGCTCGGGCGAGCACGGCATCGGCATGCACAAGATGGATTTCCTGGTGCAGGAAGCCGGGCTGCCCGCGGTGGAACTGATGCGGGCCATCAAGCGCGTGTTCGATCCGCAGAACATCCTCAACCCCGGCAAGGTGTTGTGGGGCGCGGCCGAACAGGGCGCGTTGCGGCGCAGCTGGGCTACGTCCGCGGCAACGCCACCCTGAACACGGTTCCCTTGCCCACTTCGCTCTTCACACCAATCGTGCCCTGATGCCCCTGCACGATCCCGTACACGATCGACAGCCCGAGCCCGGTCCCTTTGCCAACGGGCTTCGTCGTGAAGAAGGGTTCGAAGATGTGATCGAGGTGCGCCGGCGCGATCCCGCATCCGTTGTCCTCGATCTCGACCCAGACGACCTTCTCGTCATGGCCGGTGCGCACGATGATCGTGCCCTTGCCCTCGATGGCGTGGGCCGCGTTGATGAGCAGGTTCAGGAAGACCTGGTTGATCTGCGAGGGCAGGCAATACAGCTCGGGGACGCCGGCGTATTCCTTGACGACGTCCGCCTTGTACTTGATTTCGTTCCAGGCCACGTTCAGGGTGCTGTCCAATCCCTGCTCGAGATCGGCCATTTCCTTTTCCGTGCCGCCGGGCCGGGAGAAATCCTTCAGGTTCTGCACGATGTGTTTGACACGCTGCAGGCCTTCCCGCGATTCGGCGAACAGCGCGTCGAGGTCCTGGCGGATGTCGTCCAGCCCGATGTCTTCCTTCATGAAGGCGACCGGCGCGCGCGCGTCGCCCGGCAGCAGCCCTTCGACACCTTCGAATGCGCTGATGAGCTTCAGGATGTCTTTCGCGTCGCGTTCGAGCGCGCCGAAATTCGAACTGATGAACGCGAGCGGATTGTTGATCTCGTGGGCGACGCCGGCGGCCAGCAGGCCGATCGAGGCCATTTTTTCGGACTGCAGCAGCTGGCCCTGCATGTCGCTCAGCTTGCGGATCAGGACCTGCTGCTGTTCCTTCTCCGCTTCCAGCCGCGCATTGGCCTCTTCCAGTTCCTGCGTGCGCTCGCGCAGGCGCTCTTCCATTTGCTTGCGCTGCGTGATGTCGTAGCCGATGCCGACGATGCCGTTCACCGCGCCGTCCGCGCCGCGCAGCAGCACCTTGGTCGTCACGGTCCAGCCCAATTCGCCCGTGTCCTGGTCCTCGACCAATTCCTCGTAATCGAACAGCGACTGGCCGGAATCCATGACCTGCTTTTCGTCGGCGAAGTATTTGGTCGCCAGCTCGGCCGGGAAGAAATCGTAGTCGGTCTTGCCGATCAGTTGCGGCGGCGTCTCGACGCCGGCCAGGCGGGCCATGCGGTTATTCCCGAACAGGAACCGGCTGTCCCGGTCCTTGGCGTAGATGCGGAAGGGGATGTTGTCGACGAGGGTGTGCAGCAGCGTGTGTTCGAACGCCAGTCCGGTCGCCGACCGGTCTTGCCGGCTCTGTTCCCGCAGGGCCGCGTTCGTCAGCGCGATGGACGCCGCGGTGGCGAGGATGTCGAGCAGCGCGGCGTCGACTGCCGGCGCATGCTCCAGCACGACCATGCCGTCGCCGACCGCGAAGCAGGTCGTGTCTCCAATACAGGCCGTCTCGCCGGCGGCCGCCCAGTATCCGCGCTCGGCGCCGCACAGCGACACCGCAACGGCCACCGTTTCCTGCTGCAGTGTCTCCACACTGGCGTCCGCGGTGAGACGACGTAATCCTTGCGCCAGCGCTGCGAGCGCTGGCTCTTCGGTTTTTCTCTCGGAGAAATTTAGTTTCGGCATGGTAATTTATTCTTGCAGGTTCCTCCCGGTAATTACAAATGGTTTCGACGCATTGGGACAAATAGCCACACTCATGCGCCAAATCGATGACGATCTGTTCACACCTTGGCCGCGACCGTCTCCGTGTCTTGCTGGCGGCGGCCGGCAGCCCGCTTGACCCAGTAATCGGCGCGCTCGATGCCCAGCGCGGCCGGATCGAATTCGGGATCCTTGCCCGCCGCGCGCTGCGCTTCGTAGTCGCGCAGGCATTTGAAGGCCACGTTACGCAGCAGCAGGATCGCGGCGATGTTCAGCCAGGCCATCAGGCCGACGCCCAGGTCGCCCAGCGCCCACGCCACGTCGGCCGTCTTCACCGAGCCGTACACGGTCGCGCCGATCATGCAGACCTTGAGCACGAGCGTCATCCATGGGCGGTGCACGGTGCGGTTGATGTACGCGATATTGGTTTCGGCGATGTAGTAATAGGCAACGATCGTCGTGAACGCGAAGAACAGCAGGGCGAGGGCGACGAACAGCGAGCCGAAGCCCGGCATCACGTTTTCCAGCGCCGTCTGCACATAGCCCGGACCCGACGCGACGCCGTGGACGCCCGTGTGGATCGCGGTGCCGTCCGGGCCTTCGACGTTGTACTGGCCGGTGATCAGCAGCATGAAGGCCGTCGCCGAGCACACGAACAGCGTGTCGATGTAGACCGAGAAGCCTTGCACGAGGCCCTGCTTGGCCGGATGGCTGACTTCCGCGGCGGACGAGGCGTGCGGTCCGGTGCCCTGGCCCGCTTCGTTCGAATACACGCCGCGCTTGACGCCCCACTGGATCGCCATGCCGACGATGGCGCCGAAGCCGGCATCGAGGCCGAAGGCCGAGCTGAAGATCAGCGAGAGCACGCCCGGCAGCTGCTGCCAGTTCAGGAAGATGATGACGCAGGCGACGATGATGTACGCGAGCGCCATGAACGGCACGACGATTTCGGCGAAGTGGGCGATGCGCTTGACGCCGCCGAAGATGATGAAGCCGAGGGCGATGGCGAGCAGCGCGGCGGTGACGTTGGCGTCGATGCCGGTGGCGTTGCGCAGGCCTTCCGCGATCGAATTCGCCTGCACGCCCGGCAGCAGCACGCCGGTGGCGAACACGGTGACGACGGCGAAGATCCACGCATACCACTTCATGCCCAGGCCCTTCTCGATGTAGAACGCGGGCCCGCCGCGGAACTCGCGGTGGATTTGCTCCTTGTAGACCTGGCCGAGCGTGGACTCGACGAACGCGGAGCTCGCGCCCAGGAAGGCCACGGCCCACATCCAGAACACGGCACCGGGGCCGCCGAACGTGATGGCCGTCGCGACGCCCGCGATGTTGCCGGTGCCGACGCGGCCGGCCAGCGTCATGGCCAGCGCCTGGAACGACGATACGCCTTCGGCCGAGCTTTTCCCTTCCATCATGAGGCGCACCATCTCCCGTAGATGACGCAACTGCAGGAAGCGCGAGCGCACCGAAAAATACAGGCCGGCGCCCAGGCACAGGGCGATCAGGGCCGGGCTCCATACGATGCCGTTGATGGCGTTCACCAGGTCGTTCATTGCTTGCGTCTCCAGGTCAGGGATCAGAGGAAGTGCAGGGCCGCCACCGCGATCAGCGTGGGCGGTGTTGCGGCGGCGAGCAGCCCGAGGGGACTGATCGCACGGTCGGGGAAGCTGTCTCTCAGGATCGCGGCGCCGGCCGGGTTGGGCGCGTTGGCGATCAAGGTCAGGCCGCCGCCCGCGACCGCGCCGCCGACGAGGGCGGTCTTGTACGCGAGGCTGAGACCGGGCACCTGGGCGCCGAGGTAGGTGAGGGCGGCATTGTCGGTGATGGCCGTGAGCGCGGTGGTGCCGAAGAACACGGCGTCGGCGCTCATGCTGGTCAGCAGCGGCGCGAGCCACCAGGCCTGCAGGCCGCCGAGCACGACGAGGCCGGCCAGGAAGAAGGCGACGAGCAGCGCCTCGCGCAGGATCAGGTTGTCCTGGTAGCGCTGGTAGGCGGCCGTGAAGCCGAGGAAGAACAGGAAGATGCCCATGAAGACTTGCGGATGATGGGCGAAGACGACGATCAGCACGAGGAACAGCAGGTGCATCGCGATGACCGGCAGGGGCACGGGATCGGCCACCGCATCCGCCGCATCGCCCAGCGCGAGGAAGGAGCGCCGGAACACGACGAGCAGCAGGATCGTGTTCGTCACGACGGCCAGCGCGGACTTCCAGCCGAAGGTGGCAAGCATGAAGCCGAGGTCCCAGCCCCACATGGACGCGACCATCAGCACGGGCGGCGCGGCGAACGGCGTCAGGGTGCCACCGATGGAGACGTTGACGAACAGGACGCCGAGGATGGCGTATTTCAGGCGCGGGCCCGTATCACGTGCTCCCGTTTTGCGGGCGAACACGCCGTCGCGCAGCAGCAGGGCGGCCAGCGTCATCGCGGCCGGTTCGGTGATGAACGCGCCCAGCAGCGGCACGAAGGACAGCACGACGAAGCACAGCGCCATCGTCCGCGGCAGCGGCAGCAGGCGCGCGCCGGTGCGCACGAGCAGGTGGGCGAAGTCGAGGATCGGCCGGCTCCCCGCCACGACCATGATCGCGAACACGAACATCGGCTCCGTGAAGTTGCGCGACTCGAGGTAGGCCACGGACTCGTGGCGGCCGGCGACGCCGAACATGAACAGCATCAGCACCATCGCCCAGAATCCGAACACGACTTCCACTTCGCCGAGCAGGTGCCAGATGCCGGCATGGCGCGGGTGCGTGTGCGCGAGGCGCTCGAAATACTTGACGGAGAAGGTGTGGAGGACGGCCACGCCGAACAGCGCGGCACCGATCATTTGCAGGGTCGTGGGTATAAGCATAGGGTCGTGACAAGGCCGCGTGGCGGCCCGACCAGCGCGTAACACCTGTCACGCCGACATGGCGTGAACACCCCTTATCCCACGAGTATAACGCACGGATTGTAAATCTTGCAGCTGAGCGATGACAGCGCTACCATTCCCTGAATAACCATCAGGAGACACCATGACACACCCGTTTGCCCGGCTGACGGCCGTGCTGCAATTCTCTGTATTGACGCTGGTGGCCTGCGCCGCGCATGCTGCCGCGCACTCCACCGATTCTGTCGACGTCCAACTGGCCGGCCAGCCATCGAAAGCGAGCCACGCCGACAGCCTGATGGCGCCCACGCAGAACATCTACGCCCGCAGCCATGTGAGCCTGGACGGCCGCTGGAGCTACATCATCGACCCGTACGAGAACGGCTACTACGACTACCGCCACATGCCGTTCGACCAGTCGGACAGCGGCAAGGGCGGCTTCTACGACGACCGCAAGCCGAAGGACAAGACGGAGTGGGTCGAGTACGACTTCGACCACGCGCCCACGATGAAGGTGCCGGGCGACTGGAACTCGCAGGCGGAAAAGCTGCAGCTGTACGAGGGCACCGTGTGGCTGCGCCAGGCGTTCCAGGCCGACCCGAAGCCGGGCAAGCATTACGCGTTGTACTTCGGCGCCGTCAACTACGAGGCGCACGTCTACCTGAACGGTAAAAAACTCGGCATGCACAAGGGCGGCTTTACGCCGTTCCAGTTCGACGTGACGGACAAGCTGGCGAAGGGCCGCAACGTCGTCGTCGTCAAGGCCGACAACACGCGCCACCAGGACGAGATCCCGACCGTGAACACGGACTGGTGGAACTACGGCGGCATCACGCGCGACGTGCTGCTGGCCGAGCTGCCGGCCACGTACATCGCCGACTACAAGGTGCAGCTGGCGAAGGGCGACGCCCGCCGCATCGAAGGTTTCATTCAAATGGCGGGGGACAGCAAGGCGCAGCAGGTGACCGTCAGCATTCCCGAAGCGGGCATCAGGACCACCGTGCGCACCGATGCGAACGGCCGCGCGGCGCTGAACTTCCCGGTGAATAAACTGACGTACTGGTCGCCCGAGCAGCCGAAGCTGTACACGGTCGAGCTGTCCGGCGGCGGCGACAAGGTCGTCGACCGCATCGGCTTCCGCACCATCGAGACGCGCGGCCAGGATATCCTCCTGAACGGCAAGTCCGTGTTCCTGCGCGGGATCTCGATGCATGAAGAGAATCCGCTGATCCCGGGCCGTCCGCGCGGCGCCGGCGACATGCGCATGCTGCTGCAGTGGGCCAAGGAGATGAACTGCAACTACGTGCGGCTCGCGCATTACCCGCACAGCGAAGAGATGATCCGCCTGGCCGACGAGATGGGTCTGATGGTGTGGGCGGAAGTGCCCGTGTACTGGACGATCTCGTGGACCAATCCCGACACCTACGTCAACGCGCACGCGCAGCTGACGGACCTCGTCACGCGCGACAAGAACCGCGCGAGCGTCGTCGTCTGGTCGGTGGGGAACGAGACGCCGATCGGCGGCCCGCGCAATACGTTCATGAGCAATCTCGCCAAGACGGCGCGGTCGCTGGACGACACGCGCCTCGTCGCGGCCGCGCTGGAAATCCACCGCAAGGGCAGCGACATCACGGTGGAGGATCCGCTCGCGGATTATCTCGATCTCGCCAGCTTCAACGAGTACGCCGGCTGGTACTGGGCGAGCAATGCGGAGATGCTGAATTACCGCTTCGACGTCCGCTACAACAAGCCGGTCGTGGTGACGGAATTCGGCGCCGAGGCGCTGGGCGGCTACCACGCCGACGCCGACACGCGCTGGAGCGAGGAATACCAGGACACGCTGTACCGCAACCAGTTCAAGATGCTGTCCGCGATCCCGGGCCTGCGCGGGATGACGCCGTGGGTGCTCGTCGACTTCCGCTCGCCGCGCCGCCAGCATCCGTACTACCAGGACTTCTGGAACCGCAAGGGCCTGGTCACGGACGCCGGCAAGAAGAAGCTCGCGTTCTGGACCATGAAGCAGTTCTACGACGACGTCCAGCGCAAGTACGCGCATTGATCGCCGTTTGGTGCGTAGCGGGCAACACGGTGCGCCCGCCCGCATGGCTTCTGGCCCGCGGTCTTCGTCTCTACGATGCATCCATGCCCGATCCCCGGGCCTCTTTCAGGAGACCATGATGCTTACCGTAGATACCCCGTTGCGCCCCGCCAGCCACGGCCCCGAAGAACTGGTGCCGTCCCGTTACGCACTGAAGGTCGGCGACATCGACGTGATGGTGGTCAGCGACGGCGTGCTGCCGCTGCCCGCCACGACGATGGCGACCAACGCCGATCCGGCCGAGCTGGCGGACTGGCTCGATCACATGTTCCTGCCGCCCGACAAATTCGACTGGCCGCTGAACGTGCTCGTCGTGCGCAGCGGCGACCAGACCATCCTCGTCGATGCCGGTGTCGGCACGCAGTTCCCGGGCTTCCCGCGCGCCGGCCAGTTCCCGGCGCGGCTGGAGGCCGTCGGCATCGATCTCGCGTCCGTGACGGACATCGTCATCACCCACATGCACATGGATCACGTGGGTGGACTGCTGGCGCCCGGCGTGAAGGAGAGACTGCGTCCGGACGTGCGTATCCACGTGACCGACGCCGAAGTGAAATTCTGGGCGTCGCCCGATTTCTCGCTGACGGTCATGCCGGACGCGGTGCCGCCCGTGCTGCGCTCGACGGCCGCGCGCTTCCTCGACGAATACCGCGACCGGCTGCAGGTCTTCGAGGAGCGCCGCGAAGTCGCGCCGGGCGTGGTGGCGCGGCGCACCGGCGGCCATACGCCCGGCCATTGCGTGGTCGACCTGGCGTCCGGCGGCAAGCGGCTGATGTTCGCCGGCGATGCCGTCTTTCCCGTCAACTTCGAGCATCCCGGCTGGCAGAACGGTTTCGAACACGATCCGGAAGAAGCGGCCAGGGTGCGCGACCGCCTGTTCCGCGAGCTGATGATTGATGGCGGACTGCTGGTTGCGGCGCACCTGCCGTTCCCGTCCATCGGGCGGGTGATGGCGGATGGCGACGCGTACCGCTACGTGCCGGTGTTCTGGGATTACTGACGCCGGCGTTCGGTCGCGCTCAGTCGCGGTCGGGCGCACCCAGCGGGAACAGGGGACGGTACTGCCGCGCCTCGTCCACCGCGCGGGCAAACGACGGCCGCGCCAGCAGGCGCGCGCGGTAGGCGCGCAGCGTCGGGTATTGCGGCCCGATCGGATGCGTCCAGTCCGCGTAGAACAGCGCGGGCGCGGCGGCGCAATCCGCGAGCGAGAACGTGTCGCCGGCCGCCCACGTGCGCCCGGCCAGGTAGCCTTCAAGCCATTCGTAGGCGAGTTCCAGTTTTTCCGTCGCCGTCGCGACGGCGTCCGCGCGTTTGGCCGCATCGCCCGTCAGCGCGCCGTTCACCGCGTGCTGGACCATGTTCATCACGTGCAGGTCGAAGAAGCGGTCCATGAAGCGCACGTCCAGCGCCGCGAGCGGATCGTCCGGCAGCAGGCGCACGGGCCCCGGATGCGTCAGGTGCAGGTATTCGATGATGATGCTCGTCTCGACGACGTTGCGCGCGCCGTCGACGAGGAGCGGGAATTTGCGCAGCGGCCAGCGTTGCAGCCACTGCGCCGCGTGCTGCGGCGTGTCCGGCCCGAGGCAGCGGAACTCGAAAGGCGTGTCGTTCTCGTACAGCGCGACGAGCACTTTTTGCGTGTACGACGAGAAAGGATGACCGTAGAGTGCGAGCGTCATGGGAGTTCTCAGCCGTTGCCCACGGCGCAGGGTAGCCCGGGTTGCGGGACTGTTCGGGGGTTGTCCAGTATCTCCGGTGTGGTAATTTGTCGTCAATACTAATGTCATCTCAGTGGTCAAGCGTGAACCTGAGACTTCATCCTTTCAGTATGATGAAGAATGACATTACCGGTTTCATGCATGAATCGCCTGATAAACAACCTGCCGTTTTTGCTTGCCGCACTGGCTTGCTCGTCGCCGTCGGCAGCCGACGTGTCCTGCGCGCAGCAGATGGGCCAGCAACGCGCGGCGCTGTAACATGCTCGCGGGCGAGTCGTATCGCCCCAAAGGCGATGAGCGGACTGCCCTCGTCAAGCACATCAAGTTGTTGAAATAAGAGGCCGTATGGATCATCAAGATTGGACTCCCGTTACCCACGAATCCTGCGACAACGTCCCGGGCCCGTTCTACCACGGCACCAGAATCCGTTTCCAGCCGGGCGACGTATTAATTCCGGGCCACGCCTCCAATTTCGAGGAAGGCCGCGTTTCCAACAACGTGTATTTCAGCGCCTCGATGGAGGCCGCGATCTGGGGGGCCGAACTGGCGACGGCGCTCGGCGGCGCCGAGGGACGGGGGCATGTGTATATCGTGGAACCCACGGGGACGTTCGAGGACGATCCCAACCTGACGAATAAACGCTTTCCCGGCAATCCCACGCGCTCGTACCGCACGCGGACGCCGCTCAGGATCGTCGGGGAAGTGGCGGATTGGCAGGGTCACCCGCCGGAGGTGATCCGGCAGATGCTCGACCACCTGGAAGAATTGCGGCGCGCGGGGCGTGCCGTGATCGAAGACTAGAACACCGGCTCAGTCGCGCGACCGTTTCTTCGCGCGGCGCGCCGCCAGCAGCGCGGCCACGCCGGCGCCGGCCAGCCACAGCGTGCCCGGTTCCGGCACGTCGCCGTGCGGTTTGGTCGGGTTTTTGCCTGGGTCTTTGCCGGGATCGTTGGTTTGGCCAGGCTGGTCCGTCGGCAGCAGGGTGCCGGGGATCGTCGGGTTTTTCGTGCCGGGATCGGTGGTCGGTTGCGTGCCGTCGGCGCCGGGCGATGTTCCGTCCGGCGACGTTCCGCCCGTCGTGCCGTCAGGCGTCGTGCCGCCCGTCTTGCCCGGATCGCTGCCACCGCCGGAACCGTCGTTGCCCGGCGTGCCGGTGCCCGGGTCGCCGTCGGTACCGGTTTGCACGGTGTCGCTCGACACCTTGGCCAGCGATACCGGCAGGGCGCCGCCGTCCCAGATGGGGCCCATGCCGGCACCCGGGATGCCGTTCAGGCCGAAGCTGGTGCGCGTGGGCGCCGTGCCGCCGGTCTGCGCCGTCTCGCCGTTTCCGAAGGTCTGCAACTGGTAGCCGTGGCCAGCCGGATTGGTATCGGCCGCGTACCCGACCTGTTCCATGGTGCCTTCGTCCTGCTGGGCCTCTTCGACGGACGAATCGAGTTCTTCCTCGCTGGGTCCCTTGGCTTCGACGGGCAGCTGGGGCACGTCGGAAATGCGGTTGCCGCAGCGCGTGCGGATCTCGTTCTGGCCGTCGGACAGCAGCGTTTCGCCTTTGGCCAGCTGGAGTTTCTTCGCCGTCCAGAACACCTTGTCGCCCTTGCGGTACGAGACGTACACGGCGCGCGGCTTGTCGACGGTCCTGACGGTGGTCTTGCTTGCCTCGAATGCCGCGTAATGCGCCGCCACGACCTGGTCCACGGCGATGGCATGCGTGAGTTCCTTGCGGTCGAGGACGCCGCCGGGCACGATCGAATACGGATAGACGCGGCGCGTCTTCTTCGTCTCCACCTGGGCCGCGGTGCGCAGCACGGCCGGCACCGGCGTCGCGGCGGCGGCCGGCGCATGCGCCTGCGCGGACACCGTCGGCGCCGTGGACTCGTGCATCGCGTACGCGTACAGCGCGGCGCACGCCACCACGCCAAGCACGCCGACAGCGGCCAGGCGCTGTTTCAGACGCGACCCCTTTCTGCTTCGGCGAATGTAGGCGCTGCGGTAGTCCATACGAGGTTTGTAAGAGTGATAGTAGGAGATCTCCTACAGAGTATCATCTTTCCTCGTATCAAATCTACATTATTCTAGAGAAATTCTATTTGCATAGTGTAAATAGCGACACTTGCCGTTCAGCGCTCGACGAGCGCCAGCACGGCCGTGATGTTGTCGCGGCTGCCATGCGCCTTGGCGAGGGCGATCAGCTCGGCGCAGCAGTGCTCCAGCGCCTGCGCATGCGCGCCGGCCAGCACCTGCTCGATGGCGGCGTGCGGCGTGTTGCCGTACAAGCCGTCGCTGCACAGCAGGTATAAATCGCCGGGATGGGATGTGCATGCCTTGACGTCGGGCGCGATGGCGGCCGTCGGGCCGATCGCCTGCAGCAGCAGGTTACGCGGCGGGAAGTCGCCCGAAACGCCCGCTTCCAGCGCCTGCTGGTACATCGTCTGGTCGCGCGTGAGCACGGCCAGTTCGCCGTCGCGGTAGCGGTACAGGCGGCTGTCGCCGACGTGGAAGATGACGAGCGGGCCGCCCGGCAGGCTTTGCCAGAAGCCCGTCAGCGTGGTGCCCATGCCGCTGCCTTCGCCGCGGCCGCCTTGCAGATTCGCGCCGTACACGCGCGCATTGGCGGCGTCGACGGCTTCGTGCACGGCCACGACGGCGGGCATGTGTTCGTCCTGCCAGGTCGCGTCCGGGTCGGCCGCATCGCCGGGCGAGGATTTTTTCGGGGCGGCGGCGGCGAGCGCATCGCGCACGGTTTCCAGGGCCAGGCAGGCTGCGATTTCGCCGCCGTCGTGACCGCCCATGCCATCTGCGACGGCCACCAGGCGGAGCAGGGGATCGATGAGGAAGTTGTCTTCGTTGGACTGGCGTACGAGGCCGACGTCGGTCAATCCGTACGCGCTGCCGAAGGCGAGACGGTGGTAGATGCTCGGGGTTAGCTGCTTCCAGGTGCTCATCGAACGCGGTGGATATCAATACAGGTGCGGCATGCTAGCACGCTGCCCTGGAGGGTTGGCGATTTTCACGGCAGCCGCAGGACGCCGCTGACCGTGAAGCGGATCTCGCCCGGCCTGTCGCCCGGCGCCGTCTCGATGCGCAGGTCGGACAGGCCCTCGCGGTGGCTGCCCGCGACGAGTGCCGCGACGGTATCCAGCAGCCTGTCCGCGCGTTCGGGCGGCAGCGCCGCGGGTGCCGCGACCGGGCCGAAGTACTGGTCGAGCAGCGCCGCGAAATCGCGCCGCGTCGTCACGCAGAACACGGGGCGCGACTGCGGGAACAGCGTGGCGACGGCATTGTCCGCCCTGACTTTGTCCGGGTCGATGCAGACGACGTACAGCGCATGCTCGTTGCGCTCCACCGGCAGCCACTGGCGCGCTTCGGCGGACGCGCGGTCCATGCCGTCGAGGAGTTCCGCCGGCACGCGCCGCCCCGGGTGGAAGGCGAGATAGGGCACGGCGAAATGGTCCGCGAGGGCGCGCCCGACGACGGGCAGTTTCACCTTGAAGTCGTCGAGCAGCACGTCCTCGACGTCGCGGCCCTGCGCGCGCGCCTGTGCCACCGCCTGCTCGACCTGCTCGCGTCCCAGCGCGCGGGATCCCAGCGCGCCGACGAAGCCCGTGCGCTCGCGTCTCGGTTTCCTGCCGGCGCTGGGCGAATGCGATGGCGAGCGTGTCGCACAGGTAGCGCGCGCCTTCGACGACCGTGCTGTCGAACGGGCCGCCGCGCAGGTTGTTGATCAGCTGGAGGACGCCGATGACTTCGCTGTCGTGCATGATCGGGACGACCAGCATCTGCGTCGTGCGGTAGCCCGTGCGCCGGTCGACGCCCTGCTGGAAGCGCAGGTCGGCCGCGTAGCGCTGCAGTTCGGCGGCATCGTAGACGTCGTTCAGGTTGAGCAGCCGGCGCGCCAGCGCGGCATAGCCGGCCACGCTCTGCGCGGAGATCGGCAGGCGCAGCTGGCGGAACGACGCCATCCCCGTCTTGATCTTGGAGACGAGGCTCGCCTTGTCCTCGCCGACCGTGTAGATCGTCAGGCGGTCCGCGCCGAACAGCGTGCAGATGCCCTCGGACAGGTCGAGCATGATCTCGTCGACGTTGCGCGTGGCGTGGATGCGCGTCGTGAGCTGCTGCAGGCGGCGGAAGAAGTCGCCGTTCGCCACGATGGTCGCGTCGCTCATGGCCGGGTCATGGGCGCGAGACGCGTCGCGTCGGCGTCTTCGACACGGGTCGCATCCACATCGTCCGGCACCTGGCGCACGACATCGGACGGGGAGCGGGGCGTGACCGTGTCCAGCGGACGCCACAGGTCGGGAAACAGCGGTGATGCGAGCGTGTCGCCGTCGAGCGCGCGCCGCAGATCGTCGCGGAACGCTTCGGCGCTGGGGTAGCGATGTTCCGGCCGCTTGGCGAGGGCGCGCATCAGGACGCGGTCGAAGGCCGGGCCGAGCAGGGGATTCAGCAGGGTCGGCGGGACGGGGTGGTCGTGCAGGATCTTCTGCTGCACCGCGAACATGCCGGCGCCGCGGAACGGCCGCTCGTTGGTGAGAAACTGGTACAGGATGATCCCGACGGCGAAGATGTCCGACTGCGGGCCGACGGCCTGGCCCGTGATCTGTTCGGGCGCCATGAAACTGGGCGTGCCGACCATCTCCGCGCCGTCGGCATCCTGTACCGCCGCGTTCAGCGCGGCCATGTGGGCGACGCCGAAGTCCGTCAGTTTCACGGAGAGGTCGTGGCTCAGCATCACGTTGGCCGGCTTGATGTCGCGGTGGATCACGCCGTTGCGGTGCGCGTAGCCGAGGGCGTCGAGCAGCTCGCACGTCATGCGCACGGCATCCTCGAGCGTGAACTCGAGGTGGAAGTCCTGGGTCATGTCGAAGTAGGCCGCCAGCTCTTCGCCGCGCACCAGTTCCATCACCATGTAGGCGACGCCGTCTTCCTCGCCGAAGTCGTACAGGCCGACGATGTGCGGATGGTTCAGCCGCGCGACGGCCTGCGCCTCGCGGATGAAGCGGGCCGAATACGACGCGTGCAGCTCCGGATCGGCATCGCAGGCGGTGGAGATGACCTTGATCGCGACGCTGCGGTCCAGGCGCGGATCGAGGCCTTCATAGACCTCGCCCATGGCGCCGCGTCCGAGCACGCGCACGATCCGGTATCTGCCTAGCTGCGTCGGTTGGTTCATGGGCGCAAGTGTAAATCAAATTACCATGCCGACAATGAAAATCGGCGCCGCGGGTTTATACTTGATGTATGAACGACACCCGCTGCACCTGGGCCAACATGGCCAACCCACGCTACATCGCTTATCACGACCACGAGTGGGGCGTACCCTGCCACGACGAGACGACGCTGTTCGAAATGCTCAACCTCGAAGGCGCGCAGGCCGGGCTGTCGTGGGAAACGATCCTGAACAAACGCGACAACTACCGCCTCGCCTTCGACGGCTGGGACGCGGACAAGATCGCGAACTACGACGATGCCAAGGTCGCGGAACTGCTCGCGAATCCCGGCATCGTGCGCAACCGCCTGAAGGTCGCGGCCGCCATCAACAATGCGCAAGCGTACCTGCGCCTGCGCGAACAGGGCTTGACCCTCGACGACTACCTGTGGGCCTTCGTGGACGGCAAGCCCATCGTCAACGACTGGCCAGACGGCGCGCGGCCGGCCCGTACCGAGCTGTCCGACCGCATCTCGAAAGACCTGGCCAGGCGGAGCTTCAAGTTCGTCGGCTCGACCATCGTGTATGCCTACATGCAGGGCATCGGCATGGTCGACGATCACGACCGTGCCTGCCTGTGCCGCCGCCGGAGGTGATGTCATGGACTACCGTGCCTGCTGGTGCACCCGGGCCCGCTATACCGTCTTCGATTCGCATTACGGCGACGGCGCCGCGGTCCGCGTCGTGACGGACGTCTGGCGCACCGATCCGCACCGTTCTCCCAATCTTCATATCGTCGCCCTGTGCGACCACCTGCTGCCGGGCTTCCACCGCATGCCGCAGGCGGAGCCGGGCGTCACGCTGGACCTGATCAGCGCACCGCTGACGGACGCGCTGGCCCAGCTGACGGCGCGCGTCGACATGTTCCGCCTGCACGACATCGAACACGCAGGCTCGGACTTCGCGCGCCACGTCGCGCGCGTGGCCGCGCAGGACGCCACGCTGCAGGCGCAAGGCCTCACGCAAGACCAGGTCGCCGCACTGGCGGCGCAGGGCTTCGTGTTCGACGCGGATGGCCGCCACGCGCGCTTCGCCAGCCGCAAGCCACGGCCGCCCGCACCGCCGGCGCCCGAACGCCGCGCGATCGTGCTGGGTGCCGGCATCGCCGGTTCCGCCGCGGCCGAGCGCCTGTGTGCGCGCGGCTGGCAGGTGACGGTCGTCGACCGCCAGCCGCAGCCCGCGATGGAAGCGTCGGGCAACCGCGCAGGCATCTTCATGCCGCTGCTGTCGAAGGACGACAACGTGCCCACGCGCCTGACGCGCGCCGCCTACCTGTACGCGCTGCGCCACTGGGAGCGCCTGGGCGGCATCGGCCGCGCCATCGAGGGCGACAAATGCGGCGTGCTGCAGCTGGCGCGCGACGCCGGCCACGCGGACGTGCAGCGCGCCATCGCCGCCGATACGTCGCTGCCGCCCGATTTCGCCGAGTGGCTCGAACGCCCGGAGGCGGAAGCGCTGCTCGGCGGCCTGCCGGCGCCGGACGGCGGCTGGCTGTTCCGCGGCGCCGGCTGGGCGCGGCCCGGCAGCGTGTGCGCGGCGATGCTGGATGCGTGCGGCGGGCGCCTGGAGCGCAAATTCGGCGTGGGCGACGTGCGCATCGAACGCGACGGCGAGCAGTGGCACCTGACGAACGAGCACGGCATCGTGGTCGCGCGGGCGCCGAACCTGATCCTGGCCAACGGCGCCGGCGCCGCGCAGGTGCCGCAGGCCGCGCCGCTGCCATTGACGATGCTGCGCGGGCAGGTGTCGCACGTGCCGGCCGACATGGTGCCGAAACTGCCCGTCGTGCTGTGCCGCGAGGCGTATCTGACGCCGCCGTCCGGGGGCGTGTGCAGCGCCGGCGCGACCTACGACGCCGATCCGAATCCCGCGCTGTCGCCCGAGAGCCACGCGGAAAACCTGGAGCGCCTGCGCGGCCTGCTGTCCGATCCGCATGCGGCGGCGGATGCGCCGCTGGCGGGGCGCGTGGGTTTTCGTTGCGTGGCGCCGGACCGCCTGCCGCTCGTCGGCCGCCTGCCGGATTTCGCCGCCGCCGGCACCACCGAGCGCCTGCGCGACGTGCCGCGCCATCCGGGACTGTACGGACTGCTCGGCTATGCGTCGCGCGGCCTGATCTGGGCCGGTCTGGCGGCCGAACTGCTCGCCGCCCAGATCGAAGGCGAGCCGCTGCCATTGGAGTCCAGCCTGGTCGACGCGCTCGATCCGGCCCGCTTCGTGTTGCGCGCACGCCGCGCGCCGCGGGGTCCGCAGCCTGAAAATTGATTTCTTTCGGGCAACCGAAAGTTTCAAAGGTATAATGTGTGCCAAGCAACATTTCACACCTGATCCAGCCATGGACGACACCCCCGACGCGCCCGAACTGTCGCTGTTTCTCGCCTCGACCGCGCATGACATGAAGAATTCGATCAGCGTCCTGTCCGGGACGCTGGAGCGGCTTCTTGTCGACGCCTCCCCGCAGACGGAATCGGCGTACCCGCAGATGGCGCACATGCTGTACCAGACGAAGCGCCTGAACGACAACCTGATGCAGCTGCTCGCGCTGTACAAGCAGGTGGGCACGCCCGCGTACCCGTTCGACGTGCAGCCGCTCGAGCTGGGCCAGCTGGTCGACCAGGTGGTGGCGCTGGAGCGCGTGCTGCTGAAGTCGCGCGGCCTGAAGCTGGAACTCGATTACGACGCGGATCTCGTCTGGCACTTCGACGAAGACCTGATCGTGGGCGTGCTGTCGCATGCGATCAACAACGCCATCCACTACACCTGCGACACGGTGCGCCTGGCGATCCGCGTCACCGACGACAACTGGCTCGAACTGCGCGTGGAAGACAACGGCCCCGGTTATCCGCCGGCGCTGCTGAAGGCCGGCGCGATCGCCACCCGCGAAACGGCGGGCGGCATGAACTTCCTGACCAACAGCGCGGGCCTGGGCCTGTATTTTTCCAGCGAAGTCGCGCGCATGCACCAGCACCGCGAGCGGCGCGGCACGCTCCGCCTGGAAAACGGCGGCCGCTACGGCGGCGGCTGCTTCATCCTGAACCTGCCATGAACGCTTCCGCCAAGGCCGTCAACGAAATCGACTGGGCCGACAAGAATTACCTCGTCGTCGACGACTTCGTCGGCGTGCGCCAGCTGCTGCGCGAAGCCCTGCGCAGCCTGGGCGCGAAGAACATCGACCAGGCCTCGTCCGGCGGCGAGGCGATGGGCCTGCTGGCGCGCATCCGCTACGACGTCGTCCTGTGCGACTACAACCTGGGCGACGGCAAGAACGGCCAGCAGGTGCTGGAGGAAGCGCGCGTGCGCAACCTCGTCAACCCGAGCACCGTGTGGCTGATGGTGTCGGCCGAAAAGAGCGTGGAATCGGTGATGGGCGCGGCCGAGCACCAGCCGGACGCCTACCTGATCAAGCCGATCACGGAAGGCGTGCTGCTCACGCGGCTCAATCGCGTGTGGCACAAGAAGCAGGTCTTCCGCCTCATCGACCAGGCCTATGCGGAGAAGGACTACCTGCGCGCGGCGCGCCTGTGCGATGCCGCCATCGTAGGCCACAAGGCGCACGAGATCGACCTGCTGCGCATGAAGGCCAAGCTGATGGAAAAGAGCGGCGAGCCGGTGAAGGCGCGCGAAGTGTACGAGCGCGTGCTGGAGCAGCGCGAATACCAGTGGGCGCGCGCCGGCATCGCCAAGATCCGCATGGCCAACGGCGAATTCGAACAGGCGCGGCAAGCCTTCCAGAGCGTGATCGCGGAGAACCGCTATTACATCGACGCGTACGACCAGCTCGCGCTGACCTATCAGAACCTGGGCAAGCTGGACGAGGCGTGCGCGATCCTCGAGCGCGCGGCAAAACTGTCGCCGAATTCCGTGCCGCGCCAGCGCAATCTCGGCAACGTGGCGCTCAAGGTGGGCAACGTGCAGATGGCGGAGCAGGCCTTCCGCAAGTGCATCCTGATCGGCGAGTATTCCATCATGAAGACACCCGACGCCTACCTCGGGCTGGCGCGCGTGTGCGGCCAGAAGAACGATGCGAAGGAAGCGCTGCGGCTGCTGCTGCAGGTCCAGCGCGAGTTCGCCGCCGACCATCCGGACATCGCGCTGCGTTCCAAGATCACCGAGGGTCTCGTCTACCACGAGAGCGGCGACTACCGGCGCGCGCGCAAGGCCGGCGACGAGCTGGAAGCGCTGCTGAACGCGACGGAGGACCGGCCCGACATTCCGACCTGCCTGGAACTGGCCACGCTGCTGTTCGCGGTGGGCGTGAAGGATGCGCCGGTGGAGCTGCTGTGCTACGTCATCCGCAACAACCACGACAATCCGCTGCTGCTCGACGAAGTGCAGAAGATCTTCGACAAGGCGCGCCTCGGCGACGAGGGCCTGGAGTTCATCCGCGCCTCCAAGAAGGAAGCCACGGACCTGATGAACCAGGGCGTGCTGCTGTGGAAGACGGGCAAGCTGAAGGACGCCGTCGAGTGGATGCGCCAGGCACGCAAGAAGGTGCCCAACAACCAGCGCATCCTGTTCAACGCGGCCCAGATCCTCGTCTCGCACATGCAGCAGCACGGCTACGACACCGCGTTATCGAGCGAAGCGTACGAGGTGCTGCACCACGTCGACCGCCTGCTGCCGGGGCAGCAGCGCTTCGCGCAGTTGATGGAGCAGTTGGCGCAGCTGCAGCCGGTGGCGGAGAGTGGCGTGGTCGACGAGGTGGTGTAGTTGTCGGGTGCGCGCTCCGTTACCAGCGAATGGACGCCGAAGATTCGTGCCGAATTGAGTCAGTTGGCACGTTTCTGTTGGCGTCCAACACGTCGGCACCCTGCCGACGTCGGCATGTCCGGTCTGATCTGGCGCCTGGCGGTCATATTGCTTGCATATCTGGTGTCGTTTGCGATCGTGCTTTCACCGATACTGCTTGGGCTGACCAAGCTGCTCGGCGTGACATCGACGCTGGATTGGTCGGGCACCCGCATGGCGTTTGCGTCGGTGGTGGTCGCCCCACTGCTCGAGGAACTGGTCTTTCGGGCTGGCCTGCGCAGTGCGACCGCGACACTCGCGGTGCAGCCTGTGCTGATACCCCTTTTCATTGGGAGCTGGCAGGTCTCGCTCGTCCTGCTTGGCGTTGTTGCGGCTGTGATGTTCGTCGATCACGTTCGCCGGCGACACCTCGATGATGCGAGAAAATTTTCTCTACGCATGGCGCGAGGACGTGCCTTCCTGACTCGATATCGCCTGATCGTGTGGGGGAATGCGGTTGCGTTTGGCCTTGCTCACCTTGGCAATTTTACGATTGCGACCACCAATGGTTGGCTTGGGTGCCTGACAGTGTTCGTCGTCTCTTCGCAGATGATTACGGGAGTTGTCCTGAGTTACTTTCGCCTGCGTTATGGATTGTTCTCTGCAATGGCCTTCCACGCAATTTTCAATTCTAGTTGGTTGTTGTTTGACTGACGTGGCGTAATTCGCTACACGGTCTAGTGAAAATCATAATCCCGGCGGCACTGCCCGCCGTGTGAAAATTTGCCTTTGATTACAGCGGAGAGCGACGTGCGCATCGAACGGACCACCCACGCGGCGGTGACCCGCCGCGGCTTCCTCAAGTCCGCCGGCGGGCTCGTGCTCGGCTTTATGCTGCCTGTCCCCGGCCGCGCAGCCGCACCGGCACCGAACGCCTTCCTGCACATCGCGCCCGACGACACCGTCACCGTGATGGTCGACCGGCTCGAATTCGGCCAGGGCGTCCACACGGCGCTGCCGATGCTGATCGCCGAGGAGCTCGACGCCGACTGGTCGCGCGTGCGCGCCGAACTGGCGCCGGCCGGCGACGCCTACAAGGATCCGCTGTTCGGCATCCAGATGACGGGCAGTTCCATCTCCGTGGCGCACTCGTTCACGCATTACCGCGAGACCGGCGCGCGCGCCCGCGCGATGCTGATCGCCGCCGCGGCCGAGCAGTGGCAGGTCGCGCCGGCGTCGTGCACCACGTCGGCGGGCACGGTCATCGGCCCCGGCGGCCGCAAGGCGCGCTACGGCGCGTTGGCCGATGCGGCCATGAAGCTGCCGGTGCCGGCGACCGTCAAGCTGAAGGACGCGAAGGATTTCCAGCGCATCGGCAAGCCGACCGGACGCCTGGATGCGCGCGCCAAGTCGAGCGGCCGGCAGCAGTTCGGCATCGATTTTTCCCTGCCCGGCATGAAGGTGGCCGTGGTCGCGCGTCCGCCCGTGTTCGGCGCCCGGGTGCGCAGTCTCGATGCCGCCAGGGCGCGCGCGATCCAGGGCGTGGTGGACGTGGTCGAGGTGGCGGCCGGCAGCGGCGGTCGTGGCGTGGCCGTGATCGCGGATGGGTACTGGCAGGCGCAGCAGGGGCGCGATGCGCTCGTCATCGACTGGGATACGGACGCCGTCGACAAGCTCGATTCGGGCCGCCAACTGCGCGATTACCGCGCGCTTGCCGCCGCGCCGGCGCTGGCGCCGGCCTCGATCTCGGCCGTCTACGAATTCCCCTATCTCGCGCACGCGCCGATGGAACCGGTGAACTGCGTGGTCGACCTCCACGCGGATCGCTGCTCGGTGTGGGCGGGCGTGCAGTTCCAGACCTTCGACCAGACCGCCGTCGCGGCCGCGGCGGGGCTCAAGCTCACGCAGGTCACGTTGCACACGATGATGTCCGGCGGCGGATTCGGCCGCCGCGGCGTGACCACGTCGGACGACCTGGTCGAAGCGGTCAACGTCGCGAAGGCGTACGGGCGCGGCCCCGTGAAAATCATCTGGAGCCGCGAGGACGACATCAAGGGCGGCTACTATCGCCCGGCGCACGTGCACAAGGTCGACATCGGGCTCGATGGGAACGGCGACGTCGTCGCGTGGAACCATGTGATCGTCGGCCAGGCGATCAGCGCGGGCACGCCGTTCGAATCGGTGCTCATCAAGAACGGCGTGGATTCCACGACGACCGAGGGCATCGCCGAGGCGTATGCGTTGCCGGTAAAGCTGACGGTGCATCATCCGAAGGCGAACGTGCCGGTGCTGTGGTGGCGCGGGTCGGCGTCGAATCACACGGCGTTCGTCATGGAGACGCTGGTGGACGAAGTGGCGCACGCGGCCGGCGCCGACCCGGTCGCGTACCGCCGCAAGCTGCTGGGTGATAAACGCCCACGCCACCTGGCGGCGCTCGACCTGGCCGTGCAGAAGTCCGGCTACGGCAAGAAGCGGCTGGCCGAGGGCCGTGCCTGGGGCGTGGCCGTGCACGGCATGTCCGGCAGCGTGGTGGCCTACGTGGTCGAGGCGTCGGTCGAGAATGGCGTGCCGAAGCTGCACAAGGTCACGGCTGGCGTGCATTGCAACCTGGCCGTCAATCCGCTGTCGATCGAGGCGCAGGTGCAGGGCGCCGTGCTGGCCGCCCTCGGCACCACGTTGCCCGGCGCCGCCATCACGTTCAAGGACGGCGTCGTCGAGCAGGGGAATTTCAACGACTACACGGTGGCGCGCATGCCGGACATGCCGCATGTGGACGTATGCATCGTGCCGTCCACCGAGCCGCCCACCGGCATGGGCGAGCCGGGCCTGCCGCCGCTGGCGCCGGCTTTCGCCAACGCCATCTTCCAGCTCACGGGCAAGCGCTTGCGCAAGCTGCCGTTCGAGCTCGGCTGACGGCCGGGGTGGACGTCAGGTCTTGTCGGTCTTCGACCGGCTGGTCCGCGTCTTGCCGTTGCTGCCGTTGCCGCTGTTCGGCGCAGGCGGCTGCACCTTCGGCGCGTCCTTGGGCGCTTCCGCTTTCGGCGCCCCGCCTGCCTCCTTCGCGGGCGCTGCCGGCGCGGCGGCGCTCGGCGTCATCGCGTTGGCGACGGCCTGCGTAAATTGTTCCTGCAGCATGTTCCACCACGCGACGGCAGCCGGCATCGCCGCCGCCGCCGGGTTGCCCGGCGCGTCCGCTGCGCCGGCGGCCTGCGGCGCGGCCGTGCCCGGCTGAGCCGTGCCGCCGCTGCCTGCCGCGGCGGCAGCCGGCGCCTTGGGCGCATCCGTCTTCGCGGCCGGCGTTGCCGGCTTGGCAGCGGCGCCCGCCTGGCCCTGCCCCCCGAAGAAGGGCGAGAACGGCATGGATGCCATCTTTTCCGCGCTGACGCCGGACTGGCGCATCGCTTCGGCCATCGAGGCACCCATCGTCTTCAGCGTCATCAGCGTGCCGCGCTGCACTTCGAGGGCCTGGATGGTCCCGCGCAGCATGGACAGGTTCAGGTTCAGCCAGGACTCGACCGCCTTGAGGTCGGCGATGCGCTTGTCCAGGTCTTCGGTCGACATCGGCGGTGCGGCGATGCCAGCCATCCCCGGCATGCCGGGTATGCCTTGCATACCGGTGCCGGGGATCTGCATGGATCCCCACAGGTTCTTGACGAATTCCAGCGTGTCCGTCACGCCTGGCATGGCGGGTGCGGAGGGTTTCAGCATGGTGGTCTCTCCCTGGTTGGTGGCCGCTAGCGTAACAGATAAATAAGAGCCGACATAGATATGGTTGGATGCGATGGTTGGACGCACAGGCCGGCAGTGCGCGGGCGGACCGGCTACACTAGGCGGATGAGCCCCGCATACGCCACGACCCGACGCCGCCGGCAACTGGCGCTGGGCGCGCTCACGGTCCTGTTGCATGTGCTCGTGTTCGTCTGGTTCGTGCGCCAGACGGGCCAGGTGCCCGACCCGTCCGCCCGCACGGGACGCGCGCCCCTGACGGCCGAGCTGGTCGAGGCACCGCAGCCGCGCCCGCTGCCGCCCGTGCCGCCACCGCAGCCGGCGCTGGAGCCGCCGCCGTTGCCCGAGATCGATCCGGAGCCCGTGGTGCCCGCCGCGCCGCCGCCCGGTCGTTCCGATGGGGCGTTGACGCCGGAATCGGACGGTCTCGCGGCGTCCGATGCGGCGGGACAGCAAACGGGGCAGGGTGGCGCCGCCGCCGGTGCGGACCCCGTACAATCCACGACACAGGACGCGGCGCCCCAGACGCAGGTCCAGCAGGAAGCGGCACCGAAGCCCCAGCCGGCCGCGCCCGAAGCGCGCCGTTACAAGGTCGACATGCCGCCTTCGGCCGACATCACGCTCGACGTCGCGCGCACGGACGCGAACGGCACGAAGTGGAGCGGCAACGCGCTGCTGTCCTGGCGGGTGACGCCGTCCAGCTACCGCGTGAAGATCGAGGCCGGCATCCGCGTCGTGTTTGCGCACGTGAACCTGCTCACCCTCACGAGCGAGGGCACGGTTGGAGACGAAGGATTCGTCCCCTCCTTGATGACGGAGAAGCGGCGCGGACGCGCCATGACGGCGACGCATTTCAATCGCCGGGAGGGCACGCTGACGTTTTCGGCATCCGGCGCGAAGTATCCGCTCGTGCCGGGCGCGCAGGATAAAGCCAGCGTGCCGCTGCAGTTGGCGGCCATCGCGCGCGGTGATTCGAAACAATTGTCGGGAAATATCGACATCCTTGTCGGCGAAGACCGCGACGCAAGCGTTTTCACCTTCACGGTGGCCGGACAGGAACAGCTCGACACGCCGCTGGGCCGCATCGCCACGTGGCACTTCGTGCGTCCACCGAAACCCGGCTCGTACAATTCGCGCCTGGAACTCTGGCTGGCGCCGGCCTATGGCTGGTATCCGGTACAGATCCGCAACGTCGAGGCGAGTGGGGCGGTGACGACCCAGACCGCGAGCAAAATCGTGATTCAACAAGCAGGAAGCTGATATATGAAAAATGTTTTGAAGACGGCAGGCGCAGGGGCAGTATTGATGACCGTGCTGGGCGGCCAGGCGGTCGCGGCGGAAGAACATCCGGCCATCAAGCGCCCGTTCGACCTGCCGCCGTCGGCCGACCTGACCTATTCCATCGGCGCGCGCCAGCGCGGCTTCAACCTGAGCGGCGATGCGACGCTCACCTGGCGCGCCAACGACAGCAAATACACGATCAGCGCCGAGTCGCGCGTGGCGCTGCTGGGCAAGCTGACGGAAAACCGCAGCACGGGCATCGTCGACAACTGGGGCCTCGCACCGACGGAGTACTACGACAAGCGCTTCCGCAAGGATCCGACGACGGCCACCTTCGACCGCGACGGCAAGACCATCACCTTCAGCGACGGCGACAAGACGTATCCGATCAAGGGTGGCGAGCAGGACCGCGTGTCCGTCTCGTGGCAACTGGTGGCGGTCGCGCGCGCCGCGAAGGACAAGTTCAAGCCGGGATCGGAATGGCAGTTCTTCGTCATCGGCCCGCGCGATGCGGACCCGTGGACGTTCCGCGTCGTGGGCCGCGAGAAGGTGCAGGCCGGCGCGTCGCTGGGCGAAGTGGATGCCGTGCACGTGATGCGCGCGCCGCCGCCGGGTTCCAGGGACCAGTCGCTCGACATCTGGCTGGCGCCCGGCCACGAGTGGTATCCGGTCAAGCTGCGCTTCACCGACAACGACCGCGACTACGTCGAGCAGACGCTCGAACGCATCGTCAAGAAGTAGCCCAGTCCTTTACGTAGGCCGGCGCCGCGGCCGCGCAATGCGCGTCCGGCACCGGCGTTCCGCGCGCCTGTGCGAGCGGCAGCACGCCGGCCCACGCGGCGATGTGCATGTCCTCCTCGTCGTCGTTCGGCGGACCCGTACGCACCTTGCACGCGGCTTCGGCCAGTGCAATGCGCATCACGGTCGTCGCCGCGAATTCCTTGTCGTTCCCCGGACGGATCCCTGCCTGCCGGCCCGGCGCCAGGTGTTCCATGAAGTCGGCCAGTGCGTCGCGCTTGGCGGATTCGCCGACGACCTCGAAGCGGCCGTAGACCATCGCGCTGCGGTAATTCATCGAGTGATTGAAGGCGGAGCGCGCGAGCACGAGGCCATCCACGTGCGTGATCGTCACGCAGCAATCCTGCTCCGTCAGGCGCTGCAGCATGCGGCTGCCGTTCGACCCGTGGATGTACAGGTAGTCGCCGCTGCGCCAGCAGGCGGTGGGGATGCAGTGCGTGCCGTGCGCGTCGGCGAAGGCGATGTGGCAGACGTAGGCGGCATCGACGATGGCGTGCAGCAGGGCGGGGTCGTAGGATGCGTTGCGCGCGATGCGCTTGACCTGGGTGCGGGTGGAGGGAGCGGTATTCATGGCCTCGATGCGGTGAATGGAAGCCGCACTATAATGGTCAAGTTGGCCCCAGCAACAGATCCAGGGGCGCGCTATTTCATGGAGCCACGATGGATTATTCGCTGCTGCTGGACGCCTTCGGCCGCGACCACGCGCATCACGCCTGGCCGCGCCAGCGCCTGCTGCACGAATGCCTGCGCGCCGCGATCCGCGACGGCACGCTGGCCGCCGGCACGCGCCTGCTTGCGACGCGCGCGCTGGCGCAGGAGCTGGGCATCGCCCGCAACACGGTGCTGTACGCGTACGAGCAGCTGGCGTGCGAAGGCTTCGTCATCCCGGACCGGCGCGGCACCGTGGTCGCGGGCATCGCCCCCGCGCCGCGCCGGCGCAGCGCCGGCGTGCCGCAGGCGGGCCTTGCGCGCCGCGCGCAGGACCTGCGGACCGTGAACGGCACGGCCAGTGTCGCGCTGCCGTTCACGCCCGGCGTGCCCGACCTGCGTGCATTCCCGCTGGCACAGTGGCGCCGCCTGCTGGACCGCGCATGGAGGGGCCTGTCCGCGGACCAGCTGAACTACGGCGACCCGGCCGGCGAGCCGGCGCTGCGCACGGCAATCGCGGACTACCTGCGCGCGTCGCGCGGCGTCGTGTGCGAGCCGGGCCAGGTCTTCATCACGGACGGCACGCAGGCGAGCCTCGACCTGTGCGCCCACGCGTGCGCGGACGCTGGCGATATCGCCTGGATCGAGAGCCCCGGCTACGGCGGCGCGCTGGCCGCGTTCCGGGGTGCGGGCCTGATCGTCGAGGGCATCGCCGTGGACGGGGAGGGCATGGCGCCGTCTCTTCACGACTGGAGCGCGCGCCGCCCGAAGCTGATCTACACGACGCCGTCGCACCAGTACCCCATCGGCGTGGTGACGTCGGCGGCGCGGCGCCTCGCACTGATCGACGGCGCGCGTGCGGCCGGCGCGCTGATCGTCGAGGACGACTACGACAGCGAATTCCGCCACGAAGGCCCGCCGCTGGCGGCGATGCAGGGCCTCGTGGCGGATGCGCCCGTGCTGTACTGCGGCACGTTCAGCAAGACGATGTTTCCGGCGCTGCGCATCGGGTTCGTCGTCGTGCCGGCCGGGCTGGCGCCGCCACTGGCCGTCATGCGCGCGCAGTCGGCAGCGGCGGGGCGGACGGCGGAGCAGCTGGCGCTGGCGGAGTTTTTACGCAGCGGGGAGTTCGCGCTGCATTTGCGGCGGATGCGGCGGTTGTATCGGCAGCGCCGGGATGCGCTGGTGGAGGCGCTCGGGCGGCACGTGGGCGATCATGCCGTCATCGAAGGCGCTTCGGCCGGCATGCACCTCGCCCTGCGCCTGCCCGCCGATGGCATTGCGGACGTGGAGATCGTGCGTCGCGCGCGGGCGCAGGGGATCGTCGTGAATGCGTTGTCGGCCCATGCGGTGCCGGGCGGGCCGCCGGTAAATGGGCTGATGCTCGGTTACGCGCAGGTGCCGGCCGAGCGGATCGATGCGCTGGTTGCGCGGCTGGCCGGTGTCATCCTGCCCATCGCGAGCAATCAGTCGACGTGGAATTCCTCGGCCGAGCCGAACAATTCCCAGCATGCGACGAACAGCGCCGCCACGACCGGCCCGATCACGAAGCCGTTCAGGCCGAACAATGCCATGCCACCGATCGTCGATAGCAGCACGAGGTAGTCGGGCAGCTTGGTGTCCTTGCCGACCAGGAGCGGACGCAGGATGTTGTCCACCAGGCCGATGACGACGATGCCCCAGCCGATCAGGCCGATGCCTTCCCACGTCGATCCGCTCACCAGCAGGTAGATGGCGACCGGCGCCCAGACCAGCGCGGCGCCGATCGCCGGCAGCAGCGACAGCACGGCCATCACAGTGCCCCACAGCAGCGGCGCCTGGATGCCCAGGAACCAGAACGCGACGCCGCCCAGCATGCCCTGCGCGATCGCGACCAGCACGTTGCCCTTGACGGTGGCGCGGATGACGGTCGTGAAATTCTCGAACAGGCGGCTCTTGTAGCGGCGGCTCAGCGGCACGGCCGCCTTGATGCGCGCGCCCAGCATGCGGCCGTCGCGCAGCAAAAAGAACAGCAGGTAGAGCATGATGCCCAGGCTGATCAGGAAGTCCATCGTGTTACGCCCGAAGTCGATGGCGTGCACGGCGGCGATCTGGCTGAACCTGGCCGCGCCCGCCGACAGCTTTTGCTGCAGCGTGGCGAGGCTCAACAGGTCGTAGCGGTCGAGCAGGCTGACGGCCCACTGCGGCAGCGCGCCGACGATCTGGCTGAAGTAGCGGCCGACGTCGATGTGCCCGGTGCCGACCTGCTTGTAGATGCCGAGCGCCTGGTTCACCAGCGACATCGTCACCAGCGACACCGGCAGGATGACGATGACGACGATCGTCAGCAGCGTGAGCAGGGCGGCGACGTTCGCCTTGCGTCCGGTGGCCGCCAGCATGCGGTTGTGCAGCGGCGCGAACAGGATCGCCAGCACGACGCCCCAGAAGATGGCGCCCGAATAGGGCAGCAGGATCCAGCCGAAGGCGATCGTCACCACCACGAGCAACCAGAGGAAGACCTTTTGCGGCAGCGAATAGGATGGCGTCTGCGGGGAGGGGGGAAGGGACGAAGGCGGCGTCGATTGCGTCATGGATGGGGCAACGTGAACTGGATGTGCCTCATCATAATGGATGTGCCGGCGCCGCGGACGCGCGCAAGGCGCCGCCTGACCTGCACCGGCGCACCTTGTGCAATCTACTCTTGCGGCCCTGGGTCGTCCGGATTGTCATTTTCCCAATGCAGCACGATCTCCTTGGGCGCATTCCCCACCTTGACGGTCCGTTTGAAGGTTTTGCCCTCCGCCGCCGCGCTGATCCGATACGTGCCCGCCGGCAGTCTGGCAAAGAACATCGGCCCCGTATTCGCCGCGGTCACCAGGTTGGCACCCTTGGCATCCGAGATATCGAGCTGGACGTCGGAGCGGTAGGCACCGCTCTGCTTGGTGGCAAAGGTCAGCAGCAGGTTGTAGTCGGCGCGCTGGGCCTTCATGGCGGCCTGCTCTTCCTCGCCGACGCCGCCGTTGACGTAGTTGATGCCGTTCTGCTGCTTCGGGGTGAGTGGCGCCGCCAGGACGGCGGCCGGGGTCAGGCAGGCGGCCAGGAAGGTGGACACAACCGCGGCCGCAAGTGTGCGTTGCATGGCATTCCTCCTCATGAATATGATGTAAATATCGCAACGTTCATTATCGCGCTGTCGGGATCAGAGGGGCGCGCGCCTGATGTTGCAATGTTGACAAGTCAAGCGGCGCTTCGATTCCGTTGCATATTCACCAGTTGTGAACCGTACGCGGGCGTTCCGTATTAGTTGCCAAGCCTTAACTGTTATACTGACGCCCCCGCGCCCGTGGTCCAGAAGGCCGCGCGCGACAGCAGACTGGTAAGCCTTACGATGATCGACAACCTGGCAGCAACCGCCGCCGACTCCCAAATCCCAGCGCTCGATGAGCTCGACCCGCTGCAGACGCACTTCCAGGAGGGAGTGGCGCCGGACGAGATCGAGCAGGTATATCACCTCAAGCGTGCGCAGCCCATGCTGCAGGCGTTCACCGCGCTGTTCCACGGCTCGCAGGACGGCGTCATCGTGCGCCTGCTCGTGCTGCGCGAGCTCGCGTCCGACGCGATGGATTCCGCCTTCTCGCGCGCCGACATCAACACGAAGTTCGCCTACCTGATCCCCGAAAGCCTGGAAACGGTGCTGGGCCGCCTGCGTACGCACGGCCTGCTCGCGTGGGACAACCCGGCCGCCGTCTACCGCATCACGCCGCTCGCGCGCAACGTGCTGGCCGCGCTCGACACCTTGCTCGCCCTCGGCAAGCCGGAAGAGGACGAGGCCGAGATGGGCTTCCTGCTGTCGCAGGTGGCCGGTGCGCAGGCCGTCGGCGGCATCACCGTCGACCAGCTGAAGCATTTGCTGGGCCGCCTCGTCGAGCTGCACGAGGAATTCCGCGACGCGATCGCGTCCGGTTCCGAATTCCGCCTGCGCGCGTCGCAGGCGAAGTGGCACATGGCGTGCGACTGGGTCGAGAAGGGCTCCGTGATCCTGCGCGCCATCACGTCCGACGAGCGCGCCGACTCCGCCACGCACCGCGCCGCGCAGGCGATCGGCCGCGCCCAGTCGCAGCTCCTGAACATGCAGGGGATGTTCTCGCGCGCGCTGAACCAGATCGAGCGCCAGCGCGTGCACCTGGGCCAGTCGGGCCTGTCGACGACGGACATCAAGCGCTGGCTGCTGGCGCACGACGACCTCGCCAGCCTGGCCGAGGACGCGATCGACCGCCCGGTCGTCCCGCTGTTCACGACGCCGGCCGAGATGATCGACGTGGCCGAGACGGAACTCATGATGGAACGCGTCGCGCCCATGGCGCCGGGCGGCCTGCCGAACGGCGAGGACGCGGCCATGACGATCAACGACAACCCGGCGATGCAGGCGGAACTGGACGACTGGATCCGCCGCCTTGCCGATTTCGCCAACCTGGACAACTTCCCCATCATGGCGGAGGGGGCACCGAAGAGCGTGCCGATCCAGGAATCGCTGCTGCCGGCCAGCTTTGCCGTCGCATCGTACCGCGCCTCGCTGCTGCCGCTGCTGGGCGATCCGGCCGAGGCCAACCTGCAGGGCCCGACCGCCGAACTGGCGCGCCTGCCGGTGCGCTTCGATTCGGCCGACGAAATGATCCCGCTGGACGACCCGCACATCGCGGCCATCTCGCGCGCGACCCTCTCACTGAATCTCGATCTACCGAGCACCCCGGAAAGCAAGACGCAAGATGAATGACGACGCCCAAATCCTGATCGCGCGACTGCTCACGCACCAGACCCTGCGCCGCGACGACAAGATGGTCAAGCGCGCGCTGTCCGACGACCAGTTCCGCGCCGAGATCGACAAGCGCCTGCTCGAATGCGGCCTGAAGCTTCTCGACAACGTGTACGCGGACCACGTCACGCTGGCCCTGCACCGTAACGTCGAACCGAAGATCTTCGGCGCCAAGGACATCTGGCAGAACAATAACTTCGGCCTCACGCGCGACGGCGTGGCGCTGCTCGTCGTGCTGTGGGCGCAGATCATCCTGCCCAAGCGCCAGCGCCAGGAAACGCACCAGGCCATCGACATCGACCAGTCCGACATGTTCGACAAGGACAACCCGATCCCGCGCGCGGAAGATACGTCGATCGGCATCTCGTACACGACGCTGCTCGCGGACTTCGGCGAGAAGCTGGGCAAGAAGACCCGCATGGACATGAACCTGGGCCTGTTGTCGAAGCTCGGCTTCATCGAGCGCCGCGGCGACGTGATCCTGGAAGGTCCGCTGCTGGACCTCCTGATGGATACCGACGTGCTGAAGGAACGCATCATCAACGGCGCGCTGGCCGACGTGTTCAAGCGCGCACCGGTGGCGGCCGCACCGCGCCGTCACGTCAGCGAAGCCGCGAACGACGAACCGGTCGACACCGAAACGCCACAAGCTTAAGAGGCACGCATGTTCCACATTAAATCCCTCGAGCTGGTCCACTGGGACTACTGGCAGCGCATCAAGAACATCCCGCTCGACGCCAAGATCATCACCATCGCCGGCCAGAACGGCTCCGGCAAGACGACGCTGCTCGACGCGCTGCGCACGCTGTTCGGCCTCGATTGCTCCATGGGCCGGACCTATAAACACTACGCGCGCCATTCGGGCCAGCAGAGTGCCTGGCTGCGCGCCGTCGTCGACAACAAACCGTCCGGCCGCCAGCTGTCGAACCGCCCGTTCCGGCATAGCGGCTTCTTCAGCGACGACGAAGTCACGCTGTTCTGCCAGGTGCAGAAGAACGGCGGCGACTGGAAGCGCCAGTACCTCATGCGGCCGGGGAACATCCAGATCGAGGAAGTGACGGAAGCCACCGACTGGCTCGGCGTCGAGAACTACCGCAAGCGCCTCGCGTCGGCCGGCCTGTCGCCCGCGATGTCGAAGGTGCTCGCGCTGGAGCAGGGCGAGACCGATAAACTGTGCGAATACGCGCCGCGCCAGCTGCTGGACCTCGTGTTCCAGGTGTTCGGCGACAAGGAAGTGCTGGACGCGTACGACGAGGCGAAGCGCCACCAGCGCGACACCGAGTCGGAGCTGAAGCGCTTCGAGGCCGAGCTGGAGACGTCGCGCATCAACCTCGAAGGCCTGCGCCTGCGCGTTGCGAACTACCACCAGTGGGAAGACCTGCAAAAGGAACGCCGCGCCCTCGTCGAGGAAGTGCTGCCGAGCCTGGAATACCACGAAGCGCGCGAAAAGGCCGCGAACGTGAGCCGCGCGCTGCGCGAGGCGAAGAAGCCGCTGATGCAGGCCGACAGCCTGCTGACGGAAAAGCGCAACGCACTCGCCGCCCAGCAGCGCGCGCTGACCGAAGCGCAGCAGCAGGAGGTGAAGCTCGAACAGGAAGCGAACGAACTCGCGACGCGCCTGACGCAGGTGAACGCGAAACTGAAGCCGCTGGAAAGCCTGCTCGAGCAGAAGGAACGCCTGAATAAACTGGCGGCGGATGCCGGCGCGGACATCGCGGAAGTCGCGACGCAGCTCGAAGCGAAGGAAGCGGAACTCGCGAAGAAGAAGGCCGAACGCGAAGCGCTGGCGACGAAAATCGCGGGCGAGCTGGCGACCATCTCTGCGCTGCAGGGCAAGACGACGATGCCGGAGCCGGAAGCCCAGCGCCAGATGCGCCGCGCGCTGCGCGATGCGGGCATCCCGCACGCCATGCTGTCGGACATCGTCGAAGTGACGGATCCGAAGTGGCAAGGCGCCGTCGAGGGTGTGCTCGGTGGCTACGCATCCGTCGTGCTGCTGGAGCGCGCGAAGGATGCGTCGGCCGCCTATAAACTGGCGGAGAAGGAGCGCTATCGCCACTTCATCGTGCCGGACTGCGTCGATGCGCCCGTTGTCAAGGACGATACCTTGCTGTCCGTCGTGCGTTTCAGCTCGAAGGCGCCGTCCTGGCTGATCGACCAGCTGGAACGCATCGAGCGCGTGGATTCCGTCGACGACGGTTTCAAGAGCGACGCCGACGAATGGATCACGCCGGACGCGTATCACAGGGAACGGCGCGGCGGCCGCTCGCTGTTCGTCGAGCCGTCGCGCTACCGTTTCGGTGCGGCCGGCAAGACGCAGCGCCTGGAAGCCATCCAGCGCTCGCTGCCGGCGCTGGAAGCGCAGGAAGACACGTTGACGCTCGCGATCAGCAAGCTGGCGGCGGAAGTGTCCGCGCTGCGCGTGCGCATCGCCGGCGTGGACGCCGCGAAGGAGCTGTCGGCGCGCCAGGCCGAATTCGAAGAAGCCACGCGTGCGCTGGAACCGCTGAAGGCCGAGCGCCTGCAGGTGGGGGCGCGCCTGGGCGAGCTGCAGGTCCTGATCAAGAACGCGACCGTCACGCGCACGCGCGCCGACACCGTCTGGCAGAACGCCCGCATGGCGCTGTCGGAAGCGGAAGCGGGCATGCGCCTGAACAACCGCCGCGTGATCGAGCAGCGCAGCGAGCATGCGCGCGAGCTGCTGACGTTGCGCCGGTCGTGGCGCCACGTGCCGAAGTCGTGGCGCAGCGCGCAGCAGCGTGCGGCCCTCGTCGCGACGCACCAGAACGCGCACCAGGTCAAGCTGCGCATGAACTCCCTCGACGCGTCGCTCGCGCGCGCGGACTGGGAACAGGACCCGACCGTCATCGACCAGTACGCGCGCCTGAACGACCAGCTGTCCGGCCGCCAGGTGGAGACGGAAGAACGCCGCTACCAGAACAACCGCGCGATCGAGGCGACGGACAATGCGCGCGGCGCCTACATCGAACGCCTGCGCTACACGATCAAGACCTATTCGAAGAACATCCGCGAACTGGGCGAGCTGGCGAACATCGACGTGTCGGTCGACCCGGTCCGCCTGGAGAACGACGACGTGCAACTGGCGCAAGCGGGCCTGCACGTGCGCTTCAAGTTCGACGGCAAGGGCCAGATCGGCATGAACGACGGCGAGGCGTCGGGCGGCCAGCAGGTCATGAAATCGCTCGTGCTGCTGATCGGCCTGCTGAAATCGGAAGAGGGTTCCGGCGGCTTCGTGTTCATCGACGAGCCGTTCGCCCACCTGGACATCCGCAACATCCAGCTGGTCGGCGAGTTCCTGAAAAACACCGACGCGCAATACCTGATGACGACGCCGCTGACGCACAACACGGACGTCTACGATCCTTCCGATCTCACGCTCATCACGAGCAAGAAGAAGAAGGACACGCAATGGGCGCAGCCCATCTTCGTGCTGCAGCGACGGCGCGAAGGGGAAGAAGCGCAGGCGGCCTGACCGCATTGTCATGATGGCTGCAGCGGCCGGCGTTCCTGGGGACGCCGGCCGTTTTGCTTGTATGCCTGCGCCGTCAGATGGCGCGACAGCGCCTCGCGTGCCGCGTCGCCGATGCCCTGCCAGTACGCGCGTCGCCGCGCCGCGCGCTTGCGGTGCCTGGACGGTATCGCCGCCAGCGGCCTGGCCTCGAACGGCAGGGCGATGCACCACGCGCGGCCCGGCATGTCGGTGCCGCCGAGGCTGCGCCATACGCTGTCATAGGCCGTGGCGAAATGCTTGTCGCCGGAAGGCAGCCAGGCGCAATGCCAGGCCGACTTGACGGCCACCACGTGGTCCATGCCCAGCGCCTGCGCGATGCCCTGCAGCGCGGCGCAGCAGAAAAAAACGGGTGTCGTGACCAGCGGGGAGTCTGGCGGGAAGGCGCGCCGGAACGCATCGACGGCGTCGGCCTCGTCGGCACGGTGCCCCTGGTTGCGGGCGATGAACGGCAGGATGCCGGCCGCGCCGAGCCCGGCCAGGCCGGCGAAGCGCTCGTCGACCCAGCTGAACGACAGGCGGTGGACACGCCTGCCGTTTGCCAGCAGGGTCAGGGTGAGGTCGCCTTCCGCGTTCAGGCGCTGCGCCATGCCGAGGCGGATCTCGACCTTGCTGCCGTCCGCCTCGTGCTGCCACAGCACGAGTCCGCCGTCGCGGTAGACGGCGTGCTTGTAGGCGGTGTCGAACATGGCGTCCTCGAAGCGGTAATGCGTCAGCACGCAGCGTACGCGCTGGCGCAGCGACAGCCCTCTGGCGAGATAGTTGCGGTGGCTCAGGTGGTGGAACACGTCGTCGTGCACCTGCGTCACGTAGTTGCGGTAGACGTCCATCGCCAGCAATTCCACGTGGGCACGGCGGAACAGCAGCACGCGCAGGCTGCGCATGATGCAGGCTGCCCAGGACGCGAACGGGTAGTGGCGCCGGGCCAGCCAGTGGCGGGTGAGGAGGGAAAATACCATGCGTGCTCCAGGCAAACGACTGGAGCCACGACACGGTTGTCAATACATCAAATAGCCCCTGCGGCCATTCTCCGCAGGGCTATGCATGACGCATTGGGCTGCATCAAGCGAATCAAGCGTCGCCGATTTCCTTGCGCATGCGCTGGCGCCAGCGCATCAGGGCCGCGGAGAACGTGGCGAAATACGCGGCCGTCAAGCCCAGGCACAGCATCGTGATGGGGCTGTCCGTGAAGCGCGGGTTCGGGCGGCTGCTGCCCTGGTTCATGTAGATCTCGATGCCGAGGTAGACCACGCGCGCCACCAGCAGCATGGCGACGAGGATGCCCATGCGCGACGGCGGCGTGAAGAAATAGCCTTCGGGCGTGTCTTCGAAGCGGGTGCGGCGCAGGCCGTAGCTGCCCAGCGCGATGCCGCCGATGGCGCCGGCGGCCAGCGCGGCCAGCTGGAACGGGCGGTCGCCGAGTTCCGATGCCGGGATGAGGATCATGACGACGAAGACGAACAGGCCCGTGTAGTGGCGCGATAGGATCGAGCGCTGCCGGGTCATCTGGTGTTTCAGGCGCGAATGAATGCGCCAGATCAGCAGGGGAACGAGGGCGATCAGGGCGAGGGTGGTAAGACTCATGCGTTAAAACTCAAGGTGAGACGGGGGCGGTGCGCTTGCGCCAGGACAGCAGGCCGAACGCGTAGCTCATGTAATAGCCGGCCAGTACGCCGAAGATGACGAGGGTCAGCGGGCTCGACACGAACTCGTGGTGGGCAAGCGAGCCCAGCGCGAAAAACTCGTACGCGCGCCAGGCCATGCGGGCCATGAACAGCAGGGCCACCGCGATGCCGATCGGCGCGTGCGGGGTGAAAAAGAAATCGTCGCCGACCTGTTCGAAGCGCGTCCTGCCGATCGCGATGCGGCCCAGCACGGCGCCGACCGGCAGCCCGGCCGCGAGGCCCGCGAGGGCGAACGGGTTCGTCTTGATGCTGACGGCGGTCAGGAGCAGCAGCAGGATCGGGAAGAACACGAGCGTCGTGCGGTGGCGCCACGTCTTCGAACGCTGGCGGGTCGTCAGGCGCTTGATGCGGCTGACCATGCGCCACAGCACGAAGGGCGCGAGCACGGCGGCAACGACGGGAGTCGGCAACATGGGATTCCTCGGAATTTTCTGTCGAATCCGCCATTGTAATCCAGGCGCGCGTCGGCAAACCGCTGCCCATGGTAATGTTTTGGCATCTTTAGCAGGAGCCTCACATGATCCCAGACCTGACCGCGAGGCGGCATACGATCGGGCAGCACGCGCACCGGGCGCCCGATCCCGCACCCATCGAGGAACCGCCGCCCGACCCGTTCGAGCCCGCCGACCCGCACCAGCCGCCCATCCGCACGCCGCAGAACGACGAGCCGCCGGTCGATCCGAACCCGAGCGTAACGTTCCACTAGGCCAGCCGCGCCGCGTGTTCCTGCAGCAGGTCGGCCAGCAGGTCCGCCATCAACGTCACGCGCGGCGAGCGGCGCACGTCCGGATGCACCGCCAGCCACAGCGGGCGGCTCAGCACGTGGCCGTGGTCCGGGTGCAGCACCAGCAGCGGATCGCCGCGGCCGAGGAAGTGCGGCAGCACGGCGACGCCGAGGCCGGCGCGGCACGCGGCCACCATCGCGGCCGCGTCATTGGTCCAGAACGCGTACGCGCGTCCGGCAGCGAATTTCGCGAGCCAGGCCTGCTGCGGCGTGTCCTTCATCGCTTCGCCATACCCGATGAACTCCCATTCGTCGGGCGGACGCTCGAACCAGCCGGGCGCCGCATACAGTCCGTAACCCATCTGCGCCAGCGGTCGCGCGGCCAGTCCCGGCTGCCCGGGACGCGCCATGCGCAGCGCGAGGTCGGCCTCTCGCCGGTACAGGTCGGCCTGGCGGATTTCGCCGATGATTTCCAGCGTGAGCGCGGGCCAGCGCGCGCGCAGCGCGCCCAGGTGCGGCACGAGGAAGCTGCTCGCGAACGTGGGCGGCGCGGACAGCCGCACGACGCCGCGCAGGGCGGACGCACCCGCGCCGGCGCGCGCGAAGGCCATCGCTTCGTCTTCCACCCGGCGCGCCTGCGTCAATAATTCCTCGCCTTCCATGGTCAGCGCCCAGTGCTTCGGCAACCGGTCGAACAGGCGCACCCCCAGTCTCGTCTCGAGCATGCCGATGCGGCGCGCGACGGTCGAATGCTCGACGTCCAGCACGCGCGCCGTCGCGCTCAGCTTGCCCTGGCGGGCCAGTTCGACGAAGTAGCGGATGTCGTCCCAGTCGAGTGGTTGACTTATCGATTTTTGCACGGTCAAAGGCGATTTTTTGGGATTTCGGACGATTTTTGATCAATCTACCATGGGGCTTCCATCAACAGGAGAATGACATGGACGAATTGATCGAACACGTGCGCATCCACCGCCAGGGCGGCGCGGACCAACTGGAAACCGGGCGGCTCGCCGTCGCGCCGCCGGCGGCCGGCGAGGTGCGGGTGCGCCAGCTGGCCATCGGCGTGAACTTCCTCGACGTGTATCACCGCAACGGCACCTATCCGCTGCCGCAACTGCCGGCCACGCCCGGAGTCGAAGGCGCCGGCGTCGTCGAGGCGCTCGGCCCCGGCGTGACCGGCTTCGAACCGGGCCAGCGCGTCGCGTACACGGGACTGCTCGGCGGCTACGCGGCGGTGCGCAACGTGCCGGCCAATCGCCTCGTCGCGGTGCCGGACGCCGTCTCCCTGGATGCCGTCGCCGGCGGCCTGCTGCGCGGCCTGACGGCGCACATGCTGTTCGCGCACGTGCGCCCGCTCCGTCCTGGCGATACGGTCCTCGTGCACGCGGCCGCCGGCGGTCTCGGGCTCGTGCTGACGCAGTGGGCGAGTGCGCTCGGCGCGCGCGTCATCGGCACGGCCGGCAACCGCGACAAGGCCGCGCTGGCGCTCGCGCACGGCGCCGAACGCGTCGTCCTGTACCGCGACGAGGACTTCGTCGCGGCGGCGCGCGAGTTCAGCGGCGGGCGCGGCGTCGACTTCGCGATCGACGGCATCGGCGGCGCGACCCTGCTGCGCACCTTCGACGCCGTGCGCCCCTACGGCATGGCGGCCAGCGTGGGCCAGGCCGGCGGCAGCATGGAACCGGTCGACCTGCTGCAGATCGGCAAACCGCGCGGCATCGCGTTTGCGCGGCCGAGCGTGATGCAGTTCATGACGATTCCCGGCCTGTACCAGGAAGGCGCGCAGGCCACGCTGGCGCGGCTGGCGGCGGGCCTGCGCGTGCCGGTCGGGCTGGACCTGCCGCTGGCGCGCGCGGCCGAGGCACATGCCGCGCTGGAGGCGGGGCAGACGAGCGGCGCGGTGCTGCTGAGGCCGCGCTAAAAAAGTGCTTGACCAACCAATAACCGCTTGGTTATGATTTGATTCATAGCCAGCCGGTTATTGATTGCCATGACAGACACCCACGATATTCTTTTCCGGACACTCGGCGACCCCACGCGGCGCGCCATTTTCGAATCGCTGTGCCGCGACGGCGAGCAGACGGTCGGGGCCCTCACGGCCCGGGCCGGCATCTCGCAGCCGGCCGTGTCCAAGCACCTGGGGCTGTTGAAGCAGGCGGGGCTCGTGCGCGACCGGCATGAAGGACGCCAGACGCACTACACCGCCCAGCTGCAGGCATTGGCGCCGCTGGCCGACTGGACGAATCAAATGGCCCGGTTCTGGGAGAGCCGGTTCGATGACCTGGAAGACCTCTTGAAAAGGATGGACCAATGAACGATACCTCGCTCCACACGCGCACCGTCACCGTCGAACGCGAATTCGCGCATCCGCCGGAAAAGCTCTGGCGCGCACTCACGCAGCCGCACCTGATCGAAGCGTGGCTCATGAAGAACGATTTCGTGCCCGCCCTGCATCACCGCTTCAAGCTCAGCGCCGACTGGGGCGCCGTCGACTGCGAGGTGCTGGAGATCGAACCGAACCGTTCGCTGTCGTACACGTGGGCCGCGATGGGCCTGGACAGCGTCGTCACCTGGACCCTGACCCCGGCCGGCGCGGGCACGCACCTGAAAATGGAGCAGACCGGCTTCCAGCCCGGCCAGGATGCGGCCTACAATGGTGCGAAGTACGGCTGGAACAAATTCACGGCCGCCCTCGACGAGGTGTTGGCGAAGCTCGACGACTGAACCAAAGGAGGCGACATGAAGCAGGAGAATGCATCCACGGACCTGCCGGCGTCCGCACTGATCGACCGCCGCATCGCCGACCTGGGTGACTGGCGCGGTGCGGCGCTGGCCCGGGTGCGCGCGCTGATCCACGAAGCGGTGCCCGGCGTCGTGGAAGAATGGAAGTGGATGGGGACGCCCGTATGGTCCAGCGGCGGCATTCTCTGCACGGGCGAGTCGTACAAGTCGCACGTGAAGCTGACCTTCCTGAAGGGCGCATCGCTGGAGGACCCGTCCGGCCTGTTCAACTCGAGCCTGGACGGCAACGCCCGGCGCGCGATCGACATCCACGAAGGCGAAGAGCTGGACCCGGCCGCGTTCCGTGCGCTCATCCGCGCCGCGGCGGCGCTCAATGCGGCCAAGGCGAAGCCGAAGCGCTCGAAGGCCGCTGCCGCGTAACTGATCATCGTGGGCTCGGGGAGCCCACCCTACGTCGAGCGGACCGTAGGGTGGGCACCCCGTGCCCACCAGATCAGTCGAACGCCCAGGAGTACAGCACGTCCAGCGCCGTGTTGGTCCCGGTCTGCAGCTGCAGGGTGATGCGCGGGTTGATCTTGTAGCGCACCCGCACGACGCTCGATGCGGTCGCGGCGCCCTGTTCGAAGCTCAGGTACAGGCGCGACGAGATGCGCTTGCCGACCGTGACCACCGTGTTTTCCAGGCCGGACGCCTGGCCCGCGCCCTGGCGCACGCCCAGTTCGTCCACGCCCAGCGAGTTCGCCAGCTTGCTCGTGATCCCGCCCGTGCCGCCTTTGCCGCCCAGCAGGGCGCCCGCCGCAGCGCTCAGGACGTCGGCCTCGCTGCCCGTCGTCGCTTCCATGCCGTGGCCCAGCACGAGCCACGAGAGCTTGTCGCTGTCGGACACGTTCGGCGTCGACACGAGCTTCGCCGTCGGCGCCAGCGCCGTGCCGCGCACCTGCACGCCCGCTTCCACGTTCGTCTCGTTCAGCTGCTCGCCGTCGGGACGCTTGCGCACCGCGAGGATGTCCAGCGACGGGTTGTCGTACGGGCCGCTGAACGTGATCACGCCGCGCTCGATCGCCAGGCGCTGGCCGTAAGCGGCATACGTGCCGTTGGCGGTGCGCACGGTGCCGTTGACGCGGGGCGGGCGGTCGCCCACCTTCAGCACGTGCACGCTGCCGGTCAGGTAGGCGTCGGCGCCCATGCCGCGCAGGTGGAAGTCGTCGCCCAGGTCGGCCGTCAGGTCGATCGTCAGCGGGACCGCGCCTTCCTTCTTCGCCGTCGTCGGTGCCGCATTGCCGCGGCCCAGGACGATGACGTCGTCCGAGATCGTCGGCCGGTCCTGCGGCGCCAGTTCGACGAGCGCGCGGTCGGCCTTGAAGTTGCCTTCGACCCGGAACTGGTGCGCGTCGCGCACGACGCTGGCCTGGCCGCTGAGGACGACGGTTCGGTCCGGGCGCGACAGCGCTTCCAGCTTGTCCGCGACGAGTTTCAGGTTCATCGTCGCTTCGCCGCCGGCAAAGCGCACGAAGCCGTCCGCCGTCGCGTGGCCGCTGTTGCCTTCCAGGGTCAGGCGCTGCAGCTGCAGCTGGTCGCCCGCGAGCTGGGCACGCAGCTGGCCGTTGCGCAGGCGGACGCCCTGGTCCGGCCAGCGCACGGCGAGGCCGTCGCCTTCGATATTGCCGTTCAGGGTCGGCGCGCCGACGGTGCCCGTGCCGTTGATCGCGAGGCGCAGCGCGCCGTCCACTTCCAGGCCCGGCTGGCCGAGCAGCGGCGATACCCACGACAGCGACGCGAGGCTCGCATTGGCCGTCAGTTTCAAGGGGCTGTCGTTGTCGACGCGGCCCTGCAGCAACTGCGCGGTGGCGTCCACATTGGCCGTGCCGATGCGCGTGCCGTCCAGCGCGAACCGGCTGCGCAGCGCGCCGCCGGCGACGTCCGCGCGCAAGTCCAGTTGGCGCAGGCCCAGCGCGATCGGCGAGATGTCGCCCGCGATCAAATCTCCCTTTTCGCGGAACACGTGCACGCTGCCCGCGAGCTGCGGCACGGCGCCGGCCGCAGTGGGCGCGCGCAGGTCGATCGCCCATTGCGCGCCGAGCGTCAGGTCGCCGCGCACGTTCTGGCGCATCGCGTCCGACGCCTGCGCCAGATAGTTCATCGGCACCCCGGTGGCGCTGCCGCGCGTGTTCCAGCGCGGGCCGATCTTGGCCAGCGAGTCGATCGTGACGGAACCGGCGGGCAGCCGGATCGTCGCGCCGCTGAGCGCGATCTGCTCCGGTTTCGCGAGGCCCGCGAGGCCGCTGCCGGGCGCACCGGCGATGCGCAGCGGCGTGGGCGCGGCCAGCGTCATGGCGTAGCGCCCGCTGTTCTTCAGCGCGTCGACCGTGCCGTTCCATGTATTGCCCGTCAGGCCGCCGTGCACGGCCAGCGCGGCGTCGAAGCTGTCGCCGCGTGCCGCGGCCTGGATCGTGTGCGCGCCGCGCGTGCCCGTCGACGTCAGGCGCGCGGACGCGATCTTCGTTTCGCCGACGTTGCCCAGCTTGTCCGTCGTCGTGCTCGCGTAATCCGTCACCGACACGTCGAGCGCGAGCGGATCGGCGGCACCGCGGCCCGCGCCCAGGTTCGCCGTGGCCTTCAGTGCCTTGACCGACTGCGTGCCCATCGCGCGGATGTTCTGGCCCTCGATGGCGGCCGTCAGCGACGGCATGTCCATCGTGCCGGACAAGGTGCCGGACCCGCGCAGCGCGCCGCCGAAGTCCGGGCCCAGCGCGGCCAGCTGCGGCGCGTCGATGCGCCAGTTCAGCGTATCGCGCCCGCTGCCGAACGCGCCCTTCGCGGCGACGACGTTGCCGCCCAGGTGCAGGTCGACGTCGGCGTTCGACACATGGCGCTTGTCCGCCGCAAGCCTGGCGTGGCCCCACAGCGGCGATTTCGACAAGGTGGAATCCTGCAGCGCCAGGTCGACGGCGCCGCCCATGTTCGCGCCCGTGCGGCCGCTGGCGGTGAAGCCGCCGTTGATGCTGCCGGCCAGCGGCGAGCCGAAGGCGGCCGGGTTCAGGCGCTGCATGTCGCCCTTGGCCGTGAGTTCGACGCTGCGCGCGCCTTCTTTGCCGGACAGCCAGGCCTCGCCGCTCGCATGCACGGAACCATTGTCGTTTTTCCGTTCGCGCGGCACCCAGCCGAGGTTGCGGGCGTCGACCTCGAACGTCGTGCGCGGCGCTTCCATCGTGCCGGTGACGACGCCGCTCGCGAGCACGGCGCCATACAAATCGCCGCGCAGCGCCGAGAGCTGCTTGCCGTCGACCTTCCACGTCAGTCGTTCTCCCGGCTTGCCGAACGCACCGCGCAAGTCGACCGTGTTCTGGCCCAGCGCCAGCGTCGCATCGACGTCGTGCACGTGCGTGGCATCCGCGTCCAGCTTGCCGCGGCCGGACAGCGGCTGGTCGAACAGCCGGCTCGGACGCACGGCGAAATCGGCCGCGACCTTCCACTGCGGGGCGAGCGCGCCGGCCGCGTTGATCTCGGCATTGATGTCCGCCTGCGGGAACTTGCCGAAGTCGGCCGGGTTGAAGCGGCTCACCACCGCATTCGCCTTGAACGGCTTGCTGTCCTTGAGGTTCGCATTGCCCGTGATCCGCACGCTGCTCTTGCCCGCGGTCAGGCGCGCATCGCGCACGGTGAGCACGTTGTCGGCCAGCGCGGCCTGGGCGGCGAGGCGCAGGCCCGCGTCCGACAGGTTCACGTCCAGCGTCTGCGTGTCCTTCGTGTTGGCGACCTTGATGTCGCCCGCGATCTGCGTCGGCTTCATGCTGCCGTAGACGTCGTGCAGGTCGAAGCGGTCCGTGTGCAGCGCGAATTCGGCCGTGCCGAGGCCTTGTTCGTCCGGACCGCGCTGCACGCTGCCGCTGCCCGTGAAGCGGCCGGCGCTGCCCACGTCGATCAGCACGTCGGTGATGCGCATGGACGTCAGGCTGCCACCCAGCTGGCCGCGCATCGCCCGCAGCGGCAGGCGTTGCTGGTCGAGCGTGCCGACGGCGCCGTCGTTCGTCAGGTTGACGGTGCCGGCGATGTTGCGATTCGGGTCGAGGCGCACGGCCACGGCCAGGTTCAGGTCCGCGCTCGGCAGCGTCGGGCTGAAGAACCCGGGGTCGATGTTGTGCGCGTCGAGCGTGAACGCCTGCAGCGGGATGTCCGCGAACGGAGACATCACGATCTGCGCCTTGCCCTGCGCGCGCGCGGCCTGGCCGGTGGCGTCGATGACGGTCTTTTGCAGGTCGCCCGACGCGTGCAGTTTCAGCTGCGCGCCCAGGCTCGGCGGCGCCTCGGTCTGCGCTGGCGCTGCGGGCTGCGACTGCGTCAGGCTCGCATCCGCATCGAGTTTATACGGCAGCGTGTTCGCGATGCCGCCCTTGGCCGCGACCTGGCCCCAGGGCGTGTTCGCGGACGCGTAGTCGAGCTTCCACTGCGCCTTGTCGCCGTGCACGCGCACGCGGATGTCGTCGATTTCCGTCGTCGCGCCCTTGTTCACGAAGATGGCTTTCGCCAGGCGCGCATCCTCCACCGCGATCTTGAAGGGCGGCGCGAGGCGCGTGGGCATCGTCGTCGGTTCCGTCGATTCCTTCAGCGTTTCCACGCGCACCACGCGCGCGTACAGCTTGTCGATCTCCACGCCGCGCGACAGGTATTGCCAGGGCTTCCAGTCGATGTCGATGTCGTCCGCGGTCGTCACGGACGTCTCGCTGCGGAACACGACGTGGCCGATGTGCATGTGGCCGTACAGCGAACCGGAGACGCCGGACAGGGTCAGCTTGCCGCCGCTCGCGTTGGCGACGCGCTGGGCGATCATTTGCAGGGTGGTCTCGCGGCCCAGGTACCAGACGGCGCCGCCCAGCACGACGCCGACGACGACCACGCCGATGCCGACGCGGCGCGGCCAGCGGCGCACTGGCGCCGGGGTTTGGGGCGTTTGTTGATCGGCTTCCATCAGAACGTGAATCCCAGTGAGAAATGCAGGCGGACTTTATGGACCGCCTTGCCGTAGGCGACGTCGACGTTGATCGGGCCGACGGGGCTGCGCCAGCGCGCGCCGACGCCGTAGCCGACCTTCGGTTTCAGGTCATGAAAATTGTCGCCCGCGTTGCCGACGTCGTAGAACACGGCCGCGCCCCACGGCGGCTTGAACCAGTAATCGTATTCGGCGCTGCCGGTGAGCAGGTAGCGGCCGCCCGTGATGGCGGACCCGACCGGCACGCCCAGCTGCTGGTAGCCGTAGCCGCGCACGGACTGGTCGCCGCCGGCGCGGAACAGGAATGTCGACGGCACGCCGTTCTTGTCCTTGGAGCCGACCGCGCCGAATTCGCCGCGCATGATCAGCGTCCCGGACTCGCCGACCGGCTTGTAGACGAGGCCGCGTGTGTAGACGCGCACGAATTTCTCGTCCGTCAGCACGGGCAGGAAGGCGCCGCCGACCTGCGCGTTGACGATATAGCCGCGCGACGGCTGCACGAGGCTGTCCAGCTTCCGCCTGGTGATCGAGAACGTCAGCGGCACGCTTTTTACACGCGTGGTCGGCAGGTCGTCGATGGTCACCTGTTCCGTCAGCGCTTCCAGCGTGAGCGTCTTTTCCAGCAGCGGCGAACCCCACGCGCGCTTGGCGTGGATGCTCGTCGTGCGCGTGATCTGGCCGTTGGCGTCGAGGCGGTCGTAGCCGGCGCCGAAGCTGTTGTTGTAGCCGCCCGTCGTCGTCGGCAGGTAGAACTCGGCCTTCGCGGCCTGGTGCTTCTGTTCGTACAGCACGTTGCTCTTCATGCGCTTGCCGAACACGTTCAGGTCGTCGTACTCGGCCTGCGTGCGGGCGCCCGTGTTGGTCGAGAAACCGACGCCGAGCGCCACGTTCTTGCGTTTGTTTTCGGTGACGCGCACAAGGACGGGCAACGTCGCGGGCCCGGACGGCGGCTGCGGCGTCGCGCCCTCGTTTTCCTTGAGGTCCCGCACTTGCGACGCGATCACGGACGACATGTCGGCGCTCACTTCCACGCTGGCGAAATAACCCGTGTCCTGCAGGCGGCCCTGCAGCGCCTGCAGCACAGCCTCGTTGTATTCGTCGCCGGGGCGGATCGTGTTCAGGTTCGTGATCACGCTGGCCGGATAGCGCTGCAGGCCCTCGATCTTGAGTCCGCCGAAGCGCGCGTCCGGGCCGCTGTCGATGACGACCTTCAGCAGTGCGCGGTGCGTGTCCGGATCGACGGTGGCGGAAGAATCGAGCAGTTGCGCGCGCGGGAAGCGCGATTGCGCCACCTGGCGCACGAGGCCGCGCTTGGCCGCTTCCCAGTCCGCCGTGCGGAAGCGCGCGCCGACGGGGAGGGTCCAGCGGTTACGGAGGGCGGCCGCGTCGATCGGGGCGCTGCCCTTGTCGAACGGGACGAAGCCGCGCAACTCGATGTCGACGTCGCCCACGACGACCGGCTCGCCCGGTTCGACGTCGACGAGCGCGCGCGGCTTGGCGCCCGACGTGTCGAGGTCGGCGGACACCTTCGGCGTGTAATAGCCTTCGGTGGCGACGAGGGTCTTGATCTGCTCGGGCGTCGTGCGTACGAGGCGCAGCAGCTGCTCCATGTCGAGGCGCGGGTTGCCGCGCCAGCGCATCAGGTCGAGGTTGTTTTCCAGCAGGTCGCGCAGCTGGCGCGGCGCGTCGATGCGCACGTCGTAGTCGATGGCTCGAGAGGGTGCTTCGGGGGGAGGCTGATCCTGCGCGGCCGCGACCGGGACGACACACAGCGCGTTCACGGCCAGCACGATTTGTGCCAAAATTCGTGGTCGCGCCGGCGCCATCGCCGTGCATGGGTCGGGTCGTGCGGAAATCATGTCGCTCCATTCGTCAATTTGCCGGGCACATCTTAACTGATTGTCAAATAAGATGGCGGACGACTCAGCGACGACGTCATTACAGGAACCCATCATGCACCAACCCGATACCGCCCTCGTCCTGTTCAGCGGAGGACAGGATTCCACCACCTGTCTCGCATGGGCGCTGCAACGCTACGCGCACGTGGAAACCATCGGCTTCGACTACGGCCAGCGCCATGCGATCGAACTCGACGTGCGCGCGCCCGTGCTCGCGAAGATGCGCGCGCTGTCGGCCACCTGGGACCAACGCCTCGGCGAGGATCATTTGATCGACCTGTCGCTGATCTCGCGCATTTCCGACACGGCGCTGACCAGCAACGTCGAGATCCAGATGCAGGCCAACGGCTTGCCGAACACCTTCGTTCCCGGCCGCAACCTGCTGTTCATGACGGTGGCCGCGACCGTGGCGTACCGCCGCGGCCTGACTGTGCTCGTGGGCGGCATGTGCGAGACGGATTTCTCCGGCTACCCGGACTGCCGCGACGACACGATGAAGGCGCTGCAGGTCGCGCTGAACCTGGGCATGGCCACGCGCCTGAAGGTCGAGACGCCGCTGATGTGGATCGACAAGAAGCAGACGTGGCAACTGGCGGAGCAGTGCGGCGGCGAGGCGCTCGTCGACCTGATCCGCTTCGACACCCACACCTGCTACCTGGGCGAACGGGGCGCCGCGCACGCGTGGGGCCATGGCTGCGGCAAGTGCCCGGCGTGCGAGCTGCGTGCACGCGGCTACGAGCAGTACGCGCGGGAGCGCCTGGGTAGCTGACATGCGCCTCGCCCTGCTGACCGACCTGCACGCGAACCGCGAGGCGGTGGAAGCCTGCCTCGCGCACGCGGAACGCCAGCACGTCGACCAGTACGCGTTCACGGGCGACTTCGTCGGCTACGGCGCCGATCCGGCCTGGGTCGTGCGCACCGTGATGGAGTACGTTGCGCGGGGCGCCGTCGCGGTGCAGGGCAATCACGATGTTGCCGTCACGCGGCCGTTGAATCCGCGCATGCATGCGGAAGCGCGCGAAGTCATCGCCTGGACGGGCGGCCAGCTGGAAGCCGGGCAGCTGGCGTTCCTGGCCGCGCTGCCCCTCGTCCAACGACACGGCAACGCGTGCTTCGTGCATGCGAGCGCGCATGCGCCCGAGCGGTGGGAATACGTGACTGGGACCGAGGAGGCCGAGCGCAGCATCCGCGCCAGCGGCAGCCGCATCGTGTTTTCCGGCCATGTGCATGCGCCCGCGCTGTACCGCCGTGCCGACGACGGCCGCATGGGCCGGCACGTGCCGCAGGCCGGGGAGGTGATCCCGCTGCAGCCGCAGCACCAGTACCTCGTGCTGCCCGGCGCCGTGGGCCAGCCGCGCGACCAGAACAACGCGGCGTGCTATGCGGTGTTCGACGATGCCGCGCGCGAAATCCAGTATTTCAGGGTGCCGTATGACCACGGCGCGGCCGCGCGGAAGGTGATCGCGGCCGGGTTGCCGATCGTGTTCGCGATGCGGTTGGTGGAAGGAATTTGAAACGCCAACACGTGGCAAACGTCACGCGTGGGCACGGGGTGCCCACCCTACCAGTTAGACTGGCTGCTGCATGATGCGGTGCTTGCGCGAGCGGCTCACGAAGAACCACACGATCGCCAGCGGCACCAGCAGCGGCAGCAGCAGCGGCGAAATCAGCAGGGCCAGCACGCAGGCACCCAGGGCCAGGGCGCCGATGACCAGGACGCCCACGCCGGCGAACACCACGGCGAGCACGGCGCCCACGAACAGCATGATCAATCCGGCCAGCAGCATGCCGCCGCCCGCGAAGACCGTCGCCAGCACGGCGCCCAGCGGCCCGCCGATGTCCTCGTCGCCGATCGTGACGACGCTGTCGCCGAACGTGAAGACGTTCCAGACGAGCAGGGCGAACAGGAACAGGATGATGATGGCGGCAGTCTTTTTCATGATGGGTTCTCGGGGTGTCGTTGATCGGATGGTCGTACTGTATCCATACGTCCCGATGCGCTCCATCTGACTGCGACAAACTGCATGTTTCGGGGGCCGGAGCGTTGCAAAGGCTGACGAACGGCGCTGGCCCAACCAGCGTCGGTTATCCCTCGTCCGCGTCGAACCGGCTGCGCACGTAGTCGATGTGCGTCTGCATCGCCGTGCGCGCTTCTTCCGGGCGCCGCGCGCAGATCGCGTCGCAGATCGTGCGGTGCTGCAGCGCCAGGATTTCCGACACCGATTGATTCAGCTCGCGCAAGCCGTCGACGTTGCGGATGATGTGCTCGCGCATCATCTTCGTGACGCTGCTGTGCAGGTGCAGGAACATGCTGTTGCCCGAGGCCTGGGCGATCGCCTCGTGCAGTTCGACGTCGATGCGCGATTCGGCGGCATGGTTGCTGTCCCGGCGCGCCTGGTCGAGCCGCGCCATCGCGCCGCGGATGCGTTCCAGGTCGTCGTCCGTGCCGCGCAGGGCGGCGAAATAGGCGGTGGCGCCTTCCAGCACGCGCCGGAATTCCAGGATGTCTTCGCGCCGCGCGGGGCTGTCGGCGATCAGTTGGCCCCACGGCGACGTCGCGCCCGTGCGCAACTGGTCCGACACGAACACGCCGCTGCGCGGCCGGATGCGCACGAGTCCCCGCGCCCCCAGTTGCTGGATCGCCTCGCGCACCGTGTTGCGCGACACCCCGTAACGCTCGGCCAGCTCGCGCTCCGACGGCAGCTTCGAGTTGGCCGGGAAAGTGCCTTCAAGCAATGCCTCTTCAAGTTTGCTGGTGACCGACTTGACCTGTCCCACGACTTCTCCTGCTCTGGCCCAACCAGTTTGTGATGCCCTGAGAATACTGGAAAGATCTGACAACTAAAAGAAAAAACACAATCCCTTTTGGAGACATTGCATGACTCGCAACGTGTATCTGTTCGGTACGTGTGTGATCGACCTGTTCATGCCGCAGGCCGGGCTCGACGCCGTGCGCGTGCTGGAAGCGGCCGGCGTCACCGTCCACTACCCGCGCGGCCAGAGCTGCTGCGGACAGCCCGCCTGGAGCAGCGGTAACCCGGACGAGGCCCGGGCCGTCGCGCGCGCCCAGCTGGACCTGTTTCCCGAACCCTGGCCCATCATCGTCCCCTCCGGCTCGTGCGCGGGCATGATGCGCAAGCACTGGCCCGAGCTGTTCCGCGCCGACCCCATCGTCGAAGCGCAGGCGCGGGCCGTGGCGGCACGCGTGGTCGAGTTCGGCGCCTTCCTGCTGCACGTCCTGGAGTGGAAGCTGCCGGCCGGGGCGCCCGTGGTGCCGGAGGAGGTCGTCCTGCACACCTCCTGTTCCGCGCGGCGCGAGATGGGCACGCGGGCCCATGGCGTGGCGCTGGTCGACGCGGTGCCCGGCGTCACGCGCGTGGAGCACGAGCGCGAATCCGAATGCTGCGGTTTCGGCGGCTCGTTCTCGATCAAGCACGCGGACATTTCCGGCGCCATGGTCACGGACAAGGTCGCGTCCATGCGCGCGACGGGCTGCCGCCGCGTCGTGTCGGCCGATTGCGCCTGCCTGCTCAACATCGGCCACGCCGCGCAGCACCAGGGCGCGCCGCTCGCCGTCGAGCATCTGGCCAGCTTCTTGTGGCGCCGAATTGGTGGCGCGGGAGAACAGGCATGAGCGCACGCGACCGCATCCTGGGCCGCCTGCGCGCGGCCGCTCCGCACGGTGCGGACACCCACGATCTCGAACACCGCATCGACGCCCATTTCGACGCGCGCCGCGGCGCCGCGTCGCCACACGTTCTCGCTCAGCGCATGCAGGCCGCGCTGGAGGCCGTGCGCGCGCAGGCGTGGTGCGCCCGGGCCGACGAATGGCCCGCGCTGCTAGCGCAACGCATCGCCGACGCGGGCGTGCGCCGCATCCTCGTCGACAGCGCGAGCGCTGAAGGCCGCGCCCTGCGTGCCGCGCTGCCGCCGAGCGTCGAAGCGCTCGCCTTCGACCGTCCGCTGGAAGACTGGAAAGGAGAACTGTTCGGCACCGTCGATGCCGGCTTCACCGTCGCCCGTTCCGGCATCGCCGCCACCGGCACGCTGGTGCTGGCGCCGGATGCGGCGTCTCCGCGCACCGTGTCGCTGGTGCCGCCGCTGCACATCGCACTCGTCCACGCGCACACCCTGCACGCCGACCTGCACCAGGCGCTGCACGCGGAGCGCTGGCAGGACGGCATGCCGACCAATCTCGTGCTCGCGACGGGGCCATCCCGCACATCCGACATCCAGCAGACCCTGGCCTTCGGCGCGCACGGTCCGCGCTGGACGTGGGTCGTCATCGTCACCGGGGAGAGCGCATGACCACGTCCCCCTTGCAGTTCGTCCCGTCCCGGGATTTCCACGCACGCAGCCGCGCGGCGCTGGACGATGCCCAGCTGCGCCAGAGTTTCAAGGGCGCGATGACCTTCCTGCAGGACAAGCGCCGCAGCCAGTTCGGCGACGACGACGAGCTCCAGCGCCTGCGCGACCTCGGCGAAGCGGTGCGCAAGAACGCACTTGCAAAACTGCCCGCGCTGCTGGAACGGCTGGAAGCGAAGCTGACGGCGGCCGGCGCGACGGTCCACTGGGCGGCATCGCCCGAGGAAGCGAATGCGATCATCCACGGCATCGCCACCGCGCGCGGCGCGCGGAGCATCGTCAAGGGCAAGTCGATGGCGAGCGAGGAGATCGAGCTGAATCACTACCTCGAGGCGCGCGGCATCAAGTGCCTGGAGTCGGACATGGGCGAATACATCGTCCAGCTGGCGGGCGAAAAGCCGTCGCACATCGTGATGCCGGCGATTCACAAGACCCGCGCCGACATCGGCGCGCTGTTCGCCGAGCACATTCCGGACACGGAATACACGGAAGACGTCGACCGCCTGATCCAGACCGGACGCCATACGTTGCGCAATGCGTTCGTCGAGGCCGACATCGGCCTGTCCGGCGTGAACTTCGCCGCGGCCGACACGGGCACCCTGTGGCTCGTCGAGAACGAGGGCAACGGCCGCCTGTCGACCACCGTGCCGGACGTGCACATCGCCATCATGGGCATCGAGAAGGTCGTGGAAAAGCTGGAGCACATCGTGCCGCTCGCGAGCCTGCTGACGCGCTCCGCGACGGGGCAGGCCGTCACCACGTATTTCAATTTGATCTCGGGCCCGCGCCGCGCCGGTGAGCTGGACGGCCCGCGCGAACTGCACCTCGTCCTGCTCGACAACGGCCGCACCCAGGCCTATGCCGACGAGGAGCTGCGGGCCACGCTGCAATGCATCCGCTGCGGCGCGTGCATGAACCATTGCCCCGTCTACGGCCGCATCGGCGGCCATGCGTACGGCACGACGTATCCGGGGCCGATCGGCGCGATCCTGTCGCCGCACCTGCTGGGCCTGGAGTCGACGGCGGATCTGGCCACGGCCTCGAGCCTGTGCGGCGCGTGCGGCGACGTCTGCCCCGTGCGCATCCCGATCCCGCAACTGCTCGTGCGCCTGCGCACGGAAGCGAACCGCAATCCCGACGCCGAGGTCGAACATCCGCTGCGCGGGCAGGGCGCCAGGTACAGCCGCGGCGAGCGCCTCGTCTGGCGCTTCTGGCGCGGCGCGTTCGGCCGGCCCGGCGTGTACCGCATGTTCCGCTGGGCGGCCACGCGGCTGCGTGTGCTGGCACCGAAGGACCAACTGGGCTGGACGAAGTATCGAACCCCCCTCGAACCGGCGCCGCGCAGCCTGGCCGACCTGCTGCGCGACAGAAATCAGAAAACGTAGGGTGGGCACTCCTGTGCCCACGCGTAACGCGGGCATCGCGCGAACGTCACGCGTGGGCACGGGTGCCCACCCAACGATAAGAATTCAATCAATCAAGGAGACGTAGATGGTATGGCAACAGGTTTATGATCCGTTCGGCAGCATGGCCCTATCGACCCTGCTGGCCGCGATCCCCGTGGTGGTGATGCTCGCCGCGCTCGGCTTCTTCCACATCAAGGCGCACATCGCGGCCGCGCTCGGCCTCGCCGCGGCGTTCTGCGTGGCCGTCTTCGCCTACTCGATGCCGGCCGCGATGGCCGGCAAGGCCGCGCTGCTGGGCGGTTTCACGGGCCTGCTGCCCATCGGCTGGATCGTCCTGAACATCATCTTCCTGCAGCAGTTGTGCGAACAGAACGGCAGCTTCAAGGTGCTGCAGGCCTCGCTGTCCGGCATCACGAACGACCGCCGCCTGCAACTGCTGCTGATCGCGTTCTGCTTCGGCGCATTCTTCGAGGGCGCGGCGGGCTTCGGCACGCCGGTCGCGGTCACGGCCGGCATCCTGATCGGGCTCGGGTTCTCGCCGCTGGCCGCGTCCGGCCTGTCGCTGATCGCGAACACGGCGCCGGTCGCCTTCGGCGCGCTCGGTTCGCCCGTGATCACCTTGGCCAAGGTGCACGGCTACGACCTGATGGAAGTCACGGCGATGATCGGCCGCCAGCTGCCGTTCTTCTCGCTGCTCGTGCCGTTCTGGCTGATCTGGGCGTTCGCCGGCCGCAAGGCGATGTGGGACATCTGGCCCGCGATCCTCGTGACGGGCCTGTCGTTCGCGATCCCGCAATTCCTCGTGTCGAACTTCATCGGCCCGGAACTGGTGGACATCATCGCGGCCCTCGTGTCGATGGCGTCGCTGATCCTGTTCCTGCGCGTGTGGCAGCCGAAGACCGTGTGGACGTCGGCCAGCCTGAAGGACCGCGAGGCGGAGACCGCGCCTCATCGTACCAAGAGCGCCGAGAGCGCCGAACGGTACACGCGGGCGGAGATCGTGCGCGCCTGGACGCCGTGGCTCATCCTGACCGTGTTCGTCTTCATCTGGGGCCTGCCGCCGGTGAAGGCGTATTTCAACACGCTGTTCGCGCCGAAGTTCCCGATGGATGGCCTGCATAACCTGGTGATGCGCGTGCCGCCAGTGGTGCCGCACGCCGAGCCGGAATCCGCGATCTACGTGTTCAACCTGCTGTCGGCGACGGGCACCGGCATCCTGTTGTCGGCCATCGCCGGCGCGCTGTTCATGCACTACAGCATCAAAGCGATCGTGCGCACGTTCTTCCGCACGCTGTGGCTCGTGCGCTACTCGCTGCTGACCATCGTGCTGATGCTGGCCCTGGGCACGCTCACGCGCTACTCCGGCACCGACACGACCCTGGGCCTCGCCTTCGCCAACACGGGCGCGCTGTACCCGTTCTTCGGCACCCTCATGGGCTGGCTCGGCGTGGCGATGACGGGTTCCGACACCGCGTCGAACGTGCTGTTCGGCGGCATGCAGAAGGTGGCGGCGGAGCAGCTGGGCCTGGCCCCGAACCTGATGGGCGCCGCGAACAGTTCCGGCGGCGTCATGGGCAAGATGATCGATGCCCAGTCCATCGTCGTCGCCTCCACGGCCACGCGCTGGATCAACCACGAAGGCGACATCCTGCGCTTCGTCTTCTTCCACTCTCTCGCACTGGCCGTGCTGGTCGGTGTCATGGTCACGCTGCAGGCGTATGTGTGGCCGTTCACGTTGCTGGTGATCCGATGAATGCTCCCGTCTCTCCCGAAACCCGGGCCGTCAGCCAGCGCGAGGCCGCAGCCGCGCCGCTGGCCGCGCTTCTGGCCGTCCTGCCGGACCGCTGCGTGCGCTCCGACCCCGAGGAAACGCGCCCGTACGAATGCGACGGCCTCGCCGCCTACCGCCAGATGCCGCTGATCGTGCTGCTGCCCGAGAACGAGGCGCAGATCATGGCCGCCATCGCCGTGTGCCGGCAATTGAACCTGCCGATCGTGCCGCGCGGTGCCGGCACCGGCCTGTCCGGCGGCGCAATGCCGATCGCCGGCGGTGTCGTGCTGTCGACGGCGCGGCTGAACCGGATCGTGAAACTCGATCCGTACGCCCGCACGGCCGTCGTGCAGCCGGGCGTGCGCAATCTCGCGATCTCGGAAGCGGCCGCGCCGCACGGGCTGTATTACGCGCCCGATCCGTCGTCGCAGATCGCGTGCACGATCGGCGGCAACGTCGCCGAGAACTCCGGCGGCGTGCACTGCCTGAAATACGGTCTCACCGTGCACAACGTGCTGCGCGTGCGGATGGTGACGACCGAGGGCGAGATCGTCGAACTGGGCAGCGAGGCGCTGGACGCGCCGGGCCTCGACCTGCTCGCGGTCGCCATCGGGTCGGAAGGCATGCTCGGCGTCGTGACCGAGGTGACGGTGAAACTGGTGCCGAAGCCGCGCGTGGCGCGCGTCGTGATGGCGTCGTTCGACGACATCGTGAAGGCCGGCGACGCGGTCGCCAACGTGATCGCGGCCGGCATCATCCCGGCCGGCCTGGAGATGATGGACCGGCTGTCGACGCAGGTCGCGGAGGAATTCGTGCATGCCGGCTACGACACGCGGGCCGCCGCCGTGCTGCTGTGCGAATCCGACGGCATCGCCGAGGAAGTCGAGGAAGAGATCGCGCGCATGAGCGAAGTGCTGAGCGAGTGCGGCGCGACGGCGCTGGCCGTGTCGCGGGACGAGGCGGAACGCCTGCGTTTCTGGTCCGGCCGCAAGAACGCGTTCCCGGCCGTCGGCCGCATCTCGCCGGACTATTACTGCATGGACGGCACGATCCCGCGCAAGCACCTCGCCCACGTGCTGCAGCGGATCGAGGCCATGGAACAGAAGTATGGCCTGCGCTGCGCGAACGTGTTCCACGCCGGCGACGGCAACCTGCACCCGCTGATCATGTTCGACGCGAACGTGCCGGGCGAATTCCACCGCGCGGAGCAGTTCGGCGCCGACATCCTCGAACTGTGCGTCGAGGTGGGCGGCACGATCACGGGAGAACATGGCGTCGGCATCGAGAAGATCAATTCGATGTGCGTGCAGTTCTCGCGCGCCGAGCTGGATGCGTTCCTGGCCGTCAAACGCGCCTTCGATCCGGCCGGCATCCTCAATCCCGACAAGGCGATTCCGACCCTGCACCGCTGCGCCGAATACGGCCGCATGCACGTGCGCCACGGGCGGATGCCGTTTTCCAACCTGCCGCGTTTTTAACCATGGATACGACGCGACAAGATTTCGCCGACAGGATCGGTCACGCCACCGGCACCAAGACTCCGCTGCGCATCCGCGGCGGCGGCAGCAAGGACTGGTACGGGCAGGACGTGCAGGGCACGGTGCTCGACACGACGACGTATCGCGGCATCACGGACTATGAGCCGACCGAACTCGTGATCACGGCCCGCTGCGGCACGCCGCTGGCCGAGATCGAGGCGCATCTGGCGCAGCACGGCCAGATGCTCGCGTTCGAGCCGCCGCACTTCGGTCCCGGCGCGACGATCGGCGGCACCGTGGCCGCCGGCTTGTCCGGACCGCGCCGCCGGGCCGCGGGCGCCGTGCGCGATTTCGTGCTCGGCGCCGTGCTGGTGGACGGGAAGGGAGAGACGCTGCACTTCGGCGGCAAGGTGATGAAGAACGTGGCGGGCTACGACGTGTCGCGCCTGCTGGCCGGATCGCTGGGCGTGTTCGGCCTGATCGCCGAGGTGTCGCTGAAGGTGCTGCCGCAGCCCGTCGCCGAATGCACGGTGCGGCTGCACATGAACGAGGACGAGGCGCTGCGCCGGCTGAACGAATGGGGCGGCCAGCCGTTGCCGGTCTCCGCCTCCAGCTGGCACGACGGCGTGCTGACGGTGCGCCTGTCCGGCGCGCGGTCGGCCGTCGACGCGGCGCGCAAGCGCATCGGTGGCGAACTGCTGGACGATGCCGACGGCTGGTGGCGCGCGCTGCGCGAGCATGACGGCGCGTTCTTCGCGGACGCCGACAGCATGTGGCGCCTGTCCCTGCCGACGGTTGCGCCGCCGCTGGCGCTGCAAGGACCGCAACTGATCGAATGGGGCGGGGCGCAGCGCTGGCTCCGCACCGATGCCGATGCGGCCACGGTGCGCGCGGCCGCGGGCAAGGCCGGCGGCCACGCGACGCTGTTCCGCGGCGGCGATGGGAGTGTCGGGGTGTTCCAGCCGCTGGCGCCCGCGGTCCTCGCGATCCACCACCAACTCAAAAATGTGTTCGACCCGGCCGGGGTGTTCAACCGCGGCCGCATGTACAAGGATTTCTAGCCGTGCAAACCAATCTCGCCGATTTCATCCGGGGCACGCGCGACGGCGACGAGGCCGACGCGATTCTGCGCAAATGCGTGCATTGCGGCTTCTGTACCGCCACGTGCCCGACCTATCAACTGTCCGGCGACGAGCTGGAAGGCCCGCGCGGCCGCATCTACCTGATCAAGCAGGTGCTCGAAGGCCGGCCCGCGACCGATAAAACCCAGGCGCACCTGGACCACTGCCTCACGTGCCGCAACTGCGAATCGACCTGTCCGTCCGGCGTGCAGTACGGGCGGCTGGCCGACATCGGCCGGCGCGTCGTCGAGCAGCAGGTCGCGCGGCCCGCGCGCCAGCGCATGCTGCGCACGCTGCTGAAGGAAACCCTGCCGCGCCGCTGGCTGTTCACGCCGGCCATGAAGGCGGGGCAGGCGGTGCGGCCGCTGCTGCCGCAGGCGTTGAAGGACAAGGTGCCCGCGCGGCGAAGCGCGGGCGTGTGGCCGCGCACCGGGCACGCGCACAAGATGCTGTTCCTGGAAGGCTGCGTGCAGCCGGCGATGTCGCCGAACATCAACGCGGCGACGGCGCGCGTGTTCGATGCCGTCGGCGTGCAGATCGTCGCGGCCAGCCGGGCCGGCTGCTGCGGCGCCATCCGCTGGCACATGAACGATGCGGATGGCGGCCGCGCCGACATGCGCCGCAATATCGACGCGTGGTGGCCGTATCTGGAGCAGGGCATCGACACCATCCTGATCAACGCGTCCGGCTGCGGCGCGATGATCAAGGAATACGGCCATGCGCTGGCCGGCGATCCGGCATATGCCGACAAGGCGGCGCGCGTCTCGGCCGCGGCGAAGGACGTCAGCGAAGTGCTGCCCGAGTTCGAGGCCAAGCTGCGGGCGAAGCTCGGAACGCGGGAGAAGGGCGAGCGGGTCGCGTACCACCCGCCGTGCACCTTGCAGCATGGCCAGAAAATCCGCGGCAAGGTCGAGGACCTGCTGCGCGCGGCGGGCGTCGACGTGCGGCTGTGCGCGGACAGCCACCTGTGCTGCGGCTCGGCCGGCACGTATTCGGTGCTGCACAAGGAGGTGTCGCTGCGGCTGCGCGACGACAAGCTGGCGCGGCTGGAAGCGACGGCGCCGGAGCGCATCGTGTCCGCCAACATCGGCTGCATCACGCACCTGCAGTCGGGGACGGACGTGCCGGTGGAGCACTGGGTCGAACTGCTCGACCGCGCGCTGCAGTAGGGCAAAAAGTGGCCGGAAATCAAGCCTTGCAATGCTGGACTCGAGGTCTATACTGACAGCCTGCTCTGTTTGCAGGAGGCTTTCCATGCAGTGTATCCCGTACGCCGCCGGCCACAAGAATCCGCCCTCGGCACCGCCGGCGATTCCACCGATCATCATCAATCCGTTCAAGAGCCAGATCCCCTCGCCGGCGATCGACCCGCGCAGCACGCCGCCCGGCCCACCCATCGTGCCGCCCCGCGGCCCCGACCTGCGCATCATCTAGCGGTACGGAAGCGGCGCTTGTCCAGTGCGCCGCGAACGCCTATGATCTTGCTTCTGGGCGCATGCCCGCACGACCGAGAAAGCAAGAATGAACGACGACTTCCCAGACCACGACGATGATGCTCCCGTGCAGGAGCCCCGTCTGTGGCAGGGCAACGGCTGGACCGCACGCGTCATCAAGAACGAAGACGACGACGGCTGGGCCGTGGCCATGTACAAGGACGGCGAATCCGAGCCGGCCCTCGTCGGCCCCTGGACCATGGGCCGCGACAAGAAAAACCCGAAGCCGCTCGATACGCCGGCTTTCCACACGCTCGTCAAGACGGCGTCCGAAGTGATCCGCCGCCACGAGCAGCAGCTGCACGCGCAATTGCACAAGAGCACCGTCGTCTCGACCGCCGACGGCGAGCTGAAGGTGACGCTGGACATCGTCCCGGACGAGGACAATCCGTATGCGCTGCTGAGCGCGTTCGACGAGATGGGCGAGCGCGTGGCGCAGGTGCGCGTGCGTCCCGATTTCAAGTTGTCGCCGGCGTCGGCGTCGACGTGGGTCGAGAACGACTTCCGCGCCCCGCGGTAGCCGCCACACGTGGCGAACGTCACGCGTGGGCACGGCGTGCCCACCCTACGTATGTATCGCCGTCGTAGCGTGGGCTCCCCGAGCCCACGGAACTTTGTGGTTTTTGGCGACGCAATCTCCGCAACCCGGGCGTGAGCTGATAAGATTTCCCGAGCGTAACTTTTTGTTCGACAAGGGGAATCGATGGAAGACCGTCTCGCCCGCCTGGAAACGGTCCAGGCCATGCTGCTGGGCATCGGGCACCTGTCCGCCAGCTGTACCGACGTCACCGAGTTCATCGGCGCCGTGCACCGCGCGCTGGGCCGCATCATGTATGCGGAGAACTTCTACGTCACGTTGGCCGAGCGGGAAGACGACACAGTCCGGTTCGTCTATTTCGTCGACTCGCGCGACGCCGGGCCGGGCCCCGACGAGCGTGTGACGCTGGCGTCGCCCGACGAATCGCCGACGGCGTGGGTCATGCTCAACAAGCAGCCCCTCGTGGTGACGGGCGACGAAATGCGGGCGCGCGAGAATGGCGGCGTCTGGGGCACGGGCAGCATCGCCGAGCACTGGATGGGTTGCCCGCTGCTCGACCAGCAGCACGAGGCCGTGGGCGCCATCGTCATCCAGAGCTACCTGCCCGAGTACACGTACAGCGAGGAAGACCAGGCGCTGTTCGCGCTGATCGCCAACCACGTGTCGAACGCGCTGCAGGGCCTGCAGAGCATGGACCGGCTCGAGCGCGCCGTGCAGGAGCGCACGCGCGCGCTGGCGCGCGAGGTGGCCGAGCGCCGCCGCGCGGAACAGGTGCAGCATGCGCTGTACCAGATCGCGGACCTGTCGGCCTCCGCCATCGAGACCGACGTGCTGGCGGCCAGCCTGCACGCCATCATCGGCGAACTGATGATGGCGAAGAACTTCATCATCGCGCTCACGCATCCGGACACGGGCGAGATCAGCATCCCGTACTTTGCCGACGAAAAGGACGACGTGCCGCCGCAGCAGCGCTTCCCGTTCGGGATGGGCATGGTGTCGTACGTGCTGCAGACGAAGCAGGCGCAGCTCCACGACGCCGGCAGCTTCGCGCGCCTGCATGCGGCGGGCAGGGTGAAGCACCCGCTGGGGAGCACGGACATCGCGAGCTGGATCGGCGCGCCGATGCTCGTCAACGACAAGGCGTACGGCGTGCTGGTCGTGCAGAGCTATGACCCGACCGTCGTCTACACGAAGGCGGACCTGGACCTGATGGCCTTCATCTCCAGCCACGTGGCGGTGGCGATCGCGCGCATGCAGGCCGACCGCGCCATCCGCAAGGCCAAGGAGCGCCTGGAACAGCAGAACGCCGCGCTCGAACAGGCGCTGCACCAGTTGCAGGAAGCGCAGACGGAACTGGTGCGCAAGGAAAAACTCGCGTCGCTGGGCCAGATGGTGGCCGGCGTCGCGCACGAGATCAACACGCCGCTGGGCATCTGCGTGACGGCCACGAGCCACCTCGTGCAGGAACTCAAGCTCACGCGCGAGGAGCTGGCGGCGGGGGACATGACCCAGGACAGCCTGGAGGCGTTCTTCGACATCGTCGACCAGTCCCTGCGCATCCTGACCACCAACACGCAGCGCGCCGCGGCCCTCGTGCGCAGTTTCAAGCAGGTCGCGGTGGACCAGTCCTCGGACGATATCCGCACCTTCAATCTCGGCACGTATTTGAACGAAGTGCTGCTGTCGCTGCAGCCGAAGCTGAAGGGCCGGCCGCTGGAAGTCGCGGTCGACTGCCCGAAGGACCTGCTGCTGGAGAGTTTTCCGGGCGCGGTGTCGCAGATCGTCACCAACATGGTCGTCAACTCACTGATGCACGGCTTCGAGCGCGACCAGCCCGGCCACATCACGCTCCACGCGGCGCTCGACGGCGACCACGTCGTGTTCGACTACGCCGACGACGGCGTGGGCATGGATGCGGAGACGCTCGCCAAGCTGTTCGACCCGTTCTTCACGACGAAGCGCGGCAGCGGCGGCAGCGGCCTCGGTGGCCACATCCTGTACAACCTCGCGACGAACGTGCTGCAAGGCTCGCTGCGCGTGGACAGCAGCCCGGGGCAGGGCCTGCGCTACCACCTGCGCTTTCCGCGCAAGACCGCCCGGCCCGGGCTGAAGGCTGCCTGATCAGGTCAAACTGTCGGCGATGGCCGCGCACACGCGGTCCACGTCGGCTTCGGTCATCCCGCAGTGCAGGGGGATCGTGACGGTCTCCCGGCCGATCCGTTCCGCGTTCGGGAACTGGCCTTCGCGCCAGCCGAGGCTGCGGCCGAGCGTCGTCAGGTGCGACGGTTCGTACGACAGGCCCGTCGCGATCTCCCGTTCGCGCAGTGCGGCGCGGAAGCGTTGCCGCGTCGTGCCGAGCGCTTCGTACGGCAGCAGCACGCAGAACATGTTCCAGCTCTGGCCCGGCACGCCGCGCGGCGGCAGCACGGCGCCGTCGATGTCCGGGAACACGTCGAAATAGCGCTCGGCCAGCCGCTGGCGCTGCGCCAGGAAGGCGGGCAGTTGCGCGAGCTGGGCGAGGCCGATCGCGGCCGACACGTCCGACATGTTGTACTTGCCGCTCGCGACCGCGACGTCGCGCGTATCGTCCGCCAGGCGCTCGATGCCGTGGAAGCGCAGCACCTCGATGCGCTTTGCAGTCTCGTCGTCGGGCACGACGATGGCGCCGCCCTCGATCGTCGTCATGTTTTTATTCGGGTGGAACGAGAACGTGGCGATGTCGCCGAAGCTGCCGATGGGCTGTCCCTTCCACGTCGAGCCCTGCACGAGGGCCGCGTCCTCGATCACCCGCAGGCCGTGGCGCCGGGCCAGCGCGTACAGCGCGTCCATGTCGCCCAGGGCGCCGGGGAAGTGCGTGGGCACGATCGCCTTGGTGCGCGGCGTGATGGCGGCCGCCACCTGGTCGAGGTCGATCGCGCGCGTGACGAGGTCGCAGTCGACGAACACGGGGCGGGCGCCGACCTTGACGATCATGTTCATCGTCGAGAAGAAGCTTTGCGTGGACGTGATCACCTCGTCGCCGGAACCAATGCCGCACGCCAGCAGCGCCAGTTCCATCGCGCCCGTGGCCGACGTCAGCGTGCGCGTGGGGCGGCCGCCAAAGGTCCCGGACAGCGCGCGCTCGAATGCCAGGACGCGCGGGCCGCTGGCGATCCAGCCGGTCTTCATCGTGTCGGTCACGGCGGCGAGGGTGGCGTCGTCGAGCGCCGGTTGGGAAAAGTTCAGCAGGGTCATGGGCGTCCTTCGGGTGCGTTGTCGGACAGGTATTCTAGTCTGCGCGGCGGGGCGGCATCACGGGTAGCCCAGGTCCAGGCCGAGCACCCTGGCAAGGGCGAAGGTGACGAGCCCGAGGCCCACGAGTATCACCACGAAGAGTGCGGCCACCTTGCCGCTCGCGCGCAGCACCGCGCGCCGCTCTTGCACTTTTCCCTTCTTCCCCTGGTCGTAATGCCACTTGATGGCGAAGAACATCCCCGTGGCTAGCACGAGAAACTTGAACACAACGAAGACTACCGGGATCCATTCCATGATTTTTGTGTTTGAACCATCGTCGAATACCCACATACTACGCAAAAGCAATCTCCATACATCGAGACAAAATGTCCCAGTTGAAAGCCATACAAGATGACGATTTGGCCACCTGGTTGCCGCGCCTGGCCGCGCATGGCGGGCCGCGTTTCCTGCAGATTGCGGAGGCGTTGCAGGCGGCGGTGGCGGACGGTTCGCTGAGGCCGGGCGACCGGCTGCCTCCGCAGCGCCGGCTGGCGGCACAGCTGGACGTCGACCTGACGACGGTCACGCGCGCCTACGACGAAGCGAGGCGCCGCAACCTGCTGGAGGGCCGCGGCGCCCGCGGCACGTACGTCGCGGCGCCGAAAGTCGAATTGACCGCTGTCCTCGACCTGAGCATGAACACCCCGCCGCCGCCGGATGGCGTGGACTTCGACGACATGTTGAAACAGGGGCTGTCGCAAGTCCTGATGCGGGCCGATAACACAGCGCTGATGACTTACCACCTGGGCGGCGGGAGCGACTCCGACCGCAAGGCCGGCGCCACGTGGCTCGCACCGATGTTCGGCCATCCGGATGCGGGGCACGTCGTCGTCTGTCCGGGTGCGCAGGCGGCGATCGCCGCGTTGATCCTCGCGCTGACGGCGCCCGGCGATGTCATCCTGGCGGAGCCGACGACGTATCCCGGCCTGCTGGCCGCGGCGACCCAGTTCGGCCGGCAGGTCATCGCGGTGGAAGCGGACCGGCACGGGATGGTGCCGGAGATGCTCGAGGGGGCGTGCCGCCGGCACAAGCCCGGGCTGGTCTACCTCAATCCGACCTTGCAGAACCCGACCGCCGTCACCATGCCGGAACGCCGGCGCAAGGCGCTCGCCGGGATCGCGCAGCGCTGCGATGTCCGCATCGTCGAGGACGATCCGTACTGGCGCCTTGCCGCCGCCCCGCCGCCACCCGTTGCCACGTTTGCCCCGGACCACGTGGTCTACATCTCGACCCTGTCGAAATGCCTGACGCCCGGCTTGCGGGTCGCCTTCGTGCTCGTACGCGACCCGAGCGTACGCGAACGGTTCCTGGCCGCACTCAGGTCATTTGCGCTGATGGTCGCGCCACTGACGGCGGCACTGGCCACGCAGTGGATCCTCGACGGTTCGGCGGACCGGTTGATGGAAGGCGTCCGCAACGAGGCCCGCCTGCGCCACCGGATGGCCCGCGATATCCTGGCGGGGCGGTACAGCGGGGCCGGAGACGGCCTGCATGTATGGCTCGAGTTGCCGGCGTACTGGACCGCCGCGCAGCTGGCGCGTGCGGCCGACCGCGAGGGCATCGCGGTCACGCCGGCGGAGGCATTCGCAACCGGCGCCGGGTCGGCGAATGCCATCCGGATCTCCCTGGGCAGCATCCAGGACCGCGGACGCTTGCAGGCGGGGCTGCAACGGCTGTCCCACCTGCTTGCGCGGCGGCCCGAGCCGGCCGGCGCCGCCGTGGTGTGAAGCCTAGCCGACGAACGTCGCGACGGCCGCTGGCCGCACCGGTGCCGGCCCGGCGTCGGCCACGGGCTGGTCGAACTCGAATCCGCCGGCTTCGCTGACTTCCCACGACCCGTCGCCCGCCAGCTTCAGCACGTGCGTGTGGTGACGCAGCACGGCTTCGCGGTGGGCGATGCTGACGAGGGTCGCGCCGCTGGCGCGCAGGCGCGCGTACAGCGCGGTTTCATTGGCGCTGTCGAGCGCGCTCGTCGCCTCGTCCAGGATGACGATCCGCGGCGCGTGCACCAGCACGCGGCCGAAGGCGAGACGCTGCTGCTCGCCGACCGACAGCAGCTTGCTCCAGTCGTGCACGGCATCGAGGCCGCCCACGCGGTCGGCCAGTGCGGGCAGGTGCACCTGTTGCAGGATGTCGAGCAGCTGCTCGTCGCTCAGGTCGCGGTGCACGCTGGGATAGATGAGCTGGCTGCGCAGGGTGCCGGGCTGCAGATACGGCTGCTGCGGCAGGAAGAACACGTCTTCCAGCGGCGGATGCTGGATCGTGCCGCTGCCCGTGCGCCACAGCCCCGCGATCGCGCGCAGCAGCGAGCTCTTGCCGCAGCCGCTGGCGCCGGTGATCAACAAAGCGTCGCCGGGCTTCAGCACGAGGCTCAGTTCCTTGATGAGAACGCGGTCCGATTGCGGCGGATGCAAGGTCACGGCTTCCAGCGCGAAGTGCGTGCCGGGCCGCATCGCGATGCGCGGGTGCCGGTCTTCGGCGGCAGGCTGCGCACCGGGCAGCACGAGGTTGGACAGGGCTTGCAGGCGGCCGATGCCGGCCACGAAACGGCTGAGGCTCTCGAAGTTGTCGACGATGACGCCCACCGCGCCGAGCACGGCCGTAAAGGCGCCGGCGGCGCGCGTCGCGGCGCCCACTTCCAGCTCGCCCGACAGCACGCCGCCGGCCAGCAGCACGTAGGGCAGCACCACGGTGAGCTGGCTGAACGTGCGCTGGAAGAAATTCAGCGCGCGCTGTTTCCTGATCAGCCGCGCAAAGTTGCGGATGACCTTGTCGAAGCGGCTGTCGATGTGCGTGCGCTCCTGCGCTTCACCCCGGTAGAACGCGATCGACTCGGCATTCTCGCGCAGGCGCATCAGGCTGAAGCGGAAGTCGGCCTCGCGCCGCAACTGCCAGAAATTCAGCTGGATCAGCGGACTGCCGAAGAAGTACAGGGCGACGATATTGCCCATCACCGCATAGGCCACGAGTACGGCGACGAGCAGGTGCGAGATCGACCACAGCACGGTGCTGAAGGCGACCAGCTGCATGGCCGAGCCGAGGAAAATCAGCAGGAAGTTGATCGACCGGCCCGTGAACGTGTTGATGTCCTCGCTGATGCGCTGGTCGGGGTTGTCGATCTCGTTGCCGGCGCCCAGCGCATAGTATTTGCGGTCCTGCAGGTAGCCGTCGAGGAAGCGGCCGGTGAGCCAGCGCCGCCACTGGTTCGCGAACACGTCGCGCATGTAGTAGTAAAAGGCGTAGGTCGGCACGGCGAACGCGAGGATGAACAGGCAGGCGCGCACCGAGGCCCAGAAGCGGCCGGCGTCCTTGCCGGCCAGCGCCGACGTCAATTCTCCGGTCTGGTTGTTCAGCATGACCGCGAGCTTGGTATCGACCAGCATCAGCACGATCAACAGCAGCAGCAGGGTCCAGGCCCTGCCTTTTTCATCGCCCAGCCAGTAGGGCCTGGCGACGTTGACGAAGTGCTTCCACGCGGCGAGCGACAGGGGGGCGGGCTTGGGCTGGGTCGGATCTTCGTCCGGAATGTGCGTGGTCATGATCGGTCTCTGCGGAAGTATTTACCGCCAGACTACGGCCGCGCACCGGATCGTTCAGTGCGGAAACGGACATTAGGCCTTCACGAACAACTCGTCGAACCCCGTGGCCGGATCGAATTCGCGGCGGAAGCGGTGGCGCGGCAGCAGCGCGACGAGCACCTCGGCCGTCGTGCGCACGATGCAGCCGGGGCCGAGGTGGCCGCCGATGACGCGGCCGCCGTCGTCGGCCACGCTCGCGTGCAGGTGCGGGCCGTCCGGCGACAACGATCCGCCCAGCGTGAGGATTTCCAGGTCGCCGCGCAGTTCCGTGAATTCCGGCCGGCCCGCGAAGCGCAACCGGGCGACCGACAGGCTGCCGATGCCTTGCAGGACGAACGCGGCGTCCACATGGTGTTGCGCCACGAGGGCGTCGAGCACGGCGCGCAGGTCCTGGCCGGCGCCGATTCTCAGGGGCAGAGTCTGCATGGTGGTCTCCTTGATGCGGGCCATTCTACGCCAGCCTGTCTGCAACCAATAGTTTCTATGTGGAAATTGCAATACGCGTATAAACATCCAGTTTGCATTGCAAAAAAAAGCATGCTTATTGCAATTTTTGAATATTAATCTTTCAGTAAATACGGTTATGATTCCAAGGTTTCCTGAAGAGAACCGCGCAGATAAGCGGAGATTACACAAAAATGTCAACAAAGTTCATGATCGCGGCCGCGCTGGTCGTCACAATGTCCGGCTGCGCGGCGCTGTCGCCGGTAACCGGAAATCACTACACGAGCCGCGACGGCAAGCTGGATATCCAGGGCGCGCTGATCGACGCCTCCGGCGTGCGCATCTTCGTCAACGGCGACAAGGTCATCGACGACCACGTGTCGCTGTTGCACGGCGACGGCAAGTTCGACGGCACCTGGCAGGGCAAGCGGGTCAGCGCCGACTGCAGCACGGCACCGGGCCGTACGGCGGGCGCGACCAGATGCACGGTCGCCGTGGCCGGCGAGCAGGTCACGCTGACACTGTAAAGGTCAGCGGTTGCCGGAGAGGTTGGCCAGCAGTTCGACCAGCTGGTCGATCTCGTACGGTTTGGCGAGGACCTGCACGCCCGGGATGACGGCGCGCTGGTCGGTGTAGCCCGTGGCGAGGACGACCGGCAGGCCGGGGCGGCGCTCGTGCAGGATGCCGGCCAGGTCGATGCCGCTGACCTTGCCGGGCATGACGATGTCGGAAAACACGACGTCGGCGTCGAGGCCGGCGTCGAGCATGGCGAGCGCCTTGTCGCCGTCCGGCGCCACCATCACGTCGAAGCCGCAGTCTTCCAGGCCGCGCACGACCGCTTCGCGCACGAGCGGATCGTCTTCGACGAACAGCACGCGCCCGCTGCCGTGCCCCGGCGCCTGGCTGTCGGTGCGCGCCGCCGTGGCCGACAACGGTTGCAGCGAGCGCGGCAGGTAGATCTCGATGGTGGTGCCGGCGCCGACCGTGCTCGCCAGGGTCAGCCAGCCGCGCGACTGCGTGGCGAATGCGTAGGCCTGGGGCAGCCCGAGGCCGGAGCCCTGGCCCGGTGGTTTCGTCGTGAAGAACGGGTCGAGCGCGCGCGCCTGCACGTCGGGCGGCATGCCGATGCCCGTGTCCGTCACGCTCACGGACACGTAGTCGCCGCCCGTGCGTTCCATGGTCGGCTCGAGGGTGCAGTTGCGCACGCCGACGCCGAGCCGGCCGCCGTCCGGCATGGCGTCGCGCGCATTGATCGCCAGGTTCAACAGGGCCAGGTCGAATTGCACGGGGTCGACGGTGACGGGCCACAGGTCGTCCTCGCAATGCACTTCCATGCGCGTGCCCTGGCGCAGCACGCCGCGCAGCAGCTGGACGGAACCGCGCACCTGCTCGCCCGGGTCGACCGTCAGCAGGCGCGCATCCTGCACGCGGCCGAACGACCCCAGGCGGGTCGTCAGCGCGGTGGCGCGGCTGACGGTGCGCTTGCATGTGTCGATCAGGCTCAGCACCTTGGGCTGGTTCGCCGTCAGGGACGCGAGCTGCAGCGCGGTCGTCAGCGTCTGCAGCAGGTTGTTGAATTCGTGCGCGATGCCGCCCGTGAGGCGGCCGAGGGCTTCCAGCTTCTGGCCGCGCACGAGGGCGCTCTGGGCGCGCTCGCTGGCCGCCACGGCTTCGGCCACGCGCTGCTCCAGGTCGGCCTGCGCGGTCAGGATCTGGCGGCTCGCGTCGGCCATGCGCTGCGCCACGGCGTCGATCTCGACGATGCCCTGCGGCCGGTAATGCACTTCGCGGCCGGCGCCCAGGTCCGCGGCGCTGCGGCCCAGGTATTCGATCGGGATCGCGGCGCGGCGCGCGAACCAGCGCGCGGCCACCGATGCCAGCACGAGCATGACGGCCATGATGGCCGCCAGGAAGGCCGCCGCATGCAGGGGCACGCGGCGCAGGTCTTCCGTCGGAATGCTGACGAGGACTTTCCAGTTCGACGAGGGCACGGTGCTGAAGAAGGCCTGCACGGGAATGCCGGCCAGGTTCCTGTTCGAGAACACGCCTTCGCGGTGGGCGGCGAACTGGGCCTGCGCCACCTCGCTGACCGAGCGGCCCCGGTACTGGTCCGGGTCGATCGAGCGCGCGATCAGCCGGCCGGTGCGGTCGACGATGGCGGCCTGCCAGTCGGGCGGGAAGCGCTGTTCACCCAGCAGCGCCTGCAGCTGGGCGGCGTTCATGCTCATGGCGAGGAAGTAGCGCAGGGTGCCGTCCACGTGCACCGGCACCTGGATGGCGACCGCATGGCGCTGGCTGATCGAGGAGACGAACAGGTCGGAGACGAGGGTGCGGTCGGCGCCGTCCCGTTGCATCAGCGCGTCGAGGTTCGACGCGCGGCCGGGCGGCAGCGGCGCGCCCGGCGCGACCCGCGTGTTGAGCAGCTGGTGGCCGTCCCGGTCGAGCAGCAGGATCGCCGTCTCGCCGCGCGGCGCCACCGAATGGGCGTGGTGATAGAAGGTCTCGAGATCGCCGCGGGCCAGCGCGGGGGAATTCGCCAGCGTGCGCAGGATGCCTTCCCTGATCTCCAGTTCGTTGTCGACGAGGAGGGTGAAGGCGCGCACCGCTTCCTTGACGCTCGTTTCCTGGGCGCGCCGCTCTTCCTGATAGACATACCCGACGGCCAGGACCGCCGCGAGGAGGGCAGGGACCAGGATGGCCAGGATCAGGAGCAGCAGTCGGGTTCGGATACGCATGGGCCGGATGGCGGTCGGGACAGTATTGCCGCGAAGCTCTGCATACTACCTGACTCTGCCTCCCTTGTCCCGGTCCGCGATATCGATTTCAGTCCGGCCAGCGCTCGTTGATCTCGGTGGCCTTGTCGAGGTTCCTGATGAGGATGTCGACGTAGTGCGGATCGAGGTGCTGGCCCGCCACGTCGCGCAGGTAGTCGCGCACCTGGTCGATCGGCCACGCTTTCTTGTACACGCGCTCGTGCGTGAGGGCATCGAACACGTCGGCCACGGCCACGATGCGGGCATACGGGTGGATGTCTTCGCCCTGCAGGCCCTGCGGATAACCGCTGCCGTCCCATTTCTCGTGGTGCTGGTGGGCGATCACGGCGGCCGCCTTCAGGATCGGGCGCTGCGAGCCGTCGAGGATCTGCAGGCCGATGGTCGGGTGCTGCTTCATGATGTCCCATTCCTCGGGCGTGAGGCGCCCCGGTTTCAACAGGACGGCGTCCGGCGTCGCGATCTTGCCCACGTCGTGCATCGGCGCCGCATGCATCAGCACGGCCGTCTCGTCGTCGGACATGCCCGATTCCTGGGCCAGCAGATGACACACCTGGGCCATGCGGCGCACGTGGTTGCCGGCTTCGTTCGAGCGCGATTCGACGACGTCGCCCAGGCGCAGGATCAGCTCGGCCTGGGTGTCCGTGATTTCCTGGTTCAGCAGGATGTTGTCGAAGGCGATGGCGACGCCCGAGCAAAAGACGTCGAGCAATTGAACATCGATCTCGTCGATTTCTTCCACGCCCTTGAGCACGAGCAGAGACGCCTTGCCGCTGCTGTTCGGGAAGTAGCCGACATAAGTGTCGCCATGCAGCTTGGAGATGCGGTTGTGGCGTGCCTCGTCCAGCTGGGCGATCAGTTCCGGGCCGATGTCGTGGTCGCCGACGTCGCCGATGCGCGCGAGGATTTCGTACTGGCTCTCGCCGGTGATCACGCTGGCGCCGGTCACGCGCAGCAGCATGCTCTGCTCCAGGCGCAGCAGGGCGACGACCTGCTGCAGCAGGCCGCTGGCGAAATCCTTCAGGTTGCGCTGCCTGAACAGATGGGTGGACGCGGAGATCACGCGCTCCAGGCCTTCGCGGTAATTCTGCTGGACGCGGCGGGCGTCCTCGACTTTCATGATGTCGCGGTAGGCGCGCAGGGCGGCGAACGTCGTCGTGAACAGCTTGGTGCGGTCGAGTTCCGTCTTTTCCTTGTAGTCGTTGATGTCGTAGTCGACGATCACGCGTTCCTCGGGCGCCTGGCCCGGCTGGCCCGTGCGCAGCACGATGCGGGTGAACTGGTTGTCCAGCTCCTGGCGCATCCAGCGCGCCACTTCCAGGCCGCTGTCCTCGCGCTCCATGACGACGTCGAGGAACACCAGCGCGACGTCCTTCTCGCGCGCCAGGATGTCCTTCGCCTCGGCGCCGCTGTAGGCGTGCAGGAACGAGAGGCTGCGGCCGTCGAGGCGGAAACGGGACAGCGTCAGCTTGGTGATGTCATGGATGTCCGGTTCGTCGTCGACGAGCAGTACTTTCCATGGTGCAAGCTTCGGCGCGGCGGATGACAGGAAGGACATTTGACGATCTCACGAGGTTTTGAGGTAAGGCAGCACGGTCCGAAATGATTGTAGTATGAGCAGTGACCATTAACAACAAGAAATATTAATGACGCAGTGCAAAAAGTCACAATGTCGCAACGTGTCGTTTCCCTATCGTTTCCGCCTTATTCATGCAGCTTCTGGCAGCGCTCGCACCAGAAGCTGCGGCGGTTCGTCTTGCCGAGATTCGCCTTGTGAAAAGGGATATGGCAGCGGGGGCAGATTTTCTGGTTGTGCGCGAGCCAGTGTTTCTTGAGTGTGAACGCTTTTTTCCACTCGAGGAAGTCGAAGCTGTACTGGCGCGCTTCCTGCACGAGGGCGCGCAGCTTGGCCGGCGGCAGCGCGCCGACCCTGGACCGGGGATCGATCCGGATGCGGAACAGCACCTCGTTCTTGATGATGTTGCCGACGCCGGCGAAGATGTCCTGGTCGAGCAGGGCGTCGCAGGCGAGCGTGTCGGGTGCGCCCCTGAGCTTCTTGCGCGCCAACGCCGGATCCCATGCATCCGACATGACGTCCGCGGCCCAGTCGTAGTACGCGTCGATGTCGCAGTCGATCTCCTTGACCGAGCAGGCGTAGAAGTTGAGCTCGCCGCCGTCCGCGAAGCCGAGCGACAGGCGCGGCGGCTTGTCGCGCCGTTCGTTCACGCGGTACGTGCCGAACAGGAGAAAATGGATGCGCACGACCATCGTCGGCACCTGGATGAGGAAATGCTTGCCCCACGTGCGCAGCGCGACGACGGGCTGGCCGATGAGGCGCGCCGTGTCGATGGCCCAGGTATTGCCCTCGGCACGCACGATTTCCTGGCCCACGAACGGGGCCGTCTGCTCTTTCAAGATGACCAGCGACGGGCCTTCCGGCATGATGCTTCCCCGCTTGCGTTGTCCCGTTCTGGATTGTGCTGTGCAAGAGCCCGGGACACCTGTGCGCGGACTAACATTTCGATACAAACTAAGACGAATCGATAACGGACCCGGCATGGAAACCGGCGTATAAGAATGAGGTATTAACAGATGCTGTATTCGACGACGAAAGGAAGAACATCATGAAAGCGTTCATGAAAACGATGGCCCTGGCGGGCCTGCTGGCGCTGGCAGCAGGCAGTGCGTCGGCCGCGGTCAACGTCACGTGGGTGCACCCCGAGAATTTCCACGACCTGCCGTTCCCGGGCTGGGAGCGCAAGGAGATGCTGGACCAGATCACCGACCACTTCGTGAAGCTGGGCGCGAACCTGCCGCCGGGCGAGGACCTGCGCATCGAGATCACGGATTTCGACCCGGCCGGCCGCCTCATTCCGAGTACCCGGCTGGGCCGCGACCTGCGCGTGATGACCGGCCGCGCGGACTGGCCGCGCATGGAGCTGAATTATGCGATCGAGCAGAACGGGCAGGTGATCAAGAGCGGCCAGTCGCAGCTGCAGGACATGAATTACCAGCAGACGTTCAGCCACTACTTCGATTCGGAGCCGTATCGCTACGAGAAGCAGATGATCGACGACTGGTTCGACAAGACCATCGCCCCGATCCAGAAGAAGCGGCGCTGAGGCTTCGCGCCGCTCAGGGAGCGGCGTTCGTTGACTTCTCCGCGCGGCCTGCCTTGTCGCGCCAGCGGCCGCCCGCTTCGCGCACCGTGTAGTCGGCCGGCACGGTGAACAGCGCGGGCGCGGGTTCCTCGCGCTTGATGTTCTCGAGCCGGAACACGACGTCGCCGCTGCGCGGGTCGCTGTGCTTCGTGTAGACCGTCACCTGCAGGTCGGGCGCCGTCCACGTCTCGTCCGACACGACGATCGCGTTGCGGTTGCCGATCGCCCCGGCCGGGATCTCGTAGCTGCGCAGCCTGCCCTCGGCCTTGATGCCGCCGAAATCGCGCGTGCCCAGGTCCTTCGTCGTCGCCTTCGTCGACCATTTGACGTCGGCGAACGCGCCGTTCATCAGCGGCGCCACCCGCATCTGCGCGTCGCGCTGCGCCGTGCCGCTCTCCGCCAACGCCCTCGAGACCTGGATGCGCACGTCGCGCTGGACGCGCTGCCGTTCGGCGTCGTCGATGCCCTGCACGCGCTTGACGATGATCTCCTCGCTGCCGGCGGGCAGCGTGCCGTCCTTGCGTATCTGGTCGACTTTCGCCCGCGCCGCATCGGCCGCGGCGCGCGCCGTGGCTCCCGGATTGATCCTGACGGCCGTGCGGTTCCGCGGGTGCAGGACCAGGTTCGTGCCGCTCACCGGATCGTTGATCGTGACGGTGACGACGTCGCCCTTGTCGTCGCGGATTTCCTGGCGGGTGCGGCCGGCGCTGTCGCGGTACGTCATCGTGGTGCGGCGCGTGGCGATCTGGTTGCCGTCGGGTAGCGCCTGCGCGAACTCCGTCACCATCTGCGCACTGTAGGGTGCGCTTTTGACGATGTTCGAGCGCATCACGGCGGCACCGCTGCGCGCATCGAACTCCATCTTATCGAAGTGAAACGTCACGGCGCCGTCGGACGCGCGGCCCTGGGTATCCTCGGCCAGCGCCGGGGCGAACAGGCCGGCCAGCAGGGCGGCGATCACAACATGTTTGGTGGTCATGGCATCCTCTTTGTCATTGAAGCGCGCTCAGGCGCAGGGCAAGCGGCTGGCCGTCGGCCGCGACGAGCATCTCGGCCCGGACGGAATCGCCCGCGTTTTCCGGCGTCAGCGGCACGCCCAGCGCGGCCAGGCTCGTGCGCGGCACGTCGGTGGCGACCATGCGCGGCGCCGGTTCCGCGGCGATGCGCTCGGCCGAATCCAGTGCGATGAACACGCCGTTGCCGTCGAGCGCGACGAGCGCGCCGGCGCGGCCGTCCTCGACCGGGTGCGGCGCCCGCACGGCGAACGCCAGCACGAGCGCCCCGGCCACGACGCTCCCGGCCAGCGCCAAGGGACGCACGGCCAGCCTGTGATACCAGCGGCGCTTCGGCGGGTGCAGTTTCGCGAACGCCTGCAGCAATGCCTTCTCGACGCCGCGCGGGGCGTCCAGCCGTCCCACCTCCGCGCGCAGGGCGTCGAGCAGGGGATCGCGGTCCGTCGTGTTTCGAATGTCCATGATGACTATCCTTTCATGCTGCGCCGGCCGTGGCGCGCCAGCCGGCCAGGCGCTTCGCGAGCGCCGCCCGGCCGCGCGACAGGCGCGAACGCACGGTGCCGATGTCGACCTGGCAGATGTCGGCGATCTCGGCGTACGACAAGTCGTGCATCTCGTACAGGATGACGGCGTCGCGGTAGTGCGGGGCCAGCAGCGCCAGCGCGCGCCGCACTTCCTCGGCGGCCTCGTTGTCCAGCAGGCGCGCCAGCGGACAGGCCGCGTCGTCCGGCAACTCGTCGTCGCCGTCGTCGCCGCCCTCCAGCACCACGTGGCGCTGGTGTGCCGTCTCGTTTTTCAGGATCAGGTTGCGCGCCACGCCGAACAGGAAGTGCTGCAGCTGTCCGCGCAGCGGATCGAAGCGGAACCGATCCGTCAGCAGGCCCATGAACGTTTCCTGGACCACGTCGGCGGCCGTGTCCGCCGAGCCGCAGCGCAGCAGCGCGAAGCGGTACAGCGGACCCTGGTGGCGCCGGTACAAGGCCGCGAAGGCGTCGGCGGCGCCGCTGCGCGTTTGGCGCAGCAGGTCGGTGTCAGTGGTTGGTGTGGTCATGGGTCATTGTCTTTACCCATATTCCAGCGGGAGGGGGAGAAAGTTCCAGCTATTTCGCGCGCGTTCAGTCGATCCAGTTCACCCGGTCGAACTTGCCGCGGAAGTCTTCCGGCATGGCGACGACCTGGCTCGTCTTGTAATTGAAGAAGACGAAGCCCTGCTTGGCCATCGCGATGAGGGTCTTGTCCTTGGGACGGGTGACCCGGAAGATGATGTCGCCACCATATTTATTGAAGTCCATGACGCCCACTTCGAACAGCAGCTGGTCGCGCGCATGCGCTTCGGCGCGGTAGGTCGTCGCGAGGTCCGTCACGATGATGCCCGTGCCGTCGCCTTCCGTTTCCGAGACGCCGTATTCGAACAGGAAGCGGGCCCGTGCCTCGGAGATCATCGAGATCATCGAGTCGTTGCCCAGGTGGTTGCCGGCATTGATGTCGGTGACGCGCACCGTCAGCAAGGTCGTGTAGTAGTACTGGTCTTCGGGGAAGGTAAGTATCAGTCGTGCCATGTGTGCATATTACCCGGTTCGGGTAGCGTGTCCGGTTGAAGAAATTCGACGAGCGTCAACGCGTCAAACGATAGATCAGCAATGCCGCGCGCACGGCACTCCGTTCGATCGAGCCCACGTCCAGGTCTTCGTTCGGCGAGTGGGCGCCGTTGCCGCTCGCGCCGAGGCCGTCGAGGCTGTCGAGGAGCGGCGCCACGAACTGGATGTCGCCCGCGCCGCGCGCTTCCGCCGGCAAGGGCGCGATCGTCCCAAGCCCGGCATCCTGGCTGGCGCGCGAATACAGGTCCAGCACTTTCAGGTTGCCGGGTGTCACGGCCATCGGCGGATACGAATCGTGGAACGTGATGGTGGCGCTGGTGCCGGGCAGGTTCTGCGCGACGATGGCGCGCATGCGTGCCTGTGCGCGGTCGCGTTGCGGGTAGTCCAGGTAGCGCAGGTCGGCCTTCACGGTGGCCGTGTTGGCGATCACGTTGGTCTTGCCGAATGCGGTCCCGCGCGAGTTGGCCTCGTTGAACGCGACCTCGGTGCCGCCCAGGATCACGCCCGGATTGAACGTGAGGCCCGGCTCGGTCACCTGCTGGCGGAAGGCGTCCAGGATGCGCGCCGTCTCGTACACGGCGCCATAGCCGTTGGCGCCGAACACGGCCATCGAATGGCCCTGGCGCGCCTTGACGTCCAGCTCCCACGTGGCCGTCGCGCGCCGGCCCACGGTGGCGGTCGCCTGGCCATTCTTGTCGAGGATGCTGCCCTCGAAGCTGAGGGCGACGTCGCTGCGCCTGGCGAGCTCCACCATGTCGCCGCGCGACACGCTCTTCGGATTCCCCGCTTCTTCCTCGTCGCCCGTGAACATGACGGCGATGCGCGTGCCGTCGAGGGCGCCCACGCGGTGCAGCGCGCGCAGGGCTTCGATGACGATCACGTCGCCGCCCTTCATGTCCGACACGCCCTGGCCGCGGACCTTGTCGCCATCGCGCTTCCACATGGGCACGTCGGAACCGGGCTCGAACACGGTGTCGAGGTGGCCGAGCAGCAGCAGGCGCTTGCCGCGGCTGCCGTCGCGCGTGGCGACGAGGTGGCCGGCGCGGCGCATCTCGGGCGGCAGCTCGATCCAGCGCGTGGTAAAGCCGAGCGCGTCGAACTCTTTGCGGAACAGCGCGCCCACGTCGCGCACGCCGCGGGTATTCATCGTGCCGCTGTTGATGAGGACGCTCTGCTCGAGCAGGGCGAGCGCTTGCGGCGCATGCGCCTTGATCTCCACGACGATTTGCTGCTCGGTCGGGTCGAGCCCGTCGGCCCGCGCCGTCTGTACGCACGCCAGTGCTGTCAGCGCCAGCAGCGCCCCGGTGATCTTGCGCATCGTTATTTTTTCCAAAAACAAAGATGCTCAACTGTACACCGATTCAGGCCTGCAAGCTGCGCAGGATGAACCCGCATCCGGCCACCATGCACAGTCCGCCGACCACGCGCTTGACGAGCGCGCCGTCGAGACGGTGGATGAGGATGGCGCCGGCCAGTACCCCGGCAATTTCGAACACGACAATGAAGGCGGCCAGGCCATAGTCGATGCTGGCGTAATGCAGGTTCGCGAGCGAACCGGACAACGCGCCGATGGTTTGCAGCATCTGCCCGACGCCGATCGCGGTCAGCACGGGATAGCCGCACAAGACCATCAGCGGCACGGACAGCACCTGCCCGCCGATGCCGGTGAGACCGGAAAAGAACCCCGTGAGGGCGCCGATCGCCGCCAGGATCAGCCGGCGCTGACGCGGGTCCGCCGGCAAGGCAAGCACCGCCTGGCCGCCGGCGCCCGACATGGTCATGCCGACGACGAGGATCACGGCGGCCAGCGCCGTCGACAGCGACGCGGTGGCGAGATGATGGCCGGTCCATGCGCCGGCATAGCCCGTCGCCGCCGCGCCGACGCACACCGGCCGCACCAGCGTCCAGTCCAGACTGCCTTTCCTGTGGAAGTAGAGCGCGCCCGCTGCGCCGGTAAAGATGAAAGTGAACAGGGACAACGCCATGCCCTGGTGGATGTCCATGTTCATCAGCAGCATCAGTGCGGGCGGCATGAAAAAACCGCCGACGCCGGCCGCGCCGATCAGGACGCCGATGGCAATGGAGACCAGTACGAGGCCGGCATGTGTCAGCATGGTGCCCGATCCCCTAGGCGGCCAGCTGTTTCTGCTCGTCCTCCTGCAATGCGGTGACGAGCGCAGGCACGACGTCGAACAGGTCGCCGACGATGCCGTAATCCGCCACGCCGAAGATCGGCGCTTCCGCATCCTTGTTGATGGCCACGATGACCTTCGCGTCACCGATGCCGGCCAGGTGCTGGATGGCCCCCGAAATGCCGACCGCGATGTACAGCGCGGGCGCGACCACCTTGCCGGTCTGGCCGATCTGCAATGTGTTGCTGGCAAAGCCGGCGTCGACCGCCGCGCGCGACGCGCCGATCGCGGCGCCCAGCGCGTCCGCCAGCGGCTCCAGCGTGCCGAAACCGGCGGCGGAACCGAGGCCGCGCCCGCCCGCGACCACGACGCGCGCCGCGGTCAGCTCCGCCCGTCCCGACACCGTCCGCTCGACCGCGACGACGCGCGCCGTGCCGGCATCCTCCACCAGCGTCATGTCCTCGATGACCGCCTCGGCATCGCCCAGGGGCGCGGCGTCGAAACTGGTGGCGCGCACGGTCAGCACCTTGATGGCGTCCAGCGCCTGCACGGTCGCGATCGCGTTGCCCGCGTAGATGGGGCGCTCGAAGATGTCGGGCGCGACCACGCGCGTGATGTCCGAGATCTGCCCCGCATCCAGTCCGGCCGCGATGCGCGGCATGACGCTCTTGCCGAACGTGCCGGCGGCGGCCAGCACGTGGGTACAAGGCTCCTGCGCCAGCAGTTCCAGCGCCTGGGCGGCGACGTTTTCCGCGAGACCGTGCGCAAGCTGCGGGGCCGAGGCGAGCCACACCTTCGCCACGCCGGCAACGCGGCTCGCCGCGCGCGCCGCGGGGGCGCAATCGTGGCCCGCGACGAGCAGGTGCACGTCGCCGCCGCACAGGCGGGCCGCGCCGACCGCGTGGCGCGTGGCGGCATGCAGTGAAACGTTGTCGTGTTCAGCGATGACCAGTACCGTCATGATGGCTCCTCGAATGATTAAATGACGTTTGCTTCGTGCCGCAAACGGCGGACCAGTTCGGCCGCATCCTGCACGCGCACACCGGGTTGGCGTTGCGGGGGCGGGTCGACGGCCAGCGTCCTCCAGCGCGGGGAGAGATCGGCGCCGAGGGTTTCGGCGGGCACCACGTCCAGCCGCTTCTTTTTCGACTTCATCAGGTTGGGCAGGCTGACGAAGCGCGGTTCGTTCAGGCGCAGGTCCGCCGTCACGACGGCCGGCAGCGCCAGGTGCACGGTTTCGATGCCGCCATCGACGTCGCGCGCGACCGCCAGGCCGCCGCCCTCGACCCGCACTGACGATGCGAACGTGGCCTGCGGCCAGCCCAGCATGGCCGCCAGCATCTGGCCGGTCTGGTTGCAATCGTCGTCGATGGCCTGCTTGCCCAGGATGACGAGTTGCGGGACTTCGCGCCTGGCGATCGCGGCCAGCAGCCTGGCGACGGCGAGCGGCTGCAACGCCGCGTCCGACCGCACCAGGATGGCGCGGTCGGCACCGGCGGCCAGCGCGGTGCGCAGCACATCCTGGCAGGCGTCGACGCCGCAGGACACCGCGACGACTTCCGCCGCGTGGCCCGCTTCCTTCAGCCGCACGGCTTCCTCCACGGCGATCTCGTCGAAGGGATTGATGGCCATTTTCACGTTGGCCAGGTCGACACCGGAGCGGTCCGGCTTCACGCGCACCTTGACGTTCGCATCGACCACCCGTTTCACCGGGACCATGATCTTCATGTCGGTTCCTTTCACTTGTCGACGAATGCGCGCTCGATGACGTAATGGCCGGGATGGCTCATGTTGCCTTCCTTCAGACCATGGCCGGCAAGCACCTCCACGGTGTCCTTCAGCATGGCGGGACTGCCGCACAGCATGAAGCGGTCGTGGGCGATGTCCAGCGGCGGCAGGCCGAGCCTGGCGTAGAACCGTGCGCTTTGCAGCAGGTCGGGAATGCGCCCCTGGTTTTCGAACGGCTCGCGGGTGACGGTCGGGTAATAGATCAAACGGTCGGCCACCAGGTCGCCCAGGAATTCGTGGTTCGGCAGGTCGGCCGCGATGCGTTCCTGGTACGCGAGTTCGTTGACGTGGCGGCAGCCGTGCACGAGGATCACCTTGTCGAACCGGTCGTAGATGTCGGGGTCCTGCACGATGCTCATGAACGGCGCCAGGCCGGTGCCCGTGCCGAGCAGGTACAGGTGCTTGCCCGGCAACAGGTTCTGGCTCAGCAGCGTGCCGGACGCCTTGCGGCCGACCAGGATCGAATCGCCGACCTGGATGTCCTGCAGGCGCGAGGTCAGGGGACCATCCGGCACCTTGATGCTGAGGAATTCGAGCCGTTCTTCGTAATGCGGGCTGACCATGCTGTAGGCACGCATCAGCGGCCGGCCGTCCACTTCGAGTCCGATCATCGCGAACTGCCCGCTCTGGTAGCGGAAGCTCGATTCGCGTGTCGTGGTAAAGGAAAACAGGCGGTCCGTCCAATGACGCACGGACAACACCTCCGCCTCGTAGAAATTACTCATCACGCCATCCTTTCGTCAAAGATTCGGGAAGCCCGTCCGTCGGGCCGAATGCCATCTGTTTGAGATACGTCCAGGGATAGATCCCCCGCGCGTGGCCATCCGAGAAAACCAGTTGCATGGCCGTCGCGCCCACTGGTTCGATCTTCAGCAGGACCACGTCGGCGGCAACGGGCAGGACGCTGCACGTCGACCTGCGCATCTGCTCGCATACGCTGCAGCGGCAGGAACGGCGCAACGCGCGGTACGACAACACTGCATGCCTGCCGCTCCACGCCAGCTCCAGTGCGCGCGCCTTGCCGTTCAGGGTGATGGCGTCGGGCCAGGCCGCTTCGTCAAAGGACATTGGCCACCCCCTCCGGTCCGATTTCCGTGCTGAGTCCGGCATAACCGCCATCGCGCAATTCACCGCCCATCGCCGCCAGGCTCTCTTCGCGGATCAGCTTCTTGATCGCGCGGACCAGCCCCGCGAATTCCGGCGTGTCCATCATGTCCGGCGTGCGGGGGCGCGGCAGCGGGACCCTGATGTCGGCCTTGATCCGCCCCGGCCTGGCCGTCATCACATAGATGCGGTCGGACAGGAAGATCGCTTCGTCGATGTCGTGCGTGATGAACAGCACGGACAGGCGCAGCCGTTGCCACATGTTCGTCAGGATCTCCTGCATGACGGAGCGGGTCTGCGAATCGAGCGCGCCGAACGGTTCGTCCATCAGCAGCACCTGCGGACTGGTCGCCAGCGCGCGCACGATACCGACGCGTTGCTTCATCCCGCCCGACAGCTGCGCCGGATAATGGTTTTCAAAGGCCAGCAAACCGGCGAGGCCGAGCAGGGTGCGCGCCTGCGTCTCGCGCTGCGCCGGCGGCACGTCCTTCATCTTCAGTCCGAACTCGACGTTCTTGCGTACCGTCATCCACGGGAACAGCGAATACTGCTGGAACACGACGCCGCGGTCCGAACCGGGCCCGGTGATGGGCCGGCCATCCAGGGTCAGCGCGCCCCTGTCGGCCGCGGTGAAACCGGCGACCGCGTTCATCAAGGTGGATTTGCCGCAGCCGGAGGGACCGATCAGCGACACGAATTCGCCCGGCCGCACGTCCAGCGATACCGACTTGACGGCTTGCACGGTCGCGCCGCGCGCCCTGAAACTGATGTCGAGGTCGCGCACCTCGATATGGCCGCCCTGGCCGTTCATGGAGGGCGCACTCATTTTCCCGCTCCCGCCGCCGCGCCCGTCCACGGCATGGCGAGCCTGGAACACAGGTCGATCGCCTTGCTGCACAAGAGGCCGAGCACGCCGATCGTGATCATGCCGAGCGCGATGTCGGGATACGAAATCAGCGAATACGCTTCCCAGGTGAAGTAGCCGATGCCGAATTGGCCGGAAATCATTTCCGCCGCAATCAGCGACACCCACGCGACGCCCATGCCGACCGCAAGGCCCGTGAAGATATGCGGGAGTGCGCCGGGGATCACGACATACAGGATCACATCCTTCTCTTTCGCACCGAGACTGTGCGCGGCGCGCAGCAGCACGCCGTCGACGCTCTCCACCCCGTGGATGGTGTTGATCAGGATGGGGAAGAACGCCCCCAGGAACGTGATGAACGCAATGCTGACCTCGTTGCTGGGCCACAGCATGATGGCCATCGGCACCCAGGCGATCGCGGGGATCGGACGGAACAATTCCATCGCCGGCAGCGCCAGCGAACGGAAGATCCGGTAGCGGCCGACCATGACCCCGAGGAGCGTGCCGACGAGCGCCGCGCCGGAAAAGCCGAGCAGCACGCGCCGCACGCTGATCCCGATGTTGATCGCGTATTTGTCCGAACGCGTGACGTCGAGGATGCTGTGCCACACATCCACCGGCGTCGGGATGTTCCCGAAGCGGATGTAGACGTCGAGCTTGTAATAGGTCGCCAGATGCCAGGCCAGCAGCACGGCGCCGATCGACAGGGTGCCGAGCAGCGCCGCGCCGACGCCCGACTCCAGCCAGCGCTTCAGCGAGAACGGGATGTCCGGTGCGGGCGCGCTGCCCGCACCGCCTTCGATGGCTTCCAGCCTGGGCTGCCGTATCGGCTTGGCAGCGGCGGGGTGGGGCGGCGGCGCCGCTGGCGGCGGTGCGATTGGGTGACGGTCCATCAGAGCCATGATCATTTCTCCATCTTGGCGAGCACTTGCTCGTAGGTTGCGACGGTGCCTCCGGATTTTGCTGCGCTGGTCTCCGCGTCCTTCTTCAGCAGGAACGGCACGACATCGAGTTTCGCGCCGGTGCCGTTGACCGCATAGAAGGCTCTGTCGGCAAATACCTTGATGCCGAGTCCTTGATCGAATAAATAGACCACAGCAATTTTCTTGCCAGCGTCCTGGTACTTTTTGATCCCCATGAAGGTGCAGGCCGGAGAGCTGAGGGGCACGATGTCGCCGCCCTCGATCCAGATCTCACCCGCTTCCTTCGGACGCGTCACCGCCTTGCCGCAGACCGGGTCCTTGCCCTGGATGTCGTAGTTGGCCAAGGTGCGCTTCTGCGCGTCGTAGTCGAGGCCGCGCTGTTTGAAGGCCGCGCGCAGATAGCTTTCGTTGACCCACGCATCGACATTGAATTCCTTCACCTTGCCCAGCTTTTGCAGCACGCCGTAGCTGGTCTTGACCGAGTTCACGAGCAGGGGCTTGATCGTCGGGTCCAGCGTGTGGATGCCGTCGGGGCCGAGGAAGATGTAGACGACCTCTTTCTCGATCCTGGTCCATGCGGCGATCTTCTCGGCGGCCAGCCGCGGGTTCTTGCGGACCCAGTCGTCGGCATCCATCATGGCGCGGATGTAGGCGACGACGACTTCCGGATACTTGTCCGCAAAATCCTTGCGCACGACGATGCCGTGGAAGGTCGGAATCCCGGTCTGGGCGCCGTCGAAGATCTTGCGGGCGAAGCCCCGGTACGGCAGCAGCTCGCCGAAGGGGACGAAATCGGCGTGGCCGTCGATCTTCTTTTCGCGCAGGTTGCTGGTGCCGATTTCCGGCGTCTGGCTGACGAGGTTCCAGAAATCGTCCGGCCAGCCGCGCGCCTGCATCGCCTGCAGCAGCATGCCGTGCGCCGCCGAGCCGAACGGCACGGACACGTTCTTGCCCTTCAGGTCGGCCAGCTGGTAATACGGGCTGTCCTTGTTGACCACCACGCCGTTGCCGGCGCCGAAGGCGTTATAGGCGATCACGGCGACCAGCTGCGTTTCGTTGCCCCTGCTTTGCTGGCCGTTGGCGCCGTTCACCAGCAGCGGGTAGTCGCCCATCATGCCGATCTGGATCTTGTTGGCCATCATGCCGTTGGTGACGGGCGGGCCGGAGGTGAAGTTCTGCCAGTCGACCCTGAAATCGATGTTGGCGTACCTGCCGGTCTTCGGCAGGTATTTGTCGAGCAGGCCCAGCTCCTTGATGACGATGCCGCCGGTGACGGTGTTGGTGGTGGTGTTCTGCGTGCCGATGCCGATCGTGACGACCTCTTTCGCCTGCAATACCGGCGCGAACAGGACAGCGGCGGAGAGCGCGGCAATACGGATGAGGAACCGAAGTGTCATGTTGAATCCTTCCAGAATGAGTCACAGGATGAAAAACGACGCGGCCCACGTTGCTAGGCCACCTCCACCAGCTGGTCGCGCTTGTCCTGCCGGGACGCCCATGCGTCGGCCTCCGGCAGCGGTTCAGTCGATTGCGTGATCAGCGGCCAGCTGGCCGCCAGCCTGGCGTTCAGCGCGACATAGTCCTTTTGCCCGTCCGGCAGGTCCTTTTCGTCGTAGATCGCCTCGACGGGGCATTCCGCCACGCACACGCCGCAGTCGATGCAGACTTCCGGATCGATCACGAGGAAATTCGGGCCTTCATGGAAGCACTCGACCGGGCACACCGAGACGCAGTCGGTGTACTTGCAGCCGATGCACGATTCGCCGACGACGTGTGTCATGCCGCCCCTCCGTTCAGTTGTATGGTGGTCAGCGCCAGCTTCGAGAGCTTGCGCACGTCCGAGTCCACATCCTTCAGCGCCGCTTCCAGGTGGACGATGGCGCGCGTGTCGCCGATCTCGCCCAGCGCGATGACGGCTTCCTTGCGCAGGTTGCTCATCGGATGCCGCAACGCTTCGCACAGCGCCTGCACCGCGGCCTTCGCCTTCAGCTTGCCGAGGCTGCGCGCCGCTTTTACCCGTACCTGCCAGAACTCGTCGTCCATCGCGCGCACCAGGTCCGGCACGCCGAGCGCCAGCCCGAGCTTGCCCATCGTCGTCGCCGCTTCCTCGCGCACCTGCCAGGCCGGATCGGCGAGGACGCGGCTGAGCGTCGGCTGGATGCTGACTTCCGACGCGTAACCGAGCGCACCCACGGCGATGCGGCGCACTTCCTGGTCCGGGTCGTTGGCCGCCGCATTCGTCAGCGCGCCGATCGCTTCCGGCTTTTTCAGGTAGCCGAGCACGCCCACCGCTTCGCGCCGCACGCCGGCATCGACGTCGCCCAGTGCCCGCAGCGCGGGTTCGAAGGCCGCGTCCACGCGCAGGGCGCGGATCGCGTGCAGGGCGGCGACCCGGACCGAGGCTTCTTCGTCGCCCAGGTAGGGCAGCAGGTACGGTGCCGACGCCGGTTCCTTCAGCTCGGCCAGCGTGGTCGCCGCCGCGCGCCGCACGTCCGGGTCGGTATCCTTCAGCAGCGGCACGAGCGCTTCCAGCACTTCGGGATCTTCGTAGCCTTCGATCGCCCTGGCCGCTTCCAGCCGCACGCTCGCGTCGGGGTCGGCCAGCGCGGCGACGAGCAGCGGCACGATGTCGTCTTCCTCGTCGGAGTAGGGGAGATCCAGCACCGCGACGCGGCGCACGCCCGGGTCGCTGCTGTGCAGCCGTTCGTGGAGTGTGGTTGCCATCATGGGACCCTCCCTCCTCAGCGCACGAGATAGGGGATGTTGACGTGCACGGCGCCGGTCGGGCAGTCCTGTTCGCACGGCATGCAGTACCAGCATTCATCGAACTTCATGAACGCCTTGTTGGAGACGATGTCGATCGCCAGCACGTCCAGGGGGCAGACGTCGACGCATACGGTGCAGCCTTTCTCGGCGATGCACTTCGACTGGTCGACGACGACCGGGGCTTGCGTGCGGGTGGTTGCGATGGTCATGTTCTTTCCTTTCCGGTTCGGTTAGGGCACGTCGAAAAACCTGCTGCGCGTTGCACTGCCGTTCTGCGATGCTCGCTGTACTGCTCGTACAGCTGCGCTTCTCGAACAGCATTGCTGCCGCTCGCGACGGTTTTTCGAGGCGCCCGGTTATACCGCGATGGCGGTTTTGGTGCCGGCCACGCGCAGGCGCTGGTAGGCGGCTTTTTCTTCGGCATTCAGTTCGACGATGTAGGGCTCGATCTCGCGCTTGCGGAAGACCGTCTTCCCGTCCGCGCCCTTGCTGACATTGGTGTGGCAGAACCAGTTCTCGTCGTCCTTCTCGGGGTGATCCACGCACAGGTGGTACAGGCCCCAGCGGCTTTCCTTGCGAAACAGGGAAGAACGCGCCGCGAGTTCCGCGCAGTCGCGGATCGTGTGCGCCTCCATCGCCCGCATCAGCTCGTGCGGGTTGACGGCGCCGAGTTCATCGAGGTCGTCCTTGATCTCGCCAAAGCGTTCGAGCGCGATTTCCATCTTGCGCGTGACCTTTGGCGGCTGCAGGTAATCGTTCACGATGCGGCGCGTCTTGTACTCGACCTGGAACGGCGTCAGGCCCTCGCTGCGCGCCAGCGGCGCCATGATGCGCCGGCGCTCCGCTTCCACCATGTCGGTGTTGATCACGGTCGCAGACTTGCCGGCGATGTAGTCGGCCGCGTTCTCGCCGCAGAATTTGCCGTACACGAAGGCCCCGAGCATGTAGTTGTGCGGGATGCTGGCGCAATCGCCTGCCGCGTACAGGCCGGGGAGGGAGCACTCGCCTTTTTCGTTGGTCCAGATGCCGGAGGCGCTGTGGCCACTGCAAAAGCCGATTTCCGAGATGTGCATCTCGATCGCCTTCTGGCGGTAGTCGTTGCCGCGCCGTTCGTGGAAGCGGCCGCGGCTCGGGCGTTCGTTGGTGTGCAGGATGTGCTCGATCTCCGCGATCGTTTCCTCCGCCAGGTGATCGAGTTTCAGGAACACCGGACCGCGGCCGCCTTCCAGCTCGTTGTAGAACTCCAGCATCATCTGGCCGCTCCAGTAGTCGCATTCGATGAAGCGCGCGCCGGTGGAGTTCGCGGTGAAGCCGCCGAACGGGCCGGTGACGTAGGCGCACGCGGGGCCGTTGTAATCCTTGATCAGCGGATTGACCTGGAAGCATTCCAGGTTCGTCAGTTCCGCGCCGGCGTGATAGGCCATGACGTGGCCTTCGCCGCTGTTGGTCGGGTTCTCGTACGTGCCGAACATATAGCCGGACGCGGGCAGGCCGAGCCGCCCCGCCGCGCCCGTGCACAGCACGACCGCCTTTGCCTTGATCACGTAAAAGTCGGCGGTGCGGCAATCGAAGCCCATGACGCCGGCGATCTCGCCGTTCACGCCCGTGATCAGGCGCGTGGCGACCACGCGGTTGGTGATGTCGACGCGCTGGCGCTTCAGCTGGCGGTACAGCACCTTCTTCATGTGGTGCCCTTCCGGCATCGGCAGGACGTAGCTGCCGAGGTGGTGCACCTTGCGCACGGCGTAGTCGCCCGTTTCGTCCTTCTCGAACTTGACGCCCCAGCGATCGAGCTCCTCGATCATCGCGTAGCTGTTGCTCGCATAGGCGTACACGCCTTTCTGGTCGACGATGCCGTCGTTCGCGACCGTGATCTCCTTCGTATACTGTTCCGGCGTCGCATGGCCGGGAATGACCGCGTTGTTCAACCCGTCCATGCCCATGGAGATGGCGCCGCTGCGCTTGACGTTGGCCTTTTCCAGCACCAGCACGCGCAACTTCGGATTCTTTTCCTTGGCTTTCACCGCGGCCATCGGCCCGCCCGTACCGCCGCCAACGATTACCAGGTCGTATTCCAGTTCAATGGTTTTCATGTCACCCTTTCAGTAAAGTCGCCTTGCGGCACCGTGCGCACCTCGTCATAACTCGTAATAACGAGTTGTGCAAATTGCGTGCCAGTCGAATTCCCCGTGTTTCGCGGGATCGGGAGGGAAGAATGATCAGGAACGGTGCGCGTGCGGTGCGGCAGGTGGCCGTTGTGGGGAGGGGACGGCCAAAACAGGGCGTAGGGTGGGCACCCCGTGCCCACGCGTGGCCTGTGCGATATGTCGGCGTTACTAGCGCAATACCTTCATCTTGTATTTGAAGGTCTCGGCGCGGTAATGCAGGTATTCGAACACGAGCGGTTTTTCGCCCTGCGCGTAGGTCAGGCGCTCGATGCGCAGGATCGGCGCGCCCGGCGCGACCTTCAGGCGAGTCGCAACGTCGTTCGTCGCCGACGTCGCATCGATTTCCACGTCGGCGGAATGGAGCCGCTGGTGCAACTCGTTTTCGAGCAGGAAAAACAGGTCTTTCTCGCGCAGGTTTCTCTCGGTGAGACGCGACCCCACGTCATGCCTGACCCAGGAGTAGTCGATCGAGACCGGCTCCCTGTTCAAATAGCGTACGCGCCGGACCTCCGTCACCGGGCTGCCGTCTTCGATCTGCAGCTTGGCGTGGGCGATGCCGGACGCCTTGACGGTTTCCAGGCCGAATACGTCCGAGAAGGTTTCATGGCCGAGACGGTGCATCGCTTCGCCGAAGCCCTGCAGGTGCGTCAACTCCTGGGAGACGTTGGGCAAGGCGACGAAGGTGCCCTTGCCGTGTACCTTGAACAGCAAGCCTTCCTTCTGCAAGTCGTTCACCGCCTGCCGCACCGTGATGCGGCTGACGCCGAACGCCGCGATCATCTCGTTTTCCGACGGCAGTTGCTGGTGCCCGACGTAGGTGCCGTCGATGATCTTGGCGCGGATCGCTTCCTTGATCTGGGTGTACAACGGGACGGTCGACGAACGTGGGAGTTGGATTTTCAAGGCGGCCGCGCAACGCAATGGGGACGGCCCATTATATAGCGAGCCTGCACGGCCGGTACCTCGCCGTCAGGGCGCGGGATCGGTCGGATACGGGGGCCGCTTGCGCATCTTGCGCACGATGCCATCACGGCCCAGCAGCAGCACCAGTTCCGTGTGCCCGCCGGCCGCCGGGGCGGTGTACAACCACGTCTCCATGCCGGAATCGAAGACGATCGTCTTCGTGGGCCCGAACGTGGCCAGCAGCTCGGCACGCGTCGTGCGGCCGGGGACGACGAGCTGGTCGAAGCGGGACTCGGCCACGCTCGTGCCGGGTTCCTCCGGCGCGCGCGCGGCGCAACCGGACAGCAGGGCGGTGACCAGCAGGATGGGGCGCAGGTTCATGGCGCCGCCTCGTCGTCCATGGTGGCGAAGCTGACGAGCGTGTCGTCCGGCCAGCTGCGGTCCCAGATCGGCGCGTAGTACGTGCGGTCGAGCAGCACCTGGCAGTCGCAGAACGGCAGCATGTCGCGCGTCTGTTCGCCGCCCGCGTACAGGAAGCGGAACGGCAGGATTTCCGTGCGCTCGCCCGCGCGCAGGGTCACGGCGAACACGGGGCGCTCTGTGAAGAAGAGGAAATTGCCATCGGGACTGTTGCACACCTGTTCGGGACTCGTGAGAGCGTTCGAGATCCAACCGAACAGCGGCGAACTGTTCGACACGAGCCCGGCTTCCATGCCGACGAGACACTCGAGGCGCAAGTCGCCCAGCCGGCGCGTGCCGGGCGGCAGGCCGGGCGTCATGACTTGCGCGCGCCACGTCATGCTCGTCGTCTTGCGGTTGGCGACGACGGCCGCATCCTCTTTCAGCGCCTGTTCGTTGCGCGGCAGCGTAAAACTGTTGTCGGGCGCGACGGGGACGGGCACCGCGATGTGGTCGCCGATGACGCGCAGGGTGATGCCGTGCATGTCGACGGTCGGCGACCGGGGCAGCAGCCGGAAGCGCAACGTGGCCTGCGGCGCCAGCGCATGCTCGCGCTGGAACCGCTCCATGCCGCGGATCATTTTGCGGTAGGACTTGTCGACGGGGTCGCGCGTGTACGTGACGGTGACCGTCTGGATGCCTTGGCCGTCGGGCGCCGCCTGGGCGTGCGCCAGCCCCGCCGCGGATGCGCCCAGCAGCGTCGACAACGCCCACGCGACGGCCCGGTGCATGGTCACCAGTACCGCACGCGGCCGACGTCCATGTGCACGAACTGCGAGTCCGGGTAATAGCCGACCCCGCCCGCCTTCTGCGCCATCACGATCTTGTGCAGCTTGGCCAGGTCCTGGCCGGGGATGCGCACGTCGATGGCCTTGCCTTCCATGTGCAGGCTGTGCTTCGCCACGCCGCCCGTCTTTTCGTGCAGCATCTCGTTCGTTTCCGGCGAGCGATAACCCGAGATCACGTGCACGGTCGGGTGGCTGCCGTACTGGGCGCTGATGCGGTCCAGCAAGACGAGCAGTTTCGGATCGATGGCCGAGATCTTGTTGTTGCGGTGATCGCGCAGCAGTTTATTAATGTCCTGCAAGGCTTCGGGAATGAATTCGCCTTCGGCCCAGAAAATGGTGCGCAGGCTTTCGCCCGTGTGCGTGTTGTACAGGCGCACGATGCGCTCGTTCGGCGCGACAGGGGAGACGGGCGCATCCGGCAGGGTCTTGGCGCTGGTCCGGATGGCGGGGGCACCGAGCACCGATGCGAGGACGGCGGAACTTTTGAGGAAAGAGCGTCGTTGATTCATGAGCTTCTCCTTGGTGATTGCCAGCCTCAATGATACGCCCCATGCATGATTCTTGCAGCGGACGGTGTCCGGCCCGCTTGTCAGTCCAGGACGACAAGCCTGGGCAATATTTCTTAGAATGAGCGCGGCCGATCATCCACGTGAGGAGACCCAGCATGCGCTTTGCCCTTGTGTCATCGTTTGTCTTGATGCTGGCCCTGGCCGCGCCGGCGCCCGCACGCGATGCCGGCGTCGACATCCCCATCCCCGATATTCCGTACACGAAATTTGTTCTGAAGAACGGCCTGACGGTGATCGTGCACGAAGACCATAAATCGCCCGTCGTGGCCGTCAACACGTGGTATCACGTGGGTTCCAAGAACGAGAAGCCCGGCAAGACCGGCTTTGCGCACCTGTTCGAACACCTCATGTTTTCCGGCAGCGCCAACTTCGACAAGACCTTCCTGTCGGCACTGGAAGGCATTGGCGCGACGGACCTGAACGGCACGACGAACAAGGACCGCACGAATTACTTCGAGACGGTCCCCACGTCCATGCTCGACTATGCGCTGTTCGCCGAGAGCGACCGCATGGGTCATCTGCTGGGTGTGCTCGACCAGAAGAAACTCGACCTGCAGCGGGGCGTCGTCCAGAACGAAAAGCGCCAGCGCGAGAACCAGCCGTACGGCATCGTCGAGCAGGTCGTCACGGAGAACACGTGGCCGGCCAACCACCCGTATTCATGGACCGTGATCGGAGCCATGGCCGACCTCGATGCCGCGTCGATGACGGACGTCACCGACTGGTTCAAAGGGCACTACGGCCCGAACAACGTGGTGCTCGTGCTGGCCGGCGACATCACGCCGCAGCAGGCCCGCGAAAAGGTCGAAAAATACTACGGCGATATTCCTCCGGGCCCGCCGCAGGCCCACCAGCAGGCGTGGGTCGCGAAGCGCAGCGGCACGCACCGGGGCCAGGTCCAGGACCGCGTGCCGCAGGCGCGCATCTATCGCCTGTGGAACGTGCCGGGCGCCGACACGCCCGAAGAACCGCTGCTCGACCTCGCCGCGCAGGTGCTGGGCGGGGGCAAGACGTCGCGGTTGTACCAGCGCCTCGTCGTCAAGGAACAGTTGGCGACGTCGGTCGGCACCGGCAACGATTCGAACGAAATCGCCGGCCAGTTCGGCATCAACCTGACCGCGAAGCCGGGGGCGCCTGCGGCCGACGTCGCGCGCATGGAAACCCTGGCCGACGAGGAATTGCGCGCGCTGATGAAGACCGGCCCGACGGCGGCCGAACTGCGTCTCGCGCAGACGACGATCCTCGCGCAGCACGCGCGCGCCGTCGAGCGCGTGGGCGGCTTCGGCGGCAAGAGCGACGTGCTGGCGCGCTGCGCCACGTACACGGGCAATCCGGACTGCTACAAGCTCTATTTGCAGCGCATCAAGGACGCGACGCCGGCGGCGGTGCGCAAGGCCATGCTCGACTGGCTGGCCGACGGCGACTACGTGCTGGAAGTCGATCCATTCCCGACCGGGCTCGCGGCGGGGGCGTCCACGGTGGACCGCAGCAAGGGCCCGCCGGCCGGCCATCCGGAAACCTTGACCCTGCCGCCCATGCAGAAGACGACGCTGTCCAATGGCATGAACGTCGTGCTGGCCGAGCGCCACGGCGCGCCCGTGATCAACCTGTCGCTGATGCTCGGTGGCGGCTTCGCGTCCGATTCGCAGGCGCTGCCCGGCCTCGCGAGCCTCACCTTGCGCATGCTGGAAGAGGGGACGACGTCGCGCAGCGCCTTGCAGATCAGCCGCGAACTGGAAGCGCTGGGCGCCTCGTTCGGCACGTCGATCAACCTGGACGGCGCGTTCGTCAACATGAACGTGCTCAAGCCCACGCTGGCGCAGGCGCTGGGCCTGTACGCCGACCTCGCGTTGCGTCCGGCCTTTCCGCAGGCCGACTTCGAACGCGTGCGCAAGACGCGGCTGGCCGCGATCCAGCGCGAGCAGACGGTGCCGCGCCTGATGGCCTTGCGCGTGCTGCCGCCGCTGCTGTACGGCCCCGGCCATCCGTATTCCCTGCCGCTGACCGGTACCGGCACGGAAGCCGCGGTCTCCCGCATGACGCGCGCCGATCTCGTGGGCTATCACGGCACGTGGTTCAAGCCGAACAATGCGACCCTGCTCGTCGTCGGCGACACGACCCTGGCCGAACTGGCGCCGCTGCTGGAACGCGCGTTCGGCGCGTGGAAGGCCGGCACCCTGCCGGCGCACGAGATCGCCAAGGTCGACCAGCCGGCCGGCACGACGATCTACCTGATCGACCGTCCCGGTGCGCTGCAGAGCAATATCGTGGGCGCCCAGCTGGCGCCGCCGCGCAACACGCCGGATGCCGTCGCGCTGAACCTGCTCAACGACGTGTTCGGCGGCACGTTCAGTTCGCGCCTGAACATGGATCTGCGGGAAGATAAACACTGGTCGTACGGCGTCGGCTCGTCGCTCGTCGCGGCGCGCGGGCAGCGCATCCTGGTCAGCGATTCACCGGTCCAGACCGACAAGACGGCCGATGCGCTGCGCGAACTGGCGCGCCAATATGCCGAGCTGGGCAGCGCACGTCCCGTCACGCCGCGCGAACTGCAGGATGCGCAGGCGAACGAGACGCTGGGCCTGCCCGGTTCGTTCGAGACGGTCAGCCAGCTCAGCAATGCCTACGCGACGATCCTGCAATACGGCTTGCCCGAGGATTACTACAACACGTACACGGCGACGGCGCTGGCCGTCACGCCCGCGCAGTTGAATTCGCTGGCGGCGCGCGTCGTGCTGCCGCGGCAGCCGGTGTGGATCGTCGTCGGCGACATGGGCAAGATCGAGGCGCCGATCCGCGCGTTGAACCTGGGGCAAGTGCGCCGGATCGACGTGGACGGCAAGGAGGTGCCGTGACGCATGCTTGATGCGAACATCCGCGCGGGCACATGGTGCCCACCCTACCTGCCTTCGAACCGCTTCTCGCGCCGCAGGATCTTCGAATGCGGATCGAACGTGACCGTCGCGTGCGGCGGCAGCGCGATGCTGCCGTGGCCGTCCGCCATCGGCAGGGTGACGGTGCGCCCGTCCACGCGCACGTCGAGCGGCATCGGGAACGGCGTGTTGGCGGCCGTCTTCCACGCGAGGTCCAGCGTGTCGCCGCGGCGCGCGGCCACGAGCTCGGGCAGCGCGGCCTGGTACATATAGGCCTGGAAGAACCAGCCGAGGTCCCGTCCGCTCGCGCGCTGGACGATGGCGATGAAGTCCGGCGTCGTCGCATAGCGCGGCGAGAAATTCCCCGGGCGCGGGTCGGGTGTGCCGTACACGAGTTCGCGCACGGCGCGGAAAAAGGCGTCGTCGCCGATCAGGCCGCGCAACGTGTGCAACACGAGCGAGCCTTTCGCATAAATGTCGCCGCCGGGACCGCCGCGCTTGAGGTCGTAGACGTCTTCCTCGCGCTTGTGCTTGCCCGACACGAGCGGCGCCTTGTTGCGGATGCCCGCGCGTTGCTGCATCAGCGCGGCGAAATATTCCTGGTCGCCGTGCAGGTATTGCATGTACAGCGGCTGCATGTAGGAGGCGAGGCCCTCGTGCAGCCACATGTCGTCCCAGTCGGCATTCGTGAGCTGGTTGCCGAACCATTCGTGGGCGAATTCGTGTTGCAGCAGGTCGTCGTAGCCGTATGGCGTCTTGACGTATTTGTTGCCGTAGGCATTGATGGTCTGGTGCTCCATGCCCTTGTGCGGCGTTTCGACGACACCCATTTTCTCGTCGGCGAACGGGTAGGGACCGATCGTCGATTCGAAGAAATCCAGCATCTTCGGGAATTCCGAGAACAGGTCTTGCGCATGCGCCTTGTTCTGCGGCAGGTACCAGAACCGCAGCGGGATCGTATTGCCGTAGCGGCTGCGGTATTCGCCGGACAGCACGTCGTACGGCCCCACGTTGATGGCGATGCCGTACGTGCTCGGGTTCTTTGCGCGCCAGTGCCATGTGCGCCAGCCGTTCGCTTCCGTCATGCCCGTGGCCACGCCATTGCCCGCGGCCACGAGTGGCGCGGGCACGGTGATGTGTTCGTCGACGACCTTCGGCTTGCCCATCGGATGGTCGATGCAGGGCCAGAACAGGTCGCAGCCTTCGCCTTCGACGGCGCTCGCGACCCACGGCTTGCCGTCCGGCGTGCGCGCCCACACGAAGCCGCCGTCCCATGGCGCCCGTTTCGCCACGTGCGGTTCGCCGTGGTAGGTCACGCGCACCTTGATCTGGCGGCCCGGCTCCAGGCGCCGCGGCAGATCGATCGCCAGCTTGCCGTCCGGGTTGCGCCACCGGTCGGCCGCGAGCGGCTGGCCGTCGACCGTGATCGCGTCGATGGGCAGGTTGCGGTCCAGGTCGAGCTCGATGCTGTCCAGCGGCGCCCCGGTGCTGAACGTGAGCGTCGCGTCGCCGCGCAGGCTGCGGCTGTCCGGGTCGACGCGCAGGCTCAGGTCGGCGTGGTCGAACGACAGCGCCTGCTGCGCGCTACTACGCTGCGCGCCCGAGTTGACGGTGTAGGCGGTGAGGGCGGGCTGGCTGGCGCAGCCTGCCAGCAGGGCGCACAAGGCGGCGATGGCGGTTCTTTGCATGATGCCGGGAATTTAGCACAGCGGAAACTGGCGCCACCAAATCGCCTGCCGGCGGATACTGCGCGGCGAGGAGGATCTTACATGAGCGACCTGGACATCGATATCGGCCGCACCGCCCTGGTGCTGATCGATTTGCAGAACAGTAATGTGAAACGCGACCTGGCCCCGTACACGGCCGAGCAGGTGGTGGGCAATTGCGTGCTGCTGTCGGGCGAAATGCGCGACCGCAGCGGCATGGTGATCTTCGTGCGCGTGCTCGTCGACCAGTTGCAGCTGCCCCCGGCCGATGCGCCGCTGCGCAAACCCGGCACGCCCGCGCCGCCGCCGGACGCGTCGCTGCTGGCGCCGGACGCGCAGGTGCAGGCGCAGGACATCGTCGTGACGAAGCGCCAGTGGGGCGCGTTCTACGGCACGGAACTGGACCAGCTGCTGCGCCGGCGCCACATCAAGACCATTATCCTGGGCGGCATCGCCACCAACTTCGGCGTCGAGTCGACGGCGCGCGCCGCATTCGACCGCGGCTACGAGCTCGTCTTCGTCGAGGATGCGATGAGCAGCATGGCGGCGGACGCGCACGAGTTCGCCTGCGGGCACATCTTTCCCGTCATGGGCAAGGTGCGCTCGACGCGTCATGTGATCGACGCGTTGCAGGCAGGGACGGGGGACGCTTGATGTCGATTGGTTAGCGCACATACGTCGTCCCCGCGAAGGCGGGGACCCAATTTTCGCGATCTGCCGACAAACTTGGGTTCCCGCCTGCGCGGGAAGTCGTTTCCGGCAATGCCGGGAACGACGAGCCAGCTTATTTGCGCGGTGCCGGCTGCTGGCTGTCGGCGGCCTGCTGCCGTGCTTGCGCTTGCGCCTGCGCCTGCCGCTGCTGCTCCTTCTCCTGCTTCTTGGCCATGTGGTGGCCGATGGCGCAGCCGGCGGCAGCGCCCAGCAAGCCGTGCTTGCCCGCCACGTGGCCGCCGACGCCGCCGACGATGGCGCCTTTCGCGCAGCTGGGTTTGGCATAGGCGGCGCCCGTCGAGGCGAGCGAGAGCATCAGGGTTGCGGCGATCAGTCGAGTGTTCATAGGTCCTCCATGGTTATGCAATCAACGGCCAGGTGCCGTCCATGGATGACAAGTGTGACTAAGGCCGCGCCGGTTGAATGTTCGCCAGATCACCGTTGCGCCGGATCTCCGCCGCGATCTCGTACGAGCGCAATCGCGCCGCGTGGTCGTAGATCTGCGACGTGATCATCAGCTCGTCCGCGCCCGTGCGCGCGATGAAGTCCCTGAGCTGCCGTTCGACGGTCTCGGGCGAGCCGATCGCCGAGCACGACAGCACGCCGTCGAGCATGCCGCGCTCCCCCGGGCCGAGCAGGTCGAGATAACCTTCGACGGGCGGTTTCAAACGCGTCGGATGGCCGCTGCGCAGGTTGACGAACGCCTGCTGCATGGACGTCGCGCGCCATTGGGCTTCCGCATCCGTCTCGGCGGCGAACACGTTAAAGCCGAGCATCACGTACGGCTTGTCGAGCTGGGCCGAGGGGCGGAAGCTGGCGCGGTAGATCTCGATGGCCTGCATCATCATCTGCGGCGCGAAGTGCGACGCGAACGCGTACGGCAGGCCCAGCATTGCCGCCAGCTGCGCGCCGAACAGGCTGGAGCCGAGGATCCACACGGGCACCTTGAGGCCGGCGCCGGGCACGGCGCGCACGTGGCGGCGCGGGGCGTCCGCGAAATAATCCATCAGTTCCACGACGTCCTGCGGGAATTCGTCCGCGTCGGACGCGAGATTGCGGCGCAGCGCGCGGGCCGTCGCGTGGTCGGAACCGGGCGCGCGACCGAGGCCCAGGTCGATGCGGCCCGGGAACAGCGATTCGAGCGTGCCGAACTGTTCGGCGATGACGAGCGGGGAATGGTTCGGCAGCATGATGCCGCCGGCGCCGAGGCGGATGGTGGAGGTGCCGTTGCCCACGTGGGCGATCAGCACCGCCGTCGCCGCGCTGGCGATGCCCGGCATGCCGTGGTGTTCGGCGAGCCAGAAGCGGTGGTAACCCCAGCGTTCGCCGTGCTGCGCGAGGTCGAGCGAGCGGCGGAACGATTCGGCAGCGTCGCTGCCTTCGGTGATCGGGGCGAGGTCGAGTATCGAGAAAGGAATCATTGGTGCATTCATCGCCCCATGATACGCCGATCGAATTTTTCGCGTGCGCCACGGTCCGGAACGGCATATGATGGCCTGTTGAACAATGTCTCCACGGCATCTCCGTTTGCTCAACATGCGTATTTACCTGCTTCCCTGCATCGCCGTGCTCGCTGCCGGCTGCACCTTGCCTGCCCGTGTACCGAGCGTGCCCGCGGCCGATGTCCCCCGGCTGGACGTGCGCCGCTTTCCCCAGATCGACGCCGCCATCGAGGGCGCCATCGACGCGCACAAGTTGCCGGGCGCCGTGTTCCACCTGGAGCACGAGGACGCCGTCTACGAACGCGCCTACGGCCGCCTGACCTATGAACCGGATGCGGCGCCGGTCACGACGGCGACCACCTTCGATGCCGCGTCGCTGACGAAAGTGCTGGCGACGGCGCCGTCCGTGCTGATCCTGGCCGAGCAGGGACGCATCGGGCTCGACGACAAGCTCGTCAAATACTTCCCCGAATGCGGGACCGGCGGCAAGGAAACGATCACGATCCGGCAATTGCTCACGCACAGTTCGGGCTTGCCCGCCGGGCTGCCGGCCGTCCCTGCATGGAAAGGCCGCGTGGCCGCGCACCAGCTCGCGTGTGCCCAGGTTGTTACGCACCCGCCCGGTACGTTCTTCCGCTATTCCGACGTCAATTACGTGCTGCTGGGCCAGGTCGTCGAAAAGGTCACGGGCACGCCGCTGGACGATTACGCGCAGTCGCACATCTACGCGCCGCTGGGGATGCGCAACACGGGTTACCTGCCGCTGCGCCGGGCCGACGTCGAGACGATCGCGCCGACCCAGGTCGGCAGCGCGGACGGGAAAGGCGCGCATGGCGACCTCGCGCCGGGCGAACTCCTGCGCGGCGTCGTGCACGACCCGACGGTGCGCCGCATGGGCGGTGTGGCGGGCTCGGCCGGCGTATTCACGACCGTCGGCGACGTGGCGCGCTACGCCCGCATGCTGCTGGCGGGCGGGGTGCTGGACGGCGTGCGCATCCTGGGCCCGGACAGCGTCCGCCTGCTGACGACCGTGCAATCGCCTCCCGGCCTGGCCAGGCGCGGCCTCGGCATGGACATCGACTCGCCGTACGCGAAGCGCCCGCGCGGCACCGTGTACCCGGTCGGCAGCTATGGCCACACCGGCTTCACGGGCTGCATCCTGTGGGTCGATCCGCAGTCGAAGTCGTTCTACGTGTTCCTGTCGAACCGCGTTTATCCGGACGACAAGAGCAACATCCTCGACCTGTACACGCGGATGGGCACGCTTGCGGCGCAGGCGGCCGGGGCGTACTGATTTTTGTTTCCGCGAGGCTAACGCGCGCACCCTTCACGGCGATCTCTTTAAACTCCGCCTCCACAGTATCTTCTTGATATTGCAGAGTTTTTTTTGCCCCAAATCCATTCTCTGAGGAGAGCGATATGAAAATGAATAAGTTACTGAAGGGCTTGCTGGGTGCTGCCGTCACGGTGGCGATGTTCGGTACGGTCAACGCGCAGGCGCAGACCGGTTCGTCGACGGGCAGCAGCGCGACCGCGCAGGATCAGTCGACGTCGGGCAGCTCGGCCACCAAGAAACACACGAAGAAAAAACATCATAAGAAGAGCAGCTCGAGCAGCGGTTCGAGCGGCAGCGGCGGTTCCTCCAGCAGCGGTTCGTCGTCGAGCGGCAGCCAGGATACCCAGGGCACCTCGGGTTCGTCGGGTAGCATGGGCACCGGCACCGGCACCGGCACCGGCACCGGCACCGGCACCAGCGGCGGCAGCGGCACGTCGGGCGGCACGGGTACCGGCACCGGCGGCAGCATGGGCACGGGCAGCGGCACGACCACGCCGCCGACCGGCACCGGCACCGGCTCCTCGGGTTCGAGCGGCGCAACCGGCACCACCGGTTCCGGCTCGTCCGGCACCAGCGGCATGAGCGGCAGCACCGGCGCCAGCGGCACCGGCCTGTCCGGTTCGAGCGGCATGAGCGGCACGGGCTCCGGTTCGGGCACGGGCACCAGCGCGACCGGCACGGGCGCGGCGGGCACCGGCACCAGTTCCAGCACCACCAGTGGCAGCCAGGGCACGGGCAGCCGCGGCTACTGACCGCTCCGCTCCGCAATGAAGCGCCAGCCTGCGGGCTGGCGTTTTTTTTGCTGCCTTCGCCTCGCTGTTGGTATAACATCATTTATTAAGAAAAAATGAAAAGCGCAAACATCTGCGCCACTAACGACGAGGAGATTCGATGGAGACTACGAAGATGGCCGCACGCCTGCTGGCGCTCGCGGCGGCAAGCGCCTGCCTGCCGGGGCAGGCGGCCGACCTGGGCCTGGCCCGTATTTTTGCCGACCACGCGGTCCTGCAGCGCGACCAGCCGATTGCCGTGTGGGGCACGGCCGGCGCCGGCAGCAAGGTGAGCGTCACCCTGGGCGGACGTACCGTGACCGGCACCGCGGATGCGCGCGGCAAATGGAAGGCGCAACTGCCGCCGCAGCCGGCGGGCGGACCCTACACGCTCACGGTCGCCGCGGGCGGCCAGAGCGTCAGCCGCGCCGACATCCTGGTCGGCGACGTCTACCTGTGCTCGGGCCAGTCGAACATGGAATTCGCCGTGCACAATTCGACCAACGCGTGGTCGACGACGATGATGGCGGCCAACGACAGGATCCGCTTCCTGAACGTGGAAAAGAACAGCACGGCGGCGCCGCAGGATGAGCTCAAGGGCCCGGTCGCGTGGAAGATCGCGGGACCGGAGACCATCGGCGATGCGTCCGCCGTCTGCTACTACATGGCGCGCTCGCTGCAGGGCAGCTACAAGGTACCGGTCGGCTTCGTCAACGCCAGCTGGGGCGGCACGACGATCCAGGGCTGGATCGGCGGGGAGTCGCTGCGCACCGTGAGCGACTACACGGCCGGCGTCGACGCCGTCAAACAGTACGGCGCCGATCCGGCTGCCGGCATGCGCGCCGAGGATGCCCGCAACGAGGCCTGGTGGACGGCGCACGACCCGGCGGCCGCCGCGCAGCGTGCGTGGATCGCCCCGGACTTCGACGACAGCGCGTGGCCCACCGTCACGCCGACCGGATCGTGGAAGGACAGCGGCGTGGCCGGCTTCAAGGACTTCGACGGCGTCGCGTGGTACCGCACGACGGTCACCCTGACGGAAGCGCAGGCCAAGGCCGCGAACGCGGTGCGCCTGGGCCCCGTCGACACCTACGACACGACGTGGGTCAACGGCGTGCGCGTGGGCGGCATCAGCACGGGATGGATGTGGCGCGACTACGATGTGCCGGCCGGCGTGTTCAAGCCGGGCCGCAACGTGATCGCGATGCGCGTGCTGAGCGGCGGGCAGGGCGGCGGCCTGTCCGGGCCGGTGGACAAGCGCAGCATCGGTCTCGCGGACGGCCAGGCGATCCCGCTGCCGGCCGCGTGGAAGGTCCAGCGCGGCGGCGCCATGAAAGGCCAGTCGGTGCCGCCGGCGCCGTGGTCCGTGCCGACGAGCCTGACCACGCTGTACAACGGCATGATCGCGCCGCTGGTCGGCTATAAATTCAAGCTGGCCGCGTGGTACCAGGGCGAATCGAACGCCGGCGCGGCGCAGGAATACCGCACCTTGTTGCCGCTGTTGATGCGCGACTGGCGCCAGCGCTTCGGCCAGCCTACGCTCCCGTTCTTCGTCGTGCAACTGACGTCGTACGGTTCGCCGGCGAAAACGCCGGGCCAGTCCGGCTGGGCCGAACTGCGCGACGCGCAGGCGGCCGCGGTGGCGAACGACCCGCACGCGGGCCTGGCCGTCACGATCGACGTGGGCGACCGTTTCGACATCCACCCGACCCAGAAGACGGTCGTCGGCGAACGCCTCGCGCGCGCGGCCCGCGCCGTCGCGTATGGCGAGAAGACGATCCCCGGCAGCCCGACGGCCGTGTCGGCGCAGCGCAAGGGCGGCGACATCGTCGTGACGTTCAAGGACACGGGCGGCGGCCTGGCGACGTATTCGTCCGACCGCGCCAACGCGTTCGAGGTGTGCGCGGGCACGGTGTGCCGTTACGCGGAGGCGCGCGTGGCCGGCAAGGAGAGTGACAGCATCGTCCTGCCCGGCGCCGGCACGCCGGACGTCACGCGCGTGCGCTACGCGTGGGCCGACGCGCCGTTCGTGAACCTGTTCGGCGCGGACGACCTGCCGGCCGCGCCGTTCCAGCTGGAGGTGCGCTGAAGGTTCAGGGTTCGAGCATCGAGCCCGTCTCGCTGTAGCGGGCGTGCCACGCGTACGCCTGCTCCAGCACGTGCGGCGTCTGGCCGCCGCGCCGCTGCGCTTCCCGCACGTACGCGCGCAGCATCGATTTGTACGGTTCGGCCGTGCACTGTTCGATGATGACCTCGGCCCGTTCGCGTGGCGCGAGGCCGCGCAGGTCGGCGAGGCCCAGTTCCGTGACGATGATGTCGACGTCGTGCTCCGTGTGGTCGACGTGCGTCACCATCGGCACGATCGACGACACCTTGCCGCCCTTGGCCGTGGCCTTGGTCGCGAAGATCGACAGGTAGGCGTTGCGCGCGAAGTCGCCCGAGCCACCGATCCCGTTCATCATGTGCGTGCCCAGCACGTGCGTCGAATTGATGTTCCCGTAGATGTCCGCTTCCAGGGCCGTGTTGATGGCGATGATGCCGAGGCGGCGAATCACTTCCGGGTGGTTGGACACTTCCTGCGGACGCAGCACGAGCTTGTCGCGGTAGCGGTCGAAGTCGCGGAACACCTGCCGGCTCTTTTCCGGCGACAGCGTGATCGACGAGCCGGACGCGAAATCCAGCTTGCCCGCGTCGAACAGGTCGAACGTCGAATCCTGCAGCACTTCCGAATACATCGTCAGGCGGTCGAACGGGCTGTCGGCAAAGCCTGCCAGCACCGCGTTGGCGATCGTGCCGATGCCGGCCTGCAGCGGCAGCAGTTCCCTCGCCAGGCGGCCCGCCTCGATTTCCCGTTCGAAGAAGCGGATCAGGTGGCCCGCGATGGCGGCCGTCTCGCGATCGGCCGGCAGCACGGACGACGTCGAATCCGGCTGGTCGGACAACACGATCGCGACGATCTTCTCGGGCGGGATGGCGATCCACGGCGTGCCGGCGCGGTCGTCCGCCGACATGATCGGGATCGGTTCGCGCAACGGGCGCTTCTTCGGAATCCAGATGTCGTGCAGGCCTTCCAGGCCGGCCGGCTGGGCGAGGTTGATCTCGACGATCACCTTGTCGGCCAGGATCGCGAAGCTGGCGCTGTTGCCGACGGAGGTCGTGGGCACGACGGCGCCGTCTTCCGTGATCGCCACCGCTTCCACGATGGCCACGTCGACCGGCGCGATGTGGCGGCTGCGCAGCTGTTCGACGGTCTCGGACAGGTGCTGGTCGATGTACATCACCTCGCCGCGGTTGATCGCCGCGCGCAGCACGGGGTCCACCTGGAACGGCATGCGGCGCGCCAGCGCGCCCGCTTCGGTGAGGCGTTTGTCGGTGTCGTTGCCGAGCGAGGCGCCCGTCATCAGCGTGATCTTCAAAGGCTCCGTGCGGGCCCGCTCGGCCAGCGCGGCCGGCACGAGCTTGACGTCGCCGGCGCGGGTGAAGCCGCTCATGCCGACGGTCATGCCGTCCTTGATCCAGCGCGCGGCGTCGTGCGCACTGGTGACGCGGCCGCGCAGCGCGGCGCAGCGGATACGGTCCAGGTATTCTGTCTTCATGTCTTTCTCGGGTCGACTTCGGGATGGAACTAGCTGAGCCGGTAGTTCTCCGGCAGCAGCGGGGGAGGCAGGTCGCGGTCGCCCAGGGCGGTGCGCAGGTCGATCTCGATCGTGCGGCACAGGGCCTCGAGCGGCAGGCCGTTGTCGGAGGCGCGGAACGGTTCCTCGAGCTCGTCGCCGAGGGCGTCCAGGCCGAAGAAGGTGTAGGCCACGATGGCGGAGACGAGGGGCGTCAGGTAGCCGATCGTGTCCACGAGGCCGAACGGCAGCAGGAAGCAATACAGGTACGCCGTGCGGTGCAGCAGCAGGGTGTACGAAAACGGGATCGGCGTGCCGCGAATACGTTCGCAGGATGCGGCCACCGCCGTCATCGCCGAGAAGCTCGCATCGATGGCTGGCGCGAGGCAGGCGTCCAGGCGGCCCGTGCGCAGGCATTCTCCGAGGTCGGCGCCCATCTCCAGCATCAGCGCGTACGGGACGTTCGATTGCGTGCGCACGCGTTCCCATTCGGCTGGTGCGATCCATGGCGCGACGTCGGCATTGCCGTCGGTGTCGCCGCGCAGCCGGTGGCGCAGCGCGTGCGCATACGCGATCGCGCGGCGAATGATGCGCAGGTGGGGATCGTCCGCGGCCGGATGGCCGGGCGCGACGAGCGACAGGCACTGGCGCGCGAGGCTGCGGCTGCGCAGTATCAGTTCCCCCCACTGCTTGCGGCCTTCCCAGTAGCGGTCGTAGGCCGCGTTGTTACGGAAGCCGAGGAAGATCGCGAGGGGAAGCCCCATCAGCGTGAACGGCGTCGTCGTGAAATGCAGCTTGTGGTGGCCGAACTGGCCGTCGGTCCAGGTGACGATCACCGCCAGCAGCGTACTGACGGCGAGGTGCATCCAGATGCGCGGCAGGATCGAACCGCGCATGATGAAGAACAGCCGCAGGGCCGATGGGCGGTCGCGGACGATCATGTCCGCCTCCAGGCCCGGTCATCCATGGTGTGCATGAGAAGCATGGTCGTCCATTCTGGACTTCGCACTCGGAAACTCCCAATTCACATTTCCCATGTCCGTCATGAACGATGTGAATGCTTGCATGATCATAAACCTGTCGTGTGCCGCCGTCGCCGCGAAACGGCTATCGTCACGCCCATCGATCGCACCGGAGACCATCATGAAGACACGTCAGCTGGGCAATGAAGGATTGCACGTCTCGGCCATCGGCCTGGGCTGCATGGGCATGAGCGATTTCTACGCCAACCGCGACGACGCCGAATCCATCGCGACGATCCAGCGCGCCATCGACCTGGGCGTCACGCTGTTCGACACGGCCGACATGTACGGCCCGCACACGAACGAGGTCTTGCTGGGCCGCGCGATCCGCGGGCGGCGCGCGGGACTCGTCATCGCCACCAAGTTCGGCGTCAAGCGAACACCCGAGAATCCGGGCGATTTCGGCGTCTCCGGCCGCCCCGAGTACGTACGCGCCGCCTGCGAGGGAAGCCTCAAGCGGCTCGGCATCGACACGATCGACCTGTACTACCAGCACCGCGTGGACCCGGCCACGCCCATCGAGGACACGATGGGCGCGTTGGCGGACCTCGTCCGCGCCGGGAAGGTGCGCTACGTGGGCTTGTCCGAGGCGTCCGTACAGACGATCGAGCGCGCCGTGAAGGTGCATCCGGTGACGGCGCTGCAAAGCGAGTACTCGTTGTGGACGCGCGATCCCGAGGATGGCGTGCTCGACGCGTGCCGCCGCCACGGCATCGGCTTCGTGCCATACAGTCCGCTGGGCCGCGGCTTCCTCACGGGCGAGATCCGTACGCCGGACGATTTCGCGCCGGACGACTACCGCCGCAACAGCCCGCGTTTCCAGGGCGCGAACTTCGCGCAGAACATCGCGCTCGTCGACAAGGTGCGCGAACTGGCGCGCGCGGCGGGCTGCACGCCGGGCCAGCTGGCGCTCGCGTGGGTGCTGGCGCAGGGGCCGGACATCGTGCCGATTCCCGGCACCAAGCGCCGCAACTACCTCGACGAGAACGTGGATGCCGTCGACATCGACCTCGGGCCGGCGCAGTTGACGGAGCTGGAAGCGATCTTTCCGCGCGGGGCGGCGGTGGGGACGCGGTATCCGGAAGGGGCGATGGGGGCGGTCAACCGCTAAGCGGAACAGCGCGAAACGCAAAACGACCCGAAACGCAATACAACCCGAAACGCAAAACAACGTCATCCCCGCGCAGGCGGGGATCCAATTTTATGAGCAGTCGAAACGCATGCTAACTTGGGTCCCCGCCTGCGCGGGGACGACGGTTTTAGGGGCAACTTACTTGCGCCATCCAATCCCTTAATCCACCAATCGCCTCTTCCTTCAGCTTCGCCTCGATCTCGATCCACGGCGCCTCCCCATACGCCGCCGGCATCGTCGTGATCAGGTCCGCGTGCTGGCGATCGTTGAACCCGTCGCGCCCGTTCGAGATGTGCACGACCTGGTGCGCCGGCACGGGCCACGTCGCGCGTGCCGCGGCGAGCATCGCGGCCACGCTCGGGTCGTCGTAGCTGGCCAGCTTGTCGTGCACGATGTGGTGGTGCGCGTCGAACACCATCGGCACGCCGGCGCGCATGCACACGGCGTGGATCTCGTCCGCGCCGTACGCGTATTCATCGTTCTCCAGGCACAGGCGCAGGCGGATCGCGTCGGGCAGCGCATGGATGCGCTCGACGAGCGCGTCGCTGCGGTTTGCCTTGCCGCCGTGGATCTCGAGCAGCGCCCACGGCGAGCGCGGTTGCTCCATCAGGTCCATGATGTCGGCGTGCATCTGCAGGATCTTGACGCTGTTGGCGACGACGCCGGGCGAGTCGGAACTGAGCACGACGAACTGGTCCGGATGCATCACGAGGCGCAGGCCGAGTTCCGTCGCGCGCCGGCCCGTGCGCGCGAGCGCGGGCGCGAGGGGCTGCATCACGGCGCGGCCGATGTCCTCGTCGAAGAACGGGAAGATCGACGACGGAATGCGGTACAGGTGGATGCCGTTGCGGCGGCAGTAGTGCAGCGCACCGTCCAGCGTCTGCAGGTTGTCGCGGTAGATGGCGTCGAGCAGCTTGCGCTGGCCGTCGTCCGACTGCTCCAGCAGGCGCTTGCGCGTGACGGTGCGGTAGCGGATGTCCTTCGAGACGGTGATGCAGACCAGGCCGAGCAGGGGCGGGGACGAGACGGGCATGGACGAAGCGGGAGCGTTGACGTTGGCGCCATGGTCCCCCGATCCACCCATGCCGTCAAACCAATGCGGCGCAGAAACACCGGGGTCAGAGCCCGGTTTCGGGCAATTTCTCAAAAACGGGCTCTGACCCCGGTTTGACGTCCAGCAAAGGCAGCGTCACTGTGAACGTGCTGCCGCGCCCCGGGCCGGCGCTGGCGGCGTCGACCTGGCCGCCGTGCAGTTCGACGAGCTTGCGCACCAGGGCGAGGCCCAGGCCCAGGCCGCCCTGGGCGCGGTCGAGCGTGCGCGAGGCTTGCGTGAACAGGTCGAACACGACCGGCAGCAGGTCGGGGCCGATGCCGTTGCCGTTGTCGCGCACGGCCAGGAAAGCCTGGCCGTCGGCGGCTTCCAGTTCGACCTCGATATGGCCGCCCTCCGGCGTGTACTTGGCCGCGTTGGTCAGCAGGTTCGCGACCACCTGCACGAGGCGCGTGTGGTCGCCGTCCACCATCACGGGCGCTGCGCCGAGCGCGACGTCGAGGCGGTGGCGGCGCGCGTCGACGAGCGGGCGGACCTGTTCGGAGGCCTCCGCGACGACGCGGCGCAGGTCGATCGGCCGCCTGGCCACGGCGACGAGGCCGCGCGTGACGCGCGAGACGTCCAGCAGGTCGTTCACGATGTGGCGCATGTGCGCGACCTGGCGCGCGATGATGTCGCTGATCTGCTTCACGCGCGGCTCGCCCGCATAGGCCAGGCGCAGCATGTCGGCCGCGCTGGAGATCGGCGCCAGCGGGTTGCGCAGTTCGTGCGCCAGCATGGCGAGGAATTCGTCCTTGCGCCGGTCCGCGAGCTGCAGCGCTTCTTCCGCGCGCTTGCGCTCCGTGATGTCGATCGCGACGACGTGCACGACGGTGCTGCGACCGTCGGCGCCGAGGCCGAGGCGGCCGCGCATGTCGATCCAGGCGAGCCGGCCGTCGTCGGCGCGGCGCACGCGCGGCGTGGCGCGGTATTCGCCGCCGGCGCGGATGGCCTGTTCGACCGTGTCGCGCAGGGGCTTGCGGTCGTCCGGATGGACGAGCTTCTGCAGTTCGGCGATGTTGTGCCAGTTCTTGCCGAACACGCTGTGCAGGTTGGCCGAGAAGGTGACCTGGCCGCTGTGCGGATCGCGCTCCCACACGGCCATGCGGGCGGCGACAAGGCCCTGCTGCAGGCGCTCCTCGCTGTAGCGCACGGCGCGTTCCGCCCGTTCCAGCGGGGTGACGTCGGTGCAGGTGCCGAACCACTGGACGATCTGGCCGGCCTCGTCGCGCAGCGGCGCCACCGACGTGAAGAAGCTGCGGTAGCGGCCGTCGGCGCCGCGCAGCGGGAAGGTCATCTGCGCCATGTTGCCGCTGGCGAGGGCTTCCTTCCAGCGCCGCATCACCTGCGGCAGCACTTCGGGGTCGTGGTAGCGGTGCCACTCGTCGGCGCCGGTGGTCCCCGGCGGGCTGCCCGTGAATTCATGCCAGCGGTCGTTGAACCAGACGATGTTGCCTTCCGGGTCGGCCATCCACACGAGTTGCGGGATGTTGTTCGCGAGCTGCAGGAACTTGCGGCGTTCTTCCTCCAGGTGCGCGCGCTGTTCGTACAGGCGGTCGAGCATGCGGTTGAGCGCGCGCGCCAGGCTGACGACTTCGCGCGAGCCCTCGAGCGGCGCGCGCTGGGTGCCGATGTCGTCGCCCAGGCTGGCGGAGAACGTCTCGAGGCGGCGCAGGTCGCGCGTGAGGCCGTGCGCCAGCCGCGCCGCGAGGATGAACACCACCAGCGCGAGCAGGCAGGCGACGACCAGGATCAGGAGGTACTGCGGCCCCGACGTCTCGAGCGGCAGCGGCAGGCGGCGCTCGTCCTCGCGCAGCACGAGGCCCACGTGGGCCAGGCGCGGCGGCAGCGGCACGGGTGCCGCGATCTCGTGCGGTCTCGCCGGCTTGTCCGCGGATGCGGGCGCGAGCACGGCCCAGGACGTGGGCTTCAGGTCGGCCAGCCGTACCTTGTACACCAGGGCGCCTTCCGGCGTGCGCGTGCGCTGGTAGCGCAGCAGCACGACGCCGAGCAGCTCCCCGCCGTCGGGACCGGTCTGCAAGATGGCCCGTTCGTCGCCGTTTTCCAGACGCGCGCGCAGCCACGCCATGTCGGCGTTCGTGAAGCCGGGCACGCCGTTGTCCGCGATTTCCTTGCCCTCGAAATCCGTGAACAGCAGGCGCAGCGGAATGCCGTTCATCTGGCGCAGGCCGTGCAGGAACGGCGTCAGGTAGGTTTCCTTGCCGGCGCTGTCGACGAGCGCCGTGGCCAGGATCGGGCTCGCCCCCACTTCGTGCAGGCGCGTGACGACCGCTTCCAGGTTGTGGCCGACGGTCGTGGCGTGGAATGCGACCTCGCGCTCCTGCAGCAGGGCGTTGGCCTGCGCGCGCTGGTGGTCGATCAGCCAGAACGAGACGCCGGCGATGAGCAGCACGGCCGCCGCCGTCAGGATCGCGGCCGCGTTCGCGAAGCGGCGCGCCAGGCTGGCCGGGGCGGAGGCGTCGATCATGTCAGTCATCCGCCGGCACCAGGACGCCGTCCGCGCGGTAGCGCGCCAGCAGCAGGTCGTCCGGGCCGAGCGCTTCGTGGCGGGCCGGCGTGAACGGCGGCGCATACGTCTTGACGAGGCCGCGGACCGTGCCGAGCCGCTCGAGCGCGTCGCGCACGGCCTTGCGGTCGGTGCTGCCGGCGCGGTCGATCGCGAGCGCCAGGATGTGCGTGAGGTCGTAGGCGTGCGCAGCGCCCACGGGACCCTTGATGTCCTCGATGCGGCGCACCTTCGACACCTGCGCCGCGCTGGCGAGGAAGCGCTTGACGCGCGCCGGGTCGGCGCGGAAGAAGCTGAAGGTCTGGATCACGGAAAAGTCGACCTGCTGCAGCGCCGGTCCCGCCTGGGCCGCGAATTCGCCGCCGGTCACGCCCCAGTGGCTCAGGATCGGCAGGCGTTGCGCTTTCGGCAGCGCGGCCACTTCGCGCACGAGGATCGCCGCCTCGTCGTCGTTGGCGACGAGGACGATGGCCTGGGCGCCGGCCGCGCGCAGGTGCTGGTAGTTGTCGACGAGGCTCGTGTCGCGCCAGTTGTACCACGAGGTGCCGACGAGCTTCAGCGCGGGCAGCTTCTCGGCCGCGCGGGCCGCCGCCTGGGCATTGCTGCGGCCCCAGGACGTGTTGGTCAGCAGCAGGCCGATGCGGCCGAGGCCGCGCCGGTGCGCCGTCTGCAGCAGCTTCGGCATGGCCAGCGAATCGCGCAGCGACAGGCGGTACACGTAGTTCGGACGCATCTCGTTGTCGACGATGATGTCGGCCGACGACCACGGCGCCATGAACAAGGTGTGCGTCGACCGAAGGGTCGGCAGTTCCTCGATGACGACGGGGCTGAAGCGGCCGCCGAACACCGCCACGAGATCGGGCATCGCCGCGAATTCCTGGATGTTGCGGATGCCGCGCGCCGGGATCGACCGATGATCTTTCGTCACGACCTGCAAAGGCCGGCCGTGCAGCACGCCGCCCGCCGCGTTGATCTCGGCGATGGCCGCGCGCATGCCCAGTTCGACGGCCTGGGCCGATGTCGAATTGTCCAGTCCGAATTCGCCGTCGATCCCCAGCAGTACGGGCTGCGGCGCGGCCGCGCGGGCCGTCGTCAGCAGCCCGGACAACGGCAGGGCAGCGAGGAACCGGCGGCGGGACGACGAAGGGTAATTGGATGCGGACATTGGCAATCGCTGATGTGACAGAGCGGAATCTGGGATTCTAACGTTTTAGCGGCAGGCTTTACCTCATTCTGCGACGAAATAGCGTTGCGGTGTCGCAACTTAATGTTCCGTGGATAAATATGGCGTGTATCATTAAATCGTGACACGGCCCCGCCCACGCAGGCGCGGCACGTGCGGGCCCCATCCTCGCCCTTTCACCGCGCCGGCCCGCCGCCACGACCCGCCGCGCGCATCCGCCGCTTTACCGTTTTCCGTCGAGGTGCACATGCATATCCAGAATCTCAAAATCGGGGCCCGGCTCGGCCTCGCGTTCGCCGCCGTGCTTGCACTGTCGGCCATGCTGACCGTGGTCGGCGTGCTGCGCCTGCAGCAGGTGGTCGACGCGACCGCGGACATGGACGCGTCGATCAGCAAGACCCGCCTGGCCGACCGCTGGCTGGCCAGTACCCGCATCAACCGTGCACTGACCGAAGCGCGCCTGCGTGCGGTGGATGCGCAGGATCAGGAGCGGATCAACGTCAGGATGAAGGCGAACAGCGAAGAGATCAACCGCATCGACGAACAATTGCAGCGCCTCGTTGCGAGCAAGGAAGGGAAGCGGTTGTTCGCGACCCTCAACGAGCGGCGCAAGACGTACACGGCGGCGCGCAAGAAGCTGTTCGCACTCAAGGAAAGCGGCACCGTCGACGCGGCCGCCATCGAGCGCGCGGCCGATGCCGGCATGAATCCGGCGCTTGCGGCGTACGAAGCGGCGGCGGCCGACCTGGCCGAGCACCAGAAGCAGGGCTTCGACGACGCCAAGGCGCGCGTCGAGGGCATCGCGGCGAGCGGGCGCCTGCTGCTGCTGGGCGTCGGCATCGCGGTCGTGCTGCTGGGCGCGGCGCTGGCGTGGTGGCTTGCGCGCAGCATCACCGGCCCGCTGCGTCGCGCGGTCACCGTCGCCAACGCCGTCGCGCAGGGCGACCTGACGGCGCGCATCGACGTCGCGAGCCGCGACGAGACGGGCGAACTGATGATCGCGCTGCAGACGATGAACGCGAACCTGAACGCGCTGGTGACGCGCGTGCGCAGCGGCGCCGACACCATCGCCACCGCCGCCGTCGAAGTGGCCACCGGCAACCACGACCTGTCGGCGCGCACCGAGGAGCAGGCCAGCGCGCTGGAGGAAAGCGCGGCGTCGATGGAAGAATTGACGGGCACCGTGCGCCAGAACGCGGAGAATGCCCGGCAGGGCAACCAGATGGCCGCGTCGGCATCGAGCGTGGCCGTGCGTGGCGGCGACGTCGTCGCGCAGGTGGTCGACACGATGGGCGCGATCGACGCGTCGTCCAGGAAGATCGTCGACATCATCGGCGTCATCGACGGCATCGCGTTCCAGACGAATATCCTGGCCCTGAACGCGGCCGTGGAAGCGGCGCGCGCGGGCGAGCAGGGCCGCGGCTTCGCCGTCGTCGCGAGCGAGGTGCGTACGCTGGCCCAGCGCTCGGCCGCGGCGGCGAAGGAGATCAAGGAACTCATCGGCGACTCCGTCGAGAAGGTCGCCGCCGGTTCGCGCCTGGTGGGCGAGGCCGGCACGACGATCCAGGAAGTCGTCGCCAGCGTGCGCCGCGTCTCGGACATCATGGCCGAGATCTCGGCCGCGTCGGGCGAGCAGAGCGCCGGCATCGAACAGGTCGGCGCCGCGATCCAGCAGATGGACCAGGTGACGCAGCAGAACGCGGCATTGGTCGAGGAGGCCGCCGCGGCCACCGAATCCATGCAGGAACAGGCGCGCAGCCTGGCCGAGGCGGTCAGCGTGTTCAAGCTGGACCACGCGGTCGCGGCCGCATCCCGTGCGCCGTCCCGGCCGCAGCCGGCACTTGCCACACGTCGCCCGACAGCCGCCGGCGCCAAGGGTTTTTAAGCGACAACGCTGGCCTCGCGCCCGCCGCTCTGCCTTCCGGCAGCGGCGGGCGTTGCCGTTTACGGGTGTGTATTTTGCGCCATGATGGTGCGTATTGCTGCGCTGAAATAGGGATATTGGCTCCAATTCGGTGCAGATGGATGAAGATCACGTGATTTTGTGGATAGATGGCAACAAGTGAGTACCGGTGGCCTCTGAACTGCTCTACAGTTTGGTAGCGCCACCATACTTACAGACAGTCGCTTTTGCCTGCCATTGCCATGTTCAAACATCTCAGTATCAAGACTCGTCTCATCTTCCTGGCCGTACTGTTGAGTGCGGTTTCCATCGTCGTCGGCGTCGTCGGCCTCGTCAACCAGGGCGCCACGAATGCCGCGCTGGGTACCGTCTACAACGACCGGCTGGTACCCCTCAGCCAGCTCAGCCATATCTTGTCGCTGATGCAGCAGAACCAGAACGCCCTGTCGAGTGCCGCACTGGCGGCCGAGCCGGACAACGGTCCCGTGATCGCGGAAGTCGAAGCACGCATCCGGAAAATCAGTACGCTGTGGGACCGGTACAAGGCAACCTACCTGACGCCGGAAGAACAAGTCCTGGCGCGGACGTTCATCGAGAGCCGCCTGACGTTCGTCCGGGAAGGCCTCAAGCCGACCATGGCCGCGCTGCGTGCCAACGATGCGGACGAGGTCCGGAGGCTCGTCAAGGGGCCGCTGGCGTCGCGCTATCTGGCGGCGCAAAAGAACATGCAGGCGCTCGTGCAGTTGCAGCTGGACGTGGCGAAAGCGCAATACGACGCCGCGCTGGCACGCTACGAACGCACGCGCAATCTCTCGATCGCGCTGGTCGTCATCGGCGCGCTCGCCGGTGCCTGCGTCGCCGCATGGCTGATCCGCGGCATCGGCGCATCGCTGGCCGAAGCCTTGCGCGTGGCACGCAGCGTGGCGGCCGGCGATCTCACGCAAACCGTACACATCGAGCGTAACGACGAGATCGGCGAGCTGCTCGGCGCGCTGCGCGCCATGAACGCATCGCTGGCGGACATCGTCGGCGAAGTCCGCGGCGGCACCGATACGATCGCGACGGCCTCGCGCCAGATCGCGGCCGGCAACCAGGACCTGTCGGCGCGCACCGAGCAGCAGGCGTCGTCGCTGGAAGAGACGGCCGCGTCGATGGAAGAACTGACGTCGGCCGTGAAGCACAACGCGGACAACGCGCGCCAGGCGAATGCGCTGGCGGAAGCGGCGAAAGGTGTGGCCGAACGCGGCGGCGCCGTGATCGACGGCGTGGTCGGCACGATGGGCGAGATCAGCGACGCGTCGCGCCGCATCGCGGAGATCATCGGCGTCATCGACGGGATCGCGTTCCAGACCAACATCCTGGCGCTGAACGCGGCCGTGGAAGCGGCGCGCGCGGGCGAGCAGGGCCGCGGGTTCGCCGTCGTGGCGTCCGAGGTGCGCAACCTCGCCCAGCGCTCGGCCGGCGCGGCGAAGGAGATCAAGGGACTCATCGAGAGTTCGGTCGAGCGCGTGGAGACGGGTGGACGCCTCGTGGGGCAGGCCGGCGCGACGATGCGCGAGATCGTCGACAGCGTGCGCCGCGTGACGGACATCATGGGCGAGATCACGTCGGCCAGCGCCGAACAGACGGCCGGCATCGGCCAGATCAACGTCGCGGTGGCGCAGATGGACCAGGTCACGCAGCAGAACGCCACGCTGGTCGAGGAAGCCGCCGCGGCGGCCGGCACGATGCACAAACAGGCGCAGCGCCTGGCGGCGTCGGTCGGCGTGTTCCGTGTGGCCGCGCGGCCGGCGCAGGCCGCGCGGCCGGTAGCGGACGCTCAGCCGCGTCCGGCACTGGCGCGGGCGTGAATCAGAACTTGGCCTTCTGCGCCTGCAGCTGTTCGCGCAGCTGGTGCGCGTTGAAGTGGCTGTAGTCCTTGTTCAGTTCCAGGTCGACGAGCGGCTTGAGCTGGTTGTCCAGCTGGCCGCGCAGCACGCCGAGGAACTTCGGCTCGGCCACCAGTTCCAGTTTCTGGAACCGTTGGTCCTGCCAGCCCTTCAGCAGGTAGTTGCAGATGTCCTTCGCAAAGAACTCGGCGTCGTGCTGTTCCGGCGTCTGCGCCGGCTGGTACTGCTTGTTCGGCGTGGCGCCGCCCGTGTTGTGGATGCTCTGGCCGGCCGAGGTCGGACCGAGCCGGTCGGTGTTGATGTCGATGGCGCGCAGGCGCGCGTTGGCGCTGACCATGTCCTCGACTTCGATGTAAGGCTGCTTGGGGTCCGATTCGGCGAAGATGCGGGCGCGGCCCGCGTCGGCGGATACGATCCAGGTGGTAGGCATGCTTTCCCCCTTTTTCCAAAAATAAACTTGAAGGTGTAGGCCCCACCGGGGCCATACAGGCTGAGGGGAAGTCTAGCGCAACCAGGATTTTCACGAGGTACGCTAGACTGGCGCCATGCAAAAACTCCTCATCGTTCTCGGTCTCGTGCTGCTCGCCGCAGGGCTCCTCTGGCCCTGGCTGCGCCGGTTCCCGTTCGGCCGCCTCCCCGGCGACATCCACGTCGTCCGCGAAGGTTTCTCCTTCAACTTCCCCATCGTTACCTGCCTCGTCATCTCGATCGTCGTCTCGATCGTGCTGTGGTTCTTCCGCCGCTGATTAGCAAGATTTGACAAACACGGTCGGAATTTCAACGAGACAATGCGCCCCATACGAAGACGAGAGACGCTGCAGCGTCCACGAATTCGAAACTGGCAAGGTTCTTTGATTACCACAGTTTTGGGAGAGCACATGAGACAGTCGATGGGACGGACCGCGATCGCGGGCGCGGTGACGATATTGGTAATGGGCATCGCGGCACAGGCGCGCGCACAGGACGGCGGCACGCCGGACGCGCAGACCGTGATCGTGACGGGCGTGCGCGCGGCACTGGAACAGTCGCTGCGCCAGAAGCGCAACGCGGACGCCGTCGTCGAGGTGGTGACGGCCGAGGACATCGGCAAGATGCCCGACAAGAACGTGGCCGACGCGATCCAGCGCCTGCCGGGCGTGAACACGCAATCGTCCGCGGGCGGCGAGGGCGGCTTCGGCGAGAACGACCGCGTCAGCCTGCGCGGCACGAGCCCCAGCCTGCAGCAGACGCTGTTCAACGGCCACGCGATCAGCACGGGCGACTGGTTCGTTCTGAACCAGTACGGCGGCAACGTGGGCCGCTCGTCGAGCTTTTCGCTGCTGCCCTCGGAACTCGTCGGTTCCATCGTCGTGCAGAAGAGTGCCACCGCCGATCTCGTCGAAGGCGGCGTATCGGGCGCCATCAACGTGATCACGCGCCGTCCGCTCGACTTCCGCCAGCCCCTGACGGTGGAAGCGTCCGTGCAGGCCAACTACAACGACCTCGCGAAAAAGACCGAGCCGCAGGTGTCGGCCCTCGTGAGCTGGAAGAACGCGACCAATACGTTCGGCGTGCTGCTGCAGGGCTTTTCGGAAAAGCAGAGCGTGCGCCGCGACGGCCAGGAGATCCTCGGCTACACGCCGATCAGCGCGACGAGCGCCGCCGCCATCGCGAATCCTGCGCTTTCCGGCGTGAAGGTCCCGACCTTCATCGGCGCCGCATTCTTCGAGCAAAAGAAGAAGCGTGAAGGCGGCGCCTTCGACATCGAGGCGAAACCCACGCGCGACATCGGCGTCGACCTGAACGGCTTCTATTCGAAACTGAGCGCGCCGCACCAGAACACCAATTGGCTGGCCGCGCCCGCGAATTCGATCAACAGCGCGAACCTGATCCCGGCGCGCCCCGTGATCCGCAACGGCACGCTCGTCGGCGCGACGTTCTCCAGCAACTCGGGCGAGGTCGACAACATCTACCGTCCGGATGCGGGCGGCGAATCGTGGTACATCGACCTGAACGGCCGCTGGCGCGTCAACGAGGACCTGAGCTTCACGGGCAAGATCGGCCGTACGCACGGCATCGGCTGGGACCACGGCGACGTCTACTACCAGAACAACGTCGACGGCGGCATGATGTACGCGCTGAACGGCATGACGCCGGCGACCGTCAGCTACCCGGGCGGGAACACGACGAAGCCGGGATCGACGGCGTGGGCGGGCGGCGGCGAGGCGCAGTCGGTGGACAAGGAAAAGTATGCGCAGGTCGACGGCACCTGGCGCGTGCGCGACAACCCGTGGCTGCAGGGCGTCCGCTTCGGCGCGCGCTGGACGGACCACAAGCGCACCGCCGAGCACCCGCTGGAAACGCGCCCGGGTCCGAACGGCTTCAGCAATCCGGGTCCGGTGTGGAACGGCGAGATGTACCCGGGCGACTTCGGCTCGGACCTCGGCGGGAGCGTCTTCAACAACTACTTCAAGTACAGCGGTGCCGCCCTCGGCGCCTGGGGCGCGGTGCCGGGCAACCGCCTGCTGGACTTCACGTTGCGCCACAACTGGCTCGACGAATTCAAGGTGGGCGAGAAGACGGCGGCCGTCTACGGCATGGCCGACATCGGCGGCGACAACTGGAGCGGCAACTTCGGCCTGCGCGCCGTCGAGACGCGCCAGACGACCGTCGTGAACCTGCCGGGCGGCCAGAATCCGGTCACGGGTTCCGCGTTCGGTCCGTACACGCCGACGACGTATGAGCGCAAATACCGCGACTACCTGCCGAGCGCGAACGTGAAGTTCGACGTGCGCCAGGATCTCGTCGTCCGCGCCGGCATCGCCAAGACGATGGCGCGTCCCGACTACAGCGCGCTGGGCGGCTCCGTGTCGCTGAACGACGATGCGCTGTCGGGCAGCGGCGGCAACGTCAAGCTGGACCCGATCCGCTCCGTCAACTACGACCTGTCGGCCGAGTGGTACTACATGCCGAAGGCGATGCTGTCGGCGGGCCTGTTCTACATGGATTTCAGCTCCATCGTCGCGCAGGGCACGAGCACCGGCAGCTACTACAACAACAAGCGCGGCGCGTTCACGGACTACCAGATCACGTCGCCGTACAACACGAGCGCCACCAACAAGGGCATCGAGCTCTCCTGGCAGCAGCCGTTGTGGAACAACTTCGGCCTGCTCACCAACTACACGTGGGCGGACGGCGAACTGGATGGCGGCGGCGAGATGCTCAACGCGTCGAAGAACACGTACAACGTGACGGGCTACTACGAGAACGACCGTTTCTCCGCGCGCCTCGCGTACAGCTACCGCTCCTCGTACAAGGCGGGCGTCGACCGCGGCGCGAGCCAGCACGTGGACTCGATGCCGTCGCTGGCGGCCTCGGTGAACTTCAAGATCAACGAGCACCTGACGGTCACGTTCGACGCGCTGAACCTCACCAACGAGACGATCAAGATGTACGCCGAGAACAAGGACCAGCCGCGCGCGTTCTACTCGAACGGCCGCACCTTCTACCTCGGCCTGCGCGGCAAGCTCTGATCGTGTCGCCAAGGGAGAGGGTCGTCGTGACGTGGGCGTGCGTGTCCAACCTCGTCGCGGACGACGTGTTCGCGGCGCGCCTGACGCTCACCAACGTGTCGGGCGCGCCGATCGCGGCGGGATGGACCGTGTACTTCAACGCGTGCCGGCGCGTGCTGGCCGGCAGCGTGAGCGCGGGCTTCGACCTGGAGCACGTGAACGGCGACCTGTTCGCGCTGCGCCGCACGGCGCCGTCGCCGTGGCAGCCCGGCGAGATGCTGGACGTGCGCTACGAGGCGCAGTTCTGGGCCATCAGCCTGACGGACGCGCCGCTCGGCTTCTATCTCGTCGAAGCGGACGGGCGCACGGTCGACCTGGGCGACGCGGACGTCGCGCCGTTCGCGCGGCCGGAACAGCTCCAGCGCCATGCGCGCGACGTGCTGCCGCCGGCCGACGCGGCCTGGCGCTGGCGCGAGAACAGCGGCCTGCGCCTGCTGCCGGATGACGACGTCGGGCGCATCACGCCGACGCCCGTCTCGGCCCGGTTCACGGCGGTGCGCAGTCGGTTGTCGGCGTCCAGCGAGATCATGGCCGGCGCCGCGCTGGTCGGCGAAGCGGCGTTGCTGCGCGCGCTGCTGGACGACCTGCCGGAGGACGACGGCGCGCGCATCCTGCTGGAGATCGGCAGCGTGGCTGCGGACGGGCCGGAGGCCTACCGCCTCGACATCGGCCCCGACACGATCCTCGTGCGCGGCGCCGGCGCGCACGGCGTGTTCAACGGCATCCAGACACTGGCCCAGTTGCTGGATGCGGACGGCTGTCTGCCGTGCGGCCGCGTGCTCGATGCGCCGCGCTTCGGCTACCGCGGCATGATGCTCGACGTGGCGCGCCATTTCGCATCGGTGGCGACCGTCAAGCGCCTGCTCGACTGCATGGCGCGCTATAAACTGAACCGGTTGCACCTGCACCTGACGGACGACGAAGGCTGGCGCTTGCGGATCGACGCGCTGCCGGAGCTGACGGAGATCGGCGGCAAACGGGGCGCGGCCTGCGGCCACACCCTGCCGCCATCCTTTGGCTCGGGCGCGAACGTGGACACATCGTCCGGCACCGGCTATTACGACGCGGACGACTTCATCGGCATCCTGCGCCATGCGCACGCACGCCACATCGAGGTGATCCCGGAATTCAACATGCCGGGCCACGCGCGCGCGGCCGTGCTGGCGATGCGCGCGCGCCACGACCGCCTGCGCGCGCAGGGCGATATCGAAGGCGCGGAGCGCTACCTGTTGAGCGACCCGTACGATGTCTCCGTCTACGAATCCGTGCAGCTGTGGCGCGACAACGTGATCTGCATCGCGCTGCCGTCCGTCGACCGCTTCATCGACACCGTCGTCGCCCACGTCGCGGCGCTGTACCGCGAGGCCGGCGTGCCGCTCAGGACGATCCACACGGGCGGCGACGAGGTGCCGCTGGGCGCGTGGGAAGGCTCGCCGCGGTGCCGGGCGCTGATGCGCGAGCGCGGCTGGACCCGTATCGCGCAGCTGCAGGCGGATTTCGTCGACCGCTGCCGCGCGATCCTCGCGCGCCACGGCCTCGCGTTCGCGGGCTGGGAAGAGACGGCGCTCGTGTACGAGGACGGCGGCCCCGGTTTCCAGGTCTATGCATGGAACAACGCGTGGGGCTCGGGCAAGGAAGACGTCGCGTACCGACTCGCCAATGCGGGCTACGACGTCGTGCTGGCGAATGCCGCGAACCTGTATTTCGACCTCGCGTATGCGAAGGATCCGCAGGAGCCGGGTTATTACTGGGCCGGCTTCGTGGAGACGCGCCATGCGTTTGGCTTCTGCCCGCTGGACATGATCGTCAGCGCGGCCGCCGACCCGATGGGGAGAAGCGTGCCGCCCGGGCGGCTGGCCGCGATGACGCGCCTGACGGCCGCGGGCCGGCGCCGCGTCAATGGCCTGCAGGGACAGCTGTGGGGAGAGAATGCCCGCTCGCGCGACCGCATCGAATACCTGGCCGCGCCGCGCCTCGTGGCGCTGGCGGAGCGGGCGTGGGCGCCGGATCCCGGCTGGTGCGCGATCGACGATGCCGGGGCGCGTACACGCGCCATGGACGACGCGTGGAACGAATTCGCCAACCGCCTCGGCCAGCGCGAGCTGGCACGACTCGACCGCGCGCCGCTGGCCTACGGCTACCGGTTGCCGCCGCCGGGCGCCGTCGCCGATGGCCGGACGTTTTACGCGAACGTGGCCCTGCCGGGCCTCGCGCTGCATTACACTCTGGACGGCAGCGAGCCCGATGCCGCCAGCCCGCGCTACACCGGACCGGTGGCGGCAGGGCAGGGCGCCGCCGTGTTCAAGGTCGCCACCTTCGACACGCGCGGCCGCAAGAGCGCAACCGTCGTCATCGCACTGGATTCCCATGGATAGCATCCGTCCCGACCACCTGACACCCCAGGCGCACCGGCACCCGCTCGCGTGGGTGCCCACGCTGTACCTCGCGCAGGGCCTGCCGTTCTTCAGCGTCGCCCTCGTGGCGGGGCTGATGTTCAAGAGCATGGGCGTGCCCAACGAGCAGATCGCACGCTGGACCGGCGTCCTCGGCCTCGCGTGGGTGTTCAAGGCATTGTGGAGTCCATTCCTGGAACTCGCGCCGAGCAAGAAGCGGGTCGTCGTCGTGCTGCAGGTCACGGGCGGCATCGCGCTCGCGGCGCTGGCCCTCGCGCTGCAGCTGCCCGCGTGGTTCGGGCTGGCGATCGGGCTGCTGGCCATCGTGTCGTTCGCGTCCAGCACGCACGACATCGCGGCCGACGGTCTATATATCGCGAACCTGTCCGAGCGCCAGCAATGCGCGTACGCCGGCTGGCAGGGCGCGTTCTTCAACGGTGCCAAGTTCCTGTCGCTGGGCGGGCTCGTGATCCTGGCCGGTTTCCTCGAACAGCGCATCGGTCCCCCGGCCGCGTGGGCCACCGTGTTCGGGGTGCTGGGCGCCTTGCTGGCGGGGCTCGGGCTGTATCACGTGTGGGCGTTGCCCGAGACCGTGAGGACGGGCGCCGGCGCGTCGATGCGTGGCAGCGTGGACGTATTGGTGGACGTCGTGCGCGCATTCTTCGCCAAGCCGGGCATCTGGATGGGCATCGTGTTCATCCTGCTGTTCCGTCTCGCGGAAGGGCAGGTGCAGACGATCGGCCCGCTGTTCCTGCGCGATGCGCGTGCGGCCGGCGGCCTTGGCCTGTCGACGCAGGAAGTGGGCGCCATCTACGGCACGGCCGGCACGGCGGCCTTCCTGGTCGGCAGCATCCTTGGCGGCTGGTTCACGGCGCGCGTGGGCCTGAAGCGCGCGATGCTCGTGCTGATCCTCGCGATGAACGTGCCGAACCTCGTGTTCTGGTACCTGAGCGCGGCGCAACCGTCGCACCTGGGCCTCGTCATGGCGGCGTTGTCGACCGAGATGTTCGGCTACGGGTTCGGCTTCGTGGGCATGATCCTGTTCATCATGCAGGTGATCGCGCCCGGCCGCTACCAGACCGCGCACTACGCGCTGGGGTCCGGGTTCATGCAGCTGGGCTTCGTGCTGTCGAAGGTGGTCAGCGGCGACATCCAGCATGCGCTGGGCTACCGTCACTTCTTCCTGTGGGTGGTGTTGTCGGCGCTGCCGGTGCTCGTACTCACGCGGTTCGTGAACATGGCGCCGGCCGCGCAGGACTGACGTCAGCGGCGGTAGGCCGGACGGCGCGCCGGTGGCGCGTTGCGCTTCTCGATATGGCGGAACGTGATGCGACCCTTGCTCAGGTCGTACGCGGACATCTCCAGCGTCACGCGGTCGCCCGCGAGGATGCGGATATGGTGCTGGCGCATCTTGCCCGACGTGTAAGCGATCAGTTTGTGTCCATTGTCCAGGTCGACGCGAAAGCGCGAGTCCGGCAGGATTTCCTGGACGATGCCGTCCATTTCGATGAGTTCTTCTTTGGCCATTGGGGGTCCTTGGGGGCGGGGCGCGCGGCGGGTGCCGGGCGTGGGGGTGGGAGGGAAGGAGTGGGCCGGCTTTATATCCGGAAGGAATATTATACCGCACTTCGATGATTCGCAGTTATACTCCGTTCATACTCCGGTTGGAGTATAATGGGCGTATAAACACTGCGGAGACACCATGAAGCTCGTCGACACCAAACCCAAATTTCCCGACACGGACAAGGTCACCATCAACCTGGGCCTCGTCGACCTGGCGCAGATGGACCTGCTCGTGGCGGAAGGTTTTTATACGAACCGTACCGATTTCGTCCGCACGGCCATCCGCAACCAGTTGCAGCAGCACGGCGAAGCGATCCGCCAGACCGTCACGCGCAAGCGCTTCGTGATGGGCATGCAGCGCTACACGAAGGCGGAACTGGAAGCGGGCGTCGCCGCCGGCGAGCAGCTCGACATCCACGTGCTGGGCCTCGCCACCATCGACGACGACGTCACGCCCGAGCTGGCGCGTGCGGCGATCGCCTCCATCCAGGTGCTCGGCGCATTTTTCGCGCCGGCCGCCGTCAAGTCCGCGCTCGCGGACCGCATCCATTCCTGAGGAACACCATGAAACCATATGAACAATTTGTTGAAAACATCCTGGGCGCCGTGCGCTCGGGCCAGGGCAAGGACCCGGCCGCGGCCACCGCGCTGATCCAGGACGCGCTGCGCACCGCCGGGCTGATGCCGGGGGCGCAAGCGGGTACGCCGTTCACGCCGCCTTTTGCCGAGCAACCGGGCGCGCGTGCGCCATTCGCCGACCTGAACGGCGTGCCGGACTGGCTGCGCCGTCCGGCCACCGCGAAGGGCACCTCGCCGTCCGGCGACTGGCGTGCGCGTTTCGACGGCTTGCGGAAGAGTCCGCGACCGGTGACGCCTGACGCACCTGGTCAATTTCTCGAAGGCTCGTTCAGCAACGCAGCGGGCACGCGCCGCTACCGCCTGTATGTGCCGGAGAAAGCCGCATCCGGGCCGCGGCCGCTCGTCGTCATGCTGCACGGCTGCCAGCAGCACGCCGCCGATTTCGCGGCCGGCACCGCGATGAACCGGCTCGCGGAAGAACACGGTTGCCTGGTGCTGTACCCGGACCAGGAGCGCGGCGCCAACAGTTCGAATTGCTGGAACTGGTTCGACGCCGCGCACCAGGCGCGCGAGCAGGGCGAGCCGTCCGTGCTCGCCGGCATGACGCGCAAGATCGTGGACGAATACGGCGCCGACCCGCGCCGCGTCTACGTGGCCGGCCTGTCGGCGGGCGGCGCGATGGCGGCCGTCATGGGCGCCGCGTATCCCGAGCTGTATGCGGCTGTCGGCGTGCATTCCGGCCTGCCGGTCGGCGCCGCGCGCGACCTGATGTCGGGGCTGAACGCGATGAAGGGCAAGCACCTGCACGGCGCGAGCCGGACGCTGCGCCGCCGCGTGCCGCTGATCGTGTTCCATGGCGACCAGGACGCCGTCGTCCATCCCTCCAACGGCGAGGTGCTGGTCCGCCAGTTCCTGGGCGAGGGGACCGTGCGCGAGATCGAGGAGCGCGGCACGGCCGGTTCGGGCCGCGGCCACACGCGCACGACGGCGCTGGACGACGACGGCCGCGCGGTGGCGGAACATTGGGTCGTGCACGGTGCCGGTCACGCCTGGGCGGGCGGCGATCCGGCCGGCTCGTACACGGATGCGTCCGGGCCGAATGCGTCGGCCGAGATGCTGCGCTTCTTCCTGGCCCAGCCGGCGGGCTGATCGACCGCTGTTGCGAAGCCGTCAGGTTTGCTATGCTGGAGGATTCCCACGTTCGTTGATGGAGTCAAGGATGGTTTCCCTGCAGGAGCAGCTGATGAAGGCCGGGCTGGTCGACAAGAAGAAGGTCAAGGTCGTCAACCAGGAAAAAGCCAAGCAGCAGAAGATCGAGCGCCGCACGGGCGTCACGAGCGTCAACGAGACGAAGGAGGCGGTGCTCGAGGCCCAGCGCCAGCAGGCCGAGCGTGCCCGCGCCCTGAACGCTCAACGCGACGCGGCCGCCGCCGCGAAGGCCGTCGAGGCGCAGATCACGCAGATGATCCAGGTGAATCGCCAGCCCAAGGGCAAGGGCAGCCTGGACGTCGTCTACAACTTCACGATCGGCACGAAGATCGAGCGTATCCACGTCTCCGCGGCCGTGCGCGACCACTTGGTGGCCGGCCGTCTGTCGATCGTTGCCCACGCGGGCGGCTTCGAGCTGGTGCCGCGCGTGATCGCGGACAAGATCGCGGAACGGGCGCCGGAGCGCGTCGTGCGCGTGAATAAAGCCGCCGAAGCCGTCGCGGAAGGCGAGGACGATCCCTACAAGGACTTCAAGATCCCCGACGACTTCGACTGGTAGGGTGGGCGGCCTCCGCCCACGCGCGGCGCTGGCAAGGCGCATGCGCTACGCGTGGGCACGGGGTGCCCACCCTACGAAGACGTCAAGGTTGGGTGGGCGGCCTCCGCCCACGCGCGGCTTCGACTGGTAGGGTGGGCGGCCTCCGCCCACGCGCGGCGCTGGCAAGCCGCAAACGCTACGCGTGGGCACGGGGTGCCCACTCTACGAAGACGTCAAGGTTGGGTGGGCGGCCTCCGCCCACGCGCGGCGCTGGCAAGGCGCATGCGCTACGCGTGGGCACGGGGTGCCCACCCGACCAGTCGATCAGCGTTTCTTGACCGGGAGCGCCAGCCAGCCGCGCCAGCGGCCCTCCGGCGTGCGTTCGACCTTCTGGATGTGCGGCCGGGTGCTGTCCAGGCGCCAGACGGCCTGCTTGTCGAGCCAGTCCTCGTACATGGAGCGGAAGCGCGGCCATTCGTCGTCGAAGTCGAGGCAGGCGTAGGTGCCGGCCGGCAGGACGCGTAATCCCAGGCCGGGATCGAGCACGGTATCGTCCGCGCACCCGAAGTCGTAGCAGTATTCCCGTTCGCCCGTAAAACCCGGGTCTTCGTCGAACACGCCGTACCACGGGGTGCTGGCGGGCAGGCCGTCGGCCGTCTCGCGCTCCTGGATGAAGTCGTGGCAGGCGAACGACAGCGCCGCGCCGGACTGGCCGAAGAAGCGCTGGTAGCGCAAGGTCAGCGCCGGCAGGTTGCGCACGGCGATGCGCGCGGCGACCGTGCCCGGTTCGGGCGGGCAGTACGGCGCCAGGATCGCTTCCAGGTCGTCCGGCTCGGCCACGAAGAAGCTGACGTCGCTCTCGCGGCCGACCTGCTGGTCCATGTAATCGCGCCATCCCCCTTCGCGCCACGCCTTGGCCGACATCGCGAACTGCTGCCTGAACGCCTTGGCGAACGCCGCGTTCGACGGGAAGCCGCAATCCTGGGCGATGCGCACGATGGGCACGTCCGGCTCGTGACGCAGCAGGTGGGCGGCGCGGCGCAGGCGGCGCTTGCGCTGGTATTCGACGGCCGAGAAACCCGTCAGCTCGCGGAAGATGCGGTCGAAGTGGAACGACGAATAACTGGCCGACGCCGCCAGCGATTTCAGTGCGAGCGGATCGCCGACCGAGTCCAGCATCAGGTCCATCACTTCATACAGGCGCGACACGCGCGCGGCGGTCTTCGGCATCAACGGCAGTCATTTGCAAAATTGAAATAACTAGTTTCCGTAAATAACACGCCGTTGGCAAGCGTTTGGCGCCGGCGCGGCCGCCGAGTGTTGTCAGTACGCCGCCTGGGGCGTCATCTCCAGCTTGCTCAGGTCGAACCCCTGCCGCTCCAGCCGCTCGAGCAGGGCGCCGTACGCCTGGCGCGACACGGTCGGGGTGCGCGCCAGGATCCACAAATACTCCCGCCCCGGATCGCTGACGGCGGCCAGCTGGTAGTTCGGATCGAGGTCGATCACCCAGTAGTCGCCCCACACCATCGGCAGGAACGACAGCCAGGCCGGCGCGAACCGGACCTTCAGCGTGGGCGACATGGGGCCGCCCAGCTGGCGCGCCGTGCCCACCGCCTCGTCGATGGTGCCGTCCGCGCGGCGGCAGCGGTTGATGACTTGCACGGTCTTGTCCGGCTGCAGGCTGTAATGCGCCGTCGTGTTGCTGGCACATTGTTTCTGAAACCTGTTCGGGTATTTTGCAATTTCATACCACGCGCCCATGTAGCGCGGCACATCGAGGCTGGGCACCGGCGTCACGGGCGCGGAACGGGCGCCGCGCTCGGCGGCGAGCAGCGTCGCACTGGCGCCGAGCAGGCCGAGCAGCAAGAGGATCAGGCGAGTATTCGGGAGCATGGGATACGTGGTTGAACGGGACTGTGTCTATCGTACGACAACCTCGCCCGAACCGTCGCCCGTCGCCAAACGATTGGCAATCTTGCAACTACATTGAATTGCAAGAAAGTTTCTCTGCGGACTTAATGGCAGCCGTCCGGCCGTCGCCTTTCACTTCTGCCGAAAGCAATTTCCTAACGGCAACGCAAGAAACGTCAAGCGCCGCTTGGCTGGAAAAGCCGATCCGGATGAATTATCGAAGGGATAAAAAGCGTGGTTGAGAGAGCGTTGTGGAGAAAAAACAACCGAAAATGCCTCAAGTTGGCCGGTTTGTTGCCGTAAAGCATTCGTAAGCGCACCAATAAAATGTATCCTTAGGGAAATAGTCTTTTACTGATATCGCGCATCGGGCGGCGATCATTCGGACAACGTTCAATATATTAAAGGTTCATCGACCATGGCATCAGTTATCACCGGAATGAGCACCGCCCAGATACAGGCGCTGACTACTTCCCAAATCGTCGCTCTCGCGACCTCCGACTTGACTGCGTTTTCGACGACGCAGCTTGGTGCGTTGACGACCAACCAATTGCAGGCCATCGAAACCCGTGACCTGGCTGTCCTGACCACGACCCAGATCTCGGCCGGCCTCACGACCACGCAGATTGCCGCCCTGACGACGAACCAGGCGGGCGCCCTGACGACCGGCCAGGTCGGCGCCCTGACGACGAACCAGGTCGCCGCGATCGAAACGGCCGACCTGGCCGCCATGAAGACGAACCAGATCGCCGCGCTGACGACGAACCAGGTGTCGGCTGGCCTGACGACGAACCAGATCGTCGCCCTGACCACGTCCCAGGCAGGCGCACTGAGCACCGCGCAGACCGCCGCGCTGACCACGAACCAGGTTGCCGCACTGCAGACCGCCGACCTCGCCGCGTTCAAGACGAGCCAGGTTGCCGCGCTGACCACGAACCAGATCTCGGCCGGCCTGTCCACGAACCAGCTGGCGTCGATGGTGACCACGCAGATCGCCGCGCTGACGACCGCCCAGGTGTCCGCTGGCCTGACGACGAACCAGATCGTTGCCCTGACCACGGCTCAGGCAGGCGCGCTGACGACCGGCCAGATGGGCGCGCTGACGACGAACCAGGTCGCCGCGATCGAAACGGCCGACCTGGCCGCCATGAAGACGAACCAGATCGCCGCGCTGTCGACGAACCAGGTGTCGGCCGGCCTGACGACGAACCAGATCGTCGCGCTGACCACCTCGCAGGCAGGCGCGCTGACGACCGCGCAGTCCGCCGCGCTGACGACGAACCAGGTCGCCGCGCTGGAAACGCGTGACCTCGCCGCATTCAAGACGAGCCAGGTTGCCGCCCTGACGACGAACCAGATCTCGGCCGGCCTGACGACGAACCAGCTGTCCTCGATGACGACGGCCCAGATCGCTGCGCTGTCGACGAACCAGGTGTCCGCTGGCCTGACGACGAACCAGATCGTCGCCCTGACCACGAACCAGGCAGGTGCCCTGACGACGGCCCAGACCGCCGCGCTGACCACGAACCAGGTCGCCGCGCTGCAGACGGCCGACCTGGCCGCCATGAAGACGAGCCAGATCGCCGCGCTGACGACGAACCAGGTGTCCGCCGGCCTGACGACGAACCAGATCGTCGCCCTGACCACGGCCCAAGCCGCCGCACTGACCAACGGCCAGACCGCCGCGCTGACGACGAACCAGGTCGCCGCGCTGGAAACCCGCGACCTCGCCGCGTTCAAGACGAGCCAGGTGCAGGCGCTGACGACGAACCAGATCTCGGCCGGCCTGACGACGAACCAGCTGTCGTCGATGACGACGGCCCAGATCGCCGCGCTGTCGACGAACCAGGTGTCCGCGGGCCTGACGACGAACCAGATCGTCGCCCTGACCACGGCCCAGGCTGGCGCGCTGACCACCGCGCAGACCGTCGCCTTGAGCACGAACCAGGTAGCCGCGCTGGAAACCCGTGACCTCGCCGCGTTCAAGACGAGCCAGGTCGCCGCGCTGACGACGAACCAGATCTCGGCCGGCCTGACCACGGCACAACTGTCGTCGATGACGACGGCCCAGATCGCCGCGCTGACGACGAGCCAGGTGGCCGCCGGCCTGACGACGAACCAGATCGTCGCCCTGACCACGAACCAGGCGGGTGCCCTGACGACCGGCCAGATGGGCGCACTGACGACGAACCAGGTCGCCGCGATCGAGACGGCCGACCTGGCCGCGATGAAGACGAACCAGATCGCCGCGCTGACGACGAACCAGGTGTCGGCCGGCCTGACGACGAACCAGATCGTCGCCCTGACCACCTCGCAGGCGGGCGCGCTGACGGCCGCGCAGACCGCCGCGCTGACGACGAACCAGGTTGCAGCCCTGCAAACCGCCGACCTCGCCGCGTTCAAGACGAACCAGGTCGCCGCGCTGACGACGAACCAGATCTCGGCCGGCCTGACCACGGCACAACTGTCGTCGATGACGACGGCCCAGATCGCCGCACTGACGACGAGCCAGGTGGCCGCAGGCCTGACGACGAACCAGATCGTCGCCCTGACCACGAACCAGGCAGGCGCCCTGACGACCGGCCAGATGGGCGCGCTGACGACGAACCAGGTCGCCGCGATCGAGACGGCCGACCTGGCCGCCATGAAGACGAACCAGATCGCCGCGCTGACGACGAACCAGGTGTCCGCCGGCCTGACGACGAACCAGATCGTCGCGCTGACCACCTCGCAGGCTGGCGCGCTGACGACCGCGCAGACCGCCGCGCTGACGACCAACCAGGTTGCCGCACTGCAGACCGCCGACCTCGCTGCGTTCAAGACGAACCAGGTTGCCGTGCTGACGACGAACCAGATCTCGGCCGGCCTGACGACGAACCAGCTGGCGTCGATGACGACCGCGCAGATCGCCGCGCTGACCACGGCCCAGGTGTCCGCAGGCCTGACGACGAACCAGATCGTCGCCCTGACCACGAACCAGGCAGGCGCACTGACGACCGCGCAGACCGCCGCGCTGACCACGAACCAGGTTGCCGCACTGCAGACCGTCGACCTCGCCGCGTTCAAGACGAGCCAGGTTGCCGCGCTGACGACGAACCAGATCTCGGCCGGCCTGACCACGGCACAACTGTCGTCGATGACGACGGCCCAGATCGCCGCGCTGACGACCGCCCAGGTCTCGGCTGGCCTGACGACGAACCAGATCGTCGCCCTGACCACGAACCAGGCAGGTGCCCTGACGACCGGCCAAGTCGGCGCCCTGACGACGAACCAGGTTGCCGCGATCGAAACGGCCGACCTGGCCGCCATGAAGACGAACCAGATCGCCGCGCTGACGACGAACCAGGTGTCGGCAGGCCTGACGACGAACCAGATCGTCGCCCTGACCACGTCCCAGGCAGGCGCACTGACGAACGCGCAGACCGCCGCGCTGACCACGAACCAGGTTGCCGCGCTGCAGACCGTCGACCTTGCCGCGTTCAAGACGAGCCAGGTTGCCGCGCTGACCACGAACCAGATCTCGGCCGGCCTGTCGACGGCGCAGTTCTCCTCGCTGACGACCGCGCAGATCGCCGCGCTGACGACCGCCCAGGTGTCCGCTGGCCTGACGACGAACCAGATCGTCGCCCTGACCACGAACCAGGCGGGTGCCCTGACGACCGGCCAGGTCGGCGCGCTGACGACGAACCAGGTCGCCGCGATCGAAACGGCCGACCTCGCGTCGCTGAAGACGAACCAGATCGCCGCGCTGACGACGAACCAGGTGTCCGCAGGCCTGACGACGAACCAGATCGTTGCCCTGACCACGTCCCAGGCAGGCGCGCTGACGACCGGCCAGACCGCCGCGCTGACCACGAACCAGGTTGCCGCGCTGCAGACCGCCGACCTCGCCGCGTTCAGGACGAACCAGATTGCCGCGCTGACGACGAACCAGATCTCGGCCGGCCTGTCGACGAACCAGCTGTCGTCGATGACGACCGCCCAGATCGCCGCGCTGACGACCGCCCAGGTGTCGGCTGGCCTGACGACGAACCAGATCGTCGCCCTGACGACGGCCCAGGCTGCCGCCCTGACGACCGCACAGGCTTCCAACCTGACGACCAACCAGGTCGCCGCGCTGGAGACCCGTGACGTGGCCGCCATGACGACGGCCCAGATCGCCGCGCTGACGACGAACCAGGTGTCCGCCGGCCTGACGACGAACCAGATCGTCGCCCTGACCACGGCCCAGGCAGGCGCGCTGACCACCGCGCAGACCGCCAACCTGACCACGAACCAGGTTGCCGCACTGCAGACCGCCGACCTCGCTGCGTTCAAGACGAACCAGGTTGCCGCGCTGACGACCAACCAGATCTCGGCCGGCCTGACGACGAACCAGCTGGCGTCGATGACGACCGCCCAGATCGCCGCGCTGACCACGGCCCAGGTGTCGGCTGGCCTGACGACGAACCAGATCGTCGCCCTGACCACGTCCCAGGCAGGCGCACTGACGAACGCGCAGACCGCCGCGCTGACCACGAACCAGGTTGCCGCGCTGCAGACCGCCGACCTCGCCGCGTTCAAGACGAGCCAGGTTACCGCGCTGACGACGAACCAGATCTCGGCAGGCCTCACGACGAACCAGTTGGCGTCGATGACGACCGCGCAGATCGCCGCGCTGACGACCGCCCAGGTCTCGGCTGGCCTGACGACGAACCAGATCGTTGCCCTGACCACGAACCAGGCGGGTGCCCTGACGACCGGCCAGGTCGGCGCGCTGACGACGAACCAGGTTGCCGCGATCGAAACGGCCGACCTGGCCGCCATGAAGACGAACCAGATCGCCGCGCTGACGACGAACCAGGTGTCGGCAGGCCTGACGACGAACCAGATCGTCGCCCTGACCACGTCCCAGGCAGGCGCACTGACGAACGCGCAGACCGCCGCGCTGACCACGAACCAGGTTGCCGCGCTGCAGACCGTCGACCTTGCCGCGTTCAAGACGAGCCAGGTTGCCGCGCTGACGACGAACCAGATCTCGGCCGGCCTGTCGACGGCGCAGTTCTCCTCGCTGACGACCGCGCAGATCGCCGCGCTGACGACCGCCCAGGTGTCGGCAGGCCTGACGACGAACCAGATCGTCGCCCTGACCACGAACCAGGCGGGTGCCCTGACGACCGGCCAGGTCGGCGCGCTGACGACGAACCAGGTCGCCGCGATGGAAACGGCCGACCTCGCGTCGCTGAAGACGAACCAGATCGCCGCGCTGACGACGAACCAGGTGTCCGCAGGCCTGACGACGAACCAGATCGTTGCCCTGACCACGTCCCAGGCTGGCGCGCTGACGACGAACCAGACCGCCGCGCTGACCACGAACCAGGTTGCCGCGCTGCAGACCGCCGACCTCGCCGCGTTCAGGACGAACCAGGTTGCCGCGCTGACGACGAACCAGATCTCGGCCGGCCTGTCGACGAACCAGCTGTCGTCGATGACGACCGCCCAGATCGCCGCGCTGACGACGAACCAGGTGTCGGCTGGCCTGACGACGAACCAGATCGTCGCCCTGACGACGGCCCAGGCTGCCGCCCTGACGACCGCACAGGCTTCCAACCTGACGACCAACCAGGTCGCCGCGCTGGAGACCCGTGACGTGGCCGCCATGACGACGGCCCAGATCGCCGCCCTGACGACGAACCAGGTGTCCGCCGGCCTGACGACGAACCAGATCGTCGCCCTGACCACGGCCCAGGCCGCCGCACTGACCAACGGCCAGACCGCCGCGCTGACGACCAACCAGGTCGCCGCGCTGCAAACCGCCGACCTCGCCGCGTTCAAGACGAGCCAGGTGCAGGCGCTGACGACGAACCAGATCTCGGCCGGCCTGACGACGAACCAGCTGTCGTCGATGACGACGGCCCAGATCGCCGCGCTGTCGACGAACCAGGTGTCCGCGGGCCTGACGACGAACCAGATCGTCGCCCTGACCACGGCCCAGGCTGGCGCGCTGACCACCGCGCAGACCGTCGCCTTGAGCACGAACCAGGTCGCCGCGCTGGAAACCCGTGACCTCGCCGCGTTCAAGACGAGCCAGATCGCCGCGCTGACGACGAACCAGATCTCGGCAGGCCTGACGACGAACCAGATCGTCGCGCTGACGACGTCCCAGGCTGCCGCGCTGACGACGGCCCAGGTCGGTAACCTGACCACGAACCAGGTGGCTGCGATGGAAACCGCCGACCTCGCCGCGCTGAAGACCAACCAGGTCCAGGCACTGTCGACGAACCAGATCTCGGCCGGTCTGAAGACCTCGCAACTGGCTTCGCTGACGACCGCCCAGATCGCTGCCCTGACGACCAGCCAGGTGCAGGCAGGCCTGACGACGAACCAGATCGTCGCGCTGACGACGGTCCAGGCCAGCGCGCTGACGACGGCCCAGGTCGCCGCGCTGACGACGAACCAGGTCGCCGCGATGGAAACCGCCGACGTCGCCGCGTTGAAGACGAACCAGATCGCCGCGCTGACGACGACCCAGGTGCAGGCAGGCCTGACGACGAACCAGATCGTCGCCCTGACGTCGGCCGATGCCGCCGCCCTGACGACGGCCCAGCTGGGCGCGCTGACGACGAACCAGGTCGCCGCGCTGGAGACCCGCGACCTGATCGCGCTGAAGACCAGCCAGATCTCGGCGCTGACCACCGCGCAGATCTCGGCCGGCCTGTCGACGAACCAGCTGTCCTCGCTGACGACGGCGCAGATCGGCGCGCTGACGACGAGCCAGGTGGCAAACGGCCTGACGACGAACCAGATCGTCGCGCTGTCCACCAGCCAGGTGCAGGCGCTGACGACCGGCCAGTTGTCGTCGCTGACGACCAGCCAGATCTCGACGCTCGAAACCCGCGACATCGCCGTGCTGAAGACGAACCAGATCCAGGCACTGACGACGAACCAGATCCAGAACGGTCTGACGACGACGCAGGTCGCCGCGCTGACGACCGGCCAGGTGCATGCGCTGACGTCGGCCCAGGTGGGCGCGATGACGACGGCACAGATCCAGCAGCTCAAGGTCGGCAGCCCGATCGTGCTGGACCTGAACGGCGACGGCATCCACACGAAGAGCATCGCCCAGGGCGTGCAGTTCGACCTGTTCGCGACCGGCAGCAAGGTCACGACGGGCTGGGCGGATGCGACCGACGGCCTGCTGGCACTGGATCGCAACGGCAACGGTTCGATCGACGACGGTAGCGAGCTGTTCGGTACGTCGACGAAGCTGGCGAGCGGCCAGAACGCCTCCAACGGCTACGAAGCACTGGCCCAGCTGGACGCGAACGGCGACGGCGTGATCGACTCGAAGGATGCTGCTTACAGCAACCTGAAGGTGTGGGTCGATGCGAACGGCGACGGCGTCAGCGAATCGGGCGAGCTGAAGAGCCTGGCGTCGCTGAACGTGGCAAGCATCAACGTCAACGGCGACAAGACCGCGGCCAAGGACAACGGCAACTGGATCGGCATGCAGTCGACCTTCACGAAGACCGACGGCTCCACGGCCGCCACGGGCGACGTGTGGTTCACGACCGACAAGTCGGCCGCGGAAGCCGCGGCGACCGCGACCTCGCTGAGCAGCAAGGTCGGCAGCATGGTCCAGGCGATGACGGCCTTCAACGCCGGCGATGCGGGCGTGGCGGCCGGCGGCCTGACCCTGCCGAACCTGGCGGGCGCGCAGACCGGCCTGCTGGCTTCGGTCGGCACGATGGTCGACGTGATGAAGCAGTTCGACGCCAACGGCAACAAGGTGAGCGGTGCGAACGCGGCGATGACGTCGACGGCCGAATCGCTGGCCAAGTCGGTGACGACGCCGCACGACTCGGGCTTCCTCACCACCGGCAGCCGCAAATAAAGAGCGGTAATGCGCTAGCATGGGGCCGGTTCGCGCCGGCCCCGCTTTGACAGCAAAAAGGCAAGACCGTTATCGGTCTTGCCTTTTTTTGCGTCCAAATTGCGACAAACCAAGAATAAGGGGCGTAACACAGTGCTGTTCAGCAACAATTCTGGTCAACAACAAGGTAATCTCTCGGTCTGCCGCACTTCGCTTCTATTAGTTCCCTAATGGCCGACAAATTCCCTCATACAACTTTGCAATGCCTGACTGCCATCGCGCAGCATCACGGCCTGCAAGTGAATCCAGAGCGCCTGATCCACGACTACGCGTTGAACGCGGAGGAGCCCTCGTCGTCCATGCTGCTGGGGATGGCCTCGAGCATCGGGTTGAAGGCCAAGCTGCGCCAGCTGACGGTCGACAAGCTGCTGGGGCAGAAGGGCGTGTTCCCGCTGCTCGCGCGCCTGAAAGACGGCAACAGCATGATCGTCGTGGGCGCGCGCAGCGACGATGGCGGCGTGCTCGCGGTGCTCGATCCGCTCGGCGACCTCGGGACCGTCAAGATGCTCGATCCGGCCGCATTCCAGTCGCTGTGGAGCGGCGAAGTCCTGTTCCTCAAGCGCACGTCGAAGCTGTCCGACACGCGCCAGCCGTTCGGCCTGCGCTGGTTCATTCCCGAGATCCTGCAGCAAAAGGCCGCGTTCCGCGACATCGCCATCGCCGCGATGGCCATGAACATCCTCGGTCTCGCGTCGCCGATCTTCTTCCAGCTCGTGATCGACAAGGTGCTCGTGCACCATAGCGTCTCGACCCTGTGGGTGCTGGCGGCCGGCATCGGCATCGCGCTGCTGTTCGAATCCACGTTCGGCTTCATGCGCCAGATCCTGACGCTGTGGGCCACGAACAAGATCGACATCCGCCTCACGCGGCGCACGTTCGCGCACCTGCTGTCGCTGCCCATCGATTATTTCGAGACCACGTCCGCGGGCGTGGTCGTGCGCCACATGCAGCAGATGGAAAAGATCCGCGGCTTCCTCACGGGCCGCATGTTCTTCACGGCGCTCGACCTGACCGCGCTGTTCATCCTGCTGCCGATCCTGTTCAGCTATTCCGTCAAGCTGGCGATGATCGTGCTGCTGTTTACGCTGCTCATCAGCGGCATCGTCGCGGTGCTCGTGCCCACGTTCCAGCGCCGCCTGAATGACCTGTACACGGCCGAGGGCCAGCGCCAGGCGCTGATGGTGGAAACGATCCACGGCATGCGCACGGTGAAGGCGCTGGCCATCGAGCCGATGCAGCGCCGCGCCTGGGACCAGCGCTCGGCCAATGCGCTGAACCAGCACTTCCGCGTGGGCCAGATCTCCATCACGGGCAATGCCATCACCGACTTCCTCGGCAAGCTGCTGCCCGTCGTGATCATCGTCATCGGCGCCCAGGACGTGTTCGACCAGACGCTGTCCGTCGGCGCCCTGATCGCCTTCCAGATGCTGTCCGGCCGCGTCAGCGGGCCGCTGATCGCCCTGGTGGGCCTCGTCAACGAATACCAGGAAACGGCGCTGTCGATCCGCATGCTGGGCGAAGTCATGAACCGCGCGCCGGAAGGCCGCACCGGCGGCCTGCGTCCCGAACTGCGCGGCAACATCACGTTCGACGGCGTCGTGTTCCGCTATCCCGGCGCGCAGAACAACGCGCTCGACCGCGCCACCTTCGAGATCAAGGAAGGCAGCGTGATCGGCATCGTGGGCCGCAGCGGCTCGGGCAAGACGACGATCACGAAGGTCATCCACGGCCTGTACCGCATCCAGGAGGGCCTCGTCCGCTTCGACGGCTACGACGCCCGCGAGATCGACCTGCCGCACCTGCGCCGCCAGGTGGGCGTCGTCCTGCAGGAGAACTTCCTGTTCCACGGCACGGTGCGCGAGAACATCGCCGCGACGATGCCCGAGGCCAGCTTCGAGGACATCGTCGAGGCGGCACGTGCTGCCGGCGCCGACGAATTCATCGAGCGCATGCCGCAGGGCTACGACACGATGCTGGAAGAGAATGCGTCGAACCTGTCCGGCGGCCAGAAACAGCGCCTGTCGATCGCTAGAGCGCTGCTGGCCAAGCCGCGCATCCTCGTGCTGGACGAAGCCGCGAGCGCGCTCGACCCGGAAAGCGAAGCGATCTTCATCAACAACCTGTCGCGCATCGCCGTCGGCCGCACCGTGATCATGGTGTCGCACCGCCTGTCGACGCTCGTCAACGCCGATTCGATCCTGGTCATGCAGCGCGGCCAGCTGATGGACGCGGGCCGCCATCAAGAACTCCTGACGCGCTGCTCTACTTACATTCAATTATGGAACCAGCAAACAAGTCATCTGTGACCGCGCTCGATCCGACCGACATCGAGTTCCTGCCGGACGCCGACGAGATCGAGCGCCGTCCGCTGCCGCCGTACGCGCGCATCACCGTGCACGCACTGGCGGCGATGCTCGTGTGCTTCCTCGGCTGGGCCAGCCTCGCCGAGATCGACGAGGTGGTGAAGGCGCAGGGCAGGCTGACTACCCCGTTGTCGAATATCGTCGTGCAGCCGATCGAGACGTCGATCATCCGCTCGATCGACGTGCGCATCGGCCAGGTCGTCAAGAAGGGCGAGCGCCTCGCCACCCTGGACCCGACGGACGCCGACGCCGACCAGGCGCAACTCCGCCTGAAGTTCGACAGCCTGGACACGCAGGTGAAACGCCTCGAGGCCGAACTGGCCGGCCGCGGGAACCCGGCCGAGACGGGCAAGGTGTCGGCCGACACGCAACTGCAGGACAAGCTGGCGGGAGAACGCCGCGCCAACTTCGCCGCGCAGATGGCGCGCCTGGACGAGAACATCGCCAAGACGCGCGCCTCGCTCGACACGAACGTGCGCGACCAGCAGGTGCTGGGCGACAGGACGAAATCGCTGCGCGAGGTGGAGACGATGCAGGAACGCCTCGTCGACCAGAAATTCGGCGCCAAGGTCAACCTGCTGGACGCACGCAACAAGCGCATGGAAGTGGAGCGCGACTACACGCTCGCGAAGAACCAGGAACCGGAGATCCGCCGCGCGCTGGCCGGCCTGGAGGCGGAGAAGCGCGCGTTCGTGAACGGCTGGCGCCAGAAGATCATGGAAGACCTGCTGAACCTCACGCGCGAGCGCGACGCGACGGCCGAGCAGATCAAGAAGGGCACGCTGCGCCGCGACAAGGTGATCCTGACCGCGCCGGCCGACGCCATGGTGCAGGACATCGCCAAGCTGTCGCAGGGTTCCGTCGCGCAGGCCGCCGAAAAGATGTTCACGCTCGTGCCGCTGGGGACCGCGCTGGACGCCGAAGTGCAGATCGATTCGCTCGACGTCGGCCACGTGAAGCCGGGCGACGTCGCCCACATCAAGCTCGACGCGTTCCCGTTCCAGAAGCACGGCACCCTGGAAGCCAAGGTGCGCACCCTGTCCGAGGACGCGTTCAAGCGCGACACGGCGAACGCGGAATCGGGCACGGATGCCTACTACGTGAGCCGCATCGACCTGGGCGGCGGGAAGCTGAAGAACATGGACCCGCACGCGCGCCTGCTGCCGGGCATGACCCTGACCGCGGAGATCGTGGTCGGCAAGCGGACCGTGTTGTCGTATCTGCTGTGGCCCCTGACGAAGGGGCTGGACGAAGCGATCCGGGAGCCGTGACCGCCCGGCGCCGCGCGCCTGTCCTCAAGGCAGGGCGCGGTAGCCGCTCAGGAGCGACTGGTTGCTCCACAAATAATCCCACTCGCCGAACCGGCCGCACGTGGCAATGCCCGCCGCGCCCGCCCAGGCGCGCACGCGGGCGCGCCGTTCTTCCATTCCCTGCTCGAAGATGACGTTGCCGTAGGCGAGGCGGCGATGGTCGAGCACGACGATGTCGTCCGCCGTCGCGATGCCCATCTTGCGCAGCGCGTAGACCGTGTTCTCCTTGAGCGCGTCGGGCGCATGGGCGCTGCCCGTGTCGTAGTTGTAGATCTCGAACTGGAGCGAGCTGCAGCCGGGCGGCGCGTTGTCCGGCGATTTCACGGACGGCGAATAGGCGCGGCTGGCGGCGATGTCCTCGTCGTAGATGTAGAACCACAGGTCCTTCACGAGCGGCTTGTCGAACCCGACGGAGACCAGGTCGATCGACGTGGCGTGCAGGCCGGCGCCGGCCGCGCGCACGTCGTCCGGGACGTCGCCGGCCAGGCGCACGAGCACGGGCAGCGGCAGCGTGCTGACGAGCTGCCGGTAACGCACCGTCGCGCCGTTCGCGAACGTCACGGTGCGCGCCGCGGTGTCGATGCCTGTCGCGGCATGGCCCGTGCGGATCTCGGCGGCATCGAGCAGCGGCTGGATGAACGCCTTGTAGCCCCCCGCGACGGGGTAGCGCATCTCCTTGGTGTAATACGTGTTCGGCGTATCGCCCGTCAGGGCGCCGAACAGGATCTCGTCCAGTTCCGCGCGGCGCATGCGGTTGCCGATCCACGTCGTGGACAATGCGCGGGCCGGCACCGCCCAGTATTTCTGCGTGTAGCGCAGCGGGTACCGCTCGGCGATCGCGTCGCCGTACTGGTGGCGCAGCCAGCTTTCGTAATCGTCGTGCGCGAGCGTGTCGGGACGCGCGAGGAAGGACTTGATCAGGGCCACGCGCTGTTCCGGCGGCAGCGGATACAGGTTGTTCTGCACCGGGTGCTTGAGCCAGTAGCCGTCATCCCAGCAATACGAATCGGCCGGGTGCGTGAGATACGGCGTGCGGTCGAAGATCGCGCGCACTTCCGGTTCGTTCGCGAACGACAGGTGCACGGCGTGGTCGAAACGGAAGCCGTCGACCGTGAAGTTGTCGAGCAGGCCGCCGGCGCGGTCGCGCGCCTCGAAGACGACGGCCTGGCGGTTCAATTCGCGCGCGCGCAGCGCGGCGCCCAGGCCCGCGATGCCCGCGCCCAGGATGACGATATCGATGGTTTCCATGTCAGTTCGCTGCGAGGTAAGGGGCGAGTTCGCCCTCGAGATAGGCGGCGAGGGCGGCACGCCAGTCGCGCATGGCCGGCCAGCCCAGCTGGTCGCATTTCCAGTTGTCCGCCATTTCGTTGTCCGAGACGTTGGCCTTGCGGTTGAACGATGCGGCGTCGGCGGAACCGACCTCGAGGTCGAAGCCGGCCAGGCGCACGATCGCCTGCACGTACTCGTGGCGCGACGCCGAGCCGCCGTTCACGCAATTGAAGACGCCCGCGAGGCCGCTCGCGCCCAGGTCGAGCATGCGCGCCGCGACGTCGCCGCTGAAGCAGGGCACGCCCCGCTGCTGGACGTTCGAACGCATCGTCGCGCCGTTCGCCAGCGCGGCGCGGGCCTCGTCGATGCGGCGGGCGACGAAATTCTTCGGGATGTCCGGCGCGCCGCCGAACAGCCAGCCGGTGCGGACGACGAGGTTGTCCGGGCTCGCCGCCAGCACGCGTTCCTCGGCCAGCGCCTTGCTGCGGTGGTGGTGCGTGGTCGGCCGCACGGCGTCGTATTCGCGCCAGGGCGCGGTGCCGTGGGCGCCGTACACGCCGGTGCTGGAGACGAACAGCAGCTTCGTGCCGGCGCGCGCGCAGGCGGTGGCGATCAGTTCGGTCAGCAGCAGGTTGTCGCGGTAGCAGGTGGACGGGTCGAGCTCGCACTGCTCGACGTTCGTGTTGGCGGCGGCATGGATCACGAGATCCCAGCCGGCGGCGAGTTCGGCGGGCAGGTAGGCCGGGGCGTCCGGCAGCGCGGGACGTGCCAGCGGCGCGCAGTGCCAGCCGCGCGCGGCGGCCGCCTTGCCGATGGCCGTTCCCAGGAGGCCGCGGGCGCCGGTCAGCAGGATCTTCATGCGAGCGGGTACGCGGCCAGGTCGACGTTGACTGCCTCGGCCGGATCGTGCGGGATGCTGGCCATGTTGCAGACCAGGTTCGTCCCGTCGCCGGTGCCGGTGAACGCCATCCACCAGCCCGGCGGCACCGTGAGCCTGCCGTAGCTGGCGTCGCCCAGCGTGTGCGAGGCCGTGCGGCCGGTGCCGGCATCGTGCAGGTGGAACGTGACGCTGCCCGCGACGACGACGAGGTTCATGGTCATGCGCGTATGCCGCTTCCAGCCTTTCGTCACGCCCGGATGAACGGTGGTGAAATAGACCTCGCCGAAGCCGGCGAAGCCCGGGTCGGTCGCCTTCATCGCGTGGTACACGTCGCCTTTGGGGTGGGCGATACGCGCCAGCGGCGTGAGCGTGCAGGGCGTCAGCGCGTCCATGCCAGCCCCCGCGCCGCGGCCAGCGCTTCGTATTCGCCGATCTGGGCGAGCGTCAGCGCGTGCATGTCGGCCTGCTCGCGGTAGTAGCGGTAATACCATTCGCTGACGAGGCGCACGCAGGTCTCGTAGTTCAGGTTCGCTTCCCAGCGCAGGTGGAACAGGGCCTTGTCGCAGTTCAGCTTGAGCAGCCCCGCCTCGTGGAACGGGATATTGCCGGTGACCTCGTACGCCTGTTCGGGACTCGCGAACTGCCAGTGGCGCGACAGGTCGCCCAGCAGCTCCAGCACGGTGCGGTTCTGTTCCGCGCGCGGTCCGAAGTTGAACGCTTCGCCCGACAGTTCCGGGCGTTCGTGCAGCGCCGCGCCCAGCGCGAGATAGCCCGACAGCGGCTCCAGCACGTGCTGCCATGGCCGCGTGGCCTGCGGGCTGCGGATCTCGACCTTGCGGCCTTCCGACCAGTTGCGCATGCAGTCGACGACGATGCGGTCCTTGGCCCAGTCGCCGCCGCCGATCACGTTGCCCGCGCGGCCGCTGGCCAGCCTCACCTTGCAATCGGGCGCGCGGAAGAACGACCAGTAGTAGGCGTGGATGACCACCTCGGCCGCGCCCTTCGAGCCGCTGTAGATGTCGCGCCCGCCGATATGGTCGGTCTCGCGGTAGCCCCACAGCCACTCCACGTTCTCGTAGCACTTGTCGGACGTGATCATCACGGCGACGCAGGGACGGTCGTGCAGGCGCAGGGCTTCCAGCACGTTGGTGGTGCCGATGACGTTGGTCGTGATCGTGTCCACGGGATCGCTGTACGACGTCGAGACGATCGGCTGCGCGGCCAGGTGGAACACGAAGTCGGGCTGGAAATCGGCGAGGACCCGCCGGACGGCGGCCAGGTCGCGCACGTCGCCCAGGTGGTGCTCGATATGCCCGGCCAGGCCGGTCTCCTCGAAGATCGAGGGCTGGGTCGGGATGCCGTCGGACAGGCCGGCGACGCGCGCGCCCAGCTTGAGCAGCCACATGACGAGCCAGGAACCCTTGAAGCCCGTATGGCCCGTGACCAGGACCTTCTTGTTGCGGTAGATGTCGCCGAACATGATCACTCCCAGGTCTTCCAGGGCGCGCGGCCGGATTTCCACAGCTCTTCGAGGTGCATCTTGTCGCGCAAGGTGTCCATCGGCTGCCAGAAATCGTGGTGGAAGAAGGCCCGCATCTGGCCGTCGCGCGCCAGTCCTTCCATCGGCTGCTTCTCCCACGTGGTGGCGTCGCCGTCGATGTAGTCGATGGCCTGCGGCGAGAGCACGAAGAAGCCGCCGTTGATCCAGGCGCCGTCGCCCTGCGGTTTTTCCTGGAAGCTGGTGATCTCGTCGCCCTGCAGGTTGAGGGCGCCGAAGCGGCCCGGCGGCTGGACGGACGTCAGCGTGGCCAGCTTGCCGTGGGCGCGGTGGAAATCGATCAGTTCCGTGACGTTCACGTTCGAGACGCCGTCGCCGTAGGTGAAGCAGAACGCCTCTTCGTCGCGCACGTAGTCGCGCACGCGCTTCAGGCGGCCGCCCGTCAAGGTGTCGTCGCCGGTGTCCACCAGGGTCACCTTCCATGGCTCGGCGCTGCGCGTGTGCACTTCCATGCGGTTGTTCTGCATGTCGAACGTGACGTCGGACGTGTGCAGGAAATAGTTGGCGAAGTACTCCTTGATCACGTAGCCCTTGTAGCCGCAGCAGATCACGAAATCGTTCACGCCGTGCGTGGAATAGCCCTTCATGATGTGCCAGAGGATGGGCTTGCCGCCGATCTCCACCATCGGTTTCGGTTTGACCGAGGTTTCTTCGCTGATGCGGGTGCCGAGGCCGCCCGCGAGGATGACTGCTTTCATCCGATCTCCTTGCCGTTTCAGTTCAGCCGACCGGTCTCGGTCAGCACCGTCAGGGGACGCGTGATCACCTTGTCCGCACCGTATTCCAATGCCTTCTTGCGCAGCAGCAGGCCATGCAGGCGTTCGCAGCACAATCCCATCGTACGTTCTTCGTAGCCTTCGCGCCGGACGTAATGGTTGTGGGCGAAACGCGCCACCACCTCTTCGAGCTGGCGCATCGTCTCGACGAACCACGCGACCGGCATGTAGCCCACGTTGCCCGCCGTGATGAAGCTGGTGCCGGACAGGAAGTTGATCGCCTCGTCGCTGTCGATCACGCCGCAGTCGACCGCGTCGCCGAAGAACATCAGCAGGTCGCGCCCGACCGCGTTCGCCGAGTACTGCTGCATGACCGTGCCGGGAAAATTGATGGGCGCCGAGATGATCGGGGTCGTGCCGTCGCCGATGAAAGCTTCGATGGGCAGGTCCCGCAGCTCGCTCGGGTGCGCGTGGTAGTTGAAACCGCGCAGCTCGCCGATCTCGGCGACCAGGGCGTAGCGGCGGTAATGGCAGACGCCGACGAAGCCGTCGGCGTGCGCTTCTTCCAGCAGGCGGCGGATCATGAAGAGGGCCGCGTATTCGCCCAGCTTCATGTTCTTGAAGGCCAGCTGCGGCGCGTGCACGCTCATGCCGATGCCGCGCTCCGGCACATAGCCGCCGGTGCCGACGAGCGTCAGGAACGGCGGCAGGGGCCAGCCCGGGTCCTTGTGGCTGATGCAGTAGAAGGGGGGCAGGGACGTCATGCGGTCAGGCTCTCCGTGTAGGCGGCGTAGCGCTGCCAGGCTTCCTCGACCTGGAAGAAGACCCCGCGCAGCTGCAGGTAGGCGGTGTGCACCTGGTCGCGCTTGTCCAGCAGCTCCTGCGTGCCGACGACGCCCAGGCGATGCGACGCGAGCAGCAGGTCGAAGTAGTCGGAGAAGCAGTAGCCGAAATTCTTGTTCACGGCCGGATTCGATTCCGACTGCAGGCGCGGATCGCGGCGGAAGTAGCTCAGTTCCTCGTCGAGGTAGAACACGTCGCCGCCTTCGACCAGGTTGCAGTACGCGGACACGTCGGACAGCCCGCGGGTGCAGTCGTGGCCGGCCAGCGCGAACAGCCGGTGGTGGCCGATTTCCCACAGCTTCTGACGGGTGAACATCACCGTGGAGAATTCGCCGACGAAATTACGCATGCCGAGGACCATGCTGCGGTGCAGTTCCAGGCCCGTCATCGAACCGCTGGCCTCGAACGCACGGCGGGTTTCGACGCGCAGGTTGTTGGCGTCGATGACCTGCGAGGCCGAGAACGTCATCTGCACGCGCGGATGCGCAGTCATCGCGGCCACCATGCGCTCGACGCAGAACGGATGCAGGATGTCGTCGTCGAACAGCGGCTTGATGTACGTGCCCTTGCCCGAGAAGAAGGCGGCGTGGATGTTATCGCCGCGGATCACCGAGCAGCGCTGGTAGATTACTTCGGGAAAGCGTGCGCAGATATCGCGGATTTGCTCGGTCGGGCAATTGTCGCTGACGAGGATTTCGATATTCGGGTAGGTCTGGCCGACGGCCGAGCGCAGGCATTGTTCGAAGTGCTCCGGCTTGTACGACGGGATGACGATGCTGACTTTGGGAAGCGTCATGGAGATCGGAGTTCGTTGTCGTTCGTGAGAAAAAGTACGCGATGGCGCCGTTCACAGCGCCGCGGCGATGCGCCGTACCGCCTGCGCGACCTCGACCGCCTGCGCCGCCGTCATCGTCGGCCCCATCGGGAGGCTGAGCACCTCGCGATGGATGGCCTCGGCGATCGGGAACCGGCCCTCGGTCATGCCGAGATCGGTGTAGGCGGGCTGCAGGTGCGGTGCGATCGGGTAATGCACCAGCGTGCCGATGCCGGCCTCGGCCAGCCCCTTGGCCAGCGCGTCGCGCTGTGCATGGCGCACGACGTACAGGTGCCACACCGGTTCGGCCCACTCGGGCACGACGGGAAGGACGAGGCCGGGGATGCCGGCCAGCTCGGCATCGTAGATCGCCGCCAGCGCGCGCCGCCGGGCGTTCTGGTCGTCCAGCACGGGCAACTTGGCCGACAGGATCGCCGCCTGCAGCTCGTCCAGGCGCGAATTGAAGCCGATGGATTCGTTGTGGTATTTCTTCTGGGAGCCGTAGTTGCGCAGCGCGCGCAGTTGCCGTGCCAGTGCGTCGTCGTCGGTCGTGATCGCGCCGCCGTCGCCCAGCGCGCCCAGGTTCTTGCCGGGATAGAAGCTGAACGCGGCGGCGTGCCCCAGCGTACCAGCGCGCCGGCCGCGGTAGCGCGCGCCGTGCGCCTGGGCGCCGTCCTCGACGACCTTCAGGTTGTGACGGCGTGCGATGTCCATCAGCGGCGCCATGTCGGCGCACTGGCCGTACAGGTGGACCGGCACGATGGCCCTGGTACGCGCCGTGATGGCCGCTTCCACGCGGGCCGGATCGAGGTTGTACGTGCCCGCCACCGGCTCCACCGGGACCGGCGTGGCGCCGCAATGCGAGGCGGCCAGCCAGGTGGCGATATAGGTATTGCTGGGAACGATGACTTCATCGCCCGGGCCTACCCCCCATGCCTTGAGCACGAGGAAGATCGCATCCAGCCCGTTGGCCACGCCGATGGCATGGCGCGTACCGCACCAGGCGGCATAGGCTTGCTCGAACGCTTCCACTTCCTTGCCGAGGACGTACCAGCCGGACCGCAGCACGCGCCGCATGGCCTGTTCGATGGCGTCTTCCTGCTCGAGGTTGATGGCCTTCAGGTCGAGGAAGGGAATACTCATGCGTGCTCCACAGGAAGGGCGCCGCTGTCGCCCATGCGGCGTTTGGCGGCGACGAATTCGTCATAGTCGCGGATGTAGTCTTCCGCTTCGTAATAATCCGACGCGAACACCATCATCACGGCGTCGCTCGAATACTTGTACTGGATGCCCCAGGTCATCGGCGGCAGGTACAGGCCGATGTCCGGCGCGTCGAGGCGCACTTCGCAGCGGGATGCCACGTCGTCGACGACCACCGAACAGCTGCCTTTCACGCAGACCAGGAACTGGTGGCACTTGTAGTGCGCGTGTTCGCCGCGGGTCTTGTCGTTGGGGACGTTCATGACCAGGAAGTAGCGTTTCGGCATGAACGGGATTTCACGCATGAACTCGCCGACCGACAGGTCGCCGCGCGGATCGCCGACGTATTTGAAGCGGTGTAGCGTCACGTCGCCGACGCCGAGGCGCACGGCCGACGGCGTTTTTGGCGGCGTGGTGATGGTGTGCCACTCGGCCGCCGGCTTGCGTTCGGCCTGCTGCACGTAGTTGACCACGCGTGCCGGCGCGCCGGCCACGATCGCGTACGGCGGCACGTTATGGGTGACCACGGCCCCGGCCACGACTTCGGCGCCCTGGCCGATGCGCACGCCCCGGTGCAGCAGGGCGCCGGCGCCGATGCGGGTGCCGGCGCCGATCACGACGTCGCTGCCGTCCCCGTCCGGTGCCTCGATGGTGACGCCCGGACCGAGGTCGACGCCCTCGTGCAGCCGCACGCCGGGCCAGACCTGGGTGAAGCCGCGCACGCGGCAGCCGGCGCCGATCGCGGCGCCGGCGTAGACCACGACGAAGTCGCCCAGTTGCGCATCGGCGGCGACGGTGGCGCCGTCATGGACGTGGGCGGAGAGGGAACGGGACATGGAATTCTCCTGCATGTTTGGATTCAGACGAGCGTCGCGACGCACACATACTGCCACGCCAGCGCGTCCTGCGCCGCCTGCTCCGGATCGTTGCCGCCGGCCGCGGCGAGCGCCCGGATCGCCGGCAGCCACTGCTCGCGCGCCGGCTCGTCGCGCACCTCGGGCGAGCCGGTGGCCAGTTCGAAGCCGGTCTGGCGCAGCAGGTCGAGCAAGGTGGCGCGCGTGAACAGGCGCAGGTCGTGCGGGCGCACGGGCGTCTCGTCGCGGTAATGCAGGTCGCCGACGGCGAGACGGGCCTGCACGCTCCAGTGTTGGGCGTTGCGCACCGAGACGACGACGCGGGTGCCCGGCGCGCTCCGGCGGCGGATGTCGCGCAGCAGGGCCCACGGATCGGGCAGGCTGGTCAGCACGTCGCCGAGAATCCAGCAATCGGCGCCGGCCGCGTAGGTGTCGAACTGCCTGGTCGGCTTCGTGATGTCCATGTTGAACACGAAATCGCAATGCGGACGTGCCTGGTCGGCCAGTTGCGGATCGAGTTCCACGCCGAGGTACTGGCAGATCGGATGGCGGGCGCGGTAGGCCTTGGCGAACAGGCCGTTGCCGCAGCCGACGTCGATCACCTTGGCGGCGTCGGTGGGCACGAAATGCAGCAGATACGGATCGACGCTGCCGTCGGGCGCCGGCATGTCGTAGTGGTAGCCGCCCGTGCGCTTGACCGTACCCTGCCACGGGTGCTTGATGTAGTGCGGCGTCGTGCGGCCTTCGAAATCTTCGCGGACCCATTGCACGTGCTTGTACAGGTGGGCGTTGCCGCTGTGGTTCAGCGCCAGCATCGTCTGGATGTTCGGCGCGCCGTGCTTGATCGGCAGCGGCCATTGACGCATCACGTCCAGGTTGACCAGCATGCAGGCCGGGTGCAGGTAGTGGATGGGCCCGTCGTCAGGCTCGTCGTACCCGCGCTCGTTGACGCGCTGGGTGCTGCCGACGCCCCACATGCCCGGCTCCAGCTCGGCCTGCAGGGTTTCGAGGAAGCCGTCCTTGACGATCTCGACGTCCGAATCGAGGAACAGCGCCTGGCCTTGCAGGTTCAGGTTGTGCACGGCCCAGGTCATGCCGGGACCGTGGTGGATGTTGTAGCCGAACGGGATGAACTCGACGTCCGGGAAACGTGCGGCGATGGCACCGATCTGCGTCGCGACCTCGGGACGCGAGCCGTCGATCACGTACACTTTGTTCGAATAGAACTGGCGGAAGGTGCGCAGCAGCGCCTCGATCAGGTCGGGCGAGTTGTACGACACCGTGATGACGGGAATTTGATTCGTTTGCATGGTGTGTTTCGAAGAGGCCGAACGTCGTCCTGCCGGTCGCAAAGGAAGCGTAATCATACTCTGTTGACCTGTTCCCAGCGAAATTTTGTGGCCCGTGAGCAACCAATAGTTGGCACAATTTTGCGATTGGTTTTCAGAAGGGCAATTTGATTGCAACCATGTCATTCCTATGGCGATTGTTGTGTGTAATCATGCCTTCGTCCATCAAGTTCATACGGGGAGTCATGAGCGCGCAACCAACCATCCAACCCGCCGCCCGCCTGGTCGGCAACAAGCTCGTGCTGCGCGAGGTCGAGGTCGCCGATGCGGCCTATATCCTGTCGTTGCGGCTCGATCCCAAAAAGGCGGCGTACCTGTCGGCGGTCGACGCCGACGTGGCCAGGCAGGCCGCCTGGATCGAGCGCTACAAGACGGACGGCAGCCAGGCTTATTTCATCATCTGCCTGAAGGACGAGGCGGGCGGTGCCGGCCAGCCGGTCGGCACCGTGCGGCTATACAACGCCGTCGGCGACAGCTTTTCGTGGGGGAGCTGGATCGTCGCCGACGGTGCTCCTACCTATGTGGGGATCGAATCGGCGCTGATCGTCTACCGGTATGCGCTCGACCATCTCGGCTTTCGCAATGCGCATTTCGAGGTCCGCAAGGACAATCGCAGCGTCTGGACGTTCCACGAGCGCTTCGGCGCGCAACGGGTGGCGGAAGACGACGTCGAGTACCGCTTCGAACTGGCGCACGATGCCATCGTCGCGTCGATGGGGCGTTATGCCCGCTTCCTGCCGGACCCGATCGACGTCGTGCGGCTCGACTGATCAGGCGGCGATGGCGCGCACCAGGTATTGGTAGGGCAGGGCGTCCTGCACGGCCAGTTCGGGATCGGCGCCGCTGGCCGCGGCCAGGGCGCGGATCGCGTCCAGCACGGCCGGCGGCGGCTGTTGCGCGTTCACCGTCGTCATGGCGATGAGCGTGAAGCCGTGTTCGGCCAGCAGCGCCGCGAGCGCTGCGCGCGTGAACAGGTGCAGGTTGCGCCGGTCCGGCATGTTGCCGGCGGCGAGCAGCGTCTGCAGCAGCCAATGCTGGCCGTTGTTGACGCATGCGACCAGCTCCACCGGGCCGAGCGCCTGGCGGCGCAGGCGCGCGAGGAAGGCCCACGGGTCGCGCAGGCGTTCCAGCGTCTCCGGGAACAGCCAGCACTGCGCGGCGGCCAGCTGCTGCCAGTCGGCGTCGGTCAGTTGTTCGGCGTCGCGCTCGATGGCGGCGGTGCTCCAGTCGCCGGCGGCGCCGCCGGCGGCGCTGATGGCGATATAGTGCGAGTTCGGTGCGCGTGCGCGCCAGGCCTGGGCCAGGGTCGCGCCGCCCACTTCGACGATGCTGTGCATGCCGGGACGCAGCAGCGACAGCATGCTCTCCTGCTGCAAGGTCAGTTGCGCGGGGGCCGGCACTTCCTGCAGGCGGGCGATGGTCGGCTCGTCCACGGGGTCGACGCCGGCCGGGCGCCGGACGACGGTGGCCAGCAGGTCTTCGTAGTCGCGCACGAAGCGCGGCGTGTCGAACAGCGGGCTCGCGTCGCGGTTGGCCGCGAGGCGCGCGCGCAGCGCGTCCATGCGCGGGCGGTCGTTGCCGAGGGCGATGGCCAGCGCCTCGTAGTCTTCCAGCGCGTGCGTGACGAGTTCCGGCAGGCCGACCGCGCGCAGCAGGCTGCCCGCCATGCGCGAGCAGAAGGTCTGGCCGGCCCACGTCAGCACCGGGAGGCCGGCCCACAGGGCGTCGCTCGCGGTGGTGCCGCCGTTGAACGGATTCGTGTCGAGGAACAGGTCGGCCAGGCGGAAGCGGGCCAGGTAATCGGCCGGCGCCACGCGCCCCGCGAACAGCAGGCGGCTGCCTGCCACGCCGCGCGCCTCGGCCTCGCGCACGAGGTTGGCGCGGGTGGCGTCGCTGTCGGCCACCATCCACAGCACGCTGTCCGGCACCTGCGTCAGGATGCGCATCCAGCTGTCGAACACCTCGGGCGTGACCTTGAAATTGCTGTTGAAGGAGCAGAACACGAACGCGCCTTCCGGCAGGCCGTTCGCGGCGCGCGTGGGCGTGGGGCCGATGGCGCGGCGGCGGTCGTTGATCTGGAACGTGTGCGGCATGCGCAGCGGCCGTTCCGTGAAATGCGGTTCCAGCGCCGGCGGGAGCACGAAGTCGTCGGCCACCACGTAGTCGATGCCGGGTACCGCCGTCGGGCCGGGAAAGCCCAGCCACGTCAGCTGCACGGGCGCGGGACGCCAGCCGAGGATGTCGGCGCGCGCGCCCAGCGTGAGGCCGTGCAGGTCGACGAGGATGTCGATCTCGTGCGAGCGGATGCAGCGCGCCGCTTCCTCGTCCGTCATGCGGTCGATGCGGATGTAGTGGTCCATCGCGCCGACCACGCGCGCGCGCAGCGGCGAATTGTCTTCACGGCTCCAGGAAAACGCGTAGACCTCGACGCGCGCGCGGTCGTGCAGCTCGTACAGTTCGGCCGTCAGGATCGACACCGCGTGCGAGCACAGGTCGGACGACAGGTAGCCGATGCGGATGCGCCTGTGGGCATAGCCCTCGGGCGGCGCCAGCTGCTCGGGCGCCGCATGCACCTTGCGCTCGACGAAGTTGAGCGACGCGGCCAGCTGCTCGGCCGGATCCGGCGACGCGCCCAGCATCGCGAGGGCCGACGTGTGGCGGCGCAGTTCTGCCACCGTGACGGCGCCGAACGCTTCGTAGACGGGCCACACGCACAGCTTCTGGCGCAGGTGCACCCAGTGGGTGATGACCTTGGGCTGGTCCGGGTCGAGTTCGAGGCTGCGCGTGAGATAGTCCAGCGCTTCCGGCAGGCGCTTGCGGATCTCGCACAGGCGGCCCAGGTTGTTCAGGGCCTGCACGTGCAGCGCCGGTTTCGCGGCCAGGTCCGGGATGTCGGCGAGGATGCCTTGCCATGCGGCGAGCGCGTCATCGGGCCGGTTCATGCGCTCGTACAGCGTGCCGAGATTCAGGCGCGCCTCGACGAAGCCGGGGGCGAGTTCGATCGCCTTCAGGTAATCGCGGGCGGCGCCCGCATCGTCGCCCACGTTGCCGCGCGCGACGGCGAGGTTGAAGCAGGCGGCATACGCGGCCGGGGAGGCCGTGTGCTCGATCCAGGTGGCGTACAACCGGATGGCTTCCTGCTGCATGCCCAGTTCGACCAGCGTCTGCGCACCCTGGAACAGTTCACCGAGCGGCAGCACGCCGCGTTCGGCCTGACGGAACAAAGCATCGGTGTGCGCGGGAACATTCATCCTGGATAGGTCTCTCGAGTCTGCTTCGGGGAAGCGTCATCATACTCTGTCGGAGTGTCTCCAGCGAACGTTTGTGGCCCGTGAGCAACCAACTGGTATCAACCGTTTGTACCCAAGTTTTCAATCAAGCATGAACATTTGCAAGGACTGAAATGGTTCTTGGCAAAGGCGTATCCACATCCAGTTGCACATATGGAATCTATTTCCAAGTGGATACATTGTAAAAGAGTTAGCACAAGAAAAAATGCATGTCTAGCAATTTTTCTATTTGCAATGAATTGTAATTAAAAAACGACAATTTCTTGCGTTTCGACATCGCTGTTTTCATAGGGAAATCCAAATTTTGTTCAATATCAAACATTGAGCACAATAGTTAATTCGGATAATTTTTTACGAATAAATATTGTTTTCTTGCTACATTTGAAAGTCGTGTAGTTGGTAAAAAAACACGTAGGCCCGATACCCATCGGTGCTTCCATTTCAAGGCGAGAGACATGACAACCAATCCGACTTCTTGCGTTTCCCCTGCCCAATCCGGGCTGAACAAACTGGTCCTGGGTGCAGCCGCCGCGCTTGCACTGCTGGGCACGGCACCTGCCATGGCATCCGTGGTGAACTTCGAATCCCTGAGCCCCGACGGCATCTACGTGGACGGCGACACGCTCGGCGAGGCCGGCTACACGCTGCAAGCCATCGACAATCACGGCGGCACGAGCGGCGTCGTCGGCCTGCTCGTCAATGGCATGGACCCGACCTCCTGCTGGCTGGGCGGCTGTCCGACCAACAACACGAGCCATTCCTACCTGGGCCTGAACGACGGCGGCGTCACGATCAAGAAGGACGACGGCGGCAAGTTCAGTCTGCGTCGCCTCGACTTCGGTTTCGTCGCCCCGTTCGGCGGCCTGCCGAATTTCTCGTATGGCCAACTGCTGCTGACCGGCACGTTCGCGAACGGCGGCACGCTCGGCTACGCGCTCGACTTCCCGGGCCTCGACAACAATGGCAACCCACTGTTCGACACCGCCACGCTGCCGGCCGGCTTCGGCTACGCCGAGCTGACCAGCCTGACGATCCACGCCTGCCTGTTCGACGGCATCGGCGGCTGCACCGTCGCGGCCGACAATTCCGATCCGTCGATCTACCAGGCGCAGTTCGCCATCGACAACCTCGCACTGGCCGAAGTGCCGGAGCCGGGCAGCCTCGCGCTGATCGGCCTGGGCATGGGCGCGCTCCTGGGGCGCCGCCGCAAATCCGCTCCTTCGTCCAACAACGCTTAAGCCGCCGAGGTATCGACCATGAAACTGCGTCCCATCACTTCGGCCGTCCTGTTCGCGCTGACCGTCGCGGCGGCCACCCACGCCTATGCCGACGGCGAAGTCCGCCGCTCGTACATCGTCCAGCTGGCCGACAAGCCGGTCGCCACCTATGACGGCGGCGTCAGCGGCCTGACGGCGACCAAGCCGGCCACCGGCCAGCGCCTGAACGTCGACGCGACGAGCGTCCAGAACTACATCACCTACCTGGAGACGAAGCAGGCGGATGTCCTGTCCACCGTCAACAAGGCCCAGGTCACCAACGAATACAAGGTCGTCTTCAACGGCTTCTCGGCCATGCTGACCGACGCCGAGGTCCGCGCGCTGAAGAAGAACCCGGGCGTCGCCAGCATCTCGGCCGACTCGATCCTGCAGCTCGACACGAGCTATACCCCGACGTTCCTCGGCCTCGATAAACCGGGCGGCCTGTGGGACCAGCTCGGCGGCCAGGACAAGGCCGGCGAAGGCATCATCATCGGTATCGTCGACGGCGGCATCTGGCCGGAGCACGACAGCTTCGCCGACCGCGTCGACGCGAACGGCAATCCGAGCCGCGACGGCACCAAGCTCGCCTACGATGCCCCGCCGGCATCCTGGAAGGGCATCTGCCAGGTCGGCGAAGGCTTCGCCGTCACCGATTGCAACAACAAGCTGATCGGCGCGCGCTACTTCAAGCAGCCGACGCAGACCTTGCACTGGACCGAATTTTTGTCGGCGCGCGACTCGGTTGCCGGCGCGGAAGGCCACGGCGGCCACGGCGACCACACGGCCAGCACGGCCGGCGGCAACGCGCACGTGAATGCCAGTGCCAGCGGCGTGTCCCTCGGCAAGATCACCGGCATGGCGCCGCGCGCCCGCATCGCCGCCTATAAAGTCTGCTGGACCGACGGCGGCACCGGCCTGAACGGCTGCGCCACCTCGAACAGCGTGGCCGCGATCGAACAGGCGGTGAAGGATGGCGTGAACGTCATCAACTTCTCGATCGGCCCGAACGCCGGCGGCGGCGCGTTCAACGAACCGACCGAAGTCGCCTTCCTCGGCGCGGCCGCGGCGGGCGTGTTCGTGGCGGCATCGGCCGGCAACTCCGGTCCGGCGACGGCACCGGTCGCCCACATCAGCCCGTGGCTCACCACCGTTGGCAACTCGACGCACAACCGCACCTATGCGGGCGACGTCGCGCTGGGCAACGGCGTGACCGTCACCGGCGCGTCCGGCAATGCCAACACGCCGTCGTCGCCGCTGATCCTCGCCAAGGATGCCGGCCTGGCGGGCGTCGATCCGGCCGACCCGAGCCTGAACCTGTGCTTCGGGCCGGCCGACGGTCCGACCACGTACCTCGACCCGGCCAAGGTGACGGGCAAGATCCTCGTCTGCGACCGCGGCAGCAACGTGCTCGTCAACAAGAGCGCGAACGGCAAGACGGCCGGCGCCGTCGGCGTCATCATCGCCAACACGCCGACCAGCGCGGCGACGATCCTGAACCAGGCGCACTCGATCTCGACCGTGCACATCACGGCCGCGGACGGCCAGAAGGTCAAGGATTACTATGCCTCGACCCCGGGCGCCACCGCGGCGCTGAACAACCTGCGCGGCATCGTCGATCCGAACATCGTGGCACCGCAGATGAACAGCAGCTCGTCGCGCGGCCCGAACGTGGCCAACGCCAACATCATGAAGCCGGACGTGACCGCGCCGGGCACGGACATCCTGGCGGCCGTCAGCGCCGACCTGACCAAGGCCCAGCGCGACGCGGTCGCCGCGGGCGCACCGGCGCCGTCGAAGGACTTCGCGTTCTACACCGGCACCTCGATGGCGTCGCCGCACGTGGCCGGCATCGCCGCGCTGCTGAAACAGCGCCATCCGGACTGGAGCCCGGCGATGATCAAGTCGGCCCTGATGACGACCGCGTACGACACCTTCAACGACGGCCTGAACGGTCCGGTGTCGTGGGACAGCACGGCCCGCACGACCGGCACGCTGCCGTGGGGCCAGGGCGCCGGCCATGTGGCGCCGTCCGTCGCCGTCGATCCGGGCCTCGTGTACGACCTGGCGACGATCGACTACGCGCGCTTCCTGTGCGGCCTCGGCATCACCAACGTGTTCAGCCCGGGCACCTGCCCCGCCGTCGGCTCGATCCAGCCGTACAACCTGAACCTGCCGTCGCTGACGGCCGCCAACGTGCTGGGCATCCAGACGCTGACCCGCACGGTGAAGAACGTGGGCGGCAGCGCGGCGACGTACAACGTCAGCACCACGCTGCCTGGCTACTCGGTCGACGTGCAGCCGGCCACGCTGAACCTGGCGCCGGGCGCCAGCGCCACGTACACCGTCAAGCTGACCCGCACCAGCGCGCCGATGAACACGTGGGTGTACGGCAAGCTGACCTGGAGCGACGGCACGCACACCGTGCGCAGCCCGCTGACGGCGCGCGCCTCGACGATCGCCGTGCCGGCCACGGTGCAGAGCGAAGCGACGTCCGGCACCAAGGTCGTCACCATCGGTACCGGCTACGCCGGCTCGCTGTCCCTCGCCAAGGCCGGCCTGATCCCGGCCACCGAGTTCAGCTCGACGGTCGTCACGGCGACGAACACGGCCAACAGCGTCTGCACGGGCGGCGGCGGCACGGGCGTGAACGTGCATACCGTCACCATCCCGGCCGGCACGACGACCGCCCGCTTCGCGCTGTACGACAGCGACACGGTCGGCACCGGCAACGGCCTGTCCGACCTGGACCTGGTGGTGGCACGCGGCACGACCGTCGTCGGCACCAGCGGCGGCCAGACGGCCAACGAAATGGTCACGCTGGCCAACCCGCCGGCAGGCGAGTACAAGGTGTGCGTCGTCGGCTACGATCCGGTCGGTGGCAGCGCCACGTACAAGCTGTCGACCTGGGTGCTGAGCCCGGGCGTCACCGGCGGCAACTTCAGGGCCGTCGCACCGTCCCAGGTCGCCCTGGGCGGCACGGCATCGGTGGCGCTGTCGTGGTCCGGTCTCGCGACCGGCAAGCGTCACCTGGGTTCGGTCGCCTACGTGACCGGCGGCGCCACGGTCGGCACGACGATCGTCGAAGTCGACACGACGGATCCGATCCCGCTGTTCCAGAACGCCGGCAACAAGCAGGCGAAGGTCGAGTAATCGTCGGGTTACAGCTCGACTATGGGCCGCCACAAGCGGCCCGAAAGACAAAGGCCGCGGTGCATGCCGCGGCCTTTGTCGTTCGTGATGAAGTATCAGCGGGCGACGGGTGCCATCCCGCCGGGACCGTTGTTCGTGGCGCGCAGCACGCACTGGCCGGCGGCGCACGTCGCGCCCGGATCGGGGACGACGGAGCAGGTCGACATCATGCCTTTCTTGCTGTCCTCGGCCTGGCGCGCGGCCGCGTGTTCGGCCACGAGCGCGCGCAGGCGCGTGCCGTCGTTGTTCTTGCTAGACCACGCGAGGTAGCGCTCGGGACCGCCGCAGGCCTTGTGGCCCACGCCGATCGTGTGGCATTGATCGTCCGTGTCGCAGGCGGCAGCGCCGCGCTCGGCCTCGATGCGTGCCAGCAGGGGCGCGCTGCCCGTGGCGGTGGAGGGGACCTGCGGCGCATCGCTGCGGCAGGCGCTGCTCGCGAGCAATAGGGCCAGGCCGGCCACGCGGGCAAGGGTGCGGGGTAGGTTGAGCGGGTTCATGGGCCCATGATCGCGTGCACCGCCGCGCTTGGCAAGAGGCGCACGCGTCGTCACGGCACCGTCATATTCAACCGCTACATTGCCCTCATCAATATGCACGGCGAGGCGAGCGCGATGGGTGGGCGTTGGATGGACGAAGGCAGGGCGGGCAAGCGCATCCTCGTGCTGAGCGTGCCGGCGGGCGCCGGCCATACGCGCGCGGCCGAGGCGATCCGTGCCGCCGCGTGCGCCGTCCCCGGCATCGCCGAGGTCATCCACCTGGACGCGACGGCCTACGCGACGCCGCGCCTGCGCCAGGTCTACGCCGACCTCTACATCACGCTCGTGCGGCGCGCGCCCGCCGTGTGGAGCTGGGTCTACGACACCACCAACACGGCCGCGCCGGACGGCTGGGCGCACCGGCTGCGGCGCCGCATCGAACGGCGCGACTGCGCGCCGCTGCTGGCGAAAATCGCCGAGCTGCGCCCGGATGCCATCGTCTGCACGCATTTCCTGCCGGCCGAGATCCTGTCGCGCGAGGTTGCCGATGGCATGCTGCGCTGCCCCGTGTGGGTGCAGGTGACGGACTTCGACCTGCACCGCATGTGGGTGCACCGGCACATGGCCGGCTATTGCGCGGGCAACGACGAAGTGGCGTTCCTGATGGAAAAACACGGCATCGCGCGCGACGGCATCCACGTCACCGGCATCCCGGTCATGCCGGCTTTTATGTGCCGGCCGGACCGCACCGCGTGTGCACGCGAACTCGGCATCGATCCCGGCCGCATGACCTTCCTGTTGATGGGCGGCGGCGCGGGGCTGGGCGGCCTGTCCACGCTGGCGCAGCGCCTGCTGGCGATCCCCGGCAATTTCCAGTTGATCGCGCTGGCGGGCCGCAATGCCGCGGAACTGGCGGCGTTGCAACGCCTGGCGGCCGCGTACCCGGGCCGGCTCGTGCCGCAGGGTTTTACGGACAAGGTCGAGCGCCTGATGGCCTGCGCCGACGTGGCCATCACGAAGCCGGGCGGCGCCACGACGGCGGAGTGCCTGGCGCTGGGCCTGCCCATGATCGTGAATGCATCGATTCCCGGGCAAGAAGAACGCAATGCCAATTTCCTGCTCGAACATGGCGCCGCGATGAAAGCGTTCGATGCGCCGTCGCTGGAATACCGCGTGCGCTACCTGATGGCCCATCCGGCCGAACTCGACACCATGCGTACCCGCGCCCTCGCGCTGGGCCGTCCCCATGCCGCGAGCGCCGTGCTGGCGGCCATCCTGAAGCAGACCGAACCCATCGATGCCTGTGTTTGAACTTTCCCATGCCGGCCAGTTCGTCGCGACGCTGGCCGCCATCGTCGTTGCCGCTTATTTTTTTGCCCGCGTCGAAGTCGAGATCGAAGGCGAGGCCGGCTGGGCCGCGAACCTGCCCACCTGGCGCATCGAAGAGCATCCGCTGCTCGACATCTTCTGGGGCGGCCGCGCGTTGACCGGCTACCACGCGTGGATGTTTTCCTTCATCGGCGTCATTTTTCACTTCCCGCTGGCCTTCATGGGCCAGTGGTCGTTGCAGCTGGAAGCACGCGCGCTGGGCGCCGTGATGCTGTTCTGGATCGTCGAGGACTGGCTGTGGTTCGTCGTCAATCCTGCTTTCGGCTGGCGCCGCTTCAAGCGCGAACTGGTTCCCTGGCACAAGCGCTGGTTCGCGGGCGCGCCCGTCGATTACTGGATGTTCGGCGTCGTCAGCGCGCTGCTGCTCTGGTACGCGTACTGACCGGTCCGCCTCGGCCCTTGCCCAGGTCGAGCGCATGACGGATGCGCTGGCACAGTTCGCCGGACGTACGCGAGATCAGCTCGTGGGGAATCTCGAATTTCTCCGTGAGCCGGTCGTAGTCCTCGAAGCCGTACGACACCATGAACGGGTGCATGCCCGAGCCGATCGCGGCAGTGAAATCCTTGTGCTCGTCGCCGCACACGTAGGCGCGCGCCGGATTGATGCCGAATTGTTCGCGGATCGCGCGGAACTGGCTCGTCTTCTTTTCCGAGAGCGGGATGTGGACGAGGAAGTCGAGCGCATTGATGTCGATGTCGTGGCGCTGGAACAGCTGGCGCAGCGTCTCCAGCGGCTCGTTCGTGATGTTGCGCGTGACCATGCCGACGACGACGTCCGGTGCGGCGACCAGTTCCCGCACGAGGTCGGGAATCCCTTCGTACATCGTCGCTTCCTGGCGATAGACCTCCGTGAGGCTGTCGACGAGCCTGGCCCGGCTGTTCTTGCGCAAATTCTTCTTGATGATCGACGGGAATTCCTTCAGCCCGCCCAGGTACTTGAACAGGTTGTGGCGCTTCTGGAACCGGGCTTCGTCGCCGATGTCCAGCCCGTGCCGCGAAAAGGCCGCTTCGATGGCGGAAAAGGCGTCGATGGTGGTGCCGTCCGCGTCGAGGATCAGCAGGCGTTTCCTGGATTTGTACATGTGCGTCGTGGCCGGATTCCGTTGCCTCATCATACTCGCCAGCATGTTACCGGCGTATGACGGATCAGCGCCAGAACAGCACGAACGCGAGCGCGCCGAACAGGAACCATTTGAAGGCGTAGTAGACGGTGCGGCTCCAGGCTTTCCACCGCTTGCCGAACCGGCGCAGCGCGTACAGGTAGCGGAAGGCGCGGTTCAGGCCGCCCGTGCGGTCGCCGGTCTCGTTCGGCGCCGCCGACGCGCGCAGGATGAAGCCGCCAACCGCGCGGCTGACGGCCTGCGCCCAGCGGTATTTCAGCGGCCGTTCGACGTCGCAGAACAGGATGATGCGGTCGTGCACCGTCCGGTTGGCCGCACGCGGCCGCGCAGGTGCGCGACCACCGCGCTGGCGACGAACAGCAGCAGGACGATCCAGCGGCATCGGCGGACTCCGCAGTGAGAAGGCGCGCGATCGACACGCGCAATCCTGAGCTGGGCGTTCTGCTCGTACGGCCAAGGTGGCGTCATTCGATTGTTTCGCCGTGTCGACGACGGCGCTGTACGCGAGCGCGTGTTACGGACACGGCGGGCGCGATCCGACGCTGTGCCCACCGTCCCGCGCCGGTGATTCAGTAAGTCAGCGTCACCAGCGACACCGCCTGCCTCGGCAACTGCATCCTGACCGTCGCCGTGCCGTCCGTCGTCTGCAGCGTCGACGCGGGCGCGAGCTCCGCGAGTTCGCTCGCCTTCTGCAGCGCCGCCACCTGCGCCGGCGTCGGATGCGCGGGCGAGCCCATGCGCTTCCACGCGGCGTACGAATTGCTGTGCTCCTGGTCGATGCGGTAGTGGCGCATTTGCACCCGTTTGGCGGGAATGCCGGCGATCCGCAGTTCGACGGGCGAGCCGGCGTCGATGATGTCGTCGTCGTGGTAATTCCAGACCAGGACGGACACGCTGTGCGCGTCCTTCGCCGCCAGTGCATCGATGTCGGTGCGCGCGCCGCGCACGCCGGCGGCCTGGATGCGGGCCGCGTCGTAGGCGCGGTCGCCCGTCACCGCCACGCGCTCGCCGCGCATCTTGCCGAGCATGCGGAACACGTTCAGCACCGGCTTGTTGACGCCGTTGGTCGCCAGGTCGCGGAAGCCCGCGAACCACGGCTGGTCTTCGAATTCGAACGACCAGTTCACCGCGCCGATCAGGTTCACGCCGCGCCGTGCGGCCAGGTCGTACTCGCGCGCGATCGACGCGGCCGTGTAGCTGGCGTACAGCGTGCCGTTGCGGTAGGCGTTTTCCGGGTTGGTCTGCATGCCGCAGGCGGCGCAGCCTTCCGGATCGGATTCGCCGATGATGACGGGGATGTTTTTCAGTTCCGGATATTTTTCGACGAGCGCGAAGCCTTCGTCGAGGTGGCGGAAGTGCGCGTCCATGCCCATCCGCACGATGCCGTCGACGACCTTCGGCGCGCCCTTGGCGTGGAACGCGACGAAGTCCAGCGGCGTACCGGTCTTGCCGGTCGCGTAATTGGTCTCGTGCAGGCAGTGCTGCAGGAAGTCGTCCATGAAGCGGCCCGCGCCGGCCGTGTGCGGGCCGCCGATGCGCGCCGTCGGCAGCGCGCGTTTCACGGCATCGGCGGCGTAATCGTACATCTTGAAGTACTCGCGCTTCGTGTCCGGCGCGATCAGGTACAGGCCGTCCGGCTCGTTCCACACTTCCCAGTACCAGCTCTCGACTTCCTTCTGCCCGTAGCGCGCCACGCTGTGCTTCACCCACTGGTAGACCAGCTCGGACCACTTGGCGTAATCCTTCGGCGGCGTGGCCCAGCCCGTCATGATCTCCTTGTAGGGCGTGCCCGGCTTCCAGTGGTGGCGGTAGGGCTGCGGGCGCTGCGACAGCGCTTCCGGCATGAAGCCGATCTGCGCCAGCGGCTTCATGCCGCGTTCGATGTACGTGTCGAAGATGCCGTCGATGATGGTCCAGTCGTAGACCGGCTTGCCGTCCTTGTCTTCGGTGTACATGTTCGTCGAGCCCCACTTGAGCGCGTAGCTGCCGTCGCCCGACGTCATGAGGTTGTGCGCGCGGACGTACACGGGGACGGGGCTCAGCGCGGCGATGTCGCTCAGCAGCTTTTTACCGTTGGGCGCCGTCGTGTAGTTCGGTTCGTCGTAGCCGAACCAGGCCCAGATGGGCGTCATGGGGCCCTTGGCCTGCGTGGCGTCGATGGCCAGCCTGACCGGCTGTGGCGTGGAAGGTTCGGCGGCGTGCAGCGGCGCGCAGGCCGCGAGGAGGAGGGCGGCGAGGTGTCTCTTCATTGTTGTTCTCGTGGGATCGGTCCGATGGGATGATGCTAGGCCGATCCACGATGGCCGTCCAATGACGGTTTTTCCGGTGTCGATACCGGATCGGATATCGCCCGCTCAGCTCTTGCGGACAAATTCCGACTTCAGGCTCATCGCGCCGAAGCCGTCGATCTTGCAGTCGATGTCGTGGTCGCCGTCGACGAGGCGGATGTTCTTGACCTTGGTGCCCTGCTTGACGACGCCGCCGCCGCCCTTCAGTTTCAGGTCCTTGATGACGGTGACGGTGTCGCCGTCCTGCAGCACGTTGCCGGCCGCATCGCGCCACACGCGGGCCGTCTCTTCCGCCGCCGCGTCGGCCTTGACGGGCCATTCGTGCGCGCATTCCGGGCAGACGTAGTTGCCCATGCCGTCTTCGTAGGTCAGCGCGGAACCGCAGGTGGGGCAGGGAGGCAAGGTCGTCATGGCAGTGTGCGAAAGGGACAGTGGAATGCAAAACGCCAACCGCGGGGGTTGGCGTTGCTGGAATTCTTGGTGGCCCGGGGCGGAATCGAACCACCGACACAAGGATTTTCAATCCTCTGCTCTACCAACTGAGCTACCAGGCCAAGGCGGCGCAGTATAGCACGGGTTAACAAAAAACCCTAATTTTTTGCCGCGGCACGTTCCTCATGCTGGCGGTCGAGTGCCAGGCGCAGCTCCTTGCGGGCCTTCGCTTCCTTGTGGCGGCGCAGCTCGTCCGGCCCGAACGGGCGCAGCGGCGGCACGGGGACGGGCTGCTTGTCGTCACCCACGGCCACCATCGTGAAGAAGCAGCTGTTCACATGGCGCACCTGCTGCGTGCGGATGTCCTCGGCCACGACCTTGATGCCGATTTCCATCGACGTGCGGCCCGTGTAGTTCACGGCGGCCAGGAACGTCACCAGCTCGCCCACGTGGATGGGCTGGCGGAACGTCACCTGGTCGACGCTCATCGTCACGACATAGGTGCCGGCATAGCGGCTGGCGCAGGCGTAGGCCACCTGGTCGAGCAGTTTCAGGATGTTCCCGCCGTGCACGTTACCGGAAAAGTTCGCGGTATCCGGCGTCATCAGGACCGTCATGGTGAGTTGGTGGGCGGGCAGGTTCATGGCGTCGAGCGTAAAGATGAAGAATAGGGAGGATGTTGCCTGAGAAACCCGGTTGCGGCAACAACCCCTATCCTTTGGTCAGAACTCTTCCCAGTCCGCCTCCACCGTGGCAGGGGTCTTGCGGACGGTGGCGGGTTTCCGTGCCGGCCGGGCCGCGGGCGCGGGCGCGGCGGCGGGCGCCGCGTGGCGTGCCGGCGGCAGCGCCGGTTTCGGCGCCGCCTGGGACTTCGCCTGGACCCGGAACACTTCCACCAGCCCGGCCAGCGCCTGCGCCTGTTCATGCATCGCCCGCGTCGCGGCCGCCGATTCCTCGACGAGGGCCGCGTTCTGCTGCGTCACGCCGTCCATCTGCACGATGGCCTGGTTGACCTGGCCGATCCCGCTGGCCTGTTCGCGGCTGGAGGCGACGATCTCGTTCATGATGCCGGTGACGCGGCCGATGCTGTCGACGATGTCGCGCATCGTCTGGCCGGCTTGCCCCGCCAGGGTCGCGCCGTCGGCCACGCGCTGGGTGGAGGCGTCGATCAGGTCCTTGATCTCCTTCGCGGCGGCGCCCGAGCGCTGGGCGAGGGCACGCACCTCGGCGGCGACGACGGCGAAGCCGCGCCCCTGCTCGCCGGCGCGCGCAGCTTCCACCGCGGCGTTCAGGGCCAGGATATTGGTCTGGAAGGCGATGCCGTCGATGACGGCGATGATGTCGACGATGCGCGCGGACGACGCGTTGATCGCGCCCATCGTGTCGACCAGTTGCCCGACCATCGCGCCGCCCTGCTGCGCCACGCGCGCGGCGTCGCCGGCCATGCGGTTGGCTTCCTCGGCGCTCGTCGCGTTCTGGCCGACCGCCTGCGTCAGTTCTTCCATCGACGACGCCGTCTCTTCCAGCGCCTGCGCCTGGCTTTCCGTGCGGTGCGACAGGTCCTGCGCCTCGCCGGCCATCGTCGTGGCGGCGGCGACGATCGTGCCGGTGCCCGCGCGCACGTCCGCGACGATGCCGGCGAGGCTCGCGCGCATGCGCTCGAGGGCGGCCATCAGGCTGTCCTTGTCGCCGGCGACCACCGGCACGGCCACGCACAGGTTGCCGCCCGCGATCTCGGCCGCCACCTGCGCGGCGCGGGCCGGCTCGCCGCCCAGGCGCCGGAACAGGACGCGCGCGCACAACGTGCCGGCGACGATGCTGAAGACGAGCGTGGCGAGGCACAGCGCGGTGAGGACGTGGCTGCTGCGGTCCGCGGACGCGAGCACGATGGCGACGCGGGTATCGATCTCTTTCTGCTGCAGCTCCAGCAGCGCCTTGACCTGGCCGAGGTATGCGGTCACGGCGGGCACGAATTCGTCGTCGAAGACCTTGCGGGCCTCGGCATCGTTGCCCGCCTTCTTGAGCCCCATCACGCGGTCGCGCGTGACGATGTAGCGCTGGCGCGCCGTGCCGATCCGCTCGAACACGGCGCGTTCTTCCGGCGTGCCGAGCAGGTCGCCGACCTGCTTCTGCAGCGCGGTGGTGCGCGTCGTCGAATCCTGCGTTTCGGCGGCGTAGTACGTCGCGAGTTCCGGATCGGCGGAGCGGGCGATGGCCCCGGTGCGCTTGGCGGCGACCGACGTGTTCAGCAGCCAGCCGGAAATCAGCCGCTCCTTGACGAGCGGACGCTGCGTGAGCGCCTGGGTGTCGTCCGACAGGACCTGCAGGCGCCAGATGGCGATGGCCGTCGCGAGGAACGACAGCACGATGACGACGGCGAACGCGAACCTGAGCTGGTTGCGCACGCTGATGGTGGCGATGGATTTCATAAGACTCCTTGGGTTTCCAGGCAACAAGAGTCAATGAAAATCGCAACGGGGCCGGTCCGCCTTGAGGCGACTCAGGACAGTGCCGGATAGATGGCATGCCCATCCGGCGCGGGTGAAATCGGCTAGGATGGCGGCATGGCTATCCTTCTTGTTCCCGGCTTCATGGCCGATGAAACGTTATGGGACGACATGGTGCCGGCGCTGGCGCGCTTCGGTCCCGTCGTCCATGCCGACCTGCGCCACGACACGTCGGTCGAGGCGATGGCGCACCGCGTCCTCGCGACAGCGCCGCCGACTTTCCTGCTCGTGGGTTTTTCGATGGGCGGCTACGTCGCGCGCGCGATCGCACGCCGGGCGCCGGAGCGCGTGCGCGCGCTCGTGCTGATCTCGACGTCCACCCGCGGCGACACGGCCGCGCTGCAGCAGCGCAAGGGCGCGATCGGCAACGCGGCGCCGTCCATCGCCTTCAGCGGCCTCAGTCGCACGGCCGTCGCCACGTCGCTGCACCCGAAGCAGCGCGACAACGACGCGCTGATCGAGCGGATCCGCGCGATGGGCATGCGCCTCGGCGGCGACGTGTTCCGGCGCCAGTCGCTGCTGGACCGGCCGGGCGACCTCGAACGGTCAAGCGAGATCCGCTGCCCGACGCTCGTCGTGGCGGCGGAAAACGACCAGCTGCGCAGCCTGGCGGAAGCGCAGGAGATGACGGCCGCCATTCCCGGCGCGACGCTGGCCGTCATCGCGGACACGGGGCATATGATCCCGCTCGAGGCGCCGCAGCGCCTGCTCGACGTCATCGTGCCCTGGCTGGCCGCGCAGGCGGAAGGCTGACGCTTACGCCGGGTTCCGCAGCGCGCGGATCGCGTCCGCCACGCCCTGGCCGTACGCCGTGTCGGCTTTCAGGAAATGCCCGATCTGGCGATCCTGCGTGGCGGCGTCCGCATTGGACAGGGACCCGGCGATGTTGGCGATCAGGTTGCGCTTGCCTTCTTCCGTGAGCAGGCGGAACAGGTTGCCCGCCTGCGTGAAGTGGTCGTCGGTGGCGCGGGTGTCGTAGCGGCCCGCGTTGCCTTCCACCGGCCAGCCGGCGTCGCCGTGGCCGAAGCCGCCGACGGCCGGGACGTCCGCATGCACCGGATCGTAGTTCGGCGCCGCGCCGCCGTTCGCGACGGCCATCGCGCCGTCGCGCTGCTGGTTGTGGAACGGGCAGCGCGGACGGTTCACCGGCAGGTGCTGATGGTTCGTGCCGACGCGGTACAGCTGGGCGTCGTGGTAGGCGAACAGGCGTGCCTGCAGCATCTTGTCCGGGCTGTAGCCCAGGCCCGGCACGATGTTCGACGGCGACAGGGCGGCCTGCTCGACGTCGGCGTGGTAGTTGTCCGGATTGCGGTTCAGTTCCAGGATGCCGACGGGGATGCGCGGGAATTCGCCCTGCGGCCACACCTTGGTCAGGTCGAACGCATCCCAGCCGGTCTGCGCTTCCCAGGCGGCGCGCCGGGCGTCGTCCATCACCTGGATTTCCACGCTCCAGCGCGGGTAGTCGCCTGTTGCGATCGCGTTGAACAGGTCGCGCTGCGCATAGTCCGGGTCGACGCCGGCCAGGCGCTGGGCTTCCGCCGCCGTCAGGTTCTTGATGCCCTGCAGCGTCTTGAAGTGCCACTTGACCCACACGCGCTCGCCCGCGTCGTTGATCAGGCTGTAGGTGTGGCTGCCGAAGCCGTCCATGTGGCGGTAGCCGTCCGGCGTGCCGCGGTCCGAGAACAGGATCGTCACCTGGTGCAGGCTCTCCGGCGCCTTGCTCCAGAAGTCCCATACGTTCTGTGCGGATTTCAGGTTCGTCTGCGGATCGCGTTTCTGCGTGTGGATGAAGTCCGGGAACTTGATGCCGTCCTTCAGGAAGAACGTCGGCGTGTTGTTGCCGACCAGGTCCCAGTTGCCTTCCTCGGTGTAGAAGCGGACGGCGAAACCGCGCGGATCGCGTTCCGTGTCGGCCGAGCCTTTTTCGCCGCCGACGGTCGAGAAGCGCAGGAACGTTTCCGTCTGCTTGCCGACGGCCGAAAACAGTTTCGCCTTCGTGTACTTGCTCACGTCATGGGTGACGGTGAAGGTGCCGTATGCGCCCGAACCCTTGGCGTGCACGACGCGCTCGGGGATGCGCTCGCGGTTGAAGTGCTGCAGTTTCTCGATCAGGTGGAAATCCTGCAGCAGCACGGGGCCGCGCGGACCGGCCGTGATCGAGTTCTGGTTGTCGGTGACGGGAATGCCGGAGGCGGTGGTCAGTTGGGTCATGGCGGCTCTTTCATGGTTAAGCTATCGAAGATTTTTCATCGATAGCTGCGATCTATTCATAACCATGGTAGAGCTTGTGGGGTATTCGTGCAAACTATCCGTTTATATGGATCTAATAGATAAAATTAATTAACTAAAAGCATCCTCGTAGCAGCGGACTATTGCTCGAACACCGGGGTCAGAGCCCGATTTTGGTAAATTTCCCAAATCAGGGCTCTGACCCCGGTTTGATTTAGATCAGGCTCAGCGTGACGTCGATATTGCCGCGGGTCGCGTTCGAGTACGGGCACACGATGTGGGCCGAGTCGACGAGGTCCTGCGCCACGGCGCGGTCCAGGCCCGGCAGGCTCACGGCCAGTTCCACGGCCAGGCCGAAACCGTTCGGGATCGGGCCGATCGAGACGCTGGCGTCGATCGACGCATCGGCCGGGACGACCACTTTCTTCTGGGCGGCGACGAACTTGATGGCGCCCATGAAGCAGGCCGAGTAGCCGGCGGCGAACAGTTGTTCCGGGTTGGTGGCGTCCCCCTTGCCGCCCATTTCCTTCGGCGGTGCCAGGCGGACGTCCAGCAGGCCGTCGTCGGTGCGGGAGGCGCCGTCGCGGCCGCCGGTGGTGTGGGCCTTGGCGGTGTACAGGACTTTATCGAGTTTGGTGGTCATGGCGTTATCCTTTCAGTGGTTGAGTTCGTACTGCGCATAAATCGTCTTGCATTGCGCCGGCGAGCCTGGCGCGCATCGCCTGAATTTCGCCGACGAGTCTTACAACATCCTGCACGTCGCAACCGGTGGCGCCCAGGATGCAGGCCGGGATGGCGGCCGCGTCGTCCTTCAGCGCTCGCGCCGCGGCCGTCAGCCGGATCACCACGCGGCGCTCGTCCTGCGGATCGCGGGACCGGTCGACCAGGCCTTGCGCCTCCAGGCGCTTCAGCAGCGGGGTCAACGTCCCGGAATCGAGGTACAGGCGCTCGCCGATGTCCGACACGCTCAGGCCGTCGCGCTCCCACAGCACCAGCAGCACGAGGTACTGCGGGTACGTCACGCCCAGCTTGTCCAGGTGCGGCTTGTACACCTTCGTCATCGCCAGCGATGCCGAGTGGAGTGCGAAGCACAACTGGTTGTCGAGCAGGAGCGCTGCGTTTGCGTCGTTCGTTTCCATGGGTTGAACTATAGCGCGCAATTAAATTGTGCGCAATATGTTTGTTTTTATGAACGCCATAGCATGGGGCTATGATCAACGCGGCGTGCCGAAGACTTGCGTCCAGTAGGCGGTGCGGTTGCGGTTCTGCGGATTGATCGCGTAGGCCGCGCCCATCTCCGTGAACGTCGGATTCATGATGTTGGCGCAGTGGCCGGGACTGTCCAGCCACGACGCGACGGCTTCCTCGGGCGTGCGCTGTCCCGATGCGATGTTTTCCCCGACGCGCGCCCAGCGGTAGCCGGCTTGCGTCGCCCGGTCGGCCGGCACGCTGCCATCCGGCTGCTTGTGGTTGAAGTAGTGTTTCTGCGCCATGTCCGTGCTGTGCACGAGGGCGGCCTGGCCCAGCAGCGGGTTCCACACCAGCGGACCGGCCGGACCGAACGCCTGCGTCCCGCACGTGCGCGGCTGCGCGCGTGCCGCGTTCACGAGCGCGAGGATGTCCCGGCCCGCGTCCGGCCACTCGGGCAGCGGCGGAATGACGATGGGCCGCGCCAGCACGACCTGCCAGTCGTCGCCGATGTGCGCCGTGCCGACGGCCACGAAGTCCGCGGCGCGCAAGGTGCGGCAGTATTTTTGTGCGATGGCCTCCATTGCGGCGCGCGCATCCGGCGGCCCCGTGACCGTGATTGCCTCGGCATGTGCGGCCTCGTAGCCGGCGCGCTGCAGCGCGAATTCGAGGAACGTACCTGGACCGATGCGGATGCGGGACAGGGCCGGTTCGACATTCAGCGCCGCAACCGGCGCTGCCGCAGCGTCGTCGCAGATACCGGGCGCGGCACGGTACGCATTGATCAGGTTGGCGAGCTCGTCCGCACGCGCGGGCGCGGCGGCGGCCAGCGTGGCGGCGAGCAGGAGTAGGCGTGTGAGGGCAGGCATGGTCCTCACCCAGATGGGGACGCCGGCGCGCCGCGGCAAGGCGCGCGACGCGGCGCCGATCGCGCAAGTGAAATCCGATCCCCACTCGCCGTCGGCATGCCGCGTCAACGGCAGCCTGCGCAACCACCCGGGCTTCTACGACGCGTTCGCCGTCAAACGGGGGGACAGCATGTACCTGGCGCCACAGGACCGCGTCGTGTTCTGGTAACGCGTCCGGTTCAGTGCCGCAGCGAGGTCGCCGCGGCCGTCACGTCCGGCCGGTCGGGGCGGAACGCGCGTTCGGCCGACGCCGTGTCGTACAGCGACTCGACGCGGATGAACTTATCGTCACGCATGGTGAACACGTGGACCCACTGGCTGTCGTAGCTGCGCCCGGTGGACCTGACCATCCACATGGCCTCGCCGAGGACGACGACCTTGTCGTTTTCCGCGATGACGTCCTTGATGACGAAGCGCGTGGGCTGCATGGCCGTGATCAGCTCCGAAAAGAAGCGCCCGACTTCCGCCTTGCCGTGGAAGCTGCCGGCGAAGGGGACGGCTTCGGCGTCGGGGCCGATCCACTCGGCGTCGTCGTGGGCGTAGGCCATCATGCCGGGAATGTCGCCGCTCTGGAACAGCCGGTAGCCTTCCAGGACGAGCCGTTTGTTGTCTTGTGCGTCCATGTCTCTTTCTCCTTGTGATTGTGGTGCGGCGGGGCCGCTTCATGCAGCCTAGACGCCCGGCGCGGGAAGTCAAGAATGGCCTGTGACTTCTGGTTGTCGTAAACGCGGTCGCTGGGCATTACAATCGCGACATCACCCTGAAGGAATAGCCCATGCGTTTGATCTGCTTCGCCACCCTGTTTTCGCTGGCCTGCGTGCCGGCCGCCCACGCCCAATCGCAGGTGAAGATCGGCAGCGCCTCGCCGCTGTCCGGTCCCAGCGCGCACCAGGGCAAGGACATCGAGAACGGCGCGCGCCTCGCGATCGACGACTTGAATGCGCAGGGCGCGGCGATAGCCGGCAAGAAGGTCAAATGGGTGTTGCAGGCGGAAGACGACGGCAGCGATCCGAAGCTCGGCACGGCCGTCGCGCAAAAGCTCGTCGACGGCGGCGTCGTGGCGGTCGTCGGCCACCTGAATTCCGGCACGACGGTGCCTGCCTCGAAGATCTACAACAGCGCCGGCATCCCGCAAATCTCCCCGGCCGCAACGACGCCGCTGTACACGCACCAGGGCTATAAAACGGCATTCCGCATCGTCGCCAACGACGACCTCGTGGGCCGCGTGCTGGCCAGCTACGCCATCGACACGCTGAAGGCGAAGAAGATCGCCATCATCGACGACCGCACCGCGTTCGGCCAGGGCCTCGCCGACCAGTTCGCGAAAGACGTCAAGCGTTTGAAGGGCGCGGAGATCGTCAGCCGCCAGTTCACCAACGACCGCGCGACGGATTTCAATGCGATCCTCACGCAGATCCGCGCGCGCCGGCCGGACGTGATCTTCTACGGCGGCATGGACGCGACGGCCGGACCGATGCTCAAGCAGATGCAGGCGCTGGGCATCACCGCGAAGTTCGTGTCGGGCGACGGCGTGTGCTCGGAAAAGCTGCCGCAGCTGGCAGGCAGCGCGCTCGGCGACGACAAGGTGGTGTGCGTCGTGGCGGGCGGCGTCGATGCGCCGCTGGAGGCGGGGATGGCCGCGTTTTCGGAGCGCTACAGGAAGCGCTACGGCATGGGCTTCCAGACGTATGCGCCGTACGCGTACGACGCGACGATGACCTTCGCCGCCGCCATGCGCGCGGCCGGATCGTCCGACCCGGCGAAGTTCCTGCCGGCCCTCGCAAAGATCAGGTACCAGGGCATCACGGGCACCATCGCCTTCGATGCGAACGGCGACCTGCGCGACGCGGCCCTCACGCTGTACACCTACCGCCGTGGCCAGCTGACGAAGCTGCGGGTGGTGCGCGACAGCGTGAACTGAGCGAACGATGCGCTACCTGGACTTCAGTTCGTGGCAGGCGCTGGCGACGACCTTCCTCGGTCTCGCCGTCTTCACCCTGATCGGCGTGGGCATCCGCGTGCTCATGATGCAGACGATCCAGCAGCGGCGCGAGCGCATGAACCGCCAGATCAACGAGCGCCTGCGCACCCTGATCGCCGCGTACCGCACACTGGGCGGCTCGTTCACGGGCGAGCTGACGGTCGATCCCAAGCACCTGCGCGACTTGCGCGCGGCCGGCCTCGACGCCGGTTCGGACCGCGCGCGCCGCATCCGCGACGCCGTCGAGGCGGCGCTGGCCGACATCCTGCTGCTCGGCACGGAGGAACACTGCCGACTCGCGGGCCAGGCCGCGAGCGACCTCGCGGCGGGACGGCCGATCCACACGGCCGACCTGGTGATCTCGCTGCGCGCCTTCATCCGCGAAGCGCTCGACCTGGGGCCGGTCCCGGACGGCGTCGCGATCCCGCTGCAGGGCCCCACGCGCACGCAGGGTGCGGGCAGCCGCGGCAAAGGGGAGGGCGGCGGCAAGGGCGGTGGAGGCGGCGGCATGGACGGGGGCGGCGGCATGGGCGCCGGACTAGCGCCCGGCCAGCGGCACGACGACCACGACCCGGCCGCCTGATGCCGCGGCGCGGCCGTCAATCCGTCACGACGTGCCAGACGTTCATCTTCTTGTCGCCTGCGCGGTCGCCCGCCTTCTTGTCCTTCACGAACGTGTACAGCGGCTTGCCCTGGTAGGCAAGCTGCTTGCTGCCGTCGTCGCGCGTGACGGTGGAGTACGGCGCGGACACGGCCGCGTCGCCGGCCTTCACCGGCGGCCAGTTTTCCGCGCATGGGCCGTTGCAGGCGCTCTTGCCGCTGCCGGCGACGTCCTTGTCGAACGTGTAGACCGTCATGCCGTGGGCGTCGACGAGGACGCCGTTCATCTTCTTGACCGGTGCCGGATCGGCGGCGTGGGCGGACAGGGCGAGGAGGGCGGACAGACAGGCGATACCGAATTTCAATGCTTTCATGGTAGCTCCTTGGAAGACATCGGTTGTCAGGACTGCCCGGACATTCTAGTCCAGGATGCGGGCTATAATGCCGCTCCTTCCCGAAGAGTTTCCCATGTCCCTCGACTGGTTCGCGCCGGCGCAATGCGTCGGCTACATCGCGTTCGTCCTCGGCGTCGCCTGCGCGATGCAAAAGGACGACCGCCGCTTCAAGCTGTTCATGGCCGGCGAATGCCTGGCCTACATCGTCCACTTCGCCCTGCTCGGGAACCCGACGCCCGTCGCCAGCACGACCATGTCGCTGCTGCGCTCCGTGCTGGCGCTGTACACGCGTTCGGTGTGGGTGGCGGTCGGCGTCGTCGCTATGAACCTCGCCCTGGGCCTGACGCTCGCCACGCGCATGACGGACTGGCTGCCCCTGGGCGCGTCCTGCATCGGCACGCTCGCGCTGTTTCTCCTGCGCGGCGTTCCGATGCGCCTCGCGATGCTGTGCGGAACCTTTCTATGGATCGCGAACAACATCATCGCCGGCTCGATCGGGGGCACGGCGCTCGAGATCGTGATGGCGGTCGTGAACGGCACGACGATCTGGCGCATGGCGCGCGCGGCGCGGGTGGCGCAGCCGGCCTGACGTCCGTCAACGCCGCCCGTGGAGCGTGGCGCGGCGATCGCGGATAATGTCGCCTCGATTCGACCATCGTTCACCTGCACATGGAATTCACACGCGACGACGTCAAACACCAGTTCGATCCCCGCACCTTTGCCCGGGGCGAAGCCTATTGCAGCGAAGACCGCGTCGTCGCGATCGACGTCGATGGCGCGACGATCCATGGGGAAGTCGAAGGCAGCGGCGGCAAATTCTACGGGCAGGCCATCCGCGTGACGACCGGCAAGCGCGGCGTCCAGTTCAAGGGCGACTGCGATTGCCCGATGAGCTATAACTGCAAGCATGTCGTGGCCGTGTTGCTGACGCTGCTGGACCGCGCCGCGCCCGACGTGCCGCTCGCGGCCGAGCGCTGGCTGGCGCTGCTGGCCAGGGTAAAGAACCACGTGCAGGGCGCGCACGATCCGTCGGCGCAGGCCTTCAGGATCGAGTACGTGCTCGTGCCCGATCGCCATGACAAGGCGCTGAGCCTGCATCCGTACATCGTGCACCTGGACGAGGCCGGCCGCTTCGGCTCGGCCACCATCGTGAACGACCCGTTGCACCTGCTGACGCATCGGCCGCCGTTCGTCCGGCCCGAGGACGAAGAGCCGCTGCTCCTGCTGGCCGCGCTGCGCATGGGCCAGGGCGCGCCCAGGCCAACGGGGGTGGTCGGCGGACGGCTGCTGGGCGAACTCGCCGCCGCCGGCCGGCTGTGGCGCGCGGCGAGCCAGCACAAGGCCACGCGCGGAGAACTGCTGCGGATGACGCCGGGGCCGCGGCGCGCCATCGGCACTGCATGGCATGCGCATCCCGCCAGCCCCGAGGCCGTCTTGCTGGGCTGGCAGATGAGCGGAGGCGAGAAGGGCGTGCAGATCCTGCCGACCGATCCCATGTACTACATGGACGATCTCGTCGTGGGCGAACTGGCGGTGCCGGAGGCGCTCGCCGGCGTCCCGTCGGCGGCCCTGATGGACATCGTGGAACAGGCGCCGGTGCTGATCGCGGAACAGCGCGGCGGGGTCGCGGTCCGCCTGCTCGAACTGGGGCTGGACGAATTCGTGCCCGTTCCCGCGACGATGGCAGTGCGCGAGCGGCACGACGTCGTGCCCGTGCCGCGTCTCGTGCTCGACAGCCAGGACGTTCCGGGGCGGCGCGACTGGGTGGTCTGCGACCTCGCGTTCTTGTCGTTCGATTATGACGGCATGTCGACGGACGGCGTCGCCGAGCCCGTGCTGCGCATTGCGCGCGAGGACGGTGTCGACGTGATCGTGCGCGACCGGAAGGCCGAAGCGGCGGCCGGCAACATGCTGGCCGCGCTCGGTTTCATGCCGGCGCCGGCGAACTCGCCCATGCGCGAGTACTGGCCGGACGCCTTGTCCCTTCCAGACGAGACGGCCTGGCTGGCCTTCGTGCGCGACGGCCTGCCGCGCCTGCGCGAAGCGGGATGGTCGATCGAGATCGACCCGGATTTCCGCTACGACTTCGCGCACGTGGACGAGTGGTATGCCGATCTCGATGAACGCGAGGGCGACGGCAACGGCTGGTTCGACCTGGAACTGGGCATCATCGTCGGCGGCGCGCGCCATCCGCTGCTGCCGCTGCTGGTGGACATGATCCGCAAGACGCCGCTCGAATTCGGTATCGACGCCCTGGCCGCCCGTGCCGATACCGACGATTTGCCGCTGACGTTGTCCGACGGCACGCGCGTGGCCCTGCCGTGGGGCCGTGTGAAACCCATCCTGGCCACGCTGGGCGAGCTGTATTTCGGCGACCGCATCGGCGCGAAGATCCAGCTGCCGGCGCTGGATGCGGCACGCCTGGCGGAACTGGAGCGGGCCGCGCGCCTGCGCTGGCTGGGCGGCGAACGCTTGCGTGAACTGGGCCGCAAGCTGCACGACTTCGACGGCATCCGGCCGGTGGACGTGCCCGCCGGCCTGACGGCGCAGTTGCGCCCTTACCAGCGCGCGGGCCTGGACTGGATGCAGTTCCTGCGCGAATACGGCTTCGGCGGCATCCTGGCCGACGACATGGGACTCGGCAAGACCATCCAGACGCTCGCCCACATCCTCGCCGAAAAGGAGGCGGGCCGCCTCGATGCGCCGGCGCTCGTCGTGGCGCCGACGAGCCTGATGGGCAACTGGCAGGCCGAAGCGGCGCGCTTCGCGCCCGGCCTGCGCGTGCTGCTCCTGCACGGCAAGGACAGGAAGGCTTCGTTCGACCTGGTCGGCGACGCCGACCTCGTGCTCACGACGTATGCCCTGCTGGGCCGCGACGAGCCGGCGCTGCGCAGGCACCGCTATCACCTTCTCATCCTCGACGAAGCCCAGTACATCAAGAATAGCCGTTCGAAGGCGGCGCAGACCGTGCGCCTGCTCGACGCCCGCCACCGCCTGTGCCTGACCGGTACGCCGGTGCAGAACCACCTCGGTGAATTGTGGTCGCAGTTCCATTTCCTGATGCCGGGTCTGCTGGGTGACGACAAACAGTTCAATACCGTGTTCCGTAAGCCGATCGAGCAACGCGGAGACGTCCAGCGCAAGAACCTGCTGGCACGCCGCGTGAAACCTTTCATGCTGCGCCGGACCAAGGACAAGGTTGCCACGGAATTGCCGCCCAAGACGGAGATCGTGCTGCCCATCGAACTCGACGGCGCCCAGCGCGACCTGTACGAGACCGTGCGCGTGGCGATGGACAGGAAGGTCCGCGACGCCATCGATGCCAAGGGCCTCGCGCGCAGCCAGATCATTATTCTCGATGCCTTGTTGAAATTGCGCCAGGTCTGCTGCGATCCGCGCCTGCTGGACGCGGCCGCCAGGGTGGGGTCGGCCAAGCTGGACGCGCTGCTGGAACTGCTCGACACGTTGCTGAGCGAGGGACGCAGCGTCCTCGTGTTTTCCCAGTTCACGAGCATGCTGGCACTGATCGGCGCCGCGCTGGACGCGCGCGGTATCGCATTCGTCCAACTGACAGGCGACACGGCCGATCGCGACGCTCCCGTCGGCGCGTTCCAGCGGGGTGACGTGAGCGTGTTCCTGGTCAGCCTGAAGGCCGGGGGCGTCGGCCTGAACCTCACTGCGGCCGACACCGTCATTCATTACGATCCATGGTGGAATCCAGCGAGCGAGAACCAGGCGACCGATCGCGCCTGGCGCATCGGCCAGGACCAGCCCGTGTTCGTCTACAAGCTGATCGCGCAGGGCACGCTCGAGGAAAAAATCCAGGACATGCAGCGCCGCAAGGGCGAACTGGCCAATGCCGTGCTCGATGCCGAAGGCGGGCTCGCGGCGGCCATCGGCCGGGACGACCTGCAGGTGCTGTTCGCGCAACCCTAGGCCGGCACGCGCGCTGCGTGCATTACCGTACGGACGCCCGCGCCCGCCTGCGGCATCCTGAACCCGTGATCAATCGCAAACGAAAGGAGTACGATCATGGGCAAATATTTCCTGGCCTGGATCATGGGCGTACCGGCCATCGTGCTGGTCATCCTGTACCTGTTCTTTCACTGATGACAACGCCACCAACCGGTGGCGTTGTCGTTTCCGGGCTTACGCCACGGTGATGTTCACGTCGATATTCCCACGCGACATTTTTGAATACGGGCACGTTTGGTGCGCGGCATGGACCAGGTCCAGCGCGGCGTCGCGCGGCACGCCGGGCAGGCTCACGGTCAGCCGCGCCTGCAGCGAATAGCCGTCGGTGCCGGTGCCGAGGTCGACTTCCGCATCGACTGCCGTGTCTGCCGGCAGGGTCACGTGCCGGTCGCGCGCGGCGTGGCCCAGCGCGCCGATGAAGCAGGCCGACCAGCCGGCGGCAAACAACTGTTCCGGGTTCGTGCCCTTGCCGTGGCTGCCCGGCGGCGACAGCGTGATGTCGAGGCGGCCGTCGGCGCTTTTTGCACGGCCTTCGCGGCCGCCGGTGGTGCGGGTCTTGCCGGTGTAGAGAACCTTGTCGATCTTGCTCATGGTATGTCCTTTCGATTAGATGAGGAAATGCGGATTACAGGTGGCCGACGGCGATGACGGCATCGGCGAACGCGCGCGGCGCTTCCTGCGGCAGGTTGTGGCCGATGCCCCCTTTGATGAGTTCATGCTTGTACTTGCCGGTGAAGCGCCTGGCGTACGCGGCCGGTTCCGGGTGCGGGGCGCCGTTGGCGTCGCCTTCCAGGGTGATCGTCGGCACGGTGATGGCCGGGAAGGTGGCCAGGCGCTGTTCCAATTTGTCGTATTTCGCTTCGCCCTGGACCAGGCCGAGGCGCCAGCGGTAGTTGAAGATCGTGATGGCGGCATGGTCCGGGTTCTCCAGCGACGCCGCGCTGCGCTCGAACGTGCGGTCGTCGAACTGCCATCGCGGCGACGCGGTCTTCCAGATCAGCTTGGCGAAATCGTGGCGGTTCTTCGCATAGCCGGCGGCGCCGCGCTCGGTGGCGAAGTAGAACTGGTACCACCATTGCAGCTCGGCGGCCGGCGGCAGCGGCTGCTTGCCGCTTTGCTGGCTGCCGATCAGGTAGCCGCTCACGGACACCAGCCCTTTGACACGCTCGGGCCACAGCGCGGCCACGATGTCGGCGCTGCGCGCACCCCAGTCGTAGCCGGCCAGGATCGCCTTGTCGATCTTCAGCGCATCCATCAGGTCGACGACGTCCTGCGCCAGCGCGGCCGGTTCGCCGTTGCGCACGGCCTTCGGATCCAGGAAGCGGGTCGTGCCGTAGCCGCGCAGGTGCGGCACGATCACGCGGTACCCGGCCTTCGTCAGCAGCGGCACGACGTCGACATAGCTGTGAATGTCGTACGGCCAGCCGTGCAGCAGGATCACGACGGGATCGTTGGCCGGCCCCGCGTCGACGTAGCCGACGTTCAGCACGCCCGCATCGATCTGCCTGACGGACGGGAAGGTTTCGGACGTTTGGGCGTGGGCCGGGCCGAGGGCGGCGACGGTGAGGGCGGCTGCGCCGAAGACGTTGCGCAGCGTGCGGGCGATGAGCTGGTTCATTTCGATTCCTCCGGTAACTGGTCAGATGGTCTGCTGCCGTAAATTACTTATCACGATAATCATTATGTCGATAACTTTATCCGAGCGCCGGGCGCTTTGCAAGCGCGAAAACCATTATTTCGATAATTATTTTTGACACGCTGGCCTGCCAGAAAACGAGGCCGCTAAAATGTCTTTTCGACAAATATGAGGAGACGACATGAAAGGTGCGGCTGTTGTCGCCGGATGCCTGCTCGCTGGAATGGCCCAGGCGGCGCAGGTGACGGACCCGGTGCAGGTCACGGGAGGGCGGATCGTCGGCACGGCGGCCGACGGCGTGAACGTATTCAAGGGCGTGCCGTTCGCGGCGCCGCCCGTCGGCCAACTGCGCTGGCGCGCGCCGCAGCCGGTCGTGCCGTGGCAGGGCGTGAAGACCGCGCAGGCCTACGCGCCGGCCTGCGCGCAGACGGCGGCGTGGATCCCGGATCCGAAAAGCGAAGACTGCCTGTACCTGAACGTGTGGGCGCCCGCGCAGGCGCGGAAGCTGCCCGTCATCGTCTGGATCCACGGCGGCGGCTATTACGGCGGCACGGGCGCCCAGCCCGGTTATGACGGCGGCAACCTGGCGCGGCGCGGTGTCGTCGTCGTCACCATCAACTACCGCCTCGGCATTTTCGGCTTCTTCGCCCATCCCGAGCTGACGGCGGAGTCGCCGGACAAGGCGTCGGGCAACCAGGGCATGGAAGACCAGGTCGCGGCGCTGCGCTGGGTGCGGCAGAATATCGCGGCCTTCGGCGGCGATCCGGCGCGCGTCACGATCATGGGCGAATCGGCGGGCGGCGAATCGGTCGCCGTGCTCGTCGCGTCACCGCTGGCCAAGGGCCTGTTCCAGCGCGCGATCTCGCAGAGCGGCAACTTCGCGATGCCGATCGACGCCAGCGAGAACGCCTTGTTCGACCGCACAGCCGCGGAACAGGCCGGCGTGGCGTTCACCAGGGCGGTGGGCGCGAAGCGCCTGGCGGACCTGCGCGCGCTGCCCGTCGCCGCGCTGCAGAAACCGGCATGGGCGCCGCATCCGATCGTCGACGGCCATCTGCTGCGCGAAGACTTGACGACGACGTACCGCAACCATCGCCAGAACGACGTGCCTTTGCTCGCGGGCTGGAATGCGGAAGAGGGCAAGGACCTCGCGCCGGAAATCCTCGGCACCGACAAGTTCACGGCCGCCAGCCACAAGGCGCTCGTGGCGAAGCTGCTGGGCCATGCGCCGTCCACCGCCGTGCTGGCTACGTATCCCGGTGCGACGGATGCCGAAGCCAGGGCGTCGATCGACCGGCTCACGACCGACTGGTGGGGCTGGCGCACGTGGTACTGGGCGGCGCTGCAGGCGCAGTACGGCCAGGCTCGGCCCTACCTCTACTATTTCACGCACCGGCCGACCGAACCCCTGACGCCGTGCGGCTATGGCTGCGGAGCGGGGCATGGCGCGGAGATCCAGTACGTGTTCGATCACCTCGGCCAGGATCCGCGGCCGTGGTCCGCATACGACCGCCAGCTGGCCGCGCGCCTGGCCGACACGTGGGCAAGCTTCGCGCGCACGGGCACGCCGAACGGCAAGGGCTTGCCCGACTGGCCCGCGTTCGACGGCCGGCCGGCGACCATCCTGCGCATCGGCGACGCGGCTGACCTGCAGGCGCGGGGCAGGCTGCCGGATTTTTCCTTGTTCGGGGAGACCGGCAAGCATTGAAACAGCGTGGCCGGATCCTTGACGCAGTATTTGCCGCGTCTTGCCCGGTATCGACAGTGTGCCGCTCCGTCAGGCAGAATCGGGAAATCAATCGCTCAACATGACAACAATTTCAGGGATTTCTATGACGGAGCATCTGCAATACATCGACAATGCTGAAAAAGTATTCGTTTTCGACCAGGTCTACCCATTAAGCGCCGCCAACGAGCAGGCCAACCAGAAAAAGCTGAATGCGTTCGGCTTCTGGACCAAGCTGAATCCGTTCAAACGCCCCAGGGACGAAACGGTCCTGCTGTCGAAGCACGTGTTGCGCTATGAGCCGTTCTGGCACGTGGTGACGACCCGTTCGGTCGATTATTCGCGCGAGCTGATTTATCCGGTCGACATCGGCAACGCCTATGCGCACAAGGTCGTCATCAACGGGAAGGAATATTCGATCGCGGAGCAGGGGAACAAGCGGACGATCAGCATGCAGGCCGTCGAATATTCGCACAGGAAGATCAAGTACGAGGATCATCTCGACGGTTTGTCGCGCGATCCGAAAAAAGGGGCACTGGCAAACTACATCAACAAATACAAGGTGCAGGAACACTCGGTTCTCGAACTGCCCGAAGCTGTCGTTCCGCAGTTGCGTTTGCCCATGCTGCTGCAGAAGATCCGCCAGACGCTCGCCGCGGAGACCATTCATGCGCACGAGTTTCAGGAAGATCTTATTACGGTAGAAAAGGTCCACCTGTACTACCGTCCCGTGTTCGCTTTCGAATTCGCCTGGACGACCGAGGACAAGGTCGGCGTGATCGAAGTCGATGGATTGACCGGCGAAGTCATCGAGAACGGCCAGTGGTTCAAGGAAACGCTGCAGGCGTTTACCACCCGCGAAATGCTGTTCGAACTGGGATCGGAACTGGCCAGCGCGGTCGTTCCCGGCGGCGGGACGGCTGTCAGGGTGATCGAAAAAATGACTTCCGAGGGACGTGTCGATCCCTTGAGCGCATAAGACGTTCGCCGCGCGTCAGCCGGCCCGGATCTGCGACGGGCTCAATCCCACAATGCGGCGCATCCAGCGCGCCATGTGGCTCGGATGCGCGAAGCCGGTTTCCAACGCGACTTCCGTGACGCTGAGCCGCCCCTCGAGCAGATGCAGCCGCGCCCGTTCCACGCGCCGTTCGAGCACGAACCGGTGGACCGGCGTACTGGTCGCCTGCCTGAACAAGGCCTTGAAATGCGAAGGACTGAACCCCGCGACGGCGGCCAGTTCGGCGAGCGTCAGGTCCTGGTCCAGGTGGGCGTCGATGTAGTCGACGACGTGGCGCAGGCGCCAGGCGGGCAGCGCCCGTGCCGGCACGGTCCTCGACCGCGACTGCAGCGCGACGAGGCGCACGGCGAGCGCCGACGCGAGACTGTCGGCGAACAGCCGCCCGCCCGGGTGGGCGTCATGGTCCTCGGCCTGCATCATCCAGCCGATGCGCTCGATCTGCGGATCGCGGACGTGGATCGCCGGCGCGAGGTCGAAGGCGCGCGCGCCGTGTCCCATGTCGTCGGCCGTGGCGCGCAGGTGCGCGGGCGCGAGCCGGAGCAGCAGCGAGGTGGCCGGCTGCGCCAGGGTCCAGCGCGTGCTGGAGCCGCCCGGCACGACGCAGAACTGGCCGTGCAACCGTACGCCCTGCCGCTCGGCCTTGCCCGCCCGGTACGACACCGGCACCGGCCCGCCCAGGTGAAGGCACAACACGTGGCGTTCGTCCACGGGCGAATCGAACCGGCCCGACGGCACCGGCGACGTCAGCACGTCGAGGAGCGGCAGCGGGGCCGTCGCTGGGCTGGGATAGCAAGATGGGCGGTCGGTCATCTGATCCTCCGGTACGCGTCCCGCCAATGTACAAGGAAATCATCCGTTTGTGTCCGCCGCCGGCCGCCGGTGCGCGCCGGGTCGGCTCGGCGTCGCTAGCATCCTTCCATGTCCAACGCAGCGAAGGAGAGTCGAGCATGAAACGCAGGGATTTCTTGTACGTGACCGCCGCAGCGGTCGTAGCCGGCCGTGCGCAGGCGGCGCAGACGGAGGTGGAACGCTATCGCCACGCGCGGCGCCATGTGGACCTGCCGTGCGGCCGGATTGCCTACGTCGAGCGCGGCACGGGTGCCGCGGCGCTGTTCCTGCACGGGGCGCCGCTCAACGGCTTCCAGTGGCGCGGGGCGCTCGACCGCCTCGCCCCGTACCGGCGCTGCATCGCCCCCGATTTCATGGGCCTCGGCTACTCGCAGGTCCCCGCAGACCAGTCGGTGGCGCCCGCCGCCCAGGTGGCGATGCTGGCGGCGCTGCTGGATGCGCTGGGCGTCGGCCAGGCCGACATCGTCGCTTCCGACAGCGGCGGCGCGGTCGCGCAGCTGTTCCTGGTTCGCTTTCCGGCGCGCGTGCGCACGCTGGTGCTCACCAACTGCGACACGGAGCCCAACAGCCCGCCGCCGCTGATCCAGCCGGTGCTCGACATGGCCCGTGCGGGCACGCTGGCCGACGACTCCGCGCAGTGGCTGGCCGACGGAAACCTGGCGCGCGCGACGTTCGGCGCGGCCGCGTACCACGATCCGGCGCTGCTCACGGACGACATCATCGACTACTACGTGGCACCGATGGTGAGCACGCCGTTGCGGCGCAGGCAGTACCACGCATTCCACGACGCGCTCGCGCCGAATCCGCTGGCGGGCATCGAGGCGGCGCTCAAACGCACCACGGCGCCGGTGCGGATGGTATGGGGCGCCAGCGACATGATCTTTCCGCTGGCGGATGCCGCTTATCTTGACCGTATTTTCCCGCGCTCGCAGGGAATATATCGAGTTCCAAAAGGAAAATTATTTTTTCAGGAGGAATTTCCCGATGTAATTGCGGAAGAGGTATTGCGATTATGGCGTGCTGGTTGAATACAAGAGTTGATTAAAATTATCGAGATTTTCCCTAATTAAATAAGAGGATGAACATAATATGAAGCCGTATCGGGTTTAATGAATGCATATGTTTTATATTCTATCGCCGATTTACCCGATTTAAATGTCGGTGTATTTAACAGTTACAGGATCTATATCGATGCGGATTTAAAAAATCCATTTTCTTTCAAGTAGATAAGTGCGTGGCACAGGAATTGCTAAGGTGTCGCAGTGCATTAGTTGCACCCATAACTCTTATTGACTTGAAAGGACTACACAGATGAAATTAAAATTCGCGCTGGCCGCTGCCCTCGCATTCACCGCCATTACCGGTACCGCACACGCCGGCGCCTTTATCAATGGTGGTTTTGAAGATGGCAATGCAAACGGCTGGACGACTGGGGAAGGGTATCGTTGGGATACGCTGAATACGAGCCTGTCGCCCGCCACTTTCCTGCCGGGCGGCAGCAAGTACACGGGGCCGGCAACCCGCTCGGCCGTCAACGCCGCTGGCACGGTCGATCCGTTGCTGGGCTCGTTGCTGGGTTCGACCGTTTATTCGGGCCAGTACTCGTATCGTGTCGAAGACACTTCGGACGGCGGTAATGCATCGGTCCTCAGCCAGAAAGTGACGAATTACACCGAATCGAACATCTTCTTCGCCTGGAAAGCCGTGCTGGAAAATGGCGGCCACACCGCCGATGAATCGGCCGAATTGCTGATCACGCTGACCGACGATACGACGGGCACGGTCCTGATCAATCGCGTCTACAATGCCGGCGACGGCGGCGGCGGTGTCGACAGCCGTTTCACCATGAATGGCGACCTGTTTTATACGTCGGCGTGGCAAATCGAACAGCTCGCGATCGATTCGTCGCTGTCGGGCCACGATTTCACGCTGTCGATTCTGGCTGCCGATTGCCAGCCGTCCGCACACACGGGTTATGCCTATATCGACGGTTTTGGCGCGGTTATCCCGCCGGTAAAAGTTCCGGAACCGGCATCGGCCGCGCTGATGCTGCTGGGTGCCGGCGCAATGCTGCGTTCGCGTCGTCGCAAGCAGGCTAAATAAAACACGTATGAATAAAACGCCATCCGCGGATGGCGTTTTAATATCGATAGCCTGAAAGCAAAAACGCCGACCTGCAAGGGGCGGCGTTTTCGCTTGAAACTTTGGAGGCCCGGCGCGGACTCGAACCACCGACACAGGGATTTTCATTCCTGCGCGCGGTCGCTTGCGCTGCCTCCTGGCGTGACAGCTCAGACGAAGTTCCTGATGAACTCGTAGTAGGCGCGCGGCCCGAAGGACGAATGGCGAATCACCGATTTCTTGATCAAGGTGATAAGAGCAACATAATCCTTGAGCGTGAGATCGTTGTCTTTGCCGATGTTGTCGACGCCAATATCGACCACGTGGGCGACGATGCCGTCGATGGCTGGATGGTTCAGCACCTTCTCGTTTTTCGCGAAGCCGAATTTTTGTTTCACTGCGATGATCGAATTGTCGAGACCCACGATACACAAGGCATCGGTCAGTTCGGGTATGGCTTCGTACTCGGCTCTGAGGTGGGTTTCGATGGTTTGGCAAACGCCGAGTTGCAAATCATTCTTCGGGTCCATTGTAGTTACCTCGTTGTCGTAAGCCGCTTGCTGGCGGTGGATCTGGTCAAAAAATACCGTAGCGTCGCAGTACCGCTCACTTGTGTGGACGATCAAGACCGTTGCGGCCGGGCTGGAGGCGTTCACGGACGTCGGTACGCACAAGATCATTGCCGTCCGGCGCGTCGGATGATCGGCTCGGCCGTGACCGGCAGTCCGGCAAGCCCGAGCAGATCATTGATATGCCGATCGTAGCGCGGATCGGCCAGTTCCTTGACGAGAGGAAGGTTGAGGGCTGAATACACCGGCACCCATTCGTCACTGCCATCAGGACCGCGACTGCGCAGCGACAATGCCGGATTCAACTGGTAGACCCCGGTTGCCACGCGCTTGAACAGGTGCCGGTTATAGGCGTAGTCGCGATCGACCTCGTTGCGGGCCAATACGCCCGAGATGAAGGCCCGCTTCCTGCGTTCCGGAGGCAGTACGGCAGCCGGCATCCTTTCGTAAGCGCCGAGCAGCATCCCGGCATCGAAGCCGCCTCGGTCGCTGGCGTCCGCATTGCCGAAGCACGACTTGAACAGCACCCACATCGTTTGCAGTATCAGGTATTCGGACTGGCGCGCGTCGATGCGCACGAGGCGCTCGCCGACCATCACGTCGATGCGAGCTGGCGCCACCAACTGGTAGACCGCGCCGAACGGCCCCTTGGCGTACTCATCGTCGCGCAGCGCAGTCGCGATCGCCCAGTGCAGCGCGTTGCGGCCCAGGTGATCGACGGCCGTGGTATCGGCGCCGCGTTCGAGCAATGCAGTCACCAGGGGAACGTTGCCGGCCGCCGTTGCCGCCATGAGCGGCGTCTGGTTCATCGGCGTCCGATGCTCGACGCCATGTTTATCGCATAATTTCAGGATGTCCTTGAAATTGCGAGCGAAATAGGGCTGGTAATGGCGCTGGCCAAACGTGACGGCATGTATGGGAAAACCGCGTGCCTGGCCGAAGCCGGCGTCGTGCACCAGGAAATAGGCGAGGATCGGTTCGTCGAAGCAGGTTGCGTAATCATACAGCTGGGTCTTGGCTTTGCTGCCCGGTACCTGTTCGCGGAACACCCTGGACAGCGTCTCACGCAGTCTGGCCTCGTCGAGCACGGGCCAGGGGACGGGTGAGGTCTTCAGTATCATGCGTTCGATCGCGTCGGCCTGTTCCTGCTTGCCCTGCAATGCCAGCCTGCGCGCTTCCTTCTGCCAATCCTCGAGGCTCGATGCTTGCGCGGCCGTTTTCTCCGGGGCGTCCAGGTTTGCGATATCGAGCAGGCGCAGCAGCGGATGTCCTTTATCCGATTCGACCAGGTAGACATTGTGGATAGCCCGCGTCAGCGCCACGTACAGCGCGTTGACGTAGAACTTGTAGATTTCGAGCGATTTGTCGCCCTTGTCCCTGGCGCGGCCGTACTGCAGTTCATCCCCGGTAAGGTCGGATTCACCGACTCCCTCCGCGATTGCGGCGAACTGGGCGCGGTTGTCCGAAACAAAGCGGTACAGGACAATGCTGTCGTACTCGAGGCCCTTCGCTTCATGTACCGAGAAGATCAACGGGGTGTCGAAGTGCTTTCTCGCCTCGGCCTTATCTTCGTCGCGCAATACCAGCACCGCAAAGCGGGTCGAGCGGCGTGTTTGCGCGTTCAGGTCGCGCCGCACGGCATCGCTGTCGGTCAGCAGGCTGGCGGCGCCCTCATCCTGCTTGACGGCTTCGACCAGAAAATTGCTCTCGCGGTCAATGGAGCCAAAGCGCTTGTGCTTGATTTTCAGGAGCGTGTTGGCGATCCGCGTGACCTGCCTGCCGTTCCTGAAATTGGCGCGCAGGACTTGCAGTTGCTGTCGTTCGGCCAGTTCGGGATCGTGCCAGAACAGACTCTTGACTTTCCCCCATGAAAAGAAATTCGGGTGGACGATCTGGTTCGAGTCGCCGCACAGCAAGAATTGTCCCGGCTTCTTCAGCATGCGCAACACGAGCGCCAACTGGACCGGGGTAAGGTCCTGCACCTCGTCGATCACCACGAAATCGTAGCGCGGCTGCACTTGCCGCCGCCAGTCGTGCGACACCAGGTTCGAGTCGAACAGCCGGGCCTCCTGCAGCCAGACCCGGTATTTTTCGAACAGGTCGTACAACGCGGTGCGATCGCCGGACGAGAAGATCGATTGACGTGCGCCGAGCGCCGCATACTGGTCGCGCGTCAGCACGCCCGCGGCGTCAGCGGTGATCACGCCCCGGATTTCTTCGTATGCCTGGTGGGCGTCGATGCCCTTGAATTGCTGGCGCATGCGCGCGAACCAAGTGGAAAAATCGCGCCAGCTGGCTTCGCGGCCTTGCGGGATCCGGATCGACTCGAGGAACTCGCGGAAGGACAGGAAATCCGTTTCCTGTCCTTCGCGTTCGAAACCATGCGCGTAGTACAGGTCGCGCGCCGACTGGGCAAGGTAGGCCGACAGCGTCACGTACAGGATATCGCCCTGCGCCTGCTTCATCTTCTCGAGCGTCAGCGCGGTCTTGCCGCTTCCCGCGCTACCGACGATGATCAAGGGGGTGGCTTGCAAATAGACTGCCTGCTGTGCATCGTCGAACGAAATGACCTTGTCGAGCCAGTGCACCTGTGGCCGGTTCGGGTTTACATACCCCACCGGCTCGGCTTCCCGGATGGCTTCGGCCAGATCGGCTGCCGGAATCTTGGTATCGTCGATACTGGCCCCGCGGAGAAAGCGCGACTTGTCGTAGGCGTGCTGCTCGATCACTTCCAGCATCAGGGCATAGGTTTCTCCATCGTAGCGGACGATGGAGAACAGCAAGCGGTCGGCATAATCGAGTTTTGCTCGATAAAACTTGCCCTGCGTAAGGTTGGTCAGTTTCTTGACATCGGCCGCGCGGAAGTCGTCGCGCTCGATCGCTTCTCGTACTCTGGCATACTGGTTTTTGTTGCGCGGAGGGGAAAATTCGATGTATTCGAGGATCTTCATGGAAGCCTGTCACGTATTGATATGGAATAAAAATTAATCGATACCGATACTGTGGATTAGTCAGATTGGATGAGCCAGCCTGGACAATTGGGTCTGATGCCGCCGCCTCAACGCCGCTTTGTACCGGAAATAGACAGGATGCAAGATTTCGGATGCCGGAAACGAAAACGCCGACCTGCAGGGGTCGGCGTTTTCGCTTGAAACTTTGGTGGCCCGGGGCGGAATCGAACCACCGACACAAGGATTTTCAATCCTCTGCTCTACCAACTGAGCTACCAGGCCAAAGGAGGCATGATTATAGCGACGGGTTTGCGAAGCTGCAAGGGCCTGTCGAGCAGTTTTTTTTGGCAACGGCCAGGACGATATGCCCGTCCCGTTCGCAGGAAGCAGGCCACGGTGACGGTCTATAATGTTCATCATGAGCACACAGACCACTTCCTCCGCACATCATCGCAACGTCGCCCGCCGCAGCGACATCTGCATCGTCGGCAATGGCGCCATCGCCAAGACGGCGGCCCTGGGCCTGTCGCAGGCCGGGCACAGCGTCACCTTGCTCGTGCCGCCCGCGCGGCCGGATGCGCCGGAGGCGTCGACCGGCGCCGAAAAACCCTGGGATGTGCGCGTGTACGCGCTCAACCATACGGCGCATACGTTGTTGTCGTCGCTGAAAGTATGGGGCGCGCTCGACATGGCGCGCGTGGCGCCCGTCGACGCCATGGACGTGCAGGGCGACGGGGAGCAGGGCGGCCATCTCGGGTTCGATGCGTTCGGCGCCCATGCGGGCTCGCTCGCGTGGATCGTCGAGGACAGCAACCTGAACCAGGCGCTCGACGCGGCGCTGCGCTTCGCCCAGAACGTCGAGACCGTCACGGGACGCGCCTGCCGCATCGTGAGCAGCGCGGAAGACGTCGAGGTCGAGCTGGAAGACGGCAAGGTGCTCGCGGCCCAGCTGCTCGTCGGCGCCGACGGCCGCGATTCCTGGGTGCGCGGGCAGTGCGACATCGGCATCGATTACCGTTCGTACCACCAGCGCGCCATCGTGGCGAATTTTGCGTGTGAGAAGCCGCATCACAACGTCGCCTATCAGTGGTTCACGTGCAAGGAAGGCATCGTCGCGCTGCTGCCGCTGCCGGGGAATAAAGTGTCGCTCGTGTGGTCCGCGCCGGACACGCTGGCGGACACGATCATGAACGAATCGCTGGGCGAACTGGCGATCCGCCTGGGCGAGTATTCGGAAAACAGGCTGGGCCTGCTGAAGCCGCTGCAGCCGGAAAACGTCAAGGCGATCCCGCTGGCGCTCGTGCGCCCGCACGCGATCACGGCGCCGCGCGTCGCGCTCATCGGCGACGCGGCCCACGCGGTGCATCCGCTGGCCGGGCACGGCATGAACCTGGGCTTCGGCGATATCAATGCGCTGCTCGACACGCTCGCCGCGCGCGACGACCACCAGGGCATCGGCGACGAGCGCCTGCTGGCGCGCTACGCGAGAGCGCGCAAGGAAGACGTATTGCTGATGCAACTCGCCACGGATGGCTTGGAGCGCTTGTTCGGCGCAAATCTTGAGCCCGTGCGCGTGGTTCGCAATTTAGGATTAAACTTGCTGGATAAGTTGCCTCTGATCAAGCGACGGCTGATCGCCCACGCGATGGGCAGGTAACGCGGCACATCATTAAGGAATTCACTCATGGGTAAAACGAAGCTCGCCGTCCTGCTGGCGACCGGCCTGATCACGTCATGCGTCGGCGCGCAGAATTCGGTCGAGGCGAACATCAAGAAGGCGATCGAACCGCGCCTCGGCGGCGCCAAGATCGAGTCGATCAAGGAAACGCCGTACGCCGGCCTGTACGAACTGCGCGTCGCGGGCGACATCCTGTACACGGACAAGAAAGGTGAATACCTCATCATCGGCCACGTCTACGATGCCAAGACGACGCGCGACCTGACCCGCGAGCGCATCGACGACATCAACAAGATCAAGTTCTCCGACCTGCCGCTGAACGACGCCATCAAGCAGGTCAAGGGCGACGGCAAGCGCGTGATCGCCGTGTTCGAAGACCCGAACTGCGGCTACTGCAAGCGCCTGCGCCAGACGACGCTGAAGAACATGGACAACGTGACGATCTACACGTTCCTGTACAACATCCTGTCGCCGGACTCGTTCGAGAAATCGAAGAATGTCTGGTGCGCCCCGGACCGCGCCAAGGCCTGGGACGACTGGATGATCAACAACAAGCCGGCACCGGCCGCGCCGGCGAGCTGCGAGTCGCCGAACGAGAAGGTGCTGGCGCTGGGCCAGAAGCTGCACATCACCGGCACGCCGGCGATCTTCTTCTCGGACGGCAGCCGGATTCCGGGCGCCGTCGACCAGAAGACGCTCGAGGCCAAACTGGCCGCCCTCAAGCAGTAAAGCGAAAAGCCCGGCACCGCCGGGCTTTTTTTGCTCGCATGTGCAAACGTTTGGTGGGCATGGAGTGCCGTAGGGTGGGCTCCCCGAGCCCACGATGCGACCGCAACACCAGACCGGCAAACCAACAAACCACCATACCAAAACAAGGGAGAAGACATGCTCACATTGAACATCAACGGGCGCGACGTCCAGGTCGACGCCGATCCCTCCACGCCCATCCTGTGGACGCTGCGCGACAACCTGAACATGACCGGCACCAAGTTCGGCTGCGGCGCCGCCCTGTGCGGCGCCTGCACGGTGCACCTGGACGGGCAGGCGATCCGCTCCTGCGTCACGCCGATCTCCGCCGCCACGGGCCACAAGATCACGACCATCGAAGCGATGGAATCCGACAAGGTCGGCAAGGCCGTGCAGGACGCGTGGGTCAAGCATGACGTCCCGCAGTGCGGCTATTGCCAGAGCGGCCAGGTGATGAGCGCCACGGCCCTGCTGCGCGTGAACAAGAAGCCGACCGACACCGACATCGACAACGCCATGAGCGGCAACATCTGCCGCTGCGGCACTTACCAACGCATCCGCGCGGCCATCAAGGATGCCGCCAAAACCCTGGCGTAAGGAGGCCCGCATGCTATTCGAACAGATGAAAAATGCGGCTCCCGCCGGCGGCCGCTTTGCCCCGACCTCGCGCCGCGGTTTCCTGAAAGCCGGCACGCTGGCGACCGGTGGCCTCGTGCTGGGCTTCGTGCTGCCAACTGGCGGCCGCTTCGCCCGCGCCGCCGATGCCGCCAAGCCGACGGTCTACGCGCCGAACGCCTTCCTGCGCGTGGCGCCGGACAACACGGTGACCGTGCTGGTCAACCGTCTCGAGTTCGGCCAGGGCGTGCACACGGCGCTGCCGATGGTGATCGCGGACGAACTCGATGCCGACTGGAGCCAGGTGCGCGGCGAACTCGCGCCGGCCGCCGACGTGTACAAGGATCCGGCCTTCGGCATCCAGATGACGGGCGGCTCGGGCACCATCGCCCACTCGTTCACGCAATACCGCGAAGTGGGCGCCCGCGCCCGCGCGATGCTGGTCCAGGCCGCCGCCCAGCAGTGGAAGGTGGATCCGTCCCGGTGCCGCACGGCGAAGGGCGTCGTCTACGGCCCGGCGGGCCAGAAGGCGACTTATGGCTCGCTGGCCGAAGCGGCGATGGCCCTGCCGGTGCCGCAGACCGTCACGTTGAAGGACCAGAAGGCGTTCCGCTACATCGGCAAGCCCATGCCGCGCCTGGACGCGCGCGCCAAGTCGACGGGCCGCCAGCAGTTCGGCCTGGACGTCAAGCCGGCCGGCACCAAGGTCGCGGTCGTCGCGCACCCACCCGTGTTTGGCGCGAAGGTGGCGAAGTTCGATGCGGCCAAGGCCAAGGCCGTGCGCGGCGTGATCGCCGTGCTGGAGATTCCGGTGGACCGGGGCGGCCGCGGGGTGGCCGTCGTCGCCGACGGCTACTGGCCGGCGAAACAGGCGCGCGACTTGCTCGCCATCGAGTGGGACACGAGCGCCGTCGAGAAAGTCGACAGCGCCAAACAGCTGGCGCAGTTCGCGGAACTGGCGAAGACGCCGGGCGCCGTCGCCCGCAAGGTCGATACGTCGAAGCTCGCGGGCGCCAGCAAGAAAATCTCGGCCGTCTACGAATTCCCGTACCTGGCGCACGCGCCGATGGAACCGATCAACTGCACGGTCGACCTGAAGGACGACGCGTGCATCCTGTGGGTCGGCTCGCAATTCCAGACTATCGACCAGGCCGCTGCCGCCGCGACGGCAGGCCTGAAGCCCGAGCAGGTCACCCTGAACACGATGATGGCGGGCGGCGGCTTCGGCCGGCGCGCCGTGCCGACGTCGGACTTCATCGTGGAAGCCGTCAACATCGCCAAGGCCTACAAAGCGGCGGGCCATGCGGGTCCGGTGAAGCTGATCTGGAGCCGCGAGGACGACATCCGCGGCGGCTACTACCGTCCGTCGCACATCCACCGCGCGGACATCGGCCTGGACGCCGGCGGCAACATCGTCGCGTGGGACCACACGATCGTCGGCCAGTCGATCATCACCGGCACCGCGTTCGAACCGATGATGGTCAAGAACGGCGTCGACGCCACGATGGTCGAAGGCATGGGCGAGCCGTACGACGTGCCGCTGAACCTGACGGCGCATGCGGTGAAAGCCAACGTGCCCGTGCTGTGGTGGCGCTCCGTCGGGTCCACCCACACGGCGTTCGTGATGGAGACGCTGATCGACGAGGCGGCCCATGCTGCCGGCCAGGACCCGGTCGCGTACCGCAAGAAGCTGATCGACGCGAAGCATGCGCGCCATCATGCGGCGCTGGATCTCGCCGTCGCGAAATCCGGCTACGGCAAGAAGACGCTGCCGAAAGGGCGTGCATATGGCGTCGCGCTGCACGAGTCGTTCAACACGGTCGTCGCCTACGTCGTCGAAGCGTCGATCGTCGACGGCAGCCCGAAAGTGCACAAGGTCACGGCCGCCGTGCACTGCAACCTGCCCGTCAACCCGATGTCCATCGAGGCGCAAGTGCAGGGCGCCGCGCTGATGGGCCTCGGCACGACGCTGCCGGGTGCGCGCATCACGCTGAAGGATGGCGTCGTCGAGCAGCAGAACTTCGGCGACTACACGGTGGCGCGCATGAACGACATGCCGCAGGTGGACGTCCACATCGTGCCGTCGCAGGATCCGCCGACGGGCATGGGCGAGCCGGGCCTGCCGCCGCTGGCGCCGGCGCTGGCCAATGCCGTGTTCAAGCTGACCGGCAAGCGCCTGCGCAAGCTGCCGTTCGACCTGGCGGCGGCGTGAACCTGTCCCCGGTCGCGCATGTTGTCGGCCTTCTGTTGGCGGCCGGCCGGGGGCGCCGTTTCGATCCGGCCGGCGTGCGCAACAAGCTGCTGCAGCCGCTGGCCGGCGAACCCGTCGTCGTGGCCAGCGCGCGCAAGCTGCTGGCCGCCGTCCCGCGCGTCGTCGCCGTCGTGCCGCCGCTTGACGCCGGCGTGGGCGGGCAACTGGCCGCGCTCGGCTGCGACGTGACCGTGTGCCCGGATGCCGACAGCGGCATGGCGGCTTCGCTCACGCATGCCATCCGTTATTCGCTGCCATCGAACCCGCAGGCCTGGCTCGTGGCGCTGGGCGACATGCCGTATGTCGATCCGGCCACCCTGCGCCGCCTCGCCGAGACACTGGCCGCCGGTGCGGGCATCGCGGCACCCGTGCTGGATGGGCGGCGCGGCAATCCGGTCGGATTCGGGGCCGTGCACCTGGACGCGTTGCTGGCGTTAAGCGGCGACGCGGGCGCGCGGCGGCTGTTGCAGGCGTTTCCGGTGACCGAGGTGCCGGTCGACGACCCGGGGATTTTCCGCGACATCGACCTGCCGGGCGACCTTACGGGAACGTAATCCCAACCGTGTGAACATGCGGTTCTGTTCACGCTGGCCGCGTGAACATGCAGATCTGTTCACGCTGGCCACGTGAACATGCAGATCTGTTCACGCTGGTCACGTGAACATGCAGATCTGTTCACGCTGGTCACGTGAACATGCAGATCTGTTCACGCTGGCCGCGTGAACATGCTCTTTTTCTGAAAAATCCGATTACACTACGGCGCATCGGAGAGAGATTGTTCACGTCATATGAAAAAAGCACCCCAGAAGCAGCCGCCGGCCATCCAGTACACCATCGTCCCGAAGGACCTCGCCGGGCACCTGTTCAACGTCACCGTCACCGTGGCGGCGCCGCATCCGGACGGGCAGGTGTTCGCGCTGCCGGCCTGGATCCCGGGCAGCTACATGATTCGAGAGTTCGCGCGCAACATCGTGCGCATCCGCGCCGAGGCCGCGGGTGAAGCGGTCCGTCTCACGAAGCTGGACAAGCATAGCTGGCAGGCCGCGCCCGCCGCCGGGCCGCTGACGCTGCATTACGAGGTGTATGCGTGGGACCTGTCGGTGCGCGCCGCCCACCTGGACCAGACCCACGGCTTCTTCAACGGCACGAGCGTGTTCCTGCGCGTCGTGGGCCAGGAGACGCGGCCGCACCAGGTCGACATCCAGCGTCCGGGCGACCCGGCCGCCCGCACGTGGCGCGTGGCCACCTCGCTGCCGGAAGGGGGCGCGAAGCGCTACGGCTTCGGCACCTATGTCGCGGGCGACTACGATGAGCTGATCGACCACCCCGTCGAGATGGGCGATTTCGTGCTGGGCGGCTTTACCGCGCACGGCGTACGCCACGATATCGTCATCACGGGCCGCGTGCCGAACCTGGACATGGCGCGCCTGGAAAAAGACCTGAAAGCCATCTGCGAGACCCAGATCGCGTTCTTCGAGCCGAAGACGAAGAAGGCGCCGATGGACCGCTACGTGTTCCTGACGATGGTCGTCGGCGACGGCTACGGCGGCCTGGAACACCGCGCGTCGACGGCGCTGATCTGCGCGCGCACCGACCTGCCGACGACGGCCGCGCCGAAGACCGCCGAGCCAAACGAGGGCTACATCAAGTTCCTGGGCCTGTGCAGCCACGAGTACTTCCACACCTGGAACGTCAAGCGCATCAAGCCGGCCGTGTTCGCGCCGTATGACCTGCAGGTCGAGAACTACACGCCGCTGCTCTGGCTGTTCGAGGGTTTTACGAGCTATTACGACGACCTGATGCTCGTGCGCAGCGGGATCATCAGCGAGGCCACGTACTTCAAGCTGCTCGGCAAGACGGTCGGCAGCGTCCTGCGCGGCACGGGCCGCACGAAGCAGAGCATTGCCGAGTCCAGCTTCGACGCCTGGAGCAAGTACTACCGCCAGGACGAGAACGCGCCGAACGCGATCATCAGCTATTACACCAAGGGTTCGCTGGTCGGCCTCGCGCTCGACCTGACGATCCGCGCGAAGACGGAAGGCGCGAAGTCGCTGGACGACATCATGCTCGCCTTGTGGGACCGCTACGGCCGCGACTTCTACAAAGGCAAGGAAGGAGGTGGGCGCGGGGTCACCGAGCAGGAGGTGGAAAGCCTGTTCGACGAGGTGAGCGGCGTGCGGTTGAAGTCGATCTTCGACCGCTACATCCGCGGCACGGAAGACATCCCGCTGGCCAAGCTGTACGCGCCGTTCAGCGTGAAGGTGATGGAAGAGCGCAAGAACGCCAAGCCGTCGCTGGACGCCGGCATCGGCCGCGACGCCGCCGGCATCAAGCTGACGCAGGTGCACGAAGGCGGCGCGGCGCACCAGGCGGGTCTGTCGGCCGGCGACATCCTCATCGCCGTCGACAGCCTGCGCGTGAACGGCAACCCGTCCAACCTGGACCAGCTGCTCGCGCGCTACCGCGTGGGCGACACGGTGACCGTGCACGCGTTCCGCCGCGACGAGCTGATGGCGTTCGACGTCACCCTGCAGGGCGACCGCGTGCCATGCGTGCAGATTTCGGTGGCGCCGGGCACGCGCAAGGGGCCGGCGGTGAAGCGGCCGAGCGCCAGCTGAGCGTAGGGTGGGCGGCCCTCCGCCCACGCGTAATGCTTTCACATCGCCGGCGTTACGCGTGGGCACGTAATTGATGCCCCCGGTATCAATTACCCCACCCTACGGCAAATGCGGCCGAGCGCCAGCTGAGCGTAGGGTGGGCGGCCCTCCGCCCACGCGTAACGCCAACATGTCGCGAACGTCACGCGTGGGCACGGGGTGCCCACCCTACGGCAAATAGGATCGCAAGAGATCGAAATCGATCGGCTTGGTGAGGTGACGGTCGAACCCGGCCGCGAACGCCCGCTCGCGGTCCTTCTGCTGGCCCCACCCGGTCGTCGCAATCAGCGTGATGCCGGCCCCCGCAGACAGCTGGCGCACGCGGCGCGCCAGTTCGTAGCCGTTCATGTCCGGCAGGCCGATGTCGAGCAGGGCCACGGCCGGCGCGAAGCCGGGGAGCATCTCCAGCGCCTGGGCGGCCGTCGCCGCCGTTCTCACCTCGCAGCCGTGCAGCTCCAGCGTCATCGCCAGCGTCTCGGCGGCATCCTCGTTGTCGTCCACGACGAGGACGCGCAGTTGGGCCGGCGCCGCCGTTCCGGACGGTGCCTGCAAAGACGGCGCCCACACGCCGCCTTGCGCCAGCGGCAGCCGGATCGTGAACGTGCTGCCCAGGCCCGGGCCCGGGCTGTCCGCATGCACGCTGCCGCCGTGCAGTTCGACGATCCCGCGCACGAGCGCCAGGCCGATCCCGAGGCCGCCTTTCGACCGTTCGAGCGCCGGTTCGAGTTGCGAGAACATGTTGAAGACGGTGGCGAGCGCCGAGGCGGGCAGGCCGATGCCGTTGTCGCGCACGCTGATCTCGGCCGTGCCGTCGTCGCACGACAGCCGCAGCTCGATCGTGCCGCCATCCGGCGTGTACTTGGCCGCGTTGGTGAGCAGGTTGATGACGACCTGCGCGAGCCGCGTCGCATCGCCGTCCACGACCACGGGCGGCGCCGCGATGGACAGGCGCAGCGTGTGGCGCGCCGCTTCCATCGTCGCGGCGAGGTCGTGTGCCGCGCCCTGCACGAGGGCGGACAATTCCACTGGCGCGCGTTGCAGCTGCATGCGGCCCTGCGTGATGCGCGAGACTTCCATCAGGTCGTCGACGAGGCGCGTCAGGTGGCGCATCTGCCGGTCGAACGCCTGGAGCAGGCGGTTGTCCGTTCCGTGGCCGAACTTCAGCTTGAGGACGTCGAGCGCGCTGCGCATCGGCGCGAGCGGGTTGCGCAGTTCATGCGACAGGGTTGCGAGGAATTCGTCCTTGCGCCGGTCCGCGGCCGACAGCTGCGCATTCAGCTTTTGTAATTCCTCCTCGGCGCTGCGGCGCGCGTCCAGCGCCGCTTCCGCCGCCTTGCGGGCCGCCAGCAGTTCGCGTTCGTACGCGCGCCGGTCGGAGGCCTTGAACAGGGCCCAGTGGTCGATCATGCCGTCCGCTTCCTGGCGGCGGCTGATGTTGATCAGCATGGGCAGGCGCTCCTGGCGCTTGTTGCGCAGGTCGACCTGGATCTCGGCCACGGAGCCCTGCACCTGCAGGATCGGCTGGCAATGCGTGTGGTAGAACAGGCGGGCGCCCACCGGCAGCAGATCCTGCATGCGCACCTTGCCGACGAGCTCCTCCTCCGCATAGCCGAGCCACGTGCACGCCATGCTGTTCGCCCTCAGGATCACGCCGTCGGCCTCCGTCAGCAGCAATGCGCAGGCGGCTTGATCGAACAGGATGTCGCCGGAGGGCGCGGTCGGCACGGATGTCAGCGCAGTGCGTGCGCGAGGAAGTTGTCGATGGCGCGCGAGCTTTCCGTGGGCGCGCTCATGTGCGGGCAATGACCGACGTTCTCGATGACGTGCAGGACGCTGTCCGGCAGGTGCCGGTGCAGGAAGTCGCCGACGGCACGGGGCGCAACGAGGTCGTCGCTGCATTGCAGGATCAACGCCGGCACGGTCGAACGGGGCACGTCCGCGCGGTGGTCGGACAGGAACGTCACGCGGGCGAAATGCTTGGCGATCTCGGGATCGTTGCGGCAAAAGCTCTCGGTCAGCTCCTTGCGCAGTTCCGGACGGTCGGGCACGCCCATGATTGCGGGCGCCAGGCTGCTCGACCAGCCGAGGTAATTGGCGTCCATCGTCTCGAGCAGCTCGTCGATGTCTTCCCGGCTGAACCCGCCGACGTAGTCGCCGTCGTTGATGTAGCAGGGCGACGGGCCCACCATGACCTGCGCGACGAATTTTTCCGGTGCCTTGATCGTGGCCAGCAGGCCGATCATCGTGCTGACGGAATGGCCGACGAAGATGACGGGACCGGTCGCGCATTCGTCGACGATCTCGAGCAGGTCGTCCGCGTAGCCGTGCAGGGTGCCGTACTTGTCGCGGTCGTACGCGGACAGGTCGGAACCGCCGCTGCCGACCAGGTCAAACGCGATCGTGCGGAAGCGATCCTCATAGGCCGGCGCCAGGAACCGCCACATGGTCTGGTCGCAGCCGAAGCCGTGGGCAAACACCATCGTCGCCGGGCCGGTGCCGGCCAGCCGGACATTGTTCCTGTGCTGTATTGTCGACATGAATATCAAAAGTGTAAAAGTGTAACGAATAATTATAGACCGAATATTGCCGAGCAGGCGCACCCGTCGCGCATGGTCACGGCGACGGCGATTCCGACGCCTGCGGCCCCGCCAGGCTGCGCAGCTGATACCGCTCGCTGTCCGCGAACAGGAAGGTTTCGGAGAACGTGAGCCGGCCCGTCGGCGGGGGCGGCAGCGGCGCACTGCGCCGCACGGACGCCAGCGCGATCTCGGACGCATCCGGATTGCGCGAGCGCTGCACGGCCACGTCCGCCAGTTGGCCGTCGCGGTCGACGGTGATCTCGAGCACGACGATGGCCGGCAGCATGGGCGGCAAGGTGCCCGTCCAGGCGCGTTCGGGATTGTGGTCGGCCACGTGGCGCGCGACCTGGGTCTTGTAGTCGTCCAGGCCCGCGGGCGCGGGGGCCGTCGGCGAGGCGGGATGGAAGATACGTCCGACGGAAGAGGTGACGGCCTCGGTGGCCGTCCTGACGCTCGAGCATCCGCCCAGGCCTGCGATCGAGATAACGAGAACGAGGCCTGCGCGGATGATCGTGTTCATGTCAGTCGAATAAGCGTTTGAGTTCCGTGCCGGGATCGGGCGCGCGCATGAACGCTTCGCCCACCAGGAACGCATGCACGTTGGCGTCGCGCATGCGCTTGACGTCGGCGGGCGCCAGGATCGCGGACTCCGTGACCACGAGCCGTTCCGCCGGAATGCGCGGCAGCAGGCCGATGGTCGTGTCGAGCGTGACCTCGAAGGTGCGCAGGTTGCGGTTGTTGATGCCCAGCAGGCGCGTCTTGAGCTTCAGGGCCGCATCCAGTTCGTCGCCGTCATGGACTTCGACCAGCACGTCCATGCCGAGTTCCTGGGCACATGCCTCAAGATCCGCCATCAGGCCATGATCCAGCGCAGCGACGATCAGCAGAATCGCGTCCGCACCCATCGCGCGGGCTTCGTATACCTGGTACGGGTCGATGATGAAATCCTTGCGGATCACGGGCAGGTTGCACGCGGCGCGCGCCTGCTTCAGGTACTCGGGCGAGCCCTGGAAGAATTGCACGTCGGTCAGGACGGACAGGCACGATGCGCCGCCCGCGGCATAGCTCCGGGCGATCTCGGCCGGACGGAAGTCGGCGCGAATCACGCCTTTCGACGGCGACGCTTTTTTCACTTCGGCGATCACGCCCGCACGGCCCGCGTCGATGCTGCGGCGCAGGCTCGCCTCGAAGCCGCGCAGGTCGGCGCGCAGGGCGGCATCGCTTTCGACGTCGCGGCGCAGGCTGTTGAAATCGCGCTGCTGCTTGGCCGCGGCGACTTCCGTGGCTTTGACGTCGAGGATCTTGTTCAGGATATCGGACATGGTGGTATTCAGTGTTGTTTCGCCAGCGCCAGCTTGACGCCGAGCCAGACGAACAGGCCGCCGGTGGCGCGGTTGAGCCATTGCGCGGCGGCGGGATTCAGTTTCAGGCGCGCGCGTGCCTGCGCGGTGAACAGCGCCAGCGCATGGCACCACAACATGCCGTTGATGTTGAAGATGGCGCCCAGGATCAGGAAGGCGGCCGCCTTGTGCGGCGCGTTCGCGTCGATGAATTGCGGGACGAAGGCGAGGAAGAACAGCGCCACCTTCGGGTTCAGCACGTTCGTCAGGATGCCTTGCGCGTAGATGCGGCGCAGGGGCAGCGGGGCGACGGTGAGTGGCTGAGCGGCGGCACCGTCGCCGCGCTTGCTGAGCAGCATGCCGACAGCCAGGTACAGGATGTACGCGGCGCCAAGCAGCTTGACGACGGTGAACGCGGCGGCCGACGTGGCCAGGATCGCCGACAGCCCGAGGGCCGCAGCGAAGATGTGCACGAAGGTGCCCGTGCCGATGCCGAGGGCCGCCGCGCTGCCGGCGCGCCAGCCCTGCGTCGCGCTGCGCGTCATGATGAGCAGCGAATCCGGTCCCGGCATGATGTTCAGCAGCAGGCCGGACACGACGAACAGCGCGAGGTCGTGGATGCCGAACATGTCAGCTCGCCGCGCCGAGCTGGCGCGTGACGCTCACGAACTGGTCGAGCTTCGCCAGCGCCGCGCCCGACGCGATGGCGGTGCGGGCGCGCAGCAGGCCGTCCTCGATGGACGCCGCCACGCCGGCCGCGTACAGCGCCGTGCCCGCGTTCAGCGCCACGATGTCGTGGGCCGGACCCGGTTCGCCGCGCAGCGCTTCCATGATGCGCGCCTTCGATTCGGTGGCGTCGGCCACTTTCAGGTTGCGGCTGGCGATCATCGCGAGGCCGTAGTCTTCCGGGTGGATCTCGTATTCGCGGATTTCGCCGTTGACGAGTTCACCGACCATCGTGCCGGCGCCGAGCGAGACTTCGTCCATGTTGTCGCGGCCCCAGACGACGAGCGCATGCTGGGCGCCGAGGCGCTGCAGCACGCGCACCTGGATGCCGACGAGGTCCGGGTGGAACACGCCCATCAGGATGTTCGGCGCGCCGGCCGGATTCGTCAGCGGGCCGAGGATGTTGAAGATGCTGCGCACGCCCATCTCGCGCCGGACGGCGGCCACGTTCTTCATGGCCGCGTGGTGGTTCGGGGCGAACATGAAGCCGATGCCCGTCTGCGCGATCGACTGGGCGATCTGCTCGGGTTTCAGGTCGATGTGCGCGCCGAACGATTCGATGACGTCCGCGCTGCCGGACGACGACGACACGCTGCGTCCACCGTGCTTGGCGACGCGCGCGCCCGCGGCGGCTGCGACGAACATCGACGCGGTCGAGATATTGAAAGTGTGCGCGCCGTCGCCGCCGGTGCCGACGATGTCGACGAGGTGCGTCGTGTCGGCCATCGGGACCTTGGTGGAGAATTCGCGCATCACCTGCGCCGCGGCGGTGATTTCGCCGATGGTTTCCTTCTTCACGCGCAGGCCCATGGTCAGCGCGGCGACCATCGTCGGCGAGATTTCGCCGGACATGATCTGGCGGAACAAATGCAGCATCTCGTCGTGGAAGATTTCACGGTGCTCGATGCAGCGGAGGAGGGCTTCTTGTGGGGTGATCATGGCAGGTCCAGTATGAATATACACCTCGTCGCCCCCGCGCAGGCGGGGGCCCAATTGCTGTGCGGCGTGCAAGCAACTTGGGTTCCCGCCTTCGCGGGAACGACGTCGTTCTTGCTCAGGCGGTGCGTTCGAGGAAGTTCTTCAGCATCGCATGCCCGTGCTCCGACAGGATCGACTCGGGATGGAACTGCACGCCCTCGATGTCGAATTCCTTGTGGCGCACGCCCATGATCTCGCCGTCGTCCGTCCACGCCGTCACTTCCAGGCACGCCGGCAGCGACGCGCGCTCGATCGCCAGCGAGTGGTAGCGGATCACCGTGAAGGGGCTCGGCAGGCCCTTGAACACGCCTTCGCCGATGTGCGCGATCTTCGACGTCTTGCCGTGCATGACCTGCTTGGCGCGGATGATCCTGCCGCCGAACGCTTCGCCGATGGCCTGGTGGCCCAGGCACACGCCGAGGATCGGCTTCTTCCCCTTGAATTCGCGCAGCACGTCCACCGACACGCCGGCATCCTTCGGCGACTTCGGACCCGGCGAGATGCAGATGCGGTCCGGGTCCAGGTCCGCGATTTGTTCGAGGGTGATCTCGTCGTTGCGCACGGTGCGCACTTCCTCGCCCAGCTCACCGAAGTACTGCACGATGTTGTAGGTGAACGAGTCGTAGTTGTCGATCATGAGCAGCATGTCAGATCTCCCCATCCAGTCCGTCTTGCACTTGCTCGGCCGCGCGCAGCACGGCGCGCGCCTTGTGTTCCGTTTCCAGCCATTCCATCTCGGGGATGGAATCCGCGACGATGCCCGCCGACGCCTGCACGTACAGGTTGCCGTCCTTGATCACGCCCGTGCGGATCGCGATCGCCACGTCCATCTCGCCGCCGAAGGAGAGATAACCGCAGGCGCCGCCGTAGATGCCGCGCATCACGGGCTCGAGTTCGTCGATGATTTCCATCGCGCGCACCTTCGGCGCACCCGTCAGCGTGCCGGCCGGGAAGGTGGCGCGCAGCACGTCCAGGTTCGACATGCCGTCCTTGAGCGTGCCTTCCACGTTGGAGACGATGTGCTGCACGTGCGAGTACTTCTCGATGACCATCTGGTCCGTGACTTTCACGCTGCCGGTCGTGGCGATGCGGCCGATGTCGTTGCGCGCCAGGTCGATCAGCATCACGTGTTCCGCCACTTCCTTCGGATCGTTCAGCAGTTCGTGCGCCAGTTCGGCGTCGCGTTCCGGCGTCGAACCGCGCGGGCGCGTGCCGGCGATCGGGCGCAGCGTCACCTTGCGGCCGCCGTCGGCGTCCTTCTCGTTGCGCACCAGGATCTCGGGCGACGAACCCACGATCTGCATGTCGCCGAAGTTGTAGTAGTACATGTACGGCGACGGATTCAGCGAGCGCAGCGAACGGTACAGCGACAGCGGCGAATCCACGTACGGCTTGCGGATGCGCTGGCCGATCTGCACCTGCATCAGGTCGCCCGCCATCACGTATTCCTTCGCGACGGCGACGGCCTTCAGGTAGTCTTCCTTGCTGAAGTCGCGCACGGCCTCGGTGCGTACGGAGCTCGACGTCACCGGCGCGTCCACGCTCCGGCGCAGCATCACGCGCAAGTCCTTCAGGCGCTGGCGGGCCTTGTTGTAGGCTTCGGGCTGGGACGGATCGGCATATACGATGAGATACAGTTTGCCCGACAGGTTGTCGATCACCGCCAGCTCTTCCGTCACCATCAGCTGGATTTCCGGCAGGTCCAGTTCGTCGCGCGGCGCCGTGTGCGCCAGCTTCTTCTCGATGTGGCGCACGGTGTCGTAGCCGAAGTAGCCGGCCAGGCCGCCGCAGAAGCGGGGCAGGCCCGGGCGCAGCGCGACCTTGAAGCGGGATTGATAGGCCTCGATGAAGTCGAGCGGATTGCCTTCGTGCGTCTCGATGACGTCCCCGTTCTTCTCGACCGTCGTGACATTGCCGCGCGTGCGCAGCAGCGTCCTGGCCGGCAGGCCGATGAAGGAGTAGCGGCCGAAGCGCTCGCCGCCGACCACGGACTCGAGCAGGAACGTGTTCTTGCCGGCGTCCTGGCTCTGGGCCAGCTTCAGGTACAAGGTGAGCGGGGTTTCGAGATCGGCAAATGCTTCCGCGATCAGGGGAATACGGTTATAGCCTTGCGTGGCGAGCGATTTGAATTCGAGTTCGGTCATGCTTTTCTCCGGGCCGCCCGCAGGGAAGGGGAACGGGCGGCGATTTCTTCAAAAAACCTGCCGGTATCTATGTGCACAGGGCGTGCACCGGCAGCAATCAGCTTGGGTCAGATGGACCAGGATTGCCAGCGTCGCCACAGCCAGGCCTCATGGGCACCGGTTGGGTTGACGATGTGTTTTTTGGCGAAAAACATGGAGTAGATGGTTTAGGAGTTGGCTTTGTTATGAGCGCTGATCAGTTCAGCCGCTTCAAGTAGCGAACCAACTATACCATCGGAATTAATACTTTGCACAGGTTTTCCGTGGTTGTAGCCATACGGGACCGACAACACGAAACACCCGGCCGCGCGCGCGGCTTCGGCGTCGTTGCTGGAGTCGCCGATCGCGACCACGCGCGCCGGCTCCACGTCGAAGTCGCGGCAGACCTGCAGCAGCGGCATCGGATCCGGCTTCTTGCGCGGGAACGAGTCGCCGCCGTAGACCAGCTCGAACCAGGGTGTGAGGCCCTTCTTCGCGAGGAGCGGCTGGGTGAACGCGACGGGTTTATTGGTCACGCACGCGAGGCGCAGGCCCAGGTCCTTCAGGGCCTGCAAGCCTTCGATCACGTGCGGATACAAGGTCGCGCGTTCGCCGTTGATGGCGAGGTAGTGGCGCTGGTAGGCGGCCATCGCGTCGTCGAACACGGCGTCGATGCGGTCCGTGTCGTAGTCGCGGGCCAGCACGTCGCGGATCAGCTTTTCCGATCCCTTGCCGACCATCGGTTCGATGATCTGCTGGGTGATCGGCGCCAGGCCGAATTCCGCGCGCATGCCGTTCAGCGCAAGCTCGAAATCCGGCACGGTGTGCAGCATCGTGCCGTCCAGGTCGATGATGGCGGCCCGGATCGCCGCAGCGCCAGCTTTCATCAGGCGGCCTTTTTCGAGACGGTGGCCAGTTCGGCGCGCATCGCGTCGATGACGGCCTTGTAGTCCGGCTTGCCGAAGATGGCGGAACCGGCCACGAACGTGTCGGCGCCGGCTGCTGCTGCGGCGGCGATGTTGTCGGCCTTGATGCCGCCGTCGACCTCCAGCAGGATGTCGCGGCCCGATTCATCGATCATGCGGCGCGCGAGCGCGATCTTCTTCAGCGCTTCCGGAATGAACGACTGGCCGCCGAAGCCCGGGTTGACGGACATGATGAGGATCATGTCGATCTTGTCCATCACGTGTTCCAGGTGGTGCAGCGGGGTGCCCGGGTTGAACACGAGGCCGGCCTTGCAGCCGTTGTCGCGGATGAGCTGCAGCGTGCGGTCGATGTGTTCCGACGCTTCCGGGTGGAAGGTGATGATGTCGGCACCGGCCTTGGCGAAATCGGGAATGATGCGGTCGACCGGCTTGACCATCAGGTGGACGTCGATCGGCACCTGCACGTGCGGACGGATGGCCTGGCATACCAGCGGGCCGATCGTCAGGTTGGGAACATAATGGTTGTCCATCACGTCGAAGTGGATGATGTCGGCGCCGGCGGCGACGACATTGCGCACTTCCTCGCCCAGGCGGGCGAAGTCGGCGGACAGGATGCTGGGAGCGATGCGGTAGGTCATGATGGGCCGGGGTTGCTTAAGACAAAGCCAGCATTGTACGCCGACGCCGTGCTTTCGGCCGACGTTGTATCATGTGGGCCAAGCGCTCTTTTGCCATTTCAACAAGGAACACCATGCCCGCCTACGATTTCGAGATCACCGTCAGGACCCAATACCTGCCGGAGCAATCCCACCCGGAGCGGACGCAGCACGTGTTCACCTACACGATCACGATCAGGAACACGGGCACCGTGGCGGCCCAGCTGATCTCGCGTCACTGGGTGATCACGGACGCCAACAACAAGGTGCAGGAAGTGCGTGGCCTGGGCGTCGTCGGCCACCAGCCGCTGCTGCAGCCGGGCGAGCAATTCGAATACACGAGCGGCACCCAGATGGAAACGCCGCAGGGTTCGATGGTCGGCGAGTATTTCTTCGTCGCCGAGGACGGCCACCGTTTCGAAGTCAAGATTCCCGAATTCGTGCTGTCGCTGCCGCACGCATTGCACTGATCAGATCTCGGGCGTATCGTTCTTCCTGGTCGAGGACGGCTTCTGCTCGGGCTTGCGGCCCGAGAACATCGTCCACCAGACGATGAACACCAGCAGGAACAAGGCCACGCCGGCCTCCAACATCAGCATCCACATTCCGTTGTCATCCCATATGTTTTCGACACGCCGCAGTGTACCCGCTTTATTGACCCTCGTCGCCTTGCTGGCGGCATGTACCACGACGCCGCCCCCGCAGCCGCCGGTCAGGCTGCCGCCGCCCGTCGGACCCGTGCCGGTGCCGCCGACCCAGCCGCCGGCGCAGCCGCAACAACCGCCGCCGCCCGCGCCCCTGTTCACGCCGGTGACGTTCGATGCGTTGCCAGGCTGGCAGCAGGACGACCTGCGCCAGGCCTGGCCCGCGTTCCAGGCGTCGTGCCGCGCGCTGGGCGCGAAGCCGGACTGGAAGGCGCCGTGCGCGGCCGGCAAATCGGTCGACCCCGGCGACGGCACGGCCATCCGCCAGTTCTTCGAGACGTATTTCGTGCCGAATCTCGTGCGCACGCCCGACGGCGCGGACGCTGGCCTGATCACGGGCTACTATGAGCCGATGCTGCGCGGCGCCCGCAAGCGCGGCGGCGCGTACCAGACGCCTCTCTATAAAGTACCGGACGACCTGATCACCGTGAACCTGGCGAGCGTCTACCCGAGCCTGAAGGGCATGCGGCTGCGCGGACGCCTCGTCGGCAAGACCGTCGTCCCGTACGCCACGCGCGCCGATATCGAGCGCGCGCGCATCCCGGGCAAGGAACTGGTGTGGGTCGACGATCCCGTGGAGGCGTTCTTCCTCGAAGTGCAGGGCTCCGGCCGCGTGCAGCTGGACGACGGCGACACCGTGCGCATCGCCTACGCCGACCAGAACGGCCATCCGTACAAGGCGATCGGCCGCTGGCTGATCGAGCAGGGAGAGTTGGCGCCGGGCGAGGCGACGGCGCAGGGCATCAAGGCGTGGATCGCCGCGCATCCGGAGCGCCGCCAGGAACTCCTCAACGTCAACCCGAGCTACGTGTTCTTCCGCGAGGAGCGCCTGCCCGATCCGAACGTCGGCCCGAAGGGTGCCCTGGGCGTGCCGTTGACGCCCACGCGCTCCGTCGCCGTCGACCCGGCCTTCATCCCGCTCGGCGCGCCGCTGTTCCTGTCGACGACGGAGCCGGCGGGCGACGTGCCGCTGCAGCGCCTCGTGATGGCGCAGGACACGGGCGGCGCCATCAAGGGCGCCGTGCGCGCGGACTTCTTCTTCGGCTTCGGCGGCCAGGCGGCCGACAACGCGGGCCGCATGAAGCAGCGCGGGCAGATCTGGGCGCTGTTGCCGCGACCGGGTAACTGAGGCTTATTGCCGTATCCGGTGCAGGCGGGTGCCGAACAGCGTGGTGAGCGTCAGCAGCAGGGCGCCCGCCGCCACGACCGTGAGGCCGCCGCGCACGCCGAGCCGCTCGGCCAGCGCACCGGCACCGGCCGCGCCGATGGGCGCCACGGCCACCGTCATGAAGCGCATCGTCGACGTCATCCGCCCCAGCAGCGCATCGGGCGTGACGCGCTGGCGCAGAGCGAGATAGGGCAGGAAGAACAGGGTGCCGCCGCAATCGAGGCAGAACACGACGCCGGCATAGGCGGCCGCCGTGGCGGCGCGGCTGCCCAGCAGGTCGCGCGGGATCGTCGGCATCAGCATGAAGCCGAGGCACGAGATGCACAGGCCCGCGGCGATGGCGCCGCCGGAGCCGAAGCGGCGCGTCAGCGGTTTCAATAGCAGGGAACTGAGTAACACGCCGGCGCCGCCCAGCATCTGCGAGGTGCCCATCAGGCCCGGCGACATCCCCAGCACGCGCGTGGCGAACAGCACGTACAGCGCCGTGTAGCCATAGAACAGCAGGTGCCAGCACGCGGACGTCCACGCGAGCAGCCGCAGTACCGGCTGGCTCCACACGAATTTCAATCCTTCGGCCACGTCGCGCAGCACGTGCGATTGCGGCGGCTGCGGTTGCGGCTCGCGCGTGCGGATCCGGCGCAGATTCCACAGCGAGACCGTAAAGCCGGCCACGTTGCACAGGATCGCGACAGGCGCCCCCAGCGCCTGCACGAGCAGGCCCGCGATGCCGGGGCCGAGCAGGCGCGAGGCGGATTCCGTCGCGCCCAGCTTCGATTGCGCATCGATGAGGCCATCGCGGCCCACGAGGAACGTCAGGAAGATCTGCTCCGCGCTGCCGCCCACGACGAATCCCGTCCCCAACATGAACTGCACGGCGTACAGCCAGTGCACGCTGAGCCACCCCTGCCACCACGCGAACGGCACGCTGGCGAGGCTCAGCGCGACCATTGCATCGCTGGCCAGCATGACGGGCAGGCGCCGGCTGCGGTCGAGCAGGACGCCCGTCGGCAGCGAGAACAGCAGGGAGCCGACGGCGGCCAGGGTGCCCATCTGGGCTGGCGTCGCGTGCAGCAGCAGGGCCGCGCAGATCGGGAGGGCCAGCAGCGTGATCTGGGCGCCGAAGTTGGTCAGCGTGCTGCTGAACCAGAAACGGCGAAAGTCGGCGTTGCGCAGCTGGCGGTCGGTCGACAGGCGGCTGAGGAGGGAGAGAGCGGGCACGGGTAGATGATAACAAATGCATGATTGCCGTATACGTCACATGCGTCGTTCAGGCGCTACAATCTGGGCTCATCTTATTAAGGGGTGTCCCATGGAATATTCTGACCTGCTGATCGAACACCACGACAAAGTGGTCGTGATCCGCCTGAACCGTCCGAAGGCGCTGAACGCCCTCAACGACAACATGATGAACGAGCTGGGCGACGCGCTGTACAAGTTCGACGCCGACCCGGCCGTCAACGTCATCATCCTGACCGGCAGCGACAAGGTGTTCGCCGCGGGCGCCGACATCGCCGCGATGGCCAATTACACGTATGCCGATACCTACCCAGGCAATTACATCGGCCGCAACTGGGAACACATCCTCAATGTGCGCAAGCCGGTGATCGGCGTCGTCGCGGGCTACGCGCTGGGCGGCGGCTGCGAACTGGCGATGATGTGCGACTTCCTGATCGCGTCGGAGACGGCCAAGTTCGGCCAGCCGGAGATCAGGGTCGGCGTAACCCCGGGCGCCGGCGGCACGCAGCGCCTGCCGCGCGCAATCGGCAAGTCGAAAGCCATGGACATGCTGCTGACGGCGCGCATGATCGATGCGGCGGAAGCGGAGCGCACGGGTCTCGTGTCGCGCGTCGTGCCGGCCGACCTCGTGATGACGGTGGCGCTGGAAGTGGCGGAGACGATCGCGGCGATGCCGGTGTCGGTGGCCATGCAGATCAAGGATGCGGTCAACCGTGCGTTCGAGACGACGCTGACCGAAGGCGTACGTTATGAGCGCCGCTTCTTCCATGCGGGTTTCGGTACGCCGGCGCAGAAGGAGGGGATGGCGGCGTTCCTGGAGAAGCGCAAGCCGAATTTCGAGGGTATGTAATTCCCAACACCCCTTGCACGGATGCGGGCGGGTTTGCTATAGTTCGCGTCCTGCTTCTGCAGCGCATGAAATCGAACGAATTCAGTGTGTTGCAGAAACAGCGAGGGGTTGACGAGTTAAGCGAAACACTGCATAATCTCACTTCTCTGCTGCTGACGAACAAAACGATTCGCAAACGCAGCAAGGCAGTACCGAATACAGCTCTTTAACAATCAACAGTCGATAAGTGTGGGCGTTTGATGAAGTGCCAGTATCGCTTCGGTGATACTGAATGCTTAAATTATCAAATGTTCACGCAAAAGAAATACGTTGCTCAGCAATGAGTAACGGTCAGTATTTTGAGTGAGCGATCTGCTACGAAAGTAGCAAAAACAGAGATTAAACTGAAGAGTTTGATCCTGGCTCAGATTGAACGCTGGCGGCATGCTTTACACATGCAAGTCGAACGGCAGCGCGGGGCAACCTGGCGGCGAGTGGCGAACGGGTGAGTAATATATCGGAACGTACCCAAGAGTGGGGGATAACGTAGCGAAAGTTACGCTAATACCGCATACGATCTACGGATGAAAGTGGGGGACCTTCGGGCCTCATGCTCCTGGAGCGGCCGATATCTGATTAGCTAGTTGGTGAGGTAAAGGCTCACCAAGGCGACGATCAGTAGCTGGTCTGAGAGGACGACCAGCCACACTGGGACTGAGACACGGCCCAGACTCCTACGGGAGGCAGCAGTGGGGAATTTTGGACAATGGGCGCAAGCCTGATCCAGCAATGCCGCGTGAGTGAAGAAGGCCTTCGGGTTGTAAAGCTCTTTTGTCAGGGAAGAAACGGCTCCGGCTAATATCTGGGGCTAATGACGGTACCTGAAGAATAAGCACCGGCTAACTACGTGCCAGCAGCCGCGGTAATACGTAGGGTGCAAGCGTTAATCGGAATTACTGGGCGTAAAGCGTGCGCAGGCGGTTTTGTAAGTCTGTCGTGAAAGCCCCGGGCTTAACCTGGGAATTGCGATGGAGACTGCAAGGCTTGAATCTGGCAGAGGGGGGTAGAATTCCACGTGTAGCAGTGAAATGCGTAGAGATGTGGAGGAACACCGATGGCGAAGGCAGCCCCCTGGGTCAAGATTGACGCTCATGCACGAAAGCGTGGGGAGCAAACAGGATTAGATACCCTGGTAGTCCACGCCCTAAACGATGTCTACTAGTTGTCGGGTCTTAATTGACTTGGTAACGCAGCTAACGCGTGAAGTAGACCGCCTGGGGAGTACGGTCGCAAGATTAAAACTCAAAGGAATTGACGGGGACCCGCACAAGCGGTGGATGATGTGGATTAATTCGATGCAACGCGAAAAACCTTACCTACCCTTGACATGTCAGGAACCTCCGAGAGATTGGAGGGTGCCCGAAAGGGAGCCTGAACACAGGTGCTGCATGGCTGTCGTCAGCTCGTGTCGTGAGATGTTGGGTTAAGTCCCGCAACGAGCGCAACCCTTGTCATTAGTTGCTACGAAAGGGCACTCTAATGAGACTGCCGGTGACAAACCGGAGGAAGGTGGGGATGACGTCAAGTCCTCATGGCCCTTATGGGTAGGGCTTCACACGTCATACAATGGTACATACAGAGGGCCGCCAACCCGCGAGGGGGAGCTAATCCCAGAAAGTGTATCGTAGTCCGGATCGCAGTCTGCAACTCGACTGCGTGAAGTTGGAATCGCTAGTAATCGCGGATCAGCATGCCGCGGTGAATACGTTCCCGGGTCTTGTACACACCGCCCGTCACACCATGGGAGCGGGTTTTACCAGAAGTAGGTAGCTTAACCGCAAGGAGGGCGCTTACCACGGTAGGATTCGTGACTGGGGTGAAGTCGTAACAAGGTAGCCGTATCGGAAGGTGCGGCTGGATCACCTCCTTTCTAGAGTGGCACGGGAGCTAACGCTCCATCATCAAGCGCCCACGCTTATCGGCTGTTATAAAGTTAAACGAGAACAGTTCGGGTCTGTAGCTCAGTCGGTTAGAGCACCGTGTTGATAACGCGGGGGTCGTTGGTTCGAATCCAACCAGACCCACCAGTTACCAAATGGGGGATTAGCTCAGCTGGGAGAGCACCTGCTTTGCAAGCAGGGGGTCGTCGGTTCGATCCCGTCATCCTCCACCATTCGACTGTTTAGACTATCTTTATCCAAGACCTGCGTCTTCGATAAGTGTAGTTCTCGTTCTTTAACAATCTGGAAGAAGTAAAGTTTTCTTTAAGCGTGTAGCTGGTCTAACGATCAGATGCACACTTAGGGTAGAAAATCTGTATGTATCAACAAACAAAGTAAGCTGAACTCTTGTCGATATGACGTTCCCTGATACTCATGCAGGGGCCAACGTTATAGGGACAAGTGAATAAGTGCACATGGTGGATGCCTTGGCGATTACAGGCGATGAAGGACGTAGTAGCTTGCGATAAGCTGCGGGGAGTGAGCAAACACACTTTGATCCGCAGATTTCCGAATGGGGAAACCCGGCCTTTTAGGTCATTGCATACTGAATACATAGGTATGCAAAGCGAACGCGGCGAACTGAAACATCTAAGTAGCTGCAGGAAAAGAAATCAACCGAGATTCCCAAAGTAGTGGCGAGCGAAATGGGATGAGCCTTGTACGTGATAGTCGATCGAATAGTGGAACAGCCTGGAAATGCTGGCCATAGAGGGTGATAGCCCCTTACACGAAATTCGAACGGTGGTACTAAGCGTGCGACAAGTAGGGCGGGACACGAGAAATCCTGTCTGAAGATGGGGGGACCATCCTCCAAGGCTAAATACTCGTAATCGACCGATAGTGAACCAGTACCGTGAGGGAAAGGCGAAAAGAACCCCGGGAGGGGAGTGAAATAGATCCTGAAACCGTGTGCATACAAACAGTCGGAGCCTCTTCGTGGGGTGACGGCGTACCTTTTGTATAATGGGTCAGCGACTTACATTCAGTGGCGAGGTTAACCGAATAGGGGAGCCGTAGAGAAATCGAGTCCGAACAGGGCGACAGTCGCTGGGTGTAGACCCGAAACCAGGTGATCTACCCATGGCCAGGATGAAGGTGCGGTAACACGCCCTGGAGGTCCGAACCCACTAATGTTGAAAAATTAGGGGATGAGCTGTGGGTAGGGGTGAAAGGCTAAACAAACCTGGAAATAGCTGGTTCTCTCCGAAAACTATTTAGGTAGTGCCTCAAGTATCACCATCGGGGGTAGAGCACTGTTATGGCTAGGGGGTCATTGCGACTTACCAAACCATTGCAAACTCCGAATACCGATGAGTGCGAGCTTGGGAGACAGACGTCGGGTGCTAACGTCCGGCGTCAAGAGGGAAACAACCCAGACCGCCAGCTAAGGTCCCAAAGATTGGCTAAGTGGAAAACGAAGTGGGAAGGCTAAAACAGTCAGGATGTTGGCTTAGAAGCAGCCATCATTTAAAGAAAGCGTAATAGCTCACTGATCGAGTCGTCCTGCGCGGAAGATGTAACGGGGCTAAGCCAGTCACCGAAGCTGCGGATATGTGCTTGCACATATGGTAGGAGAGCGTTCCGTAAGCCTGAGAAGGTGTCTTGTAAAGGATGCTGGAGGTATCGGAAGTGCGAATGCTGACATGAGTAGCGATAAAGAGGGTGAAAAGCCCTCTCGCCGAAAGCCCAAGGTTTCCTGTTCAACGTTCATCGGAGCAGGGTGAGTCGGCCCCTAAGGCGAGGCAGAGATGCGTAGCTGATGGGAAGCAGGTTAATATTCCTGCACCGTCGTATGATGCGATGGGGGGACGGATCGCGGAAGGTTGTCCAACTGTTGGAATAGTTGGTTCTTGACTCATAGAAGGCGCTTAGGCAAATCCGGGCGCGTAATTCAAGGGGTCGAGACGTGTGCCCTTGTGGCACGAAGCAATCGGAAGTGGTTCCAAGAAAAGCCTCTAAGCTTCAGTCATACGAGACCGTACCGCAAACCGACACAGGTGGGCGAGATGAGTATTCTAAGGCGCTTGAGAGAACTCGGGAGAAGGAACTCGGCAAATTGGTACCGTAACTTCGGGATAAGGTACGCCCCGGTAGCTTGAATGGTTTACTCCATGAGGGTGAAAGGGTTGCAATAAACTGGTGGCTGCGACTGTTTAATAAAAACACAGCACTCTGCAAACACGAAAGTGGACGTATAGGGTGTGACGCCTGCCCGGTGCTGGAAGATTAAATGATGGGGTGCAAGCTCTTGATTGAAGTCCCAGTAAACGGCGGCCGTAACTATAACGGTCCTAAGGTAGCGAAATTCCTTGTCGGGTAAGTTCCGACCTGCACGAATGGCGTAACGATGGCCACACTGTCTCCTCCCGAGACTCAGCGAAGTTGAAATGTTTGTGATGATGCAATCTACCCGCGGCTAGACGGAAAGACCCCATGAACCTTTACTGTAGCTTTGCATTGGACTTTGAACCAATCTGTGTAGGATAGGTGGGAGGCTTTGAAGCGGGGACGCCAGTTCTCGTGGAGCCAACCTTGAAATACCACCCTGGTTCGTTTGAGGTTCTAACCTTGGCCCGTGATCCGGGTCGGGGACAGTGCATGGTAGGCAGTTTGACTGGGGCGGTCTCCTCCTAAAGTGTAACGGAGGAGTTCGAAGGTACGCTAGGTACGGTCGGACATCGTGCTAATAGTGCAATGGCATAAGCGTGCTTAACTGCGAGACCGACAAGTCGAGCAGGTACGAAAGTAGGACATAGTGATCCGGTGGTTCTGTATGGAAGGGCCATCGCTCAACGGATAAAAGGTACTCTGGGGATAACAGGCTGATTCCTCCCAAGAGTTCATATCGACGGGGGAGTTTGGCACCTCGATGTCGGCTCATCACATCCTGGGGCTGTAGCCGGTCCCAAGGGTATGGCTGTTCGCCATTTAAAGTGGTACGTGAGCTGGGTTTAAAACGTCGTGAGACAGTTTGGTCCCTATCTGCCGTGGGCGTTGGAAATTTGAAGGGGGCTGCTCCTAGTACGAGAGGACCGGAGTGGACGAACCTCTGGTGTACCGGTTGTCACGCCAGTGGCATTGCCGGGTAGCTAAGTTCGGAAGAGATAACCGCTGAAAGCATCTAAGCGGGAAACTCGCCTTGAGATGAGATTTCCCGGAGCCTTGAGCTCCTTGAAGGGTCGTTCGAGACCAGGACGTTGATAGGTCAGGTGTGGAAGTGCAGTAATGCATTAAGCTAACTGATACTAATTGCCCGTACGGCTTGTCCCTATAACCTTGGCAGTCATTGCCAACGCAAGGGTTCAGCTGTTTGTTGAGACAACAGATTACGAAAACCGCTTCTTCCGGATTCAGAGTGACGCATGCACTATGCAAGCGGCACTCGTACAAGTTATGCCTGATGACCATAGCAAGTCTGTACCACCCCTTCCCATCCCGAACAGGACCGTGAAAAGACTCTGCGCCGATGATAGTGCTGCAACCAGTGTGAAAGTAGGTTATCGTCAGGCTAGTTATATGCAGAAGCCCGCTCAGTATGCACTGAGCGGGCTTTTTGCTTTTCAGCTGTCCACAATGGATATCAAATTCAGCCTCGCAAACGAAAATTTTCGCATCGTCATAGAAAAAACTGCAGCGTTGATACGATATTGAAGCCTGGTGGCGTTAAGCTTCCTTGACGAGACACCCGATGTAGCCAAGATGCAAAATTTCTATAAAAAAGCGCTTTACGCGCTCCTTTTGTTGCTGGTCGCGGACGCTTTGATCGCCTGCCTGTGCGTGTACCAAAGTTATCCATCCGCCGCGCTGATGCCGCCGGGAGGCGGGGGCCTGTACTGGCGCCCGGTCACGAAGACGGACGCGCCGGAGGGCGGTACCTCGACCATACGCGTCATCGAGACCGCCCAGCGATCGCTTCGTTTCGACTTCCGGCTCACGCGGGCGACGACGTATCCGTTCGTCTCGGCCGACATGTTGTTCGAGGACGGCGAGGGCAATGCCGTGCCGGTGGATTTGTCGAGATTCGACACCATCACGTTCACGGCCAAATGCAATCCGATGAATGCCCTCATATTCGCCCTGCCGACATTCGACGCGGCCATCTCGAAGCCGGGCGACTACCTGACCTACCCGTCGCCGCTCACGTTTTTCTCCTGCAATGAGCGGGGTACGCCCGTATCGCTGGACCTGACGCGGCTGACCATCCCCCAGTGGTGGTACGACAGGATGCATCTCGACCTGTCGCACCAGTCTTATCAACTGACCCAGGTGGCGAAATTCGTCTTCGGTGTCAGCCAGCAGACCCCGCGCGACCGCGACAGCCGCGTGGAAATCAGTCATGTCACGTTGCATGGTCGCGATTATCGCTATCTCGTCGCGCTGGCGATCGTCCTCGTGGGCAGTTGGTGCGCGTTCGCGTTCTGGTTTTTCCGGGCCCATGCGCGCGAACTGGCGGCCAGCCTGGACAGCAAGCTCAGGAAGGATTTGCCGCTCGTCGCCTATCGGCAGCTGACGCTCGAACCGTTCAAGGACAAGGAAAAAGCGGCCGTCCTGCGTTTCATCGCGACGAATTACACGAATCCCGACCTGGACCTGGACCGCGTCGTCGCGGGAACGGGCGCCAACCGCAACAAGGTCAATGAAGTACTGAAGGCGGAACTCGGCATGACGTTCACGGCCTACCTGAAAAAACTGCGGCTGACGGAATCGGCCCGGCTGCTCACCGAGGCGCCGGCCGTGACCGTGGCCGAGGTCGCCTACTCCGTCGGTTACGCCAACGTCTCGTATTTCAACAAGCTGTTCAAGGAAGAATACGGCTGCACGCCCAAGGTTTTCAAGAGCGTGGCGAGCGCCGCGCAGCAGGAGCAGCACGACTCATAACAAATCCTGCATTTTTTGCTAAATCTTCCGCATTGGCGTTAGCGAGGCGCCGCCGGGCACCTTTATTCTTTTGTGGTCGAGAAACCTTCAAAGATCCAAAATGAAACTCATTGCAAAGATCGCCTTCGCCCTGGCCACGCTGGCCGGGCCTGCCTCGCTCCCGCTCGCCGCCCCCGTGGGCTGGCCCGGCCCGGGACAACTGTTCGTCGGGACGTGCTACCAGCCCGTCGACCGCACACCCGACCAGATCCAGCGCGACATCGCCCTGATGAAGAAGGCCGGGTTCAACGTCGTCCGGATGGGCGACCTGTCCTGGGATTACTTCGAACCCGAAGACGGCAAGTTCAAATTCGAGGAATTCGACCGCATCGTGGACGCCATGCAGGCGAACGGCATCAAGGTGATCGTGGATATTCCCGGCACGCCTGCGCCCCTGTGGCTGCATCGCAAATACCCCGGCGTGAACCTCGTGAATGCACAGGGCGCGACCGTGCAGCCGGCCGAGCGCTACATGCTCGACATCAGCGACCCGGATTACCGCCGTCACGCCGTCCGTCTGGCCGAGAAGCTGACGCAGCGCTACGGCAAGCATCCGGCCGTGATCGCGATCGGCTTCGACAACGAGATCGGCAACACGTTCATGTCGTATTCGAAGGCCGACCGGACCCGCTTCGTCGCCTGGCTCAAACGAAAATACGGTACGCTGGACGCGCTGAACCAGGCGTGGGCGACCCAGCGCTGGTCGCGCCACCTGTCGTCGTGGGACGAAGTGGAGCTGCCGTATGCGGACGGTCCCGGCCCGGCCGAGCGCAACCTCGACCTGCGCCGCTTCTGGTCCGACAACACGATCGCCGTGCTGAAGGATCTCGAAGCCGTCCGCGTGAAGTATGCGCCGGACAAGCCGGCGATCTCGAACCTGTGGGACAGCGCCGGGCGCAAGGGCTTCGACTATCTGTCGACGTATCGCCAGTACGCGCATTACGGTGCGATGGGCTTTTATCCGGGCGAGCCGGTCGGATCCGGCTTTGAAGCATTGATGATGAAGGCTGGCCTGGACACGCCCATCTGGTTCAACGAGTTCACGGCGGGCGGCGGCGGCTACTACGGGACCAAAGGGCGCTCGCGCATGTGGGCTCACTTCGGCCTGCTGCTCGGCGCCCAATCCGTGATGGCGTGGACCTACAATTCCCACCTCGGCGGCGAGGAACAGATGATAATGGGTCTTCTCGACCACGACAGCAAGCCGTCGTGGAAGCTGTGGGAATTCGGCACGATCGCGCGCGAGTTCAAGACGCTGCAGGCGCTGGGCTTCCCGCGCCACACGGAACCGCAGGTCGCGTTCGCGTACTCGTTCGACAGCCGTAATGCTTCCACGCCGCCGGGGCCGTCGAACACGATGCGCCAGTACTTCACGATCCCGTACATGGACCAGCTCCACAACGCGTTCGCGCCCATCTTCAACGATAACATCGACACCGCCGTCATCCACGTGGGCCATGACGACCTGCGGCGCTACAAGATGGTCGTGGTGGCGGCCGACCTCGTGATGGACAAGGCGAGTGCCGACGCGCTGCGCCGCTACGTGCAGGACGGCGGCACGGTCGTGATGACGGCTTTCTCGGCAAAGGTCAGCGAGACGGGCCAGGTGTTCGACACCCCGCTGCCGGGCCGCCTCAGCGACGTGTTCGGCTTGCGCACCAGCGAGTACTACAACGCCGACGCACCGCTCGACGTCGGCTTCGACGGCAAGACCGTGAAGACGACGACGAAGTTCTACGAAGTGCTGGAACCGTCCACGGCGAAGGTCGTCGCGCGCCTGACCAACGTGCCGGATGCGCCGCCCGCGATCACCGAAAACCGCTACGGCAAGGGCAGGGCGATCTACGTCGCCACGGCCGCGCAGCGCCCCGTGATGCAGGCGTTGTACCGCAGCCTGTACGGCGAACTTGGCATCAGGCCGGGCCCCGCGACACCGGAAGGCGTCTATGCCCGCGAGGTCGATGGCCGCACGCTGTACGTCAACACGACGACGCAACCGCAGGACGTGAAGTTCGACGGTACTGCCACCGGCGTGCTCGGTGGCCGCGCGTGGGAGGGCACGCTGCGGCTCGAGCCCTTCGGCGCCGAGCTGCTGCGCAAATAAGCGCCGACCATGTTCGGGAAGACGGAATGAATCGTTTCATGAAGAAGATCGGTCTTGCCTGTGCCGCGCTGCTGGTGCTGGGGTTGGCGCTCGCCGCGCTGCGCGCCCGGACGCCTGCGCCGGTACCGGTACACTACCCCAGCTACAATTCGAACCCGCTGCCCGCCGACATGTCGGGCATGCGCGACGACGCGGTGCACATGGCGGGCAGGATGCGCCTGGGCTGGAACGTCGGGAATACGATGGAAGCCATCGGCGGCGAGACCAACTGGGGCAATCCGCTCGTCAGCAACAGCCTGATCCGGCTGGTCAGGCAGAGCGGCTTCGATGCCATCCGCCTCCCCGTGGCGTGGGACCAGTATGCCGACCCGGGGACGGGCAAGATCAGCGACACCTGGCTGGCCCGTGTGAAGCAGGTGGTGCAGTACTGCGTCGACAACGACATGGTCGTGCTGGTGAACATCCACTGGGACGGCGGCTGGCTCCAGGAGAACTTCACGGCCGACAGGCAGGCCGCCGTCAACGCGAAACAGAAGGCGTACTGGGAACAGATCGCCACGCTGCTGCGCGACTTCGATGGCCGCGTGCTCTTCGCCAGCGCCAACGAACCGGACGTCAAGGACGCCGGCCAGATGGCCATCCTGGCGTCGTACCACCAGACCTTCGTCGATGCCGTGCGCTCGACCGGCGGCCGCAACGCCTACCGCGTGCTGGTGGTCCAGGGGCCAAGCACCGACATCGAGAAGACCAACAAGCTGATGACGGCCATGCCGACCGATACGGTCCCAGGCCGTCTGATGGCGGAAGTCCACTTCTATACCCCGTTCAACTTCGCCCTGATGACGAAGGACGAAGCGTGGGGCAAGCAAGCCTATTACTGGGGCGCGGCGTATCACTCCAGGACCGACACCGCCCATAATGCGACCGCGGGCGAGGAGGCACTGGTCGACGACCTGTTCGGCCGCATGAAGGCGCAGTTCGTGGACAAGGGCATCCCCGTCCTCCTCGGCGAATTCGGCGCGATCCGCCGCTCGCAACTGACGGGCGGCGATCTCGAGCGGCACCTCGCCGGCCGCGCTTACTATCACAAGTACGTCGTCAAGACCGCCCTGAAGAACGGCATGATCCCGTTTTACTGGGACACGGGCGATCTCGGCCCGAACAGCTTCGGCCTGTTCGACCGGAAGAACGGCACGGTCTTCGACCGGCAGACGCTCGACGCGCTGCGCGAGGGCGCGTCCGGGGAGTGATTGTCAGGTCGGGGACGTACCGACGCCGCGGCCGATCGCGTTGTCCCACAACCGGTCGTGCAGCGGCATCAGGATCACGTTGCAGACCGGTTCGAGCAGCGCCGCCATGCCGCCGAAGGCCACCGACCCGGTGGCCAGGTACAGGACGCCGAACGCCACGCCACCGTGCATCGTGGCCTGGCTGATCTTTTCGAGGCTGGCGAGCAAGTAGCGGCGCCGCCCGCTGGCCGCATGCACGCGGCGCGCCCACGCCCGTTCGTGGAACGGCAGCAGCAGCACGTTCAGCACGGGTTCGACCAGCACGGCGAGTCCGCCGAGCGCGATCGACCCCGTGAACGCATAGGCGATCGCGAAACCGATCGCCATGTGCGTGATGACCTGACTGCCTTTGCGTGCCGCTGCCATGAGATACTCCTTTATCGTCCAGCTCGCTCAAATGATATCGATTCTCATTTGAGTGGGCCAATCGGATGATTTTAAGCCGGCGATAGGCTGGCTTTATCGACCATCGAAGAGACCCCGTGACGGACCTGCCGCTCGGCCTGCAGATTTACCCGATGTCGGCGCTGGGCACGGCGGCTAGGGCGTGTCTGACTGACCTCAGAGCAGCCATAAAACAATTGTCGCCACAAGCACGGCGGTGAAGAAGTTATGGCCGCGTTTATCGTATCGCGTTGCGACGGCGCGGAAGTCTTTTAATCGGTTGATGGCGCGCTCGACGACGTTACGCCCCTTGTACGCTTCAGCGTCGAAGCGCGGTGGCGATCCGCCCCGACGCCCTTTGCGCAGCCGGTTTTTCTGTGCATCGAGTCGTTCCGGGCAGACGCAGCGAATTCCCCGCTGCTGGATCTCTCGCCGATAATGACGCGCGCCATATGCCCGGTCGACACGTAGGCACGTCGGGCGTTTGCGCGGACGCCCTCGTCCCGATCGGGGCACGGAGATGGCATCAAGGACGGTGCCGATGTTCGCCGCGTCGCTGCATTGCCCGGCTGTGACTACGAAAGATAAAGGCAAGCCATGCCCGTCTACGCAGAGATGGATTTTGCTGGTGAGGCCACCACGCGAATGTCCCAGCCACTCGTCAGTTACATCCCCCTTTTTTCTGACGAAGGAAGCGTCTTCCGGGCGCCGGCCGCACTTCGTTGCGCCTTCACATGGGTCGCGTCAAGCGCAGCGCCATCCCAGTCGATGCGGCCAGACGCATCCGCTGCCGCTTGCATGATCTTGAGAAGGCGGTGCCATGTACCGTTGCGCGACCAGCGCACAAACCTGTCGTAGCAGGTCTGCCAGGGACCGTAGCGAGGCGGAATGTCGCGCCAGGGCGCGCCAGTTCGCAATCGCCACAAGATCCCGTTGATCACATGTCGATGCCCGACATACGCATGACCGTGACGTGGATTGGGCGGCAAATGTGGCTCCAGCTGCCGCCATTGCTGTTCAGTTAGATCAGTTCGGCTCATCGCCATCTGACCAACCAAACAAAATTTCGTTCACTCAGTCAGACAGACCCTAGGCGAGCGCCAGCAGCCGGTCGAGGAGCGGCGCCGCCGCATCCGCGATCCGGTCCAGGCTCGCCTCCCGCAGCGCCGCCGTGTCCACGACATGCGCGCTGTGCAGCCCCGCCCAGCGCAGCAGCGCCGTGCACGCATCGGCATGGTCGAACAGCCCGTGCAGATAGGTGCCCAGCACCTGGCCGTCGTCCGAGCAGGCACCTTCCGGGCGGCCGCCGATCTCGAACGCGGGCCGCGCCAACGCATCGCCCGTCGACACGCCCATGTGGATCTCGTAGCCGGTAACCGCCGCCTCCAGCGCATCGGGCGCGAACACGCAGCGGCCCGTCACCTGCGCGAGGCGCTTCTGGCGCGTCAGCGTCGTGCCCAGGCCCAGCAGGCCGAGGCCTTTCGAGTGGCCGGCCGCGCCTTCCACGCCGTGCGGATCGTCGACGCAGGATCCCAGCATCTGGAAGCCGCCGCAGATGCCGATCACCCTGCCGCCATAGCGCAGGTGGCGGCGGATGCGCTCCGGCCAGCCCTGCGCGTGCAGCCAGGCCAGGTCGCCGCGCGTGTTCTTGCTGCCGGGGAGGATGATGAGGTCCGCATCGGGCACCGGCTCGCCTTCGCGCACGAAGCGCAGGTCGACGTCGGGATGGACGCGCAGCGCATCGAAATCCGTGTGGTTGCTCATGCGCGGATAGCTGGGCACGACCACGCGGAACGCGCCGGTCCCGGGCGCCACGGCCTGCACGGCATCTTCCGCATCGAGATACAGCCCGTGCAGATAAGGCAGCACGGCCAGCACCGGCTTGCCCGTCTGTTCTTCGAGCCAGTCCAGGCCCGGTTCGAGCAGTCTGATGTCGCCGCGGAAGCGGTTGATGACGAAGCCCTTGATGCGCGCGCGTTCGCTGTCCGACAGGCAGGCCAGCGTGCCGACGATGTGGGCGAATACGCCGCCGCGGTCGATGTCCGCGACGAGGATCACCGGGCAGTCGACCGCCTCCGCGAACCCCATATTGGCGATGTCGCGGTCGCGCAGGTTGATCTCGGCCGGGCTGCCGGCGCCTTCCACGATCACGGCATCGTACTGCGCACGCAGCCGCGCATGCGATTCCAGCACGGCCTGCATCGCCACCGTCTTGTACTGATGGTAGTCGCGCGCATTCATTTCGGCGCGCACGCGGCCGTGGATGACGACTTGCGCACCCGTGTCGCTCGATGGTTTCAGCAGCACCGGGTTCATGTCCGTGTGCGGTTCGAGTCCCGCGGCGACGGCCTGCAGCGCCTGGGCGCGGCCGATCTCGCCGCCGTCGCTCGTGACGGCGCTGTTCAGGGCCATGTTCTGCGGCTTGAACGGCGCCACGCGCACGCCGCGGCGCACCAGCAGCCGGCACAGCGCGGCGACGAGCGTGCTCTTGCCCGCGTCCGACGTCGTGCCCTGCACCATCAGGGTGGGATACGGGAAGCGGGTCATTTCGGACGATGGCTGCGCGCCAGTTCGAGCTTCTCGCACAGCTGCGCGGCACCGGCGATCATGCGCGGGCCGGAGCGGTTGAGCAGGTTGCCATCGATGGTGAACAGGTTGTGGTTGCGGACGGCGGTGAGTGTCCCGTAGGGCTTCCAGAGGCTCACGCCGCCGTAGTTCTTTTCCGCGGTGGCGAAGATCGCTTCCGGATTCTCCTGCAGCACGGCTTCGATCGACACGACGGGCGCCGTCACGGGCAGCTTGTCGAAGATGTTCTCGCCGCCGCACAGGCGCAGCGCGTCGCTGACGATGTGGCGGCCGTTCAGCGTGTACAGCGGCTTGTCCCACACCTGGTAAAAACTGCGCACGACGGGGCGCTTCGCATACCGGGCGCGCAGGTCGGCGATCTTGCCGCGCAGGCTTGCCGCCGCAGGGCCGGCGACGGCGTCGGTGCCCATCAGCTGGCCGAGCTTCCGCACGTTGTCCGCGATGTCTTCCAGCTTCTGCGGCTCGCTGTGGAACATCGGGATGCCGAGCTTCTGCACCATCTCGATCTGGCGCTCGGAACTGCCGTGGCGCCAGACGACGACCAGGTCGGGTTTCAAGGCCATGATGCGTTCCAGGTCGACTTCGCGGTTCGAGCCGATCTGCTGGATCGTCTTCGCTTCCTCGGGAAAGTCGCTGTACGAGACGACGCCCACGACATGGCTGCCGCCGCCCGCCGCGAACAGCAGCTCGGTGACGTGCGGCGCCAGCGAGATCACGCGCTGGGCCGGTTTCGCGACGGTGACGGTGGCGCCGGCGTCGTCCGTGACGCTGACGGCAGCCTGCGCCTGCAGGCTGGCCGCGCACAGGAGCGCGGCTGCGATGATCGATCGTTTCATGTGTCGTTCCATTCCCGGAGTGCTTGTTCGATGCGCCGCCATGCGGATTCGTTCCCCGGCAGGCCGACGCGGATGCCGCGCGCCGCGTCGGGGAACAGCCGTACCCAGATCGCGCGCCGCGCCATGTGTTCATGAAAAGCCTCGGCGCGCGGCTCCGCCCACCAGTGGAACAGCGGGGTGCCGTGGGCGTCGATGCCGTAGTGTGCAAGCAGGGCGTGCATGCGCGCGCCGTCGCGTGCGAGGCGCGTTTGCGTGGCCCGTTGCCAGCCGTGGTCGCGCAAGGCCGCGATCGCGATCTCCTGCGCCGGGCCGCTGACGGCCCATGGCCCGAGCAGGTCGTCCAGCGCCGTCAGCAGGGTCGTATCCGCACCGACGAAGCCGAGCCGCAAGCCGGCCAGGCCGAAGAATTTGCCGACCGAGCGCAGCACAATCAGACCCAGGGGACCGGGCCGGCCGGCGTGAGCGGCCACGCTGAGCGCCCGTGCCGTGTCGCCGAACGCCTCGTCCACGACGAGCCAGCCGCCGCGTGCCGCGAGCCGTTCCGCCCAGTGCAGCAGGCGTGCCGGCGCCACCGTCGCGCCGGTCGGATTGTTCGGGTTGATGACGACGACCACGTCGCTGCCGTCCACCGCGTCGTCGAGCGCGTCGTACGCCACCTGATGCATGACGTGGCCGTGGCGGCCCCAGTGATGCGCGTGTTCCGCATACGAGGGCGCGGACACCGTCACGCGCGCCGGCCCGGCCAGCTCGGCGCGCAGGCGCGGCAAGGCCTGGATCGCGGCCTGCGTGCCGGCCACCGGCAGCAGGTGCGGTGCGCCGTAGTATGCGCATGCGGCGCGCAGGAGCTCTGGATCCCGTTCCGGCAGGCGGTGCCACGCATCCGGCGTCGGCGCGGGCGCCGGATAGCCGTGCGGATTGATGCCGGTGGAGAGGTCGATCCAGTCCGTGCCGCCATAGCGTTGTTGCGCCGCGCGCAGGTTGCCGCCGTGTTCAAGCATGGATCGCTCCATCCAATACGAATAGCGCGGCGCCGGCCACGACGACCCACAGCAGCGTGGTACGCCACACGAGGCGCCAGGCACGCAGGATGTCGTCCGCGCACGCGTCCGGACCGGTGCCGAGCGGGGGCCGCTGTTCCGTCACGCCGTCGTACACGGCCGCGCCACCCAGCTGCACGCCCAGCGCGCCGGCGCCGCTGGCCATCACGGGGCCCGCGTTCGGGCTGCTCCACGCGGGCGCCTGCGCGCGCCAGCAGCGCCACGCGCGCAGCCGTCCCCGTTCCGCCAGCAGCACGTACGACAGGGCAGTCAGGCGCGCCGGCACATAGTTCAGCGCATCGTCGATGCGCGCGGCCACGCGGCCGAACAGGTTGAAGCGCGCATTGCGGTAGCCCCACATGGCATCCAGCGTGTTCCCGAGGCGGAACAGCACGACGCCGGCGCCGCCGCCGACGAGGAACCAGAACAGCGTGCCGAACACGGCGTCGTTGCCGTTTTCGAGCAGCGATTCGGCGCCGGCCTTGGCGAGGTCGGATTCGCCGGCCTGCTCCGTGTCGCGGCTGACGATGCGCGACGTCAGGCCGCGCGCCGCATCGAGGTCGCCGCGCACGAGCGCCGCATGGATCGGCAACGTATGGTCGCGCAGGCTGCGCAGGCCGATGCCCAGGTACAGCAGCACGGCATGGCCGGCCGCGCCGGCGTACGCGCATGCGAGCCACGCCAGCGCGCACAACGGCAGTACGGCGAGCATCCACGCGAGCAGCCCGCGCGCGATGCGCGAGCGCCCCCCGTTGAGCCGGCGTTCCAGCGCGGACGCCAGCCGGCCGAAACCGACGAGCGGATGCCAGCGCCGCGCCTCGCCCAGCAACAGGTCGAGCAGTACGCCGGCGACGAGCGCCAGCGCGAGCGTCGTGGGCGCCAGTCCGCTCAGCATGGCGCGCCCTTCAGCACGAGCGGCAGGCCGGCCGCGACGAACAGCACGCGGTCGCAGCGGGCGGCCACGTCCTGGTTCAGGCGGCCCGCTTCGTCCACGAACGCGCGCGAGACGGCGCCGTAGGGCACGATGCCCATGCCGGTTTCGTTCGATACGAAGACGACGTCGCCGGCGGGTGTCGCGTCCAGCCAGTCGAGCAGCGCGGCGCGTTCGTCGACGAACAGCGGCGGCAGGTCGATGGGGCCGACCTCGGGAAATTCCTGCCGCGTGGAGAACATCAGGTTCGTGAGCCACAACGTCAGGCAGTCGACGAGCACGATGCGCTCCGGCGCACACAGGATTCGCAACGTGGCCGCGAGCGCCGTCGGCTCTTCCACTGTTTTCCACTCCGCCGGCCGGCGCGCGCGATGATGGTCGATCCGTGCCGACATCTCCGTATCGCCCGCGTACGACGTCGCGACGTAGACGACGTCCTTGCCGGACTCGCGCGCGAGCCGCTCGGCCAGACCGCTCTTGCCGGACCGTGCGCCGCCGAGGAGGAGGGTGCGGCTCATTCCAGCTCTCCCTGCAACAGGCTCGCGACGGCGGCCGGGTTGGAGGCAAAGAACGCGTGGAAGTACGACGCCGTCAGCGACCCGACGCGGTAGACCGCTTCGCCCTGCGCGCCGGACGGATGTTTCACGGTCCACGCGACCGGCGCGAGCGGCGTCTCCAGGCGCGAATAGTGGAAGGTGTGGCCGCGCATCTGCCCGGCGTTCGTCGCGAGGCCCTGCGCTCCCAGTCCGGCCAAACGCGGCTGCATCAGCACGCGGCCCGGCAGCAGGCCGGCCATCGGCCAGTCGCGGCCCTCCTTGTCCACGAGCGACTCGGCCAGCACCATCATGCCGCCGCATTCCGCGAGAATAGTCAGGCCGGCCGCATGCGCCGCGCGGATCGATTCTTGCCAGCGCCCGGCCTGCGCCAGCGCTTCGCCGTGCAGTTCCGGGTAGCCGCCCGGCAGGTAGACGGCGTCGGCATCCTCGGGCACAGGTTCGTCCGCCAGCGGCGAGAACCACGTGATGCGCGCGCCCAGCGCTTCCAGCGTGTCGACGTTGGCCGGGTACAGGAAGCAGAACGCGGCGTCGCGCGCGATCGCCACCGTGAGCCCCGCCAGCAGCGGCGCGACCGGTTCTTCCGGCAACGCCTCGTCCGGCAGCTGGGGCGCCAGGGCGTTCCACTGCGCCGAGTCCAGCTGCAACTGGTCGGCCAGTTCGTCGAGGATGGCGTCGATGTCGGCGACTTCGCCCGGCACGACGAGGCCGAGATGGCGTTCCGGCAGCCGGCGCGTCTGCTTCGGCAGGGTCGCGAGCAACGGGATGTCGCGCAGCGACGCCGCGACCATGCGTGCATGGCCTTCGCTCGCGACGCGGTTGGCGACGACGCCGGCCATCCGCACGGGCCCGTAGTCGCGCAGGCCCATGACGACCGCGCCGGCCGTCTGCGCCATTGCCGACGCATCGATCACGGCCAGCACGGGCAGGTCGAATGCGCGCGCGAGGTCGGCGGCGGACGGATCGCCGTCGTACAGGCCCATCACGCCTTCCACCAATACGACGTCCGCTTCGCGCGCGGCGCGGGCCAGGCGCCGGCGGCTCTGCTCCAGGCCGACCATCCACAGGTCGAGCGTGTGCACCTTCGCGCGGCTCGCGTGCTCGAGGACCATCGGGTCGATGAAGTCCGGCCCGCATTTGAAGACGTGCACGCGCTGGCCCATGCGGCGCAGGCGCCGCGCCAGTGCGGCCGTCACTGTCGTCTTGCCCTGGCCGGACGCGATGGCCGCGACCAGCAGCATGCGGGCGCCGGAGGCCATCACCACTCCGTCCCGGCCTGCGCCGCGATGCCCGCCTTGAAGGCGTGCTTGACGACGTTCATTTCGGTCACGGTGTCCGCGACGGCGATGAGTTCCGGCGGCGCGGCGCGGCCCGTCACGACGACGTGCTGCATCTCCGGGCGGTCGAGCAGGTCGGCGATCACCGTGTGCACGTCCAGGTAGCGGTATTTCAGCGCGATGTTCAATTCGTCCAGCACGACGAGGCCGTAGGCGGGATCGGCCAGGAAGCGGCGCGCCTGCTCCCACGCTTCCTCGGCCTTGGCGATGTCGCGCTCGCGGTTCTGCGTCTCCCACGTATAGCCTTCGCCCATCGCGTGGAAGCCGACGTCGTCGGGGAAGCGGCGCAGGAACATCTCTTCGCCGGTGGACATCGCGCCCTTGATGAACTGGACGACGCCCACCTTCATGCCGTGGCCCAGCGCGCGCGCGACCATGCCGAACGCGCTCGAGCTCTTGCCCTTGCCGTTGCCGGTGTTGACGATGATGATGCCGATCTTCTTGTCGGCCGCGGCGATCTTGGCGTCGATGACGGCCTTCTTGCGCTCCATGCGCGCCCGGTGGCGCTCGTTCAGTTCCGCGGTTTGTTCAGGGGTCATGTCAGTCATGAGGGGCCTCCAAGGGAATGAAAATACGACGGCCCTTGTTCTCGATCGCGTCGATCGGGTGGCCGAGAAAGCTGCTCAGCAGCGGTGCCTGCAGTGCGTCGTCGACGGTGCCGGCATGCCAGCGGCCGTCGCCCATCAGCAGAAGGGCGTGGGTGGAAATACTGTGTGCCAGGTTCAGGTCGTGGCCGATCATCACGATGGTCTTGCCGCTTTGCCGGCACAGGCGCGACAGCAGCGACATCGTGCGCACCTGGTGCGCGAGGTCGAGCGCGTTCGCCGGCTCGTCCAGCAGCAGCAGCGGCGTGTCCTGCGCGAGCAGCGCGGCGATGGCCACGCGCTGGCGCTCGCCGCCGGACAACGTACGGACATCGCGCGTGGCGAGGTGGTCGACTTCCATCGCCACGAGGGCGTTCACGGCCGCGTGGTGGTCGTCGCTCTGTTCCCAGTAATGGTTGGCGTGGTAAGGATGGCGCGCGGACAGCACGGTTTCCATCACGCTGTACGCGAACGCGTCGCTGCGCGACTGCGGCAGGTACGCGCGTTCATGTGCCAGCGCTTCCAGCGGCCAGGCGGACAGCGGGCGGTCGTGCAGCGCGACGGTGCCGGCATCGGGCGCGCGCAGGCCGGCCACGGTGCGCAGCAGGGTGCTCTTGCCGGCGCCGTTGCGGCCGATGATGGACCAGCATTCGCCGGCGCGCACCACCCAGTCCAGGCCGTGCACGAGCACGCGGTCGCCGGCGCGCAATTCCAGTTGTCGGGTCGCGATCGTCATTTGTGCAGGCGGTGCAGTTGATACAGGAAGACGGGCGCGCCGATCAGCGCCGTGATGGCGCCGACGGGCAGCTGGGTCGGTGCGACGACCGTGCGCGCGACCGTATCGCACAGCACGAGCAGGCTGCCGCCGCCCAGCACGGCGGCCGGGATGAGCACGCGGTGGTCCGGGCCGAACGCGAAGCGGCAGGCATGCGGCACGATCAGGCCGACGAAGCCGATGGCGCCGGCGCTCGTCACCGCGCTCGCCGTCAGCACGGCCGATACGAAGAACAGGCCCTTGCGCACGGCGCCCACGCGTACGCCCAGCGTGGCGGCGGCTTCCGCGTGCAGCGCGAGCATGTTCATCGCCCGCGCGTTGCGCAGCGCGTACACGAGCGCCGCGGCCAGCACGATCCAGGGCAGGATGCGCAGCGGCGCGCCGGCCAGGTCGCCGATCATCCAGAACACCATGCTGCGCAGGCGTCCTTCCGGCGCGATCGACAGCATCAGCGTGACGAGCGCCATGCTGGCCGCCTGCATGATCGTGCCCGTCAGCAGCAGCATCGACGTGCCGCCTTCCACCGCGACCCCGCTGCGCATGTCGCGCCGCGCGAGCAGGTAGAGCAGCAGGGCGATCGTCACCGCGCCGGCCATCGCCGCGCCGTCCACGGTGGCCGCCGCGCACATCATCAGGAGCGCGAACAGCGCGCCGACCGACGCGCCGGCCGAGATGCCGAGCACGTACGGGTCGGCGAGCGGATTGCGCAGCAGCGCCTGCATCATGACGCCGGCCAGCGCGAGCGCGCCGCCGGTGACGAAGGCCATCAGCGCGCGGCCGGCGCGCAGCTCGACGAGCGATGCGGCCAGCGATTCCGGCCGGCCGCGCAGCACCTGCGCCACCGCGTCCGGCAGCTCGGCCGGCGCGACCGCAATCGATCCGCTCATGCCCGCGACGAGCAGGCTGGCGACCGCCACGCACAGCAGCGTGACGATGATTGGAATGGCGCGCTGGCGCAGTGGCGGTGGAACAGGGTGCATGGCTCGTCGGAACATGGTGGTTAGCGAACTCTCTCAGTGGCTACCATATTGGAAACCCGCGAACCAGGTGCGCCCAGAGGTGCCATAGTTGCGCGCCAGGTCGTAGTGCTTGTCGGCCGCGTTGTCGAGGCGGACCAGCAGCGACCAGTCGCGCGTCATGTGCCAGGTAGTGTACAGGTTCAGCAGGCCGTAGCCGCCGAGGCGGTTGGCGTTGGCGGCATCGTCGAAGCGGCGGCCGGAGGCCTGCAGCTCGACGCCGGTTTCCACGGCACCCACGGTGTAGTCGGCCGCGAAACTGGCGTGGCGGCGCGCGCGCCGGGCCAGCTGCTTGCCGGTCGTCTCGTCGCGCGGGTCCTGCAGGTCGGCGCTGGCACGCAGGTCCAGGTTGCCGATGCGGGTGTCGGCCGCCAGCGTCAGGCCTTCCAGCAGGGCGTGGTCGACGTTGTACGCGCAGCTGCCGTTCGGGCGGCCCGGGCACGGCGTGACGGACACGATCATGTCGGTCAGGCGGTTGCGGTAGTAGTTCGCCTGCAGGTCGACGCCGGCCACGCGGTACTGCACGCCCACTTCCGCATTGCGGCCCCGTTCGGGCTGGTTCGACGTCAGGCCATAGCCCGGGTAGTACAACTCGTTGAACGTGGGGGCGCGGAAGCTCGTGCCGTAGCTCGCCGTGGCGCGCAGGTCCTGCGTGAACTCGTAGCCGTAGCCGACGGCGCCCGTCGTCTTGCCGCCGTATTCGGAATGGTCGTTGCGCGCGCTGACGTCCAGCAGGTGGCTGCCGCGGCGCAGGTCGTACGAGGCCGCGAGGGAATTCGTGATGCGCGTGCGGTTGATGTCCCTGATGGCGCTGGACAGGACTTGTTCCTTGCGGTGGCCGGCCAGCACCTGCAGCGTGTCGCCGGCGATGTCGAACGTGTTCTGCCACGTGAACTCGTCCTGGCGCGTGTTCAGCTGCGTGGTGCCGGACGGCGTCGTGCTCGTGAAGCTGCCCAGTTTATCTTCCGAGCGTGCCGCCTGGACGCTGCTGCGCCAGTTCGGGAGGAAGCGGTCGTTCAGGAAGACGCTGTAGCTGTCGAGTTCCTGGATGTTGTGGGTGTCGAAGGCCGATTTGCCGCTGTCGTATTGCGCGCTCACGCGGCTCTGCATGAATTGCGCGCCGATCTCGTGACCCTCGGCCAGGCGCAGTGCGAGTCGTGCGTTGACGCTGTTGCGCGTGTAGCCGTCATCGTCCGCGTTGTAGCTCGACGAGCCGGGACGCGTGGACGAGAAGCCGTCCGATTCTTCGTGTGCGCCGGCGAGGGCATACGTCACGCCGTGCTCTCCGCCCGTCGAGCCGTGCACGCTGGCGTCGTACTGGTTGGTGCCGTACGTGCCGCCGCCCGCGCTGGCGCTGAACATGGGCGCGCCTTCGCTCTTCTTGGTGAAGATCTGCACGACGCCGCCGATGGCATCCGCGCCGTACAGGGAGCTCAGGGGGCCGTAGACGATCTCGATGTGGTCGATGGCCGACAGCGGGATCGCATTCCACGACGCCGCACCCGTGGTGGCGGAGCCGATGCGCACGCCGTCGACGAGGACGACGACCTGGTTGCTGTTGGCGCCGCGCAGGAACACGGTGGTGTTGGTGCCCGCGCCGCCGTTGCGCGAGATTTCGATGCCGCGCTGGCGGCGCAGCACGTCGGCGACGGAGCCGGCGCCCGCGCGGGCGATGTCGTCGCTGGAGATGACGACGGTGTCCGCGATGACGTCTTCGGCGCGCTGCGGCGTGCGATTCGCGGTGACGATGACGGTGTCGGGAATGGGATCGGCGTGGGCCGATGCGGCGGCAGCGAATGCGAGCGAAAGCGCGGCTGCCTGCCGGGAAACAGGAAAGGACATGACGTTTTTATTGTGATGGACAACCGGCCGACGTCCCCGTCAGCCAGGTGAACAGAAGCGCAGGGCGCTTCCACCTTTTGGCCGGTATCCGGGCTGGCGAGTATGGCCGTCCGACCTTCCCATGCGGATGCACAGTGGTATGTGGGGACGGTTGCCGCGCACGCGTGGGAGCGTGCCGGCACTTGCTTACCGTTGCGGGGGCAGCACACGTTGGCGCCTGTCTGAAGAGCGCTTCGTGTTTCCCGTTTAACTGCGCCCCAGAGAGGAGCGCGAGCACCAAAACCCCGACATTATACGCCCAGCACGACCAGCTGGCCGTAGCCGATGCGATGCGGCGTCTGCGCCGCGTTCAGTGCCGCCTGTTCCAGCGGCACGCCGCCATGCAGCGCCGCCAGCAGGCGGATCGTGCCGGCGTGGCAGACGATGAGCGCGGACGGTGCGCGCAGGTCGGCGACGAAGGCCTGCACGCGACGCGCCACGTCCAGCACGTTTTCCGCGCCGCCGGGGCGGTGGTGGAGCAGGTCGGCGGTCCAGGCGTCGACGTCGGCGCGCGGGATATCCGGCCATGGGCGCAACTCCCACGCGCCGAAATCCATCTCGGCCAGGCGCGCGTCGAGCGTCACGCGGCCCGGCGCCAGGCGCTCGGCCAGCAAGGCGCAACGTCGCAATGGGCTCGAGTAGACGGGCAGGTCGCGCGGCAGGGCGAGCCCGGATTGCACGCGTGCGAGTTCTGCTTCGGTGATCGGCACGTCGCTGGCGCCGTAGCACAGGCCGGGCGCAACGTCCGGTTGCGGATGGCGGACCAGGTATAGCGTCATGCGTTCCAGGCGCCGTGGCCCAGCGTGGCCAGCACGGCGACATGGATGAGCGCTTCGGCCAGCTGCTGGACGGCGCCGAGGCAGTCGCCCGTGTAGCCGCCGAGGCGGCGCACGAACAAACGGCCCAGCCACACCGCGGCGAGTGCCGCTGCGATGATCGCGGCCAGCATGGCGGCCGGCGTCAGCGCATTCGTGGCCAGAACGTACGCGGCCGGCAGCGTGCAGGTGATCGTCGCGATCGCGAATTCGGCCGTCGTCATTTGCTGCGCCAGCGGCTTGGCCTTGCCTTCGCCGCGCACATACTCCAGCTTCCAGATCAGCGCCGTGGCGGCAAGGCGCGAGAACGGATGCGCGACGAACAACGCGGCCACGGCCACGTGCGGCGGCAGCATCGCCAGCGCGGACAGCTTGGTCGCCAGCATGCACACGATGCCGATCGCGCCGTACGCGCCGACGCGCGAATCCTTCATGATCTCCAGCGCCCGTTCCTTCGTCATGCCGCCACCGAGGCCGTCGCACGTGTCGGCGAAGCCGTCTTCGTGGAATGCGCCCGTGATATAGATCGACGCCGCGGTCGACAGCACGGCCGCCACGGGCGCGGGCAGCACGAGCGCGGCCGCGTAATAGACGCCGGCCGCAACCGCCGCGACGACGACGCCGACGAGCGGGAAGTAGCGCGACGCATGCTGCAGCCACGCGGCCTCGAAGCCGACCCAGCCCGGGATCGGCAGCCGCGTGAAGAACTGCAGCGCGATGAAGAACAGGCGGACTTGATGCATCAGGCCGATTTTTCGCTGACGCTGGCCGACTCGAAGGTCGCCATCTCGTTCAGGAAGTTCGCGGCCGCGTGCAGCAGCGGCAGGGCGAGCGCGGCGCCCGTGCCTTCGCCGAGGCGCAGGTTCAGGTGCAGCAGCGGCTCGGCGCCGAGCGCGTCCAGCATGCGGCGGTGGCCAGATTCGTCCGAACAGTGCGCGAACACGCAGTAATCCAGGATCGCGGGTTCGATGCGCGCCGCGACGAGCAGGGCGCTCGTGACGATGAAGCCGTCGATCAGCAAGACCTTGCGCAGCGCGGCCGCCTTCAGCATGGCGCCGGCCATCATCGCGATCTCGAAACCGCCGAACGTGGCCAGCACGGCGCGGGGATCGTCGACGCCGGCATGGCGCTCGGCCGCCGCTTCGATCACGCGCTGCTTGCGCAGCACGCCGTCCGGCGACAGGCCGGTGCCGGCGCCGACGCAGTCCGCGACGGGAATCCCCGTCAGCTTGTGCATCAGCGCGGCGGCCGCCGTCGTATTCCCGATACCCATCTCGCCGAAGCCGACCACGTTGCCGGGCAGGTCGGCCGCGAGGGCCGCGCCATGTTCCAGCGCGGCGGCGCATTGCGCGGGCGTCATCGCCGGTTCGACCGCGAAGTTGCGCGTGCCCGGTGCCACCTTGCGGTCGACGAGGCCGGGGCGTGCGCCGAAATCGTGATTCACGCCCGCATCCACGACGTGCAGGGCTATACCGTTCTGGCGCGCGAACACGTTGATGGCGGCGCCCTGGGCGAGGAAGTTCTCGACCATCTGCCACGTGACGTCCTGCGGGTAGGCGGAGATGCCTTCCGCGACGACGCCATGGTCGCCCGCGAACACGAGAATGGCCGGCTGCCGGATCGTGGGCGCGACCGTATTCTGGATCAGTCCGAGGCGGCTGGCCAGCCGTTCGAGGGCGCCGAGGCTGCCGAGCGGCTTCGTCTTGTTATTGATGGCGGCGGTGAGGGCGGCGGACAGATCGGGATTCGTCGTGGGGGCGATGCGCATGGGGACTCCATGGGGGGGAAGCCGGCAAAGATAGCACAGAAGCAACTCGAAAATTCTTACGGTAAGCCCCTTGCATACCTCCGATCTGGTTTGCTATAGTTCGCCTCCTGCTTCGGCAGTGCAAGAAAAGTTCAGCGAAATCAAACAGTTGAGCTAGGTGGTTTGACAACGCCGCTTGCGCTGACGAAAAAGATGAGTTGACGAGTTAAACGAAACACTGCATAATCTCGTTCCTCTGCTGCTGACGAACAAAACGATTCGCAAGCGCAGCAAGGCAGTACCGAATACAGCTCTTTAACAATCAACAGTCGATAAGTGTGGGCGTTTGATGAAGTGCCAGCATCCTTCGGGGTGCTGAATGCTTAAATTATCAAATGTTCACGCAAAAGAAATACGTTGCTCAGCAATGAGTAACGGTCAGTATTTTGAGTGAGCGATCTGCTACGAAAGTAGCAAAAACAGAGATTAAACTGAAGAGTTTGATCCTGGCTCAGATTGAACGCTGGCGGCATGCTTTACACATGCAAGTCGAACGGCAGCGCGGGGCAACCTGGCGGCGAGTGGCGAACGGGTGAGTAATATATCGGAACGTACCCAAGAGTGGGGGATAACGTAGCGAAAGTTACGCTAATACCGCATACGATCTACGGATGAAAGTGGGGGACCTTCGGGCCTCATGCTCCTGGAGCGGCCGATATCTGATTAGCTAGTTGGTGAGGTAAAGGCTCACCAAGGCGACGATCAGTAGCTGGTCTGAGAGGACGACCAGCCACACTGGGACTGAGACACGGCCCAGACTCCTACGGGAGGCAGCAGTGGGGAATTTTGGACAATGGGCGCAAGCCTGATCCAGCAATGCCGCGTGAGTGAAGAAGGCCTTCGGGTTGTAAAGCTCTTTTGTCAGGGAAGAAACGGCTCGGGCTAATATCCTGGGCTAATGACGGTACCTGAAGAATAAGCACCGGCTAACTACGTGCCAGCAGCCGCGGTAATACGTAGGGTGCAAGCGTTAATCGGAATTACTGGGCGTAAAGCGTGCGCAGGCGGTTTTGTAAGTCTGTCGTGAAAGCCCCGGGCTTAACCTGGGAATTGCGATGGAGACTGCAAGGCTTGAATCTGGCAGAGGGGGGTAGAATTCCACGTGTAGCAGTGAAATGCGTAGAGATGTGGAGGAACACCGATGGCGAAGGCAGCCCCCTGGGTCAAGATTGACGCTCATGCACGAAAGCGTGGGGAGCAAACAGGATTAGATACCCTGGTAGTCCACGCCCTAAACGATGTCTACTAGTTGTCGGGTCTTAATTGACTTGGTAACGCAGCTAACGCGTGAAGTAGACCGCCTGGGGAGTACGGTCGCAAGATTAAAACTCAAAGGAATTGACGGGGACCCGCACAAGCGGTGGATGATGTGGATTAATTCGATGCAACGCGAAAAACCTTACCTACCCTTGACATGTCAGGAACCCTCGAGAGATTGAGGGGTGCCCGAAAGGGAGCCTGAACACAGGTGCTGCATGGCTGTCGTCAGCTCGTGTCGTGAGATGTTGGGTTAAGTCCCGCAACGAGCGCAACCCTTGTCATTAGTTGCTACGAAAGGGCACTCTAATGAGACTGCCGGTGACAAACCGGAGGAAGGTGGGGATGACGTCAAGTCCTCATGGCCCTTATGGGTAGGGCTTCACACGTCATACAATGGTACATACAGAGGGCCGCCAACCCGCGAGGGGGAGCTAATCCCAGAAAGTGTATCGTAGTCCGGATCGCAGTCTGCAACTCGACTGCGTGAAGTTGGAATCGCTAGTAATCGCGGATCAGCATGCCGCGGTGAATACGTTCCCGGGTCTTGTACACACCGCCCGTCACACCATGGGAGCGGGTTTTACCAGAAGTAGGTAGCTTAACCGCAAGGAGGGCGCTTACCACGGTAGGATTCGTGACTGGGGTGAAGTCGTAACAAGGTAGCCGTATCGGAAGGTGCGGCTGGATCACCTCCTTTCTAGAGTGGCACTGGGAGCTAACGCTCCATCATCAAGCGCCCACGCTTATCGGCTGTTATAAAGTTAAACGAGAACAGTTCGGGTCTGTAGCTCAGTCGGTTAGAGCACCGTGTTGATAACGCGGGGGTCGTTGGTTCGAATCCAACCAGACCCACCAGTTACCAAAATGGGGGATTAGCTCAGCTGGGAGAGCACCTGCTTTGCAAGCAGGGGGTCGTCGGTTCGATCCCGTCATCCTCCACCAACTCTCTGTTCACTGCATTTATGTAAGCCCGCGTGGTTTAGATAAGTGTAGTTCTCGTTCTTTAACAATCTGGAAGAAGTAAAGTTTTCTTTAAGCGTGTAGCTGGTCTAACGATCAGATGCACACTTAGGGTAGTAATCTGTATGTATCAACAAACAAAGTAAGCTGAATCCTTGTTGCTATGACGCTCCCTGATACTCATGCAGGGGCCAACGTTATAGGGACAAGTGAATAAGTGCACATGGTGGATGCCTTGGCGATTACAGGCGACGAAGGACGTAGTAGCTTGCGATAAGCTGCGGGGAGTGAGCAAACACACTTTGATCCGCAGATTTCCGAATGGGGAAACCCGGCCTTTTAGGTCATTGCATACTGAATACATAGGTATGCAAAGCGAACGCGGCGAACTGAAACATCTAAGTAGCTGCAGGAAAAGAAATCAACCGAGATTCCCAAAGTAGTGGCGAGCGAAATGGGATGAGCCTTGTACGTGATAGTCGATCGAATAGTGGAACAGCCTGGAAATGCTGGCCATAGAGGGTGATAGCCCCTTACACGAAATTCGAACGGTGGTACTAAGCGTACGACAAGTAGGGCGGGACACGAGAAATCCTGTCTGAAGATGGGGGGACCATCCTCCAAGGCTAAATACTCGTAATCGACCGATAGTGAACCAGTACCGTGAGGGAAAGGCGAAAAGAACCCCGGGAGGGGAGTGAAATAGATCCTGAAACCGTGTGCATACAAACAGTCGGAGCCTCTTCGTGGGGTGACGGCGTACCTTTTGTATAATGGGTCAGCGACTTACATTCAGTGGCGAGGTTAACCGAATAGGGGAGCCGTAGAGAAATCGAGTCCGAACAGGGCGACAGTCGCTGGGTGTAGACCCGAAACCAGGTGATCTACCCATGGCCAGGATGAAGGTGCGGTAACACGCCCTGGAGGTCCGAACCCACTAATGTTGAAAAATTAGGGGATGAGCTGTGGGTAGGGGTGAAAGGCTAAACAAACCTGGAAATAGCTGGTTCTCTCCGAAAACTATTTAGGTAGTGCCTCAAGTATCACCATCGGGGGTAGAGCACTGTTATGGCTAGGGGGTCATTGCGACTTACCAAACCATTGCAAACTCCGAATACCGATGAGTGCGAGCTTGGGAGACAGACGTCGGGTGCTAACGTCCGGCGTCAAGAGGGAAACAACCCAGACCGCCAGCTAAGGTCCCAAAGATTGGCTAAGTGGAAAACGAAGTGGGAAGGCTAAAACAGTCAGGATGTTGGCTTAGAAGCAGCCATCATTTAAAGAAAGCGTAATAGCTCACTGATCGAGTCGTCCTGCGCGGAAGATGTAACGGGGCTAAGCCAGTCACCGAAGCTGCGGATATGTTTCTTAGTATTTATACTTTGATCCATATGGTAGGAGAGCGTTCCGTAAGCCTGAGAAGGTGTCTTGTAAAGGATGCTGGAGGTATCGGAAGTGCGAATGCTGACATGAGTAGCGATAAAGAGGGTGAAAAGCCCTCTCGCCGAAAGCCCAAGGTTTCCTGTTCAACGTTCATCGGAGCAGGGTGAGTCGGCCCCTAAGGCGAGGCAGAGATGCGTAGCTGATGGGAAGCAGGTTAATATTCCTGCACCGTCGTATGATGCGATGGGGGGACGGATCGCGGAAGGTTGTCCAACTGTTGGAATAGTTGGTTCTTGACTCATAGAAGGCGCTTAGGCAAATCCGGGCGCGTAATTCAAGGGGTTGAGACGTGTGTCCTTGTGACACGAAGCAATCGGAAGTGGTTCCAAGAAAAGCCTCTAAGCTTCAGTCATACGAGACCGTACCGCAAACCGACACAGGTGGGCGAGATGAGTATTCTAAGGCGCTTGAGAGAACTCGGGAGAAGGAACTCGGCAAATTGGTACCGTAACTTCGGGATAAGGTACGCCCCGGTAGCTTGAATGGTTTACTCCATGAGGGTGAAAGGGTTGCAATAAACTGGTGGCTGCGACTGTTTAATAAAAACACAGCACTCTGCAAACACGAAAGTGGACGTATAGGGTGTGACGCCTGCCCGGTGCTGGAAGATTAAATGATGGGGTGCAAGCTCTTGATTGAAGTCCCAGTAAACGGCGGCCGTAACTATAACGGTCCTAAGGTAGCGAAATTCCTTGTCGGGTAAGTTCCGACCTGCACGAATGGCGTAACGATGGCCACACTGTCTCCTCCCGAGACTCAGCGAAGTTGAAATGTTTGTGATGATGCAATCTACCCGCGGCTAGACGGAAAGACCCCATGAACCTTTACTGTAGCTTTGCATTGGACTTTGAACCAATCTGTGTAGGATAGGTGGGAGGCTTTGAAGCGGGGACGCCAGTTCTCGTGGAGCCAACCTTGAAATACCACCCTGGTTCGTTTGAGGTTCTAACCTTGGCCCGTGATCCGGGTCGGGGACAGTGCATGGTAGGCAGTTTGACTGGGGCGGTCTCCTCCTAAAGTGTAACGGAGGAGTTCGAAGGTACGCTAGGTACGGTCGGACATCGTGCTAATAGTGCAATGGCATAAGCGTGCTTAACTGCGAGACCGACAAGTCGAGCAGGTACGAAAGTAGGACATAGTGATCCGGTGGTTCTGTATGGAAGGGCCATCGCTCAACGGATAAAAGGTACTCTGGGGATAACAGGCTGATTCCTCCCAAGAGTTCATATCGACGGGGGAGTTTGGCACCTCGATGTCGGCTCATCACATCCTGGGGCTGTAGCCGGTCCCAAGGGTATGGCTGTTCGCCATTTAAAGTGGTACGTGAGCTGGGTTTAAAACGTCGTGAGACAGTTTGGTCCCTATCTGCCGTGGGCGTTGGAAATTTGAAGGGGGCTGCTCCTAGTACGAGAGGACCGGAGTGGACGAACCTCTGGTGTACCGGTTGTCACGCCAGTGGCATTGCCGGGTAGCTAAGTTCGGAAGAGATAACCGCTGAAAGCATCTAAGCGGGAAACTCGCCTTGAGATGAGATTTCCCGGAGCCTTGAGCTCCTTGAAGGGTCGTTCGAGACCAGGACGTTGATAGGTCAGGTGTGGAAGTGCAGTAATGCATTAAGCTAACTGATACTAATTGCCCGTACGGCTTGTCCCTATAACCTTGGCAGTCATTGCCAACGCAAGGGTTCGGCTGTTTGTTGAGACAACAGATTACGAAAACCGCTTCTTCCGGATTCAGAGTGACGCACGCATTATGCAAGCGGCACTCGTACAAGTTATGCCTGATGACCATAGCAAGTCTGTACCACCCCTTCCCATCCCGAACAGGACCGTGAAAAGACTCTGCGCCGATGATAGTGCTGCAACCAGTGTGAAAGTAGGTTATCGTCAGGCTAGTTATTAAGAAAACCCCGTCGAGTGATCTCGACGGGGTTTTTCGTTTTGGAAAAACGAAGCCCGCTCGCCCGGATTGGCACTGCCTATCCTCGCACTGAGCGGGCTTTTTGCTTTTCCGCGCCCCGACTTCAGCTACAATGCCCCGCTGTTGTCTTTCCATTACGCCGAATGTCGCGCTCCTTCGTCCACGTACTGCTGTCGCTCCTGCTGCTCATCACGCAGCAGATGTCGTTGCAGCATGCGGCGACGCACGTCGCGGAGGCTGGCAGCGCGCAAGCGGCAGCGCAGGTGGAGCGGGGTGCCGACGGCAAGCCGGCATTGCGCGATCTCTGCGCACTGTGCCTCGACGGCGCCCAGCTGGCATTCGCGGCGCCGCCATCGGTGCATGTCTTCGTGCCGCTCGCGCTGGCGGACGAGGGCCCCGTCGACCCGATTCGCACCGGCATCCGTCCGCAGCCGGTCCACGTCTACCAGCCGCGCGGTCCACCCCAAGCCTGATCAGTTCCTCCAATCGATGCATCGTACCGCCATGGCGCCTGCGCCCTGGCGGCGTTGCGCGTTATTCGCTGAACAGGATTTGGAAACATGAAGATCAAGAACACCCATCTGCGGTGCGTGCCGCTGCTCGCCGGTACGCTGTCTTTCCACGCCATGGCCGAACCGCCGGCCGGCACCGTGCTCGTCACCGGCCAGCGCACGGCCTACCATGCCCTCACCGTGGCCGGCGCCACGAAAACCGATGCGCAGCCGCTCGACCTGCCGCAAAGTACCCGGACGCTGGAGGCCGACCTGCTGCGCGACGCGGGCGTCACCAACCTGGCCGGCGCGCTCGAACTGGCCAGCGGCATCGCCCGCCAGAGCGACCTGGGCGGCCTGTGGGACAGCTACGCGATGCGTGGCTTCACGGGCGATCCGAACTTCGGATCGGACTACATGCTCAACGGCTTCAGTTCGAGCCGCGGCTACAACGGCCTGCGCGACGTCGCGGGTACCCAGTCCATCGAGATTTTGAAGGGATCCGCATCGGCGCTGTATGGCCGCGGCGAGCCGGGCGGCACGGTCAACATCGTGACGAAGAAGCCGCGCTTCGCGCCGCAATACGGCATCGACGCCGCGCTGGCAAGCCATGGCACGCGGCGCGCCGCAGCCGACCTGACCGGGCCGTTGTCGGACAGTGTCGCGTACCGGTTCAACCTGGCGCACCAGGCGGGCGGCAGCTTCCGCGACCTGGTGCACACGGAGCGCACCTACGTCGCGCCGTCCATCCTGTGGCACGCGGGCGAAGACACGACGGTGTCGTACGAGATCGAAGCGACGCGCCAACGCACGCCGTTCGATCGCGGCGTCGTCGCGATCCCGGGCCGGTTGCCAGTCTCGCGTTTCCTCGGCGAGCCTGCCGACGGTCCGGTCATCGTGCAGTCGGTGGGGCAGCAGCTGTTCGTCCAGCACGCGCTGGGCGAAGGCTGGTCGGTGCAGGGCGGCGCATCCTATCGCGACAGTGCGCTCGCCGGGTACTCGACGGAAGCCAGCGACCTCGCGGCGGATGGCCGGACGCTGCGCCGCCAGCGGCGGCATCGCGACTTCGCGGCCATCGACCGTTCCGCACGCTTGGAACTGCTGGGCAGGCTCGCGAACCACGCGGTGCTGATCGGCGCCGACACCTACCGCTTCGATGACCGGCGCGTGCAGCTGCGCCGCAATCCGTCGGCCGCGAATCCGTACGCGCTCGACATCATCGACCCCGTGTACGGCGGCACGGCCGCGCCGCTCGCCCTGTCGATCGATACGCTCGAACACCAGCGCGCCACGGGGCTCTACGTGCAGGACCAGTTGGACCTGGCGGCGCGCTGGAAAGCGCTCGTCGGCGTGCGCCACGACCGGTACCGCCAGACCGTGATCAACCACCGCACGGCGGCCGTCAACCACCAGCGCCTCGGCGCCACCAGCCCGCGCGCGGGACTGGTCTACCAGCCGGCTGCCACGGTCGCGCTGTACGCGAGCACCGCGCGCGGCTTTCGCCCGAACAGCGGCATCGGCATCGACAACCAGGCGTTCCCGGCGGAAGAGAGCCGCGCCGACGAAGTGGGCGCGAAACTCGATACGCCCGGCGGGCTGGCGGGCACGCTGGCGGTCTACCGGATCCGCAAGAAGAACGTCCTCACGACGAATCCCGTGAACCCGGACTACGCGATTCCCGCGGGCGAGGTCGCGAGCCGGGGCGTGGATCTGGATGTGTCGGGCCGGTTGCGGCGCGGCCTGAAGCTGTCGGCGTCGTATGCGTACACGGACGCGCGCGTAACCCGTGGCGACAACACCATACGTACCGGCAGCCGCGCTCCCAACGTGCCGCGCCACAGCGCCAACGTGCTGCTGGTCGCGGGCGATGCACGGCTGTCGGCCGGCGCGGGACTCGCGTACGTGGGCGAGCGCTTCGGCGACGTGGCGGCGTCCAGCGGCTTCACGCTGTCCGGCTACACGACGGCCCGCGTCATGGCGGCGTATGCGCCGGACAAACGCTGGCGCATCGCGCTGAACGTCGACAACCTGTTCGACCGCCGCTACTACGCCAGTTCGTACAGCCGGTTGTGGGTTGCGCCGGGCAGCACGCGCACGGCGACGGCAACCCTGTCTTACCGCTACTGAGGAACCGCCATGAACACCCGACGTATTCTCTCGATCGATGTGATGCGCGGCCTCGTCATGCTCCTGATGACGGTCGACCACGTGCGCGAGACGTTCTATCTTCAGCACCAGGTCGGCGATCCGATGGACGTGGGCGCGACGCCGCCCGCGCTGTTCTTCACCCGCCTGGCGGCGCATTTCTGCGCGCCGATGTTCGTGTTCCTGACCGGCCTGTCGGCCTGGCTGTATGCGCACCCGCCCGGCGGCCCGCGCGGCGCGACGGGGTTCCTCGTCAAGCGCGGCCTGTTGCTGCTCGCGCTCGAGGTCACGGTCGTGAATGCCGCCTGGTCGGGGACGCCGCAGTCCACCATTTACCTGCAGGTGATCTGGGCCATCGGCCTCGCCATGCTCGCGCTGGCGCTGCTGCACCGCCTGCCGCTCGCGCTGCCCGGTGTGCTGGGCCTGATCATCGTGGGCGGGCACAATGCGCTTGAACAGGGGGCGTTGCCCCCGGCGGCGTGGACGATCCTCGAACAGCGCGGCTTCCTCGCGCTGGATCCGGTCCGCATCAAGGTCAGCTATCCCGTGCTGGCCTGGATCGGCGTGATCCTGCTGGGCTATGCGTGCGGCCCCTTGTATGCCAGGACGGCCGCGCCCGCGCTGCGCACGCGCTGGCTGACCCTCGTTGGCATCGCCTGTCTCGCGTCGCTCGTCGTCCTGCGCAGCGTGAACGCGTACGGCGAGCCCGTGCCGTGGACGTCGCAGGCTGACCCCGTGCGCGCCGCGATGGCCTTCCTCAACTTCACGAAGTATCCACCGTCGCTCGACTTCCTCCTGTTGACGCTCGGCGTGGGCGCCATCGTGCTCGCGTGGGTCGAGCGCGTGGACACGGCGCCGACCCGCGCGGCGGCGGTGTTCGGCGGGGCGCCGCTGTTCTACTACCTGCTGCACCTGTATGCGCTACTGGCGCTGCAGAAGCTCGCCGCCGCCGCGCTGGGCGTGCCGCGTGCGGACGTGGCGCACGTCTGGCAGGTGTGGGCGATCGCCGCGCTGCTGGCTGTCGTCCTGTATCTGCCGACGCGGCTGTTCGGCGCGTACAAGCGCACGAGCGGGAAACGATGGGTGAAGTATTTCTGATAAGCTTGTCAACTCATCCAGAGAGGAGCCCATGAACGAGCGGACCGCACGCGATGTCGTCCTGATGCGCGCCATCGAAACCGCCGACACGAAGCGCGAGATCCTGACCGAAGACGACCGCGTCTACGCCAGCCGCAGCGCGCGCGAGCTGGCGCACTGGCAGGCGGCCGAAGGCAAGAGCGAGCCGCGGCTCGACCACTTCCTCGGCCAGCGCGCGGAACTCGTCCTCAAGCGGCTGGCCGAGCGCACGCCCGCGTTTGCCGCGTTCCGCCAGCGGCGCAGCCTGCTGCCCATGCTGGCCGTGCTGCTGCCCATCATCGGCTTCGCGGCCGGCGCGGGACTGGACCGCATCGGCAATCCGCATCGCGTCGACCTGCTGTCGGCGCCGCTGCTCGCGGTCCTCGCGTGGAACCTGCTGGTCTACGTCGCGCTGATCGTGTGGGCGCTCGTGCCGTCGAAGCGCACCGGCTGGGCGAGCCCGCGGCTGCTGCGCCGCCTGTCCGTCGGCAAGGCCGCGCTGCCGCGCAAACTGCCGGCGCCGCTCGCCGCCGGCATCGCCCAATACTTCACGGACTGGTCGGCGCTGACGGCCAAGCTCACGCATTTGCGGCTCGGCCGCACCATCCACCTCGCGGCCGCCGCGTTCGCGCTCGGTGCGATCGCGTCGTTGTACGCGCGCGGCGTGTTGACGCAATACGCGGCCGGGTGGGAGAGCACGTTCCTCGATGCCCAGCAGGTGCACACGCTGCTGTCGGTCCTGTTCGCACCCGCGCTGGCCGTGTTCCCGCTGCAGGGTTTTACCTTGGCCGACGTCCAGGCGCTGCGCTTCGTGCAGGAGCCGTCGTCCGCCGGCGGCGCACGCTGGGTGCACCTGTATGCGGCGACGCTGCTCCTGCTCGTCGTGCTGCCGCGCCTCGTACTGGCGCTCGTGTCCGGACTGCGCGCGCGCCGCCTCGCGCACCGCTTTCCGCTCGACCTCGGCCAGCCGTATTACCGGCTGCTGGCCGACCGCGTCGGCGCGTCCGGTCCGGCCGTGCTGCGCGTGATCCCGTACAGCTTCACCGTCGACGAGCCGCGTCATAAAGGCCTCGCGGCCGTCGCGGCGATGGTGCTCGGCGAACAGGCGCAGTTGATGCTGCGCCCATCGTGCCCGTACGGCGAGGAGCCGAAGGAGCTGCTGCGCGATGCGCGCCTCGACGATGCCGGCGTCGCCATCACGGCCGTCCTGTTCAACCTCGCCGCCACGCCGGAACGGGAAAACCACGGCGCGTTTCTCGAGTACCTGGCGCGGAACACGCCGCGCGGCATCGCCGTGCTGCTGGACGAATCGGGGCTCGTGGAGCGCGGCGCCGTCGACGCTCGCCTCGTCGAGCGCGTCGCGTTGTGGCACCAGTTCTGCCAGTACCACCACATCCAGGGGACCGTCGTCGACCTGCTGCATCCGGAGCGCCATCCGCTCGATCTCGGCAGCGGCCTTCCGGTGTCGGGGGGCGCATGAGCGCGCAACCCGTCGATATCCAGTTCGCGCTCGTCTCGCACACGAACAACGGCAAGACGACCCTCGCACGCACCCTGGTGGGCATGGACGTGGGCGAGGTGCGCGACGCCGCCCACGTGACCGTGTTCGCCGAAGCGCATACCTTGCAGGCCAGCGGCGCGGGCGACCGCCTGCTGTTGTGGGACACACCCGGCTTCGGCGATTCCGTCCGGCTGCTCAAGCGCCTCGCGCAGGCCGGCAATCCGATCGGCTGGTTCATGCGCGAGGTATTCGACCGCTACCGTGACCGGCCGTTCTGGCTCAGCCAGCAGGCGCTGCGCGCGGCGAAGGACGCGGCCGACGTCGTGCTGTACCTCGTGAATTCGTCCGAGGACCCGCGCGATGCCGGCTACCTGCCGGCCGAGATGCGGATCCTCGAATGGCTCGGCAAACCGGTCGTCGTGCTGCTCAACCAGCTGGGGCCACCGCGGCCGGACGAGCAGGAGCAGGCGGAGCAGGCGCGCTGGAAAGCGCACCTCGACCAGTTCTCGATCGTGCGCGACGTGCTCGCGCTCGACGCGTTCGCGCGCTGCTGGGTGCACGAGGACGTGTTCTACGAGCGCGTCGGCAAGCTGATCGACGAATCCAAGCGCGACGGCTATGCGCGGCTGCTCGCCGCGTGGCAGGCGCACAACGTGCAGCGGTTCCGCGAGGCCGTGACGCTCGGCGCGCAGATGCTGGCCGGCGCCGCGCGCGACAGCCAGGCCATCGAGCAGGAGGGCAAGGCGAATTTGTTCAAGTCGGCGCTGAAGGCCGTCGGTCTCGGCAAGGATGAACAGAAGCGCCAGGAGGCGGCGATGGCCGGCCTCGTCGAGCGGCTGGAGCGGCGCATCGGCGACACGACGGTCGGCCTCCTGCGCCTGCACCGGCTCGACCCGGGCGACGCGGGCCGCATCAATGCCCGCGTGCGCGAGAACTTCGCCGTGCGCGCGCCCATCGACAAGGCGCAGGCGGGGCTGCTCGGTGCCGTCGTTTCCGGCGCTGCGACGGGCCTGTCGGCCGACCTGATGGCCGGCGGCCTCACGCTGGGCGGCGGCGCGCTGCTCGGCGCGATCGTCGGCGCGCTCACGATGGCCGGCGCGGCCTGGGGTTTCAATACCACGACGGACCGCGACCGGCCGACCGTGCAGTTCGCGGATCCGTTCCTGCGCACGCTCCTCGTCGGCAGCGTGCTGCGCTACCTGGCGGTCGCCCATTTTGGGCGCGGACGCGGCAACTTCGTCGAAGGGGAGGCGCCGCCGTTCTGGCAGGCCGAGGTCGAACGCAGCGTCGCCGCGCACGAGGCGGAACTGGCGCCGTTGTGGAAGGCCGTGCGTGGCGCGCCCGATGCGGCGGCGGCCGCCGCGCCCGTGCAGGCGCTGCTCGGCCGCGTGATGGCGGAAACGCTCGAACGCCTGTATCCGGAGGCGGCGGCACGCGCGCTGGCACGTGCGGACATGTGACACCTGTTGCAAATTGGGACAGGCGCGGGCCGCGAACGCCGCCATCCAGGGCGTATGAAGCATGGCACGCCGATTGCTCATGTAGGGATAGACCGATAAACCTACAGGAGACATCACCATGAAGCACAAATTCCGCATCGCCGCCGGCGCAGTCGCCGTTGCCGCCGCCGCACTCACCTCGCTCTGGGCCAACGCGCACGGCAACGTGGTCCCGCAAGCCGTCGACACGACGGGCCTGCCCGCCCTCGGCGACAAATGGCGCGACGAGAATCCGTACCGCACCAACAAGCTGGCGCTGAAGATCGGCGCGTCGGCCTACGGGCAGAACTGCGCCCGCTGCCACGGGCTGGAAGCGGTGTCGGGCGGGATCGCACCCGACCTGCGCCTGCTCGATCGCGACTGCACCGGCATCAAGAACGAGAAGAAGAAGGATGCCTGCTACAAGGAGATCGACAACTACTTCCTGACCAGCATCCGCCACGGCAAGGTGCGCAACGGGGCCGTCTACATGCCGCCGTTCGAAGGCGTGTTCAACCAGGAAGCGATGTGGGCCATCAAGACCTACCTCGAATCCCGCCGCGCCGCCGACTGAGGCCGTCATGTCGACCCTGACTTCGCCGTCGCGCCGCCGGCTGCTCGCGGCGGGCCTCCTGCTGGGTACCGGCGTCGCCTTCGCCGACGACACACCCGTGCTGCGCACGGCGGGCACCCTCAAGGTGGCCGTCTACAACGATCTGGCGCCGTTCTCCAACCACGGCCTGGGCATCGACGCCGACCTGGGCGCCGCGCTGGCCGGCAAGCTCGGGCTGAAGCTGGCGTTGTTGCCGTTCGATGCCGGCGACGATCTCAACGACGACCTGCGCAACATGGTGTGGAAGGGCCACTACCTCGGCTACGGCCCGGCCGACGTGATGCTGCACGTGCCCGTGGACCGCATGCTGATGAACGCGAATCCGCAGGTCGAGATCTTCGCGCCGTACTACGTGGAGACCGTGCGGCTCGTGCGCAGCGCGCAGGCGATTCCGCAGTTCGACGGCGTCGATGCGCTGGCGGGCAAGCGCATCGGCGTGGAGAAGGTGTCGATCTCCGGCATGGTGATGCTGGGCGAGGGCGGAGGACGCTTCCGCGAGCAGGTGCACATCTACCCGACCGCGATCGAAGCGCTGGAACAGTTGAAGGCGGGTGCCCTGGATGCGGTGCTGGCCACGCGCGCCCAGATCGAGTCGGTGATGAAGGGCGATCCCGCGTTCCCGCTGCAGGAGGTGCCGTTCGACCGCCTGCCGCGCGGCGGCTGGGCGGTCGGCATGGCGGTGAAGAAGGATAACCTCGGTCTGGCGCGCCAGTTGCAGGCCGCGCTGAACGACCTGGCGGCCAGTGGCGAACTGAAGACGCTCTTCGCGAAGTACGGGGTGCAGGTCGTCAGGCCGTGATCATTCGTCGGACCATAGTTTACCGCCCGTGGCCCAGTGCTCGCGCTTGACTTCGTGGATCAGGATGTCCACGGAGTCGGGCGAACACTCCAGCGTCCTGACGGCGGCTTCCGTGACGGCTTTCACGAAGGCGCGCTTTTGTTCCGGCGTGCGGCCTTCGAACAGTTGAACGTTAATGGTCGGCATAGGGGTTCCTTCAGGTTCGGTATCGGGGACTGGCGGCGTCCAGGCGGCGCAGCAGCGACGGCCATTCGAGCACGCCTTCGGGCGAGCCGTCGCCCACGAGCTGCGCATGGGCCGTCGCGCACGTGGCAGCCGGCGGTTGCACGAGCGGCACGCCGGCCGCCTGTGCGCGCAGCTGCGCCTCGCAGGCGCGGTCCAGGGTTTCCATCAGCACGAAGGCTTCCGCGATCGTACGGCCCACAGTCAGGCTGCCGTGGTTCCGCAGCAGCATGGCGGGGCGGTGGCCCAGGTTGTCGACGAGGCGCGCCTGCTCGTCAAGCGTCATCGCGATGCCTTCGTAGTCGTGGTACGCGAGCTCGCCATGAAAGCGCAGCGCGTACGGCGACAGCGGCAGCAGGCCGTCCTGCTGCATGCCGACGGCGATGCCGGCCACGTTATGCAGGTGCATGACGCAGGCCGCATCCGGCCGCGCCTCGTGCACGGCCGCGTGCAGGCGGAAGCCGGACCGGTTCACCGGCGCCGGCAATGCGCCGATCACGTTGCCGGCGCCGTCGACCTTGACGAGGTTCGACGCCGTCACTTCATCGAAGCACAGGCCGAACGCGTTGATCAGGTAGTGACCCGGCTCGCCGGGCACGGCGGCCGAGATGTGGGTGTAGATGCCGTCGGCCCAGCCGTACAGCGCGCATAACCGGTAGCACGCGGCGAGGTCGACGCGTGTTTGCCATTCCGAGAGTTTGTCCATCACGCGAGCGTAACAGGCAACGCGCACGCCGGTCATATGCCGGCGTGCATGAATGTTATGCGCCTCGCGTATTCAGAACTGATACTGGACGCTCGCGCCCAGCACCCAGTTGCGGCCCGGCGCCGGCTCGTAATACCGCTTGTTGCTGTCGCCGACGATGACGGAGCCGACGTACGTACGGTCGAACACGTTGTTCACGCGCGCGTACTCGCGCACGCGCCACGCGCCCAGCGGCTGGCTGGCCTGCACGCGCGCGTTGACGATCGCATAGCCCGGCGCCGGTGTCGCCGCGTTGGCGTCGTCCGGATTGACTTTGCCGCTGGCGATGGTTTCCAGCGCCGCCTGCAGGCGGCCGTCCGCATCCTTCCACGCCAGCTCGCCGAACAGGCTCGTTCTCGGCACGCCCGGCAGGCGGTTGCCTTCGGCGACGCCGGTGAATGCCTCGTCGTAGATCGCACGCAGCACCGTGGCCGCCACGCGGGCGGAGAAGCCCGCGCGCAGGTCGGCGTCGAGCGACAGTTCCAGGCCCTGGCGCAGGGTGGCGCTCGCGTTGCGGTAGCTCGTGCGGCCGCCGCTGGAACTGTCGACGACCAGCTCGTCGCGCGTGCGCACCTGGAAGACGGCCGCGTTGACGCGCACGTCCTGGCCGACCAAGGCCTTGGCCCCAAGCTCCAGCTGCGTGCTCGTGGCCGCGCCGAGGCGGTAGTTGAAGCCGTTGCCCGTGCCCGAGTAAAAGACTTCGTTCAGCGTCGGCGTCTCGAAGCCGCGCGCCGCGCTCGCGTAGACGTTCAGCGTGGGCGTCACCTTGTACAGCGCGCCCAGGAGCGGCGTCGTGTGGCGGTAGTCGACGCTGCCGCCGTCGTTGCCGTTGGCGAGATAGTGGTCGTCCACGTCGAAGCTCACGCGGCTGTGGCGCAGGCCGCCCGTGAACACCCATTGTCCGCGCTCCCATTCCAGCTGCAGGTAAGGATCGACGTTGCGCACGTCGTCTTCCTCGTCGCGGCGCAGGTTGCCCTTCACGCCGAACGTGGTGCCGACGTAGTTCTCGTACCCCTTGCGCGCATCGTTCGATTTGCCGGCTTCCAGGCCGACGGTCGCGCGGAGACTCCCATCGCCGAGCGGGCGCGCCATCTGCCAGTTCGCATCGATGCCGTAGAAATCGCGGTCGAAGTCGACGACGCCGCCGGAATGGCTGGCCGGTGCCTGGAACGCCTTCGAGAACGACTGGTACTGGATCACGCTGCGGTTGCCGCCATAGACCGCGACGTGCAGGCGATCCTGGCCAAACTTCTCGTCCCACGCGAGGCCGACCTGCGTGTGGTGGATGCTCTTGCGCGTGTCGTAGCGGTCGGCCAGCGTGCGTTTCGGCGTCTGCGGATCCGTCGCATCGATCTCGCCGGCGCGCGGGTCGCGCTGGAACGTGGCCCAAGTGACGCCGAGCGGGTCTTGCGTGTCGTCCTGGCGCAGGCCGCTGGCCGTGACCGTCAGCTTGCCGGTGGCGGACGTGTCGAACGTGAGCTTTGCATACGCCTGGTCGCGCGTGGCGGCGCTGTGGGCGCGGTAGCCGTCCGTCTCGAAGCGCGAGCCGTCCAGCAGCCAGCCGAACGCGCCCTGCTTGCCGCCCGTATTGACATCCGTTTTGCGCATGCCGTCGCTGCCGGCCGAGACATTCGTTTCGATATAAGGCGCGCCGCGTGGATCACGGGTGAACAGTTGTATCACGCCGCCGGCGTGGTTGCCGTACAAGGTGGAGAAGGGGCCGCGCAGGACTTCGATGCGCTCGGCCATGTCGAGGTTGAACGTCGCGGCCTGGCCCTGGCCGTCCGGCATGGTGGCCGGGATGCCGTCCGCGACGAGGCGCACGCCGCGCACGCCGAACGCGGACCGGGCGCCGAACCCGCGCGAGGAGATCTGCAGGTCTTGCGCATAGTTCTGGCGGTTCTGCACGACGAGCCCCGGCACCGTGGCCAGCGCCTCGGACGCGTTGACGCGCGGCTGGGCCGCGCCGATGCGGTCCGCGTCGACGACGTCGATCGCGGCCGGCAGGTCGAAGCTCGTGTGCTCGGCGCGCGTGGCGCTGACGACGACCACGCTCATCGGCGTATCGGGTGCGGCGGCGGCCGCCAGGGGGGCGGCGACGAACAGCGCCGCCACGAAATTCAAACGGTGATTCATCTTGTCTCCTGTCGAATGGTCGCCCTTGTCATCCGGGCGCTGACCATGAGCGCATGCAATATACCTGCCAGCCCGGAAACGTGCTGCCCGCATGGCATGGCGCTTGCAATCCGGAGAGTACCGACCACACTCAAAGGACCATCATGTCACGTCTTCGTTCCCTCATCGTCCTGCTGGCCTGCAGCTTCGGCGCCGCGCAGGCCGCCCCCTTCGCCTACGTCCCCAACGAAAAATCCGGCAGCGTCAGCGTGATCGACACCGCCACCGGCGCGGCCGTGCGCCAGATCGCGGCCGGCAAGCGCCCGCGCGGCATCGCGGCCGATCCGGCGGGCAGCCGGCTGTACGTCACGGACGCCGCCGGCAGCGCGCTGCTCGTGCTGGATGCCGCCAGCGGCGCGACGCTGGCCACGATCCCGCTCGGCAGCTCGCCCGAGGGCGTGAATGCGTCGCGCGATGGCCGCTGGGTCGCCGTCGCCGTCGAGGATTCCAACAGCGTGGCGCTCGTCGACGCGGCCGCGCGCAAGCTCGTCGCCGACATTCCCGTCCAGGGCAAGAACCCCGAGCACGCCGTGTTCAGCCCGGACGGGCGCTGGCTGCTCGTCTCGGCCGAGAACGCGGAGCAGGTCGACGTGATCGACGTGGCCGCACGCCGCCAGGCCGGTTCGATCGCGGTGGGCCTGCGCCCGCGCGGCATCGGCTTCGCGCCGGACGGCACGCGGGCCTACGTCGCGTGCGAGCTCGCGGGCGCGGTGTACGTGCTGGACATCGACAAGCGCCGCAGCATCGCCACGATCCCGGCGGGGAAGAACCCGGCCGGCATCGTCGTGTCGCCCGACGGGAAGACGGTATTCGTGTCGAACGGCGCGGACGGCAGCGTGATGCGCATCGACGCCGCGCGCAATGCGGTGGACGCCACCATCGCCGTCGGCAAGCGACCGTGGAACATGGCGCTGACGCCGGACGGCAGCCGGCTGTACGTGGCGAACGGGCGCTCGGACAGCGTGTCCGTTATCGACACGGCCGCGGGCAGCAAGACGGGCGACATCGCCGTGGGCCAGCTGCCGTGGGGCGTGGTGATCCGCTGACCTGTTCAAGTTTGGAACACCTGTACCAGAAACAGCCGGCGCCAGGCGGTCCAACACGGCAAAAACAGGGGAAAGCGGGCTGGCACGGGGTTTGCGAAAGAAGGGATGTACCGAGCAAACACCAGTGCCCGCAATGGCCACCAATTCGGCCACCCAACCCACAACGAAAGAGGATGACATGAATCTCGCAGACATCAGCAAACTCGGCGTCGCCAATCCGTTCCGCCAACGCTACGACAACTTCATCGGCGGCAAATTCGTCGCGCCGGTCAAGGGCGAGTACTTCGCCAACGTCACGCCGATCAGCGGCCAGCCGTTCTGCGAAGTGGCCCGTTCGACGGCCGAGGACGTGGAGCTGGCGCTGGACGCCGCCCACGCCGCCAAGGACGCCTGGGCGAAGACGTCGCCGGCCGAACGCGCCAACATCCTGAACCGCATCGCCGACCGCATGGAGCAGAACCTGCGCCTGATCGCGACCGCCGAGACCATCGACAACGGCAAGCCGATCCGCGAAACGATGGCGGCCGACATCCCGCTGGCGATCGACCACTTCCGCTATTTCGCGAGCTGCATCCGTACGCAGGAAGGCGCCATCTCGACCATCGACGACCAGACCTACGCCTACCACTTCCACGAGCCGCTGGGCGTGGTCGGCCAGATCATCCCGTGGAACTTCCCGATCCTGATGGCCGTGTGGAAGCTGGCCCCGGCACTCGCCGCCGGCAACTGCGTCGTGCTGAAACCGGCCGAGCAGACCCCGGCCTCGATCATGATGCTGGTCGAGCTGATCGCCGACCTGCTGCCGACGGGCGTGCTGAACGTCGTCAACGGCTTCGGCCTAGAAGCGGGCAAGCCGCTCGCATCAAGCAAGCGCATCGCCAAGATCGCCTTCACGGGCGAGACGGGCACCGGCCGCCTGATCATGCAGTACGCCGCGCAGAACCTGATTCCGGTAACGCTGGAACTGGGCGGCAAGTCGCCCAACATCTTCTTCGCCGACGTGATGGACGCGGACGACGACTTCTTCGACAAGTGCCTGGAAGGCTTCGCGATGTTCGCGCTGAACCAGGGCGAGGTATGCACCTGCCCGTCGCGCGTGCTGATCCAGGAATCGATCTACGAGAAGTTCATCGAGCGCGCGCTGGCGCGCGTGGCGCAAATCAAGGCCGGCAACCCGCTCGACGAGGGCACGATGATCGGCGCCCAGGCGTCGAAGGAGCAGCTGGAAAAGATCCTGTCCTACCTCGACATCGGCCGCCAGGAAGGCGCGCAGGTGCTGGCCGGCGGCGAGCAGGCGAAGCATGACGGCGACCTCTCCGGCGGCTACTACGTGCGTCCGACCGTGTTCAAGGGCGACAACAGCATGCGCATCTTCCAGGAAGAGATCTTCGGCCCGGTCGTCTCGGTGACGACGTTCAAGGACGAGGCGGACGCGTTGCGCATCGCCAACGACACGCTGTACGGCCTGGGTGCCGGCCTGTGGACGCGCGACGGCAGCCGCGCCTTCCGCGTCGGCCGCGCGATCCAGGCGGGCCGCGTGTGGACCAACTGCTATCACCTGTACCCGGCACACGCCGCATTCGGCGGCTACAAGCAGTCGGGCATCGGCCGCGAGAATCACAAGATGATGCTCGACCACTACCAGCAGACCAAGAATCTGCTGGTGAGCTACAGCCCGAAAGCGCTGGGCTTCTTCTAACTGGCAGAGAGGCGCCATGACAGCCAATATCGAACGCGTGATGGCGACTCCCGCCGCGCTGGCCTTCATCGGCGAGCTGCGGCGGCGCCACGGGCCGCTGATGTTTTTCCAGTCCGGCGGCTGCTGCGACGGCAGCACGCCGATGTGCTACGCCGCCGGGGAGTTCGACCTGTCCGACACGGACGTCTACCTGGGCAACCTGGACGGCGCGCCGTTCTACATCGGGCTGGAGCAGTTCGGTTACTGGGAACACACCCAGCTGATCATCGATGTGGTGGACGGCAACGGCGGCATGTTCTCGCTCGATAACGGCACGGGCCGGCGCTTCCTCACGCGCTCGCGCCTGTTCACGGACGAGGAAAACGGCCAGCTGCGCAGCCAGGCGCCAGGACCATAAACGACGACAAAGCAGTAGGGTGGGCACCACGTGCCCACCATACAACGACAACAAAGGAGACAAGCATGAAGACGAGAATGACCATCCTGCTCGCAGGACTCGCCCCGCTGGCGTTCATCGCCCAGGCGGCCGACATCACCAACGCGATGATCGAAAACGCGGCCAAGGACACGAAGAACGTGCTGTCCTTCGGCATGGGTACGCAGGGCCAGCGTTTTTCGACGCTCACGCAGATCAACACGAAGACCGTCGGCCAGCTGGTCCCGGCCTGGTCGTTCTCGTTCGGCGGCGAGAAACAGCGCGGGCAGGAGTCGCAGCCCATCATCGCCAACGGCAAGATGTTCGTCACCGCGTCGTATTCGCGCATCTATGCGATCGACCTGAAGACGGGGAATAAACTGTGGAAGTACGAGCACCGCCTGCCGGAAGCGATCATGCCGTGCTGCGACGTCGTCAACCGCGGCGCCGCCGTGTACGGCAACCTCGTCATCTTCGGCACGCTGGATGCGCAACTGGTCGCCCTCGACCAGAACACCGGCAAGGTCGTGTGGAAGGAAAAGGTCGACGACTATGCGGCCGGCTACTCCATGACGGCCGCGCCGCTGATCGCCAAGGGCGTCCTGATCACGGGCGTCTCGGGCGGCGAGTTCGGCATCGTGGGCCGCGTGGAAGGCCGCAATCCGCTGACGGGCGAGCTGCTGTGGTCGCGCCCGACCGTCGAAGGCCATATGGGCTACAAGTACGACAAGGACGGCAAGGCGATTGATGCGGGCGTCACCGGCACGGTCAACAAGAGCTGGCCGGGCGAGCTGTGGAAGACGGGCGGCGCGTCGACCTGGATGGGCGGCACGTATGACCCGGCCACGGGCCTTGCGTACATCGGCACCGGCAACCCGGCACCGTGGAACAGCCACCTGCGCCCTGGCGACAACCTGTATTCGTCGTCGACGCTCGCGCTCGATCCGACGACGGGCCAGATCAAGTGGGCCTACCAGAGCACGCCGAACGATTCGTGGGACTTCGACGGCGCCAACGAGTTCGTCACGTTCGACATGAACGGCAAGCGCTACGGCGGCAAGGCCGACCGCAACGGCTTCTTCTACGTGATCGACGCGAAGACGGGCCAGCTGCAGAATGCCTTCCCGTTCGTGAACAAGATCACGTGGGCGAGCGGCATCGACCTCAAGACGGGCCGTCCGAACTTCATCGCCGCCAACCGTCCCAGCGATCCGACGAAGGGCGACGGCAAGAAGGGTTCGACCGTGTTCGCCGCGCCGGCCTTCCTCGGCGCGAAGAACCAGATGCCGATGGCGTACAGCCCGCAGACCGGCCTGTTCTACGTGCCCGCCAACGAGTGGGGCATGGAGATCTGGAACGAACCGATCACGTACAAGAAAGGTGGCGCTTACCTCGGTGCCGGCTTCACGATCAAGCCGCTGAACGACGACTACATCGGCGCGCTGCGCGCGGTGGATCCCAGGACGGGCAAGATCGTCTGGGAGAACAAGAACACGGCACCGCTGTGGGGCGGCGTGATGACGACGGCCGGCGGGCTCGTGTTCTACGGCACGCCCGAGGGCTTCCTGAAGGCGGTCGATGCGAAGTCGGGCAAGGAACTGTGGAAGTTCCAGACCGGTTCGGGCGTCGTCGCGCCGCCGGTGACGTGGGAAGACGGCGGCGTGCAATACGTGGCCGTCGTCTCCGGCTGGGGCGGTGCCGTGCCGCTGTGGGGCGGCGAGGTTGCGAAGAAGGTGAACTTCCTGGAGCAGGGCGGCTCGGTCTGGGTCTTCAAGCTCGCAACCAAGATTTGATTTGAACTCCAGGTAAGTGGTCAGGGAGGGTTATGCATCGGCTGCGGCGGCGGCCGGCGTCAAGACCCTGTTTTGCCGCGGCTTCGGCCGCGGTTTTTTTTATTTATACCGTTTAGTTAGTTTCGGTGTGCGGACGGTCAAAACTGCAACACCTGATCCGATTCGCCACAGAAAAATACGCTGTTTCCTCGCTTTTCCCCGGGTGAGCGACCGGGCACGCAACTTGCCATCACTGTCGGTACATCTCAACGATGTATCCCACTACAAACAAGAAAGCGAGGAGACAAATGAAGAAGGTTCACGCATTGGCCGTCATGGCCTCGATCGGCGCCTGCACGCAAGCTTCCGCGGTCGACCTGAAGGCCGGCGACTGGACGGTCAACGTCGGCGGCATCGTCAACGCCTATTACACGGGCGTCTCGTGCAGCGGCGACGCCGTCGGCGGACTGGCGCTGGGCGGCCGCGCGCTCGGCTGCGGCGGCGAGGATCACCGCACCACCATCGGCAACGGCCTGCTGCCCAGCGGCCTCGTGACGTCCGTGTCGTCGACGCAGGGCGGCTTCGACGTCACCGCCAAGATCGGCATCTACGTCGCCACGGCGACGGACAGCGCGATCGCGCAAAACAGCACGGTCGACGTGCGCCAGGCCTTCTTCACGTTCGGCCGCGCGGACCTCGGCACGTTCAAGCTGGGCCGCGACTACGGCATCTTCGGCGCGAATGCGATCCTGAACGACATGACCCTCGTCGGCGCCGGCGCGCCGGTGCAGGCCACGCAGCGCGGCCGCGTGACGCTGGGCCACATCGGCGCCGGCTACAGCTACCTGGGCACGTATGGCCAGATCGTCTACAGCACGCCCAAGAACGACGCAGGCATCGGCTTCGACTTCGGCGTGATGAGCCCCGTGTCCGACACGCCGGTCATCGCCGGCCCGCGCTACTCGACCCGTTCGAGCCCGCAGGTGCAGGCGCGCCTCTCGTTCGCGCAGGACGGCTTCAAGGCCTGGCTCGGTGCCAAGACCCAGCGCTTCGAAACGCAGACGCCGGGCGCGAGCGACCTCACGATGAACGGCTTCGAAGCCGGCGCATCGTACCAGCTGGGCGCCGCCGGCCTGCTCGTCAACGCGCAGACGGGCCGCGCGCTGGGCATCCTGTCCGACGCCGACCAGGGCGACGTGCGCTCCAGGAACTTCCTCGTGCAGGGTACGTTCAAGACGACCGACGCGCTGAAACTGGGCCTGTCGTGGGGCCGCAGCGCCAACGACGACAACACCGTCGGCACGGGCGGCCTGAAGTCGAACGCCAACCTGACGGCCGGCGCCTACTATGCGCTGAACAGCGCGATCACGCTGGTGGCCGAGATCGGGCAGACGCGCTCGAAGGGCTTCGGCGGCGCCACCGCGCGCATGAACGGCGGTTCCGTCGGCGGCATCATCTTCTTCTGATGCGGCCATGAACCTGCTCCGCCTCGTCATCTGCTGGCTCCTGCTTTGCGCCGCGGCGCACGCCGGCACGCTGACGCAGGCGGAGCTGGCGCGGCGCTTCCCGGCGCCGCTGGTCGTCGGCGAAAAATCGGCCGACATCCCGGCCTGGCCGCTGTTCAAGCAGAACGGCACGGTGACGGAGCTGGTCGGCTATGCGTTCGAATCGGCCGACCTGGCGCCGGTGCCGGGCTTCGCCGGCGTGCCGCCGAATCTCCTCGTCGTCATGGACCCGAAAGGCACCTTCCTCGACGTGGCGGTGCTGTCGCAGCACGAACCGGTGTTCCTGGAAGGTCTCGGGGAAGCGCCCCTGCGGGAGTTTCTGCAGCAGTACCGCGGGCGGTCGCTGGGGCAGGGCATCACGGTCGGCGGCGCGAAGGGCAGCCTGGACGGAGTGTCGAAGGCGACGGCGTCCGTCCGCATCATCAACCAGAGCGTCCTGTCGGCCGCGCTGAAGGTGGCGCGCGCCAAGCTCGGTTTTGCGCAGGGGCGCGATCCGGGCCGCATCGGCCGGATCCGCATGGATGTCTTCGCGCCGCTGTCGCTGCAGGAGATGCTCGATGCGGGCCTCGTGCGGCATGTCCGCGTGCGCCGGGGCGACGTCGAGCGGCTGTTCGCGGGGAGTAGCGGCGCCGGACTGGATGCACAGGCGCTCGCGCAGCCTGACGACGTCTTCATCGACCTGTGGGTCGCGTGGGCGTCGGTGCCGGCCGTCGGCCGCAACCTGCTGGCGCCGCGCACGTGGAACCGGCTGCAGGGCAGGCTGGAACCGGGCGACCACGCGCTGCTCGTGCTGACGGCCGGTCCGCATACGCTTACCGGGGCGGACTTCGTGCGCGGCAGCGTCCCGCGCGGCATCGTGCTGCGCCAGGACCGCCTGCCGGTGGAGATGCGCGACCTCGATCTCGAACCGCGCCTGGCCGACGGCGTGCACCTGCCGGCCGACGAGATGCTGCTGCTCCGGGTCATCGCGCAGGCGGGCCTGGATCCGGCGCGCGCCCTCGACTTCGCGCTGCCCGTCACGCGCAGCAAGGGGATCGTCTATCCCGAGCGGATCACGCGCGAGATCGCGTTCTCGTACCGCCTGCCGGAGGCGTACTACATCGCCCCGGAGGGCGCCGCGCCGGCGTGGCAGGCCAGCTGGAAGGCGCGCCGCGTGGAGTTGCTCGTGCTGGGCGTGGCGCTCGCCCTGCTCGCGGCCGCGCTGTGGCAGCAGCGCCGGCTGGTGGCCCACGCGCGCCGCTTCGCCTGGCTGCGCCGCGCGTGGCTGCTGTTCACCATCGGCTTCATCGGCTATGCGGCGCAGGCGCAGCTGTCCATCGTCAATCTCACCGGCATCGTGCAGGCCCTCCGGGCGGGGCGGGGCCTGGATTACCTGCTGTTCGATCCGCTGACCGTGGCGCTGTGGGCATTCGTGCTCGTCTCCCTGTTCGTCTGGGGGCGCGGCACGTTCTGCGGCTGGCTGTGTCCCTTCGGCGCGCTGCAGGAATTCGCGGGTCTCGCGGGACAGGCGCTGCGGCTGCCGCAGGTCGCCGTGCGGCGCGTGCTCGATGCGCGCCTGAAGCGCGTGAAGTACGGCGTGCTGGCGGCGATCCTGCTGGCGGCCGTGTGGGCGCCGGCGCAGGCAGACCGGCTCGTCGAACTGGAACCGTTCAAGACCGCGATCACGCTGAATTTCGTGCGCGCCTGGCCGTTCGTCGCGTATGCCGCCGGCCTGCTGCTGGCCGCCATGGTCGTCAACAAGGCGTTCTGCCGTTATCTCTGTCCGCTCGGCGCGGCGCTCGCGCTGCTGGGCCGCGTGCGCCTGCTCGACTGGATCCCGCGGCGCGCCGAATGCGGCACGCCGTGTCAAACGTGCCGCCACCGCTGCGGCTACAACGCGATCGTCCCGAGCGGGAAGGTCGACTACGAGGAGTGTTTTCAATGTATGGAATGTGTCGTTATCCACGCAAGCGACGAACAGTGCGCGCCGCGGATCTTGGAGCGGAAGCGCAGCCGGACGATTCCGATCGTCCCGGCCCCGGACGTCATCGACAGGAGAGCATGATGCACAGAAGGACCTTCATCGCCGCCACCCTGGGCGGCATGGCCGGCGCCGCGGTGGCCGACGCGGCCGCAGCCGACGAACTGCCACTGCACAGCGGCGCCGCGCTGGCATTCGGGACGACGATCAGCGTCGCCGTGCGCCATGCGGACCCGGAAGCCGCGCAGCAGGCCATCGCCGCCGCGTTGGGCGAGGCGCGCCGCGTGGATGCGCTGATGAGCCTCCACCAGCCGCCCAGCCAGGTGTTCCGGCTGAACCGCGACAAGGTGTTGCACGGGCCCGACCCGCATCTGCTGACGGTGCTGGAGCATGCGCGCACCTTGTCGCGCCTGACGCAGGGCGCGTTCGACATCACGGTGCAGCCGCTGTGGCGCGCGTTCGATTCGGCGCACGGCGTGCCGCCCGAGCCCGAACGCATGCGCGCGCAACGCCTCGTCGGCTGGACGCAGGTGCAGGCGGGGCCGGAACGCGTCGTGCTGGCACGGAAGGGGATGGCGATCACGCTGAACGGCCTCGCGCAAGGCTATGCGACGGACCTCGCGCTGGCCGCGCTGCGCCGGCACGGCATCCGCCACGCGCTCGTCGACACGGGCGAATACGGTGCGCTGGGCCGCACCGGCGGGCGGCCATGGCACCTGGGCATCCGCGATCCGCGCAACGAAGACGCGGTGGCCGCGAGCCTGGTGCTGGACGGGCGCTGCGCCGCCACGTCGGGCGATTACGCGTCGGCGTTCACGTCGGACCTGCGCCACCACCACATCTTCGATCCGGCCAGCGGCGATTCGCCGACGGAGCTGGCCAGCGTCACGGTGCTGGCGCCCACCGGACTGGAGGCCGACGGCCTGTCGACCGCATTCATGGTGATGGGCGCACGCCGCGCGCACGCGCTGGCCGCGCACCTGCCGGGCGTGGACCTGCTCACGATCGGCAAGGACGGCGCGCGCTGGAAGTCGTCCGGCTTCCCGGCCGCTTGATCATTCATGGGGAGGTCTTCAGATGCGGCAGCTTGCGGTAAATGGTGTTGCGCGAGACGCCCAGCGCGCGCGCCGTCGCCGACACGTTGCCGCCGTTCGCCTCGAGCGACTTGAGGATCGCGGCCAGTTCCATCTCTTCGAGATTGGCGCCGGACGCGATCATCTGCTGGGCGGCGGGCGCGCTCGCGGGTGCGGTTTCGGGCGTCTCCGCGATGTCGTCCAGGAAGTCGTCCGGCATGTGGCGCAGGCCGATTTCTTCCTCGTCGCCGGCCATGATCGCGGCGGTGCGCAGGAGGTTCGTCAGCTGGCGGAAGTTGCCCGGCCATTTGTGGCGCTTGAACAGCCGCAGTACCTCGTCCGAGATCGTGTGCGTGCCGCCCGTTTCGTTCTCCACAGAGAGGATTTTTCGCACCACCGTTTCGAGGTCGGTGCGCTCGCGCAGCGGCGGCAGTTTCACCACGAGGCCGTTCAGGCGGTAATACAGGTCTTCGCGGAACAGGCCCTCGGCGATGCGGCGGCGCAGGTTGTGGTTCGTCGCACAGATCACTTCCACGTTCACCGGGATCGACTTGCCGCTGCCGAGCGGGGTAACCATCCGTTCCTGCAGCACGCGCAGCAGGCGGGCCTGCAGCGGATAGGGCATGTCGCCGATCTCATCGAGGAACAGCGTGCCGCCGTTCGCCTGCAGGATCTTGCCGACCGCCCCCTTCTTGCGCGCGCCGGTGAACGCGCCGTCCTCGTAGCCGAACAGCTCCGATTCGATCAGCGTCTCGGGAATCGACGCGCAGTTCACGGCGACGAACGGCCCTTGCGCGCGCGGCGAATCGTTGTGGATGGCCTGGGCCAGCAATTCCTTGCCGGTGCCCGTCTCGCCCATGATCATGATCGGCACGTCGCGCCCGAGCACGCGGTTGACCTTGTCGATGACCTGTTCGAGCTGCGGGTCGCCCGTGTTCAGGTAGCGCAGGCCGGACAGGCGCCGCGTGGGTGCCTTCGCGGGCACCTGTGCGATGGGCGCCATCTGCGTCGCATCGTCGAACGCGCCGGTGAGCACGTGCACGCCGTTCGTCAGCCGCAGTTCCGCCCGGCCGCGCACGCGCACGCCGTTGTGCATGCACAGGTCGAGCAGGCCGGGTGCCGCCGTGCGGTAGTGATCGTACAGGGCGGAGACGGGAAGGCCGAACAGGGAGCTGAACGTATGGGCCTGCAGTGCGGGATACGAGAGGCCCAGCTGGAACAGGCCGTTGCGGTTGGCGGCAAGGAAGCGGCCGCCCGGGCTGAACGACGCGATCCCTTCCATCAGCGTGCCGATGAATTCGGGGCGCGTGTGGAAGTGCAGGGTGATCGCGTTTTCGAACGTCGCCGCGAACAGCTGGTTCTCGATCATCAGGGCGGACATGCGCACGAGGGCCATCGTGTGCTTGTGAAAGCTGCGCCGGTCGCCGCTGACGTCCAGCACGCCGACCACGTTGCCGCGGTGGTCGGTGATCGGTGCCGCGGAGCAGGTCAGGAAGTGGTTCGCGGAGAGGAAGTGCTGGTCCGCATGGATCGTCGTCGGCACCCGTTCCGCGATCGCGGTGCCGATCGCGTTCGTGCCCTTGCTCTCCTCGGACCAGGCGACGCCCGCCGTCAGCGCGACGCGGTTGGCCTTTTCGAGGAAGTCGGCGTCGCCCAGCGAATGCACGATCACGCCCTGCGCATCCGTCAGCAAGACCATGTTGTGGGTGTTGGCGATCTGCTGGTACAGCGTTTCCATCGCGGGCACCGCGTGGCTGTACAGCAGGCGATTCTGTTCGACCAGATAGGACAGGTCGGTGCCGGATACGGGGGTGAAATCGGGCCGTGAATCGGGGCTCAGGCCGAATTGTTCGGAGCGTCGGTGCGAGATCGCGATCATCGTTGCCATGTCGTCGCCGGGGGCGAGCAAGCCTGCGTGTTGATAAGTCATTCCAAGTCTCCTGGTTGGCCCTGGACCGCGGCTCTATATTGGGAATCGACTGTTCATAAATGTAGCACCTGTACCAGAACGGAACAATCAAGCGTGTAAATATGCTCCGTTTTATTGATGCTTTGTTTTATGCAACACACAGTAAGCAAGCTGGATGCCAGCTTTTTAGGCACTGCAAAACAGGCCTTGCGCAGGTGCCTGCGCGTTTGCTATAGTTCGCGTCCTGCTTCTGCAGCGCACAAAAAGTTTAACTGAATCAACCAGTTAAGCTTGTCAGATCGATTACATCGAGTGTGTTGCAGAAATAGACGAGGGGTTGACGAGTTAAACGAAACACTGCATAATCTCGTTCCTCTGCTGCTGACGAACAAAACGATTCGCAAGCGCAGCAAGGCAGTACCGAATACAGCTCTTTAACAATCAACAGTCGATAAGTGTGGGCGTTTGATGAAGTGCCAGCATCCTTCGGGGTGCTGAATGCTTAAATTATCAAATGTTCACACAAAAGAAATACGTTGCTCAGCAATGAGTGACGGTCAGTATTTTGAGTGAGCGATCTGCTACGAAAGTAGCAAAAACAGAGATTAAACTGAAGAGTTTGATCCTGGCTCAGATTGAACGCTGGCGGCATGCTTTACACATGCAAGTCGAACGGCAGCGCGGGGCAACCTGGCGGCGAGTGGCGAACGGGTGAGTAATATATCGGAACGTACCCAAGAGTGGGGGATAACGTAGCGAAAGTTACGCTAATACCGCATACGATCCAAGGATGAAAGTGGGGGACCTTCGGGCCTCATGCTCCTGGAGCGGCCGATATCTGATTAGCTAGTTGGTGAGGTAAAGGCTCACCAAGGCGACGATCAGTAGCTGGTCTGAGAGGACGACCAGCCACACTGGGACTGAGACACGGCCCAGACTCCTACGGGAGGCAGCAGTGGGGAATTTTGGACAATGGGCGCAAGCCTGATCCAGCAATGCCGCGTGAGTGAAGAAGGCCTTCGGGTTGTAAAGCTCTTTTGTCAGGGAAGAAACGGCTCAGGCTAATATCCTGGGCTAATGACGGTACCTGAAGAATAAGCACCGGCTAACTACGTGCCAGCAGCCGCGGTAATACGTAGGGTGCAAGCGTTAATCGGAATTACTGGGCGTAAAGCGTGCGCAGGCGGTTTTGTAAGTCTGTCGTGAAAGCCCCGGGCTTAACCTGGGAATTGCGATGGAGACTGCAAGGCTTGAATCTGGCAGAGGGGGGTAGAATTCCACGTGTAGCAGTGAAATGCGTAGAGATGTGGAGGAACACCGATGGCGAAGGCAGCCCCCTGGGTCAAGATTGACGCTCATGCACGAAAGCGTGGGGAGCAAACAGGATTAGATACCCTGGTAGTCCACGCCCTAAACGATGTCTACTAGTTGTCGGGTCTTAATTGACTTGGTAACGCAGCTAACGCGTGAAGTAGACCGCCTGGGGAGTACGGTCGCAAGATTAAAACTCAAAGGAATTGACGGGGACCCGCACAAGCGGTGGATGATGTGGATTAATTCGATGCAACGCGAAAAACCTTACCTACCCTTGACATGTCAGGAACCCTCGAGAGATTGAGGGGTGCCCGAAAGGGAGCCTGAACACAGGTGCTGCATGGCTGTCGTCAGCTCGTGTCGTGAGATGTTGGGTTAAGTCCCGCAACGAGCGCAACCCTTGTCATTAGTTGCTACGAAAGGGCACTCTAATGAGACTGCCGGTGACAAACCGGAGGAAGGTGGGGATGACGTCAAGTCCTCATGGCCCTTATGGGTAGGGCTTCACACGTCATACAATGGTACATACAGAGGGCCGCCAACCCGCGAGGGGGAGCTAATCCCAGAAAGTGTATCGTAGTCCGGATCGCAGTCTGCAACTCGACTGCGTGAAGTTGGAATCGCTAGTAATCGCGGATCAGCATGCCGCGGTGAATACGTTCCCGGGTCTTGTACACACCGCCCGTCACACCATGGGAGCGGGTTTTACCAGAAGTAGGTAGCTTAACCGCAAGGAGGGCGCTTACCACGGTAGGATTCGTGACTGGGGTGAAGTCGTAACAAGGTAGCCGTATCGGAAGGTGCGGCTGGATCACCTCCTTTCTAGAGTGGCACTGGGAGCTAACGCTCCATCATCAAGCGCCCACGCTTATCGGCTGTTATAAAGTTAAACGAGAACAGTTCGGGTCTGTAGCTCAGTCGGTTAGAGCACCGTGTTGATAACGCGGGGGTCGTTGGTTCGAATCCAACCAGACCCACCAGTTACCAAAATGGGGGATTAGCTCAGCTGGGAGAGCACCTGCTTTGCAAGCAGGGGGTCGTCGGTTCGATCCCGTCATCCTCCACCACTCTCTGTTCACTGCATTTATGTAAGGCACAAGCTTTAGATAAGTGTAGTTCTCGTTCTTTAACAATCTGGAAGAAGTAAAGTTTTCTTTAAGCGTTCAATACGTTGAAAAATGTATCGAACACTTAGGGTAGAAAATCTGTATGTATCAACAAACAAAGTAAGCTGAATCCTTGTCGATATGACGTTCCCTGATACTCATGCAGGGGCCAACGTTATAGGGACAAGTGAATAAGTGCACATGGTGGATGCCTTGGCGATTACAGGCGATGAAGGACGTAGTAGCTTGCGATAAGCTGCGGGGAGTGAGCAAACACACTTTGATCCGCAGATTTCCGAATGGGGAAACCCGGCCTTTTAGGTCATTGCATACTGAATACATAGGTATGCAAAGCGAACGCGGCGAACTGAAACATCTAAGTAGCTGCAGGAAAAGAAATCAACCGAGATTCCCAAAGTAGTGGCGAGCGAAATGGGATGAGCCTTGTACGTGATAGTCGATCGAATAGTGGAACAGCCTGGAAATGCTGGCCATAGAGGGTGATAGCCCCTTACACGAAATTCGAACGGTGGTACTAAGCGTACGACAAGTAGGGCGGGACACGAGAAATCCTGTCTGAAGATGGGGGGACCATCCTCCAAGGCTAAATACTCGTAATCGACCGATAGTGAACCAGTACCGTGAGGGAAAGGCGAAAAGAACCCCGGGAGGGGAGTGAAATAGATCCTGAAACCGTGTGCATACAAACAGTCGGAGCCTCTTCGTGGGGTGACGGCGTACCTTTTGTATAATGGGTCAGCGACTTACATTCAGTGGCGAGGTTAACCGGATAGGGGAGCCGTAGAGAAATCGAGTCCGAACAGGGCGACAGTCGCTGGGTGTAGACCCGAAACCAGGTGATCTACCCATGGCCAGGATGAAGGTGCGGTAACACGCCCTGGAGGTCCGAACCCACTAATGTTGAAAAATTAGGGGATGAGCTGTGGGTAGGGGTGAAAGGCTAAACAAACCTGGAAATAGCTGGTTCTCTCCGAAAACTATTTAGGTAGTGCCTCAAGTATCACCATCGGGGGTAGAGCACTGTTATGGCTAGGGGGTCATTGCGACTTACCAAACCATTGCAAACTCCGAATACCGATGAGTGCGAGCTTGGGAGACAAACGTCGGGTGCTAACGTCCGGCGTCAAGAGGGAAACAACCCAGACCGCCAGCTAAGGTCCCAAAGATTGGCTAAGTGGAAAACGAAGTGGGAAGGCTAAAACAGTCAGGATGTTGGCTTAGAAGCAGCCATCATTTAAAGAAAGCGTAATAGCTCACTGATCGAGTCGTCCTGCGCGGAAGATGTAACGGGGCTAAGCCAGTCACCGAAGCTGCGGATATGTTTCTTAGTATTTATACTTTGATCCATATGGTAGGAGAGCGTTCCGTAAGCCTGAGAAGGTGTCTTGTAAAGGATGCTGGAGGTATCGGAAGTGCGAATGCTGACATGAGTAGCGATAAAGAGGGTGAAAAGCCCTCTCGCCGAAAGCCCAAGGTTTCCTGTTCAACGTTCATCGGAGCAGGGTGAGTCGGCCCCTAAGGCGAGGCAGAGATGCGTAGCTGATGGGAAGCAGGTTAATATTCCTGCACCGTCGTATGATGCGATGGGGGGACGGATCGCGGAAGGTTGTCCAACTGTTGGAATAGTTGGTTCTTGACTCATAGAAGGCGCTTAGGCAAATCCGGGCGCGTAATTCAAGGGGTTGAGACGTGTGTCCTTGTGACACGAAGCAATCGGAAGTGGTTCCAAGAAAAGCCTCTAAGCTTCAGTCATACGAGACCGTACCGCAAACCGACACAGGTGGGCGAGATGAGTATTCTAAGGCGCTTGAGAGAACTCGGGAGAAGGAACTCGGCAAATTGGTACCGTAACTTCGGGATAAGGTACGCCCCGGTAGCTTGAATGGTTTACTCCATGAGGGTGAAAGGGTTGCAATAAACTGGTGGCTGCGACTGTTTAATAAAAACACAGCACTCTGCAAACACGAAAGTGGACGTATAGGGTGTGACGCCTGCCCGGTGCTGGAAGATTAAATGATGGGGTGCAAGCTCTTGATTGAAGTCCCAGTAAACGGCGGCCGTAACTATAACGGTCCTAAGGTAGCGAAATTCCTTGTCGGGTAAGTTCCGACCTGCACGAATGGCGTAACGATGGCCACACTGTCTCCTCCCGAGACTCAGCGAAGTTGAAATGTTTGTGATGATGCAATCTACCCGCGGCTAGACGGAAAGACCCCATGAACCTTTACTGTAGCTTTGCATTGGACTTTGAACCAATCTGTGTAGGATAGGTGGGAGGCTTTGAAGCGGGGACGCCAGTTCTCGTGGAGCCAACCTTGAAATACCACCCTGGTTCGTTTGAGGTTCTAACCTTGGCCCGTGATCCGGGTCGGGGACAGTGCATGGTAGGCAGTTTGACTGGGGCGGTCTCCTCCTAAAGTGTAACGGAGGAGTTCGAAGGTACGCTAGGTACGGTCGGACATCGTGCTAATAGTGCAATGGCATAAGCGTGCTTAACTGCGAGACCGACAAGTCGAGCAGGTACGAAAGTAGGACATAGTGATCCGGTGGTTCTGTATGGAAGGGCCATCGCTCAACGGATAAAAGGTACTCTGGGGATAACAGGCTGATTCCTCCCAAGAGTTCATATCGACGGGGGAGTTTGGCACCTCGATGTCGGCTCATCACATCCTGGGGCTGTAGCCGGTCCCAAGGGTATGGCTGTTCGCCATTTAAAGTGGTACGTGAGCTGGGTTTAAAACGTCGTGAGACAGTTTGGTCCCTATCTGCCGTGGGCGTTGGAAATTTGAAGGGGGCTGCTCCTAGTACGAGAGGACCGGAGTGGACGAACCTCTGGTGTACCGGTTGTCACGCCAGTGGCATTGCCGGGTAGCTAAGTTCGGAAGAGATAACCGCTGAAAGCATCTAAGCGGGAAACTCGCCTTGAGATGAGATTTCCCGGAGCCTTGAGCTCCTTGAAGGGTCGTTCGAGACCAGGACGTTGATAGGTCAGGTGTGGAAGTGCAGTAATGCATTAAGCTAACTGATACTAATTGCCCGTACGGCTTGTCCCTATAACCTTGGCAGTCATTGCCAACGCAAGGGTTCGGCTGTTTGTTGAGACAACAGATTACGAAAACTGCTTCTTCCGGATTCAGAGTGACGCATGCATAAGCTGCGGCACTCGTACAAGTTATGCCTGATGACCATAGCAAGTCTGTACCACCCCTTCCCATCCCGAACAGGACCGTGAAAAGACTCTGCGCCGATGATAGTGCTGCAACCAGTGTGAAAGTAGGTTATCGTCAGGCTAGTTATTAAGAAAACCCCGTCGAGTGATCTCGACGGGGTTTTTCGTTTTGGAAAAACGAAGCCCGCTCGCCCGGATTGGCACTGCCAATCCTCGCACTGAGCGGGCTTTTTGCTTTTCAGCGCGGCGCCAGCATCGCCCAGATCAGCACCATCGCGACGATAAACGGAAATCCAGAGCATCCGGCGAACCCGCACCGACAGCCAGTACAGCGCCAGCATGGCGAGAGCGGGCACATTGTTGTCGAGTTTACGACTCAACGGCAGCGCAACGACGCCCTGCAGCGCGACCGCATACCACGCCATGCGGCCGGCCGTGCGGAGGCTGTTGCCCCGGCTTGCGTCGCGGTCGTCGTAGGTGGCCAGGATGCCGAGCGCCAGCGGGATGGAGTCGGGCGATGCGTCCTCGCCCAGGTGGCCCTGGCGCAGATTGACCAGGTAGCGGTCGGATGCGCCCGGGGCCAGGCACAACTCGGTTTCACAATGGACGATGCCGTCTATTTGTCGCCGGACCAGGCTCGCCGTTCCGATCAGTTTCACGCGTCGCCCTCGGGGTCATGTGGAATCTTGCATTCTATGCATCGTTGCTCTGCTGATAAAGGTGCAGACGTGCGGCGATGGGATGGTCCGGCCGCAGCTGCAGCAGGTCCCACAGGTTGCCGTACAGGTCCGCGAACACGGCCACGGTGCCGTAGTCCTCTTCCTTCGGAGCGCGCACGAAGTGCACGCCATGCCCGCGCAGGCGTTCGTAATCGCGCCAGAAATCGTCGGTGTTCAGGAACAGGAAGACGCGGCCACCGGCCTGGTTGCCGACGAACGGCACCTGTTCCGGCTTCGATGCCTTGGCCAGGAGCAGGGTGGTGCCGGCGCCGCCCGGGGGCGCCACCACGACCCAGCGCTTGTCCTGCGCCGGCTGGTACGTGTCGTCCAGCAGCTCGAAACCGAGTTTGCCGACGTAGAAATCGATGGCTTCGTCGTAGTCGCGCACGAGCAGGGCGATGTGGACGATGGCTTGGCGCATAGGGACCCCTTTGTTGTTTATTGGCTAAATAGAAGTGTAGCAGCCGTTTGACCGGCACCCCGGCAGTCGGTAGACTCGAATGATTGCGCTACCAAAAATAACGATAAAGCAATGTTTTATAACATCCGGGGGCCGTCGGTCATTCAACGGAGGAGACGTTCATGCAGCGAAGTACAAATAGGGATGTATGGCGACGCCTTGTGACGGCAGTGGCGGGATTGCTGATCGCAGGCCAGGTCCACGCCATCGGCACGGCGCGGTTCGTCGACACGGAGGGCAAGGCCGGGGTGGCGCTGGTCCAGGCCGGACGTGCCGCGCCCATCGTCGTCGGCACGGACGAGTATCCCGGCGTGCTGCGCGCGGCGCGCGACCTGCAGCGCGACATCGGCAGCGTGACGGGCAAGACGCCGCAATGGCAGGTCGACCGTCCGGCGGCGTCGGGCGATGTGATCATCGTGGGCACGCTCGGGCGCCATGGCCTGATCGACCGCCTCGCGCAACAGGGCAAGATCGACACGCGCGCGCTGGCCGGCCAGTGGGAAGGCTTCGTCATCCAGGCGGTCGCGGACCCGATGCCCGGTGTGCAGCGCGCCCTGGTCATCGCCGGCAGCGACAAGCGCGGCACGATCTACGGGATCTATACCCTGTCGGAACAGATCGGCGTCTCGCCCTGGTACTGGTGGGCCGACGTGCCGGTCGTGCATCACCGCTCGCTCAGCGTGCCGCTCGACACGCGCATCATGGAAAAACCGACCGTCCAGTACCGCGGCCTGTTCCTCAACGACGAGGCGCCCGTGCTGACCAATTGGGCGAAGGAGCGCTTCGGCGGCTTCAATCACAAGTTCTACGAAAAGCTGTTCGAACTGATGCTCCGCATGCGCGCCAATTACCTGTGGCCGGCCATGTGGTACTCGTCGTTCTATGACGACGACAAGGAAAACGGCAAGCTCGCCGACACGATGGGTATCGTGATGGGCACGTCCCACCACGAACCGATGATGAGGGCGCAGCAGGAGTGGAAGCGCTACGGCAAGGGGCCGTGGGATTACCACCGCAACGGCGAGGTGCTGCGCGACTTCTGGGCGCAGGGCCTGCGCAATACGCGCGATTACGAAAAGGTGATCACGATGGCGATGCGCGGCGACGGCGACGAGCCGATGTCGGAAGACGCCAACGTCGACCTGTTGCAGCAGATCGTCCGCGACCAGCGCGCGATCATCAGGAAGGAGCTCGGCCAGGAACCGGAGAAGGTGCCGCAGTTGTGGGCCCTCTACAAGGAAGTGCAGGACTATTACGAGAAGGGCATGCGCGTCCCGGACGACATGCTGCTGCTCTGGTGCGACGACAACTGGGGCAATATCCGCCGCCTGCCTACCGCCGAGGAACGCAAGCGCAGCGGCGGCGCCGGCGTTTACTACCATTTCGATTATGTCGGCGGTCCACGCTCGTACAAATGGTTGAACGTGACCCAGATCGCCAAGGTGTGGGAGCAGATGAACCTCGCGAACGCGTACGGCGCGAACCGGCTGTGGGTCGTCAACGTGGGCGACCTGAAGCCGATGGAGGTGCCGACCGAATTCTTCATGGCGTATGCGTGGAACCCGCAAGCGTGGCCGGCGGAGCGGCTGCCCGAGTACCTGCGTGCCTGGGCCACCCGTGAATTCGGCGCGGCGCATGCGGAAGACATCGCGTCCATCGTCGACAAGTACACGCGCTACAACGCGCGGCGCCATCCGGAACAGCTGAAGCCCGAGACCTACAGCCTCACCAACTACGATGAGGCGGAGCGCGTCGTCGCGGACTACAACGCGCTCGCCGACGAAGCGGTGCGCGTCGGCCGCACGCTGCCCGCGAACATGCGCGACGCCTACTTCCAGCTCGTGGAGTATCCCGTGCGCGCGTCCGCGAATGCGCTCGACATGTACGTGTCGACCGGCCTCAATCGCCTGTACGCACGCCAGGGCCGCGTGACGACGAACGACATGGCGGCGCGCGTGCGCCAGTTGTTCCAGCGCGACGCTGATCTCGCGAATCAATACCAGCGCGAGATCAGCGGCGGCAAATGGAATCACATGATGTCGCAGACGCGTTTCGGCTACACCAACTGGGACCAGCCCTACCGCGACGTGATGCCGGCCGTGTCGGAGCTGCGCGTTCCCGCGCCCGGCCAGCTGGCGGCGCGGAACGGCATTCACCCGTCCGACCAGATGGGCGTCGCGGTGCAGGGCGATGCCATCGCCTGGCCCGTCTTCCCGATCCGCCAGCTCGTCTTGCCGCCGCTGGACGTCTTCGAAAAGCAGCCGCGTCATCTGGAGCTGTTCAACCGGAGCGCCCAGCCGTTCGACTATGCCATCACGGCGAGCCATCCGTGGATCCGCCTGAGTCACAAGGCCGGCCGCGTGAGCAAGGAGCAGCGCATCGTCGTCGACGTGGACTGGAGCGCGGTCCCCGCCGGCACCACGGTGGCATCGCTGACGATCAGCGGTCCGGCCAAGGCGCAGGTCGAGGTCAAGGTGCCCGTGCACAAACCGGCCGGCCTGGCGCCCGATACGGTGCGGGGTCACGTGGAAACGCAGGGCGTCGTCGCGATCGAGGCGGAGCATTACACCCGCGCGCTGGCGCCATCCGGCCGGCAGTGGCTGAGGATTCCCGGCTATGGCCGCACGCTGTCCGGCATGACCACTTTGCCGGTCGCGGCGGACGCGCTGAAGGTCGCGGATGGCATGCGGCTCGAGTACGAGGTGCACCTGTTCACCGCCGGCGAGCTGAAACTACAGGCCGTCCTCGGACCGACGCTCAAGTTCCAGCCGGGCGCGGGCTTCCGCTACGCCGTCTCGATCGACGACGAGGCGCCGCAGGTGGTCAACGTCCATGCGGACGGTTCCGAACGCCACTGGAGCAAGATCGTCTCGGACGGCGTCGCGCAGTTCGTCACCACGCATCGTGTCGCACGCCCCGGCCGCCACACGGTGAAGTTCTGGGCGCTCGATCCGGGTCTCGTGCTGCAACGCCTTGTCATCGATGCGGGCGGGCTGCGGCCCAGTTATCTCGGGCCGCTCGAAAGCCCGTACTATCCGGTCACCGGATCCCCAGCAGCGCAATCAGCCCCCAACTGATCGCGCCCAGCCCGACCAGCGACACGACGACGGTCGCCGTCACCTTGCCGCCCGCGCGCAGTATGGCGCGGGCGTCGACGCCGAGCCCGAGGGCCGCCATCGACATGCTGGTCAGCCAGCCCGAGGCCACGTGCGCCGGCTCGAGTACGACGGCCGGCAGGGCATCGACGGACCGTAGCGTCATCAGCGCGAGAAAGCCGACGATGAACCACGGGACGAGGTGCGCCAGCGGCAGCGCGCCGCGGCGCGCGCCGTCGCGCCGGAACAGCGCCAGCCCGAGCACGACGGGTCCCAGCATCAGCACCCGCACCAGTTTTACCAGCGTCCCGATGTGCAGGCTCGCCTGCGACACGGGCGCCGCCGCGGCCAGCACCTGCGGCACGGCATACACGGTCATGCCGGCGAAGATGCCGTACTGGAGGGGCGTCAGCCCGAGGACCCGGTCGAGCAGCGGCAGCACGAGCACGACGACGACGCCCAGCACGGCCGTGAACGCGATCGACGACGCGACGTCCTTGCCCTGCGCATCGATGACCGGCGCGACGGCGGCGATGGCCGAGTTCCCGCAGATCGAATTCCCGCACGCGACCAGCACGGCCATCTCGTGCGGCAGCCGCAGCAGCCGGCCGACGGTGTAGCTGAATGCGATCGCGAGGACGACCGACAGCGCGATCCCGCCCAGCAGCGGCAGTCCGTGCGCGGCGATCGCGCCGGCGCTGATGGATGCACCGAGCAGCATCACGGCCAGTTCGAGGACGACCTTGGCGGAAAAGCGCACGCCCGCTTCGCACGCGGCGGGGACGGTCGCGACGGTGCGAACCAGGCTCCCCAGCAGGATCGCCAGGACGAGGCTTTCGAGCCATGCGCGGCCGAAGAGGGCGGTCTCGCCGCGCTCCAGCAGGACGGCGGCGCCCGTGACGGCGGCACTCAGCGCGATCCCCGGAATGAGAGTGAAGATTTTATCGTTCATGGTGTTCTCCTGGTTCGAGCCCGCAGTATCGGCTCGACAGGATCGTTCGGTCCATCTTAAAATTTCGCACAGATCATTCACTTCAATCGAACGATGACCCTCGACCAGCTCCGCATCTTCGTCGCCGTCGCCGAACGCCAGCATCTGACGCAGGCGGCGAATGTCCTCGCGCTGACACCGTCCGCCGTCAGCGCATCGCTGCGCGCGCTGGAAGAGCGTTACGGCACGCCGTTGTTCGACCGGGTCGGGCGGCGCATCGAAGTCAATGCCGCCGGCCGCATCTTCCTCGAGGAGGCGCGCGCCACGCTGGCCCGCGCGGCCGGCGCCGAACGCGTGCTCGTCGAACTGGCCGGGCTGGCGCGCGGTGTACTCGCGCTGCAGGCCAGCCAGACGATCGCCAGCTACTGGCTGCCGCCGCTGCTCGTGCGCTTTCGCGAGACGCATCCGCAGATCGACGTGCGGCTGGACGTCGGCAATACGCAGTCCGTGGCGGACGCGGTGCGCGAGGGCGCGGCCGATCTCGGACTCGTGGAGGGCGGCATCGACGATGCGGCGCTGGTCGCGGAGCGCATCGGCCAGGACCGCATGGCCATCGTCGTCGCGCCCGGCCATCCGTGGGTACGCAAGCGCAGGCTCGCCGCCGCCGACCTGCAGGCTGCCCGCTGGATCATGCGCGAGCCGGGATCGGGCACACGGTCCGCGCTCGAAGAGATGCTGGCGGCGCAGGGCGTCGACCTGGCCGCGCTGCAGGTCGCGCTGACCCTGCCGTCCAACGAGGCCGTGCGCGCGGCCGTGATGAGCGCGGGCTTCGTGGCCGTCTTGTCGGAACTGGTCGCGGCGCCGTACATCGCGGCGGGTTTGCTCGCCAAGGTGCGCGTGGACCTGCCGCCGCGCGACTTCTTCCTGCTGCGCCACCGCGAACGCTATCGCAGCCGCGCGGCGCAGGCGTTCGAGGCGCTGGTCAGCACTGCCTGATCCGCGCCAGATCGGCAGGATCGGGCAATCCTTCGTCAGTATCCTGCTACCGCCGGGCGGGCCCGGACTCCTATGATGAATCCATCGTTCACGAGGAGTCCTGCCATGAAAACCATCGATACCATTTATATCAACGGCGCGTTCGTTGCCCCGCACGGGCGCGAGCCGCTCGTCCTGCTCGACCCGGTCACCGAGCGCGAAACGACGACCGTGATCCTGGCCGACGAGGTCGACGCGCAGCGCGCGATCGCAGCGGCGAAGGCGGCGTTGCCGGCGGTGGCGCGCACGACGCGGGAAGAACGCATGGACTGGCTGCAGCGCCTGCACGACGCCGTCGCCGCCGCCGAACAGGACATCGTCGACGTCATGGTCGCCGAATACGGCGGCACGACGGCGATGGCGACGGGGACCGCGCGCCGCGCCGCCGCATCGTTCGTGATCGCGCGCCGCCTGCTGGGTGAATATGCCTTCGAGCGCGAGGTCGGCGGGGCGCGCGTGACGATGGTGCCGCATGGCGTCGTCGGGCTGATCACGCCGTGGAATGCGAACATCGGTTTCATCGCGACCAAGCTGTCGATGGCGATCGCCGCCGGCAGCACGGCCGTCGTCAAGCCCAGCGAACTGAGTGCCGCGCAGACGGAGCTCATCACCCGCGTGATGCACGGTGCGGGACTGCCGCGGGCGTCTTCAATATCGTCACGGGCCGCGGCGACGTCGTCGGCGCGGAGATCACGCGCCACCCCGACATCGCCAAGATCTCGTTCACGGGGTCCACGAGCGTCGGCAAGGCGATCGCGCGCGGCGCCGTCGACACCATGAAACGGGTGACGCTGGAACTGGGCGGCAAATCGCCGACCGTCCTGCTCGACGATGCCGACTTCGCGAAGGCGATGCCGCTGGCGGCGCTGGCCGCCGTGATGAACAGCGGCCAGGCGTGCATCGCGGGCACGCGGCTGCTGGTGCCTGCGAGCCGCGTCGCCGAGGCGCATGCACTGGCGGTGCGCGCGTTCGCGGACCTGGTCGTCGGTCCGACGAACGACCCGCGTGTGAACGTGGGGCCGATGGTCACGCGCAGGCAGTGCGAGCGCGTGCAGGACTATATCCGCAAGGGGATCGAGGAGGGCGCGACCCTGCTGGCGGGCGGGCCTGGGCGTCCGGACCGGCTGGAACGGGGCTATTTCGTGCGGCCGACCGTGTTCGGCGACGTCCGCAACGACATGACGATCGCCCGCGACGAGATCTTCGGGCCCGTCCTGTCCATCATCCCGTACCGCGGCGACGACGAGGCGATCGCCATCGCCAACGATACGCCCTATGGCTTGCACGCGTACGTGTTCGGCGCGGACCTGGCGCGCGCGAACCGCGTGGCGGCCGGCATTCAGGCAGGGCGCGTGTTCGTGAATGGATTGTATGATGCACCGGAAGCCCCGTTCGGCGGCTTCAAGCAGTCCGGCCTGGGACGCGAGTTCGGTGTCTTCGGCCTGGAGACCTATCTCGAACCGAAAGCCATCATGGGTCATGACACAGCACTCTGAAACCCGGCTCCTGGACCTCGTCGGGCAGGCGATGCGCGGCGCGGACGCGGGCAACCTCGACCTGGCGACGGGTCTGCCCTGGCTCTGGCTCATACGCCGGCCGGCGCCGACGCCCGCCGGGCGCGGCATCCTGACGCCGTCCGTCTGCCTGCTCGTGCAGGGCGAGAAGGAGATGCTGGTCGGCTCGCAGGTGCTGCGCTACGGCCCCGGGTGTTATGTGCAGGCGGGCGTGGCGATGCCCGTGTCCGGCCAGGTCATACGCGCAACCGATGCGGCGCCGTACTACGGCATCCGCGTCGACATCGATCCGAAGGAGGTGGCGGCGTTCGTGCTGGAGATGCAACTGCAGCTGCAGCTGGCGGACGCCGACCCGCCCGCGATCACGGTCGAACGTGCGGACGATGCGATGTTGGACGTGTTCGTGCGGCTTCTCCGTCTGCTCGACCGGCCGCGCGACCTGCCCGTGCTGGGCCGCCTGCTCAAGCAGGAGCTGATTTATCGCCTCGTAACGGCGCCGGGCGGGGCGACGCTGAGCCGGGGCGTCGTCGGCGGCCAGCGCGAGCGCGCGGTGGGCGAGGCCATACAATGGATACGCACGCACTACAACGAACCGCTCAGCATCGACGCGCTGGCGCGCACGGTGCACATGAGTCCCTCGGTACTGCACCGCCGCTTCAAGGCCGCCACCGTGATGAGTCCTTTGCAGTACCAGAAGCAGGTGCGGCTGCTCGAGGCGCGCAAGTTGCTGATGAGCGGCGACGTCGAGGCGGCCAGTGTCGCCTACGAGGTGGGCTATGAAAGCCCGTCGCAGTTCAGCCGCGAGTACCGCCGCCTGTTCGGCGCGCCGCCGTTGAAGGATGCGGAGCAGTTGCGGCGGCAGCCGGTCGGCGCACAACCGTAGGAGTCGAGATGACGGAAACAGACCTGGCACTGGATGACGGGCGCACGCTGCACGTTTACGCGCAGGAGAGTGGCCGCCCGGCGGTTTTCTGGCTGCACGGGACGCCGAACATCGGTCTGCCGCCCGAGCCGCTGTTTGCCGACGCCGCCAGTCTGGGGCTGCGCTGGATCGGCTACGACCGCCCTGGCTATGGCGGCTCGACGCCGCGACCGGGGCGCGATGTCGCGTCGGCTGCCCACGACGTCGCGCGGATCGCCGACCGGCTCGGCATCGGCCGATTCGCTGTTGTCGGCCACTCGGGCGGCGGTCCGCACGCGCTTGGCTGTGCCGCGCTGTTGCCGGACCGCGTTCTGGCTGCCGTCAGCATCGCCGGGCTGGCGCCCTTCGACGCCGCGGGATTCGACTGGTTCGCCGGGATGCGGCCGTCCGGCATCGCGGGCCTGCGCGCCGCGCGGGCGGGCAGGGCGGAGAAGGTCGCGTACGAAGCCGCGTCCCCGGAATTCGATCGGGAATCGTTCATCGCGGCCGACTGGAATGCGTTGGCGGGACCGTGGTCGTGGTTCGATCGTGTCGTCGGGCCGGCGCTGGCGGCCGGGTCCGACGGCCTGATCGATGACGACGTCGCGTATGTCTCGCCGTGGGGTTTTGATTGCGCGCGTATTGCGCGGCCGGTGCTCCTGCTGCACGGCGGGCAGGACCGGATGGTGCCGACGTCGCATGCCGAATGGCTGGCGCGTCACTGTCCTTCGGCCGTGTCGTGGCTGCAGCCCGAAGATGGTCATATCTCCATATTGAGTGCGGCACCGCGTGCGCTGGCGTGGCTGAAACAGCATGCCGCGGCGCCGGCAATTTGATTGCGGCTGAGCTTGCAAGGTTGCGGGGCGGTTGCTATACTGCGCGTCCGCTTCACGGCACGGTCGAAATCCAGAGGAAATCGACGCCGCGAAGCGAAAAAAGAAGTTGACGAACATCGCGAAACACTGCATAATCTCGCTTCTCTGCTGCTGACGAACAAAACGATTCGCAAGCGCAGCAAGGCAGTACCGAATACAGCTCTTTAACAATCAACAGTCGATAAGTGTGGGCGTTTGATGAAGTGCCAGCAGCCGCGTAAGTGGCTGCTGAATGCTTAAATTATCAAATGTTCACACAAAAGAAATACGTTGCTCAGCAATGAGTAACGGTCAGTATTTTGAGTGAGCGATCTGCTACGAAAGTAGCAAAAACAGAGATTAAACTGAAGAGTTTGATCCTGGCTCAGATTGAACGCTGGCGGCATGCTTTACACATGCAAGTCGAACGGCAGCGCGGGGCAACCTGGCGGCGAGTGGCGAACGGGTGAGTAATATATCGGAACGTACCCAAGAGTGGGGGATAACGTAGCGAAAGTTACGCTAATACCGCATACGATCCAAGGATGAAAGTGGGGGACCTTCGGGCCTCATGCTCCTGGAGCGGCCGATATCTGATTAGCTAGTTGGTGAGGTAAAGGCTCACCAAGGCGACGATCAGTAGCTGGTCTGAGAGGACGACCAGCCACACTGGGACTGAGACACGGCCCAGACTCCTACGGGAGGCAGCAGTGGGGAATTTTGGACAATGGGCGCAAGCCTGATCCAGCAATGCCGCGTGAGTGAAGAAGGCCTTCGGGTTGTAAAGCTCTTTTGTCAGGGAAGAAACGGCTCAGGCTAATATCCTGGGCTAATGACGGTACCTGAAGAATAAGCACCGGCTAACTACGTGCCAGCAGCCGCGGTAATACGTAGGGTGCAAGCGTTAATCGGAATTACTGGGCGTAAAGCGTGCGCAGGCGGTTTTGTAAGTCTGTCGTGAAAGCCCCGGGCTTAACCTGGGAATTGCGATGGAGACTGCAAGGCTTGAATCTGGCAGAGGGGGGTAGAATTCCACGTGTAGCAGTGAAATGCGTAGAGATGTGGAGGAACACCGATGGCGAAGGCAGCCCCCTGGGTCAAGATTGACGCTCATGCACGAAAGCGTGGGGAGCAAACAGGATTAGATACCCTGGTAGTCCACGCCCTAAACGATGTCTACTAGTTGTCGGGTCTTAATTGACTTGGTAACGCAGCTAACGCGTGAAGTAGACCGCCTGGGGAGTACGGTCGCAAGATTAAAACTCAAAGGAATTGACGGGGACCCGCACAAGCGGTGGATGATGTGGATTAATTCGATGCAACGCGAAAAACCTTACCTACCCTTGACATGTCAGGAACCTCCGAGAGATTGGAGGGTGCCCGAAAGGGAGCCTGAACACAGGTGCTGCATGGCTGTCGTCAGCTCGTGTCGTGAGATGTTGGGTTAAGTCCCGCAACGAGCGCAACCCTTGTCATTAGTTGCTACGAAAGGGCACTCTAATGAGACTGCCGGTGACAAACCGGAGGAAGGTGGGGATGACGTCAAGTCCTCATGGCCCTTATGGGTAGGGCTTCACACGTCATACAATGGTACATACAGAGGGCCGCCAACCCGCGAGGGGGAGCTAATCCCAGAAAGTGTATCGTAGTCCGGATCGCAGTCTGCAACTCGACTGCGTGAAGTTGGAATCGCTAGTAATCGCGGATCAGCATGCCGCGGTGAATACGTTCCCGGGTCTTGTACACACCGCCCGTCACACCATGGGAGCGGGTTTTACCAGAAGTAGGTAGCTTAACCGCAAGGAGGGCGCTTACCACGGTAGGATTCGTGACTGGGGTGAAGTCGTAACAAGGTAGCCGTATCGGAAGGTGCGGCTGGATCACCTCCTTTCTAGAGTGGCACGGGAGCTAACGCTCCATCATCAAGCGCCCACGCTTATCGGCTGTTATAAAGTTAAACGAGAACAGTTCGGGTCTGTAGCTCAGTCGGTTAGAGCACCGTGTTGATAACGCGGGGGTCGTTGGTTCGAATCCAACCAGACCCACCAGTTACCAAAATGGGGGATTAGCTCAGCTGGGAGAGCACCTGCTTTGCAAGCAGGGGGTCGTCGGTTCGATCCCGTCATCCTCCACCAACTCTCTGTTCACTGCATTTATGTAAGGCACAAGCTTTAGATAAGTGTAGTTCTCGTTCTTTAACAATCTGGAAGAAGTAAAGTTTTCTTTAAGCGTGTAGCTGGCGAAAGTCAGATGCACACTTAGGGTAGAAAATCTGTATGTATCAACAAACAAAGTAAGCTGAATCCTTGTTGCTATGACGCTCCCTGATACTCATGCAGGGGCCAACGTTATAGGGACAAGTGAATAAGTGCACATGGTGGATGCCTTGGCGATTACAGGCGATGAAGGACGTAGTAGCTTGCGATAAGCTGCGGGGAGTGAGCAAACACACTTTGATCCGCAGATTTCCGAATGGGGAAACCCGGCCTTTTAGGTCATTGCATACTGAATACATAGGTATGCAAAGCGAACGCGGCGAACTGAAACATCTAAGTAGCTGCAGGAAAAGAAATCAACCGAGATTCCCAAAGTAGTGGCGAGCGAAATGGGATGAGCCTTGTACGTGATAGTCGATCGAATAGTGGAACAGCCTGGAAATGCTGGCCATAGAGGGTGATAGCCCCTTACACGAAATTCGAACGGTGGTACTAAGCGTACGACAAGTAGGGCGGGACACGAGAAATCCTGTCTGAAGATGGGGGGACCATCCTCCAAGGCTAAATACTCGTAATCGACCGATAGTGAACCAGTACCGTGAGGGAAAGGCGAAAAGAACCCCGGGAGGGGAGTGAAATAGATCCTGAAACCGTGTGCATACAAACAGTCGGAGCCTCTTCGTGGGGTGACGGCGTACCTTTTGTATAATGGGTCAGCGACTTACATTCAGTGGCGAGGTTAACCGGATAGGGGAGCCGTAGAGAAATCGAGTCCGAACAGGGCGACAGTCGCTGGGTGTAGACCCGAAACCAGGTGATCTACCCATGGCCAGGATGAAGGTGCGGTAACACGCCCTGGAGGTCCGAACCCACTAATGTTGAAAAATTAGGGGATGAGCTGTGGGTAGGGGTGAAAGGCTAAACAAACCTGGAAATAGCTGGTTCTCTCCGAAAACTATTTAGGTAGTGCCTCAAGTATCACCATCGGGGGTAGAGCACTGTTATGGCTAGGGGGTCATTGCGACTTACCAAACCATTGCAAACTCCGAATACCGATGAGTGCGAGCTTGGGAGACAGACGTCGGGTGCTAACGTCCGGCGTCAAGAGGGAAACAACCCAGACCGCCAGCTAAGGTCCCAAAGATTGGCTAAGTGGAAAACGAAGTGGGAAGGCTAAAACAGTCAGGATGTTGGCTTAGAAGCAGCCATCATTTAAAGAAAGCGTAATAGCTCACTGATCGAGTCGTCCTGCGCGGAAGATGTAACGGGGCTAAGCCAGTCACCGAAGCTGCGGATATGTTTCTTAGTATTTATACTTTGATCCATATGGTAGGAGAGCGTTCCGTAAGCCTGAGAAGGTGTCTTGTAAAGGATGCTGGAGGTATCGGAAGTGCGAATGCTGACATGAGTAGCGATAAAGAGGGTGAAAAGCCCTCTCGCCGAAAGCCCAAGGTTTCCTGTTCAACGTTCATCGGAGCAGGGTGAGTCGGCCCCTAAGGCGAGGCAGAGATGCGTAGCTGATGGGAAGCAGGTTAATATTCCTGCACCGTCGTATGATGCGATGGGGGGACGGATCGCGGAAGGTTGTCCAACTGTTGGAATAGTTGGTTCTTGACTCATAGAAGGCGCTTAGGCAAATCCGGGCGCGTAATTCAAGGGGTTGAGACGTGTGTCCTTGTGACACGAAGCAATCGGAAGTGGTTCCAAGAAAAGCCTCTAAGCTTCAGTCATACGAGACCGTACCGCAAACCGACACAGGTGGGCGAGATGAGTATTCTAAGGCGCTTGAGAGAACTCGGGAGAAGGAACTCGGCAAATTGGTACCGTAACTTCGGGATAAGGTACGCCCCGGTAGCTTGAATGGTTTACTCCATGAGGGTGAAAGGGTTGCAATAAACTGGTGGCTGCGACTGTTTAATAAAAACACAGCACTCTGCAAACACGAAAGTGGACGTATAGGGTGTGACGCCTGCCCGGTGCTGGAAGATTAAATGATGGGGTGCAAGCTCTTGATTGAAGTCCCAGTAAACGGCGGCCGTAACTATAACGGTCCTAAGGTAGCGAAATTCCTTGTCGGGTAAGTTCCGACCTGCACGAATGGCGTAACGATGGCCACACTGTCTCCTCCCGAGACTCAGCGAAGTTGAAATGTTTGTGATGATGCAATCTACCCGCGGCTAGACGGAAAGACCCCATGAACCTTTACTGTAGCTTTGCATTGGACTTTGAACCAATCTGTGTAGGATAGGTGGGAGGCTTTGAAGCGGGGACGCCAGTTCTCGTGGAGCCAACCTTGAAATACCACCCTGGTTCGTTTGAGGTTCTAACCTTGGCCCGTGATCCGGGTCGGGGACAGTGCATGGTAGGCAGTTTGACTGGGGCGGTCTCCTCCTAAAGTGTAACGGAGGAGTTCGAAGGTACGCTAGGTACGGTCGGACATCGTGCTAATAGTGCAATGGCATAAGCGTGCTTAACTGCGAGACCGACAAGTCGAGCAGGTACGAAAGTAGGACATAGTGATCCGGTGGTTCTGTATGGAAGGGCCATCGCTCAACGGATAAAAGGTACTCTGGGGATAACAGGCTGATTCCTCCCAAGAGTTCATATCGACGGGGGAGTTTGGCACCTCGATGTCGGCTCATCACATCCTGGGGCTGTAGCCGGTCCCAAGGGTATGGCTGTTCGCCATTTAAAGTGGTACGTGAGCTGGGTTTAAAACGTCGTGAGACAGTTTGGTCCCTATCTGCCGTGGGCGTTGGAAATTTGAAGGGGGCTGCTCCTAGTACGAGAGGACCGGAGTGGACGAACCTCTGGTGTACCGGTTGTCACGCCAGTGGCATTGCCGGGTAGCTAAGTTCGGAAGAGATAACCGCTGAAAGCATCTAAGCGGGAAACTCGCCTTGAGATGAGATTTCCCGGAGCCTTGAGCTCCTTGAAGGGTCGTTCGAGACCAGGACGTTGATAGGTCAGGTGTGGAAGTGCAGTAATGCATTAAGCTAACTGATACTAATTGCCCGTACGGCTTGTCCCTATAACCTTGGCAGTCATTGCCAACGCAAGGGTTCAGCTGTTTGTTGAGACAACAGATTACGAAAACTGCTTCTTCCGGATTCAGAGTGACGCATGCGTTATGCAAGCGGCACTCGTACAAGTTATGCCTGATGACCATAGCAAGTCTGTACCACCCCTTCCCATCCCGAACAGGACCGTGAAAAGACTCTGCGCCGATGATAGTGCTGCAACCAGTGTGAAAGTAGGTTATCGTCAGGCTAGTTA